>NZ_JBXANJ010000001.1:0-4800000 GCF_058801545.1 Mucilaginibacter sp. GW822-FHT03E02 | reverse complement strand
CATTTTTAACACGGTTTAATACGCCAACGAGCTTATTGTCAATAAAAACTTCGGCGTAATCATGTACTTCGGTAAAATCCAGTTTACTTTTTGCACCAGCCGGCAGCGTTGTTTCATAAACCATCATGCCGTAACCCTGGTTCAAATCTTCCATAAAAAGTGTGGTATCACTTAATACCGGTTTTCCCAGTTGACTCATTATTGGGGCTACCATGGTAAGATTAAAAGGCTTTATTTTTTGTACCGGTAACGCGTCGGGCACGTCTGTCAATACCTCGCCTGGCTGAAGATACTTTTTAAGTGTATTGCGCAACTCATCATATTTGGCTGTTGCAGAGCCATTTTCGCTTATAGGCGCATCGTAATCATAACTTGATGTTTCTGGGGCGTAAGGCTGACAGTTTGCACCCGCCCATAAGCCGAATGACGTGCCGCCATGTATCATATAGATACTAAAAGAAGCCTTATGATCAAGCATCCAGCCAATTTCTTTGATGAGATGATCATTTGAGCCAGTATGGTGCGGCGCACCCCAGCTGTCAAACCAGCCCGGGTAATACTCGCCGCACATTAGCGGCCCGGTGGGCTGTACCGCGCGCAAGGCCTTAAAGCCGGCTTCGGGATTATTTCCAAAATTCACCACGGCAAAAATATCCTTTTGAACATCGTTTTTTAGCTGAACAGTGCCATCGCATGTAAACAAGGGAACGGTAAAGCCTGCCTCCTTTAAATAATCGCGTATTTTTAAAATATATTCTTTATCTGTGCCGTAGCTGCCATATTCATTTTCAACCTGTACCATTAGTATGGGGCCGCCTTTAGTTATTTGTAAAGGGCTTAACACCCGGCCAACTTCTTTTAAATATTGGCGGCAACGCTGCATGTAGTAAGCGTCCTGGGTACGTAATTGAATGTCCTTCTTTTTTAACAGCCACCAGGGCAGGCCACCAAACTCCCACTCGGCACATGAATATGGGCCGGGGCGCAACAAAACATATAGCCCTTCTTCCTGCGCTATCTTACAAAACTCGGCTGCATCAGCCTGCCCTTCCCAGGTAAATTTTCCAGACTCTGTTTCCTGGAAATTCCAAAACAGGTAAGCGCACACCGTGTTTAAGCCAACGGCTTTCGCCATTTTCAGCCGGTGCCTCCAATACGCTTTGGGTATACGCGCAAAATGCATCTCGCCACAACGGATAACGAATGGCTTGCCGTTTAACATAAATGATTCTGTGCCAATTTTAAAAGGCTCATTAGTTTCCTGCTGACCAAAGGTGGATCGGGAAGTCAATCCGGCTAATAATAAGAGTAACCAAACAATACTTTTCTTCATTAAAAATCAATCTTAAAACTATGTTGTAAATTCACAAGAGGCAATACTTTTTCGGCTACTAATAAAATTAAAGCTTTCATATGCATGAAGCCAAAACATGTCATTCCTTTTTTAGCTGCAGTGTTATTACAAATGGCTGGGTAAATTTTGCTTCTCCTAAATGCAGATAATATTCGTTTCCGTACGTTTTCTCGATTGTGAATTTTTGAAGGCTATCAGTTAAAAGCGAGTTATCTGCAATCCTTGTTTTTTCGGGAAGCTTTAATTTTAATGCTTTTGATATTGGTATATTAAAAACTATCATGTAAAGCTTATCGTCGCCTGGCTTCTGTGTAAAATAGCCCCAGTCCTGCTTTTCCAGTCCGGCGTTATCACAGCCATATATCGCCGCCGAATTGGCTTTCATCCATGCACCAACTTCTTTGGCCAGGTTTTGCTCATAGGTACGGATAGCACCATCGGGCTGAGGGCCAAAATTGAGTACAAAATTGCCACCCATAGCGGTGCAGGTGGCCAGCATTTCTTCTATTTCGTAAGCGGTTTTTGTATGCCCCTGCCATATTTTGTGGTATCCCCATTGGTTTTCCGGAACGGTCATACAGGCTTCCCAGTCAAAATCAAGGCTTTTTACGTTTGAAGGTAAACGGCGCTCAAAACTCCCGTCAAAATCACCAAAATGCCGTCCCTTATAATCATGATCTACATGCCCCTGCGCATCGGTGCGGATGCGGTTATTAAGAATAATACCCGGTTTTAGTGCCCGGCAATATTGCTCCAGCTCATAACCCATTTTGTAGTTTTTTTTGTAGGATGCTTCCCATTGCCCGTCAAACCAAAGGCCTTTAATACCGGGATAAGTAGTTATCAGCTCTTTCAGTTGATTTTTAACGAATGCAAAATACCGTTCAAAAGCCTTTTGATCATCATCCGATTGTATAACCGACCGGTAATCGGGATGATGCCAGTCAAGAATAGAATAATAAAAATAAACATCAATCCCCTCCTTTTGATAGGCCTTTACAAAACGCATCAGTAAATCTTTTTTATAAGGTGTTGATGCTATAGAAAAATCTGTAAAGCTACTGGGCCACAGGCAAAATCCCTCGTGATGTTTAGTTGTAAGGATCACATATTTTACACCCATATTTTTAGCAATACGGGCCCATTCTGTCGGGTTATATTTTTGAGGGTTAAACTGATGGATGAGTTCGGCATATTCTGCGGAGGAAATGCGGGCATCGGCTTTTATCCATTCTGCAGCACCCGGATAATTTTCACCCTTCCACTGCCCGCCCGGCACGGCATATAAACCCCAATGGATAAATTGGCCGAATCTATTATCGCGCCATTTTTGCATCGCGGCGTCGGTACGCTTGCTTAATATCGTAGCGCCCAACAATGAATCGGCAGGGGCAATTGTTTGTGCAAATGAAACCACACTTACAACTGTGCAAATAATAAAGCTGATTATAATTTTCTTCATTTTATAAGATGATTTTTAACGATGAAAGGGGCGCCATTTGGTAAAATATGGCCTTTGAGATACAATGGTAGCAAAATAATAATCGAAAAAAATAGTGAAAACTTACGCAACCGTTTGCGCATGCTGCAACAAACGTTTGCGTAAGTTTTATGCAGCAACAGCGCCGGGCTGCGCCTTATTTTCTATTTTAATTTTAGTTAGTTTCGAGGATGTTAACCCTCAAAATCAATATTTTTATATGCGAAAACTAACTTTTCTGCTTGTTTTATTTTTGCCAATACACCTTTTTGCCCAACAATTTGAACCGGTAAAAGCACTGGTTAAAAGGCGTGCTCCCTGGTTAAGCGATCATATTATTTTCAAGGCCTTAAAATCTCCGGGCTCCGAAATAGCCCAGCTACAAACCATAAAAAACAAACTGGTGATCAGCACATCAGGGCCTAACGCAGCGGCAGTTGGTGTAAACTGGTATTTAAAATATTATTGCAATAGGTCGATGTCGCATATGGGCGATAACCTGGCGCCTGTATTCCCGATTCCGGTTGTTGGTAAAAAAACAAGTGTACAGGCTGAAGCCAAGTATCGTTATGCATTAAATTATTGTACCTATAACTATACCATGAGTTTTTACAGCTGGGCCGATTGGGAACGGGAGCTTGACTGGATGGCGCTAAATGGTGTTAATACGATGCTTACCGTTGAAGGCATGGAAGCGGTATGGCAAAATACATTGAGGAAGATAGGGTATAACGAAAATGAAATTAACAACTTTATAGTTGGCCCCGCTTATACCGCATGGTGGCTGATGGGCAATATTGAAGGCTGGGGCGGGCCGATGCCACAAAGCCAGATTGACAACCGCAAGCTGATTCAGCAAAAAATGATAAAGCGAATGCAGGAACTGGGGATAGAACCTGTGTTGCAGGGCTTTTATGGAATGGTGCCAAGTACGTTAAAAAATAAAAGCAAGGCACACATTATAGACCAGGGTAACTGGGGGGCTTTTAAACGGCCCGACATACTTGACCCTACTGACCCTGAATTTAGCCGCATAGCGGGTATATATTACAGCGAAATGCAGGCATTATATGGTAAAAACATTCACTTTTTTGCAGGCGATCCTTTTCATGAGGGAGGTAAAACCGATGGCATAGATCTGAAGAAAGCAGGAGCCTCCATACAGGCATCAATGCAACATTATTACCCGGGCTCGTCATGGGTGTTGCAGGGCTGGCAGGATAACCCCAAACAAGCAATGCTTGATGGTCTTGATAAATCAAAAGTATTAGTACAGGAACTTTTTGGCGAGTTTACCAATAACTGGGAAAAACGTAAAGCCTATGATAACACACCATTTATATGGTGCAGTGTTAATAATTTTGGCGAACGCCCCGGTGTATACGGCAAATTACAGCGCTTTGCCGATGAAATTTACAGGGCCAGGGAAAGCACTTACAGCAATTACCTTAAGGGTGTTGGTATAATGCCCGAAGGCATCAACAATAATCCGCCAGACTATGATTTGATGCTTGAACTGGGTTGGCGCACAGAACATGTTGATACCCGGAGCTGGATTAATAATTACGCCAAATACCGTTATGGTGTAAACAATGCGCATACAAGTAATGCCTGGCAGGGCTTTTTACAAACCATTTACCAAAGTCTCCCCGGTTACCAGGAAGGCGCAGGTGAGTCTATTTTCTGCGCAAGGCCCGCACTTAAAGTTAAATCAATCTCCAGCTGGGGCACACTTACCCGTAATTACGATACCGTACAATTTGAAAAAGCGGTAAAAGAGTTTGCACGGGCTGCACCCGGGCTCATGAATTCGGCTACCTACAAAATAGATCTCATTAACATGGTTAGGCAGGTGTTGTCAAATAAAGGAACCCTTGTTTTTAATGACCTGGTAACAGCCTATAACAACAAGGACTTACCGGCCTTTAACAAGGCAAGTGAAAAGTTTCTGCACATGGTAAAATTGACAGACGACTTACTGAATACAGATGGTTACTTCAGGCTCAACACCTATCTCAAACAATCTATAGCCAACGGAAACACTGCTGAAGAGAAAGCAAATAACCTAAAAAATGCTTTAATGCAGATTACCTATTGGGGAGAAAACGTACGTACCGAAGATAACCTGCATGAATATGCCTATAAAGAATGGGCCGGCCTGATGGATGGCTACTACCTGCCCCGCTGGGAAATTTATTTTGATTATCTGCGTGGTAACCTGCAAGGCAAAAACGCTCCCGAGCCCGATTACTTTTCATGGGAACGCAAATGGGTGGATGAAAACCAGAAGCTAAGTCCCGAAAAACCACACAGGCCTTTACAGGAAGTGGTTAACCAAATTTTATCGATGTAAACTTAAAACACCTACTTTAATTCAAGCTAACAGACCGCTATGCGTCAATTCAAAAAAACAGTCTTAATTACGTTATTAATTCCCCTAATATTTTCCTCTTCGTATGCTCAAAAGAAAATAGGAACAGAAACACCCGAACAAAAAGCTAAACGCATGGCCTGGTGGACCAATGACCGTTTTGGCATGTTTATTCATTGGGGGCTCTACTCGCAGGCAGCGAGGCACGAATGGGTAAAAAGGTGGGAACGCATGACCGATAAACAATACCAGCCTTACTTTGATGAGTTTAACCCCGATTTGTTTAACCCTAAAGAATGGGCGAAGAAAGCCAAAGCAGCCGGAATGAAATATGCCGTACTCACGACAAAACACCACGAAGGGTTTTGCCTGTTTGATTCGAAATATACCGATTATAAGGCCACCAATACCGCTGCTAAACGAGACCTTGTAAGAGAGTTTGTAAATGCATTTAGGGCCGAAGGCATAAAAATAGGTTTCTATTACTCGCTGTTGGATTGGCATCACCCTGATTTTACAGTTGATGTTTTACACCCGTTGCAACCGGCAAGCGAAAAGGATGAAGATTATGATAAATTGAATAAAGGCCGCGATATGGCCAGGTACCGTACCTACATGCACAACCAGATTAAAGAACTGCTTAGCAATTACGGTAAAGTTGATATGCTGTGGCTCGATTTTTCGTACCCCGACAACGGCAAACATGGTAAAGGTAGCAAAGACTGGGGATCTGTTGAATTGGTTAAAGAAATAAGAAAACTACAGCCCAATATTATAATTGATAATCGCCTTGATATAAACGAATACCAGGACGGATGGGACTACCTGACGCCCGAACAGGTAAACTTAACAGAATGGACCAAAAAAAACGATTACAAAACTTACTGGGAAACCTGCCAAACGTTTTCTGGCTCCTGGGGATATTTCCGCGATGAAAACAGCTGGAAAAGCACCAAACAGTTAGTTACGATGCTGATAGAAGCCGTAAGCAAGCGCGGCAACCTGTTGCTGAATGTGGGCCCTACTGCACGTGGTTTATTTGATAAACGCGCTAACGAAAGGCTGGACGGGATAGCAGCATGGATGAAATACAATAGCCGCGCAATTTACGGATGCACAGAAGCCCCGGAAACATTTAAAGCACCTGAACATACTATGCTTACCTATAATGCCAACACCAGGCGTTTGTATGTGCATTTGTTGGAGTACCCGGGCAAAACAATTACCTTATCGGGATATAAGGACAAAGTAAAATACATACAGTTTTTGCACGATGCCTCAGAGATACAAACCGATAGCAAATCAAAAGATGCAGGAAATGACCTTGTATTAAATCTACCGGAGACCAAACCTGATACCGAGATACCGGTAATTGAATTGATACTGAACTAATGCAATATACCCTGCTATTAAAATATATCCATTTATCATGATCCAAAAATTCATACTTGGCCTCTGCTTGTTGGCTTGTGGCCAGGCGGCGCTCGCGCAAAACGAGCACGAAATGTCCACTACGTACCAGGCTCCTAAAGACTCCCTGGTACGGAAAAAGCTTGCCCAATGGCAGGACCAAAAATTCGGTTTGTTTATGCACTGGGGAACATACAGCCAATGGGGTGTATCAGAAAGCTGGACTATTTGCCCCGATGACTGGGTTACACGTACCGGCCCCTATAGTGCTGATTATTTCACCTATAAAAAAGCCTATGAAAACCTGCAAACCACGTTTAACCCTGCAAACTTTAACCCCGAAAAATGGGCTAAAGCCGCAAAAGCGGCGGGCATGAATTACATGGTGTTTACAACCAAACACCACGATGGCTTTAGCATGTTTGACACCAAACAAACGGATTATAAAATTACAGATCCTAAAACGCCTTTCTCAAAAAATCCGCGAAGCAATGTCACTAAAGAAATATTTAACGCCTTCCGTAAAGATAATTTTATGATTGGGGCATATTTCTCTAAACCCGACTGGCATAACCAAAACTATTGGTGGCCATACTTTCCCCCTAAAGACCACAATGTTAATTATTCCCCGCAACGCTACCCCGAACGCTGGCAAAAATTTAAAGATTTTACTTATAACCAGATTGAAGAATTGATGACGGGCTATGGCAAAGTAGATATTTTATGGCTCGATGGAGGCTGGGTAAGGCCCTTGCCAACAAATGATAACGATCCGCAGCACTATAACCAGGATCTTGATATGGCCAAAATAGCCAAAATGGGACGCAGCCATCAGCGAGGCCTCATCATGGTAGACAGAACAGTTGCCGGCGAATTTGAAAACTATACCACCCCAGAACAGGAAGTACCGGATAAACCTTTATCGTACCCATGGGAAACCTGTATGACCATTGGTAAATATTGGAGTTACGTGCCGGATGACGAATTTAAACCCAGCCGGCAACTGGTGCAAACATTGATAAAAATAGTTTCGCGCGGCGGTAACCTGCTGCTTAATATAGCACCGGGACCTGACGGCGACTGGAATCCGGTTGCCTATCAACGATTGCAGGATATTGCGGATTGGATGAAAATTAACGGGAAGGGTATTTATGGTTCAGAGCCGGTAGCCCCTTACTCTGCCGGGAATATTTATTTTACTAAATCGAAGACCACGAAAACGTTATATGCTTTTTGGCTGTCTGAAAAAGATATGGTAAACCTACCGTCCAACGTAAGTTTTCCGGTAAATAACATTAAACAAGTTAAAAAAGTAAGCTTGCTGGGCAGCAGTCAAAAATTAAAATGGGACTACCAAAACGGACTGTTAAGTATTCAAATACCCGATGCTTTACAAAAAAGCGATGCCTTAAAATATAGCGGCACTTTTGTGTTGGCATATTAAGGGATAGACGATTATATCAGGAGGCTACTGTGTGGCCCCCTTTGTATATATTCAAAACTGTTGTGTTCGCAACAGGTGCAACAACAAAAAACATCATCTATCTAACAATCAATTGATTACCAATTGTCATATTTTACAAATCGCAACAAAACCGCAACATCAGGCGAAAAAGAGCGACTATCAGGAGGCAAAACTTTTGGGTTCCAAAACCCAGGGCAAACGCATCTAAATATTTAGCGCGATGATCTGTTTTTAAATTGTAGCTAACGGAATAAGCTTAGGAGGTGAAGAAGATATAAGCGTCAAACGATACCTTGCGTTATTTCCTGATGCTGGTTAAAAAATCCATGTCCATCCGGCACCTGTTTTTACCAATAACACACACAAACATTTGTATGCGCTTAAATTGCGTAAAGTGTCAATTTAATGTTAACCATGAAAAAACAACAAAACATTGACTACAAGGTATTTGTACAGAATTTTATCTAAATGTGTTAAGTTATGTTAACCCAGTTTAGATGCATTTGCCCTGGTTTCAAACGGGGTAATTACCCTACGCCCTATTTAAAATTTAGTTAATTTAACCATCACCACATCGTGTATTCCGATAGTGGTTTTTAATGCACGTTTGGTGTTACCTAAAGTTTTCTTCAGCCACAAGTCGTATATCTTGTAAGTTGATGTATTAAAATCAATATCGATACCAGAAAGATCATCTTTTACCGGATGATCTTTCCAGTTATAAGCGATGGTTTGTTCCTTGGCCGATCTGTTAAAAAAACAAACCGCCAGTTGGTTATTGGCTAAGGGCTTTATCCATATCTCCAACCCGTCAACAGCCGAATACTTAAAGCCCTCAATTCCTAAAGGATCCTGATCTACAGCAATTACATCCTTGTTTGTGAGTATGGATTTAGTTTGGTCGGTCATTTTACGCAGATCATTACCGGCCATCAACGGTGCTGCCAGCATACACCATAACGAAAAATGCGCCTTATCTTCGTTATAAGACATGCCGTTACCTACTTCCAGCATATCTAAATCGTTCCAATGCCCTGGCCCCGCATATTTTCTGAAGCCCTCCTGCTGATCAAGGATTCCGGTAACCCCTAAGGCATTCCACGTACCCTTGTTTACCAAACGCCCGAAACCGGCACCTATGTCGCCTGTGGTGCGCCATAAATGACCTACGTTTTTGGCCCATAGCCAGGGTTTATGGTTACCCCATTCGCATAAGCTAAATACCATTGGCCGGCCGGCAATTTTTATAGCCTTGCTCATGGTGGTATAGGCCTCGTGCGCATTCAGGCTGTCTGTATTGCACCAATCAAACTTCAAGTAGTCAACACCCCACGAAGCATACAAGCGGGCATCCTGGTACTCATATCCACGTGTGCCTGGATAGCCGCCACAGGTTAGCGTACCTGCACAATTGTATATGCCAAATTTTAGGCCCTTGGCGTGCACATAATCTACCAGCTTTTTTATGCCTCCAGGAAACTTCGCGGGATCGGCAACAAGGCTGCCATTATTATCTCTTTGCATGGCCATCCATCCGTCGTCCAATACAAAATATTGGTAGCCGGCATCCTTCATACCCGATGAAACAAAATTATCAACCATATTTTCAAGCATTTGCTCATTAATATTGGTTTGAAACGTATTCCAGGTGTTAAAACCCATAGGCGGCGTTTGCGCCAGTTTCTCAAATTTTTGAGCAAACAGGTTATTAACGTTCAATAAAATTATAATCGCAGTATATAAAAATGATTTTACCATAGTGGTGTAATTATTAAGGGAAGGGTAATGTAATGCACTACCTGTCGGGTTAAGCGCATAATGAATAATTTATCAGGCCGACTTATACAGCTGAATAAATGGCTTTCAACCAGGAATAATCACCTGTATTTACATCAAGCTGTTAACCGCATGTATAACCATGCTTGAATCAAATACAACCCGGTGAAAGCCAGGGATTGATGGAGTTTCTTTAGCACGGTCGTCAATTAACTTGAAAAGTATTTCTGCAGCTTTTACGCCTTGCTCTTTAGGGAACTGTTCGATAGATGCGAGCGGCGAATTATCCGTAAAACTCCAGATAGGCGAATTGGCAAAACTAATAAAGCTGATATCGCGATTGACTACCAAATTGTGGGTTTTTACCTGCCCCATTGCATCCCGGGCCACGTAATCGTTAAAAGTGATGACGGCTGTGGGCCTATCCGCCAATGAAATCAGCTCGTCCATGGCCTGCTGATTTCGCTCACGCGATAGGTCTGAATACACAACAAACCCTGGCTTTATGTCAATTTGATGATCGCTAAGCCCTTTTTGATAAGCCTCCAAACGTTCTTTACTTGCTGCTAACTGCCATGGGCCATTAATTAACCCAATATTGCGGTGCCCTTTGGCTATTAAACACTCAATGGCCTGTAACATTCCCGATTGGAGGTTACAAGCCGAATAATGTATATCTTCCATGTCGGGTATACGATCAACAAATACGATGGGGATATTATATTTTTTCAATTGGTTAAACACTTCATAATCGGTAGTATTTTTACTTATAGATATAATGATGCCATCTAACCGGTGATTCCTCATAGTTTGCAGGATTCCTTTTTCTTTATCGGGGTTTTCTAATGACTGCCCGATAAAAACATTGTAGTTTTTTTTACTCGCATAATCTTCAATGCCGCTAAGAGCCAAAGAAAAAAAAGCATCAGAAAAATCAGGAAGAATAACACCGATAGTGAATGTTTTTCGTTGCTTAAAAAAAACCGCGGTTTGATTACGCTCATAATTTAATTCGTTTGCTACCTTATTAACCCTCATGGTTGTTACCAGGCCAATACTGGGGTGCCCATGAAGGGCCCGGGATACCGTTGATGCATTTACTTTTAAGCGTTTAGCTATCTCTTTAATTGTCGGGATCTTTTCCATTTGATAAACGAGATTAAAACAATGGGTATTTATTATCTATTAGTCTTAGTCCAAAAAAATCGTTGAAGTCAAATAATTAAAGGGTTAACGTCACCCGCGTGTTGTTCTATAATTGCAAAACCAAAGCAGTATGCGTAACCTGCATATACAACTAATGGTTATTGATAAGCACCTTTGCTTATTTGCTGATTAACAATACGCGCGTTGCCATCAAAATCTGTATTACCATTAACAACATCTGATATAACCTGCCCGCTATTTTTTGCAGTAGAAGATAATTGCAAACGAAGATTGAGGCCGGATGTATTTATGAATAAAGGATCGGCACCAGTTGTAGAATTAGCATCTCCGCCACTGGCGGCCTTCCAGGCATTGTAATCGGTGTAGGATACGCCGTTCCAGGTCCACTGTGCGGCACCCGTGGTATAATACAGATTGTAATCAATAACGTTTCCGGATCCTTTAGCCGTGTACTTATGAATAAACATATCTGATGCACCTCCATAAATAACATTGTTCTTAATCACATTATTGGTGCAATCTTCCCTGATACTAATTTCTCCTTCTATTTCACCAAAGGCCCCTAATGCCTGGTTATTGTTGTATAAGGTATTATTTACAATGTATGAGTTACTTGTGCCCGCGCCGGTATAATTCAAATACCCTCCCATATAAATACCCGAGCACCAACAGTTGTATACCAGGTTGTTCCTTATGGTAACGTGATCAGTAGGAAATCCATTTGTTTCGCTTACTGCACCAATCCCCCTATCTGTAACAGATACCCTGTTCTTTTCTACTACCACGTTTCTGCCGCCATCTACATAAATACCTATAGCGCCATGCCCGCCAAGCGGCCCTCTTTTACTTTCAATATTATACAGGGTGTTACCGCTGATGACCCCGTTTCGAGCATAATTAAGTGCAGGGTCGGCATTGGCAGCGTAACCGCCGGCAGCATCAATACCAATATTTTGCGCGTTATAGATGGTATTGTTTGTAATGGCGAACCCGTCAACATACCCATTAACAGTCAGGTTTTCGCCGTATCCGGTTTTACAATCATGTATGGTGTTCCCGGTAACGGTAATATTAGTTACCGGATCGGATGTGTTCCCGATAATTAAAATGGCGTTGCCTCCGCCGTTCAGCGGCAGCTGGGTATAATCAATACCATATATGGTGTTGTTCTTTATGGTGATGTAGTCAGATCCGCCCTCAACCATAATGGCTTTAGGATCGCCGGTAGATGTTTTAAAATTGCGTATTTCAAAACCGTCAACCACTATAAATTTGGCTTTATCAATAGTTACCAGCGCCTCGCGGCCATTAACGCTAAAAGCGCTGCCATCAATAACCGGCTTCTCGCCGCGGTAGGCTTTCAATGTAATATACTTATCCATTACCCCCGACTTTGGGAAAACCACTTTTTCGTTATATATGCCAGCCCGTACCATTACGGTATCGCCGGGGATAGTATGGTTTAGCGCATTATTAATAGTTTGAAAAGGCGCATCAATCGTTCCTTTATTGGATTCCAATCCGTTGGCAGATACATAATAGATATGAGCGCCGGCAGAAGGGGTTACAACCCCGGCGCCGTTTTTTTTACTGCAACCAAATACCTGCGCCACAAAACCAAGCATTAAAAAAATATTAATATTACGTTTCATCATCTGTAGTTTTTAAATTAAGAATCCCCTATTGTTGTGCGCCCTTACTTATCTTATTGCTCACAACACGTGCATTTCCATCAATATCTGTTGCCCCGTTTATATCTGCCGAAATTACCTGCCCGGAATTTTTTGCAGGAGACGATGATTGTATATGAAGATCTGGCAGCGAAGTGCTTTTCAACAAAGGATCTGCACCATATAACGAGTTAGCATCATTAGCGCTGGCTGTTTTCCATGCGTTTAAATTGGTGTACGGAGTACCATTGGTACTATTCCATATCCATTGCGGAGTACCTGTTGTAAAGTATAAATTGTTATCAATTACGTTATTGCTCCCGGTTGAAGTATACTTGTGAATAAACACATCAACCGGCCGGGCGTAAACAATGTTGTTTTTTATTACGTTGTTAAAGCAGTTTTCGGTAAGCCTTATCTCCCCTTCAATTTCACCAAATGCACCTATTACACGATCATTTTGATAAAGGGTATTATTCACCACATAACAGTCTTTAGTTCCGCCGGACGTATAGTTTAAATAATCGCCCATGTATATGCCTGTACGGTAGCAGTTGTACACAAAGTTGTTTCGCACAATGGTGGTTCGGGTAGCATACACGTTACTTTCGCTCACCAGCCCTATCCCACGGTCGCTGTTATATACTTTGTTCCGTTCAATGATGGTGTTAGCGCCGCCGCACACATAAATAGAAATGGCGCCATACCTGTCGGCCCCCCAAATTTCCGGTGTTTTGGTCATCGAGTTATCGTGAAACTCGTTATCGCTAATTACCCCATTACGGGCATAATTGGTGGCAACTGCGCCGGTTTTATTGAGGTTATCGCCACCGGCTACAATTATCCCGATGTTTTCCGTATCGTATACTTTATTACGGCTAAAAATAAAGCCGTCTATATTACCCGCCAACGTTACGTTTTCGCTTGTACCGGTTTGTGTATCATGCACTGTACATCCGGTAATAACCAGGTTGGTAATAGCGGTGGTACCGTTGCCTATTACCAGTATAGCATGGCCGCTTCGCCAATCAGCTAATGAAGCGTTGCTTTTAATATTATAGATATTACAGTTTTTAATCGTGATATCGTGCGAGTCGCCGTTAATTGCTATCCCCTCCGGGTCGGTATTAAAAGCAGCACTTGTAAAATTGCAGATATCAAAACCATCAAGCGTTATATACCTTACATTACTCAGGGTAACTAACGACATCCATCCTGAAATAATTATTTTGCTTCCATCTATTACAGGCTTTTCTCCGGGAAATGCTTTTACGGTAATCAATTTATTCATTATTCCCGATTTTGGGAACACCACTTTTTCGTAGTAAGCGCCTCCCCTAACCAGAACGGTATCGCCGGGCGTGGCATGGGTTAACGCGGCATTGATGGTTTGGAAGGGCGCGCCGATTGTGCCTGTATTAGCATCAGACCCGTTTGCTGCCACGTAATAAACATGGATAGCGGCTATGGGCACCACATTATTACCAGCTGTTTTTTTGCTGCAGGCCAGCGTTTGTAAAGCGCACACACACACTAACAAAATATTGATATAAAATTTCATTGCGTTTTTTTAATTAAGAAATACTTGCTGCCTTGCCTTGCAGTTATTAAATGTTACCGGCGTTTAGCGGCGCAAAGTATAGCCCTCGTAGCAAATTATACGTGCTACGAGGTACCATACAAATCAAACAACATAAACTATCACTCAAACAGCTTCCCAAACAATGAAAGAGATATTTGTTGGGGCGGATACTCAAAGATTACCAACATCGATCCTGGGAAGCTATTCAGCGCACATATTGGCATTATTCGGAAACTATTTTCCGTATCCGGTTATTATTTTTGTCCAACACGTAAACGGTTCCGTTTTTATCTACAGCAACACCGGTTGGTGCGCTAAAAAGTGCAAACCCTCCTATTGCATCGGTGTAACCGGCTGTGCTGCTTCCGGCAAAGGTGCTTACGTCAAACGTACCTGCCTGTATATAGCGGATACTTTGGTCCGGATGGCTGATATCGCCATAAACGGTCCCGTTACCTGCCACATATATATTGTTATTATTATCTACAGCAATGCCCCATGGCAACGAAAATTTTGATACCGCGGGCGCCCCGTTCACATACCCGGCACTCCCCTGCTGCCCGGCAATGATACTGCCTTGCCATGTCCCGGCGGTATACTTTTTGATAACGTGATCTCCGTTCATTGACACATATAGATTACCGGTTTTATCAAACTTGATGCCTGCAGGATAATTAAGGCCGGATACAACTTCTTTAGCAGTCCACTGTGCTGATAGCTGGTAAATACTTCCCGGACTGGAGCAACTTGAATAATAAACATAGCCGGTAGTTTTGTCAACAGCCACACTCCAGGGCGATTGGTTTCCCCAGGCCCAGGTGGTGGCCGTGCCGTCGGGGCTTATCTTTCGGATATCCCAGTTGCCCGGGTCAGCAGAGTATACATTGCCCTGGGCGTCAACAGCCACATCATAAGGCAAAGAAAAAGTTGCGGCTGTACCTTTCCCATCAGAATAACCAGAAACCCCCGGATTACCGGCCAGCGTTGTAACGTTTCCGCCAGTGTCAATTTTCCGGATACAGTGATTCCCCGGATCGGCAACATACACATTCAGGTTATCATCAACAGCTACGCCGCAGCTCCTGTACCAGCCCTGACCGTTAAAATCAAACTGGGCATCCGCTCCCTGGCCATTGGCAAAACCGGCTTTACCCGACCCGGCCAACGTAGTAACCGTTCTGGTGTATTGATAAGTAAAATTAGTTGTGCTTGTTGCAGTTCCCTTTCCTATAGTTACCATAATAGGTCCGGTGCCGGCTTTTTTTGGTACCACTACCATCATTTGCGTGGTATTGGCACCGATGATTTTGAGCTTTACCCCATTAAGGGTAACTGCAATTTGCGAAGTATCTGTTGAAAAATTACTGCCGTTAATAAGCACTTCTGTTCCGCCACCGCCCTGTGCCGGAATAAAGCTGTTGATACTAATTGGCGAATTGTTATTATGGGTGGGGGTTTTGTCTTTTTTACAACTTATAAAAGCTATCATTATAAAAACCCCGCCGGCAAATAAGCATTGATTTATGCTTTTTGCCATTATGTTTATGAATGTTTTCATTTGAATAATTACACTTTAATTATTAGTTTTTTTATACCTCTTTTTTTGCCTTTGGGCAAATAAAAAACACGCATCTACCAACCGGGATTTTGAACCAATGCCCTATCACGGTCTAATTGATACTGGGAAATTGGGAACAGGTACATTTTATTGTTCCATACCCTTTTTTGGAAAAGTGTTTTATTATAAAAAGCTCCAAACGAAAATCCCTGTCCCTGGTCGTCGGTATTTACATTTAATCCATAAATGGTTTGGTTTTCGTCGGCACCCAATGATAGCCTTCTTATCAGTGTATAGTACCTGTCACTTTCAAAGCACAGCTCTACCTGTCTTTCCCTCAAAATGTATTTCCGCATTAAATCTTTGTTTCCTACGGCGCCCGGATAAACAGTTTCTATACCGGGCAAACCGGCCCTGCTCCTGATCTGGTCAAGGTAAAGCACAATATTTTGGTTAGATGGATCGTACTCATTTAAAGCTTCAACATAATCCAGCAAAATTTCGGCATATCTCAGCAGTATAAAAGGGCGGTAATTGGCAGTCCATTGCCTTATATTATCGGCAGGGCTTACATTTTTCAATACATCATATCCTGTAATGTTATTGCTGGCCCCGCTTGCTTTTGCTCCGGCCTTACCATTATAATAAAACTCGGCCCGGCCTGTTCCGTCAATATTTTCGGTTGATGAATAATAGTTTTTATCATCAACAGTTGGTGCGGGTAACACCGGGCGGCCGTTATATTGAATGTAAGCGTAAAACCGTGGTTCGCGGTTGGCATACATGTTCCACTGCCCCTTCTTGTGTTCCCAATACTTTGCGCCATTACTTTGCACAAAATTGCTTGCAATATATCCGGATGAAGGGTCGTCAATGGTTTTACCATTATTCATGTAAAACGCGTCAACAACGTTTTGGGTAGCATTATACATGCTGTAGCCCCCGGCACCTGGCGTTACACATTTTGTATAGCCCCCGTAATTCCATGAATTTCTCGAAAATATGATCTCGCTGTTCCAGTTGGTAATGAAAAGATCCCTTACAGACAGGTAAGGATCAAACACCGTCCCACCATTGTCAAGATTGGTAAATAATTTATATGAGCCAAGGTCAATTACTGCTTTTGCAGCATCGGCTGCTATTTTCCATTTATTGGCATCATATACCGTTGGTGCCAGTTGTGTACCATCCTGGTTTTTAAAAGAGGCAAACGAAGGGTTACCATTCCATAACGGACTGGCTGCCAGCAAGGCAAGTTGCGCTTTTACAGCAAGGCAGCTACCTTTTGTTGGCCGGCCGTAATTGCTGGTTGTAGCCCATTCTGCGGGTAAACCAGCTGCTGCCTGATCCATCAGTGTGTTAACATAGTCTTTACACTCGTCAAAAGATGATCTTGGAAACTTGTTGAAATCGGCATTCAAACTCATTGCTTCTGTCACTTTTACAACCGGACCATATTGTTTTATCAACTGCCAGTAAAACCACCCTCTTAAAAACCGCGATTCTGCTTTATATTGATTTTTTAAGGTAACACTTAACTGGCTGGCCGGAACCCTGTCAATATTAGCTTCAAAAATAAATGACGATCGGATTCCTCTGTAATAGTTATCCCAATTGTCAAAATAAGCATTTACAGGGCTCCAGTTGCCTGCAACCATTTGCCTTACATTGGTACCCGGGATAGATACAGATGATTCATCACTTGCGCCCATAGCACTAAAATCGCCGCCGTCGGTTTCAACGATATATCCATATATATTGTACAGGTACGATTCGGCATTGGCCCTGGTGCTCCAAATCAAATCAGATGTTAACAGGTTATCGGGCTTTTTATTAAGATAATTACAGGAAGATAAACTGGCACTCAGGAACCATACCCCAACAGCCATAATTAGTATATTTTTTTTCATTGGAAAAACTTTAAATACTTTTAAAATTGATTTAAATCCATTATTGCTAAAATGCAGCCCGCAACCCAAAAGCAAATATTCTTACCGGCGGGTAGCCTGCGCCATTAGAGCCGAGTTCGGGATCCCAAAGTTTGAATTTGGAGAACGTTAGCAGATTTTGGCCCGTTAAATAAAGGTAAACCGAGCTGATGCCCGCTTTTGTAAGAAACAAAGGCTTGAGTGTATACCCTAATGTTGCCTGTTTTAAACGAACAAAACTCGCATCTTTAGACCACCACGTACTTGGCTGATAATTGTTACTATTTTGGTTGGCAATGCCTAACCGTGGGTAATCTACATTTTGGCTGGGGTTTTCAACCGTCCACCGGCTTTCCAGGTTGGCCAGCATACCGGATGGATAAGTACCCATGCCTGTAAACGGAACTATCCCCGCCCCTTGCGCACCGGCACCCGTTATAGATGAACCGTTCGCCATTATGATTACATTGGAAGTCCCCTGAAAAAATAGCGAGAGATCGAACTTCTTATAACCAACGGTAAACCCTGCACCATATAAAATAGTAGGTATGTCTGATTTACCGGTGTATACCTTATCAAAGCTATTTATTACGCCGTCGTTATTTACATCTTTGTACTTGATATCGCCGGGCCTTAATACAGCGCCAAACTGAGTGGGGCTTTTATCAACATCTTCCTGCGACGTAAACAGCCCTTCGGCAACATACATCAAATTATCGCCATACTTACGGCCGGTAGCTTGCTGGTAAGCGTACAGTTGTTTTGGCTCGTCCTTTTGTACGATTTTATTATTATTATAAGTAAAGTTTCCATAAAGGCGAAGTGCCACTTTGCCAAAATTTTCATTGTATTCAACATTGCCTTCAATGCCATGGTTGTTCATTTCGCCCAAATTGGCAAATACAGCCCCGCTTACCCCCAGTATTCCCGATAAAGAACCGCGTTGAACTAAAATGCTGGTTCTTCTTTCTTTATAAGCATCAATGGTGATGTTCAATTTATTGAATAGCCCTATTTCCAGCCCGATATTGTCTTTGGTTGCTTTTTCCCAGGTAAGGTTCTCTACCCCAATTACGGTTTCGGTAGTGCCACCATACACGGTTCCGTTAAGGCCTAAACCTACAGATCCACCACCGCCATACTGGTTGATATAAGGGAACCTGGTGATACGGTAATTAGACCCAATCTGGTCATTACCTACAAGGCCGTGAGATCCCCTTATTTTAAGCAGATTAAATGTAGTTGCAAGGCTTTTAAAGAAAGGCTCCCTGGAAATTACCCATCCCCCCGAAACTGAGGGAAAAAAACCAAACTTTTTACCTGCTTCAAAGTTTTCTGAGCCTGTATAACCGGCATCAAACTCAAGCAAATACCTGTCGGCGTAGGCGTAAGTTGCCCTGGCTGCCAGGCTCTGATTATTATAAGGAATGGAACTAATAACGTCCCCTGCGGAACTCTGCACCCTCGATCTCATGTTATACAAAATCAATCCGCCAACATGGTGTTTGCCAAAAGCCTGGTCGTAATTAACGTTTGTTTCCAGGTACATGGTTTTTTCGGCCGATGATGATTGGGTGTAGCCTAAAAACTGGCTTCCGTACCTCGATTGGCCAAATACCAAATTACCCTGTGGGTCTCTTGATGTTGCTAAAAAGAGGTCATTTGTGCCGGTCCTGCCATTATCATTTTCGCTATAAGAATCAAACGAAAACCTCGCCATAGCGCTTAAGCCATCAGTAATTGCATCCAGTTTTTGGTTGATAGAAAAAACCGACTGAACAGTTGGGCGAAACTCGCTGTTATAACCAGAATTTTGAATATCGTTCACCGGGTTGGATCCCCCGTTGTTAAACGGACCGGCCCATATACCTCCCGGATATTGTATCGGGAATGCATTGGGTGGTGTTAAATACGATTCGTACCAGATACTGCCGGCAGACAGTCCGGGATAACGGCTGCTCACCAGCATCGCATCCAGGTTCATGGATAATAAAGTGGTTTTGCTTAAATCTATATCCAGGTTAGACCTGAAATCATACCTTTTGAAGTTTAGGTTGGGGTTATAACCATTTTGTTTGGTTACCTTATAACTTCCATCCTGGTCATAAAAAGATGCCGAAACATAGTACCTTACTGTTGATGCGCCGCCGCTAACATTCAGGTTGGTGTTATATCCCGGTGCCCAATCCTTGTAAACAGATTTTATCCAGTTAACATTAGGATACAGATATGGATCTAAACCGCTGGCTGTTTTTTGAATAGTTTCTTCAGAATAAGCCGCGGCGTTACCATCATTTGTAGTTGCTTCGTTATGTAATCTCATCCATGATACCGCATCCAGCATTTTTGGCGTTTTGGTAAGGCCAGACATTGAAGCTTCTGTTTTTAATGAAATTTTAGGTTTGCCTGCAACACCTCTTTTGGTAGTTATAATTAAAACCCCATTTGCGCCCTTGGCACCATACACGGCGGTTGACGAAGCATCTTTTAACAACGAAATACTTTGAATATCCTCCGGGTCGATGTTGTTGTAAGCCCCGCCATAAGTGCTGTTTACATCATCCCGCTGCACCCCGTCAATAATAATAAGCGGGTTTGCATTACCTGTAAAAGTACCAATGCCACGGATAGTAAATGATGCATTATCATAACCAGGTTCTCCGCTTCTTTGCATTGATATTACCCCGGCCACTTTTCCTGCCAGGGCATTAGATAATGAGCGGTTGGGTGTTGTTATATCGGCCACATTTACTGTAGTAACAGCCCCGGTTATCGTCAACTTTTTTTGCTTGCCATAACCTACCACTACTACTTCATTTATTCCTTTGGTATCATCCAATAATTGAACAGTTAGCGAGGATGTTGCTTCGGTAACTGTAATTTCTTTGGCAACGAAACCGGCAAATGAAAAAACCAGGATGCTGTTAACGTCGGCGTCAATAGTAAAGCGCCCTTGTATATCAGTTACCACCCCTTTATTGGTGCCTTTAATACGCACACTGGCCCCCGGTAAGGTAAGCCCCTTTGAATCAGTAACAATACCCGAAACCTTTATAACGGGTATTGGCTGAGACGGTGAAACAAAAGGTTTAGGTTTTATAATAATTGTTTTCTCGCTTATACTATAAATAAACGGCTGCCCTTTAAATGTCAGTTTTAATACTTCTTCTAATTCGGTATTCAGAACATCAATACTTACCGGGTTAGCCTGCTTAATTACCTTTGAATTATAGAAGAAATCATATCCGCATTGTTCCCTAATTTCTTTAAGAACTTTTTCTAATGGCGCATTTTTTTCTGATAACGTAATTTTTTGTGCGTAACCTGAAGCACTTGCCTGAAGTATGGTTGCTACCAACAATATGATGGATAGTTTCATAATCAACAAAGCTTTATTTTTTATACAGGGAACCCTGTACAAACTTATTTCATAACATTTCATACATTTGAACTTGTTTGGGTTTAAGGTGTAATTGGACTACGAATTTAGTTTCATGGTAAGCCCTAACGTTTTAGTCGGGAGTGTTCGAGCACTTCCGGCTTATTTTTCAGGATACCTTAATGCGGAGTAATTATCAAGGCATAATGATGACTCTCCTTCCTTCAATTTTAGTTTTAACGTTTCCTGTTTGCTCTATGATTTTCAAAGCCTGGGCTAAATCTCTTGAACGTGACACCATTCCGCCAAATCTTAAATTATCCACATTGCCGGCGTATTCTACGTCAACGTTATACCAGCGCGCAAACTTGCTCATAATGCTTTTCAAGTCTTCGTCAACAAACAGGAAATAGCCATTTTTCCAGGCAATTACCTCTTCGGTATTAACTGTTTGTACATTAAATGAGTTGCTTAAATAATTGATGTTTGATTGCTCGCCTGGTTTAAGCAGTTTTGATTGATTAGATTTGGTTGACAACACCTTAACAGAACCTTCCAATAAAGTAGTTTTAACCGAAGTATCATCAATGTAAGAGCTGATATTAAAATGCGTACCTAAAACTTCAACCACCTGGCTATTACTAACAACCCTGAATGGTTTTTTAGCATTTTTAGCAACTTCAAAATAAGCCTCGCCCGCTAACTGAACACTGCGTTCATTGCCATTGAAATTGGTTGGATAACGAAGCGATGAGCCCGCATTTAACCAAACTTTTGAACCATCGGGCAAATCAACCTGGTACTGGCCGCCTTTTGGTGTCTCGATGGTATTATATGTCACCTGGGCAGAAGCACCTGAATTAGAGGATGCATTTTCGACTGTATAAACCAACTGACCATTGGCAGCTTTGGTAACCTTTACACCAGATTGTTTGGCCAGTTCGCCGGTCGCGGCATCATCTAAAACAATTTTTGAACCGTTGGCTAAGGTTAATAATGCTTTGTTCCCGCCTGGGGCTATGGTATTCCCGGTTGCCGATTGCGGTTTGTTTTTAGTTAATAAACCAGAAGTGCCGGGCTTGAGGTAAAAAACCAATAATGAGGAAGCGACAAGGAATAAGGTAATTGATGCAGCTACAAACCACCGCCTCAAAAAAACAATTCTTTTAGGTGCAGATTCGCGTGCTTTTATCTCCAGCAATACTTTATCGTAAAGCTCGGCCCTGGCGGTATTTTCATCGCCCATGGCAAGCTCGTCCCATTTCAATTCGTTTTTCTGGAGTGTGTTGTAATAGTTTAATAAAAGTTCTTCCTCCTCGGCAGTGGCCTGGTTTGAAAGGTATTTGTTTATTAAGTTCAGAAGTGTTTCTTTTTTCATTGGGCGGTTATTGTATGTAAGTAACCCAACACAGGGGGTACCCCCAAAGAAATTTTAAATATTTCTATATCATTAACAAATCATGAAGTTTTAGGAAATAATGAGAGGAGAATATTAAGAAAACAGGCCGGGTAAAATTCAGTAAAAATGTTAAAACCATCGCCCGCATAGCATAATAGCAGCTAAGCAAACAAAATCGCCCAATGTTTTACGCAAACGGTTCAAGGCTACCGTTAATTGATTTTCAACTGTTTTAGGGGCAATTCCCAGCCGTTCGGCAATTTCTTTGGTGGTTAGGTGTTCTTTACGGCTCATAATAAATATTTGCCGGCACTTTTCGGGCAGTTCGGCCACCCCCTGCTCCAGCAAACGGTTAATATCTTTTTGGGATAAGATATCTTCGCCCCCGTTATTGCTAAAAAGTTCTTCCAGGTGATTAAAAAGATCTGCTCTTACTTTGCCGGAGCGGATAACATTAAACACCTGGTAGCGCACGGCCGTATATAAATAAGCATTTAAAGAAGTGAGTTGAAGGTTAGCACGTTTCATCCATAGGTTTACCAATACCTCCTGGGTAACGTCTTCAGATACCTGGCGGTCCCGGAGGATATTGTATGCTGAAAGATAAAGTTTTGACCAATATTTATTATAGATACGTTCAAATGCCGCAAGATTATTATCCTGGATCAACGCTATAAGCCGCTCATCTGTCAATAGCTGAACTTCCAGGTTATTCATTCGGCATTATGAAATTTAAAATTGGCAACTTCAAATAAAGTGTTTTTTATTGTTTTAAAATATTACAATTACTACCACTGAGGTAGCCATTCGGTATTCCCGCCGAAGCCCTTGTTTTCCCTCCGGCTCCTACTCAGAAATTTGCGGCATCTATCGTATACCGATTTGCCCTGAGACTTCAAAATTGTTATTTAAGCTACTTCTGATAGTAAATAAAGTCAAAAAAATGCAAAAAGTAAAAGAAAATGTTCAATAAAATTTAGAATCAGCCGCCGGGTTACCCTCTTCTGTAGTTGCTCTGTGATGCATCTAACCCATGATATAGCATCCATCATTTTTAGTGTTTTGGTAATGGTGTACATTAAAGATTCTGTTTTTAAGGTTTTTTTGGGGGAATTATGAATGATATAAGTGGCTGCCCATCTAAAAAAATAAAAGATCAATTTCATTTATTATAATTATTTATTACATTAGTATTATAATAATTCTATAAACTAAACATTATCTATTAAAATCTAACACTCATGAAAACCACATTATTAGTTTTAATTTCATTCCTGCTAATTAAGGCCGACCGTAATATTAACTCACGATTTTTCATACATGAAAAAAACGTAGAAATCACAAGTGCTAAGGCGGTCATACCTACTTCTTTTGATTTTGGTTTTACTTTAGACGTAGCCACTCATACATTGTATGTTCGTTGGAATCCAACAGGCGGTGGTAGTGTTGTACAGCCTGTACGATGGCTGGAAGACCAAAACCAGGTAAGATATGTCCTCATACAAGGTCCACATACAGAAACTTATTATGGTGCTATTATCCAGCCAAATGTAACTCAACATTACTATATAGGGAATCAAATGGCTACATTTAAATGGGATGGAGTTAATCCAGAGTGTATAATAATATGTCAGCCAGGCCCTAATACTTCGCCTTGTCCTTTTTAATTACGTAATGCTATTATATAATTGTACTTCAATTTGAGATATACGATCGGCATGTAATATTTCGAGTGTATTATAAATATTCTTTTTAAAAGCATATCATCTAAATAATTTGATTTGTTGATGGGTTGCCGAACGATCTTTTGCAATATATCGCTCAGCCAAGTATAAGGCTCAATTCTTTACATTTTGTATATGCTCAATAAAGTATAGCATGTTATTAGAGGATTTGTTTAATATATTTTTCGGATAAAATATCTTCGCCGCCATCATTACTAAAAAGTTCCTCCGGGTGATTAAAAAGATTGGCTTTTACTTTGCCGGAGCTGATAACATTAAACACATGGTAACGCACGGATGTATATAAATAAGCATTTAAAGAAGTGGGTTGAAGATTGGCACGTTTCATCCATAGCTTTACAAACACTTCTTGGGTAACGTCTTCAGATACCTGGTGGTCTCTGAGAATATTGTATACCAACAGATAAAGTTTTGACCAATACTTATTATAGATACATTCAAATGCCGTTATATCATCCTTCTGGATCATGGCTATAAGCCGCTCATCTGTCAATATATGAACCTCGACGCTATTCATTCCGTATTATAAATTTTATAATTGGCAACTTTAAGAAAAGTGTTTTTTATAGTTTTAAAACATTAAAATTAGTCCACCGGGAGCCCTGTTAGTGTCGGCACAAAACCTGCATTTGAGAAGTTCATTCCCTGCCAAAAAACACCAAAAGCTAAAGAAAAGAGCAATAAATTTAACAAAAACTACATTTTATTACAATAATTTACAAGTTATTTAAATCGTTCTGCGAAACGTGCAGAACTTCGCCTGCACTTTTATTTTTTGCCTCGCTGATATCAAAACCACTTAATATTTTTTCAAGCTGATGCAATTTATCTTGCCGGTTTTCTTTCATAAACTGGCTCTTTAGTATATTAATTTTTTCATAATCCTGAATACCCTCAACCAGCCGTTCAAAACGGATAGAGGTACGCAAACCGGGATAAACCAGGTAGGCATCCCCGGATGACCATGATCCGAACCGGGTGTCGCGTAAGGCATCTTTTGTCCAGCAGTTGTATGCCCAGCGCAGGTAACCATCATATCCCTTGTAAGCAGCATACCATCCAAGCCAGGCAGACTCGGCAGGTGCAGAAAAGGAAAAGGTGTTGGGATGCCCCTCTGTACAACAAGTATAATAGGTAGTGTTTAATCCTGCTTTTTTACGTGCAAGCATAGTTGCACTATCTATCACCTGGTTTGAGGCCACGCTGTAATCCACTAAATCTCTTTCAATTTCGGGGTGATAATTACCGGCCAACGAAATTTTAAAATCTTTATCGGCGCTTTTAATTAACGCTATAGCCT
Organism: Mucilaginibacter sp. GW822-FHT03E02; assembly: GCF_058801545.1. Classification (NCBI taxonomy): domain Bacteria; kingdom Pseudomonadati; phylum Bacteroidota; class Sphingobacteriia; order Sphingobacteriales; family Sphingobacteriaceae; genus Mucilaginibacter; species Mucilaginibacter sp. GW822-FHT03E02. The sequence continues at coordinate 4,774,416 of NZ_JBXANJ010000001.1, read as the reverse complement.
TTTGCATGTCGGCCATCGATCGTTCGTCCATGGCGATGGTAGTTTTGGCAAACCATCCCTTTTGTTTAAGATGCCTGGCAAAACTGGTAAGCATGGGGCGCCAATGGGCATCGTATGCTAAAGTGCCTGGTTTGGCTACTATGGCGGTATCTTTCCCAAGGGCCTCGTCGTGGTAGTAAAATTTCAAATTCCAGGGAATCATACTATAGCAGTTAATAAACTTATCAATGCCTAACGACATCATAAAAGTTACCCATTTGTCAAAAACGGTATAATCATACGCCCAGGAGCCGTTCCTGTTTTTAGTCCATTTTATCATCGAACCATACACGTCATAGGTTTGGCTGTTCCATGGGTCGTTTATCAGGGTGGTGGTAATTGATTTCTGACCGGCATCGGCAAGCATTTTCATATACGGGCGCATAGTGGCAAAATGCTGACTGGACCATGGCTTTACCCCATACCAGCGTGCAACGGAATAGGGATTTTGCCACAAATCCAAATGGAATTTCCACTGCGCCGGTGCGGGCAGCTGATGGTTAAGTACCTGTACTGTATAATGCAGCATTGCAGCATACTTATTTTTGCCTTCCTTAACTTTCACATAACCGCTGTACACACCCTGCGTAGCGTTGCCCGGCACATTAATGCTTAGCCAAACAGGCCGGGTAGTATTTTTAGTTAGGGCAAGGGATTTTACCTGGTCAATTACATCTTCAACCAGCGACGAGTCATGACCGGGTTGAATACCGCATCCGCCTCCTTCACTATTAAGCCCATCGGCCATCACATAACGTACAAAGTTGGCGCTGATGTTTTTTGCGGCAATTTCATGACCCTTACCATCATCAAGTTTACTCCACTCAACACTAATTTGCGGCAGGTTACGGGTTGCCCACACCAGGAATTGCGTATGCACCTTTTCGCCTTTCCAGGCTTTGGTTTGCCACTGGGTTTGTAACGGAAATATTGCGGGTGCATTACGCTTATCATACCGGATATCAGCCGACGCAAAACTCACGTATGTACCTGGTTTTAAAAGATTCCAGCTTTCCTGGTCAACAGGTTTTGGATCACGGAGCTCCTGGTAAAAATCGCCGGTTTTTGATTGCGCCCAAACACCTGCGCTATACAGCAACAGGATTACGGTAAATTTTAATCTCATGAGTTTGTTGCTTTTGTTTTACAGGAGTTAAGTGTTTATTGGGGCTTTGGAATTTCATTTCCCCAAAAAAACCGGGCAAATGAAAGTTGGGTTCGGCAGATTTGATATCATTCCACGCCAAAAAATGCGGATCGGGCAGTTCATCGCCACATTTATAAAAATTGGCCCGGCATTGCCTGCCATTTAATGTTGTAAACGAATGGTAGTAAAATGCATCCAACGGAATCATCAGGGTTAGTTCCCAGGCTATATTGCCCTCGCCTTTATGGTTTACCGCTTTCATTTGCACCTCGTGCCTTATCATTCTGATAACAGGCTCGGGTAATAACCGGCGATTTTCCCTGTGTGCCCCAAACCCCGCCAGGCAAGCACCGGCACAGTTAAATTCAAAATTGTAATATTCGTTTTCGTCACCAAAACAAACAAAAAACTCCACGCAACTATCTTTATAAACCGGCTCATTAGGCTGGCTATAAATTGCCCTTACACACTTTTCGCTCACGTAGTATTTTATAAAAACACAATCGTTACCATAGGCCATTGTAAAATTAGCATCGGGCTTATAACCGTAGTCGGGCCAGGGAACCATGCCTATGGCGTTAGTTTCGTAACTATCTAACAAAAAAGACACATGAGCTATGGGGCTAATTTTAGTTACCCCCTTCAAAAATGGTACGCTGAGTTCTTTCATTTAATTTCGGATGATAATTGCGGGCATAACTTTGCCGCGTTTTTAATTATTTGGTCTAAAACATCGTATTCTTCTTCAAGCTTTCTGAGCAACTGAAACTGCGCCCTGGTTCGCTGCAGGTTGTGATGGGCAAAGTGCGTTTTATAGTAAACATCGCCGGCAACGTAATCCGTCAGGAACCGAACGCCTTGCATATAAGGTATCAGCAAAACGCCCATTGAAAGGGATTGAACCTCCGTATCTGTTAAAAAACTGCCTGCACTTTTAAAATAGCCGTCGGTATAGGCCTTAAACAATGGGATGCTAAGCCCTATTTTTGTTAGGTCTTCCTCGTCCTCGGGCGCTATATTGATAATGGTGCGGATGGCATCGCCAAAATCATAAGCTACATAGCCAGGCATAACGGTATCCAAATCAATTACACACTGCCCGCAATCATTCGCATCCAGCAATATGTTGTTAAATTTGGTATCGTTATGTATAATACGCTGCGGCAATTTGCCTTTTTTTCCCAAATTTAAAATGGTAACCATGCTGTCTGCCCTTTCAACCACAAAAGTTAATTCGGGCAAAACATCTTTAACCCGGTTTTCCGGATCGGCCAGTACCGCTTTATTTAAGTTATCGAGCCGCATGCTGATGTCATGAAAACCGGGGATGGTTTCGCAAATCAGGCCGGCATCCAAATCTGCCAGCAGCAATTGAAACTTGCCAAAGGTTTTCCCCCCTTCGTAAGCTTGCTGTTCGGTTAGTACGAGGTCATAACTTTTGGTATCCTTCAAAAAACAATACATTCTCCAGTAACTGCCTTCAGCGTCACAAAAAAAACTTTGCTCGTCTTTCGTCCAAACCATAGTGAGCACTTCTTTATCCGGGTTTGAGCCTGGTATCTGCGCCAGCTTTTTTTTGAGATGACTGGTTACCCGATGTATATTTTCCATGAGGGCGGGCACATTTTCAAACACATGATGATTGATGCGCTGAAGCAGGTAGCCGGGCAACGCAGCATCTTTGTTCGTTACGTGAAATGTATCATTAATATGGCCCGAACCATACGTAACAACAGCAGCTATATCTCCCTCGACGGAAAATTTGGATACTATTTCATAAATCTTGTTGGTCATTTTTTCTTTTTGATCATTTTAAATTCTACGGTCAATTACTGCCCGGTGTACAAAATGCGAAAAGCTATATGTATCAGTATGCGCACACATTTACATGTTACAAATAGCTACAAACAAATATAAAAATATTTGCGTGCTCGCACACACTTTAATAAAAAATTATTAAATTAATTCTTTTATGTAAACAAACGCGCGCTATGGTAAATAAGGCTTTCTTTGACGGAGAGCCGCCGACTGCTGCAGCAGGATTAAATGAACTAAGGAATGGGCGGCATAGCAAAACTCCTGTTAAAAGAATCAGCTACTACTTTTGGATAAGCATAGGTGTGCTGTATTACCACACAGGACAATCGCGTTTTAAATTTGATGTAGAAAGCCCCCCTACGAGATAAGTGGACAATCAAATATCTAAGTAAACAGTGTCTTCATCATCTGTATAATAGTTCATATTCTCCTTTGTCACGATATCCAACGGCAGGTATTTAATAATGGGAACTTCCTTTTTGAACACGAGGTAATCGGTTAGCTGATAAATACCCCAATACCCCTGCCCCTTGGGGTTTTGGTTAATCAGGAAACTAATTGCACCTTTATTCAGGAAATATAAATTAGCAGGTAGCAAATCGTACCCTATTATTTTGATGTGTTTTATATGACGCTGCTCCAGGTGTTTTGCAATTTCGTGTGCTTTAGATGTTGTTACAAAAACACTGGTAATATCGGGCGTGCTATCAATAATATCATCAAGCTGTGTGATGAACAAAGCGGGGTTCGACCGGTTTAATTCAATCCTTAAAATATTGTACTGATGCTCCAGGTTATTTTGAGCAAAATAATTGCGGAACCCCTGTTCTTTTTTCAAAAGGTGGGCCGCGTTACTTATCTCTTCATCGATATGTGCAATTAAAACAGAGCAAGGATTGGGCTGGCCGTAATGAATAAGCTTACCAGCCAAAAAACCGCTTTGGTACGAGTCCTGGCCAATATAACTTAAAGGCTCGCACTCGGCAATTTGGGTATTAAACAATACAAATGGAATTTCGGCAGCTTTCCACTTCGCAAAAAACGGTAAGGTTTCCCGGTAAAATATAGGAGACAAAATTATACCGTCGGGATTATCTTTGGTTAATTGATTGGCTTGAGTTATAAACGACTCAACATCATAAGGATTAAATACATATTGCTGAACGACGATGCCAAATTGTTTTAAATCTTTCTCGGCTTTTTCAATTCCGGCTTTTGGGGCGTACCAATATGAATCGCTTTTATGATCGGGTATTAGGGCAGCAATCTGATATATTTTATTTGAGCCTAAAGCCCTCGCCATCAAATTTGGCTCATAATCCATCTCTTCAATGATCTTGAGTATCTTCTCTTCTACTTTTTTTGATACCCGCCCCCGTTTGTGTAATACCCTGTCAACTGTACCTGTAGAAACTTTCGCTTTTTCGGCAATATCTTTAATGCGTACAATTTTATTCTTCATGTTAACCTTTCGTGTAAAAAAGATAGCAAAGGTAATTTAATATAGTTTTTGTCGCATTATCCAGCTATAATTTTGCGTGGAGGTATGTTGGCCGTTTGCGTGGCGGTTAATCGAGTGTTGAAGGGTTGCGCGGAGAGGACTTTGCGCATTGTGCGTCGATGGGTTAGCAAACACATATCCTATTTTCCTATCATCCTGAACCTGTCGAAGGGTCGTGCGGAGAGCCCTTTACCCACATGCTTCGACAGGCTACCCATGACATATTATAAATACCCCCTTTGTCATTCTGAACGCAGTGAAGAACAACCTCTTGAACGAAGTGAAAAATCTGCAAGCTGACATGCATAGCCGACGGAAAAGTTCGCGAATAGATCCTTCACTGCGTTCAGGATGACAAGTATCTTATTGTATGCCATTACTCCTTCTGAATTTCGCGAAATTTTACCACTCAGCGGGGCGGCCTTTTTACTATGTTGCCTCCGCTTCAGAACTTTCGCCCCCACCCCTACTTTTTAAGATACGGAACCAAAGCAACTGCCAACTTTTGATACCCCTCCTCGTTCGGATGCAGGCCATCGCCAAACAAAGATTCATCGATGTTACCGGCACCATTAAGCAATAAGATGCCCGGATTAATAAAACGAACACCAGCCTGAGCCGCTAATTTTGCTATTCCTTTATTAAGTACCTGTACCCTTTTTTCCTGTGCCCGTCTTGGCAACAAGCCGGATAACAAAATTCCGGCCTGGGGCTGCCGCGCTTTTACGGCCTGCACCAGTAATTTTAACCCCGCAATTATCTCATCATCGGTATTAACAGACAGGTTATTGGTGCCTATCATAATCATAACCCTATCGGCTTTAAAGCCATCAAGCTCTTCATGATACACGCGCCACAGCACATTTTCAACCTGGTCCCATCCAAAGCCAAAGTTTTTTACCCCTAATGGTTCCAGGTATTTATCCCATGATGCGGCGCCTCTTGCTAAAGGCGCTTTTGGTGTTCCACCCCAGTAATTCAGGATAGAATTACCAAGGAACACAATTTTTGGCGCATCGGTTTTAATGAGCGTTAATATTTCATTATGCCTGTTTCGCCAATCGTAATAGCCATCCCGGCTTTGCACAACAGGCGCAGTAGTTGAATATGCACCCGTTGGCTCGTTAATAATTGCCCGGATAGCCTTTTCATAAGCCCGGGCATACTGTTGCATTCCGGCGTCATTGGGATGTACGCCATCGACCGTCGAATTAATATCAAACCCTATTTCTTTATTGGTTAACAGGTAAGCATTTTTCTCTCCCGCTGCAATCAGCTTTGAATAGGTTTGGTTAAGCACTTTATTTACCCGGATATAATCGGTATTCCTCCCGGTATCTAACAAGCCATCTACATTACCCCCGGCATGCTCCACAAGTAGTATTGGTACCAGCGGATGTTTGTGTTTTAAGCCTTGTATTGATGCCAGTAAACGCGTTTCAATTTCCGCGTCAGCAAAACTGGTTAAATTGGGCATGCAATCAAGAACGTAAACTTTTGCATCAACCTCGGCCATCAGGTCGATAACCGATTTTTCCAATCGCCCGGAACCGGAAAAGCCCAGGTTTACCAGCGGGCGGTCAAGCGTACGTTGTAAAATTGCCGTCCATGCCAAACCCGGCCGCGATGCGCAGGCACCCTGTGCTATAGATGTACCATACACAAGCACCGGTTTCTCCTCAGATAGAGGCAAAAAACTAAGATTATTACCTGCCGGAACACCTATTTGAAGCCAGGATACGGAATTATATAAGGGCAAAAAAAGCCTGTATTCATAGCTTCGGCCCGGAAAACTGGTGCTCACCTTTATATTTGAGTACCGATAAGTAATGGTATCCGTAAAAGTAAAGCTTCCGGGAGCCAGGCACCATTTTCCGTTAGGATCCAGCGCGTAAAGATCCAAACCGCTTACGCCTGTGGCCGGCATATGCGACATGGCTAAATCTCCTTTTACTTTATAACGGATAACCAGGTTTGGCGCATCTGTTTTAAACTTAATGTATAAACCGGCGCTACTATGCGAGATGTTCCACACATTAGGGTTTAAGCTTTTTTCTGCCCGCGCCGGGAACCTGTCGTAAGTATTTGCCGTTTCCGACGACCATGCCTGCCCCTCTATAACCGGGAATCCGGCGGCGGCTGGGTCAAGCCATTTATAGCCGGCCGTTGTTTGGCAAAAGGATGCTGTATTGAAAAGGCAAAACGTTAATAAAATTGCAATTCGTTTCATTTGTATTTTTTGGGCATTGAGTAGTATGGGATCCGGGATTAACTTAAAGCACGTATTCGTTGCATTAAATCACGTCATTGCGAGTAACCATCAGGATGATCCCGAAAAAATCATTATGACGTGCAACGAAATATAGATTATTAATGCTGTTTTTTTGTAGAGACGCATCACATGCGTCTCCTAACATGCAAATCGAACCTGCTAGCGGGAGGCGCATGTGATGCGCCTCTACAAAGCTCCAACCGTGTCATTATTATTTTTCCCAGCTACAAAGCAGGCCTGGCGTTTAATACCATTACTTCAAATGGCTGTAGCGTAACGGTATAGTTATCCCCTTTAAATAAAGGCGCTTTCGCTTCGTTGCCAGCTGATTTGGCGTTATAAAAAACATAACTGTACTTACTATTTAAAGGCAATTCAAAAACCTTACCTGCGTTAACCTCGAATGTTTTTGCTGTATCCGAAGGATTTCTTAAAGTAAGAATAGCTTTTTTTGGCGACCAGGCTGCAAAACCGTAAACATCACCTTTCGCCGGATCACCGCCTACCCAATGCACATCGGGCATAATATCTGCATTTTGCCGCGACCATTTTATTGCGCTGGCCAGGCAGTCCCAATTGGCGGTGTTTAATTTATGGGGATTGATATACAGCTCCTGCAAACTTGTTCCCGATCCAAAAAACGACCAGATTTCGTCAGCGATATCCTTATCGTTCATATCAAATTTGGCGGGCGGCCCATTGTCGGCAATACAAACGCCATGATACATTAAAGCGCTTATAGGATAAAGAGGGGCACGCTGTACAATATTTTTATATACTTCGCCATCGCGGTAATTGAGCCACTGTTGCCTGGTATCCCCCTGCCCTTGTGTATTGGTATCCCAGCCGTTTCTCCAAATTACATCGCCGTATTTAAGCCAGAAAGGCGATGGCCAGGTACCTATAGTCATGCTAAAATAAAGATCTGGTTTCACGGTGCGGAGTGATGCTACCAGCTTTAACAGCGATTCCATATCCGTTTGATATTCGGGAGTAGCACCGGTTGATTGATCTCCGGCCCCTACGCCATCAAATTTAAACATCGAGACGCCATATTTTGTAACAAAGTTAGCAGCCGTTTCTTTAAACCTGCCGGAATAGACAGGTCCGGAGAGAGAGAAACCATGCGAATTAGTTTCAAACGGGGGATTTTGTTTCCGGCCATACTGCAGCCGCTGTTCTTTTGCCTGCTCATATCCACCCCATGGCGACATCCAAACCCCCAGCGATGCGTGGTATTTATTGGCCAGCGCTTTCATATTATCAAAACCTACCGGGAAATTTGCTTTGCTGATTTGCCATAGTGTTTGATTATCGTCCCAGCCATCATCAAATAAAAAGGCGTTTAAGTTAAGGTGCCGCTTTACGGTAAGGCTATCGCCAAAGGTTTTAATACGGTCAAGACAGCCTGCTTCTGTCAGTTTACGATCGGCCCATGATATATCGTACCAGGAGTTATAATGAAGCATTTGCCGGTAAGGCACCGCCCTTTCGCGTTGCAGATAATACAGAAATCCCCTGCGCAGCTGGCCTGCGGGAGCTATGCCCCAAACCGTAGAGCCATTTAAATCTAAAGTTGGCTCCGGGTGTTCAATATAGCTGCTAACCCAGCCGTTATCGGTGTTGTATTTACTTATAGGAGTTTCAGATGCAAAAAAGTAGTTACCCGATACTATCGGCGAACCATCAACAACACCCGATGGCTTGATGCCCGTTTCCATCGGAAATTTGATGAGTTTTAATTTGGCGACTTTCAGGGAATCTTTGAGGCTGTGAAAACTGAATACTTGCCTGATATAGTTGGAATTATCTTTTAAAACAGCTTCCCACATTACGCGGATACCATACTTTATACTGAAAAGCTCCGCAAAAACCTCCACCCCATTTTCTTTTTCTGAAAGTTTAACTGCTTTCTGGTTGCCCTTTATGGCAATAATTTTTGGCGGGGCGCTTATTTGAAAATCGGCAGAGTTAATTACCGTGCCATCCTTCAGTTCCAGCTCAAACATGGGTGAACCTTTTAAAGCTACCTGTTTATTGTTTTGGGCAACAAATTCGTCTATCGCAATCGTCTTTTTATGGGCAAGCCATTTTACCGACAAGCAATTGTTTTTTAGAATCAGCGATCCCTTGCCCGAAAACGCAATCGCCTTGCCCGGCTTTATCCCCGACAGAAAAACATTCTGAGCATTACAAAAACCCGGCAGGGCGATACAAATTAAAAGCAATAGTTTTTTTAGCATGTTTGATAAATTACAGGGAAAAACACAAATAATAATTTTGCGTGTGCGCACACAAATATAGATAGTAATTTTTCTATTAAAAACATGCCATAAAATATTAGCTCCTTCAAACCAGCGAAAAAGGAGCAGATGACGCATTAATGGCCAAAACAATCGTTTGCGCCATTTTTCAGATGCAAGCGTAGTGTTAGACCCATTTACTCTCTTTTTCAGTTTAAATTCCTGTATTTTATGCACAATAAAATACACTATCTTTCAATATGCAGCACCAAGAATTTGCGCCTCCCGAAGAGCTACAAGATTCCATAAAATGTTTTTGGTACAACAGCAGAGATTTCGGGGAACAACTATCTGACTTTGAAGTACAACCCGATGGCTATGCCGAAATCATTTTTCATTTCGGGAGCGGTTGCAGCATTGCCCGGGATGGCGGCTTGCGGCCATTGCCATCGCCGTTTATGATGGGGTTGCTCAACCAGCCTGTTGTTTTTTACGCTAAAAACCGTTTACAAATCATTGGCATCAGGTGCTTTCCCTGGACGGTGTTCGATTTGCTTGGGCTGCCGGCTGGTAAAGGCGGCGTGCGCATATTTGAACATCCGATAGCACAGCTTCACCCCGCGTTAAAAAAGTGCATTGACGCCGGCAGGGTAGATGAAGCGCTGGCCGCGGTAAAAAAGTATTTTAGGAATGCCCGGTCGGAGGTTGCTACCAGCAGTATACTATTTAAAGCGGGCGTTGCGATGAGTAAAGCAAAGGGAACCATGCCAGTAAGCCAGGTAGCGGAGGCGGCCCATGCTACCGTTCGTACGCTGGAGCGGAACTTCAAGCAATCGTCTGGCCACACGGTTAAAGATGTATCCGGGTTAATGCGTTTTGAGCAGGTGCGCAACCGTTTATGGCTTTATCCGGATATCAACCTTGCCGGCTTAGCGCATGAACTGGGCTATACAGATCAATCTCACCTAAGCCGCGAGTTTAAACGTTATAGCGGCACTACGCCCGCAGCCTTCGCTCGAAAAGCAAAGAACGGAAAGCAAGCTGTAGGCAACGATTTTGTCGCGTTTGTACAAGCCTGAGACAGCAGCATTGCTGAATTTTGTGTATCAAATCATTCCATATGAAAGTTACACTTCAAAGCAATAAATCAGCACAAAATAATTCTATCTACAACGTGATCATTTCCGGCGCCGGGCCTGTAGGCCTGTTCCTGGCTTGCGAACTGGCCCTGGCCAAATGCTCGGTACTGATACTGGAAAAAGCGGAGAACCCACACTCGCCACTAAAACAATTACCCTTCGGGATCCGGGGGCTCTCGGCACCTACTATCGAAGCGCTGTACCGGCGCGGGTTGCTGCAGCAACTTGAGGTACACAAGCGTCTTAGAAATCCTCATCAAAATGCCGGGCAAGGGTTACGGCGCCAGGTGGGGCACTTCGCCGGCATTCCTTTTCACGAAGGCGATATTGACACAGTTCGATTCGCAAATCGCCTGCCCGGCTCAACTGATACCAGCTTGATTTCAGAAATGGCGGAGCTTGAAACTGTGCTGTCCCACCGCGCAGAGACTCTTGGCGTAGAAATCAAGCGCGGGCTTGCTGTTACTGACTTTCATCAAACAGCGGACGGGGTAACTGTTCAGTCTGACGAGCAATCTTTTCAGAGCAAATGGCTGGTAGGTTGCGATGGAAGCCGCAGCGTTGTTCGCAAGTTGGGCGGTTTTGAATTTGCAGGCACCGAACCTGAATTTACCGGCTACACTACCCGGGTTGACATTGCCGATCCTGAGAAGCTAAACCCGGGCCGAAATGTGACACCAAGAGGCATGTACCTGCAATCTCAGCCAGGCTACCTCATGATGCAGGATTTTGACGGCGGAGCATTTCATAGCTCCGAAAAACCAATAACCCTTGAACACGTGCAGGAGATGTTACGCCGTATCTCGGATACCGACGTTACCATCAATACGCTGCATATTGCAACCACGTGGACAGACCGGGCACGCCAAGCCACTACCTACCGCAACGGAAGGATACTTTTAGCCGGCGATGCCGCTCATATTCATTCGCCATTAGGAGGCCAGGGGCTTAACCTTGGGCTGGGCGATGCCATGAACCTGGGCTGGAAGCTTGCTGCAACCATCCGCCAGGAAGCGCCGGAAGGCCTGCTGGACAGTTATTATACAGAAAGGCACCCAATTGGCGCACAGGTTTTGGATTGGTCGCGCGCGCAGGTTGCCATTATGAAACCAAGCTCGGGAGCCCGCGCGCTACAAGTAATTATGCGCGACCTGATGAATACAAGCGATGGCGCCACCTATTTTGCAGGGCGCGTTTGGGGTGTTTCCACCCACTATGATCTTGGTGGTCATCACCCCCTGGCCGGCTACAGTGTTCCCAACTTTGAGCTGGGAGATGGTACAAAAATTGGCGAGCTTATGCACGATGGCATGGGAATACTGCTGGATTTTGATGAGAACCCTTCGCTTAAAACTTTAGCTGACCAATATAGCAACCGGATGAAGTACATCTCAGGCAACACAAAAGAGCGATTAGGTGTAAGCGCCGCGCTTATACGCCCGGATGGGATTATCGCGTGGGCATCTGCAGGCAACCCGGATTACAGCGAGTTGCGAAAGGCCCTCGCGCGTTGGTTTGTTGGTAACTAAAGGATTAGCATACACTCGCCCTTATTAGTCGGGCAAATACTGGCTGCTGATCTCACAGGGTCGCGAGTATGGAAAAAGTCATGTACCTGCATAATCGCTCACTGCCTGTCATCCCCAAACTCATCAGCACACTTTAACCGCCTGTATATTTAGTAGTTTTGCTAATTTTTGAATTTTGGATGCAATATGCCCTTTGCCCACGGCGCAATGGTGTGCAGGGCCATGCGAGTTCCAGGCCTCAACAAATCCCCTGGCCCCAATAGGAAATTTATAGCGGCTGTTGGTATTACCAATTTCCAGTATTGGGCCGGCAACAGATTCGGCCTCGGCAATAAGTAACTGCACCTTTCCGTCAACAGTTTCAATAACGGATAATAAGGTAACAGGACCATGCTTTACCGACATCTCCACCGATAATCCGCTGCCAACCTTACCATGATAAACCTGCAAGGGCTTCACCTTTATCCTGCCTTCAGCAATCGCCGGGTGACAAGGGCCATCGTGGCCCATTAATACCACATCATCGGTAAAATCCATGGCATAATATTCCGTAAATGAGCCGCCTGCTCCAAAGCAGTCCATAATCTTCATGGCCTGTGCATTCTTTATTTCATATTCGCCGGCCACCGGAATACCGCTTGCCGTAAGCAATGATGTCCCCAGGATAACCGAGCTCATGGTATCTTCATTTTGCGCGTTGCCGGTGCCCTTGTGGTAATAAGCCAGTGATCCCAAACTGTGCTTTTCAACCAGTTTATCAAGGGCTACCGCGGTTACCGCTGCCCGGCTTATTTCACCATCAGGGCAATCGGCCTGTACATCAAATCTGCAGTAAAACTCTTCAATTTTTTTCTTTGTCTCCTGCTCGGTAACCCCTGGCCGCAAACCAGACAACTCATCAACCTCGATAACTTCAATGTGGCCGCCAAACGTTGCACATTGCAGGGTAAGGTTTGCGTAAATATCCAGCATGCCGCTATAATAATTACCCATTACTCCCATCCTGTTGTAGTACATCATATGGGCAACTTTAGCAGCTGCTATCCATTCTTCTACTTCATCCCACACACCGGGATCGTTGTTCAACATGCCGGTAACCTGGTAAAACGGAATATTTGACCGCCTGAATACGTTGGCAATTTCGGGCACCGGGCAAGCCGAACAAAAGGCAAGCCACTCGCCTGTCATGGCGGTGCGGTTGTTCATTTGGTTGAACGTTGAATAATCAATGGCCGCCTCAGGGGCCAGGTTTAGTACAATAACCGGCACTTTAACCTTGCTTACAACAGGAAGTACAGTAGATGATAGGGCATAAGTGGTAACATATAAAAATATCAAATCTACTTCCTCGCGCCGAAAACGGCTGCCCGATTCAAATGCTTTTTCAGGGGTATCTACCAACCCAAGGTTTACAATTTCGGCACCATAGCCGCTTAGTTTGCCGGCCACCAAATCAATGTAACCCGCAAGGCGTTTTTCAAGCCCTTCAAATTGTTCCCAATATGCCTGCAAGCCTATACCGAACAAGCCAACTTTAAGTACAGGTTTGTATTTTTTATCAGTCATCCTTTTTATTTTTTACTATATAGAATTTTTAGCTTAAGCTCGATTAGTGGTGAGTAACAATTTGTCGAAACTCAACACGTTATGCTACGACATGCCCTGAAATTTTATTAATTGCAAAATTTGTATGTTTCGGACAAGGTTGATATTAACTGGCATTCAAATGTATCTGATTCGGCATGCCGGGAAATATATAATTTGATAATTGTTATATAGTTTTTGACTCCCCCATCTCTACACCTGCTACCAAACAAGCGCTTATGTACATTTTGATATTTAATATACCATTTATGTCATTTAAGGATTATGTAATAAAAATCTTGATAATTTTATCACATCATATAAACCGGCGGTATGCCTCAAGTCCACTTTATAGTCTTTTACCATTTACATTTATTTGCTTAATTATCAGGAGATGATCAATTATTACAAATATTTGCCCGTTAGCCAGGACGATGAAAACTGGGGGTTATATGTATTGAACACCGGTTGCACACATGTGGAACCAGCCGGCTGTTATCCGTCAAAAACGCACCCCTCACATCACAATTTCAACTGGGAAAATGGCCGGATTTTAAATGAATACCAGGTAATTTATATCACAAAAGGGCAGGGCATTTTTGAATCGGATCATTGCAAGATGAAAGATTTAAAGGCAGGAACGCTCATTTTTCTTTTTCCTGGTGAAAGGCATCGGTATAAACCCGATGACAACACCGGTTGGGATGAATACTGGATAGGGATAAAGGGCGAAATTCTGGATAACCTTGTTAACAAAGGTTTTTTTAAGCCCGAGACGCCATGTGTATATATTGGGTTTAATGAAAATGTATTTAACCTGTTTAATTCGATAATTGAAAAAACTAAAAATGAGAGTTCAGGATATCAGCCGTTAATATCCGGGGCTGCCCTGCATTTGCTGGGCTACTGTCATTCCATCACCAAACAATATGCTATTGAATCGGAAGAAAATGCAGTTGTTGTAAACCAGGCCCGGTTATTATTTCGCGCCAATATCGCCGAAGCTTTTTCTCCGGAGGAAGCTGCCGCCCAATTAAATATAGGCTATTCGCGGTTCAGGAAAGTTTTTAAAAATTATACCGGGTTATCACCCGGTCAATATTACATTCAACTTAAGATTGACCGGGCAAAGGAATTGCTAAACGAACCTGGCATGTCTGTAAAAGAAATCGCGTTCAAATTAAATTTCGAATCCTATTTCTACTTCGCCAAGTTGTTTAAAGAAAAAACTGGCCTGTCTCCTACTGATTACCGGAAAAGCGCGGCAGGCTAAGCTTAATCTTAAACCAGCGCCATTGATAATCAAGCCTTCACGAGTGATCTGTACTTACTAATCCCAATTAAATTCCCAACATGAACTTCTTTAACTATTTTGATAAAAAGCCTGTCGCAACTTTTATTTGTATTGCCTTTAGCTGCCTGCTTTTACCGCTGTGCGGCTACACGCAACTTTCAGAAGTAACCAACTTTGGCAAAGCGGGCGGCCAGGTAACAAAATTTAGCAAGCTTGGTGATGCCATTGACGCTCACGATGGCGAAATAGCCTATTTTAACGGAGTATATTACTTGTACGGAACCAGTTATGGCTGCGGATTTGAATGGGGACATAAAGAAGCACCATTTTGCGGTTTTAAGGTATATACATCAACAGATTTGATTACCTGGCAAGACCGGGGAGAGCTTTTTGATGCGAGTACCAAAATCTGGCAAACGCGATGCGACGGAAATACCTACGGTTGTTTTCGGCCACATGTTATTTACAATAAAAGCACCGCTAAGTATGTATTATGGATAAACGTTTATGATAACAGGGTGGGTTACCGTGTATTTACAAGCAGCAAGCCAACAGGCCCTTTTGTTGAGCAAGCCGAACCTAAACTGGCCGTAAATAGTGAGGCCGCTGTTGCCGGCCTAAACAATGGCGACCACGATACATTTGTAGATGATGACGGTACCGCTTACCTGGCTTATACAGATTGGCGGGCTAAGGGCGCAATTGCCGTAGAGCAGTTAAGTGCCGACTATTTGACAGGCACGGGCAAGGTTACCAGGGCCATCACTCCGGGCGAAACGGAAGCACCATCTTTATTTAAAAGGAAGGGCATCTATTACCTGGTATATTCAGATCCAAACTGCGGCTACTGCTCCGGAACGGGTGCATCTTATCGTACCGCCCCATCGCCTATGGGCCCGTGGTCTGAAGGGACGAGGATCAGCGATAACTCATGCGGCGGCCAGCCGTCGTTTGTATCGTCCATCAAATTAAAATCGGGCGAGGTTTTTCTTTTCGGCAGCGACCTGTGGAACAACGGCGCTAAAAACGAATCGTTGGCCAATTATTATTGGTCGCCATTAACATTCGATGCCCATGGCGCTATCAACAAAATGGAATGCAGCAAAACATTTAGCATTTATTCATGGGCAAAAAAAACAAACCATAAAAACACCGCGGTAACCGAGCTGGCGCCGGTTTGCGATATTGACAGTACAACTAAGCGCAGCCAGACTTTTATTGCCATCAAAGACGGCATTTTAAGACAACTGACGATATCATGTTTTAAAAATCAACACCCAACTGATGGCTTATTAATTGAGATAAAAAATGCGGCAGGCAAGCGCTTATACTCGGCAAATATCGCTGCTGACAGTATCAGCTGGTCTCCAAAAAACACCCTTATTCGCCCGGAAATCCGGGTACAAAAAGGAAAGCGTTACTTGATTACAGTTGGCACCGGGGCAACTAAAGGGACCTATGGACTGGAGTACTATGTAGAAGACAATGTAAAACCATCGAAACGCTTTTTGTTCTCAAAAACAATAGTTTCAAAATAGCGGCTGCCGCCTTGCCGGGCCTATTCGCAACTGATATAATTTATTATTGAGGAGGTAATTTGGTTTGTAAACGTTAAAACAAAACGTAATTGAAAATAAAATGAAAACAGTACCTATAATTATATCGATTTTATTTGGTGTCTTGATTTGTAAGGCGCAAACGCCACAGCTTAGAATTGGATGGGATGAAAATGTGATGATATCTAAATCGACCCCAACGCTGCAGGTTGTTGGCAACCCCATGTTGCGTCCCCAGGGGGCTATGCGCCAAGGTGCCCTCAATGCGCTTAAAAATCTTGGGGCAGATTATGTACGATATGTGCCGTGGTTTCCTTACCCTAAGCTTGCTGTAGCCGAACTGAAGGCCCCTGAAAAAACCACCTCATGGGATTTTAGTTTAATAGACCCCATGACCATCGATTTTTTGGAAGCAACAAAGGGTCATCCTGTAATCATCAACTTTAGTACAATCCCCCAGTGGATGTTTAAAACCAATCAGCCTGTTACTTATCCTGACGACCCTAACCAGGTTGGCTGGGGTTATGCCGGTGGTACCGAATTGCGCGATACAACAATGAAAGAATTAACAGATTATTATGTACGATTAATAAGCTGGTACACCAAAGGCGGATTTACCGACGAATTAGGAAAATACCACAAATCTGGCTATCATTATCAAATACCTTACTGGGAGGTATTGAATGAACCCGACCTTGAGCATAACATGTCGCCGCAAACGTATACCAAAATTTATGATGCTATGGTTACAGCCATCAGGGGGGTATTGCCCAAAGCAAAATTTGTAGGGATGGCCCTTGCCTATGTAAAACCCGGATGGTTTGAATATTTCCTTAATCCGGCTAACCATAAACCAGGTATCCCAATTGATTTAATATCATACCATTGCTACGCAAATGCCAATAGCAGGCAAAAATTCGATGCTTACGAATATTCTGTTTTTGATAAGGCCGAAAGCTTTGTGAATACCGTTAGTTATATCGAAAACATTCGTAAACGCCTTGCGCCCAATACCAAAACCGATATCAATGAACTGGGCACGTTTGTAAGCGACGAAATGCGCAACCAACCAATAACCCCTGCTTATTGGAACCTATCGGCAAGTGTGTATGCTTATTTTTTTATCGAGCTCTCAAAAGCAGGTATCGATATCATTGGCGAATCGCAATTGGTTGGTTTTCCAACACAATTCCCGGATGTGAGTATGATAAATTACCAAAACAATAAGCCCAATGCGCGGTATTGGGTATTAAAATTGATTAAAGACAATTTTACGCCCGGCAGTAAACTGGTTAAAACATTTTTGGACGACAATAATGGCGATGATATTTTAGCACAAGGCTTTGTAACGCAAGGGGTAAAAAAGGTATTGCTTTTAAATAAAAGGAACAGGGCAATCAACGTAAAACTACCTGCAGATTTCAAGGGGGCTAAGGTGAGCGCCATAGATATGGAATCTGGCGATAATGAAGCACCTGTAGCAACTATCAATGGCGAAGAAACAGAGATGAAAGCATTTGCTGTTAAGGTGATTACACTTGGTAACTAATTGCTTACGCACTTAACAACTTCCTTACCTGGTGGGACCAAATAGTTTTAAACAACACCCACATCGGTCGGGATATATTACCCATAACCACTGAGTTTGGCCCCGAACCGTACATGCCCAAAATCCCATTTAGTTAACACTCAAATAGTAGGCCTTTTAAGCGCACTTATTCAAATAAAAGCCCCAGTTTTTTTCGGCCGGCCCTACATTCAGATATTTTTGGTAATTCTGCATTGCTTACAGGTAAATATACGCCTAATTAATAGGTATACATATTAACTGTTACTGGGCCCAGTAATCCCGATGGTTCCAAACCCTTTCCCGCATCTGGTCCAAACAAGGCTGCTGTTTTCCTTTTATCGGCAGGTAATTTGGCATCGCCCAACAAACGGTTTACCCAGGTATTCACAATTTTAATTTGCAGCTGATTTTTGCCCGGCCGCAATGCTTTTGTAATATCCAAACGGTATGGCGGTGTCCATGCGCCACCCACTTCAATACCGTTTACTGTTATTTTGGCTATATCCCGGGCAAGGCCAAGGTCAATTACATAGTTTGTACCGCTTTGAATCTTATCTATGTTGATGGTGTTTCGATAGTATGCAGCACCCGAATAGTATTTGACGCTATCATTTGCATTAAGCGACCAATCGGTTAACGTACCGAATGTTACCGGTTTTGCGGGCCCACCCATGGTATTATCAAATGTTACGGCCCATGGTGTTGCTATACCTATGCTTTGCTTAGGCTCAGGGTAGTTTGATCTTGTTGTATCGCCGCCTGCCCCATCTTTCCTGAAAATAACAAAGGCACTTTCATTGGCCGCAAGCTTTAAAGGTATGGTGGTATGGGTTGCTGTTGAATGGAATGATGGCAAATTGCGTACGGTGCCAGTCACGGCATCCCAAAGTTCGGGCTTTTTGCCGGTTACCCTAAACTGGGCGGCAATGGTAATCGTTTCATTTTTTTGGTTCGATATAAAATAAACCGATCCATTGTTCAGTTTCCTGTGGATAAACAATACCGGGTCGTTCTTTTCTGTTTTAAAATCCGGGACAACCCCTATCAGGTTCAAGGCTTCCTGCATATCCATGCCGCTAATTACAAGGCCTTTGCCATAATGATTTACCTTATTTGTTGTACCATTAATATTACCCCACAACTCAGCTGCCATTAACTTTACCTGTTTATCTGCTTGTGGATAGCCCTGCAAACTTGGCGACCTTTCCGGTTTCGGCCCCAATATCACAGCTCCGTTGCGCACCAACTCCCTTATCTTAGCCAATAACTCCGGGCGAATGGTGCTAAGCTTAGGCATAACCAAAATGCTGTAGCTTATCCCGTTCGGCAAGCTGAGCTTTCCATTTTTTACCGAAAGACTCCCCTTTATCACGTCGCCGTTAATATAATCAAATGAATAGCCCTTAGGCAATTCGGGATCTGTGACTCCCATTATCCTTGGGGCATCCTCGCCTATAAAGTAGGCGGCATCAGCTGCATATTGGCCTTGCTGCAACATAAAATTGCACCGCTTTAAATATTTTAAAAATACATCCATATCAAAAAACCATGTATTCCCCCGGTTAAACTCAGTGCCAAACCAGGCACTGATACCCGGTTTCGGGTCATCCTCGGGCTGGTGTATAAAAACATGCAGCAAGGTGTTATTTATGCCGTCAGTAAAAAAGCGGTCACCGCGTGCCTTTAAATTTCCGGGGTACTTGCGCCAGGGAGCCCCCGCCGAAGTAAATGATTCGGCAGATACTTTAACCTTGCCATAAATGTGCGCAACCGAAGAGGCCGCCCGGTTTTCAAACATACCCAAACGCCCGTCAAGCCAAAATTCGCCCGCCACTTCGTCCGACTGGCCTCCGTATTGTAAAAACTCAGCCGGAAACCCAAAATAACCGTATGGTTCAAGCCAGGTGGTAAGCCCATGCTCATGACTTTTCCTGGTAAGGCCGCCCACGTATTTAAAAGCAGCATCATCTGCTATTAGTCGCCTAAGATCCCACAAAAAACGGTCAGACATCACAGCGCTGCCAACCACTTTACCCTGTAAAACCGGTATAAATGGAGTAGCATCATAATTGTACTTCTGTTTAAATTCCTGTAACAGCAAATCGGTCCAGTTTTGGCTGCCCGTTTCGTAACTATCGGCCACTACCACGGTAAGGGTTTTACGATCTTCTGGCGGAATACGCTTTAATACCTGACCCACATAATTATCAAAATGTTCATTAATGTGCCGGCTACTCATTTTGTCTGTTTCAAAGCCCGTTGCCTCGGGCGTTGCAGGCACGTTGTGCATGTTGGTGGGCACCATTCCGGTGCGTTCAATTATCCAGTTGCCGGCAGGCACCTGCCAGTTAAGCGTACCATCGGCAGCCATGTATTTTGAAACATCTATCACCTGCGCCTGGTTTATAATATATTTTGATTGCTCATTCGGTTGCAGATTCCAGAGATAGGCATTCCAGGTAAGGTCTTCGGTTTGCCAGGCTTTGGCCAGCGTTTTTTCCATATAACTATCAACCACCGCCGTTGGCGACATTTTCAATTCTGTTATGCCCGAATTACCGGAGATGTTGGTGAACAATAATCTAAAACCTGTAGCAGTAGTTGCCGGTATGGAAATTGCCGATTTGGCCCAGGGCAAAAAACCAAAGTTTAACGCCGGGCTTCGCCTGTCGATAATAAAATGCTTAACAGTAATATATTCACCCTTCGTTTTCACCTGTATATCTCCTTCCAGATAAACCGGCTGATGCGTTGTGGAGATGGTTATACTGCGCACGGTGTATGGCTTTTGCGTATTGATATCTATCGACAGTTGCTGGCCCTGTTTAAAATGAACCCCGGTAGCCAGGTTATTATCCATCAGGTTGTTCAGCGAATCGATCCCTTGTACTGACGATAGCCGGGGTTTTACTTCGCTGATATCTGCGCCATAATCGGCCGGAACAGGATAAGCCAGAACCTTTACATCCTGAAAGTTTGATTGAGATACAGGCAACTGCTTGTTATAAAGTAAAGGCCCCTTTACCAATACTTCCGATGATGTTAAATAGCGCATACTTTGCCCCGGTTTAACCCACGGCCCGCCGGCCTGGCTCCATCCCGGTCCGTTGAACAGCCCAATTTTTATATTTAAACGCGCTGCCGTTTTAAGTGCTGTATGTAAAATATCCCACCACTCATCCGAAAGAAATTTAACCTCCCCGTAAGGCACGTCGTTTAAACCAATATCGCCTAAAAATGCCCTGTTAATGCCCACCTTTTTCATGGCCTCCAGGTCTTTCACCACCCCGGTTTTTGAAACATTACCCGACAACCAATACCAGTAAACACTGGTCTGTATAGAATCCGGAATCATTTTAAAATCTTTTTCAATTGCATCAAACTTTGTTGACCTGGGCGGAGTAATGCTATTAGCATTTTGACCTTTGGTTACCTGGGTGATGAAAAAAAGCAAGAGCAGCGACAGGCTACTTTTTATTGATATCGTCATAAGTTTTTTATAAATATAACTGGCGACTTTCGGTTATTTAATGTTGATGTATTGTACCGATTTTACGTGAATAGCTCCAAAAAAAGAAGCGCAGGGTTTCTCCTGCGACTTCCGTGCATGCGGTTATTCTCAATAAACAACCAACGTCATGCCTTGTTAACCAATAACATTCTTTTAAATTTTGTCAAATTACAGTGTTTTTCAGTGGCTAACTACAAACCATACGTGCTTATTTCTCCCATTACCATATAGCTTAGCGGGCCGCTTATGCCAACAAATTTAAAATACCTTGCCCTTGGATTATTAGGGGTCAAATACCGTTGTTCGCCATTAATTAAACGGTTAAAATTAAACGTGCCCTGGTTTACCCAGTTTGTGTTATCGGTGCTGGTAAAAAACTGAAATTTATCTGGCCCACGGTCGTCACCCCCGTTTTCAAAAGTGGTACGCCAAACGCCAAATTGGGTAATTGTTCTTTCTATCCCCATGTCTATTGTTGCAAAATGCGGGTAGCTTGAACACCCGGCGCAGGTATGCCAGCGTGTTGCGTCGGTACCGTCAATAAAATTGGTTACCGCATTATCTCCTGCTGAGTGCTGCGTTGAATAATCAATGATCTTCCAGTCTTTTTTGTCAAATGCAAATAATCCTCCATCTGAATAACCGGTGTAAAAATTGTCGATACTCAGCGAATCGGGTTTAAATATTGTCCTGAACTTATAATTTGTATTGGGTTTAATATCGGTAATTTCAGAGGTTTTCTGGTCCACCGAAAATACCTGTGATTTCACATTACCGGCAACGTCTGTGTACTTAACTTCTGATGCAAAAGCGCCGTTTGATACATCGGCGCCGCCCCAATTGATGGTAAGCTTACCTTTAGCATTTAAAACCGTTGAATTTACAGGCCTGGTTAACAGTTGTGCCTGGTATTTAACGCCATAAGAGCCGCCTACTACCTCGACAGGTATGGATGAATTCCCCTTCCCGTCATAGGTACGGATAACAAACGTATAGCTTTTTTCGTCAAGGTTGTTGATCATCGCGCTTACGGTATCCCCTGCAGGCGGGATATCAACAGACAAAGAATCCTTAAAATTATTCCAGAAAATTTTGGCTTTTATTACCGTTGGGTCCGATCCCCTTAGCCACGCTATCTTTATCCTGTTAAGGCCAGAGTAAGCTTTTGGTGCAGTAGCTTTCCCGGTGTAGGTTAATCCACCCGGAACTACAAATTGTTTGTAGGTTGCATCCATTTTGGTACAAGCTGCAAAAACACAAATAGTAATGAATACTATTAGTCCGATATGCAATATCTTTTTCATTATATGATTTTTACGATTAATTAAGTAAAATACCTATTGTACTATCTGGCCAAAAAACGTCATCTCCATGATTACCACCTGGCCCGGACTGCTGTATGTTTCCAGCGATTTTAAACGCAGGTAACGTGCTGCGGGCGGCTGCACATCAAAATTAAAATCGGCACCCAGGTTGGTAGCATAATTGATATCCTCGTTGGTTTTTTGGCCCAGCGGCAAGCCCGATGGTTTAAATGTTGTAAAATTGCCCAGCAAGGTCCACTGTGTCCATCCGCCATCCGGATCGGGCGAATTTGATCCCCATAGTTCAAAGTTTTTTAAACCCGATCCTGTATAACAATGGTCATTGGGCTCCATCCACATTTTAAACCTGCTCATCAACACCTTTTTACCCAAATCAATGGTGATCCATTGCGGCAGCGACGAGGCATTTGATGAAGCGTAAATCCGCCTGTCGGCCAATCCGTTCCATATATTTTCGATGTTAAAACCCGGATCTGCAAGTTCAGTCTGGTCGGTTGGCAATACCAATTTACTAAAGGTATTTTTCGGAATTTCGATCTCGAATTTAGGGGTCAGTGTTTTAACCAGCGTGTCTGATTTATTATTCCAGCGATCGCGTATAAACACCGCAAATTTTTGAGGTTTTGATTCAAAGCCACGGGCGGCAAAATTACCGGCGGTGGCGGCTGTATAAAACGTGCGCACGGTTACCCAGTTGTTATTGCCGGTGGTATCCCTTAATACCACAATTGCCAAATCTGCCTTATCCGGGTTTTTAAAGGAGACGCTTACGCCGCCAAATGTTTCCGAAAAATTCGAAGTTTTAAATACTGATTTAACGGGCGGTGTTTTTGGCGTTACATCAACTGAAATAGGAGCTGATTCCTTTTCATTGTTGCCCACACTATAAACCTTTACCGCATGTTTCAATGTATCACCAAAACCTACCAAACGCAATGTATCTGTATATCTTGATGATTTTGCCTCCCTGAAAACACCCGGTTGTATTTCATATACAGCCTTTACGTAAGCCAGGTTAGGGTCGGACGGAAGCGTATAGGTTAGTATACCTCCCCCGGGAGTTGCATCAACCTTTACCGCGCTGATTTGCGCAGGAGCAGGTAAGTTTGAATCTACAAAGTCTAATCTTCCTTCTTTTGAACAACTGTACCATAAAAGGGCGACGAGCAACCCTCCTATAAAATATATTTTTTTCATTTTTACTGTTTTAATTATGTGATCAACCTGTAAATGATATTTTTACCAACCTAAGTTTTGAACTAAATTCCTGTTAGCGGTCATGTTACCTTCCGCAATAGGCCAGAAGTAGTCTTTTGCCCCAAACGTTTGGTTAAAAAGCACAGTGATGCGGTAGTAGGATATGGGGGTTGTTTGCGATAGATCCCAGCCTTTAATGGAGTTATTTAACTCTTTGGATGATTCTTTCCACCGGCGCAGATCCCACAACCGTTGCGATTCGAAAGATAGTTCGATAAGGCGTTCCTGGTGAATAATGGCGCGCATACCATCCTGGTTCTGGAATTTTACCGGATTGGTAGAGTAGTTGGTCCATGATGATGCAACGGTACCTAAACCGGCGCGTTTCCTAACCAGGTCGATATATTTATTTACCTCAGGCGACGGCCCTCCCGACTCATTCAACGCTTCAGCATAAAGCAAATACAAATCAGATAAACGCATTATAGGATAAGGATAATCAATAACCGAGTAATCGTTAGATGAGTTGATTGTATTTTGAAAATTTATCAGTTTTTTAAGGTTGTAGCCGGTTACCGTATTATAACCGTATTTGCCTTTACCATCCCGTTGTTTAAATTTCCCCTCCAGGTAAAATAGGTCCATATATTTTTTATCGTCAAAGCGTCCCTGGCCATAGTATACGCCGCCATCAAAGCCAAGGTCTGCGTAAAACCGTGGCTCCCTGTTAAAATGCAGCCCGGCGGTGGTATAACCTTTCCGTATGTACAACTTATCGGCATCCCCTGCAGTGCGTAAACCATACCGCCCGTTATAATCCCAGGTTTTATCCTCATCAATGGGTACACCATTAGCGGTATAAAACAATTCGGCAATTTTTAAAGGAGGCGAAAGTTCTCCCCTTGTAATAACGCCGTCAAGGTATAAGGGGTCCCACCAGCTTGATATCAACCGTTGTAAATCGGCCGTATTTGATTGGGTATTAGCCCAGATAATCTCGCTGTTCCATTTCTCGGTAACGGCATTTCTGATACTTAGCTGCGTTTTAATAGTATCCGTAAGGGTAAATTGTTGAAAGGCCGGGTTATAGACATACAGTTTTATACCGGCAGATTCGCACACATCTATAGCCCTTTTGCAGGCAGTAGCTGCCGAATCCCATTTTACTTTTGAATAATTGGTATTAAATAGTGGCGTCCCGTCCAGGTTTTTTAAACTGCTCTGATCGGTGTTACCATTAAATAAAGGGCTGGCTGCGGTAACCAATACCTTTGCTTTTAAGGATAATGCGATGGGCCGCGTAATGCGCCCTGCCTCGGTAGTCGGGCTGATGATTGTTAAGGGCAGCCCCGGTGCTGCTTCGTCAAGCAGCTTTGCGATGTAACTAAAGCAAGAATCTGCAGGATCACGAACTACTTTTACCTGGTTCACATCTGCCGATATAGGCAGGTTAGTTTTGATGAGCGGAATAGGCCCATACATCCGCACCAGGATAAAATGATAATAGGCTTTAAGAAATTTCACTTCCGAAATCCATCGTCTTCTTTCTGTTTCCTGCATATCGGGTACTTTCCCAATATTTTCAAGGAAAATATTGCAATCCCTGATGGCCTGGTACATTGGCTGAAACCTATCGCCCAGCGGGCCAACCTTACTCTGAAAGCCTTTGGCCATATCTAAATAGGCGCCCCTTTCAGGAATTTCCCATAGCTCATCGCCCCCAACCATCGCCGGGTCATCGCCTAACTGGCCATTTTTGGGCATAAAGGAGTAGCAAGTAAATAAAAACTTCATAGCCTGGGTACGCATGGTAAAGGCGTTATCTATGGTGGCCACGTTATCCGGAACTACATCTAAAAACTTTTTGCAGGAAGTTAATACAGCTAAAAAGAGCAATGCATAAGTTCCTGTTACAATATATTTTCTCATAATATGTGTGTTTATGAATTTAACTGGTATAAATTAATTGCGCCCTAATGCGGTATTTACCTTATTGATACGTTTAAACCAATATTAAACACGCGCTGAATAGGATAGCCAAGGCCATCGCCACCCATTTCTACATCCCATAATTTAAACTTGCTGAAATTAAGCAGGTTAGTTGCGTTCACATAGATCCTGAAGTTGGAGAGGTGCAAACTCTTCTGCAAACTTTGAGGGATCTTATACCCAAGTTCAACCTGCTTCAGGCGTAAAAACGAACCGTCGCGCATAAACCAGGTACTGGTTTGGTTGTTGTTATTGTTAATATCCGGGCTTAACCTTGGCCAAAGCGCATAAACATTACGTGAATCTTCAGACCAGTGACTATCAGCATAGGCTTTTAATAATTGTGTCTGGTTATTAAACGGTGATGTACTGTTGGCATCAATCCAAAATGATTCATTGGCCAACCCCTGGAAGAAAGCCGAAAAATCAAAATTTTTATACCCCATAGAAAATCCAAACCCATAAACAATTTCAGGTAATCGTGGATTGCCGATAGGAACACGATCTGCATCTGTAATTTGACCATCGCGGTTTACATCGGTATACTTTATATCTCCACCGCCGTAAGGGCCAAAGTTTTGTTTCGGCGAATTCAGGGCTTCTGCATCGTCAACAAATAGCCGCTCTGCAATGTATCCGTATTCCTGAAAAATAGGATTCCCTATACGGCTGCGATATTTTTCGTCATAAACCGGCTCTTCGTAAACGGTATACTTGCTCCTGGCATAAGTAAAGTTTCCGGTTGCCGAAAACCAAAAGTCTTTTCCTATATTGTCCTGGTAATCTATCGAAATATCAGTTCCTTTCCCTGCAGCTTCGCCTACGTTTGAGCGTACATCAGCAGTTAAACCCATGGTAACAGGAATTGACGCACGCGACATCAGGATGTTTTTACGCTTTTCGGAGTATATCTCGGCGTTTATCTTTAGCTTGTTAAAAAGCCCTATTTCAAGCGCAAGGTTTGTTTTTGTCGATTTTTCCCAGGTAATGTCGTCATTGGCGTACCTGGATATGTTTACACCGTTTAAATAAGTGCCTGCCCCCTGGCCGTTTCCAAAAGTAGCCCCCCGGTAATTGGCGTTCATATCCACATTAGAGAGGTAAAAGAAACGATCTGACGGCGAACCGATAGCATCGTTTCCGATAAACCCGTAAGTGGCCCTCAACCTAAGATTGTTAACAACGGGTTTAATATTCTCGAAGAATTTTTCATTGAATATACTCCAGGCAACACCGGCAGATGGAAAATATCCAAACCTGTGTTTTTGAGAAAATCTTTCAGATCCGTTATAACCAAAGTTATACTCCAAATAATAGCGGCTATCGTAATTGTAAGTTGCCCTTCCTGATACTCCTACGTTTCTGAAGGGAAGAGATTGCTGCAGATCAGGAGCATTTGCACTGATATTATTTTGTATCATATATACCAGCAAACCACTAAAGCCGTGCTTTTTAAACTGATGGTTATAACTTAACATGGATTGCGCATAGAAGGTAGAATTCAGATCTTTACCTCCCTGGTTGTAGTCAAGGTATTCTGTTGCGGTGGGTTCGTTAATATTTCTTATTGAATAGGTATTAGCAACAGGATCATACCCGGTAAGCGAATAAAAATAAGGATTGTATGACCGCCTGACATCAAAATATGATGTGCGGTTAATGTTCATCATGGCACTTAAGGAAAGCCCGTCGATAAAGCCAGACAGATCCTGCTTGGCCTCTAACTGTGCCAGCATCAGTGATCGGGAATAGTTCATATACCCTTTGGTCAAATCTGCGTAGGGATTGGTATAGCCACCCTGGTCATAATTTCCGTACATGATGTGTTTAACAAACGCATGATCAGCGTCTACCGGGTAATATTGAGGGAATAGCACAGGATTGGAGCGCATAACTTTTCTGTACATTTCCGCTCCGCCATCCAAAGGGCCGGTGTAATCGTCGAAATTGCCGCTCAAACGGACAATCATCTCCGTTGTTTTAGTTAGGTTTATGGTAATGTTGGATCTAAGCGAGTAACTTGTTAAATCAATATTATTATTAAAATTGTTCCGGTGATCAACTTTCAACATACCGTTGTCCCTGTTTACAGATCCCGAAACAAAATATTTTGCAACATCACCGCCACCGCTTACATTCAGGTTGGCGCGCTGGTTCATGGTATAATCTTTAAAAACCTGCTTCTTCCAATTGTTGGCAGGATAAATTATAGGATTTAACCCGGCCGCAGTATTTGCTATCTTCTCGTCGCTGTAAAGGGTTATGCCCAATGGGTTACGCGTTAATATCGCTTCATTGGATTGTTTCATATAAGTAACCGGATCGGCCATTTCGATATCCCGTACCGAAGTTGAAATGGAGTTTTCTAACCGGAAAGCTATTTGTGCTTTACCTACTTTACCTTGCTTGGTGGTTACCAAAATTACACCGTTGGCCCCGCGTGCGCCGTATACAGCAGTTGATGTGGCATCTTTCAGGATAGAAAAACTGGCAATATCGTCTGGTTGTAAGCGGGCCAGATCTGTTGTGCTTAGTTCCATCCCATCAATAAGTATTAAGGGATTGTTTTTGTAACCAAAGGTGGTAACACCACGGATAAAGAAATCCGCATTATCCTTGCCAGGTTCGCCACCCCGCTGAAAAGCAATAAGCCCTGCGGCGCGGCCCGCCAACGCTGTTGTAAGGTTGCTTGATGGAATTTTAAGCTCGGATAGTTTAATGGAAGTAACCGAGCCAACCAAATCGGTTTTCTTTTGTGTACCAAAGGCCACTACAACCACCTCGCTTATTGAATTCTTATTGGATTTTAGCAATACATTGATGACGGTTTTTCCATCTACAGGCACTTCCTGCGTAATATAGCTAACAAAAGAAAATACCAGTACCGCATTATCATTGGGTATATCCAGCACAAACTTTCCGTTCTCATCGGTTTTTGTTCCTAAACCGGTGCCCTTTATCTTGATGGTTACACCAGGCAAGGTGCCAAGCGAATCCCTCACTGTTCCGGTTACCGTAACTTTTTGATTTTCGTCCTTTACTTCGTCAAACACTGCCGTCGGGGGCTTCATTTTAACAATAATGGTTTTTCGCTCAATGAGGTAGGTAACGGGTTGCCCGTCGAAACATTTTTGCAGCACATCATCAACAGCTGCATTTTTTAGATCGAGGCTGATCAATTTGGTTTCTTTAAGAACATTGGGATTGTAAAGCAGATTTAAGCCTGTTTGTGCCTTTATCTCCTTTAAAACATTTTCAAGCGTTGCCCCCTTTACTGCCAGGTTTACTTTTTGCCCGTAACTGGCAGCACTAACCTGTAGCAGAGTGGCAATTATTAAAATAATGGTAAGCTTCATTATCTTGATGAATTGGAGCATTACGCGGGAATTTATGCCGCAACAAAATGCCGTATAAGTTTTATACATTTGGAATTAGGTTTATGAAATGAAAGTTGTTTCTATAACGGGAATGATTTCAATAGGCCAACGTTGACCAGGGTTGTCGCAAGCATCCCTGGTTTTGTTTTTACCTTGAGGCTTAGTAAGGTTAATTCATAGTCCTTCTCCTTTCATTTTCTTAGGCTGGTTATTGTTTTCTTTTATTGAAAACCCATTTATAGCTTCCTGGCAACCGTGTTATTTTAACAAAACGGCACACCACACAGCTCATTTAGGTATTGGTTATTGTAAAGACGGGGATGGCGGATAAAAGGGGGGGATCAATTTATTATTAATAAACTATCACACTCAATATTAACCTGAACCTTATAAATAGAGCATAAGCATAGTAATATAAGATCATCGAAGTGATTCATTCGGACCAGATAGATTGGGATTAAAGAAATTGTTTTTTAAATAACGGCGATCAACAACTATAGCTGTTATAGTTAGTATTTAAGGTTGTGGGTAAATGATTGGCGGAAAATATTAAAACACGGTAATCTTTCGCTCCTTTATGGCAAACGAAACACTGCCGGTTAACTGTAGCATCTTCAGTACTTCGGTTACGTTGCTATATTTTGATATCACGCCTGAAAAAACCTTACCACGCATATCTCCACGGTAATCCACATCAATGTTATACCACCTGGCAATTTTTCGCATTACCACATAAATATCTTCATTGTCAAATTGAAAAAAGCCGTTTTTCCACGCAGTTGCCGAAGCGGTATCAGCTGCACTAACCTTTATGTTACCACGATCCAGGTTTGCCTGCTGCCCCGGCCTGAGCATTGCTGATGAGGGGGACGTTTGCTGGCCATCTCCGTTAAGCGTATTCACTTTTACCGACCCTTCAAGCAAGGTTGTTTTCACACTGCTCTCTTCCCGGTAATCATTTACATTAAACCTGGTACCTAATACCTCTATCTGTTGGCGGCCGCTCAAAACAACAAAGGGCATCTTTTCAAACTTATTTGCCTTTTTCAGGGGAATAAAAACTTTCGTCACCTCAAAATAAGCCTCGCCGGTTAACTCAACCAAACGTTTATCTGCCGCAAATTGCGCCGGGAATTTTATGGACGATGCAGCATTTAACCACACCTTTGATCCATCCGGAAGCACAACCTCATATTGGCCGCCATCGGGTGTTGTAATCGTGTTATATAAAGGCACTGCTGATGCGGCACTGCCTGCTTCGCCGGAAGCATTGGCCTGGTAAACCACCAGCCCCTCTTTTGTTTTTGTGATAGTGAAATTCGATTGGGCGGCTATGGCTCCGTTAGCCGCGTCTTCTAAATTAATTTTTTGACCGTTGCTTAAAGTTAAAACGGCCTTATTGCCGCCAAACGTAATTTTTTGCTGATGGTTATTTGCCACCAAATTTGCCGGCTTATTTTTTTTGAAAACATAGGCTCCAATAGCCAAAAATAACAGCATGGTAGCCGCTGCATACCATTTGTATAAATGGCGGACATTTTTTTTGTTGATTTTTTTTGTTGGCAAACCAGAATTTAAAATCGCCTCCAATTTAAGGTTCAGCAATTCTTCAGACACCTCGTTTGGGTTTACACCCTGCTCCGTTTGCTGCAATTGCTCTTCTGCCAATTGGCGGAACATACCGTCATAAGATCTGTCTGACAGCAACTTCAACAGCAAATCTGCTTCCTTTTCAGTGCATTCATTTTTTACCAGTTTTTCAAACAGAAGTGATAATTCCCTGTAGTTCATCTATCAGCAGTTATACTATTTTACTAAAGACGTAATTAAAATAAATATGGGGGGCTCAATCAATCGAATTAAAAAACTGCGCACCAATTAATTGGACAAAACTATGTAAAAACAACACATCAAAAAGGTAACAATTTCCATGTTTTTGACCATGTAAGATTTCACAACGTTTTTTGCTTTAGATAGATATTCCTTTACGGTATGGGGAGATATGCCAAGTTTTGTGGCGGTTTCTTTATAGCTAAATCCATCAAGCTTACAAAGTTGATAAACCTGGCGCTGTTGTGGCGAAAGTTCTGCCAAAGCCTGTAGCAGCAGATTTTCGCTTTCTTTAAAAAATATTTTTTCTTCTATGTGCGAATAATGCTCGGTAATAGTCGATTTAAAGTGGGCCGTCATTTTCCGGTCGCTTTCCAGCTTTCTATAAAAATCACACACCAAATGCGAACCTGCCCTGTATAAATAACCCGAAAAATCGCGCTCATAGGTAATAGTCTCGCGCTGATGCCAGATCCGTGAAAATAAAACCTGGATCATCTCTTCTACAACCTCCTTGTCCTTCACCATCTTAAACATGTTGGCGTACATTTTAGGGCTGTATTTATGATACAACTGGGTAAATGCCAAAACACTCCCACTTTTGAGTAGTGCGGTAAGCTCTTTATCCGTTTGGCTAAGAGAAGAACTCATAGTGTTTTTTTCATTTGAAGTTGCAAAGCAAGGTTTGGTTACACCCGTTATCCGTTTAAAATATGGAATGGTTTTTATTGGTTACACAATAATGCATAACATAAATATTAAAACCATCCCTATC
Source organism: Mucilaginibacter sp. GW822-FHT03E02 (assembly GCF_058801545.1). Taxonomy (NCBI): domain Bacteria; kingdom Pseudomonadati; phylum Bacteroidota; class Sphingobacteriia; order Sphingobacteriales; family Sphingobacteriaceae; genus Mucilaginibacter; species Mucilaginibacter sp. GW822-FHT03E02. The sequence continues at coordinate 4,742,720 of NZ_JBXANJ010000001.1, read as the reverse complement.
TATCTGTATCATCCGGCACCAGTTCATGGGGTTGAATAATTCTTTATTCCATTAATCTTCAACATAAATTGCACTGCTGTATGACGAGAATCGATAAAATAACAATCAACTAACAGTCAAATACTTACATATAGTTCAATAAAACGTTTGTGCTTTTTGATAAAACACAAAACATTCGCTTATCGTTGAAAATGATAAGCGCCGCCTTGAACAGAAAATTTTTGATAGGTTTTACCTAACGCATCGGGCACAAAAATATCAGCAGTTGTGTTTTGTGGGATGGTAACCGACATATCAAGCTTGCCGCCTTCTATTTTCCACTTACTGCTAATGTGTCCGTACGGGCAATCGTAACCGCCCTCGGCCCAGGTTAGGCCGCCGCCGATAGCCGGCTTAATAATTATTTTTTTATAACCGGCCTCACCAGCCTGTATGCCGGCTATGTTTTGATACATCCAATCGCCAATGGCGCCATAAGCGTAATGGTTATAGGAGTTCATAGACGATTCCTCGAAGCTGCCATCGGTCCTGATGCCATCCCACCTTTCCCAAATGGTTGTGGCCCCTGCCTTGATAGGGTATAACCATGACGGATAGGTATCCTGTAACAACAACCTGTAAGCCACATCCGCATGGCCAAACTTGCTAAGGGCATCGCAAAGGTACGGGGTACCTAAAAAGCCCGTTGTAAGGTGATAATCATACTGCTTTATATTTTTAACCAGCCGCCCGGCAGCCTGTTGCCTTAGCGGTACCGGCAGCATATCAAATTCAAGCGCCAGTACATAGGCTGTTTGTGTATCAGATGATATCAACCCATTTGGCGTAACATATTCCTTTACGAAGGCATTTTTTATCCTTTGCAATAATTGCGTATAATACTGTTCGTCGGCCTTTTTGTTCAGGACTTTGGCGCTGTTAAGTAATATCTGTGTTGAATAGGAATAGAAACATTGGGCAATTAAATATTTATTGGTGATGGCAGATGTACCGTCCCTGTCGTTGTTCACGCTGTAAAACAGCCAGTCGCCAAAATGATTTCCGGTAACCCAAAGGTCGTTTTCGGTTTGCTTTTCAATGTACTTAACCCAGGCTTTCATACTCGCGTACTGATTTTCCAGAACCTGTTTATCACCATAAGCTGAGTAAACCGTCCAGGGTACAATGGTTGATACATCACCCCAGCCGGTACTGCCGCCAACTTCATTATTGCCGTTAGTAAAAACATCGGGGATGATGTAAGGGATACTTCCGCTGGGGTATTGGTCGGCAGCCACATCTTTAAGCCATTTGGTAAAAAAGTTGTGCACGTTCATGTTGTACGATGCCGTGCGCGAAAAAACCTGCGCATCACCCGTCCAGCCCAGCCGTTCATCGCGTTGCGGGCAATCAGTAGGCACATCTAAAAAATTGCCCCTTTGCCCCCATTGAATATTGTGCTGTAATTGGTTAAGGGATGGGTTTGAGCATGCAAAACTCCCCGTCACCTTCATATCAGAATATAAGGCTATCCCGGTAAAATCGGCCGGATTTAATTCGCCTTTAATGCCTGCTACCTTAATATACCTGAAACCCTGCCAGGTAAACTGCGGTTCGAAAGTTTGCTTGCTGTTATCTTTTAAAATGTAAATATTCTGGGCTTTGGCGGCACGCAGGTTTTCGGTATAAAAATTACCGGCCTTATCTAATACCTCGGCGTGCGATATCATAATGGAATCGCCGGCATGGCCCTGAACGGTAACTTTTACCCAACCTACCAGGTTTTGACCAAAGTCGATCACTTTTTCGCCCCGTGGAGTGGTGATGATTTTAATGGGCTTAAATGTTTCATGCTGCCTAACCGGTTCATTAATGGTGGCCACCAGGTTGTTTTTATCCAGGGACTGTACTTTTACATCCTGCCAGTCCCGGTCGTTAAAACCGGCTTCCGACCAGCCCTGCCGGGCAAGCCGGGTATCAAGAATACAGCCATCGTAAATTTCGGCAAAGCGCAGGGCGCCGGTAGATGACTTCCAACTTTCGTCGGATACAATTAGTTTTTCGGTGCCATCGGTGTAAACTATTTTCATTTGCAGCAAAAGCGCAAGGTTTTTCCCGTAAAAATCCGGTCGTGGATTGTATGGCCCCAGCGGGCTGCGGTACCAGCCACTGCCAAGCGACACTCCAATAGCATTATCACCCGATTTTAAAAGGTCCTTAACATCATAAGCCTGGTATTGCAGCCTTTTGTTGTAGCTTGTCCACCCGGGTGTCAGGTAGGCATCACCCACCTTTTTGCCATTTATTTGGGCCTCATAAAAGCCATGGGATGTGATGTATGCTGTTGCCTTGCTAATCTGTTTGTTTAACAAAAAACCGGCCCTTAATAACGGAACAGGGCCATTCACCACATCGGGTGTTGAAGGGCCTATCCATTTTGCCTGCCAGTCGGCCGGGGATAATAGCCCCATCGTCCATAAGGCAGGTTCGCTCCAGGCAGACTGCTTACCGCTGATGTCCCAGGTCCTTACCTTCCATGAATAACTATGTCCCGATTGCAACGTTTGGCCACCGTATGGCACATACAACGTTTGGCTTGATAACACCTTACCGGTTGACCATAAACTAACGGGCTTGCCACCCTCAGCATCAATAGCATCCACCTGCACCTCGTAAGCGGCCTGGCTATTGGCCTTGCTGCCATTTGGGGCCAGCTGCCAGCTAAACCGGGGGCTACGGGCATCAATGCTGATGGGATTTTTCTGATCTTCGGTTAAAAGATTGGTAGCGGTTACCTGTGCTGTACCAATTTTGCATACTAATAAAAAACAGGCCGTGGCAAGGATTATTCTCATATATAGGTTAATGTTTTTACGATCTAAGGTTATCTAAAGTCGACCATCAAAAACCGGGATAGCCTGGTTAGCGGCCATGCTGGCATAGTTTGTTTTCCAACTTCATCTTTATCCTTCAGAAACAAATGGGTTATAACAGGCTTTGTTAGTTAAACACGCCACAAAGGGCACAACCGGTTGTCAAAAGCCAAAACAATTCAATTACAATCACTCGAAACAACACGTATTCAACAATATTTTATCATTGGTTGCCAACCCGGCAATTCGATAGATTATAAATGGTTAATCAAAATTAATTTAAGCAGATATGATAACCGTCCCCTTCTGTCCTGCAAGACAGAGAGCCTTTGTATAGCTATTTGCTGTTCAAAAGCGCTTCAGGAAAAGCGTGACTACCAATAAAAAAGAGCAAATTCCAGGTTGAAATTTGCCCTTTTTTATTGGTGGCTAAGGTCGTTGTCTGTTTTTGTTTGACTTACCCTTATCTGAGTTTTACCGGCCGGGCTGATATCGGGTTTGCGTTGCCCATTTAGCATCAGGTGTATCCTGCATAAAAAATTCCAGGCTACCGCCGTTCATGATCTCCTGATAGCTGATGTAATTACGCAGGCTTAGCTTCCCGTTCCGCTTAACCTGGTAAATGTATGCTGAATTTTTACTTTTCTTGTGGCAGGTTATGGTGGTGCTTTTCCCATTGGGCAGCTTCAATATTACTTTATCAAAAATTGGCGAACATAATACAAATTGGCCCGATACCGGGTTTACCGGGTAAAAACCCATGGATGCAAACATATACCAGGCCGACATTTGCCCGGCATCGTCATTACCTCCCAAACCACCCGGCCCATCACTATACTCCGTTGCAAGTATCTCCCTAACCTCTTGCTGGGACTTCCAGGGAGCGGCGGTATAATTGTACATAAAAGGTATTTGATGCCCCGGCTCATTGCCGTGCCAGTATTCTTTTTTCAAAAACAAACTATCCAATGCCGATTCCAGTTTAGCGGGCCCACCCATCAGTTGTGCAAGGCCCGGAATATCCTGGGGCACGTAAAATGTATATTGGCGGGGCGTACCCTCGGTAATATAGCTTTCTTTTTTATCGGGGTTATAATCCGCTATCCAACTGCCATTGGCGTAGCGGCCACGTACCATGCCCGTTGCCGGGTCAAATACATTTTTATAGTAACCCGCTCGTTGTATCAGCAATTTATAATCTGCTGTTTTATTTATTTGTTTCGCAAATTGCGATAAGGCATAATCATCATAAGCATACTCCATTGTACGGCTAACCTGCTCTTTTTTATGAAAGGCATCGGGCACGCTATCTTCCAGGGGTATGTAGTGATATTTTAAATAGCTGTCCAAAGCCCGGCGGCCTTTGCCTTCTATATAATCAGCTTTATTGGCAGGGATGTCAAAAGCGTTGTGCCGCAATAAACCATAAGCTTCGTTTACATCATAATCGCGGATGCCTTTAAGATAGGCGGAGCTAATTACCGAAGCCGTATGATCGCCTATCATTTCTGACGTGTAATTGTTCCAGCAGGGGAATATAGGCATCCAGCCTCCTTGCCTGCCTTTAATAATCAGCGAGCGTACCAGGTCATTTACAAAAGCAGGTTTCAGTATTTCATACAAAGGAATTTCGGCACGGTAAATATCCCACATCGAAAAATCGTCATAATAATTGCCCTTAGTTAACTTTGCTGTTTTGTAACTGGTGGCAAACATAGGATAGCGGCCATCCACATCGTTAAACAACCTGGGTTGCTGCATGGTGTGATAATAGGCCGTGTAAAAAATATTTTTATCCTTCAGGTTATCTGTTACTACGCTAATTTGGCTTAAGGCTTTTTGCCAAACCGCCTTACACGTAACAACTGCATTATCGAAATCAGCGCTGGGCATTTCTGCCTGTAAATTTTTACGGGCACCATCCAGGCTGGTAAATGATGTACCTATGCGGATTACCAGCTTTTCGCCCTTGTTCATTTTAAAGCCAACAAAAGCGCCTAAGCCCGGCATGTCTTTCAGGCTTGTGGCTGATAAAATCTTCTCCCCGGTAAAAGTCCCCGCGCGATCGGCCTGTTTTTCAAACCGGATTACAAAAAAGCCATTAAAACCCGCGCTTTTGCCCCATCCCTGGTAAATGCGATGCGCCGGGTTGTAACCGCATATTTCTCCGCGTTGGGCATCCACCTGTATGTAGCCTTCGTGCCTGTCGCTGTTGGGCGTAATCAGTAAATAAAGGCTATCTGCCTTATCCATTGTAAACTGCATTATACCACAGCGTGGGGTGGCGGTTACGGCGGCATGTACGTTATATTCGGCTAAATTAACCTGGTATAAATAGGGGGTTAACAGCTCATCGGTGTGTTTAAACGAGGTTTGGTAATTGTTGGTCTTTAATTTCCCGGTTATGGGCATAATGGTAAAGCTGCCATAATCCTGCGTGCAGGAACCACTTAACCAATGCGAGCCACGCAGGCCGTAAAACAGGCTATCTTTATAAAGATACGGTGGTACGCACTTATTTTCCGTTGCCTGGGTTTCCGGCGTCCACTGCGTCATGGCGAATGGTGTGGTTACGGCAGGGATAGTATTGGCCTGCGAGGCCCCGTAGCCCGCACCATGCTTTAGTGCCGATGCCGTTGTGGCAACAGCGGTACCCGCCAGGGGTTGCACATATTTAACAACATCCTGCGCAAATGCAGATGCCGATGCAACCGACAGCAACAAAGTAAAATATAAACGTAGTCCTTTAAATAGTATCATATAGCCCCCTCTAAATCTCCCCCGGTTGGGGAGACTTTTTTGAAATGAATTGTTATATTTTTAAAAATATCTTATTACGATATAAAAAGTATAGTAGGGCGAGTTGCACAATCACGATGCTTATGGCCTGCCAAACCGCTTGCCATAGCGGCGATACGTACTGGATCAGCCCGCCAAAAAAGTAATGGGCGGTATGCTGAAAATCGATCATGCCTTCGGATGCCAGGTAAATAAGGATTGAATTTACCCCGATAAGCACAAAAGGGAAAGCCCATTTGCGATAGCCGGCCACATCGATAATCAGATAAAATACAGACAGGAAAACCAAACTCCATCCACCTACAAATAAAACAAAAGAGCTTGTCCAGAGGCGTTTATTGATAGGGAAGGTCAAATTCCATACGGCGCCGATAGCAATTAATAGTAGCCCACCCACAAATAGCGCCACACCCTTTTTCCACATGGGCCATTTTACCGATTGGTATTTTAAAAACTGACCGGTAAAGATGCCCAGCATGGCTGTGCCAATTGCCGGGATGGTTGATAACACCCCTTCGGGATCATGTATTTTATCATGTAAGCGGCCGGGAAGTAATAAACGATCGACATATGATTCCAGGCTGCCATTCATGGTTAAAACTCCTGCGCCATAACCCGGCACCGGGATAAGCATCATAGCGGCCCAGTACCCTAACAATAATACAGCAAACCAGGCAAACTGCTGCCTGATATTAAAATTCAAATAAATGAGGCCTGCAAAAAACCAGGCCAGGCCGATGCGCCCTAACACGCTTGCAAAGCGCGTTTGCTCGTACCCGTTCCACTTAAAAAGGCCGTTAACAATCAGCCCTAAAAAAAGCAGGATCAAGGTACGCCGAATCATGGATAAATAGATGCTCCGCTTATCTGCTTTGGGTAAAAACTGTGCATCGTTTACCCCCGCCTTCAGCATTTTATTATGCATAGAGTATGGCATTGATACCCCCGCAATGAACAAAAACAACGGGAAAATCATATCATAAAATGTGATCCCGTTCCAATCGGTGTGGTGTAACTGGCCTGACATCCACAGTAAAACCGGCCAGTTGGTTGCCTTCGCCAGGGCGTGTATCACCCCTTCGCCACTCATTATCCAAAACATATCAAAGCCACGCAGCGCATCTAACGATAGTAAGCGGGGTAACTTTACAGGCGCGTTTTTACCGTTGCCGGTATTTATTAAAGGATCAGTTACAATTGGTGCATTGGCCATATGCCTTAAATATTAATATTATTTTAAGTCTGCCCCTATTTTAGTACGGTACTTTTTATATAGTTGCTGGGCCAGCAATATGCTATTGCCTTTGGTGGTTACCGGGTAGGGCTTTTGCGTATTTACCCAATTCCACTCCCAGGCGCTTATATTTTTATCAAATGCGGCGGCATCCATCGGCTTTCCGGCTTTCAACGCGGCCTGGGCTTCTGTAAAAAACTTTTGCCACCGTACTTTATAAAAATCATTTAACAAGCCGCTCCACTGGCGGCAGGAGTATTCATGAAGCGGGCTTTTCTCGTCGCCCCAAAGCGTAACCAGGTTTCGGGCATTCCGTTCATAAATTGCCTTTTCGGCCAGGGTAGTTCCGCATTTACGGGCATCGGCAAGCCATGGGCCTAATAAAAAATCTTTACGTGTTGCCAAAAGCGCATCCATATCGCCAATCAACTGAAGATACTGAACGCTGTATTTATCAAAGTCGGCCACGTTTTTATCCTCGTAAGCCTTTACCCATTTTTGCTGCAATGGCCTGGCATAGTTTGCCAATACCTGTCTCGATAAATCCACCAGGTCATATTGAAAACCATCGCTCTTCCCGTTTGTGGGTATTGCTTTCATTAATTCGTCCCAGGCGGGTAGTAAGTCTTTACGCTGATAATTTAGCTTAGTCCTCGTCCACACTGCTGCCGAATCAAACGTTGGCCTGCCTGTTATGATCGACTCCGAGGCGTCGCGGATATCTTTACCATTATAAACGGTTTCTTTTAATACCTGCCATGCTTTTAGGGTATGCTGGTTCACATTTCCATAGCGGTTTAAAATGTACGACCGAAGCCAGTTATCCAGGTTAATGGGTTCGCTTTGCCAGGTGTTGCTGGTCATTAGTTCATACAACACGGGGTTTTGTTCAATCCCCTCCATAGTAAGGCCAATACCTGCCAGTTTACCCGATGCGGTATCTTTAAGTGCAAGTGCCGGACCATTTGCCACCCCTTTTATCCTGCCGAACATGCCTATATTGCCGCCAAAATTATGCAGCATGTTCCATATCCACGGCTTGCCGTAATAAGCTTCGGTACGTTTCCAAACGGGTTCAATCTCGGTTGCCAAATCAAGCATAATCATATGATCGTTAGGCACCGCCTCCAATAAGGCTTTTATCTGTGGTGTTTTCCAGAATTTTCGGTCGCTGTAAAAAAGCCAGCCCTGCATTACCCAGATAGCTTTGGGGTCGGCACTACTCATAGCCTGGTACACTCGCGAACTTAGTGCCGATAAATAAGCCGGATCATCCGTCGGCGGTTCGTTTTCATTAAAGGTATCGGCCGAGTATAAATGATCGGTTCCGTATAAACGCGTTTGGGTTTCTAAAAACTTACGCCCAATTAAGTCAAACATTGGGTCGTGGGTGTCCAATATATAGGTGTCGCCAAAACCATTGTTCCAGTTAGTTTTTTTGAGTTTTGAATTAGGGAAGCGTGTCATGAACGCGGCGGGTACATGGCCGGTAAATGACTGTAAAACGGGTTTCATACCCAATGCCCTTTCGCGCTGTAGTATCTTTTTTTGCAGATCGCGGTGGCTTGTCATCCAGCTTACCGGCAAGGGGCCACCCCAGCCATCCAGGTTACCCATCCAAAACCATGAAAAATAAGCCGGGCCGCAAAAAAACGATTTCAAATCATTATCTGTAAAGCCCATATCCTTATACACCTCGTACCATGTATATTCCTGGCCGGTTAGCGCAAGCGGCATATCAATACCATGCAGGGCCATCCAGTCAATTTCTTTTTCCCATCGCTTCCAGTCCCACCAGCTCATGCTGTAGTTGTACGTGCAATAGTTTAAGTAGTACCGATATTGGTAGGGTGTGTTTTTATGAATTTTAGTGGTTACTGCGGGTAATTTTGCGGGCAGGTTTAAATTGGTACCATTCCAGGTTACCTGGCAGCGGCAGTATTCGGTTAAGTAATAGTATAATGCGGATGCTATCGCGACGCCATTATTGCCCCTTAATACAATTTTGTTGTTAACGCTTTCTATTTCAAACAGATCCTTGCCATTAACGGCAGGAATTTCTTCTATCTTAAAATGTGCTGCTGCCTTTGGTATAACGCGGCCAATTAACGCGTATGATGCATCCTTGTTAACCTGGGCATTTACAATATTCCCTATAAAAGTTAAAACAACAAGCAGGGCAAAAAAACGTACTGAAAAAAATTTGCTTAACAACATATAGAGCCTGTTTAAATTTGATAAGATAGAAATGTTAAAGAGGGCTTTAACTTTTAATTTACGTTATTGCTTTTACCTACTTACGAGTTATTGAAATTTATGTCATAAACATTTGCCCGAACGCCGGCTACGACTCACCCGGTCGAGGCTACGCCCGACCACCCTCTCTCCGGCTGCGCCGCATAGAGGGTTTCGCGTTTGTAGTTAATTTATAATCAATGTTTATAAAACCCTCCGCTACCAGCATGGCGGAGACGACTCACCCCGAACATCGCTACGCTCGTTCTGCCCCTCTCTCCGGCTGCGCCGCATAGAGGGGCGAAAAGATTGTTTTTTCTTTCCTCAACCCTCTTTGCGCGAAGCGGAGAGAGGGTCGGCCAGCGCAGCGTAGCCGGGGTGAGTCGTCACCGCCATGCGATATACGACATTCCGCCTCAGCCATTCGCCAGGCTTTAACATGCAATCATGGTCTTTTTCTTTTATTGTTAAACAGTGTTATAGAACAATTATATTAAAAACAAAAGACGGTAAAAAACAAATACAGGCCGGTGTACGGCCTGTATTTATTACTAAACATACTGCTCAATAACCTGGGTTTTGAACCAGTTTTGGATTTAACTGCATTTCGGGTCTTGGTATCGGGAAAATGCGTTTGGCAGGATTTGCATCGGTTTTTATACCCCATGGCTTCTCAAACTGACCAAAACGGATAACGTCATTACGGCGCCACATTTCCATCGCCAGCTCGCGGCCGCGCTCATCTAAAATATCCTGCAAGGTAACAGCCGCCATTGGCGAAGCTTTTGCACGCGCCCTTACCTGGTTAACTAACGACAAAGGCGAATCGCCGTTGGTTGCTGTTGCGCCCCTTAAAATGGCTTCTGCTTTCTCCAGCAACACATCGGCATACCTGAACATCGGCACATCATTGCCCTGGTTACGATCTGTATTTAAACTATCCGGATAAAATTTGTTGTTCCTGTAGCCTTCTTCGTTGGCAAGTTCATCATTGCCAATATCAAAGGTTGCGTTATTTTTCCAAACAATATCAGGCGTAAACTCCAGCTGGTGTACAACAGTTGCATTAGGATTTGGCCCGCTATAGCTTGCATCAAGCCCTATATTGGTTGTAGTAATATTTATTGGCGTGCCATCATTGTTATATTGCTTACCAACCAGGTATTGTTTTTTACGGATATCATTAGCATCGTTAAACAAAGCATAATACTCTTTGTAAGTGTACACAGGCCCATCTGGTGTGTAAGGCATTTTATACTTGTTTTTCAAGTTAGGGTTAATTGTCCAACGGGCATAATACTGGCCCTGCGCCTGCACGCCATCATAAGGTACGGCAAATATAAAATCTTTAATTTGCGGACCGTTATTTGGTTTAAACATGCCCAAATAATCGGCATCTAAAGAATATTGGCCCAGTTTTATGATATTATCGCACATGGTAACCGCATCCTGGTACCTTGCCGTGCCAATATAGTATTGGGCATTAAGGTACATTTTTGCAAGTATGGCATAAGCTAAACCTTTAGTTGGCCTGCCATAAGTAGTTACGCCCGATGTAGCGCTCAGATCAGGAATTTGTGCCAGCAATTCGCTTTCGATAAATGCAAACACAGTTGCCCTTGGCTGGGTGCCCAGATTGGTGGTATCGCCAAACTTTTTGCTGATAGGCACATTTCCGAAAAGATCCATCAGGTAAAAATATGACAATGCCCGCATGGTTTTAATTTCGGCAACGGTTTGTTTTTTAGCATCACTTGCCGGAGTAGCGTCAAACAATGACAATACCTGGTTACATAAACTTATGGTTCCGTAACCCCACTGCCAGCAGGTTTCTGTCATGCCGTTATCAGGTGTTACTGTATGCAGGTTCACGGTTGAATAGGTACCCCCATCAAGCCAGTTACCGCCACGTGCTACCAGCACATTTTCATCGGTACTTAAATTTTGCAATAACCAGTACTGCCTGCCCGGCGCCCCGCGAAACGAGGTATAAATAGGCCCGGTGGCAGCTACATACTGCGCCGGGGTAGTTGGGAAAATAGATGGGGTAAGCGCTGATTTAGGCGTAATATCTAATTTCGTACAACCCGAAAGGTAAATAGCGCCCATTACCATGGCAATAAGGCCAGGTTTTATATATCTTTTTAAATTATTCATGTCAGTTAGGTTAATGGTTATTATAAATCAACTTGTATACCTGCAAGGAAACTCCTTGTTTTTGGATAGAAATTATTACTATCAACGCCGATAAACTGGCCGCTTGCCTGGTTATCGATGTTCAAATTCAACTCGGGATCAACTCCTTTGTATTTGGTGATAATAAATAAGTTGGTACCAGTAACATACAAACGGATGCCATGTACATAATTACCTGAAACATTAAATTTGTAAGCAAGGGTTGCGTTACTTAACCTGATAAACGCGCCACTTTCAAGGTAACGGGTTGAATACAAGTTGGCGTTAACATCGGTACCCGGTTCGCTCAATGTTAAAGTAGGCACGCCATGTGCCGAAGCCTGGGTTGGCTGGTTAAAGCTGGCCAAAGATGCGTTCATGATTTTGTTACCACCCTGACCTCTGAAAAAGAAATTAAGGCTAAAGTTTTTATATGTAAAATCGTTACCCAAACCAAATGTATAGGTTGGCTGCGCATTACCCGCATAGGTTTGATCGGCACTTGTAGGTGTTGTGGTTGACTGACCGTTGGCACCTAAGAATGTTGATACTCCATTGGTGCGGCCAAGATATTTCAGCGTATAAAACTCGCCAAGCGGATAGCCGGCTTCAATAATAGATACTTTTATACCGCTTTGTCCGGGTCCTTCAGGATCACCCACATATATTTTAGAAAGATTTGGGGCCAACGATGTGATCTTGTTTTTATTGAATGAAATATTGCCGTAGCTGCTCCAGGTAAAATCTTTTGATTTGATAGGCGTACCGTTAAGGGCAATTTCAACACCTTTGTTAGACATGCTACCTACGTTTTCTACCTTAGTGGATACGAAGTTATTGATCAGTGATACCGGAACGGTAGTGATCATATCGGTTGTTTTTTTATTGTAGATATCAACCGAGCCACCCAGCCTTCCTTTTAATATAGAGAAATCGATACCACCGTTAAGCGTACCTGTACTTTCCCATTTCAAATCAGGATTTGGATTCTGGGTTACACCAATAGCGCCGATATAGGCACCGTTATAATAAAAACTACCGGTAGTACCATAAAGGGTAATTGGTGTATAAGGCGAAAAGCCTAACGAGTTACCTGTTTTACCATACCCTACCCTAAGCTTCAAATCATCAAACAGCGATTGTGATTTCATGAAACCCTCGTCGATTACACGCCATGCAGCCGATGCAGCCGGGAAATATCCCCAGCGGTTATTGGTACCAAAGGCGTTTGATCCGTCGCGGCGTAATGATGCCTGTAAAAGGTATTTACCTTGGTAGCTATAATTTAGGCGCGAATAAAATGATACCAGGCGTAACGTTTCCTGATTAACGCTGCCATAATCAACCCGGTAACCGGCGGCAGGCGTACCTAACGCCAGGTTACTGTAGCCGGTTGCATCAGATATAAAATTCTGATTAGTTGACTGAAAACCGTCACCCGTTGTAGTTTGATCTATTGAATAACCAAACAGGATTTTAAAATTATGCTTATCATTCCAGTTATGAGCATAGGTTAAATAGTTTTCAAATAACTTTTTGGTATCTGTATAAGTCGACCGGATAGCTTTACCGTTAAGACTTGGAGCAAGCTCAGATGCCGAATTGTAATAAGTATTGTTATCGGTATTTGTTTCCTGGTAAGCTAAGTTAAAATTGTAAAGCAGGCCGGCAGGTAATATTAACTCACCGCGCACATTACCCAATAACAAGCTCACTTTTTGTTTGTAGGTATCGTTGGTAATAAGGCCAACCGGGTTATAACCCAGTTTTAAAGTTGGGTCGTTATAAAATGTACCATCAGCATTATAAATGGTACGGGTAGGCAAATACTGAACTATTGATTTAAACAATCCGGGACTTTGGCCATTTGCACTTGACAAAGGGATATCATTAACCAACAGGTTTGAGTTGGTAACCGCGTTGCTTAACGAAAAATCCAGCTTCAGTTTATCATTCAATGCTTTTTGCGTAATGTTAAGCCTGCCTATAACACGCTTTAAACCGCTGCTTTTAACAATACCCTGGTTATCCAGGTAATTTAAGCTTCCGTTATAAGTAGTTTTATCGGTACCGCCGCCAAAAGACAGGTTATGGTTTTGCGAAAAACCGGTATTACGTTCAACTGCCTTTTGCCAGTCAGTATTTCCACCATTGTCATTTGCCGGTGTAAAACTTTGCCCGTTAGCTTTCACATAGGCCCTCAATTGGTCGGCGCTGGCTACATCAAACTGGTTAGATACTTTTTCAAATGCCCCGTAACCATTGTAAGTCATCCTCATCTGGCCCGATTTGGCTTTTTTGGTAGTTACGATAATTACACCATTGGTAGCCCTGGTACCGTAAATTGCAGCAGCAGAGGCATCTTTTAATACATCTATTGAAGCAATATCCGATGGGGCAAGCAAGTTAAAATCGGCTCCGGGTACGCCGTCTATTACATAAAATGGTGCCGATGCGGCACCAGCCCTTATTGACGATGGCCCACGGAGTGTAACAGAAGCTTTGCTATTGGGATTGCCATCATTGGTAATATTTAAACCGGCTACTTTACCTTCCAGCAAGTCGGCAGGACTTGATACCACACCGGCGTTAAATTGCTCGGCCTTAACCGTAGCAATGGCGCTGGTTAGTTCCTTTTTGGTTGTGGTACCGTAACCTACAACTACTACGGTTGATAATGAATTGGCCGAAGGCACCAACGTAACCTTTATAACGGTTTGCGTGCCAACAGTTATTCTTTGGGTATCAAAACCGATATAAGAGAATACCAGTACAGTATTTTCATTGGCTACCTGTACCTTAAATTTGCCTTCTAAATCGGTTACTGCCCCTGTTGCAAGGCCTGCTATTTTAACCGAAACACCTATTAATGGCAGCCCCTTGTCATCAACAACGGTACCGGTAATAATAGTAGGCGGCGGCAATTCCTCTTTTTTCTCCACAGGGGGTTTTGGCGCTGGCTTAACCAATAAGCTACCTTCAATTTCGGTGTAAGTAAATTGGTTGTCCAATAAAACCTTTTTCAAAACGGCCTCCAGTTTCTCGTTGCGAGCCGTCAGGGTCACTTTAACATCGCTTTCAATATTATTACCGGTATACATAATCCGTACACCTGTATTTGCCGAAATGCGCTCAAGCGCATCAGAAAGCGGCATTTTTTTCAATTTAAGGGTAACTGGCTTTTCCAGTACGCTTTGTCCGTATGAGTTATCGGCCATAGCAATGGACGATAGCGAACAGACAACTAATAAAATAATCGCATTAATTTTCATAACGAGTGTTATGGCTCGAAAGAATCTTTCGGGTATGGTTTTTTTCATATTTTTGCTATATTAAAGTGTTATAGGTCAAGCTGGAACGTGCTATGGTTCTTGAGGCCTCCTGCATGCTCCATTAATAAATCTTTGGCATTTTATTCCTCCAAAACTGGCCCGGCCATTTTGGAGGATCATTTTCTCTTTCCCTGGGTTTTAACTCATAGCTTTTATTTAGGTGTCAAACATTATTTGTTTTTATATAATTGGTATATTAATTACAGCCCTTACCTTTTAAGGTATATGCACTGCCCTCCTTTTTAAAGTGGGCGTTTATAAGGGCTTCTATCAGCTTTAATACTTTTTGCAATGGCATATTGTTAAAATCGGCATACAAGGTGCAGTTGAGCAGATTTTTATCGGCCTTGATCACCACGTTATATTTGCGCTGAACATCGGCCAGCACATCAGACAATGGTGTATTATGGTATTGCAACTTACCCTGCTGCCAGCTAACTACCGACAGGGCATCGTCAATTTTTTTTGCAACCAGTGTTTCGTCAGTCTTGGAATATACCAACTGCATATTAGGTGTAAGTAAAACAGCAGGCTGTTTTACTTTTGTGTTTAATATCCCCACCTTGCCGGTTACCACGGTTACTTTAATGGCTTTATCTTCGTTATAGGCTTTAACATTAAAGCTGGTACCTAAAACTGTGGTTGTAATTTTGCCCGAATGAATGATAAACGGCTTAGCGCTATTATGCGCTACTTTAAAAAAAGCTTCGCCGGTAAGGGTAACTTCCCTTGTATTTTGTTTGAACTTATCAGGATAGTTCAGCCGGCTGCCCGAGTTAAGGCATATTGTGGTGCCATCAGATAAACTTATTAGTTTTATTTCGCCGTTTAGCGCTACTGTTTCCTGGTACTTAACCGGGTCTATCCAATTATCCAGTTGTTTTCTGAACAAGTAGCCGGTACAAAATACAGTGGCAACAGATGCTGCAATGGCCATTTTTACCAGCAACCGCCTTATTGGAAATACCTGTTCAGGAGGCGTAGTTATACGTTGATGGATATTTTTTAGTATTTGGTTGGATGCCTGATCGCTGAGGGTAAGTTTTTGTTCCAGCACATCTTTACTGAAACCATCAAGCGCTATAAGGTATAATTCCGAGATATCTCCCTTCAGGTATTCGGCAAGCCAGCGCTTGTCGTCCTGAGTCAGGATATCAGTTTTATAAAGCCTTTCTAAACGTTGAACTATGGTTTCCACGAGCAATTTTTATATAAATACGCCGGGAGGTTTAAAACGGGGGGATGGTTTTGAAATTATTTTCAAATAAAATTCAAAAATTACAAATAGTGTCAATTATGTAGTTTGCAGATGCTGTTTTCATAAATCTTGACGGTACTTTTGTTGGCGAAAAAACATTCTGGTGATTACGACAGCAAACTCTTATTCGGTTACAGTTAGCCAATTATCTGTAACTTGTACGAGGCAAAGATTGTCTCACCGTTAAACCATACAGCATGAAACGCCTGTCTTTATTTGCTATTATTTTACTTATTCCGATTTTAACAAAGGCCCAAATAGATCGTGCGCGCCTGGACAGCCTGTTTCACTATCTCAGCACAGGTGACCTGGCGATAGGAAGCCTGGCGATCACTCAAAACGGTAAAATGATTTACCAGCGTTCCTTTGGCAAGGATCAGAACCCATCCACTGAATATCGTATCGGCTCGATCACCAAGGTATTCACGGCAATCCTCACTTACCAGTTGATCGATGCCCGTCGTTTAACGCTTTCCGATCGTTTAAGCCTTTTCTTTCCGGGTCTGCCTAATGCGGATAAGGTCACCATCGCCCAACTGCTGGGGCACCGAAGCGGATTAGCGAACTTCACGAATAACACCGATTTTGATACTTGGAAAGACCAGCCTAAAACGCATGCTGAACTGCTGGAAATGATCAGCAGGCAAAAGCCGGATTTTGAACCGGATGCTAAAGCAGATTATAATAATTCCAATTACTTGCTGCTGGGTTACATCGCTGAGAAATTATACGGCCAGCCCTATCAAAACGTAGTGACCAACCAGATCATCCGGCCACTGGGATTAAAGCATACCTATTATGGGGAAAAAGTTGGATTTATGCCTGGCGAAGCGACCTCTTATAAATATTTTGACAGTAACTGGAAGCCCGACCGCGCCGTTTGCCTCGATAACTTTGGCGGAGCGGGCGCACTCATTTCCACGCCGCGGGACCTCTGCAGCTTTATCACCGCACTTTTCAGCGGCAAACTGATTAGTGCCGGCAGCCTGGCGATCATGAAAACCATGCGGGACGGATATGGTAAAGGCCTTTTTCCTTACGGTGATGCGTTAAATCCCGGTTTTGGCCATAACGGCAAGACCGAAGGTTTTGGCAGCTCGATGCAATATTATCCAAAGGAAGGTTTGGCCCTTGCATATTGCACAAACGGCGAAGTATTCCCGAAAGCTCGCATCCTCGATCACATTTTTAAAGCCTGCTTCCATATCTCCGATACGCTGGAAACCTTCCAAAGCGTCCAACTCGATAGCACCCGGTTAAGTGCTTTTACTGGCACCTATAGTGCGCCTTCCGGCATGCAGGTTGCTAACCGTTTAGATAAAGGCAAACTGCTGATTTCGGTCAAAGGCAAGGATTTTGAATTGACCGCGATCTCACCAAACGAGTTCTGGAACAAGCCTTTCGGCTTTTTCTTTTATTTTGATGATGGCGGCAAGCGGTTATTGCTGCAGGACGTGGATGATGTGTATGAATTGCACCGCCCGTAGCGGGTGGCTGGAATGTCTCATAAAGGTCTATTAAAACAGTACCATTATACGGTATAACTGACAAACAGCTATTTTAACGCATAAGATACCCAATTTTTCAGGCTGTTTTTTTCTGAACTTTTAAGTGAAAAATCTTCATTTTATTTTTGTGTCAATAAATGTACTTTTTGTGTCAATAAATTGCGCATTTATTGCTGAAAAATGCAGACTAATTGCCTTATTTTTACCTGTTTATGCATAAATAAAGGGCTGTTTTGATATATAAAAAGAAGCGTGTAAATTTGTACTGTTTGCCCACAAAGAAAAAGAGTTTTGATGCTGTTTTGTACAACATTCACTTTGTGGATTCTGCTTTAATTTGTGAGAGGCAGGCTCTGTTAATTTTACCTGCCAAACTATATTTCATAGATCGAAATTAATGGTCGATGCCGACCCAATAACAGGCCAGTAACACGCCGGCGGTTTTCCATTCGGCCTGGTGTTCGTGAATGTGGTTTTTCACTGCAGCCACAGCATGCCCAAGATACTCTTTAACAGTATGTTTAGATATGTTTAGCGTTTCGGCCGCCTCTTCGTAAGTTTTCCCTTCTAACTTGCAAAGGGTAAATACTTTTTTACGCTGGGGCGATAGCTGGTTAATGGCCTGGTTCAACAAATAATACTGATCGTCAATTAGGTGCAGGTTGTTATCTTCCTGCTCAATTTCGGCAAATGGCATAGCGTTAACAACCGCTGCCTCCCGTAGCTTTTTACGTAAATGTGATATCGATTTATTAAAGCTCAACACAAAAAGCCAGCCGCTAACAGATTGGTCGGCATTAATTTCGGCACGCTTTTCCCATAATGCGATAAAAATATCCTGTAAAATATCGCAGGAGATGTCGTCATCCTTAGTGAGTTTGTAAATATTACGATAAATGGCCTGGTGATACTTTTGATAAAGCAGGTCAAATGCCGCGATGTCGTCATCGTGCAGGCGAAATACTAAATCTTTATCTGCGTCCATATTCATAAAAACCGGTAATTATTTAATCATTTAACAAGCAGGAATTATTGTGAAAAATACAAATATTTATTTGCTCATAAACACTTCTTAGCGTATCCGGGCCGGTTTATTGATTTTTAAAGTAAGCCTGTTTTAAACTTAACCTGCTAAAACGTTATTTTGTACAGGTTAAGTAAACAGGCCAAATCAATTAAAATCAAAAAAATCGTTGTTATAGGGGTACATCAATTACAATTTAACTGTAGCCGGCAAATATTTGGCAATCAAATCCTCATAGTAAGGCTTTAACTCCGATACTACGGGCGGTTTTGGGCTTTTTGAGTACAAATCGTACGGGTTAAATTTATCAACCCATTTAAACATCTCCTGGTCATGCGCGTTCAGCAAATGATCATACGCCTTTTCGCGGTGTTGCGAATAAAAGGAATGATAACGGATCATATACAACGCTTCTTCGGGCAAATAATCTTTGGTAATGTGGTACAGATATTCATCGTGCCCCCATGACATATGCACGTTATCCAACCCACACTGGTGGGTATAAACACCATATTTTGTATTATAGCGCTCATCAGTGCTATCGGGGTTGGCCGCAAAAAACTCAGGGTAAACTATCTTATCCGAAAACTTGCATCCTACCGGGAATGAGTCGCCTACTACGTTCCATTGCGGTTCGCCAAAAAGGCAAAGCACTTTGCCTAAATCGTGGATAAAGCCTGTTAATACAAACCAATCGGGATGGCCATCAGCACGAATAGCTTCAGATGTTTGCAATAAATGCTGCAACTGATCGAGCGAAATATCAGGATCTGATTCATCAACCAACGTATTCAAATACTCCATTGCCGACCACCATGGCATTTCCATTTTATCAAACTGTAAAAAATTAGCTTTTTTTGCTAAAACGTTACCATAAGTTTGGTAGGTATGGTTAAGCCTGTAAAACTCCCTTACCGGGTTGTCTTCGGCATCATTATAAACCCTGAACTCGTCTTTGGCTTTAGCTGTGCCGGGCTCGGGGTACCTGCTTAATACATCATCTTCCCAAACATCCAAACTCGGCAGCGGCGAAATCTCTTTTTCAGTTAACTTTTCCATATCGAAAACTATTCAAACAATTAATTATTAAATATTGGTAAAGCCCTCATCTGTTGAACTCTAAAATATACTTATCGCTCCCCCCGGAAACCTTGGAGTAAAAACTACAACAGGCCATTTATAAACCGGCAATCCAATAAATAAGTCTTAAAATGAGCTGTGCTTAAAGGCACAGTTTAGCTTTATAATGTTTTAAAATTCACTAAAAAAAACATCGGTTTTACATAATTGGGGGTATTTATTTACGTAAACGATTACGTACATACCCTGTTACCTATTTTGTAAGTACCTTATTTTTAGCACTTCCGGGCACTATAATATTTTGCATTAACGATTTAGTAACGCCAAAAAGCGATATTACGGGTAATGATTTTACCTGCGGTATTTTAAGCGAGTTAAGGGTTAGTCCGTCAATATCTTCAAATACGCAGGCTGCCCTAAAATCCCGCCCGGCGCAGCTAAGTGTTACATTTTTAAAGCTCACGCCTGCCGCATGGCGGGCATAAAACCCCCATGCAGGCAATTCGCCAAACATCGAAAACTCCGGATAATCATGCGGGTTTTCGGGTATCCTGGTCAATGAATCTAAACTTACGTGGGCTACAGCTTTACTGGCATCGCCATGATATACTATTTTGATATTCTGCAGGGTTACGTTTTGAACAGGATGTCCCGGTAACCCGGCAATTGAGGACGGGAAGGGGTTGTGTGAACCCTTAACCTCCGGCCCTTCCATTGGGTATCCTTTATCGGGTTTACCTTTGGGTACATCAACGGTTACGTTGCTTATCCTAATGCCATTAATCCTGCTCACTACAGTGTCTTTATTGCGATGGCCAAGGCGTATAAATATAGCATTGCCCGTGTTAATGGCATGAATGTTACTGATGTCAATATCTTCCATCACGCCGCCATCAACGCATTCCAGGGCAATTGCCGAGCGGTAGGTGTCATAAATTTTGATATCTTTTATGGTGATTTTTTTAAAGCCCCCCCATGAAGCAGTGCCAAATTTAATACCACTGGCGCTTGAACGCGTGGTGCAGTTGGCTATGTATATATTTTCGCAGCAGCTATTCCGGTCGCTCGATTTCAGGCAGATGCCATCGTCGTCGGCATTAAAAAAGCTGTTTGTAAGCTTTACATTTTTACAATCCACCAGGTCAATACCATCATTATTCCAGTAGGTGTTGCTTACTACTTTAATGCTATCGATAACCATATCCCTGCACTTATTGTAATCTTGGATCCACACCAGTCCATTTTGAATGGTTATACCTTTTACCTGGATGCCGGTACAGTTAAAAAAGCCAATTAGTTTGGGGCGATTTGGCTCTTCGGGTTGAATTTGCCCCCAGGGATTAGTTTTTTGCCATAACGAATCCCGCAATTTCCCGGCCTTCAGCATCGCGAAAAGGTCTTTCAGCAATTCGTCGCCGTTACCGTCAATTGTTCCTTTACCGGTGATACCGATGTGTTGCTGATCTTTGGCAAATATTAAGGGCGATGCATGGCCTTCGCCATAATCAATCCGCTTTGCGCTCCCCAGCAGTACGGCGTTGGCTGCCAGGTTTAGCGTAACGTTTGACTTTAAGTTGATAACCCCCGTTAAAAACTTCCCTGCCGGGACATATACCGTACCACCGCCTTGTGCGTTTGCATTGTCAATAGCCTTTTGAATGCTTGCGGTGTTATTGGTAATACCATCGGCTTTAGCGCCGTAATCGGTTATGTTAAAGGTTTTTTGCTGCGCATAACCGGCAAAGGGCAGCGCAAGCAAAGCCAAAAAAGAAAATATTTTCATGATAAACTATTGATAAAGAAAAATTAAGCAGGTTTATTATCCCGGCATATGCCACACAACCAGGATTTCATTTTTATATCAGGCATCTAAGTTGTTAAACTTTTAGTTTAGTTTGGGGCAACGGCATCCATTTATTTACGTAAACGTTTGCATAAAACCCATTATATTAGTAAAATTATATCGTTATAAACAGGTATCCGCAATGGGTAACATCAATTTAAAAGAACTCGCTTTAGCACTTAATTTATCAACCGCCACAGTATCAAGGGCGCTACGGGACAGTCATGAAATAAGCCCCGAAACCAAAAAGAAGGTTTTGGAACTGGCTAAACAATTGAACTATGAGCCCAACCCGGCCGCCAGCAATTTAAGGAGCCACAAAACAAAAACAATTGCCGTAATTATTCCTGAAGTAACCAATAACTTTTTTTCTCAGGCCATAAATGGCATCGAAGAAATAGCACGCCAGCATGATTATCATGTTTTAATATACCAAACGCACGAAAACAGCGATTTGGAAATGGCCTTTATGCGCCGTTTGCTGAGTGGACGGGTTGACGGCATCCTGATTTCGGTTGCAAGCGAAACCCATAACGATCAGGATTTTAAGGACATCATTAATCAGCTACCTGTTGTTTTTTTTGACCGTGTAAATGAAGATATAGATGCTGTAAAAATAACTACTGATGATTACGAAAGCACTTATAATGCTACCTGTCATTTAATTGAGTGTGGATGCAAAAAAATTGCCTACCTGATGGCCTTAAACAACCTATCGACAGGAAAAAAACGGTTTGCCGGATATTGTGCTGCATTAAACGACAACAGCATTGCCAAAAACGATGCATTAGTTGTAAACGACGCTAACGATGAAGATGAAAATTACGCGCTGATAAAAAAACTGCTGATTGATGAAAACCCCGACGGCATCATAACATCTATCGAGAACCTGGCCCTGCCCTGTTACTATGCGTGCAAAGATCTTAATTTGAATGTCCCCCGCGACATTAAGATAATTAGTTTTTCGAACCTCAAAACCGCACCGCTTTTAAACCCGTCACTTAGTACCATTACACAGCCCGCCTTTGAGATGGGCAAAGAAGCAGCAAGCATCCTTTTTAAAATATTGAATAAAAAGTATTTTGAACCAAACGAAACACTGATACTAAAATCAACCATTATAAAAAGAGAATCCACGGGATTTTAAGGGTTGTTTAATTCGCTGCTCCAGGTAATTTTCCGCACTATATTACCTTTCTGTTAAATAATACCCAAGCGGTAAAATTCCCGTTTGGGTGGTTTAACTTTGCAGTGGTTACCATGTGAACAAGGGTATACCGCTGCGTAGGGCGCCGGACGGCGGCATATGAAAGGTTCGAGCCCTTTCCCTACATCTCGTTTAAGAATTAAGTGCCCGAAATTAAGAGTTACTTTTTGGGGAGCAGGTGTTTACGCTGTTTGCAGCAAAGATTGATGAAATTAAGACCTGCCCGCTGGCTACATGCGCTTGTAAAACCTTATTTATGAACAATATAAATTATCTTGAAGTAAGTTTAGCCGTGCTTGCAGCAGCAGCGTTGGTGGTTTGGCTGGTGCGCCGCAACATCAAAGACGAAAAGAAGTTTGAAAAGGACACGATCCAATCGGAAATGAAGCCCGACAGTGAGGAGCAGGATGAGCGGGGCGATCCGTTGGTTTAATATTAATATTAAGTTGAAAGTACTAAGTCTTAAGTTCTAAGTCGAATTTGCTTTTTGACTTAGAACTTAAGACTTTCGACTAAAGACTAACAGTAGCATCAGATAAAATTTTACGTTTAGGCATGCAAAGAAGAGCAGCATTAAAAAACATTGGCGGCCTGTTGCTGGTACCGTCAATTGGATTGAGCCAAGGTATCGACCCTAAAAGGCGAGCGTTAAGGGTAGCCCATGTTACCGATATTCACCTGAAAGATAAGTTTGGTGCCCCTGCTAAATTTGTAAAATGCCTGCACCATGTACAGCAACAAAAGCCCGACCTTGTACTGAACGGCGGCGATATTGTTTTTGACATGAACAAGGAAAACCTGGGTACCATTAACACCCAATGGCAGCTGATGAAGGGCATCCTAAAAGCTGAAACCAGCATACCCACTCATTTTTGCCTGGGCAACCATGATATTTGGTGGAACGAAAACAATAAAAGCGAGGCCGTTTACGGCAAGCAATACAGCATGGACCAGCTGCAGTTAGCCAAACCTTATAACAGCTTTATACAGGGCGGCTGGAAATTTATTTTGCTTGATAGCGTTCACCTTGATGTTGATGGTACCTGGTACATTGGCAAACTGGGCGACGAGCAGTTTGCCTGGCTTGAAAACCAACTAAAAACTACAGATGCGGCAATGCCGGTACTCATCATGTCGCACATACCTATCCTGAGCGCTACTGTACTTATAGCCGATAATATTATTAACAAATGGGAAATACTGGGCGGCGACATGCATACCGATAGCACCCGCATCATTAACCTGTTTGCCCAATACCCCAACGTAAAGCTATGCCTGGCCGGCCACATCCACCTGCGCGACAAGGTGGTATACAATAACGTTACCTACATTTGCAACGGCGCGGTAAGCGGTGCCTGGTGGGAAGGTAACCTGCGCCAAACCGCCCCTGGCTACGGCTTGATTGACCTATATGCCGATGGTACCTTTGAGGAGCAATATGTGAATTACCTGGGGTAATAAATTAAGATTGAACTGCCGGTCCGCCCGCCATAATATTGCTGTTGTGTTGCGCAACAGGTGAAACAGCCACATTTTCTATTCCGCTAATAAACAACACTTTAAGAATTGTCATAAAATAAAATCGCAACAAAACCGCAACAGTAGTACTAAAATCCATTCATCTGCCTTTCAATGCTATTAAGTTAAGGGAAATATTAAAATTTTAATTTCGCGCAAAGGCGCCAGGACGCTAAGAAAAAATAAGCAAATCACTTTGCGCCTCTGCGTCTTTGCGCGAAAAGCCTCCTAACCTAATGACATTGCCCATTCTTCAGGAAAAGAATTACCCCATTCCCTGGCTTCTTTTAATCCATCCCAGACACCTCTGGCAACAACGCCCGCAAGGAACCTGGCTTTTTTAATATTCATTATTGTTTTCTCCCTCTCTTATTAAACGGCCTCTCGTTAACTTATAGCACTGATTTCCTGCTATATTTTTTGAATATACCGCCGCAAATATTATTAAAAATTATTTTTTGTACCTCTTGTATTTCTCAAATGCAATTGCATACATTTGTAGTGCACTATCTAACTATAGCACTTATTATGATAGAGATTAAAGAACTGCATTTCGGGTACCAAAAAAACAAGCTGCTTTTTAGCGGGCTAAACCTTTCCTTGAGCAAAGGCCATATTTACGGCCTGCTTGGTAAAAACGGGGCTGGCAAATCAACCCTGCTCAAAAACATGGTAGGCCTTACTTACCCGGCAAAGGGCGCCTGTTATTATAATAACAAAAATGTTTTCGGCAGGCCGGTTTCTGTTTTGGAAGATGTATACTTTTTGGCCGAAGAACTTTTTGTGCCCGATATTACACCCGCCCAGTATGTTAAAAGCACCGCCGTGTTTTATCCCAAATTCAGCAAAGCCGATTTTTACCGGTACCTGGCCGCTTTGGATGTTGATATGGATGCCGTGATGGATAAGCAAAGCTACGGCCAGCAAAAAAAGGCCATGATCGCTTTCGGGCTTGCCACCAATACAGGTTTGATGATCATGGATGAGCCTACCAACGGATTAGATATTCCGTCCAAAGTGCAGTTCCGCAAGCTGATAGCGTCGGTATTAACCGAAGACAGGTGCATTGTAATATCTACCCACCAGGTACGCGACCTTGACAGCCTGATTGATACCCTGCTCATTTTACATCAAGGCGATATAGTGGTTAACCAATCGATGGATGAAGTGGCCGAAAAAATAACCTTTGGCAGCTATGCCGATACCGAAGGCTTGCCTATACTATACGAAGAAAAAGGCCAGCGCGGCAAAAACGTTATTATGCAAAACAACACCGGCGAGTATAGTAAAGTTGATCTTGAGCTGCTGTTTAACGCCATTACAACCGGTAACCATCTTGTTTTACAAACCCTAAAAGCAACAGCAAATGAACGAGATATTTAACCTGAAACGTTTTGGCCGGCTGTTTTACAAACATACAACTGAGCATTATAAAAGCTATCTGATGTCAATAACAGTACTTACCTGTGTATTGTTATTGGGGGGTAGCTTCCTGGTGTTTTTGATGGATGTGCGTATGGAGTTGCCGCTGCAGCTTTTACTATTGGCCTGGGTTATACTGTTCACCGGCACCATATTTACCAGCACCATATTTGCCGATCTGGGCGACGACAAAAAAGCGCTTGGTGCATTAACCTTGCCAAGTACCCATTTTGAAAAATACCTGGTAGCCTGGTTATACTCGTTCGTGGTATTTTTGGTGGTATCAATAGGCTGCTTTTACCTGGTAATGTTGTTTTTATTACATGCTAAACATTTTCCAGGCCCGCCGCTTGAAATATTCAGCCTTTTTTACCGCGTGCTGGGCTTTGGTGGCGATGTGGTATTCATCATCCTTATTTTGTACTCACTGTTTCATTCTATCGCCTTTTTGGGAGCTATCTACTTCAAAAAACTTCATTTTGTAAAAACTGCGCTGCTGTTTTTTATCGTGATAGCTATACTCATCATCTTTAACAATATAGCTATGGCGCATATGATACACAGGGATATTATCCAGGTGGTCCCTTTTACCTCGGTAGGCTTTATGGAGAATGGGAAATACTTTGGCGTAAATGCCGAGGCCTTTGTATGGACAGGCCAGTTGGTATATATCATTATGGCATTTATTTTATGGACGGCTGCTTACTTTCGCCTCAAGGAAAAACAGGTGTAATGCATTATGGAATTTAAAGATAAGGATGCCATATACCTGCAGATAGCAGCTTATGTGAGCGAAAATATATTATTAGGCAAATGGCTGCCCGAAGAAAAGATCCCCTCCACGCGCGATCTGGCCGTTGAACTGGAGGTAAACCCCAACACGGTTATCCGGTCGTACGAGTTTTTGCAATCGCAGGAGGTGGTGGTCAATAAACGTGGGCTTGGCTTGTTTGTGGCGCCGGATGGGCCGCAAAAAGTGAAGGCCTATCGCAAGCAACGTTTTATTCAGCAGCAGCTGCCGGATTTTTTCAGGAATATATACCTGCTGGATATCGATATCAAAGACCTGGAGAATATGTACAAGGAATACACGGCCGGCTTAACCCAGCCTAAAGCAGATGAAAACAAATGAAAACGAGTACAAAAGTATTTATAGCCGCTTTAGTGTTCCTGGTGCTATGCATCGGTGGATACGACCTGCTGCTGAAAAAAGAATTTTTAACCGGCCGGTACAAAAACTTTTATTCGCACTTTACCCAGCTACCATACAAAGATTTTGATGCACTGGAAATAAATGCCGCGCATAAAGCCAGTGTTGAGGTGGTACAGGGGCCATTTGGTGTAAAAGCCGATCCCAACATACTTGATTACGTACAGTTTACCCAAAAGGGCAGGCTGCTGCAAATGAACATCCAATACAACACCAACCGGTTTTACAATGATGAAAATTACCGCATCATCATATCGTGTCCCAGCCTTACAAGTGTAACCGCCAATGCCTTCATGCTTATCAATAAGCAACGCGTTATTGATACTACAACAAACGACAACTGGAATTATGGCAAACTAATGATTAATGGCTTTAAACAGGATAGTTTAATCATAAGCCAGGATTATGGCAGCCAGGTTGTATTGGCCAATAATAACATAGGCTTGTTAAACGCCACCATTGGGCTAAGCCCTTTCAGCGGTTCGCACATTACCATTTTAAAAAACAACCATTTTAATGTAGCAAAACTACAGGTACTCAACAAAAGCACCCTAAACCTTAACGAAGCTAAAATAAACCAGCTGGATTATCGCCCCGGCGATAGCACCCGGCTCATTATAAACGGGGCTGCCAAAAACAGCCTGCTACCCTATATCCACCTTAAACAATAGTAACTTATGAAATTACAAATCAATTCCCTTTCAAAAACTTACGCCAACGGGGTACATGCATTAAAAGATGTATCCCTCACTTTAAATAACGGTATGTTTGGTTTATTAGGCCCAAACGGGGCCGGCAAATCATCGCTGATGCGCACCATTGCTACCTTGCAGGAAGCTGATAAAGGCAGCATTTTTTTAGATGACCTGGATGTGCTTAAAAACAAAACCCAGGTAAGGCAGCTGCTTGGCTACCTGCCGCAGGAGTTTGGGGTATACCCCAAAATATCGGCCGAGCGCATGCTTGACCACATTGCTCAGCTTAAAGGCATAGGCAATGCCGCCGAGCGTAAAGAACTGGTAGGCAGCCTGCTCGAAAATGTGAACCTATCTAAAGACCGCAAAAAACACCTGGGCACCTTCTCGGGCGGGATGAAACAGCGTTTTGGTATTGCCCAGGCACTGATAGGCAACCCCAAGCTCATTATTGTTGATGAACCTACCGCCGGCCTTGACCCTGCCGAGCGTAACCGTTTTTATAACCTGCTGAGCCAACTGGGCGAGAATACTATTGTAATACTATCTACCCATATTGTAGAGGACGTGAGCACCCTTTGCGCCAATTTTGCCATTATTTGCCAGGGCGAAGTATTATACGCCGGCCAGCCCGATGCTGCCGTAAACGAGCTGGAAGGCAAAATTTACAGCAAAGCCATCAACAAGGCCGATCTTAATTTTTACAAAGATGATTTTTCGGTTATCTCTACCCAGTTAAAAACCGGGCAGCTGCACATCCGCATTATACAGGATACCGAACCGGGCAACGGCTTTATCGCCGCAACCCCAAATCTGGAGGATGTGTACTTTAGCAATATTGCCACCCGCGTAGATGTAAATACCATTTAACCCGCTTAAAAACAAAATATTATGTTTCGGAAAATATTCATTTTCGAGGTGCAAAACCGCCTCAGAAGGCCCGCGGTTTATCTTTATTTTGCCGCCATTCTTGTATTTACCATCACGACATTTGCTACCGGATCGTTGCCCATGGGCGATAAGGAGCACATCAACGCGCCCTTTGTTTTGGCATTATGGTGCGCGGGTATTACCATGTTTATGATGCTGGTAAGCTCATCAATCATGGGTGAACCGCTTTACCGGGATATTGAAAACAACACTAAAGATTATTACCTCACCTACCCCATTACCAAGGCGGGCTATTTTTGGGGCAGGTATTTGGGCAGCTTTGTGTTTATGCTTTTTATAGCCAGCGCCATTATTATCGGGGCTTACCTGGGCACAAAGCTTGGCCCGGCCATGGGCTGGAAAGACCCTAAAGAATACGGCCCCAATAAACTCATTTATTACCTGCACCCTTTTTTGGTGATGGCCCTGCCTAACCTGTTTTTCACCTCCTCGTTATTTTTTGGCCTGGTGGCGCTTACGCGGAATGTAAAGGTGATTTACACCGGTGGCATCCTGCTGTTTTTAGGGTATTTTATTTCCGTTTTTTTTCTGCAACATACCAACAATGCCACAGTTATTATCAATGCCGACCCCTTTGGTATTAGCGCCGTGCGCTTTATGTCGGACATTACCACATCGGCTGAAAAAAACACGATGCTGTTCCCGGTTACCGGCGCTTTTTTGGCCAACCGGTTGATATGGACAGGCGTTGGCCTGGTAATTTTGGTATTTACCTACATGCGGTTCAGCTTCGAAAGGTTTTTTAGCGGCAAGCGCGATAAAGCGGCCATTGATGATGTGGTTTCAAAAACAAAGCGGGCATTGGTATTAAAGGCCAACGTTAGTTTTACAGGTTCCTACAACCGTAAAACCTTGTTTAGCCTTGCACGGGTAGAACTCACCAATATCATCCGCGATAATTATTTCTGGATAATTTTGCTTGCCGGAATGGGCTTCCTGGGTTTTGTATTCTGGTTGGGGATGAATGAGAGTGGGGTTGCCTATTTCCCGCGCACCGTAATTTTAATGGCCATATTTAACGATGTCTTCCCCTTCTTCATCTTCTTCATCATCATATTTTACACCGGCGAAACCCTGCACCGCGACAAAATTACGCGTTATGCATTCATTAACGATTCCTTACCGCCGCCAAACTGGGTGCTTAATGGTTCAAAACTCCTGGCTTTGCTGGTACTTGGTTTCGGCTTATCGTTGGTACCGCTGGTAACGGGTTTAGTTGTACAAACCATAAAAGGCTTCCATCAATATAACCTGTCGTTCTTTTTAATGTATGTGTTTACGGTAATTATGCCGCGTTTCCTGGAGATGGTGATTTTTGCTTATGTGGTACACGTTGTTATCAATAATAAGTTTGTGGCGCATGGTGTTGGGGTAGCTATTTGGGTGCTGGTTTTCTTTTTAAATACTACCGGGATATTCAATTACAACCTGCTCATTTACTCCTATACCCCATGGTACGGCATATCAGATATGGATGGCATAGGTCACATGCAGGCACCTGTGTATTGGTTTAACCTGTACTGGCTGTTATGTGGCGGGCTGCTTATTATTATAGCCGCTTTGTTTTATTATCGTGGCGTTACCAGCTCATTTAAAGAGCGGCTGCAACTGGTGGGCCAACGGTTTGATACCAAAACAAAACTTTTTACCGTGGTTGTTGGCATAGCTTTTTTGGCTGTAGGCGCTTACAATTACTACAACATTAGCTACCTGAACAACTTTTTAACCCAGGGCGAAAACGAAGACAGGGCTATTATTTACGAAAAATCTTTAAAAAAATACGCCGACCTACCACTACCAAAGGTTACCGGGATAAAGCTATTTGCAGATATTTATCCTGATAAGCAGCAGGAAATTGTAAAGGCCTTTGTAACCGTTTTTAACCCTACCGATAAACCAATTGAAAAGCTATTGTTAGATGGCGATGACGTTACCGGTTATAGTATAAAAATTGGCGGCAAGCCGGTGCCCTTTACCTATCCGCTGCTATACAAACGGGGTATGTTCAATTGGTTCAGGCCCAAACAGGATACGGCCGAATTCAGGTTATACCAGTTTGAAAAACCCTTGGCGCCCGGCGATTCGGCCGTGTTCGAGGTTAATTCATATATAGCACATAAAGGCTTCGAAAATGGTTTGTATGCCAAAAACCTGCTGCATAATGGCACATTTTTTAACGGCGGCCTGCCCGGCATGGGATATGATGATGACGACGAGGAAAACAGCAACTACGTCCGTAAAAAAAACGGGTTGCCCGAGAAGCAAGAGGAAGAAATAGCGCAAAACGACCCGATAGGCATCAGTACCCTCAAATCGGGCAAAGCTTCCGGCTTGGTAAATCTTGATATTACGGTAAGTACATCGGCCAATCAAACTGCCATAGCCCCCGGCTACTTGCAAAGACACTGGCAGCAAAATGGCCGCAACTATTACCACTACACCTGTAATAATTTTTATGCCCCGCTGGCCATCCTATCGGCAAGGTATGAAAACCGGCATGATAGCGTACAGCTTGACCATAAGGTTAATGTTGATGTTTATTACCACCCGGCGCATAATACCAACATCAACCGTATAATGGCGGCTTATAAAGATGGGCTGCATTATTTTTCAAAGGCATTTGGCCCCTACCCGTTCAATGATATCCGCCTGGCCGAAACCAGTGACTTTGGCCCGCATGATGCTTCGTTAAGCACGCTCGATACTTATGCCGAGCGATATGCCTGGAACGCCAATTTTGAAAACCCCAACCAATTTGACTTTGTATATTTTAACACCAGCCGCCAGCTGGCACAGCAATGGTGGCGCTACCAGGTTGCGCCAAACGCAACCGTAGGATCATTGGTAATACCCGAAGGCCTTGCCAGTTATAGTGCCTTGCTTTTGGCCGAGCAAAAGTATGGCAAAGACAATATGAAATGGATATTGTACAACCAGGTGAACTTTTACACCTTTATCAGGCACCGGCTGGAAGAAAAAGAACATCCCCTGATAAAGGCCGACAAGTGGTTTTTATGGGGCGGCAAAGCCGGACTGGTATTATACACCCTAAAAGATTTGATGGGCGAAGACAGCCTGAACAGCGCGTTGCGCGAATTTAAAAATGCCTATGCTTTTAAAAGTAAACCACCTTATGCCGGCAGCAATGATTTGTACCGCTACCTGCAAAAGCACGTACCCGATTCGTTACAATATTATTTAACTGATACCTGGCAAAAAATTACGCTTTACGATAATAAACTGATCGATTTAAAATCGGCGCCAACCAGTAACAAAAACGAATATAAGGTTACCCTTACCGTAAACGTAGGTAAAGTTTGGATTGATAGCAAAGGCAATGATATCGAGGCCAAAAACATGAACGATTATATAGATATCGGCGTGTTTGGGGCCAATACTACCAATAAGGAAGGCAGGTTGGTAACCAACCCGCTTTACCTTAAACGGCACAAGCTTACCGCCGGCAAGCACACCATAACGATGATTGTAAAAGGCAAACCCGTAAACGCAGGCATCGACCCATACAACAAACTGATAGACCGTTTAATGGGCGATAATTCAAAAGATTTTTAATAACCTGCCGCGATTTACCCAGTGCACCAAAAACAGCTCTTAAACCTTACTATAAAAAAGCTCATCGGCGAGACAACTGCCGATGAGCTTTTAGCACTTGAAAGCCTGGTAAAAGCCCATCCCGACTATGCTTTTTTTATAAATACCATGACCGCCTTTTTCACTACCGAAACCGAAATTGAGGAAGGGCAAAGTGAGCGGCTGTTTAACCGCATTAAGGCTAAAATAAAACCATAGCACAGCTAAACTTATAGAAAATTGCAAGCACCTGATTTTGTAGGGATAACCAAATTGCCATTCCCGGTTTTAAACCTTACCACTCATAAACCCAATGGACCTCGCTTCCTGCTCCTTAACTGCAAGGCCCTGTATAAAAAGCTGCCCATCCTCAATTTTAAACTGAAGGCTGCGTTCATCAACCTTAAAACCATCTGCTTTTAAAACATCTTTTATCTTTTCAACCAGTTCTTTACGGTCAAACACCGGGCTCAGCTTCAGTTGATCGGTTACCGGCTCCAGCACAATGCTGTCTGCCTTGTAGGAGAATATTTTTGATTCCATACGATAAATGTCGTGATTATTAAGTGGCAGATGCTTTATTTAGTGTCACGATTTTTGATTTACTTTTCTGCAAACTGTGTATTTACTGATAAGCGCAATTGTACCTGGTGGGTGTAATAATTATCGCTGTACGGCTATAATTTTTTACGCGGGCAAAAATTACTGAAAACGATTTTTCCGTATCCGGCTTAAATTGTTAAAATTGCAGTTGTGAAAACCTTACTTTTATACTGCTAAACAGGCTATTTCATAACTTCG
Organism: Mucilaginibacter sp. GW822-FHT03E02; assembly: GCF_058801545.1. Lineage (NCBI taxonomy): Bacteria > Pseudomonadati > Bacteroidota > Sphingobacteriia > Sphingobacteriales > Sphingobacteriaceae > Mucilaginibacter > Mucilaginibacter sp. GW822-FHT03E02. The sequence continues at coordinate 4,709,985 of NZ_JBXANJ010000001.1, read as the reverse complement.
CACACTGAGAAAATTAACCGGTTTGAGTATACAGGATTTGATCAGACGTATCCATCTTAATCAAGATGAATCTGCATTTAACGAGCTTTACAGACAGCAGTTTGGCAGGTTATTTCAGTTTGCCTATTCGTTTTTAGGAGATAAGGAAGCGGCCGAAGAAATTATTAACGACGTATTTCTTAAAGTTTGGTTAAACCGTAAAGATATGGACAAGGTGCTCAATATCCAGGTATACTTGTTCGTTATCGTAAAAAACGCCTGTTTAAATTATTTAAGAGGAACCACCACCAAACAACTCAAAGAGTTAAACATAGCCGAAGCCTATTATTTTCACCTTTCGGTTGATCCGGCGCAGTTGCTTATCAGTAAAGAGTTGCAGGCTTTCCTTTTAACCGCTGTTGATAGCTTGCCACCGCGCTGTAAGCTTATTTTTAAAATGGTTAAGCAGGATGGCTTATCTTGTAAAGAAGTGGCCTCCATCCTCAACCTATCCGATAAAACGGTGTTTGCACAACTGGCCATCGCTCTCAAAAAACTCGAAAGCGTTTTGCTGTAATCCATCATTGGTTTTTGGGGCGATTCCGGGTAATGCCTCAAAAGCAACTGTGCTCTCCCAAAACCCTTAGCCAATTCACACGCAGAAAGCATAACAATAACCGGGGTATTCCTTTACATTGCCGGCATATATTTACCAAATGAGTTTGATCAGCAAAAACGATGTGATAAAAGCAACCGGTACCGCCAGGCTTCCTGCCCTGGCTACGCTTTTGATGAGGCTGATGAAAATAGATGCATTTAACAACATGATGCAACAGGCAGGTATTTTAACAGGCGTTGAATTCACCAGTTTTGCGCTTCAGTTTTTAGGCATCACCATCCGGGTTGATGAAGAAGACCTGGCTAACATCCCGGCATCGGGTGCATTCATCGCGGTGGCCAATCACCCTTATGGTGCTGTTGAATCACTGGCGCTGCTTAATTTATTGGTATCGCGCAGGCCCGATACTTTGTTTATGGGCAACTTTCTGCTTAAACGCGTGCCCAACCTGGCCGATTACATCATCGCGGTTAATCCGTTCGAAAAAATCAAAGACAGCTCCAGCATCAGCGGACTAAAAAATACATTGGGCCAATTACGTAGTGGCACTCCCGTTGCCATTTTCCCGGCGGGCGAGGTCTCTGCATTTGATTTTAAAACGCAGCGTGTTACCGATAGGGAATGGCACCCAGTTGTTGGAAAGCTGATTGCCAAAGCCGGCGCACCCGTGTTGCCCATCTATTTTCATGGTGATAATGGTTTAGGGTTCAGTCTGCTGCGCTACATCCATCCCTCACTCCAAACCGCCATGTTACCCGCCGAACTTTTTAATAAAAAAGGAATGGTGCTTCGGGTACGCATAGGTAAACCCATATCACCCCAAGACTTTCAGACCCAGCAAAAAAACGACGAGCTATTGGCTATACTTAGGGCTAAAACATATGGGTTAAAAGAGGAGGCGGCTTAATGTCATCTTTTCAAATAACCAATCTCGCCCCTTCGCGGCTATCACTTTAATTCATCAATAGGGCTTGTTTATGATAATACCGATAGAATAAGCAACCTATGGTGTATTTCTGGATTAAACAGTTTTTTTTAATTATTATCTTTAGCTGTTTCACCAAAATCTTACACACTAAGTATGCGGGCAAGAACTGTGCTTTTTTTATTTATTTCAGTTATCTGCTGTGCCTGTAATCAAATAGATCAAAAGGATTTATCGGGTCAGTGGCTTATTAATAAATCATTTTTTAAGGGTGCCCCCATTAAAATAAACAGCAAAAGCTTTCGGGTGGCTTTCGTTCCTGTTGGATACGAAGCCAATTATAGTTTGAATTTTAACGTCAAAGATTCTACTGTTAGTTTCCCCGGGATACTTACCAAGGATATTCCCTGCAAATGGGTGATTGATGATAATAAACTAACGATTAACTTTGATGCCGTAACATTTAACAACGATGCCTTGTTCCCGATTGATAGTCTCAAACAAGAGTCTTTGCTAAAACACGATCCTGTCTTAATAAAAACATATGCTTTCAAACGCGATTCTATTTTAAAAAAGAAAAATATCGATTCGTTACTCGAGCCGATAAAAATTTATACCGGAACCTATAATATTGAGAAAATACGGGGTGGCCTGATCCTCACTTCGGCAACTACAAAATTTGAATTATATAATCTCGACTATATAACCAAACAACAAATAGATGGCATGTTTAAAGGGCTATGAATGATACAGTAATTAGATGGTCGGGATTAAACAAATTTAGATAACATCCCTTAATTTTAATTATTTATTGATAAATGGTTTATGAGTTATTGAAGCTTTGCTGGTAGCTTGCTGTATTTTATATAAACGGGTAGCCATTTCAAAACGCTCTTTATAGCTTCGCTTTAAACCTTCTTTTAAAAGGTCTAATTCGGCCTGATCAAATGATTGCTTCGCCTTTTCCATCACTTAAGCCATTAAATATTATCAAATTTAAGGAAAATACAGGTGAAAATAATTAACACAGGTATTTAAGCATAACGACTAAAGCTAAAGTAATTGCAAACCTGATCCGGCTTATAAAAATATGACATGTTTTTATTCAAGCTGATTACAATTAAGTAAATTTGTTTTAAATGCAAAAGTACTATTATGCAAATACTTGAAATAAATGTACCAGATAATAAAACCCGCCTTGTTAAGCAATTTTTAAAGGAACTTGGAGTGACTGTTAAAGTAAAAAAACAATCCGGCACTCCAAATGCGGATACTATTGCTGCTATGGCGGAACTTAAAGCTGGCAAAGGAAAAAAATTCAATAGCGTTAATGAACTGTTCGACAGTATCTGATTAAGGAAGATGTTTGAAATAGTTACTTCCACAAAATTCTTAAAAGATCTGAAACTGCTTAAAAAACGATCTGTTAAAGATTTACAGTTATTGCAATAGGTTATTACTACGCTTGCTGAAAAAGGGCACAGCGGACTATCAAAAAAACACAATGCCCATAAACTCAGTGGCGACTATAAAGGTTATTGGGAATGCCACGTAAAACCAGATCTGCTACTTATTTGGGATGAAAATGAACAAATAATGCTTCTTGAGTTGGTACGCACAGGCACACATTCCGATCTTTTTTAATCAAATCCTATTTAACCTTACTCACCCCTTCACTTGTCATCACCACCCTTTTTATTGTACCATCTTTATTGTAGTACAAATAATCGATACATACCGAGCGATGGAAGCTGCCGGCATCGGGCACCAGGGCGCCGTTATGGTATATAAAATAATTTTTGCCTTTAAAGTTAATGATAGCCTGGTGATTGGTGTTGGAATTACCGGCAATTTCGTTGATGATGCCTTTATAAACCCAGGGGCCATTAATATTGCGGCTCATGGCGTAGGCTATTTTCTCTGGGAACTCATAGGCATATGAAAGATAATACCAGCCATTACGTTCATGTAGCCATGGCGCTTCCGTGTAATGTGGCAGGGTAATGGTTTTAATTTCTCCGTCAAGTTCGATCATGTTGGGTTTTAGCTTGGCGTAGTAGCAAATGCCGTTGCCCCAAAACAGGTAAGCCTGCCCGTCTTTATCAATAATAACCGATGGGTCGATGTCGTCCCAGGAGTGTTTAACTGCTTTGGTCATGTCGTTGGTAACCAGGGCCGTTCCGCGGGCGTCCTTGAAGGGGCCGGTTGGGCTGTCGCTTACACCTACGCCAATTGCTTTGCCGTGTATAGTGGCATGCTCAACCGCTACATACCAGTAAAACTTGCCATTGCGCTCAATTACCTGCGATGCCCAGGCATCATCCCGTGCCCAGGTAAAATCTTTTACATTCATTGGCGAAGGATGTTCTGTCCAGGTGACCATATCCGACGACGAGAAGCATGTCCAATTATGCATTACGTAACCGTTGTGGTTGGTTGGCGCTTCGTCATGGCCGGTATACAGGTATACTTTGCCTTTATATACCATCGCAGCCGGATCTGCAGTAAATTCGTGACGGATGATTGGGTTGCCATCGGTATGGATAACAGAATCCGATTTCACAGTTTGCGCTTGTGCCGAAGCGAGGCAGCACAGTGTTAATGATAATGCAAGCAGGTATTTTGATGTTTTCATAATGTATTACATGAACCGTCATTGCGAGGCACGAAGCAATCCCCGATATGCTAAGTCCCACATAGTTCGGGATTATTAATGCTGTGTTTTGATTTTTACAGGTATTAATGAGCTCCCTACGGTCGGTTATCTTCGTACCTCGCAATGACGGTAGTTTAGAACATTCGTTTAACTATATACGTGGCGCGTCATAACGATTTTTTTCAGGTTTTATCTGGTGGATACCCGCAATGGCGCGACTTTTATTTAGCGTTTTCTCACCGTTCCACTATTACCGGCCATCCATCAACCCAGTTCAATTTTTTTAATTGCAGTTTGGATATGCCCCTGTCTGCCGCGTCGTAACCATGATAAATGATGTAATCATCGCCGTCAAAGCGGGCAACGCCATTGTGCCCTACGCCATACCAATGATCGTCACCTTCTAATAAAATACTGCCGCCGCCTTTGTTCATGGCCAGGCCGGCTTTATCAAGGTAAGGCCCTTTTAACATTTTTGAGCGGCCAATGATCATTTTATAAGTGCTCTTAGGTCCTTTGCAGCAGTAGTCTATCGATGCAAAAAGGTAAAAGTATTTATCGTGCCTGTAAATAAACGGGCCTTCAATGGCATTACCACCGGCATCAACCGGGTTACCATCCACAGCCGGCAGGCTTTCGCTAACCGCTTTTTTTCGCGTTGCAATGGTTGGGATATTATCTATATTTTCGGCAACGCTTAACCTGTCGTTATTAAGCTTAACCAATTTCAATCCATCCCAAAACGAACCGAATACCAGATATGGCGTGCCATCTTTATCCGTAATTAAATTGGGGTCGATAGCATTCCAATTGGTTTTACCGGGCACAGATTGGATCACTTTACCATGATCAACCCATTTATAAGCCGGATCATTAGGACGTAAAGTGGTATTGGTAGCCACGCCGATAGCCGAGGTATTTTTGCCAAATGCCGATACCGAATAAAACAGGTAGTAAAGGCCGTTATAATACGAGATATCCGGTGCCCAGATATGCCCCTTAAAGCCAGGGATAGCATCAACCGCCCATTGTGGCGCATTGGCAAAAACAGGCTGTTCGCGCTTCCAATGTATCTTATCTGCCGACGACCACATGGATATACCCATGCCGGTGCAAAAAATATAATACACGCTACCCTGCTTCATGATCACCGGATCATGCACCGAGATATCGGTTTTTAACTCCTGCGCATGAGTGACGATGCAGGAGGCTATCAAAAGGATGGCTATGGTTAGTTTTTTCAAAATCACTTGGTTGACCGGCGTTTTATTCCCCGTCATTGCGAGGTAGCCTATAATGACGTGTTTGTAAGTTATTGATTATCAATATCGAATATCCGTCATTGCGAGGCACGAAGCAATCCCCAACATGCTAAGTCCCACATAGTTCGGGATTGCTTCGTACCTCGCAATGACGGGAGTTTAGAACACTCGTTTAACGATGTCCGTTGCACGTCATAAAAATTTTTTTCAGGTTTTACCAGAAGGATACCTGCAATGACATAATCATCATTGCTAGTATCTACTTATTCTTCAACCTGATTATCTTGAACGTATTAGGCTCCACGTTAACATTTACCGATTTACCGCTTACCGCCATGGTGCTTTGTACCGGGCTTATCGCTGTTGGGTTATCCAACGAGTTTTCGTCGCTGCCTTTTTCGCTGTGCAGCGTTATCACGGTAGCTTTTTTCTGGTAGTTTCCGCCGTTTATTTTAAAGCTCACGTTTTGGGCAGTGGCGGCAGTGTTCACAAATTTGATGATCAGCTCATTGGTGTTTTTATCCAAACTGGCGGTTGCATAACAGCCATCCTGCCCGGCAACCGATTCATTGCCCAGCATCAGGGGTACTACATCGGTACCTTTGTTAAGCGAAAATAACTGCTGTACATAGTAGTTTGGCGTACCGTAGCTTTTCAGGTTATCAAACCAGATCAAATCGGGGGTCCATTGCCAGCCGTCTACATGAGCAAAAAGTGGCGCGTATGATGCCATGCTAACAACATCGGCATTACGCTCAAGGCCGGTCATAAAGGCGGCTTCGGCAAGGGCGCATTCCCATGTATTTTTGTTTAGGGGGCTACCGGTTTGTACGCTCTGCGCGGCATATTCACCGGCAAATATTTTTGGCCCTTTGCGGTCGTAATTATCATAACGGCGGGCATTGTCCCTAAACCATTTTGGCGATGCGTAATAATGCTCGTCCAAAATATCGGCACCCAGGCTGCGGAAGGTTGTGTTCAACAAATCAAACTCCGGCCCTTTAGGGAACGGACCTAAGGCCGATACGATTTTTACATCTGGATATTTCTCTTTGATGGCTTTGGTAAATATTTTCCACCTGTCAATGTACTGTGGCCCCCACTGCTCATTGCCCACACCAATCAGTTTCAGGTTAAAGGGGGCGGGGTGACCAAGATCAGTACGCAGTTTGCCCCATTTGGTATTTACATCGCCATTGGCAAACTCAATAAGATCAAGTGCATCCTGCAAATAAGGATCAAGCTGATCCAAAGGAACCATTTCGGAAGTGTTAAACTCGCAGGCCATACCACAATTCAATATTGGCAGCGGCGATGCGCCAATATCTTCGGCCGTCATGAAATACTCCATGAAGCCAAGGCCAAATGTTTGGTAATAATCCGGTGCCGGGCGATGTGCAAATTCGGTGTTCCAGCGGTTAATAATGTTGGTACGTTTATCAATATCGCCAATACTTTTTTTCCATTGATAGCGGGTATTCAGCTCGCGGCCTTCTACAATACATCCACCGGGGAAGCGCAGGAATCCAGGTTTAATATCGGCCAGTTTTTGTACCAAATCGGCGCGTAAGCCTCCGGGCCTGTTTTTCCAGGTATTTTCAGGAAACAGCGAGATCATATCCAGGTCGATAACGCCTTTGCCTGTCAGCCAAACATAAACCTTTGCTTTTTTAGCTGTGGCCGATGCGGTAAATTTTACGCTGTAACGGTTCCACTCCTTATCGGGTGCACTCAAATCGGCTTTGCCTATAATGGCATCATTATCGCCATGCAGTTCTATATTCAGTTTTACATTACTGTCGCCGTTTTGCTTTGCCATTACCGAAAAGCTGTATGTTTCGCCCTCCTTAATGCCGGTTCCGCCACGGAAGCCTTCATTTTCCAAACCGAATGACCCGGTTTCTGATGTTACATAAGCTTTTATAAAGTGCGGGTTTTCCGGCCTTTCTGTCGCGCGGTTAATTACTTCTATCCGGCCGTTGCCGCCGTCTTTTTTATGATCGTCCCAGGCCATCATCGGCATGTTAAACTCAAACGAACGGTTCTTTATTAATTCGGCATAAACACCGCCGTCGGCGCCCTGGTTAATATCCTCAAAAAAGATACCGTACATGGTTTTTTGTATGGGTGTTTTAATTTTATCGGCCTGTATGGTATAAACCCGGGGCGTTTGCGCCTGTGCCGATAAAAGCATACCAGCGCTGCAAATAGTAAAAAAAGCTTTCCTGATCATTGTTGGTTTGTATTGGTACGCTAAAACTACAAAAAATTATTAATAAGTGTAATTTTCACAATCATTATTTAAAAAATAAAAAAATGTCATTTCGAGTTTTAAAATCCACGGATTCTGACGGAGGAAATGACATTCAAAAATAAAAGACTGTCATCCTGAGGCACGAAGGATCTATTCGTGAACTTTTCTATCGGTTATGCACGGCTGATAGATCCTTCGTACCTCAGGATGACAGGAAAATTGGACAAGCGAGAATGACTATATCCTACAACTTGTTACTGTTTATTTCTTCTTCCCCCAAACAGCTGTACCAGTATTATCGAGCCCGGTAAATATCAAGGTTGAGGATACTTTGTTTTCCCAGTCGCGTTCGCGTTCAACTTTTAATTTGTAGGTGGCGCCGGCGGCATATTTTAGGGTGATGTACGGCGATGCATATGTCCAGGTATCGGTAGCGTTGCCATCTATGGTACCGGCGGCATCCAGTTTAAAGGTAGTAGCTACCTGGAAATCGGGATTGGTTTGCTCGGTTCCGTAGCCAGGTACAATATGGTAACCTAAAGTTATCTTCTCGTAGGTACCAACAACATACGCAGTAGCGATAGCTGTTTGGGCAACATTGGCATAACGCTCCGGCGATACCACCGGCCAGCCATCAGGAGTCCATGATATTTTGCGAACATGGAGGTCCATGAAATAGGAGTTAACGCCTGGCCTACCCTGGTGCGCCATAAAATATTGCCCGCTGCCATCATCAAATACCGCGCAATGCCCGGTTCCCTGCCAGCCGCCATGGCCATTAAACTGGTATGGTGCTAAAATCATCGGCCCATGATCAACATTGGTATTAATATCCTGCCCGTTATAATCATAAAACGGACCGGTTGGGCTATCGCCTCTGCCTACCCGAACATTGTATTTGGTTTGCAGCCAATCGTAGCTGATAAACAGGAAATATTTTTTCAGATCGGGGTTGTAAATCACCTCGGCACCTTCAATGTTGCCATTGTATTTGCCCCCCGTAAAACCGCGGTTGGCAATCCGTTTGCCTTTATCGCCGGGTGATGCCGCAAGGCCGGTTGAACCATCCAGCTTTAAAATATAGATACCATCCCATGCTGAACCGTAATACATATACTGCTCGCCTGCGGTTGTGGTTACCACCGTTGGATCGATAGCGTTGGTTTGAATGGATGCATCATTGGCCGATGTTACCACTACCCCCTTCTCGGTCCATGGCCCCTCGGGCGATGTGGCGGTTGCCATACCGATAACACTTAACCGCGCTACTGCCGATGAGAGGGAATAATACAGGCGATACTCAGATCCTACCTTCATTACATAAGGTGCCCACAACGAGTTGAACGGGGTGCCGCCTTTACCGGTAATGTATGCCGAACCCTGCGCAGGTAAAGATGAAAATACCCAACCCACATATTCCCACTGCACCAGATCTTTCGACCGGCGGATTTGCAGGCCCGAACGGACATCTATCCCAAAACCAACATCGGTACTGTAGCAATAATAGTAATCCCCAAATTTTTTGATGGATGGATCATGTACATTGTATACCGTCCATTTTGGGTAATAAGTAAAAGCCGAGATATCGGCATAAGTATCCGTTATGGAATTGATATCAAAGGCAACCGGCGTTGCCGGTGTTGTAGTTGTATCCGTTTTGGTTGGCGTAGGCGTGTCCTTTTTTGAGCAAGATATCATTACTGTTGCCAGCCCTGTTATCGCCAATAGGTATTTTGCTTTCTTCATCATGCTATTTCCCGGTTTTGTTATTGTTTAATGTTTAGTTCAAATAGTGTTACACTTAAAGGCCCGGTGCTAAGTGCCTGACCGGCATCTTTAACTGCCGAAGGTATAATACTTACGGTTGGTTTAGCACCTGGTACGTTGATGGCTTTTAAGTCGCTGCCTGCTATAGTCCATTTTTGCCCATCGGCAGCAATACTTATATTTTTATATAGTACATGTAGTGTTTGTATTTGCCTTGTTGGGTTAACCACCGCGATGGTTATTTTTTTACCATCGTTTGTAAGCGCGCCCATTACATCTAATGGATAAGTGCTGCTACCTGATGACGTAGCGGGCCTGTCGGCACCGGTGGTACCGGCAACCTGGGGCTGATTGGCGTTGCCGCTTACCATCACCGGAATACTGCCAAAATGATTGGCATATAGTTTAATAACGAGGCCATTGGGCTGCATAGCGCTTGCAGTCGCGCTGTAAAGCAAACCCAGCGGTGCGCTTGTTGATGTATAGGCCGACATTTTGATAATATCGGTATGGCGGGCTATCTCATTAAAGCCTTCGGCGGTTGCCAACGCGTCTTCTAATCCCCAGCCATCCTTCATACGCCATTCGTCCATCGCCATCAGGATATTCCTGCTTTTTATTTCGGGGATAGTTTTTGTGTATTGTTCAAAAGCTTCGGCCGCGCCTTTGATGCGGTTGGGCAGGCGCCTGATGCGTTGCGGCAACGAATCGTTCACATGATCAAACCGCTGCGTTTTTTCGTTGTAAGCCGAATCGGATATGGGGTATAGATGTTCGGCTATAAAATTCATGTACCTGGCATCGTGGGCCAGTAAATTGCCCGACCAATCCTGTTCCGAGCCGTAGCTATACGGCACATGTGCAATTTCGGGGTGGCTAACATATACCGATGTCGCGCCCATTTCAAATGGCGATGCACCGGATGCTACCAGTATTATTGATGGGTCTTGCTTTTTCATTTCCCGGGCAAAAACCTCGTGTTTTATCACGTAGTATTTTATGGGCATGTGGCCCAGCTGCCACTCGCCATACATCTCATTACCTATACCCCACCATTTTACATGATAGGGTTGCGGATGTCCGTTTTGAGCCCTTAGTTTACCCATCTGCGTTGACGCGGTGCCATTAACATATTGTACCCATTGAGCCGCTGAATATGCCTCGCCAAAACCGGCGTTTACGCCAATGTAGGGCACCACATTCAGTAACTTGCAAAGGGTCATATACTCATCTGTGCCCACATCGTTTGACTCCATGGCGCTCCAGGCGTAATCATATTTGGGGGCGCGTTTGTCCCTGTCGCCAATACCATTGCGCCAATCATAACCGGATGATGCATTACCGCCCCAGCGGATGATGCCCAAATTCATTGACTTTAAATCCCGTAAAATATCCGCCCTGAAACCTTGCACGTTATCGGCAGGCATTAAAGAAACCGCGCCAATATTAAAGGAACCATTACCCTTTGCCCATACTTCAAAAGTGGCTTTGCCTGTAGTAGCCCTAAATTTAAAAGGGTATTTATGAAACCCGCTGGTTGTAACAGGAAGGGCGATGTTCAGGTTACCTAAGTTATCATCAGCAACAACATCTATGTTTATTATCGTACCTTTTTTGGCTTTAACAATTACATAACCGGCATAAGCCTTATTTTTTAAAAAGGTAAGCCCCCCTTGCTCTATGCCATGCGCTGCTTTAGTATCCATAATAACTTTAACCGAATGCTCGCCGGTGTAGGCGTTCAGGGTATCCATCTTTACAAATGCATCCGGCCCAAGCGGCTTCCATCTGCCTAAATAATTACGGGAGTTGCCAGGTATTAATTTTCCGTTTGAATTTACCGGGTAAAAGAATTTCCTGTCGCCCAGCATTTCGGCCCACAAGCCGCCTTCAAAATAATTAAACAGCAGTTCAATAAACTGCCCGTACACCAGCTTTGATATTACCGGTCCCTTATGGCCTGCATCAATAGTAATATCAATAACGGCTTCCTTTTGATTTGCCAACTGCGCTTTGGCCTGTTGTTGTAACAGGAAGCACAGGCAAACCATGTAGCAAAGTTTTTTTATCACCGCAAAATATTTTGTTTGGAGTTAAATAAGCTGCACCGTTTATAAAAAACGGCACAGCTTCAACCTGATCTCAATTGTTTATTTTTATGCAGGGGCGCAAAATGGGCGCCCCTGCATAACGTTTAACTTTGCTTAATAAGTAGCGTTTTGTTTAAAGCCCGGATTGTTATCAATTTCTGATTGCGGAATAGGGTAATATTCCCGGCCGGCCTGGTAAGTATTAAACTCGGCATCGCGCGATTTTAATAAAGCCAGTTTGGCCGGATCCTGCAACCATCCCCAACGGCGGATATCATCAAAACGGTGACCTTCCAAACAAAACTCCAACAACCTTTCATGTGCAAGCTGATCACGCATCTGGGCCTGGTTCATGCCTGGTTTGGTAGTTGCCAAATTGGGCAATTTAGCCCTGGTGCGTACCATCTGGATGTATGGATAAGCCTGTGCTGTTTGGCCGGTCTCGTTCAGGCACTCGGCATACATCAGCAATACATCGGCGTAGCGCATAATCCTTTCGTTGATGCCCGAGCGCCAGTCAAATTCATCGGCACGGGTATCACCGTTTTCATATTTGCGGCAAAATATGTCGTTCAAATCGGCAGGGTTATTCTTGTATCTGTCAAAAAACGATTGGCCATACAAGGTCTCGCCAGGCTTGTTGTAATAAATGGTGGCATCAACCCTTGGGTCAACGTTACCGTCAACTGTTTTTTCGATCATGTATTCGTTCAATGCCGAAAATGTAGGCTGCACGTCTGTCCACCCAAAACTGCGCGGAGCAAATGTAATAGCCCTTGCCGATGTACGGCCCCAGGTTGATACCGGCGCACCGCCCCAGCCAAGGTCTGTACCCCCGGCATCGCGTGAAAACTGCACTTCAAATATCGATTCCGAATTATTTTCGTTGGCTTCGGTAAAGTTGTCTTTATAGTTTGCAACCAGGCTGTACACGTTTGCGTCAATAATCGCTTTAAACTGCGTAGCGGCACCAGCAAAATCCTTGTTAAACAATAAAGCTTTGCCCAGGAATGCCATGGCGGCACCTTTGGTGGCGCGGCCAATCTGGCCTGCATCCGGTCCGTTGGTTGATGTATAGGATGCCGGCAGCAAAGCAGCAGCCGCTGTAAAATCATCTTCTACCTGTTTCCAGCCTTCGGCCTCGGTTGATTGTTTTACAAAATAATCGGCCGATGTTTTTACATAATGGGTAGGTAACGATACCTTGCCAAAAAAGTTAACCAGGTGAAAAAAGTACAATCCCCTTAAAAAATGGGCCTGGCCAAGTATGCGGCTTTTTAAGCCGGCATCCATTGTAATGTTTGGCACATTATCAAGCACCTGGTTGGCACGGGCAACGCCTTCGTAATAAGCACCATAAGCCCAGCCGTAGCCTGCGCCATCGGCAGTACCTAATGCAAACCTGCCAATGTTATAAAATGCTGTCCATGGGCTGTTGCTGCGTACATCGTCGCCCCTGATATCCAGCATAGCCGGTGTAAAACGCATGTAAGTACCATCAATAATTAAACTGCCATAAGCGGCATTTAAGCCCGCGATGGCATCGGCCTGCGTTTTCCAGAATGACGCTGCTGTTTGCTGATTTGGATTTACCTGGTCTAACTTCTTAGTACAGGCGCTAAGGCATACTACAGCTGCGAATGCCCATATAAAATATTTTGTGTTTGTTTTCATGACTCTGTTTTTAATAAATTTTACAATCCTACCTGTACACCTAACATAACCGTTCTTGGATTTGGAAACGATCCATAATCATAACCACGGCTAAATAAACCGTCGCTTATAAAATCAGGGTCGTAGCCACGGTATTTAGAAATGATCAATAAATTCTGACCAGACAGATACACTCTTAAGCTGCTGAAAACATGTGTTTTATTTAAAATATTTTTAGGTATGGTATAACCTAACTGCGCGTTTTGTAATTTGATATAGCTGCCGCTTTCCACAAAACGATCAGAGAAGCGCGAGTTGCCGTTCGGGTCGCCAATGATTGGTCGCGGTATGTTGGTATTGGTATTGGTCGGGGTCCAGAAATTCAGTTCGGCTGTTGATGAGTTGCCGTACTGGCCAACCATCAGGTCATGATATACACCGTTAAATACTTTATTACCTGAACTACCTTGCAGGAAGAATGAGGCATCAAAGTTTTGATATGATGCGCCCACATTTAAGCCGTAGTAAAGTTTAGGGATTACAGAACCCAGGTAAACCCTGTCGGCATCGGTAATTGCGTGGTCGCCGTTAATATCTTTGAATTTAACATCGCCAGGTGCTGCCAATGTTTGGGTAGCATGGCTGGTAATATCGGCCTGGTTTTGGAATATGCCTTCGGTAACAAAACCGTATAGTTCGCCCACTTCGCGGCCAACTTCTGTTTTACTTCCGGCCCCGTATATAGGGTTGTTGGTGCCGCCCAATTTTAAAACTTTATTTTTAAGCGTATTTGCATTGGCGGTAACATTCAATTGTAGTTTACCAATGGTTTCGTGATAACTCAATGAAAACTCAACGCCCTTATTTTCTGTTGATGCCGCATTGGTAACTACAAAGTTAGGAACCGAACCTACCGATAAAGGCAAAGGAATACTGGCTAAGATATCGGTTGATTTTTTATAAAAATACTCCGCCGTAAACGTAAGCTTTTCTTGAAAAATGCCTAAGTCAATAGCAGCGTTGCTTGTAGTTGTTGCTTCCCATTTAACATTTGGATCGGCCACTGCAATTACTGCCGCGCCGGGTGCCAGTGTATTACCAAAAACGTAACTGGCGTTGCCATTTACATAACCAGTATTAAGGTAGTCACCAAAACTTTGATTCCCTAATGAGCCGTATCCGCTCCTTAGTTTTAAACTACTGATAAATGATGGCAGATGGAAAGCTTTTTCGTTGCCCACATTCCATGCTGCGGCAATTGAAGGGAAGTTACCAAAGCGGTTTTTAGGACCAAACCTTGATGAACCATCCCGCCTGAAGTTTACGGTTAACAGGTAACGGCTATCGTAGTTGTAGTTTAACCGGCCAAAGTATGATAACAAGGTGCTGGCATCTTTATAACCATCTAAACCTTTTGAGGTTGGATCGGCAATGGAGCCAAAGGTAAAAAACTGAAGGCTGCCGGCTGCCGATGCTGTACCGGTAACAAACTGGTTATGATCTTCCTGGTATGATGTACCCGCCAAAACATCCAGCTTGTGTTTGCCCGCGGTTAACTGGTACGATAAGGTATTTTCAACCAGGCCAGTATGCGCGTTACCGTTTTGATCGTTAAGGTAATATTTGGTATTCAGGTAGTAAAAACCCAGATCGTATGATGGTTCGTAGTGAAAGTTCTCATAATCGGTACGGTCGTAGCTTACGTTAACCTTGTATTTAAGGTTTTTAACCAGCTCCAGTTCGCCCCAAAAATTGCCAAACATCCTGTTACGATTGCTGTAATCGGTTACCAGGTTATTCATACCAATAACGTTAAGGGTAATAGCCCTTTGGGTTACGTTATCGCTGCCGCCGTATCCGCCCAGTCTGTTAGGGTCATAAACCGGCATAGTTGGTATAGCAGTTAGCATGCTGGTAAGGCCACCGCCAAATACCGCGTGCGAACTTGTAATAGCCGGGTTATTTTTATGCGATTGGGTGTAGGCTGTTTTACCACCAAAGCTAAATATCCCTTTTTTACCCTGGAAACTACCGGTAAAGTTATAACGCTTGTAGCTTTGCGGGCCCGATAATGTGCTGGTGTTATCAAAATAACCAAGGCCAACGTTGTAACTTATAGCATCGCTGCCGCCGGATAAATTCAGGTTATGATCCTGTATTTTACCGGTTTTAAACATTTCTTTTTGCCAGTCGGTATTGGTTTTACTGATGAAAGCCGCGTTTGAAGGATCATTTGCCGGGGCTATGGTTAAGCCGGCATTTAACTCCGCTGCGGTAGTTATTTTTTGATAACCTACCCTATCGGTAACATCCATCCGTTTGGCAATATTTTGCAGGCCGTAATAGCCGTTATAATTAACTCTTAAAGGGCCCGATTTACCTTTTTTAGAAGTGATGATAACCACACCTGTTGCCGCGCGCGAACCATAAATTGCAGCTGCGGATGCATCTTTTAATACCTGTATGGTTTCTATATTATCGGTAGGGAAATCAAACGGGGCATCAACGGGCACGCCATCAATAACAAACAGGGGGCTGTTGTTACCAAATGTAGATATACCCCTGATTTTGATTTGTACAAAGCCACCCGGCTCGCCAGATCCCTGTACACTTACACCGGCTGCCTGGCCCTGTAATAACTTGGCCACATCATATGATGCTGTTTTTTTGGCATTATCAACGTTTACCACAGATACAGAACCTGTAAGGTCTTTCTTTTTTACCGATCCGTACCCAACAACAATAACCTCGTTTAATGAATTTGACGATGCTTTAAGCTGAACATTAAGCGACGAGCCGCCATTTAACGGTACTTCCTGCGTAGTATATCCTATAAACGAAAACACCAACACCACGTTACTGGCGCTGGCATCCGGAATATTTAGCACATACCTTCCCTGAACATCGGTTTGTGAACCGGCGCTTGTTCCTTTTACTTTGATGCTTACGCCGGGCATAGGCATGCCAGCCTCGTCGGTAACCTTACCGGTTACGGTAAGTACCGATACCGTGGCACCTTTTTCTGACAGTATCACCAGGTTATTTTCGCTCAGCTTGTAAACCAGGTTGGTTTTGGCAAGCAGGGCGGCCATTGTTTCATCTAACGATGCATTGGCAACGTTAAGGCTGGCGGGCAATTCATTTTTTGCCAGTATATCGTCATTATACAAAAAGCGGTAGTCAGATTTTTTTTCGATCTCCTTGAACGCCTTTTTTAAGGTAACATTCTGGAAATTAACATTGATAACTGTCTGGCCATATCCTTTTGCAAAAACCTGAAATGACGATACAATCACCAGGGCAAGGATAAATTTAAACATAAGAAATATTTTCAAAAATTGGTTTAACCGCACTTGGTTAATGCGGGGTACATTTTTTTTCATAATTTAGCATTAAGGTTGTTTTAACTATTTGGTTTTCAAAAGGGCTGGTAGTTAACTTTTACCGTATTAGCGGGGGAATGGTGGAACATTTTCCCGCTTTTTGGTTTTCAGTTTAGATACTTATTTAAGCATAGGCTATTTGATTAATGGTTTAATGGTTAATAAATTAAAACTTGATTATTGTCGGTTTTATAATGGAAGTAGGTTGTTGTTTTAAGTGCTTTTAAGGCTTTGGCTATGGTTTCGTTTTTAAACTTGCCGGTAAACCTTAGTTTTTTCAGGTCCTCGTTTTTAAAAATAATGGTAACATTATAGCGGCGTTCCAGCTGTTTGGCCAGGCTTTCAAAGTCTTCGGCGTCAAAAGCAAGCTTGTTTTCAACCCACATGGCTTCAGAAGGCAGCGTATCTTTTTTGGCCTGGTGAATCTGCCCCAAAACCATCAATGGCGTTTCTTCGGTTATACTTTTATCCGATGGTACTAATGCCTTGCCTGTTAAAACCGGCTGCTCATTATTAATGGTGAGCTTATCGGCTGCTTTTAAAATGATCTTTTTTTCGGGGGTTTTTAAAATGGTTAACTCTATACGCCCATGTATCAGCGATGCCTCGGATGTTTTATCGTTATTATAGGCCCTTACATTAAACCGGGTGCCCAATACTTTAATGCTGATTGTTGATGTGGTAACTATAAACGGGTGTTGTGCATCTTTAACCACATCAAACAGCGCCTCGCCCTGCAGGCTAACTTTCCTTTGTTCAAGCCCGTAGCTGGCATCATAAATCAGTTTACTGCCGGCGTTTAGCCATACCCTGGTGCCATCGGATAGCTGAATTTTGCTGATCCCGTTTTGTGGAGCGGTTATTTGGTTTGACTTAACAGGGCCTGTTACATCTTTTTTATTTATCACAAAAAACACCAACGCAAAACAAGCGGCCACTACCATCGAAAAAAACTTAAGAAACTTAATAATGCCCGATTTGGATTTACCGTGCTCCTGATTTTCTGATTGGGCCAACTCGTCGGCCTCTGCTTTATCGGCTACGTCAAGTTTATCTTCAAAGGCAGCCCATTTGGCTTCCAGCTTGTCGTCGGCTTTTATTTTATTTTCTTCGCGCCATAAATTTTCCAGTAAATCAACCGGATATAAATCGGTACCGCCTTGCCGCAAAAGTTCTTCAAGTTCGGCCAACTCCTCGGCGGTAGCCTCCCCACTTAACTTTTTACCAATAAGTATCCAGATATTGTTGATCATTATTTACGTCTCTCTAATTGTAAAGACTGTAATTAATGGAAACACCCTGGTGGGAAATGAAAATTATTTTAAAAAAAGATTATCGTGAGACTTTTGTTGCCCGCATCTATCATTAGGTATAATGATTCTTAGTAGTTTTGACATAGCAGCATATAAAAATGAAATCAAAAGACAATCCCTTCCCGCTTTTTGAAAATATTAAAACCATAATAGCCGAAACACAGCATTATATTGTCAGGAATGTTAACGCTGCTATGATCCTTACTTATTTTCAAATAGGTAAAATGATTGTAGAAGATGAGCAACATGGAAGCCAACGAGCAGAATACGCTAAAGAAACGCTAATATATTTAAGCAATGAATTAAATAAAGAATTTGGGAAAGGGTATTCCGTCTCTAACCTGGAGTATATGAGAGGCTTTTATATAGCCTACCAACATCGAATTTCCCAGACAGTGTCTGGGAAATTCGATCAACTATTAAAATCCCAGACAGTGTCTGGGAAATCTCCCATCCCGTTTCCATTGGGGTGGTCACAATATGTTTTGTTGCTTAAAATTAAAAACGAAGATGAACGCAATTTTTATGAAATAGAAGCTGCGGCAAATAATTGGTCGGTGAGGGAGTTACAACGCCAATATAATTCGGCGTTATTTGAAAGATTAGCTTTAAGTAAAGATAAAGACGGAGTTAAACAGCTTGCAGCTAAAGGCCAAATAATAGAAAAGCCTGCCGATGCGCTTAAAAGCCATTACGTGTTAGAGTTTCTCGGGTTAAAAGAAGAAAGTAAATACTCTGAAAATGATTTTGAAACCGCCATTATAGATAAGTTAGAACATTTTATGCTGGAACTTGGTAAAGGGTTTCTGTTTGAAGGACGGCAACGCCGCTTCACATTTGAAGGAGATAGCTTTTTTGTCGATCTTGTATTTTATAATAGGCTACTTAGGTGCTTCGTTCTTTTCGACTTAAAAATCGGGAAGTTAACACACCAGGATATCGGGCAGATGCAGATGTATGTAAATTATTACGACAGAAAAATAAAAACAAAGGATGAAAACCCAACAATAGGTATTATTCTTTGCAAAGAAGAAAACAGAACGGTTATAGAATTTACCCTACCGCAAGATAACAATCAAATATTTGCCAAAGAGTATAAAGCGGTATTACCAAGTAAAGAAGCCCTTAAAAAGCAGTTGGAATAAAAAAATGGAGAGTGAATTACGCGGTTAAGCCTTGCTATGTTGTTCTGTCGTTTCAATAAACAAGCTTAACTCTTTTAGGAAGCTGTCCAGTTCAGTGGCCGAAAGCTGAAGGTATACATAACATTTTTTTAAATCATCTGCCGAAAAATCGGCATTCGTATCATTTAAACTTTCAATCAGTCCCATTATGTTTGCAACCGGCTTTCGCACTTTATGCGATGTTATAAACAGCATTTCTTTCAGGTCTTCTAAATGTTGCTTTTCTTTAAGCCTGCCTGCCCGGTTTAATCGCCCGTACAATATCGAGAGGTAAGAAATAACCAAAATAGCCAATACCGATATTCCCCGGTTAACCCATTCGGATAGATTAATTTTTCCATGATTGTTAAAAAACAGGGCATCAAGAAAAATCAGTATACAGGCGGCAATACTAAAGCTAATAATTGTTTTATCGGTTTGCCTGTACACAAGGAGAATACAGCAGATATATAAAATATCAACTACAAATGCAGGAGGAGTAATAATATCAATAATAAAAACAATCGCGAGGCTGGCAGAAGCTACATTCCTTGTTGTTTTTATAGAGGCATTTAACATATGGCGTTCTTTAACTTGCGGAACCTGATAAAGCTACACTTATATATTAGGTAATACTAAAGCTATAATAAAGAAAAAATACAAGCACCTAATATTACCGCCTTATCAAAAACTATTGCAAATATCACCAACTCATCAGGCTGCGCTAAATTGGCCGAAATTATTCGCTGAAAATTAAAAATCAGGTTAGCTTTACTAAAAAATCACCAGTTCCCGCATCCAATGAAACCATCCGATTACAACCCTAAACTGATAGACCTGAGCCATGTTATTTTCGACGGATTGATAACCTATAAAGGCCTGCCAGCCCCCATCATTTGCGATTATTTAAGTCGCGAAAAATCAAGAGGGCTTTATGAAACCGGCACAGAGTTCCAGATAGGAAAAATTGAAATGGTAACCAATACCGGCACTTACATTGATTGCCCTTTCCACAGGTTTGAACATGGCGCCGACCTGGCCGAAGTTCCCCTTGAACAATTTGCTAACCTTGAGGCCATCACCATAAATGCCTGCGATGTAACAGCAATTGGCGCCGATTTTTTTCGTGATAAAAACGTACGGGGTAAGGCAGTAATTGTATTTACCGGCTGGAGCAAACACTGGAATACCGACGCCTATTTTGAAAACCACCCCTACCTTACAGCCGAAGCCGCTCAATATTTAAAAGACCAGGAAGTAAAACTGGTTGGTATAGATAGCCATAATATTGATGATACTACAGGCAAAAGCCGGCCGGTACACACCACATTATTGGGTGCGGGAATTTTAATAGTAGAGCATTTATGTAACCTGGACAAACTCCCCCCGGATAGTTATAAATTTAACGCCGTGCCACCTAAATTTAAGGGTGTGGGCACTTTCCCGGTAAGGGCTTACGCGATGGTGGCGGGCTGATCAGGAAGCTTCATGGTGTTAACAAAGCAATTTTCAATAGCCTGTTTATATTTATATATCGGATATTTGATTAAAAAATCACCAAATGACCAGGAAGATAATATCGGTTATTGCAGGCTATGCTGTTTTTGCAGTCAGCTCGGTTTTGCTGTTTAAATTAACGGCACAGCCTCCTCACCAGGATGCGCCACTCACTTTTAAAATGTTGACCATAGTTTATGGCGCATTTTTTTCGGTTTTAGCCGGTTTTATGTTGCAATTGATAGCCAGGCAAACAAAACTTACACTAAATTTCATTTTAGCTTTAGTTATCTTTTTGCTGGCCGCCTTATCGATGCTGACATCTGCCGGCAGCCATTGGACGCAATTATTTGCTATGTTTATTTTTGCGCCGGTATCTGTTTTAGGTGGGTATTTGAAGTTACGGCTGGTGAAGTAGGAGACTGAAGATCTGCAATTCTTTTGAGAATGTGACACCTCGAATCTAATTCTTAATTCAGCAATACAGTTTATTTGAATGATCTCTACGTAGCTTTACTCCTTGCAATTTCTACCGCCCTATGTAGTTTTTGTTGTAAAATCTCTTGCGAAGGTAATACAGTTAAATAATCGGCGACTCTGATGTTACTTTGATCTAACTGCATTAATTCGACATGTTCTTCATTTTTACCAGCGCAAAGGATCAAACCTATGGGCGTATTTTCCCCTTCCACTTTTTCATATTTTTCGAGATAACGCAGATATAGCTCCATTTGGCCTTTATAACTTGCCTCAAATTCTCCAATTTTTAGATCAATAGCTACGAGGCATTTTAACCTCCTATGAAAAAAAAGCAAATCGATATAATAATCCCGATTATCTATAGTAATCCTTTTTTGCCGGGACATGAATGCAAAATCGGTACCCAGTTCTATTATAAACCTTTGTAATTCTGCAATGATTGAAGTTTCAAGATCCTTTTCTGAATAAGCGTCAGCTAAACCTAAAAAGTCCAGAAAGTAGGGATCTCTGAAAACGAGATCGGAACTCAATTTTTGTTCAGTTTGGAGTTGTTTTAAATCTTGCTGAATTGTTAATTCTGGTTTTTTGCTAATTGCAGTTCTTTCGTATAACATTGATTTAATACGTTCCTGTAGTTGCCGTGATGACCAATTTTCGAGTCTGCACATGGCAATATAAAAATCCCGTTTTAGTAAGTCGCTTATTGGAAAAAGCATTCGTATGTGTGTCCAACTTAATTCTATACGCAGCGCGTATACAATTTCTTCGTCGGGAAAAGCGATTGCAAATTGCATGCATTGCCTGAGCTGCATTTCACCCCAGCCTTTACCATATTCTTTGGTTAACTGGTCAGCCAAAGTTAAAACAACCTGCTTTCCATACTCAGCCCTATTACTACCTAAAATCTCGTCATTAATGCGTTTTCCTACCCTCCAATACAATAATGTTATCTCGCTATTTACGGCGACTGCAACAAATTGCCTGCTATTGTCAATTAGATGTTTTATATCATTAGCTATTGGTAGAATATTGTCAATGCCATTCATGGTAGTTTTGATATTTTGAATCTTGAATTACGTATTGCTAACGTATACAAAAAAATTACTAAGTACTACCTTTAAGTCGGAATAATTATCGTTCCAATAATTTAAAAGTACTATAGTAATTAAAGCTTACTTGATTGAACGAGGCATTAAAAGATAAATGCAGCCAGGTACTGGCTTAAAAGTGGAGATATTATTTTAAGTCTTTATCGTTGTTTATTCACAAAAGTACTATCAGCAGATGCAGGCAGCTGGTCTTTTTGCGAATTAACTATCCCGACCGAAATCTGCCGCAGCGCGTTACCCATGTGGTATTCTACCGTTTTGATAGATAAGCTTAACAGTTCGGCAACTTCGCGGTATTTTAAACCATCTTCTTTTACCAGTTTAAAAACCAGTTTGCATTGGTCGGATAATTTACTGAGCGAGTTGTTGATAAGCACTGTAGTATCATTGCAGATCAGCCGGTCTTCGCCTGTAGCTGCCGAATCGGCAATATCTACCTCAACATCATCAATGTTTACCTGGTTCAGCTTCGCTTTTGAAACATGTGTTAATGATTTATTTTTAACCGACATATAGCAATAGTTACTAAAATTACCAATATCGGTTAGCCTCGCGCGCTGCATCCAAAGGTTTAAAAACACATCGTCTATGATCTCCTCGGCGGCCTCATCGGTTTTTACAAACGATTTAGCAAACCAAAATAATTTGCTGTAATAAAACAGGTACACCCTTTTAAAGGATGCCCTGTTGTTATTTAAAGCAATATCATTTAGCAGATATTTTATTTCGGTATCCAACATCTCAATTCGGATTAATAATCATCAAACGATAACACCAATTAGCTTAAACAAACTTATTTATTGCTGAATTTGTAGATGCTTGTAGTATGATACGTTTGCCCCGGTTTTAACACGGTTGATGCAAATGCCGGCTGGTTTGGCGCGTCCGGAAAATGTTGTGTCTCCATACAAAATGCCGAACGGTGCAGGTACGCTTTACCGCCTTTACCATCTTTGGTTGCACCGGTTAAAAAGTTACCGCTATAAAACTGCAGGCCTGGTTCGTCGGTATATATATCCATCACAATACCTGTTTTAGGGCTGCTTACTGTAGCTATAGATTTGGTGATATCATGCTTATTAAGCGCAAAGTTATGATCGTAGCCTTTACCATTTTTCAGCTGGTCGTCCTTATCGTTTATGTTGGCACCAATGGCTTTTGCAGTAGTAAAATCAAAAGGCGTGCCTTTTACCGGCTGTAATTTCCCTGTAGGGATCAGTGTGGTATCAACCGGTGTTATGTTGTCGGCATCAATTTTCACTATGTTATCTAAAATAGTAGAGTCGCCTGCGCCGTTCAGGTTAAAATAGGCATGGTTGGTAAGGTTTACTATCGTAGTTTTATCTGTTGTAGCAGTATATTCTATCTTCAGCGCGTTATCAGCTGTTAATGTGTATGTTACTTTACTCGTAAGCGTGCCGGGGTAACCGCCTTCGCCGTCTTTAGATACATAAGTAAGGTTAAGGGTACTGTCGTTTGGTTGCGCGGCATCAAACACCTGTGCGTAAAAACCTTTAAAGCCACCATGCAGCGTATTAACACCATCGTTTATATCCAGCTGGTAAGCTTTGCCATCAAGGCTAAATTTTCCTTTGCCAATGCGGTTGCCATAACGGCCTATAATGGCGCCAAAAAATGGTTCTTTAGGTTTTTGGTAAGTTTTTACGCTATCATAGCCCAAAACCACATCGGTTAAAGCTGCTTTATTATCGGGTACCAGCAGGCTTACAACGCGGCCGCCATAATTGGTGATGGCTACGCTGGCGCCTTTGTTGTTTTTTAATGTGTAAAGCTTAACAGCCTTGCCGTTTATAGTAGCCTCAAAGTTTTTGGCATCAGGTGCCGCGGCGACTACTGTTGATGTAGAATCTGCCGCTGCTTCCTTTTTTTCGGCCGGGCCACTGCAGCTTACCAATAGCGATAACGCGAAGCTGTAAATTAAGTACTGTTTTTTGTATACTTTTTGCATAATTCCTGAAAGTTTTTGTCGCTTTTTTAAACTTTTTTGAAGTTTTTGAGCGGTTTAACTGGTTATAATTTGGTGTTTGGTTTTGTGATTGGGGCAATTGGCCACCCTAATCAAAATCTAAGGTAGAATAAAATTTATTTAATTGTGAAAAAAACAATTAAAATATTTTTACTTTTATTGGTGTAAGCCAAACACCAATAAAGCCTGCTAAATCAATTTCAAAGCTATTTTGCCAGTAAAATGGCATTATATTTAGATTTTTAGCGGTCAAAAAAATTACATTTGGCGCTTTTTTTTACCCCATCACATGCAAAAATACTCGAAACAAACGCGACTTTTACTGGCAGTTGACTGCATTATATTTGGATTTGATGGCGATACTTTAAAAATTCTGCTGATAAAAAGGGGCTTCGAACCCGAGAAGGGGAACTGGAGTTTGATGGGTGGTTTTGTACAGGTTGCCGAAAGCCTTGACCAGGCCGCCAACCGCATTTTAAAACAGCTAACCGGGCTCGAAGGCGTCTATTTAGAGCAATTACACACATTTGGCAGCACAAAACGCGATCCTATTGAACGCACCGTGTCAATTACCTACTTTGCATTAATAGATATCAATAAATACGAGATACAGCTTAGTAAAGATTACCACGCAGATTGGTTCCCGCTAAAACGCGTACCTAAACTCATTTTCGATCAGCAGGAAATGGTAGAGGCAGCCAAAAAACGCATCAGGTACAAAGCCGCCATGCACCCCATTTTGTTTGAACTTTTACCGGCAAGGTTTACAATTCCGCAATTGCAAACCCTTTACGAGAGCGTTTTTAACACCCAGATTGATAAACGCAATTTCAGCAAACGCGTTTTGGCCACGGGTTTGCTCATTAAACTAAATGATAAAGATAAAGCAGGTTCAAAACGCGGCGCGTACTATTACCAGCTGAATATGCAAAACTACTATGCTAAATTTCAGGCATTTATGAATTTTATCCCCAACCCGGATACACTTTAAACTAAGTTTTTAAGCCCCCTGTTTCAGTAACGATTTAAATGTTTTTTAATAAAAATTTTTTATTGTAAAAAAATAAGTGTTACTTCAACACGAATTATTTAACCAATATGAGAGAAGACCAATTTGTGATTGGGGTGGACTATGGTTCCGACTCCGTTCGCTCCGTGTTAATCAACGCGCACAACGGCGAAGAAATAGCCTCATCTGTATTCAATTACCCGCGCTGGCAGCAAGGTTTATTTTGCAAACCGGCCGAAAACCAGTTCAGGCAACACCCTCTTGACTATATAGAAGGATTAGAAACTACTATAAAAGATTGTATTGCAAAGGCAGGCGGAGCCGAAGTGGCCAAAGCAGTAAAAGGTTTATCGGTAGATACTACAGGATCGACCCCAATAGCGGTTGATAAAACAGGTACGCCATTAGCTTTAACCCCCGGTTTTGAGCAAAACCCCAATGCCATGTTCATTTTATGGAAAGATCATACTTCGGTATTGGAAGCTGCCCAGATTAATGAACATGCCACAAAATTTGATATCAATTATTTAAAATATGTTGGAGGCATCTACTCGTCCGAGTGGTTTTGGGCCAAATTGCTGCATATTGTAAGGGTTGATGCCCAGGTGCACGAAGCCCTGCACTCCTGGGTAGAGCATTGCGACTGGATCCCCTTCCTGTTAACAGGCGGTACCGATGTTAAAGAAATTAAACGTGGCCGCTGTTCTGCCGGCCATAAAGCTTTATGGGCCGAGGAATTTGGCGGTTTGCCGCCTGACGAATTTTTCTCGTCGCTTGATCCGTTATTGACGGGCATTACCGGTAAACTATCTAAAGATACCTACACCGCCGATGAGGCTGCGGGAACACTGAGTGCCGAATGGGCCGAAAAATTGGGCTTATCTACCGATGTTATCGTCGGCACCGGCGCTTTTGATGCGCACATGGGCGCGGTGGGCGGCCAGATTGAGCCATACCATTTAAGTAAAGTAATGGGTACATCCACCTGCGATATTTTGGTTGCGCCATCTGTTGAGGTTGAGGGCAAACTGGTGGCCGGTATTTGCGGGCAGGTAAACGGCTCGGTTATACCAGGGATGACGGGGTTAGAAGCAGGCCAGTCGGCATTTGGCGATACTTATGCATGGTTTAAAAATGTGCTGTTGTGGCCTTTAAATAACCTGTTATCGCAATCAACCATTATAGACGCAGCAACCGCCGAGGCGTTAAAAGCCGAAATGGCCGAACTGATCATCCCTGAATTAAGCCGCCAGGCCGATTTGTTGCCTTTGGATTTTGATAACGAATTAT
The DNA here is from genome assembly GCF_058801545.1 of Mucilaginibacter sp. GW822-FHT03E02. NCBI lineage: Bacteria > Pseudomonadati > Bacteroidota > Sphingobacteriia > Sphingobacteriales > Sphingobacteriaceae > Mucilaginibacter > Mucilaginibacter sp. GW822-FHT03E02. The sequence goes on along the minus strand of NZ_JBXANJ010000001.1, from coordinate 4,683,549 downwards.
CTATCGATTGGTTTAACGGCCGCCGCACACCGGATGCCAACCAGGAGTTAAAAGGCGCTATAACCGGCTTAGGCCTGGGCAGCGATGCGCCGCGGGTATTCCGCTCATTGGCCGAAGCTACCTGCTTTGGGGCTAAAAGCATTGTGGAGCGTTTCATCAGCGAAGGTATCCCGGTTAAAGGTATCATTGGTATTGGTGGCGTGGCCAAAAAATCGCCGTTTGTAATGCAGATGATGGCCGATGTATTGGGTATGCCTATCCGCATTCACCAGTTTAAACATACCTGTGCACTGGGCGCGGCCATGTTTGCAGCTGTTGTTGCCGGCATTTATCCAACGGTTGAGGATGCCATGCAGGGTATGGGCCGCGGATTTGATGTAGAGTATTATCCGAATAAAGAAAAAGAGGCCTTATACCTGGCCCGTTACAATAAATACAAAACCTTGGGCAGTTTTATCGCGCAGCAAATAGCTGCAAAAGCCACCCAGGGCGTTAAAGATAATTCTGTTTTGGCATGAGTAAGTATCAACACATAAAACAAGCGGCTTATGAAGCCAATATGCAGCTGCCCAAATTGGGGCTGGTGCTTTTCACCTTTGGCAACGTAAGCGCTGTGGATAGGGAACTGGGCGTTTTTGCTATAAAACCAAGCGGTGTGCCTTATGAAGATCTTTCGCCAGAGAAAATGGTGATTGTTGATTTTGATGGGGTTACTTTAGAGGGCGACCTGCGCCCGTCGTCGGATACCAAAACGCATGCGGTACTGTATAAACACTGGCCAAACATTGGGGGTATTGTACATACACACTCCACTTATGGCACTGCCTGGGCACAGTCTCAGCGTGACATTCCTATCTTCGGCACCACACATGCCGACCACCTGACAGCCGACATCCCTTGTGCACCGCCTATGAGCGATGAAATGATTGAGGGCGACTACGAGTACCAAACCGGTTTCCAGATCATGGATCATTTTACAGCCGCTGGCCTGGATTATAACGAAGTAGAAATGGTGTTGGTAGGCAACCATGCGCCGTTTACCTGGGGCAAAACAGCGCATAAGGCAGTTTATAACAGCGCCGTTTTAGAGGCTGTTGCCCAAATGGCCTACTTAACCGAGCAAATTAATAACCAGGCCCCACGTTTAAAGGACTCGCTTATCAAAAAACATTTTGAGCGTAAACACGGACCAAACTCATACTACGGCCAATAATTATGAAATCATTACGCTATATCATTATACTGGCAGCCGGTCTGCTTGGAGCACAGGCATCATCGGCACAAACCGTTGCTGCTACGCCGCCTATGGGTTGGAACAGTTATAACTGCTTCGGCTCGGCTGTACATGAGGATGAAGTAAAGGCCAATACCGACTATATGGCCCAAAACCTGAAGCAACATGGCTGGGAATACATCGTGGTCGATTTTTTATGGTCGTACGATAACCCTCCGGGCAGCAACATCGGTAACCCCTTTCAATTGCGCCTGCAGGATGGCTCCTACGTGCCCTGGCTTACTATGGACCAATGGGGACGTTTAACGCCGCAGCCTACCAAATTCCCTTCGGCCTTTGGCGGCAATGGCTTTAAGCCTTTAAGCGATTACGTACACGCCAAAGGATTAAAATTTGGCATCCACGTAATGCGTGGTATTCCAAGGCAAGCATACTGGTCAAAATCACCTGTTAAAGGCACCAACGGTATCACTGCCGACATGGTGGCCGATACCAACAGCAAATGCCCCTGGATGAACCACATGTACGGACTGGACATGAAAAAGCCCGGTGCGCAGGAATATCTTAACTCTATTTTAGAATTATATGCCTCTTGGGGCGTAGATTTTATTAAGGTAGATGACCTATCGCGCCCTTATAGTAATGCCGAGGTAGAAGGCTACCAAAAAGCCATCCAAAATTGTGGCAGGCCGATAGTATTAAGCCTTTCGCCGGGCGAAACTCCTGCAGCACAAGCAGCTCATGCTGTTAAATATGCCAATATGTGGCGCATGGCCGATGATTTTTGGGATAACTGGAAAGAGATACTGCACATGTTTGATTATGCCAAAAGTTGGGAAGGTGTAAGCGGCCCCGGTCATTGGCCCGATTGCGATATGATACAAATTGGCAAGCTAAGCAAACGCGGTCCGGTTGGGCAGGAGCGTTATAGCCGCTTTACCGAAGATGAAGAAATTACCCACATGACGTTCTGGAGCATTTTCCGCTCGCCATTGATGATTGGCGGCAACATGCCCGAGAACCGCGAATTTGAGTTAAAGCTATTTACCAACGATGAGGTTTTGGCGGCTAACCAAAAAGGGGCCAATCCCAAACAACTGTACAAAAAAGACGGAGCCATGGTTTGGTATTCACAGATACCCGGCAGTAAAGACCTTTATGTGGCCCTGTTTAACATCGGCGATGTAAATAAAGGCGTTGCGGTTGATTTTGCTGCACTGGGCCTTAAAGGCAAAGTAAAGGTGCGCGATCTGTGGAAAAAACAAGATGTTGGCCAGTTTAATAAAACTTACCAGCAAAGCATTAACCTGCATGGTGCAACGTTATTAAAACTATCGCCGGCAAAATAATAATTATTGAATTATTGATTGACTGAATTATTGAATATAAAACCATTAACAAGCATATATCGCGATTTTAATTTCTAATTCAATGTTACTTCAATCACTAATTTAATAATCCACTAACTCAATAATTCATTAATTCAATAAATCACTAATTATAAAAATGATCGATCTTAAAAAATTTGAAGTTTGGTTTATTACAGGAAGCCAAAACTTATATGGGGAAGAAACGCTGAAAAAAGTTGCTGAACATTCGCAGGAAATAGCTGCCGGCATTGATGCTACCGGCAATATCCCCGTTCGCGTGGTTTACAAACCTGTGGTAAAATCGACCGAAGAAATTTATGAAACCCTGCAGGCCGCTAACGTGGCCGAAAACTGTATCGGTATCATTACCTGGATGCACACATTTAGCCCGGCTAAAATGTGGATCCGCGGTTTAAGCATCCTTAAAAAACCGATGCTGCACCTGCATACCCAATATAACCGCGATATTCCATGGAGTTCGATAGATATGGATTTCATGAACCTGAACCAAAGCGCTCATGGCGACCGCGAGTTTGGTTTTATGGTATCGCGTATGCGCATGAACCGTAAGGTGGTTGTTGGCCACTGGCAGGATCCTGAGGCTTTGGCCCAGATTGAAACCTGGACCCGCGCTGCTGCCGGCTGGTACGACTGGCAAGGTGCCAAATTTGTACGCTTTGGCGATAACATGCGCTTTGTAGCCGTTACCGATGGCGATAAAGTGGAGGCTGAATTAAAATTCGGCTTCTCGGTAAATACATATGGTATCGGCGACCTGGTTGCGGTGATTAACGCGATAAGCGAAGAATCGGTTAGCGAACTGATAGAAGAATATGAGACTACCTACACCATGGCCGATGACCTTAAAAAAGGCGGCGCTAAACATCAGTCGGTATATGATGCCGCTAAAATTGAGTTGGGTTTACGTAAATTTTTGGTTGACGGAGGCTTTAAAGGCTTCTCGGATACGTTTGAAGACCTGCACGGTATGATCCAACTGCCAGGCATTGCCGCCCAGCGCCTGATGGCCGATGGCTTTGGCTTTGCCGGCGAAGGTGATTGGAAAACTGCGGCCCTGGTACGTGCATTTAAAGTGATGGGTGCCGGCCTGCCAGGCGGTAACGCCTTCATGGAAGATTATACCTACCATTTTGACCCTAACAATGCGTTGGTATTAGGATCGCACATGCTGGAGGTGGATGCATCATTAGCTAATGGACAGGCAGCCTTAGAAGTTCACCCGCTGGGAATTGGCGGCAAAGCCGATCCTGCGCGTTTGGTATTTAACGTGGCCGGTGGTGCTGCGCTTAACGCATCAATTGTGGATATGGGCAACCGTTTCCGCCTGCTGGTTAACGAGGTTGAAGCCGTTGAACCGGTTGAAGACCTGCCAAACCTGCCTGTTGCCCGCGTACTTTGGAAACCACTCCCCGACATGAAAACCGGCTGCGCAGCCTGGATTTACGGCGGCGGCGCACACCATACCGCTTACAGTCAGAATTTAACAGCCGAGCATATGCAGGATTTTGCGGATATGGCGGGCATTGAGTTTTTAAGAATTGGTAAGGATACAACAATACCACAATTCAGGAATGAGATTTTGTGGAACGAGGTTGCTTATAAATAGGAAGAAGAAGCCTCACCTAAATCCTCTCCAAAGGAGAGGACTTTGATTTGCAGGGTTGCTCTTTTTAGTTCCCCTCTTGAGAGGGGGTGGGATGGAAAAGTGTGGGAGCAGGGGTGTGTTATACGAGCGATAAAACGAATGATGTCATTGCGAGGTACGAAGCAATCCCGAACTATGTGGGACTTAGCATGTCGAAGATTGCTTCGTACCTCGCAATGACGGATTATTTAAGAATCAGCAGAAAACGAGTAATTCTGTTAATTCTTAAATTCTGACAATTCTGATTCAGACAATGCGTTAGGGATAGCAGCGGATACCGGCCCGTGATTAAGGCCTGTGCAGTATGAGCGGATAGCCCGGGCCAAAGGCAACGCCCGGGGAAAGAGTCAAGAAATTAGAATCAAGAGTTAAGACTTTTGAGGATTTGTGGATAACGACGGAAGAACAAATAAATAAAACCAATTTGTCATTGCGAGGAACGAAGCAATCGCGAACTGTGCAGAGCCGCTGTGCAGACTACGAGGTTGCCACGCTGCGCTCGCAATGACAAATGTTTTAGCAATGACAAGTGTTTTAATAACATGCGTATTAATTGAAATAAATACAATCAAACACACAACCCACGATGGGATTCCGGTTGTGTGTTTTATATAAAAAGCAAAAGAGAGAACGAATACAATAAAACTAATTTAAACCCAATTTATGAACAAATTTTCAACCATTGATTACGTCATATTCGTGATCTATTTTATTGTGGTATCCAGTTATGGTTACTGGGTGTACAGCCGCAAAAAAAAGGCCAGTATATCGGCGAGTCATGATTTCTTTTTGGCCGAAGGTTCGCTTACCTGGTGGGCCATCGGGGCATCGCTTATTGCATCCAACATTTCGGCCGAGCAATTTATCGGCACCAGCGGACAAGGTTTCGCGGTGGGCTTAGCTGTGGCAGCTTACGAGTGGGTGGCGGCTATTGCGCTCATTATAGTGGCCGTATGGTTTATCCCGGTATACCTGAAGAACAAGATTTTCACAATGCCGCAGTTTTTACATACGCGGTATAACGAAACGGTGAGCTTTATTATGGCCATTTTCTGGCTGTTTTTATACGTGTTTGTTAACCTTACCAGTATATTATACCTGGGTGCGCTGGCCATTAATAACCTGATAGGCGGCGACATTAGCTCGATGCACAATATTATTATAGCGCTGGCTGTGTTTGCCTTATTCATCACCCTTGGCGGTATGAAGGTTATTGGCTTTACCGATGTAATACAGGTATTGGTGCTTGTAATAGGCGGCCTGGCTACTACTTACATAGCTTTAACGCTGGTGAGCGAGCATTTTGGTTTAGGCAAAGATGCTATAGCCGGTTTAAAAATGATGTTCAAGGACTCGCCGGAGCACTTTAAAATGATGATGGCTAAACCAAAGCCAGGAGCGCCACAGGCCGAAATTACCAAATACCTGGCGCTGCCGGGCATTGCCATGTACTTTGCAGGCCAATGGATTGTGAACCTAAACTATTGGGGTTGTAACCAGTACATTACCCAACGCGCTTTGGGCTCGGATATAAAAACCGCACGTACAGGCATCCTGTTTGCCGGTTTGATGAAACTGGCTATGCCTATCATCGTGGTAATACCGGGTATTGCGGCCTATGTATTATACAAAAATGGTGGCTTGCAACACGAAATGGCATCGGGCGGGCATTTCAATTCGGATAATGCGTACTCGGCTATATTGGGCTTTTTGCCTACCGGGCTTAAAGGACTTTCGGTTGCGGCGCTTACGGCGGCTATCGTTGCTTCACTGGCCGGTAAAGCCAACAGTATATCTACCATTTTTACGCTGGATATTTACAAGAAGCACATGGTTAAGGATGCCGACGAGAAAAAGATGGTTTGGGTAGGCAAACTCACTATTTTAGCCGCTTTGGTGTTCTCCATCATCCTTACCTGGAAAGATCTTTTAGGCATTGGCGGCGAAGGTGGCTTTACCTTTATTCAAAAATACACCGGCTTTATCAGCCCGGGTATCTTCGCCATATTCATTTTGGGTTTCTTCTGGAAACGTACTACTGGTGCGGCAGCTATTGCGGGTATCCTGACAGGTTTTGCTATGTCGGTACTGTTTAATAACTATGCGCCGGCTTTGTTTGGTCACGAAACGTTCCTGTACACCGCCTTCCCTAATGGCAAAGGTGGCTGGGAAATTCCATTCCTGATTTGTATGGGCTTATCGTTCATGTTTACCATTATTGTGATGGTTATAATCAGCCTGGCCGGACCTAAAATAAACCCTAAAGCTTTTGATATTCCGCGTGCCATGTTTAAGGTTGATAAACAAACCCTGGCATTAATTATAGTAACGCTGTTATTACTTACCATGCTTTATGCCAAGTTCTGGTAGTGTTAAGTCAACAGTACTAAGTCGTAAGTCTAAAGTTGAACTTTTTTTTGGCTTAGAACTTAAGACTTTGGGCTAAAGACTATCCGTCAATTTATCGTTGACACGACAGTAATACAAGAATTTTGTTATAGGTTACATTGATTGAATCCCCCGCTGGCTTAATTGCCAGGGGGATTTTTTATTGCTCCATTGTTGGGCCCCGAGCCGGCGGCTATGATAAATCAACAGCATCATTAATTTTGCTGTGAATTTGATGAACGATGCCATCCATTTCGTTGACCGTAACTTTCAGCAATTCAAATGCTTCTTCCTTCTCTTCGTTACCCTCGGCTATATCTACCAGGTACATCAGCCCCAGCATGGTAGCTACCGGCCGCCTGATCTCGTGCGAGCTTAGCCAGGCTATTTCTTTTAAAAATTCATTCTGCCGCTTATTTTCCTGGATGGATTGTTTTAAATCGTTGATGTCTTTAATAACCCCTATCAGCCTTACAGGCTCCTTTTGTTCGTTATAAATAAAATACCCTTGGTCCATAATGTATTTATACACGCCATTGCCGCAATTTATGCGGTACTCGCAGGCCCAGTTGGTTTTGCCTTCGCTTATAATTTTCTGCTGGCTTTTTACTACTTCGTCAACATCATCAGGATGGATGAGGTGGCGCCACCATGCCAGGTTGTATGCTATCCGGTCATAAGCAATATCAATCAATTGCGTTAAACTGGCATTGTAAACAATGGTATCTGCAGGGATGTTTAAATCATAAATCACATCCTTGGTGGCTTGTGCTAATAGTTCGTACCGTTCTACAGCTTCCTTTAGCTTAATATCTTTTAGCTTGTTTTCGGTTATATCCGAAAAGTAAACCGCAACGCCATCATCCGTTGGGTAGGCCGCCAGCCTAATCCATTTGTTTAATACCAGCGAATAATCTTCCATCCGTACAATCACCCGCTCTTCCAGCGCCTTTTGATAGTAAGGGTACATGCGGTTCCGCTCTTTGGGGAACAGCGTAAAAATACTTTCGCCAACAATTTTGGTAAATCTCCCGTTAACAATGTCTTCAAAAGCCTGGTTAATACGGGTAATGCACATGTTATAGTCTAAAGCGAAAAAGGCATCACTAATACTGTTCAGGGTATTTTCAAGGTTGCTTAAATGCCTGTTTTTTTCAACCTCCAGCTCCTTAAGTTCGGTAATGTCCTGCATCGAACCAATTACTTTCAGTGTCATGCCCGGTACGCTTTCTAAACGGGCCAATTGCCGCATATACCGGGTTTCGCCGTTTAGCACTTTGGTGCGGTGAGTAACATCCAGGGTTTTGCCATTGGTCATTAAATCGTTAAGCCCGGCAATCATCATTGGCCTGTCTTCCGGAAAAATATGCTCCAGGTAAATATCAAAGGGTTCCCGCTCATCATCCTTACTAATACCGGTAAGTGCGTACAACTCATCCGACCATAGCAGCTTACGGGTATCAGGAAAGTATTCCCAGCCGCCCACTTTTGATATCAGCTGCGTTTCTCTTAAATTTCGTTTCTTGTTTAAAATCTCCTGGTTTATTTTCTCCAACCGCTGCTCAAATAATAGCTGTTCGGTCATGTCCCGTACCATCACCAGCACATTTGGGCTGTTGTTGAAAGTTATTTTATGCGATGTAATACTTACCTGTATAACACTCCCATCCTTTTTAATATGCCGCCAGGTGCCGCTTAAATTCAGGTTAGGCGATAAGTTTCTGGCCGATTCAATAGCCTTTTCAGCATCTTCGGGCGGGCGGATGTCCAGGATGCTTTTTGTTAAAAACTCGGCCCTGGTGTAGCCGTATGTGCTAACGGCGGCATCATTAACCGAAACTATGTTAAGAGCCTCGTCATATATCCACATAGGCACCGGGTTAGCCTCGTACATATTGCGATACTGGCTTTCGCGTTGCAGAAGTTGCTTGTCGTTCCTTTTTATCAGGTAGTATAAAAACAAACCGCTGGCAAGTACAAAAAAATACCCCTTGGCACTGCTAATAAGTAAAACCTGTTCGCGGGTAAAATTATCCTGCAGTTGGAAAAGCAAACGATCGCCAAAAGTGATCCAGAGCAAACTTATAATGATGTAAATAAGGGCTATCCGTAAAGCTCCGTGCCGCATTAGCTTCGGGTTAAATTATTTAATTAAATTAAACGTTTAAATACAATATTGGTTACAATAAATATCTATACGTGTATGCTGTCAATGTAATGAATATATATCTTCAAACGTCAAAAGCTTGTAAATGCAAAGGGAATGTGACAATTGGATGCGGGTGTTTGATCCCCTTCATGCCGTTGCCTGCGGCCCGCGCTATCTGCTCATACGGCACAGGCATTAGGCGCGAGGCCGGTATCCGCGCCTATCGCTAACGGGGGAAGGGTAGCGAGCTGTACCCGGTTTTATCAATTGTTTTAAATATCTTTAGAAACGAGAACTATTTGTTTAATTGAAAACCTATTCCAATTTATAGCGATTAGGAGGGCTTTAGCAACCAATAACGTTTTTTCACAAAGACTTTATGTTTGGTGCCCAAAAGAACAAATGGGGACTCCAGGAAAAAACCTCCTTAAGAATTTATGCTAAACGCTAATCATAATAGCGACATTAACAATTACAATGCTTACAAATCGCTATAAACTTAATTTATTAAACTTTATACTGCGGCCGCGCATGTTTATCAAGGTTGCCGACGAAAACAGCATAGTAAGTTTTATTGAAGGTTACGAATTTGGTCAAAATTTGGAATGTGATTTCACCGAACAATTGAAAAAACATTTGATAAATAATTTTAAAATAACCTATAGCAACGATGGATGGCCTGGGCAGATTACACGTTACTCGAAAAAGAAGTCAATTTCGTGGGTAACCACTTTTAGACAGTTTGGGCTTGAAATATTAACTTCTGACGAAAATGGTGGGTTAACCGAAGAAATGCAGGAATTAATTAAAATGAGGATCCAAAACTTAATCAAAAACATAGGCTGCGAAAACCCTTGGTTTAAAGAAGAGTGGGCTAACGAATGCATTGCATTATTTGCAATAAAAAGTACATGGTTTAAAAATTTATGGAACAAGTGGGAATATGCCGCATTAAAATCAATCCTTAGGGTGATTAAACAAGGACAAGCTTTTGAAGGGCTGTTTTTTAAGCCAACAAAAGCCCTTTTAGATTTAAAGACTAAATTTACCGGCGACTGAACTTCTGTGGAAATCTATCAAACCCGAACACCGTAATCCAATTCAATATTAACTTCAAAAGTAACGTTTGTTGCCCCATCAATCGTTGGCACAGCAACCATTAGTATCGGAGATTCCAATCCGGGTATATCCTCAACAACAGCCCAGCCATCCGCCGCCCATACCGCTATTTTAGTTAACATTTGAGTTGGGAAATAATATTGGGCAGTAGCATAGTAAGCCGTATCTTTTATTTTTAAAGTGATAAAAGGATCAACCATATCGGCAGTCGCATTCGTAGTGCTAATAACCGGGCGCTGATAACATTGCTGGTCGGTAGCCCCCTCCACATTAAAAGTATTTATCCAGATGGGGTATTGGAGGTAATCGTTAATAGTAATATTTTCTTCCAGCTTTGCAGTACCAGTGATGTAACTCATGGCACAAAAATAGATAAAGAATTTTTCTTATTGCGCAATGATGCTGACCTCAATGGAGCTATGCGTTAAAACAAAGGCTCACTGATCTTGAACTTACAAAACATCACTCTCTGTTAACTTTCTAAATGTGAGGCTTATCCTTTCACTTTGTGAATTATTTTTATCGGGCAACACGGCATGCAACCAGTGCTTTTGTACTTCTTGCGACATATAAAACAGGGTACCGGCGCCCAGTGTAAAATCAATTTCCCTGTTTTTGTCGATTTTATTTCTGAAGCGAATAATGCGAGGGTCGCCAAGCGACACTATGGCTATTCCGGTGCCATGAACCAGTTGGTCAACCTGATCGGAATGAAAACCCATTTTTGAATCGCCATTTACGTAGTAATTAACCAGGCAATTGTTCGGGAAAAATCCGGTTTTATGACTAACAAAATCCTGAAGTGGATACAAGTATGGGGGCATGGCACAAAATTGATATTCCTGTCCCGAATAATTATAGGGAACGCCATAACTAACCGTCTTCCGCGAAACCATTGAATTGTCCCAAGCCGTATTAAGCTTAATCATCTCAAAAAGCCGGTTGTCAAGAGACGGTATTTTCACCATCATAATTTCATTTGCCAGCTCCATTGCTCCATTTTCCATGTCAAATTCCTTGATTATTAAATGTAATCAAATAAAGGAAATTTAACATCGCCGGTTAATCGAAATTATCGACCAGCAACCCATTTGTGCCGATGAAACCTTATCCACTATACTAAAACATCCCTCCGTCCCGGTGATTTGCCCCGTGGTCGATTATTTCTTTATGCCCGTCTATCGCGTTTTACCAAACGGTTGTATTGGTTTTTATTTGGGGCATGAAACTAAAAGTACAATTCCTGCTGTTGTTCCTTTTACCATTCACCATGGTAAAGGCCGCAAATATAATTACCGATGCCGGCACCGGCATTACCGGAACTGTTATCGATTCGGTGAGCCAGAAACCGGTGGATTATGCTACCGTATCTGTTTTTGACCAGGCAAGCAATAAGGTTGTAAACGGCACCATAACTGCCACCGATGGTAAATTTACTATTGATAAATTGCCGGCCGGCACTTACCGCCTCAGGATAAACTTTTTGGGCTATGCCAATAAAACCATTGCCAATATTAAGGTAGATGGCGGCATGCTTAAACTGGGCCGTATATTACTTAGCCCCGATAGTAAACTGCTGAATGAAGTACAGGTTACCGGTAAAAAAGCATTGATTGAAGAAAAAATAGACCGCACTGTATATAACGCCGAAAATGATTTGACTGCCCGCGGCGGCGATGCAACCGACGTGATGAAACGCGTACCCATGGTATCTGTTGACCTTGACGGTAATGTGAGCGTACGCGGCAGCTCAAACATTAAAGTGCTTATCAATGGCAAACCTTCGGCCATGGCTTCGGCAAGCGTATCTGACGCGTTGAAGCAAATCCCTGCCGATTTGATTAAAAGTGTGGAGGTCATCACTTCGCCATCGGCCAAATACGATGCAGAAGGATCGGGCGGAATCATTAACATCATCCTGAAACAAAACACACTGCAGGGGCTTACGCTAAACTTAAACTCGGCAGCCGGCACACGCGGCGCCGACCTGGGCCTTAACGGCGGGTACAAAACAGGAAAGCTTACCTTTTCATTAGGTGGTTTTGGGCGTACAGGCTACAATATCCCCGGCGAGTTTAACAATAGCCAAACAGTAACCAGCCTTACTACGGGTGATGCCTTGCTTACCACCCAATCGGCCAATACACACAACAAATATTTGTTTGCCCGGTATAACGCGGGGCTTGATTATGATATTAATGAGCATAATTCGCTTAGCCTTGGTGTGGTATTTGGCGCCAACAACCATCCTACCACACAGGACAACTTTTTAACCAACAGCTACCTGAATGATGTACTTACCGGTTCATCGCTGCAAAAAAACAAGATCACCAACAACTCCAATTCGGTTGATGCAACCCTAACTTATACCCTGACAGGTAAAAAACCCGACCGCGAGTTTAGCTTCCTGACAGAGTACAGCCAGAATAACCGCCACAACAACTTTGAAAGCATTTTTCTTGATCAAACCGATGGGGCATCAACAGGAGGATTAAAAAACAATAACAACAGCATCAATAAAGAGCTTACCCTTGAGGCCGATTACCAAACGCCGCTTGCTAAAAACCAGCTGCTTGAATTTGGCGCCAAGGAGATTATAAGAACAGTAACCAGCGATTACACCTACCTTTCGGCAGCCGATGGTTCGCTCAATTATCAGCCGGTATCGTCGGCCAGCCTGTCAAATGCGTTTAATTACAAGCAAAATGTGGCATCGGGATATGTATCTTTTACCTTTAACCCCTTTAAAAATTACACCATTAAAGCCGGTACCCGTTACGAGTACACGGCTATCAGCGCCGATTTTCAGAGCGGGCAGGCAGTCAGCATCCCCGATTATGGCATTCTGGTACCCAGCCTCAACATCAGCAAAAAGTTTGATAATGGCGATATGATTAAACTGGGCTACAACCGCCGCATCCAGCGCCCGTCTATCGAGTTTTTAAACCCCAATATCCAGGCATCCAACCCACTGAATATAACCAGCGGTAACCCTGGCCTGCAGCCCGAGTTTACCAATAATTTTGAACTGGCCTACAGCACCAATATCAAAAGTAACCATTTCAATATTTCGGCTTTTATGCGCAATACCAATGATGCTATCCAAACCATCCGTACAAGCAGCGGCGATACTATAAAAACCAGCTATCAAAATCTGGGCAAACAAAATGCCTATGGTATGAGCTTATCGGCCAATCTTACGCTCACCAGCAAGCTGAGCCTCAATGGCGGCCTTGATATGTACTATTTAGATTTGGATAACCAGGACCCCGACCCGCTTTTCCGCGCATCAAATCATGGCTGGGTGGCCAACTACCGCATATTTGGCAGCTATGACCTGTCAGACAAGTACTCGGTACAGGCATTTGCTTTCCGCCGCTCGCGCCAAATACAGCTACAAGGTTACCAGGGTAGTTTCGGGGTGTATAATTTAAGCTTTAACCGGAAGTTTGCCAATAAAAAAGGCAGCATCGGCATTGGTGCAGACAACTTTCTGACTAACGGGTTCAGGATACCTACTGTTGTTAATTCGGGCAATATTAACCAGAATGCCGTAAACATAATGCATAACCGCAGCATCGAGCTAACATTTACTTATAAGTTTGGCGGCTTGTCGGCAGAGAAACCTAAGAAGCCTAAAAAAACCATCAACAATGATGATTTGAAGGAAGGCAGCAGCAATAACAACAATAATTAATAAAAAACCGCCCCTCGCTTTGGTATCATACACCGGCGGCGGGCGGATAGCTTTTGGCTATACCTGGTTCATTATTTTCAAGCCCAATCCTAGTAGGGCGGCGAAAATTGGCAGGGCTAAGATTTACTTCTTTTAATATACTTTTTGTACAGGTACTCAGCATATCCCACGCTGATATAATCCGGAAACTTCCATTTGGGATAATACTGTCTTTGAATATATTTTACGGCGCTAAAAAACAGAATGGCCGCTATTAATAAAATGCCCAAACTCAATAGTATGGTACCAAGTATTACAACAATATCCATAATTTATTCATTTTTGGTTTGTACGCATCAGATAAAACAAAGGTTTCATTTGTTTCAATTAATAATTTTCGCCTTCAGGGCCATAATTAACTTTTAAACAAACTTATTAATAAATCTCCCGTAATTATATTCCACGGTGTAGTAAAATGCAAATTGTTACAGTAAATAGTACCAGTTAACAGGTAACGCAAACCACCCCAGGCTTACCGGAACACCAGTATACAGAGGATCAATATCCGTCGGCCCGCAAGTTAAAATATCGACAAGAGCTTGTTGAAGAAAAAAAAATTGCTAATTCAGCAAGGTAATTGATCCCGAAAACAATTGTTTGCTGTTTTTGCCCGATATAACGTAGTAGTATACGCCCGTGGGCACAGGCTGTCCGTTCTTGCGTCCGTTCCATGATGCAGTAGTGCCGGTGCTTTGGAAAACTATCGCCCCATAGCGGTTAAATACTTTTACCAGTACCGACGCATCAGTTTCCAGCCCTGTAATGTTCCATGTATCATTTTTTCCATCGCCATTGGGTGTAAATGCCGATGGAATATGAATATCCGGGCACGAGCTTATTACGTGTATCACCTTATCGCTGGGGCAACCGTTGGCATTTATTACGCTAAGAGTTATTGTTTGCGGATGATCGGCAATAAACGTATTGCCGCCCTCTGTGCCGTTCCAGGTGTATTTTGAAAAACCCGTGGGCGCGGTTATGGTAACCGGTGCGCCGGTATAAGTACAAAATGATGTATCGGCCATATTAAGCATAGCTACGGGTAAAAACTGCAGATCGATACCCGTAACTGCCTGGCAGCCCGCTGCCGAAGTTGCCGTTACGTTGTAAGTACCCGTGGTACTTACACTAATCTTATCGGTAGTTTCGCCGGTCGACCAGCTTACCGTGCTGCCCGCGCTATGCACTGCTGTAAGCTCCAGCGGCTGTCCCTCGCATAATTTAGTTGTAACGGCCTGGGTAATACTCACCGTGGGCAACGCGTTAAACGCCAACTGGTACATTGCCGAGTTAACAACGCAGGTACCCAGCGCCGTACTGGTAACAATTACCGAATAATTGCCCGCATCGGTAGTAGTAACTGTTGGCTTGTTTTGCCAGGCGCCTACCGTGGCTCCATCGCGCTGCCAGGTAATGGAATAAGCGGCATCGGTAGTAATACCGGCTTCAAGCTGGGCCACATCGCCTGTGCAATAGCTTACTTTATCAGGCGTAATTACCGGTGTTGGCAGGTTGTATACGTTTACCTGCACCTCTTTTGATGGTATCCAGGTGCCGGGGCAGGTACTTACCTCCACTTTATATTTGCCGTTTTGGGTAGTTGTAAGTGTTTGGGTTAAATTACCTGTAAGTACACCATCCTTGTACCAACGGTATTGATAGGCAATATCGCCCCCAACAGTTAACACGGCTGTGCCACCCTGGCAAACGTTTACATCGCCGGGGTAATTAAACGTAAATGTGGGAGCAGGTGTAAATACAAGATGATATACCGGCGACTCCTTAGAACAGGTATTAATGGGGTTGCGTACCGTAAGCATATAGGTACCCAACTCGCTCACGCTTATTGATGCCTTGTTGGTAAACTGTGTAAGCTCATGCCCGTTAAGGTACCAGTTTAACGAGTAATCGTTGCTGGCAGGCAGGTTTGAATTTAAAATGGCATTACTGCCACCGCAATGGGTAGGCTGATCAGGCACTATTTGCGGTTCGGGAAGATAAATTACATTAACCTGCACTTCTTTGGTTGAAACCCATACATCTTTTTCGGAGCTAATTTCGGCCCGGTATTTTCCTGTTACTTGTATGGAGTACAGCGTGGTAACATTGGTAGTTAGTACACCATCCTTATACCAGCGGTACAGGTATTCGGGATGGCCTTGTACCTGTAGCGTTAAAGGCACATTATCGCACTTGGGCAAAACATCGGGATAATCAAAACTAAATATCGGCGCTACGTTAATAATTTTTTTGCGGCTTGCAGACGTTTTCAAAGCGGCTTTGCGTGGTGACACGTGGTGAGCCGACACGAGTGCAACGCCCTGTTGGGCATTGGCTTGAGGAATAGCGATAAAGGCAGCCAGTAACAATAGTGTAAACCTGGCTATACGGTGTAAAGTCAATTTCAATCAGGGGTTTAGCAAATGTAGTTTTTATTAAAAACCATACACCTACCTTTTACCGAATATGTAAATTAATTGTTACGCTTTTGGCAAAAAAAGAGTCAAGAATCAAGAAAGTAGTCAGGCGGATACGTGAGATCTATTTACCCTTAGAATCTCTTTGCAAAACGCACCGAAGTCGCATGCCAGGCGATGAACTATTTTCTCATACAGCACAGGATCGAATCAAGGTATTAGAGCCAAGAAAAGGGGCTAATCCTCTGCACTAATGTACCAGATAGTACATTAAGAAATCTCCATATCCGCTTGACTGTCTTAACTCTTGATTCTTGACTCTTGGTTCTCCCCCCTCTTTTTTTGTAACAATTACGCAACAACCAATTCACTCAATAATATTCATAAAATCCGGGCGTTTTTAGGCCATTAGCATCTAAAATACCCCAAATTAATAATGAACATACAAGTTAACCTTGCCCAAATCCGCTTTAATACCGAAAGCGACGGCCAAAGCAAATGCTGGCGGCTGGTGCTGGATGGCGAAGAGATCCTGGTAGAATCTGTAAACATCCTGGCTCCTGTTTTTACCTCGCGCGATTGGATTGAGCCCATCAGCAAATTCAAACACCATATTTCTGTTGCCGATTGCCTCGTGCATATCGACGATGCCGGCGCGGCGCTGATTACAGCTGTTTAATCTGCTATCCTGTACCCATATCTTTTGGGTTCTCATTTTTGTCCCCTCAGGGTCTCTTTGAAAAAGGACCCTGAGGCAGCGTGCAAGGCGATGAACTATTTCAATTCAACGCCATCCTTCCACAGGTTTCTCTCCGAGAGAACCTGAGGGCTATTAAGTTAAGGAATTCACAGGTTGCTCCATCGGAGCAAAACATTTGTAGCACTTGTAAATCAACATTTTTGCGTGCCGTAGGTACGCTTCATAAGTTCCGTACCTACGGCACGGAGCATTATTTCTATCTTTTCTACAAATGTTATACCCCTACGGGGTTGAAAACGCTTTTGTCCCCTCAGGATCTCTTTGAAAAAGGACCTTGAGGCAGCATGCCGGGTAATGGACTATTTAAACACAACAAGCTGCCCTCTCTCCCACACTTTGTGCTCACAAATGAATCTGTTATCCTCAAATAATCAAAAACTGCATCTGTTATGCTCTTAAATATTTGATCAAATTTGTTGCATTAATTTAAAACCCGGGATCATGAAAAATTACACCATTACGCTATTGCTTTTATTGGCAATATCTATTGGCAGCAACGCACAAAATACAATTATGAGCACTACACAACAATCAAAAAAAATAGTAAGGGACTTTTTAGAAATCGTCCGTTCCGGAAAATCACCTGAAAGAGCTTCAGAATTTATGGCAGATTCTGTAAAAGCGCACCAGCTTAACGCTGAACACCAGGAAACCGTTGTCAGGACACCGGAAAACTACAGCCGGCATGTCAATGAATTCCTGCAAAGTTATGGCCGTTACCAATTTGAAGTAACCGAACTCATTGCCGGTAACGACAAAGTTTATGCCCGCTGGAAGCAAACCGGCAATCAAATAGGTGATGTGGATGAATTTAAATCTACAGGGCTGCCTGTAATTGAAATAGGAAGCGCAGTTTACAGGGTATCCAACGGAAAAATAGTTGAATACTGGATACAGATTGACAGGAAAGGCACAGAAATTCAGCTACAAAATAATGGGAAGGCTAAATCCGGAGAAATTAAAACTGGCCTACCCTTTTCTGATGCGTACATTTCCGGCGATGCATTGTATATATCCGGCCAGATTGGGATTGATCATACCGGTAACCTGGTAAACAACGGATTTGAGGCAGAAGCAACGCAGGTAATGGAAAACCTTGGCAATGTACTGCGCAAAAACAGGCTGCACTACCAGGACCTGGTCAATGTAACCATCTATCTTACCAGCATGGATAACTACGCCGCTACCAACCGTGTTTACAGCAAATATTTTCACCATAAATTTCCGGCCAGAGTTTGCATAGCCGTTAAGGAGTTACCACGCCAGGCGCAGATTGAAATTGCTGCGGTTGCGGGGTTTAATAACTAATATTATGTCACGCTATGTCCCCTCAGGGTCTCTTTGAAAAAGGACCCTGAGGCCGCATGCAAGGCGATGAACTATTTCAATACAACGCCATCCGCCCTCAGGTTCCTCTCCGAGAGAACCCGAGGGCACGGAAAATCATTTTCTTATGTCCCCTCAGGGTCTCTTTGAAAAAGGACCCTGAGGCCGCATGCAAGGCGATGAACTATTTCAATACAATAGGCATCCTCCCTCAGGTTCCTCTCCGAGAGAACCTGAGGGCACGGAAAATCATTTTAATATTACCAGCATTACGCAATACTAATCCCTTCTTTCAAGCGTTTCACATCATCACAATATTTATTAATTACCGGTGAAACCTTATCTTAAATTCCTCGCCCTATTGCAATTGCTGCTGTTAACCGCAGCCGCTAACGCCTTTGCCCCCCACATCGACATTAACCGCACCAGGCTAAAGGCCAAACAAAGCCTTGCTTTTTGCAAGCAGAAAGGCTACAATACCCGTTACTGTATTTTGATAGATATGAGCCTGCACTCGGGCGTTAAGCGTTTTATGGTTTGGGATTTTCGTAAAAACGATACCATGATTACCGGCCTGGTAAGCCATGGATGTGCCAGTGCGCCATGGTCGGGCGTGTGGACAAAAGACAAACCAGTTTTTAGCAACAGTGATGGCAGCCATTGTACCGCCCTGGGTAAATACCGGATTGAAGGCCGGGCCTATAGCGCCTGGGGCATCCATGTAAAATACTTTTTAACCGGGCTGGAGAGCACTAACAATAATGCCCTGATCAGGCAAATCGTGTTCCACTCCTGGGAAAAAGTTGCCGAAACCAATATATACCCCAACGGCACACCCGAAGGCTGGGGCTGTCCCGCCATATCAAACAATACCCTAAAAATTGTCGACGCGCTGATCAGGAAGCAAAAAAAGCGGATGCTGATGTGGATATATAGTTAGCAACGTTTCAACGATAAATTGACGAATTTTGTCCCCTCAGGGTCTCTTTGAAAAAGGACCCTGAGGCCGCATGCTAACCAATGATCCTTTGTACAACCGGCGTTCCGATAGGTTCTCCCTGCAAAAAATCTCGCAGGACAAAAGACCTCAAACCGAAAAACTTTCCAATATTTTATCAATGGAGGAGGCTAACGATCTATCCTTATCAGTAACGATATCGCCCTGATCATGAGTTGAAAGCCAGATTTCGACTTTATTCCATTCATTTTTCCACGCGGGGTGATGATTATTCGATTCGGCCAGCAAAGCCACCCGGGTCATAAAAGAAAACGCCTCCGAAAAGTCTTTAAATTTAAATGCCTTGTAAAGCTTGTTATCAATTTCCTGCCACATCATCTTTATTTTACCTCCATCTGTTTAACAGGCGAAATAACATCGTGTTTTATTTATATCTGATAAGTATCAATCCGAGAGAACCTGATGGAATGCAAGCAATTCACGCTGAGCCGCTTGCGCCGAAAAATAAAAATTCGTTCCTTTATATTAACCGGCAAAGCCGAGGGAATTGAAATTTCACATCCTCGGCAGGCTGCCCGCATTAGCGGCAATTTTTTAACGGGCCTTATAATCAATTCCTTAAAAATTGAACTACAACTATTATATACCTCAGGAGCCTTGTTTTAAGGATGCCATCCATGCAGTTTGGCAGGTTGATACCTTGCACCTGTTTCATAAGGAATACATTATACCCAAAGGCGTAATAGAGGTTATTTTCAACTTTAGCGATAGCTCATTTATCCCGGCCCGGCTTGGCAGTAAATTACATCATTTATCAAATTGCTTTATCAGCGGGTTCAATACCACGCCAATACAGCTTCATCTTCCCAAACAACAGGTTTTTTTTGGTGTCCTGTTTCAACCTTTGGCCGTAAAGGAAATTTTTAAGGTGCCTGCCTGCGAGTTTTTAAATATTACCGTCGACTTAACCCTGCTTAATCCGGCATTCAACTCACTTTGGCACCAACTTGCCGAACAAAATGATTTTGATGCGCGGGTATCTGTTTTCCTGGCCTGGCTCAGGCCAAATTTGATTGCCTGGCAACCCCGGGAACAACTAATGAATAGTTTTATATACGCACCTAATCAACATGATGCGTCGGTAACTGTCCTGGCAAATTCTTTATGTTATTCGCCCCGGCATTTATCAAGGAAACTTGTTGATGCAACGGGAATGAATACCGAAGAAATTTTACTTTACAAAAAATACCTGCACGCGGTGGATTTAATTCACCAGGGCGAATTATCGTTGACAGAAATTGCTTTTCAAAGTCATTTCGCCGATCAATCGCATTTTATCAAAACTTTTAAAGCTTACGCGGCAATAACACCCGGCGAATACAAACGGAACATGAGCAAAATAAAGGGGCATATTTATACAGATGTCCGTTAAATACAATTCTGCGGCCCATCCGGTAGCCATCTTTGCAGAAAAAAAAACATGAAAACAATAATTTTATTTGCTTCTATCAGTATTGCCTGCGGCCTGCTGTTTGTAAACCTGTATACTTCCCTGGTTGATGTAAAATCATGGGGAAGTGATATTCCTCACTCCATTGCCGTTACAAGAGATTATTTTAAAACGGTAAACCCCGGAAATTTTTTCAGGATATTTTCGCCCGTGAACCAGGTGTTGGGCCTGGTAGTCCTGGTACTTTTTTGGAAAACATCTCCTTCCATCCGGCTGTGTTTAGGAGCAGCGCTTGTTTTATACATTTTAGCCGATGTATTCACCTTTGCCTATTTCTATCCCCGCAATGACATTATGTTTAAGACTGCCCAACTCACCGATGTTGATTTGCTTAAAAGAACAGTATCGGAATGGAGCGGGATGAATTGGCTGCGTTCTTTAGTTATACTGGCAGGCCTCTTTTTCTCTTTTATGGCGCTGCATAAAATTTATTTGCTTCGGTATAAATAACAATATTTCATTCGTTCAGGTTTCTCTCCACGAGAACCTGGACGGATAGAAGCTATTTTCTGCTACAAATTATACTTCCTTTTTCACCGGGCTAAATTCTATTATCAATGCAGCGTCTGACTCCTGGTCATCTAATCGCCTTGATGATAAAACGAGATACCAGCCTACCGGCGCTAAAAATAAACAAAGCAAAAAGCTGGTGAAGCCCCCGATAACGCGCTTCGAGCCGATTTTGGCAAAAATAAAGGCTACAATTATATTCATGTGCAAGGCAGTAAAAAAGGTCGTCCTCAAAATAAACATAAAAAAGAAAAAAACCAACATGCCGCCAACCCTACTATGGCTTGTACGTCCACACATCACCCGAACGCATAGTAACCTGCGGGCTGGTATACAGCAGGGTGGTTCCGTCGGTATCGTAAACATAAAAATGGCCGGTTTCCATCTCGGTACTCATGTATAGCACAACCTGGTTTGGCCCGTGTGCTTTTTCAATATCGCCCCAGCGGCCGTTTGTTCTGTCGCTTATAAAAATTATTTTTTTTGTAAGCCACCTGGCGTGTAACGAATTGTGGCTCAAATCGTCGGTAGGCCCTGCGCCATACATAATACCGTATAACCTGTTAGCATTGGTTACAAACCCCATCGAAACAATATATAAATCGGCGGCATTGTAATTGCCCAGCAAAAAGCTGCTGGCCGGGAAACTGGTGAGGCTGTTGCTTAGGCTGTACCTTAATTCCTGCCCGTTATGGTGCATGCCCATTAAATAATAGGTGGTATTGTTGTAGCTAAAAGCTTTTACATCCTGCGCAACAACGTCTTCGGCCAGCGCATCGCCGGTGTAGTTAAAGTTTAGCCCATCGGTACTTACTGCATGATGAACCGCCCTGGGCCTGGTTGCAAAATCGTTAAAATACAAATGGTAAGTGCCGTTTTCCAGGTAGCCAACATTTGATCCGTTTACATCTGCAGCGGCCCAGTTAGGGTAATTGGCTATTTTTAAAAAGGAATTTCCGGAGCCAATATTTGGCACCCAGGCAACGCCATCGGGCGAGGCTGCAAAGCCGGGCTTATTGGTAGCCGAATTTTGAGGTAAGGCTGTATAATACATCAGCCAGCTGCCATCGGGCTTTTTTAATACAGTTTCGTTGTTTACATGGCGCCTGTCGCCATTGCCAATCATTAACGTGGGCGGGCCAAAAGTTAAAAAATCATCGTGGGTTATGGTAGCAAATATCCGGTCGTTTTTTGCTGATGTATTATCCCAGCCTCCATAATAAATATTCCAGTTGCCGCCATTATAAACTATGTTTGGCGCATATATATTAGAGTTAATAGCGTTGGTTGTGCCCCGGATGATGGGGTCGCGGTCGTCTTGTGTCCAATTGAAAATGCGATCCGGGTTAAATGAGTCCGAACCTGCGTTATTAATCCGGTTTTGCCTCACCGCGTTGTCATTGCCGGTCCATTTAAAATGATTGAAGCCGTCATCAAATCCCGCGGCAACTTCAGCCAGCTGGAAATAATAGTTTGGGCCATCGGCGCGTAGCCCGGTAACTTCTATTTTTATGCCGCTGGCATGCACAGTAACCGGCAGCGGTATGATCACCGGCAAATCGTAGTTGTCGCTTTTTTGGGGATTGGCAAAATTAGTGAACGCCTTTGCTGCCACCCATGATGAACCCGTATAATAATAAATTGTAAAATTTAAGGGGAAGCATAAGCCTGCATTATTGCTGCCGTACCGTGGGGTAAGCTTCACATAATTTATATCAACGGCACCGCTAAAATAAAATTGAACAAACTCCACACCGTTTGAACTTAAATGCCTGGCCGAGCTCCAACTGGTAGCAGTATTACTGTCAGTTGCATTTGATGCGTCCCACGTAGGATAGGTTGATGATGCCGAAATGCTGACAACAGGAATATCGGTATGTACCGGCGATATTTTCAGGCTTTGAATGTTTGGGGTAGATGTAGATTTTGTGTTTATTTCTACCACATCTTTGTTGCAACCTGCAAATAAAATAGCAATTAGTAGAAGCAATATGCGCAAAATTGTACTCATGATAAAGGCTGGCAGGTATTAACACGAGGTAGCGCGGCTGCTATTTAACGTAAATATATCTCAATATTTTATTCCCGTCAATACGCAAAAATATTTTTTTCTGGCAGTGCCGATAGGGTGATTGCGGGTATACTGCGGTGTATTACCAGGGGCCAACAGGTGCCCATTGGGTTCATTTCGGGAGCCGGCAGGTACTAAACATCGCACCGTGCTGTTGCCCGGAAAATTAGAAATTTTATTCAAAACGGGTGTTCGGGGCAGACTAAACCCAAATACATAACTAATTGATTATCAATAAATATTACTTTTTCGACTTAAACAAACCGAACACCTAAGCAACTGTAAAACAATGAATTAACAAACACAGCCCGAACACCACCTGTATCCACTCAAAAAAGCGAACACCCATAGTAATGCTACTCATCCAAAAAAACTATCTTTGCCTCCATGAATATCCTGATCCTCGGTTCGGGCGGAAGGGAAAGCGCCTTCGCCTGGAAAATTGCGCAAAGCCCTAAATGTGAAAAGCTTTTTATAGCCCCCGGCAATGCCGGCACTCACCAGTACGGCACCAACGTTAACATTAAGGTTACCGATTTTGAGGGTATTAAGGCCTTAGTATTGGAACAAGGCATCAACCTGGTACTGGTAGGCCCCGAGGAGCCACTGGTAAAAGGCGTTCATGATTTCTTTTTAGCCGACGAGCAATTAAAAAATGTACCCGTGGTAGGCCCCCAACAGGAAGCTGCACAGTTAGAGGGTAGTAAAGATTTCAGCAAGCAATTTATGCAAAGGCATAACATCCCTACGGCTGCTTATAAAACTTTCACTAAAGATACTTTGCAAGAGGGCCTCACCTACCTGGCAACTGCCGGCCTTCCGGTTGTACTGAAGGCTGACGGCCTGGCCGCTGGCAAAGGTGTGCTTATCTGCACGTCACTTGAAGAAGCCCAACTGGAGCTTACCCAAATGTTGGCCGAAGCCAAATTTGGTGATGCCAGCTCAAGCGTGGTCATTGAACAATTCCTGCAAGGAATTGAACTATCTGTCTTCGTAATGACCGATGGCAGCAACTACAAAATACTACCTGAAGCTAAAGACTATAAACGTATTGGCGAAGGTGACACCGGGCTGAACACCGGCGGCATGGGTTCAATCTCGCCCGTACCGTTTGCAGATGCCGCCTATATTAAAAAGGTTGAAGATTTAGTTATCATCCCAACGGTAGAGGGTTTGAAAAAAGATGGCATCCCATACAAAGGCTTCATTTTTATAGGCCTGATGAATAAAGATGGCGAACCCTGGGTGATAGAATACAACTGCCGCATGGGCGACCCTGAAACCGAAAGCGTAATGCGCCGCATCGACAGCGATTTTGTTGACCTGCTGCAAGGCGTAGCCGAAGGTAACCTTAACGAAAAAGAGCTGATTATTTCGCCGAAAACTGCCGCCACCGTGGTTATGGTAGCAGGCGGCTATCCCGGCGAATACCTAAAAAACAAAGTAATAACCGGCACCGAAAACGTGCGCGACAGTATAGTATTCCACGCAGGCACCAGCCTCGATGGCGAAAACGTGATAACCACAGGTGGCCGAGTTTTGGCAATAACTACCCTGCAAGACAATATGTTTAACGCCCTGCAACAAGCCACAGCCGATGCCAGCCGTATTTATTACGATGGCATGTACTTCAGGAAAGATATTGGATTTGACCTTTTGTAGTTTATTGATTCACTGGTTCATTAGTTCATTGGTGGTATAGTAGTTTAACTGTCATGTCAATTTAAAGCAAAACCGAGGTATAAAAAAGCCATGCTGATATTTAAACAGCATGGCTTTTTTTATAAGTTCAACCCGATAGCCTAATGAACTATTTTCAAACTGTTCACCAATAAACTAATGAACCAGTGAACTAATGAACCAACTATATTTTTCCAAAAATCTCGGCAAGTTTATCTTCCAGATCGTCGCCGCGCAGGTTTTTGGCAATTATTTTTCCGTTGGGATCTAACAAAAAGTTTTGGGGAATACCGCGCACGGCGTATAAGCCAGCCGCTTTGCTGTCCCAAAATTTAAGATCAGAAACGTGGGTCCAGGTAAGGCCGTCTTTGTGAATAGCGGCTAACCATTTATCCTTAGCGTTTGGTTTATCCAACGATACGCCCAAAATAGTAAATTTTTGACCTTTGTAATGGTTATAAGCTTTTACCACATTTGGGTTTTCCCTGCGACAAGGGCCGCACCACGATGCCCAAAAATCAATCAAAACATATTGCCCGCGAAATGAAGAAAGGTTGATGACCTTTCCGCTGGTATCAGCCTCGGCAAATTCTGGTGCGGTTGCCCCCAAGGCCACAGCCTTAAGTTTAGGCATTCTTTCGCCCAGGGCTTTACCCGCATCGGTACTTTTTACAGCAGGCGTTAAGGCATCGTATAAAGGTTTAAGATCAGCATAATCGGCACTGTAGGCCAATGATTCAAGCGCATTCAGGCTAATGATTGAGTTGGGGTTATCTTTTATAAATTGTTTATCTGTGGCCGCGCTCAAATCATCTATAGCTTTTTCATCAGCTTTCGCTTTTTTAATATATTCAGGAGAGGCCTTTTGCTCGTCCGTAGCTGCCTTCTGCTTTTCTTCCAAAGCGGTGTAAGCATCGTTTACAGGCTTTTGTAACAACTGATATTTTTCGTTTTCCTGGTTGGTTTTAGGACCATCAACTGTGGCGTTTTCTATTTTATCCGCAGCACTTACATTAATTAAACCTGGTTCAAGATAAATAGCCCGGTAGCCATCGGCCTTGCCCGTACCCGTACCTTTTGAGTTAAACAATAAATACGCGCTAAGCGGCGCTGCCCCAACCGAGCCTGCAAAATGGAATTTACCATTAACCACGGTACATGAATCATAAATAGGCTTACCCTTAGGGAACCTGTATTCGAGGTACATTTTGGCAGGTGCATTAAAATCACCCATTTTACCTTGTATGTCATATTTGTTATCCTGTGCAAAAGCAATAGCAGGCAGCGCGGCCAATGCTAATAATATTGTTTTTTTCATAAGCGATAAAGTTCAACTTGCAATATAATACGTAAAAACTATACATTACATATAGTCAGTAAAAAGTTACATTATTTTGGACTTACTCAAATTAATGACAATTAACCACTCAACTATTTTTCCATTTTTCCGGGCCAACACAATCAACCTAATCTAACCCAATCAACCACTCACTAATCTATATCTTCCCAAATAGCTCGGCCAGTTTGGCATCAAGGTCTTCGCCACGAAGGTTTTTGGCAATGATCTTTCCGTCGGGGCCAATCAGATAATTTTGTGGGATGGAGGTTACAGAATAAAGGGCGGCGGCCTCGTTATTCCAATATTTAAGGTCAGATAGCTGTGTCCAGTCCAATCCATCACTTTTGATAGCGGAAAGCCAGGCCGATTTACTTTCGGCTCTGTCTAATGACACGCCTACAATGGTAAAGTTTTTGGTTTTGTACTTGTTATAATTGCGTACTACGTTAGGGTTTTCCTGGCGGCAAGGCCCGCACCATGATGCCCAAAAATCAAGCAAAACATATTTTCCCCTGAATGATGATAATTTAACCGGTTTGCCGTTTACATCGTTTTGTACAAAATCGGGCGCAATTGCACCTATTGCTGTAACCCTTAAGGCATCAAGTTGTGCTTTCAACACCTTACCCGCTTCGGTATTCCGTACGTCGGCCGAAAGCGAGTTGTACAAAGGCTCAATTTCACCCGGATCAGGAGCCGGGCCACCTACCGAACTTAAAGCCAGCAAGCTTAGGTAACTGTTGGGGTTATCGGTTATAAAGCTCTTTAAGGTATAGCTCTGCAGCGTTTGCAATGCTTTATACTTACTTTGTATAGCGCTTTGAAATGCAGGCGACTTCTGTTGCTCAGGTGTGGCAGCCTTAACTTCGGCCATCAGGTGTTCGCCGCGCATGTTGATGCTTTTCAGCTGGGCCTGCAGGTTAATATTATCAAGGTTAAGCTGCGAACCGGTGATCTGCGCTTTTGAAACAGAATCTTTACTGGTAATAGTCAGCGTGCCTTTATCAATAAAAAAGTTAAGGTTATCGGCATTTTTTGATAATGCCCGGCCATCGCTATATTGCTGGGTAAATTTTTCTATCCCCAGGCCTTTGTAATCAACCACCAGCGTGGCATTAACCGGGTTTAGCATCGAACCTTTGAAACTAAAAACACCATTTACAACATCGGCCGAATCAATAACGCTGTTGGCGCCCAATTGATACGATAAATAAACTTTTGCAGGCGCGCCTACATTACCCAATTTACCATTTATAGTAAAGGTATCGGTACTTTGGGCATATGCAATGGCCGGTAATAAGGCTATAATTAAAAAAAATATTTTCTTCATCAGAGTTAAAAACTATAAGGATTGATAACGTTAAAATGCTGCTATAATTGCAATTATCAGTTTAATTTTTGATAAGTGCGCCACCAAAGGTCGGGCAACTCGCCGGATGTGGCCGTTTTATAGTCGGCATAGCTACAGGGCACCAGGTGGAAGCGTTCGTTTTTTGAGCCCCCCGTTGGGTAAGGTACCTGCATCCACCAGCGGTCGGATTTTTTGCTTTTTACAAATACAACCTCCTGGTCTTCATGCTTCAGGCTGGTTTTGTAAATAAGGTATTGTGATTTTGGATTGAGCGGAAAATCGCGCTTACGGCCGTAAAACCCATCAATAAAATACCAGATCATCTGCGCCAGCAACATAGCCGTTTGGCCATTATTATCGTAGGCCGGGTTAAACTCATAAAAACCTATCGAGCTTAGCTTATCGTTAAACCCCGCGTAGCGGCATAGCTGGCAGGCCTCCTGCCCGTTAAAGCCATTGGGGGTAGCATTGGCGTTGCCTGCAGCATCAGCCGATCTGATGGCCCCCACATCAAAACTTACCATGCTGGCGTTACGGATGGCAGGCTCGGTTACGGCAATGTTGCCGCTTAGCTCGCCAAGGCGGTGTACATCAAAGTAAAGCTTATCCATCACCCGCAAACTTTCCTGGCTGGCAAAATAAGTTTGGTACCCCAGGTTGCTAAAATTGAACAGGTAATTGGGTTCGTGCAAAAATATTTTGTTGAGATATGATTGCGAAGTTGTTTCCAATCCTGCCGGGGTTTCGTCCTCATCAAGGTCAAAACGGGCATCTACTACTACCAGGTCAACCTTCTGTTCCAGGTCTTCGTAGCCAAGGTATTGGGCGTAGGTTAAATCCTGCCCGCCACCTAAAATAATGGGGATAATATCTTTTTTCACCAGTTCGGATACCACGGTTTTAAGGGCAAAGTAGGTATCAGTAACCGATGCGCCTGCTGCAATATTGCCCAGATCGGCAATTTTTAAGTTGTAGCCACCCTCATTAAGCTGGTAAAGTTTTTCGCGGATATAGTCGGGGCCAAGTGCACAGCCCTGGTTATCGGTAGCATTACGATCGTCCATAACGCCAATGATGGCCAGGTCGATTTTCTCTTCCAGGTCGGGAAAATCGACCGAGTAATGTACAATTTTATCGCCAAGCTGACTGGTATAGTAGCCCTTTTTAGGAGTGATCTTTTTCAGATCGATGGGTTTAAAAAAATCAGCTAAGGACATTGAATACTAATTTGAAAATGCGTCAATTTGAAGATTTGAAGATGAAACATCTTTGCAAAGATGCGAATTCACATCATTAAATCGGCAACTTAGCCTCAATATGAATTTTCAAATCATCAAATTAAAATGATATTGTGCACTTTTACATTTTCAAATAAACACATTTTCAAATCTTCAAATTGAAATGATTCTAATTACTGGCGCAACAGGTTTTCTCGGGGCCGAACTGGCGAAACTGCTGGTTACATCTGGCTCAAACATTCGTTGCACCAAGAGGGCTACATCAACCATACCTGCCTTACTTGTCCCTTTTCAATCACAAATTGAATGGGTGGAGGCCGACTTGTTGGATATTTTTGCTTTGGAGAATGCTTTAGCTGGCGTAACCCAGGTTTATCATTGCGCGGCGTGGGTATCGTTAAAATCGGCCGATAAAAAGCCGATGATCAATACTAACGTGACCGGCACGGCCAACCTGGTTAATTTATGTGCCGAAAAGGGCATCAGGATGGTGCACGTAAGCTCGATAGCCGCTATAGGCCTGGCCAAACCCGGCGATCTTACTACCGAAAACCATCATCTGGAACAATCAACGGAAAATGATGGTTATGCCATATCCAAGCTGGAAAGCGAGATGGAAGTATGGCGCGGTATTGCCGAAGGTTTGGATGCCGTAATTGTAAATCCATCGCTTATCATCGGTGCAAGCGCGGGTAAAGTTGGCAGCGGTGCGCTGTTTGAAACCATCCATAAGGGCCTTAAATTTTATACTGCCGGCACTATTGGCTTTGTTGATGTAGAGGATGTGGCCAAATGTATGGTTGGCCTTATGAACAGTGCTATCACGGCCGAGCGCTACATTATCAGCGCCGAAAATCGCAGCTATCAATCTATCACTACAGAGGCAGCAAACGGCTTTGACATTAAACCGCCTGCCATTTTAGCCAAACCCTGGCTGATGGAAATTGGCTGGCGCGGTGCGGCTGTTATAGCCGCACTAACCGGCGGGGACCCGGCTATTGATAAAACATCCGCACAGGCGGCATCGGTAACACGCGAGTTTGATAACTCAAAAATCAAGAATGCGATTGGGATTGAATTTAAGCCGATAAGTGAAAGCATTAAAGAGATTTGTGCCGTGTTGCACTAATTGAAGATGGCTTTATGGATACGGCAAAACGGTATACATTTAATCCCCGGCGCTTAATTTTTGAGTCGGTATTTACTTTTGCATTGGTCGGTTTTGCTATTTGGTTTGCCGTAAAAGCAGTATCGTTGTTTCCCCCAACAGGGCCTCTGTTATTGTTTTTGCTATTGTTTTTTAGTGGTTTGGTAGCAATACTATACCAACAAATAAAGACTTTGCTTGTACTGAAGCAGTATTACCACTTCGATAGGGATAAAACAATAACACTAAGCGCCGACAGACTAACACTCAACATGGGTCAAGATGATCTTGATATACACATTAACAGTGATGAAGTTGTAAAAGTCGAGATTTATGAAGGTCAACCCTGGGGCAGATTCCAGGATTTTAGTTATATAATATTACACACGATAAATAAACAAAAGATAATCATTACCCAGTTTACCGTACCATTGCTTGTTCATGATAAGATATTTAAAAAGTTTTTGAGGAAGAAACCAAGAAAATATTTTAAAAAGAGATTCAATTTTATCGATCTGAATTAAAGCGCAAACAGAACAGACAACTCGCCGTATTGAAGCTAATCGGTATGTTTATTTACATCAATATCGTTACCTTGCCCATTCATTTTTTACATGCAACCCGACAAAAGAAACCACCTGATAGATTTGCTGAGGATACTGGCAGCTTCATGGGTAGTTTTTTTCCATCTCAATCAGCCTATAAAACCTATTGACAACTGGTACCGCGATTTTTGCAAATACGGTCACTTGGGGGTACCCATATTTTTTATCATAAGCGGTTACTGCATACTTATAGCGCTGCACCATGCCAAAAAACCAACCGAATTTATAGTAAGGCGTTTCTTCCGCATTTTCCCGCCCTATTGGTTCAGCCTGGTTATTACTGCAGTTATAGTTTTATTACTCAAAGTTATAACCCATGTAAACTCCGTAGCCGTACTCCCTAAAAGTATTGCGGGTATAGTAGCCACAATTACACTCAGCACATCGCCTGTCACCGGAGTAAAAACCATTAACTGGGTGTACTGGACGTTATCATGCGAGATGCTTTTTTACCTGGCGGTGTTTGTCTGCGCCTTTTTCAAAAAACAGTATTTTGTAACTGCCTTAATAGTGGTAACGTTATTAAGTATCGGTTTACCCCAGTTTGAATCGGGTCCCTTGTTCTTTTTAAACCTATGGCCATTGTTTTGCCTGGGTGTGGCCACATACCAATTGTTGCATCAGCCCGCTTATAAATGGTTTAATATTGCTCTACTGGCCTTTACCGCGGTCGACTTTTACGCGACCCATCAATCCTTTATTTACGTTCTGCTTTGCTTAATTACCGGCGGGCTTATCGTTATCAACCACTTTAAACCGCTAAAAAACAATTTACTTAGCCGCTATGGCGATGTTTCCTATTCGCTTTACCTGATACACGTGCCTATCGGCATCTATTTGTTAGGGCATTTGAAAACCACCGCGATACAAACCAACGTGACTTTAAATATTCTTTTCGATGTGGTGATATTGACACTCCTGGTGTTTGTTTCTAAGTTAATGCACAGGTACATCGAACTGCCTGCAATCAGGTATGGAAAGCGATTCGGGAAGTGAATTTTGGTGAGTGGTTGATTGGGTTAGATTGAGTTGATTCAGTTAGGTTCTAAATAACGCTTCAATTGGTACCTGTTAATTTAACCTCTATCTACTAATGAACTAATAAACCAATGAACTAATGAACCAAAAAAATTCGCACATTTGCACCCAAGATGGAGCAGTACTTTATTATTGATTTCGACAGCACGTTTACACAGGTTGAGGCCCTTGACGAACTGGCCCGCATATCCCTCAAAAATCATCCCGACCGTGAGGGTATTTACAAACAGATAGAAGATTTAACCAATGCCTCGATGGAAGGGCGGCTATCATTTACCCAAAGTTTAGAAGCCCGGGTTAAATTATTATGTGCCAACCGCGATCATTTGAAGCAGCTGATCAGTCATCTTAAAAAAAAGGTATCTACCTCATTCTCGCGCAATACAATCTTTTTTAAAAATCACCAGGACGAGGTTTTGATCGTATCCGGCGGTTTTAAAGAATTTATTACGCCTGTGGTTACCGAGTATCACATCAAAAAAGAAAACATCTACGCCAATACTTTCGAGTTTGACGACGAAGGCAATATTATAGGTTATGACCGCACCAACCCCCTGTCACAAGAAGGGGGGAAGGTTAAATTGCTTAAAGAGTTGCAGTTGCCCGGCGATATTTACGGCATAGGCGATGGTTACTCCGATTTCCAGCTGAAGGAGTCGGGCATGATCAAGAAATTTTACGCTTTTACCGAAAACATCGAGCGTAAATCGGTAACCGAAAAGGCCGACCACGTTACCCCAAGCTTTGATGAGTTCCTGTACCTGAACAAATTGCCACGCGCCATATCATATCCCAAAAACCGCATTAAATGCCTGGTAGTTGGCGCAATTGATGAAGAGGCACAGGCTCAAATGAAAAAAGAGGGTTACAACATTCGCAACCGGGATGAGATTGAAGATAAATATTTAGAAGAAGCCGGTGTTTTATTTTGTGATGAAGACCACCAGCCAACGCCCGAGCAGGTACAAAATTCTGGCCGGTTAAAAGTGATAGGTATTTTTGGCAAATGCAGTAACAAACTTGCCGAAACAGCCACCGAAAATGGCATTATTATATTTGACGATCCGAGGCATAACCCGCATAACAGCGATTTTTTGCCAAAAAGGGTATTGGCTTTCATGAACGAGGGCAAAACGCATACCAGCTGCAATTTTCCAGATTTACAGCCGCCAAGGGTTAACAATGCACACCGGTTAATCCACATCCACAAAAATGTGCCCGGCATCCTGGCCAAAATAAACGATGTATTTGCCCGCCACAACATCAATATTGTTGGCGAGTTCCTGGTTACCAACCCACAAATCGGGTATGTAATTACCGACGTAAATACGGGCTACGACACCCAGGTACTCAACGAGTTGAAAGCGATTGAGCATACCATAAAATTCAGGCTGCTATATTAGCGTTGCGAGTTGCCGGGATCGGGTTGCGGGATTTTTTGCCCGAACCTGGCCACACGAACCTCGAACCCCATTAAGCGATAAAAGGCACCACCAATACCGGGATAGGTGAATGGCGCACAACATTTTCGGCTACGCTGCCCATAAGCAAACGATCAAGGCCTGTGCGGCTATGAGTACCTATCACGATCAGGTCGGCGTTAAATTGTCGGGCACAACTAATTATACCATCGGCAGTAATATTAAAATCGGTAAACGAGGTAACTTCAAGCTCGCCTGCATATTCTTTTTTAATATTATCAATTACCAATAAAGATTGCTTTGATTGTATATCAACTAACTCAGCCTGATCTACACCCATAGTCCCCATCGGCATCCCGATCAGGCTATCGTTAGGTTCCGGCGGAAAAACAGCCGGCTCGATAATATGCACCAAACCAACCGCGGCCTTGTAAGTATGTGCAATATCAAACCCATAAGCAGCAGCATTATGCGCATAAGTGCTATCGTCAATGCCTATTAGTATTTTATTGATTTTCATGATCTATAAGGTTATTGTCTGAATCAGAATTTTTCACATGTATATTGTTTTTCAAAGGTGTTCAAGAGGGCTATCCCATTTACAGAATTTGAGAATGAACAGAATAAATCGGACAAAATATTAAGCCACGCGTTTTCATGTTTTTAATTCTGTAAATCCTTTAATTCTGTAAATTCTGATTCAGACATAATACAGCCCGCAGTAAAAAATGTTTTAATTTTTGATGTTACATAGCCCTATTTAACCTCATCCCATTTTTGCTACCTTTGATTATGCAATTCTCTCCCGAAATTGAAGAGCGCCTGGCGCAGTTACAGGAAAAATACGAGGCCATGGGCCAGGATATGAACTCCTACCTTGACGGACTGTTATACGCCGATTTTTTAACCTACTGGGATTACATCCACCTGGATACATTATTGAGCCTGCAAAGCCCTAAAACGCCCTTTCCCGACGAAGAGATCTTTATCATCTATCACCAGATAACCGAATTATATTTTAAGCTGGCCTTGCATGAGTGCCAACAGCTTGCTGCCGCCCAACCCTTAACTGTTGATTTTTTTACCGCACGTTTAAAGCGCATTAATAGGTATTTTGGCGCACTAACCCAATCGTTTGAGATTATGGTTGACGGGATGGAAAAAGAACAGTTCCTGAAGTTCAGGATGTCTTTACTCCCGGCCAGTGGCTTTCAATCGGGCCAGTACAGGATGATCGAGATATATGCCACCGATTTTATCAACCTGGTAGCTAAGGATAAACGCGAAGAACTACGTACCGTCACTATTGAAGAGCAATTTGAATACCTGTACTGGAAGTTCGGCGCTACCGAATTATCAACCGGTAAAAAAACGCTGACACTTAAACAGTTCGAAAAAAAGTACGCCAAAACATTTATAGAGCTGGGTAAGGCAAATGTTAGCTATAATTTTAACACATTAGCTTTAAAATTTGAGGCCGAAGGCAGCCTTACACCTGAGTTAAAAGCCGAATTGCGCCAGTTGGATGTAAATGTAAATGTAAACTGGCCGCTATCGCACTACAAATCGGCCGTGCGCTATCTTAACCGCGAACCCGAAGAAATAAAAGCCACCGGCGGTACCAACTGGCAAAAATACCTGCCTCCGCGCTTTCAGAAACGCATTTTTTATCCATCACTCTGGAGCACCGATGAAGTTGAAAACTGGGGTAAGGCCTGGGTGGATAGCGTGCTGGGGTAAAGCCCCTCCAAACCTCCCCTGAAGGGGAGGCTTATTTGGCGATGATTTCTTCTTCAGCCACCTCCGGCGGTTGAATTTGGCTTAGTGACAGTGGCACAAGCCTTTTGGTTTTTAGGTAGGTTATCCCCACAATAAGCATCGTCATACTACCGCCAAAAAGCACAGAGGGTACAGTACCCATTAACCTGGCTGCCGTACCCGATTCAAAAGCGCCAATTTCGTTTGATGAACCTATAAACATCTGGTTTACTGCCGATACCCGGCCACGCATATGATCGGGCGTTAACAGCTGCATAATTGTGCCGCGTATAATTACGCTAACGCTGTCAAACGCGCCTTCGGTGAATATAAAAAACAGCGATAAGTAAAAGCTTTTAGACAAACCAAAGCATATTATTGATAGCCCAAAACCGGTTACCGCTATCAATAAATTACGCCATGGCTTACCCATAGGCGAAAACCGGGTCATTACCAGCATGGTAAGTACTGCACCTAATGAGGATGTGGAACGCATTATACCAAAACCTTCGTCGCCTACTTTTAATACCTCATGTGCAAACACCGGCAACAAGGCAACTGCTCCACCAAAAAATACCGAAAACAAATCCAGACTCATGGCGCCTATCATCATCTTATTGCTAAACACAAACGTGAGCCCTTCCGACAAGCTCTTCCAGATATTTTCCTTTGGTACAAATACCGGTGGATATTTTCGTAAAAGCGCAACTAACGCCAATGACACCAACAGGAAAAAGATGATACAGGCAAAAGTTGCTGTAATCCCGGCCACACCGGGAATGTATTTTCCTGCATAAGCATAAATGAGTCCGCCGACTGTGGGACCTGCAATAAATGCTACCTGCCAGCTGGAACTGCTCCAGGTACTGGCGTTGGGGTATACTTCTTTAGGTACACTATGGGCATAAATGGTAAAAGTAGCCGGCCCGTAAAAAGCGCGCGCTATGCCGTTGCAAAATATCATTACATAAATAATAGGCACAATCCAACCCGCATGAATAATGTCTGACATGCTTTTTAATGTAACAATACACATCACGGAAGATGAAAGGATAACACCGCTAAATATGAGCAACAACATTTTGCGCTTCTCCGATTTATCGGCAATATAGCCCCCGTATAGAGCTATACATACCGCAGGAATAGCTTCGCACAAACCTACTAAACCTAAAGCGAACGGATTTTTTGTTAAATGATAAATATAAGCGCCGATAACCACGGCTTGCATAGAATATGCAAAGGTGAAACAAAAACGCATGCCGATATATGACCTGAAGTCTTTATATCGCAATGCTGCAAAGGAATCTATTTTCTGGGGGGTACTATCGCCTTCTTCAGTCACAGGGTTGTTTTAGATGAGGTGCAAATTTACAACACGATTTTCAGGATTTAACAGGATTTTTAAAAAATGTGCAGATTTCAGATTACAAATGTGCAGATTTTAGCCAAAAAACTTCTATGGAAGCACCCGTATTAAATCGTACTTACTAAAATTCAGATTAGGGCATTACCCTCGTTCCTCGGGTCAGGCTATGCGCTTATACTGCACGGGCCTTAGCCACATTTGGCCGGTATCCGCTCCTATCCTTAATGCAAAAAGCCGCCAGTGAGGACACTGGCGGCGGAAAATCCAAAAAAATCGTGTCAATCCTGCAAAATCCTGAAAATCGTGTTAAAGGCCATGCTGATCTATCAGGTAAATCAACGCTGCAATACCGGCGCCGCCCAGTTCCAGTTCGCGTTTGTTAACGTTTTCAAAAACATCATTAGGTGTGTGGTGAATATCAAAATAGCGCTGTGAATCAGGACGAAAGCCTATTAAAATAACCCCTGGCAGTGTTTCTTTCATCGGTTCAATATCAGTGCCAGCACCGCCAATTGTCAACTGGTCAACCTCATATGGCTCAAGTAACGCTTTCCAGTTGGTGTTCACTTTGGTTATAAAATCTTTGGAGACATCAGAGAAACTGAAACCGCGTGGGGTAAAGCCGCCTTCATCTGTTTCAATAGCGGCAATGTGCTCCTCCTTATTTTGAGCGGCAAGTTCGGCGTATTTGGTGCCTCCTTTGTGGCCGTTCTCCTCGTTCATGAAAAACACAGCTCGTACCGAATTTTTAGGCTTGTAACCTACTGCTTTAAAGAGCCTTAGCACCTCGGCCGATTGCATTACACCGGTACCATCGTCATGCGCGCCTTCGGCCAAATCCCATGAATCAAGGTGGCCGCCTACGGTGATGAATTTATTAGGATGCTCTGTGCCAGTCAGTTCGCCAATTACATTGTAGGATAATACATCGGGCAGCAGCTGGCAGCTTTGTTTAAAGTAGAATTTGGCCGCAGGAAATTTGCGCAGCTTTAACATGGTGCTCAGCTTGTTAGCCGCTTTGGTAGATATAGCCGCAGCCGGAATGTTTCTGCCGTCCTTATCGGCCAGGGTAGCGCCGGTATGGGGGTAATCATCTAAACTTTCGGTCAACGAACGGACGATAACACCTACCGCGCCATATTTGGCAGCAGCGGCAGGCCCCATAAAGCGCTGATCTCCAGCGGTTCCGTAGGCCTGGCCTGTTTCAATAAACCGTGGATCAAAAGCACGGTTAAAGAATACGATTTTACCCTTAATAGCCGCTTCTCCAAGGGTGGCCAGTTCTTTAAGACTCTGTACTTCAATAACATTGGCTGTTATCCCATCTTTAGGGGTGGCAACTGTCATGCCCAGGGCGGCAATAGGCACCGGGATACGGTTTGTACCATCAATAATAAAGGCTGTTTCTTTGGCTCCGCGCATCCAGTGCGGTACCATAACTTCCTGTAAATAAACCTTATCGAAGCCGTAGCTTTCCATCAGTTTCTTGCTCCACTCCACCGCTTTTTGGGCGTTGGCCGAGCCACTGATACGCTGGCCTATGTTTTTACACAGATAGCGCAAGCTCTCATAACTTTTGCCGTTTACAAGGGCTTCGTCATAAATTTTGCGGATCATGAGGGAGTCCTGCTGGGCATGGACAAAGGTGGCCGACAGCATGGCGGCGCATAATAAGGTAAATGTTTTTTTCATCAAAAATGTTCAAAGAATGGATAATAATGTGCGATAAACCTGTAACTTTTTCGATAAAAATTGATACTTTTTATCAACTTTTCACAAGTTTATTTTAAAGTAAAGTCAGTCGGAAACAAATTTAATATTTTGTGGCAATAATGAAAGCCTCAGGAAATTTTATCCCAGCTTAAACCGGCATTTTTTGTTTCGAAGGCATGGTGCAGCACCTGGTTTTCGGGCAGGGCCAGTTGAGGGTCTTTGGCAAAAATTTGCTCTACCGTTTTGCGGGCCTTAAACAACAACTCCTGGTCGGTAGCCAGGTTGGCAACCTTCAGGTCGAGCACACCGCTTTGTTGGGTACCATCCAGGTTGCCGGGGCCTCGCAGCTGCAGGTCGATCTCGGAGATTTCAAAACCGTTATTGGTTTTCACCATGGTATCCAGTCGGATTTTGCCATCGTGGCTTAGCTTGTGGCTGCTCATCAAAATACAGTACGATTGCTCGGCACCGCGCCCTACCCTGCCGCGCAGCTGGTGTAGTTGCGACAAACCAAAACGCTCGGCGTTTTCAATAATCATTACCGAGGCATTAGGCACGTTCACCCCAACCTCTATCACCGTGGTGGCCACCATAATTTGTGTTTGCCCCTTGATGAAGCGCTGCATCTCAAATTCCTTATCGGCAGGCTTTAATTTGCCATGAACAATGCTGATCCTATAGCCGGGCAATGGAAACTCGCGCGAGATAATTTCGATGCCCTCTTCCAGGTTTTTAAGGTCGAGTTTTTCGCTTTCCTTAATCAGCGGGTACACAATATAAATTTGGCGGCCCAGGGCAATCTCCTTTTTCATAAAACCAAATACCCGCAGGCGCTGGTTATCAAAAAAGTGCAGTGTTTGAATAGGCTTACGGCCGGCGGGCAACTCATCAATTACAGATACGTCCAGGTCGCCGTACAGGGTCATGGCCAGGGTGCGGGGGATGGGGGTTGCCGTCATCACCAAGATGTGGGGCGGTACAACGTTCTTTCGCCAAAGTCTGGCTCTTTGCTCAACCCCAAAACGGTGCTGCTCGTCAATCACCACAAAGCCCAGGTTTTTGAATTGTACTTTATCTTCTATCAGCGCGTGGGTACCAATGAGTATCTTCATTTCGCCGCTTTCGAGTTTCTGGTGCAGCACCCTGCGGTCTTTTTGTTTGGTCGATCCGGTTAACAGCGCCACCTCGATAAAACCATCGCCAACCAAGCTGCTGATAGTTTGGTAATGCTGGCTGGCCAATATTTCGGTGGGTGCCATAATACAGGTCTGGAAGCCGTTATCAACAGCAATCAGCATCGCCATCAGGGCAACAACAGTTTTACCGCTGCCTACATCACCCTGCAGCAGGCGGTTCATTTGTACACCGCGCTGGGTATCCTGCCTTATCTCCTTTAACACCCGCTTTTGAGGCGTGGTTAACTGAAAAGGTAATTTATGGTGATAAAAATCATTAAAGTAATGGCCTACAGTGCTGAATACATTACCCTTAAACTTTTGGGTATGCAACATTTTATTGCGCAGCAGCTTAAGCTGCAACAAAAACAATTCCTCAAACTTAAGCCGGTGCAACGCCTCGTTGAGCAAATTGGCATCGGCCGGGAAATGGATATTGCGGTAAGCATCGGCCCTGCCCAGGAGTTTAAAATGCTGGATAATGTACAGCGGCAAATTCTCTTTAATATCCTTAGCGTACAGGCCCAGTAAAGTAGCGGTAAGTTTTTGGATGCCCTTGCTATCCAGCTGAAACTGTTTAAGCTTTTCGGTAGAGTTGTATACCGGCTGCAAGGTAGCGTTGCCCTGCCGCTGCATATTAGCAGGCGAATAAATTTCCATTTCGGGATGCGCCATTTGGGCCTGGCCGTTAAAAGAGCCTGCCTTGCCAAACACAATGTATACGGTGCCGGGCACAATGGCTTTATCAATCCAGTTGACGCCTTTAAACCAAACCAGTTCAAGCGTGCCGGTATCGTCGCGGGTTTGCACCACCAAGCGTTTGGTGTGCTTTTCGCCAACAATTTGCTTGCTGATAACGCGTGCCAAAACCTGCACATAAGGTAAATCGGGGTTAATATCTTTTACCTTGTAAAATTTGGTCCGGTCGATATACCGGAAAGGGAAATGGCGCAGCAGGTCTTCAAAAGTAGCAATAGCCAATTCTTTTTTCAACACCTCGGCCCGGGTTTGGCCCGCGCCTTTTAAATATGTAAGTGGTGTTTGAAAAGGATCCATAAAAGCGGCAGCCCCTCTAAATCTCCCCTGAAGGGGAGACTTTTATAAGCGTGGTTTAAATTCAAAAACTCTTTATTCAAAAGCCCTCCCCTTCAGGGGAGGGTTGGGTGGGGCTTGAGGCCTATTTTACCGCAATAACCGATATCTCTACATTAACGCCTTTTGGCAAGGCCGATACCTGTACCGTTTCGCGGGCAGGGAAGTTGGCTGTAAAATAGGTACCGTATACTTCGTTTACCTGGCCAAAATTACCCAGGTCGGTTAAAAATATGCTGGTTTTTACTACGTTGGCAAAGCCGATGCCAGCTTCGGTTAAAATGGCTTTAATGTTTTCCATTACCAAAACGGCTTCATCTTTAATACCGCTGGTAACCAGTTCGCCGGTGGCGGGGTTAAGGGGTATCTGGCCGGATACAAATACAAAATTACCGGCAACGGTTGCCTGGCTGTACGGCCCGATAGGCGCGGGCGCGTTATTGGTGTTTATTATTTCCATCATTTTTTAAGTATGAACACTTGTATCAGCTTATAGATGATGCCCGCCAAAAACATAGTTATGGCAATTGCATTGATAATATGCATGGCCCGCAGGTTAAAACTGGTGGGCCTGTTGGGATCTTTTTTTCTAAAGAAATACATAATACAAACTTAGTAAAAAAAAGAGCCTCACCCAACCCTCTCCAAAGGAGAGGGCTGGTGATTTGCATCTACCCTATAGCAAGCTTTCGGCTCGTGGGTACCATGCTGGCAGCTTTTAGCGCACTGTGCAAAATTGTAAAATGAACTGGGTACGTAAGCTAAAAGCCTACGCCAGGTTTCTCCCGAATTAGGCCGCGCAAACCTGGCGAAAAAGAAGGATAAATCAAGCTCATATAAGTTTGCCGGTGATAAGTGAATAAATTCTTCTAAATTAAGGCTTAATACAAAAAACAAGCTACAGCTGGTACATCGACAACATCCACCAGCAGTACAAAAATGTTATGATTATTAGATGTCAATCATCATACACTACAAACCAATATTTAAAAACCGAAACAGGTAGCCAACATGATTGAAATACAAGTAATTACAAATTAAATAAAATTTCATTTGTTTTGAATTGCCATTTCTAAAATTTAAATTTACTCCATAAAGTTGTAACTGCTATTGCTTAAAAGGGGAGCAGTTCTTCATATAAAGTAAATTCTAAACCTTATCAATCATGCCCAGTTATAAAATTACTCCCCCGTTTTATCCAATTGTTTATGTTCGCGGCTATGCCATGACCTCGTCTGAAAGAGAAGATACATTTCATGACGCGTACTATGGGTTTTCGGCAAGTTCGGTAGAAAAACGCGAAGCATCGCCTACAAATGGCTACCAGGTTGTTGATATTTTTGAAGGCCAGATGATCCGTTTTATGAAAATGAAGGACTATGGCTATGCCGATTCCATCAACTATGGCCTGCGGGATTTTCATGATAACCCGTCGCGCAGCATCTGGATTAGCCGTTTTTACGATCAGGATTTTATGCAGGGTAAAGCAAGGAGTATAGAAGACCATGCCCGCGAACTGGCTAAACTCATTGTGGAGGATATCCCGAAAAAGCTGCATGAGTTTGGTGTTGAAAACCTTGATACAGACTATAAGGTGATTCTTGTAGCACACTCCATGGGTGGATTGGTATGCAGAGCCGCCATCCAGAATATATTGCAAACCTGCCCTGCATCTGAATTTATTCCTGAAAGCAAAGTGCAAACCCCCTCAGCACTTATCCATCGCCTGGTAACTATGGGTACGCCCCATAAAGGCATCGACCTTGGGAATATTCCTGACTGGATTGAGAACAGCCTCGTTTCGGCCTTGAATCCCTTTGATTCGGGGATTTTCAAACCGGCCCGGATGCGTGAATATTTAAAGTTAAGTGAAAATCAGGAGTTAAATAGTCTTGGTAACAGCGGCTTCCCGGTGGAAAAATGCCTATGTGCCATTGGTAGCGATTATCATTCGTATGGTGTGGTAAAAAACTTTACAGGCAGCTATAGTGATGGACTTGTTAAACAGGAAAATGCCTTTGTTGTATCAGATAAAGATGCCGATGGCAATACAGGTGTTGCCTTTAAGGCCAATGTACACCGGGCTCATTCCGGATATCGTGGGATTGTTAATAGTTATGAAACCTACGAGAATATTCAACGTTTTTTGTTTGGCGACCTTAAAATTGATATTGCTTTAAACAATATCAGTATCAACACTAAGTTTGATGCCAGTATTGAATATTTTTATGATTTTGAATTTGCCCTTTCAATAAGAGGTACAGGCGTTTACCTGCAGCGCCGGGAACAGGATCCATGCGAAAATGCCATGCGGTTTGAACGTGACAAGATACCCGCAGATACGTTAGCACTACACACAGCATTTTTGAATACCAAATTAAACGTTGATCCAACCGATCTGTACTCCTACTTTGTAATGAAATTCGGTGTTTCGGAATACCGAAAGGAAAAACGGTTTTTATGGGACTATAAATATCCATCGCGACAGATCTTTGCAGAAAGTCTGGAAATAAAGATATGTCAAAAGGCTGATGGAACATACGACGCAGGTTATCGCTGGCTCGCAGATATGACCAATTGGATAATGATCGATACTTCAGTAAGTAGTGTTTATAACATCCCATTCAGGGACACGCCATCAATAAGTGCAAATATCCAGCTTAATGCCAGCATTTGGGACCCAACTATATAGTTCTTAATAAAACTTAACCATCAATAAACCTTAACAATGACTGAAGATCCAAACTTACCAGACTTTGAATTTGAAAAGCTTAAGGAGCTTGACAAGGATAAATTAGATATTATTAAACTTTCGCTTGAAATTGCTGCGTTTAAAAGCGGGAAAAAATTTGAGCAGAAAAAATTTAAATGGGAAAATATCAGAGCATTTGGAGTTGTAGTGATAGTTGCGTTACTTACCTGGGGCGTAAACTCATACTTGAAAAAAAGCGAATCTGATTCAAACAAAATGGCACACGCCTGGGGTGAATTTGAACGTTTTACTGAACAATATCGAGGCAGTGGCTTAGAGGATAAAAATAAACTTGCCTGTAATATTAGCGGAATAGTCATTCCATCCGGTGCGGAAGACCTTAGAGATAGTATAAAAAGGTACACTGAACAATGCGAAAGTAATAAGCAGCTTGATTTGCAAAAAAAGGCTGCGGGAACATCTGCGTTTAAACAGTATGATGACGCAACAAAAAACAATATCGCGGAAGCAAATAAATTCGCCAAGGTTGATTCTCTGGAAAATCAGATCAGAACACTGGAAACAAAGCAAAAAAATGCAAAACCGGAACAACTCGCTTCAATTACTAAAAAAATCAAGGCCAATAAAGACTCCATCAAGGCTAATTCATCACCAATTATAAACCAGGTTGCCAATTCGTTGGATGTAGTTAATAAAAATATCATTACTCAAATAAAAACAATCGATGCCCTTAACAATAAATCAAATAATTCCGAAACAAAGAACTTTCCTGTTCAATGGTTTAAAACAGGTTATTATGTTAGGTTTGATGATATCAAAGTAAAGCTCCTATCAGAAAGCAAATCAGCAGGGGTCATTACTGTAATGGTATGTAACACCCCCGGAGATTGGAACTGCGACAATGATAAGTTACCAGTAATAACTATTACTTATAATACGCCCTACTCTTTCCCAAATAATGGGTTTATTTATACGCTCAGTTTAAAAACTATAGATTATGCAGGCAAAAATCCGTTTAAACTTGCGGCCTATGTAGGTATGTCTAAATCTGTTGCTCCTTAAAAAACAGCCGAGCATATCAATGCAGATACTGGGCTGTTGAGGCATTATTAAATTGCATTTGTCTTAATTTATACACATTAACTCCATCCCCTCAACAAACTGACACAAGTTAACCGAGTTGGGGAAGATGTTCGGCCAGTTATCGATCGTGATAACACCGACCACAAGTTCAACGTTCCCTTTTTAAGGCACTCTCCTTTGCAGAGAGTTGGTGAGGCTCTTTGCCTCATCGGCTTAGAAAACGCGGCAAATTCTCGTGCCTATCGCCATCCACAGTCTACTCATTAAAAAAGTAATTATCCTTAGGGTATATGCCAGCGTAGCTGTGGTTTCGGTTACATAAAATTTGCGTTCCCAAAAAGGCGCTGGTGACTTCGCTCGTCAGTATATATTCACCGGTTTTTTTTGTCGGCAGGGGGCTATGTCTTCCGTCGTTCTTAACCCATGGGTTAACGGGAATACATATTCAACCTCAGTAAAATAATGCCTCGCCCAACTCTCCCTAAAGGCTGCTGTGTGTGCAACATTTTTGGCCCCCTTATAATTAGAGGAAAAAAATCATGCGAACGAACCCGCGAGGAGTTTGACCATGGCGCAAGGAGAAATTGTACATCATGTTATATCAAACCCACAACCGCTCCCGCGAGCTTTCAGCTCGTGGGTACCATGTTTGCAGCTTTCAGCTGCCCCACGCTAAGCGGATATGGATACCTCAGCTGGAAGCTTACACCAAAATGCTCACGAGTTACGCTATGCTAACCTCGCGAGAGCGAAGGAATAATTACACCGCTCAGTACAATTAAAAAAAGTCTCCCAAAAATGAGTATCCCGCTTCTCTTTTAATGTCTTTACCATACTAATTACCTGCCCGGGGCAGTAACAATAAACCAATAATTAAACAACTGAAACCCAATACAAATTAAAATTATGAACATTAAAACCAACACTTTATGAATGTTTTTTACCAAACAAAACACCGGATAC
The DNA here is from genome assembly GCF_058801545.1 of Mucilaginibacter sp. GW822-FHT03E02. NCBI lineage: Bacteria > Pseudomonadati > Bacteroidota > Sphingobacteriia > Sphingobacteriales > Sphingobacteriaceae > Mucilaginibacter > Mucilaginibacter sp. GW822-FHT03E02. The sequence continues at coordinate 4,638,653 of NZ_JBXANJ010000001.1, read as the reverse complement.
TACGGCTGTTTGCTGTACTTCTGTTAATTGCCTGCGCAGCAACAGCATCGGCCCAAAACAAGGCCGTTACCGGTAAAATTATCGACGCCAGTACCGGCGACGCCGTTATAGGGGCCACTGTGCTGGCTGTAGGTACATCAAACGGTGTAGCTGCCGATCTGAACGGAACTTTTAAAATCATAGTTCCGGCTAATGCATCACTGCAGTTCAAGAGCATTGGCTATACATCGGTTACTGTAGCAGCCGATTTTGATAAGCCAATGATCATCAAACTGGAGCCATCAAATAAAGGTCTGGAGGAGGTTGTTGTGGTAGCTTACGGACAGCAAAAACGCGCTACCGTTTCAGGAGCTGTTGCAACCATCTCCTCGAAGGTTTTCCAGGACAGGGGGCCTATCAATAACCCGCTCGAATCATTACAGGGGCAGGTGCCGGGCGTTGTGGTTACCCGCACCTCGGCCCAACCCGGTCGCGAAAACTGGAACTTCCAGATTCGGGGGACAGCGTCTTCAAACTTGCAGGACCCACTTATCGTGCTGGATGGTGTAGCGCTTGTTAACAATGCTGAACTGAACTCCATTAACCCGAATGATATTGACAATATATCTTTCCTGAAAGATGCGGCTGCATCCATTTACGGTGCACGCGCGGCATTTGGTGTAGTGCTTATCACTACAAAAAGGGCCAAAGCAGGTAAAATGGATGTTCAATACCTTTCTACTATCTCACAAAAACGGCTTGGCCTTCAACCTATTTTGATTAATAACCGGCAATGGGGCCAAAGTTTGAAAGAGGCCCTTACCAATGATAATTACGGTGTAGCGCCCACAAACTATCTTTGGTATCAACTGGCCGACCTGGCCACCCATCCGCCTGATTCCCTTTATATCGATATTACCAAACTGCCGGGTTATGCCGGTTCGGCCAATGGCGTTTTGTATAACGGCACGCCGCTGCCATCGTTTGGCGATGTTAAGGACTTTACCTTTTTTGATACCAACATGCAAAAAATGTTATGGGGCAATGCCACATCAACCCAACAGGACCTGAGCTTTTCGGGTTCGGGTGATCGTGGCGGCTACCGCGTATCTTTAGGTTACCTTAACGATGGAAGCCAGTTAAAATGGGGATTAAACGGAAACCAGCGTTATAACCTGCGTTTAAACCATAGCTACAAATTTAGCGACAAGGTAAACCTGGAAACCAACATATCCCTTGAACGAAATAATATACAGCAGCCTACACTATATAGCTACGGTGGCTACAGCGCACTGAGCAACTACGGCCAGCCTGGCCTGCCTGCGTTTACTTCAAAAGGACAACCCTACGCCTGGGGAACGGTTTACAGCGCCCCTGCATTGCTTAAATATGGTGGCGATAATAAGGAATCGAACAGCAGAGCTTTGCTCAATTCAACTTTCACCTACAATTTTGCCAAACACCTTACATTTACAGCAGTAACCGGCTACCATGTTTGGTACCAGGATAGCAGGATACAGCAAAAGCAGGTACAGTTTTATAACTATGCCGGTAACCTGTTAATACAAACTAACCCAATAAACGGCGGCAACGGTGGCAGCAATACGTTTTACAACCGCAGCAATATTACCGAGCCGTTTTACAACCTGGCAGGCAGGGTATCGTACGATAACGTGTTTAACAAGGTTCATGCGTTTGGGTTAATGGTTGGCAGTTCATATGAGCGCGATGAGTACAATTATTTTACCACGCGTACCTATAACCTGGGCAGCGATGATATCCCATCGTTAGGAACCGGTGTTACCAGCGGCACGGCGGGTTTTGTAACCAATGGCGAAACCCAGAACCATCTTGCATTGGGGTCGTACTACGGCCGTGCAACGTATACCTACAACAACAAATACAACCTGGAGGTGCAGGGACGTTATGATGGATCGTCAAAATTTATTGACTATAAAAGGTGGAAATTATTTGGGTCGGTATTGGCCTCATGGATTATATCCGAAGAGTCGATTGTTAAAAACCTCAACATATTCTCAAACCTTAAACTGCGGGCAAGTTACGGAACCACCGGTGCCCAGAGCGTGATTGGGAATTATGATTACCTGCAATCACTTAACGTAAATACCGGCGGTGCGTTACTTGGCTCAAACCTGGCTACCTCTGTAACTACTACCGGAAGCCTGGTGGCCCTTAACCGAACCTGGGAAACTGTAATTAAAAAGAACCTGGCATTGGATTTCGGCATTTTAAACGACCATCTTTCAGGCTCTTTTGACATCTTCCGAAATGATAATAATAATATGCTGCTTGGCCAGCTATATCCGGGCGTACTTGGCGCCAGCGCACCGGCGCAAAACATCGGAACACTACACACCTGGGGGTATGAAGGGAGCCTTACCTGGCGGTCAAATATCGGTAAGTTAACCTACTCGCTTACCGGCACAATTACTGATAACCAAAATAAGGTTGTTCATTATGGCGGGGCAAATGTTATTGGGCCGGGGTATAATAATATTGTAGAAGGGTATCCCCTGGGATCATATTTTGGCTTAAAATATGGAGGCAAGCTGCAAACCCAGGTCGAAGTTGACGCTTATAACGCCCAATACGCGCCCGCCGGAAGCACTAATAACGTAGGCCTTCCAATACCATCGGCGCTTGCCAACCCTGCCGGCCAGGTGAGCGGCCTACGCCCCGGCGATAATAAGTTTGTGGATGTTAATGGCGATGGTAAATTGAGTATTGGAGGCACCACGGCAGATAAGGGCGACTTGGTTTACCTGGGATCTGATAACCCAAGATACAGTTACGGGCTTAACCTTGGTTTGCAGTGGAATGGTTTTGATTTTTACTCCATTTTCCAGGGAGTTGGCAAACGGGCTGTACTGCGCACCGGCTCAACAGCAAACTTCAGCGTGCCTTTCCTGTCTATTTTTCAGGGTCAAACAACTTCATACCTGGGCAATGTATGGTCGCCTGAAAATCCGGACGCTTATTATCCAAACCTGCATTCGGCACAAAACAATGGTATCAACAACTATAATTATCAGCCATCAACGTGGCGTGTGCAAAACGGTGCTTATGTGCGGCTTAAAAACGTAGTGCTTGGCTACACCATACCTAAAACTCTGCTGGCACATACACACGCTATAAAAGGCCTGCGGGTTTACTTTTCGGGCAGCGATCTGTGGGAGAAAACCTATATACATGACGGCTGGGACCCTGAAGTTACCAGGACAGTTGCGGGTAACGAAAGGTACCCTTTTTACCGCTATCTCACCCTTGGCGCAAACGTGACTTTTTAATTTAAAAAACGATATCAAATGAAGACGAAATATATCAAGTTCATGTCGGTTATAGGGTTTGCCTTTGGCTTTACTGTAATGTCATGTAATAAAATAACGAACTTAAAGCCGCTTGACCAACTGTCAGACGCGGCCTACTTCAAAACTCCTACAGATTATAAAACTTTTGCCAACCAGTATTACGGCTATCTTAAAAACTTCACCACCGTTAACGGCTTGTCTGACAACCCACATTCCGACGGTCGATCGGACCTGTTTGGCGGCGGCGGCGTTTACGGTTCCGGTACCAACATAGTACCGGTTACCGAGACAAATTTTGGTAACGCCGGAAACTGGAACGTAGATTATGGCCGGATTAGGGCTGCCAATTACCTGCTGGATAAGGCTGCATCTTATCCAAGGCCTGCCGAAATAGCGCAATATGTGGCCGAAGCAAAATTCTTCCGGGCCTATGCCTATTTTGATCTTTTGCAGCAATACGGTGGCGTTCCGCTGATTACCAAACCCCTTGATCTTACCTCGCCTGAGTTGTTTGGTACCAGGGCCACCCGCGACGAGATAGCCGATTTTATTATAGCCGATCTGCAGGCAGCCATACCCGCCCTGCCGGTTTCGTTATCGGCCAACTCGGCAGATTTTGGCCGTGTAACCCAGATGGCAGCCCAGGCATTTTTAGGCCGTGTTGCGCTTTATGAGGGTACGTGGCAAAAATTCAGGTCGGGCGACGCGGCACGGTATAATGCCTTGCTCGATAAATCAATAGCGGCAAGCGCGGCGGTAATGGCCAGTAACCAGTATGCATTGTTTGGCACAGCGGCTTCAAACGCGCTGGGCGGCAACAGCACCGTACTGGGCGACTCCTGCCTGAAATATCTATTCATCCTTGAAAACATCAAGTCGAATCCTGCAGGCATTACCAAAACTGCCAATCATGAATACATACTTTCTACCCGGTACGATGATGTTTTGAAGCCGATTAACGCGTTTGTGAGCCGGAGCAGCATGGCAACAGGCGTGGGGCAAAAATTTGTAAATATGTTTTTATGTACCGACGGGCTACCGGTTGAAAAATCGCCACAGTTTGGCGGCTTTCAAACCTATTTATCTGAATTTCAGAACCGTGATAACCGTTTAAAATACAGCATTAAAATAACTTACCAGTATTACTGGTACAGCATAAATGGCCGTGTTAACTGGACCGGCGACGCGGCAGACAGGGCAAACTCCCTGGGGCCTGCAAAACCTTACGGCTATGGCAACCAAAAATGGATATCGGAAAGGCAAATGGTTGATGGTAAAGAATCGGAAGATTACCCGGTAATCCGCTACGCGGAAGTACTGCTTAACTATGCCGAGGCGGTATATGAACGAAACGGAATAATTTCTGATGGCGACCTCAACAAGTCTGTAAACCTTGTTCGCCTGCGCTGCAACTCAACCAATGGCATGCCGGGGCTTAGCAATGCGTTGGTGAGTACCAACAACCTGGATATGCGTACCGAGATAAGAAGAGAGCGTACGATAGAGCTTTACGACGAAGATTTCAGGTTTGATGATATTAAGCGCTGGCACAGCGGCACAACCGACCTGGTAACTAACGTAGGCGGTACCGCTTATGACAATGCTGCCGCTTTTGTAAGCCCATGGCCGGTATTGTATAAATACACAGGCACCCAGGCACAATTAGGCCCCGATGCTGTAAAACCTGTACCTACAAACGCCAAAGATGCCAATGGCAACCTGATCCTGGATCAAACCGCCAGGTTATTTGGCGAAAAAAATTATTTATACCCCCTTCCATCCCAACAAATTACGCTAAACCCAAAACTAACCCAAAATCCGGGTTGGTAATCCGGTTTGGTTATGAAGAAAGGCTGTCTCGAAAGGGACGGCCTTTTTTATGTACTGAGCCTAACAATCACTGTTTCTTAATATCCAGATTACAGCCATTTGGGTACCGGTGGTTAAACGTCGGGCGCTATTTTACCTATACTTTCGCGGTTACCAATTGTTGCCCCTACACTCGCGATTACAACCAGCACAACTGCGGTATATTCCTGTACCGAGAGATATTCTTTCAGAAATATTAACCCGCAAATGGCGCCGACGGCGGGCTCCATGCTCATGAGGATGCTGAAGGTTTTGGTGGGAATGTATTTGAGGCCATACATCTCTAACGAAAACGGAACAGCGCTGCAAAATAACGCCAATCCTACGGCCGGGATAATCATGCTGCTGTTAAAGTTCAGCATGCCACCACTTGCGAAGGCAAATGGCAATGTCACAATTAATGCAAACAGCATACCTATGGTAACAGCCTGCCCGCCATTTAACACTGCCGATACCCTGCGGCCCAAAACAATATACCCGGCCCAAAAAGCGCCGGCCAGCAGGGCCATGCCCGCGCCAAATAAATCAATGTTGGTGTTGTTCCAGGGTGTCATCAATGCTATCCCGGCAGTTGCCAGCAATACCCATAAAAATTCGATTAGCCGTTTTGAGCTGAATACCACCAGCAGCAGCGGCCCCATAAACTCAAGGGTAACTGCTATCCCGAGGGGAATGCGCGATAAGGACAGGTAGTAAATTAAATTCATGGCCCCAAGGCACACCCCATAAGGGATAACCGCTTGCCATTGTACTTTTGTCAGGGTTTTTAATCCGGGCTTGTTCACGGCAAGCAGTATCAGTACTGATAAGCCTATCCGCAAGGTGGCGGTAACTGAAGCACCAAGCGCAGGGAACAATCCCTTAGCTATAGCCGCCCCTATTTGCACACTTAATATCGAACCTAAAACTGCCATTAATGGGCGTATGGGTATTTTGTTTTTTTGCATTGATGAGATGCGGTTAGTTTGAAGCAAAATTAATCATGATGAGACCAATACGGCCCTGGTCAAAGATTTTCTTTTCAAAATAAAATAGACGGTTGTTAAAAGTACGATATAAACTAATAGATTTTGCCATGGATAGCCTATTTGGTAATTGATCACTGCACCCGCATTTCGAGAAGTTCTCATAAGCCACACGGGTGTAGATAACACGAACGCAAATCTTATTATATATATAAAGCCCCATAAATTAAATATCACCATTAAAGCGTATATCGACTTACTAAGCTTTTTAAACCATAATATTTGGGGCACCAACAATTTACAGGCGATCTCTGCAAAACCTAAGTACCAAAACGGGCCGGTGTAACGATTAACAAAAACATACTGCTCGTATTCTGCCTGCGAATAATAGGCCATAAAAAATTCGGCAAATAATGATACTAAAAATATTGCCGATCCAAAAAGCAAACAGGTGTTGACAGACTGTATCAACACTTGTTTATCAATATTAAATAGCCGGATTTTAAAAAGATGAGCAACAATAAGCAAGGGCGTTATAACGAAGGTAACTTCGAAGACAGCTCCTGTAATAACATTTACAATATTGTTAATTTCCATACTCCCAGCCATTTAGCGTATTGGCTTCGGAAACACCGGCAAACTCTCATGCCCATCAACATCTACCGATTGCACCGCAAAGAAGTAATTATCCTTTGAATAAGCAAGCGTAGCCGTGGTATCGGTTACATAAAATTTACGTTCCCAAAAGGCGCTGGTGGTTTCGCGCATCAGTACGTAATAGCCTGCGGGCTTTTTGCCGGTAGACGGTGCTTCCCAGGTAAGCTTCGTTTTATTGGTAAGGTCGCTGGTTACAATGCCTACGTTTTGGGGCCGGGCGGGTGCCAAGGCCAGGTTGGCTAATACCGAGAGGTTCATACGGGCTACTTTTTGTACGTAGTTAAAATCTACAAAGTCTGGCAGGTCGCCGTAGTCTACACCGTTTTCTGTGCGGATGTTCTGGTGCTGGCGGTTAAAATCTTCGTTCATTTCGGTGAAGCGTACAGCGGTGAAACCCTGCTCCAAAAACGGCAGGTGATCGCCGCCGCGCAGGTAGCGGTCGCGGCGGTAAATGAGTTTTACATCCAGCTGGTCAACATAGCGTTCGCCGGTTTCCTTGGCATAGCGGGCCAGCTCGCGCGAGGGACTGTCGTTTTCGCCACCTAATGATTTTAGCGCCGCCACCTGTTTATCGGTAGCATTGGTGGGAATGCCATCGCTGAAAACCCGCACGCTGCGGTTATCCTTCAGGTCGGTTTCCATGCCATGGGTATTGCCTACAATATCATTGTTCAGCATGGCATCAACATTCCAGTTTTCGGCTTTGGCGCGTTTGGCCACATTGGTTGAGCCGTAAAGTCCCTGCTCCTCGCCTACCACGGTCATAAAAATTATGGTGGCCGGGAATGCTCGTTTAGCCATCACCTTTGCCAGCTCCATAGAAAGCGCCGTGCCCGATGCATCATCATTGGCGCCCGGCTCTACCCCGTTAGCATCCATCACATCATTAATCCGCGAATCATAATGACCCGATACCAGGTACACCCGGGTATCGGTTGCATCGGTACCTTTTAGTATCGCCAGTACGTTTTTAAGCTTTACGGGTTTATCAATGCGGGTTCCTTTTGGCTGAGTGAATGTATCAAATTGAACTGTCATACGGCCATTTGATTCCAGCGCGTATTTTTCCATTTCGCCCTTTATCCAGTTTCGCGCCGCACCGCTGCCGGTGGTTTTGCTTGTGGTGTCGCTCAAGGTATGGCGGCTTTTGAATGTTACCAGTTTGCGAATGGTAGCCTCGATGTTTTTGGACGATACCTCATCAACCATTTGTTTAATCTGCGCATCTTGTTTAATGATGGTTTGGGCAGAGGTGGTGGCGGTGATGAAGAGGAGGAAGATGGTGATGTATTTCATATGGTGGATGATTTTTTTTAAAATTTTTCCTGTAGAGACGCATAATTGCGTCTCCCGCGTTCAGGTACAAAGTTTAATTCCGTAGTATTTTCGAAATTGCGTTCTTCTCTTGATTGTCCTATCAATGTGATACTTTCAACTATTGGTTTGAATGTCCTATGGGAAACGCAATTATGCGTCTCTATAGAAAATAACACTTCTCTAAAAATAAAGATTCTCAAACCCGTCATTATCTGCCAGCCAATTTCTCGGATTATTATAAATGTACTCACGAATGTTATTATATTCTTTATCATCTCTGATAACCCTGTCATAATACCGGGGCTGCCAGGCAAAATCTATCTCGTTATCATTGGCAAATGTTGTTATCGATGACTTATACCCACGTAAAACCGCCGCCAAATTTCCTTTTTGTGCGCCAAATTTATTTACTTCCCATGATGTTTTATCGGGCTTATCAATAAAAAGGATCGCATGCATATGGTCTGGCATTATGCAGAAATCGTCGAGCTTAACAAATGGATGCAATTCCGGTATTTTTAACCAATTATCATGGGCAATCTTGCCTATATCCGTATATTCGACAAAAGCGTCGCCCAAGTTTTCGGGTTGAATAACCTCGCCCAAATAATGAATACGATGTTTAGTACAAATAGTCACAAAATATAAACCATGCGAACCGTAGTCCCATCCTGCGAGACGGGGCGATGAGATCCTATATTTCTTTTGGTACTTATCTTCCATTTGTTGTACAGGTAGTCCGGCGCCTTATGTTGCTTGATTTGAGCTTCGGCCCTTGCAAATTTTGAATATCCTAAAGGAGACGCAATTATGCGTCTCTACAAAAAAAATAAAATTTATTCTTCCCCACGTAGAGACGCATAATTGCGTCTCCCGTGTTCAGGTACAATGCTTGGGTATTCCGTAATGGACATCGGAATAATATTAATTTTCCATTTAACAAACAGACATTTCTGCCTCGCAAATTTTGAATATCCTGCGGGAGATGCAATTATGCGTCTCTACAGAAAAAATCATTCTTCCTCCTCGCTTACCGCGTTCAAAACCACTTCGGCCTGTTTAAAATTCGTTTTTACAAAATGGCACCAATCGCATTCTTTTTTGCCGCAACCGGTGCTGAATTCGTGGGCCATAATTTTGGCGTAGGTATCGGTGATCTGTTGGGTTACCAGTTCGATATCAGACGAACTGATCACGTATTTTTCCCGGTAATATTCACCTTCGCTTACGGGCTCTACAAAATCAAAAATGGTGTCAATAACCTCCCAGTCGTTGGTGCGGTCATGGTCTACCAATATTTTGTAAAATACGCCCTGGCGCCAGTAGTCGCCACCCATGGGGGCGTCAAATGTGGGGCGCAGCAGTTTGTCTTTGGCATTCCGTACCTTGCCTGTTTTATAATCAACCACGGTAACGTTTTTACCGTCGAACTCCATTTTATCCAGGTTACCTTTAATGGGTACGCCGTTTATCTCGATGTTTTTGATCGATTTTTCGGTTACGGCTATTTTGTTCCAGCCACCTACGTTTTGTTCATAGTATGGTGGCAGTATCTTCTCGCCATAGGCAAGGCGCAGCTTGTACTCATCTTTGGTGAACGAATCGCGGTTGCGGGCCATGTACCATTTAAATTCGTTCATGAACTGCTCTGTAGACAGGAACTCGTTTTCGTTTTCCTTTAACAGCCTGTATGTTTTATTAAGCGCCCAGTGAACCGCCTGCCCAAACGTGGCCGACGGACTTTTGCCCGACGGAACCCTGATTAAACACTGAAAATAAAACCGCAGCGGGCAATCCAGGTAGTTGTTCAGGTGCGTTACCGATAGCGTATAGCTTTGCAGCAGCTGGTTAATGTAGTTTTTATCCAGCAGCTCAACCTTTGGTTTTTCAACCTCGCTAAACTGGGTTGCAATAAAATCAACCATGGTATCGGCCGGTACTTTGGGGTATTGCAGTTGTGTATCGGTACTGGCTAAAATTTCGCCAATAAACTGGCTTGCTTCCTGGTCTTTCCCTTTTTTATCCTTGCCTGCGTATGATATCATGAGGCATTGTTTGGCGCGGGTAACGGCCACATAAAATAAGCGGCGGGCCTCTTCTTTTTGGGCAATATCGTCGGCTGCCGAACGGGTAAGGGTATCTGGCAGGCTAAAGCCGCTGTTACGGCCTTTGCTATCCCAGGTGCGTTTATCGCAGCCAATAAAAAACACGTGCTCAAACTCCAGCCCTTTGGAGCCATGGGCGGTTAAAAAGTTAACGCCGTTATCGCTGAAGATCACTTTGTTCAAATCAAGCCGGATACCGTTCTTTTTCATCAGTTCAATGATGGCTATCAAGTCGGATAGTTTGATATCGGGATTCTTACGGCTTTCATCCTTTAAAAAATCGAAGAAGCTGGTGAGCATCTGCATATAGCCACCTTTATCGGGCTGCTGCATAATGTATTTGAGGATGCCCATTTTGGCAATCACATCCTGGAAAAACGCCTGCAGCGTTGAATTTACGGCCGATTTTAGCAAATCATCAATATTATTCATGAGATACCTCATCTCCATGTACTTATCCGGCGCAAACAAATCTGGCTGGGCAGGCGGCCGCAGCTCGCTGATGTACCTACGGATGGATGTTTTAACCTTATCGCGGCTGTTGGCAGCAAAGTTTTCCTGCGATACCGCTATACTGGCCTTGGCAATTTCTATGGGTGCAATGTTAAAAAAATCGTAATGCAGTATCTCAAACAGCAGCTCATCACCACTGTAAGGCGAATCAAGTTCCTGCATCAGGTAGCGCATAATGTTGATGATCTTTTCGCCAAAGGGCTGGGTGAGGATATCTATTTTGCGCCTGGTGTTTACGGCTATTTTTTTTACCTCCAGGTATTGGATCATCTCTTCCACCTGGCTATGGTTGCGGTAAATTACGGCTATTTCACCTGGCTCGGCACCCTTATCAATCAGGTGTTTTATTTGTGCCGATACATCTACCAGTTCCTGGTCGGGGTTCTCGTACTCACGAATCACCGGCTCAACGGCCATCTCGGCAAAGCGCGCATGCGAAGCCTGCAAATCCTTATCCAGCTTTAGCTGTTTGGTTAAGCGCTCCTGGTTGTTATCTATCAGCGCTTTGGAGATGTCCAGTATGTGCTGGTTCGACCGGTAATTATGCTTCAGCACCACCGTTTTAAGAGTGCTCACATAATCGCTGGCAAAATCAAGGATATTGCTCATGTTGGCCCCCTGGAACTTGAATATCGACTGGTCGTCATCGCCCACCACAAACACGTTGGGCACATCCCAGTAGTTGAGCAAAAAGCGCAGCAACTCGTTTTGCGACCCGCTGGTATCCTGGAACTCATCAACCAAAATATACTGGTAACGCTCCTGGTACTTGCGCAATATCTCCTCGTTATCGCGGAAAGCGCGCAGCACCCAAATGATCATGTCGTCATAATCATAACGACCTTTGGCTTTCATTTTAACATCATAGTTCTGGTATTCGCGCACGGCGGCAACCAGTTTCTTCATCAGGTCGTGCGCGGCATCAATATCCTTTTGTTTGGGGTCGCCCACCTTAATGCCGGTTTTGGAGTTGGCGCGTTTGTACACAAACTCTTCGCGATTGGGGATATCGTCCAGGTATTCCTGTACGGCCTTTTCAATCATAACCGCGTCCCAGTTCTCGCGCTTCATGGTGCTAAACAAGTCTTTCAGGCGTTTGGTATCGTAATATACGTCACCAGTAAAACGTTTCAGCAGGTGGTCGTTATCAAACTCGTCCACCAATTCGCGAAACAGCATGGCCGATTCCAGGTCGGATAGCGACTCCAAATTAAGCTTGCCAAAATACTCCAGGTTTTCCTGGATAATTTCGTTGCAAAAGGCATGGAAAGTGTATATGTTGATGCGGTACGCATCAGGGCCGATAAACTCAAACAAGCGCTTGCGCATGGCCACGGCACCGGCATCGGTATAGGTTAAGCACAGAATCTCACTTGGCAAGGCATCGGTATCGGTAAGTATTTTGCCAATGCGTGCCGCCAGTATCTGCGTTTTGCCGGTACCCGGTCCGGCAACTACCAGTACCGGCCCGTCCATTTTATTTACGGCGGCCAATTGCTCGGGGTTTAGCCCGGCTAAGGCTGATTGGAATTTATCGTTGTATTTGTTGAAGTTGGATTGCATAGTTGTTGAGTAAAGATAGGAAAGCGAGGGCGGGATGGCAACTTGGGGGTGGGAATGTTGTTCTAAATAAATTATCTGCTGGTGTCTATATAGGATAGAACTTCACCGAAATATTTTAAATTTGTGAAAAGGTAAAATATATGCGCACATCACAAATAAGAAAACAATTGCATGAATATATTGAAACGGCAGAAGATGATAAATTAAAAGCTATTTATACCTTGTTACAAAATGAAATCTCTGACGGTTACGAACTTACCAAAGCCCAAAGAGAGGAATTGGACAAAAGATTTAGTGACCATCAAAACGGATTAGGCCAATCATTTACCTGGGATGAAACCTTGACTATGGCAAAACAATCATTGGTAAAATAATTTATCGATGAGTTATGATTTAAAAATTCGGCAGGAAGCAACCAAAGAATTCTTAAATGCATTTTTGTGGTACGAAGAGCAACAATCGAGACTTGGCAACGTGTTTGAAACCGCCATCCGCAGAAAGCTAAATCAAATTAGCAGGAACCCTTATCACTACAAGGCCGACTATAATCAATTTCACCAGGCATTAACTTAAAAATTTCCTTTCCTGATTGTTTACGTAATCGATGAAAATCTGAAACAGATTACCGTGATGGCTATATTTCATACCAGTCGCAATCCAAACAAAAAATTTCGAAAATAGCCTTCGGGGCGTTACCTACGGTCCGGGCTGTATGCTCATACGGCTTCAGGCATTACGCCCGGGCCGGTATCCGCGCCCATCCCTAACGCAAAATAATTCACCCCCCCTACAACCCTATCCCCGTTCCCGTAGGGAAAAACATATTAACGCTCACCGGCAATTTACCCGTTGGCTTCAAAGTACCCATAAGTACTTTCACTACTGATTTTTGCAGCTCGGGGCTGTTTTGGTAGCATGCCATCAGCGAGTTGCTTTTTTCGATACCCGGCAGCCCGGCTATGGTATAGGCATTAGCAAAAACGCTAATCACCGTGTTAGGCCGACCGGCCAGGTCGGCTATCATCAATTTTACGTCGCTGCTGTAATCAAGCTTGCTTTGGGGGCGCAGTCGGGTATCATGTACGCCCACTATTACCTGCTGGTACTGGCTTAACAACGCCAATATATTTTTAAGGCCAATAGCTGGGGTGTTTTTATCAACCATAAACAGTTTGCAGTTGGGAAAACTTTTGGCGGCTTCCTGCTGAAACGCGGTTGGCGAGGATACGCCAATACTAACTATGGCGGTTTTTAAAAACGGGTTTAGTTTCAGCGTTGATGCATCACCTTTCAATACGGTTACAGCGGCATCGCTTAGCTGCTGTACCAGTTCTTTTTGCGCAGGGCTGTTAATATCGGCACTGAAATTGGCCGGCGCCGCTGCCTGGTATTGATTAAGCCCGGCCCAGTATTTGGCAGCAAGCACTTTTTTAACTTTTATCTCAAATTCGGTTTTACTGATGGCACCATGACGCAAGGCCTTGCGGATAAGTTTAATGGCACGATCGGAATTTTCGGATAGCTCAATAACATCCATGCCTGCGATAAAGGCTTTTACATCGGCTTCGCCGTTAGGGAAGTATTTTACAACACCCTTCATTTCCATGGCATCTGATACCACCAGGCCTTTAAACTTCAGCGAATCTTTTAAAATACCGGTAATAATTGGGCGCGATAACGTTGACGGCAAATGGGTGGTAGTATCCAACGCCGGGATGCTCATGTGGGCGATCATTACCCCGCTGATACCGGCTGCAATAGCCTCACGAAAAGGGTATTCTTCCAACGAATCCAGCCGGGCGCGGCTGTAAGGTAATAACGGTAAATCGAAATGCGAATCGACATTGGTATCGCCATGGCCGGGGAAATGCTTGGCGGCGGTAAGCAAACCGGCATCCTGCATGCCTGTAAAATAGGCTATGCCCTTTTCGGCCACGTTATATTTATTATCGCCAAAAGAGCGATAATTAATTACCGGGTTGTTAGGGTTGTTATTTACATCCATATCGGGCGCCAAATTAAAATGAGCGCCTATGCGTTTAAAATCGGCAGCCACCTGCCGGCCCATTTTGTATATCAGGGTATTATCCTGTATCGCGCCAAGCGTCATCTGGTAAGGGTATGATACGGTAGAATCCAGGCGCATTCCCAGGCCCCATTCGCCGTCCATGGCTATCAGCAAGGGAATTTTTGCCAGTTTTTGATATTGGTTAACCAGGTTTAACTGCCTGCCAGGGCCGCCCTGGAAAAACACCAGGCCGCCAATTTGCTGATCCTTTATCACTTTACCTACCGAATCGGCATAGGCCTGCCCTTTGTTGGTATGTGCACGCACAAATAACAATTGTGCAATACGGTGCTTACGGCTCAGTTTATGGTAAACAGAATCCACCCAATGGTTTTGCGTATTGAGGCTTTGTATATAGCTTTCTTTTTGCGCAAAAGCGTTTATAACGATAAAATTAAGGGAGATAGCGAATATTAAACAGCAGTAAGTTTTCAATTTTGGCATGTTCAAATGTAAACACGAAACACGAATTGTCACTAATTAAATCGAATTACACGAATTGATGCAACACGAATTTTACGAATTAAAGCGAATTGCACGAATTGATAGTGATATAGGCAAAACCTGCGCGCAGGTTGGTGTAATTAGAAAAAATTCGTGGCATTAGTGTGCACATTAAACCTTTGCGATATTTTTTATTCTATGGGTATATAAAAACACACTAACATGAAGAAGATTATTTTTTTTGCTATCTGCCTGTTTGCAGTATATGACGCGAGCGCACAAGGATATTACGGCCCGCCACGCCGCAGGCCCCGTTACCGCGAAGAACGCCGCGAACGTCCACGCCAGAGCCAGGACGATTTTTACCGCATAAAAGTTGGCCTAACGGGCGGCTTAAATATTTCAAACACCATTGATGCCGATAACTCCAACTTCAGCACCAATTCTATCGCCGGTTTTAACGGTGGTTTAACATTGGATATCCCAATTGCTTACCCAATATCATTTGCCCCCGAAGTTTTGTATTCGGGCAAGGGTTATACAGCCAATACCGATTACGGCAAGTTTACGCAACGCACCAATTACATTGATGTTCCCTTGCTGTTAAAGGTTAAACTGGCACCGCAATTCAACTTTTTGGTAGGCCCATCTATCAACTTTTTGGCATCAACCAAAAATACTTATGAAACCGGTTTTATTACCGAGCAGGAGCAATACTACAACAACCGCGGCGACCATACCGACGTAAGCGGCGTTATTGGCCTTAGTGTTGATTTGAGCCGCAACATAGAGCTTAGGGGGCGCTATAATATCGACCTTACCACCAGTCGCCCCGACGATAATTCTTATCTGCCTAACTACCGCAACCAGGTTTGGCAAATTGGTTTAGGGTTTAAATTTCAGTAATAGCTTTTTATTAAGCTGAAAGCCGAAGGCTTAAAGCTATTGAAAAGGGGTCATACGGGATTGCCGTATGGCTCTTTTTTAATTATCCCTTAACAAATATCTTTTGAATATCCTGTTCAAACTGCTGTTCTTCCGCGTAAAGTACTTGCCGGTAGGGTGCAAAATCTTTTATCAACTCAGTGTAGTTATTTAAACATTCATTTATCCGGCTGATAATTTCCGGGATTTGATCCTCGCTTTTATCAAACCTATATCGTTCAGGAATGGGCATATCCTGCTGATAAGCCGCCGAGCCGGTTTTGCCAATAATCATACAGCAACGCATAATACAAGCCTCGCGCGGCATACGTTCTTTGCCCGGATGGAAACCAAAATCCACATATAGTTTGGCCTTGTTCATCAGGGTTGCTACTTCGGCAGGTGTCATGTTCTTAATTGGCATCCATTTAATAGTGGGTGTAAGGGCAATGATCTTATCTAAAAAATCGTCGTTTTTAATGGGGTTGTATATTACCAGGTTTTCTTTGGGCGTACTTTCATCTACCATATCAAAAAAAGCGCTGTTCATGTAGTCAGATATCCGGCCAACCGGCTTTATACTATTTTCGAGCAGGTGCACCTGCGAGTAGTAAGAATGGCTGATGTGCTGCACATCATTGCGGCGTTTTAGCCTGTCGAATGATGCTGTTGGATATTTGCCCAGGTAATTTTTCAGTTTAAAATATTTTTTGTGCTGTAAACTTTGGATGAGATTGTTTTGGGTAATGTAATAGTTAACCACGCTAAGCCACCAGATTATTTTACGCACCTTTTTATAGCTATCATCAAAAATGGGCAGCAGGTGCGTTTCGGGTAGTATGATGATATTTTGGGCATTATTTTCGATGCTTTCGGCAACAGGCACGCTGTATTTTTCATAGTTTTTATGCACTATATCCACGCTATCGGGGGTAGCGTAGTAATGCATAAATACATTAAAATTCATCTGCTTTAACTTGGTGCCCAACTGGTGCAAAGCCTCGGGGCCACCGGTGGCGTATCCTGCCGGGCAAAAAATATAAATTTTGGTTGCGGGCAGGCACTTTATTTCGGTCAAATTCTTTGTCAAAACTGGCTTGTTGTTTTTAGCAATTTAAAATCCGGTGTAATTATTATTGTCATTTTCAATTTATTGCAATACGAGATAATTTATATATCTGCTACAAATGCACAAATACTATGCTGTATTGCCGGGTAAGCTACTAATAAAATAAAAAACATTTTTCGATAAAAACTGTATCACATTAACAAAACCGCACGTAATTAATTTAAACACGATAAAAATTGCATTAAATGCGTTTTTTATCCATTAGATTATTAACATCTACTTTTTTACCGGAAAAACATATTACTGAATGATATCAATTATTATTTCATCCGTTAATAAAGCTAATCTGCAACAGGTAAGTGAAAATATCGATGCCACAGTCGGCGTTCCGTTTGAAATTATTGCTACCGATAACAGCAAAGGCCAAATGGGCATCTGCGAGGTATACAATAAAGCAATGCTGCGCGCTCAATATGATTTTTTATGTTTTGTGCATGAAGATGTGTTGATAAAAACCAATAACTGGGGCCAAAAACTATTAGCTTTATTTGAGCAAGACCCCCAATTAGGTTTAGTAGGCATAGCAGGCAGCAGCTATAAACCGCTGGCTCCTTCGGGCGTGGGCGGTGTGGGCGCTTATACGCACTATCATAACCTTATACAATCATTCAAATACAAAAAAGAGAAAGCGCGGCATGCCTACCATAACCCCGGTAAGGAGCGCCTTGCCGAAGTAGTATGTATCGATGGTGTATTTATGGCTACTACCAGGGAAATAGCCGGGGAATTTATGTTTGATGAAATTACCCTTAAAGGCTTTCATGGGTACGATATTGATTTCTCCTTATCGGTAAGTCAAAAATATAAAGTGGCAGTTACCTTCGATATACTGCTCAACCACTTTTCTGAAGGGTTGTTTAACGATGTGTGGATGGAAGAAAATCTGAAATTACACAATAAGTGGAACAAATTTCTGCCTATAAAAGCCTGCAAGCTTACGGCCGAACAGATCTTTTTTATCGAAAAAAATACCTTTAAAAATTTTATTGATGAGTTGATCAAGTTCAACTACCCTATATCTACCGCCATTAAAATGCTTTGGAAAAACAGGCGTTTTTTTCAACTCAACTCAAAGCTGTTTTTTAAACTGAAGTTCCATATTTTTAAAAAATATATTAAATCGAAACCTTCGTTAGCAAGCTATATCTGGTAGCCGCTGGTTTTAAAAATAGGTCGCCAAAAGTCAAGGTACAAATCCCAGGCATGGCAGCCAAAAGGCAGTTGGTTATTATTTAACTCGATGCACCTTGCGGGGGGCTGCTCAACAGAAAATTTCAATGCGGTTTTGTAGGATGGAATTTTTAATAGTTTACGCTTGCGGTTTACCTCGATGCTCCAGAAAATATCCTCATTAAACTCGTGCTCATGGCGGGTTAAATAAACATCCATTTTGTGGCGCATGCTAATACTCAACTCATGAAATTTTCTTACCCGGCGCAACGATAAGCCACCGTTACCAACCTTATACTCGTACTGCATTGGCGATGGCACCCCATTTTTTTGCACATTATAACGGGCGTGGTAATAAAATTGAATTTTTGATTTAATGGCTTTAACTATATCAGGGTACTTACCTGGCGGTATCCATGGCGCTCCAATGTAGTCATATGGTTGGTTGCACCAAAAAGCAAGTTCATCGGTAAATACAAAAGCGTCCAACTGATGGATAAGCATAAATTCGTACCCCAAAAAACGTTCGTAAAAGATATCCGACAGCATCAGTGCATTGTAGCCTTCAATGCCTTTAAAAAAATGATTGTCAAAACTTTCCTCGCCGGTAAAATTAAAAGAAGCTATTTCATCAGATAAAACAAGGGATTCCGGTTTAACAACTATACGCGGATAAGCGGCTAACACAAGTTGCATTTGCGTAAGTGCTACTTTTTCTAAAGCCGAAAGTTCATTTTTATAGATGGGAACTATTACTACAACTTTTAGTGGCGCAATCATACCTATGCTATTTTGGTGTAAAGCTCTGCAACTAAAGATTCAAAATGATCCTGGAAAAGAAAATCGTGCCCGCCAGGCCCTTCTGGCACCACATTTATCACATCATAACAAACCTCCAGTATCCGGGGCACTTTAAGGGCTTCGGCAATTGAGAATGGGAACGATTGGTTACCGATAAAAAATTTACAACCGGCTATTACCCGCGCCATTTGTAAAAAATCGCTTACCTGCACCCATTCAATATTGGGGATTTGTTTTTTGATATCCTCATACTCCGATTCAACCCCTATAAATTTCAATTTATCATACTTACTCAAAAATGAATAATCGGTGGTTATATTCCGGTACCTTTCGCTGCGGGCAATAACTATGTAACCGGCAAAGGCCTTATCCGGCTCAACATCAAGCCAGCTTTTCCAAAGATCGGGTGTTACGCCGGTAACGTAGGCGCACCAGTGGGCAATGTTGCACCTATCCATAGGGATATGCCCGGCTCTGAAAAAATCAAGATCGACGTCAATAACCTCATCCTTTAATTCACTCAAGGTATTGATGTACGGTTGCGAACTAATTAAAGGCGTCAGCATATCTATCATTTTGGCATTGAGCATTACACCACCTAAGGGGTGCTTTGCAGGATTGGCTATCATTAAAGGCTGACCGGCCCGTAAATATAAGTTGATGGGCACCTTAACCGTTTCGGCCAGCTTTTTTATAGTGGCCATAGCATATATGATATCGCCGGCATTGCCACTGTGATTTAAATTGAGCTGATGATTGGTTTTGGCAGCAACCTGAATTTTAGCCGGCGTGGTTAAGCGTTCATTACCGGTTAAAAACTGTATAAATTCTACTTTCTTATAATTGCTTAACTCCCACTTGTAAGTTTTATAGCCTTCCCTATTGGTGTATTTAAGCCAGTAAGTACCTATAAAACTTTTTTTTTGTATCATTTTGCTTAATCAAAAATTTGTTGACAATGCTATTTTATTAATCCGCTGTAAATGTTTGCATATCAATCAGCCTGCGGTAAACACCGTTATGGTTCATCAGCTCCAGGTGGGTGCCCTGCTCGGCAACCCGGCCGTTATCCAGTACAATAATTAAATCGGCATTTTGAATAGTACTCAGGCGGTGCGCAATAATCAGCGAGGTACGGTTTTGCATCAGGTTATTTAAAGCCTCCTGCACCAGTTTTTCCGATTCGGTATCCAATGCCGATGTGGCCTCGTCTAATAACATGATAGGCGGATTATTCAAAACTGCACGGGCTATACAAATACGTTGCCTTTGCCCACCGGATAGTTTTGAGCCGCGATCGCCGGTGTTAGTTTCGTATCCGCTGTCGGTTTCTAAAATAAAATTATGGGCATTAGCAATACGCGCGGCTGCTTCTACCTGCTCCTGGGTTACATTGGGTTTACCAAAGGCAATATTGTTAAAAATGGTATCATTAAACAATATCGATTCCTGGTTAACAAAACCCATTAAATTACGCAGCGAGGTAGTTGTAATAGCCTGAATGTTGTGGTCATCTATCATGATATGTCCGCTTATAGGCTCAATGAACCTTGGCAGCATGTCCATTAGTGTTGATTTACCACCGCCAGATGGGCCAACCAAAGCTATTGTTTTGCCTTTAGGCAGGGTTAAGGTGATGTTTTTCAAAACCTCTTTCTCCTTGTACGCAAAAGATACATTCTCCAGGCGGATGCTCTCTTTAAATTCATCTATAACAATGGCATCCGGAGCATCTTGGATAAGCGGTTTTTCATCAATGAGGGCCAAAATCCTTTCGCCGGCCACCAAACCCGAATGGATATTACTAAAGGCATCGCCAATAGCTTTGGCCGGGCGCATCAGCTGCGAAAACAGTGCGATATAGGCTATAAACTGCCCGGCATCCAGGTCTGATTTTTTATTAAAAATGAGGTATCCCCCGTAAAGTACCACAAACGAGATCATGGTTACCGAAAGCGTTTCAGATACCGGCGACGCCAGCTGCTGCCGTTTTGACATCGACCGCGTGATTTTTGAATAATTCGTATTCTCATCATCAAAGCGTTTGATAATAAAATCGGTAGCATTAAATGCTTTAATGATCTTTATGCCGGATAATGCTTCATCAAGATAGGCGATCATGTTGGCATAGGAGTTTTGTGCTGCTATAGCTTGTGACCGCAATTTTTTTACGATGCGCGAAATTAAAAAACCGGCTACCGGGATAATTAACAACGATATCAATGTAAGCCTTGGAGATATAATAAACAACCAAACCAGGTAGCCTATTAACAGTAAGGGTTCTTTAAAAATAACCTGCAAAGTGCCTGTTACCGAAAACTGCACCTGCTGAACCTCTGATGCAATTTTAGACATGATATCGCCTTTACGCTCATTGCTAAAAAAGCCCATATGCAGGCGCATTACATTATCAAACACTGCTTTACGGATTCTTAACAATGTGTGGATGCGAAGGCTTTCCATTATACGCTGCGACAGGTACCTGAATATATTACCTAAAAAAACAGCAATTACAATTACGCCACATACAAATTTAAGCGCTCCCCACTCGCCGTAAAGGGCTATAAAATGATTGGTGTAATATTTAAACCAGCCCGATATATCAAACGTCGAAATATCTTTCGCGGCAACAGCAACCGTTTTTGGGTCGCATTTGCTGGCACCAACATGGAATAAAGTGTTCAATAAAGGCCCCAGTAAACCTAATACAGACGTACTGAATACTACATAAAGTAAGGTGAAGATAATATAGGGAATTGCAAACTTTTCGATGGGTTTTGCAAACGATAGTAATCTGAAATAAGTTTTCATTCAAAAAGTTGAACCGCAAAATTAACTAAATAGCGGCTATTATAAATACTTAGTTTTTGGGGCGTATTTTAAACGATGATAAGGCTTTAATTATTGCTGCCTACTTAACCCAGTAGCTTATCCTGTCAAAAACCATCTCAACAGAAATACTGTCCAGGGTATCCGAGTCGCTTTCAATATGCTCGGCTTTGATGCCCAGGGGGGCCCAGCGAGTGGCGTTTATTGACCTGGAAATTGGGAATAAACCCAGCGTGTGAATGCCCGAAGCGGCTGCAACATGCAGTGGCCCCGTTCCCGACGCGAGCAAACCATCTGCGTTATATATAAAGGCAATCAATTCGTTAAGTGACATTTTGCCGCTTAAATTAATTACATGTTCCGGCAGTTTCGGAATCCATGTTTTAAATAACTCATGTTCTTTTTCAGACCCCGTGATAAAAATGCGGAACTTATCTGCCGGTAAAAACTTAATAAGGGCAGTAAACCTATCCATATCCCACTCCCTGCCGTTACCGTTTGATTTGGAGTGGATAATTAAATTAAACTTATCGTCAGTTAGCTGATCTTTAAACCGGGCAGGTAATTCTATAGATGGCCTAAAGTTATCTTTATAATAGTATGCTATAGTGCCAAGCGTTGGGATATGGGTAACGCCAAGCGGTTTGCACAAATAAATATTTTGCTGTGCTTCGTGCAGGTCTGATTTGCCCCTGCTTAACCTGATTAACCGGTTACAGGTAAAAAAATGATAATTACGGCTTGTGGTACCTATCCTTAGTTTTACCCCTGCTTTTTTGGCGGCTTCGGCAATATGCCTTTTCGGAAACTCATGCACTATCGCGTCAATGCCTTTTTCTTTGAAAATAGCAGCTATCTCATTTGTTGATAAAGCGCCAATCTCATCATAATTAATAAAATGGTCAATTGCCTTGCAGGCATCAACCACTGGCTTAGTGTAGCTACGGCCCAACATGCTAATGGTAACATCCGGATATAACTGTTTTAAATAAATACAGGTGGGCAGTTGCAATACCACATCGCCCATGGCATCAATCCTGTTTATTAAAATATGCTTTATCTGTTTGTTATCTATCAGGGTCATTAACTTTTAATTTTTATGCGTTATGAATTGGGCAAAAGTACAATAATTGGCTTTAAAGGCCACCGTTTATCTGCTATCGCAGCCAGCTGGTTAGTTTTTCTGTTACCAGGTTTACCGACAGTGGCAGCAGATTATCTGTCCCGCTTTCCAAAAAACCGGCCTTTTTACCCAATGGTGCCCAGCGCCCGGGATGAATAGGCCTTACCGATGGGAACAACCCAAGGGTATTTATCCCTGCCATAGCGGCTATATGCAAGGGCCCTGTACCCGAAGCTATCAGCCCATCTACCTGGCTGATAAAACTAATAAGTTGTGGTAAACTCATTTTACCGGTCATGTCAACCACGGTAGCTGGCAGGGTTGTAATCCAATCGGCCAGCAATATTTTTTCTTTATCTGAGCCGGTTATAATAATATTAAATATATTCGATGACAGCACATTAATAAGCATCGCGTAATTATCAAGCCCCCACTCCATTCCGCTACCGTGCGATTTGGGGTGGATGATGAGGTTAAATTTATCGCCGGATAGTTTACCTGCTAATTCTGGAGGAAGCAACGCCTTGTTTTCAAACCTGATATGCGCAATGATATCCTGTAACGATGGTACAGCTGCAAGGCCCAAAGGTTTTAACAGGATAAGGTTGAGTTGTGCTTCGTGCAGATCGGATTTTTTACGGCTTAGTTTTACCAGCTTGTTACAGGTAAACCAATGAAACACTCGATTTGTGGTACCTATCCGTAATTTAATACCCGCGGCCCTGGCTATTTGGGCCACATGCTTATTAGGGAAAACGTGAATAATAATGTCTATTTTTTCACCGTTCAGATAGTTAATTTGCTCCGTTTGGGATAGCTTTTTTATTTCGTCGTAGTTAATAAAAATATCAACCGCTGAACAGGTATTTATGACCGGCTGGGTATAAGTGCGCCCTAAAAACGAAACCACTGCTCCTGGTAACAGCTCTTTAATATAAGCAGCCATGGGCAGGGTAAGCACCACATCGCCGATAGCATCTGTGCGGCTTATTAATATGTGCTGTATTTTTGTTTTGAGGGGCTGGGGCATTGTTGCAAACGTTGAATATGCTGTTGGGGCCGAACGCCGTATCTATTCTTTTTTTACTCAGAACTTAAAACTCAACACAGCCGTACAGGTGCAATAATAAAGATTAAATTGCCTTTTATTATGATAATTTTCGTCATTTGCATTTACAAATATGAATGGGGCAGCTGTTTTTAACAAAACCGGAATGACAAATATCATTGACTTTAAACAGGTTGCCCGTGCACTAACCATTGTTGAAAACGACCTGCCCGGAAGCCAGGAACTATTAAAGGGCCTTACATTTAATAAACCTACACCGGTAATAGGCATAACTGGCCCACCGGGCGCCGGCAAAAGCACCCTGGTAAATGCCTTAATAGATTTACTTTTAAAAGACAGCAGCAAAATAGCCGTTTTGGCCATCGATCCAACATCGCCGTTTAACTTCGGCTCTCTGCTGGGCGATAGGATCCGGATGTCTTCGCACTTTAACCATCCCGATGTTTTTATCCGCTCGCTGGCTACACGTGGTTCGTTGGGCGGTTTATCAGCCAAAACCATCGAAATGGCGGATGTATTACGTGCAGCCGGGTTTGATTATGTACTGATAGAAACCGTTGGTGTTGGCCAGTCGGAAATTGAAATAAGCGGGCTGGCCGATGTTACCCTTGTGGTATTGGTACCCGAAGGTGGCGACGAAGTGCAGCACATTAAATCGGGCCTGATGGAAATTGCCGATGCCTTCATTGTTAACAAAGCCGACAGGGCCGACGCCGATGTTTTTGCCAATAACCTGAAGAAGATCATAGGGCAAAAAAAAGACGGGCAGCCACCGGTATTCAAAACGGCAGCATCGATGGGGGCAGGGATTGCCGAAGTTGCTGAGTTTATAAAAACACCTGCACACATAAAAAACCCACGCCGAAAGCTACTACTTACCGAGAAGGCTTACAAGCTGTTAGCCTACAAATTAACGCAGCATATAGATAAAAAAAAGCTTCAGCAAGATGTTACTGAAGCTTTAAAGCGTAAAGATTTTAACCTTTATAGTTTTGTTGATTCGTATTTATAGCAACTTGACAAGGCCTAAGTCGAAAGCCTTGAGTTCTAAGTCTGGATTGCCATTTTCAACTTAGAATTTAAGGCTTTCGACTATAAATTATTCATGATCTCTTCAATATGCTCCGCCTCCACAGGGATATTAACCATCAGGTCGCGGTTACCGTTCGCAGTAATCAATATATTATTTTCAATCCTGATTCCCAGGCCTTCATCCGGAATATAAATACCAGGCTCACAGGTCAGTATATTACCAACCTCGAATTTCTTATATCGGCTTGCAAAATCATGCACATCTAAACCCAGGTGATGCGATGTGCCATGCATAAAATATTTTTTATATAACGGGGCATTGGCATCCTGTTTTTCAACATCATGTTTATCAAGCAATCCAAGGCCTATCAGTTCGCTGGTCATTATCTTGCCAACTTCGTCCTGGTATTCGCTTAAAACAGTACCGGCTACAATCATGCTGCTTGCTTCACGCATCACCCTTAACACTGCATCATAAACAGCACGCTGCCGTGGGGTAAACCTGCCGTTAACCGGCACCGACCGGCTCATATCAGCATTGTAATTGGCGTACTGGGCACCAAAATCAAACAGGATCACATCACCATCATTGCAAACCTGGTTGTTATCAATATAATGCAGCACGTTGGCATTTTTACCCGAAGCAATTATGGGGCTATAAGCGTGGCCTGTAGCCCTTTGCCGTAAAAACTCGTGTATAATTTCGGCCTCTATCTCATACTCGGCAACACCGGGCTTTACAAATTTTAAAACGCGCACAAAAGCGTCGTTGGTGATGTTGCAGGCCTTTTGAATCAGCTCAATTTCCAGCTCCGATTTTACAACCCTCAAATCCCTTAATATCAATGCCGAGCGTTCGTATTTATGCAGCGGGTATTTTTGGCGTAAGGCTTCGTACATTCGCATATCCCGGTATGGTACAGTATGTGCATACCTGTCGTTTTCGTTGGTGTTGATGTAAATATTTTCGGCATAGTTAATGACGCTATGCAAAATAGCGTCGTATTCATGCAGCCAGTAAACACTCTCGATACCAGAAACTTGCCTTGCTTCCTCTTTTGTGTACTTATGTCCTTCCCAAACTGCAATGTGTTCGTTGGTTTGTCTTAAAAAAAGTACTTCTCTGTATGCTTTATTAGGACAATCGGGGTACAGTAACAATACGCTTTGCTCCTGGTCAATGCCAGTGAGGTAAAAAAAGTCTGGATTCTGTTTAAAAGCAAAAACCTGGTCGCCACTCACCGGAAACTCATCATTCGAGTGAAAAATGGCCAGCGAGCCCGATTTTGTTCTCGAAACGAAATTTTTTCTATTATTTGTAAATAAGGAGTTTAAAATTTCCAAATATTTCATATTTAACTCTTGATTATTTTAATAAATCAATTTTTTTTACTTATTTGTGTAACTATTACAATTTTTGGAACAATGTTTGGTCATCGTTTCAAACATAATTACTAAATTTGAAAAAAATCACAATTAAAATCGTTTAATCTTAAAAACTATGAATTATTCTACATTAAAGAAAACAGCAGCACTGTCAATTGCTTCTTTGATGGTTGCGGGTATGGCTAGCGCCCAAACCGACTCCACAAAAACAGGATCTGCCAAATTGTTTGGCGGCATCGGACAGTACAACACATTTAGTATCGGCGTTAGCGCGGGTATTACAGATGGACTTGTTCCATTCACCAACAACGCAACAAACAAGTTTACCGTTGATTTGGGTTACGGTGTGTCATTAAGGCAACAATTGTCACACACCTTTAGCTTACAACTTGACTACCTTGGTGGCCAGGTTAAAGGTAAAGACGAAGCCGGCACCGAGAAATTTGGTTACGTTGACTACAAAACCTCGTTTAACGCATTTTCATTAAGCGGTGTATTCAACATTGCAAGCGTTAGCTTTTTACACCGCAAAAACAGTCTTAACTTTTACGGTTCTGCCGGTTTAGGTTTAGACATCTACAAACCAAAATCATTTACTTCGGTTACTGGTTCTGTAGGCAGTTACCCAAGCTCTGTAAAAGAGTTATATGCTCCAGTAGGCTTAGGTGCTAAATTCAAACTTAGCGATGCGTTAGCGCTGAACTTAGGCTATACAATTAGCTTTGTTCAGGGTTATAACTTCTCTGGTTTCCACACTTATCCTATCTTTAACCACTACTCATATACTTACGGTGGCTTAGAGTACACTTTCGGTCCGAAAACAAAACAGAACTTAGAGTGGGTAAACCCAGTTGCTCAGATGTATGACGAATTGTACGATGCAGCTTTACGCGCAGAGGTTGAAGCTTTAAAAGGCCGTGTAACAAACGTAGAAACTGCTGTTAACGACCTGAAAAAAGATTCAGACGGTGACGGCGTTGCTGATCAATTTGACAAATGCCCAGGTACTGCTGCAGGCAGCGTAGTTGATGGTTCTGGTTGTGTTATCGTATTCCCTAAACCAGTTGATTCACTTGGTGGAGCTGGCCTTGCCCCTAAAGGTACTGCTTACTCAAACATCCAGTTTGAATTTGATAGCTCAGTATTACGTACTTCATCTTACCCAGTGTTAGATGCTACATCTGCTGATCTGCGTGCTTCTGGTAAAGGTGTTGAGGTTGATGGCTTTGCTTCATCTGAAGGTACTGCTGCTCACAACCTTTCTTTATCAAAAGACCGCGCTAACTCTGTAAAAACTTACTTAGTTAACTCAGGTGTTGATGCTAAAAAAGTAAAAATCAAAGGCTACGGCGAAACTATGCCAATTGCTGATAACTCAACAGAAGATGGTCGTGTATTAAACCGTCGCGTTCAGTTCAAACAAAAATAATCGTTAATAAAAACATTATTTGCGAAAGCCCCGGATAACCCGGGGCTTTCTTCGTTTAACACGATTTAAGGATTTTGCAGGATTAACAGGATTTTAAAAACGCATCTCCCTGCTCTTTACTCTTTTTGACATCTATGTTTAGCAGGACTGATATGTTTAAGCAAAACATGACCATCATTTTAAAAGTAACGCTTTGGGTTATTGGTATTTTTACGGGTATTTACCTGGCCATTTGTTGTTTCTTTTATTTTTCGCAGGATGATTTGATCTTCCAGGGAACGCGGTATCCTGCCGGATATCAGTACGGTTTTCGGTCGGCTTACAAAGAGTATAATATAAAAACTGCCGATGGCAATACATTAAACGGCGTTTTATTCATCGCCCCACAACCAAAAGGGCTTGTTTTTTACCTGCATGGCAATGGTGGTACAATCGATAGCTGGCATACCGTTGCAGACAATTACAACAACTTAGGCTACGATGTATTTATGCTTGACTATCCGGGCTACGGCAAAAGTACCGGTCATATCAAATCGCAACAGCAACTTCTTGACGCTGTAAAAATGGCATACCAACATGTCAAAACATTATATCCCGAAAATCAAATTGTCATACTGGGATATTCTATCGGCACGGGCATGGCCGCCTGGCTGGCATCACAAAATCATCCGCAAAAACTCATCCTGCTTGCTCCTTATTATAGCCTGGCTGATGAGGCGAAAACTCTGTATCCATTTTTGCCCTCTTTTATTTTAAAATACCCACTCCAAACTTATAAGTACATCCAACATACCTCTGCTCCTATTATCATTTTTCATGGTGATGCAGATGAGTTGATAAACCAATCATCGTCCAGGCGACTCCAAAAATACTTTAAGCCAGGCGATAAGCTAATTGTGCTGAAAGGGCAGCATCATAACGGCATAGATGATAATACCGATTACCAGGTTTGGTTAAAAAAGCTTCTTTAACCAAAAAATACGTGTGCTACACGTCTACATAAATATATTCAAAGCTCACAGCAAAAAATCCTGTCAATCCTGCCCAATCCTTTAATCGTGTTTTATTTAACGCTTTTCCTCTGCACAATAAAATATCCTGCAATAAATACAACAGCCGCTACTGCCATACTTACAAAAACATCCTTGGTAAACACATCTATTTCAATACCTTTTGGTGCGCCCTCCCCACGATGCATCATGGTAGTTATAGCTTCCATTGGATGCGAATAAGGGAAAAGATAACAATACTCCCAGTTTTTTGAGGCCAGGATAACGCCCGTTATAGTACATACAAAGCCGATGCCCATTGGCTTTAAAAAATCGGCCCAAAGCAAACTGAGCAGGAATTGGATGGATAAGATGCCCAGCGATGATAAAAACAATTTAAAATATATCTGCGCCAGCTCCTTTTCCATGTGATAATTATCAAACCTAAGTTCGGGCTTTACAATACTTAGTAAATTGCCAAAGCCTATAGTAAATAGCACAAACAGTGCAAGCGTTAAAAACACTAAAAATACAGCATAGGTATATTTGGCGCCGTACACCGCCCAGCGCGAAATTGGCAGGCTAAACAGGCTTTTCCAGGTGTCGGCCTTATGCTCGATACTATTTACCGAGTAGGCTATAAAAATAATAAACATAGGCAGCAGTAATGAACCCATTACGCCTAATATGGCGCCGGCAAATTGCAGCCACAGCATCATGGGTGGCGTACCCGTAAGCTTTTCGGCCTTAAGGTAAAAGCCTACAAAAAGTAAAGTGCAAATAAACAGTGGCAATATGATGGCCGCCCAAAAACCCAACGTTTTACGGCTTTTGTAAAATTCCGACCGGAACGATAGTATAAATCCTTTCATGGGGTTCAGGCTTTTTGGGTAATATCTAAAAACAGGCGTTCCAAATCTTTTTGCTGTTTGCCTATACTGAATATGGCATGGCCGTTACCGTGCAATAGCGCATTAATATCGGCAGTTTTTTGTTTACTGATATAGGGCACATACAGGTAACTATCGGTAACATCGCTAACGGTATAACCGTTACGGGTAAGCAGGTTTGCTGCATCAACTGTGTTATCTGTCTCGACGCAAACCAGGGGCTGGCTTAGGGCCTGTAACTCGCCGATACTGCCCTGAAACAGCAGTTCGCCTTTGTTAATAATGCCTACATGGGTGGCCATGCGTTCCACCTCGGCAAGTAGATGGCTGGATATAAATACCGTTTTTTTATACTGGCTAACCAGTTTAATCAGCAACTCACGCACTTCGATTATCCCGTTAGGATCAAGGCCATTGGTAGGTTCGTCAAGAATTAAGAGTTTGGGATCGGCAAGCAGGGCAAGCGCAATGCCCAGGCGTTGTTTCATACCCAGGGAGTATTGCCCGGCTTTTTTATGGGCCGCATTGGTAAGCTGTACAAGCGCCAGCATTTCGTCAACGCGTTTAGCAGGTACCTGTAATAACAGGGCCCTGTTTAATAAATTCTCTTTCCCGGTAAGGTGTTGGTATATGGCAGGCTGCTCAATAAGCGAACCTATTTGCGATAAAATTTGAGTGCGGTGATGTTGAACGTCCTGTTCAAATATTTGGATACTACCACTTTGTATTTTGAGCAGATTTAACAGGAGTTTGATAGTAGTGGTTTTCCCGGCACCATTTGGGCCAAGAAAACCATATATGCTTCCTTCGGGTACCTGTAGTGCAAGTGATTTAACCACCTGCTGGTTACCGAAGTTGAAGGATAACCCTTCGGTACTAATTACCATACATTGTTGCTTTTGGCAACTGAGCAAACAGTTTTAACAAGGGTAATACCTTTGTAAAACAACGAGGTAGCGTGTACAGCTGATGTACCCATTACTGCTGATTCCTTTTTTTGTTCAAACTGGTAGCTTACACCTAAAATTAGGGCAAACATTACTGGTATCAACAACATGATAAAAGGATTAGAATTTTTGATAAGCGTTTTCATTGCGAGTGATTTGATAGAACAAAGAAATACTTATTTTACCACCTGCTAAAAAGTATTAGACCAACACACGGAGTTTATAGATGAACGCCTTTTTCAACATTTTAACCAGTTCATCGATTATAAAAGCCAGTTCATCGACAAATTGAATTACTACATATAAATAAACACCCGTATAACAATCAAAATACTAAATTACATCACATTAAACCTTTTTATTAAGGGATAAAACGGCACATGCAGAACACTATTTCACCTGATAATCAAACACGCGGTTTAAAAACAGCCTGGCATATTTTCTGGCATTTCCTTTTTTGGCTGGGGATGATCTCGCTGTTCATTTTCCTGGCCCGGATGAACGATCATATTACATTCAGGGATTTAATTGTAATATTCCTGATATTCCCGGCAATCAATATCGGCCTGTTTTACATTAACTTTCTTGTTTACATTCCCCGTTTTTTAGACAAAAAACGTTATTGGGCCTACGCGTGTATAGTTTTGGTAACCATTATAATTTTCGGAGTTATCAAATACGGGGTGGGGCTGGCATTTAAAGATGTAATACTGATGCGCAACAAAGGGCACGAGGTAAGCTTCTCGCACTATTTTTTCAGCACAGTTTTTACAAGCCTCATTTTCTTTTTTTTAAGCACCGTACTCAAGTTTACTACAGATTGGTTCCTGAATGAACGCATCCAGCGCGACTTAGAAAACCAACGGCTGACTGCTGAACTGGCTTTTTTAAAGTCGCAGATAAACCCGCACTTTTTATTTAACTCCTTAAACAGCATTTATTCACTGGCCTATCAAAAATCCGACACCACGCCCGAGGCTATCCTAAAGCTATCCGAAATTATGCGCTACATGCTTTATGAGTGCAACGATAACCGGGTTGATTTAAGCAAAGAGCTTCAATACCTGCATAACTACATCGATTTGCAAAAAATCCGTTTCGGCAACAAGGCTTTTATTGATTTCAAGGTAATGGGCGACGTAACCAACCAGCAAATTGTGCCACTATTGTTAATAGCATTTATCGAAAATGCTTTTAAACACGGCGTGGCCAATGATGTGATGACACCCATTAAACTGCTCATTAATGTTGACGAATGCAAACTGCACTTCTACATTCAAAATAAAAAACACACCCATAACCGCGATGCAATAGGCGGTATAGGGTTAACCAATGTGCAAAGGCGGCTTAATCTTTTATACCCCGGTAAGTATACGTTAAATATCAGGGATACAGAAGATACGTATACTTGTGAATTATCGATAATCTTGTGAAAGTTCCCCTGTCATGCTGAGGTACGAAGCATCTATTTGTAGACTTTTCTATCGGTCATGCACAGCTGATAGATCCTTCGTCCCTCAGGATGACAGGAAAATTGGATATCTTTAGTTAAACCTTTTTTAAACTGATTATAAGATAATACCCAAACCATGAACCAGTTAAAAGCCTCTTTATTAATGCTGTTGTTGGCCGTACGCGGATACAACGCATTGGCACAAAATGATCCAAAACTTACCGAAGTTTGGGATCCGGAACCAGCCATAGTACAACCGGGCGTTGGCAACAAAGCGCCATCAGACGCCATTATTTTGTTTGATGGAAAAAATCTGAACGAATGGACAGATCAAAAAGGGATGCCCCCCGGCTGGACAATTAAAGATGGCATCCTCACCGTTAAACCCGGCAGCGGCTCCATCATTACCAAAAGAAACTTTGCCGATTGCCAGCTGCACATTGAATGGCGCACACCGGCCATTGTAAAAGGCGAAGGGCAGGAGCGCGGCAACAGCGGCGTAATAATGCAAAGCCGTTACGAACTGCAGATACTGGATAGTTATAAAAACCGAACCTACTCCAACGGGCAGGCCGGTTCCATTTATAAACAGCATGTGCCTTTAGTAAACGCTTCACTTAAACCTGGCGAATGGCAAAAGTATGATATCATATACACAGCCCCGCGTTTCAATTTAGATAGTTCGCTTAAAACACCGGCGTACATTACGGTATTACATAACGGCGTGCTGGTGCAAAACCATGTAGCCATAAAAGGCACAGTGGCCCATGTTGGCCAGCCTAAATACACCAAGCACAATTTTGCCCAGCCCTTATTGCTGCAGGAGCATGAATTCCCGGTATCGTTCCGCAATATCTGGATCAGGGAAATCAACGTTCAAAAGCTTTTTAATGGCCGGGATAAAACAGGCTGGTATTCGTTTTTAGATACACTGGGTAAAAACAACGATATCCATAACAATTTCATCGTAGAAAATGGCGCGGTGCATGTAATGGGTAAATATTTTGGCTATATGAGTACGCTTAAATCATACTCCGATTATTATCTTAAAGTAGTATTCAAATGGGGCACCAAACAATACTTTCCGCGCCAGACTGGTAAGCGGGATGCCGGTATCCTTTATCATTTTGGATTGATGGAAAAAGATACCGTTTGGCCAAAGTCAATAGAATTTCAGATACAGGAGCAGGATTGCGGCGATTTTTGGTGCGTAAAACATACCAATGTAGATTCGCCCAATAAATGGGAGTTTGCCTGGGATCAAAAGCATATTTTCCGCACGGCAAATTTTGAAAAGCCGCGCGGCGAATGGAATACGCTGGAGATTATTTGCAACGGCAACCAAATTGAACATTATGTAAATGGGCACCTGGTAAACTGGGGTACGGGTTCGGTAACAGAGGGCAAGATATTGCTGCAATCTGAAGGGGCCGAAATATTTTACAAATCGGTAGAGTTAACGCCATTATAGACACACTAACTTTCACGAATTGAGTCGAATTGCTCGAATGAGGGAGGATGCGGAATAAAAGAACATGCCGAAGGGTAAATCTCTTCAATTCGTGCAATTCGGATACATCCGTCATAATTAGTGTGCAATAAATTTGTGTAATTCGAAAAAATTCGTGCAATTAGTGTTTATTTTTACAAAATGATCAGATGCCTGGTAGTTGATGATGAGCCTTTAGCGCTGCATATTTTGGAAGATTATATATCCAAAATGCCTTTTTTGCAATTGGTGAAAGCCACAACCAACCCCATTGAAGCCCTTACCCTGGTACAGGCCGGCAATGTCGACCTGGTGTTTTTAGATGTGCAAATGCCCGAACTTACCGGCATCCAGTTTTTAAAAATAGCAAACGGCAAAGCCAAGGTAATACTTACCACAGCTTACCCCCAGTACGCGCTGGAAGGCTATGAGCTGGATGTGGTTGATTACCTGCTGAAACCAATAGCTTTTGACAGGTTTTTTAAATCGGTACAAAAGGCGCAAAGCATCATACAGCCCGTTACCAAAACGGTTATCCAGACCGAGCCTGCACAGCAGGATGATTTTTCGACAGATTTTATCTTTGTAAAAACGGAGCACAAAATTCAAAAAGTTTACCTGCACGATATTTTGTTTATCGAGGGGCTGAAAGACTACATCTCCATATTTACATGTGCAGAGCGCATCATTACACTGCAAGGCATGAAAAAAATGGAAGATGCCCTGCCCGAAAGGCATTTTGTAAGGGTACATAAATCATACATTGTAGCACTTAACAAAATTGACAGCATCGAGCGCAGCCGCATCCAGATAGGCGACAAAATTATCCCGGTAGGAGATACCTACCGCGATGAATTTTTTAAAATCATTGATGATAAAAACGTTTAGCCCCCCTAACCCCCTGAAGGGGGAACTATGGTTGGGATGGCTGTGTCTGCCGAGGGATTACGTTCAAAACAAGACGATTGTTATACGCTGTCGTGAAATTGCGCTAAATTCTAAAGCGGGCAAAACAAAAGACTGTCATGCTGCACGAAGCATCTATTCGCGAACTTTTCCCCCCTACTCCACTTCGACGGTAATCTTTTCGCCTATTTGCTGTCTCCACATGGCATAATATAAACCCTTTTGGCTGATCAGATCAAGGTGACGGCCCGATTCAATGATGCGGCCTTTTTCTAATACGTAAATACAATCGGCGTGCATAATTGTAGATAGGCGGTGGGCTATCAGTATGGTGATATGATTTTCATTTTCGGATACATTGCGTATAGTTTCGGTGATCTCCTCTTCGGTGATGGAATCCAAAGATGAAGTAGCTTCATCAAATACCAGGATATCGGGTTTGCGTAACAGCGCACGGGCTATCGAGAGGCGTTGTTTCTCGCCGCCGGATACTTTTACGCCGCCCTCGCCAATAACAGTGCTCAGGCCTTTATCGGCCCTTGCCAGCAGGGTTTGGCAGGCAGCACGCTGCAATACGTTCATACACTCTTCATCGGTAGCATCAGGGCGAACGAATAATAAGTTCTCGCGGATGGTACCCGAAAACAACTGGGTATCCTGTGTTACAAAGCCAATTTTCTCACGCAGCTGATCAAGGTCAATCTCCTTGCTTAAAATATTGTTGTATAAAACATCGCCCTCCAACGGTTGGTATAAACCAACCAGCAGTTTTACCAGTGTAGTTTTACCCGAGCCCGACGGACCAACAAAGGCAATGGTTTCGCCGGTATTCGTTTCAAAACTAATGTGGTTAAGCGCGTTGCGGTTGGCGGTTAAGTGCTTAAAAGTAACGTTGCTGAAGGTTAATGTATTTACTTTATCAACCATTACGGGTTTCTCTGGTTTTTTATCAATCGGGGTGCTCAAAATGCCTTTGAAATTCCCTAATGAAACCTCGGCCTCGCGCCATGACAATATCACGTTGCCAAGCTCCTGCAGCGGATTAAACAAAAAGAAGGAGTAAAACAAGAAGCTAAAATATTGTCCCGGCGATAACGATCCTTTAAATATCAGCATCAATAGCACAACCACCATTACGCTCCGCACAAAATTTACAGTAGTGCCCTGTACAAAGCTCATGCTACGTACATATTTTACTTTCTTTAGTTCCAGGTCGAGTATTTTGTAAGTGGTGTTATTCAGCCGTTCTATTTCCTGCTTGGCCAAACCAAGGCTTTTTACCAATTCAATATTTCTTAATGATTCGGTAGTAGATCCGGCCAGTGCGGTAGTTTCAGATACTATTTTCTTTTGGATGGTTTTGATTTTACGGCTCATGGCCATGCTCACAAAAGTAATAATGGGTATAGCAGCAAAATAAACTAAAGTTACCTGGTAATTTACACTTACCGAGTATACAATTACAAACACCATCCCGATAAGGGATACAAATAATATACTGATAAACGAAGTGATAAACTTTTCGCAATCTAACCGTACCTTTTGTAAAATACCAAGTGTCTCACCGCTGCGCTGATCTTCAAAAACCTGGTAAGGCAGTTCTAACGAGTGTTTCAGGCCATCAGCATACATTGCTGCACCTACCTTTTGGGTAATAATATTGGTAAAGTAGTCCTGGAAATTTTTTGCTATACGCGATACCATGGCTACGCCGATGGCTGCACCGACCAGCATTAACACCTGCCGCAGATACTCCTCGTAATGCAGCGTGCCCCGTTTTTCAATAACGCGGTCAACAATGCGGCCGGTTATCCACGGATCAAGCAATGAAAACCCAATATTCATGGCAGCCAGAAACAGCGCCATCACCACTATCCAGCGGTGTTTTTTCAAGTAAGAAAGTAATATATTCATGTTTCGGCAGTAAAAATAAAAAAAGGGAATGGCTAAGTAGCTCATTCCCTTTTAATTTGACATAAGGTTAATATTAAACCGTCATGATATCTTTTTCTTTGGCTTCAGAAAGCTGATCAACTTTGATGATATAAGCATCGGTAAGTTTTTGAACTTCTGCCTCGCCTACTTTTATTTCATCTTCAGATACACCTTCCGATTTCAATTTTTTGATCTTCTCGTTGGCATCTTTACGAATGTTGCGGATAGCTATTTTACCGGTTTCGGCTTCGCCTTTTGCTTTTTTAACTAAATCGCGGCGGCGCTCTTCGGTTAACGGCGGCACGTTTATACGGATGATAATACCATCATTTTGCGGGTTAACACCAAGGTTAGCCGCTATAATTGCTTTTTCTATAGGGGCAAGCAACGATTTTTCCCAGGGTTGTATAATAATTGTTCGGGCATCAGGGGTGTTTACGCTACCAACCTGGCTTAAAGGGGTTGCCGTACCGTAATAATCAACCGTAACGTCATCCAGCATCGATGGGCTTGCTTTACCGGCACGTATTTTATTTAATTCGTTATCGGCATGCTCAATGGCCCTATCCATGGATGCCTTTGCATCAGTAACTTGTTTTTTAATGAGTTCGCTCATCGGTTTAAATTTTTCACAAAAATAATAAAATCTACCATTTAACAGCAGGCCATCTGTTTTATCATTTGATGGCCGCTACAGTTTGCCAACTAACGTAGTTTTTGCAACTATGTTTTTTACTACAAATGTTAAATAACTTTTTTTAACATTTATAATGCTCATTTGTGTTTATCTTAGTGTAAACCTATTACAGCTATGAAAAAAACACTGTTAATTATCATTTTGGCCACATGTGTAAGCCAGTTAAAAGCGCAAATATCCCTTAACCCTTTTTTTAATAGTAAAATTACCTGGAGCCCTACTTTAAAGCCCAAAACAGTTACCACTTTTTTTGCAACCAAACCAGTAACACCGCAGTTAAAAGATTTTTTATCGGGCAGCGTGCAGCAAATGCCGGATGCCCAACCTATGCGCTATTTAAT
Organism: Mucilaginibacter sp. GW822-FHT03E02; assembly: GCF_058801545.1. Taxonomy (NCBI): domain Bacteria; kingdom Pseudomonadati; phylum Bacteroidota; class Sphingobacteriia; order Sphingobacteriales; family Sphingobacteriaceae; genus Mucilaginibacter; species Mucilaginibacter sp. GW822-FHT03E02. The sequence goes on along the minus strand of NZ_JBXANJ010000001.1, from coordinate 4,601,305 downwards.
GCCGGTTGTTAAAGTATCAAGTACCGACAGGATGCCCATAGTAAAAACCGATGAGCCAGGTATGCATTATACAATGCTGATAAAAGGATATGGATCGCCTAAATTGGATAGCCTGGCAAATTCAACACCGTGATATTATTGGAGAAGGTTTTTATAAGGTAAAAACAATGTTATGCGGGTTGCAAAATTTCACGAAATTTCGGGGATTAACGTTATCTGGGGTTGTCCAATTTCCCTGTCAATCCTGGGGTACGAAGGATCTATCAACTGTGCATAACCGATAGAAAAGTTCGTGAGATCCTTCGTACCTCAGGATGACAGTCTTTGATATGTTATTTCCCCCTTCAGAATTCGAGGATTTTACAACTCAGGACGCCAGGCCTTCGCGCCTTGAAAATAAAAGTATGCACGCTTCTCCAAGTATAAAACTACCTCACTTGCTCTTCCGCTATGAATACACCCTTATTAGTTTCTACCGCAACAGACGCTCCCCGCTTTTCTACCACTTCATCAAAGCTTTTCTCGTAGTCGGGATGGTTGGTGCCCATCAGCCTGTCCCAGATGTTAAAATACAGGCCGTAGTTGCATTTAACCAGGCGATGGTGCATGTTATGATGGGTTGAGGTATTATGCCATTTAAACAGCTTATTACTGGCAAAGCCTTTCGGAAAGAGCTCGAAACCCAGGTGCCCGGTTACATTGAGCAATAGTGAATATAACGAGAACAGGGTTAATGCTGTACCATGATACGGTATGGTGAAAGCTATCAGGGGCACAATACCTACTTCGATAACCGCCTCAAGCGGATGAAAGGCGTATGCCGCAAATGGGGTTGGGTTGGTAGATAGGTGATGCGTTTTATGTACCGCCTTAAATAAAGGCTTCCAGTGCATAGCACGGTGTGTCCAATAAAAATAGGTATCATGCATCAATATCATCAGCACAATACTGAAGATGTAATACCCCCATCCTTTGTCGCTGATATTGGGGTAAATACGGGTTAACCCAGCTTTACTTGCGTAAATAACGCTCATGATAACCAGGCCGAAAATAATGATGGTGATAAAGGAGTTCGCCACCTCGCGAATCACATGCTTATTTTCGGGATATCGCTGCTGTATTTTGGCACGCCAGATGGTTTTATTCTTCCAAACATAAAACACCAGGTAAAACGATCCTGCAAATAACAGGTAACGCACAGCCAGCCGAAGTAAAACGTTGGATACGGTGATCAAATCATCTAAGCGGAGGCCTTTAAACATTGTTTATTAAACGTTTAACAATGATAAGTTTATATAGTTAAAACTAAAAATCCTTATTCAGTAGCTTTTCCAGTTCGGCAAAGCTGATATTCATTTTTACCCTGCCTTGTTTGGCGTAGGATAGTTCGCCGGTTTCTTCGGATATAATGATGGCTGTTGCTTCGTTGGCCTCGGTTACGCCAATGCCGGCACGGTGGCGCAGGCCGAATTGCGCGGGCAGGTCGGTCTTCTCGGTCAGCGGTAAAATACAGCTGGCCGATTTTATCTTGTTTTCGGCAATCACGACGGCCCCGTCATGCAGCGGGCTTGTTTTTTGAAAAATACTTTCCAGTAATCGTTTAGATATCCGGGCTTCAACAACCTCGCAGCTATTTTGGTAAAATTGTTCGTCGTAATATTTGGCAAACACAATGAGCGCGCCGGTTTTTGTTTGCTTCAGGCTTTTACAGGCATCAATAATTGGTTTAATGCGGGCGTAGTTGTTTTTCTCCACCTCCTTTTTACCAAAAAAATACTGCCACCAGGCTTTGTTACGCTGCAAGGACGCGTTTTTACCTACCAGCAGCAAAAACTTCCGGATTTCCTGCTGAAAAACGATGATCACTACAATAATCCCCACATCAACCACCTTTTTCAGTATGCCGGCCAATAGCGGCATTTTGGTTTCGGGCACAATAAAGTACAGCAGGTATATAAATGCAAGCCCGATAAAAATATTAGCGGCTATAGTACCACGCAGCAGGTTGTAAAGCTGGTATATGATGGTTGCCAGCAACAGGATATCCAGTATGGCAAAAGGCGTAATTTTAAGGCTGCTTAAAAAGGATTGCATTTACGAAGTTAACAAGTTTCGGCAAGTTAAAAAGTACTGATAAAACATTGGCATGTCGCAAAAGATTAGGGGTCCGGTATGTAAAGTCGCTAAATTAAGAAAGTTAGGAGGATTTAAATATCGAACACCGAAGATCCAATGCCGAATAACGAACAGAAACTTCGGTGTTAGACATTCGAAATTCATTATTCGATATTATTTGCACTACTGTTCTTATTTACTTAATCACATCGCCCGGCATATACGGCCCACCTGGCACACCCCAGCCCCAGGCCGGCATTGGTGCATCGGTAGCCTCGGTCGTTTCGCTTTGTTTTGAGTTAATAACCGCAATGCGTGTACCCCACTCCAGGTAAGCCAAAAATGCCGACCGGAATTCGGGGTCATCCGGTAATTGTAATTCGTCGGCAGTTTGCAGCAGCAGTTCCATCCAGCGTTTGCGGTGGGCCTCGGTAAGGTGCTTTTGCAGATGCTTGCTTATCATCATAAAATGGCTACCCTCCTCCCCGCTGTAAGTTTTAGGCCCTCCCAAAACCTCGGCAACAAAATGGGCAACATGCAGGCGGTGCTGTGCCGACATGTGCTTAAATACCGGCTCCAGCAGTTCGTCGGCTAAAACTTTATCGTAAAACTTATCAAACAAAGTTTCAAACATCGGCATACCACCGGCCCACTCAAAAAGCGAAGGGATTTTATTAGCTGTCATATCATTATGCCATTAACTCAGAATAAAGATAGCAGAGAACAATTTAATATGTCGAATTAAATGCAGGAATCTTTACTTGTTCCGCTCGGTAGTAAAACGTACCAGCTGCTCCAGCGCACTATGCGAATCACTCGGCGGGAAGGTGTTCAGGATTTCAAAAGCCTCGTCCTGGTATTTTTTCATCTGGGTTTCGGCATATTGCAAACCGCCTGTTTCGTTCACAAATTTTATGATCTGGGCAATCTTGGCTGGGTCGTCATTATGGTTCTTTACCAGGTTAATGATCCTTTTCCTTTCAGCCGGCGTAGTATTGGCCAGCGAATAAATAAGGGGCAGGGTAACTTTTTTCTCTTTAATATCGATGCCCAGGGGTTTACCTACATCGTCGGTACCAAAATCAAACATATCATCCTTGATCTGGAAGGCGATGCCTATTTTTTCGCCAAAAAGACGCATTTTTTCAACCACCTCTTCGCTTGCCCCGGCCGATGAGGCCCCGCAGGCACAGCAGGAAGCAATAAGTGAAGCGGTTTTCTGGCGTATCACCTCGTAATAAACAGGTTCGCCAATATCCATGCGGCGCACTTTTTCTATCTGCATCAGTTCGCCTTCGCTCATTTGCCTAACAGCCTCTGAAACAATACGTAATAATTGAAAATCGTTATTTTCGATAGAAAGCAGCAAGCCTTTGGATAGCAGGTAATCGCCAACCAAAACGGCAATTTTGTTTTTCCATAAAGCATTGATGGAGAAGAAACCACGGCGCTGATAGGAGTTATCAACCACATCATCGTGCACCAGCGAAGCGGTGTGCAGCAACTCGACCAATGCTGCGCCCCTGTGGGTAGATTCGTTGATGCCACCGCAAATTTTGGCCGCAAAAAAAACAAACATTGGCCTTATTTGCTTGCCCTTACGTTTAACAATATAATGGGTAATCCGATCCAGTAACGGCACCGAGCTATGCATAGAAGACTTGAACTTCTCTTCGAACGCATCAATATCGGCAGCGATAGGTTTCTTAATGTCGTTGATGCTCAGCATTTAAACTAAACAAGCTTTTATGGTGTAAAACTGCCATGTGGCAATATGAGGCAAACATAAGCTAAAATTATTTATCTGCATTGATGCAGAATATTTTTTACCCAAATTAAACTATCTGATCAGTAAACAGTCAATACCAATGATTGCCATATTTATAAGTTGAGTTAAAGTTTTGTGTGTGCGGGTTACCTTAAAAAAGGTGCCCGCTTTTTTATTAGCGGCAAATGCAATAATATTTTACCTTTGCAATCCATTTAGCAAATACGGAGAGGTGTCTGAGTGGTCGAAAGAGCACGCCTGGAAAGTGTGTATACTTCAAAAGGGTATCGAGGGTTCGAATCCCTCCCTCTCCGCTGAATTTGATATCAAATTATCTAAAAGCCTGCAAATCATATGATTGCGGGCTTTTGTTTTTATATCAATATTCAAAATATCCACCGAATCGCATAAAAACAGTGCGTAATGAGGTGAGTAAATTTTGAGATATTTAAACTCACCGAATTAGTCATATCTTTTTAACTATCAAGATGTTCAATATTCAAACATCTTGATTATGATCAGCTGCAAGCTTAGTTTTGTTTCACTTTTTAATGTTATTTAACATGAAAACTAATTTCAGCTTACTCTTCTATTTGAAGAAACCAAAAAACTACACAGACGGCCCCGTGCCGATCTATCTTCGTATTACCGTTGCCGGTAAACGGTCCGAAACTACCACAGCACGAAGTTGCGATCCTTTGCAATGGAATAGCAAGGCGGGACGGTTAAAAGGAACCAAGGAAGCTTCCAGAACCTTTAACGCTTACCTTGACCAGTTACAAGCTATGGTGTATGACGCGCATCAAAGCCTTACGGAGCAAAAAGCAGCCATTACAGCTGCGCGCCTGAAAAGTAAACTCACCGGTAAAGCGGAATCCGTTAGGATGATCCTTGATATATTTAAGGATCACAATAGGCAGGTGGCAGCTTTGGTCGGTGCCGATTTCGCAAAGGGGACCTTGGAGCGTTATCAAACCTCTTTAAAACACACTTCCGATTTTATCAAATGGAAATATAATACCGCCGACATCGATATCAGGGACATTGATCATGATTTTATTGCAAGCTATGATTTCTACCTTCGCTCCGTAAGGAAATGCGGGAATAATTCAGCTGTTAAATACCTTAAAAACTTTAAGAAGATCGTGCGTATCTGTATTGCAAGCGGTTGGTTAGACAGTGATCCTTTTGTCAATTACAAAGCGAAAGTAAAAGTGGTGGACAGGGTGTTTTTGAATAATGAAGAGCTGCAGCGGATGGCCGTTAAACAATTCGTAACCGAACGTTTAGGACAAATCAGGGACATTTTTCTTTTCAGCTGCTATACTGGACTTTCTTACGCTGATGTATATAAGCTTAAAGCGTTTGAGGTCGTCACAGGCCTTGACGGTGAGAAATGGATTAATACCAAACGGCAGAAAACAGCTACACCCACACGTATTCCCCTTTTACCGCCGGCAATTGCCATCCTGAATAAATATAGTGATTCGCCGATTTGCGAAAGTTCAGTTAAAGCGCTCCCTGTTTCCACCAACCAAAAGATGAACGCTTACTTAAAAGAGATCGCCGATATCTGTGCCATTCCTAAAAAGTTAACCTTCCATATTGCACGGCACACCTTTGCTACAACTGTGACACTTTCTAATGGCGTACCTATCGAAAGCGTAAGTAAAATGCTGGGGCATACTAACATCAAAACGACCCAACATTATGCAAAGATCCTTGATCTTAAAGTCGGCCAGGATATGTCAAAACTAAGGCAGCTTTATTAAAAGAGATTATTTAAACAGATGCCAGGCAGGTAGTCTCAACCGCCTGGCATCAACATTTTCAAAAAAAAATAAAATGACAAATATAAATTTTATACCGGACGACGTCATTATGACCAAGATCTATTATATAAGGGATCAAAAAGTAATGTTAGATAGTGATCTTGCCGAACTTTATGGCGTAGAGACACGAAGGTTGAACGAACAGGTGGCAAGAAACATTGACAGGTTTCCTGACGATTTTATGTTCAGGCTTAACGAACAGGAATTTGAGAGTTTGATGTCGCAATTTGCGACATCAAAGCGTGGGGGCAGAAGAAAGCTACCTTACGTTTTTACGGAGCACGGTGTATTGATGCTTTCAAGCGTACTGAACAGCAAGCAGGCTATACAAGTAAATATCCAGGTCATGCGAATCTTTACAAGAATTCGCCAGATGTTCATAGACAATACCGAGTTAAGGTTTGAGATAGAAAAAATTAAAGGCAAGCTAACTGCGCATGATAAAAACCTGGAATTGTTATTTGGTTACCTGGACGAACTCATTGAACAAAAATCTCACCCTTCGGAAAGAAAACGAATGGGATATATGCCGGACAAAGATACTATGTGATTGACCCAAAATAAAAGTCCCTAAGCGCTTGCCGCCGGGACTTTAAACCTAAACCTTATCACAATGGAACCGGGTTGGCTCCTTATACGGTCAAATATATAAAATTTAACCAATAAGCACAAGTTGTTTAACTATAAGAACAGACATAACCAACAGGATGCAGGCAGGTTAACCGAAGTGGTCATCCATGCCCGCAAACCTATTTGTTGGTCATTAGCGGTGCCCGGTTTGAAAGTCTTCTTATCTTCTTTAATATTATTCAGATTCGTCAGCCGTCATAAATTTCAGGTAAATGATTTCCGCTGTTTTAAGTAACTTATCCACCGTATCCATCAGCACATTGATTGATGCCTCATCCGGATTGAAATCCTCTTTATACCTGGCATAAGAATATGCAGATTGCAACAGGTTGTAGGTTTGCACCCCTTCTTCGGTATCCAGCTTAAACAGTTTTTTGATATCATCAGTAAAAAGCAATGTTATTTTCAGCATTCGGGAAAGGCTATGCGTGGTTGTCCGGTAACCTAATGCGACTTTTATCAGGGCAATCAGCGTACTTTCCGCGGCCTGGTGCAACAGGAAAGCTGCCAGCTTATAGTTGTTATCCTGCTGGTATTGCTTAGCACCTTTATAGAATTCCCTTCCCTGCTCACCCCAGCGTTTCCAGTTTTTATTTCTCCTTCCGGCAATCTCTTCACTTGTCAGCTTAATAATCGGCGGCAGTTCTAACTTATCTGAACGATAAATAGCTTCACCTTTTTCAAGAGCATGATCGATAAATCGGGCACCAGCCTTTATCGCGTGCGTAGCGTTCTTAACCTTTTGAACAAACGTGAAAACAGATACCAATTGCCTGCAATTGTCTTCGATCTTATTACTGATCTCGTGATCTGCTGCTTTATCGCTGTCATCGGTCAATAGTAGTAGGTAATAAGTAAATGGTTCGCGATGTGTGCCCAGGTGGATAATTAGCTGAACAGCAGGAATTGTTTTTAATACCAGGCTGGTAACTTCTTTCAATCCCAGTTTTTCAGCAGGTGTCGGGGCCGGGTGAAGTTCCGTTGATACCGTTTCTGTAAGGTGGGACGTTGACTTAGCCTCTTCGTCGTAGCTCTGTTCTTTTTTCAGGCGCAATTCCTTTTTTAAGACAGGTCTTTCACTTTCACGCTGGTGTATCAGCCATGCAGCCGAATACAACTTCGCCAGGTGCTCATATACGGTTATAATCTCTCCTGGTGTTACGGTTTCATCTATCGCAGATTTTGAAAGTGCGGCATGTATCCAATCAGCGAGATAATCCCGGAACATTTGTGGTTTTATCTTTTTAAAAGCCGTTTTTATGGGCAAGTACGGGTCAATCAATTCTTCTTTGGACAGGTTATCAGGAAACCAAAACCATTCTTCCGTTTCCTTTTTGAGTTGCTCTTCACTTATCTTTTTTACAGGGGAATAACTATCCTGATGTTCCAGCAATAGCAAATACAAACTTTCCAGTAATTTGACATTAAACTCATAGGTGCCCAGCAACTCCCCCGGCCCATGCTTTTTGTTTTTGTAATGCTTGAAATTGACCACAAAATAACGCCAGTTCTTCAGTTGCTTAAAATGACCATCCGGCCAGTCAGCACTGAAAAAATCGATGACCACACTTAAAGGATTTTGCACCTCCGAAAGTCTCAGCGTTTTAGGATAATGATCCCATGGAGCATATTTGCCGCAATACATACCACCTGCGTTTAAACCGGCCTTTATTGGCCGGCATTACAAAGTTGGCAAGACGGAAAATGCTAAGCCATTCCAACTGTTTCTATCGAAGAAATATCAGGGCATAATTTATCCTCCTGTTATTTCTAAAACAGGCTTTTCAACACAAGCATATTTTTTTGTTACATTTGTTTATATATCATACTATCACATATCTGACCTATGAGCGCAACTACTGAAAGACCAAATCCAATACACCAGGGCCGTAACATTAAACGTTTCAGGGAAATGCTTGGCCTCAAACAAGAAGCCTTGGCTTATGCGCTTGGTGACGAATGGAGTCAGAAAAGGGTATCGCTTTTAGAAGCTAAAGAAACTATTGAAGAAGATGTGCTCATACAGGTCGCAGAGGTTTTGAAAGTCCCAGTAGATGCAATTAAAAATTTGGATGATAACAAAGCTGTAAATATTATTGCCAATACATTCAATGATGAGGCTGTTGCATACAGCCAGTACTATAAATGCACCATCAACCCAATGGAAAAATGGCTGGAATCATTAGAGGAAATAAAGTTACTTCACAATGAGATCAAAAAGCTTTACGAACGCCTTTTAGATAAATAAGCCGCTCGTCTGCTTTATTAAGTCGCCCCCCCAAATCAAAACTGCACACACCCAGTCATTGCACCGCTTAAACAACCGGAGCTTAAAGCAGGGAAACGGTCAAGGGCGGGGCAAACCTATAAAAAAACAAAACACCCTGCCCCGTTTATATACCCTTTACCGTTTTCCTGCGTGAGCTAATTTTGTGACCGCGGTGCTGTGACTAACCGATAACCCGTGGGTAGGAAAGGCAGGTGTGTATGAGGAACGAATACACTCCTGCACGTGCGGCGGCGAGGCTGATGGCGGAATGAAACCCGGAGCGAAGCGCGTGGTGTAGTGAAGCCGCCTGCCGCAGCCGCTTGGCCGCTTTCCTCTGTAAAAAAAATATCTATTTGTTATAGCATCAGCGCCCTTGTTCAACGCGAGATCTGCTGGCCCTGGGATTTTTTCTTTCGTTTTCTCTTTTTCTCTATCTCGCTTTCCGGGACAATGTTAGCACCGCCTGTATACAGAGGTTCCAGCATCACTTCCAGGAAACTTGCCGCTGTCTTACCCGCTACCGATAGCATCCCGGCAGTTGTCGTAAACAAGCCTTCCGCAACTCCCATTGCCAATTCATTAGCCACCGACCTGCTTTCATAATTCTGCGAAGCACCTTCTGCCAACATGCCCAGCTGTTCCCGCTGCGATAGCTCCCCATTCTTCTGCACATTGGCGTATGCCATCGTATCTTTAAGCTGCCTGTCAAATCCAAACAGGCTGTCAAAAAGAGATTCCCCGCTCTGTTTGAATGCCACCCGGTCAAACTGTCCCATCTTTTTAGAATGCTCCGCATTTTTACCTTTTGAGGTGTTCATCGGGCTAAGCTTGATCTTATTGGTTATATCCTTGCGGCTGACTATAACCTGCACATGCATCTGCTCGCCCTCCTTACGTTCTCCCCGCTGTTTCAGGCCTTGTTTTACTTCCGGGTCGTTATAGCTGTAATAACGGTAGTTTTCCAGCTTGGCGAACCATAACAGGTCTTCGTTACCGTTCACGCCGTCCCTATTAAAATTTCGGGCGTAGGCATCCATCACCCTGACTGCAAAGCCCTTCATTTGTTCTTTAGCACCCTCTTCACCATACTGTTCTTTCAGAAATCTGATCTCCTTCTGGCTCGGACTGATATTGACCAGGAAAAACTTAGCATCATCTTTGCCCAGCTTGGCGACATTATTATCGATACTGCGCATGACCTCATAAGGCTCGATCCTGATCTGTTTACCATTGAACCAGTATTCTGGTTCCTGCTTATGACCAATCCTGTTTTCTTTTTCCAGGTAATTTACCAGCCCCGCGCTGCTGCCTTTGTTCGCCGCTTCTTTGCTGTCCGTAATATTGATAAACATATTGCCCCCTAACCCCCTGAAGGGGGAACTAAAAACATAATAATTAAATTAAAGTAAATTAACTTGTGATCTGGTAACAGCGATCAGCTCATCTTTTTCCCGGCCCGATGTCATCATTCCGAATGCATCCCTGGATTTTACATAACCGTCAAGGATGAACAGGAACTGTTTTTTCAGGTGTTCCTTGCTCTTTTGATTCTTCGAGATCGCTTCCATCAACGCATCTATTCCGGTTAGTTTTTGCGCTAGTGCATGCTGATTATTCAGCAAGTCCGTATTTGCCTTTAGGATTTGCGTATTAAAGCGTTCGATGATCTTGGTCTGTGATACCGATACCCTGTCCATTTCAGTTTTGATCGGAATGAGCAACATATTCTCCTGGCTTTTGATAAAACCGATATACTGCTGGTGATTCTTCATCAAGGCATTTTTTAATAACTCATCATTCAGGTCCAGGGGGTCTTTCTTGCTTTTATAAAAGTAATCGACCATCTGGATAAACACCTGGCGCTTTGTCCTGCCCAGTTTAAGGGCGATCTTTTCAAACTTCTGATCTACCGTCACCGGGTATCTCACTGATCTCACATTGATATCTTCCATACTATCCTTTCATATTGACGGCATGGCTGTTTATACAGTTATGCCTTTATTCCTATATATAGGATACTCCGAAGTATCCTGTTTTCTTTTATTTCACAGGCGGGAACGCCCTAAAGTATCCCCGGAGGATACGTAAAACCCCCGTAGCGAAGCGTAGGGCAAGCAAAGTAGGGCTCTGCCCAACTTCCGCTTGCTCACTCCGCTTTCGCGAAGCGACCGCCGCTCATTCTTTGATTTGCGAAGCAAATCATTACCGGTGCAGCCAGGGGCTGCACCGGATTCATATATCGGAATAGCTGCTTATCCATATATCGGAATAACCAGTTATTCCGATATGCAGCTATCCGTATAGCCCGGTATACAGATATACCGATACAAAGTATCGGACTACACTTCCCAACCGGCAGGCCAGTAAACCTGGCTGCCGAGTTTGGGATGATAGGACGGTTTATAACGGATGTAACCATATTCATCGAGTTCTTTGATACACTTGTGATACGTTGCAATGGATGCGACCTTGGAAAACGCCATAAGCGTTTTCCGGGTAACACTGAACGGACTTACAAAACCATTGCGTTGCCAGCAAACAAACAAACCCGTGAACAGGCTAAGATGGGTAGGTAGCAGCTGGTCGTCTTTTTCCATGTGCCTTAGCAGGCTGGCATAGCCAGCCAATTCTTTAACAATTTCCTTCTGTAACTTCATTTGCCTTCACCCTCCAGTATCTTGTTGATGTCTTCCAGTTTGTAGTACATGATACTGCCAACTTTGGTAAAACGTAGCGTTCCATTAATCCGAAGGTTTTGAAGTGTGCCGGGCGAGATTCCCAACAACTTCCTCACCTCGACGCTCTTCAGCCATTTCTTAGATTGCACCTGTCCCGGCTGCATCAGTTGTTTGATCTCTTTCAATAACTCCCCTTTAAACTCCCTTAAATCCTCCTTAGTGATCAATTCAATTGCTGTCATAGTTGATGTTTTTTTCGTGAATAATTCTTGCCCAAATTTGGGTAAGCCCTATTTTATTAATTGGGGACTTTAATAGGGTGACCCCAAATGTTTGTTTATTAAATCTCCTTTAGTTTCGCACGGTGATGCCCTCCTTTCTTATTAAACCTGTTCAGCGGAACAATAAAATGCCAGCCACTGAATACAATGGTTCAAAAGTGAGGGCTAAAACAGCAAAATGAATGACCATTGGAGGCGTTTGGTCACGAATGAAAAGACAAAAGCCTATTTCTTAGGCTTTTGAATGATTTTGAAGAGTCTGTCTTTTTCGGCGATGATCGTGTATTTTGGCGGCGGGTTATCCTTATCGGCCGGGAAATAATTCTGGGCGGTGCCGATTGCTATGGGCTTATCACTATTGAGAAAGTGCTTGGCGATCAGTTTGTACCAAGGACTTGCCGTTTGGCTGTTCACCAACTTATTGCCATTCGGCAATTTCAAATCCCTTATTTGATCAATCAGGTCAATGAACACCGGCAGGCCGTCCTTGCTGATGACGATCTTTTCACCGGCTTCATATTTAACGTAATCTTTAATCTGGTTCTCCAATTCTTTTATTCTTGCCTCTAACCGGTCAATGTGTTTGTTTTTATCACTAATCACCGATTCCAAAGGTTGTGTTTTATGCCAGCGATCAATGCTTTTAAGGAATGTCAGGAATACTTCCAGTTTAGCTCTATAAATCACTCCCCTGAAATATGCGCTTTTGAAGGACTTTAACCCTTTGTAATACTCGATTCTTTCCGTTACAGTACGATAAACATGAGTAAAAAATGCTTCTTCCTGTGAATAGTTTGCTTTTAGGTAATGTGCTAACTGGTAATTGTAAAACGAAGCATATTCATCTTCCCTGATTTTATAGATCTTATCCACAAAGAAATTTAAACCAAAAATCTTGTCTGTAAATATCGGCCAGCCAATATCGTAACGATGAGGGAATAGTTCAAATCGGCCCCGGAATTTGAAATAGGTGTATGAAGTCATAAAACAATGTTTCTTGATAAACGACTTACCATAGTTTTAGTTTATATGCCCGAAAAAATTCTGACGTTACCTTCATAAATAAGTGGCTCGAGCCGAGTCTGTGGAACCCGACTGGGCATTCCTAAAAATGAGAATTAAGCCATTGAAAGTAAGAAGGTTATTTCTTAGCCTGGATTCGTTGTCGTTTGAATGGCTGTAACGTACTAAAATGCGTATGCCAACCTGCCGGTCCTCCCTTTGGCAGGAGTCCTTCCAGACCAACTTATCTTGGCACAGCAAATTGCTATGACATATTTTAATGGGCAGAACTTAGTGACTTACCTTGAGGGAAAAGTGGATCGTAAGAAATACGATTTTACAAAAGCAGATGATTTCCGGCTTGGCGACTGTTTGCTCATCGCTATCGTAGCTATCGACGATACCACCATACAAACGCACCTTGGTTTTACAATGACCAGTATCGGCGGTTTACAATTGCGCTACTCCCGTTTGCCGATTTTGTGCCGCTATGGGTAAGAGTATATCCATAAATGCAAAAGCTGGAGTTATAATAAATTCATATCCCGCCTGAAAAATTGCTGTCCAAGGTAAAAAACGGCGAAAATAAAATATATTTGAAGTTAATTGCATCTCATTTTAAATCCTAAACTTCTAAAACTGTGCTTGCCGCACACCGGGTGATGAAAAAAGGTTTATTGTATCTCTGTTTTGGCGTTTTTTTCGCCTGTTTATTAAACAATGCTAACGCCCAAAGCAACCAGCATGTTAAAAGCGGTGGTATCGTTAGCGCAGTAAATTTTCCGGGAGGCGGGTGTGCTTATCGCTGGACGAATACCGCGCCGGAGATTGGACTGGCGGCCAGTGGTTCGGGTGATATAGCTTCATTTACGGCTACTAATAACGGTACATCGCCCGTAACGGCCACTATTAAAGGCATGCCTATTTCTTCTGATTTTGCCTATATAGCCAATTCGGGCTCTAACAATGTTTCGGTAATAAGCACGGCTACCAATACCGTTATAGCTACAATACCCGTAGGCTCAAACCCATTTGGCGTATCAGTAAACCCCGCATCTACACTGGTTTATATTACCAACATGGGCTCAAATACTGTATCAGTTATTGATGTGGCGAGCAATGTGGTTTTACGCACCATTGCTGTTGGGCATGCACCTAAAGGCATTGTTGTGAGCCCTGATGGCAACCATATCTATGTGGCTAACTCGGGCGACAATACCGTTTCCGTTATTAATGTCGCCACGCAGTCGGTAACATCGACCATCGCAGTCGGTAAAACACCCTGGGGCATTACTATCAATCCCAACGGAAGCAAAATATACGTCGCCAACTTTGATGCCAACACGGTATCTGTTATTGATGCCGCATCGGTAGGTGTCATTGCAACCATACCCGTTTCATTTAACCCAATGACCATTGCCATTACGCCCGACGGCAGTACAGCCTATGTATCTGACGTAGGCACCAACGGCTTAACCACCGTTAACACCGCCGACAATACTGTCATTAAAACGATAATTACAGGTATTGCTGCCACAGGAATGATTTTCACCGCCGATGGCACCCGGATATATTGGGGCAATTTCCAGGGGTATTTTGGCTATTATGATATCCCTACAACGCAGATTGCCTCTTACGCAGCTACAGGTACTTGCTATTCCATTTCCATAACACCGGATGGCTCTTATATGTACATGGTTGACTACAGGAATAATGCGGTTGAATATTTTAACATGGCGGACATTAGCTCAGGCGGACAAATTCTGGTAGGATCCGAACCATACTCAATGGGCAACTTTATAGCCAAGGGTAAAGGTTGCAATGGACAGCCTGTCAGCTTTACCATTACAGTTGACGCGCCGCCCGTTGTTACAGCAGGACCTGTAAGCGGCAGCATTTTGGCCTGCTCGGGAACAGCATCATTTAATACGGAAGTGCAGCAATTCAGTGTTTCCGGCAGCGGATTATCTGCCGATATTACGGCCAATGCGCCGGTTGACTTTGAACTTTCATTAAACCAGGCGAGCGGTTATGGCAAAAGCCTTACACTTAAACAAGCGGGGGGCATAACAAACAAGACTATCTATGTAAGATCGGCAGCATCGGCCCCGTCGGGCTATTTATCCGGTAAAGTGGTGCTTTCTTCCCAGGGTATACCTGATCAAAACATAGCGGTTAGTGCAACGATAAGTAAGCTGCCAATGGTAGATGCGGTAGCCAGCCAGGTAGTGCTAAACGAATCGGCAACTAAGCCGGTAAACTTTACAGGTACAGGTAGTTCGTTTACCTGGTTAAATAATACGCCCGGCATTGGTTTGCCAGCCAGTGGCCAAGGGGCTATAGATTCCTTTATAGCAATTAACAACGGCACTACACCCGTTAAGGCAACGATCACCGTCACACCTCAACCCGCGCGTGCTTATGGCTATATCGCCAACATCAATGCCAATAGTATATCGGTAGTCGACCTTGCCACAGGCAAAAACGTGACAACCATCCTTGTGGGCATACAGCCGCTAAGTGTGGCTATCAGCCCGGATGGAAGGCGGGTTTATGTGGTGAATGAGAACCTCATAGGATCAAATCGTGCCGCAGTATCGGTTATTGACGTTGCGACCAACAAGGTTGTAGCCAACATACTGGTCGGCGACAGGCCCTATGGCATTGCTATAAGCCCGGATGGCGGTACGTTATATGTGGCTAATCAAAGTCCTCAAAATACAGTATCTGTTATCAACACGGCCAGCAACGCGGTCGCATACAACATCGAAACAGGCACAGAAAACCCCAGCAGCTTAGCGTTAGCTCCCGACGGCAAGCGTTTGTATCTTACAAGTTCAACGTCCAACAATTTGGCAGTAATCAACACGGTCAGCAACGTTGTTTCAGCAACTGTTGTAACCGGGCCAAATCCATTAGGTGTCATAGTAGCTCCTGACGGCAGCAAAGTATTTGTCGCCAATTCGTCATCAAACAACGTTTCCGTTGTTGATGCCACGACCATGCTGGTATTAAAAAACATTGACGTGGGCCAGCAGCCGGAAGGCGTAGCCTTAAGTCCCGGCGGCAATCTATTGTACGTAACCAATACATTATCCGGTACCGTTTCGGTGATCAGCGTAGCCGATAATTCAGTTGTGGCTCAGATTAACGTGGGCCTGTTCCCCCGGGGCATAGCCACCAACGCCGATGGGAGCAGACTTTATGTATCCAACTCAGGGGCAGACAATGTATCGGTTATCAACACCGCCAATAATTTGGTTATCAACACCATTGACGTTGGCGCAGGGCCTTATTCCTTTGGTAATTTTATCACCCAAAACTCATCCTGCGAGGGTAAGCCGGTAACATTTGACATCACTGTCAACCCAACACCCGCCATAATAGCTGCAAGTTCAGTCGCGGCGACAAAAACAACCTATGGCACGCCATCTTCATCACTCAGTTTTCCTGTATCAGGAACTAATTTGCAGCAGGGCATCCTGGTCACCCCGCCGTCGGGTTTTGAGGTGAGTGCCGATGGAAAGACCTTTGCCCCTACGGTAATTTTAGGGGATGCGGGCAATACAAACAACCTGAAGGTTTATTTCAGGTTAAGCCCCGCATATAACGCAGGGACTTATGCAGGCAACATTACGCTTACTACCGCGGGTGCGCAGGCTGTTAATGTCGCCATCCCGGCGAGTACCATAGGACCGGCGTTGTTGGATGTGACACCAAACAATATTGAAAAAACATACGGCACGGTGCTGGCCGACAATGCGAATTCAACTGCATTCATCACCGGATCCGATCAGTTAAAAAACGGCAATACCATTACTTCAATAAGCTTAACTTATGGCAATGGCGGATATAGCACAGCCGGAGTAGGCAAATACTCCACAATCAACGCCATCATAAACGCGGGTGCAAACAACTTTTTGGCAAGTAATTATGCCATCAATTATTTGCCCGGCATTATCACGGTTACGCCTGCTCAATTAACCATTACTGCCAATGACGTCCTTAAGCCTTATGGTACTGCACTAACAACAGTAACAGGGGTAACTGCATTTACGGTGACCGGCCTGCAAAACCAGCAAACCATAGCCAGCGTTACGATGATTTATCGCGATGGCTCGGCTGCTGCTGATACTTATGGCCTGTATCCGGGCAGTGTAGTGCCTACTGCCGCCACTGGTGGTACCGTTACCTTATCTAATTACACCATTACTTACGTACCTGGCATTCTAAATGTGGTACCTGCTGCTACCATTAACACATCGGGCAGTTTACCGCCGTTAACTACTATTTACGGGACGCCATCCGCATCTGCCGGTTTCAACGTGTCGGGCAACGGGCTTTCGTCTGCGATAGTAGCTACGGCGCCGCCGGGTTTTGAAATCAGTAATGATAACATGACATTTTCTCCAACGATCAGCATTGGTTCGGCAGGGGGCACATCAGCTACAACGGTTTATATAAGGCTTAAGGCGATTAGTGTTGTTGGCACATACAGTGGCAGCATTTTATTAAGCAGTGACGGTATCAAAAATGCCCAGGCCGTGCCCGCCGGTACAGTTACCCCGGCAACGTTAATCATTACGGCAGATAACAAACGTAAGGTTGCAGGCGATGCCAATCCCGTACTTACAGTAAGTTATGCAGGCTTTGTAAATAACGAAACTGCCACTCAGCTGAGCAGTGTGCCGCATGTCTCAACCCCTGCCGTCACCACATCTGCAGCAGGGGTATACCTCATAATGGCAAACGGGGCAGTTGCTTCAAATTACGATATTACCTATGTGTCGGGGATATTAACAGTCGATGCCTTGCCACCGGCCGTTGTCATTCCGAATGCTTTCTCGCCAAACGGCGACGGGACGAATGATCTATGGAATATCCCTGCGCTGGCTTATTATACTAATAATGTAGTTAAAATATATAACCGCTACGGAAACCAGGTATTTACTTCGGTGGGTTATACCAAACCCTGGGATGGCTCTTATAACGGAGGAAAGCTGCCAGCTGGCGTGTATTACTACATTATCAACCTCAATAAAATCATGCCGGCGTTATCAGGTTATGTTACCATTATTCGTTAAATGCACTTAGCTGATATTTTCATAGTATGTATGATAGGCCGGCCGGATTTATGTTTTTCGTTGGCGTGTTTATGAAAGCCCATTCTCTTTCCCGACTTGTATTTTTAAGCTCTTTTAAGGAATTTATAGTACCTTCAATTGCTCAAAAAATGTGCAACTCGAGGCGCCGGGCAATGCTTATCAGAGTAGCAACTACGTCATAAACTTTTGGTAGGACAACTTGGACGACGTTTTTTCATGTTTCAATTATTTGATGAGGCAAAGATAAGTCTAAATGCATAGAAGCAGCTAACACCAACTTGAGGTAAGTTGTATTCTTATCACCGATGGCTATTTGCAGCCGGGCAATACCGTATCAACCGCAAAAGAAGCTTTTGACCGTATTGAAGTCGTCCACATGAGGGCCTGGCCGACCGAGAGGTTATAATGTCCAGCGCTTCAAACTGATCGCGGCAATATTCGACGAAACACACTGTTTCCGGCAAATCACAGTTCCCATTACAGCTTCGGGACCAATATGAACTTCCCTACCGTGAACGCCACTAATCGGCCACGGCGGGCTTACTGGCTTAAAAGGTTTGTTTAATATGCACTTTGTCAACACTTTTGGGTAAAACGTATGCCAGATGTTGCTTTGGATGCACTGTAAACACAGTAGTATTGTTTATCACATCGATCGACTAACGTTGTACAAACTTCATATTCAATGTAAAAATCGTTGCTAAGGGAATCTATGTCCGCAATTTCAACATTAGCGAATTGAATTACATATTTAGGGTTTGGTGAATATTATATATCTAACTGATTATTAGATAATTATATACTAAATTTCTTTTAAAAACGCAAAGGTTTTAGTATTTTAGGGTCATAATCCTTGCACTAAAAGGAAGTTTAAAAAGGAACAGAGGGAACGGAACCATATAGAAGGCAAATTCGGGCAAGGGAAAAACGGGTACAATCTCAATAAGATCAGGACTCGTACAGCCCCTACATCTGAATCATGGATTGCATGCATCCTGTTTGTAATGAATCTGGTTAAATTTTTCAAGGACTTTTATTGGCCTATTTTTCAAATGCTTGTCAGTAACATATACGCAATGGTTGCTTATCCAAAAGAACAATTGACTCCTATCTGTTACTATATTCAAGACAGGGGTAAAACCACACCCCAAAGACTGCTTGTAAATATATAGAACAGCCGACTTATTCACCAAGCCCTATTTAGCAAAGCCATTTTACAACAGTTGTTGTCCAGGTCGCGATGACCGATCGTAATCCTATTGATTTCCCCAGCTTAGGCTTTATATTGATATCAAAACGAATTAATAAATAAAAGACGGGGGAGATATTAACCAGCCACCCGTCTAAAATTATGATCCCAAATATCTCAGTAATATACACTGGATTCGAGACCATCAATTCAATTATGCTTAACTGTTGTTAGTTAGTCTTTTTTGAAAGTATAAAAACAGCCAGTTCTATCTATTTCGAGGTTTATTTACTTTTCGTAAATTTTAATACGCCTACAGAATTAAACGGGCAATATGGTGTCATGTTTTTAACTTTTGCATCTTTAATCTGTATTTTATCTTTTGTTTCAGATCCTACACGTATCGATAATAAGTCCGTACCCTTCTGGTAGGTATATTCATAAGACGGGTAAGCCATGCCCTCATCGTCATTATCCTCTTCCGTATCCTGCTGGTCATTGGGGAGAATAGCAAACCCGGCCACCCTATCACTTTTTCCTTTCGCTTTGTTGACAGATTCCAGCACAAAATAAAACTTCTTATTCCCCTGGAACTTAACTGTTAGATTTTGTTTTAACGTATCGTCTTTGTACTGGTATAATAGCGAATCAGCGGCAATTTCCTTTGCGGTTGGCGCTAATGTTAAAGAATCCGTACCTGAATAAAGATTCGCGACAGAATCGCTGGAACGTGCTTTTTCGTTTGCGGCGGGCGTCTTACTCGTTGTAACAGCAACCTTTTGGACACTGTCGGTGTCTTTTTGTTTGTTTGTGTCTGCAGCTTGGTTACCGGAACAACCATAAATAACTGCCATAAAAATCAAGGCAATAAAATTTCTCATTTAACTTTCTTTTAGTATAAATAAACGTTTAACAGCTAAGTTAAACATTTACGTTCATTGATTTAATTTGTTTTTTTACTCTTGGTAGTAGTTACATTTAAAACAGGTAATATGTAGTTTGGAACATACCCGTTTGGATAAACTATTGTACTTAATTCAATTACCTTTTTTGAATAGGTTGAATATTGAACAGCATCCCCTTGGTTTCCGCCCAAACAAACATATTGACCCAAGCTTGTGATACCGGCGATTTCAGTCACATGGTGATTATTAGGAAGAACCATCAATGCCCCAACGGCAGGCCTATCTAATTTAGTACCCCAGGTTTTAAATGAAGCCGCAAGCGCACTATTCGTCCCCTTTATATGACTTTGCTTTAATACCCAGTTTTGAAAGGCTGCGCACCACGGGGTTGCATCGGTTTTGGAGTGATTCTCAGTTGCCATAAAATATTCTAAGATCCGTGGGTTACTTACTCCTGTTTTGCGGGTTTCCCTTACACCAATTTCCCCCATAGCTATATTAAGCCAGGGAGTGCCAATATTGTTGGTTAAATTAACTACAGCTCGATCCGTAATCGTAACTGTGCCGCCCAGTATGCCGGCTTTGTAGTCCCCCCAGGGAACAAAGACATCTTTAATTCCAAAATCGCTTAATTTGTTTTGATAGTAATCCAATCCCCCTAAGCCTTTAGTGGCATAACCTGTGAGCACACCGTTAATAGAGTACCTGTCAATGGGATCTAGAGTTGTTTTTATAGTGGTTTTTTTTGTCGTTGTATTGTAGTCAATGTCATTAACACCTCCGGTTGGATCGCTTCCTGTTATAGGGTTATTCCCCATACCTTGATAAGGAGATGAATATTGGCCTTCGGGATCGGTAGATAACCATCTACCGATCTGACTGTCATATAGCCGCAGGTCAAAGTTATTGAAGCCTGTTACTGCATCTTTTTCTGCATATTCTCCTTGATATCCATAGCGGTCGTAACCCGAAGACGCACTGAATTGAATATTACTGCCAAAAGGATAATAATCAAAATAAGAGGTTACATCTGCCTGTCCTGAAACCTTCGTTCCTCTTATGACCGCCCTAACACTCCCAACGTTGTCCCGCAACTCGTAAGCATAGCTCCCCGTTGTCGCACCAGTTACGGTATAGGTACCTAACCTATCGCTGCCATATACTGGGATCTCCTTTATTGTGCTACCATTGTATATTGCCAAAACATTCCCCGATGCATCATAAATGTAGCGCGTAGGCGTGCCCGTTCCAATGGTAACGGTCGTACGATTTCCGCTTTCATCATAGGTAAATGTTTCAAGTGGTGTTACATTGTCAGAATTATAAATACCGGTGACTTTTCCTGATACTTCATATCGCAGGTAATTAGTAATTCCACTCTTTAACTGCGATTTCAACTGGCCAATTTCATCATAGGTATAACTTGCATATGAGGAAGGGACGGTGGCGCTGCCTACACTTCCTAGTTTATTGGTTCCCGGGATATATCCGTAATTACTCAGATCATCCGCCGCTGCAATTGTATTTGCAGTTCCCCTGATCCGCTTTATCCCCATGATATTCCCGTTTCCATCATAACTATCCGAGGAACTGGTTACCTGTTCTGTATATTTACCTGTTGTAGCAAAGCTTCCATTTATGAAGTTCGGTGTGACCAACTCACTCTTCGTCATCTGGTATATTGGGTCATAGGTATACAAAAACATGGCTGGGCTACTAAAATACGGAGTCGCTCCCGATGACTTCTTACTT
The DNA here is from genome assembly GCF_058801545.1 of Mucilaginibacter sp. GW822-FHT03E02. Lineage (NCBI taxonomy): Bacteria > Pseudomonadati > Bacteroidota > Sphingobacteriia > Sphingobacteriales > Sphingobacteriaceae > Mucilaginibacter > Mucilaginibacter sp. GW822-FHT03E02. The sequence continues at coordinate 4,579,779 of NZ_JBXANJ010000001.1, read as the reverse complement.
TGCCAACTGAGCCCCGACACGGTACCATTAAAATAATCCCGACCAGTATTTATACTGGTAATACTACTGCCTGAACGAGTATAGTCACCTGTAAAATATTCCAACTGCATCCCGAATACATCTGTAGCAAAACCAGGGTGTGCGGTTGAACCATCCTGTCCCGGATCTTTTGTCGCGTCAACGATTGGGCTATTAATTGCCTTGAGCCAACCCTCTGCAGTGTAGGTATAATCTATACCTTGTAGCTGGCTGCCAAGTTCTACTCGCTTAAGTGGGCCGTGCATGTAATAAGAATATACCGCCTGTTGTGCCATTACAGGCGTGGCACTCTCTCCCCGGCTTGTTTGCACATTTACCAGACGCCCTGCTGCATCATAGCTGTAGTAGTGAATAAAATGATCTCCTGCCGTCGTATTTTTCTGGTAATCTATTACAGATACATTCCCCTGGTCATTATATGTATAATCTACTGTTTTGTAAGGAAGGCCTGGCAGAAGTTTTATCATCCGGGTGACCCGCCCTTTATCATCGTAATTATACCACGTCGTGCTATTCGCATTAGCTGTATAACTTACTGTCCCTTTCAAATACCCTGCATCCTGCGCCGGTGCACCGACAGGCATATTCGTGGCCGGGCTATCGTAATATGTATAAACCTGCATTTGCTTGTTGCCACCGGTCAGGCCACCGTCCACTGCAGTACTTTCCTGTATTGCGATTGCCGCAGCCGTCGTACCTTTTACGTAACTAAAAGTCAATGGAGAGCCTCCGCTTACCACGTACTCACCAGACTCTACTGGCCGGTCAAAGCGATCATAGTTGGTGTAAGAAAACCGTTCCGGTGACGCCATCTGCTGCGCCGTGTTTTGTGAAAAGCGGAGCTTACCATCCTGACTATAGGCAAATTCCGATTTTCCCGCATCGGTTGACGTTGTTGAGGTCATTCTTCCCTGTACATCATAAGTATAGGTTGTCGAATAAGGTATTGGACCCGTTCCTGAATAATCCGAGAAATGCTCAAACAACTTTCTGGTACCATTCGGAGTGATGGCGGCGATAAGCTGACCTAACTGGTTATAATAGTTATATTTGACATCTGTGTATTTATTGGTGTAGGTTAGACTCGCGTCGCCGCTTAAGACCATGACCTTATAATACCCGGCAGGCAGCGAACTGCCGCTGGTAAAACCAGTTACCTGACTCTCTGTAGACATATTATAAATAGCTACATTACCAGTAAATGAAACCGGGCTGATACCTGTTAACCAAAAATAGCCCGATGATGCCTTATTCGGCTCCGCTATCCGGGCCTGGCTTTGGTCATAAAGCAAGCCAAAATTATTTGATGCCGTAATATAAAAAGGGCTGGCGGATGTCACTATGAAAGCATAGATGCCATTGCTGGGAGGGCTAGGGGCAACATAATCATTCCCGATGCCTGTCCATGGAGCTAATCCGCCGCTAACACACGTTACTGTAACCGTGTATACGGATTTTATACTAAACTCTCTGATTTGTTGATGAATCCGTGCGATATATATTGGATCACTCGGATCGCCCTGTACATAAGTAGCACCGTTTTTCGATACAGAAAAGGAATATTGGCTGGCAACGTTATTCAAATTGATCGTATTCTGTACCGTCAACCACCCTGCTATTGGGTCTGCACGGCCCGTCATTAAGGGCTTACCGCCGAGGTCGGTCACCGATAACGTCTGGAGCCCCTGTTCATCTTTACTAATGCTTTGAAGCGCATACCCGGTCATATTGGTAGGCATGACTCCGGCAGTAGTCGCACTAAAGAATTTATTACGTACTGAAAGATAGCCAAACGGAATATTAAGCTCTCCTCCAACAGGAAATGGTGCACTCATTGCCTCGTGTTGGTTACCCATCCGCAATGCGTCGATTCCCGCGGAACGTTTGACCATTCCCGTCCCGTCTCGGAAATAGTCGACACGGCTGTAGGGATAACCGGTAGATGCTACGCCGGGTTCCAAATTGTTGTAACTACTGAAATACCATCCCAGGGTACCGGAAGTGTTGCTGTCCACCGCATCCGGAGCATTCAACTTTGAAAACTGGGTCGATGAGCTGGACGGATCTCCGTCAAAATTCAGATAACTAAATGTATTTCCTCCCACTGTCACAAAATTATTCTTGTACCCAAATGCGGTACTGTTTATTGGTGCTGATAGGGTGCTCCCGACAAAACGGCCCTGGAAGTCATACAACACCTGGCTCGCTAATACCTGATCACCGGCACTCTTGTTCTTAATCTGCGTTTGCGTAGCTTTGGCACAGTTATCAAAAAAATTCTTACTCGCACCAACCTCATTGCCACTTTCATCAAAGTCCCTCACATAAACCCAGTTCTTGTCGTTGTCCTGTGCATGTAATCCTAAGTTCCAAATAATGAAACTTACTAAGATTAATATTTTCTTCATCTTGATTTTTGTCAAATATTTCCATAAATGATTGTATAACTCCCTGGGGTAAGCATTATCGCATTATTCATACAATAAGGTGAATTTCCTCCACCTGGGGGCTGAACCACCTGTGGACTTGCCACGGCTGTAGAACTTCCCGAACTTTTTCGGGCAGCCGGCGTAGACGTGCTCGTTGAATTTTCTGAAGCCGGTGCGCTTGATGATGTTTCTGCAAGCGTTGAATTTGCAACCGCGGCTTGCCCTCCACCTCCACCGATAAAGGGAGACGTATCAGGAGAATTGCATCGATGGAGTATAACATTACCAATGCCGTTGCCATTTTGACCACTTGATATGTAACAGATCCCTGTAATCGTATTATTAGAAGGATTATTATTCGCATCTGATATATCTTGTGTGATTTTATAATTGACAGCCACGGTACCGCCTGTAACAGTGTAGGGGAAATTGCCGTTTGGATCTGAAAAAAGTTTTACTGAGTAATTTCCATATGTGTAGCCATACGGACCTGTAACCGTACCATATAAGGCATCGAGCCTTGCATAAATGGTCACAGGGCATCCTGACGAAGGTGTCATAGTGGGAGCCCACCTTGTCTGGTTATATGTTGGGCTTAATGGATTTACATCAGTTTGCTGAACATCTGTCAAACCATTATTTGTGCCACCAGCTTGCTGACAACGTGTGGTAGTTGTGTTTTGCCATTTAGCCTTACCTGTTTTCCCATAATTATAATTATATGATTTTATCCTTGGTGCCGGACTCGTCGGTGCCTTGCCCAGCACTTCTTTATAAACACGAATTAGCCTACCAATTTCGTCATACTGATACCTGATGTACATATCATTATTACCCAGCATATAATTTATTTCTCCAGTGCGGTTATCATATACATATGCGGTTGTTGAGGCTGCGGTGGGCTGGAATCGAAAATCATCAAAATATTTTGCAGCTGTCGAATTATTCTGACACCATACAACGAGATTACCGGATCCGGTAAGTGCGGTTGAAGGAACATTCAATTCCAATAAATACCAACCACAGGCATATTTTGTCGGCCCTGCAGACTGTACGATCGGATTTGTCCCGACTTGATAGCAAAGTTTTGATTGAGCGGCATCTGTGGCGTTCGCCGCTTCCACCCAAACCGCTGCGCTATAACTTTTCCGAACTTGGTCCAGATTCGTCAATGGTAAGGTATATGTAAAACCATTCCCCGTAGCTGGTACCAGCAACGCATTTGAACCAGTATGTTTATGTAGGGTGTCCGTCGAAATCGAGCCGGCCCCCTTACCGACATTGTTACTAAAATTGCCATTAGTCAACAAGGCATCTTCCGCCCCGGCGAATGCTATCTCATCATACAAGGCCGGCCCTCCGGAAATAAGCACTTTGCTGCTTTTGTATCCCATTCGGGTTGCGGAATAGTTTAAATGATTGTCAGGCCCTCCCTGGGCTTCTAATGCAGCAGAATACACATTATACTTGGTGATTTGGCCGGTTTTTTTCCAGTTTGGATTCGGTGTAGAACTTGCAGCATTTGTAAAATAGTCGATAAATGAACCGTATGGTGTCATGTTGTTGGCCGTACTACCTGGGTAAAACCATGAATAGCTTCCACCTTTTCGCCATATAGTTCCCTGTCCCTGGGTAGTCGTAATTCCGTCAGGATCTAAAACGGGGGTAGTATTGGACCAGGTTGTCGCTGTTGCAGCAATTACACCAATTGGAGCATTGCTCTGATCGACGGCATAAGTATAATTAGCTGCCTCTTGTGAAAGCATGTTTTTATTCATGAGAGGTAAAGCACCATTATTCTGTCTCAGTCCCATAGCTGGATAGACTCGATAGGCAGGAGTAACTTCATTTATAAAACGGTTGCCATAGGAGTCAGTATTCAGCGTTTTAGTGATCGCTCCACTGTAAAAATCAAACCCGATATCCCGTTGGCTGATTGTCGTTCCGTCTAAATAATTGATTTTCGTGGTTCCCGTTCCTATAATTGGATATTGATCTCTTCCGGACATGGTCACTTTATATATCCAATTACCGCCGCCAGTATCAAAGGATCTTCCGTCAGAATAGCGTTCCTGGATAAATCCTTGATTGCTATAAGAGGCAAGGCGCTGTTCGTAAGAATTAACCTGTACATCGAAGCTTTGATCTACGATATCATCATTTAGATAATTATTAATAATCTCCGTAAGCTTATTTCCGCTTTTATCGTATTGTACGGTACGTACGAGATTGCCGACCTGCGAAGTATAATCTTTAAGGGAAAGATTTTTGTAAGTAAGAGTTGAGGTGGGGCTGGAATATTGGTATTGTTTAATGCCTATCATTCCTCTATTAAACACTCGGTACTGGCTCATCGTTTTACCCTCCACCGGCACTTCAGTTCCATTAGGCAAAACATTGCTCTCAGATACTGTTACATATTCGTACATCACACCAGGCGCTGGTGCGTCACGAGCAAAGGTCACCACATCGTTTATTCCTTTATACAAAAAACGGCGGTAGTCTTTGATGACAGTAGCATCACTGCTATTTGAAGCGTTCAGATAGGCGTATATATTATCGTTATCTAACACAACTGGTTCATAGGATGTAACTCCGGATGAAAAAACCACACCAGAAGCTGTACTAGGAAGGTTATAATTATATGAGGTTTTACGTATAGCCCCATTCAGGTCATCTATGGTAAGATCTTTGACTCTTAATCCGCCGCCGGGTGTGGCCGCTATGGCCGAAGACTCTATGTTTCCAGTTACAATGGTATTGGTAACACTGGGATTAAGGCTTGCAAAAAATGCAGATGTTACTTTAATTTCAATAGAGTTCCCGCTGATATTACTAATTACACCTCCTCCCACATTGCTCAACTGAATGGCATTTTTATAGGTGTAAGGCATCACGGTGTATTGATTTAACAACACAGCATCAATTGCCTGACCAACAGAGTAGATAGTGGTAAAATCAATATTGTCGGGGTTTGGCAGATTAAGTGTAATCGTATTATTACTTGAATTGACAGTACCACTATTAATGACAACCGATTTATTCTTGGCTAGTACAGATCGCAGATAAGTGTTACCTTCGTAGTTTATTTTAAAACTGGCTCCAATACTTGTTTGTACACTCCTCAGACACCAAGCGTCCGTATTTAGATTTGAAAGTATTGTTGTTTGATGTGCTTTATTGTAATTATTTGCAATAGGTACGTAGTCGGATTTAAACATGCCCCAGGCATCTACATGATCGGGCTGATAAGGTGGATTTTTGGTTTTCGTGGCCAGTAGGTTAATATAAGAACCGGCAGAAGGTGTATATCCCAAAAAAACAACGTTAAACTTATTCGTTCCAAAAGCTGGCGATAGTATTGTGCACCAATATTTGATATTCGGGCCTTGTGCAGGAGTCTGTTCAATACGGATGACGTCTCCGGGCTTAAATTTATTGGCAGTGTTAACCTGAATCACTCCTTGCTGATTGAAGTTATTTGTTGTCGATGAATAATTTATCAAATCCTGGTTTGCTGTATCATCCTGATCTAAATCATATCCAAATTCAATCGGGGGGCTAAGGCTTGCCCCACCTTTTCCCTGAAAGTCCACGGAAAGGAGTGAATATTTGCCCCCCGATCCATTTGGTAAAGGACTTAGTGAATAATCATGATTAAATTGAATCCGCCTTATTGCCGACTGAGTCAAATTTAGACCAGTGATATACGGCAAATCACTTAGATCTATAACGTTATCTTGTACGCACCCTGTGGTGCCGTCGAAGCCCGCAGCCCGCATGTAGTTAGTCGTTATACCACCTATTTGGTCATTTTGCAACAACACGATAGAATTTAAACCCAGGGTAGGGCGGCCATTTATGCCATTAGAATCGTACCTTTTTTCTTTAATAAATACTGCTGTATGCGTACGGGTTTTGATCGCATCCAGGTAATATAGTTCTTTATCGCCTTCTGAATAGGAATTAAAATTCGGATCGACGTCTGTATGTACGTCCTGACTGGGGTTTCTCCAATGATAATCGGAAGTCCACTTCCCATAATCAAAAGTTACCCAATATCCCCAATCGCCTGCGTCCGCGATGCCATTGTCATTTTTATCCACAAAATCGGGCCCGGTTACTGCAGTAAGGTACCAGGTGTATGCATATGGTTCTGTTATAGTTTCCGAAGAAAACTGATTGCCGCCCGTTTGTGATACTTTGGAAAACTGATTGTAAGTATAGGCAGGTAACGCGTAGTGATAACTTACCCCGCTTTCATTTGTTATAGTGAACCCGCCAACCTGCTTGCCATCCTTTGGATCACCATTGGGATAATTATTTGCCTTTCTGACAAATCCTCCGCTATTCGGTGCAACATCGATAAAACCATTTGTTTTGGCTTCACCGGAATTAATTTGGAAGTTGGTATAATATGCAATGTGTTTTGAACCAAGCAATTGCCCGTAATATGAATTGTATCCATAATCACCATCGTTATTCCCGTGGACAGGAGTAGCAAAAATTCCTTGAGCAGAACTAAAATCTGGGTGCCCTTGTGTATATGAATTCGAAAAATCGTTTAAAAATCTGAATTGAATACTATGCACAGGTACCATGTTGAGTGGAGATACGCCATTTGCTTGATTGACATCCGGACGATTCTGACTGTAAACAGCGCTTTGATAGATGAACGGCCTGATGCTTCCACCTAAACCTTGCGCAGTAACCATATAATTATCGAACTCAGGAAAAGATCCCCCCTGGGCTTTGTCAGGATCCGGATTATCGACAATATTTGAATTTATTGGATCATTAAGCCGATAAGTGTCGTACCCATGCGTATTAAATGTAGAATTTTCATCAACATATTGAGGAGAGTAAAGTGCACCATTCGTGAGAATAGAATCGGTTTCGTCAGACCAGTACCTTGTATAATTGTAACCCAAAGAAATATAAAAATAATAAGTCGGTATTATGAATCCAAACCCCGATGAACTTGTACTGATTTTTCCCGATTTTGCATTGTAAACATTTGATGATGCGCCTGCTATTGAGAGGTTCACTTTACCACTGGAAGTACTCATGGAAATACCCAGTAGGGGGTTGCTATTTTCGTCAATTCCTCCTCCGTTAGTAGATAATCCAACGCCCATATTTCCGCTTACGGAATGAAAATTTGTAGAAAGACCTACACTTACGCCGAGCCCAAGCCCTGAACTACCCGTTGCTCCGACAGATAGACTTACGCCAGCATTTACCCCTCCATAAGGATCAACACTGATATCCCCTCCAATATTAGCAAAACCTAGATTGTAACCATAGCCAACATAACCGCCAATACCAAATCCTTGATAAGTATCCTGCGAAATTGACAAACCAAAATTGACCCCGTTATATAAACCAATACCATTGCTGAAGGTAGATCGATTTCCACCTACCCAATAATCTCTTTTTGAATGATCCACATCAGAAAAATCATCAGGAAATCCATTCACGCTCCTGGCAATCGCCCCTGGATTTAAAGACCAACCGAGACCAGCCCAAGAGGCATCCATATCAGGTTGAACACCGGAATGATAGGCCAAAGCCAATGGGTAGCCACCCTCCGGGCCGGGAACCTCAAGTAATGGAATAGAGTAGGTAAAATTACCTGTGAGGCCATTTACCATATCTGTTGTATCAATTGGTTCAAAGTTTGTAGCCTCAGGAGCTGTCGGTCCGGACGTCAATGCCATTGCAATGGAAGGAGCCAATAGCTGATTTACGACCGTAAGGATCATAAACATTGCGACAGCCCTTTTTAATCTGGCTAATATGATTTTTGATAAAGGCATAGGTTTTATTAATTATGTTATTTTATGGCTGGTATTTTTTTTATATCCTTTGTGTTAAAACGGTAATCTATATTTCCCATCTCCAATCCGAACTCATCAATATGCACTGAAAAACAATCTTCATTCATGATTTGTCCCTTATTGAAAATCACCAAAAGTATGTTTTCTTTACCAAGTCCATAGGTTTGTTGGAAAAGGCATGCGTCCGGTACAATTGCCCCCCCCTTCTCAGTCACTAATCTGACATATTGGCCCATTCTGAATGAAATAATCTGTACGATTTCGCTATATAGATTGAAGGGTATCTGCTTTAATAATTCTTTTTCATGCATTGATAAACGGAATTGGAAATACAGTTTATCGCTCCTGATGTAACTATGCTGTGAGTTTTTCTTTGGCGCAAATACCTCCTGAGGCATATAAACCATAGCTGTATTAATGTTTTTTATTTTTTTGTCTTGTATCAGTCCGTTTGCAGGATTATTTATATATTCCATTAGTTCTGCTTTACTAGAAACATACTTTTTACATGAGGTTGCTGGCATTGCGGAGATGAAAATGATCAATACTATGCAAATCTTGTGAAAATTCGTCATTTCGATTTTGCCGATTGATAATTTTCATTTAACTCGTTTATTACCGTAGTGGTAATATCGAGTCCTTCCCTGGCGTATGCTATTGTCCCTGATTGATTAGCAATCAGAATCAATTTATAGTTATGTTTTTTTCCGTAATCCAATAAGAATGAATTGATCTGCGCAACTATGCTCTGAGTTAGTTTTCCATCCTCTTGCCTTGCATTCTCCTGTACACCCTTTTGGTAGTCGTTAAGTTGCTTTTGCTTTACCTGGATTAATTGTTTAGACAACTCTTGTTCTTTTGGAGACATCGTAGCAAGACTTTTTTCATATTTTTGAATAGATGCCTTCACCTCTGCGGTCAAGGTGTCGATGTTGGATCCCCAGAGCTTTGTTTTCCCCTGAAAAACTTTTTTTGCATCTATAGCACCCTTAAATTCATTCATAATTCGGGAAGAATCGACATAAGCAATCTTTTCCCCCTGAAAAAAGTAGTTGAAAAATAAAAATAAAACCATTAAGAAGAGAAGGCATTGATACACTTGAAAATAAAATTTTTTTTGCAAAAATGGAGTTTGTTTCATTGCAGATTATGTAATAAAATTGGCGCAAAAGGCATAATAGCTATTCTGTAGCATAAAATATATACTGCAAAATTTCAATAAAATTCTTTCTTGGAAATAAAGAAAATAGAGCTTTAAAATTTAAGATCTGACGGAGAAAAACGGGTTGTCGTCAATATATGTGCGGCAAACTGCTGCACGTCTCCGAATAATACGGTTCAGCGATTGGAATAGGTGATTCATATGTGATAAAGATTTAGTCTCTAATAGCCGAAATTAATTATTTTTTATCAAAAACAAATTATTTTATTAAAAACTTTGGAGGCTGTCTAAATTTGATTGCAGAAAAGTGTAATAAGAGGTTTAATTCATTTTTTAACTACATTCGGGAGGTTTCCGAATAATTTCATCAGCAATCGTGCCTTAAATGCCCGAGAATCGTTCTATAACATTTCCAATTTGCCAAATCTAAACAGATCGTATGTATGAAATCCTTTAGATAGCCTGTTGAGTCAAAGCAAAAGAGTTCTTGAGAAAAAGGTTGTAGATTAATTGTGAAAACATTTAACAAACACTTTAAAACAAGAACTCATGAAACAAGGTACACAATTAGATTTTAGCGGGCAAAAGATTTTTATTGGGATAGATGTTCATAAAACATCGTGGAAAGTTTGTCTGCGTAGTGAGCACATGGAGCTGAAGACATTTTCTCAGGAGCCTTTGGCTAAAATATTAATTAATCACTTAAAAGAAAACTACCCGTCAGCGGCCTATCACATGGTTTATGAAGCTGGATTTTGCGGATTTTGCTACCAGCGGGAATTTAGTGAGGCGGGTATTAACTGCATCGTTGTACATTCGGCTGACGTTCCTACGACAGATAAGGATAAACAGCGAAAATCGGACATTGTTGATTGCCGGAAGCTGGGTAAAACATTGAGTGAGGGAGCACTTGAAGGGATATTCATTCCGGGTGTTGAACAACAGGATGACCGGGGAGTTATCCGCTTTTACCAGCAGATGGTGAAAGACCAGACACGCTACAAAAACCGGATTAAAGGTTGGCTTAATTTCCAGGGGATAATCGTGCCGGGGGATGATCATAAATATTGGTCAAATAATTTCATCCAATGGCTTAAGGATCTTTCCTTAACCCCATCGGCAAAAATAAATTCAGCCCTGTTGATACAAGGGTACGCGCAGTCCAGGATAATGGTGCTGCAAGCAACAAAGCAGGTGCGGACCTTGTCGCGGGAGGCACGCCACGAAAAAGAAATAAAGCTACTCAGAACTGTTCCGGGAGTCGGAGAGATTACCGCTTTGCTATTTATAACAGAAATAGGTGATGTTAATAGGTTTAAGCATTTTGACTCCTTGTGCAATTATATCGGGCTTATACCCAGGGTACATGGCAGCGGCGATAAAGAAGCGTTTTTGGGGCTTACCAACCGGGCGCACCATCAGCTTCGTGAAAAGCTCATCGAAGCAAGCTGGGTTGCTATACGTTTAGACCCCGCCCTGACGCTGGCCTTTAACGATTATTGTAAAAGGATGAAAAAGAATAAGGCTATTATTAAAATAGCCAGAAAAATGCTCAACCGGATGCGTTTTGTATTGAAGAATCAACAAGAATATGTAACAGCAGTCGTAAAATAGATTTTAAAAACATAAATTAGCTGATGCCTGATAAAACCGATTAGTTTTTTTTATCAAATGGCAAACCGAACGTAAGAAGCCGCAGCCCGAAAGGTGTCTGCTTTAGACAGATTACGGTTGCCTTTTTTAACAAATAATATAAACGCGATCCTGCGGCCCGGTTACCGGTGTCTGCTTATAGGAGATTGATTGGTAATTATTAAAGCATTCAAGTATATTGAAATCCGGCGAAGGTTTTTTTAGCCATTCATGAACAGGATAAATAATAAATGAGTCCGCCGATTTGGCGGACTCATTTATCCTTGGTTCAGCAGATCATATTGCTGGCAGCCTGCTTCCTCTTCTGAGCTGCATTTGAAAGGTAAAAAAAATATGGCCGTGCTTTAAGTAATTATTAGTAAAATATAATTTTATGTGATCTATTTACCCTCTTTCAAGAGCAATTGCTTACTTATCGGCAAATTTCATCATAGGAGGTTCTTAGGTTGTTGAGAACGCGACATCCGACACTGATATGTGTTATATGGTTGGCATTTAGTGATTTACTTAGCTCGATAATAAAACTCCGCGAAAGAAGCTTCTCCAGAAATTTACTTCAAATCAAAGAACGTGGAATGGGTTTAACATCCCTACGGGTTTTAGGGACTTTAATGGTTTTTAAAAGACAATTTACTGATTTAAGGACGGCAGTCAATCTATTATTGATTGCCTCCGGCTAGAGAGGCCTAAAGTAAATCCTTTCAATTCGAACGGACATTTTCATGAATAAAAAAGAATTGTTTTTTCCCTTTTTTCGTATATTTGAACATAGCATTTGCAGCTATATACATATAAATAAAAGTGGTGAGTAATTCGGTGAGTACGAATTGAAAACCATTCAAGATATCAAATAAGCGCAGAAAATTAGGCTTAAAACGAATCCCTCCCTCTCCGCAAAACAGAGAAAAACGCGTCTTTTTGAACATGTTTTTATCTGTTTATACAGTATTGATAATCAGAACTTTAGATAAAAAAAGAAAACGAACTAATCAACGAAAACCACAATATAAAAAAGTGGCGTGCTTTTCTAAAAATTGAAATAAAACCTCAAAAAAAATCGAAAGCATGATGGGATTTGAACACCCTTAATTGCATCCCTGCGGCCATCCTTTAGATCTTTTGCAGCAATTGTTGCCTCCTGAGAACTGATTAAACCTTACATCCTCATCCCATCCATCTGATCGCTACCGTTTTTAAAGATGGCCTCACTGTTGAGTAAATAAGCACCAATGGTAACTATCACATCACCGGCATTCAGGCCCGATAAAACAGGGACATAATTTTGATTACCCACCCCTGTCTTGATCATTCTCGGTGAAAAGCTACCATTCGTATTTTTCACCCAAACTATGCTGCCGTTGCCATTGGTCAGGATAGCCGAAGCCGGCACGGCTAAAGAACGGTTATTTCCACCATTTATCGCGATATAAGCTTGCATACCCGGTCTGATCAAACCCTGTGCATTGGGAATACTGATCCTGATCAGGTCAACTTTTGAAGCTTCTGACAGTTCCGGGTTAATAAATTCGATCTTGCCTTTGATGATTTCCCCTCCCAGATCAGGAAAAGAAACACTGACCAAATCGTTCTCTTTATAATTTCCCGTTTCGCTGGCGTAAAGCTGCGCTTCCACCCAAAGGTTGTTCAATCCCTGCGTTTTCAGCACAGTCATACCTTCGGTAACATAATCACCCTCGTGAACAGTTAGAGCACTTACCGTACCCGCGACGTTACTTAGTATGATGGTTGTGGCAGAAACCTTTTGCGTAGCTGCTAAACTTTTGATCTGGGAAACGGACAAACCCCATAATTTCAATTTGCTTTCGGATGCGCTGATCAACTGGTTATAATCCACATCGGGGTTATGCAATACTTTTTGCTGTTGCCTGGCCAGCAGATATTCCTTTTCTGCTTCTTGTAGGTCTTCACTGTAAAGCGCATAAACCGGCTGGCCTATCGTTACTTTTTCGCCGATAGACCGTATAAATAATTGCTGTACCCGCCCCGTTAACCTGGCGCTAAACTCCGTTGCCGTATTTTCATTCGTAGTCACTGTGCCGGTAAGTGTTTTTTCACTCCCTGTATTTTCTTCCCTGATGGTATCGGTTTGTATCCCGGCTAATTGTATTTGTGTAGCGTTCAATGTAATAGTGTTGACACTGGCGGCATCTGTGATTTCTACTTTGATCAATTTCATCGCACAGATCGGGCAATTGCCCTCATGGTCTTCATGCACCTGCGGATGCATGGAGCAAGTATAATAGGCTTTGTTTGGCTGGTTAGCCATTTGTTGCGGCTTTTGCTTACAGGCTGCAACAAACAAGGCGAACAATAATGCCATATAGATGAGCTTACTCATTTTCTTTAGTTTTAATAAAGCTTTCGCTGTCTGTTAAATATTGTGCATTAACAGCCAAGCTATCGGTAGCTGCCAATCCTTTGATAATCTGTATTTCAATACCGCTAGTAATTCCGGTATTTACCTCGTGCGCTTTAAACGAAGCGCCCTGTTTAAGCCATACCACTTTGGTACTACCCATATCCAGTACGGCTGACCGAGGTATCCATAGTCCATTGATCTTTCCGGTTCGGATGCTTGCCTTGACTAAAGCGTTTACTTTGAGTTCATGATCCATATTATCGAGGTACACCCGGATACTGGTGGTTTTATCGCCATCGGGTAAAGTCGGTGCGATAAAATTGACTTTCCCGGTGATCTTCCGATCGGGCATATCCGGCAAGGTGATTTGAACCGGCTGGTTCAATTTTACAGATGCTATCTGTGATTGGCCAACTTTGATGATCGCCCATAGTCGATGCGGGTTAACTACATTGAAAAGCGTTTGCCCTTGGGTGACATACATTCCTTCTTTAATGGCTAAGGGCAGATTATTGGCTAAGTCAGTGGGCATTGGAGTATCGCCACCAGACTGGCTATGCGACATATCATGCACATGGCCCTCATAAGAACTGTAAACAGGCAGGCTGTAAAAGGGCTTACCTGTTTTAATGAGTTGGTTGATCTGTTGGTTGGTCATACCCTGTAATAGCAGTTTTTGACGGGCCGCATTGATCAATTCGGTTTCTTGCGCGGAGTTTTTAGTTAGGTAGAGCAGATCCTGCTGCGCCGTTGCCAGATCAGGGCTGTAAATATCAAAAATGCGCTGTCCGGCATGTATCTCCTGGAAAGCGTATTTAATATATAACTTCTCAATGCGCCCCGTGAAACGGGACGCGATGTTATTAAACGTGCGGGTATCAAAATCCAAATAACCATCCGCTAAAATTGCGGTAGCCGTTACTTTTTCCACAGGTGTAATGGAGCCAACCGCAGAAATAACATTACTGTTAATGGGCTGTAAAACGGTATTCAGGCTGATACCTGCCCCTTCACTGGCCTGGCCCGATCGTTTTACCAAGGTCATGCCGCAGATTGGGCAACTTCCTGGCTTGTCTTCCATAACCTGCGGGTGCATCGGGCAGGTGTATTTCACCTCGCTTTTGGTCGTGGCTGTAACCGGTGCTGGTTCCTTATTTTCGCAGGCGCTTATCACGAGGATTACAGCCAACGATAAGGTAAGGATTTTAATACTTCTCATATTCCCTTTCATAAGCTACCTGTAAAGTCAATAATTCCTGTAAGCGGTCCAATACTGACATCCTTGCCGCTTGTAAGCGTTTAATACCTTCTAAGACAGATGGCAGGTCGCCGGTGTTTTGCTCATAAGCCTGTAAGGATGTCTTATAAGTATTCTGTAAGGCCGGTATAATGTTTTGCTGATAGTTCCTTAACTGCCTTTTCTTACTGCTTATATCAGCTCTGTAACTTGCCAGTTGGCCTTGTGCCTGGTTCAATATATCCAGTTTTTTCTGCTGCAGTTCTGCCACCTCGTAACGGATACCTTTCAAGTTGGCTTTATATTCCTTAGAAGCCCAGGGGACAATAGGGATGGTAACCGAACCCATCAAGATATATTGATTGGCATAACCACCGTAACTTTGCATGTGTCCGGCCTGTATTCCGAAATCCGGCTTACGTTTGGCGTATTCCATTTGTAAATTAAGTTGCTGTAATTCGATATTGCGGTTGATTCCCTTAATATCGCTGCGCGTACCGGCCAGCATTGCGGTATCAGTAATGCTCGTTTCGTAGTCTTTTAACAAGATTGTGGTATCTACAATAAAAGCTGTTTGCTGCGGCCTGCTCATCAACGTATTCAGCATGATGTTCTTTTGGTTGATCTCGTTATTCAATTGCTCACGGGTATTATCCAATTCAAACAAGTCGGCCTTGGCTTTATAAATATCAGGCAGTTTTTCCTTGCCATAAGTCAGGCGGATATTAGCATCTTTCAGCATATACTCTAACAAATTCTGCGTGTTTTGTAATTGCACTAGTTTTTTTTCCAATACCACCCGTTCATAATAATATTGCCTGGCCTGTGCGACCAGTTGATTTTTCAGGTAATTCTTATCTTCCCTGGTCACGTTGGATAAGCCTTTCATATAATCTTCCTTCACTTTTAGCTTAGCCGGATTGGTGAACATCTGCTCGGCCTGGATCATAAAGGCTCCACCGTTCGGGTTAAGCTGATACGGAACCTGATACTGGCCCGCACTGACTTTTGGTGCATCCAGACTTCTTGCACCTGTAGCGTAGGCATCCTGTGCGCTACCTTTGGCATCGTAAGCCAGCAAAACCGGATTATTGGCTACGCGGGCTAATACGCTATCTAACGGCAACCGTTGAGCGTTCGCCAAATTTGCAAGACATAAGAAGCCCATTAGTATGATCTGATATTTTTTCATTATTCCTTTACCTCCAATACTTCCAATTTGCCATGCTTCCTGAGCTCGTATTCTTTCACCATTAAAAAGATAAGTGGTGTTACCAATAATATATGCGTAGAAGAAGTTAATACCCCGCCGATCATCGGCAGTACAATAGGCTGCATCACATCGCTGCCTGTTCCGGTTGCCCAAAGCACCGGCACTAAGCCAAATAGCGCCACGCAAACTGTCATCAGTTTTGGACGTAAGCGTTTGGCCGCACCATTCATGACATATAACCGCAGGTCTTCCTTAGTGATAGTCTCTTTGGAGTTTCCTTTTAAAGCCACTAGCTGCTGCATTGCATCGTTCAGGTAGATCACCATCACGATGCCCGTTTCAACGGCAATCCCAAAAAGGGCAATAAAGCCGACAGCCACCGCAACCGATAAATGCGCCCCGAAGAAATAAACCATATAAGCCCCGCCGATCAAAGCGAATGGGATGGAGATCAGGCTAAAAAAGGCTTCCCGGATCGAATGAAAAGCAAAATATAAACAAGCGAAGATGATGATGAGCACAATGGGCAAAATCATTTTTAAAGTATGTTCCGCCCGGATGAGGTTCTCATACTGGCCGCTCCACTCAATGTAGTAGCCTTTGGGCAGAGTTTTAACGAGGTTATTCAATTTGTCCTGTGCATCCTTTACGGTACTTCCGAGATCCCGGTCACGGACATTAAACAATACCGTTCCGCGCAAAAGCGCATTCTCCGATTGGATCATCGCGGGGCCATCGCTGATCTTAATATCGGCTACCGATGATAATGGTACCGGGCCATTATTCACAGTCTGCACCAAGGTTCGTTTGATAGATTCTAAATTATTACGGTAATCCTGTGCCAGCCTTGCGTTAACGCTGAAACGCTGCCTGCCTTCTACGGTCGTGGTCAAATTCATACCACCCAATGCGCTTTCCACTATTTCGTTTACATCATCCACACTCAATCCATATCTTCCGATGGCATCTTTGTTTACTTGTATGTCCAGGTATTTACCACCGGTGATGGGATCAACATAAAGATCTTTGACGCCGTCTAAACCGATCAAAGCTTGTTTCATTTTGGTGGATAGCGCGTTAATGGTGTCGAGGTTCTGACCGTACACTTTTAAGCCTACATCGGTACGGATACCGGTGGAGAGCATATTGATGCGGTTAATAATCGGCTGTGTCCAGCCGTTCACGACGCCAGGGATCTGCAATTTGGCATTCAGTTCATTAATGATATCTTCTTTTCTGATACCTGCCCGCCATTCGCTCTTAGGCTTGAGTAACACAATCGTTTCCGTCATACTGATCGGCGAATTGTCTGTCGCGGTGTTTGCCCGCCCTGCTTTACCCAACAAATTTGCTACCTCGGGTACGCTTTTGATGATCTTATCCTGAACCTGTAACAACTGCTTGGCCTGGGCATTGGATACATCCGGTTGGGTTACCGGCATAAATAGGATCGTTCCTTCATCTAATGGCGGCATAAATTCACTACCCAAAGACAGCAATAGCGGTATGCTAACGAGTAGGGCAATGATATTAATGCCGATGGTGGTTTTGCGCCAGGTTACGCACCAATTGAGTACAGGCCGGTAAATTCTTTCCAGTCCACGGTTGAGCGGGTTATGGTCGTCCGTTCTCAATTTTCCTTTCAGAAAAAAAGAGATCAGAACGGGTGCCAGTGTTACCGCCAGTATCGCATCAATAGCCAGTATAAACGTTTTTGTCCAGGCAAGCGGCCCAAACAATTTGCCCTCCTGGCCTTCCAGCAAGAATACCGGCAGGAATGAAGCCACAATGATTAGTGTCGAAAAGAACACGCCACGGCCTACCTGTTTACAGGATGCTTCTATAATTTTGATTCGTTCTGCTGTGGTCATGGCTTTTCTTTTTCTTGTGCAATGGATAAGTTCCGGTGCGAGTTTTCTACCATAACGATGCCATTATCCACGATCACCCCAATGGCTAAGGCGATACCGGTTAACGACATGATATTGGATGATATACCAAAGGCGTTCAATAAAATGAAGCTGGCTGCTATGGTGATAGGAATCTGTATAATGATGCTCAACGCGCTTTTAAAACTCAATAAGAACAGGATCACGATGATAGATACCGTAATCATTTCCTCAATAAGTGTGTGTTTAACCGAACTAACTGCGTTTTCGATCAGTTCGCTGCGGTCGTAAGCGATATTGAATTTTACACCCGCAGGGAAACCATTTTGAATGTCCGTCATTTTCGTTTTGACGGCATAAATTACTTTATCGGCATTCTCGCCATAGCGCATGACCACGATACCGCCAACAGCTTCGCCGTTCCCGTTTCGGTCAAAAATACCTAGGCGTTCATCGCCGCCCATTTGTACGGTAGCAATATCTTTGATCTTGACCGGAATTGTATTGATCACCCCAACCGGGATGCTTTCCACGTCAGCCAAACTTTTGATATAGCCCAGCCCACGGACAATATAGCCTGTGCCGTTCATTTCAAACTTGCGCCCACCAACATCATTGTTATTGCTTTTGATGGATTTAAGCACCTGTGAGAGGGGAATATGGTAATAGTTAAGTTTATTGGGGTCGATGGTCACCTGGTATTGCTTTTCAAAGCCGCCGAAAGAAGCCACCTCACTTACGCCTGGAACAGTTTGTAAACCCAATTTCACGTACCAGTCCTGTAAAGCCCTTTGCTCACCCAGATCCATGCTTTTAGCATCGAGTGTGTACCATAGAATATGGCCGACACCCGTACCATCCGGCCCGAGCGTTGGAGTAATGCCCTGCGGCAGTAAACGCTGTGCATAGTTCAGCCGTTCCAGTACCCGGCTTCGTGCCCAATACACATCGGCTTTATCTTCAAATACGATATAAATAAAGCTCATCCCGAACATAGAAGTGGCGCGGATCGCTCGAACTTTGGGGATGCCTTGCAGGTTGCTTACCAAAGGGTAAGTTACCTGGTCTTCCATCACCTGCGGGCTGCGGCCCTGCCATTCGGTAAAAACGATCACCTGGTTCTCCGACAGGTCGGGAATGGCATCGATAGGGTTTTCACGCACTGCATAAACACCCCAGGCAAAAAGCCCGATAGCAGCCAGCAGTACGAGATACCTGTTTTTTAAAGACAGGCTGATCAATTGGTTAATCATCTTAATTGCGTTAATCAGCCCTCCGCCGGTTAGCGGAAGGCTGAATGAATTACATTTTCATTTTTTCTGCCGGTTTCTTTTTGGCATCAGCTTTTTTAACCAGGGTCATACCGCATTTCGGGCATTTGCCGGGTTTGTCACTGATCACTTCCGGGTGCATGGTACAGGTGTATAGTACTTTAGCCGGTTTTACTTTTTTAGCTTTGGTGGTGTCAGACACGGGGTTTGTTGAGTTTGCGGCAAAAACGGTCGCGGCAGAAAATAGGATGGCAACAGCCATCAGCATTACTTTTTTCATGAGATTAAAATTAAAAAAATGAATAAATAGCATAGGCAAAACCTATACATGATTATGAATTAAGATGGATTACTAAGGAAGTATAGCCGGGTACAGAAAGTACGGGCTAAGAAAATACAGGTTAGATCCTGTAGGTGCAGTTTAAAGTATAAATCGGTATCGGAAGATTCCCCGGTGGGGCATTTACCTGATAGCAGATAGCATTAATTGTTGGAGTTGAGACGATAAATGCTACCCAGTGATCGCTTTCAGGCAATATTACCGGTGAAAGATCAGTCAAAGCAAAAGAACCGGCATTAACATGCGTATCCTTTACTTTAAAAGACTTTACATCATTTTTGCAGCAATTGTCTTTATCGGTGTGATCTGTCGTGGCATAGGTTAATTTAACAGAGGTCAGTTTACCGCAGCAATAGAAACGGTTTATACCTATACCCACACAGGATAGTAGATAGATAGCCGTTAATAAAAAGAGTGCTGAACGTTTCACAAAGCTAAGATAGGTATAAATTATTTTTTATTTCTCTTAAACCAATGTCATAAAATGGGGAAAGTTGATTACACCTCTTCTAATGAAAGGCGCGGAGCCTGCACCGTTATCCATCTGAATTATTCTTTCTGTAGACTTCTCGAATCACACTTAATATACCTTCTAAATGTTCAAATGGGGTACCTTGGTCCCCGCAAAGTACATTTAAAAAAAACAAAAAAAACGCTGTAAATGAATAATTTACGGCGTTTTTTTTTGTTTGTATCAAAAGTCAAAACAAACCAAATAATCCTATATATTTCTCGCTTGTTTAAAATAATTTTTATTAAACTATTAAATCTATCGATTTAATATACTATTATTGTCTCGACAGTTATTTCTACAGATAAATAGCATTAAAACAACTTTTTTATACCCGATATTTTAATTCAAAAATGCCAGATCAAAAACCAAAACAAACCGCTCTTGGTGATGTAGCCGCCAGGCAGTTAGCCGTTGCAACCCGTACCGTACCGCAACTATCAACCATTACGCCCCGTTGGCTTACACACCTGCTAAACTGGATTCCTGTTGAATCGGGTGTATATCGCTTAAACAAGGTGGTAGATGCCAACAATGTAGAGGTAGACTGCTCCAATCGTGATGAACGGGAATTACCTTCAACATTTGTTGATTATGAGGAAAATCCACGCGAGTACAATTTAAGCGCTGTAAATACGGTATTAGATGTACACACCCGTGTATCTGACCTGTACAGTAAGCCTTACAACCAGATAAGTGAACAGTTACGCCTCACCATCGAGATTGTAAAAGAAAGGCAGGAAAGCGAGCTCATCAATAATACCGAATACGGCTTGTTAAGCAGCGTAGCTGCATCGCAAAAAATTAAAACAAGACTGGGGCCCCCTACCCCAGACGACCTGGACGAACTGATTACCAAGGTTTGGAAAGAGCCGGGTTTCTTTCTGCTGCACCCTTTGGCCATAGCCGCTTTCGGTCGCGAGTGTACCCGCCGTGGTGTACCGCCGCCAACCGTTTCTTTGTTTGGTTCGCAGTTTATTACGTGGCGAGGAATTCCGCTTATTCCGTCAGACAAGTTGCCTATCGTTAATAACAAATCAAAAATCATTCTTTTGCGCACGGGTGAGAGCCGCCAGGGTGTTGTAGGCCTGTTTCAGCCTGGCTTACCGGGCGAGCAATCTCCGGGTTTATCCGTACGGTTCATGGGCATCAATAACAAGGCCATAGCCTCATACCTGGTTTCGCTTTATTGCTCGTTGGCTGTATTGGTTGATGATGCTATAGCTGTTTTGGAGGATGTTGATTTAGGTAACTACCATGAGTACAAATATTAATACGGATAACTTGCCCAACTTGCAGGAATTAGAGCAACTGGCCAATCAGTTCTTTAAATCCGGGCCGGGCGGCGTTGTAAACCAATTACCAGTTCAGCAAGTGCCCGAGGCTTTTCCCTTGCCGGGTGCTATTGCTGATACCGGGTCATTTACGTCGACGCAACATCCTGCGGCATCTGCCCCTTCAAGTACAATTGGGGGCGGTGGTATTTCGCCATCTGCCATCAATCAAAATAACGCCGTTAATCTTAAAGATCCGCAAACCAGTTTTGCCGATCCTAATTTGAATACCCATCCCGCACCATCAACGCCTGTACAAAACAGCGCTCCTGCCGGGTTTGGAGGACAATTGCCTACACAACCGGGGGTTGGTTACGACTCTTACCTGGTTAAAACAGATCTTATACCTGACGTACCGTTGAAACAAACCTTCCAGGTTGAGCAACTTTCACCTGCACCAGAAGGCCTGGTCCAGCTGCCCTATCAGCAGGACCAGGCCTTTGATATCGATCTGAAAAAAATATTGGGCGAAATCCGTACTTCAGGCCCTTCAAATGGTTTGCCGTTTACCGGTGCACCTGCCGCTGCGGAAATCCCTTTTTATTTTTTATCTGATAATCATGGCTTGCCTGCGGTTAAACCGGGGTCGGAAAAAGTTAAACCTACAGGCCTTAGCAATATCATCAGCCCTCCCTTTGATGTAAATATGGTGAGGCGCGATTTCCCGATATTACAGGAACAGGTGAATGGTAAACAATTAGTATGGCTGGATAATGCCGCGACAACGCAAAAGCCCCGGCAGGTAATTGACCGCATTAGCTATTTTTACGAGCACGAAAACTCCAACATCCACCGCGCAGCACATGAACTGGCAGCAAAGGCTACCGATGCCTATGAAGGCGCACGCAAAAAAGTCCAGAAGTTTTTAAATGCCCGTTCCATCAATGAAATCATATTTGTTCGCGGAGCCACGGAAGCCATTAACCTGGTAGCCAAAAGCTGGGGCGAACAATATTTGAACGCCGGTGATGAGATTATTGTAAGCCACCTGGAACACCACGCCAATATTGTTCCGTGGCAGCAACTGGCAGCCAAAAAGGGTTTAAAAATCAGAGTTATACCTGTTGATGACGACGGGCAGATACTCATTGATGAATATGTAAAACTCCTTGGGCCAAAAACCAAACTGGTTTCTTTTACCCAGGTATCAAACGCTTTGGGTACAGTTACGCCGGCCGCGCAAATTGTGCACCTGGCGCATTTGGCAGGCGCTAAAGTATTGGTTGATGGCGCCCAGTCGGTATCGCACATGCCGGTTGACGTACAGGCATTAAATGCCGATTGGTTTGTTTTCTCGGGCCATAAGGTATTTGGGCCTACGGGCATTGGTGTACTATATGGTAAAGAGGATTTGTTAAATGAAACCCAACCGTGGCAAGGCGGTGGCAATATGATTAAGGATGTAACTTTTGAGTACACCCAATACCATGATGCCCCAGGGCGCTTTGAGGCCGGAACCGGTAATATTGCCGATGCCGTGGGCCTTGGTGCAGCAATTGATTATGTTACCCGTTTGGGTATGCCACTGATAGCGCAATATGAGCACTACCTGTTGGTTTATGCAACCCAGCTATTAAAAGAAGTAAAAGGAATACGCCTGATAGGTACCGCGCCCGATAAAGCCAGTGTTTTATCATTTGTATTGGACGGCTACAAAACCGAAGAAGTAGGCGCGGCCTTAAACCAGCAGGGTATTGCTGTACGCTCTGGTCACCACTGTGCCCAGCCCATATTGCGGCGGTTTGGTGTAGAAGCGACAGTTAGGCCCTCGCTGGCATTTTATAATACCTGTGCCGAAATTGATTTGCTGATAAATACCCTCCACAGTCTTAAAAGATAAACCGGCCCATGAAAGACGATAAATTTGACGGCTTTATAAAAACGCTTTATGAAACCCATAAAGCCGAATGGGAGGCTACGCCAAAGATCAGAGCTTGTGTTGGTTGGCTGTCTGATCTTTTTGAGTTTCTGTTTCCAAATAACCATGCCAACAAGCTATCGATATACGGTGGTCATTTAAAAAAGAACCAGATAGACCTGGAGAATATCCTGTTAAGCTACCTTGATCCGAAGGATATTGATATTGAGGAAGCCGTTATTTCATTTTACGATTCGCTGAACGAAATTTACCAGGACCTAAGAAAGGACGCATCCATGATCTACGAAAAGGATCCTGCGGCCACCAGCGTGCATGAGGTAATTGTATCCTATCCCGGCTTCTACGCAATAGCGGTTTACCGTATTGCACACCAGCTTACCCGGTTGGGCATACCCATTTTACCCCGGATATTGTCTGAGCACGCGCATGGCAAAACAGGTGTTGATATTCATCCCAAAGCACAAATTGATACGCCTTTTTGTATCGATCACGGCACTGGGATAGTTATAGGCGCAACCAGTATCATCGGCAAACATGTAACCATATATCAGGGCGTAACCTTAGGGGCGGCACAGGTAAGCAAGGAACTATCCGAAACAAAACGGCACCCTACAGTTGAGGATAACGTGGTTATTTACGCCCGCAGCACCATTTTAGGCGGCCGCACTGTAATTGGCCATAACAGCGTAATTGGAGGCAGCGTGTTCCTGACAAAAAGCGTCCAGCCCTTTTCGCATGTTTTTAATACCCATCAATTACGAATTGAGGTAAAAGAAAACCTGCAATAATTTTTTTAAACATGGTTTCTAAACTTAACTCATCAGAAATAATTCATTTCCTGCTTATTCTTTTAATCATCCTGATACCTGCAAGGCTGTTAGGCGAATTGTGCCGCAGGTATAAATTACCGGCCATAATCGGTGAAATTTTCGCAGGGATCATTGTTGGTCCTACCCTTCTGGGGTTGTTGTTTCCATCTGTTTTTAAAGATATCTTCCTGGCTACCCCGCATGCTTTCGAAGCTTTTGACGGCATCGCCAACATCGGCATCATCTTACTGATGTTTATTGCCGGCTTTGAAGTGGATCTGAAACAGATACGCCAGAATGGGAAACAGGCTATCAGCATCAGCCTTACCGGTATCATATTCCCTTTTGCCATTGGTTTTGCGTCGGTATGGTACCTGTACCAAAGTCATTTTGCCAACGGCTTTAATAACCAGCTGGTCACGTCCCTGTTTTTCGGAACGGCGTTGTCCATCACCGCGCTGTCGGTAATTACCAAAATATTGCTCGACCTGGATATCCTGAACACCCGTATAGGCAACATTGTATTAACAGCTGCTATGGTTGATGATTTCCTGGGCTGGATCTTATTCTCTGTCATCATTCAGCTGATGAATGTGGGCAAAGGCGAAGCATCATTCTGGTCGGTAAGTATTGTGGTGCTGTACGCCGTTTTTATGTTAACAGGTGGCCGATGGCTCATCCACAAACTATTAACATTTGCGGGTAAAGGCGAAAAACCTGGCCGTGTGCTTACTATGGCCGTTTGCCTTTGTTTAATCAGCGCCTGTATTACCGAGGGCCTTGGGGTGCGCGGCATATTTGGCGCCTTCCTGGTTGGTGTTGGCATTAACGATTCCAAATATTTTACCGAGAAGCATAAGCATGTATTACACCAGTTTACCATCAACGTACTGGCTCCTCTCTTTTTTGCCTCAGTTGGCTTAAGGCTTAATTTTATAGCCAATTTTAACCTCGAAGTAGTGGTTATTATCTTAATTATTGCCTGCCTGGCCAAATTGCTTGGCGCAGGTATTGGTAGTGCAATGAGCGGCATGAGCAAGAATGAATCTATAGCCGTAGCCTTCGGCATGAATGCCCGGGGATCGCAGGAAATTGTGCTGGGGTTATTGGCTTTGCAAGCGAAAATTATAAGCGAACCTGTATTTGAAGGCCTGGTTGTGATGACGGTGGTTACCATGATCATCTCCGGGCCAATCATGAAACATTACTTTTTGAAGGAGCAAAGGCTACAGTTAGTTAAACAGCCTGACCATCCCCCAAGCTTCACAACATCTTCTTAAAAGCCCGCAAATCGATGTGATATGCAGGCTTTTATATTTAGTAGGCTGTATTAAGCCATGGTGTATTCCCCCGGTCTTCAGGAAAAACGCATCTGATTGGGTTAACATAACTTAACACATTTCGAATAAAATATTTATAAATATTTGATAATCAATATATTGTATTTTATCATGATTAACACTAAACTGATCGCACAATTTAGGCGCATCCAAATACTTGTGCCTGTTGTTGGCCAATACAAATCCCTTCGGTAGCCGGATCATTTAACCAGGATCAGCCAATAAAAACAAGGCGTTGTTTGATGCTTATATCGCTCATTCCATTAGCTATTTAGATGCGTTCGCCCTGCCGGGTTAGTAAGAAGCCAGGCTACAGCACTAAAGATTTGCTATTTTACTCCAGTCAACAACACCCACTTTTGCTGCCCATTGAAGATACTCGTCCTTAAGCTGATTGACTAATGCCGGATATTTATCCGCTAAATTATTTATTTCAGAACGATCCGCATTTAGGTCATATAACTCCCAGGGCTGTCCCGGTTCGGCCACTAATTTCCATTTGCCTTTCCTTATGGCCCTGCTGCCTTCGTGCTCCCAAAACAGTGTTTTATTACCGGTGAAAGGTTTGCGTTTAAATGCATCAACCAAACTAACACCAGCCGGCGGCGTTAACTGCCTGTTTTTAAATTGAGCCGGATATTTTACACCTGCCAGATCAAGACAAGTGGGCATCAGATCTATCAGGTGACCGGGACTATCATTGGTACTACCTGCCCTGATGTGCCCCGGATACCAGGCTATGAGTGGTGTTGCTATACCCCCTTCGTGCGTATTTCGTTTAAACAGTTTAAACGGCGTATTACTTACATTGGCCCAGGGTATCTCATAACTATCTATAGAGTTTACCGAGCCGGGTACACCAGATTTTTGGATAACCGTTGATAAACTTTTTACTTCATCGGCGCTGCCGCCGTTGTCTGAGGCGAAAAGGATGATGGTGTTTTTATCCTTTCCCAACTGCTTCAATTTAGTCATAATTTCGCCGATACAGGCATCCATCCGGTAAACCATGGCTGCGTAAATGGCCATGCGGGTGTCCCATTTATCTTTTTCTTCAGGAGACAAAGAGTCCCAGGCCGGTGCACGCTTATCACGTGCAGATAATTGCCATTGTTTTTTAATGATACCCGCTGCCAATTGTTTTTCGTAGCGCTGCTTTCGCAACACATCCCAGCCTTTAAGGTACTGGCCCTTATATTTTGCAATATCCTGGGGCATGGCCTGGATAGGCCAGTGCGGGGCATTGTAGGCTACGTACATGAAGAAAGGTTTTTGCTGCGCTTTGATCTCATCTAAAGATTTGATAGCAAAATCTGTAATGGCCTGCGTAAGATATTTTGAAGTGTCGTTCCTGGTTACTTCTTTATCATTGAGCATAAAAGTAATCTTGCTGCCATCGTTATACAGCGGCGCCGAATTAAAGTAGCTGCTGCCGTTGTTCAACATGGTAAACGACCTATCGAACCCCCGATTATACGCCAATGCGGATTGTTGCAAACCTACATGCCATTTTCCCGAGACTATGGTATTATAACCGCCTTCATCTTTTAGCAACTCGGCAATAGTGGCGCTGTTTTCATTTAAAAATCCCTGGTATGCGGGCGAGCCTTTGTATTTTATCATATCGCCAACGCCTGCCTGGTGTGGGTACAAACCGGTTAACAGTGCCGCGCGCGACGGGCAGCACCGGCCGGCATTATAAAACTGGGTCATTTTAAGGCCTTCGCGAGCCAGCCTGTCGATATTTGGCGTGCTGATTTCGGAACCAAAACAGCCGATATCAGAAAAGCCCATATCGTCGGCCAAAATGATGACGATATTGGGCTTTTGTTTAGGGGCCTGCCCAAATGCAGGCCCCATATACAATATAGTGAGAAGTAAGCAGCAGATTCGTTTTAGCATAGCTTTGCCTTATTTACCATTGGCAGCCAGGCCTGTTTTCGCCTGTTCGGCAACGGCGGCTATTTGGGTGGTTGATGAAAAGCCCTGCTTTTTCCAAACTTCCTTTCCGTTTTTATACAGTACCAATGTTGGCAGCACGTTTACTTTTAACTCTTTGGCAAGGGCGGTGTTGTCATAAACTTCAATACTGATTACCTTGGGTGTAAAGGCAGCGTTGGCTTTCAATGAATCGAGAACCGGCACAAGTTTTTTGCAGGCGCCGCAATACCTCGATCCAAAATCAACCAAAACCAATGGCGACGAAGCGGCCAATTCGGTAAACTGGGCACTGGAAAGCGACACGCCTTTTTTTGTTGTTGAAATGATAGGGTAACCCGAGCCAATCCAGTTGGCCAACCCGCCGGGAAGCTCTTCTACATCTTTAAAGCCTTTGGCCCGCAACTCGCGCGAGAGCACAGCACTGCGGCCATTGGCTATCGAATAAACAAATGTTGGTTTAGCCTTATCCAGCCCGTCAAGTTTTTGCTGATAGTCGGCAGCTTTGGCATCAACATTTGTAGCGCCTTTAATGTGGTTTTGCGCAAACTCCTCGACAGCACGGGCATCAAGTACCTGAGGATCTTTAGTCTGCTTCAATTTAGCCGCAAAAGCCTCCAGCGATAACAAAGCAGGCGATTGCGCTTTTACCTCGCCGGTAAAAATTACCAGCAGGGCCAGTAAAATAGTTTTTAAGTTTTTCATGATGTTAATTTTTAAATGCTATCATTTTAATTGTTGTTCTCAAGGTGATGGATCCTTTTGTTGTTAATATCATCCCTATCGATAAATGGATACACGTGGTTCTTCTTAGCTTCGGCATCAAACAAATCTTTCAGCTCCTTTAGCTTTTCCGGGTATTTCTTAGCCAGGTCAACACGTTCGTTAAAATCTTCGTTCAGGTTATACAGTTTCCAAACGTCTTTATCATAATTACGCTCGGGGATAGTTTTCTCTTTCGGAAAGTTTATCAGGTCTACATTATCGGGGCGGTGCGCAGCCTCGGCCTTCCAGCCATCTTTATAGATAGACCTTGAAGTAAAAATGTAATAGTACTGTTGGGTATGCAACGATTTTGCCTGGGCGTTATTAAACGAGCTAAACAGCGATTTGCCTTGCAAAGTATCCTGTTTAATGCCCTTGATATAACCGGGGAGTTTTAAACCGGCAGCTTCGATAGTAGTAGGGAAAATATCCGAAACATGCCCGTATTGCGTACGGATACCACCCTTTTCGGTGATTCCCTTTGGATAGTAAACAATCAGCGGGTTGTGGGTTCCTCCCTCGGCATCAGCATCCGATTTCCAGTATTTAAATGGCGTGTTAGCTGCTTGTGCCCAACCCAACGGATAATTTGTTGAAGCTTCGGGTGTACCGATAGTTTCGTAATCGCTTTCGTTCTTTTTAATATAATCAGCCTCGGGAGTAGTAAGGGCGGAGTTTTTAGGGTTGATAACACCATGAACAGTTCCTTCCTTACTTGCACCGTTATCGCCTATCATCACAAAAACCAATGTATTATCAAACTGGCCCGATGCTTTCAGGTAGCTGATAACCCGGCCAACCTGGTTGTCGATATAGGTAAGGTACCCCGCATAAACTTCCATAAAACGGGCATACAGTTTCTTTTGATCGGCCGGCAGGCTGTTCCAGGCCTGGATGCGCTCGTTACGTTCGGGCAGTTTGGCATAAGCGGGGATATAGCCTGCTTTTTTCTGGTTGTCAAAAACCCGTTGACGGTATACGTCCCAACCCTCATCAAATTTGCCTTTGTAAAGGTCGCTCCATTCATGGCTTACCTGGTGCGGTGCATGTGTGGCGCCAGGGGCGTAATACAAAAAGAAAGGCTGATCGGGCGCGGCTTTATGCGCGGCATCGATATAAGCGATGGCTTTGTCGGTAATCTGCTCGTTCAGGTTACGGCCATCCGGTTTAATGTGGAAGTTATCCTCTACCAAATGCGGCGGGTTATACTGGTCTGTTGCCGATTCCAGGAAACCAAAATGATGGTCAAAACCTTTACCCGTAGGCCAGCGGTCAAACGGGCCAACTGCCGTGGTATCCTCATCGGGAGTTATCCCCCATTTACCCACCGCGAAAGTGCTGTACCCGTTGGCGCGAAGTGCTTCGGCAATGGTGCCTTTATCAGCAGGGATACGGCCATCATAACCGGGGAAACCAGCCGCTGTAGAGGCGTGTGCAAAGTTACCCATGTGTACATAATGATGATTGCGCCCGGTAAGTAATGACGACCGTGTTGGCGCGCAGATACCAGCCGTGTGGAAATTGGTATACCGCAGGCCGTTATTGGCCAGCGTATCAAAATTTGGTGTGCTGATAAGGCCGCCGAAAGTACCGGATGCACCAAAACCAACGTCATCCAGCAATATCCAAACAATATTGGGTGCGCCTTTTGGGGCTTTGAGGGGTTTGTTCCACCATTCTTTTGATTCGGCAAGCGTTTTTCCCTCCACGCCTTTGTAGGTGGAAGGGTCAATAGGTGCTATGTTTTGCGGCGTTACTGGGACCTGAGGCAACTGCGCAAAAGCAGGCACGCTAAACACAACAGCTATGGCCGATAGGGCTATAATTCGATGATAGGCGTATTTCATAATCGTACGATTTAGTTTTACTTTTTGTAATTTTTGTGGATGCGCTGGTGGTAAACATCGTACCAGTCGATAAACGGATACAGGTTGTTCTTTTTAGCCTGCTGGTCAAAAACCGCTTTAAGTTCCTTTAGCTTTTCAGGGTATTTTTTTGCCAGGTCAATGCGTTCGTTAAAATCCTGGTTCAGGTTGTATAGTTCCCATACATCTTCGTCGAAGCTTTTATCGGGCACGTTCTGGCCCACTTTAAAATCGCCCAGCTCTACATTGTCCGGGTGGTGTGCCGCCTCTGCTTTCCAGCCATCGCTGTAAACCGACCGTGAGCCAAAAATGTAATAGTGCTGCAAAACATGGCGTGTGGGCGCTTCGGGATGATCAAAGGAATATACCAGCGATGTGCCCTGCAAGGTATCCTGTTTAATACCCCTGATATATTCCGGTAGTTTGATACCTGTAAACTCCAGCGTGGTAGGCAGCACATCAATCACATGGCCATATTGAGTACGGATAGTCCCTTTATCTTTAATGCCTTTTGGATAATACACAATAAGCGGATTGCGTGTGCCGCCTTCTGAGTTGGCGTCCTGTTTCCAGTATTTAAATGGTGTATTAGCGGCCTGTGCCCAGCCCAGGGGATAATTGGTAGTGGCCTGCGGCGTGCCTATATCGGTAATATCCTCAATGTTGGTTTTCAGGTAAGTATCTTCCGCAACCAGTTTGGCCGAGTTCTTTTTAGGATTGATAACACCGTGAACCGTACCTTCTTTACTGGCCCCGTTATCGCCAATGATTACAAATACCAGGGTATTATCCAACTGACCGCTTTGTTTTAAGTGATTAATAAGCCGGCCAACCTCATGATCGGTGTAGGTAAGGTATCCGGCGTAAACTTCCATGAAACGGGCATACAGCTTTTTCTCGGCTGCAGGCAATGAGTTCCAGGCCGGGATGCGTGGGTTGCGCTCGGGCAGTTTGGCATAAGCCGGGATAATACCTAATTGCTTTTGCCTGGCGATAACTTTTTCCCTAAAATCGTCCCAGCCGCTATCAAATTGGCCCTTATATAAGTCGCTCCATTCGGTAGCTACTTGGTGCGGCGAATGGGTGGCACCCGGGGCATAGTATAAAAAGAACGGCTTATCGGGCGCTGCTTTATGCTGGCGGCTTAAGTAAAATATGGCCTTATCGGTTATCTGGTCATTAAGATGGCGGCCATCCGGTGTTACATGGGCGTTATCTTCTACCAAATCGGGCTTGTACTGATCGGTAGCCGATCCTAAAAATCCGAAGAAATGATCAAAACCTTTACCTGTAGGCCAACGGTCAAATGGGCCTGCATCGGTAGCGTCCTCATCAGGCGTAAGCCCGTATTTGCCTACTGCAAAAGTATTGTAGCCATTCTCGCGTAATATTTCGGCAATGGTTCCCTTGTCTGAGGGGATACGACCATCATAACCCGGGAAACCGGCTGACAGGGTTATGTGGGAAAAACCGCCCTCATGAACATAATGGTGGTTGCGGCCGGTAAGCAAAGCCGACCGTGTTGGCGCGCAAATACCAGCCGTATGAAAGTTGGTATAACGCAGTCCATTACTGGCCAGCGTATCAAAATTGGGGGTTTTAATGATGCCGCCAAAGGTGCTTGTTGCACCAAAGCCAACATCATCTAAAATAATCCACAGTACGTTTGGGGCGCCGGCGGGTGCTTTATGAGGCTCGGGCCACCACTCCTTTGAATCATCAAGCGTTTTGCCCACCACGCCGCCATAAGGTTGATTATTTTGGGCCTTTGCACTTTGCAACCCAATTAAACCAATGACCATTATAGCAGGCCATATCTTTTTATAGTAACCGGTTTTGGAATGCTCCGGTAGTTTTTGAATGAATTTGTTTAATATCTTCATGATATGGTTATGTTATGGTTTAAATTGAGCCTGTTGGGCAGGGAAGCCAACCTTTGTTAAGCTATCAATGGCGCCAATATTGTAGCCCAAACTATACCCCAGCGTTGCCAGGGAATCTGCGGCTCTGCCGCTGCGGTTACCAGAATGGCAATACAGGTATATGTGCTTTGTTTTGTCTAACTTTTTGACCTGATCGGCAAAATCAGCACCCTTGATATTGATATTGGCCGCATACTTTAAATGCTCCTTGTTATATTCATCCGGGGTGCGTACATCTACCAGGTAGGCTTTACCCTGCTCTACCTCGACAAGCAGTTTTTTACTTATTTCGGGTGTTACTATAATTTTAGCCGATTTTTTTTGCACGTAAGTTTGAGCCTGTATCCCTGTAACCGCCAGGAGCAGCAGAATAATGATGTTTAGTTTTTTCATAGTATTAATTTGATCTTGATATTATTCGGCATAGCTGGAGCGAAGTTTTACGCCCCAGCGACCGTTTTCTTTAGTTAATATGTACAATGATTCATATTGCCCTATCAGGCTGCCATCGGCCCGGAAGCGCGAAAACCGGGTATCCACATGCACCTTATCGGCCGATGCCTGCACAATGTTGCGATGGTCCCATTGGCTATGGTCCCAGCCTGCCTTTTGCAGCTCGCCAAAAACTTTGGCTGAGTCGCGTAAGCCGGCTTTCTCTAACACCGACATTTTTCCACCGGCCAAGCGGTAATGCGGAAACTGGTAGGTGGCCTCCCAACCCTTCAAATCTTTGGCATTAAAGGTGGCCATATACTCATCAAGCACCTGCAGCACGGCAGCACTAACCCTTGGGTCGATGCCGTGCGAGCCGCTTTCGATAGGACCGGACTGCGAGAATGCCCGGCCCGCAAAGCCTGTCAGCATCAAAAGGATAACGGTTACTTTTTTCATCGCTATTGTTTTATTGCCAGCCAGGGTTTTGGGTGAGTTTACCGTTGCTATTGTCTATTTCCTGCTGCGGTATCGGGAACAGGTAAAATTTACCCGCTGCGCCCTTGGTTACATTGGTTTTGCCAACTTTAAGCAAGCTTGCCTCCAAAATGCCCTTACCCGATGCATCCCGCTCGCGGATCAAATCAAACCAGCGTTGGTATTCAAATACAAATTCCAGTCTTCGTTCTAAATAAACCGCATCCCGGAAAGATGCCTGATCGAGCTCCGAAAGATCATCAAGGCCGGCACGTTTGCGTACCCGGTTAATTGAGGCGTAAGCTTTAGCCGTTGGCCCGTTCAGTTCATTCTCAGCCTCGGCATGAATCAACAACACCTCCGAAAAACGGATAATAGGCACATTAGCCCCCGATTCGGCTTCGTTGGCAACCACGTTTGGATCAAAGTATTTATTGAAAAAAGGGATTGAATCCTTAGCGATGGTAGCGTCATTCAGCTTACCATAATACAGGTTGGTTGTAGGGCTTTGAAAACGTGTTACAAAGCTTACCCGCTTGCGTTTATCATTGGCCGGATACAGTTTATAGATGCTAAAAAACTTATCTACGCCATTTGGTTTGGTGGCGTCAGGTACCGAATAAAATACCACCTGGTCGGCATAACTGCCTACAATGCCGGGTATGCCGTTCAGCACAGACCGCGGTGCCTGATTATTGCCCTGCCCTTGCGAGTTTGATTTAAACTGGGCCGAGAAAATGTGTTCTTTACCGTTTTTGCTTCCGGGCAAAAATACATCGGCATAATTGGCAAACAAATCGTATCCATATGGGCCGCTGATCACGGCTTCGGCCTGGGTTACGGCCTTGTCCCATTTACGCTCGGTAAGGTAAACTTTGGCCAGCAATGAATAAGCTGCGCCTGCAGTGGCCCTGCCAACATCGGCACCGGTATAGCTATTCGGCAAATCAACAGCGGCGGCAGTCAAATCGGCCTCTATCTGGCTATAAACTGTGGCGGCAGGTGTTCTTGCAACCTGCAGATCAGACAGGTTGATAGACGTTTGATCATGAAGTACCAAAGGCACATCGCCATACAAACGCACCAGGTTAAAGTAATACAATGCCCTTAAAAACTTTGCTTCGGCAACAAGCCTTTTGTTGAGCGCAGCATCAAATTTGATATGCGGTATGGTGTCAATGGCAATATTGGCCTTTTTAATACCCGCGTAATGCTGTTGCCAAATTTGCAAAACACGCAAACCCGATGCCGAATGCCCAAGTACAGCCTGCGAACGTACATCGGCATTTGTAGCGCCAGGACCGGGTCCTTCGTCATCGGCCATAAAATTCATACCGGTATTAAAAAGGGTATTATATGGCGTTTGTACACCATTTGCACCGGCATTTAACAACGAATAAGCAGCTGTAACCGTAGCCACGGCATCGGCCTGGGTTTTATAAAACTGGTTTGCCGGTATAAATGACCGGGGATCTTCATTAAGCTTGGCGCATGAAACGGCACCAAACGCTATCAGTAAGATCAGGTATTTAATATTTTTAGTTTTCATTTTTTAAAATCAAAAGTTAACTGCTACAGGGTAATCCCTATACCTACAATAAACGACTTGTTGTTTGGATACGCCCCGTTATCGACACCCGAAGTAATGGCCGACTGCTCATTACTGCTCACTTCCGGGTCGTAGCCGGTATACTTAGTCCAGGTAGCCAGGTTTTGCGCGTTTGCGTAGATCCTGATTTTCTTGATTGGCGATTTGGAAAGTACCGATTGCGGGAAAGTATATCCTAAACTGAGGCTTTTAAGGCGCAGGTATGAACCATTCTCCACAAACCTGTCAGATATGGTTGCCGCGGGGTCCTGGAAAGCGCTATGCACATCGGTATTGGTGTTTGTTGGTGTCCAGCGGTTAAGTAAAGTGGTGGTGGCGTTGGTATAACCAGTGCCCAGTTCCAATACATTACGTTGCTGATTATAAATTTTATTACCGTATGAGCCTTGCAGGAATACGCTCAGGTCGATGCCTTTATAGGAAAATGTATTGGTAATACCTCCTATAAATTTAGGTTGCGCGTTACCAATAATCACCCTATCGGCCACCTGTGTTATTTTGCCATCTCCGTTGATATCCTGGTAGTTTTGGGCTCCGGGAGCTGTGTTGGCCGCCGGGGTAAGTACCGGCCCGCCCGCCTGGATTAAACCATTGGTTTTGTAGCCGATGAATGAACCAATAGGCTGGCCAACCTTAATGATAGACGGCAGGGACGAATCTGGAATGAACTGGTTAACGCCGTTGCCGCCAAGGCTTAATACTTTATTCCGGTTAACGGCAAATACCACGTTGGTATTCCATACAAAACCGCCGGTTAGGTTATGGGAGTTTATGCCTATCTCGAACCCTTTATTTTGCACCGAGCCTACATTTTCATACTGTTGCGGGTTAGTGATTGAAGTATTGGTGATGACGGTTAAACCACTTGTTGCAGGCAGCGGCAGGTAAAGCAACAGGTTGGTAGTTTTTTTGTAGTACACATCGGCAGTTATGCTAATGCGGTCTTTAAACAGGCCCAGATCGAAACCAAAATCATATTGAGCCGTTTTTTCCCAGGTTAAGTTGGGATTATATTGGCTGTTTGGCGCAAACCC
Source organism: Mucilaginibacter sp. GW822-FHT03E02 (assembly GCF_058801545.1). Taxonomy (NCBI): domain Bacteria; kingdom Pseudomonadati; phylum Bacteroidota; class Sphingobacteriia; order Sphingobacteriales; family Sphingobacteriaceae; genus Mucilaginibacter; species Mucilaginibacter sp. GW822-FHT03E02. The sequence continues at coordinate 4,544,411 of NZ_JBXANJ010000001.1, read as the reverse complement.
GGCAACAGTAGTATTGCCAAAGTTGTAGCGATAGTAACCCAATTGCGAATATGACTGGTATGCCGGGATATCGCTGTTGCCGGTTTGCCCGGCGCTCAGGCGTAGCTTTAACTGGCTGATGGCGGTCACGTTTTTAAGAAAATCTTCGCTCGACGCATTCCAGGCCACAGCTGCCGAAGGGAAGGACGCCCATTGATGACCTGGCGCAAATTTTGACGAACCATCGGCACGCAAGGTGAGCGTTAACAGGTATTTGCTGTTAAACCCGTAATTCACCCTGCCCAGGTATGATTTTAAGGCCCATATATTTGACGATGTAGAAGGCGCTATGGCAAAGCCGCTTCCGGATATCGAAGTAATACTACCCGAACCAAGGTTGTTATAAGTATCATAATCGCTAACAAAACCCGATGCGCCGTTGATAGAACCTTCGGCCTTGAATTGCTGCTGCGTAAAACCAGCCAGCACGTTTAAGGAGTGCTTACCAAATTTTTTATTATAGGTAAGCGTGTTCTCGTTAAGCCAGTTGAAGGAGTTAAGCGTACCTGTTTCGCCAAGGCCCGAATATCCGGAACCTTCATATACTGATGCAGGCAGGTAACGGTTTTGTTTATTGTCGATAATATCTATACCTGCCAACACCCTTGCGGTAAGATTTTCGGTAATCTTATAATCGCCTGCTATATTGCCTAAAATACGGCTTGTGGTAGTGGTGTTAATTTGGTTATACAGCGTATTGATAGGGTTGCCGTAAGTACCTTCAAATACATTTTTGATAAAAAAAGATCCATCGGTATTATAAATGGGCGTTGTAGGGGTCATCAGCAAAATAGCAGGTACCACACCGGCGGGCGCTACCTGGGCTGTAGTGCGGCTACCTGTTATAAATGACGAGATCTTAAAATTATCATTATAGTCGTGCTCAACATTTACACGGCCGGCATATCGCTCAAAGTTGGTACTTTGTAAAATACCGTCCTGTTTAAAATAGTTGCCAGAAAAGGCCAGGCGGGTTCTTTCGGTACCCGACAGTATTGAAAGGCTATGGTTTTGCGAGTTCCCTTTGCGGAAAGCAGCGTCCTGCCAATCTGTATTGGCATTGTAAGGATTAAGCTGCGCCTCGGTCTGCGTGGTTTTCCCGGTGTTGGTCAGTGCATCGTTACGCAAAGCCTCCCATTGCGGTGTGTTAAGCAGGGATAAGGTTTTTACCACTTCCTGCCTGCCGTAGCTGCCATCGTAGTTAATGGATGATACACCGGCCTTACCTTTTTTTGTGGTGATGATGATAACACCATTTGCACCCCTTGTACCATAAATAGCCGTAGCCGAAGCATCCTTTAAAACCTCGATGCTTTCAATATCAGAGGTATTGATAGATGCCAACGGGTTGATTTTAGGGCCATTGGTTACGCCCGCGTCGGTTAATGAATTACTGTTTGATGTTGGGAAACCATCTATTACATACAAAGGCTCGGCAACGGCATTAATGGAGTTTACACCACGCACCTGCACGGTAACGCCGGCACCGGGCTGCCCGGTAGCCTGCGTAACCTGTATGCCCGAAACGGCACCCTGCAAAGCCCTGTCGAGCGAGGGAACGGGTTGCTTTAAGGCCAGGGCCGGTACCGAAGCTACCGAACCGGTAATATCCTTGCGCTTTTGTGAGCCATACCCCACCACAACTACCTGGTTTAACTGGGTTTGGGCATCTTTCAGTTGTATTTCTACCGGGCTGCCATCGGCAATAAACTCCTGTTTTTCGTAACCGGTAAAAGTAATAATGAGTTTGTAAGGGAATTTTTGCCCGGTTACAAAGCTAAATTTACCTTCAATGTCGGTTGCTACTGCGTGGGTGGTGCCTTCGATACGTACCACCGCACCTGGCAGGGGTTCTTTGGTAGCACCATCAATAACACGGCCAACCAGTCTGGAGTTTATTATTGGCTCCGTTTGCTGTGCAAAGGTTAACAGCGGGGCCACAATTAGTACTAAGAGCGCGATTATTAAAGTTTTTTTCATGTCGACAGGCTTTTAAGAGATGAAAAACCGGACGACTGGGTAACCGCATAAAACGAGATGTATGAGTGCTGTTGACGAAAAACGTGGTCAACTACCTGCAGCATAAAAGATGCCGCGGGCCGGGGAGAAGGCAACGTATAGCCTTTCCCTGCTTTCGCAATATTTTGCATAAATTTGAATAGTTAAAATGACACAATTGAAACAGGCTCAACGCCAATCGATCCCTGTTTGGTTGTTTTAATGACTGGGGAAAGGCTTTGCTTTTCCCCTATTTGCTTAAGTAATAGTTCTATTTTTTCATGTTCCTTTCTCGTTTTGCCTGTTAAACAGGCAGATTATTTATTTAGGGGGTATTATTTTTCTAAGGAATCCCACGTCCACTCCATCGCACTGATTAACATTGTATTTTGTGGACATGAGCCTAAGGCCGGCGACAGCAAGTGATTTGCCGATACCTACATCCATACCAACTCCGCATAGTTGGCATGGATGTAGCCTTTGTTGGCACTAATATTATTTTATTTTTAAGCTTTTACCGGTTGCAACCTGAATGAAGCTTCGGCCGGTTCTGTTTCTGGTTCAACCAACGAGTCAGGCCTGTACAACTGGTGTGGCTGCAACGGAACATCTTGCTTAATCATGGGGCCATCCGCAGCAAGCTCGCTACCGGGTACTTTTGATTTAAATATAGGCCAGGCCAGCTGTGCGTACCATTGATCGCCTTCGTAATGTGAAATGCCGTAAGCTTTAGGGTACTGGCGAGAGATATGTGCCGTACCAAAAATAATATCCCACAAAAAGAACATGTTGCCAAAATTGCCTTTGTAGTAGCCTACCCCATCATCGGTAGTAGCCGCGTGGTGGGCGTGGTGCGTTGCCGGTGTTGATATGGTACGCTCCAAAATCCAGGCCAGGGGATGTAATATTTTGTATTGATAAAACGGCTTATCCCATGGGATGCTTGAATGAGCCAGCGTGGTAATGGTGCCTTTAATACCTTTAACAACAACAGCCGGGATACCTAAGCCGAGGTAAACCAAGGCGGTTGTTAAATAAGTTTGCGAAAAGAAAATAGTATAAATGATATTTTGCCTGCTGGCCATTGCCATACCCATGTATGACGCAGAGTGGTGCGTACGGTGAAAACGCCATAACCATGGCACTTCATGATGCAAACGGTGGTACCAGTACTGGGTAAGATCATCTGCAACTGCTATGATAGCGCAGCCCCAGAAAAACGGCACCCAGCTAAAGGTATCTTTAAAGCCTGGTAGTATGGCTGGCAGTACCTTAAGCCCGTAATAGGCAACCAGGGGTTTTACCACAAGCTTGGGAACAGTAAAGCAGGCAATATCCACCCACTTTTCGTTTTTGTTCCAACGTTTTTTATACAGGCCGAATGAAAATTCGAGTACGCCGAGCACCAGTACCAAAACGGAAAAACCATAGCCGTTAAGGTTTTCTATTACTTGTTTTATCTGTTCAATCATTGCTTTGTGGTTGTGTGTTTACATTATTGTTTTTTATTGCTTTTTGCTCTTTACGCTGCTGTTTCTTTTCCCAGGGGCGCTGGCCTGTAATATAAAATGTGGCAAACATGAGCACAATGGGCAGCGCGTAAAGTAGCAGGCTTAACAAAGCGTTTTTAACTATCCGTGTTTTAGTAGCTTGTTCCAGTTTCATAATCGGTTGCTTTTGGGTGAATCGTGAATGCTATTTTAGTTTTGGAGCTCCGCTCCAGCAGCTTGCGGGTAAGCCACAGGCCGCCGAAAATGATGATAAAAGGTATTAGTGTTACAATAACGCCAACCAATATCTTTTTCCCAAGCAGGGAAACGTCGTTAATGGTCATAATGAAAATATTAAGTGGTGAATAGTATCTGATACCGCATGATGATGTTCATACTGCCCAGGCACGTGTTAGTTAAAAAATGAATTCTGCAGTCAGCGAACCGTGTGTAAAATAACGGGGGCCGGAGGAAGGATTAAATCCTTATGATGCTATATCAACAGCTACAACAAGAAGTACAACAGCAGGTAAAAGCAATAACTGTCGATGGGTAATTAGCAAGGCCGTATTTGGGTAAAAGTTCGGGTTGCATGGTGGTTGCTTTTAATGATTTAATTGTTTGTGATTTAATTACAGGGGCAAATATAAAAAAGGATTTGATATATACTACTATTTCTATAGAAATTATATAATATAATTATTTATTTGCGTTAAAGCCCCTAAAACCAAGTATAAGCTTAAGAATATTACTCTTTCGGTCTATCGCATTCGCTCATATTAGCCAACTCCTGATGCAGGGATGGCAATGCGGCGCATCCCCCATGATAATCGTTATGAATATTACCGGAAAATAGCCACATGTTGACTGGAGCCCCTGGCATCCAAAATTGCCTTAAACAAAATTGTTTTTTTTGGGTTATTTTGGTTCACACTATAAAACATCCAGGGCCCCTCATGCAATTAACTGACGGAGAAGATTTACACAATGCTGTGCTCCATGCGCCTATTGGAATTTGCATATTAAATGCAAATTACCTTGTTGCCGAAATTGTCAACAAGAAATTCCTGGAAGTGGCCGGAAAACCTTACGAAACTATTTTCGGTCAGTTTTATTGGGATGCCTTTGCCGAGGCCCGGCCTTATTACGAAGCCGCTCTGGCGGGAGTAGTTAAAACCGGCGAGGCTTATTATGCAGATGAAGTGGAAATTATGCTGATTAGGCATGGCCGCGAGGAAATGATCTTTGTTACTTTTGTTTATGCTCCAATAAAAGATAAAGCGGGTAAAGTAAAAAAAGTAGCGGTTTGGGTGCTTGAAAATACCAAACAGGTAAATGAACGGCAAAGGATAGAAGCAGCGCGGACAGCTTTTAAACGGGAGCGCGACCGCCTTAAGAACTTTTTCATGCAGGCCCCGGCAGGTATTTGCATCCTTGACGGTCCGGACTTAGTTTACGAATTGGTTAACCCCGCATACCAGGAATTATTGCCCGGCCGAGAATTATTGAACAGGCCTATTTTTGAAGCGTTGCCGGAGTTGGTAGGCACTCCATTACAGGAGGTGCTATTGAATGTTTACCGTACAGGAGAAGCCTATGAAATAAACGAACTGCTGATACCGGTAGCAGAATACGAAGGCGGACCTACAAACGACCGTTATTTTAGTTTTATTTACCAGGCACGCCGCGATGAAAATGAGCAGATAGACGGCATCATGGCTTTTGTATTCGAGGTAACCGGGATGATAAAAGTACAGCAGGGTTTGCGGCAGGCAAGGGAGCAATCCGAGCAGCAAAAAAGGGTATATGAAACAATCACTTCTGGTACACCCGACCTGATATACGTATTTGATTTAAACTATCGCTTTATATACGCAAATCAGGCTTTGCTTTCCATGTGGGGCAAAACCTGGGAAAATGCTGTAGGCAAAGGCCTGCTCGACAATGGCTACGAACCCTGGCACGCCGAAATGCATGAACGGGAGATAGACCAGGTTAAAGCAACCAAACAACCTATACGCGGCGAGGTATCTTTTCCGCATGTTATCTTAGGCCGCCGGGTATATGATTACATTTTAACTCCGGTAATTAATGCATATGGCGAAGTAGAAGCGGTTGCCGGCACCACCCGGGATGTTACAGAACGCAAACTTACAGAGCAACAGCAAGTTGAATATACCAGTAAACTGCAAGCGGTAAACGAAGAAATAGCGGCATCAAACGAGGAACTCATTACTACCAACGAGGAGTTAATGGTGACACAGCAACGGCTGGAAGATACCAACCAGGAATTGGCGGCCAGCGCCCAGCGCCTGCGTATGGCTATTGAATCAACCAGCCTGGGCACCTGGGATTATAATCCGCAAACGGGGGAACTTTACTGGTCTAAAGAATGCCGCGACATCTATGGTGCGCCTCCGGATATACCGGTTACTTTCGCTTTATTTTCGGAACACATCCACCCAAACGACCGTGATTGGGTGCAAAAGGAGATAGAAAAAGCCATCAATCCTGAAAAGGGCGGCCAGTATGACATCAATTTCCGGATCAATCGGTTTAATAATGGTGAAACACGCTGGGTGAAAGTACACGGCTCGGTTTATTTTGGATCGGGCCTGGCGATCCGTTTTATTGGCACCGTTCTGGATATTACAGATATGAAAGATGCTGAAAAGCAAAGCGCCAGGTTGGCCGCCATCATCCAGTCTTCAGATGATGCCATCATCAGTAAAACGTTGGATAGTGTAATCACCAGCTGGAACGCAGGTGCCGAACGTATATTTGGTTATCATGCCGAAGAAATGATTGGGGAAACCATTTATAAACTGATCCCGGAAGACCGGCAGGATGAAGAACCGCAGATTCTTGCGCGCTTAAAATCCGGTGAACGCGTGCAGCATTTTGAAACAAAACGGCAAACCAAAGATGGCCGCCTCATTGATGTATCCCTGACCATCTCCCCCGTCAAAGACCCGCAGGGCAATATCATTGGCCTATCAAAGATTGCCCGGGATATCACCGAAAAGAAACTGGACGAGACCCGTAAGAGCGATTTTATAGGCATGGTTAGCCATGAGCTAAAAACACCATTGACTTCGCTGGGCGCCATTATACAGGTAGCCAACGCCAAACTCGGGAATAGCGAAGATAGTTTCCTGGTGGGCGCCATGCAAAAGGCAAACCTGCAGGTAAAGCGTATGACGGCCATGATCAACGGCTTCCTGAACGTCTCCCGGCTGGAGTCGGGAAAAATCCACATCGAGAAGCAGGATTTTGATATGGAAACGCTCATTGCTGATGTGATTGAAGAAGCTAACTTAACAACGAGCACGCATGTAATCAATTTTGACCAGGGCCAGCCTGTACCGGTGAGCGCCGACCGGGACAAAATAGGCTCTGTGATTTCGAATTTTATCAGCAATGCAATCAAATATTCGCCAGGGGGTAAATATATTGAAGTTGCCTGCACTACAAAGGACGGCGAAGTTATGGTCAGCGTTAAAGATGAAGGCATGGGCATTAAACCGGAGGATCTCGGCAAAATTTTCGATCGTTACTATCGTGTGGAAACCAACCATACCCGGCATATATCCGGTTTCGGGATTGGGTTATACCTGAGTTCGGAGATTATTGAACGTCATGGCGGGAAGGTTTGGGCAGAGAGCGAAAGCGGAAAGGGATCTACTTTTTATTTCAGTTTGCCCCTGGAAACTTCCTGATGCGTTTAATGTGATAGAAGCCAGGCATCCTTAAATCATGAGATATGGGAATGAATTTAACCAATGGTTGTAGTAATATAAAAAGGAGAGGTTTTACCCCCTCCTTTCTGTTTTTATTAATAACCCGGATTTTGGTACATCTTAACAGGGTTAAGTTTATACTCATCAAACGGAATAGGATAATAACGGTCTTTTGTACTAAAGTTGGCTAGCTGGGCCAAACCAAAATCGGTTTGTTTTTTGGCTTTAAAGTAAGCTACCAACTCATCTGTAGTAAATGTACGCAGCAGATCAAACCAGCGGTGATGCTCAAAGGCCAGTTCAACACGGCGCTCATGTAAAATAGCCAGCTTAAGTGTTGGGTATCTTGAAGCGTAATCGCTATTGGTCATTGATACGGCATAGGTTGGCATACCTGCACGGGTGCGCACCTGGTCTAAGAAACTTGTAGCAGTTACTGCATCACCCAGGTAATTGTTTACTTCGGCAAGCGACAGGATCACATCAGCATAACGCATCAAAATCCAGTCGTTACCACCATAGCCATTAACACCTGCAGCGTTACTAACATCCCTGAATTTGGTAACAAACCAATCTTTAACAATAGGGTCGTTAGCGTATTTAACAGAGAAGGTCATACGCGGATCGTTAGTTTCGTACTCATTGATCAAATCATGGGTAACATTATAACCCGCGCCAGATGATGGTTTTTGCGAGTTGATGGTTTCGCCTTTCGCCTGGAAATTGGCAGCTATTGCTGAACTGTAGTTAAGATCACCCTGGATGTTCACAATCTGGAAGATCAGTTCCGGGCAGGTTGTTTTCTTGCTTACATCAAAAACATCGGTGTAAGGAATGCTGTTTAGCGCGCCAAAATTACGCATGTTGTAAGCAGCCATTAAGGCTGTTTTGGCGTTGTTTAAATTAGTGGTGCGGTTAGCCTGATCTAAAGTAGTAGCCATGGTAAGGTATGCCTGGCCCATCAGGAAATTAGCCGCTGCTTTTGATGCCCTGCCGGTTGATGCCTGCAAATTTGGAAGCGGGCTGTTAACAACGTCTGTTAAATCGGCTATTATTTGCTGGTAAACCGCATCCTGCTTTACCCTGAAAGTTGATGCCGCCACATTGGCTGCAGATGACAGTTGTTTGGTTACCAACGGCACATCGCCCCAAAGCCGCACCAATTCAAAATAAGTAAAGGCACGCAAAAATTTAGCTTCGGCAGCGTATTTCAACTTTAAGTTATTATCCGGAAAGCTAACCTGGTCAATGTGCGATAATACCACATTGGCGCGGCTAACTGTAGTATACAATGATACCCAGTGGCTTTTAAGATAGGTATTGCTTGGCAGGATAGAAAAGTTGTTGAACTGGAAGGGCTCGCCGGCGTTTGACTGGTTGTCGTTAGTACCGGTATCATCAGAGCGTTGATCTGTCCACAAATCGCTTCCCTCGCCAACATTGTTACCGCTGCGCATTGATTGATAAATGCCGTTTACAGCCAGCAACACGTCGTTGGGTGTTTTATAGCTTGCGTCAACGGTTACCGCGTTGGGGTCGCTTTCATTTAAAAAGTCTTTTTTACAAGACGGGCTTATGGCCACAACCGCAGCAAGGCAGGCAATGGCTAAAAATTTCTTATTCATTTTATATCTCTTAAAAAATTTATCAAAAAGTAACGTTTACACCTAAGTTGTATGACCTAACCAGCGGGTAGGTACCGTAATCGATACCAGGCGCAAGGTTGGCAGGCTGCGTGCTGTTTGATGCGGCACCAGAGTAGTTATAATCTACATCGGGGTTATAGCCTTTATATTTGGTTATAGTAAACGCATTAACTACGCTTGCAAAAACACGTGCCTTGGTAAGGCCCAAAGTATTTTGCAAAAAGCCCGGCAGGGTGTAACCTAATGTTAAGTTGGTACAACGCAGGTACGAGCCGCTTTGCAGGTAAAAGGTTGATAAACGGGTACTGTTACTTTGCGTACCGGCACGTGAAGCGCGGTAAAAAGAGCCATCGCCCGGGTTTTCTGCATTCCTGTACCTGTTGGCTACGTTGGCGTATTGATTGCCCGAGCCCTCGCCATTATACAGGTAATAGTCCTGTCCGTCCAGAATCTGGTTTCCGTACGATCCGTTGAAGGCAGCGCTTAAATCAAAATGTTTATAAGTACTGTTTAAGGCAAAGCCGTAAGTAAATTTGGCATATGGCGAACCGATAATACCTTTATCCGCATCGTTTACAATCCCATCGTGATTGGTATCAACAAACCAAAGGTCTCCTATTTTAGCAGGGTTGGTTTGTGAGGCAGACGGCGCGGTTTTACCTAAATTATCGGCAGTAATTATACCGCCAACTTTAAAGCCATAAAACATACCAATTGGCTGCCCTTGCGTAGTTATGCTGGTAAGGTATGAGCGCTCGGCACCGTTAATAATCAGGGTGTTGTTTGATGGCAGTTTAACAACTTTATTCCGGTTTAATGAAATATTACCGCTTGCACCAAAAGTAAAATCCTTACTGTTAATTATTCTGCCATCTACCTGGAAATCAAAACCGCTGTTACGGATTTTGGAATCGCGCAGGTTGGTTAGTATCGTTGTACTGCCCGATATTGCCGAAATTGGCTGGTTATACAGCAGGTTGTATGAATAACTCAGGTAATAGTTGGCAATAATTGAAAGGCGGCCTTTAAACAAAGAGATATCGGTACCAAAGTTATACTGCGAAGTAGTTTCCCAACTCAGCGTGTTATCTTTAATCCCACCCGGATAAGTTGCAGTTACGGCGCTGTTACCATCAAGCACTGTACCTGTTGGCGCTGCCAATGTTTGTTGTATGGCGTAGTTAGGGATATTGAAGTTACCGCTTTTGCCCCAGCTTGCGCGGATTTTAACAGTTGATTGATCGCCAAGGAAGTTATGGTAAAAGTCCTCGTCGGACAGGTTCCAGCCGGCAGCAACCGATGGGAAGTAACCATACTTATTTGCCGGCCCAAAACGTGATGAACCATCGGCACGGAACGATGCGGTTAAAAAGTATTTACCTGCGTAGTTATAGTTAGCACGGCCAAGGTATGATAACAGGGTATATTCACTCTTATAAGCAGAGTTTAAAGCAAAGTTAGCTGCCAGGGCGCCCCTGTTTGATATTTCGGGAATCGCATCATTTTGGAAGCCGTTTGCTTTTACGCTGATATAATCGGCAGAGGTAATTTGCGCGGTGTAACCTGCCAGGGCGTCAAAGTGGTGTTTGCCAATTTGCTTATTGTAATTTAAGGTAAACTCGGCAAGCCTATCAACAGTTACCAGGTTTGAAGCCTGCGCGTTAGCCGCCAAAATTGACTGCTGTGAACCCGGAGGGAAAGCACCACTGCTTAGCGTGGTGGGGTAGTAATAATCATACTTCTCTGTATAGGTTTCGGTACCCAGGTTAGTTTTAAAGTCAAGATCTTTCGATATATGGTATATAGCGGCCGCGTTGTAATGGCCACGGTACCCTTTCCTGTTAATTTTAATACGCTCGGCAAGTGCAACCGGGTTTTCAATACCCTGGTAACCATATTGGGTTGAGCCGGCAGCTTCGGCATTGGTTGCTAATGAACCATCGGCATTATAGGCGGGCAGGTAAGGCATATAAATAAGCGCGCCAAGAATTGGGCTGTGGTCAAAACGACCTTCCTGTATTTCCTGGTTGGTGTTTTGGGTGTAAGCTACATTGGCCGCTATGTGGATGCGTTTGCTTACATCGCCATCAATATTTGCACGGAAGTTATAGCGCTGCTGGCCGGTACTTTGAATAATACCCGGCTGGTTTTGGTATGAGCCGCTCACATAGTAACGGATATCGCTTGATGCGCCCGAAAACGACAGCGTATGCTTTTGCATAAATGTGTTGCGGTACAACTCATCCTGCCAATCGGTATTTACGGTTTGCTTAATAGGGGTTTGCGTAGCGAAATTATACAAGCCATCGGGGATACTTACGCTGCCGGTATTACCTACATTGGTTACACGGGTTGCATTCGGGTCAGAATACATGGCATCATTCCAGGTATGGCCGGTGTTTACCCAAAGGTCATGATAGGCGTTGTTACGGCCATCTATTACCAACTGGGCAGCCTGGTCGGCATTCAGCAGTTTTACTTTGTGGGCCAGCTGGTCAATCCCGGTTTGCACATCGTATTCAAAACGGCCTTTACCTAATTTACCTTTTTTAGTGGTGATTAATACCACGCCGCCAGATGCCCGCGAACCGTAAATAGCGGCCGATGCAGCATCTTTTAATACGTCGATACTTTCCACATCTTCCGGGTTAATGTAGATGTCATTTGATGGGTAACCGTCGATAACGTACAACGGATCAGAACTGGCATTAAACGAGCCTATACCCCTAACCCTGATTTTTGGGCTGGTATATGGCGCACCGCTCGTTTGCGATACCTGTACACCCGATACCTTACCAACAAGAGCCTGCCCCAATGAAGGAGAAGAAAGATTTAAATCGCTTGATTTTACGCTGGCAACCGAACCGGTAACATCGCTTTTACGGATGGTTTGGTAGCCAATGGCTACAACCTCATTAAGCATGTTGGCCTGTGGCACCAGTTTAACATTTATATTGGCCTGGTCGCCAACGGTTATTTCCTTTGGCAGGTACCCAATAAATTTAAAAACAAGCACAGCACCTGGTTCTGCTGATATACTATATTTTCCGCTCACATCTGTTGATGTACCTTTATTGGTGTTTTTGATCATTACTGATACGCCAGGCAGCGGTTGGTTGGTTTCATCGGTTACGGTACCGGATACTTGAGTTGCCTGGTTAACCGCAATTTTAATAAGGGTTGCAGCGTTTGAGTTAAACGCGGTTGCCATGATCATGAGGCAGGTAAAAGGTTTTAGCAAAAACCTTCCAAAAAGATCACGGATAATCTTTTTATTCATATTTTTAAAAGTTGATTGTTAGGAAATGACAGTAAAGCTTTCGACCGCTTTTTTAGTTTTTTGACAATTATTCCGGGAACCGTGTGAATGTTAGCGCATTCACCGGTTTCTATGTTTTATCGCCGGCTATCGATGTTAAGTTTAAATTAATGTTACATAGGCATTTAAATTAAAATACATGGCAGATTTTAATATTATCACAATAATTATTGCCTTGTGATAATATAATATTAATTATAGATTATTAATATTGCAGTAATGGCAACAAAATTAAACCAGCTATCTTAACACCGGGCTACTTAAACGTTAAGTTTGTATTAATAAAAAAGGCAACCGGGTGTATGCCGGCGCCTGTAAGCTGGTACATTTCACCGGTTTTTACCAGGTTGTTTTAGTGAAATTTACATTGCCTTTTCGTGATGATGTTACCGCAATTCCCCTTTCATCGTTGCCAATAAATGAAAATCCTTCCAGCTCATCGGCCCGGTTAATATCATCAACCTGGCTAATTACTACCTGCTTACCAGCTTCTATCGATTTTTTGAGGTCGACGTAGGTAAAACGCCATTGCCGTCCCTCAATTTTATTTTGGATAAGCACCAGCACGCCTTTATCGGCTATCCAGTGCAGGTTTTGCACCCAGGGCGTGCACGTAAATTTTTTGTAAAGCACACCCGCCTCTTTTGTGTTTGCTGCTTTTGCCAGCTTCTGCGGATCATATAATCTTACCTCGTTTCCATGGTCGCCATAATCGGCGGTGGCCACATACCACTTATTATTATATTTAACATACTCGGGGCGGGTGCCTTGTATACAGGCGTCATCATCAATGGTATTGAGCAGGCTGGCATCAAGCGTACCGGTGCTCAACAGTGCTTTCCAATCAACACAATAAATAACAGCTTTCCATTTGGTACCCTCGGCGTTAAGGCGGATGGAGTTACCTATAAAAGTTGGGCCCACGCCGTTATAGGCTATCCCGGTAGGGTGGTTAATTACATCCTGCCCGTTTTTGGTAAGCTTTACTTCTTTATGCTGATAAACCAGGCTATCGCCCTCCATTTTAAACTCACGGATTATGCCTGCTTCGCGGTCACCGTATAAAAATATGCGGCCGTTTTGGTACGATATCCCCTGACAAGCGCCCAAAGAATCGATAGTGATTGAGCGTTGGAACTGATGATCAATATTGCCGGTTGTCAGGCTCCCGATACCTAATATTACAGCAACTATGGTTAAAGTAATTTTTTGCATATGTTGAATGTTTATCGTGGGTCAAGTGGTTCGTCGGGATCGATTTGTTTGGCATCTTCAACCGGGTAGTATTCAACCTCGGTTTCCGAGTTACGTTTGGCCAGTTTGTAAGGCACGTAGTTCAGTTCCTTTTGACAGCGGGCATCCATCGTCATAATAAAATCGGTTTGCGATTTATCTGTTACCACAATACCGGGCTTATTGGCCGGAATGCCGTATTTATAAATAAGCCGGGCGCTGTTACGCATATTGGTAGTAGTATGGCGGGCGTGTGGCTCAATGATGATGGCATTTTCGGGGATGTGCAGGGTTTTCATCAGGTAAACCTTCATCTCCTCGGCCTCGTTATATTTTGTTTTGTATGGATGCACTTTGCCGCCAGATACGATGATGAACGGAGCTTTACCCAATTTATATTGCTGAACGGCCAGCCTGCAGCGCAGCATGCCTTCGCCGCTTAAAGGCGATGTTAAATTGTCGGGCCCTGCGCCGGGTACCAGGATGTTTGAGTACGGATAAGCAGACCATTTAATACTTTTTATCCTGTTGACTGCAGCCTTATTCGCCCCAAATTCCATAGGCTCGTAGTTGGCAGGATCCTGCCGTTCATTTATCTGCAGATAAAGCAGCGCAGCCTGCATCGACGGCTCAAAAAACAAACGCGTGTTTTTAACGTCACCAATCAAAGTAGTAGTAACATCATACATCAACGTACGATAAGCCTTTGCATGAACATTGTAACTGATAGAATCTATTTGCGGGTAGTTAGGTTTTTTGCCTTCGGCATATACCGCAATGGTATAATTAACACTGCCGGCATCCTGTTCCCAGGCTTTCTGCAAGAGCTCGACATCGGGTAGTTTTTTATATAAACTATACGCACCGGATGGAATCAGCTTTGTTTTTACCAACTTATCCAAAGCGTTGCCTGGTTTATAAAGCGCAGCAAGGCGTTCGGTAACTAAACTGATCTCTTCGTCTGTAAGTTTAACAGCAGCCGTTAAGCACGATGCATCGCTACAATCGGTAAGGGACGTATTGAGCTTGCTTAATTTTTGTTGAGTGAGCTGCGCCAGTTGGGCATCGCCGTTAAGTAATAAACCAACTTCGTTATCCTGCTCAAAAAGCGAGAGCAAGTAGTAATTTTTAACCTCCACATAGTCCGTTGATACTTTTTTTTCGCCGGCTGCCAGGGGCGCCTGGGCATAGTTGCTTAACCAACTAAGGCACAGCACCAATAATACTATAAATTTTTTCATAGGCGTTTTTTAACAAAGCGTAAAGAAACCCCTCTTAATTAAACTTAAGATTAACTCCAGGTAACAATCTCATAGATGGTGCGGCCACAGAAGGCAAGTAAAGTACTACGAATGTAAAACTTACCAGATTTGCGAGGCAGGCGATTGCCGGATAGCGCAAGTGAATCAACCGGTTTTCATTAAATTTTGGAACTTGATGGCGTAGAGCAGTAACCAGGTTTGGTTGCTGTTGATATGGAGAGACGGATATTAAAGAGAACCGGCAGTGGTTATTCATCCCCAATAAAACACTTTTAAAATTCAATGTGTTCACTTTTCAAGGGAACATCAGTTTATAGTATACTAATCGTTTAACCCCTTTCCATCCAGAATTTGGGGTATATATTTTTCAATCCTTGCATCGCGGGTTTTGGATTGTTTGGGTGCAGCAAAATATAACAGGTACGCCCTTTGCCGCCCGGGTGTTAATGCATCAAATGCCGTTTTCAGCATCGGCATTTCATCTAATTTATTTTTAAACTCTTCGGCCATTGCAAATTCGGTTGTCTTTTTCAAACTCACTTTCAAACCTGCTTTTTCGGCTTCAATGGCTTCATAAATGTAGGCTTTAAGGGTGGCTTTCAACTCTATTATTTCCCGCACGTTGGTAAACCGCACCTGGCGCGCTGCCTGTACATTTTCTGATTGCTGAATCAAAATAACGGTGGCATCATTAAGCAACGCTCCTTTGAAAAATAAAACCGCGCAGTATTCTTTAAACACATGTATCAGTACGATATTACTTTTCTGATAAGTATAACAAGGACAGCCCCACTTCAATTCTTCGGTAAGCCCGCAATCCAAAATAATCAATCTTAATTGTTCCAGTTCTTCGTGCCACTTTTCGGCCTTGTCAAAATAAAAATCAACCTTCGGATTCATGGTATATGCTCAATATTGGTTATCAGTTGCTATACAAAATTCACACCTTTAACGAGCTGCGAAAACCCCTTGCGGCATAGTAGGATTCGGCTCCGTTATGATAAAGAAACACGGTATCGTATCGCCGATCGCAAAATACAGCCCCGCCAAGTTTCCTGATCTCCGCTGGCGTTTTTATCCAGCTCGATGTTTTCAAATCAAACTTGCCAAGCTTCTGTAATTCTCTGTATTGGTCTTCTGTTAAAATCTCAACACCCATGGCAGCAGCAATGTCAATAGCAGTATTTTCCGGCTTAAATTCTTTCCGTGCATCATGCGCCGCTCTATCATAACAAAGGCTTCTGCGACCTTTAGGGCTTTCGGCCGAGCAATCGTAAAAAATGTATTCGCCTGTGTTTTTATCAAGGCCAATAATATCCGGCTCGCCGCCGGTTATTTCCATTTCATTAAGCGACCATAATTTCCCAGCATTAGCCTGCAGTTTTGCTTGCACAGCGCCCCATTCAATGCCTTCATGGCGGTTCATATTTTTTTCAAAGCGGGCTTTCAATAATGCGAGTAATTCATCGCTCTTTTCTGCTGATAGTTTAGGGTTCATACCATTCTTTTTTATGAGTTAACTGAAATCATCTTCCTATCTGCAGGCCTGAAATACCACGATACTATCGTTAACGCCAACAGTAGTAACGACGGGAATATTTCCTTAACAGTATCGCCAGATGCCACATGCGAAAATATTGCGCCTGTCATTACAAAAAAAAAGCCTGCATAAGCCCATTCCTTTATCAAAGGCAATTTAGGAATAAGCACCGTTACAACGCCCAAAAATTTCCATACGCCTAATATTGTTAATAAATAAACAGGATAACCCAGGTGTGTTATACTGTCTGCTCCCCCCTGCCCTTCTTTCATCTTAAATAACTGCACTATTCCGGTTGATATCATCCCTAATGCAAGCCAGATGGTAGCAACCCAATAGATAATTTTATTGCGCTTTGTCATGATATATTATTTAATTTTTTTAACGTGTCTTCTAACCGGTTATGCGCCATATTAAGGCCCTGGGCAAATGGCAGCTTTAGCATTTGGTCTCTGTCTTCAACTGATTTATATACAATACGTATGTTGATTTTACTGGTTGCACTGGTGAGTTGTTCAAATTCCAGAAACTCAAGCTGGACAGGGAAAGGCGTGTTTTCCATTTCAAAAGTCCGGGTGATTTTCTGGTTCGGCACAAACTCGTGAATTACCCCGTTGGCCCTAAAAACTACGTTTCCTTTTGCATCTGATGTTTCAAACTGCCAGCTGCCGTGCTTTTTTCCTTCGAGTTTCAGCACTTTAGTCCCCATCCATTGTTCCACTATTTCGGGCTCAATGTGGGCCTTAAAAAGCATTTCCAACGGTAAATCAAACTCCCTTGTAATTACCAGATACTGTTTGTCGTCTTCGGCGTTAATCTTCGTTTTAAGTTCCATAATATGCTATTTTTTTTGTTGATAGTTTTTCATGATCTCTTCCAGTTTGTTAAACCTGTCATCCCACATCTGGCGGAACGGTTCAATAAAATCGGCTATGGCTTTCATCTTTTTCGCGTTAATATGATAGTAAATTTCCCGGCCGGTTTGCTGCTGGCCAAGCAGTTCGCACTCGGTGAGTATTTGTAAATGTTTTGAAACTGTTGGCCTTGCCGTGTTAAAGTTTGAAGCTATTGCACCGGCAGTCATCGATTGTGTGGCAACCAACAAAAGTATAGCTCTTCTTGTCGGGTCGGCTATGGCCTGGAATACATCTCGTCTTAAATTCATTGCGTAGCTATTTGACTACAAATATAAGTGTAGTTATTTAACTACGCAAATTTTTCTCTTTTTTTTTGGTACTTGTTTGGGATAAAACCTGTTTTGCCAAAACATAACCTTGATAGCTCATTATGCGTTAAACACCAATAAGTTAAATAAGCACCGCTAATAAATTGGTTTATACATGGAAAATGTTTCTTTCGTAAATACGCCTATAGGCGATAATGGAATACAAACAACAATCAACGGTAGCCTGGAGATCAGGGATTCCGTAGAAATGAAAAATGAGTTTTTGTTGCTTCTTGCCAATCATGACCATGTTGAGCTACATTTTAAAAATATCGATAAAATAGACCTCACAGCATTACAACTGCTGATGGCCTTATCCCGGAGCGCATCTGACCAGGGGAAAAACGTTCATTATGTTTTTGAGCCAACGGCGTACATCAGCGAAGTGTTAAATAATTCGGGCTTTAATAAATTTATATCTGTTTAATGAACGGTGGAAGCAAAACAGTGTTATTGGTTGATGACTCTGAAATGGTGTTAAGGCTGATAAGCTCCATGCTAAAAAAAGCAGGCTACCAGGTTTTAACCGGTTGCGATGGCGAAGATGCTTTAACTCAATTTGATAAAAAAAATATCGACCTGGTTATTACAGATCTGAACATGCCCAATAAGGATGGCTTGCAGCTAATTAACGAGATAAGGAACATGCAGTATTATAGATTTTTACCCGTTGTGCTATTTGTTTCGGATAGTACGATCAGCATCCGGGACTACATCAAAACGTCTGGCGCAACGGTATTATTAAGTAAAGATGCTATTAAAGAAAAATTGGTTTCCACGGTTAAAAAAATGATAGGATAATGGACCAATACCAACAAAACTTTAGCGATGATGCCATGGAAGTGATAGCCGACATGGAAAAGAGCCTGCTTTTAATGGAAACCAGCCCCGGCGATCCTGCACTAATACAACAGGTTTTCAGGGCTATGCATACATTAAAAGGAAACAGCTCGATGTTTGGTTTTAAAGCAATTACAGAATTTACCCACCACCTTGAATCAATATACGAGCACGTACGCAGCGGGCAGAAAAAAATCACTAAAGAAATTATTGATGTTACCCTCGATTCGCTTGACCACTTAACTTACCTGGCTAAAAACCAGGGCGAATTGGATATTCAGCATCAAAAAACACACGATAGCCTTACTGCAAGGGTAGTGAAAATTTTGAAGGATATTTTGGCCGGAGTAAATATGGAAGGCAACCCCCTTGCCCCGGTTGCTCAAACAGCAACATATGAAAATAACGGGTTAAAAAATTATCACATCATTTTTGCGCCCGATAAAGAGATATTTTATAATGGCACTAATCCCGTTTACCTGTTAGAGGAATTGCAAACACTTGGTAACTGTACAGTTATTCCAAATATTGACCATATCCCTTCGCTGCAGGATATCGAGCCAACATATTGTTACACCTCCTGGGATATTTACCTGGCTACCGGCGTTGATATCGATACCATCAGGGAGGTATTTGTTTTCGTTGAAGGCCGGTGCAAGCTCGAAATTAATTTAATGCCCCAGTCCGAAGAGCCCCTGCCGCAGCAAAATGAGAGCGCCGGCTATGCCGAAGAAGCTAACGATGTTGCGCCGCAGGTTTCAAAAACGGGAGCCACAGAACCAGCCAAAAAAAATGTGATATCGAGCATCAGGGTGCCCTCCGAAAGATTGGACAACCTCATGAGCCTTGTAAGCGAGTTAATGACCTTACAGGCCAAACTGGGCACACTTACCGACCAAAACCCACAATCGGAGTTATTGGCGGTTACCGAAAACCTCGAGAAAATATCAACCAGGCTTCGGGATAACGCATTTAGTATGTGCCTTGTGCCTATTAAAAATATGCTCAACCCGTTTAACCGCCTGGTTAGGGACCTGGCCAGCGAGTTGAATAAAGAAATAGACTTTGTTACTGAGGGTACCGATACCGAACTGGATAAAAACATTATGGAGGGCCTGGCCGACCCAATCATGCACCTCCTCAGAAACAGCATCGATCATGGCATCGAGTACCCGGATGACAGGGTTAAGGCAGGTAAAAAAAGGCATGGCAAAATTTTATTCAAGGCCTTTTGTGCCGGGGTTAATGTTTACATCGAAATTCAGGATGACGGAAAAGGCATCGATCCGCAAAAAATAAGGGATAAGGCCATACAAAAAGGAATTATTGGCAAAGATGAAGTACTGAGTGAAAAAGAAATTTTCAACCTTATTTTCCTCCCCGGATTTTCAACTGCAGAACAGGTAAGCGAAATTTCGGGCCGGGGTGTGGGTATGGATGTTGTAAAACGCAGGATTGAAGATATCAGGGGGCAGATTAAAATAAGCTCTCAGCCAAATATCGGCACAACAATTACTATAAAATTACCAATCACCGTATCTATAATTGATGGCCTGCTGGTAAAAATTAACGATGTTTCATTTGTTATCCCGCTGGCCGCCGTCGATCGCTGTTTTGAAGCGCCTGCGGTTCAGCAACTAAACCGCTTCAATAACCTCATCATACTCGACGGTGAACAAATCCCATTCATCAGCTTAAGCGAGGAATTTGATGGCAAAGAAAACCTGTCGGGCTCGCAGGAAATCATATTGGTATACTACGATGAAAAAAGGGTAGCCTTAATTGTCGATAATATCGTAGGGAAATTTCAGGCCGTTTTAAAACCGCTTGGAAGATATTTCCAGAATATGGACCACATTTCGGGGGCAACCATATTGGGGGATGGCAAAATTGCCCTTGTGTTAGATACCAATAAAGTTGTTGAAGAATACTTACACCAAAAACGCCTTGCAATATGTCAATAAAACTGCAAACACAATCTTACTTAACGTTTAAGCTTCAAAACGAGCTTTTTGCTATCAACGTGGGCGATGTATTAGAAATTTTAGAAATGAGCCCTATTACCAAAGTGCCCAAATCGCCGGCATTTATGAAAGGGGTAATTAATTTACGGGGCAATATTTTACCCGTAATGGATGCCCGCAACAAGTTTGCCATGCCCGATGCCGAATTTACCATTGATACCTGTATTGTGGTATTGAATATCGATAGCGGAAAAGAACCATTACTGGTGGGCGCCATTGTTGATTCGGTTCAAAAAGTAATTGATATCCCCGATGAGGACATCCAGATTTCGGCAAGCATGGGTGCCATGTACCGCGAAGATTTTATAACCGGCATTGGAAAGATAGAGGATAATTTTGTCATGATATTAAATATCGATAAAGTTTTCTCGGCCGACGATGTGTATGCTATTACTGAAAGTTAATATTTAAACATGATATGATGTTACACAACATGAAAGTTTCAACCAAACTTTACATCCTGGTTGGCGTGCTGTTCCTCACCATTGGGGCAATAGGCATTACCGGGCAGCTTAATTTAAAAGAAGTAAACGGATCGCTCCAAACGGTATTTGAAGACCGGGTAGTATGCCTTAAACAATTAAAAATTGTTTCGGACATGTACCTAATCAATATCAAAGGTGTTAGCCAGCAAATAAAAGAGGGTAGTATTAGTTTTAAAGCGGGTAAAAAGAAAATTACCAGGGCGCAAAAAGAAATTAAAAGTAATTGGGCGGCCTATGTAGCTACCGGCGCTATTCCCGAAGAAAAAAAACTATCCGCCGAAACCGCTGAGCTGATGAGCAACACCGACGAATCGTTAGAGTCTCTTAAAGCGATCATGGACAAAGAGGATAAACCCGCATTCGCAGCCCTTGCCCTTAGCGATGTTAACCCCAAAGTTGATTCTATCCTCAACAATATTAACGCCCTTGTTGATATCCAGATTTCAGTGGCCAATGATGAATATAAAAACGGCGAAAACGTATATGCAACGGCTAAAATTCACGCCTATGTTGTTATATCTTCGGGCGTAATCATCTCATTATTATTGGCCTTCGTTATCATTAAAAACATCAACGGTATTGTTGCAAAGCTTAAAGACCTGGTTTCGTACGCTCAGGTAGCTTCAGAAAATATTTCATCGGCCAGCTCGCAAATGAGTTCATCGGCGCAGCAAATGTCTGAGGGCGCTACAGAACAGGCGGCATCGGCCGAAGAGGTTTCGTCGTCAATGGAAGAAATAGTATCCAGCATACAGCAAAACACCGAAAACGCTTTGCAAACCGAAAAAATAGCCCTAAAGGTTGTTGAAGATATTGTTGAAGGCAACAAGGCGGTTAATATTACCGTACAATCCATGAAAGAGATTGCAGACCGGATTTCAATTATTGGTGATATTGCCCGCCAAACCAATCTTTTAGCGTTAAATGCCGCAGTTGAGGCCGCAAGGGCCGGCGATAACGGGCGCGGCTTTGCAGTGGTAGCTGCCGAAGTAAGGAAACTTGCCGAACGTTGCCAAACAGCAGCCCATGAAATTAACAACCTGTCTAAATCGGGTGTAACTATAGCCGAAAGATCAGGAAAGCTGCTTGATATGATTGTGCCCGAAGTACAAAAAACGTGCAAGCTGGTGCAGGAAATTAGCATATCCAGTATGGAGCAAAATACCGGCGCCAATGAAATTAATAACGCCTTGCAGCAATTGAACCAGGTTATACAGCAAAATGCTGCAATTTCTGAAGAGATGGCTGCGAGCTCGGAAGAGCTTTCGGGCCAGGCAGATCAGTTGAAGGATATTGTAAATTTTGACATCGGAAACGATGTTAAATCAAACGCAGAAATACGGCGTATGCCGGCTAACAAGCCATATCAGAAAACATTTGCCGGGAGCCATCATCCTGTTAAGAAGAAACCTGTAACCGGGCGTTTTCCTAAAGGCATCAACATAGATATGAACGGGAAAGACCCAATAGACGAAAAATATGAGAAATATTAAACCGAACTTAAACGACCAAATGTTATGAACAATATTAAAATTTCGACAAAACTATTTGTCATGGTTTTCCTCACTTCATTTACCCTTGTGGCAATAGGTTTATATGGGCTGAACAATTTAAGCAACGTAAACGGATCGCTGGAAACAGTGTTTAAGGACCGCGTAGTATGCCTTAAACAGCTAACTTTAATTGACGAAATGTACGCTATAAATATTGAAGGCGTTACTCAAAAAATGAAGGACGGTTTTATTGATTTAAAAGCGGGTAAAAGAAAAATCATCAGGGCCCAGGAAGAAATTGATAACAACTGGAAAGCCTATAACGCCACGTATGCAACACCCGAAGAGAAAAAACTGGCTGCACAAACCGAAGAGCTGATGCGCAGTTCCGACGAATCATTGGAGTCGCTCCAGTCGATTATAGACAAAGAGGATAAAGTTGCCCTGTCAGCTTTTGCCCAAAATGAGCTATCTCAGAAAATAGATCCTATTATAAGCAATATCAACGCATTGATTGACCTACAGGTAGCGGTATCTAAAGAGGAGTATGACAAAGGCCAGGAAATATATTCAGACGCAAAAGTGCACTCTTATATTATTATATTATTTGGCATAGCCATTTCACTATCAATATCATTACTTATTGTATACAGCATCAAAAAAGCCATTTTAAATGCAACAACAGTAGTATCAAAACTTGCCGAAGGGGATTTAACCGTTGATATTAACGTGGCTAACAATGATGAGATTGGCTTTTTGCTGGAAGATTTAAAAGGCATGATCAATAAGTTTAAAAATGTTATTTCGTACGTAAGCTCGGCTTCTGATAATATTGTGGCGGCAAGCCAGGAGTTAAGCTCATCGTCGCAGCAAATGTCTGAAGGGGCTACCGAACAGGCTGCCGCTACCGAACAGGTTTCGTCATCTATGGAAGAGATGGTGGCAAGCGTACAGCAAAACACCAACAACGCCCATCAAACAGAAAAAATAGCCATTAAGGCCTCGGCCGATGCCCAGGATGGCAGTGTTGCTGTTAATGAAGCCGTTAGCTCGATGAAGCTTATTGCCGAGAAAATTACCATTATAAGCGATATAGCGCGGCAAACAAATATACTTGCCCTTAACGCTGCCGTTGAGGCCGCGCGCGCCGGCGACCAGGGACGGGGCTTTGCCGTTGTTGCAGCCGAGGTAAGGAAACTGGCAGAAAAATCGCAGGTTGCAGCAACCGAGATTAATGAACTTTCAAAATCGAGCGTTACCATTGCCGAAAAATCGGGCAGGCTCCTGGGCGAAATCGTGCCTAATATTCAGCATACGGCCAAACTGGTTGAAGAAATTAACGCGTCAAGTTCTGAACAGAACCTGGGCGCGGGCCAAATTAATAGCGCCTTACAACAGCTTAACCAGGTTACCCAGCAAAATGCCGCTACCTCCGAAGAGATGGCTGCCAGCGCCGAAGAGCTTTCATCCCAGGCCGATCAGTTAAAGGAAATTATCTCATTTTTCAGGTTCGAAAACGGCTCAAAATACAAAGCGTCAATTGCCCAGCCTAACTCATTAATAAGGCCCAGGCGGAATACGGCAAAGGTGAGCCATTTGCCAAAATACAAATCATCATCAAACGGGGTTAGCCTGAACATGGATAGCCTTGATGCCGATTATGAAAAATTTTAACATACTATCCTGAGTTACCCTGTTATGGTGTATTTTAACATTGATAGTTTTGATAATTCCAAAATGACCGACCTGGACTTTAACAGGCTAAGTACATTTATATATACCAATTATGGAATTAAGTTGCCGCCATCAAAGAAAATAATGCTGGAGGGACGTTTGCTTAAACGGCTCAGAACTTTAAATATGCCATCATATAAAAAATATTGCGAGTTTATATTCAGCAACGAAGGCCAGCGTTCTGAACTTATTCACATGATTGATGTGGTGACTACCAATAAAACCGATTTTTTCAGGGAATCTGTACATTTTGATTATTTATCAAATAATATATTGCCCGGGGTTTTTCGCGATTATTCCCCCGCAAAGCCCTTCAAGGTTTGGAGCGCCGGCTGCTCTACCGGCGAAGAGCCCTATACATTGGCCATGGTTTTAAGCCTGTTTGCCGAAACACATATGGGGTTTAGCTTTAATATATGGGGTACCGATATTTCGAGCAGGGTTTTGCAGGCTGCGGCATTAGCGGTATATACCGAAGATAAAGTGGCCCCCGTGCCAATTGCATTAAAACGCCAGTTCCTGCTTAAAAGCAAGGATATGCATAACAAAACTGTGCGCATTGTACCACAGTTACGGGAAAAAGTAAAGTTTGGCCGTTTAAATTTCATCGACGAAGATTTTGGTCCGATAGCAAATTTCAATGTCATTTTCTGCCGCAATGTTTTGATTTATTTTGACCGGCCAACACAGGAAAAAGTGATCCTGAAGCTATGTTCGAAATTAGAGCCGGGGGGGTATCTGTTCCTGGGCCATTCAGAATCCGTGTCGAATATGAATTTACCATTAACGCAAATACGGCCCAATATTTTTAGAAGAAAATAAACAGTCACTATTATTTTATAATGGACAGATATTATTTATACCCGGGGTCGATTTTTGCGAGCAGAAAGCCTCACATTGTCGATACTATTTTAGGCTCATGTGTAGCAGTGGCCCTTTGGGACCCCGTATTGGAATTTGGAAGTATTAACCATTATATGCTGCCGTACTGGAATGGCGAGGGCTCTCCATCAAATAAATATGGCGACATTGCCATACCGGCTATCATTAATAAAATGCTGGCCTTGGGCAGCAATAAAAGCAATTTAAAGGCCAAGGTATTCGGGGGCTGCGAAACAGGCGCCCCCAATGGCGTATTCCATATTGGCGAACGCAATATCGGGCTGGCTATCGAGGTGTTAAAAAAGGAGCAAATACCGATTTTAAGCCATAATGTTGGAGGATACCGTGGGCGGAAGGTTTTATTTTACTCGGAAAGTGGTAAGGTAATGATCAAATATATTAAACAAAACTTTCCTGATCAGCAAATAGATACCAAGGGCTAATACCTCACCCGTATGAAGAATAAAATTAAAGTTCTTATTGTTGACGACTCTGCCATATTCAGGCAATTGCTGGGCAAAATTTTAAGCGCCGACCCGGTAATTGAAGTTATGGCCACGGCAGCCGACCCATATATTGCAGCAAGCAAAATGACTATGCAGGTTCCGGATGTTATTACCCTTGATTTGGAAATGCCCCGCATGGATGGGATTACCTTTCTCAAAAAAATAATGTCCCAGCACCCAATTCCGGTCATTATCATAACCGGGCGCAGCGGGAGGGATATGGAAGTAACGCTGAAAGCGTTAGAATATGGCGCTGTTGAGGTACTTACAAAAGAAATGTTTGAAGAGTCGGCACTTACAAATGAGGCCAGGAGCAGGATTTGCGAAATTGTTAAATCGGCAGCGCTTACCAAACTTGCCAGGAAATCCATTGCCGAAAAACCTACGGTGGTACCTAAATTATCAGCCGATGCCGTACTGCAATATGTTAAACCTAAAAATCAAAGTATTATTAGTGATAAAGTAATTGCAGTAGGTGCATCAACCGGTGGTACCGAAGCAATAAGGGTATTTTTAGAAGCCCTCCCCGTTGATATTCCGGGTATTGTAATAGTACAGCACATGCCAGAAAACTTTACCCGCCTGTTTGCCGAGCGGCTGGACAGTTTGTGTAAAATAGGCGTTAAGGAAGCAGAAGACGGAGACCTGGTTAAGCCAGGCACGGCCTTAATAGCCCCTGGCAATCGCCACCTTTTACTTAAAAGAAGAGGATCGCAATATTATGTTGAACTGAATGATAGTCCGCTGGTAAACCGTCATCGCCCGGCTGTGGATGTATTGTTCCGCTCTACAGCTATTTATGCCGGGCAAAATGGCATCGGAATAATTTTAACAGGCATGGGCGATGATGGCGCCCGGGGCTTACTTGAAATAAAGCAGGCCGGCGGCCGGACCATAGCACAGGATGAAAGTTCCTGCGTTGTTTTCGGCATGCCAAAAGAAGCCATTATGCTGAATGCAGCAGACAAGATTTTACCGTTGAAAGAAATCTCGAGATATGTAGTTCACCTCGTAAATGATAAGAGGTTTGTTTAACAAGCTGTTGAAATTCTCATTTAATTTCTTCTAAATGCATCGCCTCGCCTCCTGATGGTTGCAGGTTAATGGTTAAAACAGTTTTACTGTTAACCAAACTGCTGCTAACCCGCACGTGCGTAGTGGTAGCCACCCCGGCATCATCGCTATATATTTTGGCCCGGTATTTTTTGCCCGGCTTCAAAAAGGTGAGCGCCATTTTTAACGTCCTGGCTTCATTATTGGTAACGGTCCCTACAAACCACCCGGTTCCTTTGCGCCTTGCGGTTGTAATATATTGCCCCGGCGCTCCCTGTATTACCCTTGTTTCGTCCCAGGTAGTGGGAATATTGTCCCAAAACTCCAGTTCAGGTTCGTTAGGCGCTGCCGATGGCTTATCATACCAATACAGCGTTTGCAAAGGGCTATAGTAAATAGCCGCCAATGCCAGTTGGTGGGCATGGGTGGTTTTTATACGCTTATCAAAATAACAGATGGTATAATCAGCAGGGCCGGCTAAATAGCGGGTAAAAGGCAATATGGTATTGTGCGTAGCATCAGGCATTTCTTCGTTACCGCGTACCCCTTCGGCTGTCATCAGGTTGGGCCAGGTACGTTGCTCGCCGGTAAGGCGCCAGTCGTCGTGAATGTTAACCATTATGTGGCTGGCCGCCGCCTGATGTATGGCTTTCTCCACCCAGGTGGTCCAGCGGTGCGAGCCTACCTGCACAAAGCCAAATTTTACGCCTTTTACCCCCCACTTGCTATATACGGCAAACAGGCTGTCGCTTTGCGCCATTAATGCCTGCTGGTTAACGTATAGCCATACGCCAATACATTTATCCTTACCATATTGAATAATCCCCAGTAAATCAAAATCGGGGATAGCCACTTTTGCAGCATCCGAGTTAAAGCTGAAGGCTGGCCCGTACCATTTCCAATCAAATAGTATGTATTGGAGTTTATGTTTTACCGCAAAATCGATATTGTTTTTGGCATCGGCAGTGGTTTGGGTCATCACACGCATAATTTTACCTGGTTTTATCCAATCGGCATTGGCTATTCGTGATGGTTCATTCAGGTTAAGTATCATATAATCATGCGCTATTAAATCACCGGGCGTTCCGGCCACCATAATTGCACGCCATGGCGTACCTACCGGAGATACAAGCTGCGCCCCTCCAAACATCGCCGTTACTATGGTATTCGGCTTATCATCGCTTAACTTAAATTTGGTGCGGGCATAATCAACCAACTGCGCTTCGCCAAGCGCTACAAACAGCCCGTTGGGTAGCTCTAAAGTAAGCGGACGTTCGCTTTCTCCGGGCCAGCCGGCCAGTGGAAGCTTATAATAAGGTGCCTGAGCCCAGTTGGCAAACCAGGCCTGGGTACCTGCCGGGAAACTAAATTCGGTATTTTCGGCGGCGACGTTGTAATACGTCCCTTTTTCGTTTTCTGGGAAGTAATACCGGATGGCAGCACCTTCGTCATAAACCCGCACTTGTACCTGCATCACATACATTGGGTTATCATCCTTCACCAGCGTGATATCGCAAGCATTATAGTGGTCCCTGATCTGGCTGCGTTCGCCATTTACCGGTATCCAGCTGGTATCATGCGTAGTGGTTTTTATATCCTTTATTACCAGGTTTTCGCACCAGTTTTTATGCTGATCTATCTTCAGCGCCATCGCCTTTTCAGATAACTGGTTATCCAGCTGAATATCCAGAACCGACTCGCTGATAACCTGTTTATCCTTATAAGTTACCTGGTAATACATAACCCGCTTGTTACCGGCCGACTGCTTTTGATAAAACTTCAGACTCAGATTTTTATCAGGCGATTGAATTACAAGCGGCGTACCTGTTGCAGAGCCTTGCCCTTTGGCCACTAAAACGATAAACGAAACTATAGTTAATAGCAAATACCTCATTTAGTTTGATTTATGTTGATAATGAGCGGCTTTGCCATGTTGTAATCTATCCAACCTCAACAGGGCTTCCAAATAATAGTAATCGGCATAAATAATAGATGCATCAATTTCTGTTCCAGCGGGGTGATGCCCGGTAGAATGAAGTAAAAAGGCATTGTTTACCTGATGGCTCTGGTAGGCGGGAGAAGAAAGTGTTTGCAACATAGCTTCAGCCTTCTGCCGGTAAATTTGTGCCTTGTGTTTGTCGGTTACAAAGCCAGACAGTTCCAGCAATGCCGAAGCGGTTACGCAGGCCGCCGAAGCGTCTTTAGGCGCATTGGGGATAGCAGGATCATCAAAGTCCCAAAAAGGGATCAAATCTGCCGGCAGGCGGCTCAGGTATACATCTGCTACTTTTTGTGCAAAGTTTAAAAATTCTGGCTTGCCGGTTTCGCGGTAGCACATAGTAAAACCATATATTGCCCATGATTGCCCCCTGGCCCACATGCTGTTATCCGCATAGCCCTGGTGAGTTATGCCTTTTATCTTTTTCCCGGTAATGGTATCATATACCACTACGTGGTAAGACGTATAATCGGGCCTGAAATGATTGTGCATGGTGGTTTCAGCATGTTTAACCGCGATATCGTATAAGTGCCGGTTGCCGCCATTTTTTGACGCCCAGAATAAAAGTTCGAGGTTAATCATGTTATCGATAATGGTATTGTGAGGCCAGCCCATTTTTTTAACCATTGACGGCCACGACAATATGGTACCTACTTTGGGATTAAACAAAGTGGCCAATGAATCTGCCGAACGCAGTACAACCCGTTTATATCCGGGATTCCCTGTTAGCCGGTAACCGTTACCAAAACTGTTAAATATCATGAAACCCAAATCATGGTCAAAACCACTATGCTCAGAAAGCGGCTGCAATTCCTTTGTGAAACGATCAGCAGCTGTTTTCCATTTTTCATTATGGGTTCCTTCATATAAGTACCATAAAATACCAGGCCAGAAACCACTGCACCAGTCCTTGTAATTTACATATCGCCAGTCTGTTTTGCCTTTAACTATATTACGGGGCAGGTTATTGCCATTTGCCGGAATATTAGTTAACGTTTTTTGCGCTTGCTCGGCGCAATAGTTTATATTGGGTAATACCTGCAAGCCTTTTTGAGCATGGGCCTGAAATCCACCACCCAAAAGTTTCAGAACGATTAAAACTTTGTACAGCGCTTTGGTATTGAAACGATTTTTTAGATAATTTCTTTTCATAAGATTTTATTGATTCTCTATTTTGTACTTCGCCTCCCCGCAGACACCTATGTTGTTAATTGTAAAAACGGCCGATCTGCTAATTGCTAAAACGATCTACCGCCGGGCGCAAACAAAATTGGAGCAACCATTTATAATTGAGTTTCGAAAGTAGCTTAAAACAAAAACCCGCAGGGGGGAGCATTAGGTCAAATAAGGGGGATAGGAAGTCAATTTGGCAAAAAACACGATTATCAGGAATGCGACCCGGCTTAAATACATAGGCTTTAGTTTATGTTAACCATAAATTCACAACATACTAATTATCATCTACTTACAACAATAAATTAAAATATGTTAAGTTATGTTAACCCAATTTAGATGCGATTGCCCCGCCTTTCTTTACTTCAGATCCAGGGCATGGTCGGCTTTTACATCTTCTCCGCTCCAGATTTTAACTGCCGTCCATTTGAGGGGTGGGGCGCTCCAGAATTCGTCCGTTTCGGGCAAACCAAGCGGTACAAAAACATTACTGCAAATGTATAAGCTGCCGGTTGTAATATAAAAATCGGCCAGGCCGGGCTGCTTGCCATAAAGGCCAATATTAAGCCATCCATCCGGCGTAAATGTAGCGGGCGACTCCAATGTCTTTTTGATAACAGCAGTTAAAGCACAACGTACCTGTGCAGGTGGTAATGAGGCCGGGAGTTGTTTAATATAAGCCATATTGGCCAAATGATGGAAAACCCCTGCCCTGTAAACTATTGAGCGGCCCGTTGCCGGGTAACTGCCATCCGCATTAATTAAACGCTCCAATATTTCGGCATAGCGTTGGCCAATGGCTTTTACGCGTTCCTGTTCGTG
Organism: Mucilaginibacter sp. GW822-FHT03E02; assembly: GCF_058801545.1. Lineage (NCBI taxonomy): Bacteria > Pseudomonadati > Bacteroidota > Sphingobacteriia > Sphingobacteriales > Sphingobacteriaceae > Mucilaginibacter > Mucilaginibacter sp. GW822-FHT03E02. The sequence continues at coordinate 4,513,908 of NZ_JBXANJ010000001.1, read as the reverse complement.
TTGATAATTCTTCTTTTTTTCGCCTTGCACCTGTAACATGGCGTTTAAATTGGGCTGTATCACTATGCTGTTGTAGTAATCCAAATGAAAGGTCATCCCGTCAGAAAACATCCCGTCGCCAACATACCAGTGCTGCATAAACTCGCGGATGCCAAATTCGGTGCGTACAGGGTCGTCCCCTAAATCGTATTTACAAAAGAAGGCTTCTATCATCCCCGAAAACAGGATCCAGTTGGAGTAAACCGGCACGGTATTACGGGTTACCTTCATGGCATCAACCACCTGTTTTTTTACATCAGCATCCAGGTGTTCCCATAACCAGGGGCTGCGGACGAGCGCGAAGGCTACATACGATGCATCAACCAAAGGCTGCCCGCCATTCCATTGCAGGTAATCTTTAGCCTGCGGATTAACCGCGTTGGCTATCGCCTTTAATGCCCATGCGCGGTACTGATTGCGTAACTTAATTTCGGCGGCATCGCCACCTTCCAGGTTAAGCCAGGGGGCAATTCCGCTTAGGGTACGGCCAAACGCTTCAAGATAAGCTACTTTTGAACGCCCTTCCTTATTGTCTATACGATCAGATAAACTCACCGGCATGTTTTGCTTCAGCTTATCTTCGGCCAGGTTTGATATTACGGGCCGGGCTATTTTGTCCATATAAGCCAGCCACAGCTTCCTGTCGACAAGGCCATTTGATGCATTTTTTTGTGCCCACGTATTAAGCGCGGGCAGCATAACACAAAGTAAAAACAGTACTTTTTTCATAGTTATTTCAATAATTGATGTAGATACTCCAACTGACTACCGATATACAATATCAATCCGACAGTTTACAACTTGCACGCGGCAGCCCTGCTAAAAATCAGCAGTATAAGGCTACTTCATGCATTTTTAATTTTCATGTTTTTCTGTTTTAATTACCGGCCGGTTTCCATTCCAGCACCTGTACCGGCTGGGCGGCAATATTGGCCTGGCCTTCCCCATCTACCTGTACTACATTTTGTATAAACAGGTTAAGTGTCTTTTTATCCTTCCATAGTTCGGTATCATAAGTTGGTTCCCAGGCGCCAACAGCAAATGCCGACAAATCATTAACCGTCCATTTATTCCCGGCCAGGTTACCGGTAACTGCAACAGAAACTTTATCCTCCCGCTCTTTATCCCTGAATATTAAGGCCGCGGCCGTATTTTTACCCTGTTTCCAGGCTATAATTTGCGGGCGTGAAACCGGAATACTCTTGGTGCCCATTCCGCTTAAACTAAAAGGTGTTTTGCGAAAACCGAGACTGTTGCTTGTCCACTGGCCATTGTTTTTATAAATGATGTGGTATTGTGGGGCCGACTCTCCTGCCTCCCGCCAGTAGCTGGCTATAAACGGGGTACCATCATCCTCAATAACCATAGATGTTTGATTAATGAGCTCGCTTTTTTGTGGAATTTCGCAGGCGTATTCGGCGGTGGCGGCAGTTATCGGCAAATTGTAGGTTTGTCCGGTCGATCTTTCCCAGTTTATTCCGCCATCTTTTGAAACTGCATAACACATATCATGGTTACTGGCTACATCGGGGCTTTCGCGCCAAACCCATGACAGGTGTATAAAACCTTTTTTATCAATGGCCATTTGCCAGTAGGCATTGCGTTTGCCTTCGCCATCAATAAGATTGTGTTGTATGTTTACCCATTTTTTTTTCGATACGTTGTACCTGTTAAGCACAAGGTTGCCATTACCTGATGCACCGTCCCGGTAAAGGAATAGCAGATCGCCTTGGGGAAGCCTGTAAAATTCAGGGTAACTTACGCGGTCTTCGGCAACTCCCGTCATTGATTTTAGTGCCGATAATATAAGGCTACCGGGCGCAATGCCCATTGCGTAGTTTAATGGCTGATTGTGTAAGCCCCAGGCCACATGCAGGTAGCCGGCTCCATCAACCATAATGCTGATGGTTTTATGTGCATCAGTAGCATCGCCTTTGAAGGCGGTGACAGCAATTTGCCATTCATTTGAACCGCCTTTTCTTTTGGCCAGGGTTAAAACCTGCTGCTGATTATAGTAAGCGGCATATTGTTGGCCTTTAAAAGTAACCAGCGAGTTTTTGCGAAAAACAACTGTATTCACCGAGTTATTAGCCCATCCGGGACCAATGGTGCTAATTTTTACCGGGTAAGTTTGCGCACCTGCATGCAGGAAGCTACCTATCAATAAAGCTATAAACAGGGAATGTTTGAGGCGGTTAAAAAGCATAAGTAGTAAAGTGTGTGGCAATATACGCTGCCACACACTATGAATTATATTAATAACCTGGATTTTGTTCTAAAACAGCATCCTTATTCAATTGAATTTCTGATAACGGGATGGGCAACAACAGGTTTTTTGCTGCCAGGCCGGTTGTTGCGTGCTGAACATCATTTGAATTGAGGCGTAGCGCGCGATCAACCAGGGTGCCGGTACGCATCAATGTCATCCTCCGGTTTTCCTCGCCAATCAGTTCGCGGGCACGCTCATCAAGTACAAAATCAAGGGTCATCTTATCGGCGGTAACCAATGGCGCCTGCGCCCTTGTACGCAACGCATTAATAGTATTTGCCGCCTCGGCGGTTTTGCCTTGTTTCACTTGTGCTTCAGCAAGTAACAGGTAGGTTTCGCCTAAGCGCATCATCATAAAATCTTTGATCATGGCATAACCAAAAGTGTCGTTAGGGTCAAACGCTCCCCATTTGGTTATGCTTGGGCATATTTTATATAAGGTGTCCGGGCCGGTAAATGGTACTTGCTTGCCATAGTTGGCGGCAGTTGGGTTGTTGATATAATAACGCCTCCTGATACTGTATTGTGAGTTGCGTAAATCTCCGGCTGGATATAGGCCGTACAACACCCAGTTACTTAACCTTAACCGGGCAATGCTACGCCCGCCAAGCGAGTCACAAATTACCATGCCGCTGATATTGTAATAGGCGGCTCCCCACACACGGCGTTGCTGGGCATTATCTGTATTACCCCCAACTACCGAATTTGGATTTTCCTGCTCAATAACCCATATAGCTTCAGAGTTGCCCTGGCTGCGCCGCTGGTTACCATACACAAACATATCTGAGTAATAATCGCCGGCGCCGCTTGCCCTTACACCGTAACGGCTGCTTATCAGGCTAAATTTACCGCTGCTGATAACTGCCTGCGCCTGTTGCTCGGCCAGGTCGTTTTTACCCATGCGCAGGTAGGCTTCGGCCAATAGCTGCATGGCCATGTATTTATTAGCCCTATCTACAGGCTTGCCTTGCACGTTTAGTTTTGAGGTACCAGCATTTAAATCAGACAGGTTTGTACTTGCAAACGTTAGATCGCTTATTATAAGATTGTTGACCTGATCAAGTGGAGCACGCACAAAATCTGTTTTTGGCGCCGCAAGCGGGGCCGTTACCAATGGCACTTTGCCAAACAAGGTAGCCAGGCTATTGTAAGCATATGCCCTAAAAAACTTAGCTTCGGCATCTATCATGTTTTTGCCTTTGGCTGTAAGTTTGGTGTTCGACGGATCTTCAACGGCCTTGATAATAATGTTGGCGTTGTTAATTAAAGCGTAATATTTGCCCCATATATATGAAGCTGCCCCATCTGTTGGGGTAAGCTGCGCGTAATTATAATACGGCACTTCAATACCTTGCTGGTTTGCTGTAGCATTGGCCACATCGGTGCCTACCTGCCAAACACTTGGCCAGCCCTGCGCGCTTGAATAGGTTAAAATGGTACTTTCATAATTGTAAAGGCCCACAGCAGCGGCTTCAAAACCCAATGAATCGTTAAGCGTGAGCGGGGTGTATGAGGAGTAAGGCTTTTCGGCCAGGTATGACTTTTTACAGGATGCAAATGCAATTATTAGCACTGATACAGAAGCCACTATAATTGAATACTTTTTCATGTCGTTTATCTTTTATCAGTTTATTTTAATGAGATGTTGGCACCAAAAACAAATGTGCGGGTAGTTGGATAGTTGTTTGTCCAGTCGCCAGATCCCCTGGTCGAATAATTATTTTCAGGATCCCAGCCAATCCACTTGGTAAAAGTGTGCAGGTTTCGGCCGCTTACGTAAAACGTTAAACCATTTAAGTGCGCTTTATCTAACAGTACCTGCGGTACAACATAGCTAAATGTTACATCCTTAATACGGGTATAGCTGGCATCACGCGGATAGCCATAGCCCCGGGTATTGGTATAAGATAAAGACTGGAACGAATTGTTGCCATTTGATGGTGTCCAGTATTCTATGGCCGCCGGTGTATTCCTCCTGCCCGATTCATCAGCATAGTTTAAATCGGCATTGTTTTTAAGCATGCCTTGTGCTGTTTGTATGAATATGCTCAGGTTAAACTGCTTATAGTGAAAGGCATTGGTGATACCACCGGTCCATTTTGGCGTAGTTTGCCCCTGTATAACCCTGTCATCGGAAGTAATTTTGCCATCGCCATTGGTATCGGCAAATTTCAGGTCGCCTGGTTTTGCTCCCGGGTCTTGTTTGGAGGCATCCTCGCCTGTTTGCCAAACGCCGGTCATTTTGTAATCATATATTACGCTGATAGGCTTACCTATAAACCACCTGTTGCCTATATCATCTTTCCCGTCGCCATAAAGGCTCACAATTTTATTCCTGTTGATGGCATATACAATGTTTGATTCCCAACGAAAATCCCTGCCATCAATGTTTTTTGTATTCAGGGTAACCTCGAGGCCTTTGTTGGCCACTTTACCAATATTATCCCATACTGATGAATAACCGGTAATTGCCGGCAAACTCCGTTTTAACAGCAACCCAGATGTGCGCGTTTTGTAAGCATCAACCGATCCGTTAATTCGGCTGTTAAATAATGAGAAATCGGCCCCGATATTGGTTCCCACCGTGGTTTCCCAAAGCAGGTTGGCATTACCCAGGTTACTGGCCTGTACCCCAATAGTGCTTACCCCATTAAACGGCGACCGCACAGTACCATCTGTGGTGATGGTTTGATAAACACTAATGGCCTCGTTACCGGTTTTTCCGTATGAGCCCCTCAACTTTAAGCTACTAACTATTTTTGAATCCTTCAAAAAGTCTTCCTGGCTAATGTTCCAGCCAAGGGCTGCCGATGGAAACACACCATACTTGGTAGTATTAGCGCCAAAAACCGACGATCCATCGCGGCGGGCGGTAACAGTGAACAGGTAACGGCTATTATAGGAATAGTTGACACGCCCCATCTGCGAGTTAAGCGCATACCTGTCTGAATATGACGACGAGGTTTGCGTTGCGCCTGCACCAATATTGTTAAATGAAAGTTCATCGTTTACGAAACCAGTAGCGGCGGCTGTCGAAGTAAAATACCTGCGGCGCTGCGCGCTGTATAAACCCGTAAAATCAAAGTGGTGCTTGCCGATGTCCTTGTTGTAGTACAACAGATTTTCAATAGTATAGGCCGTTGTTTCGGAGCTTGCAGCGCTGGCCGAGCCTAAAGGCGTATTTGCCAAACGGCCGCTGTAGCTATCAACACGGGTTGGCAAATAGGTGTAACCGGCATTTACCCGGTATTTCAGCCCTTTAAGTACGCCGCCAAATTTAATCTCGGCGTAGCCGTTGCCATTTAAGTTCACACTGCGGTTTACCTGGTCGGTAGTTAAACCCAATAAGGGATTGGTATACAACAATTCGGGCGCCATAGGGTAAATGGTATAAGTACCATCGGCATTATATAAATTACCATAGGGGCTCATGGCTGTAGCGAATAACAGGTTGGCCCTGCCGCCATCGTAATTATTGTTGGAAAAAAAGGATGACATACCAACAGTTAAAAAATTGGTAACATTCACATCAAGGTTTGAGCGGATGCTTACCCGGTTATACTGGTAACCTTTTACCACGCCTTTTTGCTTCATGTAATCGCCCGATATAAAATATTTAACATCGGGGCTACCACCAGAAACGCTGAGGTTATGATCTTGCATTACCCCTTGCTGGGTAGTTTCTTTAACCCAATCAATGGTTTTACCTGCCTGGTAATTAGGCAGCTCGGAGCTGTTTGGCACCGGGCTGGTTTGTGTTTGGCCTGTTTGCGAAAGGTAATCGGCATACTTTTGAATATAAGATGCCGGGTCGCGCGGCTCCAGGATATGCGCAAGATTTTCTATACCGGCATAACCGCTATAACGGATAACGGGTTTGCCGCTGTTCCCTCTTTTGGTAGTGATCAGGATAACCCCGTTGGAGCCATTGGTTCCGTAAATGGCCACTGCCGATGCATCCTTTAATATTTCCATCGAAGCGATATCATTGGGATTAATATCGTTAAGCGAACCGCCGGTTTTACTCAGCGGGATACCGTCGACAACAACATACGGGCCGGTGCCTGCGTTGATAGAGTTTTGCCCCCTTACAATTGAGCCGGGCACCGCGCCTGGTACAGACGATGTATTGGTTATGGTAACGCCTGCAACTGCTCCTTCTAAAGCCTGCAGTACGTTGGTAACCGGTAACTCCGATAAACGGGCCTTGGGCACTGATGCAACAGCGCCTGTTATATCTGATCGTTTTTGGGTACCATAGCCAACCACAACCACCTCTGTCAAATCCCTGGATGCCGGCTCTAAAGAGATATTTATTAGCGACTCGTTATTGATAAGCCTTTTTACAGTTTTATAACCAATAAAAGAGAATACCAGGGTTTGCCCGGCATCTGCCTTAATGGTATACTTACCATTATAATCTGTTGATGTGGCGTTGGCAACGCCCTCAACCGCAACGGTAACACCGGGTAAAGGTTCGCCTTTTTCGTCTTTAACGGTACCTGTAATGGTTATTATTGCATTACTGGTTTCCTGGTTATCCTTTTCCTTAATTACAATGGTGTTATTACTGATGGTGTAGGAAAGCGGCTGATCATGAAATACCTTATCGAGGATAACATCGATAGAAGCATTACTAACATGAATGTTAACCGGCCTGGTATCCTTCATCATACCTTCGGTATAAATAAAGTTGTAGCCGCTTTGCTTTCTGATCTCTTTAAAGAGTTTTTTTAATGGTGCGTTTGTTGCCGAAAGATTAATGTTTTGCGCATAAGATGAAGCGCTGACATGCATAATAGCGACAAAAAAAAGGAGTACAGTTATTTTCACAACTAATAATAACTTTTGAGGTATGCATAGTTTGGGCATACCTATGTTAAAAGTAGATATTTTCATACTTTTGAATAGTTTGGGTTAAAACAAGATTTATTGACAAATAATTTTTCTATCCGCCGGAACGGCGAACAGATTAACGGGTTAACTCAAATTTTTGGCGTGGAAGTGGTGGTACACTTTCACGTTTTTTTTAAGTCCCGTTTTCAGGGTTACGTTCGTAGTTTTCTTTTCATTTTTTTCTCGGTTTTTTAGATTATAATATTGGTTGTTTATTGGCTTGGTTGTAATTTATTCTGATACGGATATTTTTTTACCCGATACTTTAAAATGCACTTTCCGGGTAAGTTGCAGCGTGTTCAGCACTTCAGATACATTGCTAAACCTGGATACCGAGCCGCTGAATTTGTCGGTTGGTAAGGTACCCGCGTATGCCACATCTACATCATACCACCTGGATACCATCCGCATAATTTGTTGTATATCATTGCTTTCAAATACAAACAACCCGTTTTTCCAGGCAGTGGCCTCGTCTACATCCACTTCGCTTACATTAAATGCCAGTGCATTTAATAAGGCCTGCTGGCCCGGCTGCAAAATTCTGGTTTGATTTTTAGTGGTTGAAGTTACTTTTACCCTCCCTTCAAGCAGCGTGGTTTTAACGGCCGGCTCATCATCGTAGGTATTGATGTTAAAATGTGTACCCAGCACCTCTACTATTTGCGATTTACTGTAAACCCTGAACGGTCTGGCCACATTATGCGCCACTTCAAAATAAGCCTCGCCGGTAAGTTCAACTTTACGCTCGTTGCCGTTAAATATGGTTGGATAGGTTAACGAAGAAGCCGCATTTAACAACACCCGGCTGCCGTCGGGCAAAACAACCCAATATTGGCCGCCGCGGGGCGTAGTCATGGTGTTGTACGCAGTTAACTTTACATCATCAGATGCTGATTTTTCGGATGAATCATAAACAATTCTTCCGTCGGCGGTTTTATTAATTGCTACCGCGCCCTGTACGGCAAGGGTTCCGTTGCGGGCGCCGGTTAAGGTAATCTGTTTGCCATTGGCCAGGGTCAGGATAGCTTTGTTGCCACCCGGCAAAATATCATTTTTAGGGTTAGACTGATGGACAAGCTGTTTAGGGGCCTGCCGGTTTTTAATAAACAGGTATGCACCAAATGAAACAAAAACAAGGATGGCAGCAGCCGAAGCAATGGAGTACCATTTTTTAAAGTACCGGATTTTGGCAGGTTCGGAAATTTCATCAACTATCCTGTTCCATATCAACTCCTCTTCTATTAACGGATCGGCAGGGCCGTTGGGCGCAGGCTGCTTAGCGGCTTCATTCAAATACCAGCTATCCAGCATTTGCTGCTCTTCTGGTGTACAGGTGCCGAGTTGGTGTTTAGTTAATAGTTCCTGTGCTTGTTCCCTGGTCATGGTTTATTCTGGCTGTTATTAATGAAACGGCCAGCCAGGGAGGAAGTAGTAGATGAAATGAAAAAAAAAGTGAAAAAATTATAATCCTGACAATATTAAAACGATTGCCGAAAGATGATTAAGCTTAGGCCTGATTATCCTGATAGCGTTGCTGATTTGTTTTTTAACCGTTTTATCGGATATATCGAGTTCGTCGGCAATTTCTTTATAAGTGAAATGCTGATGGATCCGCATTTCAAATATTTGCTTCATTTTGAGGGGAAGCCGCGCAATTTCTTTTTCCAGCGCTTCCATTATTTCTTTTTCTTCTATCCGCTCCAGTGTCTGGTTGCTGTTTGCTTCGGCAAAGGCGGCTAACGAATCGAGGTAATCCAACCGTACCCGCTTTCGCGCAACCAGGTCAAGCACCTTATTTTTTGTCGATATAAAAAGATAACCGGCTAAATTAGCGTCTGAACTTATGCATTCCCTTTTGAGCCATAATGAAGTGAAAGTTTCCTGTATAATATCCCTGGCGTCATCTTCGTCCCGAAGCATTTTCAGCGCATGCATATACATTACTGTCCAGTACCGTTTATAAATTTCGGCAAAGGCCTCCCTGTCGTCGTTTTTTAACAACGCTATCAACTCCTGGTCAATAAGCAACCGTTTTAGGGGCATAACTGGTTTAATTAACGAATGTAATGCATTTTTTACAAAAATTGCAATACGTGTAAACCATCGTGACCTTCCCCGTCTTTTTACAAGAAGGTTCTTTTTTTCCATGCCGGCAAGGCTCAACCTATCGGTTTTCACAAACGCCTGGCTTAAAGTAGTAAGTAGTATTCCACTCTATCACCAGATGAGAAATGAAACTGGAACCGGATATTGCTTTAAAACAAAAAATTGTAGTTAAGTAGTATTGTTATTTAAAATCGGCCGCGATAGTTGTGGATTTCCACTGTTCTAATTCTGCAGACATGGCGGCCAGTTTTTCTGATGCCCTATTATAGGCATCGTTCCCCAGAAACAGGTGCATCGGCGGCTGCGGAGTTTCGGCTAATTCAATAAATATCTCCGCGGCGCGATCTGGATCCCCGGCCTGCTGTCCGTTCATGGACAGGTAACGGTCCTGCGTATTTCTTACGGCTTCATAGCCTTCTATCTTGCTGACTGTTAGGGAAAGTGAGTTTTTGGTTAAAAAACCTGTGCGGAAGCCTGATGGTTCGGCTACCGTAACCTTTATTCCAAATTCTCTTACATCAAGCGCAATCACTTCCGAAAAAGCGGCCACCGCAGCTTTGGTGGCCGAATAAACAGACCAGCCTGGGGCACCCACAAAACCGGCCACCGAACCGATATTTATAATATAGCCCGATTTTTGACTACGCATTACCGGCAGTACCGCCCGTACCACATTTATGGTTGCCAGCACGTTAACATTAAAAATATTCCTGATCTCCTGTTCGGCTATTTCTTCCACGGTTCCGGCCATTCCGTAGCCGGCATTGTTAACTACTACATCAATCCGCCCAAATGCGGCCAGCGTTTGCTGTACAGATTCATCAATACAATCCGGGTTATTTAAATCAACAGCCAGCGCAAGAAAACGCTCCCTGTCTACCAACCCAATTGCCTGACTTAACGCCCTGGCGTCGCGGGAACTTGCGGCAACGCGGTAACCGCGATCAAGCAGTTTTTTTACGAGGGTCAGCCCCAATCCCTGGGAGGCCCCGGTTACATACCATACTTTTGAAATGTTCATGATATTATGCTTTTAAATGGTCAAAATACACTGTGGTTTCTTCCAATATAGACTTCATCAGTTCGGCGGCCTTTGGATGTTTCAGCAACGGCGCTATCTGCCCGCCCCAGAACATGATCATATCCCATTTTTCCTGTTCGATAGCGGCTTTGCGTAAATGCGACATAAACTGTGTTTGTAGCGGGAAGGGAAGAAAACCTTTTTCCTTATGCACCAGGTCTTTTGCAATGCGACTGGTTATGCCTCTGCCCAACCTCCCGGTAAATGCCGTCGATAAGGTGGTGTACTTAGCCGCATCAGAAAACAGCATTTGCCGGTGGATTGCAGTAGCATTCGATTCATCGGTTGCCAGGAACGCGGTACCAATTTGTGCGGCATCCGCTCCAAGTGCCAACGCGGCGGCAACACCTTTTCCATTGGCAATACCACCTGCAGCTATAACCGGTTTTTTTACCTTCTCCTTAATCAGTTGAAGCAAAACAAAAGTCCCGGTGGTAGATGATTCTGCAGCCGCCAGGAATGATGGCCGGTGCCCACCGGCTTCAAAACCTGAAGCGATAATGAGGTCGACCCCGGCTGATTCCAGCACTATGGCTTCATCCAGCGTAGTTGCCGCGCCTACGGTAACAATGCCCAGCCGGCGGCATTGTTCAAGAATATCGGCAGATGGGATGCCAAACATAAAGCTAAATACCGGCGGCTTCCGGTGCAGGATCACTTCTACCTGGTTTTCAAAACGGGATGTAAACACCGCAGGCTTTTCGGGCAAGGCGATTCCCAGCTCATCAAAATAAGGCTTGAATAATTCTTCGGCCTGTTTAAACTGCTCGTCCGAAACAGTACCGTTCACGGCATCTGTATCCGAAACCCACAGGTTAATATTGTAGGGCTTATTGGTTGCCGTTTTGATTTGCTTATCTACTTCGATTATTTCCTGCGGACTTAACGTGTAAGCTCCGTAACCACCAAGCCCGCCGGCGTTAGATACTGTTGACACCAGCTCAACAGACGACAGGTTGCCGCCGAACGGCCCTTGCAGGATAGGGTATTGGATACCCAGTATTTGGGATGCTTTTGTTTGGTACCACATCATCTTTAAAATTTATTGAGCTACATCGCTAATCATTTTATTAACGATAAGCCAGCAGTTATCAATTTTATGAAACGACAGGAACTCATCATAATTAAAATCGTACATTTTAACATGCACCCTGGCCACCGCTATTGAATTGACCACATTAATTGAGATGATTGTCCCCTTAAAAGGCTTGCCGGAATCTTTCGGGCTTTGACGATGAGCGACGCCATCCAGATATTCATCGAGCGTTTTGGCATATGGCTGCCCCTTAACATCGCCGAATAATAAAGTGCCGGGATTGTAAATCTGTTTCAGTGTATTAATATCACCTTCGTAGATGCCTTTGAAGTAATAATTTTCCAGCACCTGGGTGATGGCTAATGAATCTTGATTATTAGTTTCCATTTTCTTTGAATTTTGCGCTTTTAATACCAGCAAGGTGCATGACAAAAAAGCGGTCAATAAAAGCGTTTTCATATTAATTCAAATTGTGACCGGCTCCCATACCACCGTCTACGTTGATGATGGCACCGTTTATAAAGTTGCTTTTAGCAACGGTATAAACCATTTGAGCGATATCTTCCACCTCGCCAACGCGGTTCACCAGGTGCAATCCCGCGCCTTTATCAACCTCGGCGCCGTGCATAGGTGTACGGATAACGCCAGGCGCAATTGTATTAACCCTGATGTTATCTTTGCCAAATTCGGCCGCAAGTTGTAAGGTGAGCGAATGGATTGCCCCCTTTGATGCAACGGGTGCGGTGGAGGGAGCACCTCCAAGAGCATGGACTACCAGCGGTGTGCCGATATTGATAACTACCCCATCACGCTGTTTAAGCATTTGCGGAATAACAGCCTGGGTGGTGAAGAATGTACCCTTCAGGTTGGTATCCAAAAAGCGGTCGAGGTAGGCTTCATCCACTTCAAGGAAGGGCCTGGTTTCATAGATGCCTGCGTTGTTCACCAGTACATCTGCCGAGCCAAATTTTTCAAGTGCGATTGCCAGGAGTTTCTCCCCGGTACTTTTGTATTTCACATCACCGGCTACCATAGCCAGGTTTTCGCCACCGCCCAGTTCCTGGTAAACCTGTTCTAATTTTTCGGCAGTTGCCGAATTGATCACTACATTGTCGCCGTTGGCCAAAAAGTGGCGGGCTACTTCTTTACCTATGCCAGATGAGGCACCTGTAACTATTATTGTTTGCTTCTTCATTTTCTTATTTTCTATCAGCAGTTATGCCTCTTTCTCTCAACACAGATACCTGCTCTCCGGCATGGCCCCAGTTGTCAAGGTCAACCTCCTGGATAACTACAAAGGTTAATTGCGGGTCTTTGTTCAATACATCACTCAACAGATCGGTAACCCCTTTTATCAGTTGCTGTTTTTGTTCTCTTGTAACGCCTTCACGGGTTACTTCAATTTTTACGTATGGCATGGTTTTAATTTTTATGCTAAAACTGCATTTCAGGCAGCTTTAGCGGTTACATTTACATTCAGTTCAAAATCATTATAAATCAGCGTATCGCCCAAATCCTTAAAGAAATTACCTGAGCGGAATTTTATTCCATATTTAGTACGGTCAATTACCAGTTTTCCGGTAGTGGTTAACAGATCGCCATTTACATTGATCGCTGCATCAAAACCAACAGGATGTGTAATGCCTTTGATCGTCAGATTACCTTCAACATGGTTACCTGAAACTGAAGTAATTTCCAAAGTTGCTTCGGGATATTTTTCAATTGAGAAAAAATCATCAGAAGCCAGGTGACCAGCAAACTGCGCATTTGTTGCTGGGTCTGTTACATCCAGTATTTTGATGGATGTGGTATCGATAGTGAATTTACCACCGGCAAGTTTACCATCGTTTAAAATAAATTCACCCTCTTTAACGGCTATGGTACCATTGTGTGCCCCTGTTACCTTACGGCCCACCCAATCAATATTGCTTTGGGTACTTACGATTTCAAATTTTTGAGTTTCCATTTTATTTGTGTTTTTAATTACACAACAAAGTACGGCAGGAAATTTCAGGGGCCCGTGTGACCTACATCACATTTAAAATGAATCGATATTTATGTGATATACATCACTTTCAAGTGTTATAAAGCCGGCTCAGGGTTTCTCTCGAGACACCTAAGTATGCTGCAATCAGATTTTTAGGGACAATATTATAAAGCTCCGGATAAAGCTTCAAAAGCTCTTCATACCGGTATTTCACATTATTATTCATGAACGATAACAGCCTTTTTTGAGCAGCCACGTATCCTTTATTAGTCCTCCACCTAAAAAAATGTTCGGCATTGTGGAGCTCATTACATAGCTTCTCCCTATCGTCATTGCTAAGACAGAGCACTACTGCATCGGTAATACAATCTACGTTGATGGTAGCCTTGGTATTGTTATATAACGCGTTATAATCTGATGCCCACCAGGTGGGCATGGCAAATTGCAGGATAAACATTTTGAGATCGTCGTTGATAAAGAAGGATTTTAAGCAGCCGGATAGCACGAAATATTCGCAATCTACCTTATCACCCCCGGTAATAAGGGCCTGCCCTTTTTGAAAACGCTGTTGTTTAAAATGCGAAAAGAAATAGTCAAACTGCGCGTCGGTCAACGTGGCTATTTTAGCTACATGGGCTTTTAAAATTTCTTTGGCTTCCATTGGCAGTTATAACTGATGCGCTAACAATTTAAAGTTAGGAATTAATTATAAATTCCAAATCAGCTGGCAATGTGCTTCAGGGAATAACTTTTGAAATCTTCTGTTATATAGCCACCGTTTATAGTTTCTCATACAAGGTGCTGAGGAAAAACAAGCCATTTATTTTGCTTCTTAGTGTCTTCGCGTGAAGTAAAGGTCATAATTGATTTCGCTGCTTATTCATAACTATAAAGCTTAATACGCTGGATGCCATATTCGCCCGTCGGGATCCTGAGGTGCCGGCCCTGGTGGTCTTCATCGCCGTTTAAACGACGGCCTGCCTGCCATTTACCATTAACAAAATGGCCCTCATCAACACTCTGTATACCTGTCCGCTGCGCCTGATTTTTGGGTTTAAAACTTATTACCAGCCCGGTACCGCCTACGTAAAACTCATCTTTTGATAAAGCGATGATGATGCCACCCGTTAGCGGCCATGTTGCTTCTTTGGCGTTTGGCGACCAACCTAAGGTTAAATCGTGCGCAACGGTTAATATATAATCGCCCATTTCCAGTTTAACCGTATCCGCAGTCTTACTTAACAACACCCCTTCCATCAAACCTTGTTTTTTGGCTTTGCTGATCTCGCCCGATAACTGGTTGATGATATCATAGCATTTGCCCAACGATTCCGTTTCGGACCTTTTGCCTGATTCAATAGAAAAAGGAGAAAAACCCAGGGCCTTGTAGTGCCCAATTGCGTAAAACGCTTTTGCATCCACGCCTTCTTCAAAACGATGTTCGGGAATCAGCAAGGCATTATCCGGCCGGGTATAGCGGTCATTCCAATACTTAAAATTGGGGTTATAAAAATCGGGCGAAAGCAGGTCGATATCCGGGGCGGCGGCTTTCCAAACATCAATTAAATGCGGCAGCGGGCCACCGCTTGGGTATTGCCCGGGTTGCTTACCGGGCGCGTTAAGGGCAGCGTTTACATACATTGGCAGCGGGTAAACCGCCTTGCCTGCCCTAGCCACCTCATTAGCATAGGTAGCAAAATACCAGGCTATAAACATTTCATCGGTAGCCGCGCTTTTACCAAAAACAGCTTCCCAATTACCTGCTTTTTTATAGCCATTGCCCTCCCAGGCCTTTTGAAATTCGGGTACCAGTTTATCCCGATGTAAATTCAAATAAGCGATTAGCTTTTCCGGAACAGCCTGGCTAAAAGCCGCATCAGCCGGCTTTGAATGGTCGCGGGCACTGGGCAGCATACCTATTTCATTTTCTACCTGTATCATTACCACGGTATGCTGCCGGCTATCCGTTTGTTTTAAGTGCTGCATAAGTGCGGCAAAAGCTTTACAATCTGCCTTCAATGCGTTTTCAGAAAAGGGAGTAATGATCTCCTCAGATCGGCCTTCGCTGTTTTGCACACGTGGAAACCGCTTTTGATCTGTTTTAACCCATGCGGGTGCGTAACAGCTCATGCTGTTTTTCCAGGTGCCAAACCAAAGTAATACCAATTTAATTTGATGTTCCCTGGCGCTTTTTATAAGGTAATCAACCAGCGTAAAGTTATATACGCTTTCCTTTGGCTCCATCAACTCCCAATATACCGGGGCTATCAGGGTATTCAGGTGCATTTTTTTGAGTTTGGGCCAGATAGGGGCCATGTAAACCGTGCTTGAAGCGCTTGAGTTTCCTAATTCCCCGGCAGTCATCAGTAAGGATTTGCCATTAACAAGCAATTCGGCATTATCACCCCAGTATTTAATTTGCGGCATTGCCGGGCTGCTGTTTTGCGCTTTAACCTCAAAAGCGATTAAACAATACAAAATGAATACGAAATACTTCATGGCAATTGTATTAATTAAGGTTGAACAGAAACTAAGTCCCGATACCCTGGCTCTAATTGAAAACAGCAAACCCTACCAATCTCGCCGGTTTACAAAAATGGATCGATTAGTTTAATAGAGCCATCTGTATTATGCTGCAGCTCCGTCACCTTTACATTACGCAGGTGGGTTTTACCCGATATTTGGGTATCATGGTAAAATATATACCATTTGCCTTTTATTTCGATAATGGAGTGATGGGTAGTCCATCCTTGTACCGGTTTCATAAATACGCCTTTGTAGGTGAATGGCCCAATCGGTTTATCGCCTATCGCGTAGCAAAGCAAATGGGTATCGCCTGTTGAGTAAGTGAAATAATATTTACCATTGTATTTGTGCATCCATGAGCCTTCAAAAAACCGTCGGTCATGATCTTTAGTTAATAACGGTTTGCCCAGGCTATCTAAAATAACAACATCCTTTACCGCACCGTCAAAGCTTTTCATATCAGGTGTTAACAGGGCTACACGGCAACTGATGGCCGGGGCATCTTCCTGTTTCGAATCGGTTTTTGAGCCATCTGCCTCATATTTTCCGGTCGACCAGCGCTGCAATTGTCCGCCCCAGATACCGCCAAAATACATGTAGGTTTTACCGTCGGTATCGGTAAATACAGCCGGATCAATGCTGTAGCTTCCGGCAATAGGTTCAGGCTCTGCCTTAAACGGCCCAATGGGGCTGGCCGAGGTAGCCACGCCGATATGGAAAACGTCTTTTTTATCCTTTACCGGGAAGTATAAATAATAGGTGCCATTTTTATACGCGGCATCGGGCGCCCAAAGCTGGCGGCCGGCCCAGGGAATATCTTTAATATCAAACCCTACCCCGTTATCGGTAACTTTACCACCAATACTATCCATCGAAAGAATATGATAATCTTTCATGGCAAAATGGTCGCCATTGTCATTTTCGGGGATACCCGCATTGATATCATGCGATGGATAAATATAAATTTTCCCATTAAACACATGCGCCGATGGATCGGCGGTGTAAATGGAGCTGATAAGCGGTTGCGAAAGGAATTTTACCTTTTTGCCGGTATCAGCTTTGCTGCTGTCTGCATCGGCGGCCTTTTTTGTGGGAGGGTCGCATGCACTTAACATGCCTGCGGCTATAAAAAGCGTAGTAATTAATTTTACGGTGGTAAATTGCTTGCTCATTGGCGTTTGGTTTATGGTGATGATTAATTGGTCATATAATTGTTGCCCCCGATACCCGGCACATAATAAAACTTCATTTCTTTATAGTAAGATAGCGGATGCTCCGGCTTAGGATATACGGCCCCGACAGGCATTTTTGAAAAGGCTTGAAAATATAAAACGCAGGCATCGCGCCAGGTAGTGGCTTCCGTTAGCTGAACTTTCATCAACTGCTGGACCTGGGCAAAACGCTCCGCATCTACTTTTCCCTGCATTTTATCCCAGGTTAAACCCATTTGCTTAACAGAATCGGCACCCATGTAGTAATGGTGAACCATCTCGTCCCATAATGACTTGCCAGAACGCATTTTATAAGTCCAGCTTAAATGGTGGAACCATAAAAGGTATTCATCGGGGCAGGTTTGCAGGTTTTCCCAATGCGATTGTACTGGCTGCGTATATTGCGACAGTGCATTGCTGCCTGTGCCTGTACGGTTAAAGCCAATCCCGGCCGAATCGGCCCTGTGGTAATAAGTGGCATTCCAATCGGGCCGGCCGGCATTATCAACCCATGGGCCGGGGCCATAATGGGTAGAAACACCCATAATGTGGTGCAAACCAAGCGGAGTCATATAATTAACTGTATTCTCCCTTGATTGTAGCATGACTTTTTTTATGGGTGATACAAAGCCAGCATCATTTGTAAAAGTCATTTTTAGCCAATCCTCGGCAATAGCGGCCGGTGATTGATCGGGGTTCCAGGCCATACGGCCAAAGGCGTACCAGTTGGCCTGTGCAAAGGGATGACCGCACCAGTTTAAATCTGTGCCAATATTGGCCACGCCGGCCATACCTGTTATTAGTTTTTTATTGAAATTACCCTGAAGGATACGCGATACGGTTGAACCCTTGCCCCGCGTATACGTATCTGATTGCAGGGCTTCGGCAAATAACGGCGCTTCATAAACCAAATGTGTCGAAAAGCCAAGGTACTCCTGTGTTAGCTGGAATTCCATCATCAACGCGGTATTGGGCATAGCACCAAATAAGGGGTGGAAAGGCTCCCTCGGCTGAAAATCAATCGGTCCGTTTTTTACCTGGATGATTACATTATCTTTAAACTTCCCATCAAAGGGCTTAAATTCATTATAAGCCTGTTTCGACCGGTCATCGGGCACGTTATTATCGTATACAAAAGCCCGCCACATAACAATGCCATGGTGTGGTGCCAGTGCATCGGCCAGCATATTGGCGCCATCGGCATGGGTGCGGCCGTAGGTTTGGGGCCCAGGCTGCCCTTCGGAGTTTGCCTTCACCAAAAAACCGCCAAAATCGGGAATGCAACGGTAGATTTCGTCGGCCTTATCGGCCCACCATTTTCTCACATCGTCATTAAGCGGATCGGCTGTTTTCAGGTGGCCTAATTCTACCGGACTGCTGAATTTTACCGATAAATAAATTTTAATACCGTACGCACTGAAAACATTGGCCAGCGCCTGAATTTTAATTAAATACTGAGGCGAGAGTATTAACGCGTCGGCATTTACATTATTGATAACCGAGCCGTTGATACCTACTGAGGCATTAGCGCGCGCGTAATCAATATACCGCTGGTCTATAATACCGGGCAGCTTGTGCCAGTTCCAGATAGACGAACCTGCGTAGCCACGCTCTACAGTGCGGTTCAGGTTATCCCAATGATCCAATACCCGGTACATTATGCGCGGGCGATCTGCAATATTAAGATTATTGATAGACTGCCGCGTTTGCAGCAGCTTTAAAAAATTGAAAACACCATACAACACGCCAACATGGGTTTTGGCTGTAATTAGGATACATTTTTGCTGATTAATAAGCGCTGTTTTTATAAGATACCCTTCGCTGCCCAAGCTGTCAGGAACCTGAACGGATAACCCTTTCAAGGATTGTGGTGTACCAATGATGATTGTTTGCCCGGCTGTTATATTTTTAGTATCGGCAGGAAGTATCGACAACATACCCTCCATACCCTTTAACAGCTCGGCTTTAGCTGCCTTTAGCTGATCAGATTCCGCCGGAAAAATCATATACTTCAATTGCTGTTTATAAACCGCTGCAGCCTGCCGATTGGCTATTTTGCTATATTCCAACCAAAGCTTATACCCATCATCAGCCGAGGCATTTGTTGCCGCTCCCAATAAAAGCAGCGCCAGCAAACACATATTTTTCTTTATAGAATATTTGGCCATGGCGTTATTAATTCAGCATCGGTGAACCTTTTTTCTGTAATAAAAAACAATAAAATGATGTATTAAAGTTTATGAAAGAACAGCGGTAGCACCTGCTCTATCCACAATGGTTTATAATGATTTAAATCTTATGCAATCGATTGCAAATATATAAACCTTTATTTATATTTAACAATTCAAAACCAATTATTCAATTATTGCTGAAATCATTTTGGTCAATCCCAGGTAATAGAACATAAATCGATGCAATCGATTGCCCTAAATTAGCTAAATAAGCATTTAATTTTTACATTTATCCATTAAATAATCCGGCAACCATCGTATGGTACGGCTACACAATTAATTTGAGCGCTTTAATTAAAACCATGCCCGGCAGCGACAAAGAGATCACCATTTATGATATAGCTAAAAAGCTCAATGTTTCGGCTGCCACAGTAAGCCGCGCACTCCAGGATCATCCGAGGGTAAACAAGAATACCAAAAAGACGATTGTTAAAGCGGCCGAAGAAATGGGCTACCGTTCCAACTCCTTCGCGAGCAACTTACGCCGCAAAAACAGCAATATTATTGGCGTTATAGTACCCCGGCTGAACAGCAGTTTCATGTCGGACGTGATAGCCGGCATGGAAAAGGTTGTAAATGATAACAATTATAACCTCATCATCAGCCAGTCGCTGGAAACCATGAAGAAGGAGATCGGCAACGCAAAAGCTATGCTGAACAACCGGGTAGACGGCTTGCTGGTATCGCTTGCTTATGATACTACCGGTGTTGAGCATTTTGAACCGTTTATAAAACGCCGCATTCCGGTAATTTTCTTCGACAGGGTATTTGAGCATGACCATTACCCGCAAATTTGCATTGATAACTACAAAGCGGCCTACGAAGTTACCAGCCATCTTATTGAACAGGGTTGTAAAAGGGTGGCACATATTACTGCCAACGTTTTAAGAAATGTTTACTCGGAAAGGTTACGGGGGTATAAAGCCGCGCTGGAAAAACACGGTATTGAATTCGATGAAAGTTTACTGTTCATTAATGATCTTAGCGCCAAAGCCTCTGCCATAACCGCCGAAGAAATGCTAAAAATGGGTCCGCTGCCTGATGGCATATTCTGCGCCAATGACGCAAGCGCGGTAAGCTGTATACAGGTACTCAAAAAAGCAGGAATAAAAATACCCGGAGATATTGCCGTTGCAGGCTTTAACAATGACCCGGGAGCGTGTGTAATTGAACCCAATTTAACCACCATTAACTACAAGGGATTTGAAATGGGCGAAGTTGCCGCCAATTTGCTCATCAATCATTTGGTAAACAAAAACGACCTGCAGCAAACCCACAGCCTGATATTAAGATCGGAGTTGATTATAAGGGAATCATCGGCCAGGAAAAGTAATGACCGCTAACAGATAATGGAATCAAAAACAAAACTCGCCATAGTTACAGGAGGCGCGTCGGGCCTGGGATTAGCCACGGCAAAAAAATTTATTGAACAAGGCATCAGGACAATCATTATTGGCCGTGATGAGCAGAAACTGGCCAATGTGGCTCATGAACTTGGCGAACTTTGCAGTTATAAACCGTATGATTTGAGCCAAACCGCCGGGATACCGGCTTTAGTAGCATCAATTGTGCAGGAGTTTGGTGCACCCGATATCCTGGTGAATAACGCCGGCATCAACCATAAAAAGGCGTTCGCCGAGGTTACGGACGAGGATTTTCTGCAAATTATACAAACAAACCTGGTGGCCGTATTTGCCCTGAGCCGCGAAGTTGTAAAAACTATGCTGAAGGTAGGCAGCGGCAGCATTGTTAACGTAAGTTCAATGGCGGCACAGTACGGCATTCCTTATGTGATAGCTTATACCGCATCAAAAACCGCTATTGAAGGCATGACCCGCGCCATGGCCACCGAGCTTTCGCCACAGGGCATCCGGGTTAATTGCGTGGCGCCGGGCTTTATTGCTACAGATATGTCGGCAAAAGCATTGGATAATGATCCCGCGAGGAAACAAAAAGTTTTAGGCCGCACCCCCATGGGCAAGCTGGGCGAACCTGCCGACATTGCCGAGGCCATTTATTATTTAGCCACAGATAGCGCCAAATATGTAACAGGCGTAATATTGCAGGTGGATGGCGGGAATTCGATTGGGTTTTAAATTATTTTTACCTTGCTGCCTTCGCCCCTGTTATTCAAGTTTGTTATATCATCTACATCAGCACACATTTGCAAACCTGCCCAATTGGGCAGCAGACTTATCATTTTTGCTGGCCGGTTTTGATGTACGTGGCAACATCAACCATTGGCGCAACCCAAATCTCCTTTTGATGTTGTTTAAGGTAGTGCAGCAACTTACTGTGCGCATCCAGGCTAACGTTTAGGTTATGCCCGCCCCCAACACCATGAAATAAAAACACCAGCAAAGTGCGCGATTGCATGGCCTGTTTAACCAGGTTAATCAAATAGTCGGCAGATTGGCCGTTAATCATGAAACTATCAATGTTATCCAGGTTTACCTGTTTTACTGTTTGCAGCCCTGTGCTAACGCCGCGTGCGCCTGCAAAATCGTTTTTAAGGTAATCGTAAAAATACTTATCTCCTATTTTAAGATCACCACAGGGGAATGCAAAGGTACGCGTCGTTTTGCCGTCAATAGCTTTAAGCAGGGTATTGGTTGCTTTTATTTCTTTAACGGCACGCTCAAGCGAGTATTTGCTAAGATCGGTTTCGGCGGTTACAAAGCTGCGGCCCGGCAAACTGCCATCGCAGGGATGATAAAGGGAATGATTGCCCAACTCGTGGCCACGCGCCGCTGCTTTTCGCCATTCCGCCATCCGGTTTACCACAACCGGCGATGAGCCGATGAGGTAAAATGTACCTTTCAATTTCAACGAGTCGAGCGCGGGCAGTACGTTGTCAAGGTCAACATCAATTGCGTCATCATAGGTTAAAACAACTGCGCACTGTTTATTATTCCACAAGGGCTTGTCCTGAGATTTGGAAGTAAGCGCAAGCAGTAATAAAGCTGATATGATAATGTATTTAACTGGTTTCATTTAATATTCCGTTTTTTGATTTAGTTATTTAGCTATGGGATTGCCGGCTTTCTCCTGTTCCATCATTTTTTTGGCCCATGCAATAAAGTATTTTACGTTGGGGGCATCGGTATGGCCGCCGTCGTGCTGCCGCCAGGCCAATGCCCCGTCCAGCATCCCGGTGTTAACGGGCGGCATTTTTTCTGTTTTATAATCGTTTGTTACGCCGATATCTTTTACCCCCAGTAATTTAAAAACCGACCCGGCGGCAACTGTAGCCATATAACTCCCCTGCTGATCCAGCCACTTGGCGTCGCCCTGTTCTGGAATGCCGTAGCTGATAAATGTAAGCCTTGGCGCGCAAAGGGCTATCAGTTCATGCGCATCTACGGGTAAGTCTTTTGCTGTTTTAGCACCGAAGGTGGCGTCGCTGGCCCCGTATTTCATAAAATTACCTGCCATCCAATAATACTCGCCGCCGGTTAAACTTTCAACCGCTTCGCCAAAATTGCGGCGGTGCAGCTTGGCGCCACCCTCACCAGACGAACCGATAAGCCCCATGGCAAAGCGCTGCTCAAAAGCCAGCGTAACCAATGCGGCTTTGCCATAGCGCGATACCCCTTCAATACCCACATGTTTGGCATCAACGGCGGGCTCGGTCTCCAGGTAATCCAAAGCCCTTGCTGCGCCCCATGACCAGGCGCGTAAGGCACCCCAATCGTCGGGCTTACGGGGCTGCCCTTTATTTACCAGGCCAATTATACCCTTGGTAAGCCCTTCGGCATTATCTACCTGTATCGATGAAGGATCAATCAGCACATAACCCCAGCCATTGGCTATCAGCTGCATGGCCGTAGGCGGATCGCCTTTTATTACCGGGAAGCCACCCGGCCCAAACGGCGATTGCTCGGGCACCGGATTATAAGCCGGATATTGCTCAAAAATTACTTTCAGCTCCGGGTGTTCTTTTACAAGTAACTCTTTCAAAGCGCTGTTTATCTTTTCCAGGTCAGCAGGCGATGGTTGCGCCGGCGCCGGAAGCGCACTGCGGGCAAACATCATTAGTACCGGAACAGGTCCCTTGGCAAAGGCCGGCAGCACCAGTGTCATTTCAATGTTGACGTTGATTGAGGGGCAGGCGGTATTATCAACATGACCTATCAGTTGTTTGGCTATCACAGGATAAAAACCCACACGTTCTTTATCGGTTACCTTAACCGTCCAGGTTACTTTGGGTACATTAGCCGGGATCCTGCCGTAAACTTCACGCTCCATATCCTCTATGATTTCGGGGCGGCGTTGTTTCCACCACATATCGGCAGTGGCCACTTTCTTACCGTTTTTAAGAGTAAGCGCATCCGGCAAATCGGGGAAAGGATTGGCCAAAGCCTCATCATAGTTAGCGTGGTTGGGGGCATTCTCATCACCACTTGGGCCGTTACGCAATGTTTTAATACCCAACTGTTTCATCATATCCTGATGATCCTGCTCGGCCGTAAAATTTACCGGGGCCGGGCTTTGGCCACTAACTACTACCGGTAATGCGAGTAAAAAGAAGAAAATGGCAGTTTTCATTTTTACGGGTTTTATAGTGAATTATGGTTTATCAGTACGAAAAGGCGATGCAGGCAAACCTTCTTTGTTATACAGGTTGGCCTCATCGGGATTATCGGCCCAGGCATACCTTACATATAATGGCGCAGGTACCTTATCGCTCCATACCAGCACTTTATCACCCTTAATAACGGCAGTGGCCCAAACAAACTTTTTATCGGCACCGGCTATAGCAAATTGCGATAGGTCATCCCCATTTTTAGCAACAAGCCCGGTGCCTGTATACTTAAATGTAAGTTCAATTTTATTACCATCTACCCGTGCCGATTGATAAACCGGGCCGCAAGGGATTATATCGCTATTACCATAAGCTACATTTTGGGCAGCTATGGCCAGGCGCTCACCTACCGTTTTTTTATTAAGCGGATGAATATCGTTCCACTCGCCCGCATCAATAGATACAGCCATACCTGTACCTGGCAAGGCAAGCGCCTCCAGTTGGCCCTCCCGTAATTCGGCCCAGTCACTTTCTGCCGGTGCATATTGCGCCTCGTTGAAATTAGGGAGCTGGGCATATACAAACGGAAGGTTGCCCTGTTGCCATTTATCGCGCCAGTCGGCAATAAGGGCTTTTAATAAAACGCCGTATGCTTTTGCGCTGTTAACGCTACTTTCGCCCTGGTACCAGGCCATGCCTTTGATGGTGTAATTAATAACCGGCGCAACCATGGTATTATAAAGGCCGGTGGGTTCATTTTGGGCAATAAATTCGGCAACGGGCTTAACCGGCTCAAACACCTGCCCTACCTTATACTGCCAATCGCCGCGCAGGTCGATGGTGTCTGCCGCCACGCCCAGGTAATATCTTTTATCGGGCACAAAACCGCCTTTGCCTGCAGTGTTTACCACCCGCACAATTATTATGTTTTTGCCCGGCTTCAGCACACCCGCCGGTACATTATAACGCCGGGGCGGATACTGGTAGGTAATGCTGCCTACAAGCCTGCCGTTAACATAAGTTTGATCGGCATCAATTATCCTCCCTAAAAACAATTTAGCTGCTTTGCCATCAAAAGATGCCGGAAGATTAACTTCTTTCCGAAACCACATCACGCCATTCAGGCCTTTAATGCCCTGGTCCGCCCAGTAACCAGGTAGCCAGTAGTGGTGCCAGTTATGCGGCACATAGGCGGTATCGTACCATGGTTTAATTTCTGTTAATCCTTTATCAATTCCGAAGGCGGATGTATTCAGCGGATTATTAGGCGGCAAATGCTTCTTCATGACACTATCTATAAAAACGGTATCGCCAAATTGCTTTACCCTGTCATTATAGGGTTTGATGTTCATGAGTCTCTGTCCACTAATCCAGGCTTCTATGGGTGTGCCCCCTACGCTTGAGTTAATGATGCCTATTGGCACATGGTATTTTTGATAAAGCCGTTTGGCAAAAAACCACGACGTAGCGCCAAAACCCAGCACCGTTTCCCGATCGGCCTTTACCCATTTCCCGGGCAACAGGTTGGTGTGTTGCTTGGTTACATCGACCTCGGTTTTCACAAAAAAGTTCCTGATTTGCGGGTAATTGGCAGTAGCTATCTCATCGGGGTATTTTTCCTTTACCCGCTCCATTTGTAATGCCATATTTGATTGGCCCGAACAAAACCAAACATCGCCAACTAAAATATCGCTGATGGCGATATGATTGTTGCCTTGTATATCCATTGTGTAGGGTCCGCCGGCAGGCATTGCCGGTAAAACCACTTTCCACGAGCCATTTTTATCGGTAACCGCACGAAAAACCTTATGCTGAAATTCAATGCTGATCTTTTCGCCTACCTCTGCCCATCCCCAGATATTCACATGTGTATTGCGCTGCAGCACCATGCCGTTTGCAACCAGCTGCGGCAGCCGCACCAAAGCATAAGTGGGCAGTATAAAACTGGTGCACAGCGCGATAAGCAATAGCTTCACTGATTTCATAATTTGCGGGAACTTTTAGTCTGGAGGTTTACTTTTACGAAGTAACAAATAAAAAAAGATTTGCGCAATCGATTGCACAAATCTTTTTTCAAAACCGGCTTGCACATTAATACATGGTGATTTTGCACGTAGCCAGGGAATAGCAGTAGGCATTGGCTTAACGGTAATTGACTCGGTTTACAAAAGATGTTGAAAAGATACCGAGGTTGAATCAGATATTCTTGCTACGGTGAAATCGACGACAAACAATTGACCATCAATAATATTTATCAACAAACTTTTCAGGAACGGGCGGGGCCTGCAATAATGCCTTGTGCTTAAAAAGTACAAGTGACTAATATGATATGCGTTTACCTGAAGGTCTATATCTCCCTTACATCAGCAGCACCAACCCAGCCTTCGTTGCCGTTGGCCAATTTAATTTTTATCCAGCTGGCGTTTTTATCAAGAATATTAACCTTGGTACCCTCGTGCAGTACAAAGCCATTTTTCGCGGTGTTAGAGGGTGCGTTTTTAACGTTTACCGATGAATTGAAGATAATACCATCATGATGGGCATCAAAGTAGGCTGCCTGCCTCCCCGAAATAAAAATGGTACCGATACCCAGCAGCAACAGCAAGATAGCCGAGTAAAACGATATCTTTTTTACGATCACAGAGCCCGAAAACCTGTAAAGGATAAGTAAGCCTGAAGCCCCTATAAAAAGCAGCACACTGAAAACTGCAAGTGTATTGGCTGGTAAAGCAAGTATAAAGCCAGTCCACCATTTGGTGATAAAGAACTCGGGAACTGCCTCAATTTTATCGGTAGTTTTTGAATTGGCAAACTGGATGTTTATACGGATATCTTCGTCGCCCGGCGATAGCCTGTGTGCTTTTTCATAATATAACAATGCGGGTGCTATATCGCCATTTTTATAATAAGCATTACCCAGATTAAAGTAAAGGCTGGCCGATTGATAGCCATCATCAACCATTTTTTGATAGGTTGCTGCAGCTTCTTTATAATTTGCTTTTTGGTACAGGTTATTACCTTTTTTAAACAAAGCCAGGCCCGCATCATTGCTAAAAGCCAGCAATGGCGCTACAATCAACAGCAACAGGTATATCAGGCGCTTTAGCATGTTATATTTTATCTTCAATGTTATTGATCATATTTTTTGCCTTCTCAAACACCTCCTGCTCCGATATGCCCGAAACCGGGGCAAAGCGGGCCATATCGCAAAGGTCTAATGTTTCCAGCAATTCGTTTATAGTTGGCTCGTCCAATTCCCGGGCCTTCAGTTCGGTAGCAATTTTTTCGCGGTTCAGGTCGGCGGCGGCAATATTCAGCTTGTCGCTTAGGTAGCCGTACAGCCCTTTAAACACATTTTCGTAAAATACCGGCTTATTATTTGCCGATAGCTGCGCTTTTGCGCTGGCCAGGTGTTTGGCAGCAATTTTGCCGGCCTTGCGGCTTTTTACCTTCACCACGTCGCTGTTGTTCATCTCGTACACCTTGCCAAATACCAAGGCTCCGGCAAATGCCAGCGGCCCCAGCAACAGCAGAAAATAATACAGACCGGATCCGTAAAAACCTTCTTCATCTTTGCTGATATCGCTTCCATCTGTTTTAATGTAGCGGATATCTTTATTCAGCAATTTAACATCCTGCTTATCGGCGCCAATGGAGGTAACGTTATTTTCGGTAGCGCCTTTGGCCACGTTAATAGTAAAGCCTTTGGTTTGCTGGCTTACATATTTGCCCGCTGCTAAATCGTAGTACGAAAACTTGATGGGGTCGATATTGAATTTGCCGCCATGGCGCGGGATCAACAGGTAAGTATACACACGGGTACCCGACTCGCCGTTTTCATTATCAGTTATGGTATCGGTTACCTTAGGGTCGTACTTATCAAAATCAAGCGGAAATTCGGGGGCCATTGGTTTCAGCAGTTTCAGGTTGCCCTTGCCACTTAGTATAATTTTGTAGTTGAGTGGCTCGTTGGATTTAAGATCTGTTTTATCAACCGATGTGCTTATCGAAAAACGGCCAACCGCGCCGCTAAAGCTTGCTGGCTTGCCGCTTTCGGGCAATGGTTTTACGTGGATAACCACGGGGCTGCTTTTTATTTTATATTTAACATCATTATAGCTGCCACCGCCAAAAAAGTTATCAAAAGGATCGGCCGATTGTACGGTTTCCCTTACTATAAAATCCATGATCATCGGGTCGATAGTGATGTTGCCGGCACGTTCGGGGAAAAGGATATTTTGCTTTATCTCGGTAACATTATATTTTATCCCTTTTACGGTTTCAATACGCCATTGAACAGCATTGGGATTATTAACGCTTTTAATTTCCTGGCTGTAAAAACCATTCTGGTCCGACATTTTCTCCAGTTCGCTGCCAACCAGTGCCACCCGGGTGTAAAGGCGGTAGCTTAAAGTAAGCTGCTCGCCTATGTAGGCATTGGTTTTATTTACATCGGCCCTTATAAAAAGGTCTCTATTGATATTTTTTGAGTGGCCGGCCACAATGCCCTGGCCCTGCACCTGCTGTTGTTGCTGTTGTTGCCTGGCAGCATTGGCTTGCGCTGCCGATGTGCCCTTTACCACTTTAATTTTAATTGGACTGGTGCTTAGCTGCTTACCGTTTACTACAATTGTTGCCGGGCCTATAGTGTAAGTACCTTCTTTTACGGCTACAAGGTCATAGCTGTAAGCCATACTTGCTGATGAAGCTCCGTTGATGATGGTCATGCTTTGGGAAACATTTGGCCCCGATTCCACTAAAAAGCCATTAAAGTTTGGCGGTACAAACCTTTCGCCGTTGCTGTTTATGGTAAATGTTACCTCGAATTGCTCGGTAGTGCCCACTTCGGTTTTATTAACAGAGGAGGTGAATTTTACACCCTGCGCAAAAAGCACGGTTGTACAAAACAGCAGGAACAACAATATGTAGTACTTTAACTTCATGTGCTATAAATATAAGGCTTACCAGTCTTTGGAGATATTGGTTCTGGCGCCTTTTAACTTTTTATTTTTCAGTTTGTCCTGCGTTGCTTTCTCGTCGTTTTTCAGGGCTTCCAGCATACGCTCGGCATCATCTTTTGATACATTGTTGGGCTGCGGCTGTTGTTGCTGCTGGTCCTGCGGATCTTTATTATCAGGCTTGTTCTTATCCTTATTGTCTTTGTCCTTTTTATCCTGATCTTTCTTGTCCTGGTCTTTTTTATCTTTATCCTTATTATCCTTATTCTTGTCGTCCTTATTTTTATCCTTGTTCTTGTCTTTATCTTTATTCTTATCGTTTTTGTTTTGGTTCTTTTTATCGTCCTGCTGCTTCTTTAGCATTTTTTGGGCGTATGACAAGTTGTAACGGGTTTGCTCATCATTAGGATTATTAAGCAACGATTTTTTGTAGGCGGCAATACTCTCTTCCAGTTTTTTGTTTTCCAACAGGGAGTTGCCTATGTTATGGTAAGCATTGGCCAATACCCGCTTGTCTTTTGATGTTGCTGCTATTTTGGTAAACTGCTGTTGTGCATCGTCAAACTTTTTTTGTTTGTATAAGGCATCGCCCAGGTTAAAATTACCTTCAACCGTTTTGTTGTTGGATTTAGCCAGTGCTTTACGATAGTTATCCTCGGCCTCTTTATAATTTTTAGCCTGGTAAAGCTGGTTGCCTTTCCTGATGTCTCGTTTTTCCTGCTGGGCAAAAAGGAATGAAGCCTGCAGTACTAATAATACAACTATAATTAATTGCTTCATGGCTTTTTAACTTCAAATAATTTAATCCCGCTTAAACGCATGTTTTTACGGTTTGATATAAAAAACTCAATCAACAGCAATACAAACGCAATGGCCAAAAAGAACTGGAAACGATCTTCAAAATCCTTGAACGACCGGCTATCAACTGTTTTGCGCTGCATTCTGTTAATCTGGTCCATAACAATGCCCAGGCCACTGTTGGAGTTATTGGCGCGTACATAAACGCCGCCGCCTGCGGCCGAAATCTCTCTGCACATATCCTCGCTCAACTTAGTTACTACCTGCTGGCCGGTCTCGTGGTCAACCCGGAACCCGGTTTGGTGCCCCTGCTCATCATACATTGGTATGGGGGCGCCATTGGCCGAACCAACGCCTACCACATGAACCGATACATCTTTTGATTTGGCTGCGGCAGCAGCCTCAACAGCATTATCCTCGTGGTTCTCGCCATCGGTAATAACAATCATAGCCTTGCCGGTACCGTTTTTAAAATCAAACGATTGCATGCCCAGTTCAATGGCTGCGCCAATGGCTGTACCCTGCGTTGGTACCATTTCGGTATTAATGGTACTCAGAAAAAGTTTGGCTGCCGAGTAGTCTGTGGTTATAGGCAACTGCACATAGGCCTGGCCGGCAAATACAATAATGCCAATACGGTCATCATGCATCCGGTCAATCAATTGGGCAATGGCTTGTTTGGCGTTCTCCAGGCGGCTTGGGGCCAAATCCTGGGCCAGCATACTATTTGATACATCCAGCAGGATCATCAAATCGGCGCCTTTGCGTTTTACTTCCTCGGTTCTTGAACCAATTTGCGGGTCGGCTATACCGATGATGAGCATGGCGTAGGCCAGCAAAAAGAAAATAAACTTAAGCCATGGCCTTGACAACGATACCTGCGGCATCATCATCATCACCACCTTTTTATCTCCTAATGACGAGATGGCTTTCTTTTTCCAGATGCTTACCGCCAAAAACGCGATGATAAACACCGGGATGATTACCAGCCCCCATAAATATTCTATATGTGCAAAACGTAGCATCTGTTAGGTTAAAGCCCCTTTAAACAGGGTGTTTTTTAATATAAATTCCAACGACAGGAAAGCCAGCGCTATAATTGCCCAGGGTAAAAACAGTTCTGTTTTTTTGTGATACTGGGTAACATCAATTTTGGCTTTTTCCAGCTTATCAATCTGTTCGTAAATATTTTTCAGTGTTTCGTTATTGGTAGCCCTGAAGTATTTACCACCGGTTAGGCTTGCAATTTTTGATAACGTACCCTCGTCAATTACCACAGGCATTTTTTGGTATTGTATACCTACCGGTGTTTGTACCGGGTAAGGCGCAAAACCATTGGTACCCAACCCCACCGTATACACCCTCACACCAAACTGGCGGGCAATTTCGGCGGCGGTTATTGGCGGTATCGAACCTGCGTTGTTTGATCCGTCTGTGAGCAATATAATTACCTTACTTTTTGCCTGGCTGGTTCGCAGGCGGTTAACTGCGGTTGCCAGTCCCATACCAATGGCCGTACCATCGGTTATCATACCGTTACGTACATCGGCAAAAAGGTTTATCAATACGCTGTGGTCAATTGTTAACGGGCATTGCGTAAAGCTCTCGCCGCTAAATATCACCAGGCCTATGCGGTCGTCCGGGCGGCCCTTTATAAAATCGATGGCAATTTGTTTACCGGCTTCAAGGCGATTGGGTTTAAAATCTTCGGCAAGCATACTGCCCGAAATATCTGAAGCAATGATGATATCAATCCCCTCGGTAGTACTGTTTTGCCAGCTTAATGACGATTGAGGCCTGGCCAGCGCAACAATCATAGCCGATAAGGCCAATGACCGTAGCACAATACCACTATGCCTGAATTTTGGCAGCATGCTTTTTTTAAGCGTAAAGCCCCGCAGGGTAGGCACATTAAGGTTGCCGTGCAGCTGCCGCTGTTTCCAAATATACCAGCCAACCATGAGCGGTATGCTGATGAACAGCCAGAAAAATCCCGGGTGGGCAAATTCTATTCCTTTAAACCAGCTCATTTACCCTCCTCTTGTTTATCGGCCAGTGGCTGGTATGCCTGCTGGGTTTTGTTTACAAAGCTGATGGCATTATCCATACTTTGTTCGTTTTCAAAATGCAGCGGTTTTTCCTTGGCAAATTTTACCAAATCGGCAAGTATCAATACCTGGCGCAGCAGGTTTTTGTTATCTTCTGTAATATCCAGCGTGCGCAGGCTTGCAAAAATCTCATCGGATGTTTGCTCATGGGTTTTAATGCCATAGCGCTTCTCTAAATATTCGCGCAGTATTTCACTCAGCTCAATATGGTATACTTTAACATCCTGCTCATAAAGTTTTTTACCGCGCAACTCCTGCAGTTTTTGCATGGCGATGATGTGCGGCGGTACTTTGGGTTTCGGCGGCTCAACTACCACTATCTTTTTAGGCCTGCTTACAAAATAGTAAATAATGCCCGCAATAATCAGCAGTACCAAAAAGCCAATGGTAACCCATTGCCAATTATCACGCAGCCAATCAAAAAACGAATAATTGACTACAAGCGGCTGTTTAATATCATAAAATGCCTTGGTGGTATCAACAGCAACGGTTTGCACGGTGAGTGTTAATGGTTGCGTATAAACCGGGCCAATTGTGGTTTTAAACGCATAGGACGGGATTACATAGGCCCCACTATCAAACGCCGTAATGTTGTAGGCGCGATGAATGGTTTCAATACTTTGATCCTGCTTGTCAAAAACAGTATCGGCTTTACTGCTTACAATCTGAATTTTACCGGCAATGGAATCAACCAGCGCCGGAAACTCTATTTTATCCTTTATGCTATGCCTGATGCTTAGGTTAAGCTTGGTTTGCTGGCCAATTAAAATGGTGGCCTTATCCAATTTTGCTTCGGCCTGCGGGGCCTGTGCAAAAGCGGAATAAAAAGTACCTGTAAGCAGCAATACCAGGAAATATTTAAAACACTTGATCATCTCCTGCCTTCCCGTTTTTTAAATAGTGTCATTAATGGTTTTACGTATGATTCGTGTGTGCCGATGCTGGTAAAATCAACACCGCATTTTTTAAAAGTGTCGCCCATGGCGATGGTGCGGTTGCGGGCCTCGAGGCTGAATGCGTAGCGCACCTCCTCATCAGCAGTATTTATCCACACCACCTCGCCGGTTTCTTCGTCCTTCATCGGGATAAGGCCCAGGTTAGGGAATACCTCTTCGTGTTTATCAAACAGCCTCACAGCAATGATATCGTGTTTTTTGTTGGCTATTTTCAGCTCGTTTTCAAACGCCGGGCTTATAAAATCCGACAGGATAAAGGCGGTACATTTCTTTTTAATAACGCTGGTAAAGTACTTTAACGCCACACCCACATTGGTGCCTTTGTTTTCGGGCTTAAAATCAATCAGTTCCCTGATGATCATCAATATGTGCGACCGTCCTTTTTTTGGCGGAATGAATTTTTCTATCTTATCGCTAAAGAATATCACCCCAACTTTATCATTGTTCTGGATGGCCGAAAATGCAAGCACGGCGCAAAGCTCGGTAGCCAGGTCCTGCTTTTGCTGACCCTGGGTGCCAAAGTTTTCAGATCCGCTCACATCCATCAGCAGCATTACTGTAAGCTCGCGCTCTTCGTCAAACACTTTTACGTAAGGGTGGTTAAAACGCGCGGTAACGTTCCAGTCGATGGTACGTATCTCGTCGCCAAGCTGGTACTCACGCACCTCGCTAAAGGCCATACCCCGCCCCTTGAACGCCGAATGATATTCGCCCGAGAATAAGTGGTTACTTAAACCCCTGGTTTTTATCTCAATCTTCCTTACTTTTTTTAAAAGATCCTTGGTTTCCATAAGAAGCGAAGCCCCCAGCCCCCTCTAAATCTCCCCCGGTAGGGGAGACTTTTGGATGCATGTTTTTTAAACTCTGTTATAAATTATAGTAATATTTTTCGTTACCAAAAGTCGTTTCATCAGCGTAATTCCTGAACGCTGGCTACGACTCACCCCGGCTACGCTTCGCTGGCCGCCCCTCTCTCCGGCTGCGCCGCATAGAGGGTAAGCCCATTTTTTTGTTTTTTCACCCTCTTTGCGCGAAAGCGGAGAGAGGGTGGTCGGGCGTAGCCTCGACCGGGTGAGTCGTTGCCGCCATGCTATAAACGTCGTGCACCCTCAGAGGCCCGGATTGTCGGCATATAGGCCCCTTACGGTACCTCTATCGCATTCAGTATCCCGGTAATAATATTTTCGCTGGTGATGTTTTCTGCTTCGGCCTCGTAGCTTAAGCCAATACGGTGGCGCATAACATCATGGCAAATGGCGCGCACATCCTCGGGTATTACGTAGCCGCGGCGTTTAATAAAGGCATAGGCCTTTGCTGCCAGCGCCAGACTGATACTTGCCCTTGGCGATGCGCCAAAAGTGATGAGGTTTTTATAGTGCGCCAGTTTATACTGCTCGGGGAAACGGGTAGCGAAAACAATATCGATGATGTATTGCTCAATCTTCTCGTCCATGTAAACTTCACGAACTATTTTACGGGCACGCACAATCTCTTCGGGTTTAATAACCGGCGATGGTTTTGGCATACCGCCCGGTAATATGCTGGAACGGATAATTCTTTTTTCTTCTTCACGCTCAGGATAAGTAATTACCACTTTCAGCATAAAGCGGTCAACCTGTGCTTCGGGCAGCGGGTAAGTACCTTCCTGCTCAATAGGGTTTTGGGTAGCCAGTACCAAAAACGGGTTTGGCAGCGGGAAGGTGTTATCGCCAATGGTTACCTGGCGCTCCTGCATGGCCTCTAAAAGCGCGCTTTGCACTTTGGCAGGCGCACGGTTAATTTCATCGGCCAAAATAAAGTTGGAGAATAATGGCCCTTTACGAACAATGAATTCTTCTTTCTTTTGGTTGTAGATCATGGTACCCACCAAATCGGCAGGTAATAAATCGGGCGTAAACTGGATGCGGCTGTAATCGGCCTGAATACATTTGGCCAGCGTATTGATAGCCAAAGTTTTTGCCAGCCCCGGAACACCTTCCAGCAAAATATGCCCATCGGCCAATAAACCGATCAGCAAACGTTCAACCATATATTTTTGCCCCACGATCACTTTATCCATCTCCATCTTAAGCAGATCGATAAAAGCGCTTTCGCGTTGTATCATTTCATTAAGCGCCCTGATATCTGTTGAATACGATGTGCTGCCGGTAACAGCCCCCGATGAAACATTTTCTGTACTACTTTTAAATTCTTCCATGAACCCTTTTTTATTTCGAGAGCAAACTTAAACACACAAACTTTTTTCTGCTAAAAAAATTCCACGTTTAATTGTTAAAATTTGTTAAATCTTTAAGTGTTAGCTGTAAATATAGGTTTTTTATCGGGTTGGGTTGCGTGGCGCGTGTTGCGGGTTGCCATGTTCGGGATTGTAGAGCGACGGACTTACTCTTCAAAAGACGCCGCTTATTTAACCTGGCACACATTTGCCCGCATTGTAAAACTTAAAAGCCCGCAAAGCAGGCTTCAATTTAAACCACAAAACGCCATTGTTTTACATCGCAATGGCGTTTTGTGTTATCAGTTAGCAAGAGGTTGTTAAGCCTTTTCTGTTTTTGATTTTTGGTTAATTCCGGCTTCGGCTATTTTGGTAAGTAAGCTGTCGCAGTTCTTTTCTTCCTGTAAGGTCGAGTCCAAAAGCTCGGCGGCTTCATTATAGCCTAATACGGTAGCTAATGTTTTAAGGGTTCCGTATGAGGCAATTTCGTAATGCTCAATTTTTTGGGCAGCCGAAATGATACCTACGTCGCGGGTTATGCTGCCTTTTTCGGTTTCGGCAATTATTTCTTCGCCTTCTTTAATTAAACCGGCCATCGCCTCGCATTTTACGGCCACTGCCTTTTCGTCTATCGATGCAAAAGCATCTTCCAGGCGGGTAATTTGCCTCTCGGTCTCACTTAAGTGGTTTTCAATAGCGGCACGCAATTCATCAGATGTTGCTGCTTTTGCCATTTTGGGTAAAGCCTTTGTCAAATGCTTTTCGGCCCAGTAGATGTCTTTCAGTTCATCTATAAATAATTCATTCAATGCCGAGTCCTGTACATCCAATGTTTGCTCAGGAGCCTTTGTTTTGGTAATTGCCATAGTAAATGTTTGTTAAGTTATGTGCCGATTTAAATACAAAGGCAATGCCAAGTTTAGTTATTTATCAATAATATTAATTACAATGAAATATTTTAACGTAAAAGCAGCGTTTTAAACAATACCTGTATAGTTTTGAAAATTACTGGTGTATGTAAATTAGTACCCTATGTAATTATGAAGCGTCAGCAACTAAACCCCGGCATTTTGTGCTATTGCACTAACTCGTAATTTGTGGTGTAAAACAGGAATCACATATATTCCTGTATAATTGTTATTATTGCGGCAATGGGTTTTTTACAACTACCCGGTTTGGGTAAAGTACATTTTCATGAATATGGTACCGGCCCAAAACCGTTACTGGCATTCCATGGTTATGGGATGACGGGGAGGCAATTTCACGTGCTCGAAAAATCGTTGTTAACCAAATACCACGTGTACGGCTTTGATCATTTTTTTCATGGCGAGAGCCGTTTAGATGGCTGGACAGATAAACAGATCCGCGCAGGCATGACGAAAGAAATGATGTACAATTATTTGCAGGAGTGGTTTAAAATTTATGGCGAGCAGCGCATTTCCGTATTGGGTTATTCACTGGGCGCCAGCCTTGCGCTTACCCTGGTTGAGGAATACGCCCATTTAATTGACGAAATAATACTGATGGCGCCCGACGGGCTTACCCCCCGTACCGGCTTTCATATGATAACACACAACCTGTTCGGCAAATCTATTTTTCGCGTGGCCACTAAAAGCAGCTGGCTGGCCCCGTTTTTATTAAAGGTTGTAAAAGCGGTTGGGGTAATTGATGAAAGCCTTTACCAGATAGCCTACAACGAAATTGATACCCCAAAAAAAAGGCTTGATACTTATTATACCTTAAATTTGATAAAGCTGCTAAACCCCGATGTACCAAAAATAGCAGCGCTTGTTAACCAGTATAAAATAAAATGCACGCTGATATTTGGTACAGACGACCATCTTTTCCCCAAATCAGTAGCTAAAGATTTTATAGCAACTGCGGAAAATATTGAAATCCATCAAGTTAAAATGGGGCATTGGCTGGTTACCAAAGCATTGGACGAATATTTAACAGGTGAAAACAGATGATAAAGGCCAAAAAATCCGACTCGTTAAGCGCACTATACCTGCGGGGTATAAGCTGGTGGCTGGGCCGCAATTTTAAGGAAATTAACATCGTGCCTTTTGAGGCAAAGCCCGGGCATTCGGTGTTGATGCTGTGTAACCATTTTAGCTGGTGGGAGTCGTTTTTATCAAATTATGTGGCTGTTAAAGGCATAAAACGGCGGTGGCATTTAATGATGCATCACGATCATGCCCTTAAATATACTTACCTGCGTTATGTAGGTATGTTTTCAATAATCAGGGGCGCGCGCCAAAGCGACTCGTCATTAACTTACGCGGCCGGGTTGTTGGACGATGCCCGTAACCTGGTTATGATGTGCCCGCAGGGCGAGATACGATCAAATCATGAAACTCATATTGAGATACAAAAAGGCACCTATAAGCTCATACAGCAAATTAAAGGCCCATGCCAGGTGGTGTACAACTGCACACTGATCGATTATTTTGAAAGCTTAAAGCCCCGGGCATACGTTCACCTTTTTGATTGTGGCATAGCCGGTGAGTTTACTTTTGACGAGTTAAAACAACGCGTAAACGATTTTCACCGGCAGGCACTTTTAAACCAGATAAATATGAAACATTAATTTGAGTCGGGAGTCTTGAGTCCGAAAGTCCGGAAGTCGGAAAGTTAAATCAAATTTTGGTAGCTTGGTTCAAAACACTCACAACTCGCCACTCACAACTCACCAAAAAGTGATCTACAATAAAAAGAATATTTTTATAAACCGCATTATCCATTATTACGTAAAGTGGATAGTAGCACGGCAGTTTCATGAGGTGTTGTTTAATGATGTCGAAATTGATAAAAACAAATCGATGCTGCTGATAGCCAATCATTTTAGTTTTTGGGATGGGTTAATATTATATTGCGTAACCGAAAAATTGTTAAAAAAGCGATACCATGTAATGGTTGAGGAAAAAACGGTACATATGCTGCACTATCTTAAATTTGCGGGGGCGTTTTCGGTCACCAAAAAATCGAGGGATATCATCCAGTCGCTTGATTATGCAGCCCGGCTTTTGGATGATTCGCAAAACTTAGTACTCATTTTTCCGCAGGGAAAACTGTTTTCAAATTATGTGGAGGATGTGCGTTTTGATAAAGGCGTATTCCGGATTATGCAAAAAGCACAAGGAAAATACCAATTGCTATTTGCTTCAACATTTATTCAGTACTTTAAACATAAAAAGAGCACGGCGACCGTTTATTTGAAAAGAGATAACAATAACTATACAAACATCGCCGGTTTAAAAGAGGCCTATCAGCAACATTACAGCAGTTCAAAACTGCTTCAAACGCAATTTGATATATAAAGTGACCGTAATTATATTAATCACCCTTTTCTTCATTATCCTGCGTTTTACAGTAACCCTGTTCAACTTTATATCCGATCCTAAATTACGGCGTGTAGCTAAACACTATACCGATAAGGTATCCATCCTGATCCCTGCCCGCAACGAGGCCGGCAATATATTAACCCTTCTGCGATCCATCCGTCAGCAGGATTATCAACACTATGAAGTACTGGTGCTTGACGATGGCTCGACAGATGATACCTATGCGGTGTGTGCAAAATTTGCCCAAACGCATCCTCAATTTAAAGTAATCAAAGGAGCGGAGTTACCTGCCGGCTGGATAGGCAAAAATTTTGCCTGTCATCAGCTTGCCTTACAGGCCGACGGCGATTACCTGCTTTTTTTGGATGCCGATGAGCAGGTACAGCCCGGTTTAATAAACAGTGCTGTACACCGTATGCACACCAGCAGCCTGGGCCTGTTAAGCCTGTTTGCTAACCAGCAAATGCAAACTTTAGGCGAAAACCTGGTGGTGCCGCTGATGCATTTTATTTTATTGAACCTTTTGCCTGTGCGGTTGATATCGCTGGTAAAAAATCCGTCTGTTGCAGCAGCCAGCGGGCAGTTTATGCTGTTTGATGCCCCTATTTATCACCAACAGCAATGGCACAAAGCGGTAAAAGATAAAGTGGTAGAGGATGTAGAAATTATGCGGCTTATAAAAGCCAAGGCTTATAACGGCGAGGCCCTGCTGGCCAACGGCATGATCAGTTGTCGCATGTACAAAAGCTATACCGAAGCACTGGCCGGCTTTAGTAAAAATTTCCTGGCGGCGTTTAACTATAGCATCCTGGGCTTTTTGATGTACCTGCTGCTGGTTATCATTTTTCCGCTGCTGTTGATCATGACGCTGAACCTGCCCCTCATCCTGTTTATGGGCGGCCTCATCATCCTTACGCGGATAATGATCTCGTTTACATCGGGACAAAATGCTTTGTATAACGTATTATTGCATCCGCTGCAAATGACCAATATGATGATTGTCGCTTTTATATCCATCCAAAAATATCTCACCAAAACCACCGTATGGAAGGGGCGTAGGATTTGAACACGCAATTATCAACCGGCAGCGTAAAAACCGAGCGTATTGCCATTATTATCATCATACTTTTTCACGCGGTAGGCACTGTTGGTTTTAACGTTTCGGGTATCGATACTAAATTTCTGGATCTGGTTCCCTGGCATTTATTGCTCATGGCGGGCGTTATCATCTGCAGTCATAACCGTCCCGATGCTAAATTCGGATTGTTTACCTTGCTGCTGTTTACGTTGGGTTTTGTTGCCGAGCTTATTGGGGTGCATACCGGCTGGCTATTTGGCAGCTATGCGTATGGCGAAACGCTGGGCGTTAAATTATTGGGTGTTCCGCTGATGATTGGTATCAACTGGTTTTTGCTTATTTATGCTACCGGGGTACTTATGCAGCGCAGCCGCATCAAAAATATTTACGTCCGCATTTTTGCCGGGGCATTGGTGCTGGTTTTACTTGATATCTTCATTGAACCCGTAGCTATCCATTTTGATTATTGGCATTGGGCAGGCGATACCATCCCCATAAAAAATTATGCGTGCTGGTTTGCTGTAAGCGGGTTGATGCTTTTTATATTCGAGAAATTTAAATTCCCGCCTCAAAGTAAAGCCGGTCCGGTTTTGCTGGCTATGGAATTTATATTTTTTCTGATCTTGGGCTTGCTGAATTGATACGGCACTGCTTAGGCCGCTGCCTTTTTAGTTTTAAAGAAAAAATGCGTTTGGCTGAAATAGCTGAAACAGGCAATAAATACCGTAGCTATAATTTTTGATGGTGTTGGATAGATGCCCAGCCAATCAACAAGAATTTTCAGGAATATTACGTTTAAAACTATGCAGATGGCGTTTACCAAAACAAAGCGCGAAAGCTGCCCCCTTTTGCTCAGGCCCGATTCTTTAAAAACAATATACCTGTTCAGGTAAAATCCGGTACAAAAAGATATGCTGAAAGATAACGCCAGCGACGCGATGTGCGGGCTTAAAGTATACGCCCCGATATGCAGGTTTTGCTTTTTAAAAATGAAGTTATAACAAAACGAAAACAGTGTTATATCAAACACTACATTGCCCCCGCCACATGCCGCGTAACGGAAGGTATGTAAGGGCATCCATTTTTTAAAGGGCTTGTAAAACAGATCAATAATATAAAAAATAGTGCGCCTTATAAAATCGTGTACCTTTCTCATAGATTATAGGCAAAGGTAAAATAATTAAAATAAAGTTGGGCAAGGTGGTTTGTTTACTAAAAACGCAGTACTGATGGATGGCGGCTTCGGCCTTCTATTTCTCCCGCGAGGTTAGCGCAGCCTAACTCGTGGGTAAAACTGGTTGAAGCCTTTGGCTTCAGTTCAACCGAAAGCTGAAACCATGTTAACCGCGGGTTGGAAACCCAGCGGTAGTCGGGAAGATATCTTATTCCAATTTTGATTTCAACATGCCAATATCATCCCAAACAATCCAGTGCGGGTTTAAAAAAATGCCCCAATATTTCAGGTAAAATTGTTGATATGGGTTTTCCGGAGCTATGCCCACACACAAACTTTTGGCTTTAAGGTTCATAGCCCAACTTATGGCCTCCTTTAAAAGTGCCGTGCCAATCCCACGGCGCTGATATTCTTTCAACACATAAAACGATTGAATTTCGGCATCCTTATCATAGCGGCTTGTAAGGTGTACCGCCAGGTACCCTACCATCCTATCCTGATCAATAGCCTTAAATATAACCCTTTGCGGCCTGGCGCTGGCGGGCGATTGTTTTGCAAAATAAGTTTTCCACCGGTAAGTCCTTGTTTCAAAGTCGATATCGCGCGGCTCCATCAATTCGGGAAACGATTGTAATTTACTTTCAATCTCCACATGGGTTATCGCCTCAATATCTGCCGTTGTAGCTACCTGGATTTCCATACGAAATATTTACTGGCAAGCCTCCCAAATCCTCACCGCCTCAACAGCCTCTTTTACATCATGTACCCGCAAAATATTGGCGCCTTTACTCAGTGCGATGGTATTTAAAACGGTTGTGCCATTTAATGCATCCGCAGCGGTGCCTCCCAATAAACCGTAAACCATTTTTTTGCGCGAGATGCCGGTTAATAACGGCAGCTCCAAAATATCAAAATCCTGCATCCGCTTCATCAGCGTAAAATTATGCTGCTGCTTTTTGGCAAAACCGAAGCCGGGATCGATAATCACGTCATGTACGCCCAGTTGTTTTAGCTGTTGATATTTACTTACAAAATAATCCAGCACCTCGTTAAAAACATCATCGTACTGCGCCATTTGCACCATGGTTTGGGGGGTGCCCTTCATGTGCATTAAAATATAGGGTACCTGCAGGCGGGCCACCGTGTTAAACATACCGGCATCCAGCGTGCCGCCCGATATATCATTAATCATATGCGCTCCCGCTTTAACTGCGGCTTCGGCAACCCGTGAACGGAAAGTATCTACTGATAAAATGGCATCCGGGAAAGTGGCGACAATGGCCTCAATAACAGGTAACAGCCTGTCAGTTTCTTCGGCAACGTTAATATCGACAGCGCCTGGGCGCGACGAATAAGCCCCGATATCTAAAAACGTAGCGCCATCGGCCAGCATCTTTCCGGCCTGTTGCAAAGCTTCCTCAACAGAAGGTTTACGGCTGGTGGCATAAAAAGAATCGGGCGTAATATTGATTATGCCCATTACCTTCGGCGTAGCCAGGTTGATAAGTTTCCCTCCTGCATTCAGGGTTATCTTTTTACGAAAAAATGTATCTTTAGCCACTTTGTTTGTTGTAATATTGACAGGGGTTAATGTGGTAAAGTTAATAACTTTATAGCGGTAGCATATCCCCGTAATTAGAACGCTCCAACTTTAAAATATTCAGACCATTGGCTAACACATCAGCAGAATACGACGCGGTAATAAACAATTGTAAGGGCCTTTTCATGAAAAAGACCCGCGACTATGGTACCGCCTGGCGCATCCTTCGTTTGCAATCTATCACCGACCAGATTTTTATTAAAGCACAACGCATCCGTACACTCGAAGAAAAAAAGATTTCGAAAGTGGGCGACGATATTACCGGCGAGTACATTGGCATTGTAAACTACTGCGTTATAGCCATGATGCAGCTGGATAGCTCGCCCGAAACCCCGCAGGAACTGGCAGTTGACCATGTTGAACGCATGTTTGACGATAGGGTGCTGGAAACCAAAGAGCTCATGTTTGCCAAAAATCACGATTACGGCGAGGCCTGGCGCGATATGCGCATCAGCTCATTAACCGATCTGATACTCATGAAACTGCTGCGCGTTAAACAAATTGAAGACAACCAGGGCCTTACCGAAGCATCTGAAGGGGTAAAAGCCAATTACCAGGACATGCTGAATTACGCGGTATTTGCCCTTATAAAACTTGGAGTAAAATGAAGAACGCTTTGATTTGGTTTTGCAGGATAGCGGTAGGCTTACTGTTCATATTTTCCGGATTGATAAAAGCCAACGACCCATTGGGCTTTTCTTATAAACTGGTTGAGTATTTCGAGGTTTTCCATATCACGTTCCTGAATGATCTGTCGTTAACCATAGCCATTTTGCTTTGCGCGCTGGAGATGATCCTGGGTTTTGCCCTGCTTATTGGCGTGCGGCCGGTAAAAGTAGCCTGGGGTTTATTGCTGCTCATTATCTTTTTCGGCTTTTTAACTTTCTACTCGGCCTTTTTTAAAGTGGTACAAACCTGCGGCTGCTTTGGCGATGCTATACCGCTTACCCCATGGCAATCGTTTAGCAAGGATATGGTTTTACTGGTTTTGGTTGCGGTAATATTTGTAAACCGGGCTAAAATAAAACCCTTATTTAGCGCAAATGCCGGCGATAAATGGCTTGTCGGCGCGGCCCTTGTATCGGTGGGATTTGGCTTGTACACCTATAACTTTTTGCCGGTAATTGACTTTTTGCCTTATAAAATTGGTGCCAATATTTTGGCCGAAATGGATACCCCTCCCAATGCGCCTAAAGATATTTTTGTGCTTACTTATCATCTAAAAAATAAGAAGACTAAGGAAACCAAGGTAATGACCGATAAGGAATACCTGAGCACCGGCATCTGGAAAGATGCTAACTGGGAGGTTGTTGGCGACCCTGAAAACCGCCTGGTAAAAAAAGGTTACGAACCCAAAATTCGCGACCTGTCTATCCAGGATGCCCAACGCAATGATTTTACCAAAGAGCTGCTGGCAAGCCCTTTTTACAGTATCATCATTGTAGCTTATGATCTGGATAAAACCGACGAAGATGCGATAAACAAATTGAATGCCCTGGCCATCAACGCTACCCAAAACTTTAATATCCGCACCATGCTGCTTACCGCAAATTCGCCGCAAAGCGCGCAGGCGTTCGTAAAAAAGCACCGGATGATCAGCGAGGTTTTTTATGCCGATGGCGTACCGCTTAAAACCATGACCCGTTCTAACCCGGGGGTAATCCTGTTAAAGAATGGCTTTGTCATCAATAAATGGCACTACCATTCGGTGCCTAAATATGACGACCTGGCGAAAACGTATTTCCAAAAACAATAACTATGATCAGCTACCTCATCCGCAAATTATTTTACGGGCTGGCAGTAATGCTGGGGGTGGTGCTGGTAGTTTTCTTTTTGTTTAATATTTTACCGGTTGATCCCGCCCGCATGACGCAGGGGCAACGGGCCGATGTGCAATCGTTACAGGCCGTACGCAAGGAATTTGGGTTAGATAAGCCAAAGCCGGTACAATTCCTATATTACATCAATGATCTTTCGCCCGTAGGCATCCACCTGAATACTGCCGAAGAACAGCAACGTTACCACTACGT
The DNA here is from genome assembly GCF_058801545.1 of Mucilaginibacter sp. GW822-FHT03E02. Lineage (NCBI taxonomy): Bacteria > Pseudomonadati > Bacteroidota > Sphingobacteriia > Sphingobacteriales > Sphingobacteriaceae > Mucilaginibacter > Mucilaginibacter sp. GW822-FHT03E02. The sequence goes on along the minus strand of NZ_JBXANJ010000001.1, from coordinate 4,469,740 downwards.
AAAACTATTTGCTATAAGCGATGCCAAAGTGCTTGGGCTAAAATGGCCTTACCTGCGTCGATCATACCAAACCCGTAAGGATGTGGCAAGTTTGCTGCTGGAGGTTATCCCTAATACTATGGTATTGGCTACCACGGCCATGATCTTCGCTATTGTAATCGGCGTATTTTTAGGCGTGCTGAGTGCCGTTCATAAAGATACCTGGATTGATAAGCTGGCAATAGGCTTTTCAACTTTGGGCATCTCTGCACCGGCTTTTTTCGCGGGTATCATCATCGCCTGGATATTTGGTTTTGAGCTGAGTAAATACACCGGCCTCAACATGTCGGGCAGTTTGTTTAGTTACGACCCTTTCCGGGGCGAGGTGATGACGCTTAAAAACCTGGTGCTGCCCATGATCACCCTCGGCTTGCGTCCGCTGGCTATTATTGTCCAGCTCACCCGTAATGCCATGCTCGATGTTTTAGGGCAGGATTATATCCGTACGGCAAAAGCCAAAGGATTAAGCAACAATACCATCATTTATAAACATGCGCTAAAAAACGCGCTAAACCCGGTAATAACCGCCATTGCCAACTGGTTTGCATCGCTGCTGGCCGGTTCATTTTTTGTAGAATACATTTTTGGCTATAACGGCCTGGGCAAAGCCACGGTTGATGCGCTGGAAATGTCGGATTTTCCGGTGGTAATGGGTTCAATCCTCTTTATTGCCTTTATATTTGTGGTGATTAGTATCCTGGTAGATATAATTTACGTTTGGATAGATCCGAGGGTAAAATTAAGCTGATAGTGGAGCAAGGACTTTGGACAAAGGACTTTTTAGGTCGGTGTTTTTTAGAGAAAAAGATCATGAGCAAAGCGCAAGGATCTTTTTATTCAATAATCTGCACATTTGCACATCTGAAATTTGCACATCTATTTTTTAGGAGAAAAAATATTATGAAGTACTTTTTAGTCGGGTTTATGGGTTGTGGTAAAACAACCTGGAGCCGTAAGCTGGCTGCCAAATTAGGTTACGAATTTATTGATCTTGACCACGCGCTGGAAGAGAATGTGGGCATGAGCATAGCCGAATATTTTTCGAGTTTTGGTGAAGATACCTTCCGCCAGATGGAATCAGATCTGCTGAAGCAAACCGAATATCCCGAAAACGTAGTGGTATCAACCGGCGGCGGCCTGCCCTGTTTTTTTGATAATATGGACTGGATGAATGCCAACGGCAAAACCCTATACGTAAAACTATCGCCCAAAACACTGGCCGACAGGCTGGAAAACAGTAAAACCGTTCGCCCGGTACTTCAAGGCAAAAAAGGCGATGACCTGGTTGAATTTATAACCGGCAAACTGGCCGAGCGGGAAAGCTTTTATTTGAAAGCACACCACCATGTAGATGGTATCGACATGTCGGTTGAAAAACTGGAAGGTGCTTTGGGTTTGAGCGAAGTGGTATAGAAGAAATATAGACCTCATGACTGATAATAAACGTGCCCGGGGGATGTGTGATTCCTTCCTTGGGGAAGGGAAGGTAGGGGTTTATGAGCTTTCGGGACTACATGGCGTAGAAACCCCTACCTGCCTTTGCGCTCATTTTCCAGCCACACCCCTCCCATGGAAGGGAATTAAAAACGATATGCTAAATGGTTTTATCACACCAATAAATTTATCACCATGGAAAACCGCGTTGAAGTAAGGCATCTTTTTAAACCATTGGATGGAAAACTGATGGAACTGCTGGAGTCATTAACCCCGGCAGATTGGGATAAGCAAACCGTGGCCAAAGCCTGGAAAGTGAAAGATGTGGTATCGCATCTGCTGGATGGTAACATCCGCGCCTTATCCATTCAGCGCGATAAATATTTTGGCGACCTGGCGCCTGCCAACAACAACTATCACGACCTGGTTGACTGGCTGAACAAACTCAATGCCGATTGGGTGAACGCTACCAAAAGAATAAGCCCTGATATATTGCTCCTGCTGCATAAAACAACCGGGCGGTTAGCATCTGCCTATTATGAATCGTTGAACCCTAATGACACCGCCATATTTTCTGTTGGCTGGGCGGGCGAACAGGAAAGCCTTAACTGGATGCACCTTGCCCGCGAGTACACCGAAAAATGGCATCACCAGCAGCAAATAAGGGAAGCTACCGGCCGCGATGGGATCATGACGCGCGAGTTTTTTTATCCTTTTATCGATACTTTTTTCAAAGGATTACCCCATACTTTTAAAAATACGGGAGCCCCGGTAAATACCCTCATAAAAATCACCATCACATCCGGAATTGGCGGTAACTGGTACCTTAAGAAAATAAAAGACGGATGGCATTTATTGAAAGAGGCCGATACCGAAAGCTTTGCCGCTACCGTAAAAATCCCGCCGGATATCGCCTGGAAATTGTTTTCTAAAAGCATCCGCCCGGACGATGTAAAAACGCGGATTGAAATAACCGGAAATGCGACGCTTGCCGGGCAGGTGCTTCAAATGGTATCGGTGATGGCTTAGCGGAAAGTCATGAGTCAGAAGTCTTAAGTCAAGATATTGGCTCAGAACTCAAGACTCAGGACTTAAGACTATAATCAGGCCTCGTCTTTAGTATTGCGCACCAGGCTGATACCTGTAAAGAAAAATAAAATAGCAATTATACCTACCACAATTAGTGTGGTAACCTGGCTACTGTGGTTTATAACCCCAATACCTGCATAAATTAAGCCGATGATACCGAGTACGGTAAGTATGGCTCCGAAAGTACGTTTTAAGTTCATGATAGTGTATGCTGTTTAAATAAGCTTTTTTATAAAAACAAATAGCACACCAATAATTTACCTATATTTATTTAATTAATAATAAGCCCTTATGACAGGTTCAATCATCACATTAATTATTGTATTTATCTTTTTGGTAATCATATTATCATCCTTTGTGTCTGTAAAACAGGGCACAATAGTGGTAATTACCGTATTTGGCAAGTATCGCCGCATACTTACGCCAGGACTTAATTTTAAGCTGCCGTTTATCGAAAACATTTATTCCAAAATCTCTATCCAGAACCGATCGGTGGAACTGGAATTCCAGGCGGTAACATTTGATCAGGCTAACGTTTACTTTAAGGCCATGCTCTTGTACTCCGTATTGGACCAGCAGGAAGAGACCATCAAAAACGTAGCTTTTAAATTTGTTGACGAACGTAACCTGATGCAGGCGCTTATCCGCACCGTTGAAGGTTCAATCCGTGCTTTTGTGGCTACCAAACGCCAGAGCGAGGTTTTGATACTGCGCCGCGATATTGTGGAGCACGTAAAGGAACAGTTGGATGTGATACTGGAAGGCTGGGGCTACCACCTGCAGGATTTGCAGCTGAACGACATTACTTTTGATGATGTGATCATGAAATCGATGAGCCAGGTAGTAGCATCAAACAACCTGAAAGCCGCAGCCGAAAACGAAGGCCAGGCCTTGCTGATCACCAAAACCAAAGCTGCGGAAGCAGAGGGTAACGCCATCAAAATTTCGGCCCAGGCCGAGCGCGAGGCTGCACAGCTGCGCGGCCAGGGTATAGCCTTATTCCGCGAGGAAGTTGCCCGCGGTATGACGGTTGCCGCCAAAGAAATGGCCGGCGCCAACATGGATACTTCGGTAATATTGTTTACCATGTGGACAGAATCTATCAAACACTTCTCTGAAAACTCAAAAGGTAACGTAATTTTCCTGGATGGATCAACCGACGCCATGCAGCATACATTAAAAGAAATGATGGCCTTAAACCTTTTACATACCGACGACGTCAAAAAGTGAAAGTTTTAACCCCTGCACTTAATGGAAGTACGATTAGTGAAGTTGATTGGCGCAGCCGCCATATGTTTAATGACGATAACCGCCAGCGCGCAGCAGTACCAGCGTTATCATCCCCTAACTATAAATGATTTTTTGGGCACCCCACGGGCAAATGCCGGTGGGGTTGTAGCCTATACCAACTGTACCATCGATTTTAAATACGAGGCCAGTAACCGCAGCGGATCCTATATCCTTACGGCAACCGTAAACCTGCTGCTTAATAACTACAAATCATGGCTCGACAGGAGCCGCGTCACCTCGCAGGAGCTGCTTGCCGAAATACTGAAGCACGAACAAGGCCATTACCTGATTGCTTACCTGGAGCAGCAGGAATTGCTACGGCAAATAAGCAAAACCCGTTTCAGCTACAATTACCGCAATGAAGCCATGGCGCTTTTTAACCGCATAGACGCCAAATACAAGCAGCTTAACTCCAATTACGACGAAGATACCCAGCACATGACCAACCGCCAGCAACAACACAGCTGGGATTTATATTTCCAAAAACGGCTGGAGTTTGAACCGGAGGAGTAGTATTTAAGTTCAAAGTCTTAAGTAGAAAGTTCTAAGCCAAAAAATAAGAAATCCACCTTTAAATCAGGACTTAAGACTTTCGACTTGAGACTCAATTCCCCGGCTTACTCAGTAAATTCACAAACAGACGATACGCCCCTGGTACACCGGCGGGCAGTTCCCTGAAAAAGGCCAGCGAGGTATAAACAAACCTGCCCTTGCCATAATCGCCAACTATGAGCGATCCGTTAAGGGGCGATTCTCCTTTATCATTCATTTGGAAGATGGATTTGTATTTGGGGTCCGCGTCGCTTACAAAGTATAGGCCGCGTTCCTGTATCCAGCCTTTAAAGTCATCCTGGGTTATTTTGTTGGGGTAGTTGAGTACAGGGTTTGGCTGATCTAATACGGTTACAACCGCATCCTCATCTGTAACCCTTCTGTTAACTACGGTAAAAGGATACGGGCCAATTTGTTTGGTTACCAGGCCCGAGTTATTGTTGTATTGTACTACCAGGTTGCCGCCATTTTTTACATACTCCATCAGCTTAGGCTGCTCAAAAGCAAGGCGCTCGTTTACGTTGTAGGCACGCACCCCGGTAATAATGGCATCATAGGTTGATAAATCGCCATTCATGATCTCATTCTCTGATAGCATGTGCACATCATAACCTACCTGTCGTAGGGCCTCGGGCATCAAATCGCCGGCGCCGGCAATGTAGCCTAATTTTTTGCCCGCGGTTTTAAGATCCAGGCTTACCAGTTTGGCCTGCGCCTGCGGGAACAGGGCTATATTGGGCACGTGATCGTATTTGATCTCTTTGATCTCGTAGTTATACATACGTGAATCCATATCAACCGTAACGCCCGCCTCGGCAACACCGTTTTGGGCATTGGCAGATGGGGTTATAATAAAACGCTCAGTCCATTCATCCCCTTTGTTCTTATTGGTAAAATCAACCTTTTCGGGGATCGATTTCCAGCCTGCGGGCAATCTTAAGGTGATACTGCCTATGCCCACCTTTTTAAAGCTTTTGAGGTTTACCTGTACGGTTTGCGGCGTTGGGCCATATGATATAAACACATGACTGGCAATATTAGCGGTAACCGGCGGCGTAATTTCCAGTGGCTGGTAAACCTCGCCCCTTACAGGGTCTACATATTTATAAACCAGGCGGCGCTCAAAACTTACCGGTTTGCCTTGGATGATGAATTGAAAATTAACTTTCAGCATATCCGGGTTTTCGGGATTGCCAGCTGCTGTATCCGCAATAGTATAAATACCAATAGGATGCGGAGCTGCCAGCCAATAAGGCTCACTCATTTTATAAGCAACAGCTGAACCATTAAAAGTTTGCTGCTGGTTGGCAGGTATCACTTTCGAATTTAAACTGGTGGTGTTATACATATCCCCAATCGAATTGATCTTTACTTTATCATTATACCTGCTTACAACCAGGGCGTTAAATTTAATGGTATCGTAAATGGCGTAAGTTGGCATCGTAGCATAAGCCTCAAACCACAAGCCCGCGCAGGCAGCTATTAAATCACCCAGTTCTTTTGTCTTTTGTGTGCGCCAGTATACGTCTGATATCTTTTCAACTTTACCCAGTAATGCTACTAACGGCGTAACCGATTTTTCGGGCGCTTCCGCATCAAAATTCCGCCTGATCACTTTTATCGATTCGTCAATATCCGCGCCGTCTTTAACACGCTTCCAGCCGGTTTCTACCCCATCCATCAGGTCGGTTTGCGGGGCATCGCCCAAAATAGTTTTAAAAAATTCAAACGACTCGCCTCTTTGCTTAGCCGAGCCAAAGCCCTGGGTTTTATGGTTGCTGCGGCTTTCGGCGGCTATTTCGCCGTAGCTTTTACCCAGGGTAGTATTGTATACGCCAACATCAATCTTAAACTGATCGGCAGCGGTGGTATTGGTACTGCCAAAGTTAAAGGTGTTCCACATCAGGCGTTTGGCCTGCCATGGTTTTACATATTTTAATTGTTCGGGATACCTGGCTGGGTCGGCGGCGGCGCTAAAAGCCTCCTGGGCCAATATTGCCGACGAGGTATGATGTCCGTGGCCGCCTTCGCCTGTAGTAGGGAAGCGGCAAATGATCACATCGGGCCTAAACTTGCGGATAACCCAAACCACATCGCCCAAAACTTTTTCTTTATCCCAAATTTTCAATGTTTCTTCGGGCCCCTTGGAAAAACCAAAGTCGTTGGCACGGGTGAAGAATTGCTCAGCACCATCAACTCTACGGGCGGCCAGCAGCTCCTGTGTGCGGATAAGCCCCAGCAATTCGCTTTGCTCGTTACCTATTAAATTTTGTCCGCCATCACCACGGGTAACCGACAAATATCCCGTACGATAATGTTTTTCCTGCGCCAGGTAGGCCAGCAGGCGGGTATTTTCATCATCGGGATGGGCGGCCACATACAATACGCTGCCCAGGGTATTTAGCTTTTTAAGATTTTGCTGAATGCTCCCGATATCCGTAGGCGGCGAAGTTTGGGCGGTTACACAGGTATAAAGGAATAATAAGGCTATAACAAAGGAGGTGCGCTTCATGAAAACAAATATATTGAAAGATACCTATTTACAATTTTCTGTATCAATAATATAACAATAGGCCGACTTTTAGTGACCCACAGCTATTTTTTATTTTATCCCCGGCAACCCCGCAACCGCCTTTAGCAATCCAGCCTCGCTTGTGGCATTTACGTTCACCAGGTAAAATGGCTTGCTGCCCTGGGCTGCTGCCCATCGCCATTCAAACTGGTTGATGGTTTTCAGGCTGCCATTATCAAACCACCAGGCCGAGTAAATCTTATCCGCGCCTTTGGTAAGGATACCCGCATATACCAAGCGCCCGGCTATGGTTTGCTTGCGGATGCTGGTAAAATTGTACCCACTGCCCTGCCAGCAAATCATGGGGTTATGTTCGGGGCCGTAAAAGGGTGTGGGCTTCAGGTAAACCAGTTGGCCGGGTTTATCAAACTTGATAACGCCGCTTTCCAGCAGTTGCTTTTTGTAACCGCTTAGCGTTACCGCATCGGTCTCTTTATTACTCAGTACATCCATGTTTTTTAAATTGAACGAGATGACGATGAATACCCCGGCAAATAGCAAATGAATAAAAGGATACCTTAGCTCATCGGGCACCAGCCGGATCAGTTGCTTTTGACGCGGGTGTTTCTCCACTTTTGCCGATTTTTCCAGGTAAAAATTACTCAGCCACAGCAGCGGGAGTATCACATATACCAGCAGGCAAATAATGCCTGTTACATCATGAAAAACACTGGCGGGCGGTATTTTAAACAATACCAGCAGCATAATACGGCATAAGTTGGCTGCAATATTCAGCAAAAAGGTAAACGCCAACAGGAGCACAATTTTAATAAAACCAGGCTGATTGACCGTTTGGCGCTGGCAATGGGCTATTATAAACAGGCATATAATAAATGACATACTCAGCATATGCAAGCCCGCACAGGCCTGGTCTACCGAAAACTCGGCGCCGTTTAACTCAATAATATTGCCCGATGCATGTGCGGCAATTCCACCCTGGCTTAAAATACCGGCAACTACCTCGCTCAACCAGATCCTGATGGGGAAGCTGATAGCATTGCTGATATACATAAACAGCGGCGAAACCAGCAAAAGCAGGAAAAACAAAACCAGGCTCACTTTCCCTTTAAAATTCTCAAAAAACAATAATATGGCAAACAACAAGGCAACAAACAGCGTGGTTTTAACCGGGAAAACAAACGCGATAACACCAAATATCATTGAGGGTAAAAAATACCGCATGGAATATTCCCCTGCCTTTACACGGCATATATAGGGGGCAAGCGCTATCCCCATTAACAGATCGGCATTCCATAAAAAATAAATGGAAAGTAATCTAATGGCCATAACGAGATAAACCAGGCAGCAGCCGTTTATCAGCAAACGGCTGTTGCCCCAGGCCCAGCCCGCAAAGGGTAGCTTAAATATCCTGCTTAGCATATTTGGCGCGGTATACTAAAAAGTTAATCACCGCAAGCGCTATCAGCACCAACAGCCACTCGCCCGGTTCGGGAACAGCCCCTGATGATTTCATAGAGGCATTTTTAAGGCTATCCTTATTTTCATTGATGCCGAAACGATCGTAATCTGCCTGGGTTTCCAGCACAATGAGGCTGGATACCGGCGAGGCAATGTAGGCCTGTTCGGCCTCCCTGATGATATCCGGCTGCACATAGGTTTTATCAAAATAGTGCGGAGCAACCTTTTTCATAGTATCGTTATAGGCAAACAAACGCAACAAATGATCGGGGGCATTCCCTTTCAGGGTATCGGTAGTTTGGGTAATGATAAGGCCCGATTGATCCAGCACCACATGCCCGGCATCTTCCTGCGATTGAATAAACCGGTGCTGGTTAAGTTTATCTAACAAGGCCGGTAACTCGCCACTATCATAAACAAACACCCGCATTTCTTTTAAAGCTTTTAGGTAAGGGGTTATTTTGGTGCCGATATTAAACATCCGCACAGGTTTTGCGGTTGCGAGGTACATGGTGAGCCGCCGCTGAAATTCCGAGTCGTCCAGGTCGCCAAGATTGGGTGATATATCGGGACATTTGGTAATTAGTAAGGCCTTTTCGGCATCTTTAACCTCGTTAACCGGGAACAGGCTAAAATTCAGTTTCTGCGCCCTGGCAAATACTTCGGCCTTGTTTTCTTCCGTCACTTGTTTTAGTTCCCCATCATAGTAATACACCTTTTTTGTTTTGATAGCCTGCCATAGGCTATCAAATTCGGTCATATTCCAGGAGCTGTTCAAATCAAGGTACACGGCCGCCGGGTCGAAAGCGGCGTACTGTGGCTTATAATTTTCCAGCTTGTAGCCCGCCCCGGCAAAGGTAAAGGGCGCGTTCGCCAGCGGCGGTGCAGCAAAAACAATCTCGTCATCGGCGCGGTATTTTCTGTCGGCTGTAAAAACTCCTTCGCTCAATTCGTCAAAACCGGGCAGGCTAAACAGCGATGGCTTTTTTGAAAAGGCAACCTGCATGGTTTCATCGGCGCCGGTAGCCGGCGGCCCATCAAAATAAATACTTTCGTAAACCAGCTGCGTGCCCTGCTGCCTGAGCGGACTGGTAACGCCTATCCTGAACTTGCGGGCCTCGGTTGAGGTAACCGGGAAAACGCGTACACTCACAGTGTTGCCTTCCTGCCAGTGAATTACCGATGGATCGTGCCGCTCCACTCCAACCACTGTTTTATAGGCCGAATCGGCCCTGGCCTTGGTAGTTAACCGTGACTTTGCTTCCTTGCCATCTATCCATAATGATAACGAACTCACAACCGAGCCTTCGGGCAGGTGAAAGGTATAAATGGCCTCTTTGCTGGGCCACCAGGCGCGGGCTTCACTGCTTTTTATAAACAAGGTTTTTTCGGTATAAGCCAGCCGGTATTCGGGGAATATTTTAACGTTGGTTACTACCGATGCAGTTTTCAGTTTATCGCCGCTCCATAACCTGTCCTGCGCCTTGTGCCGGGCATCATACATGGCCTCTAATATTTTAATGCGTTCGTGCTCCTCTAAATTGGTTTGGCCGCAAAACAGGCTGGCCAACACCACAAGTGGATCGTGCTTTAAAGGTTCATCGAAAGATGCTTTATGAAAATCGGTATTCCATAACCAGTTTTCCTGCAGGTTTACAGTTTTGTAAACCAGGTTGGCTTTAATAATGCGCTCGGCTATGCTGTTTTTAGGAATATTTTGGCTGATAACCACCCACGATGGCAATTTACCTTCGGCCAAAGTATTGTGGTTAACGGCCAGGTTAACCTGTTTGTTGATGCTGTGCCATTGCCATATAAACAGGGCGCAAACTAAAACCGGGACAAACACACCCGCGGCAAGCGCCATTTTTAACGACCGGCTGCCTGCCACATTCCGTTTAATGACGACAAAAGTAACCACAGCCAATGCTACCGGCGCAAAAACATGCAACGAGATGCCGATGGCTATGGCGGCTATGAGGCCAATAATATACATGGAGGTAAGGTAAAGGCTGTAATAAACAAATAGTAAAAAAGCCGCTCCAAGCAAAAACATTACAACGTGTTTCCCCACGGCAGTCAGCTGTTCCATAAACAAGGCCATTATTAAAGCTATGCACGACAGGCAAATAACTATACAAAGCCAGGGCACCGAAATATCAAACACATTCATGCTGCGGTTTAAAGCAAATGCGCTGATAAACCAAAGCATAAAAAGCAGTACCCAGTAAGCCAGCCGCTTCGGCCGTTCAAACACTACAACAAAAAAATAGGTCACAGAAAATAAATAGTTGATAAAAAAGGCGCCAAAGGCAGTACCATCATTCAGTTCAAACAAGCTGGTTTCGGTAATACCAAACAGTGCTGCCGAGGCCAGTATCAGCACCAGCCCGGTTTTAATCACCCTATCTTCGGATAAAATTGCTTTAAGGATTTTCATTTTTATTAATTTAAAAGAACTTTGAAATACAAAGTATATGGATAAAAAAATTACAGCTTTTGCTGTTTTATTAAATTTTCGAGGGCAAGCAGGTGCAGCCTGAATGCTGCGCGGCCTTTCTCGGATGCAAGGTATTTGGTGTTGGGCTTGCGCCCAATAAAACTTTTTTGCACCTGGATGTACTCTTCCTTTTCCAGCGCTTTCAGGTGCGATGCCAGGTTACCATCGGTAAGGTTAAGCAGCTCCTTAAGTGCATTAAAATCATAACTTTCATTGGCAACCAGTACGCTCATAATTTGCAGGCGTATCCGGTTTTCAAAAGCTTTATCAAATTGTTCTAACGAGATCTTCACTTATCGTATTTAAAATGCATTACCGTACCGTAAATAATGTGGAGCAAACCAAAACCTACCGTCCAGAAAATTAAACCGTAGCCAGGCATCAATGCACAAAGCAAACCTAATAAAATCTCCAATATCCCCAAGCCTTTTACACCAGAATAGGTGTAATGACTTCCTGCAACCAGCGCCAGGCCGTAAAATATCAGGGTAGCCGGGGCAACAACACCATAATAACCACGATATATGAGTATAAATGTGAATAAACCACCCGCAACCAGCGGTATAGCCATATTGATAAGCAAGCGCTTGCTGCCGGTATTCCAAAAGGGTTGTCCGTTCTTTTTAGCTTTGCGAATGGAGAGCCAGATGCCGGTGCCAATTGAAAGCACCAATACAGCGAAAGCCACCATAATCAACTGAATGATTACTTCTGTATCATTGCGTAAAAGCCCCTGGCTTTCATGCGTTAATATTTCCCAACCTAAAAATGCGCCAATGAGCGCGTAAATACCTGCCATTACGCCCGACAGGCCGCTCAGCGAAATAAATTTGGCCGACCGCTCCATCAGGTCCCGGATAGAGCTTAATTCTGCATGAATGTCTTGATCTTTCATTAAAAGCACTTTGTTTTTCAAAGCTACGTATTAAAATCAAAAATGCAAGAGGTGGGAAAATATTTTTTTTAGAAAAAGGAAACTTTTCTTAAAGACAGCCTATGCGGATGCTTTTGATGAGCCAGTTATTAATAACAGCTCAAAAAAGAATGGCTACATAGGCTTGGCTTCCAACACCATCTCCATATGCTCAATACCGTCTTCGTCGTACACCTCACCTTCCGAAACAAAACCGAGCGACTGGTAAAACGCAAGCGCATAAGTTTGCGCCCCAATGCGGATGGCCACCGGGCCAAACAGCTCATGGCAGCTTTGAATAGCAAGCTCCATAATCTTGCGCCCAAGGCCGGTACCCCGGGAAGCAGGCGACGTAACTACCCGGCCTATCGAAACTTCGGGGTACGATATGCCTGCAGGCACCAGCCGGCTGTAAGCCGCCAGCTTATCATTAGCATACAATAAAAGATGGTAGCATTGCTGGTCTTTATTATCCTGATCCAAAAACACGCAGTTTTGTTCTACAACAAATACTTCGCTGCGCATGCGGAGCAAATCATATAGTTCATTAACGCTGAGTCGGCTGAAAAGCTTTATTTGATGAGTTAAATTCATGGGGGATATGGATAGCACAAAGTTAGCATCATCAACCCCAATAATTAAAACTACAACAGCACTTTATTATTTTAAGCCAGGTGTATAACTGCATACAAAGCAGTTACCGAAATAATAACCCATAGGGCAACGCCCTGAAGCAGCGGCCTGAAGCCAACGGATGCAAGCACTTTTCCGGATAATCCAGCGCCAATCAGGAATAGCGTGAGTGTTAACCCTGCCTTGGCAATAATAACCATATAAGGGCCAACCAGCTTTGTAGCCGGCATATAGGTATTGGCAACCATTGCCAGCACAAACAAGGCAATAAAATAGGGTATCCCGATTTTCTTCGACTGGTTTTTAAAAATAAAAGTTGATATAAAAGCTACCGGTATAATCCATAAGGCCCTGGCCAGTTTCACCGTGGTGGCCACTTCCAGCGCATGGTTGCCATATTTTCCCGCAGCCCCAACCACCGAACTGGTGTCATGTATCGCGATAGCGCACCATAGGCCGAATTGCGTTTGGGAAAGGTTAAAGTGATGCCCTATTACCGGGAACACAAACAGGGCTATCGAATTGAGAATGAATACGCAGCCTAATGCAACGGATATTTCCTTCTCCCCCGCTTTAATCACCGGCGATATAGCCGCAATGGCGCTTCCGCCGCATATGGCGGTACCCGAGGATATCTGGTACGATGTTTTCATTTCAATATTTAACCATTTCCCTATAAAATGCCCGAATATAAACGTGCTGGCGATAGATGCTATGGTGAATAATACACCCTCCCTTCCGGCCTGTAAGGCACTATGCACATTCATACCAAAGCCTAAGCCTACTACAGAAATTTGCAGGAGCAGATGCGTGGCTTTATGATTCAGGTACAAATAAGGATGCCCGGTAAACTGGGCTACAACCAGGCCCATGATTAATGCCACGGCCGGGCTTATATAGGGTGTAATACAAAGGAGGATACAGGTTATAAAAATGGCTTTCCGGATATTTTCATTGGTGTTTAATAGTATTCCGGCAGGCGCAATTGATGGTGAAGTTGTATTCATTATTCGTTTTTTTACGCCGCAAAACTCCACAATCAACTATGCAAATTTTCATCACATTATGCAATGTTCGATAACTAAAAGTGATAGTGCCTCAGTTCCGAATTCTTTCTGTTTTTATATGGCTTTCTTTTCATTAGTTTTATCTTATGTTTAATTGGCTCAAAAGAAAAAAGCCCATCCACAAGAACTGGAGTTTTGGAGATATCGCGGATTTTGATATAATTGAAAACCATGACTCTCTCCAATATCTTAATAAAGATGGCACCCGAGTGATATACTTTTCAGTGCTTCACGTTAGTGGCCGTGATGTTTTCTTTACTGATTCTTCCATCAGTAAACCAACAATTTTGAAAGATGCCAATGGTTGGCAGTTCAAAGGGGCAAGGAAATCGAAAAATCAAATACTTGTATGTGTTATTTCTGTAAGCAAACAAGATGATATTGAGTGGGCAAAAATATTTTTTGATTCTATCGCTCCGCGTTAACAATCAAACTGAGATACTACCCTAAAAGTTATCTAAGACAAGGAACTAAAGTGGAAAGCACGGTCCCTCCTTTTCCCTGCACCCGCTCATTCGTATAACATTTCCTTTTATTAAAAACCTGTGTACACACCACAGCTTCTTCCTGCGGGGAAACGCACTACTTAGATATGAGATTTGAGACTGTTGAAGCAAGAACTTATTTTATTACCATCACTTCCTGTAAACAACAAACGGCAGCGGCCGGCTGATTTTAGTTTTTGTCCAGGTTGCAATTATCGAATCGGCAGTTACCCTGCCTGCGATGTGCGGCTTGATTTTAAGGCCATCGCTTTCTTCCTCTACATTTATTCGCCCGTTTAAAAAATCGCCGCTAACGGTAATGCCCCGGCCATATTTTTGGTAGCAATAAATGCCTTCGCATGTCTTTTTATCTGGCCATAGCACAAATAATATGGCGGACTTGTCGATTTTACCGGTAAAAAGCTGGTGCAGGGATTTTGATTTGTATTGGGCTACCGGGCCGGTTTTTAACCCGAAAATGCATTTTCCGTAATCACTCAGGTATTTACTAAATGAAGGGAGGTTAAATTGAATCACCATATCCCAACCTTTTTGACGTTTCGACAGGCGGTTTTCGCCGTCTAAAATGATGGAGTGGCCTTTGATATAAAAATCTTCGGCAATGTCGTCTTTCAAATTGTCGATGACTTCTTGCCATACACTGTCCTGCACGCCGGCGTCATGGATTTGTTTTTTAAACGCGCTTACACTTTTCTTAATAGCCTGGCTTTTAAACTGTTTAAATCCGGCTGGGGTAAACAGGTCTGGCAGTTGTACCAGGTCGCCATTGCCGGGGTTAAAGTTATAATAACGAAGCCAGGAGGCAGTGGTCATTCCGCTGCTCGCTTCATTAAAACCAAGGCTCAGTACCTTGCTGTTATTGGTATATACCCCATAAGTCATCTCCGTTTTGCCGCCGTAAATAGTGCCGTTGTCATAGTTAACGCGCTCGAATATGGTTTTGGTTTGATACCCATTCAGCATTTCCAGTTCGGATAGCTGCAATAGCTGGTTTATTTTTTCAGTGGGTAACGCGTGTGCCGAATCGCTATAAAACACTGGGAAGTGAAGTTCGCGCGCAAACGACTCATATTTAACAGGTTTAACAGCAAAATACTGATTTTGAGCGATGGCGCTTTCAGGCGCAATTGTGCAAAGCAACAGGGTGATGAACAAAAGCCCGGATAAAGGTTTCATGTTTACTATTCCCGGTAAAAGGCCGTGAAATATGATTTAAATATAATCAAATTTAAACGGCGCAAATTGGCCCGAATAAATTTTTCACCTGATAATATTCTTCAATTGGGGCGGACACCATACAACAGATTGCCATATATTTGCGGGCTACCTGTTAAAATCAACTACCATGGAATACTCAAAAACTTACGTCGCCAAAGACGAGCACATAGATGTACAGCAAATTATGGATGGCCTATACTACCCGTTTTATATGGAATACTGCCGCCATGATTATATCAGGGAAGTGCTGGGTTTTGATTTTGAAACCGAGGCCAACAATGGTGTTTATATGGTGCTATCCAACTACAGCATCAGTTTTTTACGGTCGTTAAAAAAGGGGGATGAATTTACAGTTACCTGCACTTTATATACCGACAAGGCCGGCTTGCCCAAACTGCACTTTAAACAATCCATCATTTTTAATAATAAGGTAATGACCAAAGCCATATTCACCGGCACTTGCGTACCCGCCACCGGCGGCCGCCCCTACCTGCCCGCATCGGTATTGGAAAAAATTAAAGATGCGCCGGTATTAGAAGATTGAGCAGATAGGAGATTAGTTAAGAAATTAAGACCGGTTTAATATCGGACAACGAATGTCCAATATCGAATAATGAAGAAAAAACTTCGGTGTTGGACATTCGAAATTTAGTGTTCGATATTATTTGCCCTTCTGTTTTTCTTAACTCAATCGGTCATTTTTTTAAAGTCCTCCCTACCGGGGAGGATTTAGGTGGGGCCCACCGATGGTTCCACATCCTCAATAATGGCCTTCTTCTTTTTCACCCTGGTGCCTTTGGCCAGGTGGTTTTGTTCCTTTTCGTCATCGCCCAGGATAATGCCCCAGGGTTGCAGGCTTTCTACCCTGTCGAAAATAATTTTTAGCACCGCTATGCTGGGGATTGACAGGAACATGCCCGGTATGCCCCATATCATTTCGCCCACTACCACGCCAAGCACGGTAATCAAAGCGTTAATTCTTACTTTGGAGCCAACAACAATCGGCAGTAATACATTGCTGTCAATTAAATGGGTAACAACCAGCGTAACCATCACCCATATAACTTTACTACTATCCGGCGATGTGCCCAGCGTAACCACGGCGCTAACTACCAGCGCGCTAAAAATACCTACGTAAGGGATAATATTAAACACCCCTGTAATCAAACCCAGCAAAATGGCGTACTGCACACCCATAAAGCTGAATGCCACGCTCACGCCTGTTGCTATAATACTCATTTCAATAAGCAAACCAATGATGTACTTGCGGATAATGCGCTGCACCTGTTCAATCACCTCATGCACCGTAGCTTTATTTTCGTCCAAAAAAACAGATACCAGGAATTTCATGATCAGCCGGCGGTATAGCAAAAAGAAAAACGTATAAATAAAAGTAAACACCAAAAACAGCAGGATAGACGATAACGACAGCACCGTTGCCCCCAATACCGCGGGATCTGGCGACATTACCTTGCTGGCCGCCGAATTGACCACCCTGAGCTGTTTACCGCGGGTTACGTGGAAAGTATCCTGCACCCAGCCCCTGAACTCCCACATCGATTGGTTTATTTGTGCCTGGAACCGAGGCCAATCCTTTGCCAAATCGGCAATTTGTGAGGCGATGACATAGATTAATAACCCTATCAGCGATAACAGCAGCACCACAGCCATCATGGAGGCGGCGCTTCGCGGCAAACGCAGCCACTTCTCTAAAAAGGCGGCCACCGGCAGCAGCAAAATCGAGAACAGGCACGAAAATATCAACGGCGAGAGAATCTCTTTGCCAATGATCACCAGGTAACCAATGGCAAACAGGCTGAACAATACGCAGGCCAGTTTAATATAAAACGGAAGTTTAGTAAGGGTTTTCAGGTCCATGGTTAAGGCAGGCACATGTGGTGCATTGGCGTAAAGTTATAAAATAACGGGCATCTCCGTGCAGCCATTATTTTTCACAATAGCAATGCCTGCGGCCCGGGCTATGCATACGCCTGCAGGCATTCCGCGCAGGGCCGGTACCCGTTTCTATCCCTATTGCGAACATTCCGGGATGCTAAAAAGCGAAAGAACACCCACGCATATGCAAGTCCGTTGCAGCCCCTGTAGAGGCACATCACATGCGCCTCCCGCCAGTCTGATTTGCATGGGGGAGACGCATGTGATGCGTCTCTACAAAACACCGTGATCTTTGGCCCCCTTTACCAAACCCAGCACCACTTCATAAGCTGTTTTTTTCTCCCGACGTGCTATCAGCCAGGCTATAAAGCTTAGCGTGAAAATGTCATTATTTTCTGCCTTGCCGGCCAGGGTTAAAACCTGCTCCCGGTACGTGGGTTCAAAAACCACATCAGGCTTTTGCAGGTACTTTTCTACCAACTTCAGGAATATCAGTACCCGCTCTTCCGAAGTTTTCAGCAGGTACTTCTTATACCGCCGCCTAAAACTGGTTAGCCGCGACATGGCAACGTCGATGTTGGAGAACTGTGCATGCACCAGAATTTCCATCAGGTTTTTGCGGATGGTCCACAACATGCCCATCTTTTTTTCGTACCAGGCATCGGTGCGTGTTAGTAACATGAGCTGTTTTAAACTTTGCTGGTTGTTGCACAGGGCCAAAAACATGGCCAGGCATATGCGTACATCTTCTATATCTTCCGGCTTGCTCCGGTTGTTGGTTTTCGCGAGCGATTCCTGTAGCATCCCAATGGCGTCGTTGGCAAAGCCTGTAAAGAACAGGTTAAGGCCGTGGAGTAACTGGTAGCGTAAATAAAATACCGCATGGTAACGGCTATCCGTTTCCATTAAATCCATCATCTGCTTTAAATAGGATGCACTCCTGGCAAAATCCTTTCGCCGCAGGTGAAAGTTGGCCAAAAAGTACAGGATAGAGATATGGTAAAAAAGGTACGACTGCTTTTTACCCGCCTGGCCCTGCATAAACTGATCCGTCCGCTTAACGTAGCGCTCTATCAATCCATAATTTTGCTGTATCGCCGCGTATTCATTGGCGATAAAAAGGATCTGGTAGATGGATTTATAGGTCATCAGGTCCTGGGCCGAGATTTTGTATTTCCTGATGGTGGTGATCACCAGGCTGGTCAAATTCACTATCTTCCCTTGCAGGTGTATCGCCTGTAGTTCCTGCCTCAAAAAGGCGTAGGCTATATTCAGCTTGGCTTCGCGCTGCATGTGCAACTGGTTTTGGGTAAAGCGCGCGGTGAGGGCATCCAGGTCTTCGGCTCCCTCCAGATGGGCATATTGCAGCTTCAATAGCAAAAGCTCATTCAATAAATTAAATTGCTCCAGGTGATTGGCCAGCCTTTCGGCCTTATCCAGGCATTTGAAGGCTACCTTATGCACATCGTTTTCTAACAAAAAACGCCCTACCACCACCAGGCGCAAAGCATCGTAAGTTTCGGCATGGCTGCTCTCGAAGGTTTTTTGCGATAAAAACAGTAGCAAATTATCCTGCAGCCTTTTGCGTAAGGCATGGTAGGCATCTTTATTTTTTTCGGGTTTATATAGTTTGTTTATGCCAGCTATATCGTCAGTTTCTATCAAATCAAGTAAGGCCAGGTTTTTTACATCGTCCCTTTTGTTTTTGCGCTGCAGAAACTGCCTGAAGAGTGTTTTATCGGTATTATTGAGCAGGTTAACTAACTCCGATAGTGAATCCATATAGTTCTGTTAATGCTTGTAAATGTACATTAAATACAATTATATCGTCAGTAATTTACATAATATGATTTTTGCAGGCCGGTTTTACATCGCACATTTGCTTCCATATTAACAACCAAAACAAAACAAACATGGAACCGCTACAAAACAAAACAGACGAAAATTCAGCCTTTGGAAAATATGGCGACAAGATTAAAAGAAACCCGTTAAAACCAACCGCCGCCTTTATAGGAGCCTCGTGGTTTGCCTTATTGGTGGGCGTAATAGGCTACTGCGTAGGCTTATGGAATGCAACTATCCAGCTGAACGAAAAAGGCTATTATTTCACCATTCTTTTATTTGGCTTATTCGCCGTTATCTCGGTACAAAAAAGCGTAAGGGACAGGGCCGAAGGGCTGGCCGTTACCGACCTGTACTACGGCCTCAGCTGGTTTGCCACCATCGCCGCAATGGTTTTATTAACCATCGGCCTGTGGAATACCGACCTGGCCCGAAGCGAGAAAGGCTTCTACGCCATGGCATTTTGCCTCAGCATGTTCTCGGCCATTGCCGTCCAAAAAAACACCCGCGACGCCAAACTGATAGATGACAAAGAACTGTAACGTAGCGGTTACCACCCCGCAGCGCCCTTGTTTTAACGAGGCCTGCGGGGTTTTTAAATGAATTTAATATCGAACACTGAATATCCAATTTCGAATAACGAACCGAAAATTTCGGTGTTGGACATTCGATATTCAGTGTTCGATATTATTTTTCACTTCTGTTTTTCTTAACTTAATGACATTGGGCCTTGTGCGTGGGGCCGGTACTCACTTCTATCCCTATTGCGACAGAGAGGGGGCATCCTCCCGCATGCAGGCGCGCAACACTTGCGTCAAGGGGTGTCATTTTCTATATTTATAGTATTTGCACAATTTGCTAAGCGGATCGAATTGCAGGTACCCACCTTCTGTGCCTATGTAAATGTGGCGGGCATCGCCGGCAGCTATTGAATTTAGGCTAAAACCCAGGTTAAGGGTATTATCAAATATAAGTTCTTTTTTAAAAATAATCTCTTTCTGCAAGTTGTGTATTCTGTAAACATAATTCCAGGATACTGCCAAAATATCTTCATTTACCATGCATAATCCCAAAGGGAATTCATCAAACTCAAAGATTTTTAAATAGCTATATTCATCATTTTTCCAAACGAGTTTATAAAGAGCGCCCTGCGGTATACTTTCCAGGGAAATTGTGTCATGTTTTACAGGAGCAGAAGTATCAATGAAATACACGTCATCCTTATAATTAAATACAAACGGAAAGTTACCACGTTTTATAACCGTCATTCTATCAGCATCATCAAAAAACTTTAATTGTCCCCAAAATTCCCCTTCGTCAGTTCCTACTATCCTGCCATTTTCTACACGGAGTTCAACCTCCGTATCCCGGTCGTTTGTATCGTAATATTTTATTTTTAACTTGTCTCCTTTTATGGCAACTTTAAAACCAAAAGTGCCTTTTAAAAATTCATTCCATTCATCAGAACCGGGCCTGGGCAATGTAGTTTCTGTAAAGTCGGCCAGCGGGTACCTCTGTGCTTTCAGGTCACAAGGCAAAATAACAACAATCAAAAAAAACAGGATGGTTTTAGTTATCGTCATTTAAAGCTTTCAGGTATAATTGCTGATACTAACATACTAAAATAATCGTAAAAAATCCTTTTATTTAATACAAATAAGGGCAATACCTGCGGTCCGGGCTATGCGTTCATACGCCTGCAGGCCTTAAGCGCGGGGCCGGTACCCACTTCTATCCCTATTGCGGAGGAAAGGTTAGAATAGACTGGACATGCTTTACAATTTCTTGTTTAGCCTGTGGTCGGTACCATTTGCTTTGCAAAAGAAATACTATCAATTTAGCTGGCTACCATAAGCCTGGAGCAACTGAAAGGTGCCGGTGCCGCTTCCCATACAACCTATGTATACATTGCCATTATTGATAAAAGAAAACCCATAATCAATGCCAGTTGCACCTAAAGGCCATATGCCAATTGTTTCATTCATCTTTGTCCAGGTGTTGGCAGTTGCATTGTATTTATAATAATCACGGTAAGGCGAGCCGCCAACCGGGATACCTCCTGCTACATAGCCGTAACCGTTAATTGTAAAAGGAATAGCATTGCTGCGTGCATCCGGAAAGTCGGCAATCTTTGTCCACGAATTAGCTGCAGGTGCATAGCTGTAATAACTGTACATTCCGGTGTTGCTTGCGCCACCCCCAACATAAGCTGTATTACCAAGCGTAAACGATGTTGCATTAACTCTTACGCCATCACTAAACTGTGCAGGGTAATCGGCAACCCTTTTCCATACGTTTTGTGCAATATTGTATTCGTAAAATGAGTTGTCGGGGTCGTTGTTGTTGCTGTTACTGCTGTACAAAAAGCCCAGGCCAAGGTATATTTTGGTGCCTATTGAAAATATGGTAGCTGCGTGCCTTGGGTTGGTGGTGAAGTTGGCTTTCTTTGTCCAGCTACCGCTTGCTGCATCGTACTCCCAAAAACTGCTTGAACTGCTTGAATTGGCAAATAAGTATGCTTTGCCACCTACAGCTGTAACCAACCCGGTCTCGAAACCAAAGGGCATACTGATGCGCTGCCATGAAAAATCGGCCGGGTTAAGCCGCCATAGATACTTTGTCTGGTAATCATTATCCAATGCTGCCACTACATAGCTAACATTATTAATGGTAAACGCACCTACCGTGTAACCAAGCGAAAACGGCAGGCTGTTATTCACTACCACCCATTTATCATTAATTTTTAAATCAACATTATAGGCAACAATATCGTCCAGCACTTTTACTTTTATAGTGGCCTTTCGCCTTGGGTAACCGCCGTTTGGTATTTCGGCCGTTAACTTAGTGGTGTTTCCGGAAACAGAACCGGCGGCCGTTGTTTCGAAGATAACGCCATTTCGATAACCATCGGGGTGAAAATATTTTCCTTCAATAGTAACAACATCACCAACATAGCCAGATAGTGTAGCTTTTGTGATCTGGGGCTTTGTTATTTGAAACACACCAGCGCCGGTTGTACTTTGAAATTGGGCAGTAACAGTTACCTTACTTGCACTATGTTCCAAATCATCGGGCACTATCACTTGTAACTGCTTTTTGCCTGCACTTTGTATAGTAGCTTTAATATTACCGAATTTAACTTCAGTGGTTCCGGTTACACTTCTGAAGTGATCGCCGTTTATAACAACCACATCCCTAAAAGTACCGCTTAATGTAAAGTTGGTTATGACCGGTGCAAACAGCGAAAATTTATCGCTAAGGGTATCTGTCTGGCTGTTGGCGCTCAGCGTTATCAGTGGTTTAGCGTTTGTTAAATAAGGTGTCACCACTACTTGCAGTACGCTGTCGCTTTTAGGTATAAGATCAGCAGGTTGCTGATCAAATTTTACGGTGATAGGTTGTCCGGTAAAGTATTTGCCTGTTATCGTGAGCGTGTCGCCAATATCAGCCTTAAGAGGATATATGGAGTTGATTTTGACTTTTCTTGATCCGCTGGCGACAAAATATTTTTTATTATAAAGCTTATACCGAAAAGTCGAATCCACTTCATAAGCCGCGTAATAATATTTTTTATCCTTAATTATACCTCCGTTAATATCAACGGTGAAGTTGCCGGTTAAAGGAATTTGTTTGAGTAAAACTATATTTAATGGTGTTTTTAAAAGGCTGTCTGTCGAGATGACGAAACCCAATTGCTTTAACCCCAAAGGCAGTTTATTTATCCTGCCTTTTAACGTAACACCGCCATCCGGATAAACAGTAGCATCAACAGTTTCAATATCGGGCTTGTTGCTATCGGGATTAGGCGTATCCTGTTTATCCTTTTTACAGCCGGCAAACAACAGGATAACAAGTATGTAAAAGAATGGGATGTTTAGTACTTTCATTAAATGAGTGATAAGGTTTTCAAAAACTAAAAATATGTAAATATTTTGAAAGTTGGCTGTATTATGCTTCTCAAATCTGTTTAAACGGAAAAAGAGCTGCTATGGCTTAAAAACAATCTATCCATCCCGGATATATTATAACATCCGGGATTTGCGTGGCGTATGCTTAGCATGGCGTTTGCCTGTCAGTGGGGCTGAAGGAAAATATTTACGTATTAAAAATCTTGATTCCTGATTCTTGTCTCTTGATTCTTTTCCCGGGCAATACTTGCGGTCCGGGCTATGCGTTCATACGCCTGCAGGCCTTAAGCGCGGGGCCGGTACCCACTTCTATCCCTATTGCGGAGAAGGGCAGCAAGCTGATACCATTTTATAAAAATGGTATGTTTACTTTATCACCTCACTTACCAAAATGACGGGAGTAATATTGGTATAATTTGAAAAATCAGCACGAATGGCGTCTCTGTTTGGCGCGATAGCAGTTTGATAGTCGCTTAGGCTTTTTATATAAAATGTGCCAATAGCCATAAAGGGCAGCGGTTGGTTTGGGATACCACTGGCCATCCCTTTTTCGATGGTGTATTTAACCAAATTCGATCCTAAAAACCGCGCTACCATTGGCATGTGCTTCAATTCATAATATTCCATATTAAAGGTTTTGCCTTCGGCATAAGGGTACATGACAGCTACTTTAATTAAGCCTTTTTCAACAATAGTTACGTTCTGCTTTTCCTGGCTAAATACAGTAAAAGAAATGGTTAAAAGAAGAAATGATAAAATTAGCCTTAATTTCATAATTGGTTTATTTAACTGAAAGTGTTCAATTGAATATACAAATATTAACATATTGTATTTATTCACAAAACGTTATGCCGACTAAAGTTAAAGGTTTTTACACATCCTTGGCGCAAGTGTTGTGCGGCTGCATGCGGGAGGATCACTTGTGACTTTTGTAAGCCATGCAAATTGCACGCAAAAGGTCAGCTACGGTACCTGCCCCAGCACAAGACATGTACTTAAAAATTGAATTTGGTTGTTGCTTTTATAGCAAGCATCATCTATTTTTAATGCATGAGCACAAAATATAAATTCGCTGATCCCGAGGGGATTTACTTTGTAACATTTGCTGTTGTAGAATGGGTTGATGTTTTTACCGCCAGTTTTACCGGGATATTTTAATAGAAAGCTTTCGGCATTGCATCAGAGAAAAGGGACCATTCATGGCTACGTGATTATGAGCAACCATGTGCATTTAATTATAAGTAGTAAAGGAAAACAAAGCTTATCAGCAATTATGCGGGATATGAAAAAGTTTTCTTCGATAAAAATTATTCAGGAAATAATTGGTAATCTTTCAGAAAGCAGACGGGATTGGATGCTTCGCATATTTGCAGATGCCGGTAAAGCAAATGGTAACAACACCCATTATCAATTTTGGGAGCAGGAAAACCATCCAATTGAATTACATCCAAATTCTAATCTCTTTTCGCAAAAATTAGAATACATTCATCAAAACCCTGTTAAAGCAGGTCTGGTTGCTGAAGCTGCCGACTATCTTTACAGCAGTGCCAGTAATTACGAGGAAAAAGGCGGTATTTTGATGGAAGTTGAGTGCTGTTACTAAATCGAGGGATTTCGTAAGAAAGTCACAAGTGATCCTCCAACTTGCAGCCGCACAACACTTGCGCCAAAGGGGGAAACTCCACAGAAAGATAAAGAAAAACCAAGCCCAAAGGTAAAGGAGAATAATGATGAACGTTTTAAGCATTAGTAAAAAAAATTTTATAGTCATATCGGCTTTGGCTGTAGTATTTTGTATTTCATCATGCAGAAAAAATGATAATAAGATAATTTATTTTATTCCCAAAGGTTACAAAGGTTGGGTAAATATTATTTACACCGACACAGCTAAAAGCGTGCAGCCATTTCGTTTTAACAATGGTTATGTCTACATGATTACAGGTGATCCTTCAGATTTTAAGATACCTTACGATAAGAGCTTTGGTGACTGGTATGAGATAGATTATTATTATGATAAGAATAGTATAATTGAAATAAACAACAAGATTCATTTTGATGAAACAATAGGATCCCCTGGTAATAGTGGAGGCCCAAAACATACAGTCGACGCTTATTCATTTTTTATTAGTGATAGTACTGAATTTAATAAAGATCCTGAGAATCCAATATTTGAAAGATATAAGTGAGGTCGTGGCGGTAGTGTATCAGTCCCATTGTCAGCGATTTAACAATTGACAGTCAGGTTCCGTACCTGGCGCAAGTATGAGGGGGTAACCGTGAGCGGCGGGTACTTGTGCCTAAATACTTTATTGCGCCATAGCAAGAGCGTTAGCTAAAGAGTCTTTGTGTTTCTTCGGGGTCTGTAAAATAAACTGTGTCACGCCCGGTCAGGCTCCCGGCCCATGGGCCGGGAGCCTGACCGGGCGTGACTGCTACATCAAATCTAATATCATTCTTCCGGGAAACCAAATGGCCAGTTTCTGAGCGGTCATGGCCCAGTTTGAAAGTGGCATGGTCCATTTTTGTTTGATGTTGCTATGGGCCAGATAGATCAGTTTCAACAAGGTCATATCCGAAGTAAATCCCTCCTTGGCGCAAGTCTTGAACGCCGAAATGGGGACAGGGTGACTTGTGCGTTTGCAGGATATAAAAGGCACACTAACGCCGGGACATGAGTATTGGCGGGTGTGAGGATTACGAAATGATTAGTTGTTTTACAAAGGCACAAGTGAGCCACCCGCAGGCTGCCGCACAACACTTGCGCCAAGGGGGGGTTATGAATTGTAGTTGAGCATCCTATCGGTACTATCCTTTGGATCATACGGTTTATCTAATTTAACAATTTTCCATTTTGTATTAGGTTTAAATACTGTAGTAGCAGGAATAAGATCCGATATTTCACGAATAATCACATGTTTATTAGTTCGCGGATCCACTATAACCCATTGTATTAAATACTTAAAAGCACCAACATGCTCACTAATCATAAAATAAAGGTTATTTGTTAAACTTTGAAAAGTATCGCTCTGTCTAACATCAATGAAGAGATTTTTATTCTTAAACTTTGGAAAGTCGATGTCAAATTGTACAGAGTATGTAGTATCTTCTGGTGCCGGTTGTGCTTTAGAATCGTCAATCTTGATATTTAGATTATCGCCAGCAATAGTATAGGTCGGCTTCTCTAATACTTCAAGGAACCTTTTATCTATGTGATTTTTGAAATTCTCAATTATTTTTTCGACCGCCTCATTAGGTTCGTTTATTTTCTCTTCATTCGCAAAAGTAATTTTAGAAATTTCGCTCACAAGATTTTCTATTACAAACCTCGAAAGTTCTTCGTCAAAAGTGATTGCAAAAAGATTCAATAGTTTAGAAAAAAATTCGACTATAGAGCGGTAATCGTTAAGTTGATAACATTGATATAAACCCAAAGGCGGCAGAATATCGTTCCTATTTACCCCGATACAAACAGGAATTATTTCACAATCCTCCAATGCTTGTCCGATGCCGGCTTCATAATACAACCAGGGTCTGTTAATGCTGTTAGGGGTCAATAAAGTGACCACAGCTTTGCTTTGGTTAATTATCGAAAGGATGTCGTTAAACCATATGCCGCCAGGTTTGAGTCCACCTACTCCACTTGCATCAGATGAAAACCAAGGACTGATTTGACCAAGGGTTATGCGTCTTAAAGCATTTGAGAACAACTCAGCTACTGCCTTATCTCCTCTGTAATGACTTATAAAAAATTTATGTGCCATATTTTAAATTGTATCGACAAATTCAGATGATTTTTTATTTTCTTATTGTAAGGCTTGATTACTTAACACTTATGCCAAAGCTTGCATAAGCTTCTTTTCCGTAAATGCCTAACGCTCCGCCTAAAGGATACTTATCATGTGAAAATTGGCCAATAGCATTGTTTATTACCTGTTTCTTAAATGGAATATGAATCGCACTCAACGTTTGATTATCAATCCTCCTTTTTAACGCGGAAGGCCAGCTATATGAAAGTTGGTTGGGAGCTTGAATGTATTCGTAGCCTATATAGGTAACTATTAGGGGGAGTTTACAGATGTCTACCGCATATTCAATTTCAAATGGTATCCAATCATCATCTTGCTTTGTGGTTTCGCCAATGATTAACACCATATGTTTACTATTTTTTAGCCTTTCCCTTAAACTTCTCTTAAGGGTTTCCTTAGAGCTGCTATCTCTTACAGCAGATGTTTTATCATGGCTGTTGATCATTGTGAAACAATCATCTTGCCTATCAGCCCAAGCTTTAAGCAAGTTATAATATTTTATATCAGAGTCGAGAGGATAGTTCGTTCCGTTTGCGTGAAACGCTACGTAGGTTCCGTTCCTGTATGCCATAAGGTTTATTTTGATTTAGTTTAAGGTAAATAATGATTAAGCAAATCTTTGACTTCGAATAAATTAATGCCGTACTCTTTGGCATCCTTTGGATGGATTACAATTACTAATTTATTGCTGAATATCTGGTCTTCTGATGCCCGAATGAATGATTGCGCAATTCGGGCAATAAGACGCTTTCGATTGGTTGTTATTCTCCCTCTCCCTGTACCGATCAAAGGTATCACTAAGGGATCGTTTTCGCCTTTTGCGATTACAAATTCCCATAATCGATCCATGGACTCAATAATATTTTCAAAGGTTGTTTTCGCCGTATTATCGTAGCTCAGGTCTGACATAGCTAAAAGATAGAACACGTCATTGCCAATATCTACGCGGACGGTTGTTCCCATAGGATATTTCTTGTTTTTGCCAGTAATTTTATTGAAGATTTCAAAGGGGATATTCACAAGCTGCTCATCTATTGCCTGGTCCATTACACCAATGCGCTGCGGATAGAAACTATTTGTAAACTGCCCTTGCAAACTGTTAGCGGCGATTACACCGTTTGCGATATCTGTATCAAAAGTTGTATTTGTACTGATTACTTTTTGCCCCTTAAATCTAAACAGATTGCCGATAACAACTTCAATGTTTAAGTCTCTTCCCGCTAATTTATAAGTAATTTTCGAAATCGGCCGTCTCGTAACAATTACGATAATGATTGAAATTAGAATTAATACAATAAAGGTGTAGGACGGTAATGTGTCTGATGCAATTACCTTGAAGAAGTTGGCCATTTCGATTAAAAGCCAAAATCCGCCTAATGCTGCTAAAAAACTCTTTACGCTATCAATAGAAAATAATGCATATGTCCAATAAGATTTAGTGCGAATAGACTGCCAAAAATACTCCATGATGTATTAAAGTGATTAGGTTTTTTTGATAAAAATACGTATAAAATTTGGTGTTATTTTCTTCCAAAATCGGCGGGATTTTCACCCCAAGCCGCGGTTTCCCATTTGAGAATTGGAATTTGATATTCATTTTTTAGCAACCAATCTTCAGCCCTGCGTACTATACCAATAATTTGATTGTTTGCATCTATATGAGCAATTTTTGTTGACGCTTTCTTCTTATTGATCCAAGCAATAGCCGTTTTACTATCTGAGTAAACCGCTTTAAATGAGGAGTTATTTTGGCAAATTGTTAATGCATGAACTATTGCAAGAAACTCCGCAATATTGTTGGTCCCGGCGCTAAACGGCCCAGCCTGGAACAGTTTATCCTTTTGAGGATAGGTCACTCCTTGATATTCTGTTGCGTTGGTTGCAGTATTCCAAGCGCCGTCAACACAAATGCTATTCTCAATCGGATTGCCGATTTGAAGTAATTCTAAATCTGTTAGGCTTGTTTGAAATTGATTGACGCCAATATATTCCTTGCTGTCACGCTTAAAGGCATTGTCTGCTTCTTCTTTGGTAGGGAAGCTTTTATAAAGAGCATTCTCAAATCCATTTACCTGTATTTGACATTCCTCCCACGAAGAATAAACTCCAGGTTTACGCCCAATCCAAACAGTATAAAATTTTTGTTTGTTTATTGCCATTATTGTGCAGCTTCCAAAGCTTTTTTATGATTGATATTAAAACCAGCGTTTTCCAGTCGTTCAACTAATTTTAAGACAGTCTCTTTAACATGATTTTGATAAGATAGGTAGATTATTCCATCAGTATCAGATGGACGTTCAAGGCTTCCTTTAACCAATATGATTGTATTGGCACGACCGAGTTTGGAAATTAACATGCCCGTTTCCAAAATTACATTTTGACGGGCTCTATCTTTAATGCCAGTTTCACCTTCTTTTTTCGAATAGCCCCTATCATCGGGAGTTAAAAGTACAATTCCAACTCCTGCCGATCCATTTTGCCCAACTTGCTTTTCTAATGCTTCAATGATTGTCATTCCCTGGCCACTTGATTTGGCAAGTATGAACGGTTGAATGCCAAGTTTACCCAAAACTAACTCTAATTGGTCCCTGCTGGTTTCATCATGTCCATAAACTACAAAAAGTCCTGGATTTGTATCCACATCCTCTGCTACCACAACGGCTGCTCTTTCTTCAGGCTTATTTAAACTTTTAATTAACCCATCGATTTTTAATTTGGAAGGCCCTTTTCCTTGACTTAGCAAGGTGCCTGTACTTTGGTACCAAGTTAAAATTCCACCATCTTGAGTAGTGAATTTATCTGTCCCACCATTCGATGACCAATTTCCATTGATGCCATGCTCCGCTAATAACGTTTTTAACGTCGAAAGATCTCCGTAGAATTTTATCATTATCTTTTATTTATTTATAATTGTTCAATAAGTAATCCCAATAATATCAAATGAGTAATTTAGTTTTTTGGGTGCAATCGTATTTATTTGATAGTCAATATTTTTGCCAGTTTGAAGAAAAAAAACGTGTAGCGGCTAAAAAAATAATTATTATTATTATTTTATTGCGTTTGATATTGTTTTTGCATGTGTTTTTTACTTAAACTGATATTTATTTCTTTTCGTAACGGGTGAATTAACCGAGAGGTAAGTGCAACGAAATCAGCTTTTCTCTTAATGGATGACAAAAAGGCAGAAATCCGGCATCCCACACGCCTACATTTCATGACTCTTGCAATTTTCTTTCTCGCCTAGCTACCGCAATGGCTTTTGAACGCTATCGCAAGGGTCCCCATTATGGTCCGCATGCTAAGTAATGAATATGCAAATCCCGGATGTTTAATCGCATCCGGGATTTGCATATTCAGCCGGTGGTCGGTGTTATGCCCCGTCCATTTAGCCTCTCGGAAGGCCAAAGACAATCATCAAATTGGTTCCCAACAAAGGCTATTTTAAAACGCAAACCCTGGCTGCTACGTTGGTAACACCGGCCAGAAGCTAAAAAATCCCGGATGTATGATAACATCGGGGATTTCTTGTTTAACGGTTTTCGCGTTAGTGATTGAACCGGATACCGGCCTCGCGCCTAATGCCCTGTGCGCGTATGAGGGGAAAGCACGGCCCGTTTCTACCAACGGGAACGCCCATGATATTAGTTTGGTTGAGGGCTTGTACAAGCGAGGGGAGGTAGGGATTAACGCCTGATTTAACCCCTACCTCCCCTTCCCCAAGGAAGGAATCGCACAGTCCCCTGCGCTTTTATTTTTCTTCCGGACAACAATGGAGGCCCCCCTACCAAATCTTAACCCGCTGCTCTTCTGCCTTGTAATTTTTATCGCCTGGCTGTACGTTAAATGCTTTGTAAAACGGGGCGAAATTCATTAGCGGACCGTTTACACGCCACATGGCGGGCGAGTGGGGGTTGGTGTTTACGTAGGTGCGCAGGAACTCGTCGCGGGTTTTTACACGCCAGATGCGGGCTATGGACAGGAAGAAGCGCTGGTCGGGCGTGAAGCCGTCAATTTTGGTGTTGCCTTTGCCTTGGTCTGTCATTTTAAAGGCGTCGTAGGCTATGGCTATACCGCCATTGTCGGCCGTGTTTTCGCCCAGGGTGAGCGCGCCTTTTATATGTACGGTATCTAAAACGGTGAACGAGCCATATAAATTGGCCAGTTGTTTTGTTTTGGCCCTGAATTTTTCGTAATCCTCTTTTGTCCACCAGTTTTTTACGTTGCCGTCTTTATCAAACTGCGCGCCCTGGTCGTCAAAGGCGTGCGTCATTTCGTGGCCAATTACCATGCCGATGCCGCCGTAATTGATAGCGTCGTCTGCCGCAAAATCGAAATACGGAAACTGCAGGATGCCCGCCGGGAAAACAACCTCGTTAAACGAGGGATTGTAATAAGCGGTAACCGTAGATGGCGTTGTACCCCATTCTGTTTTATCAACCGGCTTGTTCAGCTTGGCCAATTGATATTGATAGTCGTTTTGTTTCAGCCACAGGATGTTTTCAAAGTATTTGGTGCGGTTAATTTGTACCTTATCGTAATTGCGCCATTTATCGGGGTAGCCTAATTTTTTGGTGATGGCGTACAATTTTTCTTTTGCTTTTTGTTTGGTGCTGTCGCTCATCCAGTCGAGGTGATTGATCCTGTTTTCGAAGGATTTTTGCAGGTTGTTTACCAGTACCAGCACGCGTTTTTTGGCATCTTCGTTAAAATATCGTTTCACATACAACTGCCCCAAAGCCTGCCCCAAATAACTGTCGACGTTTTCGGTCATGATTTGCCTGCGGGTTTTTTGTACGGCCTGCCCGTTCAATACTTTATCAAATTCAAACGTGGCATCTACAAATGGTTTGCTCAATGTTTCGGCGTAGTTTTGGAGGGTGGCGGCTTTTAAATAAATTTTCCAGTCGGTTATGGGTACCGATTTCAACAGTCCGTTCAACTTATCGTAATAAGCGGGCTGGCCCATATCAACCGAGTCGGTTGTTGCACCCAGTTCGGCCAACAATGTTGGCCAGCCTATATTAGGTTGTGTTTTGCTGATGGCGGCAACCGCTACCTTATGGTAATTGGCGTTAACATCCCTTAATTGAATATTGGTTTTATGCGATGCCGCGTTTTGCTGCTCGATGCCGTAGGCGATAGCCGCGTTTTTTGTGGCAGCGGCAGGGCTGCTCCCGGTTAACTGGAACAGGGTGCCTAAGTATTTTTTATACGCCTGCTGAATGCCAAGCGTAGATGAATCTGTTTTAAAATAATAATCCCTCTCTGGCAAACCAATGCCGGTTTGCGATGCATGGGCAATATTGATGCTGCTGTTTTTGTTATCGGGATAAATACCAAAGTCGATTATCAGGCCGTTCCCGGTTTTTAGTTGCGCAGCTACAAATTTGATGAGTGAAGGTACATTGGCAATAGCATCAATTTGTGCCAGTACCGGTTTAATGGGCTGGTACCCGCGTTGGTTAATGGTTGCGGTATCCATACCCGAGGCGTAAAAATCGCCTACCTTTTGGTCGATACTGCCCATGGGGTTCCGGGCTTTTGAAACACTATCCAGGATGTTTTGCAGCAGCAGCTTTTGCGGAATGTTCATGAAGCTGTACGAACCCACGCCCGATTGATCGGCTGCAATTTTGGCGGTATCGTACCAGCGTCCGTTAACAAAGCGAAAGAAATTATCGCCGGGTTTTGTGAGGGAGTCGATCCCGGCAACATCAACAAAACCTTTTTTGTGATCGTCCTGGTATTTCCAGGCACCCAAAACAACTAACGCGACACACAGGTAAAATACTTTATTCATAAACAGTCAATTTAGTTAAAGGTAATAATTTAGGAATATGTCGGGGAATGGAATATAAAAAGGGTGGCGTCATTCTACGTCCACTCTCAAAAGGGAATTGCATGGGGGGCTTTTGTCTTTTTAAAACCCCTTACTTTTTGTTCCCCTCTCGAGAGGGGGCGCGATGGGAAGCGCGTTAGCAGGGGTGTGTTTTTCAGCGTTCAGTCGCGCGCATATAACACACCCCTCCGCCCCTCTCGAGAGGGGAATCGCACAGGGGCCAGTACTCAGAGCTTCAGGAGACGTTTGCACAGTTGGCGATTGCTTCGTTTCTTATAATGACATATTTATAAGTTACTGACTGTCAGTATCGGATATCCGTCATTGCGACACACGAAGCAATCCCCTACATGCTAAGTCCCACATAGTTCGGGATTGCTTCGTGCCTCGCAATGACGATAGTTTGGAACATCAGTTTAACTATAGTTGAGAGACCCTGACGGTACAGCAGGGCTTTCGTCAATCTGCGCGGTGCCATCGTTTGATTTTAAGCACCGGCCACGGCACTGGTATAACTTGCCGGGTACACCTCCCTGAACATGATATAGGTTACGGTTACGATGCTGAAGGCCACCAGGGCATCGATAGTGGCGGATGGACCGATGACGATGAGCTTGGAGAAGAAGGCAAAAATGATATCGAAAAATACGCCTGCAAATACCCACTCTTTTAACCGGAGCAGTTTGTTGGGGATTAACAGAACGGTAATGCCCGATACCTTGGCTACGCCCAGTACATAAATAAAGTAGGCCGGGTAGCCCAATTTGAGGGTGATATCCCATACTATTTTATTGGTGGTAAGTTCGCAAATGCCGCTGGTGCCAAACCATATTGAGGTTAATGCTGTACCGATCCAAAAAATTGTTTTTGCTGTTTTTGTTGTCATGATTTCTGTGTGTTTTTTGTTTGATTTGAGTCAAAAATGGGGCATCTGCCTTAAAACCCACAGTGGTTTTATAGCCAATTAGGCATTATTGATGGTGGCTTAGGCATTTTGAGGCATGGGCCGGCACGCGGGTTGGGATTATCGCTATGGGGGCGCGATGTAAAAGAGCGGTGTTGTGCTGAGTGGTAATTTTTGTGGATTATAAAGGGGGGATGACATCATAAAAGGGTTGTCATGGTGAGCTTGTCGAACCATAGTGGGCAAAGGCCTCTCCGCGCACCCCTTCGACAGGCTCAGGGTGACAAGCCTACGCACCTCGAAAAGAAAACTTGTCATGGGTAGGCACGAAGAATCTGTTCTCCACCTTGCATTGCGGCCCTGTAAAGTTCGCGAATAGATGCTTCGTTCCTCAGCATGACAGGGAAAAGTGAGGGGAATTGCGCTGGGGCCTTCACATGAATTCAGAAGTTAAAATTCCAACCCTCATCTGCACATCTGAAACGGCGAAGCCCTCAACGAAGTTAATCTGCACATCTGCACATCTACTTCAACCCCTCTATCTCCTTCAAACTCTTAGGCAAGTATTTACCCAGCAAATGGCTGCCGGTATCGGTTATCAAAAAGTTATCCTCAATCCGTATCCCGCCGAAATCGCGGTAGGTGTTCAGTACATCGTAGTTGATGAAATCGGCATATTTCTTTTCGGCCTGCCAGCGGTCGATGAGTTCGGGAATGATGTAGATGCCGGGCTCGATGGTGAGTACGTAGCCGGCTTCCAGTTCGCGGCCCAGACGCAGGGATTTGAGGCCGAAAACGGTGGTTTCCTTTTTAAGGGTATCGGTGTAGCCTACGTAGGGTTCGCCAAGGTCTTCCATATCGTGGGTATCCATACCCAGCATGTGGCCCAATCCGCATTGAAAAAACATGGTATGCGCGCCGGCGGTAACGGCTTCGGCAGGGTCGCCTTTCATGATGCCTGCCTGGCTTAGCCCTTCTACCAGTTTCTGGCAGGCGGCCAGGTGAATGTCTTTATAACGCACGCCCGGTTTCAGCATGCTGATGGCGTGGTCCATAGAGTTAAGCACCACCTCGTATAGTTCGGCCTGGCGGGTGGTAAACTTCTGGCCCACGGGAACGGTGCGGGTAAGATCGCCGCCGTAGTGCATGGCATTTTCGGCGCCGATGTCGCATAGCAGCATCTGGCCGTCCTGCAGGGTATGGCCGTAGTAATGGGTGTGCAGGGTTTCGCCGCGGGGCGTAATAATGGCCGGGTAACCAAGGCGCGAGTCGGCCGCAATGGCAACCTCGTTGGCTTTGGCAACCAGCTCGTATCCCTTAATGCCGGGGCGGGTGTTTTTGATAACGGCCAGCTGCATATCCACACTTATAGATACCGCTTTTTCCATTTCGGCAATCTCCAACGGGGTTTTAATCACCCGCTGGGCAATCACGGCTTTGATGAGTTTTACCGAAACATGATCGGCCACATCCTGCAGGCTCACATTGAGCCAGGCGGCCAGTTTAATTTTATTTTCGGGGCGGTAAGGCGGCAGTATGTGCAGCTTGCGCCCGGTGGTTTGTGCTTTGTGGATGTAGTGGATAATATCGTTGTACGGGCGGGTTTGGGTAACGCCAACCAGGGCGGCCATTTCGCTCACGGTAGGTAGTACGCCTGTCCAGATGATATCGTCGATGCTCAGCTCCTTGCCGAAGATTACTTCTTCGCCGGTGTCGGTATCAATAACCGCGGCCAGCCCGGCAACATCCAGCCCGAAGTAATACAGGAAACTGCTATCCTGGCGGTAGCTGAAATGGTTATCCTTATAGTTCATGCTGCTTTCCTCGTTGCCCAGCAGCACAATAAGGCCATCGTTGGCCATGTTTTGGGTTAACACCTGCCGCCGGTCGGCATAAACCTGCTTATCGAATAGTTGAAGATCCATGCCGCAAATATAAGCCCCCTAACCCTATGTAGTTAATTAAAGGAAAGTAAAAATAATATCGAATAATGAATTTCCAACACTGAAGTTTTCCCTTCATTATTCGACATTGGGAATTCGGTGTTCGATATTGAAAACAAGTCCGGATTTTATGACTTATGAAAGCAGACGATGTTTGAAAGCGGAGTTTTTATTGGAAATTTTTTAACAAAAGTTAAGGGTACTTTTTAAAGTTGAAAAAGTTTGAAATTTTTTATGTTTTTTTTGAAATAAACAGCGGTTTTTTTTACCTGTTTTCTGTCGTTTTTAGCTATAAAACTGAAGTTTTTTTGGCAAAAACGTGCTTTAAGAAGTTTGAGGGAAATCATTGGCAATCCAGCCGCTTACAATTTTTGCCGACAGTAAACAAAGCGGTATCCCCCCGCCCGGATGGACACTCCCCCCGCAAAAATACAGGTTTTTAATTTTGGCCGATTTATTGGCATGCCGCAAAAATGCCGCGAACCGGCTGTTGCTGCTGGTGCCATACAACGAACCCTGGTAGGATGAGGTTTTGCTCTCAATCTGCCGCGGGTCGAGGACGGTTTCGGATAGGATGAGGCTTTCGATATCGTCGCCCAAAATGCGGGTGAGTTTTTTGAGGATGTTTTCGCGGGCGGTAGCAACAAGGGTATCCCATTCCTGCCCTACGTTGGCCGGCACGTTGATCATGGTAAACCAGTTTTCGCAGCGGTCGGGGGCATCATCCTGCTTGTATTTACAGCTGATATTGAGATAGATAGTTGGATCGTGAAAGATATCTTTATCCTTCCAGATGTGGTCAAACTCGGCCTTGTAATCGGTACTGAAAAAAATGTTATGCAAATCAAGTTCAGGGAACCGCCTGCTGATACCCCAGTAAAATATCAGCGCCGAGCTGCTGCGCTCCTGGCCCAATATCTTCCTGGGGAACAATTTCGGGCTGCTGCTCAGTAACTTATGATAGGTAAACCAAACATCCATGTTGGATATGATGACATCGCCGTTGACGGTGTTATCCCCCACCTTTAGGCCGGTGGCTTTGCGGGCATCTAAAACTATCTCATCTACCTTTGAGTTGTAATGAAATATAACCCCTAAAGATTCTGCCAGTTTAACTAAACTGCCCGTGATGCTATACATACCCCCCAAGGGGAAATAAGCCCCGTAATGCTGCTCTAAATGCGGTATCACGTTCAGCGTCGCCGGGGCAGCATATGGGTTTGATCCGTTGTAGGTGGCATACCTGTCATAAAACTGCACCAGGCGGTCGTCTTTAAAATAGCCCGCGTTGGCCTTGTGCATCGTCCGGAAGGCGTCTATCCCCGGCAAACCCAAAACCGACTTAGCTGTATCCCGGCTCAAAAATGTTTTAAGCCGGTGCAGCGATTGTTCCAGGAAAACGTGATTGGTTATATTGTAGATGGTTGCGCTGTTGGCCAGGTATTTTTTTATTGATGCAACAGGTTCGCCGGTAACATTATTCACTTCGGCAGCAAATTGCTCAGTATCGGCGTAGGCGTTTAATTGGGTGCCGTCTTCATAAAAGTACCGGCAAACTTTATCCAGCTTTTGGTAGTTAAAAAAATCTTTGGGGTTTTTACCGGCAAGGGTAAACAATTCATCCACATACTGCGGCATCGTAAACAGGCTTGGCCCGGCATCAAAGCGGAAGCCGTCCTGCTCAAATTCAGATAGTTTACCGCCGGGATAGCTGTTCGCCTCAAAAACTTCAACCTGGTAGCCCTGCACCGCAAGCCTTATCGCCGTCGCGATGCCTGCTATACCGGAGCCAATGATTAAAGCTTTCATTTCACACGAATGTCAATAATTTATTTTGACACGAATTTCACCAATTGAATCGAATTTCACGAATCTTAAATAGACGCTGATTATAAGGCACTAATTTCACCAATGTGACTAATAAACACGAACCCTGTGCGCCGGGCAAATCATTTGAATTTATGAAACAGATTAGTGATAATTAGCCTTCATCCGTGAAATTCGTGTTTATAAATTCGCATTTATTGTAATCCCAGTCCGGGGTCGTTATTTAAAATATACTTACCATCGGCAAAACCGGGCATCTGGTATGGGTTGTTGCTTACCAGGAAGGGGCCGTCAAGGTCAACCCAATCGCATTGGGGGGCGAGGGCTAAACCGGCCAATGCGGCGCAGCTGGTTTCGGTCATACAGCCAATCATGATTTGCAGGCCCAGTTCGCGTGCTTTGTTTATCATTCGTTTAGCTTCATACATCCCGGCCGATTTCATGAGTTTGATATTGATGCCCGTGTATACGCCTTTGGCTTTCTCTACATCCTCAAAGCGCTGTACGGCCTCGTCGCCAATAATGGGAATAGGGCTGCGCTCTGTGAGCCAGGCATTGCTATCCGGGTCGGTTTTAAGCATGGGTTGCTCTATCAGCTGCACGCCCTGCTCCTGCAGCCAATAGGTCATATCCAGGCTTTGCTGCAAATCTGTCCAGCCCTGGTTGGCATCTACATATAATGGCACATCTGTAACCGAACGAATGGTGCTAATCAGTTCTTTATCCGCATCGCGGCCAAGCTTTACCTTAATCACTTTAAAACCTTCGGCTTCCTTTACTTTTTTGATGATCATCTCGGGTGTATCAATACCGATGGTAAAGCTGGTTACAGGCATCAGGTCGGGGTTACTACCCAAAAGCTGCCAGCAAGGCTGGCCTTTAATTTTGCCATCCAGGTCATGCAGGGCAATGTCAATAGCCGCTTTTACCGCAGGGTTACCGGGCGCTATGCTATCTAAGTGACCGATTACCGACCCAAAATTAAATGGATAACTAAACCGGCCAATATCAACTTTACTTAAAAACTCAGTAGCGCTTTGGTGGCTTTCGCCCATGTAAGGCACCATTGATGCTTCGCCGTAGCCGGTAAAGCCCTCATGTTTTACCTGCACCAGCATAACAGGCGTGGTAGTGCGCGAAAACTTAGCTATGGTAAAAGCGTGTTTAAGTTGTAATTCGAAGGGTTGATATGTCAGTTCCATGTTAAAAACCAAAGCTAAAAGTTTAGAATGAATTTCGTGCTTATCTTTGCGGCCATGCCGGCACAAATTTATTCACCGTTTCAGCGTTTTAATTTCAGTAATAGCAAATGTTTCCTTACGGGCGAGGCTTTAAATTCTGAAGAAGAAAAGATACAGGTTTTTCCGCAATGGCTCATGAGCCGTTATAACCTGGAAGACCAGCCCTTTAAATTGCTCGACGAAAGTATGGCCACGTATAAGGACCTGAGACTACCTTGCAGCGCCGCCATAAACGAACAATATTTGGAGCCGCTCGAGGCCGAAATAGCCGCCGCGTTTGAAACGGGCTATGAAGCTGTAAAAGAACTTGATGAGTTGAAGCTTTTTCAGTGGGCCGGCAAATTATTATACGGGATAATTTTTAACGAGATTCAGGCAGGCATCCGCCAGCAGCATGCGCAGGGCGAGGAGTTTAATATTTCGCAGGCTATTATTCACCGGTTTAGCAACCTGCACCTGATGCTGCAAACGCTTAACCTGCCTATCGAGCTGGATGGCTTTAAACCCTACAGCATTGCTTTATTTAAGGTTGACAACGCCGATAATGTTTTTGGCTATCGCGATGAAATCAACACGCTCACCTTCTCGTTGCGGATAAATGATTTTGGTTTGGTTATATGCCTGCAGGATAATGGCTCAAACGGCCGCTATCATAAGGAGATGCTGGATAAAATAGCCGATCAACCTTTACACCCCATCCAGTTTGAGGAAGTGAACGCACGGTTCTTTTACTCGGCCTACCTGTTTAACCGCCTGCCCGAGTACGAGGTAATGCCCGTGGGCGATACCATTTACATAGAAGCCGCCCCCTTACGCGGCACCAGCAGCAAACCCCTGTTTGATGACTGGATGAACAAAATTTACGGCCAGGTGCTGGAAAACTTTTGGAAAAACTGGGGCTTCCTGCTGTTAGAGATCATCAAAAACCCCAACGCGCCCATGAGCTTCCTGTTTAATGCCAATGGCGATTTTGTTAGTGCAGCAACGATTGAATTGCTCCGCTAATCTGGCTAAAAAAGTTTGATAGCACAGGTGGGTTAAGCAGAAAACAAATCAGCAAACCAGTTAAAGCGCCATATAAATGTGCATCGTGGTTAATGTTATCGCGGCTATATTTGGATGCGTAACTACAATAAATCAGGTATAAGATGCCGAATACGAATGCTGGTGCTAATATGGGTAAAATAAGCAATCCCATTTTGGCTAAGGGGTAATGAAGAATAAACCCGAATATTACCGCACTTATTGCACCCGACGCGCCTAAACTATAATAGCTATAATTTTCTTTGTGTTTTAAAACCGAAGGCATATCACTTATTATCAGGCTTAAAAAATAAAGCATACCAAATTGCCAATGCCCAATAGTTTGCTCCAAAACTGGAGCAAAAAAGTAAAATGACATCATGTTAAAAAGCAGGTGCATCCAATCTTTATGAATAAACCCACTGGTAATGATGGTATAAACATAATGCCCGCGCGATACATTGTACGGGTGTAGTATAAGCTTACCGTACAGGTTTTGGTTAGAGAAGGCTATTAAAGAAACAAGAATAGTTAGTGCAAATATTACCGAGGCTACGGGGGCCAGTATAAGGTTTTCCATTTATTTAAGGTCGAGTTTAGTATCGTTTAAAATGCGGCCCACCGGGTAGCGCATGTATGTTTTTTCAAAGTAAGGCGAATTTTTATATACAAAAAACAGCTGTGCCTGCGCGCTGTTGGCCAGTTGCGAATCTTTTGCTTTGGCATCATCCAGCTTTTGTTTCAGGGCGGGGTCTTTCTTTAGCAGGTCGGCGGCTTTATCTTCAAAAACATAGTCAGAAAAGTATTCCTTTTCGCCCAGCACCGAGTCAAAAAAGTTCCAGGCAAAAAAAGAATCTATACCCTGTGGTTCCAATGTTTCTACAATATACCGGTTAATGGCCTGGTTGGTATATACAACGTAATCGCCTGCATAAAATTTTACGGGCATATCAACCGGGTTTAATTGTACACTGCTATGCAGGTAGTGGCCTTCAAAGGGGCGTGTTGGTGTTTTAATATCGCCAAAATAATACATCTGCAGGTTTAACGTGGTATCGTGCGCCAGTTGCTGCATTTTTACACCGTTCAGCTTAAACAAATCTATCACTTTGCCCCATGCCTGTGGTATTACATAGGCCAGCGGCTTATCGGCAGTTGCGGTTGCTTTATAGGTGTTGTAAAATTTGATGACTTTGGTGTACGGCTTATTTCTGTCGTAATACAAGCGTTTTAGCCCGCTTACATCGCTGGTTTTGTAGCCGGCCTCGTAACCTTTAAAGGTGATGGTATCCACTGTTTTCATATCCACCTCCCATTTTAAGGGGAATATTTTTTGGCCGATAACGGCAGCATCGGCTTTTTTCTTCAGATCGCCTATAAGTTTAGCGTCGCGCTGGTTTATATCAATCAAATGCTGCATAAAATCGTATGTTGCATAAACCCGTTTATCAAAGGCTTTTAACATGTGGGTTTCGGTAATATAGCTGATGATGTTATGCTGGACAGTAAAGCCGGTTGCAAAACGGGGAGTTTCTAAAAAACTCACGATGCCCGAATCTGGTAAGCCTTCCTCCCCGGCTCCATAAGGGATCATCTCATAGCCGCTTTTTTTCATGTGGCTATAAAGGTACGGTGTCAGTGTTTTTGAGGTGTAATCGGCCAGTATCGGGTTTTGCTTGTCTTTCTGGGTTTCTATAAGCGTCATCACGTATTGATAGTCGGCGCCGTCGCTGGTATGGTTATCTAAAAACACCTCGGGTTTCCAGGTGGTTAATATCTGTGTAAAAGCAAGCGCGTTGCGGCTATCGGCCTTAATAAAGTCACGGTTCAAATCAAGGTTGCGGTAGTTGCCACGGAAGCCATAGGCTACAGGGCCGTTTTGGCTTACCCGGCTTTGGCCACGGTTAAGGTTACCATCAATATTGTACAACGCTATCAGGCAAATCACTACATCTTTCGGCAATTGGTTCTTTTTCAACAAGTCACGCACCAGCATCATGCTCGCGTCAATACCCTCCGGCTCGCCTGGGTGGATGCCGTTGTTTATAAGTAATACGCGTTTATCCTGTTTTTTTATCAGCGCGAGATCAAAAACACCATTTTTTGAAAGCACCACCAGCGTTAGCGGCTTGCCTACATCCGTAGTGCCATAGTTAATCAATTTCATTTGCCGGGGATAGAGCTTTTGAAGCTTCTGATAATAGCTGATAACCTCGGCATAGGTAGCTGTGTAATTTTTATCCTTGCTTAATTCAAAAGGGGTTAACTGAGCTTTTGCACTTATCCCAATAAAAAAAAGAAGTATGGCTGATAAAAATGATTTCATGAAATTGCTTTTGTCCAAAGATAGAATCAAGCGTGAAGATTCAAGGGGTTAAGATGTGGAATAATTCCGTTACAAACGGAGGGGGATCAAGAGTTAAAACAGCTGCAAAAAAACTTGTTTACTGCTATGTTAAATCCGAGAGTTCTGCCTGAACTTTTTTAGGCAGGCTTTTTACCACCTGGTCATAGGAATGATCAATCATTTCGCAAAGCTGCTTGCGGGTTAATGAGCCATCCATATAAACGGTATTCCATAGTTTTTTATTCATGTGATAGCCGGGAATAACCTCCGGGTATCGCTCACGCAGTTCAATGGCAAGTTCGGGGTCGCATTTTACATTAAAGCGGTTGCCTTCTGTAAGGCCAATTAACAGGAATATCTTTTCGGCAACTTTAAACACAAGCGTTTCCTCGCCAAAGGGCAGGCCTTCGGTTGTACCTGTTTTTTGCAGGCAATAATCGCGCAATTCTTCTACGTTCAATACTGGAATTTTCTGATGAGTTTAACGTATGAAGTTGTATTACCAAAGTTATATTTAAACCCAATGGTTACAAAGGTATACTGATCTGTAGCATTATTTTTATATTTTGATGTGGGGTCGTTATAACCGTCAAGACCTTCACCCGGAGCAAAATAGTGTTGAACACCAATATCTATACCATACCTGGGCTGATCATAGTCATCAAAAATTTTAAACTCATAACCAAGCCTTAAAGGAATAATAAGGTTCAAGCTGTTGTTTTTTCCCTGGAACCCTTCAGCCGAATTGGGGTCGGGATACACCACTCCGTTTTCCGGAAACCTGTTAAAACGCTCAATACGCGTCATGTTGTTGGATATAAACCCAATACCTGTGCCAATGTATAAACCTTTAATCCGGTCTAAAACCCAACTATCGCTATAATCAAGTATTTCACCTGCCTGTAAATCGCCATGAATATTAAACGATAAATATGAATTGGTAAAATACCGGCCCGAAAAATCCTGGCTTTTTAAAGCACCACCACCAGAGAAGGTACCCTTTTGCAATTCGGCAGTAATGGGCAAAAACGGGCTATAATTGTAAACAAAATTCAAGCTAACTGCCGGATGGTAATCCTGCTTTTTTAAATCTGCTTCGGCTTTGCCGTAGCTTGCGCTAAAACCTGCACCAAACTCGTAATAGTTAAACCCACTTTGCGCCTTAGCTGTTGCAATCGTAAAGCCTAAAACAAAAAACAGAATATATTTTTTCAATGTTAATTTTTATCAATATTTACAAAAGCACATGCCGGTTTACAAACGGCCCGAAAATTTCACTAATATAGCTTATGAGTTTTAATTCCCCGCTAAATTTTACAGTGACCGACCGCTTTTTAAGGT
This sequence comes from Mucilaginibacter sp. GW822-FHT03E02, assembly GCF_058801545.1. Classification (NCBI taxonomy): domain Bacteria; kingdom Pseudomonadati; phylum Bacteroidota; class Sphingobacteriia; order Sphingobacteriales; family Sphingobacteriaceae; genus Mucilaginibacter; species Mucilaginibacter sp. GW822-FHT03E02. Next base: position 4,426,591 of record NZ_JBXANJ010000001.1, on the reverse strand, counting down.
ACGTTGCCATTGATACGCAATCAGACCCCACTTCGGTTACGTTTCCATCAACAGAAAAGCAAAAAAATTTAAGCTGCTTATTGGTTGATGAGTTGCTGGCCATGGGTGTACATGATGCCCACCTGGACGAATTTGGCTATGTGTACGCAACCATTCCGTCAAATACAAATAAACAGGTGCCTGTAATTTGCTTTTGCTCGCATGTAGATACCGCCCCTGATTGCAGCGGTGCCAATGTAAAACCCATTGTACATAAAAACTATCAGGGACAGGATATTATACTTCCCGATGATAACACGCAGGTTATTAAACTGGCCGATCATCCCGACCTTAAAAATCAATTGGCCCACGATGTAATAACGGCCAGCGGCACAACCCTGCTGGGCGCTGATAACAAAGCCGGTGTTGCCGAAATTATGGATGCCTGTTACCAGCTGATCAACCATCCCGAAATAACGCATGGCGATATCAGGATCTTATTTACCCCCGACGAAGAAGTTGGACATGGGGTAGAACATGTTGACATTGCCAAACTTGGCGCTTATGCGGCCTATACCATTGACGGCGAAAGCGCCGGCAACATGGAAAATGAAACCTTTAGTGCCGATGGTGCCCGGTTGATTATACAGGGTGTAAGCGCCCACCCCGGCTTTGCGAAGGGCAAAATGGAAAGCGCCATAAAAATAGCAGGTGAAATTATAGCGGCTTTGCCGGATGAATTATCGCCAGAGCACACGGAGGCAATGCAGGGTTTTGTGCACCCCGTGAGTATAGATGGCCATGTAGAAACAGCAGGCATTGATTTTATTATCCGCGATTTTGACGAAGATAATTTGAAAAGCCATGCCGATGTGATTAGGAAAACGGCCGACGAGGTTTTAAAGTGGTACCCAAATTCGTCATACACCTTAACTACCAGCCAGCAGTACCGCAATATGAAAAATGTACTGGAGCAGCACCCTGAAATTGTTGCCAACGCAATGGAAGCCATAAACCGCACTGGCTTAACCGCCAAATTGTGCAGCATAAGAGGTGGTACCGATGGCTCCAGGCTATCATTCATGGGCCTGCCCTGTCCCAACATTTTCGCCGGCGAACACGCGTTTCACAGCAAGCAGGAATGGGTATCGGTACAGGATATGCAAAAGGCGGTAGAAACCATTTTGCACCTTTGTATGATATGGGAAGAAAAAGCTTAATAAAGCTTAAGGCGTAAAGCGATTTTGAAGAATAACAGAAATATAAAAATGTATACTATAAGGACAGCAACACTTAACGATGTTGATACCATACTGCAAATAGCCGATACCACCTGGTGGGCAACCTACTCGGCTATATTGGAGCGCGAACAGATTGAATTTATGCTGGCCGAGATTTATTCGGCAGAGAAAATAGAAAAACAGGTAAGCGATAACCTGCAAACCTACTTGTTACTGGAAGAAGAAGGCACTCCCGTTGCTTTTGCTGCATACTCGCCGCGCGATGAAAACCCCGACATCTATAAACTGCATAAATTATATTGCCTGCCCCAAACGCAGGGTAAAGGCTACGGCAAAATATTGATAAACGAAGTAGCGGAAAAAACCAGGGAGGCAGGAAAAAAAATTCTCGAGCTCAACGTAAACCGGTATAACCAGGCCAAATCATTTTATGAAAAAATGGGCTTTGTTGTTGCTTACGAAGAAGATATTACCATTGGCCCTTACTGGATGAATGATTATGTGATGCGAAAGGAGTTATAATGCCCCCGATTGAGCCCCTGCCCTTTGTCTATCGGGATGGCCAGATAGACAAGACGCCGGGAAAAATAAGCAAATCACTTTGCGCCTCTGCGTCTTTGCGCGAAAAGCCCCTTAACTCAATGACATCGAAAGCGAATACTGTCGCAAATCGCCCTTAAAATGTCCATATTGCCCCGGCCGAATAATATTGCGCCTGCCGATATTTGAGTATCAATCAACAGCACTATGGAGAAGCAGACTATAAACGCACCCAGCAACAATTTACCAAAGCCCTTAACTATTTCGCTTGATTCGACTATTAATGAATTGATGCAAGTTATCGCATCATTTAAACCTGCCGATTTCAATCGTGTACCACAGCCGGGATCATGGACACCGGCGCAGCATCTGGAGCATCTGAGGCTTTCGTTGCAGGGCGCAGTTTCAACTTTAAACGGCCCGGTAAAAGTTACCTTGCGCAGTCCCGATCAATATGTTGATGCCATAAAAGGTATATTTTTAGATTTTGATGCCAAATACCCTGCGGCCCCTACATTAATACCCGATGATAAGGAATATGATAAAGCCCCGCTGGCAGATGAGCTTTCGTTGGTTTCTGAGAAGCTTAAAGAGATTGTGAGCAATCAAGATTTGACAGGCACCTGCCTTGCGCCCGAATTTACCGGAATAGGCTTACTTACACGGCTGGAATGGGCTACTGTTGCTGTTTACCATGCTTACAGGCATGTACATAAATTGATTGCCCTTGCACAGGGCTTTACCGCGTCAGCTGGAAGCTGACACCATGGTTACCATCCCGCAGGAGCGGGACTGTACGCGGATACAAAAAAAGAGCGATGAAGTATAACCCCCATCGCTCTCTATATTTAAATCCGAAATCGAAATTCCGAAATCCGAAATCAAAATTATATCAGCAATCTAACCGGTTCTTCCAATAACGATTTTAACGTTTGCAGGAATGCTGCGGCAGTAGCGCCATCAACCACGCGGTGATCTGCGCTCAGGGTTACCTTCATTACGTTACCTGGCACCACAGCACCATTTTTAACAACCGGAACTGCCTGGATACCACTTACTGCAAGTATACAAGCATTTGGTGTGTTAATAATAGCGGTAAACTCATCTACACCAAACATACCAAGGTTTGATATGGTGAAGGTTGAGCCTTCCATTTCGGCAGGTTGTAATTTTTTAGATTTTGCTTTGCCTGCAAAGTCTTTTACCTCAACCGAGATATGGCTTAACGATTTACCATCGGCAAATTTAATTACCGGTACCAGCAGGCCTTCATCAACAGCAACGGCAACACCAATGTGAATATGCTCGTTGGTACGAATTTTATCGCCCAGGAATGATGAATTAATAGCAGGATGTTGTTTTAGGGCAACAGCACAGGCTTTTAACACAAAATCATTAAACGATATTTTAACCGGGGCCACATCATTAATGCGGGTACGAGCTGCAATAGCCTGATCCATATCAATGCTCATGGTTACGTAGAAATGCGGAGCAGTAAATAAGCTTTCGCTTAAGCGGCGGCTAATAGCCTTACGCATTTGTGTAACAGCCCTTTCGGTAAATTTCTCTTCGCCGGTATAAGTTGGCAATACAATAGGGGCTTTTGCAGGAGCGGCAGGTGCAGCAGCTGGTGTTGGCTCAGCAGCCGGTTTGGCAGCAGGTGTATATTCTTCAACATCTTTTTTTATAATGCGGCCGCCTTCTGCGCTGCCTTTTACATCATTAAGGTTGATGCCTTTATCTTTTGCTATTTTACGTGCAAGTGGCGATGCCTTAACGCGGCTGTCATCTGCAGATGTTGCTGAAGCTGCAGGCGCGGCATCAGCAGTTTCGATTTTGGCTTCAGGAGCCGCTTCAGCAACAGGTGCAGGTGCATCACTGCCAGCCTGTAATAAAGGCGTAATATCGGTTCCCTCTTTACCCACAATAGCAATAATGCCATTAACAGCAACTGCTTCACCTTCTTTTACACCAATGTACAATAAAGTGCCGGCTTCATAACCCACAACTTCCATAGTAGCCTTATCGGTTGCCACATCGGCCAATGAATCATCCGCTTTTACTTTATCACCTACTTTAAAGTTCCATTTTTCAATGGTACCCTCTGTCATGGTATCGCTTAAAAGCGGCATGCGTATAACCGCAGCCGGGATGCTTGATAAATCAACCTTTGGCGCCGCGGTGGCTGTTGTTTTTTTATCGGCAATAGGCGCCAGCTCGGCGGCCTTCTCTTCTTTCTTCGCGGCAGACTCGCTACCACTATCAGCCAGCGCGGTTTTGTAATCTTCACCTTCCTTACCAATTACTGCAATAACCGCATCAACCGGAACGGCTGCACCTTCCTGAACACCTATAAATAACAAGGTGCCATCCTGGTACGATTCAAAATCCATGGTAGCTTTATCAGTTTCAACCTCGGCCAATACATCGCCAGATTTTACTTTATCGCCAACTTTTTTATGCCATTTAGCCAATACCCCTTCGGTCATGGTATCGCTCATTTTAGGCATCTTAACTACTTCGGCCATATACTTTTTATATGTGTTATAATTTTAGCAATAACTTTTTAAGTCCTAAGTCTGGAGTCTTAAGTTCTAAGTCAAAAAAACTTAAGACTTATGGCTAAAGACTTGCTATTTATTCAAAACCTTTTAAATCTTAATTCCTAAGTCAAAAAACTTAAGACTTAGAGCTTAAGACTTTCGACTTAATTAATCTCTAATGTATGGATAATCTTCCTGAACGTATACGTCGGTATATAGTTCAGATGCTTCAGGCCATGGCGATTCTTCGGCAAACTGAACCGCTTCATCAACAATAGCTTTAATTTTGGCATCAATCTCTTCAAACCATTTATCGTCGGCATATTGCTTTTCAACAATAGTCTGTTTGGTCATTTCAATCGGATCTTTTGCTTTATAGCTTTCCAATTCTTCTTTGGTGCGATATTTCTGCGGATCGGACATGGAGTGACCTTTAAAGCGATAGGTACGCATCTCTAAAAAGGTTGGGCCTTCACCTGCACGGGCACGTGATATAGCTTCGTCCATAGCAACGTGTACAGCGGCAGGGTCCATGCCATCAACTGCAGATGAAGGGATACCGTAAGGCAAGCCTAATTTATAAATATCAGTTTGAATGGTTGTACGCTCAACAGATGTACCCATGGCGTAACCATTATTTTCGCAAATAAAAATTACAGGTAGTTTCCAAAGTGCGGCCATGTTAAAGGTTTCGGTAAGTGCGCCCTGGCGTACAGCACCGTCTCCCATGTATGTGATGTTCACAAACTCAGTACCTTTATATTTCTCGGCAAACGCAGCACCCGCACCAAGCGGTACCTGGCCACCTACTATACCATGACCGCCGTAAAAGTGTTTGCTTTTATCAAACATGTGCATAGAGCCTCCTTTGCCTTTTGAGCATCCGGTTGCTTTACCATACATTTCGGCCATGATAGCTTTAGGCTCTACACCTTTAGCCAAAGCATGTGCGTGATCGCGGTAAGCGGTTATCATGCTGTCTTCCTGTTTCATTACAGACATGGCACCGGCTAATACAGCCTCCTGCCCAATGTACAGGTGACAAAAGCCCCTGATTTTTTGTTGCCCGTATAGTTGTCCTGTCTTTTCTTCGAACTTACGCATCAACAGCATTTGTTCGTACCACATCAGGTAAGTGTCCTTAGTTATTTCGATTGAACTCATGTATTTAAACAGTCAATTTCTTGGAGTAAAGCGCAAATCTAATTATATCCTTTAAATTATCGAAACCAGAGCCAAATGTTATGCAGTTTTATTTTTTATTTCTTACACCGTGCGTTTTGTAAGCAATATCGGCAGCATTTTGTTTGATTTGCCAAACTTTATAAGGCCGATTTTAATTTTCACCAAAGCATTTTTGCTAACTTTCTGTGTTTGAACCGCTAAAAAACGGCAATCGTCCTGTTTTTCAGATTCTTTTTTACTCAATTTTGAAATAAATTCTGATTCATGCACAAAAAGGGTAACCATAAATATTGATCCTTCGTAATAGGATTAGCTTTATATTAATAACATTTTTAGTAAGGCCCTTATATTTATATTTTTTGAAAAAAAAGCACGTTTTATTTGCAAATTTAAAAAATATGGATAGTTTTGTATTCAACGATAGACAAAGTGTCTAATTTAATAAACAATTTGTTGGCCCTAACAACAACTTTAACGGATTAAATGAAGAAATTTGCCCTGGCTATTGCCCTAATGTTCATTGTTTTAGCTTCGCAAGCTCAAACAAAAACCACCCCAGCTGTTACCGAGGATAAAACCGACGAACAAGAGGGTTTAGCAAAAACATACCTATCTCAAATTATGGGTGTTGCTTTATCAGCCACCTCAAACATGAAACTTTTTCACTTTGTTTATGACTGGATAGGCACCCCTTACCATTTTGGCGGAGAGTCAAGAAAAGGTATCGATTGCTCGGCATTTACCAAAGAGTTATACAGCGAGGTTTTTAACCTGGATATTAAAAGAAGTTCGCGCGATATTTTCAGCATGGTTAACCCTGTTGGTAAAGACGATTTAAAAGAGGGCGACCTTGTTTTCTTTAAAATTCACAGCCGCCGTATTTCGCATGTAGGCATTTACCTGGGCGATGGAAAGTTTGCCCATGCATCATCAAGAGGCGTGGCCATCAGCAGTCTCGACGATAATTATTACAGCCGTTACTTTTATAAAGGTGGCCGTTTGTTAGCCTCATTTAAAGACCAGCTAACCAACAGCAACGTTGCAACAAATACCGACGACGATAATAGCAACTAAAGAAATTCAATAAAATACTTAATTTAGTCCCGTCATAAATATGAAGGGACTTTTTTTTTATACCAAACCTTGTTCACTGCCTGTTATAACCTGCCTGGTTATACTTTTGCAGGCTTGCCAAACACCGCCACCAAAACTTGTTGCTGTAAAGCCACAAAAGGCTGTAGCCCCCAAACCGGCATCTCCAAAACCCCAAGCCGTTTTACCCGATTCGCTTTGTATTGCAGCCGTGGGCGATATTATGCTGGGCACGTCGTACCCTAATAATGCCACACTGCCGCCGGATAGCGCCATAAACAGTTTTAATGCGGTAAAGCCCGAGCTGAAAGGCGCAAACGTGATATTTGGTAACCTTGAAGGATCGCTATTAGATTCTGGCGATCCTGCACATTACAAATTGCATCAAAAAAGTAAGGCCTTCCTGTTCAGGATGCCTACAAAATACGCCTCGGTTTTAAAAAATGCAGGTTTTAACCTGCTTAGCCTGGCCAATAACCATATCAGTGATTTTGATATTAAAGGCCGCAACAGCACCACACAAACGTTGGATAGCCTTGGTATTAATTATGCGGGGCTGCTGATAAAGCCATCAACAGTTTTTGAAGTAAACGGCATAAAATACGGCTTTTGTTCATTTGCGCCCAATGCCAACACGGTTCCTATCCTCGATTTAAAAGGGGCGGCCAGCATCATCCGCGAATTAAAACAACAGTGTGATGTGGTCATCGTATCTTTTCATGGTGGTGGCGAAGGTGTTAATTATGAGCATGTGCCCCGTAAAATGGAAAGCTTTATTAACGAAAAACGTGGCGACGTATACGCATTTGCCCATAATGCTATTAATGCAGGCGCCGACCTTATTTTTGGCAATGGCCCGCATGTTAACCGCGCTATGGAAATGTACAAAAACAGGCTAATTGCCTATAGCCTGGGCAATTTTTGCACATACCGCTGCGTTAGCGTTGCCGGCGTTTGCGGGCTTGCGCCAATGTTAAAAGTTTACGTTAATAAAAAGGGAGAATTTTTAAGCGGGCAGATCCTATCGTTCAGGCAGGCGCATGATAAAGGCCTGGAAAGGGATACCCTAAACCGTGCCGCTACCAGAATAAGGGAACTTACTGAAACCGATTTTCCTGAAGGCATACTCAATATATCTGACGAAGGCCAGATAACCGCCAATGTGTCGGAAAACTAAACTTATTATTTCTTTAAAATAAGGTTGCCGCCGGTATACTTAAACTTTTGAGGCCGATCTGCCAAATACCTTACCTGGTATCCGGCAAAAGCAATACCGTTGATATTTATTATCAGCCTGATGGTATCGGGCAGGTTGCTGGTACTTATCCTGAATGTTTTGCCTGTTAAGGCATACAGCTTTGAAAAATCGAGGCTATCCTTTTCGGATTTTAATAACCTTATTGTACCGGTGCTATCCGTACTCATGTTATCCTGAAAATAAGATAGTTTATAGCTTTTATCGCCCATCATTACCCCCTTGTTGGTAAATGTAAATGCCGGCTTGTTGTTAAATGGAAGTATAACGAAACCCTTTACCGGAGCGCCTGTTTTGTCGGCTATCATAATAACAACCCGCGAATCATGAATAGATTTGCTAAACGAAACCCGGTACGAGACATTATCGGCTTTTTGGGGATAGGGCGTTAACCGCACGCTATCGCCGGTTACCTCCCATTTCCCTACACTTGAAGATGATTGTCCTTCGCAGGCATGCACCCAGGTAAATGTAGAATCGCTGTTGAGATAGATATTTTGTCCGCAAAATCCCTCACTGAAACCGTACTTTTTAGTGGATACCGGTTTATTATTAGCTAAAGCCGGCCTAAAAACATTTATAATTTTCTGTGGCGCATCGTCATGGCAGGATGCAAAAAGCACGGCAGTAAGCAGGCAGCCAGTTATTCCCTTCATCGGTTTATCTTAAATAAACCGCGTCTTCTTCACCCTCTTCATCCATCACTACATCTACGTGTTCTTTTATAACGGTTGATAATGCCATGCCTGCAAAATCAGTAGTTATCGGGAAGCTTTTGTGATTACGATCTATCAAAACAGCCGTGCGTAATTTTTTTAACGGCACATCCAGAAAAACGCCAAAGCCATAAGCCAGGGTTTTGCCGCTATTTAATACATCGTCAACCAGTATCACTACTTTATTACTGCAGGCATTTACGTCAAAATCTATTTTGGCCTGCAGGCTGCTGCTTTGTTTATCCAGTTCGATAGATAATAGCTTGCTGCTAAATGGAGCGATGTTATCCAAAATGGCTTTCAGGCGCCCAGCTATGTGGTTGCCACGGGGCAGTATGCCGGCTATCAGTATCTCTTCCTCGTCAAAATTATCTTCCAGTATCTGGTAAGCCATACGGTCCAGCTTTTGCTGTATCTGCTGCCGGTTTAATATCAGGAGTTTCTTTTCGGGCATGGGAAGAAAGCTTTGTAAGTTTTAACGATGAACCGTTACAAATGTTGGTTTTATGCGTGGTAAATATACAAGTCCGTTTTAACGTTTCAAGTTTAAACGCCGCACAATCTATTTTTTATAGGGCACATAAACAAAGTTTGCGCCCTCGGGCACTACTACAAACACGCACATATATTCATTAGGATTTTTGTAACTGTTGATAAAGCGCTCTTTCAATTCCGGTTTAACCACACCGCGTTCGGTAAATTCTTCAAGGGTTGATGCGTGAATGCTCCAATCTGAATTCAAATCGTGCCTGTCCAGTATCAATTCGCCTAATTTTAGCTCGTGCTGATGGGCTATAAAAATTGGATATGATGATAACCCCTCCACCATAATTTCGATGGCGACCTCGTGTATCGAATCTTTAAAAAATTTAAGATCGCGCTCCAGACTCAGCAGCGGACTATTTTTGGCCGGCTGAGGCTGGTTTTCATTATCCGGGTTTAACAGATCTTCCGGTTGCATATATTCTGACTTGCTGTTTTTATTTCGTTAATTTCAATAGTGTTTCGTTGTTCTGCCATGAACCATGATCCATCAACTATGAACTTTTTAACACCAATAATACTACATTCTCCACGTGCTGTGTATGCGGAAACATATCTACGGGTTGTATTTTTACAGTATCGTATTTTTCTTTTAATACCAGCAAGTCGCGGGCCTGGGTAGCGGCATTACAGCTTACATAAACAATTTTAGACGCCTCAATTTCCATCAGGCGGGCAACCACATCGGAGTGCATACCTGCACGCGGCGGGTCGGTGATGATCACATCCGGCTTGCCGTGCTCAGCCACGAATTCGGCAACCAATACATCTTTCATATCACCCGCGTAAAATTTAGTGTTGGTGATATCATTAATTGCTGAATTTACTTTGGCATCCTCGATGGCAGTGGGCACATACTCTACCCCTACCACTTCTTTTACGCTGCCTGCTATAAAATTTGCAATGGTGCCGGCACCGGTGTACAGGTCATATACCCGCTCGTTACCTGTAAAGCCTGCAAATTCGCGGGTTATTTCGTAAAGTCGCAGGGCCTGGATGCTATTGGTTTGGTAAAATGATTTTGGGCCGATACGAAATTTAATCCCGTTCATTTCCTCATGAATGTATTCGGGGCCTTTAAAGGCTATTACATCCTGGTCGAAAATGGTATCGTTCTTCTTTTGGTTGATGATGTATAATAATGATGTTATTTCCGGGAAACCGGCATCAATAAAGTTCATCAGCTTATCCACCTCTTCCTGTTCTACGTAAGCGAATACCACGATAACCATTATCTCGCCGGTTGACGATGTACGTACAATCAGGTTTCGCAGTGCTCCCTCGTGGTTACGCAGGTTATAAAATGAATAGCCCTGCTCCATCACAAAGTCGCGGATACTGTTACGCAGGCTATTTGATGGTTCGGCCTGCAGGTAGCAGTGCTTAACATCTAATATTTTATCAAAACGGCCGGGGATATGAAAACCCAGGGCATTCATGTTTAAGGCTTCGTCTTCCTTGTTTTCGCCATCGTACAGCCAGCGTTTATCGCTAAAAGTATATTCCAGCTTGTTACGGTAATAGCGGTCGGCAGGCGACGGGATAATATCCATAATGCCATCCACATCAATTTTGGCTATCCTGCCAAGGGCATCGGCAACAGATTTTTGTTTGAATTTAAGCTGCGCCTCATAGGTCATGTGCTGCCATTTGCAGCCACCGCAGGTACCAAAGTGCTCACAGAATGGAGTGGTACGGTACTCCGAAGCTTGTTTCAGGCTAAAAATTTTGCCTTCGCCAAAATTCTTTTTGCTTTTGTAAACTTGTACATCTACAACATCGCCGGGGATGGCTTTATCAACAAAAAGCACAAAGTCGTCGGTTTTGCCCACGCCTTTACCTTCTTCGGCAATATCAATTATCCGAACGTCTTCAAAAAACTTCTGTTTTGCAACTTTATTCATCAGGCTGCAAAGGTAACAATCAGAATCAAGAAGTTAGAATCAAGAATTAAGATGAAAAAGCAGCAACATTAAAGAAATAAACCCATTAAATAACTTACAATATCTGTTAATGGATTAAACTCAATATCGAACTGCTCATCTACCTGTTTTGAAAAATCTGTTAGTTCACGGCTCATAACATTTAAATTTGCTATGCAAACATAATAAATATTATACCATATACCAAAACGGTATATGGTATATAAATATAAGGTTTAGGTTTTTATGAAAAAAAATATTTAGCTATGTGCCGCATCAACTGTTATTGCTTCTTGCTTATCCCAATTAATCTTCCGCGAAAAATACATCAGGACGCCTACAATAATGAACAGAGCTATACTCCCTACCATCAGCGCCAGGTCTTCCAGCTGGATGATCACGAAAATAAACGTGTAAAATACCGATAGGATAAAAGCAAATAACACCGCCGCCATCCTGTTTTTTAATATCGAGGCTATGAATGTTGCCACGAGGCCGATGGTCGCAACCGATGCCACAAGGTAAGCGAAGTTAAAACCAATTTGCTCAGAGAAGGATAGCAGTAGCAGGTAGTAAATGATCATGGCCGCGGCTATCAAAACATAATTGAAAATGTGAATGCTTTTCTTGCGGATAACCTCGGTTAAAAACAGGGAGATAAAAGTAAGCAGCACAATTAAAATGGCATACTTGCTGGTACGGGTTGTTTTTTGATACTGATCAACCGGTAAGCGAAGTTTAATCCCGAAAGTAGCATCGGCTTGCTTTTTCTCGTTGTTTAGCAGACCGTTATCATCAACCCATTGCTGCGGGAAGGGCCGGTTATAATACAACATTTTCCAGTGCGATTTAAACCCTCCGCTATCTACCGTACGTTCGTCGGGCAGGTAACGGCCATCAAAACTTGGGCTGGCCCAACTGCCGCTGGCTTGCACATCGGTAGTTTTGCCCAGGTGTAAAAAGCTAAGTTCCTGGCTTCCCTTCATATCAAGACTATAATCAAAGGTAAATTCGCCATCTTTTATTCCCGATAGATTTATGGCAGCCTGCAGGCCCTCTCCTGGTAACACGGCGTTGTTAAATACAGGCTCGGCAGTCAGGGTTTCGCCGCCCGCTTTAACAACCGGGTTGTTTTTTAAACCTTTTAAATCGGTAATACTAAAAACCAGGCGCGCCTTATCCAGCATAAGCTGATCGGCTGTTAAAGAAAGACCGGCCAGGCTGGCCTTGGAAAAGTTTCCGGATACTTTAACCAGCGAGTTATAAACCGCTACATCAAAAATACCTCTATGCAGTATCTGTGTATTAAGGCCTGCTTTGATGTTCAAATTATCGGGCAGGATATAAAGGTTTTCCGTAATATCCTGCGTCGTTACCTTGTTAGCTGTATCCATTTTTTGGATATGCTTTCTGTAAGGAATAACCAATACCGGCCCTGTTACCAACTGCTCGCCCGACCATTTGTCTGATACATCATTTATCATCTCGTCCTGTCGCTGCGCGCGCTCGCTTATCAGGTTATTAATCAGCGATGAAGGAATGAGCAATACAATAATCAGCACCCCAATAAAAAGTAATTTAACGGTAACCGACTCCTTGAGCCAGTCTAATATTCCGCGTGATTTTGGTTCTTGTTGTATCATTTTATTTAATTAAGGCACTTTGTATTTCAAAGTATAAGTGTAAAAAGATAGGCCTTTTCCACGACCCCTGTTTCTGCAAGCAAATTAAATAAAAGAACTTTGTATTTCAAAGCATATTATTAAAATACTTCAATTATTTTTAAGTCCGTATCTTTAAGCGATGACCACCCAGGAACAAATATATAATTGGCTAATAACCGGTCTGCAGCAATCACCGGTAAAATTCTCAGAAGTGTTTTATTACGATAAACGCGACAAGCAATTCTTTTCGATTTTAATGACAGACTACTTTCTTTTTGACGGGAATGGTGAGTTAACCAAGGATGCGTCGTCCACCTATTCAGCAGTTACCTTACTGCTGCTTGCAGACCGGATCCGCAGGGTTAACATTGATCCTCAAATAATAGCAATACCCAGGCTTGGCAACAGCGAGGATGATTATTTACAGCAGGCAGATAGCTTTTTAAATTTAAATTCGATTAACATTGATGACTCAACCATCTGGGAAGTTGAAGAAAGCGGCCGATAAAGTTAAATTTTAAATAGTTTAACCTAAACCGTAATAGCTGCCTTTACCAAATAAGGCAATATCTCTTTTTGAAAAGAAACAAAGTTTTTGCGCACGTCCGAGTCGCTTACCGAGGTAAACGCGAAGCTGAACACAATGCTTTTGCTGCACTTGATAAGGAAGCGCAAACGCTGATGATAAGTTTCGTGTTTGCGAATGCCGGGCAGCTGAATAAATGATGCCATCAGCATTTCTTCCAGTTCGTTGCTCAGATTTTTTAAAAAGTCCTGGGAATTGGTTGATTCACGGATAAAATCCCAGCCAATAAATTCATTGCAAACGGTGTATGATAAGCGGCAGGTTTTCATGATAAGATTGTTGAGGTGGGCCTCTTCGTCCATATCGGGTGTGTTGCTCTGCACCAGGTCATCAACACTGGCTTTAATATAGTCCATCAGCAAAATGTGCAATACCGCCTCCTTACTATCAAAATACTTATAAATAGTGGCTTTTGCGATTCTTGCTTTTTTGGCTATTTCGTTAACACTGGTTTTATGGTAACCGAATTTGCGGAATAAATCTTGCGCTGCCCGCTTTATACTGTCTTTAATTTTATCGGCTTCCATGTATCAATTGGATACAAATATCTGAAAATTATAGACACTCACACTATATGCTCTTAATGATTTGGTGGCAGGCGCTTTTACAGGCGTACCATCAGCCAAAGAAAACTTGGAGCCACTGCAGGGGTCGGTTACCGAAAAGCCCGAAGCATCCAAAGTAACCGCGCATTTTTTTTCGGGTTGATAGCTGCTACACCGGTCGTAAGCTACATACTGGCCAGATCCGGTACGGTAAATAATTAGCCCGGCAACACCATAGCCACTTATAAAAACTACACCGCCGCCACTGGTAAGCGGCGCCAGGCGCGGGTCGTTTATGGGTGCCGAAAAGTTTACCGGTACACTGGGTATATTGTCTGTTGCTTTGCCACATGAAAAACAGCACAAACTAATAAGCACTATCGCCAGTAGTTTCCTCATAGCATCTCTGTAGTGAACTGTTTCAGAAAGCGCGCATCATTTTCAGAAAATAAACGCAGGTCGCGGATAACATATTTGAGGTTGGCAATTCGTTCCATACCCATACCAAACGCAAAACCGGTAAATTTCTTACTATCGATACCGCAATTTTCCAAAACGTTAGGGTCAACCATACCGCAGCCCAAAATCTCGACCCAGCCACTGTATTTACACATATTGCAGCCCGAACCTTTACAAATGGTACAAGATATATCCATCTCGGCAGATGGTTCGGTAAACGGGAAGTATGATGGCCTGAACCTTACCTGGGTACCCTCGCCATAAAGTTCCTGTACAAAGTGATACAGCGTTTGTTTTAAATCGGCAAAGGATACGTTTTCGTCAACATATAACCCCTCTACCTGGTGAAAAAAGCAATGGGCACGGGCAGATATTGCTTCGTTGCGGTAAACACGGCCCGGCATTATGGCGCGGAAAGGCGGCTTGCCGTGCTCCATCATCCTTACCTGTACCGATGAAGTATGGGTGCGTAAAGCGATATCATCTTTGCCATTGTTCTTTTTAATAAAGAAGGTGTCCTGCATATCGCGGGCCGGGTGTTCTTCCGGGAAATTTAACGCCGAAAAGTTATGCCAGTCGTCTTCAATCTCCGGCCCCTCGGCAACTACGAATCCAAGGCGTTTAAAAATATCAATGATCTCGTTTCGCACTAACGACAATGGATGACGTGACCCAACTGTAAAACCATCGCCAGGCAAAGTTAAATCGATATCTGAGTTGTGGGTTGTGAGTTGTGAGTTATGAGTTTCTTTTAATTCGTTGTATTTAGCTTCCGCCAGCTGTTTAAACTCATTAAGCACTTTACCAAAAGTACGTTTCTCTTCGGGGCCTACGGTCTTAAATTCTTCAAACAAATCTTTGATAATTCCCTTGGTGCCTAAAAATTTTATGCGGAACGCCTCCAGTTCATCGGCCTTGGCAGAAGCAAAGGCTTTGATTTCGGCGGCGTATTGGTCTATTTTATTTTGCATTATAGTGTATTTAAAAATTGTTCGGCTGTTAAAACCGGGATCAGGGAGTTCTTATAGTCTTTTATATTACGGGTGATAATTAAATCACAGTTACTCTTCTTAGCAATAAAACATTGAATCGCGTCTTCAAAATCGACAATGTTACTTGCTAAAGCAAAATCTATAGCATCTTTTTCAAATGGCAATATATCGATTGATTCGGCTAATTTCTTTATGCTTTCTTTAGTTGTAGATATGCCTATCTGCTTTCTTAATATATAATTTATGTTTGCAATTACCAACGACGATGTTTTTAAGTCGAGTTTTCTTTTTTCACTCTCAATTAACAAAATTTGAGTGTAAAAGAAAAACGACTCCCTTTTTAAAAACATATCCAATAAAACATCACTATCTAAGAATAGGCGTTTATAGATCATATTTTTCTTTAAAATATTCGTACTTCATATCCTTGTAATCCATGTCCTCGGGATATTTCCCTTTTAAAATACCCGTTAAACTTTGAATCCATTCAGGGATTTCTGTGTTTTTGTATTTTTCTATTAAAGGGTCTTCTTTTTTTTCCTGTTCCTCTATTTTATCAAAATACTCCTGCACCAACTTAGAAACACTTGTATGCTTACGTTTCGCATATTCTTTCATGCGAGGCACAGAATCGGATTTAACACTTAGGGTTAATTTTGTACTTTCCATAACAAAGCCTTTATACGTACAAATATAAAAAATCTGCACGTATTATTTAATCACTCCCAACTCCTTGCCCACCTTGGTAAATGCAGCAATAGCCTTATCTAAATGGAACACATCATGCGCGGCCGAGATTTGCACTCGGATACGAGCCTTGCCTTGCGGAACTACCGGGTAATAAAAACCAATCACATAAATGCCCTCTTCCAGCATTTTGGCGGCAAACTCCTGTGCCAGTTTAGCTTCGTAAAGCATAACAGGCACTATGGGGTGTACACCGGGTTTAATGTCAAAACCGGCTTCGGTCATTTTTTGGCGGAAGTACTGGGTATTGTTTTCCAGCTTGTCGCGCAGTTGGGTAGTTTCGCTCAACATATCCAAAACTGCTATTGAAGCGCCGGTAATAGCAGGCGCCAATGTGTTTGAAAACAGGTACGGGCGCGAGCGCTGGCGCAACATATCAATAATCTCTTTACGCCCTGATGTAAAACCGCCGGATGCACCACCCAAAGCTTTACCCAAAGTACCTGTAATAATATCAATTTTACCCATTACATGGTGATACTCATGTGTACCGCGACCGGTTTTTCCCATGAAGCCGCTGCAATGGCTCTCGTCAATCATAACCAAAGCGTCGTATTGTTCGGCCAGGGCGCAAATTTTATCAAGCTGTGCTATTGTACCATCCATGCTGAATGCACCATCGGTTACAATAATACGATGGCGGCAGCTTTCGGTGGCTTTCAGCTTTTCTTCCAGATCGGCCATGTCATCATGTTTATAACGCTGGCGCTGGGCCTTGCAAAGGCGAACGCCATCGATAATCGAAGCATGGTTCAACTCGTCGGATATTATAGCATCCTGCTCATTAAACAATGGCTCAAAAACACCGCCGTTTGCGTCAAACGCCGCGGCATATAAGATGGTATCTTCCGTGCCTAAAAATTCGGCTATCTTTTTTTCAAGTTCTTTATGAATATCCTGCGTGCCGCAAATAAAACGCACAGACGATAAACCATAACCATGCGTATCCATTGCATCCTTAGCTGCCTGGATAACTTTAGCGTTACCGGATAAACCAAGATAATTGTTGGCACAAAAGTTTATTACTTCCTGCCCGCCCTTTACGGTAATATCCGCACCCTGCGGCGATGTAATAATCCGTTCTTTTTTATATAAGCCTGCATTTTCAATAGCTTCCAGTTCCTGTTGTAAAACCGGTTGTAATGTATTGTACATAGTAGTTGATGGTTAAAGGCTGCAAAATTAAGCAATAACAGTCATTTGACGGGGCCAACATCGGTTTTAATTATTTATTAAGTGTAAAACAAAACATTTCAACGGTTAACGGTATTTGATTGTTGATAGACTATGAGAATACACTTACTATTGATTTTTACTGTTTTATGTGCCGTTACAGCGTCGGCACAGCAATATGTTTTGTCGGGAAGAATCACCAATTCCAAAAGCGAAGTAATTCCTTTTACATCGGTGTATATTCGCAACTCTACTTATGGCACCACAGCCAATGAAAACGGATTATATGAGTTTAAGCTTGCTCCCGGCATCTATAATTTAACTTATCGCTTTGTTGGATTTAACGAAAAGACGATTAGCGTAACCATAGCCAATCATGACGAAACCCTAAACGTACAATTAGACGATGAGGTTTTCGGTACCGAACGGGTAGCTGCCATATACCGCAAAAATCACGATGCTGCCGATACCATCATGAAACAGGTTATCAAAAAACGAAAATATTATTTGGAAGAAGCTACCTCATATTCCTGCGCAGTTTATATAAAAGGCGTACAAAAACTATTAAGCGCACCAAAGGCTTTATTATCAAAAGAGGTAATCCGCGCGCTCGACCTTGATTCGATGGGCCGGGGTATACTTTACCAGCAGGAATCGCTATCTGATTATAACTTTCAATCGCCTGATAAAATCAGGGAAGTTACCATCGCCAACCGCATATCGGGTATCAACACTGCTTTTAGCTACAACAAGGCATCCGATTTGCAGGTGAATTTTTATAAAAACGTATTCAGCATCAATGGCTTAAGCACCCGTGGTTTTGTATCGCCACTGGCATCAAATGCCTTAACTTTTTACAGGTATAAGTTGCTTGGTGTATCTAACGAAAATGGCAGGGTAATAGATAAGATACAGGTTATCCCACGACGCGCCCACGGCCAGTATTTCCAGGGGGACATTTATATAGTTGATGGCGAATGGCGATTGTATAGCGCCGATTTATACCTGGAAAAAGGATTAAATAGCCTTAACCTGATAGATACATTAAAAATTACCCAGCAGTACGTAGCCATAACCGATAGCGTTTGGATGCCGGCAGCGGTACAATACAATTTTAAGGGCAAAGTACTGGGTTTTACATTTGGCGGATATTACGAAGCTATTTATAATAACTACAAAATTAATCCCACCTTTCCTGAGCGTTTTTTTACTGGCGAAGTGCTAAAAGTTGATACCGTTGCAAACGCTAAAAATGCAGATTACTGGACATCGGTACGACCTGTGCCGTTAACGCCGAAAGAAGCCCGCGATTACCAGAAAAAGGATAGCATAGCCGCCTATAAACAAACCAAAGCCTACCTGGATACATTACAACACACCAAAAACCATATTAATTATCCCGGCTATTTGATATTTGGCTATTATGCAAGCAGCCGCAACAATAAAGATTCGTTATGGGTACACCCGTTTATACAAACATTTTATTACAATACCGTTGAAGGCTTCGGCATAAACGCCAAGATCAGGTACAGCAAAAAAATCGACGATTTTCAGTCCTTTAGTATAACGCCAGTCGTGCGCTATGGCTTTTCAAACAAAATTTTTAGCGCCAATATTTATTCCGACTATAAAAATGATCCTTTTCACAATGCCAAATTTTTTACGGGGTTTGGCAGCGACGTGCTGGATTTGAACAACGTAGGTACCCGATCACTGTATTTTAATACATTGAGTACTCTGCTGAGCGAGAACAACTATGTAAAATACTACCGCACCCATTATGGTTTGTTTGGATACCAGCGCGAAGTAACCAATGGCGTATTATTATCGGGTAGCTTATCATACGCAAGTCGTAGCCAGCTTTACAATACATCGTACTCGCATATCAAAGATGTTAAAAACAGGGAGTTTACATCAAATAACCCATTGGCCCCGCCAGGTACACCGGCCGATGATCATTCCTTTTTGTTTCCCGAAAATCAGGCATTAACATTTACAACATCAGCTACCTTTACCTTCGATCAGGAATATGTAACCCGGCCAACCGGCAAATTTAACCTGCCGTCAAAATATCCAACCTTAACCTTAAACTACAGGAAAGGCATTAATAGTGTGTTAGGCTCTGATGTAAATTACGATTTTACATCTGTTGATGTATCACAAAACAAAATCAGAATTGGGTTAACCGGTTTTTCATCTTTTAAATTAACTGCCGGAGGTTTCTTTAACGATAAAAATCTGTATTATATGGATTACAATCACTTTTTAGGTAACCAGGGTACTACCTTCGATCCTACCTATGTGGGTAGTTTTCACTTTTTACCTTTTTATACTTACAGTACCAATGGCGCTTTCCTCGAAGCCCATTTTCAACATAATTTTGCAGGCTCAATCTTTAACAAAATTCCGCTATTGCGTAAGGCCAAGCTTGAAGAAGTTATTGGCGCCAATTACCTTACTACCAAAGCCAACCGCGATTACACAGAGTTTTATGTTGGCGTGCAGCGCCTGATTTTCAGGGTTGACTATGGCGTATCCTACATGGGCAACCAAAAATACATCCAGGGCTTCAGGATCTTTTATGGAATCAGATAAAGTGGTGAGTGGTTGATTGGGTTGATTAGGTAAGTGGTTAAAAATTATTTATAACCCACCAATCAACTTATTCTAACTCAATCAACATATTCCAACCCAATCAACTTATTCTAACTCAATCAACCTACTCACCCAATCAACTATTCACCAAAAACCTTATCTTTGCACCTCATTTAACACTGTTTACAGCAGTATCAATGGATTATGGCAATATATAATACACTACTTTACTATTGTTATTCAACAATAGCCGATGCGGAGCAATTTGCTGCCGATCATTTAAAATTTTGCAAAAGCTTAGGGTTAACCGGCCGCATTATTGTGGCCGAAGAGGGACTTAACGGCACGGTATCGGGCACAGCCGAAGCTTGTAAAACCTATATGGATACGGTACATGCCGATGAGCGTTTTGCCGGTATCGATTTTAAGGTTGATGAAGTTACCGAGCCTTCATTTGTAAAAATGCACTGTCGTTACAAAGCCGAGATAGTTTACTCAGGCCTGCGCGATCCTAACATCATCAACCCGCAGCAACAAACAGGCAAACACCTGGAGCCAAAAGAATTTATGGCGATGAAAGACCGCGATGACGTGGTTGTTTTGGATGTACGGTCAAACTATGAACATTCATTAGGCAAATTCAAAAACGCGGTAACGCTTGATATCGAAAACTTCAGGGATTTCCCGGCCATGATTAACGAACTGGCCAAATACAAGGATAAAAAGATCCTGACTTATTGCACCGGTGGCATTAAATGCGAAAAAGCATCGGCCCTGTTGCTGCGCGAAGGTTTTCCCGAAGTATACCAGCTACATGGCGGTATCATTAAATATGGCAAAGAAGCCGGCGGCCAGGATTTTGAGGGCAAATGTTATGTATTTGACAACCGCCTGTCTGTTGATGTAAACAGTGTGAACCCGGTAGTGATATCAACCTGCCGCAATTGTGGTACCACCACCCCTAAAATGATCAACTGTGCTAATCCCGAGTGCAACGAACATTTTACCCAATGCGATGAATGTGGCACCAAAATGGAAGGCTGCTGCAGCGAAGCCTGCCAAAGTCACCCGCGCAAAAGGGTTTATGATGGCACCGGCTATTATGTAAAAGTACCCCAGCCGGTAAATACCAATAAAAGGAATAACCTGCAACTGGCAGATTGATAACAAAAAAAGCTTACCTATGGTAAGCTTTTTTTGTTATCATTTATGTAAACAGTTTATGTCTTTAACCCATTCCGGATAGATTTGACAAAATTTACAGATACCTTAATCGCACCGGCAATCTGCTCATCAGTCAGGCCTAACTCAATAATAAGATTAGTTATTACCTCAACCTGTTCTTTCTCACGACCTTTTTCAATACCTTGTTCAATGCCTTTTGCAATGCCCTGTTTTTCGGCCCTATCCAATAAAAATTCTTCAATACCCATCGTGATACTTTTTTGCGTTAACACAGCTATCTCTTGTTCAAATTTAACAAACATTTCGTGGTTTTCAAAGCGCAGGTAATAGCGTAAAAAACTCATTACCTTACGAATCTTTTCTTTAGGCATCTTTTTGCCTAACAATCGTTTAGCCAGGTCATATGCCAGGTCAAAAAGCTGCTGATCGCTAACCGAGTTTCGGGATAATGCCAATTTAGCAGATAATACAGCCATAGCAAAAGGGTTATTGCTGGCATCGAGTTGGGCATCATCCTGGTCGATGATTTTAAACGTATTGTAACCGTAAAATACGTTGGTGCCTAAAAACTTCCGTTCATAAAACCGGGGATGGAAATTTTTGCCGGTATCGGCAAAAATGGCAAAAGCCGTAATAGGTTTGTCGTACTGATCAAGTATCCGGTAATAGTACTGAAACATGCGTTTTGCAAAATCATGATCTGTATAACCCTGTACCTCCACATGAATAAGTACCCATTCCTCCACTCCGTTTTTGGTAAATACTTTAACCAGCTTATCTACATAACGTGGCGCATAATTACCGGCATCGGGAGGAAATAACTGTTCAAGTTCCTTATCAAGATATTGAAAACCTTTCTCAAAATCAAATAACTCATCGGCATCGGCATAAAAGAAGCGTAGGAAGTCATCAAAAAGGTCTTCCAATGCAGCCTTCCAAAGTATATCGTCGTTTCATTTAAATGGGTATGTAAGAAACTAAAGTAATAACTTTAAAATCATATTTCACTTTTCTTAATCTATATCCTGGCAATAAGCCCCATCCGCTTTCCGCTCATTTTTTATATCCAAACTCAAACCTTAATTTCGTAAAATTGGTTTGCTTTGCAGGCTGATGCCATTTCATAACCCATGCGTAAATCGTTACTGATTATTTTCCTGTTGTTTTATACTGTCCCCCTACTTGCGCGCGCGGTGGATATCAAAAGCGTAGGTGTACCTTATGTACAAAATTACACCAAGGCCATGTACCAATCGGGCAATCAAAACTGGAGCATTACGCGCGATGAGCATGGCATTATGTACTTTGGCAATGCTCAGGGGCTTTTAGCTTTTGATGGTAAATACTGGCAGCAGCATCACATGCCCAATGGCTTAATTGTTCGCTCGGTATCGGCCGACGGCAAAGGCAAAATTTATGTTGGTGCCTATGGCGAATTTGGTTATTGGGCCGATGATAACAAGGGAGTTTTAAAATATAATTCGCTGGTAAACCTGGTTCCCGCAAAGTATAGGCCGATTAATGAAGAGATCTGGAAGATATATATTGATGGCCCGCGTATTATCTTCCAGTCTTTCGGGTCGATATACATTTATTCCAAAGGAAAAATCAACGTCATAAAAACGCCAAGCCCTTACCTGTTTATGTTTAAAGCCGGTAATCGCTTTTTTATCGAACAGGTTTCGGTTGGGCTATTTGAGCTTAAAGATAACAAGCTGGCTTTTGTACCCGGCAGCAATATTTTAGGGCCGAGTGGCGTGTTATCTATGCTGCCATTCCAAAAAAACAAATTCATTATTGGCACAGCCCAAAATGGCTTGTTCATTTATGATGGCCAAACCATAACACCGTGGGCAAACCAGGCCAACGACTTTTTAAAAACTTACCAGCTTAATAACGGCGCGCTGATAGCCGGTAAATATGTGGCCTATGGTACCATATTAAATGGTGTGGTGGTTATTGATACCGCAGGCAACCTTATTCAGCATATTAACAAGGCAAGCGGATTGCAAAACAACACCGTTTTAAGTTTATATACCGATGCCGAGCAAAACCTTTGGGCAGGCCTTGACAACGGTATCGACCGCATCGAGGTTAACTCGCCATTATACTTTTACTTTGATAAAACAGGCAAATTTGGCACAGTTTACTCCAGTATCATTTTTGATAACAAGATTTACCTGGGTACAAACCAGGGGCTTTTTTACAGCGACTGGGTTCCCGAAAACAACAACAAGCTTTTCCAGTCATTTGATTTTAAACTTATCCCCGGCTCGCAAGGCCAGGTTTGGGAGCTCACCCTGCAGGATGGGCGCTTGCTTTGCGGCCATAACGACGGCACCTACCAGGTAAACGGCAGCACCATAACCAAAATATCCGCTATTACAGGCGGTTGGACAACCAAAAAATTTGGAACTGATAAACTTATCCAGGGAAACTACACCGGCCTGGCAATCTTTAGGAAAGATGTATTGGGCAACTGGATATTTGACCATAAAGTGCAGGGCTTTGGCGAGCCATCGCGGTATGTTGAACAGGATAGTAAAGGGCAAATTTGGGTAAGCCATGCATATAAGGGCATTTACAAACTAACCTTAAGCGCCGACCTGAAAAAGGTAACTTCAAAGGTATATTACGATAGCCGGTATGGCTTGCCCGGCAGCTACAATGTAAATGTATTTGACCTTGATAACCGGGTGGTGTTTACTTCCGATTCGGGCTTTTATGTTTACGATGATATTACCGACCGCTTTTTCAAATATACACAGCTTAATAAAAAGCTGGGCACATTTGCCACCTCAAGCAAAATTATTAAAGCCATAGGCAAAAAGTACTGGTTTATAAACCAGGGCCGCGTAGCCCTGGCCGACTTTTCGGCGCCGGGCAAGCTGAGTATTGATACCAACCGGTTCAGCATTCTTAACGGGCAAATGGTGCAGCATTACGAAACTATCAACCGCATCAATGCCGCCACTTACCTTATCAGCATTGATGATGGCTTTGTAATTCTAAATGATGAGGATGCTTTACTCCCCAACAAAATCAGCATTCCGCAGGTGCTCATCCGTCAGGTTGAGAATATTACCGATAAAGTTTATGTGATAAGCGAAGATGGTAGCGGCACTAATGATATTGAAATACCTTATGCCCAAAACAACATTCGCATCTCCTATTCGCTGCCCTATTATAAACAGGCCAAAATAAAATATCAATATTACCTGGAAGGCTACTCGCGCCAATGGAGCGATTGGACACAACAGAGCCAAAAAGAGTTTACCAACCTTGACCAGGGCACCTACCATTTTAAAGTACGCGCTAAAATAAACGATCAAAATGTATCGGCAATCACTTCATTAACCTTCATTATTCTGCCGCCCTGGTATGGCGGCAAACCTGCTATGCTGTTTTATGCCTTGTTGCTGGTATTGTTTTATTACCTGATGAGATACTATTACCGCCTGAAATTAAAACGCCACCAGTTGCACATTCACGAAAAGCTGCAACGCGAAAAGGAGGAGTTTTTAAAACAGGAAGCTATTGCTAACGAGCAGCATATCATCAGCATAAAAAATGAGCAGTTACAGGCAGACCTGGCCGGTAAAAGCCGCGAGTTGGCCAATTCGGCCATGAACCTGGTTTACAAAAATGAATTGCTGCAAAAAATCAGCGAAGAAATACTGCATCTTAAAGATAGTTCGGGCAAAAAACTGGCCGACGACCAGCTGCGTCGCATTCAAAAAGTTATAGACGAAGGCATGAATGATGAGCGCGACTGGAACATTTTTGAAAAAAGTTTTAACGAAGCGCACGAAAACTTTTTTAAAAAATTAAAATCAGACCACCCCGATCTGGTACCAAACGACCTTAAACTTTGCGCCTACCTGCGCATGAATATGAGCAGTAAGGAAATGGCTTCCCTTTTAAATATCTCGCTACGTGGCGTCGAAATAAGGCGCTATCGCCTGCGTAAAAAGCTCAACCTGGAGCATGATAAAAACCTGGTGGAGTTTCTCATCGAGCTATAATACTACATCATTACCTCTCATAAGCATTTATAAAACCGATTTACTGCACCCCTCCGTTGTAGTATATATGCCATACTGCACCCCAACTTAATAATCTGATTATCAAATAAATAAAATAATACCACACAAACTTTGTGAAAGTATGTTAAGGTTGATGTATTAATGTTGAGTTAATTTTTTTGACTAACTGGCATTATCTATACAGCTTTGTAAACTAATAAACCAATTATTTCTAATCCGTTTTTATTTATTAACCACTATGAAAAGAATTTTTACTATTTCAGGGTTGATGCTATTGTTTCTTTTTTCCATTGACGCCGCGTTTGCACAAAACGTTACAGTTAAAGGAAAAGTTACCGATGCTACCACCGGCGAAAGCCTGATAGGTGTATCGGTGCAGGTAAAGGGAACAACTTCAGGCACCCAAACCGACGTTAATGGCACTTACACTATTAGCGCGGCCTCAACTGCTGCTTTAACATTCACTTATATAGGATATGCAACAGCAGCTGTCACCATAGGCACCCAAACCACCATAGATGTCCGCTTACAGGCCAAGGCCAATGATTTACAACAGGTAGTTGTAATTGGTTATGGTACCCAGCGCAAACTGGATGTAACAGGGTCTGTTGCCACTGTTAAAGGATCAGAAATTGCCAAGCAGGCATCAACCAACGCCCTTAGCGGCCTGCAAGGTAAAGTTGCCGGTGTACAGGTTACAAACGGCGGCTCACCGGGAGCTTCGCCATCTATTACCATCCGTGGTTTAGGTACGGTGTATGGCAATGTAAGCCCGTTATTTGTTGTTGATGGAGTTTGGTACAGCGATATCAGTTTTTTAAACCCGCAGGATATTGAAAGCTTTAGCATACTCAAGGATGCATCAAGTACTTCAATTTTTGGTGTGCGTGCTGCCAACGGTGTAGTATTGATAAGTACCAAAAGAGGCGCAAAAGGTAAACCGGTTATCAATTACAATGGTTATGCAGGCTGGCAATCTGTTACCAACCAGGTAAAAATGGCCAACGCTACCGAATATGCTACTGCTATTAATGAGCTTTATACATCCAACAATATCACACCGCTCATCTTCAGCAATCCGGCAAGCTATGGAAAGGGCACCGATTGGTATGGCCAGGTATTGCGCGACGCTTTTGTAACTAACCATGAAGTTTCTTTAAGCGGCGGTACAGACAAGTATACTTACAACTACTCATTTGGCTACCTTGACCAGGATGGTATTGCTAAGACCAACAACTACCAGCGTATAACCGTGCATTTATCAAATGATTTTAAGCTTACCAAAGCCCTCAAAATAGGCTTTACCGCAAATGGCTTGGTTGGCAAATCAAAAGATGTTAACGGCGGTATTTTTCATCAGCTATTTGGGGCTGCGCCTACTTTGCCTGTTCGATACAGCGATGGTAATTATGGCGACCCTAACGATTACCATACCGGTGATGGCAATAATTATAACCCGCAAGTTACGCTTGATTACTTTAATCAGCGGTCAAAAAACCTGCGCTTTACCTACAACGCGTACGGCGAGGCTTCAATACTGAAAAATCTTAAATTCAAAACAAGCTTTGGCGGCGATATTGGCCAGGCCGAGGTAAGAGGGTACACCCCCATTTACCAGGCTACTTTTGCGCAAAAAAGTACGGTATCAAACCTTGATGTAAACCATACTGAAACCCGCAACTGGATCTGGGAAAACACATTGACTTACGATGTTAAAATAAAAGATCATAAGTTAACCGCGTTATTGGGTTATAGCGCTCAAAACAACCGCCAAAGGCAAATGGATGCACATGCTCAAAATGTGCCGTATGCAAGCAGCGGTAACCTGCATACATCATTTCCTGATACTGCAGCGGTAACTTATTTCCCTACACCAGGTTCACAGATACACAACCGCACGCTTTCGCAGTTTGCGCGTATCAATTACTCGTTTAAAGATAAGTACTTATTGAACGCATCAATTCGTCGTGACGGTGCTTCTCAGTTTTATGGCGATCATACCTATGGATATTATCCTTCTGTAGGTGCTGGCTGGGTAATCACCAACGAAGAATTCATGAAAGACCAAAAGGTATTCAGTAATTTGAAGTTGCGCGGCAGCTGGGGCCGTAACGGCAACTCAGGCGTTCCAAGCAATCCGTCTCAACTGGTTGTTTCATCCGACCCATATTTAACCGCTCTCTTTGGTAATCCACAGGTGGCATATCCTGGCGCAAGTATCAATACCCTGGTGCCGCCAACTATACGATGGGAAGTATCAGAATCAACTGATTTTGGCATAGAAGGTGGTTTCCTGGATAACAAACTATCATTTGAGGCCGACTATTATAACCGCAATACCCTGGATGCCATATTTGCCATACCAATTGCCGGTTCTTTAGGCACAAACAACAGCAGTCTTATTGGCAACCAGGCAACTATCCGCAACCGCGGTGTCGAAGTGATCCTGACCTGGAAAGATCAGGCTTCTAAAGATTTCTCCTACAGTGTAAGTGCCAACGTAGGCATCAACAACAATAATGTAACAAAAGTCCTAAGCGGCGCCAATCCAATTTATGATGGTGGCGCAGGCATTGCCAACGGCGCTTTGGCAACCCGTACAGTAGTAGGCCAGCCTATTGGCGAGTTTTACGGATACCAGGTGACTGGAATTTTCCAGACACCTGCCCAGGTAGCTTCATCAAAGCAAACCGGCGCCCAGCCAGGCGACTTTATTTACCAGGACACCAATAAAGACGGCATACTTGACACCCGCGACCGCGTAGTATTAGGAAGCCCGCTGCCTAAATACAATTACGGTATTAATACCTCATTCACCTACAAAAGTTTCGACCTGGCTTTAGATTTCCAGGGCGTGGCCGATGTAAGTGTGTACAATGCCAACATTGCATACCGTTTTGGTAACGAAAACTTCACCAAAGATTTTTATGACCATCGCTGGCATGGGCCGGGTACTTCAAATACCTATCCATCAGTAAACGTTGGTTCAACCGCCAACGCGGCACCAAACTCATTTTTTGTTGAAAGTGGCGCATATTTCAGGATGAGAAACGCACAGCTGGGCTATACTTTGCCATCCGTATTGTCAAAAAAATGGGGGCTCTCCAAA
Organism: Mucilaginibacter sp. GW822-FHT03E02; assembly: GCF_058801545.1. NCBI lineage: Bacteria > Pseudomonadati > Bacteroidota > Sphingobacteriia > Sphingobacteriales > Sphingobacteriaceae > Mucilaginibacter > Mucilaginibacter sp. GW822-FHT03E02. The sequence goes on along the minus strand of NZ_JBXANJ010000001.1, from coordinate 4,398,474 downwards.
ATACGGCTTTATGCCAACGCGCAAAACGCGCTCAACTTTTTTGGCTATAAAGGCTTCACGCCCGAAGTTGGTGGCGGCGTAGGCAGCATGGGTATCGACGCCAGCGTATATCCTTTATATGCGACTTATAACTTTGGTGTTAACGTTACTTTTTAATCAATATAAAGATGAAGAACAGTAAAAAAACTTTATTGCAAAAAGCCTTTATATTAGGTTTTATTGCACTTGCTATAGCATTTCAAAGCTGTAAAAAAAGCTTTCTGAATGTCGATCCTGCCCAAAATACTGCGGCAACACAATTTTTCAAAACACAGGATGATGCTACAAAGGCGGTGAGTGCCATGTATGCCAACATGCATGAATATAATAACATCGCTTTCCCATCTATTGCTATCGAGAGCATGGGCTCTGATGATGCCGAGAAAGGTAGCAGCGCTACCGATGCTACCTATATGAACACCTATCATAACTTTACCGTTACTGCCGGCGAAGGTCAGTTACAGGGATTTTATAAAGGCCAATATCAAACCATCAATCTTGCCAACCAGATACTGACCAATGTACCTGGTATCACCATGGACGATGCCTTAAAGACAAGGTACCTTGCCGAAGCAAAATTCATCAGGGCGTATTGCTATTTCAGGCTGGTAAGGGCATACGGCGACGTACCATTGCGTTTAACCCTACCAAAAAACGCTACCGAGTATAACCTGCCGCGCACGCCAAAAGCACAGGTTTGGGCAGCTATTGAAACTGATTTAACCGATGCTGCGGCGGCTTTACCGCAAACTTACGGCTCAGCAGATGTTGGCCGTATTACTAAAGGCGCGGCATTATCCTTACATGCCAAAGTAGCCATGTACCTTAAAAAATGGACCGACGTGGTAACCTATACCACACAGGTAATGGGCATGGGTTATTCTTTATATCCTGACTACGAACAAATGTTCAGGACTACGCACAAAAACAACCAGGAGTCTATCTTCGAAATTCAATGTAACCTTATCCCGAATAACCCGGATGCATCAAACTCGCAGTACTCACAGGTGCAGGGTGTACGCGGTTCAACCGGGGGCGGCTGGGGCTTTAATGTGCCAACTGCCGACCTGGCAGCAGCTTATGAAACAGGCGACCCGCGACGCGATGCAACTATCATCTTTAGGGGCGAAACAACGCCCGAAGGCGATGTGATACCTGCCGATGGCGATAACCCAAGGTACAATCAAAAATCATATGTCCCTTTTAGCCTATATGTATCTGGTTTTAACGAGGGTTGCCAGCAAAATAAAATTGTAATACGCTATGCCGATGTGTTGCTGATGAACGCCGAAGCTAATAATGAACTTGGGAATGCGGACGCTGCATTAGTTCAACTGGAGAAGGTGCGTGCCCGTGCAAGAGGCAGCAATGCTACCATATTGCCAGCGGTTACTACTAAAGTTCAGGCGGACTTACGCACCGCAATTTATAACGAACGCAGGGTTGAATTTGCCATGGAATTTGATCGTTATTTTGATGTTATCCGCCAGGGGCGTGGTGCCGCTGTATTTGGTTCGCGCGGCTGGAAAGCAGGCAAAAACGAGGTTTGGCCTATACCGCAAAACGAGATCGATATAAGCGGTGGTGCTTTAACACAAAATCCAGGTTATTAATTTATCAATTCAGCAACGATGAAAACATTTAAAAACACACTTAAAGCTGCGCTGCTAATGGGCGTAGCTGTAAGCTTAACCATAACAGCCTGCCATAAAGGCTTTGATCCAAAATCATACGCGCCATCTAAACCGCTGCCATCATTCGGTGGCTACAGCAGCAGTAAAGATATTGAACCGGCCAACCTGGTTGCCTATTTCCCGTTCACCAGCGGCCTGGCCGATAGTGTATCCGGAGCAACTGGTGTAGCAACTGGCACAAGCTTTGCCACCGGCTTAAACGGCAAAGGCCTGCAGGGCGCCGATAAATCATACGTACTGTATGATACACCTGCCGGCATTAAAGCGTTAACCAGTTTTACTACCAGCATTTGGGTAAAAATGCCTCTAAATACCTCCGCGGTAGGTTTAATGGATATCCAGAACAACCAAACAGGCGGCGCGGGTTTCTGGGGCAGCCTGGCCATATTTTTTGATAATGGTGGTTCTGCATCATCGGGTGTACTTAAAGTACACGCGTTTAATAAAGCAGGCATGTCTACAGGGGTAGATGGTTGGGAAGGCGGCTATGCCGTTGCCAACCCATGGAACACCTGGATAAACGTTACAGTTACTTTTGATGAAACAGTATCAACCATTTACGTTTATTATAACGGAACACAGGTAGGCAAAAACGCAGCTGCCGGTTTTGCACCTATGGATTGGAGCAAAGCCAGTAAAATGGTATTTGGTACACTGCAGTTTCAAACCACTCCGTCGCTTACGGCCAATACCGGCGCGCAGGATTGGGCCGGCTATGTTACAGGAACCATGGATAACATCAGGTTTTATAGTAAAGCACTTAACGCCACGCAGGTATTGGCTTTGTACAACCTTGAAAAAGCTAAAAGATAATAATTGGGTTTGATTGATTTGGGGGTTGCCTTGCCGTTTAAGGCGGGCAACCTTTTTAAAAAAGGCGGGCATGAGGAATATCAAAGATTATTGTTTGGGGCTGGGATTTGTAGTACTGCTTTTTTCATGCGGTAAAAGTTCAAATAATACGTCTACACCTGTTACCCCCACTCCTTCGTCGTTTACTTTTAGTGCGCTTAAGGTTAATGGTAAATCCGGCGGTTTTAGCTATAGCAATATTAATAGCAAACCGGCTATCGCTATTACGTTTTCAACCCCGCTTAGCCGTACCTCCATAGCAACAAGCATCAGCCTGAACAGCAAATCCGGAACCGCAGCAGCTTTTAATACCGCCTATCAAAATGGCGATAGTACTGTAGTGATTACCCCAACGGGCTTATTGCCCATTACCCAATATACGCTTAACGTTACAACCGGACTAAAATCTGCAAAGGACGGCGGTTTGCAATCGCCTTTATCCATACAACTGATCACGGCGATTGACAGTACCCAAAAGTTCAGCACCATATCTGACGACCAACTACTTGACCTTGTTGAGCGGCAAACCTTAAAATATTTTTATGATTTTGGCCACCCAACCAGCGGGCTGGCACGCGAGCGTAATACATCCGGCGACGTGGTGACCACCGGCGGCTCGGGTTTTGGCATTATGGCCATTATAGCCGGTGTTAGCCGCGGTTTCATAAGCCATGCCGATGGATTGGCCCGGATGCAAAAAATAGTGGGCTTTTTAAATACCAAAGCTCAAAAGTTCCACGGCGCTTTTCCTCATTGGATGAATGGCGCTACCGGCGCTGTTGTACCCTTCAGCGCACAGGATAACGGGGCCGATCTGGTAGAAACATCGTACCTGATGCAGGGTCTCATTACCGCCCGCCAATATTTCAATGCATCCAATACCAGCGAAATCCAATTGCGCGCCGATATCAATACCTTATGGAATGGCGTAGAATGGGACTGGTTCAGGCAGGGCGATCAAAACGTGTTGTACTGGCACTGGAGCCCCGATTTGGGCTGGGCCATCAACATGAAAATTACCGGCTGGGATGAGGCTTTGATAGTTTACGTTTTAGGCGCATCTTCAACAACGCATAGTATCCCCAAAACTGTTTATGACCAGGGCTGGGCAAAAAACGGTGCCATTAAAAATGGCAATACCTTTTACGGTGTTACCTTGCCGCTGGGTCCCGACAGGGGCGGTCCGTTATTTTTTGCGCAATACTCTTTCATGGGCATCAACCCCAAAGGCCTAAGCGATGCCTATGCCAATTACCAAACGCAAAATGAAGCGCATGCCACCATCAATTACAAATATTGCGTGGCAAACCCGTTGGGCAACAACGGCTACAGCGCCAATTGCTGGGGACTGACCGCAAGCGATATTGAAAACGGCTACACGGCAAGTTCGCCCACTAATGATGTTGGTGTTATAGCGCCCACCGCGGCCATTGCATCGCTGCCTTATACACCAACCCAATCTATGGCGGCATTACGTTTTTTTTATTATACCCTGGGCGATAAATTATGGGGCCAATATGGCTTCTACGATGCTTTTAATTTAACCCAACCGTGGTTTGCCAGCTCGTACCTGGCTATTGACCAAGGGCCTATTGTGGTAATGACCGAAAATTACCGCACCGGCCTGCTCTGGAACTTGTTTATGAGTGCGCCCGAAGTAAAAACGGGCATGAAAAACTTAGGGTTCAGCAGCCCTAACCTTTAACCCTGATTAATACCATTTTACATGAATAAATTTATATTAACCCCTTTATTGTTACTGCTAACCCTGTGCTCCTTCGCTCAAAAACAGGCTAAAAATACCGGCGAAGATGGCATTAAACCTGTAGGCATCATCAAAAATTTAAGTGATAGTGCTTTGCTTGATGTGGTGCAGCGCCAAACATTCCGTTACTTTTGGGATTTTGGCCACCCGGTAAGCGGCCTTGCCCGCGAGCGCAGCAACAAATCATTTGATTATGGCGACGAAGTGGTAACAACCGGCGGCTCGGGTTTTGGTGTTATGGCGCTTATTGTGGCAGATAGCCGCAAATGGATAAGCCATGAACAAGCTGTTGACCGGATGGTGAGAATTGTGAATTTCCTGTTTAAAGCCAACTCTTTCCACGGCGCGTTTCCGCATTGGATGAATGGCGAAACAGGCAAGGTGATCCCCTTTGGCCGCAAAGATGACGGCGGCGACATTGTGGAATCGGCTTACCTTTTCCAGGGACTGATTTGCGCCAAACAATACTTTACTGCCAATACCCCAAAAGAGCAGCGCATCCGCGATGTGATTAGCTGGATGTGGGGCGAAATGGAATGGGACTGGTATACCCGCGATGGCCGTGATGCCCTTTACTGGCACTGGAGCCCCAATAATGGCTGGGCCATGAACTTTGCCATCCACGGCTTTAATGAGTGCCTTATAACGTACGTATTGGCGGCATCGGCACAACGCTACCCTGTTGGCGCAAACGTATACACCCAGGGCTGGGCGCAAAGCGACTTTTTTAAAAACGGAAAAACTTTTTATGGTTATAAGCTACCTTTGGGTTTTGATTATGGCGGCCCGCTTTTCTTTTCGCAATACTCCTTCATGGGTTTAAATCCTAAAGGCTTAAAAGACCAATACGCCGATTATTGGGAACAAAATAAAAATCATACGCTGATAAATTATGCCTACTGCGTAGATAACCCAAAAAAATTCAAAGGCTACGGCCCAGACTGCTGGGGGCTTACCGCCAGCGACAATTTTGAAGGCTATAACGCCCACTCGCCAACAAACGATTTGGGGGTGATAACACCGACAGCTGCCTTATCGGCATTCCCGTACACACCGGAGCAATCCATGAAGGCCCTGCGCCATTTTTATTATGACCTGGGCGATAAGATCTGGGGCGAATACGGCTTTACCGATGCCTTCAGCGAACAGCATAACTGGTACGGCAAATCATACCTGGCTATTGACCAGGGCCCTATTGTGGTAATGATTGAAAACTATCGTTCCGGCCTGCTCTGGAAATTATTTATGAGCAATCCCGATGTACAGCACGGCTTAACTAAGCTTGGTTTTGAAAGCCCGGCAATAAAACACGATTGAGGGATTTTACAGGATTGACAGGATTTTTTGAAAAAAATAAAGTAAAGAAACAGGGCCACAAAATTTCTTTTGCAGCCCCGTTTCTTTCGTTTAATCTTAAAAACCTGGATAGGCTATTCTACCAACCTCTCCGGATTTCTTGATATATATAAAACGGCAAATAGTCGCTTTTGTTTTCTTTGTGTTATAAATAATTAAAAAAATTAACTTGCAGAAGATAAATTACATCGCAGTTCCATCAAATCAAACACCCGTTGTAGCCTCTTAACCAGGCAAGTCATTTCCGGTGCGAAGTCATGCTGCACTCTTTCGCCAAACTATCTGAACCGGAAATCTAATTTTTAAATTTTACCTGCACCGAACTTACTTACAAAGAATTGCCTTTATAGAGATGGGGGGCAGGTTAAAAAAGAAGCCAAAAAAAGTGCAGACGTTTTATCAACATCTGCACATCTGTAATCTGAAATTTGCACATCAAATGCGCATCTATAATTTGATCTCTTCGTCTTTTGAGGAGAAGAAGTGAAACTCGGTGATCTGGTAAGCAGGATTGCTTTTAACCTTAATCCACTGTCCGTATTTCAGGAGCCATTTCATTTGGCGGGTATAAATACCCTGTTTAATGTAAGCTTCAATATATGGGTGCACACATAGGGTAATACCCTTTTCGTTTTGCTCATCCAATATATAATTGAAGTTATTTTCAATGTCGTCCATCAGCAAAATGGTTGGCCTAATGGTACCTGTACCATTACATGTAGGGCACACTTCGCTGGTTACAATATTCATTTCGGGCCGTACGCGCTGGCGGGTAATTTGCACCAACCCAAATTTACTCGGCGGTAAAATGGTGTGCTTTGCCCTGTCAAGCAGCATTTCGGCACGCAGGTGGTCAAACAGTTCTTTGCGGTTTTGCGGCTTGTGCATATCAATAAAATCGATAACAACAATACCGCCCATATCGCGCAAACGTAACTGGCGGGCAATTTCTTTAGCCGCTTCCTTGTTCACCTGGTAGGCGTTCTCTTCCTGGTTTTCTTTACTGGCTGTGCGGTTACCGCTGTTTACGTCAATAACGTGCAACGCTTCGGTATGCTCAATTACCAGGTAAGCTCCACCGGCAAGGTTTACGGTTTTACCAAAGGCTCCTTTAATCTGTTTATCAACGCCAAAATGTTCAAATATAGGCTCCTTATGCTTATGCATACGCACTATACTTTCCATATCAGGCGAAATCTCGTGGATGTATGACCGAATTTCTTCGAACATACTGTTATCATTTACGTAGATGTGCTGAAAATCGGGGTTCAATATATCCCTCAGGATAGTTGATGTACGCCCAATTTCGCCCAAAACCTTTTTTGATGGTTCGATAGACGGCAACCTTGTAATAAATGCTTCCCACTTTGATATCAGATCAAGCAAGTCTTTCTGTAATTCCTCAACGCCTTTGCTTTCAGATACCGTACGGATGATTACGCCAAAATGTTTTGGCTTAATACTTTCAACAACCTTGCGCAAGCGGTTACGCTCTGTATTACTTTTTATTTTTTTGGAGATAGAGATGGCTTCCGAAAACGGAACCAGTACTACATATCGCCCTGCGATAGAAAGATCAGAACTTAAGCGCGGCCCTTTGGTTGATATAGGTTCTTTGGCTATTTGAACCGGAATGAGCTGGCCCTTAGTCAATATATCAGAGATTTTGCCTCCTTTATTGATATCGGCTTCCAGCTTAAAGCCGTCCAACAGCTTTGACTGATATCCCCCGCTACGTACTTGCTTGGTTAGCTTAAGCAGGCTTTGCACCTGCGGCCCCAAATCAAGATAATGCAAAAAGGCATCCTTCTCGTAGCCTACATCCACAAAAGCAGCATTTAAGCTGGGCATTATCTTTTTGATACGCCCAAGATAAATATCACCAACAGTATAATTGTTGCTGATTTGCTCTTTATGAAGCTCTACAAGTTGTTTGTCCTGTAATAATGCAATGGTAGCCCCATTGGGGGATGAATCGATAATTAATTCTTTTATCAACTGCTACTCCATTTCTTAAAACGGTAAACACCGTATGTAAATAAGAGGGTAAAAAACACTCATAATAAAAAGTACCCACCTTTAGTAAAGGCGGGTAAAATCTGCTTTGGTTATCGCAGCTTATTTCTTTTTATGTCTGTTTTTTCTCAAACGTTTTTTGCGTTTGTGGGTAGCCATTTTGTGTCTTTTACGTTTTTTACCGCTGGGCATAATAATAATTTTTAAATGTTGATTACTTCTTTAATTCGTTTATATCGTCATCAATACGCTGCACAAATGCTTGATCTGGCACCATGTTTTTGCACTTTTGGTAAGCCTCAATGGCTTCCTTTTTCATGCCCAGCTGCTTATAGCTTTCGGCCAGGTAAAACTCCGGCTCAAGCTCTGCTTTTTGGGCAAGTAATGTTTTAAACCTCGCAACTGCTTTTTCAAACTGGCCCGATTTCATGGCGAACATTCCTAAATTGAGGTTTGCGCTCCAGTTGTTCGGATCCTTTTTTACTACTTCAAGCAGCAAGGCTATTCCCTGCATAGGTGCGCCTGCGCCATTTACGTACGCTACGCCTAATCCTGTTTTGCCTGCAAGGCTTTCAGGTTGTAACTTTAAGGCATTTTGAAAAGCCTCGGCAGCGTTGCTTACAAAAGCGGGCTGCAATAAAGTATCCTGGGTAAGTTTGTATGCATCGTTAAAACGGCCACCCGCATTTAACCAATCGTCGGCTTTGTTAGTTTTCCGGGCCAGGGCCTGGTAGTAAAACGCTGCAGGTGCGGGTTGGTTATCATCGTCCCACTGTTTGGCCAGCTGCTGTTGCAGCTTTTCGGCATCAGCGCCCGATGCAGTTTTCAATTGCCCTTCAAGGTCATTTATCTTTGCTGTCAACGCCGCCCCAATTGCTGCTTTGGCAGGCTCGGATACCATATCAACCGTTACTGTTGTTGCAGCCTTGCTGCTGTTAAGTACCGTTGTTTTATCGCTTTTGGCCTCTTTAGGTTTTATTAAACCTTTAACAGGTAAATAGTACAAATAGCCCATTACAGCAACTATTGCTACACTAACGGCTATTTGTTTCTTATACATATCTTAAAATTATTTGCTGGTTTTGTTACCTGTTTTTACTTTTTCAACAAAAGTTTTTGCTGGTTTAAAGCTTGGCACAAAATGCTCGGGGATAATGATGGCAGTATTTTTTGAAATGTTACGTGCTGTCTTTTTTGCTCTTTTCTTTACTACAAAACTACCGAATCCTCTGACGTAAACATTCTCGCCACCTACCATTGAGCTTTTAACAACTTTAAAAAACGCCTCAACAGTTTCCTGCACGTCTACTTTCTCGATACCTGTCTTAGATGAGATTTCAGTTATAATTTCTGCCTTAGTCATGTCTAATTTTTCTTATTTAATTATATAAATACTTAACTGTTTTGGGGTTGCAAAAGTATCGCTTTAATATTTAAGTGCGAAATATTTAACAGTTTTTTTTTACCCAGTACCTAAAACGTACATTTTCGTTACAAAGTATAGACAATCGGGCTTATTTACTCCCTTTGGGAGTGGGGAGTACCAGAGGCATATAAGTGAATCAGCCGGCCTTTGCCGGCTGATTCAGAAAAGAGGTTTCTTGCGATCTAAAACAACGATTATTATTAAGGCTAAGCGTGTTACCGATCCTGGTAAACCATCACATCTCAGGGCCAAGCATCCTGCTACAAATAGCCGCCGACAGATGCATTATTTCCTTTTTTACAATTCTATCACAACTTTTCCAACTGCCCTGCCGCTTTCCAGCAAGGTATGCGCCTCGCCCACCTGCTCCAGCTGGAAAACTTTGGATACATGTGATTTGACGATGCCTTTTTCTAAAAGACCTGCAATGGTTTTCATATCATCTCCGCTTGGATAAACCAACACGTTGTGACCATGTACACCTAAGTCCTGTGCTTTTTGAAGCAATTCATCGTTAAAAGCGTGCAAAATACAAATTACCGCACCACCTTTATTTACAATATGGAGCGACTGTTCTGTATTTGCGCCGCCAATGGGATCAAATATAAAATCAATATCACTCACTACGTCTTCAACCTTTTGTGCTTTATAATCTATATGCTCATCTGCACCTAATGATAAAACAAAATCTTTATTGGCTGCCGATGATGTACCAATAACATAGGCTCCCAGATGTTTGGCCATTTGTACCACATAGTGGCCAACGCCGCCCGCTGCAGCATGAACCAGTACCCTATCCCCCTTTTTAACATTTACCTTGGTGGTTAAAACCTGCCATGCTGTAAGCGCGGCAAGCGTGGCTGCAGCGGCCTCATTATGGGTTATGTTTGCAGGTTTTATAGCCAGCTCAGATGGCCTGGCAACAACATATTCCGCATAGGTTTTACCTAATACCGGAAAATTGATCATCGCAAACACTTCGTCGCCGGGTTTAAAACCGCTAACCTCACTGCCGGCTTCGGTTATTACGCCCGATATATCCCAGCCTAAAATTATAGGCAACTCCATTTTGGTTCGGCCGGCAGCACCTTTGCCCTGGCGTGTTTTGGCATCAACCGGGTTTATGCTGATGGATTTTAACTTTATTAATACTTCATCAGCATTGATGGGCGGTACTGGTATGTTAACGGCTTCAAAATTTTCTATACCGCCAAATTCTTTTAAAATTATTGCTTTCATTTTTTTACTTTTTTAACAGGGCAAATATCTACCAATAAAAATAATTAAATTGGTATATATTTACTATAATTTGGTATTTTTGCTTTATGGTAAAGGAAAATCTGTACGAACCGTTTTCAATTGCTTATCTAACATTAGATAAATGCCCAAAGTTTGAGCATCAGCATAGCTTTTTTGAATTAATTTATGTGATATCGGGCACAGGCAGGCAATGCATCAACAAAAACCATTTCGATTACCGGGCCAGTCATATGTTTTTGATAACGCCCGAGGACTGCCATTCGCTGCATATTGACAGTACTACCGAATTTTTCTTTTTACGCTTTAACGATATCTACCTCAAAAATAGCGGCTTGCTACATGAAAACATCCAGCGGTTGGAATACATATTGCACAACGCCAACCACCAACCAGGCTGCATTCTTAAAAACCTGCCTGATAAACGCCTGGTTGGGCCAATAGTAGAAGCCATCATCCGTGAATATGAGAATAAGGACATTTATAATAAAGAGCTTATTCAGCAACTGGTAAATACGCTGATCATCGTAGTAGCCCGAAATATTGCCCGCTACCTGCCAGAGCAGTTAAACATGGGCACCGAAGAAAAAGCGATGGATATTTTACAATACGTGCAAAGTAATATCTATTACCCCGAAAAACTAAAAGCCGATGTAATCAGCAATACCTTCAGCATCTCTGAAGCTTATATGGGCCGTTATTTTAAAAAGCACGCCAGCGAAACTTTGCAGCAATACATTATCAATTATAAAACCAAGCTGATTGAGCACCGCCTGCAGTTTAGCGATAAGCGCCTGAATGAAATTGCCAATGAGTTTGGCTTTACCGATGAAAGCCATTTTAACAAGTTTTTCAGAAAGCAAAAGGGCAATAGCCCTAAAGAATACCGGAAAATGATACAATTGCCACGTGCATCGTAACCAGGTGTAACACTTTGGATTCATGGGCGTCTTACTGCTGAATTCTGATTACATTAGCTGATATGACCCTTAAAACCCGGTGCCTGCTTGTCCTGCTTTTTTTATCATCAATCGCCTTTGCACAATCTTCCGGGGCCGCGAAGCCTGATTTTACCCTTGTTATACTAACTGAAACAGGGCAACCCGCCGAAGGCGCTACCATAAAATTAATAAAAGATAATAAGCTCATAAAATCGGCCATTGCAGATGCACGGGGAGCGGCCCGGTTTGATGTTATCCCTGCAGGCTCTTATCTATTTTCCGCTACTTATACAGGCTACAAACCGCAACTCAGCCGTGCCTATAAATTTCCGGGCCATAACTATTCGGATACCATTAAGCTACAACCCTTAAATACGGCCTTGCAAGAGGTAAACATTGTGGCCCATGCTCCCCTGGTACAGCAAAAAGATGGTAAAACCATATTAAATGTTGATGCCTCGGTTACTAATACGGGCTCTACCGTGTTAGAAGTGCTGGAGAAATCGCCGGGTGTTAGTGTTGACAGGAATGGAGGCATTTCTTTACAGGGCAAGGCGGGTGTTATGGTGATGATAGACGACAAGCAAACCTATTTATCGGGTGCCGATTTAAATAATTTATTGAGCAGCATGAGCTCAAGCCAGGTTTCGCAGATAGAACTGATTACCAACCCAACGGCTAAATATGACGCCAGCGGCAATGCCGGTATCATCAACATAAAAACCAAAAAGAATAAGCAAAAGGGATTTAACGGTACGTTTACGTCGTCGGTTGGGCAGGGTGTTTATCCTAAAAACAATAATAGCCTGGTACTTAATTTCCGTACCGGCAAAATCAACACTTTTTTTAGTTACAGCATGAACCTGGTGCAGTACCTTACCAATATTTATGCCCTAAGAAAGTATTACGATGCCAGCAACAACATAACAGCCAAGCTCGATCAGCCCTCCTATTTTTCGGGCACATCGTTCAACAACACCATCAAAACCGGGTTAGATTATTCCGTAACCGATAAAACTACCATTGGCGTAGTATTAGGCGGTACGCTGGTTAACCGCAACGGCAACAACCGCGCAGTGGCAACCTGGTTAAATACCAGCGATGTGGTTGACTCGGCGATATCAACCACCAACCACAACAAAAACCGGTTTAAAAACGGCTCGGGCAACTTAAACTTACGGCATACGCTCTCCCCGTCGCAAACGCTTGGGGCCGATTTTGATTACCTGCATTACAATATCCAAAGCAAACAAAATTTTAATAACTCGCTGCTTGCACCCGGCGGTTACCAGGAACTGTCAAGAAGTGATATTCCTACAACCATCAGTATTTTATCCGGCAAGGTTGATTATAGCATCAAAACAGATCAGCACGGTACTTTTCAATCAGGTTATAAATCATCTTACAGCAGCACCGATAACGCTGCTTTATATGAAAACCTGAATAACGGGTTATGGACCGAAGACTACAGTAAAAGCAACCAGTTTTTATATAAGGAAAACATTAACGCGGTGTATGGCACTTTCGAGAAAAAGTATACTAAGATAACCGCGCAGGCCGGCTTGCGGTACGAGTACACCAGTTACAAAGCCCACCAGTTAGGCAATGTGCTGCAACAGGACTCGGCTTTTAAAAGAAATTATGGCGGGTTTTTCCCCAGTGGTTTTATCAGCTACCAGGCCGATTCATCCCATAGTTTCACATTAACCGCCGGCCGCCGTATTGACCGCCCTATTTTTCAAAACCTGAACCCTTTTTACTTTATCATTAATAAATACACCTACCAAACCGGCAACCCCTACCTGCTGCCCCAATACAGCTGGAATTTTGAGCTAAGCCACCAATACAAAAACCTGCTTACCACTACGCTGCTATACAGCAATATAAAGAATTATTTTTCGCAGCTGTTTTTAAACGATGCCGCCAAGGGCATCCTGTTGTATTCGCAGGGAAACGTGGGCAGCACGCACAATTATGGCGTTTCATCAACGCTATCGGTATCGCCGGTTAACTGGTGGAGTCTTACCTTTCAGGCGCTTTACAACCACAAACAGCTGAAAGGCTTTAACGGCAATACCTACACCAGCCAGGCAGACCAGTTGAACATAAATACCAATAACCAGTTCACCATTGCTAAAATTTATACTGCCGAGCTATCTGGTTTTTATACCACCAGGGCCCGTACCGATATACAGGAGCAATTGTACCCAACCGGGCAGCTATCATTAGGTATATCAAGGCCAATGCTAAAAAAGAGGGCTACTCTAAAATTCAGCGCGCGTGATATTTTCTATACCAACGCCATGGAAGGGCTTACCCAATTCCCCAATGCTACCGAGTATTTTAAACTGACGCGTGATACCCGTGTATTTACGCTGGCGTTTACATATCGCTTTGGTAAATCATACAAAGTGGCCGGCCGGTCGGATGGTAGCGCTGGAGACGAGAAAGACCGGGTTGGGAATGGTTAACAGGAGCTAAAAGCGGAAGGGATAAAGCTTAAGGCAATCAGCAAATATGCAGGGAAGTATTTAAAGTTGATAAGATTTATTTTGCGCTAAGACGCAGAGGCGCAAAGTAATTTGCTTATTTTTTTTTGCGGCTTAGCAATCTTTGCGCGAAAAATCCAATAACCCGAACTTGTATAGCACAACATAGTTGATCATGAAATGTTAAATGCCATTCACTGGGGTGCTATGTGCTGGTTAGGCTGTTATTACTTTTTTACCTTCATTTCGCGCTTTTTTGGCGATATCATTTTGGTGATGGTTTTGCCCTGAACAATATCTTTAGGATTTTTGACTTTGGCCAATGAATTTTCCCAGGCCTGCTCAATTAAAGCGGTTATGTACTCCCTGGGAAAATCATCAAGTTTATTAACAAGTATATACCTGTATTGGCTGCCGTTACCTAATAAAAGCTTTTTGGGGTCGGCAATTTCTGATCCCCAGTAAAATCCGAAATGTACGTTTTGATTGGTGGTGCGGTAGGCTGCAACCGAACAAAAGGTTTGCCCCAACTTTTCTGTAGGCGACCAGCCGAAGGCCAACGCGTTGTAGTTATCATAAATAAGCTCATTAGCCTGCGGGTATAAATCCCACACAAATTCGCGCAGCCAGATTGCTTTTTCACGCACCTCGGGCGAAAACTCACATAGGAACCTGAGCAAATCGGTTACTTCATCTTTTGGCATGGCTTGCTGGTTTGGTATGTTAAATATATCAAGATAAACCTTGCAAAGCAACACGCGGGGCGGCATGGCGAAATAAAAAAAACATAAAGAAGAGCAAAATCAACCTGCGATTGGCATAAGCGTGACAGGCGAAGTAACGCAGGTTTACGGCATCTTCTTTATAGTTTTTTTGCAATAAGCAACAACCAATGGCAAGGGCAACTGGCAACAAATGACGTGCCTGCTCTACCACTGAGCTACAATAGCGGGCTTTTTAAAGCTGACGCTAAAGGCCGGGCTCGAACCGGCGACCTGGGATTTTGGAGATCGAAGTAACACTTGTTTAACGACACCTTAACCACCGGTTATTGCTATTTACATTTTTATTAAACCACCCTTGATGGCCGGGATACTAACAAAGGGCAACAGGCAATAAGTATTTCTGCATCATGCTCTAACCAAACTGAGCTACTGCGGTTGCCCGCAGGCTGGACTTAAACCAGCGACCCTGACGTCCCAAATCGAAGTATTACTTATTTACGACACCTTTATTAGTTTCCCAGCCTTAAAAAGGCTGAGTATTCATTAAAAAGCCTGTAGACCACGTATAACATCAAGAAGGGTAACTGACAACAAGTGACTTGCACCTTGCGGTGCCCCTGCTCTATCATCTGAGCTACTGCAACCTAAGCTACAGGCCGGACTTGAACCAGCGACCCGGGGGTTATCAATCGAAGTAACACTCGTTTACGACACCTTCTTTTTATTTTTAATAACATAAGAAGCAACAAACGACCAGGAAACGGGGACTCGCGTTAGGGACTCGAACCCTCATCACAGCTTGCGCCACAATGCCCTCCCCTTATTGGCGAAGTAATCCTGATCTACGGCATTCTTAAGCCCCCCAGCCCCCTAAAGGGGGAGCCGGAAGTTTTCTTATTCCCCCTTTAGGGGGTTAGGGGGCTCAGATTTCCACCTTATTGATTTCGCTTAAAGCTGAATTTCCTTTCTCAAGGGCTTCCAGCACTTCAAACACTTTATCGCTCCAGCCGGCTACCAGGTAAACATCGTTTTGCATTACCTGCAATGGCACCTTGCTGTAGCCTTTTAAATCAAACAGGTATAGTTTTGCCTTTGGCGCAACTGCTGTTTTATAACGCGACCACAATGCGTGGATATAATCGCCGCTTGCTGGTATGCTGTTGTATAGCTGGCAGTCGGTAAATAACATTACTTTATCCATTTGCACATTACGGTCAAGCAGGTCTTTGATTACCAGGTAACCGTTTGTTGAGTAACCAACTTCGCCTTCGCGTTTGTAAAATTCCTGCACATTGTTCAATATGTTGTGGCGTGGTACCATAATGGTTTTCCATGTATCGCCAAACATACCCACTTCTACATTTTTACAGCGCGATTGCAGCAACATGGCCAGCATCAGGCCCACATCGTACAGCAAAATTTTTGATTTTGCCGATACCGCTGTTTGCATCGAGCCGGATACATCGCAGGCCAGCAATACCCTGGTATCGTGATCAAAGCCTTTGATGTTTGCCGCGCTTGCCTGTACTGCTTTTTCCAACGCATCCAGTAACTCGCCGGTATAGCCTTTGTTGCCTGTTAACAACGCTTTAAGCTTTTGGCCCAAACCTTGTACAGGGGTTACGCTTCCGGCACTTAACAGTTCGCGGTATGCAGCCAGGTAACGGAATGGAAACTGCTTTGCCTTTGCCACTTTATCAGCATCGGCAAGTGTTGCGCATACCTTTTGGATATGGGCATAGCTTACACCGGCTTCCTGTATATTGCGCAGGTTACGCAGCAAGGCCATATAACCCAACTTTCCGCTATCTATCAATTCCTCCCATTTGTTGCGAAAAGCTGCCGCTTTTGCCTCCTGGCTATCGTAATTAAGCTGCCCTAATGCCGATAGCTCGGTTTCCCAGGTGTAAGGGGTTTGCAATGTGCCGCTTACTATTTTGTTAAACACCAGTTGCTGTGCATCATCCTTTGCCTTTGGGTGCACCAGGAACAACGCATCGCGCATTTTTATAGCGGTATCGCGGTTGTACTTGGCAAACTGGTACTCGTCAAAGTTATTAAATGCGGCTTGCAGGCCTTTTTGCATTTGCTTTGATAAGCGGTTCAGTTTTTTTGGGCCGGTGCGCTGGTTCAGCATTTCGTAACAGGCCAGCAATTCGGTTATTTCGTCGGCGCGGTTAACAACCCCGGCTGTAACCCGGGCAACCAAATCGTCGCCCGAGTGCAGCTTAGCCAATTCAGTAGCCAAAACCAATGGCACCGAACGCATGTACATTTTGGTACGGGCATATACTGCCAGCCTGCCCACAAATTCGGGCTTGCACTTATGTATAATGTTGCGCAGGCGCTCCATCCGATCATCGTTCTTTTCGTAAAAGGAATCGCTCAGGCTCCAGGTTACTACCATGGTATACAGTTCCATCTCTGGCGATAGTGCAAACGCTTTTGCACCCTCGTGATTAGTGAACTGATTTTTTACTTTGCTTAACAGGTTAAATTTCATTGTTACCTCCTTTTATTTGTTTTGATGATACAAAGGTTAAGAGGCACTACGCAGCCTATTTGCGCAGTGAAAATTATTTTTATTTTTTTTTGAAAAAAGATTAGAAGGAGTGGTAACTATACATAACCTTACGAAGCATTTATGAAATTCTTTCCCTACGAAAACTGTTATATTACCAGCGCCCTATCATATGAAGATGCACAACTGAAATTAGAAGAAATTTTATCACCGGGTAAGGGCTTGTTTTCACCAATACCATATTTTAAAGGCTACATGGCAAATGGCGTGTTCCAAATCTCGCCCGATATAACTTACTGGAACTCATTTCTGCCTCAAATAAAAGGGGCGATACAAGCAAATTCAAAAGGATGCAGCATACATTTGACAATGAGAATGTATACCGCAGTCGAGATATTTGCAACGTTGATCGCAATTGGGTTCGGTATTGCAGGATTAATAAATGTAATTTACGGTAGCATCGCCAGTAATCTCAAACCGGTCGACTTCAGTCTGTTTTTAGGGGCGTTATTCGTGTATATGTTAGCGACCGCGGCCTTTAAGGCAGAAAGCATCAAGGCAAGGGAGAAGTTACTCGAAATATGGGATGGTGAGTTGATTTAAAAAATAATTTAATATTTTTCTTGTTTAATAAAATATTTATGTATCATTGCATCATGAAAAATACAATATGTATACAAAACCAATACCCCCAACTGATTTATCAGAGGAGATAGCTATGTATTCATAAAAACGATATAAACTAATGCAATCCTCTTAGATAAACCTAAGGGGATTTTTTGTTTTACAGGGTAGTATATCAATGGTCAGATTACTCCGTTTGGAACGGAGAGGCTCCCGGTTCGAGTCCGGGTTACCCTACTATGGAAATGTAGCTCAATGGTCAGAGCAGCACCCTTATACGGTGTCGGTTAAAGGTTCAAGTCCTTTTATTTCCACTATAAAACAGTTGTTTATATAAATAGAGTTAAAAACTAAAACGATGCGATGAGCGGATAAAGATAATTTTATAATGCCTTGGCCGGTTGCCCGAGTGGTTTAAGGGAGTCCTCTGCAAAAGGAATGTTCACAGGTTCGAACCCTGTACCAGCCTCTGTTTATTTTCCTGTGGTGCAATTGGCAGCACAACTGATTTTGGTTCAGTTGATCGTGGTTCGAATCCATGCAGGAAAACCCATGCCTTTGTTTATTAAAATACGTATATTAAATTATAATTTATGTATTATGCGTCATTTATTGACGTATTTAACAAATTATACTGCCTGTGCTATTTTTAATATCAGGATTTTATTTTTTGCCTGTGGTTTAACCCCCACTGCACTAATGTTTCTGTAACGGGAAAAACACTTAGCCCATAATCGGTGATTGAATAATTTACGGTAACAGGCCTGGTATCCATCACCGTTCTGGAAACAAGCAGGTTCATTTCCAGGTCCTGCAATTCTTTAGACAGCATCTTGGCCGAAATTCCTTCAATTTCCCGCTGCAACTTCTTAAACGTATTTTTCTCGGCAACATGGTTATTCAGGTGCCGCATAATCCGCAGTTTCCATTTTCCGCCCAATATTTCCAGGCTGTCTTTAATGGCCGCCAATTCCTGGTCGCAGCTTGCTTCCTGTATGTTCCCGTTGATATTGATAGTGGCCATAATTATTGATAGTTAACCAAAGGTAACCGGTTACCTTTGGTTAACCCATAACAAAAATAAACTACCAGGCTTTACTTTTGGCATCATGTTAATTAAATAAAAATGAAAAAACTTAATTATTACGTGCTGGATGTATTTACCGATCAGAAATATAAAGGCAATCAGCTCTCGGTAGTTTATACCGACGATGAACTTGAGCTGAGTCAGTATCATGCCATTTCCCGGGAATTTGGCTACTCCGAAACTTCATTCGTAAATTATTCAACAACCGAAAACGCGCTGAAGGTACGCTCGTTTACCCCGGCTGAATTTGAGGTTGTAGGCGCCGGCCACAACCTGTTGGGCGCGGTGTGCCTGGCTTTGATAAAAGGGTGGGACATTTTTAAACACCAGGATGGGCCCCACTCTGTAATAATCGCGAATACAAGAATCCCGCTGCAGGTTACCCAACATGGCGGGCTTCCGTACGTGGCCATGAAACAGCAGCCGGCCAGGATAATAACAGAATTGCCTGCTGGTTTGGTTGCAAAGGTTATTGGATTGAATTTAAAAGATTTAGAATTAAATAACTGGAAAATCAACGTTGTTGAAACAGAAGTTGCCCACCTGATGGTGCCCGTAAAAGATTTGGACACATTACAACGTGCGGTGCCCGATAAGGCACTTTTAAAACAACTCTCGGCAAAATTCCAATTTGAGGGCTTTTACCTGTTTACCACAAATGGCCAGGATGATTGTTATGTTGCCGAAGCGCGTTTTTTTAATCCCGGTATCGGGATTGATGAAGACCCTGCAACAGGAACAGCAGCTGGCCCCCTGGCCGGTTACCTGGAAAAATTAGGCCATATTAAGGCCGGGCAGGATTACAGGATAATACAGGGCACTGCGGTAAAGCATCCGTCGTCAATCCATATCAAAGTTGCCGGCGATGGCATTTGGGTAAGCGGCTCTTCAGTTATCGTTATGGAGGGCACCATATACCTGTAAAAGAGGCAACAAGCTGCGTTTATTCCTTTTCATAATAGTCTACCGGCGCATCGGCCGCACTGCCTATAGCGCCGCCCAGGCTAAATTTGTTCCCGGTAAGGCCTATATATTTTGCCTCGCTGTTGTAATCGTTATCAAAAACAATACGGTTACGCTCGGTGCCGTTTACGTTTTCTTTAAACAGCTTATAAGTACCACTTTTTTTCAATACGTGTTTAAGATAGTATTTGTAACTGGTGGCCGAAAAGTTGTAAACGGTACCATTGCCCGGTTTATAGGCACTGCTGTCGGTTGGTGGTGGGCAATAACAGGTTGTACCCCGGTATTCCCAGTTACCATTAAGGCTAATGCCAGCGCTATTATCTTTTTTACAAGCAAATAAAAACAAAACGATGGCGGTTACGAGTAATATTTTTTTCATTGATACTCAGGTTTATTAAGCTTATTACGGCTACAATAACGAAAATGCTACAGTAAATTATTGGTCAATAATTAAATTTTCAGTATTATCGTGACAGGAACCTTTTACAATTAAAATGAATAATATTAAACATCTTACAAAGATAACCGTCTTTTTACTTTTCATAACCGTATTGCAAAGCTGCGGCGGCCCTAACGGTCCGGGCATCTATAAAAACGAAAAAATAAGCTCAAGTGATCAAAGCCGCTTTCACGATTTGAACAACAAACTGTTTGCCGCGCTAAAAACCGATGACGAACCTCAGCTGGAGTATATCATGTCGCAGGATTTTATAGCTGTTACCAACAGGAAAAGAGTTGTTGAGCTGGTAAGCAATCGTTTTAAGGAAGATGATTACAAAATACTTGACGAGTACTATGTGGTTAACCGCTACATTCATGGCGATACCATTAAATCGGCCTTAACTGGTGGCAAATACACCGTTTACTGCCCCGGCGGCGTAAAGGAAATGTACATAGCCTTTTTTGTACCCAAACATATTGCCAACCAGTATATGATAACGGTACTTTATTGCAAATACGATTATGGCTGGAAGCTTAGCCAGCTGGAAACCAACGCCTTTGCCAAAAACGGAAAAAGCATGACAGCGCTTTTAGAAGATGCTAAGGCCGCATACACAAAAGGCTTCCTGGTAAACGCGCTGAATGACGGGGCGTCGGCTATCAATTGTTCACGCCCAAGCAGCCTCTGGAAATATGATAATGAAGCCGAAACCGGCGAGTTTTACAGCAACGTTTTAAACCAGGTATCTGCGAAGTATCGGGTTCCGTTGCCCATTAAAGGCGCGCCAACCCACCTTGAAATTATACGCATTTTTACCCAGGAAGATAGAGAAGGCACATTCCCGATGATATACTACCTAACCAATATCAAGCTAAGCGATACTACCGCTATCAAAAAAGAGAACGAAGTGATCAGGAAAGTGATAGATAAAACCATTCCCGGCATTGATAAGGATAATAAATATGTGCTGTATTCCGCGTTTAACGAATGGCCAACGGGCGTTAAAACCGTTGAGCATTTTGATATGAAGCAAAAAATGTAATTAAGCTTAAGGCTAAAAGCCAGATTGCAAAAAGAGGAGCTATTGAATATATAGTTCCTCTTTTTATTTTCATTCGCTATCCTCGTTCTTCATCCCTTTTAGCAAAGCATAAATCGCCATAGCATGGCCGTGACCAAGCTCAAAGTCTGCCTTTAGCCAGGCTACAATATCGCCTGCATTTGCTTTTAATTCGCCGTTTTGTGTGAAACCTTTTTCTTCGGCTATCACCCTGAAATCCGCGGGCCCTTTGCCCGTTTTGGTTTTGATGGTTTTTAAATATCCCTGGAATGACATGGTTATTTAGTATTGGTTTATCGGGATAAATATAAAAAAAGCTATTGATGGGGCCGCATTAAGAAGCTTTGTTGGTAACCTCAACCAAATACGTCAATCCGGTTTCATCAACCTGTAGTTTCACTGCATGGTTTTCCAGGCCGCTATCAGCCAGCAGGCGGTAAATATCCTGTTCGGTGCGTTCAATCAGGATCCAGTCTGATAGGTATTCCATGTAAATGCGATAGGGGTTATGGTGCTTCATGTTGGTGAAAAATATCTTTCCACCTGCGGTCAGGTTTTGTTTTAAGGAAGATAAAATCCTTACTATTGCTTTATCGCTCAAGTAATCAAATACGCCACCAATAATAATCAGATCATACTCCTGCTTAAGTGTACGGGCAATTTTATAGATGTTTCCATGAATGGCGCTTACATTATACTTAATTGCTTCGAGGTTTTGCATCGAACAGACCAGCGCGTCCTTATCTGCATCAACAATAGTAACATCAATTTGTGTGCCTTTTATCAGATCGACGTTTAAGCGGATATCTTCAGACGTGCCACAACCTATAGATATAATACTTGCCAACGGATTGCCCGCTACAACTTTTTTTATCAATTCCGATTGGTATTGCACTTTGTGAATATGCTGTTTGCAGATATCGGATGTTAAAAAGAAATCTTCCAGCAGGTGGCCTGTGGTGCCCGGAACGGCTTTATTTTCACCGGAGATAAGGTGCCCGATGGCCTCAAAATCGCCCTGGTACCCCCTGCGCCATTGCTGTGCCTTATTTACAAACGGCGAAGTAGCGGCAACGTTCCGGATGTTGGGGATCAGGTTGATAATATCTTCACGCTGTGTGCTTATTTCCAGGTCGTTCACCAGCTCTTTAAAATATTGGAAAAACAATTTAAGCGATTTGCAATCAATAGTGGCCGCGGCGGCTACATTAGTATCCAGTTTTTTTAATTGCGCTACAGACATATGGGGTGTTTAATTATAGTGCAAGGTAGGCTGGGCGGGGTTAATTATGATAGTGGGTTTTACGTGATTTGGCGACCAAACATATCGTATTTGTACGGAATTTTCGCCGTCATACATCATTGACCATTGTTGCTGGTAAATACTTATTGAATTGATTAAAACCCAGGTAAAGTTTAACTTTGCTTCAGCATAACTCTACCACGCCATATGTCGAAAAATAAAAAAGGGAAAGTAGTTCCATTAAAGCCGGTTCAGCTAAGTGCCGAAAAATATATAAAAACACAGGCGCGCCTGTTACCCATTGCCGAATGCATTATAAACGAAGATTGGGAAACCGCCGGGATAGCCAATATCCTTGTTGCCAGAAAGCACAAAAACGGCAATTTAACTGTCGGGCTATTTTTGGTTGATATGTATTGCCTTGGCCCTAAGGATGTGCTATATGAGTTTAACCTGAATCCCGAAGAATATGATACCTGGAAAGGTAAATTAGTTGGCGGCGTAATGTGCGATTATGTTTTAGCGCACAATATTATTTATGGCGCCGTTGCCTATGCCGAAGACTATGGCTTTAAACCGCATAAGGACTTTGAAATTGCCCAATATATTTTAGAAGAGGACAGCGAGGATATAGAACTGGTAGAAATAAAGTTTGGTATGAATGGCATGCCCTGTTTTGTGCCCGGCCCTTATGACTCCGACCACAAGATTCAAACCATCATCAATACACTTAACCGCACCGCGGGCTACGGCAACTATACATTTTTGGGCGATGGCGATGATTGGGACAATTTTGACGACGAGGATTGGGATGATGACGACGAAGATGATGATGGTGACGACGATTTTGACGAAATACAGGCAGGCATAAATGAACTGTTGCTGGATGGTTATGAAAAAATAAGTGCGGTATACGACGAAGTTTTACGAACAGACAACGCCAGGGAAGCGCTTAAACAACCTTTTATTGGCTTAAAATATCGCCTTAGTGACGATCCCAAAGAAACAGCCTATATGAAATTTGACAGTGCAGCGGAAGAAAACGAATACTTCCGCCTGCTAAACCTGGCATCGGTTGATCATGAATATGACCGGGTAATAACGGGCGTACGAAAAGCCATTGCTAAATATTCCGGTTCGGCGCCATGGTATATGCTATGGCATTCAACGCTCCAAGCCGACAGACAGCATGATGAGAGCTATAGGATAGCCGAAGTGATGTATACTGCGTTTCCCGATTATTTGCCCGCCAAAGTGAGCTATGCCAATATGCTTATTGATACCGAAGAACCGGAAGGCGTACTTGCTGTGTTTAACGGCCAGCCAGACCTGGGATATATTTATCCCGAACGAAAGGTATTTAACCTCACCGAAGCTGCAAATTACTATGCCTGCATGTGCCGCTATTTTATAGCGGTTGATAATATCGACTCGGCCGATATGTATATGGAAGCCATCATCAAAAATGACCTGACCGATCAATTCGGTATCCAGGTGGCTATACGCGAGCTTTGCAAAGCAAAAATGGAAAAGCTTGGCATCTTAACAGATAACGAAACCGCCGACGATGAATAGGCGGCGTTAAATGATTTCAGGCCCGGTTATTTGAAGGTAAAAGCATTATATTGCCGTTACCAATTAACAACCCTAAAAATCATGATCAAACGTGTTATCCTCGCCTGCATGGTGCTTGCTTTTATTATTCCATGTGTTGCTATCGCGCAGGCAACAGCAGCTAATAAGCCGGTTTCGCCACGGATACGGGTGATAATGGATAACGATTTTAGCGGCGACCCGGATGGCTTATTTGCGCTTACGCATTTAATGTTGTCGCAATCAGTAGATATTAGGGGCATTATAGGTTCGCATCTAAAAGTCGGTGATGGTTTTGATCCGTCAAAAACCCAGGCTGACAATGCCGCCAAAAAAGCGGCAGAGCTACTAACCATCCTGAAAATGAGCGGACGGGTACCTGTGGTTGCCGGCTCAAACACCGGGATGCTGAGCGATGCCACCCCGGTTAAAAGCGCCGCGGTTGATATGATTATTAAAGAAGCTTTGCGTACCGATACGCAATTGCCGCTATATGTAGTCTGTGGCGCCGGGCTTACCGAAATAGCATCTGCGGTTTTAACCAACCCTGCAATTGCCGGCAAGCTCACCCTAATATGGATAGGCGGCCCTGAATATGCCGACCTTGCCTTACCGCCGCCAGGCTATTCCAATCCCGAATACAACTTAAATATTGATATTGCCGCAGCCCGTGCAGTTTTCAACCATTCCCAATTGAAGTTGTGGCAGGTGCCACGCAATGCATACCGTCAGGCCTTGCTGCCGTACTCGCAATTGCAGCTAAAAATTAAGCCGTATGGCGAGGCCGGTAAATATCTGGCCAACGTGATAGAAAGCCTGATGGCACGCATTCAGCAATGGCACCTGAATATTGGCGAAACATATGTTTTAGGCGATAGCCCGCTGGTGTTGCTTACCGCCTTACAATCATCGTTTGAGGCCGATCCATCAAGCAGCGAATATGTGTTGAAGAACTGCCCGGTGATAAACGCGCAGGGCGGCTATGATTACAACGCAGGCGGCCGCAACATCAGGGTGTATACCCGCCTGGATATCAACCTGATGTTTAATGATTTTTTTGCCAAACTGGAGTTGAATGCTAAATGATCTCTTTGGAATATTAAGTGCCTATAGGCTAATAAATTACAAATAAACCTTCAGCGTAAAATGCCCATTTCGTATTAATTAACACCGTGAATTGTATAGAATAATAAGCTATTTACCTTGTTTTAAGTACAGAAAACAGCAGCTGAAAGCGTTGTTTCAAGTGCTTTTAAGGTAGAAAATATAATTGGTATTTAAATTGTAAATGATTTAATACATCATTTGAAAAACAATTTTTATAAACAATTAAAAAAAACTATCATGAATTCATTACTGTATATTATTGCTGTTATCCTGATCATAGGATGGGCAATTGGAGCGTTTGTTTACTCTGTAGGTAGTTTAATCCACATCCTGTTGGTTATTGCTATTATAGCCTTAATACTCGGCTTTTTACGCAGGGACACAGCAATATAATCTGCTGTTCTAAATAAAATTCAACCCCGGCCTGTTTTGCATACCGGGGTTATTTTTTTAACTCCTTAGGTACGATGCGCCGTTAATGTCAATAATACTGCCGCTACTAAACTCCATGCCTTCAGATGCGCAAATGGCTGCCAGCCGGGCTACCTCTTCTGCTCTGGCCACGCGGCCAAAAGGGCTTTGGTTTTTTATTGCCCGGCCGGGCGGGCCGTTCAAAATTTCGGCAGTCATATCTGTTTCAGTAAACCCCGGCGCTATAACATGTATGCTTACACCCTTTGGCGCCAATGCAATAGCCAATGATTGGCTCAGCGAGTTTAACCCTGCCTTACTTGCACCATAGGCAGGGCAATCGGGCTCGCCACGGAAGGCCCCGCGCGAGGAAATGTTCACTATTTTACCGCCACCCTGCTCCGCCATCTGCCGGCCGGCAAAGTAACACAGGTTGGCAACGCCCACCAGGTTAACATCAATGGTTTGTTTCCACATGGCCAGCCAGTGGGTATAGTCGGCATCCATGATCTTGTGCTCCAGGAAAACGCCTGCGTTATTCACTAACACATCAATACCGTTATGCTTTGCTATAAAAGCCTTCATAAAGGTTTCAACCGCTGTGGCATCCTGTATTTCCAGTTGCCAGGCGCTGTGCCCGGTTCCTGGCAACTTGGCAAGTGTTTCTTCGGCCGCCTGTTGGTTGTTTAAGTAGGTAATAGTAACCTGCGCACCCGAAGCCGCGAATAACTGCGCGCATGCCCGCCCTATACCGCGCGAGCCGCCGGTGATTAAAACCCTTTTGTTTGTAAAATCAAATGTCATCATACTCCTGTTGGTGGTGGATAAAACAAATAACGGAAAGCTTGGCCATAAAATCCGTCAAAATTTCATTTTACAACGCGGTTCTGCCCAAAACACGTTATCCCTGTCAGTTTTTCACATTCCCGGTACATAATTTATTCCGGCATTCATATCTCCCAAAAAAAATTCTACTTTTAACTATCACAGCCACATTATGAAATACGTAAGCTTTAAAATACCATTGGCCCTTGGCCTGTTTGCTTGCACCGCCACCTACGCACAGCAGGAAACTATTGACACCGCAGCCTTCCGTAAAATCAGGAATGCCGAGCTTAACAGTTCGCAAATTCCGCAAATTGCCCATTACCTTACCGATGTATCCGGGCCGAGGCTCACCAATTCGCCGGGTTACAAGCGGGCTGCTACCTGGGCTGTTGAAACCATGAAAAAATGGGGCTTAACCAATGCCAAAATGGAGCCCTGGGGCGAATTTGGCAAGCAGTGGGAAGTGCAGGATTTCAGCATATCAATGCGTGCGCCTTATGTGCAATCTGTGCGGGCATATCCAGGCCCGTGGAGCGCTAATACCAAAGGACTACAGCAGGGGCAGGTTATACTGCTTACACCTGCAAACGCCATGGATACCGTTTACCTGGCCAGCCATGCGGCCGATTTTAAGGACAAATTTGTACTGGTAACCGGCGGTGCCGCAACCAGTGCCGAAAGATTTGAACCATCGGCAACACGATTGGCAGATACGGCCCTGGCCAATCTTAAAGATGCCTACATGATTGATAAACCGACGATAGCGACGTATAAAGGCTACTTCAAAATTTTTGCGAAGGTTGATGAATTGCTTAAATCATCAGGTGCGCTGGCCTATATTACTACGGGCAGCAATAACCATAACGGCACCGTGGTTGTGCAGGCCTATGGAGGCTATAAAACAACAGTGGCCGAAACCGTACCCAAAGTAACCATGTCAGCCGAAGACGGGCAAAAAATAAAAAGGCTCATCCTATCCGGTCACAAAGTAGAATTGGCCTTAAATATCAGCGGCAACCTCACAACCGACGACACCAAAGGCTACAATGTGGTTGCCGAAATTCCCGGCACCGACGCCAAACTGAAACCGCAGCTGGTAATGCTTGGCGGCCATCTTGATTCATGGCAGGCGGCCACCGGAGCTACTGATAATGCCGCCGGCTGCATCGTGATGATGGAAGCCGTACGCTTGCTGGATTCATTGGGCCTAAAGCCTAAACGTACCATCCGTATAGCGCTTTGGAGCGGCGAAGAGCAGGGCCTGTTAGGGTCTTTCAATTATGTAAAAAAACATTTTATAGATGGGACAACATTCGCCCTAAAACCCGAACAGGCAAAAGTATCAGCCTATTTTAACCTCGATAACGGCACCGGTAAAATAAGGGGCATCTACGCCCAAAACAACCAGGCTGTAAAACCCATATTTGCCGAATGGTTTAAACCCTTTGCAGACCTGGGCGCCCAAACCGTAACCATGAGTAATACCGGCTCAACAGACCACCTCAGTTTCGATTGGGCAGGCATCCCCGGCTTTCAGTTTGTGCAGGACCCCATTGATTACGAAACCCGCACCCACCACAGCAACCTGGACGATTACGACCACCTGATAATTGACGACCTTAAACAGGCCGCCATTATTGTAGCCTCGTTTGTATACCAAACTGCCACCCGCCCCGATATGCTGCCCCGCAAACCGCTGGTAAAGGAAAAGTTTGTGTTTGATGGTTTTTAGGAATGACAAAACCATCGCAGCGCGATGATTTCTCATAGGAGTTTTCGAATATTGAGCGCTGTGCAGCAAACCCCTTATACAACAACACAGCCTTTAATCAATCAAAGGCTGTGTTGTGTTGGTAAATATCCTGTAACGCTTATCAATTATAGGAAACAGAATAGCTGTTACAGGTAAAGTTTAAACCGCCCCCGTTGGTTCCGTAAGATGAGGTGATCTCGAAACCAAACTGCACGTTGCCCAGTGTAATATTGCCAAACCAACCCTTGTTTTTTATCCATGTTTGAATAGCCTTAACATCAACAGTTGCAGACGAAATGTTGCTTGTACGTAAAAACGAGTAAACGTTGTTTGATCCATTGTTTCCCCTGAATACATTCCAGGTATGGCCACCTACGCTAACGTTGGTATATACGGGTACTGCCGCGCCGCTGGCATTGTAATTATACGATATAGGTTTAACATTGCCGCTGCCATTGGGGCTACCGGTGTAGTTTAACCAAAGCATGGTTTCGTTTTGGTTGCTGCTATCCCATATATCATAGGTGGCTTCCCAGGCGCCGCTTGATGGAACAGTAAAGTTGGCACTGCTTGTACATGAGTTTAAACTGCTTAAAGCTATACCCACATATTTTGTGGAGTTGGGGTATGATTTTATTCCACCAGTATTAGGGTGGTTGGCCCAAACGCCCCAATTGCTATAGGAGTTTGCCCAAATATTTTGCGCGCCCGCCCCCGAACCCCAAACATCGTTATACACGGTGTAGCCCCCGTTTGACCATGACCCATAGGCTGCACTTGACGACCAGTTTGCTTTTACCTGTGCATCAGTAGTAGCAGGCAAATTAGCATTGTCTTTTTTACAGCCCAGGGCCATACCCGAAACAGCCAGTAACAGCATTACTTGTTTTTTGGTTTTCATAATTTTTGGTTTTTGTGGTTTATATTGATTTTGTTGATACGCGTAATAGCAAGGAGCTTTTTAATAGGCCCCGGCAAAAAAATCGCTAAAGCCCGGCAGGTTATCGCTTAGCAGTTGTTTAACAATTGGTTAAGCCAAAACTATAAAACAAAGCAATTGCCGTTGTGGATACTTAGGGGTATAAATGTCAACCATAGCTATTTTCGCTACAGTTAAAAAATATTTGTTATACTTTTATTGCTGTTCTGCAGATTAAAACATCGGCAGCGCTATCAGAAAACCAGAAAAATCAGGAAATAAAATGGCAAAGCGTGTTTTTTATAGTTGGCAGTTTTTATTCGGGTACCTGCTTTTTGCCGGTGTTGCAGCCTGTAAAAAGGAAAACGCGATAATAGTAGGGCGCGTGGAATTATCGATGCTCGATTCTGTAAATAAATTACGTGCTACCGGCTGTACCTGCGGCACCGATTTTATGCCCCCGGCAAAAAAACTAACGTGGAATAACATCCTGGCTACCGCCGCGCAAGGCCATGCGCTTGATATGAATAACAATAACTACTTCGATCATATTTCGCCCTCAGGTACCTCGCCCATACAACGGGCAATAGCTGCGGGATACACAGGCCAGTACGTTGGCGAAAACATTGCCAAAGGATACACTACCATTGGCCAGGTAATGCAGGCCTGGAAAAAGAGCGACGACCACTGCAAAGCCATAATGGATACGCTTTATGTAGAAATGGGAGCTTACAGTTATAACGGCTACTGGGTACAGGAATTTGGCCGGTGATTATCAATAACCTCAGGCCGAAATATGGTTATCCCTCACCATTTTTTCCAGCGCCGAAATCCACGTTGGCGAATCGTTCAGGCTTTCAACAAGCTGTACCCGTTCGCCGCCAAGGGCTTTAAATTCGTCGCCATACTCGGTGGTTACTTCGTAAA
Organism: Mucilaginibacter sp. GW822-FHT03E02; assembly: GCF_058801545.1. Taxonomy (NCBI): domain Bacteria; kingdom Pseudomonadati; phylum Bacteroidota; class Sphingobacteriia; order Sphingobacteriales; family Sphingobacteriaceae; genus Mucilaginibacter; species Mucilaginibacter sp. GW822-FHT03E02. The sequence goes on along the minus strand of NZ_JBXANJ010000001.1, from coordinate 4,368,433 downwards.
CGGTTTCCAGGCAGTCGGCCACAAAGGCAGGGCAAAATACCAGCAGGCTTTTTTTGCCGGCTTTGGCCATGTTGGCTACAATTTCGCTGGTGTAAGGCTGTACCCACGGATCGTTACCCAAGCGGGATTGAAAGCAAACTGTATACTTCTCTTTGGGAATGTTCAATTTATCAGCAATCAGCTTAGCTGTATTATAGGATTGTGCCGAATAACAAAATTTGTTGGCATCGGTAATGGTTTCGCAGCATTTATCAACCTTTAAACAGTGCTTGTGGGTATGGTCGGCTTTAATCAATTGCCTTTGCGGCAGGCCATGAAAACTGAAAAGCACATGATCAAATTTTTCGGGATCGTATTTGGCACCGTTTTCGGCAAATGTAGCAATCATCAGTTCGTTATCATGAAACGAGTTCACAAACGATATGGTTGGTTTGGTGGGCCATTGCATCAGCAACTCCATCACCTTATCATAAACGGAGCCGGTACTGGCCGATGCATATTGCGGAAAAAGGGCTATCACCTGTATATCATCAACCAACGCATCCTTCAACCTGTTCAAAGCCGATTCGATAGTCGGGTTTTGGTAGCGCATGGCCAGTTCAACAATATACTCATCGCCCAGACGCTGTTTTAAAGCCTCCTGTTGTAAAATGCTATAGTGCATTAGTGGCGACCCGGTAGTGTCGCTCCAGATAGCACGGTATAGTTTGGCAGATTTTGGTGCACGGAACGGAACAATTAACCCGCGCACCAATAAGGTACGCAGCACAGGGTTAATATCAATAACCCGCGGATCCATCAAAAACTCATTGAGGTAGGTACGCACATCGGCTGTCGACGCGCTGTTTGGGGTACCTAAATTGATTAATAAAACACCTTTTTTGCCCATAATTTTCAGTGTGCGAAATTAATAATTTTTGGCCCCCTAACCCCCTAAAGGGGGAACTTTTTGATGTGCAGATGACAAATTTCAGATGTGCAGATTACTGATTGATAAAGTATTGATTAACAATATTTTATTCATCTGCATATTTACACATCTAAAATCTGCACATCTGCGCTCCCCCTTCAGGGGGCCGGGGGGCTTCGCCACATCATCCACCACGGTGTTCCCGGCGAATGGTGGTGCTCATAATGATATCCAAAAAAGTAGCAGCTAAAAAATGCCAGTACGTGGTTTTTCTTTTGGCTTCGGGCAAAGTATATATTATCATGCTCGCCTTTGTGGGGTTGGTAAGTGCCGAAATAAAACAACTGTAAAGTACTAAGCAGCGATGGCGCTACCCAAAACAACAGCAGGTTTTGCTGGAGGACCCAGATTTTTAATACGTTGAATAAAGCCGCCATTATTACAATTTGCCATATAGAAAGGTAATTGCGGATAAACCTTACATACCAGCTCCAGAAACCGCCGTTGTGGTAATCAGGGTCGTGAGCGGTATGAACATGGCTGTGGTGTAAATGATGTTTGGTGTATAACTGCGGATACCAGAATGACGCATATAAAAAAGTGCACAGGTATCCAACGAAGTTATTGACACTACGGTTGGGCGATATGGTGCCGTGCATAGCATCATGTGCGGTGATAAACAAGCCGGTATATAAATGCATTTGTACCAGAACCAGGAGATAAACCAGCGGATTGGCAAAACTAAAATGCCATTGCATTAATAAAATAATGGAAGTTACCCAGCAACCTATTACCACCAGGGCAACCAGAAAACCAATATTGGAGGGGCTTTTTTGCATGTGGGTTATACAACAGCAAAAAGCGTGCAGTTAAATACTTTCAATGGCTTCCTTTACCTGCTGCATCAGCCACATGGGGGTTGATGTGGCGCCGGCAATGCCCACGGTATCATTTGGCGAAAACATAGATGGCTCCAATTCGGCCGTCGACGAAATGAAATAGGTATTAGCGTTATGCTTGCGGCAAACCTCAAACAGCACCTTGCCGTTTGATGATTTTCTTCCGGATACAAACACAATTTTATCAAAACGGGTAGCAAATTTAGGCAAATCCTTATCCCGGTTTGATACCTGGCGGCAAATGGTATCATTGGCTTTCAGGTTATACCCGCGGGCTATCAACTCATCCTTTACGTTGTAAAACTTCTCCATGCTTTTGGTGGTCTGGCTGTACAGCGTAATGTTTTGCGGCAGCTCCATATTGTCCAGTTCGGCAATATCCTGGAAAACCAGGGCTTCGTTATTAGTTTGCCCCTGCAGGCCAACAACCTCGGCATGCCCATGCTTGCCAAATATCAGGATCTTCTCGTTTGAATCGTACGATGTTTTAATCCGGTTTTGCAGCTTTAGCACTACCGGGCATGAGGCATCTATCAGGGTTATGTTATTCTCTAACGCGGTGCGGTAGGTGTCGGGCGCTTCACCATGGGCCCGGATAAGTACTTTCTCGTTATGCAGGTTTTTCAGTTCGGCGTGCTCAATAATGCGCAGGCCTTGTGCTTTCAGGCGTTCAACTTCCTCGTCGTTGTGCACAATGTCGCCCAGGCAGTACAGGTAGCCATCTTCGGCCAGTATCTCTTCGGCCATATCAATGGCATAAACCACCCCAAAGCAAAAGCCCGAATCCTGATCAATAGTAACCTTTAAATTGTACGCTCCCATGGTGTTGCAAATATACCTATGATTTTGTTGATTATTTAACAGGATTGTAAAGATTAGGTTTGATGGTGTTATGACGAATTTTATGGTTAACCGTTTTTACCTATTTTATTGGTATGGTTTAGATTTACCCCTCAACCATAAGGAGGGTTCGGAGCCGAACCCAGCAGTTTAAAAAGGGAAGATTCCCGATTTTTCAAATTGCTTTTTCCGAGTTTTTTGTGAAAAAAATATTCTTTTGGCTTTTGTGTTAATAAATGTACTTTTTGTTACAATAAATAGCGTATTTATTGCTGAAAAATTTAAGTTAATTACATTATTTTTACCCTATTTATGCATAAATAAAGGGTGGTTTTTTAATATAAAAGGAAGCGTGTAAATTTGTACTGCTTACCTCAAATAAAAATGGTTTCTACGTTGTTTTTGAAAGCATCGCATTTGTAAAATCCGCGTTAATTTGTGTGAATTATTATCTGTCCATTTCGACGCCCCACACTACACATCATAGGTCCGGTTTGATTGACAGGATTGCGTTTCAAATTAAATTGCATAATACACGTTCGGATAAAACTGTAGCTAATAATAAAATTAGCTGCACATTTAAAATTTGAAATTCGTACATCAATAAATTATTTCCCCGTTCCGTGCAACGTTGTAAAATAGCTTGCGTCTATTAATCTGAAGCTTAATGCAATTGGAAGCAATATTTATAGATAAACATTATAGCCTGGTGCTGGAGTGCAAACAGGGGAGCAAAAAAGCTTCTTATGAGCTATACCGCCTGTATGCCAAAGCGATGTTGAACGTTGCCTTTAGGATAGTGGGCAATATTGGCGAGGCCGAGGATGTTTTGCAGGAAGCGTTCCTTGATGCTTTTAACAAGCTGAAGGATTTTAGACAGGAAACCACCTTTGGGCTTTGGCTCAAACAAATAGTGGTAAACCGGTCTATAAATTTGCTCCGTAAACGAAAGCTGGAGCTTATTGAAATAGAAGGTGATCATCTGGAAAACATTCCGGATGAGGAACCTGAAGATGAGGACGACGTGCAATACCAGGTAGCCTTGGTTAAAGAGACTATGAAACAATTACCGGATGGTTACCGGCTTGTATTATCCCTTTACCTGCTGGAAGGTTATGACCACGAAGAAATTGGACAAATATTGAATATATCAGAAAACACCTCAAGAACGCAGTTTTTGAGAGCTAAAAGAAAACTAATGGAAATTTTAAAAGGAAGAGGAAAAGTGTAATGAGCAAGCGATTTGAAGATTTCATGAAAAATAATCACGACGAATTTGACGAGATTGAGCCATCGGCAGATCTGTGGAGTAAAATAGAGGCGCGTTTAGATACGCTGGATGCGCCAAAAAAGCGCGAAGCCAAAACCTTTTCGCTCACATTCGTGCTAAAAATGGCCGCATCCATCATCGTGGTGATGGGTATCGGTTTCGGGGCATATATCCAAAGCCAGAAAGGCGCAAAAGGCGTTGATCTTGCTGCCATTAACCCCGAGTATGCCAAACAACAGGTGCATTATGCATCATTGGTAAAAACACAGCTTAACCAGCTTAAAACAGCATCAAAAGGCGACCCGCAGTTGTTTAAAGAGTTTACTGCCGAGATTGCCAAAATGGATTCGACCTATAAAAAACTAAATAGCGACTTGGCCACAAGCCCTAACCAGGAACGTGTTTTACGTGCAATGATCCGGAACTTGCAAATACAAACCGATGTGCTTAGTCAGCAATTAAATGTAATAGAGCAGTATAACGAGACTAATAAAGATCAAAAAGATGAAATCAAAAATATTTAAACCTTTCCTGTTTACGCTGATGGTTTTATTAACCATAGGCAACATTGGCTTTGCACAACAAAAGCTCGCAAAACCGGCTAAGCCTGCAAAACCGGCCGTGGTGCCCAAGGCAGCCCAAACGGCTGATGATGACGATGACGATTCGGACATGGATTCGAAGGATTACCAGCAAAAAATGAAAGATCTGCAGGCCAAAATGCATGATCTGCAGGTAAAAATGAACTCGCTTAGCAGGCAAAAGTTCAACAAAACCATGAAGCAGAATATGAAGCATTTTAGCAAAAGCTTTAAGGGGTATGATAAAACTTTCAAGTTTGATAGCTTAAAAGGTTTTGCCTATAAGTTTAACGACAGCATGTTAAACTTCGCTTATAAATTTGATACCCATATAGCCCCGATGATCGCATTTGGCTTTAAAGATTTTGATAAAAACTTCAACTTTAACTACAGTGTAGATGGCGATGATGATACCAAAGTACAAACCGGAGATGAAGTTGTAAAAACCAAAAGCTACAGTAAAAGCTACAGTGTAGATGGCAACGACGTAATTAACATTGATAACAAATTTGGCAAGGTGACGGTAAACACCTGGGCTAAAAACGAGGTAAAGGTAGATGTGCAGATAAAGGTAACCACCAACGATGCCGATAAAGCGCAAAAAATGCTGGATAACGTAAACATCCAGGATAGTAAGGATGGAAACGGGGTTTATTTTAAAACCTCGATAAACTCCAATAACGACAACAATGGCTCATGGGGCGGCTTATTCAGGAGTGGTAACTCGGTACGGTCAATGGAAATAAACTATACGGTTTACATGCCTGCCAAAAACCCCCTCACCATCAGCAATAAGTACGGTGCTACCGATCTGCCCGATCTTGGCGGCAAACTCATCATCAGTAACTCATACGGCAGTCTGGTAGCTAAAGCACTAAGCAACAATGGCAACCAGATAAGGGTAAAATACGGCAACGCCACCATTGGAAACTTAACCGGCAGCGATCTTGATGTAGCTTACGGCAGCTTAAGCCTGGGCGATTGCGATAAGCTGAATGCCAACCTAAGCTACAGTTCGGCAAAAATTGGCCGTATTAAAACATCGGGTACCATCAATGTTAAGTTTGGCGGCGGTATCAGTATTGAAGATGTAGACAAAAACCTGAAAGACCTTTCGGTACGTTCGTCATATTCCAGTATAAAACTGGGCCTGGGCGATAACCAAAGCGCCGATTTTGATGTAACGGTGCGTTACGGCAGCTTTAATTATGGCAACCACGATGTAAGCCTTACCAGCAAAAGCCCCGCCGATGGCGAGCGCGGCTTTAACCCTACCAAAAACTATAAAGGTCATTTTGGCAAAGGGGGGACCGATAAAACCATCACCATCAATTCAACCTTCGGAAGTGTAAACTTTGATTAAGCGATAAATTCATTCTTTTACGCAAGCCCTTGCCCTAAAAAGCAGGGGTTTTGTTATTTTTGGGCTTAACCACATCGCGCACCAATGGATTTATCAATATTTGCCCAGGCCGAAACCTGGATCTCCCTGTTTACACTTACCGTTTTAGAGATTGTTTTGGGTATAGATAACATCGTGTTCATCTCGATATTATCAGATAAACTGCCCGCAAAACAACAAAGCAAAGGCCGCCGGGTTGGTTTAGGTATGGCCATGATTACGAGGATATTGTTGTTACTATCCATTAGCTGGGTGATGACGCTTACCGCACCCTTGTTTAACCTGAGCCATTTGTTTAACGTTACCGATCCTGATTGGGCCGAAAAACTTGCTATATCCGGCCGCGATCTGATCCTGATCATCGGCGGCCTGTTCCTGATCTATAAAAGTACCGCCGAAATTCACCATAAAATTGAAGGCGAAGAAGAAAACAGCGAGAAAGTAAAGCCGCAGGGTTTTATAGCCACCATTATCCAGATCATGCTGCTGGACATTGTGTTCTCATTAGATTCGGTGATTACTGCCGTAGGTATGGCCAGCCATGTCGAAATCATGATACTTGCTGTTATCATAGCCGTTGGCATCATGATGTGGGCATCAAACAGTGTATCGGGCTTTGTAAACAACCACCCTACGGTTAAAATGCTGGCGCTATCTTTTTTACTGCTGATAGGCGTATCGCTGTTAGCCGAGGCTTTTGAACAGCATATCCCCAAAGGTTACATTTACTTCGCGATGGCGTTCTCAGTTTTGGTGGAGTTATTGAATTTAAAAATGAAGGGGAACAGGACAAAAGACAAAAAGACAAAAGAGTAAGGACGGATTTGACAAAGACTGCGCATATGTTTCCTTCTTTGACTTCCTGTGATCCAGAATGGCGGACTTTATATCGAGCTTTTAAGTTCTTCCGAAGGAGACGCAGAAGCATATACAAACCAGCATTGCAATAAAACTGGTTCTTGTCCTTTTCACTCCCCTTTTTGATCCATCGCCTCAATAAAACGAGATGTTAATTGATAACTATATTTGTAAATTTATAATCGTCGGGCAGGTCTTTAAAATTGTTTTTCTTTAATAGCAAAGGCTTTTTCTTGTCGATGATGGTAACCGTAAAAATACTAAAAATAGATTTGTATCTTAAAGTACCATCAAAGGCAGCACCTTTTGTTTCGCTGGTTTTACTACTGCTTTCAATTTTGGCATTGTCAATATCTTCGGTCACCATATCAACTTCTTTTTCATCGCTGTTAGCCTTGGTTTCCATTTTTATTGAATTCTCAGAATGGCTGACATACATCAGGGCCGGAATCCGTTGATCAATCAGAATATAACATGACGAATCATCTTTGGGTACTTTTCTAATCCATAACCCTTTGTTCACGGCAGGCAACGAGTCCACAATATCAAACTTAATTTTGTCGGTTATCAATTCCTTCCCGTTCAAATTAAACTTAAGCGGGCCGATTTCATTACTCCCTTTTTTTGTGGCCTCGATATTGGCAAATAAATGCTGGTGCCCCTGATAAACGGGGTCATTATACGAAGTAATATTCAACTTGGATGATATCGGCTTAAAAACTGTAGCGCTCAGAGAGTCGGCATCCATAGAAATTGTAAAACTCTCGCCAACGCGCGGTTGCGGCGTTGAAATTTGAAGCTTAATATTTTGCGAAAAACAAAAGGCAGGTAATAAAAAGGCCATTATAGCTAAAGTAGTTTTCAGCTGTTTTCTTCCGTTAGGTTGGTGCCTTGTTAAGTGAGGGTTAGGTTGATTATTTATCATACCCAAATATAAGAGGAATAAATAAATATTGCCGATATATACAATGCCCGATCCATCGCTAATACCCTGCTATTTGATATTGAAAACGTCTTAAATCCTGGCTCTCAATTCTTGCTTCTTCTTTAAAAAACCCTGCACAACAGCCCCTTCAAATACTCCCCCTCAGGGAATGAAGCCCTTACCGGGTGGTCTTCCGGCTGATGAAACTGGTATATGAATTGCACCTGTTTGCCGGCATCTAAAGCAGCCCAGGCTATTACCTGCTTAAAGGTTTCCATATCCATAGCGCCCGAGCAGGAGTAAGTGGCCAACAGGCCGCCTTCGTTCAGCAACAGCATACCCAACCGGTTCAGGTCTTTGTAAGCACGTGAAGCCCTTGTTAAAGCTGAGCGCGATGGTGCGTATTTAGGCGGATCGAGCACAATAACATCAAACTTTTCGCCATCGTCCCTGAATTTACGGAGCTGGGTATTTACATCGGATTTGATGGCGGTATGTTTATCAGCATCCAATTTATTAAGCAGGATGTTTTCCTTTAACGTTTCAATGGCCAGGGCCGAGCTATCTACACTGGTTACGGATGAAGCGCCGTTTTTAAGGCTGTTTAGGGTAAAGCCGCCGGTATAGCAAAAGCAATCCAGTACTTTTTTGTTTTTGGCATAAGTGGCAACCACGTGGCGGTTATCACGCTGATCGCAATAAAAACCGGATTTTTGGCCTTCGGTGATATTGATGCCGTAAACCACATTATTTTCCAGCACCTCTACTATTTCGGGTGGCGGGTTGCCGGCTAATACTTTATTCTCGGTTTCGCCCATGCCCTCATGCGCCCGGGATGCTGCATCGCTTTTATCCGAGATACTTTCGGGGTTCAGCAGCTTTTGCAATTCGTCAATAATTACCGGCATCATCCGTTCCATACCCGATGTAAGTACCTGCACCGCCAAATGCCCGGCGTACTTATCAACTATAAGCCCCGGCAGGTAATCCGATTCGCTAAAAACCAGGCGGCAGGTATTGGTACCGTTTTCCAGTACATTGGCGCGGCTTTTAACTGCCGTTGCCAATTTGCTGCGAAACCAGTCGTCGTTAATTTCAGCGGCCTCATCCCATTCCAACAAACGTAAAGCAACCCTCGATTGATCGTTATAAAAACCATAGGCCATAAATTCGCCTTTGGCATTAAGCAGGCGTACCACATCGCCATTGGCGGGCTTACCCTTTACTTTATCAATAGCCCCCGAAAATACCCAGGGATGCCTTTGTACAACAGCTTTCTCTTTGCCTTTACTTAAAACAACGTCAATCATGGGTGCAAAGGTAATAAATTAGTGAGTTGTTGATTGAGTTTGATTAGGTTGGATTAAGTTGAGTAAGAGCAGTAGTTGCCTGGTCTATCGGTTCTCCAAAAATAAACCTCCTGCCTATCTATCCAACCCAATCAATTCAAGCTAACCTAATCAACTCAATCCAACCCATCCAACCCAATCAACTTAATCCAACCTAATCAACCACTCATCCCATTAAACCATTCCCTTTTTTATTACTCCAATACAATATTTTCCAATTAAAAACATTTGGTATCTTAGTATCCGAAACATAAACATGAGAAAAATTTACCTATTGGTAGCTACCGTGCTATTGGCATGTTGTAGCTATAAAAGCTATGCCCAGGTGCCCCGCATTCCTGAGGCCAGTTCTACGCAAACCATTATCCAGGATTTTGGCCTGGGTAAAGTAACGGTTACTTACTCGCGCCCAAATGTTAAAGACCGTAAAATTTTTGGCGGCATCATTCCCTGGGGCGAAGTTTGGCGCACTGGTGCCAATGCAGCCACTGTAATTACCTTTTCTGAAAAAGTTTTAATTGAAGGCAATAGTGTACCCGCAGGCAGTTATTCGCTTTTCAGCATCCCCGAAAAAAATGAGTGGACTATTATATTAAACAAAGTAGTTAAACAATGGGGCGCCTACAGCTATAAACAATCAGAAGATTTTTTACGCTTTACCGTGAAACCTATGCGCGTAAGCGAAAAACGCGAAACCTTTACTATGGCTTTTGCCAACTCAACCACCAAGTTTTCTGACCTGTACCTGGTTTGGGACCATACTTCGGTTATGATTCATTTACAAACAGACGATGATGCCAAAATAACTGCCAATATTGATGAGCTGATGAAAGGCGACCGGAAGCCGTACTATTTCAACGCTATCCAATATTACTACGAAAACAACAAAGATGTTGATAAAGCTTTAGGCTGGGTTTACGAGGCCGAAAAAATTGAGCCTAAAGGCCCCTGGTATAAACTATGGGAATCGCGTTTGCTATTACGCAAAGGCGATAAAGCAGGCGCGATTGCTGCCGCCGAAGCGGGTATAGCGCTATCTAAAGCCAGTAAAGACGATGAATACGAACGTTTAAATAAAGAAGCGCTGGATCACGCGAAGGATTAAGAGCCTCACCCAACCCTCTCCAAAGGAGAGGGCTTTAAATAGCACGTTAAAGGCCTGGTTTTATAACCGGGCTTTTTTGTGACACCAACCTGTTCAACACCAGCCCCAAAATCATTACCAGGAAACAACCTATCGGGTTAAGCCACAGGTAGGCTACCGTTTTAGTTAAGCCTAAATATATAATGGTAGCTTCGCTTATAATAGCGGCAATAAATACAGCATTGCCGTTTATGCGTTTCATATAAAAGGCTACCACAAATACGCCCAGCACGGTACCATATATGTATGAACCCAACTGGTTTACCGCCTCGAGCAGGTTGCCCAGCTTGCTGGCATATAAGGCCATAATTACACACACTACACCCCAAAATACCGTTGCCAGGCGCGAAGCATTCAGGTAATTTTGGTCGGATGCATCCTTGTTTATGGTGCGTTTATAAATATCAACCACCGTTGTAGATGCCAGCGAATTTAACGCACTGGCTGTTGAACCCATGGACGCCAGGAATATGATGGCTATCAATAGCCCCACCAATCCGCGCGGCAGGTATTGCTTTACAAAGGTGAGAAACACATAGTTGGTATCGTTATCATCGGCGCCTGCGTTGCTTTTCTTCATCACATCAATGGCTTGCTTCCTGATGTCTTTGGCTTGCTTATCGGCATTTTTAAGAGCGGCCTGGGCTTGGCTTACCTGGCTGGCATCTTTACTGTCAAAAGCCTTAATCAGATCGTTGGTTTTGGCTTTTCGCTGTTCAAAGGCCAGGGTATATTGCTGGTCAAGCTGGTTGTATGCCGCGGCGTAGCTGCCTTTACGCACATTATCCACCTCGTAATTATTAAAAAACATGGGCGGCCGGTTAAACTGGTAAAAGGCAAATACCAACACGCCAATCAGCAGGATCAAAAACTGCATCGGGATTTTGATCAGCCCGTTCATAATCAACCCCAGGCGGCTTTGCCCAATAGAGCTACCAGTTAAGTAGCGGCCAACCTGGCTTTGGTCGGTACCAAAGTACGATAGTTGTAAAAAGAAGCCCCCTATAAGCCCGCTCCATACATTGTAGCGGTTGTCCCAGTCAAACTTCCAGTCAATAACGTTCATGCGGCCAAGTTTGCCCGCCATTTTTAGGGCATGCGTAAAACCAACACCTTTGGGCAGCAGGCTAACTACTAAAACCCCGGCCAAAAACATCCCCGCGAAAATGATGCTCATTTGCAGCAGCTGCGTGTATGATACTGCTTTACTGCCACCATAAACGGTATAAAATATCACCAGGCCGCCAATAAAAAGGGTGGTATAAACTGTATTGATGTTTAATATGGTTGATAATATAATAGCTGGCGCATAAATAGCCACCCCGGTTGATAAACTCCTCAATACCAGGAACAAGAATGATGTAAGCGCCCTTGTCTTCAAATCAAAACGCTGTTCCAGGAATTCGTATGCTGTATAAACCTTCAGCCGGCTAAACATGGGTACAAACGTAACGCACAGCACAATCATGGCCAGCGGAAGCCCAAAGTAGAACTGCACAAAACGCATCCCATCAGCATAGGCCTGGCCCGGTGCCGATAGAAAGGTAATTGCGCTGGCCTGCGTAGCCATAACCGAAAAACCAACATGATACCAGGGCAACGAGCGGTTGCCCATTAAAAACTGGTCGATATTTTTATTGGTGCCGCTTTTCCAGATGCCGTAGGCAACTATACCAAAAAGGGTGAGGGCTAAAACAATCCAGTCGGGTAAGCTCATTCAAAATATTTTGTAATGAGCCAAAATACAAAAACTAAAAAAACCAGCCATGCGGCTACTATGCCGTAAAACTGGTTCCAATTACTTATAAATGATGGTAAATCCGGATCAGATTTTTTCGCCACGACCCCTAACCAAAACATTCAGGAAGAAAGCGGCAGTTAATAAGCCCAATACACCACCAACAACAATCCAGGTTAAACCTTTATCAATTATTGCACCTACAAATGCACCCGATACAAGCGCTACCAGGTAGTATATATAATCTAAATTTTCTTTTACTTCTTCTTGGTGTTTCATATTTGTTGTTTTGTAACCCCGCAAAAATAGGTGATTAATTGAATTTTAGCAACAGTTTATTTTGATAGACATTAACATATCAAAGCAAAATAAAAAAAGTTGAAGAACCTACCAATATTTGCCTCTATTCCGTATTCAAAAAGTCTTACTACCTGATACTTATTACTTACTACTAAAGTGGGCGTTGCCTGCGGCCCGGGTCATCCGCTCATACTGCACAGGCCTTAAGCTCTTGGCCGGTATCCGCTACTCCCCCTAACGCAAATCGTGGAAAGTTATTTGATAACAGTGTCCCTTCAGGCATTTCCGGCTTCTATCTGCAACACACACATCGTATTCGAAAAGGCGATCTGTGAAGACACAGATCACGGAAAAAAACTGTTGCGTTGCGCAACAGGTGAAACAGTAAAAAACACCATATACCTAACAATCAGCAAATTACAAATTGTCATAAAATATAAACCGCAACAAAACCGAAACAGCAGGCAAAAAGATGCATGCCGGCTTCTATCTACCCTGCTAATCAAAAGCTCCCCCTTCAGGGGGCTGGGGGGCTTACCAGATCTTCACCCTCTTAGCCGGATCTAACCACATCTTATCCCCCTTTTTAATATGAAACGCCTCATAAAACTCGGGCACATCACTAAAGGGACCATTTACCCGCAAAAAGCCGGGAGCGTGCACATCCGTTAGTATCTGGTTGGCTAATGCTTCGTCGCGTTCCTGGCCAAGCCAGCCAAGGGCGTAGCCTAAAAAGAAACGCTGCATGGGTGTAAGGCCGTTTATCAGTTTACCCTCTTTATATTGTTTGGTCTTTTTAAAAGCATCAATACCTAATACTATCCCGCCCAAATCGGCAATATTTTCGCCTAAACTGGCTTTGCCGTTTACGTGCAAACTATCAAGCACCATATAACTGCTAAACTGGTCGGCCAGCATATTGGCCCGCTTGGCAAACCTTACCGAGTCGGTTGGTGTCCACCAGGTTTTCAGATTGCCTTTGGCATCAAACTGGCGGCCTTCATCGTCAAACCCATGGGTAATTTCATGGCCAATAGTTGATGCGGCAACGTAGCCATACGCTACAGCATCGTCAACCTCGCTGTCTTTTACACCGGGAATGGTAAACTGCGCGGCGGGCAGTGTTATCTCGTTGTTCGACGGACTGTAGCTGGCATTGTAGGTTTGCGGTGTCATGCCCCATTCTGTGTGGTCAACCGGTTTACCCAGCTTGTTAATATTAACCAGGTAAGCCCAATGCCTGGCACGCATTACGTTGCCCGCGTATGATTCCCTATCCATTACCAGGGTCGAGAAATCCTTCCACTTATCGGGATAACCCACTTTGGGGTGAATGGCGTTCAATTTTACCAGCGCCTTTTGCTTGGTCTCGGGTGTCATCCAATCCAGTTTGGCAATATGCTCACGATAAGCCTGCCGGATAGCCTCAACCATATCTGTATAACGCTGCTTGGCTGTAACCGGGAAGTATTCCTTTACAAACAAAAAGCCCAGGGCTTCGCCCATTAAACCATTTTCGGTATCCAATACCCGCTTCCAGCGGGGCAGCTGTTCTTTACGGCCCGATATTACCTTGCCGCCAAAACGGAAACTTTCATCGTCGGCCGCCTTATTAAGATACGGCGAGTAGGATGAAATTAGTTTCCAACGCAGGTAAGCTTTCCAATCCCCAGCCGGAAATGTTTTCAACGCCGTATTCAACGCCTTGTAATACTCCGGCTGCCCAACAATTACCGAATCTACAGGCTTCAGTTCCATGGTTTTAAAAACCGTGTTCCAGTTAATATCCGGTGTAAGCGCGTTCAACTGTGCCAGCGTCATTTTGTGGTAATTGGCATAGGGGTCGCGCAGTTTCTCCAGCTTGCGGCTGCTATCGGCCAAAAACTTTTCTATCTTAAAAATACTTTCGGCACCGGCTTTAGCCTGCTGCTCATCATAGCCGGTAAGCCTGAGCATAGTTGGCAGGTGGTTAGTTGTATAGTCGGTGCGGATTTTAACCGTGCGGGCGTCTGTTTTTAAATAATAATCGCGGTTGGGTAGGCCTAAACCTGCCTGCCCCAGCTGCAACATCATTTTAGCGCTGTTTTTGGCATCCTGCCCAACCCGCGCACCAAATACGTTGCGGGTGCCTGTAGTACTTAATACAGCCGCGGCATTTAAAATGGAAGGCACATCATTGGCCCGGTCTATCAAGGCTAATTGTGCTTTTAAAGGTTCGATGCCTCGTTTTTCAATATTTACGGTATCTAAACCGGTAAAATAAAAATCGCCTATTTTTTGGATGGTGGTTCCTTTAGGAGCGTTGGCGGCCAAAGCATCCTCATTAATTTTTTTCAGCCTGTCGCGCAATTCTTCTGATACCACGTTGCCAATACCCCAGCTGGAGTAGGCTGCCGGGATAGGGTTGCGCTTAAGCCAGCCGCCATTGGCGTATTTAAAAAAATCAGTACCGGGACTAACCGACTGATCCAGGTTATCAAAAACAGGGTCGTTTGGTTTTACTATATATGCGCTTAGTGCCATTGTAGTTAACACAGCACCGCCTAAAATAATTTTCTTGTAAGTTTTTGTCATGCAGAAAACGTTTGCATCAAATTTATCAAAAAAACAAACGCCTTATTAAAAGGCGTTTGTAACAGTGTTGTGTAAAAGATGATGTACCTATGTCATTGCGAGCGCAGCGCGGCAACCTCGTAGCAAGTGCATATTCGCCTTGCGTGTTGGTTATGGGTTGGCTACGAGGTTGCTTCGTACCTTATAATGGCTTGCTTGTAAGTCATTGATTATCAATATTAAACTACCGTCATTGCGAGACACGAAGCAATCCCCTACATGCTAAGTCCCACATAGTTTGGGATTGCTTCGTGCCTCGCAATGACGGTAGTTTTGGACATTGGTTTAACTATATTTCCTTGCACGTCATCCCCATTTTTTTCAGGATCATCCTGATGGATACTCGCAATGACATAAAATTGGCCCTACCAAATCTTCACCCTCTTATCCGGATCCAACCACATTTTATCTCCCTTTTTTATACCAAACGCCTCATAAAACTCGGGCACATCGGTAAAGGGGCCGTTTACGCGCATAAAGCCGGGGGCATGTTCGTTGGTTAATATCTGGCTTTGCAAGGCTTCCTGCCTGTCTTGCCCCAACCATCCCAGGGCGTAGCCTAAAAAGTAGCGTTGCAGCGGGGTAAACCCGTTGATGGTTTTACCTTCTTTATACTGGTCGGTTTTTTTGAAGGCATCAAGGCCTATTACTATACCACCCAAATCGGCAATATTCTCGCCTTGCGTAGCCTTGCCGTTTATGTGCAGGCCATAAATAGTATAGCCGTTAAACTGGTTGATGAGCATTTGAGCCCGTTGAGTAAACTTAACCGAGTCCTGGGGCAGCCACCAGGCTTTCAGGTTTCCTTTAGCATCAAACTGGCGACCCTGGTCGTCAAAGCCATGCGTCATTTCGTGACCAATGGTAGATGCAGCGGCGTAGCCGTAAATGATGGCATCGTCAATATTCTCGTCTTTAAAGCCAGGTATCGCAAAAATACCGGCAGGCAGTACAATTTCATTATTGGATGGATTGTAGTAGGCGTTATAAGTTTGCGGCGTCATCCCCCATTCGGTACGGTCAACCGGTTTACCCAATTTTGATGCGTTAAACTTGTGCTGCCAGTTGTTGGCACGCATCATGTTTAGCGCAAGCGGGCCGCGGTCAATCTCCAGTGTCGAGAAATCTTTCCATTTATCAGGGTAACCAACCTTTGGCATTACTTTGCTCAGTTTATAGTATGCTTTTTCTTTGGTTTGCGGGCTCATCCAGTCAAGCTTTTCAATATGCTCCTTAAAGGTTTCGCGCATGGCTTCAACCAGCTTTACATAGCGGTCTTTTGTTTTTTCGGGAAAGTACTCTTTTACAAATATTTGTCCCAGTACTTCGCCCATTACACCATTTTCCAGATCAAGTATCCTTTTCCAGCGTGGCAATTGTTCCTTGCTGCCGTAAAGCACCATCTCATAAAAACGGAACAATTCCTGGTCAAATGGCTTGCTCAGGTACGATCCGAAAGAGGTAACCAGGTTTTTACGCAGGTAGTTTTTCCAATCTGCAATGCTGTAATCATGCAATGCCTTATTTAGGGCGCGGTAATATTCGGGCTGGCCAACAATCACAGTATCCACATCCTTATAATCCATTTTTTTGAACGTGGCTTTCCAGTCGATATCGGGCGCCAGTTTGCTTAAACCGGCCAATGTCATTTTGTTATAGTTACGGTAAGGGTCGCGCAGGTCTTCCAGTTTGCGGCTGCTATCGGCAAGCGCTGTTTCCAGGGCATAGGTTTGTTTGGCGGCAGCACCGGCGGCGTCAATTGGCAAACCACTTAACCTGAATATCGTTGGCAAATGCGTTAACTTATAATCGGTGCGGATGGCAACACTATGCGCGTCGGTATTAAAGTAATAATCGCGATTTGGCAAACCGATACCCGACTGGCCTAACTGCAGCATTATTTTATCGCTGTTTTTACTATCCTGCCCGGCATAGGTGCCCAAAGGCGTAGTAACACCTATACCATCCAGGTGGGCAAATTCCTCAATAAGGCCTTTAACATCTTTAATATCCTCAATCTTTTTCAGTTCATCATTAAGCGGCGTAATGCCCCGCTTTTCAATATCAACGGTATCCATACCGCTGTAATAAAAATCGCCTATTTTTTGGGTATTACTGCCTTTGGGAGCATTGGCCTTAAGCGCGTCTTCATTAATTTTTCTCATCCGGTCGCGCAGTTCCTCCTGTACCACGTTGCCTATCCCCCAGGCCGCGTATGCTCCGGGAATGGGGTTCTTTTTTAACCAGGTGCCATTGGCGTATTTAAAAAAGTCGTCGCCGGGTTTCACACTGGTATCCATGTTTTTAATCACCGGGTCGTTATCAGCATAAACTTTTGTCTTGTCTTTACAAGCCGGAAGCAGCGCAATTGTTATGAGCCCGGTTAACAACAGGCCTGGCGTAGTCTTTTTGATCATAAATTTGTTTGGGTGTATGTAAAAAAATACAGCGATTGTATTGAATAATAGAATTTAGGACAGCGATTTTATTAAAACAGACAGCTTTTAATATATGCCTTGAAAAAAACCGGCCAATGAAACATCAAAATAATAACAAACTTTTCGGAGGGTATCCAGCCTAATATCGATTTTTCCAGACTCCAGCCGGGCAATATTAATATTGGTTTCGGTAAAAAACTTCTCCTGGGTAACCTGGTTTTGTCGCCTCAGGTTCTTAATCTGGAGTGCTATTTTCTTTTTAAAAGCTTCATCGGAATTGCTAAGGTATTCAAAATCAGTAAGTAACATAAAATAAGATTAATTTAAAAATTGATCTTTGGCAGGGGGGCTCAAAAAATAATTTAGCGTTTGATTCTTAAAGTTCGTAAAAAATATCGGATTAAATAATTGTACCACAACTATTATTTATAACCAATAATTATAAAAATAATAAATACTGGCAATATATTTGTTTAAAACAACTCGCCCTGCATATGATCTGTGAAAAAAAATTAAATCACCTACCTGTGAAAAACTTTTTTTGAATTCTCAGACGCCCAAGTATGAGATTTTTTGTTCTTTGTTTTGGGTTTAATCAATAGTTTAAATTAATTAGGGGAAAGGGAGCTTCCAAAAAGGCTCTCTTTTTTTTATTTATATTTTTTACTATGCATGCATAGTAAATTGCTATATTTAGCTTTTTATCGTACCATGCAATTTAAATTTACAGAAGAGCAGCTGATGATTAAGCAGGCTGCCCGTGATTTTGCCCAAACCGAATTAAAACCCGGCGTTATTGAGCGCGATGAACATCAGCAATTCCCAGCTGAGCAAATTAAAAAGCTGGGCGAGCTTGGTTTTTTAGGTATGATGGTTACCCCCCAGTATGGCGGCAGCGGTATGGATGCCATATCGTACGTGCTGGCTATGGAAGAGATCTCAAAAGTTGATGCTTCTACGGCAGTAATCCTTTCGGTAAACAACTCATTGGTTTGCAATGGGCTCGAAAAATTTGGCAACGAATTTCAAAAAGGAAAATATTTGATCCCCCTGGCCAAAGGCGAAAAGATAGGCGCGTTTTGCCTGTCGGAACCGGAGGCAGGCTCCGATGCAACCTCGCAGCAAACCACTGCTGTTGATATGGGCGATCATTACCTGCTTAATGGCACCAAAAACTGGATCACCAATGGAGGCACTGCATCTACTTACATTGTAATAGCCCAAACCGATGCTGAAAAAATGCATAACGGAATTAACGCCCTGATTGTTGAACGCGGTACGGAAGGGATTTCTATCGGCCCCAAAGAAAATAAGATGGGTGTGCGCGGCTCAGACACGCATTCTGTTATGTTTACAGATGTTAAAGTACCTAAGGAAAACCGTATAAACGAGGAAGGCTTTGGGTTTAAATTCGCGATGAAACTGCTTGATGGCGGGCGCATAGGTATTGCCGCCCAGGCACTGGGAATAGCCTCTGGCGCTTACGAACTGGCTTTACAATATTCAAAAGAGCGCAAGGCATTTGGTAAGCCCCTGGCCGATTTGCAGGCCATTCAATTTAAACTTGCCGATATGGCTACCGAAATTGAAGCAGCGCGCCTGCTTTGCCTTAGGGCTGCCTGGTTAAAAGACCATAACCAGCCGTATGCGCAGGCCAGTTCAATGGCCAAACTTTTTGCATCAGATGTGGCCATGCGTACCACCGTTGAGGCCGTTCAAATTCATGGCGGATATGGCTTTGTAAAAGAGTACCATGTGGAGCGCATGATGCGCGATGCCAAAATAACCCAGATTTACGAAGGCACATCAGAAATTCAGCGGATTGTAATTTCGCGCGAGATATTGAAATAATTGCCTAAATTTCATACTTTTGATAGTCTATTAATTTGGTAGACATTTTTATTGCGATATGAAATTAAAACCCATCATAGCAACGTTATCATGCGCACTGTTTATACAGGCGACATCGGCACAAACCAAACTTAAAACGGGTGTATGGCGCGGAGCGCTTACTACCAAATCGGGAAACGAAATTCCGTTTAACTTTGATGTTAAGGATACCGCGGGTAAACAGCAATTGGCTATTATTAACGGTGCCGAAAGGTTTAAGGTTACCGATGTTGCTACAGTGGGCGATTCTGTATTTATACACATGCCGCTCTTTAACTCGGAATTTAAACTAAAGCTGGATGGCGATAAGTTAACGGGCAACTGGATAAAGCACCTGGCAAGCCAGGATGTTTTAACCCCATTTGCAGCTACGCCTAATACTACCTGGCGTTTTTTGAAAGCACCCGAAAAACCGGCCTATAACATAGGCGGGCGGTGGTCGGCCATTATTGGCGAGGGCGACGGTGCCGATACTACGGTGGGTGAGTTTAAACAGGTTGGCGCCAAACTAACCGGCACGTTTTTAACCACCACCGGCGATTACCGATACCTGGAAGGTATTGTGGCCGGTGATAAGCTGTTCCTGTCCTGTTTTGATGGTGGGCATGCCTACACCTTTACAGCTACCATTAAGGATGATAAAACGCTTACCAGCGGTAAGTTTTACGCAGGCTACTCGGGTGTGCAAAGCTGGGCCGCTGTAAAAGATGCTAATGCAAAATTACCCGACGCCTACTCATTAACCGCGCTTAAACCCGGCTTTAAAAAAATAGATTTTACTTTTAAAGACCTTGAAGGCAAAACAGTTTCCCTGCAGGATAGCCGGTACAAAAACAAGGTAGTTATTGTGCAAATATTAGGTTCATGGTGCCCCAATTGTATGGATGAAACAGCATACATGGTTAACTACTACAAAAAATACCGGCGCAAGGGGGTTGAGGTGGTAGGTTTGGCGTATGAACGCAGCAACGATTTTGCCAAATCGCAAAAGGCATTACAACAGGTAAAAACCCGCTTTAATGTACCTTATGAGTTATTGATAACCGGCTACACCAGCGATAAAGCCGAAACATCTAAAAGCCTGCCCATGCTATCAAAAGTAGTTGGCTTCCCTACTACCATCATCATTGATAAAAGCGGTGATGTTCGCAAAATACACACCGGCTTCAGCGGGCCTGGTACAGGCGAATACTACAAAGAGTTTATCAATGAATTTGAGAAGCTAACCGATGATTTACTGTCCGAGACCCCGCAAGCTACTAAAGGGGGAGCTTTTTGATTTGCAGCTTCGCCACATATTATTGATGATCTGTATATATAGAATGCCCGGCTAAAAAACCGGGCATTTCTATTAATTGTGAGTTTTTCAAGTATTCCCCTGCAGTGCAAACAGCATCTTTTAAGCTGAAGTTTTGAAGGCACTACTTTGACTAAAACCTGAATTGTGAATAAGCTTTTGCATAATTATTTATGGACCGGTTTTTTATTTGATACCCCCAGGTAATCGCTTTTAAGATTTCGGTGGCGGTTTCTATGTCACAATTGCATTGAGTGATATCGGATTTGATTAAGTCGGTCATTTTTTTAGCGCAAAGACGCCAGGGAGCTAAGAAAAATAAGCAAATCTCTTTGCGCCTTTTCTTCTTACCACCTTTGCGTGAAATAAGCCATCCATTTTACGCCCATTTTTTA
Organism: Mucilaginibacter sp. GW822-FHT03E02; assembly: GCF_058801545.1. NCBI lineage: Bacteria > Pseudomonadati > Bacteroidota > Sphingobacteriia > Sphingobacteriales > Sphingobacteriaceae > Mucilaginibacter > Mucilaginibacter sp. GW822-FHT03E02. Next base: position 4,347,584 of record NZ_JBXANJ010000001.1, on the reverse strand, counting down.
TTTGCAGTTTTTAAAAGCGATTGCCGCTTGATACCTCTTAAATATTCAACTTATCTCTTACCTTACTTAAGTCACGAAAAATCGTTCTGAAATAAAAAGAGGCTGCCCTTTTAAAGCAGCCTCTTGGGTGTTATTATAAGATCAGTCAGTTTCTAATTAATTCAGGTTTAATGCCGATGCAACGTCATTGTAATTTTTAAAGTTAAGGCCCGGGTGGGTAACCTGTAAAGTGGTTACACTACCGCCAGGGATTACTACAACTTTAAAATCGTAGCCCGGTGAGTTGAAATTGGCTATAATGTTTACAAATCCCAGGCCCACATCTGATTGGTATATGGCATTGGTAATTCTGATGAAAGGCAAGGAGTAAAAGCTTGAGGTTCCTGTTACCCTTAAATATACCAATACCAACCCGCTGTTAACAATTGATTGTGTAATTGCCGGTACATTAAGTTTAGTTGCTGCAGCCGAGCTCACACTCTGGTTGGTAATTATATAACTTTTTATGCTAACAGACCCATCGGCTCCTGCCGGGCCTTGCGGTCCTGCCGGGCCTTGCGCACCCGTAGCACCAGTTGCCCCTGTGGCACCTGTCGCTCCTGTGGCACCATTGGTTCCATTACTGCCATTAGCACCAGCAGCACCTGTTGCGCCTGTCGGTCCGGCCGGGCCTCTGGGGCCAACCGCACCTGTTGCGCCGGTGGCTCCTGTAGCACCAGTGGCTCCTGTGGCACCAGTAGCTCCTGTTTGACCTGCCGGGCCTTGCGGACCAATTGGGCCGGTTGCTCCCGTTGCACCAGTAGCGCCGGTGGCTCCAGCCGGGCCGGTTGGGCCTTGCGGTCCTATAGCCCCTGTTGCACCCGTTGCACCAGTAGCGCCGGTGGCTCCTGTTGGGCCCGCCGGGCCAATAGGGCCTGTTGCTCCCGTTGCACCTGTTGCTCCTGTTGCGCCGGTGGCTCCTGTTGGGCCTGGTATGCCCGTTGTTGCTCCTTGTGGTCCTTGTGCTCCTGTTGCACCTGTATCTCCTTTTGGCCCCTGTGCCCCATCAGCACCTGTTGCCCCGGTTGGGCCGGGTGTTTTATCCTTTTTGCATGAGTTTACACTGATCATGCAAAGCAATAAAACGGGTAATAAAAGTCGTAGTCTTCCCATAAAATATTTTTTTAGTAGTATATAGTAGCTTTAGTACGGATATGTGGATAATTAGTTTCAAAAAATAGCGACACAAAGCACTCTTTTTATTATTAATTAATTTTTTAGCCAAAAAGATTGTCAACGCGTTTATTAAACAATTGTCGAAAAGACAGTGCAACAAAAACCTTAACGATTTCGTTATACTTAAAAAACATTTAACCTATGAACAAACTCAGCAATAATTTACACGCACGGGTCCATAATTGGATGGATGCGATTGGCTTTAGGCTCAATGCCTCGCAAACCAATGGTAAAAATAATGTTACAATCAATCATTATTTTTTTGAAACTTTCAACTTTTTTGAAAAAGCCACCAGAAATCATCCTGAAAGTACCAAATTTCTTTGCTTTGATGCCTATGGCGAAAAAATAAATGTAAAATCGCTGCTTGATATACAGGTTGCATTTTTTGAAAACATAAGTCAGCTTAAGTAAAGCTGCTTTATTGCCGCTATTTGTTCAATAGTAAAATACATTTCGATTAGCATCAACGTATGCCAAAATCATAAAAAAAGCCTGCTTAACTAAAATATTAAGCAGGCTTTTTTGTACGACTATTTTTATTGGGAAGATAAATTAGTTATCCACATTTGTTCTTGGCCAGCAATTAAGGTATCCTTTACCTGTATTTTCTTTCGGTATTTCTTCACCATTAATGCCGCGTATAACGCCGCCGCCAGGCAGGTTAACTATTGGCCTTGTTGGGTTCAATGCCTCTTTTATGCGTAGCTTTAAATCAGCATAATGTGCAGCTGTTAATGCGTCGCCTCCTTTTGGTAAGCCGGCGTCAATTTTCTTTAACTCGGCACGTACCATCGGCCTTATATCTGATAATGCCATATTAATTGGTGTCAATCCAAATGAAGCCAATACCTGGGGTGGGAAGCCCGGGAAACCCCTGAAATCATCGGTCAATAAACTCCTTAGGTTTTCCACATAGCCACGCTGCAGGTTACGTTTAAACGCATCTGGCTTGCCGGCTGCAAAAATAGCCGGGCGCAGGTCATTCAGTAAGTCGGCTACGGTATAAGCGGCAGTACCATTTTTGGCTTCGTTATCATACATGCGGGCCAGCCTTGATTGGCTGAGTACATTGCCAAGCACCGCTACCTGCACTCCTTTAATGCGGTTATACATTACACCATTATCAAACTTACCCAGCTCGGCTTTATCAATGAGCCAGTAAGGTGTGGTAAATATTTGTTTATTTAAAAATTCCACGGCATCATGTTGCAGGCCTTTACCAACAAAATCATATACCGGGCCTTTTTGATCATACGTTTTAAAGTTTTCGTTCATGCCGCCAATGTTGGTGGTTACGTGGCCCATATAACGGTAATACTGACCCAAAACCTCGTTGTAAAGTTCGCTTACATCACCATAGTCTTCATTTTTTTGATAGGTCCATTTTTCAAGATTTGGCAAAATGCGTTTCAGGTTGGCAATGCCATAAGTACTTGCCTTCATCGCGTTATCGCCCAAATCTTCATTTTGCAGGCGCGGATCAATTGATGTGCCCTGGCGGCCAAAATAGTACAGGGGGTTACCTGCTTTTTTGTTTGTCCAGTCGGCCAGTATATCTTTCTCCTCATCGGCAGTTTTATTGCCGGGGAACCAGCTATAACCCCATTTTACAGCCCAAAGGTCGTACTCGCCAATTTGCGGATAAAGGTGCGTTACGTTATCGCCGGGTTGGGCGATATAGTTAAAACGGGCATAATCCATAATTGATGGCGCGGTACCGTGCTTATCCGTAAACGATTTTGAACGTAACGAATCCACAGCATAAGCATAGCTTGAACCAAAATTGTGGGGCAAACCAAGCGTATGGCCAATTTCATGCGATGATACAAAACGAATCAGCTCGCCCATTTGCTCGTCGGTAAACTGGGCTTTGCGTGCGGCCGGGTTAACAGCTGCAGTTTGTATCAGGTACCAATCGCGCAGCAGGTTCATTACATTATGGTACCAGCCAACATGGCTTTCTAATATTTCGCCGCTTCGTGGGTCGGATACGTGCGGACCGTAAGCATTTTCAACATCTGACGCAAAGTAGCGGATAACGCTGTAGCGGGCATCTTCGGTACTAAATTCAGGATCCTGCTTTTTTGTAGGCGCTTCTTTACCGATAATGGCATTTTTAAAACCCGCGGCTTCAAATGCCTTATTCCAGTCGTTTATACCGGCAATTAAATATGGAACCCATTTTTTGGGTGTGGCAGGGTCAATGTAATAAACAATTTGTTTTTTAGGTTCAACCAGTTGTCCTTTGGCATAAGCTGCCGGGTCTTTTGGTTCCAGTTTCCAGCGGTGAATATAGGCTGTAACCTCCGATTTTTGCTTATCGGTACCATAATCAGTTTGGCGCTGGCCAAAAAAACCAACCCTTGCATCGCTGATGCGTGGTTTCATCGGTGTTTTTGGCAGTAATACCATTGATGTATTCAACTCGAACGTTACCGCGCCGTTTGAATTATCGGTTGGCGATTCGCCGGAACGGTAAGTTTTTAACGTGCGTGCTTCCAGGTTAATCGGGAAGCTTTTGATGGTATCTATGTAAGACCGCGCGCCATCAACCCCCGAAATTTTATAGGCCTTTTTCACATCGTCAGATAAGCCTATCGCGGCAATATCCCCGTTGTAAAAATCTGTTACATCAACTAAAACCCCGGTAGTATCTTTATTAAAAGCCTTGATATCAAAAGAAGCCAAAACTGCATCAAGGTTTGAGTTTTTAACCGATTGATACATATCAGATGTACTATCGGCCCTTACGCTATAGCTGGGTACACGAATAAAAACCTGCTTATCATGGCGCTCCCATTTCCAAACCTGTTCGTTAAGCTGTTCGCCGCCGTATTGCTGACCAAATGTTCTTAAACCGGCCGGAGTTTTTACATAGCGGGTTACAACAAGCATTTCGCGGCTTAGTAACGAATCCGGAATTTCATAGTAATACTTGCCATCAACCTTATAGGTATTAAACAATCCGCTATCAGCTTTTATCTTACCCGTAATCAGGTCGCTGAATTTCTTGATGCCCTCTTTTTTAGGGGCGCCAACGGTAGCGGTAGCTGTTGTACCACCGGGGCCTGCTGTTGTTTTAAGGGTTAAAGTTTGATTTGCCGTTTGTTTTTTTGTGGCGCAGGAGGCAGCCAAAACGGATAAAATTAACGCAGTGCCGCGCATAAACTGGCCTGCCACAGGGTTTTTCTTCATTAATTAGTCTACTTAAACCGTAAACTTATGCAAAGTTTACGGTTTTTTTATAAAATCGGGGCCTAATTAAATAAAAACGAGACCATCAAATCCTGCGTTTTAAAGTAAGCACTACTTTATCCAGTTTTTTATCATGAAAAACATCCAGCAAAAGGCTTCTGTCGTTCCTTGAGCGGAATAATGCATCAATTTCTTCCAGGCTCATTTTAGACACCGGCTTAAAGTTAATGGCCACTATCTCGTCATCCCGCTCCAGTCCTATTTCATCACCAGCCGACCCAGGCTCCACGCGGTTAATAATTATCCTATCCAGATTAACTCCCGCAGCATAGTATTCAATGCCGCTCATATCGTGCTCAAAAGGTTCTTTAAAATTCATATTAGGTTTCAAATACATTGAATTGCCCGTATAATCAAATATAACCGAAAACCGCTTAAGCACACCAATGCCCAGGTTACCATCCCTGGGTATTGATAGCCTGGTTTGGTTATTTCCATCGTCGGGAAAGGATGATATGATACCTTTTATTTTAAATTTACCTATTTCCAGTGATTCCAGGCGGGCGATAAAGCCGTTAATGGGCCCGTTTAACCCAATACCGAGATTAGCCGACGCGATAAATTTTTGCGGCAGCCCATAAATGGGTATAATTTTTTCGAGCGATACCGGGTGCCCGGCCCCCAGATCAATAATCAGTTTGCTTTTTACAGCCCTGCCGCCCTGCAGTATCACATTGCTTACAACATAGGGCTTTCTGTCTTCAATGGTTATGGGTATCTGCGTGCCTTTCCTGAAAACTTTAAGGTCTTTGGGGCGGCTAACAGTTACCGTGCTGTCCTGAAAATCTATTTTAACAGCCAGGTTATTAAAAAACTCGTAACCAATAAGCCCGTGAATAGGCATGCCTGCATAACCCGACAAGCTAAAAAGATCTTTTTTTAATATTGCCGCTGCCACATCATAACTTACCAGCCCCGGAATATCTATATTTAAGGCCGAGGTTACATAAGCTTCGGCATCGGCGCCTTCGCCAAGCCCCGGTATTTTTAACGTGCGCTTATTGGGGATGTTTATAGAATCGGCTAACTTGGGGTCGGTGATAATCATGAGGCCAACGCCGGTATCTAAAATAAAATTAAATGGCCCCCTGTTATTGATGCTTAATTTAATAACCATAAGGTTACGCACCAGCTTAAAAGGTATGGTTACTTTTTTTTTGCGGGCATCTAAATCAAAGTACTGCGCATGGACTGTTGTGAAACAGAATGCCAGCAGGCACAAGAGCCACAACGACCGGAAATGCTTTAGTTTATGAAATAGCTTAAGTAACAATTTGGTATAATTGGTAATATTAAATTTACAACATTAATTGGTTAAATAAATAAATATTTATGCGGGGCACAACATTTACGTTTCTGATAACCATTTGCGGTTTATTATTGGGGAGTTGCAGTATTCAAAGCCATTCCATCAATAAACGGAATATTAAAAAGCAGTTTGAACAATCGCAGGTTTCCAATGATCATTTTACCGGTTTTGCTTTATACGATATGGATCAAAAAAAGATGGTATTTGAGTTGAATTCTGATAAATATTTTACCCCGGCATCAAACACCAAACTATTTACTTTTTATACCTGCCTTAAAATGCTGGGCGATTCGATCCCGGCATTAAAGTACGAAGTGCACCATGATTCATTGTTGTTTTGGGGCACCGGCGATCCATCCTTTTTACACAGCGATCTGAAGGGAATTAATGGTTTAACTTTTTTAAAAAACAGTAGCAAAAACCTGTATTGGTCGGCCACTGGTTATACCGGTAAAATTTTTGGACCGGGCTGGGGATGGGATGATTATAATGACGATTACCAGCAGGAATTAAGTGCTTTCCCGATAGAAGATAACGAAGTGTTTTTATATGGCGATGCCGATGGCAACCTACAGGTAAAACCGCAATACTTTAAAAGATTTTTAACCCGCGACCCTGAATTTAAACCTACCGGGTTTAGAGTACAGCGCGACCTGTTAACTAACCGGTTTGCTTATCCGCAAACAGACATTCCTAAAAAATTCAACCAACTGGTACCATGGAAAACAAGCGACATGCTTACAAAGGCACTGCTGGAGGATACCTTAAAAAAAACTGTTTACCTAACATACTTACCCATCAGCGACTCGGCTAAAACCATTTATAATACCAACGCCGATTCCGTTTACCGACGGATGCTGCAGCCCAGCGATAATTTTATAGCCGAACAATTGCTGCTGGTTTGCTCGTCGGTAAAGTTTAATACGCTAAACACCGATTCGGTGATCAATTATTCGAAGAAAAACTTTTTAAATGATTTGCCCGATGAGCCGCAATGGGTGGATGGATCGGGCCTTTCGCGCTACAATCTGTTTACTCCGCGCAGCGTGGTAAAATTACTATGCAAAATTGCCGACGAAGTTAAAAATGATACCCTGCTACACAGCCTGATGCCTGCGGGAGGGCTAAGCGGCACGCTTAAAAACGCTTATAAAACAGATAACGGGAAGGCCTTTGTTTGGGCCAAAACCGGGTCGTTATCCAATAATCACAATCAAAGCGGTTACCTGGTAACCCGCAAAGGCAGGCGCCTGGCTTTCGCTTTCATGAACAACAATTTTACCCGGCCAAGTAAAGATATCAGAGGCGAAATGGTGAGGGTGATGACATGGATACATGAAACGTATTAAAGCAAGAACGATATAAAATATCAGTCCATAATATGTTTCTAAAATAGTGCTAAGGTGGGTTAGCACTATTTTTAAACTCTCCTTTTGTTTCGGTTTTGTTGCGTTTTGTAAAATATGACAATTAGTAACACATTGATTATTAAACAGATAATACTTTTTACTGTTTCACCTGTTGCGCAACGCAACAAAAAAGTCTTAATTCTTGATTCTTGTCTCTTGATTCTATTTTACCTTTGTCCCCATGGAAACCATCACCTGGCATAATTTTGAGCAAGTAGAACTGCGGGTAGGTACTATATTAGAAGCTATCGATTTCCCCGAGGCACGTAAACCGGCTTTTAAAGTAAGGGTTGATTTTGGCGAATTTGGCATCAAATGGTCAAGTGCGCAAATTACCAAACACTATACAAAGGAAAACCTTGCAGGCAGGCAAATTTTGGGGGTAATAAATTTCCCTAAAAAACAGATAGGCAAATTCATGTCGGAATTCCTGGTAACCGGCCTTGCCGACGAAAATGGCGACATTATACTGGCAGCAGTTGATAAACCTGTGCCCAACGGCAGTAAACTAATTTAAATGAGGTATATAAATTTCGAAGACGAGCCCGCCATATCCCCCGACGATTTTTTTATGGGCGAAGCCTTAAAAGAGGCCCGGTATGCCCTGGAGGAAGATGAAATTCCCATCGGGGCTATAGTAACCTACGGGGGCAAAATCATTGGCCGTGGCCATAACCTTACCGAACGCCTTAACGATGTATCGGCCCATGCAGAAATGCAGGCACTTACAGCGGCGGCAAACTCCATGGGCGGTAAATACCTGCAGGGCTGTACTTTATACGTAACTATGGAGCCATGCGTGATGTGTGCCGGTGCATCCTACTGGTTCCAGGTAGCGCGGATAGTTTTTGGCGCTTATGATGTAAAGCTGGGCTTTGGCAGGCTTAACCAAAAAATAACCCACCCCAAAACCGTTATTACCGGCGGTATTCGTGAAAATGAATGCTCTGAACTGGTTAAGAACTTTTTCAGGAGCAAGAGGAAGTGACTTTGTTCATGGTTCATAGTTAATGGCAGCTTTTCTATCTACAAATTGCTACAGGCCATGAACTATGATCGATGAACCATGAACTTTCTGGTGACTTTATTCACGGATGATGGTTCATAGTTAATGGCAGCTTTTCTATCTACAAATTGCCACAGGCCATGAACTATGATCGATGAACCATGGACTTCTTGCCTGTGAACTTTCTTACGACACAACCTTGACAATATTTTTAGAACAAAAAGTAAAATCTACTCTTATATTTGTTACATAACAATCATTAAACTTTAAAATTGTAATTATGGCATTTACACTACCGGCGTTATCCTACGCTACCGATGCATTGGAACCGCACATTGATAAACTAACCATGGAAATTCACCATGGCAAGCACCACCAGGCTTACGTTACTAACTTAAATAAAGCCCTTGAAGGTAAGCCAGAAGCTGATAGCAGCATTGAGGACATCATCAAAAATATTTCAAAATTCGCGCCTGCTGTACGTAATAATGGTGGTGGCCATTACAACCACTCCCTGTTCTGGACTTTGCTTTCACCAAATGGTGGCGGCGAACCTACAGGCGCTTTGGCTGCTGCAATTACCAGCACTTTTGGTTCAATTGCCGATTTAAAAACCAAAGTTAACGAAGCCGGTGCAACCCGTTTTGGATCAGGTTGGGCTTGGTTGGTTGTTACTGCCGATAAAAAACTGGTAGTATCATCTACACCAAACCAGGATAACCCATTGATGGACATTGCCGAAGTAAAAGGCACCCCAATTTTAGGTATCGATGTTTGGGAACATGCATATTACCTTAAATATCAAAACCGCCGCCCTGATTACTTAACAGGCATCTGGAGCGTGATTAACTGGGCACATGTTGCCGAACTTTATGCAAAAGCGATAGCTTAATTTAAGCTACCCATTAAAATATAAACGGCCCCGTACTATGTAACGGGGCCGTTTTTGTACCGTATGACCACTGATATACTGAAGCTTAAAGTTGAACAAATAAAATGGGAAGCCCCAGATACGGCTACCTTTTACCTGTCCAATACATCGGGCAAGCCTGTGCCGTACAAAGCCGGGCAGTTTTTGACATTGATATTTAATCACCGTAACGAGGAAATCCGCCGGTCATACTCTTTGAGTTCGTCGCCAGACGAACCTTTGCTTGCCATCACCATAAAGCGTATCAGCAACGGCGAAATCTCGCGCTTTATGCTTACCAAAATAAAGGCCGGCGATGTGCTCAATGCCCTGGCACCGGCAGGCAGGTTTACCGTAAATAGCTATGAACAAGATAAATCCATACTCTTTTTTGCAGGCGGTAGCGGTATTACCCCCATATTCTCGCAGCTAAAATATATCCTGAACCGGCCGGGCAAAAGCAGGTTAACGCTTATTTACAGTAACCAGGATGGCGGCTCCATACTATTTAGAAGCGAACTTGACCAGCTGGCAGCCCTTCACCCCGATAGATTTAACATCATCCACCTCCTGAGCAGTGAAGCCAACCGCCTGAATCCCGATAGAGTGGAAAGCTTAACCCGGCAATTAGTGCCCTCAGACCTCGAAAAGGCCGAATTTTACCTCTGCGGGCCATTTCCATACATGCGGATGATCCGCTTTGCGCTGGTATATATGGGGATTGACCCTAACCAGATCCGCAGGGAAAACTTTGTTTTAGAGACTGTTGCAGTATCTGCTACAGCCACCAATTTTGCCCCCCGTAACATCAGGATCAAATTTAACGGCGAAGTTCATGACCTGCCCGTGGGCGAAAACCAGTCCATATTGCAGGCCGCCCTCCAAAACAATCTGCCCCTACCCTACAGTTGCCGCAATGGGGTATGCTCCACCTGTACGGCCAGGTGCATTACCGGAAAAGTAGAGATGGTAAAAAACGACGTGCTCACCGATGCCGACCAGGCCGCCCACCTCATCCTTACCTGCACCGGCCACCCGGTTACTGATGATGTGGAAATATCATTTGATGAGTAGGTGTTCGCTTTAGCGTGGGAATACAAGTGTTCGGGGAGCAATAAACCACAACTATCTGAATATCAATTAAATAATCGTTCGGTACTTACGCGCCCTTATTTTAATTAGCATTGATAATCAACCAGTTAAGTGTTCGGAGTATTCGGGTGCCGGGGAGGGCCGAACACCACCTGCGGATACCTTTGTATACCCTCCGCGTACCTTTTTATGCACCTCCCGGTACGCTCTCGGCATCCTTTCATCTACCTGCTAATTCCTGACAAAATTTATCACTAATCGTTAAAATAGTGGGCACTATTAACAACATTTTCGTCAAAAAAATTCCACTTTTTTCAAATTTTATCACACAAACTTTATTCCCAAAATCTCTTGCCTGTAGCGTTTGCAAAAAAACATCCGTAATGGTTTTTATATAGACTTACTAACCATTACTATGAAGCAAATTTTTACACAAAGGGCAGGCATGATCGGGATGATATGTTTGCTTGCGGTTTCTTTAACCTCTTGTCTTAAAGACGACGATAACCACCAATACATAGCGCCTAAAATAGCTTTGGTTTCGGCAATCAATGCCTCGCCCGACGCGCAGCCGGTCGATTTTTTCCTTGACCAGAACCGGGCCAATAATTTTTTCATCCCAAGCGGCGAAAGTTTGGATTACATTAATGCCTATACCGGCAAACGTACCATCACATTTTACGTAGGCGCCAGCAACCAAAAAATCATCAGCGATACGGCTACTTTTGCCGCCAATAGGCTTTACTCGGTATTTTTGGCCAACGTGGTAAGCACACCCAGCATGCTCATTATCCCCGATTCGGTAGGCGTACCTGCCGAAGGCAAGGCCGGCATCCGCTTTGTGAACCTGAGCTCCGATAACCAGGCGCTCGACCTGGTTGTTAAAGGCGGCGCTACCCTGGCATCGGCAAAAACCTACAAACAATACACCCCGTTTGTAACCGTTACCGGCGGCAGCACCTACACCTTCGAAATTCATAAGGCCGGCACAGCTACCGTATTGTATACCCTTACCGATGTGCGCATCAAAAACAAAACCCTAAACACCATCTGGGTGCAGGGCCTCTCGGCAGCTACCGATTCAAAAAAGCTGACCGCTCATGCGCAGGAGAATGTGTATTATTATTAGTGAGTGGTTGATTAGGTGAGTGGTTGATTGGGTTAAAAAGACGTTCATAACCGGTTGATTGAGTGAATGGTTGACTGGGTTAACAGGCGTTAAAGAATAAGCCTCGCTTTTCAACTTAATCAACCAGTCAACCTAATCAACCACTCACCAAATACTGCCTTTCAACTTAGTCAACCCAGTCAACCACTTACCAAACAAGGGCGTTGCCCCATTGGTAGAAATGGGGCCGGGCTAACCGCTCATACGCGCACATGGCCTTAGGCTCGGGCCGGTATCCGCTAATATCCCTAACGCGAACTGCGGGTAGTGAAAATAAAAATCGTTTTAGCATAACATTTACCTGTCAGCGGGGGTATCGTGAGGCCTTCGTTACATTTTGCTAATCCGTTTTAGCATAGCGTCTACCTATCAGCGGGTTACACGCGACACGCGTGCACCAGCGGAGGAGAATTTTGCTACTATAGTTCATTTAGTGCAAATTTATACATGAAATTTGCGCTAGTATAACAGGCATACCGTTGATATTCGTCATTCTTTGCCGTGTCTGCAAAGTCGCTAATTGATTTGATTGATAGTGGAATAGGCTTTGGATTGGCGCAATTATTGGCAGCATAAAAGACCCCATATGTTTCCATTTCCAAACCTAGTAATTTCCGATCATGCGCTTTCAACTGTTTGATTATTGCACCGTTCTCTATAACTCCGGCGACAGACGCGGTCGGACCTATATGCAACTCCAATACAGCTTTCTGTCTTGGCAGGAATTTTTCACGAATTTCATTGAATAAGGCAGTTTTTTCCTGATAAGCTCGTATCATTTCTTTGATATCCGTGTCCAGAGTTAGATGTTTCGCGCCTGCCTGAAAAACATTATGACCATTTTCGTCTTCGGTCATTTTTCCGGCACCTCCATCCCAACACTCGTCTGACACAATGATATCACCGAAACCAAATTCGCCAGCGGCCTTATCTTTTATCGAGGCCATGATGCCGGTCATGATGATGTACTTGGGCTTAAAGTTTTGGATTAGTTTCATTGCAAGCACGGCAGCGGCATTCATGCCCATTTGTGGGCAAGAGGCGGCAACCACACGGAGGCATTTCTTTTCGTTTTGAAAGGTAGTTTCGATGTAGTTCGTTTTATCATGTTCGATGCCTTCTACCTTTTTCCAACTAACTGGTAATTGTTTTATTGCTTCAAGTTCTTTGTCGAGCGCGGTGATCAACGCGATATCGTAGCCGTGTTCCAAACCGCTAGGTTTTTTTTTCGATATCTCCTCCAAATGTCGCCAGATGAAGTTTCTCATTTGATCTTTCCAGTTGAACGATTCCTCTTGATAATCTATCAAATGGTTTTTATGCTTGTGAAACTTCTCCTCAAATTGCGGTTTTAGCTCCTTGACCGCTGTTAAACCGATCACATGGGATGGTTCATTGATAAGCGGATTATCATAAATGTCATCCAAGAACCCAAGGCCATTAGAGGCCTTAGGCAAATTATCTTCTTCGTCTTCAGGAAGCACAAGATCTAGAATGACCACATCGTAAGCGTTATCATACATCATCCCCTTAGCGTCCTTGATATTGCGCGCTATGGTCAATCGGCAAGAGCCCTGTTTGGTATTCTCTTGGATTACTTGACTTACTTTGTCGGACTTTGTGGAATTGTCCTCAACAATTAGGATCTCAATCATTCAATGTGAAATTTGTAGTAATCAATTTCTTTATATCTTCTTTCCATTTGCCGTCGGTTGCGTTGAAGAAAACACAACCCAAATAATTGTCGGGGAAATCGGCGTAAAGCCGGCTATTAAGATCGTTCAGGTTATAGTTTTCATGCCCAAAATTTGCATACATTGTCACAACAATCACTTTGTTTTGGATGTCTTTGAAATACATGTGGTCGAGAATATGTAACCCCACTTCGTTGATAGGGTCGCCACCTGATTCGTCTTTCGAGGTGTCATAGTTCTGCATACTCATGTCGAGCAGGATGAGGTCATAATCCTCGTGATTATCCACGATCTCTTCCAGCCCGCTTTGGTAAGACTTTCTGACCGTTAATTTGACATCTCGTATAAGTGACGCCAGGTAATTACTCAATTCCTCGATCTTGACTTCAAGATCTTCTACTATTAGGATGTTCATGATACTACGAGATCTTCAATGTTTATGTAACAGTCGACAACATACTTGTCATCGTTACGATCGGAAAATTCTAAATGATTATCGTCATAATTGTCGCCCAAATAAGACTTGAGTATCCTTTTGACCTTGGGGAAACCCGATTTTCCTTCTGTTTGGGATCGACCTTCATCCACTTTTGCGTAGTGCATGGTCGCACATTCGTTCCCTGTCTCGCTGATCTCGTTACTTATAGATATTTTGAGTATGGGCCATTGCTCAGTGATGGTTAGTTCCGCCGGTATCAGTCCATTGATGGCGTCATTGTGTTCCAAAATATTGACAAAGAATACGCGGATCAAATCGATAAAATAAGGATAAAATTCGCCTTTGAACCACCGATCACAGCCGTTGTGGCGGGTCAGTGAGATTTCTTTTTTTGCATAGCCACGGTTGGTATGGCGGAGGCTCATTTCGATAATCTTGTCGATCACAAAGTCTCTTGTTACACTACCGCTCCTGTTGAACCAAGTCGCTACTTTATTCAGGTCATTCTGAACAATGGCCTTGATGTCGTTGATCTTGGTCAACAATTCATGGATGTGGCTTTCGTTGACTAGTTCCCGCAAAGATATCTCAAATTCGGAAATAACTGTCTCGAATTTTTCGCTATACTCACCCGTGATTTTCTGCCGAATATCCGCTAGGTTAGCGTCCGTCTTGACATACAGAAACGCGAAACATTTATCTACGAACTGATCGAATGGTATTTTTTGTTGAATGGATGCATAAATAACAGCAAGTTCGAAGTCAGGATACTCATAATCGAACCATCCATCGATATTTTTCTTTTCTACCTTTATCTGAAGATATTTTTTCAAAGCGTCATCCTCAATCAAGTCGTCTATTTTCTTAGAAAAAGCTGTTTGGAGTGTAAGTATAATACCCAGCATGTTTGGGGGTAAGTGGTCGAGCTTGGCTTTCCAGTATTCGCTTTGTTTGTAAACGCCGGTGTTTGCATCACGTTCTGTGATCAACTCTAATTTTTCGAATTTAGGACGTATCTCACTTTTAAATACACCATGACGGATGCGGCCGCTGAGGAATTCCATTAGGCCGTACTGGCTGAATAGAAATTTGTCCCGCAGTTCGAGGAACATTTGTTTGAACTGGTCATACAACGGATCCTCCGAAAACACGGCGCTATCCAAGGGGCGTTTTCTATCTGCATCGATATCGAATAGGGCGGTATTGATCAAGACTTTGATACGCGGGTATTGCTTAAAAAGGCTGCCGTATTTTCGATAACGATTATAATCTGCCTCCAGTTCTTTGAGCAGGTTTTCTTTGATCATTTTGTCATTGATGAATATCTTACTTTCATCGTATTCTTGAAGCCCCTCCTGTATTAGCAACTCGCGTTCGATGTCGTCAATCTCATCGATATATGCGTCGGCATCTACCATCTCGTTATTCAACAAATAAATACAGACATTTAACCGCTCTTGCAACTTGTTTTTCGAGCCCTTAATCTTGACCATGTGCGTGAATAACGACATAGTGCAAACGTTCTGCAAGAAATAAAAAACCTTAATCGTGTCTGTTTCCGTCACCGTACCCTCGTTCAGCCCTTCCGTATACTGGCTAGGCGTTACGACACCACATTTCTTAAAGTATAGTTCAACCGCGTTGCTGAGAACGGTCTTCTTAGAATTGGCTATGGCGAAAAACAGCGGCAGGTTGATTGTCTTTTCAACCGAACGCATCTTTGACTTCCGAAGTTCTTCTTCCAAAGCTTCGGTCCGCAATCGAATGATGCAATAAGGATTGGTAAAAAATGCATCGACATAGATTATCAGCGCGTCTTCAAAATGTTTCGTCTTTAAGTAGCAGAAGAAAAGATGTTCAACAGTTGCTTTGAAAATATGTGATATTTCCGAATAACAATTTTTCAGGTGCGTCCATACCGCTATCGCATCTTCAAATTGTTCTTGACTCTCATAAACCAACGCTTCGTAGAACAACTTCCTGTAATCCGGGACAGCTAATGCCTTGATTTTATTGAGGTCTTTTTCTGCAACGGCTTGTAAAAAATTGATCGTCAAATCGTTTTGGTTGCCGAGCAGGAATTTATAGTGGTCAAAATATTTTATTGCAAAGGTCTTCTCATTGGTGTATCGCCCCATCGAAGGTAGAAACAACGGAGAGCGCAGCATACTTTGCTTGAAATATTGTCCATCGTTGTCCGTTTCCAAATATAGAAAATTCATGATTTGGTCGCCTATGCTGAAGGATGATAGCTGTAAAGCTATTTTATTCAATACACGGACATATAGTTCTGGGTCATCTTCATTTTTTATCAGTCCATATACATTCCTTAATATCTCGTTAATAAAAGTCTCATTTCCGGGCAGAGGCGAAAAAATCTTTCCTGAATTGACAAGAGCTTTGCAATAGACGTGGTATACGTCAAAGTTCTGCCAATGGTCTTTAAGAAAGTCTTGGCATTCTTCGATAACCCGGTCATAGTTGCCAGCGGTATAATAATTGATAATTTGGTGAGCCCATTTTTCATCAGCTGACAGGGTTTCTGGGAAAAAGTCGATGAGAACTGACTGCAGTTTGATTAGCTGCGGGTCTCTTAATTTCCTAAATAAATAATAAATACGCCCAGACAGTTCGCGTTTATTGCTTTCCGAAAGGGTATCGTTTGCAATGTGTTGGCGTAAGCAAGTCAACAATGTTAAGTATCTATCAATCAATGCTACTTTTTGTTCAACAGCGAGGATGGTCGGGCGATAATTATAATTGACCAAACCATAGATATTGGCTTTAAAAAAATAGTATTCAGTGTTTTTTGCACCAAAGGTAGATCGGCTCATTAAATTTTTGAATTCAATAGCATAACGATTGGTAGATCGTTCTTTTTCCACCTTTTTACTCATAAGATCCGCTATGCTTGAAACGAAGTGTCCGCCTTTTACCTCAGTGATCTCACTCAAATAAAGCTTATTTTCAGCCAATCCTTTATCGATCTCCTTTAAGAGCAATCGAACCTCTATCAGCCACATCGATTGACCGTAGCGATACTCGATCTTGTCGAGAATGATGTCTGCATCACGATAGTAAGCTTTCATAAAAGCAGTCTCGAAATCCGCTTTCAGCTGTATAAAGTCAATAAATTCGTGACAATGTTTTCTGATTGTCAACAGCGCCCAGTTCATCTCTTTAATTAGGTCGTCTGATCCGAATGTAGAATACCCGTCTCCGAGTTCACTGAAGTTTTTTGGAAATGGAATTCCATAAACCATATTTTGAAGTCTTTCGGGTAGCCTATCGACCACATAACATTTTTCTGGGTAACTGAAATCTGATTTTAAGCGTGACAGTGAATTAAGGTGATTGACAGATCCGTTGGGTGTACGAAAGAAACTAATAAGGGCGGCTTGCTGAAAAGAAATGTCTGACATGGATAAGTTTAGGGATTATTTCTAACATAATCTGTCTAAAATACAATAATATTAAATAAATCTATGCTAGCAATCGAAATTTCTACCACCCCCCCTTTGGCGCAGTGTTGTGCGGCTGCAGGCGGGAGGATCACTTGTGACTTTTGTAAGCCATTCACATCGCAAGCACAGGTCAGCTACCGCACCTGCCCCGACACAAGACCTGCGCTAAAGATATACTTGTGACTTGAAAATTATTTGCTCTTTAACGGATTTGATTGTTGCTTTTATAACGAGCACCATCTATTTTTAAAGCATGAGCACCAAATATAAATTCGCTAATCCCGAGGGGATTTACTTTGTAACTTTTGCCGTTGTAGAGTGGGTAGATGTTTTTACACGCCAGGTTTATCGGGATATTTTAATAGAAAGTTTTCGACATTGTATCAGAGAAAAGGGATTAGTCATTCATGGCTACGTGATTATGAGTAACCACGTGCATTTAATTATAAGCAGTAAAGGAAAACAAGGCTTATCAGCAATTATGCGGGATATGAAAAAGTTTTCTTCGGTAAAAATTATTCAGGAAATAATCGGTAATCGGTCAGAAAGCAGGCGAAATTGGATGCTTCGCATATTTGGAGATGCCGGTAAGGCAAATGGTAACAACACTCATTATCAATTTTGGGAACAGGAAAATCATCCAATTGAGTTGCATCCGAATTCTAATCTTTTTTCACAAAAATTAGAATACATTCATCAAAACCCTGTTAAAGCAGGTCTGGTTGCTGAAGCTGCCGACTATCTTTACAGCAGTGCCGGTAATTACGAGGAAAAAGGTGGTATTTTAATGGAAGTTGAGTGCTGTTACTAAATACAGGAATTTAGTAAGAAAATCACAAGTCCCCCTGCCCGCATTTCCAGCCCGCAAGACTTGCGCCAAGGGGGGTTGTGCGGCGGCACTTGGGAGAATCACTTCTGAGATGGCAAACTAATCATGTTGTAATAACCAAGTCATCCTCGCCTATAGTAAAAAGCTCGGCTCGTTTTGATATTGCTACCAACAACTGGCTAATCATTATCGAAAAACAACATTTGTATAGCTGCACGTTTTGACGAGGATACCGGCCAAAACTGAAAAGGATTATTGTTCGAAAATAGATTAAAAGGGTTGAAACTTTATTTCTTACCGTAAATCCTTGCAAATCGTTCTATGTCCTCAGTTTCTTGATTATAAATCTTGTCGACTGCTTGAATGATTTTGTTTACTTCTGTAATTTTTTCCGTAGTTGCATTTCTTTTTCCAACAACACTTGCGCGGTGGCCATCTAAGACTGCATAAACTTTGTGAGTTGGAACTGCAAATGTCGATCCTGATGCATTCATCAGTATCCTTTTTACTTTGTAAACACTTTTTTTATTCATGGTTCCCAATTTTACCCAACCTTATTCGAACAATTTTACTGGACTATCGTTTTCGAGATCAGTTATCTTTGCCGGTCTTTCTTCCGTTGAAAGCTCGCCAAAACTCGAAAATAACCCTTTTTCTTTAGATTTCAAAATATAATATGTAAGAATAGGGTCATTCCCGTATCCGTCAAAGATCAGCCCGAGAGGGACATATCTTTTTGTTTTTCGGTATCGTTCCGCTGCCCTGAGTGTTGCTAATTCTCTTTTTAAGTTAACAAGTACTAAATGGGTTTCATATCCCAAATCTTTAAGCACTTTAACGAGAACTTTTATACTGCTTACTTTTTGTCCGATCTTTGGAATGACCAGATTACTTTGGTCTGCCTTAACCTTATCAAATAAACATTTAAAATCATCAGGCTTATCCTCGAATCCGAAAATTATTTGGTCTGATTCATCGTGAACCAATGAGGCACCCCATTCGTAATTGTTGAATTCGGGAAGCTTTCTTTTGGCGAAGTCAGAATCTAAAATATAGGCCCCATATTCTTCAGCAATTTTACTTGCAATGGAGGATTTTCCCGAAGCCGGAAGGCCTATTATTATTATCGCCTGACCGGTTTTCTTTATTCCATTGGCTGGAACCGCGCCACCATTACCCAGAATTATTTTATCGTCGTCATCCTCTCTTTGTAAACAGAAAAGTTCTTCAACTATCCGGCTCCTAATACTCCATCGAGGTTCATCATCCCTGCATTCACTGACACGGAATTTTCTACTGGTGGATGTAGGAAAATCTACATAACCCGGCAACGCAATTTCACCTTTAACGATCATAGGAATGATGTCTTTAGGCTGCCTGTAATTTAACTGCTTATACAAGAAATGCTCAACAGCTTCATCGTCATTGAGAGGACGTGAGTAAGATTGTTTCATTGCGATATTATCATGTAATGGTTAGGGTCTATATTAATATTTAGTGAATATATAATTTATTTGTCAAGTGAATGCATACACTTAAAACTTGCGTTAGAAGTTTAGCAATATATTCCCCCCTTGTCGCAAGTGCTGTGCGGCTGCCTGCGGGCGGCTCACTTGTGACTTTTGTAAGCCATTCAAATCGCAAGCACAGGTCAGCTACCGCACCTGCCCCAGCACAAGACCTGCGCTAAAAAGGGCCCCTATTCAGAAAAGTTGGAGCTGGTCAGTATGCTGTGCACGGGATGGTATGATGCTTATCGCAGGGTCTGGGATGGCACATATCTGATCTGACCCCAAGCTGGCGCACGCATAATTTTCCGCTGGCGAAACTCCCCTCTTTTTGGAGCAAGTGTTGTGCGGCAGCCTGCGGGCATCTCATTTCTGCCTCTTGTAAAGCATCTAACCATGTCGTAATCCTCGGCCACAATTTTCGATTTTAGAAAAGGCACAAATCTCCATGCCGCATTTCCTACGCTCAAGACCTTGCGCCAAGGGGGGGGGGTAACACCAAGAACAAAGCATTCTTATTTTTGTCCTGCTAACTTAAATCCCTGTGGGAGTTCAATAATTTTAGGATCTATTGCTTTCCCGATGAATTTAGCCGGCGCGTTAGTAGTTTGTTTAATCCAATATCCCTTGCTGTTGTGATATAGATACCAGTTGATAATATACATACCCTCGTCGCCACCATAACGGGGGCCTGCAAAAATGGCGAGCAACTCAATACGATTGCTTTTAATGACAGGCGTGCTGCCAAAATACACATTGTATTTATCATACGTAAGGTACGGAGCAGTTTTAAAAGTGGCAAAGTCGGCACCGGGCAATGGAACAAGCTTGGTTTGATTAAAAAAGAAAACTTTATTTTTATAGCTGTAGTAATTGTTGCCGATGTACGATAAAAAACGGGCATCGAAGTTTGTAATGGCGGTATCCCTGTAAAAAAGATGGCGGTCTTTAGCAATCAGGTCGTTGTTCAAAAACCTTACCTTGTCGTATAATATATCCAGAAGCGGGCCACTCCAATAATATCGGGACGGCATCGATTTTAACTTTTCTATTTCGTTATTTGTTAACCCTGTTACAAACTGGCGTTTGTTGCGATCATAAACTTGTTTGGCATAGATGAGAAACAGGGAGTTTTCACTCAGGAAAGTATTATCGGGTGTTACTGGCACGGTGTAATTAAAGGGAAATTTAATGGCAATTACTTTTTTTGCTTTGTCATCCCACCCCCGGTAATAAACACCATTTTTATCATAAAACAAGTCGCTATACCTAAACATGTGAAAAGTTGCTGGGTCAAGTCCGCTCTCGAAAGGCGTATCATGCAGATAAAACCGATGGCCATCTGTTAAAATTACGGTATTTACCTGCTCCCATGTTTTTACCAGCTCCTGGTGGTATTCCGCTCCTTCAACAACCGTTGTATCGCAGTAAACGTGATAACGGTCTGCACTGTAACTGGATGATATCCCTTTCAACGATTGCAGATCTATACTTTTTACAATCGTCATTTTAGGCAGATAGACAACCTCATCATCGGTTTTAGCAAGTGATTGATTAATCGAATGCAGCTTTTTACCATGATAGGTCAAAACCGTATCAGCGCTGTAAGTCCAGGCTTTATCATACAATCCGTTGAAGCTTTTGACATCGGCCATTGGAATTCTTTTATTTAAATAATAAACTGAATTCTTATCTTTAAAATAAGTAGCGTTGCCATTTAAGGCAATAAAAGTCGACGCGTCAGCATCTTTTATTTCGGATTGATTATCATACACCACCCGTTTGGTCTTCCATATATAATGACTTTTCTCGTAGTTCCCCCTTATGAGCTCAAATCCGGCGGTATCTGTTTTAATTAACTTACCTTCAAAATATACCCCGTTTTTATCAATGGCAAATCTGGCGGCTTCCCGCCATTCCATAGTTTTAAAAGATACCATATCGGGATGTAGTATTGTCCTGGTGTTACAATCCTGGTAAACTACATATCCTGGATTAATAATGTAAATCGCGTCTCCTGCATAAATACACCTGGAGTAGCTTAATGGATATGCTGCCATTTTACTTTGAGCGTTCAGGATTTTAGTGGCAGATAGCACCAGCGTAATAATAAGTATCGATATTAATCGCTTTTGAAAAAACATAAATTTATTACTTCATCTAAGTTACATTTTATTGAGGAGATAACTTATCAATTATGCCAATCGTGCGCCCCCCGCTGCCGCAAGGGTCTCTCCAATGCTATTCAGTCAAGGAAAATATTAAAATTTCAGTTTCGCGCAAAGACGCCAAGACGCTAAGAAAAAATAAGCAAACCACTTTGCGGCTCTGCGTCTTTGCGCGAAAAAACGCTTAACTTAATAGCATTGAGGGTCTCCCTTGTGGCCTGCATGCAAATCGCAACGCTCATTTGTAGCATACATCAAAAATCTCCCCCACAGCCCGCGTTAGTGATGGAAGTAGATACCGGCCAATGCGGCTAAGGCCTGCGCAGTATGAACGTACAGCACGGGCCGAAGGCAACGCCCCCTTGGTTCATTAGCTCATTGGTTGGATAATCATTAGTCATTGGTGGGATGGTGGGTTAGCACGAAGTTCTTTTTAGCTTCTGGTCGGCGTTATCACCGCACCAACCAAGGTTTGTAGTTCACATATGCTTTAGTTGCAAACCCAATATAACACAGGGGCTCCCGTGAGCCAACCGAAAGTGGTGCGGTGATAAACACCGACCACAGGCTAAATACAGAAGCGGTATTGAATAAAATCAGGGCGCTTCTATAGCGCTGGTTTTAAACGCTGGCGACGACTCACCCCGGCTACGCTACGCTGGCCGACCCTCCTCCGGCTTACGCCGCAAAGAGGGTGAAACACATTTTTTTATCTTTTTGCCCCTCTATGCGACGCAGGTGAGTGTTGCACAACTAACGCTCAAAAAAAAGTGCATGTTTTATGGCATTTTGACGCCCTGAGATTTGAATATCGACTAACTTGCTTTTGGCAATAGCTGGATATTAAAATCTCAGGAGGTTGATCGACAAGATTTGAACCTCCGTGCCTTATACGCTTAGTTGTGCAACACTCACCGCAGTCGGAGAGAGGGGAAGACGCCCCGATATTTTATCGGGGTCGTCGGGGTGAGTCGTCGCCGCCATTCGATAAACGCCATTCCTGATCATACATTCCTGAAACCAACAGCACAGCCACCAAAAAACAATGCCCTGCAACAGCTTTTCGCTATCGCAGGGCATTGCCATTCTGAACTTATATAGTTTACTTAAAACCCATATCGTAACCCTACCTGGAACTGGTATGGGTTACCGCTTAAGCCGGATACACCTGCATTGGTGTTTACGGTATAGGCGTATTGTTTATTTACAGCGTCGAAGCTTTTGATGGTGTAAATTGACGTAGTACCAAGATTATGATTTACGCCCCAGTTTTTGTCGATTAAATTGCTCACGTTAAACAGATCTACTGATATCTCCAGGTATTGTTTTTTTAGGATTTGTACCCGTTTAATCAGCCTCAGGTCTATTACACCGTAAAACGGGTTTACGCCACCATTACGCTCGGCTATTTTGCCAAAGCTTTTCTCGATGTAATCTTTCATCCCTTTTTCAACCTTGGGGTTGTTCAATATCGCATTGATACCATCTTTTAAATATTGCGGCGTAGATGCGGAGTTAGGATTATAGATGTAAGCAAGGTCATTACTGGCCACAAAATCGCCGTTTACGTTGCCGTTTACCGTTAAAGAATACCTGGTGCCGCTTATGCCCGAGAACCGTAAACCAGCGCTAAAGCCATGAAATGTTGGCGAGCTGCCATAAAACACCACCTTATTGCGAAACTGGTTATCCGAATAGTTCATGCTGCTTAGGTTACGCGGATCGTCTTTTACATATTGTACCAGGGTTGCGGTGTTTGCCACGTTTCCGTTGTACGAGGTATTGTCTTTAGTTTGGTTCCAGGTGTAAGAGAAAGACACTTCGCCCTGTTTATAGTACCTGTAGTCGGCATCGATAACAAATGCCACCTGGTTTACTTTTCCCAGGCTTTCCAGTTCCAGCACCCGGCCAACTTCGGTTGTTTTGCGGCCTTGTGTCCAATCGGCCGATCCGTTTGCGGCGTTAATTGTACCTGCCGGAACGTATACGCCCCGGTTATCTTCGGCCGCTATGCGGAAATATGGTTCATCTACCATGTTTTTATCCACATAGGTGTAGTTATTACGGCCCAGGCTTAGGTAAGCGCTGGCGGTAACACGAAAGTTTTGCGCAAAAAAGTGCGAATACGAGGCGTTGGCCTTGTAAACCGTAGGTACTTTGGCATCTTTCCCGTTCATGTTAATGGTTGCCATCTTTGGTATGGTGGGGTTATTGAGCAGGTCCTGGCCAGGCGCTGTCGCCGGATCTTTACGATAAGCCGGAAAATTTGGCGTTGGCACCAGGCTACCGGTTACATCAACGCTTTGAATATGCGAGCCATCAAACAACATATTGTTAATCATGGAATACGGGTTAAGCGCAGATCCTAATATGCCGCCTCCAAACCTCACGATATCTTTCCCGTTCTGCCCCAAATCCCAGGTTGCCTGTAAACGGGGCTGAATTTGCAGGGTAGCCAGCTTGTTAGATGTGTTTAAGCCCAATGTACGGTAAACTACATCATTAAAATTCGCCTTATCAAGGTAATCGGTATAATCGGCACGGATACCGGCGGTTAAATCAAACCCGGGAAATAACGTGGTTTGGGCCTGCACATACAAGTTAGGTGCAAGAATATTAAATTTGATATTATGATCTGCCGAAACATAAATATCCCTGGCAAAACGGTAAGGTGTAAGGTTATTGAAATTGGTTAGCCCGGTAAAATAAAAACGCCCGTTGGTTTCGCTGCCATAAATGGAATTCTGGTTGGTAAATGACAAGCCGCCTCCTAAAGTGAAGTTAAATTTTCCTTTCGTCCAGTATACGTTATCGGTAAGCTGTGCTACGTTGTTGTTAAAATAATCGCCGCCGTAACGTTGCCCGCCCAATTGTATGGCCGTTGAATAGGTTGATCCGTTTGCCGCTACTGAAGAGATATTCTGTACTATAGCGCGCGGAATATTGTCGGCAGGCAGCTGGCTGTTGGCAAACATTTTATTGTATTCCCAATAGTGCTGTACTTTCAGTTCGTTGGTTAAGGTAGGGCTCAGGATACTGCGCAACGAGGCCATTACACTATTGTTCAAACTTTTACGGGTGCTATACACCTCGTAAATGTTAATGGCGGTGTTATCGCCATCCGATTGATTATCCAGGTCGTAAATAAAGTTATCGCGAATGGTGAATAAGTTTTTGGCGTTGATCTGCCAGTCAATCCGGGCGAAACCCGCATGGGTATTTTTAAATTTATCAAACTGCCCCACCTGCGGCGAATTTGCAACACCGTATTTGGTGCGTGCTATTGATAAAAAGTTATCCAATGTGGCCTGGGTTACGTTGTAACGTTTTTCATCATCGGCAGATTGAATATTAGCTATATACAATGGCCGCGAATCTGCCTGGTGGTCCCAGGCGATAAAAAACTGCGCCTTATCTTTAACGATGGGGCCGCCCAAAGAAAACCCGTATTGATAGGTAGAGAACGCCTGGTTACGTTTTAACCCATTTAACCCATAGGGGCTTGAAAGCCAGTTGGCACGCGCATAAGTAAAAGCGCTTCCCGAAAGTACGTTGGTACCCGATTTGGTTACCGTACTGATGGTACCCCCGCCGGCATTACCGTAAGTAACATCATAGGCATTGGTAACCACCTGGAATTCGCGCACGGCTTCCAGCGATATAGAGTAGGCGCCGGTTGGCTGCCCGCCGGAAATGGTTCCGCGTGCCGCCATGCCATCAATAGTATAATTGGTTGCCGATGCCAGCTGGCCATTTAAACTACCGCCCGAACTAAGTGGCGATAAATCTGCCAGGGTGGTAAAATTACGACCGTTTACAGGCAGCTTCGCGATGTCTTTAGCAGTAACGGCTGTAGACGAGCCTATGTTTTCTATTCTGTTGCGCGTGGTGGCCGATTTAATTTCGACCACGTTAAGCTCGTGAACTTTGTCTTCCATCACAAACGCAACCTGTAGCAGGTCGCCCTGGTTAAGGGCAAAGTCGGTTTGTTTTTGCGGCGCCATACCCATAGCTTCAACAGTAATGCTATAGGGCGAACCGAGGGGAAGCTCCTTTAAAAGGAAAGCTCCTTTTGAATTGGTTGTAGTTTTAATCATGAACCCGGTCGACTCATTTTTTACCGTAACGGTTGCGTTGGATAAAAGTGCGCCGCCAGGTCCGGATACTTTGCCGGAAATACCGGCCAGGTTAGTTTGCGCCTGGCCCGTTGTAACCAACAGGAAGCAGGCTATGCCCAACAGGCATATTTTTTGCAGGATAGTTTTGTATAAAGTCAACATTTCTTAAGTATTAGTTAGCCGCAAAGGTGTACTTGCCGTATTAACCAAAGATTCTCTAACTATTAACCTTAAGTAGTGATTGTTTAATCTAAATGTTAATTTTTAGCTTCTGGACGGTATTATCGCCGCACCGGCCAAAGCTTTTAGTTTACATATGCTTTAGTTTCAAACCCAATATAAAATATAATACAGGGGTGTCCGTGAGCCGACCGAAAGTGGTGCGGTGATAAACACCGACCACAGGCTAAATACAGTAGTTACAAACTACATGCATAGCTGTTAGAAGGAACTTCTAACAGCGGTTTTTTACCCCGCCTATGCACATCCCGGATTTGCATACAAATAATAAGTTTTATGCCGATAATCCAACAACATGCATCTGCTTACCCGCTTTTTCATAAGCATAGCTCAAACGCACAATGCCCGACGAAAATACCTGCGTGTTGGTTAACCGCATTTGTAAATTATGGTTAAGGGTTGGGAACAAACGTTTCCCGGTAGAAATTACTACCGGGTGCACCCAAAGCTCGTACCTATCCACCAGGTTTAGCTTCATAAGGGATGATACCAACTGTCCGCTCCCCAAAACTATGATATCCCGGCCCGGCTGGGCTTTTAATTGGTCTATCTCTTTTTTTAACTTTCCTTTTAGCAGGATGGTATTGCGCCAGGGGGTAAGGTGGATTGATTTGGATACTACTGCTTTGGTATGTTGGTTCATCAGTTGGGCCATTACAATATCTTCTTTGGCCATCAGCAGGTCGTTGGCTTTTGCGGGCCAGTAGTTGGCAAAGGCTTCATAAGTGCGTGCGCCTAATAAAATGGTATCTGCCCGGGCCAGTTGCCGGCAAAGGCTTTCGCACAATTCGCCATCCCAGTATTTAAAATGCCAGTCAAGGCTGCCATCGGGCCCGGCCATAAAGCCATCTAAAGTTACATTTACCGATGCCACCAACTCCCTCATTTTTTATTATAATTATTATTTACAGGCTATATGTTATTAGGGAAACCGCTTTTGAGTTTTTCGCGCAAAGACGCTAAGCCGCAAAGGAATTCCTTATTTTTCTTTGCGTCTTTGCGCGAATTATTTTAAAGCCGGTTTCCCCGATTTACCACTTACTGCCAAAGTTGAGCAGGCTTTTTACTTTTCCATCGCGCAGGTAAAGGCTTAGCCATACCAGTATGCCAAAAACTATAGGGAAATAGGCCGGCTGGTTGGCTCTCATCATGATAGCTACAGCGCCACCCAGGTAACCGGTAATTAAGATAGCGCCTAAAATAGCTGTGCGCGGAATGATGTAGATGATGGTGCAAACCAGGAGTATGGCCCCTATTACCTGTACCATATTTTCGCCGTAGCCCAAAAAAATGGTGCCTTTTACCGAGTGGCTTTCTCTCATGATTTTGGCGATAGCATCAAACAGCAGGAATAAAATGCAGATAACGCTGATGATACGCCCGGCTAACAATGATGATTTTGAAGGCGCGGCCGCCGTGGTTGGTGATACTGTGGTTTCCATAATGATATTTTTTGTTGGTGATTTTGTTAATTCAAAGGTAGCGTGGCGTAAGCAAATAAGTACTGCACGTATTTGACATCTGCAGGGTGTAAATGCGACTTTTTATTTTTTGATTGCTTAGATTTGATCAACATGAAACACATTTCGATACTGGTGCCCTATGAGGCCGTCCCGTCTGCAATCGTCGATCCGCGGTATATGTTCACCGCCATTAATCAATTTTTGGTTAGCGCCGGTAAACAGCCTGCGTTTGAGGTTCAATTGGTGGGCTTAACCGCCCAGGTACCGCTCAACAACGGTGCTTTCACGGTTAATACGGATGTGCTGATAAGCGATCTTAAAAAAACCGACCTGGTGGTTATCCCTGCGCTATCGGGCGATATGAAGGCCATGGTTGAGCTGAACAAGGATTTTGTGCCCTGGATAATCAATCAGTATAAAAATGGCGCCGAGGTGGCTTCTCTTTGTCTTGGTGCTTTCCTCCTGGCATCTACGGGGTTGCTTAACGGAAAATCATGCTCTACCCATTGGATGTCGGGCAACGAGTTCAGGGCCATGTTCCCGGAAGTGGCCATGACGGATGGTACCATCATTACCGAGATTGACGGCCTTTACTCAAGCGGCGGCGCCAGCTCCTACTGGAACCTGTTGCTGCACATTATTGAAAAATATACCGGCAGGGAACTGGCTATTTTGGCCGCTAAATTTTTTGCTATCGAGCTTGACCGGAAAAGCCAGTCGCCATTTGTCATGTTTAACGGGCAAAAAAAGCATGAGGACGAACCCATTAAGCTGGCACAGGAATTTATTGAACATAATTACACCGGGAAACTTTCTGTAGATGACCTGGCCGACCAGTTTGCCATCGGCCGCCGCCATTTTGAACGCCGTTTTAAAAAAGCCACCAACAACACCCCGACCGAATACATTCAGCGGGTGAAGGTAGAAGCCGCTAAAAAGCAGCTGGAAAACTCATCAAAAAATGTAAACGAGGTAATGTACCAGGTAGGTTATAATGATGTTAAGGCTTTCAGGGCGGTGTTTAAAAAGTTTACAGGTTTGTCGCCCGCCGATTATAAGCACAAATACAACAGGCAAGCGGCGGCGTAAAAAACACACCCGTATTTTGCAGGTATTGTTGAATTAAGCCGTGGTAATTTTACGAGCAGTTGTGATCTAAACGCAACTTCACCTTTCAGCTTCTGGCCGGTGGTTATCACCGCACCAGCCAAAGTTTGTAGTTTACATAGTTGCAAACCCAATATAATACATGGGCTTCCGTGAGCCAACCGAAAGTGGTGCGGCGATAACGCCCACCACGGGCTAAATGCCACTACCGTGTTTTATTGAGTTAGATGATAAAGATATGCTCTTTTGTCAAAATTTTGGTAAAAGTAATAATCCGTATTCATTTTTGATTTAAGTTCCGGATTTAGCGAAATTCGTCTATCTAACTCTTTCAAAGCAGCTTCTTTTCCTTCTGTTAAAGCTATCACCAGGATAAAACCGCCTATAAAATTTGTATCATTGGGGTGAATTGCCAGGCTGTCGGTAAAACTTTGCCACGCTAATTGGTATACCCTCTTTGAAGAATCTAACATGCTCATTTTCTCAAACACCTCTGCTTTTTGTGTAATGATTGACGGATGATTGTTGGAGAGAATCAACGCTTTATTATAGATAGCGAGTTCTTTTTTATAGTCTTGATTCCGGTCATAGGCGTTGGCCAAATTTAAATGAGCAAGTAAATATGTAGGATCACAATTTATTGCCTGGTTAAAAAGGTCAATGGCCTTTAACAATCCGTTTTTCCCATCCATAGAATAATTCATCATATACCCGGTTCCTTTATTATTTAGTTCCATGCACGCCGATGGAGGCATTTTCATCTGCTGGCCATTACAGGAGGAAAACGAAATTGTTAGATATATCAAACAAAGGACAAATGAGATTTTCATAATATATATGCAAATTATTATTTTGTTGTAATTAGGATTGTAAAATTTAAATAGCCAATCCCTCCTGGCTTGTTCGCCTGCACGCTAAGTATACGCAATGCCTTTAGGACAATCAACAATATTTGTTGTTAACCTTAATGTCTTTGTGTTACTCTTTTGTTGCATTTAAAAATACAAAATCCCGGATGAAACGAACGTCCGGGATTTGCATATTTATTACTTAGCATGGCGTTTACCTATCAGCGGGGGCACACGCGACACACGTGCACCAGTGGAGACGGCATACCTTTGGCACACAGGGACAAATACCTTCATTTTTTAAAGCGATTTTCCCACGCAGTTTTTCAAAACACGAACTGAATAGAGTCGAAATTGTATATTTGATGCCGACATGAACCTTGTTGAATGGTGAAAACTTTTACTTGTACTCTTTTCGCGCTATTTTATTTATGGTCGGGTTTTGGCGCAATGAGCAAATGCCACCTGTTAAAAAATGCGTGTAACACCATTAATATTAAACATAGTACAGCTATAGGCGGCGGCAAGCTAACCTTGCAGCCCGAAATTACTGTTAGCCCTATTGATCATGGCTTTTCTGTCTGCGAGGGGTTCGTGACTGCTGCAGAAAACACACAGCAGTTTTCGGTATCGGGCGCTGCCCTTACCGGCAATATAACTGTATCTGCACCTTCGGGATTTGAAATTTCATTTGCACCTGTGTCTGGCTATTCAAATACTTTACTTATTGAACAAATCAGCGGAATTGTAGATAATACGGTTATCTACATACGGGCGTTAAAAAAATCGCCTGGTCATTTTACCGGCAGCGTTAACCTAAGTTCGCCTGGGGCTGCAAATCGTGGGGTAGCTGTAGATTGGGTAATTGATCCTTTACCTACTGTAAATAAAGTGGCCGATCAAACGGTGTTGAATGGTGATATTACCACATCTGTTAACTTTACCGGTACGGGAAATACCTTTAGTTGGACAAATAACGCGCCCGGCATCGGTTTACCGGCAAGCGGAACAGGAGATATTGCGCCATTTAAAACAATAAATAACACTAATGCGACTATTACCGCCAGCATAACGGTTACCCCGCAATCACTTGGGTATGCTTACATTTGTAATAACGCAGATGCTACGGTATCTATCATTAACCTGGGCACTAACACTGTTGTAAAAACCATCCCCGTAGTACGCCAACCAACAGGTACCGCGATAAGTCCCGACCAAACCCGTGTGTATGTAACCGGCGACAGTGCCGATGGCGGTGTCTCGGTAATCAGTACCTCAACCAACGAGGTAATAGCCACTATACCCGTAGATGCCTACGCGGCGGGAGTGGTTATTACGCCCGACGGCAAATATGCCTATGTAACAAGTACGCTCCCGAGTACGGTTTCGGTTATAAATACCGCTACCAATAGCGTTGAAGCAGTTATTAAAGGCGTGTCGGGCCCATTTTACTCAGCTATTGACCCCTACGGTGATAAAGCATACGTATGTAACGTGTACAACCCTTCTATATCGGTTATTGATATTAAAACCAACAAAATAATATCAACCTTGCCTATGAGTTCAGCATATGCCGCTGCAATTAGCAACGATAATAAAAAACTATACATCACTAACTATAACAATGCAACCGTTACTATAATTAACATCGCTGATTATGCAATTGACGCTGTGATACCGGTTGGCGCCGCACCCGGCGGAATTGCGATAAGCGCCGACAGCAAAAAGTTATATGTATCAAATTTCAATGATGCAAGCGTATCTGTTATTGATGCGGAAAGCAACACAGTAAGTGCAACCATCCCGGTGGGATATCAGCCAACAGGTGTAGCTGTAAGTAAAAATGGCAACCTGGTTTACATATCCAATTCCGGCGCAAATAACGTATCAGTTATCGACGCTTTAACCAATAAGGTTATAAGGGTAATTGATGTAGGTACAACCCCGATATCGTACAATAATTTTGTTACAAACGGTACCGGGTGCAGCGGCCCTTCTACTACATTTAAAATTACAGTAAAACCTACTCCACCGCCGGCCATTACCATATTGGGGACACTTTCTGCGCTTAATACTACCTATGGCACTGTTTCGCCAACTACCATTTTTACCGTAAACGCGGTAAATATGAATGATGCAATACTGATAACGGCGCCGGCCGGGTTTGAGCTAAGTACCGATAATAAAACATTTACTAATACACTCATTATTGGTGGCCCGGGCACCATAGCAACCGAAACAATTTATGTGCGGTTAAAACAAACAGATGCGGCAGGAGCTTATACCGGCAACGTTACCCTTACCAGCCCCGGGGCTGCAGCGGCGATAGTTGCAACAGCCTTAAGTACGGTACAGCCCGCACCCTTAAACATTAATATTAATAATGTGACTAAAGTGTACGGTACGGCATTATCAAATGGCTTAACAACCGGTTTTATAAGTAAAGGCCTGCAAAACAACGAAACCATAGGCAGTTTAATAACAGACTATGGCGACGGCGCTTTGGCAACCGCAAATGCAGCAACCTACCCTGCCGCAACGGGCAGCAAGGGGTATAGCGGCGGTACCTTTAACCCTGCCAATTACAAAATAACTACTATAAATGGCGATATCATTGTAACCCCTGCAGCCCTCATCATAACTGCCGACAACAAAACCAAACTGGCGGGAACGGCTAATCCGCCTTTTACTTTTACTTACACAGGCTTTGTTAACCAGGACGGAATCCAAAACCTTACAAAACAGCCACAGGCTGCTACAACTGCTACTTCGGTATCACCAGCCGGCAGCTATCCCATAACCGCAAGCGGCGCCAACGCGGTAAATTATACTATTACTTATTTAACCGGCACCCTTACTGTAACAGAGCTGCCCACTAACGAAATAAAAATACCCAACATATTCACTCCTAATGCCGACGGCGTTAATGATACCTGGAACATTCCTGCTTTAAAAAATTATCCACAATGCAACTTATCTGTTTTTAACCGGTATGGGGTTATGTTATATCATTCGTTAGGTTATTTTACTGCCTGGGATGGTACCTATAATGGCAAGCCCCT
Source organism: Mucilaginibacter sp. GW822-FHT03E02 (assembly GCF_058801545.1). Classification (NCBI taxonomy): domain Bacteria; kingdom Pseudomonadati; phylum Bacteroidota; class Sphingobacteriia; order Sphingobacteriales; family Sphingobacteriaceae; genus Mucilaginibacter; species Mucilaginibacter sp. GW822-FHT03E02. The sequence goes on along the minus strand of NZ_JBXANJ010000001.1, from coordinate 4,315,277 downwards.
GCCGACAGGCACTTATTATTACATTGTTATGCCCAACAAAACCGCGGCCAAACTGAGCGGCGCGGTAACTATACTAAAGTAAAATCCGGGATAGTATTTACATTTCAGCTTCTGGTCGGTGTTATCACCGCACCAGCCAAAACTTGTAGTTTACATAGGCTTTAGTTGCAAACCTAATATAATACAGGGGTTTCCGTGAGCCACCGAATATTATTGATAACAAATTGGGTAGTCAAATTTTCGAATTACATTTTTTCGAATTACATCTATTTCAAAACTACCACCTTCTTTAAATATAGTATCCCCTTGAACAACATAATTCCACACATCCTCTTTTGCGGGGGGCAGTTACATATATGCGATAAAGTATCTACTACTCTTTTGTCTTTGATAATAATAGTACCAAAACAAGGTTTGTTCTTATACTTGCCAAGTACTATACCTTTAAACTCTTTTGATTTTACATCAGATAAATCTGGTTTACAACTATAATACAAAACAGCAGTAATTATTGCGATAAAATATTTTACGTACTCCATATTATTGCCGAAGATCATCAACTTTCTTTTTATCTTTTCAATGGTTTTATTTATTCCATCGAGTATAACGGAAACCATTTAAATTAAAGAAACAGAGTCATTTTTTGGTTTCATTAATTGACTAGCCCCTAAGCTACCGCCCTCTTGCTTGTGTGGCAACATGCTTAGTATATTCCATAAGTTCAATTCGGCCCGCAGAGATTCTTCTTAAGCGCTAATCTCAAGCTTATATCCTTTGCCGCGTATCACAACGATGTTGATATTGGGGTCGGGCTCCAATTTTTTTCTGAGTTTTGATATAAACATATCCAGGCTGCGCCCCACAATAACACCTTCATCTTCCCATATCTCTTTTTGCAGCCGGCTTCGCGCTATGGTCTGGTTAGGCGACGATGCAAAAATGAGCAGCAGGCGCGTTTCAGTTCCGGTCAGGTCTATGGTATTTTCATTTATTGTCAGCTTACGATTCTTCGCATCAAACGACACCGCGCCTAAAGTTAACATGTCTGTGCACTGATCATCAGGCAAGGTTTTTTTCGGCTTAACCGATCTAAATAAAACAAAACCAACAAATGCTAAAAATGGCAGGCTGCCCAGCAGGTATCCATTCTTTGCTGTATTTATTCCCGTAGGTTTGAATTTGACGTTGATCATGTAACATGCGCTGGGTTGCTTTCTTCCTCTGCAGGGTACAATGTCATCTTTTTTATTTTGGGATATAGCGTATCCATAGGCTACACTGGAGTTGCCACAGGTCAGCACGTTAACAACATAATCACTTGCGAGCGGATCTTTGGCCAACAAACGCTGGGTAGTATTCACCAGGGAATCCGGTAAAAAAGTAAGATTTTTTTCAAACCTGATCTGGTACTCATTTTCTGTGATCTTTTTTACCGGGAGCACCCTTGATGTACTATCGCCCGATTGTAACAATAGTTCATGTCCAATCCTGCGGAGCAAAACTTCCCTCCTGGCGATATCAAAGTCGTTGTTACCGGTCATGCTGAAAGCCGCGCAGATCACAGAGATAAACGAGAGCAAAATCAATGCGCACAGGTACTTGCGTTTCCCGGCGAGGAGATTTCGACTAAGATGCATATTGTCAGGTTTTTATTTACAAAGTTTACATTTTTATTTAAAATCCAGATTTCCCGGTCTGAAAGGTATCAAAGTAATTTCGCTGAAGAAAAATACGAAGAACATTTTGTTGTACCTGAGCTCTTAGCTATAGCGAAGCTTTAATGGTAAAAAAACAGCTCAACCATCTTTAGGCTTTGGCAACGTAATCGTCGGGAGTTTTTCACCTCTTGTTTTTGCCAATTGGTAGTGCGACCATTTTTCAATTTCCTGCTCCCCGTAAATTATCATTCGTACAGCAATATCTTTTGTGTCCATATCACCAACAAATCTTTTCTGGTGGTTGGGCACCTGCTCATAAGCTATCCTCAGTTTGTCCTTGTTGCTTTTGGTAGGTTCTTCTAAGTAATCCTGGTACGCGTTTTTACAAACGTCTAATGTGGTAGGTTCGCCTTTCAACTGTCTTTGTATATCCTTTATCTCCAATAGTTTGTCATGAATAGATGAGGCGAATAATTTTTTTTGAACAGTAAAATGGCCAAGTCCATAAATATAAACTGTTGACCCTGCAGGGATATCTGTTAATAAAACCCCCTCGGTTATGTGTTTTTCAAGTTCCTCCATCTTTAAGCTAAGGGGAGTTTCTAATCGTGCAAGTTCAAGGCTGTCATCGGCAAAAACTTTTACCTGTACCAGGTAAAAGGCATCATCTAACTTGTAAAACAGGTCTGTGCTTGTCCCATCAATCTTTGCTTTAAAAAAATCATATTTCGCCGTTTGCTGCGCTTTATATATGGTTCCCTTGCCTCTTTCACCGACTACAACGCCATTTATTTTTTTCTCAACGTGTTTGTAAATATTCTCCAGTTTAGGGTTAAGTTGCTTAATTACCTCCCGGATATACTCAATAAAAGTATCCTTAGTAAATAGCCAATTTCCTTTTTCTATTGTCCAGCTACCAAGACCATGAATGGAAATGTCTTTATTATCCGGAATGCTAACCGCTACCCAGCCTCGCTGCACATCATTCTTAAAATGGTCAAAGTCCTCAAAGTTCCAACATTCAACCCTGCCATCTTCATAAACGCTTAAATCAACAAAAAAATAATGGTCATTGTGGATGATTGCCGGGATTGAAAACCCTTCGATCATTTGTTTTCGGTAGACCCTGGTAGAAGGTTTAATTACCTGGTTTGAATTTTGTTTAAACACGTTAAAACTCATGATGTTGTTTATTGATAATTACAAGGCCGCCTTTTCACCTACCGGGGTAATATCATGTGGTTGGTGCCCTAATTTAAAGATAATATTTTCTTTGTTCTCCGAATGAGCTATTTGTGTTTCCCAAGACGAGATTTAGGCTATCAGACGCACTATTGACTACTTATTTACAAAGTTTACATTTTTATTTACAATCCAAATTCCCCGCGCCGAAATATATCAAAGTAATTTTGCTGCATCAATTCTGATAGGATCATAAAACAGATTATGAAACATATGTTTTACTTAAAATTTAAAAAAATGAAAAGATTATTTGTGTTTGTTCCGGCTATCTTCCTGGTATTATTTCTACTAAATTCTTTTGTGCTAAAAGAAAAGGAAGCAAAAAAGAAACCAATAAAAGAAGGCAAATCATCGGCGATTGTCAACATCATTTTTAAATCTGTTGATGGCGGACAAACATGGCAGGACATTAGCCAAGGACTACCTGAAAATTTACAGAGAGAAGGTGTGTGGAGAGATGGTTTATTTGCAAATGACCGTGGACTATATTTACGTGCCGGAAATGGGGTTTATCACAGTGAACCAAATTCCACAACTCCTTTTTGGACAAAAGAAATTTTCCCTGGTACACAACGTAACATTGTCCCTGGCAAGAATGGGATACTCGCATATGATTTCAGGGGTCAATTTTTACAAAAAATAAACGGAACCAATAATTGGTCGCCCATGTACACCAATTTTCAAGAGCAAGCCGTACGCATAGACAGAACGATAGATTGGATGTACAAGAATTATAAAGAGAGAGAAGTACGCACCGTTTTTGAAACTGCCGGAGGCACCGTTTTCATTGGCTCCAACAACTGCCTTTTTAGATCTACTAACAGTGGAAAAACCTGGAAACAAGTGCATGTTGGAGACGGTAGAATGAAATTGGCAGAGTCAAACGGTGTACTTCTGTCTACCAGCAAAGATGGAATATTAAGATCGACCGATGATGGTCAAAACTGGAATAGTGCGATTAGTGAAGGGGGTGTTGGCATCGCTGCGGAACGTATAGACGGAGGATTTGCTGCTATAGTATACAACACAATAACCCAAACAAACAGCTTACACATTTCACTGGATAGTGGAAAAACCTGGAATGCCATAGGTGAGGAACTTCAACCTTCCTGGAGTAATTTATTAATGAAACAAATAGGCTTACTTAAATCTTCACCGGATATTTTATCAATTAAACAAATGGGTAAATATTTAATATGCGGCCGCTCAGATGGTATGTTCCGGTCATCTGACATGGGCAAAACGTGGAAAAAAATGCTACTTCCTGCTGTAGAAAATTATGGCTTCAATTTATCTGTTTCGGGCAACGTGATTTATGCCGTACCAAATAAAGGATGTTAAAAAATCCAAACTCAGAAATGGTGTGTATCGCTGATTTTAAATCATTGGATATTATTATTAGTCAATACTATTTCTAAACTACAAACAACAAGCTATTAGTCAGTCACTTAGCTATAATTATTACTCCTTTATCCCTGATGCTTTTTTTTGCACTTCAGTAAGATGATACCCGAACAAAGATTCAAGCCTTAGTGCTATCAGCCCCGCACGTTCGCGGGGCTTTTTTTATGCTTTTTAACTTTAGAGATTGCGAATTAGTGGCGCGGTGAAAACACCGGTCACGGGCTAAAAAATATCGTAATCATAGAAATAAAATGGAAGTAGGATTATTGCCAAATTTTAAGGATTTTTCACTAATGAATAATTTGAAAACATATTGGCATAAACTAAAGGAAAACCTGGTATATAGGTGGCTAATGTTATACAAGCATCATATTCAATTAAAGCACCATAGTCATATCGATAAAGATAAAATGCAGATAGAATTGTCTCTGAGTTTTAAGGAGTTTTCGCTGGATGGGAAATTTCATATCGGAATGATAAATAAATACTTACACTATAGGCCCGAAAGGTTTGCCTGTAAACAAAATGTGACAGACTGGGACGAAAAAAAACACAAAAAAGTAATTGAAGGCCTCAGTTCAAGTGAAACGTTTTTTTTTATTTCATTTGATGAAAATTCATTTATGACAACCCATGTACAAGCCGTCAAAAAGCCGTACCAACATTTCTCTATTGTTCAGCAACGGGAGGTTTTTAACCCTCCTGATGAAGAGATCGAAAATATAATTGCGAGAAAAGGTTTTTCATGCGCTTACCTTTATGATCATAAATACGAAACACAACAATCCGAAATATTTGAAACTCATTATTTAGTAAACAGGATACCGCTATCTCTTTCAAAAGGCCTGCCTTATAAAAAAGACTATTTTGGCAAAAAAATATTTGATACATCGGGTAACCCCGGCAGAAGCGACATGATAAGCAGTACCGAATTGTTGGCGTGCTGGAAAATGTGGTTTGGGGAAGAGTTTTATCATTTTGTGCCAAAAGAAAGATTGTTAAGTTTCAAAGGCGCCTTTATAATAAAAGAATTGGCCAACGATGTGATTTTTGTACAGTTGTTTGAGAACGTGGAAGACAGCGCTACCAAAAAAGCGCAACAAATACAATGGGCCTGGCGTAAATGGCTCAACTTCCATGAACTGGTAATGAAACATCCATAAAGGGTAGCGTATCCAGCGCGTAGGTGATTAAGTTTCTGGTTGGCGTTGTTACCGCACCAGCCAAGGTTTGTAGTTTACATATGCTTTGGTTGCAAACCTAATATAATACAGAGGCTTCGGTGAGCCAACCGAATTTAATGTGATTGGGGATAGGGCTTGTGGGATATTTGCTATAGATTTGTTTACCACGCTCCGATGAGCCCTTATAAAAATGGAAGCAGTAATATTTTGCGGTATTCAGGCAACAGGAAAAAGTACCTTTTTTAAAGAGCGGTTTTTTAATACGCATATGCGTATCTCTTTAGATCAGCTAAACACAAGAAATAAAGAACTCCGGTTTATCGAAACTTGTATACTCACATTTCAGCCTTTTGTGATAGACAACACCAATCCTTCTCCGGAAGAAAGGGCAAAATATATTGCCATAGCAAAAGCAAATAAGTTTAAAGTGATCGGATACTATTTTCAATCTAAAGTGGCTGTTGCTTTAGCGCGTAATAACCAACGGACTGGTAAAGAGAAGATTCCTGAAGTTGGTATAAAAGGAACTTATAAACGGCTGAACCTGCCACAGATGGATGAAGGATTCGACGAACTATATTATGTAACAGCCGAGAATAATATGTTCACGGTAAATGAATGGTCAGATGAAATTTGATGAGCTGGATGTTAAAATGAGGGTTTATGAAACCTCTCAGGACCGCTGCGTTTTACCCGGCATGTACATGGTGGCCCGGATTGACGGACGAGGCTTTACCCGGCTGACTAAGGAAGTGCACCGTTTCGAGGCGCCTTTTGACGAAAAATTTCGCGACTTAATGGTCGAAACGGTAAAACACCTGATGAATTGCGGTTTTAATGTAATTTACGGTTATACAGAAAGTGATGAAATATCATTGCTCTTTCATCCTAATGAAAGCCTTTTTGGGCGAAAGACCAGAAAATACATTTCCATACTGGCGGGCGAAGCGAGTGCTAAATTTTCCGCTCTCCTGGGAAACGTAGGCGCCTTTGACTGTCGTCTATCAGAACTTCCCAACATACACTTAGTAGGAGATTATTTCAGATGGCGTAATGAAGATGCACACAGAAATGCATTAAATGCGCATTGTTACTGGCGTTTAAGGCAGGATAACTTTAATGCGCGGGAAGCTACTTCTAAAATCGAAGGGATGAGTATTGCCGCCAAGAACGAATTACTGTTTCAGTACGGCATTAATTTCAATAACGTTCCTGCATGGCAAAAAAGAGGAATAGGTGTTTATTGGAAAGATTTAAAAAAGGAAGGATTTAACCCAAAGAACAACAAGCATGTATTGGTTGACAGACGAGCCCTGCATACCGACTTTATGCTACCCATGCGGGATGAATATGACCTATTTATACATGATCTGGTAAAAAAGTACGAAGACCAAGGCTGACCTCGATCTTGCCAACGGGTCAAAATTTAAAGCTTGACGTAAAATGAATAGCTTGCTCCTATTGGTCTTACCCGACGCATTTTTCTATTTTATGTTTGGAAGCATTAATAATATTATTTAGGTTAAGTATTCATTATTCGGTTACATGAAACATATCTTATCAATACTTTCAACTATATTACTATTCGGCTGCAACAACTTAATTTCCGACGAAAAATTTAAAGGGGAATGGGATATAAATAAGGTTTATTACCTTAAGGAGGCTAATATTTCTGAACGTTTAGTTTTACCAGCATTGTTATTAAATAAGGATCATTCCTGTTTTTTACCCGTTTCGCTACCAATGCTCGAAGATTCCATATACAACAAAGGGACTTGGTCTGTGTATGTAAAGGACAATTCAATCTACATAAAGATTAAATCAAAAAATCACATTTTTAACAAAAGCTTTCAAATCATCAGCTACGAAAATGCTCAGGAAGCCTCCTATGGCCGCCAAAGTAAAATGACTTTGTTATCTGATAGCCTTAGAATAGTGTTTACTAAGACAACTTATTAAGGCATTTCGGTTTCTTAAATAGGCGCCCCCCTTGCTTAGCTTCTGGTCGATAGATCACCATACTAGCCGCCTTTTAAGCAAGTGTTATACAACTCTATAAGTGTCCGGAAGAAATAAAAAAGCGAAGGAGCGCGCGACTCTTCCCCGATGAAGGAATCGCACAGCGCCCCACTTTTTTTCTCCCAAACCCACTACCTCATTCTGCCAATTCCCAAATTCTGAAAATTCTGATTCTGACGGCCTACTTCGCCGCCTGCAAAGTGGTTACCATTTTATCAATAGTATCTTTATTTATTTTGCCAACTACCTGCTTTTGGGCTTTCAGGGCGTAGGGCAGAGCTTTTTTGTTATCGCCTACGGCCATGTACCCGCGGGCCATGCCGGTGTTGGTTAAAAACTCGTCGGGGTGTTTTTGGTAATCCAGCTTAAATACCTCAAGTGCTTCCTGGCCTTTGTTTTCGGCAATAAGGCTTTTGCCGTAAAAATATAGGTCGTTAACATCGGCAAATGGCAGGGCAGTTTTCATGGTGGCCGTTGCTTCGGCGTTGCGGCCCAAATTGCTCAATATTGCCGCTTTGGTTTTCCAGGTCTGAAATACCTGGTTGCCACCAAAATTTACGCTGGTTGCGGTATCGGCCCATAGCAGGCCCTCTTCCAGGTTGGTTTTGTTTTGGGCGCAAAAGGCAGCGGCCTGTTCCCAGCTTTCCCAGTTAAAGCCTTTGTTGGTACGCAGTTCTTTCCTGAATACGGCAAGCTGTGTGGCGGGCAAATCAACATCAACCTTAAACGGAATTACCAGTTTTTCCCATTGTAACTGAATTACGGCGCTGGTTGGGGTTTGGTCGGCAAACTCGTATTTAAGCCATTCCACACTCGTCGCTGCCGGTACTGGTTTCACTTTTACACGCAACACATCCTCGGCCTGGTTATAAAAGAAACTGCCCCATGAAGTGGCGTTTTTTGAAAATATCAGCGTACTCTCATCAGCGCCGTAGGCAATAAAAAAACCATACTTACCGGCGGCTAAGGGCTGGCCTTCCACCTTTACATCGGTTGAAAATTCGATGGTGGTGTTTTCATTGGCGCCGGCCCGCCATGGTGCTGCTTTTGAGGTGCCAAAACCCAGGTCGGCATAGCCGTTGTAAACAAGCTCGCCCCAAATATGGCCGTCGCGCTTGTTCACATGGGGGCGGCTGTAGTTAATGGTTACATCGGTAATGCCTATCATTTCGGTAACGGATGCTTTTTTATTGCCCCCGCTTGGTGTTGATGTAAGCAGTTGCGCGTGGGCCAGGTCGGTAAAGGAAAACTGGATAACAACCGCCACAAAGGCGGCAATCAGTAATTTTTTCATTGTATAAGCTTTAAAGGTGTGGTTGAAAAATTGAATAATTAAAGCTTGGTTTTATTAACAACAAGGGCAAATGATTTCAACCCTTGCCCCGTTATTTTTAATGCTTGCCCTTAATATCTCAACCGCCGCAGTATGGGCACACAAGTAATTGGTTGAATATTGGGGCCTTTTGGTTGAAAATCATCTGCCCAAAACAAAAAGCTTTGTACATTTAAAAATGAATTTCATTAAAAACATGCCCACGCTTACACGCCTGCAATGGGTAATATGGATAGCGGTGTTTTTTATCATCTTTTTTTCGATACTGCCGGTTGATGGGTTTAACCATGCCAGCATTTTTACGGTTATCAGCGTGGCTTTTTACCTGCTGGTTATTTATGGCAACATTAAATTTTTGTATCCCCGTTTTTATGAAAAAGGGCGCCGGGTACAGTATGTAATTTATGTGGTGCTGTTACTGGTTATTGGCGGTGTGGCACGTGGTTTTTTAATCATGTACTCGTACAACACTTTTTTTGCCAGCCACCCCGAAAAGATGACTTTTAGCATGATGCTCAATTTTGTGGTGGCCGGTTTCATGACCTATCTGCTCAGCTTTATTTTCAGGATAGCGCTGGCTTACTTCGAAATTAAACAACAATCAGAAAAAATACTGGTGCAAAAAAGCCAGGCCGAGTTAAACCTGCTTAAATCGCAGGTGCAGCCGCATTTCTTGTTCAATACCCTCAATAATATTTATTACGAGGCTTATGTCGATTCGCCCCGCACCGCCAAACTGGTAGAGCAGCTATCCAACATTATGCGCTATTTTGTGGATGAAAGCCCTAAAGACGAGGTATCCGTTAATACCGAGATCCAGTTTTTGGAAAACTATATCGCGCTTGAAAAAATCCGGATCAGGCATGAAATAGACATCAACTTTATACAGGATTGCAGCCCGCACCTGCAGATACCGCCCATGCTACTCATGACCTTTGTTGAAAATATTTTTAAGCACGGCATTGATAAAGCCAGCATCGACAATAAAATTGAACTGGCGCTGGTGCAACAGGGCCGTTACCTTACATTTGAAGCCAAAAACCGTATTTTTAATCAAAAAACGGATGCCGCCGGCGGTTTCGGGATCCAGAATTTGCGCAAACGGCTTGAGCTGTTATACGGCAATAAATTTGAACTCACCATCAGCAATAGCGAAGAAATGTTTACGGCCTTTTTAAAAATCCCATTAGCATGAATTTAAGCTGCATAATTATCGACGACGAACCAAACGCGGTTAAGCTGCTGGAAATGATGGTTGGCCAGTATACCAAATGGGCGCTGCTGGCCAAATGCTACGATGCATTGGAAGCTATGGCTTTTTTAAAGGAACAAAAGGCCGATTTTATTTTCCTGGATATCAACATGCCGCAGCTTACCGGTATGGAACTGGCCGGCCTGCTATCAAAAGACACCAAAATTGTTTTCACCACCGCCTACTCGCAGTACGCTGCCGAAAGTTATACCTTCCAAACCATCGATTATTTATTGAAGCCCATAACGCTTGAGCGTTTTTTGGCCGCCCAGTTAAAAATTGAGGCCTATTTTACAAAAAACCAAGGCAACGAAAAAGCACCACCCGCCGTTGGCAACGAATACTTTTTTGTAAAATCGGGCAAGGAGCTGCGCAAAATTCTGCTGGATGATATCCAGTATTTTGAAGGGCAAAAGGAGTACGTACGCCTGGTAACCAGTACCGAACAGCTGCTTATATACCGCCGCATAAAAGATATTGACGAACAGCTATCGCCGCCATTTGTACGCGTTCACAACTCCTACATTGTAAACACCCGCCAGCTTAACAAAATAATGGACAACCACATTTATATAGCCGGCAAGCAAATCCCCATCAGCGAGAAATTTAAAGATGCTTTTATGGGAGTGATACAGCAGCGGATATTTTAAAGCGGATTTCTGACAACTATTATCTATAGCTTTGCCGATATTTATCGACAGAAAAACTTGTAACTTAATGGAAAACAACGCCGGATATTGGATTAACAAACTAAACCTGATGCCACACCCCGAGGGTGGTTTTTACAAAGAAGTTTTCCGGTCGGAGATTGAAGTTGGGGTGGCTTATAGCGACAAGCTAAAACAGGCCATTACGTCTATTTATTACCTATTGGAGGGAAATGATTATTCGGGTTTCCACAGGCTAAAGTCCGACGAGATCTGGTATTTTCACAAAGGGTCGCCATTGCATATCCATGTACTGGGCAACGCGGGATTGCTCCAAAGCATCGAACTTTCTGACCTGGAAACCGGAAGCCTATCCGTAGTGATACCGGCGGATTTATGGTTCGCGGCCGAAATACCATCCAAACAAGGTTTTTGCCTGGCCAGCTGCGCCGTTGCGCCTGGTTTTGATTTTAGCGAATTTGAAATGGCCGAAAAGGATGCGCTATGCGGGGGTTATCCGCAGTATTCGGACTTGATAGCCCGGCTTTGCCGTTAGGGGTTATGGGTTAGACCCTAAGCGGTAAGTCCGCGGGCTCTGAAGGAGGCATGAGCGTATAAAACCATGTCATTGCGAGTATCCATCAGGTAAAACTTGAAAAAAATCGTTATAACGTGCAATGGATATAGTTAAACGAATGTTCTAAACTACCGTCATTGCGAGGTACGAAGCAATCTCGTAGCTATGCAGAGCAGATATGCAGGTTCGGTTTGCATGGCGACGAGATTGCCACGCTATCGCTCGCAATGACATCGTTTTATACTCTTCCTGCGCAAATCAATTTAATTTACGCGTTAAAGTGGTATACAAAAACTATCTCGCCGGTAAAGGCTGGTTTCTTTTGATCTTTAATTTCCAGGGTGGTTATCATGGTGGCTTTAATTGGTCCGCGCAAGTTTACCAGGCCGCCAAGTTTTACTTTTAAGCGCACTTCCGAATCAACCAGTACAGCCTGCCCAAAACGGAAGTTTTCAATGCCGTAGTTAATCTCCATCTTCAGGTTTTCAACTTTTACAATCTCTTTCCATAAATAAGGCACAAGCGATAGGGTAAGGTAGCCATGGGCTATAGTTGCACCAAACTGGCTTTCGGTTTTGGCCCTTTCCGGATCGGTGTGTATCCATTGGTGGTCTAATGTAGCATCGGCAAATTTGTTGATCTGTTCCTGGGTAATTTTGTACCATGACGAAACGCCAAGCTCGTTCCCTATTTGCGCTTCAAATTCAGCGAAGTTATTGATGGTTAACATTGGTGGTCAGTTTATTGATTAAAAGTTGGCGAAGTTACAAAAATTTAACAATCCTGATTTTACGGTAATTGGCAATCAAACGCGTTAAACAAGAAACTTTAGTTTGCACAAGGGCGCGAGGTTGAATACCGGTCCGGCGTACGGCCCATACTACTCCACCGTCCAGGCAGCGATACCATATGCCGGGAGACTTACCGGCATCTTTCCTTCATTAACTCTTGGAACGTCTTTCCCTATAAATTGGCCTATCTTTTTACCCTGGGCGTAAGGCACATCTACTGTTGCCGCCTGATCTTTATCAGACAAATTGACTACCACAATTGCCGCCTTATCGCCATCCTGCCTGATAAATGAAAATACCTGGTCGTTATTGTTTATTAATGTTTTATAGCTGCCCCTGGTAATTGCCCTGTTTGATTTACGCAAGCGGATCATTGCTTTGTAGTAGTTGAACAATGAGTTGGGATCTTTCCGTTCTTCTTCCAGCGATATGCCATCGTTAGGTTTATCATCGTTAAACTCATCTTTATAAGGGCCGGTTTGTTTGTACCAATAGGCCATCCCTTTACCCTGGCCGGATGCATACCATTCAAAGGCCTGCCGCTCGGGAATTTCGTTGGCATCGGTGGCGCCAAATTTGGCGCTGGTGCCGGTCATGCCCAACTCCTGCCCGTAATAAATGGCCGGTACGCCGCCTATCAGCAGGTTAAGGGCGCAGCCCACTTTTAGCTTGGCCAGGTTGCCTTTTACTTCGGATGCAAAGCGCGGCACATCGTGGTTCTCTACAAAAACTACCTGTTCTTTGCCCGGTGGCAGCATGGCCAGTGTCGAATCGGCGTTGGCCATCAGTAAATCTTTCCTGAACAGGCGGATGGCAAAAGCCAGCCGTAAGCCAAACACGCGGTCAACCCCTCCTTTTTGCAGGTAATCCAATCCTAAGCCGAACCAGTTGGCCTGCTCGGCCACAATTTTTATTTGGGGGTTAATAGCCCGCAGTTTGGTTAACAGCGGGTTCCAAAAAGTATCGAACAAGTGGGGCAAGGTTCCTTTGTTATCCAGGTTATCCATCATATGATCTAACCGGAAACCATCAACACCATCATCAAACTTGCCATCCTTATCCGGATCAAGCCAGTAGCTAAACAGCTGGTAATTATACTCCTTTGATTTTGGGCTGTTTAAATTGGCCGTGGTAATTTTATGGGTTACGCCATCATAGCCCTTTAGTTCGGTAAGGTTGTACACTATGGTTGATGGTTTTTTATTTTCCTTATCATCCCACAAAATATAATCAGAAAACGGCGATTTGGGGTTGCCAAAAGCGCCTTTCCACCACTCAGAATCTTCGGCAACATACTGGGTTTCCATATCCATGTAAAACTTCATACCCCGTTTGTGCAACTCCCTTATCAGGGCCAGGTAATCCTGTAGTGTGCCGTACCGGGGATCGATCTTTTTAAAATCGATAGCGAAGTAATTGTGATAATAAATGGATTCATAAAGCGGCGTGCATAAAATGGATGTTACACCCAACTCCTGCAAATAATCCAGTTTTTGACGGATGCCATTCAGGTCGCCATGATTATCGCCATTGCTGTCGAAAAAGCTGCGCTCAAAAATGTGATAAATGATCTCGTCGTCGCTTTTTTGCTTAGGAGAAAACGCAAATGAGGATAAGACAAAACATAGCAAGCCCGCGAAAGCGATAGATATTTTTATTTTCATGGTGTTATAACTGGCATGCAAAACAACAGAAACAAGTACCAATATACAATGAATAAATAGCATTTAAAATGGTACATCTTATCTGTAAAAATTGCTCTTATAGTTTTTATAGTTCCCCTCTACATTATTTAAGGATAATATACACCATTTATCGGCCTGTTTACGGGGATTTGTTCTTCTTGCTGCTCAAAATTCCCGGCTCGTAGCTATAATCGTCCGCAAAATCGGCTTTAATAATTAAAGCAAAACATAAACAGTTGATAATTAATTTATTGTAAATTAAATTACCGAGAATTATCATTTTTATGTCAATTAGGCTGCCACATGCATACGATTTTCAATAATTTAAACGTTAATCTACTTTGCGGGCGTTCTTGCCTGCAAATAGTGATAAGGTTTAGGTTTAAAGTCCCCAAGCAGCGAGTGCAAGGGGACTTTTATTGTTAAGGGGAAATCTGCTGACGATTTTCTTCAATAGCAACAATTTGTGGTTAAAAGTCTGATTAACGGCATTCTGTGCTTATTAATTATCTCAAAACTGTATCTTTATACCCAAATACGCCTTCTACGTTTTTATATTAAAGTTGACCTAAATCGACATCATGAAAAAAACCTTACTCCTTTGCCTGTTTTTACTATTTACGGCAATATTATTTGCGCAATCTCCAATTGTTAATACGATAAGCCCGGCATCTGGCCAGGTTGGCACAACAATAACCCTAAGCGGGCGTTTTTTTAACCCAACTGCCGCCAATAATATAGTATTTTTTGGTGGGGTAAAAGCAAGTATTACGGCGGCAAGCAGCACATCCATAACCGTAAAAGTACCTGTGGGCGCCACCTATAAACCAGTATCTGTGTTAAATACCACTAATGGTTTAACCGGCTATTCTACAACTCCCTTCCTGGTTACATCCGATAATAAAAGCGCGCTTAGTGCAGCCGATATTGACCCCAAGATAGATTTGCCAACGGGTTACCTGCCTAAAACTGTGTGTATGGGGGATATTGATGGCGACGGGAAACTGGACATGGCCGTGTTAAATACCTCCGATTTTAGTTACAACATATCGCTGTTTCGGAATACTGCTACCAGCGGAACCATAATCACCTCGTCATTTGCAACCAAAATTGATATACCTGCCGGAACCGCCCCTATAGCCCTTGCACTGCAGGATATGGATGGAGACGGTAAGCCGGATTTGATTGTTACCAGCAAGACCGGCAATAACGTATCGGTTTATCATAATAAAAGCACAAGCGGAACCATTACCGCCACATCCTTCAACCCGAAAGTCGATTTTGCAACGGGTGCCAATCCGCTGAGTATGGCTATTGGCGATGTTGACGGCGACGGCCGGCCAGATATTGTTACCACAAATGGCACTGCCATATCCGTACTGCGAAATATTACCGCAAAGGGTACTATCACCAGCAACTCATTTGCAGCCAGGTTTGATATTACGGCAGCTTTAACCGGCGTTATACTTGCCGATTTTGATGTAGATGGAAAACTGGATATGGCGGGCATCAAATACTCGGGCGAGATTTCTGTTTTGCATAACCAAATTCAAACAACAGGCATCATAGATAATAATTCATTTGCGGCAGGTGTAGACTTCCTGCCCGGTTGGGGCACCGTAGCGATTGCTGCTGCCGACCTGAATAACGACACTAAGCCCGACCTGGTGACCGTTGACAGCTACGACAATGGCATATCTGTACTAACCAATGCAACTAATGGCAGCGGCATCAACAGTACCGCGTTTTTACCCAAAGTTAGTTTTAAAACAGGTAAACAGCCCACCGATGTAACCTTTGATGACCTTGACGGCGATGGCCGTTTAGATATGGTGGTACCGGTAGCCGGCGACAACGGTATTACTGTACTTAAAAGCACTGTTGACAATGGAAGTATTAACGCTGGTTCATTTACTTCTAAATTGGATATTCCCATCGGTCAGCTTATAGGTAATGTGGCGCTGGGTGATATTGACGGTGATGGCCGGCCGGATATTGTGGTTACCAATAACGCTAACATGGTGTCGGTTTTGCGCAACAACCCCACCAACCCGCCGACTATAACTTCTATATCCCCGCTGAGCGGGCCTGTAGGCACCACCGTTACCATAACAGGAACTAATTTTAATAAAAAGGCTATTGCCAATAACGTAGTATATTTTGGTGCCGCAAAAGCTATCGTAAAATCGGCTACAGAAACCCAGATTATCACTACCGTGCCGCCGGGATCAACCTATAAACCAATCACAGTATTAAATAAGGAAACAGCGCGGTCTGCCAATTCATTTAAACCGTTTATGGTTACTTATACCGGTAACCCCGGTATAAAAGCGGTAGATTTTGAAATGGCTTCTGCTTCATATGGCGGCAACCTGTATATGACTGTCGACCTGGCTGATATGGACGGCGATGGCGCGCCCGACCTGGTATACGCCTCATTCCAGCGCAACGTGTTGTCTATTGCACGCAGTAAAGGCCTTTTGCAGGGCCATACCAGCGATCAATATAATTTCCCGCTGGAGCTGGACCTGGGTAGTATAATCAATAAATTTCAAATCGGCGACGTGGATGGCGATGGTAAACCGGATATAGTAGCCATATGTGCAGCGGCCGGAAAGATATTTATCTTCCGGAATATTTCAAAAACCGGAAATATAGCTTTTGAGCCGGCTATTACTTTGACCATCGAGCAATATAATTACCAGGGGGGAATAATCCTGGGGGACATTGATGCAGATGGCAAACCGGATATAGTATTAGACACTTTCCTGGGCAGCGGCATTACGTTTTACCGTAATACATCAACCGCCGAACATCCATCATTTACAAACACTAACCTGTATTTTGAAGATCATGGAGGGCGCGATTTAAACATTGGCGATATAGACGGAGACGGCAAGCCCGATCTGGTATATACTAACTCCGACAACAGCAATTACTATACCGGCATCTATATTGCAAGGAACATCTCTGCTGGTGGCAAAGCGGCTTTTAGCGAAGGGGTAAAGGTTTCCAATTTTTATTCGGGGCTGATTAAACTGGCCGATTTTAACGGCGATAACAAATTGGATATTGTGATGTCGGGAGCATGGGTATTTCAAAACCTGTCGGTTAAAGGCGTCATCGACGATAAATCCATAGCATATCCGCGCATTTTAAGTAACAGCCCGTATATTAATGCCTACAGTGCCTTTAACATAGCTGATATGGATGGCGATGGCAAGCCAGAGGTTGTGGTTTCAAATCCGCTGAATAACAACCACACCATCATAGCCATTTATCACAACAGAAGTACGCTTCCCGATATCGCGTTCGATCCGGCTATTGATGTTGATATTGCTGCCGAACCCGGTAACCTGGCCATAGCCGATATTAATGGCGATGGCTACCCTGATATCCTGCCCGCGCTTACAGCGGGGGTACAGCCCATATATTATTACCCGCAGATACCGGTTACGCCACCTCGTATAACCGGGGTTAGTTCGCTAAAGGGTGCTGCCGGTTCGCAGGTTACGCTCACGGGCAGCGGTTTTAACACACAGGCCTCGGGCAATACAGTTGTAATGGGGCAGGTAAGTAAGATAGTAACCACGGCATCGGCTACAAGCTTAACCGTAACAGTACCTGTAAGCAGCGTTTACGACAAAATAACTGTTACCAACAACGCCAACAGCCGGGTTAGTAATTCATGGGAGCCATTTATTACCACATTCACTTCTAAAAACAGCATCGCAGCAACAGATTTTAATGACCCTGCCTATATCCGTACTAAAGCCAACGATGATAATATTATGTTGGCCGATATTGATGGCGACGGCAAGCTGGACCTGGTAAGCCTTATCGATTCTAATTACCATCATGGTACAATGTCTGTTTACCGCAATATTGCAGCAAAAGGCGCCACGCTCAGCGCTGCATCCTTTGCTGCAAAAGTAAATTTCCACCCCGAGGATGTTATAGCTGTAACGGATATTAACGGAGATGGCAAACCAGATATTTTAAGTCGCGGCGGAGGTTATTATCCCTATGGAGGCAGTTTTGGCATTTACCCCAATACTTCCACCCCGGGCAATTTATCATTTGGCGATGCTACCTATAACGGCACGGGGAGCACTACTCTGGCAACAGCCGCGGCCGATATTGATGGCGACGGGCTGGTTGATATTGTATCCACCAGCAGCGACTCACCATATGCTGTTAAAGTATCTCCCAATATCTCCAGGAAGCAGCCCTTTAAGTTTGATACCGAAATAGGCTACAAGCTCAGCGCTAAGGCATCGGACCTATCTGTAAATGATTTGGACGGAGATGGTAAGCCCGATATTATAACTGCAAATGATAATGGCACTGTATCGATTTTAAGAAACAAGGCCGTTGCCGGCCAAATCAGCAACGTCTCTTTTGATGAGGAGATATATACTGACGTTAATAAGGACAAAAGTTTGTTGCCTACACTAAAGGTTGGCGATATTGATGGCGATGGCAAGCCAGATATTGTATTTTGCAGTCATATAGGTTCCTTTTATATACTGCGTAACACCTCAGTTGCGGGCAAAATTAGCTTTGCACCCAAGGTTGAATTTCATACCACACAGCTATTCCGGCTAATATTAGCCGACATGGATGGCGACGGTAAACCCGATATCATTACATCGCAGGCAAATAACTATACAAAACCTACCGGATTTGGCATTTTTCGCAACATAAGCACACCCGGCAGCTTTAGCAGCAGCTCGCTTGCACCCGTGATAGAGGTAACCACCGGTTCTATCTTACATATAGCAGCCGGCGATCTTGACGGCGATAGCAAGCCCGACCTGGTGATCAATGCCCAAGGCGGCGTTTTAGCGCTATTTCAAAACAATCCGCACATACCCACCAAACCGGTAATCAGTACTTTTGGGCCTTTGCAGGCTGCGAAGGGTACCGTAGTAACTATTAAAGGCACAGATTTTACGGGCGCAACGGGCGTAAGCTTCGGCGGCACACAGGCGGCATCCTTTACTGTGGCATCGCCAGGTGTAATTACCGCTGTAGTGGCGGGCGGTAACAGCGGCGCGGTATCGGTTACTACACCATTGGGTACAGGTCAGTTAGTCGGTTTTGCATATGGCGCACCAAGCGCCACAGGTGCGGTTATAACCCCATTGGCCGATGTGGTTAACCTGAGCCTGGATAACAACGGGACCAAAAACATCGTATTAGCCGATATTGCCACTGTTACATCGGCAAACGCCAATGCTAAAATTACCCTAACGCCGGCAAGCTTTACCTGTGCCACGGTTGGTAACCAAACGGTAACGGTAAAAGTGGCTGATGCCGGCGCTGCGTTTAACCCGGCTGCTGTAAAATTTGATAGGCCCACTTCTATCGCATTTGACGCCCAGGGCAACATGTACGTTACCGATTATAACAACTACAGGCTACGGAAGATAAGCGCCGGCGGCGTAGTTAGCACCATAGCAGGTAACGGCGTTAACCAGGATAAAGATGGTAAGGGTACAGCTGCCGGTATTGCCTTTCCTATGGCAGTAGCCGTAGATGCTTTTAACAATTTATATGTAGGGGGCACCGGTATCCGTAAAATAGATGCGCAAGCTAATGTAACCACCCTGGCCGGCGGCAGGCCAAGCAGTGGTCAAACTAACCCTGGTTCGGATGCGAGTGCTGCCTTTGGCGTGTCGGGCATGGCTATCTCGCCGGATGGTACCCTGTACGCAGCAAACGGCGGCGATGGAACAATTATTAAGGTTACCCAAACAGGCGTAACCACTTTACTGGCAGGCGTTTATGGTTCAAGCTACCAGGACGGCCCGGGCTACCTGGCATCATTTAGCAACCCAACGGATATAGCTATAGATGGCAATGGCATGCTGTATGTTGCAGATGTTAATAATTATGCTATCCGCAAAATTACCCCTGCAGGCGTGGTATCTACCCTAACATTAAAGGGACCTGTGTTCCATATCATACCCTTAGCTATCGCTGCCGGCCCTTCAAATACCTTATATATTATCAATGGCAATTCGGTAGCTGTTATTGCCGCCGACGGTACGGTTAAAACTGTAGCAGGCGTTATGGATGCTGCCGGGGCTTATGTTGACGGGCCGGGAAATGTTGCGCGGTTTAACAACCCTGCAGATATAGCATTGGATACCAAAGGCAATATTTATGTGGCCGATGGCAACAACTGCATCCGCAAAATAGATGCTGACGGGAACGTAACCACATTTGCAGGTGGTATTAAAGGCTATCTTGACGGCAGCATCGGCTCAGCGCCATCAACAACAACCGCGCAGGTAGCAGTTAAAGTAATGGGCACCATTGCCATAACCAATACTTTTACAGACAAGCTTTTGCCTTTGGGAACCGATGGCAAGGCGTCGCTGCCCGATTATACCTCCAATGTTACAGTTTCGGGCAGTTGCAGTACTGCTCATATTAAAATTTCGCAGCTGCCTGCCGCGGGCACAAAAATTAACGCCACTGATAAAGTAACGGTTACTATTACCGCTGCCGACACCACAGGTAACAGCATTTCAAAGTCATTTACCGCCACTGCCGACGCCAATAAGGCGATTGTATTTAACCCCATACCCCAGCTGCTTTACGGGGCTGTTGATTTTGCACCTGATGTGGTACCCCCCACAGGCAGCACTATCGCACTTACCAGCAGTAACCAGTCTGTAGCCATTATTGTTAACAACAAAATTCATATAACGGGGGCAGGGACTGTTGTTATTACAGCAACCTCATCTGGCTTATATCCGGGCCAGGTTACACGGCAACTACAAGTGAAACCGGCGCCACTAAGCATTACAGCCGATGACAAAACCCGTTTCATCGGGCAAGCAAACCCGGCTTTTACTTTTACCTATGCCGGTTTTGTAAATGGCGACGGCCTGGCCAGTATAACTGTACAACCAACAGGAGCCACTACCGCCACTGCAGCTTCTGCGGCAGGTACTTACCCAATTAGCTTAAGCGGCGCAGTAGCTGCCAATTACAGCATTAGCTACTTACCCGGCACATTAACAATTAGCAACAACCTTCCGCCCACTAACTTTACCATAGCTGTCACCGGCGCTACTTGCAAGGGTTCAAAAAACGGAAATATCAGCATCACAGCCGCTGAAAGCCTGAACTATACCGCTACGCTTACCGGCGGGGTAGCCCTCAGCCAGTCCTTTACATCCACCGGGGTATTGAATAACCTGGCGGCCGGCACTTATAACCTCTGTATCACCGTTGCCGGGCAAAGCGGCTACAGTCAATGTTACACCGTGGTAGTCACCGAGCCAAAAGATCTTTCCCTGTATACCACTGTTAGTCCGGATAAAAAAACAATGCTGTTGTCTATGAGCGGGGCGGGCGAATATCATATCCGCTTAAACGGAGTTTTGTACTCCACCAGGGACAGTTCGATCAATTTACCACTGATGACCGGCAAAAACAGCCTCAGCCTCACCAGCGATAAGTTTTGTCAGGGTGTTATTGAAAGGGTTATTAATATATCCGATATCATTTTACTATATCCCAATCCTTTTGAAAGTTCGCTGTATATCAACATGGGTAATCAAAATCCCGGCGCTGTACGTGCCGAAATTTATTCGGCCACGGGGGTGCTGGTATACAGCGGAAAATTCAACAGCCCATCCAGCCCGTTCAGGCTTGATCTTTCCGGTATCAACATGGCTGGTATTTATACACTGAGATTAACAGCGGATGGCATACAGAATACCTTTAAAATAATAAAAAAATGAAGATAAGCGCCTTTTTATTGTTCGCCGTGATTGCTTGTTTGGGATGTGGAAAAAGTCATAATAATAGCGACCCGGTTCCTGCTCCAGAAAAACCGTTATTGCTGTTCCCGGCCGAAAACTCGGCATGCACCCCAAGCACCATTCTATCATCCAGCCAAAGCTCGGTTGTTTTAAGCTGGGCTGCGGTAAAAAACGCAGACAACTACGATGTAAACCTGAAGAATTTAACAACAGGAGAAGTGACCGTGCAAAATGTTGCCCTGCCGCAATGGCTTGTTCAGTTGTCCCGCGGTACGCCGTATGCATGGTCGGTAATTGCAAAATCGACAAAAACCACTGCGGTAACACAAAGTGATACCTGGAAATTTTATAACCCGGGGCCAGGCACAGTTTATTATTTACCCTTCCCCGCAGATGCAGTTACGCCTGCAAACGGGCAAAGTGTAACCGCCGTTAGCAGCAAGATAGATTTAAAATGGAAAGGAAGTGACCCGGACAACGACATTGCAGGATATGATGTTTACCTGGGCACCAGTGCAACTTCCACTACCCTGATAAAAAGTGGCGTTACGGATATGTTTTTGAACGGTAATACCGTAACATCCGGTACAACTTATTATTGGAAAGTGGTCACTAAAGACATTCGGGGTAACGTATCAGATTCAGGCATGTTTAATTTCAGAGTAAATTAACGGCAATATGACTATTGCGGATAAGAGTTAACAGACCGGAGAAATCGTTATGCTGGATTGCCGGCGGGCGCATTTATCCAAATTCAGACAAACATCAATTTAAAAACTAAGCTTTTTGGAGAAGATTAAGTACAGACAGAGGAAAAACCACAGCTAATTTTCACCTTTGATCTTAATACCTTCATCATCCTGCAAAAACCAGGACCTACTATTGTTTCTTTATTTCGTAACGTAGCTCCACCATGCCGCTTTTATAGGCGGTAACACCTTTTAGGTGTAATGCACGTTCTTGCCCTATCTGATCAAAAAACGGAGTTCCATCGCCCAGGATAATGGGCAGAATTGACTGTCTTATTTCGTCGGCTAAGTTTAAACGAATAAAATCTTTTGCAAGTTTAGCGCCACCTACAAGCCAAACATTCCTGTAGTTGGGTTTTAGCCGCTCATTCACCAATTTATCCAGATCGCCCGAGTAAGTTTCAATGTTCTGCCGGTCAACAGGCAGTTTTCTGTGGGTTAATACAATGGTAGGTACATCTCCGTAAGCCCACCCGTATGATTTTGAAAGTTCCAAAGCGTGTTCATACGTACGGGAACCCATGATGTAGCAGTCTATCGTTTTAAGAAATTCAGCTGCATCCTGCTCGGTAACATTTACCCCATTCTCATAGCTGTCAGCTGTATCAAACCACGAAACGCTATTGTCTTTTTTGGCGATATAACCATCCAGACTTGAAACCATATGTATGGTTATTTTACATGTACCGCCCGTCATCTACGTGTTATTTGTGATTAAAATGGCCAGGCTGTTATTAACTTGTTAATCGGCAGCCCAAACCTGCTACGTTTACCAAACCAACGCCCTCAGCCCAACAAAAGTTTCGCTCTTTACTTTTCAAACTGCGCCCAAAAAAAGGGCTGTCCTTTTTGAGGCAGCCCTTTTGTTATCACCTTCATCAGGCTTTTAATGTTTATTATTTGCTTGCGCTCCAGCCATCGCTCCAGCCTGTGCCACCCGCAGCTTTTGAACTTTTCACCAGCTCATCATATTTCAATTTTTGAGCAGGGGTTAAAACAGCCTTAATTTTTTTTATTGTTGCTGTACGCAAAGGCTCAATAGCAACCAGCATTTTGGTGTTATCGCCTTTGGTTTCAGTTTTAATTTTGTCAAACTTGGCCGATGATTCAGTATAAATTGCTGCAACTTTTTTGCATTGCGGATCAGTAAGTTTTAACTTTTTTTGCAATTCCATCGCTTTTTCTTCCGGTTTGCTGCCGGCAGCCATCTGGGCAAAGCTTGCTGTTGTTAATCCAATAAACAGGCAGCATAATAAAAGTAATTTTTTCATCTTTTAGGTTTGATTAAAATTGTTCGTTATTTTATTTAAATGTAGCTGGTTTTATTTAAAAAACAGATAAGCCACCAACACATTTATAAACAAACTTACAACTTAATTTGTTTTTGCCGCCATAGGCATACACATTGTCATATCCTGTTTATCAATAAAAGTCAATTTAGCCAATTGTGTTACTTTATATTGATCTACGCCTTCTGTTATCCTCAAAAACTGATTTGGCGATACATTTGTAAAATGCTGAACCGTACCGCTGCCGGCCCATTTTATTTCGATATCGTCAATTACTTTAGCCTGCCCTATGCCAATTTCCTGTCGTAACGGCGATGACCCAAAGCTTCCGCCGGAGTTTACATCTTTATAAACACTTCTTTTTACCCCGTTTTCGGTAAATGTCAGTTTAATGTGGCTCCCTATTGCGGCCTTATTGGCTTTTACGCCATCAAGTTTTAAGCTTATCCAGTTGTTATTGTTATTGCGCGGGTTAAGGTATAACGAGCTGGTGTACGAATCACCAATGTAGGCGCCGCCCATTTCGGCAAATATATCCTGGTTGCCGGTATTCCTTAAATCGGCAAAGGCAATACCATGCCCCTTTTGCAGGTTGCCCAGGCGAGACGACGTAGTGATGTCAATAAATTTTTTCCCGCCATCATTTCTGAACATTTTATTGGGTACCAGTGAGCGAAAATCGGGATTACCTGTTCCAAAATACATATCCAGGTAGCCATCATTATCAATATCACCAAAGTTGCCCCCCATGCTGTACACCACCTTATCTAAACCAACCTCGCGGGTTACATTTGTAAAAGTGCCGTTGTGGTTGTTGTGGTATAAAAACACGTTCCCTGCATCCGGAACGGCTTTACCTAAAGCTGCCGCCGCGCTGTAATAGGCCAGCGGGCGGTTAAAGTTATAATCGCTCACCAGCACATCCTGCCAGCCATCATTGTCATAATCATAAAACCAGGTAGTAAAGGTTCGTTCTTTATTTTGAGCAAAGCCCGCTTTTTGGGTTACGTCTTCAAAATCAACCTTGCCCCCTTTAATACCTTTGTTCCTGAGCAGATATTTGCTACCGGTCATGGTCGAAATAAAGATATCCGGGTAGCCATCATTATCATAATCGGCAGATGTAACGCCTTTTACAAATGACATAACATCACAGTGTGCTTCTTTGGTAACATTGGTGAATGTACCATCGTGGTTATTAATGTACAGCATACATGTTGATGAATTACCATCCAAATCCTGAGTTGATGTCTCGGTACCAACAAAAACATCCAGCCAGCCATCGTTATTAAAATCGGCCCAGGTAGCTGTTTGCGTTGGATGGTAATATAACAGGCCGCTTGGTATGGTTACATCGGTAAAAGTACCATCGCCATTGTTACGCAGCAATGAGCTGGGCTGGTTACCATAGCCTTTGGTAAGCCACGCGCCTCTTAAAACAAAAAGGTCGATATTGCCGTCGTTATTATAATCGGTTTGCTGAATGTTAAGGCCGCCGGTTATCCCTTTAAGCCCGCTGTATTCGGTACGATCGGTAAATGTGCCATCCTTGTTGTTTTCAAAATAGTGCATCGGGTCGCTCAAATCCCAGGCCGATGTAATGATATCCAGGTAACCGTCGTTGTTAAAATCGTCAACAGCAACCCCGCCTGCCCGGCCATTAACATTAAGGCCAAGGCTTTTGGCAATATCTTTAAATGGCTTTTGCCCGGCTACACTATCGGCATTCAAACCAGGGATCAAAACATCCTTTGGCACCTTTTTAGGGTATTCGCCCAGTGTCATATAGGCTATGTTAAGCAGCCATCTTGATTCCATATCATCGGGATGTACCTTTAAAATGGTTTTATAAACTTGAATAGCTTTCCTTGACCCGGTTTGAAGTTTATGTACACCATCGTCTTTAATCGGAAAAATACATGACGAACCGCTGTGGTTAAGCATGCAATTGCTGCGTTCACCAAGGCGCATATACGCAATGCCTACTTCAGACAAGAGGCGGTCTGATGGCATAAATTCCAGTCTGTTTATTATTTTTTCATAAATACTTACGGATTTTTCTTCCTGTCCTGCCATAAGTAACAGCGATGCCTGCGACGACAACAGGTAGGAGTCCTGGTCATTAGGCGGTATTTTAACCAACGAATCGCAATAGGCAATCTTTACTTCGGGGTTAAACGGGTTTGCCATGTCGGTGTTTTTTTTATTCAATTGCTGTAGCAAGTCAATCATTTCCTGGTGAGATGATTTTGGACTGGATGCTATTATGGTAAAGCCTATTGCTACAATGAGCGTTAGGGCTGCGGCTATTTTTATTTTCATTTTTGGGCTAATATGATATTATCTTAAAAGCGGTATTATTTCAACACACCTGCTTTTTAATAAATTAAGTATTGATACGTGCTGGTAAAATTGGGCGGGCAACGCCACGGCCAAACAGGATGCCCATCCGGTTGGGATGCTATCAACTACATTGTTTGGGTGTATGTAAAAACCCGAAATGTTACACATGACATATCCAATTTTCCTGTCATCCTGAGGAACGAAGGATCTATCAGCTGTGCATGACCGACAGAAAAGTTCGCGAATAGATCCTTCGTTCCTCAGGATGACAGTCTATTATTTTTGAGTGTCATTTCCCCTGCATAGTTTCACTAAATTCTACAACTCAACAACGGCGTAAATACACGTGAAACATTACAATAGTAGTTGATGGTATCCTTAATAGATTAGGCAATAAGAAATTAGCAGGTAACCTTAGGTGGTTGCTCGGGAATATCCTGGTGATAATGCACCAGTGGCTGTACGGGCTGTACAATGTTTTTTTTGATATTTTTTATAGGGCAGCAAAACTCAATGTGCGCAAAGGCTACACTAACGTTATCCTGCATAATGATTTTGCCATATGGCACATGGTCTTTTTGTGGCACCGGAATATCTTTAACACCTTTTGCATTCAGTACATTTTTATCAACCGGACGCGTTGTTTCATAATTAGGAATGCACATGAGGTGTATGGCAGTCCTGGTTACCTTCATTTTTACGTAGTTGTAATTGGTATTACCAAATTGTATTTGCCCGGCTATGTTTTCAAACCGCTTCCAATCGTGAATATTAGGCAAATCAACAGGTATTGCTATTTCGGTAAGATCTTTAACATCATACAAACCTTTGCCCACCTGTTGGTTGTAAAACTTATTGGTTTTATAAACCAGGTATTGGTGCAATGCCAGTTGCCCGCCAATATTTAGCAGGTGAATACTTAGCAATAAAAAGGCAACAATCTTTTTCAAGCTGATTTATAGGTATAAAGATGTTTAAAGATGCGATTTATAAATATGTTTTCAAAATTTATTTATAACTATAAGTAAATTTTAATATCTATTGATTGAAAAACAGACCGCCATTGCGAGTATCCACCAGCCTATGCTTGAAAAAACAGTAATGACATAATTGCAAACGGCGCTTTTGTAGAGACGCAACATTTTGCGTCTCCCGCATGCAAATCACACATGCAAATTGAGCCTGTAAATTTTGAATGTCCTGGGGGAGACGCAAAGTATTGCGTCTCTACATTAAAAAACAACCCTGATAATCAACAGCTTACAATCATGTCATTATAAGGTACGAAGCAATCCCCTACATGCTAAGTCCCACATAGTTCGGGACTGCTTCGTACCTCGCTATGACGGCAGTTTAAGGCATTGATTTAACCTCACTTAGTTCCGCCAATCGCAAAACCGCTTTATCAGCGTAATTAAATAAAACAATAATAAGCGCAGGTATGATAGCCAGTATCAGCCGCTGGTATTCAGAATAACCACCCATAATTGCAACGGCCAGCTGGCCCGTAATAATTAACCACAAAAAAACCCTGAGCCAGGGCGCTCGTTTCTGTTTTATCCATGAGGCAATAAGCAGTATTAAATCGGCAATTATCACTAAGTACAGCACGGTAAAAGGGACACTAAAAACCAGGTATTCTATTTTCTCAATCCTGAATGCCAGGGTGCTAAGCTGATGGCTGGCGTAGTTAGTAAATATATTGGCATTGTGTAATGCGAGTAGCTTGCCGCCAATATGCTGTAAATAAGCGCCGGGCTGGTTTTTAATGCAGTTAACAATAAACTGATGCACCCTTTCAGGGTTAAATCTGGCCATAATATTTATGCCCGGAATATGCCGCCCCGGATATTTTTTTTCCAGGTCGATATTGTATCGCAGCGCTGCCGATATTTCGGGGTCATCGCCGCTGCGGTAAATACTGGCACTTACTATTACCGCCATTTCATTATTGTTACTAACAAGCGAAATACCGTTAAAGCCGGCATTCTTTTTATTTAAAGCCGAGTAACCCGATAACAAAAGCACTACTATTGCCGAGGCCGCCAATCCGGATAAAGAAATTTTGCGCTCTTGTTTACAAATTATCAGCCTTAAACACCAAAACACAATAAGCAGGGGCAGCAGATAAATAAAAGATGGGCGTAGCATAATGGCTAAAAAAACAAACAGAGTAATAATCCAGGCTTTTAAATGCGTAGGCTTTTGCAAATAGCTAACCATTAAACAAATAAAACCCAGGCTTAAGCCAACAGACAGCGACTCTGTAATAACCACTTTATCAAAATTAATTACCGGCAGCATTAGCCCATATAATAATGATGCAGCAAATACGATGGATTGGTTTTTAAAAACCGACCGGGCTATTTTATAAAAAACAACGATGCTAAAAAACGATAACAGAATTTGTGCGGATACCACATGGCCAATTAAATTCTGGCGCCCCAACAAGCCTACCAGTTTTATAAAGTACGGATATACAGGTGTACGGCGGCCTTCGGTTTCACCTTTTAATATATTGGCGCTATAGTTTAGGTAGCTGGCAGTATCAACAGCTATGGTATTTTGTAAAACCGAGTAATAAACAGCACGCACAATACCACTTAAAAGCAAAATCCATAGCAGCGGGGCCGATATTAACTGCACCACGGCTTTGTTCCATATTCCTTTTTGGGCAAAGCGGCTTAGTGTTAATTGTATATAATTTTTAACGCGCATTGTTGAAATACTGGCTGTTGCCATAGGATATTCGTAAACAACAGAAAAAAGGTTGCGCACCCCTACCATTTTATATTTTATTAACCAACCTCTGTGTTGCGCAAAAATGTCGATGCTTACAAAACAGTATTTACCTTTCCCTGCGCAGTTTATCGCGGTGCATGGTGCCCCACTCGGCCAGGGCAAGCAATATATCACTCAATGTATCGGCATACTCGGTTACCCGGTACTCAACAACTACCGGCGTTTGGGGATGCACCGTTCTTGATATAAAGCCATTTAGTTCCAATTCCTTTAACTCGGCAGATAATACACGGGCCGAAATGCCATCAACAGTACGTTGTATTTCATTAAAACGCTTACCCCCATCCCTTAACGCGGCAATTACCCGCAATTTCCATTTACCGCCAATTACATACAGGGCATCGCCAATGGGCGTAAGCACTGCGTTACACTCTGGCGAAAGGCCTACTTTATTATCCATAATGATTTGATTTTCAATACAGTATACAAAAGGATAGCACTAACCTTTTGTATACTACTAATATTTTATAACCAAATGTAAATAGATTTGGCGGTATTAAAACAAAAAGAACATGAAAAAGATATTGCATATTATTTCGAGCCCGAGGGGTGCCGCGTCCTTAAGCATTCAGTTAGGCAAAGCCATTATTGAACAGTTAATTGCCAAATACCCGGGCAGTACCGTTCATGAAAATAACCTGGTAAACGAGCAATTTCCACATCTCGAAGAAGCGCAAATAGCTTCGTTTTTTACTCCGGCGCAAAGCCGTACACCGGAAAACATCCTGGCCGCCAAACACTCGGACGATGCGATTGATGAGATTCGCGAAGCGGATATTATTGTAATTGGCGCTCCGGTTTATAATTTTGGGATTCCCTCGGCTTTAAAAGCCTGGATAGATCATATCGTAAGATCGGGCGTTACCTTCAAATACGATCAAAATGGCGCTGCAGGGTTAATTAACGGAAAGAAAATTTTCATCGCCATGGCGTCGGGAGGTATTTATTCTGACGGCCCCATGAAACCGCTTGATTTTGCAGAGCCTTATCTTAAACATATTTTCAGCTTTATAGGTATCTCAGATATTACTGTATTCCGGGTAGAAGGTTCTGCAATACCGGGCGTACAGGATAGCGCACTTGAAAAAGGGATCAGCAGTATCCATTTAAATTAATACACACTAATTGATACAGATTATTTCGAATTGCACCAATCAGAAGACCCAGTTCTGGAAATAATTACTGCAATTCGAAAAAATCCGTGTCTAATTTATACTTATATCGTTGATTTGCCTCGTTTTATAACCACCAGCGCAGCAACCGAGCACAGGCCGGCCAAAAATGAAAATGCAGCCGCAAATGGGAAGAAATAAATATACTCGATAACCCCCATCACCAGCAGAAATACTGCCAGCACCGGCAACAGGCTTTTGGTTAAAGGATTAGTACTTTGACTGCTAAACAACCATAAAAAAATAGTAACCAGCAGCAATACGCCTATCATGGTAAAACCATACCCCTCAAAAAATCCGCCCAAGGTTACCGACCTGCCCATGAAATCAAAGTGTTGGCTTTGCATGCCGCTAACAACCTGGCCAACTGCAGGATTTGGCGCTTCTTTCCAGGTAAGTGCGCCGATGGTATGGCCCATGGTATGCAGCAACATCAATATTGCTGCAATACGTAATAATAGTTTGGCTGTCATTGTTCGGCAATTTGTTTGTACAAATCCATAATATAGCCCCAACCCTGATCCATGCTTTCAACTGCTTTAGCACCCACCAGTCTATCCAGGTTTTTATGCTCAAATTTAATTATGGTTGATTTAGGACCATCGGCAATAAAATGCACCTCTACCTCGGTAACAAGGGCAGGATCAAATTTAAAATCGCCGTTGATCTGCCATATCAACACCAGTAAATCGTTGGGTTGCCAGGTGTGTACATATCCAACTTCGGCTTCGGCACCATCTTCGTGCCTGGAGTACCAGCGCCCGTTTAAGTTGGGTTCCAGCACCATTTCGGTCATGGGGGTGCTGCCAATATGGTGTGTTCTGGGCCACCACAGATCCATTTTTTGGGTAAAAACTTTAAAAGCTGTGGCCTGCGAAGCCTCAACCGTTAGCTCTTTTTTGATGGATGTTAAGTTTAGGATATTCATGCTATTGTTCTTGTTGTTCTGCAATCAATTTAAACGCTGCCAGCGCATCGTCCCAAAATCTGTCAAGATAATTGCGCATGGCCAAAACACCTTCCCTGTTTATGTGGTAAATGTTTTTGGCACCCTGCTGGTGGATGGTTATCAGTTTGGCTTCTTTTAAAACCTTCAGGTGTTGTGATACCGCCGGGCGACTAACAGGCAAGCCATCAGCAATGTCAACAACTGCCAGTGGCCGGCCGCGCAGTTTTTCGAAGATTAATCTCCGGGTCGGGTCTCCTAATGCATTAAAGGCTTTTTCGCAGGCGCTCATAATTATAAATAGTAAGCCATTGCTTACCGTAAGTACAAACTTACTATTAAATTTTATTTACGCAAATAAAAAGTAAAAAATATTTCGCCTTACACATTGATTTACTACCTGTTAGGTTCTATACAACACTATCCGTTGCCATTAAGACCGGGAGGCTTATTTGCAGAGAACTGCGGGATGTATATTGCGGAGTGTACCGCAGCGCAAGTTTGACAGAAATTAAAGACGATTTCAATAGAGAAGCCTCGATTGCAGGAATAGCCGTGCTGTTATAACCTGCGTTATACCTTTTTCTTCGTGAAGCTTTCAACCAATGGGTTTGGGTAATTATCGCTTTGGTCTTCGGCTACATTATCCAGACATTTAAAATCTTTTTCAACAAGCAGGTACATTTCACTGCTGTTGTTTTCATAGCCAACACGGTCGGTGCTGGTCCATTCAAGTGCCAAAGCAGCGGGCATATACATAATAATGGTGTTGCCAGTAAAATCTGCCGTTAAAGATTCGGCTAAGGTACGTTGCAGGGCGTATTTAAATGTACGGGTACCAAATTTGGTACTTTCTTCCAGGTAGCCATCCCTGTCAAATGTTTCTACATCGGTTTTGGTGAGGCGATAGCGCAACGAGTTTCCTTTTATCCTGATTTTCATACTTGCTTAATTGTTAACGTTAACCACATCGCCTATAATAATAATAGCCGGATAGGTAAGCTGGTTTTCGGCTGCGATAGCTACCAGGTCTTTAACCTGCCCCCGCGCCGATTTTTGTTTAGGTAGCGATGCGTGCTGAATAATAGCGGCAGGTGTATGGCCTTTACCCGATGTAACGTAGGCAAGGGCAATTTCGGCCAGCTTTTTCATACCCATATATATAACTACCGTAGCGTTGCTTTGCATAGCGCAGGCCAGGTCGGCCGATAGGCTGCCGTCTTTTTTGGTTCCGGTAACCATCCAAACGCTTTCACTCACCTGCCTGTGGGTTAAAGGAATATCCTGCAGGCCGGAAGCCTGCATGCTGGTAACGCCGGGTATATATTGTGTAGCTATACCATGTTGCCTGGCGTAAATAATTTCTTCAAAGCCGCGGCCAAATATAAACGGATCGCCACCCTTTAACCTCACTACATTGCCTTTGGTAAAAGCATAGTGCTTTATCAGTTCATGAATGGTCTCCTGTGGCGTATAATCGCCATAGGGTTGTTTGCCTACATATACCTTTTCGCAATCATCGCGGCAAATATCCAGCAACTCTTTATTGGCCAGGTTGTCATATAATACCACATTTGCCTGTTGTAATACCTTATATCCCTTCATTGTTATCAATTCCGGGTCTCCGGGACCTGCTCCAAGTACAAAAAGAACCGGATTTTCAATTATTTTTTGCATATTTTGAAATTTTGCATCAAAAAACAGGTTTTTAAGCTATTTTATTTTGATGATTTTGTTAAAATGTTAAAATCATTATTTACAATCAGCATAAATAATGACATAAATTATATCATTAGCACTAAATTAACAATTAAAACATCAATAAACATGATTTATTTAATAAAAAACTTGAAAAAAATTTTTATTTGCCATTTTTTTGAGTTATAATTGTGATGTAAATGAAATCAGGGTCGTATTTGATTCATTTAAGTTTGAAAATTGCTTTAACATTTAAAAAATTCCAACATGTCAAAACCAACCATTATTGTTGTTGGCAACGGTATGGTAGGTTATAAGTTTTGCGAAAAACTTTTAGCCAGATCAACCCAGTTCCAAATAATTGTTTTTGGCGAAGAGCCCCGCCACGCTTATGACCGGGTGCATCTTAGCGAGTATTTTAATGGCAAAACCGCCGATGACCTGTCGCTTTCCACTTTATCATGGTATACCGATAACGGCATCGCGCTGCATTTAGACGATCCAATACAGGAGATTAACCGTACAGCAAAAACCATCCACTCTTTAAAAGGTGTCACCCTTACATACGACTACCTGGTTTTAGCAACCGGCTCATCTGCTTTTGTACCCGATATTCCGGGAATAGAAAAAGAAGGCGTATTTGTATACCGCACCATCGAAGATCTGGAATTGATAAAAACTTTTGCCACCAATGCCAAATCGGGCGCTGTAATGGGCGGCGGCTTGCTCGGCCTGGAAGCAGCCAAGGCTTTGATTGATCTGGGCATTACCGAAACACATGTTATTGAATTTGCGCCAAGGCTAATGCCAAGGCAAATAGATTCGGCAGGGAGCAACATGCTGCAGATGAAGCTAAGCCAGCTGGGCCTGCACATTCATTTAAATAAAAGCACAGCCGCTATTGCCGGCGATAAAAAAATCCAATCGCTAAAGTTTAATGACGACAGCCAGCTTGCTGTAGATATGCTGGTAATATCGGCAGGTATCCGCCCGCGCGATGAACTTGCAAAACTGGCCGGCCTGCACGTAGGCACCCGCGGCGGCATTGTAGTGAACGAAAAAATGCAAACCAGCGATGAGCACATTTACGCCATTGGCGAATGTGCTTTATACGAGGGCATGATATATGGTTTGATTGCGCCCGGTTATGAGATGGCTGATATTGCGGCCGCTCATTTAACCGCGGCCGATAAATCTTTTTACGGTTACGACATGAGCACCAAACTTAAACTAATTGGTGTTGATGTTGCCAGCTTTGGCGATGCCTTTATTACCGAACCCGATTGCCGCACCATTTTGTTTGAAGATACCCACAAGGGAATTTACAAACGCATTAACATTACTAATGATGGTAAAAACTTATTAGGCGGTATTTTAATTGGCGATGCAGAAGCGTACAACATGCTGCTGCAAACCGTTAATAATAAAATAATACTCCCGCCCGATCCTGAAGATTTAATATTGGGTTCAAGAGGTGGCGCTGCAAGCGAAGGCGCCGGGGTAATGAACCTGCCCGACGATGCGCTCATTTGCTCATGCGAGGCGGTAACCAAGGGCACTATCTGCTCGGCGGTAGCTGATGATGGCGTTACCAGTATTGATGGCATGAAAAAATGCACCAAAGCCGGTACAGGTTGCGGCGGCTGCGTGCCAATGGTGAAAGATTTAATTGCCGGCACCCTTAAAGCAAACGGACAGTATGTTAAAAACTCCATCTGTGAGCATTTCGATTACTCGCGCCAGGAATTATTTGACCTGGTAAAAATTAATAAGCTTAAAAATTACGACCTGGTACTTGACCATTACGGCAAAGGCGACGGCTGCGAAACTTGTAAACCCGTTGTTGCCAGTATCTTATCGAGCCTTTGGAACGATGTAATTGTAAAACAGGAAGTAATACAGGATAGCAACGACAGGTTTTTGGCCAACATCCAAAAAGGCGGCACCTATTCTGTAGTGCCACGCATACCCGGCGGCGAAATTACACCGGATAAGCTGATAGTAATTGGACAGGTGGCCAAACGATACGGCTTATATACCAAAATAACCGGTGGCCAGCGCATTGATATGTTTGGCGCGCACTTAAGCGATTTGCCATTGATTTGGGAAGAGTTGATAGACGCCGGCTTTGAAAGCGGCCATGCGTATGGCAAAGCTTTGCGTACAGTAAAAAGCTGCGTGGGCAGTACCTGGTGCCGGTTTGGTTTGCATGATAGTGTAACCTTTGCTATCGAGATTGAAGACAGGTACAAAGGTATTCGTGCGCCGCACAAACTTAAAGGTGGCGTAAGCGGCTGCGTACGCGAATGCGCCGAAGCACAATCAAAAGATTTTGGAATTATAGCCACCGAAAAAGGCTGGAACCTTTACATATGCGGCAACGGCGGCTCCAAGCCTCAGCATGCTCAATTGCTGGCTACCGATATTGATAAAGAAACGCTGGTAAAATACCTGGACAGGTTCCTGATGTTTTACATTAAAACCGCCGATCCACTAACCCGTACTGCAACCTGGCTTAATAAGCTGGATGGCGGAATGAGCTATCTTAAAAATGTAATTGTAAACGATAGCCTTGGGCTGGCCGAACAACTGGAAGAAGAAATGCAGGCCTTGGTAGATACCTATCATTGCGAATGGAAAGAGGTGGTTGAAAGCCCGGCCTTGCGCAAACGTTTTGCGCATTTTATAAATGCACCTGAAGAGAAAGATCCTACGGCGCAGTTTGAACCAATGCGCGAGCAGGTGAAAGCCAAGGGGTGGTAGGTCTTAAATTCAAAAGTTAAAACAGCGAAGCTCTCTTGAACACCATAAAGAGAATAAACAACTGGTGAAAAATTCAAAATTCAAAAAAAAGCAGCGGGCATGTTCGATAGGAACGTGTTGGGCTCATAAAAATATAATATCATGGAAGCAACAACAGCAACACAATGGATACTGGCCTGTTATGTAGATGATGTGCCTGAAAACGGCGGATCGTGCGTAAAGCACGGCGATGAGCAGATTGCTATTTTTAATTTTAGCCGTCGGGGCGAGTGGTATGCAACCCAAAATCTTTGTCCGCATAAACAGCAAATGGCTATTTCGCGGGGCATGATTGGCAGTACCGGCGAAAGCTGCGAACCAAAGGTAGCATGCCCCTTTCATAAAAAAGCATTTTCATTACTTACGGGCGAGTGCATCGGCGAAGAAGAATTAACTATTAAAACCTACCCCGTAAAGGTTACCGATGGGAAGGTGTTTGTAGGCATTGCCTAAGCACCGGTGAATATTGAAGTAAAAAAGGCGTAACCTTAGTAGGGTTAGCGCCTTTTTTATGTAGCTAAAATTTTGTTTGCGGGGACTGTTAACTTTAAGCTTTGGGCATTCTGCTTTTTGCTTTTATATAATATCGGATAGTGAATAAGGAGCAGGCTTGCAGATCATTCGCTATCCGATATTAAATATATTATTGATTGGTGTCCTGTGTTAAAGCAAATAATTTTTCTGCGTTAGCAATGCTGATCTTTTTGCCGTTGGTGCTGATGATACTTTCCTGGGTCAGTTCATTCACTACCCTGAAAACGGTTTCATAAGTTGCCCCGGTATAGGAGGCCAGGTCCTGGCGGGTAAGTTCAATATCAATATGGCCATCCGTATTAATGCCAAACTGATCTTTTAATGCTATCAAAGCATGGGCAACCCTGCCTTTAACCGGCATATGCGCCAGGTTTCGCATCTTTTTTTCTGCTTCCTGCAGCTCGTCGGCAAAAAATAACATTAATTGATAGGTATATTGAGGGTTTACTTTTAAAGTTGCTTCAAAAAATTCCATATCAACGTAACATATAATACCATCTTCAAGCGCGGTGGCCGAAATGGGGTAATGGGTTGCATGTTTTCCTAAAACCCTGTGTCCAAAAATAGCCCCATTATTGGCAAAACGAATGATAAGCTCCTTGTCGGAGCCCCATTTTTTGTGAACTTTCACATTTCCTTCGTATACAAAATAGATTCCGGTAACCGGATCGCCTTCGCTAAAAATGACCTGTCCTTTCTTAACTTTGAAGTTTTTTCTGTTGGCGGCAATGGCTGGCAACCATTCTTTTATACAACTTTTGCATAAAGTACACGTTTGGTTGTCGCATTGAATGTTCTTTTTCATTTAGTATCTTATTTCCGTTGTTTTTTATTAAAAATAGTCATAAAAATTGAACTATTTGTCAAAATTTTCACCTTTTAGAGGCGTTAGGTTGATAGTTATTGATTTTAATTCGTTTTAATTGCGAATTATTCAATTTTAAAGCAGTTAAAAATTATCAAAAACATATTTTGGCAAATTTTAAGCCCATGAAATTTAAAATTTTGATAAAAAATCAATAATTACATGATTTTAATCATAAAAATTTACTTTTCGATGCAAATATTTGCATTTATTCATTAAATACGATATATTTATTAAATCAAATCCGGATTTATTAAAAAAAAGATGTCGCCTATGGTGAAAAAATAAAAAAAAATAAAAAAAAGCCCTGTCGGGAGGTCGCATTCCCAGGCAGGGCCAGTATAGTTTTCAATCGCTTTAACAAATAAAAAACCAATTCAAATGTATAAAAATGTACGTTATAAATTCATAATATTCGCCGTATTTTTAATTTCAGGCACCCTACAAATTAACATTGCAAAGGCTCAATTTAGCCTGGCAGGGCAATTACGCATACGGGGAGAAGCCCGCGACGGCTATGGTAACCTTGTACCAAAAGGCGCAAAAAGTGCCGACTTTATTTCACAACGCACCCGTTTAAATTTCGGCTACAAATGGGATCTTTTAACATTTGGCGTTAGTGTTCAGGATATTAGGGTATGGGGAGCTGATGCTTCGACCATATCTGCAGCCGATGGTAACCGTTTAATGTTGCACGAAGGCTGGGCCGAGCTAACACTGGCCAATAAGGCCGACACCAACGTAAGGTTTAAGCTATTGGATTTGCTTACCTTTAAAATAGGCCGCCAGGAATTAATTTACGATGATTCGCGCCTTATCGGCAACCTCGATTGGCTGCAACAGGCGCGCCAGCATGATATGGCCTTATTAAAAGCAATGCACCACGGCTGGCAGGTTGATCTGGGTTTTGCTTACAATCAAAATACCGACGGCAACGGCGTAACCAATACCGGTTATTTACCAGGTAATTTACCTGCATATATTAAAAATAGCTTAGGTACGCTGGTACCGCTTCCGGCCGGTATTGTTCCTTTAACTGCAGCAGGAAGTGCAGCAAACAACAGTTCAAAAACCGGTACTCCTTTATTTACCAATCCAGCCGGTACCAATGGTGCAACACAAAACTACAAATCGTTCACCAGTTTGTACATCAGCAAAAAGTTTGATCAAACCAAGATGTCTATTTTGGTATTTAACGATAACTTTGGTAAATACCGCCTCGATTCTGTAGGCAGCGCAACAGCCGGGTATGTTTACGGCAGGCGTTTCGTGCCAAATGGCGCAACCGATACCTATAATTACGGTGTAAATAAACGCTACACTTATGGATTAATGCTTAGCCCAACTTTTGGCAATGCCTCTGGCTTTGGAAAAATAGCTATACAAGCCGCTTATTACCGTCAATCGGGTAACGACAGGGATGGCAAAACCATGAGCGCATATCATTATACTGTTGCTGCAACTTACCAAAAAGATCTTTTCAGCATAACACCAGGTTATGATGTATTATCCGGTACAACAGTTGCAGATCAGGCAGCAGGAAAAAACAACTCCTTTGATCCGCTATACGGCACACCGCATAAGTTTTGGGGCTATATGGATTATTTTTATGCAGGCACCGGATCGCCTAAAGGTGGTTTAAGTAACCCTTACATTAAATTTAAGTATACCGCCAACACCTTTGCCTTAGGCCTCGATCTGCATTCATTCTCCTTAAATCAGGATATGAAAAAGGCTGATGGCACCGTCATCAGTAAAAACCTGGGTAAAGAAGCCGATTTACAATTTAGCTATAACATGAACAAGTTTACCAATATTGAATTGGCTTACTCGCTGATGAAAGCTACAGACAGTATGCCGTTTGCCAAAGCACAAGCCGTAAACGATGCTACAGCCGCAACCTTTAATAAAACAGGTACCTGGGCTTATGTAATGTTAAAATTTACCCCCGACTTTTTTTACAGCAAACCAGTAGCTATTAAACAATAACTAAATCATTAAAACTTAAAATGCCTGCAATGAATATACACATACAAAAATATTACAAGCCCATATTACTATGGTGTTTGTGCGCTTTACTTGTGGTAAGCGGCGCTGCTGCCAAACCACCCAAAAAAGTAGTTAAGCTGGGTTTTATCCCGTTAACAGACTGTGCCCCGCTGGTAATTGCAAAAGAAATGGGCTTTTTTGCCAAATATGGTGTTGATGTGCAATTGTCAAAAGAAGCATCATGGGCGGTTATCCGCGATAAAATATTAAATGGCGAACTGGATGCTGCGCACTGCTTGTTTGCGATGCCGTTTTCGGTGTACACAGGTATTGGT
Organism: Mucilaginibacter sp. GW822-FHT03E02; assembly: GCF_058801545.1. Classification (NCBI taxonomy): domain Bacteria; kingdom Pseudomonadati; phylum Bacteroidota; class Sphingobacteriia; order Sphingobacteriales; family Sphingobacteriaceae; genus Mucilaginibacter; species Mucilaginibacter sp. GW822-FHT03E02. The sequence continues at coordinate 4,276,177 of NZ_JBXANJ010000001.1, read as the reverse complement.
GGCAAAGCAGGGTCGGAAATGAAAATTGCCATGACCCTTAATAACAACGGCCAGGCCATAACCTTGTCTAAAGATTTTTGCGGGCTGGTTGGTTTCCGCGACCTGAAAAAGGTGGCCGCCGCAATTAAAGAGGTTAAAGCCCGTAAGGAAGTAACCTTTGCCATGACTTTCCCCGGCGGTACGCATGATATATGGTTGCGCAACTGGCTGGCCGCATGCGGTGTAAACGCTAAAACGGTTGGTATTATCACCATACCGCCGCCGCAAATGGTAGCCAACATGAAAGTTGATAACATGGAAGGCTTTAGCGTAGGCGAACCCTGGAACGGTGTAGCTGCAACCCAGGGAATTGGGTTTACCCAAATATCCAGCCAGGACATCTGGAAAAACCACCCCGAAAAAGCGCTGGTAGCCAACAAAGCATTTGCCGAAAATGATAAAGAGGACCTTAAAAATGTAATGAAAGCCATCATTGAAGCCTGCAAATGGCTTGATGTAATGAGCAACCGCAAAAAAGCAGCGCTGTTACTCAGCAAGCCAAATTATGTGAATGCACCTGTGCAGGTTATTGAGGCCCGGTTAATGGGATCGACAGAAATTGGTTGCGACCTGGGTGTTCAAAAATACAAGGACGACTATATGTTGTTTTACAACAATGGCGCGGTAAATACGCCAAAATTATCATACGGTATTTGGTTTATGGCCCAGTACATGCGTTTTGGGATGATAAGCACTGCTCCTGATTATTCGGCAGTAGCGCAAAAATTAATCCTGGATGATTTATACGCCGAGGTTGCCAAAAGCATGGGTGTACCTGTGCAGGAGGATATGAAACCTTTTAAAACCAACCTGGAAACCATTGTTTTTGACCCGAAGAACCCGGCGCCATATATAGCCGGTTCAAAAAAATAGCTATTAAACAGTAAAGGTTTGCCGGTTTGTTTCGGGCTGGCAAACCTTTAAAAAATTGAATAATTATGAAGCAGTTATTTTCAATAAAATCGGCCACATCTGTAATGTATTTCATTGCGGGTATGGTTATCATGGGCGGTATCTGGGCTTTAATAGCCAAGCTTACCAAAGGCGAGATCCCTGCCCCACTGGCTACCTGGTCTGTTTTTAAAGAGGTAATACAGCACCCATTTCAAAACGATGCCGACCAGAAAGGCATAGGCACCAAACTGTTAAGCTCGCTTGGCAGGGTAAGCATTGGTTTTGGCCTGGGCAGTTTATTTGCCATACCCATTGGCTTAGTTATGGGAAGCAGTAAAATAGCCATGCGGATTATTAACCCGATGGTGCAAATTTTGAAGCCGGTTTCGCCATTAGCGTGGTTTCCGTTGGGCCTGGCCATTTTCCAGGATTCGCCAAAGGCCAGCATATTTATGATTTTTATATGCTGCTTGTGGCCAACACTTATCAATGCAGCGTTTGGTGCATCAAATATCCCGCAGGATCATAAAAATGTGAGTAAGGCATTCGGCTTTTCAAAGTGGAAATATCTTACCAAAATATTATTGCCGTTTAGTTTGCCCCATATTATTACCGGACTAAGGCTATCAATAGGTATTGCCTGGATGGTAATTGTTGCAGGCGAAATGCTTTCGGGCGGTATTGGCCTGGGCAACTTTGTTTGGGAAGAGGGATTTAACGGGGGTAGCGTAGCAAAAATTTTAGTAGCTATTATAATAATAGGAGTAGTAGGCTCATTGCTCGACAGGTGTTTTACCTGGTTGCAGCAAAAATTCTCGTACGCGGTTTAAAAATTAATTATCATTTATTAAAAGCTTAATTTTATGAGTAACACGTCAATAATTGCACCACCAGAGGATGACATTACTGCAACTGCTGAAATTACTTTGGAGCAAGCCGCCAATGCGCCGGTAAGCATCCAGATAAATAATGTGACAGTTAGTTTTAAAACGCCCAAAGGAATATATACCGCTGTTAAGGAAATTGACCTGACAGTAAAAAAAGGCGAAATAGTGGCGCTGATAGGCCACTCGGGTTGTGGTAAATCAACCCTGATGAGCACGATAAGCGGCATGGTTAAACCAACAAGCGGCGAAGTGTATGCCAATGGCAAAAAAGTAAACTCGCCGGGGCCGGATAGAGGAATTGTTTTTCAAAATTATTCCCTGCTTCCCTGGCTTACAGTTTATAAAAATATTGAAGTAGCAGTTAGCGCAGCCTTAAAAGAGGTGCCTGCCGCAGAGCGGGTTAAATTGGTAGAAACTAATTTAAGGATGGTAAACCTATGGGAGCATAAGGATAAATTGCCCGGCCAGCTTTCGGGCGGCATGAAACAACGGGTGGCTATAGCCCGCGCTTTTGCTATCAATCCAAAAATATTATTACTTGATGAGCCTTTTGGTGCGCTTGATGCATTAACCAAAAGTGCCATGCACGTTGAATTGTTAAAATTATGGAACCTTGATCATCGCGAAAAAACCATTGTAATGGTTACGCATGATATTGAAGAGGCTATTTTTTTGGCAGATAGGGTAGTTGTTATGAATAACGGCCCTGCCGCAACTATTAAAGAAATTGTGGATGTACCATTAGCAAGGCCGCGTAATAAAAAATTCATAGTACACGACCCCATGTATATGGAAATTCACGATCGCTTATTGAATTTACTCATTGATAAGTTTTCAATAGACGACGAACATTAATAATATACCAACCCCAAAAAAAACGATAGCATGAATACTACAACAATGAAGCAACTTACCAAACTGAATATATTCTCCTTAAAAGGTGTGCAGATGCGCACCTTCCATACCACCTGGCTCATGTTTTTTGTGTGCTTTTTTGGCTGGTTTGGCCTGGCACCGCTGATGCCAACCATCCGCGCCGAACTGCACTTAAGTAAAGGGCAGGTAGGTAATACCATTATAGCATCGGTAGCTGCCACCATTATAGCACGCCTTATTATTGGTAAGCTATGTGATACCTGGGGGCCGCGTAAAACAGCAGTAAGGTTATTGCTTATAGGTTCATTACCCGTTTTTTTAGTGGGTTTGGCGCATGATTATACTTCGTTCCTGTTGTTTCGCCTTGCTATTGGCGTAATAGGTTCGTCGTTTGTGATTACGCAGTTTCATACATCCATGATGTTTGCACCTAATATAAAGGGTACTGCCAATGCCGTAACAGGTGGCTGGGGTAACCTGGGTGGTGGTGTAACTAATATGGTAATGCCGTTAATATTTGCCGCCATAGTTGGTGCCGGTTATACCAAAGCCGAAGCATGGCGTTACGCCATGATAGTACCGGGTGTATTGATGCTGATTATGGCATTTATATATAGTAAATATACCAAGGATACGCCCAATGGTAACTATGACGAAATAGGATACACCAAAGCCAGTTCTTCAAAAACGGACTGGTCTATTTTAGCCGACTGGCGCGTTTGGGCCTTAACTTTATCATACGCCATGTGCTTTGGTATGGAAATCACGTTTGATAACGTAGCCTCATTGCACTTTGTTGATACGTTTCATTTGTCGCAAAGCTCAGCAGGTTTTTGGGCGGGTATTTTTGGCTTCATGAACATTTTTGCCCGCGCGTTGGGTGGTATCGTATCTGATAAGGTTGGCGGTAAATTCGGCATGCGCGGCAAAGGTTTGCTGCTTGCCGGCGTATTACTGTTGGAAGGTGCCGGGCTTGTACTGTTTGCCAGCTCCGGCAACCTTACTGCTGCTATTATTTCTATGCTTTCATTCGCACTGTTCCTTAAAATGTCAAATGGTGCTACTTATGGTATTGTACCGTTCATCAACAGTAAAAATGTTGGTATGGTAAGCGGTATAGTTGGCGCGGGTGGTAACCTGGGTGGTATGCTGTTCGGCTTTTTATTCAAATCGTCTACCATCACTTACGTGCAGGCGTTTACCTACATCGGCATTGGTGTTATGGTAGTATCTGTAATTGTATTGATCACCCGTTTTCAAAAACAAACAGTAACAAAAGAAGTAGAAGAGCCGCTGGTTGCGGTAGCATAGTAAGCCTCACCCTGCCCTCTCCAAAGGAGGGTTCTGAAAACCGAGGTAGCTATTGAAAAGAATTTTAAACATACAATTCTAAGTCCTCTCCTTTGGAGAGGATTTAGGTGAGGCTCTAAAGATGTCTATAAAAAAACGCTCTGTTAATACATTAAAAAGTACCTGCTGTTACTGCGGGGTGGGTTGCGGCGTTGTTATTAACAAAGAGAAAAATGGCAGCATCACTTTAGAGGGAGATAAAGATTATCCTGTAAATAAAGGGATGTTATGTAGTAAAGGGCTTAACCTGCACTACACCGCCAATGATAAAACAGACAGGCTTTTGTACCCGCAAATGCGTTATAACAAAAGCATGCCCATGCAAAGGGTAAGCTGGGATGATGCATTGGAGCGTACAGCGGCTGTTTTTAAAACTTTCATCAACAAATACGGGCCCGATTCGGTGGCGTTTTATGCCTCGGGCCAATGCCTTACCGAGGAGTACTACGTGGTAAACAAGCTGATGAAGGGCTTTATAGGCAGTAATAATATTGATACCAATTCGCGCCTGTGCATGAGTAGCGCCGTCGTGGGCTATAAAGTGGCGCTGGGCGAAGACAGTGTGCCGCTTTGCTATGACGATATTGAACTGGCCGATTGCTTTTATGTTACCGGCGCCAACCCCGCCTGGTGCCATCCTATTTTATGGCGAAGGGTTGAGGCACACAAAGCCGCAAACCCTGTTGTTAAAATTATAGTGGTTGATCCGCGGGCTACTGATACCTGCAGCATTGCCGATTTGCACCTGCAGCTAAATCCCGGTACGGATATTACGCTTAATCACGCCATTGGCAGGGTACTGATAGAAAACGGCGACATTGACGTTGATTTTGTAACCAAACATGCGGATGGGTTTGAACAATACAGCAAAATAGTATTTGAGCGCACACTGGCCGAATCGGCCCGGATATGTGGAGTAAGTGAAAGTAACATTCGCCTGGCCGCCAAATACATCGGCGAAGCCAAAGGATTTATTTCGATGTGGACCATGGGCTTAAACCAAAGCGCTATCGGCGTAAACAAAAATTTAAGCCTGATAAACCTCAATTTAATAACGGGTCATATTGGTAAACCGGGTTCGGGCCCGTTGTCGTTAACCGGGCAGCCAAACGCTATGGGCGGCCGCGAAGTAGGTGGCCTGGCCAACCTGTTGCCCGCGCATCGTAACCTGGCCAATCCTTTGCACCGGGAAGAGGTTCAAAAATTTTGGGGCGGTACACAAATAGCCGCCAAACCCGGCCTTACCGCCACCGAAATGTTTGAAGCCCTGAACGATGGCCGCTTAAAAGCCATCTGGATTATGTGCACCAACCCGCTAACCAGCTTACCTAATGTACGCCTGGCAGAGGAAGCGCTTAAAAAAGCGAAATTTGTAGTGGTACAGGAGATAAGCAACAAGCCCGAAACTTTGGCATATGCCGATGTGATACTCCCCGCCGCCGCCTGGGCCGAAAAGGAAGGCACCATGACCAATTCCGAAAGGCGCATCAGCTATTTGAGTAAAGCGATTGATCCGCCAGGAGAAGCCATTCCGGATAGCGAGATCATTTGCCGCTTTGCCAAAAAAATGGGTTATAAAGGGTTTGATTTTAAAAACGCCGCCGAAATTTATACCGAGCACGCCAAACTAACAGCTAAAACCAATATCGATATCAGTGGGCTAACCTACGAGATCATCAAACAGCAAGGATCGGTACAATGGCCTTATAAAAAACGAAATGTAACTATAGGTACGCCGCGCTTATTTACCGATAAAAAATTCTATACCGAAAACGGAAACGCCCAAATAAGCGCTGTTCCGGACACCCTCACCAGCGAAATGCCTGATGAGGATTTTCCATTTATACTCACCACCGGCCGCATCCGCGATCAGTGGCATACCATGAGCAAAACGGGTAAGGTAAACAAGCTTAACCAGCACATTAAGCAATCGTTTATGGAGATAAACCCGCTTGATGCGATTGAGTTAAACATACAGGACGGCGATGTTACCATTATTAAATCGCGCAGGGGTGAGGTAAATGTAAAAGCAAAAATATCGCCGGAGATAAAACAAGGGGTTGTTTTTGTGCCGATGCATTGGGGTAAAATACTCAATAACGATTTGCACCGCATCAATAACGTTACCAATGATGCGGTTGATCCGATATCGAAAGAGCCGGATTTTAAATATTGCGCGGTAAGCGTTCAAAAATATAAAAAGCCTTTTCAGCGCATTGTGGTGGTAGGCGCAGGTGCTGGCGCGCACGGCTTTGTACGATCATACCGGGAGTTGAATAAGGATGATGAAATTACCATTTTCAGTAAAGAAGAATATCCTTTTTACAACCGCGTAATGCTGCCCGATTACATTAGCGGCGAACAAAGCTGGGAACAGCTTATAAAAATGACCGATGAGGAGGAGCCCGAATTTAAGATAAGATTGTTACGCGGCGTAAGCATCGAAAAAATAGACCGTGCTAATAAATATGTGCTGGATAGCCGTGGGGTAAAAACCTATTACGATGTGTTGTTGCTGGCTACCGGCAGCCGGGCGGCCATCCCTAAAAACGTACCGGCATTGCAGGGTATTTTTAGCATGCGCAGCCGTAACGATGCCGATAACTTTAAAAAGCATGTACCCAAAAACGGGCATGTGGTTATTGTGGGCGGTGGTTTGCTGGGTTTAGAGATGGCTGCTTCCCTGCGCGAAATGGGGATCACGATCACCATTATTCAGCGTACATCAAGATTTTTGAACCGCCAGCTGGATGAGTTAGGCAGCCGTTTGTTGCATGAGGAAATGGCCGACCAGGGCTGCGATATTTTTTATGATGACGAGGTACAGCTGTTTTATGGCCGCAGTAAACTAACTGGTATCGGCCTTAAAAGCGGGCGCAAAATTGATTGCGACGCCATGATATTGGCTATTGGCACAACTCCCAACCTGGAAATTGCCAAAGATTGCGGCCTTGATATTAAACGCGGAGTTATTGTAAACGAGCGCTTGCTCACCAGCGACCCTAATATATATGCCATTGGCGAAATTGCCGAATTTAACGGCACGCTGTATGGCATTACTGCTGCTGCCGAGCAACAGGCCGCTGTAGTTGCCGGCTATATGAACGGCGATATTGGCAGCTACTATAAAGGCAGCCTGTTCATGAACATCATTAAAATTCATGGCTTTGATTTGTGCAGTATTGGCTTATCTGAATGCCCGGATGATAAGGATTACGAGGAAATAGTATTTATTGATAAAGCCAAACGCTACTATAAAAAGTGCATTATTCACCAGGATAAACTGGTAGGCACCATTTTAATTGGCGATAAAGGCGAGTTCCAGGAATTTAAGGAACTGATAGCCAACAAAACCGAATTGAGCGACAAGCGCCTCAAACTGCTCCGCAGCGGCAAAACCGCCGAACCTGTTTTGGGTAAACTGGTATGCAGCTGCAATAATGTGGGGGCCGATAACATTCGAAATAAAGTGGCCTCAGGCTGTACCCAACTGGCCGATGTGTGCAGCCAAACCGGGGCGGGAACAGGCTGCGGATCATGCAGGCCGGAGGTAAAACGCCTGTTAGAAGAGGTTTTGCAACAGCAATTAATAAAGGTATAAGCAGATGGAAAAAAAGCAACTGATTAAAATAAACCTGCCGGGTGGCGTAGCTTCTGCCGGTGATTTTTACGAAATGCTTATCATTGCGCAAAATGCAGGTGCCGGGCAAATTCGCTTTGGTAACAGGCAACAACTTTACTTTGAGGTAGCTGCCGAAAAGATGGAAGACCTGGAGTTTGATATGCTGGGCGCCGGGATTGACCATGAAATTAATACCGACCAGTTCCCTAATATCACCAGCTCCTATATTGCCGATGGGATTTTTAATCATGAAAACTGGCTGAAGGAAGGGGTCTATAAAGATATTTTCGACTTATTTGATTATCAGCCCGAGCTAAAAATCAACCTGGTTGATAGCAACCAAACCTTCGCGCCCTTTTTTACCGGGAATTTTAATTTTATCTCGTCGCCGGTAAGTAATTACTGGTATTTGTATATCAGGTTTCCTAAAACCAATATCCTGTATTGCTGGCCTGTGCTGGTTTATTCGGATGATATTCCGGCCATGTGCAAGGCCGTACAACAGGTAATATTTGCCAATAAGCCGCTGTTTTATGATCAGGCCGAAGTTAACGCCGATTTGTTGTATCAACTGGTGGTCGCCAATAACCAGTTTGTTATCCAGCAAATAGATCAGCCACTAAATATTCCCGAATTTCAATTGCCCTATTATGAAGGCTTTAATAAACAAGGCAATAAAAACTGGCTGGGTATTTACAGGCGCAATGAGTTATTTGATATTGAGTTTTTAAAAGAGATTTGTAACCTGTGTATGCAAACCAGGGTTGGGCAGCTGTATATCAGCCCATGGAAATCATTGCTTGTTAAAAACATCGAGGCCAAACACAGGCCGCTATGGGGCAACCTGCTCAATAAATACCGGGTAAACGTACGGCATGCCTCTAACGAGTTGAATTGGCAGGTTGAGGATTTGTGCAGCCAATGCCTTGACCTGAAACAACTTTTGGTACGCGAATTTGAAGAAGCCGACTTGCGTACCTATCGCCTCAGCTTCGCCATTAAGCGGTCGCCAAAATCGGGAATCTATGGCTCTATCATGATCCGCGAGCGTAATCCCGACGAGTTTGAAATTGTGCATACCCGCGATTTTAACCACAATACCCGCGAATTTGTGGTGTATAAACAAGGTGTGGCAAAAACCGATCTGGGCCGCCATTTGATTGCACTTTGCGATTTGTTTTATGAGCAGCAGAACAGCATTGTTCAATCGGCTACAGTTGTGGGCAGGGAAGACATTAACAAGCCAGTTAATCAAAAAGTAGTGCACCAGTGTAAAAACTGCTTTACTATTTACGACGAAGCATATGGCGACGAACTAAACGGACTTGCGCCTGGCGTACCCTTCACCGGGTTAAAAAGTTTTGAATGCCCTACCTGCGGCGCCTGTAAAGAGGATTACAAGGAGCTGGTTTGCGTGGCGTAAATTGCGCAGAATATCATTTTAATGTCAACCTAACAAATATATAAAGCACTGATTGTTAATAAGTTATAAAATATATTCTTAAAATATGTTAAGTTATGTTAACCCGGTTTAGATGCGTTAACCTGATATTTAACTACCAATCAGGTAGATTATCTAAAAAAATGTGCATATTTGGGGTTCAAAATTTATTATCTAACAAATTAACACGCAATGAAGCACCCGAAAGGGGTTTCATTACAATTAAAAACAATTAAACAATGAAAGTCGCAGTAGTAGGTGCTACTGGCTTAGTAGGCACCAAAATGTTGCAGGTTCTGGCAGAACGCAACTTCCCCGTTACAGAATTAATTCCCGTAGCTTCCGCAAAAAGTATTGGTAAAGAAATCACTTTTAAGGGTAAGCAGTTTAAGGTAGTTTCTGTTGAGGATGCGATTAAGATGAAGCCGGACGTTGCAATTTTCAGCGCCGGCGGCAGTACTTCATTGGAGCAGGCGCCACTTTTTGCGGCTGCAGGCACTACAGTTATTGATAATTCATCGGCCTGGCGTATGGATCCAACCAAAAAACTGGTTGTGCCCGAAGTAAATGCCGATGTATTAACCGCCGATGACAAGATTATTGCCAACCCAAATTGCTCAACCATACAAATGGTAGTGGCGTTAAAACCGCTGCACGATAAATATAAAATTAAAAGAGTGGTTGTATCAACCTATCAATCGGTAACCGGCACCGGCGTAAAAGCTGTTGACCAGTTATTTAACGAGCGCAAAGGGATTGATGGGCCAAAGGTTTATCCTTACACTATCGATCTGAACGTGATACCTCAGATTGACGTGTTTACCGACAACGGTTACACCAAAGAGGAAATGAAAATGATCCTGGAAACCAAGAAGATCATGGGCGATGACAGCATTAAAGTTACAGCAACTACTGTGCGCATCCCGGTTATGGGTGGTCACTCAGAATCAGTAAACATCGAGTTTTTACATGATTTTGATTTGGGCGAAGTACGTGAACTATTAGCTAATTCGCCAGGTATTGTAGTGGTTGATGACACCGCCAATCTGAAATACCCAATGCCGCTTGACGCGCACGATAAAGACGATGTTTTTGTAGGCCGCTTACGCCGTGACGAAAGCCAGGACAATACCCTAAATTGCTGGATAGTATCTGATAACCTGCGCAAAGGCGCTGCTACCAACGCGGTGCAGATTGCAGAATACTTAGCGGCCAAGCATTTGATTGGTCAGCCGGTTGAAAGCCTCACCTAAATCCTCTCCAAAGGAGAGGACTTTAAGAAGATAGTTTGATAGGGATAGTCGGTTGATTATCCCTATTTTTATGTAAAAGCCGCCCACTAATACAGCCAACCCTGCCCGTTAAGTAATCGCTGCCTCATAGTTAAGTAAAAAGATGTTTATTAACATAATTTAACGGTGCGTCTACGTTAACTTATTACGTTTAATAGCGTCATTTGTATTTCAATTACATTATTTTATTTCACAATGAAAACTAAGATAATTATAGCAGCCGTTGCCGTTTTGGGTGGTTTATACAGCGGCGCGGTTAGGGCGCAGCAAACTGCTTTACTTGCCGATCAAAATCCGCGATATAAAGAAAGCCAGGCTAAATATGCCCGCGGGGCAGATAGCCTTACCAGTTTAGAAGGCACAACCATACAGGATACCTACAAAGCTTATGACTGGTACGAGGCTAAGCTGGAGCGCCGCCGCCAAAACCGCGAATGGAGGCACCAGGAACGCATGAATGGCTATTTTGATTATACGCCGTCGTGGGGCTTTTACGATAACTACTATTCGCCATCAATTGGCTTTGGCTTTGGCGGCCGCTGGGGGCGCGGCGGATACCACGGAGGCCGTTCCGGTATCGGGATTGGTTTTGGCTGGTACTAAATAGCGCCACGCATCACTTACTATCATCATTTAACAACCTACTATCAATGAAATTTAATAACATTTTAACCATTGCTGCACTTGCAGTTTCAACAATTTTTGCTGCCTCATGCTCACGGCAGGTAACGCGCGTTAGCACCGATCAAACTATAGATGTAAGCGGTAACTGGAATAACAGCGACTCCCGGATGGCTGCCGAAGAACTAACCGGCAAAATTTTAGGCGCAAACTGGATAGAGACTCATCAAGCCGATCATCAGGGCAAAAAACCGGTGGTAATTGTGGGTTTTGTGCAAAACAAAAGCCATGAACATATTGATGCCGAAACTTTTTTAAAGGATATTGAAAGCTCATTTATCCAGACACAAAAAGTACGCCTTGTACAAGGCGGCAAAAAACGCGAAGAACTGCGCGCCGAAAAAGCCGACCAGCAAACCAATGCAACCGTATCAAGCATGAAACAATTTGGGTTGGAGAACGGCGCCGATTATATTCTGCAAGGCTCTATCAATTCCATTGTCGATTCGCACAAACGCAAAAAGGTTGTTTACTACCAGGTAAACCTTGAACTTACCAATATTCAAACAAACGAAGTAGTTTGGATTGGTGAGAAAAAAATAGCCAAATACGTAACAAATTAAAGTAAGTAAGCCCTGTGCCGGCAAGCCATGTTCAGGGTTCCTTACAGCTTAAAATGATAAACATACGTACGCGTTTTTTCCGCGCATCACCTGTTATAGGGGTGATGCTTTTTTTATTTGGTTGTACCACTTACAACCAAAGCCTTACTTCTTATTACAAAAATGTTTATGCGGGCAATTACCCCCAGGCCGAAAAAGACCTGGATAATAATGGCCTTATCCAAAAGCCGCGCAATAAACTCCTGTACCTGATGGAGAAAGGGCGGGTAGCCCATCTTAGAGGAGAGTATGAATCAAGCAATAAGTACTTTAACAATGCCGATCAATTACTGGATAGTGGTTTAAACGGTGTGGGCGATGCAGCCGTTGGCCTACTGGTTAACTCCATGTCGCAAACTTATAAAGGCGAGGATTTTGAAAAATTCATGATCCACTATTACAAGGCGCTGAATTACCTTTATCTGAACAATATTGAAGATGCCATCGTCGAGGCCCGCCGCATCACCCTGCAGGCGCAGGACCAGGGCGATAAATTCAACAATAAAGACAACCGTTACTCAAACGATGCCTTTGCCCTGATGTTCCAGGGCATGCTTTACGAACGTAATAACGATGTAAACAATGCCTTCATATCATACCGCAACGCTGCCGAGATCTATCTGAAAAACCCCGATCAAACCTATTATGGCACGCCAATGCCCATGGGGTTAAAGGAGGATGTGATCAGGACCGCCTTGTTGAACGGCTTTACAACCGAGGTCGATCAGTTTAAAACTACGTTTGGTATTCCATATCAGCCGGATAAACCGGCTGAGGGCGGAGAACTGATCCTGCTTTGGGAAAATGGCCTTGCACCTGTTAAAACACAGGTTGATTTGTTTTTTAGTTTGGTGCGGCATAGTGATGGCGATTTATTTTTTGTTGATGGAACAGGTTTAGAGATTCCCTTTAACTATAGCGGCGACAGAAACCGGGTGAACCTGAAATCTGTTGAAAGTATGCGCGTGGCTTTTCCAAAGTACATTGCCCAAACGCCTTATTATTTAAGTGCCGGCATCAATGCTAATGATCAACAAATACCTTTAGAAAAAGCCGAAGATATTAATGAGCTGGCTTTTAAAACACTTCAGCAGCGTACTTTAAAAGAACTGGGCAAAGTGCTTGCAAGGCTTGCTGTAAAAAAAATGGCCGAATATGGCCTGCGTGCCGCGGCCACAAGCGACGGTAAAACCAACGGCGTTTTAGAAGGGCTGGGCTATGGCGTACAACTTTACAGCCTGTTGTCTGAAAAGGCCGACACCCGCAACTGGCAGTCCCTGCCTTCATCTATTTCTTATGCCCGTGTACCGCTGCAAAAGGGACCTAACAAGGTAAATATCGCACTAAAAAATGCCCAGGGCGTTGCCGAAACCAAAACAATTGAGATACAGGGCAACGGAACGATGCAGTTTTATAATTATGCAACGTTAAGGTAGGGCATACGTTGATTGCCATCTTAATTAAGATAAATGAATAGGGATGATTTGATGATTATTCCTATTTTTATCTACAAATGATTACTTATGAAAATCTCTGGTTTTTCTGTTTTGTTTCTTCTCATATCAGCGTTTATAAACGTATTTGGTCAAAATCCAAAAGATATTGAGGCCGACCTGCTCCGCTCCTTTAAAAAGATTGAATATTGGAACCAAAAGCAAGCTGCCGGGCAAGCCAATGCGTCCGATTCCTTAGGCGGAGCCAATGAGCACTTTGGCAAAGAATTAAAAACTTATGCCGAAAAATACCCGGCCACTATTGATGCCCCATTCACCTCTTTAAAAAAAGAGCACCTTGATATTTTTACGTCAACCGATAATTTATTCAGGATCTACTGTTGGGATACCTGGGAAGGCGGCACCATGCATGATTTTGCAAACATTATGCAATATAAAACCGGCCAACAAACAAAATCAATGTTACTCAGAAGCGCCGACGGCACTAGCATTCCCTTTTATTCAAACCTTTATACTTTTAACGCCGGTACTAAAACTTACTACTTAGGTATCTACGGCGGCATTTACTCTACAAAAGATGCTGAAACGGGCGTCAGGGTTTTTGCTATAGAAAACGGCAGGTTAAATGATGACGTCAAGATCATCAAAACACAATCGGGCATGCGCAGTAGTATTCATTACGGGTATGATTTCTTTTCGGTAGTGGATATCGCTTTTGACAAAAGGCCGACTATTACCTTCAACCCAACATCGCAAACTATAAGTATCCCCTTAGTTGCCGCTGATGGCAAGGTTACCAATAAGTTTATCATCTACAGGTTTAACGGTCAATACTTCGAAAAGGTAAAAACCAAGTAATAGTTATAAATTTCAACTATTATTTATAATTGCAAGCTATTTTTACTAACTTGTTACCAATGAAAGCCCTTAAGCTCGTCGTTGTTTTATGTTGCTGTTTTTTTACAGCCAATTTATCTGCCCAGACTATCAGCAGTCCGCAGGCCATTGAGGCCGACCTGTTACGGATTTTCAAGCGCGTTAATTACTATGGCACGCATAAAAAGGAATGGAAAGCTGTTGATTCCCTGAAAAAGATGAATAGTATTTTTGCTTTCAAACTTAAATATTACACATCCAAATACCCTTTTACTATCGATTTAAAATTCACATCGCTGGTAAAAGAGCGTATGGTTATCGCAACTTCGGCAGATGGCATGTTCCGCACCTATTCCTGGGATACCCGGCTGGGCAATGGCGGGTACGATTTTGATAACATACTGCAATACAAGGTTAACGGCCAAACGCTGTCGCTATTAAAAATGGACCCGCCGGGCAAGGAAGCTTACTGGTTCCCTAAGATTTATACTTTTACGGCCAATAATAAAACCATGTACCTGGCTGTCTACAACTCGGTAATGTCGGCCAATAAAGCCGGGCAGGGCATCCGGGCTTATGCCATTGAAAAGGGTGTGCTGAACGGACGTGTACCTATGGTAAAAACCCCCACTGCAGTATTAAGCCGACTGTATTATGAATACAACCTGCAATCGGTAGCCGATTGGGATACTTTCCCGAGCATCACATTTGACCATACCACCAAAACAATACATACCCCCCTGGTTGATTTCAGCGGCAAAATGACCCGCAAGGTTATCACCTATAAATTTACCGGAAGGTTTTTCGAGAAAGTAAAGAGTTAGCGCCGGGGCCTTTTACTATCTTTGAGATGTAAATTATGATCTCATTCGCCCACCGTGTTTTTATGGAAGTTGCTGCCAACTTGAGTTTCTCAAAGGCTGCGCAGGTGCTGTTTGTAACGCAACCTGCCATAAGCAAGCATATTAAGGCTCTGGAAGATCAGTATAAAGTACCCTTGTTTGAGCGCAAGGGCAACAGCATCCTGCTTACCGAAGCGGGCAATAAGCTGAATGAATACCTGCAGCAAGCCACCGAAATTGAACGCAAAATCGAATACGACCTCTCGGTACTCAGCAACCTGTCGCAGGCAGCAGGCCATTTGCGCTTAGGGGCCAGTACTACCATTGCGCTATATATTTTACCCTCAATACTATCCGGCTTTCAGCGCGAGTACGCCAATGTGGATGTACAGCTGGTAAACCGCAACTCCGAGTACATCCTGAATGCCTTACTGAATCACGAGGTTGATATCGGCATTATAGAAGTTGATAATAAACTCACAACAGTATCCTACAAACCTTTCATGAGCGATGAGGTGATCCCGGTATGCTCGGCAAAAAGCCCGTTGGCGGGTAAATCGCTAACGTTAAAGCAGTTTGTTAAAACGCCCCTGGCCGTGCGCGAACGGGGTTCCGGCACGCTGAACGCGGTTTTAAAATCGCTATCGGCACTGCACATTAAACCTGCCGACCTATCGGTAAAAATTCGCCTTGGAGGTACCGAAGCGCTTAAAAACTTTCTGCTGGCCGATCAGTGCCTTGGCTTTATGCCCCGCCCCTCTATCATCCGCCAGCTGGCCGAAGGCGATCTGGTTGAAGTACCCATCGAAGGCCTGAAAATTACCCGCGATTTCTTTTTCATCCGCCGCAAAGGAACTGAAGATTATGGGTTGACGAGTAATTTTATCAATTATGCGTTGGGGCATATAGCTGATAAATAACACCTTAAAAATTTCCGTTTCATTATTTAAAAATACTTGAAACCATCTGACCGCTGGCCTGTAGTTATAGTTGTACTTAATTTATTTTATTAATAATTAAAAATGCAATTATGGCAAGTTTAAATGATCGTAAGGTAGCTATCCTTACCGAAGAAGGATTTGAGCAGGTTGAATTAACAAGCCCAAAAGCAGCCCTGGAAGCAGCCGGGGCAACTGTGCATGTGATATCGCCTAAAGCCGGCAAAATAAAAGCCTGGGACAAAACCAACTGGGGTATCGAAATTAATGTTGATAAACAACTCAGCGAAGTGAGCCCGGATAACTACGATGCCTTGATTTTGCCCGGTGGCGTGTTAAATCCGGATAAGTTAAGGCAAAATAAAGATGCGGTGGCATTTGTATCAGCATTTTTAGATGAAGGCAAACCGGTAGCAGCTATTTGCCACGGCCCGCAGATGCTTATTGAAACAGGGTTGATCAATGGCCGCCGTCTTACCTCATACCCATCTTTAAAAACCGACCTAATAAATGCAGGAGCTAATTGGGTTGACCAACAAGTTGTTGTTGACAATGGCCTGGTAACAAGCCGCACCCCTGCCGATCTGGATGCCTTTAACCGTAAGGTTATTGAAGAGATTGCCGAAGGCGTGCATCACGGGGCTTAAGCTATTTTGCGATAGCGATAATAATTTACAGCATTTGAAACATATAAGGACGGGAAACTGCCCGTCCTTATATGTTTATCCAAAAACCGGCCGGCAAAATCAATGCTTGTTGCCAAAGCCAAATTCGCGATAGGTATCAGGCATGCTGCCGTTGTTGGTAAAAGCAAAAGTGTAGGTAGCGCCCCAGCTTTCAAAATCGGCATTTTTATCTTTCGATGCTTCAATATGTACCGAGCTTAGCATGTATATTCCTTCGCGGCTTAGTTTAAAAAATATAAGGCCATTTGCATCAGCGCTCAATTTCTGGGGATAAACATTGCCGTTGATAGTTTTTACATACACAATAACTACGGCATCTTTTAAGGGCTTACCATGAAAAAGAACTTCGGCAGTAACATCATCGCCGTAATCGGATTTGTATGGGTTTTGTTTAATAACAATTTCGTACTCCTCGTTCAGGGGCTTATCAAAATCCCGGTCGGTTGGTTTATCAACGGTTACCAGTGTTTTTAAGTAGCGGGTTGTTTTTTCTACAAAGTATTGCTGGTTGTTGGCTTTTGCTTCTTCGGCAATTTGGTCAAGCCCTTCGCTGCTCAGGTATTTCAAGAATTTGTTTCGCTCCGATTCAACATTCTCACTTTTGATGACTTCGATGGTAGCCAAACCAGGGCTCTCCAGTTTGTAGTTTAATATGTTTGATGCCGTATCTTTTGGCGATTTACCCAGGTCGGTCTGCTTTTTTCCTTCGTACAATACAAATTTCGAGATCTTGGCGCCGTCGTATTTGTACTCCCCCTCCTTTGCAAATTTATTACCGCTTAATAAGTGCAGGTTAATATTATCGCCTTTTTTCATGTAGAAGCTGCCTGGCAGTAAAAAGAAATCTTGCGCGTAGGCCGTAAAACCAATGATTAACAACACCGCCAATAATAAATATACAAATCGTTTCATCGTTTTCAGTTAGGAATTACCAAACATACAAAGTTTAACCCGAAAAAATTATTTTTTGACCCCGTTAGGGGCCTTGCCATTTAAAAACTTCAGTAGTTTTACCTTATGATTTTTGATCGTAAAAACCTTGATACCGACACTTTACTGTCTTTTTACAGAAAACTGTTGCTGCCGCGCATGGTCGAGGAGAAAATGCTCATCCTGTTAAGGCAGGGCCGCATTGGCAAATGGTTTTCGGGCATAGGGCAGGAAGCCATTGCCGTAGGCAGTACCCTGGCTATGGCCGATGATGAATATATTTTGCCCATGCACCGCAATCTGGGTGTTTTTACAACGCGTAATATCCCACTTTCGCGCTTAATGGCGCAGTGGCAAGGCAAGCCCTCGGGCTTTACCAAAGGGCGCGACAGATCGTTCCATTTTGGTACACAGGAATATAAAATCATAGGGATGATATCGCACCTGGGGCCGCAGCTGGCCTTAGCCGATGGTATAGCGCTGGCCGATGTATTATCTAACCGGCATAAAACCACCCTGGTTTATACCGGCGAAGGCGCCACCAGCGAAGGCGATTTTCATGAGGCCTTAAACATTGCCGCAGTTTGGAATTTGCCTGTTATTTTCCTTATCGAAAACAATGGGTACGGCTTATCAACCCCAACCAATGAGCAATACAACTGCAACCAGCTGGTTGATAAAGCCATAGGCTACGGTATGGAGGGCCGCCGTATTGATGGCAACAATATTTTAGAGGTTTACCACACCATAACAGATATTAAAAACAGCATCCGCGAAAATCCGCGCCCGGTTTTGCTGGAGTGTATGACCTTCCGGATGCGCGGGCATGAGGAGGCTTCGGGGACCAAATACGTGCCGCATAACTTATTTGAGTGGTGGGGCGCAAAAGATCCGCTGGCCAATTTCGAGAAATATTTACTAAATGAGCGCGTGCTGCTGCCCGAGTGGATCCCGGTGATCAGGAAGGAGTTTACAGCGCTTATCGAATCGGAATTTGAAAAGGTTTACAGCGAGGCTGATATTGTGCCCGATATTGACACCGAAGTGGCCGATATGTACCGGCCTTACCAATTCCCGGCAAGCCAGCCTTCAGCAAGCCCGGCAACTAACAAACGATATATTGATGCCATAAGCGACGGCATGCGGCAGGGCATGCGCAAATATCCCAACCTGGTAGTTATGGGGCAGGATATTGCCGAATATGGCGGCGCATTTAAAATAACCCAGGGCTTTGTAGAAGAATTTGGCAAAGGCCGGGTGCGCAACACGCCCATCTGCGAATCGGGCATTGTAGGTGCAGGTATGGGCTTGGCGCTCAACGGCTACAAAGCTATTGTTGAAATGCAATTTGCCGATTTTGTTACCTGCGGATTTAACCAGATTATTAATAACCTGGCCAAAACCCATTACCGCTGGGCGCAGGCCGTTGATATGGTTGTACGTATGCCCACCGGCGCAGGCACCGGTGCGGGTCCTTTCCACTCGCAAAGTAACGAGGCCTGGTTTACAAAAACGCCGGGGCTTAAAGTGGTTTACCCGGCTTTCCCGGCCGATGCCAAGGGCTTGTTGCTGGCAGCAATTGACGACCCCAACCCGGTTATTTACTTTGAGCACAAATACCTGTACCGCAGCATTAACGGCCCTGTGCCCGATAATGATGTACTGATAGAAATTGGTAAAGCCAACATTGTACAACAAGGCGAAAAAGCTACCGTCGTCACCTTTGGTTTGGGCGTACACTGGGCGCTGGAGTATGCGGCCAAACATTCTGAATTTTCCTTAGAGATCATCGACCTGCGCAGCCTGCTGCCCTGGGATAAGGAAGCTGTAGAAAAAAGCGTGCAAAAAACAGGCCGTGCATTGGTATTACACGAGGATACGCTCACCAGCGGCTTCGGTGCCGAAATAGCAGCCCACATTGCCGAACATTGTTTTAAATACCTGGACGCCCCGGTAATGCGCTGTGGCAGCCTGGATACGGCCATCCCCATGAATAAAGCGCTGGAAGACCAGTTTTTGGCCAAAGCAAGACTTGCGGAAACGATGGAGAAATTGCTGGGGTATTGATTGCTGGGGTGTTAAGTCAACAGCGTTAAGTCCAAAGTCGTTTTTTTTCTTTTCGACTTAGAACTTAAGACTTTGGGCTAAAGCCGATCCGTACTTTTAATGCGCTGCTACAACACATGTTTTAAGATAAAACTAAACCCTTGGTATTGATTGTTTTTTTTGGGAGATTTGTAAAAGGTTAATTAATTAATAATATATAATTAATCTTCTGCAAGATACGCATGACCAATTTTACTAAGTTTGATGAGGAGCAATTGATTAGTCTGATGCAACAAGATTCTCTTGGGGCATTTAAGGAGATTTATCAACGTTACTGGAAAGCATTATATGCAGAAGCATACAAACGTTTAAAGGATAAAGATGCCTCGGAAGAAATTGTGCAGGAATTGTTTACGGCTTTTTGGCATAAACGGCATTCGTTAAACATTCATCAAACCATAGGTGGATACCTTTATAAAAGCGTTGGCTACCGCGTAATTGATCATTTTCGGAAAGAACTTACACGGCAAACACACCAGGAATCTTTCAAGCTTGGTTACACCGAGGCCGACCATTCTACTGAACAAGCCATCATGCTTAAAGATCTGCAACTGAATATAACCCATGTGGTAAACCAGTTGCCGGATAAATGCAGGTCTGTTTACGAGTTGAGCAGGATTAGCCATAAAACCAACAAAGAAATTGCCACTGAACTTGGCATATCAGAAAAAACCGTCGAAAATCACCTGACAAAAGCACTTAACAAACTTCGCCTTAGTCTTAACAACTACCTCCTTTTGCTGATATTTCTCCTGATAAAATAATTTTTTTATCAACGCGTAGGGGATGCGCTCTTTTCAAACGTCAAGTATTTATAAACCGCTAATATTTTAGTTTTCATGAAACCACTTATACCCGTAGAATTACTGGAAAAGTATTTGAATGGTAATTGCACAGAAGAAGAAATAGCATTGATTAAACAATGGTATCATTCTTTTGATGATGACTATGATTATATCTCGGGCGTAAGCGAAGCCGATGGAAAGGAAATAGAAGAGCGGATATATAACCGGATTACTGAAAATATTGAAGTTGATAATATCCCGGCCCAAACAGGTGGCGTGCGATATCTGCGTATAATAAAATGGTCAGCCGCCGCGGCCGTTGCTGCGTTTTTACTGGGTGCTTTTTATTTCGTTAATAACACAAAAAGCCCATCCTCACAGGTAGCACAAGTTGCCCCCCAACAAGTAGAGCAGGTTGATATCACCAACAATTCAAATCAAATTTACAAAGCAGTATTGCCCGATAGCAGCACCATTTGGCTAAGTCCGGGAGGCAACATAAGATATCCTAAAACATTTGCAAAAAATGCCAGGATCATATCAATGTATGGCGAAGGCTTTTTTGAGATTACTAAAAACCCCAGGCGGCCTTTTATCATCAACGGGCGGTCGATAATCACTAAGGTTTGGGGCACCAGTTTTTTAATACGTGATAACTATCGCAGTAACACCGCCGATGTATCGGTTGTAACCGGCAAAGTATCGGTAAGTATTAAAAATAACGATCAGGATAACAACGTGAACACCAATTTAGAAAAACACGAGCTGATGCTTTATCCCAATCAAAAAGCAGTTTACCTGATAGATAAACATTTATTGAAACCCGCAGGCATAGTAAATCAGCCGGCATTAAAAATATGGAGCCAGGTTAATCTTTCATTTGATAACAAACCCCTTCGCGAAATTATCCCGGTGCTTAATGCAACTTATGGAGTACATATAAAGGTAGCTAATGAAAGATTGAACCATTATATGCTTAATGCCGATTTTGCGGGCTTTAACCTGCCAGATGTGTTGGCGGCCCTTAAAAAATCTATCAATGTAAATTACCAGATAAAGGACAACAACACTATTGAACTTAATTAAACCAATTAATTACTAACCCAAATTAACCTGATAAGCCTATGCGAAGTAAGATACCCACTTAAAAAAACACCTCAGTTCCTGAGGTTGCAAATTCACCCGTAAAATAAAAAAACTTAGAAGTGTTGCGACCACTCCTAAGCTTGAAAAGCCCAATACTGATGCACCATAAAATGGCGTAGCGGGCATTTAATTGTCTCATTTTTAACAAAGAAACATTACAAATATATGAAATTTCGTTTGCGAAAGCCTATTCCCTGGTCTAAAATCATGAAGATTACATTTAGTCAAATATTGATAGCAGTTTTACTAAGCACCATAGCTTACTCAAGCCCGTTAAGGGCGCAAAGCGTACTTGATAAAACGGTTAGCCTGTCGTTTAAACAGGTTACCGTACAGGAGGTTTTAAACTACCTGCAAAAAGACAATGACATCAAATTTATCTACAGTAAAAACTCGATAAACCTGTCGCAAAAAGTTACTTTGAATTTCGAGAACAAAAGTTTAAAAAGTGTTCTTGACCAGCTGCTAAAAAACAATGGGATTGACTACGAGGTTTTAAAAGGCAGAATAGTACTGGGAAAACCTGCTGATATCAAAGCAGCCGAAGGTACTGCTACCTCCGTAGATAAATCCGGAGAGCTTAACCAGGCAATAGCAGGTATCGTGATATCTGGTAAAGTGGTTGATGAAAAAGGTTTGCCGTTGCCTGGTGCAAGCGTACGTGAAAAAGGAACGCAAAACGGTGTACAAACAGATGTAAATGGCAACTTTAAGTTGAACGTTAGCAGCGAGAACGCGGTTTTAGCTGTCGATTTTATCAGCTACCGCTCTACAGAAGTTAATGTTGGTAAACAAACCTTTATCACCATAACCCTTATTGAAGATATAAAAGGATTAAACGAAGTAGTGGTTGTTGGTTATGGCACACAAAAAAAGAGTGTAACCACCGGTGCAATATCCGGCGTTACCGCCAAAGAATTTGAAGACCTGCCGGTTACACGCGTAGAGCAAATATTACAGGGCCGCACTTCTGGTTTAACCATTGCCGCGAACAATGGCCAGCCGGGCGAGGGCGCTACCGTACGTGTAAGGGGTATCACGTCATTTAACAATAACGACCCGCTTTGGGTGGTTGACGGTGTTGTGGTTGATAATGGCGGCATTGGCTACCTTAACCAATCAGATATCGAGTCAATTGAAGTGTTAAAAGATGCTGCATCCCAAGCAATTTACGGTACGCGTGCAGCTGCCGGCGTAATTTTGGTAACCACCAAAAAAGGCCGCGAAGGTAAGCCACAGATAAATTATTCAGGTTATTATGGCACATCTAAACCGGCGCGCACAATTGATTTACTAAATGCCCAGCAATATGCAACTTTACGCAACGAAGCAAGCGTTGCCGGCGGGGGCGCCATTGTGTATGCTAATCCGGCCTCATTAGGTGTTGGAACCGACTGGCAATCCGTTATTTTCAATAACAGCGCCAAACGCCAAAATCATGAGCTAAGTGTTAGCGGCGGTAACGATAAATCTACCTACTACACCTCCTTTGGTTATTTACAGCAAGATGGTATTGTTGCCACAGATATATCAAAATACAAACGCATCAATTTTAGGGTTAATCAAACCTACAAGCCTGCAAAATGGATAAACTTTGGCGAAAACCTTGGCTATACTTATAACAAATCAATAGGCCTGGGCAATACCAACAGCGAGTTTGGCGGCCCTATCAGCTCGGCTTTAAACCTCGACCCTATTACCGTTCCGGTTGTAACCGACCAGACTGCTGCTTCGGCCCCTGTATATGCCAATAACCCTGTGCGCAGAAATGCTTTAGGTTATCCTTACGGTATCTCGAATATAGTAGGCCAGGAAATTACCAACCCGCTTGCATATATATCAACCAGGTTAGGTAACTATAGCTGGGCGCATAACATTGTAGGCAATATATACGGCGAATTAGAACCCATAAAAGGTTTAAAGCTACGTTCGACAGTAGGCACCAAGATAGCTTTTTATGGCGGCGAATCGTTTAACCCGGTAGCATACCTCAACTCATCTACCGTAACATCGCAAAACAGCTACAACCGCGAAAGCAACAGGTTATTTAACTGGAATATTGAGAACACAGCATCATACAACCGCACCTTAGGTAAACATAGTGCAACAGTATTGATTGGCCAGGGAGCTTATTCAGAAAACAACCGTTATACAAACGGTGTAACCTATTACAACCTGCCGGTTGATAACTTCAAGGATGCATCTTTAAATTACAGCATACCAGCCGCTAACAGAATTGGTTACGGCAGCGAAGGGCAGGCACACACTATCAGTTCGTTATTTGCGCGTGCTAACTACAATTATGACGAGCGCTATATCATAGAAGGCGTTATCCGCCGCGATGGTTCATCAAGGTTTGGCGCAAACTATAAATATGGTACTTTTCCTTCATTTTCTTTGGGTTGGGTACCTTCAAAAGAAGCTTTTTGGCCTAAAAACGAAACTGTTAACTTCTTGAAATTCCGTGGCGGCTACGGTGTTGTGGGTAGCGATGCCATTGCCGATAATGCCTTTCTTTCAACAATAGGCGGTGGCCGTAACTATAGCTTTGGCACCGGCGATACCTACATAAGCGGTTACAGCCCTAATGCGCCATCAAACCCTAACCTTCGCTGGGAAGAAACAGCGCAAACCAACGTGGGTTTTGATGCGGTGTTATTTAACGACTTTAACCTGACCTTTGAATGGTTTAAAAAGAAAACCAGTGGTATTTTACAATACCCCCCAATCCCGTTATATGTGGGCGCCATCTCAAACCCTGCAGCTAACATCGGCGATATGGAGAACAAAGGCCTTGAGTTAGAATTGGGTTACCGCAAAAAAATAGGCGAATTTAACTTAAATGTTAATGCCAACGTAACACACATCACCAACAAAGTCACCTATTTAGGTAACGGTCAAAAATTCCTTGATGGCGCAGGTTTCCAGGGAGTTGAAGGCGGTATTACACGTACCACCGTTGGCCAGGCTTACAATTCCTTTTACGGATACCAAAACATGGGTATTTTTCAAACACAGGCAGAGATTGACAGCTATGTATCGGCCAGCGGCCATAAAATACAGCCAAATGCCAAACCCGGCGATTTTAAATGGGCCGACCTTGATGGCAACGGAACTATTAATGACCAGGACCGTACCTACATTGGCAACCCTACACCATCGTGGATATATGGTTTAACCTTTAATGCATCGTACAAAAACTTCGACATCGTTGTGTTTGGACAAGGCCAGGCAGGCAACATGATTTTCCAGGGCTTGCACCGTTTAGATATCGGTAACTCAAACTTCACCACTAAACGTTTAGAAAGATGGGTTGGCCCGGGCACATCAAATACCGAGCCCCGTGTAGTTGATGGCGATCCTAACCACAACACTACCTATAACTCTAAATATTACCTTGAAAAAGGCGATTACTTCCGTATCAAAAACCTGCAGTTAGGATATAGCCTTCCTAAAAATCTGATTAGCAAAATTGGTATGCGCAGGGCAAGGATATATGTAACCGGCGAGAACCTGTTCACCTTTACCAAATACTCTGGTTACGATCCGGAGATTGGCGGCGGCAGCTACAGTATCGATCGTGGTTTTTATATGCAGGCAAAATCGTATATGCTGGGTGTAAGTGTTGGATTTTAATAATTAATGAAATGAAGAAGAGTATAAAATATTTATCATTTTTTCTGGCGGCATCATTTGCAGTAACCGCCTGTAAAAAAAGCTTTCTGGATGTAAAGCCTAAAGGCACCAATCTGGAATCGAGCTATTACCGTAACCAAACCGAGGCATATAATGGGCTTACAGCCGTTTACGATGTTGTTGGATGGCAAGGCGGCGGTTTTGTAACCAAAGAAGGCGCCATGGATGCCGGATCCGACGATCATTATGCAGGGGGTGGTAACGCTACCGATATTAACGATTTACAGGTATTTTCAAACTACACACTATCCCCATCGGTGGGCCCGTCATACGAGTTATGGAAAGCCGGCTTTTCGGGAGTATTCCGTGCAAACGTGCTGATCCAGAAATTGCCAAACGTTCCGATGGACGAGGGCTTGAAAAGCAGGTACAAATCTGAAGCTACCGCATTGCGCGCTTATTTCTATTTCGACCTGGTAAGGCTGTTTAAATATGTGCCTTTATTAACCGAGTCGATACCGGCCGACCAGATTTACAATGTAGAGCAAGCTACCCCTGCCGCAGTGTATAAGCAAATTGAAACCGATTTAAAAGCAGCAATAGCCGATGGAAATATCCCCGACAAAATAGACATAACCACAGATGGCGGCCGCCTTACCAAAGGTGCTATGCATGCCTTATTAGGTAAGGTTTACCTTTATGAGCAAAAATGGACAGAAGCAGCAGCAGAGTTTGCCGAAGTAAATGGCACAACACCCGGCCAGGCAAACACAAAATATGGTTACAAATTGCTTACAAATTTTGCCGACCTGTGGAAAACACAAAATAAATTTAACAGCGAGTCGATACTTGAGGTTGGTCACTCATCAAAATCAGGAGGCGATTGGTCATGTATTGCCTGTACCGAGGGTAACGTTTTAAATATTATTGTTGGCCCGAGAGACTATAAGGCCCTTAAACCCGGAGCGCCGGATTATATTTCAGGTTACAGCTTTTTGCCTATTACCAAAAATTTATTCGATGCCATACATTTCGATCCGCGTAACAAAGCAACGGTTGCAAATTTAGACAGTTTAAAAGCAAACGGCATTGCCGACTATACCCCGGGATATATGAACACCGGCTATTTCCTGGGCAAATTTGCCGGGCATGTTGCCGATAAAACTACCGGCGGCGGTGCTCCTGAACTAAATTATCCGCAAAATTTATACGAAATACGTTTAGCCGATACCTACCTGATGGAAGCCGAGGCGCTTATTCGTGGCGCAGGTAACACGGCACGCGCAACGGCATTAATGACCGCCGTACACACCCGGGCTTATAACGACGGTGTAACGCACGGCCTGGCTGCCACCTTCGAAAATTTAAAAAGAGAACGCCGCCTTGAACTTGCCGGTGAAGGGCACCGCTGGTTTGACCTGGTACGCTGGGGCGATGCTGCAACAGTGTTGGGTTCAAGAGGCTTTACTGCCGGTAAAAATGAAATTTTACCTATCCCGCTTAATGATTTAAACAACACCAAGCTTAAGCAAGGTAAAGAGTGGGGTGGTACGTTATAATTAACTTATTGAAATAATTATGAAATTAAACATGATTAAAGCCTGTGCCCTGGGGGTACTTGCTATTGGAATATATGAAGGCTGCAGACCAGAAAAATATGATGGTAATGGCTTAACCTCTACCGACCTTAAAGCTACATTCACCGTAACGCCGGTAAGCGGCAAGGCAAACTATTACGTATTAAATGCCGATACCAAAGGCGTATTAGCTGTAAAATGGGATTTGGGCGATGGCGCTGCAATAAGCAAACCTACCGACACTGTTTTCTTCCCCGATGCGGGCAAATACACAGTTACCCTTACTGCAATTGGTAAAGGCGGCGAAACAAAAACCGCTTCCCAGGATATTAACGTAGCCACGTCTGATCCATCTGCCGGTAACCTGGTGCTGGGATCGAATATGGCTGCAAGTGATGATGCTTTCTGGAACCATATAACCATATCAAACGGCGTTACCTTCGCTATAGATAATGGCAAAATGGTTGCAAAGGGCGGTGGTTATGGCCATGCCGGTATTTGGCAGGCCATAAACGTTGTTGCCGGGCGTAAATATCAAATAGATATGAACGTTGATGGCAGCGGCGCATCCGACACCTGGTTTGAAGTTTACTTTGGCACAAAGCAACCTGTTAACGGTTCAGATTACAGCGATGGTGGCGCACGCCTTGCTATAAACACCTGGACGGGTTGTGGTAAAACACCATTTAACGGAAAACTGTCTGCCATACAATGCGCCGGGAGCGGTAATGTTGTTACGGCTGCCGCAACTGGTAAAATGTATTTACTTATCAAAAGCGGGGGTAATAACCTCGGCTTAACCGGTATCGAGTTTACCAAAGTGACTCTTCGCGGAGTTCAATAATTTATAACAGAACAAGGCTGCCTTGACTAAGCAGCCTTGTTCTTACTCTTATCAAAATATGAAAAAGCTAATATTTGCTATATATCCGTTAATCGTTTTAGCTGTGCCATCTTGCTCAAAAAAGAGCGGGACCACTATGGAGCCTTTTAAACAAATAGAGCAGCCCGCTAAAACATACGGCTTTGAAAGTACCGTTGCGTGGTCTGATGAGTTTGATACCAACGGCGCACCCGACCCTGCAAAATGGACCTACGATGTTGGCGGAAGCGGCTGGGGTAATAACGAACTGGAGTATTATACAAACACCACCAACAATGCGGTTATTAAAGATGGCGTACTTACAATTACCGCCAAAAAAGAAAGCCTGAACGGAATGAATTATACCTCATCCAGGATGGTTTCAAAAAATGGCAGCGATGTGCTTTACGGCCGCATAGAGGTAAAAGCCAAGCTGCCTGCCGGCAGGGGAACCTGGCCTGCAATTTGGATGTTGCCAAACGATTATGCTTACGGCGCCTGGCCAAACTCCGGCGAAATAGATATTATGGAACATGTGGGCTACGATCCGAACAAAGTTCATTTTAGTGTACACAACCAGCTATATAACGGCGGTAATGCAAAAACAAGCACCTTAGACATCCCTACTGCCTTTACTGATTATCATTTGTACCGTGCCGATTGGACACCCACATCTATAAAAGGTTATTACGATGATCAGCTGATATTTACTTATACCAATGATGGTAAGGGATCTGCAGGCTGGCCTTTTGATAAACCTTTCCACGTATTACTAAACCTTGCCATTGGCGGTAACTGGGGCGGTGTACAAGGGGTCGACGATAGTATTTTCCCCGTTTCAATGCAGGTAGATTACGTGCGTTTTTACAAAATGACTACAACAAACTAATGTCGTGTCAACGATAAATTGACGGATCGTCTTAAGTCTTGAGTCGAAACAAAAAAATTAAACTTTGGGCTTAAGACTCAAGACTTTGGACTTAAGACTTAACAGTATTCTAAAAATATGAAAAGATATTCGCGATACCTGCTTGGTATATTAGCAATTGGTTTGGCCGTAACTCAATATAGCTGCAGCAAATCGTCAACCGGCGGCAATGATACATCAACCACACCAACCAAGCCGGTTGAGCCCGTAACCCCTGTTACTACAGATGTAAACATGTGGCTTACCACTGCAGATCAGGCGGTTTTGTTTAAGCAGCAAAATATCTCGCTGGTGTTTAATACCAACACCAGTACCAACCCCACCATTAACGTGGATGATACAAAAGTGTACCAGCCTATTGATGGATTTGGTTTTGCGCTTACCGGGGGCAGTGCTTCGCTTATCAACTCGTTAAGCGAGGCCAATAAAACAGCGCTGTTAAATGAACTGTTTAAAACCGATGGAACCAATATAGGTATAAGCTATTTGCGTATAACCCTTGGCGCATCTGACCTGAGCGCGGCGCCTTTTAGCTATGATGATGTAAGCGGAGACGTAGCCCTTACAAATTTTAGCCTCGACAAAGAAAAGGTGGATCTTTTGCCGATCCTTAAAAGGATATTAGCTATAAACCCGGATATAAAAATACTTTCGTGCCCCTGGAGCGCCCCCGCATGGATGAAAGATAACAACAGCTTTTATGGCGGCAGCTTAAAATCCGAATATTTTGATACTTATGCCAAATACTTTGTAAAATACATTCAGGCTATGAAGGCCGAGGGGATAACCATTGATGCTATTACCCCGCAAAACGAACCACTTAACGCCTATAATAACCCGAGCATGTTAATGGTATCGGCAGATGAGGGTAAGTTTGTAAAAAACAATTTAGGACCTGCATTTAAAGCTTCCGGAATTGCAACCAAAATAATAGTTTATGACCACAATGCCGATCACCCGGAGTATGCTACCGATATTTTTGCAGATAAAGCAGCAGCCGATTTTGTTGATGGCGCGGCATTTCACCTTTACGGCGGATTCATCAATGCACTTGGAACCGTGCATGACCAATACCCTGCAAAAAACATCTACTTTACAGAACAGGCAACCTTTGCCGGCGGCAACTTTGGCAGCGATTTAGCTTACCATGTAAGCAACCTGATCATTGGTGCTACCCGTAACTGGAGCCGTAATGTTATCGAGTGGAACCTGGCCTCAGACCCTAACCAAAACCCACATACCGTAGGCGGCTGTACTTCATGTTTAGGCGCAATTACCGTTGGCACCAGCGTATCCCGTAACGTATCCTACTATATTATTGCGCACGCCTCAAAATTTGTAAGGCCAGGCGCAGTAAGGATAGCCTCTGATTTAGTAAGCAATGTACTAACCGTGGCGTTCAAAAACACCGATGGCACCAAAGTACTTGTTGCTTTAAACGCCGGCACTGTTGACCAGCCTTTTAATATCAGTTACAAGTCAAAAATGATTAACACATCGTTAAAGGCCGGAGCGGTGGCCACGTATATTTGGCAGTAATCTGTTCGTGGCTGCCTTTTTACCGGCGATTGTTTGCAGCGTTTTAATCATTTGTTCATACATTGGAATAAATAGGGGACATTAAAAAACCATCAAACGGAGTAAGTATCAACGCCCTTTTTACTCAGCATCTTTCGCTGATTTTCTTTTTCTTGTCCATATCCTAAACCACCATAATCCTATAAGTACTATAACTAAAACCGGCCACAATGTTACAATGGTAAAAAACAAACCTTCTATAATATCCCAGCTTTGGGTTATTGCCTGCTTAAACCGGTAGCTAAAACCATTTTCGTTATTTGTTCTTTCGCCTTGTTTATTGTAAAACGTGATGTCAAGCGAGCTGAAAGCAACCTGGCGGGTCATATAATTTAGCTGCCCTTGTGTCGATTCAATATCGGTACGAATTTCGGCTATCTTGTCTTCTATCTCTAACAGGTCGCTCGTTTTTGTTGCTCTTCTCAGCAAGTCCAGATACCTGCTTTCTAATACCTGTTTGTTTTTTAACCGGGTTGCAATGTCGATAAAATCCGAAGTAACGTCTTTCCTGCGGATGTTTTTAGTGTCGATGCTATCGCCGCTTGCTTGCAGTGCATCCAGGAACCTGTCGAAATTTTTTGAGGGTACTCGAACCTTTAAATCAAATTCTTTTTGGCCGTTGTCGCTGCCATTGGTTTCTGTTTCTTCGGCTACATAACCGCCAAGGCTTTGTAATGAATTTACTATTTTTTGTTTTGTAGCAGTGAGGTTGCCTGTATGAAAACGAATCTCGCCTTCCTTAATGATCTTTTTTGAAGTATCTATCGTCTCTTTTTGCGGCGATGCAGGTTTATCTGCGGCTGATTTAGCTAAAGAATTTGCATTGCCTATACTTTTTTCTTCTGCCATTGGCGGGGCGGCCAGCACCACATCTGCCGCGTGCATTTTTAAATTCTCGCTTTTCTTTTCGCAGGCGCAAAGTGTGACCAATAAGGTAAATGAAATGATATAAGCTTTCATAATAAGGCAATTTAGTTTTCATAGTAACGAAATACACCTTATTAAATTATATAAAATCAACCATTGTCAAAATTAAATTTTACAAACTAACTTAATTCGATATATAATTTTAATAATGACTATTTCAGCTTCTCATTATTCCTATGCCGGTCGGCGTCACGGATGCTTTTCTTCTCCATATTCTTTTCCAGCGCATCCGTGAGGTCGATACCGGTTTGGTTAGCCAGGCATATCAGCACAAAAAGCACATCCGCCATTTCATCTGCCAGGTTAACCTCTGTATCCGATTTTTTGAATGATTGTTCGCCATACTGCCTCGCCATAATGCGGGCTACTTCGCCCACCTCCTCCATCAAAATGGCAGTATTGGTTAATTCATTAAAATACCTTATACCCGTGGTATTTATCCACTTATCTACCAGATGCTGCGCTTCTTTGATTTCCATAACACTAATTTAAATAAACACGAATTTCACGAATTAAATCGAATTGTGCCGAAGGTTATGAAACACGAATTTCACGAATGTGGCGAATTACCCCGAATGCTTTTGGGCTAATTTTTTCGAACAGGAATAATTATATGATTACTCTTTGATATTCTACCGAGGGGGCGCCGAAATTTATTACAATACCTAATCTCAGGCCCGAGGCTTTTAAATAGTTAAGTGTTTGCTTGATGTAGGGATCACCGATATAGTTTCCTGCTTTTATTTCAAGAATGATTGTGTTGTATAATACAAAATCTGCAACAAAAAAGTGTTTGAGTTTTTGCTCTTTGTAGAAAATGGAATATGGTTTCTCTTTCTCGAATGGAAGACCTAATCGTTTAAACTCAAACTCCAGGGCATCTTTATAAACAACCTCCTTAAAGCCATGCCCCAATATCTTATGAACTTCAAAACAAGCGCCAATTATTTTGTAGGATTCCTCTTTGAATAAAATATCAGTCATAAAAATGAAATGGACACGAATTTACTATTATACACGATTTTCACTAATTAAATCTAATTTTCACTAACCCGGCGACAAATAAATTCGTGAAATTCGCCTAAATCTGTGAAAATTCGTGTTTATTCCATTCGTGAAATTAGAAAAATTGGTGTGCAATTAGTGTGTATCCTTATCCCTGGTGTCCATCACAATGGTTACCGGGCCATCGTTCAATAAACTAATCTTCATATCGGCTCCAAAAATGCCGGTAGCTATTTTTTTACCGGTGATGTTTTCAAGCGTTTTTATCATTTGCTCATACATCGGAACCGCCTTATCGGGTTTTGCCGCCCGGATAAATGATGGCCGGTTTCCTTTTTTTGTTTGGGCAAATAAGGTGAATTGCGATATCAGCAGTATGCCGCCATTAATATCGGCAAGGGCTTTATTCATCAGGCCGTTCTCATCGCCAAAAACACGCATGCCTGCAATTTTATTGGCCAGCCAGTTTAGGTCCTCGTCAGTATCGGCATCTTCAATACCCAGCAATACCAGGAAGCCGGCGCCAATTTGCCCGGTTATTTCACCATCAACTTTGCAACTTGCTTCGGTAACCCGTTGTAATACTGCTCTCATAATTGAGCACTAATTTCACCAATTAAAGCGAATTAAATGCACACGAATTCCACCAATTAAATCGAATTGTCGCAAATAATAGCGAATGCAAGTTGACCCTTATTTAAGATTCGTGTCAATTCGCCCCATTCGTGAAATTCGTGCCTCATCAAATTCGTGTCAATTCGATCCAATTCGTGAAATTCGTGTGCATAAAAATCGTTAAGTTCGCAACCGCTATTATTTTTTTACTGATAGGTTCACAATGACTACTAAAAGAGGCTTTACAACTACCCTATTACATGCCGACCGCCTGGGCAAGCCAGAGCATGGATCTTTGCATAAACCAATCCACACTTCGGTTACTTACGGGCACGAGGATGTGCAGGATTTGGTTGATATTTTTCAGAACAAAAAGAAAGGTTACGCATATTCGCGCCAGGGAAACCCTACGGTTACCGCATTGGAGTATAAAGTAACCCAAATGGAAAAGGGTTTATCTTCTATCGCGTTCTCTACCGGGATGGCGGCTATTTCGGCTACCATTATGGCATTGATAAAACATACAGATCATATAGTAGCCAGTTCGTTTTTATTTGGCAACAGCCGCAGTATTTTTCAAACGTATATCGACTTAGGTTTGGATATTACCTTTGTTGATGCTACAGACGCTGAAAACGTACGTGCCGAAATAAAAGAAAATACCAAACTGGTTTTTGTTGAAACCATTGCCAACCCGGCCACCCAAATTGCAGATTTGGAGGGCATTGGCGCACTTTGCAGCGAAAAAGGAATTTTATACGTGGTAGATAACACCATGACATCGCCATATCTTTTTAACCCAATTGATGTAAAGGCCAGCCTGGTCATCAACTCATTAACCAAATACATTGGCGGCCATGGCAATGCTTTAGGCGGCAGCGTTACCGATACCGGCTTGTTTGACTGGAGTATATATCCCAATATTTCGCCTGTTTTTAAAGCCCAGGTGAAACCCGAAACATTGGGGCTGACACAAATCCGCAAAAGAGGGCTGCGCGACGCAGGTGGCACCTTATCGCCCGAGGCGGCACATTCCATATCTGTAGGTTCGGAAACATTAGCTCTTCGATTAGAACGTGCCTGCAACAATGCATTTGCCCTGGCTACTTATTTTGAAAGCCATCCAAAAATTAAAAAGGTGTTTTATCCGGGACTGGAAAATCATCCGCAACATGAGCGTGCCGGTAAGTTGTTTGCCAAATTTGGCGGCCTGATGAGCATCGAACTCGACGACAGTATTGATTGCCTTGCATTTTTAAACAAATTACAACTGGTAGTAAAATCGAGCAACCTGGGCGATACCCGCACCCTGGCTATCCCGGTAGCCCAAACTATCTTTTTTGAGCTTGGTGCCGAGCGCCGTGCGGAAATGGGCATCCCCGAAAGCATGATCCGTTTATCCGTAGGGATTGAGGATTTGGATGATTTGGTGGAGGATTTTAAGACGGCTTTGGAGGGATAAAGTCCAGAAAAAAGTGCGGATAAGATTCTTAATGACTTAATAAAATTTCATTCCTTTTCATTGATTGTTGCTTTTAAGGCGGGGCATATTATGATCAGAAAAATTGTTACCAATAGTTTAATTATCTGTGTTACACTCGGGGTAACCCTTAATAAAGTCAATGCCCAATTTAAAGCCGATTCGCTTACTTACAACTTAAAAGCTGCTTTTTTAAAAGACAGCCTGCCAGGTCTAAGCGTTGCTTTGGTTAATGCGGATAAAGTTATCTATCAAAAAAACTTTGGCTACGCCGATGTGGGCAGCAAAGTTCCTTATACTACAAGCACCGTTCAAAATATAGGGTCGGTTAGTAAAACGGTGATAGCAGTTGCCTTGATGAAGGCTATCGAACTAAAATATTTTACGCTCGAAACTGATATCAATGAAATTTTACCTTTTAAAGTGGTTAATCCCAATCAGCCGGATAGTAAAATAACCATAAGGGAATTAGCCAACCATACATCGGGGATTATTGATAACCCCGAAATTTACTCCAACTCCTACAAATTCTATCCTAAGCTACGTTCGTACGATAGCACAGCTTTCGGCCTGCTGCAGCAATTAGGTTTTGGAGGCAAGGTGAAGGATGCCACCATGAAAAGCTTTTTTTATAACTACCTGGCGCAGGATGGTAAGTATTATAGCAAGGCAAACTTTGGCCAGGGGCTGGCTGGTGGCGCCTCGGCTTACAGTAACATTGGGTCGGCATTGGTAGCTTACCTCATCGAAATTAAGTCGGGATTATCTTATGCCGATTTTACCAGTAAATATATTTTAGCGCCGCTAAAAATGTCGCATTCGGGATGGTCGGTAAGTTCAGTAAATTTAAAAGACCTTGCCCGGCTTTATTACGATCAAAGCCGGTGTTTTCCCTTGTATGATCTGCTTACCTATCCCGATGGCGGACTAAAAACATCAGCCGCCGATTTAAGCAAATACCTGATGGCGATGATCAACGGATACCACGGCGACAAAACTTTATTGGATCCTGTCTCTTTTAAAACTATGTTCACGCCCCAATTCTCCAAAGAACATCCACCCAAAAACATCAATTTAACCTACAGAAATAAAGGCATCTTTTGGAATTTGTATACCAACGGAACTATTGGCCATGATGGTGACGATCCGGGCGTTGGCACATTTCTGTTCTTTAATCCAGGCACGGGTATAGGCGGCTTGTTTTTAACCAATAAATATTTACCTAATAAACAATTGATAGTTGATATCCTTGTTAAAGCAGCGAGCACTACGCCGTAAATATTTTTTCTTGACTCTTGATTCTAATCTCTTGACTCTTCTTTAAGCCCTTGTATCATTACCATGATAAATGCTCAAATAGCTTTCATAGCGGGATAATTCAATCTCGCCCTCTTCCAAGGCTTCCAGCACGGCGCAGCCGGGTTCGTTAATATGACGGCAATTGTTAAAACGGCATTGGTTCATGCGGGAACGCATCTCCGGGAAAAAGTGACTTAGTTCGTTTTTTTCTATGTCGATGACACCCAATTCACGGATGCCGGGGGTGTCAATAATAAAGCCTCCCTGTGGCAGTTCAAACATTTCGGCAAAGGTTGTGGTGTGCATGCCTTTGTCGCTCCACTCAGATACCATGTGGGTACGCAGGTCAAGGTTTGGCAAAAGGGCATTGATGAGGCTTGATTTACCTACGCCGGAGTGGCCCGAAAACAGGGTTACCTTATCTTTTAAAAGTTCCTGTACTTTATCAATATTGGTGCCCTCCAATGCCGATACTTCAAAGCAGGGGTAGCCAATTTTTTCGTAAACGGCTTTCAGGTCGGCCAGTATTTCCAGGCCTTCGTCGCTAAATAGGTCTACTTTGTTAAATATCAATCGTGCGGGGATATCATAAGCCTCGGCGGTAACCAAAAAGCGGTCGATAAACCCTAAGGACGTGCGTGGCGAAGCTAAAGTTACTACCAACAGCGCCTGGTCAAGGTTGGCAGCAATAATCTGGGCCTGCTTGCTCAGGTTAATGGCCTTACGGATAATATAGTTTTTGCGCTGGTGCAGTTTGGTTATTACCCCGCTTTCCTGCTCGGGTTCCATTTCAAACTCCACTACATCGCCCACGGCCACGGGGTTGGTGGTGGTGATGCCTTGCATCCTGAATTTTCCTTTTATCCGGCAATCAATCCGTTGGCCATCGGGTGTTTGCACCTGGTACCAGCTTCCGGTTGATTTTATGAGTAGTCCCTGCATAGTAATTAAGTGTCAAAAGTAGCAAATACTATGCATACCATTGTTAAACCGGCAAAATCGCTTTTAAGATTCTATAAGCCTTCAACACAACAACGTGTTTAAAACCTGGAATGTTCCAAAGGTCAAAGGAGTAGGGATGTGCAATTGCTCCCTTGAAATGAGGAGAAAGTGGTTAATCAGGCGTTCAGACGGGTTTGAAGCCAAAAATTCCGGCTCTCGAATCCCTGCTTTTTTTCGCCTGCTGTTGCGTTTTTTATTTTATGACAATTCGTAAGCTATTGATTTTTAATAACATGCGATTTTTGGCTGTTTCACCTGTTGCGCAACGCAACAGTTCTGGATCATATTTTCAATTAAAAGGTGCTATAGGCTTTCAAACACTCAGGGTTTAATGCATCGCTATTGCCAATAACCTAAGTCATTTTAAAAAAGTAAAATAAAGCTTGCTTATTATAAAAATATCTATTTACTTTGTCGACATTATAAGTATGACAATTAACAACACCATTATTACAACAATTATTACCACCGGCATAAAACACGGAGGAAGATAATCGTATGGTGTAAAACATAAACAAAAGAAACCAAATGAAGCCTTCCTCCAAAAACGAGGAAGGCTTTTTTATTATTTATATTGCTAAAACCACACAATGAAAGTTTTAAAATTCGGCGGCACATCCGTAGGTTCCGCCGCAAGTATCCAAACGCTTTTAAACATATTAAAAGGCGAAGTAAAAAATGAAGTGAAGCCGGTTGTTGTATTATCGGCGATGGGCGGAGTAACCAACCTGCTGGCCTCGATGGCCGAAGATGCCGCCAATGGTAAAGAGTTTACCGCTCAACTGGCCGAACTGGAAAGGCGCCATTTTGAAGTAGTGAAAACACTGCTCGACGTACAAAACCAAAACCCGGCCTTCACCCGTTTAAAAATTCACTTTAACCAGTTGGAGGAATTACTGCAGGGTGTATTAACGCTGCGCGAGCTTACCCCCAAAACCCGCGACCAGGTATTAAGCTTTGGCGAACGCTGCTCGACCATTATGGTGAGCAAAATTGCCGCCCAGCATTTTAAAGATGTATTGTATGTTGATGCTGCCGACGTAATTAAAACCGACAGCGCTTTTGGCAATGCCAAGGTAAATACAGAGTTGACCGAATTGCTGATTAAAACGTTACACCAGCAAAATAAAGATAAAATATTGTTTGTTACCGGTTTTATTGCAGGCAACGATGCCGGCCAAACAACCACATTGGGCCGCGGCGGCTCTGATTACACAGCTGCTATTTTCGGCGCGGCGCTTAACGCCAAAGAGATCCAGATATGGACTGATGTAAACGGCATGATGACCGCCGACCCTCGCATGGTTAAAAAAGCATTCTCCTTAACCGAGCTTACTTATACCGAAGCCATGGAACTTTCCTACTTCGGCGCCAAAGTGATCTATCCGCCAACCATGATCCCGGCTTTCCTGAAAAAGATCCCTATTGTTATCAAAAACACTTTTGAGCCGGAATTTGAAGGTACGGTGATCCGTCATGATTGTAAGGCGTCAAGTCTGCCTATCAAGGGCATTTCGTCTATCAACAATATCAGCATCCTTAATTTAGAGGGCAGCGGCATGGTAGGGAAATCAGGTTTTAGCGGTCGTTTATTCTCGCTATTGGCCAGGGAGCAAATCAATATCATCTTAATCACTCAGTCGTCATCAGAGCACAGCATTACCTTTGCTGTACAACCGCAGGATACCGAAAAGGCCAAACAGCTGATAGAGCAGGAATTTGAACTGGAGCTGCTGGCTAAAAAGCTGGAGCACCTGGTTATTGAAAAAAACCTGGCCATATTGGCCGTGGTTGGTGAAAACATGAAGCAGACGCCGGGTATGTCGGGCAAGTTGTTCCATGCGTTGGGCCGCAACGGGGTTAACGTGAGGGCTATAGCCCAGGGCTCGTCGGAGTATAACATCTCGGTTATCATTTCGGCCCAGGATCTTTCAAAGGCTCTCAATGCAGTACATGATGCTTTCTTTGTACAGCTAACCAAAACGCTTCACGCTTTCTGTTTAGGTACCGGCAACATCGGTAAAACCTTATTTGCCCAGCTAAATGCCCACACCGATTACCTGAAAGATAATAACGGCATCCAGGTAAAAGTTGCCGGCATCAGCAATACCCGTAAAATGACTTTCAACAGCGATGGTGTTTCTTTAGATACCTGGCAAAATGATATCGAGGCATCACCTTATAGCGCCGATTTGAAAGAGTTTATTGCCAGGATGAAGGCCATGAACCTACCCAACTGTGTGTTTATTGATAATACCGCCAGCCCTAAGCCAATTGAGTTTTATGAAGATGTTTTTAAGGCAAATATCTCGGTAATCACCTGTAATAAAATAGGTAACTCGGGCAGTTATGCGCAATACCGCACGTTTAAAGATACTGCCCGCCGCCATGGGGTCGATTTCTTTTACGAAACCAACGTAGGTGCAGGCCTGCCTATCATCAACACCCTAAAAAACCTGATGAACAGCGGCGATAGGGTACAACGTATAGAAGCTATTTTGTCGGGCACTATATCGTTCATCTTTAATAATTTTAAAGGCGATGCCAATTTCCATGATGTGGTGAAAGAGGCACAGGAAAAAGGCTATACTGAACCCGATCCGCGCGACGATTTGAGCGGTAAAGATTTTATGCGCAAAATGCTCATCCTTGCCCGCGATGCGGGTTACGCGATGGAAGAAGCCGACGTTGATATTGAAAGCGTATTGCCGAAAGCCAGCCTTGAAGCAAAATCGGTAGATGATTTTTATGCCACCCTTAAAACAGAAGACGCCCACTTTGCAAAACTTAAAGACCAGGCCGAAAAAGATGGCAAGGTGTTACGCTACATAGGCAAACTGGAAGATGGTAAAGTAACCATCACCCTGCAAATGGTTGATGAAAATCATCCTTTTTATATGCTATCGGGCAGCGATAACATTATATCATTTACTACCGATAGGTACAAAGAACGTCCGCTGGTAGTAAAAGGTCCCGGCGCAGGCGCAGAAGTAACTGCTGCAGGTGTATTTGCTGATTTGATAAATT
The DNA here is from genome assembly GCF_058801545.1 of Mucilaginibacter sp. GW822-FHT03E02. Lineage (NCBI taxonomy): Bacteria > Pseudomonadati > Bacteroidota > Sphingobacteriia > Sphingobacteriales > Sphingobacteriaceae > Mucilaginibacter > Mucilaginibacter sp. GW822-FHT03E02. The sequence goes on along the minus strand of NZ_JBXANJ010000001.1, from coordinate 4,236,794 downwards.
TGGGAGCGAATTAAAGCACAGTCCCTTAAGCCCCCTACCCCCCTGAAGGGGGAACTATAGTTTGATAAATTTATATGGAAGATAATAAGACATTCGAAACAACTAAACCCTCTTTGGCACCCCCTTCAGGGGGCGGGCGGGGCGTACACGTTTTTGCCCCGGCAACGGTTGCCAACGTAGTTTGCGGCTTTGATGTGCTGGGCTTTGCCGTTAACGAGCCGGGCGACGAGGTGATTATGCGGATGACCAATAAACCAGGCATCACTATAAGCAAAATTACAGGCGATGACGGGCGTTTGCCAATGGATCCCGCTAAAAATACGGTGAGCGTGAGCGTTCAGCATTACTTACAAAGTGTTGGCCGTACCGATATTGGATTGGATATTGAACTGCATAAAAAAATGCCGATAGGTAGCGGGTTGGGTTCAAGTTCGGCCAGTACCGTTGCCGGTTTGTTTGCTATTAAAACCTTGTTAGGCGATGATAGCGATCCTGCAAAATTGCTGCCCTTTGCAATGAAGGGCGAAGAGATGGCTTGCGGTCATGGCCATGCAGATAATGTTGCCCCGGCATTATTGGGCGGTTTTGTACTTATCCGCAGTTATGAACCTTTGGATGTAGTGCGTTTGCCGCATCCGGCCGGCTTGTGGTGTGCTATCGTATTTCCTGATGTGGATGTACCAACAAGGGAAGCGCGCCAGATAATCCGTAAAAACATCCAGATGAAAGATGCAGTAACCCAATGGGGTAATATTGCAGGCCTGGTAAGCGGCTTGTTTATGAATGATATTGACCTGATGGGCCGCAGTATGAAGGATGTGTTGGTTGAACCGGTACGTTCCATGCTGATTCCTGATTTTTACAAAATGCGCGAAATGGCGATGGAATTAGGCGCGGTGAGCTTTGGTATCTCCGGCTCTGGCCCTTCTGTTTTTGCCTTCACAAAAGATGAGGATACAGCGCACCGCATAACCCAAAAACTACAAAAACATTTAACCGGTTTAAAAATAGGCTCTAATGGCTACGTATCAACGATAAATGATGCCGGGCCGAGGGTTCTTTAAGTCAAAAGTAAAAATTCAAAAGTCAAAAACTCACCCGTCATTGCGAGGTACGAAGCAATCCCCGAGATGTCGGGCGAATAAGCTTGGTATACAGCCAGTCCTAAAGAGATTGCTTCGTACCTCGCAATGACGGGAGAAAAAAACAAATCCGAAATCGAACATCCGAATTCCCAAATCAAAATGAAACTCTACAGTACCAATAATATTCAATCAGAAGTATCTTTTAAAGACGCGGTTTTTAACAGTATGCCACAGGATAAGGGTTTATATATGCCTATCAGCATCCCGCGTTTGAGTGACGATTTTATCAATAACCTGGACAAGTACACCCTGCCCGAAATTGCCTTTGAAGTAGCTAAAAATCTTTTAGGCGATGCGATGCCGGCTGATGATTTGAAAGCTTTGATAGATGACGCCATCAACTTTGATGCGCCGGTTGTAAAGCTGGATGATAACGTGCACGTGCTGGAACTTTTCCACGGCCCGTCTTTAGCGTTTAAAGATTTTGGCGCCCGGTTCATGAGCCGTGTAATGAGCTACTTTTTAGAAGAAGGCGAAAAACAGCTGGATGTACTGGTTGCTACCAGCGGCGATACCGGCGGCGCCGTAGCCTTAGGCTTTTTAGGTGTACCCAATACAAGGGTTACTATATTATACCCTAAAGGCAAAGTAAGCGGTGTGCAGGAACAGCAATTAACCACAAACGGGCAAAATATTCGCGCCCTTGAGGTTGATGGCACGTTTGATGATTGCCAGGCTTTGGTTAAACAAGCTTTTACCGATCCCGAACTGAACGCAAAATTCCGCCTGACATCGGCCAATTCTATTAATATTGCGCGTTTGGTGCCGCAAACCTTTTATTACTTTAATGCTTACGCGCAGTTGCTAAGGCAGGGTGTTAAAAAGGTAATCTTCTCGGTACCAAGCGGGAACTTTGGCAATATCGGTGCCGGTTTATTGGCCTGGAAAATGGGCTTACCTGTCGAAAAGTTTATAGCAGCTACAAATGCAAATGATACCGTGCCCGAGTTTTTAAAAACAGGTATTTATCAGCCAAAACCATCGGTGGCAACCTTGTCAAACGCCATGGACGTGGGCAACCCGAGCAATTGGGTACGCATTGCCGATCTGTTTAAAACAGATATGGATGAGCTGAAGAAATTAGTGACAGGCTTTACTTATAACGATGATGAAACAGTAAAAGCCATCAATTGGGTATTTGATACTTATAATTACGTGGTTTGCCCGCATACCGCTATTGCCTGGCAGGCATTGACAGATTATCAGCATGATCACGCCAGTGCAGATACCGCAGGCGTGTTTTTATCAACCGCTCACCCTTGTAAATTCCCCGATGTATTTAGCGCCGAAATAACCGCTAAAATTAATGTGCCCGCGCAGGTGAAAGAACTGGAATCAAAAACAAAATTGGCGATATCTATCAGCAAGGACTTTGAAGATTTTAAAGGCTATTTGTTGAACGCTAAGTAATAGGCGCTTAGACTTCCGAAGTTTAACTCGATAATATTGTTTTTGGCCTCGTTGAGGGCTTCGCCGTTTTAAAACTTTGGAAGTCTTGTTATTCATTCGTCAATTTTACTATTCGTAGTTATATTTGATCTGTGAAAATTACTTCAATGCGCAACAAAAAACTCATCATTCTTTTTTGTTTCATTACGCTGTCGTTTGCGGCCTGTAAAAGTCATTCTAAATTTAACCGGGACGATTGGAACGATGGCGATGGCTTAACATTTAGCTATCGCGATGGCATGGTTGACGATTTACTGCAAAACCAAAAACTCAAAGGGTTAAAATACCAGGAGGTGATTCACTTACTACACCGTCCGCAGCAAAGCAGCAAGAGTGAGATGCTTTACGAAATTTTAGAGATAAGGAAACCTGGAAAACCACTATACGTTAAACAGCTAATCCTATCCCTTAAAGATTCTGTAGTAACCGACGCAAAAATTTACGAGCATACTGATAAGAAATGATCAATACCATCATATTCGACCTTGGCGCAGTTTTGATAGACTGGAACCCGCACTACGTTTACAAAACAATATTTGACGACGAGCAGGAAATGCACGATTTCCTCGCCAATGTTTGCACTTCGGACTGGAACGAAGAACAGGATGCCGGCCGGTCGTTACAAGAGGGCACCGATTTGCTGGTAGCTCAGTTCCCGGAGCACGAGGCCAATATCAGGGCGTTTTATGGCCGGTGGATAGAAATGTTAGGCGAACCTTTTCATGGCACCGTCGAGATTTTTAAACAGTTAAAGGCGAGTAATAAATATAAAATCTACGCGCTCACCAATTGGTCGGCAGAGACATTTCCTTTTGCACAGGCCCGTTTTGATTTTTTAAACTGGTTTGATGGCGTAGTAGTATCCGGTACCGAAAAAATGCGTAAGCCGGCGCCTGAGTTTTTCCAGATCCTGCTCGATAGATATAACGTTAACCCTGCCGAAGCCTTATTTATTGACGACAATTACCGCAATGTTTTGGCATCAGAAAAGATGGGCATCAAAACCATTCATTTTAAATCGGCCGACGAATTAGCGGATGAACTGAAGACATTGGGTGTTTTGTAAGCGATTTTAAAAATCAATCATATCCATATCAAATTGCGGCTTAAAAGTGTAGCGCAACTGCACCAGGCCGCTCGAAAAGGTTTCGCAACCCAGGAACATCAGGTCGGTACGGCCTTTAACATCAAACAACTGTTTGCCTGCGCCCAATATCACCGGGTGTACAGATAGTAAAAACTCGTTAATTTGCTTTTTAGCCACAAACGCGGCCACCAATTCGGCGCCGCCAAACAGCCAGATGCTTCCTCCCGGCTGATGCCTTATCTCATCAACACGAAGGTCAAAATCTGCAGAGCGAATGATTTCTGCGTTGCCAGCAACAGAGGTTAGCGTATCGGTAAACACGTACATTTTAAGCGCCGCGAACAACCCGGGATCAGTATCAATGAACATTTCGTAACTTTTACGGCCCAGGAATATGGCGTCAGCTTGGTTCAAAAATTCCGTCATCCCATAATCCTGATCGGCAAAACACCAGTCGTACTCTCCGTTTGGGCCCTCAATGTAGCCATCAAGGCTCATGGCCAGATTTAAAATTACTTTTCGCATGGTGGATGGATTTACGATTATTCTTCGCCCTGGTGTTTTTCCTGCCATTGCCTGGTGAACGATTTTTCGGCAACTTCGGGCATTTCCCTTAAATGTCCCCAGGTATTTTTAAAGAAAAAACGAAGGAAAAAGTTTTTCATTTTGCCGCCAAAAAAATCTGTCAGACTGCGTTTCAGCATTCCTTTTTTCCAAACGGCCCAGCCCCAGCGCTCTTTGGTGGTTACCAGGCCCTCATTAACGGCGTCGCGGCGGTTAAGCAACAGCATTTTGTGAATATCTATCTTAACCGGGCAAACCTCGGTGCAACGGCCGCAAAGGCTTGATGCGTAGCTTAGGTGTTTAAATTCCTCCATACCATCGGTATGCGGCGTTATAATAGCGCCAATAGGGCCGCTATAAGTAGTGTTGTACGTGTGACCACCCACATTCTGGTAAACCGGGCATACATTGAGGCAGGCCCCGCAACGAATGCAATATAAGCCCTGGCGTTGCTCTTTTTGAGCCAGCAAGTTGGTGCGGCCGTTATCAAGCAACACCACGTACATTTCTTCGGGGCCATCGGTTTCATTAGGCTGGCGCGGGCCGTTTAATATGGTATTGTAAACGGTAAGGTTTTGCCCTGTACCGTGGGTTGACAGCATTGGCCAAAATAAATCAAGATCGGTTATAGAGGGAATAACTTTTTCTATACCCACCACCGCAATATGAATCTTCGGGAAGGTGGTGCACAAGCGGGCGTTTCCCTCATTTTCGCTGATGGCTACGCTACCCGTATCGGCCAGCAGGAAATTAGCGCCGGTTATGCCAACATCGGCCTGCAGGTATTTGTCCCGTAGTAATTCCCGTGCTTTGAGGGTTAGCTCCTCGGCTGTGGCATCTAAAGGAGTGCCGAAATGCTGATTGAATAGTTTGGCAATATCCTCCTTGCTCAGGTGCATTGCCGGGGTAACAATATGGTAAGGTGCTTGCCCTAATAGTTGTACAATGTATTCGCCAAGATCGGTTTCTAATGATTCGATGTGGTTTTCTTTCAAAAATTCATTCAGATGAATTTCTTCAGTTACCATCGATTTGGATTTTACAACCGTTTTGGCTTTTGCCTTTTGAATAATGTTCAAGATTTCGCGGTTGGCCTCTTCGGCATCATTGGCCCAGATCACTTTGCCGCCCCTGCGCTGGAAATTGGCTTCAAACTCGGGCAAAAACTTGTCCAGGTTTTCCATCACCTTCCACTTGATCACATGGCCTTTTTTCTTGGCATTATCCAGATTTGCTATGCGCGATATGCCGCTTGCTGCAGCCGCGTTGTACTTATCAATACTGTTATTGATAATACGGCGGTGGTCTGCATCAAATACCTTCTCCTCTGATGCAACCAAAAATTCCTCGGCAGTGCTTCCCATATATGCGAATTTAGGGATTTTAGTGGGAAGTGGTGAGTTTTGAGTAATGAGTTTTGAGTTAAAACGCAGAAATATTAATTCCGTCGATTATTTTTAACTCAAAACTCACTACTTATTACTCAAAACTATTTCGCTCCATCAACAACCGGTTTTTTATCACGATTGGCTAACTCCCAACCCGTGTAAAATACCAATTGCGCACGTTTTGCCAGTAACGGGAAGTTAATTTTGCTTACTTCATCGCCTGGCTGATGATAATCGGCATGTACGCCGTTGAAGTAGAAAATAATGGGTACGCCATGTTTTGCAAAGTTGTAATGATCGCTGCGGTAATAAAAACGGTTGGGATCATTAGGATCATCATATTTATAATCCAGTTTTAGGTGGGTATAAGTATTGTTAGCGTTTTCGCCAATATCATGCAAATCTTTGCTTAGCATAGCCGAGCCGATAGGGTATACATAGTTAGCAGAATCGGGCTTGCCGATGTATTCTTCGCCTACGCGGCCAATCATGTCGATATTTAGATCGGTAATGGTATTAGCCAATGGATAAATAGGATGATCAGTATAGTATTCAGAGCCTAAGAGACCTTTTTCTTCGCCAACGTTGCCTAAAAATAAAACACTGCGGCGTGGGCCGTGGCCGTCTTTTTTAGCTTTCGAAAACGCACGGGCAATTTCAAGAATACCCGTAGTGCCCGATCCGTCGTCATCAGCACCGTTATTTACTTTGTCTTTAGCTTTAGGGTCAGCCTCTAACCCGATATGGTCATAATGGGCCGAAAACACCAGCACTTCGTCTTTTAAATCGGTGCCTGGCATAAAGCCTACAACGTCAACAGCTTTAACGTCGGTACGGTCATTTGAAAAATTGGCTGTAAAATCGGCTTTTGTGGTTACAATAGGTGTAGTTGCAGCGGCGGATTTTAAATCGCTATAAGTTTTTCCTGTTGATTTTACCAGTTCATCAGCTATCGCTGTAGTTACATGAAAAACAGGCACGCCTGCATTGGCTTTAGCTGCATCTTCTTTGATAGTTAAACGCGGGCTTGCAATACTCCTGCCGAAACGTTTAAGTAAAGCAGTTAAATCGCCGTTGGCGGCCAAAATAATAGCGGGTTTTTTACTTTGCAGGTTGGCAAATACTTTTAAACGCGCAGTGGTCATGCGTACAGCCACATTTGGTGTTTTTCCTTCTTCGGGTTTATCCTCGTTTATCCACAACACTACTTTGCCCGCAAGATCAGTTGATCCTATTTCGCTTTCGGTGCCGAAGCCCACAAATACAACTTCGCTGCCACTTACATTTTTATCGGGCACAGTACCGTTAGGTATAAAATCCTGCCCTAAAACAAATGGTTTGCCATTAACAGTAAAGGCCGATACTTTTAATGCGCTTTGTACCAGGGGAACGTTAAAGAAGTACGATCCGTTTACCGGGGCCTGCAGCCCTAATTTTTTAAATTCGCCGGCTATGTAGTTTGCGGCTTTTTCGGCCCCGGGCTTACCGGTTTCCCGGCCTTCAAATTCGTCAGAGGCCAGGATGCTCAAATGTTTTTTGGCATCCTCGGCCGTAATCAGCTTCCCGTACTTCATGGCAGTAGGGTTTTGCTGCGCACAGGCATTAACCGCTATTGCAGCAGAAAACGCCAGTAATGTTACTTTTTTCATGTATGGTAATTAATTAAGTCAGTTTCTTTTTTAGTATCAAGTAGCGAGTATCAAGACTGCTGCTTTTTTAGTATCAAGTAGCGAGTATCAAGTATCAAGACCGCTGCACAGGAATGAAAGGAATGAGTTGTAGCCCAGGTCGTTTTCTGCCTTTCGCCTTTTACCTTTACCCTTTCACCTAAAATCAGCAGGAAATTTTTCCTACCCTGGTGGCATGGCGGCCCCCTTCAAATTCGGTGGTGAAAAATGCCTGTACTATTTTTTTAGCTTCGTCGATACTGATGAAGCGGGCGGGGATACATACAATATTGGCGTTGTTATGGCTGCGGGCCAGTACGGCCAGTTCTTCGTTCCAGCAAATGGCAGCGCGGATGCCCTGGTGTTTATTGGCGGTAATGGCTACGCCGTTGGCGCTGCCGCAAACCAGGATGCCTAAATCGCACTCACCACTTTCAACTGCTGACGCTACCGGATGTGCAAAATCGGGGTAGTCAACAGAGGTATTGGAATAGGTACCGAAATCTTTTAACTGATCGGCCGGGATATCGGCCGATAAAGCTTGTTTATAATCGAAGCCGGCATGATCGGCGCCAATGGCAATTTTAAGCCCTTCTTTCATTGATATTGAATATTAGTAGTTTTTGCAAAGGTGCAATAAATGTTCAAATTTCAAATGTGCGGATATGCAGATTATTGGAGGGATGTGAGATTGTTACAAAGTTGCGTTAAATGTGCAGATATGCAGATTTCAGGTGTGCAGATTAACTTTATTGAGGGCTGAGCCGTTTTGGATGTGCAGATTTCTAAAAGATCGGTATACCTACCCAGTTGCTATTAAGTTAAGAGAAGCAGAAGTGAAAAATAATATCGAACACTGAATTTCGAATATCCAACACCGAAGTTTTTCCTTCATTATTCGAAATTGGATATTCAGTGTTCGATATTAAATCGACCTTAATTACTTAACTTAATAGCATTGGCGAGGGTTGTGTGAGGCTCTTTACACCACCTTATCTTTGCTGCGTTCTACCACTTCAATGTAGTAATTTTCATAAAGCGGGAGTATGGTGGCCAGGTCGAATAGTTTGGCGCGGGCAAGGGCATTGTTTTTAAAGGTTTCCAGGCGGGCTTCATCTTCCAGGATGTATATGGCCCGTTCGGCCATACCGTCTACGTCGCCAACATTGTTCAAAAAGCCGGTTTCGCCGTCGACGTTCAGCTCGGGTAAACCGCCGGCGTTACTGCTGATCACCGGCACCTTGCATGCCATGGCCTCCAGCGCTGCCAAACCAAAGCTCTCGGATTGTGATGGCATCAGGAATAAATCTGCTACCGATAGGATCTCCTCAATGGCATCCTGCTTGCCCAAAAAGCGTACATTATCGGTAACGCCAAGATCGCGGCATAACTGCTCGCAGCCCGAGCGTTCGGGGCCATCGCCCACCATTAATAATTTTGAGGGGATGGATTTAATCACCTGGGCAAATATCTTCACCACATCTTCGGTACGTTTTACCTTACGGAAGTTGGAGGTGTGCACCAGTATCTTTTCGCCAAATGGCGCTATCGCTTTTTTAAAGTGGTCTTTTGCTTTAAGGCTGAAACGGGTTAAGTCAATAAAGTTGGGGATCACTTTAATATCGTTTTCGATATCAAAAAATTTATACGTGTCTGATCGCAGGTTTTCGGATACGGCGGTTACGCCATCCGATTTATTGATAGAAAAGGTAACTACCGGTTTAAATGTACGGTCTTTACCAACCAGTGTAATATCGGTACCATGCAGGGTGGTAACTACGGGGATATAGATGCCATAAGTGGCCAGTATTTGTTTAGCCATAAATGCTGCCGAAGCATGTGGTATAGCATAATGCACATGCAATACATCTAATTGCTCATGGCGTACTACATCAACCAAACGGCTGGCCAGGGCCAGTTCATAAGGCGGGAAATCAAACAGCGGGTAATTGCTTACCGAAACCTCGTGGTAAAAAAGGTTTTCAGAAAAAAGGTCTAACCGTGCAGGCTGGTTATAGGTAACAAAATGTACCTGGTGACCGCGGTTTGCAAGTGCTTTACCAAGTTCGGTAGCAACAACCCCGCTTCCGCCAAAGGTTGGGTAACATACGATTCCAATTTTCATCTATGATTGATTTCGATGCAAGTTTAACAGCAATTTATGGCAAATGTGTTAACACTGTGTAAAATGATTTAACTTCGTTAAGCAACTTTTACCTATACTAAAACAATAAAACAGCTACCTGTTATGAGCAACGCTATCAATTTTAAAATCAACGCTATCCAGCACATTGGCGTGCCGGTAACCAACCTGGAGGCATCGCAGTTTTTTTACAGTCGCCTTGGCTTCGGCAACGTAATGGAAGCGCCGTTTACCGATAACGGCGGTACAGGCACCTGTGTAATGATGCAAAGCGGTAATATCATCATGGAGCTGTACCAGCTGCCCGATGCGGGCCTGCCTGCAATCCGTTCAAGAAGCAACGGACACATAGATCATGTGGCGTTTGATGTAAGCGATATCGACGAGGCCTTTAAGGTGATAACCGAGGCGGGTTTTAACGTGATTGAACCTGAACCTGTGTTCCTGCAGTTCTGGAAAAACGGCTGTAGATATTTCAACATCACCGGGCCCGATGGGGAAAGGCTGGAGTTTAACCAGGTGCTGTGAGATGTGATGGGCGAGAAGCCTGGCGGCGAAGACTCACCCTGGCATTGCTTCGCTCGCCATCCCTCTCTCCTGCTGCGCAGGAAAGAGGGGCTTGAATGTGGGTTAGGTGTATAGTAAGGCCCGAAGCAGCACCAGGTTTTCAAAGCCCACATTCCAACGAAGCTGAAGAGCGGTTAGGTCATAGCCTGCATTCAAATTCAGTCCATATATTTTTCAAATACATTTTCGCCTTTATGGTATACGTTATAATGGCTTTTATCACCAAGGATAGAAATTCCTACTGCTCCATTAAGTTCCCAGACATTTAAAACTATGCTTTCCGTGCAGGCGTTGGTTTCAATAGTGATATTTTCATTTACCGGAAGCTGAAATTCGAAGCATTCGGGCTCATGAACTATGGTTATTTCGGATGATGTATTATTTGATAACTCAAATGTTGTTCTCATTGTTATGTTGTTTTCACTAATATAACAACAATCCATCACCTGATATAAATTTCGCCTGGTTTACCTGGATTGCTGTGGGGCGCTTCGCCTTTTCGGGAGCCGGGAGGTATGGTCCAAACGTTAATTACATCATTGAGCAGCTTATTTTGCTGGTCTTTTTTTATCACGTTAATCTCGTTGATATCTGCAGTAGCTACCCGTAAGTTTTTATTCTCGACAAAAAAACCATCAACCGCAAAATCAGCCTCGCCCTTCATATTTAGCCAAAGCTTAATATCGTTTAACGACTTAGCTTCTACCTTCACACTATCCTTAAGTATAAATATAATAACCCCATATTTATCCAGGTTTTTATACCGGGCCAAATCGGGCACATTGCCTTTTAAAACGTTTATCGCTTTAATGTTGCTAACATTAATAGAGCCGCCGCCACCAATAATATCCGAGTTGATGATGTACAACGGCACTTTTTGCCGCGCATCTGGCAACTGCTTGTATACGCTATCGGTTTGAGCCATAGCAACGCAAGTAATTGAGCATAGCAATATAGCTGCAAGTGCTTTTTTTAAACGGAAATGAGGAAACTGGATCATGTTATAAATTTAATTTTTATTAATGATGCGGTGGCTTAATAATTTCCATAAATAATACTTACCTTTTAGGTTAAATAGACTTATCGCTCCCTGCATCCGGCCGGTACCGTTTATTTGTTATACCAAAACCCAAAACACAATGATAAAAAAAGTATCAGGATGCTTTTTATTGCTCATATTTTGCTGCTCGGCGTCAATTGCACAGATAGTTACGCTAAATGGTAAAGTTGCCGATGCCAAAACCGGGCGGGGCATACCTGGGGCTACTATTAAAATGGGCAATTACGGCACATCCACCAATGCCGATGGCGAGTTTGTACTGGTTGTAAAAAAAGAGGTGGCCGTACAGTTTGGTATTCATGTTACCTGCATTGGTTACCAGCAACAGCAGCAGTCCTTTAAGCTGGATGTCCCCTATAACATTCAATTAATACCTGCCACGCGCCAGCTGGTCGAGGTGGTAATTGCAAACAGCGAAAGCATTGTACACCGGGCTATCCGTAAAATTCCGCAAAACTACCCGGATAAAAGTATCATTATCAACGGCGACATACAGATGGTACACGAAGCCCGCGACAGCGCGACCTATCAGTACTTTTACCATAATAATGCCCAGGTTAAAATGTACTATCCGCCTTATACCGATAACAGCCGACCCAATGTAATGCTGGTGCACAAGAAAGATACAATAGCAGCAAATCCAAACTCTGACCTGAATGTGCATTGGCTGGCCGGCTATACCGATGCCGTAACCCGCGATTATGTACACAGCCGTATGGATGTACTCGATATCAAATCCAAAGATTATCAATACACCCTGAATGGCAAAGATTGGATAAATGGCCACCGCGTGTTTGTGGTTAATTTTTATGGCACCAAAAATAAGGGCAATGGTGGTACTTTATACATTGATACCGCTACCTATGCCTTTGTGCGCATAGCCATTACCAAATACCACGTTACCCACACTATATTCATCCCTATTGATAAAAATACCGGAATCACCGATTACCGGCAGCTGGGGCATAAGTGGTACCTGGATGGGGTAAAAGAAATCAGTATTACCCATCACGGTAAGTTCGACCTAAATACGGTGATCGACTACCAATCAACAAGTATTGATACCGGCGGGGTAAAGCGCCTGCCCTACCCCAGCATCATCCCCGAATTTTCGGAAGATATAAAAGTCAGCAATCCTGCAAAGCCTTCAGCTGATGCCCCCGGGCAAATGATCATTACCAAAGCAGATACGGGTTTTACCAGTATAGCCCCACCATTGGTTGATACCGCAGGGACTAAGCAAAAGCGTAAAAATGTACTGACGGTAATTGTTAACTATATGATTGATGATAACGTCCGTTATATCCTCGGCATCAACAAGCTTCCGCTTAACCTGTCGGGTTATCAGCCGGCATTATCAAAAAGTGTCAGCGGCATCAGTATTTATGGGTTCAACATTAATACGCAGTTCCGGCTGTACCACGAACTGTTTTTCTTGTTCGACGGGCAGTTTAATTACGGTATCGGCGGCATAAAAAACTATGAGTCGGACTTTGACTTTACCTACAATTTTATTTTCAATAAAGCAGGCCATCCCATAATGCTATCACCCATGTTTGGCTTTTCGACAATAAAACTAAGCAAACACAAAACCGACTACTATACCCAACAAAGCTGGCTGTACGGCCTTAACCTCACCTTTGAACTAAGCCCACGCATAGGCTATTTCATCAATGCCAAACACTACGATGCGTTTTACACGCACAACACAGGGCTGCTGCTAAACAACCAGCAACTGGGTTTAGCAACCGGGTTTATATTTAAGCTGAAGTTGTAGAGTTGTTGGTTAGACGGTGCTTGTTGGTTTAGGGGTACCGGTATTTAATACTTCCCTTGAAAATCTTTCTGAACCGGAATCCGTTGGATTTATGCCACTGTTGGATTGCAGGAAAAAAGTAAAGAAACAATTAGAAAACATTATTGCTATTTTTAACCATGGCGTAGTCCTCAAATTATCAAATCACTGGAAACAGCAAAATATATCATCAAAACCATTGGCATTTACCTGTTGCTTAGCATGGCCACATTTTTAATGCTGATAGGGATTGTGCGCTATATCCCCATGCAGGATAATATAGGTTTCCTGCAATTCAAACAAGCATACTTGCATATCCTTCCATGGAAAATTGCGTTTTATTGCCATGTGTTCACCATCATATTCACGTTATTGGCCGGATTTACACAATTTTCGGATACCATATTAAAAGAGCATAAAGAACTCCACCGGCTGGTAGGTAAGATATATGCCTATGATATTTTCTTCAATTTCCCGGTTGCATTCATCATGGCTATTTATGCCAATGGACAACTGCCCGGGAAAACCGCGTTTGTTATTTTGGATTGTTTGTGGTTTTGGTTTACCCTCAAGGCTGTTATTGAAATAAAAAGGGGCAATGTAACAGCGCATAAAAAATTCATGATCAGGAGCTATGCGCTCACGCTGTCGGCAGTCACTCTGCGTTTGTGGAAAACAATCATTTCGGGTTTTGTGTATGTAGATCCGGTACATTTATATATGATTGATGCCTGGATGGGTTTTGTACCCAACCTGTTATTTGCCGAATGGCTGATCAGGAAAAAACGTAATAACCTACCGCTCTATCCGGAAGTTGTAGGTAATGAGAAGGAATATAGCAGCGAAAATAAATAGAAAGCTAATGACCACGGTTATAATACCAATGGGCTTAACGTATTTATTGCCTGCCGAGCGTAATTTTTTGCGCACAAGAAACCCAATCCAATAAGAGCCAAGCGAAGCTATGATAAAGGGGACCACTAAAAAAAACACTGCCAGGATTTCCATTCTTTTGGTTTAAGGTTAGTTATTGCCGAAGTTTCAGTTCAAAATTGAAACCAAGATAATGATTTATCCCGGCTTTGGTTCCGGCGGAAGATAAAGTCAGGAAAAATTGTTTTGATGACTGATGTTAAATCGGTAGAACCCTACCTGGGGCCAAGCCTGTTCTGATTGCTGCTTATCTGTTGGTTTACTCCAGGCGACAGGAATAGCGGGCTGTGAGGACACAGCCCGCGGAAAAGAATTCGTTACTTTATTTAGATCGCGTTAATTCTGTAGCCTATATCACATTGTTCACCCACCATGTATTCCCAAACGGATCTTTAACCCCCGCGCTGCGCCCGTAAGGCTGATCTGCCGGGGGGATGATGCTCTCGGCTCCGTTATCAAGGGCTTTATGGTAGATTTCGTCGCAGTTATCTACATAAATAAACATGCCTGCATTTTGCTGGGTATAGGTATCGGTGCAGCCGGCAAACATAATGGTGCTGCCTTTAATGTTGAGCTCGGCATGCATTATGGTGTTTTCATCGCGCATGGCTTTGTATTGTTCGGTAGCGCCAAATACGGTTTTCATAAACTCAATAAATTTATCGCCATCGGGCACAACAAGATAAGGCATAATGCGCTGATAGTTTTCGGGGATGCTTTTTTCAGGTTCCATTTGGGTTGGTTTTTAAACAAATGTAGGCTAACCGCTTTAATCGAAATTGTAAAAACCAGACATAGTTTTAAATTTCAACGTTGCTCTGTTTCCTGTTGACTAATGGCATTTTGACTTCTGAATTTCAACCAATGCTGATAAAGCCCTCGGCCTTACCCGAAAAGTAAAAGCCGGGATGGTAGCCGGTAAACGCTTTTACATCATGTATAAAATGCGATTGGTCGTAATAGCCGCAATCCAGCGCAATTTGTGTGAGGGTTTTGCTGCTGTCGTATTGTTGAATGGCATTATGCAGGCGTACCACGCGCAGGTAGGTTTTGGGACTAAAGCCCGCGTACTCTTTAAACCGCCTGTCAAACTGCCTTACCGATAGGTTATAAGTATCGGCCAGTTGGGCAACCGTTTGGTTTTGATTGGCATGGATAACCTGCCTTATGGAAGTGATAATTCTGTCGTCCCGGAGCGCACTACCCCGGAGTAGCTTTATTAAATAGGCTGATAAGATATTGGCCCGTTGCTGGTTATTTGGGGCAAGCATAATCTGCTCTTCCAGCAACCGGCCTGAATTTCCTAAAAAGGTATCATAATCTAAAGCCAGGTTACTGGTTTGGCTGCTTGGAGTATTAAATAACATGGGTACCGCGAAAGGATAAAGATACGCGCCGAAAATGCCAAAGCTTTGTGTGGTTATAAACCGCCGGTACCGTGTACTTTGAAACTGTATGCCTGATGGCCCGCCGTTTTCGACCCCTTTATTGGTTAGTTCATCAAATGTCGACTGGTAATGAAAAACCATTTCGGTGCAGCTATCAGCAATGGAACGGTAAACATACTCCGATTCGCCCGCTGATAACTCATGCTCCAGCACCCAGTAAAACCTCACATAAGGTTTCAACATTTCGGGTGGAGCGATGGTGTAGTACTTCATTTCGGAACCGGCTATTTCGAATAGTAGTTTATTGAATTAAAATTAGGGATTATTTCCGAATTTGCAGCGCTTAACATCAGGGAGCTCAACCAGGGCAAACGCATATAAACATGGTTAACATAACTTAACATATTTCAGAAATTTAATTTTTAAATACCTGATAAACAATGTGTTGATTTTTTCATGGTTAACACTAAATTGAGGTTTTGCACAATTCAGGCACATCGAATGTTTGTGCTTATGGTCAAAACAGGCGCTGAACAATATGCCCTAAACGCGCATTAACAGTAAGGGGCCCGTTTGCCCGCAGGCCCCTGAAAAGAAATGTCATTTGCAAACATCTGAAGGCTATAACCTGCACATCAATAGCCCGGCTCAATGACTAATATGCAGCCCATTATAAGTATGCACCCCCGATTGATTGCCGTAGCTAAAGTTGCTTACAGTGAATCGTTTGTATTTTTCTTTGTACTTATTAAAAACCGCTTCGGGTTGTTTTTTGCCATTAACCGTCATCTCATCGGCATTCAGTGTTAAATCATGAACACTATTTTCATTGGCTACAATATTATCGCTCACCAAATCGGTTATTAATTGCTTTACCAGTTGCTGGTCTGCTTTGGCCTGTGCCTGGTCTTTTTTAGCCTGTATCTGGTCAAGCCGGGCTTGTTGCTGGTCTTTCATGGCCTGCTCCTGATCTTTTTTTGCCTGCTCCTGGTCTCGGGCGGCGTTTTCCTGGTCGTGCCGGGCTTGCACTTGTTCATTTGCGGCATTTTCCTGGTCGCGCTTAGCTTGCTCCTGATCACGTTTGGCCTGTTCCTGGTCTCGCACGGCCTGCTGTTGGTCGCGTTTGGCTTGCTCCTGGTCTTTCAGGGCTTGTTGCTGATCTTTTTTAGCCTGCACCTGGTCACGGGCGGCCTGTGCCTGGTCCTTTTTAGCCTGAATTTTATCCAGCCTAATCTGCTCCCTTATTTTGCTGATTATTGTGCTGTATTCGCCCCATTTGGCTGCAGGTATTTTTTCGCCATCTACATAAAGTTCTGTCAGTTTCCCGGCTATCAGCTCTGCCTTATAAACGGTGCCATTCCAATTGGTTTTAAATTCTTCTACCTGTTTGCCGTTGCGGTTTACTACCTGGTCGTAATTACTGTATTTGTAATCTTCGTCGCTTAGCTTTCCTTTTTTTTGTGCGTAAGCTGTCGTAGTAAAGGCAATGGCGGCTATAAGTATGCCATGTTTTAAATAGTTTGTTTTCATTTTATTTTTGACGATTTGTGGGTTAAAAAAAAGGCAATACAATTCCGGCCCGCCTTGCGGCAAGTTTTAAAAATGCATAACCTGTTGGGTTTAAAAAATGCTAAGCCTGCAGCAAGGGGCGCGCTTTCCCTTTGCTAACTGCCATTAGCGGGTATATTTATAACTGTACACTTACATTTGGTTTCTTTACGGCTTGCTGATCTTTAAACGCTTGCTCCTGGTCTTTACGGGCCTGTTCCTGGTCTTTTTTGGCCTGCTCCTGGTCTTTTTGGGCTTGTTGCTGATCTATCAAAGCCTGCTGCTGATCGCGTTTGGCCTGCTCCTGGTCGCGAGCGGCCTGTTGCTGGTCTTTACGGGCCTGTTCCTGATCGTGTTTGACTTGATCAGCCGTTTCTGCTTGCCGCGGTTTAAGCGGGGTATCATGGCTGTTTAGTAATTCGCGGTCGGCAATCACTTTTTCTGCATCAGCAGCCATCCGCGCAGCATCTTTTTTTAGCTTCTCCCGCATTTCGGCCGCCGGCGGAGGTTGTGGCTGGTCAACCGGTTTCATTTCGGCAGGTGCTTTTGGCATAGGCAGGCTTGCCGGTTCGGCAAAAGACTGTTGATGTTTTGCCCAGGTGGCATCTGTTTTTGCCTGATGGCTTAGCGCTGTGCCATCGTTTAACTTAACAGATGCTGTAACTTTATGGTTAAAAGAATTGCTGTGTACAACTTCCGTTTTGGCCATATGCCGGGTTATTTCCCTTACCTGGCTAATGGCCGCCGTTGCCACCATTGACGATAGTATGATAATGCCGGCCAGGAAGAAAATTTTTTCGGATGCGCCGATGCCCTTATTTTGATTTTGAAGTATCCGGCTGATGCGTTGCAGCAATTGATTTTTTTTGCCGGGAAAGGCCACCTGATATGCCGTGCCATACAAAGAATACTCTTTAAAGCTGATGAGCGCCTGCACAAACTCGCGTTTGTTTTGTGTTTGGGCCAGGGCTATATCATCGCAACAGTTTTCGCGCTCATCGCGCAGCAGGGAAGAGATCCACAGGAGGCCGGGATTGAAAAAGAAAACGGTTTCTACCAGCACCTGTATAAAATTAACAACGTAATCATTACGCCTGATGTGGGCCAGCTCATGCAGCAGCACAGCTTCAACCTGGCCGGCTGGTAAACCGGCAAGCAAACCTACAGGTATTAATATGATGGGTTTTAAATGCCCTACTACCAAAGGCACTTTTACATAGCCCGACTCAAAAAGCTGTACAGCTTTTGTTAATTGCAGCTTTTGGCAAAGCGCAGTTACCTTTTGTTGCCAGTATTGGGCAGGCGCCGATATATACCTGCGCCTGGCCTGGTGGATGTAAAGTACCGACCGCATCATTTTTATAGCCCTAAACACAAACAACGTAAACCAAAGCAACACCACCACCGGAGCATTGGCCGTAAAGTAGTTGGCACAGGTTTGTGTAAATACTTTTATACCTGCCGCATTTAAATTAAAAAACTGTGCGGCATTATAGCCTACAGCACCTGCAAGCGGCTTTACAGCGGGTTGCAACGCATTGCTGTTCCATATCCATATAAACGTAAGCGCGCATGAACCGGCAAACAATAAAAATTGTAAAAGCACCAGGTTATACCTTACCGCCGCGCTTGCTTTGCGGGCCAGCATTAAGCTGATAACGGTCAGCGCAGCAATTAACAAGCCCTGCCATAATGAGTGGATAAGCATCCAACTAAAGGCCTGTATCAGGCGGCCGGCAGTATCGGGGGTTGTGGTAAGCAGCGGCATATTTTGGGTATTTAATTATTTAGCTTTATCAAAATTGTTCAGTAGCTCTTTTATTTTTTGCAATTCTTTATCAGATGTTTTATCGCTGCCCAATAAAGCAACCATCAGGTTACTTGCAGATCCATCGTACATCGAATCAACAAAGCGGCCAAGCATGTTTACCTTAACTTTGCCCTCTTCAAGCGTGGCGCGGTATATATGCTTCATATTGGTTTCGTCGCGGTCAAGCATACCTTTTTCTTTCATTACCTGCATCAGCTTCAGGGTTGAAGTATAAATTACAGCGTCTTTTTGCTCGTTAAGCTTATCATGCACAAAACGCACGGTTGATGGTCCGTGTTTCCAAAGTACCTGTAGTACATCCATTTCGGTTTTGGTGGGTATCGTTTGGTTGGTTGTATCTTTCATGTCAAATCAAAGGTATGTATTTAAAACGTACGTTGCAATGATTAGGATGAAATTATTTTTTTTTCTAAATTGGGTTTTTAAAGGCACCTACAAACCAATGATTTAAACAAACAAAGCGCCGGTTTTGAATGTTTAGATCATCAATCACTTACATCTATGAAAAAATTCGACATAAAATATGCCGTGAAGGGCAAGCAGTTTGATCTGAATATCCGCGCCAAATCCGACCCGGTGATCAAAGGGGTTTATTATTCGCTTTATATGCATGGGGTTTGGATAGCCAATATTTACAAAACAGGCATGGAGCAATACAAAGCATTATCATACACCAGTGCCTTTCACCAGCATGAACTGGAAGCGATAGGGCAGCAAATTGACCTGCTTAACTAAAGCAGGAGCGCTGCTTACATCTTATAAAAAACAAAAGCGGGTAATGTATAAACACTACCCGCCCTCATTGTAATATTAAACTTTATTATTATTCAATAACGCTTACCTTAAGCATATTGGTTTTGCCTTGTTTAATAATTGGCACGGCTGCTGTGTTAATTACCACATCGCCGGCTTTAATAAGCTCTGCACTTTTAAGTATGTTGTTTACATCGCTGATGGTATCATCTGTACTTTCCAGTTTATCGTAATAAAAAGAACGCACACCCCAAACCAGGCTAAGCGCGTTAAGCAACTGCTTGTTTGATGTAAATATATAAGTACTTGCTTTAGGCCTGTGGCTTGATATTTCAAAAGCGGTGTAACCAGAAGTGGTCATAGATACAATGCCTACTGCATCGGTATGCTGTGCCAGGTGAACCGCCGATTCGCAAAGCGCGTTGCTTAAAGAATTTGAAGAAGAGGTATCGGCTTTCTCCTGTTTTGATGAGTTAAACGGATAGCCCAGTTCTTCTACGTTGCGTACAATTTTGGCCATGGTTTCAATTACAATAACCGGGAACTCGCCAACAGAGGTTTCGCCGCTCAGCATAACCGCATCGGCGCCATCCAGTACGGAGTTGGCAACGTCATTAACCTCGGCACGGGTTGGGCGCGGGGTGGTTATCATTGATTCCAACATCTGAGTAGCAACAATTACCGGTTTTGAAGCCGCGCGGCATTTGCGGGCAATCATTTTTTGCAGCAATGGTACTTCTTCTAAAGGCATTTCAACACCCAAATCGCCACGGGCAACCATTACGCCATCGGTAGCGGCAATAATTTCGTCTATATTATCAATAGCTTCAGGTTTTTCTACTTTAGCAATAACCTTGGCAGCCTTACCGCTTTTGGCAATAATTTCTTTAAGTTCGATAATATCCTGGCCGGTGCGTACAAATGATAAACCAATCCACTCTACATCATATTTTAACGCGAATTGAAGGTTAATTAAATCCTCTTCGGTTAAGCTTGGGATAGATACTTTGGTGTTGGGCAGGTTAACACCTTTACGCGATGTTAATATACCGCCGTGTACTACCTCGCACATTACGGTATCAACCCTGTTTGTTTCAATTACCCTTAACTGTAGTTTACCATCGTCCAATAAAATAATTTCATCGGCCTGTACGTCTTGTGGGAAGGTATCGTAAGTGATATAAATCTGTTCGTCGTTACCAATACATTCCTGGGTAGTAATTTTTATTTGGGTACCGTTTACTAAGTGGATACCGCCATCTTTTACTAAACCAATACGAATTTTAGGGCCTTGCAAATCGGCAAGGATGCCAACATTGGTTTTGTATTCTGCATTAATTTCCCTGATAGTATCAATAACTCCTTTATGATCTTCGGGGCGTCCATGCGAAAAGTTAAGGCGGCAAACGTTTACACCAGCCTTTATCATCGCTAATAAAACTTCTTTTTTAGCTGATGCCGGGCCCATGGTGGCAACAATCTTAGTACGGTTATAGTATAATTTCATATTAATCGGGTTAAACTGGCTTTGTATTCACATTAGGTGTGATACCAACACTTTTAAAATTTTGCGCTAAAATAACAGATTTTCCCGTGATTTTATTTTTTTCGGATCAATCTTTACTGCGGCAACAATTTCGGGTATTTTATTTAGGGTAGATATCAGGTTATCAAGGTCGGCATCATCAATATAGTTACGTACCATTAAAAAATAATCGGCGCTCTTCATTTCGGGCACTAAATAGCCCTCAGAGCCTTTATTGCCAATAAAATAAAAATCAGTTTCGGTGGTTTCCCAGTTATAATGGTATTTGGAGAACAAAACGGGTTCGCTTCCGGGGTGAATATCAACAGACAGATCTTCAGTTTTAATAAAATTAAAATTTAAAAATTTGTTGATAAGATAACATACACGGTAATCTTTTAACGAAGAAGTTACCGCAATAAGCACAAAATCAAAATCGATCTCAAACTTTAAAAATTTCCTGTTCAAAATCATTACTTTTACCGCATCAAAAATACAAATCCAAACCGCTTCAATAAAATTTTGTTATCGAATTATATTGTAAAAGTTTTAGATTTGATTATTGACAGAATTTATTTTTCTTTGCACTGAATTTTTATTAATCATTAAACTATAAAGACTATGTCTGATATCGCTTCAAGAGTAAAAGCTATTATCGTAGAAAAACTGGGTGTTGACGAAAGTGAAGTTACACCAGAAGCGAGTTTCACCAACGACCTTGGTGCCGACTCGTTAGACACCGTGGAATTGATCATGGAGTTTGAAAAAGAATTTAACGTGGCTATTCCTGACGATCAGGCTGAAACTATCGGTACTGTAGGTCAGGCTGTTGCTTACCTTGAAAAAAACGTTAAATAAGACTCCCTAACTGGATTAAATGGAGTTCAAAAGAGTTGTAGTAACCGGGCTTGGAGCACTTACTCCAATTGGTAATACCGTTTCTGAATATTGGAATGGCTTAATCAATGGGGTAAGTGGCGCTGCCTTTATTAAAAGTTTTGATACCACACATTTCAAAACTAAGTTCGCATGTGAAGTAAAGGGCTTTGATGCGGATGGTTTTTTGGGTCGTAAAGATGCCCGTAAATTAGATCCGTTTGTTCAATACGCGCTTTTCTCCACAGAAGAGGCAGTGAAAGACGCGGGTTTAGATTTCTCGAAACTGGATACCAGCCGTATAGGTGTTATCTGGGGATCGGGCATTGGCGGTTTAAAAACGTTTTTGGATGAAGTTGTAAACTTTGCCAAAGGCGATGGCACCCCACGTTTTAACCCATTTTTTATTCCTAAGATGATAGCGGATATAGCCCCTGGCCATATCTCGATCAAATATGGTTTGCGCGGTCCAAACTTTTCAACAGTTTCTGCCTGTGCTTCATCAAACAATTCGCTTATTGATTCTTTTAACTATATCCGTTTGGGTAAAGCTAATATGTTTATCAGCGGCGGTTCTGAAGCAATCATTAACGAAGCTGGTATCGGTGGTTTTAACGCCATGCACGCATTATCAACCCGTAACGATGATCCGTCAACGGCATCGCGTCCGTTTGATTTGGACAGGGATGGTTTTGTTGCAGGTGAAGGCGCGGGTACCATAATTTTAGAAGAGCTGGAGCATGCAAAGGCCCGTGGCGCTAAAATTTATGCCGAAATGATGGGTGGCGGAATGAGCGCTGATGCTTACCACATGACAGCACCACACCCGGATGGGCTTGGCGCGGCACTGGTAATGCGATCTGCATTGGAAGACGCAAACTTAACCCCTGCAGATATCGACTATGTGAATGTTCACGGAACATCCACTCCAATAGGCGATCCGCAGGAAATTAAAGCGATACAGGATGTTTTTGGCGATGATATTTACCGTATAAATATCAGCTCAACCAAATCAATGACAGGCCATCTGTTGGGTGCTGCCGGCGCGGTTGAAGCTATTGCCTCTATATTGGCTTTAAAGAATGGTATAATACCCCCTACTATTAACCATTTTACCGATGATCCATCGTTTGACCCTAAAATTAATTTCACCTTTAATGCTGCGCAAAAAAGGGATATTAATATAGTGCAAAGCAATGGATTTGGTTTCGGCGGCCATAATGCTTCTGTGATATTCAAGAAATACGTAGATTAATTGTGGTTTAATGCCTATCAGCCGGTTATACAAGCTTTATATATCGCCCAATAGAAAATACGTTAAGGTTTTAAATAATTTGCTCGGTTTCGTGCCGGGCAATTTGTCTTTATACCGTTTGGCATTCAGGCATAAGTCTGTTGCCCAAAACGTAAAAAAAGGGGTAAAAAACAGTAACGAGCGATTGGAGTTCCTGGGCGATGCCGTTTTGGGCAGCGTAGTGGCCGAAGTGCTTTTTAAACTGTACCCTTATGAGGATGAAGGGTTTTTAACCGAGCTGCGATCAAAAATTGTGAGCCGTAACAACCTGAATGCCCTTGGCCGCAAGCTTGGTTTTGATAAACTGATTGAATATGACAACCGCATGCTAAACTCCAGCAGGCAGGGCTCATTGCTTGGCGATGCCTTTGAAGCACTTATTGGCGCCGTCTATTTGGATAAGGGATACGATTTTACCAAAAGCTTTTTGATAAACCACATCATCAAATCGCATATAGATATTCATAAGCTGGAGCAAACCGAAACCAACTTTAAGAGTAAATTAATTGAGTGGTGCCAGCGCCATGGCCGCGATATTACTTTTGAGCTGGTAACCAATCAGGAAGGCGAAAATACCAAGCTATTTACTGTACAAGCCCTGGTTGATGGCGAAATAACAGGTTCGGGCAAAGAATTTAGTAAAAAGAATGCCGAGAAGCTTGCTGCCGAAAAAGCCTGCGAAACGCTGGGCATTTAACAATACATCTTTCTTTAGTGTTGCCCCGGCTTTGATAGCTTGGTAGAATCTGATTTGATAAACGTTGGCGAATTCAACAACTCAAGCTTCTCTTTTTCCCCGCTGTTTTTATAATAATCGTACGATTTTTGGATGTGGCTTATCAGGTCGTAATCATTCCAGCCTTTCAACTCGTCGAAGGTTGGCGTATAATAATTCATGAAGCGTTGCGCCTCGGTATCTGATTGCACTTTGGTAACCTGTTTTACAAAATTGATATTATACCGCCGGTTTACTTCGGCCTGCTCAATCTCGCCTTTTGAAAATTGAGCAAAGCGTTTGGCCCTGTTTGGCGTTTGGCCAAAAAGCTCATAAATTCCTGTTAACGGGTTGGTTATAAACGACGTTACAGGTGGCTTGCCAGCGTAAAAAGTACCCTGCTTGCGGTAATCGCCCATAATTTCATTAACCTCCTGGCGCTTGGTTTGGCCGGTAATTTTCACTTCGGCCAGTACAATCTGGGGCTGCAGGTAAACGGGCATATCGCTGTTATTTAATACCTCTATCTTTTGCGGTGTAAATTTTTCTTTCGAAAACAGCAATGTGTCGCCAACCGAAACTTTAACTGTAAACCAACCAAGGTCGTCGCTCATAAGCGTAACATTGGTTTTTAAGTTTTTGATCATTACCTGACCAACACGTTCGGGCGTGCTTTTTTTTGATATCACCCCTTTTAGGGTAAATTCCTGTGCTGATGCATTTAAAACAAAGCAAAAGCAAACGAGTAACTGCAGGGTAAAACGAATGCGCATTAGTACAAATAAGAACGTAAATATATACAGAGTATTTTACACCAAGTGTGAAAAAGTGTTAAAGGCTGATGAAATTCACAGTCTTAAGCCGTAAGTTCAAAGTCATTAACAGATAGTTAACCCCGGGTTTTTACTAACCTCAAGACTTAGAACTCATGACTTTAGACTTTCCCGCTAAAACCCTATCTTTGCACATGATAAAATCCATGACAGGGTATGGAATTGCCAGTTTTGATTCGGGTAATACTAAATACACCGTTGAAATTAAATCCCTGAACAGTAAATTTCTTGAACTTTCGCTTCGTTTGCCTAAAATTTTCTCTGAAAAGGAGTTTCAGCTGCGTAACGATTGCAGTAAACTGATTGAACGCGGTAAGGTAAACTTGTCTATCAATGTAGAGCAGGTTAACGCCTATGTAAGAGCGGCCGGTATTGATAAAGTGTTGCTTAAGCACTATTATCAGCAACTTAAGGATGTAAGCGATGAGCTTAACGAGCCCGCCGCCAACCTGATGCAGCTTGCCTTAGGCTTGCCCGAAGTTGTTAAATACGACGATGAAACGGTATCTGAAGATGAGTGGAAACAGGTTGAAAAAACCTTTCAGCAGGCCATGGCCGCTTTTCAGCAATTCAGGGCCGATGAAGGCAATGTGCTGGAGAATGATGTAAAATACCGCATTGGTATCATCCTTAAAAACCTTGAACTGGTTGAACTGGAAGACCCTAAACGGGTACCGCTGATTCGCGAAAGGCTGAATACTTTCCTGGCCGAAGCCACCAATCGTGAAGCCATCGACCAAAATCGTTTTGAGCAGGAGCTTATTTATTACATAGATAAGCTGGATATTACCGAAGAAAAGATCCGCCTTAAAACGCACTGCGAGTATTTTATTGAAACCCTTAAAAATGCTGATGCCAATGGCAAAAAGCTGGGCTTTATTTCGCAGGAGATAGGCAGGGAAATAAATACCCTTGGCTCAAAAGCCAACGATGCCAATATCCAAAAACTTGTGGTAGGTATGAAGGAAGAATTGGAAAAAATTAAAGAACAACTTTTAAATGTATTGTAGTTCATAGTTGATGGTTCATAGTTCATGGTAACAGGGGTATCATAACTATAACCAACCTTGCTATGAACCATGAACCATGAACTATGAGCCAAAACGGTAAACTCATCATATTTTCGGCACCATCGGGTGCTGGTAAAACTACAATAGTACACCACCTGTTGAGTATAATTCCCGAGCTGGAGTTTTCCATTTCTGCAACTACCCGCCAGGCCCGCGGCGATGAGCAGGACGGCAAAGATTATTACTTTATTAGCCTGGCCGAGTTTACACACCGTATTGCCAAAAAGCAATTTGTTGAATTTGAAGAAGTTTATACCGGCACATTTTACGGCACCTTGCGCGCCGAAATTGAACGCATCTGGGCAAAAGGAAAAACAGTAATTTTTGATATCGATGTAGAAGGCGGCCTTCACCTGAAACGTAAATACGATGGGCAGGCCTTGGCTATCTTTGTTCAGCCACCATCATTAGAGGTTTTAATTGAGCGTTTAACCGGCCGGGGCACCGATAGTGAAGAAAAATTGAAAGAACGCTTTGCCAAAGCCGAAAAAGAACTAAAATACGCGCCCCAGTTTGATATTATCCTTAAAAATTACGATCTTGAAACGGCTTGCAAAGAAGCGCAGGAATTGGTGAGGAACTTTATTAGCCCCCCGGCCCCCTAAAGGGGGAGTGCTAAATTCAATTTGGCCAGGGCTTACAGATTAATAACAAAACTTTAATTTATTCCCCCTTTAGGGGGTTAGGGGGCACCACTGAAATGAAAATAGGCTTACTGTTTGGTTCATTTAATCCCATACATATAGGGCACCTTATTATTGCCAACTACATGGCCAACCATACCTCCTTGGATAAGGTTTGGCTGGTGGTATCGCCCCAAAATCCGCTCAAAAAATACGGCGACCTGATTAATACTTACGACAGGCTGGAAATGGCCCGCCTGGCTACTGATAACGCCACCAACATTGCGGTAAGCGACGTGGAGTTGAGGCTGCCTCAGCCCTCCTATACGATAGACACCCTTGCTCATTTAAAAGAAAAATACCCCGAGCATGAGTTTGCCCTTATCATGGGCTCAGATAACCTGGGAACCCTGCATAAGTGGAAGAATTATAAACTCATCCTGCGCGATTACCGCATTTACGTATACCCCCGCCCCGGCTACGAGAACGCCGAGCTGGCCGACCATCCATCCGTAACCATTACCATGACACCACAGATGGAGTTATCGGCAACCTTCATCCGCAAATCCATCGCCGAAAAAAAGAACGTACAATATTTTGTACCCGATCCTGTTTTGAAATTTATTGAGAGCAAGAGTTTGTATAAATAAATTTGTATATTTATAAAAAGGAGAGCCGTATGCTTACGAAAGATAAAGTGAAGGAGCTTATTGATCACATGCCGGAGACGTTTTCTGTTGACGACTTGGTTGACGAGATTATCCTATTGCAAAAAATTGAGATTGCACGAAAGGAAGTGCAGAATGGCGAGTATTTAACGGAAGAGGAATTAGATGCCGAAATTAAGAAGTGGAACTAAAAATAGTTTTCTCTAAAACGGCAATCCGTGATTTGAAGGAAATATTTGAGTACATCAAAATAGATTCTTTAAAATATGCCCATCGGGAAGTTCAACTTATTCGCGCCGTGGTCAAAAAGCTGAATTCAAATTCATTTTTAGGGCGAAAATTTGAAAAGGCAGACGACGAATTAACGCGGGAACTGATTTTTAAAAATTACCGGATCATTTATGATATAGTTCCTGGAATCCAAATTTATATTCTTTCCATCCATCATCATTCCCGATTAATAGCTAACAATCCAGCATTCGGACCAGAAGAATAACCTTTAACCTTTCGCCTACTTCCACTATATTTGTCCTCGTGAGCGAGAAAACCATACTTAAATTACAGTTACCTACCGATCCGCTTTGGGTTAAAAATGTGGTGGAAAGCAATATTGAAGAATTGCTGACCGATCACGCTTTTTGCGAACAGAAGGCCGCCAGTAATGCGATTACCCTCATTGTACAAAATCCCAACTTATCTGACCTGGTGCAGGAAATGGCCCTGTTGGTGCAGGAAGAAATGGACCACTTTAAACGGGTACATGACATTATTGTAGCACGTGGTTTTTTATTGGGCCGCGAGCGTAAAGACAATTATGTAAACGAACTGCGCAAGTTTATTATCATAGGCGGCGGCCGCGAAGCGCAGCTGATAGACAGGTTATTGTTTTCGGCGATGATAGAGGCACGCAGCTGCGAGCGCTTTAAGGTGCTATCTGAAAACATTAACGACACCGAGCTTTCCGGGTTTTACCATGAACTGATGATAAGCGAGGCTACACATTATTCGATGTTTATACGGCTGGCCAAAAAATATGCCGTGGAGATTGATGTGGAAATGCGCTGGAAGGAATTTTTGACTTACGAAGCCAAAGTGATCCAGAACTACGGCAAAAGCGAGACAATACACGGTTAATCCATTTTTATAAATTAAAACTATGCTGCTTAAATGTATCGCAATTGACGACGAACCCCTGGCATTAAAACTCATAGCCGGTTATGTTGCACGTTTCCCGTTTTTGCAGTTGGTGAATACTTTTGAGGATGCCATTTCGGGCGCGGAATTTTTGAAAAATACACCAATCGACCTGCTTTTTATCGACATCAATATGCCCGATATTACGGGGATTGACCTGGTGCGCGCGCTCAAGGTTAAGCCAATGGTGATATTTACCACCGCCTATAAAAACTTTGCGTTTGAGGGCTTCGAACTGGAGGCGATTGATTACATCCTTAAACCTATCGACTTTAAACGCTTTGAAAAGGCCGTTGAAAAAGCGGTTGATTATCACCAGTACAAAACCAAGCCCGCCACCGAACAGGCCGACGAAAGCCTTTATGTATACTCGGAATACCGGATGGTGAAGGTTGATTTAAACACAATCGAATATATTGAAAGCATGGAAGATTATATCAAAATTCATGTTACCAATGCCAAAACGGTGCTTACGCTGATGCCATTAAAAAAAGTACTGGAAAAGCTGCCTGCAGATAAATTTCAGCGCATCCACCGGAGTTATATTATACCGGTGAACAAGATCCGGTCTATCCAAAACCGTAAAGTTAAACTCACCGACATTGAACTGCCTGTGAGCGAAAGCTATCTCGATTTTGTCAGAAACTGGATGAAATCACGTTAATAAACCCGTTTTTATTTATTCATCTATACAAAATGCCTGTTCGCCGATACTCGGTTGATTAATGAAGCATTCAGCCTCATCTTTACATCGTTACCCCAGCGGCGTTGCAGGGCAAAGTTGGGGTTAACATACCCTTTTTTCATAATAGTTTCGATAAGGCGTCTGTGTTTAGGATACACAGGCGCTTTCTTTTTCATAGGTTTTGCGATTGGGCTGATTTATAGAATTTTACAAATGCACGACTTTGGCAGATTGAATTACCAGCTTTACCACATCGCTGCCGCTCAAATGCGTCCCAAAAAACAATTGCTTCAAAATGGCCAGCATACCTGTCCGCTAAATCCAAAACATTTTTGCTATAATTGTTTAACCTAAAGTTGAAATGATTAGGTATAAGCCAATTATAGCCCTGCTGCTATTCTTTTTATTATACAACAATGAGCCAGTGTTTGCACAGCAAGCCGGATCAAGCGGAATTCTTGTGGGGGGGGGGATAAAAAGTTAGGCATAGATATTAGCAAGTCTGAATAAGAAGAAAGAAGTATCCCTTACACCTCTTAAAGTAGCTCTGAAAGCCTTGACTTTAGCGTTGAAAGATTCTGCAGATGCGTTGGTACTCTTGTTATCGAAGAAGTTTAAGATAGATTCATAATGCGTTTTTACAGATCTGGCAACAGTTTTAAAAGCATCAATACCTGCGTCTTCTACATCATTATACCAGATTGCCAGTCTTTTAAACGCCTGCTGCTTGTCTTTACAGATAGTGAAAATCTGCCCCAGCCGGATTGACAGGTTGTAGGCTTTGAGCAACAAGGGATACCTTGGAAACAACAAATCAGCTCTTTCTTTCTGTGATACGGTCCATTTAGATGGGTGTTTAAATAGTAGATACCTGCTTCTGGCCAGTAATTGTTTTAAAGTATCCCCGTTGCTAAATACTTCAGGCTGATAGCTTTGCTTGTTCTTTTTAGCGTCCTCTATTGCTTTGTTCTCTTGCTCTAATGCTTCCCAGCGATATTTGATCCTAGCTTCCTGTGCAGCATCATAAGCCAGCTTTTGTACATGGAACCGGTCAACAACCCGCACAGCATTATTGAAACACCTGCGGATAGCTTTGATCATGTTAGCAGCCATATCCATCGTCACTTCCTTAACTTTATTCCTTTTACGGACAGGTATTCGCTCCAGTACAGCCATGATCTGTTCGGCCTGTGTGCCTTTGATCATCGCTACGATAGCCTTTTTACCCCCTTTGGCTGCTTTATTGGTAACAATGGTATACAGTTCTCCGTTGCTCAAGGCGGTTTCATCTATACTAAGGTAAGGGCCTATATTATCTGCAAACAGCATCCACTCCTCTGCATGCTCTTTCTGGCCCCAGCTCTGAAAATCACTCAGGTGATCTTTATATTGCTGACCGAGCTGCTTGCCGTCCACCTGATATAACTTGCCTAATAAATGGCTGCTAATAGGATGATTATCCAAATATACCTTTTAAAAAAGTGCCGAATTCTGTTGTCATTCGCGCACCTTTTCTTACTAAATCCCAGTCTCTTGTGATGATCTCTCCACTTGTTTTTACTTCCCACCTGCGTCTTTTGATACAAAGAGCTACTTTATGACCGCGGATGGGAAAGTCCTGTATAGCTGTTTCCGGTAAGAAACCTTTTGATTCAAGTTGTGCCTTTTCATACCCCGATGGAGCGAGGTTCTTTTCTTCCAGGTAAATGTTTAGCTGCCCATTTTCTGAAGAATTAACATTTATAAGCTCAAAATATGCTAAGATACCTTCTGGTAAGATTAAACGGACAAGGGTTTCGTATGCTGCTGACAAGGGTATTCGTATTTGTTATTCCTGCCGCAAAACAAATACTTTTTTTATTCGCCCACAACTTTTCGGACTGATCCAGCAAGCCCCAACCATCACGCCCAAGCCACCGGTTATATTACTTCAGCTTAATGCAACCGGCTATTATAAAAATAAAATTGAAGACCTTGCTTTAATCAATAAAAGCACAAATGATTCGGCAAACAGGGCTCTGTTACAGCCTGTCAGTTTCAAATGCAGTGATATAGGAAATCAGGTCATTAAAGTTAAGGCTGTTAATAATGGTTTTATAAGCAGCTTAAAACCAAATGCCGTACAATTGCAATATCCAAATGGGGTAGCTTTTGATAGGGAGGGCAATTTGTTCATTTCCCAAAATAGTGGTTTTACTATTCAAAAAATAACGCCCCGGGGCGATGTATCTGCTTTTGCAGGTACTGGGGTACAAGGTTATGCTAATGGGCCCAAAACAACTGCAATGTTTGATGCTTTGCAGGATATTGTTATTGATTCGGCCGATAATATTTATGTGAGTGACAGTCATAACCGGATCAGGAAAGTTACACCCGGCGGCATGGTTTCGACATTTGCAGGCAAGGGAATACCCGGCGACGCCGATGACCAGGGCGAAAAGGCAATATTTACAGCCCCCGGTAAAATGGCTATGGACAAGGATCAGAATATTTATGTTGCCGATAGGGGGAATTTTAAAGTTCGCAAAATAAATCCTGGAGGCGTTGTAAGCACGCTTGCGGGCGATGGCAAGCAAGGCAATATTAACGGTAATGGTAAAATTGCGCGGTTTGGCGCAATTTGGGGATTAGCAGTTGATGCCGCCAATAATGTTTATGTTGCTGATAATACTTATTTTCAAATTAAAAAAATAACCCCCGACGGCACAGTTTCTGTGTATGCGGGCAGGGGTATACAGGGAAACGATGATGGCGATAGATTAAGGGCCTCGTTTGTAGCGCCTTTTGCATTAGTATTTGATGCTGATAGCAACCTGTGTGTGGGAGATTTATTTAGCATCAGAAAAATAACACCGGATGGTAAAGTAGTAACTGTTGCAGGCGATAACGGCAGCTCGAATCCTGTAGACGGTAAGGGTACCGACGCCCGGTTTTCGCTTTGTGAAGGCATGGCAATTGATCCCTGCGGGAATATTTATATTGCCGATTTTGATAATCAGCTTATCAGAAAAATGGCGCACGATAACATCGTATCCACAATAGCGGGCAACGGACCATATTTTGTTTATACCGGTAATGTTGGCCCAAGTACTTGTACCTTTTCTACAACCAATGTGCCGGTTTTTGTACAAAGCCGGCCAACCATCACGTCGGCCTTTGGCGATATAGATGTTACCGACTGTTCAAACCTGGCCAATTATACAATTAAGGCTACTGCTACTGATAACTGCCTTGGCAGTACTATAAGGTTCACGCAATCGCCCGATGCAAATACAGTACTGCAAAACCGGGTGCCCGTTAAAGTTACGCTTACAGCTATTGATAACTCTGGCGGCAGCAGCAGCATTACTTTTAATGTTACAGCCAAAAACGATATCGAGCCCCCTGGTCGTTCAGTATCTATAAGCCCCGCCCCGGCATTGGGCTGCCAGGGCGATCTTATTACTTTTACGGCAACAGTAAAAAACCCCGATGTGGGCACCCGGTACCAATGGTTGGTAAACGGGATAAACGCGGGAACAAACACACCGCAATTTGTAGCTGATAATTTAAAAACCGGCGATCTCGTCAATTGCGCGGTAACCACTGGTGGTGGCTGCGGTATTCCAAATCTGGGGCTTGATGCCGCTGTTACTATTAACCCGTATCCAACAATCAATCTTAACCCTGCCGAGCAAATCATAGCGGGTAAAAATATTACGTTTAAGCCTGTTGTTTTGGGCAGTATTGCCGCTTACAACTGGACACCCGCCTATGGTTTGAGCAATCCAAATTCCCAATATGCGGTTGCAAGCCCGCAAAAAACCACAACCTATAAACTAAAAGTTACCTCAACAGATGGGTGCGTTGCCTCCAGCCTTGTAACCGTGACTGTTATCAATACTATTATACCGCCAAATACTTTTAGTCCTAATGGCGACGGGCAAAATGATACATGGAATATTAAGGGATTAGATAGTTACCCGCAGTCAGTTACGCAGGTTTTTAACCGCTACGGTAGTATAGTGTATAAAAGCACTGGTTATCCCAATCCCTGGGATGGGCACTTTAATGGGAAGCCAATGCCCACAGGCACCTATTATTACACCATCGATCTTAAAAACGGAACGATATTAAAGGGATGGGTAATAGTGGTAAGGTAAGTGTTAAGGTACTAATCCCCAGGGGGATGGATTGTTGGCAGAATTTGCGTTAAGATTATTATTGCGTGCCGTTAGTTTGTTTATACCAGCGCTATACGTTAGTTGGTACAAACTACCTACTGCCCACTGAAAAAACCCACCACATTCTGCAAATAATTATCCATCATATCTATATCCACCACATCATTTAAAAAGCCAATGTGCATATCGGGGCGCACGATGATGGCTTTTTTTTGATTGCCTTTAATCTCGAAAGTATCAAATACTGGCTGGTTTTTGGCCGATGGGGGCAGGTAAAAAAAGTTGAGGTTGGCCGGGTATTTTTGGGTTATCCATTTGGCAAGGGTAAACAGATCAATTTCCTGTAGCTTGCCAAGCGTTATGATGGTAAAGCCGGGTTTGCTGCACCATTCGTGCAGGTCGGTTTCCTGTTGTTTTTTTTCGTCGAAAACCTTGAGGTAGGGCAATCTGTCGCCTGTTTTAATGTGGGTAGCATGGCTCAGGTTTAAACTAATCTGGCTATCGCGATAGTTGATACCGGTT
Source organism: Mucilaginibacter sp. GW822-FHT03E02 (assembly GCF_058801545.1). NCBI lineage: Bacteria > Pseudomonadati > Bacteroidota > Sphingobacteriia > Sphingobacteriales > Sphingobacteriaceae > Mucilaginibacter > Mucilaginibacter sp. GW822-FHT03E02. Next base: position 4,203,308 of record NZ_JBXANJ010000001.1, on the reverse strand, counting down.
TGTGATATCCGTTTAAAAAAAGCCTGCTTTGACGCAGGCTTGCTCCATGCTTTTTTCAGCAATACAGGCAACAGCCATTTTTTAAATAGCCCAACAAACCAATTGCGCGAGAGGATCATTTTAAAAATGCGGTCGGTAGTGTTTAACAGCTCACGCGCCACGGGCATGCGCTCGGCGGCATAACTATCTAAAATAGATTCTTTCAACTGGCTATTAACAACCCCTGCTAATTTCCAGGCCAGGTTGTAGGCATCCTGCAAACCGGTATTCATACCCTGCCCGCCAACTGGCGAGTGGATGTGCGCGGCATCGCCTATTAAAAAGCAATGCTGCTCCCTGAATTTGCCCGCCATGCGGTGGTGCAGTTTATAAGTAGCAAACCAGTTGGCATGCGCTATTTTAATGCCGGCCCCGGTTATGGTATCCAGGTAAGGTAATACATCGTCCATTTGCAGCCCTTCGCGGTTGTCAAATTCATTGGGCAGGTTACCCACAATACGGCAATAATGCTCCTCGGGCATCAGGAAAAAAGCAGCGAACCCCTTTTTTGATAGATAGAGGCTCACTTTATCGCCCAAAACGTCCTCTATTTTAACATCGGCTACGTAAAACTGGTGTTGATAAGTGTCACCGTTAAAGGACAATTGCAATTGTTTGCGGATGGGGCTGCGCGCGCCGTCAGCGGCTACCAGCCAATCGCAGGTAAGGGTTTGCGTATCCGTGTCGGTTTGCAGTATCACGGTCGCCTTTGAGGCATCCTGCTCCGCACTTAGTAAAGTAGTATTCCAGTAAACGGGGCAGCAGTTAAGCGTTAAATAATCAAGCAGCAGGCGCTCGGTTTTGCTTTGCTGATACATATAAATGTATGGGAAGGCCGTTTGCCCTTCGCCAATGCCATCAAGGGCTAAGGATGCTACTTCAAGTCCCTCCTGGTTAATAACAGCCCCGGCAACTGCCTTGCTGCCGGCAATAACCCGTTCAATAACGCCCATCTGCCTGAAAATCTCCATCGAGCGGGCCTGCACAGCCAGCGCTTTCGACTTATCGGTGGGCCCTTGCTTACTATCAATAATTACGGGCTGCACCCCATAGCGCAATAGCTGGGCGGCCATCATTAATCCCGAGGGACCGGCACCTACTATCAACACCTGGGTATGTTGCTGCGTAATCTGCATGCTTTATCCGTGGAAGAGTAAAAATATGGTGGGGCGTTTATGCAGCTCGGGTACCTTCTTTTGCCAATCCATAATGGTTTTGGTTTGCACAAATTCAGTAGCCGCGGTAAGATCTGTAGCTATGCAAAGTTTTGTTTTGGGTGATGCCGTTTTTAGCACCTCTTCCAATAAAGAGTTATTGCGGAAAGGCGTTTCTATAAATATCTGTGTTTGATCAAGCCGGGTTGCCAAACTTTCCAGTTCCTTAATCTTTTTGCTGCGTAATACTTTATCAATAGGCAGGTAGCCGTTAAAGGTAAAACTTTGGCCGTTGAAGCCAGATGCCATCAGCGCCAATAAAATAGAGCTTGGCCCAACTAAAGGTACCACTTTAATACCCATGCGATGGGCTTTATCTACAATTTCGGCGCCGGGGTCGGCAATGCCAGGGCAACCGGCTTCGCTCATCAGGCCAACGTCGTTACCGGCTTGTAAGCCTTTAAAAAAATCGGCTTTGCCCATGTCGCGGTTATGTTTGCTGTAATCGTGGATGGTAAGCTCGCTTTGCGGGGTTTTTAAGCCGGCTTCTTTTAAAAACTTGCGGGCAGTTTTTTCATTCTCAACAATATATTCCTTAATACTGTTAATAGTATCAACCAGGTAGGGAGTAAATGATTTTGCGGCCGCTTCTTCGGCAAGGGGCACGGGTATTAAATAAAGGGTTCCGTAGGGCATATTGCAAAGTTGGTGTTTTTTGTTTAATTTAAGCTATTGAAAGGAGCCCGAAAAAGATGAAACCACTTAGCGTTAACTGGTTTATTGAAGGATACATTGACTTTGAACAAAAAAAGTACGTGTTATTAAGTTATCTGCAGGAAATTAACCGGCACTTTGATAAAAGCCGGCTCTATCCCAACCTGGCCGATTTAATATTTCACTATAATAACCTGGTAGATTTCAAGAAAAATAAATCGCTCATGCAGCAGGCCTTTCCGCAACGCCTTACCCAGGCCGATATTGATGCTGTTAAGCTCACCTACCAAAAAATTATCCAGGACGATCAAAGTATGCAGGAGATAGAGCAGATCATCGCCTATGCCATGGCCCAGATGAACCCCGCCATACAAATTGGTAAGGAGATTTATGACTTTGTAGAGAGCCGGTTGAATATAAACCCGATAGGTATTATGCCGCTGATGCCTTATCATGGCTATTTCTCGTTACGTAACGGTAAAGAGCGTACCGGTTTTATTTACGAATACCAGATCACAATTTTTGAAGGCAAGGACGATAAGTACCGTGGCATTAACATTAATTTTCTCGAAAACTACGAATATAGCATCGTGAACACCCCCGAGGCCATGAAGCTAAAACTCATCAACCGCAATAAATTTATGCCCAATCCGGCGGTATATTATGTGCACAGCGATATTACGTTTCCGTTGGAGCAAACGCTATTGCCCGTTGCCAAAAGGAGTTTGGTGAAATATATATCGAATGCTGCGTAATTGTCACTCCTTTAAACTGTCATTCTGAGGTACGAAGAATCTATTATACGCCATACAAATCACACTTGCAAAGCTTACGAACAGATCGTATGTATGAAATAGGTTAAGTTTAAGTAAAAAGAGTTCTTGAAAAAAAGGTTGTAGATTAATTGTGAAAACATTTAACAAACACTTTAAAACAAGAACTCATGAAACAAGGTACACAATTAGATTTTAGCGGTCAAAAGATTTTTGTAGGCATAGATGTTCACAAAAAATCGTGGAAGGTTTGTCTTCGGACAGCGCAAATGGAGCTTAAAACATTTTCGCAAAACCCGTCAGTAGCAGACTTAAGCAAACACTTAAAGGAGAACTATCCCGCGGCCACCTATCACGTTGTTTATGAAGCAGGCTTTTGCGGATTTAGCTATCAGCGAGATTTTAGTGACCAGGGGATCAACTGTATTGTTGTACATCCGGCGGATGTTCCTACAACAGACAAAGAGAAGCAACGCAAGTCGGATACTGTGGATTGTCGTAAGCTTAGTAAATCACTGAGCGACAACGGGCTTAAGGGTATCTTTATTCCAGGCATTGAACAGCAGGATGATCGCGGTGTTATCCGTGTTTATCAGCAGATGATAAAGGATCAAACCCGGTTTAAGAACAGGATTAAAGGACGACTTCATTTTCAGGGAATAACTATTCCGGGAGGAGATGATCATAAATACTGGTCGGCCAACTTTATTCAGTGGCTTAAAGGGCTGCCTTTAGCCCCCTCTGCAAAAGTAGGTTTAGATATATTACTCCTTGGATATGAGCAAAGCCGAAGCATGGTATTGGCAGCAACCAAACAGGTGCGGATCTTATCGCGCCAGGACCGGCATAAAGAGGGAATAACCTTACTTAGAAGTATTCCCGGAATAGGCGAGATCACAGCATTGTTATTTTCAACCGAGATTGGTGATATGAGTCGTTTTAAAGATTTAGACGACTTGTGTGATTATGTCGGCCTGGTGCCCAGGGTAAGCGGAAGTGGGGAAAAAGAAACCGTTATGGGTCTTACCCACCGTGGCCATCATCAGCTGAGAGAAAAACTTATTGAAGCAAGTTGGGTGGCTATACGATTGGATCCGGCTATGACGATGGCTTTTAATGATTATTGTAAAAGGATGAAAAAGAATAAAGCTATTATCAAAATAGCCAGAAAGCTGCTTAACAGGATTCGCTTTGTTATGAAAAACCAGGTAAAATATGTTACAGCAGTAGTTAAATAACTAACAGACTGATACCAGGTAAATAATCGATCTGTTTTTTTATAAAGCGGCAAACCGAACAGAAGCATCCGCAGCCCGCAAGGTGTCTGCATCGAATAGATTCCGGTTGCCCTTATTATCAGATAATATAAACGCGATCTTGCAGTCCGGCTACCGGTATCTGCTTATAGGAGATTGATTGAAGATTTATCAAGGAGTCTGCATCATAAAAACGGGTAAAGGTTTTTTTAGCCATTTCATGAACAGGATAAATAAAAAGGTCTCCTTGCGAGAGGCCCTTTATCCTTGGTTCAGCAGATCATATTGCTGGCAGGTTGTTCCTCAGCAGCGCCTGCTTCCTCTTTTGATCTGCACATGAAAATAAAAAAACATGGCCACGCTTTGGTTTTTTTATTGGAAAAATATAACTTTATCTAATCTATTATCGCTTTTCAAGAGCAATTGCCTTATTTACTGGCAAATTTCATCATAGGAGATGCTTCGTGCCTCAGCATGACAGGAAAAATATGACATTTATTCCATAAAAAAGACCGTTATCCCGGGCCTAAACCCAGATAACAGCCTTTCTTAAAAAATCGCGAATCGTTTGGTAATGGTTATTCTAAGGTAATCTGCCTCCTTATACTTTCTTCAAGCGATATGAAGGTTTCGGTACGTTGAATGCCTTTTACACCCTGTATCTGCTCGTTTAAAACCTCGCGCAGGTGGGTAGTATCGTGGCATACAATTTTGGCAAAAATACTCCACTCGCCGGTGGTATAATGCAGCTCAACTATCTCTTTTATAGTTTTTAACTGTTTTACAGCCTCGTTATATTGCGATCCCTTTTCCAGGTAAATACCCAAAAAAGCGGTAATATCATACCCTAACTTTTGCGGATCTACCTCCAGACTGGCACCCTTAATTACACCCATCTCCTCCAACTTTTTCATCCGCACGTGTATGGTTCCGCCAGAAACTATTAACTCTTTAGCTATCTCGGTGTATGGCGTGGTAGCATTTTTCATTAATATTGATAAAATCTGGATATCGAGATTATCAATTTCTAAATTTTGAGCTTTTCTGTGGGACATAAATTTGAATATCTATATTGAAATACAAGTTTAATTAAAATTTGAATAAAAATAAAATATTTTTGTTGAAATATTTGCAAGGAATTGACATCTCTCTTAAATTTGTATCAAGCAAATGACAATTGCCTATCGTTCTTTAAACAAAAAACAATGTTGGGTGGTGAAATTTTTGGCAGACACACCTCCTTGTCCCGGTGGCGGAGATCATAGAAAACCCGAAGCGGGCTAACTACTCTGTGGAGGTTCGAATCCTTCCCCAACAGCAAATCCATGAAAGACGGGATTTATATCATGTAGGATGGTGAAATTTTTGGCAGACACACCTCCTTGTCGCGGTGGCGGAGAAATTGGGAAACTTTTAGCAATAAAAATAACCACTCCGTGAAGGTTCGACCCCTTCTCCTACAGCTCTTCTCATAATTTAGGTTTATAATTGGTTAGTAAAGGCCCCTGCCCATCAGGGGCTTTGCTGTTTCTAAAGGTTTTTTACTCCATTTAGCCGTACACCTCATTATATCCCCTTCATATACCTACCACTTGTTGGCAAAAAACGCCACTTACTAAAACACGGTATCCGGTAAATTAATTCTTTTCAATTTTAAGCAGCCAGAGTACTTATGACTTAACACCAGGATAAATATTTAAACAGGCCAAAGTGTGTTGTTTTTAAGTACCCTTAAGGGCGGTTCGGCCGATATTGATGAAGCTGTAAAACTAATTGACTGGCAAAAACTAAGTGATTTGATTGGAAAATAACAGCCAAGTGCGGTGGCCAACAAGCGCCAGCGGAATCTGTACAATTGAAAACGAATAATTACGATTTAATAACTGGTCATGAAACGATGTATATGTTGCGGTTTTACTTTTTTGTTTGTGTTATGCGCGGGCATTGTTTATGGCCAGGCACCAACACAGGCGGAGGCCTTACGGATGGCACGCCGCATACGCACCATGACACCCGCACAAATCCTGAAATTTAGAGATTCGTTGATGAAGGCTGTAACGCAGCAACAGGCCCAGGCATTGCCAAACGGCAACCAGTTACTTGCTGTACACCATTACGATACTACCTACACCACCGTAAGATTTAATTACACTAAACTATCGTCGCAGCATAGGCGGGGTGGCGCTTCTGGCTCAACTGTTTACCGGGTTTATGGCAAATCGGCAAAAGCGCCTATGCTGTACGAAGCCAATGGGCATGTAATAGTGCAATGCAACATGACTCCGCCGGTTGCCGATGCCAGCACCCTGGATCAGGTGGCTGTCAAACTAAAAGAAAATCATCAATACATGACGCCCAGCCAGGCGGCCGCAGCTACAGACATCAGCAGGCAAATGTCGTTTTCGTCATTGGCGCTAAATGATAATTCGCTCACCGGGATGGCGAGCGAGAACGGGCAGTACAGTGGCAATGGAGGTACCACCGCCATTACCACCAAACCACCGGTTAAACGGATGATGTTTTCATTTATGTATGATCCTGTACAGGTGATATCAACGGTTGCCGCCGGTGCCGATATCAATATACACACAGTGAGCAGCGGCGATGGGCATACCAATTACAGTGATGATGCCGAAAGTATCGGGGTTGGTACGCAAACAGATCCCCGGCTGGCCAAAATGGTTGGGGGCGGGGCACCCCAAAGTAATCCGGATGATGCGTATATGACGGTTACCAAAACCGCACGCGGCTTTAAAATTCAATATACCAAAACACAGCATGATGATACTGCCGATGGCGATACTAAAGAAACCTTTACCGCCGATATAGGCGAACCCGATCAACAGTACGAGGCCGTGATAAAACCCTACAAATTTATGTACGAACACTGGATACCCAAGGGGCCGAAGGTAGATGGCAGCGACGACCGCAAAGGCGATGACAGCGCGCGGTTTATGTTGGTAGTGAGGGATAAAAACGACACAAATAAGCTATACGCCGGCAATTATAAAGTAACCTGGAAACTCAGAAACATAAGTGCTTACCAAGGATTCAACAGTAATTACCCACTGCTTGACAGCCGGCCCAATAAAAAAGCCGACATGAAAATGTCAGATTCGCTGATGCGTGGCCCCGAAAGCCAATCATTCAGCAGGGAAACGGTAACGGACAGCCTGGCCGTTTCAAAGGATGGCGAAGGCAATTTAGCTGTACTGCGTGTAATGTGCCTTGATTACGGCGCATGGGCCAAGGTAAAAGCCGATGTGACATTGGATAACGGCACCGAACTAACCGCCCGCCCTTACTATGACGAGGGCAAGGATTATTTGACACTGCCGTATGATTTAAACAACAACAAAATTGCCGATGAATGGGAAAAACGGGAACATATTTTCAGCGATTCATATGCTGTTAATTGGGATGAGGATGTTAAACCCGATAACCGCCACAACGGCGATAATATACCGCTAATAGACGAATACCGGGGATTTTTGGTGGAGGATGACGATTATAAGCCTGTTTATAAAAGGCTTTCGCCACAGGTGAAGGAGTTGTTTACCATTGGTTTGGCCGACAAAACAAAATATGGAGCTATTTATAAAACTGAAATTAAAGCTGGGGCTTTAGGATATGGTAAAATAAGTGGTGTGAGGGTTTATCATTTTACACAATCAAAGTACGCGCAGCGCGAGCCAAACAGCTCGAATGTTTTACCTTATGATCGTTGGGTAAACTACAACAGTCCTACCAGGATAATTACACATGAGGTGGCCATTTATGCTTTTGACGATTTGAATCCAAATACTGGCGAGGAGCATGTTGATGCCACAACTTACCCTGTTTGGAGTTTTGAGCGGCCCGGATACCAGGGCGCACAGGTGCCTGATGATACCGAGGGAATTTGTTTGTATACAGCAAACATGATAAAGTATGGTCCGTACCTGGCAACAGATTATCTTCCTGATCGCCCGCAGGGTAATGATGCATTTAACCGGCGTTTAAACAGCTATATAAAACATACTAATAATGCATTTCATTTAAGGATAGATACGTTACATCTTTCGGACGTGGTTGCCAGGGCTGCCAAACCGGATATTGCCAGGTTGATAGTCTTTACAGTTGCTCATGAACTTTGCCATGCCACTAACATTCACCATCACCATATTGCCGAAAAACTGAGCGACAAGGAAAATTATGCTTTTAAGGGCGTTTCTACCTGCCCGGTAAGATATTGGCTTAGTCATAGCTTTATTATACCCAATACCGTTGATTGGGAACAATTATACATAGTTCGCATATGGAACCCGGCCACTTTTACCACGCCATACGGACCAGCTGATATGATGAAACTTTGCACAGTAGGTGATAACTGTTTTGGCCAAATGAAGTTAAAAAATCAATAACAATAAACCAGCGTACAGGAACCGACAAAAACCAGCTTAATCCAAAAGTCATATGTACAGGGTAATGTTCATAATTACTACCAAGGCGTTACCATCATACTTTGCTGCGTTTTAACCAAGCGGTTTGTATCCGTTGCGTAAAGAATTTGCCATGAGCTGGATTAGTCAGGTCAATGGATTACCACGATCCAAATAAAAAAATAAAAAAATCTGATTCGTCCGATCTCAGTTCAGACAAAATTCTCCCACCAAATATTGTGTCATTGTTACACAATAGGTATTGACACTTCGATATTTAATTATAAATTTGATAAGTGCCAATAGATTGTATCATTTTGTCACAATAGCTCCTAAAACCAAGTTCTAAACACCAGTTTAACCCACATTCATAATAGTCGATATGAAAAAAATCGCCCTGTTGGTTCTTGTAGCGCTTAGCTGCATCTACTTATCATGTAACAAAGCCAGGCCCGGTAAACCGCGCGTGCTTATATTTTCAAAAACAATGGGCTTTCACCATGCATCCATAGATGCAGGGATAGCCGCAATTCAAAAATTGGGGGAGCAAAACGGGTTTGATGTAGATACTACCAAAAACCCGGCAATGTTTAATGATACAACCCTTAAAAAATATGCTACCGTTATATTTTTGAGCACCACCGGTGATGTGCTCGATTATCGACAGGAAGCGGCTTTTGAACGTTATATACAGGCTGGCGGCGGTTACGTAGGCATCCATGCCGCGGCCGATACCGAGTACGATTGGGGATGGTACGGCCGCCTAATGGGCGATTGGTTTTACGACCACCCCGGCATTCATGATAAAAACCCTAACGTACAATCAGGCACCTACAATGTAGTTGATGCCGATAACGACGCCACCAGGCACCTGCCCAAAGTGTGGAAACGTACTGATGAGTTTTACAGCTTTAAAAAGGCTTTGGCAGCTGATGTACATGTTTTAATTACCCTTGACGAAAGCACCTATAAAGGTGGTAAACGCATGGGGTTGCACCCAGCCACCTGGTATCATGATTTTGACGGAGGCCGCGCCTTTTATACTGCCATGGGCCATACCGACGAAACTTATAAGGACGATAATTACCTTAAAATGCTGACCGCCGGTATTAAATATGCCATTGGCGAAAATAAAGAACTGGACTACTCCAAAGCTAAAACCCAAACGCCGCCCGAAGAGGACAGGTTTGTGAAAACTCAGCTTTCGACCGGTGAATTTTTTGAGCCAACCGAAATGACCGTACTACCCAACCTGGATATCCTGGTGATACAGCGCCGGGGCGAGATTATGCGGTATGACCATGCTACCCAAAAAGTAAAACAGGTAGGCTTTTTTGATGTATACTGGAAAACATTGCACACACCGGGTACTAATGCCGAAGAAGGTATGCTTGGCCTGGCTAAAGACCCTGATTTTGCCAACAATAACTGGGTGTATATTTACTATAGCCCTGCCGATAGTTCGGTTAACCGCCTGTCGCGGTTTACGTTTAAGAATGATACGCTGGATAAAAAGACTGAGAAAGTGATATTGGAAGTAAAAGCCCAGCGTGAAATTTGTTGTCATACAGGTGGTTCAATAGCCTTTGGGCCGGGGCCTGATAAAATCCTGTTCTTCTCGGCAGGTGATAACTCAACCCCGTTTGATGAAAAAGGACAAAAATATGTGACCAGCGGCTATGCGCCTTTGGATGACAGGCCAGGTCACTTACAATTTGATGCCCGCCGGTCGGCAGGGAATACTAACGATTTACGCGGTAAAATTATGCGTATCAAAATTAAGGACGATGGTACTTACGATATCCCCGAAGGCAACCTTTTCCCTAAAGGCACGCCAAAAACCCGGCCCGAAATTTATGTAATGGGCGATAGGAATCCGTATAGGATCTCCGTCGATCAAAAAAATGGTAATTTATATTGGGGCGAAGTTGGCCCGGATGCACATAACGATAGCCTGGACACCCGCGGGCCGATGGGGTACGATGAAGTGAACCAGGCACGCCATGCAGGTAACTACGGTTGGCCGTATTTTGTAGGTGATAATAAGCCGTATCATATTTATGATTACGCCACAGGCAAATCGGGCCCGGCATTTGACCCTAAGCACCCGGTAAATAACTCGCGCAATAATACGGGGTTAACAGATTTGCCACCGGCGCAACCGGCATTTATATGGTACCCTTATGGGGCCTCGGCCGATTTTCCACAGGTAGGCGCGGGCGGGCGTAACGCAATGGCAGGCCCGGTTTATTATACCGATATGTTCCCGGCCGAAACCCGTTTGCCCGATTATTATAACGGAAAGTTTTTGGCTTATGAATGGATGCGCGGTTGGATAAAAGCCGTTAGCCTGACACCAGAAGGTGATTTTGATAAAATGGAGCCATTTTTCCCTGGTCTTAAATCAAACTCGATGATTGATATGGAAGTTGGCCCTGATGGCAGGTTGTATGGCCTGGAATATGGCAGCGGCTGGTTTACGCACAATCCCGATGCCGGTTTATTCCGGATAGATTATATTAAAGGGAACAGGCCGCCGATCATCAGCAGCGTAAAAGCCGATAAAAGTTCGGGATTGCTGCCTTTCACCGTAAAATTGACCGCCCAGGCCAAAGATCCCGAAGGCGACAAAATATCTTATAGCTGGACCATGGGCGACGGTACCACCAAAGAAACCGATGTACCGCAATTGAGCTATACCTATACCAAACCGGGCGATTATAAAATAAACGTTGAGGCCAAAGATGCAGAAGGCGCGGCAAGCAAGGGTAGCCCCGTTGAAGTTTATGCCGGTAACGAACAGCCTGTAGTATCGGTAAAACTAACCGGCGGTAATAAATCATTTTACCTGCCGGGCACACCACTTAGCTACGCGGTTACTGTTACTGACGGCGCGGCAACCAGTAAGGTTGATGCAAAACGTATTATAGTTAACGTTGATTATATTGATGGCTATAAAAAGCCTGTTGAAGCATCCCAACTGGAGCAAACAGCGCCCGAAAATACCGGCAAAACGCTTATGCTGAGCATGGATTGCAAAAGCTGCCATAAAGAGGTTGGCAAATCAATAGGCCCTGCGTTTATTGATGTAAGCAACAAGTACCAGAAAGATCCTGATGCCATGAACAAGCTAAGCCAGAAGGTTATCAAAGGCGGCGCTGGCGTTTGGGGCGAAACGGCCATGTCGGCCCACCCAAGTATCAAAAAGGGCGATCTGGAGCAGATTATTGGCTGGGTAATGTCGTTAGGAAAAGATAGTCAAAAGAAATCCTTGCCGCCAACAGGCACTATCATGCCTGATCCGGGCAAAACACCATCGGCCACTTTGGTATTAACAGCTAAGTATACAGATGATGGTACCGATGCAATTAAAGCCTTAACCGGAACCGGCATCGCTTCTTTAAACAGCAGTAACTACCTGTTCACCGGCGCCGAAAAAACAAATGGTTTTACCGGGTTTAAGTACAACGGTATGAATTTGATGATTATCCCGCCAGGTGAAGGTTGGTTTGAGGTTGACGATATTGACCTTACCGGTGTAAAATCAGTAAACCTGACTACATTCTGGCAGGCTGCACCAACATACGGTTTCAATTTTGAACTTCATGCTGATGCGCCGGATGGTAAGCTGATTGGTAAAGGCGGCATGCCAACGCCGGCAAAAAACCAAAAGGGGGGCATGGCGCATGTAACGGTTACCCCGGTTACTGATGGTAAAATGCACAAGCTGTTCTTTATTTATAAACCGGTAAAACCGGGTGCCCTGACGGCCGGTGTTACGGGCTTGATATTTAGCGCGAAATAAGACCCCGCCGCCAGCTTTTGACAGAGGCTGAAAAACAAGAAATCCCGGTAGTTAAACTTGCCGGGATTTCTTGTTTAATTTATAATTATGCTTTTTTTAGCGATTAGGAAATAATCAATGGATCTTGCCTGTTGTCCCAAAAACAAATTACCACAATTGTGTGATCATAAATTTTATATAACATTGAGCAATTTTTATGGAGCAGACACCTCCTCAGCTGTGTATGTTCTTCGACAACCGGATACAAGTAAGGTGTGGAAGATATTGTTTTTAAAGTGGAGGCCACTTTGTTTTTAAATTTCTTTACAAATCCGTTGCCCCATCTTGTGCGAAGTTGCCCAACAATATTTTGAAATGTTTCTTCGGCTTCAGGAGTAAACCTGACATCAAAGTTCATTATTCTGATAAGTGTTTTTGAGTAAATTCTTCCAGCGTAATACTTTTTCCGGCTTCGTATTGTTGCATTCCGCGACTGATACTTTCTGAGACATGGGGAGGGAATGTAACAGTGCTTGATTCAAACTGTACCTTCAATGCTTTCAATACAGCTTTAACTGTTTTCAGTTGCTCTGCACTTTCAGGATGTATAAGAATGCTTTCCATATAAACAAATATACAAAATCAGTACCTAAAATAATAGTAATCCAGAACTCAATGATTATTTTATAAAACTGGTTGCCTATAAAATTTTGAATTTTATAGCCTCAAAATGCTGCAATATATTCTCGCTCGGAACTGCAAACCAATATCGTCGGGTTACGGAGTTGTGAATATTATTTTGCCTTCAGCCGCCCACAAAAGGTTAAGCGGAGAACAGTGTTTTTGGCTGAGCCCATATTCCCATTCTCAACTTACAATGCCTGTTTCCTTTTAAACTCGCTCGGGGTACAATTGTACTGTGCTTTAAACACGGTTGAAAAATAATTGGGGCTGGCAAAGCCTACCATGTAGGTAATCTCGGAGATGGAATAGCCTTCGTGGGTGAGCAGGTACCTGGCCTTTTTTAGCCTTCGGGTTAAAATATAGTCGGTAATGCTGCAGCCTAACAGCGCTTTTACTTTACGGTATAACTGTACCCGCGATATGCCGATTGTTTTGCAGATATCATCTACATTAAAGTTTTCGTTGGCCAGGTTTTGCTCAACAATACCTGCAAAATCGTTAAGGAATTTTTTATCGAGCGATTTTGATGCAGGTATTTTGCCGTGGCTTACGTCGCTTGTAAAATGTTCTTTAAGTATCACCCTGTTTTTGATCAGGTTTTTTACTGTTGCCAGCAGCTGATCATAATTAAAAGGTTTTACCATGTAAACATCGGCCATGCTGCCAATGCCGTCAATTTGTTGCTCAACGCTGGCTTGCGCCGTAAGCAAAATAACGGGGATGTGCGATGTGCGGATATCTGTTTTAAGATTTTCGGTAATCGCTTTGCCCGACATGCCTGGCAGTACAACATCTGATATAATAAGGTCGGGCACTTTTTCAAATGCTTCTGCCAAACCCTGCAATCCATTATCTGCCGTGAACACTTCGTAATCGGCACCCAGTTTATCGGCAAGGTAGCCCAGCAAATCGACATTATCTTCAATTATCAGGATGGATTGCTCTTTAGGGCTGCCAAGGCCGGTCGCATCGGTTTTTATTTCGTCCTGTTCAAGGTCGGTAGTATAAATGCGCGAACGCTCGTCAATAGCAGCTGAGCTAACCGGTTTGCCATGCTGGCCGGTGCTATAATTGTAAGGGTTGCCCAGTGGCAGTGTAATGGTAAAAATAGTTCCATGCCATTTTTTACTGCTTACCTTAATGCTGCCATGATGCAACAAAACAATCTCTTTGGATAAGGAAAGCCCCAGGCCGGAGCCCTTCGCGTTGCCATTATCGGCCTGGTAAAACTGGTCGAAAATGTGTTCGGCCTCTTCTGGTTCCATGCCTATACCGTTGTCCTGGACGGCTATTTCAACATGGTCGGTGTTTAGGGTAAAGGTTACCAGGATGCGGCCGTTATCTTTAATAAACTTAAGGGAATTGGATAACAGGTTAAAGAAAACTTTATCAAGCATATTGGCATCAAACCAAACATTTATGTTTTTCTCTGCCGATGTTAAACTCAGGCTGATGTTCCGCTTGCGGGCATTGTGCTGAAAGCTATCCATGATATCGGTAACAAAAGCTACCAGGTTGTTTGGCGCCGCGTTAATTTGCTGTTTATCGTATTCAATTTTGCGGTAGTCTATCAGCTGGTTAACCAACCTTAACAGCCTGAACGTATTTTTATGGATTAGCTTTAAATTTTTGCCGCCTATAATATTCAGCTTCTCGTTTTTCATCATATCCTCAACCGGCGATAGGATGAGTGTTAAGGGCGTACGGAACTCGTGCGAGATATTGGTAAAAAAGTTCAGCTTGGCTTCGGTGGCAACCTCGGCCCTGGCCGACATTTCTATCAGTTGGTTGCGCTGCAGCAAAATCTCGTTGTTTTTTACTTCCAGGCTTTTATTAATCTTTCGGTTCTCCATCAGCCAGTAAAAGGCAAGCCCCCCAAAAACAATGGCCAACACCAGCGTTATTACAATAATATTTAAAACCAGCTGCTGGCTGTTGTAAACCTGCCGCTGCTCTTCTAATAGTGATTGCTGCCTTTCAATATCCTTTTGCTGGCTGTTAATTTTGTTCCACTGCATTTTCATGAGCTGCACATTGGTTGAATCGATAACCAGCGACTGCAGGATATTTTCTTTAGCAAAGGCTTCTTTATTCAGGATCCTGAATGCGGTGGTAATGGCCTCTTTACCGCCGGTGGGGTATACCAAACTGGCATCAATAGTTTTTGATGCCACCATTTGCAGGCCGCCGCCGGCTCCGGGCATAGCGTCGACCCCTAATACTTTAACGTGGTGGTTTAAATGCAGGTTGTTTAGCACCTCCCTGGATGCGCCTGCCATTACATCATTGTGGGCAAACAGGGCATCGGCTGTTTTTAAATCGGGCTGTACCTGGTAAAGTTGTTTTTGGGCATGGTCCTTCAGCCAATCGCCATAAACCTGGGCTTTGATATGGATATTATTAAATTTAGCCAGGGCATCGCTAAAGCCCCTGTGCCGTTCAATTGCAGGCGAAGAACCGGGCAGGCCCATCACCTCTACAATATTACCCGTGCCTTTTAAATTACTGCCAATGTATTCGCCGGCCATTTTGCCAATCTGGTAATTATCGGCGCCCACATAGGCTGTGTAAAGGTCAGATGATGTTTTACGGTCAATTACAATTACCGGGATGCCTTTATTATAGGTTTGCTCAACTATACCGGTTAAAGGTTGTGCTTCGTTGGGCGATATGATGAGCAGGTCGATGCCTTCGTTCAGCATTTGCTTCACCTGTTCAATTTGTTTTTTGCTGCTGTTATCGGCATCGGCATAAATAAAACGGGCATCGGGATGTAACGAAAGCTCCATTTTCATTTCGTCCAGCATATTGCGCCGCCACAAGTCAGAGCCTACACATTGCGAAAAGCCAATTGTATACTGTGATGTTTTGTCGGCTTTTTTACAGCCGGTAAACACCATGAGTATGCATATGGTTGGCAATAACAGGTTGCGCAATTGATGAAGCAAAGCCATTAAAAAATATTAAGTAAAAGTTTAAGCACGGTTTTATTGGTTAATACAATTCTTTTTGGGGAGGATGTATACAAAAGTATCGATAAATGTTTTTACAATACAAATAACAACCCCCGGTCGCAGGCTATCCCTTGTATCATAATGTATCAAAACTGGAAATACCGTGTATCAAAATCAAACATCCGGATGGTACAGGATTAAAGATAAATTTTATTGTGCTGATAATCAAATAATTAACTCCGTTTTAATTTTTGTACTGTTTTGGAATAAAATCGATAACTGCCGCCTTGCATATCGCCCTACTTTGCAACCGTAAATCCAATTAACACCTTTTATAATTATTATGAGAAAACATTCCGTCCTGGCCTGGTCCATGGTGGTGGCCCTTGGTGGCTTCCTTTTCGGGTTTGATACCGCTGTAATATCGGGCGCCGAAAAATCTATCCAGCAATTCTGGCACCTGTCTGTCATGGAGCATGGGCTTACTATATCTATCGCGCTTATTGGTACTGTAATTGGTTCATTGTTCGGCGCAAGGCCATCAGATATCTTCGGAAGAAAAAATACTTTATACTTTGTAGCTGCAGCTTACCTCCTATCGTCAATAGGTACAGCAATGGCCGATAACTGGTACCTGTTTTTAGCGTTCAGGTTATTGGGCGGCCTGGGTGTAGGCATATCATCGGTAACAGCCCCTATTTATATTTCAGAAGTGTCGCCTGCAGATAGGCGGGGGCGTTTGGTTGGTTTGTTCCAGTTTAATGTGGTACTGGGTATCCTAATCTCGTACCTATCCAACTACCTCATTAGCCAGGGCGGCGAGGCTTCATGGCGTTGGATGCTGGGTGTACAGGCCTTTCCATCGGCTTTGTTTTTAGCGCTCATTTATTTTATACCCGAAAGCCCCCGCTGGCTCATCCTCAAAAAAGGCGAAACAGGCCGGGCGCTTGAAATATTGCGTGTAATCAATCCGCTCAATTGCGAGCAGGAATTGGCTGCTATCAAAAATTCTACCCTTCATGACACTGCTTCAAGCGGCAATCTTTTCTCGGGCCAATATAAAACACCGGTAATATTAGCGGTACTCTTTGCCTTTTTTAACCAGGTATCGGGCATCAACGCTATTATATACTATGCGCCCCGCATATTTGAAATGGCCGGGCTTGGTGCGCACTCTTCGCTGCTATCCACAGTTGGCATCGGGTTAATCAATTTCATATTCACCCTGCTGGGCATCAATATTATTGATAAGGTGGGGCGCCGTACATTAATGCTGGTTGGCTCATTCGGGTTAATAGCATCGCTATTCATGGTGGCGTTCACGTTTTACTCGGGCCACATGAGCGGGTTTGCAATCCCTGTTTATATGATGTTGTTCATCGCCTTCTTCGCCTTTTCGCAGGGGGCGGTTATCTGGGTTTTTATATCCGAAATTTTCCCCAACCAGGTACGTGCCAAAGGACAAACATTGGGTAGCTCAACTCACTGGGTAATGGCCGCGATAATAGCTTTTTGTTTCCCCTACCTGGCCGAGTCGTTAGGTGGAGCGGTTACCTTTTCCTTTTTCTGTGTGATGATGGTATGCCAGCTCATCTTCGTGTGGAAGTTTATGCCCGAAACCAAAGGCCGTTCATTGGAGCAGATAGAAACTAACATGGTAATGCATTAATAATTGAAATAACGATGACCCCGCAAACCAACATAACACCCCCGGCCATTTGCTACGGCGAAATCCTTTGGGATGTATTGCCCGATGGCCCGCAGCCCGGCGGCGCATTGCTTAACGTGGCTTATCACTTAAATAAACTGGGTATGCCCACCAGCCTGGTAAGCAAAATAGGCAACGATGCCAACGGCCGCAAGCTGGAAAATTTGATGGACGGCTGGGGAATACCAAAACATTTACTGCAAACCGATACCGAGCATCCAACCAGCCAGGTAATTGCCAAAATGAATAATGGCAACGAGGTATCGTACGAGATAGTTTTCCCGGTGGCCTGGGATTTTATAAGCGATAGCGCGCATATCATCAGCCACTTGCAGCCATCAACCTACCTGGTATATGGCAGCCTGGCATCGCGTAACAGCATATCGCGTAATACCCTGTTTGAATTGTTGGAGCGTGATGCTATTAAAGTATTTGATATTAACCTGCGCCCGCCTTTTTTCAGCCGCGATTTGCTGGAAGAGCTTTTGCGCAAAGCAGATATTGTAAAATTTAACCAGGCCGAACTGGAAATGGTGCAGGGCCTTTTCAGGGGATCATTCGGCAAAGAATCGGAACAGATCAGGCTTATACAGGACCACTTTAACATCCCCGAGATTGTAGTTACCAAGGGCGAGTTTGGCGCATCGTACTACAAGCAGGATAAGGCCTATCATGTTGCCGGCCGCGAAGTAAAAGTTACAGATACCATTGGCAGCGGCGATTCATTTTTGGCCGCGTTTATTGCCAACCATTATAACGGCGTACCGCCGGAAACCTTGTTAAAAAACGCAATAGCGATGGGTGGCTTTATTGCAACAAAGAAAGGAGGTTGTCCCGATTATAAAATAACAGATTATCAAGACTTTAAAAGCCAATTATTTTAAATAAACCATACCTAATAAACTTAATTAAAAACCAATGAGAAAATTATTACTTATTTGTTCCCTGCTTATACTGCTCATAAGTAAGGGGTATGCGCAATCCCGCGTCATTACCGGGACTGTGCTGGATAACGCATCAAAGCCAATGGATGGCGTTACCATTGTGGTTGTTGAAACCCAAAAATCAACGCTATCAGATGCCAGCGGAAAATTCAGCATCACGGCAGCAACCGGGCAATCTATCAGGTTTTCATATGTGGGCACCAAACCGATACTTGTAACAGTTGCCGCCGATACCAAAGTACTTGATGTGGTATTTAAAGATGCCGCAACCACCTTGAATGAGGTAGTAGTAACCGGTTATACATCCGAAAGGAAGAAAGACCTGACGGGCGCCGTGGCCGTTGTTGATTTAGCACCGGTAAAAAACAACAGCTCGGGTAATACCATGCAAGCTTTGCAGGGCAGGGTTGCCGGTTTGTATATCGAGAAAGATGGATCGGCCAATGGCTCAACCAGCAGGATACTGATCAGGGGTGCAAATACCCTGGGCAATAACAACCCTTTATATGTTATTGATGGTATACCCACCACCAGGCCCGAAGTTTTTCAAAATTTATCACCTTCAAACATTGCATCGGTACAGGTACTTAAGGATGCTTCGTCTGAGTCAATTTACGGGTCAAGAGCATCCAATGGCGTTATCATTGTTACCACAAAAAACGGCGGCAATACCCAGGGCAAAGTCCTGTTCCAGTTTAATAACAGTACATCTGTCCAGTCAGAAAAATCGTTGCGGTTTAAAATGCTGAATTCGACAGACAGAGGTAAGGCGCTATGGCAGGCATCTGTAAACGATGGCCAGGACCCGGCTGCCGGTTATGGCGATATATACACTTTTAACTGGAACGGTAATTATAACAACCCGGTTTTAAACAGTGTTACCCCCAAACAATTTGTAGGTGGCGACCCTAATACCCCTGCCGGCAATACCGATTGGCAAAGTGTATTGTATAAAACAGCCATGGTTTATAACAATGATTTCACAGCATCGGTAGGCAACAAAAACGCATCACTTGAAATTAACTTTGGCAACATCAAAAACACCGGCCTTGTTAGGTTTACAAAATACAACCGTACTACAGGTAGCATTAACGGTGTGGTACGCGCCTTTGACAACAAAGCTACTTTTGGCGTAAACTTAAAAATAACCAACTCAAACGAGACGCTTACTACCACAGATTTGGGCGGCGCGGCAACCACCTTTTTGGCGGTAACACTGGCACCTACTATACCAGTATATCAAAAAGATGGTGTTACTTATGCAGGCGAATCTGGCGCGGGATACTCTGACAGGAATAACCCGCTGCACATGCAGGATTTAGCCAAGTGGAACAATGCTAACCGGGTAAATACATTTGGTAATGTTTTTTTAGAAATACAACCCATTAAAAACCTGTATTTCAAATCGAATTTTGGTGCCGATAATTCAAATTACCTGAATAAGGTGATAACACCAACTTTCCAGGAAGGTGCCCTGGCGCGTACAACCAATAGCTTGTTTTTTGACCAGAACCATTACCTGAGCACTACTTTTTCAAACACGTTAAGGTATAACTACGATTTAACCACCAACAACCATTTTAAATTATTGGTTGGTACCGAGTATATTAAAACCTTTACCGATTTTCAGACCACCCTTAAACAAGGCTACGCCATACAAACCGAAGATTATTTTACCTTAGATGCCGGTACAGGCAATACTATAGTTACCGGCCGCTCTACCGGGAATAGCTTGTTTTCGCAGTTTTCGCGGTTAGATTATAATTATGCCGGTAAATACTTAGCCTCGGTAACCATACGCCGCGACGGTTCATCAAGGTTTGGTTCAAACAACCAATATGGTATTTTCCCGTCAGCTTCCTTCGGTTGGAAAATTGACCAGGAAAGCTTCATGAAAAACAACACCATCTTTTCGGAATTAAAACTAAGGGCAGGTGTGGGCCGTGTAGGTAA
Source organism: Mucilaginibacter sp. GW822-FHT03E02 (assembly GCF_058801545.1). Taxonomy (NCBI): domain Bacteria; kingdom Pseudomonadati; phylum Bacteroidota; class Sphingobacteriia; order Sphingobacteriales; family Sphingobacteriaceae; genus Mucilaginibacter; species Mucilaginibacter sp. GW822-FHT03E02. The sequence goes on along the minus strand of NZ_JBXANJ010000001.1, from coordinate 4,182,924 downwards.
CCAGGAAATAGGCGATCAATCGCGCTTCGCGCTTTATGATACCCGCTATGGTACCACTCAAAATCAGTTAACCCCGGGCTTTTGGGAGCAGTACATGAATGTTGGTACTGCTTACTCACTTTCTGGTGCCAATACAGGATCGTTACCTTCGGGCTTTGTGCAAACCCAGGCTGCCAATCCAGGCCTAAAATGGGAATCTACCGAAGAGCTAAATGCCGGGCTTGACTTTGCCATCCTGAACGATAAGATCTCGGGATCATTTGACTATTTTACCCGCAGAACTACGGGGATACTAATTACACCTCCAATTGCGTCGGCCTTGGGCGAAGGGCAATCAAAAACCGTTAACGGGGCCTCAAAAAGCAATAAAGGCTGGGAGTTTTTAATAACCTATCATGGCCAGCAATCAGGCGATTTTAATTACAATGTAACTTTAAACTTTTCGCACTTCAGAGACAAAATCACTGATTTGCCTGAGAATGTTAGGCCGGCCTATCCGGGTAACATAGCTAATACCATTATAGGACATTCGCAGTTTGACATATTTGGATATAAAACTGCCGGTCTTTTCCAATCGCAGGCCGAAGTAGATGCTGCCCCAACACAAATTGGCGCGGGGCCGGGCAGAATAAAGTATGTTGATGTAAACCACGACGGAAAAATTGATGCCAACGATCAAACCTGGATAGGAACTACGCTACCTGCTTTGGAGTACGGTGCAAGAATCGACCTGACCTATAAAAAATTCGATCTGTCTATATTTGGTTCGGGGGTTGCCGGCCGTAAAGGGTTCGATGTATATACCCTGTACAATAACCTGATGCATAGCCGCGAAAATGTTGGTCCCGGCGTATTTAACGGCTGGACACCACAGCATACCAATACAAACGTACCGGCATTAACACTAAAAGACAATAACAATGAAGGCCGCACTTCTGATTACTTTATTGTAAACACATCTTACTTTAAACTCCGCAACATTCAAATTGGATACACCATTGTGCCTAAAGCGGTATTTACCAGGCTAAGAGTGTTCGCGATGGCCGAAAACGTGTTTACGTTGAAAAGCAAAAGCTATTTAAGCCCCGATCCTGAACGGATTGACCTCGGCCCGGTTCCAATTCCTAAAGTTTTCAGTTTTGGTATCAACGCATCATTTTAACGATATAAACTATTCAGTATGAAAGCAAAAATATTTTTCACAGCTGTTTTATCCGGACTGATCATCTTCAGTTCATGTAAAAAAGCGTTAGACTATACACCAAAGGGTGTGTTGTCTTCATCAGATTTAAAAACCCCAACCGCTATTGAAGGTTTGGTAACCGCAGCCTATGCCGCTATTGGCAACGGCGATATGATAGGCCCCATATACAGCGATTGGGCTTACGGCAGCGTTCGCTCAGATGACGCCTATAAAGGCGGCGGCGGTACCGGTGATGTTGGCGAAGTTGACGCGCTGGAGCATTACAACCTGGTAACCCCATCAATGGATGCCTTTGTTTCACGTACCTGGAAAAATTTGTTCAAATCTATTTCAAGGGCAAATGTGGCGCTAAGGGCAGTTAATTCGCTCTCTGATGCAGATTACCCTAATAAGAAAACACGTTTGGCCGAGTTGAGATTTTTACGTGCCCACAGCTATTTTACCATGAAACTGCTGTATAAAAACATTCCAATTTTTGATGAAAACGCGACGGCGGATGATATCCTGAAAGTTTCAAACACCTTGTCAAATGAGGATTCATGGAATAAAATTGCAGCCGATTTTCAATACGCCATCGATAATCTTCCGGTGACTCAACCCGAGCTGGCAAGGGCAAATAAATTAAACGCCCAGGCTTATTTAGCAAAGCTTAGATTATACCAGGCCTATGAGCAGGATGATAAGCATCATGTAACCAATATCAATAAAACAAGGTTACAGCAGGTGGTTGATCTTACACAGGCTGTTATCGCATCGGGTAAATATTCATTAAGCAGCGATATTGCTAATAATTTTTTACCGGAAACTGAAAACGGCCCCGAGTCGGTATTCGCTATTCAATTTACGATCAATGATGGCACCACCGCCGGGCGTATGAATTTTGAAGATGGTTTAAATTATCCGCACGGTGCGCCCCAGTACGGCTGTTGCGGTTTCCACGCTGCCAGCCAGAACCTGGTGAACGCGCATACTACCGATGTTAATGGTTTGCCTAACTTTGATACATTTAACAATAGCAATGCCGATTTAACAAAAGTAACGGTTGACCCAAGATTAGACCATACCGTTGGTATCGACGGCCATCCGTATAAGTACGACAACACAAAACCATTTAGCAACAGCTGGGTGCGCGATCCTGGTGTTTACGGAAATTTCCACACCATGCGTAACCAGCAATTGGCTACCAGCTCATCATATTTTAAGCTTGGTCCGTTCATGGGGTCGGCAAAAAATTATGATATCATCAGGTACGATGATGTACTGCTTATGCAGGCCGAAGCTTATATTGAGCTGGGGCAGCAGGCAAGTGCATTACCGCTCATTAATCAAATAAGAAACCGTGCGGCGGCAAGCACCGGGAGGCTTAAAAAAATAGATGGTACCTTTCCATCCAACTATAACGTTAAACCTTATAGCATTGCCAACTGGACACAGGATTACGCCCGCAAAGCGCTGCAATGGGAAAGGCGCCTGGAGTTTGCCACAGAAGGAGCACGCTTTTTTGATTTAGTTAGATGGGGTATTGCCGAGAAAACTTTAAACGACTATATCAATATTGAAAAAGGTAGAAGAACCTTCCTGGCTACCGCTAAATTTACGGCGGGCCGGGATGAGTACCTGCCTATACCACAATCGGAAATTACATTTACCAACGGTTTATACAAACAAAATCCGGGGTATTAAATTTGTTAGAACATACAGGTGCCCCGGTTTTTAATTATGCCGGGGCACCTTTAATACACGCTAAAGTTCATCTGCCTAAATTAAAAGAACTTCAATTATGACAACAAAAACCGGCATCACGTTACTGATGGCCTTTATGATGATTACCATGGTTAGTAAAGCGCAGGATAAATCAGGAGGAGTAAGCTACCAGGAGCCGCACCGGCCGCAGGTGCATTTTTCGCCGGAGGAGCATTGGGTAAATGATCCTAACGGGATGGTTTACTTTAACCATACTTATCATTTGTTTTTCCAATATTATCCAAAGGATATTATTTGGGGACCAATGCATTGGGGGCACGCGGTAAGTAAGGACCTGGTACATTGGAAAGAACTGCCTATCGCTTTATATCCGGATAGCCTGGGGTATATTTTCTCAGGCAGCGCGGTGGTTGATTCCAACAACACTTCGGGCTTTGGTAAAAATGGAAAAATTCCGATGGTAGCTATCTTTACCCACCATGATCCGAAGGGAGAAAAAGCAGGAACGGAAGTTTTTCAGAACCAAAGCATTGCATACAGCCTGGATGAAGGGAGCACCTGGACGAAATATGCAGGCAACCCGGTACTTAAAAATCCGGGGATTAAGGATTTCAGAGATCCTAAAGTGATGTGGTACCCCAAACAAAAAAAATGGGTAATGACCCTGGCCACCAAAGATCATATTACCTTTTACTCGGCACCTGATTTAAAAACCTGGAAAAAGGAGAGTGAGTTCGGTTTAAGAGAGGGAGCGCACGGCGGGGTATGGGAGTGCCCCGACCTGTTCCCTTTAAAGCTGAACGGCAAAACATACTGGATACTGGTGGTAAACCTTAACCCCGGAGGCCCTAACGGAGGCTCGGCTACGCAATATTTTGTGGGGAGCTTTAACGGGCACCAGTTTACGCCGATGGATACCCAAACGCGCTGGCTGGATTATGGCCCCGATGAGTATGCAGGCATTACCTGGAGCAATACCGGCAGCCGCAAAATTTTCCTTGGCTGGATGAGTAACTGGGAATATGCCAACCAGGTACCCACCCAAAAATGGCGCAACGCCATGACCATTCCGCGCGATTTGCGTTTAAAACAAAGTAAACAAGGTATCGTGATCGCATCGGCCCCGGTTCCTGAGTTAGTTAATATCAGCGCCAATACATCTGTATCAAAAAACGTGGCAGTTAATAAAATACTTGAGTTAACCGGCAAGGTGAATAAATTAAAAAGCCAATACGTTTTAAAGTTAACCCTTGCCCAGTTAAAGGGCTACACTATCAAACTGTATAACAAAAAAGGAGAAGAAGTATTAATTGGATACGATGATGTTAAGGGTCAGTATTTTATCGACAGGACAAAGTCAGGCAAGGTGGATTTTCAAAAAGACTTCTCGGGCCGGTTTACTGCCCCAAGATTGAGTACAACAAAAAGTTCCGACCTGACCATTGTAGTTGATAAAGCATCCGTTGAGCTTTTTGCCGATGGAGGCCTAACCACCATGACTGCTGTTTATTTCCCAAATGAGGATTTCACAGGCCTGGCTATAAATGTAGATGGAAAGCTGAAATTAAACACACTTACCGTTACCGGGTTAAAATCGATTTGGAAGTAGCACATTTAGCTATCTGCTGTCATTGGAAAAGCAAAAGAGGCTGCCTTAACAGGTTAGCCTCTTTTGCTTTTGGCAGATATTTTCAATTACGGTGATTTTGAACTATAAATTCAAACCCTATCTTTACTTTAAAACTACCCTATGTTCGACCTCATAATGGCAAACTTTGCCATGCACGTTTCGTTAACTCCAGCAGAGGCGGCTTATGTTCAATCGGTATTGCAGCATAAGGTTGTAAAAAAGAATACTGTTCTGCTGAGCGCCGGCGAGATTTGCAGGGCAATATATTTTGTGAACAAAGGCTGCCTGCGCATTTTTAACATAGACCGCGAGGGCGACCAACACAATATATCATTTTGCCCTGAAAACTGGTGGTCGGTAGATATATCCAGCTTTTTTGGACAAAGCCCCGCATTCTATTCGATAAGCGCGCTGGAAGATACCGATGTGTTTTACCTGGGCCACGCGGCTATTGAAAAATTATTTATCGAGGTACCTAAGTTCGAGCGTTTTTTTCGGATACTTACCCAAAATGGGTTCAATTTATACCAGCGCCGCATTACGTCAAACCTTTCTAAAACCGCCGAAGAGCGCTACCTGCAGTTTCAAAAGCAATACCCCAAATTGGAGCAGCGAATAGCGCAAAAGCAAATTGCATCGTACCTGGGCATTACGCCCGTTTTTTTGAGCATGCTGCGTCGCAATAAACAAACCACAAACAAGTAATCTCTCCCGCAGCCACGGCAACAGGGATTTTATCAGCCATCGTAAAAAGAAAAGACCGCCACTTTGAGAGGGCACTGAAAAAGTAGCTCTTTAATGATCAGATCATATAGCCTGGAATAGGAACTGAGCTGATTTTTTTGTTGTTGAGCTAACACCTAAAAGGCTGCCGATTATACCTTTAAGATAAAAAAAAGGAGCAGAAACCCCAATTCCTACTCCTTTTTATCCCCCTGTTTTCAGAAAGACTTTTTCAGTGCCCTTCAAACTACCAGGGCTTTATTATATTTCAAAACGACACTCAGGGGCCGGTATACTTACATTTTTGGCATCCGGCGCATCATGCTGGCCATAGCGGCGGGGTTGCTCATTTGTTTCATCACCTTTTTCATGTCGTCAAACTGCTTCATTAACCGGTTTACTTCGGTTAAATCAGTTCCGGAACCTTTGGCTATGCGGTTACGGCGGCTTTGATTAATAGTTTCGGGGTTCGATTTTTCAAACGGCGTCATTGACTGGATAATGGCCTCAATGGCTTTAAAAGCGTTATCATCAACTTCAACATCCTTCATCATTTTGCCTACGCCCGGAATCATACCCATCAGATCCTTCATGTTACCCATTTTTTTGATCTGTTGTATCTGGCTGTAAAAATCGTTAAAATCAAATTTGTTTTTGCGGATTTTCTTTTGCAGTTCGGCAGCTTCCTTCTCGTCAAACTGTTGCTGGGCGCGCTCAACCAACGAAACCACATCACCCATGCCCAGGATACGGGATGCCATACGATCGGGGTGGAAAACATCAAGCGCTTCCATCTTTTCGCCGGTACCTATAAATTTAATGGGTTTATTTACAACCGATTTAATAGATAAGGCTGCTCCACCGCGGGTATCACCATCAAGCTTGGTTAATACTACGCCGGTAAAGTCAAGCCTGTCGTTAAACACCTTAGCGGTGTTTACGGCATCCTGGCCGGTCATCGAATCAACCACAAATAATATTTCGTGTGGCTTTACCGCTCTTTTTACCTGCTCAATCTCCACCATCATGGCTTCGTCAATGGCCAAGCGGCCGGCGGTATCAATAATCACTATATTATGGCCATTTTGTTTGGCCAGGGCAATACCCTCCAGCGCAATAGCAACAGGATCTTTCGATTCGCGGTTTGAATATACCGGTACGCCAATTTGCTGGCCTAATACTTCCAGCTGATCAATAGCCGCGGGGCGGTAAATATCATCGGCAACCAGTAAGGGTTTTTTATTTTTTTGTGTTTTAAGATAATTGGCCAGCTTGCCGGTAAAGGTTGTTTTACCCGCACCGTTTAAGCCCGCAATCAGGATAATGGTTGGCGAAGCCTTTATTTCCAGCTCGGCAGTGGTGCCGCCCATAAGCTCGGTAAGCTCATCGTTCATGAGCTTGGTAAGCAACTGGCCTGGCGATATGGCTGTTAGTACATTATTACCCAGTGCTTTTTGCCTTACATCATCAGTAAATGCTTTGGCGGTTTTATAGTTTACGTCGGCATCAAGAAGGGCCTTGCGGATTTCCTTCATGGTTTCGGCCACGTTTATCTCAGTAATAGTTCCTTGCCCCTTCAGTACCTTAAAGGCCCTGTCGAGTTTATCCGAAAGATTTTCAAACATTGTAATATCCCAGTTTTGAGGTTACAAAGGTATGATTTTGAAAGTAATTTTAAGACAGATGTATACGTCGTTTTTGATCCGGCAAAATCAACAAAAAAGGCTATGTTTTTTAATAAACAAAACAAACCCACAGCTACCCAATTTTCACAATTGACTATTACGGGAACCTGTACAACATCCCCAGTGCCAGGCCCTCTGTAGCCTGGGCATCTTTTGAGGTATGCTGATCATATAGCAGCGTACCATTGATGGTAACATTGATTAAACGGTTTACCCGGGCCGATAATACAGCATCAACACGATGGGTAACATATTTAAGCGACTGGCCATATGGGATAAACAATGCATAGCGTGTATTCAGGTGGATGTTTTTCATCAAATCCTTATCAAATAGCGCTACCATTTGAAATGCTAAATCGTTTTTTACGGTTTTGTTGGTATCTACACCGTAGTTATCGGTTTGAAAGCGGCGCACGCTTTTATCTAAAACAAACGTTTGCCTTGCGGTACCGGTACCTAAGCGTAAATCAAAATAAGGGGCTGGCTTATACTCCAAACCCAACGACTCGGTTAAATATCCCGGCGCCATAAAGTTCGAGATCTGCTGGGCATCAAAACGGCCGTTGCCCTGGTCTACATAATTATAACCTTTATCAAACTGCGACTCAAACGTCAACGCGCCGAAAAGATACCAGTGCTTAGATAATTGCGATGCTACCTTATTATCAAAGTAAATCCTGTCGTTGGTTTTACGTTTGCCCTGGCCTTTATTTTTGGCAACGCCGTAAGTAAGGTTAAGCTCAGATACATAGCTAAAAGGGGCTTTGTTATACTCGGTATGGTATATAAAGTTTGTACCCAGGGCAACCGAGTTTACACCACCGGCGCTATAGTTACTGGTAAAGGCCGACTGGCTGAAATTCAACCCAAAAGTTACCGCTTTTTTCCAGTGGTTAACCTTATAGTCAAGCATAGATACCGGGATTTGCTCGCGCTGGATCTGGATTGGCCTAACCCTGGTGGGGATGGAATTTGGGCGCGAATTGATGCGCAACTTATTTAGCTGCGCGGTATCAATTTTAACGGTGTCCTTTTTCAGCGAATCGGTTTGCTGGGCGCTTACCGATGTGCTGCAGGCTATCGATGCTAATAAAAGCAGGGCAAGTCTGGTTTTTAACATAAAAACAAAATAAAGCAAAAAAGTTTAAATAGTATCAAGTAGTAAGTATCAAGTATCAAGATTTCTATTAGCATCAATCCTCAAGACTTTTCGATTCGAGTTTTTTGCAGCTGTCTTGATACTTACTACTTGATACTTACTACTGCTTTTGCAGCTGTCTTGATACTTACTACTTGATACTTACTACTGCTTTCGCAGCTGTCCCGATACGTGATTTTAACTACTTGATACTGCTACACCTATTGCAACAATCTTGATACTTGGTACTTGATACTATTTTGATCAATCGTTTGCGTAAACAGCTTAAGTAAGGGTTAATTTTTCGGGCAAATTCCTACCTTTGGCAAAACTAAAAGTTGATGACTGAAAAAATTTTAGTGATTGGTGCCAATGGTCAAATTGGTACCGAATTGGTTATGGCATTACGCGGCATTCACGGTGCCGAAAATGTAATCGCCTCCGATATTAACGATCCTACCTATGCCATCCGCAACAGCGGCCCCTTTGAAATTGTAAATGTGCTTGATAAGCATAACCTGCACCACATATTTGATAAACACCGCCCAACCCAGGTTTACCTGCTGGCTGCTATCCTATCTGCCGTAGGCGAAAAAAAGCCAAAAATGGCCTGGGATTTAAACATGACGGGGCTTATCCATGTGCTTGATTTTGCTGTAGAGTTTAAAACTGCCAAAGTTTTCTGGCCAAGCTCTATTGCTGTTTTTGGCCCGCATTCGCCACAGTACAATACACCGCAGTATTGTGTAATGGACCCTAACACGGTATATGGTTTTAGCAAACTGGCCGGCGAACGCTGGTGCGAGTATTATTTTGAAAAATATGGTGTTGATGTACGCAGCATCCGTTACCCCGGCCTTATCGGCTGGAAGGCATCGCCCGGCGGTGGCACCACCGATTACGCGGTGCACATATTTCACGAGGCATTAAAGAATGGTAAATACGAAAGCTTCCTTTCGGCAGATACCGCGCTGCCAATGATGTATATGGAAGATGCCATCAGGGCTACCATCAGCCTGATGGATGCACCGGCAGAGCAAATTAAAATCCGCTCATCATATAACCTGGCCGGCATCAGCTTTACACCAACCCAACTTGCCGAAGAAATTAAAAAGCACATCCCGGCGTTCGAAATAAGCTATACAGATACCGACCCACGCCAGGCCATTGCCGATAGCTGGCCCAAATCAATTGACGACAGCAGTGCCCAGCAAGACTGGGGCTGGAAACTGGAATACGACCTGCACAAAATGACCGCCGATATGCTGGACAATTTGAAGCGGGTGCTTTAGGGGAAAGGGTAAAGGAGAAAGGTAAAAGGCGAAAGGTTTGTGGTAGGTTTCCGTGCCCAGGGTTTCCCTCCCGCCGTTGTTGGAGTTGTCCCCATAAGTGTTCGAAAGATTTTTAGTTCCCTCCCCACGGGAGGGGTGCGGCTGGCAATGTGCGCAAAGGCAGGGAGGGGTTTCGCCGTGCGGCTATAAATGCGCCTGTGTACTCCTGATTTAACCCCTACCTCCTCCTTCCCCAAGGAAGGAATCGCACGTTCCCCCACTTTTTTATCTCTTCGGAACACGTATAAGACAACTCCACCAAAGTGTGGTATTTTTTTAACTTTTCTTACCGTCCCGGCGTCTTTGTGCGAAATAAACTTTTTAATATTTCTCTTAACTTAATAGCATTGAAAATTCCCAGACAGACAGACCACTTAATGCGCCCTGCCTTGCTCGCTTTCGGCGCCGCCGGTATCGCGCTTTTGGGGGGTGTTGGTTAATTTACCAAAACTATAGGTAAATGCCAGCGTGGCTACACGGGTATCTAAAAAGTTGTGGAAGGTGGCATTGGCGCCCACAATATTGGTAATGGTACCGCTTGGCCTGAACGTGTGGAAAATATCGCGCGCATTTAACTTAATAGTACCTTTATTGTTCAATATCTTTTTCTGAATGGCAGCGTTAAGCATGCCTTTGGGCAGTATAACAAACTGGCCATAAGTGCCGCCGTTATCATAAAAGCCGCTTAGTTCGGCACTCCAGGTTTTGGATAAGGTGAACTGGTTGTTACCATTGCCCGAAAATGTGTATTGCGATTGATTAAGGTACCCCGTGTAAAACGCCCCCTGGTAAGTATTTTTATAAACCTCGGCATATAAGTTAACCGACCACCATTTGGCCGGCTGAAAGTTGCTGTTGGCAGATAGGTTGATTGTTTTTTGTCGCCCAATATTGCCTTGGGTGCTGATGAATACGTTATTGCTGTTGTGAATGGTTTCGCCCTGAACATCGGTGGTGTAGTTATAGGCAAGGGCAACGGTAAACAAACTCCTGAAGCTATACGCCAGTTTATAATTATCAGTAAACTGTGATTTAAGGAAAGGATTGCCCGAAAAATAAGTGAACTTATCTACAAAAAAGGTAAAGGGATTTAAGCTTCCGTAGCTGGGCCTTCCAATGCGGCGGCCGTACGAAATAACCAGCACATTATGGCCGGCTGTATCCAGGTTGTATGAAAAATAAGCCGTTGGGAACAGGTTGGTATAATGTTTAACAAACGATGAATCAGCCTTTTGAGCATTGCCCAGCTGGTGGCCCGATCCGTTGGTATTCTCTAACCGCAAGCCTGTTTGTAATGAAAACCGGCCCAGGGTTTTGTTGAAATTAACATAGCCTGCATTGATGTTTTCTTTATATAAAAACCGGTTGGTATTGTTGTAGTCAATGGTGCTTACATTATCAACCACGTTAAAATAATTGGCCGCGTTATCTGTACTCACGTAGCTGCTTTTAACCCCGGCCTCCAGCTTGGCTTTGCCCTTAAGCGGATGGGCGTAATCGGCCTTTGCCGAGTAAATGTTGATGGTGGATGGCAAATTATCAGTCAGCGTTTGCGAATTTGTTAAACTGCCATCGGGTAAAAAAGTGTTGTTTACAAACAGCTGGTTGCTGCCGGCTGCATCGTGAATATAATCCAGGTCGAATGTAAGTGTACGGCCTGTGCTATCAAACTTATGGGTATAATTTAAGTTTATGCCCTTGCTGTCAAACTTATTGGTAGATGTATTCAGCGTGTTTATGGTCGAATCCAACCCGCCATCTTTGTTGTACAATAAGGTATAAACCGGGCTGCTGTCATGATCATGCGATATGTTGCCGGTAAATACTACGCCCCACGTAGTTTTTGGCGACGAATAATAGTCCATTCCGGCTTTAATATTGGTGTTGTTACCAGATGGCCTGAAATAGGAAATGTCCTTTAGCGAAGAGGTTCTATCTCCATTAGCATCAAAATAATCGCGGTCAATTTCCAGCCGTCTGAAGGTTTTTTGCTTGTTATAGGCAAGGTTGGCAAAAATATTAATTTTATCAACGCGGTAATTCATATTGATGCTTTCGTCTGTCCGCCCATAAAAACCGAGCGCGTAATTGGCCGAAACCACCGCGTTAAATCCCCGGGTGGTATTTTTTTTTGTTTTTATATTAATTACGCCTGCATTTCCTGCGGCATCATATTTGGCCGGCGGGTTATCCATCAGCTCTATCTGATCTAATGAAGATGACGGTAACGAGCGCAGGTAAGTTGCCAGGTTTGCGGCCGAAAGATAGGTTGGTTTATCATCAATCATCACCATTACGCCGCTTTTTCCCTTGAAGGTAATATTGCCATCGGCATCAACCTGTACGCCTGGTGTTTTTGCCAATACTTCCAAAGCATTGGCGCCGGTGTTTGATATCAACGCCCCAACATTAACTACCGTGCGGTCAATTTTTTGTTGTACGTACGATTTTTTGGCCGTTATGGCCACCTCATTTAACTTTTTGCCGGCCGGCGATAAAATAAACGGGGGTAAATTAACCGGCTTTTGCTGGCTTACAACCACGGGGCTGCTCTGGTAGGTTTTATAGCCAATATAAGTAACCTTAATAAGGTAGGAATTGTCCTTTACGTTTTTAAATACGAAGCCACCATCCGGGTTAACAAGCTGGGTACTTACCACGCTTGAATCTTTTGCGGCAAGTAAAATAACGGTTGCGCCATCAAGGGGTTTCTTAGTATCATCTAAAACCGCCCCTGAAATTTTACCGGTGTTGGTTTGCGCCTGGGTAAAGTTAAAAAGTAACAGCATGAATAAGGGCAACAGAAATACGCGTATCAGTTTCATCATAACTATAAGACATGGGCTGCGCTATTATCGTTACATGATTTTATACTTTATTTAGATGGGTGTCGGGGTAGTCCTTGTGGCTCACGCGATCCTCGGGGGTTACTTAATAATCCCCGCACTACACAAAAAAGGACGCACCCAATTCTGGATTTTTATTCAGCCGTTAAAAAAAACAATATTATATTTGAACCCGCTGTATAACAAGGCATACAGCGGGTTCTTTTTTTATGGCAGCAGCCATGAACTATGGACAATCAACAACGAACTAAAAATTTATGGGAAGAGCATTTGAATTCCGCAAAGAAAGAAAGTTTAAGCGCTGGGCCAAAATGGCAGTGCAGTTTACCCGTTTAGGGAAAGAGATTGTAATGGCCGTAAAAGCCGGAGGTGGTGATATTACTACTAACTCGCGTTTACGAACAGCTGTGCAAAACTCAAAGGCGGTAAATATGCCTAAAGACCGCGTGGAAGCCGCTATAAAACGCGCCACCAGCCGCGACGAGAAAGATTACGAAGAACTTGTTTACGAAGGCTATGCGCCCTATGGCGTTGCCGTTTTGGTTGAAACAGCTACCGATAATACCAATCGTACTGTTGCCAATGTACGCAGTTATTTTACCAAATATGGCGGCTCGCTGGGAAAAACCGGATCGTTAGATTTTATTTTTACCCGCAAATCGGTATTCACCTTTGAGCCGGGCGACCGCGACCTGGAAGAACTGGAATTTGAACTGATTGATGCCGGCCTGGAAGACTTGTTTGTTGAAGCAGATGAAGAAGGAAAAGATATCGGCGTTATCCACACTGCGTTTGAAGATTTTGGAAAGATGCAAAAAGCGCTGGAAGAAGCCGGAGTTGAAGTAAAATCGGCCAAACTGGAGCGTGTACCACAATCGTTCCACGAAGTAACCGAAGAACAAGTGGTTGATATCATGAAACTGATTGACCGTTTGGAAGACGACGACGACGTACAGGCGGTGTACCATAACATGGCGGAGTAGAAAGCCCCACCCAAACCCTCCCCGGAAGGGAGGGCTTTAAAATAAAACTTTAAAACAAAAGTCTCCCCTTCCGGGGGAGATTTAGAGGGGGCCCAATGCCACTATTCAGCTCACGTAAGGAAGAAAAAAAAGTAAAGGTAACCTTCGCTAACGGCTTGCTTTTTGTTGAAAAACCCGATGGTAAGCAACAAGCTTTCCCGCTGGAGTGGTTCCCCAAACTGATGAACGCTACCAACGAGGAACGTGACGACTGGAAGCAAACAGATAAGGGCATACATTTTAATCAGCTGGATATAAACGTAGATTTATGAAATCAATAGCAGTTTTGATGTTGTTGCTTTTAACAATAAAAGCCAATGCCCAGGACGGTATCAAATGTGCTTTATACAATTTTAAAACAGGCAAGCCAATTCACATCCCATCTGACCGGGAATCTCCGAGGGTTTACATATCATGCAAACGCCAAAGCTTAATTTCTTTGAAGGCCGAAAAGGATGGCAGCTTTTTTGTACCCGCTACAGTAATTGAAACGTTAGGTGATTCGATAAAACTAATTGTATCCGGCAATGATTTTGCCGATTTTGAGATGGGGAATATCCCGAAGGATAGCATCAAATATTATTTGTCGAAAATTTTCCTTCAACGTGCTTACTGGCGAACAAGCGGAGGAGATGACAATCTTGTTATTGATAACGAAAAGACTTTTAAAGCTGAACGTTTTTTGGTTTCCGCAGATTCTGTTAGATATAATGTACGACGTGTCCCCGAAAAAATAAAGCAATCATATCTGGCCGTTAAATACCTTACCGACTTAAAAAAAGACAAAGTCAATTAAAATTATAGCACATGTTGTTCGACGAGTTTTTTAAAAAGAAAAGGATTGACCTTGCCGCTTTACAAGTAGCCGAGGGATTGTTGTTTTCGGAATTTAAAGATCACTTTGAGCAAATGGGCGAGAAAAGTTTTGACCATAGCAAAAAATACTGGTTTAATAAATTAAGGCGCCGGTTCCCTTTGGCCCCCGAAGTTAAAACCGAGCGGGTACACATTGCCAACCCTTTAGCCGAACAAACGATTACTGATGGTTTGACAGCACCCGCAACACCATCGCCAAAAGTTGGGTTTACACCAAAATTCAGGGCTACAGCGGTACCACCAAAACCAGTTGACGAAGCTATTGAAGAAACAAAACCCGCAGAAACACCAACGCCATCAGAAAATATAGCACCCAAACCGGCATTTAAGCCGCGTTTTAACCCGGGCATGGTAAAACCCAAACCGACCGAAGGCGCAGATGCTATTGAACAAAAACCGGATGTTGCAGATGGAGGAGTTACACCACCCGCAGAAACACCTGCTGCCAAGCCCGCTGGTTTTAAACCACGGTTTAATGCAGCAATGGTAAAACCAAAGCCTGCCGAAGAGAGTGAAGCCCCTGCCGATACGCCGGAAGTAAAAGAACAACCAACGGCAGCAGCCCCCGAAACGCCTGTTGCCAAGCCAGGCTTTAAGCCACGGTTTAACGCGGCCATGATGAAGCCAAAACCCGCTGAAGGAACTGAGCCCACTGCAGAAAAACCGGAAGAAAAAGAAGAAATACCACCTGTTGAACCTACGGCGACACCAGCTGCAAAGCCGGGATTTAAGCCACGGTTTAACGCGGCCATGATGAAGCCGAAACCAATTGCAGAGGAGGAAATAGCCCCGGCACCGGAAGTACCCGCCGGGCCAGCTACACCACCACAGCCTGAAGCAGGCGCCGATGAATCCGCCCAGGAAACACCGGCCGCAAAACCTGCCTACAAGCCCAAATTCAACATGAAAACCCTGCCGAAGAAACCGGATCAGGAGTAATAAACAGCATAAAATTTTGCGCTGCGTTGTATGAATCCCCGAAGTTGGAAAGGGGAAAGACGTTGCAAAGAAGGCTGTCTTGGTAAGTTGTAAAATTTCGCGAAACTCTAAAGGAGGAATGACATCGTAAAAAACGGCTGTCATGCTGAGTGGTAAAATTTCGCAAAATTCTGAAGGGGGAATGACATACAATAAGAGAACTGTCATCCTGAACGTAGTGAAGGATCTATTCGCGAACTTTCCGTCGGCGACGCATGTCGGTTAACAGATTTTTCACTTCGTTCAAGAAATTGTTCTTCACTTCGTTCAGAATGACAAAGGGGGTATTTACAACATGTCATGGGTAGGTGTTATACAAACATTGGCTTTGAACGCTGGCTAAGACTCACCCCGGCTACGCTACGCTGGCCGACCCTCTCTCCGGCTTACGCCGCATAGAGGGTAAACCCCATTTTTTATTTTTTGGCCCCTCTATGCGCGAAGCGGAGAGAGGGGTGACGGGCGGAGCCTCGTCGGGGTGAGTCGACTCGCCGCCATGCGATATATGTCATTCCCCCTTCAGAATTTCGTGAAATTTTACCACTCAGGATGACAGGGAAATTGGATATGTCCTGAAGTTGTGTAAAACCAACAACAAAGCCGCCGAATACCTGCCAACCCACAGTCATCAGGAGAAAACAACTTTTAAGCGCCAAACTGCCTCAAATGATGATCGATATGTTTATAGGCAAAGCAGCCTATTTGCTCCTTAGTCATTTTGCCAAAAAAGGGGTGAACAAAATTGTGGTTGGCAAAATTTTCCTCCTCTTGTATCAGGCCTATCCATTTGGCTTTTTCGGCCTCCACATCGCCCGTGCCGGTAATGTTAAAACCAGGCACAGTAGGCATGTTTTTTTTGACAGGACTATCGTCTTTTAGCATGCCTTTCAGGGCCATTTTGCCAAACAGCTTTCCAATAAACGATTGTTTGTACATGGTTTTACCCAACACCATTTCTTCCCACAGGCTGCAATGTTTCAGCATTTGGTAAACGGTCATTTTACCCCATTGCGCGGTGCTGTTTTCGTTGAGGGTGTTTATGCGGGTGATAAGTTCCTGGCGGGTGGTGGTGTCGAAAATGGTTTTCATTATTGGGTAATTGGTGTTTTTAGGCTGGTTTAAAAATAGTTAATTATTTGTGAGGATAAAAAATGAGTGAACACATTCATGTTGAGGTATTTGGCGAAATGCTAAAGGAGGAATGATGTATATCGCACGGCGGAGACGACTCACCCCGACGAGGCTCCGCCCGTCTGCCCCTCTCTCCGACTGCGTCGCATAGAGGGGCGAAAAAAGAAAAAAGATAAGAAAATAAAAAAGGAGCTTCACCCTCTTTGCGGCGCAGCCGGAGAGAGGGTCGGCCAGCGCAGCGTAGCCGAGGTGAGTCGTAGCCGCCGTTCGCCGCCCATGTTTATTTGAACCGAAACACATCATATCGAGGTAAGTTGCCAAACAAAGCTATCGGATACCGTTGAATAATTGTAGTTTTGGTTGCGACAAACAAGAGGTAAAATGCGACAATAGCGGCAGGTATTTAGAAATGAATTTTATGTATAACCGTACCTGTTTCATAGTTGTTTGCTGTATAGTTTTCATGTTTTTTGCTTGCTCGTGCGGTAAAAACAACAGCACGGCCGCAACCGCTTTTTACTATTGGAAAACCAATTTTAAACTCGGGGCCGGGCAGGCAGGCCTAATAAAACAGGTTGGTACCAACAAGATATACGTCCGGTTTTTTGATGTAAACTGGGATAAAAATCAGCGCCGCGCATACCCCAACGCGGTGGTGCAGTTTAACGATACCTTGGCCGGGCTAAGTATTACCCCGGTTATTTATATCGCCAACACCACCTTCGAAAACATGCCCGATACAGCCGTTGATAGCCTGGCTGTAAATTGCAATAAACTGCTTGGTAACCTTGCCGTTGAGCAACATATTAACTATACCAGCGTACAGGTTGATTGCGACTGGACGCTGACCACCCGGCAACGGTATTTTAATTTCCTGCTGGCTTTTAAAAAGCTTAACCGGCACCAGTTACAGGCTACCATCAGGCTGCACCAGGTAAAGTTTAAGGAGCGTACCGGCGTGCCCCCTGTTGATAGGGGAGTGCTGATGTTTTACAATATGGGTAAACTGAATTCCAATTTGCAGCAGGCCAACTCTATTTACAATGATACCGACGCCGAAAAATATGTACCCTATGTAACATCGTATCCACTTAAACTGGATGTGGCATTACCGCTGTTTTCGTGGGCCATCCACATCAGGGAGGGTAAAGTGATCCAGGTGTACGGTAAAATAGGGCACGGGCAGCTTGATAACCGGGAGGATTTTGAAAAGATTGCTGGTGCAAATAATTACAGCGTCAGGCACAGCTTTTTTTTAGCAGGTATTTATATCAAACAAAATGATATTTTTAAGCTTGAAGAAATTACCGCTGCCGGTTTAAACACGGCAGCAAAACAATTGGTTAAATACCTCCCGCAACAACCCAACAGAACCATCATTTACTATGAACTGGCCAACATCAACCTATCTGAATATCAGGCAGAAACTATCCGCCAGGTTTCTGATCGTTTTTAGCTTTTGTACCCTTGCCCTTGCCGGGGTAATCTGGGCCTGTGCCGATTCGGAGGAATGGGAGTACTCGGCCTTTACGCCCGAGTTTTTTGTAAATAAGCAATACTCGCCATTTTTTTATACCGGCAACGAGGTTTACTACGGTTTGGGCCACGCCGATGACAGTAATATATGGTACAATGATAAGGTGACTGATGAGTGGTATCGTCATTTTAACGGGCAGTTTGCCCGCCAGTCTCTCCTGTTTTTGTTAACTACGGCAACCCCCGGGATGATTGACACCGTTTATAAAACCTACACCGGTGCCTTGCATGCTTTACCGGCAGCATACCCCGATAGCAGCAAAGGCAGGCCCGATAAAGCGCAGCTTTCCGGCTTTTTTAAATACCTGCAGCTGGCCAAAAGTTGCGAAGTATTTACCGTAAACAATAGCCAGCGTAGCTGGGACAAAGTTACCCCTTTATACGCACCCGCTAAACTGGAGTCATCATTAATGCATGCTTTTCAGGATGAAAAAGATCCGTTCATCAAATCGCGGTTGTGGTTTCAGTTGGTCAGGTACTATTATTTCAGGGACGATGACGCCGACAACGCCAAATCGGTAGCGATATTTAATAAATATAAAGATGGGTTTGCAAAGGATTTAACCTATTACCGCGCCCTTGGTTATGTTGCAGGTTATTATTACCACCAAAAAAACTATGCCCTATCCAATTACCTGTATAGCCTGTGTTACAATTACTCGTACGAATTAAAGATCCCCAGTTACTGGAGCTTCCACCCGCAAAATGAAACCGACTGGAAGGCTACGCTGCGGATGGCAAAAAACAAAGATGAGCAAATAACGCTTTGGCAAATGCTGGGCATCCAGTATGATGAAAACCGGGCTATGAAAGAGATTATAGCACTTGACCCAAAATCTGAAAAACTTGATTTGTTGTTAAGCCGGATGGTTAACAGCCATGAATCCTCGGGGATATACAGTGACCCTGTTAACCCGGATTCGGTTAGGAAAAGCTACCTTGATGGTAAGCACCTGGTAGAAAACATTGCCTTGAAAGGTAACACCGCCAAACCCTACTTCTGGAACCTGGCTGCCGGCTATATCAATTATATGGATAGCAATTATAAGGCCGCCGGCAAGTTTTACGCCATTGCCAAAAAACAGTTCCCTCCGGGCGATGTAAACGTACAGGCGCAAGGCAAACTGTTGGATATATTGCTGATAGTTAACAAACTCAAAAGAATGGATGCCACCACCGAGCGCCAGCTAACCGAACCATTAAACTGGCTGGCCGACCCAACCCTGGGAAAAAGCGGATCGACATTAAATAAATTGAGGTACAGTGATGCCAAAGGCACGGTGATGCAGGTAATTGCGCGGCTATATCACCGGCAAGGTAACCTGGTTAAGGAAGTTTGCTTTAACAATAACTATGTAATTTATAAAGATAGCGCGCAGGTAGAAAACCTGGTTAAGCTGCTTACAAAAACCAATAAAACACCTTTTGAAAAGGTGATGGTACGTTACTACCCTGTAACTTTAGATAACCTGTATTACCACCAGGCGCTTAGCCTGGTTTATCGGCAGCAAACGGCTAAGGCGATATTCCTGCTAAAAAAAATGAAGCCTGTAGAATTTGTACTTTACGCCAATCCCTTCAACAGTCGGATAACGGATTGTCATGATTGTGACGCCGCCGCCCCGCAAAAGCAAAAATTTACGCCATTATCCTTTGTGCAAACGCTGCTAAAACTGCAAACCGAAGTAAAAGCCGGCAAAAACATATACCGCAATGCCTGGCTTATGGCCAACGCTTATTACAATATTACCTATTACGGCAATGGCCGCGCATTTTACCAGTATGAAAACCTTGGCATCGATACGTCACCTAATGCACTTAATACGGATTTATCGGGCAGCGGTGATGACGCTAATGCGGCTTTGGATAGTTATTATGACATGGCCACAGCTACCAAATATTACACCCTTGCGCTCCGCAACGCCACAACCAATGAACAGCGGGCACGCTGCACCTTCATGCTCAGCAAATGCGCCCAGAATGATTTTTATAACGGGGTAGATAATCCTAACTATATTAAAAAGGTAATTAACGATACAAGCTATACTTATTTAAACAAGTATTTCCAGCTGTTAAAAAACAACTACAGCAAAACAGCTTATTATAAAGAGGTGCTTAAAGAGTGTGAATACTTTAAGAGTTATGTGGATGAGAAATAGCGTGGTAAAAAGAGGGCGCGGCAAAAAGTTTATATCGCCATTTGTTTTTTACTCCAATCTGCCAATGTCATCACCTCTGCCTGCCTAACAAAAACTTTTGTAGTCAGCACACGGTGCACTTCTTCATCTGCGTCGCCGCAGCAATCTGCCAATACCGTAATGCGGTAATCTTTATCGGCAGCTTCGCGCAGGGTTGATAGCACTACGCCGCTGGTATCAATGCCGGTTAATACCATATGCTGAATTTGCTGTGCCCTTAAAATCACTTCAAGATCGCTTCCGGTAAAGGCGCTCACGCGGCGTTTTACCACAATAGGCTCATTGGCTGCGGGCGCCAGGCGGGGATGTACTTTTATCATCACGTCGGGGTTAATGCCCGAAAGGCGGTCTTTAGTGTTGCCAAATATTTTATTTTGACGGCTAATTTCCGGCCCGCCTGCTCTGAAACCTACAACCACATAAATGACGGGTATTTGCGCGGCGCGTGCATAGGCTATAGCGTTGGCCATATTGTCAAGTAGCGTTTCAGGATTGCCAATGCGTGCTACCACGGGCAGCTGCATGTCCATCACTAAAAGGGCTGTATTATTCTGCATGGTTTACCGGGTTTAATTTGTTAAATGCATGGTTTTGCTAAATCGATATTTCAAACAGCATTACTTTATAAACAGCCGTAAAATTAACTGATTGAGGCAGGATCCGCCCGCGACAAATGTCTCAAAATTATTTTTTCGCCCTGATGCGGCTGAGGGTTCGCCGGTTCACTCCCAGGTATGAGGCAAGTTGAGTAAGCGGGATTCGCTGTAACAGATGGGGCTCATTTTTCTCGATGTACCGGTAACGTTCGGCGGGGGAGTACATTTTGAAAAGGTTGCTATGCACATTTAAATCAAGTAACATGCTGCTCAGCAGCCTTCGGCCAAAAACCATGATGTGTGGGTTGGCATAGCATTGTTGTTCTAACATTTTGCGGTTTAATACCCATATTTCGCTTTTCTCGCCCGCTACTATCGTAAATTCAGAAGGGATCCCCGCCTTGGCATTCCTATGGTCGGATGTTACCGAACCTTCCAGGTGGAAGTAAATATTGATTTGCAGCCCCTGGTTATTGCAGTAATATGTACGCAGATGGCCGCTTTCTACAAAATAAAATGCAGGGCAAACCTCCCCGGCTTTCAAAACGATATCGCCTTTTTTAAGCTTTCTCTCCTCAAAATGCCCTGCTATGGTGGACGCCGTTTCCGGCGATTCGGGAAGCAGCAGGCTAAGATATTTGAGCAGATTGGCGTTACCCATTTTCAAAGATACAGAATAAGGCACCCGACACGTTACCGTAATTTAAATAAGCAGCTTTAAGCTTTTGCATCCGGTTTTTAGTTTTTATATAGCCCTCCCCGGCTACTCATTTTATCTCCGAAAAGCCGGGGATGCAGAAAGGTATCCAAAAGTGGGCAAAGGGTATTCAAAAGGTACCGAAAGGATGTACTATGGGTGTCGGAGGGTATCGGCAGGTGAAGTTTGGGTGATAGCTAATTCGTTCATTTTCAATTAATTATATATTTTTGTTTTATTTAATTTGTTATATGTTTGATTTTCAACGAGTTGAGATGTTACCTGTTTTGAGATGAAAAATGAAGGGTAGAAGCGGAAATTGCTAAATAAATTAGTAAGTCAGAAAATTTATCCACATATTTGTGTATGCCGTGCAAATTTCACCATTTGTACATTTGAAATTTAAAATCTGGACATCAAACTTCCATGGCCAAAACTAAAATTGCCTATTTCTGTCAAAGCTGCGGCTTCGAATCGCCCAAATGGTTGGGTAAATGCCCGTCGTGCCAGCAATGGAATACTTTTGTAGAAGAAATTATAGAAAAAGGTAACACCAGCAATGCCGTACCCACCTGGAAGGTAACATCCAATACCCAGCAACGTGCCAACAAGCCGGTTCAGGTAGCCGATATTACCTTTAACGAAGAGGATAGGGTACTTACCCCCGATAAGGAATTTAACCGTGTTTTGGGTGGCGGAATAGTAGCAGGCTCGCTGGTGCTTATTGGCGGGGAGCCGGGTATAGGCAAATCAACCCTGATGCTGCAACTGGCGCTAAATATGCCAAATTTAAAGGTACTGTATGTATCAGGCGAGGAAAGTGAAAGGCAGATTAAGATGAGGGCGGAAAGATTGACAGCCCCCCAGCCCCCTGAAGGGGGAGCAAAAGGGAACGGCTCAGTTCTAATTAATGCGCAACAAACTCCCCCTTCAGGGGGCGGGGGGGCTTATATACTTTGCGAGACATCTACCCAAAACATATTTAAGCAAATAGAGGCGCTGGAGCCCGATTTAGTGGTGATAGATTCTATCCAAACCCTGCACTCATCGCACATTGAATCCACCCCGGGGAGCGTATCGCAGGTACGCGAGTGCACGGCCGAAATGCTGCGCTTTGCCAAAGAAACTTCTACCCCGGTTTTCCTGATAGGGCATATTACCAAAGATGGTGCAATTGCCGGCCCCAAAATACTGGAACACATGGTTGATACCGTGTTGCAGTTTGAAGGCGACAGGCACCATGTTTACCGCATTCTGCGCACCATAAAAAACCGTTTTGGCTCGGCATCTGAACTGGGCATTTACGAGATGATGGGCGAAGGGCTGAGGGAAGTATCCAACCCGTCCGAGATCCTGCTATCGCACCGCGACGAACCACTGAGCGGCATCACCATATCGGCCACTTTAGAGGGCATGCGACCTATGCTGATAGAAACCCAGGCATTGGTAAGCGCATCGCCCTACGGTACCCCCCAGCGTACAGCTACAGGCTTTGATACCAAACGGATGAGCATGCTGCTGGCTGTATTGGAGAAGCGCTGCGGTTTCCGGTTGGGGGCCAAAGATGTATTCCTGAATATCACCGGCGGCATCCGGGTAGAAGATCCGGCTATCGACCTGGGCCTGGCCGCGGCCATCATATCGTCGCATGAAGACATGCCTATCCCCTTTAAAACCTGTTTTGCGGGCGAAATTGGCCTGTCGGGCGAGATAAGGGCCGTTAACCGTGTGGAGCAGCGCATTGCCGAAGCACAAAAACTGGGCTTTAACCAAATTTTTATCTCTAAATACAACCTTCCATCCGGCGGCCAGGATAAAAAGCGCATGGACCTATCCCGCTACGATATCGATATTAAAATAGTAAGCAGTATCGAAGAGGTATTTGGGCAATTGTTTGGATAGAGGTGAAAGGTGAAAGGTGAAACAACCGGGCTTCGCCGGTTGATTCACCTGGTTGGGACATGCCGCTAACGCAGCTACCTTTTACCTTTCGCCTTTATCCTTTCACCTACTATAAAGATGGCAATACAATTTTACGGATACGGTTGTTGCCAGAGTCGGTTACGTATAAGTTGCCGCTTGCATCGGCAGCTACGCCTTGTGGCGATGCAAACAGTGCGTTTTTACCGCTGCCTTCGGCAAAGCCTGCGGTGGCGCTAAGGCCGGCTAATGGCAGTAAAACTTTATCGGTAGTAATTTCAAATACACGGCCGGTTTGGTCAGCTATAAAAAGGTTCCCTTTAGCATCAAATGTTAATGCCGTCGGCGAGCCGACAACCCGGTGTTTGGGATCGCCTAAATAGGTGCTCACTACACCTGCGGAGGTTACTTTGCGGATAGAATAATTTAGCGCGTCGGCTACATAAATATCGCCGGCTGCATTAATAGCCAGGCCCGATGGCTTGTTAAATGAAGCAGTGGTAGCCGTAGTATTATTAACCCAGGCCGCCGCCCTGTTGCCGGCAAATGTAGTTACCACACCAGCCGCCGTAACCTTGCGGATCAGGTTATTGCCACTGTCGGCTATGTAAAGGTTACCAGAGCCGTCAATCACTATACCGCGGGGGTTGTTAAATGTAGCGGCTGTACCTGTCCCATCGTCATAACCTGCGGTCCCGCTGCCTGCCAGGGTGCTTACCACACCAGCCGGGGTTATTTTGCGGATAATATTGTTGCTAAAATCGGCTACATAAATGTTGCCTGCGGCATCAGTTACCAAACTTTGTGGTGCGTAGAAGCGGGCATTGGCCAGTGAGCCATCTACGTACCCGATTGTTCCGTTACCTGTTAATGTGTTTACCGTTGCGCCGGTAGTAACAGTCCTGATGGCGCTGTTAAAAGCATCGGCTATATAAATAGTACCTGTACTACTGATGGTGATACCTTGCGGACTGTAAAAAGACGCAGCGGCACCTGTAGCATCAATGAAGCCAACACTACTGTTACCGGCAAATGTGCTAACGGTACCTACTTTCGATGTCAAATCGGCACCGGTAGTAAATTCCACAACTTTACCATAGCCGGTACCAACAGAATTGGTGGCGTAGGCGCGTACATAATATTTAGTGTTAACTTTTAAGCCTTTCATTTTACTGGCGTAGGTTAAATAGTTAACAGTATCGGCAGTTTTTGAATCGGCAGTAGTTGGGGTTGTGTTTGTTGCGCTCCAGCATACACCATAGGTTGATACGGCATAAGTAAGCGCTTCGGTAATAAAACCGCCGCTGTGGGCGCTGGTATCGGCAGCATCTTTAACCACATCAGTGGTGGATATAACAGGCACTACGCCAGGAGTAGGATTATTGCTTTTAACACACCCTGCCTGGGTTAAAGCAATAGTAAACACTACTGCCGCAAACAGGATGGAATTAGTAAGATTTTTGTTCATTTGAAATAATGTGAATTAATGAGAACGGTATTATCAGCTGTAAAAATAAACAACTTGACAAAGCTTATTACCTAAAACGAATATTTTAACATTCATTAACACTTAAATAAAAGCCGGTTGCAAATTGAATAAAAATAAATGAGTTTAAAGTGAATATAATACGGCCAATAAACACAAAATGTAACAGTAACAGGCCGGTAAAGTAAATACAACATTTTGCCGGCTATAGTGTTATGTAAAAACAAGCTATTGTTATGAAAATATCCGTGTTACTGATGGCCTTGCTGATGTCTGCAATGGTATTTGCTCAAAAGCACATTCCGCTACCTCATGGTATGGTTTACGGAAAAAAGCCCGATACCGTGGCCATGATGACTGCCAATAAAGTGGAAGCCTTTATGGGTAAAAAGACAAGAATAAGTACCACTATTGAGGGTAAGATCATCAAGGTGACCAAAGAACAAGGCGGTTGGTTTGATGTAGATGCAGGTGGCGGCAAAATAGTGGCAGCCCATTTTAAAGATTATAATGTCATGCTGCCATCACAGCTGGCTGGCCGTACCGTGATCATAGAAGGTGTGGCCGAAAAAGTGTTTATAGCCGATGACCTGCAACACTTGGCAGGTGATACGGTAACCGGGAAAAAACAACACAAGGTAAAAACAGACCCTAAAAGGAAAATTACCTTTGAGGTAAAAGGGCTGATGGTTGATATGTAGTAATTGCGGCTACAATCCCCCAAGAATTGCATCGGTAGCTTAATTGAGCCGGGTAAACGAGAAACTGTAAATAAGGCGTACACCTGCAATCGGTGTAGACTGGTGCTTGTTTTTCAGATAATCGCCGTGAAGATTTAAATCGATGGTTTGCCGGTGGGTCGACATGAGTATAAAACCTAACCCTCCTGTTCCGCCGGAGCCGCTCCCGCTATCGCCGTTGTAATTCGCGAAACCACCGGCAGAAACATAAATTGTTGGATCAAAGTAATACCGCCCTGCAAGGCCCGCGTAAATGCCGTAAGCCACCTCGCCACCTATTGAGGGGACTAAACTTACAGCTTTAGCCAGTTTTATTTCGCCTTGTAAAAGCGAACCAAAACCCATGCTGTTTTCCTTTGAGGTATTAAGGGCGGCTCCGATACCAATGGCGTTTTTGGCCTGGCCTTTAACCTTGCCGGCACAAAAAAATGCACATACAAATAATATAGAAAATACAAAAACCTTATTGTTAGCAGGCATAAAGTGTTTTTTATGCAAAATAACAATAAGGATTTATATGTTTTTTAA
Source organism: Mucilaginibacter sp. GW822-FHT03E02 (assembly GCF_058801545.1). Classification (NCBI taxonomy): domain Bacteria; kingdom Pseudomonadati; phylum Bacteroidota; class Sphingobacteriia; order Sphingobacteriales; family Sphingobacteriaceae; genus Mucilaginibacter; species Mucilaginibacter sp. GW822-FHT03E02. Next base: position 4,156,955 of record NZ_JBXANJ010000001.1, on the reverse strand, counting down.
CTATTTGTTAATTAAATCTAAGGTCGCCGGTTAAAACCGGCGATTATACATACAGGCCACTGGTAAACAGTTCCTTAACTTTTTGGGTTACCTCGGCCCGGTTTACTGTGGATGCTTCGCGTTTGCATTTAAGGTGATGCTCCTTTGCTACTTTTTCGGCCAGGTCGCCAAGGGTTTTTACTTTTAGTTCTTTACCAAATTTACCGGCAAGCGCCAGGCCCGAAAGCGCTACGGCCAAACCAAAGCATGCCACTATCGGCTGGAAAAAGAAACCGGCAACCGAGGCTGCTAAAATGAACGCAAATGCCGCTATTACCCCTTGCTTAGGCTCCAATAAATTGAGTTGGAAACCCATTTCTCGTTCTATTTCGTTAATAACCACAATACGGTTATCGCGCGGAAAAATGTCTTCGAGTTTTGTTTGGGGTTTTACCAGTTCCCGTGGCGCGGCAATGGTGGAATTAATGGCATTCCTGATCTTATAAAATGCCTGCTGGGTGGTGCAGCTTTCGTTGTTTACGTGTTTTATTTTTTCAACAACAATATCGCAAAGTTTACCGAAGGTTTTTACATCCCTTACAGACGTATCTTCGAAACTGATATTAAATGATCTTTCAATTTTTACAAGAACGTCACCTAACTCCTCAGGGTCAACACTATTAAGGTTGAATGCCTGGTTATTATTCAAATTAACTTTCAAACTATAGCAACTAAATTTAACCATAAATTGCCTGTAACCGGGGCTACAGGCAATTGTTATTAGCTATTAAACAATGTTAAGTCTTAAGTTCTAAGCCTCAAGTCCTAAGTCCGATTTATTACTTTTAACTTTGGACTTAATACTTTGGACTACAAACTACCGGCTCAGGTACATCGATTTCTCTTTGTACAGGTGACGGAAATATGGATCCTGAAGGTTAGGGATAAAGCGGATAGCCTCACCTGTCGATTTCATTTCAGGGCCTAATTCTTTGTTCACTTCAGGGAATTTATCAAACGAGAACACCGGTTCTTTGATGGCATAACCCCAAAGCTTGCGTTCGATGGTAAAGTCTTTCAGTTTGGCAACGCCCAGCATTACTTTGGCCGCTATGTTGATGTATGGTACATCGTAAGCTTTGGCTATAAAAGGCACCGTACGTGATGCACGCGGGTTGGCTTCTATCACAAACACCTGATCGTTTTTTACCGCAAACTGGATGTTTAGCAAGCCACGCACGTTTAGTGCCCTGGCTATTTTTTCAGTGTACTCTTCCATCTGGCTTATCACATTATCGGATAAATCAAATGGCGGCAATACCGCGAATGAATCGCCTGAGTGGATACCTGCAGGCTCAATGTGTTCCATTAAACCCACTATATGCACATCGTCGCCATCGCTTATCGAATCAGATTCGGCCTCGGCGGCACGGTCAAGGAAGTGGTCAATCAGTACGCGGTTACCTGGCAGGTTTTTAAGTAAGCTTACAACAGCTTTCTCCAAATCCTCATCGTTAATCACAATGCTCATGCCCTGGCCACCCAATACATAGCTTGGGCGAACAAGTACCGGGTAACCAACCTGGTGGGCTACTTCAAGGGCTTCTTCGGCACTTTCGGCAACACCGTATTTAGGGTAAGGGATATTCAATTCTTTCAACAAGTCGCTGAAACGGCCGCGGTCTTCGGCCACATCCATATCATTGAATGAGGTACCTATGATGTTAATGCCGTGCTCATGCATCTTTTCGGCCATTTTTAAAGCCGTTTGACCACCAAGCTGTACAATTACGCCGTAAGGTTTTTCCAATTCGATGATCTCGCGAACATGCTCCCAGTAAACCGGCTCAAAGTATAGCTTATCGGCCATGTTAAAGTCGGTTGATACCGTTTCGGGGTTACAGTTAACCATGATGGCTTCAAAACCCGATTCTTTTGCGGCTAATAATCCGTGTACGCAGCTATAATCAAACTCAATACCCTGGCCAATACGGTTGGGGCCCGATCCTAAAACGATGATCTTCTTTTTATCAGACGAGACAGATTCGTTTTCACCTTCGTAAGTGGAGTAATAGTAAGGTGTTTTTGCAGGGAACTCCGCAGCACACGTGTCAACCATTTTGTAAACACGCTTAATGCCCAGGGCTTTGCGGCGCTGGTAAACATCCTCTTCGGTAACGTTACCTAAAATGTAAGCTATTTGCGTATCCGAGAAGCCTTTTTGTTTTAAGGTGAACAGGAAGTCTTCAGGGATATTATTCAGCGAGTAGCGGCGCAGTTCGTTCTCTAAGTTAACCACATCCATGATCTGGTTCAGGAACCAGCGATCTATCTTGGTTACCTTACGCACCGATTCGATAGGTACGCCAAGGCTTAGCGCGTCGTAAATATGGAATAACCTGTCCCAGCTTGGGTGTTCCAGGCTGTGCATAATTTCTTCCAGGTTGCGGCTCTGGCGGCCATCGGCACCTAAACCGGCCCGGCCTATCTCTAAACTTTGACAAGCTTTTTGCAATGCTTCAATAAAGCTGCGGCCAATGCCCATTACCTCGCCTACCGATTTCATTTGCAGGCCAAGTTCGCGGTTGGCGCCTTTGAATTTATCAAAGTTCCAGCGTGGTATTTTTACAATCACGTAATCCAAAGTAGGCTCAAAATAAGCCGAAGTTGTTTTGGTGATCTGGTTTTCTATTTCATCAAGGTTATAACCTATGGCCAGCTTAGCAGCAATTTTAGCAATCGGGTAACCGGTTGCTTTGGATGCGAGTGCAGATGAACGCGATACCCGTGGGTTAATTTCAATGGCGATGATGGCTTCATCGGCAGGGTTAACCGAGAACTGTACGTTACAGCCGCCCGCAAAGTTACCAATGGCGCGCATCATTCGGATGGCCTGGTTGCGCATATCCTGGTAGCAGCGGTCGCTCAGTGTCATGGCCGGGGCTACGGTTATCGAGTCGCCGGTATGGATACCCATCGGGTCGAAGTTCTCGATAGAGCAGATGATAATTACGTTGTCGTTATTATCGCGCAGCAGCTCTAATTCGTATTCTTTCCAACCTATAACGGCCTGTTCAACCAAAACCTCGTGGGTAGGCGATGCCTGTAAGCCTTTGCTTAATGCGGCATCAAAATCTTCTTTTTTGTGTACAAAACCTGCACCTTTACCGCCAAGGGTATAGCTTGGGCGGATAACCAGCGGGAAACCAATTTCCTGCGCGGCTTCTTTACCTTCCAGAAATGAGTTGGCAATTTTTGATTTGGCTACGCCTACACCAATATCAACCATCAATTGGCGAAAAGCTTCGCGGTTTTCGGTTTTTTCGATTGCGGCAATATCAACACCCACAATTTTAACATTGTGTTTTTCCCAAATACCCTGCTCGGCAGCCTCAATACAAAGGTTAAGCGCGGTTTGGCCACCCATAGTAGGTAGTACCGCGTCAATTTGCCGCTCGTTAAGTATCTGCTCGATACTTGCGCAGGTTAAAGGCAGCAGGTAAACATGATCGCCAATAACCTTATCCGTCATGATAGTGGCGGGGTTGCTGTTGATGATAGAAACGGTGATGCCTTCTTCTTTAAGGGAAAGGGCGGCTTGCGAGCCGGCGTAATCAAATTCGCAGGCCTGGCCAATAATAATGGGGCCAGAGCCGATAATCAGAACGGATTTGATGGAATTATCTTTGGGCATAGGGCTTTTTTTTAAATCAAAAGTTCTAAGTCAAAAGTTAAAGGATTTTTAACTCCTTTAAACGATTTTTCCTATGCACTGAAGGCGAGAAATCCCGACCTCAGTGTCGGGGTGCAAAGATAGAGTTTTGACGCACACAATTAATCTTTTTTTTGAATTAATATTTATATTTTATGTACGTCCTTAAATTTTAGCATTTCGGTGAGTTTTAGCTCCTTGTCGGTATCAAATCCGCATGATAGCAGGATTTTTCTTACGGGTAATGAATGCCAAATAACATATTACATCATTGCGATTTAACGAAACAAATGAAGTGTGAAATGAGTATACGTTTTAAATTGGAAATATGGCGACAGTTGTTCATTTTACAATGTACTTGCAATAAACCATTTGTTTCCATAAAATCTTAATATATTTATACAAGGTATAAATTACCTATAAAACCAATTAAACTTGTAATTGTAGTAATGTACAATTACCTTACAGCGATAAATTATGATGAAGAAACATACATTTTTTCTGTTTGCCGCTATTTTCCTGTTCGGAAGCTGTGGTATGCTGCAGTCAATCATGAAATCTACGTTCCCTTACACGGCTAACCTGGTAATTCCTGCATCGTCGTCGGTCGATCAGCCGCATACCGCCATAAGTACGGCCAACAGCTTCGACCAGGATTTTACCAAAGATGGCAATAATGCAAACCGGATAAGTGAAGTTCGTATTATATCGGCAAAGCTACAATCAAAAGATCCATCGGATTATAACATTGGCAATATTGCTGCTTTAAGGATTTATATGGCCAAAGCCGATGGCAGCGACGAGGTATTAGTAGCCATTCGTAAAGATATTACTGCCAACGTTGGTAACAGTGTGGTGCTGGATATAGATAACTCGCATTTTTTGGATGAGATTGTAAGGGAGCCAAGTGTGCGCATTAGGATGGTTTACCTGTTGCGTAAAGCCGCTAACACCGATGTGGAACTGAAAGTATCGTTAAGTATAGGTGCCGAACCCCGGGAGCGATAGTATCAATACCCCTGCAGTGCAAAAGTAACCGGCACCGAATACAGAACCCTGACAGGCGACCCAAAACGCATACCTGGTATCCATTTAGGAGAAGCGTTTAATACCCTTACGGCCTCGGCATCAAGCTCACGGTTAACAGTTTTTGTAACTTTAACCTCTGAAACCTGCCCGCTTTTTTCAACAACAAAAGTTAAAACTACACGGCCTTGAATATTATTTTGCCTTGCATAGGTGGGATATTCAATATGATTGGAAAGGTACCGGCCAAAACCCGGCACCCCGCCCTTAAACTGCGGCGGCACGCTCCTTGTTTTGGTATAGGTATTAACTTTGCCATCATCTAACGTTGCAGTGCCTGAAATGAGTTGGCCGTTACTATAATTTTCTTCAAAGCGGGTATGAATATCGTCAAAACGGCCTTTCCAAAGCCCTTCCCGTTTGCCATTTTTGATTTCGCCCTCTTCGGTTATTTTTTTAAAATCGTTACTATAACCAACATAATGCCCGTTGCCATCGGTTACCAATGGCGTTCCTAAAGAATCGAGACAATCCGTCACCAAATAGTTCTCTTCAAAATCATTATAAGGGTTATCGTTATCAGGAAATTCCCGGCCAAGGTATAACTTACCATTTGGGAAATAATCATACGCGCTATTAATCTCCTTACCTTTTTTGTAGGTGCGCACAGATTCTTTATTGCTGTTTTTAAAGTACGTGATGCACTGGTCCTCAAGTGTTACCGGATCGATGGTAGAGGTTTTACCCAACATCTTAACTTTCCCGTTAGGGTAGTACTCCAGAACATTGAAAAAAACAGTCCCTGAATCGGGCTCGCGAATGATCCTGATATAATCAGCGCTATCGCGGACATCAACATGTTTGCCGTTGTTTTTCAAAAAATAAACATTCTGGCGCTGGGCAAAGCAAAGCGATGCCATGAGAAGGAAGGTAAAGGTTAAAGGTAATTTCATTAGTAAACCAGGGGGCTTTAAAACCGCGCTAATTTACTTTATTAATTTATTATCGGCATCAGGAAATACCAATATAGGTTCATATTTTCTCGCTTCGTCGCGCTCCATATAGGCGTATGACATAATAATAACCACATCGCCAACCTGGGCCAGCCTGGCGGTAGCACCATTTAAGCAAACCGTGCCGCTGCCGCGCTCACCTTTTATAACATAAGTTTCAAAGCGCGCGCCATTATTGTTATTCACTATCTGAACTTTTTCGTTCGGAATAATATCGGCTGCTTCTATCAGGTCTTCGTCAATTGTAATACTGCCCACATAATTCAGCTCTGCCTGCGTAACCTTCACCCTGTGAATTTTGGACTTCAATATTTCAATAATCATGGCGCAAAGTTATAAACTTTTTTGTTCATGGGTCATAGTTGATGGTTCATGGCCAAAAAGATTACAATTAATTCATAGTCAGCACCTAATAAACTACCTGTACCATGAACGATGAACGATGAACTAAAGCATCAACGTATTATCTATCAATCTTGTTTTACCTACCCGGGCTGCTACCAGTGCAACTACACTTTTTGTGGCCGAATTGGCCGGCAGCAGCGTATCGCCATCAACAATTTCAAAATATTCAAGGCTGATGTCCGGCTCAGCACCTATCATCTGTTCGGCCTGCTGCTGAAGCTGGGGTATATTCTCTGTATCGAAATTGCTTTTAACCCAGTTTAACGTTTTCGATAATATAAGCGCGTGCTGCCTGTCGCCGGCAGTTAAGTGAATATTCCTCGAGCTCATGGCCAGGCCATCGGCATCGCGTAAAATGGGGCACATGATCAGCTTTACCGGCATGTTCATCAAATCAACCATTTTATTGATCACCATAAACTGCTGGTAGTCTTTTTGGCCAAAAAAGGCGATGTCGGGCTTTACGATGTTGAACAGCTTATTTACCACCTGCATAACACCCTGGTAATGTCCCGGGCGGAATTTACCTTCCAGTAAATGCTCCAGGTTGCCTATGTCTAAATGCCATTTCTCATTATCAGCATACATCTCATCAACCGCCGGGTTAAACAATATATCGCAGCCTGCCTGCTCCAACATAGCTATATCGGCAGCTATGGGACGGGGGTACTTTTCAAGGTCTTTGGGATCGTTAAACTGGGTTGGGTTTACAAAAATACTGCAAACCACTTCGGTGCTAATTTGCTGAGCCTGTTTAATTAACGATATATGGCCGTTATGCAGTGCGCCCATTGTAGGTACAAAGCCAACAGTTTTGCCGGTTTTGTTGGCAAAGTACTGGTTTAGCTGTTGCCTGGTGGTAAATATCTTCAATGTAGTTTGAATTACAAAATTTGGCAAAGGTGTGCATTTACGCAAAAAATACCAAAAGTTACTTGCACAATTCGTTGACAGTTCATATAATAATGATTATATTTGCACACTCAAATTTTTTGACTTCTTTACATATTTTTAATACTGATTAAGTGATGGGTAAATCTAAGCTATTGTTTATAACTCATGAAATGTCTCCTTTCCTTGAACTCACAAAAATTGCTGAAATAACACGCCAACTCCCGCAGGCAATGCAGGAGAAGGGATTCGAGATCCGGATCCTTATGCCGCGTTTTGGCAATATTAACGAGCGCAGGAACAGGCTTCATGAAGTTATCCGTTTATCGGGTATGAATATTATTATCAACGATAATGATAACCCGCTGATCATTAAGGTAGCATCTATCCCGGCAGCGCGTATGCAGGTGTATTTTTTAGATAATGAAGAATATTTTCAGCGTAAACATGTGTTTGGTGATAAGGACGGTAAGTTTTATGCCGATAATGACGAGCGTATGATCTTCTTTTGCAAGGGCGCATTGGAGACGGTTAAAAAATTAGGATGGGCTCCTGACATCATTCATTGCCATGGATGGTTAAGCGCCCTGGTGCCTGCGTATTTAAAAACTACTTACAAAGACGATCCGACTTTCAAGCATTCAAAAATCATCTATTCGATTTACGAAAACGATTTTAATGATAAGCTTGATGCTGATTTTGCCCAAAAAGCAATCATGAACAACATGACCGAGGCTCACGTTGACGCTTACAAAGAGGGTACCAACACTGCACTTTATGCCGGCGCAATCCAGTACTCAGACGGGATTGTTTTGGGCAGCGAGAATATCGACGCAGATGTGTTAAATAATGTTAAAAACAGCAATAAATCGGTTTTAGAATTTGATTCTACCGCAGATTTCGAAAATTATTACAATTTTTACGACGAAATTACCAACGACGAATTGGTGCATGTTGCATAAGACTTAATATTATATATGAAATTTTTCAGATTAGACTTATTGACCCTGTTAATAAGTCTTTTTATTTTCAATAGCTGTAAGCGCCAGGAGGGCATAGGTTTAGGGGTAGATACATCATCCCAGGTAAGCGGCACTTTGCTTGTTGATACCACCGTTACCATCAACACTGTTGACGAAGATACCGTAAGCGTAGTTACATCGGGTTTAACCAAAACACCACTTGGCGAATTTGTTGATCCGATTTTTGGTACAACAAAAACAAACGTAGCACTGGGTATTCTGCTGCCAACGGCGCCGTATACAGTTCCTGCAGGTACACTTACTATAGATTCGGCCGTGCTTGTACTTGGCTATGCTGATGGCTTTTATGGCGATTCCGTAGTTTCACGATATAAAGTTAACGTATATCAGCTACAGGATAAACCTACTAACCAAACCTATTACGGCACTAAACGCTGGGCAAGCCAGGCTACTGTATTGGCAACTAAAACATTTACCGCCAACACACATGATAGCTTAACTATTGCCCGCATCCGTAAGGATACTATTGATACCGTGCAAAGGGTTGCACCGCAGTTGCGTATACCTTTTAGCAAGCAGTTTATTTATGATAACCTTTTTAATGCTACTGGAACCGCATTGGCTTCTGACGCGGCTTTTCAGGATTTAGTTAAGGGCTTATATTTAACGCTGGCACGAACACAATCATCAAACGCGGGTGGTACATTACAATTAAATCTTTCTTCCACACGGTCGCACCTTGATGTATTTTACAAGGCCAAGAATGATGCCACAACAGATACTGCAAGTGTATCGTTAACCTTCCCTATACACGCTGCCGAAATAAGACATCAGTATGGCAGTGTGACGGATGCGGCAAGAAAGGCTAAAGTAACCAGCCAAACTACGGTTTACCTGCAAGGCCTGGGTGCCTTACGTGCCAAAGTTGGATTCCCGGGTTTAAGCAAGCTTAACCCCGATTCAATTGTATTAAACCGCGCCGAATTAATCATAACACCTGTGCAGGGCTCGGGTATTCCGTATGCCTCGTTGCCTAAATTGGCCATGTATCAACTGGATATTGCCAACCAGCGCATTTTGATTCAGGATGCATCGTCGTCAAACGCACTTTACCAGGCAGGTATATTTGGTGGCTTTTACACCCGTACAACCAAAGAACCTGTAAAAGCCTACCGGTTTGTAATTACAAGCTACGTGCAGGATTTGATTCGTAAAAAGACAATAGATTATGGCACTTACGTTGCCCCTATTGATACTACCGAAGTAAACTCAACTACTGGTGCAGGCATTATAGCCCCCAGCGCGCAAATTGCGGGCCGTACAATATTGATTGGTAGCGATAAAAACTCGCCATACCGCATCAAGCTGAATATTTTTTATACCAAGATACCCAAGCTGTAAAAACTTAATTAAAATAAAAAGAATCCCCGCTTAGGGGATTTTTTTGTTTAAGCCCAAAATACTTCTTAAAATTAATTTTTAAGTAAGTAAAAACCTTCCCATTTTCTGAAATAATTAAAATAATAAGCTATGAAGTGTGTTATATACCTGATTATTTTTGCTCCATTTACATTTTATAAAATTTACTATGTGCGGAATTGTTGGTTATATAGGTTACAGGGATGCTTATCCCATCATTATAAAAGGGCTTCATCGTTTAGAATACAGGGGGTATGACAGTGCCGGCGTTGCGCTGTTAGATAAAGAACTGAAGGTTTATAAAAAAGCCGGCAAGGTTGATGACCTTGAAAACTTTGTGAAGGGTATTGATCTTAAAGGATCAATGGGTATGGGGCACACGCGCTGGGCTACCCACGGCGCACCAAGCGACCGAAACTCGCACCCTCATTCATCTGGTAATCGTAAGCTTACCATAATACATAATGGTATCATCGAAAACTACGGCGTTATTAAAGAAACGCTTACAGCCAAAGGCCACATTTTTAAAAGCGATACCGACACCGAGGTGCTCATTCACCTGATAGAAGATATCATGGACCAAACAGGCCTTGGCTTGCGCGAGGCTGTAAGGGTATCGCTTACTAAAGTTATTGGTGCTTATGCCATAGTGATTATGAGTGCCGATGAGCCCGATTTACTTATAGCAGCACGCAAAGGCAGCCCCATGGTGATAGGTGTTGGCAAAGGCGAATACTTTATAGCATCAGATGCTACGCCCATTGTGGAATACACCAAAAACGTGATCTATTTAAACGATAACGAAATTGCCTATATACACCGTGATAATCTGCTGATCAAAAACATCGATAACTCGGTACAAACACCCTACATCCAGGAACTTGACCTTAAGCTGGAAATGCTGGAAAAAGGCGGCTACGAACATTTTATGCTGAAGGAGATTTACGAGCAGCCGCGCTCTATCCGCGATTGCTTACGCGGCCGTATTTACCCGCAGCAAGGCAAAGTCCAGTTGGGTGGGATAAAAGAATATACCGAGAAGTTAAAAAATGTAGACAGGATCATCATCATTGCCTGCGGTACCTCATGGCATGCCGGCCTGGTTGGCGAATATTTGATCGAGGAATATGCCCGCGTACCTGTTGAGGTGGAGTATGCTTCGGAGTTCAGATACCGTAACCCCATCATCACCGAGAAAGATTTGGTAATAGCCATCTCCCAGTCGGGCGAAACTGCCGATACTATGGCGGCTATAGAATTGGCGAAGGAAAAAGGAGCTACTATTTTTGGCATTTGCAACGTAGTAGGTGCATCCATTCCGCGTACTACGCATGCTGGTGTTTACACACATGCGGGCCCCGAAATTGGGGTGGCATCAACCAAGGCGTTTACAGCCCAGGTAAGTGTTTTAACGCTGATTGCGTTTTATATAGCCCAGCAGCGCGGTAAAATAACGCAAAGCAAGCTGGTTGAATATTTAACCGAATTAAACCAGATCCCTCAACTGGTTGAGGAAGCTTTAAAATGCAACGATCATGTAGTAAAAATTGCCGCCAAGTTTAAAGATTCAACTAACTGCCTGTTCCTGGGCAGGGGCAGCTCATTCCCGGTTGCCTTAGAGGGCGCTTTAAAGCTGAAAGAGATCTCCTATATCCATGCCGAGGGTTACCCTGCCGCCGAAATGAAACACGGCCCCATCGCCTTAATTGACGATGATATGCCGGTGGTTGTAATTGCAACCCAAAGCTCATCGTACGAAAAAGTGATCAGTAATATACAGGAAGTAAAAGCCCGCAAAGGCCACGTAATAGCCATTGTTACCGAAGGTGATACCGAAGTAAGAGACATGGCCGATTATGTAATTGAGATACCCCAAACCCACGAAGCATTTGTACCGCTGATAGCAACTATACCATTACAATTACTGGCTTACCACATAGCTGTTATGAGGGGTTGTAATGTTGACCAGCCAAGGAATCTGGCTAAATCTGTTACAGTGGAGTAAGGCTTAGATTTTGTCTGAACTCGGATTAAGCAGATTAATGGATTACCGGATTTTTCCGAATCAAATCCAAAAAATCTGATGAATCTGTTTAATCCGAGTTCAGACAAAAAACTGCCTGCTGCAAACTCTAAACTGCAAACTTAACTAAGCCGGCATATGCTGCATGGTTTCTGCCAGGTCAAGCTGCAGGCCTTTGGCTATGGCCATGCCCAGGTTAATATCTGCACGGAACCAGTGGCAAAGCTGGCGGTTGGTAATCAGGTCTTTCTTCGGCCCGTCTATCCCGCTCATGGAGTTTACGATATTATTAATCAAATCCTGCTTTTGTTGAGCATCCATTAACCGGTACAAATTGCCGGGCTGTGTGTAATGGTCGTTTTCACCTTCGGCGTTGCGGTCATACCAATCCCCAACGGAGCTGCCGAAATCCCAGGCGGGTTCTTTGTAGCTTTGATCGGCCTCTATATCGTCAAAACTATTGGGGAAGTAATTAGGTGCCGATCCGCCGTTGCCGTTTACCGCCATTGCGCCATCCCTTTGGTAATTACTTACCAGGTAAGGGCATTTATTAACCGGTATTTGCTCGTAATTACCACCTAAACGATAACGGTGCGCATCCGGATATGACAGGATACGGCCCTGCAGCATTTTATCCGGCGAGTAGCCAACGCCATCAATTACGTGAGCGGGTGCAAAAGCAGCCTGCTCAACATGGGCAAAATAATTATCGGGGTTTTCATTCAATTCCAATACACCAACATCAATCAGCGGGTAATCGCCATGTGGCCACACCTTGGTTAAATCAAATGGGTTGATGTGGTAAGTTTTGGCATCAGCCTCGGGCATTACCTGTATTTTCATGGCCCATTTCGGGAAATCGCCGTTATCAATATGTGTTAGCAAGTCATGCTGCGCAAAATCCGGGGCTTTTCCGCGCATTTCGCCGGCTTCGGCATCGGTAAAGTTTTTGATGCCTTGCAGGGTTTTAAAATGAAATTTAACCCAAAATCTTTCGTTAGCGGCATTAATGAATGAAAAAGTATGGCTGCCAAAACCATCCATGTGGCGGTAGCCATAAGGCGTGCCCCTATCGCTCATCAGGATGGTTACCTGGTGCAGGCTTTCGGGGTTTAACGACCAAAAATCCCACATCATAGTAGCGCTTTTGCAATTGGTATACGGGTCCCGCTTTTGCGTGTGGATGAAATCGCCAAATTTTTTGGGGTCTTTTATAAAAAATACGGGGGTGTTATTGCCAACTAAATCCCAGTTACCATCCTCGGTATAAAACTTAATGGCAAAGCCACGCGGGTCGCGTTCAGTATCGGCAGATCCTTTTTCGCCACCAACGGTCGAAAAACGAAGAAACAATTTTGTTTGCTTGCCAATGGCGTTAAAAACTTTTGCCCTGGTGTATTTGCTTATATCATGTGTAATTGTCAGTGTGCCGTATGCACCCGAGCCCTTGGCATGTACAACACGTTCAGGAATCCGCTCGCGGTTAAAGTGTGCCATTTTTTCGTGCAGAATAAAATCCTGCAACAGGATTGGCCCCCGCGGCCCCGCGGTTTGGGAGTTCTCGTTTTCGGCGTAAGGCTTGCCCGAGGCGGTTGTCAGTTTCTTTTTAGTTTCCATAAATACTTCGTTTTGTAATTCAAACTTCAGCATAATAATTCAATAGAGAAAATCAATAATTACTATATTTGTATAGAGTTTATCTATATCAAATGACCATAACCCAACTGGAATACATTGTAGCTGTTGATACTTATCGCAGCTTTGTTTTAGCCGCGGAAAAGTGTTTTATTACGCAGCCTACCTTAAGCATGCAGGTACAAAAACTGGAGGATACCCTCGGCGTAAAAATATTCGACCGCAGTAAACAGCCTGTGACGCCTACCGAAATTGGCATCGAAATAATTACCCAGGCCCGCATCATGCTGTCTGAAAGTGAGAAGATCAAGGAGATCATCACCGACAGGCAAAAAGAACTATCCGGCGAGTTAAGGGTTGGTATTATCCCCACTGTCTCGCCTTACATATTACCCAAAATCATCCACGGGTTTATAGAAAAATACCCGCAGGTAAAACTCGTAGTATGGGAACAAACAACCGAAGAAATTGTTCAGCAGTTAAAATTGGGGATGATTGATTGTGGTATCTTATCTACCCCGCTGCATGAAAGTAGCTTGACGGAGATCCCCGTTTTTTATGAAAATTTTGTAGCCTACGTATCCAAAAACAGCAAGCTTTCGAAAAAGAAAAACATTACCCCCGATGATATTGATATGGAGGAAATCTGGATCCTGAACGAAGGACATTGCATGCGCGAACAGGTATTAAACATTTGCCAGCGCCGCAAGGCCACCAAAGGTTTCCAGCATTTTGAATATAATACCGGCAGCGTTGAAACCCTCAAACGCATGGTCGATCAAAACAATGGGGCCACCATATTACCCGAACTGGCCCTTGCCGAGTTAAGCGACAAACAGCTCGACAAAGTGCGCTATTTTAAATCGCCCGAACCGGCCCGAGAAGTGAGCATTGTTATCCAGCGTAACTTTTTGAAGCGTCGCCTGATTGAAGCCCTCAAAAACGAAATACTTGAGTTTGTACCCAAACGGATGAAAAGCAAAAAGAAAAAAGAGGTGATGGATATATAGGAATTTGGGATTTTTCACTGTTGATAGTTTTTTCAAGGTGTTCAAGAGGGCTATGCCGTTTTGGATGTTCGATTTCGGATTTTTGAATGTGTGAGCGACTGTAGATGTGCAGATTTCAGATGAGCAGATGGGCAAAGCGAATCTTATAGGCAGCCGTCTTGATACTTGATACTTACTACTTGACACTTCTTTAGAATCTTTCTAAATAAATTTGGATGAATTGCCATAATGGATTACTTTTGGCCATTATTTATAATTAGTCTAAATAAAAATGAATCTACTTCAACCCTACTTTTACAAACTATTTTCTATTGTTCTTTTACCTGTCCTGTTACTTTTAATGGTTAAACCTGTATTTGCCCAGCAAAATCGCGGAACCCTTAGCGGGCATGTGGTTACCAATACCAATAAGCCTGCCGACAATGTTTCGGTGATGTTAAAAGGCACCAAGTATGGTGCTGTTACCAACGATGATGGCGATTTTAGCTTCAGGGCGCCGCAGGGCAAATACACACTGGTGGTTTCACAGGTTGGCAGCCAGAGCCAGGAGACGGCCGTTGAGGTTATCGCTGGTAAAACTATTGTTATACCCCAGTTCACCGTGTCTGACGCTACCCATGGCCTACAGGAAGTAAATATCAATGCCAATAAAACCAATAAGTTTAAACGCAACAAAAGCGTTGATGTATCTAAAATGCCTTTGAACAACCTGGAAAATGCCTCGGTTTACAATAGCATCAGCAGCCAGCTATTACAGGAGCAACAGGTATTTTCCGTTGATGACGCCATACGCAACGCACCGGGAATTCAAAAAATGTGGGAAGCTACTGGCCGCGGCGGCGATGGCGGCGCTTATTATGCCAGTCGCGGTTTTGTAGTACAATCTACATTACGTAACGGCATTGCCGGTAATGTAACCAGCTCGATTGATGCATCCAATATCGATCGTATCGAGATTATAAAAGGCCCGTCGGCCACTTTGTTCGGGAGCAGCCTTACATCATACGGAGGACTAATTAACCGCGTAACCAAAAAGCCCTATGACTCATTTGGCGGCGAAGTATCTACCTCGGCAGGTAACTTTGATTTTCAGCGGGTGAGTGCCGATATTAACACGCCGCTCGGCGCTCAAAAAAAAGTATTATTCCGTTTAAACACAGCTTATAACCACGAAGGCAGTTTTCAAAACACTGGTTTTAACCGTACGGTTGCTGTAGCGCCAAGCCTTATTTATAATGCTACCGATAGGTTAAGTATCTCGTTAGATGCCGAGTTGTTTTATGGTAAAAGTATTGGCAAGCCTATCTTCTTTTTCCCGTACGGTGTTTCAATAGCTGCATTGGGACATGACCGTGCAGATGAACTGCCGCTCGATTACAGGCAATCGTACATGAGCAACGATTTAACCGAAACATCAAGAAGTACCAATTTTTATGGCGAAGTAAAATATAAGATCTCTAATTCGTGGACCTCGCGTACCAACATTGCCTCAACCCATAGCTACTCTGATGGTTTTGGCCCTTACTATTACCTGCTGCCAGGCGATTCTGTTTCCCGCAATGATCAGTCGACCCGCAAAAGCAAGGATGACATGATCGAGATTCAGCAAAACTTTAATGGTGATTTCAAGATTGGTAAATTCAGGAACAGGTTTGTAGGCGGGCTTGATTTTTTCAGGGACAACTCCAACCAGTTTTTCTTCGGGAGTACGCTTGATACCGTATCATTAAAAGGGAACCAAACTTATGGCAACTTTAATAAAGCCGCGATGGATGCTATGTATGCAACCGGCACCTATGGCTTTACCTACCCGGCCATCTATATCCGTAACACCTATAGTGCATACGTATCTGACGTATTTAACATTACCGATCAGTTACTTGCATCGGCAGCCCTGCGGGTAGATCGTTTTGTTAATATCGGCAATTACGATCCTACTACCAAAACAAGGTACGGCGCTTATCAACAAACCGCTTTCTCGCCAAAATTTGGCCTGGTTTATCAGCCTGTTAAAGATCATGTATCCTTGTTTGCCAATTACCAAAACAGTTTCCGCAACCAAACAGGCATTACCGAAGATAATAAGCCACTTAAACCCGAGCATGCCAATCAAATTGAGGGCGGCGTTAAGCTGGATTTGTTTGACGGTAAGCTAAGCAGCACCATTAGCTATTACGATATTAAAGTTAAAGATATCACCCGACCATCGGCTACGCCAAACCGGGTTATCCAGGATGGCACCCAGTTGAGCAAAGGCATCGAGGCCGAGGTGATTGCCAACCCTGTTGCGGGCCTGAACGCTATATTAGGCTTCTCGTACAACGATTCTAAGTACGATGCTACCACCAATGCCGATGTGGCCAACCGTCGCCCGGGAACAGCGTCATCGCCATACCTGGCCAACTTCTGGGTAAGTTATCGTTTGCAAAAAGGCTCCGTTAAAGGTTTAGGATTTGGGTTTGGCGGCAACTACGCCAGCGATAACAAAATTATTAACAGCGTAAGCCAGGGTGTATTTACCTTGCCCGCATACACTATTTTTAATGCCTCTGCATTTTACGACCTGAAAAACTACCGGATAGGCGTCAAGATGGATAACCTGACCAATCAAAAATACTGGATAGGTTATACCACCGTTAACCCGCAAAAATTAAGAAACTACGCCCTTACATTTACCTATAAATTTTAATGATGACCTTTAAAAAAGGCATACTATTTGCGCACCGTTGGCTTGGTTTTATATCCGGGCTGGTGGTGTTTATTGTGAGTATTACCGGCTGTATATTTTGTTTCCAGGACGAGATCCAGGATGCTGTTCACCATTATCGCCATGTAGATAACCTGCATAAGCCTTACCTGCCGCCATCTGTACTAAAGGCCGAAGGTTTAAAAGGATACCCCGGCGCTACGGCCAGCTATATGTATTATTATGGGACCGACAGGCCGGCCGGTGTACTGGTGAATTTACCAAAGGATAAGGGGATGTTGTATGTATACCTGAACCCTTATACCGGCAAGGTTACCCACACCGAAAACCCGATGCACAATTTTTTTATAATTGTTGAATACATCCATTTGTACCTGTTATTGCCCCCCAAAATAGGCGGACTGGTAGTGGGGATATCAGTTATTATATTTGTGGTGCTCATGATAACGGGCATCATCCTATGGTGGCCTAAGCGTAAAACCGACCGCAAGCGAAGCTTCACCATAAAATGGAACGGCCGCTGGCGCCGGGTTAATTACGATTTGCATAACGTACTGGGCTTTTACACTACCGGAATAGCTATTATTTTAGCATTAACCGGCTTATCTATCGCCTTCGACTGGATGAGAGAAAGCATATATACCACAGCCAACCTTGGCAAGGCCTATCCCGAAGAAAAAGCAGTGCTAAAATCTGATACGCTTTTAAAGGGCAAAACCGATACACACTTTGTGATTGACAAAGCTTTTGAAACCGCTCAGGCAGGATCGCCGGGGGCCGAAATGTTTTTACTGTTTGATGATGCCTCTGCTTCGGGCACTATTGGCGTAAGCGCCTACGCGCAAAGCCTGCATTATTATAAAAGTGATGAGTATGCTTTTGAAAAGTATACCGGCAAAATGCTCAAAAAAACCAGCCATGCCCAAAAAAGCCCCGGCATGAAAATGAATAACATGAATTACGATTTGCACGTTGGCCAGGTGCTGGGCCTTACAGGTAAAATCATGGCATTTTTAGCCAGTCTGATCTGTGCTTCGTTGCCCGTAACCGGGTTTATCATTTGGCTGGGCAAGCGTAAAAAAAGTAAATCAAAAAAAGGAAAAGAGGTGGCGCACAGGCGGGTGGTGAAACAGATGGGCATTTAATATATCGTGGTGTTAAGTCAACAGTACTAAGTCGTAAGTCTAAAGTTGATTTTTTCTTCTTTGACTTGAAACTTAAGACTTTGGGCTAAAGACTATCCGCCAATTTATCGATGGCCCGACAGCCACACAATGTTAATGTTTTATTTTCCTGGCTCTGAAACTAAAACCGACTACTCCCCCCTGGATTACAACTTACCGCTAACCGGTACATATACCGATACCAGCGTACCCCTGCCAACCTGCGAATCCAGCTCGACTTTGCCTTTTAAAAAGTTAATGCGCGAGCGCAGGTTGTTCAGACCCATGCCGCTATAAGCTTCGGGGTTGGCAGTATCAAAGCCCAGCCCGTTATCTTCAATAGTAAGGCTGATGTTTGTCTCGTCCCTAATCAGCGAGATGTCTAAACGGCTTGCGTTGGCGTGTTTCATTACATTGTTCACGCTCTCCTGTAAAACCCGGTACAAAATAATTTCGATGGTATCGTCAAACGGAACCTCAAAGCCTTTGCTGTAAAAATTTATGGCGATGGTATCGTTTTCAATATTCTCAATGAACTGTTTAATCACCTGTGCCAGTCCTGTTTTATGAAGCGCCCAGGGCATCATGTTGTGCGATATGGTGCGCACCTCCCGAAAGCCATAGTCAACCAGGTTTATTGCCTTTTCAAATCGCTTTCGCTGGTCATCGCTTACAAAAGGCAATTCGCCGCCAATAACCGTTAAATTAATTTTTGCTGCCGACATGGTTTGGCTTACACTGTCATGCAAATCCTGTGCAATGCGCCGGCGTTCACTTTCTTCGGTTTCAATAATGGCCTGCATGGCCGCGTTGCGCTGCTTTAGCTGCGCCTGCTTATAAAAAATAAAAACTATCAAAAGCATCAGCAATACAAAAACAACAATGCCTATCATCCAGTAATTGCGCTTGGTTATTTCAAACTGCTGTTTCAGCAACTGATCTTCCCGCTGTGTTATCTCGTACTTGGTTTGTAGTTCGTCAATAGTTTTTGAGTTTTTGGCAGTACTTAATATGGCATGCTTTTTTAAGTAGAAAAGCGATTGTTTGTAATCGCCCATCTGTCCATACAAATCGGCTATTTCGTTAACAGCGCTGTTTTGCATGTCGGTATAATTTATTTGCGTGGCGTATTGCAAACAACTCTGCAAAGCATCCAGCGCCTGCGGATACATCCTTTTGCTTTTGTATAACTGCCCCAGGTTAAAATAATTAATGGTAAGCGCCAGGGTATCGTTTAATGCTTTTTTTGTTTCTATCGTTTTTAAGATGTCGGACGCCTGGATACTCTTTTGTTTCATGCTGCCCAAAACATCTCCCATAAAATTATGGCTATAAGCTTCGGAGGTGTTTTCCTTTGCCTTTTTTACAAAATCAAGCGAGTCGCCGATGTCAAAAGATTGCCTGTAAAAAGTTAGCGCCTCCTGGTAATTTTGCCTGGCTTCATACAGCTGGCCAAGCCCGCGTAAGGCCAACATCAACGTTTGCCGGGTGCCTGTTTTAGGCGCCAGGTCTATCGCCGCGTTGTAAAGGCCAATGGCCTTGTCGTAACTTTTTTGCCTGGCATACACCTCTGCCAGCCCTATATAGTCATCGGCCAAAACATGCTGTTGGTTTATGGAGCCGAGTGCTTGCACCGCCTTATCGTAATAATGAGCTGTAGAATCATAATTGCCTTTTAAAAAACAAATTGCACCTATGCTTCTGAGCATTAAACCGGTTACTCTTTTATCATGAAGTTTCATGGCAAGGTTTAGCCCTATCCGGGCAACAGGCAAAGTTTCGTCTATATTCTTCGCAGTTATATAACCTACAGTTTTTTCGGCGGCGGTTAAGCGCGTTTGGGCTGGTGATGTACCAACCACTATTTTTTTTAAGCTATCAATATTCTGACCGGAACACGGAAGGATAATTGAAAGAAACAAAAGCAACAACAAATATTTCATATCCGGGTGTATGGCCCCAGTTAAAGATAGTAAATTATCAGCTTTGAAAAAAAAACTCCGATTGTATAACAATTATTAGTAATGCTGATAGTATGGCCAATACCGAAAACAATGTTTGCCGTTGCTTAGCGCCCTGGATGTCAGGAATTTTACCGGTACCCTGCAACTTGTTGAATTTTAGTTTGTAAACACGCGACAACACCACAAAAACAACCGGGGTACAATAAGCTAAGTATTCTAAAATGGTTGTCATATCCTTAATTTTAAGTGAAACAAATTGGTTTTTAAACAGCCAATAAATGCAGCCTGCTGTTGCCAGCTATATTTATTGAGCTTTGCATACCACAATTTTATGGAGTATTAAAAAGGCACACAATACAAAGCGATTGGTATTTTTTGCAGGGCTTATAAAGTGTAGATTTACAAATAATTAGTACAATAAAAACAAAGGCGGCACAGGCGGCTTGCCGGGCACAGTACCGAAAGCATTTGTTAATGCTGATTTAAGTACTAATAAATTAAAAAACGCTAACTTTAATCTGGATGGTTTCGCAGGGTGCAAACCAATAAAAGGTCAACAACTAACATTATATAATTCAGCAATCAATCATTCTATAACAGGGCCCCGCCTTTGTAAATAAGATAATCATTAATGGAAACATACCTGATCAAAAAAATAAGAAAAATCAAAGCTGCCGTCAAAATGCTGGTGGCCCTGGTTTTTACTATTATAACCACTGCCTGCTGCCTGAACCGGGCAATAGCCCAAAGCAGAACCAATCAGTCCGATTGGAATGTACCGCCGCCTGTGCCACCGCCCTTGCATCCTGGCACCCAGGTAAAAGGCGGCACCAATGGCAAGCCTCCATTGGATAAACCTGTTTCGCTTAGCCTGAGCGATATTCCGCCGGTTGCATTGCCGCCCGCGCCTCCTGTACAAATGCCCGTTTTGGCTGCTATTTCAACAACATCGCCGGCGGTAAATACCCCCGACCAGCCAACTATATTGGGTATTGGGACCAACCTGCCCGAAATTCCCATGCCCGGCGCGCCCGAAACCCCGGCCTTACCAAAACAGTCCCTGCGCGATTTACCGGTTACATCTATTCCTGAATTGCCGATACCCGCATCGCCTGAATTGCCCGCTTTACCTGCCGAGCCGGTGCCATCGGGCCAGCCCGCACCTGCAAACGTATTAATGCCGGCTATGCCCGAGGTGCTTAACCCGGTTACCCCCAACCTGCCCGCAAACAGCGGCGGATTAGAGCCATGGCCCAGCCCGGGGATTCCTGAAAACGCCAATTTTAAGCTGATTACAACGGCCGCAAAAGAGAGCAAAGCAGGCAGCCCCAAAGGCGCAAAAAAAGTTAAATCTAAATCAGTTATAAAATAAAACAGGATGGCTTAGTAATAGGCCATATAGTAATCATGGTATATTTAAAATATATATTTATTATAACACTAACATTTATTGGCAGTGTTACCTGTGCGCAGATTAGATTTAAAGCAGGCGATGAATTTCAACGGCAGGTGATCACCAAATCAAATTGTGTTTTACAACGGGGTGGCCAAACACTGCATGTTGGCTCGGTTTCATACATTGTTAAAACCTATAAAGTAACAGATGCAACCGAAAAAAGTGCCTCTGTTACCATCACAACCGATAAGTTGATTGATACGGTAAATGCAATGGACCAAAACCTGGTATACAACTCGGCCAAACCAGGCGATCCAAATTCAATCATTCACTCCGGCTTACAAAAAATAGTGAATACCCGCCCGGTGGTTTCTGTAAATCATAAAGGCGAAGTATTGAATTTAAAACGCCCGGTATCGGTAGATGATACGCTATTGTCGTTCACCGGCATTCAGCCCGAGCGTTTGTTACCCGGTAGCACCCTGCAGTTTATGGTCGATTTCCCGGTAAACCCAACATTAAAAAAAGGATATGCATGGACGGATGCCTCCAAAGCTGCCGAAACCAGTTATACTATTTACGCGGTAAGCGGGCGCACCACAACCATAACCTACAAAACATCGGTTTTGGGCGGCAATTTAAATAGCCGCATTAACGGATCGATATTGATAGATAACCTTACAGGGATTATTCTAAAACGTTACTCGCAAAGCGTTTCTACCGGGTACGAAATGGTAAACGGCGTTGTTTATACCGCCACCCGCCGGACGGCTATTACAGAGGTGAGTATTAAAAAATAAAGTATCAATATGCTTGGTCGCCTATTCTTAGTGTTTATGCTTTTCGGTTGCTCTTCCTGTTACTCCCAGGAAAATATGGATTTAATCAAAAACTGGCACAGTTATCCAGTTCAAACCAAAGATGATTCAATCGTAAAATACAATTATTCGCCTAAGGAATGGACTGTTTCCATAAAAAACGACGAAGTATTAGTTGCCGAAAAAAAGGAAAACGGAACTATTGGCGACCTGCCATTCAAGGTACAGGTTAACGAAGAAGATAAAATTAACGCAATTGGTGATGTTTGCTATCTGAAAGTTGATGATGGCTTTTTAGTTGGATTCAATCGTGGCGAATGGGGCGGTAGCCTTTACTGGTTTGCAACCGATGGTAAAAAGCATTACAAAATATCTAATGACGAGGTGGTACAGTTCATTCAAAGAGATAGCCACAACTACGCCATACAAGGCCTTTATCATATGGGGTTATCGGAAGGTAGCATCATAAGTATCGAAAAGAAAAACGGCAAATGGAAAGCAAGTTCCTATTTGGCATTACCTAAGGCACCCGAGGCCATTACGTTGGATAACCTCGGCAACTTCTATATTGCAACATCAAACAGCATCTTGAAAATTGATAAAATCCCACAAAAATACACCCTAATTGAAGATGGGATTTGGGCATATGGCCTTTACGTTAACTCGATTGTGGCAAAAGATGATGTATTATATATAGGGATGCATGGAGGTGTATATAAATATGATGTGAAAGAAGGTAAACAGGCCTGGCTACTAAATTATTGAGTGATGCCGGCATGGGCAACCTTGCGTTAATGTCAGAAAAAAGATATCTTCACCCCAAAACTTAAAATACTACCGTATGAGTTCGTCAAAAGAAATTTTTGAAAAAATGTTTGCCGGGGGCGATATAAAAATAAACGGTGATAACCCCTGGGATATTAAGGTAAATGATGAAAGAACCTATGACAGATTGCTTAGCGATGGAATGATAGGCTTTGGCGAATCGTATATGGATGGCTGGTGGGAATGCCCTGCCTTAGACGAGTTTTTTTACAGAATGATGTATTACCGGATTGATAAATTAATCCCCAAAAACTTTAATACCGTAAAATTCGCGCTTAAAGCCAAATACCTTAACATGCAAACCAAGACAAAGTCTAAAAAGGTTGCGCATATGCATTATAATATAGGCAATGATCTTTACAAGGGTATGCTGGATAAGCGTATGATATATACCTGCGGTTATTGGAAAACAGCCCAAACGCTTGATGAAGCACAGGAAGCCAAGCTCGACCTGGTGTGCCGGAAACTGAAGCTGGAACCGGGAATGCGCATGTTAGATTTAGGGTGCGGATGGGGAGGCTTAGCTAAATTTGCAGCCGAAAGATATGGCGTAAGCGTGGTTGGTGTTAATATTTCTGAAGAGCAGGTTAACCTGGCCCGCGAGGCCACTAAAGGCTTACCTGTCGAGATTAGGTTAATGGATTACCGGGATATAAATGAAAAGTTTGACCGCGTTGCCAGTGTTGGCTTAATGGAGCACGTTGGTTACAAAAATTACCGCAGTTTAATGGAAGTGGCCGCCCGCTGTATGGATGACGATGGTATATTCCTGTTACACACCATAGGCGGCAATTTTTCGCAAACAAAAACAGACCCCTGGATAGATAAATATATTTTCCCTAACGGTATGTTGCCATCGCCGCCGCAAATTAGTACCGCGGCCATGGGCTTGTTCACTTTAGAGGACTGGCATAACTTTGGCGTTTACTATGACCGCACCTGTATGGAATGGCTGCACAACTTTAAACGCACCTGGCCGGAGATAAAGGATAAATATGACGATACCTTTTACCGTATGTGGGAGTTTTACCTTAACGGCTGCGCGGCGTCATTCAGGGCACGCAAAAACCACTTATGGCAAGTAGTATACAGAAAATCAAAAAGCTTAGGATTGTATGAGCCGGTGAGATAGGGGTACTGATTTACAAACAATAGCCTTGCATTGCGTTATGTCATTGCGAGGTACGAAGCAATCCCCTACATGCTAAGTCCCACATAGTTCGGGATTGCTTCGTACCTCGCAATGACGGTAGTTTAGAGCATTCGTTTAACTATATCCCTTGCACGTCATAACGATTTTTTTCAGCTTTAAACAGTTTTTAAACGGCACAGGCGACCCGCTACTTCCCTTTATCAAACTTCATCCAATGCAGGTTAAACCCGCCCATATCTGCATAAACCCTTACTTTATTACTGCCGGCTTTTAGCTTAATGTTTTTTAGTTCGATAACTTGCCATTTTTTAAAGCCTCCAGTGGCGGGGATATCGATAGATTGTTTAACTCCGTTAACATCCAGGGTTATTTTGCCATCATTGGCAGCTGCCGCAACTTTAAGCTTTACGGTGTAGGTACCGGGTGCTGCTGCTTTCAGCGTGTATTGCAGCCATTCGCCTTTTTCAATATCGGTTACATAATAGCTGTTGTACGCGGCAGAATCTTTGGCGATATCTACCCCATCGTTACGGTACATGTGCCCATTGTTGCCTTTGCCATATTTACCGGTTGATACGTGGTAGTCGGCTGTATCGGTATCAAAATAGGCGTAGCCGTTGCGCCCAAGGTCATAATCTACCGCGTTGATAATGGTGCCGTTAGTAATCCTATTAGCCTTAAACGGCTTTGTTGCTGTTGTATAGGGCTGCCTGAAAACGGCATCTATCACATCATGATGAATAATGGCATTTTCCAGTTTGGCGTAAGTGGCCATTTCCAAAGTACCGCTGTATACATTACTCTCCTTGGGCTTGTTTCGGCCGGTATTAAGGTAGTTGGTAACATCATCATAATTCGGGTTCGATGGTATCTCGATAGGGTTGTTGTTGCCCATCTTTTTCAACGGCCAAAGCGCCCAACCAATATTATTTTTCTCTAACAGGCCAATGGCTTCGGTTAGCCACACGTTGGAGTTTTCGCCCGTTTCGCCAAGCCACACGGGTATGTTGTACTGGTCGCGTGTTTTTACAATATGTTCTACCGATTTTTGGTCGTTATAGTTCCAGTATTTGTGAAAGCTAAGCACCATGTTTTTATCCCAGGCCGGCAAAATGCCGTTGTAGTTGTTGCCCCAGCCATTACCTTCAATGATAATAATGTGTTTTTTATCAACCTGGCGTATAGCCGTGGTAATATCAACCATCAGTTTTCTTAGCGGGGCGTTGGTTTTTTCCTTCAGTCCGTTCCTGTCATTCGCCGGATCATCAAAACCAAAGTTGGGTTCGTTAATAATATCGTAACCGGCTATGTGGGGTTCGTTTTTATACCTGTCGGCCAGTTTATGCCAAAGGGCAATCATTTTTTGCTTGTTGGCCTCGCTATCCCATAGCGATGGGTTATCTGTATTCCTGTCGGATATGTTCAGGTCGTTACCCTGGCCGCCCGGCGTAGCATGCAAATCAAGTATCAGGTACATGTGGTTGGCTTTACACCAGGCCAGCAAGTCATCGGTCATTTTAAAGCCTTTATCTATCCAGGTATTTTTCCCGGCAACGGGTTCTTTTTCGATAGGCAGGGTATACAGGTTATAATGCATGGGCAGCCTAACCGAGTTAAAGCCCCATCGATGCATCGAATCCACATCAATTTTGCGGGTGTTGTTGGCCAGCCAGGTATCGTAAAACTCTTTGGTTTCTACCGGGCCCATCAGCTCCTCCAGCCGCTCGCGGATGCGGTATTGGCGGCTATCTTTGGTTACATGCAGCATATAACCCTCCTGCAGCATCCAGCCGCCAAGGCCCATGCCGCGCAGCAGCACGTTTTTGCCTTTTTCGTCGGTTATTTTTTTACCGTCGGCCTTTAAAAAGCCCTGTTGTGCCTGGCTTTGTACCGATATAAAAGATGCCGCGGCCAATACCAACAGGCCTTTAAAAGAAAATATATTTTTAACAGATTTTGTTAACATGCTATTAGCGATTATTATAAACATTTATTATTATGAGAGTCAAGAATCAAGATAAGCTCAAAAGGCTGTTACTTGTCTTTTTCTTGATTCTTGACTCTTAATTCTTGATTCTAATTTTACCAGGTATAAGTACCAACAGAGCCTTTATCCAAATGAGCGGCAAGCGTTTTGCCCGCGTAGCTGATATCAAAATCCTGCGCGGCTTCGCTGGTATTGGCCACAATTAAAACCTTTTTGCCATCGGGCGTTTTAAAAGCCACGTTTGGCAATTTATCCAGGTTGTTTGATGCTATGCGCACCGAACCCGGCCTCACAAATTTTGATGCATGCGCAATTGTATAGTAAGCCACATTTTTTTTTACCTCGTTTTTATTGATGGTAACCGCGCCCTGGCATGATGGGCAGCCTCCCCTATCGGTATAAGGTTTATAATCCTGGTCGGCAGCCAGGTTCCATTCCAGTACGTTGCGGCTCCAGTTGCGGGTTGCGCCAATAATCAGGTGCTTTAACGGCCACCTCATATCAATGGTCGATTCGTTTTCGGGCTCAACAACCATCTGCTCGGTAAAGTAAACGTTCTTTTCGGGGTGGGCATTGTGTACGGTGCTTAGGGCGCTTATATCGCCGCCATATAAGTGAAAACCCGAGCCATCAATATATTTGGCGGCCTCCTTATCATTTAATATCGAAATTGGGTAATCGGGCCTGTCGCAGTTATGATCGTACAAAATAATTTTTGTTTTGATGCCTGCTGCTTTAAAGGCAGGGCCTAAGTTATTTTTGATAAAAGCACCTTCATCAGGGGCAACCAGCAATAAGCTGGGATTATTGCCGGGGTGTAAAGGCTCGTTTTGTACGGTAATGGCATCTATATTTATGCCCTGCGCTTTCATCTCCTGTATGTATTTTACAAGGTACCTGGCGTAGGTTCCCCAATATTCGGGCTTTAGCCTGCCGCCGCGGGTATCGTTGTTGGTTTTCATCCATGCCGGGGGCGACCATGGCGAACCCAATATTTTTATTGACGGGTTAATGGCCAGTATCTGTTTCATCACCGGTATTACGTCCTGCTTATCGGGACCAAGGTCAAAGTGTTTTAATGTAGGGTCGGTTTGGCCGGCGGGCATGTCATCGTACGAGAAAACTTTTTCATTTAAATCCGACGCGCCTATGCTCAACCGCAAATAGCTTACACCAATGTTGTTGTCATTAACGGCAAACAGATTTTTTAACAGCGCGGCGCGGCTATCGGCATTCATGCGGATGATATGCATGGCGCTGCCACCGGTAAGCGCGAAGCCAAAACCATCAATGGGCTGGTAAGTTTGCTTATCATTCACCGTAATGGTAATATCACTGGGCTTGCCCTCTGCCTTAAACTCCAGCGCTTCTTTTTGTTTAGCAAACAATGCCGACCTATCGGCTTTGGTAAGCCAAAGACTTGCCGCTGTTGTTTTTTGAGCTGATGCTATGGTAGCAGTACACATCAGCGCTGCCGCCGAGAAAAACGAAATGACATGTTTATTCATCAAACAAATATTTAACGGGTTATACATAATCCAAAACAGGTTTTGAAAAGGCCGGAAGGCAATTGGTTGAGTAAATTTATTATTGTTTTTGAGATATAACTGCATAAATTATTAAGTAACCAACAATTTACGTGTATTTGGTACACAAAGGTGCCGGATAATGTTGGGCGCCGGCGCTAAGCACCATTAAACTGACCGGATTATACACCCGAAAAAGTGCCATACTACGTGCTAAGACCTAATTTAATTAGAACCTAAATTTATTTGCTTTTATTAAAAATAAACTATATTTTCACTTGCACTATCCGCATGAGAGACCCGAATAAAAAGATCATCATTTTTGATGATGACGAAGACATCCTTTCTATATGTAGTTATATTTTAGAAGAGCAAGGCTGGGAGGTTTTTACTTTCACCGATTGCAATAATATAACCGAAAAAGTATCGCGCGTTTTACCGGATGTTATACTCATGGATAACTGGATTCCCGATGCCGGCGGCATTATTGCCACCCAAACGTTAAAAAAATCCGAAGAGTTAAAAAACATCCCGGTAATTTACTTTTCGGCCAATAGCGATATCCAGATCCTGGCCAGCAATGCCGGTGCCCAAACCTACCTGGCCAAACCGTTTGACCTGGAGGAATTGGAAAAGGTTATCAGCAAGGTGCTGATGAGTTAATAAACATTAAATTTTTATTCTACAGTATATAACAAGGCCCCATCTGTTTAGGATAGGGCCTTGTTAGTTTATGCCTTTTATTGCGGACCGCCCGGGCCGCCGCCGCCGGGGCCACCACCACCTGGCCCACCGCCATCGCCGCGGCCACCACGTTCGCCGCGCGGCCTGTCGCCCCTGATGTCCTGGGTTGGCGCTTTACCCGCAAATTTTTGCAGGCGCAGTGTAAAGGTAAGCAGGTAATAACGCGCAAGCCTGTTTACGTTTGATACGGTAGTTGAACTGGCTGTTGTGGTTGATGAATAACCGGTGTTTTGATTAAATAAATCGAAAGCCGATAGCCGCAGGGTAGCTACCTTGTTTTTTAAGAACCGGCGTTCCACATACATATTTAAAATATTAGGGTTAGTTACTTTAATGATTGAAGCATAACCGTAATTGGTTGCCTTGGTATAATCGTAGCTAAATACCCAATCGCCAAAATAGTTTTTCCCGTTAAGGCCAATGTTCCAGGTTCTGATATTAGTTAAACCATCGTTAATATCATTCTTTACCGAGTTGGTTGTTCTGTTGATGGTATAGTTGGTTAAAATTTGCGCGTCGATGATATTTGGTAAATCTACCCTGAAGCGAATTTCGGGTGTAAATACCAGGTTTTTAGCAATGTTTTTTTGTTGTGCAGCAGCTATCTGATCAGGCGTGGCCGCCAGCGGGTCAAGGTCGGTCAGGCTGGTTAAGTAGCCTACGTTATTATTATATTGGGCGGTACCATTAAGTGTAACTGAATATTTGCGCTCGGCCCATGGTTTGGAGTAAGTAACCCGGCCGGTAAAATTATAAAAGCCATCGGCATTCAGGTATTGGGTAAATATCCTGTTTGAGGTGTTTGATGTAATGGTATTAGTTACAACCTGGTTAGATATGTTTTGGTAAGTAAAGTTGGCAAAAAACACATTACCCGTTGTAAAGCTAAAGTTGTTATACCTGATAGATATATTGTTGGTAAACGCCGGCTTCAGGTATGGGTTACCCTGAACCGGGTACAGCGCGTTCGAAAAATCGATAACCGGCTGCAACTGCGTAAAGCTTGGCGCCGCGTTTGAGCCGTTATAGTTAACCGCGAATGTTTTGCTGCGCGAAAAATTATAAATATAACGGGCAGTAGGTATAATATTAAAGGTGTTTTTATGCGTATCCGGGATGGTATTGTTTGACACGGAGTGGCCATCTAAGGTTGAAGGCTGCACCGCTAAGCCTAAAGTATAGTTATACTTTTTCTCGATGAACCGATAGTTTAAGCCAACCTTATTGGTAGTAAACGTATAGTCAAATTTGTTCGACAGCAAATCATACACATTCCAGGTTTGGGCGTTGCTTAGTGTATCTGTTTCCTTATTATTTACCGTTGCCGAATGATTTACGGAGTAATTAAGCTCTAAATACGACCGTGTGCCCAATGGCTCAAGGTATGACAGGTTTACGCCAACACTATTGGTACGGCTATAAGTATTAATAATCTGGTTTTCGGGAGCGGTTTGCTGTGTACCCGGAACAAAATTATAAATAGGGTTTTGATATGATGTGGTTGGCGCCGAGCTTGCCGATGCAAAAATGCTCAGGTTACGGCGATGCGGAAACCGATGGTTATACAATGCCGTAATACCGTAATTAGGCGATTGCGAATCGCCATTGGTGGTAGAGGTGTATGCCGAGGCAAGTGTGCCTTTGCGGGTAAGGTTTACACTATCCGATTCGTTGGTATTGGTGCTGCCGTATGAAAAAGATGGCACCACCTTTAAGTAATTAACAGTATCCGGCTTATACTCCATGTTCCAGTTAAAGCGGTGATTAATATTCTGATCTTTTTCGAGGCTTAACTGGTGCTGCTCGCTTGGGTTAGCTGCCGAGGTATTTTGCTGAAAAATATTGTTATTGGTGCTTGTGGTATTATCCGCAAAGCTATAGCTGCCATATACCGCCAGGTTTTTGCCCCACTGATCGCGAAAGTTTACGCCTATTGATTTTGCATCGGTTAAACCATTTTGAGCGGTAATAAGGCTTCCGCCGCCGCCACCGCCACGGCCTGCATTGCCACGGCCACCACCGCCGCCAAAACCACCACCGCCACCACCACCTGTGGTGCCGAACGAGAAGGTATTAACATTGGTGTTATTGATACTTCCCTGCACCGCAAATTGCTGATCGCCGTGAAAATTGAAAATATTTAATGATCCTATGTATCGGTTTTTATTGGGCACGCCCTGGTCTTGTGGCAAG
Source organism: Mucilaginibacter sp. GW822-FHT03E02 (assembly GCF_058801545.1). Lineage (NCBI taxonomy): Bacteria > Pseudomonadati > Bacteroidota > Sphingobacteriia > Sphingobacteriales > Sphingobacteriaceae > Mucilaginibacter > Mucilaginibacter sp. GW822-FHT03E02. Next base: position 4,126,383 of record NZ_JBXANJ010000001.1, on the reverse strand, counting down.
GCATCGCGGCCATCGCCTGCAGTAGCCTGGGCGGTATAGCCATAGTTTTTATCTTTCCTGATGGTAATGTTCATTACTTTGGTAGGGTCGCCGGTTTTAATGCCGGTAAGGTTGGCCTGGTCGCCGTAATCATCAATCATCTGTATGTTTTCAATGATATCGGCAGGCAGGTTTTTGGTGGCGCTTTGCACATCGCCGCCCATATAATCCTTCCCGTTTATCCGCACCTTGGTAACCTGTTTGCCCTGCGTGGTAATATTGCCGTTTACATCCACATCCACACCGGGCAGCTTTTTTATCAAATCTTCGGTGGGCGCGTTGGCGCGTACCTTGTAAGCAGCCGCGTTGTATATTACCGTATCCTCTTTAAGGGTAATGGGATTGGCGGCTCCTATAATGTTTACCTGGCCAAGCAAATTTGTTTCGGCCTTTAACAATATCAAACCTAAATCTACCGGCTTGGTATTATCCTCCAAAGCAAAGTGTTTTTTTATGGCTGTAAACCCAATTGACGATATGGTGAGCGTTATTTTACTGCCTTTAACACCCGCAAACCTGAATTTACCATTAGCATCGGCAACGGTTAATGAACTATCGCCGGCATCGTTCACCAGTTTTACACTGCTGCCGGGCAAACTCAGTTTGGTGGTATCGGCAATGGTACCGCTAATATCGCGGGCCGTTTGGGCATGTGCGCCAAGGGCGCATAACAAAAAAATACTTAAAGTAAAAATTAGGGGTTTCATGGTATATGTTCAGCTACAAGTGTATTCATTTGTGTTAAAGACACAATTAAAGTGCAAATGTTCAACATATAAAGGGCATATTAAATAATAAACATATAATTGTTACACATACAGCTACTAAAGGCCTATCAATCATATTATTGTTACATATACGACTTAAAATTATGGCGTACGCCGCCGGTAGAAGCGGCGCCAGGCTTTCTGTTCATACTACACAGCCCTTAGCCACTTGGCCGGTATCCACGCCAATCCTTTACGCGAACCGCCGGTATACAAAAACACCCGGATGAAATTAAACATCCGGGTGTGGCATATTCATTAGTTAGCATGGCATTTACCTATCTGCGGGCCACAAGGCTGGAGCCTTGCGGCAGCGAAAAACGCTTGCGGTAGCTTGGGGCAATCCTCAATGAGGCCGTTAAATCAGATATTAAGACAGAGTTTAATTAAACACATTATCATCTGGCCTAAAAGGACTGTAACCTTTAGGCATTTCACGCATTAATGGATTAAACAAATCCCAAAAAAAACTATCTCCAAAGTAAACATCATATATTTTTATTCCCTTATAATATATTTCAGTCCTTGGGCCATCTGTAATACTTGATGATTGCAAAACAGGTTTATCTTGAAGCTTTTGAAGCATCGAATAAAATTTCTGCACTGTATCGAATTTGAACGGTAAACTGATAGTAGAATCAAGAGATTTAAAGGATTCTGTATAATTGCTACAGTGACCTTTAAGTGCGTATCCTTTTCCTACTCGATTTAATTTGTATGATACAAATTTATTCCCGAAACGAAAATCTATTCGCACATCATAGTCATTTTTTTTTATAGCCGGTTTACACGAGCTAACAATAAGTACCAATACAGACAGCGATAAGATGATATTTCTCATGGAATACGATTTACGTAATAATTTAGACGCTTAGGTTTTCCTTGTTCTGCCCGAAGGCGGTTTTCAGTCGGGTAATTGTAACCGGTTCTTGAATTTGGTCTACCTGACTCCATTGTCGCCATTTCCTCTGGCGATAACTTTTCTACTACGAGCCTTCCTGACGGAGTTGAATATGCATTTGTCGCTTTATCTGCTTGTCTAGATAGTTGTTCCCCCGCTGCCGCAAGGCTCCAGCCTTGTGGCCCGCTGATAGGTAAGCGTCATGCCTTTAGGACGGTACGCTACGTAATTATTACTTTTACCAATCCCTTAGTACCTGCATAATCCCGTGCGCTGCTGTGCGGGTAATTATAATCGTTTTCTACAAAACCGGCTACAACCGGGTTATTATGCGTATAGTCAATTTTGGGGTCAATTACAGCTGCACTCCATAATTCAATGGGCTTGTTATGCTGCTGCCAAAACTGGTTGCTGGTGTTATTGCTATTAGCCAAACCTGCTTTTTTAAATGAGTTTAACAGCCACTCCCGCCGGCTTTCCTGGTTATTATCTTTTATTAAAGCTATCATTTGTTTTGACGTAAGCGATTTAAAATCCCTGATCAAGTCTTCTGGTTTTTGAATTGCCGATCTAAAAACCAAATGTACATGGCTCGGCATTATGCACCATGCATAAATTTCCATGCCTTTATTGTCGACACAGTAGTTGAGGTTTCTCACCAAACAATCAAAGTAGTGCAGCCGGACAAACACATCTACCCAAAACACCGTGGCAAAGCTTACAAAATATAATCCTTCAGGGTTTTTTGAATTTATAATTACGGCTCATACGTTAAAAATACAAAATCCCGGATGAAACGAGCATCCGGGATTTACATATTTATTACTTAGCATGGCGTTTACCTGTCAGCGGGCCACAAGCTCGGAGGCGGCAGCGGAAAGCGCTTGCGGTAGCTGGAGAGGAATGATATTAGATTTGATGTAGCAGTCAGGCCCTTTGCGGAACTAAGTACATAATCCTATAAATTATATTATCGGCTTAGATTTTTCCGGGTATTTTCTTTCGTATTCCATTAAGAATTCAGCACCTTCTAATTCTTTGACAACCTCCTTTTTTGTAATAAAGCTGGCAATTCCTTTTTGTCTCATTTTTAGATGTTCTTTATAGTATTTGATTGCTTGAACCAAATCATTTTTATAGAAATAAGTTTTAGCGATATAGTAAATAACATCATTCCTAAGAGAAGTCGCCCATTTTTTGCCACCACCGAATTTTCCATTGATAAGATAATCGTCGCTGAAGGAAATAATTTTCTTAAAAAGACCAATAGCATCATTAAATTGCTTATTAAGCATCAGAATTATTCCGTGATGATAAAGTATAAAAGGGTCTCTATTCCTCTCATTAAATGCTCTTGTTGAATAAACAAGAGCTTGGGAATAACTATCATCATAATATAAAGCAATTGCGTAGTGCATTAAAAATAACGGATCTGGATTCTCTTCGGTCACATATGGTTTTAGCATTTCCTGAACTTTTTTCCACTCTCCATTTAAATTATAAGGTTCAATTATTTGCTTAATTCGATCTTCAATTTCCATATTTATTCGGGTTGATTTTTGGTTTGTGCTTTTGATTTTTCCCACCCCTATTGTTATTTCTGGCTCTACCCGTTTGAGAGCCAGGCCTAACTTTGGTATGTTTATCGCTCCTTGCTTTGCCATTTGAAGTATTGGTATGCTTTACTTCTTCCTGCCTCTTTCTTTGCTCTTCAGCCTTTTTATCTTCTTTAGTGCTTCTTTTATTTTGAATTATTGGGTCTTTTTTAATTGGCACCGGCTCCGATGCTGAATTTGGCGATGTCGTTGAAGGATTACTACTATTATTTTGAGAGTTTTCGATTACTGCCGTAAGCGCCTGATAGCCACCATATAATAAAAAACCTGCGGCGAATATGTCCGCTACAGGATCTTCTGGGCCTCCTCCCAGTAACTCTGCAGCGCCGGCTTTAATTAAAGCTTGCTTAAGTATCTGAGCACCGGTTGCTTTGACAACTACTGCAGCGCCTACTGCAGCAACTGCTTTCGCCCCTGACCCAGGACCGTCTCCATCATCATTCACATTTTCCCCAAACATACCATCGGGATCGGTATACTTAATTGGATCGTCAAAAGTATAATTATAAGGCGATCCCCGTCGTTCTTCCTCCGCCATCGGATCCACGCTCGTCCATTTTGCAATTATCGGGTCGTAGAACCTTGCGCCATAGTCGTAAAGCCCCGTTTCCTCCTGTAATTCTTTATGATTATAAAGGTACTCATTTTTTGGAAAAATGGAATAAGCGGTAGATTGTATTACATACCCAAACGCATAGTAATCGTTTCGCTGTACGTTGTAAGGTGTCATCTGGGTAGCATCCGATGGATTCCAGGTAGTAGTTATCCGGGTATCGCCCAAATGATCTTTTAAATCATACTCGTACTTGTACACCGATCCGCTTTTTCTCGCCCGGCCTTCCTCTGTCGAGATAAAATCAAGCACCGGAGTTGCGGTAGAATATTGGTACTGGATGCCGCCGATATATTCGGTAACGGTAGTGGTACCGCTGGCGGTTGACAGCTTCCTGAGTTTCCTGCCTGTTGCGTCATAAATATACGCTATCGAAATACCAGACTTAGTTACCGTTTGCGGCAGGTTAAGCATATTGTATGCCTGGGTAAGTCCTTTGTTCAAATCGGTAAGCTGGCTGCCGTTACCGTCATAAGTGTACTCTCCCGCCTGGCTTACCGCATTGTTAAACCCTGCTGTGGTGCCGCTATCATCAATCCTGTCAACCTTATTACCACTTACATAGGTATAATTCAGGTTGTCTATCAGCTGGGCTGCTGTCCCGTTTTTCTCATATCTTTTCAGTGTCTGAATATTGCCCATTACATCATATACCAGGTTTTCACTGTAAAAACCATCACCGGTGGTTGCGGTTGTACTTATCGCATCCGTCAGCCTGTTCAGCTTATCATAGGTGTAATTGTAAGTTAAAGCCGGGTAGGAATTACCCGATACTGTTCCTGTCAGCGTTTTTATATTACCGATATTGCCGTTGTATTGAGGTGCCGCTGCATCGTCGTACTTCAGGTCCATTCCGAATTGGTCGTTGCTATCCGTGCTCGTGTAGGTATCAATAGTCAGTCCCCCATTATTGATATTTGTCAGCCATCCCCGCGCATTATACCTATAATCCACGTTCTGCAAAAAGCTCGTTCCATTCAGCGAATGCAGACCTTTTTGTTTCAACTGACCCAACTCATTGTAATTGCTCTGGGCAACAAGCACCTGCGCCTGGGCGGCGCTGGCTCCGTCTTTCAGGGTGTTGTAAGATTTCAGCTTCCGGCCCATATGGTCGTAGATGTACAAATCCGTCGAAGTAAGCGAAAGCGTAGCCGCTGTACCGCCGCTATTCTTTACATTGTGGTACCGTACCACCGATATAGGTTGCTTTACAAAATTGTAAACGGGCTGCACATCGTCGTAGTTGTACTGGCTTAACGAAGAGCTACCGCCCAGGTAATGCTGCGTAAACGTGCGGATCACTTCCCCATCTTCATCATAATACGGTACACTCCACAGGTAATCGGCCGTGGTGTTGAGTACGAGCGTCTTGGTTGCGGTAACCAGCCCGGTGGTATGGCTGCTGTACAGGGTATTGCTTAGCTGGTTGTACATGGATGGTAAGCCGGGAATGTTGCTGTAGCTGTCATAATAGGAAATACTTAGCACCGTATTGATGGTTGTTGGCCATGCATTACTTGTATAACCCGTGCCAGTTGTAGTGGTAGTTTCCCATTGGGTGGTTACCACATCAGCAAGGCCCTGTACAGTTGCAAGATTGTTAACACCCGCCGTACTGCCAATATGCTGAAATATTCCTGTAATTACCGGCCTGCTCATGGCATCATATTTGGTCACCGTCCATTCCTGCGGCGCCTTCATGCGCTGTACTGAGTCCTGGATGCCTATCACCTGGTCTAAGGTATTATAGATCATGAACTCCCAACCCTTGCCTGGCACTTTTTTCTGTGTCAACCTGCCCCGACCATCATAGCGGTACTGGTAGCAGAAGTTATCCAGCGTTGCCTGGCTTATGGCGGCAGTGGCATCCGGATTTGCTCCCGGCGGCAGCACGAAGCTTAAATTACCCCGTTCATCGTATACGTAATAGGTGCTCAACATTTCGGCAACCGTGCCTTTGATGTTGTAAGTACGCTTCAGCACCACATGACCTTCCTTGTCTTTATATTCTTCGGTAGTGCCAAAGCAGCCGTCGGTTGCCTTCCAGTTCTCGTCCTTGGTTATGGTCACGTCCAATTGATTAGGGCCGTAGGTAGCTGTATTACCCGTGCGTACGAGGTTCCTGCTCCCATTGGCATTAATGGTAGCGGTATATAGGGCTGCCTTGCGGCTGCCCAAATTGGTGCTGCTTACATTAGTGGTGCTGAACGTGCTGGTTTGCTCATTACTGGTAAAGGCAACCCTTACCGTGTGATCGGCATCGGGATTTGCAGACAGCTGCCATGCTGCACCAGGCGCCCCCTGCTCAATTACCCTGCCCAGCGGCGAGGGCTCAAAAGAGGTTACCGCATACGGGAACTGGGTAAGCACAATGGCATTGCTTTGCTTGCCGTCGATAGGAGTACCGCCACCCGGGTTGTAAAAAGCCTTTACACCGGTTGTCGCGCCAAGCGCATCCGTGCGGTAGGTGCCGTAATTGGTGGTACTGTTTACATAGGGCAGGTATTTTTGCGCCTCTCGTTCGTACCCATCATAAACAAAAGGCTGTACCACATCATAGCCAGCCGGTGATGCCTGCCTTTGCACGGTTTGCAGCGGACTACCCAATCCGTCAACATAGTCGATGGTGGTCATTACCGAATCTTTTACTGTTGTCAGTTGGTCAAGCCGGGTATTGGTTTTTATCGCCGTGCGCGGTATCCGGCTACGCACATAGTTTTGCGTGGTGGTTTGGGCAAATATGGTATTGCCGATAAGCAGGCCTGCCACCAGCAGGATGCTCTTGTATATTTTGTTACTGTGTAATTCCATTTGTTCTTTTTTTGAATAAGGGTTAAAGGTTATGGTGCTTGATGGAATTATTAATTTTCGATGTTTACAGGTACATAACCAGTTCCCGGCTGTACGGTTACCGACGATGAATAACAAATTTGTATACTGCTATTGGTAAAACAACCGGATGATAGCAGCGATCCGCTGGTGCCCTGGTTGGTCCCCGAAGATATGGTAACTGTACTGTTTGTTGTGGTTACTTCAGGATTCGGCGTGCGCCCGTCATTGTAAGTCGCATTCTTTATATACTGGTAATTGATGGTAAGTGTAACAGGTACATTATAGGCTACCGTACAGTTGGCATCCGAGTACGATTTAAACACATACGTATGGTAAGTGAGCCCGTTGCTTACGCTGGTGCTACCCACCGATACATTTACATAAATGGTTGGCGGCAGCGGGCAGGCCGTGGTATTGGTGCCGTTGCTTACCCATTGCGTTTGGTTATACGTTGGGCTGTAGGGGTTGGTATCCACCTGCTGCTTTTGCTGCTCGCCGGTATTTTGGCCAACGCCATTTGTAACGCATTGGAACGTGCCGTTATCCTGCCAAACCGCGCCCTGCCCTGCATAGTTATAATCGTAGCTCTTCAGGATATTGCCCTGCCGGTCTTTTATGTTGACCAGCCGCTGCGAATCGTCATATTCAAAATAGGTGTTCATGCCCTTGGCATCGGTGCTGCTGCTCACGCCGGTTAAAGGCAAATAGGTATAGGTGGTCATTAGCGCATTGGTTGGGCATAGCCTTACCTCGTCAATCAGGTTGCCGTTGCTGCTGATAGATACGCTGGTTATACCTGTCAGCGTCCATTCATACAAAGTCCAGGTGCTGGTCATGGTTTTGGCTACGCCGCCAATAGTTATGGTGGCGCTGCCCTTGCCCCAAAGGCTCACCTTGTAATTGCCCGATGGCAGGCTGCTTTTGCTGACGGTGCCGTTGTAGCTTTTTACCCCCGTGCGGGCATCGGTGGATTTTGACTTTTGAATTTTGACTTAAATTATAGCGTACCCCTGCTGGTAGAAGCAGGGTCAGGCTATCCACTCATACTACACAGGCCTTAGCCACAGGCCGGTACCCGTTTCTATCCTTTACGCGAGCTGCGGGTATACAAAAACACCCGGAGGAAATTAAACATCCGGGGGTTGCATATTCATTTAGCGAAAATACAGTAGTTGTAAACTACAAGCATAGCCGTTCGAAGAGACATTCGAACAGCGGTAGGCTACGGACAACTGGGGGAGGGAACTCTACGGAGAACTGGGGGAACTTAATATATTCAGCAAGTTAGCCAATGCTTTTTCTTTTTCTAAGACTTCATTAGGCTCCAAAAGAATATTCATTAATTCTATCTGCCTATTATAATCCCATAAAAAAATACCAAACCAGTTTAAGCCCCAAAAATCTATATTGCCACCGACGTTTGGAGAACTCAACTCAATTTGGTTTAGAGAACCGAAATCTCCTTCTTTGAAATACTTGTATGTTAAAACATAACCCTTTAAAGTGGGTGCAATTTCGCTTTTGAACCATTCTAAATTTCTTTCCATTTTTATAACTATTTAACTTTTAAAACGTTAGAGAGATTTCTAATATTTGGCAACAGTCCCCCTCCTTGTTTTTGCAAGGCACTTTGCATGGCTCTATTCGCACTAGGACCTATCACTTTAAACCAACCCTCCTTTCCCCCTTGTAAAAGACTGCTCGTCGGCACCTCAAATTCAGCATATACTGACCCCCTTGTAGCAGCAGTGAACGCTTCGGGCCCTCCTGTCGCAACAAATGTCTGACCTCCGGCTCCTTCAACCATTTGTCCAGTTTTTACCATAGTTGCATACTCTTCCGCAGACATCCAACGGCCTACGGTCGTCATTTCAACACTTGCTCCGTCAGTTGCCAAACCTAAAACGACACCAATAGCAAAATTTTCGGGATAAATTCCTTCAAGACCTGGCTCATGGTGACCGGGCGCCCCATACCCAATAAATCTTTTTACATGTTTTATAGGCTGACTAGCAAGCCATATTTTACGAGTCAATTCCGGAGTCCAACCAGGATATGTTGGTTGCTTAACCTTGGGGTTACGTCCAGAAGGAATTGAACTTCTCGGCATAACCAGATTTTTATCTGATTTATCCCCCGGCCCAGCGTTCTGTTGCGCCACCAGTGTCGAAAAAAAATTCTGCGCTGCTTCTCCTGAAAACGAATAGCTTACACCCGGAACGGTAGCAGGCCCCAAGTTGGTATCCATCCCATCGGGATCGGTATTTTTAACTGGATTGTTTTCCACATAATTATACGGGTTAAATCGCCTGTTTATCTCCGCTAACGGATCCACACTCGTCCACCTGCCAATCACCGGATCATAGAACCTTGCACCATAATCGTACAAACCCGTCTCCTCCTGTAGTTCCTTCCCATTATAAAGGTACTCATTTTTAGGATAAATGACATATTGTGTAGATGGTATGGTATACCCAAACGCATAATAATCGCTCCTTTGCAGGTTCATTGGCGTAAGCTGGTTAGCATCCGAGGGGTCCCAGGTGGTGGTGATTCTTGTATTGCCAAGGTGATCTTTCAAATCATACTCATATTTATAAACCGAGCCGCTTTTCCGTGCCCGGCCCTCCTCGGTTTGGATAAAGGAAATTACCGGATATGTTCCCGAATACTCGTACTGAATGCCGTTTACATACTCGGTAACAGTTGTAGTACCTCCGCTGGTCGACAGCTTCCTCAGTTTCCTTCCCGTGGCATCGTATACATAAGCAACAGATACGCCAGACTTGACCGCCGTTTGCGGCAGGTTCAGCATATTATAAGCCTGTGTCAGCCCCTTGTTCAGGTCGGTGAGTTGGTTTCCGTTGCCGTCATAAGTGTATTCCCCCGCCTGGCTAACCCTGTTGTTAAAGCCGTCTGTGGTGCCCAGGTCGTCTACCCGGTCTATCTTGTTCCCGCTCACGTAGGTATACGTCAGGCTGTCTATGGCTATCCGGCTGGTGGCCGGCTTATCGTACCGGTTTAGCTTTGTGATGTTGCCCATCACGTCGTAGACTACGTTCTCATTATAAAAATTTTCGTTAGCCGTAGGGTTTGCGGTTGAACTGATGGCGTTAATCAGCCGGTTCAGCTTGTCGTACCGGTAATTATAGGTCAGGGCCAAATTGGTAGTTCCTGATACCGCCCCGCCCAGCGTTTTTACGCTGCCGATATTGCCGTTATACTGCGGCGTTGCGGCATCATCATATTTAAGGTCCATGCCAAACTGGTCGTTGGCATCGGTGCTGGTATAGCTATCGATGCTGAGGCCGCCGTTATTGATGTTTGTAAGCCAGCCCCTTGGGTTATACCTATAATCCAGGTTCTGCAAAAAGTTCGAGGTGCCATTAATGGAATGCAGTCCTTTTTTAATAAGCTGCCCGGTTTCGTTATAACTGGCCAGGGAAACCCGTACAGCACCCTGGATGGTGTTGGTACTGTCCTGCAACTGGCTGGCGTTCGATCTGCGCCTGCCCATATGATCGTACGAATAACTTTCGGACGATAGCAGCTTCTGGATCCTGGCCGTTTTGGCGGCGTTGCTGATATAATGCACCCGGTAATTGGAGGTAACCTGTTTTACAAAATTATACCCTATCACTACATCATCATAGTTGTAGGGGCTCAAGGACGATGATCCGCCCAGGTAGTGTTGGCTGTACGTGCGCACCACCTTACCCTCCTTGTCGTAATAAGGAACCGTCCACAGATAATCGCCAGTGGTGTTCAGCACTAATGTTTTGGTGGCCGTTGGCATGCCCATGGTCAGCGGCGTGTAGGATGTATTGACGTAGTTTGCCGGCAGCCCGGGAATATTGGTATACACGTCATAATAGCTTACGTTCAGCGTTGTATTCAGCGTGGCAGGCCAGGCATTGGCGGTATAGCCGTTCCCTGTCGACACCGGGCTTTCCCATAAGGTGCTTACCGCATCGGCAAGGCCCTGCACGGTTACATGGTTATCAACCCCTGCTGTGGCGCCGTACTGCAATATTCCCGATATCACCGGCCTGCCCATATTATCGTACTTGTTCACTGTCCATTCCTGCGGTGCTTTCATCCGCTGTACCGAATCCTGGGTAGCAACTACCTGGTCAAGCGTGTTATAGATCATAAACTCCCATCCCTTGCCCGGTACTTTTTTCTGCGTGAGCCTGCCACGGGCATCATAGCGGTATTGGTAACACCTGGTATCAATCGTGCTTTGAGAGATTGCCGCATTGGCATCGGGATTTGCTCCCGGCGGCAATACAAAGGCCAGGCTACCCAGGTCGTCATATACGTAATAGGTGCTCAGCATTTCGGCAGTGCTTCCCTTGATATTGTAGGTACGTTTCAGCACCACGTGCCCTTCTTTGTCTTTATATTCTTCTGTAGTGCCAAAGCAGCCGCTGGCTGGAAGCCAGTTCTCATCCCTCATAATGGTCACTATCAGTTGATTGCTGCTATAGGTTGCCGTATTGCCTGTTCTTATTAATGAGCGGCTCCCGTTAGCATTAGTGGGCGCGGTATATAGTGCTACCATCCGACTACCTGTATTGGTGGTTATATTGGTGGTGCTGAAGGTGCTCTGGTCATTCACCGTCATGGTGCTGCGCAGCGTATGGTTGCTGCTGGCGGCATCCGGCGTGCCGGGGATTTGCCAGGAGGCCCCAGGTGCGCCCTGTTCCAGTACCCGCCCCAGGGGCGAAGCCTCAAAACCTGTAACCGCAAAGGGATAGGGCGTAAGCACCGCGCCATTAGTCTGCTGTCCTTCTATGCTCCCGGCCGATGGGTTATAATATGCTTTTACACCTGCACCCGTGGTAAGCGCATCGCTCCGGTAAGTGCCGTAGCTGGTATTGGTAGTGCGGTAAGGCAGGTACTTTACGGCTTCCCTGCCGTAGGCATCATAGGCATAGGGCTGGATAATATCATACGCTGCCGGCGAGGCCTGCCTTTGAACAGTTTGCAGCGGCCGGCCAAGGCCGTCAAGGTATTGAATGGTCGTCATCACCGAATCTTTCGTCGGTGTCAGGGCATCCAGGGCTGCATTCGTGGCAATCGCTTTCCGTGGCACCCTCGTGCGCACATAGTTTTGCGTGGTGGTTTGGGCCTGTCCAGCTATGCTTAATAACAGTGATGCCGTAACCAGCGCCGCTGTTTTATATAATTGACTTAAACTTTTCATGTAGTGATTCAGGTTTTTACGGGCGGTAATTGTAATCGTAGCTTTTCAGGATATTACCGTCCTGGTCGCGGATGTTCAGCAGGCGCTGCAGGCCGTCATAATCGTAAAACGACAGCCCGCTGCGGGCATCTGCCGAGCTGCTTACACCAATCAGCGGCGTATAGGTATAGCTTACCATTTGCGCGCCAAGGGGGTATAGCCTTACCTCGTCAATATTGCCCGTGCCGGTTAGGCTTACCGAGGTTACGCCCGTAACCCGGTGCTCATGGTAATACCAGCCTTTGGTAGCTATACCATTTACCGGGTAACCGCTGATGGTGCCGGCTATGGTCAGTGGCGTAGCGCTCTTTGTCCAGTACGATACAATGTAAGTGGTTGCCGCCGTTAAGCCCGCCTTGCTGATGGCCCCGTTAGCCAGGTTATAGGATTTAATGCCCGAGATGGTAGCCGTCAGGCTATCCCGCAGGGCCGATGGAACCGTCCACCGCCCTTTACCCTCCGCCTCAAACGAGGTGTAAGCGATATTAGTGGTATCAGCGTTTTTTACCTGCACTATGGGCGACATACCCCGGTAATCCCACAGTACCGACACCGGCAATTGCCCGGTTACCGTGTACTGCGCGATGTTATTTTTGGCATCATAGGCGTCAAAGCTGACCAGTTGCCTGTACCTGCTGTCCTGGTTTACGGTACTGCCGCTTACGCTCATCGGCACAAAGTTGGTTACCGGGTTGGGTACGTCCAGTTTGTACTCCTTATCAGGTGCCATGACACCTGATGCCAGTTGCCGGTAACGGCTTAGCGAGGCCCCGGTTACGTAGCCGGTCGACGAGCCGCTGTAGTACAGACTGTCGCGCTTCTCGATGACCGAGGCTACTATGTTGCGCCCGATCAGACTGTCCAGCACAGCGTTACCTGTATAACTGCCGATGATGTAGTCCTGCGGATAGGTAGCCTTGCTCACATGCCTGTTGCCGCGACTGTCGGTGGTTACGCTGCGCGTAAGGAGATTGGTTAGGGGGTTGTCGTAATAAAAGTTCGTCGTGGTGCTGACCGAATCCTGGACGGCATTCCCATAGGTGGTCTCAGAGGTGCTGTTGTGAAAAACAATCTCTGAGGATATGTTGAACGGCCTTGCGATTATTCCGCAGTACTGGTACTGGTCTGTGCACTGGGTTGGATCTACTATGCTCTGGTACCCTGCTGCAAAGTTGATTACCTGGGTTGAAAACTGGAACGAGTAGGTGTTCCTAACTTTTCGCACGGCTTGCGCGCTCGCGCTGAACGATGTTTCATCCAGCAAGAGGCCCCTTCGCCATTCTCTCGGATCGGTCGGCGGATAAGGAAATAGCTTTGCGTTGGTCACCCCGTTGTCGGCAACATTGCTAAACGCACTAACAGTCTTGCCGTTTTCGCCTGCCGGGCCATAGAGGGTTGTTACCGTTCCGTAGCCGATTACGCCACCCTGGATAGACCCGAGGGAAAACTTGGTAGAGGTATTTCGGGTTACTTTGGTATACCCGCAGATTTCGCCGGTCGCCGCATTGAGATTAGTACTCGTTTGCGTTGTCATGTAGTCGTTGAGCGAGTCTATCGGGTTGATTACAAAGCCTGAAGCGTAAGTGAAATAGCGATCATTCGCCGGCTGCGGGTTGGCAGGATCATAGTTCAGAATGCTCTTGACCCGCAGTCCCCCTACCATCTGGTTGAAGCTTTGGGAACCCAGCGAGTTTGAATAATTCAAGTTCGCATTCAGATTCACGTAATCGGTCTGCGGATTGGTCAGGTCGGAAAAGTCTACGGTGGTGTAAATCTTGAGGGTGTAAGTCCCCGCGGCTGTCAGGTTGAAGTAGCCGCTTTTGTTCGAAATCTGCCCGCTCGAGGTCAGCTGTACTACGGTGGTGCCGCCCGAGTTCTGGATAACCGCGTAGCCCTTGACGGTCGGCTGGTCGGCCCAAACTGTGCTGCTAATGTTCGTTGAAAACTGAAGCTGAATGTACTGGGGCTTGGTAATTGTGAAGGTCTGGCTTTTCGTGAGCGCCGGCTGGTTTGCGTTGATGTTAAGCACGGGGTTTATCGCGCTGGCAGAGAATTGCTCCGCCGTGACCGGGATACTGTTGGGTTCGTAGTTGAACGTTGTATACCCGCCGGTTGGATAGGTAATCCGGGTAAGTATTTCGGCCTGCATGGCTGTCCCGTTAAAGCCCCTGTTGTCGCCGAGCAGGTGGTTGTTGGTTGGCATAAAGCCGTTGCTCGTGATAAACGCGTCATTCCAGTAGGAGGACTGCGGCAGGGAGAAATAGACAGGCGGCAATAAGGAGGCGTTGCCCGTGGCTCCGTTGTAGAAGCCACTGTGATCCTGGGCGTAGGATCGTCGGGATGGCAGGTTCAATGGATTGTACTGGAAAGACCAGAGCTTAAATGATGAGTTATCCGTTGCCAGCTGCTTTACGCTTACCAGGCGCAACCGATGGTGGATGAAGGAGGTATCCAGTGGGTTGCTCGTCAGTTCATTCCCGACCGCCGCCTGCGTGTATGTGTAGTTAAGAAGATAATCAGCGACCAGCTTCCCGGTAGGCTTTGCGATCACGCGTATCTCAGAAAGAGCTACACCGCCCTGCAGATCTAACCGGGTGGCCGAGGTCGGCACAAAAACGATTTTTGTCTGATCCGACTCTATGGTTGCCGGAGACAGAACGGATACCGTCTCGTTTTGGATGTGCGTTGCTACGTTAGAGTTTGTAACAAGCTGGCAATTGCTGGTGGCGTTCGACGCGTTGCTGCTGCTTTTGTATTGGATAAAGTCGCTTTGCGTGAAATGGATGTCCTGCGTAATTGATGATGTGGTGTAGGTAAAGTTGACTTTTTCGCCCGCTGGCGAGGTGATGCTCTGCAGATACCAGGAGGACGGGTACTGCACGCCTCCAGCCGCCATACCGTAAGTTGCCGTATTAACTTCTTGAAAACCGCTGGCCCCTCCAAAAGCAAGCCGCGTGCCATCTTCCATGATGACAGTCCAGGAGTTTGGCATCGAATAGCTGATCTTCAAGTTGCTGAACGGCATTGTGGTGACCGAACCGTCCGCCTTCAAAAGCAGCCGGTACGACTTTCCCATAGCACTTAGCGTATATATATCCTGCTGGCTGTCCCCGTTCTGCTTGGCGGCATCAACCTGGTGCCTCTGAGTACCGCCTGAAATATTCGATACGGATTGGAAGTTGTTGGGATCGCTGTAGGTGTTTGCATAGGTAAAGTATGAATCCTCATCTGGAAGTCCCCGTACCGACCTGCTAATCACTCCTCCGGTATTTAAGCTCCATCCAAGACCCACCCATGAAGCGACATCGCCAACGCGGTTGCCGGAGGCGTGGTAGGAAAGGCTTATCGGTAATCTTACCTTTCTTCCTTGCAGCTCGTAAATAGGGATGCTTATTTCCGGCACGCCCGTGTAAAGACTTACTGGCCATTCCGAATACCTGCCAAGTGCGGAGGCATTTGGTGACGGCGGCAGAATGTTCCTGAGACTCTCAAGCGCAGGGTCTACCTGTGCTCCGGCGCGGTTTACGGTGGCAAGTACCATTAGTGCCAGAAGTAATTTTAAATGTGGTTTTCGTGACATGTGGGTGATGGACTTATTGGTTTTGATGGATGGTTATTCGAAGTCTGAGCTTTGATAAGCAGATTAAGGAACAGATTGAGACGGGCGCTTAAATTTAAGTTTTGTCAGCTACATTAATTCGCTCCCCGGCTCAACGTGCAATGCACCATGGAGCCATTAAGCGTAATGTTCATGCCGATGGAATCGGCATACACCGTTCCATTGTGGTACACGTCAAGCCCGTTCACGGTAACTTTAAAGTGCAGCCCGGCGGTATCCAGCCTGCCCTGGTCAATCGGGAACTCGCCCAGCGGGCTTTTGGCCGTACCGGCAACAGAATCGCCGATGAGCGTAAAATTATAAGTTAAAGGGTAAGCGGTGCTGTCGGCCTGGCGAAGGGCGCCGGTCCATTTGCCGCTTAAGTTGGTCGTGCCCACAAAGCACAAGGCAAAGCAGCCGGATAATACGGTGGTGATAAGGATTCTGGGTTTCATTTAGTTATCGGGGTATCAATAGTTTGGCGTTAAATTAATAGCATAAAAATTATTTTGCAATAGGTGTTTTCACCTACTGGCACCCCGTTAAAACACGGGGCCTCAGGTTTTTGGCACAAATATTAGTCGGTTACGGCTCGCGCCGTTTTCAGATTTTGGGCAATGGGCAGCGGATTGAAATGCTAAGCCGCAAATCCCCGAACCTCGCTTCCCAAACCCCGAACCCGATCCGAACACTACAAATTTACAGCACATGCTTGAATGAAATGGTGACACTACTTTGTCAGTGCCTTTTTTAGTAGCAAGTTTTAGTAGCAGGTATCAAGATTTATTAGCACCCAAAGTTTTGATAAAACCCGGATTCGCGTTAAGGACTGCAATGGATACCGGCCCGTGGCTAAGGCCTTGTGTAGTATGAATGGAAGGCCTGGCCCCGTTTCTACCAACGGGGAAACGCCCTTGTTTTGGTGAATGGTTGAATGGTTGATTAGGTGAGCGGTTGTTTGCCGGTCCGTGGCAATCACTCACCATGCAAAATATTTTAACCTAATCCAACCCAATCAACCACTCACCTAATCAACTACTCACTAATATCTCCAAACCCTCTTGTTTAATCAAAATATTTATATAGCTTTATTTCCAAATCAAAACTAATCACACAATGAAAATTTTAATTACCGGGGCAGCCTTTATCGCGCTGCTATCGTTCTCGGCAACCTCAATGGCTCAGAAAGTTAAGTTAAAAGATGGCGACTTTTCTGCACTAAAAAGCGAAACAACCATTAATGTTGAATTTACTTACAACAACATGGCCGTTGGCAAATACAAAGATGAAGCCGACTACCTGGAGCGCAAAAAAGCAGATTATAATAAGAAAGAAGACGGCAGGGGCGATACCTGGGTAAAATCATGGGTAGAGGACAGGAAGGCAAACTTTGAGCCTAAATTTATGGAGCTGTTTGAAAAATATTCGATGCTGAGCGAAAGCAAAACTGCCAAATACACCATTATATTTAACACCTGGTTTACTGAGCCTGGCTATAACATTTACATTAGCCGCGAAAACGCCAAAATTAGCGGCGATGCCGTAATTGTTGAAACTGCTAACCGGAGCAAGGTAATTGCCACCATATCGGTTGAAAAAGCACCCGGCCGCACCTTTGGCGGTTACGATTATGATACCGGCACCAGGTTAGCCGAATCATATGCCACAGCAGGCAAAGCCCTGGGCAAGTTTTTAAAAGATAAATAAGCCGGTATAAATAATAACGAAACCAAAAAAGCCGCCCCGTCTGTATTGATGAGGCGGCTTTTTTGTAACCTGCTCTATTGAAGCTTTTGGCTTTTTGCCTTTAGCTTTTTGCTTTAATTAAAAACTACTGGTACTGTTAAATTCTCCCAGTTCAGTTCAAATCCTTTTCCCGAAATGGTGTAGGTTAGCCTTTCGCTCGTGCCTACAGATTTTCCGGGGGTAGCGGTTACTACAGCAACATCTTTTGCAGGGTCCTGGGTGGTGGTGCCATCGCGGTTAATGCCCCATTGCCCGGTTTGCGAATTGAAGATAATTTTCCACTCCTTTTCGCCCGGTACAGCATATAGGCTGTATTTGCCGGCCGGGATGGTTTTGCCTTGTATGGTTAAAGCCTTATCGGTAGTAAAAATGGTTGCCTGGTTGGCGCCGGCCCGCCATACTTTATCATAAGGTACCAGGCCACCCCATATGGTACGACCTTTAACTGCGGGGCTGCTGTAAACAATAGTTACCGCCGCGCCGTTTATAGTGCCGGTGGCGGTAGCCGCAGGACTTGCTTTTTCTTGTGCCATAACAGTAAACGACATCATGATGCCGAACAAAACGAGCATGAATGATTTTTTGAATGTGATACTTTTCATAGTGGGTAATGTTTTATTGGTTAATATGAAGCAAGTTACAAGTTATTGAGGAATAAAAACAAATTAACAAAACACACCCGGTATGTTAACGGAGCAGGACTTTGCTCGTTTTTATTACAGCCTGCGCAACGCCGCGCCGCTGTTGGTTAAAAGATGTTAAACGCCATACATAAAAGCCGTTGCCCGGTTATATTTGTAATAAGCTCATCAATAGTCATAAGCCTGAAGTTCTAAGTCTCAAGTCCTAAGCCCGGAAGCCCCTGTGGAGCTGAAGAACCAAAGGTCTGGCTCTTGACTTAGAACTTCCGGCTTAAGGCGCAGAACCGGCGATTTAAGACTTAGAAACTTATTGCTAAAACGATACTTACCCATGCGGCACCTGCTTATCCTATTTTTTATTTGTACCGGCCTTGCGGCTTACGCGCAAAAAATAAACGGTATAGTAACCGATAAGGCTACCGGCCTGCGCATTAGCGGCGCACTGGTAACCACAACAAACTCCACCGCGATAAGCGATATGGAGGGCATATTCAGCATTGGCGTTGCCAGGCAGGGAGATACGTTAAAGGTAAAAATGCAGGGTTATAAATCGTTTAAGCAGGCGGTTGCCCCGGCAACAACCGGCGATGTGATTGTACAGATGGAGCAGGCAACTATCCAGCTTAAACAGGTTAACATAAGCGCCCGGCGCGATAGGGTGAAAGATTCTATCAGTAACCGCGTTCAGTTTGCCAGGGATTTTAACAGCCACCCGCCAAAGTTTTCGGATATCATCAGGCCGGGCGCATCTGTTGGGCCCATACCCATGGTTGGCGTTTCCATTGTGCCCAGCCAGCTGATTGCCCTGCTAACTTACAAACAGAGCAATGCCTACAGGTTTAAGCGCGCGCTCATCCGCGATGAAGAGGGCAAATATGTGGATAGCCGTTTCAGCGACGAGCGGGTGGCCCAGCTCACCGGCCTGCAGTCCGATTCATTATACCACTTTATTAACCAGTACCGGCCCGCCGCCGCCGAGGTACGCAAAATGAGCGACTATGATATTTTTACTTACATTAAAAAAAGCGCCGCCAAATTCAGGACACCACACCGTGATGAGGTAAAAGAGGTGGAGTTTTAGCGCGAAATACAATAAAGGGCCCGGTGGTACCCGAAAGGTGCATAGCAGGTACCCGAAAGGTGTGTAGCAAGTACCCGAAAGGTGTCACGAGGGGATGGCAGGGGGGGGGGGGGGTAAAAACGGGGTAATCTGAATGTAAAACTCAAAACGCCACTTGACATGTGGTTTGAATTTTGTAATTTTGATTATGACTACCGAAACACTTGAAGATTTTTACAAAAACAAATTCGACTGGCTGCCCAATAACCTGCAGCAAAACATAGGTCATTTTAATGTTTTTAAAATTGAGGATTGTATTGGGCCAAATGCCAAACCGGTTACCTATAGCCGCCGCAGTTTTTACAAAATAAGCCTGATGCGGGGCGAAAACATCATCCATTATGCCGATAAAAGCATTACGTTATCAGGCACTTCGCTCATGTTTTTTAGCCCGCTTGTGCCCTATACCTTTGAACACATGAGTGATGACCGTACGGGCTTTTTCTGCATTTTTACCGAGGAGTTTTTTGTAGAGCGGTTTCGCAATGGCTTGAGCGAGTTACCCATGTTCGGGCTTAACGCCAAGCCGGTATACCAGCTTGACCGCACACAGGATGAATACGTTACAGGCCTATTCCGTAAAATGACGGACGAGATTGGCTCAGATTATGCGTTCAAATATGAACTGATCCGCAATTACGTTACCGAGCTGTGTTACTACGCCCTAAAAACCCAGCCATCCGAGAATGTTTATAAGCACGCCGATGCCAAATCGCGCATCACCTCGGTATTTACCGAACTGCTGGAGAGGCAGTTCCCGATAGAAACACCGGCACAGCGTTTTGCACTGCGGTCGGCCAATGATTTCGCGCAGCGGTTATCGGTACATGTGAACCACCTCAACCGCGCCATCCGCGAAACCACCGGCAAAACCACCACCGACCACATCGCCGACCGCCTCCTGAGCGAAGCCAAATCCCTCCTCCGCCACACCGATTGGAATATCTCTGAAATAGGCTACTGCCTGGGTTTTGAGGAGCCAACGCATTTTAATAACTTTTTTAAAAAACAAACCCAGGTTACGCCCTCCCGGTTCAGAAATGTTTGAATTTCGTAATAATTGGTTTGAATAGCGTAATTACTCCCTTTTGTTGTCATATTACCTTTGTTTTATCAAAACAAACACACTATGGACAACAAAAAAGCATGGTTTATCACCGGGGCCTCCAAAGGTTTCGGTCTTAGTTTGGTAAAACAGCTATTGGATGCCGGTCAACTGGTTGCGGCCACCTCCAGGAACCGGGAGGAACTTGTAGCCGCAGTTGATTCAAACAGTTCAAATTTTTTACCCCTGCAGGTTGATCTGGTTAACGAGAGCAGTGTATCCCTGGCCCTGCAGCATACCTATGAAACATTTGGCCGGTTAGATGTGGTTATCAACAATGCCGGCTATGGCATTGGCGGTGCTATTGAGGAACTTACCGATGCCGAAACCCGCGCAGCCTTTGATGTAAATGTATTTGCCACCCTAAATGTAATCAGGTTGGTGATGCCTTACCTGCGTAAACAGCGCTCGGGGCATATTATCAATATAGCTTCTATTGCGGGTATTACCGGCGGTACCGGCTGGGCGGTATATGCGGCAGCCAAATCGGCCGTAATTGGCCTGTCGGAAGTATTGGCCTTGGATGTTAAAGCGCTGGGTATCAAAGTTACCGTAGTAGCTCCGGGCGCGTTTCGTACCAGTTTCCTTACGGCCGATTCATTAACCGTTACCCAAAACCCAATTGCCGAATATGAAGATGTGAGGCACTCGCATTGCAAATACCTGAGCATGAATGGCCAGCAGGCCGGCGACCCCGAAAAGGCCGCTGCAAGCATCATCAACGTGGTTTATGAAGAAAACCCGCCCCTCCGTTTGCTATTAGGTGGTGATGCTTATAACCGGGCCCTAACAAAGCTGGACGGCTTGTATAAGGAAATCCACGAATGGGAGAACACTACCTGCGCCACTGATTTCTAAACATTTACATCTACCTAAAAAGGCAAACAAGATAATTAATACAAATAATTAACCGGTGAAATCATTTAACACTCAGTGAAATCACCAATAAATAAAAAAAATCATGAGCAATCAAAATATATGGTTTGTAACCGGCGCCTCGAAAGGCCTGGGACTTACCCTTGTAAAAAAACTATTAAGCGAAGGCTATAAAGTAGCCGCCACATCAAGAAACATCAGCGACCTGGAAAACGCGGTAGGCGTAACCAGCGATGCATTTTTACCCCTTGCGGTTAACATCAAAAGCGAAGAGAGCGTACAGCAAGCTATCGAAAAAACCATCAGCACTTTTGGTAAAATAGACGTGGTAGTTAACAACGCCGGCTACGGCATGCTGGGCGGCCTCGAAGAAACAACTGACCAGGAGGCCCGCGACAACTTTGATGTAAATGTATTTGGATCGTTAAACATCATTCGCAAAGCATTGCCTTATCTGCGTGAGCAACAATCAGGTCATATTATTAATATATCGTCGATAGGCGGCTTTGTTGGCGGTTATCCTGGTTTTGGAATTTACTGCGCCACCAAATTTGCGGTTAATGGTTTTTCTGAAGCCCTTGATGCCGAAGTAAAGCCATTCGGCATCAAAGTGACGATTGTTGAGCCGGGCTATTTCCGCACCAACTTCCTTTCCGAGGGATCGCTGATCGTCCCTAAAAAACCGATTGATGCTTACCAGAATGTACGCGACTCGCAAAACCTGCACCAAAATCAGATGGACCAGCAACAAGCCGGTGATCCTGAAAAAGCAGCCGCTGCGATGATAAAAATTGCAAACCAACCCGATGCCCCACTAAATTTATTTTTAGGTGAGGATGCCTACCAGCTGGCTCACCAAAAAATAGCATCGGTACAAAAAGATTTGGAAACATGGAAAGAATTAACAACCTCAACTGGTTTTTAACAATGAAAAATAATGAGCATATAGGCGTTTGGGTAACCAAAGACGGTTATATACGCCATGAATTTTTACCAAACGGCCGTTACAATGAAGCGCGCGGCGATATAAAAAGCGCTTACACCGGTTACTATAACCGGTTAGGTAACCATATTGAATACCTGGATGATACCGGTTTTGTAGCCGAAGGTGATTTTAAAGACGGCGTTTTTTATCACGCAGGTATGGTATTATATAAAGAGAGTGCCTGAATTACAAATTTCGTAATTCTGTGCATCGGCCATAAAAAAGCTTGCTTATAAAAGCAGGCTTTTTTTACCTTTATAAAAATCTAATACCTATAGAATATGAGTTTTAAAGATCAGATAACTTCGATATTTGTGCCCGAAAGCCAGATTGGCTTTGGGTTTCAGACAGAAGAAGTACACCAGCGTGAATACCTGAGCGATGGCGAAATGAAACCATGGGATGACGAAGTAAACGAAGTATACTCGCCAATCGGCTTTTTTGATGCCGATGGCAACTTTGCCCGCAAGCTAATTGGAACCTATCCTGTTTGCACCGAAAAGGAAGCCTTTGAATCATTAGATGCCGCGATTGCAGCGTATGACAATGGCCGTGGCGAGTGGCCTACCATGAGCATTGCCGACCGTATTAAATGCATGGAGCGCTTTATTTACAAGATGAGCGAACAGCGCAGCCTGGTGGTAAAATTGCTGATGTGGGAGATAGGCAAATCCTATGGCGATTCGGCCAAAGAGTTTGACCGCACCATCGAGTACATTAATGCAACCATCGATGCGCTTAAAGATATCGACCGCCAGTCGTCGCGGTTTGAAATGGCCGAGGGCCTGGTCGCTCAAATCCGCCGTTCGCCGTTAGGGGTGGTGCTGTGCATGGGGCCGTTCAATTACCCTTTGAATGAAACGTTCACCACATTAATCCCCGCCCTTATTATGGGCAATACCATACTTTTTAAACCACCTAAGCATGGCACGCTTTTGCATTATCCATTATTGCGCGCCTTCCAGGAATCGTTCCCTAAGGGTGTCGTAAATACCATTTATGGCCGTGGTTCCGTGGTGACACCCGGGTTGATGGCTTCGGGTAAAGTAAATGTGCTGGCCTTTATCGGCTCAAGCAAGGTTGCCAATGATTTAAAAAAGCGTCACCCCAAAATAAACCGCTTGCGCGCGGTATTAAGTTTGGATGCAAAAAACGCAGCTATCGTAACCAAAAATGCCGACCTCCCTTTAGCAGTAAGCGAATGCATTTTAGGCGCACTATCGTTCAATGGCCAGCGGTGTACAGCCATAAAAATGATATTTGTTCAAAAAGATGTAGCCGATGAGTTTTTAAAACTATTGAGCGAAGCTGTTGCTAAGCTGCCGTTTGGTTTGCCATGGGATAAAGATGTAAAACTAACTCCCTTGCCCGAACCGCACAAACCTGCTTATCTTACCGATATTGTTGAAGATGCAATTGCCAACGGCGCAAAAGTAATTAACGAAAACGGAGGCGAAACGGTGGCGTCTTTCTTTTACCCCGCCATTGTGTACCCGGTTAACGAAAAAATGAAGCTGTATCGCGAGGAGCAGTTTGGCCCGGTTATTCCGGTTGTTCCATTTGAATCGATAGAAGAGCCTATTGAGTACCAGATAGATTCGCCGCATGGGATGCAGGTGAGCATATTTAGCAACGATGCCAAAGAGATCTCCTCGCTGATAGATCCGTTTGTGAACCTGGTAAGCCGGGTAAACATCAATAGCCAGTGCCAGCGCGGCCCGGATGTATTCCCTTTCACCGGCCGTAAAGATAGTGCCGAAGGTACCCTTTCGGTACATGATGCATTAAGGGCCTTCTCCATCCGTTCGTTAGTGGCTACCAAAATGAACGATGTGAACAAACAGATCATCAATGATATTGTGAACGACAACGAATCTAATTTCCTGAGCACGAAGTTTATATTGTAGGCGAGGCCCCTAACCCCCTGAAGGGGGAACAATAGCGGACAAGCAAAAAACATAAAGGCCTGGTGCGAAACGCCAGGCCTTTATGCTAATCAAAAAGCTCCCCCTTCAGGGGCTGGGGGGCTTCGCCTTTAAGTGTTAGGGGCCTCGCCTTCCGGTTAATCATTTCCACCAATACCAAATTTGGCACCCAGCTTAAAAAAGCGATAATGATATAATTGTTATCAAAATTTACGCCGTTGCCAAAAACGTGGAAAAGCAGGATATAAAAGCGCAAGGTTACCGCCCCAAAAGCAAGGCCGTAGCTGCGGCGCATCATTTTAACATGATCGTTGATATTGCCTTTTTTGATAAGTGTAAATGCCAGTACGGTTGACAATACCCAAAGCGTATTTTGTACCAGGAATGATATAAAAACGCCCGTGCCCCGGCCAACAAACAGCGTCATCACATATGCGCCCGGTGCGGCTATAAACAATACCCCACAGATATATATTTTCCCCAATGCTTTGTGCAGCCTGCGGTTAGTATATACCGTTTTTGAAAACTGGAAAAAGCCAACCAGCAATATAATACTGCTGGCAAAAATATGGCAATAAAATGCCGGCATGTACCAGCCTGTTTTAATAGCTGCCTGCTTAAAGCCTAAAAAGAAAGCGTGGTTATGCGCAAAACTTTCATAAAATGTACCCAGGCTTAAAATGGCTATCCATATAAAAGCAAAGTATCTTAATAGCCTTGCGGTAATACTCATCTGGCAGCCTGAATTTTGGGTTGCATTGCCTTTAGTTTTGCGTTGACAAAGTTGATGTTGTATTTATCAATAACAGTTAGCGAGTCCTTAACATCCTCATTTTGTGGAATGTCTACAGATTCATTATCAAACCTGCCTTTAAAAATAGCATTCCATTTTTCGTCTTTGAAGTGATAATGATATGATGCATAGATCTCGTTTTTCATGTATTCCAATATTTCGGCAGTTGCCACTGCTTCAACCCGTATATTTTTAGGTTGATCTGAATTTTCAGCCGTAGTGTAACAGCCCTGCAAATAACTATCGTCCAACTTATTGAATTTTGTTGGAAATATTCTTGATGTTTTTAATACGGTGATATTATCGCCCTTAATTTGGATAAAATGATAATATGGTGCTTCGAGCAAATTAAGGTCTTTTTCTGTCAGTGGGACGGCAAATTCCGAAGTGATCTTGTATCGAAATAAGGAATCACTGAGCGCCAATAAGTCGCTCTCATTGCACCGGCTAACAGCAAGTCCGTTATAATATCCATCGCCCATAGAAGCAGGCACTTCAAAGCTGAGGGTTTTGTTTTTCCTTTTATCTGCCAAAACAACAGTTTTGCTACTATACAGGCCAGACCGCCCTCCAAGGTATTGTTTCCCGATGGTATAAATCATGCGTTCGTACCACGAATTAGCCTGTTCTTTTTTATGGTGGTCAAACTTAACTGATGTTGGCCCAAATAGGTCTACACTCGCCATACTTGTAACCTTTCTTAAAGGGTTTACAAACATTGTAAAATCGGGGATAATTTTCCAATCGGCCAGGTAGGATGGCGCTATGTAGATGGCGTTATCCATTTTACGGGAGTTTTCCTCCATTATATCTGGCTGGCTTTTTGCCGACAATGTAAACGATTGGCCATAAGCCTTAATCAGGGCAAGGTGTTCGGCAATATTGAAATTGTTTAATTTGGGCGAAATGATAAAATTCCTTTTCAGATAATAATAGTTAGTTCCCTTTTTTAGCAACGCAACATTCGCATTCTCTTTTAAAGGGTATATTTCATCATAATCGGCAGGTACAACTATTTTTCCATTTAAATTATACAACCCTTTTTTGGTATTCTTCTCCACTTCTATCAAGCCGCTTACGGTACCGCCAACGCTGCGGATCAAATCGTACGAAACGGGGATAATTTCTTTCAGATCAGGATTTACCAGGCCCATTTGAAAGTTTGCAATTGCCCTGTCATGGGCGTTGCTATCATATAAATTATCAGGAACGGTTCCCCTATATACGTAGTAATAGGTCTGATCATTAATATGATCAAACCATAAAACGCCGTCATAATTCTTTTTTAATTTATCAGCGTTTTTAAACGCGGCCAATGTAACGGGTTTATAAAGGAACCTTTCAGGGATAGATTTACTTCTTACTATCTCCCCAAAATCGCTATAAGTCTGGTTAAAGTTTCTAAGGTCGACGCTATTTATCTTGTACTGTTTATTATTGTTTTTTTCAACAGTAAACAGTACCGGCGATATTTGAGTTTTGATGCCCGGAGTGCTAAAGCGGGCAATAACCATGGCCGTGGCCAGTTGGTGGTTTGTAAATTCAACCTGGGCATTTCGGGTATCAAAATTTATGTCAAATGACAGCATTGTTTTGCGCAATGAACCACGATACTTCCCCATTACCTGGCCCAGCATCTCTATTCCGGTGCCTGTTATATCCTGTTTAAAAAACGATTCGGCAGAGTCGATATTCCCAGCTTTAATTTGAACATTAAATGCATTAAGGAATTTGATTATAGCAGCCTTATCCGGTTTTACCGATCGTTTGTCGCGGGTAAACGAAAAACAAGTAATAAGCACAGCCAATGAAGCTATAGCAGTAAGGATAGGCTTTCTTTTCATAAAGCAACGTATTTAACTTAAAACATTCAGTAAAACATTTTATTATCAGTCACTTAAAAATAAACAATCTTCTTTCTATCTTAAAACTATCTCGCAGCCAGGCTATTAGGGTTTTTTACGTTTAAGGGTTTCCCATTTAGCTTACTATTAATAAAGCTGATGTTATATTTGTCAATAACGGTGAGTGAATCGTCAACATTGGCATTCTTGGTTGTATCGCCATTGTTAGAAAAGCGATATTCAAACACATCGTTCCATCTTTGGCTTTTAAATCTGTATTTATAGGATGCGTAAATCTCGTTTTTCATGTATTGCAGCATGGATTTATTTACATGGTCTATTGTTGTCGTTTCATCATCACTCCAATTTTTATTTAAAGTGTAGCAACCTTGTAAATATGATTCGTCAAGATTTATATATTGTGTGGGAAAAATCCTTTGCGATTTTAGCTCAACCAGTTTGTTATTTTTAATTTGGATGAAATAATACATTGGCCCTTCCCTTATATTCTCATCTTGATTAAATAGCGGCTGATCTAAAACCGAAGTAGTTTTAAATTCAAATAATGAATCGTTAATAGCCTTTAACGAGTTTTCCAAACAGGCTCCCCTAAGTGTGCCGGCATCTGAATCTCCCGCGCTCACAGATGTTTTAAATCCCAATATTTGGTTGTGCTTCTTATCAATCAACAATAAGCTCTTGCTCGCATACAGGCCTCCCCGTCCTCCAAGATAATCATCGGCAATAGTGTAATAAGCGCTTTGGAACCAATTAGAATCATCGCCTCTTTTTTCTCCATCAAATTTAACGGCAATAGATATACTTCCGTCTTCACCTTCATCGCCATCAATAAGCTTCCTCAACGGATTTGGAAAATCCATGAACTTAGGCAAAATTCCCAGCCCGGCCATGTATGATGGCGTAATTATCAACGATGTATTAATCCCCTTTGAATTATATTCCATTACATTTTTTGAGCTTTTTTCGGTTAAGGTGTAGGAGTCATTAAATTTTTTAATGTGAGATATAATGTCAGAAATTTTAAAGTCGGTTATTTTATCAGATAATGTAGAATTCGCTTTTAAATAGAAGAAATCATCTCCGTTTTTCAAAACTGCCAGATTCGCATCACCTTTCAAGGGATAGATCTGGTCGTAGTTAATGGGAACCACCACCTTGCCATTTAAATTATAGAACCCTTTTTTATTGCCCTTTTCAACCTCAATTAACCCATCAATAGTTCCGCCAATATTGTGTATCAAATCATATTCGGCAGGAATTATTTCATTCAGTTCGGGGTTAACCAATCCTATCTTATAATCACCGCCGTCTGTTTTTTTATCGGCAGGGTAATAAAAATTATCAGGAAGTTTCCCCTTTACCACATAATAAAAAGTTTTGTTATCCACATGCTCAAACCAGGCAACACTGTCGTAACGCGCCTTTAGCTTTTCGGCCGTTTTGAATGCAGCAAGCGTCATAGCACTATAAATATCTTTCTCCGGGGTTATTTTATTATATACCCTGGCCTGGTATAACCCATAGTCTTTCACAAAGCCCGTTGCATCTACCTGGGTTATTTTGTACTGCTTACCATCCCTTTTATGAATGGTGAACACTAAGGTTGATTTTTCTCCGGGCAAGTAATCATTCTTAAAAACGGCGGTTATCCTGGCCGTAGCAAACTCGGGATTTGTAAATTTTATCAGCGCATCTTCGGTATTTAAACTCACCTTAAAGATAGGCTTCTCTTTACCGCCGGTATTGGTTTTATTGGTAAGTACGCTCAACAATATCTTAACAGCTTTGCTCTTTTGCTGATCTTCAAAAAAAGTTTTGGCCGAATCAATGTTACCGGCCTGGATGTGTTTGTTAAAAGCATTTAAAAACTGTATGATCTCGCTTTTGCCTGGCTTATTTTGACTCCTGTATTTAAAAAATGCAAAACAACTTGCTGCAACCACCAAAACAATGGCCGTTATAATGAGGATAGGTTTGGTTTTCATGATACCAAGATATTAAATTATTTGAAAAGCAATGAGTGGAAATTTTTAACCTTATTTCCCAGCACTATTTTGCCGCCAGGCTATTTGGTTTTTTGCTATTTAGTTTACTGTTAATGAAGTTGATGTTGTATTTATCAATAACGGTTAACGAATCATCAACATTGATATTTTTTGCTTTATAGCCGGTTATGTTTTCGCTAAAAATCTTCGCCCATTTTTTGTCATTAAAATCATAATTGTACGATGCGTAAATCTCATTTTTCATGTACTGTAAAGCGTATTGGTTCAGGTAACTGCTTTGTATGTTTTTAGAGTTATTATTGCTGGTTTTTACCTCGTACCGATAGCAACCGTTTATGTAGCTATCGTTAAGCTTCCTGAATTTGGTAAAGGCAAACTGCCTGCGCGTGTTTTGTTCAACTAAACGGCCATTCTTAACCGCGAAATATTGGTAAAAAGGCATTTGTTCCAGCACATCGCCATCGTATAGCTTTACACTAACAAACGATGGCACCATTACTTCAAACAGCGAATCATTTAGTGCTTTTACACTGTTTTTTATACATCCGGCTGTGCTATCGGCATCAAAATCCTGAACAATTGCACTGGCAACCGGTGCGCTATAGGCGGTATTACTTTTTTTATCAATTATCACCAGGTTTCTGGCAGTGTAAAAACCTACCCGCCCACTTACGTAATATTCTTTGATATTATAAAATATACTGGCTAACCAATTGCTTCCGCTTTTGGTAGCAACGGCATGTTCAGGCTCCCGGGTAACCTCGTAACTTTCGGTTGAACCGGATGAGTAAATTTTATGCCTCATCGGGTTTTTAAATAGCTGCATATCTTCTATCAGCCCCAGATCAACAAGATACGATGGTGGTAAATATACGGCCTCGTGCATCCGTCGCGAATTAAACTCCATAACATCCCGCCCCGGATTGTTGATTAATTTAAAAGGGATATGTTGTTTCAACCGGGCCAATACGTCGGCTATCTTAATATCCACTTTAGCCGATATTGTATAATCATCCCTAAACCAGTAAAAATCATTCCCCTTTTTCAAAACGGCAAGGTTTTGGGCATCTTTAACAGGCATTATCTGGTCATAAACAACCGGTACTATTATTTTTCCGGCTAAATCATAAAGTCCTCTTTTATGATCCTTTTCAACTTCAATCAGGTTGGCTATGGTGCCTCCTATATTACGCACCACATCAAACTTAGGCGGTATTATTTCTTTAAATTGAGGATCGACCAAACCCATTTCATAAGTTTTGGCGCTATCCTTTTGACTTCCGAAAGCTTTATATATCTCCCATTTTCCGTTAATTACATAAAACCAGTTTTTGCCGTTGAGGTGGCTAAACCATACTACGCTATCGTATTTTGTACGCAGACGGGCAGCTCCTTTAAACGCGTTTAAGGTTGCCGGGGTGTACACATCCTTATCCGGGTAGCGGTTTTCTTCAATATAATTGGAGTAGTTTTGATGGGCTATCATAAAATTCCGGCCGTCGAGTTTCAAAATTTTATATTGGTGATGGCCTGTCTTTTGAACAGTTAAGTAAACCAGCGAATATTTTTTATCTAATCCCTCCTTACTGAACGTAATTGGCACCGTTACAACAGAAAGCTCGGAATTGATAAACTTTACGGTAGCTTTATCCGCGTCAAAGTCAACCTTGAAGCTTTCTTCGAACATATTATCTTCCGGCGGCGCGCCTGTTAAAGCCGCCAATGGTTCATAAACGTCCATGGTTTCGCGGCCATCCTTAAAAAAATCCAATAACGGCTGTATTCCGCCCCCATTAGAAAAGTGTTTTTTAAATGAAACCAAATATTGAACTACTTCGTCATTTTCGGGCGATGGCAGGCTTTTACTGCGGATAAAAAGGATACAGCACGCCGCCAGAATTATAGCAGAAGCTGCGAGAATGAGAAAAGGTTTAATTTTCATGATATTGAGACAGGTTTTCTTATCAACGTTAGAAGTATCGTATAAGTATATTGTGGTCAGTTTGTTAGATGAAAAATTTTCCGTCTTTAAGGGATAGGAAAACGAAACGCGGAGTAGTGCTCCTCTGGAGCACAAAACAACTAATTCTTTATTTCTACAAAGCTTTCACCCCTCTGGGGTGGCCTAAATTAACCCAAGGCGCATCAGAGGCCTCGCTGGGGCGAAAATCAAAATGTAAACAACTAATAGGACTAAAGAAAAAAAGTGTAAACTTTTTTCAGGACGAGACAAAAAATCAAATCCAAAGAATCAGATAAATCTGTTTAATCCGGGTTCAGACAAACGCGTTAGGGATTGGCGCGGATACCGGCCCGTGGCTAATGCTTGTGCAGTATGAGCAAAAAGCCCGGCCGCAGGCAACGCTCTGAAAAAATTGACAGGGCAGACGCTCAATTCCGTAACTACTGCTGTTGAAAGCCCTTGCAAATGCAAAATTGACATGAATAGACAAAATAAATTTCTTAAAAATAAACTATCAATAAAATCTATATGGCATAGATTTTTAGAATGAGAGGCTGACTTTTAAATCAGTATATTTGCATAAATAATAACAAAAAGACACTTATGTTAACGATAGGACAAAAATTCCCCCAGTTTTCTAAAACTGCCGTAGTTAGCCTTGAAAAAGGAAAAGAGTTTGAAACGCTTACTTCTGAGTACCTGGTGAATGATGATAACGTTTGGACAGTAATGTTCTGGTGGCCAAAAGATTTCACTTTTGTGTGCCCAACTGAAATTGCTGAGTTCAACAAAAACTATGGCGAGTTCCGCGACCGCGAAACCCGTTTAATTGGTGCTTCTACCGATTCGGAATTTGTACACGCTGCCTGGAGACGCGATCATGATGATTTACGCGATTTGAAATTCCCGATGCTTGCCGATACTTCAAAATCATTAGCCGAAGATTTGGGCATATTAGAGCCAACTGAAAAGATTGCTTACCGCGCTACTTTTATTGTTGACCCTACCGGCATTATCCGTTGGGTTTCTGTTAACGATTTAAGCGTAGGCCGTAACGTTAAAGAAGTTTTACGCGTACTTGATGGTTTACAAACCGACGAACTTTGCCCATGTAACTGGGAAAAAGGCCAGGAAACACTTACCGTTTAATTCCCCCTACTACATATGTCCCCGTACAGTTAATTTTTGTGCGGGGATTTTTTGTAAACTGAAAGCTTAAAGTGTAAAGCCGAAAGCTAAAATAGATCGTCAAAAAACAGACCGTGATGGCGAGTGCCCGCCAGCCGAGCTGGAAAAAACAGTAATTACATGGCAGCGACCGGGATTCTTGTAGAGACGCATCACATGCGTCTCCCGCCAGACCAGTTCGATTTGCATGTTGGGAGACGCATGTGATGCGTCTCTACAAAAAAAACAACATTAATAATCAACAGTTAAAAACTGACCGTCATTGCGAGGTACGAAGCAATCCCAAACTATGTGGGACTTCGCATGTAGGGGATTGCTTCGTACCTCGCAATGACGAAACGGATCAAATTAAATTCACTTCAAAGCTTTAAGCCTTCAGCTTTCTGCTTTAAGCATAAAAACAAACACCATGAACGAAAGTACCGAAGTGATCCAGGAAATACTGCAAAGTATTGGATTAGATAAAGATTACCGAACAACCAGCCTCACCCTGTTAGAGAAAGGCGAATCGCGCTATTTACGCGATTTGAAGCTGAATTTTACCAGCACGCTTACATCGGCCCATTTAACTGCCAAAGAATGCGCCTTATTGGGTTTAAGCATCGCTGTTAATAATAACAATACCCCACTTACAAGCTACTTTACCAAATACGCCGAAGAGCAGGAAGCAACTGCCGCCGAAATTGGCGAAGCAGTAGGCTGCGCATCGTTGCTGGCCTCAAACAATGTATTTTATAGATTCAGGCATTTTACGCAAAAGGAAAAATACACCCAGATACCGGCACGCATCCGCATGCAATTAATGATGAAGCCGGTTACCGGAAAAGAGTTTTTTGAGTTGATGAGCCTGGCTGTTTCGGCTGTAAATGGCTGCGAAATGTGCGTAAACGCGCACGAAGATTCGCTGATAAAATTGGCTACAACCGAGGAGCGTATTTTTGACGCCGTACGTATTGCATCGTTGGTTACCGCTACCGGCAAGGTTATTTTTTAACTATCAACAATATTTTAACGTAAAAAAAACATGAGATCTAATAATTTCATGTTTTTTTCATAAATAATACTTAATTACTTAATAAAATTTGTGTTTGTTAATTAAAAACTTCTAAATTTATGCCTAAGATTAAACAAACCTCGATTACACTTATTTTTATTGAAAATCAATTGTATCTCGGGGAGAGTTATTAAATTTTAATTGTTAATTTTTTTTGGGGAAAGCCGTTCCAGGTAATAGTGGAACGGCTTTTATCGTTATGAATTTTAATGCGCGTCAACCGGCATTTTTGCATTTGATTTCCTGAATGGCTGCAGGTATAGCAAAGGGATTGAAAATAACATTACCAGGCCCGATATCCAGTAAGCATCGTCATAAGTTAATAACAACACTTGTTTGGTTAACGCGCCTTCAATGGCACCGTATGCCATGCGTGTTGCATCAATAACCGAGTGCCCTTTGGCCATAAAGTTGTGTAATGAAGCATTAAACCGCTCAATAAACGCCGGGTTGGTTGCCGTAATATTTGTTAACAGGTTACTACGGTGCACGCCCTGGCGTACGTGAATAATGGTAGTTAGCGTAGCGATACCAAAAGAACCACCCAGTTGGCGCATCATATTGTTTAAGCCTGTTCCCTGCCCTACCTCGGGCCCTTTCAAGTCGGCAATGGCCAGCGTGGTTAGGGGTACAAATAACAAGGCCATACCTACACCCCTGATCATTAACGGCAAAAAGAAGTTAGACGGCCCCATTGCCATGGTGGAGTTACTGAGCATTGTGGTAAATACAAAGAACAGAAACATACCCGCGGTAGCCATAAACTGTGCCGGAATGCCCTTATTGAGCATTTTACCAATAAAGGGCATCATCACAATGGTACACAAGCCACCGGGGAAAAGGATCTCGCCTGTTTGCTGTGCTGTAAAACCCAACAAGTTTTGGCAAAATACCGGGAATACAAACACCGACCCATACAACCCAAAACCAAGCACAAAGGATGTAAACATCCCCACTGCAAAGCTTCGGTGCCTTAATATCGCAAAATTTACTATCGGGTAGTTGATACTCATCTCGCGCCATATAAACAGGATCAACCCTAATATTGCAGTGATAGTTAATACGGTAATGTAAGGTGTTGCAAACCAGTCTTCCGATTCACCTTTCTCCAAAATGGTTTGCAAACTGCCTACAGCTATAGCCAGTAAACCAATACCCCACCAGTCAACGGGTTTCCCTTTTTCGTCTTTAGGCGTTTCGCGCACAAAGGTGTAGGCAAAAAATGCTGCCAGGGCCCCAACCGGGATATTTACATAAAATATCCACCTCCATGATGAGTGGTCGGTAATATAACCACCAATGGTAGGCCCTACAGTTGGCCCTACTACCGCACCTAAACCAAATAGCGCTGTGGCGGTTCCAATTTGTTCACGTGGCCATGTTTCAATTAATATGGCCTGCGATGTTGATATTAACCCACCACCTGCAATACCTTGCAGTATCCGGAACATAACCAGCTCATTAAGGTTTGTAGCATTACCGCATAAAAACGAGGCAATGGTGAACACAATAATAGAAGTTATGAAATAATTTTTACGCCCGAACCTGCTTCCCAGCCATCCCGACATAGGGAGCACAATTACGTTTGCAACAGCGTAACCGGTAACCACCCAGGCAATATCTTCAAGGGTAGCACCAAGGTTACCCTGTATATCGGGCAGGGATACGTTCACAATCGTGGTATCAATAAGCTCCAGTAATGAAGCTATGATAACCGTGATGGTGATGATCCATTTTTTAAAGCCTGTTTCAGCCATTTTATTCTCCTTTAATTACAGAAACTTTTACGCTCATACCTGGGCGCAATTTGTCAAGTACGTCTTTTGAGGCGTTTAATTTAATTTTAACAGGTACACGTTGCACTACTTTTACAAAGTTACCGGTAGCATTATCTGGCGGCAGCAATGAAAATTTGGCGCCGGTTGCCGGGCTAAAGTTGTAAACTGTACCTTGTACTTTCATATCAGGATAGGCATCAACCTCAACATCAACCTTCTGGCCGTTTTTCATATCATTCAGCTGGGTTTCTTTAAAGTTGGCCGTAATAAATAAACTGTTATCGTTTACAATGCTAAACAAGGTTTGCCCTGCCTGTACCAACTGGCCCAACTGTACGCTTTTTTTAGCAGCTAAACCGCTTGATGGCGCCTTGATAGTGGTATAGCTCAACTGCAGTTTTGCATAGTCAATATCAACCTGCTTTTGGCTTACACCGGTGTTGGTAACCTTTAACTGACTGCGGGTAGTACCGATTTGCTCAACCGCTGCTTTGTATTGGTCTTGCGATGCCCTTAAGTTTGCTTTAGCCACATCCAAATCGGCTTTGGCCTGGTCAAATTGTTGCTGGGTTACCGATCCATCTTTTATAAGGTTGGCATAACGGGCATAATCTTTCTGCACTTTATCCAAACGGGCAGCATTTGATTCAACCTGCGCCCTTGCGCTTGATGAATTTGCCTGCGTAGCATAAATCTGCGATTGATTTACATTGATACCTGCGCTTGCACCAACCTGTGCTGCCTGGGCCTGCTCTAATTTTATCTTGTAATCATGGTCATCAATTTTAACTAAAGTTTGGCCAGCTGTAACGTGGCTGTTTTCTTCAAAATAAATAGAGTCAACGTATCCGCCTACGCGGGCTACTACCGGGCTTATATCGCCATCAACCTGCGCATCATCTGTATCGATGTGCTTGCCGTAGTATAAATATTCTTTGATACCGAAAATGATACCACCAATAAGCAATACGCCTAATATAATAGGGATAACTTTATTTGGTTTCTTTTTTGGTTCCTGTTCCTGTGTTTCTTGTGCCTTTGCCATTTTATTATCTGGTTTAAGTATTATTTGTTGTTGATTTTTCCTGTTGATTTTAGTAAAGTGTAGTAAGCCAGGCCTGCATCGGCTTTAGCTAACTCCAGGTTTATTTGTGCCTGGTAAAGCAATGTTTCGGCATCGGCCCTATCGGTTGCTGATGCTATATTGCTTTTGTATTTTGATTCGAGGATCTTATTATTTTCGCCCGCTTGTTCAATTGAGGTTTGTAAAAGCTTAATCTTATCCAAAGCCATGGTCCAGTTCTGGTAGTTTTGGTTTACTTCGTTTTTAATGCGGTCAACCGTAATGGTTTTGTTGATGGTTACCTGCTCGCGTTGAATTTTAGCTTCGGTAACCTTGTTTTTGTTTGTCCATAAGTTGCCAAAGTTCCAGGAAAGGGTTAAGCCGACGGATATCGGGGTAATAAACTGCCCGCTTTTAGGAATCGGGTTCGAGTTTACATCCACATAATAGGCGCTCCCTGATGCCGCTAAGGTTGGCAACGTGTTGGCCTGTATGTTTTTGATGCTGGTTTCGGCAACTTTGCCATGTAAATCTGCCTGCTGCAATTCAACACGGCTCGCGTAAGCAGTATCCAGGTAATTGCTCAAAGGGGCAACAGGCCTGTCAACCTCGGTTATCTGGTCTATATTAAGCTGGGTACCTTCGGGTAAGCCTAACAAAACGTTCAGGCTGTAGTTGATGATACGGCGATTAGTTTCCAGGTCGATACCATTCAGTTCGACATTGGAGCGTTGCAACTGAAAACGTAACACATCATTTTTGGTAACCAAACCCTGGTCAAAAAACCTTTGCGATTGTTTGATCTGCGCATCAATAGTAGTTAAATTTTGTGCTACTACTTTTTTGCTTTGCAATACCTTATAAAGGTTATAGTATGAGTTGATGATATCGTAGGTGATCTGGTCTTTATCATTAACTACGTCCAAACGGGCAACCTGTGTAAGTAAATCTGTCGATTCACGTGCATATTTGTATTTACCGCCTGCGTAAAGCACTTCGCTTAATGACAGTATACCCAGGTAAGCATCGGCCCTGTTGGGTAAATTAAAGTTGCTTTCGCCAAGCGAAAGTTTATTGGCAGGTATTTCGGCATGGTTGTAACCGTAGCTCACTTTACCGGTTGGCAAAGCCTGGTCTTTAGCCTGGTTGTATTGCGATACAGCCTGGTCAATTTTAGCTTGCGATAGCTTTAATACTTTGCTGTTATCAAGGCCCAGCTTAATGGCCTCATCTAAAGTGATTGTGCGATCCTGGGCTGCTACCGTTCCTGCAAACAGCAAACCTGATACCGCCAGGGCGGTGCCATACCTCCAAAACGCGCTAACTGTGTGTTTCAACAGTTTAAGGTGGTCGGTTTTATTATTTTGAGTTGTCATGTTCATTTACTAAATAAGCTTTTAAAAGTCTTTTCATGTATATTTTAATCCTTGGCTTCAGCTCTTCTTCCATAAATTTTTCGTCACGAACATCGTGGCCCAATATTAAAGATGATAACTGCGGCATGTTGATTACGTAATTTTTGGTGCCGAATATGGTTGCTATTACCATCGGGATATCGATGTCCTTATAAAAGCTGCCATTATTAACGCCCTCTTCAATTATCTTTTTGATCTCGACAACGTTTACCATCAGGATTTCGATTATCTTATCGGTAAGCCCCCAGCGTTTGTTCATCGATATTTCGCGGCTGATGAGTTTCTGAAAGCAGTTATTTACAATAATGCGCTCTACGTAATTGTCAATACATTTATCCAGCTTGCACCAGGCGGTCATGCTGTCGTCATTACCTATATTTTGAAGCAGTGTGCGGAACGACGAGATCTTACGCTCAAAGATTGCCAGGAAAAGACCTTCCTTTGAACCGAAATAGTAATTGAGCATAGCCATATTAACACCGGCCTCGCCCGAAATTGTCCGGGTAGAGGCCCCATCAAATCCATAGTCGGCAAACACGCGTTCGGCGACGTCAAGGATGTGGTCTTTTTTGTCTATTTTATCTTTGTCCATTGTTTTAACGGCACAAAATTAATCAAACGATTGATTAATCAAAAGAGTTTAGGGCCAAATCATTAATCGATTGATTAATGATTACTATCGAATGACAAAATTGTTTTTTAAGGAGTTAAAAATTTTGAAAGTGGCAATTATATGTTTAAACTACTATGTGTTTAACAATCGCCTAAGTGACGCATTGACTAATTTGGGGTATTTATAAAACAAACTCTAATCTTCGTCAACAAAATAAAACCGGCAAATATAAAAAGTGACCATGAACTGTATCAATAAAATAGATCCCGAGTGGGTGCCGTCAGCGTACCAAACTATCAGCATCGATGGGCCGCGTAACTCCAACGTCTATACTAAACAACTATCGATATCAGTGAAGGCATTGGTAAGACATACCCATAATTTTCAAAAAAAGAAAAAGGCCAATAACTTATAGACGCCGACCCAACATTCAAAACAATTACTCTATAACTACTTTGCGTACCCTGTTGCCACCGGCAGTAGCATAATTGTAGGTAGTTACGTATAAAATGCCGTCTTTATCAATGGTTAATCCCTGTGGCCCGTTAAACGCGGCACGCAGGCCAATTCCATCAATATCCCCGGCCGCGCCACTGCCTGCAATTGTAACCACGTGGCCGCTTTTTTCAATGATTTTTATGGTATTTGCTACGTGGTCGGCCTCATAAAAGTTACCCCAGGCGTCTACAGCTATTTCCCAGCCTTTAAATGCTGCATCGGTATGCACCACAGTCGCTTTGCCCGTATTATCAACTTTAAAAATAGCAGCAGACGCCGTTGCCGGATCATACCCGCTAACATACATGGTGTTTGCCTTATCAAAAATGATATTCCTTGGAGTAATTATACCCGACGAAAAATTTGTGGTGTCGCCGCCCGATGTGTTTAGCCGTTTAATTGTGCCCTGGCTATTATTGCTCATGTATAAATAGCCATCTGGCCCTACTGCAATGCCGGTTGTTGGGCCAGTGCCCGTGTAAATAACATTTACGCCGCCGGAGTTTACCTGCATCAGGTGTTGGTTAAAATCGGTTACATATATGGAGTTGTCCTTATGATCAAAAGCAATATTGTATGGCGATGCAAAATGTTCGGCATTGATAGTTATAGTTGACACCGAATTATCCACAAGGTTAACCTTGCGGATAAGCCTGTTGTAGCAATCCGCAATAAATAAATGACCGGCATCGTCGATAGTAATACCCCATGGACAATTAAATGATGCAGCTGTGCCCACACCGTCATTGGCGCTTGCAACACCGCTGCCGGCTATAGTAGTTACAATTGTACGGTAAACGTAGGTAAAAGCAGGTCCTGTATAGGTTTTCCCCTTGCCGCCAAACATTACCACGCCTGATCCGGCCATTTTAGGAATGATAACTTTTAACATACTATCCGTTATGCTTAAAATCCGAACAGTTTTCTCATTTATGCTAATAGAGAGATCTGAACCAAAGGTTAAAAAGTTTTTCCCGGTAACTTTTATGGTGTCGCCGTTACCCCCGCTTTCCGGATAAATTTTTGTAATCGTCATCGTAGACGAGGCCGGCTCATTAAGCTCCTTTCCGCATGAGGTAATAGTGCCCAAGGCCCCCAATAAAAGCAGGATATTGAGCGCGTTCTTTATTTTTCCCATAATTACACTGATCATATATTGTCAATAAACGATTACCTATATCTGCGAATAAGCCGTCGGCACCAGCATGGTTGATGTTATTTTGCTAACAAGCAGGGCATCTGCATATTCGGGCACGCTGCTTATCTTTTTCCATTGCGGGTCGGTGCCGAAGGCTTTCCAATGGGTATCTTTAGCGGCCAGGTCATCAAAGGTGATCATGTACGTAAGGTTTGGCCGTTGGGGGCCGATCACTGTTTCTCCCCAGAAAACGGGGTTGAAACCAAGGCGTTTAAAAATATCTATTTCGCCCTGGCCGGTAAACATTTCTATCTTTTTTTTGCCGGCGGCTTCGCTGGCGCTTTGGTACTGGCGCAATTCAAAAATACGTGGCTTCCTTTCGGGTGCAGCAGCGAGTACTGTATGCGGAAATGCTTTTAAAAGGGAACTTTCTATCCGTTCATAAGCAGGCGCGGTGGCCGGCGCATTAAGGTAAGCGGCAGCTTTGGCGATATAGTCCTTATCGCTGCTAATCAGCTTTTGAACCCTGTCAATTTGAGACGGGGAAACATAGGGAATAAGTACAAATACCCTGGTTTGCCCCTGCGGTTTTAGTTCGGTAAATACACCAGCCCGTTTTATAGTGTGACGATTTAACGCTGGTATTAAGGCATTTTGCAAATAATCTTCCACCAAACTTTGCTGACTTGCATCTTTTAAACTATAAACCCGGAGTTCATAATATTCTTCTATTGGCACTTCGGTATGCATGGCGTCAGCGTTACTTACAGCGGGTAAAATGGTTGCGGTTACAGCACCCATCGGGGTTGATTTTACAAAAGAGCGTCTTTTCATGAAGGTATAATTGAAAGTTTAAATATAGTATTATTCCTCCGTCTTCAACGTTTTAAACTATCTGTTTTACAAATTTGAGCGCATCGGCCTGCCGGCAACTACAGGAAGCAACAAGACCAGTAAAAACTACTATTTGCTATATTTACATTTGGTATACCTCTGTATAACCGCCCACGAAAATTATCCATGCAAAACCAACCCACACAAATCATCCGCAAAATTATCCATATTGATATGGATGCATTTTACGCGGCGGTTGAGCAGCGGGATTTCCCGGAGTACAGGGGTAAACCACTGGTAGTGGGCGGGTTACCCCAGGGCCGGGGTGGCGTGGTGGCCACGGCAAGTTACGAGGCCCGTAAGTTTGGGGTACGCTCGGCAATGTCATCAAAAAGGGCTTTACAGCTTTGCCCGGATGCCCTGTTTGTTCGGCCGCGGTTTGCCGCATATAAAGAGGTTTCGCAACATATCCGGGAGATCTTCAGCCGCTATACCGATCTGATTGAACCCTTATCTTTAGATGAGGCCTACCTTGACGTTACCAACGATAAACTCAACATCGGCTCGGCAATTGATATAGCCAAACAGATAAAACAAGCAATAAAGGACGAACTTAACCTTACGGCATCTGCCGGTGTATCCATCAATAAATTTGTAGCTAAAATCGCTTCGGACATCAACAAGCCTGATGGGTTAAAGTTTATCGGCCCGTCAAGCATAGAAAGCTTTATGGAACAATTACCTGTTGAAAAGTTTTTTGGTGTAGGCAAAGTTACCGCGCAAAAAATGAAGCAAATGGGCCTGCATACCGGGGCCGACCTTAAAAAGCTTAGCGAGGATGAAATGACCCGCCATTTTGGCAAACCAGGCCGCTTTTACTACCAGATAGTGCGGGGAATTGATAACCGGGAAGTACAGCCCCACCGCGAAACCAAATCATTGGGTGCAGAAGATACCTTTGCCTATGACCTTACCACCCTGGCTGAAATGGAAGCCGAACTGGATAAAATTGCCCAAGTGGTTCACGACCGTTTGCTTAAATATGAACTAAAAGGCCGCACGCTCACCCTCAAAGTAAAATACAGCGATTTTAAACAGATAACCCGAAACCAGTCATTCACTACAGCTTTTAATGATTTGGAGACAATATGCAATACAGCAAAACAATTGGTGGCAGCCACCAATCCAGACGACAATACCCGCATCCGGTTGCTGGGGATTTCGCTGTCAAATTTTGGTGATATTCTGCCGAAACAAAGAGAAGAAAAAGAGGCTGGGCCAGGCGATCAGCTTGCACTGCACCTGTAATTATTACCCCACCTGCGCCACACTGCCGGCATACCGTTGATGCACCTTTACCACCCCCAACTTACACCTCCGGATACCCCGAAACCAACCCGCGACACACCATTCAATTGCGTTTTGTCAATTTGGCCGTTATTGAGGTAAAGCTGGTCGGTGCCGTTGCCGGTTTGCCAGGTAAAATAGCTGCCGCCAATTTGGAGAGCAAGGTGATTGATGATATCATAACTCAACTTGCCTCGGGCTTCAATGCCATATCCATTGGCATGATGACGATAACTTACCGGATGCTGAAAACTGGTGATCAAATTCCAGTTGCCGTCGCTGTTGTAACTTACCTGGTGGTACGTAACATCAGCCTTGAATTTTAACTTGGGGGCCATCATTACCGACGAGACAACTTTAAAAAAGCCGCCTTTCCATTTGGGGGAATAAGAACTGTTCAAATCCAGGAACATGCCGCCCCGGTCGAGCAGACGGAGAAACTCTTTACTCTCGCCATAACCAATATAAGGCATTATGCTAAAACGATATTTATTTAAAATAATGTATCCGATACCCAGGTTCCACAAACTGGCGCTGCCTTTATTGGCGTTGAAGGTTTGGTTGTAGGTATTGTTGCTGCGGTTATCGGAACCGTAATCGCTATCGTTTACCGTGCCGGAGGATATGAACTGTCGGGAGTAATCGCCGTAGACGACGAATCTTTTCCAAAAGTTGTAGCTTACAGATGCGGCCACATTTTGGCCGCCAACTTTCATCCATTTAAGTTCCGAAAGGACGTTGGGGTTTTGACCGCTGATATTGCCCGATATAGACCACCGAAAGTTCTCCTGCAGGTAACCCGTGCCAATATCAACCTGAAGTTTGTTTGCTACCTGCTGCGCATGAACCAGGCAGGCACTAATCATCATTATAAAATAAAAGCTTGTAAACTTTTTCATCGGGTAAAAATTGGCCTGCCCTACGCAAAGGAACAGGCCAATATAAATGTTAACTATTGATTTATACCAAATGATTCCCAGCCCGATGCCGTTGTACGGGTACAGGTCATGGCTTGTGCGCCATTTTCGCTCGATATAAATTTGCCATTATTGCCTCTCAGGGTAACCTTCCCATCAGAGGTGGTTACCCAGTCAAATTTTTCCCAATCGCCGATAGTGGTGCGGTTACAGGTAATAGCCTGCGTGCCGTTTTCGCTCGATACATATTTGCCCATGCTTTGCAGGGCTACCTTGCCGCCGCCTGCGTCTACTACGGTAAACGTTTCCCAGGCCTGGGCGGTTGGGCGGTTACACCACATGGCTTGTGTACCATTCTCGCCACTTACGTATTGGTTGTTAAACCCTTTCAGGGTGATGTTTGAGCCAATTGGGGGCGATGTGCTGCCGCCCGAAAGGTTGTACACCCGCACATAATCAACAACCATATTGCAGGGCAAAGCGCCATCGTTAATAGTGTTGCCGGGCAGGTCGCCGCCTATGGCCAGGTTAAGGATGATAAAGAATGGATTATGGAAAGCGCCGGTATTGTTGATGTTGTTCGCTATATTCCCGGTAACATACAGCGTATTATCTACATACCATTTGATGGAATTGGTATCCCACTCTACCGCATAGGTATGGAAACCTGTTGGCGAAGTGGTGGTACTGCCGCCATACTGAACGTGCCCGTTATTATTCCAGTGCATGGTGCCCAATATGGTATTGGAGGTGTTAACCTGTTCCATAATGTCAATTTCGCCGCATTGAGGCCATCCAACCCCAGGCGTATTTATATTAGCGCCCAGCATCCAGAAAGCGGGCCAGGTACCTTGCACTGCAGGCAGTTTAATACTGGCTTCAATACGACCGTATGTTGGCTGAAATTTACCGGCGGTAGTCAGCTTAGCCGAGGTATAGGGTTGGCCGCCCACGGTTTCTTTACGGGCGGTAATAGTTAAAAAACCGCCGGATACAGTAGCGTTTGCCGATTGATAATATTCCTTCTCGTTATTAACATTGGGGTTGCCATTGTCAATATTCCAGTTGGCGGTGTTAACGCTGGTACCGTTAAATTCGTCGCTCCATACAAGCGTTGCCGCCCTGGGTGTAGTGGTTTGGTTGGTTTGGGAAGCCGCTACGGTAGCAGGTGTTTGCCTGTTGGCATCTTTTTTACAGGAAATAGCCAAAGCAGCCAGGGCAACTACTGCTAAAGCGCCCTTTTTTAAGTTTTGAATTGATTTCATAAGATTGGTATTTGTTTATAATTGATTGATTGCGTATTGGTGAGAAATAAATTGAGATATTAATCCTGTCATGCTGAGTTACGAGGCATCTATTCGCGAACTTTTCTACCGGTTATGCACGGTTGGCAGATTCTTCGTATCTACCCATGACATATCCAATTTTCCTGTCATTCTGAGGTACGAAGAATCTATTTTACGCCTTGCATGGTCGCCGGAAAAGTTCGCGAATAGATCCTTCGTACCTCAGGATGACAGTCTTTTATTTTGTATGTCATTTCCCCTTCAGAATTTCGCGAAATTTTACCACTCGGGGTGACAATCACTTTTTTAACGATTTATTTACTGGTTCACCCCAAAAGCTTCCCAGCCGGATATGGTTGTACGGTTACAGG
The DNA here is from genome assembly GCF_058801545.1 of Mucilaginibacter sp. GW822-FHT03E02. Taxonomy (NCBI): domain Bacteria; kingdom Pseudomonadati; phylum Bacteroidota; class Sphingobacteriia; order Sphingobacteriales; family Sphingobacteriaceae; genus Mucilaginibacter; species Mucilaginibacter sp. GW822-FHT03E02. The sequence goes on along the minus strand of NZ_JBXANJ010000001.1, from coordinate 4,082,242 downwards.
TCATGGCTTGCGTTCCGTTTTCGCTGGATACATACTTGCTGTTATTGCCTCGCAGCGATATTTTGCCATCGGCGTTAACTACCCAGTCAAATTTTTCCCAATCGCCAATAGTGGTTCGGTTACAGGTGATGGCTTGCGTGCCATTTTCGCTGGATACATATTTGCCCATGCCTTGCAAGGCTATTTTACCGGCGCCGGCATCAACCACGGTAAATTGCTCCCATGCGGATGCCGTTGGACGGTTGCAGTTCATGGCGGCGGTGCCGTTCTCGCTGCTTACATATTGGTTGTTGATACCCTTCAACGTAATAACCGAGCCAATTGGCGCACCGGATGAACCGTTTGATTGTGTGCCGCTCCATTTAAAAGTGGCCACCGCGCCGGCTGCCAGCGAGTAGGTGAACGACTCGGCACCCCATTTTACCTTAAAGCTGACCGCAGATGAGCCGGTATTAAGCGCGATAAGCACCTTGCTGCCGTCGGAATTTTTAAAAGCCACATCCTGTATGCTGCCAGATACATTTGATGAAATACGGACAGCTCCCGGCCTTACAAATCGCGCCGCGTGGCCAATAATGTAATAACCTACGTTGCGGGTTATTGATGTTCCGCTTACGGTAATGGCACCCAGGCAGGTGCTGCAGCCGCCTGCTGTATGCGGATTGTAGTTAACATCGGCCGCCAGGTTCCATTCCAAAACGTTACGGCTCCAGTTGCGGGTAGCACCAATAACCAGGTTATTAACATGCCATGACAGGTCGCCGCCAAAATTGCTTGGCGCACCAACCCATTGCTCGGTGAAGTACACATTTTTGTTAGGGTATGCATTATGCACGTCGGTTAAAGAAGCAATTGAGCCGGCATATAAGTGAAACGCCGATCCATCAACATACGGGTTTGCGCCGCCATCGGCCAAAACAGCCTCCGGATAGTCAATCCTGTCGGTATTATGGTCATAAGCGATGATCTTGGTAGCAAAACCGGCCGCCCTTATCTGCGGACCAAGGTTATTTTTTATAAAAGTAGCTTCCTCGCTGGCCTGCATCACCATACTTGGGTTGTTGTATGGGTTAAGCGGCTCGTTTTGCGGTGTAATGGCATCAATAGTAATACCCTGCGCCTGCATGGCCTGCAGGTATTTTACAAAATAACGGGCATAGGCGTCATAATACGCCGTGTTTAAGCTGCCGCCGGTATAGCCGTTGTTGCCGGTTGTATTAACCTTCATCCAGGTTGGGGCCGTCCAGGGGGTGGCTATAATTTTGATGGATGGATTGATGGCGATGATCTTCTTTAGTATCGGCAGCATATCGGTGTTTTCCTGGCTGATGCTGAAACTGTTCATGTTTACATCGCCTGCCACCTGGTCATAGGTAAAATCGCTCGAACTAAGGTCAGATGCGCCAATGCTGATACGTAAATAACTGATGCCTATCTGGCCGTTTGCCGTACCAAAAAGTTCGCTTAAAACGGCAGCCTGGTTGCCGCCCAGCCCGTTCAATAAACTGGCGCTGCCGCCGGTTAGGGTAAAACCAAAGCCATCTATACCCTGGTAGGTGGTGTTTTCGTCGACAGTTACGGTGGTGGCGTTGGTGCCTGCATCGGCAGCAAAATTGATGCTGGCCTGTGCCTGTAATAGTTTTGACTGATCGGCCGTGGTTACCCAGGCGTTTACAACTTCGTTTGCGGCGCGGGCTACCGTGCTGTTGTTTTGTTGTGCTTTGGCTTCGCCGGTGTTGGCATCCTTTTTACAGGAAAACAGCAAGGCTGCGGGTAGCAGGGCGAGGGCTGCAAGCCGCTTTAAATAGTAGTTAATGTTCATAAAATTTATTATTTGGTTTAATTGATTGCACAAAAAATCCAAAGCAAAAGGCCTGTTACGCATTGCTAAATCGCTTTACCAACTTAACTAATGTTTAAAACACCCTCAATTGAACGCGGGCAAAACAGCATCGTTCAAAATAGTTTTTCAGGAATACAGGCTTATGTATGGCTTATTATTACAAATCAAAAATAGGCTATTTAAAATGTAATAAACAAATAAAACTTACATAAATAACTGATATATAGTATTTTACATAAGATTTGATACGCTTGTATCACATGAGCAATAAATTAAAAATACAGGTTTAAGCGCCGGGTTAAAGGATTTTCAAAACGTAAAAAATATTTATGATACGCTTGCGTCACAGTTAATTTTAACAGAGATATTTCTATGACCTAAGGGGGTAAATTGAGCTATAAGGTTTAAGGACGTTTTGGGAGGGATAAGCCAGGGACAAAGGGCGAGGGCAGATTTTACGAACTGCCGCGATGTTCAAACTCGCAGCTAAGCACGATTTCAACTTTTAGTTCAACTGAGCCAAAGGCTTCAACCGGTTTTACCCACGAGTTACGCTGCGCTAACCTCGCGGGAGATAATGCGGCATTTTTTATACCTATATTTATACAATATAAGTTTTGTAAATGGAAGTGCTAAATGGAGATCTTAAAGAAATATAAACTTGTTTTTGAATACTCAGACCCTCCAACTGGAATTATCGCAATTCGCTCAATAAATCCTTTGCTATCTCATTATATACAAAGCGCTCAAACCGCATTAGAGGCGGGGATGCTTTACAGGTCTGTAAACGATTTTGTCGAGAAAGAAAGCCCGACAGAATTGAGGTTGCCAATAAAAGGAGATGTGTTGGTTTACCTGGGGTTGACTGAGACTTATTTCGGTGAAGATTTTAAGGACAACACTTATGAGGAAAGCCGGGTTAAAGCCACCTTTAGCTTGCCAACAAATGATTTTCTTTTGATAGTCCAGGCATGGCTCCGGTTTCTGGTAGCAAATAAAACCCGCAAAGTTGAAGTTACAAACGGACAAGGGATTATAGAAATCATTACCGACGGCTTTTTGAATGCATTGGTTATCGAAGAGGCTGTAGCTGTAAACTGGCCGGACTGCCGAGGAAGTATCGGTGAATATTATTCAGTGTCTGACAATGAATTTCAAAAGCAATTGGAATTAACTGGCGGGTTAGATCATTCGTTGGCATATGGATCTGACAACGAGATTCTTGAAGAAACAGTTAAATTTCTGGATTTGTTTGGCAATGGCAATTACGATGTTGTTATCTCGAGGATTGACAAAGAAAACTGTTCTTTTTTTGATGACAGTTCGATGGTTTATTCCGATTCCGTAGCCGAAGAATATGGGTTTGCCTGTAATTACTATGATTATGGAAGTGGGGATATTTACCTTTTTACCCAAAGCCGTAACCGGATAGATCAAAACAGGATAAATCACTACGTAAATCTAATAAATGAGGGGGCCCGTCCAAAAGCAATTATCTATTATCACTACTATTATGATGATTCGAGCTCAAGCCCAAATTACGTTTTGGACGGCCACCACAAAATATTGGCTTATCAGCAGTTGGACATAGATATCCCCGCTGTGATAATTTGCAAAAGGGATATGCTCGGCGAGCATAAAGCTAATATTCTTCCCCGCGTTGCAGGTGCATTAAAACTTAATGGGCTTAGGCACGCTATATTGGAAAATGAAAATGTAACAGACATTGATGCTTACAGGAATGAAAAAGTGAGCAAGGTACTTGATGACATTTTGTTAAATTACAAAGGTATAGGTACTGAATTGCTTCAACTGTTTTATAATGCCTGGCATTCACCCGTTTCCGGGCACCGAGAATGGGCTGCCGAAAAATTATCAGTGCTTCAACGCAATATAAACAAGGGCAAGGGGCAAACACTTTATCGTAAAACATTTATTAGTGAAGGTCGCTACCCAGCTTGGGTAAACACCTATATTGAAAATGATTCGGATTTTGAATTGTGGAAAAAGATTCTTCTTAACGGGGAGGAAGCCTCAGTTGATTGGTTAGCAATGCAAAAAAAAACTACCGAAAAATATACCCCTTCATACCGCAACACCCCAAACCCTCAGATAACAAAGGATTTAGATTTTACATCAGTACAACCGGCTTCTGATGAAAGCCCGAATAAAACCTGGACTTATATTAAAACAGCATTGCTGGTAATTCGATTGTTAACAAGGTTAAAGTAATTGCTGTTATTCCGAGGTAGAGGAGGTTTCATATTTGAAATAGCAACAGAAAAGACTTGTACTTTAACAGTCAAAGCTCCTGCGGATTTAACGCATTGTAACCCGTGGGAAATATGCATAGACATCCTGCTTAGGTTACCCCGATCCGTAAATGCGGGAGTTAAAACCTGGCTATAGTCGGTATCTTGATTCTTAACTCTAATACCTACTCCACTACCAATTCCATCACCTTCAAAATAGCATCCACATACTCGCGGTTATTAGCCAAACGCGGCACTTTGTGCTGGCCGCCTAATTTACCTTTTTCTTTCATCCAGTTAAAAAAAGTGCCTTCGGGGGCGCATCGCACTATCGGGCGGCGCAGGGCCAGATCTTTAAAACGCTTGGCATCGTAATCGGAGTTGATGCGGCGCAGGGTTTCATCAAGGATATCCACAAAACGTTCAAACTCGTTAGGTTTCTTTTCAAACTCAATTATCCATTCGTGGGCGCCACAATCTTTACCGTTAAAATAAACAGGCGCGGCAGTATACTCGCGAATGATGGCACCGGTTTGCTGGCAGGCCTCTTCCAGGGCCTGCTCGGCATTGTCAATAATCACTTCCTCGCCAAAGGCATTAATAAAATGTTTGGTACGGCCGGTTACCCGGATGCGGAACGGCGTTAAAGAGGTAAACTTAATGGTATCGCCTATCATATACCGCCAAAGCCCGGCATTGGTGCTAATGATAAGCGCATAATTTTTATCCAGTTCCACCTCATCCAGCGTAAGGGTATGCGGGTTTTCATCGTGCAGGTTTTCCAGCGGTAAAAACTCGTAAAAAATGCCGTAGTCCAGCATCAGCAGCATGTCGCCCGGTTCGCGGGTATCCTGGATGCCGAAGAAGCCTTCGGATGCGTTGTAATTCTCCAGGTAATACATGTCGTCGCTTGGAATTAACGCTTTAAACTGGTCACGATAGGGGCCAAAGTTAACCGCACCATGGAAATACATTTCCAGGTTGGGCCAAACTTCCAGCATGTTTTTTTTGCCGGTTATTTCCAATATCCGTTTAAATAGCACCAAATTCCAGGTAGGTACGCCGCCAATGCTGGTTACGTTCACATCCTTGGTTGCCTGGGCTATTTTTTCTAATTTCTCTTCAAAGTTATCAAGCAGGGCAATTTCCAGTTGCGGTGTGCGATGAAGCTCGGCCCAAAGGGGCAGGTTTTTCATGATCACGGCCGATAGATCGCCAAATGAAGCATCCGGGTTTATAGTGCTTACCTGGTGGCTACCGCCCAGCGTTAGTACCTTGCCGGTAAACATGCGGGCATTGGGCTGGTTGTTAAAATAAATGGTAAGCACATCCTTGCCGCCCTTAAAGTGGCACTCTTCCAGGGCTTCCTCGCTCACCGGGATAAACTTGCTCCTGTCATTGGTAGTGCCCGATGATTTGGCAAACCAGCGGATCTCCGACGGCCACAACACATTTTTTTCGCCTTTGAGCATCCGCTCTATATAAGGCTTCAGCGTATCGTAATTTTGGATAGGCACCCGCTCCTTAAACTGGGTAAGGTTTTCGATGCTTTTATATTGATACCTGCGGCCCCACTCGGTACTTTCGGCCATCGATATCAGCTGCTCAAACCATTCCTCCTGTACTTCGTTGGGATATTTCATAAAAAGCTCAATCTGGTGAATGCGCTTTTTCATGAACCATGTAAATACGGAGTTAAATATTGTCATACAGCGGGTTTATTATTGGGGGAATACTTTTCTCTTCAGAACAAAGTTAGCACCTAAATACACTTTACGCACCATCTCATTTTCGGCCAATACCTCGGGCACTCCCGACTCTAATATTTTGCCTTCAAAAAGCAGGTAAGCGCGGTCGGTTATCGACAGCGTTTCCTGTACATTGTGGTCGGTAATCAGGATGCCTATGTTGCGGTGCCTAAGCTTGGCTACCATCGCCTGTATCTCTTCTACCGCAATAGGGTCAACCCCGGCAAAGGGTTCATCCAGCAATATAAAGTTAGGTTCGGCTGCCAGGGCGCGCGCAATTTCGGTCCGGCGACGCTCGCCGCCGGATAGCAGGTCGCCCCGGTTTTTGCGCACTTTGTGCAGGCTAAATTCGTCAATTAATTCTTCCAGCTTGTCTTTTTGCCTGTCTTTAGGCATGCCGCCCATCTCCAGCACCGCTTTAATATTATCCTCGACAGATAGCTTGCGAAACACCGAAGCCTCCTGTGCAAGGTACCCTATACCCTTTTGCGCCCGGCGGTACATAGGGTCCTGGGTTATATCTTTATCATCCAGAAAAATAGTGCCTTCGTTAGGTTTTATCAAACCAACAATCATATAAAACGACGTAGTTTTCCCGGCGCCATTTGGCCCCAGCAAACCCACAATTTCGCCCTGCGCCACATCAAACGATACATCGTTAACAACGGTGCGCTGTTTGTACTTTTTTACTAAATTTTCTGCTCGTAGTATCATTTAGCCCCCTCTAAATCTCCCCCGGAAGGGGAGACTTTTTTTTGTTTTAATTTTCGTTCCGGGAATTTCCCTATAATTAATACCCAGCGATTGCCTTTTTAAGCCCTCCCTTCCGGGGAGGGTTGGGTGGGGCTTCTTATCCCCTTTATGTTCAACTGTATGCTTCTTCTCTCACGCCAAATGTTTTCTTCAATGCTGTAGCAAATATCAAAGGGCACGCCTGGCTTTAATTGCGGCAGGTATTCGCCGTGGTTAAAGGCAATACAATCAAAAGCCGCCGTACCTTCCTGCATTACAGCCATTTTAATATGCGCCTGCCCTACCAGGCCAGCATTACCGCTAACATACACATTTTTACTTATGAAAACCGGCGCCATATTTTCGGGCCCGAAGGGCGCAAACTGGTTCAATATCCTGAAAAATTTCGGTTCTATCTGGCTTAAACGTAATTCGGCGTCAATTTGTATCTGTTGTATTAATTGTTCGGGCAATATGGTTGCACTCACCACTTCTTCAAACCTATCCTTAAAGGCTTCTACGTTTTCGGGCAGCATGGTTAAACCAGCCGCGTACTTGTGCCCGCCAAACTGGATAAGCAGATCTTTGCACTCGCAAAGCGCCTCGTAAAGATCAAAACCCAGCACCGAGCGCGCCGAACCGGCCACATGCCCGTTTGATTGGGTAAGCACAATAGTAGGGCGGTAATACTTTTCGGTAAGGCGCGATGCCACAATACCAATAACGCCTTTGTGCCAATCCTTGTTAAATACTACCGTTGATTTTTTACCTATCAGCACCTCGTCACTATCTATTATCTCCAGGGCTTCGTCGGTAATATTTAAATCGTGGCCTTTCCGCTCCTGGTTACGGGAGTTTATCATCATGCCTTTTTCTTTGGCGGCTTTTTCATCGCAGGCTATCAGTAATTCAACCGCGTGCTTGGCATCATCAATACGGCCTGCAGCATTAATGCGGGGGCCTATCAGGAACACCACATCAGATATGGTTAGGTTTCCGGGCGTTTTACCGGCAACTTCAATCAACGTTTTTACGCCAATGCAAGGGTTGGTATTTATTTTTTGCAGGCCGAAGTGCGCCAGCACCCGGTTTTCGCCGGTAATATGTACAATATCGCACGATATGCTGATGCAGGCCAGGTCAATGTATTCAAGCACGGCTTCAAACCGGATGCCATTTTTTTCGGCATAAGCCTGTATCAGCTTAAAGCCAATACCGCAGCCCGATAATTCTTTATAAGGATATTCGCAATCAGCACGTTTGGGATCAAGCACCGCCACCGCGGCGGGTAACTGCGCACCGGGCAGGTGGTGATCGCAAATAATAAAATCTATCCCCAAGGTGTTGGCGTAGTCTATCTTATCAACCGATTTTATGCCGCAATCAAGTGCTATAATAAGGCTAAAACCATTTTGGGCTGCATAATCAATCCCCTGGGTTGATATGCCATAACCTTCTTTATACCTATCCGGAATATAATATTCCATGTTTTTATACTGCTTACTGAAAAAGCTGTAAACAGTGGCAACGGCGGTAGTACCATCTACATCGTAATCGCCATAAACCAGTATCTTTTCGCCGGCGGCAATCGCGGTTTCAATACGTATTACTGCTTCCTCCATATCCTTCATCAAAAAAGGATCGTGCAGGTGCCGCTGATCGGGCCTGAAAAAGTACCGGGCGCCCTCAAAATCACTTATCCCCCTGTGTACCAGCAGGCTGCTTAAAACGGTATCAATATTCAGTTCGGCAGATAATTTACGTACCAAATCCTCATCGGCATTATCCCTTATCGCCCAACGTTTATTCATATCTTTGCAACTTTTATAACAGTAAATATAATTTTTGGCATTTTAAACGGCCAAAGTTACATTCAAAATCTGACACATCGCAGCTATGGAAATTTTCGCGTTAGGAGAAGGCTCATATTCAGTTGATTCGACTAAAAAATTTATCCCATTTAACCCCGAAACCGACAATTTCAGGGACCGTCCGGGTTCATTGTTCATCCATGTAAACCCATTCCTGATAAAAACCACCCATCACCTTATTGTACTGGATACCGGCCTTGGTTTTAAAGATACCCGTGATGAATTGCTGCTGCATCAGAATATCCGCAACGCGGGGTTCGATCCGGATGATGTAACGCTGGTGTTGATGTCGCACCTGCATTACGACCATTCGGGCGGCCTGGTGGTTGAGCGTAACGGCAAACTGGAACCCAGTTTTCCGCAGGCCAGGCACGTGATACAAAAAGGAGAATGGGAATTTGGCATTACAGGCAAATCATCATCATACCATAAAGAGATTTTTGAAGCCCTTGATGGCACCGTAGATATAACGTTTGTAGAAGGCAGCGGCGAACTGATTCCCGGCATCCGTTATGAACTATCAGGGGGGCATTGCCCCAATCACCAGGTATTCTGGATAGATATGGAAGGCTCAAAAGCGCTGTTTGGCGGCGACGAACTACCTGAACCGGAGCAACTGATACGAAAGTTTATAGCTAAATATGATATGGATGGGCGCAAAGCGATGGAACTGCGCCAGGAATATGGCAAATTAGCATCCGAAGAAGGATGGACCTGTCTGTTTTATCACGCCAAAACATTTGCTATAGGCAATGTAAGCAGTGAAGATGGCGGCGAACACTTTAAGGTAACGCCTGCTTAGTCTTGTGGCTGAACTTCAAAAAGTTCTTTAATTTTTTCGACGTTTAATGGTTTGCTGATAAAATCTTTCACCAGTGGGTATGAGCGTGCTTTGTTGATATCGTTGCTGAAAACTGATGATGAAATAATAAAGATTTTGCTTTTGCCCAACGGATCGAGGTTTAAACGCTTATACTCGTCTAAAAACTCCCAGCCGTTCATGATAGGCATGTTAATATCCAGCAAGATATAATCGGGCAGTTTGGCCGGATCTTTTCGCTGAATTTCGGATAATTGGTCAATAGCAAATTTGCCATTTAAACAGGCCATAATCTCGGTATTTAATAAAGCTTTCTTTATTAGTTTAATAGAGATAAAATTGTTGATTTCATCATCATCAACCAATAGTACGCTCACGGATTTAGTGTTAATTGTCATAATTCGCTTAAATCGATACGCTTTATACGCAACGTTAAATTAAAAGGTTATCCCCAGAAAACGGTATTTTTACAAAATATTTCAGGCCTCCATAATATCCCGCCAATAATGACGATTATTTGATAAACAGGGCTTGATTGCGAAGGTAAATAATTGATTCATAGCACGAAATTACAATACCGCACTCCCGGACAGCATCTGGCATGGTTCAGAATGATCTCAAAGATCGTTGAGCGATTGTATTCTAAAGCAGCAAAGTTCATTCAATAGCAAGTAATAAATTTGTTACAATTGTTTACACATATGCCAAAGCAACTGCCGGGGCATACAAAGTAAACTATAGTAACGATACCCCCAATTATTACCGTACCATTTGCGAAGATTTGACGACAGGTAGTAATTACACCAACTACCGGCCCAACAATTTGAATTACAGCAGGAAAGCAAAAAAAAATATTTTGGACAAAAAGGGCGCCTACGTATACTTAAGCAGCCTTTACCGGATATAAAATAATTTCAAAAACAAATGGGGTAAAACTTTTTATGTGTTTTAATCGTATCTTTGGAAAGATTATAAATAACAGTTCATTCTAATCATTCTAATTCAGTGGTAATAATAATTTTCTTCATCGGGCACTGGTTCCTGTCGCTCTTCTTCCAAACGTTCTTTTTACACAGGTATGCATCTCATAAAATGTTCACTACCAATAAATTTTTTGAGGGAACATTTTATCTGCTGACATTTATTTGTCAGGGTTCGTCGTTTTTAAACCCTCGTGCTTATGCTATTATGCACCGCGAGCACCATGCTTACAGCGATACCGAGAAGGATCCGCATTCGCCACATTTTTTCAGGGATGTTTTCCAGATGATGGTGTATACGGCCAAAAGTTACCGCATGCACGAAAAAAGATTAAAAGATCCTGAAGAACGCTTTAAAGGAAACATTCCTGAATGGCGCACGGTTGATTACATTGGTTCGTCAATGGTATCGCGTATAGCATTCGGCATTTTATATATTGCTTTTTACGTGGTGTTTGCTACTTCCCCGTGGTTTTATCTGTTAATTCCGGTTCATTTTTTAATGGGCCCTATACATGGTGCTATTGTTAACTGGTGCGGTCACAAATACGGTTATGCCAATTTTGATAACGGCGACAAATCAAAAAACACCACCCCATTTGATTTTTTAATGCTTGGCGAATTGTTCCAGAACAACCACCACAAACGCCCCAACCGTGCCAACTTCGGCGCCAAATGGTTTGAAATTGACCCGGTTTACCCCGTAATGAAAATAATGCACTGGATGCATATCATCAGGCTGCGGAAAGCATATTTATAGAAGGTAAAAGGATAAAGGCGAAAGGTAAAAGGTTTTTTGCCCATATATAAAAGCGAAAAGTGATCTGGTTGGATTGGCTTTTCGCTTTTTTGTTTTAAGCCCATATGCACCTTATCCCAACCTTTCGCCCTTGTCCTTTCACCTTTAACCTCTCTTCTTTCACTTTTTTCACCTTTCGCCTTTAACCTTTAGCCTTTCACCTTTTTCCCCCTATATTTGCCGCTCATAAAATCCACAACATGAGTGTTTCTAAATTAGCTCAAAATTTACGCGGCTCGGAGATCATTAAGATTGCGGGCGAGATAAATGAATTAAAACGCCAGGGGCAAAATATTGCCAACCTAACTATTGGCGATTTCGACTCCAATATTTACCCCATCCCTGCCGACTTAAAAGACGGTATTGTTGATGCTTATAACCACAACCAAACTAATTATCCGCCGGCTGATGGTATGCTTAACCTGCGTGAAAGTGTATCGGCATTTTTAAGCAGCCGCATGGGCTTAAATTATAAAGCTAACGAGATATTGATTTCGGGCGGCTCCCGTCCGTTGATCTATTCAACCTTTTTGGCCCTGGTTGATCCGGGCGATAAGGTGGTTTTTCCGGCACCATCATGGAACAATAACCACTACAGCGACCTTACCAGTGCCGAAGCAATTATTGTTGAAACCAAGCCCGAAAACAATTTTATGCCTACGGCTGATGAAATTGCACCGCATTTAAAGGGCGCAACTTTATTGGCGCTTTGCTCGCCCCTGAACCCTACAGGCACCATGTTTAACAAAAAAGACCTGGAAGAAATTTGCGACCTGGTAATTGCCGAAAACAAAAGCCGCGCAGCCGGCGAAAAACCGTTGTACCTGCTTTACGATCAAATATATTCGCAACTAACCTTCGGCGATTTTAAACATTACGACCCGGTTACTTTACGCCCCGAATTAAGGCCATATACCGTATTTGTTGATGGTGCATCTAAATGTTTTGCCTCTACAGGTGTGCGCGTAGGCTGGGGTTTTGGCCCGGCAAATATTATCGACAATATGAAAGCCATTGTTGGCCACATGGGCGCATGGTCGCCAAAGGCCGAGCAGGTTGCCATGGCTCATTTTATTACCGATACCGCCGCTGTAGATACCTACCTGGATGATTTGAAAGGAAAAATCCGCGCCAGCTTAACAACCCTGCATGAAGGTTTCCAGGCATTGAAAGCCGAAGGTTTCCAGGTAGATTCGATAACCCCAATGGGCGCTATATATCTTACCCTTAAAATTGATTACACCGGCAAAACCACACCGGAAGGGCATGTATTAAAGGATTCGGCTGATATTAACTTTTACCTCATCAAAGAAGCCAAAGTAGCCCTGGTGCCATTCTCGGCCTTCGGTACCGATGATTCCGTTAACTGGTTCCGTGCATCTGTAGGTGCAAGCACACTGGAGGACATTGAGCAACTGATCCCAAGGGTAAAAGCGGCTTTGAGTAAGTTGAAGTAGTAACTGCAAGAATTAAACATATAACGACAAATGGCACACCTTTCGGCGTGCCATTTGTCGTTACCGGATTATGTCATTGCGAGCGATAGCGTGGCAATCTCGTTGCCAATTCATAACTACCGCGCAAGTCCGAACAGCGAGGCTACGAGATTGCTTTGTGCCTCACAATGACAAGTTTTTTTTCACCCCGAATGGAACATGCAATTTCATTTGCACATCTGAAATCTGCAATCTGCACATCTACCGCAGTACCCTCGCCGCAACGCCTTCGTTGGTTATCTTCACCGGCTGTATCATGCCGTCTTTATCAAAGTACATTTTATCAATGCACATTACGCGGTGGTTGCCGTCGGTTTCGGTCAATGGTCGGCGGTGGTATACAATGTACCATTCATCGGTGCCAGGCACGTTAATAACCGAGTGGTGGCCCGCTCCGGTAGCAATGCTGGCATCCTGCTTTAAAATAGTAGCTATCCGCTTAAACGGACCGAATGGGGTATCGCCTACAGCGTAAGCTACCCGGTAATCTGGGCCTGTCCAACCGCCTTCGCTCCACATAAAGTAGTATTTGCCTTTGCGTTTAAACATTACCGGGCCTTCTACATAGCCCTCGGGAGTTATTTTCCTGTAGGTAACGCCATCCTCAAAAGGCACCACGCCGGTAAAGTCGTCTTTTAGTTTTACAATATTGCACTGGCCCCAGCCACCATATATCATATAGTACTGGCCGTTATCATCTTTAAAAACAAACTGATCTATAGGCTGGGCTTTGTTAATAATCTGGTCTATCAGCGGCTTGCCCAGGTAATCTTTAAACGGGCCTGCCGGGTTATCGGCTACGGCTATGCCGATGCCGCCTTTTTCGTTATTGTTCTGGATGTCGTTTGCGCCGAAGAAGATATAATATTTGCCGCCTTTTTCGGTAACGGCAGGCGCCCAAAGCGCCCGGCGAACCCATTTTACGCCGGTGGTATCAACAATGTGGGGGTGTTTGGTCCAATGTACCAGGTCGGGCGATGAGAAGGCATCCATGAAAACCTGCTCATTGTATTTAGCCGAGTAAGTTGGGTATAACCAATATTGCTTGTTGAAAATTTTAGCCTCCGGATCGGCATACCAACCCTCAACCACGGGGTTGCCCGATGTTTTTTTATCCTGCGCCAAAACTTGCCGGACTGGCATCGTCATTGCGGTTGCCATAACCGCCGTTAAAAGAATTTTATGGTAAATGCCCGTTTTCATAATAGGTTACATGTTTTTAAGGCCGCTAATATAACAGCTAAATTGGTTTAGTAAATTAAGATTTTTATAACATTTTTGCTGTTATTGGCCATGACATGCTATTGTTATATACATCATGAAAAATAATAGCTATTTGTTGTAAGTTTAATGTGCCAAACGTTTACTTTTAATATCAGTATATGCTGTGTATGCAGCCAAACCAATGCCTGTTACCCATGAATTTTGATAGCACCATTTTACTGAATCCTAACCATAATATATATGGCCACGAAATATTAAAACTGTTTTTGGCCATTATAACCGGCTGTATTCTTGGGCTGGAGCGGGAGATCAGGGGTAAATCTGCGGGGTTCAGAACGTTGGCATTGATTTGCCTTGGTGCAACTGTTTTTACCATATGCTCCTATATGCTGGGGGTTGAAACCAACCGCGACCGGATTGCGGCCAACATTATTACCGGTGTGGGCTTTATTGGTGCAGGGGTAATTTTTCGTAATAACTCGTCTGTATCGGGAATTACCACGGCGGCATCTATATGGATATCGGCGGCCTTAGGGATGCTTTTAGGTATTGGCGAATTTGCCCTTGCCGGCGTTTCACTGGTGGCCACCCTGTTTGTATTGTACGCCCTTGATTTTATACAGATTTGGATAGATAATAAATTTGAACACCGCCATTATCGGCTGGTTTTTAAAAACACCTGTCAGCTAAGCACCTTGTACAACCAGGTAACCCCGCTGAAGCTGAAAATAGTTAAAATGAAAACTTCACGTAAGGATGTACAAACCATCCTGGAGTTTGAAATATCCGGGCGGGAGAAAAACCTTGCTTTGTTTAATCAATGGCTCATAGATAGTGAGGAAATCCTCTCGTTTGAATGGTAGAATGAACCGTTGAGCAGGTCTATTTTCTGAAGCTAAGCGCCAGGTGCTTTACAACGCTGGATGGCGAATAGTCTGAAGTCGGGAAGTCCGAAAGTCCGAAAGTCAGAGCCATCAATTTTTTGACTTTCCGACTTCCGGACTTCCCGACTTAAAGCCTGCTTTCAGGGATATTTAAACCCGGGGAATACAAGATGGAAAATGCTCCACCAATTGTCTTCCAGCGAAAAGTACAGTTTAAATGGTCCTTCAAAATGAATGGTTTCGTTGTTTTCCAATACGGCATCATATTTTACCGATCCCTCGGCATGGCCAAGGCCCGAATTTGAGCCAGGTTGCAGTTGAAAACCGATATCGTAAATAAAATATTCTTCGTTACTAAAGGCTGTGTAAGCGTTAAAAATATTGTTAAGCTGGTGTACTATTTCAGCCCTGCTATAGGTTTTCCGGTCGGGGGCAACAAACGAATCGCCCAGTACCCAGCTGTGGTCGTCAAAGCTTTGCTTAAACCATTTGGATAAAAACTCCAGGGCCTTGTTTTCAATGTTAGCTTTATGGTTGGGATGAAACTCTTCATAATCAAAATGGCTTGTCATGCCCGGGATCGTAAAGTCGTCAGTCTCGTGATCAAACAACTCTTCGGTAATAAAAACGTATTTGGTGCGGTTGTCCACATCGTCAGAAAAATCGACAACGATATTCTTGCTCAATAGCAAATCGGTAATTTGCTGCAAGGCTTCCTCTACCTGTTCATCAGTTAATCCGCCTGCCGGTTTAAATTCGGGCTGCCCCAGTAAATCGTAAACCTTAACCCGTTTGGCGTTGGCGTAGTTATGTTCAAAATCAAAAATGTTCTTTAAAAATATATTTTCAATTTCCGGGTCAACAGGGTTAATCATGTGCGGGTCGGCGCCCAATTCGGCCTGCAATTTTAAACGCAGCAGTTCGTTTTCCATCCGCAGGTTTTCTTCCGGGTCGTCGCTCAGGGGTTTGTCAAAAAGGTCGTCGGTGTTTTCCATAGTGACGAACAAAATAGGCAAAGCCCGGTAAAATTTAAAACTTTACCAGGCTTTTAATTTTGATTATTTTATTTAAAGCCAAGGCTTAACGATACCACATCGGATACCAAACCAACGTTTTGTTTATAATGGCCGTATCGTAGTTCCAATTCATGTAAACTTTCCCAGCCTAACACTCCTTTTGGCGGTGCTATCCTGAAACCTGCGCCGAAAAACTGGCTGTTGAACTTTGCATATTCATAATTGCTGGTAAAATATGCCTGCGTTGGGCTGTTTTGCTCATAAGGCGCAAAGTATTTGGCCGCAGTTTGTGTATAGTACCTGTAAAACGGAGATATGGAAAAGAATGGCGTAACCTTGTATGCTATTTCCAGATTGGCGGTGTTTGATTTGCTGTCCCAATTATCGGTATAATAGCGGTAGTACGATCGCAGGATAACGTTATCGCCCAGGAAGTAATTTGCCCTGAAGCCTAAAGGCAGCTTAAACCGCGACGATGGCAGTCGTTCTATGGTATCTTTTCCGTTCGAAAAATACACCCGGTGAAATGGCAGGCTTAAAAAGCCATGCTGGGTAACCACATCGGCCAGGAACATGATTTGCAACCTTGATGTTACTATTTGTGAATAAGAGAATGATGCTGTATATGTATTTCTTGGGCTTGATGGAATCCTGGCTTTGCCCTCGCTTTCGGAACTTGATGAATTGCCGCTTGCTGTTGTAATTGTTGTAACCGTAGTTGTTGATTGCGGGATAAACTCCGATGGATATATCAGCTTTACATGGTCAAAATAGCCTTGTAGTTTTACACCAAACTCGCCCATTTTATTGGCTGTTTTTGCCGAAAAGTGGAGGTCGGCGCCCAGCGATTTGTAGTTATACTCGCTGGAATAGTAAGTGCCAATACCAAAACTGGTGCCTTTTTTTGAGTTTTCAACAGTCCAATCCAACGATGGGTATATTCTGCTGCCGCCGGTATTTGATGCCCCGGTTGTTGATACATAAGCTGCCGAAGCAGAAGTGTGATGATCGATACCGAGGCCCACAGATAGCGTGTTTTTGTTCATCGCATTGTTTAGCCAAACCAGTTTAAGATCGATACCATTTGAAAAATCGGTTACTTTTTCGGTACCAATGCCGCCGGTTACGGCCGAGTGGTTGCCATTTTGATTGTAGTAGCTGGATACAAAATTTACTTCGTCAACCCGCAAAGCGCGCGGCCGGTAGGCATTGGTATCCTGGCCGGTTGATGTTGCCAGGCTGAAGGCCGGGTTAAGGCGAATAATGCTATCTTTTGATGTTTGTGCATACGCACTCATCCTGCATATCAGGGAAAACCCTAATACGGATAAATATATTTTTTTCATGTTTTAAGAAACCAATAGAAAGGGAATGAAAACGATTAGTTACAGCCACAACCGCCGCCGGTTTTACCGGCATTGGCTCCTGAAGCACTTTCTCGGTACGATTGAAAATTCAGCTCGTTTTTTTCAACTTTACGGTTGCTTAATGCCATTTCAGAATCGTTTATCCTGTTTTTTTGGTATTCTTTTAGTTGAACACATGATGTAAACGAGCCTGCCAATAGCAGGCAGGCCGTAACTTTAATCAATTGTTTAGTCATTTTATAGGGGATTTAGTTAATATTTATATTTTTTGAGGTGTAAAGCCTGTCGTTATCGTCAATAATTATTGCCTCAATATCCTTCATCTGGTTAATCATATCCAGGCCGGCATGTACACCCATTATGGTTACTGGTGTGGCCATGGCGTCGGCAATCTCGGCATTGGTGGTAATGATAGTTACGCTTTTAATGCCGGTAACTGGCAGGCCTGTACGCGGGTTTATAGTATGCGAGTATTTTTTACCATCTATCATAATAAACTTCTCGTAGTTACCCGAGGTAGCTACCGCAAGGCCCGATATACTCAAATAGGAGAAAATTTGTTGCGATGCATCGGGATTGGCTATACCAACCGTCCACTTGTTGCCGTTTGGCTGCGTACCCCAGGCTGTTAAATCGCCAGATGCATTTACCACGCCGCTTGTAACACCCTGTTGTTGCATAATCAGTTTGGCACGCTCGGCGGCATACCCTTTTCCTATCCCGCCAAAGCCTATGCGCATGCCGTTTTCGGCTAAAAAAATAGTACAGTCATCATCGTTTAATATAATGTTGCGGTAATTGATAAGCCTAACCATTTGCCTGGCCGTTTCTGCATCGGGCAAAGCCGTCATTTGCTGATCAAAATTCCATAGCCGTTTGTCTATCGAGCCGTAAGAAATATCAAAAGCGCCCTGTGTTACTTTTGATATCATGATCGATCGCTTTACAAGTTCAAACGTTTCCCTGCTCACGGGCATGGGTTTGATGCCCGCGTTTTGATTTACCTGGTTGGTTTCGCTATCATCGCTAAAGGTGGTAAGCAGTTTTTCAATCCGGCTTATTTCGGCTATCCCATCATCAATCCGGTCATTTGCCCATTGCTCGCTATCGGCCACAACGCTTAATTCAAAGCGGTTGCCCATCAAACGCAGGCTGCGTTTGTAAATAGTACCTACATTAACGTTAGTTGGCACCATTGGCAAACTGATTTATCTGTTCAATAAATTTTTCAGGCGTTTCATCAGGGTAGCCATCCCATTGCTTCAATACCTTGCCGTGTTCATCAACCAAAAGCGTGAATGGAAATTTACCTTCGGCATTATATTTATCCGCCAGCGCTTCATTTAACTTTACCTGGTCTTTATTCAGCTGGTTTTTCTTTTGGCGCGGAAAATCTGCGCGTACTAATAAAAGATGGTCTGCTGCGTAGTTTTCAAATGCCGTGGATTCCAGGATCTCTTTTCGGAGCCTGATGCATGGTCCACACCAGTCCGATCCTGAGAAATTTATTAATATCAATTTGTGTGATTGCTGTGCCTCTGCCTGGGCTTTGCTAAAATCGCCAAGCCAGTTAACAGGCGATGAGATAAGAAAGAAAAATGCTATTGTTAATAGTTTCATTTTAACGGATAATTAGGGGAAAAGAATTAATAACACTTAAAGTTTAAATACCGTTGGTAACCACAAACTTGCAGTTATAAACCCGCATTAATAATCAGGTGCGGATGAATGCCAATATTGTGTCGATTAACCAGCTGATGTTAATCTTTATACTTCAATATTACCGGCAAAATCTGTAGTTGAAATGAAAATTGAGGTATTTA
The DNA here is from genome assembly GCF_058801545.1 of Mucilaginibacter sp. GW822-FHT03E02. Lineage (NCBI taxonomy): Bacteria > Pseudomonadati > Bacteroidota > Sphingobacteriia > Sphingobacteriales > Sphingobacteriaceae > Mucilaginibacter > Mucilaginibacter sp. GW822-FHT03E02. The sequence continues at coordinate 4,063,387 of NZ_JBXANJ010000001.1, read as the reverse complement.
ACAGATTTTAACAACTGCCTGACAATGTGATTGCCGCGAGTTGACAGAAAGTATTGCATGCCACCCCGGTAATTAAAGTTTCCTGAAATAGTTTCCGGGAACGATTGCACAGTTTTAGTTGGGGATATTTTTTTTAAATCGCCTGTTAGTAATTAACCTTGTTTGCTGATTAAACCTGTGCCACCTGTTTTTGTAAACCCAACTATGAAAAAGATACTATTGCCATTATTGCTCATACTTGTTTGCCTCGATGTTTTTTCGCAGGAAACCATTGTTAAATACCTGTCAGGAACGGATAAGGACCATACCGTACCCTGGGATTTTTACTGCACCGGAGGAAGAAAAAGCGGCGTATGGACAAAAATCGCGGTACCGTCAAACTGGGAATTACAGGGCTTTGGCAGCTATAACTACGGGCATGACAAGGTTAAAAGCAACGAGCAGGGGTTGTATAAACATGATTTTTTTGCAGGTAACCTAACCGGTAAAAAAGTATATATCGTTTTTGAAGGATCGATGACCGATACCAAAGTGACCATCAATGGCAAACTGGCCGGCCCGGTACACCAGGGTAGCTTTTATCAGTTTAAATATGATATAACCGGTTTGATAAAGCCCAATGCGCAAAACCTGCTCGAAGTAACAGTTGATAAAACATCGGCAAACTCATCGGTAAATGATGCCGAGCGCCGCAACAGCGACTTTTGGGTTTTCGGCGGGATTTACCGGCCCGTTTACCTGGAAATTGTTCCGGAAACTTTTATTGACAGGATGGCGGTAAACGCGAAGGCCGACGGATCCTTCAGCTTAGATGTATATGCTCAAAACTTAAAGGGCGATGAGCTGATTGAAGCCCAGGTGCAAAACCTTAATGGCCAAAATATAGGTAAGCCATTTAATGCAAAAGCAAACCTGGCAGCCGACCATGTTGAACTACAAGCCAATTTTGCTAAACCGTTATTATGGAGTGCCGAGTTCCCTAACTTATACCAGGTTGTGGTTGCTGTAAAAAACAAAACAGGTATTCTTCACCGGGTTAAACAAAAATTTGGCTTTCGTACGGTAGAGCTGCGCACCAGCGATGGCTTGTATTTAAACGGTGCAAAAATAATGATGAAGGGTAGCGACAGACACAGCTTTTGGCCCGAAACCGGGCGTACCCTGAGCCATAGCGTTCACTTAATGGATGTGAAGCTGATGAAGGAAATGAATATGAATGCCGTCCGCATGTCGCACTATCCGCCCGATCGTGATTTTTTGGATGTTTGCGATTCCTTAGGCATATATGTGTTGGATGAGCTTACCGGCTGGCAGGCTAAATATGATACTGTGGTGGGCCGCAAACTGGTTAAAGAATTGGTAGTGCGCGATGTAAACCACCCCTCCATCCTGTTTTGGGATAACGGTAACGAGGGCGGCTTTAACCGGGGGCTTGATAATGACTATGCTTTATATGATCCGCAAAAACGCACCGTGATTCACCCCTGGGAAAAGTTTAACGGCACCGATACTAAACATTACCCCGATTACAATTACATGGTTAACGCAGCGGCCAACGGACAGGAAGTCTTTTTCCCCACAGAGTTTATGCATGGCCTGTATGATGGCGGGGCCGCAGCCGGGCTTGACGATTTCTGGGCACAGATGATAAAACATCCGCATGGGGCGGGCGGCTTTATCTGGGCGTTTTTAGACGAGGCTGTAATCCGAACCGATAAAAACAACACCTATGATGCCGACGGCAACCACGCCCCTGACGGCATTGTTGGCCCGCACCGCGAAAAAGAAGGCAGCTTTTATGCAATAAAAGAAATATGGTCGTCGGTTTACATCAATCCGCAGCCTATTGATGCCGGTTTTGATGGAAAAATAGCCGTCGAAAATCGATATGCGTTCACTAACCTTAATCAATGCAGTTTTAAGTGGAAACTGGTTAAATTCCCATCAGCACAAAGTAAAACCACCGCTGCTATAGTAACCGCAACGGGCTTACTAAAAACCATTGAGCTTAAACCCGGCGGGAAAGGGACATTGAACTTAACACTGCCCGCATCGTGGAAAAAGAATGATGCACTATACCTGGCAGCTTACGGACCCGATAAGAAAGAAATATTTACCTGGAGCTGGGTTATTGGCGCACCGGCTGCCATTGTCGGCAAAATCGCGTCATCTCCGGCCAAATCGGCTATAAAAACAACCGAGACAGATAAAATATTAACCATCAAATGCGATGGCATCAGCTATGATTTTGATAAGGTTACGGGTTACATTCAAAAAGTGCGTAAACCGGCAGGCGCAATTTCGTTATCGGGCGGGCCTGTATTGGCCGGTGTTAGTACCCAGTTAAAACAGTTTACACACAAAGCCGATGTCGGCAAATATGTTGTAGAAGCCGATTACCAGGGTGCGGGTTCATTACACGTAACCTGGACTTTCGCTGCCGGGCACCCTGTTAAACTGGAGTACCAATACGTACAACAAGGCGATGCCGATTTTATGGGTATCACCTTCAATTACCCCGAAGAAAAAATTACAGGCATGAAATGGCTTGGCCGCGGCCCCTACCGCGTTTGGAAAAACCGGCTAAAAGGCCAGCAGTTTGGCATCTGGCACAAAGCCTATAATAATACTATTACCGGCGAAACCTGGGGATACCCGGAATTTAAAGGTTACCATGCCGAAGTTAACTGGGTAACTATCGAAAATAAGGAGTCGCCGTTCACTGTTTATTCTGCCGATAAAAACACTTACCTGCAAATGCTGCACCCGGCAAGGGAAAAAGATGCGCTGAGCAATAACAATGTGGAGCCGGCTTTTCCTGAAGGAAGCATTGGGTTTTTAAATGCCATTGCACCTATCGGCACCAAATTTCAACCGGCAAAAGTAATGGGGCCGCAAAGCCAAACCAACCATGCCAGCGGCGATAAGATAAGCGGAATACTTTGGTTTGATTTTATGCATTAATACCCAAAAAACGGCCTTTTAAGTGAGCGGCAAAACAGCGTTACCAACGGGAACACATTTTGCATCTCAACAGTCATTTTTATTTAACAACAAACCACAACTAACTGTATATCAACATACAAATTACCCTATTGTCGCATTAAAAACAAATTCCTTACCTTTGCGGCATGGATATTCTCCCTATAGCCCTCCAGGCGTACTTAGATGACCATTGCGATCCGGAGCCGGAAGCTTTGCAGCAACTGAACCGCGAAACGCATTTAAAGGTGCTGCGCCCGCACATGTTGTCGGGCCATTACCAGGGGCGGTTGCTGAGTTTTTTGAGCAAACTGGTGGCGCCTAAATGCATCCTGGAGATTGGCACCTTTACCGGCTACTCGGCCATTTGCCTGGCCGAAGGATTGGCAGAGGGAGGCATCCTCCACACCATCGAGGTGAACCGCGAAATGGAGGATATCATCAATTCACACTTTAAACTAACAAATGTTGAAAATAAAATAAAGCTGCATTTTGGGCAGGCAGAGGCCATTATTGCTGATTTACAGGCTGATATTTTCGATTTGGTATTTATTGATGCTGATAAAAAAAATAATTTTACTTACTTTCAATTGGTTTTTGACAAAGTCAGATCCGGAGGATTAATAATAATTGATAACGTTTTGTGGAAAGGAAAGGTGTACGGCGACGAAAAAGATGCCGATACCGAGAATATTCGCAAACTAAATGACCACATAGCTGTTGATAGCAGGGTAGAAAAACTGATCCTGCCTGTACGCGACGGCTTACTGGTTATCAGAAAAAAATAAATTATGAAGAAAATCTTACTGATTACCGCCCTGTTGATTTCAACAATTGCTGCTTCAGCACAAAAAAACACTTCACAATCTTATATCGAGAAGTTCAAAGATGATGCCATTCGTATTATGCACGAAACCGGCATCCCGGCAAGCATCGTTTTAGGTGTAGCCATGCATGAATCCGGCTGTGGCAACAGCACCATAGCCCAAAGCCTTAACAATCAGTTTGGAGTAAAAGGCGGAGGCAGTGTAGTTTTTATCAAACACAACAAAAAAGTACGTTCAGCCTATAAAAAATACGATTCGGTTTTAGATTCATTCCAGGATTTTGCCCGCATCATGACCGAGCGCAAACAATTCAGCCACCTGGCCGATGCGCTTACCCACTATGATTACACCGGCTGGGCAAAAGGCATCCAGCGCAGTGGTTATGCCAGCAGCCGCAAATGGGCAGCACAGGTTTTAGGTATCATTAAAAAATACGACCTGAACGATTTGGACGAAAACCCTGCGACCCAGCCTAAAGAATTAGCAGAAGCTAAACAATAAAATCTTATTTTGGCATTTTAATAAATGCCTGTATTAAGGTTTATCTGTATGCGAAAAATAAGTACTGTATTTTTAATATCAGTTGTTTTTTTTAGTTCCTGCTCGGCACGCAAAACAACATCATCACGAAACAAATCCAGGAATTCTATTTCTAACCGCGATGTACGTCGCAACAACAGCAGTATTCAAAAGGCTAATGGAGCTTCAATAGCGGGTTACAAATCGCTGTCGAGTTTAGATTATATTGATCGTTTTAAGGCCATTGCCATACAGGAAATGAACCAGTATGGCATTCCCGCCAGTATTACACTTGCCCAGGGCCTGTTTGAATCGGGCGCCGGCAACAGCGATCTGGCCCGCTTTGCCAATAACCACTTTGGCATAAAATGCACCGCCGACTGGAAAGGAAAAAGCTATTATAAAGATGACGACCAGGTTAACGATTGTTTCAGGGTGTATGATAACCCTGAGGATTCGTTCCGCGATCACTCTACCTTTTTAAAGCGAAAAAACTACGCCAAACTGTTTGAGCTGGATAAAAACGATTATGAAGGATGGGCCCGCGGTTTGAAGGCAGCAGGCTATGCTACCAACCCCAAATACCCCGAACTGCTCATAAACCTTATTGTAAAATACAACCTGGACCAGTACGACCGCGCCGAAGGTGAAGCAGCCAAAATAAAACGTGAAGACCGTGTACTATCGCAAATTAATGACAGCATTGGCAAAGCCAACACAGATACCCTTACCAAAACCAAACCCGACGATAAGATATACACCGTAAAACAGGGCGATACACTATACAACATATCTAAACGTTTTGGTATAACTGTTGACGAGCTAAAAGCGTTAAACAGTATACCAGATAATAATATCCACATTGGGCAAAAACTGGTAGTAGTGAAGTAAGGGAGCCCCCTCTAAATCTCCCCCGGAAGGGGAGACTTTTACCTTATTCTTTTTTTCAAGTCCTCCCTACCGGGGAGGATTTAGGAGGGGCTAAAAGTTAATTGTTGTTAAAATTAATGCCTTGTTAAAGGCTAAAGTTTATTTTTGGCGCCACAATGAAAAAATGGTTGTTCCTGTTTATCTGCATGTTATCTATACGGGCTTTTGCACAGCAAAAGCAGGTAGAGGGTATTGTGTTTGATAAAGACAGCAAAGACCGCATTGCCAAGGTAAACATTGTTAATGCCACCACCGGCAAATCTTTTTACAACAACCTTAAGGGCGAATTTTCCATAGATGCCCAGCCCGGCGATATGCTGATATTTATTAAGGCCGATCATTACAGCGATACCCTGAAAGTACCAGGCAGTAATGCTATGGCAGTTTATATGAAACGGTCGGCTATCATGCTCAGGGAGGTATATATCCGCGATACGCTGCTTACGCCCGAGAAGCAATTTGCGGCCACCAAACGCGATTTCACCAAAATTTACGGATCGGAATATAGCCAAAGCCTGTTGTCTGTTGCACCCGGCATGGGGGCGGGAATAGGTATTGATGCTTTGTATAATGCCTTTAGCCGCAGCGGCCGCAATGCCGCTAAATTACGTACAACGATAGAAGAAGATTACCACCAGCGCGAGATTGATTTTCGCTTTAACCGCGCATTTGTGGCCAGCGTAACCCGCCTTAAAGACCAGCAGCTTACCGATTTTATGCAACGTTACCGCCCCGGCTACTTCCTGGTAAAAACCGCCACCGACTATGAGTTTATCACCAGCATAAAAACCAACTTACGCCGGTTCATGCGTTCGCCCCGTAAATCATCGTATACCCTTGCTCCATTAATTACGCCCGCGGTAACCAATAACTAAAGTCCGTTTGTAATAGCGGGATTTACACCGATGCGCTAAATCTTTTTAAATTTAATCACGTTATCCTGCTCCCATACGCAAAGCATTTGATTGCTGCCCAGCAGGATAGATTTTAAGAAGCCGCCTTTGCCTACCATAACAACATTTTTATTGGGGGCCGATACAACCTTCAGCGTATCGTTCGCCTGAAATGAAATTATAGTTTTGGTACCGGCCGCGGTAATGGCGCAATTTCGGCCTTTGCCTATCAACTTTTCCGAACCGCCCGGCTGTGCGTAAAAAATTTCCCCTTTACGTTGCCACACGGTATGGATGCTATTTGCTTCGTCAACAACAATGCCGCCGCCATCCATAGGGCAGCCATTAAGCACCCAGGTATTGGTGCCCATTTTTTGCGCCGGTTGAAAAACCCTGCCGCCATCTACAGATTTGGTTACATACAAATCCCGCGAGCCATTCAACCAATTTCTGAACATAATGGCCACTTCCTGCCCATGTACCGCGATGTTGGGCTTGCAGCACTCACACACATGCCCATCCGGCGATTGGTAGGCTAATATATTTTTTGACCAGCCGGTGCTTTTCGCCATTAACCCCGAAAAATAAACCTGGTTCCTGTGCCCCATCCGGGTATCCAGCCAAACGGCATAAAAGTTGTCTTTTTTATCGGCAGCTATGCCCATCAGCCCTTCGGGCGCCGATTGGTCAATATCATTTATAACACCCATCTTTTCCCATTTTGAAGAGGAATGTTTTAACCGGAACCAGTGGATATTGCCCGATTTATCCATTGCCGTAATTACCGAATAATTGGCCGAACTGGCCAGCTGCGGCCCTCTTGACATGCCCAAATGCATGTTTGTTATATGCCCCACCAGCGCTGGTTTTGAAAACGAAACGCCCTGGTTAGCAGATGTAGCGCAAAAAATATTATCCTTATCGCCAAATACTATCCTGATGATGCCCTTACCATCGGCGCTAACCTGTGGCTGGCTTCCCGCGGATATGGTACCTTCCGCCGCAAGGGCTTTAATGGCTGGTGCTAATAATATAATCCCCAGGAGGATAGATAGCAATGCTTTTTTCATAGTTGGCGTTTAAATGAGTACGGTTTACCCCGGCAGGCGGTAATTGGTATTAACAACGTTATAGCATGTCAAATATATTCAAATGATTGAACATATAATTTGCTTATATTGGTCATTTACCATCGCTATGAAAACAAATACCTGTTTTATCGCACTGATGCTTTTGGGTGCCCAACTGCTATCAGCCCAAACAAACCAGCAAAAAATAAATGCGGCTATAAAAACCAATCAGCAGGCAATTTTTGACGAATACCTGGACTTTGTTGCTATCCCCAATGAAACTGTTGATTCGGCTAATATCCGCCTTAACGCGGCATTTGTTAAAAATATGCTGGAGAAACGTGGTGTTAAAGCCGAACTGCTTACCACCGCCAACGGCAACCCGGCTGTTTTTGGCGAGGTAAAAGTGCCGGGGGCAACAAAAACCATTGCCTTTTATGCCCATTACGACGGCCAGCCGGTAAACCCCAAACAGTGGGCGCCCGGCCTAAAGCCATTTGATCCCGTTTTTATTACCGCCCCAATTGAGCAGGGCGGCCACATCGTTAACTATAAGCGCGGCGATGCCATTGATACCAGCTGGCGATTGAGCGGCCGTGGCAGTGCCGACGACAAGGCCGGTGTCATGTGCATTATCAATGCCTATGATGCGCTGATAAAAAGCAAAATAAAGCCGGGATGCAACATCAAATTCTTTTTTGAAGGCGAGGAAGAAAAAGGCTCGCCACAACTTGCGGCAATCTTTAAAAAGTATAAAGCTAAGCTAACATCTGATCTTTGGATTATTTGCGATGGGGCAAGGCATCCATCGGGCAAAAATATAGTAGTGTTTGGTGTAAGGGGCGATGTTAATATGTGGCTTACTATTTATGGCCCCAAACGGCCATTGCATAGCGGCAATTTTGGTAACTGGGCACCAAACCCAGGCCTGGCCATGGCCAAATTACTGGCAGGGATGAAAGATGATGACGACCGCGTAACCATTAAAGGTTTTTATGACGATGTAACCCCGCTGAGCCAAGGCGAAAAAGAAGCACTGGCAAAAGTACCGCCGGTTGAGCCTGGCTTAAAAAAAGAGCTTGGTATTGCCCGCCCCGAAGGCGGAACACGCCCCCTGGTGAATGCATTTATGCTGCCGACACTTAATATTAATGGCATGGCAAGTGGTAATGTTGGCAAACAGGCATCAAACGTAATCCCGGTGAAAGCCGAAGCGGTGCTTGACCTGCGCCTGGTACCCGGCAATGATATGGACAGGCAAATTCAAAAAGTAACCGACCATATAAGCGCCCAGGGCTATTATGTTATAGATAAAGAACCGACAGACCAGGAAAGGGTTACCTACCCTAAGATCATTAAAATAACCCACGATGCCGGTTACAATGCACAACGAACACCGCTTGATTTGCCCATAGCACAAGCTGTTGTAAAAGCCGTTCAGGGTACGGTTGATTACCCGGTGATTCTTTCGCCAAGTTCTGGCGGCAGCCTGCCCCTGTTTGTTTTTGAACAGGAATTAGGCGCAAAGGTTATTACTGTACCATTAGTTAATTACGATAATAACCAACACGCCGAAAATGAAAATGTAAGGGTGAGCTACCTTTGGCAAGGTATAGCAACCATGGCTGCGGTAATGCAGATGAAATAGCACTGTGGCAAGGTGGTTGAAATTACCAGAATATCCACATAAAGTGATTCTGTTTTTATGAAGAATGAAGAAAACGACAGGAGTTTTCCTAAAATTATTTGGTTTCTATGGTTGCAGGGGCTTCCTTCCGCTCCGGCTATCGTTCAAAAATGTTTCGAATCCTGGGTTACAAACAATAAAAATTGGAAAATCGTCCTGCTGGATAAAAACAATATTGTAGATTATATAAGTTTACCCAATATTGAAACCACTCCACAGGCATTATCTGATATCATACGGATTAATTTATTAGCAGAATATGGAGGCATATGGGTTGATGCCACATGTTATTGTACCACGCCTTTGGATAATTGGTTTTATGATCACATAAAAGCCGGTTTTTTTGCCTTTGACCGCCCCGGGCCATATAGGATGATATCCAGCTGGTTTCTTGCGGCCACAAAAAACGCTTATATACCCCAATATTTAAAGAATGAAGTTAACGCTTATTGGAAGCATAACCCTAAACTTGTACTATTCGAAAAATCGGGATGGCGGCTTTTTAAAAAAATAATTCCAAAACATCCTGAGCAATGGTTCAGTAACTTTTACAAAAAAGCACTTAAGGTTTATCCGTATTTCTGGTTTCATTATTTATTCGGAAAAAGTTATTCAAATGATGAAAATTTTAAAAATCAATGGGACCAGGTGATAAAAATAAGCGCTGATATCCCACATCGCCTCCAATTTGAAGGACTAACTTCGCCACTTAATGCTTCCATAAAAAAGGAAATCGACGAATGTTATGCTCCTGTATATAAACTAATCTGGAAAACCGAGATTTCAGATGGCTCAAATGAAACTATCCTTGATTATTTATTGAGAAGCCGTTAAGACAAGCAACCGCAGGTTAAACAAGATTTGGGTATATTTATTAAAGCTTAATTCCCGTTTTGCTTAATTCAATAAAATGCCTAACTTAAAAACTTGAACCTGAACGAATTTTTAACCCGGTTAATGAGTGATGGCGCGGTGTTGATGCCGCGACAGATGACTGTATTTCAGGAAGATGATGAACGCGCCGCGCTTGCATTATTAAATCAACTGTACGATACCGATAAACTGGAAATGCCTTATGCCGCGCCTGCTTTTGAGCCGGGTGCCGCTTTGTGGGCCGCTAAATTCCTTTTTTATGCTGCCCAATTGGTGCTGCTGCGCGATTTGGACGAGACCGTGATGGCCCAATACCTGCAACCCTTTACCGGCGAACAATCTGCCGGTGCCATTTACTCGGCCGACCTGATACTGCGCCACCTGGGTGGTTTATTTAAACTGAGCAGCGGCATAGCACCCGATGATCCGCTGGTTGTTTACTTAAAACAAACCGCAGCGGCCTGGCCATTCTCGTCCGTTGGATTAAGCATCGAACCAACGGTTGATACCGGGGCGATAGTTGACCATCCATCGCTTAAATATACTTACCTGGACAGGATCATTGCGCATCGCGATGTTGCGCGTTTAAAAGGTATTGCCGAGCAAAACACATTGAAAGAAATTATGGGCATGCACCAGGCCAGGCTTTGGCCCGGTTTTGAATTGCTTGCCCTGCCCCATGATATTATTTTATGAACACAGCTATAACAACTAACCAATTCCCGGTTGTAGATAAACTACTGGCGGTTTTAAACCACCTGAAGCAAACTTTTGTTGATAAGGACGAGATCATCGACCTGATGGGCATTTGCCTGGTTGGCCGCGAAAACCTGTTTTTATTAGGCCCGCCGGGTACCGCCAAAAGCGCCACTGTGCGCGAGTTAGCCAAACTACTGGATGGCAAAACCTTTGAATACCTGCTGACCCGTTTTACCGAGCCGAACGAACTTTTTGGTCCGTTTGATATTCGTAAGCTGCGCGATGGCGAACTGGTAACCAATACCGAAGGCATGCTGCCCGAAGCTTCGCTGATATTTTTGGACGAGCTGTTGAACGCCAACAGCGCTATCCTGAATAGTTTGCTGATGGTATTGAACGAAAAAATCTTTCGCCGTGGCCGCGAAACCCGGCAGCTACCCGCGCTGATGGTGATTGGCGCCAGTAACCACCTGCCCGAGGATGAAGCCCTGCAAGCCCTTTTCGACCGTTTTTTGATCCGCGTGCGTTGCGATAACGTTGATCCGCAGCATTTAAACGCCCTGCTGAATGCCGGCTGGACACTGGAACAAAAAAAGGTGACCGAAAAGCCCGCCATCACTGCCGACGAGGTAAGGCAGCTACAGGATTTTACCGCCCTGGTTGATCTTGTTGAAATAAGGCCGCAATACATCGAACTGATACAGAAGCTGCGCAACGCCGGGCTGCAGGTATCAGACAGGCGGGCCGTAAAGCTACAACGCCTGATAGCCGCCAGCGCCATCATCTGCAAAAGACAAAAAGCCATACCATCTGATCTTTGGGTGTTGAGGCATATCTGGGATACCGAGGAGCAGCGCGAGATTATCAGCAATATTGTGAACGAGGTGGTAAACATGAACGAGGATACACATGCGCAGCACCCCCGCGCCTCGCTTAATGCCCTGCCCAATGCCGATGAGCTGTTTAGCGAGGTACAAAAACTAACGCTGCAATGGCAGGAGCCCGAGATTTCGATGGCCGACAGGTCGCTTATAAAAGACAGGTTATCGCATATTAACAGCCGCTGCGAGTGGATAGGTAACGAAGAGCAGCGCAAATACGTGCAACAGCCCATTGATGAGCTGTGGAAACAAATAATGCATACCGCATGAAAGAGTTGATACTGGTAATAGAAAACCGGTACCGGCATGCCTTAGGCACAATCCGGGGTATTCCGGGGCTTAAAACGGCTATGGATGGCGATAACATCTGGCTCAGGGGTATTATGCCGGGTAACAAGCCGGATGTACAACTTAACTCGTTGCCCGTGCTGCAGTCTTATGAACTGGACGCCGAAAACAGGCTGTTCCCGGCCGGCGGTTTAACCCCTACCGGTATCCTGAAAACGCTCGACTGGCAGCCTATCAAAATATCTATACCGGTAACTATGCCCGTATCCGCCTTGCCTGGCCAGCTTAATGCTAAAATGGAGCTGCGCCTGGAGCGCTCGGGCGTATCCCGGGAAGCCTTCGCACTACTAACCGACCTGGAGGATTGGAAAACATATGCAGATACAGCCCCGTTTACCCGGTTGAGGCAGCTGAGTTTCGCGGTTTCATCATCGGGCAAAACATTAATTACCGGCCAGCCTTTGCCGGCCATACAGGGGCAAACATACTGGCGCAGCGGGCAAATGCTGCTGCCGGCCGGTTATGATTTTAATCCGCCGATAATTGCATCACTCGTAGCTGCCCGGTTGACTGGCGATAAGCAGTCGCTGGTTTTATTTAACCACGATGGCAACTACCAGCAAGTGCCATTAACAGATTTTGTACCCGCCACCCGCAGCGCGGTACGCTTAACGAGGGTGGGTTGATGGTAGGTTTGCATGTAGTTAAATATTTTGGGCCTCAGAAAGATTACTTCTGGTACTGGGCCGATGGCGGCAAAGTAATTGAGTTTAGCAATGGTGCTACCGTTTGCTACCGGGAAGACCTTTTGTTTATTTTGCAATCGCTCAATTTACCGCGGGCTTTGCCTTTCAGCACTTTTATACTGTTATTTTGTGCCTGCAAAAATAATTTCGAAGCTACATATAATTTTGAAGCTGGTTTACAGTATATATGTGATCAGGGACCGGCAGCGAATAACGAACGAGTTCAGCTTCAGCAACTTTTAAACGACTCGATGACCTTTTTGAGGTTGGTTAATTCGTTATCTTATAGCTATAGAATGGGATTAAAAAGAATCCCGCTGTATCAGGCTATTTTTGAAGATTATTTTGTAGGAGATAGCAAAACGCACAATTTAAAAGAATTAGTAAGTCAGTTTAATACCGGCACCTTTGATGAATATGTTTTTATACAACGTGATGGCCCGCATCTTAGTTTTAAAAATATCCTCCGCCCTTTGGCCGAAGCACTTAAACAATTCCCAACTAAAGAAGCTTTAGAACTAAAACTACGCACCGGGCTAACCACATTGCCCGATAAAGCCAATATGGAACTGCCGGCTCCTGTACCAGGTAACTTATTTGATATTTTGGAGGCCGATGCAAAAACTGCGGGCATCAGCATGCTGGCCCGGCATATTATTGGCGCGCTCAGCATCCCGATGCATTTAAGCGGCAGCAGCGATCAGTCTGTGGGTGGGGTTTCTGATATCAGCAACCGCGGGCATTATGATAAACTGCTCCTGAGCGAGCTTGCCCAGGACGATTTATTGCTCACCGCCCGCCTGGCCAATAACGAGGCTTTGTTTCTGCAACGCGAAGAGCTGCCTGTAAACAATAGCCAGGAATGGCACATCCTGCTGGATACCACTTTAAAAATGTGGGGCTCGCCCCGCATTTTCGGTTTGGCGGCCGGCCTGGCTTTTAGCGAGGGCCGTAAAAAAAAGGAGGCCATGAATGCCTGGGCGTTAGGCGGTAAACAAGCCACGCCAATTGATCTGCATAGCAAGGAAGGGATCATTCAAACATTGGAACAGCTTGACCCGGCCCTGAACTGCGGCGCGCAACTTGGCAAATTGCTGAACGATCAAAAGGGGCAAAAAGGCAAGTATATCATGATCACTGCCGCGCATTATAAAGAGGATACTGCTTTCCTGGCCCATTTTTTACCGCTTAAAGATCAGCTGGATTACCTGGTTGTGGTAAGCCGCGATGGACATATCGAGCTGTTTGAAACCCAGGGCGGCAGGCATAAGTTGCTTAACCAGGCCACTATTGATCTGGATAGCCTGCTGTTTGCCCGCCCCAAACGGTTGTACAGCCACCCCAACAAATCGGCCTGGCCGGCCATGTTGCAACACCGCGATTTCCCGCTGTATTTTCCGGCATCCAAAATAAAACTGAAGCCCGACCTGGTTAGGTTTAACCAGCAACGGGCGATAATTATTACCCAGGATAAACGTGTACTGCTTTGGCAGGCCAAAGACCGCGGCGCCATTGAGCTGGTTGACCATATAGAAACCGGCGAATATTTTTGGGGCGATGGCGGTGCCGAAACCCTGTTCCTGCTGGTTAAAAACACAGCGAATGATTTTGTGTTGATCTATCAGCTGGATATTATTCATTATACCTACAGCGTAATACAATCTGTTCCGTTAAAAGCTAATGATGTGCGGTTTCTCGATAATCTATTCTACATTAAGACGGACAACGAAATACCTACAATAAATCCGAAAACCGGGCAACGGGTTTTTATTACTGATAACGAAAACAGGAGCATGATGGCATTTAGCCACCTTAAAGTTACGCCACATATCAACCTCCTTAACCAGACCAAAAAATTCATCAATAATGGTTACAGCGCAATAAACTCGGCAACCAATGTTTATGTAAGCACCAATGGCAGGCTGTTTGTAGATCATCGCGATTTAAGGCTCGATCCTACAGGAAATCATTTGAGCTTTAAGGATAACGCCAACCACGCCGAATGGAAAAGGCCCTATAAGCAGGAAGCTGTACTGATTGAGCATCTGCCTAAAATAAAATTCAGTAAATTTATATGGGCAAACGGCAGCGAGGCCGTGGTGGATTCCAGGGGGCTGCTGCATTTAAAAAGCGCCGATGCCTCCCTGCCCGAGGTAACCATTATATTAATTGTAGATAAAACCACCGCCTGCTGGGCATCTGATGGTATGGTTACCGGCTCGTCTTATTTTACCGATGCCCAACCAAATACCTATATAGCGGCGGGGGCTTTTTATGATAACTATATTCAACCATTTATTGATAAACTGGCCTAAGCATGCAGCTGCAACTCAAATATAGCCAACACACCAATCTCCCTGTTCACGCGGCATTTGTGCCGGGCACGCTGGCTGCTGATTGGTTTGCCCAAATGGATACCTGGCAAACCGACCTGCAAACGCTAAGCTGCTACCTGCTGCCGCACAGCATAGGCAACAACCAGGCCGCGGGTTTATTCGTGGTATTTAACGGAGCGGCGCCGGCCGCACAATTGATCAGGTATCCTTACGGCAAACTGGCCGACAAACTGTTTATACCAACAAACGCTGTTTTGTACCCGGTTGCAGGAACCGATGAATTAAAAAAATTGCTGCTTTGGGATGTACAGGTTTTTCACCCGCATATAGGCCTGGTGGGTTTTGAAGCAAAGGACAAAATTGAACTGGCACATTTTATCGACCTGCTCCAGCCCCAACATCAAAACTGGCACTTTGCCCATCCCGGTTTAAACCCATTGCCCGGCCTGCAAATGATTGGCCTGGAGCCTGATGAAAACGCCGACATGCTGGATGCCCTGAAAGAGGATGTAGGCAGCGTACCGCTAAGCCAGATCCCTGATATAACGGAAGATGGTGAATCGCCGGCATCAAAAAACATCAAAAAGGTAACCAATGCCATTGCCATGGTTGGCCTGTTTTTTTTGCTGGCCCTGGCGTTTATAGGCAAAGTTATTTTCACGGTGCTTGCCGCTATTTTTCCTATTTCGGCCAGCCCCTACCGCCGGCCACAAAAAGGCCTTTTACGGGAACTGGAAGACTGGGTAAACCGCAAAATTACCGATTTGCAAAAACAACGCGACAGCGAGCTGAACCGTCTCATGAATTTGTTTGACAAGGATGCCGACGAGGCTTTAAAATATGCCATCCCCCTAAACAGCCCTTATCTTGATCGTGGCGTGGCCCCACAATCGGGCAAACTTAGCCGCCGAACGCTTGATTTTAACCTGCGGGGCCTGGGCGGTGGCGGCAGGGTTGATGGCTGGGATTTAGGCGAGTACCGGCAGTTGTTGTATAAAAAATACGAGCAATCGGCCAATGAGGCCATAGCTGCAGGCAATTTCAAAAAAGCGGCCTACATTTATGCGCACCTGTTGGGCAACTTTCACATGGCCGCCAATGTATTGCAGCAAGGCAAGCTTTACCGCGAGGCGGCAGCTATTTATAAAGACCATTTAAATAACAAGATTATGGCGGCCGAATGCCTTGAAAAAGGTGGTCTGCTAACCGAAGCCATTCCGCTTTATATCGAACTGGATAACCCCGAAAAAGTGGGCGATTTGTACAACCGGCTTGGCCAGCGCGATAAGGCCTTAAAATATTATGACGAGAAGGTTAGCCGCCTTACCGCCGTTAAAGATTACCGGCAGGCCGCCAAAATAACGCTGGATAAAATAGAACAAAAGGATGCCGCGCTTAATTTACTGATGACCGGCTGGCAGGATACCAATAACCCCGAAGCCTGCCTTGCGGAGTATTTTACATTGGTGTATGACCCCGAAAGCAATACCTTGCCGCAGGAAGTAAGGCGCGTATATGCCCATCATGTTCCCCGCTTAAAAAAGTCGGCCTTTTTGAATGTGCTGGCCGATACCAGTAAAAAATATAGCAACAGGGAATTGGAAGCTACCACCCTGAATATAGCCTATGAAATTATAAGCGTACAAATAACATTGGGCGAAATGGGCGGGCTAAAGCTGATGAACAAATTTGTGCCCGGCGACAGGCTGCTTGCTGCCGATGCCAACCGCTTTATTGGCAGCCAGGTGCAATTGCCCAAAGTTAATAATAAGGCCACGTATCCTTTGAACTTAAGAAACGATGTAAAATGTATCGACATCGTTGTATACCATGATCAGTTATTGGCAATTGTCGAAAAATTTGGCGATTTACATCTGGAACGGATCAACTGGCAAGGCAAAACACATTCTGAGTTTCTCTTCAGGCTTAAGCCCGGCCTTGAACCAAAGCTAATGGCCGATGCCGTTCTTTCAAATATGGTTATGATTGTTGGCAGGAACGTACCCGTACATATCAATAAGGAACTGCCTGAATACACTTATTTTGAGCGTTCTTTAAACCTGCAAAGTTTAAACTGGCTGGATGAGCGGGCGCTGGGCTGCTGTTTTAACGGCAACGGTATAACTATGCTGTACTGTTATGATGACGGGCTGTCGATCAGTAATTTTTCGATGGACGGTGAGAGCAAAAATACATTTACCTGTAAACTGAAAGGCGAGCCAATAAAGTTGGGCATGCCCGGCATCAATCCCCCGGCGATGTTTTTTAGTAAAGGCTCCTTTGTTTACTATTGCTATGACTCTTTACTGCTTCGGATACACGAAACGGGAGAAACAGAGTTGTTAAATGTAGAAAGCAACATTATTAAATTTGATGTAACCAGCTATCATGCCGCCCTGAAAATAGCCCTGCTAACCGAAGACGGTTGTGTAATAGTTAAGCCAACAGTTAAAGAGTTAAAGATCAATTCTCCAATTTTTGCACAAAATACTGCAGCTACCGATATTAAATTATTAACCGACAATAAGCTGGTATTAGCCGGCGGCAACCAAGCCATGGTTTACGACATTAGCGACGATACACCCCGCCTGATAGCTACGCTGGCTACCGAAAACAGGATAGAGCGTATCATAGCGATTCCTAAACGGCATCATTGCGCCTTTTTGGAGGCAGATAACAGGATATCGGTTTATAATATTGAGGAGTGAGGGGAATCAGGTTGTCACTAAAAATAAGATGATAACAACGATAATACACCTAATTTTCACACAACCGCAGGGTTTTGAAAGTGATAGTAAGGCTAATGACCTGTGCCCCGTATGAATAATATTTGAAAACAATCAAAATATGAGGTTTTGCCAGGCTTGGAGGGAAAAAAATATATTTGATACAAGTTGGCGGGCGCTGTGGCTGCCGATGCCATCTGCCAAATACTATTGATAATACATGAAATTAAACGAATCAGATTACTACAATATGAGATACATTATTTTTTTAAACTTAATTTTTGGATTAATTTTTTTCGGATGTAACTCCGGAGTTAAATCTAATGCTTCCGTGAAATCCCAGGCGAAAACGATAAAACTCTCTAAAGATGACAAAGGTGAAATTCAGACGCTTATTAGAAAAATGCTTAAATGGTCTGATTCTGAAAGAGTAATTGCTTTGCTTCCGGTTTTAAGCAAAGATAGCATTTGTATAGGATTTGATTTTGACAAGCAAAACCTAAATCTCGAAAAACTAAGAAGGACTGGGTTTTTTACTAATGAGTTTATTAATAACTATAACAACATTATACAGACACTTGACAGGAAAATAAGAAACAACGAATTTGAGAAATGGAACGTTCATGAACTTCCACCATTTAATTTTGCAAATGATGTAAATCCATGGTGTTTATGCCAGGATAACCTTTCATGGGACACTGTAACTGTTGACTTTATTAAACTTAGCAACAATAAAGCAGAATTGAAATGGAACTGGGGAAAACTTGATTCAAGTGTCGATTCGAGTTGGAAAGATTTCTCATATACATTTAGGGTTGTTAAAGTGGATGGGGAATGGAAAATATCCTACTTGCAAGGATTTGATTATCAAGAAAGTATTAAGTAGCAAAAAAAAAGAAGCAGCCTTGGCTACAGCATTTTTTTTGAATATTATTATTGCAATGCTCTAACTTTGTGCCCCGTGCGTAGCCCCTGTGTTCAGGCAAAGCAGGGCCTGCCATATGGCATAAAGAAATTTCATCTACCTCGCCACAGCACCATTAATAATCCCGGAATAATAACGCAAAAAATTTCGCTGCCGGTCCGAGCGGCACATTTGATTTAGCTGTGTCAATTCCCTGTTTTTGATTGATTACGTGCTCAGCTATTAACAATTGCTCATTCGAAATATTTCTGCTTGAAAGTTAACCTTCACTTAGGATGTCGTGCAGTGTTCAAAGAGTCATATAGAAATAGTTTCCACAATTGTCGCTTATCTGCTTTATCCAGGCTCACAGAAAGAGTGCCTGAATTTACCAGTCGTGCAATGGTTGTATCCAGTTTCATTACCACACTTTCGCTAAGCACCCAGTTTAAAGGCAGTTGCTTTTCATTCAGTGTTAAATTGAGTGGGATAAATACACCGTCAAGCGAGTGAACGTACTTTGTTAAAGCATCCTCGGCAATGCGGCCACGCCCGCTACGGGTATTATAAATGCCATCGATAATTTCCAACACTTCGTTACCTTTTGTAATGCTTGTTATTGGCTTCTCTGTACTGAAATTGAACTGAAGGATATAGAGTTTAATATTTCGCCCTTCCAGGTGAAGCGCTTTCAACACCTGGAGCAAAGTTTCAGAACCCTTGTTTTCATAATAACCGCCATCTACAAAATGACGGCTATAGGTTTTGTCATGTATGTCATGCCGATAAAAAGCCCCGCCGGGAGAAACAATCGGAAAACGGTCGCTCAGATTAATTGCAGAACTATAACGGATATCGGCAGCCTGTAGTTCTCTAAGGTCGCGGGCGGTATCAAGTGGCAAACCGGGAAGCTTTACGTTGCTCCAAACATTTTGTAAGCCTGTTTCAGATTCTGTTGTATTAATAAACACCGCAGGCAGAGACGGTTGCACCGTCCGGTTAAACGAGCCGTCAAACAAATTATCTTCTCCGGGGTACGCGTTTTGCCAGCCGAATTCAAAACTTTTTTCAAGTGCGATGGCGCGATCTGTACACTCCAGGTGTACAGGCAGACAGGCGTTGATAACCTCGCCAAATGTTAGTTTAGCAACAGCTCCTGAAAGAAAATCCGTTTCAAAAAATTTGATTGCGGATGGATACCAATCCTGTTTTCGATCCGAGCTGTCGCGGTTACGGATGAGTTGCGCGTTAAAAAAATTAGCGCCAAGGGTACCCCCAGAAACACTGCTATAGCCATACAGGTAGTTTTTGAATAAGGGGAACCGCTTCTCCAACCTTGCCAGTAACAAGCCGGTAAACGCGCCGGTGCGCAAAGCGCCGCCTTCTGCCGAGACAAAAATTACCGGAACGCTATTTTTTTCACCAACGCGATACCAATACGGCCTTAACTCATCCGTTTGGGTATTTTTAAGCCAGGCGTCAAAATGTCGTTGTAAGCTAATGGTATCGCCCTTACGGTTATTTATTAAGCGCACAGGGTGATCGTTGTTAATCACAGAACAAATTACTATCCAAATTATCAGCAAAGCACGTACAGGCACGGGCTGCGCCTTATCCAGAAAATGCAGGCAAACATATACAACCTGCCAGGAGGCAAACGCCAGGCAAATAATTGCCGCCGTGCCCATGTTTGCCGCACCGGAAACAGGCAGGAGCAAACCGATATAGATAATCAATACAAGCGCTATCAGCAACAAGATGATAAGCTGACGCAGCAGGCATTTGTAAAATTTTGCGCGAATATGAAACATCCACACTTTTACAGTCCCCTTCAGGTTTATCGGGTTATCACTTGATGGTACAAAATCACCCGAATTGGGCAAAACCATACCATCCGGCAATAAAATTTGGCGTGGCAAGTCGTTGTTTGTATAACCACTGTCAGATGCGGGGATATCAACACGCACATCGTTTAAAATTCCATATAACCTGGTTACCCACTCATTTTCCTGCGGACTTATTGCCATCCATCGTAACCAGGAATACCTTTTGCTCAGGCGCACTATCCCGTTTCGCGGATACAAGTACAATAGTAATACACCCAACAAAACCAATAAAAAAATAATGGCAATCATTCCATAAGTAACATTAACGGGAACGCCTACGTACAGCGTTGAAATGGTTTTATGGTTAAAAGCATAAACCTTTATAAAAGCCAGCAACATTAATACTGTAGGGAAAAACAAGGCCATCCGGGCGGCCCAAACCTGGTATTTTTTCCGGTTATCAACCCGCACAGGATCAAGCGATCTGCCGGAGTTATCTGTTAGATAGATGAGCATACGCGTTCCATACTCGGAAGCAACACTCCAAAAAAACAACCCCGATAATAATGCCGTAACCTGTAAAGGATGACCATTGCCTGTACGTTCGGCAACCAACAGCAGTACGTCTTCGCCCTGGGCCAGCATTAAAAAAGCGGCCACCGCAATCAGGTTCATTAACTGAATGAACCATGTTCCCCTGATTATCGTCAGGAAATCCTGTGTTTTATGAAATAATGAATTGCGCATATATTTGAGGATTAGGTTAATACAGCAGCAATTTACGAAGAAATTATTTATGGTGGCACCGTATTTTTACGGTAAATTCCACCACGCTCAGGCGCCTGGCTCCAAGGTCAGACGTCGGATTTTTGGTCACCGTGGTTGTTACGAAAAGTAAGATGACAACAACGATAATAAAATTAATCCGCCATAGGCACACAAACCGTAGAGTGTCCATCGGCGTAATTCTTTAGATTTTCTGTAATATCCATCTGCATAAAAAGTCCCCGAAAACAGGACCATTAATAATCCGGGAAATAATAACGCAAAAACCTTTGCGGCCGATCCGAGCGGGGCATTTGATTTGGCTATGTCAATTTCCTGTTTTTGATTGATCACTTCCTCAGCTATTAACAACTGCTCATTCGAAAGATTTCTCTTTTTAAATTCAAGATCCGCTGCTTCAAGGGCCAATGGTTGGTAATGGCCGGGTTCGCTATTTATAATTTGCAGCAGTTCTGCATCCGTCCTTTTTGACATTACCTGTTCGAATTGGTTGCTCATCGTGTCGATTTAGGTTGGTTTAAATGATTTACTATAAAATAATTTACATTCCAAATCTAACAACTTTAGCCTTAACGGTTTTAAACTTTTTTAGTTTACTATAGGGCACAAACCAATCACGGTTTGGCTCCTGCGAACGTATGGCATGCGGCAATATCGGGGGAGTTGAGACAATGATACCCTTGGCTGTAAAAACATACATACTAAATAGGGTCCGCGTCTGAAGGGTATCAACCGATGTTTTTAAATCATTAAAAGTGCTTTCATCCTCTTCGGGTATGGCCGATTTATCGGCTATGATACGCTGTTTAAGAATGTGTTTGTAATTTTTATACAACCAGGTGAGGCCGGTCGGGTTCAATTCCTTTTCAATTGGGTATGCTTTACCGGTGTGTATATCAAGCGTATGCCACCGCCGGTAACTATCGGGATATGCACCCATGGTTTCGAAAAAAAGCGTGATGGATATTATATCGGCACCCTGATAGGTCACCTCAAATTCCGACCCGGTTATTCCGCAGCCGCAATTTTTATAGTTGGCTACCACAGTATCCAGGGCATCGCCATCAAACAGGTTTTGATAGCTCATTGCTTTTTTTAAAGCAGGATATTTATTGTTTACAACCGGGAGCCGTAAAGTATCGGTTTGGGATTGGTACTTAAGGACCACCATTTTTGTTGATATGATGGCGGGGGGGCTTTGCTGCGCGTAAACACTCGGAACCAGCGTGTTTATACCAAGCAAAATTAACCAAATGGCGTTGCTCGTTTTCATCTATCTCGCCGCCATCACCTCATTCGTCAGCCTTACAAAATCATCCACGCTCAGGCGCTCGGCGCGTAGGTCAAGCGTTGGGTTTTCGGTCATCTTTTCTTTGTTGATGAGGGATGATATGGCGTTGCGCAAGGTTTTACGGCGCTGGTTGAAGCCGGCTTTTACAATTTGCCAGAATAGTTTTTCGTCGCAGTCAAGGTTGGCGGCCTGGTTGCGGGTAAGGCGGATAACAGCTGATAGCACCTTGGGCGGCGGGTTAAATACGCCGGCTTTTACGGTAAACAAATATTCTACCTTATAGTAAGCCTGCAAAAATACGCTCAGGATGCCATACTCTTTACTGCCTGGTTTGGCGGCGCAGCGTTCGGCAACTTCTTTCTGGAACATGCCCACTACCTCGATAACCTGGCTGCGGTTATCCAACACCTTAAAAAGTATTTGCGACGAAATATTGTAGGGAAAATTACCTATGATGGCAAAGGGTTTATCGGTAACGGTTTTAAAATTCATTTCCAAAAAATCGGCATTCATGAGGCGGGTACCCAGCTGGGGGTATTTCTTTTTAAGGTATTGTACCGATTCATCGTCGATATCGATCACCGAGGTTTCATAGTCGGTTTTTAGCAATAAAAAATCGGTGAGTACGCCCATGCCGGGGCCAACTTCCAGCACATTGGTAAACCGGCCTTCGGGTTTCAGGCTGTCTACAATTTTGGCTGCAATATTTTTATCGGTTAAAAAGTGTTGCCCTAAATGTTTTTTTGCCCTTACCAATGTCATTATCTGTCAAATATTTGAGCAAATTACGTGATATTTGCGCATTGATTGGGAACAAATGTTTTATTTGCGGGCTGGGAAGATAGATTTGAGATTTGAGACAAGAAAATGGATGTTTGAAAGTTAATTTGAAGTTCAAAATCTGTGAAATCCTTAAATCCAATGAATCCCGGTTCAGACAGTTTGCGTTAGGGATTGAAGTGGATACCGGCCTGTGGCTAAGGCCCGTGCAGTATGAACGTAAAGCCCGGCCCGAAGGGAACGCTCGTTTTAGTAGTAAGTAGTAAGTATCAAGTAGTAAGATATACCGCGGGACAAAGAGTCAAGAATCAAGAGTCAGGAATCAGGACGGGAGCGTTTGGGATTGACAGATTAAGAAATAAGAACAAAAATAATCCTGGAGATAGTTTCAGGCAAACCAATATAAATTTAATCACGGATTAATCAGTGAAATCACCTCCAAATAATCGGTGAAATCATAAAATAATCGGTGAAATCATAAAAAATCATGAGCGATAAAATAAAAGTAGGTATTAGCATAGGCGACGTTAACGGGATAGGTTTAGAGATAATTATTAAAACCCTGGCCGATAGTAAAATTTATGATTATTGTACGCCTATTGTTTATGGCCATACCAAGGTAGCATCGTTTCACCGCAGGGCCACAAGCGTTGCCGAATTGAATTTCCAGGTGATTAACGATCCATCGCAGGTGCAGCATAAAAAACCCAACATGATTAATTGCTGGGAAGAAGATGTAAAAATTGAGCCAGGTATGGTTACCGAGGCCGGTGGTAAATACGCCTTTTTATCATTGGAGCGCGCCACGTACGATTTAAAAGAGGGCTATATTGATGCCCTGGTTACCGCGCCTATTAATAAGGATAACATACAGAGCGATAAATTTAACTTCCCGGGCCATACCGAGTATTTACAGGAGCGTGATGGCGCCGCCGAATCGTTAATGTTTTTGGTGAGCGATACGTTGCGTGTTGGCGTGGTTACCGGCCATATCCCGGTATCAAAAATATCTGAAAGTATTACTGTTGATAAAATTGTGGCCAAGCTTAAACTGATGAACCACAGTTTGCAAAATGATTTCTGGATACGTAAACCCAAAATTGCCGTACTGGGGCTAAACCCGCATGCCAGTGATAACGGTTTAATTGGCCACGAAGAAAAGGATACCATTATACCTGCTCTTGAACTTGCCCGCGATAATGATGTACTGGCCTTTGGCCCATACCCTGCCGATGGCTTTTTTGCCAATGGCACTTACCTGCAATTTGATGCCGTGCTGGCTATGTACCACGACCAGGGACTTATCCCTTTTAAACAAATTGCTTTTGAGTCGGGGGTAAATTTTACCGCGGGATTAAAATTTGTGCGCACATCGCCCGATCATGGCACCGCATATGATATTGCGGGTAAAAACCAGGCATCGGAGGTATCGTTCCGCGAGGCTTTATTTACTGCTATTCATATAGTTAAGCATCGGCGCGAAACGCTGGAACTGAACGAAAATCCGTTGGCCTTTAGTAAGTTGAGCAGGGACAGGGACTAAAAAAACCATTTAGTAACCATAATGTTTCAATTTAATTACCGTTTAGTTAAAACATTTGCTTTACTAATGCATTTACTCCCTTAATGAATACTTTCCCGGACCGGATACGTTCCATTGATGCTTTTCGTGCCTTTACGATGCTGCTCATGATTTTTGTGAATGATCTTGACGGTATTCCGGGTACACCTCAATGGCTCAAGCACGTTGCCGAAAACGCGGATGGGTTGGGTTTGGCAGATACCATTTTTCCGGCGTTTTTATTTATCGTAGGTTTATCTATTCCCTTCGCATTTCAAAACAGGCTAAAAACGGGTAACTATAAATTATTGTCGCGCATAGCCAGCCGGTCGCTTGCACTGGTGTTTATTGGTTTTTTTCACGCCAATATGGAAACCTATAACGAGGCTGCCACCGCCCTGCCCAAGCCGGTATGGGAAAGCCTGGTTACTTTCAGCTTCTTTTTTATATTTTTAGATTACGGCAAAGAAACCAGCAACCTGAAACGTTACCTGCTACAGGGTTTTGGAGTAGCGTTGCTGATAACGATGTCGGCCTTGTACCGGACTACAGATCCGGGCTATACCTGGCTGCATTTTACATGGTGGGGCATTTTGGGATTAATAGGCTGGAGCTACCTGGTGTGCGCGCTTATTTACTATTACTCGGGCGGGCATTTATGGATACAGGCTACGGCCTGGATATTTTTCATGATGTTTAACCTGGATGTTCATTTTGGCTTCCTGAATTTTTTAGAGCCCATCCAAAAATACGTTTGGATAGCCGGCAATGGCGCCATGCAGGCTTTTACCATGGCCGGAGTGTTTGTATCGGTATTGTATATGCGCCTTAAGGCCAACAACGAACTTAAAATGCTGTGGGCTGCACTTATACTCATAGCCATTATATTGTTTAACCTGGGCTTTATTGTGCGCTACTTTAGCGGCGGCATTAATAAAACAAGGGATACCCCTTCATGGGTTTTAATTTGCACCGGCATTAGCCTGATAGCCTATGCCATATTTATTTTTGTGGTTGATTTTAAGCACAAATACAAATGGTTTAAAATTATTGAGCCGGCAGGCACCAATACGTTCACCTGTTATATTGTGCCGTTTATATTTTACCCGCTGTATGAAATGAGCAACATTGGCTACCCCGAATACCTGAGCCAGGGCACCGGCGGGCTTATCAAGTGCATTGTTTTTGCCTTTGTAATGGTATGGCTTACCGGACTGCTTGATAAGATAAATGTAAGGCTGAAGATTTAGTGTCAAGTATTGAGCCCGAAGCCATAAGTCGAAGATTTTTGATTTAGAACCTGTCTAAATTTGGTTTACTAATGCGTTTATGCTTCTAATGAAGGGATAACTATTTAGTATGTCGGTTACGACTCACCCGGTCGAGGCTGCGCCCGACCACCCTCTCTCCGGCTGAAGCCGCAAAGAGGGTTTGGGAAATTTGCACTTAATAAATAATTGATTATTAAATAATTAAATATAAAAACCCTCTTTCCACCGCAGGTGAGTGTTGCACAACTAAGCGTATAAGGCACGGAGGTTCAAATCTTGTCGATCAACCTCCTGAGATTTTAATATCCAGCTATTGCCAAAAGCAAGTTAGTCGATATTCAAATCTCAGGGCGTCAAAATGCCATAAAACATGCACTTTTTTTGAGCGTTAGTTGTGCAACACTCACCGCAGGTGAAGAGAGGGTGGTCGCCCCGATATTTATCGGGGTCGACCGGGTGAGTCGTAGCCAGCGTTCAAGCGAATGTGTTGTAAATTCCAATACATGATGCCCGGCACGAAGCAATAATGATCACGCCACCTGCCCCACTCATTCATCGCGGTTGATTTATTTCCTTCTTCTTTTCAAAAATTAATTGCACATTTGCAGTAATTCCTTAGTTGTTAACCCATAATAATCAGGAATCATGACGCAGAGTATCTCATCAATATCCCATTAGTGCACTACCTGAAACAGGTGGACAGCAACCCTTTTTTACTGAAATAGCATTTTGTAATTGTCGTTTTTTTAACGCGTCAAGGTTTTGCATGTCGCCGGATTTTTAAGTTTCGTGGTTTGCCTGCATTTTTCAAAATGGGTATATCCGCCACGGTGGACGAACTTTTGAAAATCATTAACAGATTGGCAAAAAAACTAAACGAACAAGTCCGATGGACATGCATGATTGGCCGTACATTAAAAAGTCGGCCCGGAGAAAGAAACGGCTCGTAAAAAAAGATTTCGATAAAAAGTTAATGCAGCTAAACAGGCGCATGCACGCGCTGTACCAGCAGATCAGGAATCTGCCGCCCGTTATATTGGAACACCCTTATCAACGCGGCTGGATGCGGTCATTTATTTTGCGCGCGGATGTTGCCCGGAGCGACAAGGCCCAATTTTACGAGGCGCTTTTGGATAAGATCAACACCTTTTGCTGGCATTACGACAGATCATTTAAAAGAAGAAAAATCCGCAAAGGCACATATCAGTATTATGATATTAAGCTCCACCAACTGAGGGAGCTATCTCCTGAAGATTTCCATGGCGACAAACTAAAGCTGTCTGATGCCGAAAAACGTTGCTTTTATTTGAAAGAAACCTGGAACGTAAGGTACAATCGCTGGGAAAATAGATATGTATTTACCGAAGCCTGGCGGTATATTTTGGTAATAAGGCCACACATGGTTTATGCCAAAAAACAAATTAACGAAGTGCTTGAGCAAGAGCTAAGTGAAATAGATAACCGCATTGATGGTTTTTATCTGCGACCCAGAATCTGGAAACTTAAAGGTGGTAAGTATAAATACTGGAAGGGTGAGCGCGAAGAGCAAAAAAAATACGAAAACGAATTAAAAAACAAACCCATGTATTCCTTACAAGAGGAATACATGGGCTATTAAACAGCACCTGTATGGGCAATTTAAAAACAAAAGAATTAGATAAAATAGGCTACGTAGGCGATGCATTAAAAAGCCTCGCCATCAATGCCGTAGCCCGACACTATAAACACAGCAACAAAGCCGATGTAATGGCATTATTAACCGCTGTGCGGGATAACCCGGCTGCCTATACCAACGATGACCGGTTACAAAAAATAGCGGAAGCATTTATTAAGGCTGAGGCAGAACCAGTGTTAAAAACATTTAAGCTGACGGACGAGCCCGCCCCTATTAAAATTTACGGGGCCGATGAAATTGAAGAGATAGCCAAAAAACAAATGGCCCTGGCACTATCATTACCCATCAGTATCCGTGGGGCCTTAATGTCCGATGCGCACAGCGGTTATGGCTTGCCCATTGGGGGAGTACTGGCCACCCGCAACGCGGTGATCCCCTATGGAATAGGGATGGATATTGGCTGCCGTATGGCCTTAACTATTATTGATGCCGATGAAAAGTTCATGAAAAGGTATGACCATCAAATTAAACAGGCGATAGGCAAATGGACACATTTTGGCATGGAAGGCAGCCT
Organism: Mucilaginibacter sp. GW822-FHT03E02; assembly: GCF_058801545.1. Lineage (NCBI taxonomy): Bacteria > Pseudomonadati > Bacteroidota > Sphingobacteriia > Sphingobacteriales > Sphingobacteriaceae > Mucilaginibacter > Mucilaginibacter sp. GW822-FHT03E02. Next base: position 4,035,322 of record NZ_JBXANJ010000001.1, on the reverse strand, counting down.
GGCTGTACCGCAGGAGCATGAAGTACTGGACAGCCCAATGTTTAATGAAACACCACTGCTTAAAAAACTGCGCGGTAAGGCCATGCAACAGTTAGGTACATCGGGCGGCGGCAACCATTTTGTGGAGTTTGGTGTGATAGAACTGGCCGAGAATAATGCAACGGGCTTACCGGCAAAAACCTATATGGCTCTGCTTACCCATTCGGGCAGCCGCGGGTTGGGGGCAACTATTGCTCGTCATTATACACAGGTGGCTATGAATACCTGCAAGCTTCCGCGCGAAGCGCAGCCCCTGGCCTGGCTTGATCTGGATACCGAAGCCGGGCAGGAGTATTGGTTAAGCATGACCCTGGCCGGCAATTATGCCAAAGCCTGTCACGACCGGATACATAGCAACCTGTTAAAAGCCCTTGGATTAAAAGCCCTTTGTAAGATAGAAAACCATCACAATTTTGCCTGGAAAGACAAACTTACAGATGGCACCGAAGCCATCATTCACCGTAAAGGGGCAACGCCTGCTCATGTGGGCGAGTTGGGCGTCATCCCCGGCAGTATGGCTACTCCTGCCTATTTGGTAATGGGTAAGGGCAATGCCGATGCCTTATACTCGGCATCGCATGGTGCCGGCCGGGCTATGAGCAGGCATGATGCCAGGGGCAGCACCACCAAATCGGCAATGAAAAAAATGCTGGCCGGGGCTGATGTAACGTTGATTGATGGCAGTATCGAGGAGAACCCGGCAGCTTATAAGGATATTGAATTGGTAATGCAGGCGCAAACCGAACTGGTTGCCATACAGGGCAAATTTTGGCCGCGCATTGTACGCATGAATAAAGAATAGTAAAATGAAAAAATTAATCATACAAATAACAGCAGGCAAAGGCCCGCTGGAATGTTGCCTGGTGGTAGCCAAAGTACAGGATTTGATGCTGAAACAAGCCTCCGGTGCCGGGCTGGACTTATCGGTGATAGAAAACAAAAAAGCGGAATTGGCCAACACGTTATTATCATCAACCCTCCTGTTACAAGGCGATAATACAGATGGTTTTATAAACGAGTGGAACGGCCCTGTACAATGGATAGCGCAAAGCCCTTATCGCAAATTTCACAAACGTAAAAACTGGTTTGTTGGGGTTGGCATTTTTAGTATTGAGGAGCAGGTGAAGTTTAATCCCGGTGATATAAAGTTTGAAACCATGCGGGCATCGGGCCCTGGTGGCCAAAATGTTAACAAAGTAGAAACAGCCGTAAGAGGGACACATACCCCCACAGGATTGCAGGCATTAGCAATGGACAGTCGTTCGCAATTACAAAATAAAAAACTTTGTATTGAGCGCCTGGAGGCAAAGCTAACAGCCAAGCAAGCCGAAAAACAAATAGCCCTGCTGGAAAGCCAGTTGATAGCGCACCATTCGTTAGAGCGGGGCAATGCGGTGAAAGTAATCAGGACGGCATTGTAATTCTTGCAACCAACCGAAGAGGTTAAACCCAAATAGCCTCGCACAGATTTACGAAGTTTCAAAAACTTCGTAAATCCACTTTTCGCGAATTACTTTCCTCCCATCAACCCAACCATAAAATCTAAGGCTGCCTTATCAGGTAGCGACTTGGCTGCCGGCATTTCGCTCAATATCATTATTTGAGCATCAGTGGCATTATAGCTGGGCCATAGTGGTAACCCATTCCCATTGGGATCACCGGTTTTGGCAAAATTTGCCCAGTAGGTGGATATGGTTGTGGCCAATTGCTGGTCGATAGGTTCCCAGGGGCGATTGAGGAATTTAAGGTTGTCATAAGCATAAGCCACCTCGCCGGTATGGAATGCGCCGTATTTTACAAAATCGGGCGTGGCGGGCAGGCGGCGGGTAAAACGGTAAACATATACTTTTGCCTGCTTTTTATCGCTCTGCACATTTGCCCAGGTATAGTTTTGAATACCGAAGATTTGATCGCGGCTGATGTTTATTTGCGACCTCGCAGCTTCAGCGTCTGTCTTACCGGGATAATGCTGTAAAAAAGCCGCGGCTTTCCCTCCGTATTGTTCCGTTATCTGCTTGTTATATTCTTCGGCGGTTTTTAATTTGCCCACAAAGGCATCATCTTCATTCCAGCCGGTAAGTAAGGCTACTGGGTTTTCTTTATTCGCGGAAAAAGTACCTGCAATGGTTTCAGGCAATACATAGCCGTCAATAATGGGGCGTGCCTGCCATTTATTAAGCAAATCGGCGGCGGGAATATTCCGCATATCGGCAATGGTGTTTGCTTTTAATTGCTGTGCTAATTTTATTCCGCTTTGTTCGGCCTCCTGTAATGTTGGCGATCCGAACGGGCCGCTAATAAACATGGCCCCACTTTCGGCGATAGCCTTTTGAAACAATCCTTTTGCTAAAGGAGAGGCTACCAAACAATTCACACTCATGGCGCCAGCCGACTGACCGGCTATGGTGACATTGCCAGGATCGCCGCCAAAATTTTTAATATTTTGTTTTACCCACTTCAGCGCAGCCAGCTGATCCATCAAACCATAATTACCTGCGGCATCATGGCCCGATTCTTTACTCAGCTCCGGATGGGCGAAAAAACCAAAAATCCCCACCCTATAATTAATCACTACAAAAACAACCCCTTTTTTGGCTGTTGCTTCGCCATCGTAAATAGGGCAAGCCGCTCCACCCGATCCAAAACCGCCTCCATAAATATACACCAGCACCGGCTTTTGATCGGCGGATGATGTGGCGTTGGTCCATACGTTCAGGTACAGGCAATCCTCGCCGATGGGCTGATAGGGAATCAAAAACTCGCGGGTATAAACACCAAACTCATCGGGCCTGGCCTGCATAGGGCTGGCCGAAAACGCTGTGCAATGTTTAACACCCGCCCATGGTGTTACGGGCTGAGGTTCTTTCCAGCGCAAACTGCCAACCGGTGGGGCGGCAAAGGGGATACCTTTGAATATATGAACGGAGCCATCGCTATTAGCACTGCCGGATACTATCCCGGCATTGGTTTTTACTGTGTTGAGGCTATTGCTTTGTGCATAGCATAAGGCGCTACTTGCTAATATCAATAAAAGCAATGCAAAGTGGTTTTTCATATAGATTTTATTTATATTATGTTTTCAGCGCTCACAACTCCGTCATTGCGAGGTACGAAGCAATCTCCTACATGCTTGTAAGCAATTGCTATCAAATTCAATATCCGTCATTGCGAGGCACGAAGCAATCCCAGACATGCTAAGTCCCATATAGTTCGGGATTGCTTCGTACCTTATAATGACGCGCCTGTAAGCCACTGACTATCAACATCAAATATCCGTCATTGCGAGGCACGAAGCAATCCCCGACATGCTAAGTCCCATATAGTTCGGGATTGCTTCGTACCTCGCAATGACGGATGGAAGGTAGAGCGCCCCAATTACGGCTTTGCACTCACCTTATATTTTGCTGTGCGGGCATCGCTAATAACACCTTTCCAGTTTAAACCGTAACCAAAATCATAAACATGGCCCTGATCGTCGGTATAGCATTTCATATCATGGGGTACATCTTCAAACTGCTGCTCTACGGTTTTCATATCTGCAGGCATTTGCAGCGGTAATAATGCCGATGGTTCGGTTTTGCCGGTGAGGATATCTAATGTAGCCTGGCCCTGCACACCAAAATCTACCAGGATAGCATTCGCGTTTTTTTCAAATTCAGAAAACACCATTGGGTTGGCCATATTTATCGATACAATAACAGGCTTGCCTTTCATTTTTGCATAGGTATCATTCACCATAGCCAGGTCGGTAACGTTAATGGCTGTTGCTGATTTATCCTTGTAGGTCCGGTTGGTAAATTTTTCTAACGGGTCGCCGCCGGCTATGCTTGTGGCGCGGGCATCAACCGCTTTGTATTCGCCATATTGCAGGCTGATTGGCACATAGCCCGTGCCGCCGTTTTTGGCATCCTGGCTATTGTAGCCACCACCGCTATTGGGGCTGTTGATGAATACCAGGGCATAATCTGCTTCTTCGGGATTTTCGGTTACCTTGAAATATTTTTTCACAGTTTCCATATTAACCGGGTATTCTAATTTCTCGGGAGTTTCCATTCCCAGGAAATTGCGCCCGGCCGGCGTGAATTTTTTAGGTACGTAAACGGTTTTACCTGTTTGCAAGGGCAACACATTCCCTTTATTTTTAAGCATAACTATTGATTTAAGCTGAGCAGCATAACCCGCATTCATAAATTCGGGATTGCCTACCGCAGCTTTGGTGGCTTCGGGATCCAAATATGGATTTTCAAACAAGCCTGTTCTGAATATATTGCGCAACAAGCGAACGGCCGATTGCTCAAACCTTGCCCGCATAAATGCTTCTCCGTGGTCTTTCACGCCCATTTGGTAAGCTGCAATCACGGGTGCAACCTCGTTGTTGCCACCAAACTGATCAACACCCGCCATCAATATTTTGTAATGGCGCTGTGCAACCGACAAGCCCTCTACGCCCCACGATTTTCCCGAAAGGAAAACATCTACAGCTGTTTCGTCGCCGGTAACCAGCCAATCGGTACAAACCACGCCGTCGAATTTGTATTTTTTGCGCAGCAGGTCGTTTATAATATACGAGTTATAGTTGTTGGCAACGTTCTCTTTATTTTTGGTATCCTGATTAAAAGATATGGTATAGTAGGGCATAACAGAGGCAGCCATCCCCGTTTTGCCATTTAGTTTAAATGCCCCTTCGGTAAAAGGGATTAAATGCTGTTTAAAATTGTTACCGGGGTAAACCGCGTATTTACCATACCCATAATGGGCATCGCGGCCACCTTCACCCGCGCCGCCACCAGGCCAGTGTTTTACCATGGCATTAACGCTGCCATAGCCCCAGCCGCCATTAATTTCTTTATCGCCTGCGGATGTCTGGAAGCCATCAATGTAACCCCGGGCCATATCGGCGGATAACTGCGGATCTTCGCCAAACGTACCGCTCACTCTGGACCAGCGTGGCTCGGTAGCAATATCAACCTGTGGCGATAACGCGGTAGCAATTCCTAAAGCCCTGTACTCCAAAGCGGCTATATGCCCAAAGTTTTCAACCACTTTGGGGTCAAATGTAGCCGCAAAGCCCAACGAGCCCGGCCACATGGAAATGGCACCGCCTGCACCTGCATTATACTCGGCAGTGGCAACGGTACCATGGCGCGGGTCGGAACTGTTATTGTTGGGTATACCAAGCCCCAAACCCTCAACAAAAGCCTGGGCCTTATTATTCCATTGCGCTGCAATTTCGGGGCTTTGAACCGATGTGATGAGCACATGGCGTACATTATCTTTTTCTAAAAACTGTTTCTGCTGATCGGACAGGTCATAGGGGTTAGCACCGCTTTCGGCAAATACTTTACCGCCATAAGTACCTTTAAATGGCCCTGCGGGTGCTGCCGGTATGGGCTGGTGCCTGCTATATAACATTAACCCGGCAATTTGCTCCACACTCATTTGCGATGCCAGATCTTTGGCCCGCACATCAACAGGCAAGCGCCAATCTTCATACTTATCCAGCTTGCCGTTTTTATTCAGATCTTTAAAGGCCAGGCCATCAACTGTCAATATCTTTACGCCCGATGTGGTGGCATAACCCAGCTGTTGCCCGTCCGTATTGCTTACAAAAACAATATCGCCCGATTTTTTCTCCGTCCATTTTGTTTGGGCCATAGCGGCGGTTGCCGGCAGCAGCCAGAGCAACGCGATAAATTTGAATTGTTTTGCCATGAAGATTGTAATTGTTTGGTTTGTATTTATAATTGCCTTGTACCTGTAAAAGCCATTGCAACACGAGATTGCAATGGCATAGTTTAGATAGTTATTATGTGTGAAAAAACGTCATTGCGAGGCACGAAGCAATCCCCGACATGCTTAGTCCCACATAGTTCGGGATTGCTTCGTACCTCGCAATGACGGGAATATACCGCTATTTCAGCTTCAGCTCATTGATAGCAACCTCGGGCACCAAAGCCTTAACCACTTTTTCAACAGTGATATCTTTGGCCAGTTTAAACGAGGCTTTTTCTTCAATCTGTCTTGATGATGAACCAATCCTTACTTCATATTTACCGGCGTCGGCTATCCAGGCTTCGCGGCTGGTGTAAAAAGATGCCAGGTCGGCTGCTTTGATGGTGAAACTTAGTGTTTGCGATTCGCCGGCTGCAAGCAGGCGGGTTTTGGCAAATGCTTTTAACTCTTGCTCTGGTTTATCAAGGTCTTTTTTAGGCGCGCCCAGGTATAATTGCACAACTTCCTTGCCGGCAATATCTCCTGTATTTTTAACTGTCACGGTAGCGGTAATGCTGTGCATAAAGTTAGGAGCGCTTAGCTTTAAGTCGCTAAATTTAAATTTAGTGTATGACAGGCCGTAACCAAACTCATAGGCCGGTTTTACTTTGGCGGCATCATAATAACGGTAGCCAACATAAATTCCTTCTTCGTAAGTAACGGTTTCTGGTTTAGCTGCTGGTGTACCCGGGAAATTACCGGCCGATGGCACATCCTTATAATCCATTGGGAAAGTGGTAGCCAGTTTGCCCGATGGGTTAACCATACCGCTTAACACATCGGCAATAGCGTTACCTGCCTCAAGGCCTGGCTGCCAGGCCAATAAAACACCATCAACCTCATCGCGCCAGCTGGCAACATCAATAACGCCGCCAATATTTAACACAACAACAACCTTTTTTCCTTTGGCGTGGAAAGCATCGGCCACTCCCCTAATCAGGCCTTTTTCGGCATCATTTAAGTAGTAATCGCCTTCCAGTTTTCTGTCGGCTCCTTCGCCGGCATTTCTGCCGATGGTGATGAGTGCTTCATCGGCACCTGCAGCTTCGTCGGCCACAATGCTATTTACATCCATCTCCGGAATAGGGGCAGGGTGATCAAAGAAATTTTTAGGTTTTGGCTGTTTCAGCTTCATATCGGCCAGGTAAGCAGCGTAGCTGCCTGATAGCTTTTCCTGTACTTTAAAACCGGCGTTTGTTAAACCTTGCATCAGCGAAATGGTGTAAGCCTTATTAACATCGCCGCTACCTGTACCGCCTGCAATCATATCATAGCTGGTGTTGCCAAATACAGCTATCCTTTTTGCAGGATAAAATGGCAAAGCATGGTCATCATTCTTAAGCAAAATCATACCCTGGGCTGCTGCTTCGCGTGCTACTTTAGCATGGGCCGCCAAATCAGGAGCATCTGAGTATTTGTATTTGGTAAACGATGGCGACTTAACAATCACATTCAGCATCCGTTCCACATTGGCATTCAGTTGTTTGATGCTCAATGATCCAGCCTTAACAGCAGCCACTATAGCTTCTGACTGGCTTGGGCTGCCCGGCATTATCAAATCATTACCGGCTTTCATTTGCGCCACGGGATCTTTGCCGCCAAACCAATCGGTCATTACAAAGCCTTTCAGGCCCCATTCGTCTTTTAAAACGGTGGTTAACAGGTCGCGCCTTTCAGAAGTATAAGTTCCGTTTAATTTATTGTAAGACGACATTACGGTCCACGGTTGTGATTTTTTCACAGCAATGCCGAAACCTTTAAGGTAAATCTCGCGCATGGCCCTTTCGCTTACAATGGTATTGATAGAGTTACGGTTGGTTTCCTGGTTGTTGGCTGCGTAGTGTTTGATGGATGTACCAACACCGTTTGATTGTACGCCATTTACAATTGCAGCAGTCATGTTGCCTGCTACCAGCGGGTCTTCTGAGTAATATTCAAAATTACGGCCGCCCAGCGGATTACGGTGGATGTTCATGCCTGGCGCCAATAATATATCCACGCCGTATTCACGCACTTCGTTACCAAAAGCAACACCTACTTTGTTTACCAACTGGGTATCCCAACTGCTGGCTAATAAAGTTGCCACCGGGAAAGCTGTTGCGTAATAAGTTTTTGACTTATCACCATCGCGAATAGGTTCGATACGTAAACCTGCCGGACCATCAGAAACTGTCATGGATGGAATCCCCAAACGCGGTATAGCATGGGTACGACCAGCCGCCCCCGGAACTTTTTCGGGAATATTATAAGCATCAGGATCAGACGGAGGCAACTTAAACCCGCCAATATCTATGGCCTCGGGCTTTTTGCCTTTTACCGGCGGGGGCATTCCGGGCATTTTAAAGCCCATACCTACTACCAGTTTTGATTTTTCTTCCAACGTCATCGCAGCTACTATCTGCTTTACGTTGTTTGCCCGCAATTGCAGCGGTTGTTTTTTGGTTTGAGCTTGTACCGACGAGTTTAAACTCCCGGCCGCCCACATAATTACAATAGCAACACCAGATCTGTAGCTTATTTTCATGATTAAGGGTTAAAAAAGAAGGTGCGTAATAATTGGTTATAACTTGTTTATTAACAGCAAATAACAACATTGTGTCAATATTACACAATAGTATATATTATGTTTTGAAATAACAAGAGGCTACCCAAAGATTTTTCGAGTAAAAAAAAGGAAGTAAGTATTACTATGCAGGTTTAGGTTGCTTTGGATTGGAAAACCCGGAAAGTAAAAAAGACACCCGTTAGAGTATCTTTTCTTTAATTCTTATTCCTTTTTTTGAGATTTGATTCGTCGAAAGCACAATCCCACTTTTTTATTCGTCAATTTTTACCATTAAAAAAGAAGCTTGTTTTTCAACGGGGTATCAAACATCAGTTTCTCCAGGTAAGTGGTGCGTAAGGCATCTTTAAGGGCCATGGCGTGCCTTTCGTGGTGCATATCACTTGATATAAAATCTATCAGTTGATTATCTATCAGCGATTCTGCTTTTCTTTTTACATCGCTGCCGTAGTACCCTGTTAACGATATGGTGTTCAGTTGCATACTACAACCCCAGCCCTGAATGTTTTTGTATTGCTCCAAATCCATGTAAGGGTATCTTTCGGGATGTGCTAAAATGGGTTTATATCCCAAATCGTTCATTCTTTGCAAAACGGGTACAACATTGGGCGGCTGGTTGATAAATGAAAACTCAAACAGTACGTAATTATCGCCCATGGTCATTAACCTGCCCTCATTTACACGTGCCTCAAACGTTTCATCAAAATAATGTTCGGCGGCCGTTTCTATGGGGATATCTATATTTTCTTTTACCAGTTCGGCTTTCAATAACTCCAGCGATGCAGCAATTGTTTCGGGCGTGTTGCGATAAAAATCGATCATGACATGTGGCGTGGCTATAATCTTTTTTATGCCCAGGTCCATCATTTTCCGAATCAGGATTACCGAATCCTGTGGCGTTTGCGCGCCATCGTCAATTCCCGGCAAAACATGCGAGTGCATATCAACCATGATAGATTCATAGTTGAATGTTATCTCTTTTTTCCCTTTTTTACTTTTAAAAAAACCAAACATAGTTAACGGTTATTGTACTGCCCCTTGTAATATTGCTGGTAGCTACCCGAAGTTACGTGGTTAAGCCACTCCTCATTTGCAAGGTACCAATCTACGGTTTTTTCCAGTCCTTCTTCAAAAGTAATACTTGGTACCCAGCCAAGCTCCGTTTTCAATTTGGTGGCATCTATGGCATAACGCAGATCATGCCCCGCCCTGTCTGTAACATAGGTAATCAATTTGGCCGATTCTCCTTCGGCCCTGCCCAGTTTTTTATCCAGTATAGTGCAAAGCAAATTAATCAGGTCGATGTTTTTCCATTCATTATGGCCGCCAATATTATAGGTTTGGCCTGCTTTTGCATTGTGGAATATTACATCAATGGCCCTTGCATGATCCTCTACCCAAAGCCAGTCGCGAATATTCTCGCCTTTGCCATAAACAGGTACAGGTTTACTTTGTTTAATGTTGTTGATGGCCAGCGGTATCAGCTTCTCCGGAAAATGGAATGAGCCGTAGTTATTTGAGCAGTTGGATATTACGGCATTCATGCCATAAGTATCCTGGTAAGCGCGTACAAAATGATCTGAACTGGCTTTAGATGCCGAGTACGGCGAATGAGGATCATACGCTGTTTCTTCGGTAAACATCCCATCTTCGCCCAAAGTACCATACACTTCATCGGTTGATACATGGTAAAAACGGGTTTGATCATAGCGTCCTTGCCAGCTTTCACGGGCGGCATTCAGCAAATTTACGGTACCTACCACATTGGTCATTACAAACTCCAAAGGGTTGGTAATCGAACGGTCAACATGTGATTCAGCTGCAAGGTGGATTACGGCATCGGGCTTCTCGGCATTAAAAAGATTATTTATAAACTCAAGATCAACAATATCACCTTTAACAAAGCTGTAATTAGGCTCGTTTTCGATATCTCTTAAATTTTCGAGGTTACCGGCGTATGTCAGCTTGTCTAAATTGATGATCTTATAATTTGGATACGTTTTCACAAAGCGGCGCACCACGTGCGATCCTATGAACCCTGCGCCACCCGTAATAATGATTTTTTGCATTTGCTGAAATTTTAGTTTATAACGGGTTTTGAGCTATATACTTTTCCCATTCCCAGGCCGATGACATCATGGTTTCTAAACCCAATTCTGTTTTCCAGCCAAGTTTATTGGTCGATTTGGTTACATCGCCCCAAACCTTTTCCACATCACCTGCACGGCGCGCACCAATCTGGTAGTTTACCTTTACACCGGTCGCTTTTTCAAACGCGTGGATCACTTCTAATACGGTACTTCCCTGGCCTGTGCCCAGGTTAAACACATCGTATCCCTGGTAATCGTCGCGTTCGGCCAATTTCAGCGCGGCAACATGCGCCTTGGCCAAATCAACTACGTGGATATAGTCGCGTACACAGCTGCCATCCGGGGTGTCATAATCATTGCCGAATACCGTTATTTTTTCGCGTTTGCCAATGGCGGTCTGGGTAATAAACGGCACCAGGTTTTGAGGTACCCCAATGGGCAATTCGCCTATAAGCGCGGTTTCATGCGCACCAACCGGGTTAAAATATCTTAACGATACTACTTTATAACTGCTGGTGCCAGAAGCTATCATATCTTTCAAAATCTCCTCGGCTATTTGTTTGGTATTACCGTAGGGCGATTGGGCCGGCTGCACAGGCGCTTCTTCGGTTACCGGCAATTGCGCCGGCTGGCCGTAAACAGTGCAGCTTGATGAGAACACAAAATTCAATGGTTTGCTATAATAAGCATCCAGTAAATTGATAAGCGAGTAAAAATTGTTACGATAGTATTTCAATGGTTTTTCAACCGACTCACCTACTGCTTTGAATGCAGCAAAGTGAATGATACCGGCAACATCGGGCTCGGCAATGGCCAGGGCCTTTACACCAGCTTCGTCACATAAGTCAAGCTTATGAAAAACCGGTTTGTAGCCGATGATTTTGGCAAGCTGATCTAAAATTTTAGGGTCTGAGTTTGATAGGTCGTCAACAATAACAGGTTCGTAGCCTGCATTTACCAGTTCGACAACGGTATGGGAGCCAATAAATCCGAGGCCACCGGTCACTAATATCTTCATTTTTAAGTAGGGTATATAGTAAGCCATAAAGGTAAACAAATGGATGAATTTACATACCTCCTTTTACTAAACAACCACCTTTTACTTTACTAAAAGGTGGTTATCCGGATATTGTTTGTAGAAAGGACATCCTTTACTACTTATTATAGTAAGTAAAATCCTTATGATTTATTTCGGTTTCGGGCAACGATTTGAAGTAATCCAAAGTGATCTTTAAACCTTCGCTTCTTGATACCTTTGGCTCCCAGCCTAAAATAGCTTTTGCCTTGGTAATATCCGGGCGGCGCTGTTTCGGATCATCGGTAGGCAGCGGCAGGCTAATCAATTCCTGGTCGGTGCCGGTTAATTTGATAATCTCTTCGCCAAATTGTTTTATGGTGATCTCATCCGGGTTACCAATGTTCATAGGCTGTGCATAATCGCTGTGTAACAGGCGGTAAATACCTTCAACCAAATCATCTACATAGCAAAATGACCGGGTTTGCGATCCATCGCCAAACATGGTTAATGATTCGCCCCTTAGCGCCTGCCCAATAAAAGCGGGCAACACGCGGCCGTCGTTCAGCCGCATCCTTGGCCCATAGGTATTAAAAATACGCACGATACGGGTTTCCAAACCGTGGAAGGTATGGTAAGCCATGGTAATAGCTTCCTGGAAACGCTTGGCTTCGTCATAAACACCCCTTGGACCAACCGGGTTTACATTGCCCCAGTATTCCTCGGGCTGCGGGTTTACGTTCGGATCGCCATAAACTTCAGACGTGGATGCAATCAGCATCCTTGCGCCTTTTGACCTTGCCAAACCCAGCAGGTTATGCGTTCCTAATGATCCAACCTTTAAAGTTTGGATAGGGATCTTCAGGTAGTCTATCGGGCTTGCCGGCGAGGCAAAGTGCAGGATATAATGCAACTCGCCCGGAACAAATACAAACTTGGAAACATCATGATTGTAAAATTCAAAATTTTCAAGTTTGAACAGGTGCTGTATATTGCGTAAGTCGCCGGTAATCAAATTATCCATGCCTATTACATGGTAATCTTCTTTAATAAACCTGTCGCAAAGGTGCGAGCCTAAAAAGCCCGCCGCCCCGGTAATTAAAATTCTTTTACGTTCTGTCATTAACTAACTACTTTACGTCCGATGCTGCTGTAATAAAAACCATAATCTTTCATCCTGTCCAGGTCATATAAATTACGTCCGTCAAATATAACAGGCGCGTTTAACTTTTCTTTCATGAAATCAAAATCCGGGGTACGAAAAACCGGCCATTCGGTAACAATCAATAAAGCATCGGCGTTTTCAAGTGCCGAGTACCTGTCTTTAGCATACGCAATTTTATCGCCGAGTAATTTTTTAACATTTGGCATCCCTTCAGGGTCATATGCGGTTACCGTAGCTCCGGCCGCAATAAGGTCATCAATGATGTATAAAGCCGGTGCTTCGCGGATATCATCGGTCTCGGGTTTAAATGCCAATCCCCAAAGAGCGAAGTGTTTGCCTTTCAGCCCGTCAGCCCCATAATACTCGCGCAGCTTAACTACCAAACGCCTTTTTTGTGTTTCGTTAACTTCCATCACCGAGTTCAGGATCTTGAACTCATATTTATTTTCCTCTGCTGCTTTTGAAAGCGCCTGCACATCTTTAGGGAAACAGCTGCCGCCATAGCCAACGCCAGGGAACAGGAAGCGCTTACCTATACGGGCATCGGCACCCACGCCTTTACGCACCATATCCACATCGGCGCCTACCAATTCGCACATGTTGGCAATCTCGTTCATGAAGGTTATTTTGGTGGCCAGGAATGAGTTTGCGGCGTATTTTGTAAGCTCAGACGAGCGTTCATCCATATAAAGGATAGGGTTACCCTGGCGTACGTAAGGGGCATATAAATCGCCCATAATCTGGCGGGCTTTCTCGTCCATGGTACCAATAACTACCCTATCTGGTTTCATAAAATCTTCAACGGCCACACCTTCGCGTAAAAATTCGGGGTTTGATACCACGGCGAATGGCACATCGGTATTGGCTTTTAGCACTGCGGTTACTTTATCAGCTGTACCTACGGGCACAGTTGATTTGGTTACGATAACCTTATACTCGGTAATAAGCTTTGCAATATCTTTTGCGGCACCAAGCACATAGCTCAGGTCGGCAGATCCGTCGGCACCCGGAGGGGTAGGCAAGGCTAAAAATATAACCTTTGCAGGGGCTATAGCTTCGGCAAGGTTGGTGGTAAAGGTTAACCTTTCCTGGTTTATGTTCCTGTTAAATAACAAATCAAGCCCGGGTTCATAAATCGGCATTTCGCCCGCCCGCATCTTGTTCACTTTTTCTTCTACAATGTCAACACATATAACTTCGTTTCCGGTTTCGGCCAGGCAGGTTCCGGTTACCAATCCAACATAGCCTGTTCCGATTACAGCAATTTTCATAGTTTATTTTGTTTTTAAGTGTTTAGTATTTTGTTCCCGGGATAATGTGAAAGCAGACTTTAATAGCACGGGGTTATTAATTATTACAGTATTAGTTTTTGTTGTTAATTTTAACCTTTGCTAAGATACAATTCATACGCTAAAATGATATTATTATATACTATAGGATTACGGCTTTATTTTGTAACCGTTTACATGGCTTCGCTGTTTAATCAAAAAGCAAGCCAATGGATAAACGGCCGGAAAAATCAAAAGCTTATACGTATAGATAGCAGTATTTGGTTTCATTTTGCTTCATTAGGCGAATTTGAGCAGGGCAGGCCGATATTAGAGGCGATAAGGGCCTTATATCCGGGCAAAAAGATAGTGATTTCTTTTTTTTCGCCATCGGGGTACGAGATCAGGAAAAACACACCACTTGCTGATTTTGTGTACTATTTACCATTGGATACGCCCAAAAATGCCAAACAATTTATTGATGCCATACAGCCCGAAATGGCCATTTTTACCAAGTACGAGTATTGGTATCATTTTTTTAAAGAGTCGCATAAAAGACAAATTCCCCTGTACATCATATCGGGAATTTTCAGGCCGAAACAGATTTTTTTTAAATGGTACGGCGGCCTGCATCGCAAAATATTAAGCTTTGTAAGCCAGTTTTTTTTACAGGACGAGGCATCGAAACAGCTATTGCAATCTGTTGGAATAACTAACACCACGGTTAGCGGCGATACCCGCTTTGACAGGGTATGGGCCAATGCCCAACGTCCCAAAGAAATTCCCGATGTTGCCGAATTTATAAACGGCCAAAAAGTTTTTATTGCCGGCAGCACCTGGCCGCAGGACGAAGCCTTGCTTGCCGCCCTACCCGAACTATACCCCGACTGGAAATTTATTTTTGCCCCCCATGAAATTGGCGAAACCAGGATTAATAACCTGGTTAATTTGTTACCTGCAGGATCGGCAATTAAATACTCGGAGATAATTCAAAATTCAAAATTCAAAATTCAAAATTCTGGACCCGCCACCCACTACTCACTACTCGCCACCCTGGTTATCGACAATATCGGCATGCTCTCTTCCTTATATGCTTACGGCAGCATCGCTTATATAGGCGGTGGTTTTGGCGTAGGGATACATAATACATTGGAGGCGGCCGCATTTAGCTTGCCTGTTATCTTTGGTCCTAATTATCAAAAATTCAATGAGGCAAAGGAGCTTATCGCTTTAAAGGCCGGGTTTAGCATCAGTGATGGCAGCCAGCTCAAAGGCATTGTTGATACGTTGGTTAATGACGAAGCTTTTTACAATATTACAAGCAAAAAAGCAGGCGATTATGTAAGGGAGCATACCGGGGCAACCCAGATGATATTAGACCATATCATAACGCTGCCATCCGCCTGATAAGATAAGTCCTTTTATAAACCACATCGCAAAAAAAAGAGACCCGGCTCTTTTCAAAGTCAGGTCTCTTTTTTTACTCGGAATGCTCAGGAAATTACTTCGCCTTCTTTGCCAGATCAGCCAATGGCATGGTTGTCATGCGTCCAATTACTTTTTTACCACGATAGGTTATCACCCTTAATTGCGTTGCATCTTTGGGTGCATCAACAGGAGCAGTGTACTTAGGATAAAAATTATCAGGGAATGAGTTATCAAAACTGTAATAAATATCCAGGCCAGGGGCCTCGCCGGTAAGGGTTATTTTAAGTGTATTATCCGGATTTTTAGTAGCGCTGAACGAAGGGTCGTAAACACTTGGCGCATATTTGGTTTCGGCCTCATCAAAGCGTTCAAAATGTTTTTCAACCTTGCCAAAAAAGTATGGCCAGCTTTTTTTCTCTTTGGGCGACCATACCAGTTCGGCAATGGCCATACCACGCGGCCAGGTCATATACTCGGCCTGGCGTATGTTGTATACCTGCTCTGTCCACAGATTGGCTTGGGCACCTTTTATCAGTTTAGCATCTACACTATCGGGCACCGGCTCATATTCATAAGTTTTGTTCAGGCGTAGTTTGGCATAAACTTTGGTTTCGTTTACATCGCTTTGCATATAATCCAGATAGGCAAATGTTGTTGGGCTCATCACTACATCGTGGCCCATTTTAGCCGCTTCAATACCGCCTTTAACGCCCCGCCAGCTCATTACAGCTGCGTTGGGCCCAAGGCCCCCTTCCAGTATCTCGTCCCATCCCATAAATTTTTTCCCTTTTGATTCTACTATTTTTTCAAGGCGTTTTTCAAAATAGCTTTGTACCTCCTGCTGGGTTTTCAGGTTTTCTTTTACCATCAGCGCCTTAATCGCCTCACTTTGTTCCCAAAAGTTTTTAGCGCACTCATCGCCGCCTACATGGATATATCCAAAGGGGAAAAGCTGGGCAATTTCGGTCATCACCTTATCCAAAAAAACGTATACGTTTTCATTAGCCGGGCAAAGGGTATTATCTACAATGGCGGTGTTATGCGGCCCGTTCCAGTTCATAAAAGGCTCGCCGGAGTTTACTACGTATTTATCGGCACCCGGCGTACATGAAAGTTCAGGATAAGCCACTACTGCTGCAAGGCTATGGCCCGGAACATCAACCTCGGGCAAAATATTTACAAAACGGTCTTTGGCGTACTGTACAAGTTCCTTTATATCTTCCTGGGTATAAAAGCCGCCGTAGGTACGTGGCTCATCAGCAGCCGGCGGGGTAAATGTGCCAAACTGCCCAACTTTTTTTACATTATAAGCGCCCACAGTAGTTAGTTTTGGCAGGCTTTTAATTTCTACACGCCAGCCTTCATCGTCGGTTAAATGCAGGTGCAGCAGGTTAAGCTTGTATTTTACCATGTTATCAATATACTGCTCCACCTCGGCTTTGGTAAAAAAGTGGCGGGCAACATCAAACATCAGGCCCCGCCATTCAAACCTTGGGTAATCGGTTATATCAACCGCAGGGGCTGTCCATTTAACACCTTTCACAAATTCCTTACTTTCTATTTCCTTTGGCAGTAACTGCATAAAAGTTTGCACGCCATAAAATAAACCGGCGGGCGCATTTGCTTTTATCACCACTTTTTTTGCAGTTACCGATAGGTTATAACCTTCGGCACCAATCAGCGGATCATTTTTTTTATTGATAACAAATTTTATGGATGCCGTTGGCGCAACGTTTTTTACAGCTACAGCAGTACCTGCCGCGGTGCCAAGCTTCTTTTTCAGGTAAGCTATAACCGGAGCCACCCCAGGTTGGGTCCCTGTTTCCAACACAACAATTTTGGGCAATACAAATGTGCCCATCTTTTGGGTAACCTTAACAGGCTCGGGGATGATTGACAGGGCATTGTTAGGCGCCTGGCCAAACGACAAGGCGTGCAGGCCACAGCAACCGAGTAACATGATTAATTTTTTCATAAAGAAAACTTAGTTTTTTGAATGCGTTTATAATTGGAAACGTTACGCAAATTATACTTTTTAAATAATATTAAAAAGTGTTGCAGGTAAAAATTGTGTTTCACAACGCAGTGTCCGAAACATCAAAAAATGATGGAACATGGAATGCGAAACGTTTAGTTTATTGACGGTAAGAATTAAGAATGCCCTCTATATTGCAGTATTTTTATGCAATACTACAGTTGCGTTAATGCGGCAATTACATGCCCAATTTAAATCATAAAAAAACTATTTTATAATTAAGTAAAAAAACGACAGGGCAAATTCAATTGGGCTTTACATTAATATTAAGGGGCTGTTAATCTTTAGTTTGCACTGTATTTTTTATTTTTATTATGTACTTTACAAAAGTAAATTAACCTTGCAGGTACCATATAAAAATCATCAAACCAAATTAATCACCCCAAACAATCTTTTTTATGCAAAATGTTTCTTTTTACTCCACAGCAATTTTTGCCTGGTTAAGTACTTTCGGCATCAACTTATTGAGCGCCGCGCTTGTATTGGTTATTGGCCTTTATATTATTAAATGGATAGGCCGGTTGCTTACCGCATCAATGGCAAAAGGAAAAATTGATGTATCGCTCCAATCATTTTTAGGCAGCATCATGACGGCCGGCCTACGGGTTTTACTGTTGATAACGGTAGCCGGCATGCTGGGCATTCAAACAACATCGTTTGTAGCTATTATTGGTGCCTTAGGTTTGGCAGTAGGCCTGGCATTACAAGGCTCATTGGCCAACTTTGCCGGAGGCGTGCTTATCCTGATTTTTAAGCCCTTTAAGATAGGCGACATTATTGATTCGCAGGGCCAAAACGGCGAGGTTATCGAGATCCAGATTTTTAACACCATATTGCTTACACCCGATAACAAAACGGTTATACTGGCAAACGGTGCGGTTTCAAATAATACGGTTGTTAACTACAGCAGGCATGGCAGCATCCGTGTAGATATCTCGCTGGAAATTGAACCACAAAATGATCTGGACTTTGTGCGTAAAATAGCTATAGAAGCATGCCTGAGCCACCCGCTTATTTTAGCACAACCTGCGCCCATTGTAAACGTATTTAAAATAAATGAAGGCAAAATCGGGCTTGGCGTTTGCCCGTTTACTAAGGCCCTGGATTATTGGACAGTGCTTTTTGGCGCCCAGGAGCTTATCAAAAAGGCTTTTGATGAACATAAAATAGGCATTCACTCTCCGCACTTGTTCATTACCCAAGTTCCGGGCGCTACAACTACAGCGTAATTAATTTATAGCGCTTAAGCTTAAGCAGCCATATCAGGTATTGCATAACAAAGCCCGGCAAAAAAACTGCCGGGCTTTTGACTGATATGGTATAGGTATTGATTTTTCAATTGTTTATTGGCATTCCTCCAATGTTGTTAAGTTAGAGAATTACGACCGTTTTAAATATCGAACACCGAATGCCCAATGTCGAATAATGAAGGAAAGAAAAACTTCGGTGTTGGACATTCAAAATTCATTATTCGATATTTAATTGCACTTCTGTTTTTGAGCCCTCTACTCGTCACCTTTTGCGGCAAACTCTGTTTTGCTTAGCAGCTTGGCGCTTTCGGCCAGTTTAATAAATTCGGCGCGGTACCCTTCGGTGTCATCGCCTTTGGCGGCCCGGGCCATTTTAATGGCCTGGTCATACCCGGAATTTTGTTTAAACTTCGAATCGCGCAGCAGCATGCCGATTTCGGCAACAGCGGCGGCAAACCTAAAATCTGTTGATGTCGATTTCAGGTTGATTGGCTCGTCTTTAACCGTAACCTGGCTCAATTTGCTTTTTAACGATGTTGGCTCCTTGTACCTGAATTTGATGGTCATCATTTCATCAGATGCGTTTGAATAGGCAACAGGTTTAGGTTTCTGATATTTTAATGGATCCACGCTGGCCGAATAATCATCTTTTACCCCCGCGGGCACTATTTCATAAAAAGCGGTAACCGTATGCCCCGAGCCCATATCGCCGGCATCTTTTTTATCATCATTAAAATCCTCTTTGGCCAGTACCCGGTTTTCGTAACCAACCAGGCGGTAGGCTTGTACCTTGGCGGGATTAAACTCCACCTGTAGTTTTACATCTTTGGCAATGGTAAATAGGGTGCCACCAAATTCGCTCACCAGGGTTTTGCGGGCTTCGGTAATGTTATCAATATAGGCGTAGTTACCGTTGCCTTTATCGGCCAGGGTTTCCATCTTGCTATCCTTGTAATTACCCATGCCAAAGCCTAAAACCGATAACGAGATACCGCTTTCCCTTTCGTGTTCAATCAGCTTCTGCATATCATCGTCGCTTGATGCGCCTACGTTAAAATCGCCATCGGTAGCTAAAATCACCCGGTTATTGCCATTTTTCATGAAGTTTTGCTTGGCAATCTGGTAAGCAAGCTTAATGCCTTGTCCGCCAGCTGTTGAGCCGCCCGCGCTTAAATTATCAATGGCGTTATTAATGGTTTCCTTTTTATCGCCGCCGGTTGCAGGCAGCACTACGCCCGCCGCGCCGGCGTAAACAACCAGGGTAACCTTATCTTGCGCCCGCAGTTGGTTAACCAGCATTTTTAGTGACGATTGTACCAAAGGCAATTTATTAGGCTCGTTCATTGATCCCGATACATCTATTAAAAATACCAGGTTTGATGCAGGCAGTTTTTCGGTAGGTACCGTCCTTGCTTTAAGGCCTATACGCAGCAGGCGGTGTTTGCTGTTCCATGGGGCTGCAGATAGTTCGGTATGGATGGCCACCGGTCCGCCATCTGTTGGCCCCGGCAGGTTGTAGCTGAAGTAGTTTATCATCTCCTCAATCCTCACCGCGTCTGCCGGTGGTAACTGGCCGTTATTGATAAATCGCCTAACGTTGCCGTACGATGCCGCATCCACATCAACAGAAAATGTCGAGAGCGGCTCGGCCGATACCGCTTTGAAACCATTTTCTTCGATGCCTTTGTAACTTTCATCGGTAACTACCGGGGCAGGCATTTTAAAATCGGCATTAGCCGAATAACCGTAGACCGCAGATACTTTCTCTGCTGCTACAAGGCCGGATGCTTTGCCAATTAAGCCTTTTGCCTTGTATGATTTTGTAGATATAGTAGTCACACTTCCTGTAATTTCCCTCCGTTTTTGTACTCCATAACCTGTTACCACAACCTCACTTAGTTGGTTTGAACTTGCATGAAGGTAAATTTTCAACACTTTGCCTTTACCTGCTTTTACATCCTGTGTGGTATAACCAATAAAGCTGAAGGTAAGTACGGCGTTGTCGTCGGGTACAATAATAGAATAGTTGCCTTTGGCATCGGTTTGTGTTCCAAAACCGGAGCCCTTAAGCAAAACCGATACTCCCGGTATCGCTAAACTATCTTTGCTATCATATACGGTTCCGCTAATGCGGTGGCTGCTGTTCGGCTTAAACCCAGTTAAACCGGCAAACAATAAAATAATTAAAACTAACTTTTTCATCCCTGGTTGTTTTTTAATAAGGATGCAGGCGGCGGATAATTTCCATAAACCGTTAAAAAAATTTATTTTGCACCTTTTTAATGACCAATTTTATTAAACCAGGCAAAACAGGCACATCAACGGATGACGAACTGCTTAACATTTACCGTAAAAACGGCGATGTTGCGGTTTTAGGACAACTATATGAACGATATATGGGCCTGGTTTACGGTGTATGTTTAAAATACCTGAAAGATGAAGATGGCGCTAAAGATGCCGTAATGGGCATTTTTGAAGAACTGGTAGATAAAGTTAAAAAGCACGACATCAGCATATTCAGGAACTGGCTTTATGTATTGGGGCGCAATTATTGCTTAATGCAGTTAAGGGCCGGTAAAAAACTGGATGTAATTAATTTAGATGATGTTATGGAATTTACGCCATTACTGCATCATGACGACAATAACCGCGAAGAAGCCTATAAAGCTTTGGAGCAGTGCATTGATAAACTGGCCGGTGCCCAAAAACAAAGCATCGATTTGTTTTATTTACAAGAAAAGTGCTACAAAGAAATTGCCGAAGTAACAGGTTTTAGCCTGAACGAGGTAAAAAGCTATATACAAAACGGCAAACGCAATCTTAAAATTTGCCTGGAGAAGAGCAGTGAACACTAAAAAGGCCGACATATTGCAAGTTAGAAAGTACCTAAACGGGGAACTTGATGCCAAAGCTATGCACCGGCTGGAACACGATGCCCTTGATGACCCTTTTTTAATGGATGCGCTGGAGGGTTTTGAACAAGCCCCTAAAAACCAGCAAGCCAACCTTGCCGACCTTACCGCAAGGCTACAGCAACGTACCGAACAAAAGAAAGGCCGTGTGATATCATGGCAGGTATGGTCAATAGCGGCATCGGTTCTTATTGTGCTTACCATTGGCGGCTTGTGGATAAAAAGGACCTCGCCGGAACAAACAAAGCAACTGGCCGAATTACAAAAAGATAAAACACAGGTTGTCAATAAAGATACCGTGGCAACGCCGCCGCCTCATTCCACGCAGGAAACCCTAATGGCAAATAATGCGGCAAAACAACCCGTTTTAACCAGTGCCGACAAGCCGTTTACTCCCCGGAAATACACTGCCGGTAAATCGGTTTATCAACAGGAAATATCAGCCGACGATAATAAAAGCACCGCGCCTGCCGGGGATGTATTAAAGAAAGTCCCCCAGGTTACCGAACCGGCTGTCGAGCCTAAGCAAGAAAACAGCTCCATAAGCGAAATGGTGGTGATGAATTATAACGACAACAAAGCGAAAGCGGATAGCCTTGCGCTGCTTGCTAAAAAGGCCCGTGAAAAGGCATCCAAGCCCATTGAATCTAAACTAATGGGGAATATTGGCGGTTTGCAGGTAGTTACCTCTAAAGATGCCAAAACCCAGTTTGGCTATAGCAGTATAAATGGTGTTATAGTTGGCAAAGGTGATAACATGCCGGTTGTTGGGGCGGCCATACGCATTTCGGGCACCAATAAGAGTACTGTGACCGATGTAAATGGTTACTTTAGCATGCCGGTTACCCAAAATAAAGAAACGCTTGATATTGCATCCATAGGCTACCAGCCAAGGCAGGTGAGTGTAAAACGCGGCGATAGCCTTAAAGTAGTACTTAACCCGGATAATGACGCCCTTGCCGAAGTAACAGTTGCAGGAACCGATAAAGTATCAAAAACAGTTGCAGCACATCCGCAAGGTGAAATGGCAGGCTTAAAAAAATACCTGCAGGCAAACGCTATCGTGCCCGAAGGTGATGCCACCGGAACAGTATCGGTGCTATTCACCGTGAATACCGATGGTTCTTTAAGCGATTTCAAGATCAAAAAAAGCCTTTCGGCCATTGCCGATCAAAAGGCTATCGACCTGATTAAAGCTGGCCCAACCTGGGTAGGCAACAGCAATGGCAAACCAGAACAGGTTACCGTTAAGGTTAAATTCGCTACGAAATAGAATCAGGAGTCAAGAATCAAGACAAAAAAAATTCATATTTGATTTTATAGGTATCCGCTTAAAACAGTCCTTAATATTTCTATCAGTTCGGGGTCGTTAAATTGATAATTATCTTCAATATCCAGCACTTTTACCTGCTTGCCGCTTAGTTCCAGGCGTTGGCTCAGCAGCTGTTTATGCCTGCGCTCCATTACAAATATAACATCGGCCCGGTCAATCATTTTTTGGGTTACCCGGATACGGGCCGTGGCACCGATACCTGCCGAGTGGGCGGTATGTTCCGGATGGTTTTTAAACAGCAACTCGGCTGTAGGGCTGCGCCATTGGTTTTTACTGCAGATGAAAAGAAGGTTGGCCAATGGTAATTTAATTTCCGGTAAATGCCGGTGCTATGCGGTAAATAATGGCAAGTACAAAAACAGCTATGGATAAGTAAAAAATCCATTTCCCTTGCTTACGGTCGCTTTCATTGTAACCGTAAACCTGTTCGCCATCGGGGAGCGTTTTTTTGTATGTAGACAAGTGCCAACCTATAAAAACTCCTAACACACCACCCGCCAATGCAAATATGTAGCCCACAACTATCCATCCGCTTTGCGGCGGATCGGTTGCCCTTAGTTCTTCCAGGCGTTCGGTTTTAAGGTCGGTGAGTGTTTTTTCATTGATGGTAACACCACGTTCAAGCAATATTTTGCGGGCCAGCTGGTAATCAAAAGGGCTCCACTCATCGGCTTTTGCAAGCACATCTGTCAGTTCGGCATTGGTAAAGCCAAATAAATAATGATCCTTATCCACCTGGTTTACATTTTCCTGCTCTTTATCATTCAACAGCTGGTTTGCACGCTCAAAATCTTCGGGTTTTATTTTAATAGAGTATTCAACAGTTAAATTGGCGGCCCTGAAAGCTGGATCAAATACCGCACTGCTTTCCTTAACGTCGTATTCAATACCCGCTTCTTCAAGCACATCTACAAGGGCGTTGGCCAGGGCGGCATCATTAAAATGCTTATACTGGATTAATTCAGATTCCATAAGGTATGTTCAGGTTTAAATTACAATCCGTTTTTGGGTACCCAGGCCTGGCTTTTAATGAGCCATTTCCCGCTTACGTAACGAAACACGAAGGAAAACGCCCCTTCTTCGTTAAATGGGTCGCCGTTTACGGTGCCGGTGTATTCAACGGGTACAATCAGGTAGGCTACTTCTTCGGTTTGCTGAAAAATTTTGATCTTTTTTATGTTTACGGCAAAGTCGTGGATTTTAAAATCCTTAACCGCTTTTTGTACCGAATTTACCCACTGTACGCCGGCCAGCTGCCCGTTCCATGAATAAGGTTGCTGCTCGTCGGTAACAACAGCATTGGGGGCATAAACATCAGTAACCTTATCAATATCAAATGTAAAAGATGCTTTTAAAACCGTATTGATGGTTTGCAAAACCTCGGGGTTAATTTTCTTTACGGTATCTTCGGCGGCCATATCCGCAGCAATGGTTTTTTGGCTTGTTATTAAAATTAATAACAAGCTTGTGTACACCATTGTTAATATGCTTTTCCTCATCTTATGCTGTTAAAAATTGCTGCCCATGCGCTTTTTGGGCTTATAAAGTTAAGCATCAATCATCTATTTAAAGATAAATATCTTTTTAAATAGTAAACCATCCTTACTTCCCTTTAGCATTCATATAATCAAGCGTTAAATTGCACAATGCTTTTACACCCAGGGCAAAGCCATTTTCGTCGATATAAAAATCGGGCGTATGGTGCGATGGGGCTTTAAGCGGGTCGGCACCTTTGGGCATCCCACCTAAAAAAATGAACATACCGGGTACTTTTTCCTGGTAAAAGCTAAAATCTTCGGCCCCGGTAACAGGTGGCTTTAACATCACATTCTTGGCTCCTGCTGTTTTTTGCAGGCTGGGCAGCATCTGCTGTGTAAGCGCCGGATCGTTATAAGTAACCGGGTAATGGCTGCTGTACGGAATCTTTACCTCGGCAGTAGCGCCTTGTGCTTCAGCCGTTTTTGTTGCTATTTGTTTAACCCGCTCAACCAGCATTTTTTCATCGGCGGCTGTAAATGAACGCAGGGTACCCAGCATTTCAACGCTCTCGGGGATAATGTTCGACCGGTTACCACCTTTGATGGCGCCAATGGTTACCACTGCCGGGTTTTCGGTTATGTTTATATTACGGCTTACTATAGTTTGCAGGTTGTTGATAATCTCGGCCGAAACCACAATCGGGTCAACGCTCGACCATGGATAGGCCCCATGTGCCGACCGCCCTTTTACGATAATCTGCATATCGTTAACGCCTGCCATTGTACCTCCGGGGCGATAGGTTATTTTACCAACCTCGGTTTGCGAATTAATGTGCAGGCCAAATACTACATCAACTTTGGGGTTTTCAAGCACGCCTTCCTTCACCATTTCTTCGGCGCCGCCTTTCTGGCCGGGTTCTACCCCTTCTTCGGCGGGCTGAAAAATAAATTTAACAGTTCCGTGCAACTCGTTTTTCATGCCCGAGAGCACCTGCGCCACACCCATCAAAATAGCCATGTGCGAATCATGCCCGCAGGCATGCATTACGCCAACCTCCTGGCCGTTATACGTGGTTTTTACCTTTGATGCAAAAGGCACATCTGTACGCTCAACAACCGGCAAACCATCCATATCTGCCCGTAAGGCAACTACCGGGCCTGGCTTGCCACCTTTTAAAATGCCGACAACCCCGGTTGTAGCTACGCCCGTTTGCACCTGGATACCCAATGATTGCAGGTGTTTGGCAATAATTGCCGAAGTACGCACTTCGTGGTTGCCCAGTTCGGGGTGTTCATGAAAATCGCGGCGCCAGGCTATTACCTGGTCTTTAAGGGCATCGGCTTTAGTACTTACCTGACTTTGCTGGGCAAATACCTGTGTTGTAAACAACAAAAAAAAGGGAGCGATGCGTAATTTCATAGGCGCAAGTTTTGAACCGTTAATATAAGAACAAAACGCCGGATAATTTAATGTGCCGGTTTGAATTTGAGGCTGATGTCTTTTCAATTCAAAATTATTGTATCCCTGGTATCAGCCGGTTATTTTACCCCAGTTAAGTCAATATCAAAAATAAGCACCGAATTTGCCGGGATAGGCCCTAACGATGCCCCGCCATAGCCCAAAGCCGATGGCACAAACAGCACAATATTACCACCTGCTTTTATATGTGGTA
This sequence comes from Mucilaginibacter sp. GW822-FHT03E02, assembly GCF_058801545.1. NCBI lineage: Bacteria > Pseudomonadati > Bacteroidota > Sphingobacteriia > Sphingobacteriales > Sphingobacteriaceae > Mucilaginibacter > Mucilaginibacter sp. GW822-FHT03E02. Next base: position 4,009,301 of record NZ_JBXANJ010000001.1, on the reverse strand, counting down.
TACCTATTTGCCATCCCTTTACCAGCGCCGCCAATGGCGAAGAGTAACCATTTGCCGAATCAAATGGCGGCCCGTTAAGCAGCTTACCACGGTAATTTACCGTAACCGTTGAATTGATGGTTGCCACGGCGCCCGTGCCCGGCTTAACTACCTGGTAGTACAGGCCCGACGAATCTTTCACGGCCTTTACAACCGGGTTATTGGAAAGATAAACCCGGATAAGCGAATCATCAATACGGGCTTGTTTAACAGCATCCACCGGCGGTGCGGTTTTGCATGATGCAAAAGCAAATACGATGGCGAAGACAACTAATATGGTATTTTTCATGATGAAAGAAATAATATCCCTTTTTGAAATGGGCGATAAAACCGCGGAAATATAATAAATAATAAAGGCCCGGAAAGCGTGTTTCGGGCCTTTATATTCGTTATATCATGTCTCTTTCAATCGGTGTTCGATGTAGACAACAGGTCGATTGTAAATAGCAATACAGAATTGGCAGGTATAGCGCCGACGTTAACGTTTCCATAGCCATAGCGCGATGGTATGATAAGCAGGATACGGCCACCGGCGGCAACATGAGGCAGGCCAATCTGCCATCCGGATATCAGGTTTCCTAAAACCGACGTAAAATTGGTAGCCTTGTCAAACTGCGTGCCGCTAAGCAAACTACCTGTGTAATTCACCGTAACAGTTGCGCTAACTTTTGGGAATGAACCTGTGCCAGCCGTTAAAACCTGGTAATAAACGCCCGATGTATCTTTTAAAGCGTGTATATCGGTATGTGCTGCCAGGTAAGCTTGTATAGTGGCATCATCCGTTACAGCCTGCTCAGCCGGCGTTACAATTGGTGTATTGTTGGCATCGCTTGTTTTAAGACACGAGGATAGAACGACTAAAGGGAATAGAATTAAAAGTAAAAGTTTTTTCATTTTCATACAGATCAGTTAACATTAATAGGGTTAAAAACACTAAACGCTGCAAATTGTGAAAACGTATTCAGGCAAGTATTTCCATTTCAGCAAATACACAAGAGTAAATATACAATCCAAATCAATTTAAGCCGGCACAGGCAGGGATATTTTTTTACTCATCCCCCCGTAAAAACTGTAGCGCTAATTGGCTACCGCGGTTAAATTGACAGAAAATATCAGGACAGAATTTGCAGGAATAATGCCGGCCTGCGCATTACCATAAGCGTAGCGCGATGGTGTAATTATCAGCATTTGCCCGCCTGTTTTAAGGTATGGCAATGCAATTTGCCACGCAGGTATCAAGCCATTTAGTTTGTACACCAGGTTTGTGCTTGAATCAAAAATAGTTCCATTGGTTAACTTACCGGTATAAGCCGCCGATATTGTACTTGTTAAGGCCGGGGTAGCGCCTGTACCCTGCGTAATTATCTGGTAGTAAACACCGGTTGTATCTTTTACCGCATGAATTTCGGTATGTGCTGCCAGGTAAGCCTGGATGGTTGCCTCATCGGTAGCAGCCTGTTTAGCGCTATCAAAAGGCACCACATCATTATTCGATTTCAGGCACGATGAAAACATAGCAACGGGCAATAACAGTAACAGTAGAATTTTTTTCATTTTTATTCAGATCAGTTTAGTGCCTATACGGCGTAACTACCATAAACGCTACAATTAAAAAAACCTATACAAGCTATCGCTTTTAAACATCTCCAATAAAAAGGATAGCTTATTTCACGCAAAGACGGTAAGAAGCAAAGACGCAAAGAGATTTGCTTATTTTTCTTAGCTTCCTGGCGTCTTTGCGCGAGAAAAAATAACCGACTAATATCAAACCTGATATTGTAGCTTATACTGTTGTTTTAATATTAAGCTCTTTAAGCTGTGTATCGGCAATGGTTGACGGCGAATCGATCATCACATCCCTGCCCGAATTGTTTTTAGGGAATGCAATCACGTCGCGGATAGAATCCAATCCGGCAAAAATAGATACCAGCCTATCAAACCCAAGGGCTAAGCCACCATGCGGCGGTGCGCCATATTCAAAGGCATCCATCAAAAAGCCAAATTGTTTTTGCGCCTCTTCGGGCGAAAAGCCCAGGTGCTTAAACATCAATGACTGCATGGCGCGGTCATGGATCCTGATAGACCCGCCGCCAACTTCGGTACCGTTAATAACCAGGTCATACGCGTTGGCGCGTACCGCTCCCGGATCAGTATCCAGCAAGGCAATATCTTCCGGCTTTGGCGAGGTGAAAGGGTGGTGCATGGCATGGTAACGTTCGGTTTCTTCGTCCCACTCCAGCAGCGGAAAATCAAGCACCCAAAGCGGCGCGAATTTATTTTTATCGCGCAGGCCTAAACGGCTACCCATTTCAAGGCGCAATTCGTTAAGTTGTTTGCGTACTTTATCGGCATTGCCGGCCAATACCAGCATTAAATCGCCGCGTTCGGCTTCAAATGCGGCGGCCCAGTTGGTCAGCTCATCCTCGCTGTAAAATTTATCAACCGATGATTTCAAAGTACCATCTTCGTTATAACGGCAATATATCATGCCGGTTACGCCAATTTGCGGGCGTTTTAACCATTCGGTAATTTCATCCAGTTGCTTGCGGGTATAACTGGCACAACTTTTGGCGTTGATACCCACAACCAATTCGGCGTTGTCAAAAACACCAAAGCCTTTACCTTTTACTACATCATTCAATTCCACAAACTCCATCCCAAATCTTACATCCGGTTTATCAGAACCGTAAAGGCGCATAGCGTCGGCATATTGCATCCGCGGAAAATCGCCCAGGTCGATACCTTTGACGGTAGTAAACAGGTGGCGGGTAAGACCCTCAAAAATATTCAGGATATCCTCCTGGGTAATAAACGATAGCTCACAGTCAATTTGCGTAAATTCTGGCTGGCGGTCGGCACGCAGGTCCTCATCCCTGAAACATTTCACAATCTGGAAATAACGGTCGAACCCGCTTACCATCAGCAATTGCTTAAATGTTTGCGGCGATTGCGGTAAAGCGTAAAACTCGCCCGGGTTCATGCGGCTTGGCACCACAAAATCGCGTGCTCCTTCCGGAGTCGATTTAATCAGTACCGGGGTTTCTACTTCCAAAAAATCAATATCGCTTAAATAACGGCGTATTTCCTGTGCCATTTTGTGGCGAAGGATAAGGTTATTACGAACAGGCGCACGGCGCAAATCAAGGTAACGGTATTTGGCACGCAGCTCTTCGCCACCATCAGTTTCGTCTTCTATCAGGAACGGCGGAATTTTAGCCGCGTTCAATATCTCGATACCGGCAACGGCAATTTCAATTTCGCCGGTTGGTATTTTTGTGTTTTTGTTTGACCGTTCCAGCACCTTGCCGGTAACCTGTATCACAAACTCACGGCCAAGCTCGCGGCTTTTTTCGCGTAGCAGGGCATCAGTATCTGTATTAAAAACAAGTTGGGTTAAACCATAACGGTCTCGCACATCAATAAATGTGGTACCGCCCAAATCGCGCGATTTTTGTACCCAGCCGCACAATGTAACTGATTGGCCTAAGTTGCTGATATTTAATTCGCCGCAGGTATGAGTTCTTAGCATAACAATATTTATAAAAGTTTGCAAAAGTACGTTTTTGAGGTGAAAGGAGAAAGGTAAAAGGAGAAAGGTGGAAAATACGGTGCGATTGGTATTTATAATTTGAATTTTTTAGGATTCCGGCGGCTATCCCAAATGGTTAAGACATCAATCGCTTTTGCAGAAATGCGATAATATAATAGATAGTCCCGAACTATTTTTATTCTAACTGACGGATTCTTGGTAGACTTTCCCGAGTCTGGGAGCTCGGCAAGCGCTTCAACTTTTTTTATAAATAGCTTATTAAGCTTGTTACTGTAAACTGTTGATTTATTTCTATTCGCCCAGTATTCTAATATTGCTATCCTATCACGATCAGCCCTTACCGACCATCGAATTTCTTTAGCCATTCGTCTGCTCGTCTATTTGATTCTTCATGGGTCAGGTATTGGCCGTTATCTATTTGTTCTATGCCTTCGTTTACCGCAGCTATTTCCTCCTGGCTTAATTGATAAACGCCGCTAATTTCATCTTCCATCTCTGTAATCATCAATAACTCTCTTAGCAAATCCATGTTATCGGTATTTCTTATTGTGGCTATCAACTTCTTTTTTATCTCTGTATCGGTTAACATAGCAATGGTCTTTATCCAAATTTACAAATAACATTTTAAAAATCAGAAATGAAAGCGCGGCTCTTCAGGGAAATCGCGTTTAAGATTTCATGGTAAACTATATTGTGCTATACAGGTACAAATGGTATCATGTTATTAGATTTTTCGCGCAAAGTCGCTAAGCCGCAAAGGAAAAATAAGCAAATCACTTTGCGTCTCTGCGTCTTTGCGCGAAATAAATCTTATAAACTTTAAACGCGATTTCACTGGAGGGCTTTCCGGACTTCCCGACTTTTTTTGACTTTCCGACTAAAAAACTATCTTTGCCCCATAATTCTCAAGGGGTGCCTTGCTTTGGTATAACCAAAAACGAACTGCAGAGCGTTTTTAACCAAACTGAAAGACAGGCTGAGATCAAACCCATTGTTTGAGTCTTAAGTTCCGAGTTTAAAGTTCTAAGTCTTTTATTGACTTCCGACTACAGACTTCCGACTACAGACTTAAACATGCACCTGATCCGGGTAATGCCGGCGTAGGGAGAGGTAACAAGTTAAGTGTACTGCCATTGTACCCTGGTGAGCAGATGGTTTAACTAATTTTTAGTTTAAAAATTTTGAAAAATGTATTCGTGGCTATCATGGCCCTGCTGCTGCCTGTTTTGGCATCGGCCCAACTTTCCATATCCGGAAAAGTAACCAATCAATCGGGCGAAGCACTGCCCGGTGCAACCATCACCCTTACAAATCCGGCCAGAAGCGCCATAGCAGATGCATCGGGCAAATATCAGCTTAATGATGTTAAGCCAGGCAAATATCAGCTTAATGCCAGCTTTATTGGTTACCAAACCATCAGTAAAAATATCGTTTTAGCAGCCAGCCAGGTTATTAACTTATCCCTGAGCAATGGCACTTTCGCGGCCGAGGAAGTGACTATCAGCGCTACCCGTGCGGTTAAAAACTCGCCAACGGCATTTACCAACCTCAGCAAAAAGGATTTAGCAAAAAACAACTTCGGGCAGGATTTGCCTTACCTGCTTAGCCTAACCCCATCGGTTGTTACCACATCCGATGCAGGCGCGGGCATTGGCTACACCGGTATCCGCATCCGTGGCTCTGATAATACCCGGGTTAACGTTACTATCAACGGTATCCCCCTAAATGATGCCGAAAGCCAGGGATCATACTTTATCGACCTTCCCGACCTGGCCTCGTCGGTTGATAATATCCAGGTGCAGCGCGGTGTAGGTACCTCAACCAATGGCGCGGGCGCGTTTGGCGGTAGTATCAACATCCAGACAACCACCCGCCGTGATACCGCTTATGCCGAGATCAATACTTCGGCCGGCTCCTACGGTTCTATCAAAAACACGGTTAATGCCGGTACCGGTTTATTGGATGGGCATTTCAGTTTAGATGGACGTTTATCGCGCATCCACTCCAACGGCTATATTGACAGGGCTACGTCCGATTTAAAGTCCCTTTACTTAAGCGCTGCCTGGTATGGCAAAAACAGCACCATCAGGGCCAACGTAATATCGGGCCACGAGCGTACTTACCAGGCCTGGAACGGTATTGCCGATTATGTTATTGGCGATAATACCCGCAAGGACAACCGCACTTATAACGAACTTGGCCTGATGGACGATGCCGGTAATTTTTATAAAGACCAGGTAGATGATTACCTGCAAAACCACTACCAGTTACTGTACGATCAGAAGATAAGCAGTAAGCTATCTTTTAGCGGCGCATTGCATTACACCAAGGGCAAGGGGTACTATGAGGAGTATCGCCGGCAGGATGCTGTAGCCAATTATGGCTTAAACCCGGTAATTATTGGTACCGATACCATTAACAATACCGACCTGGCACGCCGCCGCTGGCTTGATAACGAATTTTATGGTGTTACTTATGCCTTAAAATATCAGCCCCAAAGTAACCTGAACATGACCCTGGGCGGCGCTTACAATCAATACTCCGGTGCGCACTATGGCAATGTAATTTATACCAAAGAAAGCGCCGGGATAGGCCCCAACTATGAATATTACCGCGATAATGCCAAAAAGAACGACTTTAATATTTTTTACCGCGCCGAGTGGCATTTAAACAAGGTTTTACTTTATGCCGATGCACAGTACCGCCATATTTACTATAGCTTTTATGGGATAGACAGGAACTTACAAGATGCACAACAAAGTGTTGAACTTAACTTTTTTAACCCTAAAATAGGTATTACTTACCAGCTTAATGAGCAAAACAATGTATACGCATCATTTGCTGTAGGCAATCATGAGCCAAACCGCGATGATTACGTAAACTCTACCCCGCAAGCCAGGCCAAAAGCCGAAAACCTAAAGGATTTTGAAGCGGGCTACCGCACTGTTGGCAAAATTTTTAGCGGCGGCATTAATGGTTTTTATATGTTGTATAAAAACCAGCTGATATTAACCGGGGCGCTTAACGACGTGGGCAGCGCTATACGCACCAACGTTCCGGATAGTTACCGTGCGGGTGTAGAATTGGATGGCAAAGTACGCTTAACCAGCCAGCTTAACTGGGGGATAACCGCTACCTGGAGCGCCAACAAGATCAAAAACTACCACCAGTTTTTCTCTAATTACGATGACGGCACTTTGGTTGAAGAATCATTTAAAAAAACAACCATTGCTTATTCGCCATCGCTTACCGGGGCCAGCATCATCAGCTATAGCCCGGTTAAAGGCGGCGAGATTGCTTTTATCAGCAAGTACGTAAGCAAACAGTATTTAGATAATACCATGAACCAAAACCCGGCAGGCTTTAATATAGCGCCGGATAACCAAAGCAACCCGTACGCTGCCAACCGTTACCTTAAAAGCTATTTCACCAGCGATGTAAGGCTGCGTTATAACTTCAGCATCAGCTCGGTTAAAAACATTGGTTTGGGCTTGCAGGTTAATAATGTTTTCAGCAAAAAGTATGAGGCTAACGGCGCTACATACCCGGATATTGAAGGCGGCAACATGGTAAACTACAATTACTATTTTCCGCAGGCGCCGCGCAATTTTATGGCGATGCTGAGTTTGAATTTTTGATACACACGAATGGTCTCGAATTGGGGCGAATTTCACGAATCTGGGCGAATATTCTGCCTGGGGTGGATTAGCAATACGGATTATTAAATTACATTAGTTAAAAACGCGTTTATGCATGATTTAATAAAGCTTTTTATTGATCAGATAAAGGAAACCACCTGGGTGCAATGGCTTGCCGTTGCCCTGGGTGTTGCAGAAGTTTTGCTGGCGCGAAAAAACAACATCTGGCTTTATCCGGCCGGTATTTTGGGCACCGCTATTGCTATTTATTTATTGCTGGATGTAGGCTTGTACGCCGAATCGATACTGAATGGCTATTATGTGATCATGAGTGTTTACGGCTGGTGGTATTGGATAAAACGGCGCAACGAGCCCCCTGTAGAAATTTCGTGGAGCACCAAAAACGAATGGGCGATAAGCATTGCCATATCTGTTATTGGCTGGGTGTTTTTTTATGTGCTGCTCAAAAACCTGCCTGCTAAATATTTTACGCCATCAAACGTACCTGTTTGGGATGCATTGATATCGTCAACTGCCTGGGCGGGCATGTGGCTTCTGGCCCGCCGAAAAATAGAGAACTGGATTTTTTTAAACATATCAAACCTGTTTGCCGTACCCATCCTGTTTTACAAACACCTGCCCATGTTTGCGCTGCTTACCATATTTTTATTTGTAGTAGCCATTTTTGGGTACTTTGACTGGAAGCGAAAATTAGATTTGAGATATGAGACGTGAGATTTGAGATTGATCAATCTTGCGTGTTGGTCGTAACTAAACTAATAATTTCGCCAGTCTTTTTCGGTCTCAAATCTCATATCTAACATCTCAAATCTATCTCATGCCCCATCCATCATACTTACTAAAGCCCGAATGGGTAAAAACAATCAGGGACGCTACGGCGGAGGCCGAAAAACTGGCCATGCTGCACCCTGATCAATTGAAACTGGTTTATGAGCAGGGTTGGTTTAAATTCCTGGTGCCGAAAGCTTATTCGGGCCTGCAACTGCCTTTGCCCGATATGGTGCGGCTTGAAGAAAGCCTGGCCTGGGCCAACGGCAGTTTGGGCTGGGTGGTTACCCTTTGCAGTGGTGCGGGCTGGTTCGGCGGGTTTTTATCGGCAGATATCGCCCCGGAATTATTGAACAATCCGGCATTATGCCTGGCAGGCAGCGGCGCATCAACAGGAACGGCAACTATTACCAATGGCGGCTACATCATTAATGGTACCTGGAAATATGCCAGCGGCGCGCACCATGCCACCCATATAACAGCCAACTGCATCATCAAAAATGGCAACGAATCTGTTTTAGACGCCGAAGGAAACGAACTGGTATTACCTTTTATTTTTGATAAAAAAGATGTGGAGGTTTTCCCCGCCTGGAAATATATCGGCATGATGGCCACCGGCAGCGATGCCTACAAAGTGAGCAACCTTTTTGTTAAAGCCGACAGGTGTTTTAAAATTGATCCGGAGTATGCCGTAATCAACGAGCCTTTATACAAATATCCCTTTTTACAATTAGCCGAGGCTACACTGGCGGCAAATATATCGGGCATGGCCGTGCACTTCCTTGACTTGTGCGCGCCGCTGTTTGATGAAAAACAGTTAGGCAAACGGCAACCCGGCAACCATCGCGATGCCACCAAACAACTACTGGATGAACTTACCATCAACCTAAATACAACCCGTGCCGAATTTTACGAGGCCGTTGACGCTTCCTGGCAGAGTGGCTTAACAGGCCCCGCCGGGTATTTGAACGAGGTGAGTACTACCAGCCGCAAGCTGGCCAAAACTGCGCGGGAAAGTGTAGATGAGCTATACCCTTACTGCGGCCTCCAAGCCGCCAACCCCGATACTGATATAAGCCAGGTATGGCGCGATTTGCATACCGCAAGCCAGCATAGTTTATTGAATAGCATCGCCGGGTAAATCACTATTTGGATATTTTTTCCATTTATCCTTAAAAAATGCCGCTATTTTTTGGTTCAAACACAAATACGCCGCCCGAAAGTTTTCTGTCTTGATTCTTGACTCTTAATTCTTGATTCTTATTTGTAACAAAACCTATACTTAACACAAACTTCACATCGCTTTTTAATTTCAATGCTGATATTTGGCGATCCAAAAACAAAAAAATGAAGCTTAAATATCTGTTGCTTTTACTTTTAGCCGCTGCCACCCTATCGACATCGGCACAATCTCACAAAAAAAAACATAAACATACCACCAGGAGGAACAGCGACAGCGAAGTTACCTACCACCGAGAGCGCACCATGCCCATGCCTACCGGCCTGCCACGCCCCAAACTGGTTATAGGTCTTGTAGTTGATCAAATGCGTTGGGACTACCTGTACCGCTATTTTGACCGTTACGAAGATGGCGGCTTTAAGCGAATGCTTGGCGAGGGCTTTACCTGCGAGAATACCAATATTGATTATATCCCTACTGTAACCGCTGCCGGCCATACCTGCATTTATACCGGGTCGGTGCCGGCTATTCATGGCATTGCAGGTAACGATTTTATAGTACAGGCCACCGGAAAATCGATGTATTGCACGGATGACAGCACGGTAACCGCCGTTGGCAGCACCTCAAAGGCCGGCCAAATGTCGCCACGCAATTTGCTGGTAACTACCGTTACTGACGAGCTTAGGCTGGCAACCAATTTCCGCTCGAAAGTTATCGGTATCGCCTTAAAAGACCGCGGCGGAATTTTGCCCGCCGGGCATACCGCCAATGCGGCCTACTGGTTTGATGACGCCAGCGGCAACTGGATAAGCAGCACTTATTACATGACCGATTTGCCTGCCTGGGTTAAAAATTTTAACAGCCAAAAAATTGCCGAAAAATACCTTAAACAGGATTGGAATACCCTTTACCCTATAGCCACCTACCTGCAAAGCGCCCCCGATAACAGCGGCAAATACGAAGGCAAATTTGCCGGCACCAGTGCGCCAACCATGCCGGTTAATACATCGGCATTGTACAACGGCCACTTAGGCATGATCCGATCTACCCCTTACGGCAATTCGATGACGCTTGATATGGCTAAGGCAGCCATAGCAAATGAACAGTTAGGCAGCAATACAGTTACCGACTTTTTGGCCGTAAGCCTGTCTTCTACAGATTATATAGGGCACCAGTTTGGCCCTAACTCTGTAGAGATAGAGGACACCTACTTAAGGTTGGATCATGACCTGGCGGCCTTTTTTGCTTATTTGGATGTCACCCTGGGCAAAGGCAGTTACTCGGTATTTTTAACCGCCGACCATGGCGCTGCCCATAACGCCAACTTCCTGAAAGACCACAACGTACCTGCCGGAACATGGGACGATGCCGCCGCGCAGAAAGAAATGAACGTTGCATTGAACGAAAAATACAAAGTTCAAAACCTGGTTATCAGCATGGATAATTACCAGGTTAACCTTAACAATGCCGCCATCAAAAAAGCAGGCATCAGCGAAGGGGCCATAAAACTTGACTGTATAAACTATCTGCAAAAACAACCCGCTGTTCAATTTGCCGTTGATATGCAAAACGCCAACGATGCAACTATCCCGGTTGATTTACGCAGCCGCATTATAAACGGTTATAACACCGAGCATAGCGGCGTGATACAAATTGTATTAAAACCAGGCTATTACTCAGGTCACGGAGCAACCGGAACAACCCATGGCACCTGGGCGCCATATGACACCCATATACCACTGGTATTTATGGGCTGGGGTATTAACCATGGCAATACCACACGCCAAACCCACATGACTGATATTGCCCCCACGGTGGCATCACTATTACACATACAAGCCCCCGATGGCTGTATTGGCAAAACCATTAGCGAGGTGATCAGGTAATTCGGGGGCGGGTTGCGGGGTTCGGGGGTCGGGGGTCGGGTTCTGGAACTTGATTTTACGGCAACACGCCTCTCGCAACCCGAACCACATAACCACGGAAATACTTGTTTATTTAAAATATCAATTAAGAGGCGCATATTTGCGTCTCTTTTTAGTTGATTAGCTACAGGCACCACGCAACACGCCACCGAAATGAAAAAATACGTCTCAAAGTTTCATTACATCACGCAGGACATGCCGCAGCGCAGCCATATACAACAGGTTGAAATTGCGTGCAGTGCCGGGGCCAACTGGATACAATACCGCTGTAACACCAAGCCAGAAAACGAGCTGATAGCTGAAATTAACCAGATAGCATCTATTTGTGATGATTGGGGTGCTACGCTTATTATTACCAATCATCATCACCTGCTTGATAAAGTTGATGCCCAGGGGGTGCATATCGAAGATGGGGGTGCCGATTTTAGCGTGATTCGCGAGGCGATTAGCGACGATAAAACTTTAGGTGCATCGGCCACTAACCTGGCCGGCCTGCTAAAAACCCAGGATTCAGGCGTAGTTGATTATTGTGTATTGGGCCCGTTCGCCCATACTGAAACCAGGCCGAGTAATTTCCCCCTGTTGGGTTACGATGGTTACCGTCAATTGGAAAAAGCCTCCGTTGAAATTCCGGTTATTGCAACCGGTGGAATCCAGTTACAGGATGTTGAATTATTACTTAAAACAGGCATTTACGGCATAGCGGTTTCATCGGCCATCAACCGTTCTATTGATCCGGCCGGAATGCTGAAGGAGTTTTACAGAAAGATATATTAACTTCTTATAACCCAACAGTGAATTTCATATTAATAGTGCTTAATAACAAAAACTCGGCTGCCTATGCCAAAAACAGCAGCAAAAATCGCAGGTCAAAAAAGGCAGAGCTTTGTTTCAGCAATGCACATTTAACTATAACAAAGAATATTTTAGTTCATTGAACAAAATGAGACATTGATTTTATATATTGCATGTAAATCCAACATATAACCTATATTTCTTTATGGAAACCTATAATAGACTGTGGCGGTTGTTCTTTGCTATTGCGTTAGTTTCAATTGCGGTTCAACAATTTATCTGCTCTGGTTTCAGGCCGGTTATTATGCCTCCCGAGCCAGCATTTATAGGCCAAAGCACCTTCTGCATGTGCATATCCGGCATTTTGCTTATACTGGTATCTGCCGCTATTATATCGGGCATCAACTCGCACATCGTTGCCGACTACCTGGGGGCATTCATGCTGTTGATGATTGTCCTTTCGCACGTGCCTTATAACATTAAAATAAACCATTTTTTTTTAGCGGGATGGAACGATGCGTTTAAACTGCTGGCTTTATGCGGCGGGGCTTTTATTGTGGCTACATCTATCCCATCGGATACCGTTAGCGGTATCGACGCCGTTACAGAAAAAATACGGCCGGCCGGGCCATACTTTTTTGCTACAACCATGATTGTTTTTGGTATAGAGCATTTTATATATCCAAAATTTGTTGCCTTGCTGGTACCATCATGGATTCCTTTTCATTTATTCTGGGTGTATTTCGCGGGTATAGCGCTTATTGCTGCCGGCGCCGCCATTATGCTTAAATTTAAAGTGAAACTTGCGGCCACCTTATTGGGCATAATGCTGTTTTTATGGCTTGTAATGGTGCACATCCCACGCGGGCTCGATACCTCCATAGTTGATAGAGCCAATGAATGGACAAGCGTTTTTGAGGCTTTGGCATTTAGCGGCATAGCGTTTTTAATAGCCGGCACTTATAAACCGACGCAAACGGCGGCCAGTCAATAATTGGTCAAATCAGTTGCGTGTGTTTTAGCTAAAATGGTTTTGTTGTATATTCACGCAAAATTTAAAACTCATGACAGCTCTTAGCTTTTTACAACATCTCCATTCGGGTTTCAGGTATATTGTACTGGCGTTAATTTTAGCAGCCATTATTGGTGCGTTTATTGGGCTGACAGGGAAAAAGCCTTATACCAATGGCAATCGTAAGCTTAATTTGTTTGCCATGATATCGGCCCATACGCAGCTGCTTATTGGTATAGTACTTTATTTTGTAAGCCCGCTGGTACAGTTTAACAGCGAAACCATGAAAAATAAAGTGACCCGGTATTTCACTGTAGAGCATTGGGTTATCATGCTGATTGCACTTGCCTTAATTACCATTGGTCATAGCAAATCAAAAAAAGCAGCTACCGGCGAAGCCAAACATAAAGCCATTGTTACCTTCTATTTGATAGCTTTAGTGATAATTTTAGCCGGTATTATACTTATCCCACGTAGCTAATAGGATTTAGCAACAAATAAACTTTCAAAAAAATTTGATAATTCATTTTTCTTTATAAATTTGTGCCCACGATGATTAAAAACACAAATAAAAATAGCTGGTGGCACCAATTAAATTTGGCAGCCGGATACGTTTTTAGTCAGCGATGATCTAATCAATTGTAAACCTAAGTGGAAAACCCGGCGACCCCAATTCGCCGGGTTTTTTTATTTATATATTTTTGAAAACATAACATGAGCACTTTTAAAATAACAACCACCTATAAAAAACTACTGGCCGATACCACCACGCCGGTAAGCATTTACTTGCGCCTGCGCGATGTATTCCCCAACTCCCTGCTGCTGGAAAGCTCCGACTATCACAGCCGTGAAAATAGCTTAAGCTACATTTGCTGTGAGCCAATAGCCGGCTTTGTGCTCAATAACGGCATACTAAAAAAGCATTATCCCGATGGCAGCAACGAAAGCCTTGAAGCGGGCAGCTTTGAACTGATTGACCAGCTTAACCAATTTGTTGGTAGCTTTGAAACCGACCCTAACCCATTAAAAATAATCTCGAACGGTTTGTTTGGCTATTTCACACATGAGGCGGTTGAGCATTTTGAAACCATCAAACTAAAACAAACCGACGACAATCCCAGGCAAATCCCGGTAATGCAATACCACATTTACCGTTATATTATCGCTGTAGATCACTTTAAAAACGAGCTTTACATTTTTCACAACCAGGCCGAAGGCGGGCCAACCAACGGCGGTATCGAAAAACTGGAATACCTCATCAAAAACAAAAACTTCCCCGAGTACAGCTTTAAAAGCAGCGATGTAGAAAAATCAAACCTTACCAACGAGGAGTTTATCGCCATTGTTGAAAAAATGAAGCAGCATATTTACCGGGGCGATGTTTTCCAGATAGTGCCGTCGAGGGCTTTCTCCCGTACCTTCCAGGGCGATGAGTTTAACGTGTACCGGGCTTTGCGTTCCATCAACCCATCGCCTTATTTATTTTATTTTGATTATGGCGATTTCCGCATCTTCGGCTCATCACCCGAAGCGCAAATCACTATCAAAAATAACGTGGCCAGCATCTTCCCCATCGCCGGCACCTTTAAACGCAGCGGAGATGACGTGAAAGATGCCGAGATAGCCCGCAACCTGGAAAATGACCCTAAGGAATCGGCCGAGCACGTTATGCTTGTCGATCTGGCCCGTAACGACCTGAGTCGCCATTGCGAGCAGGTACAGGTTAAAGCATTTAAAGAAGTACAATACTATTCGCACCTTATCCACCTGGTATCGCACGTAAGCGGTAAGTTATTGCCCGGCGTGTCATCCTTCAAAATAGTTGCCGATACTTATCCGGCGGGTACTTTGAGCGGTGCGCCAAAATACAGGGCAATGGAAATTATTGACGAAAATGAAAAAGCCAAACGCAGCTTTTATAGCGGCGCCATAGGCTATATGGGATTTAACGGCGAATTTAACCACGCCATCATGATCCGCTCGTTCCTAAGCAAAAACAACACCCTGCACTACCAGGCGGGGGCCGGCATTGTAGCGGGCTCTGTTGCTGAAAGCGAATTGAAAGAGGTAGATAACAAAATAGCGGCGTTGAGACGAGCTGTGGAATTGGCGGAGGAATTGTAGAAGTCCCCTAACCCCCTGAAGGGGGAACGATAGTGGGTAATTAAATAGTTGAGTAAGATATTTTCAAGATATAACCATGAACGAACATACAAACTCCCCCTTCAGGGGGCCGGGGGGCTTGAGCAGCATCCTGATAATAGACAATTACGATTCCTTCACCTATAACCTGGTGCATTTGGTTAATGAGCTTGGCCTGCAGTGCGAGGTTTGGAGGAATGATAAATTTGCTTTGGAAGATGTGGATGCTTATGACAAGATCATCCTATCCCCGGGGCCGGGCATACCGTCTGAAGCAGGTTTATTGCTGGATGTGATCAGGAAATATTCGCCAACCAAAAGTATTTTTGGCGTTTGCCTGGGGCAGCAGGCCATTGCCGAAGTATTTGGCGGCAGCCTGTATAACCTGAGCCAGCCCATGCACGGGATTGCCACCCCCATAAAAGTGACCGATGCCGACGAGCAATTGTTTCGCGATTTGCCTGGGAGTTTTAAGGTGGGGCGTTACCATTCATGGGTTGTAAGCGCGAATGATTTACCCGAGGTATTAAAAGTAACGGCTATCGACGAAGAGGATAATTCCATTATGGCACTATCGCACCGCGAATATGATGTACGCGGCGTACAGTTTCACCCGGAATCGATATTGACTGAGTATGGTAAGGAAATGATGGGCAACTGGTTGAACGGGTAATTAACAGATATTGATAACTTTGCGAAAATGTAATGAGATATAAACAACCGTCATTGCGAGGTACGAAGCAATCCCCCACATGCTAAGTCCCACATAGTTCAGGATTGCTTCGTACCTCGCAATGACGGTCCTATTATAATTTGATCTATGACGATACTTGATAAAATAGTTGCCAACAAAAAAAAGGAAGTGGCTTTTGCCAAAAAACGGACATCATACGTCGAGCTGGAGGAGTCTGAATATTTCCACAGGGAAACATATTCATTCAAGGATTTCCTGCTTGATCCTGCCCGTACAGGTATAATTGCCGAATTTAAGCGCAAATCGCCCTCAAAAGGCATTATTAACGATAAGGTAAGGGTTAGCAAGGTAACAACAGATTACGCTGCTGCAGGAGCATCCGCGCTGTCTGTTTTAACCGACCGCGATTTTTTTATGGGCCGCAAAGCCGATTTAAAAAGAGCCCGTTCTGTAAATAACATCCCTGTTTTGCGCAAGGATTTTATGATAGATGAATACCAGGTAATTGAAGCGAAAGCATTAGGCGCCGATATTATCCTGCTGATAGCCGCTATTTTAACTCCCGCAGAAATTGACAAGCTTGCCACCCTGGCCAAAAGTTTAGATCTGAATGTACTGCTTGAGGTACATAACCTGGAAGAGCTGGAACGCAGCATCCACCCAAAACTGGATGCCATAGGGGTAAATAACCGCAACCTGGCCGATTTTACGGTATCTGTAGAAACATCCTACCAGTTGGCCAAACATATTCCTGCCGAATTTATGAAGATATCTGAAAGCGCCATCAGCGATCCGGAAACCATCAGGCACTTAAAGCTGGCCGGTTTTAACGGCTTTTTAATTGGCGAAACCTTTATGAAACAGCCAGACCCTGGTTTGGCTATGCGGGATTTTGTAGGGCAGTTGTAAAGGAAAAAGGAACTGTGATGTATAGTGCTGGTGGTCAAAATTAATAGGCACTAATTCACGCAAATTAAAAGCGAATTCCACGAATTCAATGCTGTACAAAACAACATAGAAACTGTTTCTCGGTGCCAGCAAACAATACAAATTTACATGCTTTCTTTTTTAATTCAAAACCGCCTTTTATTCATGCATAAACAGCTAAAAACAAGGCAATTATTTGATATTTTTTAGCAATAACTGCGCTATTTATCGACACAAAAAGTACATTTATTCACACAAAAATAAAATGTGCTTTTTATTGCAAAAATCTCAAAAAAGCAGCCTGAATAATCTGTGGGTTTTTAGGTTTTAAAACCGTCGGCATTGCCACCATTTTGTTCCTGGGCTTAGGGGATAAAATAAACCCGGCCGATAAGATAATTTAAAACGGGTACCCATAAAACCTGCAATAGAACCGGAAGAAAAACCCATAAAAAAGCGGGGCTGCCAATTGGCAGCCCCGCTTTTTTATGGGTACTATAAATTAGTGTTTATCGAAAAACAATTTGGTGGTTACCAAATCGCCGCCTATAGCAGTAGCAGCTTTGTTATAGTTGGTTACATTCACGTTTTGTTCATTAACAGGATATGTAAAGCGAACAGGGAACGCAGTTTGAGCTGTTGACGGTGCTGTAAGCACAGGGTAATCAAGCCTTCTTGTTTCTGTCCATGCATCCCAACCTCTGTTATATAATGCAAGGTATTTCTGAAGCCCGATTTTATGCAAATCAGTACCACCGGTAGCTGTTACAAACGCAACAGTAGGTTGTAACAGATAGGCTGCTGCTGCCGCTGCAGAGGCACCCCAATAAGTTACAGAAGCTGTTACTGCACTGTTATAGTGCCCTGCAACTGAACCGGTAACCGCATAGCCTCTTGATATCGCCTCGGCAAGGTTAAACTCCGTTTCTGAGTAATCTAACAGCAAACCAGGGAAATCAGGGTTAGTTATTTTTCCGATTGAAGAGCTAACCAATAACGGGCCTGATGGCTTTGAAAACAAGCTAAAAGTTGCACTTGATCCAGGATCTGCACCAGTATAGGTACCGGTAGAATTAACTGTAAAATAATATGGAAGCCTTGGATCAGCAAATGCAGTTTGCGGTTTTAAGAAACCCATAGTAGTACTGCAGGCAACAAAATCCTGTCTTGCGCTTTGTACCAAGTCAACCCATACCGGGTTGGTATTTGGCGGGCTGGTTAAATATTGAAATTGAGCATTGTCGCTATTTGAGGTAAATACTCCGGTAGCAACTGCTGATTCAACAACCGTTTTTGCTTTCGCATTATCCAGGTCGGCTATGGTGATACCCATTTTTAGTTTGAGGGTAGCAGCAAATTTTTTCCATTTGGTAACATCACCTCCGTAAATCACATCTGCCGAGCCAAAGCTTGCCGCTCCTGTATTTAAAGCTGCAATATCAGCATCTAACCGGGTTAACAAACTGTAATAAACTGTTTTGGCATCATCAAACCTCGGGAAAGGCTTGCTTATATCCAAAGCATCGGTATATGGGATATCACCAAAAGTGGTTACAAGGTAATAGTACGTATATACCTGCATCACATCTGTAATAGCAATTTCGTTCTTTTGTATATCAGCACCGGTTACGTCAGTTGGTATCAGCACTTTTGTACGTTCGAAATTATAAAGCACATCCCGGTACAATGCATTCCATATACCATCAGGGATAGAACGGGTAGTGATATCGTAGTTACTCTCGTCGGTATATGTTGTTTCCTGCCATTGCTGCTCTATCAAACGGAATATATTTAAATTTACGTTTGATGATGTTACGGTGTTACTTAATCTTCTCTGAGCATTGGTAAACAAGGCGTAAGAAGGAACTATCGACGGATTCTTCGGGTCATTATTCAGACTCGTAAGATCCTTTTTACACGCCGAAAACAGTATCGACGTCAGTAAAAATACTCCTAATATTTTTTTCATAATTCTTTTACTTAAAAACGTAATTTCAAATTCAGTGAAATGGTGCGTGTAGTTGGATAAGCACCTACCTGGTAACCTTGTAAATTGCCGGATGTTAAACCTTCTTCAGGATCTGAGTAAGGTAAATTTTTATGTATTATCCACAAGTTTCTTCCAATAAGCTGGAAGGTAACTTCCTTAATCGGGCCAAGGGTTGATATCGTTTTTTGTGGCAGAGAGTAACCAATAAGGGCTTCTCTTAACTTTACATAACTTGCGTCATACACAAACGCTTTGTCGGGCAGGCGTGCATAACCAAAAGCGCCGTAGTTGCTTGCACTTACACGTACAGTATTTGGCGCACCACTTTCAGTTACACCTGGCCTGATAAAACCACCGCCATTAGCAAGTGTATTACGTACAGGGTTTCCTAAATCGTTGGTATAAACTGTTTCAGGATACAAACCTGTAGCTAAACCATAGTACATATCTGTTGAAAATACAGAACCGCCTTTCCTGATATCAACCAGGAAACTAAGGTTAAAGCCTTTGTAAGTAAAGCTGTTATTAATACCACCTATCCAATCAGGATTTGAGTTACCAATGTTTTCATTAGGGCCGCTTTGTAAATATTGGCCGTTAGCACCAACAATCTTCTGTCCGTTAGACGCGTATTTATAATCAGTACCCCTTATCATGCCAAAAGGCTGGTTTAAGCTGGCGTTAATTGATACACCACCCTGGTAGCTGTTCAGCTCCAGGTTTTTAGACTCTTCGCCTGTACCATCTTTAAATAACTCGGTAACCTTACTTCTGTTTCTTGTAAAGTTCAGGGTCATTTTCCAGTTAAAATCCTGTGTACGGATAGGGGTGCCGTTTAAGGATAGCTCGATACCTTTATTTTTAACTGTACCGGCATTTAAATAGCTGAAAGAATAACCTGTAGCTGTTGATACGTTTACAGGCAATATTTCGTCAAAGGTTGATGTTGCATAGTAGCTACCATCAAAACCTAAACGATTGTTAAAGAACGATAACTCCAAACCAACCTCGGCACTTTTTGTACGCTCTGGTTTTAAGTTAGGGTTGTTTTTGGTTGTATTAACAGCCGATTGCGGGCTTGAACCGAATGGCGGGATAATAGAATAAGTATCATTAACGCTATATACAGGGGCATCTGCACCTACCTGTGCGTAGTTGGCCCGTATTTTACCGTATGATAACCAGGTATATTGTTTCAACAATTCAGAGAAAATGAAACCACCTGCTATAGAAGGATAGTAATACGTGTTATTGGCCTTTGGCAGGGTTGAAGATTTATCTCTCCTGATAGTTCCATCTAACGTAATTAAATTGTTATAGGTAAGGGTTGCTCCGGCAAAAATACCATCAACCTCTCTAAGACCTTTGTACTCTACAGGGGCGTTAGGTGTATTTAAAGAGTTTGAAAGTGAGTATACACTCGGAACAATTAAACCACCATTAGTAACTGAATATACACTTTGAGTGTTTTCTTTCCTGATGTTTGTTCCTAACAAAGCTTTCAGGTTGAAAGATTTTGACAGGTTTTTATCAACGTTTGCTAACAGGTCATAGTTAGTTTCAGAAAAGCTCTTGTTGTTTCGTGAATAATATGGAACACCAACACTGCTTACATTTTTGCGTTCCTCATCTAATTCTGTGTAAGAATCTAATGATGTTCTGCCTGTAATAGTTAACCAGCTAACGGGTTTGTAAGTAGCATTAACGTTGCCAATATACCGGTTACGTGTATCGCTTTCAAAGTTTTGGTAACGTACATAATATGGGTTATCCCAAAATATCGGGCTTAAATTACCTGCCAAAGGATCAGCATAGTTCCAGGTAACGTTTTGCCCTGTTCTGTCATAAGCAGCTTTCAAGGCCTTAACATCATTATTTACTTCCCACCACTGCCTGAAGTTAGTCATAACGTTTCTGGCGCTTGCACCATCATAACCTGTTCCCGGGCGGCCAACACCATTAATATTGTAGTAATTAACGCTACCGCCTACAGATAATTTAGATGTAATGTTATAAGTTCCGCCTAAATCAACTATGTTCTTTTTGATGCTGCTATTAGGAATAATCCCGTTTTCATCATTACGGGTAAATCCTAATTTAAATGATCCTCCATCGGTTCCGTTGGTGATCATGATGCTTTGGTTATTTGAAACCGGTTTCACAAAAAACGAAGTAGGATCGTTTGTTGCTGCAACCCACGGCGTAGCTTTCTGATAATTTGCGGATGTTTTATCAAAAGCATCCCATTGGTAAACCTTCAGGTTTGGATCAAATTTAGCACCGTATGATGCATCCTCTGTTGTTGGCGTAACTAAATCATTTTTGCCATCTCCGTTTACATCTCCGTAAAAGAAATATCCGGTAGGGTCGTTGTAGTAATTACCATAACCTGCGCCATAGCTATGCTGATATTTTGCAAAGGTAGATTTATCTACCTCGCCAACGCTAACACTGCTGTTAATGGTAATGCCAACGCCTTTTTTTGCCTTTTTACTGGTGATTAGGATAACGCCATTACTACCACGTGAGCCATAAAGCGCACTGGCTGCAGCGCCTTTTAAAACCGTAACCGACTCAATATCGTCCGGGTTAATATCTGATGAAGGGCTTCCGTAATCGTAACCGCCGCCACCAGATTGCTGGGTAGAGCTATTGTTATTGCTGTTATTTACCGGCACACCATCAATAACAAACAACGCCTGGTTGTTTCCTGTTATTGATTTTACACCCCTTAATACAACATTGGTAGACGAACCCAGGGCGTTGTTTTGGCGGATCTCTAAACCGGCAACTTTACCCGACAAGCCATTAATAAAGCTTGAAGACCGTGTTTTGTTAACCTCGTCGCCCGATACTTGTTGTGCAGCATAAGATTGTTGGTTGCGGGTTCTGGAAATACCCAACGCACCGGTTACAACAACTTCGCCAAGTTGCTGGCTCGATGCTACCAGTACAACATCCATTCTGCTGCCGCTTACAGGCAAAGATTGTGTGATGTAACCAATAAAGCTAAATGATAATGTTGCGTTGTCGGGCACGGATAAGGAGTACTTCCCGCTTACATCGGTTTGGGTACCGGTTGTTGTGCCCTTAATGCTTACTGATACCCCCGGCACCGGTAAGCCATCTTCCCTGGCCGTAACCTTTCCGGTTACGGTATGGTTTTGCGCATATAGCTGTGTTGCAGCAAGTAAAAAGATGCACAAAGTCGTAAGTAGACTTTTTTTCATGAATAATGTGTTAGTTAATAGTTAAAAACTTTGAGAGGTTAAATCTATATGGGATTTATAAAAAATCAAATAAATAATTGTAACATTTCGTTTACATAAATATTATTTCACAAAAAGTATATTTTTCATAAAAAATTCATAAACATTTATTTCCTTTGCATGTTCTTATGCTATTACTAAATCATTTAGTTAATAATAAGACAGTTAATAAAGTTAATTAGAACAGGGAAGATGCGCGAGGCATTTTCCCTGTTTGCTTTTATTACCTATTCTACAAAATTAACCAAAAAACAGGCTTCAATCTTCATAAAAAGGTAAGACATACCATAGCCAATCAAAGCACCATTCGCAGGCAAACATTTTAAAGCACAATAAGTTCTTTATGCAAACATGCAAACAGAGCCACAAAAAAGCTTGGGAAAGCCGACTAAAAAGGAGTTATTAACCAATATCTATTATTACCAATAATTCATATTAAATAACACTTTCTTTAAAGTAAACAAAATGTTACAATTCATTAACTCGCTGAAAAATAAAAGATTAATAAAAAAGGGCCAGTGAAAACACAAGCCCTTTTTAAACCTATACAATATTGGGAATTATTTTTCGTTGCTCATCGAAAAAGGCACGTCGGCGTCTTTTGTGCCACGTTCTTTATTGGGGGTAGCAATCATATCAAAATTCAATTCGGCGCCGTTTAACAGGCCTTTGTGGCTCACCCAGTTATTGGTGTAGGGCTTGCCATCAATAGTAAGGCTGTTTACATATTTGTTGGCGGCACTGTTGTTGGGCGCGGTAATAGTCACCGTTTTACCATTCTCTAAATTAATGGTTACCTTTTTAAATAAAGGCGCTCCTAACACGTACTGATCGCTGGCCGGTGTTACCGGGTAAAAGCCCATGGCCGAGAAGATGTACCAGGCCGATGTTTGCCCATTGTCTTCATCGCCGCAATAACCATCGGGAGTGGCTTTGTACAATTTATTCATGGTTTCGCGGGCCCAGTATTGGGTTTTCCAGGGCTGGCCGGCATGGTTGTACAGGTAAATCATGTGCTGGATAGGTTGATTACCATGCGCATACTGCCCCATGTTGGCTATCTGCATCTCGCGGATCTCGTGAATAACACCGCCATAATAACTATCATCAAATGTTGGCGGCATGCTGAATACAGAATCCAGTTTGGCTGCAAATTGTTGCTTGCCGCCCATCAGGTTTATCAGGCCCTGTATATCATGAAAAACGCCCCAGCTGTAGTGCCAGCTATTGCCTTCGGTAAAGGCATCGCCCCATTTAAACGGATTGAATGGTGTTTCAAAAGTACCATCCTGGTTTTTACCGCGCATCAGTTTGGTTTGCGGATCGAAGATGTTACGGTAATTCTGGCTGCGTTTTTTATAAATCTCGATCTCTGATTTTGGTTTGCCTAAAGCTTTCCCTAATTGGTATATGGCAAAATCATCGTAAGCATACTCTAAGGTACGTGCAGCATTCTCGTTTATTTTAACGTTGTAGGGCACATAGCCAAGGGTATTGTAATATTGCACTCCCCTACGGCCGGTTGCGTTTGGCCCTTCGTTGTTGGCACCGTGTTTAAGCGCCTGGTACAATGTTTCAATATCATAACCACGCATACCCTTCAGGTACGCTTCGGTAACTACCGAGGCCGAGTTGTTGCCTATCATACAATCAGCATAGCCGGGGCTCGACCATTCGGGCAGCCAGCCACCTTCTTTATAATCATTAATCAGGCCTTCCTGCATCTCTTTATTGATAGACGGGTAAACCAGGTTCAGGAACGGGTACAAGGCCCTGAATGTATCCCAAAAGCCTGTACCGGCAAATAAATAACCGGGCATCACCTTACCGTTGAAAGGGCTGTAGTGAATTTTCTCGCCTTTGGCATCTATCTCGTACATTTTATTAGGGAAGAAAAGCATCCGGTACAAGCTGCTGTAAAATGTTTTGGTTTGCTCCACGGTGCCGCCTTCTACATTCAGCCGGCTCAGGGTTTTGTTCCAGGTATCCTTGGCTTTTTGGCAGGTAACTTCAAACTTATCGTCGGCCAGTTCACGCTTTAAATTAAGCTCGGCCTGTTCAATACTTACAAATGACGAAGCTACTTTTAAGTGCACCTGCTCGCCGTTGGTAGTTTTCAGGGTGATCACCGCGCCGGCGTGGTCGCCAGTGTATTCCAGCTGGCCGTCGTCTTTTTTCCAATCGTGCCATGCCGATGCCAGCGCGAAAGGTTTATCTACATAAATAACAAAGTAGTTTTTAAAGTTAGCCGGTACAGCGCCGCTGTTTTTGGTGCTGTAACCTACAATCTTTTGCTCACCGGGAATGATTTTCACGTATGATCCTTTGTCAAAAGCATCAATTACAATATGCGAGCTATCGCTTTTGGGGAAGGTAAAGCGGAAGCTTGCAGCACGCTCGGTTGGGGTAATTTCGGTAGTTACATCATAATCGGCCAGGTAAACGCTGTAGTAGTAGGGTTTAACAATTTCGGCCTTGTGCGAAAACCAGCTGGCGCGCTCTTTTTCGTTCAGCTTTAACTTACCGGTTTCGGGGAAGATGGAAAACATACCATAATCGTTCATCCATGGTGATGGCTGGTGGGTTTGCTTAAAGCCCAGGATTTTATCGGCATCATAAGTGTACTGCCAGCCATCGCCCATTTTGCCGGTTTGGGGCGTCCAGAAGTTCATGCCCCATGGCAGGGCGATGGCCGGGTATGTGTTCCCGTTTGACAAAGACGGCTTGGATGCTGTACCCATCAGCGGGTTAATCAATTCAACAGGGTCTGTTACCCTGGCGCTTTGCTGGGCAATTGCAGCTGCCGGTAAACAGGCCAGGGCCAGTAAAAGTAGTTTTTTCATTAATCGGAGTTTGTTTTTTTAAGGGTGATGAAAGCAACGGTGGCTATTATAAAAGCTGATGTTGATATCGTTGGATGTATTTGTTTTGTTATTTGTTCTAATAATTTCTTTCCGGTGCGAATATGGCAATCTGCCATAAGTAAAAATACTCCCGCGCATGAAAATTCACGCACGGAAGTATTAATCAACTTTCTCTCAAAAAGTATTTTTTCACCATTTCAACTCAACCTTTATACCATCGGGACTATTGGCGAAGCCCAGGTATAAGGTTTTTGACGAGGTATCCCACGATGTTTTAACATCAGTAATAATTTGCCCTTTGCTATCGGTTATAACAATTTGTTTTGGCTCGCCCGGCAATAAAACCCGCGCGCTGTTAAGCGTTTTTACCGGGCTTTTGGCTATAAAAGAATAGCTGCCGACTGCAACTTTTTCGTCATAGATCCTTGACGCCGAAGCCAATACCTGGGGTATGTTTTTATTGGCTACCCGTGCCTCATTGTATAACAATGCCTGCTCGCCGGGATTGATCACCTTTTCGGCCAGGATGGGCAACTGCGGATCGAACAGATCAATTACCGGGCCTTTTACGGTATAAGGTTTGCTATCGGCATTTTCATCCATTACAGCTACAATATCGTAGGGGCCACGGGCCAGGTACAGGCTATTTTTAAAGGTTAAAGCACCTGCATGGGCATCTTTTTCATAGGCTTGTTTAACGGTGCTGATGTAATTACCATCGTTAGCTGCCTGCAGTACGTATTCTTTTGGATTTTGCCTTAACACATATACCGCGCCTTTGCCAATGTTAAACTTTTGGCTGTCGCCGACGGGGTTTATCCCCAGCAGTTTAAATAAGTGTTGCGACGGCGCTTTGAAGTTATTGCCCTTTGTATCCCACCATTCCATTACTGATTGGTAGGGGTCATCATCCCGACCGCAATAAATGAGCACGCCACCCTGTTTTACCCAGGCAGCCAATTGCTGGTGAATTTGTGCCGATACAGGCTTCATATTAGCATAACTCATCACCAACACCTTGATGTTTTTAAGCGATGCCGCATAGCCCAGGTTTTCCATATGCACGGTTTGTACCGGCACGCCATGTTTTAGCAGCGGCAATGTTTGGCCGTAAAAGTTTGAGAACTGCGGATCCTCGAACCCGTTATGGGTAGGGAAACGCTGAAACATCAGTGTATTACTCATCAAAACGCCAATGCCGTTCACACCCGTTACTTTATTACTTGAAGATGGCATGCTGTTGAGGGCGTTAACCATCACCTGCATTTGGGTTGAGTAATATTGAGGGATCAGGATCTTTTCGTTACTATTAGCAACCTTGTAGGGATGCGTATAAATGCGCTCGGGCCAGGGCATCACCTCATAATCAGATACGGTTGGGTACAATAGTTTTGCCGTAAAGGTAGCCTGGTAGTTTCGTTTATAATCGCTCCAATCCTTTTGCCTGTCTTCAATCGGGTCGGTTAAAAAAAACATTTTGCGGCCGGTAGGCGCTGTCATGGATACCATCGACCCATATTCCAGGTAGGCGTTTTCAAATACGCGTTCTTTTTGCAGGCCGTTAAAATAAGTAGGCTCGCGCGAGGTACCCGTCCACACCTGGGCTATGTAACCATCAATACCGGGCAACGAGGCCAGGCTGGCCTCGGGACTAACAATTTGCCACGACGAATAGTTAACCAGCGAATGCGTGGCGATAAACACCTTTATATTTAAACCCTTGCTTTTGCCGTAGGCTTTAGCGTACGATGATACTTTTTCAATGGCATCATAATACAGGTGATACTTTAATTTACTGGACAGGTAAGTATTCTCGGCCGATGCATCCTGTGGCTTCCAGGGGAAACCGTAATAGCTTTGCCATTGGGCCTTGAAGCCAGCGCTATAGCCTGCACGTGCCCAAAATTCAGGTTCTTCTAAAAATATATTGATGATGCCAACATCAATTACTCTTTTAATAACCGCCGTTTTCATGTACTCGATGAACGAGGCATCGGGCACCACATATGGCATATCCCTGCCATGAAAAATGGTATCGCCCTTTTGGGTAACCTGCCCAACGCCCAGGTGGTTTTTGCCATCCCATTTACCCAGGAAATAATCTTTGTAGTCGCCCCAGGCTATGCCGGTCATGAAGTTGGTTTGATAACCATGGTCGCGCCAGGTTTGTACGCGCTGCTCAAAGGTCATGCCGGGATGGTCGTTGGTTCCGTAAACAATGGCTATGTCGCTGCGTACGTCAATCTCGGGCATCCAGGGGCTGGCGGTTTGGAAAGCAGTCTTCTCTTTTAACGGTGCCGGTGCCTGCTGCGCAAAAACGGCAGACGCCAGCATAGTTAAACAACAGGAAACAAAAATGTTTTTCATAGATAGGTGCAGGGCGGTAGATGCCTCGTATTACCACACAATAATAGGATAGGTGGTATTAAAACAAGGGTTAATAAATGGGTTAACCCGGTTTAAATTTCATTAACCCATTAAAATTAATCGCATTATTAACCGGGAATGATGGAAGGTCTTTAGTCGGAAATTTTAAGTTTTAAGTCAAAAAAATGAAAACTTTCAGCGACTTTTTAATTTGATATGATAAAATGTTATCGTGGATAGCTATCAAATTACCTTGTTGCTTTTTTAGATATCTATCAGGATTTGGCCCTGCATTATAAACATTCAATTGAACGCTGGCTACGACTCACCCGGTCGAGGCTACGCCCGACCACCCTCTCTTCACCTACGGTGGAAAGAGGGTTGATTTACAAAGAATTAACAATCAAGAACTTATTAAATATAAACTTCTAAAACCCTCTTTGCGGCGTAGCCGGAGAGAGGGTCGGCCAGCGCAGCGTAGCCGGGGTGAGTCGTCGTCACCATCCGATATACGACATCCCACACCTCTGCGTTCCGCCTGGCTTTAACAATCAATAATGGCCATTTCCTATTCGTTTTTTAACAGCCTCCTACGGGACTTTTAACCTAACACTTCTCGACTTTACCCGCCCCCCTATTTACCACAAATTTTATCAAATGGTATAGGGTAATCAATTCCTAATGATCTTTTATATTCGGCTACAAAATCATCATAGGTGCGGCGGGCGTGTTCAATACCCCTGGTGCGCCTGATGGCTTTCAGTTTATATTTGATGCCGGCATCGCTAAACGGGTCGATATTTAAAATCAGCCGGCTTATCTCCAGCGCCTTTTTAAACTGTCCCTCATCATAGGTGTTTTTTATTACAGGCTGCAATGCCGGCATTAACGCTTCTTCATACTGCTCCTTAAAATCATCCAGCCAAACATCGGGCATAGCAGGCAGCAGGCCACCGCGCGCAATCAAATCAAAATGCGGAACCTCCAATGCAGCTGCCCCCTGCCTGTTATTAAGGCTGGCTTGCACCACAAGATAGTCACAAAAAAAGGCGTCCGAAACAGTGAAGCTATAGGTGTCATTGATATAGGCCAGCTCAATCCCATCCAGGTCAGCAAGAATACTTCTCAGGTGATTTAAGGTAACGCCCCTGATGTTTTTTGTTTTGGCTACATCTTTATCGGCCCAAAGGGTGGTCGAAATACGCCTGGAGGTTACACCGTTTTTATCGCGGCTGTTCAGTAAAATCAAAATGAACAGCTGTTTAATTTTAGGGCTAAACAGGTAGGTAATATCCTTGCCGTTTTTATCATACACCGCAAATGCGCCCAGCAAATAAACCGCATTAATCTTGTTGCCAATAATTTCCAATTGGCTTTCATCCTGGGTTAAATCAGCAGTATCCGGCACCGGTTTGGCTTTTTTCCTTTTCAGGTAGATGAATGCTCCACCGGCTACAAGTAGTACCGCCGCCAACCCTCCAACATAGCTATACACACTGGTTGTTGTGCTTTTAGCCTGTTTTGATTTTAAATAAGCGGCATAACTTACCGGGGGAAATGCCAGCGAATAAATTTTGACACCCGATTTTACAGGCGAAGTAAACTCCTGCGTGGTGCAATAAAATTCGTTCGCGTCACTATTAAAAAACAGGTTAACATCGGTTTCAATCCGTTCAGATGTTACCGGAATCTCGCCGCTTACAACCTCGTATGATCCATCTTGAATAGAATACTTATAAAGCTTTAAGCTGGTTTTAGGCCGCTCATGCGGGTAACACAACACATAAAAATATTTCCCATCCTTTGATAGTACAAGGTTATTGGCGGGCACAAAAGCCTCTTCATCAGGCTTAATTTCCCATAGTTTTTTGATGGTGCGGCTGGTTAGGTTAACCCGGTACAAATCATAAAAATGCATACCACCTACAACCTGGCTGCCCGATTGATTGCCGATACCGCCAAATATATACACGTCGTTATTCGCGTCGGCAACGCTGCAGGCCGAAAAAAACCGCGGATCGATATGGTCGCCGGTAAAAACCACAGGCTGCCAAACCTGTTCCAGGGTATCAAACTTAAAAAAATCATTATAGTACCTGAACGACCCGTAGCCGCCAAATAAATAAAGATCGCGGTAATCTTTATCGTAAAACACATTATGGTGATGCCGTTGCGATGGCAAGGCTGCGTTTCCTTTAACCTCCCAGTTTAACCTCGAAAGATCAAGCGATACCAGGCCGGATGGGTTGCCCGGGGCGTTGTTAACCTCATACACATACAGCTTATTTTGCCTGGGGTTAACAATGCTTTTGCCCAGTAACAGGGGCATAGGCAAGGGGTTTTGATAGGAACCGGATGATTCCTCATCATTCCTGACATTATATTGCACTACCGAGTTGCTGCCAAACAGCACCATGCTTTGTTTTTGCTGATTAAAGTTTAGGCCCACAACCTCGTTAAAGCTTTTTGACAACCGCGGCTTCCAGAAGTACGATTCATTAATAAGCCAAACCGGGTTTTCAACAAAGCCAACCTCGTCGCCATTGCTGCTGTGCACGTTTTGGCCTTCCCATTCATCTAACGGGAACGAATAAGCCTGGGAGGCATCGCCAACTTCCAGGTTGCGGATGGCCATATTGGGCACATCGGAGTAACGCGAATTTTTGCCAAAGGTAATTACCGGGCTGATGCTGCCGGTGAAACTAAAGCCCGAAGCGCCATACGGTTTACCGTTAACCCACACTGTTGCTTTATCCCCACGCAGGTCCAGCTTGATTTTGATGGCTGTCCATGTCCTTTTTGATAGCTGGGCAGCGCTCAGCGGGATGGTGATTTTATTGCTCTTACTGTCTATATTGAAATTTAAGTAAGGGGTACCGTTCAAATAAATATAACTGAGGCTATAGGAGTTGTTTTTACCATCGGCAAGGTTTAAAACATAGCCCAGATGCGAATTATCCCACAAAGCCAGCTGGAAGGCGATGGTTAATTCATCATTAAATGTGGGGCTTTCCTGTTTAAAAACGGAATAGGACGTCCGTTTTTCCATTAAACTATCGTTCGAGTTGAACTGTAAGCCCTGCGCCTGTAATTTTAAGCACGAGCCAAGGACGGCAGCAAAAACCAAAATCCTATATACCCAGGGATGAAGTAATAAAATCCGGCTCGCTTTTGTCATTGAATACACTTGTCTAAAATCCCCGGGACCAGGGGAATCTTCCGCTGTTGAACGCAAGTGCTAAAATATGTTTTTTTTAAGTATGCTAAAACGGTTTTTGCAGCACCGGGAAGAAATCGTTTAAAGTTTAAATCAAGCCATCTGCCAACGCCCTTGTCTCATCTGAACAATCAAATTTTATTTCTTCTTTTATCTCATCTGGCAGCGCATCATTTTCAATCAGCAACTTCACAATACCCGACCGGCAGATACCGCAATTGGAGTTATTGTACAGTGCCATTAACGGGGCCTTACACTTTGGGGTTGGGTTGGCTTTAAATATCTCCATATAAACACTATTAAGGCATTCAATAACGTGTTCGTTTTTAGCCTTTTCTACCATTGATGCAAGCAACACCTCATCTCCGTCCTGGTAATTGGCTACAAAAGCCCAGGCAAAATCCTCAGGGTTCCGATCCGACTTTATACCCTCAATCGTAAACTCCCGTAGGGTATCACTTTTTAAAAACCGCATAGCACTCAGGGCTAATTCCCTGCTGCGCTTAGCCGAAGCAACTGTTTTAGTTGCGATATCTATTATAAACTGCGGATCGAGCGGAAACTTATACTTCGAGAAAATAGCCAGTAATTTCTGTTTCTTCTGTTTATTTTTTTCTACAAGTAACCGCTTTGCGATCAAGGTTAATTCCTCATCGTTTAAATTTCTCCTGTTAAAACGCCATACCTTGTTCGATAAAACCTCATCAATAACATCGTTGTAAACTACTTCCTTCCGCTGGTTGCTTACCCTTTTTTCCCTTGCAGCCGAAACTTCGTCGAAATACTTTTTTATAAAGCGGTTGTCTTTTGAGGCGTTTTCAAGCTCGTCCCAAACGTTTATCTTCGGATTAATATCCTGGAAAGACCTTACCAGTACATCATCCTGCCAATCTTCAGGATCATTTTCAAGGGCTTCCCCAAACCTTTCGGCAATAAATAGCATACCGGCCATTCCATCCAGTTCCAAAATCTCCCATGAACCTAAGAAATCAGAACCGGCTATTTGATTAGCCGAGAACCGGTCATAAATGGCTTTCCTTGCCTCGTAATCACCTTTCATTGCAAACGATTTGGCAAGATCAAAAAGCTGCGCCAATGACCATGTATCGTCCTGTTCGGTGGCAAGGCCGTTCAGTATGGCATCCCTTATTTTATCCTGCTTGCCAGATAACTTTATAAGTTCAAAAAGGTAACCGCCCCTGTTACTTTCACATTGCCCATCGCAGGCAAAGTTTTTGAGGCACGCCCGGATAATATCGCGGGAAAAATCAAGTGTTGGATGGCTTTGAATTAACAGGTATGCTTCCCCCGTGCCGCGCCCGATAGAACTTTTAAATTTTTGTTTGATGATAGTTGTTTGGGTCATTTTTTAATTACCAGGTTAGCTGTTTCTGCCGCAATGCCAATTGTGGCCACCGAACCACTATTAAACCGCAAAAAGTCGGCCTCAACACCATCGCTGAATATAATGCCGTTTGTAGGCATCAGCGATTCGATGGTTAAAATTTGCCGGCTTTTGATAACACCTGCTGCAATATCTGTTTTAGTACGGATGCTTTGAAATGGCTCGCGCACGGCAAATAACAGTTCGTTTGCTTTAATCTTTGGCTGTTTTGGTTTAAGGTTTTTCTCGAACAAACCTGTTACTCCATAGGCCATATTAAAAATAGAACTTAGCCACCCGGTTGAACCCGCTGGTGTAGAAACTATCAAACCGCTTGATGATTGCTCCTCGGTTTTTGCACCGTAAGAGATCTTGTACCGTGCCGATACATGCGATGCAGCGCCAATAAACAAATCATTAAAAGCCAGCAACCTTTGGCCATCATTCAGTTTGGCTTCGGCAAAAGCCATGGTTTGCAAATTGAATTGACCGGTGATCACGTTTTCTACCCCGCCTATAAAATTGCCCGTATCAAAAGGCAGCAGCACCCCATCATAACGTTGTTTATCGGGATTTACAGCCACAATCGGGACTCCCCGCGCATATTTGGCGGTATTGGCTACCAACCCATCCTGCCCTATCACAATGATGATGTTCTTCGCGGAAAAGATAAACGAGGGCACAAATGCCCGCTCAACAATTTTGTATTTAATGGTTTTGGAAAGCTGTGCTTGTAAACTGCTTAAAGCAAGGTGAAATGTTTCGTGTTCCGCTTCATAATCGTTAAAATCACCGCCAAGCCTTTCTATATAAAACTTGGCCTGGGCTTTGGTATTGAAACGCTCAATTAAAAACTCGAGCCGGGTTTTATTTTTTACGATGATGGCATATTCAACGCTCATTTTTTGCTCTCAGACTTATCTTTTAAAAGCGAATCCAATAATTCCGGGCTGATGTTCAGGTTGCCTATTTTATCGGCGTTTTCGGCAAGTTCTCTGAATGCCAGCGAGATGTTAAACCTTGGGTCAGGATTATTATTCAATGCGGTAAGTAACTTCCAATCCATGTCCTTGTAAGGTTTAAGTGTTGTTTCAATTACAAAACCCTGGGTTTCGGCTTCTTTTTTATCGTTGGCTGTTTTTTGCTCAATCAATAGTTTTCGTTGATTTTCAACCGCTATGTCGGCCTTAAGCTTCATCTCCCTGAGCTTCCTGTCGTTGTCAGACTTCTGCACTTCCGATTCCATTTTCTTTTCGGCTATCTGTTTTTGCTTTTCCTCAACAGCTATTTCGGTATTCAGCTCGGTTTCTTTTATTTTACGCTCCTGCTCAACAGCAAAGTTACGGCGTTCAAAAATGGCCTGGTCGGCCTCCTGCTGCAACTTCTCCCGTGTTTCGGTTTCCAGGGCACGGGCCATTTCGGGAGTGGCCGAAATGCCAAGGATATTAACCCCCATAATCTCTATCCCCATTAAGCCAATGGCAGCCGAAGATTTAAGCCCCTCCAGTATTTTCTCTTCAATAGCCTTTGCCGACCGGATAGCATCCTTCAGTTTAATCCCGTGAATGTAGGACGATGTAGAAGTTTGCGCTTCGTTAATAATGCGCTGGTTTAACTTCTCGATGTCGTTTTTCTTGTACATACCGTTATCATTCACGGTAAAATCAAGCACATCGGCAAGCGCTTTGGGTTTGCTTATCTTGTAACTTATTTGGCCTTGTATGGTTACCGATTGATAATCGTTGGTCGATTCGCTGAATATAAAGGGCAGATCGTTACTCCCCATAGGGATGGCCACAATAGAACTATTAGGCGAAAAATAGAAAAATGATAGCCCGCGCCCTTCTTTTACGATATCTCCATTTTTAAAATGAAGTACATAGGTCATAGCGTCGAACTTAATATGCTGAATTCCAAACATGATAATGGCTTATGGTTACGTAGTTATTGTACGCTAATATAAAACTTTTTTAATAATGAACTCACACAAGCTTCATCGCCATTTATTAACCCGCTCTGTATTATCATCAAATTGGGCCGATAGCGCTTTCATGCGCGATTTGAGCAGTAATTGGCGCCCTTCGATGCTGCGGGTAAAAATAAGTTCGCATGAGCCTACGTACTTTTTCCATTGTTCCATAAAATAAACTGCGGATGATTTGGTACGACCTATAATTTCGGGTACGGCGTGGTAATCCTTCTGCTTCACAAAAAGTAAAAAAATATTTTTCCTGACAATTACATAACGCGGATTATCTATCAGCCCGACTACCTCATGCAGCATATTGATAAAGGCCGACCGTTCAAACGTGGTGCCGCCATCCAGGAAACAGTATACATTACCAAACCTATCAACCGAGGAATCTATTGTCAGCTCCGCCCGGTTAGTTTTAATAACACCGGCCTGTGCCATTGCACTTAGCAGCGTGTTACCAATTTGCCCAACATCCTTTGATATATCGCGATATTTAATAAAAAGCCGCAAAGCTTTAAATGCCAGGCGGCCAAATAAAAGAAAGCCACCTACGGCTAATATTGTTAAATAAACATATAAATCCTGGATCGTACGCAAGTTCCTGGCAGACCGCCCCAATCCCTGCAATGCCCCCAAAATGTAATCTAAAGAACCAAATCCTAACGCGGCGAGCAGGTTGGCGATGGTTTTATTGAGGTACATGGTCTTAACAGCACTGTATTCATGGTCGCCCTCAAATGGTATCTTAATCTCTTCAATTAACGTAACGCCATTTTCCAGTGCAGTATTCCATTTTGCTTTAAGGGATTCCCTGTCGGCCGCGTAAGTAAACGCTCTGTTGTTTTGTTGTTCAACATCGTCCCGCAGTTTTATACCGGGCGGGATATTTAACCGGCCTACACCATTTTCAATACCGCCGCCATCTTTAAAAGAGATGCCAACAAAGCTTTTAAACCTGCGCTTAAGCATATCAAAATCTTCGCCGCCGGTGCCGGTAGTTGGGTCGATACAACATAGGTGCCAGATATTACCCGTTTTGCCCAGGTTACCTTTCTGTGTACGAATGGCGCGGCCACGCATTTGGTTGGACAATACAAACGAGCCAACAAAACTGGCCAGCACCAGCGAGTTAATTGCCGGTGCATCCCATCCTTCGCCCAAAAGCGATTTTGTACCGATCAGCACCTCTATTTCACCCGATTGAAAAATCTGTGTAATAAGATTAACAATATCGTTTTTTAACTGCTCGCTCTGTTCAACCAAAACATAATCGGCTGCAAATGGCACTCTTTCGCAATTAATTTCGCCCAATCCACAATGCCTCACTTTTTCCCGGAACACCAGGTAAGCCGAATACGGGACAATGACCAACGACCCCGTTAACACGCCAATTTTGATACCGGCAGCATTCTTGCGCCTTAGTTTTTCAAAAATGGTCATCACGCCAATTTTGTTCAGCTCAAATTCGTTAGTATCGGCATTGATGTAGAAATCTTTGCGGATATAATCTGTCAATACTACCATGCGAAGGTTATGGCCCAGTTGCTGGTATTCAAAATTGATAATGTGTTGTATGCTATCTAATTTGCTGATACTGGAAGTTAAAGCCCCGGTCACTTTTTTGTTTTGCGAGAAGCTGATCTGTCGTTTTTCGATAGCCCCATACCGGTGCAATTTGCCTTCGATAATTTTTTGATGGGCGGCAAAAGTTTTAAAATGTTCCTTATCCCGGTACAGGTAAAAATCCAGCAAAACCTCCATCCAACTGTTATCAAAAACCGGGATTTTCAGTTTTTTGTTATCTATAATGTCAAGATGATCTTTTGATATGACTCTTCCGTTGGCATTTAAAAAAATGAGCGAAGCGGAATAGTAAGACAAATTGGTATAAATCCAATCTAAACTGCCCTGCGGGTTTTGCCAGGCCGGATGATTTTCAATGGCATTGATTAAGGTTTCGTCGGCTTTGATCTCTGCAAAAAGTTCTTCGATACCCTGCCTGAACGCGGCTATCCCTTTAATTTCATCATCGGCGGGTAATGATAGGTACACATAGTCCTGGTGCGGGCACAAATCGCCTTCAATAATTAACTCCGGCACCGAAATTTCAATATTGATCGGCCCGTTTAATTCCAGGTAACGCTGCCATTCTGTTGCCGATACATCATAGGGCGGCGTAGCGGTTAATCCTATAATCATGGGATCTATCGCTTTTTTAACCTTATCAAGCGTATGCCACCATTCATTTTTTAAATGGTGCGCTTCGTCAACCACAATGTTTTTTACCTGTTGCTCCTTTAAACCGTTTACAATATTGTCGAGGTTATGGTTGGCCGATGTTACGGGTTCGTGTTCGTCAACTTCTTCTTCGCTCTCGCTTTCCGGTTCGGCAGTTTTCAGATCGTTGCAGGCCGCATGCAGCCCCTGGTAGGTTATCACGGTAAGGAAACCCGGCTTCCGGATATCGTGCGAAACCCAGGCAGGCGTTTGTTCCTGCTGTAAAAACATTTCGCAAAACCGCTGTATCCACTGGTTCCTGATGGCGATGGTTGGTGTGAGGATCAGCGTAGGCTGGTTAATCCTGATGGCAACTTCCAGCCCTAAAACGGTTTTGCCTGAACCCGGTGGTGCTATAACGTGTAAATGACCGTCTTTTAAATACTCGTCCAGTCCATCAAGCACGCGTTGCTGATATGCCCTCCAACCGTATGAAAATTTGATGTCAGCAGGAAACTCTTTCAATTATTACAGATACTTAATTTGCTAATTTATAATTAAAAAATTGAGCGGCAATTTTACAGATGATTTCTGATTTAAAATTCAAACAAACAGCCTTTACTTTGCAGGTCGCTGCATCCGCACAAGCTTATTGTAGGCATCAACAAGAATTGCCTCTTTATCGTGTATCGTATAATATTCCGCACCCAGGCTTAACCCGTTGTCAGTGCGCTCCAACATTACCTTGACAAAGCCATGCCGGGTGTCACACGAATACTCCAGTTTGGCTCCATTCAGAACTTCGCTTTCGGCGCTAAAACGCTCGTCATCGATATGGGCCACAGGATGCAGCTCGTCAAAACCACCTGCGCCGGCTACTATGTATGGCACGGTGATGCCATTTGGATAACGCTTGCTGATACGCTGGTAATTATGTACGTGCCCGCTAAAAACCATATTAGGCCAAACATTGGTTTTGGTAAATGCGCCCTCGAGGAATTCGATCATGGGTAAGCTGGAACCATGGTTAACATCGGCCGAGTATGGCGCGTGATGGATACAAACCAGCAATGCTTTTTTGGGATGGTTTTGTGCAGATGACTTTAATTCCTGCAGAAACCACTCCCGCTGCTCCGGCGTTATTATGCCATATTTGGGCACATTGCTATGCAAGCCAATTATAGTGGCGAGCGGCGTATCCAGCGTCCAGTAAATATTGGGCTGCACCATGCTTTTCCGTGGGCTCTCGCCGGCAAATAGTATTGCCCGTTGTTGAGTATCGCAAAAAACAGCAGCAAAAGCATCCAGACTTTGGTATGGCTCACCGGCATTGGGGTTTATGTCGCTGTCGTGATTGCCGGCTATGGCAAATACAGGGCCGGGGTAATTGTTATAGGGATCAAAAAACTGGCTTTTGTAATATTTTTCTTCTCCATGGCTATACACTACATCGCCCAGGTGATACAGGAACGAAGGTTTGTTTGCCGCCGCCGAAGTTTGATACTGGGCGGCCATGGCATCGGGCACCCTTTTCTGAAAATCCGGATCGCGAAAGCCACCAGTATCGCCCACTACATGAAATACCATGCGGTTATCGTTCATATCGGGCAATATGTCGTTAACATTTAAATGGTAGGGATACTTTCCGGACGGCGGGGGAGGCGGCAAAAACTTATAGGTATCGTCGGGCTGATCTTTTTTAAAAACGGGGGTGGTATATTTAGGGGATATTATCATTTAGCGTTAATCATCGAAAGACCAAACATACCAAACAAATATAAATTGAGGGTGAACAAAAGTTTAAACGCAGGGTACTTCCGGTTTATGGCATCAGGCTATTCATGCAGCACCAGGATAGCTTTCACTGATTTGTTCATTACCTGGTTTACCGTGCTTCGGGTAAATAGCCGGTAAACAATGTTATGATGATGTTTAACCAGGCAAAGGATGTCGGTTTCGTGTGTTTGGACAAAATCAACAATGCCGTTTATAGCGCTGCTGTTGTTAATATAGTTAAAATCAAGTTCGGCATTTTTTATTAAGCCGCTTAATTTGGCCTCTCCTGTTTTGATATGTTTATCGTCGGGCTTATCGGCTACATACAGCACCTGCATTTTAGCGGACGCAAATGCCTGCACCATCTCGTTCAACGCGTTTACATCTTCGGCAGACAAGCGGGTTTCAAAATCTGTGGCCAGCGTAATCACCGGCACCCTGGAGAACTTGCTTTCCAACGGAATGATTAAGGTAGGCGTTTTCACCCGGCTTACCATCATACTTGCATTACTGCCAACAATACCGGCAATACCTGTTGCACCGGTTATGCCCATCACCAAAAGCTCCACAGGGTTTTTATCAACGTAACGCGTTATTACGTTTTTCAAAAAACCAACATCGCAAAGCGTGCTAACCTTTACCGAAGCATAAACTTGCTGCCGGGTAAATTCGGCCGCCCACTCCTTTAAAGCCTCCCTTTTGTTGTTGTAATAATCTTCAATAAAAATAGCGTTGTAAGTGCTGTTGTTAATGCCTTCGGTAGGGTGTATGGCATGTATAACACAAACATCCCTGTTTAATACAACGGCCAGCTCCATAGCGTAAGCCATTGCGTTGGCAGCGCTTTTTGAAAAATCGGAAGCAACAAGAATCTGTTTCATTTTTGGCCTTTTAAATAAACAAATGGAAAAACATGAATAATAAAGATGCTAAAATTATTGCTACCGGTAAAGTGAGTACCCAGGCCATCGCAATATTTTTTATTGTTTTATTATTAAGATTGCCTTTACCGCCTGAAGCAACCATAGCACCGGCAATACCGCTTGAAAGCACATGTGTAGTACTCACTGGCAAACCAAATGCCGTACTAAGCCCAATGGTTGATGCTGCAACAATTTCGGATGTGGCCCCCTGCGCATAGCTTAAATGTTCGTTACCAATTTTTTCGCCAATGGTAACTACAATCCTTTTCCAGCCAATCATGGTACCCAACCCAAGCGATACGGAAATGATAGCGATAACCCATACCGGCGCAAAATCTGTAACATGCTCCAGCTCGTCAGAGGCAGCTGTAAGCATGGCCCGGTCTTTTGCCGGTAACTGCATCTTATTGTCTTTAAGCACTGTCCTGATTGCTTTTACCGTTCCTTCTACCTGTTTACGGTAATTATAGGT
The DNA here is from genome assembly GCF_058801545.1 of Mucilaginibacter sp. GW822-FHT03E02. NCBI lineage: Bacteria > Pseudomonadati > Bacteroidota > Sphingobacteriia > Sphingobacteriales > Sphingobacteriaceae > Mucilaginibacter > Mucilaginibacter sp. GW822-FHT03E02. Next base: position 3,970,156 of record NZ_JBXANJ010000001.1, on the reverse strand, counting down.
TTTGGCTACATCGGTTTCATTTTTTTCGGCCAGCGAAGCTTTTGCCTGGGAAATTATATCCGCAAGCTTTATAAATTCACTGTTGGGGGTATTGCTGGTTGTGGTATTTTTAGCAACCACGAGGCTGGCCTGATTAAACGCAGCCAAAACTTTATCATTACTAATATGATGATTAACAGCAAACCGGGCTGGTAAAAAGGCTATCAGGATTAGCATAAATAAGCCAACGCCCTTTTGCCCATCATTACTGCCGTGAAAAAAGCTAACCAGGGTACAGGTAGTAATGAGTAAAAGCCTGATGAGAATTGGCGGCCTGTCATTTTCGCCGGTTGGGATATGAAACAAGGCATGTGATTTAGTTACATGCTTTAAAAACAACATAAGCAGGGCCGCTGCACCAAAGCCAATAATGGGCGATAAAATAAGCGACATACCTATCTCTTCGGCTTTACCCCAGTTTACGCCCGGGCCGTGGTAGTACCAGGTAAAAGCAAGGCCGGCGCCAATCATAGCGCCAATCATGGTATGCGAACTGGAACAGGGAATACCCAGATACCAGGTGCCCAGGTTCCAGATGATAGAGGCAAGCAACACCGATAACACCAGGCAAGCGCCTACACTCACGGGCAAAGTCATCAAGGCATCAAGCGGCACCAGCTTTAAAATACCCATGGCTACCGTTACACCACCCAGAAACACGCCTAAAAAATTCCATAAGCCCGACCAGGGAATAGCATACACTGGTTTCAAGGCCCGGGTGTATATTACGGTAGCTACCGCATTGGCTGTATCATGAAAGCCATTCACAAACTCGAACCCGATAACGGCCAGGATGCAGACGATAAAGACAACCAGTAAATAACCGCTTAAATTAACCTGGCCAATAAAAGGAAGTGTGGCTGCAAGTATTGAAATATGCATATCAAATTATGTTTTATCCCGGCAGGCTTATTTAGCCTTTTTAACCTGCTCTCAAATAACAGCTTCAAACATTGCTTTAATACCAATTTCCGGTTAACTATTTGTTATTTAATTGCTTATCGCTTTTTATTAACATTTGATACCAAATAGCTACAGTTTGATCAGCTTGCCATTGTACACCACATGGCCGGCTAAAGAAATTATATATACATAAATGCCGGGGTTAAGGTTTACCGGTACTGTATTTTGCAGGTTATTGAGCGTTTGGGTTATGCTGAGCTTGCCGCTGGCATCGTATAATTTAAAATCATAATTATTGATATCGCCGCTTAAAATGGTAAATTGTTTGTCAACAGGATTTGGGTACACGGCGAACTGCTTGTTTTGCAACACAACGGCTTTAACAGTATCAGTATAAATAACCTGGTTATCGGCGGTGGTTAGTTTGGCCCGATAGTATTGTACCTGTTTGGGTGCGGCATCTGTAAATTGATAACTAAGCTGGTTTGTGATTACCGGCGATGTGCCGATTGATGTAAAGGAAGCCGGGGCGGTCATTTTTTCCCAGGTAATGGATTTTAGGTTTACGGTGCTGCCCAGGAAAAGATCTAACGAAACTTTATCGCCTGTAACGTTTGCCAGTAATGTTTTCACATAACAGCCAACGCCTTGCGTGGTAACATCAATGGTGTAGCTTTTTAGGCCTTCAAAATCATTCCCAGTGGCACTTACGGCAAAATATTGGGAGGTTTGTTGCTGGGCGGGGATAATAACCGAGGTGTCTGTTACGGTACTTAGTCTTTGCAAAACGTTACCTTTTATGGTGTAAACCGTATAGCCTGTACAGCCTTGCTGCGGCGACCAATGCAATAAAGTACCCTGAGTACAATTATAACCAACTCTTAACGCTATCGGGGCCGAGATACTGAATTCGGCACTTAAAAACGAGTTGTTGCCAATATCCATTTTCAGCATGGCCGTACTGAATACATCCGGGGCCTGCCAGTTATAATAATTATTTTTCAGCGTTACGTTATTAATGGCTTTCCAGGTAACTCCATGATCATAGCTGATGCTTAGCCTGCCTGTTGCCGTATCAAAGGAGCTTTGCCAGCGCAGGTAATTATCGTCGGCAGCAAAAAGCTGACTGGAAGCTACGGGATAAATCCATTCGAACTTATTTACCTGGATGGACTGATAAGCCACGTAAAACTTTTGCGGACCCAAGGGGACTTTCCGACCTTTTACGTGCACGGTGTAACTGCCGGCTACCGGATTTGCAATAGCTACCTGCTCGATATTATTTATGGTATCGGCACGCCTTTGAGCCGGCGCTTTCAGCGAGTCAAGCGAGGGATAGCTGCTTAGCGTCCATGGCAAAATAATTTTCCCATCGGGGCTTTTAACCGACAGATCCAGGTCGTTAACCAGGGCGCCGGGTGCATTTAGCGCGGCGGCGGGATCTGTCCAGGCTATTGACACCTTTAATTCTTTTGTGCCCGCGGATACATCTACCAAAAAATCGCTTTGGCCGCCATTACCAACTGCGCCACTGTTAAACCGGCTCTCCTGCATGGTACGCATAGCTTCAAGGCCGTTTAGTTTGCCGTAGCCGGTTTTAAAATCAACATATGCATTGCCAATATCATCGGCCGAGTTGATCAGTATTGTTTTAATTAAAGCCGCCGGGGGTAGGCTTCCGTGCCTTATTTTATAGGCTTGCTGCAACAGGGCAACAGTCCCGGAACCGAGCGCGGCGGCGCCCGAAGTTCCATCTTCGCCATCGGCCACCAACTCGGGCTTTACGCGGCCATCGTAGGCCGGACCGCCAGAGCTTAAATCTTCGGGCAGATTAGTGCGACCGGTACCGCCTATTACCAGCACATTTTTGGCCTGCTTAAAATCGCCCGATAAATTGGCTACGCCTGTTAAACCATTATAAACGCCCGTAGCCGGCGCGTTGAGCCCAACATTGCCCGACGAAAACACATGTACAATGCTGTCATTTGCCCATACCTGCTCATCATAAGCCACAGACTCGGCACCGTAGTAATTTTCAATTCCGGTACCATAGGAGTGATTTTGCAAACCAATATCAAAGGCTTTAAAAACAGCAATGCTGTCAGGAAACAGGTTGATGAAATCGGCAGAAGTAAAACGTACTCGGGGTGCAGCGCCAAGCCCTTTTATAAATGAATTGCCATTACCGCCAATAAGCGTGGCCATGGTGGTAGCATGCCCGGATGTAATAGTTGATGCAGGGAAAGATGCAAAAGTACGACCAAGCAGATCAAGATCATTATCATATTTATCTTCTTTAACACTTACGTTGATGCCCTGGCCGTTAATGCCTGGGTAAATGCTTTGTATTGTACTGATGGTATTTGCGCCCAGGTCGATATCGCTGATTGCCAGTTCGGCGTGTGCCTTGCGGGTGTTATCTGCAAAAACAACATATGGTTGCTGTAATAATTCATTTAGCTTATTAACGGGGATATTGGTTGTTACCCTATTGCCATATGTGCTGGTTATCCTGCCATACTTTCCCACATTTGCTATGGCCGACACATTCCTCAGGGTAATATCAACAGCAATCTTACTGCTGCTTTTGGGATGCTTTTGGGTAGTTAGGGCAAGGTTATCTGATGCCTTCCACAGGAAATTTGCAGGAGCTGCAATTTCAAAACTCTCACTTTGCAGGATGGACTTATTTGATGCTACTATATAGTAATTGTATGAAAGTCGTTTTATAACGCGCACATTCACGGGGGGTGCAAATGGCCGTTTATTGATCTTAACTACATAATAATTTACAGAATCGGCATTGGATGTTTTGTTTGCTGCCGAATAAAGGTCTTTGATCATTTTGTCGCCCACGGTTTGTTGCGACCACGAATACTTAAAACAAAAAATAAAAAAAATAATAGGCAATAACTTTTTAGCCATGCTTTAAGTTAAATAAAAATAAGGGAGGGCAATGCCCTCCCTTATAGTGAATAAGATAGTACCCGATTACTTGATAAATGTTTTAGTATAAATAATTTAAAGCTATTACATCATTTGGATTAAAAGTACGGTCGGTACCTGATGAACAAGCCAGCATCCATGAGCCCGCATCGGCTTTTGTTGGTGTACCGGGAATGTTAATGGCACCTATACCGGCACTGCCTTCGTTTGAGCGGCGGCCACCGCAGCTAAACGCGCGGTTCATATAATCGGTATGGCGGAAACCAATGCAATGGCCTATCTCGTGCTGCAAAACCGAAGTTAAGTAATTTACATCGGGATTAGCGCCATAAGCCTGCTCGTTGGTATTCATTTGAATTTGGTTATAAGGATCGCCGGCTGATGTTGGGAAGCCCGATGAGCCCAGGGTAATGTATCCCCCGCTTGGCCCTTCGTTAAAACCAATTACCTGGATATTACCGCCGCTGCTTACAATCTGGAAATGAATAGTAAGGTTTAATGCATTGTAACGTGCCACCGCATTGCTTGTTGCTGTTGCGTAAACCGTTGGCAGGTTTGATACCGATACGGTAATTGTACGGGGCAGGCTTTTAACCAGGTTGGTGGTTCGGTACTGCTCGTTTTCGGCAATCCTTAAATTGGGGCTTGTACTTGCTTCTGATAAATTAGCTGCTGTTAAAAGGATATCGCCTTCTACCAGGTAATTATCCCCCTGCTTTCTGACTTCATCGGTACTGAAACCCAGATCACCTATTTTTTTTAATACATCTGCCGAAACTGCTGTTGTTTGTTTTGCCGGCTGGCTGTTATTTTTAGTACAAGAAAACAGAACGGACGCAGTGACGCCGGCACAAAGGCCAATTGTTAATAATACCTTGTTTTTCATGTGTGTTTGTGTGTTATGTTAATGTTCGTAAGGTTTTCCTAAAAACTACAATCGGCTGGCCAGCATTTCAAAAAATATAACTTATCGGGTAATTATATTATTCGTTTAATTGTATACAATTACAATCTTAATTTTTAGTTAAGCGTAAATTAATTTATATTTTTCTAAAAAGCAAAAAATGGCAATTATTTTTCTGATGGTTAAATGTATAGCCCAATAGTTACTTGCGGATTTACTACTACATACCATGTAATAAAATGCAGCTTTCCGAATACCCATAAATTAAAAAAAGGCCTGTCTCTTTCGGGATGGCCTCTCGTTAACTTAGTTGTTTATTTGTTTTGCTGAGGTTTGGCCAGTCGCGATATTCGGGCCTCCTCCCAGTTAACTACTTGTTTTTTGGGTTATATTTTTAATCACTTCATCTAATTCATTTGCCGACGAGGCCAGGTACTCCAATACCTTTTCTCTTTCAGCATCATCGGGGGCCAGGTTTTTTATGATGGGGATTAAGCCCATTATCCGCACAAGCGGCGCCCTGATAATGTGCGATTGGATCCACGATATTTCTTTGAGTTTTTTGTTTTGCTTTTCTATTTCAATGATATGTTTCAATTGGTCGGTAATATCATGGGCAATGATTAGCTTGGCTTTTTTACCTCTATAATCCATGCAGTTACTCTGAATATCAACCTGGATAAGTTCGCCGTCTTTCTTTTTATGGGTAAAGGTCCCCCTTTTAGTCAGCCCATCATTACCCATAGGCTCTTTTATGAGTTCCTCCACTTTTGCAATATCCTCCGGCGGCCTGATGTCTTTTATCGTCATCGACAAAAATTCATTGCGGCTGTAGCCATATTTTTTTATTGCAGCGGCATTTACATCCAAAAAACGCAGCGTTTCTGTATCCACAACCCATTTGGGCAAGGGACTTAAATCAAATAAATCGCTGTATCTTTTTTCAGATTCAAGTAACAGCAGGTTTGCTATTTTACGCTCGGTGATATCTTTAAAAAATACCGAGAGGCCTTTATCTGCCGGGTAGGCGCTTATGTCGTACCATTTTTCCAATGGTGTAAAATAGTCTTCAAAGTGCACATATTGCTTCAGGGCCATTGCCTCATGGTACCTGTTATATGATTCAGAATTTACCGAGCTTTCAAATACCTCCCATAAATTCTTCCCTAAAATGGTATCCCTCGGCGTTTTCAGTACCTTTTCTGCAGTATTGTTCCAATAAGTAACAATCCAATCATCGGTTACAGCAAAAAAAGCATCGCCTATGCTTTCCAAAATCCTGTTTTTTTCTTCAGATAATTGCCTTCGCTCAAGCGAAAACTCTACTTCCTTTTGCATTTCTGCCATCTTTATGCTCTGAACAACTTGCAATTCGTTATACTTTTTTAGTTGAAATGCCCATAATGCGCAAATAAAAGAGATAACCGCAGTCAAAAATATATGTATCGCCAGTGTGCGAAGGTCAAAATAGCTTAGTTGGGTAAAGTATATCTCCGGGAGGCCGGCATCCTGAAGATAACTGAATAGCCCATGGTGAATAACAACCACCACAAGTATAGGAATTTGAAGTTTCCAGTTTTGATAGGTGATCATTGCTGTGCAACCAATGAAAGCAAAAAAATGCATTTCAAACATCCCGTGCATCTGGTAAATAAATTGTGCCATAAATAAACCAAATACAGCACTTAAAACATATTGATACAGTGTTGAGCCCGGCAAAAGTAATTTTGTAGAATAGTATGCAACTAAGCAAATACCCCCAACCCCAATAGCAATGAGCCAGGTATCGTAAAAGGTTGCTAAAAAAAGCCCTACCAGGAAATAAGCGACCAAAAAATAATTCATTATTTTATCTGATCGTTCTTTTACACCAAAAAGGAGTGCATCAGGCTGATCAGGTAATGAAAGTTGGTTATACATACTTAAATAATCATTTATTGCAATTGGGCAGCCGGCAACCGTATGCTCTGAGCGCAAGTTCGTTAAAAGCCAGCTTAGGCTGCGCACCTAATAATCCCTTTATAGCCATTTTTGCATAGTTTGTTTTTTCATCAGTACAGTACCTGCTCCGGTTATAGTTGCCCCGGTAATATAATTCATGCTGCGAATTTAGCAACACCGCCTGTGGGGTTGAATATACGCCGCAAGCCTTAGCAATGGATTGATCAAATGTAACCGGAATATTTAAACCCAGTTTATCCTGAATTTGCCCGGCCGTATAGCTGGCGTTATTTAATACTACCACCACAAACCTTACCTGGCTGCTATATTGATTTACCAGCGATTTGAAAACAGTTATGTTAAAACGGGAACACGCGCAATCCGGATTAAAAAAGTGCAGGAAAACAGGTTGCTTATTTTCCTTTTTTAATTGCCCCCCTAAGCTAACAAACTGACCCTGGTAAACCGGTGTATAGTTTTTGGGCACCGGGGTTGGTAATTGGTAAACAAATTCATTGTACCAAAATAAAGCCGCGGCCGCGCCAAATAAAAAAATTAACCAAATAGCCACCATCAGCTTTTTCATCCTGTTTTTTACGTAAGAGCCGCTTAAAAGTTACTTATTTATAATAAGATATGGTATGTGGCCTATATTTATAAATAGGGAACCGGGTAAGAAAGGCCCTTGCCTATACAGTATTTCCAATATCCGGAAAAATACAATAAGAATACTTTCTTTGACCAGGTCAGAGATTCTTCAGTTTCCTTAACCTCGAAAAATTTTACAAAAAAAAGATAAAAACAGTTTTTTTTCCTATCATTACGGATGCGATTTTATCTGGGAACCCTTACCCTCTTATTTTTCCTTATTTCGGCCAATGGCCCTGCGCATGCAACACGCCGCGCTGTTCGCAAAAATCATAAGACAACAAAATCTGCAAAAAGGCATAAACATTTTAGTGCATATACCAGGCCTGTTATTGATACAGCCATTTCAACGGGATGTGCCAGCCCCGAGGAATTGATAACTTTTGCAAAATCGCTGCAAGGCATCCGGTACCGGTTTGGATCAACTAATCCCGAAAAAGGGTTTGACTGCTCGGGCTTTGTTAACTATGTATTCAATCATTTCGGCATTTCTATCCCCAGGAGTTCGATCGACTTTACCGACGTTCAGGGTGGGGTTGATTTAAAAGATGCCAAATTTGGCGACCTGATATTATTTACAGGCACCAAAAAACATACACGCAGGGCCGGCCATATCGGCATCATTGTATCTATGCCCGGCGAACCAATCCAGTTTATCCACTCCACATCGGGCGAGGCAAATGGTGTAACCCTCACAACCATGAATGATTATTATATGGGCCGTTATATGCGTACAATCCGCGTATTTTCTGATAATAACCAGGCCAATACTTATCCTGAAACTGCTTCGCGTTAGGCTTGCGGCTATTGCCACGTGTAAGCATCCACTACGGCATTTTTCAGAATAATTAACAACCTCAAAACGAGCCAAATACAAACACCCGGGGTTATTATCGTTGAATTTCATCCTCAATGTCAAAAGTTATCATACCTTTGCAGCCCATCAAAACAGTGCGGGATGGAGCAGTTGGTAGCTCGTCGGGCTCATAACCCGAAGGTCGTAGGTTCGAGTCCTGCTCCCGCTACATCAAAAGCCTTTAGTGAAAACTAAAGGCTTTTTTATTATTTAAAAATCGCGGCAATAATCACCCTTTTAGGTGCAACCTGCTCAAAGGCGAATGTTCGTTTGGGCTCTCCCTTTTTCAATTCGACAGGTCATCATTCCTGATCTCGTTTTTGCTCTTTTTGATACCATCCCGCAAACCTCCAAAATTATAGTTCAGGCTGATGTTAAAGGACCGGAAATATTCCCTGCCGGTGCTGTATTGTGAAAAGTTGGGGCCAAAGGTCTGATTTTGATTGTTGCGGTATTTGGTGAATGGATTTTTGATCCCCGCAGCAAAACCCAGATTGTTTTTAATCAACTCTTTATTCACTCCAAATGCCGTACTTACCATCCCGTTTGAGGTACCCTGCAAGCCGTTAGGGTTTCGGCTTATTACATTCATATCAGCATTGATGCGCCAGCCGTTACCAACCTGGAAGGCGTTGGATAAAGCAAGGAAATAGATGTAACGGTTGTTATGGCTAATAACGCCATCATTGGGGCCAGATAGCCACAGGTACATCAGGTTGCCGTTTAAATTCACATTATACCATTTGCTTACCGGGTAACCCATGTTAAAGTTGGCACCCAGGCTTTGGGCCTTGCCCACATTGGCATAAGTGGTGCTGGTTACCTGCGTTGCATTGTTAAAATGAGTGACTTTAAGATCGAGATTGTTCATGAACGAATAATCCAGCCCGATATTTACCGACAGTTTTTTGTTGCTGCTATAACCCGCCTGTATATCATTTAACACCACTGGGCGAAGGTTTGGATTGCCGGTTGATTCAATGTTTGGGTTAGAGCGATCGATATATGGATTGAGCCTGTTTATTCCCGGCCTTCTTATCCGTTGAGAAAAACCGAAATTGACACTGCTCTCGTTCTTGAAATTTTTGCTTACTGCAAATGACGGAACAACGTTCAGGTAATTTTGATCGGCAACCGATCCGGATGAAATGAAATCGGCCCGTATCATAGTTTGCTCAAGCCGTACCCCGGCGCTAATGTTCCAGCTTTTTAGTGATACCTGGTAAGAGTTGTACGCGCTGTAAACATTTTGAGTGTTGGTATACAAATCTGACAACGATGGGTTCAATTCAAACTCGCCGTCGGCGGGGTTTAATGAGTTATATCTGAAATCGCTTGCATTGTTTCTGAATATAGCTTTTACTCCGGCTTCCATATTTACCATTTTTACCGGTGTCTCAAAATCCACCTGAACGGTTTGCTCCCTGAATTTTTCGTGATCATATTGTTTGTAGTTTGATGCTGCCTGGTTAACCTGGTTTAAAAAGCTGATATCAGTATTTTGATCGCTGGGGTTTGTACTGTATTGATAAGAAAATGTAAGGAAGCGGTTCTTTACAGCTTTAAAGCCCAACTGGTAATTAAGCGCCGCATCAATACCGTAGGATGTGCCAGTATTGTTATTCAAAAGGTCATAATGCTGTGGCGCAATATTCGCCCCATTTAAAGCAGAAGAAAGGCTGCTGCTACCGTTTGAACGGTTCCCATTGATATTGAACTGACCTGAGATGAGTTTAAGCGAGTCGATTTCATAACTTAACTGTGTGCCGAAATAGGCATTTTTATTATTTGATTTACTGAAACCCTCCTGTTGCAAATCCCCGGCTGATTCACCTGAACTTGTCCTGCTGTTGGAAAAACTGGTTTGCGGTGAATTATATATACTTGCCCCACCGAATGCCGACACACCAAATTTGCCCATTTTAGCAGTAAATGAACCGCCAACTCCCGGACCGCCAACCGGCCCGCTTTCATTCACATTCAGTGTTCCGTTATAGCCATCGTTCACTTTTTTATCGGTGACGATATTAATAATCCCGGCCAGGCCTTCGGCATCGTATTTAGCCGGAGGTATGGTTATCACCTCAATTTTCCGGATGGTAGAAGCAGGCATACTTCTGAGTATGGCTGTCAGGTTGCCATTCACCATGCTTGAGGATTTGCCATTAATGAGTACCTTATAACTGGAATTTCCTTTTAGCAAAATATTGTCGCTGCCATCTAACGAGATAAAGGGAATTTTATGCATCATGCCTAAAACACTACTCCCTTTGCTTTCCGGATCAGCCTTCAGGTCATAAACAACCCTATCGGCCTTTTGATTAATGATGGGCCTGTCGGCAGTAATCGCCACTTCTTTTAACGAGGTAACTTGTGCTGCAAGGTAAATGTTGCCCAGGCTGGTATTTTTAGCCAGATCAACAACAATGGCTTTTTGCCGATAGCCTACAGCCACTATGGTTATATGGTAACGCATTTTTTGCAATGCCGAAAAAACAAACAGGCCGCTATCTTTTGTTACCATAGCCCGCACCGGCTCGCCTTTTTCATCTTTTAACCTAACGGTGATAAATGACAACGGCTCATGACTAACAGAATCAATTATTTTACCGGATAAGCGATACGCTCCCGGGGTCGATTGCGCCAGCGCAGCTTTATTGAACATTAATAATGCGCTGATAATTAATACTATGCAGATGGAATTAAGTTTAGTTTTCATTGTGATAAAATTTTAATGGTAGAAAATATGGGATGTAGTTATCCATTAAGGGCTGTAACGCGCTTTTAAGGGATGTGAAAAATTAATTGGATGTGTTAGCCGGACTTATTGCTGGCTGCCTTTTTTTCTTTGAATGGCTAAATAATAAGTCAGGAACCCAGCGGATATAAAGATGGTTTCGACACCGTATGGCAGGGGCGAATCTTCGGCGCTGTAGGGAATGTATTGCATGGTTACCAAGCCAAAGCCGGCAAAAAACAGGATGATGCCCCACTTTAATGATTCGGTACCAAAGCCCGAGAGCTGTGCTAAAAATTTAACCGAGCTTTCATTCAGCGGCCCGGCATCCAGTATCCTGTTCTTAAGCCTGTAATTAAACAGAGCAACAATCAAAACTGCTAATATGATGAAAAACACTATGAGGATGATAAAGGGAAGTAACTGTTTCATGATGTTGTTATTTTAAATGATTTGATACAGTAGTCAGCAAAATAAGATAATCGGTTGCAATTATTTTTTATTATTTTTTGCAACCGTTTTGCGCCGCCGGCTGACTACTGTAATATGTTAAATGAAAGGGAAGTTATATCCAGGATAATTAAGGGAGATTTCCGCGCCTTTGAGCTATTGGTAAAAGAATATGAAAAACTGGTATTCTTTGTAACTAACCGCATTGTACAGGATTTGCAGGATAAGGAGGATATTTGCCAGGAAGTTTTTATTAAGGTACACCATAGCCTGCCCAAATTTAAGTTTGAGTCGAAGCTTTCTACCTGGATAGCCCGTATTGCTTATTTAACTGCCATCGATTACACAAAAAAATATAAAAACCAACGACAGAACGATTACCCGGAAAATTTAGACAGCTATTACTTTACCAATGAAACTCCTGAGCAGGTTTTAACGAAAAAGAACATTTCCGAATATATTAACCAACTGATAGCTCAAATGCCGCTGGCCTACCGAACAGTACTAACATTGTATCACTTAAATGAATTTTCGGTACAGGAAATAGAGCAGATTACCGGCACGCCCGAAGGTACCATAAAGAGCAATTTGTTCAGGGCGCGAAAACTGTTGAAGGAAAAAATAGAAAAAGACACCAAAAATGAGCCAATATGAAAGAGCTAAATGACGAAGAAATACAACGGTTGCTGGATGGTGACCTAAAATTACCCGGCGATTCGTTATCGGCAGATGAACAAACAAACCTGGGGCAGTACCAGCTGTTGTTTGAAAAATTGAAAGAAGAACCCAAAGAGGGTTTGCCATATAATTTTGCTTCAAAAGTTAAAGCACGTTTACAGGCACAAATCAACCGGAAAAAAGACATTCAATTTTATTTGGTGTCTTTAGTTGTATTGGCAACTGGTTTCGCGGCTTTTTATGAATTGCTGGCATTTGTTAATTCCGATGCAAGCAACCAGCTTTTTTCAGTTGCCTTTAAATTTAAATGGATTGTTATTTTAGGCGCAATACTGTTTTTAGGAATACTGTTTGGCGATCAAAAACTGGTAAAAGAAAAGATCATAAAAAACTAAAAGTGATAATCCCGTCCAGGTTCATAACATTAAGGCGCGGATTCGGGTGATGTTTCCCATATCGAAATCGGGCAAGCTTGAAAAATCAAGATTTATCCGATTTTTTTTGCTCCTTGCTTAGCGTTTGTTAAATAGCCTGAATGAAAAATACTGGGTTTGATGTAGTTTAACAGGCCAATCACGCGTTAAATTCTGTCGCAATACACCCCCCAAATTGTCACGGATGCCTATGCCCTGGCAACAAAAAATCATTTAATTTTGAGATAGTTAACAGCTGCCATTAAAAAAATTAATGCCGGCAAATTTTAACGTTTTATCACACCAAAATTATTTACCTATGTTACCCATCAAACCACACCTCTGGTTCGACCAGGATGCAAAACAAGCGGCTGAATTTTACGCATCGTTCATGCCCGATTCGGCCGTCAATTATGCCAATCACTTCCCAATGCCCGGTGGCGAATGTGAAGTAGTAGAATTTACTATTGCAGGCCAGTCGTTCTTCGGCATCAGTGCCGGGCACAAACTTGGTATCAATCCGTCCATTTCATTTATGGTCAATTTTGATCCCTCGCGCAACCCGGAGGCTGACAAACATATCGACGAAATCTGGAATAAACTTATCGAAAACGGCAAAATAATGATGCCATTGGATAGCTACCCTTTCAGCAAACGTTATGGCTGGGTTGAAGATAAATATGGCGTATCCTGGCAACTGATGCTAACCGAGCCGACCGGCGAAGAAAGGCCTGTAATAGTCCCTTCGCTGTTGTTTACCCCACCAGTTGCAGGTAAAGCCAATGAAGCAATCGACTTTTACTGCTCGGTATTTAAAGATAGCAAACGCGGTACCACAGCATTGCGCCCGGAAGATATGGGCCCGGATAAAGCAGGCACACTCTTATTTGCCGATTATTATATTGATAAAACCTGGCTGGCCGCTATGGATAGCGCGCATCCGCATGGTTTCAATTTTAACGATGCTGTGTCGTTATTAATCCCTTGTGAAACCCAGGAAGAGATTGACTACTATTGGTCGGCACTTTCAGCTGATGGCGAAGCCGGGCAATGCGGCTGGTTAAAAGACAAATTCGGCGTATCGTGGCAGGTGGCCTCTACCGTCATGTTCGATGCGCTCAAAAACGGCAGCCCTGAACAAATTGCGCGGGTTACAGAAACTTTTATGACGATGAAGAAAGTTCAAGTCGCAACCCTGCAGCAAGCCTATAATGGTGAGTGATGAATTGTCCTTACCAGGCTTATCTGTAGGTGCCGCGTGAGTAATTTGCCCTGTTATGGTCTGAAAAGGCAAAGCCGGTAAAACGGACAAAATAATTCGGGTTGAGTTTGGATGGCCGCTATTATGAAAATGGAAGCCCCAGGTTGAAAGACTTGGGGCTTTTTGAAATTTTGTGTGTTATTTAGCAAGGAAAGGCAAAGTTTATTCTTCCCGGACAAGAACCTGGCTCAATGCTTATCTGCTCTTTTTTGGGGTGTAATTGTTGCCGTACCTATCTTTAAATAACTCTGCAAAACCTTGCCGAAGAACAACAATGCCTGCTTTTCTTAGCGGCAAGTTGTTGGTAAAAGTAATAGACGAAGCATTACCATTAATTACCAACTCATTTTCCAAATTGTAGATCCCATTCCCAGCGGCGAAATAGTAACCACCGGTTGGCTCAATTCTTAAATACTCGAAGGGTATCTTGATTTTATCGGCTATATCTATTACTCCATAGCGCCCGTCTTTATTCATAGCGATGAAATTGTCGTTTACATATTGCATGTAACTATATTTGAATTCGTGCAATATTTTACCCGACTTCTCCACCAAAAAATATTTGCCATCTTTTTTCCCAAGGTAGTGCTTTCCTGCTTTGATGAAATCATCAAACTGCACCGGCACTCGTATTTTGTTGTTATAATCAATAAGCCCGTATTTATATTCACTAAAGGGCCTATCACTTTTTTGTTTCAATGCGCAGATGATTACCTGGTTGTTAGGATCAACTTCCAACTTATTATAAAAAAGGGCAACAGCAATCTTACCTGTCCGGCTATCTACCAGCCCCCGCATTCCATCTTTGCCAAAGAAAATAAAGCCACAAGTAATAGAGATGCCTACCTCGTCATAAATTGGCTGAAGAATTATGTTGCCCTGCTTATTAACCAATCCCATTTTATTGGCCGGGTCAGTCTCTGTTCTTAAATAGTTTGTGTTAGGTATATTATAAAAATCGCGGCAATATGGCTCAAGAATAATCTTGCCCTCCTTGCTCAACAATCCAAAGCGGCGTTCACCACCTACAGATGCCTGGATGTTCAGTACTCCATCAACCATAAAGGGAAAAACCTTGCCGCTCATTGGCGGGAACATCTCTTCTCCTTTCCTGTTTAAGATGGTTACAAGACTGCCTTTATTGACAATAAACAAATCAATCCCATTGGTATCCACCATACAGGCCTCGATATAATCGTATTTGGGGGTTATAAAAACATGCCCCAAAGTATCCGCAACACCATATTTGCTTTCTTTTTTTAAAAGAATAAAATTGGCCAAATAACTTTTTATCCATTGATAATCAGGTTGTAATATAACCTTATTGTCTGATTTTTTGATTAATCCATACAGGTCGCCGGCGTTGTTTTTTTGATATCGATCATCTATGTTGGATGTTAACTCATGATACTTTCTTTCGGCATCCTGGTAAGGCTTTCGCAGCCATCGTTCACGCGTTGCTATTATGTTTGCTATATCATTATATGGAAACTCATTACCATCCAGATCGAGGCAGTATGGCTTATCATCTTTCATTACAATAGCAAGAACTTTAATTTCTTGTTGAAAAGACAAGGAGTCAAACGCAGAAACGAGTTGATAATTTCGTTGCTTTATAAGTTCGCGAAATTCAGGAGCGGCCACATAGCCGTATTTATCCGCCTTAAATTTTTGTGCAAAGGATGGCAAGCCGTTAGTTATTAACATAAACCCTAAAACACAACCGATAAGGTTATTGAACTGAAGTTTATAACGCCGCTGCAAAGTTTCTGAAATTAGGATAGCTGCAAAAAAGGAACAAAATTTCATAACACCGATGTTTGACCACTATTTTTACTCAAATATATCAAACGAAATAAGACACCAGCAATCAAAATTTGTTCTGGTTGGTAGCTCGTCGGGCTGATAAAGCACCCGCCGTCAAAGAAGATAAATGAATTTCGGGAACGGAGGTCATAAGTATGCTGCAGGTCAAAAGCAAAATCACTTTGCAGAAATTACGCGACGAGGGGAAAATCCGGTTTACATCCGCGAATTTGGGCTAAAGCCCTCTTTCTGTTGGATTATAGCCCGTTGGCTGAAGCCAAACGGCAATGAACGGTTTAGTTCATTGCCATCCCTTTTAAGGGGCGGATAAGCATAAATTGGAAGCATAGGGGCTTTAGCCCAAATAACCCGTTAGCGACAATTTGATTAGTCGCCCATCATCAGATCAAAAATTTAAAACTTTTACCTATCATTGCGTCACAAAAACGCATAGGGTTTCCCCTGTTCATTAAACCGGTTATAACATTACATTTCTTCTTGTATCTCAATAAAATAAAGCATATTTATAATTCGTGCCGCGTTGGCACGGCCAAAGCCAAACAAAACCCTTAACACGCTTAAACTAATGACCCAAACTCCTGCGTACCTCGAATCAAAAAGCCATTATAAAATTTTAGACGGACTGCGCGGTGTAGCCGCCCTGTTAGTGGTAACCTTCCACGTTTTGGAGGCCAATAATGGTGGCAGCCGCTTTGCCCAGATCATTAACCACGGCTACCTGGCTGTCGATTTCTTTTTCCTGCTTTCGGGCTTTGTTGTTGCTTATGCTTATGATGACCGTTGGGGAAAAATGGGCCAGTGGGATTTTTATAAACGCAGGCTTATCCGGTTGCAGCCAATGGTTATCATGGGCAGTATTATTGGGGCCATATTTTTTTATTTGCAGGCATCGCCTACGGTGTTCCCGCTTATAAGCGCAACACCTGTTTGGAAAATGCTGCTGGTTATGGTGGTTGGCTTTACGCTTATCCCGCTGCCAATCTCGATGGATATACGCGGATGGCAGGAAATGCACCCGCTTGATGGCCCGGCCTGGTCGCTGTTTTTTGAGTACATAGCCAATATTTTGTACGCGGTAATTGTGCGCCACTTTTCAAAAACGGTGCTTGCCATATTTGTGGCCATATTTGCCGGCTTACTTATCAACTACCTGGTAACAGGGCCGCAGGGCGATGTTATAGGTGGCTGGAGCATCAATAAACAGCAAATGAGCATAGGCTTTATACGGTTGCTCTACCCGTTTTTCGCCGGGGTTCTGCTTTCGCGCTTAGGAAAGCTTATCCACATTAAAAGTGCGTTCGCGGTATGCAGCATACTCGTTTTTATTGTACTGGCTATCCCCAGAATTGGCGGTACCGGGCAGCTTTGGATGAATGGTTTATACGAAGCCTTTGTGATTATTATCATGTTCCCGCTTATTGTTGCCATTGGCGCCGGCGGCGAGCTTACCGGCAAAACAGCCACCAAAGTGTGCAAGTTTTTTGGCGATATTTCTTATCCCATTTATATAACCCACTACCCTTTAATTTACTGGTACACCGCCTGGGTTATTGATAATAAAGTACCCATGGGCTACAGCCTTTGCATAGGCTCCCTGGTATTGATTAGTAGCATTGCTATTGCCTACGCCTGCCTTAAACTCTATGACGAGCCTGTTCGCGAATGGCTGAGGAAACGTTTTTTGGTAAAAAAGGCAGCGTAATAAAACCGGGCTTTACATTTTGAATAATCAACAAAGAGAGTGTACCAGTATGGGGTGGTACGCCTTGGTAGGGGTGGTACACTACCTGCAGTTAATGTTTGCATGTAATTCAAATTAAAAAATATCCATTTCGCACAAAGACGGTAAAACGCAAAGCATTTCTTTTTCTTTACTTCTTGGCGTCTGTATAAATTGGGTTTACTAATGTTTTTATGCTTCTAATGAAACGACAACAACGTATTTCGCATGTCGGCTACGATTCACCCCGGCTACGCTGCGCTGGCCGACCCTCTCTCTGGCTGCGCCGCAAAGAGGGTTTTGGAATTTAAGTCCATATAAAACAAAACTCATTATCAAACAATTATCCATACAAACCCTCTTTCCATCGCAGGTGAAGAGAGGGTGGCGCCCCGATAAAATCGGGGTCGCCGGGTGAGTATTCGCCACCATGCGATATATGTCATTCCCCTTCAAAATTTCGCGAAATTTTACGACTATGCCTACCCTGCCAGCCTACAAGCAACTTTTTATCAACACTTTGCAAATGCTCTCTTAAAAATTAAATAGTTTTACCTTTTATTACCATTACGCTACAGCTATGAGCACAGTAAACATTCCACGACTTGATCTTAACGATTATATAAACGGCACGGCTGCCGACCGCAAGCAATTTTCGGACAGTATTGGTGCGGCCTTTAACCAAACAGGCTTTGTTACCATTACCAACCATGGCCTAAGCAAGCAGTTGATAGACGAGCTTTATGCGCAGGTTAAAGCCCTTTTTGCGCTACCCGATGATGTAAAGCAAAAATATGAGATACCCGGCCTGGCAGGCCAGCGAGGCTATACCGGCAAAGGTAAAGAAACCGCTAAAGGCTTTAAAACTCCCGATTTAAAGGAGTTTTGGCAAATAGGCCAAACCGTAACAGACGGCGACCCTATTAAAGATATTTACCCGGACAACGTAGCGGTTGATGAGCTACCCTCATTTAACGTTACTACCCTGGAGGTTTATAAAAAGCTGGAGGATGCCGGCAAGCACCTGCTGCAGGCTATTGCGATGTATTTAAACCTGCCCGAAAATTATTTTGACGATAAAGTACACAACGGCAACTCGATATTGCGTACCCTGCATTATTTCCCGATTATCGATCCCGATTCTGTTCCTGACGACGCGGTACGCGCCGGTGCGCATGAGGATATTAACCTGATTACGCTTTTAATAGGCGCCAGTGCCGATGGGCTCGAACTGCTTACCCGCGAAGGAGCCTGGTTCCCGGTTAAGGCTCATGGCGAGGATTTGGTGGTAAACGTAGGCGACATGCTGCAGCGACTAACCAATAACAAATTGAAATCTACCACGCATAGGGTAGTAAATCCGCCGCGCGAACTGATGAAGTATTCCCGGTTTTCGGTGCCCTTTTTCCTGCACCCAAAATCGGGGATGGATTTAACCAGCCTGGAATCGTGTATTGATGCCGATCACCCCAAACTATATACCGATATCACTGCAGGCGAATACCTGGACGAGCGGTTGAGAGAGATTGGATTGAAGATGTAAAACATGAAAAAAGCCCTCTCCAATCAGGAAAGGGCTTTTTTACTCCTTTATAATTTATTTTGAGGCTATAGTTACTTCGCCAGCATAGCCTTTCCGCCAATATTCCCTTCAATCCCTTGCCTTCTTTTATACAAAACAAAAACACCGGTTGCCAACAGGCCAATTGCGCCTTCAATAAAAACCGCTTGCCTTGGGCCAAGTTCATTGGCCAGCCAGCCCACCATCAGGCTGCCCACGGGTATCATTCCCTGGTAGGCCATTACATAATAGCTGATGGCCCTGGCACGCATGGCAGGTATGGCATGTGTTTGGATGTAGGTGTTAATGGCCGATGTTTGTGCCATCATCCCCAAACCGGTAAAGCTCATAAATATTAGCGCAAAGGGCAATTTGCCGGCATAGGCCACCATCAGCACGCTTGAGCCAAAAATAAGGCCGGCTACTATAATTATCCTGACCAGGTTTTTATCTGTTTTTAAATTGGCCAGGTAAACAGCGCTGATAACCGACCCAATGCCCGCGGCGCTCTCAAACCAGCTAAACGTTTTAGCATCGCCGTTAAAAATGTCTTTGGCAAAAATAGGCATCAAGGTATTAAAGGGTATCACAAACAGGCTGCTTACGGTAAGCATCAATATCAGGCTGCTCAGGTCGCGGTCGCCGGATACGTATTTGAACCCATCCTGCAACTCCTGCCAGATACCTTTTTGTGATTTGCCAATTACGGCGGTGTTCAGCTTCATCATAAACAAACAGGCCAGCACCGGTATATAGCTTAAAAAGTTGCCGAAGAAACAAACATCTTCGCCAAATGTGCTTAAAATGATACCTGCCACGGCCGGCCCTGCTATACGGGCAAAATTGGTCATGGTTGAGTTTAAGGCGATGGCGTTGGGCAGGTCGGCCTTATTGTCAACCATCTCGACCATGATAGACTGGCGGCAGGTTACATCAAAGGCATTAATAATACCCTGCACCAGGCTTAGGCCGATTATAGCCGGGATATTATAAAACTTAAATAATATTAAAAAGGCCAGCGCGCCCGCCTGCAACATGGATACTACCTGCGTAATAACCAATATGCGGTAGCGGTTATGCCTATCTACAATGCTGCCGGCATAAGGTGCCAATATTAATGAGGGGATAAGGCTAACAAAACTAACTATCCCGAGCAATAATGCCGACCCGGTGAGCCTGTAAACCAGCCAGCTAACAGCTGTTTTTTGCATCCAGGTGCCAATAAGGGATACGGATTGGCCGTAAAAAAACAGCTTGAAATTACGGTATTTTAAGGAGCGGAAAATGTTCATTTATTTAATCATAAAACAAAGCAAGTTCAGGGGAGATCTTAATATAAGACTATTGAAATTGTTTCTGATGCAAATATCGGCCTTAATGATATATTTGTAAAATAGATTGTTTTAATGAATTTAATAGATAAAAACGATTGATTATGGAAATAAGACAATTGCAGTATTTTGTTAAAGCGGCCGAGACGATGAACTTCACCGAAGCCGCTGCCGCTGTATTTATTACCCAGAGCACGCTATCGCAACAAATAAAACAACTGGAAGATGAGTTGGGTATGCTGCTGTTTGACAGGATTGGCCGCCATGTACGCATTACCGAAGCCGGCCATATATTTTTAACCCACGCCAGCAAAATATTAAACGAGGTACAAAAAGGAAAGCAGGCCATTACCGAGCTCAATAACGCCGCCACCGGCGAACTTAACCTGGGCGTTTCCTACGCCTTTACATCGTTGCTGCTGCCGGCCCTGGCCCCATTTTCCAATAAATATCCCGGCATTAAAATATTTATAACCTACGGGAGCCCCGAAGAGCTGGAAAAAAAGCTGCGCCTGGCCGAGCTGGATATGATCCTGGCATTCCACAATCAATCAGACGATGAAGACCTGGAGATGCAGGTACTTTTCAGCAGCAGCATTGTGATGGTAGTTGCCAAAAACAACCCGCTGGCCAAACTGGAACAAATAAGCCTGGAAGAACTGGCCCGGCAGGAACTGATATTGCCCGGCAAAGGCTTTAGCTCGCGCGACTTTATCAACGCCCTGTTTTATAAAAACAAGATAGTGCCCAATATCAGGATCGAGCTGAACGATGTGCACTCGCTGCTATCGCTGATACAAGACGGCCACTGGGCAACCGTACTTAACGAAAAAGCTTTAATAGGCTGGCACAAAGTGGCCGCGGTGCCTATTATCGCCAAAGGCATCAAAAGGCAATCATACATCCTGTGGCAAAAAGGCGTTTACCGCAAAAAAGCCGCGATACTATTTATTGAGCAATTGGTGGAGGTTATGGGTAATGAGGAATAGCCGTACATCGAATTGATGTTAACCATAAAAAAATACAAATTATTCATTATCATATAATTATAAATTAAATGCCTAAAATGTGTTAAGTTATGTTAACCCAATTTAGATGCGTTTGCCCTGATCTTAAGCCCTTGCCTGCCCCCAATTATCAATTATTTTTAGTATAATTGATAAAACAAGCCTAACGCCCCGATGACACAGTTCGCCACGAAAAACCCGCGTGTTACCATAATTTATGGTCTTATATTAAGTGCTGTTTTATTTCTGTGCTTCTCGGTAGGGTCAAAAGTTTTTTCAATTTTAGCCGGCCCGGGCTTGCCGTTAGAAACCAGGTTCGTTATATCCCGCTTATTTTTTTGGCTGTGTTTTGTAATTATCTTAGTATATGTCAGCAAAGCCGAGCGGCAGCGCCTCCTGTTGTGGGATGATGAGCGCTATTCGGCTGGTTATTACATTTTATCTGTAATTGTAATTTTACTAATCATCGTATTCGGATCGGCCATTATAGGCCTCACGTTAAAACGGCTCGATCTGTTAAAATTCAGCCCGGCTATTACATTAATGCGAAACATGGGCGCCCCGGTAAAGTTGTTGGGCATTATTACCGCGGGCGTTTTAGAAGAATTGATATTCAGGGGCTATATGATACCCCGGCTAAAGCTGTTTTTTAAAAGCGGGCACTCTCCGGTAATTATATCGTCGGTAATATTTGCCGCGGGTCATTGGGGTTATGGTACTTTAATAAATATATTGGTGCCTTTATTTATAGGTTTGGTTTTTGGCTATCATTATTACAAATACCGCAACATTAAAATACTTATTATTTGCCATTTGCTGATAGATTTGAACGCAATGTTTATAACAAGCCTCATCAAACATTAGCATAGAACGCTAAGCAATCCTGGATCCCGCTTTAAAATTTGTGCAATTCGAATAAATTCGTTCCTATTCGTGTGACTAAAATTCGTGAAATTCGATACAATCTGTGAAAATTAGTGTGCCTACTTTTTCATCTCTTCCCTTATAGCCCGCAAAAATTCATTTACATGCTGCGATCCTATGATGTATACCATACCATCCCTATCGGTTAAATGCACTGCATCGTTGCCGGCTGCGTAAAAGCGAATGGTGCCTTTGGTGTGCAGGTTGTATACCGGGTTATTAAACAGGTAGCGGCTGTATAAGCCCTTTTCGGCCTTTATAATGCTGTTAAGATCAATTTTTACCACGCGGGCAGTCCACAAACCGGCCAGGCGGATGCTCTTATTCTCCACGGTTGTACTGTAATGGAGTAAAAACCCCATGATAATGGAGATGATAATGATGGCGAAACCAACCAGCACCAGCAGGTTGCCGTTATGTTCGCTTTCGTCGGTAAAAAAGTACGCGGCAAAGCAAAACATGGCCAAAACAAGGCGTATGGTAATGGGGATAAACTCCCTGCCCAGGTATTGCTTTTCTACAAATACAGCTTTCTCGTTCATGATAGTTTGTACAATTCGAAGATAGTAACTTTTTTAGTGTTATTGTTTACTTTATACCTTTCATCTAAGCGGTATCCGCCCACCCAGATGATGTCGCCATTGCCGTTTACCAACAAGGGCACTTCCTCTTTTTGATGCAGCGACAATTTCTGGTTAATGAAATAATCGCTCAGCTTTTTACGGCCTTTCATCCCCATCGGAAAAAAGTAATCGCCCTCGCGCCAATTGCGTATAGTAAGCGGATACACCAGCAAAACAGCATCAACCGAGGTAGCCATTTTGTTATCCTTTACAATCAGCGGGCTATCGTCATGCAACAAATTCAGCTTGTACGTGCCAAAATGGGCTTCATGATCGTTTACGTCGATGATTACCTCCTCCGGCCCGCCTGCTTTTTTTTGTTTGATGATCAGCCTGTCGCGGTCAAGCACCAGCAAATATCCTGCTGATTCAAATACCCTGCCGGAGTGCTTATCCAAAACCGACAGCACATCATCAACGGTAGTTTCGTTAAATCCGTATTGCTGTAATAACTTAAACAGCAGCAAACGGGCGGGCTTTAATTTTTTAACTTCGGTAACCAGCAAAAATATTTCATCGGTGTCCTGTTGTAGCATCGTTTCTTTTAACCCTGCAACCTGGTTTTCCAACAGCAATTCCAGGTCGCGAAAATGTTTCAGGTTATTTTCAAACGTTTTTTCGAGCGATGGGTTAAGTTCTTTTAACCGGGGTATCACCTCGAGCCTGATTTTGTTACGGGCATATTTTGCTGATGCGTTCGAGCTGTCTTCAACAAAATCAAGTTTATCGTCGCTTACTGTTTTATTTATTTCATCGCGCGTTAAAAACAACAGCGGGCGTGCCAGCATGCCGTTTTTGGGTAGTATGCCATGCAAGCCGGCAATGCCGGTGCCGCGGGTAAGGTTTAACAATATAGTTTCGATAGTATCGTTTTGGTGGTGTGCCAACGCAATGGACTGGTAGCCATGCTGCCGGCTTATGGTATCAAACCATTGGTAGCGCAAATCGCGGGCGGCCATCTGGATAGATATTTTGTTTGCGGCTGCATAGGCCGTGGTATCAAAATTGATGGTATGAAATGGCACCCTTAATTTTAGGGCCAGGTTATTGCAAAACTCCTGGTCGCGCAGGGCTTCATCGCCACGTAACTGGAAATTACAATGGGCTATGCCGAAATTTATGCCGGCGGCCTTTAACAGATGGCTCATTAAAACAGAATCGGTGCCACCGCTTACAGCAGCCAAAACCTTAGTGCCGGGCGCAAACAGGGCATTTTGTTCAATAAAATTAACAAACCGGGCAACTGGTAGCATTCATCAAAATTATTAATTTAATAACCCCAACAAAAAACTAATTTTGCCCCAGTGAGAAAATACGTTTTAAGCTTTTTGTTATTGATGATGGCGGCTACCGTTATGGGCCAAAAAAAATCAATTGTAAACCTGATTCAATCAGAAAGTAGTACAGTTACAAAAGTTAACGGCCGCGATGTTATTAAGGTTTATAAAGGGGTTTTTAAGCAAGACTATTCTATTCTGAAATCAGATAGCGCTTATTTTTACCAGGCCGAGAATGCCTTTGATGCATTTAGCAACGTTAATATAAACCAGGGCGATACGCTCAACATTTTCTCAGACAAGTTAAATTATAATGGCAACACCAAAACAGCCATCCTAACCAACAATGTTAAAATGGTTGATAAGGACGCTACCCTTACCACCAACTATTTAACCTACAACACTGCAACCCGTATTGGTACGTATACCAACGGCGGTAAGCTGATTAATAAAGACAACGTACTTACCAGTAAAAACGGGTATTACTTTGCGCTCTCGCGCGATTCGTACTTCAGGTATGATGTGGTTTTAACTACGGTTGATGCCATTATTAAAACCGATACCATGAAATATAATACGGGCACCCGTACAGCTTTTTTTTACGGGCCAACCAATATTTACGGTAAAAAAGATAAAGATACTTTGTACACCGAAAACGGCTTATATAATACCGTTACCGAGCAGGCTTTTTTCGGTAAAAAAAATCATTATAAACAGGGTACCAAATCATTAAAGGGCGATAGTTTGTTTTATGATAAGCTAAAAGGATATGGCCGCGCGGTTAAAAATATCACCTTTACCGATAGGGAGCAAAAAATAACCATGAAGGGCGATTTGGCTACCTATTTTAAGGCCGATGAACGTACTATTGTTACCCAAAATGCTTACATGGTTTTGGTTACCGAACAAAAGGATACCACCAAAACAGATTCGGTGCCGCCGCCGGCGCCTGTTGCCAAAAACAAAGGCAAGGTGATGAAGGCCCCGCCAAACACCATGAAAATAACCAACATGGAAAACCTGGCCGGCAGCATTAAACCCAATGGGCTGGTTTCAAAAAAGGATTCGGCCCGGTTAGATTCCGCTGTACGTAAAATGGCGGTACCCGATAAAACAGTTACGCCAGACCAAATAAAAAATGTTGGCAACCTGGTAAACACGGCATCCCAAATAAAGCCAAACCTGACAAAAAAAGATTCGGTTAAAATAGATTCGGCGATAAAGAAAGCCTCTGCACAGGTCAAAAATATCAACCCGGACGATGCCAAAAAACAGCTGAATAACCTGGCGCAGGTAGCCGCTGCCATTAAACCCGGCAGTAAAGCCGTAAAGAGCTTACCGTTGCCTAAAGACACCGCAAAAGCCGGTAAGGTGAAGGTAGATTCGGTTTTCATGACTGCCGATACGCTGGAAACCCAGATATTGACCTATAAAGACCTGAAACTATACCAGGAAAAGCAACGCCTGGCTTATTCCTATGTTCGGGATACATCAGCGGCTGCCCGTAAACAGATCATTGAAAATAAAAAAAATGATAAAAAATTGGTTGCCCGAAGGTTATCAATTCCGCGCGATACTACCTATCGCCATAGCGACTTCTTCGGTCATCCTAAAATAAAGGTCGATTCGGCACAGATAAAAAAAGACAAGCTATCGGCTATACGCAAAGCCAGGCAGGACAGCGTTCGCAGGGAGGAATTGAAGAGAGACCCCGTATTTGCCCAGCGCGAAATTAATTTGAAGGATACCGCCCGGGTGAGAATGGTTATAGCCCACCACCACGCCAAATTGTTTAAATCGGATTTACAGGGCAAGGCCGATTCGATTTTCTATAGCAATGCCGATTCAACCATCCGTTGTTATGTACAGCCTATGTTTTGGACGCAAGGTTCGCAGCTATCGGGCGATACCATTTACGTGCAGATGCGGAACAAAAAGATGGATAATATGGAACTGTTCCCGTCGGCATTTGTGGTAAACCTGGAGAAAGACGATTCATTACATTTTAACCAGATGGGCGGCAAAAAAATGCGTGGTTTCTTTAAAAACGATAAGATGGATAAGTTGTATACCGTGGGCAATGCCGAAAGCATTTACTTTAAGCGGGATAGCGCCACCAACGTGGTTGAGGGGATTGAGCGATCATTAAGCAGCCGGATGGTAATATCATTTAAAAACAGTAAGGTTACCAATATACGGTTGCTTACCAAGCCCGAGAACAAATACCTGCCACTGAAAAAGGTGGTTGATGATGATAAGATATTGAAGGGCTTTATCTGGAAGCCCAAAGACAGGCCGGTATCTAAAGAATCCATCATTCCATCTCGCCGTAAAACACAGGCGAAGGCGGCCGGAAATAAGGCAAATGCGAAAGGTAAGCCGGCTAATGTAAAAGGCGCGGCGCTGGTTAAAGGTGCGCCTGCAGATAGTTTAAAAAAGCAATTGACAACCGGGAAGGATAGCTTGCTAAAAGCCGATACCACGAAGCTAAAGGGGCTTAAAACAAGCAAGGATAGCATTAAAGCTCCTGCGGTAACTAAACCTGCCGTGCCGCTGAAGACGGGTAAAGATTCGGTTAAAAGCGCTGTTAAAAAATCAGTGGCGAATTAGTGGGACAATAACTTGGTAAAAAGGGCTGTCATGGTGAGCTTGTCGAACCATAGTGGGCAAAGGCCTCTCCGCGCGACTCTTCGACAGGCTCAGAGTGACAGATCCACACAATCTACATAGAACACGTCATGGGTACGGTTTCACAGGTACATTCGATTGAACGCAGGCTACGACTCACCCCCGGCTACGCTGCGCTGGCTGACCCTCTATGCGGCGCAGCCGGAGAGATGGTGAACGCAAATTTTTTTTCTTATTTTTCTTCTTAGCACGTCTTTGCGCGAAGCTTCGTTGGAGGGGGCCTGTCTCCACCTAAATCTTAAGAAGCCGAGATCGCTTCAAAATAAATTATGAAAACTTTGTAATCGTCAATGTCAATTCCGCCGTCATTCTTCTGTTTTAAAAAAGAAAAAGCCTGTATTGCTTCGGACTTAATATCAACCGACCGGATCAAATTATTAAATTTATCAATACATTCATTTGCCGACCTTTCGCTATAGCCCTGCCAGTTCTCATCGCTTTCTTGAGATGCCGGATCATAAGTCAGCCAATATAATTCGCAGGTCCCGTCCGGGAAAAGGTATTGTACCTGTCCGCCAATTACAGCCAATGAACTTTCTGCAGCAGCATTTACCACGTCAATAAAATGCACCTGTCTCCATCCAAATTCGTTTCCGCTTTTTACCGCGATGGAAAGGAGATGCTTTGGTAATTGCTGCTCGGCTTCCATCGTCAATTACTCCTGTTCCCCTTTAACCTATACTTCGCCAGTTTCTGCCGCATATATCCCCGCCTGCGCTTATCTGCCTCGGCCAGCGTTGCGGCATCGGCATAGCGCCTTTGTGTTTTGGCAATCCCAATGCGTTGCGAACCGTAAATGCCGGAGTGCCCGCTAAAAAAATAGGCTGTAAAACAAGCCACCGCAAAAAATAATGCATACTGGCTGCCAAAAAGCTCAATCCCCATAAAGGTACAGGCCAGCGGGGTATTGGTTGCGCCTGCAAATACCGCAATAAAGCCAAGCGCTGCAAAAAGGCCCGCCGGGGCATTCATTAAAACGGACAGCGTGTTGCCCAGGGTTGCCCCGATATAGAACAGTGGCGTTACCTCGCCGCCTTTAAAGCCGCTTGAAAGGGTAACGGTTGTATAAATAGTTTTCCAAAGCCAGCTCCAGGTATCGGCCCCGCCGGCGTTAAATGCCGATGGTATGGTAATTGCCCCTGCATGTTCGGGGTCGATACCAAGGCCCAGGTAGTCAGGCTTGCCCAAAAGCGTGGTAAGGCCAATAATGATTAAGCCGCCAAGTACAGGGGTAAGCCAGGGTTTTGGAACAATGGCTGTAAAAAAAGATTTTAGCCCATGTACCAGGTAAGCAAACAGGTAACTGGCCAGGCCGAAGGCTACCGAAGCTAAAACGATTTTGCCAAGCAGTAAAAAATCAAAGGCTGTATAAGTTGCATACCAATGTGGCACGTTTGCAAACACATCAATATGATAGGCTGTATGGTGAATGCCCCAGGCGGCAACGGTAATATCGCCAATTATGCTGGCCATCAGGCAGGGCAGCAGGGCATTATATTGTATGCGCCCAATGGTTAAAACTTCCATTGCAAATATAGCCCCGGTAACAGGTGTGCCAAATACAGCACCAAAGCCCGCGGCTATGCCGGCAATAAGTATGGTGCGGGTATCGGCAGGGTTTAGCTTAAACCATTTAGCAAAGGCCTGCGCTATGCTGCCGCCAATTTGTACCGCGGTGCCCTCGCGCCCGGCCGATCCACCAAATAAATGGGTAATCACGGTGGTAAGCAATACCACTGGCGCCATACGTTTGGGTACGCCGCAATCGGGCTGATGGATCTCGTCGATAATAAGGTTGTTTCCTTTTTCCGACGACTTGCCGGCCAGCTTATATATAAAATGGATGCCCACCCCGGCAACGGGCAGTAAATATAAAAGGTAAGTATGGGCAAACCTGAAATGCGTGGCCCAGCTTAGCAGCCATAAAAACAAGGCTACCATGCTGCCTATAGCTACGGCAATGGGGATGATGAGCAGTGTCCACCTGAGCAGGTTTTTCACTATCGAAAAAAAATCGGACGTAAGAATGTTATCGTTCATTTTATTGCGACGCTAATTTAGTTTTAAAATTGATGGATTGTAAACGATGCAGCAAAACAACACCATAAAAGCATTGATGCTTACCGGTTGATACGCTGATAAGTGACAGAAAGGGGATACCCGCCGTGCCGGGCGGTGATATGTTTTTTGAAACGGGTTTGATCGGAAATTTTTTCACCTACAAAAAATTAGCGCGGAATATTACTCCACGGGTTAATTAATGCAGGTGCCATCAGCTTTTTAGGGCGGTTGAGTAGGAAGACACCATTTCCTTTGCAACAAATATAATCACAAAGCATTTAAAAAGGATGTGGCTTTTAGATTAATTTAACTAACTTTGTATATCAAAGTACTTTTATTCTCAATTAATCGCCTGGCGATTTTCATTTCATTTAAAAATAAATTGAACACCCATTATGCAAACCGAACCTCAACTCCGCAAAAAAGTAAAAACCTGGATCATAGTATTTATTATAGGCTTGGTATTAAGCGGGATAACCGCTTTCCCCATTGAAACTGAGCTGGCTTACCTGTCCAATGTAACCATATTTCCCGATTTTGTGCATCATTGGATA
Organism: Mucilaginibacter sp. GW822-FHT03E02; assembly: GCF_058801545.1. NCBI lineage: Bacteria > Pseudomonadati > Bacteroidota > Sphingobacteriia > Sphingobacteriales > Sphingobacteriaceae > Mucilaginibacter > Mucilaginibacter sp. GW822-FHT03E02. Next base: position 3,940,807 of record NZ_JBXANJ010000001.1, on the reverse strand, counting down.
GCACAGGTTTACCAGGCTGTAAAAACCACTAATGAAAACTACCCCTACCTGAGCTATGGAACCGATTGGCTGGCATTTGGGCACCTGGTTATTGCCACCGCTTTTATTGGCCCCCTGCGCGATCCTGTAAAAAATATCTGGATAATTCAGTTTGGAATGATAGCCTGTGTTATGGTTTTCCCGCTGGCCTTTATTGCAGGCCCCATACGTGGTATTCCTGTTTACTGGCGGTGCATTGATTGTTGCTTTGGAATTTTCGGTTTTATCCCATTATACATTTGCTACTGCGATATCAAAAAGATAGAGGCATTAGCTAATTGAGCGCCGGGCAGTATTCTATACGTTGGCTAAATGGAATGCATAAGCTACATATTGGCCATGATGCGCCAATGAAACAGGTATAGTTGTTTCGGCCAGTCCATCATGTAAAATGGGGCAGCCTGACGGGGTTTTAATAATATTCAGCTGGTTGGATTCAAAAAAAGCGCCGAGTTTTTTTAAGATAAACTCTCGTACCTGGATTGATTGATATGTGGGGCTGCTATTGTCAATTGGCTTAACACCCCAGTACATATTTTCGAAATGATCACTGTTGTTAACTACAGTTACGATATAACGGTTGGTAATTATCGACCGGGAATAAAATGTATGCCCGTTAAAAGCGATGGTGCTGTTATAACAAAGCTGCATATCAAAGCCTTCGCCTTCAATTGCCTCGCAGGCAACATCAGCACACGCCGTACTCAAAGGGGGATTAATATGCCCGACAATAATTTTTGAGGGAGAAAAAACAAGATCAGGATTATCCCTTTGTTCAAATTTGTAAACCGACTCTTTAACCGACCACAGTAGCCATACAAAATTTGCAAACGGCATAGCAGCTAACTGGGGCAGGCTGTATAATTGAGTTTCGGGGCCGGTAATGAATTTTTTATAAAACCTGGGTTCATTTGTTCGCGCGGTGTCGATGGCCTGGAGGTCTACAATATCATTACCGGCACTTATTGTCATGTTTGCTGGTTGGTCTTTTCTTCAATCACATCAATACAGCCGCCTACGTTCACCATTTTATCCGCAGCATCATAATCTATTTCGATATTGTATTTGGTTTCGGCATCAATAATGATATCAACAAGATTGGCCGAATTGATTTTCAGGTCCTTAATAAGGTCGGTATTTTCGTCTATGCCGGCCAGAGCTTCTTTATCAAGGGTATATGGCGATAAAACTTTTTTTAGTTCAATTAAAATCTCTTGTCGTGTCATTAGGGTTAAATTTAGAAAATATTAAGCAGGAATTGACGTCGCCGAAGCCAAAATTAGCTTTCGCAACGATATTGATGTCTTTTTTGACTATGGAAACCGGCAAACGGTTTAAATTGATGTAGTTGCCGATTTCGGGATTAGGATCATCCAGGTTGATATTAGGATGAACAAATCCGTGCACTATTTGCAATATTGATGCCACTGCTTCGATAGATCCCGCCGCGCTTAAGCAATGGCCAATCATCGATTTAAGCGAATTCATCAGCGGAAAATCATCACCGCCCCGGCCAAGCGCCTTGCACCAGTTTTGAATTTCCTGCATGTCGGCATTGGTTGCAGTAAGGTGGCCGCTAATCAGGTCGATATCGTTAGCATTTATTTTTGAATTAGCTATTGAATCCTCAATGCATTTGATAACGCCCTGTGGGTTAGCCGCCGTCATGGAGCCGCCCATGCGCTGGCCGCCGCTATTGGTTGAGCCGCCTAAAACCTCTGCGTAAATTTTTGCGCCCCTGGCCAAAGCAAATTCCAGGTCTTCCAAAACCAGCGCGGCCGAACCAGAGCCCGGAACAAAGCCACCCGCGGTTATACTCATCGGCCTTGATGCCTTTTCGGGCTGGTCATTATACTTACGGGATAACACGCGCATGGAGTCAAACGAGCCGAACACATAGGTGTCAACATATTCGCTGCTGCCAACCAGCATTCGTTTGGCGTAACCATCTTTAATGGTTTCGTAGCCCATTAAAATAGCCTGTGTGCCGGTAGCGCAAGCCGCAGAGTTGGTAATTACTTTATTACCCAATCCTAAACGGCCCGATACATAGGAGGTAACCCCGCTGTTCATAGCCTGCTCTACCACGCGCGAGCCTAATTTTTTGGCTTCTTTGTTATCTACGCGGGTAATTACGTTTTTCATGGCCTCGGTATCTGATACACTGTTGCCAAAAATGCAGCCGGTTTCCCAGCGGGTTTCTTCGGTATCGTAATCCAGGCCGGCATCGGCCCAGGCATCAAGCGCAGCCATGAGACCATAGCCAATATTGGTACCTTTAAGGCCGTGAAAAACCACCTCAGATATGTAGTTTTTGGTTTTAAGATCTTCCAGTACAAAATCGGGTTTGCCCGCAACATGACAGCTAAATTTCAATTCCTCGTACAACGGCTGAAATTTAATGCCCGATACGCCCTTTTGTATGGCATCCAGGAACGTGCTGATCCCGATGCCGTTTGGCGATACCACTCCCATACCTGTAACAACAACGCGCCTGCTCATTTTAAGTCAATATGTTTAATAATACCGGCAAATGTGCCCCTGGCAACAATTTCTTTTTCGCTGTTCAGCATCTCCACAATGCATTTTAACTTACCAAAACGAAAATATTGTTTTTTAGAAATAACCGTAACCTTTTGGCCGGGTAAAACCATTTTGTAAAAAGAAACATCGGTTGAGGTAAGCACCGGGTACAGCGATGTATCACTGGTAAAATCATTGCCGGGCTCTTTCATAATCAAAAATATACCCAGCACAACCAAACCAATCTGGGCCATAATTTCGGTAATGATAACGCCTGGCGTAACCGGGTTTCCTTCAAAATGATCTTCATAAAAAAAGGCATCCTGTTTCAGCGTAAAATCGCCGGTAACCCCGTTTTCATTTAATGATGTAATGTTATCAATAAAGCGGAAAGTAGATTTGTATGGTAAATGATTAAGTATATGGTTATTCATGTTTCTAAAAATCAATATAGTTACAAACAATGTTCGCCACCGTCAACATGAATCAATGCACCATTTATCCAGAAGGCTTCGTCGGTACAAAGCATATATATTACGTTTGCAACATCTGCGGGCTTTGTTAACCGGCCCATCGGGTTGTTTGCCGTGGCCAGTTCAATTAATTTATCGCTGCCCGGTATTCTTTTTAATGATGCCGTTTCGGTAACCCCGGCCTGTATCAAATTGGTTTTTATCCCAAAGCGGCTGAATTCAACAGCCATGTATTTTGCAAGGCTTTCTAATGATGCCTTCGCAATAGATACCGCCGCATAACTTTCCCAATATTTGTGTGCCCCATCGCTGGTAAGGCCTATAATACGGGCATCGGCGTTAAAAAGCCCGGCGTTTAGCAGTAGCCTTGTCCAATCAAGCAAACTGTTGGCCATAGCATAGCTTGTGGCTTGTATATCATCAGTTGAAAGAACAGCGGTGCTGTCGGCATTTTCTGATTCGGCAGCCAGCGGTTTTAAATTGCCCCGGGCTATTGAATGCAGTAATAACTTAACACAATGTTTATGTACAGCAACTTCGGTAAATTGTTTTAAAAATAAATCGCGCCCGGTTTGTTCAAGCGCATTTATGTTAAACGGCAGTATGGTTACCCCATTTGTTTCAGCAATCTGCCTAAGTTTTATTTTGAGTGGTTTTTCGGTAATGGAGGTTTCCCGGTACAAAACCGCTACGTTCATACCATGTGCGGCAAGCTTTTGCAAAGCCCCAAACCCGAAGCCGCCAGACCCCCCTAAAATTACAGCCCATGAACCCGAAAACTGTTTAGTTTTATCCATGTAAATTGCTGATAGTTAATTTCGTCATTTATGGTATGGATTGTATAATTATTTTCGCTCTTAAATTTCCGAAAAAAATTCAAACCCCAAAGTAAGCGAAAGAAAACCGGATTTTAATGGTGCAACCGCTATTAATTGGGCGTTGTTAAACCATCACAGGCAAAAAGCATCATATACAGTGACACATGGGTTTAAGTTATTAAAAAAATTTAAAACTAAATGAAGCAAAAACGGTTGCGCTTATGCTTTATGAGTAAAGAGCAAAGCTGTTTGCAGGGCACATAATATTTATTACATTTGGTAAGCTTTATGAAGAATTGTATTGAAAAGCGCGTTGCTTTTGTTTGTTTTGTGCTGATAATTATAGCGGGCAGTAATACCACGCTGTATGCGCAGAAATTAGAAAAAGCTGCTTTTTATAAAGCAATGGCAAGCGATAATATTGACGAAATTAACCAGGAACTGGCCACATTTGCTGATGCCGGCACCGAAACAAAAAACGGCTATGAGGGCGCTTTATTAATGAAAAAAGCCAGCCTTGCCGGCAAGCCCAAAGATAAGCTGAGCTTTTTTAAAACCGGCCGCATTAAACTGGAAACAGCCCTACTGGCCGAACCTGATAATACTGACTTGCATTTTTTACGTTTGGTTATCCAGGAAAAAGCCCCTAAAATTGTGCATTACCGTACAGATATCGAAAAGGATAAAACTATGGTGATAAAAAATTTTAAAGCCTTGTCGCCTGTAGTACAGCGAGCCATAGTTGATTATAGCAAAACCTCAAAAGTTTTGCACACCGAAGACCTTAAACCTGCTGAATAATGAGTAAAAAGATATTAGCTATTTACTACACCCAATCGGGACAAATGCGCGATGTCATCGACTCATTAACGCAACCTATTATTGAGGCGGGAGCATCGGTTGAAAAAGTGGAGATAAAAATGGTAAACAGCTATAATTTCCCATGGACAGGATCCAGCTTTTTTGGTGTTATGCCCGATTGTGTTTTAGGTGTACCCGCCCAAATTGAGCCATTTATATTAAAGGAAACTAAATACGATATGATCATTGTGGGCTACCAGCCCTGGTTTTTATCGCCCAGCATCCCTTCAAATTCACTGCTTAACCACCCCGACTTTGTTAAAGTAGTACAAGATACACCGGTTGTAACCATCAGCGCAGCCCGTAATATGTGGCTAAACGCCTTTGTGCGGGTACGCAAATCTATACAGGATGCCGGCGGAAGACTGGTTGGCAATATTGCCCTGGTTGACAGGCACCTTAACCCAATAAGTTTTGTTACCATTTTTTACTGGATGCTTACAGGTAAAAAAGAAAGCTACCTGAATATATTCCCCAAGCCGGGTGTTGATGAACAGGAAATAAAGGACACCGCCAAATTTGGCAAGATTATAGCAGCCAGGCTTAATATGGTTGACTATTGGGACAGCCTCCAGGATGAACTGATGCACAACGACGCCGTAAACATTAAATACCCCCTGATGTTTATTGAAGGGAAGGCCAGGATTATATTTTCGGTTTGGGCAAAAATTATTTCGAAACGCAAAAATAAAGCAGCATGGCTTACAGCTTTTAAATATTATCTTTTTTTTGCCCTGTTTATTGTTGCGCCTATTGCGCTAACGGTTGATATGATCTTAATAAGGCCTTTTTTTGGTGACAGGATCCAGGAGAAAAAGAACTTTTACTTACAACTAATTTAAAAATATACATGTCTTTTAATCAGGTTTATATAAACGCCACATCTGCTTTTCTGCCCAACGAGCCCGTTGCAAATGATGATATGGAGCAGTATCTGGGTTATATCGACAATAAACCCTCTAAATCAAAAAAAATAGTACTGCGCAATAATGCCATAACCACCCGGTATTATGCTTTAGATAAAAATAAAAAGGCAACGCATACCAATGCCGAGATGACAGCATTGGCTGTTAAGGAACTGTTTAAAAATACCGATGCTAAAATAGAGGAAACTGATATCCTATCATGCGGTACCTCATCGCCCGATCAAATGATGCCAAGCCACGGGGTAATGACGCATGGCTGGCTTCCCGAGGCGGGCCCGATTGAGGTGGTATCGCCGGCAGGTGTTTGCTGCGCCGGGATGCATGCCCTTAAATATGCCTATATGGCCATTAAATCTGGCGAAGCCAGGCAGGCAGTGGCTGCCGGGTCTGAAAGATTTTCGGGCCTGCTGGTATCTGATGTGTTTGAAGAAGAAGCACAAAAGCTAAAGGAACTTTCCGAAAACCCGTATATCGCGTTCCATAAAGATTTTTTAAGGTGGATGCTTTCTGACGGGGCATCGGCATTTTTAATGACAGATAAGCCAAACGAAACAGGCCTGAGTTTGCGGGTTGACTGGATTGAAGGTGTATCATACGCCAACCAGATGGATGCCTGTATGTATATGGGGGCCGAAAAACAACCGGATGGCAGCCTGAAAGGTTTTATGGACTTTACGCCTGAAGAGATTAAAAATAAATCCATCTTTAGTGTAAAGCAGGATATTGGTTTGCTGAGCGATAATATTGTGCCATTGGGCGGAGCCAAGATTAAAGAGATTTTTGAACGCAAAGGTTTAACTACAAATGATATCGATCATTTTTTACCGCATATCTCCAGCGATTTTTTCAGGCCAAAGATTTATGATATGGTGGAGATTTATGGCGGCGGTATCCCTTACGAAAAATGGTTTATGAACCTGTATACCGTAGGTAACGTTGGCGCGGCATCTGTTTACCTGATGATTAATGAGCTGTTTCACAGCGGCAAACTAAAAGTTGGCGAAAAAATATTGTTGTTGGTGCCCGAAAGTTCAAGATTCTCGTATATGTATGCTATGCTTACTGTTGTTTAACGGGAAAAGCCAGTTTACAATGAAAAAAGAAAACGTACCCCAGGATCTGAGCTCGCTTGGTAAAATCACCAAAGAGGTTTGCTACGCTACCGATAGCGACGGGAAGTATGTAACCCAGTTAAGCGACGGATGGGATGTAAAAATAACCGCACTTGATGTGGCCTGGCAGGAAATTGATGGCCGCATTGCCAACGCTAAACAAAGGGTTTTAAACGGAGAGGCCAGTCCGCTGCTGTTTTTTATGGAGTTGCGGCTGATGGACCTGAGTATTTTGGCCGATTATACCGGTTTTTGGAAATGGCAGATAAAACGCCATCTGAAGCCCGGTGTGTTTAATAAACTATCAGAAAAGGATTTAAAAAAATATGCCGAAGCCTTTAATGTAAAGGTTGATGAGCTAAAAAGTATGGATGTGCATGAAGATTGATTTTGAACACGGACAAGCTGCACATTGCGAATCGGGGGTTACCAGTAATTTATTAAAAAAGATCTCGAAGGGCAAAATAACCGAGCCGCTGGCTTTTGGTATTGGTGCCGGGCTGTTTTTTGTTTACGTACCGTTAATAAAAATAAATAATGGGCCGGCAATTGCTTTTCGCTCAATGCCGGGCTTTATTTTTAACCGTACCTGCAAATCACTGGGCATCCCGGTGATACAGAAAAAGTTCAGTTCCAAAGAAAAGGCCGAGGCCGCTTTGATGGAAAGCCTTGAAGCCGGGCAGCCGGTTGGCGCGCAGGTAGGGGTTTATTATTTATCCTACTTCCCGAAAGAATACCGTTTTCATTTTAATGCCCACAACCTTATTGTTTTTGGCAAGGAGGGGGATAATTACCTGATTAGCGATCCCATTATGGAGCACGCCACTACACTAACCAGCTACGAGTTGGAGCGCGTGCGTTTTGCCAAAGGGGCTTTGGCACCAAAGGGACAATTATACTATCCTGCCAATCAAACGAAAATTACCGACGACCAGATCAGGAGCGCTATTAAAAGCGGCATCAAAAAAAATGTTTTTAACATGATCTCCATCCCCGGGCCTTTCGCTGGTGTAAACGGGATAAGATATACAGGCAATAAAATAAAAGGCTGGCGCGACAAGCTGGGCCTTAAAACTGCAGGCTTGTACCTGGCGCAGTTGGTGCGTATGCAGGAAGAAATAGGCACAGGCGGTGGCGGGTTCAGGTATATTTATGCCGCGTTTTTACAACAGGCTAATGATTACCTGCCAAACCCGGTATTGTTACAGGCATCAGAAATGTTTACGCAGGCTGGTGACATGTGGCGAACAGCCGCTGTACAAGCTGCAGGTATTTACAAAGGCCGCATAGGCAGCCAGGAAGATTTTAATGTAATGGGCAACTATTTGTTAGAAATTGCCGAAATAGAAAAGAAGGCTTTTACACTGCTGAAAAATATCAAATGGTAAGCAAAACATCCCTCGCCGTAAATATCGAAAACCTTTGTTTTCATTATCCGGGTAATTCGGGGGTGACTTATAATGGGCTAAATTTAAAGATTACCGAAGGCGAACGCTTTGGTTTGTTTGGGCCGAATGGCGCCGGTAAAACCACGCTCATGAATTTGATGACTGGCCTGCTGGTTGCCGATAGCGGCACGGTTGAATTGCTGGAGCATAAAATTGGCACCAAAAGCAAGGCTGTAAATAAGCTGTTTGGTTTTGTGCCGCAGGATTTTTCCTTTTACCAGGAACTTAGCCCGATAGAAAACCTGGAGTTTTTTGGGGCCTGGTACGGTTTAAACCGGAAACAAATTGCGCAGCGGTCGGCAGAATTACTGGAGATATTGGGGCTTACAGATGTAAGCCACAAAGCTGTTGAAAATTTTTCGGGAGGAATGAAACGCAGGGTTAATTTGGCCATAGGAGTTATTCATAACCCCAGGATCTTGTTTTTGGATGAACCTACGGTAGGTGTGGATGTGCAAACCCGCCACGCCATTATCGATTACTTAAAACAACTGAATAAACAGGGCACCACGTTGATCTACACCTCGCACCAATTAGCCGAAGCCGAGGGGCTGTGCGAGCAGATAGCCCTGGTTGATAAGGGCGAGATTGTTAAAGAAGGACAACTGGATAGCTTGCTGGAAGAGTATGGCCACCAGGATCTGGAGGAACTGTTTTTAAACTTAACTGGAAAGGATTACCGGAACTAATGTTTAAGCTTTGGGCCTCCATAGTAAAAGATGTAAGGATATTGCTGCGCGACAAAGTAGGCATATCGCTCATGTTTATCATGCCCGTTATTTTGGTTATTGTAGTTACGTTGATCCAGAACAGCACCTTTCAGCTGATGAACAAAAACAAACTCACGGTGGTGGTTTGTAATAAAGATGCCGGTAAACTAAGCAAGCAGCTCACGGGTACCATCAACAAAATTGGCATGTTTAAAGTGGTGCAGGCAGCATCAAATTTAAACGAACAGCAAATAGGCGATGCCATGCACAACGCCGATGCCATGCTGGCCATTACTATTCCGCCCGATTTTTCGGCGAAGATTGAAGCAAAAGCCAAATCATCATCAAATAAAGCGCTGAAAAGCTTTGGACTACAGGCCGATTCGGCTAAAGAAGAAAAGCTGGCCGCACCTACGCCATTAATATTACATTATAACCCATCCATACCCGAGTCTATCCGCTTTTCGGTAAACGGAGCCTTAACCAGCGCCTTACAGATTGTAGAAAGCCGGGAAACACTGCGCACACTTTACTTCGCCATAAACGAAAAGGAGATGCCCGAAAAGCTGGAACAGGAAATGCTGAACGGAAAGGCCGAAATAAAACAGGTGCCGGTATCAAAGGGCGGCAGCATAACCGCACCAAACGCCACCCAGCACAATGTACCCGCCTGGACTATATTCGCCATGTTTTTTATCATCATGTCGTTAAGTGGCAGTGTGGTGAGGGAAAAGGTTAGCGGCAGCTTTATCCGCCTAAAAACATTGCCTACTAATTTTGCTGTAGGCCTATTATCCAAGCAGATCACCTATCTGTGCGTTACATTGTTCCAGGCGCTGGTAATTTTTTCGCTGGGATTATGGTTTTTTCCGTATATTAATTTGCCCGCGTTAAACTTACCGGCAGATATTTTCGGTTTGGTATTGGTAACAGTGGCCGTTGGCTATTGCGCGGTAAGCTACGCCATTTGTGTAGGCGTATTTGCCCATACGCAGGAGCAGGCAAACGGATTTGGAGCGGTATCCATAGTGATACTATCGGCCATTGGCGGCCTTATGGTGCCTTCATTTGCCATGCCGGGTGCATTAAAAACAATAAGCTCATTATCGCCATTGCATTGGTGCATTGAAGCCTATTACGGCTTATTTTTAGAGGGCGCGGGATTAAAGGATGTTGTTATCAGCATTATTCCGTTGGTTGGAATTACATTTGTATTCCAGGCGCTAACATTTATTGGTTTAAAAAGAAAGAATTTAATATAGATACCAAATGGAAACTACAGAACTAAAAGAGAAGTTAAAAGTTCAGATCATTCAGTTCCTGAATTTAACCGATCTTACCCCGGCAGACATTAAAGACGATGAGCCGTTGTTTGGCGATGGCCTGGGGCTTGATTCCATCGATTCACTGGAACTTATTGTACTTTTGAAACGCGAGTACGGCATCAACATTCAAGACCCTAAGGAAGGCCGCAAGGTACTTGTAGACGTGAACACCATGGCAAGGTATATTGAGCAAAACGGGCAAAAATAAACACCGATAAAAATTGGACAGGATTGTAGTAACCGGGATTGGAGTGATCAGCGCTATTGGCCACTCGGTAGCTGAAAATCATACTGCATTGGTACAGGGCAAAACCGGAATTATTAAGGGAGGGGGCAATTTCCCTTCGCGCTATTCGGGACTTCTGCCTTTCGGCGAAGTATTGACCGGCACCCAGGAATTAAAAACAAAACTTGGCGTAACAGAACCGGGCGTTACCCGCACTACCCTGCTTGCCTTGCACGCGTTTAATGAAGCTATTGCCGATGCCCGGTTAACCCAAAATGAATTAACGGCCGCCGATACCGCGCTTGTGGGTGCTACAACCGTAGGTGGCATGTGCCTTACCGACGAGTTATACGCCAATACCCATGGCGATGCCGAACATATTGAATACGTAAAATCATACGATTATGCATCGGTAAACCTATACATACAAACGCGTTATGGGATAACCGGAGTAATTAATACCTTGAATACGGCATGCTCGTCATCAGCAAATGCTATTATGTACGGTTGCAGGCTGATTAAGAACGGACTGGCAAATCGTGTAATTGTAGGCGGGGCCGATAGCCTGGCCAAATTCACGGTTAATGGTTTTAACGCCCTGCGTATTCTTTCCGATGAACCTTGTGCCCCCTTCGACCAAAACCGTAAAGGCCTTAATTTAGGCGAAGGCGCAGCGTTTTTAGTATTAGAGAAAGAGGCCGATGCGGCAGGCAAAAAGATTTATGCCGAGGTGAGCGGTTATGGAAATGCCAATGATGCCTATCATCCATCTTCGTTATCCCCGGAGGGCGATGGCCCTTACCTGGCTATGAAAAATGCATTGGATAATGCCGGGTTAAAACCAGCAGATATCGACTTTATAAATGCCCACGGCACCGGCACCGAGAATAACGACGAGGTAGAAAGCCGCGCTATGCAGCGCCTGTTTAACACCCTGCCCGGTTTTGCATCTACCAAAGGCTTTACCGGGCATACGCTTGGTGCAGCCAGCGCTATCGAGGCGGTGTACAGCATCCTGAATATCGACAGGCAGGAACTATACCCTAATTTGAATTTTAATGTGCCGATAACTGATATTGGCCTTGAGCCGGTTCTGGCTTACAACACCGGCACTATAAAACATGTAATGAGTAACTCGTTTGGTTTTGGCGGGAATTGTACATCATTAATTTTTTCAAAAGCTTAATGATGAAGTTGTATATCCACAAAACCACATGTATTTCGCCGCAGCAAACCTTTGGAGACAACATCGACATTGAAACGCTTCGCCCTTCGGTTGAAAACAAGCTGTATGCCATTGAGCCTGCTTATCCGCAGTTTAAAGGCAATGCTTTACGCCGGATGAGTAAAAGTACCCGCATCGGCTCGGGAGCCGCCCTGCCGCTGCTTGCAGATGCCGTACAGCCCGATGGCATTATCATAGGCACCCAGGTAAGCGGAATGGAGGAGAACGGCAAGTTCCTGAACCAGATTATTGAGTATAATGAAGATATGCTTACGCCGGGAAGTTTTGTGCAGGGTACACCCAATACCATATCATCGCAAATAGCCTTTATCAGCAATAACAAAAACTATAACCTTACACACGTGCACCGCGGGTTGGCTTTTGAAAACGCGGTTATTGATGCAGCCATGCTGTTGAGTGAAAACCCCCAAAGCAACTATTTGTTGGGTGGCGTTGACGAAATTTCGTTTAACAACTATACCCTTGATACCCTTGCGGGCTGGTTTAAGAAAGAAGATTGCCTGAACAGCTACATGTACAGTTCCACAACCGATGGTAGTCTGTCTGGCGAAGGAGCGGCCATGTTTATGGTTAGTGGTAATAAACAAAACGCCATGGCGCAATTGAAAGCCATAACTACCATACATAGCGCCGATGTTGAGGTGATTAAAACCCGCATTGAAAAGTTCGTTGAAGAAAACCTTGCCGAAGGCGAAAAGCCAGAACTGCTGTTAACCGGCGAAAATGGCGATAAGCGCTCGCTCCCTTTTTATACCTCCTGCGATAGCTTGTTTGATCAATATACCACAATAGCCCGCTTTAAGCACATGTGCGGCGAGTATCCAACGGCATCGTCATTTGCACTTTGGCTGGCCTGCAATTTTGTTGGCGGGGCATTGGCCATGCCGCAGCATATGGTTAAGCAACAAGGAACAGCTACAGATTTCAAAAATATTTTGATTTATAACACGCACAAGGTGGGCCAACACGGCTGTATGCTGGTAAGTGTGCCCGCGTAAAATTCCGTTTTTTTGTAGAGACGCATAATTGCGTCTCCCGCATGCAAATCGCACGGGCAAATCTCATACAAATCTTCACCTCCCGCGAGGTTAGCGTAGCGTAACTCGTGGGTTAAACTGGTTTAAGCCTCCGGCTTAGTTCAGCTAAAAGCTGAAACCCGCAGTAGTCACGGGTTAAAACCCCGCGACGGAAAGAACAGAAGGATAATAACGCTTCATGCAACGCGCCAATATCCTATGCGTCTTATCTTCTGGATGATTTAACGTTATATCAGCCATTATCAACAGAAATATGCCGTCTCCAATAAAATACTTGGCCCTTATTTACTTCTTTCTATCCAATTGGGCACATGCGCAAACACATACTTTGTTAGATTCAATGACCCACGCCATCGAAAAGCAGGAATACACCGGAATCCACAGCATATTGATATCCAAAGGCGGCAAGCTGGCTTACGAGCATTATTTTAACGGTTACACGGCCGATTCGCTGCATGATTCCCGATCAGCGTTTAAATCGATAACCAGCCTGCTGATGGGCATTGCCATTGATAAAGGCTTTGTAAAAAATGCAGATCAAAAAGTTTATGCATTTTTCCCGGAGTATAAATCATTCGCTAACAACGACGCGCGGAAACAGCTTATCACCATCAAAAACCTTTTAGAAATGCGGTCGGGCTTTGATTGCAATGAATGGGATGATAACGGGAAGGATTGCGAAACAGAAATGGTTGAAACCAAAGACTGGGTTAAGTTCTCGTTGGATTTGCCTGTGAAAAACGATCCTGGTACAGTTTGGAACTATACATCATGTAACCCAATGATTATTAGTGGTATTATCAGTAATGCCTCCCATATGTCTGTTATGGCCTTTGCTAAAAAATATTTGTTTGATTCGTTGGGGATTACCAACTACCACTGGACTGTTGATCCTGCCGGACATGGCGCCACTGCCGGATCCTTTTTCCTGTTGCCAAAGGATATGATTAAAATTGGGCTGTTGGTAAAAAACAATGGCGTTTGGCAGGGTAAACGGATAGTATCGGCACAATGGCTCAGGGCGTCAACCACAGCCACTATTCCCATTCCCGGTTTTTCGTTTGTTAAACTGAGCAGAACTAAAGTGGCCACCCCGCAGCCTGCTTATTACGGCTACTACTGGTACAACGAAAAGGTAAAAACTCCGGGTTATACGGAAGACGTTGTTTTTGCATCGGGCAATGGCGGGCAGTACATCATGATCATCAAAAACCTTGACCTGGTGGTCGCATTTACCCAGGGCAATTACAATAACTGGAGGGCCAAACGGGCCTTTGATTTATTGGCGAAGTATATAATTCCCGGGTGCAAGTGAATTTCAATCCGATGACTGTGTCCCCACAGTCATCTTTCCGAGATGCGGTCGGTTTACCCTACCCTAACGTACTGCCATAGGAATAGCGGTTTGTGAGGACACAAACCGCGGGGAGAAAAGATTTAAATACCGAACACTGAATGTCCAATGTCGAATAATGAAGGAAAAATTTCGGCATTCAAAATTCATTATTCGATATTATTTGCCCTTCTGTTTTGTCAACTTAATGAAATTGCCCGGCATATGCCGGCAGCCCCAGCATCTTATCCACTCTTTCAACCCGGTAACCCATCGCCTTTACCTCCCCCAAAAAGTTTGGCAGCATAGCCACGGTAACCGGGCACCTGTCGTGAAATAAAAAAATTGCCCCTGGTTTAATTTGGGGAGTTACTTTTTGCAAAAGCGCATCAGCATCGGTAGCCATAGTATCATACGATCGTACATTCCAGCCTATGGGCAAGTAATTCCCTTTAACAATGGCATTTTTTAAATTAGGGTTCATCACCCCGTAAGGCGGCCGGAATAGCCTTGTTTTTTTACCGATTACATTATACAAGTCGCGGTCCACCTGCTGCATCTCGGCGAGCATTTTTTTTGAGGGAAAAAGATCGAACAGAGCGGCGTGCGTATAACTATGGTTGCCAATGATATGGCCACTTGCATCCATTTGCCTTATGATGGCTTCATTGCCAGCAATACGTTCGCCAATGCAAAAAAAAGCGACTTCGACGCTGGCATCTTTCAAAATTTGTAAAACCTGCGGAGTTCCTTCTGATACCGGGCCATCGTCAAAAGTTATCGCTATTACTTTATCGGTTGTTTTAGCCGAGCAGTACATCGGCATAAAAAAACCGGAGCTTACAAAATAGCAACCATAAGCAACAATAAGTGAATGCGCCAGGATAATTGCCCCATATGCCAGCCAGCTTACCCCATATGTTTTGTCGGCCCAGATGGTAACACCCAGCAGGATTAGGAATGCGATATTGGTGTTTCTGAATGTTAGCACGCCGATAGCAACATTAACGAATGACAGGTGTTTTGGTAATGGTTATAAACCAATATTTTTTTAATCGGGGTAATGGGTTCCGACCCCGGAATAGTATTTGTTTTAACAATTTGCGTAGCATACCATAACGCGAAGGCCGATGATGTGGGATACTCGCCACACAAGTGTTTATACCGGACAACATTACAGTAATTAAATAACGAACCCTCCAGGTAATCGTAAACGGCATCATTTTGGGCATCCCCGTTATTGCCTGCTACAACCAGGCTGATATCATACATGCTGAGGTCCTGTGCTGCCAGGAAAGCTTCAATTTGCTGTTCAACAGCTGCATGGCTGCCCGGTTTATAAAACGTGGCTACTGCATCCAGCTTGGCCAGGTCGTTTCCGGACGCTTCATTAGTTAACAGGAAAAATGCCGCACCTTCACCTGCAATGGTGCCTTTTGAATCGGCATTATAAAGGTTAGTATTGGAGACAGTGCCTTGTTTATACAGGCCAAACCGGCTTAGTATGCTGTGACTGATATCGGTTATCTCGTCGATACCACCTACCAGTATGTTTTGGGCTTCACCTTCCTGCAATAGCATCTGCGCGTCGAGCAGGGAGCATTCAAACGATGAGCCGCCATTTACAAACGTGTTGTTGTAATTGTTGCAATGCAGCAGCAAAGCCACCTGTGCGCCAATGGTATTGTGGGTTGATTGGATAAATGATGTTGGGGTAAGCAGCTCTTCGCCGCGTTCAACCATTTTACTTAAAAACACGCCGGTATCTTCCAGGCAGCCATAGGCCGTGCCGGTAATAATGGCATCGGGGTTGGTTACACCCGCATCCTGCAAACAGGCCATAGCAGATGCTACCCCCATTTTGATAATCCGGCTCATGCGGCGGATAAGCTTTGGATCGATGATCTCTTTGTAATCGGGCGTAACACAAGTAAGGCGATTGCCTTCATGCACTACTATTTCATCCAGGAACGGAATGTGTCCGAATGTTTTTTGGGGCGATATGTTTGCTGTTGAACGTATATACATATCAGGCCGGTAGTTTTGAAAATATTAATGACGAACAGTTACCCCCAAAACCAAAGGAGTTGGAAAGCACGTGCTTTAAATCTGCGTGTTGTGTAAAACTTGTTTCGGGCGCAAAAGGATGATCGGCAATCTGTGTCTCAAATCGCAGGTTGGGGTAAATAAATCCCTGTTGCGCCGAGAGCACCGAAAACACAGCCTCGATACCCGCGCTTGCGCCCAGCGTGTGCCCGGTGAATGATTTGGTAGAGCTCATTTTAGGAAAATGCGGATCAAATAGTCGATTTATAGCAGTCCCTTCGGAATTATCATTGTTTTGGGTGCCTGTACCATGCAGGTTAATGTAGCCGATATCTTCCGGCTTTAGCCCGCTCATTTTTAAAGCACCCTCCATCGCCATAAAGGAGCCCGTGCCATCGGGAGATGACGCGGTTTGGTGGTAGGCATCGTTGGCATTACAGTAACCGCTCAGCGTACAATAAGGCGCTTTTTGCAGCCCCGCCGCAACCCGTTCAGATACCAAAGTAATGTACCCAGCACCCTCGCCAAGGTTTAAGCCCCGGCGGTTGGCATCAAAGGGCTGGCAATATTGGTTGTCCAATATCATGAGCGTGTTAAAGCCGTTTAGGGTGAAGCGGGTAAGTGCATCGGTGCCCCCGGCTATAACTACATCAAGGATGTTGTTTTTGATGAGCCTTGCGCCATACATAATGGCATTGGCCGATGAGGAACAGGCTGTACTGATGGTACTTATATAGTTTTTTATCCCCAATTCGTCGGCCACCAATTCTGTTACCTTGCCGCACTTGTGGTTAACTACATTACGCAATTTACCTTTTGCCGGGTTGGCCATAAATTCCACAAAAAAATCCTCTGTTTTATCCATACCGCCCACAGTGTTGGCCGATATAAAACCCGTACGTAGCGATGCGAAATTTTGGATGCCTGCATCATTTTTTGCTTCCCTTGCCGCGATGAGGCTTAGCATAGCCGTGCGGCTTATATCGGGGCCATAGCCTGATAATAGGGCCAATTCATCATTGCTCAATTTAACTTCGGCAACCGGGAAGGTATCTTGATGAACGGTTTGCAGGTATTTAATTTTATCAATGCCCGCGCGGCTGTTCCGGAGCGCGTTAAGGCATTCGGCGGTATTGTTGCCAATACCCGAAATTACACCTACACCCGCTACAAAAACAGTTTTGCTCATTACTATGTCATTTGCCGGCTATTTAACCGGCAGGTAAATGTTATTTAAATTTTCTGCACTAAACGGCGCCGATGTTGGGCCTGCATCCTTTTCTACCAGGTATAAAACAGCTTTGTAATCTTCCCGCAGCACATCAACCCAGCCACAAATGCAGGCCTGCAATATATTATTATTTAGTAAATATGCTACGTACTGCTGTATAAACGCGGCATCAAAAGTTTCAAAGACAAAAAAAGCGTTCTCGCCTTTAAACTTGTTTTTTATGCTGATTTCGCCGATAACAATATTAGGCAAAGTATACACAAACAACGCAGGGCTTGCAATGGTTTTGGCCTGGTCGTAATATTTAATGTCGGCATCCAGGCTGGAATTGGAGTTTGCTAAAACGATACCAACTTCCTGCGCTTTATATTTTTCGCTGATGCCGCTATCCTTCAGCAATACCTCCGATGCCAGCAAACCCAATTTGGACAGGTTGTCCATTTTATAAAACTTGGGATACTTAACCTCTAAAAACTGGTAGGCCGAAAGTACAAATGCGCTAACATCTGCCCCCTTGTTTTCAAACACAGGAATGCCATTGCCATAAACAACATTATTGCTGATGATGCAGTGCGATGTAATATGTAGTGCTTCTGTCAATCTTATATCTATTATTTGCTTTTAGCTTTCCGCCTTAGGCTTTCAGCTTTTCTTCAGTACAATTGCCGCATTACAGCCCCCAAAACCCGATGCTGTTTTAAGACATGCTGTTAACGGTGTTTGTTGTAACGTTTTAGCCACGTTGAGTGGCTGGGTAACCCCCAACTCATTAAATCCCCTGGTGGGGATAATGGTGTTGTGCTTTAATGAATGGGCTGCTATTATGGCCTCGATAAGCCCCGAAGCGCCAAGTGTATGCCCGTAATATCCTTTTAAGCTATTAACCGGGATATGTTGCATGCCGGCCAGGTTTATGGCTTTGGCCTCCATCTCATCGTTGTAAATGGTAGCCGTGCCATGGGCCGATATAAAATCGATGGTCTCCGGTTCAACGCCGGCGCTTTTCAATGCTGCGTTAATGGCATCAAAAAGCTCTTCGCCGGTTTTTGATGGGCCCGAAATATGGTTGGCATCATTACTAACCGAGCCGCCCGCAAGTATAATATCGTCAGCTTTGTGCTGGTTTGCCGATAGGATAACCGTAGCAGCACCCTCGCCTAAATTGATACCATCGCGGTTTAAATCAAAGGGTTTGCAGGGTTGCGCGCTAATAGCCTGGAATGATTGGAAACCCGATAGCACAAACCGGGTGATCACATCGCCGCCAACCACAATAGCATTGTCATACTGCCCGGCCTGGATCAGGCGCATCCCGGTGATCATGGCCATTAAGCCCGAGATACAGGCATGAGATACAATCAACGGTTTATTTACGAAGCCAAACTTTTCGGCAACTAATCTGGCCGATGTTGGCAATGCAATGCGTTGGTTTAGGTCCGGGTTACCGGCATCCGTTTCCAGCATGCTGATATTGCCTTTGGTGGTGGAGATAATGAGAACTGTTTTTTTATCTGTGCTATTTATGCCACTATTTTTTAAAGCATCGGTAATGGATGCTATCAGCAATTGTTCAAATTTGGTGTATTCGCCGGCTTTGGTCAGCAGCGGATGATCATCGCTAAATAATGATGCATAAAAAGGAACCGCCGATCTATCGCCACCATGGTGCTCTTTAATCCCCGATATATTTTGGCTAAGCTTATCGAAATTTTCGGCAGAGGTATGGCCTATGGGCGACAAGATATTATCGGCTACAATAAAAACGGGCTTCATCACTTACAAACACTTCCTCTCATTACTTGTTTTATTGCCAAAAGTTATAGTAATTATACCATTGCTCGGGATACTTTTTCACGTATTTTTCCATCTCGCCCACAAAATCATTGGTCATTTGCGTTATCCCGGCTTCTTTGCCCAAATGTAAATATTCCTTAATTGTGCTGGCATAAAAATGATAGTGAAACTTAGTTTCTTTCATGGCAAAAACGTAGGCCACTGGGACCCTGAATTTTTGAGCCAGGATAAATGGTCCTAACGGGAATTTGGCTTCCTCGCCCAAAAAGTTTTTGGTAACGGTTTTATTACCCTCCAGGTACCGGTCGGCATGCATGCATACCAGTTCGTTATTCTGAAAAGCTTCGTTGATTTTGAAAATGTGCGAGATGTCGTCCTTAATTACAATAATATTAACGCTTAGCTTGCCGGTAACCCTTTCCATAAAGGCTTTTATCTGCTGGTCTTCGCCATCAAACATCACAATGTTAATGCGGGTGTTGATATGCTTCAGCAAATCGCCTGCAATTTCCCAGCTGCCAATGTGTGCGCTTAAAAGCAGGCCGCCTTTGCCCATGGCCGCAATTTGGTTCAGGTTATGCCGGCCATCAAACTCAAAGGTGAATTTGTTACGGATGCCCGACATCACTACCACCTTATCAATAATGCTTTGGCCAAAAATGAAGTAATTTTGGTAAACCTTAAAAAGTGATTTTATGCGCCCGTAGCTTAACCTGTTATGAAAATAGTAATAAATACTTTTCGACGACTTGTACGAGAAAACTACGTAGTAAAACGATACAAACCGTAACAAAAAATAAGCGGGACTAACCCCGCCATATTTTAAAATAGCCAGAAATACCGAATAGCCCCAGGGCTTCCCTTTTGATTTTCCTTTCCAGGACGACATTTAAACAAGCTCCTTCGGCTGTACTTTAGTTGCTACGTAATCGTAAAAATCCTGGAAGGTAACAATGCCGGTAAAATCTTCGGGCTGCACCTTAAACGCAAAATTGGTTTCAATAACCACCACCAGGTCTATATAGTCAAGACTATCTAAACCAAGTGTATCTTTTAAAACAGCATCGGGTGTAATGGTATCAACATCTACCTCAAATTCTTCAGACAGGAAGGAATTAATTTTTGCAATGATCTCTTCAGTTTGCATAATGGTTTAAATTAATTAGCTAACATTTTGGATGAATCAGGGCGACACCCAAGTGTTGTGTAATAGGTTGTAAAAGTTTTTAAATATGTTATTTATTTAGTGTACACGGATATACCTGTTAAAGGGTATTTTAAAAATAAATTAATTGCTGGTTTTTATAAAGAACGATTTAGGTTGTTACATTAGCCGCTACCTTGGCTTAACCAACGGCCTTAAAACTTATTCCTGCACTATATCTACACTCACCTTAGTTAATTCCTACATTTAGGAAAAAATCATAACACTTAATTAATAAAATTAATTAAAGAATTTTACAAAAATACAAAATAATAAAAACATTTGTTCATTTTTTGTGTATCGGGATAATAAAATATTTTAAACGCCCGAACCTTTGACCATACACGCTATATATCGTAAATCCATAAATTTCATCAATTTTAAACCGATTGTCCAGGCCTTCTTAAATATATCGTCCAAATCACAAACCAAATATTATTTTTGTAGATGACGAGCGAACCTGCAAAAAGGTTACGGCGTTTAAAAACAACTTAAACAAAACTGATTGATGGTTGCCGGTGTTGGGATAGATATGATAGAGATTGACCGCGTGGCTGTCAAAATTGAAAAGGGCAGTGGCTTTCGCGAACTGGTGTTTTCGGAAAATGAAATAGCTTATTGCGAACGTAAGGCTGATAAGTACCAGCACTATGCAGCACGTTTTGCAGCCAAAGAGGCGTTTTTTAAAGCATTGGGCACCGGTTGGCTAAACGGTACAGCTTTTAACGAAGTGGAGATTAGCAACAATGCCGATGGAAAACCCGAACTTACGCTGATTGGCCAAACCGGCGAATTATTAAGGGAGCAAGGCCCAATGAAAATTTCTGTATCATTAACCCATCTTAAAACTATCGCATCGGCCATTGTAATTATCGAAAAGTGACAGACCAATCTACATTTATATCGCAGGAGCAAGTAGTAACCATGCAGCAACAAAAGCTGCAGGAGCTGCTGGCTTACCTTAACATTCATTCGCCTTTTTATAAGGAGTTGTTTGATGCAAACAATATCAACATTGATGATATTAAAACGCTGGATGATCTGAAACTGATCCCTACAACCGTAAAGGAAGACCTGCAAAAGCGTAATGTCGACTTTATGTGCGTTAGCCGCGACCAGATCATCGAATATAGCTCAACATCAGGCACATTGGGCAGTCCGGTCACTATAGCCCTTACCGAGAATGACCTTTTACGGCTTACCTATAATGAATATAGCTCATTTACCTGTGCCGATGGCAAGGCCGAAGATGTGTACCAGCTGATGCTGACGCTTGACAGGCAGTTTATGGCCGGCTTAGCTTATTACTCGGGTATTCGCAAAATAGGGGCAGGCATTATTCGCCTGGGTCCCGGGGTGCCATCATTACAATGGGAAACCATTTTAAGGCTTAAGCCTACTGCTATTGTTGCAGTACCATCGTTTATTTACAAGCTTATCCAATACGCGCAGGAACATGGTATCGATATCAATTCAAGTTCGGTAAAAAAAGCGGTTTGTATTGGCGAGAATATCCGTAACACCGATTTTTCGTTGAATATTCTTGGTAAAAAAATTACCGATGCCTGGGATATTAAACTATACTCTACGTATGCATCAACCGAAATGCAAACGGCGTTCACTGAGTGCGGGTACGGTAAAGGCGGCCATCATCAGCCCGAATTACTGATAGTGGAGCTGCTTGATGAAAACAACCAACAGGTAGCCCCCGGCGAACCCGGAGAAGTAACCATTACCACGCTGGGCGTTGAAGGTATGCCTTTGCTGCGCTATAAAACCGGCGATATTTGCCTGTACGATGATGCACCTTGCCAATGCGGAAGAACTACCCTACGTTTATCGCCAATTATAGGCCGTAAAAAGCAGATGATCAAATTCAAAGGCACCACGCTTTACCCGCCATCGCTTTTTGATTTGCTGAATGGGATGGAAGAAATATTGGATTTTGTGGCCGAGGTTTACTCCAACGAAATTGGTATGGACGAAGTGCTGCTGCATATCCTGCCGGTAAACTATACCGATGAGTGCGACCGGAAGATCCGCGCCAATTTACAGGCAAGGTTAAGAGTAAGCCCGCATGTTACCTATGTGCAGTACGATGAAATTCAGAAGATGCAGTACAAGGAATCGGGCCGCAAACCGTTTAAATTTATCGATCGCCGGAAATAAAAGCATCTTCGGGCAATTCATCCGGCAGCTCTTCTTCTGATGGCGACTTGCCGAAGATTTTATCCAGCAGGTTTAATATTGGTACGGTCATAAAAGTGGTTACCAACGCCATGATTACCAATATGGCAAATACCTCTTTGTTTAGTACGCCCAGGTCGTAACCAATATTCAGTACAATCAGCTCAACCAGGCCACGGGTGTTCATTAAGGCACCTATGGATAGGCTATCCTTCCAGCTCTGCCCCACAAATTTGGCTGCCGATGCGCTGCCCACAAATTTGCCGGTAACCGCAACTAATATGGTTAAACCACAAATGCCCCAGAGGTACGCATCATTTAGCAAGCCAATTTGTGTACGCAGCCCGGTAAAAACAAAAAACAAAGGCAGTAATAAAAACAAGGCTACATCCTTTATGCGTTCCACAAATACTCCCCGGAAGGTAATATTATCGGGCATTACAATGCCGGCCATAAAAGCGCCAAACAGCGCGTGGATGCCGATACTTTCTGTGGCGTATGATGAAATAATGAGCGTTAAAAAAAACATAGCCACCGGCATACCCACATAACCCGGCCTGATGTTGCGGCTGTAGATGCGCTTTAAAAGCGGTTTTACACCCTTCAGCATAATCAATACATAGGCAATGGCCATTAGGGCTGTATAAACAAAACTCATTACCGAACCAGCCTTAACTACGGCAATCACAACTGTAAGCAGGCACCAGGCGGTGATATCATCGGCAGCGGCGCAGGTGATAACCAATGCGCCAAGGCGTGTTTTGTTAATACCCCGCTCCTGGCAAATGCGCGCGAGTACCGGGAACGCCGTAATGCTCATAGAGATGCCCATAAACAAACCAAACGAAAAAAACGGAACGCCGGTGGGGGCCAGCGAACGATAGATAAAATAGGCCAGCCCGATGCCCAATGTGAACGGAATAATAATACTGGCATGGCTAATGACAATGGCATCCTTGCTTTTGCTTTTAATAGCACGCAAATCAAGCTCCATACCTATCACAAACATGAAAATGATGAGGCCAATCTGGCTCAGAAACTGCAGGGAGCTTAACGAAGCTGCCGGGAAAACAGCATGCGAAAATGCCGGGAAAAACCGGCCCACCAACGATGGGCCTAACGCTATGCCTGCAAAAATTTCGCCGATAACGCGGGGCTGCCCCATTTTTTTGCACAGCCATCCTGCTATATTGCCTGCTATTATGATAACGGCTATTTGTGCCAGTAACGTAGCCAGCGGCCCGGTTAAGTTTTTAATTAAGCCATCGGCAAACTGATGTGCCGAACTTTTGCTGCTTGCCGCCAGTTTTACAATGTGGCGGCCTTTTTCAAGTTCGCTGCCGGCTGTTAATGCCAGGTAAATTAAAAAGGAAAACCCGCCAATAAGGAGGATGTAAAAAAATATATTCCTGAATTTCTTCATTTTTTAAATACCCCTTTAAATTTAAAAAAAGTGGAAGCCTCATGCTGAATGGTAGCATCTACCTTTAACGTATCATCATCGGTAGTGGTATAGGTTACCTGCATATCGGCTGTGCTGTTTACCTGCGGGTTTAATATGGCCAAAAACTTCATATCGCCCGCTTTAAGCAGTTTTGTTTTGGCGCCTACAATATGTTCCAGCACCTCCTTTACCATCTGCATCATACAAACCCCCGGCACAACCGGCTGACCAGGAAAATGCCCGTCAAAAATCTGGTGACCCGCATTCAGGGTGATGATAGTTTTTGAGGTATTACCATCGGTGTTTGGCGCGGTAAACTGAAAAAAGGATTCCTGGAGCATATGTTTTTAGCTTAAAGCTGAAGGCGGAAAGCCGAAAGCTGTTAACTTCCGGGCAAGGGCCTTCAACTCCTTATATTGTCAAAATTTCATTCTAAAGCATTCATCTGTCCGCCTTAAGCTTTGGGCTTTGAGCCTTAGGCTTTCTGCTTACCGCTCTATTTTTTTTAAACCGATGGTAAATTTAAAGTTTTTATGGTCGATACCTATAGTATCGGGTACGCCATTTTTATAGTTGGCCATGGTAGCAATAGCAACAGGTTTTCTTTTGGATGATTTTTCCATTCGCAAAAGGGTATCGCCGGCTATATTGGTAATGTAATAGTTGGCGCCCTTTTCCTGCGGAAGCACATAATATAAATGTGTGCTATCCTTAAGCATGTAATGCTCATGGCTGCCCTCCTGGCGCATCAATATCAAATCAAAATCTTTTCTTAATGTTTTAATTACGGGGCCTTTATCCATCTGCGGAATGATGGAATATATTTTAAAGCTACCATCTTTCAGGAATGCGAAATCAAAGAATTTTACACCCATCTCGCTCGAGAATACAATGCGGGTGCTACTATCGGGCATAACCTTCATCAACAGCAGGCCGCTTAAATGATGGGTTGTTACGTTGATTTCGGCGTTATACAGCACAACCGAAAATTTGGGGCGAAACCGGTAGATATGATCAAAATTACCCGTAGCAGGCTTCAGGTTTTTGTAAACCGAAGTGCAGCCGGCAAGCATAAGCATGCAACTACTTAGCAGCAAAAAGCGCATCCGGCAGGTTTGCATTGATCTCTTTATTTATAAAGTGAATGGTCGTATTATCGCCCGATGGCTCCTGCATATCAATATTGCTTACCGAGTTGTCTTTTTTATCAACCGAGATATTGATCGATTTAAAAAAATCTTTTATCCCTTTTGATAACGGCGCCAGCTCAACCAGGTAGCTCCCCTTATTTTCAAACACCTTTACTTTAAAATCGGGGTTGCTGAGGATAGATCCCTGCACGCAGTCGATAATGATTTTATTAATTTGCTGGAAGAGTTTGTTGGATTTGGTATTGATTTTATTTTCCTTCTGCTCATCCTTTACCAAAATATTGTCTTTGTTGATGATCATCAGGTATTTGGATGGTTGCGTATATTCCATCCGCACCATATTGTCCTTTTTAAACCAGAATTTTCCCTTAGATGTAATCTTTTCCGACAGCATGCTCAGATTTTTCTCCTGCACAAAATCACTTTTAATACTGGTTGTTTTTTGAGCGGTAGCCGTAAACTGGGCTTTAAATGCCGATAGATCGGTAAGCTGGGTATAACCGGCATGCTGCGCACTGGCGGAAAAGGCGGCGGCAAGTATGGCTACGGTAAGTAATAGTTTATGGGGTTTCATTATATAGACACGAATTTCACGAATGGAACGAATTTACACGAATCATTATTATTTAATTATTTAGCAAAATAGTGACTACACCAATTCGTGAAATTCGGTTTAATTGTAAACATCCTGCACATATTCGTGTTTTTTTAACTAAACACGAATTTCACGAATGGAACGAATTTTTACGAATCATTATTATTTAATTATTTAACAGAATAGCGCCTGTACCAATTCGTGAAATTCGTTTTAATTGTCGTCGCCCTGCACATATTCGTGTTTATTTATGCTGCCTGGTTAGCGGTAATGTACTCGGCCATGGTACGTACTGATTGAAATACTTTTGGCCCGTCTTCGGCTTTTGAAAGTTTAATTTTATAGATGGTTTGCATCAAAACTATCAGCTCCAAAACATCTATCGAATCTAATCCTAATCCATCGGCAAACAACGATTCATCATCGCCTATATCACCGGGCTTAAGGTCTTGCAGGTTTAACTGGTCTATGATCTGTTCTTTCAGATCATTCATTAATTTGTCCATTTTTATAATTATACAGGCGAGTTAATCTGCTCACCTAACTTAATAATCCGTGCTAATTTCTTTATGGCCGTACTGTGGTTTTTTACATACGGGTTCTGTTGGTCCCACACATATCCTGCCAAAACAGAGCAGATTTGGTTTTTGATCTCGGGTACAAAAGTGCCAGAAAAGAAGATGGTATCCAGCGTGCCCTCGTACCAGGCATTTACATACGACCGGAAAACATCCACGCCTTGCATTACCTTTTCGGTATATTCGGTTTCCCAGTCAATGTCTTCGCCGTTTAGCTTGCGAATAACCAATTTGGCGGCATTTTGGCTGGATACGGTCGCCAGCGTAACTCCCGATGAAAAGATTGGATCTAAAAACTCGGTTACATTGCCGGTAAGTACAAAGCCTTCGCCGTGAAAAGTATTGGTAGTGCTGCTCCAGGCCTGTAATATCCTTGGCTCAAAAACAAATTCAACATCTTTAAAGCGCTCGCTCAGGTAGGGCTCTGCCGCAATTAATCTGCGTAGCTTAGCTTCGTCATCAGCGCCTTCATAACCGGCAAAAAATTCCGGATCGCCCACAAACCCCAGCGAGGTTACGCCGCTGGAGAATGGAATTATCCAAACCCATACGCCGGGTTTATGCACTACAATAGTGATGCGGTTTGGTTCTTCAAACAGGTTGCGCTTTACATCTACCGTATGTGTAAATAAAGCTTTTCGCTGCGGCAGTCCCGATGGTTTATCCAGGTTAAATAATTTGGGTATAACCCGGCCGTAGCCGCTGCCATCAATAATAAAACGCGCTTCAATTTGGGTTTGGTTACCTTCAAGATCTTCAACGGTAGTAACCGAATCTGATCCGTTAAATTTAATATCGGTTACCGTAGTTTCGTAATGTACCGGGATACCCATGCTTTCGCAGGTATCGGCCAGGGTTTTATCAAATTCAGCACGGGGCACCTGCCATGTCCAGTTCCAGCCATCAGTAAACTGATCAGAAAAGAAGTAATCGCAGATAACACCGTTTTTTACAAACTTGGCGCCAAATTTTTTCTGAAATCCTTTTGCTTCCACTGCTTCAACAAAACCGGCGTCGGTTAATGCTTCCATACAGCGGGGCAACAGGCTTTCGCCAATTACAAAACGCGGAAATTTTTGTTTTTCAACAATTTTAACTTTAAACCCTGCTTTATTCACAATAGAAGCAGCCACCGTACCCGCCGGGCCGGCGCCAATTACCAACACGTCAACTTTTTCTGTATTCATCAATTTTACTCTTTTGTGTTCATTGTCAGTAAGCTTGCAGGCTGTCAATTAAACCCTAAAGCATTTATTATGTTATTAAGTTGCTGCTACCCGTGGTTTAAGCAAATCCATATTTCTTTTTCCATTCTTCAAAAAACACGGGATTGGTTAGTTGGAGCATAAAATTATCGCGCTGTAAAAATACCTGTACGGTTGAGCCTGTAACCACTACCTCGCCGGTTGCAGCGTTTAGCAGGCGGTAGTTAAAATTTAACCGGGCTGCCTCGCTGGGCACATATTCCGTTTCAATAATTACGTTGTCGCCATACCGCAAAACCTGTTTGTATTTACAATCAATGCTTACAATAGGGGTTACGTATTGGTTATTGTAGACTGTAAGGTAGTCAATACCGTATGCTTTTCCAAAAGCCTCCCTGCCATCTTCAAAATAGCGCACATAGTGCCCGTGCCACACAATGCCCAGCGAATC
This sequence comes from Mucilaginibacter sp. GW822-FHT03E02, assembly GCF_058801545.1. Taxonomy (NCBI): domain Bacteria; kingdom Pseudomonadati; phylum Bacteroidota; class Sphingobacteriia; order Sphingobacteriales; family Sphingobacteriaceae; genus Mucilaginibacter; species Mucilaginibacter sp. GW822-FHT03E02. The sequence goes on along the minus strand of NZ_JBXANJ010000001.1, from coordinate 3,912,844 downwards.
AACCTCGCTAAACTTCACACTTATCTCGGTGGCATTTATCAGTGTTTTTTGCAATTCTTCGTTCTGTTTACCGGCAACACAATTGTGCCGACGTCAATTTTTTAAAGGATGAATCTGTGCCTTTACCGGCACAGATTCATCCCCCGTTAGTACTTTTTATTTCCAGCTGTTATAATCAGATTTTACATCTTTCATTACGTTTAAAAACGCTTTTGCCCAGTAGTTTTTAAGCCCGAAACCGCCTGGTTTGCCTTCGTAATATTTGGTAAGCAACACCGTTTTTGTTTTCATATCAACAAAGGTTATCCAAACACCGGCTTTATCAATGCCTTTGTTCATACCGCTAACAAAAAATATATAGCCAATACCTTCCTTGTTCTGGAAATCATAACCTTTTACTATAGCGGTGATTTTTGCCTCATCCAATAATTTAAAGTCGCTTGGGTTGTCTGTGTAAAGTTTATCAAACTTTGCCTTTGCGTTTGAAGCTTTAGCTACATCAAGTGCATAATCAACAGAACTGTGGTGGATTGATTCGGCCACATCATATTTCTTTTGCTCGGTAACAAAAAGGCGGTTCCATCCTAAGGTATAGTCGTCTCTGAATTCCTCAGGCGTTATATCGTCTTTTTTTCCGATGCCCATTACCTTGGCTTCAGCTGTGCCTATAAATTTTGTTTGTGTAAAATCAAGTCCTAACCAGGTAATTTTGGCACTGCCCGAAAAAATATCGGCTTTTGTGCTTTGTGCTACAGCAGGCAGGCTGCTTACAACTGTTAGTAAAAAGGCTATCAGCCAGGTGTTTTTTGTAGGTTTCATTTTGTAGATTTAATTTATTTATTGTTGAATTATAAATACTTTCATCTGGCACTGTGCCAATGTTTCTTCCCCACGCTTTACTTTTCCCGATATCAGCGTTACATCAAATATTTGATTATCAATGATAATTTCCGTTTCTAAGATATCATTTATTTTAGGCAAAGAAAACACTTCGAGGTTTTTAATAGCGCCAATATAACCTATGGCATCGGCTTTTTGGCTGCTTTGCGCCAGGTATCCTGCACGGGCGGCAGCTGTTTGAGCTATATTCTCTACCAGCCCTCCCGCGCTAAACTCGCCATCTTCAACCAATACGTTATCTGCTTTTATACAAAATTGGGTGCGGCTGCTTTTCTCATCCGTCCAGGTCAAATGATCTATCATCACAAAAGGAAATTTTTGCGGGATAAGATCAGGTGTATTGGCAGGAGGTATAAACATATCAGCAGGTTTAATAGGTTTTAACAGCGGTTTAGGTAAAATCAGTAAAAGGTTTCGCAGATCAGGGATCTGCCGTATTGCCCAATTGTTACACCAATTCCCCGGCGTTCACCTTGGTATTAACATATTCATAAAAATCCTGGAAAGTGACTATGCCAACAAAATCTTCGGGCTGCACCTTGAAATTGAAATTGCTTTCAATTACAACAACCAGGTCAATATAATCCAGGCTGTCGAGTTCAAGGGTATCTTTCAGGATGGCTTCGGGCGATATTTTCGCCACATCAATTTCAAATTCTTCTGCTAAAAAAGCATTGGTTTTTTCTATAATTTCTAAAAACTGCATAAGGGTAGGTTAATCAATATTTTTTAATAATCAGCGACGAATTTGTTCCGCCAAAGCCAAAAGAGTTCGACAAAAACACGTCGAAATTCCGTTCGATGGTGGCAGTAGCGATGTTTAACTTAGCCGAATCCTCGTCGGGGGTTTCGAAGTTAATGTTTGGCGCGATAAACGAATTTTGCATCATCAGCATCGAGTATACAATTTCGCTTGCGCCGGCCATCCAGCACTCGTGGCCTGTCATAGATTTGGTTGAGCTTACCAGCGGCTTGCTCGATCCGAAAACCTCGTGAATAGCTTTAGCCTCGCTGGCATCACCCGCGGGGGTTGATGTGGCATGGGCGTTTATGTAATCAATATCGGCAGCAGTCATGCCGGCATCCTTCAGGGCCATAGCCAATGAGCGTACCGGGCCGCCAACGGTAGGGTTAGATATGTGGCCGCCGTTTGATGAAAACCCGTAGCCAATAACCTCGCCTAAGATAGTTGCGCCGCGGCGTTGTGCCGATTCTAAGCTTTCTAAAATTACCGTTGCTGCACCACCGCTTGGTACCAGGCCATCGCGGCTTTTATCAAAGGGGCGCGATGCTTTTGTTGGCGTACTTTCCAATGTTGAAAATGCCGAAAGCGCATCAAAGCTACCCATCGAAAAATGGTTAAGTTCCTGGGCGCCGCCGCAAATGATGCCTTCCTGTAAGCCGCTTTTGATAAGGTGATAACCCAGGCCAATAGCATGCGAGCCGCTTGCGCAGGCTGCGCTAACAGTAAGGTTGATGCCTTTTAATTTGAATATGGTAGCCAGGTTCATGCTCACGGTGGAGTTCATGGTTTGGAAAACCGCCCCTGAGCCTACCAGCATAGTGTCTTTTTTTACGCGGATGATATCGGTACAATCAATAACCGGCTTGGCCGAACTATCGTTACCGTAAAGGATGCCTATTTCGTTTTGATCAAGATAATCCATATCGATGCCAGCCTGGGCCAATGCCTCAATGGTGGCCATATAAGCGTACTCGCCCTGTTCTGGCAGCATGATGCGCGAACGCCTGTCGAGTTTTTCTTTTAAGTTTGGTCTGTCAACAAAGCCGGTTAAGCCAGACCGGTAACCAAACTCCTTACGCATAGAATCGAGCAGAATCCCCGATTTGCCGTGGAAAAGCGAGTCTCTTACCTCGTCCTGGGTTTTCCCAATGCACGAGTAAATCCCCATCCCTGTAATCACAACTCTATTCATAACGCTGATACCGGCTTAATCATTTAACAATTCCCTTAAAACTAAATAAATTTATTTAATCCCGAAATATTAATGTGTTTGTTTATGTGAACAAATGGTTAATTATGAATAAAGGCCGCCGTTAACAGAAATTACCTCGGCAGTAATATACGATGCCTCTGGCGACGCTAAAAAGCCAACCACGCTGGCCACTTCTTCGGGGGTGCCAAAACGTTTAATAGGTATCATGGCTTTAAGCTCCTTTTCATCCAGGCCTTCGGTCATGTCGGTTTTAATAAAGCCGGGGGCAACCGCATTAACGGTAACCCCACGCCGGGCAATTTCCTGTGCCAGGGCCTTGGTTGCACCGATTACACCAGCCTTTGCAGCCGAGTAATTAACCTGGCCGGGCAAGCCTTTTAAGCCCGATAAAGATACCACATTGATAATGCGGCCATATTTTTTAACCAGCATGCCGTTTAAAACAGCCTGGGTTACATAAAAAAAACCGCCTAAACTCGTATTTAATACACTGTCCCACTGTTCATCTTTCATCCACATCATCAGGGTATCATCCTTAATACCGGCATTATTTACCAGCACTTCAATATATTTTTCGGTATTGGCTTCAACCCAGCCGCCCAATACGGCGCGGATATCCTCCTTGCTGGCTACGTCAAATTTCATAACCTCGCCATCACCGCCGTTTTCTTTAATTGCAGCTAACGTATTGTTGGCCTCTGCCTGGTTGCTTTTATAATTAATAAGCACGTAGTAGCCCATAGTGGCCAGTTTATAGCAAACGGCGCGGCCTATTCCTCTTGATCCGCCTGTTACTAATGCACATTTCATTGTCCTGGTGTGTTAATTTGTTACGTAAAGTATATGCTTGCAATTATAAAATGTGGGAGTTTCTCTTTTTTATCAAGTGTACGTGCTCGGCTTTTTCAAAGTATTGTTTCACGTTCACCATATCTTTATACTTTGGCTTATCCTCAATAAACTTAGGGAATATAGCACGCAGATCGGTATAAACGGTATGGGTTGTTGGCGACAGCTTTTCGCTGCAATCCAAATGATCGATAGCTTGCAAAATAGCCATCATTTGTATGGCCAGCACTTCAAAAGTATTATCGATAACGCGCTTGGTCATCAATGCCGCGTTGCAGCCCATGCTTACAATATCCTGGTTGTCGTTATTATTAGGAATACTGTGCAGGTACATGGGGTACGATAGGGTTTGATTTTCGGCAGTGGTTGATGTAGCTGTAAACTGCATACCCTGCATCCCAAAGTTAAAGCCCAGCACACCCAGGTTAACAAAAGGCGGAAACTTATGGTTCAGCTTCTCGTTAAGCAGGTAGTTTAACTGCCTTTCGGATAGCATACACAGTTTGGTAATAGCTATTTTTAGCTTATCCATAGCAAGGGAAACATAATCACCATGAAAATTGCCGCCGTGGAAAATATTTTTGGCTTCATGGTCAATAACCGGGTTGTCATTTACCGAGTTCAGCTCATCAGTAACCACGCGCTCAACCTCAAAAATGGTGTCGTAAACGGGGCCTAAAACCTGGGTTACGCAGCGCAGGGAGTAGTACTCCTGCACCTTATCCAAAAATACTTCCTGGTTAAGGTTATCGGGGTTATATAAGTGCTCAGACCGGTCGCGGATCATTTTGCTGCCGGTAAGCACATCGCGCATAATGGCGGCTACTTCGTTTTGGCCGCGGTGGTGTTTTACCACGTTAAGCTCGTAAGAGTAGTGATCATCAAAAGCCTGCACCACTTCGTTTATCATAGATGATAATACGATTGACCATTCCAGCAGTTTTTTGGCCTGGATGATGTTTACCATACCAATGCCCGTCATGGCCGACGTGCCATTGATAATGGCCAAACCTTCGCGGATTTTTATAGATAGCGGTTCGATGCCCAGTTCTTTAAACAATTCGGCAGTGTCGTGCTGCTCGCCTTTGTAACTTGATTCTCCTTCGCCAATTAAAACCAGCGCCAGGTGGGCCAGTTGCACCAAATCGCCGGATGCACCTACACCGCCATGTTCAAATACATTGGGCGCAACATCCTTATTAATTAATTGGATAAGCAGTTCAGGCAAATCGGTATGTACGCCCGAACGGGCCTGCATAAAGCTGTTCAGCCTGGCAATCATCAGGGCTTTAACCAGCAGGGGCTGCATTAAATTACCACCGCCCGAAGCATGGCTGCGAATAAGGTTATACTGCAACTGCAGCAAATTTTCTTCGCTCACCTTATATTGGGCCATGGGGCCAAAGCCGGTGTTGATGCCGTATATGAGCTTGTTTGACGAGAAACCCTGCAAAAACTGGTAATTAACCTCAACATTCTTAACAACCGATGCATTCAAACCAACTTCCTCGCCATCAAACAGAATCTTAGAAAAATCATCGGCAGTAAGGTACCGCCCCCCGATATGTATCATGAACTGAAATTATTTTATTATTAAAAAGAGAAATTCATTAAAAATTCACACAAAAAACGTCCGAAAATAGGATAATTATTTCAGATATGATACTATTTACGTTCTTTATTGATGACTTAACAAAGACAAATACATTGCATAAAAGACCGGCTTAAAGTTATTAAACCTGTTTATTTAACTACGCAGACGACATAATAATTAAAAACGTTACAGGAAATTTGCGGGGAGGGATTTGGGGCATGAAAGCTACTCAAAGCAGACATCCTTACGAACCAATTTTAGGTGACGTGGAACTTTAGCCACCTTGTTTGTTGATTGAGGCTAATTTAAAATATCTAAACCGTTTTTAATTCATTCTTAGATAAATCGTATTTGCATTGAAGTAATTTTATACTTAAAGTTTATGCCAGTATACATCATTTACCTGCTGTTGTATACGATTAGTGGTAGATGTAATTATAACTTCAAATGAGATATTTTCTTCGATTTCTGTTTCAAAATGATCCAGATAGTTATTGGGGTCAAACAATTGCCGCACAGTAAGCTTATACCATCCGTTTTCAAGCTTGATTTTGAGGCCAGCATTATGAGCAGCAGGAATGCTGGCATCAGAGAACTGGGCTGCCATAGTCAAATCACTATAATTAGTTAAAAATAATTCCCCCGTAGTCACACTAATGGTTTGTTCAAATTGCCTGAACGCATAGGTACTGGATGGCTGCTCTTGAAATGACACAAGCCAATTTCCGCCTCCATCATTGCTGGTTTGCCAAACAATCAGATTCCCCACATTAATTTGGTCTACAAAGTGTGCCATCAACTGATCAAATTACCAATATTCGTCTACAAAGCTTTGGTAATTAGCACTATTTACAAGTGCAATAAATCCATCATCGTCAATAATTTTTAATTTCATAAATCAAGTATTTACCAACAAACATACTACTAAGGTCATAAATAGTACAGACAACAGGAGCAAAACCTTTGTGTATGCGTATTGCCGGCTTAAAACATAAAACATTTCAAAGATTTTCAGGTTTAAAAATTGGCCCTGTATTTAAGGGCCAACATAAATAGTTGGAATTTAAATATTTATTACCCTGATAGTGCAGCAAAGGAACAGAAGTAGCCGGTTTTTTATATTAGTAACGATTTTATTATTGCTTGTATTTGTACAAGGCTATGCTTACGGGCAGGAGGTAGTACCTCATGATACCCTGAAAACAGATTCAATAAAACATCATACCGATTCGGTAAAGTTTCAGAAAAAAGCCAACGATGTTTCAAAACAGTATGATTTTGGCAACCTGGTAACAGATATTCTTCACCCCAAAAAGAAGCCCGATTCTGTTTTTAAAAAGCCTTCGGGCATAACGGTTATTCCCAATATTGCATCTAATCCCAGTATCGGGTTTCAGCTGGGCATAAAGGCTGTAGCTGGGCGTAAATTAGGGGGCGACCCGAATACGCTATTATCGGTTGCTGCAACATCAATATCGTATACCACAAAAGGGATTCTTTATTTTTATATCAACCATAACGTTTATACGCCGGGCAACAAGTGGAATTTTCAGGGTAATATGGTGATAGCAAAAAGCGTTACCCCGGATTTTGGCTTAGGAATAGGACTGCCCGATCCCGGCGGCAGCGCTGCCGACCAGGCGCTTGTTAACGCCAATCGCAAAGGCCGGGCATATCATTCGATCTATTTAAACCTGCGCGAAAAGGTTTATAAGGAAGTAGAGAAAAACCTGTTTGTAGGTGCCGGGGTGTCATTTGATATCCGTACCAAAATTCAGGACAAGGCAGATACCACCAACCATTTAACCCCGTATAATATTTACAGTGACGAGCACGGATTTAAGCGGGATAGCTACCGGGCCGATGGTTTGCTTTTTAACGTTCAGTATACCACCCGCGATAACCAAAACCGTGCTTATAAGGGAATTTATGCCGATGCCGGTTTCCGGGTTAACCAAACCTGGATGGGCAGTACCAAAAGCGCTGTACAGTTTACTACCGATTTCAGGAAGTACTTTAGCTTGTCGTCAGAAAACCCGGAACATGTTATTGCCTTTTGGAACTGGGGTTCGTACCTCATTACCGGCGATATACCTTATCTTGAATTGCCGGGTACGGCCAAAGATGGCAGTTTTCGTAGTGGCAGGGGCTATACTACCGGTTATTTTAAGGGTACCAGGTTTAACTACAGCGAAGTGGAATACCGCTTCCCAATCCTCAAAAATAAATTTATCAGCGGGGTAGCCTTTTTTAACGAACAAACCGCGAATGACGAAGCCGGAACTAAGTTGTTCCAAAAATTTCAGCCCGGCGGCGGCGGTGGCTTGCGGGTATTGTTTAACAAAGCTACCCGCACCAATTTATGCCTTGATTATGCCTTTGGCAAGTTTGGTTCAAAAGGCTTCTTTCTGGGTTTGAATGAGGCTTTTTAAAAGAGTATTGCGTTTGATTAAAGTGGGGTGCGTAGTAGCGCAAAGATGCGGTCTAAAAACAAAAAAAAATCGTTATTGCTTCGTACGCGCGCATCATGTATGGAAATTTACAAAACATTCGCTTGAACGCAGGTTAAGACTCACCCGAATATTTATGCAACCCCAAACACGTAGCGTGAAACAATATAAACTGGTTAAAACAATTTTTGATTTAAACGTTTTATATTCTGCATTGTCATACATATGCGCATCAATTATAAATTGACTATCAAAACCTGATAAAAATGAAATATATCAATAGAATATGCGGTATAAGCTTAATAGCATTTTTGATAATGCTTGCCGCACCAAATATAAGCAAGGCCCAGGAGGGGGGCTACGTGTCTGACCAGGAGTTTTACGACAATCTTGACCCCTACGGAACCTGGGTTGATGACCCGCAATACGGCAACGTATGGGTACCCGATGCCGAAGATGGATTTAGGCCCTACGCAACACGCGGGCATTGGGTGGTTACCGATTATGGAAATACCTGGGTATCCGATTATCCATGGGGCTGGGCAACGTTTCACTACGGCCGCTGGCGCTACGATGATTATTACGGATGGGAATGGATTCCGGGCCACGAATGGGCACCGGCATGGGTAAGCTGGCGCAAGGGTGGTGGCTATTATGGCTGGGCACCGCTAACACCGGGTATCAGCATTAGTATATCATTTGGCAGCAGTTACCGCGTACCCGACTCTTATTGGGTTTGCGCACCGCAAAACTATATTAACAGCCCCAATATTTACAATTATTACGCCCCTCACGCCCGGGTAGTAAATATTATAAACCGTACCACGGTTATTAACAATACCTACGTATATAACAACCGTACCTATGTAACTGGCCCAAGGGTTACCGAAATAAGACGTGTTACCCACAATAACAATGTGCCGGTATACAGGGTGGGTAACGATAGCCGGCCAAATGGAGGCGGCCGGATTGTAAATAATACCGTTAATATTTACAGGCCCCAGGTAAAAAAAGCACCTGATGCCAGGCCGGCAAGGGTTGTAAACGCAGCCGAATACCGCAAAGCGAACCCTAACCAGGGCATTGCCAACCGCGCAGGCGGCCAGGCTACGGTAAACCGTAACAACGCCGCAAGATTGGCCCAGGTAGCCAAAAGCAATGATAATAAGTTTGTAAAGGTTAACAACAACCGCCCTGCTGCGGCGCCGGGACAACAGCCCATTAACAGGCCTGCGCAGCCAAACACAAGGCCAAACGACCAGCAAAACAAACAACAGGCTGCCGGGCAGGCAAGGCAACAACGCGACCAGCAACAAAACCAGGCTGCTCAACAACGCGATCAGCAGGTTAAACAACAACAGGCTGAGCAAGCAAAGCAACAACGCGGTCAGCAGCAAAACCAGGCTGCTCAGCGTGATCAGCAGGCTAAACAACAACAAGTTGAACAAGCAAAGCAACAGCGCGATCAGCAACAAAACCAGGCCGCTCAGCGCGATCAGCAGGCTAAACAACAACAAGTTGAACAAGCAAAGCAACAACGCGGTCAGCAACAAAACCAGGCCGCTCAGCGCGATCAGCAGGCTAAACAACAACAAGTTGAACAAGCAAAGCAACAGCGCGATCAGCAACAAAACCAGGCCGCTCAGCGCGATCAGCAGGCTAAGCAACAACAAGCCGAGCAGGCAAGGCAACAACGCGGCCAGCAACAAAACCAGGCTGCCCAGCAGGCTAAACAACAGCAGGCAGAGCAACAGCGCCAGCAGCAGGCAGCTCAGCAGCAACAGGCCCAGCAAGCTAAACAGCAGCAGGCTGTTCAACAGCGCCAACAGCAACAGCAGGCGCAACAACAACAACGCCAGCAGCAGGCAGAGCAACAGCGCCAACAGCAACAGCAGGCGCAACAACAACAACGCCAGCAGCAGGCAGAGCAACAGCGCCAACAGCAACAGCAGGCTCAGCAACAACAACGTCAGCAGCAGGCAGAACAACAGCGTCAACAGCAACAACAGGCTCAGCAGCAGCAACGCCAGCAACAGGCTGCGCAACAGCGCCAACAACAACAGCAGGCACAGCAACAACAACGCCAGCAACAGGCAGCTCAACAACGCCAACAGCAGCAGCAACCGCGTGAGCAACAACAACGCGAGAAAAAGCCCACCAATTAAGCATCGGCTTTAACTATTTTTTTAATAGCACATATAAACATCTTTTTAAGGTTTATATGTGCTATTTTTATTGGCGCTATAATTAGTTACACAATTATGAAACACGTACACAATCTGCATCGTTTTATTATATCAATACTCGTGCTCGCATTTTTAGGGGCCGGGCGTGCCAATGCACAGGATGTGAAAACCGGCGGCCAGATAAATTTTATCGAAAACTCGCTCAATGAAGCTATTAAACAAGCCGGAGCCAAAAACAAATATATTTTTGTTGATGCCTACGCCAGCTGGTGCGGCCCCTGCAAGATGTTAAAGGCAACCACTTTTAAAAACACTAAGGTGGCCGAGTTTTTTAACAGCAACTTTATAAACGTTGCCATTGATATGGAGAAAGGCGATGGCCCGCAACTCGCCGCCGCCTGGGGCTTGCGAGCCTATCCAACCCTTATTATACTCAACTCAAAAGGCAAGGCCGTTTATGGCACGGTGGGCTTTATAAAGCCCGATGAACTGATTAAATTTGGTGTACAAGGCCTCAATAAATAACGAGACACAAAAAATAAGATAACTTATGAAGGCCGGCTTGCATTTTTACTGCCCTTATTTTACAATAACCGAACCCATCAATAGCACCATTAGACGGGGTATGCTTAATGACTTATCGAATGATACGGTTGCAACAGTATGTTTGTAAAAAAGGCAACTAAAAATCTTTGAGGCGGCGCAATCAATAGCACTTAAAATAACGGGAATAAGGTTGTTTTAAATAAAAAAGACCGAAAGAACTCTCGCAGTTTTTTCGGCCCTACATCTACCTATGAAAAACAACCCTTTGAGAAGGGTATAATAGTTAATTCAAATGCGATGCCAAATATTAAAAGGGCTTAAAACACATAAAATATCGCTTTTAATTTAATTGCTTTCACGCTTTGTAGAAATACTTCCCCTAAATATGTAGACATTTTACTCAATACACTGGCAAATAAGCCGGTATATCTCTTTTTAACAACATACGATAAGGCATGCTATTTTTAATATAAATAAACATTGCAGAAACCATAAACCTCAAACATTGTTAAGCTTTTTATGGATCATAACGTTTATTTATTGGCAACCGACCCTAAAAATCCTTGCCGGGATATTATTCATTCAAGGGATACCCGTTTGAAGGTGAGGGTATTTTGCCTTGATGAAGAAAGTTTTAGTCCTGATGACAACGAAATTCAGTTATACGGATATGCCAACAGCAAGCTTTATGCTTTTGAAACCATAAATATAGCGGCCGAGGATGCTCTTGACCTGGTAGATGCCATACAATGGTATGCCGAATACGTTGAAGATCCAGCGATGGAAATATTCCCCGAAGACCCCAGACCGGGGGCTACCTTTAGCGATGTAAAGTCGAATTAAGCTACCCGATAAAATATAAAACACTAAATTATAGCACCTTAAAATAAAATGTAAAATATTTTTTGAAGAATAGATCAAAGCTTCTATATTTGCAGACCCAAACGCAAGGGGGTTGATCGAAAGATTAACACAAAACAAAAGGGAGTTTAGCTCAGCTGGTTCAGAGCATCTGCCTTACAAGCAGAGGGTCACTGGTTCGAACCCAGTAACTCCCACTTTTAGAAATCGCACTGTGTTATCATAGTGTGAGAATTAATAAAAAATATTAAAGCCTTCAGATTGTTTTCTGAGGGCTTTTTTGCATTTTAGCTATATATAGTATTTTTCATTTATATGAATGGTTTCATCACGTTAGAAAATGGCGAGAACTTTTCCATCAGATGGACCGGCTATGACGAAATTATTAGAATTGCGGTAAAAGAATTGTCGTTTTTAGACAATAGTAATGAACTGTCGGTATGGCTGGATACGCAAATCCCAAATGAGAATGAAGATGACGGAAATTTCGTCCCCTTTTACAAAGAAAATGGCGAAATGATATTGAGAATTATTGATGTGAGGGGATTAACAACAGCCAATAGGCGACTTTTTTGGACGGCACTTGAAAACGGAGAGGAAAAACTGTTAAGGTTGGGGAATGCCTATTCTGATTTAAATCCAATTGTGATAACCGACCTAATGAAAATGCATCAGACAATCCCCGATAACATTGAAATTTGTGAAGAAGATGCAGAATACATCGTAACGAATAATGACGTTATAAAAAAAATGGGCCCCGGTTGGGCTAACTGATGGCTGGTTGCTTCAGATAATTATCACATAAAATCCATATCAACTTCATTTAAATCCTCTTTAGGAAAGTTATATTTATCAATCATCTCTTCTTCGGTAAAGATTAGTCCTTTGGGATTAATGAAGCGTTCGATAACGGAGTCAAGTTCATTGTATTTTCCCGCCAAATTCTCGGCGATAGAATTAGTTAGATAAATCGAGAATAGAGAAACATCAGAACTTGCCTCTAACCATCCTGAATTGAATGTAAGCATGCTTCTGATTTGCTTTTTAAAATCAATTAAAACCGGAAAAATAAAGGCCAATTCTTCTATTCTGATTTCTCTTTTTCGATCCGCATCGTCAACCCTGGCTTTTACAAAATCTTTAATAAATTGAATAATCTCTGAATATTCATCTATGGAACGGGTTTTGATAAAATCTCCTTGCAAAAAAGAGGTTATCGTTATTTTTTGATTGTTAAAAAAGATAAAATTTACTTTGCTTAGCAAGTTTTCATTCTTGTTTGTAGCACAAAAAGCTGTTAATAACGATTCAATTTGCCGTAACCTTATTTGCCTGGGTGGATTTGCTTTCAATGATTTTAAATTCCACTCCGTTGAGTTTGGACTCATTTCCATAAACTCTAAAATCTTATCGAGCAAATTGATCCCTGAATATGTGTTGGTGCTTCTCGCCATGTTTTCACACTAAATATAGACTAAAAAATTAATAGTTCAAATCCGCTATTAAACGCAAATCAGAAAGGAAATGGTTCGATATATGTACAGTGGGGACCACAAAGCCTGGTAGAAATATCGGGCTTTTCCTGTTTATAACAATGTATTTCGTTTATATCCTTTACTCTTCGTCAAAAGATAAATTTTATGTTGGTGTTTGCCAGGATATGGATGAACGTGTCCGTAGGCATAACACCAATCACTCCGGTTTCACCGGAAAAACAGGCGATTGAATTATTAAATGGACGGAAGAACATCACGATAAAAATTCTTCACTAAAACGCGAAAAGCAAATTAAAGCCGTAAAAGCAGATTCGGCTAAATCCGTTGTCCCCCCCGCAACCGACATTTGTATCATCAAAAATTACTAAACTTATGAAAGTATTTGTTACAGGGACCACTGGCTTCATCGGTTCTGCCATTGTACAGGAATTATCAGCTACTGGTTACCAGGTTTTGGGCCTCGCCCGGTCCGAGATTATTGGCGGCGGTCGCCGCGGTGCATCACGGCGACCTGGAGGACCTGGATAGTTTGCGGCACGGTGCAACAGCCGCCGACAGCATAATCCACGCAGGTTTTATACACGATCTTAGCAAGTTTAAAGAAGTATGTGAGGTAGACAGGCTGGCTACCGAGGACATCATACAACAGCCCATTCCCGCGTTTCCCTGGGGCTTCGGATGAACTATAGTTTTGGATACAACAAACGCAGATATGGTTAAATCTATCCGGGTGGCGATGGCAACCTTTGTAATGTTAAATACACAACATTATGAAAATTATCATTACAGGTTCATTAGGGAACATTAGCAAACCATTGACAGAAAAATTGGTACAAAACGGGCACCAGGTTACCGTCATCAGCACCAGGCCGGAAAGACAGGCCAAGATTGAAAATATCGGCGCGAAAGCAGCAATTGGATCTATGGAAGACGTTGATTTTTTAACGGCCACCTTCGCGGCAGCGGATGCCGTATACTGTATGGAATCACTTGCACCAAATGCTTTTTTTGATAAAGACCTGGATGTAATGGCCGCCATTATCCAAATAGGCAAAAATTACCAAAAGGCTATTCGGCAATCAGGCGTTAAAAAAGTTATTCATTTAAGCAGCATTGGGGCTCATACCGACAATGGCGTAGGTCTTTTGGGGTTCCATCATAAAGCAGAACAGATTTTTAACGAATTGGCAGATGACGTGAGCATCAAGTTTATGCGCCCGGTTGGCTTTTACTACAACATGCTGGCATTTATACCTACCATAAAGGCACAGGGTACAATTGTAAGTAATTACGGAGGCGATAACAAAGAGCCGTGGGTTTCGCCGCTGGATATTGCCAGTGTTATTGCCGAAGAGTTTGACAAGCCGTTTGCAGGCCGCACCGTTCGTTATATTGCCAGCGATGAGGTGGCTCCGAATGAGGTAGCAAAGATTTTGGGCCAGGCGGTGGGTAAGCCCGATCTGCAATGGACAGCTATCCCGGACGATGAGTTTTTAAATAGACTCTTGAGCTTTGGCATGAACCCGCAGACGGCCAGGGGTTTTACCGAGATGAATGCCGCGAGACTGAATGGTATACTTTATGAGGATTATTATAAACACCGCCCGGAGTTGGGCCCGCATAAGCTGAACGACTATGCCAAAGAGTTTGCAGCAATTTACCATCAGCAATAGTATAGCTTTACTGGGCGTCAACGTACCAGCCTGTTCAATATGTTAGGGCGACAAAAGGGCGATATTGAAAGAATTTTGATTTTGCGTGTATCTTTTAAGTACGCCGGTTGAAAAACCCGGTGATAATGCCCCTTAAATTAAATGAAGTAATAACTACTGTTTTCAGCATGTTAATTACTTCATTTATTGCTTAAAGCCCGGTAGTGCTTCATCAGAATGTTTTTTGGATAGGAGGCAGGCCAATCGCTTTACGGATAGCAGGCATAACCCTCACTTTAATAAGGTAATTGCCGATAAATAACCCTTGCTTGAGTTTGTTTTTACCAAACATTGCCAGCATGTGTTTTAAAGCATTGGGTTGATGCATCCATTCGGCGTTAAATAAGGTATCCTGCCCAATCCTGGCGAACCGGGCGAACATTTGCTTTTCATAATGGGCGATAGCTTGCCGGGTATCGCCGAATTTGGCGTCTGTAAGCGCTTCGCTCAGTTGCAACGCATCCAACATGGCCATATTAACGCCTTCGCCTGCAAAGGGCGGCATCCAGTGGGCCGCATCGCCCAGTAGCGTAATGTTGGGTTTGGCGTCCCATTTTTGGTCAAGTGGCATACAGTACTGGGGGCGGGGGATGAACAACGTGTCTGCACTTTCAAACAGTTCCCACCAAACCGGGCTCCATTCTGCAAACTCCTTTTTAAACCAGGCCAATACCTGCTGGTTATCATTAAAGTTGATGCCGCTTTCCTTCGCCCAAAACTCATCGGATTTAAAGCTGACGCCAAACCCAAAACTTCCGTCGCCTTTTGAACTAACTATCAGCGTTTTTTGGTTTCCGTAGGCAAATATCTTTCCGCCCTTTAACAATTGATGAATTACCGGGGCTGTTTTTGCAGCATCTTTGAGGACTCCTTCCAGCATGGTGATACCGGTCCAGTAGGGTTTAATGCCGGTAACAAATGGCCTTATTTTGCTGTTCGCACCATCCGCGCCAATAACCAAATCGGCCATGATGGTGTTGCCGTTTTCAAAAACCAGCTTCCAGGTGTCCTGTATTTGTTCAATGGATACAATATGACTGTCCCAAACAACGGTGCCTGGCATTAACGAATTCAATAAAATCTCCCTGAGTGGCCCCCTGTCTATTTCGGGACGATAGTTTTTGTCGCCAAACTTTTCGTTATTTATTTTGGCGTGCTGATCGGCGTAAACGGCCAACTGGCTGTCGGTTACACGCACAAGTTCGGCTCCGGGGCGGTAGTGGGTTTTAAATTCATTTATCAAGCCTGCTTTAGTTAAAGCGGCCAGGCCCGACCCGGCATGCAGGTCAAGCGCGCCGCCCTGTAGCCTTACTGCATCATTGATGTCTCGTTCATAAACTTTCACGTTTGCTCCTTTTAGCTGCAGGAGCCGTGCAAGTGTTAAGCCGCCCGGGCCGCCGCCAATGATGGCGATGTTTTTGTGTTGAATGTTCATATGGGCAAAACTACCCCTTAGGCAAAGCTGATAATAGTATAAATCGGTCGTTTTGATTTTTGGCTAATTCTTTTGGCACCACGCCTGAAAACCTTTTAATCTCTTTAATAAAATGTGTTTGATCGGCAAAATTCTGCTCCGGGAAAAGGTTGCCGTCCCTGATCTGCTGCAGGGATGCCCTGAAACGGAAAATATTGCAGTACGCTTTTAAAGAAATGCCAAACTGCTCATTAAAATAACGGTTGATTTGCCTGCTGCTCCAACCTACGCTGCCGGCCAGTTCCTGAACAGTTAGCGACCCATTGGAAGCATAAATCAGGCGAAACAATTTCTGCTTGCGGCTGTCGATGCCGGTTTTAACAAGGCCAAGCATCGTTGCCGTGATCTTTTGACAGAAGGTTTCAAAGTTCTCCAGGTCATCGGCGGTGATATTCCAAAACCCAGGCGGTAAGCGCCGTCCTTCATTTAATACAGAGGCCATTTTAATATCCAGCAGATACTCAATAGCCAATAGTTTAAAACTGACAGCAAACATCACCATATGGGCGGAAATAGAGGCCTGATCGGGCAGGGTGTCAAGGCCCCGTAGCGTGGCATGAAAAGGCTGGTTAGCGGCAACAGCAAATATAATATCAAACCGCCCGTCGGGCAGCACAACAATTTCTCTGCCGTTCACCGACTCATTTCGGATCATCCAGAAGCTTTCCACAAAGTCGGCAAGTCCGGCGGCGGGCCGGGCGGTTTTTAATTCGAAACCCTCTTTTACCATTAATTCATCGGCATTGTTAAGCGACATCAAGTTAAGCATTATTCAACTCGGGGCAAATGCATGTACTTGGGTTAACATAACTTAACACATTTCAAACAATTTGTACATAATTAATTGAGAATCAATAATTTATATTTAATCATGGTTAACACTAAACTTGTCGCTCAACTTAGGCGCATCCTAATACTTGTGCCTGTTGTTGGCCAATTGGCGACCAAACAGACTATTATTCTAATATATGACACTCAAAGCCCAGGTCGGCCAATAGCTGAATAATATTCATCGAGCAAAATTTTTCACCCTTCACCCTCAGTATGTTATCGCAATCGTCCAGGTCGAAGTTTATTTCGGCAAAAGGCAAATAATGTTGCAGCACTACAACCAGTGCAGTTGCGTGCGCCGGGTTTTTAACATTAGTTTTAAAAATTTCAAACATGGCCGTTTTCTTGCGACGAAGCGATTAACATTAGTTTTCTTTATGAATTGGCTGGTTATATGTAAAGTGGCTATTAACCTTGCATTCATAGCCATCAAAGTTGAACGATATAAGGCCGGTTTAATAACAAAATATAGCCGAAACGGGCAAATTAAAGCCGGAAGCGGAATACGCCGGGGACAAAAAAGTTGAAAAAGTATAGAAAGTTTAGTTGGGAAACTGTAGCAAGCTAACAACGCCTATCAGCCTTTTGCAAGCCAGCTCAAAAATTGCGGGGCCTTGCCTTTACTAACAATAACCTTTTCGGCAAATGGCACATTGAGGTTTATGGAGAGTTTTCGCGAAAAAAAATTAGACACATCTTTTATAGCCTTCCGGCAAACCAGGTATTGCCTGTTTGCCCTGAAGAAGTAATTTCCGGAGATGCGCTCCAACTCGTCGAGGTTTTTATTGGGATAAAACGTTTTCCCCGAAAATGTAAGCAGGTGGGTAATTTCGTTGGCCAGGTAAAACATGGCTATATCGTCCAGGCTAACCGGGATGATCTTGTCCTGGTGATAAACCAGCACCGAGGCGGCCTTTTGTTTTTCTTTTCCCGCCAGCATCTGTATTAGGGCTTCATACTGTGGCGTTTGATCCGTAGAGAACAATTCTTTTAACCGCCTGTATTTTTGAAGAGCATCGTTCAGTGTTTTACTGGTGAATGGTTTTAGGATGTAATCTATCCCATTGGCCTTAAAAGCATCTAAGGCATATTCGTCATAAGCGGTGCAAAAAACCACGGGAACGGCAACCAATCCGGCAACAAAAATTTCAAAACTAAGCCCATCACCCAATTGGATATCGCTAAATATCAAGTCTGGCGCATCGGCTGTTTTAAAATACGCGAGGCCTTCTTTTACCGATTTAATTTGTACAATATCCACAGGCTCATCCATCAGTTTCCTGATGTTCAGCTCCAGGTCATCGGCAACCAGGCCTTCATCTTCAATGATTACGATGTTCATTCTTTAACAATTTTATAGATACCGAAAATGAGTTCTGTTCTTCTTTAATTATAATATCATCCCCCGACCATATGTGATATCTTTCGGCCAGGTTTGCCAGGCCATAATTGGTTGATGCAACTTTAATGTTTTTTACCTGCCGGTTATTGCTGATAACCAGCCAGTCATCCCGCTGGCTAATGGTTACGCAAAGCGGATCTTCGCGGGTAAAATTATTGTGTTTAATGGCATTCTCCAACAATGGCTGCAGCGAAAACGATGGCAGGTAGTATGCTTTTAAAGTTTCTTCGGGCAGCGTTATTGTGCAATTGAGCGCGGTTCCAAACCTTATCCGCTGCATTTCCAGGTAATCCAATAAAAGGCTCACTTCATCTTCCAGTTTAGACACGTTTGATGTATGATGAAATATGGATGCCCTTAAAAAATTGGCCATGTGCACAATATAGATGTCGGCAGTTTGCACATCCTTATGATATAACGCTTTCAATGTATTTAACGCATTGAACAAAAAATGAGGTTGTATCTGTTGTTTTAGCAGCAGGTTGGTAGCCTCGGCATTGGCTGCCTTTAGCCGGGAAAGCTCCAGCTCGCTGTATAGTTTATGTTCGTATAGCAAAACAGAATCGTGCAAAATCATAATCATCGTATTAATCACGATACCGGAGCCAACAAAGGCAAAAAATAAACCAACATCCCAAAACGACCATTTTTTATGGGCTACGTAAGCAAATACAGGCCATAGCGCCAGGTAAATAAATACACTTGCAGGGTAGGTTAACAGGCGGCGGTATATGGTAAATTTTTTTGACCGCAGCTGAAACCGTGGCAGTAAAAGAAGCATCAAACCCACATCGGCATAACCAACCACTAAAATTCCCGACATGGTTAGCAATGTATAGGGCAACACAGGTTCGGCAGATCCGCTGCGGGAAATGATAAGATAAAAGATAACGCCGATAATTACCGATAGCAACCAGCTTAAGCGATTTAAACGTTTTACGGGCAAACTTTCCTGCATATAAACAAATGTAGCTAATAGATTACACGTATGCATTTATCATGAACCGAAGCGGGCAAAACCAGCCCCCAACTGCCCGGGCGCCAGGCTAAAAAGACAACTAAATAGCTGGTGCCTGCAATTTCTGCAACCTCACCGGCAACTCCAAAATTAGCATTCCATCAACGCTGCCTGAATAAAGCTTTCTCAACCAATTCAGAACGCCTTATACTGTCAATGAGGTGGCCATTTGCATAAAGGTGTGTTTCATTCAGATTCATGAGCTTAATCTTCGGGCGCTATTATGCCCGTTTCGATGTGTTTTTAGTAACCCGCTATAGGCAGTACCAATACCTTCGCCTTCAAATAATGTTAAAATTAAATTTTACAACTATGAAAAAAACAACTGTATTCTGCCTTAACATGCTTGCAGGCTTGCTGTTTATCTTCCTTGCCTCCTATACACAAGTCCGGGAAACACCGGTAAAGGTTACCGGCATCAGGTCCCCCAAGGGCAAAATCATTCTTAATGTTTTTAAGGATAATGAAAGCTACGACAATGAGCAGCCTTACAAAAAACTCACATTCGATAAAAAAGCACTAAACAACGGCACGCTCACGGTAATGATTGCGCTGGAGCCGGGAACTTATGGAATAACCCTCATCGACGATGAAAACGAAAACGGGAAAATCGACAAGAATTTGATAAGAATGCCCAAAGAGGGCTTCGGCTTCTCCAACTTCTTTATGGAAAAGCTCAAAAAGCCGGCATTCGACGACTTTAAAGTCGATTTAAAAGCTACGGCTAAAGTTGACATAAAAGTAAAATATATGTAAGCCCAGCCGGCAAACGAAATCACAGAAACTATCATCCTACATGAAAAAAGCATTAAAAATCAATATGAAAACATCAGCAATTTATAAGAAAGTGTTAACGGGCATAGTCTTGCTCACGGCCACCGTATCTTTTTCGTCCTGCGAAAAAAACACTATCGATCCTTCGGGGCAATTCAACATCAAAGTAGTTAATGCGGCATCTACCTCGGGGCCCCAGAGTTTTACTATTGCCAACTCGGTACTGGTAAGCGGCGGGCTTAAATATACCGATGCTTCGCCCTACATCACCACCGCCTCCGGAAAAAGGCTGGTTATGGAATTCAAAGATGAAGGATCAAGCAATGTTTACGCATCCGGCGAGCTCTATACTACCAACGGCGTAAGTTTTACGGTATATATGGCGGGCAAAGGCTCATCGGCCAGGGTTAAATCTTTTGAAGATGACCTGGCCACGCCCAACAATGGCAAGGTAAAAATTAAGTTTATCCATTTAAGTGATAACGCGCCATCAGATATCAATATCAAAGATGCATCGGGCGACGACCTGGTAACCAATATCAGCAGGAACATTGCAAGTGGTTACAAATATGTTGATCCGGGAACATTATCGGTACAGCTATATGGAACCGCCTCCAGGAAAAACATAGGCAACTTTAATATAGCAGACCTTCAGACCGGTAAAATATACTCCCTCTATTTCAGCGATGCAAGCGATGGCAGCCTTAGCATAAATAAGGTGCTGCACAATTAACACATTCAATTACCTAAGTAAAAGCCGGATTGTGATAACATCCGGCTTTTTTATTGTAAACGGGCTATCCGGCATCAATTCATTCCAATCTGTCGTTTAAGCCTGAAATCAATATCGATTTAGCAGATTAAACCGATTCTTTAAATCCCGTTGCAACAGGTGAAAAAGCCTCAATATACTATTCCCTTACTTCATTATTGTTTAAATAACACTTAATTTTTGTAATTTTAAAACAATTCCCTGTCGTTTTTCCTACAATAGCACACCAATTTTCCGGGCCTCTCAGTTAAATTTGATTAGCAAAAGTGATTATAAAAACTGCTTTCGCAGCCGTATTTACCTTAAAATTTACAAAAAGGCAACTTACTCATCTTATTGATGCTCTTCCGCGCTCCTGATTCAGGCATTTCTTAACATTGCCACGCAGGCGCCCATCCAATTGGTAAGCAATAATAAATTATTTTCACGATTTTTATTTTAATTGTGTTTTTGACAATAATATTATATCTTAGCTTTCAATAGACGCCTGTCTGTTGATTTTTAACCAGTTAAAACCATTTCATGAAAATCCTGAATGATGCTCAAATTATGGAGCTATTAGTAATGGGCAACAAGGAGGCCTTGGAACTGCTATTCAAAAAATATTACAAACTCCTTGTTGTATCGGCCTTTTATATTTTAAAAGATGAAATGGAAGCAGAGGATATGGTTCAGGCTTTTTTTGTCGACTTTTGGGAGAGGAAATTATTTAACAATATCAATTCATCCTTAAAAGCGTATTTAACAACAGCCATCCGGAACCGTTGCCTGAAGGCAATTGAGAAGGAAACGCAGCGACAAAAAAAATTAGCCGATTATCAATATACCGTTTCGGAAATAGAAGAGGAACAGGAAGTTACCAGGTGCGAAATTAATGTAGACGAGATAATGGCCGATCTGTCGGTACAACGATTCCAGGCCGTAACTTTGGTACATTATCAAAATAAGAAGTATAAAGAAGCTGCCTATGAAATGGGAATCAGCATTAATTCGTTGAAAACCCACCTGAAGCTTGCCATTAAAACAATGCGCGATGGTATAAAAACCATAAGGTAGTTCACCCTTTTATTCATAATCTGGTCTTATATATAATGACATATAATAAAACATATATTCAGGAGCTAATAATTGACAAAATTGCAGGGGCGATAAGTGAAGAGGATGACTACATACTTCAGCAGGCAATACTTACAGACCGCCGGGTTGCAAAACTCTGGGAGGAAATGCATGATGCATTGGCTACTGATAAAGCACAATCTTTTTTTGATAGTATAGATGAAAATTCGGCCTGGGATAAAATTGAGCCTCAAATTGAGCAAGTAAAATCAATTCAATCCAAACAAAAAGGGTTTATAAACTGGATGTCGATTGCTGCTTTGTTGTGCATAACACTTTCGGCCATTTATTTTTGGCAGGCTAAGCCGGTTACCAACACAGTAGCTGTAAAGCAAAGAAAAAAACCGGCGATTGAACTACGTATGGCTAATGGGCAACAAATTAACTTATCCGATACTGCTAAAAACGTAATCAATACCCCCTTTGCCAATTTAAAAAAAGGCGCCAATGGTTTAAGTTATACAACAGGTGATGACAAAACCCAAAATTGGAATACCCTTACCATCCCGGCGGAATTAGACTACCAGATAGCCTTATCAGATGGCACACAGGTTTGGCTTAATTCGGCATCGAGCCTGCGTTTTCCATTTTCATTTACTGGTACCACCCGTGAGGTTTACCTAACCGGCGAAGCCTTTTTTAAAGTTGCAAAAAACGCGGCACACCCTTTTATTGTTCATACGGCCCAAACAAACGTGCAGGTGCTTGGCACCGAGTTTAACATAAATAGTTACCAGTCAAATATCACCACCACCTCCCTTGTTGAAGGCAGCGTAGCTACAAGTGGGCAGCACAACGAAAAACTCTTACTTAAGCCCGGGTACCAGGCTATTTACACGCCCATAACCGGCTTTTTAAGGCAGCCTTTTGATGCAGGCACAGAATTGGCCTGGATGCACGGCCAATATTATTTTCATAACCAAAAGCTGCGCGATATAAGCGAGGTATTACAGCGCTGGTTTAATTTACAGGTTGTTTTTGACGACGCCGCCCGGGCCGACAACTCGCTTAGCGGGGCTATCGAAAAAAATAAACCGGTGCAGGTTTTTATCCAAAACCTAAAATCATCTGCCGGTGTAGATGCTGTTATTAAAGACGGTGTTTTACACATAAAATAATAACGCACAAGGGTATCGCGGTGTTTTTAGGCCGGTAGATAATCTACCCGCATATTAATTAGTACCAGCCCGGCCTTCTGATAAGTCCGGTTTTGTCGGTTAATTAAGGCGGTTGATTCCCCTTTTTCGCCCGAAGGCATTTAGCAAAAATATTTTTTAATTTTTCGTTCACCCGTTTTTCCCGGAACCGGTCTTTAGTACAAACCCAATTTATAAACCGATAAACTATGGAGAAAATTTTATTTTACCGGCGGCTACTACTGCCTGTTTTTATTTTTTTATGGGGCACCCAATTTTGCCATGCACAAACGCAAAATACGGGCCCGATAACACTCAAAAAGGCTAATATCAGCTTAGCCGATGTATTTCAATCTGTTAAAAAGCAAACCGGGCTAACCGTTTTTTACAGCAACAATTTATTAAACGACCGGGAACTGGTTACTGTTGATTTTCAGAACGCCAGCGTGCAGGATGTTTTCACTTTTCTTTTAAAAGGCAAAAGCCTGCGCTATGTACTGCGCGACCAGCTTATTGTTATTGAAAAAGCCCCGGTGGAAAAACCGGCCCCCGCACCGCCCAAAAAAGAGCAGGCACAGGCGCCGTTGCCTGATGCTTTGAGGGGTACCATTACCGACGAGAAGGGACTTACCCTGCCTGGCGTAAGTGTCAAAATAAAGGGCACCGGCTTTGGTACCCAATCAGACCTTAATGGTAAGTACGCTCTTAATTTAAAGGGTACCGATAAAACTATAATCACGTTTTCATTTGTAGGATCTAAAACACAGGAATTTGATTTAAAAAACTACCAGCCATCAAATGGTGCTTATGTATTGGATGTAACAATTGGTACCGATAAAACCGCATTGGAAGAGGTTGCCGTTGTTGCATATGGTACCCAGAAAAAGTCGAGCTTAGTAAGTTCTATCACCACCATAAGCCCCAAACAGCTTAAAGGCCCTTCAAGCAACCTTACCACTATGCTGGCCGGTGTGGTACCGGGGATGATATCGTACCAGCGAAGCGGCGAGCCGGGTGCCGATAACGCCCAGTTTTTTATCAGGGGCGTAGGCACATTTGGCGCCGGTAAAGTTGACCCATTGATTTTGATTGACGGTATCGAATCGACACCAACTGATTTGGCCCGTTTGCAGCCGGATGATATTGCCGGTTTTTCGGTACTAAAAGATGCCACCGCGTCATCATTATATGGTGCCCGTGGCGCAAATGGTGTAATCCTGGTAACTACCAAACGGGGCGATATTGGTCCGCTGAGGTTTAACGTACGTGCCGAGAATTCAACATCGTCCAATAACAAAAATATCGACCTGGCCGATAACATAAGTTACATGACACTTGCCAACGAAGCCGTGCTTACCCGTAACCCATTGGGCGCACTACCTTACTCGCAAAATAAAATTGACCACACGGCCAACGGTGATGACCCATTGCTGTATCCCAGCAATAACTGGATAAAACAGTTGATAAAAACCAAAACCAGTAACCAAAGGTTCAACATGAATGCCAATGGCGGGTCCGAAAAAGCCAAGTACTACCTGGCCATGACCTATAATATTGATAACGGCAACCTGGCCGAAAATAGCCTGAACAGTTTTAGCAATAACATTAAGCTGCAATCGTATTCCATTTTATCAAACACCACCATAAACCTTACCAAAACTACCGAAGCCGTAGTAAGTTTAAAAGGTCAGTTTGATAGTTATCATGGCCCAATAGGCGGGGGCGGTTACACTTTTTTAAATGCGTTATGGAGCAATCCGGTAGCATTTCCGGCTATTTACCCCAGTAATTTATTGCCGTATGCCAACCACCCGCTTTTTGGTAATGCTATTATACCGGGTGGCGGCTTGTACATGAACCCATACGCGCAATCGCTGTCGGGTTTCCAAAACACAACCACAAGCACCCTGACGGCTCAGTTAAATTTAAACCAGAAGTTTGATTTTCTTACCCAGGGCTTATCGGCAAGGGTAATGGCCTATACAACGCGTTATTCATCCTTTGCGGTTTCGCGGCAATACAGCCCTTATTACTATCAATCAAACGTGCTCAACGGTCAATTTAATGGTTTAACATTAATTAATAACGGCCAGGCCGGCAGTATAGGTAATATTCCAACTGAGTATTTAACTTACAGCCCCGGTGGAAGCACAAGCAACGCTATTGCCTATGTAGAAACTGCTGTAAACTACAATCGCACATTTGCCGAAAAGCATGCCATCAGTGGTTTGTTAATTGGTACTATGCGTAATTATCTTACTGCCAACGCAGCAACGTTACAGTTATCGTTACCCTCGCGCAACCAGGGCGTATCCGGCAGGTTTACTTACGGATATGACAATCGCTACCTGCTTGAATTTAACTTTGGGTACAACGGATCGGAGCGCTTTGCAAGTAATCACCGGTTTGGTTTCTTCCCATCTGTGGGCGCGGGCTGGGTAGTATCAAACGAAAAGTTTTTTGAACCGATGCTATCAATCATTGATAACCTAAAATTCAGGGCCACTTATGGTTTGGTGGGTAACGACCAGATTGGATCGGCAAATGATAGATTCTTTTACCTGTCTGATGTTAATTTAAACAATGGCAGCCTTGGCCAGTTTGGCACCAATTATACTTACAGCAGGCCTGGTGTGGTTACCAATCGGTATGAAAACCAAAATATTACCTGGGAGCAATCAAGGCAAACCAATTTAGGTATGGATTTAACGATTGCAAAAACCCTTACTTTAGTGGTAGATGCATATCAAAATAAACGCGATAATATCTTAATGGTAAGGAGTACTATCCCTACCTCCATGGGTTTGCAGGCCGATATCTCATCAAACGCCGGTAAGTCATCAAGCAAGGGCGTTGATATCGCTATGGATTATAAGAAAAACTTCAGCAACTCTTTCTGGATCCAATCGCGCGGTACGCTTACTTATGCTAAAAGTAAATTGCTAAAAAACGAAGAACCTGTTTACCCTGCCAACCTGCAATATCTGAGTAAGGTAGGTAATTCATTAAGCCAGATATATGGCCTTGTTGCCGAGCGCCTATTTATTGACGATGTAGATGTAGCCAACTCGCCTGTACAAAGTTTTGGCAGTTACAAAGCCGGTGATATTAAATACCGTGATATGAATGGCGATGGCAAAATATCAAACTCCGATATCGTACCCATAGGTTATCCCCAGGTGCCTGAAATTATTTACGGCTTTGGTTTTTCTGTCGGTTACAAAAATTTTGATATCAGTGCGTTCTTCCAGGGATCGGCCCGGTCATCGTTTGTTATCAATTCGGCAGATATTTCGCCTTTTTACCTGGTAAATGGGTATCAGTCAAGTACTGGTCTTAACACTGGTAATCAAAGCGGCTTGCTTAGTTCAATTGCAAATGATCATTGGTCAGAAGATAGCCGTAACCCTTACGCATTTTGGCCCCGTTTAAGCAATACCATACAGCCAAACAATAGCCAGACAGCAACATCGCCAACATCAACATGGTGGTTGCGGAATGGTTCGTTTTTACGTTTAAAATCGGCCGAAATTGGTTACAACTTCACCAAAAAACAGCTTAAAAGTATCCACTTAAACAGTGCCCGCCTTTATCTGAACGGCCTGAACCTGTTAACCGTGACCGGCTTTAAGCTGTGGGACCCGGAAATGGGAACATCTGGCCTGGGATACCCAATTCAAAAGGTGTTTAACTTAGGCTTAAGGGTAGAATTTTAAAAGCTTTCAAATCAATTATATGAAAAGTAATTTTATACAAAAAATTAAGCATACAGTATTAAGCCCCGCACCTAAAGGGTATATCGCCCTGCTATCGGTGGCTTTAATGATAATTTTGCCGGTATCATCCTGCAAAAAATCATTCCTGGATGTTGTTCCTGATAACGTATCAACAATAGCCAACGCTTTTGTTTCAAAAACCGAGGCAGAAAAGTACCTGTTTACGTGCTACTCTTACCTGCCTACAGAAACCGACCCTACCTATAACGTAGGCCTTACTGCCGGCGATGAGGTTTGGGTAGAAGATCCGGCCGGGCACATCCGCCCAACAAACGTACTACAGCTGCCAAGGGGCTTCCAAAACTCGTCAGACCCAATTGCCAATTATATGAACGGCACTCGGGATGCTGCCGCGAATTACAAGGCTATACGCGATTGTAACGTTTTTATTGAAAATGTAAGCGATGTGACAAAGGTACGCGACCTGGATATTGACACCCGCGAACGCTGGATTGCCGAAGCGCAGTTTCTGAAAGCCTTCTATCATTTTCAAATGTTCAGAGCTTATGGCCCCATCCCTATTATCGACAAAAACCTGGCTATTGACGCATCAATAGACGAGGTGAGGGTAAAACGCCGCCCGGTTGATGAAGTGGTAAATTATATAGCCGGTTTATATGACCTGGCCGCGGCAAAACTGCCCCTAAGCATCAGGAATGAAGGCAGCGAACTGGGCCGTGTTACCAAAGGAGCAGCGCTCAGCATGAAAGCAAAGTTGCTGGTTACCGCTGCAAGCCCGTTGTTTAATGGTAACCCCGATTACAGTTCATTCAAGAATAAAGATGGCGAACAACTATTTAACCCTGCCTACAGTGCTCAAAAATGGCAGCTGGCGGCCGATGCCTGTAAAGCGGCAATTGATTTTTGCGAGGCCCAAAACATACAGTTATATACTTTCCCGGCGCCAACTACCCCGCTTAGCCAAACAACTATGACGCAAATGAGCATCAGGAACGCGATGAGCGAAAAATGGAACGATGAGCTGATATGGGGATTAACCGCAAATAATAACATCGGCTATAATTCATTCTTCCAGTCGATGTGCGCGGGTCAGTATGATTTTAATAATGCTGATGCCGCAAAATCGGCAAACCGCCCGTTGATGGGGCCTACCATAAAAATGGCCAAAATGTTTTATACCAAAAACGGGGTGCCTATTAATGAAGATAAAACGCTTGATTTTACCAACATAGCGCAATTGCGTGTGGGCACTCACGATGAGCGTTTTAATATCAAAGAGGGCGAAACCACCGCGCGGTTAAATTTTGACCGCGAGCCCCGTTACTATGCCGACCTTGGATTTGACCGCGGTGTATGGTATATGGCCAACAGCCCTACCAAAACCGACGAAAATACCTGGTGGATGAAAGCACGTGGTGCCGAAGTTGGCCAGTCGTCGCCAATACCAATTGCGGGCTTTTATATGAAAAAAGCGCTTAACTGGCACTATGAGTGGGCAACAGTTACCTACATCAATTATCCATGGCCCGAAATGCGCCTTTCTGATTTGTATTTGTTATACGCTGAAGCGCTGAACGAAGCACAGGGGCCGGTAGCCGATGTATATACTTACGTAAACCGTATAAGGGCAAGGGCTGGCTTGCCTACCGTTCAGGATTCATGGTCAAACTATAGCATTAATCCAACCAAATACACTACCAAAGACGGAATGCGGTCAATCATTCAGCGCGAACGCGCCGTTGAACTTTGTTTTGAAGGACATCGCTTTTGGGATCTTTTGCGCTGGAAAACTGCAGGTGTTGAACTTAACGGCAACGTAACGGGATGGTCGATTAGCGAAAATTCGCCCGAATTGTATTATCGTGAAAGGTCCATCTATTCAAGGCATTTTGTGATCCCGCGCGATTATTTATGGCCAATACAGGAAAGCGACCTGCTGGTTAATCAAAACCTGGTGCAAAACCCTAACTGGTAAATGTATAGCAACAATATGTTTAATATTAAAAACATTAAAATGGAAAAAATGAAATTACGAGTTGCCTTCTATATCGGCCTATTAGCAATAATAGTAACCGGCTGCAAGCAGGAAACCCTCAATAAACCTACAGTAACCAATAACAACGCCCCCGGCGTAGTTAGCAACGTACAGGTACAAAACCAAAACGGCGAAGCCAGTTTAACATATACGCTGCCCACCGATGCCGATCTTTTTTACGTAAAGGCTGTTTATGAAACCTCGCCGGGTAAAACACGCGAAGTTATTGCATCGCACTATACAAACACTTTAACGGTGGATGGCTTTGGCGATACCCTGGCACACGTTGTAAAACTATATGCCGTAAATTCAAGTGAAAAGGCCTCAGCACCTGTTACGGTTACAGTTAACCCCTTAACCCCGCCATTCATACTTGCGTTCCGGTCGCTTAAGGTTACCGCTACTTTTGGTGGTTTTAATGTAACCTGCGATAACCCTAACAAAGACAACCTTGCTATTGTACCTATGGTTGATACCGCTAATAACAACCAATTTGTGCAGCCAACGGGAATGGATAATATTTACAGTAACAGCGTTTTAATTAAAGCGGCTGTCAGAGGCCAGCCCGCTGTTGAACGGAAGTACGCATTTTTTGTAAGAGACAGATTTTTAAATCGTTCCGATACTTTATTTCTAACACTTACACCGTTTTACGAAGAGCAATTTTCAAAATCTGATTGGTCGCCATATGTATTGCCGGGCGATGCTACCAACCTGTATTCATATACCGATCTTACCAAGATTTGGGATGGCAACTTTACCGGCGGCTGGCCAAATTGTTTATTTACTGTTGAAAGCGCGGGCAGCCCGCAAATGGTAACGTTTGATTTAGGTAAGCAAAGGATATTGAGCCGCTTTATCATGAACCCGTTCCTGGAGATTGGTAACGTATACTATGTGAGGGGTAATTTAAAAGACTTTGAAATATGGGGATCAAATGCACCCAATGTAAACGGTGCACTGGATGGCTCATGGACCAAACTGCTAACCTGTAATATTATAAAACCATCCGGATCGCCATCGGGTACAGAAACAGCTGCCGATACCAAATATGGACATGATGGCTGGGGCTTTGATTTTCCGGCAGGGATAGGCGCTTACCGGTATATCAGGATCAGGAGCCTGCACAACTGGACAGGATCATACTTTATGAGTATCAGTGAATTTACCCTATTTGGAAAGTAGTAAATGTTTGCAAGCATTTTTTCAATTAAATTTTGATTATGAAACATTATAAAATAACATCATACTTCATTTTAGTGTTAACGGCATTTGTTATGGGTGCCTGCACTAAAATGGATGATTACAAAAAAAAATACGAGCCCAACGGCGCTATCATATACCCGGGCAAGCTCGACTCGGTACAGGTTTTTTCGGGAAAAAACCGGGTATTATTAACCGGACTTTTTACATCCGATCCCAAAATTGTTAAGTACACGGTGTATTGGAACAGCAAACAGGATTCGATAGTTACACCGGTAACCCGTACATCGGGCGTTGATACGGCGAGGCTATATATCCCCGGTTTACCCGAGGGTGTCATGACCTTCGAGATCCGGACGTATGATAATGCAGGGCACATATCTATCCCGGTTACCTTAGCCGGCAACGTATATGGCAGCCTGTACCAAAGCTCGCTCATTAACCGCGGCATAGCCAAGGCCGAATTACAAACAGACGGATCGGCCCTGATTAACTGGGCCGATGTTAATGCTGATGACGGTTTAATTTCGATGCAAATTAAATATACCGATGCTGCAAGCAAGCAACACGATACCTTAATAACATCGGTACCATCAGGCTTAAGCACATCCCTGCCTAAATTTAAAGCAGGTAGCTCTATTAGCTATCGCACAGCTTTTAAACCAAACAAAACGGCTATTGATACTTTTTATGTAGATTACCAAAGCCATAGTGTAAAGGCCGAGGTAACCAGCATATATTTATCAAATACATCAAGTTCTTTTCAAAGAGCTACCTTTGATGGAAGATGGGGAACACTTGCCGCGCCATGGATTACCAATGCAGCTGCTAAAAATAAAGACAATGGTGTTAACGGCGGCTATAGCTCAGATGCCGGAGGAGTTATTAACTGGGAAACCTGGGGCAATACACCTGTAGTAAACGGTATCATTTATCAGCCTACGTCTTCGGCATTGCCTGCAGGCGATTATATTGTATCATTTGATGCCTATTCAGAAGTTCAGTCCAATTCTTCTGTTTATTGTATAGCCGCGGCAGGCGGAAACGGCCTCCCGGTACTTGCCAACCTTTCTACCGCATTAGGGTATGTTGGTATGTACAATAGCGCCAACGTAGGCGGAACGAGCCCAAATTCAAGGGAAGTAAGAAGCTTTACGTTTACACTTACCACCCCGCAGGTGGTATCAATTGGATTTTTAGGAAACATTGTTGGCAATGGCAACCCAGGCAGCTATTTCCAGGTGTTTAACATCAAATTATATAAAAACTAAACTCCTAATTCCCCTTAACAAAAAGGCCGTCTCATATGTAAATATGGGGCGGCTTTTTATTTTATCTATTCCAAGCGCCAAATAGTTGTCTTTCGTTTTGTTGTTGCATTGGCCAACCTTATTGTTGGATGTGACGTTACCGGAACAAACTGAAAATATGACACTTGTATCTCCTTTAGCAGTGTTACACATAGTTAAAGATACCGCTAAAAATCATTTTTTTTTAATTTTATTACTAAGCATAATGTGCCATTGGACGATAATAATCAGCCACGGATAGCTTTCTTCCGCCAGAGCCTACGGGATTTTATTCCGACGAAAAATCATCTATCATATTAAATGTGGGCACAAAGTACAAACTACCTGTTTTGGCGGTGCTAAAATCTAATATCCTGTCGTAATTTCCAACGGGCGAGCCAATAAACATGTTATTCAACATTTTTTTAACGGTACTGAATGTGCTTGCATAAGCTATAAAATAAGTACCCATCTCATTGGCCGACATATTGCCAAAAGGCATATTATCACGAACAATTTTAAGCTCATCGCCAACATTGGCAAGGGCGATATGCGAGTTTGAAGGTTTTACATCGTCATCCATTTCTATATCATTTGATTTGGAGCGGCCAATTACTTTTTCCTGTTGTTCGGTCGACAGCCCTTTCCAGGCTGTTAAATCATGGATGTATTTTTGTACAAAAAGGTAGCTTCCTGCTTTATAAACAGAATCTTCATCCCCTATCATACTAAAAAGTTCCCTATCCGGGCCCTGCGGGTTTTCTGTACCATCAACAAAACCCAAAATGGAACGGCTGTCCCAATATCTGAAACCATGAATTTCATCGGTACTGACGGCCACGGGGCTTAAAACATCTGTTATTGCCGATGCCATATCATAACATATGCTTGTAGTATCGGCCCTGATATGAAAATGCAAATCTCCTTTGGTAGAAACCGCAGTATGTTTGGCGCCAACAATGGGAGCAAAAGTCGCCAGTTCTTTAGGTAAGGGAACCGGGAGCTGAAGCCGAAGCCAGGCATCATACCCAATACCCATTACACAACTTGCCCTGGAAACCGGGAAACGCACATTGGCAGAATTATTAAGATTGATAAGCAGCTTGCAAAGCTTTTTAAAAGTATCGCCAACCGCCGGGTTATCCTTAAACTCCCAAACCATAAATATGGTATTTTCATTGGTGTAGTCTGTTACATTCTGCGAATCTGGTTTCATCGGCTATAATATATCCTTGTTGTGAGTTACGAAAATAAAAAATCCCGGCTGCTTTAATACAGAATGACTATTACAATTTTTGATAAAAGATGAGATCTTTTATTGATGATATTTCCTTTTGTGGTCATGAGGCCGGAAACCCAGGGTCCTTTTATGGTGGGTTACATTGTGCCGTTAATTGCAAAAATTCTACATAGATATGGTCATTTCAAAAATATTTTCCAAATATTAATGTTGCCTTTTGCAAATTAAGCACGATTGCATAGATTTCCGGAACTTCAAAAATAGCGCGATAGCATCCCTTCTTATTCCTGCCATAATTCTATGCTTTCCGTTATCTTTGCGCACAATTCAATATTCCCATACTGTGATTAATGTTAACAACATCTCCGTTTCATTTGGCGGAACCACCTTATTCAACGACGTGACCTTCTCCATAAACGAGAACGATAAGATTGCCCTGATGGGTAAAAACGGCGCAGGCAAATCCACCATCCTCAAGATCATTGCCGGCGCGGCCAAACCTACTACCGGCAATGTAACCGGCCCCAAAGACGCGGTAATAGCATATTTGCCACAGCATTTGCTCACCCACGATAACGTTACCGTTTTTGAAGAAACGATGAAAGCTTTTGAAGAGGCCAACCAGATGCAAAAAGAGCTGGATGAGTTGAATGAGCAGCTCACTATCCGTACCGATTACGATAGCGATGATTACATGAAGCTGATTGAACGGGTATCGGAACTAAGCGAGAAATTTTATTCGCAGGAGGAGGTTAACTATGATGCGGAGGTTGAAAAGGTGCTAAAAGGCTTAGGTTTTGAACGCAAAGACTTTACCCGCCAAACTGCCGAGTTTTCGGGCGGTTGGCGTATGCGCATCGAGCTGGCCAAAATTCTATTAAAAAAACCAGACCTGATCCTACTTGATGAGCCTACAAACCATATGGATATCGACAGTATACAATGGCTGGAAGATTTCCTGATCACCTCGGCAAAAGCGGTCATCGTCATCTCGCACGACCGTGCTTTTGTAGATAATGTTTCCAACCGGACCATCGAGGTAACGATGGGCAGAATATACGATTATAAGGCCAAATACAGTCATTACCTACAGTTGCGTGCCGACCGCCGGGTGCACCAATTAAAAGCCTACGAGGAACAACAGCGTTTTATTGCCGATAACCAGGAATTTATAGATCGGTTCAGAGGCACCTACTCCAAAACATTACAGGTGCAATCGCGTGTAAAAATGCTCGAAAAGCTCGAGATCATCGAGATTGATGAGGTAGATACTTCGGCCTTACGATTGAAGTTTCCACCCTCGCCTCGTTCTGGCCAGTACCCGGTGATGGTTGAGGAGCTGACAAAAACTTATGGCGACCACGTAGTATTCCAGAAAGCAGCAATGGTTATTGAGCGTGGCGAAAAAGTGGCTTTTGTTGGTAAAAATGGGGAAGGCAAATCGACTATGATCAAAGCCATCATGGGCGAGATTGATTTTGAAGGAACATTAAAAGTAGGTCACAATGCAAAGATCGGGTACTTCGCCCAAAACCAGGCTTCTTTGTTAGACGAAAGTTTAACAGTATTTGAAACCATTGACCAGATTCCCTTAAGTGATGGCACAATAAAGATTAAAGATTTGTTGGGAGCATTTATGTTCAGCGGCGACGATACCACAAAAAAGGTAAAAGTACTTTCGGGCGGCGAGAAGACTCGCCTGGCCATGATCAAGCTGTTGTTGGAGCCTGTAAACGTGTTGATCCTGGATGAGCCAACTAACCATTTGGATATGAAGACCAAGGATATTATCAAAGATGCCCTGAGAGATTTTGATGGAACCCTGATTTTGGTATCGCACGACCGGGATTTCCTGGACGGCCTTGTAAAAAAGGTATTCGAGTTTGGCAACAAACGCGTTCGCGAACATTTTGAGGATATCAAAGGGTTTTTAGCCTACAAGAAAATGGATAGCTTAAAGCAAATTGAGCAAAGCTAAATGATACCGCTATTTAGGATTAATTGAAATACCCTTTTCCTCACGAAT
Organism: Mucilaginibacter sp. GW822-FHT03E02; assembly: GCF_058801545.1. Lineage (NCBI taxonomy): Bacteria > Pseudomonadati > Bacteroidota > Sphingobacteriia > Sphingobacteriales > Sphingobacteriaceae > Mucilaginibacter > Mucilaginibacter sp. GW822-FHT03E02. Next base: position 3,878,239 of record NZ_JBXANJ010000001.1, on the reverse strand, counting down.
AAGTTGAAAAATGTGGTCTGGACGCACTATTACATAATCTTCATTAAGTGAATTAGCCACATTTTTAAAACTTGTTGGCGTTACACCCTGCCAGGGTTGCGCCTGTATGATCATGAAACGTGGCGAGGTTTTGTCCCAACCGGCGGAAGCCCGGGCGATATGATCTTTCATAGCCTGTTCATTTGTACAGTAGTTACAGGTAAGCGCCATTCCCGGTAGGCTGTCGTTATAAATAGTAAGCCCGCCTCCCGTGTTCTGGGCAGTTACACCAAGCAAGGATTTTGCCTGGCCTTCATAGATGTTCCCGACATTAGCATTAATACCACCAGTAATCGTATTCCAAATGGTGATTACCCTTAAACCGGCCCGGGCGTTATAATCTTCCGTTTTAGCAACAAACTGCTTCAGCAAGTTTTCATCTGTCCACGTATTAGGGTAAGTATAACCATAGCCGGAAGGACCCGAAATCAGGTTATCATTGCTGGTGGAAGTTTGCCAATAATAATTAAGTGCACCCGGCATTGCATCCAACATAGCAGGCGACACTGTCCATCCCATTGGAACGGCACCCCGGTCCGGATTATTCCAAAGCTTGCGCATCAAATGTTCTGTAAACTGCAAATTGTCTCCGTCACTCAATATAAATGCAACATAAATTTTATTTTTAAGCGCTGGCCTGGGAGGGATTGGTTTTATTTTTACATTTCTGGAAGTACCACTGTGTACCGTTAGGTTAGAGCACCAATCACTTGCAACGGTTGCAATACCATATTTTGAGGCCCTTTGCACCCCTGGTCCTTCCTGTGGCCACCAGCCCATAAAGATAGCCCCGGGAGACATTGAGGATAGAAATTTGTTTAGCAATTCACTTTCACCGGCTACGTCAGGATCGAGCCATACTACTGCCGAGCCCAACGCTACCGCATACTCACGAAGGGCTGCTTTATGCGCATTAGGGTTTAGCCCCATTAATAAACGGTGATCAATATTTGGCCAATATGTATCATATAGCGATTGATAAACTTCCAGCTTACTGCTAAATTTCCCCTGCAAATCAAGTAACACGGGCAAATTATAAGGGGGAGCAGTTAATTTGGCCAGCAACAACGGCGAGGCAATCAGTGCGCCTTTACTTTTTGCAATTACCGTGGCCAGGTTAATTGTATGTTCCTGCGCGGGATCATAAACAATCAAACCTGAAATTTCGCTCCGGTATTTAGCAATCAAATCCCATTTGTCTGCAGGTTCAGACCAGCTTAAACCCAGGGATTGCAACCAGGTATGCGGCCCTTCGGCGAAAGCATCACCCTCATAGGAGAATATACGTGGCTTAGTCTTGTTTACGATGCCCTTTAACGAAGCAAACAGGTACATTTCTGCCGAAGAGTAAGGAGAGTTTTCACGAAGCGTAATAAAATCCTGAACCTTTGCAGGCGCTGGGAAAGACGGAAGCAACTGATTAGCCGGCCATTTGACCTGGCCTATGGACGGCGCGCTAAACAAATAAAACAAAAGAAAGCATACTGCTTTAATTGTAAGCATTTTGATGGGGCTTTTCATATGGTAGGTATCATAGTAACGTAAATCACGTTTGCCGAAATTAACATATATTAAAGGTATTTACAACGTTCCTCTATTACGCAAAAAGCCCGGTAATTATGGTTAATTACCGGGCTCTGAGTGGTCCCGACGAATCTCTCTTGTAACATTTCATTTGTATAATGTTGTAAAAAGGAGCAAATAGCCAGTACATGGGTTACGAGACTATTTTAAGACATTTTGTTCATTTATAAAAATAAGTGAAAAATGAGTAACTAAAAGATTGTATGAAAATTTGTATGGCAACCTTTATTCCTTTTATCTCTATCGCATTTTCGATCAATAGATGATAATGTTTTATAAACCTTATTATTGCTTAACTTTCCATAATTTCAATTTAGACATTTACCTTAAGGTTATAATTTATTAATGCCAACAAAGTTTTTTACAAATCGAGAAGAGAAAAGCTTATTTAAAAAGTTTAAAGGAGCCGTTGAGCACATGGCTGATATTTATGCTTTTCATGCAGTAGTAGGCTATTTTCGGGCGTCTGGCTATTTCCCCATTCGCGAACATTTACACAAAGTACCTGAGGTAAAAATATTAGTCGGTATTAACGTAGACCAAATAAGTGCCGAATCTAAACGAAGGGGTTTGTTATTTTTTGGCGATCCCGAACGTACGCGAGAAGAGTTTGTTAAATTGATGCGCCAGGACATACGTGAGGCTGAATATAGTAAAGAAGTCGAAGACGGTATAATGCTTTTTATGGAAGATGTTATTGATAAAAAGATACACATCAAAGTACATAAGACAAAAAAGCTTCATGCTAAAATTTACATTTTTTTACCGAAGAACTTCAATGAATATAGTGGAGGTGAGGTTATTACTGGCTCGTCAAATCTGACCGATGCAGGGTTAGGAATAAAAAATGAAGGCAATTATGAATTTAACGTTGCGCTTAGAGATTATGAAGAAGTTGCTTTCGCTGAATCAGAGTTCCAAAAACTTTGGGAAGAAGGTGAAGATGTTTTGCCTATTGATGTAAATCGTGTTAAAGATGGTAGCCACATTGGACAATTATATAAACCATTCGAAATTTACATTAAACTATTAATTGAATATTTTGGGAAAAATATTGAGTACGACCCTGATTCGGTTGGAGATCTTCCTAAAAATTTTAAAAAACTAACGTATCAGATTGATGCCGTTAATCAAGGTTACAGCATGCTACTGGAGCATAATGGTTTTATGTTGGCCGATGTCGTTGGTTTAGGTAAAACTATCATTGCAACATTAGTTGCTAAACGGTTCTTAATATCAAACGGTACATTAAATACAAAAATATTAATAGTTTATCCTCCGCATTTAGAGCAAAATTGGAAAAGTACTTTTAGCCAATTTGGCCTCGACAAACATGTTCGTTATATTAGCAATGGAAGTTTGCATAAAATAATTGAACACAAAAACGATGACTATTGGCCAAAAGAGGATTATGATTTAATATTGGTCGACGAGGCCCATAAATTCAGAAATCATAAGGCTCAAATGTTTCAGCAACTTCAACTAATATGTAAAACTCCACGTGCAGTTGAGGGTAATGTATTAGGATTGCGAAAAAAGGTGATTTTAATTTCAGCTACACCTTTAAATAACCGACCGGAAGATATTTACTACCAACTCCAATTATTTACTGATGCCCGAAAATCAACACTTCCTGTAACTAATTTGCAAGGTTTCTTTGCTCCCCTAATAAAAAAATATAAAGAGGTACTAGCAGCAGCGAAGGTTACCGGAAAACCTGACATTGGTGAATTGAGAAAAATATATGGCCTTATTCGCGAAAAAGTTTTACAACCGATTACAGTACGACGTACTCGAACTGACGTTGAATCATACGGTGCTTATAAAAAGGATCTGGACGAACAAGGAATCAAATTTCCGGCAATTAATCCGCCAATATCAATAGAATATAAACTCGGCCCCCAATTGGGAGAGTTGTTTATTAACACAATTGATTATTTGGTTAATAAAATCGCTTATTATAGATATAGGGCGATAGAACATCTTCTGCCCGAGATTCAAAAAAAATATTATACGCAGGCGGAAACAGCATCAAAAACCCTTGCATACATCATGATGACCCAATTGGTGAAACGGTTGGAAAGTTCTTTTGATGCTTTTAAGATTTCCTTGGATCGCTTTCACCTTTCCACTGCGCGGATGATAGAAATGTTTGAGAAGGGGAAAATCTATGTCGCACCCGATGCTCAGATAAATGATTTAATGAACAAGGGTTGGGACGAAGAACAAATTGATGAGAAGGTGTTAGAACTTTCGATAGATAATCCCAAAAATCAAATATTTGTGCCGCAGGACTTTGATGATAAATTTTTAGCATTATTAAAGGATGACCTTGTAGCAATAGATACTATTTGTAAACAATGGAAAAAAACACATGCCGATCCTAAAATAGACGTATTTAAAAAATTATTAAATCAGGAACTATTAAGGAAGGACTATAACCCATCAGGTAAGTTGGTAATTTTCACTGAATCAAAAGACACAGCAAGATATCTTTTTAAAGAATTTAGCCAATGGGGTTACGAAGAGCAAACTTTAATGATTTCGGCTGATAACCGTAAGTCTATGCAACATCGGATTCTAAGTAATTTTGATGCTAATTTACCGGGTAAACAAGCCGATGAGATTAAATATCTAATTACAACTGAGGTATTAGCAGAAGGTATTAATTTACATCGGGCTAATGTATTGGTTAATTACGACACACCCTGGAACGCAACCCGTTTGATGCAGCGGATTGGTCGGGTTAACCGTATTGGCAGTACAGCCGATGTAATATACAATTACTCATTTTACCCAAGCCGTGAGAGTGATGCATTAATTAGCCTTTATAACAACGCTTACATTAAGCTGCAAGGCTTCCATTCTGCCTATGGTGAAGATGCCCAAGTATATACTCGTGAGGAGGTGTTGGAGCAAGTTACTTTACACATAAAAGGGCTACCGGAAGAAGAAGACAAAAGATTAAAATATCTTGAATTTATTAGGGACTTTAGAAATAAGAACGAAAAGGAGTTTAAGCGCATAGCCCGTTTGCCGTTGAGAGCCAGAACGGCCCGCGACACAGACCAAGCGAACAAACGACAAGTTAAGGGGCAAACTTTAGTGTTTTTAAAATCGGACTACAAAATGGACTTTTTTAAAATTGGTGAAAAAAAAATAGAACCTCTAAGTTTTGTCGAGGCAGCAGAGATTTTTGAAGCCAAACCTAATGAGTTAGCTGCCGATAAATTGCCGTCCTACCATCATCAACAGGTACAAATGGCTGTAAGAAAATTTGAGGAAGACTTGCTTACGCAGTCGGCAGATGCCCTGTCAGGCCCGCAAGCTGATGCTAAAACTAATCAGGCAAAGAAATTTATAAGGGAAGAAAAAGCAGCCAGCACCGACGATAAATTTAGAAAAGCTTGCGAATTGCTTTACAGCCTGCTTGAAACTGGCACATATACAAATCTAGCTACCGAAATTAATCAAATACGTTTAAAATGCGATAAAAATCAGCTATCTACGGCCAAAGCCCATAATCTGATGATGACCTACGCAGTTAAGTATGGCCACCAAGCGAATGAAGATAACGATGATGAGCAACCTGAACTGCCGTTAACTATTACTGACAAGCCCGCTATAATAATATCCGAAACCTTTACTTTATAAATCAAATGTTAAATTCAGAACAGATTAAACCTATTTTAGAGGCTAAATACAACCGCGACGATTGGTATAAAATATTAAGGCAAAATTTTAATGTAAATACACTACGAGAAAACCCTATTGTAAAAGTCTCTGTGACGCAAAATGATTTTGACGCTGTGGCTTATGAATTAGGAACTTTTGATACCTCTAATGGCCATTTGGTGGGTATTTATGAGGTTGATGTGCCCGCTGTAAAACAAATTTATCGTAACAAAGTGGGTTTGCGTAATTTACTAAATAACGTTTACAAAACGGATGTTGATGCCGCATTGATCGTATTTACCCAAGGCGACAAATGGAGATTTAGTTACGTAAGCGAGGTAACAACTCGTAACTCTGAAACCGGCGAACGTGAAAAATTAAAAACTGATCCGAAGCGCTATACTTATCTATTTGGGAAAGACGAGAAGGCCAAAACCGCTGCTGATCGTTTTGCTGATATACAGCAAGAAGATGTAGCTGTGGGCAGGGGTATAACGTTGAAAAGTCTTCAAGACACGTTCAATGTGGAAAAAATGTCGAAGGAGTTTTTTGACAAATATCGCAAGCACTACGGCGCATTCTTAACTTATTTAATTGGTGAAAATGAAGAAGGTAAAGTGTCAGGTATTGCTGCAGAACAGTTCAAAACCGTTTTTAATGCAGATGATAAAAAGGCGCGCGACTTTGTAAAAAAGATGCTCGGCAGGATCGTCTTTTTATACTTTTTAGAAAAGAAAGGCTGGCTTGGTGTGCCCGAACGTGAAAACTGGGGCAAAGGAGATCCGGACTTTTTGAGGAATCTTTTTTATAATAGTAAGGATCAGGAAGGCTTTTATCCACTGGTATTAGAACCATTGTTTCATAATACGCTAAATCAAGTGCGTGATGGGGACTTTTTTGCAATTGACAATAACTTATTTAATGGGATTGAATACAATAAATATAAAATTCCTTTTCTAAATGGCGGCTTATTTGAACCCGAAGCATACAATACAGATTTCTTGGTTTTTCCGGCTGAACTATTTAAAAACCTTTTTGTTTTTTTTGATCGCTATAATTTTACCGTTCATGAAGATAGCCCTCACGAACACACCGTAGCAGTTGATCCTGAAATGCTGGGCCATATTTTTGAAAACCTACTGGAAGATAATAAAGACAAAGGTGCATTTTATACCCCTAAAGAGATTGTGCACTACATGTGCCAGGAAAGCCTAATTGAATACTTATGTACTAAATGTGAAGCGGAAGCAGACGAGAATTTGCGTGCCGGTATTGAAGGATTTATTAAATACCAAGAACTTGGCGGAATTGCTGAACATGATGAAACTATATTGCAGGCCTTGCGCGATGTTAAGATCTGCGATCCGGCTATCGGTTCGGGCGCTTTCCCCATGGGTGTACTATTAGAGATTTTTCATTCGGTTGAAACTCTTTATTACGAATTTGATGCTACTAAAAGAATTTGGGATTTGGAAGATGGCTGGAACCCAGCTAAAGTAAAATTGAGTATAATTGAAAACAGTATCTATGGCGTTGATATCGAACCAGGTGCTGTTGATATTGCCCGTTTACGTTTCTGGTTGAGTTTGGTTGTAGATGAAGTTAAACCACAGCCATTGCCTAATTTGGATTATAAAATTGTTGTTGGCAACAGCTTATTAAGTAAGTTCGAAGAAGACGTTATTGATATTGATTGGGAAGTAAATGCGCGAACAGAAGCTACCAAGAAATTGCAGTTACAGATTCAAGAAAATCTTAAAAAATTGTTTGCAAAGCAAAAACGATTTTTTAGTTATAAGGGTGATAAGAAAACATTGCAAGCGGATATCCGTGACTTGAAAATAGACGTATTGATAAGTCAGCTCGAATTAGATAAATATAAATATGATCAAACTACTGCTAAAACTGGAAGTTTATTTGGAGAAACAAAAAAAGAAACTGTTAAAACCACAGAAATAGCGCTTCAACTTGCGGGATATAATACTGCGATAAAAAAATTAAGGGCGTTAAGGGCTCATCCTGAAAAGCCTCTTATGTTTTTTGATTGGAAGTTGGATTTCTCAGAAGTATTGAATCCTATGTTAAAAGAAAACGAGCGATTAAATTCGTCAATTGGCTTTGACATAGTGATTGGAAATCCACCTTGGGGAGGCGGACTTGATAAAGATCTTGATGCGTTGAAACAAGTGTATCCTGACGCAACCTCAGAACATACGGATAGTTTTAAAATCTTTGTTGATTTGTCATTAAGGTTGTGTAATAGCAATGCGTGTAGTTCCTTAATAATTCCCAACACCATTTTACGTCAGAAACGATTAAAAGATGTTAGAACTCTGATTTTAAAAAAACAAATTATTGCTATCGTAGATCTTGGAGAAAATATTTTTGAAACTGTCATTGCACCATCATGTATAATTCTTATAAAAAACAAAACAGTCGAAAAGTCTCAACTTCAATATAATGATATTTCCAAATGGCCACGAAGTAAAAAGGAAGAGTTACTCAAAAAATTAGACCGAAACTCTCTAATTTATCAAAATTGCTTTAGCTCCAATCAGGACAAGGAGTTTATCAGGCCTACCTTAAGCTTTTCTGTACCTATTATTTCGTTTGGAAGTTTTGATCATTTTACCCTAAAAGATGTGGGCTTGCAATGTCAAAGAGTTAATGTTGGCAAAGAGGCGCGCACGAAAAGTGATTTGGCAAAAAGAATATTTGTTAACGAAAGAATTGGATCCGAACCTGTAATGTATTGGAAAGGTAGAGACTTTGAAAAATATTATATCAAGCCAAATACAGATAGATATTTTAGAAAGGACTTTAAAAACTTTGTCAAGTCAAATGAGATTGTTTATTTTAATGAAACGGTATATAACAGCTCTCCTAAGCTTTTAATTCGCCAAACATCTGATAAAATTATAGCAGCTGTTGATCTAAATAGAAGGTGGTTTGATGGTAGCGTAATCGGATTGATTCCTACTAAAGAATCTGATTACGACATACTTTACATTTTGGGTTTATTTAACTCAACATTATTCCGTTGGTGTTATCAAGAAATAGTAAACGAGGAGGGAAGGGTATTTGCTCAGGTTAAATTATCCAAAGTCAAACAATTGCCCATAAGAAAAATTAATTTCAGCGATAGATATGAACGAAAAATTCATCATTCAATAACGTCGATTGTTTCTTACATTATTTTCGTAAAGACCCAATTTTTAAATAGTCTTTCAGACCAGTTAATCTCTATTTTTGAGCAGGTGCTTGACGGTGTGATTTACGAAGCCTACTTTCCAGAAATATTAAAAGAGCATGGCATAGAAATCATCCGGTTTTTAGATAATTGGCCGAAACTTTCAGACCAACTAATTGATGAAGAAAAAATGGAGATTTGTAAAAACGTATTTGAAAATTTGAAAGATCCACGTAACCAGATTAATACAAATCTCCTTTATATAAAAACGATCATTAAATTCAAAGTAATAGACGGGAAATATGACACCGCAAATGAATAATAAGCTTCTGTTTTTCCTGGTATTATTGCAATAGTAATACCGTTTATTATTCTATTTTTAAATCATGATATTCTTTTTCAGTAAATGGAAAATCAGGATTTATTATTTTAATCTCTTCAAAATTAAAATGGTACAATTTGTAGATAAATGTATTGATTTTTAATTGTAGATGGGCCCTGGCATCATTGAGGACTTCAGTAAATAACAATGATTCAACCAAGCTTATCAGTGCTTTTCTTGTGTATGTTGGTAAGATCGGTATTGGAATGCTTTTAATGATTTCATTATTGATATTTAAATAGCCTCCTGACATTTTTAGCGAATGATAGTTTAATTTTACAAAAAAAGACGCTATATCTGAATTAAGTATCGCGGTAAATATCTTTAAGTTATCAAGCGTGTCTAGAATTATTGTTGTTGATTTTCCTGCTAAATATTCTCCATCGATATCTAAAAAGGCCTCGATATCTGTGGACATCCCGGCGATAATTATTTTAGGGCTTCCGGCTTGAAGCAATCGCGACGGATTTATATTATTTAAATCCGAATTTAAGATGACGGGAAATATGTATGCGCTTTTGATATATTGTGTTCTTCTTGTTCCCCACAACGCAGTCCATTTATCAATCGTCCCTGTGTTGATTAATTTTTTTACATTTTTTTCCCCAGTATGTTCATGCAACTTTTCTTTTATCAAATACGCCTCGTTAACTGTTGCGGCACCCAAAATTGTTAAGCCAGCTATGTTTCCAAGTGTAGATTGATTAGCAATCTTGATTAATATTTTTACATAATCGGCATTGAAGAAATACTTGTCCCAAAATATGTCCTTATAAAACGTTTGGGCATTAATTAGATTTTGTGCTTTGAAAAAGGTAACCGACTCCATTGTAGTCATTGTTACATTTTTTTTAATGTCAGTTTTTCTTAATAAAAAGGTGATTGGATAAACATTCGCTGTTTTAAAAACGTTTAGCGTTGAATAATCTCTGATTTCTAAAATATTGAAACAGCTCAAATGTTTTCTTAAATCTATGGTATAAGTGGCGCTTAAAAGTTTATTAGGTATAATAAAACAAAAGACGCCGTTTTCTGAATTTAATGAAACACCGTTTTCGATAAATGGCACAAAAAGATCCCAATTCCCTTTAGTTGTTGTAAATCTGTTTTTCAGCAACTCCCGGAATTCCGGATCATTATTGACCATGTTTTCTGAATCTACATACGGTGGATTTCCAATCACTATGTCGAAGCCAATTGACGAATTTAATCGCTCGTTACTGTATTTGCAATAATCATATTTTTAATGTCATTGGCCAATTTTCAAATCATATATTGTCTATTTTAACTCACTAAAAAACTTAGACACTATGAAATATGGCTACATCCGAATTAGTACGGACAAACAAACAACTGAAAACCAACGGTTCGAGATTTTAAAATTTGCAAATCTTCGTCAATTAGAAATTGATGAGTGGGTTGAAGAAACAATCAGTTCAACCAAGCGGCTTGATATACGCAAGTTTGGCGAACTTTTACAGCGGATGAAGAAGGGCGACGTTTTAATAGTGTCTGAATTATCGCGGATGGGTCGTAACCTCATGCAGATTATGAAGATATTACATGACTGTATGGAAAAGGATGTAATGGTTTATACGGTAAAAGAAAACTACGAATTAGGGAATAACATTAACTCCAAGGTTTTAGCATTTGCCTTCGGCTTATCGGCAGAGATTGAGCGCAATTTAATTTCGCAGCGTACAAAGGAAGCTTTGGCCAGGCATAAAGCTGAAGGTAAAATATTAGGAAGACCAAAAGGTAGCAAATCACAAATCAGGAAACTGACAGGTAAAGAAGACGATATTAAGATACTGCTTGGCAAAAAGATTTCTCACAGTGCGATCGGACGCATTTTGGGAGTTCATCGAATAACAGTATCTTCATTCGTCAAAGAGTTTAAATAAAACCTAATAATGCCTAATATCTTACATACACGAGTTTTAGAGTTCCTACTCAAATACCGAGAATCAAATCCCTTATTTAAATTTTGGCTCCGTCAGCGCGATAAAAATAATAGATTAACAGATGGCTTGTGGTTTCAAGGAACTGAAGGTTATACGTTTGTTGGCTTATATAATCGCGGTGGCGGTACAAACATGACGCGAAGTTTTGGTGTGGTTTTCTGGGAGGCGGACGATGGTTCACTGGCAGCGAACATTGAAATTGTCTGGAACGAAGAAAAAGATAAAAAAGTCATAGAGTTCTATTTAAAGGCAATCGAATTACTGGGTGATTTCGTCCAGGAGACTTCAACTAAGTACCGTAAATATTTAGCCCCTAATAATGCGGAAAAAGCAGTACTGGATTTTTTTGAGAATGATAAACCTAAAGTTGATGCTTTAATTAAAAAAATGGGGTTATCAGAAATTCTTTTTTTGGATGAAGGCCAATTTAAAACACAGTTGGGTAAAGTTCTTTCAATTAAAGATGAGTACCCGATATTGAGCAGTAAAAAACAAACAACACTTACAACAATGTCACTAAACACAATCCTTTACGGCCCCCCTGGGACAGGTAAAACTTATAACACAATTAATAAAGCTGTTGAAATTGCAAATCCTGATTTTGCAGCAAACAATCGCGAAGAACTTAAAGCTGAATATCAGCGATTACGTGACGAGGGGCAAATAGTGTTTACCACTTTTCACCAAAGTTTGGGCTACGAAGATTTTATTGAAGGTATTAAACCTGTATTGCTCCAACCTGAAGATGAGGCAGAAGGAGTTGAAGCGATACTGCCGGGCACAGCAAATGCAATTGCTAATACTATAAATTACAAGATAGAACCCGGAATATTTTTCACGCTTTGTGAAAGGGCCCGGTACAAACCAGACGTTCAAATTAAACGTTTTCAAATAAGTGAGGATGAGTTTAAAAAAGCGCAGTTTTTTAAAATATCATTAGGTAATACCCTGCGCTCCGAAGATGATGAAATCTATAATTATTGTATAAAAAACAATTGCATTGCTTTAGGTTGGGGCGGGGAAAATGATTTTAGCAATTTAAGTGAATCTGAAACTAAAGCATTGGCTAAGGCCAAGGGCGAAAGTGATTTTGCAACATCGTGCATCAGCAAATTTATACATTACGTCAAAAAAGGTAATTACGTATTGATCTCTAAAGGTAACTATACTTGCCGGGCCATAGGCAGGGTTACTGGTGATTATTATTTTAAACAAACGGATGAAATTGATTATTGGCAATTTAGAAACGTCGAATGGTTGATTAAAGACGTTAATATCCCCATATCTAAAATCTATGATAAAGGGTTTTCTCAGGTAAGCATTTATAAGTTAGACCATCAAAAGTTAAAGCGCGATTTCTTTGTAAAAAGCGAAGATGAGATAAAAAAAGAGATCGCGGCTAAGCCAAAGAATCATGTTCTGATAATTGATGAGATTAATCGGGGTAATGTTTCACAAATTTTTGGCGAACTTATTACGTTGATTGAAGACGATAAGCGCGAAGGTTGCCCCGAAGCCCTGGATGTGACACTGCCCTATTCTAAAAAAAGTTTCTCTGTGCCTCCAAATCTTCATATAGTAGGCACTATGAATACGGCAGATAGGAGTGTCGAAGCATTAGACACCGCCCTTCGCCGGCGCTTTAGCTTTATAGAGATGCTACCGCAGGAAGACAATATAGGAATTATTGATTTTAAAGGCATTAACTTAAAAACCGTATTACAAAATATTAATATACGCCTTGAGACCCTATTATCACGAGATCATCTAATTGGTCATTCGTTCTTCCTCAATATCGATAGCGTTAGTAAGCTGCATAATGCATTCTTCAATAAAATAATTCCTCAGCTACAAGAATATTTTTTTGGAGACTATGGCAAAATTGGATTGGTTTTAGGCAAGAGCTTTGTCACCTCTGTCACTGATGTTGCAGGTTTTGCAGATTTTGAGTATGAGGACAAAGACCTCCTATTGGAAAAGAAAGTTTACCGGATTATCCGCTTTACAGATGAAGATCATCTTATAGACGAGGATCAGTTTATAGCTGCGGTTAAAGCAATTGTTGGTTAGGTATGAAAACACTTAAAGTTTTCGAACATCAAACTATATCTATCAGCCAAGAGTTGATTTTTTATTTTGGCGGACGACACCAAAAGTTACCGTTAGAAAAAAAATATATAGATGCTTTATGGAAGCTATATGATGCTAAAAAAAGGCCATTTTTCAAACCTACTCGCAATGGTATTTGCTTTAACCAATATGTGGGCGTTGTAAAAGTATTGGGGCTTACTATTGAGATTTTGCCCAAAGCAGATAATCAACGGATAAGCTTGGACGATTTTGAGGCAACTAAGCAACAGGAAACTAAATGGCAAAGTATATTAATTGACATGTTAAAAGTATGCCATTTAATAAATACCTCTTCCATATCCGATGCACACTTAAAAACACGCAGTAATAGTATTCTTGATTTATATATTGAACGCTTTATTAATGAAGTAAACTCCCTAATAAGGCAAGGGCTGATTAAAAAATACAGAAAAGTAGAAGGTAATTGTCATACACTTAAAGGAAAACTACTTGTAGGAAAACATATTCAAAAAAACCTTGTACATCAGGAACGTTTTTACGTAGCTCAAAGCCAGTATGACAAAAATCACTTATTACATAAAATACTTGCAAAGGCAATAGCGATATTGCCCGGTTTATGTAATAATAAAGCATTGCTATCTGAATGCTATGGTTTAAAATTAAATTTTCCTGAAGTTGATGATATACGAATAACGGAGAGTTTGTTTGATAAAATTAGCTTTGACCGGAAATCTAATTCATATCAAATATCCATTCAAATAGCAAAAATGCTTTTACTGAATTACCGCCCTGATCTGAGTACTGGTGTAAATAATTCCATAGCTATTTTGTTCAATATGAATCAGCTATGGGAAGAATACATTTTTAGAATTCTGCACAAAAACAAACCACAAAGTGTAAAAAATATTTATAATCAAAAATCTATCCGCTTTTGGGAAACTACAGCTTCAAAAAGATACTTAAAACCGGATATCGTAATTGAAACGACCGAGCAAGGGAATATAGTGATTGACACGAAGTGGAAAAACATAAATAATGATCCATCGAAAATAAGCATGGATGATTTAAGGCAGATGTATGCCTATCATCATTTTTTTGAAGCCAGCAAGTGTTATCTCTTATATCCGGGAAACGATGAACCAGTAAAAAATGGTGAATTTTGTAGGAAATATTTCTTCAAATCTGAAGAAGCACAAAAAAAACATTGTGGTTTAATAATTTCAAAAGCTTGGCATGAAAGAAATCTAACTGCTAAGACCTATTTAAATTCAGGGTTAGGCACCGAATTGTATAAATCTTTAAGTTTAATATAATACAATAGCGCGTTGCTATTCGTTGGTAACATCGATCCAAACCGTGGCATTATAGCTGTTTTTTTATTACTGGATAACACTATAATAAACAAGAAAAAAATCTAAACAGTAAAAACGGGCAGAATTTTCTCAAAAATTAACTACTTAATTAGTTTGAAAGGCCCTCTCCTAACTTCCCAACATTTGTAATATTAAATAGGTAGCAATTATAAATTTTATATAATAAAGATTTCAATACAAAATTTTATAAAAGCTCCAAATTCACAATCTGCTAAAAGTTTCCTAAAACGCCATTTCCCTTGTATAAATTACTGTAATGCACTCTCTTTACAAAGTTAGTCAGCGCTGATTTTACATCAACTAACAGAGTATTTAATTTTTAAAAAAGAAGAATGTCGTAGACAAAATTTTATGCAGAAAATGATAGAGGGCAAAGGTGTAGCGCCTCACTTCCAAATAGAATTTGGAAGCCTCGTCGAACAGCTTCTATTATGTATGACCCAAAATATTGGGGATTATGTAAAGAATGTAGTTAAGGAAACAATTGTCCAGTGCAATCAGCCCCTGGCTTCATCCAACGAAGTAGAAATAATAGATGGATTTCTGACCCGTTCGGAAACGTTGAAGTTTCTAAAAATCTCCTCACCAACATTACACCGCTATCAGAAGTCCGGGCTTCTGCCGTATCACAGAGTGGGGAGAAAGGTTTACTTTAAAAAGACCGATTTGGTTGAAGCAACTAAAGTCAGTTTGAAAAAGAAAGGAGCCTGGTCATGATTGATAACGCTGCCTTTTATATTGACAACTTTTCAAATCAGGAGTTTGAGTTGCTAACGGACCGGTTAGATGTAAATTGTTCTTACAATAAAAAACAAAATCGTAAGTGGTTTGACTTTGTGAATTTGAGGGTTAATTATTATCCCTAACAAGCATTTGTTAAGAATACAAAACTCCATGCATAAGTATTATAATGCAGTGCTTGGAGACCTAAAACAATATGTGAACCACAACGATTTCACGTTCTTTGATTTCCAGTTAGTATGCAAGGATTGGTCAAAAAATATATTTGAGCGACCCTTAGAAGACTTTAGGCTTTCCACAAATTTTGAAGTTGGTTTAAATATAGAATTGGCACAATACAAGCCATTCGATGTGCTAGCTCATTACATGAGCTATATAACAACATCCACAAACGAATTCTATACGTGCCCTCCGAAAAACCTAAAAGGGAAACCGATACAGCGTATGTGTTTTATAAGTGACTATAAAATAAAAGGATACGATAAGTCTAAGCAATCAGAAATGGTTGTAAAAGCAGACATATTGCGATACGAAGTAATTTATACGGAACTAAGAAAAATACGCAGCAGTCTGGGTCTTTCTAAAACCGCCGAAGTCAGTTTGCAGACCATAAACAATAAGGATGCCTGGGATAAGCTCTTTACTGACATAATAAAGATGTATGATGCAATTAAAAAAATCCCGCTAATCTCTGAAGGGTATCTTTTGGAAGACATTCCTAAAGTTCACGCCTACTGCAATAAAATGATGGCCGCGGATTTTAAGCGTAACATGAACATCAATACTTATAACAAGTTAAGAGCATCACATAAGAAAGTGTACAATCATTACGACCGACTGCCAACTAATTATCACATGGTTGTGCGGCGAAAAATGATTGACAAGTACAATTCACTAATTAATTACAATTCAGGGCCTGTATTGGCCCTGAATTAATTTTTACACCAGTTTCAGACCTTGTAATGAACCCTGAAACTTAATTCATAACATGATGAAAGACATTTCAACACTAATTATTACAGATAGTAAAGCAATATCAGAAATTAACAACAATGAATCAGTGTTTAACTACATGGAAGAAAGAAATAAAAAGTTAGATTATAATTTAAGTAACATAAGTTATTTTATTGAATTAGAAAAAACTCAGCAACTTATAAGTGGATTTTTAGATAAATTACTTGAGCAAATGGTCATTTTGGCGGCAGGAGGAAACAGGATGATTTTAGAAATCTTAACAGAAGAAGAGCTAAATGACTTTTTATTTGAAGAAATAATTCATGGATCAAATTCAACCTTACAAGAATTACACGTAATGTATGAAGAAATTATCTCGACATATTGCGGCTTCTCCTGTATCCTTAAAAGAAGTCATATTTTTAAAGATAAAGAAATTGATAATTTGGTAGAAAATATGGAAATAGAATAATAAAGATAGCCGGTTCGCGCCGGCTTTCTTGACTTCATACAGCCGCTATACAGTAAAACCCTTTTTGGATATAACCTTTATCGCGGATCAAAAAAAAGTGCCGTAGTACAGCCATAGATCACCTACCTCACAGTTAAGAAATCCAAAGTAAGCTGCGAAATTAAATTTTAATGACTACACCAGTTCATGGCCTCTATCTGCCGTGAAATTATAACATTACTTATATGTCTTTTATAAACACAAATTTAAAAATACATAACAATGCAGAATTAGAGAGCTTTATAAAGCCATTTACTAATTTAGTTAATGACTATTGTAGGCACCCACACAGAAAATATGCGAAGTTGATAGACTCGACCTATTGGGGTATAGTTATGAATAACACACCTAACTACGTAGACACTCTATTTAAACACGAGAAAGAACAAATGAATGTTATTCTAAAAATATTCCATAGTGAATATAATAAGTTTGCTGAAGTTAGAAATAAACATTTATCAAAATATCAAAGGAAAGTTGTTATGTAAATAATTAGTAAAATAAATCAAACCGGGTTTGCGCCCGGTTTTTTTGTTTCCATAAAGCCGCTACACGGCAAAATCCTTTTCGGATATAACCTTTATCGCAGATCAAAAGAAAATGCCGTAGTACAGCCATAGTACACTTACGTCGCATTTAGATCCCACATGTGAACTAAAGATCGAAAAAATCGGAAATTTTAATTTTTAAAGCTTGGGATAAGGCATTGATAGTGCTTAAAGTCGTATTAATTTCTCCTCGCTCAATCCTTCCTACTTGAGATAGTGGTATCTCTGCAATATTTGCCAACTGTTCTTGTGATAATTCAAGGGAGATTCTTAAATCTCTTACCCTCCTTCCGAAAGCCTTTATAACTTCGTCATTTTTGATATTTATCACATATCGAAAATGAGGCATATATGTGTTTTTTATTGACGCATATATGCGTTATTTGCTATCTTCCCACAAAACTTAAACAATTATGAAATTACCACTAACAATCACTTTAACTCTTTTAGCGTATTATTCAATTGCACAAACAAACACAACTGCTTTTTTAGGAATAAAACTGGGGCAAAACGAAGCTACTTTCTTAAAAAACTACCCCGATGCAACATCTGATTCTGAACACATGAGCTATATAAATAGCACAATAGATCATAAGAATATGGTTCTGCATAGCATCATGAAGACTACGTCATCAGGCGATCCAGTTAGCATTGACTGTTATTTTAAGCATAGAAAATTGGTAGTTATTGAAGTGGAATACATGAAATTTCAGTATCATAATTCTTTGTTGAAAGGCCTGGCAGCGAAGTATGGCATGTATAGCAAAAGTAATGTCTATAGCTATACTGATCCACTTAATAGCCAAGAGAGAACGGAAGTTGTAATAATTTGGAAAAAATTTAAAAATTCAATATTGGAGTACGACAACTTAGATGAACTTGGTCACCCGCACTTCACTATAGCAGATAATCAAATACAATCTGACGCTTTAGAAATAGCAAAAAAAAGAAATATTAATAAAATTGAATAATTTTTCATAATACCACTTAATTAAAGCCATCAGGTAATAACCTTTATTGATATAGCAAAAAAATCTCCACTGTCCCAATTCGCGCTCTCAAGCAGTAGGACATGGAACAAAATTTTAAAGAAAGAAGAAAAAAAGAATTTTGTCTTAAAAAATCTCCTTTTTACGTTCGCAGGGGAGCGTCTTTTTTTTGACGAAATAAATAATGATAAGGGCAGATTTTAGTAAATCTACAAACCTCTTTTTAGCATATCCAAAAGGGTTTTCAAACGAATATGAAAGTTTAGTTACTTTCTATGATCAATTAATAGAGTTGATACCACGTGACATCAACCTATTTATAATAACGAATACCAGAAAAGTAGAAAGGGAATTACGAGTTAAATTTAACCACAAGCCTAACGTTGATACGGTAGTTATAAATTACTTTGATGAAATATGGCTAAGGGATTGCATGGGAGTATTTGCAGGTGATAAGATATATAAATTTAATTATTCGCCAAACTACTGCACCTTAGGTAAAGAAACAAAGTATTACCAGTATTTAAATAAACTAACCAAACAGGCATTAGCTGCAACTTTTACTTCAAGCGTAATAGAAGTACCGTTAAATATTGATGGCGGCAACTTTGTACATAATACTAAGAAAGTATTTATGACAGAAAAGGTATATGAAGATAACCCCGGTAAGGACGTTGAGAAAATTATAAAGCAATACACTGGATTGGATGCAATAGTTATTGGCCGAAACTATTATGATGTTATAGGACATACAGACGGCTATATGGCATTCAAAGATGAAGGCAATATATTTATAAGTGAATACCCTAAACTGCCTCATTTAAAGAAGGATATTGAGTATGCTAAAATGCTTAAATCGGTGGCTACAAATAATGGATTGAAGGTGCTACCTATTTTCGATAATCCTGTAGACGAGCCGATACAATGCGCCTGCAAAAATAAAAAAACAAGAAGTTGTTTATTTTCAGCCCGAGGGGTATATGTCAATTACATAAGGTTTAATGATTGCATTATTATGCCGGAATATTCCTTGCCCATAAACAGCCCAATAGACTATAACTGGACTAATAAAAAGTGGTTAGAAAGTCAGGGATTCTATGTGCTGACCATTAATTGTGATCTTTTAGGTCAGTTCGGTGGGTCATTGCATTGTATCAGTTTTCAATCTTAAAGGACTTGTAAAAAAGCTTTAGGTTTTAAGGACTTGAAGGAAATTTTCAAATTTTCGGGAGAACTCAATTCTTAATCCAAAAGGCTTTGAATTTTTATCTTATTGCTGCATTCCATAATTCAGCAAGGCAACATCTATTGACTATTAATTACAATTCATTACATTTGTAAGTAATTGATTATTAATTAATTATAATAGAAAATTAAACATTTATATATTATAACAACAAAATTAAATATGGCTAATGCTACTCCAAAATTGGAAAAACGAAAAGACAAAACCGGCGAGTTAATCATCAAAAATGTTCCAATATTAATTGACTTTACTTTTGATGGTAAGCGCATGTGGCTGTCCACTGGCGAACATATTGACGCGAATAAGTGGGATGACAAAAACAACCGGGTTAAACCAAGTGTAACTGGCAGCATGGAAATGAATTTACTTATTCAGTCAAAGTGCGATGAAATTCAAAAAGTGTATAGAGAAGCAATTATTTCAAACAGGCAACCAACGCCCAGTTACATCCGGAATGTTTTAAATACCGACAAAACAGCAAATAAAAAATCTTTATTCGGTTTATATGATGAGTTTATTGAAGGGTATAAATTAAAAGCCACTAATGCTACTGTAAAGAAATTAAGCACTAACAGAAAGCATCTTTTTGAGTTTAGCCAAAAGACAAGGATTAGTATAGATTTTGATGTTATAGATAACGCGTTCTTTAATAAATATGTTGAATACTTTCAGGTTCAGAAAAAGCATATTAATAGTACTATATCTAAAAATATAAAAATCTTAAAATGGTTTTTGGATTGGGCAACTAAGTTAGGCTACAATAAGAACCTCGCATATAAAGCATTTCAGGTGAGAAATCAGGAATCGGAAATTATAATACTTACAGCTGAAGAATTATTCCATTTATATAATTTGGACATAGAACAAGATTATTTACGCCAGGTAAGAGATGTGTTTTGCTTTTGCTGCTTTACTTCACTTAGATACTCTGACGTGAAGAATTTAAAAAAGACTGACATAGTTGATAATTTTATAAATATCACGACTATTAAAACCAAGAGCCGCGTCAATATCCCTTTAATCCCTGAATCTATAGCCATTTTAGACAAATACAAAAATCTAATTGGCGCCAGGGCCCTACCAGTTATAAGCAACCAAAAAATGAATGACTACCTAAAGGACATTGGCAAATTAGCAGGGTTAAACAGATTAATAAGTAAGGTCAGATATAGGGGTAGTCAAAGGATTGAAAATATATATCCCCTCCATGAGCTCTTGTCATCACACATGGGCAGAAAAACGTTTGTATCCTATATGTTCAAAATGGGTATAGATTCGGAATTGATAAGGGCTATATCGAACCACAAATCCGTATCATCATTTGCGCGATACAATAAAATTGATGATGACCAAAAAGCATATGCAATGACTGTCGCTTTTAAAAAAGTGGGTTAAAAATGTTATGTTAATGTTCAATTTAGATCATGGTCATCTGTTTCTTGTCTTAATAGTCTAAGCCATTCTTCATTTATGTATATTATAGAAAAAGGTGTATTTGGATTATTCTTTTGATTAAAAACAAAAATTCGTGAGAAGAATTCGGCCTTGATTTCTAAGGCAGCCGCTTTGTCAAAATTTAATCTTTCCCAGTCCTTATATATGCCAAGAGGGAGATAAAATCGATAAGTAGATCTACTTTCTGGGAAATCCCTTTCATAAACATCCAAAGTCCAAAGATTGGCAGATTCATTTTCCCAATGTATTTCAGCTGTAAGAACGGATGAACGTCGAGATTCTTCCAAAATATTATTTGCTGAAGAATTGAAAAGAAATATCATGTTTCCTGTTTCAAGCAATCCGACAAAACACAAATTAATAGTCCTATTGGCCCATGTTATGATATCTCCAATGACATTATTTGACCTTAATAATTCGTTGGCCAAAGTATATTTTGATTGCTCAAGCTCTGCGTTTCGATCTTTCAAGAATTCATATAAGTTATTTACATGGCTTTGTGGTAGATGATCAATCAAATTTTGGTTTATCTCTGAAAAATTTCTAATTAGTGTTGGATTTAAAAACCAGCTCAGTGACAATAAGGGTATTTTATGATTGGCAGCAAACTCGATTGCTGGATTAGTAAACCCACCAATAACCGCTATGCCTACTTGGAAATTATATCTTCTACGATCTTCAATGGCGTATTGGGCTCGGCGATTATTACGTCTGCTTCGCAATGAATCTAAAGTAACTATCTCGAAGTCATTTAAATCATGGCGTAAACCATATGCATTACGGATTACAGGTAGCGACACTTTACTTGTGTAAGCTTTGCATTCAAATAACAATTGAGTAGGATATGTAAATGGCATCTGAATAGGCGGGTTCATTAAGACATCGGCGTCATGAGCAGCACCTTTACCATTAACAAAAAAAAGTCCATTTGATTCGTAGGTATAAATATTGTCAGGTTTAACGTTTGTAAACCCACAATTTCTCAATAAACCTCTTACTAAATACTCCAATAAAGCACCAGTAATGTGAGTATATTCCATGTGAAAAGATTTAAGCCGCGCTAAAGCTATAGATAAATGATGACGATTCAAGGTATTGAATTATCATTATATTCTTAATGTCTAAATTTCGGCATTAAATTACCAATTGAGATGTAATTGTATGGAATCTTGTATGTGCAAAAAGAAAATCCGCAAAATTACGGGGAATTTCGCGGATTTCGGTGAAAGTTAGTGGTCCCGACGAGAATCGAACTCATATCTAGAGTTTAGGAAACTCCTATTCTATCCGTTGAACTACGGGACCCGTTATGGCTGCTAAGAGGCAGAACCTTTAATCAGCTTGCAAAGGTGCAAATTATACCTGAAAAATCACATGCCTAAGCAGCAAATTTTTATCGGGTTAAAAACACAACCATTTGCACATCCAAAATCTACCTAATCACCGCCCCTGTATGAAAATCTTCCACCGGTGCAACAAAGCTTAATTTGCCTTCGCTATTTTCGGCCATCAGTATCATTCCTTGTGATACGATGCCTTTTATTTCACGAGGCTCTAAATTAACAAGTATGCTTACTTTTTGCCCGATGATGTTTTCCGGCTCATAATATTCGGCAATACCCGATACTACGGTGCGCTCATCGATACCTGTGTCAATCGTAAGCTTTAGCAGCTTTTTGGTTTTGGCCACTTTTTCGGCAGCCAGGATAGTCCCGGTGCGGATGTCCATTGCCGCGAAACCTTCAAAATTAATATTCTCTTTTGCAGGCGCCACAGTTATCGTTTTTACCGGTGCGGCGGCTTCTTTTTTATCGTTCAGCTTTTTCAATTGGTACTCAATGACATCATCCTCAATTTTATTAAATAACAAAGGGGCTACGTTCAGCTGATGGCCATTAGCGAAAGAGATTTCCTGGTCGTAATTAATAACCTGGTTTGGCAGGTTTAGCATACCAAAGATTTTTTTGGCGGTTGCCGGTAAAAATGGCTGCGCGGCAGTAGCCAAATGCCCCATAATGAGCAAACAGTTATGCAACGCCTCCCTTGCGCCTTCAGGATCGGTTTTAATAGCTTTCCATGGCTCATTTTCGGTAAGGTAGCGATTACCCAGGCGGGCAATGTCCATGACTGCCTGCAGGGCCTGGCGATAGCGGTAAGCCTCCAGGTTTTTTTCTATCTCGTCATAACAAATACCAATCTCGGTATTCAGGTATTCGTCCTGTAATTCAATTTTATCTGTGGCGGCTTCAATTTTACCGTCGTAAAATTTGTGCATCAGTGTCATTACCCGGTTCACAAAGTTGCCCAGTATGGCTACCAGCTCGTTATTTACGCGGGCCTGGTAATCTTTCCAGGTAAATTCACTGTCGCTGGTTTCGGGTAAAATCGAGGTTAATACATAGCGCAACTCATCCTGCCTGCCCGGAAACTCCTCCAGGTATTCATGCAGCCAAACGGCGTGATTGCGAGAGGTCGATAGTTTGTCGCCCTCTAAATTTAAAAACTCGTTGGCGGGTACGTTTTGCGGTAAAATGTATTCGCCATGGGCGTGCAGTATGGATGGGAAAATAATACAGTGAAACACAATATTATCCTTGCCGATAAAATGCAGCAAACAGGCATCATCCTGCTCATCGGCTTGTTTTTTCCAGTATAATTTCCAGTCCTTATTATTATCAATGGCCCATTGTTTGGTGGCCGAGATATAACCTATGGGTGCATCCATCCAAACATATAGCTTCTTGCCCTTGGCTTCTTCCAATGGTACATCAATACCCCAATCCAAATCGCGGGTCATGGAGCGGGGTTGCAAGCCCGATTTTAGCCATGACTTACATTGACCGAATACGTTGGTTTTCCAATCACCTTCTTTGGTATCTATCCATTGCTCCAACCAGGGCTGGTATTTATCCAGGGGCAGGTACCAATGTTTAGTAGGTTTCAATATAGGCGTTTTGCCGCTTAGGGTTGATACCGGGTTAATTAGGTCGGTAGGGTTTAATGATGTACCGCAACGCTCGCACTGATCGCCGTAGGCATTTTCGTTGTGGCAGTTCGGGCAGGTGCCTGTAATATACCTGTCTGCTAAAAATTGCTGGTAATCCTCGTCATAATACTGCTCGCTGAATTTTTCAACAAACTCGTCCTTTTCGTAAAGGTTCAGGAAAAACTCCTGCGACAAATCATGATGTATAGGCGACGATGTTCGGTGATAAATATCAAACGCAATCCCAAACACTTCAAAGCTTTCTTTTATCTGGGTGTGGTACTTATCTATGATAGCCTGGGGGGTAGTGCCTTCTTTTTTTGCCTTAATGGTAATGGCGGCACCGTGCTCGTCAGATCCGCAAACGTATAATACATCCTTTTTTTTGAGCCTCAGGTGCCTTACAAAAATATCGGCAGGCAGGTAAGCGCCCGCCAGGTGGCCAATGTGTAAAGGTCCATTGGCGTAAGGCAATGCAGAAGTAACCGTATATCTTTTATATTTGTTGAGTTGTGACATGAATAGAGCGACGTTATAAATAATTTGCAAAGATAGGTTTTTAGTCGGAAAGTCGGGGGAGGAGTCGGAAAGTCCGAAAGTCCGAAAGACGGGAAGACAGAACATTTTTAGTATATATATGGAATCATCTGCCAACCCCGCACCTTCGCCCGTCCAAACTTCCGGACCTTCCGACTTTCCAACTTCCGGACTTCCTCCTTACTTAAAAAAAGGCGATAAAATTGCCATTATATGCCCGGCAAAAAAACTGCCCAATCCAATGACAGATGCGATTGCCCTGTTACAATCATGGGGTTTGGAAGTTGTATTGGGCGAAACCGTAACAGCATCCTATCATCAATTTGCCGGCGATGATGAATTGCGGGCGAAAGATATGCAACGCTTTATTGATGACGACAGTGTAAAAGCCATTATAGCGGCTCGAGGGGGCTATGGCACGGTAAGGATGATTGACAAGGTAGATTTTACCTGTTTTGCTAAAAACCCAAAATGGCTTGTTGGTTTTAGTGATATTACTGTATTGCATGCCCACCTGTTTGCCAATTATGGCACACAAACCATTCATGGGCAAATGCCGGTTAACATTCCCGATGCATCGACACGATCGTTAGATACGCTGCGAAAGGCCTTGTTTGGCGAAGAATTGACTTACGAATTTACATCGCATACCGCCAATCGCGTGGGCGATAGCAGCGGCCTGCTTATCGGTGGCAATTTGTCGTTGCTTGTAGCAGTCTCGGGCTCGGTATCTGATATCGATTACACGGGCAAAGTGTTATTCATTGAAGATGTAGGCGAATATCTTTATAGTATCGACCGAATGCTGCGATGCCTTGACAGGGCGGGTAAGCTCAAAAACCTGGCAGGCCTGGTAGTTGGCGGGTTTACCGACGTGAAGGATAATGACATTCCCTTTGGTCAAACCGTGCCCGAAATTATTATGGATATTGTACAGCAATATAATTATCCGGTATGCTTTGATATCCCGGCAGGGCATATACCCGATAACTGCAGCCTTATACTGGGCCGCAACGTAACCCTGAATGTTGGGGAGCAGCACAGCCTTTTGAAATTTGTATAACGCTTCGGGCAATCAAAACTAAAATACCTTTAATCATTAGTACATGGCATTATTTAGCAATTTAGGCAATTACAAAAACTTTGGCCTTTTAATTATCCGCGTGGGTTTGGGCATTATGTTTATTTACCACGGCTATCCTAAGCTGATGGGAGGCCCTAAGGATTGGACCGGGCTTGGCGGATCAATGAAATACGTTGGCATTCACTTTTTACCCATGATGTGGAGCCTGCTTGCTGCGGCTACCGAACTGCTGGGCGGGTTCCTGCTAATTATAGGCCTTGCATTTCGCCCGGTATGCATTTTACTGTTTATCAACCTGGTTATCGCGGCGTTAATGCACTTACGCACCGGTGGCGGCTTGGGCGACGCGGCTCATGCTATTGAAGACGCCATCGTGTTTGCCGGCTTAATATTTATAGGCCCGGGCAAATACAGCGTAGATAAAAAGTAACCCCAAATTAGCAAGTGGGCGACAAATAATGTGTCGCGCTTGCTAACTTTATTGATTCAGATAACTGCCGAGGGCAACTAAAAACGCCTCGTTAATGTCGTCGTCTTTGTGATCAGTAAAGAAGGTTTTTACCTTTTCGGCATCTGCAGCAAAAGCTTGCTTAATTGCCTTGTTTTTTAAGCTGATTTTTTGTGGTGCCGGTGTTTTAGCATCAACTACGTAATAAGCAGGTTCATCAACATACTCATCATATTTGTTGCCGCTTGATGATATGCCATCGTTTTTATAATCGGCTTTGATAAACTTGGTTTTGGTAAGCTTATATATTTTGTACTTACTCCCGGCGGCCAACACTTCGCAATAATGGGTGGCATCAATTGTTGGCACGTATTCAAAAGCCATTGCCTTATCGGCCTTATTGTAAACTACAAAGTTTTTTACATGTTCTTTATCAACAGCAATGGCCGTTTGTTTATCCTGGCTCAGTAGCAATGCGCCGCCTATTTTATCATAGTTAAAGGTATAATTCTCGCTGTTAACTGCATTTCCTTTGATGTCGGTAACGTAACCTTTAACCCAGGTGTCAAATAAATACCGGCTGCCCTTGGTATCTTCGTTATTTACCAGGTTATAGGCCATCCCCGTACCGGAGGTTATTCCGGTTGCAGATATGCCGTTGGTGCCTGTCTGTGCCTTCAAAACGTTGCCTGCTATCATTAACAATGCAAGCGTTGCTATATATCTTATTTCCATTTTAAACCGGTAAAATTTTTACTTAAATTACAATAAAAAAGACCGTTAGGCTTTATGCTAACGGTCTTTTTTTTGCAATATAGTCTTATCTGTCTTCTTAATTCAATGAATCTGCAAGGTTGCTCAGGAAGGTATCGTTAATATCATCATCAGCATGGTCGTTAAAATAAGTTTTTACTTTATCAGCATCGGCAGCAAAAACCTGTTTAATAGCTTTGGCTTTTAGCTGAACTTTTTGCAAAGCCGAAGTTTTAACGTTAAGCACATAATAAGTTGGCTCGTCAACGTATTCATCATAATGGTTACCACTTGAGGTTAGCCCATCAGTTTTATAATCCGATTTTACAAAAGTGGTTTTGGTAAACTTATAAACCTTGTATTTGCTGCCATCTGATAACACCTGGCTATAATGCGTAGGGTTAATTGTGGTTACCAATTCGTAAGTTTCGGGCTGGTCAAGCTTGTTGTAAATGGTAAAAGTTTTTATCTGATCCCTGTTTACATCAACTGCGGCGCGTTTATCCTGTGTTAGCAACAACGAACCATTAATTTTATCATAGTTGTAGCTATAGTTGTCGTTTTTAATGGTGGCACCGCCTTTATCCACTACGTATCCTTTGCCCCACCCTTCGGGTATCAGGTACCTGCTGCCTTTGGTATCTTCTTTATGGCTGAAACTGAATAACGTACCATTAGAAGCTGAGACATTAAAATAAGTAAAGCCTTGTACTGCATTAGGTGCCTGTACTCCGCCAGTTACCTTATCAGGATCGTTCAGGTTAGCTCCTTTAAAAGCAGATTTACCAGGTTTTAGTACTACAACAATATTTTCTTTTGGTGTTACTTTCTCGTCCTGATAACCTTTGGCACTAACCAGAATGGTACCGTTACTTTTAATTGGGATGCTGAAAAAACCAAGAGAATCTGTATAAGTAGCGGTTTTGTTATCACTTTCCATTACCAAGGCAGAGGCAACAGCATCTCCTTTTTGATTTTTTACAGTTCCTGATGCGGTTATGGCTTGTGCAACTGCAAACTGATATGCTGCAACACACATAATTGTAGATAAGATGGTTTTTTTCATTACGATATAATTAAGTATTAAAGTTATAAATAAACACACTCAATATCAAATATTTAATATTTTTTAACAAAAAAGGCCGCGATAAACGCGGCCTCTATATTAAATTTACCTAAATCACGGTTTGTAATAATAGTCTACAAGATTCCTAGGCGCACCGGCGCTATTGGTAACATCATAAACAAACTTAAACAATCCATGTGTTGCCTCTGCGTAGGTATATGCATGACCTGGATCATACGATACAAAAGTTGCGTTATTAACGACATTGATGCCGTTAGCAGCATTAAATATATTTTTTACATCGTCCGAATTAAGCACCACTTTCCAATCAGTATAAGTTGCAGCTGCGCCAACACCATGCTTAACAAACGTAACTTCATATTTAACGCCCAAACCGGCATAACCGCTTCCTACTTCAAATTGACTAGGCGACACGGGCAGTATATTTACATCCTCACCTGTATAGTTACCACCAGCAGGAGTACGTATAAAGTCGGCTTTATAAGCTCCGGCAAAATCATTCCCAATAAAGTGCAGGTAATGCGTGTTTAAATTTGCACTCAACGAAACACCCCCACTTGCACTTTTTATAATAACTGGCAACATATAGCTTTTTGACAAATCCAATTTGTTTTTATAAAAGGTAGCTGTAACAGTCGCTAACCGGGTGCCCGCCTTTATTGTTACAGACGTTGCTGAAAGCTTGTACGCAGCAGTTGGCATTGTTGGTTCATAAGTAAGTGCAGGCGTATTAAACTGGGCTATCTGCGAGTCATCTGTTGCCAATGTAACTGTAATATCCTTGCTGGGCGCGTATTGACCGGTAATATTAATTGTAAAATCGCGGGTCACCGTGTCGCCTGCATCGGTTATCGCATCTGCGCTAAAGAAGCTCTTGCCGCTATGAGGGAATTCGGCAAAGGTTCCAATATTTGAAAAATCCACGTTTGGCTTATCTTTCAAACAAGATGTTAGCGAGACGGTAAGGACTCCTAATATGATTACTAATTTTTTCATTTCTTCGTTTTTTATTATTAATACAATGACAATTATGGCATCCAGAATATCTTGGACGTAAACAGGTCGCTTGCGCTACCACCTGAAGGTACATTTGCGCTGTTCAAGGTAGTTTCGTTAACGGGGTAAGGGAATCGCCATGGAATATGTGTTACTGTAACGCCAGGATATGCCGAAACCGGTAAAGTGGTAGGTATACCAGTTCTCCTCCAGTCGCTATATGACTCTAACGGATCAACGCTGTTCATTGCAGCCCATTTTTGAGTAAGAAGGGTATTTAGCTTATCTGTTGATGCGCCATAATTTGTAGTTGGGTCAGTCTGGGCTATGTAAGCACTTGCCTTTGCAGCATAATTTATTACACCCAAAAACTTAAACGACTCAGTAACTGCTGCAGCATACAATGTTGCAGCCGGGCTATAGCTTATATAACCGCGTTGTGCAGCTTCTGCCTGTAAAAACAAGCTTTCTGAGGCTGGTAACAGTACTGATGACTGCGACGGCCCCTTTTGAGCACCGGCTGAAGTGAAGCCAGTACCCAAAACAGCAGAAATAATTGTGTTTGATTCCAAACCATTTGTGCTGCCATATACACGGCCTTTAACTGGTGCGGTTTCATCAGGTGTGGTATATTTTACAGCATCTTTTCCTGATGGTGCATAAATATAATTTACACGCGGATCGTTATGTGCATGATAAAAATCAACAGCATAACTATTTGCACGCCAGTATGTAGTATTTAAACCGTTTGCACCTTGTGAGTTGGCAACTACGTCAAAATAGAAAGGATTAAGCTGTCCGTCAGCGGCATTGGAGTAACCAGGATTGGCGGCGGCGTCAACAGTTAAGTAATCGGCAGCAACTGTTGAGGCCAAAGATGCCTTACTATCTGTTCCTTTAGCGGTTTCGCGCATTAAAAGTTTCAATTTTAATGTGTTTGCAAATTGCCTCCATTTCGTCATATTTCCCTGGAATACGATATCGTAATTATCGGGCACAACTGCCGTGGCACCTGGCTTAATATTTACATCAAGTATAGCTACAGCAGAGTCGCATTTGGCGATTAGCCCTTTATAAATAGTTTGAGGATCATCATATTTATAAGAGAAAGTAGCATTAGCGCTTAATGCCTGCGAATAAGGAACATTATTATACAAATCAACAAGGCGCTGGTAAACATAAGCTTCCATAATCATACCAATGGCCTTAAAGTTTGACTGTAAGGGATCAGTGCCGGCTGTTTTAATCAACAAGTTATAGTTTACTAAATTAAGATATGCATTGTCAAAGTTACCGGTGTAGTTACTGCTGGTTATCTGGTAAATTACAAAAGTAGTGCTTGGTGTAAAGCCACCACTTTGAGTCCAGTAGCCCATCCAGTTTTCTAAAACATCAGCGTTGCCCCCCTGTACCAAATTTGCGGTACCAGATAATGCCGAACTTAATGTATACTTAGCAGGTGCAGCGGTTGGTGAATTGGGGTTTACATCGTTAACACTAAAAGTACCCTTCTGACAGCCTACAATACTCGTAAAAATAACAACAGAGAAAAGTAAACCCAGGTTAACTTTCCGCTTAAATATTGTTTTCGTTTTCATTTTCATCTAAATTTCTTTGTTAAAAAGTTACGGACAATGTGCCGCTGAATATTCTGGTTGGAGGAACCTGGTTAACTGATGTTCTACCAACAGCATTGCTGGTATCCTCGTTAAACTCTGGGTCGGTATATTTGTTTGTTGATGGACGGAACATTAACAAGTTACGGCCAGAAACAGAAACGTTTACACCTTTAATGAATTTAACATCTCTTAACCAGGCTTTAGGGAACGCGTAGCCTAAAGAAGCTTCACGTAATTTCCACGCTGCAGCGCTTATTACATAGTTAGCATCAACTCCTAAATAGGTAGTTGGCCAGAAATTAAAGTTAGCATCTTGTATAAGCACATTGGTATTATCAACATAATTGCCATTAGCATCTTTATATACCGAATTCGGGAATACAAAGCGCTGGCGGCCAGTAAGTGTTGTTGTTATACCAACACCCGAGTGATCCTGGGTATTACCAATTTGGTTAAATATTTTGTAACCTCCGCGGTAATCAACAGTTAAGTTTAAAGTAAAGCCCTTGTAGCTTACAGACGAGTTGATACCTAAAAGATCGGTAGGGTTAGCATTGCCTAAGAAGCTTGTAGCCCCAGCTCTTGTTGGAGTACCGGTGGTAGCGCTCACTATTACTTTTCCTGTAGCAGGATCCCTGTTCCAGTCATAGCCCTTAATTGAAGGATATGATTGACCAACAATTGCGAAGGTATTATTGCCAATCAACAATTCATGAACACCGCTTACAATACTTAATACTTTACTTGATTGTTTGGTATAGTTCACACCTAACGTCCAGGTAACAGATTGTGATTTAATAACTGTACCATGTAAATCTAACTCCAAACCTTTGTTCTCTGTGTTAGCAGCATTTAATAACGCTGATGTAAAACCAGATGCCCTTGAAACCTGAGCAGTTACAATACCGTCCTTTGTTGTCGATTTGTAAGCAGAAGCAGTTAATGTTAATCTGTCTTTCAGGAAGCCCAGGTCTAAACCAACCTCATCTTCCAACACCTTTTCCGGCTTAATATTAGGGTTAGCAATTGAAGTGCTTAACGAATAACCTGAGATGCTTGTGCTGCTGTAAGGGAAACCTGCAGCCAAACCAACCGTTGGTATAGTACGATAAGCACCGTTAGCAATGTATTGTGAGCCGTTAGCTAAAGGAGAGGCGTTACCTGTTAATGAGTGCGCATAACGTACCTTAACAAAATTTAGGTAATCACTTTCGGCAATGCCTTTAAAGATTTCACTGATTACAACCGAACCGTCAATATCATAGTAAGGAATATACTTATTGGCTTTTGATAACCTGGTATCTAAGTCGGTACGGTATGAACCGTGTATAAACGCGTAACTTTTATAACCTAAAGTTGCTGTACCAAAATAACCAATTTTACGTGCCTGAGCAGTTCCCTGACCAATACCCGGCACAGACGCAAAGTTTTGGGTATTGTAAGGTGTGAAATTTAATGGGGTTTGATTGATATTGGTTCCTGTAATTTTATTGTCTATGTAAGCAACACCCAATGTACCATCCAATTTAAAATTCTTCGGAAGTTTAAAATTGTAGTTAGCAAGGAAATCAGAGCTAAAAAGTATATTAGTAAAATCTCCTGTTCCGTATGATGGCAGTACGTTGGAACCATCAGCTTTTTTTCCGGCACCATCGCCTTCCACAACATCCAATTTCCCATCTCCGTCTGTATCAGGATAAATAATTGTAGACGAATTATTGTCTAGCGTATAAGCGCTATAAGTTCTACCCGCATCTTTAACTTCAGTTCTTTGACTTGTATTATCAAGGGCCGCCCGATACGAGAAGTTCAAGAAGTTTGCAACTTTGTAATTTAACTGTAGGTTGGCTTGAATGTGGTTTTCAACATTCAGGTACCTTGTTTGCTTAATAATTTGACCCGGGCTGATATAATAGTCGTTGTAATAAGTATCAGGGTTACCGTATTTGCTGTCAGGATCTCTCAGATCTACAACAGGTATAAATACAGGCGACTCGATCAGGTCATTATAAACTGCACCTGTATTGGTTTGGTTTTGAGTTTTGTAAGTGTAAGCAACAGAGTAGCTGGTTGAAAAGTTACCATATTTTTTATCGCCACCCACACGGAAGATGTCTCTGCGGCCTTCGTCTTTTGGCATAACAGATTTACTGTGCAAATCCTGGCCTGACATGTAGAAACTGCCGGTCTCATCGCCGGAATTGAAAGAGAAGTTGTGCTGTGTGGTGATACCTGTGTCGAAGAAATCCTTTTTCTGATTTTTAACAGCTCTGTAAGGAACCATTTCAACATTACCTTTAGCATCAGGGCGACCAACAGGAACTAATTGGCCATTAAACTCGGGACCGTAACTTTGATTTTCATAAGGGAAATAGTAATAGTTGCCCTTACCATCGCCAAATTTGCTAAAGTCAAGTACTTCACCTTCACCACCGTTACTACCAAAACGGGTTTGATAATCTGGCATGTAAGATATTTTTTCAGCTGATACCGTAGACGAAACAGTTAATGCAGAGGAGCCTTTTGTACCATGCTTGGTTGTAATTACGATTACACCGTTTGATGCATCAGAACCGTAAACAGCCGAGGCGCTTGAACCTTTCAATACACTGGTTTCCAAAATGTCTTCCGGGTTAAGCGTGCTGATATCGCTATAGAAGATAGCCCCATCAACTACATAAAGTGGCTGGTTGTTACCAAGCAATGACCTGTTACCACGTAATGTAACACGCGTTGCTGCAAACAAACCGTTGTTTACCGTTGTAACCTGCAAACCAGATACTTTACCTGTTAAGCCGTTAACAACGCTGATTGGTTTTGCCTGGGTAATGTCTTTACCAGATACCTTGGCTGTAGAGTAGCCTAACGATATTGCCTGGCGCTGAACACCCAACGCGGTTACAACAACCTCATTCAACTGGCTGTTTGAACTTAGCAGCACAACGTCAAATGAACTTTTTGTTCCAACAGCAACTTCCTGGGTTGCATACCCGATGAAGGAGAAGGACAATACTGCACCTTGAGGCACACTGAGAGAGAATTTACCGGCAGCATTGGTTTGGGTTCCGCTCGAGGTTCCCTTTACCTTTACTGATACTCCCGGGATGGGTAGGCCGTCATCTTTGGCCGTAACCGTACCAGTTACTGTACGGTTTTGCGCATAAACCTGTGTTAGGCATAACAACAGAAAGCACAAACTTGCTAGTAGAAGTTTTTTCATTTTGTTAATAATAAGATCAGTTAATAGTTAATTAATGTTAAAAGTAATGTTACGTTATCAAAAAGTCAAGTAAAATCTTTAAAAAGATGACTTTTTTTTAAAAAAAGCATCTTTTATAATAAATATTAATAATTTTAGTACTATGTATTGCATAATACAGTCTTAAACATATATCTTTGTATTATGATCGTCGAAAACACACAAACCCAAATGAGGAAGGGCATACTGGAGTACTGCATCCTATCCATCATAGCCAAGGGCGAAACATATGCTTCAGACATAATTGCTGAGCTAAAGAAAGCCCAACTACTTGTAGTTGAGGGTACTCTGTACCCGTTATTAACCCGTTTAAAAAACAATGGACTGCTCACCTACAACTGGGTCGAGTCGATTTCAGGGCCGCCACGAAAGTATTATGTACTATCAGACGAGGGCCGGAATGTGCTGGAACAGCTGGATAAAACCTGGCAGGAATTAGTTTACGCTGTGCAAACGGCCATTGGAGACAGAAAATAAAAAACCCTGAAATTACTACTCATCATGAACAAAACTATCATCATCAACATAAATGGCATCGTTTTTCACATCGAAGAGGATGCTTATGACGTACTTAAACTTTACATGACAGATGTAAAACGTCATTTTTCTACTTCGGCCGACAGCCTGGAGATAACAACCGACATTGAAAATCGCATTGCCGAAATGTTTAACGAAATTTTAGCAAGCCAAAGCAAGCAAGTTATTGTGGAGCAGGACGTAAAGCTTGTAATTGAGCAAATGGGCTCGGTTGAGGATTTTGAATCGGCCGAAAGCGATGCAAAAGCACCCGGAAACAATTCTTACGCCTATAACACCGAGCGCCGCCGCCTTTTTCGCGATCCGGACGATCACCTGGTGAGCGGTGTTGCAGCCGGCATTGCCAATTATTTTGATATCCCGGCCGTTTGGATCAGGCTGGCCTTTGTTATTTTCCTTTGTGTGGCAGGCAGCGGCTTCTTTTTATACGTTATATTGTGGATGGTGATTCCCAAAGCCGTTAGCCGCGCCGACAGGATGGCGATGAAAGGCGAGAAGCAAGACTTGAAAGGTTTTAAAAAGAGCTTCGAGGAAGAACTGAGTTCGGTTAAAGAAAACCTGCACAACTTTCAGCACGAGGCAAGGCCTTTTGTTTACAAAACCCGGGATTTTATCGGCGATTTTTTCGATCACCTTGGTGTGTTTTTAAGAGGCGCGGGCAGCCTGCTTGGTAAAATAATAGCCGGTGGCATATTATTAGGCTGTTTTGGCCTTGCTATCGCGCTTATTGTGGTTGTT
Source organism: Mucilaginibacter sp. GW822-FHT03E02 (assembly GCF_058801545.1). Taxonomy (NCBI): domain Bacteria; kingdom Pseudomonadati; phylum Bacteroidota; class Sphingobacteriia; order Sphingobacteriales; family Sphingobacteriaceae; genus Mucilaginibacter; species Mucilaginibacter sp. GW822-FHT03E02. The sequence goes on along the minus strand of NZ_JBXANJ010000001.1, from coordinate 3,843,453 downwards.
ATTATGTTCTTAGCGTTCGGTAAAACAGATATCTATCATATATTTCCGTTCAATATAGTTAACCATAATACAAACCTTGTGTTTATAGCAGGGGGCTTTTTACTACTGGCTATTCCTTTAACCGCTATTATATTACTCATTATTGGCTTTTTATTCAGGAATGCATCATTCAACCGTTCGGTTGGCACCACTTTATTATGTGTATGGCTGGCAGCGCTTGGTGCGGTAGTATATTACGGTGTAAGGGCATCTGTTGATTTCAGGGAAGGCGCAAGGCTAAACACCACCATTAACATTAAAGCCCCGGCAAACAATACCTACTACCTGCAGCTTAACGATGCCAAATACCTGAGCAACGAGGATAGTACCCGCCTGCGCATAAAAGAGCGTTTTAACGGCATGGTTATTTTAGACGACGACTTTAACGGCAACGACGAGATGGACGGCCCAAACCGGGTAAGCATCGATATCGAAAAAAGCGATGTACAACAACCCGTATTGGTTGAATCGTTTACCGCCCGCGGCCGCGATTATGAGGATGCGCTTACCAATACCAAAAACATCACCTACCGTTTTATCCAAAAAGATTCGGTGTTGAAATTTGACCGACACCTGGAAAGGACCGCCGGTACATTATGGCGTGGTCAAAATTTGCACCTTACCTTAAAAGTGCCATTAAATTCAAAATTGATCATTGATACCAGGCTGGATGTTAACATAGGCTTTAACCCTTATGATTGTCAGCAAAGCAATAAACCGCTTAACCCACTTGGCGCAAAATTTATAATGAAAGAAAACGGCATCGAGTGCGATATTCCGCCGGTGCCACAGGCAACTATCGACAGCCTGAGGAGGCAAGAGGTAGCCGATAGCCTAAAAAATGCAAATCAGCAATAAAACCACATCGTTATATAATATATAATGCGATCAGTTATAAAATACATAAGCCTGCTATTATTTAGCGGGCTTATTATTCCTTTTTATTACCTTACATTTACCCAAAACCAGCCATCTGCTGTTAAACTAAATTCTTTTGTTTCAGCTCAAACCCAACCCGATAGCAGCCAGTCGATAGGCCAGACCATTGTACTGAATATTGCTAAAAATTTATTCCCTGTGTTAAAAAGTTTAATTTCTCTGTAACCAAAGCACCCTATTGTGCATCTTAATATAAAAAGACACAATAATTACAGATCAGGCGCCCGGCGAAGACGCTTACCCTTTGGCCAGCCTTAAACTGACATACACTATGAATAAAAAGCTTATATCAAATAACTACTAAACACACTTAAGGCCACCGCCAAAACAGCTAAAAACTTATTTACAAATTTTAAAAGGAACTATTTTCCTTAACGGCATTGTATTGCCCAAACTTTTTAACAACACAATAATGAAAACTAAAATCAACCATATATTATACACACTCCTGCTTGTAGTTATCAGCTGGAGTGCGTCCTTTGCCCAAACCGGCAATACGGGTGCCGCCAAAGTATCAGGTTCGCTGGTAAATGACCAGGGCAAACCGCTTGACTACGCCAGCGTAAGCATCATAAAAGCAACCGACTCCACCGTAGTTAAAGGGGCTTTAAGTAACGATAATGGCGTTTACTCTTTTGATAAAATACCCGCAGGTAAATACCTGGTAAAAGCCACCGTTGTTGGTTATGTAAAAGCGGTGAGCAAACCTTTTACCGTTACCGAAGGCTCAACCAAAGTCGAGGTGCCTGTTTTAAACATGCAACCCGGCAACACAACTTTAAAAACGGTTACCGTTACTGCCACCAAACCGCTTATTGAGCGCAAAATTGACCGCACCGTAATGAATGTAGAAGGCAGTGTACTTGCCGCCGGTAATACCGCAATGGAAATTTTGGCAAGGGCCCCCGGCGTAACTGTTGATAAGGACGATAACATTAGCCTTAAAGGCAAACAGGGCGTAACTGTAATGATTAACGATAAGCTTACTTACCTTACCGCCGCGCAACTGGCTACACTGTTACGCTCGACTGACGGTAATACCATCAAATCGATCGAGATTATCACCAATCCATCAGCAAAATATGACGCTGCTGGCAACTCGGGCATTATCAACATCAAACTTAAAAAGAATACCCAATCGGGCACAAACGGAAGTATTACTGCCGGTATTGCCCGCGGCTGGTACTGGCGCGATAACAGCAGCTTAAACCTTAACCATAAGGATGGTAAGCTGAATATGTTTGGTACATTTAGCCATGGCGATAATAAGCGCGGGCATAACCTCGGCATTAAACGTGTTACCGATAGCGCCGGCTACAAAACATATTTTGATCAGCAATCATCAATGCCCGGATCAAATCATTATAATAATTATCGCTTAGGTGCAGATTATGACCTTACCGACAAGCATATCATCGGTTTTGTAGTGAGCGGTTATAACAATAGCGGTAATGACGCCAATGATACACACACCATTATTGGCAAACAATACGGCGTGGCCGATTCATCCTTGCATACGGTATCCACTATACCTCAAACCTATAAAAACTTTGCGCTTAACCTTAACGACAAATATAAAATAGATACCAGCGGACAGGAAATAAGCGTCGACCTGGATTACTCCAAGTTCAGAAACTTTTCTGATGCCCGCTACAATACCGATTATTTTTTAGCAGATGGCAGTCCGCAAAGGGCGTCGCAGATTTTGCTGAACCAAACGCCGTCAGATATCACCATATATACCGGCAAAGTTGATTACGCCAAACCGCTCACTAAAACCATCAAGCTTGAAGTTGGGGCTAAATTCAGCAGTGTTAAAACCGACAATGACCTGCGTGCGCAGATAGATAGCAACGGTGTTTTTATTAATGATAAAGGCCGGTCCAATCACTTCATCTATACCGAAAAAATTCAGGCCGGGTATTTGAATATCAACAAACAATTCAAAAAAACATCGGTACAGCTTGGCTTACGTGCCGAAAACACCCAATCGAACGGAAACCTGATGGGCAGCACACCGGTAAAACGCAGTTATCTTAACCTTTTCCCAAGCGCTTTTATCAACCATACCATTAACGATAAAAATGAAGTTAGCTTTTCATACAGCCGCAGGATTGACAGGCCCGGGTACGACAATTTGAACCCTTTTATTTATTACCTGGACCCATATACCTTTAGCAAGGGCAACGCGTTCCTTAACCCGCAATACACTCAAAATTTTGAATTAAATTACACTTATAAAAAAACAGTTAACGTGAGCCTGGGCTACAGCCACACTACCAATGCCATTACAGAACTGATATTAACCGAAGGTAAAAAGACGTTTCAAACTAATGCAAATTTGCAAACACAAACTGGTTATAACGCCAATATCAATACTCCCTTTACTATAACCAAATGGTGGGAAGGCAATATTAATGTAACAGCATTTTACCTGGGCTTTAAATCAGATACGCTGGCCGGCCAAAATTTTAAGGATGGACAATGGGCATACCAGGCCAGGATGACACAGACCTTTAAATTTGCGGGCGCTCGTTTAGAGCTCATGGGCGATTATCAATCGGCATTAACTTATGCCATTTACAAAATAAGGCCCCGCTACTCGGTAGATTTGGGCATAAGCAAATCATTTATGGATAAAAAGCTAAATGTTAAAGTTGCCTGCGATGACATTTTCAACATCCGCCGTAACGACCTTAGCAGTAACGCACTTGGCAATGAGTTCACCATTAAACAGAAAAACGACTCGAGGGTAGGCCGGTTAACCCTCACCTACAACTTTGGCAACAACTCCATCAAAGTACGCCAGCACCGCAGCGGCGCCGACGACGAAAAGGGCAGGGTGAAAGGGAACAATTAGTCAGATATGCAGATTTCAGATGTGCAGATATGCAAATGATTTTTAAATGATTTGCAAAAAACATCAGTCATTAATTAAAAGAGGCCGATCATCCAACGTACGATCGGCCTCTTTTTCATCTGCACATCTGATATCTGCACATTTGCACATCTGAAACTTACTGCCCCACCATAAACACAGCGTTGCTAAACAGCAGTTTACCATTTTCCCAGAAACTGCGGAACAGTGGATCGTCTGCCATATATATAACCGAGCCACGCCCCAGGGATTGTACCCCAAGCAATAAGCCGTTATTGATTTTCTGTTTGGCTTTGGCACCGGCAAAGCCCGATACATAGCTGTCTTTTTTAATGGTGCCCACATTCCAGCCATCACCATCGCCAAACAGCTCGTAGATATCGTCGTTCAGTTTAAGTGAATAGTAATAGTCTGGTAAACCGAAACCAAGCGGATGGGTATTATCCAGGTTAAGCTTGAAGATAGCACCCGGAATTTGCTCGCGGATGGCATCACGGTCGCGCTCGCCATAAATTTTAACGGTTTTATCTTTGTCCTTATCATCCTTTTTATCTTCTTTCTTTTTCAGCAGGATGCCTTTTTTATCAACCAGTGTTGCCACGGCATTATCAATAGCAATTAACCGGCCGCCATCGCGCACCCAGTTTTGCAACTTCTCGGATGGGAAATCATCGTAGCGTCCGTCCGGAAAAATAGCCACATCAAAATCGGCCAGGCGGGTGCGGGGAATATCCTGGTACCTGATCAGCGTAATAGGGTAGCCCAGCTGCGCTTCAAACAGGTGCCATACCTCGCCCATGGCTTCGGAGTTTACGCCATCGCCGGCAACCAGCATTACTTTAGGCTGGCGGATGTATTTAACTGCATCCGATCCCAGGTCCGATCCTTTATCCACAAAGCCCGATGAAAGCGGTGTAACCTCCTGGTTAAGTTCGGCAGCGGTTTGGGTAACCACCTGGTCAAAATCGGCCCGATCATTACCTGCCCGGGTTATTAATAACGAGCCGGGTGCAAAGGTTTTGCCGGCTGCATCGAATGGTTTTTCGGCGTAGCGCACTTTAATCTTCTTCTTAAACAAAGCCGCCAGGAATTTTACATCAGCTACCGAAGACCATGATGACACATAGGCATAAGCATGGGTATTCACCAGCGGCTTTGGCGCGGTAATACTCCACTCGGCACTTGCCGGCTTTAATGACTCTTTTACCCCATAAGCCTTCAACCCAAATGCATACGGGAGCGACCATGCCGTAATATCATACGTATTTGAATCGGGGATAATAGTTTTGGGCTCCAGCAGTACATGCAGCAATACCGCTTTAGGCTGATAGGCGTTTACCACCAGATCATTAGGCCCTACAGCGTAAGGTTCGGTTTTGCCGTTAATATAATCATACCCCGTAACCGATTTATTGGCCAAACCAAAACCATACTGAATACCGTTGCGGGCAAGCAGTTTGGCCATGGCGTTTATTTTATTATTGTTATCGTTTTTAATAACATAGGTTTTGTACTCGCCCGGCGGGTTGGCCCGGCTGTTATCATAAAACTTTTTAAACTCATCCTTGAATTTTTGCGCATTGGCCGATGCCGTTTCCACCGTGCTTAAACTGGTTGAGTGGTGGTGCGCCACCCGCTGTACCAACGTAAGCGTATCGCCGCTGCGGGTGGTAACCGCCAGGCCGCCGCTTATACCGCCCTGCTCATAAGTCATCCCTATCGACCCATTGTATAAAGGATAGGTATCGCCATAAGACGGGTAAAGCAAATCAAACTCGTATTTGGTAAAGTACATCCAGCCATTTTGGTCAAAGTATTTGGCGTTATTTTTACCAATCATCACCTGCGCATCGCGCTGCCATTGGGTAAGGTCTTTGTGATAAGGCTCGGCAGCTGGTGCAAAATAGTATGGGGCGTTGTAGCCCTGTTCGTGGTAATCTACATGTATTTGTGGCAGCCACTGGTTAAACAAACCAACACGGGCCTGGGTTTCTTTTTGCTGCTGCCATGCCCAATCGCGGTTAAGGTCAAAGTAATAATGGTTTACCCTGCCGCCCGGCCAAGGTTCGGCATGCTCGCGCGATGTTGGGTAGGCCTCGGGGCTAATGCCGTGTACCGAGTTATAAAAATTAACATACCTGTCGCGTCCGTCCGGATTTAGGCAAGGGTCAATAACCACCAGCGTGTTTTTAAGCCAGGCCTGGGTTTGGGCATTTGATGGGTCGACTAAATCATACAAAGTCCACATGGCGGCTTCGCTTGATGCCGGCTCATTACCATGCACGTTATAACTTAACCAGGTAATTACGGGTACGTTGGTAATAACAGGTCCGCTTTCTACACCGGCTACCCGCAGGTTATTATGGCGGATCTCCTCCAAACGGCCAATATTTTCATCCGATGCAATGAACATGGCCAGCAAGGGCCGGCCTTCGTTAGTGCTCCCAAACTGTTGCAGCTTTACATTTTTTGAAGCCTGGGCAACATATTTAAAATACTCCACAATACGGTAGTGCGGGGTAAACTGGGTACCCAGCTTATAACCCAGGAATTCATCCGGCGATTGTATTTTTTGGGCGAAGGATACCGTTGCCGAAACAACAGCCAATAGCACAACAAGTAGCTTTTTTATCATAAAATTGATACAGATAGTAGTAAAAGCTAAATATGCGGAAAATATGTGCAGATGTGCAAATTTCAAATGTGCAGATGTGCAGATTGTTACATTGGTTGGATGTGCAGATTACAGATTTCAGATGTGCAGATGATTTTATCTGAACTCGGATTCGTCAGATTAAGAGATTACCTCGATTCTTTAAACAATCGAAGTCTGAAAATCAAAATCCAAATAATCCGAAAAATCTGCTTAATCCGAGTTCAGACAAAATCCATCTACAAAAAATCTAAAAATTTTAGCAATCTCCCTGATAATTTGTAATTTGCCCCTGAAAAACAAAAATCAATCTGCATATCTGCACATCTATGAATTCTCTCCAGGCCCTGCAAAAATATTTTGGTTATAGCGCTTTCAGGCACCAGCAGGACGCCATTATCCAACATATATTAAATGGGCAGGATGTAATGGCGCTGATGCCAACCGGCGGCGGCAAATCATTATGTTACCAGTTGCCCGCGGTATTACTTAACGGGCTAACCATCGTTATATCGCCGCTTATTGCCTTGATGAAGGACCAGGTAGATAGCCTGAACGTAAGCGGTATCCCGGCAGCTTTCCTAAACTCGGCACAAAACCCCGAGGAGCAGCGCCAACTGGTAGAAAAATTGAGGAACAACCAAATCCGCCTGCTATACCTTGCGCCCGAGCGTTTGTTTGGTGCCGAGAACAAACTGGTTCCGTTTTTAAAAACACTGAATGTAGTACAGATAGCTATCGACGAAGCACACTGCATCTCGTCATGGGGGCACGATTTCCGCCCCGAGTACCTGATGCTGGCCCAGCTGAAAACCGAGTTCCCGAATGTGCCTGTCATCGCGCTTACCGCCACTGCCGATAAGCTTACACAAAAGGATATCCTCGAGAAACTCAATCTTAACAAGCCCAAAGTATTTGTATCATCATTTAACCGCGAAAATATCACCTACCGGGTTATCCCCAAAAAGAACAGCTTTCAGCAGCTGGTTAACTTTTTAAATGAGCGGAAGGACGAATCGGGCATTATCTACTGCCTGTCCCGTAAATCTACCGAAGACCTGGCCGACGATCTGAAAGCCGCCGGCTTTGCTGCCGAAGCCTACAACGCCGGCCTCAGCAACGAAACCAAGGTACGCAACCAGGAAGCCTTTTTGCGCGATGAAGTGAAGATCATCGTAGCTACCATCGCCTTTGGCATGGGCATCAATAAATCAAACGTGCGCTACGTGGTGCATATCGACCTGCCTAAAAACATCGAGGGCTATTACCAGGAAACCGGCCGTGCAGGCAGGGACGGCCTGGCATCCGAGGCATTGCTATTGTATTCGCCGGGCGATGCAGGTAAGCTGCAGCATTTTGCACGCATAGAGGGTAACGAGGCCCAAAGCCGCATTATGCTGAACAAGCTGAACGATATGGTACGCTACTGCCAGCTGCAAAGCTGCCGCCGCCAATACTTGATGAACTATTTTGACGAGGCTTTCCCGCCCAATTGTGGCTCCTGCGATGTGTGCCTTACCGAGTTTAAACGCTTTGATGGCACGCTGATAGCCCAAAAAGCCCTCTCGGCCGTGGCCCGGCTCAACGAGCGTTTCGGCATTAACTATGTGATTGATTTTTTACGCGGATCGAAATCTGAAAAGATCCGCGACGAACATAAACAGCTTAAAACCTATGGCATTGGTGCCGATATCAGTAAGCCCGACTGGCAGCGCTACATTCGCGAGCTGCTTACCATGGGCTACCTGCAAATGGGCGGCGATGAATACCCAATTGTAAAACTAACCGACCAAAGTGCCGCCGTGCTAAAAGGCCTGCAAAAGGTTGAGTTTATTGAAAGCGAAACCGTTGAAGAAACCCACACCCACGTACAGGCGCCACCGCACGAAGCCGAACTGCTGAGCCGCATCAAACGTGTACGCAACGATATTGCGCAAAACGAGAACGTGCCGGCCTACATCATTGTATCCGATGCTACCCTGGTGGAGATGGCCACCTACCTGCCGCAAAGCCTCGACGAGCTGCGCCTGATCTCTGGCTTTGGCGATGTAAAACTGGCCCGCTACGGCCGCGAGCTGCTGCAGCCCGTGAAAGATTACGCCAAAGAAAAAGGCCTCGAATCAAAAATTGCCTATAAATCGCCCAAGAAAGAACGCAAGGCAGCGTCCGTCCGGCCGGCACAGCCCATTAAGGCCCGCAAAACAAACGATACCCGTACCGAGTCGCTAAGGCTTTACCAAACCGGCAAAACAGTTGCCGAAATTGCCACCGAGCGCAGCCTCTCGCCCATGACCATCGAAAGCCACCTTGGCTTTTTTGTGCAATCGGGCGAGCTGGAGGTAGAAGCCCTGGTACCCGCCCAAAAAATCCCCGCCATTAAAGATGCCGTTGAAAGCTACGGCTCCCAAATGCTCTCGCCCCTCAAACAAATCCTCGGCGATAACTACAGTTACGGCGAAATTAAAGCGGTGATAAGTTGGATGAGTCGAGGGAATGTGTAACGGGCTCCCCCATGTTTTATAATTAATACAGCGTCGGCCTTTCCGGCGATCGCCCCCTGCTAAAACCCACTCGCCGACCCTCCAACCGGCGTACTGCTACTCTTTCGACGAGGCGGAACAGGAGGAAGGTGCCTCAATTTATATTTCTTGCCGGGGCGAGTCTCCGTCCTGTTAAATAAAATGTCAGGGCAAACGCATATAAACATGGTTAACATAACTTAACACATTTCAGATATTCTTTTATAAAAATATGATAATCAATGTTTTGTATTTTAACATGGTTAACACCGAATTTGTTGAAGAAATTAGGCATTCAAATATTTTTGCATGGTGTTAGCCAATACAAGTCTCTTCGGCACCCGGATCATTTATCCAGGATCAGCAATAAAAACAGGGTGTCGGTTGATGCTTATATCTCCTCATGCAATAAGCTTATTGCGGTTAACTGTTTACATGTTTGCCCAGAATAAAATGTCAAATATATTTGACATTTGTAAAGTTTGTTTTACATTTGGTAAATCAAACTTTACAGCAATGAAACCTTTATTCTTATTTCCGTACTGGGGGCGTTATTTGGGCTACTTCCTGGTAGTTGTGCATATCCCTATTGTGTTATATAAAAAACAATTGATGGGAATGCATGGAGATGGCATGGCCGATGGCATTTTTAATGGCAGGCACCTGTTTTTTATGTCGACAACCTTGTTGATGGCCATTGGCTTATTTATCGCAGCTTTCTCGAAAGAAAAAATTGAGGATGAGCAGATAGTGCGGCTCCGGCTCGATTCGTTACAATGGTCGGTTTATGTTAACTTTTTGTTTTTGATCGTCAGCCTCATTTTTTCTACAGATACCGAACATATTTTATTTTTAAATTTACTGGTGCCCCTTGTATTCTTTATTATCCGTTTCAGGTGGAAGATTTTCCAGAATAACCGTTTAATTAAGGAATAGCGATGAAAAACAACATAAGGGTTGAGCGCGCTATCAAAAACATAACCCAGGCCGATTTGGCCCAGGCTATTGGTGTATCGCGGCAAACCATTAATACAATCGAGAGCAACCGCTACGTACCATCTACCGTATTGGCCCTAAAAATAGCCCGCGTATTTGGCAAACCGGTTGAGGCTATATTTATATTAGATGATGAAGATTAATTAAACCTGATAACGATGAAAGATAAACCTGTTTTTGCCCCCGAACTGGCCATACCCAATGGCGTAAAAGACATTAGCTTTTATATTGATGCTTTTGGCGCAGAAGAACTCCGGCGTTTCAGCAACGATGATGGAACTATACATGTGTCCGAATTATCCATCAACGGAGCCATGTTTCATCTGCACGAACAAACGTTACACTCGGGCCTGCATAGCCTTACAGGCGGCAGGCATTCTGTAGTTATTGGGCTGTTTGTAGCGGATGTGCGTGCCGTTATTGAGCAGGCCGTTGCTGCCGGCGCAAAAATCACCTCGCCCGTGCAGGATTATGATTATGGCTACCGCCAGGGCAGTATTGAAGATCCATTTGGGCACCGGTGGCAGATACAGAAGTCGCTATAGAATCAAGACATTAGAATCAAGAGTCAAGTACTCATTCACGATCTTAAAATTAAATAACCATGGCAAACCAACCCACTTTTGGTAACGGCAAGATCTGTTATATCGAGATCCCGGCGAATAATATCGCGGTATCAGCGGCTTTTTTTCAAAAAGCATTTGGCTGGCATATCCGGCAGGATAACCAGGGGAACGCCTCTTTTGATGACGGCGTGGGCCAGGTAAGCGGCATGTGGGTAACCGGCCGCAAGCCCCAGGCAGAACCAGGCCTTATTATATCTATTATGGTTGATGATGCCGAAGCTACGGTGAAAACTATTGCCGCCAATGGCGGCAATATAGTACAGCCGATAGGTAAAGATTTCCCGGAGATAACCGCAACGTTTACAGACCCGGCGGGTAATTTATGGAGCATTTACCAGCATAGGGGGTAGAGGAGAATCAAGAATGGCAGAATAAAGGATCAAGAATCAGATATATTGATTTCTGCACCTTTTTGCTTACTTTTAGGTTCAACCCAATCACAATGAAACCCTCTTTGTTATTTTCCTGGCATTTTAAAATAATAGGGATTGCTATGGCTATCCCCGGCTTCATTTTGGGTGCTTTATTTCAGTTTGGCCATTATGTTATCCCTTTTCTGAGCTATGGTCCTGTTCGGCGTTCGGGATTTTTTTTAGCAACGGGGCATGATAACTTCACGGATGAAGTTGCAACCACCTTATTGATTGGAGGTTTGTTATTTATCGGATTTTCGAAGTTTAAAGATGAAAGCGCTCAAATTTATAAGTTAAGGCTGAATGCTTTATATTGGGCGGTATTGGTACACCTTTTTTTGATGATGCTATTGATAATCATATTTTTATCAGGAATTTTCAGGTGGCATAACAGTGTTGTTTCAGATATCGTTATTAACTATAACCTGCTTTTTCTGCTGATCATATTTATTGCACGGCTATACTATTTACGTATCAAAGGAGTAATGGGGCGACCATTTTACCTGCCTTATCTACCATTTAATATAGTAGGAAAATGGCTTACTTTAATTTTTTTAATTGGCGCAATAATCCTGATTGTTTTATCACGATGGAATATAAAAGTTCCGGAGATTACGCTGTATCTGATATTTCCATTTACCTTGATATGGATAGCTTCGAAGGGGAAAAACGAAGATAATATCAAAGAATCTATCAGGCTTACAGCGATGCTGATAAGCGTTTACATCGTTTATGCTTTACTTATTGTGTTAACCTGGGTACTATACAGCGTTGATTACTGGGTAGCATTATTATTGGGGCTGGTGGCTTTACAATTTGTTTTCATTGTTACTTTTGAATTAATGCGGTTTAAAACGCCCAAGTTTATCCAACATCTGAAATTTGCATATTTGCACATCTGAAATCAATAATCCGCATATTTGCACATGCGTTTTGATATTATTTCTGTTTTGCCGGGTTTGTTAGAGAGTCCTTTTGCACATTCTATTTTACAGCGTGCCCAAAAAAAGGGCATTGCTGAAATTCATGTGCATAACCTGCGCGATTACTCAACCAGCAAACAAAAAAGTGTAGACGATTACCCCTACGGCGGCGGCAGCGGCATGGTGATGACCATTCCGCCTTTTGCGGCCTGCATCGAAAAGCTAAAGGCCGAAAGGGAATATGATGAAGTGATATTTATGTCGCCTGATGGTGAGCGGCTTAACCAGGCTATCGCCAACCAGCTTTCTATTAAAGGCAATATCATTATTTTATGCGGACATTATAAAGGGATAGACCAGCGCATCCGCGACATTTATGTTACCCGCGAGATTAGCATAGGCGATTATGTACTATCAGGCGGCGAACTGCCGGCAGCCGTTTTGGTTGATGCCATTGTGCGCCTTATCCCTGGTGTGCTCAGCGACGAAACCTCGGCCCTTAGCGACTCGTTCCAGGACGATATGCTGGATGCCCCTGTATACACCCGCCCCGCCGACTGGAATGGCCACAAAGTGCCCGATATCCTGTTAAGCGGCAATACCCCCGAAATTGAAAAATGGCGCTTTGAGCAGGCGCTTGAACGCACAAAGCAGCGGAGGCCGGATTTGTTGGAATAGCCCCCGGCCCCCTGAAGGGGGAGCTTTTTAATAGCGATTGTATTGAACATAAGGAATCCAACCACTCACCAATTTTCTCTAAATTAGATTGCAACCAAACCGTGCATTTTGCATTACAGGTATGTTGTAATCATGAACCCCAGCCAGGAAGCCCAGCTTATTGAACAATGCCGAACGGACGCGGCTGCTTTTGGGCAGGTGTTTGACGCATGGTACAAACCTGTATTTGGCTATGTTATGCGCCGCACCGGCGACTATGATTTATCGAAGGATATTGCCGCCGAGACTTTTTTAAAAGCTTTTTTAAAAATCGGGGGCTTTCAATGGCGGGGCATCCGCCTATCGTCATGGCTGTACCGCATAGCTACCAACGAGCTTAATCAATATTACCGTAGCAGTAAGTACAAACCTCAATCGTTACAGCAGCTGATGGAAAACCCCCAGATGGAGAAACTGCTGCATGAAAATGCTGCCGACGAACGGGAGATGATGGAGCAGGAGCTTAAAGCCTATGACGATTATAACCGGGTACGCCAGAACCTGTTGAAGCTGGATATAAAATACCAGGAAGTAATATCGCTGCGCTATTTTGAGCAAAAAACCAATACCGAGATTGGCGAGATATTGGGTAAAAACGAAGGAACGATTAAATCGCTGCTGTCGCGCGGATTAGAGAAATTAAGAAACATGTTGTAGCAATGCAACCAAAATGAGTTAACGCATTATAGGGGTAAGTAACATGAAAAATAACGATGAATTTTTAAAGCAAATGGAAAATTTAAAAGTACCGGATGTAAACCCTTCGCAGCATCAAAATACGGTAAAAATGGCCATCATGAATGCCAGCCGCTCGGCCGCGCTTGGGGTGTGGCTTATAGCAGTGCCCTGCTATTTTTTATTATGTGTGTTTATGTTTTATTTCTTCCATGCCCGTATGGGCTGGTTCGCGGCTATGTTTAGCCTGATGTCGGGACTGGCAAAAGTTCCTTTTATCGATTTCCTGGGGCCGGTAGTTTTATTTGTACTGCCCATCGTTTGCATCATTATCAATGTGCTTTCCATACTGCACGTAGGTGTAAAAAACATCGACCCCGACAGGCGCAAGGTGAAGGAGGTGAGCATTACCATTAAAGTAAAGCTTTGGAACATAGTGCTCATCCTGATCAGCCTGGCTATTGTATTTGTTTTTATAAGTTATGTAATGACCGAAAGTATCTCCATTAAAAGTTAAGCTCATGAAATTAAACTGGTTTACCCGTAAAGGAATTTTTTATTTGCCCACCGCTGTTGCCGGCTGGCTCATATTCGTCATGGCATTTGCCTATGCTGTTTACACATTTATCGATATCGACAAACGCTCACACTCGGTAAGCGATACGCTCATCAATTTTGTTTTTAACCTGCTTATCATCGGCCTGTTTTATACCGTGATAGCCTATTTTACCGAGAAAAGGACTGTTGCCGACGATTTGGAGGATTAGTTTAGCGATTGCAAAAGCGATAAATAACCACTCACATAATCAACCCAATCAACCATTCACCACCCCCAAATTGTTAACAAATTACAAATTGTGGAAATTTTTAAAATAGGTTTTTATTTATCAAAAAAAAGCCCTATAATTGCAATCCGATTTTTACGGGCTAAAAATCGCTTTAAGAGCTAAAAATCATGGATTTAGTAAAATTTGTTGAAGAGCAATCAATAGAAAAAAGACAGTTTCCTTCCTTCAAGGCCGGTGATACTGTAAGTGTGCATTATAAAATCAGAGAAGGAAACAAAGAACGTATCCAGCTTTACCAGGGTGTTGTTATACAACGTAACAGCGCAGGTAACTCAGAAACATTCACTGTTCGTAAAGTTTCTAACGGTATAGGTGTTGAGCGTATCTTCCCTATTAACTCTCCAAACATTGATAAAATAGAGGTGAACAGCGTTGGTAAAGTGCGTCGCTCTAAATTATACTATCTGCGTGCCCTTACCGGTAAAGCAGCTCGTATCAAATCAAAAAGAGTTTAATTACCCAACCTCTTTTTTAAGAGGCATACACCAAAGCTTTCAAAAAAGGCCTTTTCTGATTCGTCGGGAAAGGCCTTTTTTATGGAAAAAATTGAGGAAAGGCACCTGAATCAATTTGCTGTCGCTCATTGACAGGTGAATGACTTTTAGCACTGCTTTTTGACTACTGTTGCGGTTTGTAAATTATGACAATTCGTAATTTGTTGATTATTAGACAAATGATCATTTTTGCTGTTTCACCTGTTGCGCAACACTACACTCTTTTAACAATATAGGGAATACCCTCGTCCATCATCGTTCAGCAGGCTGCCCATGACGTGTTGTATTTGTGAGGTAGGCGGACCTGTCAGTCTGAGCCTGTCGAAGACTCGCGCGTAGAGGCCCTGCCCGCTGTCTTTCGACAGGCGACCTATGACGTGCTGTAAAAGCGGCGTCATCCTCGTAGTGAAGGATCCCACAGGACAAGTAATCCGTATGATGTATACTTAGCACGTGGGGTGCTGAAATAAATTCAGCATGACATTGGGGGTTAAGACGATTGTCATTCCTCCTTCAGAGTTCCGAAAAATTTTCCACGCAGCAGGGCCACCAGCAATCAACAAAAAAGGCCCCGGTGAACCGAAGCCTTCAAAATCATAATATCTGATGTCTTAGTTAAGGTATTTGGTAATATCCTCAGACATTGGCGTTGTTGCCGACCTGAAACGGTGTACCAGTTTGCCATTTTCGTCAATCAAAAACTTTTCAAAGTTCCATTTGATGTCACCTGTAAAATCAGGATTTGGCGCTGTTGTAAGGTATTGGAATAAAGGATCAATATCTAAACCTAAAACGCTAACTTTTCCGCTCATCGGGAAGGTTACGTTAAAATTGTCATGACAAAAGGTCTTGATGTCTTGATTCGTCCCAGGCTCCTGGCTGCCAAAGTTGTTAGCCGGGAAGCCTACTACAACCAGTTTGCCTTTGTATTTTTCGGCCAATGCTTCTAAATCTTTGTATTGTTTGGTAAAGCCGCATTTTGAAGCTGTGTTTACAATCAATACCTTTTTGCCCTTGTATTTGGCCAGCGAAAAATTGTCGCCATCGATAGTTTTCAGCTTAAACTCATAAACCGAAGATGGAGCGGTCGTCATTAAAACGAAGCCCAATATTAAAGAAAGTAATTTCATGGTTTTAAATAATTGATGGTTAAACAAATATGCAGGTAAAATTAGCCAATAAAACTTCGCTTAGCTAAATACTCATCCTCTTTTTGTGTCATTTTTTTCTTTGTAACAACACTTTTATCTGTGTAGCCTACCAGGTGCAGCGCCCCATGAATAATAACACGATGAAGTTCTTCAGTTTCCGAATGCCCAAACTTGATAGCATTTTCGCGGATGCGTTCTATCGATATAAAAATATCGCCCACAATATCGCCTTCAACCTCACTGTTGTCAAAAGTGATGATATCCGTATACGTATCATGGTCGAGGTATTGCTGGTTAAGGCTAAGTAGGTAAGCATCTGAGCAAAAAATGTAGTTCAGCTCTTTTAATTTAAAACCCTCGGCAACAATGGTGTCTTTAATCCATTGGCGCACAAGGGTTTTGTTTTTTAGCTTATAGTTTATGTCTTCTTCAAAAAAGCTGATAGCGGGCATTATATTTTAAAATGTAGTTCAATTTCGTTGCCCTTTGCATTAAAAATGCACTGGTCGGCCAGGTGTTTAATGATAAAAACGCCACGGCCGGTAAGGCTCTCCAGGTTTTCTGGCGCTGTAGGGTCGGCCAGGTGATTATAATCAAAGCCTTCACCTTCGTCGGTAACCGTCCATATAACGCGCTTTGGGGCAACATCGGCATTAATAATTACCTTTTTGGTTGCGTCAAGTTTGTTGCCATGTATAATAGCATTTATAGCGGCTTCGTTTAAGCAGGTCATCATGTTGGCAAAGGTATCGTCTGCAACATGGTATTTGTCAGCAATCTCTTCTATCAGCGCTTCAAGCTGCGTTATGCTCTCCGGGTTCGACGGTAGCTGTAACGTGAATAATTCGCCGGTTTGAACATTTGCCTGTTCCATATTATTTGGCATTAAGTTGATCAAAGTAAGATTTAATTTTTTGCTTGTAATACAAATTAAGTGCCGGAGATACTGTTTTTACCTGTTCTGTCTGTTTTGCCCGTTGTTGCTGGTAACCCTGCAACGCTTTTATGTATCCCGGAGGTATATTTTTGCCGGCCTGGCTTTCTCGCTGCTGATCCTGCTCACGCTCCTGTTGCGCTTTTTCAGCTTCCAATAACCGGCTTTGTATTTGTTGTTGCCTCTTTAACGCCTCGTCTGTAATCTTCTTGTTTACGAGATCACGCTCAGTTTGTTCCATTTCTTGCGAAATTTTATCTAAATTACCTAATTTACCTGTACCATTCTTATTTTCTTCACGATTTATCTGCTCCAGCTGTTGTCTTATCTGTTGTTGCTGGCGCGCCATACGGGCCAATTGTTCGCTCATGTTGCCTTGCCCGGGTTGGCTTTGTCCTGGTTTATTACCTTGCTGCTGCATTTGCTCTCGCGCTTTTTGCATGTTTTTATTTAACTGCTGCTGCATTTTGTTTAGCTGCGATATTGATTGCGGCTTGCCTTTACCGCCCTTGCTTTTATTCATCATTTTTTGCAGCTGATCTAATGCTTCGCTCAACATCAGGGCCAGGTTGTTCATGGATGTCATGGCAAGCTGCTGGTTGCGGTTGGCTTCGGCCGTGCGCCTATCGCCCAGGTTATCCAGCGCCTGGTCTATACGGGAATTTATACTGCCAATTTCGGTATTAACGGTTGATTGAATCTGCGGGATTCGCCTGCTGAGTGCATACAAACTATCTTCGGCTGTTTTAAGGTTGTCTTTAATGTCCTTTTGGCTTTGCGACAATGTGATATAAGCAGGATCTGTAGGGCTGGTGGTCTTTAGCGTTTGCATCAGCTTTTCCTGGCTAAAGGAACTGTTCACCAGGTTTTTCAACAGCTCACGTAGTTGCTGGGCATCAACAGCGTTTTCTTTGCTTTCGCCCTCCTGATCTTGTTGCTGTAGCTTGCTGGCCAAATCCTTCATTTCGTCAGCAGCCTGCTTTTGCGATTTACTGGCTTTGTTTTTATCGTTTTTTTGTAAATCGCCGGCACTTTGTTCCATTTTTTGCGTTATGCTTTGTGTTTCTTTTTCGGGATTCTGGAAATCGCTTTTGTGCTCGGCTTGTTCATTTGTTTTTTGCAAATCGTCAAATCCTTTTTTTACCTCGTCAAATTCCTTTTTCAGGTTATCCTGCTCCTGTTGCAATTGGTTTTTATCGGCGCCTTGTTGCTTTGTTTGTTCAGATAGCTTTTGTTCTTTATCAGCAAGCTTATTCAGCTGATCAATTTGCTGGTTTAGTTTCTGATCAAACTCCAGCTTCTTATATAACTCCAGCATGCGGTCAAGCTCCTTTTTTAGCGACTTGTTGTCCATTTGCATTTTGGAGAGTTCATCGCGGGTGGCGTCCTTTTGTTGCTCGTTTAGTAATTGCTGCAGGTTTTGTAACAATTCCTTTGTTTTTTGGTCAAGCACGTTGTTAAACAAGTCTTCAATTTGTTTTTGTTTGGCCAGAATCTCTTCATTTTGCCGTTGATTTTCCTGCCTGTTGTATAGGTTTTTTTTGTTATCGTCTTTTATTTCCTTTACCAAATCTTCCAGGTCTTTCCGTTTTTGCAGCAGGTCTTCTACCTGTTTTTTTTCATCAAACGAAAGACTGTTTTTGTTCAGCAGCATTTGGTTGAGTTTCTGCGATTCTTTTTCAACCTGCCCGGCCAGTTTAATGGCCGATTGCATTTTTTGTTTGATAGCTTCGGTGCCCGCATTCAATTGCTGGTTTACTTCTTTAGCATCGGGTACATGAAGCGTACGTTCGGGAGTGCGGGCTTTTTTGGGTCCGTTTATGCCATCATTATCTGCTACTTCAAAAAAGTAGGTCACCTGATCGCCCGGGCTAATGCCCATGTCTTTTAAGTTCCAGAAATAAAAGAAATCTGCCTGCGTTTGTCCCATATCTGCCTCCACACGCTTTACAAACGTCTTTGTATTAGCCTTATTGCCGGATGACTGCACATTATAATGGAAATTCAAAGCCGAAAAGCCATGGTCGTCCTGAATTTTTCCATTAAAATATAGCGATTTCATGCTTACCGAATCAGGTTTTTCATCAACATTGATCACCGGTGGTTCATCCAAAATTACGTTGATATGGTAGGTAGCCGAGTCGCTGTGGTTTACCTGGTTGTTTACAGGGTTAAGCCTGTAAACCGCGTTTTTGTAAACCTTTTCGTCATGTACAAATAAACCTGGCCCATTTGCCACCGCCTGGCGTGGTTCATTATTCATAAAAAACTGCAGCCCGGTTGCATATTGGGTGTGCAACAGCCATTTGACTGCTGTTCCGGCTGGTATCACCAAATCGCCCGCATTTGCAAGAATTTCATTTTTTTTATGCAGATAGGCTGGGTAATTTAACTCTACATCAAAATGAAGTAACGCCGGTTTCTGGTTCACCTTAATCTCGTACAGGGCCGATGTAAAACCGTTGCCAATGAGCTTGAATTTGGTATTTTGCTGCAAATTTGTAAACTGGTAATGAAAGCGGCTTATATTCTCTTTATCAAGCTTAAAGGTATTGTTGGCGGTTTCTACATATACGTCGGCAGGTAATTTATCGCCATCCAGCTTCAAATCCAGCTTTAGGTCATCGCCTTGAACAACGGAAAGGGTTTTGTTGAGTATATTGAATTTGAATGGGGCAGCAGGCACAAAGAACTCATTATGCCTAATCAGCCTTTTTGTGCTTTCGGTTAAAACAGAGGGCGCGGCCAAAGCGATGATTAGGATAACGGCAACCGGTACCAGAACATACTTAAGATATTTACTATTCTCGCGGATGTTGATAGCTGATGGAAAGCTTACCGGCTTTAACGACTCTATTTTTTGATCGATACTGGCTTCGATGAGAGAGCGGTGTTTTTCGTCATCTGCAGCCAGTTTTTTTAGTTGTAGGGTGTTCAACAATTTGTCGTTTACATCCTGAAAGTGTTTACCGATAATTGCAGCTGCCTCATCATGCGTTAATGACTTACCTAATTTAAGCCATGACAACAACGGGGGTAATATGAGCCAGCACACCAGGGCCGCGTTGAGGAGAATAAAAAAATAAAAAAGAATAGTACGGAAGAGAATATTAAAATTTCCGAAATATTCGCTCAGTGTAATTATTACATAAGCCGAGAATAAACCTGCGCCCAAAAATATCAGGCCGCGCAAAAAATTATTAAAATAATACTTCCTTATAAAGATATTTATCTTTTCAATGAGTAATTCATAATTTTCGGCAGAAGTCATAGTTCAGCGCTAAAATATCAAATACATAATTAAACGAAAAATATTCGTAAATTATATTTAACAGGGTGTTAAGATAAAAAATCAAAATACAATAAAAGGCATCCGTTCGATATTTAACAATTTAATGTCAGAAACAGCTTTGTCAAAACTATAAACCAGCTTAAAAGTATCTTTTGCACTAAAAAAGGCGGTGATTTAATTTACAGTTTTGAATTAAATTCGCAAATTATATATTTGTACTCCTACATTATTCGGGATGTAGCGTAGCCCGGTATCGCGCCAGCATGGGGTGCTGGAGGTCGGAAGTTCGAATCTTCTCATCCCGACGAAAGAAAGAAGCAATAGAGCGCATATTTAAGAGGTTTTTGACCAATTGAATGTGCTCTTTTGCATTTGTTGACCTCGGTGTTGACCTTCATGTTGACCTCCTGATTCCGGTTACTGTCATAACAAATCAGTTATGGCTACAATAGCGATAGTTCTTAAAACCAAACAAAAGTTATCTAACAACGAATACGCTGTTGCTCTAAGAGTAACACATGAACGACAAAGTCGGTTCTTTGTATTAAACATGCTTGTAACAAATCAGTCTTTGCAATGGCGATGCAAGATTGAAGATTGGAAACCCGCGGAAGCCGAAGACAATGGGTTAGGTAAGTTCCGTAGAAGCTTTCAGTTCTACAAAGAGTGTAACGCGATACTTGAAAGCAAACTTACCGAAGCTCAAAAGCTACTCCAACGTTACGAATTAGAAAAGGAGCCATTCAGCTTTGATCAATTTGAAGCCGATTTGAAACATAAAGAGCGACCTAAGATTACATCACTTCAGGAATATTACTCCCTCCAAATATCTATCCTTGACGAACAAGGACGAGTTGGTCAATCCGGTTTAAGTTATGACGTTCGTAATATCTTAAAGAAGTTTCGACTTAATGCATTGCTTACAGATGTTAACGTAAGGTTTCTTGAAAGCTTTGAGTACTGGTTGAGAAACGAGCGCAAGAACAAGGACACGACCATTAGCATTAAGATGCGGAACATCCAAAGAATTCTCAACCAGGCTATTGAGGAAAAACTTCTGAAGCAAGAGGAGTACCCATTTGGAGAAAAGAAGTACAGTGTTAACAAACGGCTTGATCACAAAACAAAGAAGATTGCTATCGCACTTGACAAGATAGGGAAACTTAGAAATCTTGTCTTAGAACCAGGCTCTGCACTCCACTTAGCGCAGCAAATGTTTATGTTCAGCTACTACAGCAGAGGGATGAACTTTGTGGACATGACTTATCTGAAATGGAAAGATATCTCAGAAACGCACATCTACTATGTTAGGAAGAAAACAAGAGGACAATTCGAAATACCACTCAACGAGCACAACTTAGCTATATTAAAATACTTTAAAGAGAGCAACGCTGTATCGGATGGGTTCGTGTTTCCTATTCTTAACCTTAGTATTCACATAACATTAAAGCAACAGTACACGAGGAAGAAAACCGCATTGAAAGCAGTTAATGATAATCTAAAGAAGCTGGCTAAGTTGATAGATGAACCCAACCTGAAGCTTACTACAAACGTTGGTCGACATAGCTATGCAACCGGCTTAAAGCGTTCGGGAGCCAACACCAGTTTTATAACCGAGGCGTTGGGTCATGCAACGCAGGAGCAAACTCAAACCTATCTTGATGAATTTGAAAAGGGTGTAATTGAAAGTTGGGAGAATAAAATGTTTGATATGTAAATGGTTAGCAGGATGGTTCAACTGTCCTGCTTTTTTTACCTTAGCACCTTTTAAAGATAGCAACCATCAACGTTATACGCTTTCAAATGTCCGAGCCTCAATACTATTCTAAACCCATCTCAGTAA
Organism: Mucilaginibacter sp. GW822-FHT03E02; assembly: GCF_058801545.1. Classification (NCBI taxonomy): domain Bacteria; kingdom Pseudomonadati; phylum Bacteroidota; class Sphingobacteriia; order Sphingobacteriales; family Sphingobacteriaceae; genus Mucilaginibacter; species Mucilaginibacter sp. GW822-FHT03E02. Next base: position 3,821,513 of record NZ_JBXANJ010000001.1, on the reverse strand, counting down.
CCAAAGATTTCCTAATCAATACACATGCTCATCCTTTATTAGCGGAAATTAAAGGGTTAGCAGCAAACGATGAATTCTATTTGAGCATGTGGAAAAATACTCCCGATCCTTACGTGAGTGCTTTTGGTGGGGTCTTTGGAACGCAATTCAAATCGATTGATGAATTACAATCTTTTAACAAGGCATTTGATGCAATGTTGACTAAACATAAAATTGGTCAGCAACACCGGAATCATTTACTCTACCTTATCAAATTCTATGGTGAAGATGCTCAAAAGGAAAGCATTTTTAATGCTAAACACAATCGGTTGTTGGACTACACCCGTTTCATTTTAGACCTCTATAAGAACTCTGAAGCTCACATTTCGAGCTACCGTAAAAACAAAGCGTAAAAACCGTTACATGACCCATATACGGTAGAAGACTTCTTTGCAAAGGTCACGTTACTTGATAAATATTCTGAGGAAGAAATTATTGAGTACAGAATACAAGAGAATCCTGGCGATATAATTTCTTATATTAGGATTGATGTTGGTGAAACAGAGTTGTATGTGCCGGAGGACTTATTATTTACGTTGACTGGAGATGGTGCATTGAAAAACTTTGATGGAGAGTCGATCACGTCTATTGCATTACCCCGACATATCCAGCCTGAATTGTTTAGGCAAACAATAAGATATATGCTCAAGGAGCACGAGGAGAATAATACCCCGTTCTACAAAACCATTTCAACAGCACCGTTGTCAGCAGATGACTTTAAAAAGCTTTACAGGCAATATAAACGAAATATCATTAAACAAAATGGTTCTTTATTACAATTAGGTGTGGTAGTGAGCGACTATCTAACTCAGCAACAATTATTTAAGAGCAAGCGAGCTATAGCTTCTTTCTTATTCGAATACTTTGCGGTCTTTAAGCTACTTAAGATAAGAAAGCCGAAGCCGTTCCCCAAGAATTACAGCGATTTAGTGCAGTATTATTTGGAAAATGGATTATCAAGCGAAACTGTCAGGTTAATGATGAAAGAAGCGGCAGAAGTTGGGGAAATTTGATTTGCAAGTGATAAATTATCGCATTGCAAAAGAAAATAAATCTGACTGACTATCAGGCACTTTAGTCCAATTAAGAAGCATATAAGTAACTCTCCTTTAACTCTCTTTTTCCCCTTTCAACCTTTGTACTGTCATCAGCGAGTAAGCATAATAGCTTACAAACTTTGAAAGATGATGGTCGCAAATTGTCTGTCTCGACGGTAATGAAAGATGGAATGAACAATATAATTTCTTAAGGATGAAACATCCCTTTTCTAAAGATGACTCGCATAATGAGTCATCTTCCAATCTCTTAACCGCCAGCATGTTCTTCGGACTAGAAGGCGAAAATCCATTTATACTCCCAGCTGCATTCCTCGAATGGGGAGAAGGTCTCACTCCTTATGAAGCGAAAGCTTCTGGCGTGGCAATATCTTGCATGTTTAAACGCATGAATATTGCAGGCAATCCTTATGTTAGTGACAACCCTAACATTAAAAACTATGAATGGCGCGTGTTTAGTCGAGGTAGAGCTACCTACGAGTGCAAAATTGTGCTTGGTGGCGGCATCGCGGAATTAATTGCCGCCTATGAAGATGGTAAAATCAATATCAACTTCACCCTTGACGAGTTAATTAAAGTAGCTAAGGAAGCTACGGCTGTCTAATTTATCAACCCGGCAGCAATTCAGTTGCCGGGTTACTTATCCAAACATTTTATTAGTCAACTGACCGATGTACAGCATCGACAGGCAATCCATTGTCCAAATGAAAACAACAACGATCAAATTATCCAAAGACCAATACTTGAGTGAAGTAGAACCATTCAAATCAACTGGCATACCTAATAACTGTATACTCTACAAGGAAGTGACCGGATGCGGTGCCACCGAATCAGAAATACGTTCAGAACGCAACAGTATAATTATAGTTCCACACCAACCGGTCATTAAGGACAAGGTAAAAGTTTGGAACAAGGCAAACCCTACATCTATGGCAATCTTAGGAGTATTGAAAGGTGTAGATGTTTATCAAATCGAAACCTATATCAATTCGGCAGCAACGTACAAAAAGATTCTTACAACGCCGGAGGGCTTTGCTAAGATACTGGATGTATTTGCAAATGATTTAGAAACGTTGTACTCCGAATACTTCTTACTGTTTGACGAGTGCGAGCGAATCATTACAGATGTGAACTACAGGGGGAAGATTACCGCTCCCATTGACCAGTTCGCAAAATTTGAGGGTAGAGCATTAGTATCAGCTACACCTTTAGAGTATTCACATCCATTGCTTTCACAATTGGACAGATACATAATAGAGCCGGATTACGATTACAAAAAGGCTATCAAGGTCATTGGAACCAATTGCGTTACCGATAGTTTACAACGGCATTTGATCGAAACAGCGTCTAAAACCCCAGTATTTCTATTCGTAAACTCTACTACCTGTATTGTTGATATCATTAATATTCTTGATATACGGGCCAAAAGCTTTGTTTACTGTGGTGAGAAGAGCGTTGCCCAATTAAAATCGCATAAGTTCGATAGAATGGATCATCAACTTGATTTGAAGCAACTTGATGATTATGTGTTTCTAACGAGCAGGTACTTCTCAGCCCTGGATATTAAACTTAACTTTAAGCCGCATGTTGTTATGGTAACAGATGTTTTTACTGCCAAACACAGTACATTAGACCCAACTACCGACATTGTTCAAATTGTAGGTCGTTTTCGAAATGGGATTAGTTCAATTACACACATAGCCAACTTCAAGCCCGAACTGCAATCAAAAACTATGGACGAAGCAAGGGCTTATCTAAATGGCGTGTTTGATACCCATAATCAAGTAGTAGGTCTTTTGAAGCGCTTGGATAGTGAATCAAGTAGCAATGTGCTTAAGTTCTATCTTGACGAGTCGCCAACCTCGGACTATTATACTAAAGCAGGTGAAGTAAATGATTTTATGGTTGATAACTATCATTACGAACAGCGTGTCAAAGGATATTATCAGCAATTCGATAATTTGCAAACGGCATACAGTTTGAAGGATAAGCACTTTGCTCCAACGTTTTTTCACGAAGACTATCAAATCGGCGATAAGGATCGGAATTATAGAGCCAATCGAATGAGTATCAAAGAAAGGCAAATGGAAACGTATAGGCAGCTTGATCTACTGGAATCAAATAAGCCCAGAAAGTTTGTATTACACAACAGTTACGATCTAATACGAAACCTCCGACGGTTATTTCCAGAATTGACACGTATTTATGACTTGATAGGTTATGATGGCATGCTCAAAGGAAACTTTAGGCAATCGGTTATGCAGCGATATGCCAAGTCAGCCCAGGAAGTCAAAGACACTAAACGCCTTCAACCTTTTGTTTACAATGAATTTGCTGCCGATTCTGAACGCACCGACGAGGAGATAAAAGCCATTATGCCAAAGCTGTGTAAAGAGGCTAATGTCAAATCAAAAGCAACCATATCGATGCTTGCCAAATTCTTTGAAACGACCAGAACAACAAGCTACGGCCAGCATATAACTGTTATTGGTGATAAGAAAGATTTAAGCAACCTATCGCCATTTGATTGATCAATCCGAAGTTAGAATGATATTACCCTTTTATGGGGAAGTGATAGTTTTGGATTAGTCAAACGTCAATCAATCTATCAATCCGACAAACTCAGAAATCCTACTCTATTAGTGGATGTTCGATGTTTGGATTGAGTGCAAAAGCTGCCATATGCAGCTTTTGTTGTTTCTATGGTTATCGTAATTGAAGGAGCGGAGTTTAGCCACATTTCTTAAAAGGTAGACTTCCCTAATAATTTGTTATCGAAGACAATCAGCACCTTTTAATACAATTATTAGACTTTTGAGTAGGCGAATAAAGTAGGCTGTCAGCCATAGATTCCAGGGAATATCGAATTAACCTTCAAGTAAGCAATGGTCAGTTCAACTAAATACTCCTTGTCGTAAGGACACTTTACAAAGTCTGTAATGTCAACCATATTTGGATGAGCGGGTCCTGAATCTTCAGCCAAGAGGTACCCAAAGGGCTGGAAGTTAATCTCTGCCCATTTCTGAATCCCAAGCCCTTCAACGTAGTTTACAGAATATCCTACCATTCTCTTAGCCGGCGATGCATTTGAATATATAAATAACTTCAGGCTCTTAGGTAGTGCCTGTGATTCCTTGGATAATAGGAACTTCACCAACTTTGCATTTGATTGAAAATATCCCGCTCTGTCCGCAGACATGAACATCGTTAGTATCTGCTTCAATACATTTAATGGTTTAATCTTATAATTACCACTTACGTACCCGGGCGTTTTGCTGTTTGTCAGGAAATCCATACCCTGTCGTGCAAAGCTGCAAAAGTCACCTCCGTACCAACCACCGGTATTATTATTACAACTGATACACAAGGTATAACTACCGAAGCCCTTATTACTCCTCATTTTCTTTCCGAAGACATTGCTTTTCTCATCAATTAAATGACTTGAAGACTGGACGTAAATGGGCTTATTATTAAAGGCAGATTGAGGAGGGACGTGTTCGAAGGTCAATTCCCCCACAACGCCACAAAGCTGGCATTTACCTATCTTATTCTTCTTCATAGTATAAAGTTATATTTTATGCGGATTATGTACAACTGTAGCGTCGGTTTACATGCTAATGGTGAGCAAAGTAGGTATAACATAGATAAAAGCCCCTCCCATGCCTAAACTAAAGTCCCCCCTCCCTATAGCCAATTTACTCCCCTAAATCCATTCACAAGTGTGTTTTAAACAAGTGCGGCGTCTCGATTTCACCCCCCGTCCAGTTCCTGACAAGAAAGCGATTTGTTTACTGCCTTAGAGGCAAGAACCCAGGTTCACAACGAGCAAAATCCGTCGGTGGCAAATGCTTCGTTTCGCATCGCGAAACTCATCAAGCATTGCTGCCCGAGTTGCTCTATTGAACTTGCCTCAAAACAGAAAACAATCAAATCACTCACCTCAAACACACATCAAACAACATGAACGGTAGCAAACAAACCCAACAAATTCCAATCCCACGCTGGATAGAAGCCGAATCCAAACAACACGTGAACCAAAGGCTAAAGCGGCAAAACAAGACAACCGAAGCGCAGTATCATGCAATACTCAAAGCGGTAAAAGAGCAATTCATGCCGCTACGCCCTGAAACAGCCTTTGAAAGGGACTATAAAAAGCACCCAGACAATGCCGGTATAGCAACCCACCTATTCATGACCAAGGGCTTTTCTTGGTATCTCTCATGCGGTGCATGCTCGGAGTTTAATCTCGACTACTCATTTGATAACTGTCCATTTGAAGCTGAGGTAAAAGCACTGATGGAGACCTTTCCACCAAACTATTACGTCAATGAATACAAATGCCAACCGGATTTACCAACAACATTTAAACGCCTTGGCCGACTTGAAGACAGCGACTACTTTACAACTGCTTGGTGAAAACTCACCAGGCAGTTGCCTAAATCATACCTAACCCAAGTAAACAAATGAAAGAACACGGCACTCCAACCCCAACCCGACCGGCACAGCCACCAGTACTTAAAGGTCGGGGCTATTCAATAGGCAAACGGTGGCGCAAAGTAAACTCGCTTACTCATGCGAACGACTTGAAAATGCTAAACGACAACATCGAGGCTAAGTACCATCGTGTTTTAAAAGCCATCAAAGACCTTTACTTGCCACCAACCACCCAATATTTTGAAAGGGATTATAAATATGATGGCCGGGAATCTCTGTCGCTACATACATTCGTTTGCGACCAGGTTTACTTGCATCTTGAATGTGATTACCATTGCGATATGCGCATCGAATATGCTTTTCACAGCTTCGAGCATGAGAATAAAGTATTAAAACTGCTGAGGTTTCCTATTTACCTTGAAAAGGCTACTAATAAGGTATCGGACGCTGATTTACCTGCATTCTTTAAGCGCATTATTGCCTTTCAAGAGCCTCGCTACATACATTTCCTATAAGGTACTACGCCCAGTTCCCTACAATTTACATCTTCAAACACATTCAAAGCCTTGGTCTAATCGACCAGGGCTTTTTGCTTTAACATCATTCTCAAACTCTTAAACCAAACAATATGAAACAGCAATCACCAGTCAATCAAGACAATGTACCTTATAATAAAATAGTTCAGAAGGCATATTATGCAATCTACAAGAACGCTAAAGCGCTGCTATCAACTCTTGAACACGAGGAACTTCGCTACTCACTTGAACGGGAGGACAGAACAACGGCCAAGGTTGGAACTATAATCCACGAGTTTATTAATCCGGTGCTTTACTTACGCCTCGAATGCCACCCAACGAACTGCTTTGCCATACATTACGGATTTGAGGAAAGCAACTCGTTTAACCAGTTCGCGCAGATCACATCGGCATTTGTCCGCAGCATTTACAAGCTAACTGCAAAGGATGAAACGGAGGTGAACATTGAGGATTGCGTTAGGACCGACTATTGCATTTACAGCTGCTCAGATGCTTACGAGCATATTGAAGAACGCAACAAGCACCATCAATTTAAGCTGATAAAATACAAAGCAGTGGTAGCTAAGCGAAAACAAATGCATGCAGTGGCGTAAAGAATAGGGGCCTGAATAGGCTCCTATTTAAAAGGCTTTTCAGGTATGAAGTCCTTCACGGAGCAATCGAATATAACAGCTAACTGATTTAGGTGGTTCAGATTGTATTTAGTTGGAGACTTTGAGCTTTCAGCTTGACCAATGAAGCCATTCGAAACATTTAAGCGTACAGCAAGCTCAGATTGAGATAGATTAAGTTGTTCTCTTTTCTCCTTTACCTTATTGATAACGTAAGCTTCAATATCCGATTTAAGGTTGGCTGCCATCAACCACTAAAGAATAAAAACAAAAGCTACATCTTGCTTAGCAATAACTAAGTATTTTATTAGTTTCGCAATACGGCAAGCCTACTGTATTGATTATTAAAACAGCCGAGTAAAGGCTACTCGGTGCCTTATCCAATAGATCATGCCAACAATGGAATTTAAGTGCCCATCATGCGGCAAGCCATGCAGGGCTTATGTAGATAAATCGACCTCTTTTAAATGCTCAGCTTGTGGTACCAAAATCAAACCGCACGAGAACGGCAAGGTCGATATTGTTACTGAGATTGAAAATAAACCAACGGTTGAGCCACTGAAAGCGCCAGCCTATACGCCACCTAAGTCTGCTTCTACACCTCCAAAACCTAAAGAAGAAGTAACAAATTTAAGAGCAGCGGCTACAAATGTAGTAGAACCTGAGCCTAAAAGGCCGATTGTACAGCCTACTCCCAGAAGCACCAATGACTCTTCTTATTCAATATGGCCTTACGTTGTCGGTGTGTTATTGGTAGTAGCTTATTATGGATGGAATGATTTCATTAAACCAAAGTCTGCCTCAAAACCACCAGTCGCTGCTAATCAAACTGTACAATATCCTCAACAAACTCAGGCTCCGGCTTATCAAACACCACCAACAGCAACCACCACACCAGCTTACCAAACACCAGTATCAAGCCCACCACAAACTACAGGACAGCAATCGTCTGAAAATGCTAATAGCGGAATAATTTATCTGCACACAGTTAATACTTACCAAGGAACCGATAAAATGGATAAATGCAGTTCCGTTTTGGACGAAACAAGCCACACGCTGACTTTGACATCTATTACACACCCGTCAAATAGTTTCAAAATAATCTATCAAGACGGAGGAGTTTGCAACTTCCAGTATTATTCCGATAACACTATGGAAGCGGAGAAGACCATTTACAGAAGGTCAGATTTAGAAACGGGAAACGGAACTTTGATTTACACAAGCCGTACAGGTGAAATAACAATTTCCATTTCTTACTAATCGCTCTATACGGACAAACCTCAAGCTAACACTTAATCTATAATACTAACCCAATCACAAGATCAACTATGAAACAGACTGTTATCATGGCACTGGCTGCCACAACTTTATTTCTTGCTTCATGCTCAAAGAAAAGCACAACTGACATTCAACCTCAAACTACCGACAAGGTAACTGTTAACGGCACCGACTATGCCACTGTTAAAATCGGAACGCAAACCTGGACTGCTGTTAATTACAATGGTACAGGTGGAGTGAATTACAATGGTGGCGCAAATGATGCGGCAACTGGTAAGTTTTATACCATTACAGAAGCTAAAGCAGTTGTACTACCAACAGGATGGCGATTACCTACAAGCAATGACTTTACTAAGCTTTATACTTCGCAAAGTTCAGATGCAAAGAAGTTAATGGCAAAGACAACCTGGACAGTTGGAGGCGGTACAAATACATCGACCTTTAACGCTATTGCTGCAGGCTATTATTCTAACAGTGCATTTGACGGAAAAGGGACCGATGCGGTGTTTATTACAACATCAACGCTTCCAAATACACCGAGCATACCGGCCTGCTTTAATATCTACCAGGAGGCAGGAACAACCACTGCAATCATAACGGACATTGTTGAATCTGCAACTGATAAGGGTTCATTGCGCTTCGTAAAGGACAACTAAGCTATTTCCTAAAAGGTACTATTTTAAAAAGAGCTTGCCGATTGGTAGGCTCTTTTACATATTTAACCAACCTCTATGACAATACAAATAATACTGGGACTTGTGGCCCTTGCTTGGTTTGTCTACTCAAAAGAAAATGGCAAACGGCAAAAGATTTTAGCACGGTTCATTGTAACCGAAGCCTGGATTAATGGAGTTAATCAATCTGATGTTTACGTTGCTAACAAAGCATACTTTGCGTTTTATAAAACAGGCTCCGAACCTATAGCAATGGGTGGTGTTTTAAACGATACAGAGCATCAAACCTTTGGCCATGTTTCCTACATAGCCGCCAAACGACTTAAACAAACATCAAGTGCAGGGCCAACGGATAAGCAGTCGTTCATCTGGACTTATGAAAACAACTTTGATGAAGGTCACAACACCGCTAATGTCGAATTAACAAAGCAATACACACCAAATAAAGTTGAGTTTGATTTGCTAATCGAAACGCAGGATCATAACCGTTTGCTGTTTAAGGGCTATATGGGCGACACATTGCGAACTTTGAAGTAAGCCAAATTCCCAGATATAAATGAGGGCAAAGGTCTTGTAGAAAACCTCCTGACCCGCATGGGGGATCAACAATAATAAAGTCTAAGCATCTGTTGGATAAACTGATAGTTGTAAATTTGCTAAACAAAAAAAACCTGAAGGTGTGAACTTCAGGGCCCGAATTGACCGTAACATTTGCAGTGTTACGTTTAGTCCGTACTTCTACCAGACTTGCCGGTCTGATCTTCAGATATGTTAGGGAGCTTCACGGCTCCCTTTGCATTTCAAAAATATACAAAAAAAAGTCGGTGACTGTTACTATTCTATCAACATAGTGTATCAAGATTTTAAGTTAATCATTCTCAGTTGGATAATTTGAGACGGTAAACGGGCTGAAGGATTTAAGCAATCTGTCGCTCGATATTTTATTTCATTGATTTCCAGGATCTTAAGTCCATGTTGATAAAGTTTTAAAATATTAGTAATTGCTTGCCATTTTGAGGCAATACATTGACCATTAACACATAAACCTTCGCTATCCTTTTCCCTAAGAAGTTGTTTAAGAGGGAAAGGATAGCTATCGAACAATCATAAACTTTAGTTATTAACTTTATCAAATGACCGGACCACAGATGTATGAGTCTTAGCGGTACTGGCTTTTGTAGTGCCTGCAATTATATAAGGTATTGTTAGAACGCATGATCTAACTGTTGAACTTAGTAAAAACTCAAGTGTTGTTATAGCTAAAATGAACAAGATTGAAGGGTCGAGTGGAGGTGACGACATATATATACTTTCGCCTCCATAACAAGCTGACTAACAGTTCTTATTTCGAAGCACATAGTGGTAGCGTTAGGGTTGGCAGTTGGGTGAGAGTTCGCGTTGCAGCTTCAATTCCTGAACATCTCCAATATATCGGGTTAAAACAATATTGATCTATAGCCTTGCTGTTTTATTACTTACGAATATAGTAGCGTTCGATTCAAAATTATTTTTCAATCTTTGTAACATTTGATGTATTACCAATGTCAAACAACAAAATAAATGTAAAACGTGCTTATCGGGAAGGATAAGCACGTTGAAAATGTTAATTTAGTGTAACTGCCAGGAAGTTCTTATGTAAATCACTTGTAGTGACCAAAAAACATAAGAACAAACTGGGCAGCAATTAAGATTAACAATCGGTTTTCTCTTAGGAAATCTTTAATTGTTTTCATTTTGCTACTTTTTTTTATTCACTATTTAGACAGTTAAGAGACACTGATGTTACAACAATTTCTTATTTTATCGACGATCAGAGAAACTTTAATTAAATAACCCCATTGGCCAGATTACAAAGTGAGAAGTAATTAGGCTGCATTTTTTTTAATAGGGATTGACGTTGGCATCGTTAGTACACAAATGAAAAGTAAAATTGGCAAGAACACAACTGTTTATCTTAGCCGTCAATAACAAAGGCAAGGCAATAAAAAGGACGCCGATACATATATTCATAACAGCACATTGGATTAGGCTAATTTTGATCCATAAGCCCACGCTTGCCTTAGCCCCCATTTGTTGCTTAAGAGAGCAAAGGCAAGCTATGCTTATGCCTGTCCGCGCAGTGGGCCTTTCACACACAAGGTCCAAAGGTGTGATTCACTTTTAAGCGCCGCACAATATCACGCCAGGCTTCGTATCGCTGCAATAAGCTTTCAGCACATTGCAGCTCACCGCATCAGTACCACCACTCAATTAAGATTCGCACATTTTTATTTCATTCCCTTACTCATAATACAACCCACAATAAAAATGTGCAGATCTTACCGGCCCTTACTGATGCTGCCTGTCATGCTATTTGAGGGCGCAAAGTCGTTCATCACATTCGCTGTATCTGTCTTTATATACCTTTCACTTATGCTGCACTTACACTTGGTCTGTCGACCAGGTGACGCTTGCAACGCTCAAAATTTATAAAGCCAGTCGCTCATATCGTTAGGCTCACCTGCGCCACGCAATCCGCTTCGAAAGCGTCACACCGTTTGAGAGCTAACGCATAGGCCATTTATCAAACGATCCGCCACTTTCTTGTGAAGCATTCTGTGAAGCCGCTGCTTTGCAGCTGTCTCTTCACAGACGGATTGCTCTATTCGCAGCTGGCTCGCGACATAAATAATTTATACCTTTAGAACTCAACGTAAATTAAAACATGATTAACCATATTATTGAATTCGACTTGTGGGAAAATGATCAACCTTTTGAGATACAATTAGAGCCAGAGTGCCTGATATTCAAAGTTACGCCCAATAACGAATTAAGGTTTGTGGCTATCTGCGATGACAATGATTTTACATGGGCTGTAAGGGGTAATCCCAAGGACGGTGGCATTCAATTATTTCCAGTAGGGAAAGGCGATTACGAGATAAACATATATGAAAACGGCATCTTACTAGAAGATTGGTTTAAATACATGCGTTAACTTTTTCACAAAACCTTGTTCTAACTCGCAGACATAACGCTCATTTGATTAAGATGTTCATTAAGACTACATTTACAATTACTTAACCCTTAATATATGAGTTACTTCAGCGATAGTCAATATATGAATTACATACTTTAGCAAGCCTTAGATGAAAGGTCTCGCTTACAAAAACACCAAAACGACTGTTCCAAGATGGACAGACGAACTGCATATCGAAAATCCATTAGGATATGCATATGAAACCGACACACATTTTGTTCACATGTACGGATGTGATACGGGGTTTCATCCTATACAAATCGGCCTAACTGCCATCGAAAGAAAACAAGGTGTATTAGATGATTGGGTTGTGAAAACGTTTGGCGCTATTGACCTTCAGCCATTAAGAGTGGAAATAGGTCATTCCGTTGAAGGGGTTTGGCGGCCAACATTATATTACACCGATGATGTCCATCAAGCATTAAATAATTCATCTGTTGAAATGCGATTAGCCCAGCAATCTTTACGCTTGTTGATTAGCAAATTGGATGAGTTATTCCTTTATATAGAGCCAGATCAACGATGTATTGACACTTTTAGTCATAAAACTAGAGAATTATTGATTCTCGCTTGTACCGAAGTTGAAAACAGCTTGAAATCATATTTTACTACTACAGGAGTCCTTCCGATTAATAAGCGAGCGCATACAACTAAGGATTACGTCAAGTTAGTTGATAAGTTATTTCTAAGAGATTATCAGTTCAAGTTAAGAGCCTATGATTCATTAGGATGGTTCAGACCATTCAAAAATTGGGATCCGGCAAATCCTTCAAACTCATTGGATTGGTACGATGCGTATAATAAAACAAAGCATGATAGAACATCCCACTTTGCTAAAGCAACGTTAAATCACTGTATAAGTGCGATTGTCGCCAACTTGGTTTTACATTGTGTGAAATACAGTCCTTGGCCAATGATAGAGGGCAATGATAATTTTTCATCATTAGTTAATCAACATTTCGTGGGGGAACTAACTGATTGTACAAGCAGTACATTCTATATTCATGAAATAGATATTAAAGCAGGTACCAGGGACGATTTGTTCATTTTCAGTCCAAGAAAAGAAGGGTGGACAAAGATGTTTGTAGTTGATCAATTAGCGCTTTAATCAAATCGTTACTTCTTCTCTCCACAAAGTTAGCTGATACATCAGCACATAGTTCAACTTCGTTTCAAGGTAGTATTTCGTAATTGGGTATTCCTACCGGGAGCCTCCGCAATTACTCAATCTCCACCTTGCCTTAGTGCTGCCTGATCAGCAGTGAGTCGCTCGAGAATTCACTCGACATAAAACTTACTGCTATGACAGACATTAAACAGCTACTTAAGGAATTTGAACGATTTGCTTATGGGCAATCACTTTCTACTGCATTTATTGACGTCCTGGACTGGATTCTGTTACCTTTTAGGAAATTCAATGATGCAGAATCGCAAAACGTTGCACTTGAAAAGTACCAAACTCACCCCAAAGTGAAACAGCTTGTTACCCTCGTCACCATCATTGGCGACCTTTCAGAAGGCTTCAATGACCCACTTGGGGAACTTTATATGCAAGCAATTTCGAATGGCCACAATGGTCAGTATTTCACCCCGACACCAATATGCGATATGATGTCTACTATGTCAGTTGGCGACAATTCACGGCCAGGACAAACAGTTGCCGATTGTGCTTGCGGTTCAGGTAGGATGCTATTGGCCGCTGTTAAGATTAACCGGCATCTAAAACTTTATGGTGCCGATCTTGATAATACATGTTGTAAAATGGCATTACTAAATATGTTGTTGAACTCTCTAACTGGTGAAATTGCACATATGAACTCACTCAGCAACGAGTTTTACACCGGCTACAAGGTTGATATAACATTGGTCAATACTCATTACTTTCCTTACTATACTGAGTTTACAGAGCCATCGCAAAGCAACATCTGGTTACATGATTTAAAAGGTACTGAAGCAAAACCTAAGTTTGATAAACCTTTTGAACCCGTTAGGGTATCACAGCCAATTAATGGCGTTCAGACAACTTTGTTTTAACACAGTTGTAAGCTATATTAGCGATCAAATCGAACAACATAATTGATCATTACCTAAACCAATGAAGAGAGCTATAATAGTCAAAGGTACTGCCAGTATTGGAAAGAGCACAATCATTTACTCAATTTATGATTGGATTGTGTCAACTTATTGTACCAAGCCAATTACGAATAGCATTTGGGCAACCAATGGTGTGCATGAGGTAAGGGCCGTACTAGAAATTGGAAAGCTAAAGATAGGTATCGCCAGCCCTGGTGATAACGCACAGGAAGTTGACCATAATCTTGATGAGTTCTTTAAGCACGATGTGGATATAATTATTTGTGCTTGCCGTACTCGTGGCTATTCATTTGATACTGTGAGAAAACGGCTTCCCTATCCCAAATACGTTACAAACTGGTGTGTCCCAGAATGGATATCTCCAAAAATTTCTGTTAGAGTACCCATCGCCATAGACGAACTCAAAGCTTTACTGATTGGGTTATCCAAATGAAATACCTGTTGAACAAGCTTTAAAATTGCTAATAAAGTCGCTGATTATGACTATAGTTGCCACTTGGGTTAACCTTGAAAGAATAGATGAGCCGTCCATTTGGACTGTCGCAGATACGAAGATTTCCGATTTTAACGATCATGACCAGCCTTTAACATTAGGCGGCGCAAAAGTGTTTGATCTTCCTATAGTTTGTAAAATGGCCGGTGGGAATAATTATGGCGCTACCTACTACCAAGCCTCAATGGGGTTTTCATATGCTGGCAGTTCAATAGTTGGACTTAATACTTTTGCGACTTTAAGCGCGGTGCTTTGCAACCTGGGCGGCGGCCCCAACGTCATTCCAGATCATGAAAACATTATTGATCTAGCGTTTAGAATACTTAGAGTCTATTGTTCATCTGTTCCTTACGATGTTGAAATAAGTTTATGGGGCTTCTGCCCAAAGTCTAAAATCCCTTTTATTGGCATTTTAAAAGTTGATCGGGGATCACAATCTCCATTTAGCAAACACATAGAAACAGGTTATTTTGATAAGTTAAGTTGCATCTTACTTGGCAGTCACAAGACCCATATCCTCGAAAAGATTACGAAGCTATGCGATGAGTTAACTTTGGACGCAAAACATGCCTATTGGCGAGTTCCATTAAAGGTTTTACATGAGGTAGTAGATAATCAACTTTACCCTGAAATTGGAGGCAACTTACAAGTTGGTATAGTATCGCAATTGGGAACTTTTGGCTACTTTGCTGTTTCCGTTCCACTGAAGGGAACCAACCCTGTGTTACATACTATTAAGTATCGCAACATCGATCTTTTTGAAGAATTTGGAAGGAATGTTGGCGATTGCATTATTAACCTTCCGGCTATTATTGTAGACTTTCCAGAGCGTTAGTAGGTAACATTGCGCAATCCAAACCCTTGGCAATTGCATCTTTGCTTAAGTTATAGTATATTCAATTACTTAACCAATTCACACATAGTTATGAGTCTACAATCTATATCATCCAATAACATTAAATTAAAAGTCAGAAAAGGAATTATCGGACATGCTGATTCATTAAATCAAACTAGCCAAGTCAATGCTAAAGAGTTTGGCGAGCAATATGCAAAAGGAGTTTTAAACAAACTTTTTCCAAAGAAAATAGAGTATGGAAACGTGGAAAGCCATTTTAACACAGAGAGGCTTAACTCTTTCAAGTTTTCAAGCTTTAGAGAAGGGGTAATAAGCATACACTACCAAAAGAAGAAGTTAACGACCGAGTTGCATCATATGTCGAAACAGGAAAATGCGCTAGCTTATGACCTCAACAAGCTTAAATCGTCAATGTTTAGCTTCTTATACAAGAAGAAAATTGCTGCTCAATCTGACCGGTTGAAAGAGTTGACCGAAGACGTAATTGCTTTAAGGGAATCTAATAAATCATCGTTTATCAATCTCTCATATGACTATGAGAATTCAGCTTTACCTGACGCTTATTCAGATTTGTTAAGTGCATTTAATACCATGAGATCATCTACTAAGATTTGGGATGTTACTACCACTCAAATGAATTTGGATACCAAAGCAGCAGCTGGAACTTCAATTGATCGGCACGAGGTTAAGTTTCATTTGGGCGGTTTAGACATACTTTCCACAACAGAACAAACTTTGCATGTTGAGAACTTTAATGGTGGTGACTTTTACTTCTATCCTCTTTTCATCATTTATTTTAAAGGCAAGGAAGAGATCGCAATTATTGACTATACAGATCTATATATCGAGTTTAAAGACCAGGAGTTCCTTGAACAGAAAAAGGATATCGTCAGCGACGTAAATGTGATTGGTGAAACTTGGTATAGGGTAAACAAAGACGGATCGCCAGACAGACGCTTTGTCGGCAATTACAAAATTCCTATAGTATTGTATGGTTCAATACACATTAAAAGCCCTTCTGGGATTAATGAACTCTATTACATTAGTGATCATAAGAAGGCAAAGCATTTCTATGAACAGTATATTAAATATCAAGGTCTGGCTCGCGTGTCCAACTACGAAATACTGCAGTGATAACTAAACCGTTGGGATTGTAACTTGTAATTTCCACATTGTTGTATAACTTTATCTTACATAACCGAATCGATCACGACATGAAACCTTTCCTACTACTATCTACAATTGCACTGTTAGCTATTTTAACATCTTGTGAACAAGCGACACCTAAATCAGAAGTTCAAAAGAAGATGGAATTGGATAGCTTTTCGCAAGCTAAATATGGCGAAAGTTCTGATGAACACGTAAAGAAGATGGTCGATGCCACTATGGCTAAAGCGTTGTTAGATACTATTGGACTATATAAAGCGCCAGTAAAGGTATTAAGCGCGAAGGTTGTAAAAGAGGAATATTCAACTTACCGAAACGTTTACATAAGATACAAGAATGTATCGGGTAAGGCAATCGCGGCAATTAAGTTTCGATGGTACGGAGTAAATGCTTTTGGTGACCCAGCCGATCTTGGAAATACGTACGCTGCTGGTTTTGGCGGGGGCTTTACAGATGATGCCTTAAAGCCTGGACGTTCTGACGATGGTACATGGAGTGTCCTTAGTAGGGATGCTAAAAAGATTAAGGTAGCGTGGCCAACCGAGGTGTCTTTTGCAGATGGTACCAAATGGGAGATTAAGTACTCGCAGACTGGCAATTAGCTTTTTCAATTGGTGTCGAGCAGTAATTCAACGATAGCATTAACATTCACGATAAGTTGGTTCTATGCTAAGTCATTCGCGAAGTCTACCTTTTAAATACATAGGATGAATGCCCACTTTACCGCAATCTCAAACAACTTAATCCAACATCTACATTACCTCTATAAAGTATAAATTCTTTGTTCTTATGGATTGATACCTGCCAAATTACATTGTTAATCCAATACATTAGTATCTCCTATAAACAACAAAGTTGGCTATTGTCTGGATTGAGTTTGAACATTTCTTGCATACCAATCCGAAGCTTTTGTATCTCCTATAATAGCTGTTATTAAGTATTGTTTGGATTAACGTTGTAGTAGCTACATCACTTCATTCATTTAAAAGGTTATAAGGGTAAGAAAGAGTGAAGATGAATTATTAAGCAAAGTTAGGGCTGGTGCTTCTGAAGCGTGCAAAAGATTGTCGAGCATAAACGCTCATTGCCATCACACAGGCTATTTATATCGTTTCCTTTTGCACTTGATCGCACCAAACCTGTATGGGCATCATAATTCATTCAATCACTTAAACTCTATGCTTATGGATAAACAAATGCGATTTTCCTATCTTTGATATGTTGTTGGCCTTCTTGTTGACCTCTTAAATGGTTTAAAAGGCAAAAACAGCGTTAATTAACTCAATTATCAACAATAAGACAGTATACTGGCAATCATGGGGTGCTGGAGGTCGGAAGTTCGAATCTTCTCATCCCGACTTGATTAAAGCCTTGGTGATTTTTCAGCAAGGCTTTTTTATGCCTTGGGATTGCAACGTCGCCTTTATTCAACGGAGGGAATCTGTCGCAGAAAACGAATGTCGGTTCATTTTGAAATAATTGGATAGTCGCCTCTCGTGGTCTTATCTGTGATATTTTTAATCAATTCGTCCAGCTCATTGGCCGAAGACTGTAGATATTCAAACATCCTTTCTCTTTCGTCGCTGTGCTCATATAATTCTTTAACCAATGGTAATAGCCCCATGATCCTGGCCAAAGGAGCGCGGACTACGTGCGACTGGATCCAGGATATCTCCCGCATTCTTTCATTTTGTGCCTCTATAGCGCGGATGTAGCTTAATCTTTCTGTAACATCTGTTGCAATAGTTACCTTGGCATCTTTCCCTTTACATTGGATAAAATTGCTTTGAATATCAACCTGGATAACTTCCCCGTCTTTCTTCCTGTGTTTATAGATGCCCAGACCTTCGTTATCCGGGTTGGTATTTAAAAGATCCTGTTCAAGCGCTGGAACCTCTTCCTGCGGTCGGATGTCTCTTAGGTTCATTTTTAAAATTTCCTCCCTTGTATAACCGTAGTGCTGAATGAAGGAATCGTTTACATCCATAAATCCTAACGTCTCCAGTTCAAAGACAAACATGGGTAAAGGACTCAGCTGAAACAGCTCCTGGTACTTTTTTTCAGATTCTGCCAGTGCGCCTACTATTTTTTTTCTTTCAGAACTGTAAAGGATGCTTTTATATAACGAGAGCGAGGTTAATTCATCCTTCAGGATATAATCGGACACCCCCAGGGCTAACGATTTAATACCGAATTGAAAATTGGCGTAACCCGTCAGCACGATGACCGGGGTATTTCTGCAGCTTTCAATGATTTCCAGTATCAGGGGCTCGCCGTTTTTGTCGGGTAAGGACAGGTCTAACAAAATGATATCGAACCGGCACTGGTTGTCGGATAAAAAGTCATTTGCGGCCTGGCAACTGGTGGCATTGCAGATAACAGGGTTCTCCAATTCACTTAATAAAAACTCTTCAACCAGGGCAAAATCCCCCGGATTGTCTTCTATTACCAGTATGCGGTAATCTTTTTGCTGTTGACGGGATTCCATATACTTTATTTTAAGGCATAGAAACGATATTGATCCAGAAATCTTCGATTTTGCTGATTGCCAGCATAAAGTCTGAAACATCAATCGGCTTGGTAATATAACAGTTCACATAATTCTGATAAGACGAGAAAATGTCTTTTTCGGATGAGGAGGTGGTTAGCATGATTACTGGTATGTGTTTGAATTTTTCATTTTGCTTAATATAAAGCAACACCTCGTGGCCGCTTATTTTGGGTAGGTTAATATCCAGTAAAACCAGATCGGGGTAAGCTTCCGTATCACTAAGTGTATCAAAAAAATCAATGGCAGATGCACCGTCCCTCATTACGCTTACCTCGTTAATGAGCCTGCAATCTTCCAGAGCTTCTGTGGTCAGCAGAATATCGCCCTCGTTGTCTTCAATCAATAAAATATGTATGGATTTCATCGCTGATGATGTTTTAAAATTGTAAAGTAAAACGTACTGCCCTTTCCTTTTTCGGATGCTACCCAGATCTTTCCGCCAAGGTTTTCGATAATCTTTTTAGTGATGGCCAACCCCATCCCGGTACCCGAGTAGTCTTCTTTATTATGCAATCGTTGGAAAATGACAAAAATCTTTTCAAAGTAAGCCGGGTCGATACCGATTCCGTTATCGCTTATGGCGATCACCCAATGGTCATTCTTTTCTTCGCCGGTGATATGGATTGCCGGCGCTCCGCCCGGCGGCTGGTATTTTAAACTGTTACCAATCAGGTTTTGTAAAGCCTGCCGAATTGGGGTTTTGTACGTTTGCAACATGGGTAAGCCAGCAAAGGATATCCTGGCTTTTTTTTCTTCAATCTGTTTTCGGTAAAGTATTAATATTTCATCAATAAGCTGACTAAAAGAGACTTGCTGCAGCTCGCTTCCGTCTTTACCAACCCTGGAATACTCCAGCAGGTCCAGTATGATCTGCCGCATTCGTTTGGCACCGTCAACGGCAAAATGAATATATTGCCTGCCTTTGTCATCTATCTTGTCGCCGTATTTGTGCTCCAGCCTGTCAAGAAAACTGGTAATCATCCGCAGCGGTTCTTGCAGGTCATGTGAGGCAACATAGGCAAACTGTTCAAGTTCGCCGTTTGACGCGGCCAGCTCTTTGGTTTGTTTTCTCAGGTTTTCATTCAATTTTATTAAATGGCTTTCGGTTGCCTTACGGCCGGTTATGTCCTTAAAATAAACCGACAGCCCCTTGCCCGTTGGATAGGCACTAATCTCGTACCAAACAGCGAGCGGAGGATAGTAATCTTCAAAATGAACTGCCTGCCCGGTTTCCAACACTTCATGATATTTTTGGTATGATAAAGAACCAGTCGAACCGGCAAATACCTCCCATAAATGTTGGTTTATGACCTTGTTTTTGGGCATTTGCAACACTTTTTCGGCCATAGTGTTCCAATAGGTAACTGTCCAGTTTTCGTCAACCGCAAAAAAAGCGTCGCCAATACTTTCCAGGATAGTGTTCCTCTCCTCTTCAACCAGCTTTCGCTTGGTGATATCTGATCTGATTGCCACGTACTGGTACGGCTTTCCACTACCGTCCACAAAGGGTACAATGGTAGTATCTACCCAGTAAAAAGTGCCGTCTTTGGCCCGGTTTTTCAGCTCGCCCTTCCATATCTTACCATTGGCTATGGTTCTCCAAAGTTCCCGAATGAATGCTTTGCCGTGGTACCCGGAGTTAATAATGCGATGATCGCAGCCAATCAATTCTTCGCGTTCGTATTTAGATATTTTACAAAAATTATCATTTACGTGCCTGATGATCCCTTTTGGGTCTGTGATGGCCACAATTGCCGATTCATTAAGGGCGTGCTTATAATCGGCATTTTCCTTAAGTGTTAAGTCCAGTTGTTGCCGGATGGCTGTTTCGGCCAGGCGTTGCATCTGCTCTACCTCGTCGCGCAGTACCATTTGGTCGGTTATATCTCGTGTAATCTTTACAAACCCCCGCAGGCTGCCATCATCTGCATATAAAGCGGTAAGTACCGTATCGCCCCAGAATGATGAGCCATCTTTCCGCATCCGCAGGCCGGTTGCGGCGCAGCTGCCGTTTGCCCGGGCCTGGTTTAAGCTTGCTTGAGGCATTTTAGTCAGAATATCTTCGGGTGGATAGAATATGGCGAAGTTTTTGCCAATAACCTCTTCCGCAGCATAGCCCTTGATGTGCTCTGCTCCTTTATTCCAACTTGTGATCGTCCCTTCGGCATCCAGCCGGATTATAGCATAATCCTGGATGCTATTCATGAGCAATAATAAATCATCATAGATAATATTATTCTGTATCGATAAGGATTTGGTTTTCATTAGCTTAGGGTTTCGCAATAATCAAATAAAGGTTGCGAATAAATATAACAAACTGAAATAATATTATGTAATTCTATTGAATGAGCCCCAATATCACCTCGGCTTTTTGTTAACTACCTGGTTTAATGGCCTGTATTGCTTAATGCACGTCGAAAAAAATATATAGAGCAACTAACCAGTCTCCTTTTAACTAAAACGGCAGCTACGCTAAACCTATGAGCAAGTTATTGCGTACAAGATAAGCAATGGCTTTTTTTACTGTTTCTGAGAAAAGAGCCATCATAGTGATTTAACCCAACGTGTTTTATTATCAATGAGTTTTTTAACCGACCCACTGTTCAAGGCTTTGTTTTTTACGGATACGCCCCGGATAATATTAAAGGCAGATGCGCCAAACTTTACCATATTAACCTATAATGAGGCTTATATGAAAGCAACCTATACGCATTACCGCAATATAATTGGTTGGTATCTTTGGGAGGCTTTTGATCCTAAACGAGCAGGAAACGACGGGGATAAATTTTTACTTGACACACTTACACGCGCAGTGGTAAGCAATGAAACTATTGTAACACCACCCTTTAATTATAACATCCCATCGGCCAATCCCGATGTAATGGTTGACAGCTGGTGGCAACTGGACATTATTCCTATTACCGGCAAACACAAAAAACCAGCGTATTTACTATTAACAACAAATAACATTACCGATAAAATATTAACGTAGTGAAGTAAGCCCCCGGCTATCAATTACGGTGTAAACAATCTTGATAAAAGAACTACGATTGGTATCCGTCGATAGATTTGGGCTGTTCATCGATGCCTGTCTTCATTTAATGATGGTTGTTGTATGTTAGCAGTGCAAATCGGGGCGCACGCCCTATTGTGATAAGGTTTAGGTAAAGGCCTCTGAGCTGCGAGAGCAAAGAGGCTTTTTTTATGCCTTGATTTCTCTGGCTAAAAAGCAGGCCCCGATACCTTAAATACTGTAATTTTACTGCCATGAAGCTGTATATAAAAAACATGGTGTGCAGTCGGTGCAAAATGGTTGTAAAAAGTGAGCTTGAAAAAGCCGGCCTGCAGGTGCTTGGCGTTGAGCTTGGCGAAGTAGAAATTAAAAACCCGCCAACGAATCTGCAGCAAATGAAACTGACAGCGTCGTTAAACCAATTGGGTTTTGAATTAATTGACGATCAGAAAAGCCGCCTGATTGAACAAATTAAAACCATCATCATTGGGCATGTACATTATACAGATGCGCCGGCGTCTTTAAAGCTTTCGGCTATACTGGCAGATATGCTTAATTACGACTATGGATACCTTAGCAACCTTTTTTCGGCAGTAGAGGGCTCAACTATCGAAAAATATTATATCAACCAAAGGATCGAAAAAATTAAGGAACTACTGGTTTATAACGAGCTTAGCCTTTCGCAAATTGCTTTCCAACTGGGCTATAGCAGCGTGGCGTATTTATCAAGCCAGTTTAAACAGGTTAGCGGGATGACTCCATCAGCTTTTAAAAAGCTGCAAGGCCACAAACGTAAAAATATCGAAGACCTGTAAATATTGTAAAACATAGCTATAATACCGTAACAGCGCGAACTGTTGGTGGCGGTAAATTTGTGTCAGTTAATTTATTAGCAATTATCATGACACATACCTATAATATTACCGGCATGACCTGTACAGGTTGCCTGGCCAAAGTTCAAAGCCTGTTATCGCAGGTCAATCATGTTCAAAAAGTAGATATTTCCCTTGCCGAAGGAACGGCTGATATTACAATGAACCGGCACATTGCCACGGCTGATTTGCAAAAAGCACTTGCCGCCTATCCAAAATACCAGCTAACAGATGCCGGGCCCCATCACCCGGAGATAATGGGACCAATTGACGATACCGGGAATAAAACCTGGTTGCAAACATACAAACCCATCCTGCTCATCTTTGGCTACATTACGGTGGCCGCCTTCATAGCTGGCTATAATGCTAAAAGCTTTGATATCATGACTTCGATGCGGATTTTCATGAGCGGCTTTTTCCTGGTGTTTTCTTTTTTTAAATTACTGGATATTGAAGGCTTTGCCGATAGCTATGCCATGTACGATGTTATAGCCCGTAAATGGCGCGGCTGGGGGCGCTTTTATGTTTTTATTGAATTGGGGTTAGGCCTGGCATTCGCGCTTAACTTTGCGTCATATATAATCAATATCGTTACTATTGTAATAATGTCTGTAAGCTTAATTGGCGTGTTAAAAAGTGTGTTCAGTAAGCGGCAAATCAGGTGTGCATGCCTTGGCGCGGTATTTAACCTGCCTATGAGCACTGTTACCATTATTGAAGATGGGTTAATGATAGTAATGGCCCTTGCAATGCTCCTGATTAAAATAACTTAATAGTAAAATGGATGTTTGATGAAGTAACACCAGGGGATAGTAGTGTTGGCCGTGTTAACTGCGGCTTTTTTTTGCTTCATGACTATTTCCGGATTACGGGCAGGGGGCTTGTGATTGCAGGGGAACTTATTGACGGAATCGTACACCCGGGCAACATGATCTGTGTTTGCCACGCGCATATTAAAGTTAAAAGCGTAGAATTTGTGAGGAGGTCGGGCGGGGAGCTTATCGGTTTGATGTTGGATATAGCCGACGATAAAGAGATAGAAAATTTGGTGGACAAACTAAAAGAGGAGCTTGGTCAAGAAAAACATCCGGCTTATTTAATATTAACTTAAAATCAGTCGTTTTTAATATTAATAACAGTATTTTCACGCTAATAAATCGTTTTGCAATCGATTTTATTTGCGATTGCATTTACCGCATATTTAAAACCCTGGCTTTTGTTGTCATGTTTACGGGGTGACAATAACCACACCTTTGATCGCTATAAGCGATAATTAAAATAAATTATCAATTTTATTAGCCGAAGCATGTATAGAGGGACAACCGATGAGCTTATTATCGCCAATAAAGAACTGGTATACCAAAATGCCGAGAAAGAGAAACGCACCGGCGAATTACTCGCGGCAAACAACGAATTAGCCTTTCAAAATTCTGAAAAAGAGAAACGTGCGGCCGAACTTGCCATTGCAAACAAGGAATTAGCTTATCAAAACGCCGAAAAAGAGAAACGGGCAGATGAACTGGTAATAGCCAATGAAGAACTGGCGTACCAGAACTCCGAGAAAGAGCAAAGGGCGGCTGAATTGGTGATAGCCAATAACGAGCTCAAATTCCAGAATCAGGAGAAGCAAAACCGCGCCGAAGAGTTAAACATTGCCAACCTTGAACTGGCTTTTCAAAATTCGGAGAAGGAGAATCGGGCGGCTGAATTGATCATAGCCAATAACGAGCTCAAATTTCAAAACCAGGAGAAGCAAAACCGCGCCGATGAGTTAAACATTGCCAACCTTGAATTGGCTTTCCAAAATTCTGAGAAAGAGAACCGGGCTGCAGAATTGATTATAGCCAATAACGAACTTAAATTTCAGAACCTGGAAAGGCAAAACCGTGCCGAGGAACTGGAAACAGCGTATAACAAAATAAAAAAAGCCGAAGAGTTTTTGAAAGAGTATATCCTTGGGCTGGAAAAAATGATGTTTTTGACTCATCATAAAGTACGTCAGCCTGTTGCCAATATTTTAGGTATCTCCAAAATTCTTAACCAGTTTTTGCGTTCGCCCGCTACCTTAAAAAAAATGGTTGGGTATATGGAGGTTTCAGCCATCGCCCTCGATGATTTTACAAAAGAGCTAACCGTTTTTGTGAGTGAACTGGAAAAGAAGGGAAAAAGCAACGGGGGGTAAGTTGTTTGTTTTACAATACCGTATTAAAAAATCTGGTTTATATAAAATTGTAGCCTTTTTCCTAAGGCGTTAAAACATAAATATCCGCAATAATGGCCGATAGTTCAAGCTAATTTGCGTTACATCCTAAATCTCAACGAAACCGATCTGCCTAAAGCCTGCGCCAGTTCAGGATCAATCAGCGGGCCGTTACCTTGCTGTATCCATACACTGCGTTCGTCTTTTTGAAGGGTGATTGTTTCGCCGTTCAGCAAAATTTCAAGTTCGCTGGTAGTCTTGTTTATTGGCGATGTATTGACCTGATAAACAAGGTCGGTATCGTTGTACGTTATTCTTAGTGGCAGTCCCATCTGTGTCTTCTCTCCGGGTAAATATACAAATCCAATAGTCCAAAAAAGCAAAAAGATGTCACTATGGCTTCATTATCATCATAAGTACCTAAGGCATAGTTTATTAAAAAAACAATAAGATACCGTCCGTCACGCTGCAAGCTGATATCCTACCTTTTCAATCAGGCTGTTTATGTCAAACGGTTTCAATAGCACATCATCGGGCGCACCTTTTTGGTTTAGCGCCGTGCCAACATCTTCACCGGGCAGGCAGATGATCACGGGCAGGTTTTTAGTATCCCGGTTAAGCTTTATCAACTTGCAAATTTCCAGGCTATCCAGGCCGGGTAACAATACGTCGAGTATCACCAGATCTGGGTGGGATGTCTTAATTTCGGCAAAGATATTGCCAGCATCGTGAAACGATACCACATCATATCCGCTTGCAGTTAAAATATAGGTCATCACCTCTATCATTAACTCGTTGTTATCAACTATTAATATTTTCTTCGCCATACTCGTTTCAATCCCCTTCGGGTTAACATGTGCAAACCGCATGCCATTGATTAACTTACAGTTAAACCCGGTTTTCGAAAGATGAAAGATGTATATATTATGGTATTATTGTAACATATTTTACACTAATTGCCCACAGTTTTTCGGGGCTTAATAGATGAGTTTTGTTACATTTGGCTGGATAAAAGATTTACGAGATAATAATGGATATTGTTAATATAAAGAAACTGGCGAAGGAACTCAATATTTCTACGTCAACTATCTCAAGGGCATTTAACGGAAGCCCCGATATTAATAAGGATACCAAAGAACGTATACTGGCCTTTGCCAAAGAGCATAACTTTTTGCCTAACCATTATGCCAGTAATTTAAGGGATAAAAAAACTAAAACATTAGCCGTTATTATCCCCGAAATAGCTAACGATTTTTTTTCGCAGGCCATAAACGGTATTGAAGAGGTGGCCCGTAAAAAGGGCTTTTATATTTTACTGTACCGCACAGATGATATTTTTGAAAAGGAAGTGTCGTTTGTAAATTACCTCAATAACGGCAAGGTTGATGGCATCATCATGTCAGTATCCGGCGAGGCCAATGACCATAATTACCTGCGCCAGCTGGAGTCGAAAAATGTTCCTGTTGTTTTTTTCGACAGGGTATATGAAGATATTGATGCAGCCAAGGTAACTACCAACGACTATGAAAGTAGTTTTGATGCCACAGAGCATTTGCTGCAAACCGGTTGCCGAAGGATAGCCTACCTGGTAGTAAACAAAAATATTTCTATTGGGCAGGTGCGTATGCAAGGTTATATGGATGCACTTAAAAAGCACAATGTAGCCTTTGACGACGAACTGGTGATTGATTGCAGTAACGACGAGAAGGTAAACTACAAGATATTGACCAAGGTGCTACAGGAAATAAAGCCCGATGGGATTTTTAGCTCGGTAGAGCGTTTGGCATTTGCTACCTATTACGTTTGTAATGACCTGGGCGTTGATATTCCGAAGCAACTAAAAATAGTTAGCTTCTCCAGTTTGGGAATCGCCCCTTTGTTAAGCCCTGCACTATCTACCATTACCCAGCCCGCCTACGAAATGGGCATTAAGGCCGCCAACCTGCTATTTGAAGCATTGGAGCACAAGGCTGCCACAAACCACAAACGGCACGTGGTTTTAAAATCTAAATTATTTATCAGGAGGAGTTCATCTGGTGAGTAATATTTGTTCATGGGTTATGGTTCATGGTTCATTGCCGGAATTAGCAATATAAGCAAACAGGCGACAGATATTGCCATCGTTTGTTTGCTTATCTCCATGATCTATGAACCATCAACCATGAACAAAAAATCAAACGTGTATAAACAACTCGCTTTTAGGCCTGCGCACTTTAATCATTTTGCTGTAAACGTCATCTTCGGCACGGTAGCCAACAGCGGCGATAACCGAGGTAGTTAAGCCTAATTCTTTTAAACCCAATATCTCATCAAATTGGGCGGCATTAAAACCTTCCATCGGCGCTGCATCAATGCCTAATTCCGCAGCTTCGGACACTAATACACCTAAAGCTATGTAAGTTTGTTTATGCGACCAGGCTAATTTTTGCTCATCTGTATTGTTGCTTAATCTGCCTAAAATCACTTCTTCAAATCCAGCAAGGCTTTCACGTTCCACATTACGAACATCGGCAACCAGGTCGATGAATTTTTTTCCAAACGCCTCGTCCAATGACGTTACTGAGGCAAAAACGAATAATGCCGATGAATCTGTTATTTGTGGTTGATTATACCCGGCTGCGCGCAGTTTTGCCCTTACTTCGGCGTCCCTTACAACAATCACTTTGAATGATTGCAGCCCGTATGATGATGGTGCCAGTTGTATTGCGCTTAGCAATTGATCTAATTGCTCGGCGGATATTTTTTTCGAAGGGTCGAATTTTTTTACTGCAGCCCTTTTTTGTAATTGATCTATTAGTGACATGACGATTTCTAATTTTGTTACGACAAAAATAGATGTTTAAACATTTAAATGCGTCATACCATCGTAAACTATAAATTGGCTTTGGCCTTCAGTTCGTCTTCTTTATCGCTTTCTTCTTTTTTAAGCCGTCGTTTTTCCTGGCGGATGTCTTTACGGGTTTTACCCGCTGTATCAATATTATCAATCCGGTTTTTATAATCCAGCTTAAGGGCTTCAATTTGTTCTTTAAGTTTTTCTTTGGCTGTTTTTTCTTTTTGCTTTTCTACCTGCTCTTTCTTTTGCTCTACACTATCCTTTTTACCAAACAGGCGCTGAAAAAAACTTGGCTTTTTTACAGGTTCTTCAATAACAGGTAATGTTTCATTATCATCGTTTCCACCCTGTTTCATCAGGCTATCTGCTTTGGCAGTATCAATAGGTGCAATCTTTTCCCTTAAGCTTTCTTTTAACCTTACATTATAAAAGCCGTAGGCGCTGGTGTCGCGTGCGGTTAGTCCTTTTTCGGCCATCAGCTTACCTATTAGGTTAAAATAGCCGTGCAGGCCGGGCCTCAGGCTACCATCGGGCTGAAAGGCGTATAAGCCACCTTTTGGATACGGAACTATGCTTGCCAGGTAAATACTTTCGCCCAGCGTAAGCTCCGATGGCGACTTACCAAAATAAAAATGCGATGCCTCGTCAATTCCATATATGTTGCGGCCCCATTCAATAATATTCAGGTAAACCTCCAGCATCCGGTTTTTGGTCATGATGCGGTTGTTTTCGATGATCCAAACAATCAATATCTCCTCAATTTTACGCACCAGGTTTTTATCCCGGTTTAAAAACGAGTTTTTAACCAGCTGCATGGATATACCACTGGCGCCGCGTTTAAACTTTTTGGTTTTAAAATCGGTTGCCAATGATTTGCGGAACGCTTCTTCTACAAAGCCGTGGTTGGTATAAAATGAAGGGTCTTCGGCAGTCATAACCGCGTTACGCAGGTTAGGGGCTATTTGCTCCAATGGCGTAAATTCGGGATTATCCGGGCCAATGAGGTGCGGCGCCAGCGGCTTCCCTTTTTCGTATGGGGTGTAAACAAACGGACTGTTCAGCTTACCCAGGTCGGTTTTACCGTACTTAATTATCCGGAAGCCATCCTTATCCAGGCGCGAATCAAATTGCAGGTCATCTATCTTAGTTGCATCCATGTAAAAATGCATGCTATATTTTAGTTTACCGGCAACCTTAATACCATCAAGGGCATCAAACATTCCCTGCGGAAAGGAGTCAAAAACATCGGAGGCGTTAAGCCAGTCGGTGTTCATTTTAAGCTCATATATTTTGGTTGGATTGAGCGTGTATTTAATAAATGGCCTGGCTACCAGGTTTTTTATATGAATTGTTGACGAGCTATCGATAGACACATAATTGCTGCCCACAAACAAATTGGCATCAATAGAGGCCTTAGGAAATACGATATCGCCGGGCGATAAGCCTGGATGGTTGATGAGTAGGTTACTTACCCCCCATGACCCGTAAATGCGGGTTTCGCCGCCGCTATGTTCAACCTTGGTTAATTTGGTTGATATGGTATCGGCATTTATTTTCAGGTGAAGCTTTTCCTGTATAATAGGCAATTCTATCTTTTTACCATCGGCATAAAGTTTCACATCGATGTTTTTATCAGATGGATGCATTTTACCCACAAAATGCCAGGTAGATTCGCCGTTATCAACATCAATGGTTGATGTAAGGTTGCCATCTTTTATCTGCGCAGTTTTTGCAAGTAGTTTTAGTTGGGTGCTATCGTCCTTAAAACTTACCACAAAATTGCTTAATGTAAGGTTATCCGGGATTTTATATAGTACCTCGTTAACCAGGTTGTTGGCCAGTACAGATAGATCGGCTTTGGTTGTTGATGTGGTATCGCGTTTCTTTTTAAACAAAAAATCAAAGTTTTTAACCCCTTTGATATTCGTGAGGTTGATAAAGCCATCCTGTAATAAAACATCCGATAATTTAATATTGCCCACAATAAGTGGTAACAGCTTAACGCTCACTACAAAGTTTTTGATGCGTAGCAGGCTGTCGCGCTGCTCGGGTACTATGGTAACATCCGAAAAAGAAACTGTTGCGGCGCCGGTAAAATGGGCCGAGCCGATTTTTACATCTAAATTATAATCGCGCTTTGCTTTTGCAGTAGCTTTGACAATAGCTTTTTGAAGCAGGGCCTCGCGTTTTGAATAGGCAATATAACCGCCTATTAACAATATGAGGAACAGCGGGATAAGGACAAATGCGGCTATGCGTATATATTTAGGGTTAAGGCGCTTCATAAGTAAATTTTTCCAAAACTAAACTAATTCTTATCCCCTGCAAACGGTTGTTTCTGTAATTTGTTTCCTACTTAAACACAAATCAACCACTCGTTTTCATAAATTTGCCATAATATTATGATAATCACTAAAGAACAAGTTTTACAAGCACTGGGCAATGTTGAAGAGCCAGACCTTAAAAAAGACCTGGTTACCCTCAACATGATACAGGATATACATATTGATGGCAACAAGCTTAGCTTTTCGGTTATATTAACCACGCCGGCTTGCCCGCTAAAGGCCATGATTGAAAATGCCTGCCGCAATGCCATCAGCTACTTTATTAGCAAAGAAGTGGTGGTTGATATCAACATGACATCGCGCGTTACCACACAGAAAAATACAGGCGTACCGGGTGTTAAAAATATCATCGCGGTAGCATCAGGTAAAGGTGGCGTTGGTAAATCAACCGTTGCTGCTAACCTGGCATTGGGCCTGGCAAAATCAGGTGCCAAAGTGGGGTTAATTGATGCGGATATTTACGGCCCATCTGTACCCATCATGTTTGGGTTGGAAGGCGCACGCCCCCAGGCAGGCGTTGTTGATGGCAAAACCCGCATTGAACCTATTGAAAAATATGGTATCAAGCTATTGTCGATAGGCTTTTTTACCGATCCAAACCAACCCGTGCCGTGGCGCGGGCCAATGGTATCAACAGCTGTAAAACAACTGTTTAATGATGCCGACTGGGGCGAACTGGATTACCTGGTGGTAGATTTGCCACCGGGTACGGGCGATATTCATATTACTATTACGCAAACCTTCCCGGTTACAGGAGCTGTCATCGTAACTACGCCGCAAAATGTAGCTTTGGCCGATGCCCGCAAAGGGGTAGGCATGTTTATGATGCCGGCAATCAATGTACCCATACTGGGCGTGGTTGAAAATATGTCGTACTTTACGCCGGCCGAGCTTCCGAACAACAAATATTATATTTTTGGCAAAGGTGGCGGGCAGAAACTGGCCGAGCAACTGGATGTGCCCTTTTTAGGCGAGATTCCGCTGGTAAAAAGCATCAGCGACTCGGGCGATGCAGGCACCCCGGCAATTTTGGAGGCTGATGGTGTAATGACCAAGGCATTTATTGATATGGCCCAGCGCGTAGCGCAGCAGGTTGCTATATCAAACGCGAAGGCATTTGAAGCGAGTCTTGAGTCAGAAGTTTAAAGTTCTAAGTCTTGAGTCAGAAGTCTCAAGTCAAAAGTTTCAAACCAACCCTTTTGACTTAGAACTTAAAACTTTGGACTAAAGACTTTGAGTATAAAATATATTGCAAATTATTAATAACTTTACTTTAGTTATAAATTGGTAAAAATGAGTTTATTAAGTCAGGTTGAAGCAGCTTTAGATACCATTCGTCCGTATCTGGAAGCTGATGGCGGGAATGTTTCAGTTGAAGAGATTACGCCCGAGGGTGTTGTTAAATTAAAATTACTGGGCTCATGCGGGTCTTGTCCTATGAGCATCATGACCCTAAAGGCAGGCATTGAGCAAGCCATAAAAAAAGCAGTGCCCGAAGTTACCAGTGTTGAAGCATTAAACCTTACCGACATTGATGATCCGAATGCGGTGCTGCCCGAGAATTTAAGATAGTGTTAAGTATTGTTAAATCCTGTTTATAATTTACGGCATTAGCTATTTTTGAGCAACTTTTTGAAACCATTTGGCGTTATTAAGGTAACATACAGCAAATAGGTGTTTAGGTATATGAAGTACTTGGTTGTTATATTTTTATTGTTTGCATCGGTTGCGGCATTTGCACAAAAACACGATGACAGGCCACTTGTGCAATTTACGGGGGTAGTGCATAATGCCGATAGTACAGATGTTATTGTACCCTATGTATCAATTACCAATACATCGTTTCATAACCAGGTATACTTAAGTAACTATAAGGGCTATTTTTCATTTGTAGCGCACGAGCAGGATACCTTGCGTTTTACCTGCGTTGGTTACGGACAAATACTGGTGGTTATACCATCAAATCTAAATACCAAAAGTTATACTTTGCAGGTAAACATTAAACCGCAAATTATTAACCTGCCTACATTTCACGTATTTCCGTGGGCTACTACAGACGAGTTCAAGAAAGATTTTTTAGCTATAAAACTTGCTGATGACGATCTCGAAATCGCGCGCAAAAACATCAGCAAGGCATCATTATCAGCCTTGTATAATACTTTGCCCAGGGATGCCCAGGAAATACAATCGGCAAACGCGCAATCAATGCACAACACCATCCTCAACACGCATTCACTTACACCCAACCCGCTACTTAACCCACTGGCCTGGGGCAGCCTGATCAAGCAGATCTCGGATGCGGATAGTAAGTAAGTCGTAAGTCCGGAGTATAAAGTCAAAAGTCTGTTTTGGTGCAATAAAAAAACCTACTGATGCAGGCTTGCTTTTATAAGATATGTTGACTTCTGACTAATGACTTAAAACTTCAGACTTATCTCCCCTTTTTAACAGCCGGGAATTTCATTTTGTATTCAACATTTACAACTCCCTTCGAAATATCGTTCAGTTTTTTCTCAATCAGGCGCTTGCGTAGCGGGCTTAGTTTATCAGTAAATAGTTTGCCCTCAATATGATCGTATTCGTGCTGGATAATGCGGGCGGCCATGCCTTTAAAGGTCTCTTCGTAGTGTTTCCAGTTTTCGTCGTAGTAGGATATCCTAATTACTGGTTTACGGTAAACATCTTCGCGTATATCAGGGATGCTCAGGCAGCCTTCGTTAAAGCCCCACTCTTCGCCGGTTTCCTCTATTATAGTTGCGTTTATAAATGCTTTCTTAAAGTCTTGAAGGTTGGGTTCATCATCATCAAACGGGGTGGCATCAACTACAAACAAACGCATAGACATGCCTACCTGCGGGGCTGCCAGGCCAACGCCACGGGCTCCGTACATAGTTTCAAACATGTTATTAACTAATTCTTTGATATGTGGATATTCATCCGGCTCAATGGCTGTTGCTTTCTTTCTTAAAACAGGGTCTCCGTAAGCGATGATAGGGTACTTCATTTTGCAAAAATACAGGTTTATTATTTAGGCTCAAACTTCAATGTAATAAGCCTGTCATTATCAAATATTTCGTTGCCTATTTCCAGCAATTGTTCGGCGGAAACGGCGTTTATTTTGTCGAAAATGTCTTCCAGCGTATCAATATGGTTAAAATCCAGCAGACTTTTGGCCATTGATATAATCAGGCTCATCCGGTTCTCTTCGGCAAGGGCTATTTGCCCAATAAACTTTTGCTTGGCCTGGTGCAGCTGCAGCGTGCCCAGTTTTTGATCGCGCAGCTTCTTCAGTTCTTTGTGTACCAGGCGCGATGCCTTTTCCGCCTTTTCGCTATCAGTTCCAAAATAAACGGAGAAAATACCGGTATCGCTAAACGGGGTATAGTTTGATTCGATGGTATAGGCGATGCCGTACTTTTCGCGGATCTCGAGGTTTAAGCGGCTGCTCATTCCCATGCCGCCCAACAGGTTATTAAGCAGCAATAAACCGTATTTATGCTGGTGTGATGAAGGGTAAGCCTGCCCGCCAATTATGCAATGCGTTTGCGATATGGGCTTTTTCACGATTACAATACCGCTGCTATTGGCTTTTGGTGCAATCCTGTTTTTTTTGGGGTGATGAGCCGGTATCCCGCCGAAATATTTCTCGCACAGCTTAACTACTTTCTTAAAATCGTAATTGCCATGTACGGCAAATATCATTTCAGAAGTGCTGTAGTTGGCTTTTATAAAGGCGCGCATGTCATCACTGTTCATACGGCCAACGGTTTCGGGCGTGCCCAAAATGTTTTTACCGAACGGATCATCCTTAAACAGTAACTCCTCAAAATCATCCTGGATAGCTTCTTCGGGCTGATCAAGGTACGAGGCTATCTCATCCAATATTACGCCGCGTTCCTTTTCCTGCTCATCTTCGGGAAAGGTGGAGTGGAACAGGATATCCTCAAATAAATCAATAGCGCGTTCCAGGTGCTGGTTAAGTAATGAGGCGTGAATGCAGGTATATTCTTTGGTTGTATAGGCGTTCAAATCAGCGCCAACAAGCTCCAGCCTGTTCAGGATCTGGTTGGTGTTGCGCCTTTCTGTTTCTTTAAACAGCAGGTGCTCAATAAAATGGGCAAGCCCCTCCTGTTGGTTGGCTTCATCGCGCGAGCCTGCGTTTACAATAAAGCAGCAATGCGTTATGGCAAATGGCGATTGCTTGTATAAAATACGGATGCCATTTGGTAAGGTGTGGGCCTGGTAGTCGATCATATAAGAGTGCAAAGATAACGTTATATATGTTACAATTATTTTACGTGTAATTTGCAAGCGATTTTACTATTTTAGTAGATTGATACCATACCGGCGAAAGCACCTATAGTGATGCGATTGTAGCCGGTAGTACCCCTTGTAAAAACGCACCAATGAAAATTAAAATTGCAGACCTTGAGTTTGAGCCCCTTATTAATGCCGAAACGATTGAAGAACGTGTAAAAGCTATTGGCCTACAGTTAAATGAAGATTTTAAACAGAGTGTTCCGGTATTTGTGGGAGTACTTAACGGAAGCTTCTTATTTATAGCCGACCTGATAAAACAAATCTCTATCCCCTGCGAAATCTCGTTTACAAAACTGGCCTCTTATTATGGCGGCACTACCAGTAAGCTAAAAATCCGCGACGATATTGATTTGATTGTGGATATAAAAGGCCGCGACGTGCTGATTATTGAGGATATTGTTGATACCGGTAACACGGTGCACTACCTGATAGATAAGCTGAAACAACGTGGCCCGGCTTCAATTAAAGTATGTTCATTATTGCTAAAACCGGCTGCACTGCAAAAGAAAATTGACGAACTAAAATATATTGGTTTCGAAATTGAGAATGAGTTTGTGGTAGGCTACGGGTTGGATTATAAGGAAATGGGGCGGAATTTGGATGCTATTTATAAGAAGGTATAACTTCCTTTTGGAGTAGAGAGATCGATTTCGGATTGACTTATGTTGCAAGATATAACAAACAATGCCCATGAAAAAAGCATTAAGAATTGCCGGCGGAATTATTATCGTTGCGGCAATTTTTCTTTCGGTAAAAGGGTATAATATTGTTATTCCCGTTTCTCAAAACGGCGATATCCTTCCCGTTCTTAAGCTGAAGAGCGGCGATACTATAAATGTTTTTTCGCAATTCGACTTTACAAAAGACGATTGGGTTGCTTATATTGTAATACCATCTTCAGACTTTGCCGGTCTTAACGCCCAAATCCCTCATCGCACCTGCCTGAAAACAACCGACAGGAATCTTTTAAAAAAAATGAAGCACGACTGGCGGTTTAAAATAACACCAGGAGATGTTGCAACTGTTGAAAGCGTTTTTTACCTATTAAAGAACGGAAAGGCAGTGTTTCGATCTGGTATAGTTTTAGATACCTATAGCCAGGTATTACAAAATTCTGTATACGGCGAGATGGTGCCTGTTGATAAGAACGCAATGATAAATACCTGCCAGGAATTCAGAAAGGTATATTGGCCGGTTGTTGTTTTTTAAGGTAGAGACCGCTTACGCCCCAACCAAACCCGCCATCTCATTCAAAAACACCAGCGCCTGGTCAATACTATGCACACCTTCAACACTCAACCTGAGCGTGTTTTTAACTTCTTTTAAATTGGTGCGCCTTGGGTTGGCCTGTACAAAAGCAAGTACATTATGGAAAGCCTCGGTCTCAAAGTACGATGATTGCTGGTTGGTGATAAAATAGCCGCGCAACACATTCTTTTTCAACGATATTTTTTCAAAACCGATTGCCTTGCCCATCCATTGCAGGCGCATGGTATTTAACAGATCATGTACCTGTGGTGGTATTGGCCCGAAGCGATCATGTAGCTGCTGTTGAAAAGCCGACAGCTCAACTTCCCGCTCCAGTTTAGATAGCTCGGTGTAAAGGTTGTAACGTTCGGACAAATTGGTTACATATTCGTCGGGGATCAAAATCTCCTGGTCGGTATCTATTTGCGTAAAGGAAATATATGGCCTTGGTTTATCATCCGGGAATACGCCTTTAAATTCGTCGTCTTTCAGTTCCTGGATGGCTTCGTCCAAAATTTTATGGTACATCTCGAAACCTATTTCGGCAATAAAGCCGCTTTGCTCGGCTCCAAGCAAGTTCCCGCTGCCGCGGATGTCCAAATCGCGCATGGCAACGTTAAAGCCGCTGCCCAGGTCGCTAAACTCCTCGATAGCGCTAAGGCGCTTGCGGGCTTCGCTGGTGAGCGTTGACAACGGCGGGCTCAACAGGTAGCAGTAAGCCTTTTTATTGCTCCTGCCCACGCGGCCGCGCATCTGGTGCAAATCGCTCAGGCCAAACATGTGGGCGTAGTTGATGATAATAGTATTGGCATTCGGGATGTCCAGGCCGGCTTCAATAATGGTGGTGGCCACTAACACATCGTACTCGTGGTTCACAAACTTCAGCATTACGTCTTCCAGGGCATCGCCCTCCAACTGGCCGTGTGCAATACCAATGCGGGCTTTAGGCACCAGTTTGTGAATCATGCCCCCTAATTGCGGCAAATCGGCTACGCGATTGTGGATAAAGAACACCTGGCCGTCGCGCTCAATTTCAAACTCAACAGCTTCTTTTATCAGTTTATCGTTAAATACATGCAACTCGGTAACTACCGGCTGCCTGTTGGGTGGTGGTGTTGATATGATGGATAAATCCCTTGCGCCCATTAGCGAAAAATGCAGGGTACGGGGTATCGGCGTCGCGGTTAATGTAAGCGTATCCACATTGGCGCGCATTTGCTTCAGCTTCTCCTTGGTACTTACGCCAAATTTTTGCTCCTCGTCAATAATCATCAGCCCCAGGTCTTTAAACTTTACATCCTTGCTCACCAGGCGGTGGGTACCTATAATGATATCTACCTTGCCATCCTTCAGCTTCTCTAAAGTATCCTTTATTTGTTTGCTTGTTTTAAAGCGGTTAATGTAATCTATATTAGCGGGGAAACCCTTAAGCCTATCGGTAAATGTTTTGTAGTGCTGGGCCGCTAAAATGGTGGTTGGTACCAATATGGCCACCTGCTTGCTATCGGCAACGGCTTTAAAGGCAGCGCGAACGGCTACTTCGGTTTTGCCAAAGCCCACATCGCCGCAAATGAGCCTGTCCATAGGGTGCGGCGATTCCATATCTTTTTTAAAGTCGGCGGTGGCTTTTTCCTGGTCGGGAGTATCCTCATACAAAAAGGAGGCCTCCAGTTCAGTTTGCAGGTAGCTATCGGGCGAAAAGGCATTGCCATGCTGGGCTTTGCGCAGGGCGTAAAGCTTAATCAGGTCGCGGGCTATGTCTTTAACTTTTTTTTTTGTTGTTTTCTTCAGGCGTTCCCAGGTATCGGTTCCCAGCTTGTTCATGCGTGGAACGGTGCCCTCTTTGCCGCTGTATTTGCTAATTCGGTTTAGCGAATTGATGTTTACATATAACAGATCGTTATCGGCATAAATGAGGCGGATCATTTCTTGCTGCTTGCCGTTTACCTCAACCTTTTCCAGGCCGGCATATTTGCCTATACCATGGTCAATATGGGTAACATAGTCGCCGGGCTTAAGATCGCGTAACTCCTTTAAGGTGATGGCTTGCGAGCGCTGATAGCCTTTTTTAAGCTTGTATTTATAATAACGATCAAAAATCTGGTGATCTGTATAACAGGCCAGTTTTTGCTCGTGATCAACAAAACCTTCGCGGATTGAGATACTTATTGGTGTAAATTTTACCGTTTTATCCAAATCATCCAGTATGGCATACAAGCGCTCCACCTGGCGCGACGAATCTGTAAGGATAAAATTTTCTATCTTTTCCGATTCGTTATTTTTGAAGTTATGG
Organism: Mucilaginibacter sp. GW822-FHT03E02; assembly: GCF_058801545.1. NCBI lineage: Bacteria > Pseudomonadati > Bacteroidota > Sphingobacteriia > Sphingobacteriales > Sphingobacteriaceae > Mucilaginibacter > Mucilaginibacter sp. GW822-FHT03E02. Next base: position 3,783,582 of record NZ_JBXANJ010000001.1, on the reverse strand, counting down.
ATCAGCAGCGTAAAATCCTTATTGAACGATGGCTGCGGACGCATGTCAAAGTTGATTGAGGCGCTTGGCTGATAAAAAAACTGTTTGCCAAACTCCACAACAGGGAAATCGAACAACTGGTCGGCAATCAGTTTCTCGTCGGTAAAGCCAAATTTGGGATCAATCCAATCCGGGTTTTGGGCTTTTTCGTCTGCAGATAATGCTTTCCACAAATTGGTAGCCTTTTTAAATCCACTTTGAATGATATCCAATGTAAACTGTACATCCTTAATCCAAACCTGGGTGCCAGGTTCTACATATTCCAACAGGGAAATATTGCTTTCTGTTAAAAATTTAGATTGTACATTGGGTACAATGGTAATGGTTCTCACCTGCTCTACAGACAGCTGGCTTTCAATCTCGAACGTGCGGATAGACTCAATGAAATCGCCAAAAAACTCCACCCGGTAGGGCAGATTGTGCGAGAATGAAAAGATATCTACAATGCCGCCACGAACAGAAAATTGCCCAGGCTCGTACACAAACTCAACGCGCTCAAAATCGTACTCAATTAAAAACTCGTTGATGAACTCGATACTGAGTTTATTACTTACTGCAATTTCAAGCGTGTTTTTTTCGAGGGACGCCCGGTCAATCACCTTTTCGGCCAGGGCCTCGGGATAAGTGACTATCAGCTGGCCAAATTCCGAAGCATGGTTAAGTTCGTTGAGTACTTCGGCGCGTGCCAGCACATTGCTGCTGTCGGGCTGGGTAAATTCAAATGGCTTGCGGTATGATGAGGGGAAAAGTAGTACTTCTTTCCCTGTAAGGTTTTCCAGGTCGGCCTGGAAATAGCCGGCTTCTTCGCGCTCGGGCAATACAAACACCATGTGCTTGTGCTGCAAAAAATATAATGCTACCGCCATGGCCGCATCACTCGATCCGACTAAACCACGCAGCTGTACCCTTGGATTTTTTGAAGCATTAAGCGCAAGGGCCAATGCTTTAATCCGGTCATCAGCTTTATACCTATCTAATATATCACGGATGTTCAAACTGCCGCAAATGTACGCAAAAAAGCCTTTTTAAATAAACAGCTATAAATAGTATAAAACATTGCAAACAATATGCTGGCTTATTTACTTTTTAATGATAAATTAGGGTATTATTTCTCCTTTTGCTCAACCTAAATTTTTTAAACCAAAATTTTAAAAACATGAAAAATGCTATTATTTGGGGCGTTATTATTGGTGTACTAAGCGGAATCTGGATGTATATTATGCACACCTCGGGAATTACGCCCACTGATGACAAAGTTGCCACGCTTGAATATTTTTCGTTTATTATCCCGGCCATTGGCTTATTAATTGGCATTTATAGTTACCGCCAAACTGATTGTAATGGCCAGATGGGTTTTTTAGAGGCCCTGATACAAAGCTTTAAAATATTGATTGCCGGCGGTATTGTAACAGTTTTTGCCACGATTTTGTATGTCAGCTACAGTGGTGTATCCATGAACGATATCCTTAAAGAATCATCCGGCCGCATTTTTGGAGCGTTGTTAGTTGGCGTTTTATTGGCGTTTGCGGTATCTTTACTGTTTACCAATAAATCAAACAAGGTTGATTAAACGGCTTTTTCGCAACTATTTTGAACTCATTTTCTGGATTACCGCAATGCTGTGCCTGGCGTTTACCTCGCCCAAAGCCACATCGCATTTTACTTTGTGCCCTTTAAAACTGATGGGGATAACCTGGTGCCCCGGCTGCGGTTTGGGGCACGCTATCATTTACCTGTTTCACGGGCAAATTTCCAATTCATTTCATGCACATTGGTTGGGCATACCGGCCGTACTGGTGATATTTCATAGGATTTATGTGCTGGCAAGGCCTCACCCAACCCTCTCCAAAGGCTACCCCTTACCCAAATTTTAAATAAAGTGGGTTAAAACTGATATTTGGAAAAATAATTCTATGCATCAGGTAAGTATAAAGGATTTCCCAGATTTGGATCTTGGCGATATTCGTCGGAATGAGCGTTTTGTATCTATAATTAATAATTTAAGCAGTAACCCTGGCAGCAGTATTCCAGGGCAGAATGGTGGCTGGTATTCTACGAAGGCTACCTATGAGTTTTACAAGAATGAAGATGTAAGCCTTCAGGCACTTGAGCAAATTATATCAAGTTATGGAAGCAGCCAGGTTGCTGGAACAGATAAAGTATTGGTTGCTCATGATTTTTGCCAGATTAGTTATAATGATAGTGCAGCATCGGGTCTCGGATATCTGGCTAATACGGAGGCAAGGGGCATTATCGCTTACAACAGTATAGCTATCAGCACCACAGGAGTTCCCCTATCATTACTTTATCAGCATAATTTCGTACGTCCATTAGAAGAATTGGGCAAGTCTAAAAAGAGATCATATACACCCTTTGAAGATAAAGAGAGTTATCATTGGTATAAGGGAATAACTACAGTCAACGAGCTTTTAGGGAATACCATACACAAAATACACATCGCAGACAGGGAAGCAGATATCTATGAATTGTTCTTTTGCGCTTATGAAGAAAATACCGATTTACTAATCCGGGCAAAGCATAATCGTAAGCTAAATGATAAAAGCCTGCTTTGGGATGCAGTTGCAGCGGAGCCCTTAGCAGCAAAAACAACATTGAATATCCCGGATAAAACAGGTAAAAAGACAGCTGCAATTGAAGTTGAAATCCGTTATCACCAAATAGAAATACTTCGTCCTCAGGGAAGCAGTAATCAATATGAAAGCGTGTCGATGTCAGCCATTGAACTTAAACAGATTTCAGCAAAGCAAGACTGGCAGGAAGAGGTGCTGTATTGGAAACTATTGACTACTTTACCGGTTAACACCGTAACAGAAGCTCTGCAATGTGTAAAATGGTATTGTTACAGGTGGCTGATAGAGCGTTTTCATTACGTGCTTAAAAGTGGTACACAGGTAGAAGAATTACAGCTAAAGAAAGCCTCTTCTTTGCAAAAAGCGATACACTTATACAGCATATCGGCTATGCGGATGATGCAGTTGGTTTATCAGTCAAGACAAAGCCCAAATGTGAGTTGCGAGCTTGTACTGACTAAAGACCAATGGGTTGTTCTGTACATGCTAATACACAAATCGAATAAAGTGACAAGCCAACCGCCGACATTAGCAGAAGCCGCCGCATGGATAGGTAAACTGGGAGGGCATCTGGGTAGAAAATCTGATGGACCTCCCGGTTTAAAAGCTATATGGACCGGTTACCGACGATTGATCGACGCTGTGAAAACTTATCAAATCTTGAATCAACAAAATTTGGGTAAGGGGTAGCTCCAAAGGAGAGGGTTCTGATTTGCATGCGGGAAATGTTAAATGTAGTTTTTAAGTCCTCTCCTTTGGAGAGGATTTAGGTGAGGCTCTTTTTCACCGTTAAAACCTACGGTTTCACCGACTTGTTAGCCCTGCTAACCTATATCCCGTAGGTGTTTATTATGTGCCGATGTACCTTTATATCATCAAAACAAACACAAAATTAATCATTACTAAAATGAGCACTTACCCAAATTCATATATGATGTTCGACGGAATGACTCCCGAAGAATTTTCTTTTGTACAACAGGCCACCGCCGCTTTAACCGAAAATCAGCAACGTTATTTTATGGGCGTTTACGCCAGCAAACGCCGCAACCCACAGGACATATTGCTGGCCACACTGGCGGGGTTCCTTGGCGTATCAGGTATTCAACGTTTTATGACCGACCAGATTGGAATGGGCATTGTGTACTTTTTCACCTTCGGTTTTTGTTGGATTGGTACAATCGTCGACCTGATTAATTATAAAGGCATTGCCAACGAGTACAATCAAAAAATGGCCTTCGAAAGCTTCAATATCGCTAAAATGACCAACTAAGTTTCCCGGTTACGGGCAAAGTTTCAATATACATATCAAAAAAATCCACCTTCTGTTACGGGGTGGATTTTTTAGCTTAATGGTTTTAGCAACAGGCAAAAATCCGGAACTCAATCGAATTATCCAATTTACCGGCTTTGCGCTTTGTGCTTAATTGTTTCAGCTCTCCTCCCCCAAATACTTGTTGTCAATTTGTTTATCGGCTTTTGCTCCCAGCTTTTTGATTTTTTCGGCTGTGTTGGTCAGGTTTCCGCGGCCGTCTGATAGTTTATTTACCGCGCTGTTATAGGCATTTTGGGTATAGGTAATGTTTTTGCCAATATTATCCATATCGCCTAAAAAGCCCACAAATTTATCGTACATATCGCCGCTAAGGCGGGCTATTTCTAATACGTTCCGGTTTTGGCGTTCCTGTTTCCACATGCTGGCAATGGTGCGCAGGGTAGCCAGCAGGGTAGATGGGCTTACTATCACCACTTTCTTATCCCAGGCGTAGTTAAACAGCTCGCCATCCAGTTGTACAGCTATGCTGAACGACGATTCTATCGGCACAAAAAGCAGCACAAAATCGGGCGAGTTTATTTTATACAGGTCGTGGTATTTTTTGGCAGATAAACCGCCAATGTGATTTTTAATCGATTCTACATGCGCCTTGGCAAATAGCTTACGGTCTTCTTCGGTTTCGGCGCTTATCAGCCTTTCGTAGGCTATCAGCGAAACCTTTGAGTCGATAACCAGGTGTTTTTCATCCGGCAGGTCGATAATTACATCGGGCTGATAGCGGGTGCCATCGTTGGCTTGCATGGCGGCCTGTATCCGGTACTCCTGGTCCTTCACCAGGCCCGACCGCTCCAACACCCGTTCCAGGATCACCTCGCCCCAGTTGCCTTGCTTTTTGTTGTCGCCTTTAAGCGCCCTGGTTAAATTCTGCGCCTCGTCGCTTATCTGTTTGTTAAGGTCCATTAATTGGGTTATTACACCTTTCAGGGTGTTGCGCTCGGCGGCTTCCATATTGTAAACCTTCTCCACCTTATCTTCAAAAGCTTTCAGGTTTTCTTTAAGCGGATTTAAAATCTGGTCAAGATTATTGCGGTTTACATCAATAAACTCTTTTGACTTTTCTTTCAACAGTTTTTCGGCCACATTTTCAAACTCCTGCTGGAACTGCTTGCGGATTTGTTCTATCTCCACTTTTTGCTCCTGCATTTTTTCCTGCTGCGAGGTATAGTACGCGCGGGCGTTCTCCAACGATTTATTGGCAGTGGCTAACTGGGTACGTTCGTATAGCAACTCGTCAAGCAGCCGGTTTTTCTCGTCCTTTAAAAATTGGGTAATGTTTTCTTTTTCGCCCGCCAGGCCGCTGGCTTTTTCTTCGGCCCTGGCCAAAGAAATTTTAAGCTGATCGCTTTCTGAGCGCAGCCTGTTTAAATCGTCTGCCGATATCAACTCAACGGCTTTGGGCTTTTTAATAAACAGCAAAACGGCTATCAGCAGTATAACAACCGAGGCAATAATCAGTATATCTGAATTCATTTTGATAAAAATATTAGCAAATTTAGGTTAATATTTTTAGTAATCGCAAAGGGGTTAGCTTAATGGCATGGCGGAGACGACTCACCCCGAACATCGCTACGCTCGTTCTGCCCCTCTCTCCGGCTACGTCGCATAGAGGGGCTCAAAAAAGAAAAGAAAAAAATGAGCTTCACCCTCTTTGCGGCTTCAGCCGGAGAGAGGGTCGGCCAGCGCAGCGTAGCCGGGGTGAGTCGTGACCGGCGTTCAAACCGATGGTTTCGGCATGAGCCATCCGTTTCAGCATTCCGACATCGGAAGTCCGCATTCCCTGGTGAAATCCCCCATTTTTTCCTTTCGCCCAATAACCGTATTTTTGCCGCCTATGCCATCCCGTAACAAACTTTATTTTGCTTCTGATTTTCATTTGGGTGCCGGGGCGCTCGGCAGCAGCCGCGCCCGCGAAGACAGGATAATACGCTGGCTGGATAGCATTAAAGCCGATGCTGCCGAACTTTTTTTAATGGGCGATGTATTTGACTTTTGGTTTGAATACAAAACCGTTGTGCCTAAAGGGTATATCCGTTTTTTGGGCAAACTGGCCGAACTTACCGATGCCGGCGTAAAGCTTTACCTGTTTAAAGGCAATCATGATATGTGGATGTTTGATTACTTTGAAAAGGAACTTGGCGCCACCATCGTTAGTAATGAATTGAAAATTGAGCGCGGCGGCAAAAAATTCTTCCTGCATCATGGCGACGGGCTTGGGCCTGGCGATAACTTTTATAAGCTGCTCAAAAACTTTTTTCGCAGCCGGTTTTGCCAATGGCTGTTTGCCAGGTTGCACCCCAACTTTGGTGTTGGCATAGCCAATTACTGGTCGACCAACAGCCGCATAGCCAATTCAAAAAAAGAAGAGCACAAACCAGGCGAACAGGAATGGCTGGTTACTTTTTGCCGCGAAGAACTGCAATCGAATTTTTACGATTACCTCATCTTTGGCCATCGCCACCTCCCTTTAGATATACAAATAACGCCCGGGAGCCGTTACATTAACCTGGGCGAATGGGTTAATTTTTTTAGCTACGCAGTATTTGACGGGGAGGAGCTGAAGCTGGAGTATTTTGAGAAACTGTGATGGAGAACCGATGATTAAACTGTCAAATCCTGAGTGGTAAAATCCGCGGATTCTGAAGGGGGGGGTATGACACTCAAAAATACAAGACTGTCATCCTGAGGAACGAAGGATCTACTCGCGAACTTTGTTGGCGGTTATGCATGGCGTACAATAGATCCTTCGCTATCGCTCAGGATGACAGAAAATGAAACTTGTCATGGGTAGGAACGAAGTATCTATTCGCGGACTTTTCTATCGGTCTGCACAACTGGTAGATCCTTCGTACCTAAGAATGACAGGAAAATTGGATATGTAATGGTACAAGGCATATGCTCGCAAACCTTGCAAGCTGTCATACATAGCGTAGAATAGATTTTGAACGTAACCGACCGGTTGTGCACCCTGTCCGTTGCAGACCTTGCAGGTAAATGAAGAAATTACTTCGCCTTCTCCACCCGTATCCCTACATCACTCACTTCGTGCAGGGGGTTGTCGCGCATGTTTTGCTCAATCTCAAAATGGTAAATGCCCTTAACCGGGAATTTGAAACCGCTTTGGAAAGGCACCTGATAGCTATATAAATTGCCCGATCCTTTGCCCAGCCACTGGCCATCTTTACTGGCCAGCTTCAACTCATAACGGGTGGTTTTAATGTAGCCGTTTGGGTTTTTTTGATGGATAAGTACAAACAGGTTAGCGTATTTGTAGGCATCGGTTACCCGCAGGTTAAAGTACAGGTTGTAGGCCGCGTTTTCGTCGTCTATCTTACAATCAAACTTAGCCCGGTTTACGTACGACCAGTTATGATCGGCAATTTGTGTGTTGGTATCTACAATTGCGGCGGGATCGGTACAGCTACCCAACAGCATGGTTATTAGTACGCATACTGCCGGGTAAAATATTTTGATAAACCGTTTCATTTTATTGGGGCGTATTATCCTGTGGCGGGTTATTGTTAGTCCGGTTTTGATTATTGGGGCGGTTTGGCCGGTGGCGCCTGTTATTGCCGCCACCTTCGGGCCTGCTGCCACCTTCCTGCGGCGGACGGTTACCTTGTTGCTGTGGCTTTGGGCCCTGCTGCGGACCGTGTTGCTGTTGTGGCCTTGGGCCTTGTTGCGGGCCATGCTGCTGTTGGGGTTTTTGCCCCTGTTGCTGTGGTGTACGGTTGCCCTGGTTTTGAGGCGGCTTATTGCCTTGCTGCGGAGGCCGGTTACCCTTTGGCGGGCGGTTACCCTCAGGGGCGCTGGCCGGGCGTTCTGCTACCGGGGCTGCACCTTGCGGGCGGGGCTGGTTTGCAGGCCTGCCTTCGGCGCCGCCAGGTTTTTGCTGCTGGTTACGGTTTTTATTATTGTTGTTTTTCTTTTGGTTTTTGGCGCGGTTACGGTCGTCTAAACGGGTAAGGCTGTCTTGCCCAACTACGTTTTCGTAGTCAAGCGCTTTTATTACCTCGGTTTCTTCCATCTCCAGCTCGCCCAGGTCGGCAGGGATAATACCTTCGCGGTTTTGCTGCTGAATTTCTTTAACCTTGGCTATGGGCATCGGTATCCACGCTTCCTCGCGCGGGTAGCTAAACCACATGATCTTTTTAAATATGTCGGTTTTTTGCAAACGGGCATCGCCTTTTTCGGTTTTAAGCACGTTTACATTATCTGGGATGTGCTTCAGCGCATCCATATAGGTATCCAGCTCGTAGTTTAAACAGCACTTAAGCTTACCGCACTGGCCTGCCAGTTTCAGGGTATTTAACGACAGGTTTTGGTAACGGGCTGCCGAGGTAGATACTGTTTTAAAATCGGTTAACCAGGTTGAGCAGCAAAGCTCGCGACCGCAGGAACCAATACCGCCTAAACGGCTTGCCTCCTGGCGCATACCTATCTGGCGCATCTCGATACGGATGCGGAAGGTTTCGGCCATTTTTTTGATCAGCTCCCTGAAATCCACGCGGCCTTCGGCAGTGTAATAAAAAGTAGCTTTGGTTTTATCGCCCTGGTAATCCACGTCGCTCAGCTTCATGTTCAGGTTTAAATCAAGGGCCAGCTTGCGCGATTTGTGCATGGTTTCCCACTCCAGGTCCTTGGCCATTTTCCATTTATCCACATCGGCAACGGTAGCACGGCGATAGATTTTTTTAACCACATCAGCCTCTTTTACATGGCGCTTGGTCATTTGCATGCGCACCAGTTCGCCGGTGATAGATACGTGGCCAATATCATAGCCGCCGGTGGTAGCTTCCACGGCAACCAGATCACCTGCTTCCAGGTAGATATTATCGTTATTGAGGTAAAATTCCTTGCGCGAGCCCTTAAATTTTACTTCGATAACAGGAAAAGGTTTATAATTTGTTGGCATATCCATGTGGGATAGCCAATCGTAAACATCTAATTTGCTGCAACCGTTGGTAAGGCATGAGCCATTACTTTTGCAGCCCGCAGGTGAGCATCCGCCCCCTGTTGAGCAACTTCCACATCCCATAATTAACTTGGTATATATTGACTCCCCGAGGGGATGGTTTTTAAATTTAATATTTTTATAATCTGTAAAGATACATCTAAAAATAAAATTTTAGGATTTGCATTTCTCTCTACGTGGTAGTGCGCTTTTTCAAGCTCGGTACTTATATATTGAGCCTTGTTAATATCAAGGACGTTGGTCATTTTTTGGGCGGTTTCCAGCTCTTTTGCAGGCAGGTGCACCAGGTTGCCGGCACCGGCCATCAGCAGGCAGCACTCGCGGATAAAACTGATGCCGTAGCGTAAAAAATTCTTTTGGTTTTCGCGCCCCATTTTGGCAAAGCTATCTACAAAGGTTAAAACCTCCAGCCCTTTGTTGCTGAAACACAGGCGTAGCCATTGCACAAAAAGTTCGTGGTAGCTTTTGGTATCCTGTTGCAGCATGGTAAGCGCCTCGGTTAAGTTGCCATTGGTAAGGTAGGCAATTTCGCCGGCGGCATCTTCGGTTTGGCGGTGCTCGGCCATCAGGTATTCTTTTACTTCTGCCGAATGCAGGCAGGGTATTTTGATGAGCTGCGTACGGCTCAGGATGGTATTCAATATCTGGTCCTGGTTTTGGGCCACCAATATAAACAGGGTATTGGGCTGCGGTTCTTCGATAATTTTAAGCAAGGCATTGCCCTCTTTGTCCAAATATTCGGGCAGCCAAAGAATCAGGATCTTGTAGGCAGATTCAAACGGTTTAAAGCTGAGTTTTTTGATAATCTGGTGGCACTCGGCAATGTTAATATTGGCCTGCTTGTTTTCGGCATCCAGGTAACCACGCCAGGCATCCAGGTTTAAATATGGGTTAGCACCAAAAGCCTCGCGCCACTGCTCAATAAACGTAAGGGCTGTATCGTCCTTGTGTTTGGCGAAGAAGGGGTACGAAAAATGGAGGTCGGGGTGCATTAGTTTGTTGTACTTGCGGCACGACGAGCATACGCCGCAGGAATCATCGGGCTGCTTATCTTCGCAACTCAGGTACTGGGCATAGGCCACGGCAAGCGCCAGGCTACCCGAACCTTCGGGGCCTAAAAACAATTGCGCATGACTTACCCGGTTCTCTGCCACCGAGTTAAGCAACCTTTGCTTAGTTGCTACTTGTCCAACTATTTCCTTAAACTGCATTTGGTGCAAAATAGTAAATAGATTTGAGATGTGAGATATGATGGGATCAGATTTGAGATGTGAGATATGAGATTTGAGACAGAGCAGCGCTTCTGGTCGACCTCCACTCCACTTTTTTGTTAAGAAAAACTCATTTTACCCAAAAGCAAAAAATCTCACATCCCATATCTCACATCTCCTATCTTTACGCAATGAAATCTCATATCTCACATCTCATATCTCACATCTAAAAATGAGAATCATGGCTTTCGATTACGGTACCAAGCGCATTGGTATAGCGGTTACTGATCCTTTGCAGATTATAGCCACGGGGCTGGATACCGTGCACCCGATGTATATTGTTGATTACCTGAAAACGTATTTAAAAACTGAGCAGGTGGAGCGGTTTATTGTGGGCGAGCCGAAGCAGATGGATAATACACCATCGCAATCGGCCATACATGTTAAAGGTTTTGTGGGGCTGCTCAAAAAAACTTTCCCCGAGGTCCCTATAGAAATGCTTGATGAACGTTTTACTTCAAAAATGGCATCGGCCACCATCGCCCAAAGCGGCATGAATAAAAAAGGCCGCCAAAATAAAGAGCTGGTAGATACCATATCGGCCGTAATATTGTTACAAAGCTGGATGGCAAAAGCTTATTAGAAAGCTGTCTGAAAATTAAAAAAAGACCGTCATTGCGAGGCACGAAGCAATCCCCGACATGCTAAGTCCCACATAGTTCGGGATTGCTTCGTGCCTCGCAATGACGGTAGTTTAAAACATTCGTTTAACTATATTGGTTGGGTAACCATATTTATAGCTCAGTAGGCGTAAGTTTTTTCGCCACGGGTAATCAGGTTTAAAACATCATCTTCGGTGCCGGTAAACGGGCCGGATGATTCAATTTTAAAACTTGCCATTGCTGCGGCAAACTCACCGGCCTGCTGAAAAGATGCGCCTTTTATGCGCTGGTACAGGTAGCCGGCCATATAGGTATCGCCGCAACCTGTTGCATCTACAACTGCAGATGGTTTGTAGGCGGGGATATTATAAAAAACGCCACCGGTGTAAATTACAGATCCCATACTGCCCAGGGTGAGTACAACTTCTTTAACACCCCAATCGGCCAAAATGCGGGCGCCTTCGTGGATGTCTTTACTGCCGGTAAGTACTTCGGTTTCGTGTTCGTTGGCTTTCAGGATATCAATGTATTGCAAGGCTTCGCGCTTATCGGCCCAATCTATGGCCACAACGTTTTTATCTTCAACCTTGCGCAGGTAGCCCTGCACATCCAGCGATACTTTGCCACGGCTGTTTAGTTCCTTGATCAGCTCAACAGGCATATCATCGGCAAGCAGCGGGCCTAAGTGGAAAATTTGAGCGTCAATTTCCTGTAATTGTTCAACAGTAAAAGGATTGGCTTTTTGCAATACTCGCTGGGTGCGGTGGTCCTGGTTTTCGGAGTAAATATTTTCAAAATAAACAGAAAGGCCGCAGGCGCAGGCATTTACGTTGATGCCCCTGGCGCGCAATTTTTCAACAACAACCATTTCGCTTTCGGCAAGTGTTGTTACCAGCGTGTAGCTAACATCCATATTGCGGATGGCATTTGAAAAGTAAAAAGAAGTGCCACCGGCCATGTGGGCAGTTACACGTGGTGTTACCACCTTATCTAACGTTATATGCCCAACGCAACAAATATCGTACATGCTGTTATTTTATTATTATCAATACCCCACCAGTCAGGATCGAGCCGCAAAGGTATATAATATCAATGTTTAATTAATGTAAGGTTTTTATTACCCATGATATAAAGCCTGTAATTGCCGGTTTGTTTGTACGTTTTGAACGATTTTTGATAGAAATAACTACATTATGTTAATCACGTAATGACGGATAGTCGTTAGTCGAAAGTTCTAAGTCAAAATAAATTCAACTTTTGACTCAAGACTTAGAACTTTCGACTTAATACCGCGTCAGCGGTTCCCGGCAGGCTATATTAATCTTTAAACGATATGATAAAGGTAGCCCCCTGGTTAGGTTTGCTTTCGATGGTAATCTGTCCGCCCAGGCTGGTAACATGGTTATAGACCAGATAGAGCCCAATGCCTTTACTATCATGATGATGATGAAACGTTTGGTGAAACCCGAATATTTTATCCTTCACGCGGTCCATGTCGAACCCTAAACCGTTATCGGCAAACAATATCTGCTTTAATCCTTTGTGAACCCTAAAGCTGATATTGATAACCGGGGCAATTTCAGGGCGGGCATACTTTATAGAATTGGTGATCAGGTTTAAAAATACACTTTCGAGGTACGATTTATTAAAGTTGATAATAAAATCGCCGGTAAAATTAAGGTTGATGGTAACACCGGAATCATGTATCAGGGAACTAACCGAATGCAGAACCGTATTTAAGGTATCGTTAACGTTGATGTCTTCCCGGTGAACGTTCAGGCTGTCTTTCCGGCTCAAAACATCTACATAGTTATTAAGTGTTTCTTTCAGGCTCTCTGATGCCGAGCGAAGCATGCCGATAAACTCAATGGTTTCGGGGTCCTGTATTTTTGAAAGATCAATAAAATTAAAAACCGACAACAGGTTACTTACCGGCGAACGCAGGTCATGCGATGTGGTATAGGTTAGCTGTTTCAGGTCGTCGTTTATTTGCGTGAGGTGGGTTATCAGGTCGTTTCGCTCAGCCTCCTGTTTTTTTGTGTGGGTAATGTTTTTGGCAATTGCAAAAACAAGTTGGTCCTGATCAACAGGCATCGATGTCCAGGCCAGCCAAACTACCTCTCCGCTTTTGGTTATATAGCGGTTTTCGAAATTTAAAAGTGGTACATCGTGCCTGATGTTATCGCGTTTTCTTTCGGTTATAAGTTGGTCGTCCGGGTGTACAAAAGAGTTTATTGGGCTCGAAAAAAGCTCTTCGTTGGTGTATCCCAAAGTTTTTGAAACCGCCGCGTTAACCCTTTTAAAGTAACCATCGTAGCCCGCAATGCAGAAAAGATCAGCCGATAAATCGAAAAAACGTTCGAAATTAAAATCGGCCCCGGTGTTTGTTTCAAAACGATTTATCATGTAGTATACAATTGGCATAGCTGTCAAGGGGAGTCAGCTATTATTGTGTTTTGGTTATACGGTAAGGCTGATGAAATAGTTTGCCTGCGAAAATTGAGAATTTGCTTTGGTTCTTAGGCTGATATTTTTTACGATGACTAAATCCCTGTAAAAAAATAAAAGCCGCCCAGACCTTGCGTCGGGCGACTTTCAACCTAAACCTTATCACAATTAAACCGGTAAGGATTACCAGTTCATACATACCTGTACAATTACTATACCAAAAATTAAAACTTCGTAAATTTTTTTAGCAAGTTGCCTTTATAGCCCTATACACGTTAAAAACGGAGGTTAAAAAATAAATATCAATTAAAAAAAAGCCGGTGTTAGTTAATTGTAAACTTTTGCGTACTACATGGTAAACACTTTAGGCCTGTTTTGTCGTTTTTTTTCTACGCAAATAACTGTCTGATAAAAATAAGGCCAATACAACATCAAACATGATAAACCATTTAAATACCGGGCTGGTAAAAATATTGGCGGCATTTGGCAGTTTTATAGCAGCCGGCACTTTAACTTTTACATCAAAGGCCGAAAGCTGCGAATGGGTGTTGGCAAAAGTGAACACCAGCAACGCCAGTATGGTAAAAATAAAGAAAACAGCTATACCCATAATAATACGTTTATCAATAGCCGCTTTAAGTGGTTGGCGTGCGTTTTCGGTACGGATGGTTTCCATCACGTTATAGGTAAATGCCATTGATGGTTCGTCAAGCTCCATGGCTGCAAATTCCAGGTTTAGCTGCAGCAGTTCCTGGTATTTTTTGCTGTAGGCCTCATCCTGCTCAATAAGCCGGGCAATAGCATCCTGCTCTGCCCGCGTGCAGTTGCCGTCAATATAGTTCCAGAGTTCTTCTTCTATGGTATTCATATCAGTTCTTTAACCTCATGTTTTAAATTGCGCTCCAGCTTATCTTTCAAACGCTGGCGCGCCCTAAATAGTTTTACCTTAACCGTATTGGCTTCCATCCCCAAAGTTTGGGCAATTTCTTCCAGTGATTGCTCGCCTTTATAAAACAAGGTTATAATGGTGGCATCATCGGGCAGTAACTGCGCAATGGCCTGGTTAACGTAAAACGACCGCGATTTATTTTCAACGTTGTAGGCATCATAAGCCGACTCGTTGTTTTCAACCTGGATAAAGGTAGCTTCGTCATCTATCGAATCGGTGGCTACTCTTTTCTTTCGTAAAAAAGTCATGGCTGTGTTATACACAATAGTGTACAACCATGTACTAAATTTTGACTGCCCGCCGTATGTCGCCAGCGCGCGGTACGCCTTTATAAAACAGTCCTGTGCAATCTCTTCGGCATCCTCGCGATTTTTTGAAAAACGCAAAGCAAGTGTAAACACAAACCGCTGGTGCCGCTTCACCAGGTCGGCATACGCCGATTGGTTGCCCGCCAGTGTTTGTTCTATAAGATCGATATCTGAAAGCTTGCTTTGCATGTGTTACAACCTCTCTGACAACAGGGCTTTTACTTAGGTTACAGTAAGGTAGGAAAAAATGTGCAGATGTGCAGATTCCAGATGTGCAGATTCGCTAAAAAGGGCGCCAAGCAAAAGGCCCTCCATTTGCGGAAGGCCTCTTTTGCTTTTCATCATCTGAAATCTGCACATCTGCACATCTGCACATCTGCACATCTGCACATCAAGGCCCTTCGGGCCTTTAATTCCGCCTGTTAAACAAAAACGATGCGTAATAAAGCAATGTTGCCAGCGAGCTAAGCGCGGCTACAACATAGGTCATGGCGGCCCACCAAAGGGCGTCTTTAGCCTGTTCATGCTCTTCGGTGGTTTGCATAATGCTATAGTTATTATTGAGCCAAACCAACGCGCGATGGCTGGCATCAAACTCAACAGGTAAGGTTATAAAACTAAAAAATGTAACCAATGCCAGCGCGGCCACACCTATGGCCAATACAAATGGATTATGCGAAAAAATGAGCAGCATTACACCAATAAGCAGTGTCCACTGCGTTAGTGTTGATGCAATATTAATAACGGGTACCATGGCCGACCGGAAACTAAGCCAGCCATAAGCCTGCGCGTGTTGTACCGCGTGGCCGCACTCGTGGGCGGCAACAGCGGCCGCGGCAATGCTGCGGCTATAAAAAACATCCTGGCTCAGGTTAACGGTTTTGGTTTCGGGGTTGTAGTGATCGGTAAGCTGACCTTCAACGCATATTACCTGTACGTCAAATATGCCATGAGCGCGCAGCATTTTAACCGCTACCTCCTGGCCCGACAGGCCGGATAGCAACCCAACTTCTGAGTAGTGCTTAAATTTACTCTTAAAACGCCATTGTACTATAAAGCTAACAATGGCAACCAGGATCATCAGGAACCAGGCAGAGTTATATCCGATATAGGCTGTTATAAATGATAAGTGATTCATTTGTTAAGTCAAAATTAAAAAGCCAAAATTGCGCAGCACTCTTGAACGCAAAAAAATAAACACATTGTGAAAAATTCAATAATGATTTGCATACAGCAAGCCGCTTAAGCTTAATGTGTATACGCACTTTCACATGCATTTATAACTTATCACATTCAAAAACCATTCCGCTCTAAATACATATGTCAAAAGTAAAATCCGGTAGATATGGTTTTTGAATTTTTACTTTTTAATTTTGACTTAAAAAAAATGTATTCCTACTGGGAGCGAACTTCTTTTATTGATAACGCCGATGTAATTATTATTGGCAGCGGCCTGGTGGGCTTAAGTGCCGCCCTGCATTTAAAAAAGCAGCAGCCATTGCTTAAAGTACTGGTGCTTGAGCGGGGCTTTTTACCAAGCGGTGCCAGTACTAAAAACGCCGGTTTTGCCTGTTTTGGTACAGTTAGCGAGCAAATTGAGGTCATAAACCGCTCGTCAGAAGTAGAGGCCATGCATTTGGTTGATTATAAGTGGCGCGGCCTGCAGCGCTTGCGGCAAAACCTTGGGGATAAGAATATCGACTATAACCAACATGGCGGGCACGAACTGTTTATGAATGATGAACCCCAGGCCGCAAGCATCGCGTTGGATCAGGTTGATTATCTTAATAAATTATTGCAGCCCATTATCGGGACCACTGACATTTATGCAGTTGCGAATGAAAAAATTGCAGATTTTGGCCTTAATAATGTAGCCAGCATAATTTACAACCGCTTTGAAGGCCAGATTGACACCGGTAAAATGATGCGGACTTTATTGTATAAAGTGTATGAGCTGGGAGTGTTGGTTTTAAATAATGTACAGGTATCGGCAATTGAGCACGAGGCCACCTGCGTTAGGCTGCAAACTACACAGGGTAACTTTAAAGCAGGTAAGGTAGTACTGGCAACCAATGCATTTGCCGGCCAGCTGTACCCGGAATTGGATGTGGTGCCCGGCAGGGGCCAGGTATTGGTAACAAAACCTATAGATGGTTTAAAACTGAAGGGCACCTATCATTTTAATGAAGGGTACTATTATTTTAGGAACATTGATAACCGTGTGCTGTTTGGCGGCGGCCGCAACCTGAATTATAAGGCCGAAGAAACCTGGGAGTTTGGGCATACAGATGAGGTTAAGGAAAAACTCTTTTCCTATTTGGCCGAAGTTATCCTCCCCGATCAAAAAACCGAGGTTGATTACTGGTGGAGCGGCATCATGGGCTTCGGCGAACAACTAAGCCCGATAGTGAAAGCTATACAGCCCAATGTTTTTTGCGCGGTACGCTGTAACGGCATGGGCGTAGCAATGGGGAGCCTGGTGGGCGAGGAAGTAGCAGAACTGGTATTACGCGATATTTAGCGCTTGCAATTACAAGTTCAATTACATTGTAAGCGATACGCTAATGACCGATGACGCGCAGCGAAGTGACTAATTAGCCAGAAAAGCGTACCTGTCATCGGCAAACGTGTTGCCTTGTTTTACATCGCCGGTTTCATAGCCTTTTTTAAACCAGTATACGCGTTGCGCGCTGGTACCGTGGGTAAAGCTGTCTGGTTCCACATGTCCCTGGCTTTGTTTTTGCAAACGGTCGTCGCCAATGGCGTTAGCGGCGTTCAGGGCATCTTCTATATCTTTTTCGTTAATTACTTTGTTGATGCTTTGCTCATAATGGGCCCAAACACCCGCATAAAAATCGGCCTGCAGCTCCAGCTTTACCGACAGTTTATTGTATTCGCGTTCGCTCATCCGGCTGCGGGCCTGGTCCATTTTTGCACTTACACCCAGCAGGTTTTGCACATGGTGCCCCACTTCGTGCGCTATCACGTAGGCATTGGCAAAGTCGCCACCCGCGTCAAAACGCGTTTTAAGCTCGTCGTAAAAACTCAAATCTATATAAACTTTGGCATCGCCGGGACAATAAAACGGCCCGGTGGCCGAGCTGGCATTCCCACAAGCCGATTGTACATAATCGGTAAATAAAACCAATTTAGGGTCCCGGTACTGCCGGCCCATATCTGCAAAGAGTTTGCCCCAGATATCTTCAGTATCCTTAAGTACCACGCGTACAAATTTTTTACCGTTGTCTTCAGGTGCATTTGGGTTTTGCGATTGTTCGGTTTGCTGTTGCTGGTCGCCGCCGCTCTGGTTAAGCAGCTGCGATGGGTTAATCCCGGTAAACATATAAATTACAGCCCCTATCAGGCCCAGGATCCCGCCGCCAATTGCTATACCGCGACCACCGCCGCTGCCACGCTGATCTTCTACATTATCGCTTTCGCCCCTGCCAAACCATTGCATAATTTTGTGATTTTTAGGGGTAACAGGAAAAGCGGTCAGAATGTTTGAGCCCCCTCTAAATCTCCCCCGGTAGGGGAGACTTTTGAAAAGGCTGGTAGCTTACTTTATCTCGAACACAGCCCTTACCTGGAAGCTTAATTTTATCTTTTTATAGTTGATGTCTGATTCGGCGGGTGCTGCGTTGGTTCGCATGATACTGTTCGTATACATTGATCCCGGGCTGCTGAAATAGCTGGTGATTGGTTCTGTTTCGTCGATAGTAACCGGTCGGCCTAATTTTTCGCCCAAAGCGTCAAGCATGTAGGTTGCCTTATCCCGCGCGGCGATAAGGGCGTTAATCTTGAGTTCGCGTTTTAATTCAACCCTTTTCGAATACTCATAGCTTTGTACCTCGGTAGATGAAACACCCTTAGGATTTAATGCTGCAAGAATTTGGTTGTATTTATCCAGGTTATGCACCCGGATGCGGTATTGTTTGCCGGCCATAAAATCAGGAGCCTTTTTCTTTTGGTAATAATAGTTCCATCCAGCAACATCATCAATGGTGAAATCTTCTTTGGGGATGCCGGCGTTTTTTACAGCATTTTCAAGTTCGGCCTCGAGCGTGGAAATGGACACATGCTTTTTACCATCCATATATTCCTGCAATGAAATGGACACATTGAGAATATCGGGCGTCACTTCGGCTTCGGCCATGCCGGTAACTACAATTGTGCGACGCGCATCGGTTGCCTGTGCAAATACCTGGCAGGTAAACGGGAGTAGAAGGGCAAGGATAAATAGCTTTTTCATTTGTGTAAAGTTTAATGGTTGTTAATTAATTAATGATACTAAGATAACGTACTATAGGGCAGATTTGTAACCGGGGGGGGACGAAATATCAGTAACAACAATATATGATGTAGCCATTACATGGGGAGAAAAATGAAAAAGGCCATCCTAAAAACTAAGGATGGCCTTTTATTTATTTTATCAATCAAAAAACGCCCCCTTCAGGGAGCCCGAGGGCTTACTTTATCTCAAACACCGCGTTTATCTGCAGGCTGATTTTAATCTTTTTAAAATCGATGTCGGATTGAGGGGCATCGGCAACGGCAGCTTTAAACATCATGGTGTTGTACTGGCGTGGCTGGGGGAAACTGCTGTTATCACTTTCGGTGATGTTAAGCACATCGCCCAGTTTATTACCAAGTCCGCTTAATAAAAATGAAGCCTTATCGCGTGCCGAAAGCAGGGCTTTAAGTTTCAGTTCGTTTTTCAGCTCGTTTATTTTTGAATAGTCGTAGCTGTCGATATTGGTTGACTGGATACCTTTGGGATCTATTTTAGACACAATCTGGTTAAACTTATTGAGGTCTTTTATTCGGAGCCCATATTGTTTGCCGGCTAAAAAATCGGGTTGTCTCTTTTTTTGGACGGCGTTGTTCCAGGCCGATACATTGTTTACAGTAAAGTCAGTTGCAGGTATGCCAGCATCTTTAACAGCTTTTTCAAGCTGATCTTCCAGGTCCGAGATCTGGATGTGTTTTTTACCATCCATATATTCCTGTAGCGATATGGTAACGTTGATGATATCGGGGGTAACTTCCTGTTCGGCGGTGCCGGTAACTTCTATTTTGCGGCGCAAATCAACAGCCTGCGCAAAGGCTCCGTAAGTAAATGTTAGCAGGGTGGCAATGATGAATAGCTTCTTCATGATGTAATGTGTATGGTTATTTTTTTGTTTGTATGACTGTAATGACGGGCAGATAGTTTAATATGTAACAGGTATAATGAACTATTGTTGGGGCCTTGAATACCGGGGTAAGGAAAAACCACAAGGATTTGTTTTGTTTTTTTCGCCCATGCCTGTAAGTCAATTATTTAAAAACCGTTTGGGTTTATGGTGGTTACATCATATGGTAATAACAGGCAAACGATAAATATTTTGATATGAGATCTATCTGGAAAGGTTCAATTGGTTTTGGATTGGTTAGCATCCCCATTAAGCTGTATTCGGCAGTGCAAACAAGTTCGCTTGATTTGGATATGCTGGATAGCCGGGATCATTCACGCATCAGGTATCAGCGGGTAAACGAGAAAACGCATAAGGAAGTACCCTACGATAAAATTGTGAAGGGCTACAAACTGGCCAATGACGATTATGTGATTGTAGAAGACCAGGATTTTGAGGATGCCGCCCCCGAAAAAAGTAAAATCATCGAGATTGAAAGCTTTGTGGATATTGCCGACGTAAACCCTATGTTTTACGAAACATCCTACTATACCGAGCCGGATACCAAAAGCAACAAGGCCTATGCCCTTTTGTTGAAAGCCCTCATCCAGTCAAAAAAAGCGGGACTGGCGCGCTTTGTACTGCGCAGTACCGAAAGCCTGTGTATTGTACACCCTGTTGATCATGCGCTGGTAGTTACCCGCATTCGTTTTGCACAGGAAATACGCAGTGCCGAAGACCTGGATATAGCCAAAGATGTAACCGTAAGTAAAAAAGAACTTGACGTTGGCCTTGCCCTTATTAACCAATATGCCGAGGATTTTGACGTATCTAAATTCAAAGACGAATACAACGACGAGTTGCTAAAAATTATTAAAGCAAAATCAAAAGGCAAACGGGCTACGGTTAAAAAACTTAAACCGCGTGAAACCGGTAGCGATGATCTGTACGATCAATTGATGAGCAGTTTGAAAAAGAAAGCCTGACGACCTTTTAGGGGATACAAAGCAAAAGTGCGCTTTGCTACAATGACCAGGTTTTGCGGTTTTTAGATATATAGAGACACAACAATTTGTGTCTCTATATAATATGTCTGTCTCAGTAAAATTACATCGATAAAATCTCAACCAGCTTCAACAGGTTGGGATTAATCTCTACATGGTGTTTAATAGCGTGCTCAAACGGTGTATAGGCAATTTCGTTGTGGATGATACCAATCATCTCATTGCGGTGGCCATCCCTTAACGCTTCAACAGCGGCTGCGCCTACCCGGCTGGCCAAAACCCTATCCATACAGCTTGGGGCGCCACCACGCTGAATGTGGCCCAATATAGATATACGGGTATCATAATTAGGGAAACGCTCCTGTACCAGGCGCCCTACCTCGAATGCGCCACCGGCCTCTTCGCCTTCGGCAACAATTACAATACGCGATGTTTTATCTTTACGGCCATGCTCAAGGCGGTTAAATAAGCCTTCCATGCCACCTTTATGTTCGGGGATAAGTATAGCTTCGGCTCCTGCGGCAATACCTGTACGTAAAGCGATCAGGCCCGAGTCGCGGCCCATTACCTCAACTATAAACAGGCGGTCATGTGATTCTGCCGTGTCACGAATTTTATCTACAGCCTCAACAACCGTATTAATGGCGGTATCATAACCTATGGTAAAATCGGTACCCATTAAATCGTTATCAATAGTACCTGGCAGGCCAATGATAGGCATATCATATTCGGCACCAAAAACCTTGGCCCCGGTAAATGTACCATCGCCACCAATACCTACAAGGGCATCAATATTGTTTCTTTTAAGATGATCATATGCTTGCTGACGGCCTTCGGGCGTGCGGAAGTTATCGCAGCGGGCGGTTTTTAGTATGGTACCGCCGCGTTGAATAATGTTTGAAACCGATTTGCGGTTCATGGGTACAAAATCGCCCTTAGTCATGCCTTCATAACCACGGCGAATGCCCATCACCTCGATACCATAATATATAGCCGTACGTACAACCGCCCTGATGGCAGCGTTCATGCCCGGCGAATCTCCGCCCGAAGTATAAAGTCCTATTTTTTTAATCTGCGTCATTTTTTATCCTGATATGGCCTGTAAGCCCTACCTTAAAAAATTCAATAATTTAATTAGTGGCTTTTAAACAACCCCGTAACCAAAAAACGCGGCAAACTTTTAAAAGTTGCCGCGAATTTACACTTAATTTTTTAACGCTGTATCACTTTTTATAAGCGGCTATACCACTATCTAAAAAATTGATATAACGGTCAATATGGTAGTCGGCATTATAGTGTGGCAAAACAGTTCCGTTTTTATCGGTCATTTCCTTGCCATCGCTATCAAGCATCACATATAATGGTTGCGAATTTGAGTTGAAACGGCTTGCTTCCAATTCGCTCCACTTATCGCCAATATTGGTTATCTTTTTAAAACTGTAAGTTGATGTGTACTGATCTTTAATATCTAAAGCCGCTTTATCATCTACCACAAGTTGCAAAAGAATAAAGTCGTTCTGCAGTTTACTAAATACCACCGGGTCCGACCATACGTTGGCTTCCATGTTTCGGCAGTTAACGCAGGCAAAGCCTGTAAAATCAATCAGTATTGGTTTGTGCAGTTCTTTTGAAACCTGCAAAGCCTGGTCGTAATCAAACCATGGAGCCAGGCCTTTTATGGTAAGGGCCGAATAATTTGCAGCATATTTTCGCTCTTTACCATCTTGTTTTGATGTTGTGGCAGTAGCACCT
Source organism: Mucilaginibacter sp. GW822-FHT03E02 (assembly GCF_058801545.1). Lineage (NCBI taxonomy): Bacteria > Pseudomonadati > Bacteroidota > Sphingobacteriia > Sphingobacteriales > Sphingobacteriaceae > Mucilaginibacter > Mucilaginibacter sp. GW822-FHT03E02. The sequence goes on along the minus strand of NZ_JBXANJ010000001.1, from coordinate 3,761,139 downwards.
CCCGGTATTGGCGACAGATCAAAGTCCTGTGTGCCTATTGGTGGTAAAAAGGCCCCGATAGATTTGAGCGGGGCGCCCCATAACCCCGGGATCATATAAACAACGAATGCAAATACAATTATTGATAAAAACACCCTTGGGATAGACAGATATGGCGCATCGCTATCATGCGAAAATTTAATTTTGCCTAACAGATACAGGCCTACCATTATACCAATAGCTATCCAAAGCGATAAAAATACCTCCCTGTCAAACCAATGCCAATGATAGGCAAGGTCGACATTGGATAGGAATTTTAGAGCGAAGGCGAGCTCAAGGAAGCCCAAAACTACCTTCACACTGTTTAGCCATCCCCCTGATTTTGGTAAGCTTTTTAAGGCCGAGGGGAACAAAGCAAAAATAGTAAATGGCAATGCCAGCGCTAAAGAAAAGCCAAACATGCCCATTGCCGGCCCAAGCCTGTCGCCTTTTGAGGCGGCATCTACCAGCAGTGTGCCTATAATAGGCCCAGTACATGAAAATGAAACAACCACCAGAGTTGATGCCATAAAAAAGATGCCTGCAAGGCCACCCTTGTCGGCATTTTCGTCGAGCTTGTTGGCCAGTGAACTTGGCAATGTAATTTCAAATGCCCCCAGGAATGATATACCAAAAACAATAAGCAGCAGGAAGAAAAACATATTGAATATGCCATTTGTAGCCAGCTGGTTAAGCGCGCTTGAACCAAAAATTATAGATATCAATAATCCAAGCGTTACGTATATTACAATGATAGATACCCCGTAAATAGACGATTGCATAATTGCTTTACTGCGGCTGCCGCTCTTTTTGGTAAAAAAGCTAACGGTTAATGGCAACAAAGGGTAAATACAAGGGAGTATTACCGCAGTAAAGCCCCCAATAAGGCCCTCTATAAATATTTGCCAAAGCGTTTTTGGTACCTCGGGTTTTGAATGAGCCGCTTGTTTGGCCGCAACTACCGATTGTTTTGCCGCTGCTGCCGCTTGTTGCGAAAGTTTTTCTGCATCCTGCATTGCCGCCTTTTTACGTATGGCAATACTATCGGCCGCGGTAGGGATACTGGTAAATTGTATGTCGCCAGGCGCAGCTATTGTATCTTTGCCGCTTTTTTGCGCCGCGTAAACCGGTTTTGGCGCGTTTAAGCCAAATACAATAAGCAGGGTTACTACAGCTATTGACGTTGGTAACCAGTTGATCTTTTTAAATAGGTTCATCTTTTTATTCCCTGGTAATTATTTGCCTAAAGGAATGGTGAAATCTACATCATCTGGTGGAAGGCATTTTTTATCGTTACAGGTCATATAAGTAAGTTTGCCTGTTACACTGCCGGCCGTTGCCGACTTTAAGCTTATTTTTTGCGAAAAAACAACCTCTTTTTCAAAATAAGTAACATTCATTTTGAATGATTCCTCATATTTAGATAGTGGCTTTGGTTCGGTAGTTTTGCCAACCGGGGCAAAATCTTTCGATTTTGAAAACACAAACGAAGTAGCTATCGGGCCGCCATCGCCAACATTAAGCGAGTAAATGTGCCAGCCGGGTTGTATGGTTGCTTTTAAATATACAACGGCCTCTTTGCTGTTCAGCTTTTTTGCCGCGTATGCCCAGCGTACCGGTGTTTCAATTTGTGCATAGGCCCCGGCGCAAATAACCAGCGCCACCATCAATAACAATAACTTTTTCATGTATTATTTATTTAAAAATTCAATTTGTTTTAAGCTAAACTCACGGGTGCCCAAATTATTATGTTCAACCAAAAGTAACCCTTCATCTTTCACCCCAACAATGGTCCCCTTAAACGTTTCACCATCTGACCGGAAATCCCTTGCTTCGTTTAACCAGTATAGTCGGTTTAAATAAGCGTTCCTTACAAACAAAAATTTACCGGCTTTCAGCTTAAGATAGTATCCTTCAATATGCCCGCAAATTTCTAATAATAAAGCTCGTAAATCATAATCCTTTTGTAATATCTGCTTTACAGATATGGCATTGCCGGCGCCCGCCTCAAAATGCTCCTGGTTTATATTAAGGCCTATACCAATAATGGCATCTTTTATCCTGTCGCCCTGCAGGTGTGTTTCAATCAAAATACCGCCAAGTTTGTTATCGTCATAATAAATGTCGTTTGGCCATTTTATTTTTAAGCGGTCGCCCAGCAGCGGATTAAGGGCATCAATTACCCCCAGGCCAATCGCCCGTGTAAGGTCAAATTGTTGTAAAACAGGTAAAAATGAGGGAGTTAGCAAAATGCTGAAAGTTAGGTTTTTGCCCGGCTCGCTATGCCATTTGTTTTGTTGCTGGCCCCGGCCGGCAAATTGGCTTTCTGCCATAATGGCTGTACCTTCGGGCAATGGCTTGGAATTTGACAGTAATGTTTTAAGGTAAGTGTTGGTTGAATCAACTTCTTTAATTGTTACTAAATTTTGACCAACAAATAATGCCGAAAATATGTTATTTTGCAAAGTGTAATAATTTTTAACCAAAAAACGTTCAAAACTAATTCTTTTTGATGGTAAAAAATAAAAAGGTAGGACAATCAACCTATATTTCTGAACTTGCGATACACGGTATCCAGGAAAAAAAAGGTAATGAAATTGTAAGGTTAGACCTTCGTAACCTAAATAGTTCGGTAACAGATTACTTTGTAGTTTGCCATGCCGACTCAACCACGCAGGTAAAAGCGATAGCCAACAGCATTGAAGATGAAATTTTTAAAGCAACCCAAACCGAGCCCTGGCGCAAAGAAGGTTTGGAATATGGCGAGTGGATACTGCTTGATTATGTGGATGTTGTGATTCACGTTTTCCGCACAGACAAGCGTGAATTTTATGGCGTAGAAGAATTGTGGGGTGATGCCGAAATAAAATATTACAAAAGCGCTTAAGCGATAGTCACATAAAGGCTTGCAATAGCGTCATGGTAATAACCTTGTTTTTTAAATTATAGATAGTAAGTTTGAGCTCGTAACAAAGAGATGAAAGATAACGATAATAAATCAGAAAGTCCGAAACCGATCAGGAAGATCCTGAATAAAAAAACGCCGCCTAAGCCCCCTAAGTTTAATATTATGTGGATTTATGGCATCATTGTTTTAGCGTTCCTGCTTGCAACAACACTGTTAAGCAACGACACTGGCAAACGGATAACCTACCAGGAGTTTGAAACCAAAATGCTTAAGCAGCATGATGTTGAAAAAATTATAGCTTATAAAAGCGGCGATTTGATCATTGGGGAGGTATATATTAAAAAGCAAAGCCTTGATACCAAGCCAGAATATACTGCCCTTGGTAAAGAGCAGCACATGTTTGCAGGAAGCAGCGGCCCTCAGTATACTTTTACCGATGACTCTTTCGAGAGCCTGAAAAAATCAATTGCCGCAGCACAGGCTGCCGACCCATCTTTAAGTGATGTTTCGCTTGAATTGCAACAGGGCCGCGAAAGCTTTTTATCAAATTGGCTTGTACAGGGTGTAATTATGGTGATATTGTTTGCAGCAGTGTGGATATTTATTATGCGCCGTATGAGTGGTGGTTCGGGCGGTGGCCCGGGTGGCCAGATATTCAATATCGGCAAATCAAAAGCAACCTTGTTTGATAAAGAGGCACAGGTAACCGTTACATTTAACGATGTTGCCGGTTTAGAAGAAGCCAAGCAAGAGGTGATGGAAATTGTAGATTTCCTAAAAAATCCTAAAAAATATACCAACCTGGGTGGTAAAATTCCTAAAGGCGCATTGCTTGTAGGTTCGCCGGGTACAGGTAAAACTTTATTAGCAAAGGCCGTTGCAGGCGAAGCTCACGTTCCATTCTTCTCCCTTTCAGGATCTGACTTTGTGGAGATGTTTGTGGGTGTAGGTGCATCACGTGTGCGCGATTTGTTCCGCCAGGCAAAAGATAAGGCGCCATGTATTATATTTATTGATGAGATTGATGCCATAGGCCGTGCCCGTGGTAAAAACAATATTGTTGGTGGTAATGACGAGCGCGAAAATACACTGAACCAGTTGTTGGTAGAGATGGATGGTTTTGGTACCGATTCGGGTATCATTATCCTTGCCGCAACCAACCGCCCCGATGTATTGGATTCGGCTTTATTACGTCCCGGACGTTTTGACAGGCAGGTATCTATTGATAAACCCGATTTGAATGGCCGTGAGCAGATATTTAAAGTTCACTTAAAACCACTTAAATTATCTGATGATGTTGATGCCAAAAAACTATCGGCACAAACCCCAGGTTTTGCAGGTGCCGAAATTGCCAACGTTTGTAACGAAGCTGCCCTTATAGCGGCCCGCAAAAACAAAGAGGCGGTTGACATGTCTGATTTTCAGGATGCGGTTGACCGTGTAATTGGTGGGTTGGAGAAAAAGAATACCCTGATATCACCTGAAGAAAAACGCGTGGTAGCTTACCACGAAGCCGGCCATGCTATAGCGGGGTGGTTTTTAGAGCATACCGATCCGCTGGTTAAAGTTTCTATCGTACCGCGTGGTGTTGCCGCTTTAGGATATGCCCAGTACCTGCCAAACGAAAGGTTCCTGGTTGCTAAAGAGGAGTTGATTGATGATATGATATTATCAATGGGAGGCCGTGTTGCCGAAGATATTACTTTCGGCAAAATCACCACAGGTGCACTGAGCGATTTGGAACGCATTACCCGCCTGGCTTATGGCATGGTAAAAATATATGGTATGAATGGTAAGGTTGGTAACGTATCGTTTTACGATCCACAGGGCGAAAACCAGTTTAGCAAACCATACTCTGATGTTACCGCAAACCTCATCGACTCTGAAGTAAGAAGCCTGGTTGAAGATGTATACGCCAAAACAAAAGAGTTGCTGATTAAACACCGCGACGGATTAGAAAAGGTTGCGAAAAAGTTATTGGAGAAAGAAGTATTGTTCCAGGCCGACCTGGAAGAGCTTTTGGGCAAACGCCCCTTTGAGCACCGTACCGCTTATGATAAGTTTGTAAACGGCGAACCAACTTTAGTACCTGATAACAATGCGATACCCGAGAATGTGATCAATCCTGAGTTATCAAGGATGGATGAGCCGGATCCGAAGTTTTAATTAAATACTATATAAAAAAGCCATCAGCTTAGCTGGTGGCTTTCCTTTTTGTACTATGAGGGATATTACCACATCAAAAGAAAAACTGCTAAAGAAGATTCGCAAGGCGCTGCTGGAGAAAAGGGACAACCCATATCCCCAACTGGAAGACCTGCCGCTTTACGCAACTGATGATGAAATACCTGAAGTTGTTTTTGCCGAGCAATTTACTGCCGTTAACGGCCAGTTTATTTTTTGCGAAGACGAGGTACAATTTATAGAAACCCTGCTTACCCTGGCCGAAGAACGCAACTGGCACAAAATATACTGCTGGGAGCCCGGCCTGCAGGAGATACTTGCCCGCTTTGAATATCCCTTTTACGAGACCGATAAAGACTTTGACCTGGCCGAGGTTGGCTTTACCCTGTGCGAGGCTTTAATAGCCCGCAATGGCAGTATTTTGTTATCTAATGGCAACATGGCCGGCCGGCGCTTAAGCATCTATCCGCCAGTGCATATTGTACTGGCTTATACATCGCAAATGGTGATGGATATTAAAGATGGTTTTAAACTGCTGAAAAACAAATACGGCAACCGCCTGCCATCCATGATCACCAATGTAACAGGCCCCAGCCGAACCGCCGATATCGAGAAAACCCTGGTGCTTGGCGCCCATGGCCCCAAAGAGCTTTTCGTTTTTTTATTAGACGACTCGCACGGGGCATAAAATTTCAGTTATTTTTTTGAATTTATATGCCGGCTACGCCCGCACTGCTTCGGCTGTATTTTGTTGCCGGGCATTTAGCTAACACTTCCCGCGCGCTTTGGCAGCGGTACCACCGTAAATGATTAAAAAAAATATTATTAAAATATCAGATGGTGCGGATTTATAATTAAAATAAATTATACTTGTTTTTAATAACTCAATGCAGTTATAAACACGTATAACCCTAATTAAACCCCCTTATTGACATGAAGAAAATTGATTTAACCGAAGCAAAAAAAATGGTAGACCACTACCACGCCACCCGTAAAAACGTTATCGACAAAACACATGGTATTAATGATACCAAATCTGTTTGGTTTGATATCGACGCATTTAAAGATTTTGTAAACAAGCTACCGGCACATGCTACCGGCGTAAGGGTTCACTTGGCAGCTCATGACGAAAAACACCCAACTACCCCGGGCCAAACGACCGTGATGCTTGCTGGTACTGTTAATAAAGACAGCAGCCACGCTGACGCGTTATCGGATACTAGTGTGCTGGCCGAAGGACTGGATCCGGTGAATGAAGGGAAGCCTTGTCCTCCAAATTGCATCTAATAAGTTCGTGAATTTTAGTTTTAACATTCAATATTTATGCTGATTTTAGCAGACAGATTAAGGCCTCTTTTTATTGCTTTTTGTGTAAAAGAATCAAAAATATTGAATGTTATTATACTATCTTTACTTAATATCTCTGCCTATAACATTTGCTGTATGCCTGTACAGTTATAAACATTTTGCTCACAACTTTAAATGGTATTTACCCTATTTTGGTTTTATAACTATTTATGAAGTCGTTTGTTATTACAACTTACTTGTGATTAACCATAGCAATGCCTGGTGTAATAATTTGGTAGGCTTTATGGAATTTCCAATATTAATTTATTTTTTAACCTCGTTTGATAGTAGGCCGTCCTATAAAAAAACGGTTTACATACTTACTGGTATTATTGTGTTGTTTTCGTTGGTTGATATTTTTTTTATTCAGGGATTTTGGGAGCGAGACACAATAGCAATTGTAGTTCAGGCATTGTTTGTCTTGGGGTTAATTTTTATTTATTATCGTAATTTATTAGAAGATGCGCAGGAGGGTTTGGAGCTTATTAAGCACCCGCCATTTTTAGCAATAACGGGCTGGCTCTTTTATTTTTGCGCAAAAATAATGTTTTATGTATGTTTTAGTTATATGGTATATAAAAACAATTACCATTTTTCTATTCTTGCGGGAACCATTCCAGGGCTGTCAAACCTATTGTTAAACGGTATTTTGATTTATGCTTTTTTATGCTCTTCTAAAAACAGTAAAGTCTTTAGAAATGAACTTCAATAGACAAACTGGGGTGTATTAATACTATATGTTGTATAATGTTTATTGCGTATCGCTCGTTGTAGCTTTTCTGTATTGTAATATACCTATAGACAAATAGATAAAACCTTGAGAATTTTTCTAATTTGTTTATCAGTTGGGGTGCTGTATGAATCTGCTGACATGCTTGGTTGGACAAGAATTAATCGTACCAACGCCTGGCTGGCAAACTTCGAGGAGCTATTTGAGTTTATAATTTACACTTATTTTTTTACTTCGCTTGAAAAAAACCGATGTTATAAAAGCACCGTGTATAAATATGCATGCATTGTTATAGTAATAACTATTATAGGTAATCTTTTTATCCAAGGATTTTGGAAGCTAAATACATTGGCTATGGTAATTCAGTCGCTATTTGTTCTCTCGTTGATCGGAATTTATTATTATAAACTCTTGGACAAAGCAGAGGGGCAAATTGTTCTTTTAAGGCATCCTGCTTTTTTAGTCGCTACTGGTTTGCTTTTTTATTTTCTTGCAAAAACATTTTATTATTCTTGTTTTAGCCTAATGGCATACAAAAACAATTACTCATTTCTTATACTAACCCGCGTTATACTTGGCCTTGCTAATTTGATGCTTTATACTTTGTTATTATATGCCTTTTTCTGTTCTTCTAAAGCAACAAAGCTATCTTTACAACAGCCAGAAATGAAACCCAACCCATAAATGTCGTAAGTCTTTTTCGCCGGCTTTTGAGCTATATATAATATGAAAATAGCTGCCATTTTCTTATCCTTGCAAAAACGATCCCTGAAATTTCAAACCTATTGCTCAATCCTCCTTTAACTACTGCCTTGTTATGCTTTTCAAAGACGAAGAAGTTATCCTTATCATTATAGCCGGTACTGCGTTACTGCTTTTGCTGGGTTTTTTTATGGTCGGTTTTTTATTGATGTTTCAAAAAAAACAAAATAAAAATGCCATGGAAAAGGCCGAGCTGAAATCGTCGTTTAAACAGGAGTTGTTAAAAACCCGTATAGAAATACAGGAAGAAACCCTGAACTATGTAAGCCGCGAGATGCATGATAACATTACACAGGTGCTATCGTTTGTAAAACTCAATATGGGCCTGCTGGCCAACAAGCTCGGTGGCGAGGAAAAGGTAAAGTTGAACGACAGCCGCGAACTTATAGCGCAAACCATTACAGACTTGCGTAACCTTTCAAAAAGCTTAAGCTTTGAACATATCAACGCGTTAGGCCTGGTAAAAACGCTGGAATTGGAAGCGATAAGGGTGAACAAAAGTGGCCTTATTAATATGGATTTAAACGTTGAGGGCGAAATGTACTCCCTTGGCGAGCAGCGCGAATTGGTATTGTTCAGGATATTCCAGGAGGCGTTAAATAACGCGTTGAAACATGCGGATGCAGCAAACATTAAAATCGGTTTGTATTATAATGCACAAATGTTTAATTTGACCATCGAAGATGATGGCGCAGGTTTCCAACCCGAATTGCTGACCGACAAGAGCGGATCGGGATTGCGTAACATGAAAAATAGGGCGGGGTTGATTGGGGCAGAGACTGTTATAACCAGTTCGCTCAAACGAGGCTGTACTATTAAGTTATCACTTAACCCCCTGGTTGAAGAAAATTATGCTAACGAAACCCATTCAAATAGCCCTGGTAGATGATCATCGCCTTTTCAGGAGTGGCATTGCAGCGCTCATTGATAGCTTTGGCGGCTATAATATACTATTTGAAGCTGCGCACGGGCAAGAGTTAATACGAAGTATCGATTCAGGCCTTGTTCCCGATATTATTTTGCTTGATATTAATATGCCTGTAATGGACGGCATATCAACCGCCCAATGGCTTCGCAAATACCATCCATCTATCCGCATCATTATCCTATCTATGTTTGAAGATGCCGAGAAGGTATTATTAATGGTAAGGGCAGGCGTAAAAGGATATTTACTGAAGGATGCCGAGCCGGATGAATTTGAACGCGCACTGATTAAAGTAAGCGAAGGCGACCTTTTTTACCCGGATTTTGTTACCCGCCACCTGTTAAATAATTTCAATATTGATAAGGAAGCCCAGATACAGTTAAACCCCCGCGAAATTGAATTCCTGCGCCTTACAAGCACCGAGCTTACTTACAAGGAGATTGCTGACACCATGAATATCAGCGTGCGCACGGTTGATAGTTTCCGCGATCATCTGTTTGAAAAACTACAGATAAAAAGTCGGGTGGGACTGGTTTTATACAGCATTAAAAACAAGCTGATAGATTTGTAATTTGCTAATTAATTTAGCAAATTTGCCTTATGGCGCATGAGGACAACCCCGAATTTTTTAAGGGCAGAGGGGCACAGGTTAACACCCACAACAAATTTTTGAAAAGCAAATATGTGGCCGAGCATATGGAAGGGCTTGACGAGCCTTTGCTTGAAAACAGTGCCACGCAGCTTTTTGAAGAAACGCCTAAAAAGATTGTGAGCGAATCAAATAGTCCCGATTTAAGCCACATGTACTCCATAAACCCCTACCAGGGCTGCGAACATGGTTGTATTTACTGTTATGCCCGCAACACGCATGAATACTACGGCTTTAGCGCAGGCCTTGATTTTGAACGCAAGATTATCGTAAAGCGCAACGCTCCTGAATTGCTTGAGCAATATTTTAATAAAAAAAATTACAAGCCGGTATGCATACTGCTATCGGGCAATACCGATTGTTACCAGCCCATTGAACGCGATTTGCAAATTACCCGGCGGCTGCTGGAGGTTTTCCTGAAATATAAAAACCCGGTAGCCATCATCACCAAAAACAACCTGGTACTGCGCGACCTGGATATTTTAACCGAGCTGGCCGCCATGAATCTGGTTCATGTTAACGTATCAATTACATCGCTTGACGAACAACTTCGACAAAAACTGGAGCCAAGAACGGTTACCGCTACCGGCAGGCTGGCTGTTGTTCAAAAACTCTCGGAAAAAGGCATTCCGGTAAGGGTAATGGCAGCGCCTATTATTCCGGGCCTGAACAGTAACGAAGTGCCTAACATTATAAAGGCTGCAGCCGATAGGGGCGCTTTGGCAGCCGGCTTTACCATAGTGCGCCTTAATGGAAGTATTGCCGAATTATTTAGCGACTGGATCTATAAAGCTTTCCCCAACCGTGCCGAGAAGGTGTTGAACATGATTCGCTCCTGCCACGACGGCAACCTGAATGATAGTGACTTTGGCAGAAGGATGAGCGGCGAGGGAAAGGTGGCCGAATCTATCCACCAGATGTTCAGGATGGCTTGTAACCGCTTTTTAGATGGCCGGGAGATGCCGGAGTATGACTATAGCTTATTTGTGCCGAGGAAGGGCAAGCAAACGAGTATGTTTTAAGCTATTTTGCATCGTTTTTAAGTATGTAAAAGTCAATTACCATACCTATCGCCACACCAATCACGTAACATAGCAAATCGCTCCATAAAAAGCCTGCGCCCAAAACAAGCCTGCCAAATAGCGTGTGTCTCAAACCATTTATCCAGGGTGCTTTATAAAGCTGGCTAAACTCTATCGCGAAGCAAAAAAATAAACTTGAAGTAACTACGAATTTTATAGGCTTATTGATAAACAGGAAGCGCGAGATAAAATACACCATCAGTGCCCAAAGAATGTCGCCAATAAACAGCGGAATGCTATTAAAATGGCGGGAAAGCAGTCCTGTAATAATGGTAGCTATAATGAGTATAAAATAAATGAGCCTTGATCTTCGCATAAAAATTCAGTCAACAAAAAAAGGCACCCTTAAGATGCCTTTTATATTAATTTTATAAGTGGTTTGCTTATACAGTTTCGGCTTCTAAGGCCATCTGCTCATCAACCAGGATACGTCCGCAATGCTCGCAAACAATGATTTTTTTGCGTTGACGGATATCCGACTGGCGCTGAGGCGGGATCTGGTTAAAACACCCAGAGCATGAATCGCGCTGAATGGTTACTACTGCTAAACCATTTTTTGCATTTTGGCGCAAACGGGTATAAGCTGTAAATAAACGCTCTTCAATATTCGGGATAGCTTTTTCTGCCTGGGCAACAAGGTCGTTCTCTTCTTTTTCAGTTTCGGCAGTAATTACACCTAACTCATCTTTCTTGGCATCAAGATCGTTCTTGCGTGCTTCCAGATCGGCAAGGGCTTTTTCGTATACCTGGGTTTTTGAAGTTATCTCGAAACCATATTCCCTTATCTTCTTCTCACTTACCTGTATATCTAATCCTTGTATCTCAATTTCTTTTGATATCGCATCATACTCACGGTTGTTCTTAACTTCGTTAAGTTGCGCTTCGTATTTTTTGATGTTGGCCTGAGCATCTTTGATCAGGTTTTTGCGGGTTACAATCTCATCCTCTACATCATCCAGCTCATATTTGATTTTCTGTATGCGGGTTTCAAGGCCTGCAACATCATCTTCCAGATCGGCAACTTCCATTGGCAGCTCGCCACGTACCTGGCGTATTCTGTCAATTTTGGTGTGGATGGTTTGGAGTTCGTATAAAGCTTTAAGCTTCTGTTCTACGGTTTGTTCCATTAAATAAAATATTTGACGGGGTTTGTATTTACTTCTGTTAAACGGACGGCAAAGATAGGGAATTTTTTTCTAATTATTTCATACAATAATTGCACCGTAAATTGTTCACTCTCAAAGTGTCCGATATCGGCAATCACTATCTTTCCTTCGGCATCAAAAAACTCGTGATACTTGTAGTCGGAGGTGATGAAAATGTCGGCTCCGGCGGCTATGGCATGCTTCAGTAAAAAGCCTCCCGAGCCTCCGCAAACAGCCACTTTTTTGATGGGTTTGTGGGTAAAAGCGGTATGCCTTATCACATGTGTGCGCATTTTATCTTTTACATGAAACAGAAACGATTCCTGGTTGGTGGGCACTTCCAGCTCGCCAATCATGCCCGAACCTACCTGTTGGTTTTGGTTGGTTAAGCTGTACAGGTCATAAGCCACCTCTTCGTAAGGGTGGGCCAGTATCAGCGCCATGATTATTTTACTCTCCAGGTTGGCGGGGTAAACGGTTTGAATGCAAACCTCGCTTTCGCGGTGGCGCCTGCCCGGCTCGCCTACATGGGGTACCGTTAGCTCGTTTCCTTTAAAGGTGCCTGTTCCCTCGGCGTTAAAGCTAACTTCGCTGTAATTGCCAATATTACCCGCCCCGGCTGCAAACAAGGCCTCGCGCACGGCATCGGCATGGCTGTGGGGGACAAAGGTAACCAGCTTTTTGATCAGGTTATGCTTGGGCAACAGTATACGACAGTTTTTAAGGCCAAGGGTATCACATATGCGGCTGTTAACCCCGTGCATTACATTATCAAGGTTGGTATGAATGGCGTACAGGGCTATGCCCTTGCGGATGGCTTTTTCAACAACGCGCTCCACATATGTTTTGCTGTTAAACTTCTTTAACCCCCTGAAAACTATGGGGTGATGGGATATAATTAGTTGGCAGCCTGTAGCAATAGCTTCGTCAACAACCGCTTCGGTACAATCTAAAGATAGCAGCGCCTGGGATATTTCCTGGTCGGGATGGCCTATAATAAGGCCTGCATTATCATAATCCTCCTGGTAAACGAGGGGCGCAAGGCTTTCAAGGTAGGTGGTTAGAGCGGATAGTTTCATATAAATTGATATGCTAATATATCAAATATTCATTCTTAAAATAAAATAGTAAATTGGGTTATGGGAATTTTAATTGCACATCCGGAAAACAAAGAGAAATTAGCAGCACTAAAAGCCTTTATGAAGGCATTAAAGATCCGCTTTGAAGAAGGCGAATCTCCGTATGATCCAGAATTGTAGAGAAAATTAACCGTAGCAGGGATAATTTTAAGGCCGGTAAATTTAAAGCTATAAAAACCGACGATCTATGGAAATAATATATTGATGCCTCATTTATTATTTACGGCGTCATTAACGCCATCCGGTGGCTGTCATAAGCGGCATCCTTATTATACTTCAATACCAGCGATTTATTGTTTATCAAATCCATAATGGTGCCAACCCAACATAGGCCAAAGGTTAGCAAATAAGCAATACCCATACCAACCTGACCTAAAACAAAGCGGTGTATTCCTCCAAAGCCAACAAATCCCAACAGCGTAAACAACATAATTTCCTGTGCCGATTTCCTTTTGCTGCTGTAAACCATGTAAAAATAATTGGTTTGGCTTTCGTTGAGGTTTGCTGTAGCTTGTTGTAAAAAGGCCATCTCCTCGGGCGTCATATCCTGAAAGTTCATGTAATTGCCTTGTTGCATATTCATTGGGGCGTAGGGTTTGATGTTAGCGGTTTTTCAAATTTAATGTTTTTCTGCTAAAAACAATAGGCTATCCTGTATCTGCAGGCGATTTAATATCGAACGCCAAATATCCAATACCGTATAATGGAGGAAAAATTCGGCGTTGGATATCCTAAATTCGTTATTCGATATTTCCTTCCATTCGTATTTTATTTAAGTTCCCCCTTGAGGGGGCTTAGGGGGCTTTTTTTTATTATTTTTGCCCTCATGAGCGAAGAAAGATCACTGAACTTTATAGAAGAAATTGTTGAAGAAGATATAGCCAACGGCAAGCACGGCGGCCGGGTATTAACCCGTTTCCCACCCGAGCCTAATGGTTACCTGCATATTGGCCACGCCAAATCTATTTGCCTAAACTTTGGATTGGCCCAAAAATACAACGGCAAAACCAACCTGCGTTTTGATGATACCAACCCCGTTAAAGAGGATGTTGAATATGTAGATAGCATTAAGGAAGATGTTAAATGGCTGGGCTTTAACTGGGCCGAAGAACTGTACGCTTCCGACTATTTCGACCAGCTATATGAGTTTGCGGTAACGCTTATTAAAGCCAACCTGGCCTATGTTGACGATAGCACAGCCGAAGAGATAGCCCACCAAAAAGGCACCCCTACCGAGCCCGGCGTACCCAACCAGTACCGCAGCCGGTCTGTAGAGGAAAATTTACAGCTGTTTGCCGATATGAAAGCCGGCAAATACCCCGATGGTGCTAAAGTACTGCGAGCAAAGGTTGACCTTGCCGCACCCAACATGCACCTGCGCGACCCTTTGATGTACCGCATTAAACATGCCCATCACCACCGTACCGGCGATGCCTGGTGCATATACCCTATGTACGATTTTGCCCACGGCCAATCGGATGCTATTGAGCAGATAACCCATTCTATTTGTACGCTGGAGTTTATCCCCCACCGGGCGCTGTACGATTGGTTTATCGAAAAGCTGAACATCTTCCCATCTAAACAATACGAGTTTGCCCGCCTTAACCTCAACTATACCGTAATGAGCAAGCGCAAGTTGCTGCAACTGGTGGTTGAAAACCATGTTGACGGCTGGGACGATCCGCGCATGCCTACCATTAGCGGCCTGCGTAGGCGGGGGTATACGCCCGCCAGTATCCGCGAGTTTTGCGAACGCATCGGCGTAGCCAAACGCGAGAATATGATTGATGTTGGCCTGCTGGAGTTCTGCATCCGCGAAGACCTTAACAAAACCGCATGGCGCCGTATGGCCGTGCTCGACCCTATAAAATGTATCCTGACCAACTATCCCGAGGGCGAGGTGGAGATTATGCATGGCGAAAACAACCCCGAAGCCGAAGATGGCGACGGCAGCCGCGAGTTTCCGTTTAGCCGCGAACTTTGGATTGAGCGGGAAGACTTTATGGAAGTGCCCCCTAAGAAATTCTTCCGCCTGGGTGTGGGATTGATGGTGAGGCTAAAAAATGCCTACATCATCCGTTGCGACGACTTTGTGAAGGATGCCGATGGCAACGTAACCGAAATTCATTGCAGCTACCTGCCCGAGTCAAAATCGGGTAATGATACCAGCGGTATTAACGTGAAGGGCACCATCCACTGGGTGAGCGTACCACACGCCAAAACCGCCGAAGTGAGGCTGTACGACCGCCTTTTCCAGGTAGAGAACCCACAAAGCGAGGAAGGCGACTTTAAGGATTACATTAACCCCAACAGCCTGCACATTATACCAACCGCCTACATTGAACCCGACCTGGCCAACGCCACACCCGGCACCGCCGTACAGTTCATGCGCAAAGGATATTTTACACTGGATAAATACTCAACCGATGATAAGCTGATCTTTAACAGAACAGTGACGCTGAAAGATGGGTGGAAGAGCCCCCCAGCCCCCTAAAGGGGGAGTTTTTGATTTGCGGCTTTAACCAAATGGCCATTCACTTTTAGCGAATGGCCATTTTTTATATGCGCCATAGTTCCCCCTTCAGGGGGTTAGGGGGCATACTTCCTATACACATTATACAGCACATTTAAATCCAGCTGGCCCATGGTGGGGCTGTCTTCAATTTGTACAAAATGGCGTTTAAAGGCGGTTATGGCGGCGGGCAGGTTGCTGGTATCGTAGCCTATGAGGCGCAAGGCGGTGGCGTAGTCAAAGTTATCGGGGGGCAGTTCCAGCAGTTCGTCGGGCCAGTAGCCGAAGCCTTTGGCGGCCAGCAGTTTCCAGGGGAATAGCGGGCCCGGATCGGGCTTGCGGGCGGGGGCAATATCCTGGTGACCAATAAAGTTGGCCGTGGGTATGTTATAAGCCGTTTTAAGCTGGGCCAGCAGTGCCAGCAGGCTGCGAACCTGCGGGTCGGTAAAAGGCTCGTGGCCGTTGTTATCAATCTCGATACCTATCGAGCAGCTGTTCATATCGGTAATGCTGCCCCACTTGCTGATGCCGGCCTGCCAGGCGCGCAGGTAATCGTTAAGCATGTGTACCACTTTGCCATCCTTGCCCACCACGTAGTGGGCGCTCACCTGCGGTTTTACCAGCGTAAAGGTTTTGATAGTTTGCGCCAGCGAATCCTGTGCCGTATAGTGGATAATTACATAGTTGGGCTTGCGGGCGTTAAAGTTAACGGTGCCAATCCACTCGCTGGGGATGGGCAGGCCAAGGCTATCAACCAACATGGCGGGCTGCTCGCGGCCAAACACTTCCAGCAGCGAATCGGTTTGGTGGTTGTATACTTTGTTGGTGGCCGCGTAGGGCAGCACCTTGGGCGAGCAGGATGCCACGGTTATCAGAATAGCCAGGGCCAGTATATAATAAGCGGTATTTTTCATAGGCGAAGTAAGCTTAAAGCTAAAGTAAGCAAATAACCACCGAAGCCGGAAATAGTTGTGCCCATGTACAGGTGTTCGGTTTTGGGAGGGGATGAGTGGGGTGTTCGGGGGCGAACACTTAATTTGTTGTTAATTAATGGGTTAGGTGTTCGGGTGTGTGGAGTGGTGGATTTCGTTGACATTGAATATCAGCCACTTATGTTTTTTGAGGTGTTCGGGGTGAAAATTGGGGTGGGGGTGCCGGAGGGGTATTGGGGTGCGGCGTGGCGGGTGGTCAAAATGTTACCTTATGGGTACCTTCGGACTACCCGCCGGGCACCGCCCGACAACCGTTCGGGCACCTGCAACTTACCTGGTAACCACCACCGGGGACGCCATTTTAGGGATGACTGGATTTTGGCGGTCGGGTTTTACCGTTTGCGGATATAGTATCACAAAAAACATCAAATAATTTATAATTATACCGCATTTTTTGGTTGGGAAATTAAAAGGAAATGATATTTATGGGGCAATAATTCACACTTTTTTTTGGAGGTGGAAGGCGGGGCGGGGGCATTGGGAATTCCAATGGGCTCGGGACCGCAGGTTCCTCTACGAGAGAACCCCTATGCTATTGAGGCCAAATTAATATCGAACACCGAATATCCAATTTCGAATAATGAAGGAAAAACTTCGGTGTTGGATATTCGAAATTCAGTGTTCGATATTATTTTTTACTTCTGCTTCTCTTAATTTAATAGCAATAGAAAGCCCCCGAAGAGCCGGGATGGCATTTTTCATCTTCGTGACATCACGAAAATGATGGTTACTCGTCTTAATGGCACAAAGCATAAAATTCAGCACCGCTAAGCTGCCTTGTTCACTGGTTTGTGTTCCTCCGGGGCAGTGTTTTTTGTTGGTCGTTTTTTGCTAAACGCTTTTAGCTTTTCAGGGACGCCGCCGGGTGGATTCAATGCATTTCCACAACCAATTTACGGCATCGGCAATATGACCGGCACTTTCGTAACACCGTTTTTCTTGTACCATCGGTGCTAAACGCTTTTAGCTATTCGGGGCAACGCCGGGTTGATGCAATTGTATTACCGCCATCAATTTACCGGCATCGGTAATATGACCTGCCCGCCCGAAATCCCGGTTTTTATGCACCATCGGTGCTACCCGTTTGTAGCAACAATGTACCACAGTTTTTTTGCCCCGTAGCGGGCTACCCTTCCAACATGCGGGTAACCTGCAGGGCGGCGCGGGTAGCACCTACGGCGCACAAAAATGTGTCGGTAAAATGTTTGAGGGGAAGGGGCATTAACCAGGTTCCCATTCCCTCACTCCAGGAGGGGGTGCCGGAAACGAGCATGGTGCACAAAGGCGCTAAATGTTGAGGCAACTACACTTTTTTTATCTCGGCAGCAATAAAATCATGCAATTGTTTCTTATCGGGAAGTTGAAGCAGGTATCTGCTTACAAAAAGTTGATTGTCCATTCCGGCAAGTGCATATTCAACCAAGGGATTATTCTTATCGGCAACCATAAGGATACCTATAGGTGGATTGTCTGTTTCTTCTGTTACCTCCTTTTTGTAATAATTTAGGTATGTGTTAAGTTGCGAAATATGTGCATGATTAAACTTGTCTGATTTTAACTCGATAAGCACGTGACATTTTAATATCCGATGATATAAAACCATATCATTAAAAAAATATTCATCGCCTATCAATATTCGCTTCTGTCTTGCTTCTAAACAAAAGCCCCGCCCCATTTCCATTAAAAAATCCTGAAAATGGTCTAATAAGGATTGTTCTAAGTCGCTTTCTTCTATAATTGCCTTGTTTTTTATGCCAAGGAATTCAAAGGCGAAGTGTGATTTGATTACGTCAGCAGCATTTTGCTTATCCGTTTTAGATTGGACGTTGGTACTCATTTCGGTGGGGTTACTGCTTAGGCCCATACGTTCAAAATAAAGTGTATTAATTTGCCTTTTAAGTTCCTTAACACTCCATTGTCCTTTAATTGCTTCTATCTCATAAAAACTTCTTTTAAGCTGATCTTCTATTTCTATAAGTTCGGCAAGATGAGAGAAAGAAAGATTGTTAATAATTTTATCGTATACAACCAGGTTCGGCTCATTCTCGAATTCGGGGGATGCCGTACCCCGAATTAATTGGGTCGGCAATTTGGGGGATAGCGTACCCCAAATTGCTGTTTCGGAAAATGCAGATAACAAATAAGGATAAACATGATAAAATTGCTTATACCGCCTAAGTTCCCTCTCGTTGATATTCGATAACCCGTTGGTTTTCTGTACCCTCGGGGTCTCCTTGAAAAAGGGACCCCGAGGGTGTGATACAGCGAAAGCATTGGGATTTTCGATGGGCTCCGGACCTCAGGTTCCTCTACGAGAGAACCCGAGGAGACGGCAACAATTGTATTACCGCTATTAATTTACCGGCATCGGCAATATGGTCTGCACCCCCGAAATTCCGTTTTTCATGCACCATCGGCGCTACCCGTTTGTAGCAACAACATACCACCGGTTTTTTGCCCCGTAGCGGGCTACCTTCCAACATGTGGGTAACCTGCAGAAGGGTACAGGTAGCACCTACGGCGCACAAATCATTTTTGTTATCGGGGGCTACAAATGGGTAGCGCCTATGGCGCAGGCTGCACATGAGGGGCATTACACTTCTGTACCCTCGGGGTCTCCTTAAAAAGGGATCCCGAGGGGTTTTGTAAGGCGAAAGCATTTCGGTTCCCGATTGGCTCCGGGCCTCAGGTTCCTCTACGAGAGAACCTGAGGAAACGGAAAACGAACTATTACCCAATCGCCAACTTCCCGCTTTCTTTCCAAATGTAGGCTGGCATAGGCTCGTGCAATTGCCATTCAATATTCATGGGTTTGGCGCCGCTCGATTTGATGTAGTCGGCTTCGCCTAAGAAAACGTAGGGCATGGTAAAACCAAATTCATCATCGTTTTGCTCGCGCACAAATAGCAAAATTCTTTTGTGCTGCGAATTGTGGTTGATGTACGATAAACCCTTGGCCGATTCGGGCGTGGTTGCGTTTTGCGATTGCCAATGAAACAGGGTTTCGTTAATGGCATAATCGTCATACAAGGTAGATGGCGAATATTCTTTCTCCGATTTTTTGAGGGTGACAAACAGCGATTCGATGTTCAACTCCTTGTTGGCCGCAACGCCCTCCCGGTTTGATGATGCTTTATCAAACTGGTGCAAGCCCGTTGCTACCAATATCTCGCTTCGGTTGTACCTGCTGTGCACTTTAAGCGGCAACGGAAAGTTCAGGTCGATATCTTTTTCGATAAAGTCGACTTTCGAGATCAGATAATTAACCACCTCCAATAATTCCGATACCATCACCGGATTTTTGGCAACCTGTTTAACGCTATCCTGTATCGACTTGAAATCCAATTGCGGCCCGGCCTTTTGCCAAACATCGTAATGGAACATTAACAACATTAAATCCTGCTCGGCCGATAAATTGCCTACGTTAAATCCGCTTTCAATTAGTTGATGCAGAAACTTAAGGTAGCTGATAGAGTTACACCTCAACAAGCGTTTAATACAGCTTGTAATTTCGGTTTCATTGGGTTCGATGAAATTTGGTAATACGCCAGCTTCTACACATAGCCGTTTCCAGTTATCTTTTTTGTAGATGAGTTGTAGCTCGATATGCTGAAACTCGATAAAGTTTTTCAGGGAAAGTGATAGCGTGGATTGATGTTTAAAGCTTCTAATTTTAATTACCAACTGCCTGCGGTTAAAGCCAATGGCGGCCCTGATATTTTTCAGGATCACCTCCTTGGCTTTCTTCTCCAACACGATGGAACAGCCTAAAGGTAAATGCGGAAATTCGTCTTCAATCTCCTTAATTATCGAAGTCTGGGTTTTGCCCACCAGCGCCCTAAATTTGTGTTCAAAGTCGTACTCGGGCCGGGCGTTGCCCACAAAATCTAAAACGGTCAAACAGTCTTTATTGGGGGCAAGGCGTAAACCACGACCTAACTGTTGCAGAAATATGGTTAAACTTTCGGTCGGCCGTAAAAACAATACGGTATCAATTTCGGGAATGTCGACACCCTCGTTAAAAATATCCCGTACAAAAAGGTAATTGATCTCTTTATTCCGCAACCGTTCCCTGATGGTCTCCCTGTTTGCCGAGTTTTCGCTTGTCAGGTAATCCGCTTTAAGTCCCTCCATGTTAAACTTCTCGGCCATGTAGCGGGCATGTTCCATGCTTACGCAAAAGCCCAAGGCCCGCACATCGTGCACGTCGGTAAGGTATTTATCGCAGTTGGCTAAAATGTCGCCCACCCTACGGTCGCTTTCGGTATAAAGTTTGGTTAACTCATTAATTTCATACCTGCCATTTTTCCATGATAGTTTTGATAAATCAACACTATCTGATAGTGCAAAATATTGAAATGGCGATAGCAGTTTCCTGTTTAATGCTTCTGGTAATCGTATTTCGGCAGCTATTACGCCGCAAAAGTCTTTCAAAATATCTTCGCCGTCGCCACGTTCGGGCGTGGCCGTTAGCCCCAATAAAACTTGTGGATCAAACTGCGCCAAAATGGGGCGATAGCTTGATGCCGCTATGTGGTGTACCTCGTCAATGATAATAAAATCATAAAAGCCGGGCGATAGCGCCAGTTTGCTGATCTGGTTGGCAAGGGTTTGTACCGATGCAAATACAAACTCGTAATTGTCTGGCTCCTGCCCATCCACCCATAACTCGCCAAAGTTGGCGTTTTTTAATATGTGCTGAAACGTGTTTTGGGCTTGCTCCAAAATCTCTTTACGATGCGCTACAAATAACAGCCTTGCCCGTGGGTTATTGTTTTTAAAGTTGCGATAATCAAAAGCCGATATTACTGTTTTACCCGTACCGGTAGCCGCAACCACCAAGTTTTTATAACGGTTGTGTACAATCCGTTCCGATAGTAATTTCTCTAAAATTTCGTCCTGGTACGGAAAGGGTTTTAAATCGAAAAAGCTGGTAATGCTTTGTTTATCGTATGATTTTTGTTGCTTTAACGCGGCGCTTAATTTCTGTTTGTCCCGGCCAAACTCATAAGGCTCAAAATCCTTATCAACCCAATAGGTTTCAAAAGTCTTTTTAAACTTATCAATAATGTGGTTAATCTCTTTGGAGGTTACTTTCAAATTCCACTCCAGGCCATTGGTTAAAGCCGAGCGGGAAATGTTTGACGAACCAATATAGCCAGTAGTAAAGCCCGTATTCCTGACAAATAAATACGCTTTGGCATGCAAGCGTTCATGGTCCGAATTGTAGGATACCTTAATCTCGGTGTTTTTTAGGTTCGATAAAAACTCAATCGCCTTTACATCGGTGGCACCCATGTACGATGTGGTGATGATGCGCAACCTTTTACCGCTGTTGGTAAACTCTTCCAATTCTTCCTTAAATATGCGGATGCCCGAATATTTTATAAACGATACCAGCCAGCAAATTTCATCCGAGGAAAGGATCTCTTTTTTAATCTCGCTCTCTAACGAAATCCCTACATTATTGCCCGTAAATAATTCGCTTTGGCTTAGCCGTGTGTAAGGCGTAATTTCTTTTATCCGGTTATTAAAATCGGCAAAGGGCGAATCCAGTTTAGAGAAAACAGCATCCAATATTTTGCCTTCATTATCAATCAGGTTTTCCGAAAGGCTAACGCCGGGCAATTCTGTTATTAATAGCTGGATGATTTTATTGGAGAGTTCAATTTGTTTGAGTGTTTTATGCTCGTCCTTAATTTCATTTAAGGCGAATTTAATGGTCTCGGATAAATACAAACTTAAATACCTTGCTGCTTCCTCTTTATCCAGTTGGGTGCTTTTAATAAAAAAGGCTTCGTTACTCAACAGATTTAGCTTGTTGGCAATCAGTTTATTAATCAATTGCTCGTACAAGCCTAATTCAACTGCTGGCATTTTAAAGGTTTAAGTAATGTTTTACAATGGGCACATCGGCATCTGCCCAATCCAAAGCTAACAATTCATTTTTATGCAGCCACCTATATTGCGCATGTTCCTTTAACATTATTTCGCCGCTGGTATGTTTGCAAATAAAAGGGATCAGTTCGATAGTGATTTTAGGGTAGGTATGGGTGTTGGATGGTAGGGCTTTTATAATGCTGATTTCGATATTTAATTCTTCCCTAATTTCCCTGATCAAGCAATCTTCAGCAGTTTCTCCTGGTTCAATTTTACCGCCGGGGAACTCCCATTTTAAAGGCAGGCTCATGGCTTGGCTGCGTTGGGCGGCCAGGATTTGGTTGTGAGGGTTTATTATGAGGGCGCAGGTTACTTGGAGCATTTAACGGTATTCTACCTCGAAAATACATGTTTGCATTGAGAGTTTAGATATTCTTGGGGGGATAGTTCTGTGTAATATGAAAAATATCAGCAACAACGTCTTTTGGAGTTCCACAAATAGGACCGGTCAATTATCAAGTACTGGAAGAGCAAATATAAAAATATTTAATGCTTTTTTTAGGACTCCAAATGGGGTATACAGCTGCTTTTGGTTTGGATCTCCGGGGGGTGACGGACAGGAAATCATAGCCAACTAGTCAATAATGGCACTATTACTTAACAGATGGCAGATGACGATTACAACAAAAATCCCATGCCGATACATTAGATCGTTTGCGTATTCCTTAATGTGAAATTTCAAAACGTAATTTATCTGTCTCACAATTATATTTAATACTATATATTTAACTTTAAATTTGAAAAGATGGCAGTAAAAAACACATCGTCAAGATTAGCCGATAAGTTATTTCCCGAAGTAGAAGAACAAAACCTAGATATCTTAAACATCCCACCGGAAAAGCGACGGTTAAATACCGAAACGTACGATTTTACGGTGTCGACGTTAACCGATTATTTGAATGACAATCATATTATAATACCTGAATTCCAACGGGGATATGTGTGGAATAGAGCCCAAGCTTCAAGGTTGATTGAATCTTTAATTATAAATTGCCCAATTCCTGTAATTTTTCTTAGTCAAAACTCAGACGAAAGGTTGGCCGTGATTGATGGCAATCAAAGGCTAAATAGCATTAAATTATACCTTTCTAATGACTTTGAGCTTAGGGGCTTGACAGCATATCCGGAACTGGAGGGGTATAAATTCACTGACCTAGACCCAAGATTTCAACGGCACATTCAGAATAGGACAATAAGGTGTATCGTAATTTTAAAGGATACACATCCTCAAATAAAGTTCGATGTCTTTGAACGTTTAAATACGGGATCTGTAAAACTAAATTCTCACGAATTACGCCATGGGATTCATTCAGGTACGCTAATGGAAAAGCTGGAAGTTCTTGGCAATAATTCATTATTTAAAGATTTAACATTAAATAAAAATGATAAGAGAATGAAAGCAGATGAATTAGTGTTACGCTTTTTCGCTTTGCTTGAAAATTGGAGGAATTATTCTAAACCTTTAGTGTCATTTCTAAATACATACTCTGAGACTAACAGGAACCCGGGCTTAAAATTGCTCGATTTGGAAGATGATTTTTATTCTACTTTGGATAAAATTAATCGTGTATTAAATAAATATGCTTTTAAAACATATGATAAATCTTTAAAAAATACCAAGTTCAATGCTGCTCTTTATGATGCACAGATGATTTCTTTTTACGAGTTAAACTTATCTGTAGAAACTTTAGAAAAGCTCAGAGCTCTGAATTTTGTCCAAAAAAACCAAGAGTTTATATCGGGCGAAGATTTCAATAGATATATTTCATCTGGGACTACGGATAGGAATAGTATAATTAATAGAATAAATGATTATAAGGGATTTATCACTTCACTTATATAGCTGTCATGCCCTATAAAAGAAGCAAATCCAGAGTTGAATGTGAGAAAAAGGTCGATGATTTGTTAGAGTTGGCAAAGAACATTTCCTTTAAAAAAGTAGCTCTGTCCTATGATCACAAAAATCTAATTTATCAGTCCGCATTTGTATTGTTATGTTCCTCTATAGAAGAATATTTACGCGTATTAATTGAGGATCTTTTTTTTAACTACAGAGCTGCTAACATACCTCTATCAAACGTTCCAGTAAATTCAAGAACCTTTGCACTTTTTCATAAACAAAGGGTGATTTACGAGGCATTTATTCACAATCGTGATGAGGGTAAAGTTTTAGATAAATTAAATGTGAATAATACTTCGATTTATGGGCTAACAGATAGTAGCATAATTTTCACAAATCATATCGACGCGAAAAATATTGTAAACGATAAAAAGTATCCGTCCCCGAGAAATTTGAAAGTTTTGTTTAACCGAATTGGAATAAGAAACATTTTTTCAATTATAAACGGATTAGGAAAAAAGGATTATGAGTTGCTCTTAAGGTCGTTTTTAGATATTAGAGAAACGATTGCTCATCAGCAAGCCATAAATTTGACTTTTGATGACACCAAAAGAAATTTCGCAAACATTAAGGACTTATTAGATAAATTGGATCGAGCTTTATTTTCGCACATTTGTAAGGAGTCGGGAGTCAAATATTGGCGGTAAAAATAGATTTGATTTCTCAGCCCAAGAAATCTTCGCAATTAAGTACCAGTTCTCCAGAAAAACCATTCCGCCCTTCCATTATCCCCTTGAACGGCCCGGAATCATCGTTCTAATAAGCCACATGTCAAGCTTGTACAAAGGTTCCTTCTGTCTCTGATGATTAATGTATTTAATTTATCAAGTGCGGCCCAGAAGGAAATTAATATCGATCCGTGCCTGAGACCTATGTGAAATAAATTATCCAGCTTCTGCCAATACGGCGATACACCCGAATTAGGTTTTGCATTCGGCCACGCGGTTATTTGCTAAATTACCATCCTAAATCAATTCCAATGCCCGTTGCCGAACTTATCAGCCTATGTTAGCGGTGTTCCGCTATTAGGCAAAGCAATTTCAATGAAAACCATATTAACACTTGTATTAACGCTTTTTTGCACACTGGCTTTTTGCCAGAAAAAAGGTAAGGAGATAATTTTTCCGCCCCCCGTACTGGATATGCACTATCCCGATTTTATGAGCGCCTGCGAGCTGCCCGCTCATAAAAAAGAGTTGGTTTACACCCGCTTTATTTATAGGGGTACAGATGAGTATTGGAGCCTTGTGCCGGATAAAAAATGTAATGCCGTAAAAGCCGCATTAGAAATACCCGATAGCGTGGAAATGCGACAGGAATTTACAAGTCAATTTAAAAATGTACACGATAATTATTGGAATACCTATTTGCTTTTGGATGTTATTGGCGTGTATGAAGATGGGGACGCCAGTGGTTATGGCCATTTAGGCAGCAATAAAAGTAAATTCACCGTGAAGTATTTTATTGCCGTACAAACGGTGAAAAAGAAGAATCAAAAGAGCAGAATCAAGAATTAAGACGGCGTTCCGCCCTTTCGCGTTAGGGATTGAAATGGATACCGGCCCGAGCCTAAGGCCTTGCAGGCGTATGAATGTAAAGCCCGGCGACGCTTCTACCAGCGGCGAAACGCTATTTAGTAGCAAGTAGTTAGTATCAAGATTTTTTGGGATAGGGTAACACCAGTGGCTTGCATGAGTATACTTAGCATAAGGGGTGCTGAAACAAGGATGACATTGGGGGTAACGTAGCTTCAAATGCAACTACATTAAAAGCCATCCCCGGCCGTCGCCTAATCAAGTTTATTCAATTATTTGCTAAATTACCATCCTAAATCAGCCCCAATGCCTGTTGCCGAATCTTATCAGCCTATGTTAGCGGTGTTTCGTTATGGCCTGGTGTGGGGTTTGGTTTCGGTAGAGGAAGTAATTAGCTGGGCTGATGGTATTTTGGCGGATGAGGAAAGGCCGGATTATTTTTTTATCGAGTTGTCGATGGCCCCGAGGGTGGATGACCAGATTAGCATTATTGAACGCGAATGGAGGCCCGGTGCTGATCTGCTTTTTGCGCGGGTTTTAATGGGGCTGCTGTATCACCGGCTAAAAAACAGCCAGTTAGAAGCCAGCAAAGTCCGCGATATTTTAAGTGAAATTGAGCTGATGGATGTGTTGCGCCAAGGCGAGGGTAGCTATTTATACCAGCTGGAATTTGAAGAGCTGTTTGGCCATATTGACGAGACTGATGCCAGCGAAGAGTTGCTGGAGTTTTTGGCCATTTACCAGGGCTTTAACCTGCAAAACGCAGCAGAATGGCTGGCGCTAAACCACGCGGCCGACCAACATTTCGCCGGTTTGGAAATTCAGCAGGCGGAATGGTATAATACAACCGGCGTGCCTGCTTACCCGGTAAAAAAAAGGGTTAATGGCTTTGCGGTTGTTGGTGCAATTATTTTTACGGCAGCCGTGTTTAACGTGGTTTTTACTTACCTGGATAAAGGAAGCGGGGCTGCATATATTCAGTTTAAAAGCGAGGCTTATATTATTGGTTTCGCGGTTTTGTTTTTTGGCTTTTGCTTTTTGGTGGTAAAGGGGATATATTATTTGATGGGGTATTTGTTTGGCAAGTGAGTGGCAAGGGGGGGGGGTTAGGGATGGGCTTGTGGCTGGATAACCACCGTGTTGCTATCATTGCAGGGAATGAAGAAACCCCGGAACTATGCTTACGTTTGTTTGGGTAATGATGTTACTTTGTAGAGGCGACCGCATTGGCCCGCTCAATTGCCGCGGGAGGGCTGTTACTTTTGTCGCCACAAAAGTAACCAAAAAGGCTGTCAGCAGAAATGCTTCTTTACGCACGGGCCTTTGCCCTGCAAAACGGACAAAACCTGGGCTGGAATTATTTTGCCCCGAAGCGCCCAACTCCCCACGCACGTGCAAAAACTTCCTATGCCCTGCAGCCGCACAACCCCGCATTGTTTTGTCCGTTTTCGCCCGAAGCTGTTCTGCTGACGGTTTGGGGAAGACGAGTGCCTTGAGGATAAGGATGAACATTGGCTTTGAACGCCGGCGACGACTCACCCCGGCTACGCTGCGCTGGCCGACCCTCTCTCCGGCTGGCGCCGCATAGAGGGTGGAGCTCATTTTTTTTCTCTTTTTTGCCCCTCTATGCGACGCAGTCGGAGAGAGGGGCAGAACGAGCGTAGCGATGTTCGGGATGAGTCGTCGCCGCCATGCGATGAACGCTGTTTCTCCTTTGTAATTCCGGACTATCAAGAGTTTTTTGGGGAGGATGGGTGTAGGGGGTATATGAACATTGTGTTGAACGCTGGTCACGACTCACCCCGGCTACGCTGCGCTGGCCGACCCTCTCTCCGGCTGGCGCCGCATAGAGGGTGGAGCTCATTTTTTTTTCTTTTTTTTGCCCCTCTATGCGACGCAGTCGGAGAGAGGGGCAGAACGAGCGTAGCGATGTTCGGGGTGAGTCGTCGCCGCCATGCGATATACGCTGTTGCCCTTTGCAAATTCCGCCCTCGTTAAAACAGCTCCACCAACCGCTCCAGGGCCATGCCGCGCGATCCTTTGATGAGGATGGTTGAATGGGTAATGGGGCTGGCCTTCAATGCAGCAATGGCATCTTCGGCAGTGACGTAACAGGTGTTTTGGTCCATGGTCCATAGTCCATGGTCGATGGACTGCGCAGCAGCGGCAAAGTCTTTCCCGATAAAAATGCGTTCGTCAACCGGGGTATCCAGCGCTTTTTGGATCACGGAGGCATGCTCTGTGGCCGATTCGGGGCCCATCTCGAACATGTCGCCCAGGATGAGTACTTTGCGTGGGGCCTGCAGTTTGCCAACGTTTTCGATGGCTACAAACATGCTGCTGGGGTTGGCGTTGTAGTAATCGCAAATAAGGGTATTGCTTTCCGTTTTCACAATTTGCGACCGGTTGTTTTTAGGCTGATAGCCTTCAATACCGGCGTTTATTTGCGTGACAGGGATATTAAAATAGCTGCCTATGGCTATGGCCGCCAAAATATTATGCAGGTTGTAGGCGCCAGTGAGCTGGGTTTTAATAAACTGCTTTTTCTCATGGTGTTTAGCCCAGTATAACGAAAGGTACGGGGAATTCTCTGTCAACTGACCGTGTACGTAATTAATGACCGGATCGGTGCCGTAGTCATAGGCGCCTAAGCCACGATCAAGCTGCATTTTTATTAAATCGGGACTGTCTGTATTTATAAAAAGAATGCCATTGGTTTTTTTTAAATAATCGTACAACTCCCCTTTGCCCTTCTTCACGCCTTCTACCCCGCCAAAGCCTTCCAGGTGCGCTTTGCCTACATTGGTGATTAAGCCGTGCGATGGCTGGGCGATGGTGCAAAGCAGTTCGATTTCTTTTTGGTGATTGGCCCCCATTTCGATAACAGCCATCTGGTGGCTGGCGTCGATGGTTAAAATAGTGAGGGGTACGCCTATATGGTTGTTTAAATTGCCCTGGGTGGCCTGGGTTTTAAAGTGTTGGGACAGTACGGCGTTGATAAGCTCCTTTGTAGTGGTTTTGCCGTTGGTGCCGGTAAGGCCGATAACGGGGATGCTTAACTGGCGGCGGTGGTGGCGGGCCAGATCCTGCAGGGCGGTAAGCGCGTCGGCCACCAACAAATACTCGTCGCCCAGCTGGTACGCGGGATTATCAATTACCGCGTAGGCTGCACCTGCGGCAATGGCCTGTTGGGCAAAGGTATTGGCATCAAATTTATCGCCCTTAAGGGCAAAAAACAGGCTGCCGGCCGCAATTTTGCGGGTATCGGTACTGATAACAGGGTGCTGCAGGTATAGCTGGTAAAGTTGCTGGGTAGTAATCATACGTGAAGTAAAGGTAATAAGCCCCCTCTAAATCTCCCCCGGTAGGGGAGACTTTTTTTTAAAGCTGCGTTATTTTAAAGTCCTCCCTACCGGGGAGGATTTAGGAGGGGCTTGTTCCCCCGGCGGGGAAGAATTTTTAAAGAAGCGTTATTTTTAAAGTCTCCCAACCGGATACTACTACTTACTCCGATAAATACACATCCAGCAGGCCTTCGGGCAAATCGATGTAAATTTCGCTGGCTTCAATATCAATTCCTTTAATGATCTCGACATTGAGCGGGAAAAGCACCTCTTTGCCTTTAAACATCACCGTGGCTATCAGTTGCTGCGGATATTCCTGCACCTGGGTTATTTCGCCAAGTTCGCCGCGGGTTTCGTCGATGGCTATAAAACCTTCTACATCGTTCAGGGTAAATTCGGCCTTTTTCTTTTTGGGTTTCAGTTTGTTGGGCAGGTACAGGTCGCGTTTTACCAGCAGGCTTGCTTTTTCGATGGTATCCACATCTTCTAAAAACAAGTAGGCGTTGCTTTTTTGCAGGTACTTGATAGATTGTACAAAATAAGGGATCATTTTGCCGGCCATATCAATAAAAAGGGCGTCGAATTTAATAGCATCCAGGCTATCAAAATCAACATATATCTGCATTTCGCCCTTAAGGCCCTTGGTTTTCAGTATACTGCCAACCCTGAAACAATCTTCGGTTTTCATAAAATGTTGTTAAATAACAATGGCGAAGTTTTCGCTTCGCCATTATCTGTGGAATCAAGAGTTAAGAGTCAAGAATCAAGACAGAAGAATTATTCCTGACTCTTGATTCTAATTTCCTGGCTCTGGGTTAAATTATTCTGCGTCTTCAGCCGGAGCTTCTTCAGCAGCAACTTCTTCGGCAACAGGAGCATTTTTAGCAGCTATTGCAGCAGCTTTTTCTTCCTTCTTTTTAGCCTCGGCAGCCAAAGCCAATTTACGGGCTTCGTCTTTTGCAGTTACCAGGCTGGTTTTTTTGCCGGTGATTTTGCCTTCTTTAGCATCAGTCCAGGCAGCAAATTTCTCTGCAGCTTGTTCTTCAGTTAAAGCGCCTTTTTTAACACCACCTTCTAAGTGTTTTTTGTACAGCACACCCTTGTAAGAAAGGATAGCACGACAAGTATCGGTAGGCTGGGCACCTGTGTTAACCCACTCTAAAGTTTTGTCGAAGTTAATTTCAATAGTTGCAGGGTTGGTGTTTGGGTTGTATGAACCTAAACGCTCAATAAAACGACCGTCGCGAGGAGCGCGGGCATCTGCTACTACGATGTAGTAAAAAGGTTTTCCTTTTTTACCGTGTCTTTGCAGTCTGATTTTAGTTGCCATTTCTTTATTTTATGTATTCAACATGTCCCCGGAGTACTTTCTGCGGGGATGCAAAGGTATAAATTATTATGAAGAAAAAAACACCAATTGCACGAATTATTTCGAATGGCACGAATGAGGGCAAATTACTGCCAGTCAGCAACATGCAGGCAGCAACATTGGGCCGCTGAATATTATTATTACACAATTGATTTTACACCTAAAATTTTGCAAATTACCGGCATGAGCATCACCCGCAAACCCCGCATTGCCATTGATATGGATGAGGTATTGGCAGATACCATTGATAAATTTATCGAGCTGTATAAACAGCGCCACAGCCATGAAGTTATACTGGCCGATATGCACGGCATGGAAATTGGCCAGGCCCTGCCGCCGCACCTGAGCAGCACGGTAAGGCCTTATGTTAACGAGCGTGGTTTTTTCAGGGATATTAAAGTAATGCCCGGCAGCCAGCAGGTAGTAAAAGCGCTTATGGAGCAATACGATGTATACATAGCATCGGCAGCTATGGAGTTTAAGTATTCGCTGGAGGATAAGCAGGCCTGGCTGGAGGAACACTTCCCCTTTATATCGTGGACAAACATTATTTTTTGCGGGCACAAAATACTGGATGTTGATATTATGATTGACGACCGCATTAAAAACTTTGTAACTTTTAAAGGGCGCAAACTGTTGTATACATCGCCGCATAACGTACTGGTTGATGGTTTTGAAAGGGTAAACAACTGGCAGGATGTTGCCGATAAATTATTGAACGGATAGTTAATTACTTTAATATAAATACGTTAACTTTATACAATAAGCCAGAGGCCATTTCAAGCATGCCGAACCATATCTACGCTGCCACAATCGATTGTATAATTGTTTTTGATACCGATGAACAGAGATACCTCTTCATTAGCCCGGCTATTGTTAATATTTTAGGTATTACCGCTGCCCAGCTGCTTGGTAACAACCGGCTGTGGCCGGATATGATAAGCGAAACGCAGCGCGGGGACATCGAAACTGCGGTTGCCGGCCTGGGTATAAATGACTCGGTTGAACTTAATTACCTTATTAACACACCGCAAAACACAACCAGGGGTATTATTGATAAAAAAAGCCTGGTAATTGACGAGGCCACCGGTCATAAAGTTTTAGTAAGTACTATTAGTGTACAAACGCAGCTTACCGCCAGCGCTGCCGCAGAGGATAGCATTTTTAGCGATTTGTTTTACAAAAACGCAAATCCGGTGTGGATTATAGATGAAGAAACGCTGCGTTTTGTAAAAGTTAACCAGGCCGCTATTGCCCATTATGGTTATACTGAAGAAGAGTTTTTGTTAATGACTGCCAATGACATTAGGCTACCGTCTGAAGCTGCGAAATTAAAGACATATTTAAGCGAAAAAGGAAGTTTGGGGGTAAACCCTATCGATTTTAACCGGGCCGGGATATGGAAGCATTTAAATAAAAACGGCGAAACCATTTATGCCGACGTTAACTGGTTTGGTATAAAGTATAAGGGGCGCAATTGTATTTTATCAATTGCTACCGATGTTACCGCCAAGCTGCAATACCAGGACGAAGCCAGGCGGCGCGAGCAGTTTTTAAGCTCGCTGATTGATTCGCAAACCAATTTTCTGATAAGGGTAGATACTAAAGGTTGTTACAGTTTTATTAACAAACAATTTTTGAAAACCTTTGGCTATAAAGCAAATGAGCTGATAGGGCAGCATTTTTCAATTACTACCATACCGCAGGAACTGCATTTGTGCGAAGAGGCCTTTGTTAATTGTATAAGCAACCCCGGCAAAATTGTAAAATTACTGCACAAAAAACCGGATGTATGGGGCGGGCTTCATGATACAGATTGGGAGCTTATCTCTATTACCAACGATAGCGGCCAGGTTTGCGAGGTACAGGGAATAGGCCAGGATATTACCGCCAAGCTTAAAATTGAACAGGAAATAAAAGAAGCCGCCGAAAAGCTGGATGCTTTTATTGAAAGTATAACCGATTCGTTTTTTATTATCGACAATGAATGGCGGTTTGTTAAGGTAAACTCGGCATTCGAAAAAATGACCAACACCCCGCGCGAGGAAATGCTGGGCAATGTGCTTTGGGACGTATATCCCGAAATTATGGATTCGGGCTTTGGCAAGGCATATTATGAGATGATTGAAAAGCGCGAGAGCGTAAAATTCACCGAATATTTTGAACCGATTGACAAGTGGCTAAGCACATCGGCCTACCCATCTGCCGAAGGCATTACCGTATACGTTAAAGATATTAGTGATGAGCGCCGGGCCCAGGACGAAGCCCATTGGACAAAAACAAGCTTAGAGGCCCTGATAAACAACACACACGACCACATCTGGTCGGTTGACAGGGAGATGCGCTATGTATATATGAATGATGCTTACATCAGGGAAACAACACATTTAACCGGCGTTGAACCTATGGCCGGGGAGCATTCATACCTGAATAAAGGCTATAGCGACGAGGTACACAAACAGTGGATGGCCTACTATTCGCGGGCGCTGCTTGGCGAACAATACACCATCACTAATGAAAGCATTGACCGGCAAACAAAAACCCAATTATATTTTGAGGTAAGCTTTAACCCCATTTATACGCAGCAGGGCGATATCATTGGCGTTGGTTGTTTTGCCCGCGATATTACCCGGCGCCTTAAAATTGAACAGGAACTGATTGATCAAAACGAGCGCTTACGAAACATTGCCTCGCTCAGCTCGCATGAAATAAGGCGGCCCGTTGCCAGTATGATGGGCCTGATCAGCATAATGGATAAGGAAAACTTTTTTAACCCCGAAAACGAACTGATCATCCAGCATCTATTCACTGTAAGCGCCGAAATTGATGACGTTATCCGCTTAATTGTGGATAGCACTTTTACCAGCCAGGGCTAAGTAAATCAAGGATTGATGGTTTGGAAACGATTGTGTTTCGTTATCCAGGTATAATGAATCTGTGAACCTTGTATCGGCTGTACAGGGTAAACGGACAGTTTGCTCATTCCCTAAATTTTAAATTAGGTGGCCCTGTCACTCGGAGTGATAAATTTTCGCGAAACGCTAAAGGGGGATTGACATTTATCGCATGTCGGCGAGTCGACTCACCCCGACGAGGCTCCGCCCGTCTGCCCCTCTCTCCGACTGCGTCGCATAGAGGGGCGAAGGAAAAGAAAGGAAAAAAATGAGCTTCACCCTCTTTGCGACGCAGTCGGAGAGAGGGTCGGCCAGCGCAGCGTAGCCGGGGTGAGTAGTAGCCCGCGTTAAAAACCACCGTTTATGTAAACCCAAGTCATGTTTAGGCCCGTCTAAACATGACAGCCCTTTTTATAACGCCATCGGCCTTCAGGATTTCGAAAGACTTCACCCCCTGGATGAAAAAAAGACTGCTTTACTTAAACTTGTTTTTTAACGCGGCCAGCTTTATGGCGATGTCTGTCTCTGGCGCCTCCTGTGGTTTCCTATTAAAATTGGGTTTGTTGTTTCCGCCGGCTGGCCTTCGCTCGTCATTCCTCCTGGCCGTCGGCTCGCTTTTATCGTTTTCTTTCATCGATAAGGCAATCCGCTTGCGGTTAACATCAACCTCTGTTACGGTTACCTCCACTTTCTGGTGAACTTTCAACACTTCGTTAGGATCTTTTATAAAGCGGTTGGTAATCTGGCTCAGGTGTACTAATCCGTCCTGGTGAACGCCGATATCAACAAATGCACCAAAGTTGGTTATGTTAGTAACGATGCCTGGCAGCTTCATGCCCACTTTAAGGTCGCCAATTGCATTTACACCATCGGTAAAGCTAAAGGCTTCAAACTGCTCGCGCGGGTCGCGGCCAGGTTTGGCCAGTTCGGCCATGATATCGTTCAGCGTGGGTAATCCTACTGTTTCCGATGTATATTTTTGCAGCGGAATGCTTCTTCGGATAGCAGCATCACCCATTAAATCTTTCACCGTGCACTTCATGTCCTTAGCAATTTGCTCCAATAAGCTATAGCGCTCGGGGTGTACCGCGCTTGAATCCAGCGGATTCTCGGCATGGTGGATGCGAAGGAAACCTGCCGCTTGTTCAAACGCTTTTTCGCCCAGGCGGGGTACTTTTTTAAGCTGATCGCGGCGTTTAAAAGCCCCGTTCTGGTCGCGGTAATCCACAATGTTTTGCGCCAGTTGCGGACCAAGGCCCGATACATAGGCTAAAATTTGTTTTGATGCTGTGTTCAGCTCTACGCCAACCGCATTTACGCAACTCATTACGGTATCGTCCAGCGAAGTTTGCAGCTTGTTTTGGTCCACATCATGCTGGTATTGGCCCACACCGATTGATTTTGGGTCGATTTTTACCAACTCGGCCAACGGATCCATCAAACGGCGGCCTATAGATACGGCGCCCCTTACGGTAATATCTTTATCCGGAAACTCTTCCCTGGCTACATCAGATGCAGAGTAGATTGAAGCGCCGCTTTCGTTCACCATTACAATGGCAACACCGGGCAGGTTAAGGTTACGTACAAAAAGCTCGGTTTCGCGGCCGGCGGTACCGTTGCCTATGGCAATGGCCTCAATTTTATACCTATCAAATAAATGCTGAACTGTCTTTTCTGCCTCGCGCGCCTGTCCGGCTCCGGTGTGGGGGTAAATGGCGGTATTCTCCAATAATTTACCCTGTTCATCCAAACAAACCAGCTTACAGCCGGTGCGGAAACCGGGGTCAATAGCCATAACCCGTTTTTGACCAAGTGGAGCGCCCAAAAGCAGCTGACGGGCATTTTCGGCAAATACGCGGATAGCTTCTTCATCGGCTTTCTTTTTGGTAAACAGGCGTACCTCTGTTTCCATCGATGGCTTCAGCAGGCGTTTGTAGCCATCGGCAATGGCTTGTTTCACCTGGTCGGCAGATGGGTTGTTAGCCTTCACAAAGCTGTCTTCCAGTGCGGCAATGGCTTCCTCTTCAGCCGGTTTTATATCCAGCCAAAGGATTTCCTCCTTCTCGCCGCGGCGCATGGCCAATATGCGGTGCGATGGGGCCGACTTTACCGGTTCTGTCCAGTCAAAATAATCTTTATACTTAATGCCTTCCACCTCTTTACCATCAATCACTTTTGATTGAAAAGTGCCTTTCTCTATAAAAAGCTCGCGGATGCGGGTACGTACTTCGGCATTTTCGCTAATTGTTTCGGCAATAATATCCCTTGCGCCGGCCAATGCTTCTTCAATACTATTAACACCTTTTTCGGCATCAATAAAAACAGCTGCCTCTGTTTGCACATCGGCTTTGCGTTGTTCCAGCAGCAAATCGGCCAGGGGCTGTAAACCTTTCTCGCGGGCTGTGGTAGCACGTGTTTTGCGTTTGGGGCGATAGGGCAGGTAAATATCCTCCAGCGAAACCATGGTTTCGGCTTCGTTTATTTGTTTTTCCAGTTCGGGCGTTAGTTTGCCCATATCGGTAAGCGATTTCAGGATCGCTTCCCGGCGTTTATCCAGGTCGCGCAGTTGTTGGGCGCGGTCGCGTATCTCGGCCACCTGCACCTCGTCGAGCGTGCCGGTAACCTCTTTGCGGTAACGGGAAATAAACGGTACTGTTGCTCCTTCGTCAAGTAATGCCATTGTTGCACTTACCTGTTTTTCGGATATGGAAAGCTCGGAAGCTATTTTTTTAGAATGCGATATCATACATCAAATTTCGGACTGCGAAGTTGAGAGAATAGCCTTACAATTCAAAAAAAGATTGTTAACAAATAGGGGAAAGGTTAAGGGTGAAAGGTAAAAGGCAGCATGCAACAACTTCAAAGTATAAACCCGGCAAAGAGCTTCGTGTTGAAATAGCGATCTGGCTTGTGAAATAACAAAAATATCACCAGCCCGATACCAATAAATTGGTCGCTGCATTCACGCTGCATTTTTGATACTTTACGTAGGCAGATACCGCCCGTGTCCTGATTGCTTCATTTGGTTCATTTTTAATGTAACCGGCAATAGCATCATGTAAAGTGTATGCCTCGGGGCACATCAGGCCGGTTGTCCAAACCAGGGGGTTAGCTTTGGCCTGCGTAATAAAGCCGCTAAAGTATTTTTTGCTGATGCAAGCCAATATAATACAATCCCGGGTTTTGCCATCGGCGTTTTTAAACTTATTGGGCAGCCCGAAATCCATCAGCCCATCGTGCCCTATATAAGCCAGTAATTGGGCGTTGCCATCAATACCTATCACCTGTTTTTTATAATGAATGGTATCCTTTAACTGCCCGGCACAACTAAACAAAAAGTCCTCTGTTGTTTTTTCAATGGCCTGCCCGTCCCAGGCATCAGCAACCAGGAAAACGTTCTGAGTGCGGTGTTTAAATATCAGCCGTTCCATGATCATCTTTTTGCCCTTTTGTTTTTTAACCAGCCGCCAATCTTTGCTTCGTTTAAAATAGGTGCGTACTCCGTTATCGCAGCCCCAGTATAAATTGGTTTCAGGATCCTGCCCGTTGCCTATTTTGGGTGGTACGGGTACTATGCCCTGGTATTTGTTATCACATAACGCAACAAAAACATGAATTACTTTGCAGGACTGATTTGTATAAGCGATGTTTTTAGATTGTGGAACCGATGACTTTAAGGCCGGCGACAATGCTTTATCTGCCGGGTTTGCCTTACACCCAAAAACCGGCAAACATATCGCAACAATATAAAAGACATTTTTACAACACCTCATTGCCGTATAGGTTTAAAGCCATTTAATTAGATTTTCAGCAAGTTACACATTAGCCGCCATCCGGCGTGGAATTTTATAGCCGCTACACCTTTCTTCGTTTAAAAATTTCAACCCTGTATTTAAAACCGCAGCATTAAAGGATTCATCCGCTTGCTTGTTTAAAGTACTAAAGTGAATATTACCATATTGACACAGGCTAATCATCACATTGAATCCGGCATCGCTAAAATGCGGGGTAAATACTACACCATTGCACCGCACTAACCAAAACAGGTGCATCAAAAAAACGGGCAAGTGAAGTTCATCAACCTCAATAGCGCCATTAAAACTCTTGCTTATTTTGTGTTGCTCCAAATATTCAAGCGCTTGTTTTACCGGCTTATAGTCATGCTCCCGGAGCAGCCATGGCGATGTGGTATCGCCTAAAAAAAACATTTCATTAAAGCCCATGCCTTTGATTAAGGCAGTAGCACCTGCTGATATATTTTTGCATACCCCTATGGTCGACCGGCTCTCAGCATACAGTATATAGCTGTTGTACGTTTCGGGGAAGAAATATTTATTGCGGTACGGGCTCGCCACCGCAAAGTTTGGATAGTTTTTCAAAAAGCGTTTCCGCGAAACCTTTTTTATCATACCTATTCCTCAAAGTTTTTCCGTACTACTTTTTCAATCGCCTTGCCCCAAAATTCGCCCAAAACAATGGCTCCCGCTTTATTGGGATGCAGGTAAAATATACCTTGCTTCCCATTTTCGGGGATCAGCAACGTAAGGTGATGTTTTTTAAAATATTTGAATGCTTTTTTATCGCCGGTAAAAACGTGTTTAGGGTTAATAGCGGCGTAGCTTTGGGTAAGGCTATCTAATTTAGGCGCATAACTTTGCAATCGGGATAAGCCCTCCTGCAGGTATTTTGCCCCGTTTTGGGTGTTGGGGCTGTACCAGATAGGGTGTTGCAATATGACAACAGCTGCCGGGAAATCTGCAAGCAATTTATCGATAATGGTTTTTACATTCTGAATGTAATCGCCCGCAGATACAGGCGCACCATGCGGCCCCTGGATGGCACTATCGTTGGTGCCCAGCTTAACCGAAAATATCAGTAACGCGCTTTTATCGGTAAATGCACCGGCCGCTTCCTCCACTTTGGTAAAGGTGTTGGTACCAGGCAAAAAATCAAGGGTGGTGTAGCCGCTATGGCCCTGGTTGCTAAACTCAACGGCGCCTAAATCTTTTTGCCGGCGCAGATAAGCAATGGCTGTAGCCGGCGGCGCATCTTCAGGCGTAGCCAGCTGAACGCCCTGTGTAATGCTGTTGCCAATAAACACGATATTCAGGTTGGGCTTTTTATCCTGCGCAAACGCGTATGTAATGCCTGTTAAAATTAATACAAAAGCTAAACCAAATCTATTCATGTTACCCAACAACTAAAATGCTTTTCATATCAAACTCTTCACCAATGAACCAATGAACAAGTGAACTAATGAACCCCCATATTCCAAAACATAAAGGCCCATTTATCAACCTGTCCGCTTATTACCTGGGCGGTTGATTGGCCTGCGCCATGACCGGCATTGGTTTCAATGCGAATGAGTACCGGTTCAGTACCTTTTTGATATTCCTGTAGCCGCGAACCAAACTTAAAGGAATGAGCAGGTACCACACGGTCGTCATGGTCGGCTGTGGTAACCATTGTTGCCGGGTATTCACGCGGTGTAAGGGCATGGTAGGGCGAGTATTTGTACAGGTATTCAAACATTTCCTTCGAATCTTCTGCTGTGCCATAATCATAGCTCCAGCCCGCTCCGGCTGTAAATTTATTGTAACGCAGCATATCCATAACGCCTACAGCAGGGAATGCTACCTTAAACAAATCCGGGCGCTGGGTAAGCATAGCGCCGATGAGCAGGCCGCCGTTTGAGCCGCCGGATACTGCCAGGTGCTCTTTAGACGTGTATTTGTTTTTGATAAGGTACTCGGCAGCTGCAATAAAATCGTCAAAAACGTTTTGCTTTTTCATTTTGATGCCCTTTTTATGCCAGGTTTCGCCATACTCGCCACCACCGCGCAAATTTGGCACCGCGTAAATGCCACCATGCTCTAACAATATAATATTCGACGTGCTGAACGCTGGTGTTAAGCTCACGCCGAAACCACCGTAGGCATATAACATTAAAGGGTTCTGGCCATTTAACACCGTCCCTTTTTTATAAGTGATGATCATCGGGATTTTGGTTTTATCCTTCGACGCGTAAAACACCTGTTTCGATTCGTACTGTTCGGGATCAAACTGCACGCCCGATTTTTTATAGATACTTGATTGCCCGGTAGCTATATCCAGCTTAAAAATAGTTGGCGGGTATATGTAGCTGGTAAAAGTATAATAAGTTTCCTTTTCTTCTTTTTTGGCTGCAAAGCCACCGGCCGTTCCAACTGATGGCAGCGTGATGGTTCGTTCCAGCTTGCCATCCATATTATATTGCTGTACAAAGGAGGTGGCATCTTTCAGGTATTCGGCAAAAATTTTACCCCCGGCAGTACTGGCTGTTAAAACATTTTTTGTGCCCGGTATCAAATCTTTCCAATGGGTTATGCCGGGGGTTGCGGCATCAACGGTAACTATTTTAAAATTTGGCGAATAAATATTGGTTAGGATATACAGCTTGCTGCCTACATTGTCCAATACACTGTGCTGGTTATCAAAATTATCAACCACGGTTACTATAGGGCTATCGGGCTTGCTTAAATCCTGAATGTATAACTCATTGCCGGTGGTTGATGTGGCCGCGGTTATCACCAAAAAACGCTCATCCTCGGTAAGGTAAGCGCCAATGTACCGGCGTTTGGTTTTCTCGCCGCCAAATATCAGCTTATCGGTACTTTGCGGCGTACCCAGTTTGTGGTAAAATAATTTATGGTACTGCGTTAGGCCCGAAAGCTGGCTACCGGCTTTAGGTTTATCATAGCTGCTGTAATAAAAGCCATCGGTGCCTTTCCAGGCCAGGCCGCTAAATTTTACATCGATAAGGGTATCGCCAACCACACCTTTGTCGCTGGTTTTTATCACGATAACCTTACGCCAGTCCGATCCGCCTTCCGAGATCTGGTAGGCTGCCAGGTCGCCGTTTTTGGTAAAATCGATGCCTTGTAGCGATGTAGTGCCATCAGCCGAAAATTTATTGGGGTCTAAAAACACCTCGGGCTTACCGCTATCGCCAATTTGCCTGTATAAAACCGCCTGGCTTTGCAGGCCGTCGTTTTTATAAAAATAAGTGTACTGTCCCTCTTTAAATGGAGCGCTGTATTTCTCGTAATTCCACAATGTTTCCAGGCGTTTGCGGATGTCTTCGCGATAGGGTATCTGTTTCAGGTAATCCTGTGTAACCTTATTTTCTTCTTTTACCCAGGCCTTTGTATCTGGCGCCTGGTCGTTTTCCAGCCAGCGGTAGGGGTCGGGCACCGGGGTACCAAAGTATGTATCAACGGTATCAACCTTTTTTGTTTTGGGGTATGGTAGTGTTTTAATAGTCATTTGTTGCGCGTGGGAATAGCTGTAAAATAAAACAGCTAATGCAAGTAAGCAGGGTGTTCTTTTCATCTCCATTTAAATTACAGGGAACTAAAGATAGTAATTTGCACAACACGGGCACAAATGATTTAGGCCATTAAAGGTTAAAAGTTGTTAATTTTGCCCTTTGCTGCTGTTTAATTGACCGGGGCAAGCTATATTAGCGCCCTGTAACTAAAAGCGACTGTAGCCGTTGCCTTAACTGCGTTTGCGCGGATATGGCATGTATATTATCTGCTGAGGCCTGTTTTTTTAACATAAGCGTCATTGGCTATAATAATGCATTTTTTTAGGCGTTTGCTAAACCAAATAAGCAAGGTTTTGGCAAACCAGATTTATTTTATTAGGACTATTACAACATGAAACAAACTTTTACATTATTGGCTGCAGCTTTTTTTATGCTGATGGCATTTAAATCAAAGGCGCAGGATGTGCAGGATGACGAAACGGTTTCCGAAAAATCTAAAAGTTATTTAAGTTTGGGATTTGGCCAGTCAAGGCCATATGGCGATTTTAAATCAACCGATTACAGCAACAACAAATCGGGGTTCGCCAAAAAAGGCCTGGTATATTCTTTAGATGGTGCACATTACTTTTTTAAGCGCGCAGCATTAGGGTATACCGTAACCTACCAGGACCAGGGTAACCTTGTTTATGATGATGATCAAAAGATTTCGCAGGGGTATACAGACAGCTATGTAGCCGATGGATCGATAGTTACTGCCAACAAACGCTACCGCAGCCTCAATATATTATTGGGCCCGCAATATACCGTTGTATGGCACGCTTTTTCGTTCGATTTCAGGGCATCAGCCGGCGCCATAAAAAGCTTTGCCACACCAACCGTTGCTGTGCAGATACAGGGTGTTGATGCGCAAAGCGGCGAGTTTTTGCAACACAGTTCAACTAAATTTGCTTTTGCCTATGGCGGCAGCGCGGCTATCCGCTTAAATACAGGCGCAGGATGGGGACTGTTCCTGAAAGCCAATTACATTAACTCGAAAGGGCCACAAATTACTTATACTGACCGTACACTGGTACTTGGCCGTACGGTTACCAATCAGGCCATGACCGAGGGGCAGGCCATTTTTGGTTTATATAAAGAATTTTAAAGAAGAATCAAGAGTTTAGAATCAAGACAAAATATAAGAAGAGTCAAGAATTTAGAGTCAAGAATCAAGACAGAATAAAAAGGGATGTTTCATTAGTTTGAGACATCCCTTTTTTCATTTAAAAATTCATATCTGCTTTGCGGCCTGGCGTCTTGGCGCGAAAAACTAAGCGATTTAATAAAAAAACGTTTCGGATATTATCTTATCGTCTTTTACGCCAAAAACGGCTATCTCTGCTACTTGTAGCCTTTGGCCATTTTTCAGCGTCATATCCCTGCCCATGGCTACGCTAAAAAAGTTGCCGCCCACCACTGGCTGGCTGCAAAAAAAGCTGTGCACTTCGGCTATGAGTTCCTGCCTGGCTTTTGATTTTGCCAAAACAGCCTCAATACCCTTAGTAATGGTGGGTACGCCCATGGCCAAAGCGTGTTCCGGTTCGGTACAAACTATGTCGACACTATACAACTGTTGGTAAATTTCTGTTACTTTCCGTTGTTGAAAAAGTTCATTGTAGCTATCCGCTAATTCCTGTGTTGTCATTTTTTTCTGATTTTGATAACACAAAATTAACCCGCCACATCATACTAAAAGTATTGAATAGTGCTATATATTTGCTTAATCGTATCAATTTACAATGGACGCTTTAAGTACAATATTAGATGCAACCAGCCTGCGGAGTGTTGTTTACAGCAAAATCCCGCTTTCGGCCCCATGGGGACTGGATATTATTAAAGACGATAATTCGCAATTCTGGCGGTTGGTGAGCGGCAGTTGCAGCATTGGCACACCCGACGGCCGTATCATAGAAATGGACGAAGGAGACCTTGTATTTGTGCCTCATGGTAGTGCCCATTGGATAGCAGATAAACCTACAAGCCTGCGTATGCCATCGCCGGAATTTGTGAAGGCCCGCAGGGCGGGAATACCTGTTTTTAATACCAGTGGCGATGTAACCACCCTGATAGCAGGCCATTTTGAGTTTGACTACCAGGCCCTACATCCCTTTTTAAAGGATTTGCCGGCAGTTATCCATATCAGGCAATACGTAACCGAAAATCAGCTGCTGGTAAAGCAGGTTGCACAGTTAATGCTGAACGAACTCAACAACGAGAAGCCGGGGAGCAGGGTAATGCTGAAGTGCTTGTCAGAAATTATGTTCGTGAATATCATCAGGGCATATTTAGAACAGGATGCGCCCCAAAGTGGCTTTCTTTCGGCATTAAACAACCCGAGGATCAGCAAGGCACTGACACTGATGCAGGACTCGCCACAAAACAATTGGACGCTTGATTCTCTTGCACTGGAGGTTGGGATGTCGCGGTCGGTTTTCTTTAACCAATTTAAAAAATTAGTGTACGAAACGCCGTTAAGCTACCTTACCAACTGGCGCATAAGGCAAGCTCAAAAGTTGTTACTGATGGATAAGAACAATGTGGCCCAAATAGCGGCAAACGTGGGTTATCAATCAGAAGCGGCCTTCAACCGTGTATTTAAATTAAAAACCGGGCAAACGCCCGCGGCCTACCGGAGAAGTAAGCTTAACCGGTAATTTTTCCCGCCATGCATTTTTTTTCTTAACTCTTGATTCTAATTTCTTGATTCTTGCACTAATGCACTTCAATTTGCTCAGGGCGGCTGGCTACTACTTCGGGTTGATCTTTAAACATTTCAAAAACCCCGGTAACGCAAATCGCTTTGCGTTTAATATTCGGGAGGTCTAAGGTTACCTTATTCCCCTTTATGGCGATGGTGTATTTTTGATGCGGATAGATACCGCCCATGTTAAGCAGGGTAAGTGTATCGCTTACTATTTTGAGCGAGTAAACGGTATCGCATAACGTGCCGGTT
Organism: Mucilaginibacter sp. GW822-FHT03E02; assembly: GCF_058801545.1. Classification (NCBI taxonomy): domain Bacteria; kingdom Pseudomonadati; phylum Bacteroidota; class Sphingobacteriia; order Sphingobacteriales; family Sphingobacteriaceae; genus Mucilaginibacter; species Mucilaginibacter sp. GW822-FHT03E02. The sequence goes on along the minus strand of NZ_JBXANJ010000001.1, from coordinate 3,717,463 downwards.
TTACCCAGGCCGGCCTTAAAATCAGCAGCGTTGAATTTATTTTGGGCTTTTGCCGTACCTGCTAAAGCAGTTGCCATCAAAGCGGTTAATATCAGTTTTTTCATATAAACACTAATTTCACGAATGTTTCGAAATAGCACGAATACCGGCCTGGCGACTTAAAAATTATAAGAACACTAATTTCACAAACAGCGCCTAATCAAAATTCGTGAAATTCGATACAATTGCTAAACACCCTGCAAGTATTCGTGTGTATTGAAATTCGATACAATTGCTAAACACCTTGCAAGTATTCGTGTGTATTAATATTCGATACAATTGCTAAACACCCTGCAAGTATTCGTGTGTATTAATATTCGTGTCTAATCTTCGTCCTCATCAACGTCGGGCGTTAAGCCGTCTTCTACATTTAAGGTAAATGCCGATTCGGAGGCGCGGGTGGCAGCTTCTAAAGCGGCAATATCTGCAACGTCCGCATCTAAACGTTCGTTGCCGGTGTCCTGGCCTTCGTTTTGTTCGTATTCGTTGCCTGGATCTTTTTCGTCCTGGTTATCGTCAAGATTGGGGTTTTCTGGAAGTGGCATAATGTGCTTGTTTTTTATTGAATAACAGCATTAACGCTTATTAGGTTTTAAATTAAAGTTACATAAATAGCGGCCAAAACAACTTACAATCCGCTGAAATAATATATCCCCGAAAATACGTATTTTTGTGCGTTTTTTGGAGCAAGCCTGTAAACCGACCGAAACGTAACGCCTTTTGTAGCCGGACCATCATCAAGCAAAGCTGCTTTGATTAGCTTTTGAATACACCGAATATGTTAGAGAAATTAGAACTGATATTTCAACGCTGGAAAACCGTTGAAGGCGAATTAAGCAATCCTGAAGTAATGCAGGATATGAAACGCTATGCCCAGCTGAATAAAGAATATAAAGACCTTGCTAAAATTGTTGACGAGTATAACATATACCGTAACATTATGAGCAACATAGATAGCAATAAAGAGATCCTGGCTACCGAAAAAGACGAAGAGTTTCGTGAAATGGCCAAAATGGAACTGGATGAGTTGTTGGGCAAACAGGAAGAGATGGAAGAAGTCATCCGCCTGATGCTGATCCCTAAAGATCCGGAAGACAGCAAAAACGCGATGGTTGAAATTCGTGGCGGTACAGGTGGCGATGAAGCCGCTTTATTTGCCGGCGACCTTTACCGCATGTACATGCGCTATTGCGAAAAACGCGGCTGGAAAACCGAACTGGTTGATTATACCGAAGGCACCAGCGGCGGCTACAAGGAAATTGTATTTAACGTAATAGCCGAAGACGCTTACGGTACCTTAAAATATGAATCGGGCGTACACCGCGTTCAACGCGTTCCTGATACTGAAACCCAGGGACGGGTACATACTTCGGCCGCATCGGTTGTGGTATTGCCCGAGGTTGATGAGTTTGATATCGACCTGCAGGTTAGTGATATCCGTAAAGATTTATTCTGCGCATCGGGCCCGGGCGGTCAATCGGTAAATACCACCTACTCGGCCGTAAGGTTAACCCACTTGCCTACCGGTATTGTGGCGCAGTGCCAGGACCAAAAATCGCAATTAAAAAACTACGATAAAGCATTACAGGTATTACGCTCACGCGTGTACGAAATGGAGCTGCAAAAGCACCTGGAAGAAACATCCAAAAAGCGCAAAACCATGGTATCAACCGGCGACAGGTCGGCCAAGGTACGTACCTACAACTATCCGCAGGGGCGTTTGACAGAACACCGTATCGGCCTTACCATATACAACCTGCCCGGTGTTTTAAACGGCGATTTGCAGGAGATAATGGAAGCTTTACAGTTTGCAGAAAATGCAGAGAAACTGAAAGAAGGAACCGTAGTTTAAGGTTAAAGGAGAAAGGTCAAAGGCAAAAGGTTTTCCTTAAATCATATCAAAAGGCTTTTAGCAATATGCTAAAGGCCTTTCTTTTTGTGCCAAAAATGGTGTTTAGCCCTTTTGCTTTAAGCGCCTTTACGGTTTCGCTGTAATTTTTGCCGATTGCTCCAGCTCGCTGCTTACCGAATCGTCAAAATACAGGCGGTAAATTACCCATTCGTTTTTAGGCTTGTAAAACATAAATGTAAACCGCAGGGGTTGGTTTTGATGTTTTACCAGGTAACTGTATAATACCAGGCTATTGGATGCTTTACGCTGAACGATAAGATCTTTACCAGTATAAGCGCCGATAAGGCTTCGGGTAGTATCTATTTTGGAGATAAGCTTAACCAGGCTATTGGAATCAATAAGCGGATTGGTTTTAAATATATCAATCATCGCTTTAGTGGTGCTCTCTTTATCGTAACTCCTGAAAAACTTTTCTATAAGGGTTGTAGGCGCTATAATTCCTGCTGCTGTTGGTGTTTTCGCGGCAGCTTCAGGTTTTGCTGTTGTAGCTGTGGGTTTGGTTTGTGCTGATAAATTGCTGCCGATAGCGCCTGCAAGCATAATTAAAACTATAAGCCTTGTGGCTTTAAAACGGGGGTTTTGCATACTGATGGTATTTGTGTGCCTAAAATAGGGAATTTATACAAAAAGGCATTAACCGGCAGGCTATAAAAATAGTTTAAAGCGACCCAACGACAACTTTTAGACACATTTATTATAAAAAGCAGGAAGCTACTCCATAACGAGGGTAGGCTACTTTGAATTAACCTGGCGTATCGGTACAGTAAGTGTTAAAAACACTTTTCATCGTGGTGAAAAGCTAAAATGCTAACAATCAAGCCAAAAAATTCAAATAAATTCATTTTACAGCAAATAAAATACAAAATCATTTGAAAAAAGAATAATTATGTGTTAAATTCGCAATGATGGCACTCACAAAAAAAATATTCTTTGTATTATTTTTTTTCCAGCTTTCTATAGCTGTGGCTGCCAATGCGGATACAATTTTAAAACATTATAACCGCTGGGGTTCAACAGCCGATGATATCTCCAGGCTGCACCATAAGCTCATTAACATTGCCCAGCAACAGGAAGTAAGTGACGACACTTCGGAATCTGGCAGCAGCCAAAACAATCGTGCCTGCGTTTACGTAAGGTTTGTGCATGCCCGCACCAACTATTCGGCAATTTTACAGCCGGCCAATCAATCGTTACCGGGCATAATTACAAGCTTAATAAAGCTGGAACCCAAGCAGAACCTTGTCAGGGAAGCCTTTCTTCCGGCATATTATAGCTTCCTGTTCCGGCTAAGTCCCTTCTGATCTTTTCTCTGATGCGATGCATCCGCTGCGGTGCATGATAACCTCTATTTAAAAGAATTAATAACATAGCCATTTTGGTACGTGAACGTTACCACTATGCTTAACGCTATCAGAAAAATGAAAACAGTTAAAGCACTACTGCCTCTACTGGCAATTATTATAGCTATATATGTCACGGGTTGCTCCTCAAAAGCACAAACCACGCAAGACGAAACCACCGATACCCTACAACTACCTATACTTACATTAACCACGCGCGATACGGTTATCCAAAAGCCATATGTTGCCGATATCCAGGCATTAAAAAACATTGATATCCGTTCGCGCGTTCGTGGTTTTTTAGAAAAAGTATTTATCGACGAAGGCGCGTCAGTACAAAAAGGCCAGCTGCTTTTTAAACTCAACGACCAGGAGTTTAAGGTAAACCTCACCAAGGCCAAAGCAGCCCTAAGTAATGCTGTTGCCGCCGCCAAGGCGACCGCCCTGGAGGTTGACCGTGTTAAAATGCTGGTTGATAAAAAAGTGATCTCCAAATCGGAACTGGACGTGGCCGAATCAAAGTTGAGCGCCGATAAGGCAACCATAGAAGAGGCCCGTTCCATGGTGCAAAGCGCCGAAGACCAGCTGGCCTATACCTACATTCATGCGCCCTTTGATGGCATTGTGGATAGGATTCCCCTTAAATCGGGCAGTTTAATTGATGAGGGCACCTTACTTACCAGCCTGTCTGATATCAGCTCGATGTACGCGTATTTCAGCTTCCCCGAAAACGAATACCTGCAATACGTACGCAAACGCAAAACCGCGCCGGGCAAAACAAGCGACAAAGTGCGGCTGGTATTGGCAGATGGCCTCGACTTTCCGTACGAGGGCGATATTGAAACTGTTGAAGCAGAAATTGAACAAAAAACCGGGTCCATTAATTTCAGGGCTCGCTTTCCCAACCCGCAAAAGCTTTTGAGGCATGGTGCCACCGGCAAGCTGTTTATATCAACCAAGGCCGATAATGTTGTTATGGTGCCGCAACAATCGGTATTTGATATTCAGGATAAAAGCTATGTTTATTTAGTTGATAAAAACAACCAGCTGCACATGCGCGCCTTTGTACCCCAAACCCGTTTTTCTAACTACTACATTGTAAAAGACGGCTTAAAGCCCGGCGACAAAATATTGCTGGAAGGCACCCAGAACGTACGCGACGGAATGATCATTAAACCAAGAAAACTCAGCAGGGATTCGTTACTGGCCATGAAGTAATTTTAAGTCTTAAGCCTATAGTCGTGAGTCAGAAGCCGGGCTGCGTAAATGTTTCGACCTGAAACTAATGCGATTGCTTTTTTTGACTCAGAACTCTTGACTCAAGGCTTACCCCTTAGTTTATTGTATACAAACCCCACGCGCTATGTTCGAAACATTTATAAAGCGGCCAGTGCTGTCGCTTGTGATATCTTTAATAATTACCCTGCTGGGCGTGCTGGCATTAATTACTTTGCCGGTTACCCAGTTTCCTGATATTGTGCCGCCATCGGTAACCGTTACCGCCAACTATACCGGTGCCAATGCCGAGGTTTGCGCCAAGGCCGTGGCCACCCCGCTTGAACGCGCCATTAACGGCGTGCCGGGCATGACTTATATGACCACCGTTTGCAGTAACGACGGGCTTACGGTGATACAGATTTATTTTAACGTTGGGGTTGACCCCGACCAGGCTGCTGTAAACGTACAGGGCCGTGTTGCCACTATTATTGACGAAATGCCCGAAGAGGTGATTAAAGCCGGGGTAACCACCGAAAAAGAGGTGAACAGTATGCTGATGTACCTGAACATCATCAGCGAAGATCCCGGCATGGACGAGAAATTCATCTACAACTTTACCGACATTAACGTACTGCAGGAATTAAAACGGATTGACGGTGTTGGCCGTGCCGAAATTATGGGTGCCAAAGAATACTCTATGCGGGTATGGTTAAAGCCCGATAGGATGATGGCTTACAAAGTATCAACCGATGATGTTATTGATGCAATCCGCGCACAAAACGTGGAGGCGGCCCCAGGTAAAACCGGGCAAAGTTCAGATAAATCGCCACAAATGCTGCAATATGTTTTGCGCTATCCGGGCAAGTTTTTTGAGCCCAAACAATATGAAAACATTGTTATCCGCGCCGAAGAAGGCGGCGCTGTATTAAAACTGAAAGAAATTGCCGATGTTGAATTTGGCTCGCTTACCTATAGCATGGTATCCAATACCGATGGTAAGCCATCAGCATCTATCATGATAAAACAACGCCCTGGCTCAAACGCACGGGATGTTATCAACAACATTAAAACCCGCATGGCCGAGCTTAAAAAAAGTTCGTTCCCGGCGGGCATGAGTTTTAACGTAAATTATGATGTGTCGCGTTTTTTGGATGCATCTATCCATGAAGTATTGCGCACTTTGGTAGAGGCTTTTATACTGGTGTTTATTGTAGTGTTCATTTTCCTGCAGGATTTCCGCTCAACGTTAATACCTGCTTTGGCTGTACCCGTAGCGCTTATTGGTTCGCTGTTTTTTATGCAGTTGCTGGGCTTCTCTATCAACCTGCTAACCCTGTTCGCGTTGGTGCTGGCTATTGGTATTGTGGTAGATAACGCTATTGTGGTGGTTGAGGCCGTGCACGTAAAAATGACCGAAGAGCACATGAGTGCCATGGAAGCAACCATAACCGCGATGAAGGAGATTAGCGGGGCTATCGTGGCCATTACGTTGGTGATGTCGGCCGTGTTTGTGCCGGTAGCTTTTATGTCGGGCCCTGTAGGCGTATTTTACCGGCAGTTTTCGCTCACGCTGGCCATATCAATTGTGATATCCGGTGTAAACGCGTTAACGCTCACCCCTGCACTTTGTGCGATTATGCTAAAGCATAACCCCGCGCCTAAAAAGAAAACCATTACCCAACGTTTTTTTACCGGCTTTAATAAACGGTACGATGGATTGCAAAACAAATATTCGGGCTTCATGACCTTCCTTTCACCCCGCAAAGGAATAACCATCGCTTTACTGATAGGCTTTTTTGTACTTACCTGGGGCACCAGCGCCATATTACCAACAGGTTTTATCCCTACCGAAGACCAGGGGATGATTTACGTAAACGTAACCACCCCGGCCGGCGCAACAGTTGAGCGTACCGAGCAGGTTTTAAAAGAGATAGCCAATAAAACCAAAAGCATCAAGGCAATTGAGTCGGTATCCACTTTATCGGGGTATAGTTTGGTAAACGAAATTGCGGGTGCATCCTATGGCATGGCCATGATTAACCTGAAACCATGGGATGAGCGCAAGGAATCGTTAGAGGATATTATTGCCACGCTGACAGCGAAAACCAAAAACATAGGCGATGCATCTATCCAGTATTTTCCGCCGCCAACGGTGCCGGGTTTTGGCAACTCCAGCGGTTTCGAGATCAGGGTACTTGACCGTTCCGGCCAGGGCGATCTGCAAAAAGCTGCCAAAGTAACTAAGGATTTTGTGGACGCGCTAAATGCCTCGCCCGAAATTTCGGGCGCATTTACCAGTTTCGATCCAAACTTTCCGCAGTACATGATCTCTGTCGATCAGCAAACAGCGGCCCAAAAGGGAATTACGGTTGATAAAGCGATGTCGACCCTGCAAACCTTAATGGGTAGTTTTTATGCATCCAACTTTATCCGCTTTGGGCAAATGTACAAGGTGATGGTGCAGGCCGCGCCCGAGTACCGTGCCCGGCCCGAGGATGTTTTAAACCTGCAGGTTAAAAACGATAAAGGCGAAATGGTGCCCTTTTCCACCTTTGTTAAAATGGAAAAAGTTTTCGGCCCCGAGCAGCTTACCCGCTACAACATGTATACATCGGCCATGGTTACCGGCGATGCGGCCAAAGGCTTTAGCAGCGGCGATGCCAATGCCGCTATTGAGCGGATAGCGAAACAAAAACTGCCTAAGGGCTATGCTTTTGAATGGTCGGGCATGACGAGGGAGCAGATCTTATCGGGCAACCAGGCTATTTACATTTTCATCATCTGCTTAATATTTGTTTACCTGCTATTAGCCGCCCAGTATGAAAGCTTTTTGCTGCCGCTACCCGTTATCCTGTCGTTGCCTACCGGTATTTTCGGCGCTTTTTTCTTTTTAAAGATATGTGGATTGGAAAACAATATTTACGCCCAGGTAGCCCTGGTAATGCTCATTGGCTTGCTGGGCAAAAATGCCATCCTGATTGTGGAATTTGCCATCCAGCGGCAAAAAGAGGGCTTAACCATAGTTAAAGCGGCTATTGAAGGCGCTGTATCCCGCTTACGGCCTATCCTGATGACATCGCTGGCCTTTATTGCCGGCTTAATTCCATTATGCATTGCTGATGGCGCAGGGGCCATGGGCAACAGGTCAATAGGCACAGCGGCCGCAGGAGGCATGCTGATGGGCACTATCTTCGGGGTGATATTGATCCCTGGCCTGTACGTAATATTTGCCGGTATGGCCGCGCGTAAACACAAAATGCCCGAAGAGCCCCTTACCGAAATGCACCATGAAATGGAAATTGTTAACTAATGAAAAAGCTACTCATGCTAAAAAAAGCAAATTTATATATCCTGAATACCGCGTTTTTATTGATTTTAATGACAGGCTGCAAAACGTATACGCCCGTTACCGGTTCGGATGCGGCCGCTAATTTACCCGACGCCTTTGGCAGCAGCAAGGATACTACAACCATCGCAGCCTTACCCATCAACCAGTTTTTTACCGATCAAAAACTTATCAGCCTTATTGATACCGCGCTAAAGGCCAGCCCGGATATACTCACGGCATTGCAACGCGTAGAAGCGTCGCGTGCCAACCTCAGGTTCAGCGCGTCGAAATTATTACCAACCGTTAACATCGCGGCGAATGCCGGGCTGGAAAAATATGGTGATTATACGCAGAACGGCGTTGGTAATTACGATACCAATTTTTCGCAAAACATTAACAGCAACCAGCACATCCCCAACCCAACGCCCAATTATTTCCTGGGTTTTCAAAGTTCATGGGAGGTTGACCTGTGGGGCAAATTAAGTAACCAAAAAAAGGCTGCCTTTGCCAGGTTCCTGGCCAGCCAAAGCGGGTACCGGCTAATTACAACCCAGCTTACGGCACAAATAGCCGGGCTATATTACCAGTTGCTGGCGCTTGATGCCGAGTTGGCTATCATCAAAAAAAACATAGCGCTACAGGATAACGCGCTGGAAATTGTAAAAATTCAAAAACTGGGCGGCCGGGCAACCGAGCTTGCCGTACAACAATTTGAGGCCCAATTGGCGCGGACCAAAGGCCTGCAATACACAACCCTGCAGCAAATAACCGAAACCGAGAACCAGCTTAGTTTTTTATCGGGCAGTTTTAAAGGAAAAATTACAAGGGATACCGCTATCATGAAAATTGCGTTGCCGGTAATTATCGGGGCCGGTGTACCCTCACAGTTATTACTTAACCGCCCAGACATCCGCGCCGCCGAGCTGGAACTCGCGGCCATGAATGCCGATATTAAAGCGGCCAGGGCCAGCTTTTTCCCAACACTCACCTTAACGCCCTACGCGGGCTATAATAGCTTTAATGCGGGTTTACTATTCAACCCTGCCTCATTTACCTATGGATTGATTGGCGGGCTTACAGCGCCTGTATTTAACCGCAAGGGCATAAAAGCCGAATATGAACGTACCATTGCCGAAGAAAAGATAGCGGTTTATAATTACCAGAAAACTATCCTATCGGGTTTCCAGGAGGTTAATAACAACCTGAGCGGCATCAGCAATTACAAACAGGCTTTTGAATTTAAACAACAGGAGCTGCAAGCGCTCAATAACGCCCTATCGGTAGCCAATGATCTTTACCTGGTTGGCCGCGCCAATTACCTCGAGATTATTACCGCCCAACGCAGTGTACTGGATGCCGAACTGGAGTTAACAAACATTAAACGTAATATATTCCTAAGCTCGGTGAATTTGTACCAGGCAGTAGGAGGGGGATGGCGGTAGGCTAAATAGCTGTGTAAATTGCGTTGAGGCGGAAAATCCTGTAACCAAACTGCCCTCAGAAAATGTTCAATTTCCCTGTCATCCTGAGTTGTAAAATTTCGCGAAATTCTGAAGGGAGAATGACGTATATCACTTGGCGGCGACTCGACTCACCCCGACGAGGCTACGCCCGTCACCCCTCTCTCCGCTTCGCGCATAGAGGGGCCAAAAAACAAAAAGGGGGGTTACCCCCTATGCGGCGTAAGCCGGAGAGAGGGTCGGCCAGCGTAGCGCGCAGCCGGGGTAAGTCGTGACCAGCGTTCATGCTAATGTTTATGTAAGTTCCAACATGTCATGCGTAGGCCTGTCACCCTGAGCCTGTCGAAGGGTCGCGCGGAGAGGCCTTTGCCCGCTATGCTTCGACGGGGCTCAGCATGACAGCCCATTTTATGATGTCATTCCTCCTTCAGAATCCGCGGATTTCAACACTCAGCATGACAGTCTTTTTATTTTCAAATATCGTTTTCTCTTCAGAATCCGCGAATTTTATTACCCGACATGGTTGTTGAGACGTAAATCCAACACGTAATCTCATTTTTTAGTTTTACCTAATTGACACCCGACGGTAATTTTGGCTTTCTCCGGTTATCAGCAATTACCTTTTTTTCAAAAATTCCGTTTTAAGCACAATGCTCATACCGTCAATTTTGCAATCAACTTCTTTATCGTCATCCGTAAGGCGGATTTTTTTTACCAGCGTACCTTGTTTAAGCGTTACGCCGCCGCCTTTAACTTTTAAACTTTTTATCAGCGTTACCGAATCACCATCGTTCAGGATGTTGCCGTTGCTGTCTTTTACAATTGATTCTGCCATTGTGTATTTGTATTAAATTAAAAAGCCCGATACAAATACCGGGCTTTTTGATATTATTTAAATTTTAAAAGCGACAAGAAAAAATCCTGTCAATCCTGTAAAATCCTTAAATCGTGTTATTATTTAGTAACGTACATTACCTCTTTAACCGCTTTAATAACCCTTTCAGGGTTTGGCAGGTATTCCTGTATTAAAGTTGGCGCATAAGGCAACGGAACATCGCCACCCATAATACGCAGGATAGGCGCATCAAGGTAGTCAAAGGCATCTTTTTGCACTTTAAAAGCAACCTCGGTAGCAATTGAACCTAAAGGCCAGCTTTCTTCGATAATTACCAAACGGTTTGTTTTTTTAACCGAGTTAATTACTGTTTCATAATCAATAGGGCGTACAGTACGCAAGTCGATAACTTCGGCGTTGATGCCTTCTTTTGCCAGTTCGGCAGCAGCGGCAATAACCACTTTCATGATTTTACCGAAACCTACCAAAGTAACATCGGTACCTTCGGTTACCACTTTGGCTTTACCCAATGGGATATAGTAAGTTTCTTCAGGAACTTCGCCCTTATCGCCATACATTAACTCCGACTCCATGAAAATAACCGGATCGGGATCCAATATTGCAGATTTTAACAGGCCTTTTGCATCGTACGGGTTCGACGGAACAACAACCTTTAAACCCGGGCAGTTGGCATACCAGTTTTCAAAGCACTGTGAGTGCTGCGAACTAAGCATACCCGCATTACCGGTTGGGCCGCGGAAAACGATTGGCACAGAAAACTGGCCGCCGCTCATCGACATGATTTTGGCCGCACCATTGATAATCTGATCGATGGCCACTAACGAAAAGTTAAAGGTCATGAACTCGATGATCGGGCGTAAGCCATTCATAGCCGAACCAATGCCAATACCGGCAAAGCCTAATTCAGAGATGGGCGTATCAATAACGCGTTTTGCGCTAAATTCGTCCAGCATGCCCTGGCTTACTTTGTAGGCGCCATTATATTCGGCAACCTCTTCACCCATCAGGTATATGGTATCGTCGTTGCGCATTTCTTCGACCATGGCCTCACGTAGCGCTTCTCTGAATTGTATTTCTCTCATTATATTGTATAAAATGATGTTTTTTGCGACCGCAAATATAATCACTAATGTGTTAAATGCAATTGCTGCCCATGCACTTTGCATTTTTAGTACAGTTATTTTACAAATTGTACTTACATTGCCTGTATAAACCCTGTCGCAATGAAATTCCCATCCATTAAAACACTCGCCGAAGGCTTTCTGTCCACTATAAGGCGCTATCCCTTTGAAATGTTTTTTGCCCTTGCCGGGACCATTGCAGGTACCATCGAGGTGGAACTGCGCCACCTGGACCGGGTACATGAAGGCTGGCTGATGCGCGGAGTGATGACGGCCAACCTGGGCCTACTTTTAAGCCTGTCGGCAACGCTGTTTACGCAAAGCCGACCCTTTAGTAAACAAAATAAACTCATTATAAAAATCATAGCTGCGCTTTTTGCAGCCTCCCTCATTTTCATCATAGACCCTACCGCCCGCGAAGCCGATTATATCCGGTTTTTCCTGTTATCGCTTTCGTTTCATTTGCTGGTTGCCTTTGTGGCATTTACGGGTAAGGGACAGGTTAATGGGTTTTGGCAATTTAATAAAACATTGTTTCTTCGTTTTTTAACGAGCGTATTGTATGGTGTGGTTTTGTTTTTAGGGATAGCTGCCGCCATTGCCGCTACTAACTTTTTATTCAACTTTAAGTTTGAGTGGGATACTTATGCCATACTTTGGGTTTGGATAGTGGGCTTGTTTACCACTACCTTTTTCCTGGCTGGCGTACCCGCCGATACGCGTGCGCTTAACGACGATTTGAGCTACCCCAAAGCATTGAAAATATTTACCCAGTTTGTATTGATCCCTCTATCAACCATATATGTGCTTATTTTATTAGCATACGAGATTAAGATCATCTCACTTTGGAGCCTGCCAAAAGGCCTGGTATCAAATCTTATTTTAAGCTATGCGGTGTTTGGAGTGCTGTCATTGTTGCTGATATATCCCATTCGTGAACATGATGGCAATAGATGGATCAAAATCTATTCGCGCAGCTTTTATTTTTTATTGATCCCCTTGTTGGGCCTCCTGTTTGTGGCAGTAGGCGCAAGAGTTTTCATGTATGGCATTACCGAATGGCGCTATTTTTTAATCGCGCTTGCCTGCTGGCTGTTGTTTATTTCCGTTTACTTTTTAGCTTTTAAAAAGCAGAATATAAAGCTTATCCCTATCTCTTTATGTATAGTAACCATTTTATCCGTGTACGGCCCGCAAAGCGCTTTTACGGTTAGTATGTATTCGCAAAAGCGAATTATAATTAAGTTTTTTGAAAAGCACAATGCGTTGAAAAACGGCAAATTCATCGCGGTTGATAGTACAAAGGTGAGCGAAAAAGACGGCAGTAAAGCTGTGGCATCTTTAAATTATTTCATTTATAAATACGATATCACACCCTTGCAGCCTTATTTTAATAAGGATCTTACCGCATTGTCCGATTCGTTAGGTAGGTTGAAAAGCCGGGACTGGCGCACTTCGGGCGATTATGGGCGGAGAGAGTTAAGGGAAAGTAAGTATGAGTGGGCCCGACTTTCCCTTGGCCTCCATCATTTTGAAACCTGGTACAACGAGAATGATAACGCTATGACCTATTACTATACATTTAGCAAAAAAGAAAAAATAGTAGTTGTAAAGGGCTATGATATAACACTCGTCGCCGATGAGTATGCTGATACCCTGACTAATAATTTCAACGGCATTCAAATTAAGCAAACACAACCGGCGAACGGGTCATTTACCTTAAAACTCAATAGCGAAACTTTTAATTTCAGACCTTTTGATGTTGCCCATAAATTGTTGGCAGATACAGCAACCCTTAATAAATATCACACGCCTACAGAGTCTGAATATTATAAAAATTACGATCTACCGGCTAAAGAGACTTTATTTACTAAAGAAACGACTACGTATAAAGTAGCCTTTCAGATCAACAGTATAAATTTTAATATTACCGGAAAAGAGAAACCAGCCGACATAAAAATATCGGGCACCTATTTAATCAAAATCAAGTAGGTGCCCATAGCATCAATTCACCTGTATTACCACAGGCCGCGCCTGCATTTCTTTAACAGATTTGGCCATCCGCTTAATAAACAAATAATTGGTTGTACCGCCGATAACAGCGCCAACAACCGGCACAAGGCGCTCGGCGGTGCGAACGCCCAGGTTGAGGATTATTTTTTCGGCCACGCTTTCCATCATGGTTTTGCTGAGGGCAATACCGGTTTCTACTTTAAAAGATATAGCTACCAGTTTCATAAACTCGTCGAACCCCATTTGATAGCTGCCCCTGTTATGGTACATAATAGCCATAGTAACCCTAAATTGCTGAGTTATCAGGTTAAGTACATCAACAGGCATACCTATTACCATGGTTAAAACACCGCCGCTACCCGATATGGCACCGCTACCGGCAGCCATAATTGCACATTGGTTTATAAATTTATCAAGGCCCAATTTGTCGACGCCCTTTTTTACGTTCAATTGATCGATATGATCAAACACCTGCTTAAACCCATCGTACGATAATTGTTCGGAATAGTGTTTTATATCGGTGCCTATTTGCTTTAATGATTTCATTTCTAATTGGTTTATGTAATAAAGGGCAAGCCCTTGTAACATACTAAGCTATTCTCGTGCCAATTAATAAAGCGGGTAAATATGGCAGTAAGCTAACGGCTTTTTGCCACCGCACCATTATCATCCAGGGTTTCAATTACGGGTTGATTTTGTTTGTTAATATATATCCTCAGCTTTGGCTTACCATTGGCATCGCTCAAAAATAAGCCCACATCGCCCCCTGCGTTTTTACCAACAAAAAGCCTTTCTTTGGTTACCCGGCCAGAAGCGTTAAGCTTGTCAATTCCTGTTTTATATGCAACAGTATCATTTAATTTGTTCAGTGAATCAATATAAGCCAAAACCTTTGATGAAGGGAAATTATCGTACTTATCCCAAAGTTTCAGGCCATAGCTTCTTTGCAATTGCGGGCCATTGTTTTCCTGGCTATATTGAAGCTGCATAATCTGGTCGTTCTTATACTGATCGATGGAGTAGGTCATACTCGCGCTTTTTTTATCGCCATCATATACCAACCCGCCGCACTCATTGCCATCATCATTAAAAAATATCATGCCGGCGGGGCGGTCGCGTTTGGGCAGTTGTTTGCCGTCAATGGTGCCCGGGTGCTGGCTTTGGCGATTGCTTATGGCCATGCGTATTTTACCATCAGGCTCAACAATGTCAATCCGCTCGGCGGTTATTTGTTTAAAGTGGGCTTGATTGCTTATCAGCCTTATAATAAAGCCAAAGCAAACAATTATAGCTACCGTAAGTAGGGCCAGGTATAATTTTAATGTTTTTATTTGTTTAGGTAGATTTTCCATCGCTTCAGTAGGTTTAAAATTGCAATGTAAATATATTTAAAGCGTAAAAATGAGCAAAACCGTAAAATGCTACGCATTAATAACCTATGTGTTTGTAAATTCGCCTTTTATAAAAAAATTACTGACGAGTTGAAAAATAACATTCTTATTGTTGATGATGTACATCCCATATTTATGGAGCAGGCCGAAGCCAAGGGTTATACATGCGATTACAGGCCAACCATAAAAACCGAAGAAGCTTTACAAATTATAGCCAATTACGCGGGCCTGGTTATCCGCTCAAAATTCCAGGTAACCAAACAAGTTTTTGATTTGGCCACAAACCTGCAATTTGTGGCCCGCGCGGGCGCCGGCATGGACAATATTGACGAGGCTTACGCCGCCGAAAAAGGCATTAAACTGATTAACGCGCCCGAAGGCAACTCCGATGCCGTTGGCGAACATGCTATTGGGTTATTGCTTTCACTAATGAATAATTTTAACCGGGGTGATGCCGAGATAAGGAATGGCAAATGGGAGCGGGAGGGCAACCGCGGCTACGAACTGAAAGGAAAAACCGTAGGTATTATTGGCTACGGCCACATGGGGCATAGCTTTGCCCGTAAGCTATCGGGTTTCCAGGTTGATGTAATTGCTTACGATAAGTATAAAACCGGCTTTAGCGACCGCTATGCGCGCGAAGTAAGCATGGAGCAAATAGTAAAACTAAGCGACGTGCTAAGTATACACGTACCGCTGACATCAGAAACCAACGAACTAATTGACGACGAATATTTGTTTCACTTTAAAAAGCCGATATTTTTTATCAATACCTCGCGGGGCAAAACAGCAAAAGTAAGCAGCATATTGAAAGCCATTAAAGAAGGCAAAATATTGGGAGCGGGCCTGGATGTGCTTGAAGTTGAAAAGTTCCCTACCCTGGCCGAGCAGGCCTGGTACGACGAGTTGCGCCAAAGCGGCAAGGTTATCCTAAGCCCCCACGTTGCCGGCTGGACGTTTGATTCGTACCGGAAGATAAGTGAAGTGATGGCGGAGAAGTTGGTTGCTTTGCGATGATGTGCAAATTTCAGATTTCAGATGTGCAGATTAAAATGGATATTTTGACTAAATGCTTACCTTATTGCGGGTAGACCGGCAATAATTTCCCTTCATCTGCACATCTGAAATCTGCACATCTGCACATCAAATAAATTTGCATATTAAAACTTAAATCACTTATCTTCGTTTAATACTAAACAAGACTATGTAGGCATGGCCCATATAGTCTTGTTTGTTTTTATAGTCGTTGCGTCCTTCTTAAAAAAGGGAGGGCGGTTTTTTTTGGACAACCAATAGGATAAATAATAATTAATTTACGTGTTATGGCAGAGGTATCATACTTTACCAAGGATGGTTTAGAAAAACTTAAAGAAGAATTACAAAGGTTAAAAACAACCGGCCGATCGGATATATCAAAACAAATTGCTGAAGCGCGCGATAAAGGTGACTTGTCTGAAAATGCCGAATACGATGCCGCTAAAGAGGCGCAGGGCTTGCATGAAGCTAAAATTTCGCAAATGCAGGAAGTGTTGGCCAACGCCCGCTTGCTGGATGAATCCAAACTGGATACATCAAAAGTATTGGCACTATCTATCGTTAAAATCAAAAACCTTAAAAACGGCGCCACCATGAGCTACCAGCTGGTGGCCGAAAGTGAGGCCGATATGAAAGCCGGTAAAATTTCGGTAGCATCGCCCATAGCCAAGGGCCTTTTAGGCAAAAAAGTAGGCGAAAAAATTGAGATCACGGTACCGGCAGGTAAAATTGAATTTGAAATACTGGAAGTGAGTCGGTAAGTTTAATTTGAGAATTTGAAGATTTGAGGATTTGAAAATATCGAATCGCCAGGTCATCTTCAAATTTTCAAATCCTCAAATTTTCAAATAATTAATCATGAACATCTTTTCGAAAATTATCGCAGGCGATATCCCGGCGTACGTTGTTGCCGAGAGTAATGAGTTTTTAGCTTTTTTAGATATCAACCCACTGGCCGAAGGGCATGTGCTGGTGATTCCGAAAAAAGAAGTTGATTACATTTTCGACCTGGATGATGAAACTTATACCGGTTTGCAAATATTTGCCAAAATTGTGGCTACGGCGATAAAAAAAGCTATACCATGTAAAAAGGTAGGGGTGGCTGTTATCGGCCTCGAAGTGCCGCATGCACATATCCACCTTATCCCCATGAACCGGGTTGATGATCTTAATTTTTCGAGGCCTAAACTAAGCTTCAGCGCCGAAGAATTGAGTGTTACAAAAGATAAGATCAAAGCAGCGTTTTAAATACTTACCTGCATTGATTTGAAAGAAAACTTAACAGGGTATTGCTTAAAACAATACCCTGTTTTTATTTGGCCCCTGAAGGCAAAACCACCCATGATTCGCTTTGCTTTAATTAATAAGGAAATATCAGCAATGGTATTGTAATATGCCCCGGCAGTGCTTCGGTCAAATAATCCCCGATGATTTCTTTAAAATGATAACGGTGGTTAACAAGCACCAGCACATCGTTATGCATTCCGTTAATTATAACATCAACCGCCTTGTTAATATCTCTTTCCCTGATATTGTTAAAACCAATTGGGTAACTATGTACATGGCTTCCAACCTGTTCGGTAAACAGCCGCTGACCATAACTTTCCTCAATATCCGGAATTCCTTTAGCCGACAAATGTGCTACAGATACGCTCGCCTGCATAGGCTCGGCCAGTTGAACAAGGTATTTTACAACAGCAGCGCGACAATACCGTAAATCGGCCATATAAGTTATATGTTGTATGTTTTTTAATGTCCAGGTTTCGGGCACTATTAGCAGCGGACACTGCACTTTATTTAATACGCTTTGGAGATTTAATAAAGCTTGTCGCGACCCATCTTGCAACGTGGTGCCGCTTCCGCTCACTATTAACCAAATGTTTTTTTTGATTATCAAGGCGGCTAATTGCACTGCATCAAAATCCACAATATCCACTGTTGACATGTCAGGCTGGTAACCCTCTGGCTCGGGGTTGAACGTATTTAGTATTCTCGCCAAACGACCTCTTACAACCAACGCTTGTTGTTCAATATTATGACCAGCCACAACTTTTGCCATTGTGTTAACCTTATAGGTGTTGGCCACTAAAATATTGGCCTGTACCGCCTGGGCAATAGCAAAAGCCTGTTTTGATGCGTGCGCTGCAGATGGTGAGCCATCGTTAATTACAATAATCGTTTTCATGGTGTCGGGTTTATAATTTTCTTTTGTAAATTTCACAAATGCTTTTCACAGGAAACATGACGCCGGTCACGCTATAAATTGCTTGTGATCAAACACTTATTATCTTTGTTGCAATATCAACGGATGGGCAACTGTTCTGTTAAAATGCAACACGAAGACCATCAGGAGATGGTGATGATAACACAGATTGGGCCCTTGCAAAACGGAATCATCGCTTGTCAGTTTTTTTCGAACCGTCCTGTTTTTTTATCAAGATTGATCTTGTAAATAATCAGTTCCACTTTTTCACCCACATCGCTGTCGTTCTCGGTTATCCCATGCGAAGGATGATTGGCCGGGTGGTTGGCCAGGGGCATTATGCGATGTATAATTCCCTGCATCAGGCAGGCCTTCTCGTCCATGTCGGTCACTTCTTCAAAACGCCCCCAGGCCACAACGCTTTTCCAGTTAAATATGCTTTGGATGTCATCAACTTCAAAACATACCTCTGGGTTCTGACGCATCATTTCAATCTTTTTACCATTTGCCGAATGGCTGTAGATATATGGCGCACTGTAAACGTAATTTATCGGTACAATATAGGTAGTTCCTTCAGCATGACATGCTAAACGACCGGTAACCTGCTGTTTCAGCAAACTTTCTATCTGTACGTCTGTAAGTGCTCCCAACATGATCTTAAATTTTAAACGTTATGGAATAATTAGTAACGTCAAAAGTAGACACCGGGTATCTGTTTAAAAATGATCGTTTTATTATTAAAAAGTGATGCGCGTCACTATCTATGGCTAAAAGCGGCTCAAGTAAAATTCTTATGTGGGAATAAAAAAGGTATTTGTTTATGCATCCCCACGCGTCAAGCAAGGAACACGTGAGTAAATATGGTTCAAGCAGAATAATTGATAAAAACCAAAAGCCTTTAAATCATATGATTTAAAGGCTTTTGAACATTTTTTAAATGCTTTTGGCGGAATGGACGGGATTCGAACCATTTCGATATAACGCTAAATAACAGGTATTTATAAAATCTAAAAACCATTAGTCACCGATTAAGACACCGGATAACTTGAGGTATTTTGAGTTGTTTTAAAGAACTTTTGATACATCAAATTTACAAAAAAGGAAGCAAACTTCTGGACTATTTATTAAAAAACAGCCAAGATTCGATATTTCGATTTACATAATTATGTAATTATAGAAATACAGAATGCTATAATAGGTCGAGTGCGCTTACCGGAATAATTCTGTGGTCTTCTCTTTCATGTGCTTGCTACATCTTTAAAATTCTTCAAAATTGGCTGTACTTAATGAAAAATGTTTTGTCAAAAAAGCAATAGCAAAACGACCTTTTAGACACTGAAAGGTCCTACGCCATTTTGATTAAAATCGAAAACAACGGAATCGATTTCGATAGTGGAGAATGCAAAGCTTGCAATTTTGGAACTGTGCCATCATAGCGAGCCTGCTACACGTATGAAAAGTCCACAGAAACTAACCTGAAGACTTTTATTATATTAACAATGTTGGAATTATAGATCTGCCAACCCATTCGGAAACATTCCTTTTGCTACTTTGATCATATCCAAAGCTTCGCGCAATAGCTTGATCTTACCATTTTCGGCGACAAGTCTGCCCATATATAACTGAGGGTATGGCCTTCCGGTCGAGTTCACAGTTGCATTAACTTGATATTCGCCGAATGCCTGCTCCGGGGTATCGATATGAATTTGAATATTCTTAAATTTGAAGTCTGCAAACGTGTTCGGCAAATTCTTAAGGAAATTATAAATTACCTCTTTACCGGTCATTTGGGAATTCAAACCCAAACTTGCAAGGTAAGGGAGCTCTATGATGGCGTCTTCGGCAAAAAGCTCAATGGCTTTATCAGGGTTATCTATATTTTCCAGGTATCCGAGTAGTAATTCTTTAGCTGTTTTCATTGCTTTAATTATTAAATTGTTCTTGATCGTTGATTAATGGTTGTTATAAATCAGTTATTGTATTTAGCCAGCCATTTTGCTTTAATAACAGCTCTGGCATCAATAAATTCCTGGTCGGTGCCTTGTGCTACCGCATCCAATGGGAAACGTAACGGACGTGAACCTTTTTTCATTTCAACCAGCTTTAGTATACCGTCTGCAATGGTCTGGGGATCCATCTTGAATTCAGCCATTTTACTGAATAATGCGGTACCCATAGCATTGAATTTTTGTGTAGCCGCGTCTCCGTATTCTGCAACGATGGCTGCTTTGTCTGCATGTACACCTGCTTTGCTGCCGTTGTTCATTTCTGTGGGATATACCCCTGGCTGGATGCTCACATTTTCGATACCGTATTCACTCAATTCATCCTGCACCCCTTCTGTGATACTTTCGACACCGAATTTAGATGCTAAATAAGGGATCATAAATGGCAGGGTATGTCCGCTTGCTCCCGAAGTGATATTAATTATCAAACCGTTTTTGGCTGCGCGCATGCTGGGCAGCACTGCCTGGTAAGTGCGAAGCACTCCGTAGAAATTTACTTCGAACATATTTTTTACCTGGTCTATAGAGTAGCCTTCCAGTAAACCGAAGCCGGATACCGCGGCATTATTGATCAGTACGTCGATATGGCCATATTTGGTCAATACCTTTTCAAAGGCTTCTTTAACTGAATTGTCGCTGGTTACATCTATTTCAACCACTTCAATATTTGGCAAGGCTGATAATTCTTTTGCTGCGGCTTCATTACGTCCGTTTATGGCGCGCATACCGGCCACTATACTGTGTCCTGCTTTTGCTAAAGTAATGGCAGTTAATTTGCCAAATCCGGTGCTTGTTCCTGTGATAAAAATTGTCTTTGACATGATCTTTAATTGTTTAAATGTTATTGCTTATTGAACAATACAAAGTTGCAGAGACCGAAAATTCTGCACATTGACATATCGTAAGAAAGAAATTGATATATGTCAATAAAAAATGGACATTGGGCAGCCGGAAATAAATGCGAAACAGGTAAGAGGAGTTATTTTTTAGCCGACAGGCTACGCACCCGGCTTAAGGTTTCGGGGGTGATACCAAGATAAGATGCGATCATGCTTTGAGGTATCCGGGTGGCAAAACCCGGATATTTATTCAGAAAATTCAGGTATTTTTCTTCGGCAGTGTAACTGATGGCGGCCTGGATACGGTTTTGTGAGTTAGCAAAGCTTCTCTGTAGGATATTGTTTATCATATCATTAAAAGCAGGTATTTCTTTGCAGGCTAAATTGAAATTAGGGTCGGTAAATAAAACCACTTCGCTGTCTTCAACCGCATCGATATTATATTTGCTTGGCTGGTTGAAGGTCAGGCTTTCCTTGTCGCCGATCCACCAATTTTCTATACCGAAATAAATGATGTGCTCCAACCCCTTTTCATCAATGGAATAAGTGCGCATACAACCTTTTGTAATGAATGCATGATATTTCCAGGTATCGCCTTCCTGTAGTAAGTACTGCTTTTTGCGCAGTTTTTTAATGATACTAAGGGCCCGAATACGCTCAGACTGCTGCTCGGTCAGAGAAATCTTAGTATCAATGTATTTTTTAAAAACCTCGAACATGTTTTGATTAATTGCCTAAAAATAGTAAGAATTTAAGTAAAAATACCTTGTATGTACTTGCCATTTTATTATATCCGGGCGTGTTGTATGTCCAACATTTCACTATAAAATTAAGAATTCGGTATTTCCTACGGTCCATAGATTTAACGCAAATGCATTCATTATTTGAATTTTATTGACCCCTATAATACGAAAAAACTCCACAAGTAAAAGAACCACCAAAGAGCTCAAACCCATATACTTCAGGTCTGTGCTTTGTTGAATATTGTTGCCATATAATCTATTATTATTTCTTCATTTTATTCAAAAACACTAAGTCCGTTTCATTTTGAATACTATGAATTGAATTAAAAAAACAGATATCCGACTCGGATAACATCGGAGCATTTTGCTTTTGGTTACTCCCACCTTTGCTATGTAATTCTCAAAATACAGAATTACATAAACATGTATTTACAGCAATTTAGAATTATGTAATATGGCAAAGATCATCACCATTGCCCACCAAAAGGGTGGCGTAGGAAAAAGCACGATGGCAATAAACCTGGCATTATGCTTCCAGGACCAATTAAAAGTTGTATTGATCGATTCGGATTTACAAGGGATCATACACTAACCAATTGATTGCCATTTAGTTATCGTTAATTTGTGGCTAAATTAGTTATTAGAAACAGGCCCCGAATAGGGGATCAAGCGGAATTCTTGTGGGGGGGGATAAAAAGTTAGGCATAGATATTAGCAAGTCTGAATAAGAAGAAAGAAGTATCCCTTACACCTCTTAAAGTAGCTCTGAAAGCCTTGACTTTAGCGTTGAAAGATTCTGCAGATGCGTTGGTACTCTTGTTATCGAAGAAGTTTAAGATAGATTCATAATGCGTTTTTACAGATCTGGCAACAGTTTTAAAAGCATCAATACCTGCGTCTTCTACATCATTATACCAGATTGCCAGTCTTTTAAACGCCTGCTGCTTGTCTTTACAGATAGTGAAAATCTGCCCCAGCCGGATTGACAGGTTGTAGGCTTTGAGCAACAAGGGATACCTTGGAAACAACAAATCAGCTCTTTCTTTCTGTGATACGGTCCATTTAGATGGGTGTTTAAATAGTAGATACCTGCTTCTGGCCAGTAATTGTTTTAAAGTATCCCCGTTGCTAAATACTTCAGGCTGATAGCTTTGCTTGTTCTTTTTAGCGTCCTCTATTGCTTTGTTCTCTTGCTCTAATGCTTCCCAGCGATATTTGATCCTAGCTTCCTGTGCAGCATCATAAGCCAGCTTTTGTACATGGAACCGGTCAACAACCCGCACAGCATTATTGAAACACCTGCGGATAGCTTTGATCATGTTAGCAGCCATATCCATCGTCACTTCCTTAACTTTATTCCTTTTACGGACAGGTATTCGCTCCAGTACAGCCATGATCTGTTCGGCCTGTGTGCCTTTGATCATCGCTACGATAGCCTTTTTACCCCCTTTGGCTGCTTTATTGGTAACAATGGTATACAGTTCTCCGTTGCTCAAGGCGGTTTCATCTATACTAAGGTAAGGGCCTATATTATCTGCAAACAGCATCCACTCCTCTGCATGCTCTTTCTGGCCCCAGCTCTGAAAATCACTCAGGTGATCTTTATATTGCTGACCGAGCTGCTTGCCGTCCACCTGATATAACTTGCCTAATAAATGGCTGCTAATAGGATGATTATCCAAATATACCTTTTAAAAAAGTGCCGAATTCTGTTGTCATTCGCGCACCTTTTCTTACTAAATCCCAGTCTCTTGTGATGATCTCTCCACTTGTTTTTACTTCCCACCTGCGTCTTTTGATACAAAGAGCTACTTTATGACCGCGGATGGGAAAGTCCTGTATAGCTGTTTCCGGTAAGAAACCTTTTGATTCAAGTTGTGCCTTTTCATACCCCGATGGAGCGAGGTTCTTTTCTTCCAGGTAAATGTTTAGCTGCCCATTTTCTGAAGAATTAACATTTATAAGCTCAAAATATGCTAAGATACCTTCTGGTAAGATTAAACGGACAAGGGTTTCGTATGCTGCTGACAAGGGTATTCGTATTTGTTATTCCTGCCGCAAAACAAATACTTTTTTTATTCGCCCACAACTTTTCGGACTGATCCCGAATAGGTCACCTGGGTGAGTTATAAAACCTGAGTAGTTATGCGATTTTTTGAGCAAAAAAAAACGCTTAAACCAGATGATTTAAGCGTTTAAAAAAGATTTGAGGTCTTTTTAGCGGAATGGACGGGACTCGAACCCGCGACCTCCTGCGTGACAGGCAGGCATTCTAACCAGCTGAACTACCACTCCGTTTGGGTCTGCAAATATACGCACCATTTTGGTTTACACAAGTGGTTTTTTAAAAAACATTGGCTTAATCGCTTTTATTAGCTGTTTCGACTGTTTCACAATGATAGGCACGGCCTTTTGTTTCGCCATAACTATCTCAATATCAAAACAAAAAGGAGCTGACCTAATGGACCATCCTTTTTAAAATTTTCTTAAAATTTATTTTTTTATTTTACCTCAAAGCTAAAATACTGGGCGCCGGCGTCGCCTTCTTCGCTTATTCCCTGCACGGATACAACGTATTTTCCCTTCTGATCCGAAGTATAAAAGGATACCTGACCCTTTCCAACCGTATTTGTATTTACATCTGGTGACCAAAACAACAGGCTCCTAAAGTCGGGCACACGACTGTTGGCCGCCTTTTCGGTATCATAAACCGGTGAATAAAACTCGCGTTTTAACTGTAAGCCTTCGTAGTCTAAAACCACGGCATGGGGGTCTATCTCTACGCCTCCAAGGTCCCCTTTGTATGTGGTAAAGCTAAATATCCCTTCGTTTACAGTGGGGCCGTAAAAATATCTGTCTCTTACTACCTCAAGCTTTCTCACCTTCAACGGATCAATTGCCATCACTTTATCAATATTAAATACGGGCACATCATCAAGCAAAACAATAGGGTCGCCGTCTAAAAACCCTTTTTCGTTCAAGACTTTAATGTGGTACCGCCCCCTGGAGCGCACTATATTGTCTTCCCTCACATACTCGCGCAGCACTTCTTCCATTGTGGTAAAGCGGGTGTAGTTATCCAGCAGATAGGTTTTATAGGGCTGGGCAAAAAAGCCGGCGCTATCTACACCCGGATCGTAAAACCGTTTGATTTTATTAATAGCATATATGTTTTGCACCTGCATACCCAGGCTATGCTGCTCTATGGCCTTTTGCAAATCGGCAGACAAGATTAATGGAGCTATCGTACGTTTGCTGTATTGCTCCGAAAACGGGCTCAAAACATCAATCCGGTAGGTTGAATCTTTCTCCGAATTAGTTTGGGCAACTACTTCGCCCGGACCAAATAACTGCTTGGTATTAAATACAAGGTGCCCCAATGAATCACTTCTGGAGGCATACAATTGTACCCTTTTGCCTGGCACACTCAAATAAGCTACGATATCCTTTGCGGGCGCGCCTGTTAGCGTGTTGGTTATTTTCGCGTTTATCAAGTGGTCGTTATACTCCGGTAAAAAAATAAATGACTGCGGCCCGCTATTTACAATATTATTCCACTGGAACCTGCGCCAGCCCTGCGATAGCATCAGGTTATCGATAGCGGCATCAGCTTCGGCATTTTGATTTTTGAAATAATAGCCTGCCGATTCTATATTGCCTCTCAAATCCGATCGAAGCCACAGGTAGTTAAATATATCATCAGCATCCATTTGCTGCAATGAATCGACGCGGTAAACAGAAAGTGATAAATTTGCCAGCACAGCAGTTCCTTTTGCCCCTTTGGTACCCACGTTAATATTTACTTTTTTTCGTGTCGCATATTGAGGCTGATCGGCAGCCGCATCTATTTGTAATAGCTGTTTGGGGCGTTTAAAATAAAGCCGCTCACATACCGGCTGTTTAGCGCTGTTAAAAATAGTTATATGCGATACCCCTTCGCCCAGTTTGCTTTTATCGATGTTAAACGTAGCTACTCCGGAGTTAAGCGAAGCGCTCAAAGCGGCTTTAACCAATTGCCTGGTGTGCGCAAAAAGGAATACTTCGCCGCCACCAGTGTTACTGTTTACGGTAACCTGTAAGTTAAGTCCGTTATCTTTTAGCTGCATTACATAGCCCTGATTGCTAACCAATGGCAATTCCTTAACCAATTTATTACCCTGGCTGGTTTTAACAATGGCCTTATAGCTGTTATTTGCTGCTGGCGTAAATGTAAAACTGCCTATACCAAACTTTAGGGGCTCAAAACGCGCTACCGTATCGTTATGCTGATCAATAACAGCACCCCGGTATACCGCCACACCATTGCCATTTGGCGCGGTAACTTTAAAGGCCACCTTACTGTTTAAGCCGGCTACAAGGCTACCTCCTTCGGGAAAAAATTGCAGGTCGTAAGCAGCAGCAGTTTCTTTTGCCGGGGCGTCCGGCGACTTCAATGGATTTACAATGGTAATGTTCTTTTCGAAATAGTAATCGGGGCTGAAATTTTTCATCCAGTTGGTGTACGCCCGCAGCGTATAATTTCCGTTGCTTACCGATACAGGGATGTATAGCGAGCCATTACCGGTGCCATAACTCGTGGCTATTTTGGCCTGCATAATGGCATTGTGGGCGTTATCTATAACGTCAACATAAACCACCTTGCTCAAGTTTAATAATTGATGAAAGGAGGCATCAAGGCTATAAATTTTAAACCAAATAATTTCGCCCGGCAGGTACACGCTTTTATCGGTATGTACATATATTTTTTCCTGCACATTGCGCTGCCGGTATTGGTTAAAGCCGCTTTTTACCTGCTCAATTACCTGTGCAAAGCCCACTGTTTGTGCAAGCAATAAAATCAAACCCGACGAGACTATAATTTTAGTAGTTCTGTTGTGTGTTCCCATAGCTAAAAGCTGGTTTGTTTAATATTATGTAAGCGGCTTTCCATTGCCATTATTGTTTCTGTTTGAATGCTATGGCTTCCAAAATGGGGGAGGTAATAACTTCCCTCTTATCCGGCAATCGGTACATTCAACTGTTGAATATGTATAGCCAATTAAGACATTCATATTTACAATTGACGAAACCGGTATTGCATTACCGTCAATTATAATTAGCTGCACTTCGCGCTGCATTGTTTTAGGGTTATAAAAAAGCGCTGTATCTGCCGAACAATTGTATGGATAAACAGGGTACCACTCTGCTGGTAACTGATTATTGTTGATAAAAATCCGTTTGCGCTGAATATTGGTAATGGTTACGAACCCGATAACCGGCTCATTAGGGTTGGTTATACTGTGAATATTACCCTGCAGCTGGGATGGCTGGGCATCAAAGATACTTCCCAGTTGCTCGGTGTTTTTCCGGATGTTTTCCCAAAACTCATATGCTTCTTTTGTTAAGCCGTACTGGTTTAATAAAATGGAGTACCGTATCGAAAGTTTCTCGGCCGTAGAAGGTATTTGTATTATCGGGGTTTGGAATATAACATCTGAGCTCAGCTTGGCGGATGATGCTATAACCGTGTTACTTGAGGTATCGCCCGTATAACAATAATACATCGCTTCATTCTGCCTTCTGGTCCTTACCCCTTTAGTATCAGAATCCACAATAAAGCCCGATTCATACCGGGCATGAAACTTCCATGCCTCCGCATAATCCCAGCGGTAATAGCGTGTATTATTAGTTGCATCATGGGTATTAACATAAATGTTAAGGTTGTTGCCCTTGGGTGCAAAACCGATGCTGTCAATAGGAGGGGTCTTTTTCACCGCGATGTAGTCAGAGGCGTACTCCTTACTATTGCCCGAAATATGTAGCCGGTATTTCTTTGTTTGGTCAAGGGTTAGTACTGCCGATGAGGCGTATTTTCCACTTTGACCGGGCACCTCTTTCAATTCGGCAATAGTTGCACCGCCTTCATCCTGAATATTAACGGTATAGCCCGCCAGTCGCGATGTTTTTACATTATCACCAAGGTTCACGGTCTCGCTAAGCTTAATCACGGTAACGCTATCGCCTACATCAATTACTCCTTCTACCACCATGTAGTGGTTGGGGCTGCTTACAACCGATGGGTTATAGGGCTTTTTACACCCCCCGGCTATTCCGCCAAGCAACGCCAAAAACAATATATATTTACGCTTAATCATATTATTAATTATTTCCAAAATTGAGGAGGTAGTGACTTACCCCTTATCCGGCAATCAGCACATTCTCTTGAGGAATACGTGTAACCAATTAACACGTTCTTAACTATGATAGCCGAAATTGCTACTCCCCCCCCATAATTTATAATTGACATTATTTCGCTTAGTTTGGCGGTGTCTGCCTCGCAGTTGTATGGATAAACAGGGTACCAATCTGTCGGCAACTGACTGTTATCGATAAAAATGCGTTTCCGCTGTACGTTTGTTATAATCATAAACCCAATAACTGGCTCGGCAGGGTTAGATATACAATGGATGTTACCCTGCAACTCCGACGGTTGAGCATCAAATATACTCCCGAGCTGTTCTGTATTTTTCCTGATATTTTCCCAAAACCCATAGGCCTCTTTTGTTAAAGCATACTGGTTTACCAAGATAGAATATCGTATAGAAATTTTCTCGGCGGTAGACGGCATGATGGTTACCGGTGCCTGGTATATGACATCAGAAGTTAGCTTTGCCGAGGATGCAATAACTGTTGCGCTTGATATATCGCCTGTGTAACAATAGTAAACGGCCTCATCCGGCGTTCTGGCCCTAACTGCATTTGTGGACTGGTCACCAATAAAGCCCGATTCATATTTGGCATGAAATTTCCAGGCCTCGGTGTAATCCCAACGGTAATAGCGCGTATTATTGGTTGCATCATGAGTATTAACATAAATGTTTAGGTTGTTGCCCTTTGGCGTAAAGCCAACGCTATCAATAGGAGGTGTTTTTTTGACCCCAATATAGTCTGATGCGTATTCTTTGCCACCGCCTGAAATATGCAGCCTGTACTTCTTTGACTGATCGAGGTTTAACGGCCCTGCCGATGTGTACTTTCCATCCTGCCCGGGTATCGGCTGCAATTCGGCAACAATGGCTTTTGCCTCATCCTCTATGGTTATCGTATAGCCGGCCAACGCCGATGTTTTTACATTATCGGCCAGATTCACGGTTTGGCTAAGTTTAATTACCGTTACACTATCGCCAACATCAATAACCCCTTCTACCACAAGGTAGTGGTTTGGGCTGCTTACTACTGATGGATAAAAAGGTTTTTTACATCCCACTATAGTCAAACCCAATACGATTAAATATGCTATATATTTATTCTTTGTCATTCTTATTATATTACTTGTAAAAAGAGCGTGCTCTTTTGTTTACTTATTTTGTCATTAAAACTCCCAATAAGGTGGCGCCGTTGTTTTTCCTTTTAATGTGCAATCGGAACATTCAACTGATGCGGCTTTATAACCAATTATCTGCCCGGTAAACGGATTCAGTATAGCTTCCAGGGGATTCAGATGAAGCTTAATAATAAAAAGTTCAACGTCATTCTCCCCGTCATTATTTAACAAGTAGCCCAGTTTTTCGCACAAACCGTCGTCAGGAACGTACCAGGTATAAGGCACACTGTGGTTATCAACAAAAATGCGTTTGCGCTGTGTTGTGCTTATGCTTACAAACCCAATAACCGGTTCATCGGGGTTTGTTACGTTATGAATATTTCCCTTTAACTGCGAGGGCTGCGCATCAAATATGCCTCCCAACTGTTCAGTGTTTCTTCGGATGTTTTCCCAAAATTGGTATGCTTCTTTTGTAAGCGCATACTGTTTTACCAGGATACTGTATTTTATGGTGAGTTTTTCTGACGATGGCGGCACCACGGTAATCTGAGTATTGACAATTACGTCCTGCGTCAGTTTTTCTGATGATGCCAAAATGGTATTGGCCGATTTATCGCCCCGGTAACAATAATAAACCATCTCATCTTCCCGGCGTGGCACTATTTCACCGTTTTTTACAATCAATCCCGAGTTAAACCGGGCGTGAAACTTCCAGGCCTCTTCATAGGCCATCCGGTAGTAACGGGTACTATTAGTAGCATCATGGGTGTTTGAATTGATTTGCAGCCCGCTCGGCGTCACTTTATAAGTTACACTATCGATAGGAGGGGTTGGTTTAACAGGCACATAATCTGATGCGTATTCCTGCCCGCCGCTTGTTCTGATATGCAGGCGATATTTTTTTGTTTTATCAAGGTTTAACCCCATAGCAAGGTAGCGCCCGGCCTTAAATTCGTCTAACGAATAGCTTGTGCCTCCCTCACTTTCAACTGTTAAGCGGGCATTGGTTTCCGTTGCCAGCGAAGTGGTATCTGAAAGGTGCACAGTGTTACTCACAGTAATAATCGTCGAATCGGCGCCGGGGTCAATAACGCCTTCAACTACCAGGTAACTACCGGCGGCCGATACGGGGTTTGGCGCATAAGGTTTACGACAGGCCGGCGTGGTTGCGGTAAGTAATATCAAATAAACCATATAGTTGCCCCCCCTGCACATATTGTTTAAAACCTGATGTTATAGTTGATAAACGGAATTGGCCTGGCAAAAATAGACAGCTTGTACCCGCTTATTATACCTCCCTGTTCGGTAAAATAGGTAGAGTATGCATTTTGTCTGCCGGTTAAATTATACACCCCTATGGTGAACGAGTTGTGTGTACGCTGATGTACTTTGTGATTACCCTCAATGTTCATTGAAAAATCTGAACGGAAGTAATCAGGGATGCGGTACTGGTTCCTGTCAGAATAATATACTCGTTCCGATCCGCCGTACTCATATTTTGCCACCGGCAATGTAATAGGCCTGCCGGTGCTATAAGTAACATTTAACGATACGCTAAACCTGTGCGAAAAGCGGTAATTGCCTATGAAGTTAAAAGCATGCGGCTTATCAAAATTGGCCGGATAGTATGAGCCGCCATTAATCAGCTCGCCCTCATTAGGGTTGGTTTGTCTTAAAAAAGTACGCGAGTAGGTGTAGGTTATCCAGCCATTGGCCTTACCTGTGGTTTTCTTCAGCAAAAATTCAATACCGTAAGCTTTGCCTTCGGTACCCAATACGTCGTTTTCAATATGGTGGTTTAATACCAGGTTGGCGCCGCTGCGGTAATCCAGGTAGTCTCTTAGCCTTTTATAATAAATTTCGACAGACGTTTCGATGGTGTTTGCCTTCATGTTGTGGTAAAGGCCAAGTGATACCTGGTCGCCGTATTGTGGCTTAATATTGGGGTCGCTCAGCTGCCAAACATCGGTGGGGGCAATGGCTGTTGTGTTTGATAATAAATGAATGTATTGCCTTAACGTATTGTAACCACCCTTTAAAGAAGTATTATCGCCCAGCTGGTAACGAGCCGACAAGCGGATCTCGGGCCCCGAATACGTTTTAATGAACTTCCCACTGCTGTAATTGGTACTATCAAGCAGATTGGAGCTTGTTTTTGGTAAGTTGGGAGCGTAGTTGTAAACCAGCTGTGGCCCCAGAAAATTATAAATAGAATACCTGATGCCGCCGCTTACCGAAAAGTCTTCGGTAAAATCGTATTTATCGCCAAGATATAAAGCGCTTTCTAAAGCCTGTTGTGCCGGGATTACATCAGGCGCAACTAATGACTTGGGGCTATTGGGCTGAAAGTTGCCGGGATGAAGCTTATAAAAAATAGAGCTTAAGCCAAAATCGATGGTGTTTTTGCGGTTGAGGTAATAGGTAAAATCCGCTTTAAAATTGGTTTGGTTAATGTCGAAATTAAGCTTGTAGGCGTTAACCGGGTTATCATAGCTGGCAATATTATATTGATACCTGTCTATCCCTGCGCCTATTACACTAAACAGCTTATCGTTAAAATTATGCTTCCATTTAATATTGGCGTTGCGGTTGCTGTAGCCGTAAGATGTATCGCTGTTTAACTTAAATTTATCTTTGCTCAGGTAGGTTGTTACATAAATATTGTTCTTCTCATTTATCTGGTGACTGATATCCAGGTTCAAATCGTAAAAGGATGCCTGGCTGTGTTTATAGGCCTCGGGCAGCAATTTCAACAACCAATCGGAGTAGGTGGTACGGCCGCCAAATGAAAACGAGGTTTTATCTTTAAAAATAGGCCCCTCTATATTAAGTCGGCTGGTTATTAAACCAATGCCCGCCGAGCCTGTAAATTTCTTTTTATTTCCTTCGCGATTGGTAACATCCAATACCGACGACAGGCGTCCGCCAAACTTTTCCGGGATACTGCTTTTATAAAGTTCAATATCTTTAACGATGTCGGGGTTAAATGACGAGAAAAACCCAAAAAAATGCGATGGGTTATATATTGTGGCATCATTCATTAAAATAAGGTTCTGGTCGGCCGACCCGCCGCGTACGTTAAAGCCGGTTGTGGCCTCGCCTACTGATTGTACGCCAGGCAGTGTTAATACAACCCTTAATACATCGGCTTCGCCAAATACGGTTGGCACCTGTTTAATGCTCTTGATGTCGAGCCTGTTTACGCCCAATTGTACGTTACGTACATTGGCAACTTTCTCGGCCGATATTTTTACTTCTTTCAGGCTGGTAACCTGTTCTTTCATTTCTATAATCAGCTTACCGTCAGAGTAAAGTACAATTTGCCTGCGGGTATCACGCATGCCAAGGCCACGGATACTCAAAATCTGGCGGCCTTTGGGCAGACTAATGGTAAAATAGCCAAACTGGTCAGTCGCTACACCTGTTTTGGTATTGGTAACAAAAATACTCCCCCCGATTACCGCCTCGCCAGATTTACTATCACGAACATAGCCAGATAGCGTTGCATTACCGGCGCCAATCGTGTTCGTTTTATTCCCAATTTCATATAATTTATTTTCTGTAGTTGCCTCCGGAATAACTTTTTCTTTTTGATCGGTAAATTCGGCTACAGTTGTAGTTGCGTTGTTCTTTACGGTTTCCGAGCCCGGTTTAATTCCAAAAAAGCCGGAGGCAAGTGATGGTTGTATTTCGCGGCCTTTGGTCAAAAACACCTGGCCATCTGCGGTTATCGCGTAACGAAACACCGTGTTTTTGAATGCCGCATCAAGCACGGCGTTAACCGGTTTATTATCTAACTTAACGGTTACCTTTAAACTATCAAATAAGGCGGGTTCATAATAAAAGTGATAGCCGGTTTTGGCTTCAATGTCGGTAACAAACTGCTCAATAGTGGCTTGTTGTACGTTTACGCTTATTGTTTTAACCGCCGCTTGCTGGGCATTGCCAACCTTCATCAGGATCAAAAAACAAAAAGTAAAAAAGTAAATTTTTTTCATTCGCATATTTATTTCTCGCAATACCTGGCAAAGGTTTTAACAGACGTCTTTTAGTTAAATACTACAACATATATAAAAAGCCCTTTATTTCGATAACTGGTCGTACCGCGCGGCTATTAAAGACATCGCTTTTTCCGGGTTATCATTAAACTTAATTTTGTTGGCCCTTATATACTGCTGTAGTTCTTTTTTCTTGTCCTTCAATGCATTCAGGAAAGCGCCTTGCCCGCCTGTACTATAATAATTGCTGCCCTTTTTTAAATAGTAATGCTTTTTGGCTTCGGTAAAAAAAGTTTCGAGTGTAGTTTGTGTTGATATGCTTTGAATGCTTTTTGTCCACCTAATTAATACCTGCAGGTTGCCACTGTATACCTCCTCATACACGCCGCTGCTTATTGATGATGCAAGGTTTGTTGAATCGGCCGCGACGTACACAAAGTGATGGTTAAGTAAATCAAAGCTCTGGATCCTGGAGTTTAACAACGAGTATTTAGAAAAACCGTTATACAGCAAGGTTACAACCAGATCTTTATTGATGTCGTATATCAATGGCACATTGGAATAATATATCCCATCGTAATTGACCGTACCGCGTTTAAACTCGTTTACGTCTAAGAAAAACGCGTTCCCTTTTATTAGCGGATCATAAAACTCATATTCGGGACCGTTATAAAGACGTGACATTTGCCCTATAGAAGTATTATAACCGTCAACTGCGTGGGCAATGGCAATTTTTTGCATGGTACTATCGTCGGTTACCGTTTGTCCAAAGGCACGGCCACTTAAATAAATGAAGACGATAAAAAAGCACAGGAGAGGTTTGTTTATCATTTAGGTTTTATAAAAAGGAAATGTACATCACTTTTAATTAATAATCAAACCGCTCAGCCCAAAAGGCCTGCTACATTAATAATGTATTGATTATGTTACAATTGCAAATACAACAATATATTACGGAAGTATTAAACTGATTGAAACAAGGGTTGTTAAATATTTATATACCCAGCGATGGATGATGCTTGCCGGTTGCATCCATACCTATTCTAATAAAAGCTACATCGCCAGGGCACATATTGCAAAACAAGTTGGTTTTCTTTTCATAAAGGCTTTCAGTAAGATTAAGTTTTTTGGTTGGCCAAAAGTATACACCAATATTAATGGACACAAATAATAATATGGAACATTTGTTAAACAATAGGGGGGCATATGTTAAAAAGAGGGGGGGTATTGGGACTTTACGTTCCGCGGCGGGCATATTCGGCAGTGACCGTTTATCGGCCGCCGATCGCCGGGCAAAGGGTTAGCTGGGATGATTTCCGGGTTTGGTTTGCGATACTCACATACACGGTCTGTCATGAGTTAACGCTTCCCGCTATCGGGAATTAACCGGATTTTATCTTTGTTTGAACTCCGGGCGCATCAATAAAAAAGGGCCAATCTTCAACAGATTGGCCCTTGTATTTTTAAGGAAGCTGATGTTATGACAACTTCCGTTTAACTTCCACATTTTCGTAAGCTTCAACAATGTCACCTACTTCAATATTATTAAAGTTCTGGATGTTCAAACCGCACTCGTATCCGGTTAATACTTCTTTAACGTCATCTTTAAAGCGTTTCAGTGAAGCCAGCTCGCCGGTGTAGATAACCACGCCATCACGAACGATACGGATTTTGCTGTTGCGGTTAATTTTACCATCCAGTACCATACAACCTGCAATGGTACCCACCTTGCTGATCTTGAAGGTTTCGCGGATCTCCACATTTGCAACAATCTTCTCTTCAAAGGTTGGTGCAAGCATACCTTCCATCGCTGCCTTAATCTCGTTAATGGCATCGTAGATGATAGAGTACAACCTGATGTCAATCTGCTCAGCCTCGGCAAGTTTACGGGCACTTCCCGAAGGACGAACCTGGAAACCAATGATAATCGCATCTGATGCAGAAGCCAGCAATACGTCGGATTCAGAGATCTGACCCACCGCTTTAGATATAATATTAACCTGTATCTGCTCAGTAGATAGTTTCAATAATGAATCTGATAACGCCTCGATAGATCCATCCACGTCGCCCTTAACAATAATGTTAAGTTCCTTAAAGTTACCAACTGCCAAACGGCGGCCAATTTCATCAAGTGTAATGTGTTTCTGCGTACGTAAACCTTGCTCGCGTTGTAATTGTAAACGCTTGTTGGCAATTTCACGTGCTTCAACTTCACTTTCCAGTACGTTAAATTTATCGCCCGCTGTTGGCGCACCCTGCATACCCAATACCTGTACCGGTGTTGATGGGCCAGCCGATTCAACTCTTTGGCCACGCTCGTTAGTCAATGCCTTAACACGACCGCTGTAGCAACCTGCTAAAATAGGATCACCTACTTTTAAACGGCCTGCCTGTACCAATATAGTGGTTACGATACCGCGGCCTTTATCTAATGCAGCCTCAATAACGGTGCCTACAGCGCGTTTATTAGGGTTGGCCGTAAGTTCAAGTAATTCGGCTTCAAGCAATACTTTCTCTAACAGCAGTTCGATATTTAAGCCGGTTTTAGCCGATATCTCCTGTGTTTGATATTTACCGCCCCACTCTTCAACCAAAATATTCATGGCCGATAGTTGCTCGCGGATCTTATCCGAGTTAGCGCCTGGCCTGTCAATTTTGTTGAAAGCGAAGATGATTGGTGCTCCTGCAGCCTGCGCGTGGTTTATGGCCTCACGGGTTTGCGGCATCACGCTATCGTCAGCGGCAATTACAATAATTACAATATCTGTTACCTGTGCACCCCTTGCACGCATGGCGGTAAACGCCTCGTGACCCGGTGTATCCAGGAATGTTATTTTTCCTTTATTATCCGGCAAGGTTACTTCATAGGCGCCAATGTGCTGGGTAATACCCCCGGCTTCGCCCCCTATTACGTTTGTTTTGCGGATAAAGTCAAGCAATGATGTTTTACCATGATCCACGTGACCCATGATGGTTACGATAGGAGCACGGGGAACTAAATCTGCCGGATCATCTGGCTGGTCAAGGTTGGCCTCTTCATCCTGTGGCTTCACAAATTCAACCTGGTAGCCAAACTCGTCGGCCACAATGGTTAATGTTTCTGCGTCAAGCCTTTGGTTGATAGATACGAACATACCCAGGCTCATACAGGTAGATATAATCTGGGTTACAGATACATCCATCATTAATGCAAGCTCATTAGCAGTTACAAACTCGGTAACCTTTAAAACTTTCGATTGCAATTCCTGCTCCATTGCCAATTCATCGGCACTGGCGGCAACGTCATCGCGTTTTTGACGGCGGAATTTGGCCCGCTGTGCAAATTTGCCCGACTTACCGGCACCGCTTAAACGGGCAAGTGTTGCTTTAATCTGGTCTTGTATATCTTTTTCTGACGGTTCTTCCTTAGGACCGGTATTTTGCGGCGCATTGTTACGGTTGCCTCTGAAATCAGGGCGGTTTCCACCACCTCCTCCTTGCTGAGGGCCTCCGTTTCCTGGTGCACCATTACCCCGGTTCCTGAAATCCGGACGGTTAGGGTTAATAGTACCGCCACCTGATGGGGTATGCGGAGGATGGTTGCCGCCACCGCCTTGCTGGTTTTGCGGATGATTACCACCGCCACCTTGCTGCGGATTGCCCTGGCTATCTTTACGTTTTCTTTTGCGCTTATGATCGGCGCTGTTTGAATTTGATGAAGATGCTATAGGGTTACGCTTAGGCGCATTAACCGGCAATTGTATTTTACCAATAATATTAGGGCCTGTAAGGCGCTCTGCCTTGGCCCGTATTACGTCATCATCGCCATCTGCCGGGGTTTCGGCCGGGGTTTCAACAACCGGGGCTTGTACAACAGGTGGTTTTGGCGCCTCTACTTTGGGTTCTTCTACCTTTGGTATTTCAACAACAGGTGGTTTTGGTGCTTCAACTTTAGGAGTTTCGGCAACAACCGGTTTTGGTGTTTCAACAACAGGCTCTGGTTTTGGTGTGTCTACTACGGCCGGCTTTTCGGCAACAACCGGTTTTGGTGCTTCCACAACAGGCTCTGGTTTTGGCGCTTCAACTACAGCTGGCTTTTCAGCAACAGGCTGTGGTTTCGCGTTCAGATTATTAAGGTCAATTTTCCCAATTACCTTAACTCCGGGCAATACATCACTGCGCTCCTCGGTTTTAACCGGGGCAGCAGGGGCAACAGGCTCAACCGGTTTCGGTTTTTCGGTCTGTGGTGCGGTATATTGGCCGGCATTTTTGATCAGTATCTCTTCGTTCTCAAAATCGCGCGAACGGCGATTTTCGATTGGTTTTTCAGGCAGCGGCGCAGTTTCCTCTTTCCTTATCTTACCGATACTGATCTGCTTGGCTTCCTCTTTAATACTTTTATCAAAGGCAAATTCCTTCAACAATGCGTTGTACATGTCGCCATTTAGCTGGGCCATGGGGTGCTTGTCAACCTTATAGCCTTTAGTCGCCAAAAAATCGACAATGGTACCCATACCAATGTTGAGCTCTTTTACCGCCTTAATTAATTTTATTGATTTGTCTTCTGACATTTATTATATTTTCTCTGCTAATTATCGCAAAAATACGATTTTAATTTTGGTTATTATGCTTATTCAAACTCAGCATTCAATATTGATAGCACTTCTTTTACCGTTTCTTCTTCCAGATCGGTACGTTTTACCAACTCGCCAACAGTTAAAGCCAATACCGATTTTGCTGTATCTAAGCCAATGCGCTTAAACTCATCAATAATCCAGCTATCAATTTCATCTGTAAATTCTTCAATATCCACATCCTCATCATGCTCATCGGCCTCGCGGTAAACATCTATCTCATAGCCGGTTAACTTACCAGCCAGTTTAATATTGTGACCACCACGACCGATAGCTAAAGAAACCTGGTCGGGCTTTAAGTAAACGGCTGCTGTTTTTTTCTCATCATCTAATTTAATAGACGTGATTTTGGCAGGCGACAATGCACGCTGAATATAGAGTTGAATATTGTTGGTGAAGTTAATCACATCAATATTTTCATTTTTCAATTCGCGAACGATACCATGTATACGTGAACCCTTCATACCTACGCAGGCACCAACCGGGTCAATACGATCATCGTATGATTCTACTGCAACCTTGGCCCTTTCGCCCGGCTCGCGTACAATTTTTTTAATGGTGATCAAGCCATCAAAAATTTCGGGCACTTCCAGTTCAAACAAACGCTGTAAAAACTCGGGTGCCGTACGCGAAATGATAATTTTAGGATTGCTGTTCAGCATATCTACTTTATGTACAACAGCTTTTACGCTATCGCCTTTTTTAAAGTAGTCGGCCGGTATCTGCTCTGTTTTTGGAAGCAACAACTCATTGCCTTCATCATCAAGCACCAGGGTTTCTTTTTTCCAAACCTGGTAAACCTCGCCGGTAACAATTTCGCCAACGCGATCTTTATATTTTTTGAAGATCTCGTCTTTTTCCAGTTCCAGAATTTTTGAAACCAGTG
The DNA here is from genome assembly GCF_058801545.1 of Mucilaginibacter sp. GW822-FHT03E02. NCBI lineage: Bacteria > Pseudomonadati > Bacteroidota > Sphingobacteriia > Sphingobacteriales > Sphingobacteriaceae > Mucilaginibacter > Mucilaginibacter sp. GW822-FHT03E02. The sequence goes on along the minus strand of NZ_JBXANJ010000001.1, from coordinate 3,679,159 downwards.
TTTGGCGTGCCGCTAAAATAGCACGGCGGCCAAAGCTTTCCAGGGTAATTTGCTCAATTTGCTCATCGCCTACTTCCAAATCCGGATCAAACAACTTTGCTTCGGCCAGCTCAACCTCCAGGTCATCATCTTCACTAAACCCATCTTCCATAACCTTACGGGTGCGCCAAATTTCTAAGTCACCGTTGTCGGTATTAACAATCACGTCGCAATTTTCATCTGTGCCGTATTTTTTCCTGATCATGCTTCTGAAAACGTCTTCCAAAACGCTCATCATGGTTGGGCGGTCAATGTTCTTGAAATCTTTAAATTCCTGAAAAGAATCAATTAAATTAATATTGCTCATTTTCTACTTGAATGATATTAAAACTTTTGTTTCTGTTATTTTATCTAATGGGATAACGCTCTCAACAGTTTCGGCCTTTTTCCCTTTTTCTTTTATTTTTTCTTCAATTACAATGGCATCCTCGGTTAATGCCGATAAAACGCCCTCCCGTTTTGCGCCATCGGCCATCTTGATGCCCAACGTGCGCCCAACATTCTTGGCATATTGCCTTGGCGACGAAAGCGGAAAATCAATCCCCGGTGATGATACTTCCAGATTGTAGGCGGTTTCGATTACGTTTTCTTCCTCTAAATGGAAGCCCACATGCCTGCTCACGGCCACACAATCATCAATGCCCACACCCTCATCGCCATCCAGCAACACAATGAGCTTTCCGTTTGAGTGCATTTTAACATCCACCAAAAACAAATTCGGCTTATCGGCTATCTTCTCTTCTACCAGTTCCCTTACTCTTTTTTCAATGTTCATTACCCGCCCGTTTTTGATTGATAATTTTTAATTGATAAAATAAAAGAGGGGGCTATTTGCCCCCTCTTTTATTAATTGACTGCAAATATAATCAAATTTATTAATTTTTCAACTATCAAACAGGGTTATTGCTTAAAAATCAAATCTGTATAGTGCAAACTGCCCAGTTTGTTTTTTCCTAATATAAAATCCGAGGCTTTGCTGTTAGCATCGTATTTATAGTAGCGTACAAAATAAGTTTGCTGCGCGATAAAAGGTGTATCGGGCGTAAACATTACTACGCTATCTGTAACCACATACTTGCCCGGTTGTATGGGCTGATAGTTTTTCAGGTCGGTATCGGCGGGCATTTTGTAAACAGGCACCAGGCTTTGCCAGTTACCATCAGTTGAATCGCGGTTGATATCCTGAACAATCAGCGGATCGAGGCCGGTTATTTTGAGGGAATGTTTATCGGGGGTAAGGTTTATTTTGACTTGCCGGATTTCAGTTTTGTTGCCGGTACAGCCAAATACCAGAAATATAAAAAGCGGAAACATTTTTATCCCCTTTGCCTGTTGCGATTTTGTTTCGGTTTTCATTTTATGACAATTTGTAATTTTCAGATTTTCAGACAGATGCAGTTTTGTACTGTTTCACCTGTTGCGCAACGCAACAGCTTCGGGCTTCAACGTTTGCTCAAACAGTTTATAAATCCGTTTATACTCATCCGTCCAGCTGCTGGGTTGTTCAAAGGCGTGGTCTTCTACGGGGTACGATGCCAGTTCCCAGTTTTCTTTATGCAACTCAATTAGCTTCTGGGTCAGGCGAATGATATCCTGGTAGTTCACGTTCTGGTCTATCATACCGTGCAGCATCAATAAATTGCCTTTTAAGCCATTGGCAAAGTAAATGGGCGAGCTTTTGCGGTAGGCCATTTCGTCGGTAAAAGGTTCGTTCAAAATGTTGGAGGTATACTCGTGGTTGTAATGTGCCCAATCGGTAACCGAGCGGATAGCACCACCTGCAGCAAAAACATCCGGTTCGGTGAACATGCCCATCAGCGTAATAAACCCGCCGTATGATCCGCCATATAAGCCAACGTGTTTGGGGTTTACGCCATATTTATCTATTAAGTACTTTACACCATCAACCTGATCTGTCAAATCTTTGCCGCCCATGTGGCGATAGATGCCAGTACGCCAGTCGCGGCCATAGCCCGCGCTTGCGGTGTAATCAACATCCAACACGGTATAGCCGTTATCCGCCAGCATATTGTTAAACATAAATTCGCGGAAGTAATAGCTCCAGGAATACGTTACGTTTTGCAGGTAGCCTGCACCATGCACAAATACCACAGCCGGTTTTGCGGGGTCTGCCTTTTTGGGCAAGTACAAACGGGCGTAAACATCGCTGCCATACCTGTTTTTAAAGGTGATAATTTCCGGCGCACGCCATGGGTACGATTCGTATTCTTTGCTTATGGATTTGGTAACCTGCACCGCCCTGGCACCGGGCTTATTGGCCTGCACATATAGTTCCCATGGTTTGTTGGAATAGGAGTAGCGGATAGCCAGCCATTTTTCGTCGGGCGATAGTGTTACATCGTTGCCGCCTTTTAAGCCTGTGATTTTTGTTGGCGTACCACCATCAACCGGCAGGCTGTAAAAATCCGTTAACCCGGGATGGTCGATATTAGCGGTGAAGTAAACCCTTTTTTTATCGTTGGATAGCTGCAGGGTTTGCACTTCCCATTTACCACTGGTAATTTGCTTTTTTACACCGCTATTAACATCAACTACATAAATGTGCGAATACCCGCTGGCCTCGCTCTGAAAATAGAAATGATCGTTATCAATAAAACCAACGTTCCCCGCCGCCGAGTTTTCAATTCCGGGACCACCAATCCAGGCTTCATCGCGCTGGCGGTCGAGCAGGCTAAGTTTGCCGGTAAGGGCGTCCAATCGCATAATCCAGCGATCCTTATTATCCTGGGCTGATATTATCACTATGGCATTGGCCGAGTTTTCGCTCCAGAATACGCCTTCGATAGTTACCTGCCTGTCGGCATTAGCCTTTTTATAAGCCTCCTGCTCCTTTGGGTAGTCTTTTAAATAATCCGGCGCGTCTTTAATGCCCGGCAGGTCTGATGTTTTTATCCGGTAAACGCTATCGCGCTGCCTGTCGTAAATAAACGTTTCGGATGTTGATGATGGGCGGCCCACTTTTGACCGGTTGGGAATATCCTCCGTGAAGCCCGATTCGGTTACATAATTAGGAACGATGGCATTTTTAACATCGTCTGCTGGTTTTGTGAGCCGGTAAGTAACAAAGCGCTCATCGGGACTAATTTTAACCCGCTCAACCCGTTTAGCTCCAAAAACCAGTTCTTTCAATCCCTTCGGCACTAAATCTGCTCTTTCGGCCGAGTCTTGTTTTTTCTCTTTCTTCTCCACCTTAACAATATCAAACAACTCCTGCTGCTGCCTTTTAAGCCATTTTTCTTCTTCGTTAAGTTCATCGATGCCCTTTTTACTTTTTGATTTAACAAAATTAGTTAGCTGCTCCAACCCATTTCCGTTAAGCTTCATCGAGAACAGGTTACTGCCTTGCGAAAATATGATTTGATTTTCATCGCCATTAAAAACAGGTGAATTTTCCCGCTCCTCCGTATGGGTAAGCTGGGTTATTTTGCCCAATTTGAGGTCCTCTAAAAATAGGTCTCCATTTTTTTCAAAAACTTTTTGGGTTCGCTTTTTATTCCAGGTACCGTTTTCGGCTGGCAAGCTGCGCTGATCGGCGATACTCACTTTTTGAGGCGCTGTGTTAGCCGGGGTAATGGCAAACAATTCGTCGGGCCCTGTTTTATCGATGTTCCACTTAAAAAGAATTTTTTTGCTGTCATCGCTCCAATGAATATCTGACGGTGATACACCAATCCACTTTGGGTCGCGCATAATTTTTTCGACAGTAAGTGTATCCAGTTTTTGGGCAAAAGCTGCTGTGGTATTGGCCAGCAATAATAGGGTAATAATTTTTTTCATGAGTCAGTCTTAAATCGCGCAATAAATTACACGCATGCAATTTAACAGTTTGGGTTTGGTTTGCTAATTTTAGGCGTTTTATTGTTACAAATGGAAATTAAAGGAGACGGTTTTATTTTAAGGGAATTGCGGTTGACGGATGCCGAACCGCTGCAAAAGCATGCCGATAATCCCGAAATCATCAATGCCCTTTTTGATCGCTTTCCATCACCATACACCCTTGCCGATGCCATCGATTTTATCCGGCGTAGAATAGCCGACATCGTGCAAACCAAATTCGCGATAGTTATTAACGGCGAACTTGCCGGCGTAATCGGTATTGATTTAAGGGACGATATTTACCGCAAATCCGCGCTAATTGGATATTGGCTGGGCCAGGAACATTGGGGAAAAGGCATAATGCCAAAAGCCATAAAACTGGTAGTTGATTACGGGTTTGCCAGCCTGGATATTGTAAGGCTGCAGGCAGGGGTATTGGGCAATAACCCAAAATCGATGCGGGTATTGGAAAAAGCGGGGTTTGTAAAAGAAGCTATCTGCAAAAATGCCATTATTAAAACCGGCCTTATTTTAGATGAGCATTTATACGCTACACTTAAGCCTTCTGTCTAATTTACAAACCTACCCGATAAATCCACCGTTCGGGCAAAAGGGTTTAAAAACTGGTTAACCAATATAGCAAACTCCCTGCGGGTTATCGGCCGGTTAACATCAAAATCCGATTGGAATTTATATTGATTTTTCCAGGCTTTGGCCATGGAGATGTGCAGCGTTTTAGGATCCGTTAATGTTATCTCACTTATAAGCGATAGTGTGTTTTCTACTGTAAATTCCGGCTTGGGTTTTTCCCTGTTAAACCATAAAAATGTACGGGTATAAATATCATTTAATACCGGCTCAATCTCGGCTGTATTTACTACAGAATCGGGCATAAACACCATCTCCGGAGTATTCCTATCCAATTTTTGCACCCCCTTTAATAACCCGGTTGCCGCAACCTGTTGCACCGACCTAAAATAACGATCGTTTTGGTTTACATCGGCAAATGGAAGCAGGTAGCTTTTAAAATCTAACAGTTCGCCCTGCACGGTGCGTGCGTTCAATTTGTGGGTGTTAGTTTTAAAAAATGCGCAAAATGCCGCGGCTGCGCCTGCGCCCTGGCCCAGCATAAGTTGGTTGGGCAGGTATTGTATATCATCTTCAGGAAAAAGCTTGCCTGTAACTAACAGGTTCTCGGCTCCCGGAGCCACAATAGCGCTCAGCGGAATACAATATGATGGCAGTTGCGGGTAGCTGCCGGAAGGGCTTATTTTGTCCCCATTTTGCCCCGGATAGCCATCGCCTGTTGCAATGCTGGTTCGGTATGTGGCCGATTGATGATTATCGGCCATTAAATCAAACGGTTTAAAATTGATGCTCAATTTTTCGGCTATTGCAGCATTTGGTGTGGCATCTATAATCAGCTTTGCTTTTATTTGTTGCGATTTTGCATCCTGGCTAACAGTTACCACCCAGCCGTCCCCATCTTTTTTTACCGAGCTAACAATAGTATTTAGTTTTATGGTTAGATTTTTAACCGTATCGGCCATTTTTTTTATAATAGCCGCTCCGGTGTATGGCTCTAAGCCAAGTGGGGCATTATACGTGGTGTCATACCCTGGTGTTTTTTTGTAAAACACTGTCACCCATTTTCGGAATTCGCCCCAGATACCTGATTGCAGGTTACGCCCGTTACCGATAGTTATCATTGTTTGAGCCTGCATTGATGGGCATAATTGCGGGCCAGCTTCAACCAATACTGCTTTAATTTTGCTGCGGGCTCCCTGTATGGCCGCCGAGGCGCCGGCAGGACCACCGCCAATTACAAGGATATCGGTTTTAATGGTTTGGGCATATGTAAAGGAGCATTTTAACAGCAGCAGTACTAAAAACAGTTTTTTTATCATCGTTTTAACTAACACGTACAGAACGCTAATTTAGGCTAAAGCTTGCTGTACTATAAAATTATACCTAATTTAATTTTTTTTAACATTTATGACAGACGAACAAATGAGGTTCCCGATTGGGAAATTTGCACCACCGGCATCTTACACCGACGAAAACATCCGCGAATGGGTAGATGATCTGCGCACATTGCCCGGCAAATTGCGTAATGCCATAGCCGGTTTAAACTACCAGGAACTGGATACCCCGTACCGTACCGGCGGCTGGACATTGAGGCAAGTAATCCATCACCTGGCCGACAGCCATATGAACTCTATCACCCGTTTTAAGCTGGCCCTAACCGAAACCAACCCAGTTATAAAGCCTTACGAAGAGGCTGACTGGGCTTTACTACCCGATTATCGCCTGCCGGTAGAATCGTCATTAAAAATATTGGAAGGTATTCATATTCACATGGTAGCCTTATTTGAAAGCTTTACCGAAAACGAATGGGAACGCACCTTTGTACATCCAGCATCCGGTGATACCGTTTCGCTTAAAAAAGGGTTGGCGCTGTACTCCTGGCACAGCAAACACCATTTGGCACATGTTACGGAAACGGTGAAGAAATTCGCGCGGGATTAGTTGAAAGGATAAAGGTTAAAGGCGAAAGGTAGCTGTTGGAAAGGTAAAAGCAGCCGCAATCTCAGATAAAAGGAGGGTGTTTGCTTCACAATAAAACACCTTTCGCCCTTTACCTCAAATTATGCGGACGGAAAACTCAGGTAAAAAGTTGTGCCGATGCCAATGGTTGTCTCAAACCAAATTTTGCCGTTGGCATTCTCGATGGAGTTTTTCACAAAGGCAAGCCCAAGTCCCGTACCAGAACTTTTGGTAGTGAAATTGGGTTCGAATATTTTTTCGCGCATATTTTCTGGAATCCCGTTACCATTATCTTTTATGGTAAGCAGCACATTTTTGCTGGTTATAAGATAATTGATATTTATCAGCCCTTTTCTTTCTGCCGGCGTGGCCTCAATCGCGTTCTTCAATAAATTATTAAAACACCTCAATAGCTGATCTTTATCGGCATTTATTATAAAAGGAGCTTCGGGCAGTTGGTATACTATGTGCATGTTGTCCATCTGCTTAAATATGGTTACGGCCTGGTTAAGCATTTCAAAAACATTCAATTGCTCAATGCGGGTATCGGGCATTTTGGCAAAAGCCGAAAATTCCGATGCAATGGATGACAAACTTTCTATTTGTTCAACAAATGACTTGCTAAAACGCTCAAACTTTTGATCAAACTTAGGGTCCTTATCCCGCCATGATTTATCAAGTAGCTGCAAACCTAATTTGAGTGGCGTTAATGGATTTTTAATTTCATGGGCCACTTGTTTGGCCATTTCGCGCCAGGCACTTTCCCGTTCAGATTGCGCCAATCTGGTTGCACTATTCTCAAGGGCCGATATCATTTTGTTATACTCTTTAACCAATGCCCCAATCTCATCATTTCGCTGCCATTTTATGGGCTCGTTCTTTTTACCGTAGATGGTTTTACTCAACGTTTCCTGTATAAAGCTCAATGGCGCGGTAATTTGTCTGGCAATAATAATGGCCAATAAGCCAATAGCTAAAAACACCAATGCGTAAACATTTATCATCACATTCAACAATGAACTTATGCGTTGTTTATAATCTGCTTCATTTGAAAAATAGGGCAGCTGGATGTAGGCAATAACCTTTTGCCCCGAGCTTACTATGGGAGCATAAGCGGCCTTGTAGTTCAATTCTCCTATCTTTTCATCATTCACAAATTCTGTTTTTTGCAGCCTGCTCAGGTAGATAAAAGCGCGGGAGTTCATTTTTTTAGCCACCAGGCCCGCCTCATACATTTTAGGCTGGGTTGTAACCAGCGGCACGCCATTGGTATCAAACAGGATAAGATCGGTAGAATATGTTTCGGCCAGTACGTTAAAATCAACCTGGTTTTTCTCGTTTACATTATATATATACCGGTTTAGCGCGCCGGTTTGAAAGGTTTCGGCTATCCTGGTTATTTTATCGCGGATTTGTTTATCTTGCTGTTCGTGGTATTGGCGCCCTATTGATACAAAAGTAATAAAGCCTACCACAATCAGCGTAACCACAACCGCAAATATCATTACAAACTGGATGCGGGTTCGATAAAGAACCTTGTCAAAATTAATCCTAAATTTCCACCGGATTTTATCATCCTTAATACTCAAAATCCTTACACGTACCCATGCACCCCTAACTATAATAATAATGGCACTAAATATCAACAAGGCCATAAAAAAGAAAGTAATCGAGGCTACCCCATTATAGAGGGGGTTTGTTTCTTTACTTACTACTATGATATTGCGTTTGTTGGGTTTATAAATCAGGTGGTCGTATTTTGTAAAGGTATTGTACCATTCGGGATTATTGAACCGGGTGGTTTTTATAATATAACTTTTTAGGACCCCTTTAAAATCTGGGTTATTAAGGGTGTAAACATAACTTCCCCGTTGGCTTTGCAAGCGATTATCATAGTAATAAGCATATGAGTAATCTTTAAATTCATCTTCGGATTGTAACGATCCTTCGATCAATAGATCGGGGAAAGCTCCAAGCACCTGAACTGGTTTTGATGTAAATTCAATGGCCAATGTTCCTAATTGCTTATTTCCGTTTTTTATAGGCAGTATCGCAAAATAACTCTGACGCCCAAACGATGCTGTGCCCCGGTAAAAATAAGATGTTGGTACAACCTTATATGAATTATATACAACCTGGTCTTTAAACCCGGTTATCGGGATGTCGTCATTGGCCAGGGGCTGGTCATTGGCATCATACTCGTGTATTTTAATAACATATTTTGACAGGTATCCATCAAAATACAGTTTCTGAAAACGGGTTAACAGGTACTCGTTGTTATGTATATTTTCCTTAAAGTAGCGCACAATAGTTGTGTCAACAAGAATCCGCTTCTCAATCTTTATAAATGCGTTTTCGGCATAATGGTCAATTGGGTCGCCTAACCGTTGCAGCAACTTTTTGCGTACAGACTCCTCTTTAATGCCTTCAAAGTGGTTTAACTTAATAGCCGAAATTAACGAACAGATTAAAAGCACGCCCAAAAAGGCGCTTGTTGTAAGCTTACCGCCCTGGTAAACAAATCCAAATGCCCTCATCACTACCAGCAGCATCCACAACAAGTAAAACAAGCTAAAATCGTAATGCCGTGCAAAAACAATTGTACTTATAACAACGCCTACTACCAGCAGTAATAACTGGTGCAATTTTGGTACATCCAGCTTGAGGCATATAAAAAGAACCACCTCATCAACAAGATAAAAAATGAGAAAACTAAAGCACAACATTAAAACACCCAGAATACTGAATGATGACAGGCCAAGCACATTGTTCACATTAAAATTGATGCCCGAATGGATAACCAGGTCATAAAACAACCTTAACAATGATGTGGATATCCCTATCAACAAAAGAATGCAGCCAACTACAATAAAATAGCCCACTGAGTTTTTGTAAACCGCTGTAAACAACCTTCGCCGTTGCAGATAAATAAATACAACAAACCAAAAAACACAAAGCAGGTTAATACACAGGTCGCCAAAAGACGGATACAAAATTCCAGAATGGAAAATGGCGGGGTCAAACAATTTAAGCATCCCCCGAAAATCGGGCAGGTGATAATATAAATTAACAACGCGGAACACGATTATGTACAAACCCAGGAAAACCACGGACAACCAGCCATAACCCTTTGCCGCCATATGGCAGCAAATATTATGAATTAATATACAAAGCGTTATGATGGTTAAAATCCAAAAAACAGCCTGATAATATATAAATGCATAATTGACGCTGCTGGCTTTTTGTTTTACAGAGAAAAGATAATCGTTGTTGACGCTGTGTACATCGTAAGCATTTTTATCGCCCAGATCAGCAAGCTCAATATTGTCTGTCGTTATTAAATCTTTAGCAAAAGTGTTTTGAAGATACTGATTGGTAAAGCTGTAATTGATTTTTACCGGGATGAAAAATATTACTGAAAAAGCCCCCTCTGTTTTCTTAATCGCCTCATAATACCCATTGGGCTGCTTGATAAAAGAATTACCCTCTCGGATATTGCCTATGCTATCTGGCAAAATTTTAATGCCGCTCCAAAAACTTAAATGGTTATTGTACGCTGTTATAAACCAGGTGTTCCTTTTGGTAGTAAACTCCTCTATCCTGTTAATGGCCTCCTGGTCATTATCGGCCAGGGTTTTAAATTTGTTAAGCTGTTCTTTATCTTTTAGCAGTTTATCAATGTAGGCTTCCTTATTGTGCAAGTTAGCCTCAAGAGCCAGGGCCGATTGGTCGAGGTTGTTGACCGGCGTATATGTTTTTTGGATAAAAATAGCCGTAAACAACAGCCCTATACCAATGAGGGTTAGCAACAAACGTATTTTTCCCGAGGTTGTCAAATTGCTGTCAGATATTTTACAGGGTTAAAACGAAAGGCACTATTAAATAGTGCCTTTTTAATTATTATTGAGGTAATGCAGCGCTTTGTGTAACTATTGCCCTATCAACCTTTTTAACAAGCCCCTGCAATACATTACCTGGCCCAACCTCGGTAAACGAGGTAGCGCCATCCTCCAACATATGCTTCACGGTTTGTGTCCACCTTACGGCGCCGGTAAGCTGCGCTATTAAATTTTGTTTTATAACAGCAGGATCGATATATGGTTTGGCATCAATATTTTGATAAATAGGACAAACCGGGGCTTTAATTTCGGTAGCAACAATTGCCGCCTCTAATTCAACCCTCGCCGATTCCATTAATGGCGAGTGGAAAGCGCCGCCAACTTTAAGTTTTAAAGCCCTTTTTGCACCCGCGGCCAGCAGTTTTTCGCAGGCCTCGTCAATCCCTTCAATACTACCGGATATAACCAATTGGCCGGGGCAGTTATAGTTTGCTGTTACAACAACGGCACTTGCCCGCTGGCAAACATCTTCCACAATAAAGTCATCCAGGCCTAAAATGGCGGCCATTGTCGATGGTTGTATTTCGCAGGCTTTTTGCATAGCGTTAGCACGGGCGGCAACCAGGCGTAAACCATCTTCAAATGATAAAGCGCCTGCAGCAACCAGGGCCGAAAATTCGCCAAGGGAGTGGCCGGCAACCATATCCGGTTTAAATTCATCACCCAAAACAGTCGCTAAAATTACCGAGTGTAAAAATATTGCCGGCTGGGTAACGTTGGTTTGTACCAAATCTTCGGCTGTGCCATCAAACATTACATCGGTAATCCTGAAGCCCAATATTTCATTGGCTCTTTCAAATAACTCACGCGCTTTGTCAGATTGCTCGTAAAGATCTTTACCCATACCCGGGAATTGGGCACCCTGCCCTGGAAAAATATATGCTTTCATTGCTTTGGTTTATTGGTTGATTGAGTTGATTGGGTGAGTGTTTTTATTTTCCGAAACCACTCACCCAATCAACCATTCACTTAATCAACTTAATTTGGAACTTATCAAATTTAAAAATTCGGTGCGGGTTTTTTCTTTTAAAAACTCGCCGGTAAATGCCGATGTGGTGGTTACCGAGTTTTGTTTTTGCACACCGCGCATACTCATACACAGGTGGCGGCATTCAATAACTATCCCTACACCAACCGGATTTAGGGTTTCCTGGATACAATCGCGAATCTCGTTGGTTAAGCGCTCCTGCACCTGCAGCCTGCGGGCAAAAGCGTCAACTACGCGTGGTATTTTGCTTAACCCAACCACATAGCCATTAGGAATATAGGCAATGTGTGCCTTTCCGAAAAAAGGCAGCATATGGTGCTCGCACATCGAGTATACTTCAATATCTTTTACAATTACCATCTGGCTGTATTCCTCTTTGAACATGGCCGAGTTAAGGATGCTTTTGGCATCCAGGTCATAGCCATGAGTTAAAAACAGCATTGCCTTGGCTATCCGTTCCGGCGTTTTTAACAAGCCTTCCCTTTGGGGGTTTTCGCCAATTTGTTTTAAAACATCAAGGTAATGGGCCGATAGGTTTTCAATCAGTTGTGGGTTATACCTGTCTATTTTGGTGTAACCGTCAATATCATCATCGCGGTCGGGGATGTGGTTTTTATCAATCATTTTATCCGGTTATCCGCCAAAATATTCCGCGGAATTATTTTCAGTTTCATATAGTTTTACCGAGTGTAAAAACACCCCCTCATAAGCCTCAATAGGCGCCTTAAGCTGGTTAAAAATTTCGATGCAAAGTAACTCCGTCGATGCCATTTTGCCAGCCATGAATTCAACATCCAAATTGATGTTTTTATGATCAAGCTTTTCAATAACGTGCTCGTTAATAATAACCTTAAGCTCTTTCAAGTCCATCAGATAGCCGGTTGCGTGGGTAACTTCGCCCTTAACCGTTACAAATAAATTGTAATTATGACCATGCCAGTTGGGGTTGGCACATTTGCCAAATACCTCATTGTTTTTTTCAGCGCTCCATTCCTCACGGTACATCCGATGAGCGGCATTAAAATGTTCTTTGCGCGTTATATGTATCATCATAATAATAAGTGGGTGCAAATATACAAAACAAAAACAGGCGAGTTGTTTTATATTCGTGGTCAAAAATCTGTAAATAAAACCTACAAAAAGCAAGATGCTTATATTAGTTGTTGCTGCTACGGCGCCCGAAGTTGAACCATTAGCCAAATACTTTGGTAATAAAATAGATGTATTAATAACCGGCGCCGGCATGGTGCCCACTGCTTTTGCACTCGGGCGTCATTTTGTTCATGGTAAATATGATCTGGTAATAAATTTAGGCATAGCCGGCAGCTTCGACAAGAGCATTGAGCCTGGCTTTGTAGTAGAAGTAACCGACGATACCTTTGCTGAAACAGGTGCGGAAGACGACGAAAAGTTTATCCCCATGAACGTTTTGGGCTTTGGCGAGGTAACCTATAAACCCACAGCTACATTAGATGAGGTTGAAAGTAATTTCTATTTGAAAAAAGCCAGGGCCATTACAGTAAATACCGTTCATGGGAATGATGCATCTATCAAAAAAGTGCAGGAGCGTTTAAATCCGCAACTGGAAAGTATGGAAGGCGCGGCTTTCTTTTATGCCTGTCAGCAGGTTAATGCGCGATGCATCCAAATCAGGGCTGTGTCAAATTATGTCGAAAAACGCAACCGTGACAACTGGCAAATAGGGCTGGCTATAAAAAATCTGAATACCTTTGCCATTGATCTGATTGACGCGATCATTCGACTTTAATTACGGTTGAGGTTTGACGTCGTACGTTATACGTAGGCTTTCAATTACTTAACACGTACAACTTAAAACGTAACACGTACAACCCATATGAAATTAACCCTCGGCTTTTCTCCCTGCCCCAACGATACTTTTATTTTTGATGCCCTTATTCACCATAAAATTGACACCGAAGGCCTGGAGTTTGAGGTTTTTTATGATGATGTAGAAACCCTGAACCAAAAAGCATTTCGCGGCGAATTGGATGTTACCAAGCTTAGCTACCATGCCTTTGCCTATGTAGCCGATAAATACGTGCTGTTAGATTCGGGCAGCGCATTAGGATTTGGCGTGGGGCCAATGCTGATATGCAAATCAGATCCGGAAAAACTACTCTCGCAATTCGAAACCGGCAACCCAAACCTCAGAATAGGGATTCCCGGCAAATACACAACCGCCAATTTTTTGTTAGGCAACGCTTTCCCCAACGCTATCAATAAAGTAGAACTTGTTTTTTCTGATATCGAGAACGCGGTATTGGAAGGCCGGGTTGACGTAGGATTGATCATCCACGAAAACCGCTTCACCTACCAGGATAGAGGCCTAAAAAAGATCATCGACCTGGGCGATCATTGGGAAAAGCAAACCGGCTGCGCTATTCCACTTGGCGGCATTGTGGCCAACCGTAATTTGTCGGCAGATATTCACCACAAACTGAACCGGGTGCTGCGTAAATCAGTTGAGTTTGCTTTTGCCAACCCTAAATCGGGCCTGGAGTTTATCCGCTCGCACGCCCAGGAGATGAGCGAAGAAGTAATGTACAAACACATTGACCTGTATGTAAATAAATATTCTGTAGAGCTTGGAGAGGAAGGAAGGAAAGCGATAAAGCTGCTTTTTGATACGGCTTTGAAGAATAATTTTATACCTGCAATAAAAGAGGATTTGTTTTTGAGCCCCTTAACCCCCTGAAGGGGGAATCATAGTTTAAAAATAAAACGGCCCTTCTTGCATTATTGGGGCCGTTTTATTTAGCGACTTAGCGAATCAAAAGTTCCCCTTTCAGGGGGTTAGGGGGCTTCGCCGCTTAATACAACAAATGATCATATGGATAACGCTCGGTATGTATCGCTTTCACCTCCTCATAAAGTAAATTCCTAAACTCATCTACATTTTCTCTTTTTGTGGCCGATATAAATATGGCCGGGCTGTTGTTTTTCGCCATCCAGCTGTGTTTAAAATCATCCAGCGTTAGCGGCTCTTCCTGCTGCTCTATCTGGTGATCTTCTGGTTTAAAGGCATCTATTTTATTAAATACGGTTATCATCCGTTTATCAATAGCACCAATATCTTTCAGGGTTTCGTTAACAGTACGTATCTGATCCTCAAAATTAGGGTGCGAAATATCTACTACGTGCACCAGAATATCTGCTTCGCGCACTTCGTCCAGGGTCGATTTAAAACACTCTACCAGTTGGTGTGGCAACTTGCGAATAAAACCAACCGTGTCTGATAACAGGAAGGGGACATTTTCAAGCACCACTTTCCTTACTGTAGTATCTAATGTGGCAAACAGTTTGTTTTCGGCAAACACTTCCGATTTAGATACCATGTTCATAATGGTCGATTTGCCAACGTTGGTATAACCCACCAACGCAGCACGTACCATCTGGCTGCGGTTTTTGCGCTGGGTTTCGTTTTGCTTGTCTATTTGCTTTAATCTCTCTTTCAGCAAGGCTATTTTATTCAAAATCAAACGCCTGTCGGTCTCAATCTGCGATTCACCCGGTCCGCGCATACCAATACCACCTTTCTGGCGCTCAAGGTGGGTCCACAAACGGGTAAGGCGGGGCAGCAAATATTGTAGTTGGGCCAGTTCAACCTGGGTTTTGGCCTGGGCGGTTTGCGCGCGATTGGCAAAAATATCCAGGATAAGGTTATTCCTGTCAAGTATCTTTACCTGTAGTTCGTTTTCAATATTACGCAATTGCGATGGCGACAGCTCATCGTCAAACACCACCATATCAATCTCTTCTTCAATAACAAAAGCCTTAATATCTTCCAGCTTGCCGCTGCCCACAAAGGTAGCCCTATCGGGCCTTTGTAGTTTTTGGGTAAAATGAGTTATTGTTTCGCCGCCTGCCGTAGCAACCAGAAACTCCAATTCCTCTAAATATTCTTTCTCCTGCTCATCGGTTACGTGGGGTGTCATCACGCCAACCAAAACAGCTTTTTCCTGCTTCACAGCAGTATCATAAAATTTTTGCTTCATTAACTATGGTATATCAATCGCGGTGCCAATTTACTAATATAGCACAAACGGAGCTATTTAACGCCAAAATAGCACATACAAAGGTAATTGACTGTCATTACTAATAAAATATGTTTTACAAAAAACATAGGGCAAACGCATCTAATAGGGTTAACATAACTTAACACATTTCAGACATATTTTTGATAAATACTTCACAATAAACGTTTTGAATTTTTAACATGGTTAACACTAAACTGATCGCCGTTAACTATTTAAATGTGTTTGCCCAGCCAAAAACATGTGGCCCAATTACAAACAATTAAATAAATTGTTTTATTTATTTTAACAAGAATCGTTTTCCTATTATTATATTCGTCTGATTAAACCTTATTGACATGAACAAAATCTTTTCCCTGCTATTGCTGGGCTCTTTAACTATTACCGCGAACGCACAAACTGCCACCCCCTTACCAACAGCTCAATCATTCGGTAAAGTTGATAAGGCCGATCTGGAAATGACAAAATGCGATTTTGAACCTGATGCCAACGCCGAAATTCTTTTTGATAAAGGCGATACGTATTTTGATATGCAATACAATATCAACACCGACAGGCACAAACGCATCAAAATTTTTAACGATAACGGCAAAGACGAGGCCAACATCCGCATCGAATATTACAGCTACAATCGCATTGAATACATTACCGGTTTACAGGCTCAAACTATTAACTTAACCAATGGCGCCGTTGAAATTATTAAGGTTGATAAAAAACAGATATTTACCGAAGTTGTTGACAAGTATCGCTCGGCCATGGTGTTTTCGTTTCCTAACGTTAAACCAGGTACAATTATCGAATACAAGTATCGCTTAACAAGCCAATCAATTGCAAACTTTCCCGATTGGTATTTTCAAACAGATTTGCCAACCCGGTATAGCGAGTTGAATACCAATACCCCGGATATATTAACTTATAAAAGGCTTTCAAACATTCATTCTCCTTACGCCGTTGATAAAACAAGTTCATCAAACACGCATACCGAGGCAATGGTGAATATCCCCTCGTTAAAAGATGAACCGTATATGGATGCCCGCAATGACAATTCCGAACGGATCCTTTTCCAATTATTAAGCATCCGCATACCCGGCTATTTTGCACCAAACTTCCAGGATTCGTGGACAAAAGTTGGCCAAAACATGGTAGATGATGAGGATTTTGGTGGCCAGTTTAACCGGAAACTTACCGGCGAAGAAGTAATTATTAATAAGGCAAAAGCACTTAAAACCGACGATGAAAAAATTGCCTATATTTTTAACGAGGTTAAAAATACCATGAAATGGAACGATTACTATGCCCACTATACCAACGACGGAACACCAAAAGCATGGGAAAAGAAGATTGGAAACTCGGCCGAAGTAAACCTTATCCTTTATCACCTGCTTAAAAAGGCAGGCTTAAATGTTTATCCGATGATGGTGAGCACCCGCAAAAATGGCCGTATAAACCCCAGCTATCCATCAACCACCCAGTTTAACAGTACTGTTGCATATATCCCGGTTGATAGCGCCAAATATTATGTACTTGATGCTACCAACAAATATAATTTGTACAACCAGGTGCCCGAGGTATTTTTAAATTCATTTGGCCTTATGCTTGATAAAGAAAATAAGGTGTATGACCTGCCCTTTTTGCAACAACCGGACCCTATACGCCAGGTTGTTTTATTGAATGCCGAAATTAAGCCCGATGGCAAAATGAGTGGCACTGCCGATATCAGCAGTTTTAGCTATAACAAAATTTACCTCACCAAAAAGTATAAAACCGATGGCGAAAAAAAGTATAATGACTACTTACGCGAAGACAACAACAGCTTAAAAATATCGGGCCTTACCTTCGAGAATATGGATATTGACACGCTGCCGTTACGTCAAAAGCTCAATTTCAACCTCGACCTTACCGGCAGCGATGATAATTACATCTACTTTAATTCAAATCTGTTTACCGGCCTTAAAACAAACCCGTTTTTGGCCGAAAACCGCTTTACCGATATTGATTTTGGCTACCGCGATAACTACGCCATAACCGGCATTTTTAAAATTCCGACAGGGTATAAAATTGATGCAATGCCCAAAAGCATCAGCATGGCCATACCCGATGGAACTGTAGTTTTTAAACGCATGGTTGCCGAGCAGGATGGGTCAATAATGGTTCGCTTTAGCATCGATCATAAAAAGTCGATGTATTTTAAGGAGAACTACCCCGAGTTCCGTGAGTTTTGTAAAAAAATGTATGATATGCTTAACGAGCAGATTGTACTTAAAAAAGGCTAATAAGATTATGTGTATTAAACATTACACCAGGCTGCTGCTCACCACAGCAGCCTTATGCGCACTGTATAACCAGAGCTTTTGTCAGGATAAAAATATTCCTAAAGATTTATATGTCGCAGCAACTATTCCTGATTCGTTAAAAGATGAGGCCAATTCTGTAGTACGGTACTCAAGCGATGAGGTAATTGTGAAAGGCCCTGGTAAAATGGTATCAAAACACCATAGCATTGTTACCATTTTGAACGAAAAAGGCGACGATGAGGCAATCCTTGAAATGGGGTACAATAAAAAGTATGATTATTATTCGGGACTGGAAATTCATGTGTATAATGCGCTTGGCGTCCCAATAAAAAAATACCACAAAAGCGATATGTACGATGGCTCTGCTGCTAACGACGAAACAATGGTTACCGACGAGCGCTTTTTGGCTATCAAGCATGCCATCGCTTCATATCCGGTAACGGTTGAATTTGAATATGAAGAAACCATCAGCAGCTTTATTGGGTTAGGCGAATGGTATATCCAGGATAAGGTTGAGCAATCTGTTCAGCATGCTTCCTATAAGCTTTCATGTAATCCGGCTATCGGTTTCAGATATAAAAACCGCAATTGCTCGCTCATTCCTGAAAAAGGAGTTGTCGACGGATTAGATACCTACACCTGGACTGTTAAAAATATTAAAGCGATAAAAAAGGAGCCCCATGTTCTTTCATGGAACATATTGCCAAAAGTTTCATTCGCAGCAAATTCATTTGATTGTTTTGGCTATCCCGGTGATTTTACTACCTGGAAATCATTTGGCAATTGGATAAAGGGGTTAAACAGCGATGTTTGTTCGTTAAGCCCGGAACGTATTGCCGAGATAAGGAAAATGACAGATACCATTAAAACAGATAGAGAAAAAGCACGGTTCCTGTATAACTATATGCAAAAAGGCATGCGTTATGTAGGGATACAACTGGGTATTGGTGGCTATAAACCCTTCCCGGCAACCTTTGTTGATCAAAAGAAATATGGCGATTGTAAAGCCCTTTCAAATTACATGTATTCGTTACTGAAAGCCGTTAATATAAACGCATATTATGCTATCATCAGGGCCGGCAATAATGAAGAACCCGTTGATTCGGCATTTCCTAATAACTCTTTTAATCATGCCATCTTGTGCATCCCATTCAAAAATGATACTACCTGGCTTGAATGCACCAGCAGTACCACAGCATTTGGTAAACTTGGTCCATTTACCGAGAACAGGAATGCGTTGCTGATTACTGACGATGGCGGAAAACTGGTAAGCACGCCCAAAAGCATAGCGGCCGACAATACCTTTGATAGCGAGGTTCATCTTACATTAGATGCAGATGGCGGCGCCAAAGCGATTATAAAAATTTCAAGCTCCGGCGAGTACCGGCGCATTTTTGTAGATCGCCTTCCAAATTATAAAGTTGATGAACAAAAACAGTATTTGCTTAAAGAGCTCCATATCAAACAGCCATCTGTTTTTAATTATAACCCGTTGGGCGACAGGAATGGCGTAAAAGATGTAACACTTGAACTGGATTATGATAAGTTTTGCGACATGGCCAGTGGCGATAAGCAATTTTACAGGCCTCTTGCTTTTTCGTTGTGGGACGTTACCGTTCCAGACCAGGAAAAAAGAAGCACCAGCTATTACTTCAACAGCCCTGTTCAAAAATCATGTGTTACCACAATTGACTTACCTGCCGATTTTGAAGTTGAAACTTTGCCAACAAAC
This sequence comes from Mucilaginibacter sp. GW822-FHT03E02, assembly GCF_058801545.1. Lineage (NCBI taxonomy): Bacteria > Pseudomonadati > Bacteroidota > Sphingobacteriia > Sphingobacteriales > Sphingobacteriaceae > Mucilaginibacter > Mucilaginibacter sp. GW822-FHT03E02. The sequence goes on along the minus strand of NZ_JBXANJ010000001.1, from coordinate 3,659,768 downwards.
CAAAGTTTAAAATTTAGCTACGGCAATTATGATATCAATTACACCTATGATGCCTTAAAAAAACAAGTTAAAAGTATAGCCCGGTTCAACTTAACCAACCAGGTAATCCCTGCAGCCAAATACAACGAAATGCAAACCTATTTTGACGCCATTGCCAAAGCGCAAAATAAAAAACTGGTGATACGCCGCAAAGCTTAAATTTGCGCCTGATGATATTCAGGCTCGATGAACGTTTACTTTTTCCTGAGCCCGATCTGGCCGAACCAGACGGGCTTTTGGCTGTAGGCGGCGATCTATCATCCCAAAGACTGTTGTTAGCTTATCAAAATGGTATTTTCCCCTGGTATAGCGACGATTCCCCTATCCTTTGGTATTCGCCCCATGAGCGTTTTGTGCTGTATCCCGATGAATTAATAATTTCCAAATCGATGGGCCAGGTACTCCGTTCAAACCGGTTCAGGGTTACAACTAATACCTGTTTCGCCGATGTTATAAAAGCCTGCTCGACCGCGCCGCGCGAAGGACAGGACGGCACCTGGATTACCGACGACATGCAGGCTGCCTACATCAACATGAATGCCGAAGGCTACGCCCACTCTGTTGAAGTATGGGAACAGGGCCAATTGGTTGGCGGGCTTTATGGGGTATGGGTTGGCGATGTTTTTTGTGGCGAAAGCATGTTTAGCAAAGTAAGTAACGCATCAAAAACAGCATTAATTTACCTGTGCCAAACCAATAAATTTAAACTAATAGATTGCCAGGTGCATACCAGCCACCTGGAATCCATGGGTGCGCGAATGATATCGCGGGAGCAATATATAGCCGTTCTGCACAATAGTTTGCTTTGATTGGTTACCTTTGAGGGGTATGCAGCAGGCCAACACAAAAGAGCGTATTATTTTAGGAATCGACCCCGGAACCGCAGTTATGGGTTATGGCCTGGTTAAAGAAACCGGCCCCAGGATAGAGCTTATTGCCCTTGGTGTGGTAAAGATGGAAAAGCTTGACGACCATATGCTCAAGCTGCAGCGCATATTTGAAAAAACCGTAGCCCTTATTGATAATTACCACCCAGACTGCCTGGCTATCGAAGCTCCGTTTTATGGTAAAAACATCCAGGTAATGCTCAAACTGGGCCGTGCGCAGGGTGTGGCTATCGCGGCGGCGCTATCGCGCAATTTAGATATTACAGAATATGCTCCCCGCAAAATAAAACAATCAATAACCGGCAACGGAAATGCCACTAAAGAGCAGGTTGCGGCCATGCTGCAAAACTTGTTAAAGTTTAAAGAAACGCCCGATTTTTTAGATGCTACCGACGGCTTGGCTGTGGCTGTTTGCCATTCTTTTCAAAGGATGGGTACAAGCACAAAATCGGCCTCAGGCAGTAAAAAATCATACTCGGGCTGGGATACATTTGTGAAGGATAATGCAAAACGGATAGTTTAAATTCCGGCTATTAGTGTATTTATAAAAATCTATCTGGCTGCCGTAACTTTTTTTATTTTCCACCGTACAAGTCTCCATGACCAACGCGAATTAACCTTTGGGCAACACCAATTAACCCAAAAGAAACCCCGTGTCTGTTCGCCTATTAAATTTGTAACAAACTATACTTTTTTGCATTATTTTTTTAAAATAAGCAATAATTTGTTGACAAAGTGCACTTTAACAATTACTTTTAAGTCCCCTTAATTGATTGATCATGATCCGAGTACGGTCTAAAAATGTGCTATTGGTTGCTCCCGATACTTTTTCGGTTGAGTTATTGCCGAATAATAAACAATTTAAGCATATTTCGTCAACGAGTCATATTTTCCCATCCATTCACGAGCAGAAACCCAACCTGGTAATTTTTGACTACGATCATTTGAACGCAGACATAGAAAAGATATTGCGTCGCTTACAATCAAACCCGGCTTACAATAAAATAAAGATTTGCTGTTACAAGCAAAAAGAGCACACCAAGGTTGATAGCCTTTTAAAAGTGCTGGGGGTTGATTACATTTTTTATCCCGAAGATTTTAAAAACACCGAAAAGGGCAACAGCTTTGTAAATGCCTTCGCCAATATTTTCGACGCCCCGGTTATGGCTTTGATGGCAAAGGCATCAAGTTAATATACATTGTTGCATACATATATGTTATTCGCATTTTAATAAATTGTCATTGCGAGCGCAGCGCGGCAACCTCGTCGCCAACCTTGGCCACATGCATATCGATCATGAAGGTTCACGAATACTATATCTACATCTTATCAAATAAAGCCAACACGGTCTTCTACATTGGCGTAACCAACGATTTGCAAAGCCGCATTGACAACATAAGCAAAAAGTTAATAATGGCTTCACCGCTCAATATAAATGCGACAAGTTAGTTTATTACGAAGAATTTCAATGCATACAGGATGCTATTGCGCGGGACAAACAATTAAAAGCGGGCTCCCGGCAAAAGAAGATCGATTTGATTGTGGGCTTTAATCCATCGTGGAGTGACTTGAGCAATGGGTGGTATGATTAGCTGTCTGACCGGCACATTCGCCTGGTTTGGCGACGAGATTGCCACGCTATCGCTTATAATGACGTGCTTGTAAGTTACTGATTGTCAATATCAAATATCCGTCATTGCGAGGCACGAAGCAATCCCCGACATGCTAAGTCCCACATAGTTCGGGATTGCTTCGTGCCTTATAATGACATCATTATAATATATTGATTATTAATGTTTTTTTGTAGAGACGCATCACATGCGTCTCCCACATGCAAATCGAAACCGGTCTGGCGGGAGACGCATGTGATGCGTCTCTACATGAATTCCGGTCGCAGCCATGTCATTACTTCTTTTTTCAGCATAGGCTGATGGTCACTCGCAATGACAAAAGGGCGTAAGTGCTTTGCGAGAATAGGAGAGACGCATGTGATGCGTCTCTACATGAATTCCGGTCGCAGCCATGTCATTACTTCTTTTTTCAGCATAGGCTGATGGTCACTCGCAATGACAAAAGGGCGTAAGTGCTTTGCGAGAATAGGAGTGCTATGGATAAATGTCATTGCAAGCGCTTTACCTCAATTTGCGACGAGGTTGCCGCGCTGCGCTCGCAATGACATTATTTTTGATGTTGCAAAAGTTAATCAATCCATTCAAACTTAGTATAAGGTACCAATACTTCTGGTATTTTAATCCCCTTTTCAGTTTGGTTATTCTCTAATAAAGTAGCTACAATGCGTGGCAATGCCAATGCGCTTCCGTTTAAGGTGTGTGCTAATTGTGTTTTGCCTTCGGCATTGCGGAAACGCAATTTTAGCCTGTTGCTCTGGAATGTTTCGAAGTTTGATACGGATGATACTTCCAGCCAGCGTTGTTGTGCAGCGCTCCAGGTTTCCATATCATAAGTTAAAGCCGATGCAAAGCCCATATCGCCGCCGCATAAGCGGAGCACGCGGTATGGTAAGCCAAGATTTTGCAGCAATCCCTGTACATGGGCACTCATTAGCTCCAATGTTTCGTATGATTTATCCGGATGTACCACCTGTACAATCTCTACCTTATCAAACTGGTGCAGGCGGTTTAGCCCGCGCACATATGCGCCGTAAGAGCCTGCCTCGCGGCGGAAACATGGTGTGTGCCCACAATGTTTAACCGGCAAATCATCTCCCTTTAATATTACGTCGCGGAAGATGTTGGTAATAGGCACTTCGGCAGTGGGGATTAGGTATAGTTCGTCCTCATTTACAAAATACATCTGTCCTTCTTTATCGGGTAACTGCCCGGTTCCAAAACCAGAGTCTTTGTTAACCATTAGTGGTACGCTCACTTCGCTGTAACCTGCTTTTTCGGCTTCGTCGATAAAATAATTGATGAGCGCCCGTTGCAGTTTGGCCCCTTTATTTTTATAAACGGGGAAACCAGCGCCGGTTATTTTAACGCCCAGTTCAAAATCAATCAGGTTATATTTTGCAGCCAGTTCCCAGTGTGGCTGGGCATTGGCGGGTAATTCCGGCTTCGCGCCATTCTCCAAAACAATTTCGTTTTCTTCGGGCGTTAAGCCTTTGGGCACCGAACTATGCGGCAGGTTGGGTAGCAATACCAGTTTTTGGTAAAGCTCTTCTTCTGTTGCGGCCAGCTGATCGCCAAATTTTTTGATGTCTTCTTTCCATGCACCAGTTTTGGCTTTAATCTCTTCCGCCTCGGTTTTTTTGCCGGCACGCGTCAGGTCGCCAATTTGTTTTGATGCTGCATTGGCCTCGGCCGAAACGTTATCCATACTGGTTTGGGTGGAGCGGCGTTTGTCATCCAACCCTATTAACTCATCAACCAGTTCGGGCTGTTTAAAATTTTTTACAGCCAAACGTTCCAAAACCTGTTCCCGGTTATCCCGGATATAACTAACTTGCAGCATTATTTTATTTTTTAGGCAAAGATATAATTAGTTCATAGTTTATGGTTCATAGTTCATAGCTGTTTTGTGAATAAGTTCATGGCATATGGTTCATAGTTCATGGCTGATTTACGACAACTGAACAACGGCCTTTACACAAAACATCTATGAACTATCATCTATGAACCATGAACGAAAGAGGCAAATTATATTTAGTTCCAACACCAATAGGTAATTTAGAAGATATCACCCTTCGGGCGCTTCGCGTGTTGAAGGAAGTTGACCTGATTTTGGCCGAGGATACGCGTACATCGGCACCGCTGTTAAAACACTTTGATATTCACCAGAAGGTATTTGCCCATCATCAGCATAATGAGCACCAGTCGTCAAACGAGATCATTAAGTTTTTGCTGCAGGGTAAAAACATCGCGCTGATATCTGATGCCGGTACACCGGCGATATCCGATCCGGGCTTTTTCCTGGTGCGCGAGGCTTTAAAATTCAATTTGGACGTGGAATGCCTGCCCGGCGCTACTGCATTTGTGCCGGCACTGGTAAATTCGGGCTTCCCTACGGATAAATTTTGTTTTGAGGGTTTTTTACCGTTGAAAAAAGGACGCCAGACCCGCTATAAGTTTTTGGCCACCGAAGAGCGTACGATCATACTATATGAGTCACCGCACCGTTTATTGAAAACGCTGGACGAGATGGCCTTGTATTTTGGTGCCGACAGGCTCATTTCGGTATCGCGCGAGCTCACTAAAATGTTCGAAGAAACTGTGCGCGGAACTGTTGCCGAAGTAAAATTATATTTTGAAACACATCCGCTAAAAGGCGAGTTTGTAATGTGCGTGGCCGGTGCCGAACCGAAGCCGGCAAAGAACAAGTACAAAGACGACGATAACGACGACGAATAGCCATGGATATTTATTTGAAGAGTGCCATCACACAGTTTGCCTATTACAAAAAGTTAGGCGAAAAAACATTTGCGCAATTAAATGATGCCGACCTGTTTTGGCAGTTTAATGCCGAAAGCAACAGCATTGCCATTATCATCAAGCACCTATCCGGAAATATGCTGTCGCGATGGACCAATTTTTTGATCACCGATGGCGAGAAAGAATGGCGAAACCGCGACGCAGAATTTGAAGAAACCATTAACACCCGCGAACAGATCATGGCTGCCTGGGACCAGGGCTGGGCTTGTTTGTTTAACGCCCTAAACTCGTTAACCGCCGAAGACTGGGAAAAAACAGTGAAAATCCGCAACGAGCCACACCGTATTGAGGATGCAATAAACCGGCAGCTGGCCCATTATCCCTATCATATAGGCCAGATTGTTTTTATCGGCAAAATGATAACAGGGTCAAAATGGCATTCGCTATCTATTCCGAAAGGAAATTCCGACAAGTACAACGCCGATAAATTTGCAAACCCCGGCGATACCTTTAAATAGATCTTCTTTACCCTTATTAATGAAAAAAAATCTTCCCTTAGCCATATTTTCCGGTTTATTGTTGTGGATAGCCTGGCCGCCAACACCTTATACAACGTTCCTACTTTTTATTGGCTTTGTGCCCATGCTGCTGGCGATGGAGAACATCATCCAATCTACATCAGCAAAAAAAGGGAAACTGATTTTCAATACTGCATTCATAGGCTTTTTTGTATGGAATGTAGGATCTGTATACTGGGTTTACAACGCCTTGAAACAGGTTGGCAACGTGGCAGCCATCCCGGTTACGCTAATACCTTATTCATTAGGCCCATTGCTTATGGCTGCTGCCTGTTGGCTGTATTATCGCTTACGCTTGTTAACCAGCCGCGGCTGGGGCTTAGCCGGCCTGGTTTGCTTGTGGGTAGCTTACGAATACCTGCACCAAAGCTGGGATTTAAACTTTCCGTGGATGACCCTTGGCAATGGTTTTGCAGTTAGTCACCAATGGATTCAATGGTACGAGTATACCGGCGTTTATGGCGGCACTATTTGGATTTGGGTAGTAAACATCCTGGCCTTTTTAATTTACGTCGGCCTGCGCGAGGCGCAAGCCAAACAATTGCGCTTAAAGCAGCTTATCTGCGGGTTTGTACTGGCTATCGTTGTGCCCCTCAGCTTCTCGTTATACACTTATTATAACTACACAGAGCAAAGCAATCCATCAAATATTGTTGCTGTTCAGCCCAATATCGATCCGTATGAAAAGGAGGGAACCATTCCAACGGCCACCCAGATTGACATTATGGTCAACCTTTCAAAGGGTATAGCACAGCCCAACACCGAGTTTATTTTATGGCCCGAAACGGCCATTCCCGATTATATAGATGAAGACCGGATACAGCAAAACCCTTACTACAGGCAGGCACATGCCTTTTTGCACAGCTATAAAAACGGCAACCTGATAACCGGGGCCGAAACCTATAAGTTATACAATACCCGCAAAACGGCTACTGCAAGCCCAACACAGCAACCCGGCGTTTATGCAGATAGTTTTAGTACTGCATTGAATATTGAAAATGGCGACAAAGTGCAATTTTACCATAAATCGCGGCTGGTGCCCGGGGCCGAATCTTTGCCTTTTGGTAAGGCATTATCGTTTTTAAAGCCTGTTTTTGAGCATCTTGGGGGAGCAACCGGGGCTTACGGTAGCCAGGCGGATGCCGATGTTTTTTATTCGCAAAGCGGTATCGGCGTCGATCCGGTTATTTGTTATGAATCTATTTTTGGGGGATATATTGCTCGTTCGGTAAAAAAGGGAGCGCAATTTATAGCCATTATTACCAACGATGGCTGGTGGGAAAATACATCTGGTAAAGACCAGCACCTGGATTATGCCAAACTGCGCGCCATTGAAACCCGCAGGTGGGTAGCCCAATCGGCCAATACGGGAATTTCGGCATTTATTAACCAGCGGGGCGATGTTGTGCAGCAAACCAAATGGTGGACCAAAACTGCTATCAAACAAGATATCAACCTAAACTCCGACCTCACTTTTTATGTGATGCACGGCGATTACCTGCCTATGGCCGGCAGCGGCATAGCCGTTTTACTCATCCTGTTTATCATCATAAAACCCTGGATTAAAAAGAAACCTGTAACAGCTTAAAACATCTATAAGAACAAAAAAGGCCTTCCTGATTAACAGAAAGGCCTTTTTTGTTCATTTGACTTAAGTACAATTATTTCTCCGCCCTTGCGTCTTCCTTATCCAACACTTCCTTTTTTTCGATCCTGTATGACAGGAACAAGCCGCCACCGCCAAATATGGCTATAAGTGAAAAGTAAAGCGCTGCTACATCATCGTCAGATATGCTGCGGAACATGGTATGGTCTAAAACAAAAGCTAAAAACAATCCTATGCCAGCCCCAACAAGCAACAAGCCCCATTTTAAGTTTTGATACGGCGCAGATTGCGGTTTGTAAGCACGTGGGTCCATGCCCCGTTCTATCATCGCCATGCGCTCGCGTTTGTGTAAGTAAACTATGGCAAATATCATGGCAAAAAAGCCTGTGGTAATAATAATGCCTGCTAATATTCCTAAATTCCCGGTATCCATTTTATTTAAGTTTTAATAAGTTAATAAAGTTCTTTTTTTCAATCACCCTAACTGGTGTATTTGTAAGCTGTGACAACATGGCTTTGAAGCAGGTTACAGGCCGCGCTAAAAAAAATTAAAAATAGGTGTTCGCTTTTGTACAAGAATAGGAGGGGTGTTCGGGGCAGCACCTGTAATCGGCTGTTAATTAACAACTTAAGTGTTCGAATTGTAAAAGGCTGTTTTTAATTATATCTCACTATCAACACATTAACTATTTTAAGCCCGTTCGGGTCCCATGTTACCCGAACACTGACAGGATCTTGTCAGTAGGGCTAAAAAAACTGCCTTTAAAAGCATCCCGTTACTACCCTCCTGTTACCTGTTAGCACCCATTGTCATCCCCCCGGTGCCCCGTTATTAACCGTTTGATAACCCTACAATTTTGTGGCAGAATTAAACAAGTTATCACAAATTTTGGAGCTGTATTTTCCAAAAAGCCGCAGAAAAAAAACAATATATTGTAACTAATACCTGGCAGCGTTTCAGTAATAAAACCCCTCCCTGCAATTTATCAAAGCGTACTATTTTCTTACCCCGGAAACAGAACTGTTTAAGCGTATGATCAAAACATATTCTTATAAGCAATTTTTTTAATAATCAATTTTTTGCCTATTTTCGGGGAAGAATTACAACCTTATCATATTCTGCGAAATGTGTAGAAAATATATACTCCTGTTGTTCACAGTGTGTTGCTGTGTTAACATTTCTAATGCCCAGAATTTTCTTAAAAATTTTACTTCGGTAGGGCCGCTTACCAAATACAACAATTTATTGCTTTTTGCTGCCGATGACGGGGTGCATGGCCTTGAACTATGGAAAAGCAACGGCACCATTGAAGGCACCGTTATGGTAAAAGATATTGCCCCTGGTAACCCGGCATCAAGCCCCAATTATTTAACCGTATATAATGGCAAAGTATATTTTGCCGCTACCGACGGTGTAAACGGTACCGAACTATGGAAAACCGACGGTACTGCGGCGGGTACAACCATGGTAAAGGATATCAACCCCGCGCGTATTGGCTCTAATGGTTCGATGCCGGCAAATTTAACAGCAGTAAATGGCGTGCTGGTATTTACCGGCACCGATTCAGACAGTACGCCTACCTCGGCATTATTTAAAACAGATGGCACTGCCGCCGGAACCATCAGATTAACTGATCTGGACTATTTTGGGTCGGGCCAGCTTACTGTAGTAAAAAACAACATTTTCTTTATCCGCCAGGGTTTATGGAAAACCGATGGAACAATAGCGGGCACAAAAGCCGTAGCTGTTGATGATTATTATACCGTTGATGCCCTGCGTGCAGTAAGCGACGGATTGGTTTTTATTACCAATACTTCATACAGGCAAAGCATCCGCCTGTATCATCTTGGGGCCGATGATGACAAACCTGTTTTGCTGCACCAATATGATGCTGTAACCTACGGATCAAACGATATTGATAACATAACAGCCGTAGGCAGTGGCTTTTTCTTTTCCATCAGTACAGTTGATGCCAACGACAAGGGTTTTAATTATTTATGGCACAGCGATGGCACGCCGACTGGTACTGTTAGCTTAAAAAGTTTTGACTGGCAACGGTATTCAAGCGGTTCGCAAATGCAGGATTTTGTGAGTTATAATAATAAGCTATATTTTGCTGCCTCGTCAAATTTTGCGTTATGGAACAGTGATGGCACAGCAGCCGGTACAGTTAAAGTATCTGATGCTGCTGTTACAACCACCACATTGCCGGTTGTTTCAAACAACAAGCTGTTTTACAACTCGGCAGGTAGTTTATGGGCGGTTGATGCTTCCGGAACAATCAAAAGTCAGTTTAGCTCGCCGGCAAACCCGGCCACTTTATTTGATTTTAATAATACACTTTATTTTACCTCAAAGCTTAGCTATAACGCTGTTACCGGGCTTTGGAATAATGTTTCCGGTCCGTTAATAACGGTAACTGCCGATTACACCTCGCTTACATCGGGCGATAAACTGAGCCTGAACTCGAAAGTGGATAGCACCGTTGTAAAATCATTCGTGCTTACAAACGCAGGCACTACCGACCTGGTATTATCAGAGATAAGCGTTGCGGGCACCCCTTTTTATGTAAATGGTACGCCCACGCAAATTATAAAACCAGGCAAGCAAACAACTTTTAAGCTGGCATATTTGCCGGCGAAAGAAATACAGGATAATGGCAGCCTGGTGATCAGGAGCAATGACAGTTTCCAGGGTAATTTTGTGGTTAACCTTGCAGGCACCAGCCAGGGCAAAGCCGATATTAAAAGGCAACTGCCCGGCGGGGGTTTATTAAAAAGCATCAGCTTTACAGATACCGCCGCTATGATAAATTTAAGCGCTGCAGGGGTTAATGAAAACCAGGCAAAAGCTACTGCGGTTGGTACATTTTCGGTCAAAAACACCGCCAGGGCTTTTACTTACCAGCTGATAAGCGGAACTGGATCGGCCGATAATAAAAGTTTTATCATCGAAGCCAATGTTTTAAAAACTAACGCTGCTTTTAAGTATGCTGATAAAAACACCTATACCATCCGCGTAAAAGCCAGCAGTGATACCACCAGCTATGAGCAGGTATTTGTTATAAGCGTTAACCAGCCTGCCGATGTTACAGCAGCTACCAATTGCAGCGCAGTGGTTCAAAATATGGCCTATGCCTTATATGGTGCCGACTTTGCAGGCACCCGTATAGTTGTGGCCGGCAATGATGGCGTTATCCTCAAATCCGACAATAATGGTAAAGATTGGGCAATGGCCAATAGCAGCTACAAGGGGCCACTTAATAAAATACAATTTACCGATAGTAAAACCGGTTACGCATCCTACGAAACTAACTACAGTTTTCAATCGATATTATTAAAAACCGAGGACGCCGGCGATAACTGGTTCCCTATTAATGTAGCAGACGAGGCGGTAAAAAACACCTTTTTTGTAACCAGCGATATTGGTTACGCGTTTACCGACCAGGCATCATTTAAAACAAAAGATGGCGGCCGGTCATGGAAAAAAAACACGTCGACATATTTTGGCTCCATTAACTCGTTTTTTTTTATTGACGAACAAACCGGTTTTGCATGCGGCGATGACCTTACCTTGATGCGCACAAAAAATGGCGGGGATACCTGGCAAAAAATTAATAATCTGCCTTTAGACCAATTTGCAAACCTGTATAAAATATTGTTTACCAGTGCCAAAACGGGTTATATGGTCAGCAAGGCCGGCGACGTGCTTAAAACTGTCGATGGCGGCGATACCTGGATAAGAGTAAGCGTTGTAAGTAGCTACATAGGCGAATTTTATTTTACTGATGATAACACCGGCTATGCTGTTGGAGGCTCCGCCGGATCTGCATTATACAAAACCACTGACGGGGGCGTAACCTGGGCCGAAGACCTGCAACCCGGATATTTGGCACTTACCCGAATAAAATTTAACAAAAGTAAAACTACCGGGATAATGGTAGGTTCGGGCAACGGTTATGGATCTGGTCCGCAGGGTCGTAATATCTGGATAACGCAAAATAACGATAGCTGGAAAAACCTATCGATGCTTGCAAGCGACGACTACCTCAGTATTAACTTCACCGATAGCAAAAAGGGCTATATTTTTGGACTCTATAAAAACGAGAAAACCACAGATGGCGGCTTAACCTGGCAGGAAATGCCGCTAACCGGCACCTATGGCCTAAGGCACAGCGCATTTATTAACAATACCGGTTACGCGGCCGACCTGGTTGATTTGTATAAAACCACCGATGCCGGCAGCAGCTGGACTAAAATATTAACCGGCGATAGCCCTGACCAGATAAGAAGCGTTTATTTTTTAAATGCTGATACCGGTTTTTACACAACATTTTCGGGCAGCGGACTAATAGCCAAAACTACAAATGGTGGCGCCACCTGGACTAAAACGCAGATCTCGACATTTGATTTTGTTAACAACCTGGAGTTTTTAAACTCCCAAACTGGCTTTGCCGTGGGCAGCCAGGGTTTAATTTTGAAAACAACCGATGGTGGTACTACCTGGAATAAAACCGCAGGAATAGATAATGAGTATTGGTTTACCAGCGTGCACATATTTGATGCAAACACTATAATTGTTGGGGGCCTAAAGGGTGTATTGCTGCGGTCAAAAGATGGCGGCGCAACCTGGCAGTTAATAAAATCAACTATACAACAGGGAGATATCAGTCATATCAAATTTGTTGATAAAAACCACGGATATGTTTTTATGGGTAACTACGGAAACTCCTATAACTACGTTTCTGAAACGCTCGACGGCGGGGCAACATGGAGCAATATGGCGTATTTAGGTAATGAAAGCAGCGGTGTTACCAGCTATGGCAATGTGGTATACCTGGCCGGGAACGGAGGCGCAGTTAGTAAAATAGAAGTCCCCGTAGTTTCTCCTCAATTGGGCTACATAACAGGCGAGAGCACCGTTGCCGAAAAAGTTAACAACCAATATACAGTAGCATTAACTGATGGCGCCAAATGCAAATGGGCTTTTACAGGCGATGCCAAAATGACAACCTCGGGCAACACGGCAACTGTACAATGGAACACCCCCGGCAAGTATCAGTTACAGGTAAGCGCTTATAGTGATTGCGGGCCTGGTAGTGTGCGTTCACTTGATATTACGGTAGATTCGGCCTTCCAAACAAAAATAACCGGGCCCGATACGGTGCTGGCACACACGGCCAACGTGGCCTATACCGCGTTGTTACACAGCAATAACACTTATAACTGGGTAGTTAGCGGCGATAGTACTTATACAGCAACCGCTAATAAAGCTGGCATAAGCTGGGGCAAGGCAGGCACCGCCAAAATTGAGGTTATTGAAACCCAGGTAAGTACCGGCATTAAAACTTCGGCATTGTTAAATGTAGTTATCAAAAATCCTCCTTTCTCGTTACCACAAACCAACTTTAAAATAAAAGCCATCGCGGCATCCTGTAAGGGAAGCAATAACGGGCAAATTAAGATCTCGGCCGATCGTACGTTAAATTATGTGGCAGGCATACAAATGGGCAACACGGTTACTTCGGTTTCATTTAAAGATTCTGTTTCTGTAAACAACCTTGCGCCCGGCACATATCATGTTTGCATCACCGTAACCGGACAGCCCGGTTACCAGCAATGTTTTGATGTTGTAATCTCCGAACCTAAAGACCTATCGGTATACGCCACATTAAACAAGATAGACCGCACTATAACACTGGCCTTTGATGGCAGCAGCAGTTACAACGTAAACCTTAACGGAACCGTTTATACAACTCCTGCTGATCATATTACGCTTGAACTTGCAGGCGGCACCAACACGGTTACAGTTACAACCGGCAAAGAATGCCAGGGCAACTTTAAAGAGGTATTTGTATTGCCCCAGGATGTTGTGGCTTACCCAAATCCGTTTGTTGATAAGGTAACACTACTGCTAAATACCCGCAACGCAACAAACGCGGCAGTTGAAATACGAAACCTGAATGGGCAGGTTGTTTATTCGGGCAGCCCGGCAATAAAAAATAACCAGGTAAACCTGGCTCTTGATTCGCTGGGGTCTGGTCTTTTTATTTTAAAACTAACCCTGGATAACAAGCAAACAGTGATTAAGTTATGGAAAAAATAAAGTATAACAGCCTCATATTGGTGCTTGCATTGATTGTAGCAGCATGCGGCAGCAAAAAGAACACCCCTGCGCCTGTAATAAACCCAACAGCATCGTTGCTGGTATTTCCGGATAAAGATGCCGCTTGTATAGTTGGAGGCAATGCATCCGCAACGCAAAGCACCATTACGTTTAAATGGCAAAGCGCCGAAACCGCCGATAGCTACGATATCACTATAAAGGACCTGGTAAGCGGTACAATTATTACAAAAACCGTTGTATCAGCCCAGGCAGATGTGGCCTTGGCATTAAATACGCCTTACTCGTGGTTTGTCACATCAAAAGTTAAAGGCAATAATAACACGGCTAAAAGTGACACCTGGCGGTTTTATAATTCGGGGCCAGGCGTGAGTTCATATGCCCCGTTCCCCGCCGAAATAATAAGTCCGGCCAATGAACAACAAACCGATGCCGTATCTGGTAAAGTTACCTTAAGCTGGAGCGGGAAAGACATTGATAACGACATTGTTGACTATGATGTTTATTTAGGCGCCACCGCAAACCCCGTTTTATTGAAAGCCAATGTTACCGATAGTAAATTAGCTGTTAACGTAACTTCTAAAACAACTTACTATTGGAAAATTATCACACGCGACTCAAAAAACAACAGGTCCGATTCCGGCGTTTTTAAATTTAGCGTTAATTAACTGTTGCTATCGGTGGGTAACTTCAGCAAGTGAAAGGGCTTAGGCAGTGCGGGTCCTCGGGTTATTGTACACCGTTTTATATGAGATAATAAATCTTCCGAACACCAGCAAGGGCAGAGCCATTGCTAAACACGGCACCACAATCATTATGGCGTAACCCTCCTTTGGTCGGGTCGCGCTATACACTTATACGCCTGCAGGCATTAGGCGCGGGGCCGGTATTCGTTGCTATCCCTTACGCGAAGATTGGGGAATTTTAGGCTTACCCCTTTACAACGCGGATGTTGGGGTTGCCGGAATAGGTGTTCGGATGGTTTTTTAACACTCTCACCCCCGGCTACTGTGTATGCAAATAATAATTTCAATTTACCCCATAGGGGTTACCTGTTTGTAGAAAAAATATACATAAAATTAGTTTGCCCCGTATGGGGCTACCCAACGCCGTCAGGGTATGTACGTTTGGGGTAGCACCTACGGCGCATAGATGTGTATACACAGTTGTCTAACGGGAGGGGAGCGAAAGCAGGGAATGGTTGCACCGTGTGGCTATAAAAGGGCAGAACAATAAATTTAAACGATTATAACAGAATCATTGTAGCTTTATACAAATACTATAACTATGCCTTTTCCTCGTAAACGATTATTGTTTATATCACCGGGCTTCGTGCGGGCACGCGCGCGCCAGTCAAGACGATAAATAAAACAGAACAATGCGCTATTTAACCGACGAACAATTTAAATCCAATTTAAAACTTGGAAAATCTGTTGAGCAGTGGATAAATCATGAAAAACACGATGATTACACTGTTTTGAAATGGCTAAGAATTGATAAAGAAAGAAACCCGACATATAGTGTATGCTATATTGAATGTTTTGATGATGGCAATGAGCTCTTTACAGATATTTACCATTTTGATCCGTTAGACCCTGATGAACCTTATATTCTCAATAATTTCGAATCCATAGATGAGGCACTGGCGTTTGCAATAAATAATTATGCTGCCTCAGAAACCAGGTTTGTTTCGGCCGGAATGATTCAGGAAGAATATAAAGATTTTCTTAATTCAAAATAAAGCGGTTGGCATGGAGAGCTGTTTTTGAGTTGTCTGAGTCGGTATTCGGGGTGGGGGTAACTTCCTCACCTTGGGTTACTGTGTGTACACCAACAATAATTTCAATTTACCCCGTTGGGATTACCTGTTTGTAGAAAAAGAAAGAAAATAGTTTGCCCCGTATGGGGCTATCCAGCGCTGTCAAGGCATGTATAGTTGGGGTAGCGCCTACCCCGCACAGTTCTTTCCGAGACAATAAAGCCTATTCGAGCGTTCTTTTTCTGATTATGTATGTTGTGGCTTTTCTAATGTTTTCGCTATCTTCTGTTGTGCACTCATTACAGACATACAGGTCAAGTAAAATTGATTTCTTACGTGTCCCTATTTCCTGTAAGCAATTTGCCAAAAACTTCATGCCTTTTAACGAGTGTGAGTCTTTCAGCCATTCTTCAATTGCTTTAAAGGCACGAGACATAGGCAAATCTCTTTTTCGCAATGCTTCCAACCAGTGGTGCGCAATAAAAGGGTTGTTGATTTCAAGTTGTTTTTTGATCTCCGCGATTAAATCCGCTGTATCAGGTTGGTAATAATGTTGATCTTTAATCGTCAGGTGTGG
The DNA here is from genome assembly GCF_058801545.1 of Mucilaginibacter sp. GW822-FHT03E02. NCBI lineage: Bacteria > Pseudomonadati > Bacteroidota > Sphingobacteriia > Sphingobacteriales > Sphingobacteriaceae > Mucilaginibacter > Mucilaginibacter sp. GW822-FHT03E02. The sequence continues at coordinate 3,643,809 of NZ_JBXANJ010000001.1, read as the reverse complement.
TAGCAATACGCCATATAGCCAGCCCTGAAAGTTTGACCGAAAACATTGCTCGGCAAATTCTTTGAGTGCAATAGGGGCAAACAAATCTAAATAGGGTTCAATCGCTTGAAATTTTTCCAAAGTCAATCGTTTTTCCCTGTCCGTATCGAAACATCCAAAACGCTGGTGGACGTAAGTAAATAATTCTTTAGGTTCGGTCGTCATTTGTATCGTTTCTGCGGCAAGTTTTTTTGTCGAATCAGTAGCGATGTACAGTGCGGTTTGGACACCTGCCTGATCATCCTTAAAAAGATGCCAATTTTTCACGAGCAGTTCTTCAGCATCTGCATCCGGTATTTTTCTTAGTACCTTCGCAAAATCTTCTAAAATATCACGATTCCGAAATTCTGTTTGATGCTGATCAAGCAGGATTTGATAGTGATTTTTGCACTGATCATTCCATATCCTGTCAATCACCCTGATCCAATGAAATTTCACATTAAGCACGTTCAAAAACTCATCCGTTATTTGCTGATCGCCAAGTAAAACCCGGTGCCAAGTCATATCGTTCGAGAAATCAGAGGCGTCTATACTCAGACTGCGTAATTTTGTTATGGCATTTTCCGTAGGCACATTATCAGTCCAGAATTTCAATGCAACAGTCCTTTGTTTAGTGGTTCGGTTGGGATCAATCCAAATACCTTCCAAACAATCCAGTGACGCTTGTGACAATCTGTAACCATTTCTTTTATAGCTCCAGCGATCATCAGGCATACTAATGGCATATGAACTGTGGGGATGTGCTTTTGCGAGACCGTCGCCGATGTCTTCTACCGTCCGTAAAATTGCCGTTGGATGATCGAAATGACCGAATAAAGTCGAAATAAGTTGCTCATAATCTTCATAAAAACTGTTCAATAACTCGATCAGTGAAGCATCTAACCGCCATTGCAATTTTGTAAATGCGTAGAGCATCGTATTACGTGCACCTTTCGGATAACCGCTTTCTTCGCGACCTTCGTTCGGCAATTGTTTAAAGTATTCTAAACTTGTTTTTAGTTCTGCTGCATCGGCGGGAGTACAACAGTGTAACATGGCCCAAATAAAATAAGGATAAATTTCCTCATCGGGTGCCGCGTTCCAATCCTGAAACAAAGCCGAAGCTAAGGCTTGGTAACCCAAATAGCCCGACAGCAAATAAGCGCCTTTTTTACCACCGGTTGTTAACGTTTTGCCATCTAAGAGTTTAATGATGCTTTTTTGAATGTCGGGATGATTCGACTGGACATGCGCAATAATCGAGTTTCGAAGATGATTGTTAAAATACGGCTCAAAATCTTTAAAACTTCCGAAATACTTAATGCCGCCCATTACATCGCCATTGCGCAGTTCTGCTAAGAAAAGTATATGATCCTGCGGTAACTTTTTCGTAATCAGTTCGATCTTTTTAGTGTCTGTGTCGAGCAAATCCCATAGGATACCATCTATTATGGAGTTGTGTTGCTCAGTAAATTGCGCGGAGTTTTTCCAATCGCTGATCTTTGCAATGATTTGATTTAAATAATCGGACTGCTGCTCTGCTTGCAGGTATCTTAATGTGTAAAAGATAGCTTCCGGATTAATTTTTAACAAAAAATCAATACCTTGTTCATTAATCACGTCCTGGCTTATGGCCATTGCAATTTGGCCGATAAAAAATGGTTCAGCAAAGCTGTTCTCGTGAGTAAGCATATCAGGGAGTAATTCTTTGATACCCTCGACAATGAAATAATTTCTGATTCGGTCATGCCTAAACTGCAAATGCCCATTTTCTTTTATAATAAAGAGATTTCCATCCAGCGCCAACTGGTCTGCAATCCTGGTACTATCGTTAAAATGTTGCAGCCAATCAATTAATTTAGGATAACTAGGGGAGATTTCTTTTTGGGTAAACATAAATACACCCAACCGACGTATGAGCATTTGTAAACGGTAGCTGGGTATCGATAGAGCGCCCATGGCGTGGTTTAGCTTGTCATCAACAAAATTCTTGATGACCGTACTGCTTTGGGCAATCGTAAAAAAACCGTTTGTTCGGATAAGTGCAGCATACAGGCTGATCAATAAAGGATCGTATCCTGCGTCTTTGACGACCGCATCCTTTTCCAATGTGCTGAGCGGTATGTTTAAGCCATGTAGATTTTTATCCAGCATTTGTATGGCCAAGGGGTGTTTTGGCTGGCGGAGATAAAAAGTATCGTATGCTGCATCTTTTTTTTTACGATTAGGAATTTGCTCGAAATATTGTGGCCAAACCGGGCAGATAAATCTGACCTGATGTTTTACACCTGTAGCGTTGATGTTCCAGGAAATCAGTTTATCTAATATCCGCAGCGGATTGTTGAAATTGTTCAGATCGTCAACAATAATCTGTAGCGGCTGATTAAGGATAATATCGTCGGCTTCTTTATTCCAGAAAATCTTCGGGCGGTAATAGCTGATATAGTCCCGGATCAGATGTTTGACATCGCGGGCGTTATCAACCATTTGGGGGCTTACCCAAATCGTATTATTACTTTGTATCTGTTGTTCGGCTATATAAGAATAACAAAGTGTGCTTTTTCCAAGACCGGATTCAGCTATGACGAGTAACAGGTCTTTGGAAGATTGTTTGAGTTTTTCCCGTAACCGTTTTATACTATCTGTGCTTTCAATCGCTTCGGCATCAATAAATCCATCTGCTGCATACTGCAGCAGATTTTCTTTCTCTATTTCTTTAATTACCCGAATAGAGAGGAGTTCATAATCAATTCCAAAATATGTTTTTCGTAAATACTGTCCTTGGGGATTATTGTTGAGATGGTCTTGAATATTAGTTAATTCGAGTAACTTGACCGATACTCCACCTGCTGCCGCCGCTGTAATTACTTTCGACCAAAGATTAGTATCAACCAGATTATTACTGGTTAGATAGACCGTAAATGTCGCATCAGAAATTTTCTCTTTTATTTCGGCAGCATGCTTAATTGCCTTGATCAGATCCCCGTCGTCTTGATCAGGCTTCTCTTTTTTGCCGCTATAGGTTTTAGTGTCATAAAGCCATTTTCCTTCAAGACTGGAATCGTTTGTCGTATGTTCGATCAGTGCGTAGTGCTTAGGCGAAATTTCAGTAAAGGCATCCAGTTTTCCTTTAATTGTTTCGCCTTTTTCATTGATACCTCCAGCAATCAGGCCTTCAAGGTCAGCATATTTCTGTCTGAGTACGTCATTTGCCATTCGCTCAAATAGCGCACTGTCTGTAATATTTTTTATTTGTTCACCTAACACTGTGATAACAGTAAGATATCAAAGATATTAATTTCGTGCTATATTTTATATCGCAGAATTTACCCCGCCCAGTTGGCGCGCGCGTATGCAATCTGGTATATGAACGCTATCCAACTCCCTTGCTGTTCGAAGTTTCCGACTTCGAACGCCTATGCCTGTAGTTTGCAACTACTGTAACCACTTCATATATTCCCAAAACACCATGTTTCAGAAAAAGGTTAGCTTACCTGTAGCCTGGGGACTACAAGCATAGTGGGCGTTAAATAAACTACTTCGTTCGATTTCGTTTTTTTATCTCAAAATAACATTCATCACAAACAACTTTAATATCTGCAAAAGCCATTGATTCATCATTCCATTCGCCCTCTTTTAATCTAACTTTTTCGCATTCATTGCACCATGCCTGGTAATCGTCATCTTCTTCAATTGATTGATCTGATTCAAAGGCCTCATTAAATCCCTGATTGTCATTATTAATTAAATGTCGGCAAACAAATGCTGCCCGGCCGCTATTGTGTGCATCACATGCTATATATTTATCTTCAAGTGCATCATATTGCTCTGGGGTAAACTCATTGATGAATATGAAGTATATAAAAAGATGCCCCTGCGGAATACGATACATACCCATTGCACTCAATAACTTCGCTGCTATAGCGGTCATTTCCCAACCAGTGTATTCATCTCCGTTAAATAGTCCTGTTGTTAGCCGGTTATAGTTACTTACCACACCATACGCCCTCACTTTTTCAAGTGCTCGTTTCACATGCCTGGGTGTGGATTGATTATCCCACGACCAATTCCAGGTATTGGCCTTAGTTGAAAAAGAGCCTACATCAACATATTTAAAGTACAGGTTTCGACCATCGTCTGCTTTAAAATGAAAAGCACCGATGCCGTGATCATAATACCATTCTTCGTAACTGTTGATATCATATAGCCGCATAAATTCATCTTGCAGAGATGACATTTCACTTAGGCAACTATTTGAATAAACTTCAAAATCTTTTTCTGAGGTACTCATATATACGAACATACAAAATACAAACAACAGTAACCACTTCATTTATACTCCTGTAGTCTCGATACTACAGGCATAGTAGTTCGGAGGCTTCCGAACAGCGTAGGGTAAACACCCTGCTAAGTAATAAATATGCAAATCCCGGTGCCCGTTCCCTCCGGGATTTTGTATTTTTAACCGGAGCAAAAGCGTAATACAAAAGAGCATACGTTTTTATACCTATATTTGAACAATACAAATAATGATGAAACGCCTAATCTTATTACTATTACTGGTTGGTTGCTTCCAGGCAGTTTTCAGCCAGGTATATATTCCGTACCGTTCCGGCAAACTTTGGGGACTGGCAGATACGCTCGGCCACATTGTCGTTCAGCCCGTTTACGATGAAATGCAAACGGTGTCATGCCAGCAATCTGGCACCGGCCATTACTTTGAGATTCCTGCAGCATTTTTTGTAAAAAAAGATGGTAAGTACGGCATGATACAGGGCACACATGTTATAATGCCGGCTGTTCATGGCAAGCTTTACTGTATAGATTCCTTATTTATTATTGACCATTACAGTATAGACGATCAGCCTGTGGCAGGCAGTTCGCGCGAGATTGTTTATAATTTAAAGGGCGAACGGTTAATTGCCGATACCGTAAATATGATCGAAGCACTTCCACACGCTATGGACAAAAACCCGTTGTACACCATAACGGCTCCGCATGAAAAGGCCGGGCTTATTTGGTATAATGTTAAAGATCAAAAAATACAACAGTGGATAGTAAAAGACATGAGCTGGGTGAACTACGGCGGAAGCTACCAAAAAGATAAGCTATTCTTATTTCTGTATAAAGGCCAGGCTAAAACACCCCAAAACTACGATCTGAAATTTAACACACAAACCAACCTGTACGAAGTACTGCCGCCTAAAGGCGCACGCGAAGAGCCACAACTGGTACTGGATGATGGCATGGGCCGCGGCTTCCAAACCATCAAAAACAATTACGTGGTACGCCAGTTTGGGTTTGCAATTAACGGTGGGGAGGTAGATATCACGATGAAGACCCAACGCTACCACGAACGCACACAAACAACCGCTAAATTATCTTATGAGTTGAAAGGCGGTACTGCCACGGTACAAAAGTTCATGTATAATGCCACAAATTCGCAATGGTACAATACCGAGCCATATAATGCTTTTGAGAAAGAGAAGGTAGACACCGTTTTTATGTATGAAAACTTTGTACTGATCAGAAAGAATAAAAAGGTAGGCATCATTTGCGGAAAAACTATAATTAAACCCATATATGATAGTGTTGGCACCTTTAAAAAGGTTGGATACAATATTCCGTACTTCATGGTGGCGCAACGCTCGCCTGCCGACCGTAAGCTTAAGTGGGGCATGGTAAGCGCCAATAACAAAACAATAATTCCGTGTATTTACGATGAATTACGCCCAAGCCCTGGTGGTTTTTTATGGATAACATTGAAGGGTGGTCGGTACGGCCTCATTAATGGAGCCACGGGTAAAATAACCGCACAACCAGTTTACGATAAAATTATCCCTGTTAATCAGTTTGGCAATTACCGGCTTTTGTTAAACGGCAAATACGGTTATGCAGATGAAAGGCTATTTTGCAGGCCCAAATTTGCCTTCCCCGTAGATGGTTGGATAGATTTTCAAGGATATAGGGTACTTTACATAAAAAACGCTAAAGACGAATTTGACCGCTATGCAGACCTGAAGGGGTTTAGCTATTTTAAAAATTAACTCCCGGCTGGCGCACGCATGCTAAGTATTCGCCATGCCTTTAAAACAATCAATTATGTTGATCGTTACGCCAATTCCTTTCGTATTAAAATCATTTCTCCTCACCCCCTGCACAAAATCCAGCCGGTTCGTTCGAAATAACGACCGGTTTTATTAATTGATAAGATCCAAAAGATGTGGGTGCACGGTAGCCTGTTTGCCGGGTTTTGCATCATACACAACACCGTGCCCGATTAATTTTTCCTGAAAATATTTTTACGATATTTCTTTGTATTAAATTATTGATTAGTTAAGTTTGACTAAGCGCTTCTCCCCTGAATTGCTTGATTTACAACACCTAAGCATAATATTTAAACCTTGATTGAAAATCATTAAAAAATATTAACGCGGTATCTTATTTATTAACCTAAAACTTTTTTTTCACGATGAGCGGGTTCCCTATCCTTGACCTTGTAATAGGTTTATTTTTTATCTTTTTCCTTTTAAGTATAATTTCAAGTTCGATAGTCGAAATAGTTTTAACCGTCACCATGGTGAGGGCAAAAATATTAGGCGAATGGCTGCTGCGTATTTTCGATACCGAAATAACCGACGCAAAGGGAATTAAAACACCGCTGGGGCAGGTGATCATGAACCACTGTGCTTTAACAGCATTGTCGCCCACAGATAAGGCCCCCTCATATATCGATGCTAAGAATTTTGTTTCTGCTTTGTTAGATAAGATTTTTACCTTTTCTACAATTTCCGGCCCTAAATCTATCGACGAGATCATTTCTTCCATCAGCAACTCCACCGCTCTTTCCGACGAATTAAGGCGTACTTTCCTCATCTACGCCACCGAAGCAAAAGATACCTTTAAAGCCATGACCGTTAAAACCACCGGAGCAATTGAACTATTCCGGTCAAAAATGGAAAACTGGTACGATAGCAATATGGACAGGCTTACCGGTACGCTTAAACAACAATACACCCGCAGGTTTACCCTGCTTACCGGTGCAGTTGTATGTATTGCATTAAATGCCGATACCATAGAAATTGCCAAATACCTTTATAATAACCCCCTGGCAAGGACAAACCTTGCAATAAAAGCGGATGCTGCCATTAAGGATAGTACTTATATAAAACAGGTTGCCCACATTAACAAACTTGCCACAACGGTTAAAGATACCGCCACAAAACAAAAACTGGAGGTTTCGGCCCAACAACTGGCAAAAACTGTGAATGAAAAGGTTGCCGATATTAGTGCAACCAAAGCAGTTTTGCAAGATTCGCTGCCCCTGGGCTGGAATGCCAATGAATTTAATTTACAGGGATGGGGTATTGTTTTCTTTGTGCTTTCCAAACTTGTTGGGCTGTCTGTTACCGTTGCGGCAATTATGATGGGGGCGCCGTTTTGGTTTGATGTACTCAATAAAATTTCGAACGTGCGCGGCGCCGGCACCAAGCCTAAAGAAAGCGACAAATAAGTTTTCCTGCATCTGCTAACATATCCACGGGTCCGTCTGGCACGCACCAGGCGGACCAAACCGCAGCTGTCTCAAATCTCACATCTAATATCTCAAATCTACCTTACCCTACCGTCAATGTTTTTAAAAACCTGTCGTATATGTTTTTTGCGGTGTAAACGTTCCTGGGTTCGCCGCTGTTAACCAGGTCGGCATAAATAAGCAGGGGAGGCACGGTATCGGAGGGCCGGTTAAACTTCCAAAATTTCCTGTAGATTTTTAGCGGCCCTTTTTCGTCGGGCACAATGTTGTATTTTTCAATTAGTTCGGCTATGGTTTCGGTGGCGTAGAGCGCTAACTGTACCGGTTTAAAATAATCGGTGATGATATTGGCTGCAGGCTCGCTGCCCCATTGGGTTTCGGTGTTTTTTACCAGCATATTGCGCCAGGGCTGCTCAGTTCCGCCAGGCAATCTAAAGCTACCCACAAACAGGTTCGGTTTTAATTTTTGGTCATAGGTATTTACCCATTTCTCTAAAAGCGCTTTCTTGCGCAGCAGCTTCAGTTCTTTTTTGGCTGTTCTTACCAAAAAACCCTGTTCTGTTAAACTGGTAACAATATTGTTGATATTCCCCAGCGCAGTGCCATAATCTTCGGCCATTTGCCGGTAGGTTGATTTGATGTACCGCTCGTCAACCAGGAAATGAAAAACAAGCTGAAGCCCCGTTTTTGTAAATGCCCTGTCTTTATTAACCGATACCGGCTTTTCTGCTTTCTGGCCTTCAATCAAAAAAAGCCAGTCGTCTTGCTTTATATAACAGTTACCGTTGCTGTCGGCATAATTCAATCCCAGCTTTCGTAATTGCTCCCTGATGGCCGGGTAAATAATTTTCGCGATAACGATGATACCTGGAAAGTTTTCATTCAGGTGCACAAAATGAACAAGGTGACTGCTTTTTACCTCTTGTTTTACAACAAGCGGAAAGGTTTTTTGCTGCGTGCCATTGCTCAATTCTATTTTGCCACTCGTTAACTTGTCCCGAACGCCGGCAAGCCAAATTCCTTCCAGCCCAGTCTTACTTTTCAGCGCCTGCAGGTTTTTGTAGATGACTCGTTCGGACATGTTCATTTTATATTAGTGTTCACAAATAAGTGAACACTAATATAAAATGAACAATCGGTAAAAACAAATGGACCGGGCCTTTTGCTCATTAAGAGCTAATAGTATTGTTTAATAAGTTCCGCAACAATGCTTATCTTCATAGCAGCAATGAAACGTTACCTTATCATCCTCTCTTTTTGTGGCTTATCTAACATGGTTTGCGCCCAGTCGCCATTGGCTGCCGTTGACAGCCTTGTTAAATTCCAGGTAATATCGGCAAAACAGGTGTCGGCGCTGAAAACAGACCTTAAAAGGTATAAAAATGATGTTTCTTACCGTGTTGCCATTCTTGCGGGTCTGCACGGCATTATGCTGCAAAAAGTATTTCATGTAAACCCTCGTAAAACGGGTATTTCTTTTTCTTATAGCGATAGCTATATAAAGCATATAAAAAACAAGGACAGTATTAATACATCCCTGCGCACTTTATTGAATAAAATTAATAAAGCCGGTTTGCTTACCGATAGGGTTTATACGCATACGCGAAAAGATATAGATAGCGGCCTTTACGTAGCCGAGGTACAATTGACCGGTAGTTTGGTAGAAATGAGTTCGCGGCTGGAGTGGCTGGCTCCGGGCAAATTGATGCCGGTTGCAGAACAATTACACAAAAGTGGCATAGTAAGCGATTCGTCCTTCGTGCGGCTGCAGAGCGATATCCGGACTGGCAAAATAGAATCGGCATTTGAGCTGAACAACTATTGCAAGCTGGACCGAACACTCGACCTTAAAAAATATCCTGATGACCCGCACCTTTGGCTGGAGCAGATGCACCGGGACATTGCATCTATACTGCCGGGGCTTAATTTTACCAACTTTAGTTATACCACAACCCGTGATTCGGCTTCATCAATACAAGGCATGCCCGAAATTAAATATAAGGTGAGTTTAACCTGCAACGGACGTGTTTATAAGCATACCAGCACTACTTTCGATTATGGAAATAAGAAAGGAATCCAGCCCGCTGATGCATTTACCGCCTTCCTTTACCGCATTTTCAATAAGGTTTTGGCAGATCAGCAATCGCCATTCAGGCTGCATGATATCATGTTCAGCATGGGTACCCGCCATGACGACAGTTACCGGCACATCGCTATCATTGCACTGCGGGCAGAGCAAGCCGAAATTACCAGCATGTCTTACATGCTTGTTAGTATGGATAGCTATGACAACACTTTAACTTCGGGCAGAATTGATAGTACCATAGCCGGCTGGAGAAAAATTGGCCTTTTTGCACACCTCTCGGAAACTGAAATAGTAAAGGCCGTTGATGATGCCGAAGCGGACGACCGATATTCGATCAATAAATTGCTATCAAATTTCCCGGGGGTAACCTATTCTTTACGCTCGGAAATGATGAGCCCCCAGGCTCCGTATTTAAAGAGCCTTGCAAGGATTACGCATGGTGCATTTAATCCAACCAAAATCACTCAGAAAAAAATAAAGGGCGGCATTAAACTGCAATATTTATTTAATGGAAGGTTGCATGCTCACACATTTGATACAGCAAACGGATGGCTGGGCGATGCGTTTGCCTCATTCATTAAGCACTTAGGCCAGGAAAACAATTTAGCGGGGCGTTTCTACGTACTTCCGTACGAGGACGAGGTTGTTTATTTAACGGATGAGCAGCATGCAGATGCAGTAAGGAATAAATTGCTGGACTTTGAAGGGAGGGCGGAAAGAGCTAAATAAAAGCGGGACTGTCGATAGTTACTGATTGTTCTGTAATTAATTTTCTTTTCTCATTTTATCTATCATGACGTAATTTATTGCTGTCGGCCAAATTCGGCTCGACTAAAACACATCAACTTACTTATCAATAGGTGGGCTTACTTCCGCCAGGTTTTCGTTGAGCCAAATATGTTTTTGATTTAAAACTGCATTGTATAAATGATTTGGCATTGCCTCAATCCTATCATAGATAAATGGTTTAATAGTGTTTCCAGATAGGTCGATTATGCCATAGTGGTTATTCTTTGCGGCTATTAAAAAACACGTTTGCCTATCCTTATCTAACCTTATTTTGCTATAAATACAAGCGATCCTCACTTTGCCCTCACTATCTAACAGGCCCACACTACCTTGCCTTTTAACAACAAACCAGGTATCGTTGTCAAAATAATATGGAAGCCGTTTTAACTCATCATATATTACAGGGACTTCTATTTTTCCGTTGGTGTTCATCATGCCGTAATGGCTTCCTTTTTTCAAAATAAACTTTGTGGGTTTTCTGGGTTCATCGTCGCGTTTAATTGCATCGCAGGTTTCGGCTAAAACATCTTGCCCATAAATATTTATAGCTCCTTGTTTGCCATTGGCGCTATAAATATAGAGATCGTTGCTGCTCTTAAACCTGGGGGCCAAATTGAATTTAAAAGAAGTTAAAGCATTGCCGCATTGATCTAACATCCCCCAGGTCTTATCTATCCTGGCTGCAAAATAGTAATCGTTTTGGTTTATTATCTCGTCATAATCACGATTATTGGGGGAGTTGTAAAGGCTATGTGGTCTATAATTTAACAGTATTTCATCATATGCAAATGGCGTAATCGCTTTTAACTGTTTGTTGAAAATACCGTATTTATCCCCCTTTCTTACAATTAGCCCAAAGGTTGCCACGTGTATTTCATCGTATCCGCAATTTAATATACACTTGCCGCTATTGTTTACAACCCCCCATTTGTTATGGATTTTTACTGCTGTATAGTTCCGATAATAACCGGGGTAAGTAGTAAAGTCTACATCATCAAATATAGCTCCCGTAACTTCTGTACCATTTGTGTCTATTAAACCCCATTTATTAGCCCTGTAATAAATTATGGCGGTATGGTCATCAAAATTGTTCCCAATCTTTTTATATTGTAATTTGGGGTAATTATGAAAAATCTTGTCTGTTTTGTTATAGATTAAAAAGTCATTATCTATTCCCTGGTAAAATGCACGAGGTTGGTCGTCATAAAAATTGCCCACTAAATCTGTTATTTGTTTGCCATCCCCATTAAGCAATCTTTTCTTACTGTCACCATCAAGGTAATTACTAACTACATAGCCACTGCCAAATTTTTCAATAACATAGTTGCCCATTGGCACAATCATTTGGTTTTGGATATTTACTATGCCATGCATCCCTTTGTTGCTCGCCAAAAAAGCACTATCGTTTATTCTTTTAATGTCGTCATATTTAAAAGGGATCAGCACATTATTCGATGTGGATAATAACCCCATTTTTCTTCCTCGGGATGCCAAAACCAAACCCTTATCTATTACATGTACACTAACATATTTTGGCGGGATAATAACATTACCCGCGGTATCTATAACACCCTGTTTTTTTCCGATGCTGAACGGTGCGTATTGGTTATTAAATCCCCCTATCCAGGTAAGCCGCTTGCGCATAATCTCGTTGCCGCTGCTATCAATAATAGCCCATATTTTGCCTGCTTTAACGCCTATAAACTTCTTAAAATTAATGTGGTAATTGTTGTTGAGCAAAGTCCAGTTAAAAGCATATCCGGTACCGCAAACACTACTTATTGTTGTAAACTCCGGTTCGTGGGCAAGGCCTTCGTATTTTCCTGGTGGCACAATTATTTTGCCGCCTGCCGTTACTAAGGCTATTTTATAATTCTTGTCAAACAGCAAGTATAAACCATTATCGCATGGCGCAATGCCATTGTAAATTACAGGTATAATTATTTTTCCGTATTTATCGATTAACCCATAATTAAGCAAAGAGTCTTGTATTACCGCATATCCGTGATAAAAATAGCTGCAATTTAAGTAGCTGGTTTTCATTACAATATGCATATTGGTGTCTAAAAACCCAACTTTATTATTGTAATTATCCCGTGGGTTTCCGCCGTGTAACATAAATGGGGCAAGACCATCTATAAAGGGCATCATTATAATGTTTTTACTTTTGGGAATTAGCTTGCCAAAATCATCAAAAACACCTTCCAGCTTTTGCTGAGCAATAACCTGCAAGGTGCTTGACAGCAACATAAAAAAAATAATTTTTCGCTTCATTTCTCTCTGATGCATAAGCTGGTGCAATTCCACAAAATGATTTGGGTTTTTCGGGCTGCACAATGCTCAATAGTAACCATAATGGCTGTCTATTAAAAATTTAGCCCCCCAAATGTTTTTTTACAAAAAAGCCCGGACAATCACTCATCCAGGCTTTATATTTTCTTCCTCCCCCTTCAGGGGGCCGGAGGGCTTAATTCATCCTATACGGCGCTATCAAATAAAATTCCGGTATTTGCACATTAAAGCTGGCGTTATCCATCAGGCGGGTCATCTGGTATTCGCCTTTCATGCTGCCCATATCGGTTTTAAGGTTACAGCCCGATACGTACTCGTGGGCGTGGCCGGGTTCTATCACCGGTTGCTGGCCTACCACACCTTCGCCTTCCACTTCGCGCTTGGCGCCGTTGGAATCAAAAATATACCAGTGTCGGCTAATTAGCTGGATAGCATAATTGCTCATATTCTCGATGCTTACCTTGTAGGCAAACATAAAATGATCATTAGCCGGGTTAGAGTACTCGGGCTGATATATGGTTTCTATGGAAACCTTAACACCGTCTGTAATAGTGGTAACCATGAGGATTTTGTCTCGTTAAATTCAAATATAATGAAAGCGAACAAATATTAAGCCATTTCTACGGCATATTTTTCGTCAATCTCGGCCAGTATCTGGTTAACCTCCTCTAAATTGCCTGCCGTTACCAGCCTCATCCGGAATTCTTTAAAGTGATCAATCCCTTTAAAGTAGTTTGAATAGTGCCTGCGCATTTCAAAAATGCCCGTTTTAGGGCCTTTCCACTCTATAGATTTTTGCAGATGGGTTGAGCAGGCTGCAATACGTTCGGTAATGGTTGGTTTATCTAAATGCTGGCCGGTGTTAAAAAAATGTTTTATTTCCCTGAAAATCCAGGGGTACCCAATGGCTGCGCGGCCAATCATCATGCCGTCGACGCCAAATTCCATTTTCCAGTCGGCTGCTTTTTCGGGCGAATCGATGTCGCCATTGCCGAAAATGGGGATTTTTATACGCGGGTTTTTCTTAATATCCCTTATCAGCGACCAATCGGCTACGCCTTTATACATCTGTGCACGGGTACGGCCATGAATAGTTAGGGCTTTTATACCTACATCCTGCAGTCTTTCGGCCACTTCGTAAACATTTTTGGTATTATCATCCCAGCCTAAACGGGTTTTTACAGTTACGGGCAGGTGGGTGGCGTTAACAACCGCTTTGGTCATGGCTACCATTTTATCAATATCCTGTAACAAACTGGCTCCGGCGCCACGGCAGGCCACCTGTTTTACCGGGCAGCCGTAGTTAATATCCATTAAATCGGGCCCGGCAAGGGAGGCTATTTCGGTAGCTTCGCGCATGTGGTCGATATCGCTGCCGAAGATCTGGATGCCAATAGGCCTTTCGTATTCAAAAATGTCCAGTTTCTGGCGGCTTTTCGCTGCATCGCGGATCAGTCCTTCGCTCGAGATAAACTCGGTATACATCATATCCGCACCGTTTTGCTTGCACACGTAACGGAAGGGAGGATCGCTCACATCTTCCATCGGCGCCAGCAACAGCGGGAACTCCCCTAAATCAATATTTCCTATTTGTACAGACATGCTTATCTTTAGCCCTGCAAAAATACGAAAATTACCCTAAATGATACAAGAACCTATAAAACAGTACACTCCGCAAACAAATAGCATTAATCCTTTCCTGCAGTTTTTAACCATTACCGGGGTAACTGTTGGCCTGGTGATCGTTTTTTCGGCAATAGCCGCGGGCGTTATCATGACTGTTTTTGGGATGAAAACGCTTACCGATACCTTTGCATTTAATACCGGCAACCCTCATCTTGGTTCGGCGTTGTGGATATTGCAGATAGTAAGCACAACTATCCCGCTATTTTTGGCTCCGGTTATTTTCGCCCGCCTGATCATGAACAATACCCGCGATTACCTGAAGCCCTCCTTCAATTTCAACCCGGTTTTTTTGTTGCTGATATTTACTATCATGCTGTTTTCAAACCCCATAATGGAGGCTTTAACCAATATTAATCAAAAGCTGGTTTTACCTGCTTCGTTAAAAGGACTGGAAGAGTGGATGCGGGCTGCCGAGCAATCGGCACAAAAAGCTACCGAGGCTATGCTCAGCATGAAAAATATCTGGAGCATGCTTTGGGCGGTGTTTGTGGTTGGCCTGCTTACCGCCATTGCCGAAGAGTTTTTGTTCCGTGGTGTTATCCAAACCATTTTTGTGCGCCTTACCAAAAACAAACATGCTGCCATCTGGATAACCGCCATCCTGTTCAGCGCTTTCCATATGGAATTTTTTACTTTTTTGCCAAGGGTATTCCTGGGTGCCATATTCGGCTATTTTGTTGCGTATAGCGGCAGCGTCTGGACGGGTGTTTGGGGGCATTTTTTAAATAACGGGTCGGCTGTGGTTATTACTTACCTGTATAATCAAAAAATAGTTAAGCTTAATCCCGATGATCAGCACGTATTTAATTTATGGGCTTATGCTTTTAGCTTGATAATTGTATTATTTTTGCTTTTTATATATAGAAATGTATCGATGCAAAAAAAACCGGCGCTGAGTAATTAATGGAAAAAAACTGGGTCAAAATTTTTAGTTCATCCAATTTTTATCAATCAGAGATTGTTAAACAAGTACTTATCCGCCATCATATCGATACCGTTTTATTAAACAAACAAGATTCATCGCACCGTGCCTTCGGCGATATTGAAGTTTACATTCACCAGGAGGATTTTAGCAAGGCCATCGAGATCATGATCCTCAATCAACTTAATTTATGAAATTACGCGCCATCACCGGCTTCTTTTTTATTATCGTGATGATTGCCTCAAACCTGTTGGGGTCATACGTTTTCAGCGGGTTTTACCTGTTATTATCCGCCTTTTGCCTGTTCGAATTTTATAAACTGGTGCGGGAGGGAGGCATGACAGCCAGCCGCGAAACCGGCATTATCAATGGCGCCTTGTTTTTTTTGCTGGTTGCCGCCAATTTTTACTTCCCGGCCTGGCGTTTAATATTTTTACTTCCCGTAACTTTCAGCGCCATTTTTATACAGGAATTGTATAAAAAAACACCCGCCCCGTTCACTAATATCGCCTTTACTTTTTTGGGGATCATATTCGCGGTAGTGCCCTTCATGTTTTTTCATGCCATGGCTTTTATGGGCGCGGGCGCCGTTTTTAACTTCCATATCCCGCTGGCCTTCCTGATCATTTTGTGGAGTAACGATACCGGTGCTTACCTGGTAGGCAGCAAAATGGGTAAAACCAAGTTGTTTGAACGTCATTCGCCCAAAAAAACTTATGAGGGTTTAATCGGCGGTATCATCATTAGCGCCGTTGCCGCTTTAATACTGGGCCACTTTTATACCGAACTTACCTGGAAACAATGGGTTACTATAGCCATCCTGATTTCCTGCTTCGGTACCCTGGGCGATTTGGTTGAATCGATGTTTAAACGCAGCATCAACGTAAAGGATAGCGGCGGCATTTTACCCGGCCACGGCGGCTTGCTCGATAGGTTCGACGGGTTATTAATGGCCGCGCCTATTGTTTATGCATACTTATACTTCATTTCAAATTAGTAGTTTTGTAATAAATCATCTATAATATGACTTTTCATAAAGAAGGATACACCTCATTGGCCTTAACAGTACTGTTTATTTTTGTACTGAACGCGGTTGTACAGTTTTACTTTCCGCAGGCGCATGCGCTTAAATGGTTTATTTATATTTTATCGGGATTTTTTTTCCTGGTTATCGTACAGTTTTTTCGCAGCCCGTTTTTTGACATCAATACCGACGAAACTACTGTACTTTGCCCTGCCGATGGAAAAGTTGTAGTGATTGAAGAAACCGAAGAAACCGAATTTTTAAAAGACAAACGCATCCAGTTGTCGGTATTTATGTCGCCGGTAAATGTGCACGTAAACCGTAACCCAATTGCGGGTGTGGTAAGCTATTTTAAATACCACAAAGGCAAATACCTGGTGGCCTGGCATCCAAAATCGTCAACAGAAAACGAGCGTACTACCATCTGCGTACAAAACAGCGAGGGTGTATCTGTTTTGTTCAGGCAGATAGCAGGCGCTTTGGCCCGCCGTATTGTATGGTATGTAAAAGAGGGTGATATTGTTGAGCAGGGCCAACAGTTTGGCTTTATCAAGTTTGGCTCACGCGTGGATGTATTTTTACCTTTGGGAACCAAAATATTGGTAAATATTGGCGACGTGGTAAAAGGCGGCCGTACCATACTGGCCGAACTGCCAACCGGTTTAGCCGCGGTTGCCGAAGAACAACAGGCAAAAATAAACAGGCCCGAAAGCTTTGATGATGAACCCGCCGAAATAGTTAACGAAGGCCATCAGCAGGAATTGCCTTTAGTTATTGACCATCCCGAAGTTGAAAAAACCGAAAAACCGGCTAAGAAAGCTGCACCCGCTAAAAAAGCACCCGCTAAGCCCAAAGGGGATGCGTAGTTACCTGGGTTAAAAATATGAAAAAGGGGATGTCAAATTGGTGACATCCCTTTTTTTGTGACTGTCACTTCGCTTTCAACAAACCTTCAAAAAATGGTTTAAGCTCTTCGGCCAGTATTTGATGATCGGCCACGCTGGGATGGCCCGAGCAACCGTGTGCATCCATCGCTTTAAAAAAGAAGGTGGCTACTGGTTTATCATTAGGGTAAAAGGTATCTATTTGTTTTTTGATGCTGATAAGGCAATGCTGTAAAATAGTGTTCGATGTATCCCGTATCATAGGGCTGCTCAGCAAAGCTATTTGTGCTTTGGGATATTTGGATTTTACCAGCTGCACAAATTTTACATAATCGGTCACAAACCGGGTTGTATCAAAAGAGTCGCGTGCGCTGCCATCACCTTTACTCATATCATTTGTACCTAAAGCTATGCTCACAATTTTAGGGCTGTAGATACTAAAGTCCCATTTCTGCTGATTGTTTATCTGGAAATCGACATGCTCATATACCTGCGGCATCGAAGGACCGTTCCTGTTCCAGGTACGATAAATACCAATACCGCTTACGCTGGCCAAAACAAAATTGGCATTTAATGCCCGGCTTACCCTTGGCCCGTAAGCCATATAGGCGTTGTGATGGTCATGGTATTCGCCAGTTCCGCAGGGTATTTCCGAATCATCGGCTGCAGCGCCGCAGGTAATACTGTTACCGATAAATTCAATTAACGGAAGTTTGGGTATCGCCAGGCTTTTTATACCCGGGGCGGCTATTTTTGAAATTATTATTGCGCCGGTATGTGCTTCGGTTGCTTTATATATCCAAACACTATGCTTACCAGGGCCATCCGCCTTTATGGTAACCGGTGTGGTTACACCACCATCAATTCTGACCCTCTTTTGGTAAACACCATCCAACTCATATTGCAGGTAGTTATGCTGCCCGGCTGCAGCAATTGTGGCATATACCGCGCATTCGGTCCCCTTAAAGCTAAAGCCAAAATGTGCTGCGGATGTAATCAGTTCCAATTGATGCTGCTTGTTGATTATAGTGCGCCCGATAGGTTTTAACTGCGCCGCAAAAATGGTATCTGTTGACTTTGCGTAGCCGTAGCTTTTGCCAAGTACCAGACCCATGAACACTATTACTAATCTTATTTTCATAAAGGTTGTATTGAACAGGCAATATTGGTCATATTTTGGTGAAATGCAATATTGGTCAATTTATTGGCATAAAAGGCTATAAAAATACCAGGGCGAAAAACCGCCGGGCCGGGAAATGTGATATCCGCCGAAGGCGGGAAAATTTTTTTTGGAATAGGGGGATCATATGGTCATTGAGAATATTCATCAGGTAAAACCTAAAAAAATATGTCCTAAACTACCGTCATTGCGAGTATCTATCAGTTAAACCCCGAAAAAAATGTTATGACGCGCAACGGATATAGTTAAACTAATGCACTAAACTACCGTCATTGCGAGGCACGAAGCAATCCCAAACTATGTGGGACTTAGCATGTAGGGGATTGCTTCGTACCTCGCAATGACGGATATTTGATATTGACAATCAGTAACTTACAAACACGTCATTATAAGGCACGAAGCAATCGCGAACTTTGCAAATCCGTTAAGCATGCGAGGAGATTGCCACGCTATCGCTCGCAATGACATATTTTTATTCTCCCTAAAACACCGTATCGTTAACCTCCTCCGCATGTACCGGGTAATCGGTAGTATAATGAAGGCCACGGCTTTCTTTCCTCAGCATGGCCGATTTTACTACGATGAATGATACCTGGATCAGGTTACGCAGTTCGCAGAGCTTTACAGATAGCTTGGTTTTTTTGTAGAATGATTCCGTTTCTTCATACAATAAACCTAAACGGCGCATGGCGCGTTCCAGCCTGAAATCGGAGCGGACGATGCCCACGTAATCATTCATCAGCTTTTGCATTTCGCGCACGTTGTGGGTTACCAGGATGTCTTCGTTTGATAGTTGTACGCCATGCTCATCCCAATCAGGAATGTTTTCCGGTATTACAAAACTTTCAAATTTTCCTATCGCGTCTTCATAAATACGGTGCGCAAATACCAAAGCTTCTAATAATGAATTGGAGGCCAACCTGTTGGCGCCATGCAGCCCGGTTGATGAGCATTCGCCGCAGGCATATAACCTTAATATAGATGACTGGCCAACATGATTAACCATAATACCACCACACATATAATGACAGGCCGGCGCAACGGGGATCATATCCTTGGTCATATCTATCCCAATCTCCAGGCATTTGGCATATATATTAGGGAAATGATTTAAAATATCTTTTTTACTGCGATGGCGGATATCCAGGTACACAAAATCCTCGCCCGATTTTTTTATCTCGGCATCAATGGCCCTTGCCGTTATATCCCTTGGTGCCAATGATTTACGCGGATCGTACTCCTGCATAAACTCTTCGCCGTTGGTACGTTTTAATACACCGCCAAAACCACGCACCGCTTCGGATATCAGGAACGAAGGATATTCGCCGGGGTTATATAAAGCAGTTGGATGAAACTGGATAAACTCCATATTTCTTACTTTACCCTTGGCGCGGTAAACCATGGCAATACCATCCCCGGTAGCAATGGTAGGGTTTGTGGTGATAGAATAAATATGGCCGGCACCACCCGATGCCATTACGGTTACCTTCGAGAGGATCTTTTCCACAACATTGCTTTCGGTGTTGAAAGCGTAAATACCATAACAGGTAATATCGGTGCTGGATTTACCTACCAGCTGGCCCAAATGGTGCTGGGTAATCAGGTCGACAGCAAAATAATGTGTTAATATCTCAATATTCGGGTTCTTGTGTATCTCTGCCAGTAGCGATCTTTCAATTTCCAGCCCGGTTACATCCTTATAATGCAATACCCTGAATTCGGAGTGGCCGCCCTCTTTTGCCAGGTCGTAAAAGCCTTCGTTCGTCTTGTCAAAATTGGTTCCGTAATCGATAATTTCGTTAATCCGCTCGGGGCCTTCTTTAACAACCGCTTCCACAACTTCGCGGTCGCAAAGGCCGTCGCCGCTTATTAACGTGTCTTCGATGTGTTTTTCAAAAGAATCTTCCTTTTTATCAACAACTACTGCTACACCGCCCTGGGCATACTTAGTGTTCGATTCGTCTTCGTTTGATTTTGTAACTATCAGCACCTTACCGTGTTTGGCTGCCTTAAGGGCAAAACTTAATCCGGCGATGCCTGATCCTACGATCAGAAAATCAACATTTCGGGTCATATTTTATGTATATATGTGTAAAAGTACACTTTGTGTTAATAACCGGTATAAAACATGTTAATTTCGTGTAAACAAATAGCTAACAAATAATCAAAGTGTGGAGAACTCCACTTTTGATGCTGAAAGTGATAAATTTTTCAGCGACTTTTGCGCAGTTTAAACACTAAAGCTAACATTTTACAGGTTACCTAATTATTAACAAATAACTTTTTAAATTAATATTTGATTGTCATACAAATCACAGGATCAATTCAATAGAAAATAAAAACCTGTGGAAAACTGTTAATAAAAAGTGAAAAATAACTTTTAAAGCATTTTTTTAAATGACTTTTGCACATAACTAACACCATAACAAACAATAGTTTTATTTATATATAAAATTAGTTGTTATTAATTGATTTGTTGAAATGGATATCTTCGAAGAAATAAATGTGACAGGATTTGTGGACGAATACATCGACCCAACCCTTGACTTGTTTGATGAAATTGAAAAACTCAAAAAGGAAAAAAATGCAGTCATTTTGGCCCATTACTACCAGGATCCCGATATACAGGATATTGCAGATTATATTGGCGATAGCCTTGGGCTATCGCAGCGGGCTGCCAAAACCGATGCCGACGTTATCGTTTTTGCGGGAGTACATTTCATGGCCGAGACTGCCAAAATACTTTCGCCTGCAAAGAAGGTTTTACTACCCGACGTGAAGGCAGGATGCTCATTAGCAGATAGTTGCCCGCCACATTTATTTAAAAAATTTAAGGAAAATTATCCCGATCACCTGGTGATCACCTACGTAAACTGTACTGCCGAACTGAAAGCTTTAAGTGATATTGTGTGTACATCAAGCAATGCGGTGCAAATTGTAGAGAGCCTGCCGAAAGATCAGAAAATCATCTTCGGCCCAGATAAAAATCTGGGCGCATACGTAGCCAAAAAAACAGGCCGCGACCTGGTATTATGGAATGGAGCCTGCATGGTGCATGAAATTTTCAGCCGCGAAAAGATTACCAAACTGAAGGAGAGGCACCCCGGCGCAAAGCTGCTGGCCCATCCCGAGTGTGAGGAAGTGATATTGCAAATGGCCGACTATATAGGCTCTACAACGGGTATTTTAAAGTACGCGGGTACTCACCCCGACAAAGAGTTTATAGTGGCTACAGAGGCCGGAATACTACACCAGATGCAAAAAGAGAACCCGGATAAGATATTCATCCCGGCGCCGCCAAATAACAGCTGTGCCTGCAACGATTGCCCGCACATGAAACGCAACACACTTGAAAAATTGTACCTGTGTTTAAAGAATGGATTGCCAGAGGTTACCGTACCGCAGCATATTATTGAAAAAGCTGTAAAACCTATTGAAAGGATGCTGGAGATATCGGCAAGGCTGGGATTGTAATTTGGGATTTCACTGATTTTTTGAAGATTTCACCGATTTTGGGAAAAGTTAGTGTTGGGGATAAGATAAAGGATGTAAAAAAGTAGTGGAGGTTTTGGTAATATAGCTCGGGTTATGTCAGTGTATTTGGTAGGTATCATGTATCACGATACTGAAAGTTATCATAGATGGAATAAGGGATTGATGGAGGATTACGAATCATCTACAGGAATTTTTATAACTGCAGAATCCGAGGCTGATGCTTTAGCTTGGGGCAATCAGATTTCGGCTATGCTTTTTAAGAAAATAAATCCGGGTGAAACGGCTGATTGGAAATCATTTGGATATGATTCTTGGATAGAAAATACTGAAGGCAGCCATTGGAAGCAGAACTACGGTTTCTTCCAAAGGGTGAATTATGGAGAATTGCCAAATTTCGACTTGATGGGCGATGACCCTTATGAAAAATGGATACTTAACAGGAATACAGAATAACTTTATTTTAAGAAATATTTAAGCGTTAGGGATCGTCGCGGATACCGGCCAATTGTGGCTAAGGCCTGTGCAGTATGAGCAAAGAGCCCGACCGCCGCTTCTATCAGCGGTGGTAACGCCATGTTGAAGCGATAAGAGCGGAAAACGGGATTCGAACCCGCGGCCTTCAGTTTGGGAAACTGATGCTCTACCAGCTGAGCTATTTCCGCTAATGGTATGCTAAAGTAAAAAATAATATTCGGGTCAAATAGGTTTTGGATTTTTTATTTTAATAAATTTTAAAATGAATATTAACAGGCAATGTATTTTAGCTTTTCTGCTTGGTTTGAATATTTCCTGTGTTGTAACTGTTGATGGATTTTCTCAAATAAGGAATGTGGATGGTCAACAGAAAAAAGGTAAAAAGAATATTCCTGTTGTTCCAAAATCTATTAATAAATCAGTAATAGATTCTACAGTTTTTTATGAATATCACCCCGAAGATAGTACGCTTAACGTTTATCGCTCAGCAGAAGTAATAGCGGAGTTTGTGGGTGGGTCAAAGGCATTCAGTAAATTTGTGTCTGATAGTACACGATATCCTTTGGATGAACGAGAACGTGGAATTAGTGGTGAAGTTATTGTGTCATTTATAATTGAGAGAGATGGGAGTTTGTCTAACATAAAAATTAGAAAAGGTGTTTCGCCTGGGCTGGACGAGGAAGCTGTCCGGTTATTTAAATCCATGCCTAAATTTTCTCCTGCCATGCAGGATGGAAGAAGAGTTCGTTTTCATTATTTGGTACCTTTGAATTACGGGTTAAAGTATTAATAACTCGATAACCGATTAATTATATAATTACAATTATGCCGCTGATATTACCTGTAAAAGATAAAAGCCCAATCTGGGGTGAAGATTGCTTCATTGCCGAAAACGCGACCATTGTTGGCGATGTGGTAATGGGTAGTAATTGTTCGGTTTGGTTTAATGCGGTTATCCGGGGCGATGTGCATTATATCAGGATAGGGGATAACACCAATATCCAGGATGGCGCGGTGATACATGCTACGTATTTAAGGGCGCCTACCAATATTGGCAGTAATGTATCAATAGGACATAATGCCCTGGTGCATGGCTGTACACTGCATGACAATACCCTGGTGGGTATGGGCGCCATCGTGATGGATCACGCGGTTGTTAACCAGTTTGTGATCATAGCTGCCGGCGCTGTGGTATTGGAAAATACTATTTGCGAATCGGGTTTTTTATATGCCGGTATGCCCGCTAAAAAAATAAAACCTCTCACAGATAAGCAAATAGAACTGCTTAAGCAGCTTCCCAAAAACTATATCATGTATTCGGGTTGGTTTATGGAGTAAGTGGCTCCCTGGGCACTACAATAGGCTCCTCGGCCTCCCAGTTGGGCCTCAGGGTAATCTCTTTTTCATTTACCCAGGTATTTTCGGGTTGCTTTTTTAAGTGTACGTTACCACTGTCCCAACGGCCATTTTTATTTTCATCGTAAATTACCCGGATGAAGTACTTGCCGGTTAAAATAGTTTTATAAGCTACAGGTCCGCTTCGCCTGATAGGGGTTGTTTCCAATACTACCTTTTGATCGTTCAGCAACTCAACCACGTAGGCTTTTGAGGTATCGGGCAAGGTAACTTTCAACGTAAGCGAGCTATAGTTTTCAGGCTTATCGGGCTGGAATTTTTTCGACGCGAATTTATTTTTATCGCCGTATATATCCGTGAATGCACCGGCGTTAAAAATAAGCTCGTATTTGGCGTTTTGTCGCCAGCGGTATTTAAGCGTTAAACTCTTGATATTCCCCGTATCTTTTTGTAAAGTATAATCGGATGAGCCCAGGCCAATAGAATCCTCCTTTAGTGTGATCTGCGCATTGTCAATAACATCTACAGGCAGGTTGCTGGTAATTTTAAGATCGTTACCCGGTTTTAACTTATCGTTTGATATATTGTATTTAAAATTGAATACCCTGGTGAAGGTTTCTTTTTTCTGTTTTAGCAGGTAGGTGGTATCAACCGGTTTGTTGTTATCATAGACAGCAACCCGGATAGAATCGAAGTTCATGTATTTTACAAATACCGATGCGGTATCCTTGGTCTTACTAAACTCAACATATTTCTGGTTATTGATATCTGCCGGGTAAATTATTTTTAGCGATGGGTTTTGCAAAGCCTTATTAAAAACAAATAGCATTTTGCCGTCAACGTCAAATCGTTTTTCCGAGAACCTGAATTTTTCGGGGAATTGCTTAAACAGGTTTAGTTTGATATTTGCTGTATCTGATTTAAGGTTGATGGGTTTCTTTAAAAAAGCGATGAGCTCATTATCGTTATTGAAAATTTTATCAGGGCTTGCTTCTTTTAACGCGTAGATGCGGTACTGGTCTTCATGTAAATTATTCAAACTAAAATTTCCCGATGAATCTGTAGTGGTAAAAATTGATGGCTTCTTTTTACCAAACAGGAGGGAGTCTTGTTTTAGCGGGAAAAGCATTACGGTTACGTCTTTTTCATTTTCCCTGGTGAGGGTGTTAGTAACGGTTCCAGAAATGCTGAGCGAATCGATATGCGGACCGGTTGAAAAAACGTAGGTGAAATTTTTCATCACGTTACTTTCGTTTACATCCTGGATGCCTTTTCCAAAATTGATAACGTAGGTAGTATTTTTTTTAAGGCTGTCTTTAAAAACTATGCGCAGGTGTTTTTTATTGGCGGTGTACTCCGGTGGTTTTTCCATGGTGGGGCTCATGGTAATTTCGGTGTACTGGTTGGCCAGTTTTATAAACTCGTCAAATTCCAGGTTAATTTCTTTGGCGGCAAAATTTCGGGTCTTGTTGGCCGGCAAGGCCTTCACCAAAACCGGCGGTGTTACATCCCTGGGGCCTCCCTGCGGTTGTTGCTGGGCTGCGCAGCCAAAAATGACCAAAGCGACAAAAATATAGAAGAAAAAATTGTAAAAATTAGCCGGTTTTTGATTTAACATAGTTTTTAGGCGATATAAGCGATTTTTATATTTTGACGAATCCCACTATTAAAAATCTAAAATAATTGATTTAAAAAGACTTTTTGTAAATTATTAATTATCAGTTAGTTATAAATTATCGAGACACATGAACCAGTAAAACCGAAATATCCGACGGCGAGACGCCCGAAATTCGGGATGCCTGACCTAAAGTGCGTGGTTTTATCTTCATCAATTTTTCGCGGGCTTCTTTTGATAATGAAACTAAAGTGTGATAATCGAAATTTGGATTGATCTCGCGGTCTTCCATTTTTTTCATCCGGTCAACAATTTCCATTTCTTTTATAAAGTAACTCTCATATTTGATTTTTATTTCAGCCTGCTCAATTGTTTCTTTGTCATAGGCCGATAATAATTCTTCCAACCCGGTATCGGCTTTTTTAAGGTCGTTAAAACCAACCTGCGGGCGGCTTAACAAATTGAAAAGTTTGGCGCCCTGGCTAATGGCCGATGTACCCAACTCATCCAGCAAACCATTTACTGTTGATGGGTCGATAGATTTGGTGCGGGTGTAAGCAACAATATCATCCGAGTTTTTAATCTTCTGATTTACCTTATCCAAACGCTCATCGCTTATTAATCCTAAATCATGGCCCATAGGGGATAGGCGGATGTCGGCATTATCCTGGCGTAACAACAAGCGATGCTCGGCCCTTGAAGTAAACATGCGGTATGGTTCTTCGGTGCCTTTGGTTACCAGGTCGTCAATCAACACGCCTATATATGATTCAGATCTTTTCAGGATCAGCTCATGTTTATCATTGATTTTTTGATGCGCGTTGATACCTGCTATGAAGCCCTGCGATGCTGCTTCCTCGTACCCGGTGGTGCCATTGATTTGGCCTGCGAAGTAAAGGTTGCTGATTAGTTTGGTTTCTAAAGTAAGGCCTAACTGGATAGGCGGGAAGTAATCATATTCGATGGCATATCCCGGGCGGAACATTTTGGCTTTCTCGAAACCGGGTATTTGAATCAATGCTTTATACTGTACATCTTCGGGCAGGGAGGTTGAAAAACCATTTACATAAATCTCTACCGTGTTTAATCCTTCAGGCTCAACAAAAATCTGGTGACGGTCGCGCTCTGCAAAACGGTTTATCTTATCTTCAATAGATGGGCAATACCTTGGGCCCAATCCTTTGATGCGGCCGGTAAACATTGGCGATTTTTCGAAGCCTTCTTTTAAGGTTTCGTGTACATTGGTATTGGTATAAGTAATCCAGCAGCAGCGTTGCTGTTGTATCATTTCAACATCGGTGTACGAGAAACGCCCGCGTTCCTCGTCGCCCCATTGCTCTTCCATCAGGGAGTAATTAAGGCTGCGTCCATCGATGCGGGGAGGGGTACCGGTCTTCATCCGGCCTGAGTCGAAACCTAATTCAACCAGTTGTTCGGTCAAGCCGGTTGCCGATTTTTCGCCGGCACGGCCACCACCAAATTTCTTCTCGCCTATGTGGATGATACCATTTAAAAAGGTACCGTTAGTAAGCACAACTGCGTCGGCTTCTATCTCGACACCTAATGAAGTACGTACGCCTGCAATGGTATTTCCTTTGATTAAAAGGGACGAAACGGTATCCTGCCAGAAGTCGACATTAGGTGTACGCTCCAATGCTAAACGCCATTCTTCGGCAAACCGCATACGGTCGCTTTGCGCTCTTGGGCTCCACATAGCAGGGCCTTTTGACTGATTGAGCATCCTGAATTGGATAGATGTTTTATCGGTTATAATACCCGAGTAACCACCCAATGCATCAATCTCGCGCACTATCTGTCCCTTTGCAACACCGCCCATAGCGGGGTTGCAACTCATCTGTGCAATCACGCCCATGTTCATGGTGATGAGTAAAACAGACGATCCCAGGTTGGCTGCTGCCGCTGCTGCTTCACAGCCTGCATGCCCTGCACCAACCACAATAACGTTATATTTCTTAAACATTTTATACCTCCATGTTCCACGTGGAACAGTTAAATTTATC
Organism: Mucilaginibacter sp. GW822-FHT03E02; assembly: GCF_058801545.1. NCBI lineage: Bacteria > Pseudomonadati > Bacteroidota > Sphingobacteriia > Sphingobacteriales > Sphingobacteriaceae > Mucilaginibacter > Mucilaginibacter sp. GW822-FHT03E02. The sequence goes on along the minus strand of NZ_JBXANJ010000001.1, from coordinate 3,616,433 downwards.
ACACTAATTGGAACGAATTTTTCGAAATACACGAATAAAACCCGAACGGTTTATATACTGCAATTAGCTTTAATTAGTGCCAATTAGTATCTATTTAAACTGCAGTTATTACTACTTTTTTTAATTTATCACACTAATTGTCTCGAATTTTTTCGAAATACACGAATAAAACCCGAACGGTTTATATGCTGCAATTTGCTTTAATCGGTGCCGATTAGTATTTATTTAAACTACAGTTATGGCCTCTTTTGCGAATACCGAGCTAATGATGGTATTCTTTTTATGTTCCACGTGGAACATAAAACAATAAAGATTGAACTGAATATATGGTGATAGGATGACTCTTTTTTATAATCATGTTCCACGTGGAACATGATTATTGTATCAGCCTATCGTTTGTAATACTTGTATTAAAAAGTATCAGTTTATTACATAAAAATGTAACTTTATTGTTTATTAGTATCTCATTTGTATAGCATTTGTGTGTTAAAATAGCTATAAATAATCTCCTTTTAAACTGACGTTCCACGTGGAACCCGCAATAAAGACACCAGTGCTACAGTGCCCCAAACACCCTCTAAAACAACAAAAGGGTAGAAGCTTACCATGTACGATGCATAGCAACACGTGCCTGCACCAATCAAATTCAATAACATATAAAGCCTGTTTTTGGACGATAGTTTACCGGTTAAATTAAGCACAAAGGCTATCAAAAGAACGATGACCCCTATAGATGCTATGATATCTGATAGTTTCATTTTATACTCCGCTTAATTCTGTTAGTTCCATCCAACGGGCGCTTTTGGCATCCAGTTTTTTATTTAAATCGGCTATCTGCGCTATGGTTTCATTAAGCTTTGCCAACTCAATACCCACCTTGTTTAACTCGTCGGTTTTAGCTTTTATGCTGTTTTCTATAACGGTAATTTCCGCTTCTATAGTTTCCAGTTCCTTGGCTTCTTTAAAGCTTAATTTGCTTTTTTTAGCTATAGGAGCGGCAACAGGGGTAGGGGCAGTATTACCTTTTTTATTCTGCTGTTTGGCTTCATCCAGTTCAACCCGGTATGATGAATAGTTGCCGTTATATATGCGCACCTTACCTTGGCCTTCCATTATAAATAGCTGGTCGGTTAGTTTATCAAGCAAATACCTGTCGTGTGATACCATCATTAATATACCCGAATAGTTGGTTAAAAACTCTTCCAATACATTCAAAGTGTCAATATCCAAATCGTTGGTAGGCTCATCCAGGATCAGGAAATTGGGGTTCTTCATCAGTATACTCATCAGCTGCAAACGTTTCTTTTCGCCACCGCTTAGTTTGGAGATAAAGCCATACTGCTTGGCAGGAGGGAACAGGAACAAAGTGAGCAAGGCAGAAGCCGAAATCATTTTGCCATCGGCCATGGTGATAAACTCGGCCACGTTTTTTACCACGTCTATCACGCGATCGTCCTCTTTAAATACAATTCCCGATTGGTGGAAGTAGCCGATAACCGTGGTTTCGCCTTTTACAATGGTTCCTTTATCCGGCTGCAAACCCCCGGTAATTAAGTTTAACAGGGTTGATTTACCTGTACCGTTTTTACCGGCTAAGCCAATCCTGTCGCCTTTTTTAAATACGTAGCTAAAGTTTTCGATATAAGTATTTCCATTGAAGCCCTTATAAAGGTGCTCCATCTCCATGATCTTGTTGCCCTGGCGTGCTGTTTTAACACTTAGTTCAACCTTTTCGCGGGCTCCGCCCTGTTTGGTTTTATCCTCCAGGTCGTAATAAGCATCAATACGCGCTTTTGATTTAGTACCACGAGCCTGTGGCTGGCGGCGCATCCATTCCAATTCTTTCCTTAAAAGATTACTGTTTTTCTGGAACGATGCTTCGTCTGCCGCATCCCGCTCGGCTTTCTTTTCAAGGTAATAAGCATAGCTGCCGTTGTAGGGTACTATCTTACCACGGTCAATCTCCAGTATCTCGTTACAAACGTTATCCAGGAAATACCTGTCGTGCGTAACCATCAGGATAGTTTTTGATCCATCGGTCAGTAACTTTTCCAGCCATTCAATAGTATCAATATCCAGGTGGTTGGTAGGCTCATCTAAAATATAGATGTCTGGGTCTTCAATCAGTAGCTTAGCCAAAGCCAAACGTTTCTTTTGTCCGCCCGATAGGGTGTTGATGTGCTGGTTAAGATGATGGATATCCAACCGGCCCAAAATGGTTTTTATTTTGTACTCATACTCCCAGGCATCAACCTCGCTCATCTCTTCCATGATCTTTTCAAGCGCCTTGGCGTTGTCAGGGTCGTTTTCCAGCAGTTCCTCGTATTTACGGATCATTTGCTGCTGTACATCATCGGCATGAAAAATATAATCGCTGATGGTAACGGCATCCTTAAATCCGGGGTCCTGCTCCAGGTAGCCCATATTAAGGTCGCGTGCCTGTACCACTTTGCCCTCGGTTGGTTTAATATAACCGGCCAGCAGTTTTAATAAAGTTGATTTGCCTGCGCCGTTAACACCAACCAGTGCAACCCTGCGGCCGCGGTTAATGCCTATGGTTATATTTTTAAATAACCAGTTGTCATGAAATTGATGGCCAAGGTTCTCGGCAGATAGATAAGTACTCACGATAGTTGCTTTATTTGATCAGACTCGTACATAAACGTGCCCGTATTGTTTTTTGTTGATTGTTTGTACATGGCCATAGCCACCGTTTCGCCGGCTATGCTCCGGTATTTCTTCCAGCTGCCCAATAACAGGGGATCTATTATTTTATAGAAATCGATCAGCGCTTTTTCCATTGATCGTTTTTCCTGCCTGTTGCCGGTTAACATTGATGGGCGGTAGATATATAATTCAGGTAACCCTATTTGCCGAATATCAGCCTCTGTTTCGCCCTTGGTTTTAGTGTAAAAAAACGACGAACCAGTATCTGCGCCAATTGATGATATTAGGTGATACTGTCCGATACCATTCTTTAAGGCCAACTGTGCCAACTGAACCGGATAATCATGATCGATATGCCTGTAAACTGTTTTGTCCGGCGTTTTGGCATTGGTTGTACCCAGGCAACTAAATAAAGCATGCCCCGTTAGCGCATCGGCATAGCTATCCAACTGGTCGAAATTGACCACCAGCTGCGTTAATTTTTTATGATCGAGGTCTATTTTTTTCCTCACAAGGATCAAAACTTCGTCGTAAAAGCTTTCACGCAGCAAAATTTGGAGCAATTTACTGCCAATAAGTCCTGTTGAACCTGCAATAATAGCTTTATTTGCCATTGATACTTAATTTTTTGCAAAAATACACATAATTAAATGAGTGCAATTTGTGTTTCGCGCAAAGACGCTAAGGCGCAAAGATTTCTTAAGAATGGTTTAGTTTATTAATTATTTGACTGTTAATTAATAAAAACAAACCTTTTTCCCGGGAAATTCATGCCTTGTGGAACTTAAGTCCCTTTGCGCCTTAGCGTCTTTGCGCGAGAACTAATAACGTATTGGCACATCTATTGATGTTTAAACATATAAAAAGGAAAGTACAACAATGAAAACAATATTTTATCCCGAAAACGAACGTGGAAAAAATGATATAGGCTGGTTAAAGGCAAATTTCTCTTTCAGTTTTGGCCCTTACTATAACCCCGAACTGATGAGTTTTGGAGCTTTGCGGGTTTTAAATGATGATACTATAGCTGGCGGCAGGGGTTTTGGCCTGCACCCGCATGATAACATGGAAATTGTGACCATCCCACTGGAAGGCGGCCTTGAGCACCAGGATAATATGGGCAATAAAGGTGTTATTAATGCCGGCGATGTGCAGGTAATGTCGGCCGGAACCGGTGTTTATCACTCAGAGTATAATGCATCGAAAACAGATGCCGCTAAAACGTTACAGATATGGTTGTTTCCGAAAGAGCGAAATGTAGCACCAAGATACGATCAAAAGAGTTTTAGTGGTCAGTTTAAGTTAAATGAACTAACCGTGCTGGTATCACCGGATAGGAGCGAAGGTAACCTTTGGCTGCACCAAGATGCCACTTTTAGCATGGGTACTTTTGAGGCGGGGAAGGCTTTAAATTATGCTATAAAAACGCCCGGTAATGGCGCTTATGTGTTCTTGTTAGACGGCCTTGCTAAAATAAATGGCACCCTACTAAACAAAAGGGATGCTATAGGTGTTTATGATACCAGTTCACTTACAATTGAAACCGAAGAAAAATCCCGTTACCTGATCATTGACGTACCGATGTCATAAATCCTGCAAGCCGACCGCCAACGGTCAATTTTCCTGAACTGCAAAACATTTTGACAATACGTTGTTGTATGTCAAATTATAACCTAATATATGGCAGAACAGGTAATTACCGGCTGGCGAAAGTGGATGTTGAGCATTGGCGAACAATGTGTTTTCTTCGGCAGATTTTTCAGAAATATTTTTGCCGGCGGCTTCGAATGGTCGGAGTTTGTGCGGCAGTGTTACGAAATAGGCTACAGGTCCATGATGCTGGTAGGTATAACCTCCTTCATCATGGGCTTTGTGCTTATATTACAACTCAGGCCATCGCTTGTTGCCCTCGGCGCAGCAAGCATGTTGCCTAAAACCTTAGCGGTATCGTTTGTGCGCGAAATGGGCCCGGTTATTACCGCCATTATTTGCGCCGGTAAAATAGCCTCCAGTATTGGCGCCGAACTGGGTAGTATGAAAGTTACCGAGCAAATAGACGCCATGGAAGTATCCGGCGCCAACCCTATCCAATACCTGGTGGTAACCCGTATTATAGCAACCAGTTTAATGGTGCCGCTTTTATCGGTAATTGGCGATGTAATTGGGTTATTGGGGGGCTTTCTGTCGCTTAATATCAACGATAAAATCAGCTTTACCCTGTATTTTCAAAAATGTATTGGCTCCCTTGATTTCTCAGACTTTTTACCGGCGGTTATAAAAACCATATTTTTTGGCTTCGCGATAGGCTTTGTAGGATGTTATAAGGGCTATCACTCCAATAAAGGCACCGAGAGCGTGGGTATTGCCGCAAATTCTGCCGTTGTAACCGCTTCGCTCTGGATTTTCGTTATCGATGCCATTGCTGTACAAATCACCAGTTTATTATATTATAGGTAAGATGGCAGCAACAAAGGAAAATATCGAAAAACCGGAAAAACCATCGACACCAAAGGATGAAGTGGTTATACATGCCAAGGCACTAAAGAAATCATTTGGGGATAAAGAAGTATTAAAAAAGATCACTTTCGACCTGAAGAGGGGCGAAAATATGGTGGTGCTTGGCCGATCGGGCCAGGGTAAATCGGTTACGATACAATGCGTGGTTGGCATGTTAAAACCCGATGGAGGAGAACTAAAGGTTTTTGATAATGAGGTAGCAGAAATGGGCGACGAAGAGCTTAAACAGCTTCGCATTAAAATAGGTTTCCTGTTCCAGAGCGGCGCATTGTACGATAGCATGACCGTACGCGAGAACCTGGAATTTCCGCTTACCAGGGTGCTTAAGCTAAAAGACCAGGCAGAAATTGACGAAAAGGTAGAAGAGGTGTTGGATAACGTGGGATTGCTTGATGCGATTGATAAACTGCCGTCTGACCTGTCGGGCGGGATGCGCAAAAGGGTAGGTCTGGCCCGCACATTAATTGTGAACCCCGAGATTATGCTGTATGATGAACCTACCACCGGATTAGATCCAATAACATCCCGGGAGATCAGTGAGCTGATACTCCACATGCAAAAAAAATATAAAACATCGTCTATCATCATTACCCACGACCTGGAGTGCGCCCGCATTACGGCAGACCGGATTATGATTATGAATGACGGAGAATTTATTGCCGAAGGCAGCTGGGCAGCGCTTCAAAAATCAGAAAACGAACTTGTCCGATCATTTTTTAACAAAACAACATGAAAACCACATCATCACAAAAAATAAAAATTGGCCTTTTTACTTTTCTTGGCCTGGTAATACTGGCATTGGCCGTTTTTTTTATAGGCAGCCAAAAAAGCCTGTTCAATTCTACTTTTACCGTTTACGGTACCTTTAAAAATGTAAACGGCTTGCAGGTGGGCAACAATGTTCGGTTTGCGGGCATCAATGTAGGTGTGGTAGATGCTATTAACATTGTGACAGACAGCTCGGTAAGGGTTGATCTCACATTGAATGATAAAGTAAAAAAGTTTGTAAAAACCGATTCAAAGCTTAGCATCGGCAGCGATGGTTTGATGGGCGATAAACTGGTTGTTTTGGCCCCGGGCGGCATTACCAGTAACCAGGAAGTGCAGGACGGCGGCAGGCTGGCCTCGGTTAACCCGGTTGATGTAGACAGGATAATTACCAAACTAACCAGGGTGGCCGATAATGCCGAAGAGATGACCGGCGACTTAGCAGAAATTGTGAGCAAAATAAACAGTGGAAAAGGCAGTTTAGGCCGTTTATTGAATAGCGACAATTTATCGCGAAGCCTGGAAAGTACTGTGCGGCAGGCCAAAACAACGATGCAAAATGTGCATGCAACCACCGGCACTTTAAATGAAGACCTGAAAGCGGCGCAATCAAATTTCCTGCTAAAAGGTTTCTTCAACAAAAAGAAAAAGGCGGCTAAAGCCAAACAGGATTCCATCAAAAAAGCGCAGGAAAAATTGCAAAAGGGCCAGGATAAGGCCGCGAAAGAAAAGGCAGACGATAATAACTAAAAAAGATTCAATTAAAAGGGCTGTGTTGTACTGTAAAAGACATTAATTGGGAAGGAACCTATTTCAGATATGTTGCGGCAATCGGAAAGTGTTGCTATAGGTAAAAAGCCTTTACAATGCTATTGTTTTTAGTATCTTCGTTTAAACCTTGAGCGGAGATACTAATTCATGGACGATAGCAATATTATTATATATCAAACCGAAGACGGCAATACAAAAATTGAAACGCGCCTGGAGGGCGAAACCGTTTGGCTTACGATTGATCAAATGGTCGAACTTTTTCAAAAATCGCGATCAACAATTAATGAACATATTTTAAATATTTTTGAAGAACAGGAACTCAATAGTGAGTTATCTATAAGAAAAATCGGAATTTCCGATTTTTCTACCAAACCAACTAATTACTATAACCTCGACGTAATCATTTCCGTCGGCTACCGTGTAAAAAGTCACCAGGGTACCAAATTTCGTCAATGGGCCACTGCCAGGCTACGGGAATACATTGTAAAAGGTTTTACAATGAACGACGATATGTTGAAGCAAGCCGGAGGCGGAAACTACTTTGAAGAGTTACTTGCCCGCATCCGCGATATCCGGTCGTCCGAAAAGGTATTTTGGAGTAAGGTACTTGATATTTACGCTACCAGCATAGATTACGATCCCAAACTCGAAATATCAATCCTCTTTTTCCAAACGGTACAAAATAAAATGCATTGGGCTGCCCACGGCCATACCGCAGCCGAAATTATTTATCAGCGTATTGATGCCCAAAAAACAAACCTTGGCCTTACCCATATCAAGGGGAACAAACCAACACGGCAGGAAATAGAAGTTGCAAAAAACTACCTTAACGAAAATGAATTGAACGTACTTAACCGCATGGTAACAGCCTATTTAGAATTGGCCGAGCTGCAGGCGCTTAACCGGAAACCCATGTACATGAGTGATTGGATAGCACGTTTAGACGAATTTGTAAGAATGACCGGTAACGACATTTTACAAAATGCCGGCAGTATCAGTCACGACCAGGCCTTAAAAAAAGCGAAAGAGGAATTCGAAAAATATAAAGAGCAAACCAAAAATGGCCTTTCTGAAGTCGAAAAGCATTTTTTGACCCAGATTGACAAGACCATTAAAAAAATAAAACCTAAAAAAACCGGATAAGCACGGTGTTATCCAATTAAGGTATGCAAACAACCCCGCTTTTATTTTCAATTAAAAAAAGGGCCCATCCTTTATACTATACTGTTAGTTAAAGTAGGCCCTCTTTTGTGTTTGTGGATATTGTTACAGGTTATCTTTTTTAGTTTCTACGGCATCCTGTACCGCTTGCGGCAGGTTTGATAGCAGATTATAACCGGTGGCTTTCTCAATGTCCCGCACGGTTACGCGGTATTGTTTCCAGTCGGCATTAATGGTGTTAATGTTTGGTGTATTAACAGCTATTACCCTTGTGGTTGCTGTAATCCTGTTAACATCGCCGTCGCCGGTTGGCACAACAACAGCCACTTTCCAAACATTACTTGGCACCGTTACATGGCCGCTGGTAATAGTACTTACGGCGCCGTTTGAGCCCGTTCCGCCGGTTCCGTAACTCCCCATTATTATGTATACTTCATTCCCGGCAACAACCTGCTCGCGTAGGTAATTTTCAAGGTTTGCCCAGGTTTGCTGGTTGTTTTGCGGCGCCTGTGGTATCATATTGGTCATCAGGAATGTAGCCGAATTGGCATTAACCGAGCTTGTACGGTCGGCCGAAGGACAGTTATGCCCCCTATCGAACCCGGAGCCAGAATAGCTGTTGCTTTCTACCTCGTAAAACCCTGTAGGCAAGCCGTTAAACCCGGCAAAATTATCCAGGCGGGCGGTGGCATTGGTAATATTGGTAGCATCAAGATGCCAGCTTACCCAATTTGGCGTGCCGCGCGTGCTGTTATATGATTCCTCATAATATTTTTGATCAATGAGGTAGTTGTTCGCCATAACAATAGCAGGCTGTGCATCTGATGGATTGCCCAGCAAAATGTTGCTGTTGTCGCCGGTTGTTGGCTGTGCATCGGTGCCGGCAATAACCCCTCTGTCGGGCGCTGCTGTACCGGTATTGCCTGTAGTATCGCTCCCGCCGGTATCGGGCGGGCCAACAATAATTCCCGGATCGCCAAGGCCCTTGAAGGTAATATCATCAATGTTTATACGGGTTGTCCCCAGTTTCCTGATCTGGAAACGCACTTTTGCCGTTGTCGTCACCTTAAATGAGTCGGTAACCAGGCTGGTGCTGTTTTCGGCGATGTCTGTACCCAACTGCGTAAAAGTAGCTCCGCTATCTGTCGACATCATCAGTTGCCAGGTTGATGCAGCGTCATTACCGTACTTGGCATGTTTGATGCTGATTTGCTTTAACCCTTTTACATCAAATTTCATAGTGATATCGCCGGTGCGCAGCCTTACTGCTTTATTGCCATCTTTAACATCAGCGGCCAGGCTGCCTATCAATGCATCGTTAAAACTCCACAAACCAGTACTTAGCTGAACGTTTGCAATAGCATAGGCCGTTTTGGTGCCGTTTTCAAAAGTTTCAACAACCGTATAAGGCACCGGCTGTTGTACAACCGTGGTATCGCCGGGCGGGATGTGCGGGTTTTGCAGGTCTTTTTTACAGCTGGCCATAGCCAGCATTAAGCCAATGCAGATAAATAAATTTCTTAATTTCATAGGATAGTTTTTAATGAGGCAATAATCGGCAATTAATATTAACTAAATATTAATAAACTATAGCAATACTATATTGGCGGGTTGTCTAAGTATTTAGCGCGATGAACCGTTATTTAATTGTAGTTAACGGGATAAGCTTAGGAGGTGAAGAAAATATAAGCATCAAACGATAACTTGCGTTATACCCTGATTCTGATTAAAGGATCCATGTCCATTGGGCACCTGTTTTAACCAACAACAGGCGCGAATATTTGTATACGCTTAAATTGGATAAGACATCAGTTTAATGTTAACCTTGCAAAAAAGTTAAAATGTTTATTATCAAATATTTATATAGAATTTTACTTGAAATGTGTTAAGTTATGTTAACCCAATTTAGATGCGTTTGCCCTGAAACCCTTACCTTCTATCGCTTTACCTAATGGGAATAATTGTATTTTTGCTGATTGATGGCAAGATGCCGGTGTAATTACAAAAAATATGTTTGAAAATCAGGAAAGAACAAATCTGGAAGAATTAGGCGAATTTGGCCTGATAAGCCATTTAACCAAAAATATAAAGCTAACACAGCCAAGTACCAATAAGGGAGTAGGGGATGATGCCGCTGTGCTTGATTTTACAGGTAAAAAAGTGCTGGTAAGCACAGACATGCTGCTGGAGGGCATTCATTTTGATTTGGCTTACACACCCTTAAAACATTTGGGCTACAAGGCAATACAGGTTAACCTGAGCGATATTTACGCCATGAATGGCACAGCTTCGCAGGTTACAGTGTCTATCGGTATGTCGAGCAAATTTCCGTTGGAAGCCATTGAAGAACTGTACGAAGGCATTTACATAGCCTGCGAGAAATATAATGTCGACCTGGTTGGGGGCGATACCACATCATCAAAACAAGGGCTGGTAATCAGCGTAACATCAATAGGTTATGCCGACGAAGCTGATGTTGTTTACCGTAACGGGGCAGGGGAAGGTGATTTGATTTGCGTATCCGGAGATTTGGGCGGTGCTTACATCGGCCTGCAATTGCTGGAGCGCGAAAAGCTGATTTATTTGGAAAACCCCAATATTCAGCCCGACCTGGAAGGTAAAGATTACATCGTGGAGCGCCAGCTAAAACCGGAAGCGCGCCGTGATATAGTGGAACTGCTTAAAAGCATCGAGGTAAAACCTACGGCAATGATAGATGTATCTGACGGCCTTGCCTCCGAAATACTGCACATTTGCAAACAAAGCGACAAAGGCTGCAATTTATACGAAGAAAAGATCCCGCTTGACCCGATGACTTACGAAACAGCCCGCGAGTTTAACCTTGACCCTACCGTTTGCGCTTTAAGCGGCGGCGAAGATTATGAACTGTTGTTCACCGTAAAACAAACAGACTACGATAAGATAAAGTTTAAAATGGATATCACCATTATCGGGCACATTACCGAGGCTTCTGCCGGGTGTAACCTGATCACCACATCAGGAAATTCGCACCCACTAAAGGCGCAAGGTTGGAACGCGTTTAAAAAAGCAGAATAAATGTTGGGCCGACTTTTAGATTTGTTTTATTTAAACCGACACCCTGAAGGGGAAGTTCCTTTATGGGTTAGAAGGGGCGTTGGGCTGCTTTATGTAGCCTTTGTAATTCAAATGGTAAATAACTGGCTTGAAGGCTTGCGCCCTATCGAATTTATAATGCACCTGCTTTTTGCCGGTTATATTGTTTTTGCTACAGGAGAAGGCCGTAAATGGGCGCGGATTGTGGTGCTGGTATTTACAGTTATAAATGTTACGTCGTTTACATGGGCCGCAGTAGTTGTCATCGGCAAAAAGCCTGAACTTCAATTAACTCCGGTTGTAATGAGTTTGTTTTTAGCAGAAACTGCTATGGAAATTGCGGCTACCGTCATGCTTTTTTCAAAGGGCGCGTCCGTTTGGTTTAACAGGCCAAGAGTTGCCTTATAAATATAAAATGGCCGGATGCTATTGCGCCCGGCCATTTTATGTTGCTTTAAGCCTTTCAAGCTTATTTAGCCATAGTTTTATCTCTTATCGCTTTAAACTCCGAACCAGGCTTCCAGCCAGGGAAGGTGCTTTCATTACCCAGTTTGGTACCTATCCTGAAAAGAATATCGGCAATCTGGGCCATGCCTGTTGCGTCCATATCCGGCGTGTAATTATCGGCCTGCTGATGATAGCGGTTTTCGTTATAATCTTTTTCTTTATCGGCACCATAGGTGCCACCATGTAACTTGCTGATGCTACCTATATTAATATCAAGTGCAGGTACACCCAGTTTGGCAAAATTGAAATGATCTGACCGGTAATAGCTTCCAGAGCCGGGCGTACGGTCGCCAACCGTGGTAAGGCCGTCCTGTTGTGCAATAGCACCAACATAATCTTCCAGTTCATTTTGCCCTTTGCCGGTTATGGCAATGTCTTTGGTTTCGCCATAATCGCCAACGGCGTCGATGTTTAAATCGGCAACGGTTTTGTTTAGGGGATAAATAGGGTGCGTTGCATAATACTCAGATCCTAATAAGCCCTGTTCTTCGCCAGTAACCGCTAAAAACACAATGGAACGCTGCGGCTTTGCCGTTGCTTTTTTAAACGCGTTGGCTATGCCGATAATTGAGGCCACGCCATCGGCATTATCAATTGCCCCGTTGTAAATGCTATCTCCCTTCGCGTTAGGTTTGCCAATTCCCAAATGATCCCAATGGGCGGTATACAACACGCATTCGGTGGGCCTGGCGCTGCCTTTCAAAATGCCAATGACGTTATGAGATGTAGAATATTTTAGTTTGGTGTTAACGGTTAAGTTAACAGCCCTGTTAAGCGGAATAGCCTTAAAATTTTTATCGCGGGCAATGGCGCGAAGATCTTCGTTGATGCCGGCATCTGCGAAAAGTTTTTTGGCGGCATCTTCGGTAATCCAGCCTTCAACCTTACAGCGGTTCATGTGCTTGTCGGGTTGTGTCAGGTAAAGTTTTGCCCCCGAGTTGCTGTTTGAAACAACGTTCCAGCCATAGCTTGCCGGCGCTGTTTGGTGCACAATGATAACCCCGGCTGCGCCCTGGCGGGCGGCTTCTTCAAATTTATAGGTCCAGCGGCCATAATAGGTCATGGTATCGCCCTTAAACAAATCCTTGCGCCCCGATTTAAAGCCCGGATCATTTACCAGCACCACTACCGTTTTGCCTTTTACATCAAGCCCTGCGTAGTCATTCCAATGATATTCAGGCGCTACAACACCATATCCTGCAAAAACCAAAGGAGAGTTTTTAAGCTCAACAGTAGCCACCTCGCGGCGGGTGAAAGCTACAAAATCGCTGGTAACATGCAGGCTTAACGGCGATTTGCCTCCGCTAATCTCCATGGTTGGCGATGGCGTGCTGGTAACCTCAACCATAGGAACATCCTGGTAATAGCTGCCATTATTTCCCGGCTCTAACCCGGCTTTTTTAAACTCAGATGAGATGTAGGCGATGGCTTTGTTCTCCCCGGCGGTAAAAGGCTTGCGGCCCATCATCGAATCGGCTGCCAATACCGCTATTTTTTCTTTGATTTCTTCGGGGCTGATGGCCTTGGCCGCCTCTTCCGTTTTTTTATCGTGTTTACAGCCCGTAAATACAACGGCGCCGGATAATAATAAAAAACAAAATTGTTTAATATTCATATGGATGGTGTTTTTTCAAATGTAATTAATTGGGCCTGATTATAAAAGCAGGCCCCTATGGCTTAATGACGTCTTTACAAAGCAAAAAGGCCCCTGGGCTTTTTCTACCGGTTTCTTCTATACCATCGTTTTAGCCAGGCAAAAAAAGCAATGCGCTGCCAGGCAACCTCGGCGCTAAGCAGGGCTATGATGGCGAATACAGAAGCCTTTACCGCATCGCCCTCTGAAGAAAACGTTCCGGCCAGGGCTATTACATATACCAAAACGGGTAGCATTAAAAGGATACAAAGCCCCGGCACACCCAGGGGTATCTTGAATGGCCTTGCCCTGTCGGGTTCTGTTATGCGCAGTTTTACCAGCGAAATATACTCTAACGAAAGGCCTGCCCCATACACGGTTACGTCGATAATAAACAATTCGCCCAGTTTCCATAATATCATAAAGCTCACCACCAGCGAGCAAATAATGATGGATACAAAGGGCGTGTTAAACCGTTTATGTAAACGATTGATTCCTGCGGGCAGCAACTTATCCTGGGCCATTACGTGCGGCACCCTCGAAACAGATAACAGCACGGCAGCATAAATACCTAAGGAACTCGCCATACCACCTACGGCAACCACAACGCCAAGCCAATGCCCGGCTATCAACACGCCCAGGGCAGGCATCCCTTCGTCGGTAAATCTGGTATGGTCGATGCCCGATTGCTGGGCTACCCAGGTTATGAAAAAGTAGACGACGATAACCAGCGTAAATGCAATCATTATAGATAGGATATAGGAGCGTATGGGCTGCTCTACTTCCTCGGCATAGGTTGTTACGTTGTCCCAACCCAGGCAATTCCACATCACCGCATACAAAGCCATCCCGAATGATGGAAAAGTAAGGCCTTTGAAAGAAGGAGCAGGCAGCGTTAACGGCCCGGTATGGTGATGAATGGCCAGCACAATTACAATAACCACCGGCGCTAATACAACTGCGCTTAAAAACAAGCTTGCTTTACCCACCGGTACAATGCCCAAAATGTTTAAGCCCGCCGACGCCCAGATGACGAGTAAGCAAACCTGTATTTTATATTGAGCCAGTTCGGGATAAAAAAAGGAGGCATACATTACAAACAGTACGGGGTAAATGGCCAGGTCTACAAATGTATAAAGCCAGGTCCACCAGCCTTCATAAAAACCCCAGCGGGTGCCAAGGGCGTGTTTTACCCATTTATAGTAGCCGCCGTTTACGGGCATCATGCTGTTTAATTCCAATACAGTTAATATGGCAGGCACATCCCACAAAAGCGGCGTAATTAACAGGATAATCAATGCGGCATGATCGCCGGCATAGCTTAACAAGGGCTCCAGGCCGTAAGGCCCACCGGATACGGTAAAGAAGATAACAGCAATAAGCTGTATAGGCCTTATCTTTTTTAATGCGGCGGGTGATGGCATAGGGTATAAAAATATAACTTAAGCGTTAATAAGCATATTTTTAACTACAACTTCTATCTAAAAAATAAAAATGAATGAGTTTATAAGTGCTGCCGGTAAACCTACTATCAAATAACAGGCTCGAGCAGGAACCGTCCGGGTAAGAAAAGACCCTGCTTATTCGTAATGACCACGAAGAGAATATATATTTATAATTTCATCCACCACATCGTATATTATTCGATGTTCAGAATTTATGCGTCTCGACCATCTGCCGGTTAGCTTATATTTAAGGGGCTCTGGTTTTCCGATACCCTCAAAAGGATGAGCTTTCATGTCATCCAATATCTGTTGAATCTTTTTCTGAACAGCTTTGTTGCCGGACTTTTTCCAATATTCGAAGTCCGGACGGCTTTTTCATATAAATCTATTTCCATAGATTATCGGTATCGATCCTAACACCCTTTTTTCCGGCTTTTCTTGCAGCTACACCTTCCAGTACTTGTTCTACAAAAGCGGGATTGTAAGTGTCTTTATCATGTTTCTCAAAATTAATTTTGAGGGCCTTTAAAAACGCCTTGATTGCTGCAGATTGTTCTTTGTTTTCGGGATGCACAACAATTGTTTCCATAAACAAATTTAGTTAAATTAATATGTAAATACCATTCAGGGATATCACAAAAAAGCCCCGATATCCCGGGGCTTTCAATAATCTAAATGGCGTAATTACAAACTCAGCCACTTCGCGCGCACGGCCAGCTGCTGTGCCGATGGGCTGTCAACAGATACTATTTTATATTTTACCCTGTTGCTTTTCAACAGCGTTATGGGTAAGGTAACAGATTGCCCGTCGCGGTTAACGGTTGCCTGTATTTTATCGCCGGGGTTTTTGCCGGTTATCAGGTTGGAGCCATCGGATATGGGGTTGCCGTCAATGGCTGTTATTTCGTCGCCAACGTTAATGCCATCTATATAGGCCGCGGTGCCGCGGGTTACGCTGGTGACCATTACTTTTTTGGCTGCGGTAGTGCCGGTGGTAATACCCAGGGCGGCATCGTTGTTATCGGCCAGTTCATCAACTATTTTGTAGCCGGCATAGCCCAGGTATTTGTTGTAGTCGACAGGCTCAAGGCCGTTTATGTATTTTTTATAAAAATCATCCAGCTTTTTGCCTGCAAACAGTTCAAATCCTTTTTTAAACTCAGCATCGGTATAGCCACGTTTTTTGGTTTTGTAATAGGTTACATACATGTACTTCATTACATCGTCAAGATTGTGTTTTTGGGCCGAGTTGTTGATGATCTCCAAATCCAGCATCATGCCAATTATAGCGCCCTTGGTGTAATAAGAAATAGTGGTATTGTTTGAGTTTTCGTTGGGGCGATAACCTTTTATCCAGGCATCAAAGCTCGATTCGGCTACGGTTTGTACGTTTTTGCCCGGCAGGTTTTCTAACACGTTAAACTCGTTGGCTATCTGCTCCAGGTAGTTTTCGGGCGGATAAAGATTGGTGCGACGAACAGCTATCTCCTGGTAATATTCGGTGAAACCTTCGGCGATCCAAAGATTGGTGGTATAATTTTCGTTATCGTAATCAAAGGGGCCTAAAACAATAGGTCGCAAACGCTTCACGTTCCAAAGGTGAAAGTGCTCATGCGCGACCAGGCCCAGGAAACCCTGGTAGCCTTTTTCGCTGCCATAATTATCGCGGCCAATGCCCAAAACAGTAGAGCCAAGATGCTCTATCCCGCCTCCGCCACGCAAATGGTTATGGATAATAAACGTGTAATGTTTATTGGGGTTTTCGCCAAATATGGCCGCTTCCTGCTGAATAATGGCATGCATGTCTTTTTTAATGCGCTCCTTATCGTAGTTGCCGCCACCGTACATACATACTTCGTACTTAACACCGTCAACATCAAAGCCAAAAATGTCCTGGTTTCCCACTTCGATAGGCGAATCAAACAAAATATCAAAATTGGGCGAGTGGCGTACAAAAGGGTTGCCGTTAACCATCTCCAAACTGGTTGAAACTTTAGCCCAGTCTTTATATGGCGTAATGGTGATAGTTGCCGGCGAGTGCAGCATATTAGCAGGATAAATAAATATCCCGGATGTTGACAGGAAAGCATGTGTTACATCAATATAGCTGGTACGTACCGACACCTCATTGGCATAAACGCGGTATTTGATGGTAACTGCGGCCACTCCTTTTGCAGCAATGCGCCAGGTGTTTTTATTGATTTTGGGCGAGGCTACTATTTTGCCGTTGATGGATGCACTAAAAGCTTCGATGTTTTTGGCAAACTCCCTAACCAGGTATGATCCGGGTGTCCAGACAGGCATTTTAAGATCGAGCGTGTTTTGCTTAAGCCCGGTGATATTCATCTCTATTTCGGCATAATGGGCCTGGGCTTCGGGGAAGGAAACAGTGTACGATATATTCGACGTGGGTTGCGCCTTGCTGGCGTTTACATTCATAAAAAGTAAAATTAATGATACAGTCGCGGTCAGCTTAATTGGTTTCATGCGTGCAAGTTATAAAAATTATATTTTTTAAAAATACCGGCCTTGTTTACACGTGTAAAATGGTTGATACATGCAACTAATTAACCTTGTGGGTCATTATGTTTGCTGCCGCTTATTTAAAATGCAGCTGATAGAACCCATATCCCGGAAACTGATACGTTTAGGTAAGTTATACCTGAGTGTACTGGCAAAGCATACCGCCCACCTGGATGTTACCAGGTACCATTTTATTCTGTCGCTTATTTACTACCACGACGGGCAGCTTACACAGAATGCGCTGGCGCAAATACTGGATAAAGACAAATCGGCAATGGTAAGTATTATTAATATGCTTACCGCAAAAGGGTTTGTTTACCGCGAAAGCAATCCTAACGACCGCCGCGAGCATTTGTTGAGGGTTACCGAAAAGGCAAAGCTGGCCGTGCCGCAGATTGTAGAAACATTTGAGCATATCAACGCCGATATCACTAAAGGAATTTCGGCGCATGAAATGAAAATATTTGAAAATGTACTGCAAAAAATGCAGGTAAACATAAAGCCCTTTACAACCCATCCCAATTTAAAGATCACAAAATGATTGTTGATTAAATATGAAAACAAAATATATCATTTACACGGCACTGGCCCTACTGGTTGCTTATTTAGTTTACAACAAGTTTTTTAGCAAAAACGCCAAAGAAAGCGCGGCAGCACAAGCCGGCGGCAAAAGCGGCAAGAAAAAGAACGGTCCTGTAAACGTTAACATAATGATTGTGAAAGATACCGCCGTAAACAATATTATTGATGTAACAGGCAGTATTGATGCTAATGAAAAAGTGAGCCTGGTAAGCCAGACAGCGGGTAACATCACCAGGATTTATTTTAACGAAGGCAGTAAGGTGCAAAAAGGGCAGCTGCTGGTTAAGGTATATAACCAGGATTTGGAAGCATCATTGGCCCAAAACCAATACCAGGTAACGCTGGCCAAACAGGTGGAGTATCGTAATAAGGTATTGCTGCAAAAGGAAGCCATAAGCCAGGAAGAATATGATACTTCGTTAACCTCGCTAAACTCGTTAAAAGCGGCTGCCGATGTAATTAAGGCACAAATATCCCGCACCGAAATCAGGGCGCCGTTTTCGGGCACCATTGGGTTGCGTAATGTGAGCCCCGGCAGTTATCTGTCGCCGGCATCGCCTATTGCGCAGCTGGTAAATATCGACCCTGCAAAAATCACCTTCTCGGTTCCGGAGCGATACCTGACTATACTTGGCGTAGGCAGCAAAATCAGGTTTAATACCGAAAGTTCAAGGGAAAACTTTACGGGAACGGTTTACGCCATTGAGCCGTCTATAGATGTTAATTCGCGCACTATAACTGTGCGTGCCAAAGCGCCAAATCCCAAAGGCTTGTTAACCGCAGGCAGTTTTGCCAAAATTAATTTAACGCTCGACCAGATCCCCAAAACTATCCTGTTACCAACAGAGGCTGTTATCCCCGATCTGAAAAGCAGCATTGTTTACGTTGCCCACAACGGGATTGCTGTTGCCCGTCCGGTAAAAACAGATTTGCGTACAGATACCAAAATTCAGGTGATAGATGGTTTAAAGCCCGGCGACAGCGTAGTGGTTTCGGGCTTGATACAAATGAGGGCGAAAGTTCCTTTAAAAATTATTAAAGTAATAAAGTAACGCCATGAGTTTATCCTCAGTAAGTATAAAAAGGCCGGTTTTGGCAACAGTAATGTCGGTAGTTATTGTTGTGTTTGGTATTATCGGCTATAAATTTTTAGGGGTGAGGGATTTCCCTTCAGTCGATCCGCCAATTATTTCGGTATCTACCAGTTACTCGGGAGCTAATGCCGATGTAATAGAATCGCAGATAACCGAGCCGTTGGAAAAATCAATTAATGGTGTGCCGGGTATCCGTAATATATCATCAACAAGCTCGGTTGGATCAAGCAATATCACGGTAGAGTTTGACCTTGATGCCGATTTGGAAACGGCGGCTAATGATGTGCGCGATAAAGTATCGCAGGCACAGCGCCAGTTGCCACAGGATATTAATGCCCCGCCGGTAGTAACCAAAGCCGATGCCAGCGCCGACCAGATCATCACCCTTACCGTGAGCAGCGACAAGCGTAACATTACCCAGTTGGATGATTACGCCGAAAACGTATTGCAGGAGGGTTTGCAAACTATACCTGGTGTAAGTACTATTAATATACAGGGCCAGCGCCAGTACGCCATGCGCTTATGGATAGACCCTAACAAACTGTCGGCCCTTGGCCTTACGGCTACCGATATTGGTGCTGCACTGGCCAAAGAAAACGTGGAGCTGCCTGCAGGTAAAATTGAGGGAAATAACACCGAAGTAACCATCAGGGCGCTGGGTAAACTATCAACCGAAAAAGATTTTAACAACCTCATCATCCGTGCCGATAGCAGCCGGGTTATACACCTGAGCGATATTGGCTACGCGGTTTTAGGATCGGCTAATGAGGAAACCATATTTAAGGAATCGGGCGTACCCATGGTGGGCCTGGCCATTGTACCACAGCCGGGAGCCAACTATGTGCAAATAGCCAAAGATTTTTATGCCCGTTTAAAACAGATTCAGAAAGATTTACCCCCTGATATTAAGGTAAAGGTGGCTTTAGATAATACGCGGTTTATTAATCAGTCTATAACCGAGGTGCAGGAAACCTTAATTATTTCCTTTGTGCTGGTGGTTATTATTATTTACCTGTTTTTCCGCGATTGGCTTATTGCCTTCCGCCCGCTGATAGATATCCCGGTATCATTAATCGGTGCCTTTTTCATCATGTATGTGTTTGGCTTTTCAATCAATATTTTAACCCTCCTGGGTATTGTACTGGCAACAGGGCTGGTGGTTGATGATGGTATTGTGGTAACAGAAAACATCTACAAAAAAGTAGAAGCAGGCATGGCCATCCGCAAGGCAGCCTTTGAAGGATCTGCCGAGATCTTCTTCGCTGTAGTATCAACTTCGGTTACCCTGGCGGCAGTGTTTTTACCCATTGTATTTTTACAGGGATTTACCGGCAGGTTGTTCCGCGAGTTTGCGGTGGTGGTGGCCGGGGCGGTTTTAATATCGGCCTTTGTGTCGTTATCGTTAACCCCGATGCTGAACGTGAAGCTGATCCGTAAGAACAATAAAAAATCGAAGTTTTACGAGCGAACCGAACCGTTTTTTGTGAACATGACCACGTCGTACACCGAAACGCTGGTTAAGTTTATGAAAGTACGCTGGGTTTCGTTTGTGATCCTGGCGGTATCGTTGCTTATTATAGGGATACTGGTTAAAGTTATTCCATCTGAACTGGCCCCGCTTGACGACAGAAGCTTATTGCGTTACAGCGTAACCGGATCTGAAGGCGCGACATACGAGTACATGACCCGGTATATGGACAAGGTATCTAACATGGTGGCCGATTCTATCCCGGAAGCCAATATTAACCTCGAGATCGTTTCGCCGTCATTTGGAGGCGGAGGCGCAGCAAATACAGGTTTCGGCCGTGTTGGTTTGGTTGCCCCCGACGAGCGTACGCGTACCCAGCAGCAACTTGCCGACTGGATGAACAAAAAGCTGAGCAAAATGCCCGATGCCCGTGCCATTGTTGTGCAGGAGCAAACCATAAGCGGTGGCGGCAGCGGCGCGCGTACATCATTGCCGGTACAGTATGTTATACAAAACCAGGATTTTGAAAAGATAAGAAAAGTACTGCCACGGTTTTTTGCCGAAGTTTCCCGCAGCCCCGTTTTCCAGGGAACGGATGTGAACCTTAAATTTACCAAGCCCGAATTAAGGGTGGTAACAGATCGCGACAGGGCACGTGATTTGGGTGTTTCTGTAGATGACATAGCCCAAACACTGCAATTGTATTATAGCGCCGGACGTTTGGATTACTTCCTGATAAACGGGAAGCAGTACCAGGTAATAGCCCAGGTTGACAGGGCCAACCGCGATCAGCCGCTTGATTTGAGATCGGTATACGTGCGCAGTACCAAAGGGAACCTGGTGCAATTAGATAACGTGGTTAAAACCACCGAAGGGGCCACGCCGCCGGCTATTTATCACTTTAACCGTTATAAATCGGCAACAATTCAGGCTGGCTTAGCCCCGGGCAAAACAGTTGGCGATGGTATTGCCGAGATGGACCGCATCTCCAAAAGCCTGCTTGATGAAACATTTAGCACCGCCCTTAGCGGCCCATCGCGGGATTATGCCGAAGGATCATCAAATATCTTATTTGCCTTTGGCTTTGCCCTTTTGCTGATATACCTGGTTTTGGCAGCCCAGTTTGAAAGCTTTATGGATCCCTTCATCGTGATGCTCACCGTACCGCTGGCTATTTCGGGTGCATTTTTATCGTTGTGGCTGTTTAATCAAACATTGAATATTTTCAGCGAAATAGGTATCATCACCCTGGTGGGGCTGGTAACCAAAAACGGGATTCTTATTGTGGAGTTTGCCAATCAGCGCATGGAACATGGTGTGGCCAAATACGAAGCCGCTATTGAAGCCGCGACAGCGCGCCTGCGCCCAATACTTATGACCAGTTTGGCCGTTGTATTAGGCTCGGTGCCTATCGCCTTCGCATTGGGCTCAGGGGCAAAAAGCAGGGTATCGTTGGGTATTGTTATTATGGGCGGTATGCTGTTCTCGTTAGTATTAACACTTTATATTATCCCGTTGATGTATGTGATCTTCGCATCAAAAACCCGCCGCGACCCCGAAGAAGAGCCTGAAGAAGAAACAGAGCCAGAAAAAAAAGAAATAAAATTGATTGAAAATCTTTAACCGATATGATCATTAAAAAAACAGCCTTCCTGCTTTTTTGCTGCACCCTGCTGCGGATGCATACCTGGGCGCAGGAAGCCCCGCTGCTTACGTTAAAAGATGCGGTAGAAATAGCTTTAAAAAACAACTATAACATCAAGCTTTCGCAAAATAACAAAACCATTGCGGCTAATAATGTTACGCTTGGCAACGCCGGCGTTTTGCCAAAGGTTAACGGTAATTTTGCATCAACCAACAGCCGCTTAACAACCAAACAAACCCGTTCAGATGGCTCGGTTAATAATATCCATAATGCCCCCAACACCGGCATTAATTACGGCGTTGCCCTTAACTGGACAATTTTTGACGGCTTTAACATGTTTGCCACTTATGACCAGTTAAAGCAACTTGACCAGCTGGGTTCGCTGCGCTTGCAGGATACCATCCAGCGAACGGTAGCCAATGTGATCACTACTTATTATGACCTCATCAGCCAAAACGAGCAGATAAAGGCCCTGAAAGGCGCGATAGAAATTTCGCGCACGCAGCTGCGCTATGCCAATGATAAATTTCATGTTGGTCGCGCCTCAAAGCTTGATGTGTTAAACGCCCAGGTAAATTTAAATACAGACACCGCCAACCTGGTTACCCAATACCAGGTATTTAAAACAAGTAAAATCCAGCTTAACCAAATCCTCATCCGCGATTTGCAAACCGATTTTTCGGTTGCCGATACCATCGTGGTTGATGATAAATTGTTGTTGGGCAATATTTTAAGCAGCGCGCAATCGCAAAATCCAACCATATTATCAACCCAGATAAACCGCCGCCTGGCCGAAATTAACCTTAAGCAGGTAAAATCAACCCGCTATCCGCAGGTGGCCGTAACAACGGGATATACTTTCAGCGATAATAAAACACCGGCGGGCTTTACCCTGCAGCAAAACCAGCATGGGTTAAATTACGGCCTTACTGCAACCATCAATATTTTTGATGGCTTTAACCAAACCCGCAAGGAGCGCAACGCGAAAATCCAGATAGATAATGCCAACATCAGCGCAAAACAGGTGCAGCTAAATATCGAAGCCCAGATAAATAGTTTATATGCCTCATACGTCTCGGGCCTTGATCTGATAGCGTTAGGCCAGGCAAACGTGGTGATAGCTAAGAAGAATCTCGACATATCCTTAGAAAAGTATAAGCTGGGCAATATCACGCCGCTCGAAATCCGGGAAGCGCAGCGCAATTATCTTGCTGCCCAATCAACTTTTTTTGCTGCCCAATATCAATCAAAACAGGCAGAAATTACTTTAAAACAGATAACAAGCAGTATAAATATTCAGTAGCGGGATTATTTTATTTTAAATATAAAAACACATATATTTGAAAACATGTCCAATCCCTACAAAACCTGTCTGTTGATTGATGATAACTACATCGACAACTTTGTTACGCGCAAGGTTTTGGAGGCAAGTAACTTTGCCGAAACGATAGTTGTGCGCCAATCGCCAACAGAAGCGATTGATTCCCTGCGATTTGGAATTATTACACCTGATGTAATTTTCCTTGATATCCGCATGCCTACTATGAGCGGTTTTGAGTTTTTAAGGGAGTTTGATTTGCTGGATATCGATAAAAAAAACATCAAAATATTCATGCTTTCGTCGTCGCTTGACCCTGTTGATATGAAACAATCGGCAAACAACAAATATATTACCCAGTTTATCCATAAGCCATTAACTTTAAAGGCCCTCGAAGAACTTAGTGCATGATTTTAGTAGCCGATAGCGGATCGTCAAAAACAGACTGGTTACTACACATTCCTGATCAGCAACCGGTAGCATTTAAAACAGCAGGGTTAAACCCATACTTTTTAGGCGAAAAAGAAATAGCCAAAATAATTGCCGACCAGGCGCCCGCGATGCTGGCATATGGCGACACGATTGAAGAGATTTATTTTTTTGGTGCGGGCTGTTCCAGCCCCGATAGGCACGAGATTGTTTCCAATGCCATCAGTCAGCATTTTCCCAAGGCATACATATGTGTGGATAGTGACCTTTTGGGTTGCGCATACGCTACCTGCGGCCACGAAAAAGGGATTTGTTGCGTAATGGGTACCGGGTCAAACATCTCGTTTTTTGATGGCGAGGAGATTTTTGAAGGGCAGCACGGCTTAGGCTATGTGTTAGGCGATGAAGGATCAGGTACCTGGTTTGGTAAAACCCTTATAACCGATTTTTTGTATGGTCGCATGCCTGCCGAAATTAATTCGAGATTTGAAAGGGCCTATCATCTTAACAAAGATATCGTTATAAAAAACGTATACCAAAAGCCCAACGGCAATACCTACCTGGCCTCGTTTTCAAAATTTGTAAGCGAGGTAAAAGCAACTGCATATGGCCAGGAGATATTGGAACGGGGCCTGTTGGAGTTTATCCAAACCAATATCAAATCTTATCCAGAATACCACAAATACAAATGCCATTTTGTGGGATCGATAGCTTTCTTTTTTAAGGACGAGCTCGCCACACTCTGCCATTCGCAAGGTGTAAAAACCGGCAAAATCATCAAACAGCCAATTAATGACCTGATGGCTTTTATTTTGAAGCGGAACGAGGGATAGGGTTCGAAGCCTATAACCCCATCGTCATTGCGATGGTACGAAGCAATCTCTTTAGATATTTATTAAACTATTTATTCAGTTTTACCAGGCGTGGAGATTGTTTTGTACCGACCCATGACATATCCAATTTTCCTGTCATCCTGAGGTACGAAGGATCTATCAGCTGTGCATGACCGATAGAAAAGTTCGCGAATAGATGCTTCGTTCCTACCCATGACAAGTTGAAAAACGGAAGTCATCCTGAACTTGTTTCAGGATCCCACAGGACAGGTGACCCGCGTGAAGTACACTTAGCATGTGGGGTGCTGAAACAAGTTCAGCATGACATTGGGGATTAAATCGTTGTCATTCTCCCTTCAGAGTTTCGCGAAATTTTTCCACTGCCCATTACATGTTATAAATAGCCCCTCTGTCATTCTGAACGGAGTGAAGAACTACCTCTTGAACGAAGTGAAAAATCTGTTAGCCAACATGCATCGCCGACGGAAAGTTCGCGAATAGATCCTTCACTACGTTCAGGATGACAGTTCTCTTATTGTATGTCATTTCCCCTTCAGAATTTCGCGAAATTTTACCACTCAGCATGACAGTCTTTTATTTTTGAATGTCATTTCCCTTCAAAATTTCGCTGATTTTACCTCTCTTAGCAAAGCTACCCAATCCCGTACCTATCCCTAAAAATATTTAAATGATGCAATTCGTGCCCGGCCAGCATATATACAAATGCCCGCACGGTAAAACGGCTGCTGCTGGCAATGCCATCGCGCAATAGCTGATCGTCACTAAATCCCTTGATCAGGTAAATATTTGACAGCCGGGTGGCTTTAAATTCTTCGGCCAGGTCTTTAATACTAATGTGGCTTACATCGGTATTGGCTACATAAACGTCCTGGTCAAAGCCAGGCAACTCAACATGGTTACGCGAGAAAACCATGGCGCGGTAGGCAAAGGTGCGTTCGGTATCAATCATGTGCCCAAGCGCCTGTTTAACCGTCCATTTACCAGGGGCATAGGCGTAGGCGCCCTGTTCTTCGGTCAGGCCGCTAAACAACGTATAACTTGATGCCATTAGCTGTTCCAGCTTTTCGATCACATTTTCATCGGGCACCAGCCCCACGTAACCGGCGGCAAATGGTGAATATTCATCACTGTTTGGTCTGCTTATCATTGCGAGTGTTTCTTAATACAATTCTAAAAGTTGTGCCCTTGCCCAGTTCCGAGTCTTTTACAAATATTTGCCCGTTATGATAGTTTTCTATCATCCTTTTGGTGAGCGAAAGACCCAGCCCCCAGCCGCGCTTGCGGGTTGTATAGCCTGGCTGAAATACGGTATCAAATTTAGAGCGGGGAATACCTTTACCGGTATCGGTTACATCAATAAATATCTGGTTTTTTACTTTGTTGCCGCTAATATCTACTTTAATGCTGCCTTTGCCGTCAATGGCGTTAACAGCGTTTTTTAGCAGGTTTTCAATTACCCAATCAAATAGCGGGGCGTTAAGCCCGGCTTTTAGGTGAGGGTTGCCACTCATTTCAAAAGTTATATTTTTGCTTACGCGGACTTTAAAATAATCAACAAAATCTTTCACTACGGCATAAACGCCATGCTCTTCCAACACGGGCTTCGAACCGATTTTTGAGAAACGGTCGGCAACAATTTCCAGTCGCTTCACATCGTTTTCCATTTCGGCAACCAGCACATCGTCCTCGGCGTTAAACTTCTCCTTCATCAGCTCAATCCACGCCATTAGTGATGATATGGGCGTACCCAGCTGGTGGGCCGTCTCTTTGGCCAACCCCACCCAAACCTGGTCCTGCTCCGATTTTCGCGACGAGCTAAACGCGGTATAAGCCATCAGCAAAAACACCGCGATAACAGAGAGCTGTACATATGGAAAAATTTTTAGCTGCGTTAACAGTGGCGAATCTTTATAATAAACGAAGTTTTCTTCGCCCAGTATTTGCAGCCTGATAGGTTCATGTTGCCCTTTCATGTATTGCAACTCATCCTTAAAATATTGTAAGTCGTATTTTTTACCTGGTGAAGGCAAATCGATATACGTTTTGGTGGTATCCAGCCCGCGGGATAAGCGGATATCTCCTTTGGCATCGGTAACAATGGCCGGCACCACCAGACTATCGCGAACGGCAATGGTGTATTTTAAGAAATCATTGTCGTCGGAGTTCAGGATCTGCCGCATGCTCATGGCCCAAACCTGTGCACGGGTACGCTCGGACCGGGCTATGTTTTTAACCAGGTAGCTGGTGTAAAATAACGAACCGCTGGCAATAACAGTCGCAAACGCGAGCAGTAAATACTTCCACCTTTTTTTTTGCTGATACGGGTTCATGCTGGCCACGGTTCAAATAACGTGATTTTTTTAGATTTCAGATGTGCAAATATGCAGATGTGCAAATTTCAGGTATGCAAATGTGCAGATGGAGGAGCATTTTTTCATTCATTTTCGTATTGTAGCGATGCAAAAGAAGCTGTAAAACAGCTGCCCATCCGAAACCGCAGACGTGCAGGTATGCAAATTTCAGATGTGCTGTTGCGGTTTTGTTTCGATTTTAATTTTATGACAATTCATAATATATTGATTTTTAGCGAGATGTATTTTTTTGCTGTTTCACCTGTTGCGCAACGCAACACTTTGCATCGGGCCATCTTGAAATAACCTTATCTTTGCCCCTATGACCGATAAAAAAGTAAGGGTTCGTTTTGCACCGAGCCCTACAGGTGGTTTGCACCTTGGTGGTGTACGCACCGTATTGTTTAATTATTTGTTTGCCAAAAAACACCAGGGCGATTTTGTTTTGAGAATTGAAGATACCGACCAAACCCGTTATGTGGAAGGTGCCGAAGAATATATTTTAGATTGCCTTAAATGGTGTGGTCTGCATCCCGACGAAAGCCCGGTTGCCGGCGGCCATTATGCCCCCTATCGCCAAAGTGAACGCAAAGCCATTTACCGTGAATATGCCGAACGCCTGGTAATGCAGGGCCATGCTTATTATGCCTTTGATACTGCCGAAGAGCTGGACAAAAACCGTAAGGAGATCCCCAACTTTCAGTACGGGCAGGCATACCGCCAAACATTGCGAAATTCTGTATCGTTGCCGCAGCATGAGGTTGATGCACTGTTAGATGCACACACCCCGCATGTTATCCGCATAAAAATGCCGGCCGATGAAACGGTAAGTTTTACCGATATGATTCGCGGACATGTAAGCTTTGAAACCAACCTGGTTGATGATAAGGTATTGCTGAAAGCCGATGGCATGCCAACCTACCACCTTGCGGTTGTGGTTGATGATTACCTGATGAAAATTTCGCACGCTTTCCGCGGCGAAGAGTGGCTGCCATCTGCACCGGTGCATTTGCTGCTTTGGGAGTATTTAGGATGGAAAGCCGATATGCCAAAGTGGGCCCATTTACCGCTGATATTAAAACCGGATGGCCATGGCAAGCTAAGCAAACGCGATGGCGCCCGCCTTGGTTTCCCGGTATATGCCATGAGTTGGTTTGATGCCAAAACAGGCGAATTAACACCCGGTTTTAGGGAGCTTGGCTTTTTGCCCGAAGCTTTTTTAAACCTGCTGGCTACCCTTGGCTGGAATGATGGTACAGGCCAGGAGTTATTTACGCTGGATGAACTGGTAGAAAAGTTTTCGATAGACCGCGTGAGCAAAGCCGGCGCTAAATTTGATTTTGAAAAGGCCAAATGGTTCAATGCCGAGTGGATAAAACGATCTGAGGTGGGTAAACTGAGGCCGGAGGTGAGTAAGATTTTGGCGGATAAAGGCGTCGTTGTTACCGATGATACAAAGCTGGAAACGGTTATCAACTTAGTAAAAGACCGTTGTGTTGTGCTGCCTGATTTTTACCAGCAGGCCGGTTACTTTTTTGAGCAGCCGAAAGAATATGACCTTAACGCCGTAAAGCCTAAATGGACAGATGCCAAAACCGATTTTTTTAACGCGCTGATTACTTTATTGACAGCCGAAGCCGGGATAGAAGCCCACGACTTTGAAATCAAATTTAAGGCCCTTGCCGAAGAAAAGGCGCTGAAAGTTGGCGATGTAATGCTTCCGTTCCGTATTATGCTGGTTGGCGGCAAGTTTGGCCCGCATGTGTTTGATATAGCGGCTTTGTTGGGGAAGGCAGAAACCATCAGCAGAATAGAGAAGGCTTTGGAGGCGTTTACCGCGTAGGGTGATGCTTTGAATTAAACGCAAGGATATTAAAGGAATAACACCTGTTGCCGGAAAAGAAGAAAAATTTGCCATCTATACCCTGTAAGCTTACCGGATATAGATGGCAGAATAACTTACCGGATGTCTGGCTGTAAGGCAGTCCCCAAATCCAGCACAATTGCATCCCCTTCTGGCGTCAAGCGCCAGGCAGAACCGTTGGCCGGTTTCGAAAACTTTCCTTGCAAAGCCTTTAATTTATAATTTGTGTTTTCAAACCTGCAGTTCAGTTGTTTAGGGTTGATGTTAGTATAGGGCGCTGTTGCACCGGGGGCTACATCCATATCCAAACACCAATTATAGCGGGCCTTGTTATCCATGTATATTTTAATTTGCTTCTCTGTCAAATCCATTTCCAGCCAGCCGCCTTCATCCAGTCGCCATGATATATGCAGGCTGTTTTTGCCGGTGTTTTTAAATATGGGCGATTGCCCGGTTGCCAGGATCTCTTTTCCATGTTCCACTCGTTTAAGCCGTAAGCCGGCAATATGATCGGGTTTACTCCAGATGTAGCCATCTACCACAGGCAGGGTAAAAAAGGTGCACTCATTTGATGTAGCCACCTGTTTTTCATAAACCGATGGGAATTTTTCATCAAACAAATGGATATCACGAATGCGCAAACTGCCCTTTTCCCAAAGCAGGTTAATGCGGTAAAAGCGGCTGTTATACCAAACGGTTTTCAAATCGCTGCCGGGTATATCCTTAGTTACCGTAAATGAAGTGGCCGGTGTAACCGGGTATTTCATTTTAAACCAACGGCCCGATTGCTCCAGGGTTTCAACCCTTACTTTATGCTCATCGCGTAGCTGGGCAATCAGTGGCATTTGTATTTCTAAGCCTTTGGCCATGGCATCCCAGGTAAATGAGTTTTCCTGCCCGGCTTGTGTATAATTAAAGCCGAGCGAAGGATCATCCGTAAATGATTTAAAAAACCAGTTTACCCAGGTTGAATCGCCGCCGCCAAATTTGTAAACAGGCTCCAGTGTAACTACGCCTTGGCGGGTTGTGCCAAGGCCGTTATCGTACTGCCGTACCGGATCGCTGCCCAGCATCCGGAAGATGGGAACAGGAATCTGATTTTGCGCGTGCTGGGCGGGCATATAAGAGTTTATTTTGCTTGGATAATAGGCCTGGTTCCAGTAACCACCCCAAAGGGTGTAGCCATCGGTGCCATACTGGTCTTTACAGTTTGCCGAAGCCACAATATGGTATTTTTGATACATGTAGTTAATGCTATAAGCATCAATAAACCATGAAGCCACCGATTTGGGGTAATAGCCAAAAATCTTTTTAAAATCGTGGAAGTATACATCAATCAGCTTTTCGCGCTCCCTGGGGGTATAGCCGGTAGAAAAGCCAATGTTGGCCCGCCAGTCCCAGGGATAACGGCCGCGCCATTTAAGGCCTGCGTTTTCTACCATTGGCTGTGGTATCTCCCACCAGGCGCCAATCTCAAATGTCCCCTTTGGCAGGGTTGCCAACAGTTTTTGATATCGTTTATCCATCAGCGCATCGTACTGTAAAAGGAATGTGCCACCCAGGTGATACTTTTTCATGATCTCCACCTGTTTTACCACAGTTTGGTACAATACATCTTCGGTAATTGCCGGATCCCGTGGCTCCAGCAGGCGAATGAAGTTAACAATGTTAACAATCTTGGGCGTACTATCGGCGGGTATTGGTTTTTTATTTTGGGCGATTGCAGTTATCGCCATGGAAATAAACAAAGCGCAAAAAATGAATTTGCAGGCTGCTTTAGCTTTTGTAAAAATCATAGGGTAGGTAATATATGGTCAAATTGGAAATCAACTCACTAACGTAGTGAATTGATTGGCGTTTGGCATCCCTATCTGTCTGATGTTGGAAAACAGTTATATATGAGAGAGTAACGTTCAGCTGACGGCTAAGGAAATATGTAACCGGTTTATATAAAATCAAAATAGCCCCTTTTGAATATAACTACTGATTGAGGAATAGCGTTTTCTTCGTCAGGATCGTCAATTGTATTGACTCCGATACCATATTTGAAAGAAGTAAATTCATCGTAGTTAATTGTTAACTCAGAATCGAAATGAAGAAACAGGGAGACCAGATCACGGTAACGGGTTTCTAAAATATTAACATTATTAAAAACAGGATTGGGCCTGAAATACTCGAATGCGTTTATATTTCCTTTTTCATCATAGTAAACAAATAATTCGCTTTGCTTAAAGTAATCGTAATAATCCTTGTAGTTATCTTTCCCCTTAACGCCCGACGTGAATTTTTCATTTAGTTTTTTCCTTACATCTTCCCTGGTATCAGAAAAATGCAAGCTGCCAACCGATTTAAAAGGAATAATTATCATAACTCAGCGAATTATTTGCAATCGAATTTATCATTTTAACACTAAAAACAAGTAAAGATACACCCACAAAATATCTATAAAATGCCAGAAGGTGGTGCTCATTTCCATGCGGTATAAAATTCTGTACCGGGGCTTGTTTTTTAACGAGCCGGATAAGGTATAGCCCAGCAACCCAATGCCGGTTATAATGTGTAAAAGGTGAACGGCCACAAAAACATAAATGAACGATTGGTAGCTTTTGTGCATATCAAAATAAACTTTTTGATGAAGCAATATACCCCAGGCAACAGCCTGCAGCAACATAAACAGTAGCCCCAAGACAATCGTGAGCTTTAGATACAGGTGGAATTTAGCATTTTGCAATTGCTTTAAACTTTTACCGGCGATATGTAAAGTTCCACTGCTACCGAGTATAACAACCGTACTGATGATAAACACAACCGGCAATTGGGTATGTATGGCATCGCCTGCAGAGGTTGAAATAAGGAACACGCTGGTTAGCCCGGCAACCAGCATAAACGACGATGCTATGGCCAGCCAAACCATAAATTTGCGGGCATTCAGGTTTTGCATATCCTTACGTTCATCCATGCCGAAAATTAGTGAATTGTTGTGTTAAAATTAACAGCCGGGTTGTGTAAAAGACCAGGGCATAAGAAAATGTTTTTAGAAAAACACCGTCATCATAATGGCATCGGGATAATTACTTAAAAGTGTTAAAACAAATTAGGTTTTAATGGGGCAACTTACCTCGCAACAAACCATAAAGGAACGTGCCTGCCAACGCGCCGATAATCACAATGATAAAGGATAAATAGCCGTAGCCGATATTAACAAACATAGGGCCGGGGCATGCGCCGGTAAGCGCCCAGCCAAGGCCGAATATCAGCCCGCCGATGATATACTTTGTCCGGCTTTTTTCTTTATCGGCAAATATGATAGGGTTGCCCTGCGAATCTTTGATGTGAAACTTTTTAATGAGGTAAACAGACAATGCGCCTAAAATTACAGCGGTGCCAATAATGCCATACATATGAAACGACTGGAAACGGAACATCTCCTGGATGCGGTACCAGGACACAGCCTCAGACTTGGTCATGATGATGCCGAAGATAACGCCGGTGATAATAAATCTTAATCCTTTCATATCGATAATATCAGCGGCAATAAAAAGTGCGTCATGATAAGCCCGCCGGCAAAAAAGCCGATGACCGCTATTAATGAAGGAAATTGCAGGTTTGACAGGCCACTAATGGCATGCCCCGATGTACAGCCGCCAGCATACCTGGAGCCAAAGCCTACCAGTAAACCACCGAATAAGAGGATGGCAACGTTTTTAAAAGACAAACTATGTACCCCAAAAAGCAGCGCAGGATTTAGCTGCCCGTCAAAATTTACGCCGATGGCTTTAAGGTCGGTTACGGTAGCGCTGGCCAGCTTTAGCGGCGCATCATTTTTTAATAGGGTAGCAGATATCAGTCCGCCCAAAATCGATCCCACTAAAAACAAAAGGTTCCATTTTTGTGCCTGCCAGTCAAAATCAAAAAACGGAACTTTTTTACCTACGCCGGTCATAGAGCAAATGGTGCGCAGGTTTGATGAAAAACCAAATGATTTTCCGAAATAAAGCAATAAAACCATGATAGCGGCAATTGCAGCCCCCGAAGTATACCAGGGCCAGGGTTGTTTGAGCAAATCAAGCATCGTTGTATATGTTTTCTTATTATAAAATTACGGCATTGTGCTTGGGCACACGTAAGCGCTCACATTAAACCTGCCGGAATCCTTTATGGCTTTAAAGCCGCCCTGAACATCAACCAGGTTTGTAAAGCCCCGTGCCCTCAGCATCGAATTAAATATCATTGAACGATATCCTCCGGCACAATGCACATAATAGGTTTCATTTTTATCCAACCGGGCCATATTGCTGTTGATGTCATCCAATGGCAGGTTTTCGGCGTCTACTATATGTTCGGCATAGTACTCTGGAGCTTTACGCACATCAAGAATTTTTACCGGGCTATGGTTGCTTACTTTATCTGCAAGTTCATCAGCAGTTAAAGATACAATGCTGTCTGTTTCGTTACCGGCAGCCTGCCACGCCGCAATGCCACCCTTTAAGTAACCAATGGCATGGTCATAACCTACACGCGCCAGGCGGGTAACTACCTCTTCTTCGCGTCCTTCTTCGGTAATCAGCAAAATTTGCTGGTTAATATCCGGCACCAATGCGCCAACCCAGGGGGCAAAGCTCCCATCGATACCAATATTGATGGAGTTAGGCACAAAGGCCTTCGCAAAAACCAGGGGATCGCGCGCGTCAAGCAAAATGGCGCCAGTGCTGTTGGCCGCGGCTTCAAACGCGTCGGGGGTTAATGGCTGGGTTCCCTGGCTCAGTACTTTTTCAAAGCTTTCGTAACCTTCCCTGTTCATTTTAACATTCAGCGGGAAATATACCGGCGGGGCGGTTAATCCACTGGTAACCTCAGTTATAAATTCTTCGCGCGTCATGTTGGGGCGCAAGGCGTAGTTGTATTTTTTTTGATTGCCTAAGGTGTCGGTGGTTTCCTTGCTCATGTTTTTTCCGCAGGCAGATCCGGCACCGTGGGCGGGGTAAACAATAACATCATCGGGCAATGTCAGGATGCGGGTGCGCAGCGAATCGAACAATAAACCTGCCAGGCCTTCCTTTGTCAACCCGGATGCTTTTTGTGCCAGATCGGGCCGGCCAACGTCGCCAATGAATAAAGTATCGCCAGAGAACAAAGCGGTTTCTTTGCCAAATTCATCGCTTAAAAGGTAACAGGCCGACTCCATGGTATGGCCGGGTGTGTGCAGCACTTTTATGGTGAGTTTGCCAACTTTAAAGGTTTCGTTATCTTTAGCTATATGCGCTTCAAAGCCGGTTACCGCATTTGGCCCGTATACAATCTGTGCGCCGGTTTCCCGCGCCAGGTCAATATGGCCAGATACAAAATCGGCATGGAAATGAGTTTCAAAAACATACTTGATGGTGGCCCCTGCCGCATTGGCTTTAGCTATATAAGGCTCCACCTCTCTTAGTGGATCAACAATGGCAACCTCATTTTCTGACTGGATGTAGTACGCCCCCTGGGCCAGGCATCCGGTATATATTTGTTCAATACTCATGATATTTTCTTTTACTTTAACAAAGGTGCAGTTTAGCAAGCAAGCGGGTGGTGACCAAAGTCACCACCTCATCAAAATTATTTAAAAAACAGTTCTTTAGCCAATATATAAATACCCATTACCAGTACAAACCAGCCAAAACCCTTTTTTAGTTTGTTGCCGTCAATCCGGCGGCTAATTAACCCGCCTGCAAATATACCGGCTATCGCTATAGCTGTTATTTTTAACAGGAATACCCAGTTGATTGCAAAGTGGCCCAGATCGCCGGTAAAGCCGATGAGCGAATTCATGGCGATGATAAGCAGCGAAGTACCAACAGCTTGTTTCATGGGCAGGCCTACTAACAAAACAAGGGTAGGTATTAGTAAAAAGCCGCCTCCTGCACCTAAAAAGCCGGTTGCCAGTCCTATACCTATGCCATAAAGCAATAGTTTGGTAATGTTGAGTTTTTTATCGCCGGTGTGATTCGGCGTCTCCATTTTACTGCCGCTTTTGATCATGGCTGTTGCTGCGGCCACCATTAATACCGCGAAAAACACCATGGTAAGGATGTTTTGGGTGAGTTGAAAGCTGCCGATTCGCAAAATGTTATGAGGTATCAGCGGCACCAGGAACTTACGCGAAATAAAAACAGTGCTGATAGATGTTAAACCAAAAAGCATGGCTGTTTTAATATTCACCAGGCCCTTGCGGTAATTAGTAAAAACGCCCACCATGCTGGTTGAACCAACAATAAATAAAGAATAGGAGGTTGCTAAAAGCGGGCTGGTGCCAAAAAGGTAAACCAGCACCGGAACCGTAAGGATAGAGCCGCCGCCGCCAATAAGGCCAAGCGAAATTCCAATTAAAGCCGATGCGAGGTAAGCGAAAAACTGCATGTTTAAATAATTAACAACGCAAAAGTGTTTGTTTTACCCGCGCGCAACGGTGACTTATGTCACCCCGGTTTTTTATTTTTTCCACTCAATAAAATTGCGGTTCAGCACGATATCGCCGCGCTGTTCCATTTTTTTTAACAGGCGGGAAATCACCTCGCGCGAGGAGTTCAGATCGGCGGCAATCTGGCCGTGGGTTATCTTTAGTTCGCGCATTTTTAGTTTTTGATATTGATTTTGCAGGTAATAGTATAAACGATCGTCCATGCCCTTAAAAGCGATATGGTCAATTACTATCAGCAGTTCTTCGTACCGGGAGCGGTAGGTTTCCAATACAAAATAGTACCAGGTTTTGTAGCTGGTCATCATTTGGTCCATTAAGGCTAAAGGCACAGCCAAAACGGCGGTATCCTCAATGGCTTTACCCATCACCTCGCTGGTTTCCTGTTTGGCGGCGCATATCATGGTTAGGGCACAGGCATTGCCCGGTTCCAGGTAGTACATAAAAAACTCGCCCCCGTCATCGCCTTCGCGGTATAGCTTAACCCGGCCATCTAAAATCATCATGGTTGATTTGATATATTGGCCGGTGCGCAACACAACCTCGCCGGCGGGGATATGAATAACCGACGCATTTTGAACTAAAAAAGCCTTTAACCCGGGCTCAAATTGAGGGAACAGGCGGTCTAAATAGTCCTGGATAACAGATTGGTCTTTCATAAAAACGGGTAAAAACAAGAATGATGTTTAGTTTGCCGAAAGGAGAGGGGGGCGGCTTAGGGGTGTATAGTCGCCCATCCATCGGCCTGGCGGATAATAATTTCGCCGTTGCCGCTGGGTACATAGCTTATAAACGGAAAAAGCGTAGCCTTGTCAATGTGCCGCTCCCTTACGGTATTGCTGCATTGCGCCAGTATCACTCCTTTTTGCAGCAGTTTTTGCAGCTCGGCTTCGTACGGCCCAGCTTTATCGTAAACGGCAACGCCATCAGCAAAAGCAATAAGCTCCATTTCCAGCTTGCCTTTTAGCCGGGTGTCTTCCAGGGCGTTGTCCATATTACGCAGGGTTTGTTTAATCTTCTTCGGGTCCGATTCATCAAGGTAATAAAGCGCTTTATAGTGGGCTTGGGTGGCTTCAGCGCCTTTAAATTCCGATGCGGCTGTTTGGGCGAAAGCTGGTTTAATAAAAAGCAAACCGGCAAGCACGAAGAGTAAGGAAAAACGATTTTTCATGGCTATAGATTTAAAGAGGTTAATTTATGCTTTTTTATGATGGAATTGCTGAATGGGGCCAAATGGTCCGTATTTATGCTGACGGGCGGTAAAGCCATCGGCATACGGCCCGATGGGTAAATCTATGGGCTTTTGCTTTAAGTCGGGATAATCTTTGTGTTGATCTTTGTGCGGCCGGGGCTGCGAGTTGATGTACGCCGCCACATCCCAGCATTCTTTATCCGTTAACTGCGGGCTTTGGTAGGTAGCACCAAAAGGCATATTGGCCTTTACAAAACCAGCCAAATTGCCTATCCTGTACATGCCCGCGCCATCGTTATAACTGCCTGGCCCCCATAACGGCGGGTAGGTATATGATTGTTTATCTGCCGCCAGCAACCCCTCGCCGTTTGCGCCGTGGCAGCTGCGGCACTTTTGGATGAAAACAGCCCTCCCGTTCAACGGATTGGCTGCGCTATCCATAAATGTTAAACGTGGCGTAGCATTACCGAACAGCACCTGTCCCTTTTTTGCATTTTTGCCCAGCCAATGCATATAAGCCATTATCGCTTTAATTTCTTTAGTACCGGTATCGGGCATGACGCCATTCAGGCTGCGCTCAAAACACTCCGAAATCCGCACTGATGCCGATATAACCACGCCGCTGCGGGTGCTTTTTTTAGGATAGGAGGCCGTAAACCCGGCGAAGTTGTTGGCAAACAGTCGGGTGCCCGCATCAAGGTGGCAGTTTTGACAGTTCATTCCGTTACTGATGTGGGCAACAGATCCATTGGGGCCGAAATATAAAGCCGTTGAACTAATTAACATGCGGCCATACCTTATCAAATCGCCTTTTTTACCTACGGGAATACTTTGTGTTTGCGGCGGCAGCCCGGCACCAGCTATATTTTCCTGTTTTTGGGCAGCTTTGAAAACGGTGCCAGTTGCAACACCTTTATAAAGTTTTTTTTCTCCCTGCTCATTGTGTAACGAAACAACCAGCAGCACAATAGCCACAACCAGTAGTAATGAAACCCATACCAGGTAACGTGAAACTTTAATCATAGCTTTTATGGTTTCTTTTGTGGTATCGGTGTTCATATGGGGCTTTATACAAAACTGCACAATTTACAAAAACATGTTGGTGATTTAAGTCACCAAAAACAGTGTACGGCACAGAAATAAATCGGACATTTTTTTGATCTCAATTTTCTTTACATTAGGAGGGCTGCTTTTTATTTGGCAGCCCAAGAATTACTAATTTCATGATATGATAAGAAGGCTCATTATAATTGCTTCGATGTTGTTTTTGTCGTGCAACAACCATAAGGGCGCTGCAATCACAAAACAGGTAGAAAAAATAAAACCGACTAACGATCAGGCCAAACGCCGCCGCCAATCTGAAGCTTATTGCAAAGCACATCACATACCCCTTTATAGTAATCCCAACGCTTTATTTGTAGATCCGGAATCGCGGGCAGCTATACGCACAAAAGATGAAGTGACAGACAGAGCGCTGGCATTGCTATATGTGGGCTTAAAAAGCGAGGGGATAGGCCAAAAGGACTTAGACGAAATAAATAAGAACCTGGATGCGCTATCAAAACTAACCACGGCCGAAAGCGCTTATATTACAAATCCCCGGCCAACAAAGCAACAAACCACCGATGCCAACTGGCGCTACGAAGATTTACATGTGATGCTTTGGGCATTAGGTTTTATTGACTCGCTGGCTTACCCCGATCAATTGTGCAATGTTGCCCAGGATGCAAAAATATTTCGGGACCTAACCGGCAGACAGTTTAAACAGCGAGCCCGGTTACGAACAAAAAAAGAGATTCTCGACCAGGCCGATCTGATCCTGCGGCTGGACTGGGCTTGTGTAGATGCCCGCACCAAAAAGCAGCCGGCTCCCGGAAAGCTTGATAGTGGCGTAGTTTATGAAAGACACTACGCTTTAAACTGGCTGATAAACTACATGAATCAAGAATGGGATGATATAACGACAGATACGTAACAGCATTAGCGCACAATGGGCTTACATTAACAGGTATTTATTGAATGCCCAACCGCCTTATGAGTGTACGCTACTTAATTTCTACCACGCCCGCAGCCACAGCCGGAAACCTGGAAAATACGGCGGCATCATGCCCCGGAACGATGAACCTTACATCGGTAACCATGGTTTTCATTCTTTGCATCGCTTTTACATAGCCTGCCGGGTCGAGCGTTCCTCCGTCTGCCGGTGGCACCAGGTGGTCGAGGCTGTAGTATATCCAGATATTGTCGGATGCCAGGACAATTTTGTTATTTCCGGTATTCACCAGCACGTATTCTGAATTAAAGGTATGCCTTGATCCGGTGAATACTTTTATGCCGGGGATGATTTCTTTATTGTCGCCATCTACCAGCGTTACCTTTCCGGCTAAATTTAAATCAACCATCATGCGTACATCTCTTTTGTTAAATCCGCCGCTCCCTTCGCCTTTTTGCCAGGCCGCTCCCACGAAATAAGTAAAGTCATCTTTTTGGATCCAAACATGGGCATTGGGGAATAACCCCACCCCGTCTATATGGTCCCAATGTGGGTGAGACATGATAACGTCTGTGATATCGCCTGCTTTTAAACCCAGTTTATATAGTGCGCTGTCGGGCCGGATGTAATTAATTACTTTAAACTCTTTGGCATCTTCAATATCACTTAAAAAGCCCGCGTCAACCAAAATGTTGCGGCCATTGCCTTTGATAAGCCATACCATAAAATTGAATTTCAGGCTATCGGTGGCCGGCGCCCCCTTGGCCCAGTCGGCAGCGGTAAAAGGGTATGCCGAACCAGCAAATTTAATGGCATAAACCTTATAAACCGGGGTTTGTGCACGGGCGCCAAGCACGCCCGACAATACTACCAGAGAGAGCAGGAAAAGCTTTTTCATCCCGTAAAGATAGGCCCTAAAACGAGAAGTTAAAAGCAGGGATTGATAATAGTAATGAGGAGAAAACAAGAAATTTCCTCAGCAAGTTATTTTCATTTTTTTCTTGCATTTCGAACATTAATCGTAATATTGCAATATATATTATGGGCTTAACAAAAACAGAAATATTTACCGGCGAGCAAAACAGACTGGCTGTTATGCTTAAGGCGATGGCTCATCCCGCACGTATTGCCATTTTACAACAGATTATCAAAGCGAATGCCTGTATTTGCGGCGACCTGGCTGACGAACTTGGCCTGGCCCAGCCTACCATTTCACAGCATTTAAAGGAGTTAAAAATGGCGGGTTTGATACAGGGAACCATTGAAGGGGTAAGCGTTTGCTATTGCATTAACCCCGATGTATGGAATACACTCAGCAATGAACTAAAGGGCTTTTTTGCGGCTTACGAAACCCCTAAGTGCTGTTAAAAAAATTTGACCGAATCAATCGCAATATTGCAATAATAAAATTAAAGATCATGGATAAGATAGAACCCATCACCTGGAAAACGTTTAAGGATACATTGGTACAACACCACGATTTAATCCTGCAGTTTCAATATGCAGAAAACCAATGGGTGAATGCGGCCTACCATATCACCGAAATAAAACAGGCACCCATCACATCGGTAGATTGCGGCGGTGTAATGAATGCCTGGACAGAAATTATTGTACAACTATGGGAGCCCGAAGGCCAGCAGCAGGATAGAGCCATGAAAGTTGGCAAGGCCCTGTCAATTGTTAACCTGGTAGAAAAAGCGTTGCCTTTAAATCCCAACGGCATTGTGAAAATTGAATTTGGCAACTCCGAATTTGATACCCGCCAAATGCTGCCGAAAACGTTATTGATAAATGGCGATAACCTAATTGTTGACTTAAGGCCAGATGCCGTACAGTGCAAAGCTATAGAAAGAGGCGGCAGTTGCGGCACCAATGATAAAGGCGAAGAGTGCTGCGAATCAACAGTTGCGGCAAAACCCAAAATTCAATTAAAAAACCTGGTTGCCGATGCCGCCTGCTGTACCCCAGGTTCCGGCTGTTGCTAATGGAGCTAAAAGCAGAAGGCGGAAAGCACAAAGCTGAAATACTGTTCGATACGAATACTTAGTTAAAAAGCCATGCAAATAGAAAAAGCAGAAAACCATAGGGCAAAAGTGATTGCCCTGCTGGCAACTGAGAAACTCCCCACAAATGACTTACCGCAAATACTTGACAAATTTGTGGTAGCCAAACAGGGCGAAGAGATAATAGGCGTTGCCGGTATCGAAATTTATGATAGTTGCGGCTTGCTGCGCTCTGTGGCGGTATCTGCTGCATATCGTGGTAAAGGCATAGCCAACCAACTGCTTGGTTATTTGGAAAAGCAGGCAGCCGCCCAATCGCTGCAGGCAATCTTTTTACTTACCGAAACCGCTCCGGAATATTTTGGCAAAAAAGGCTATCGGGAAATTACCCGGGCCCAGGTTCCGGCCGAAGTTCGGCAATCAACAGAGTTTAGCCATGTGTGCCCGCAATCG
Organism: Mucilaginibacter sp. GW822-FHT03E02; assembly: GCF_058801545.1. Classification (NCBI taxonomy): domain Bacteria; kingdom Pseudomonadati; phylum Bacteroidota; class Sphingobacteriia; order Sphingobacteriales; family Sphingobacteriaceae; genus Mucilaginibacter; species Mucilaginibacter sp. GW822-FHT03E02. The sequence continues at coordinate 3,575,666 of NZ_JBXANJ010000001.1, read as the reverse complement.
GCTATTGTTATGAAAAAAATATTATAAAAAGCATGAAAAACATTTTAGTATTATGTACCGGCAATAGCTGCCGTAGCCAGCTGGCCGAAGGTTACCTTCGTTTTTTTGCCGGCGATAAAGCCAACATTTACAGCGCGGGGATAGAAACCCACGGGGTAAACCCCAAGGCCATACAGGTAATGGCCGAAGACCATATTGATATTTCGAAACACACCTCAAACCACGTGGATGAGTATATCAACATCCCGTTTGATTACGTGATAACCGTTTGCGATAACGCCAACGAGGCCTGCCCGTTTTTTCCAGGCAATGTACAACGCTTTCACCATAACTTTCCCGATCCGGCAAAAGCCAAGGGTACGCCCGAAGAGGTTTTAAATGAATTCAGGAGCGTAAGGGACATTATCAAAGCTTATGCAGCCAATTTTGTAAAACAGTATGTCGGGTAAAACCGACGCTCCCCTCACTTTTAATATCATCCCTCGCATAAAATCAATATGTCAGCAAACAACTGTGCCCCCGTGGCCGAACGTAAAAAATTAGGTTTCCTTGATCGTTACCTTACCCTGTGGATCTTCCTTGCCATGGTCGTTGGGGTTGGCGTGGGATATTTTATCCCTTCGTCATCAGGCTTTATCAATTCGTTCTCCAGCGGGACAACTAATATTCCTTTAGCCATAGGGTTAATTCTGATGATGTACCCACCGCTTGCCAAAGTGAAGTACGAAAACATGGGCGAGGTATTTAAGGACACCAAAGTATTAAGCGCATCCTTAATTTTAAACTGGATAGTTGGCCCTATCCTGATGTTTGTTTTGGCCATAACCTTACTGCGCGATCATCCTGCCTATATGGTTGGGCTAATCCTGATAGGCCTGGCCCGTTGCATTGCCATGGTGGTAGTTTGGAACGAACTTGCCGAAGGCAACCGCGAATACGCCGCCGGGCTTATAGCGCTGAATAGTATTTTCCAGGTATTGCTTTACAGTGTTTACGCCTACGTTTTTATTACCGTATTGCCGCCGCTATTCGGCCTAAAAGGCCTGGCCGTAAATATTACTATTGCCGAAATTGCCAAAAGCGTGGGCATTTATTTAGGAATTCCCTTTGCCGCCGGTATCATCAGTCGTTATACCCTTATTAAAATTAAAGGCGAAGCCTGGTTTCAAACCAAATATGTACCCTTTATATCGCCTATAACACTGGTAGCCTTGTTGTTTACTATTGTGGTGATGTTTAGCCTTAAAGGCAACCTTATTGTTCAAATTCCTTTTGATGTTATCCGCATAGCCATGCCATTGATTATTTACTTTACCATTATGTTTGTGCTGAGCTTTTTTATCGGCAAATCATTCGGTGCCGATTACTCGCGGAGCACGTCTATAGCCTTTACTGCTACCGGTAACAATTTTGAATTGGCTATAGCAGTGGCTATCGGCGTTTTCGGCATTAATTCTGGCGAGGCATTTGCCGGGGTTATTGGTCCGCTGGTTGAGGTACCGGCGCTTATTGCCCTGGTTAACCTGGCTTTTTATTTCCGCAAAAAATATTATACCGCTAAAGTACCAGCCCCCGTACAATAATGAAAATTGCGCTTTTTTCAGATGTTCACGCCAATTTGCCTGCGTTTGATGCCATGCTGAGCGATTTGGACAGCCGCCAGGTCGATGCGGTTTACTGCCTGGGCGATTTGGTGGGATACAACGTTTGGCCCAATGAGGTAATTGCCCAAATACGCAAACGCGGCATTGCAACCCTTGCCGGCAACCATGATCTGAAACCGAAAAAAATGGTTACCACACCCCAAAGCCTAACCGAACCGGGGAAAAGCCACGCCTATCATTTGATTAATGACGAGAACCGCAAATATCTTGCAATACTCCCGGCACACATCCGGCTTGAATTTAAGCTGACTGATGGGCCGTTAAATGTGGTGCTGGCCCACGGCAGCACCCGCAGTGTCGACGAATACGTTTTGGAAGATTTGGACGAGGCTTATGTGTTGGAAATGATGGAGGAAGCCAATGCCGGTATATTGTGTGTTGGCCATTCGCATAAGCCCTATCATCGTGTTATTAAAACCAGCAATCAAAAATTCAAACATGTTATCAACATCGGTTCGGTGGGCAAACCAAAAGATGGCAACCCCGATGCCTGCTATGTCATATTAAGCCTGAACGAAAATAGCAGCATCAGCAACAAAGATGGCGTCCAAGTGGAATTTGTCAGGGTTGCATATGATGTTGAGAAGGCGGCGGCTGCGATAGAAAAAAGCCTCCTGCCGGATGAATTTGCGGATAGACTGAGAAAAGCTTATTGAAGGGCCGCTATGTTCAACACGCCTGCGTATTCATCATAAACCATCCAGTTATCCGGTCATAGACAGTTTCCTCCCCTAAGATTATCAAGCTTCGGCGGGTCATGCCGCAAAACGCAACTCATCGATATAAAAGGCCTGTTCGCCGATATTTACTGTTTTACGAATTCACTTTAGCCTATTTTCACTGCTGAAAATTAAAACGGCTAATTAACATTGCATGAATAAACTAATACTATAATCCCAAAGGGAGGTTTGCTTTGGCAAATCATCACACTCTCGTCGTTCTTTACCAGTTTCTTCATTGTTAAGAAGATACGTTCAGTTAATAGTTAATTAATCAGCGCCTGCTCAGAGTGCGGCGCTTTTTATTTCTCTCCGCGCAAACAGGTCGTGTTGGCGCTTTTCCTATAAATCCGGCGTCCATGTTCAAACAATCCGCAACAATCAATAAACACCTTATTTTAGCAGGTACATCATTAAAATAACAGATGATACATGTTTAAGGCAAACTCTGAGATGTTTTAAGGCAACTGTAATCTGGTTTTCGACGGTGCGTTTTGATATGCCCAACTGGCCGGCAATTTCCTGGTTCGAGAGTTGCCTTACCCGGCTTAAATAAAATATTTCCTGGCAGCGCCTGGGTAGCTGTACCAGGTATTGGTCCAGCTCTTGTTGAAACTCCTGTATCATAATATGACTTTCGCCTGCGTTGTTATCCAGGGGCTCGCTTATATCCAATCCTTCGGGCGCTAAAATAACGGGCGATTTTGCCGACCGCATCCGGTTATAAACCTGGTACCTGGTGGCAGTAAGTAAAAAGGCGGGGAATAATTCGATCTCGAGCATATCCCTGCGGTTCCAGATATTCAGGAAAACATCATGAACAATTTCTTCGCTTACCTCGTGATCTTTAATGTAAACCTGCGCCGTTTTGTAAAGCCTTACCCAGTACCGGTCAAAAAGAGCGGTAAAAGCGGCTTCGTCATTATGGCGGATAGCAGCCCAAAGTTCAGCGTCGCTAAGCGTGGAGTTAAACATAATTGGTTGGGTAAAAGTATGAAAAGCAGGCAAATAATGTCAAGGTTTTACTTGCTGCAAAATAAAAGTTACAAAAGTATGTGTGTGACTAAATGTTATCTACACATATAGTGTATAAACCTGTAATACATTCCTGATGATAACCAAAGATGAATTTGTGGTTTTGTACCAAAAGTACATGAACGGGCAATGCAGCCCCATGGAAAAGGAACTGCTTGACGCCTACAGCGACGAAATGAAACTGCTGGACGACACCTGGGCCGATGATTTGGTTAATGAACAGGATGCCCGCGACAGAATTTGGCAAAAACTAAGCGATAGCCGCAAAGTGGTTGAAATGGCACCGCGCAAAAACATCCGTTACCGCTGGATGGCCGCTGCCGCTGTTTTACTGCTTGCTCTGCTTGCCGGCTTATTTTACATGAAAAATGAAAAGCCAGAACAACACGCATCTGCGGTGGTAACCAAAGTGAACCCCAAACCAATAGTGCCGGGTGGCAATAAAGCCTACCTTACGCTGGCCAATGGCGCCAACATCATTCTTGATGATGCTAAAAACGGCGAGATTGCCGCAAAAACCGGAGTTAAAGTAAGCAAAACGGGCAACGGTATGCTTGTGTATCACTTTGAAAATAAAGGAGGTGAAACCGCTGTAAATGCAGCGCCCGAGTTTAACACCATAACCACTCCACGCGGGGGGCAATACAAAGTTGAACTGGTAGACGGCACCAGAGTTTGGTTAAATGCAGCATCATCAATAAAATTTCCGCAGGCTTTTACAGGCGCCGACAGGGAGGTTGAATTAACGGGCGAGGCTTATTTTGAGGTGGCGAAAAACAAGGCAAAGCCTTTTATAGTAAAAGCCAATGGTACGCAGGTACAGGTATTGGGCACCCATTTTAATGTAAATGCCTATAGCGATAATGCCAATATAACCACAACGCTGGTGGAGGGATCGGTAAGAATGTCGAACGCCGGATCGGCGGTAATGCTTTCACCCGGGCAACAAGGAACGACAACCGACAAAGGAGCGGGCATTAAAGTTAGTCGGGCAGATACCGAAGAAAACCTGGCCTGGATAAAAGGCTTTTTTGTGTTTCACGACGAAAGCATAGTAAACATTATGAAACAGGTAAGCCGGTGGTATGATGTGGACGTGGAATACCGCGATGATGTACAGCAAAACGAGTTTGGAGGTACCATATCCAGGTACAAAAATATAACCGAACTATTGAATAACATGCAGTTAACCCGAACTATTCACTATAAAATTGAGGGAAGGAGGGTAATCATTATGAAGTAGTTATATCTGCCAATAATGTTAACCTGTATATAATAACCAGGAGCGTTCGTACCGCCCCTGGTATTAAGCTGTGAAGCTGCCAGGTAAAAACTAATGATCATTTTTCTCATAACCAATTATTTAACCTAACATTCAAATGTATAAAATTTTCGCTGCAATTAGATGCAGGGAGCTCCCCCGCGTCCAATCTAAATTATTTCTGATTATGAAATTGTCGGTCTTTTTATGCTTGATTTCTATACTGCAGGTTAGTGCCGCCACTACCTATGCACAAAAAATCAGCATGAACAAAAGCAATGCTTCGCTATCCGAAGCATTAAAGGAAATTCACAGGCAAACCGGCTTTAGCGTGCTGTACAATGCCAAAATGCTAAAAAAAGCTGTACCTGTAAATGTAAACCTGCAGAATGCCGATCTGGAAGATGCTTTAAAAAAATGTTTCCAGGACCAGCCGTTTACCTACATAATCAATAATACCACTATTGTGGTAACACCCAAAACCGAAGAAAATAAACCCGTGACGGTAATAACCATTACCGGCCAGGTTAAAGACAATAAGGGCCAGCCCTTACCCGGTGTTACCATTAAAATAAAGGGATCTGACCTTGGCACCCAAACAGGAATTGATGGTAATTACACCGTAAGCGTGCCCGATAGCAAGGCCATATTGGTGTTTAGCTTTATTGGTTTTGTTACCCAGGAAATACCCGTTGGTGGCCAAACAAAAGTTGATGTGGTTTTAAAAGAACAAACGTCGGCGCTTAACGAGGTTGTTGTTGTGGGGTACGGTACGCAGAAAAAGGTAAACCTTACCGGCGCGGTTTCGTCTGTTAGCGGCGAAACGCTGAACAAGCGCCCGGTGGTTAATCCCGCCTCGATGCTGGAAGGGCTGGCGCCTGGTGTGCAGATAAATACCGGCTCCGGCGAACCAGGTAACGAGAGCGTATCTATCCGAATCCGCGGTAACGGAACATTCAGCGGCGCGGGATCAGACCCGCTTATATTGATTGATGGTGTGCCGGGGAATTTCAGCGATATTAACCCTACTGATATTGACAATGTGTCTGTTCTTAAAGATGCAGCCTCCGCCTCTATATATGGTTCAAGGGCGGCAAATGGCGTAGTACTGGTTACCACAAAGCAAGGGAAAGCCGGGCAATTGAAGGTGCAGTACGACGGCAATGTGGGGATATATAAGCCAACCAAGCTTTTTAAGCTGATTACAAATTCGGCCCAATACATGGAGTTGTATAACGAAGCCCGTATCAACACCGGGTTGAACGATCCCAATGACCCCACCAAGCTATACGGCCTTTATCCGCAGGATCAGATAGAACTGTACCGTAACAGTACAGACCGCGTTCATTACCCTAATACAGACTGGTTAAGCCTGATATTTAAAACCGCACCTACGCAAAATCATAACCTGAACTTCAGCGGGGGTAATGACAAAACCACCTACAACGTATCATTAGGTTATATTGACCAGAATGGTATCATGAAAGGGTTTAACTATAAAAGATACAATGCCCGCATAAACTTAACCTCCAGGGTTAACGATCATATAAAATTCGGGACCAACGTACTGCTAAAATCGGGGACAAAAGATGCTGTGGCAGGCAATCCTTCATCAGCCAGCCAATGGGATGGATCTTCGATGGACCTTTTTCTTTCGGCCATGTCACAAGCGCCTACTTACGGCCCATATTTAACTGACGGCAGCGGACGCTACACTTATAAGGCCTACGATTTTGAATACAACAACAAAAACCCTGTTGCCGTACTGGATAAAAACTTTACACGTGTTACAACAGACTATGCAGTAAATGCCCAGGGCTGGTTTGAAGTGCAGTTTACCAAGGATTTTTCATGGTATACCAAAGGCGCGGTAAACGTTAACATGGATAAGTACAAAGACTATAAATCTGTGCTCGACGAGTATAATTTCAGGACCAATGAGCTTGCTACCTCATTGGATTTGGGTAAGGGATTAACCGACCAGGATGAGCAAACCGTTTATTCAAACTTATACAGTTACTTAAACTATAACCATGCATTTGGCGGCAACAATATAAAGGCCCAGGCAGGTTACAGTGTTGAGCAAAGCAAGTATTCATATTTGCAGGGTTATCGCCAGAATTTTCCGGATGAAGACCTGCGCGAATTAAATGCCGGCGGACAGGATATACAACGGGCCAGCGGCACTGCCAACCAGTGGGCTTTGATGTCGTACTTTGGCAGGCTGAATTATAATTATAAAGAAAGATACCTGCTGGAAGGTAACGTACGCTATGACGGAAGCTCGAAATTTTACGGCAGTAACAAATGGGGCGTATTCCCTTCGTTTTCTGCAGGATGGCGCGCTACAGAAGAGTCGTTTGTTAAAAAATTGAACCTAACCTGGCTTAATAATTTTAAATTAAGAGGGTCGTGGGGCAAGCTTGGTAACCAAAACATAGTGATTGGCGGTTACGGGGCCAACTATCCTTACCAGGCGCTGTTAAACCTTACCGGCAATTATTCGTTTGATAATTCGGCCCTTACAACCGGTGTTGCCCAGCAATATTTAAACAACCCGGATATTAAATGGGAAACAACCACCATGACCGATGTTGGCCTGGACCTTACGCTTTTCAAAAACCTCAATTTAACGTTTGACTGGTATAAGAAAAGAACATCGGATATTTTAAGGCAATCGCAGGTTACAGCGGCTGTGGGCCTGTATGCGCCAACCATAAACGATGGGGTGGTTGATAACACCGGCGTTGAGCTTGGTTTAAACTACAGTAACATGATTCGTGAAGGTGCACTCACCGGGTTTGCCTATAGCCTTGGCGCCAATTTAGATCACTTTAAAAATAAACTTGTAAAATATGGGCAAACAGATATTTATGATTATACCATAAATCAAAACGGACAACCTATAAGCTCATTTTACATGTTGCAGGTAACCGGAATTTTCCAGTCGACGGCAGAAGTAAACAGTTCGCCCAAACAATTTAATGATAACACCCTTCCCGGCGACCTGAAATACAAGGATGTTAATGGCGATGGCAAAATAGACGCCAACGACCGGGCTATTGTAAGCGGAGTATACCCTAAATTAAATTACTCTTTTAACCTGTCGGCAAGTTTTAAAGGGTTTGATCTTTCGGCTATGATGCAGGGCATTTACGGGGCCAAATCATACGTATCCAACTGGGGTGCAATTCCATTTGTCCAGGGTTCGCCGCCAACAACCGACTGGTTAAACCGTTGGACGCCCGAACACCCCTCAACCACATTGCCGCGCATTTACTGGGGATGGAGCGCACCGCAAAAGCTCACCCGCCCATCAACCTTCTTTTTACAGGATGCATCATACCTAAGGCTTAAAAACCTGGTGCTGGGCTACACGCTGCCCGATAAATTAACCAAAAGGATAGGGATAGACAGGTTGAGGGTATACTTTGCCGGCGACAACTTATTTACCATAACCAAGTTTAAGGGACTTGACCCCGAACGTTATGGAAGCGGCGACTTAGTGCAGTACCCGCAAAATAAAATATACTCTTTTGGTGTAAACGTTACCTTTTAATCAGTCCACATGAAAAATCGTATTATAACAACTATATTGATTACATCACTGTTTTTAGGTGCGTGTAAAAAAACACTGGATCTGAACCCGCTGGACCAGATCTCCACATCTACCTTTTATAAAACCAGGGGCGATTTTGACAAAGCTCTTGCCGCCGTTTATGCCTCGTTACAACCCAATGAGTTTACCGAAGAATTGCCCATTCGTGATTGCCTTACCGATAACGGCTATGCCCAGTTTAACTCGGGCAGCGTTAATGACGTTGATCAGGGTAACTTAAACCCAACCACAGGGGGCTACGAAACCGGCATTTATAACGACAGCTACATAGGTATTGGCAGGGTGAATTTGTTCCTGCAAAACCTGGCCAATTATAAAGGATCGGATATTTCTGATGCCGACAGAAAGGCCTACGAAGGCGAAGTAAGGTTTATAAGGGCATTTTTTTATTACCAGCTATATACCATTTATGGCGAGGTGCCTTTAGTAGTGCAGCCACTTGACTTAAGCACTCAAAAGCAGCCAAAAGTAACCGCCGATAAAATACTGGCCCAAATAACAACCGACCTTGATTATAGTATCGCAAACCTTAATACCGCTCCCTATTTTTCAAACGGTGGGCACGCGGCAGCTTCATCGGCCAAAGCTTTAAAAGCCCGGGTGCTTTTGTTTGCAGCTTATGGCACTACGGGTACACCCGATGCCACAACATTAACCCAGGTAAGAGACTTGTGTAAAGATGTAATTACACAGTATACGTTAACAAAAAATTTTGAGGATAACTTCAGAGACGCCACACAGAAAAACAATACCGAAACAATTTTCTCAATCAATTTTCTGGCGCCTAATAATTTAGCTTATTGGGACAGGGATTACGGCGACTGGTGTTCTGCAAGCCCGCTTCAAAACTTTGTAAACACGTTTGAATGTACAGATGGCTTAGCTTACGGCACATCGCCACTTACCGATACCCAGCATCCGTTTAACAACCGCGATCCGAGGCTAAGCAAAACAGTTTATGTAGATCACCCTGACTTTGGCGGGGGTAAAATACATAACCCATCAAATCCGCGCCCTACGGGCTATGGTGTGCTCAAATTTCTCGATCCGGCCAATCTTCCGTTCGGGTTCTCAACCCTGAGTGGGCAGGATGCTATTGTATTACGTTTGGGCGAAGTATTGTTGATGTACGCCGAAGCGCAAAACGAAATTGTTGGTCCCGATGCCTCCGTTTATAAAGCCATGGCCGATTTGCGTAAACGTGTAAATATGCCAGCCTATCCCGCCGGTTATACCAAAGAACAAATGCGCGAACGGATAAGACATGAACGCCGTGTTGAGCTGGCCTTTGAAGGTTTGCGCCATTACGATTTGATGAGGTGGCATATTGCCGATGATGTGTTAAACAAAGTAAAGGATAGCCTGATCCCTTACCACTTTGAAAGTAAATTTTATAAATGGCCGCTGCCACAAACAGAAATTGATAAAAGTGGCGGTGTATTAGTACAAAATCCAGACTATAAATAATCGGTCTTTAACTTTTTTATTTTAGATGATTGCAAAGCGGCGGGTATATTTCCTGCCGCTTTGTTTTTATCAACGCCTCTATTATTTCCACGGATACGGCTCGCTTTAAAAGCACAAATGTTGCCGGCTGTTATTTTCAATTGTAAAAAGGGAATAGCTGTAGAAACATAAACATTCCCACACTGTTAAAGTATTTAAAGAAATGAGTAATTTGTGATCGCCAAATAAACTAAACAAAACTTTAAAAATAACATCAGCACTTCAATTGGGATCGATTTCCGACTTTATCGGCATCGAAGCCAAAGTCTCCCCTACCGGGGGAGATTTAGAGGGGGCTTTAAACAACCTGGTTATGAATTCACGCCGCGACTTTTTACAAAAAATTGGGCTATCGGCCTTAGCATTGCACCTTGCACCAATTTCGGGATGGGCAAATGGTGCAGATCATCATAACGAAGCCTATGACGGGCCGGTGCTGCGCGTGGCCATTATGGGCCTTGGCAGCTACGGAACCCGCGTTGCCGAAGCCATGCAGGCCTGTACCAAGGCCAAACTGGTTGGTGTAATTAGTGGTACCCCCTCAAAAATTAAGGATTGGCAAAGCAAGTATGGGATACCCGGGAAGAACTGTTACAATTACGAAAACTTTGATAACATAAAAAGCAACCCTGATATAGATGCAGTTTATGTGATAACACCAAACGGGTTGCACCACGATCAGGTAATACGTGTGGCCAAAGCCGGCAAGCATGCTATTTGCGAAAAGCCAATGGCCGTGAATGCCCGCGAAGGGCAGGAAATGGTTGATGCCTGTAAAAAAGCAAACGTGAAATTACTTGTAGGCTACCGGATGCATTTTGAACCCAAAACGCTGGAGGTTATCAGGATGAGAAAAGCCGGCGAATTTGGAAAAATTCTTTTCTTCCAGGGCCTCTGCGGGTTTACCATAGGCGACCCCACGCAATGGCGGCTGAATAAGCAACTATCCGGCGGAGGATCTATAATGGATATTGGCATTTATGCCATTAATGGTTCGCGGTATATGACAGGCGAAGACCCGGTTTGGGTTACCGCGCAGGAAACTAAAACAGATCATGCAAAATTTAAGGAGGGTGTTGATGAAACTATTCAATTTCAGCTGGGTTTCCCCGGTGGTGCTGTCGCGTCCTGCTTATCAACATACACCATGAATAACCTCGACCGTTTTTTCCTGAACGGAGAAAAAGGATTTGCAGAGTTATTGCCGTCCACCGGCTACGGGCCTATTATGGGGCACACACACAAGGGCGAACTGACCCAGCCCATCACCGTTCATCAAACCGTGCAAATGGACCAAATGGCCGGCATCATTTTCCAAAACAAACAACCCGTTGTACCAATAAATGGCGAAGAAGCGGTAAAAGACCTTAAGATAATTGACGCCATTTACCTGGCGGCTAAAACGGGGACAAAAGTTGATATTAAGCTTTAGCGCGTTGGCTCATAAACAAATCGTCTTGTATTTTACCGGGCATTCGAGTCTATTTTAATAGGGCCATTCTGAACCTCCAATTTATAAATAAATATAGTTGGGCAACACAGCAGGCGGGAATTTATTTACTCAATAGTTAAACGTTATCCCGGTATCCACACATTACATCAACAAATCACGCTTAAAAACAGGTATATTTAAATTGGTTCGCTTTTTGAATTTAAGGTTAACATGTATGATTTTAACCTTGCTTGTGTAATTGACGACGACAGCATCGCCCGCCTGATGTCGGAGATTATGATCTTCAATTATAAGATAGCTAAAAAAACGGTCACCTTCGAAAACGGGAAGGCCGCGCTCGACTACTTTAAGTTGTTTAAAGATAAACCTGATATGTTGCCTGAGCTTATCCTGCTGGATATCAATATGCCTATACTTAACGGGTGGGGATTTATTGAACGGTTTGCCCGGCTGGCCCCGGATTTGGCCAGGAAGGTTGTAATTTATTTAGTGAGCGCATCTATCGACCCTCATGATCACCAACGGGCAACCGATCTTGAAATGGTTTCGGGCTTTATTATTAAACCTGTTAACAAAACAGCTTTAGAACAGGTTGTTAAAGCGGCTATGGCCGATAGGCTGCCCGTTTATTTTAGCAAATAATACTTTACAACAGGCACATAAGGCCGGGCTGTAGCCGGGGTGCATGTTTATGTTTTCATATCTCTCTCCCAATTCCTGGTTTTTACCTGTCTATAGGGTTTTTTATACGGCTGGGGTATTATTCCCGGCAAATCACCTTAAAACGTAAGGCGCCTGGCCACAATGCTGCGCAAAGCGCTCGCGTCGAATAAATGGAGGTATCCATCGAATATAAAAGCAACCCGGTCGAAAGTATTATTGGAGCCGGGTTTTAAATGACAGCTTTGATCAACCAAAAAAGCAATGTCATGAAAAAACAAACCAACGCCTTAAAAAAAGGCTTTTTATTAGTTGCGCTGGCCTTTGGTACAATGCCGGCGTTTTCGCAATCCAAACTACTTGTGGGTACCTGGCGCCTTATCGCGGCCGAAAAGATACTTGCAGACGGTATCCGGCAGCCTGACTATGGGCCCAATCCCCACGGCATCGCCATTTTTACTACCGATGGGCATTATGTGGTAGAAATATTTCGGTCGGACCGGGCCAAATTCGCCTCGGGTGACCGGGCGAAAGGCACTCCGGAAGAGTACCAGGCGGCCCTTTTAAGTGCCAGCTGCCATTTTGGAACCTACGCCGTCGACCCGGTAAAAAACACCATCACTTTTCATACCGACCGGGCTTCTTTCCCCAACTGGGACGAAACCACCCGCGTAAGCAGCTTTACCCTCGAAGGCGATAAATTAACCTGGCATGTGCCGCCCCGTCCCGATGGCGTTATCCCGGTATCTGTTTTCAGCCGGGTGCCATGATAAGTGGCCATGCTTTGTGTCGTGCTCATTGTGGGGCAATCTCAATCAGCATAATGATGGCGTTGTTTGATAGTGCCTCCAGTTCGGCCTCCTCCAAATTCCATAAAACCAGCCCGTCCCTGGCGTGCATCAGGCGGTACTGAACTTCAAACGCCCCTTCAATAACGTAGGCAAACAAGGCGTTTCCCGGTTTGCTTACGCGAAGGGCGGTTTCGGCGCGGCCATCAAACTGGCCCATGTAACCAATGGTGTTGCCAAGCCTGAAAATCTCGGTCAGCTGGTTCCGGTTTGCAGGTAAATCGAAACTGAAATCCTGGTTTGCCGGGGTTTTTATTTTGATCCAGAGCTGCAGAAAATTAACCAGGTCGGTTGCTTTTTTGTACGGATTATTAACCTGGAAACCCGATCCGGGCGGAAGTGCAAGTAGTTGCACCATGCCGGGTTCTATCATGTTGTGGTCGCCATTGTGGTCACGGCAACCTATGGCACCAACAACCGGGATGAGCAAAACGGCCGAATGTTCTTTCACACTCATCCTGATGCTTTCTTCGGCGGCCAGTGTATCGTCATTTAAAACATACAAATCGCTGAATGGGTGCTTATGGTCGTTATTATAATTGCCGAAATTGAAAGTGTGATAACTGCGGTACCAATCATGTTGGGTTAGTCCGCGTTCGTCTGATAAAAACATCTTGCCTTTGGATTGCGGGATCATATGGCTTTGGTGCTAAGTTAAATGACTGATTAAGAAATAGGTTTTTAGGTTGTGTATGAATAACCCTTCCAGGCGATTGCATAAATCATGCAATCGCCTCTTTTGGGGCTGCAAACAGGTCGCCTGTTTTAAAATTTACCGGTAATCAGGCGGCAACGCCAATGCTTATAGTAAGCACGTAGCCGGCCGAAACGCTGCCCGTAACGGTTGATAACTCGGTTGCAAGCGAATCGCTGAAAACCATATCTGCGGTGTTTGCCGTATCCTGAACCCCGCGCGCCTTATAATCAGTTGCGGTGGTATAAACGGTATTGCAAACATCTGTAGGGAAAGCAATCTGCGTGATGAGTAACGACGAGCCCGACGAGTTATATACGTGCACATGAATGTGCGGAGCCCGTGGAGAGTACCAGCCCGGAAAAATACTGGTAAAGGTAACCAGCCCATTACTATCGGTAGTTTGTCTTCCGCGCAAAAAATGCGACGATGTATAATCAATAGTAGCATAGCCGCCGCCGGGAGTATCGGTGTATTCTGAGTAGTAACCCAGAGAGGTACAATGCCATATATCTACCAGGGCCCCTGTTAATGCCGCGCAGCTGCTGTTGGTATTGGTAAATGTGAGCTTAATAGTTAACGGCACCCCCGACTGCCCATCAACAATATTGCTCCTGACGTAGCTTGACGGCGTAATGGTAGGATAGGGCCCGGCTGTTTCTGAAGCCCCGGTAGTACAGGTCCCGCTGGTTGTTGTGGTTGTAGTTGTTGTGCTGGTTGTTGAAGTGCTTGTGCTTTCCTTTTTGCAGGAATTGGCAAGCGGGGCAATAGCGGCGAAGCCTAATGCCGCAAGCCCGCTGGTTAAAAAAGTTTTTCTTTCCATGATATGGTAATTATTTGAGCGTGATTATTAGCTGAAAGTATCCATACGCAAGCTTCCGGGCTAAAAAGTATCGCCCAATTGTTGATATCTGTCGACGAATGTAAAAAACGGGAGCTCCGGTACATGGCGCACCAAAGCTTCCGGGTCATTTAAAAACGCATCCGGTTCTTCCTTTGATGACAGTACGGGCAGGGTGCTTTTTTTGACTTAAAGGAGGGCGTAACCCTGCCGATAGAAGCAGGGTCAGGCTATACACTCATACTGCACAGGCCTTAATCACGGGCCTGTATCCGTTTCTATCCTTTACGCGAGCTGTGGGTATGCAAAAACGGTCGACTGAAATTAAACATCCGGGCGGGTGCAATAATCATTACTTTGCACGTTGTTTACCTATTAAGGGGGTACACGCAACACGTGTGCGCCAGCAGTGGGGTGATTACTTAGCGTGAAATTCACCTATCAGCGGGGGTACACGCGAGACGTGTGCACCAGCAGCAGGAATTTACGTCCACTAACTCAAGATTTGCGCTAAATTGATTTACCCACATCTTCAACAATCTTATACCCCCCTTTTTTATCTACGATTAAATATAGTCCGGTACCCAGGTCTGTCGTAGGTATTGAAAGAGAAACCTGTAGCGCAATTTGTCCCTTGTCCGGGTTTTTATTCGAAAGATAAAAGTCTAATATGTCGCCATATTTTTTTAGGTTTCCTTCAAAGTTATCCTTAAAATAGGAATTGAAATCACTCGCTTTAAATCGTCTTTTCAATACGGTGTCTTTTCTGTTTAATAGCCATAGGTCGATAACAAACGGATGCGTCACAAAATCCTTTTTCTCTTTATTAATATCATAGTTTTGGGGCACAACCAATTTTTGATCTTTGAGGCAATAAAACTTTGAATGAAAATGCAAGCTATCGCCGCCATCAATAAACACCGTGTCAATAAACTTCACATTGTCATATTCTTTCCTGATACGCTCACGTTCTTCATCTTGTGTGGGCGGTAAATCAGGAAGACTATCCGGACTGAGTGCGCCAACCCGAATCATTGAATCAACCGTTTGTTTATTATAAGGAGATCCGTTTACATCTTTCTTTAGCAATGAATCATCGGTACTGATGTGAGATTGCTTGTGTTTGCAGCCTGTAAACACAATTAATACCAATAATATCGACAATAAATTTTTCATGTTTTCGCTTACAAATAAGCAACCTTTCAATTGTTTTTGAACCTCTTTATTGGTCGCTTGTACTTCTTTAATAAGTTGCGCCAACATTTAAAAAAAAATCACCGCCATTGCCGCCTCCATTCAATTTTTCAGCTCAGATGTTTTCAGCATCAGGCTTCGGCATCAAATCTTCAAAACTGCGGCATTTTAAAGCGCATTACTATTTCGCCGGTTTCTTTGTCGACTTCCATTTTTTGGCCTTCAAAGCCCAGGTCTTTGCCGGTGGCCATTTTAAACATGCCGGATAAAAATTCCATGCCCTGGTTCATCACTTTTGCCATTGTTTGCATCTGTTCGTGCGGGTCGTAAGGCAATGTGGTATGGTTTGCCGTCGCGGTTTCGGTGGCGGCAGGTGCCGGGGCGGTATTTTCGTCGGCTACAATGGTGGTTATGGTTTCTTCAACAGCTTCCAACTCCAACGCGGGGCTATCGGCTACGGCTTGTTCGGCAGGGGCGGCAACAAAGGTCTCCATGATGTTTTCCAGTTCTTTCAGGAACTGGGCTTTGCCCGAGGCCGAAAAATCTACCACATCGGGGCCGTCTTCGTTATTGAGCACACCATCAAAAAGGCTTTGCTTTAGCGTAAGGCCCGATGCTATTTTGGTTTCGATAGAGCCTTTTGTAATTAAATTAATTACGGTTAGGTGTTTGCTTAACTGACCCAGGCGGTCGATACGCCCTATGCGCTGGTTTTTTTTGGCCGGGTTCCAGGGAAGCTCGAAGTTAATAACGGTATCGGCTACCTGCAGGTTAAGGCCGGCACCGCCCGCTTCGGTTGATAAAAAAACCTGGCAGTCTTCGTCGTTTTCAAATTTTTTAACCAGCTTATCCCTGTTTTTAATGGCCACCTGCCCGCTTAACTGGGCAAAGCCAATGCCGCATTCGTGCAGCATTTTGCCTATCAGGTGCAGCATGGTAACCCATTCAGAAAAAATGATGACCTTCTTTTTGTTGTTTTTAAGGTCGAGCTTCTCCAGCATAATGTGTTTAAGCTCGTGCAGTTTGGGCGAGGTGTTTGATTCTTTATCAACCAGGAAGGTAGAGTCGCATACCATGCGCATATTGCTCATGAGCAGCATCAGCTTTTGCAAATCAAACGGCGAAATGAATTTTTTACGTAAAATAGCGGCAATGCCTTTTGCATAGTTTGCGTGATAGGTAGCCTGGTCAATGTGCATTTCAACAGGCACCGTAATTTCTGTTAGCTGCGGCAGGTCTTTAATTACCCGCCGTTTTTCTCGCCTGATGAGGATGGGTTTCAGCCGTTCGTTTAGCTGCTGCAGATTATAGTAGCCGGTAATTTTATCTGTTTTGCTTTCGTCAAAATAGCAATGCTGGTATGAAAACTCCCATAAGGGGGCCAAAAACTGGGGGTTAATAAACTGAACGATGGAGTAAAGATCGATCAGCCTGTTTTCGATTGGGGTGCCGGTAATTACCAGAGCGTGCTTTTTCTCTAACAGTTTAATGCTTTGGGCGGTAATGGTCGAGAAGTTTTTAATCTTCTGGGCTTCGTCCAAAATAATAAAATCGGTTTCCATGCGGTTGATGGCACGCCAGTCGCGCAGTACGGTTTCGTAATTAACGATGATAAAATAGGCTTTGCTGTCGCGATAAATAGCTGCCCGTTCATCGGGGAAGCCATCGGCGATAGCGGCTTTTTCGTAACTGAATTTTTCTATTTCCTGTTTCCACTGCTCTTTTAACGAAGCCGGGCAAATGATGAGTGTGCGCCTGAAACCAAACAACTTCTTTTTCATTACCGCCGTGGCAATGGCCTGGATGGTTTTACCCAAGCCCATCTCGTCGGCAATAATTACCCCATCCCTAAAAGCGGCAAAGGCCACGCCATCCTGCTGGTAAGGGAACAGGGTGGTTTTCAGGAGGGAAAAATCTAACGGCTCTTCCCTTTGGGCCAGTTCCAGCATTTCCGCGTCCCAGGCCTGTTTTACTTTTTCTTCTACCTCGGGCCGCACCATAAACTGCGGATACTGACGGGCGCTTACTATAAAATTCAGGAAATCCTTTACGTTGTCTTCTTCTATGTATTTTTTTTCGCCAAAATAAGCAGTAATCAGTGCCGATATTTCAGGCTTTAGCGGGTGTGGGTGGTGCCAGGTAATGCGGTAATTGTTAAGCGGATCGAGGTAGATCTCGACAAATGGGTAAAACTTACTTAAGTTATTGTAAACTTCGGGCTGCGATTTAATGGCAGCGAAGGCAAACATTAAATGCTTGGTAGTACCCAGTTTATTAGTTTTTAAATCGGGGTTGTTAATATAGCCGGTTTCGTTTTCAAAATCACGAAGCGTTATTTTGTAGCTGTTGCCTTTTTCGTCGGTAAGTAAATGCTCGCCATAAATATTAGCGGCAAAGGTTATGGTATATTTTGCTTTTAATGCTTTTGCCCGGCGTTCGTCCAAAACCCTTTTCATCATACCTTCGCGGGTATAGGCCTTGCCTTCCAAAAGGGGTTTTAGGGTTGGTTTTTCCAATTCTTCTCCAATTTGCATTAGCGCGGCCAAACCGTAGGCGTCCCATTTTACAGGCTTGCCTTTTAATAAATATTGTGGGTTATCATCTTCGGGCGTTATAATCTTTGCCTCTACATCTTCTCCCTCATCGTCAAAAACCAAAACATCAAACCCTCGTGCCGACTGGCTTAATACCTGGCAATTTCCGCTGATGTACATCGCTTGCGCCTGGCGGTATATTACATCGGTAATTTCGGGGAGACTTTTAAATTCGGTTATATATTCTTTGACGGATTTTTGCATGTGTAAATTTTTTGCGTATAATCTGTTTCAAGTTTAATAAAGTTTATCAAATCATCCAACCAGCCGGCATAAAAATTGGGGTAAACATCAGAGACTTTCACGTATATTACTTATTACTTTGCATGTCGATGACAACGAAAATTATCGGGTCGGCAAAAAAACGTGTATGCTGACCGGGAAGTTTCAAAAACGATTCCCACACCTGCATGTTTTTTGCAGCCTGTTTAAATAATACCTGTTAATTTTACAGCATCATTAATAAGATATGGCGTTAACGCTTAAAAACTACGCTGCCACGTTACCGGCAGACCTACTACTGCAGGCGAAGAAAAATACCGTACGGGAATGTGACGAAACAGAAAAAGGCCACTTTGTAGCCTATGTTGACGACGGGAACGACAGTTTTGATGTTTCATTAACATTAAAAGCGGGCAATGAAATTACCCGGCACGGCTGCGAATGCAAAAGCACAGCCGGTTTTTGCAGGCACAAAGCGGCTTTAATAATGCACATTGCCAATGGGAAAAAGGCGAAAGAGGTTGTTAAGGTTAGTAAAAAGGAAAGTATTGCAGATGCGCTGCTGGGCAATGTTGACCCGGACAAACTGAAAGAGTGGGTAAAAGGGGTAATTGGTAAAAACAAGGACCTGGAGCTATCGTTTGTTCATCATTTTTCGGTTAAAGCCTTACCCACACCGGCCAAAGTGGTAAAGATAGTGAACGAGGCTGTTAAGGCCGTTGCCGGGAATAAGCGGACGATAGACCAGACGCAGCTAAAAAAACTGGTAGAGCTGTGGTGGGATATGCTGACCCCGATAGTGGAGCATTACCAGGCCAACGTTACCGACGAAAAATCGTTTGTTAACCTGCACACCATGCTGGAAACGTGTATAGCCTTTCAGTTTAAAGTTGACTCGGCAAGTAATAAGATTCCTAAATTTATTGAAGAGTGTTTACTAAAATCGGTAGAACATGTTAATATGCTGGAAGTGGAAGCCGCCTGGGACAAAGCCCTTAGCTATTTTGTAAACCATGTTCCGGATAGGATAAACAGCATCTGGCTGCATTACCTGGTGCACCTGCAAAATATTATTAATGCAAGTACACCGGAGCGAAAGGTAAAAATAATTGACTGGCTTGCCCGGCAGCTTGAAAAAAGCAATCCCGATACCTTAATTAACGGGGATAAGTATGTTAAATTTATTTTTGCATTGGTTGTTGAGGATGACCTATTTGCTAAATACAGCAAGATATTTAAACCCATTCGTTTTGATAACGAGTATAACAAAGCACTGCTTATCCTGTTGATTGCGCAAAACGAGTTGAAGCTTGCAAAAGAATTTTGCCATGAACAGATCAGTTACAACTACAGGGACGAGTACAGTGTAATTTATTGGGCGTTTTTAAAAGAAATTGCTTTAGCCGAAAAAGACGAGAAGTCGCTTGCAACTGTTTCGGCAGCTCTTTTTCCATGGACATTTAATTTTGACGACTACCTTTTTATTTCGCAGTCGCTGCCCGAAGAGGAGCGAAAAAAATGGCGCACCAAAATGCTTACTAAAGCGCGAAATACGTCGGGTACTTATAAAATGAACGCGGTGGCGTTTTATTTTAAACTGGCCGACACCGAGAAAACATATCGTAAAATGATAGAATACATTCGTTATAATACGCCGTACCCTATCATACTTCAATATTTTGAGCCGATGGCGATGACAGAAAAAGACAGGTTTTTAGAGGCTATGCTCAACAAATCTGACGATTACGGATGGGGTTGGAAAACAGACGATGATAGCGCCTGTTTTCCCGAATTATATAAGTTGTTTGTAAAACATTACACGGCCGATTATTTAAAAATGGTAATCAAAAGCGCCGAAAAAGAGCGGTATTATAGGCAAAATGACATCATCAGTTATATCAGGAAGCAATTGTATTTGTAGTTGATGGTGCCCGTGATCATCTGGCTTTTGCAAAACGTATGTTCGGGATGTTAATAATTGCCGGTCCGATGTTACTTCTGTATTTCATATAGATCATTGTAGAAATACTTTGCGCCTTAAAGGTATAAGCGTTTAAAACGTTTTAAAACTATTGGTTTTGGCATCCTGCTTGGTATTCAATGAATAAAACAAACTCAAAACGTTAATAAGTTGATTACCGTTTTTTATGTTAAACAATTGGTCGTTTTTAAAGTTTTTACCTACCGAATAGGATGCTGCAATTTGATCTGTGATTTTGTAGGTAAGTTCAAACCCATATTTATTGTCCCAGGCTTTTTTAGCTGCGGTATACGTTACCCCATCCACCACCAGTTGCGGCAGGTTGTTTGAACTTCGCCGTAACACTCCCCATAATGAGAGGGTAAATTTTTGCCGGGCATCTGTCGCATAGTTGACCCTGAAAATCCCATCGAAATTATTGGCGGCACTTACAGAATCGGTTTTAAACGCGCGGACATAACGCAAGGCTGCCGTACCGTCAAGGTGCCAGCTTTTAACAATATCGAAAGAATAATCTGACCATATAGCCATGTTTGAGTACCTTGAATAATTGAATTTATTGGTAGGGAATGCAATTGACAAAGCGCCGCTTACCTCCCAGTTGCTGGATTGCCGCAGGGCAGATGTTATGGAGTCTGTAGCTGCTTTGCCTATGGGTTTGTTCACTATCGTAAAATAAGCTGCCAGTACTTTACCAATATCCGCTTTTTTTGATGCCAGGCTTTGGCCGCTCATGCCCTTGAGGGATTGCTGCAATGTGTCTGACATGATTTTCAGTATTTGCGGCGCTTGGGTTTTCCATATTCCCGGCGGTGGTGTTTTTAAGCTGTCCAGGATGTCGTTCAGCAGGCCATCAACCGTTGCGGCCTTATTTGTAAGGATATAGAAAGTGAAATCATTTTGAAATGCCAGCATGTTATTTTGAATGGCAGAAAGGTAAGCTTTCAATTCTGCCTGTACCTTATTCCTCTTTTTTAGTCCTGTGAGTATGGGTATCCGAAAACCAAATCCCATGCTTTGTGCCGAATCCTTACCGTAAGGCGCTTTTGCCGACGCGAAGGACACCGAAAGGTTACGAAGGCTGAATCCGCTCTGATTAAGATAATCTTTATAGGTAAATTTAGGGTGATTGGAAAGCCAGTATGGCTTAAATTCAAATGCAAAGTTTTTGAGCAAACCAGTAGAGCCATCACCCGAACTTAAACTTTGGTAGGCGGCAGCCTGGAGCGCGCTCCAGGTATTAGGCTTTGATATTTCGGTGGGGTTTGTACCCAAAATGGTAAACGCGGGGGCCGACGAGGGTACTATAGACGAAACATCCTGCTCCTGGGCAAACAACCGGCCGAAGACAAATATTAAAACAAAAAGCGCTAAAATTTTTCGTTTCATACTTCTGAAAATGTAAGGGTTGTATCAAAAATCAGGCTTTCATTGGCACCTGGCGCAGCTGCAGAATCGCCTGCTTTCATATCGTCTGTAAGGTCATCCGTTGTACCAAGTGTTTTATCGGTAACATAATAGGTGATTATCACAGAATCGGTATCAGGGTTAATTTCCAGTACGTTTGAAATGACATCGACGCTTTTATCTTTAATATCGCTGCCTTTGCCGATAACAGCGTTAAATACCTCGGGTTTATAAATCTTGCCTTCAAAATTTTTAAATGTTGTTGCGCCTGCCTGTCCGTTACCTATCAATACGTGGAGATAATAACTGGAATTAATAGCTATCGTGATATCAATCTCTTTAGGAATGTAGTTGGATGCCATAACGATAAGAGTTTTAAGTTGTACCAATGTAGCAAATATTCCCCTAAGAAGTAAAAAAAGTTTTATTCCATCACTTTATTAGTGTTTTCATCGCCGATAAACAAAACATCAAAAAAATTAAACGAAATCAAGGGGGCTACCAATGGGGAGCAAGTAGCTAACAAGTATGTGGCAATAGATTGAGAAGGTGTTACATGGTAGCGGGGAGGGAGTAATGATGGGGCTTACTTTAACCCTTGCTAAAAGCCCTAAAATGGCCATGGCAGTGTTCTGATTTGCACAAAAAAGGTGTTCGGTCAATTCAAGTCCCGAATTTCTGTAAATGACTAAGTGGCTGATTGTCAACGTCGATAACTTATACCCTAAAATCAGCCCGAACATTTAATGGGTTGGTTAATAATCAATTAAGTGTTCGGATATTTTCATACATACTTATGGGTTCTCAAAAGCGAACACATGGTTACTACATCCCTTTATTGATAGCCTCATACACCACATCCTGTATCCTTGGCCTGATGTTGAGGCTGCCCAGCTTACTGCCCACATTGGGATGCACCCGGTTACTCAGGAAGATATATACCAGGTTGTACTTAGGATCAACCCAAACGCAGGTACCCGTAAACCCGGTGTGGCCAAAAGTTTGGTCGGAAGCCAGTTTGGATGGGTAGTGCCTGTCGGCAATAGGGTCCCATCTGTCGAACCCCAACCCTCGCCTGCTCACCGGCGATTGTTTGGAGGTAAACAGGTCTACCACCTCGGGCTTAAAGAATTGTACGCCGCCGTACGTGCCTTTGTTCAGCAGCATCTGGTATAGTATGGCTACATCATTGGCGCTGGCAAACAGGCCGGCATGGCCGGCAACGCCGCCTTTGAGTGCGGCAGTAGGATCATGCACGTAACCATCCAATAAACTCATGCGGTATTCCTGGTCGTTTTCGGTAGGGATGATCTGCGCCTGGCTAAACCTGTGCAACGGTAAAAAACCAGCTGTTTGCATACCCAGCGGGGTATAAAACTGCTGCTGCACATACACATTCTCGGGGATGGAGGTAATGTTTTCTACCACCTCCTGCATAAACAACATACTTACGTCGCTGTACACGTACTGTCCCCGGGTTTTCAATGGCGAGTTAAGCATATCAGGCAACATTACGTCTTTAAAATAATCCTTCCGCAAAAAGTAATGTTCAGATACCCTGGTAGGGTAGGCGGCCGAGGAATCGGTACTATGGTCAGATGGTTTTACCTTTTCGAACGATTGGATATCCGGAATAAATCCTGCCTGGTGCAATAATATTTCGCGCAGCTTTACATCGTTTTTATTGCTGGTACGGGCCAGCGGCAGGTAATCGCCTAAGGTATTTTCAACACTTAGTTTGCCCTGGTCAACCAGTTGCATGGCCTCTACCGTGGTAGCCGATATTTTGGTCATGGATGCCAGGTCGAAGATATCGGTCAGCTTATCCGGCATTACGTTATCGTAGGTATGGTAGCCATAGGCTTTATTAAATATCACCTTGCCATCTTTGGCAACCAGTACTACACAGCCTGGAGTGGCATGTTGGGTAATGGCCTCGCGGGCTATCTGGTCAATCTCCTGTAAGTTATTGGAGTTGATGCCCACATCTTCGGGTACGCTGTATTGCAGCCTGGTTTGCTGGGTAACAAACCCCATACCACTGCTATAAACTGGCGAATAGGTTTTGGCCAGTTTTTGTGTAATGGCTACCCCTCCGAATATGGCCTGGGCCGCATACGAAGCCGATACCGGCGATACCCTTTCGGACCAGATCACCGGCACTGTTACATTATTTAGCTTGCTTAATAGTGCGCCATTTCCAAATGCGGCAATAACCACACTCTTTAGTTTTTGATTGGTGCTGATAAAATCCAGTAGTTGCGGGTTACTCAGGTCGGCATCATTTACCTGTAAAACAATGGTGTTGTACCACTTTAAATCGGCAGCAAGAGCGTTCAGGTTTTTACCTGAGCCATCAAACACCTGCACTTTGCAGTATTTATTAAGCAAACTATCAAAAACGCCGGCGTATTGGTTGGTAAAATGCACGCTGGCAATTTTTAAATCTTCCAGCTTTTGCAGCGGAATAGTATATTGAGCGTTGTTGAGCAAAACGGTTGAGTTTTGAACCAATCGTTCTTCGGCAACATAGGCACGCCCGGTAAAAGGTGGATTTTGAGCGCAGGCGGTATTAAATAATGCAAACCCCAACAGTACTACAGAGACACAGCCCCATTTATTTTTTATCATATACTTTAACTCCGTTTATATAGGTTTGGGTTACTTTGGTAGTTGGTAATTCGGCGCCTTTTACTTTCATGATATCTTTATCCAGTATTACAAAATCGGCATACTTGCCCGGTTCAATACTGCCTTTTTCTTTTTCTTCAAAGTTGGCTTTTGCGGCCCATATGGTTATTCCTCTTAGTGCTTCGGTACGGCTTAAAGCATTTTCCTTTTGGAAACCGTGTTCAGGAAAACCCTTCAGATCTTGCCGCTCTACCGCTGCATAAAACGTATACATGGGGTTAATGTTTTCTACCGGGAAATCTGTTCCAAGCGGGATCCATCCGTTTTGTTGTAGCAGCGTTTTATAAATGTAGCCCGATGATCTCAGTCGTTTATCACCCAGGCGCTTGCCGGCCCAGTACATATCTGATGTAGCATGCGTGGGTTGTACGGATGGGATAATGCTGTTATCGCCAAAAAGTTTAACATCCTCCGGCGCAACAATCTGCGAATGCTCTATCCTCCAGCGGCGGTCGTTTTTGCCTTTTAAAACAGATGCATATATTTTTAACATTACCCTGTTGGCCGAATCGCCGATGGCATGGGTGCACATCTGGAAGCCTTTGGCTGCAATTTTTTTTGCTACCTCCTCAAAGTGGGCCTGGCTGCTCAATAAAAAGCCACTCCATTTTGGCTGGTCGGCATAGGGTTTCAGTAAACAGGCCCCCCTGGAGCCCAAAGCGCCATCGGCATAAACCTTAAACGCGCGAACATTTAGGCCCGGCGTTTTAAACGCGCCACGTTTAAACAGGTAATCGTAATTCTCAGGCCTGTCTGATAGCATGACATACATGCGCATTTTTAATGATCCTTTATGCTGCAAATCGGCAATGGTATTAATCATGGTATAAGGCAGCCCACAATCATCAACTGTGGTTAAGCCAACCGCAAAACAGTTTTTTTGTGCCGATAACAGGGCGCTCTCCACAACCGGGGCACTTGGCTCAGGTACCTTACGGGTAACAATGCCCATTGCATTATCAACCATAAGGCCGGTAAGCTTCCCATTGACGGTTTCTATCTCGCCGCCGGTTATGGCTTGCCCTGGTTTTACGCCTGCAATGTTTAAAGCAGCCTGGTTGGCAATAATAGCATGCCCGTCAACCCGGCTCAATATTACCGGGCGCACCGGGAACAGGCTATCCAGTTTGGCTTTGTCCGGAAACTGCTTTTTAGCCCAATCGTTTTGGTCCCAGCCCCGGCCAATAATCCAGCCATCGGGATTGCGTGTGGAGTAGGCCTGAACAGAATCAACTACCTCGCCCCAGCTTTTGGTGCCATCCAGGTTTACTTCCTGCAGGCCTAATCCATATTCATAAAAATGGGCGTGGGCATCAATAAAGCCAGGATAAACGGCAGCGCCTTTGGCATCAACCACTTCGTGAGCCAGGTATTTTTGCTCTAACGTATCGGCGTTGCCAACGGCTACAATTTTACCTTTGCTTACCACAAATGCGTTGGCTGTAGTAAAAGCGCTATCAACGGTATAAACAACCGCGTTTTTTATTAACAAATCGGCATTATACTCTTTTTGTTTGCAGGCTGCAGCCAGGAGCAGCAGCGCCGGCAATAGTTTTTTCATAAGCTTTTAAAAGTATCAAGTATTAAGTATCATGTATCAAGAACGCTCGCAATGTTGAATAGTTTGCAAATTACCTGTAGATACTGATCAATTACAAAACTAATGTATTCTCAGCCAAATCTTGATACTTACTACTTGATACTACAAAACCATAAAGTTATGCCTTCAAATATTTAATTTAGCATCGAAAACGAAATTGAAGGGAATTTTTTTAAATGTCAGATATAATTCAGCTTTTACCAGATGCCGTTGCCAACCAGATTGCCGCTGGCGAGGTGGTACAACGACCGGCATCGGCGGTAAAAGAATTGGTGGAGAACGCTATTGATGCCGGGGCGGGTAAAATACAGCTTATTATTAAAGATGCCGGAAAATCATTGATACAGGTTATTGATGATGGTTGCGGCATGAGCCTAACCGATGCCCGCATGTGCTTTGAGCGGCATGCTACCTCCAAAATTCGCAAGGCCGAAGACCTGTTCGCCATCCGCACTATGGGTTTCAGGGGCGAGGCCATGGCATCGATAGCCGCTATTGCGCAGGTGGAATTAAAAACCCGCCGATATGAAGATGAGCTGGGTACCTGTATTTTTATCGAAGGGTCGGAAGTGATTAGCCAGGAGGCCTGTTCGGCTAATACAGGGACATCCATATCCATCAAAAACTTATTTTATAACACCCCCGCCCGCCGTAACTTTTTAAAAAGTAACCCGGTAGAAATGCGCCATATCATCGACGAATTTCAACGGGTTGCGCTGGCCAATCCACAAATATTTTTTACCCTGCACCATGATGGTCAGGAAGTTTATCATTTGCCCGGCGCTGCTTTAAAGCAACGGATAGTGCACCTGTTTGGCAATAACTATAACCAGCGCCTGGTGCCGGTTGAAGAAGATACAACCATTATTAATCTGCGTGGTTTTGTTGGCAAGCCTGAGTTTGCCCGTAAAACACGGGGCGAACAATTCTTTTTTGTAAACTACCGCTTTATCCGCGATGCGTATTTGAACCACGCCGTACTTACAGCCTTTGAGGAGTTGTTGCCCGATGATTGTTACCCGTTTTACGTACTGTTCATCGATATCGATCCATCAAAGATTGATATTAACGTACATCCTACCAAAACCGAGATCAAGTACCAGGATGAGAAGGCCATTTATGCCATCATCCGCTCGGCAGTAAAACGGTCTTTAGGCAGGTATAACATTACCCCAAGTTTGGATTTTGATCAGGAAAACAGCATTGAACACCTGATAACGCCGAAACCATTCGAGGAGATTATTGCGCCAACAATTTCATTCAACCCGGATTTTAACCCGTTTGCTGCCGAGAAAAAAGCGGCAACGCGCGAGCAACACCCCTTTTTGAGGGACAGCAACGATTATCGCAACACCCCTATACCCAATAACTGGGATACCCTGTACGAGATAAGCAAAAAGGAAACCAGCCTGCAGCAACAGATGCACGAGGAAAAAAGCATTGCTGTTGATGAGCAGGAGGTAAGCAAACCCAGCGAACGGCAGTTGTTTCAAATCCATAACCGGTTTATTTTGTCGCAAATTAAATCGGGCTTTATGCTGATAGGGCAGCAGGCCGCTCATGAGCGTATTTTGTATGAGCGTTTTTTACAGCAACTACAGCACCATTCGGGCGTAAGTCAGCAAAGTTTATTTCCGCAATCGGTAACACTAAACGGCAGCGATTTTGAGTTATTGAGGGAGCTTTTGCCCGATATTAAGGCCCTGGGCTTTGACATTCGCGAGTTTGGCAAAAACACCGTGGTTGTTGACGGCATACCGGCCGATTTGAGCAATGTTGACGAACACGAACTTTTAGAACATTTACTGGAAGGGTTTAAAAACAATATGGCCATTTTAAAAGTAGATAAGCGGGATAACCTTGCAAGGTCATTAGCCCGTAATGCTGCGCTTAAAACAGGCACTAAATTATCGCTGGAAGAGATGAACCAGCTTATCGACCAGCTTTTTGCCTGCCAATCGCCTAACCAGGCATTGAACGGTAAGCCCGTAATCAGTACATTTACGCTGGCCGAACTAATGGAACGCTTTGAAAAATAGCCCCAGGGCTTTAACTATACTATGAACGGATACAATCAATCGCCTTTTGCCAATATCACACCAGTAGTAAAAAACCTGCTGATTATAAATATTTTGTTTTTTATAGGAGATCTTACCATCGGGAAATATATTCCTAAGATAATGCAGGTTTTACCTGTTTATTATTTTAATTCTCCATTTTTTAGGCCCTGGGAAATAATTACCTACATGTTTATGCACGCGGGTATCGGGCATATCTTTTTTAACATGTTCGCGCTGTTTTCTTTTGGCCCTATCCTGGAGTATGCCATGGGATCAAAAAAATTTTTCAATCTGTATTTTTTATGCGGAATAGGTGGGGTTCTTTGTAATTTTGCAGTTCAGGCGTGTGAAGTACATGCTATAACAGGCACATTTACCATATCGCATCCAGAACTTCAATCAACATTTGATCAATATCTTGGGGGAGGCGACAAGCTTGCAGCTATTTACTACACACCAACAGTAGGAGCATCAGGTGCGATATTTGGTTTGCTGGTGGCCTTTGGCATGTTGTATCCGAACCTTGAATTAATGATCATGTTTATACCTGTGCCCATCAAGGCAAAATATATTATACCAATATATGTTGTTATAGAGCTATTTATGGGATATGAAAAATTTTCATGGGATCCGGTAGCACACTTTGCCCACCTTGGCGGCGCATTAATTGGTTATATTATGGTAAAAATTTGGCGATTGCAACATAACTAACAATTTTTAACAATAAACAGGAGTTATCAAATTAATAAAGGTTTTATTATGAGCACCCTTTGGCAAAATATCCAATACAAAATGTTGCGGTCGGGCAATAAGCTCAACCTGCTTATTGGTATCAATGTGATTGTTTTTTTGGCGATAAATCTAACGGCAATTGTCGAGCAGCTTTTTACAGGTTTCGGCAATAGCGCGATCCTGCGATACACCAACGAGTACCTGCTGTTGCCGGCAAGCCTGTCAAAACTGTTAATTCATTCATGGACGTTGCTTACTTACATGTTTATGCATGCCGGTGTATTGCATATCCTGTTTAATATGCTTTGGCTATATTGGATGGGGCAGATTTTTGAGGAATATTTGGGCAACAAGCGAACTATAGGTTTATATATCATGGGTGGCCTTGCCGGGGCTTTTATGTATGTGTTATGCTTGAATGTGTTACCAGCGTTTACAGCCTTACATGCTGCCGAGGGTAGTACAATTGTTGGTGCATCGGCAAGTGTAATGGCCATTGTTGTGGCAACTGCTACACTTTTGCCAAACTATACTATATCATTGATACTGATAGGGCCGGTAAAACTAAAATGGCTGGTGCTGTTTATACTTGTTATAGATTTCCTTGGTATCATAGGCCCTAATGCCGGTGGCGAAATAGCCCACCTTGGAGGAGCGCTACTCGGTTTTATCTACATTAAACAACTGCAGCGTGGCCACGATTGGATAACCGGCATTGCCAATATCTTCAAATCAAAGTCAAAATTAAAGGTTGTATACAGCAATACCGGTAAAAACAGCGCTGAATATCCCCGCCAGGACGAAATTGACCGTATATTAGATAAAATATCACAAACAGGCGTTGATAGCCTGAGCAGACAGGAGAAAGAGACATTATCCCGCGCAAGCAAGAATGAAAAATAAAAAAAGTGGATTAGGTTTTATTGATAAAGTATTTTTATGGATAAACCTGCTGCTTTGCGTTGCTTTATTGCTTAGTTATCTTGCACCCTCCGTTAACCCCAAAACTTTTTGGCCGATTGCTTTTTTTGGCCTTGCCTACCCGCCAATACTTTTGCTTAATGTAATCATGATGCTGGTTTGGCTGTTGCGCTGGCGCTGGCCGGCGGCGCTTTCTATGATCACAATTTTGATTGGCTGGGGTGTGCTCAATAACAATGTGGGATTGAGTACGGCATCAACATTTTCGCCGGCACCGGGTATCAACTCGGTAAGGATGATGACCTACAACGTTCATAACTTTAAACATTATGGGTCAAAAAATGATGTATCTACCAAGCACGAGATCCTGGAACTCATTAATGATCAAAAGCCGGATATTATCGGTTTCCAGGAGTTTTATACCCGCTATAAGGGCGAGTACGATATGCGCGACTCTATTGTAAAAATAATGGGCGCCAATAATTACTATTTCGAGCCGCTTAATTTCAATAGTTCGGAGGCAATCGGGATGGCTGTTTTCTCAAAGTATCCCATTGTAGCCAAAGGCTTAATCCAACTGGCTGCCGATAGGTCATCGGCAAACCAGTGTTTGTACATCGATGTAAAAAAAGGCGAAAAAACATTCAGGGTTTACAGCCTTCATTTACAATCAATAAAATTTAACCCCGAGGATTATAAATACCTTGATAGCGTATCAAAAAAAGGTAAAACAGATATACAATCAACCAAAAGGCTGGGCGGTAAATTGAAGACGGCATTTATAAAGCGTAGCGAACAGGTTTTTAAAATAAAAGCCCATGCTGCGCAATGCCCATATCCCTATATTATATCCGGCGATTTTAACGATACGCCAACATCTTTTGCGGTAAACCAAATGGCAAAAGGCCTTAAAAACGCCTTCCGCGAAAAAGGTGCCGGTTTTGGGCGTACCTACAATGGCGACTTCCCCAACTACCAGATTGATTATATTATGGTGAGCCCGCAGTTTGATGTGGCATCGTACCTGATTATCGAGAAAAAGCTTTCTGACCACTTTCCGCTACGAAGCGACCTGGTTTTAAATTAAATATCGGACATGAAAATTCTGGTTACCGGTTCATCCGGTCAGTTAGGTTCGGCCACCGTAAAACATTTAAAGGCGTTTGGCCATCATGTTACAGGTATTGATCTGATACCCGCGGCTACTACGAATGATATTATCGACATAAAAAACAAAAGCGAGACCGAAAGCCTTTGCCGCGGGTTTGATGCCATTATTCATACTGCAGCCGTACATGGCAAGCACTATGAGCTTAATTACCCAAGGGAAGCTTTTATACAAACAAATATTATTGGTACGCTTAATTTACTTAATGCCTGTGTTAAACACGGTGTAAACAGGTTTTTGTATACCAGCACAACATCCATTTATGGGAGCGCTTTAGTTGACCACGCGAAGGCAGTTTGGGTGGATGAAAATCTGCCCGAAAAACCACGTGATATTTATGATATCACCAAGCAAACAACCGAGCAGCTTTGCAAAGATTTTTTTTATAAAGAAGGCCTGCAAACATCTGTATATCGGGTTGGGCGGTTTTTGCCCGAGGAAGATAACCTTAAAATAAATCACCGGATTTATAGAGGCCTGGATGAGCGCGATGGTGCCGAGGCTTTACGATTGGCATTGGGTATAACATTTTCCGATTTTGAAATCTTTAATATATCCAGCGGGTCGCCATTTGGTAAGGATGATCTTGTGCTGCTTAAACACAACCCTGAAGGAGTTATCCTTAAATATTTCCCCCAAGCCAAAGATATCTATCGCCGTAAAAACTGGGTATTCCCCGGAAGTATTGATCGTGTTTATGTTTGCGATAAAGCAAAACAGGTTTTGGGCTATCGGCCCAAATTTGATTTCGAACATTTATTGCATCAATAAAGATAGTATCACTGGGGTGTAAGCTTTAATAATCGGGCTGCCCGCATTAGCTAAAAATTGAAAAAATCGTAAGTTTGCCCTCATGAAACAAAAATTGTTTGTTTACAATACTTTATCCCGCAAAAAAGAAGAATTTAAAGCCCTTAATGCCCCGCATGTGGGCATGTACGTGTGCGGCCCAACTGTTTACAGCGATGTGCATTTGGGTAACTGCCGTACCTATATATCTTTCGATCTGATGTTTCGTTACCTTAACCATTTAGGCTACAAGGTGCGCTATGTACGTAACGTAACTGATGCCGGCCACCTGGAAGGGGATGCGGGCGACGAAGGCGAAGATAAAATATCGAAAAAAGCAAAACTGGCCCAACTGGAGCCTATGGAAATTGTACAAAAATATACCGTAGGTTTTCATGACGTAATGCAGATACTGAACACGCTGCCGCCAAGTATTGAACCAACGGCTACCGGCCATATTATTGAACAGATAGAGATGGTAAAAGTTATTCTGGAAAAAGGATATGCTTACGAAGTAGACGGATCGGTTTATTTTGATGTTGAAAAATATAACAAAACCAAAGATTACGGCGTGCTGAGCGGCCGCAACCTGGAAGATTTACTGAATAATACCCGCACGCTGGGCGGTCAGCAGGAAAAACATGGCAAGCTTGATTTTGCGCTGTGGATAAAAGCCAAGCCAGAGCATCTGATGAAATGGCCATCTCCCTGGGGTGTGGGCTTCCCGGGCTGGCACCTGGAATGCTCAGCCATGAGTCAGAAATATTTGGGCGATCAGTTTGATATTCATGGAGGCGGGCTCGATCTTGTGCCAACTCACCATACCAACGAGATAGCCCAGCATGTGGCCTGCTGCGGTAAAAACCCGGCCAATTACTGGGTGCATACCAATATGCTTACGGTGAACGGCCAAAAAATGTCGAAATCATTAGGGAACAGCTTTTTGCCCCATGAACTTTTCAGCGGCGAAAACTCTATCCTGAATAAGGGCTACAGCCCCATGACGGTGCGCTTTTTTATGTTGCAGGCACATTACCGCAGTACGCTTGATTTTGGCAACGACGCGATGGAGGCCTCTGAAAAAGGGTTTAAGCGATTGATGAACGCCTATGCCCTGTTGGACGGCCTAAAGGCATCAGCCAGCACCGAAATTGAAATAGAGCCCCTGCTGGAGCGCTGCTACGCTGCAATGAATGATGATTTTAACAGCCCGGTATTGATTGCCGAACTGTTTGAGGCATCACGGATCATCAATTCAGTACATGACGGCAAAATGAAGATTAACGAGGTTAATCGGGACTTGCTTAAAAACCTTATGAAAACGTTTGTACAGGATGTTTTAGGGCTTAAAGATGAACAGGCGGATAACGATGATTTGCCTAAAATACTGAACCTGATAGTCGAACTCAGGAACGAAGCCAAGGCAAATAAAGATTACGCCACCAGCGATAAAATCCGTGAAGGCCTGTCAAAAGTTGGATTTCAGTTAAAGGATAGCAAAGAGGGTACGCTCTGGAGTAAAAGTTAAAATAGAGCCAAGAGATAAGAATCAAGAATTAAGACTTTTTTCGTTATAGGAGCATAACGAACTAAACCATAGATAGCAATAAAGGTTTTCCCTCTTGACTCTTGATTCTTATCTCTTGACTCTTCTTCCTACAAAGAGTTATAGTACGTAAACAGTTTGGCCAGGTCGCGGTCGCTTTTAAAATCAATTTTATTGGTTTTTATGAAGGTTTGTAGTTGGTCTGTTTTGTCGGCCAAAACAGCAGCGACTGCCTTTTGTGTAGGTTTAAGCCGGGCTATTTTATTATCGGCCAACAAGTAGTAAACAGCATCGCGCAAGGCAAATGTTTTGGTGGTAGTTGCAGAGTTGAAGGCCTGATTGGAATGGATTACTTTTTTATACCGCTTTAATACTTTTACTTTTCCATCGGCAATTACCTGGTAAAACGAAGCTTCGGATTGTTCGTCAATAGCCGGGTAACCGTTGCTGAATATAAGCGGAGCAAGAGAACATTCATCTATAGAGCCAATATCAAAACGGAAGCTTTTAACCGGTGCAACAAAGGCAAGGGGCATAGAATCCATCGGGCTTTGAAATAACAACTCGTCCTTTACCAAATCGTATTTTAATTTCGCAGAAATTGTTTTGCCGTTTGCCAGGCTAACAATACCGGGGAGCCAGTTTTCCGTCAGGTATGGGCTGCCTTCAACATCTATGTAGCCTTGTTCCATTACCGGTTTGCCCTGGTTGTCGTTCAGGATTTGGTTTTGCGCCCTGGATATTGTTCCGTAACATATCAATCCGGCCACTATCAAAGTAAAAAAATGTATTTTCATAATTGCGTAAATTTATAAGGTAAAGGCGTAACATGGCTTTTAAACGAAACATTATGCATATTATTGGGTTAATAGTTTTTGCACTTATGCAATAGCGTTAAGCTTCAAAGCTTGTTAACTGATACAATAATCAATATGACCGAACAAATTTTTATACGTATAAACCCGCCCCGGCCACAATTAAATATAACGGTTTTCGTTTCACATTAAGCAGATAAGTTGCAAATAGTAAACAGCTATTCATATTTAAAGCAATTTGTAATTGCATAGCCGACTTAAAATTTATTACTAAATTGCCTCCCCAATATCCCATTAAAACATGAAGAAAGTATTATTAGCCGCCACATTTATGAGCTATAGCGTTTTAGCCATGGCTCAGTCAGCACCGGTTAAAGTAAGTAAAGTTGTAAATGCCGAAGAAGCATTTAATAAATTAGTTGAACGTAAAGGGATAAAAGACGGCTTTTTAGCCGTTGCCGCACCCGATGGTATTGTATTTAAACCAGATGCAGTTAAAATAGTTGATTTTTATAGTAATATTGATAAACAGGCCGGTAAACTAAGCTGGCAGCCAAAATTTGCGCGGATATCTGCCAATGGCGATCTTGCCTTTACCGCAGGCCCCTACGTTTACCAAAATGGTAAAACCGAGGATGATAAAGTTTTTGGCGATTACGTATCCATTTGGCGCGCCGACGTTGACGATAACAATAAATTAAAACTACTGATAGATTTGGGGATACAACATCCCGAACCCGAAGGCGAAGTTGTTACTGATTTTAAAGAACCGGACGCTACCACAAAATCGGCGCCAAGTAAAGATCCCTTTACCGCCAAAAGCGTTATTGTAAACACCGACAAGATATTTAACCATTCGCTTACCATATCAACAATGGCAAGCTATAAAGAGTTTTTGAGCGCCGAAGGCCGTTATTATTTCCCCGGTTTTGAGCCAATGACCGGCCCGGATGTTATCATGAAGTTTATTAACAACGAAGCGATAAGCATAACCGCCGAAACCACCGATGCCGGCAGGTCGGTAAGTAACGACCTGGCGTATAGTTACGGCCACGCGCGCATAACCAAAGGTAATGTTGTTGGTAATTATAACTATGTACGCATTTGGGAAATAGACCAAAACAAGAAGTGGAATATTTTACTGGAAGTTTTTTCGGCTATTGAAAACGAATAAACACCAGAACTTTTTCGAAACAAAAACAGCGATGGGGTAAACTCATCGCTGTTTTTGTTTTTATAGAACCAGCATCTGCCAGAGAGGGGATAGATTTCTGGCGAATGCCGATTTAAAAGCCGGCATTTAATTCCTGTTGTAGCCGCTTGCCAAAAGCCGCAACCTGGGGCTCGTCAAACAGGGTGAGGTGGTGGCCGTCAATAGATATGGCTTTGATTTTTTTTGCATGGGGTTTCCAGCCCAGGTATTTAAAATCATCCATGTAAAATGTTTTTTGTTTTGCCTTAAAAATAACCAATCCTCCATCGTATTTATCAATCACGTATTTTATGTAGAGAGATACGCTCAAGTCAAAAACACTAAGCTCAAATGGGCTGGATTCCGAATTGCTACTTAACTCCGCTAAAGTGCTGTTATTCGCATTACTCTTTAACGGTTCAATGTTCCGCGATCTTATTTTTGCCATGGCAGCTTTTAAAACCAGCTTGCTATAATTTAGCGCAGGTTTTAAGCCGTTACCAAGCATACGGATGTTAAACGCCATCAGCCGCAACACGGTGTAAAAAGAATATTGGGTTTTTATTAAAGCGGGGTCGCGGGTTAAACTATCAATTATGGCCAATAATTTAACTTCTTTGCCTAATTCCTTTAACTGCCGGGCCATTTCAAAAGCGAACACTCCGCCCAGAGAATATCCTGCAACAGAATAGGGGCCGTAGGGATTATCCTTCAAAATACTGTTTACATAATGAGTTGCAACCTCTTCAATACTTTCAAATTTGTGACCCTTGTTATTAAACCCGTTTGATTCAAACCCGTAAACGGGCTGATCTGGATCGAGGGCCGCGGCCAGGGCAAAAAAGCCATCACCGGCCTGGTCGCCTCCATTTACCAGGTACAATGGGGCAAGGTTACCGCCAGCTTTAAGTGGGATAAGGGTATTTGATTTTTGCACTGCTCCCGGCTTGCTTAAAAAATCAGCCAGTGATGAAATTGTGGGGTAATGATGCAGGGTAATGTAGTTAATGTGCCGCTGCGTATATCGCCGTAAAAACGACAATAACTTAACAGCAAGCAATGAATTACCGCCTAAGTCGAAAAAATTATCCTGTACGCTTATATTTTCTGTTTCAAAAAGAGATTTCCAAAAAACAAAAATGGCATTTTCCAATTCATTTGAGGGTTCAATAATCTGGTGTCCCTGATCTCCGGGTAGTTCGGGATTTACCAACAAATGCTTGTTGATTTTACCGTTGGATGTAAAGGGGATTTCGGTTACCGCTTTGATGCTTGCAGGCAACATATAACCGGGCAGTTTAGTGAGTAAATAATCCCAGATATCGGCAACGGAAACACCGTTGTTTAAAACAACAAATACGATGATATTTAAACTGCCCGACGATGTTTTTTTTACCGCGGCAACAGCATGCTTTGCCAGCCCGCTTGTTTTAAGTACCGCTTCTATCGATTCCAGCTCAATCCTATTTCCTGCAATTTTAACCTGGTCATCAACCCTGCCTAAATATTCTATGGTCCCATCGGGCATTTGGCGGCCAAAATCTCCGGTTTTAAACAAACGCCCCGGCTTTTCGTTATTGAATGGGTTTACAATAAATCGGGTTGATGTAAGCTCCGGCTTATTCAGATAGCCCCGCGCTACACCAATGCCGCCGATATATAACTCTCCAATGCCGCCAGGGGCTTGCTGCATTCCCTGTTCATCAAGTAAATAAAGCGAAGTATTGTCAATAGCCCGGCCAATTAATACTTTATCTGAAGTGCCAAAATTATCAGGCACCTGCCAGTAAGTGGAATGGATAGTGGTTTCGGTAGGGCCATATAAGTTGTGTATGTAAACATTGGGCAATTTGTTTTTTAACAAAACAACCTGGTATGTGCTTAAGGCTTCGCCACTGCATATGATAGTATTTATTTCCCGGTACTCATCAACTTTGCAATCCAATAAAAAGAACTCCAGCATGGCCGGGATAAAATGGATAGTGGTTACGCGGAACAGCTTTATAGTTGCTTTTAGCTTTTCGCTATCGCGGTAGTCATCTTTGTTGATGATGATTAACCGCGCGCCCGAAAGCAACGGCCATAAAATTTCCCATACAGAAACGTCAAAACAAAACGTAGTTTTTTGTAAAACAACATCACTCTCGCGCAGTTTAAAATACCGGTGCGACCACATTAAATTATTGGCCATGCTGCGGTGTTCAATGATAACCCCATTGGGGTTGCCGGTTGTGCCGGATGTGTACATTACATACGCCCGGCTTTCGCCCGAAATAATGATGTTTGGGTTGTTTTCGGAATACTCCGGGCTATTGTAATCAAGCCGATCAACCAATATTTGCCTGGCATTGGCGTCCCCTTGCAGCCGGTCCTGGCATTCTGTTGTGGTAAGGATCAGCCCCGGCTGGCAATCTTTTAATAGGTAATTAATCTGGGCGGCCGGGTAATCCGGATCGATAGGCACATAAGCCCCGCCTGATTTTAATACACCAAGAATCGCAACTATCAGCTCGATGCCCTGGTTTAGGCATACCGGGATTAAATCGTTGGGCTTTATCCCCTTGCTTATTAATAAATGGGCCAGTTTATTGGCGCGCATATTTAACACCGCAAATGTTATGTATTCGCCATTAAATACAAGAGCAACGTTGTTTGAGTATGCTTCAAAACTATCGTTTAGCACCTCGATGATTGAATTTTCGATTTTAGGGGAAACAGGGGTATTCAAATTGTATCAATAGGGGCAAGCAGGTGAAAAATTGATAGTGAATTGTTCGGCGAATTTACTAAAAATCAAAGGGTTTTGGTTGCAAAGAGGCGCCTGGTAGTGTAAATTTTACAGAAAAACCCAATCGGGGGATATTGAACACTATTTAACTATGGGGGTGTTTATTTTGTCTTTTCCAAGCACTTCTTAATCTGTATCCTGATATGCTCTTCTTCTTTTTTGGTGGCTATTACTTTGCTTAGTGCCCTTTGATAATATCCCAATGCTTTCTTATAATCTTTCAGTTTAAAAGTATAATCGCCGGCTATCACGTAAGCAAAGTAATATTGTGGGTTTGTAGCTACAAGGCTATCAGTATTAATGGTTTCACCGTCAAGCACGCGCTGGCGCATCCTGCGAAAATTTACAAAATCTTTGTATTGTGAGGTAGAAAGAAAAGTATCTGCCGGTACGGTGAGGTGTTGCTCGTTTATTTCGTGGTCCTGCTTCATACCACGCAGGCCGAACACTTTTTTCAGGTCGTAGCACACATATTCGCCAAGCTGCCATGGCGAAGTAGATACCCACACCAATAGCTTTTTGGGCTCGAATACAATGCTGTGGTGGCTCATCAGTTGGTTGATGGCCTTCTCGTTGCCCATGCCAATGTTTTGGCCGTGCATGCCCTTCTGATCGCGCAGGATGGCTATGGCTTTTTGCACGGTATTTTTGCCGTTGGCGTTCAGCAATTCCATCAAACGGTTATAGCGGTATGGCGAGGCGCTTTCGGCCATCTGAACTTTATTTTCTTTAGATTGACTGAGGCCCTTACTCTGAAAATGATTGGCGCAAACAATATAATCCTGGTGCGGATCATACATATCCAGCGTATCTGGTGTTTTTTCAATTACAACAGCTTTATTATCGGCGGCAGAAGCTACCAGGAAAGCCTCGGATACAAACATTTTGCGTTTTTTGGCAATGGCATAAGCCTCGTGTGTGTTTTTGGCATACTGCAAAATTTCGCGGGCTACCAATGATACCGGGGTTGCGGCCCCCGTTGGGATATTGGTTTTATCGGCATTAATGGTAACGCTTACGCCCTTTTCGTTCATGCCGCTTACCGCGCCTATAAAGCCACCCCAGGTAACTGTCATGAATTTATAGCCATCGGATGGGGCAAAGAAGGCTACAATTTTATCCTGTGCGAATTTATCGCCCACAT
The DNA here is from genome assembly GCF_058801545.1 of Mucilaginibacter sp. GW822-FHT03E02. NCBI lineage: Bacteria > Pseudomonadati > Bacteroidota > Sphingobacteriia > Sphingobacteriales > Sphingobacteriaceae > Mucilaginibacter > Mucilaginibacter sp. GW822-FHT03E02. Next base: position 3,536,522 of record NZ_JBXANJ010000001.1, on the reverse strand, counting down.
AAAAATCAAAATTACGGCCGATAATCATGGTGCTGTCCTCGCTCTTTACCCCCCAGGTGCCAAAAGATGTACAGCCTACCAAGGCCATACTTTGCAGGGCATGACCGATATCATGCGCGGCGTGGTAGTTTAAAATACGCTGATAATTAGAGCCGATGTATTGGTATTTATCCGACGCAGATTTAGAGATGCCGTAAATCTCCTCTTTATATTCTTCGGTAACGTTTTTATCGAGGTTGCGGTTAAACCAGGCGATGAAGTATTTTAAAAAGTGGCGGTAAAAGTTAGATGGTACAATGCGGCTTATCTGCTCCACAAAGTGATCTTCCTGGGCTACCACCAACTCCTGGCTCAGTTTGCCGTTGATGACGCCGCGCTCAAAGGGTTTACCCTCTACATACATTTCGAACAAGCCGCTTTTACTTTTGCGGAACCAACTGTTATTGATGGTGTAAAATCCCTTGCTTGGCTGCTCTCGTTTGAGGTTAAGACTGCTTTGGTCTTTAGGCTCGGGCGGATAATCAATGGCTACAATGTACAGATACACCATGCCGATAATAATAAGCCCCACAAAGCCAAGGAATGCGTATAACGTCCTTTTACCAAACTTTTTCCAGCTAAATTTTTTGTGATTTTTCAGTTTGAAATTATTTAGGGTTTATATAAATGTTTGATACATCAACGCCGGGACAAAGTTACCCTTAGAATATTCAACCTGCAATCTTTTGGGCGGGCATTTTACAGCCATTTTTGAATATTAAGGCTTGCCCCGGTAGGGGCAATTCATTTGTAGCACCTAACCATTATTTGTTTGTGCCCTGTAAGGACGCTTCATTATTCGTCCAACAATTCGTGAAAAATATATTTTTCGTCGTATTCTATGGCGTAACCCTCTAATATTTCCAGGTATTCTTCCCTGAATGTCTTTTTTAAATGAGTATAGGTATTTGGCATGGGGTTAGGTTACATCCATTTAAACGTGAATTTAATGAAGCGCTCCTATGGGGCACAAACTATTATCATTGTTTTTTCTACAAATGAATAACCCCTAAGGGGTAATTGTCTATTATCTCACTCTTGAAAATCACTTATTACGCATTCCGAATTTTTCCTATAATGGCATCGTCGCCAAGTAATGTGGTGCAGGTAACAATAGCGCTCATGGCCGTGCCTAAAATACCATGCAGGTTAAGGTTTTGACCGGTAAAATACAGGTTTGGTATTTTGGTGCGCGGCGATATAAATGTTTTTAGCGTGTGCTTATAATCTTTTACAATGCCGTAAAGCGAACCATCGCCATTGCCGATATAATCGCGGTAACTAAGCGGCGTGGCCGAATAATAAGATTTAACATGACTCCTGAAACCGGGGAATTTCTCTTCCACCATATCCAGCAGCTTCTCGCTTTTGCGGATCTTAAACTCCTCGTAAGTTTCGCCCCGTTCATTAACGTTTGATACCGTGTTAAAGGTATCCTCCCAGGGCTTCATCTCCTCAAAGCGCATGTAAGTAAGGATTGACGCGCCGTCGGCAAAGTTTGGTGATTTTGATGATGGTGCCATAAAATAGGCAAAACCCAGCGGCCAATTTTCTTCGGTATATTCGGCAATATCCCAAACGTGGCCTTCTTTACCGATGTAATAGTTGGTGTTAAAATAAGGGAAGCTATCCTTTTTAAAAACCACATTTAAGGTAAACGACGATACGGAGTTTTCAAGCCCTTTTAACCGGTTACGGTAAGCCAGCTTAATGATATCACTATCGGTCATCTCCAGCGTTTGTACCGGGTGAATGTTGCTAATAAACTGTTTGCCATAAATTTTACCACCGCCGGCTATCTCTACGTGCGATACCTTGCCATCTTCTATCACGATGCGTTTTACCTCGCAATTGCGTTTAATAACACCGCCACGTGCACGGATATTTTTGGCAATGTACTTGGCAATCTGCGAACCGCCGTCTACGCATTTATAAGAACTTTCAATGTAGCTGTTCAGGATCAGCGCGTGAACATAAAACGGCGTTTTATCGGCCTGGCCAGCGTAAAGCGCATTGTTGCCGGCAAGTACAGCCTGCAAACGCGGGTTATCGGTTACCGATTCAATAAAACCTTTGGTATCTATTTCCAGCACGGCAGATTTCTCATTAAAATCGTCGCCGCTTTGCAGGTTGTAGAGCGAGAATTTACTGCAAACCTCTTTAATCTTATCGCAATAAGCATTTAGCGCCGCCTCTTCGCCGGGGAAATGTTTTAATATATGGCTGATGAAGTTGTCGTAACCCTGCGCGTATTCGTATTCAATGTCCTCGCTGTGGATCCCTATCTTGTCAAAAACAACGTCCTGTTTTTGCAGTTTCAGCTTATCAATAATGTCGATGTATTTGAATATCTGGTACAGGTTTTGGCCCTCATCCAACCCGCCAAGGTAATGCACGCCCGAATCGAAGATCACTTTATCGCGCACATAAGTTTGTAAAGAACCGCCTATCTGTTGGTTTTTTTCGATAACGCAAACTTTAAAACCTTCTCTGCCTAATAAATCGGCGCTCACCAATCCACCCATGCCACTGCCAATAATTACGGCATCAAAAATCTCCATTTATCTAATCCCTGTTTTATATATTCAGTTTAAATCCGTTATGGTTTAAAACGGGTACCGGGCGAGGGATCCCCTCTTGAGAAGGGCAGGGGTGTGTTATTGCGCGTTTAAACACACCCCCGCCATTTCGCTATCCCGGCCCGCCCCCTCTCAAGAGGGGAGTTGAAACCAAATCGTCATTATTCAATTACAAAAATAATATTTGATGTGAACTTTGTCTCATCTATTATTTTGCAACTCATGTTGTTAGCCGCTGCTATATCCTCCACCAGTTGTGCTGATAAAAACGATAGCCCCCGGCTTGCTTTGTTAAACTTGATGAACCTGGTCGAGAAAAACTCGGTCAGCTCGGTGCCGCGGTGCTTTTCTTTCAAATCTTTATTGCCATCGCGGATGATCAGTTTGCCGCCATCGTTCAAGCTTTTCATACATCTTTCTATGATCAGCTTTTGCTCATCGGGCTGCATATAATGCAGCATGTCGGCAATAATAATGGCATCGTATTTTTCAAATTCAAAGCTTAATACGTCGGCGTGCTCAAAATGGATTTGTGTATCTCTACTAAAGTTGTTATTCGCGACCTCTATTTTATCCTCATCATAATCAATACCCGTAAACTCGCGCTGCGGGGCGGCAAAGTGCAGCATGTAGGGCATAAAGCCATAGCCGCAGCCAATATCAAGCATTTTGCCTTTTTGGGGCAGCAGATCATGAAATTGCTGGTAGTTTTTCTCTAAACTTACTTTTATCCGCATGTACCATTCCAGCACCGGGCCTTTGTACAGGTAATTGTAAATCAGTTGCTCGCGATAATAACGCGGCTGTTGTATCTCTGTACTAAGCTGTTTAAACTCTGCTTTAAAATATTTGCTGATGGCTTTGGTCCGCTCGGCGTAGCCGGTTCCAAAACCGGTATCGGCGGGTTTGATGCGGGGTAGGTATTTCAGGGTGATCTTGCCGTTTTTCAGCAGGAAATCGCCCTTGGTCATGCAGTATCCTGTGCCGTGAATCAGTATAGGTTGGATATCCATTTTCAAAGCCTCGGCCAGGTAAAAGGCTCCCTTATGGAAGCGCTTAATTTCGCCGTCTACTGATCGGGTTCCTTCGGGAAATATCACGATAGAATAGCCTTTTTTTACCCTGTCGGCCAATACATCGATACTTTCTTCGGTGCCCTGCGCTACCGGGAAATAATCGGCCATGCGCACTACGGCACCAAATACCGGCGAATTCCATACCCAGTTATTGGTAAATAAAATGAGCCTTGGGTTCAGCATCACCAAAATCAAAATATCTAAAAACGACTGGTGGTTGGCGATGATAACTGATGGGTTTTTAAAATCGGCCAGTTGCTTGTTGATGATCTCTTTTTTTACATTCCCCATAATGTAAATCATCGACCAGGAAAACCGGGCCAAAATGGCATGGTATACCAGCTTACCTTTTTCTTTGCTAAATGGATTCAGCCGGAATATAAAACCCAATGCCGATAAGATCAAACACCCGGTAACAAAATAAGTAAAGGCAAAAATGCTGATCACAAAGCCGCTGATGGTCCATGGAAAACGCTTCTTAGCCGCCCGGTTTTTAATGAGGATATTGAACAGGAAGGGAATCAATATCTGCGACATAATAACCACGCAAACAATCCCGATGATGGATATGGCCGCTATCGACCGCAATGCCGGGTGCCTGGCAAAAATCAAAACCCCGAGCCCGGTTATAGTAGTTATAGCCGATAAAAATATAGACGATTTGTAGGACGACAATACCTTTTTGCCGGTTTTATACTCCTGCAACAAGCCATCCATAATGTACAGGCTGTAATCATCGCCCAGGCCAAATATCAGTGCCGAAATAATGATGTTTACGATATTAAAACCGATACCGAAAATGCCCATCAACCCCAAAATCCAGATCCAGGAGATAGCCATGGGGATAAAAGAAACCAACGCCAGCTCCATGCGGCCGTAGGTAAGCAGCAACACCACAAATACCAATAATGACGACATTACTGCTATTTTGGTAAAATCGGCATTGATGATCTCCACCAGCTTATTGGTAAGGTATTGTTTATCAATAACGGTAACGTTCGGATCGTTTTCAAAAGCTTTGTATATGGCGGCTTTTTTTTCGGGTGATGTTTGCACCAGCGTTACTACCGTGGAATGGCTTGGATATTCGTTGATAAAATTATCCAGGAAGCTTTTCCTAATCTCGGCAACGTCATCATCGTTGGTATGCGAAAAATCCTTGTTCAATAATACTTTAAACTTTTCAAACGCCGATGCGCTAAACCCTTTTAGCTTGCCTTCGTTTTCGAGCGTGGCAAAAAGTTGTTGTTTCTTCTCGGCGGTCCAATAAGTATTCCAGCGGTTAACCCGCTCTTTTTGCAGCGAATCGGAGATAATGAAGGAGGATACATCTGATGATTTTTTGACGATGCCCTGCGCCTTCAGTTTTTCAATCTGCCCGGCGAGTTTTTCGTTATTGATAAGCGCCCTGTCCAAAGTTTTTCCTTCAGATACCAGGTAAACCGATTGCAGTGCGTATTGGTTAATGCGGTTGAGTTTGTTTTGCGATTGCAGTAACGCGGGCGGCATGTAGTTCATTTTGGCTACATCAAACTCAAAAGTTACATCGTTGGCCTTATAAAAAAACACGCCCGTAAGCAGTATAATGCCGATAACAATGTACTTGTTGTACTCCGGATTAAAGGAGGCCAGTTTATCAATCCACGATAGTTGGGTAAAAGTGTGGTTTTCCTGTTCTTTTTTTGTGGATATAAACTGCGGCAAAAATACCAGCGAGCAAATGGACGCGCCTATCAAACTAAAAGCCGCAAACAAACCCAGGTCCTTCAACATTTCCGACTCTACAAACTCCAGGCACAGGAAACCACCTATTGTTGTAAAACTGCCCACAGTAAGTGGTAGAGTAAGATCCCTGATAACCTGCTCCACGCTTTTGGTGTGCCGGTAATGGTTAAACACATGCAACGAGTAATTGATGGCGATACCCAGCACCACTGAACCGGTGCCCAATGCAATAACGGAGATACTTCCCTTTAAAAAGTAAATAGCCGTGAGGGAGAATAGCGAACCAAACAGCACCGGGATAAGAATAATAACCGGCGCCCTTTTTTTGCGGAAGTACAAGCCTAAAAACAAAATGAGCACAACAACCGTAGCACCTTGTGTAAGCGCCGTATCACGTCTTAGCTGCTGCGCGTTGCCATAATAAACGGCCGCCGAGCCAAAGTAGGTTGCAGTTGCGATGCGTTTGGGCCTGTTGCCAAGGTTGTCAATCAGCTGGTCGAGCCCTTTTATCAGTACCGAATTTTTCCCCGTATTATTTGGGGGATAGGCCGGGGTGATAAACATCAAGAGGGTTTTGTGGTCTTTGGTAACCACATAGTTGTCGTACAGTTCAAAATTTTTATCGTACTGTAGCTGCTGTAATTTTTTAAGGCCTATAAAGGAGATGCCAACCGGGTCGTTACTGATAATGCTTTTGAGCGCTATGCCCGCCGGCGATGTGAGCGTGCGGTAATCATAAGCCAGGGTTTGTTTAACTTTCTCTGGCGTTATAAGCGTATCGATGGTTTTGTAATCCTTCTCCGTTAAATAAATGGGTAAACGCTGGCTTATAGTGCCAAACAATTTCATCACCACATCATCATCTACCTTAAAATTGGCTTTGCCTATATAGGGCTTTAGTTTTGGCTCAATAGCGGTGGCAAATTCATCGGCGTAAGCAACAAGGCTATCCGGGTTGGCAGCGGCTGTGCTATCTTTAAGCGATACCATGATCACCAGCTTGTCCAGGAACTTGGAATTTTGAAAAACCTCGTTGAGCTTGGCAATCTTTTTATCCTTTGGGATAACCTTGCTGATATCTTCCTCAAATTTTACGCGCGACGCGAAGTAGCCCATGGCCAAAAAGCATGCGGCGAATACGGTATAAAAAACAAGCTTGTGTTTAGAAAAATAATGATATATGAGGATCAGGCCTTTTTCCATTTAAACGGGAACTATAATGCAGCAGGTGATTTTTTAAGCAGTTTTAATAACCCATAAGTTATCAGCCCAATACTTAACGAAGCCACAACAGCTAAGGTTAAACTGCCATAAATATACTGCTCTAAATGCGCCCCGATAGATTTAAAAGAAATATGCGAACTGAAAGCGATATTGGCAACCCTGTCGCCCATCCAATACTCGCCGGCCTTATAGCTTAAAAAGAGGATGACCGGGATCATGGGCGGGATACTGATATGTGCCGAGAACACCACCAGCGCCTTGTTTAGTTTAAATATTATAGAGAGGAATATGGCCACCGCCAGCTGAAATCCCCAGATAGGCACTATGCCCATAAAAATACCGAAGCCGATAGAAAGGGCCTTGGTCTCATCCGAATCGTTAGGGTTATAAAGGGTAGCTAATATTTTTTTACGGCCTTTTTTTTTAAAAAGGTTGCGAAAAAAGTCGCCCGGTTTGATCCAGGCAAAGGCGATAACTACCAAAAAAGCGTTTAATACACCCACCCGCGAAAAATCTGTAAACGGGCGAAAGTGCGATACCCGGGTTTCTTTGGGCGCATAGTAAACCGTAACCGGTACCGAATCCATATGCACGCCACGCCAAACGGCCCGAACGATCACTTCGATCTCAAACTCATACTTTACGGTGTAAAACTTCATGCCCTCCAGCATGTACAATGGATAAAGCCTGAAACCCGATTGGGTATCGGGGCAATGGATGCCGGTTTCTACCCAAAACCAAAAGTTGGAGAACTTGTGGCCAAAGCTGCTTTTACCCGGCACGGCCGCCTGGTCCATATTACGGGAGCCAATGATGATGGCATCGCGTACGTTTTCCAGTTTATTTAAAAAGTTGGGGATGTCTTTGGCGAAATGCTGCCCGTCGGAGTCGATGGTTAAAGCGTATTTGTAGCCTTTTTCCATGGCGTAAGCAAATGCCTGGCGCAGTGCCCAGCCTTTACCTACATTTTGGGGATAGCTGATGAGTTGAACCTGCGGGAATGATTTTACAATCTCTTCGGTATTGTCTGTTGAGCCATCGTTAACTACGATGATGTGGTTACTATAGGCCGCTACATCGGTTATTACACCACCCAGGGTAAAGTGGTTATTATAGGTAGGGATAATAACACAAACCTGCAATTCCTCAAAGCGTTTACTGATACCCTTAAATTCCATTAATTACCCCTGATCTGTAATAAATTCAAAACAACATTTTTATACATAACAAAATTAGTGTTAATGCTGACAAACCAATTAAATAGTTTCAAATTAATAAAACGGAAACTTTTGAGTAACATATGAAAGTTATACCAGAAGTAATTAATATACAAAAACATATATTACCCACAGTTGAAAACGGCAATATATAATTATATTTTTTTTCGGCACGCCGCTTGTTGCCTATATTATGGATATTTAATAATTAGAAAAATGAAAATTATTTTAACCATGATATTATTGAGCGCCCTGTTAAGCGCCTGCGAAAATGGAAGCGGAAACCCACCGGTAGATATTGAAACTAACGGCGGGTTAAACGGAGTTGAAATTGTGGAAACCAGCGATAAATATGATGTTACCGAAGGCTTGTATTATGTGCAGGCAACTATAAAAGCAACTGGTAAACAGGTGTTTAGAAATGTTTATGTAGATGCTACCTATTACAATGCCATGGGCCACGTGGTGGCGCAATCAAAAGGCGAAGCCGATTTGGTATTAAACCCGGGCGATAAGGACGTTGTTGAAACGGCTTGTTTTTTTCCAACATCATCAGATATGCCTACCAGGGTGGTGTTAACTACCAGGGAAGAGTACTCGAAGTAATTTTTCCTGTTGGGTTTGGCAAAGCAACCGGCGCTTGCCCGGGGAAATTTTGCCCGAGAAAGTCGACTTTTCGTTGGTTATTTCCCTCCCCAAAATACCCCAAAGATGTGATGGCCTATTTTTAAAAACCAAGGTAACTTGCAAATAGTTTATACCGGATAATAGGCGCTGCTCCTTTGTTTAACGGGCCGGTTGTTTGGTATGCTCCATAGCCAAATAAACACCACAGTACCATGACCGCCACAGCAGTAAGCCCGGTAAAACAACGCATAGCATCAATTGATATTTTACGCGGCGCGATCATGCTGATTATGGCGATTGACCATGCGCGGGATTATTTTCATTTGGGCATTCCAGATGCAACCAACCTGGCTATCACTACGCCGTTTTTATTTTTCACCCGGTTTATAACTCATTTTTGTGCGCCTACCTTTGTGTTCCTGAGCGGCATATCGGCTTACCTTGTGGGTACCCGGCGTACTAAGCGCCAGCAAAGCTCCTATCTCATTAAACGGGGGATCTGGCTCATTTTTGCGGAGGTTGTTATTATAAACTTCGCCATGACGCTCGATGTTGGTTACCATACCCAGGTGTTCCAGGTAATTTGGGCTATTGGCGGCAGCATGATAATCCTGGGGCTGCTGGTATACGCGCCACTGCCGATTATCGGCATTATTGGTGCAATCATATTTTTGGGCCATAACATACTTGATATAATAAATGTGGGCCCTGTTGGCCAAACACTCTGGTTTAAACTGATCCTATCATCAAATGGATTTGGCAACTGGTGGCCTTACGGCGCTGGCCGCAACCTGATTTTGGCCTACGCCCTTTTACCATGGACGGGCGTTATGCTTATAGGCTATGTGTTTGGCTCGTTGTACCAAAAGCAGGTGGATGCTTTCAGGCGGCAAAAAGTATTGTTTTTTACAGGCTTAGGGCTGTTATTATTGTTTGTGATATTAAGGACATTCAATATTTACGGCAACCCGGCCCCATGGTCGGTTCAAAAAACAATGGCTTTGACTATTATTTCGTTTTTAAACGTGAGTAAATACCCCTGCTCGTTGCTATACCTGTGCCTAACTTTAGGCGTATCGACAATTGTATTGGCGTTTACAGAAAATGTAAGCAATAAGGTTACATCCATATTGATGGTTTATGGGAACGTGCCATTTTTTTACTATGTATGCCATTGGTACCTTCTCCGTATAATCAGCCTTATTGCGTTTCCTTTGCAGGGGTTTAAATTAAAAGATGTGATAAGTTTTGATCCCCCTGCAACCTTTGGTTATTCGCTTGGCGGCGTTTACCTCATCTGGCTTTTTGTTATTGTTGTTTTATATTTTCCCTGCCGGTGGTTTGGCAAATACAAAAAAACGCACACGCATTGGTGGCTAAGCTATTTGTAAAAGATTCTTTTTTTGTAGGGCGCATCACATACGTAAATCCATGCCACCTTGATGGGCTTCACCATCATCAGGGCAACCGCATCTAAATAGCTAATGGAATGAGCTTATGGCGTCGGGAAGAAACTACACCTTTGTTTTTATTTGGCTGGCCTTGGTTAAATGATACAGCTACCAAAGAACCTTGTATCTACCAACAGCAGGCACAAGTATTTGGATTCGTCTAAATTGCGCGCTCAGTTTAGTGTTAACTATGATGAAATATAAAATATTGACTATCAGTGGTTTGTAAATATTTATCTGAAATATGTTAAGTTATGTTAACCCAATTACATGCGTTTGCCCAGGCTCCACCAGCCGGAATGGTTTGTTGTAAATATCATTCAGTATATTAGTGCCTCGTAATATAATATGTAGTGTCTATCAACAAACTCCTTTCCTGTTTCGATAAATACCTGCCCCTTGATGAGGAAGAAAAGGCCGACCTTGCCCAACGGGTAACCGAACGGAAAATTAAACGTCGCCAATTTATTCTGCAGGAAAACGACATCTGCCATCATTATACCTTTGTTGCTGAAGGCTGTTTCAAAAAATTTCAGGTTGATAAAAAAGGGACTGAGCATAACCTGCAGTTTGCGGCTGAAGGCGACTGGCTAATGGAGATAGATAGTTTTTATTTTGAAAAACCCAGCCGCGTTTATATTGAGGCCATTGAGCCGGCTGTTATTTACCAGTTAAACAAGGCCAACCTTTTTCACCTGTTCACCAACAACCCCAAATTCGACAGAAATTTCAGGGTAATTGTAGAGGATCGTTTTGTTGAGCAGGAAAACCGTATCCTGCAAACTATCAGCTCAACAGCTGAAGAGCGTTACCTGTCGTTTATTAAGCAATATCCCCATTTATACCAGCGCCTGCCAGGCACGCAGATAGCCTCGTACCTGGGCATTACCCCCGAGTTTTTGAGCAAGGTGCGTAAAGACATCGCCAGAAAATAACGACATCCTTAAACTACATTAAGGGTATTTCTTAAGCTACTTTATAGGCAAATCCCCGCTTGTACCGCCACCTTTGTGCAGCAAAAGCGAAGAAGTTACCAGGACAAGTATCGGCATTTAAACGCTCCTAAAAACTAACAACACATGAAAGCAGCAGTAACCCTACAACCCGGCATGCCCGGAGTTATACAGATACAGGATTTACCCATACCAGCAGCAAAAGAAGGCTGGGTGTTAATTAAAATAAAGGCCTTTGGCTTAAACCGGTCGGAGTTGTTTACACGGCAGGGCCACTCGCCGGGTGTTATGTTCCCGCGCGTACAGGGTATTGAATGCGTAGGCGAGGTGGAGCATGATCCATCGGGTACTTACCAGAAAGGCCAGAAGGTAGCAGCCATAATGGGCGGTATGGGCCGCGAATTTGACGGCGGTTATGCCGAATATACCCTTGTTCCCCAAACCATCGTTTTTCCGTTTGAAAGCGATTTGCCATGGGTGGTGCTTGGCGCCATCCCTGAAATGTTTCAAACCGTTTCGGGCTCGTTGAATGAAGCGTTGGAAATTAAAGCAGGAGAAGCATTGCTCATTCGTGGTGGTACATCGTCTATCGGTATGCTGGCCTGCCAGCTGGCGAAAAGTATGGGGCTGACAGTGATTTCAACTACCAGGGATGAAGCTAAAGTTCTCCACCTTAAAGAAAACGGCGCCGATCATGTGATCATCGACGATGGCGATGTTAATTCAAAACTTCAGCAAATATATCCGCAGGGCGTTGATAAGGTGTTGGAACTGGTTGGTATTGCCAGCCTTAAAGACTCGCTGAAATGCATCAGGCCCAAAGGCATAGTTTGCATGACCGGGATACTGGGCGGCAGCTGGACGATGAATGAATTTACCCCGATGGGCGATATACCGTCACTCGGCCGCCTCACAGTTTATATGGGCGATGCCGCCAACCTGCATAAAGACCACTTACAGGAATTTATAGATGCGGTAGCCGGCGGAAAAATTAAACTCAACGTTGATAAAGTGTTTAAGCTTAACCAGGTTGCCGAAGCGCACACCTATATGGAAAGCAATCAGGCAAAAGGGAAAATTGTGGTAGAAATTTAAAGCGATATGGCTGTAAAGCAGGCTGATAATTGTAAATTAGGTGGTATGTTTTAACCTGAAGCTTTATGAGTAACACCAGCGATTTCCTTGCCAAAATCCCGTTTTTTTACGAGCCTGAATTTAAGGCCGAACTACAGGAACATGCCAAAGTGATGAGCTTTAATAAGGGCGATGTAATTGTGCGCGATGGGCAGTATGTAAAGTTTTTGCCTATTGTTATTAAGGGCGCCATCAGGGTATTTCAGCAAAAGGAGGATAGGGAGTTTTTGCTTTACTATGTAAAGGCCGAAGAAACCTGTACCATGTCGCTTGCCGCAGCTTATTTCAATAATAAAAGCACATCGCACGGAGTAGTTACCGAACCAACGGAGGTGCTCATATTCCCGGCCGGTTTGATAGATCAGTGGCAGCTCAAATACCCGTCATGGAACAGGTACGTAATGAATATTTTCAGGAAGCGGTATGATGAGCTGATCAGTAATTTTGAGGTGACCGTTTTTGAGCATATTGATGTACGGGTGATGGAATACTTAAAAAGCCGGGCGCGAGATGAGGGCAGCAATTCGGTTCATTTTTCGCACCAGCAACTGGCCGATGAATTGGGCACAACCAGGGTAGTAATATCACGGATATTAAAGGAATTTGAACGGCAGCAAAAAATAAAGCTATACCGCGGCCGTATAGATATGCTTTAAAATAAATTTTTGCCTGTGTATCTTTTGATACCGTTTTGAGGGAATGTACGCTTGTAGTTTTGGTGTAATAAATAATCACCCTTAAAACAATCAAAATTATGAAAACACTACACTGTGCCGATGCCGGCTTTACCTGCGATGCTGTTGTAACTGCAAACACCGACGAAGAAGTATTAACAATTGCCGCCGAGCACGCCCGCACCGTTCATGGCACCGAAGTAACACCCGAAATGGCCGAACAGATAAAAACGCTTATCAAAGAGGCTTAACAGGATACGCCCTTATTGATAAATGCCCCGTTTGGGTAGACAACCCATTCGGGGTATTATTTTTTGCGCCGGGCGCTTTAAAATCAAGCAATTATCGATATTGCATGTAAATAAAATCCTGGCAAATGAAAAACTCTCCTGCGGCAACTGAAACGGCAAAAACCGGCGGCGGCCGGCTAATTTCGGTTGATGCATATCGTGGCTTTGTGATGATGCTGATGATGGGCGAGGCACTATCATTTAAGGAGGTTTATAGCAAACTGCCCGGCAGTGCGTTTTGGAGTGTGCTGGCTTTTAATCAGGATCATGTTGCCTGGGCCGGTTGTTCGCTACATGATATGATCCAGCCCTCGTTTTCGTTTTTGGTTGGCCTTGCTTTGCCTTTTTCAATAGCCGGCCGCATGGCTAAAGGCGATAAGTTCCTGGCATTGTTAAAGCATGCTTTGCTGCGCTCGGTTATACTTATTGCCCTGGGCATTTTTTTGCGGTCCATGTGGTCTAAACAAACGTATTTTACTTTCGAAGATACCCTTACCCAGATAGGCCTGGGATACACCTTCCTTTTTTTACTGGGGTTTTGCAGGCAACGGATTCAAATTATTGCGCTCGTTGTAATTCTTGTAGGGTATTGGGCGGCTTTTGCAGCATACCCTTTGCCTGGCGGTGGTTTTGATTACGCGGCGGCGGGTGTACCCCAAAACTGGGAACATAATTTTACTGGCTTTGCGGCGCACTGGAATAAAAACACCAACCTGGCCTGGGCTTTTGACCGCTGGTTTTTAAACCTGTTTCCCCGCGAAGCCTTCTTTACTCACAACAATGGCGGTTATGCAACACTCAGCTTTATACCCACCCTTGGCACCATGATTATTGGCCTACTTGCCGGCAACCAACTGCGTAAGGGCACTGCGCCGTTTGTAGTGGTTCGCCGTTTTGTGTTAACCGGGATGGGTTTTATAGCCATTGCTGCCTTATTACATTTTACCGGTATCGCTCCCATTGTAAAACGCATCTGGACACCCGGGTGGGTATTGTTTAGCGGCGGATGCTGCTTTTTGCTGCTTTCCTTTTTCTACGGTGTTATTGATGCAGCAGGGCACAAAAAATGGCCGCTGCTGCTGGTGGTGATAGGCACAAACTCCATAGCGGCCTACGTGCTGGCCGATGGCTTTGGCTCCTTTATCAGGCAGAGTTTATATATTCACCTGGGCCGAAACTACGATGTGATTTTTGGCGATGCTTACAGTACAGTCATTAAAGGCGCGCTTGTGTTGCTTATACAATGGCTTATCCTGTTTTGGATGTATCGTAAAAAGATATTCATTAAAATTTAACCAGGATTTTGGTAGTTGCCCGTGTTAATAAAACTCCTGCATGCACTGTGCGTAAGTAGCCCCAATGGGTATGCTGTGCTCGTTGATATTGATTTGCGCCTTGTCAAATCCACTGATTTTATCGCGGGCTACTATAAAAGCCCGGTGTGTGCGGATAAATTTTTTGGCAGGCAGCATCAGCAACATATCGGTAATGGTTATCCGGGTACTTAGTGAGCCGCCGCCCTGCAGGTATATTTTGGTATAGTTGCCGGCGGCTTCAATAAATAAAATGTCATTCAGTTTAACTTTAATTTGTTCGTACCCATCTTTTATAAATATAGAAGCTGATTCTTCTTCACCTCCGCTGGTTTTGTTGCGCAAAACATACAACTCGTGGACTTTATTACAGGCCTTTAAGAAACGGGGCAACGAAAACGGTTTAAGCAGATAGTCAACTGCATCCAGCTCAAAGCTTTTTACAGCATGTTCAGAATACGCGGTTGTGAAAATAACCATAGGCGGGTTGGCAATGCTGCTTAAAAAATCAATTCCGTTGATGTCGGGCATTTTAATATCAAGGAATAGTAAATCTGTTTTGTTTTTTTGCAGATAGGTTAGCGCATCAAATGCATTGGTAAATGTTTCCTTCAGCTCAATAAAGGGAACTTTGGCTGCGTGCGCTTTTACTACGTCGAGCGCTATGGGTTCATCATCAATGGCAATGGCTATCATCCTTTAAAATTAATTATTATATAGCAGCTAAAGCAGCATGCGCAAACAGGGAAATCGCGTTTAAGATTTCATGATCAACTATATTGTGCTATACAGATATCAATGGTATCAAGTTAATAGGTTTTTCGCGCAAAGACGCTAAGCCGCAAAGAAAAAATAAGCAAATCACTTTGCGTCTCTGCGCGAAATAAATTTTATAAGCCTTAAACGCGATTTCCCTGAATGCACAAAGTTTAAAGCTAACACTTGATTTTATATTTGATAAAAGGAATATATGTGAAATTAATGAATAGATTCTATATAGTATCCAGCTGCACTGTCAGGTGAATAAAAAACTCTTTGGCGTTTTCGCGGATAACCAAATCGTGCCGGTTGGGGTAAAGTAGCGAAAGCCTTTGTTTTACGTTTTCCAATCCAATGCCGCTTTGCCCTTTTTCGGGGTCGTTATCATGGCGTATGTGGATGCTGTTGTGTACATCAAAGTAAAGTGTGTTGCTATCGGTTTGAAGGGTAACTTTTATATGCGATGGGTTTTGCAGGCTTATGCCATGTTTAAAAGCATTCTCCACAAACGGAATCAGCAGCATGGGGGTTATCATGAGCATGCCCTGGTAGTCCTCAATCTGGCTTTCTATGATTACGGCCGATGAGGTAGATGTACGCAGCTTTTGCAGCAGGATATAATTTTTAAGATAGTCAATATCCCGCGATAGCAGGATCTTGTCGCGCACGTTTTCTTCCAGCATAAAACGCATCATATCGCCCAGTTTCTGAATGCCTTCGCTGGTGCGTTCGGCATTTTCCTGCAGGGCGGTGCCATACAGCGTATTTAGTGCGTTGAATAAAAAGTGCGGGTTAATCTGCGATTTTAAAAAGTTAAGGTTAGCGTCGGATTGACCAAGTTCGGTTTTAAGGGTTTTAATTTCTTCGTCTTTTTTAGCGTTGCGCCTTTTGTAAATATTACGGGCCAGCGGCATTACAATAAACAACTGTGTTAAAAAATTAAGGAAAACCAAAGTTCCGATATTTCCTCCGTCGCCAGTATCAATAACCAGCACATAGATGGCCTCTGGCCTGCTTAATCCGCTGCCGCCACCTCTTAGGGACGAGCTCATAAAATACACCACAATGGACGATAGTAATGCAAGCAAGAACATGCGGAGGAAATAATAAAAAATATTCTTGTTTTTTAATTTTTCGTTTGGCAATAGCACATATACGGCATATAAGTATAATACAATAGCCACGGCCACATCAAACAAAATATAAAAGCGCAGTATAACCGGAGCGGATACATACAGCAAACCATTGGTAATCAATATCCACGATGCGGTGAGCAAAGCCGCTTCATAATACAAGGCGCTTTCTGTGTTTTGGCGGTTTCGGTTAAAATAAATGAACAAAATTTTAAACGCCAGTAATGCTGTAAAATAAATGCTGGTAATACCCACCAGGTAGCAGAGCACGATAAAAATAAATATGAACAGCGATCCGTTTAATGCCGATCCGCCTTCGCCTTCAAAAGCCGGGGCGAGGTAAAAGCAAAGCAGCAAATAGATAATAAATGTTACCAGATAACTAAACAGCACCGGCATAAGGGTATTGCCCAATTGCGGTGGAGTGCCAACCTGTTGGCCTGCCCCAATCATGTTATTTACGGCTATTATTTGATTTTCCCGAACGATGTCAAATATCGAAAGCAGCAGCGCTACAATAATACAGCCGGTTACCACCCAAAACTCAATCCGGGTTACATCGTTTTTAAACTTGAAGGTTATTTGCTTAAACATTGCTTTTGTGATTTAAGGTATACGTGTTTACCGGTACAATGGTACAAAAGCTATTTTGCCCAATTATTAAAATGTGATAAACCATCCAAAAAATGTGACGAACGCCGTTGCCCGGCCGGCTTTGGAGTTGCCGCCCCGTTATAGTACCCCCTCCCCACTACCTTCGCGACTCGGTTTAGTGTAACATTTACACCCGTTAAAAATCTTTTAAAGCATTGTTAATCATTAGTTAATGCTGGCCGCTTGCAAAATGCTTGTATTTTTTTGCATTTATCTAAAAAACAGCTATAAATTCATTTATTTTGCTTGCACAACCAATTATTTACCTGGCCTCCATTTGCCGATAAGTTAACAACAATTTTATCTCATGCTAACAACATAAGCGTTTTTTTGCACAAAAATATCGCCGGCTAATATTCTTTGGGCCGGCAATCATCTTACACAAAAGGGTATAAAATTAAATCAAGACTATGAAAAAAAACTACAGATTCATTTTAAGGCTATTTTATGACGCACGGCAAGTGGCCACACTGCTGCTTTTTATGCTGATAGCCTCTGCAAGCGCATTTGCTCAAAGCTCTCCAATCAGGGGTACCGTTACCGACGAAACAAATGCCCCCCTGCCCGGCGTTGTGGTAACTGTTAAAAGTACAGGCAAAGCTACCACAACTAACAGTAACGGTGTTTACCAGGTAACTGTAAGCGGCGCTGATGACGTTTTGAAATTTACGTTTTTAGGCTCGGTGCCTAAGGAAGTAACCGTAGGCGGCAAAACCGTTGTAAATATTACTTTGGTAACCGATACCAGACAGCTTAAGGATGTTGTGGTTATTGGTTATGGTACAGCAAGCCGTAAGGATGTAACCGGAGCCATTACATCGGTAAAAGCCGAAGATTTTAACCAGGGTGTATTAACCACTCCTGCCGAGCTTTTGCAAGGTAAGGTGGCCGGCTTAAACATTACCAAAAGTGGTGACCCTAACAAACAGCCTGCAACTATTTTAAGGGGACCATCTACCCTGCGCGAGGGTGCTGCACAACAGCCGTTTTATGTGATTGACGGTGTGCCCGGCGCTTCTATCGATTTGCTTGCGCCAGCGGATATCGAAAGCATTGATGTGTTAAAAGATGCATCGTCAACAGCTATTTACGGTTCGCGTGCTGCAAACGGAGTAATTATAGTTACTACCCGTAAAGCAAAGGCTGGCCAAACCAGGTTAACCTACAGCGGTTACGGCGCTATGGAAAATGTATCAAAAAATATCAAAATGCTTACCGGCGATGAACTACGCCAGTACCTGGCAGATAATGGTGTAAAAGCCCTGGCCAAGCCTATTGATGACGATGGTTCAAATACCGATTGGCAAAAACTTGCCGAAAGAACAGGTTATTCGCAAAACCACAACCTATCATACGGTGGCGCGGGTACCAGCTCTGATTATGGTGCAAGCGTAAACTATTTGAAAAACAACGGCATCCTGAAAAATACCAGCCTGGAGCGTACTATTTACAAAGGCTATATTAACCAGCGCTTTTTTGATGACAGGCTTAAACTAAGTTTAAACCTAACCAACAGCACAACCAAAAGCGATGATATTATTCAAAGCCAGGTGCTATCGGCCATTTTGTTTTACCTGCCTACGGTAAGCCCTTTTAATCCGGATGGCAGTTACAAAGAAAACTACACCCGTACGGGTAGCGGTACATTAAACCCGTTATCGTTAATTAACAACAACTTTACCAAGACCAACGATAGCAAAACCCTGATAAACGGTAGCGCCCAGGTTGACATTTTAAAGGGACTGAAATTTACACTGAGCGGATCGACCCAAAAAGATCAGAACAATGTAAACCTTTATTACAACAGCAAATCGGGTTTGGCCGTTGGTGCAAATGGCGTAGCCAACCGCAGTGCTTACACCAATACCAGCAACGTGGTTGAGGCTTATTTTAATTACGATAAAGTTTTTGGCCAGCACTCCATTAAGGCATTGGCGGGTTACTCGTACCAGCAGGAGCGTACCAACGATGGTTTTGGCGTGCAAACCCAGGGTTTCTCAAATGACAATTTAACGTATAACAACCTGTTCCTGTCAAACCCTTCCAACTTGTCTCAAATTCAGTTTAACCCTAATTATATTTCAACATTAAGGTTAATATCTTACTACGGCCGCGTGCAATACCAGTTTGCAGAAAAATACCTGTTACAGGCTTCTATCAGGGAAGATGGTTCATCGGCATTTGGTTTAAACCAGCGCCATGGTTATTTCCCGGCAGCATCAGTAGGGTGGAAAATAAGCAGCGAAGATTTCATGAAATCTATACAGGTTATAAGTGATTTGAAATTAAGGGCAGGTTACGGCGTATCTGGTAATAGCCTTGGTTTTGATGCTTTTACCGCGCAGTTAATTTACGGTATCCCTCCGGGCGGCGGCAAGTTTTTAAGTAATGGTAACATAACCAACCCTATTGGTCCCGTACGTAATGATAACCCCGATTTGAAATGGGAAAGTACCGCCACTACCAACATCGGTTTGGATTTTGGTTTGCTTAATAACCGCATTACAGGTTCGGTTGATTATTACATCAAAAAAACATCCGATTTGATTTATACCTACCCGGTATCAACAACACAATATTTTTACCCTTTGTATACAGCCAACGTAGGTAAAATAAAAAACAGCGGTATCGAGGTTGTGATAAACGCTATCCCCGTAAAAACCAGAGATTTTACATGGCGTACATCTTTCAACGTATCGCATAATAAAAACGTGGTAGAAAGTTTATCAAACGATAAGTTTGCCATAAACTATATCCAAACCGCGCAGTTAGGTGGTAAAGGCCAATCGGGCAATTTCAGCCAGATTGTTCAGCCTGGTTATGCAATTGGTACCTATTACTTATGGCACTACTTAGGTAAAAATGCCGATGGCGTAAGCACTTACCAAAAGGCCGATGGCACAACCACTGCATCGCAGCCGCTTACTACAGATCAGCGTATTACCGGCAACGCGCAGCCTAAACTGGTTTATGGTTGGAGCAATAGCTTCTTTTACAAAAACTTTGA
Organism: Mucilaginibacter sp. GW822-FHT03E02; assembly: GCF_058801545.1. Taxonomy (NCBI): domain Bacteria; kingdom Pseudomonadati; phylum Bacteroidota; class Sphingobacteriia; order Sphingobacteriales; family Sphingobacteriaceae; genus Mucilaginibacter; species Mucilaginibacter sp. GW822-FHT03E02. Next base: position 3,516,667 of record NZ_JBXANJ010000001.1, on the reverse strand, counting down.
TTTAAACTTCCTGGTTCGCGGCGTGTATGGCAACCAGATTTTAAACGCTACACTGGCATCGTTAAACAACCCTACCGATTCAAAACTGCAAAACATACCACAATTTACCAAAGGCGAATCATTTAAAGATATTAATGGTTACCTGGTATCTGACCGTTTTTTGGAAAGCGGCTCATACCTGCGTTTAGATAATGCTACTCTGGGTTACACTATTAAACCGCATGTCCAGGCCATTAAAAGCCTGCGTTTTTATGCATCGGGCAATAACATTTTTATCATCACCAAATACCGTGGAGTTGACCCCGAAATTAACATTGGCGGCTTAACCCCCGGCATTGATAATAAAGATTTTTACCCTAAAACACGCACGTTCAGTTTAGGTGTAACAGCATCATTTTAAAAAATTCAGCTAAATATATACAGATGAAAAAGATATTCATATTATGCGCGGCGGCAATTGCCATTATGGGCGCATACTCATCATGCACAAAATTAGATGTACCAGTCGAGTCGCAGTACGTTAAAACAAATTTCCCGGTTACCGATGCCGATTATAACGCCTTGTTGGGTACCATTTACTCCAACCTGTCATCGCAGTACGCTGTGCCTTACTGGCGCATGCAGGAGTTATCAACAGACGAGGCAATTTTACCCGCCCGCGATGGTAACTTTGACGATGGTGGCCAATACAGGCAATTACACTACCACAGCTGGACGTTTGATCATCCAAACGTTACCGGGATATGGCAGTGGGGCTTTGGCGGTGTAAATACCTGTAACCGTATCATCAGCGTAATTAATGCCTCATCATCGACACCGGCAAAAAAAACAGCCTCAATTGCCGAAGTAAAGGCGATGCGTGCTTTGTACAATTACTACATGATGGATTTGTATGGCAACGTACCTATAATTGCCGATTTCCCTGTTACTACTTTACCCGCTACGCAAACCCGCGCCAAAGTATACCAATACATTGAAAGCGAATTGTTGAGCATTGTACAGCAATTGCCAGCTAAAACAAGTAGTAACGCCACGTTATATTATGGCCGCCCAACCAAAGCCATGGTTTTTGCATTGTTGGAGAAGATGTATTTAAACGCCCAGGTTTACACAGGTACCGCCAACTATACCGGCGCGGTTGCCATGGCCGATAGCGTTTTAAAGAACAACAACTACAGCCTTGATTTAAAATATCGCGATATATTTTTACCAAACAACGGCCCGCAGATTAATGAAACCATATTTGCTATCCCTTATGATCAGCAAATTCCGGGTAACCAGTTTACAAGGTTCGGCTTTTTTTACTACCTGGTAAATGCCTACGGCTTTAACGTAGGCTTAAGTATAGCCATGAGCACCACGCCCGAGTTTTACAATAGGTTTAACCTGCCTAATGATGTGCGTTCAAAAACATGGCTGGCCGGCCCGCAGTATTACCCTGATGGCAGTGGCGGTTTCACCACGCAGCCGGTTTATTACCCCGGCACAACCACCCAGATTTACCTTGAGCCAAAATTAACTTTGGTACCTGGTAAACCGATGGATTTAGGCAACACAATAGCTAGCCAATCAGAAGGTGTGCGTTCATTAAAGTACTATCCGGATGTTAACATTATACAAGCCACACGCTTAAACGGTAATGATGTACCTGTTTTGCGTTTGGCCGATGTTATATTGATGAAAGCCGAAGCCATTTTGCGTGGCGCACCTGCAACCGTAGTTAACGGCGAGTTGCAAACCCCCGATGTTTTGATAAACAAGATTCGTACACGTGCAAACGCGCCTACAGGTGCGGGCTTTACTTTAGATGATTTATTGGACGAGCGTGCCCGCGAGTTTTCATGGGAAGCATGGCGCCGTAACGACTTAATTCGTTTTGGTAAGTTTGAGGTAGAGTACCCGCTGCCAAATGACGTGCTGAGCATGAATAAGGATATAACCCGCAGGCTTTACCCAATACCTGCCACAGAGATTAAGTTAAATCCTAACCTGGTTCAAAACCCTGGTTATTAATATTTGTTGATAGATAATAAGCGCAAGGGACACGTCTTTTGCGCTTATTTCGTTTTAATTTGATAGCTAAATAATATAATACTATGAAACTCATTAGAGGCTTACTGATTAGTCTTTTATTTCCCTTAACCATTTTAAAAAACGATCCCGACGATATTACCATCAACAAAATACAGGTAATCGGATCGCACAATAGCTATAAGCGGGCTATCGACCCCAAATTATTTAAATTTTTGCAGCAGCGCGATTCTGTTGGCATGAGCAAGATCGACTATGAACATGTCAGTCTTTCAGATCAGCTTAATTTAGGCTTGGGTGCATTGGAGATAGATGTTTATGCCGATGCTAAAGGCGGCAAATATGCCCACCCCAAAGGATTGGACTGGGTGCCGGGGCAGCCGGCTTATGATACTGAAGGCGTAATGAAAACTCCCGGCTTTAAGGTTTTTCACGTGCAGGATATTGATTACCGCAGCAACTGTTTAACCTTTAAACTTTGCTTGCAGGAATTAAAAAAGTGGAGCGATGCACATCCCGGCCATAACCCAATTTTTATCACCATGAATGCCAAGGATGAGCCGATGAAGAAACCAGGTTTTACTATCCCTGAAAAATTCAACGCGGCCACGTTCGCAGCCTTAGATAAAGAGATTTTGGATTATCTGGGCAAACAATATGTAATAACCCCCGACGATGTTAGGGGCAAATATAAAACCCTTGAAGCTGCAGTATTACATAATAACTGGCCAACGCTTAAAGCAGCCAAAGGGAAGTTTATATTTATCCTGGATGAAAAAGGCAAAAAAAGGGCTACTTATATTGCCGGCCACCCATCATTAAAAGGCAGGGTATTATTTGCCGATGCCGTGCCCGGTACGCCTGAAGCCGCTATTCATATTATGAACGATGCCAAAAAAGATCAGAACGCAATAAAAGCATTGGTAAAAAAAGGCTACATCATCCGCACCCGTGCTGATTCGGACACTGAGGAAGCCCGCAACAATGATAAAAGCTCATTTGCCGCGGCACAAAAATCAGGCGCTCAAATTATCAGCACCGATTACTATAAAAAAAGCACTCACTTTAAATCAGATTACATGATCAGTTTTGCTGATGGCTCCTATTTTAAAGTTGATCCGTTGTTTAAGGCGACGGCAGATGTTGGTGCAAAATAATAGTGATATACATAAAGGATGTCACTTCAAAATGCTTGATCGTGCCTAAATCCTAAATAAGCGCTATTTGTTACATAAAAAAAGCACCTTCAGATAACCTGGAGGCGCTTTTTTGTTGGAAAAACATAGCTGTAGTTACATGACGGTTACATAAGAATTACACCCAAAAAGGAACATATTTTGCATACTTCCTTGATTTGTTTTCCGGGTCATAATCTTTAATTAGTCCTTCATTCATTGTGTCTGAAATAATTCTTGAAACCATTGGGTAGTTTTTTTCCGAAATACCGAATCGTTCCCTTAAAGATTGGTTAGTCATGTGTTCGCTTGAAACATACTTAAGACAGGCATGTAAGTAGCAGCTTCTTATTTTATCTTTTTTATCCATTTCCTTTACTGCCTGTAATCCATAAAGAATAATTCTGGTATAATTATCTCCAACAATTATTTCTGGAGCAGGCAATTGATTATATTCACATTCTTCAATAACTTTATCTATCTCGCTTCCTCTTTCTTCACAAATGTTTAGCCGTCTCATAAATCCGGCCATCATTTCGTTCCTGCTTTCAGGACTATGATCAACAAACCTTAACGGATCTATAAGAGGTGAACCGGGGTTTGTAATTTCTATTCTATTCGAAAATACTTCTACCATCGGTGAACTTCCTTTTACGCCCAAGTCCTGATGAATTAATGCATTAGCAACAAGTTCTCTAATTGCTAAAATTGGATATGCAGAAACTTTTCCTCTTAACGCCTTCCCCATTATTTCATTGGTCGGCAGTTGGTCTTCTAAATATTTGATCAATCCTTCAAAGCCGGATGCATATCCTTTCTTACCGACTTGTTCTTTAATCGTTTTTATTCTGTTTTTTCCATCGTAAAAAATAACTCTTAAAGCTTTTCTTGATAGCTCTTCAAATAAATTAATATCTTTTGCGAATAGCAATCCACCCAAATTGGTTATATCGAAGTTGCCGGCTTTGTTCAAGATTAGCTTTTCTTCTAAAAATCTATCGAGGATTCCCTTTTTATTGTTTGGTAGAGGAAGGTTTAGTAAATCAAACAGTGATGGATAATCCAGATATTGTAATACCAGATCTGAAGAGACATCATGCATGCAAACTTCCTTTTCATAAACAAAATAGCTTTCTCTGCTCCAAATTATTTTAGCCCTTTCTGGATGATCACCAAGGAGTTTTTTATAACTACCTATCCGTATGTAAGCCTCGCCTTTAAAAGTTACAGGGATGAATCTCGTACATTGTATTTTAAAAATGACAAAATTCAACCCTTGTTGACTAAACTCATATATTGAAGTCTATTCTTGGCGTAAGATGGCAAGCAAGCCAGTTTTCTAATTCCTGCCCATTGGTCTTTGTGGAATGGGGTTTAAAGTCGGTCCCAATTAACCTATGTGTCGAATCCTCTACTCCAAAAACCAAATATCCATAATGTTGTTTTTTATAGCATGCGCCATTGCTTAATGCTGATAAATACTCGCCAATAGTGTCGGGTTTAGAGTTGTTAGCCTTAAACTCCACCCATTCACATTCTTTCGGGAGCGATTGTAAGTCTTTAAGTAAGATTTCCAGTTCTTGTTGGTTCATTGAGACCAAGTTACAAAAACTATAGCAGTCTTGCTTTGTCCGGACTATATAACGGCCCTTCACAAATAATTATCCCCGCCTCTGCAACGATTCCAGCCCGACCGCTGTCTTATCTACACAAACCAAACAAAACAACATGAAAGCATATATTCTCTCGGCATTGCTGGCCTGCCAAACCATGGCGGCTATAGCGCAGGATAACGATGGCAAAACGCCATACATGACAAAATCCCTGGCAAGTGATGCCATCAACAGCGTTGTGGTAAATACATCGGCCGGCGGCATTGAAGTAAGCGGGCGCGCAGGGCAGGCACCGAGAGTTGAAGTGTACATCAGGGGTAATAACGGCCGCGATCTATCTAAAGAGGAAATAAAAAAACGCCTTGACGAAGATTACGACCTGAGCGTAACCGTGACCGGCCACGAAGTACGGGCCATTGCCAAAAACAAGCACGAAAACCAAAACTTCAACTGGAAAAAATCTATCAGCATCTCGTTTAAAATATTTGTTCCGCAACAGGTTGCTACCAACCTGAAAACCAGCGGTGGCGGTATCCGTTTGGATAACTTAAAAGGCAGCGAAACATTTACCACCAGTGGCGGCGGATTGGAAATAGACAGGCTTTACGGAACCATCAAAGGTACCACATCAGGTGGCGGAATAAGGGTTGCCAACAGCGGCGATAACATTAACCTGCAAACCAGCGGCGGCGGTATTGAAGCTAAAAACCTCACAGGTAAAATCAGCCTGGAAACATCGGGCGGCGGCTTACGCCTCGAAAATTTAAAAGGCACTGTAAATGCCCATACCAGTGGCGGTGGGGTAGAAGGCAGCAATATTGAAGGGGAGCTGGTTACCAGCACGTCTGGCGGCGGCATCGACCTTAAAGGTATGAACTGCAGCCTTGACGCATCTACAAGCGCTGGCAGCCTGCGTGCGCAAATGGTTAAAGTGGGCAAGTTCCTGAAACTGAATGTAAGCTCGGGCAATATCGATTTGCGGCTGCCTGCAAACCAGGGTCTTAACCTGGATATCCGTGGCGATGGTATTAATCAGCACCCATCAAAAATAAGTGGCTTTACCGGGCAGTGGGACAACGAACATATTAAAGGCACCGTAAACGGCGGCGGTGCGCCGGTAACAGCCGAAGCGTCAAGTGGCAACATTAGCCTAAGGTTTAACTAAGTAAACAAACCAATCAACCATATAGTGAAAGCTCCGGGTCGGAAGATCAGGGGCTTTTTTAGCTTTGCCCGATAGGAAATAAAAAGCAATAAGAAAGCCGGAGATACAATAATTGAACAGCGGTAAACTCGATAAAAAGGGTGCCCAATGGCTATCGGAAAGAGATTGACAAGGGGGAGTAAAGGGTAATCAACGGTGTGCGAGAAACTCGTCCGTCCACTGGTAACATGTAAATATATTGCTGTTTTTATTGGCCAACGGTCCATTGATGAGTTGTATGCCTGCATCAATGGGATAATCATATTTTGCTAATTATTTTTATTTATCAGCTTACGCCCTTTACTCATTATTTTTAACCGTTGCCGTTTTAGCGATATGGATAATGATGTTTTATCGGCCTCGTTATTATGCAATCCGTAGGCGGCTATAATTTCTTTGTAGGATAGGCTGCCAATAATTTTGTTTCCGGCCGAAGTAACCGGTACCAGTTCGGCATTATGTTTTGCCATTAATTCGGCAGCCAGGCGTAACGATGTGTTGCCGGTTAACATTAATGCTGAGGGGTGTGTAATATCCCCAAGATTCAGTTTTTGAGCCTGGCTGTTATTATATATATCGCCCAGCTTGGACGTCCCCATATAATCGCCTTTTTTATCTACCACTATAAAATCGTGGGCAGTTGAGGTGTGGGCAAGTAGCCAGGCTTTTACTTCATTAACCGGGTTGTCGGCACTTAAAATAACAGCCTCTTTGTTCATAACGTCAAGTACAGATAGTTTACCCAATACGTCGGGTTCAAATGATACGGGAGTGGCAACGCCTCTGCGGGCAATTTTCTCGGTCATGATGGTATTCTCCATTAAAAAGAACGACACCAGGTACGATGCGGTGCAGGCGCCAAGTAAAGGCAACAAAGCGTTTGATTGCATGGTAGATTCGAGCGCGAACGTAATACTGGTTAAATAGGCCCTTGAAGCCCCCGCAAACATAGATGACATGCCCAGCAACGCCGCCATAGGTATGGTTATGTCCGAATTGGGAAAAAACATTAAAATAACCGCACCGATGATAGCCCCCGCCGCGCCGCCAATAGTTAACAAAGGAGCAAGGGTACCGCCGGAAGTGCCGCTGCCCAATGCAATAGCCCACGACAGGAATTTAAAAAAGCATAACCGCAAAACAAGCAGCAATGGAATGGTGCCCGATAAAATACTGATGATATTATCGTATCCTACGCCCAATGTATGAGGCGCAAAATAACCAATTACCCCAACTGCAAGGCCGCCTAAGGCAGGCCACCACATCCAGTGAATGGGGAGTTTATCAAACCAATCTTCAATTAAATAAACAATTTTGGTTATCCCCAATGACAGAAAACCGACAAGTAAACCGATGCCGCTGTAAATGGCTAATGCCTCGTTAGTTGGCACCGCTAAATTGGGCATAGGAAAAACCGGTCCCGATTCAAACAACAGGTGATGGCCTGCTGCTCCCGTAATACAAGCCAGGGCAACGGGCAAAATAGATTTTGGCGAAAACTCAAACAAAAGCAACTCGATAGCCAGCAACACAGCCGCTATGGGTGTACCAAATATGGCCGACATACCTGCTGTTGCACCGGCTGCAAGGATAACCTTACGCTCATTGGCGGTAATTTTTAATAACTGTCCCAGGGTTGATCCTAAGGCTCCGCCGGTTGCAATTATTGGCCCTTCGGCGCCAAATGGGCCGCCTGTACCAATGGCAATAGCCGATGATATGGGCTTTAAAAAGGTAATGGAAGGCTTTATTTTGCTTTGGTTGGTTAGTATTTGCTCCATGGCTTCGGGGATACCATGCCCCCTAATGGCTTTTGAACCATACAAGGCCATTAACCCAACAATTACCCCGCCAATGGCCGGCACTATAATAACCCACAGGCCGAGGTGGTTAGCGGCAGGGCTATGGAAATGTACATCCAGTATACCGTAAAAAGATATGTTGGTTACAATATTAATGAGGTAAATAAGCCCCTTGGCTATAATGCTGATGGCTATTGCCACCACAACAGATAGTGCCGAAACATATAATAGCCTGTTTTTTATACTTCGGGTTAAGGCTAATTTATCCTGGTGATTATTGATGGCGTTTAAGGAAGGCGAGATGGGGATGCCTGTTTCTTTTTGTTTCATGATGAATATTACACGAGCCTGCACTTATAAATCGGGTGTTAGTTTTGTTGCAAAAGTAATACAAAATAGATTTTTTAGAAAATATATTGCAATAAAATATTGCATGTGCAATACTTTATTGCAAGTTTTGCTGCCGAATCATTGAAAACATTACGAGGATAGTAACATGAAAAAATTCAGTTATGCATTAATGGCGATAGGGGTTATCATCATTATTATTGGTTTTTTAACTTTTACCAATTTAAAAACAGTAAACGCGGTTGATTCACACAACTGGACAATTTACATCAACGGCGCAAAATCATTCTCCTGGCCGGTATTTGGAGGCTCGGTAATTGCCATATTGGGAATTATTTTTAACATGGCAACCTGGGAGCAGCCAAAAGGCCGGTACTTTTAATAATTTCGCAAAGGCGATTGCCAATAATAAAACAGTATTCATACATGGCAAAAAGTAAAAGTGTTTGTGATTTAAAGAGTTGCTTTTTGTGCATGCACTGCTTAACAGACTGGATTCCGGTTATTGATGCGCAGCGGAAAAATTATGCTGTAAAAAAGGGGGAAACAATATTTAAGGAAGGCGACCCGGTTACAGGAATTTATTTTGTTTACGAAGGCAAAATAAAAGTGCATAAAAAATGGGATGCCGAAAAAGAACTGATATTGCGTTTTGCGCAAAAAGGCGATATTGTTGGTCACCTGGGGCTTGGCGATACGGGTTATTATCCGGTATCGGCTACGGCTATTGAGGCCGGCGTAATCTGTTATATCAGCATGGATTTCCTGGAATCGACCCTGAAAATTAACAATAACTTTGTAATTAAGCTTATGCGCTTTTTTGCCAACGAGCTGCAGGAATCTGAAAAGCGGATGCGCAACCTGGCGCATATGCCTGTTAAGGGGCGGGTTGCACAGGCGCTTATTTCTCTTAAAAATAAGTTTGGCATCAATGCCGGTGGATATATTGATATCGATCTGAGCCGGCAGGATCTGGCCGCATTTACCGGTGCTGCATACGAATCACTTTTTCGTACTATAAATGACCTGGTTGAAGATAACATCATCGAAATAGCTGGAAAAAGCATACTTATTAAAGCCGAGGATTTACTGCTTAAGCTAACAGATGAAGCTGGTGCATAGCCGGCTGCTTAGCGCTGGTACCTGCGCCATACCATAAACCACTTTTTATTATTGGGATATTTGCGATGGCCGCTTACGTTGTTTACCAGCAAAGCCACCAGCAGCAATACTGTTGCGCCGGATAACACCGGGCTTAATACATATAAATACCCCAATGCCTGTATTTTGGCCGACCCGATATTGGCAATGAGTGCTGTGGCGCCGCCCGGCGGATGCAGCGTTTTGGTAATTTGCATTAATACGATGGCAATTGATACAGCCAGGGCCGATGATAGCCAAACCTCGTGCGGAATAAGCTTATGCATAGTTACCCCAACAATAGCGCAGATTACGTGGCCGCCAATTAAGTTTCGGGGCTGGGCGAGGGGGCTGTTTACGATGCCATAAATTAATACCGATGAGGCACCGAAAGAACCAATAAGGAATAAATTATCCGAAGGGCTAAAATACCGGTTGCTAAAAAAACCGATTAAGCCTATACCAAGGAACGAGCCGATAAACGTCCAGAAATGTTCTTTATAATCAACCAGCGTTTCTTTATAAACAATATAACGGGCGGTGCGAACGTGGCGATGTATCCTTCTGATCATAATAATTGGTGGGCGCAAAAATAGGCACTTTAATCATGATAATAAACCACCGGGCTAAAATCAGAAACGAAAGGGCAAAATATTTGCAGGAAACGAAAAGGCCTCGGATTCTTTCAATCCGGGGCCCTTTGTTATTAAAGCATCATTAATCCTGTTTGCTTTGCACCAAAAGGTGTTCGGCAATACATACGCGCTATTTTTGTTTTGGCCAGCGTTTCTTTGCGGTAGTTAGCGTAATAATCAACGGTCATCAAATCAACCTGGTATTTATAGGTTTTATCTTTGGCAGCGCCTGCATATAATTTGCTGACAAATACCTGCGCAAAATCGGCCGACGTGTATTTTTCAAGTTCGGCATTAGCCGCTCTTTTTCCGTTAATCCAGATACCATAGGTGTGTGCATCCGTAAAAACGCTCAATTGCTTTGCCGTTGGGAAGGCGCGTGGTAGTATAAGCCCGTTACCCATCATAAAACCTACCATTTGTTGAGCCTGCTGCTCTTTACTCATCTGTCCATATATTTCTTTAAGCCGGGCTTTATCCTCATCCGAAACTTTCATGATCTTTCCATCTGGCGAGATCTTGTTTTTGCCGTGGCTGCTTAGTGCCGCCGAAAAATAGGGCTCATATTTATCAGCTATGGTTTTATACTCGGCCAATAACTCCGGCGATACACCATTTGCAGTATGCTTATAATTGAGCTCGGCAAAAATAAAGTCGCGTTGTACTTTGCCCGGCGGGCTATTTTTCGGCGATGGTTTGGGTTGGAGTTGTTCGGCTTTTCCTTTAGCCGCTGGCACTGCAAATTGTGGCTGCTGCGCTTCGGTTTTGGTGGTGAATAACAAAAATGCCGCAATGGCGAAGGGCATAACGGCCAGCCGGCTTAGCCAGGCGTTAACGGTGGTGGTGGTTTTAGTCATCATGATCAATCTTTTTTTGGTAATAGCGTAGTTGAATTGGCTGGTTATGCCTAAACCGTTAAGGCCGGATAAACTGTGAATAAGCAGGTTTTGATAGTTGGCAGTATCGTAATGCGCACTTAATACCGCGGCATCGGCCAAAAATTCGTGGTTTAGCTTAATATACCTGCGGTATATTAAGATGAAGGGGTTAAACCAGCAAATGGCTTGTACAAGCTCGGTAAATATGATATCAAAGGAGTGTAACTGGCGGGCGTGTGCAAGTTCATGATATAAAACGCCAGCGTCAATTTGTCCGTTTTGATAGTCGTCACGGTTTAAAAACATGTACTTTAAAAAGGTATGCGGCGTTTGTTTTTGGTCGATTAGCACCAGTTTTGCATTTTCATACTGGGCGCTATAGTTTTTATCTATAGTTTGTTTGATGTTATATAGATTTTTGATAAACCGCAATAAAAGCAATCCGGTAATTAAAATATAAATGCAGGGCAACAAGTAAAACAGATAGTTGATATGTTCTGGAGCCGCTATTGTAGCGGCCGGTGTTAATGTTGAGGGAGTTGCCGACGCATCCAGTATTTCTGCCTTAAAATAAGGTTGTTCAACAATCGTTGCAGCACGTTGCTGTATGCTGATTAACGGTACCGCGAGTGAAAACACAATGCCGAACAAAAGATAGAACCTGTTGAAAGTATACATCGCTTTATTTTTAAGCAACGCAACATATGCAAGCAGCAACAAGACGCTGCAAAGCGTAAAGTTTAGCAGGTAGGCTGTCATGGTTTTTTCTTGTTTAATTGTTGATCTATAATCTTCTTAAGGTCTTGTAATTCGGCTTCGGTAAGGTGGGTTTCGGTTGTAAAAAACGAAGCAAACTGCATGGCCGAATTGCCAAAAAAGTTTTTGATAAGCCCGTTAACATGGGTTGCAAAGTAATCGGACTTTTTGACCAGTGCATAATACTGCCTGGAATTACCCATCAGGTTGTAGGCTACAAAACCTTTATCCTGCATGCGTTTCAATAAAGTGGCTATAGTAGTTACTGCGGGTTTGGGTTCAGGGTAACTATCTATCAGGTCTTTCAGGAAAACTTCCTCGCCTGCCCAAATCAGTTCCATTAGTTGCTCTTCGGTGTTGGTTAGCTTCATGCTCTACGACATTAGAATTTACTCTACAATTGTAGAGTAAATAAATCGTAAATGCAAATACCCGCGATTATTTTTTTCGCGGGTATTTACTAAAGGTCTTAAAAGACGATTAAAGCATCGTGATTATATTAATTTACGCGCTCAAACCGCGCAGCCCAGCCACCGCCAGGTGCAAGTTTTACAGATAGCTTGTCTTTCGCGGTAACGTTAATAACGGTGCGTTTATAATCGGTAGCGTCTTTATCGGCATTTACGCCATCCTCAAATACAATGGCCTTATAATTGCCATCGCCCAAAAATGCTAAATCGATATTTAAATCCCTCGCATCCCAGTTGCTCATGGCGCCGGCATACCATGTGGTGCCTTTGCGGCGTGCAATGGCTACATATTCACCCACTTTACCATCAAGGGCAACGGTTTCGTTAAAGGTGGTAGGCACAGCAGCTATAAAATCGGTGCTCTCCTGTTCTTTGGTATAAATGGTTGGGTTGTCGGCCATCATTTGTAAGGGGGCCTCAAATATGGTATACATGGCCAGCTGGTGGCAGCGTGTTCCCTGGCTCATGGGGTTGCTGTTTACCGGGCGAAAGTTTGCTTTTGTGGCATTGCGCATAGCCCCAGGTGTATAATCCATAGGGCCGGATAGCATACGGATAAACGGAATACTTACATCATAACCCGGGTGGTTGGTTACACCCCATTTTACATTCTCCAGCCCTTTTACACCTTCAAAATTCACAATATTAGGGAAAGTGCGCTGGATGCCGCCGGGCTTGTACATGCCGTGGTAATCAACAATCAGGTGATGATCGGCAGCCTTTTGGGCTATGTCATATAGCGATGCAACCATTTTCTGGTCGTCCCGGTCAATAAAATCTATTTTGAAACCTTTTACGCCCATTTTGGCAAATTTGTCAAAAGCTAAATCGGTTTGGCGGGTAAGGGCATACCAGCTGGTCCACAAAATGAGGCCCACGTTTTTTTGTTTAGCATAATCAAGCAGTTCCTGCAGGTTGATTTCGGGCGAAATCTGGGTAAGGTCTACAATGCTCGACCAGCCCTCATCCAGCACCACATATTCTATTTTATTGGCCGATGCAAAATCGATATAGTATTTATAGGTTGGGTTATTAATGCCGGCCTTAAAATCAACGTGGCTGATGTTCCAGTCGTTCCACCAATCCCATGCTACTTTGCCTGGCTTAATCCATGACAGGTCGGTTAGCCTTGATGGCTCTGCAAGCTTTTGTACCATGTCGTTATTAGCCAGTTGCTTGTCATCGGTGCTGATAATCACCACCCGCCACGGGAAGCTGCGGGCGCCCGCGGTTTTGGCAATATAATCGGCCCGGCCGTTCACCACATAGTTCATATTGGCATAACCGCCGGTGTGTTCCACTGTAGGATATCTGGCAAATGCCCCTTTCAGGTTTTTGCTGCCGCTACCATCGCCGGTTAAATACATACCAGGATAATTGTTTAGGTCCGCCTCTAAAATGGCTGCTTTTTTCGGAGTGCCAACATCAACCAATACGGGCAAAAATGCCAGGGTGTCTTTTTTTACGGCAGAGATGTTGATGTTATCATAAAGTGCCTCAAAAGAGGTTGTCCATTTATCCTTGTTCCTGAAATCGTTTACAAAAGGCAGATAAGCTTTATCATCATCCTTAAAATTGAAGTTGGCTTCCTCGTCAACAACGGTAATTTCACCCTTCTTTTGCGTGGTAAAGCGGTAGGCAACACCATCGTCATAGGCACGGAATACAACCGCGTAATCGCCTTTAAAGTTGATGATGACCTGGTTGTATTGGTCATGAACCCTGTCTTTTTTATAAATAGGGGTACTAAACCAGGTATCGGCCGATGATGTTTTGGCCGATTTCACTACCGCGTTTTTGCCCAATACCTCATTGCCGGCTAATGTCATCGATATAGCTGACGGGGCGATGATCGCTGTCCCTTCATGCTTTACTGCCCAACTAATGGTATTGCCGGCAATGATATTCAAATCTATCTTGCCATCGGGCGATTTTACGTGATAGCTTTTATCGGGCTGTGCATATGCAGCATATATTGAAAAATACAGGCAAAAAAGGAGCAAAAGTTTGATCTTCATCAGGAACGCGTGTTAGAGTTTAAATAGGGTGGTTTATGTTATCCGAAACTAAACATAAATCCATATACCAGATAATGCATTCCGCACAAATTACGATGAGAAATAAACAAGTATCAGATGGTTTTAATGAAAAAACAAGCAAAAAAGCGCCCGCAAACTGCTGTGCTGAGCAGGAAACGTAATTAAAAAACAAAAAATCCTTTCAATTCCCCCAAATTCTGATTACGTTTGAATTTTTTGTTGATGTAGCTTCTATTAATTTTTTATCAAAAGTTAATGCTACGAGTAGACAGTACAAAACCCTGCCAGATTATTTATGCCATTGCAAAGCATGATTACCTTGGCTATGTAATTGAGCCACACATCGTTCAGCTTAACCCCAACGGCGAATTTTCATTAACCCACCAGCGCTTATTTTCTAATACGGCAAAGGAGTTTATTCATTGTATTGATGAGGTTGATATTAAGCTTATCAAGATTTTGGAGGAGATGGAACAGGGCAATGTGATTAAACGCTTTTATAAGAAGCCCATCCGTCCGTTTGAATTTTTTGCCAAGATATTTAACGAAGCATTATTTGATACCATTCGCCCGAAGCTGGAGAAACGAATGGCCGAAGCGCTGAACCTGCTGATGCAAACCGGCAAAAAGGTTTACCAGATGAGTAAGGAGGGCTATCCGGGAGAGCGAAAGCTGCAAATAGCTACTGAGCCGGCCAGCGTGCTATTCCATTTTAGGCGAAATGAGGAGGAGATAAGGTATTTCCCGACGATTAAATACCAGGGAATGCGCATTGAATTCATGTTTAAAAATGCCGAAATTATTTGTAACCACCCGGCCTGGATGCTGCTGGACGATACCCTGTATTATTTTGATAAAGAGATAGAGGGTAAAAAACTGGTGCCGTTCCTGAATAAGCGCTTTATCGCAATCCCCAGGTCGTCGGAGCAATCCTACTTTGAAAAGTTTGTTGCGCCGCTGATTGAGAAGCACAATGTATATGCCGAAGGATTCACGATAAATACCGAAAAATACGATGCACAGCCGGTTATAAAACCTATTTATGTAGAGGGTGGCACATCCCAGCTGCAATTGTATTTTAAATATGCGGGCTATATTTTCCCTTACGGCGACGGGCGTACGGTATCGGTAAGGATGGAAAAAAACGGCGACGATTACCTGTTCCACCGTATTAAACGCTCGGGGACCTGGGAAAAGGGCAAGATGGCGCAGTTGGAGCAATTGGGCCTTAAAACCGTATCCAGTTTGTTTCAAAACCTGGAGGTTGATAATAAACATGACGAGGATGCCGATCATTCCTTCTCGGTATTTGAATGGCTTAATCAGCACCATAACCAGCTAAAAGAACAGGGTTTTGAAATAGAACAACCCGAAGGACAAAAGCGGTACGTTTTTGGAAACAGTAAAATAGACCTTGAGGTATCTGAAAACAACGATTGGTTTGATATTAACGCCATTGTTTGGTTTGGGCCATACCGCATTCCGTTTATACAGCTAAAAAACCATATCCTTAACCATAAAAAGGAATTTACTTTGCCATCGGGCGAGATTGCTGTTATCCCCGAAAAATGGTTTTCGCAATATGGCAACCTGCTGCATTTCACCGAGGGGGGCAATGAGTTACGACTTCGCCGCCACCATATAGGCCTGGTTAACGACCTGGCCGAAGGCGAAATGGCCAACGTTACCATGACCCGCAAGCTACAAAGGCTGACCAATTTTGAGGAACTGGAGGAAATTGAGATGCCGGTAAATTTTGATGGTAACCTGCGGGCCTATCAAAAAGCAGGCTATAACTGGTTTCACTTTTTAAAGCAATACCATTTTGGTGGTTGCCTTGCCGATGACATGGGGCTTGGTAAAACCATACAAACCCTGGCACTGTTGCAAAAACATAAAGAGTTTACCGAAGCAGAGGGCAGCAAGAGCACATCGCTGGTTATTATGCCAACATCGTTGATATACAACTGGCTTAACGAGGCAAAAAAATTTACACCGCAATTGAGGCTGATGGTGCATACAGGCACATTACGATACAGGTCGGCAGATGTGTTTGCCAACTATGATGTGGTTATTACCACTTATGGTATCAGCCGGATAGATATTGAAATGTTTAAGGAGTACTTTTTTGATTATGTGATATTGGATGAAAGCCAGAACATCAAAAATCCATCGTCAAAATCATTCCAGGCAGTTAAGCAGCTCAAGTCGCGCTTTAAGCTGATATTGAGCGGTACGCCGGTTGAAAATTCGGTTAATGACTTATGGACGCAGATGTCGTTTATAAACCCCGGCTTATTGGGTAACCAGCAATTTTTTCAGAACGAATTTGTTACCCCGATAGAAAAGAAAAAGGACGAGGATAAGGCCCGCAAGCTGCAGGCGCTTATTAAACCTTTTGTGCTGCGCCGCACCAAAGAGCAAGTTGCCACAGAGCTGCCGCCAAAAACAGAAACGTTGCTTTATTGCGACATGAGCGAGGAGCAGGGATCTGTGTATGAAAAAATAAAATCAGAATACCGTAACGAATTACTGAAAAGCCTGGAGGATGGCACCTTTGCCAAAACCCAGATACAGGTATTGCAAGGGCTGATTAAGCTGAGGCAGATAGCCAACCATCCTATCATGATTGATAAAGATTACGAGGGCGATAGCGGGAAATTTGAAAACGTTGTACACACCCTGGCCAGCGTTTTGGATGGCGGGCACAAGGTGTTGATATTCTCGCAGTTTGTAAAGCAGCTTGCCATTTACCGCGAGCACCTGGAACGCGAAGGAATATCATATGTTTACCTTGACGGCAGCACCCAAAACCGGGGCGACGTGGTTAAACAATTCCAGGAAGATAAAAAAACCAGGGTTTTCCTGATCTCGATAAAGGCCGGAGGCGTAGGGCTTAACCTCACCGAGGCCGATTATGTATTTATCCTTGACCCGTGGTGGAACCCCGCCGTAGAGCAACAGGCTATTGACCGTACCCATCGTATTGGGCAAACCAAAAACGTGTTCATTTACAAATTCATCACCAAAGATTCTGTTGAAGAGAAGATACTTGCCCTGCAGCAGCGCAAATTAAGCCTGAGCCGCGCTTTAATTACCACCGAGGAGAGTTTTATCAAATCGCTTACTGCGGATGATATAAAGGAGATATTGGGGTAGGTGTGCGGATGTGCAAATTTCAGATGTGCAGATTTAACATAAAAGGTCAATCGCAAAACGATTGGCCTTTTTTATCATCATCATCCGTCATTGCGAGGTACGAAGCAATCCCGAACTATGTGAGATTTGGCAAGTAGGGGATTGCTTCGTGCCTCGCAATGACGGGAGTTTAGTGCATTGATTTCACTGTATTTCTTTGCACGCCATAACGATTTTTTTCGGGTTTTATCCGATGGATACTCGTAATGACGGGTGGGTGAAGTCTGTTTTAAGATTACTGCCCGCTTTTTTTCTTATCAGCAAAAGAGAATACTTTTTGAAGCAACGGCGTTGTGCGTGCGCTCAGGTTCTGGCGGATGTTCAGCTCCTCTTTAGCTATCTCTACAAATAAGCCGGCAATGGCTTTCTGGGTTACGTAATCGGTAATGTCGGGATTTATTTTTGATACAAAAGGCACCTTGTTATAAGCCTGTGCTGCATCGGTATAATATTTTGTAGCGCCAACTTTGTTTAAGCTTGCCTGTATCACCGGTTTAAACTGCCCGGCCAATTGTAAAGTTGTGGTTTTTTTAAAGTACTGGGTTGCCGCATCCTGGCTGCCTAACAAAATATTTGTTACATCCTGCAAAGTCATTTGCTTTATGGCGCTGATAAATATAGGTTTTGCTTTTACTGCGGCATCTTCGGCAGCGTGGTTAACGGAGGTTATTACATTATCGCAAAGGCTGCCCAGGCCTATGCTGCGAAGCGTTTTCTCGGCTTTTTGTGCCTCGGGCGGAAAAAGTATTTTAACTTCGGCGTTCTTTAAAAAACCATCAACAACAGATAGCTTATCTGAACTTTTGCCGGTACCTATTTCAAGGGCCTGCCTAAGGCCGTTACCTATCTCAAACGTAGTAGGCGTTCCCTGCGCATTGGTTGTTGCGGCCTGTGCTACCTGGTTTAATGTATCGCAGCTGCTTAAGGTTATAAAGGACAGCAAAGCAGTAAGGATTAATATCTGTTTTTTCATAGTGGCTAAAATTAGCAAAAATGAAGCCAACTTATCAGTAAATTATTCCAACACTTTTAACAGGGCAAAAACACCTGCCGCAATTAAAGCAGAAATTGGAATGGTGATAATCCATGCCCAAACAAGGTTAATGGTTACACCCCAGCGTACAGCGGATACGCGCTTGGTTAAACCAACACCAATAATGGAGCCTGTAATAGTGTGGGTGGTAGAAACCGGGATGCCAAACCGTTCGGTAATAAACAGGGTAATAGCGCCCGCTGTTTCGGCACTTACGCCCTCAAGTGGTGTTACCTTGGTTATTTTTGAGCCCATGGTTTTAACAATTTTCCAACCACCGCTCATGGTACCTGCAGCAATAGCGGTGTAACAAGCCAACGGAATCCACTCCGGCATTTCCGAACCAGGCTGTATAACCTTGCCGGCAATAAGGGTTACATACAATATACCCATTACCTTTTGCGCATCGTTACCTCCATGTGCAAAGCTTAGTGCAGCAGCCGATACCAATTGCAATCTTTTAAACCACCGCTCGGCCGTTGAAGGCTTGGCACGCTTGCAAATATTTAATATTAAAATAGTAATAACATACGCTATGAACAACCCTATAAATGGCGCGAGTACAATATAGGCCATAATGGTTAGTACATACTGCATTTCGATGGCCTGCAACGGATGAACGCCCATATAAAGGGCGTTGGTCATACCGGCACCGGCAAATCCACCTATAAGCGTATGGGATGAACTTGACGGGATACCAAACCACCAGGTTATCAAATTCCAGCTGATGGCCGCAACCAAACCGGCAAGTATTACATGAAGGGTGACAAAATGTTCTAAAACAATTTTTGAAACAGTTTTTGCAACTGTGTGCTCCTTGATAAAAAAATAGGCGGCAAAGTTAAATACAGCTGCCAGTAGTACAGCCTGAAAGGGGGTAAGCACTTTGGTTGATACAATGGTGGCAATTGAATTTGCAGCATCGTGAAAGCCGTTGGTGTAATCAAAAACGAGTGCAAGTAAAACTATAACAACAAGTAGGGAAGTAACCATTTAGTGATGATTAGGTATGCTTAAGCGTTTTTAACTAAAATAGATTCCATTACATTGGCCGCGTCTTCGCACATATCGGTTGCAGTTTCAAGAGCGGCAAGGATTTCTTTATACTTTATCAGGCGGATAGCATCTTTTTCGTAAAGGAACAAATCGGCCACTGCGCGGTCAAAAACATAATCAGCCTGATTTTCTACACTGTTTATCCTGATGCACGAATCGGCAATGTTACGTACGTTGCGCAGGTCTTTTAACTCGCGCACTGCTTTTTCAAGATCGATGCTGGCCTGAAGGATCAGGTCAGATAGTTTGCGGATGTGCTCATTAAAATCATCTATCCGGTAAAGGCTCATCCGGTTGGCAGCACCCTGGATATAATCGGCAACATCATCAATAGCTGTGGCTAACGCGTGAATATCTTCGCGGTCAAAAGGGGTAATAAAATTTTTGCCCAGTTCCAGGTATATCTGGTGGGTAAATTCATCGCCTTTATTTTCAAGCTTGTCAATTTGTTTAAACAGCTCTTCGCGGGTGGTGGCGTTATTGGAGTTAACAGCCTCTACCAAAATAGTAGCCATTGCTACTACGTTGTTTGCTGCCTGCTCAAATAAAGGAAAAAATATTTTTTTGTCCTTAGGTACAAAATACTGGAAAATGCTGTTTAATGACATGATGCTTAAAATTGGTGTAAAGGTACGGTTGCTATGTTAAATTAGTGTTAACTTTTTAACACTGGTATATTGGGGAAAGGTAAAGTTTGTTTTGCTCTTTGCAAAGTAAACCCAAAAGTTGATCCCAAACCCTCGGTACTGCGTACATTAATGGTTTGCTGGTGCGCTTCGATAATGTGTTTTACAATGGCCAGGCCCAGCCCCGATCCTCCAATTTGGCGCGACCGGCTGGTATCTGTGCGGTAAAAACGCTCGAACAGGCGAGGCAAAAACTTTTCTTCAATACCAATACCATCGTCGGTAACCTCAACCAAAACCTGGTCGTCAAGCACAAAAAGGCTTAATGATGTGCTTCCTTCTTCTTTGCCGTACTTAAATGAGTTATCAATCAGGTTAACCAATACCTGCCTTATTTTTTCCCTGTCGGCGTATACGATGATGCCCTCATCATATTTTTGTTTAAAAATCAGCTTAATTTTATACTGCTTGCCTTTTATTTCCAGCGATTCAAAAACTTCCTTAATGAGGTCGTTGATTTTGAATTTGCTATAATTAATAGGTATCTCGCCCGATTCCAGCTTCGAAATTTCGTCCAGGTCTTTGATCAGGTAACTCAGGCGATCTACATTTTTTGATGCTTTATCTAAAAACTGGCGGGCCAGCTCGCGGTCGTCAAAGTCATCATCCTGCAGCGCTTCGATATATCCCTGTATGGCAAAAAGCGGTGTTTTAAACTCATGCGAGATATTGGATAAAAAATCGCGGCGAAATTTTTCCTGCTTACGCAAGTCATCAATCTCCGATTTTTTTTGTTTTGCCCATTCTTTTACCTCCTGCTCCACATCATCAATGGGGTTGGCGGTTACATGCTCGCCGAGCGCATCGCGCAAATCGCGGCCAAGCTTTAAATTGTGGATGAGCTTATAAATAAGTTTGATGCGCGAGTAAATATACTTTTCTATCAGGTAGTAAAACACAAAGTAGCTTACCGCTATGGTAATGGTGAAAGTAACCATCACATCATACCATTTATGCTGAAAATAAAAGTTAACCGCCGACAGGGTTATGGCAACCCCGGTTGCGGTAATTAAAACCAGTACACGCAAATTCATAGCGTAAAGCTACGATTTATAGATCACTAAAGCCCAGCGGAATGGCCACTTCCACGTTAATTTAAAGTTATCAATTTGTGCCTTTTTTAGCAGTGTTAATAATTCCGGCTTTTTAAAACCCCGCTTTACTGATAGCGGCCCGTCGTAACGTACCATTTTATTACGGGTTAAAACATGTGTAATGAAAATAACCGCATAATATAGCGCCCAATGGCGGTGCAAATCGGTAATGATTATTCCTTTTTGGGCGGATGCATACATGTTTTTAATCATTTTCACCCAGTGTTCATCATCAAAGTGATGCGTAAACAAATTGCTGATAATGATATCGTGCTTGCCTAAAAGATGGGTATCGTTTATTACATCGGCCTGCACATAGCCAATGCCGGCTATCTCTTTAGATGCATTGCGCGCATAGTTTATTGCCGCGGGGGCAGCATCAATACCTGTAAGTTTTAGGGCCATCGGTTGTTGCTTTGCCCATTTGGCAATGGCAATCAGCGTATCGCCGCCGCCACAGCCCCAATCGCATATGGAATATCCTTGCTTTACCGGGAAGTTTTTTAATGCCTCTATTGCTTCCTTATGCCCGCCGAACCATGAATTTACCTTGCCCAAACCTTCCAACACAGGGGCTATCTCACTGTCGGGCAAGTTCAGGTCGTCCATGATTTCGGCATCAAAGGCGCGGTGTTTTAAATTGGCCATGGTATCAATACAATAACCTTATGAAAAAGGTTTTCCGTGAGTTTTACTAATCAGGTACCTGGATAATGGCGGTAAGCCGTTTAACAGGCTAAGTGTAAGGGCGGTTGTGTTGTTATTGCCAAACAGGCGCTGCAATTGCCGGCCTACCCAAAGCCGTTGTGCAAATTGCCGGTTCCAGGCACCGGTATAATCGGCCTCTAAAGCTACACGGTTATCTTCATAAAATTTGCCGGTTTTATAATGGCTGATAATTTTTTCTGACAGGATTTTGGCCGAGTGGATAGCCATGGTCATGCCGTTGCCGCATAATGGCGCTATCATTCCGGCGGTATCGCCGCTCATTAAAATATGGTTATCAACCGGGGCTTTCTTTTCAAAAGAGATCTCGTTAATTACCTCGGGCTTATCCAGTAAAAATTCGGCATTGGCAAAAATATTGTCGAGATATGGGTTTTTGCGGATAACGTTCTGTTCCAACTCTTGCAGGCTGCCGTACTTGCGCAGGTCATCGCGGTGCGCCATGTAGCACATGCAGTACCTGTCGCCATCGGTTTTGCTTACGCCGCAATAGCCATCTTTATAATTGTTAAGCTGGATAAGGTCCTGCGGCAAATCCATTTTTATATGGAATTTTACGGCCAGGTAGGGGCTGCGTTTATAAAAGAAGGGCCGTTTTAGTTTTTGATCGAGGTTTGACCGCTTGCCGAATGAGCCGATTACCAGCGGGGCTGTTAACACTTCGCCGGGCGTAACCACCTCAAACTGATTGCCGGCGTAGCGTACGTCCTCCACCCTTGCACCTGTCATGAAATTTACGCCTTCTATTGTCGCTTTATGGTATAAAAAATTATCGAAGGTATACCTGCTTAACCCAAAGCCGCCCAGATCAAGCTTTTGAGCAAATTTAACACCAGAGGCAGCGGTAACCTCCAGCCTGTTAATGCGGGCAACATTCAGCTGATCGAGGTTGATATCTAAAGTATTTAAAAACGGGATTACTTCGTTGGAGATGTATTCGCCACATACCCGGTGCATGGGGTATGTTTTTTTTTCGATGAGGGTAACGTTTAAGCCGGCACGGTTTAATAGTATCGCGTTAAATAATCCCGCAAGGCCACCGCCAACTATAATTACATCGTTCATATGCTTTAGCAAGACATTTCTAATATCATACCCTCAACCGTTAACCCCGGCCCAAAAGCAAAGCTCATAATCTTTTGATCAATCAAATTTTCGGCCTTAAGCATTTTTTGTAGTACAAACAGGATGGTGGCTGATGACATATTACCGTACTGCTGCAAGGTTTCATAAGCAAAGGCGTTGCTTTCTTCCGGCAGTTCCAGCGCTTCCTCTACAGCCTCCAGTATTTTGCGGCCGCCGGGGTGTACAGCATAAGCGGTTATTTCATCTGCATTAAGTTTTGCCTTTTGCAAAAAGCGGCCTGTTAAAGCCTTGATGTTTTTTTTGATTTGTTTGGATACCCGTGAGGTTAATTTCATCTCGAACCCCGTGTTACCTACATACCAGCCCATATCGTCGCGGGCTTCGGTCACAAACTCCGAGTAAAAGTTTTTTAAGGTAAGGCTGGTGCCAGTCCCCATACGTTGCGAAGCATTCTCTACCAGTACCGCGGCGGCACCGTCTGAGAACAGGGAGTTGGCCACCCAGTTGTCCAGTGTATTATCTTTTTGAAAATGGAGGGTGCATAATTCCACACTTACTACCAAAACCTTGGCTTCGGGATTGGCACGGCAAATGTAATCGGCCACTTTAAGGCCGTTTATGGCGCCGTAACAGCCCATAAAGTTGATGCAGGTACGCTCGGTATCGCGGTTAAGCCCCAGTTTCTCTACCAGTTCAATATCAATACCGGGTGCATGCATGCCCGTGCAGCTAATGGTAACCAAATGGGTGATTTGTTTGATAACACCGGCTCCAAAACCTGCAAGGCAATTTTTGACCGCATTTATGGCAATAGCGATAGCCTCATCCTGGTAAAGCTTTAAGCGTTTGCGGGTATCCGGAAAAGGGGTAAAACTTCCGGATGTGTCAAAAAAAGTATAGTTGGATGGGTCGGTTTCGCCAAAATCCGGGATCACCGAGTAGCGATAATCGATACCTGAATTATCGTAAATGCTTTTTAATCGCGCGGCGTTAGTTGCATCCAACCCAAAAGCATTCACCATAAAATGGTAAATATCCTGCTGGGCTATCCGGTTATGGGGATTTGCTATCCCGATGGCACTGATGCAACTCTCCATTTATATTTAGCTTTATTTAAGTCTGAAGTCCTAAGTCGTAAGTCTCTTTCGACTTAGGACTTCAGACTTAACGACTTTATTTGCTGATCTCGGTCACTATCGAAACATTGGCCTCGTTGGATAAAATCACGTTTTTGCCACCGATGCCAAAATCTGTCCTTAAAACCTGGAAATCACCTTTAAACGTCGCATTGCTACCCGCTTCAACATACGTAAAAGGTATTTCTATCAGTTTTGTTTTGTCTCTGATAGTTACGTTAAAACTGCCGGTATAGTTGCTTCCGCTTTTGTGTTTAAATGAAACCGACTTTAAAATGATCTTTGGATATTTAGCCGCATCAAAGTAGTCTTCGCTCTTCAGGTGGTTATCGCGGCTTTCATTATCGGTATTAACTGTGTTTGATGCCACAGAGGCCTCGATTGAACTTGTTGTGAGGCTGGTTGGCTTAAAATTAATATCAGCGTTAAAGCCCCCAAAAGAGCCTTCGACATTAAAGCCCAGATTTTTGATTTTGAAAGTAACCGCCGATTTGGTTACTTTATTTTGCGCAAACGTGTTGGTTGCTAAAAAAAATAGAATTGCAATGCTAAATAGTTTCCTGGTCATACTGTTGCTAAGGTGATTTTCAAACATAATAATTTATCTGTAACTAATTTTTACATTAGTAAGATTAAGCAACCTGCTGCAGGTTTAATACGTTTCAACAAATAGTATTGGTTGCTTTTACCTATGGATATAAATCTGCCCGCATGAAATTGAAACAATTAATCCCCACACCATCGGCCTGGGCCCACATGCGTTTTGTTTTCTCTGTTTTTTTGTTGCCTGTTTATTTGTTTGCTTTTAGCCAGGCTACATTTGTGCAGCCGGGGCAGGCTGTGCTTATATTTTTTATCTGGCATTTTCTGGCGTTCCCGGCAAGTAACGGGTATAACAGTTATTTTGATAAGGACGAGGATAGCATTGGCCTGTTAGAGAAACCGCCCGAGGTTGATATCAGCCTGTACTATTTTTCTATCCTGCTGGAGGCGCTGGCCTTTGGCCTGGGTTTTTTAATTAGCTGGGAGTTTGCGGTGGCGGTGCTTATTTATGGCGTCATGTCTAAATTGTATAGCCATCCGGCTACACGGTTAAAAAAGTACGCCATTATCAGTTTTTTAACGGTGTTTATTTTCCAGGGATGCTTTATTTATTATGTCACCTATTCGGCATTAAGCGGGCTCAGCCTGTTCAGGCACTGGGATACCGGGTTTATTGTAGCCGGGGCAATTTGCTCGTGCCTCATTGGCGCATCGTACCCGCTCACCCAGGTTTACCAGCACGAAGAAGACAGCCGCCGTGGCGACAGGACAATTAGTTTATTATTGGGCTACAAGGGATCGTTCATTTTTTCGGGCGCTATGTTTGCGCTGGGGATAGCCTGCTCATTTTATTATTGGCATTTGGAGGGGAAAATGGTCAACTTTTACTTTTTCCTGGTATGCGCGCTCCCTATATTTTTATTTTTCAACTACTGGTTTTACAAAGTAGGAAAATCGACAGCTAATGCCGATTTTAAAAACGCCATGCGCATGAACTTTTTAAGTTCGGGTTGTATGCTGGTTTACTTTGGTACGCTGGCGCTGATGAGCTAAAAGGTTGAAATATGGATGGCATGCGAATTTATAAATACAATCCATACTTCATTTTGCCCATTGTACTGTTTGTGCTTTTAATAAGCCAGCCGGTGAATTCGGTTTTTAATAAGCTTTTGATTTATAAAGATTACCCGGGCGCGGTAATATTGGTGCTGGTTGTCGATTATTTCCTGATGTTTTTTATCCGGCACATTTATGATGTGCTAAGAGGCACTCCGGCTATTATAATCACCCGCGAATTTATTTTTATCCAGAAAAACGGCTATACGATTGCCTGGCGGGATATTGAAAGTATAGATAAGGTACAGGGGTTAAAAATGTCGCTTAGAAAAACGTGGCGCAACTGGCCCCAAATAAAAAACCCCATAGTTAGGATTTACTACGGATATATAGCCTGCGGAATTTCGATACCCGGTATTTTAATTGCCGGCGATGCCGAGCAAATGAGCATCACCATCAGGGATTATTATTTTAAGTACCGGTACGATTAACGGTGTTACATCGACAATTATACCCATAATCCGGCACTCCGTACAACATAGCCATACTTATCTTTGAAGCGACAAAACACCCATCCGCGGGATTAAGGCCCTGCGCTACGCCGCTTAACTTTAGCCGATAAAATATTAATTGCACATTTGCGCTTAGGCCACTACATTTATAGCCAAACATTATAAAAAACATGCGCAAACCCTCCTTAATATTATTGTTCTCCTTATTGGTATTATCTGCTGATGCGCAGCTGTTTAAAACATACAATCCCGGGTATTATGTGGATAAAGATGGTAATAAAATTACCGGGGTGTTAAGTTTCAATGTATGTGACAATAAATTTTTTTATAAGCCGGATGCTGGAGGAAGTTCGCAAAAGATAAAAATAGAAGACGTACGAGCCGTTGTCACGGCTCTACCCAGCGATAGCCTTACCGTTATGACCGAAGATGGTAAGGATAATAAACGGTACTTTGCCCACCTGCTAATTGCCACACCAAACACTAATTTTTATTATAAGTATCAATTTGTGCATTGGGGACCAGGCTCAACTATGTCTACAACTACTACGCCAATATTAGGCGCTACAGGCTCTTCCCCACGCTTTAGGAGCAATATGGTATTTACTTCACCAGTTCCATATCAGCAAACTAAGCAAATACTTATGTACCAGGATGGAAATACCACATTTGAACTTACCAAAGCAAACTTCGTGGCTGTACTGAGCAAGGCTTTTGCCGATATGCCCGAATTGGCGCACCGTATCCAAAGCAAAGAATTTCCTTTTAAAAAATTGGAAGAGGTATTTGATCTGTATATCAAGAAAACCAGGGGATGGTAAATTTAGAGGGTAATAGCCAACTCTCATGTACTGCTTTCACCGACATCTTCCCTCCCCTAAAACTCTACATGCACCCTTAACGAAAACACATTCACCGGTCCCCTGTCTTTATTATAAGCCGGGTTTACAATAAACTGGTAATCGGGCGAAAGCCAGAATTTTTTTTGATAGGCGTTAATCTTGTAATACAGCTCGGCAATCAGCTCGTTGCTGTAATTTAACTTGCTATCGCCTATAATGAAGCCGTAACCACCTGCAGCCAGGTAATCGCGGTGCGGGGCAGATAGGCCGTTTGCCACAAATGCCAGCCCAAGTTCGTCGTCGCTGCGCTTCCAGGAGTTGCCTTTTAATACGCCTCCAAAGCTTAACGAGCGGTCTATCTCGGTAAAATACCAGGTTTCGGTGTGCCCGTTGTTATAGCTTAACTTGGCAAACACACCAAAATCTTTACTCAGGTACTGGTCGGCGCTAATGCCGAAGCCATACTTGTGTTTGCCGTAAACCAAATTGGTATCTACTACAGGGTTAACAGCACTTATGGCAAGGGCATCGCGGTAATTGCCCATTTTGCCATTATTGCGGAATCCTAAAATGCGTAAGGTTCCTTTATTGCCATTAATTGTATAGCGCCTTTCATACTCCATTGTTTGGGTGTTGGCTTTGCCAACTTTGGCATCCCAGATAGCTCCGTTGGCGGTAGTTGTCGACATGGTGAAGGCAAACCTCAGCGTCCAGTTGGGCATGCCCAATTCGGTATGGATCCCCATGGCATAGCCCCGGGTGTTGGCAGGGTAGTCCCAGGCGCCGTTATCCATCAGCGACCAGTTTATGAACTGTGAGCGTGGATCGTGGCTAAATTCGTTGCCGTCATAAAAATCGGCCATGCCAAATTTACCTGCAGTTACCGAAAAATAGCGTTTGCTTTTTAAGCCGGCAAGCTGGTTATTATCGTCCTGCAGGGTATCTTTCTCTTTTCCCCATTCAAAATTTTGGGTAAAGTATAGGCGGGCAATATAAATTTTAGGTTCCGAGCCGCCAACGCGAAACGTTTCGCCATTGGGGAAACCAGCAACGCCCAAGGTTTTACTCAAGCCCGATCCGCCGGATAGTTCGGGGTTAAAAAAAGCAGACGCCCCTTTCCAAAGCCTGGCCCCGCCAAACAACGTGGTAGTGATAGAACTTTGGGTTTCTGACTGGGTAAGCAAACTATTATCGCCGGTATAATTGGCCCCGAAGGATGGTTTATACTGGGTAATAACCGTTTGCTGGAAATGAAAATTAAACCGTTGCTGTTTAAGCGTATCCTGTGCCTTTGCTGTAAGCATGGTACACAACAGCGGCGTTATAAAAAGTAAAGATTTTTTCATGTGTAAAAGTTGATCCTGAAACGATTATCGGGGCTTATGGTTTGCACTCCAGGTAAAATTGCTGTAAGTACGCTACCATAAACTGATGACGCTGTTCGGCCAGCTGGCGACCGGTAGGGGTGTTCATCTTATCTTTCAGTAATAATAATTTTTCGTAAAAGTGATTAATGGAAGGCGCCGGCGAATTTTTATACTCGTCCTTACTCATATTTAAATTGGGCTCAATTTCGGGATTGTAAATTTCACGCCCTTTAAAACCGCCGTAGTTAAAAGCCCGCGCTATGCCTATGGCGCCAATGGCGTCAAGCCTATCTGCATCCTGTACAATAGCCAGTTCGGGCGAGTGGAAGGTTTGCTTATCAAAGCTTGATTTGAACGACATGTGCCGGATAATTTGCTGTACATGTTCAATGGTAGCCGCATCAACACCCTGGCTCAGCAGGTAGTCGCCGGCAGTGCGCGGGCCAATTTCCTCATCGCCGTTGTGAAATTTACTATCGGCAATATCATGAAGCAATGCGGCAAGTTCGACAATGAGAGGATCGGCTTTTTCGGTTTGCGCTATCAGTTTGGCGTTGGTCCAAACGCGGTGTATGTGCCACCAGTCGTGGCCACCTTCCGCATTTTTTAACGTTTCACGTACAAATTGTACGGTGTTATCGATTAGTTTTCCTGTTTCCATCCGGCTGCAAATATACATTCCCCAACGAAAAAGGAGGCTAATTAAAGCAGATTATGCAGCGACCGTTTTTTCTGTGGCGATCAGTTCGTGCACATCAACCTCCAATATAGCGGCTATCTGGAAAAGTCTTTCTACCGTTATCTTGGTATAACCAAGTTCGATTTTACTATATGCATTTTGCGATATCTTTAGCTTCGCAGCAAGGTATTCCTGGGTATAATTTAACATTTCCCTTGTTCGCCTGATATTTGCCGCAATCGCTTTAACTTTGTTATTCAGCGTGTCTTTCATCCCTATTAATATATTTACTATCTAACGATATTAATAGATCTTTGGATTTTTTGTTTTAAATTTTTTATCTAACCAGCTCAAAAAGAGGGCCCACCGGCTATTTTGCCGCTAAAAGATGATCCATAATGGTCATTCGTATAACCGGAGGTTTAACCCGTTTTTAACTTTTACGAAGCCCAGGGAAATCGCGTTTAAAGGTTATAAGATTTATTTCGCGCAAAGATGCAGAGATTTATTTCGCGCAAAGACGCAGAGTGATTTGCTTATTTTTTCTTTGCGGTTTAGCGTCTTTGCGCGAAAAATCTAATCCCTGATACCCTTGTTACCGTAATGGCACAATCAATATAGTTGATCGTGAAATCTTAAATGAGATTTCCCCGTCACGAAGACGTTACAAGGCCATCTCATTATTTCTTATTGATGGCTTTGCAAGTTTTTCGCTTAAAAACCGGCTACATAACGATAGTGAATAATGCCCGGTTGACTATTAAAACTCGTATTTAGACTCTGAAGAGATTACCCGCTTTCGCCGCTCTACGTCGGTTTCCAGGCTATGATCGTAAGTGTTGTCGGTAACGCTGATATTCAAATCTTTATCCCTGTCGGCCATGTACATATTGGCCTCGGCGATTTTGGCAACGGCCACATCGTATGGCCCTTTGGGCGACATTAGTTTAACAAATACCGGTAAACATTCAAATAAAATGAACAGGTAGCCAATAAATGAGATGGCCATATAGGTATCCAGATCGCGCGTGCCGTTTTCATTGTATGATAGCTGGCCCAGCGCCCAGTTCCGGTCAGAAAAACCGGCCACATTGGCCAGGCTATCCAGCTGATGATCGGTAAACAGCCTGGTGCTGTTTAGCCCTTCATAATCTTTGCGGTGGCCCAGATATTCATCAAGCTGCCCCAGGTTATCGGTTACAGTTTTCAGGCGGGCTTCTTTTTCTTCCAGTACGGCTTGCTTTTGCTTGGCGTAGGTGCCGTAGCCGGTTATGCCCGATGTTTGGTTGGTTTTATCGCCAAAAACCTCCTGGTTAAGCAGGAAACGGGTCCGGTTAATGTCTTTTTCGAGCGAATCTTTCTCCTTTTTCAGATCGCCGGTTTTACCCATTTCCATGGCATACTTTTGATTGTATGTTTTTTCGAGGGTGTCAATTTTACGGTGCTGGCCTTTCAGGTACGAGAGTTTTAATTTTTGACGGATCTCTTTGTCAAATATCTTCAGTTCCAACGGGCGCGATATTACTATCCCAATCATTATGGCCAGTAATATCCGGGGAGA
Source organism: Mucilaginibacter sp. GW822-FHT03E02 (assembly GCF_058801545.1). Taxonomy (NCBI): domain Bacteria; kingdom Pseudomonadati; phylum Bacteroidota; class Sphingobacteriia; order Sphingobacteriales; family Sphingobacteriaceae; genus Mucilaginibacter; species Mucilaginibacter sp. GW822-FHT03E02. The sequence continues at coordinate 3,486,001 of NZ_JBXANJ010000001.1, read as the reverse complement.
TGCCTGTAGTATCTGCTGATTGGTTGTTCCCTCTTTATTAATACTGGATACAATGTACCTGTCCATGTTAAAAATGGCGGTACCCCATAATAAACCAAACAGTATTGCAAAGCCAACGGCAAAGGCGTCGCCGTTAAAAACAAAGTACATGGCATAGCCTCCCGAAAGAGATGCAAACAGTGCCGTGAAAAATATGGTAGCCCCGATGCCCACATACTTATTATGCTCGATGGGGTATTTTTTAAGTGTATCTATATGCGCTCCTGAACAAAACCAGAAAAAGCGGGTAATTTTTTTCATGTATGTAGTTTTTTAAAATAGATGCCGGTTAATATTTATGTCAAATTATCAATCAGGCTATCCGCTATTTGCCGGGCAAAGATGGTTAAAAAGTATATTGTACAGCAAATCATATAATAAACGCTCTTAGGCATTGATTGTTACAAAAATTGCGTCTAATTATTTGCATTGGAAAAAAAGCTACCTTTGGATTATAATTTTATTGATCATGAACGAGATAACCGTACAGGAGTTAAAAGAAAAAAAAGAAAAAGGCGAAGATTTTCAACTGATTGATGTTAGGGAAGATTTTGAATATGAAACATCAAACCTTGGTGGATTATCTATCCCCCTTGGCGGCATTTTAATTGAGAGCGAAAAAGTATCTAAAGATAAACCGGTAGTGGTAATGTGCCGCAGCGGCAAACGCAGCGCCGCTGCAATTATGCAGCTGGAGCAAAGAGGTTTTACCAACCTGTATAACCTGCGCGGCGGAATTTTAGCTTGGGCGGCCGAGATTGATCCTGACTTAAGCGTATATTAATCATGGCTTTTAAGTTAATACTTAACGTACTATATACCATTGGTTTGGTGTTATGCGCCTTTGTGGCTTACCAGCAATTTATGGCCAAAAGCTACCCGGTTATGGCTGCCGCGATAGCGGTGGGCCTGGTGGTAGTTTTCTTAAAAATAAGATTGTTAAAAGACGTGAAGAACTCGCAGAAAAAGGTGTAACTTCATTGCATGTTTATAGCAATTTTAGGAGTTATCGTGCTCGTGGTGGGCATCGTACTCAAACGCTCGCCTGAGCCGGCCAGCCATTTTAGTAGTACCATAAGTATAGTTGGCGGGGCAATGGTGGTCATTGGCCTGTTGCTATCCAGTTTCAAGGTTATTGAGCCGGGAAAAGTGGGCGTACAAGTACTTTTTGGCAAAGTGCAGGACCATATATTAGAAAGCGGCCTGCATATTGTTAACCCCGTTGTCGAGATCACAACGTTTGATGTGCGCTTACAAACCTACACGATGAGCGCCGTTCATGACGAAGGCGCAAAGGAAGGTGACGATGCAATCCGCGTATTATCTTCAGATGGTCTTGAGGTGGCTATTGATCTTTCTGTTCAATACAAAGTAAATGCCGATAAGGCGCCTTTTATTATGCAAAACATTGGCGAAGACTACCTGGAAAAAGTAGTGCGCCCCGTTTCCAGAACGGCTATCCGTGATAACGCCGTGAATTATGCAGCGGTTGACCTTTATTCAACCAAACGGCAGGAATTTCAGGATAGGATAAACAGGTTTATAACGGCCAACTTTGCCAAACGCGGCCTGGAGTTACAGCAGATCCTGGTGCGGAATATCACCCTGCCTGCTTCGGTAAGGGCCAGTATCGAGTCAAAAATAAACGCGGAGCAGGATGCCCAAAAAATGCAGTTTGTATTGCAAAAAGAAAAGCAGGAAGCCGAACGTAAGCGTGTAGAAGCCCAGGGTATTGCCGATTATCAAAAAATCCTTTCAACCGGTTTGTCGGATAAGCAATTACAATACGAGGCCATTAAAGCCCAGATTGCTATAGCCACTTCGCCAAACGCCAAAGTGATTATTATGGGTGCCGGCAAGGGAAACCCGATCATGCTGAGTGATAAATAATACACACGAATTTTGCACACGAATTTTTCGAATTGAATCGAATTTCACGAATGATAGGCAGACTTCCGAAGTTTTTAAAACTTCGGAAGTCTCCATTTTATGCGCTATATGATAAATCCAACAGATAAACTTGAAACTAAATGGCAGCCAATTGTTATGTTTTATGGATTTGCCATCTTATTGATCATTATTGGTGCATCCATTTCGCCGACCAATTTAGCCGGGCCTGGGGTGGATTTATTGTTCATTCTGATTGCTATCGTCGGTAACATCGTCCTGCTTTTCCGATCGGTATTTAAACTGATAAAACAAGGCAAAATCTTCCGGGTGGCTGTAACAATTCACGCCGTAGTATTTATGCTGTGGTTCGGGACAATAATGTTTACTATTATCTACGCTGCCATAACATCATCAAAATAAAAAGCCACCCAATCCGGGTGGCCCTTATCGTTTTCAGGAAGGTAATATAAATATCGTTGTGGGCAGCCGAATCAATAATTCGTGGAATTCGAATAAATTCGTCCGCATTCGTGTGAAATTATTCGTTTGCCTTATGATGCTGCGATACCAGCTTGTCTACCGGATAGCCCATCGCTTTACATTTGGCTACAATTTTGTCGAATTCAACCTGCGGCATGGTTGGCTTGCGGCTCATGATAAACAGGAACTTATAATCGGGGTGACCAACAACTGCATAGGAGTAATCGTCGGCAATATCAATAACCCAGTAATCAACCTTAATTGGCCAAATAAACTGGGCTTTCATTTGGGCCGCATTATCATCTTTGTCGGGGAAAAGCTTTGATTTATAGGTTTTCAGCTCATTATCCTCTCCCTTTTTGGCCATTGTTACTACATTATAATAGCCATCCTTATTCAGGGTATAATTGGTAGTGGTTTCTTTGGTATCCTTATCAAACAGGGTTGGTATTGATGACAACGAATACCATTTACCCGAAAACTTGTTCAGATCGACCTTAACTACCGGCTTATTAGCTGGTCCGGCCAGGCTGGTTATCAATAATATAAGTGCTGTGCAAATCGTTTTCATAACTAAAAAAAATTAAGCCCCGTTTATTCCAATTACGGAAAAACGGAGCTTAAAGATTTTTTTAGTGGATAGCGGGTGGTTGTAACCGCTATGTCATTGCGAGCGATAGCGTGGCAACCTCGTCGCATGGCGAATTTGCATTGGCTACGAGATTGCTTCGTTCCTCGCAATGACAAGAAACTACCTTACCAAGGTACCAATCGCTTCGCCGCTGGCTATTTTCATGAAGTTGCCTTCTTTGTTCATATCAAATACAATGATAGGCAGCTTGTTTTCCTGGCAAAGGGTAATAGCTGTCATATCCATTACGTTTAAGCCTCTATCATATACTTCCTGGAAGCTGATCTCGTCGTAACGGGTTGCTGTTGGGTCTTTTTCCGGGTCGGCGGTGTAAATGCCGTCAACGCGGGTGCCTTTTAATACCACATCGGCTTTAATTTCAATGGCACGTAACGATGCAGCAGTGTCGGTAGTAAAATATGGGTTACCGGTACCGGCACCGAAGATTACAATTTTACCAACCTCTAAATGGTGCATAGCGCGACGGCGAATATATGGTTCGCAAATTTGCTCCATTTTAATAGCCGACTGCAGGCGGGTTTCCACACCAATACTTTCTAAAGCATTTTGCAGTGCCATACAGTTAATAACGGTGGCAAGCATGCCCATATAATCGGCCTGTGCACGTTCCATGCCCGATTTTTCGGCGCTCAGGCCCCTAAAAATATTACCGCCGCCTACAACTATCGCAATTTCCATTCCTGTGTCGTAAACACTTTTAATATCCTGGGCGTATTGCAAAACCTGTGCATTATCAATGCCATATTGCCGGGTACCCATAAGCGATTCGCCCGAAAGCTTCAGTAAAATTCTTTTGTACTTCATTTGGTGTGATTTGTTATTAACAGAAATAAAGGGAACTTGCTTTTGTAGATATCATGAATTGATAAAGCGTTGTTCATATGAGGTGTCGTTTCGCAAAAATAGCGAATAAAAATTAGTGTTAAAATTTTATGTTGTCTTTGTTAATAAATGACCGTTAAGGTAAGTTGCTTCTACCTCAAAATCAGTGTTAAAAACAACCATATCGGCAATAAAGTTTTTCTCAATTTTGCCTTTTTTACCTTGTTTTGCCAATTCGGCGGGGTACAATGAAGCCATGTTAACAGCTTCGGCTAAATCAATACCCACTTGCTTTACGCAGTTTTCAACAGCTTTTAACATCGTAAGCGACGAGCCCGAGAGGGTGCCGTCGGGCATTACATATTTATTGCCTACTAACTGATGCTGGTACGCGCCCTCGTTAGTTGAGGTAACCGCATCGGTAATTAAAAACAGTTTATCGCCCAGTTCGCGTTTGGCCAGGCGTATCATGGCCCAATCCACGTGGTTACCATCGGCCACAATGCTGGTATACGGCCGTTCTTCAAAAATAGCGGGGATATAGCCCGGTTCGCGGTGGTGCATTTGCGGCATGGCGTTAAACAGGTGCGTTACCGCAGGGATGGGTTTGTTTAAAAATGCTTTACCCTCGGCATAAGTAGCATTGCTGTGCCCCGATGATATGATAACGCCCGCGTTGTGCAGGTAATCAATAACTTCCTGGTCCTGCAGTTCGGGCGCTATGGTAATCATTTTTATCTCACCTTCGGCGCGTTCTACCCAGCCTTTTACCTCGGCAAGGGTGGCTTTTTTAATATATTTTTCGGGATGCGCGCCTTTTTTGGCTGGGTTTAAATAAGGCCCTTCCAGGTGCAGGCCCCAGAAAGCACCCTTCGCCTGTTTGCGAAACTCCTTAGCCGCTTCAATTCCTTTTTCTACAATTTCGTTTGTATTGGTGCCTATCGTAGCAAAAACGCCTGTGGTGCCCTGGTTAAGCAAATCGCTCTCCAGCCGCTCCAAAGCAGCTACAGTTGGTGTGCCCGCGAATAATAAGCCGCCGCTGCCATAAATCTGTAAATCAATAAAGCCAGGGGCAAGGTATGAGCCTTTTAAATCATGCTTATCGGTATCAACGGGAATGGCGGTATCATCAATAACATCGATAATGGTGTTGCCTGAAATTAAAACGGCTTTGCCATGGGTTATTTGCCCATTGGAGATTAGTTTGTGGTTGTGTAGTGCAGTTATCATAAGCCCCCTCTAAATCTCCCCCGGTAGGGGAGACTTTTGTTTGATTATAAATTATCCCTTTCATAACAAAGCCCTCCCTACCGGGGAGGGTTGGGTGGGGCTATACAAAAAAAATCCCCCTCGCTAAAAACGAGGGGGATAATATAATTAAGCTCCTAAAGCTATCCGCTTAAAGGCGGTTACTGTGAGGCCTTTTTCAACGGTGGCCAGGAACTGGGCAACGTTTTTAGATGAATCTTTTACAAACTCCTGGTTTAACAGGGTTGAATCTTTGTAGAACTTGTTCAGTTTACCTAAGCTGATTTTTTCAACCATTTCTTCTGGTTTACCTTCAGCACGGATCACGTCTTTAGCAATTTCAAGTTCACGCTCAATAACTGTGGCATCAACACCATCTTTATCAACCGCGATAGGGTTCATAGCTGCAATTTGCATAGCAACGTCTTTACCAGCTTCTTCAACGCCTTCAGGGTTTGAGTTTAAAGCTACCAATACACCTAAACGGAAGTTACCGTGTACATAAGCGATAACTTTTTCGCCGGTGATGATCTCTAATTTAGAAACACCAATTTTTTCGCCGATTTTACCGGTTTTGTCAATAACAGCTTCACCAATAGTAGTAGTGGTGTTTTCTGTATCGATAGAAAGCGCGTAAAGTTCTTCGATGCTTTTTGGCTGGTTTTCAACTGCTTTGTTAGCAATTTCGTTAGCGAAAGCGATGAACTCAGCGTTTTTAGCTACGAAATCAGTTTCGCAGTTAAGCTCGATGATAACACCTGTTTTGCCATCGGCGCTTGTGCGCGATATAACAACACCTTCGTTTGATTCCCTGTCCTGACGGCTTGCTGCAACTTTAGCACCTTTTTTTCTTAAAAAATCGATAGCTGCTTCAAAATCACCGTTAGTTTCGGTTAATGCTTTTTTGCAATCCATCATACCGGCACCAGTTTGCTGGCGCAGTTTATTTACGTCGGCTGCAGATATTTGTACTGTAGACATCTTTTTTTGTTTTAAGTGGTATGTTATGAGTTATAGGCCACCGGCAAATTTAATATGCCCCTGTAACCTGTAACTGTATTTAGTATTAAAAAATACAGGTTGTAAAGTATCGGTATATATACCTTAATTCTACAACCTATATGGAAAAAGTCGTAAGTATTAAGCCTAAAGCCTCAGAGTAATTCCAGACTTAGTACTTAGTACTTACGACTAAAATATAATTACTCTTCTGTTTCGGCAGGTGCTTCAGTGTCAGCGTCGGCTACAACGTCTGCAACTTCGGCAGTTTTCCTGGTTCTTTTACCGCCTTCGTTTTCGCTGCGGTCTTTTACTTCAGGAGCATCAGCTTTTGATTTAGCAGCTACTGCTTCTTTTTCTGCTTCGTCTTCTTTATCGCGCTTGCGTTCTTCCAAACCTTCTTCAATCGCTTTGATGATAATGCTGGTAATCAATGAAATTGATTTGGTTGCATCGTCATTCGCAGGGATAGGGAAATCGATGTTTGAAGGATCGGAGTTGGTATCAACCATAGCAAATGTAGGGATGTTCAACTTCAAAGCTTCAGATACTGCAATATGCTCTTTCTTAACGTCGATCAAAAATAATGCTGCAGGTAAACGGTTCAAATCAGCAATACCACCTAAAAGGGTTTCTAATTTGATACGCTCACGTTGTATCATCAGTCTTTCTTTTTTAGAAAGGTTGCTGTAGGTACCATCTTTAGTCAATTTATCGATGTTTGACATCTTTTTGATCGACTTACGTACGGTAGCAAAGTTGGTTAACATACCACCCAACCAACGCTCGGTGATGTAGGGCATGTTTACACTTTTTGCATAATCAGCAACGATATCTTTCGCTTGTTTCTTTGTAGCTACGAATAATACCTTACGGCCTGATTTTACTATTTGTTTGATAGCTGCAGCAGCTTCTTCAACCTTAGTTAAGGTTTTATTTAAATCGATAATGTGGATACCGTTACGCTCCATGAAAATGTACTGTGACATTTTCGGATCCCATTTGCGGGTAAGGTGACCAAAGTGTACACCTGCATCCAGTAAATCCTGATATGTTGTTCTTGCCATTGTGTTGTCCTCCTGTGATTAACGTTTACTGAATTGGAATCTCTTACGTGCTTTCTTACGACCTGGTTTCTTACGCTCAACCATACGGTCATCGCGAGTCATAATACCTTTAGCGCGTAATGCTGGTTTCTTTTCAGGATCCAGTTCAACAATGGCTTTAGCGATAGCTAAACGAACAGCTTCTGCCTGTCCTTTTACACCACCACCTGCAACATTTACTTTAACATCAAATTTTCCGGTGCTACCAGAAACCTCAGTGCTCTGAGTTACGATGTACTGTAATGGCAATGTTGGGAAGTACTCTTTGTAATCTTTACCGTTAACGATGATCGCACCACTTCCTTCTGTAAGGTAGATGCGGGCAACGGCTGTTTTTCTTCTGCCTGAAGTGTTAGTTGTTGGCATTTTTTTTCTCCTTTGAAATTAAAAAGTTAAATGGTTGTTGGATTTTGGGCCTCATGTGGATGCTCGCCACCTGCATATACATACAGGTTACCAAATAATGCTTTACCCAAACGACTTTTAGGTAACATACCACGAACGGCTTTTTCAATTACGCGTTCAGGATGTTTTGCCATTAACTCCTTAGGAGAAATGAAACGCTGACCACCTGGATAACCAGTGTAAGAAACATACTGCTTTGCGCTGAATTTGTTTCCGGTCAACTTTACCTTGTCTGCATTGATAACTATTACATTATCACCGCAGTCTACGTTCGGGGTGAAATCTGGCTTGGTTTTACCACGAATGATCATTGCGATCTTAGTGGACAAGCGCCCCAAAATCTCGCCTTGTGCGTCAACAACAACCCATTGTTTGTTAACGGTTTTTTTGTTGGCTGAGACAGTTTTGTAACTTAACGTATTCACTTGCTTTAAATTAAATTGTTTAAACGTTTATTATACCCCGCATTTTCGGGACTGCAAAGATACAGCTTATTATGTTATTAACAAATAGTTTTGCACTAATTTTTAAGCCGTTATTCGTCCTGTTGTTCAGGCAATTAAAACCAAGGGCTTTTGTTAACAAGTTAGCTGCGACTGCAGATGTTTACCGGTATTTCTCTCGCAAAGAAGCTAAGACGCAAAAAGACGAGATCGCGTTGCCGCAAGGTGCTCCCCAATGATATTAAGTTAAGCGTTTTTTCGCGCAAAGACGCAGAGCCGCAAAGTGATTTGCCCGCCCTTTGTTGGGGTTGTCTTCAACAAACTCGTGGACCGTTACTATCTCGCAATAGCCAAAGCCATCTGTATTCTGCTGTTATCGTTACCAATCGGCAATTGATTATCTAAAAGGAATTGGCATACGGCTTACGTTTTAACGGCTTTGCCTCCAATAACGGCTCAAGAAATAACTATTAGCGTTTTGTGAATAGTGCTGATTTAATTCAACTAAATTGTAGAATTAATTTATAATATATTAGCGTATAGATATTTCAAGTAAAAACACATGGAAACAAGGGAATGGATAACTTTAATCGTACTGGTTGTTACTATTATTTCGTCTCACTGGCTAGCATCCAAGCAGACAAGGAAAAATAAACGGGCGAAGTGGATCGAAGATCTGAGATTGGAAGTTGCTAACGTAATTTCATTTTCACAACAGGTTGAAAAAAGAGATGTTAAGACGCTCTTTGCTTTTTCTAAGAGTGGATATGTTGTAACTATGTTATTAGATCAAAATAAAAAAATACAAGAGGATTTGCTTTTGGAAATTCAAGGGTTTGGGCTTTTTATGACTGATAAATTCGATGTTGGCCATATGCAAGAATATAAGGACAGGGTCACTAGAATTACAAACCAGACTAAGTTTATTATTAACCAAGAAGAGAAGAAATTGTAGTCTTACATCTGTAATAACATAGAGGAGTCCCCGCGCGCCCCGCTGTCGCAATTATCCTCACTTTTGGCCCGCATGCTAAATATGGGCCGTGCTTTTAGGGCAATCAACTATGTTTCTCGTCCACCTCAATTCTTTCCCTTTGCAAATTGAGAATCCGTTTAAAAATTCCAAATCCCGGATGAAACAAACATCCTGGATTTGCATATTTATTACTTAGCCTGTCAGTGGGCCAAAAGCCTGGAGACCGGGGCAGCGAAAAATGCTTGCGGTAGCTGGGGGGTAAATAATGGTAACTGTCAGATTAAATTATGACTATCCCAATTACTTGCTCCAATATTGTTTCAACACCTTACGCGAAAAGTTATTATCCGGCCACAATTCTATTTTATAATAATCATCACCCATTTCACCACCTTCAACACTATCCAGATTAGATGAATATATCCGTACACGGTACCCGCCTGAGTTTAGTTTCATTTTCAATTGAACAGTCGATGTAGGGCAATCCAATATCTCAAGATTTCCCGATCCAATTTTGACTCCACCCTCTACAATATGATCAAACTTGGTAATGTCAAAGTTTTCATTTTCAATGTCTAATATTTCTAATTCCCCTTTAACAGGGCCATGACATTCTGTACCTATACCCAATATTCCTTCAGCTATCGCTAATCTTTCGTCATAAGCTTCAGGGCTCCAAAAATCCACACCCCAAGTTTCCCCAGGCGATAGACTATCTGCAATATAAAATTGATTGTATTGAGTGTTGAACGCAAAATTTAGTTTCATGTTGTTTTTTAACTTTTCAAAACATTACCGTAATAGCTGAATTATTAAATATAAAATCAGCCTTTCCTTTTAAAGCGCCGGTCTTGCAACCCAGTTTAATTTAGTCAGAATTGCACCAAGTGCCCTGCTGCCCCGGCTGCCGCAAGTGTCCTCACTTGTGGCCCGCATGCTAAGTATGCGCCGTGCCTTTAGGACAATCAACTATGTTTCCCGTCAACCTCAATTCCTTCGCTTTGCAAATTGAGATTCCTTTTAAAAATACAAAATCCCGAATGAAACAGACATCCGAGATTTAAATATTCATTACTTAGCATGACGTTTACCTATCAGCGGGCCACAAGCCTGGAGACTTGCGACAGCAACGCGAGCAAATCACTTTGCGTCTTGGCGCCTTTGCGCGACATTTTTAAATTTAATTGGCCCGTCACTATAACCCTACTTCTTTTTAAACCACGGCACAAATACGCTGGTGCTTGCCTGGTATTCTTTAAAGGCCTCGCCTTTAGACCGGAGGGATTGTTCTTCGGTGGCGGGGATGCCGGTAACTTTTAATAGCAGGTACAAAATAACGGCCGGGCTAATGATAGCCAAAAATCCCCATGGCGAAGCTAACGCGAAAACGAAATAGGAAACCCACATGAGCCACTCAAAAAAGTAATTGGGGTGGCGCGAGTAGTTCCAAAGGCCTACCTGGCAAATTTGGCCTTTATTGGCCGGATCGCTTTTAAAGGTGGCCAGCTGCCTGTCGGCAATGGTTTCGCCGGTTACACTGATAAACCAAAGGATAAAACCGGCGTACTCCAGCGGGGATAATACAGTTTTGGTGTTAAGGCAAGAGATAAAAAAGGGAATGGCCAAAAGCACATTTGAAATAGCCTGGAACTGGAAGAAAAAGAAAAACTTCTTTTCGGCATTGGGTGCCCACTCTTTACGCAACTGCTGGTAGCGGCCTTCTTCCTCATCCAAATGCCGGGTAATGCGGGTAGCCAGGTGGGTGCCTAAGCGCACACCGGCTATTATTACCATAGCACAAAATAATACCTTGCGATCGTGATAACCGGGGGCTAAAAAAAACAGGATAATGGCAATAACCGGGAAGTTGTACGACCAAAAGATATCAACAACGCCGGCATTTTTAATTTTATGCGCCCAAAGCCATACCAGCACCATAATGCCGCAACAGGCCAAAAGGCAATAAATCACCAAACACAAAAGCGAACTGTTATCCATTTTTCTTCCCGAATAATTCTTTTACCCCCTCGCCCGGTTTAAGCCTAAAAAGCTGGATGAGCACAAAAGCACAGCTGGCAATACTGCCCAGCGCAAATAATAAAATGAGCCAGGTAATTTTAACAAGCAGGTACTTCTCTTTATAGCATACCCAAACAAATATAACCAAAACATTAGCGTAAAAATCCCATAGCGTAGCCCGCATCCAGAGGATGGAACCCAGGTAATCCCAATTGGTAAACAGATTGCTGTTCAGACTGGTTGTTATCACTACATAACACATCCACACCAAAACAATGCTAAACAGAATTTTTAAGGCATTGATCATGGCCTGTGCTTATTTGGTTTTTGCTGCCTTGATAAATGCAAGCGCATCGTCCGAGTGTTCTTTACCCTGCATCATGGCTTCGTGGGTGTAAACTATTTTGCCCTTCAAATCAACAATAAAAGTTTCGCGGCCGGTCATAAAAAACTTTTTGTGGATGCCAAACTTATTATAAACCTTGTTGTCGGGGTCGCTTAGTAAAGTAAACGGCAGTTTGTAGTGGTCGGCAAAGCCTTTGTGGCTGGCAACCGTGCCGCCGTTTATGCCTATCACCATAGCGCCGGCTTTGGTAAACTGGTCAAAACTATCCCTAAAGGCGCAGGCCTCTTTGGTACAAACCATGCTTTCATCTTTCGGATAAAAATAAATAACCAAAACCTTTTTGCCCACGTAGTCGGCAGTTTTAAAGTCCCTGCCATTTTGGTCAAGCAGCGAAAATGACGGCATGGCGTCGCCGGTTAATAATTCTTTACCGGTTTGGGCCTGTGCCGCGCAGGTAAACAGGAAGGAGGCCCCTAATATAATAAGCAAATATTTTAGCATGGTGGTGTTCATTTCCATAACCTACGAAATTTTTGAGCACAAGCGATTTAATTATCGTAAAATAAAAAGGCCATCACTTTGTTTTATGGTGACGGCCTGTATTTTATGCTTGTAACAAAGATTTTATACCAAATTCTTTTTGATATAGCTGATACTTTTGCCAATACTATCAAACGGATCGCCGGGGCATATATCCTGTTCAACAAAAAAGTATTTTACGCCTGCCTTTTTTGATTGGGCCAGGATCTTTTTAAAATCGATAACGCCATTACCTACTTCGGTAAATTTCTTTTCGGGCGTATTATCCATGTCCTTCACGTGTAGCAGCGGGAAACGGCCCGGGTATTTGTTAAAAAAGGCAATAGGGTCTTGTCCGGCTTTAGTCATCCAGTACAAATCCATTTCCATTTTTACATTGTCGGCATCAGTGGTTGTTAACAGTATTTCGTACGGGTATTGTCCGTTATCCTGTATAAATTCAAAATCGTGGTTATGGTAACATAACTGGATGCCCGAATTTTTACATGTTTGGCCGGCAACATCAAGTAAACCGGCTACTTTTTTATAATGCTCCGCGTCGCCCCGTTCTGATTGTGATAAGTAGGCGCAAACCATGTACTTGGCACCAACAGCGGCGGCGTCATCAACGGCTCTTTTCCAGTCGTTAAGGATGGTTCCTATCTGCGATGCGCCATTAACCTGCTCCTCGCCAAGGCGATAATGCGCGCTTGGCATTGCAAGACCTTCCTGCGCCAATAAGCTGGCAAATCCCTTGGCATTCATGCCGTAAAACAACTCGGTGCCTGTGTAAGTAGCCCCTTCAACCGTGTTGTATCCTAACTTAGCTACTTTAGCTAATGCGGCGGCCGGGTCTTTCGCCATGGCATCGCGTATGGTATATAATTGCAGGCCTATCTGTTTTTTGTCGTAAGCAAATAAGTTTGGTGCTGCTAAAAGTCCGGCAGTAAGCACAGCCGAAGTCTTAATAAATGAACGTCTGGTAGTCATAATTATATTTTATAATTAGTGAAAATTGGTGGTGTTTATGATTGGTGATGTAAATATACTGTATAAACCATACCAAAAGCAAAGACTTGATTTTATTTGAATAGTTTAATTAAACCAGGCGATTAAAAAGCAGTCATATTGTTACAAACGGCCTTGCACCTTTTGCTTTTACACCTGTCACAATACAAATATGAAACTCCCTGCAGGTTTGGTTTTAGTGTTTTTGTTTTGCGTTACGGCGGTAGTGCATGCCCAAACGGATAGCGACGTTGTTCGTATTCGTGCTATGAAACCTGCACGGGAATTATTTGACAACGCGGTAGATAAAGATTCGTTCGGGCTAACGCTTGGCATCGGGGAGGTTTTTCACCGGGGGCGGGTTTGGTTTGATGTAGGCGCTTTCGCCGATTTAACGAACTACAACTTCGATATCGATAATGACAAACGTTTTAGAGGCTCAATTTTATGCCTGGGACCAGGCTTCGGCACCCGGTATTGTTTTAACCCTCAAAATAGTTTTCGATTTTCTGCAGGGCTATTACTCAAAGCGGGTTATAACTGGGGTACCGGCGATGTTTATAAATATGACAGTCAGCACAATAATTACGGCGACAGATTGGAAGACAAATCAACTAAAAGCAATATCAGCGTAGCTGTTTCGCCGTTTATTTCCTTATCCACCAATGGCAACCCGGGCCCTATTGCTATAGAATTGGGATACGATAGCGCTAATTATGCCAAACAGATAAACAATCTGCGATCAGCTTATTATTCCCCATTAAACTATCATTCGGGGTATTTATTTGTTGGTATAGCCTTAACATTCGGAAAATAGTAGCTGATCTGCCAATATCGAAGATATCATCTATTCTATTGGTTTTATTTGTTGGTGGGCTTAAACTAAACCGATAATAAATAGTCTGCTATACGGGGCGCGGGCCTTGTCATCCTGATTTGCAGGGCCTTCTGCTTCACACCTATCACAATACGAATATGAAACTCCCTGCAGGTTTGATTTTAGTGGTTTTGTTATGCTGCGCCTTAAAAGTGCGCGCGCAATCAAGCGGTTTGCTGATCAGGATTGGCACTATGCAACCAACAGCCGATCTGCTCGACAGCAATGTAAGCAAAGGCTCGTTCCGGGTTAATATCGGCTACGGGAAAGTTTTTGCCGGCGGCCACTCCGGGTTTGATATAACCGGTTTTGCCGATGTAATGAACTACAATTTTTATTTTGATGACGATTACAAGCGCTTTGAAGGCACAACCCTGTATACCGGTATCGCTATAACGCCCCACTATTGTATCAATCCCGAAAGTGATGTACAAATAGCCGTTGCCCTCTCCATAAAAGGAGGCTATAATGTTGGTTATGGCGATGTATTCCGCTACAGCGAACCACGTGATGATTATACCGAAAAGCTGGAGGGCAAATCAACAAACGCGGGCTATACTTTTGCTTATTCGCCCATGATAACCTTTTCCATTCCAACCGAACATGCCAGCGTGGGGCTGGAACTGGGTTATGATAGTTCAAACTATGGTGCAGGCATCAACCGTTTACGGTCAAAATATTATGCTCCTGTAAAATATAATTCGGGGTACTTATTCATCGGGGTATTTTTCAGGCTGCACCATTAGCATTTTTTCAATACAAAAATCATTAAGCCCATCAATTAAGTAGCCATTTTTACATATAAACAACATTCTTTTCCCTAAACTTGCAGTACAAAACGATTGTTGCTCCTCAACAGCGTATTATAAAACATGAGTGAAGAATTTTACGGGCAAATTTTTACCAAGCAGCAAAAGCTTGAGTACGTGCCGTCTAACAAGGAAATTACCCGGTGGGCGCTGCGCGTTATTCATTTGCTATATCCGGAGCAAACAGCAAAGGTGTTTTCGACTGTTGACGAACTGAAGTCTGAATTTGCGTTGCTGGAAGCCGAACTTTACAAAATTATGGAGGCCACCAGCGCTTGTGCCGATTGCGACAACAAGAAACGCGCTGCCGGCTTTTTTGAATCCCTGCCGCACCTTTACCAGGTTTTAAATACCGATATACAGGCTATATTCAACGGCGATCCGGCTGCCCGCAGCGAGTTTGAGGTTATCCGCACCTATCCGGGCTTCTTTGCAATTTCGCTTTACCGGCTGGCGCACAGCTTATACACCCGCGATATTCCCTTGATCCCGAGGATCCTGACCGAATACGGCCACTCAAAAACCGGTATCGACATTCACCCGGCAGCTGTAATAGGCGATTATTTTTACATTGACCACGGCACCGGTATTGTCATCGGCGAAAGCTGCACCATCGGCGCGCATGTTAAATTATACCAGGGCGTTACACTTGGTGCACTAAGTGTTGATAAAAGTATGGCATTTACCAAACGCCATCCAACGGTAGAAGATAATGTGGTTATATACTCCGGCGCTACCATACTTGGGGGCGAAACTGTGATAGGCAGCAACAGCGTTGTTGGAGGAAATGTGTGGCTAACCAAAAGTCTGCCGCCAAATTCAAGGGTGTATCATACGCCAAGCATCCGTATCCTGAAAAAATTAACGCGGCGTATTTTTGGCGAGCAAAAATAATTGACCGATAATTATTACCCTTTTACCGAAATTTTCCCCTTGCCTGCCGGTTTATGTAGGTAAGCAAATTCGTTTTTTCTTGATTTTGCAGTTATATCATTCAAAATATACCATCTGCAAAAATGAAATCACTTAGCCTGTTTGCAATTACCTGCCTGTGTTTTATCAGCTTAAATGCAACCGCCCAAAACAACATAAAAATATTGAGTGATAATCAGCTCAAGACCAAACTCGATTCGGCAGTTGATAAAGGAGCGAGGATTTATATGGATACGCCCAATACCGTTGGCATTTCCATTGGAGTTTATAAAGACGGCAAGGCCTATACATATAATTACGGCGAAGTAAAAAAGGGAACGGGCAAACTCCCCACAGCCGATAATTTTTATAACCTTGGCTCGGTAGCCAAAACGTTTGTAACTACCATGCTGGCCCAGGCTGTTATCGAAAAAAAAGCCAGCCTTAATGACGACATCAGGAAATACCTGCCAGGCAGCTATCCAAACCTTCAGTATAATGGACAGCCTATCAGGCTTGTTAATTTGGCCAACCACACATCGGGATTGCCAGGGCAGGCGCACCCGTTTCCTAAAACGATAAAAGACAGTTTAAGAAAACTGACCTTGCCAGAACAGCTTCATTTTTATGATGTGTATAGGGCCGATAGCCTGCTAAAGGACCTGCACAACTTAAATCCGGATACCATCCCGGGTACAAAATTCAGGTACAATGGTAATGGTATGATGGTTTTGATATTATTACTGGAGCGTATTTATCATCAGCCTTATGAGCAATTGGTAACACATTATTTAAAAACGCATTTAAATATGGCCGATACCAAAACACAAATTGATATACATTCTGATAGGTTGGCCCAGGGTTATAGCAGCAACAATCAGCCCCAGCCATTTTTAAACTTAACCGACTATTACAACGGCCCAAGCATGAACTCGACTATAAACGATATGCTTAAGTATATCAAAGCCAATTTAGCCGAACAAGACCCGGCCATAAAACTAAGCCACCAACTCACCTGGAAAAACCCCGACAATACCGGCATCGGTTTAGGGTGGATGATGGATGTTGATTATAAGGGCGCACCAATTATTTATCATGACGGGCATACCGGTATCGGCTTTAATACCATGTGCCTGTTTTATCCCGGTAAAAGTCTGGGCTATATTATTATTGTAAACGACAACATCGATCAGCAGCGCCTTACCGATTTGCAAACAAATATTCAAAAGGTACTTGATAAGTAATAAAGTAGTTTTAAAGTCAATTCGGGAGCTATTGGCTCCAATTTAAATATTACTGCTAATTTTGTTTCCCGGTAACCAGGAGCAACCCTGCTTACATCTACCCAAAACAAAACAACAATGGCCACACTGATTGATTTAATAGGCAACACGCCTATGGTTGAAATAAAAAAGCTAAACCCCAACCCCAACGTGCAGATATTTGCCAAGCTGGAAGGCAACAACCCCGGCGGCAGTGTTAAAGACCGCGCATCGCTCAACATGATCCGTAGCGCTATTGAGCGCGGTGATATTAAACCCGGCACCAAATTGATTGAGGCAACCAGCGGCAACACAGGTATAGCACTGGCTATGATTGCGCGGTTGTTTGATTTAGAAATTGAACTGGTAATGCCATCAAACTCCACCCGCGAACGCACACTGACCATGGAGGCATTCGGCGCCAAAGTTACCTTGTTGGAAGGCATTGAACTTTGTCGCGATTACGCCGAAGAAAAGGCGGCCACCGGCGAATTTTATTTGGTAAACCAGTTTGCCAACCCCGATAATTTTGGCGCGCATATTAAAAGTACCGGCCCCGAGATTTGGCGCGATACGGAAGGCAAAATAACCCACTTTGTAAGCGCCATGGGCACTACCGGTACTATTATGGGCTGCTCCATGTACCTTAAACAGCAAAATCACGATATCCAGATAGTGGGCTGCCAGCCTACAGAGGGTTCGTCTATCCCCGGCATCCGCAGGTGGCCCGCGGCTTATCTGCCAAAAATATTTGATGCATCAAGGGTAGATAGGGTGATGGATATTTCGGAAGAAGAAGCTACCCAAAGCGCTCGCGAACTGGCCAAAGTGGAGGGTGTGTTTGCCGGTATGAGCAGTGGCGGCGCCTTATCTGCAGCTATAAAATTAGCATCTGAATTAACCGAAGGCCTAATCGTATTTATCTGCTGCGACCGTGGCGACAGGTATTTGAGCAGCGAGTTGTTTGGGTAATGCCTTATTTCCCCAACTCGTAACTAATAACCACAGTTGGCAATAACGTAGCGTTATCAAGCGGAATTTGATTATCTGTAATTATTGGCTTACGTTGGGCATAAAAATCAAACATGTGCTTCTCCAAACTCTTGCCCGGTACAGCCGGGGGAATGAAGCCTACAGAGAAGGGCAGCACAAAATCATGAACCTTTTCATGATCAGGAATTATCCATTTATGGTTTGATTTTTTTAAAGCTTCAATAATAGGCGCCGTTAAAACATAATCATCAGCATAATAAATCACTATTCTTGTTATCGTGCCCTTCGTATCGGCGGTAAATTTAAAAACCGCTGTTCCGGCGGCCCTTTTCTTAATTATTTCGGGCGACACAACAACGCTGTCTTTAAAAAAAGTACTCATCACCGGTGCGCCTCCCTGGAAAGGGAACGCAAGCTGTGTTTGCGCCATAGCGCAAGCTGATGATAATACTGCTACGGCTAATAATATGATCTTTTTCATTAATGTGTTCTTATGTTAACTGGTTACTTGGGCTGTGGGCGTTCACTTGGGTCGCGCTTGCTGCCGTCATATAACTCATACTCAAATAAACGGCAATCCAGCTTGCCATTGTAAAACTCAATTCTGCGCGATGGGCGTAAGCCTATTTTTTTCGCAAGGTCGGGATTTCCTGTAAAAACATAGCCCCTGTAACCAAGGCATTTCTTTTTCAAAAAATCGCCCATTCTTTTATAGGTAACTTCCAGTTTGCTGTGCACACCCAGGCGTTCGCCATATTCCGGGTTAAACATTACTACTCCAGGTTCCTCAGGTACTTCGGTATCTTCAAAGTCACAAACAGCAAAATCAATTAAATGTTCTACTCCCGCAGTTTTAGCATTTTTTTGGGCGATATCAATAGCATCTTCAGATATATCTGTGGCGATGATTTTAAAGCCTGTTTCCTTTTTAGCCTTATCCTTTAACTTACGGCGCTCTACAAAAAATACATTTTCATCGTACCCCATAATATGCATAAAGCCATAGTTCATCCTGAATAAGCCGGGATGCTTATCGGTAGCCAGCAAAGCTGCCTCAATAGCCAAAGTACCAGATCCACACATCGGGTTAATAAATGTGCTCTTCCTGTCCCAGTTGGTAGCCATAATGGTTGATGTGGCCAAAGCTTCAAGCATGGGGGCTTTGCCGGGTATTTTGCGGTAGCTGTGTTTGGCAAGTGTTTCGCCCGATGTATCCATAAATATATCGGCCTCATCATCCTGCCAGTACAAGTGCACCAGGGTTTTATTGGCTTCGGCGCCTGAGTTAGGGCGAATGCCTTTAACCTCCTTGATCCTGTCAACAATAGCATCTTTCACCTTTACGTTGGCAAACAAAGGCGTAAGTATATGCTCGTTATTAACGTTTGATGTAACCGAGAAGTACCCGCTGAAATCGATCAGTTTTTCCCATTCAATGGTCACTAACTCGTCGTATAGTTCTTTAGGGTCGGCGGCTTTAAAACTTTTTATTAAATAAAGCACCTGGCTTGCGCAGCGCAGGTTTAAGTTAAGCGCTATGGTATCTGTAACTGTGCCCTTAAGCTCTACCCCGGTTTGAAAAACGCGGACCGGTGTATAGCCCAATGCTTCTACCTCCTGTTGAAGATAGCCTGACAATCTTTTATTGCAGGTAATTATTATTTTACTTTCGTTGTGGAAAACTTGCATGATATTTTGCGAAATTAAGCATTAAAAACGCCCTATTTTAATTTCTTATCTATTAACTTTACATTTTAAATTATTTGAAGATTATGGAAGTTAAAGGTAAAGTACATGAAGTGTCGCCAACACAACAGGTAACCGACTCACTAAAGAAGCGCGAATTGATATTAGAATATATTGAAAACCCTCAATATCCTGAATATTTAAAGTTCGAAGCTATACAAGATCGCTGTGCTTTGATTGACAATGTAAAGATAGGCGATGACGTTGAAGTTTTCTTTAACCTGCGTGGCCGCCCGTGGACTGATAAAACAGGCAAAAAAAGCTATTTCAACTCGTTACAGCTATGGAAAATTAACGTTCTTGCAGGTGCAGGCGCAGCATCTTCACCGGAGTATGCAGCACCGGCCGCAGACATCAGCTCATCAAGCGATGACGACGATTTGCCTTTTTAATTGGTTTGTCATTTGCATAAAATATAAAAAAGGCCTCAAATGGGGCCTTTTTTTATTGCCTTTCCTTCCCTGTTTAAGCTACCGGCAATAGGTTAAATTTCAAAGCGTTATTATTAATTGACAATTGTTAAATTTTGTTAAATAGCCCCTTTGTTGGGTTATTTAAAATATTTTTGTTTGTTGACAGATGAAGAAACGTAGTATTGGCTTAATTATTGGCTTAATGGGGCTTGCACTTTTGGGTGTAATGGCTATGCAATTGTATTTTTTAAGACAATCATACCAAATGCAATCCGAGCTTTTTGACCGCTCTGTTAACGAGGCCCTTAACAACGTGGTATCAAGAGTAGCCAAACAGGATGCCAACAACTTTTTAAATTCAAAAGCCCAGGTTAGAGCAGCCGAAATAGACGACGCGGGAATAAAGGTTGTAAAAAGCGCTGAAAACAAACCCTTCACTCCTAAAGTGGGTAAGCGGCAAACCCTGAGGCAAAAAAAAATAGCCCTGCTGCGCGATAGTCTTGAACGCATGATTAAACATCAAAAACTTGATGATGAGTTAAGCGATTTACTACAGCAGGAAGGAACCGTGGATATTAAAGTTACCATGGCACAATTTACCGATGATGCGGGCATAGTGCATGCCAGCTACAAACAGCAGGTAATTGGCACGCACATTACCCATACCGCAAAAATACCCCATAAACTCCGCAAATATGATACGCTGCGTTACGAATACCCCGATCCGCAATTTGGCAAGCAGCTGATTTTGATACCGCGCATTAACCCCCTTTGGCAGCGCGAACAAGTGCGCAAGCAAAAGGAAAGGCAAGTTGCCCAGATCAAAAAAATGCTGGAAACCGATTCGATCCAAAACGTAAGCGTAAACACAAACCCTGGCAAGACAAATGTTATAGCCAACCTGGCCGAAGAGTATAGCAGATCGGGACAACCACTCACCAAACGTTTAAACCTGCTTTGGATAGATACACTTTTACGTTTTGAACTGCATAACAAAGGGATATCTTTGCCCTTTAGCTACGAAGTAAGTACAGCCAGCAGCGATTCGCTTATATTTTCCAGTGCCAATGACCTGGAAGGTAACAAACCCGTGTTTATTCCTGCCAATACCTATCAAACTGCTATTTTTAGCCGGGATGTTATTAACGATCCGGGGAAGATCAAACTATCGTTTCCGCAAAAGAACTCACTCATCTTAAGCAAGATGACTGCCACCATGGGTACTACCGGCGGTTTGCTTATCGTTTTGATATTTTGTTTTGGATATACCATTTTCTCTATCCTGAAACAGAAAAAGGTATCAGAGATGAAAATAGACTTCATCAATAACATGACCCACGAGTTTAAAACCCCGGTATCAACCATCATGATTGCCAGCGAGGCTTTAAAGGACAGGGAAATTACAAACGATCAAAATAGGGTATTGCGGCTGGCCAATATAATTTTTGAAGAAAACGAACGTTTAGGTAGCCATATAGAGCGGGTATTAAATATTGCCCGCATTGAAAAAAATGATTTTAAGCTTGATAAAAAGCCGCTTGATGTAAACGATATGATTGCGGTTGTATTGGATAGTATGGCACTTAAGCTGCATAAATGCAATGCTAAAACAACACTTGAACTGGAGGCCGAAAACGCGGTAATTGTGGCCGACGAACTTCATTTTTCAAACGTGTTATATAACCTTATCGATAATGCAATAAAATATAGCCATGAAAACCCCGAAATAACCATCAGCACTTTTAATAAAAACGGGCAGGTGTTAATTAAGGTGGCCGATAAAGGTATAGGCATGAGCCGCGATCAGCAAACAAAAATATTTGAACAGTTTTATCGTATTCCTACAGGTAACCTGCACGATGTTAAAGGTTTTGGACTGGGCTTAAGCTATGTAAATACCATTGTAAAACGATTGAACGGCAGCATCAGCGTAAAATCTGAAAGAGAAAAAGGATCGGAGTTTGAATTGAAATTCGCGGTGGCTTAGTTAGTTCGGGGAGTCAGAGAGTCCGGAAGTCGGAAAGTCCGAAAGATGTTGTGTGATAAACCTTACTATCTATTTAAATAAAAAACTGTCGGGCTATCTGACATCCAAACTTAAAAATAAAAACTTCCGGACTTTCGGACTTTTCCGACTTCCGGACTAAAAAACAAAAAAACTTTCCGACTTCCGGACTTCCGGTCTTTCGGACTATCAAAGCAAATGAAAAAAATACTACTGGTTGAGGATGATGCCAATTTAGGTTTACTGCTACAGGACTACCTGCAGCTGAAAGGGAAATTTGATGTTATCTTGTGCAAAGATGGCGAAGAAGGGCTGCGTACATTTACCAAACATGTATTTGATTTGCTGATACTGGATGTAATGATGCCCAAAAAAGATGGCTTTACCCTGGGCAAAGATATCAGGAAAATAAACCCCAACGTACCCATCATTTTTGCCACCGCCAAAGGCATGATCGAAGATAAAACCCAGGCCTTTAACCTTGGCGGTGATGATTATATTACCAAGCCATTCCGGATAGAAGAGCTGTTGCTGCGCATAAACGCCTTGCTAAAACGATCCAGCGGTACCGAAAAAACTGAAGAGGAAAAGCAAACCAGTTTTAAAATTGGCCGCTATACTTTTGATTATACCTCGCAAATCATTACCATAGGCGAAGCACTCCAAAAGTTATCTACTAAAGAAGCCGAACTATTACGATTGCTATGCATGCGTAAAAACGAAGTGCTTACCCGCGAAGAAGCCCTGCTGAATATATGGCACGACGATAACTACTTTAATGGCCGCAGTATGGATGTGTTTTTAAGCAAAATTCGTAAGTATTTAAAAGATGACCCCAATGTCGAAATCATTAATGTACATGGCAGGGGCTATAAACTACTAATCAATTAGCGGCAGCCCGATAGTATTATTGAGATGGCTATAAAATTTTAATAGAAGCCCGTGGTCGTCCCGTGTGCGTTTTTGATTGATTTTTTAAACTATAAAGAAATTTTATTTTGTCTTATTATCAATACTTTAGCAGATGCCGTATTACGCGAATACAACATTATATCCCCGCGCTCCGTTAAATCCACTTATCAAATAAATGAGGCTGGTATTTCCCGCTTTTAGGGTATTGATTAACTGGCTTTTATAATTATATTTGTTTACTGATTAATTTATTAAACTCAGACAAAAGGCTCAATGAGGTATCTTTTACTAATTATCTTATGCTCGGCAAGTATAACCGCATCGGCACAATGGTGGGTAAAACCGGCTAAGAGCATAGGTAACGTATTTAAAAAACACGAACGCTTTCCGTTGATTGCTGATGTAAAAGACCACTCCATTGGCCGGCTACCTGCGGCTCAGTTAGCTAAACATAAAATTACAACTGTTAAACTTGATCTTGCCTCCTATTCGCTTTACCTGCAGGAGATGGCGGTAATGAAAACCGCCCAACATAATATGAGGTTCCGGGTATACAACGCAGCAAGCTACAATTTTAGCGATCTGGCACAAATGTACCTGAAGCAAAACCGCTTATCTGAAGCTAAATGGTATTGGCTGCAAAGCCTCCTGATATCGCGCCAGCAAAACGACGACAAGCACACCATTACCAGCTTAATGGGGCTGGCAACCTGCAAAGCAGGCTATGGCGATTTTACCCAGGCCATGCAGGATTTGAACGAAGCCCGCGATATGGCCAATAACCGCGGCTTTACGGCCGATGTTGCCAGCATTAACAAACAAATGCGCTACCTGCAAGACAATAAAGATAACCCTAAAGCCGAGATCCGTTATGCGGAGACCGCCGAGCAGGAGCCAAAAAAGGTAATTAAATAAATTTTTTATGTAACAATAGCGTAAAATGCCATTGCTTGTATACTACAAGCAAAACATTATCGTATAATTGTTATTGTTATTAAGAGACAGCATTTTGACTGTCTCTTTTTTTTACATTAGCAATAATTTATTAGGCACAAGTATTGATGTTTTACACCACTCCCGATTTAACTACAGTAAAAAATATGTTTAAGAAAGTATATTTATTAGTATTACTGGCCGCCGCACTCGCATGTAAGGCATCGCCATCAAAACCAGTTAAGGTTGCAGCCTCAGATTTGCAGCCCGATGAGCAACAGGTTATCGTTTGCAAAAAAATAGCCGAACTGATTACCAATTACAACTATAAAAAGGTGGAATTGAATGATTCTATATCAACAATTATATACAACCGGTACATCAAATCATTAGATGAAAACCACAGCTATTTTTTAGCATCAGATGTTAAAGATTTTGAAAAGTACAAAACGGTGCTTGATGATGATATTAAAGAAGGTAACCTCAATGATGCTTTTTATATTTTCAATGTGTTTCAAAAAAGGTACATTGAACACGTAAACTACTCGCTGGCGCGCTTAAACAAAAGCTTTGATTTTGATAAAAAAGAATCATTTGTTTATGATCGTGATAAACTGCCATGGCCTGCCAATCAAGCCGAAATGGATGACATGTGGGGACAGCGCGTTAAATACGACCTCCTGAACCTGAAAATAGCCAGCCCGGACATGGCTAAAAATAAAGAAACACTTAAAAAACGTTACGAAAACTTATTGTCACAAGCCAATAAGCTCTCCAACCAGGATGTTTTTCAATATTTTATGGATGCCTTTACCGAGGCTATCGATCCGCATACCAACTACTTCAATCCCTCGAACGCGGCTAATTTCAATATCGAAATGTCTCGTCAGTTAGAAGGTATAGGTGCTTCCCTGTTAGTTGAAAACGAATACGTAACTATCAAATCAATAGTACCGGGTGGCCCCGCTGATAAAAGCAAACAAATTACTATCGACGATCGCATTGTTGGTGTTGCACAAGGCAAAGAAGGCGAGTTCCAGAACGTAGTTGGCTGGAGAGTTGAAAATGCTATCGCCCTTATTCGCGGCACTAAAGGCACTACTGTAAGGCTTGAGATTTTACCGGCAGGAGCTGGTGCAGGAAGCAAACCCAAAACTGTGGAAATGGTGCGCGAAAAAATTATTTTAAAAGATCAATCGGCCAAAAAAGAGATTCGCAACTATAATAGTAATGGCAAAGCAGTTAAAATAGGGGTAATATCTATCCCTGCATTTTATATCGATTATAATGATTACAAGGCGGGCAACCCCAACTATAAAAGTACCACTCACGATGTTAAATTATTGCTGGATAGCCTGAAACAGGAAAATGTTGATGGTGTAGTGATTGACTTACGCGAAAATGGCGGGGGCTCGTTAATGGAGGCTATCGAGCTTACTGGTTTGTTTATCAAATCGGGCCCGGTAGTACAGGTTCGCGATACCAAAGACCAGGTGGATGTAGAGAAAGATGAAGATCCAACGGTTACTTATTCAGGTCCGCTGGGTGTACTTGTTGATCGTTTTAGCGCCTCTGCATCCGAAATTTTCTCTGGTGCTATACAGGATTATGGCCGCGGATTAATTCTTGGCACTCAAACTTATGGTAAAGGTTCGGTACAAAACGCCATTGACCTTGACAGGATCCTGGGTTCGCCAATACGCGATAAAATAAAAGATTTAGCTGGAAATGTTGCCGGAACAAAAAAGATGAAGGTTTCAACCGGTAGCCAGAGTACCTATGGTCAGTTAAACTTAACGATAGCTAAATTCTACCGTATCAGTGGCAATTCAACCCAGCACAAGGGTGTTATGCCCGATATCCAGTTCCCATCATTAATTCCTTTGGATAAATATGGCGAAGACACCGAGCCTTCGGCAATGCCTTTTGATGTGATTGAGAAAAGCGATTTTACCAAAGCCGGTGATTTTACTGCGGTATTGCCACAGCTTAAAAAAATGCATGATCAACGTATGGCTACCAGCGATAGCTACAAATATATGCTGGAAGATATTGCCGACTTTAAAAAACACGATAAAGAAGGTAGCGTAACCTTAAACGAGGCTGATTTGAAAAAACAGCGCGATGCTGATGAGCAAAAAGCACTGGAACGCAACAACCTGCGCCGTGTAGCATTAGGCCTTCCTGCACTCAAAAAAGGCGACAAACGACCTAAAGACGAAGATCTCGACTTTGTAAAACGCGAGGTAGGCCAGATCATGACTGATTACATCAGCTTAGGGTCGAAGTTTACGAGTGTGAAACCGTAAACTATATATGCAAATGTGCAGATGAATGAAAAAGAAAAAGGCCTTTCAACAATGGAGAGGCCTTTTTCTTTTTGTCTTTTTTGCGATTAAACTAAAAAGCCTGTCGGGATATTTGTTATCCGACAGGCTTTTTTACTCCCCCTTCAGGGGCTGGGGGGCTTCCTACTTCGGCCCGTAAGTCACAATAGGTATAATCATCTCCTCTAACGAAATACCTCCGTGCTGGAAGGTTTCATTATAAAAATTAACAAAATGATTGTAGTTATTGGGGTATACAAAATAGCTGTCCTCCTTGGCAAATACAAAGCTTGAACTTAGGTGCAGCTTGGGCAGCATGGCATCGTGCGGGTTACGGATATGGAACACTTCTTTGGCGTTATAATTCAGGTTTTTGCCTTGCTTGTAACGTAGGTTGGTGTTGGTATTCCTGTCGCCTACAATTTTGCTTGGGTTTTTTACGCGGATGGTACCATGATCGGTAGTAATCACTACACGCACCTGTTTCTGGGCCAAAAACTTCAACAGATCAAACAGGGGCGAATGCTCAAACCACGAGAGTGTTAATGACCGGTAAGCCGCATCATCACTTGCCAGCTCGCGGATCATCTGCATATCGGTACGGGCGTGCGATAGCATATCCACAAAGTTGTAAACAACCACATTCAGTTCGTTGTTCATCAGGTTGCTAACCGACTCATTCAGCGCACGACCTTCGTCGATATTCAAAATTTTATGGTACGAGTATTTACAGTCGCGGCGTAAAACACGCTTCAAATGATCGGCAACAAACTCCGATTCGAAAAGGTTTTTGCCACCCTCGTCCTCGTCGTTTTGCCACATTTGCGGGTAACGTTTTTCCATATCCAAAGGCATAAGGCCGCTAAAAATGGAGTTACGGGCATATTGCGTTGCTGTAGGTAAAATACTGTAGTAGGTATCTTCTTCCTCCATCCTGAAATACTCGGAGATGATAGGGTTGATGATCTTAAACTGATCGTACCGCAGGTTATCTATCAATATAAAAAACAACGGCCCTTTGCCATCCATTTTAGGGAACACCTTCTTTTTAAACAATTGCGGCGAACTTGTAGGCGCCGACTCGGGATTTTTTATCCAGTTTAAATAGTTGCGTTCAATAAATTTGCAAAACTGCATGTTGGCTTCGGCCTTTTGCATGGTCAAAATCTCGTGCATGCCGGCATCTTCCAGTTTCTCCAGCTCCAGCTCCCAGTAGATGAGTTTTTTGTAAACATCAACCCATTCCTGGTGGCTCAGGTTGTCATTAAGCGTCATGCCCAGTGTACGGAAGTCCATTTGGTAGGCCATGGTAGTTTTTTCGGTTACCAGGCGCTTATTTTCCGTGAGTTTTTTAATGGTAAGCAGTATCTGTTTGGGGTGCACCGGCTTAATCAGGTAATCGTCTATTTTTGAGCCGATGGCATCTTCCATCAAATATTCTTCCTCGTTTTTGGTTATCAGCACAATAGGGACATCATTATTGATGTTTTTTATTTGCTGTAGCGTTTCCAACCCGGTTAGGCCCGGCATGTTCTCATCTAAAAAAACAAGGTCGAAGTAGCCACTTTTGAAAGTATCAACAGCATCGTTGCCATTGGTTACAGTGGTAACTTTATAGCCTTTTTCGCTCAGGAAAAGTATGTGTGGTCGTAACAGGTCAATTTCGTCATCAGCCCATAAAATGGTGGTATCTTGCATAGTATCTGGATTAAAATTATTCTGAATCAGAATTTTCAGGATTTGAGAATTTTCAGAATTGTTGAATAAGATTAAGTTGATTCAAATACGCTACTTTTAAATAGCGACATTCTGTTAATTCTTTAATTCAGAAAATTCTGATTCTGACTTGTAAACCCCAAAGGGACGCTTTTGTTGTTGATTAGTAAAGGTATTAACAAAATTTAACAAACATCACCGGCTTATTTTACCTTTGTTTTACATTTTTGCACTTTACTTAATCCATTGAACAAAAAGAAAATAATAAACGATCCGGTTTACGGTTTTATCAGCATTCCAACCGAACTGATATTCGACCTGATTGAGCACCCTTACTTTCAACGGTTAAGGTACATTAAGCAATTAGGGATGACGCACCTGGTTTATCCCGGCGCGCTGCACACTCGTTTTCATCATGCTTTGGGCGCCATGTACCTGATGGATACCGCTATAGAAACCCTGCGCAACAAAGGCCACAACATAAGCGACGAAGAGGAAGAGGCTGTTACCATTGCTATATTGCTGCACGATATTGGCCATGGCCCGTTCTCACACGCCTTGGAGCGCACCATTATTGAGGGGATTGACCATGAGGATATCTCATCCATGCTGATGAGTAAACTTAATGAGCAGTTTGATGGCCGCTTAACCATGGCTATCAGTATATTTAACAATACCTTCCCCCGTAAATTTCTGCATCAGCTGGTATCAAGCCAATTGGATATGGACAGGCTGGATTATCTTAACCGCGATAGCTTTTTTACAGGTGTATCCGAAGGGGTGATCAGCTCCGAGCGGATCATCAAAATGCTGAATGTTAAGGACGATCACATTGTAGTTGACGCTAAAGGCATTTACTCCATTGAGAAATTTTTGATTGCCCGCAGGCTCATGTACTGGCAGGTTTACCTGCATAAAACTGTAATTGCCGGCGAAGAATTGTTGGTAAAGATATTTAAACGCTGCCGCGAGCTTACCCTGAAAGGCGAGGATCTTTTCGCCACACCTGCGCTAAAGCATTTTATAAAAGGCGGTATTAGTAAAGATGCCTTTATGAACCAGGACCATCACCTGGAAACTTTTGCCAGTTTGGATGATACCGATATTATGGCAGCAGTAAAAGTTTGGGCCGGGCACAGCGATTTTATACTATCAACCCTATCGCAAAACCTGGTTCAGCGCAAGTTGTATCATGTAGATATCAGCAATAAGCGCCCTGATAAGGAGTTTGTGAACTCGCTTATAAAAAAGGCGATGAAAAAATACGGTATAAGTGAGCAGGAAGCCGGGTACTTTGTTTTTACCACATCCATACGTAATAATGCCTATACCGCCGGCGATGGCAACATAGGTATATTAATGAAGGATGGCAACGTGCACGATATTACAACGGCCAGCGACAACTCCAATTTGGAGGCATTAGCAAAAACCGTAAAAAAATACATACTTTGCTATAGCAAGAATTTAGTATCAAGTAGTTAGTATCTGAAGAATAGTAGTAAGTAGCAAGTATCAAGTATCAAGATTTTTTGTGTAGCGGAACGATCCTAATTCAATGCAGCTGTCTTGATACTTACTACTTGATACTAATTATTGCAGCTATCTTGATACTAAATACTTGATACTTGATACTCAATTAATAATTTGCTGCTTTAATTATAACATTTAAATTTGTCGATGCAATTTACTGCCCAGGATATAAGTTTTCTGCTTAACGGAACGGTGGAAGGTGACCCTTCGGTTACTGTTAATCAGTTAGCTAAAATAGAAGAAGGGGCCGCCGGTAGCCTTTCTTTTTTGGCCAACCCCAAGTATGAGCAGTATTTATATACTACCAATGCCTCTGTAGTTATTGTTAATAACGATTTACAGCTTAGCGGCCCGGTAGCGGCCACGCTTATCCGGGTTGAGAATGCCTACAGCGCGTTTTCGGTATTGTTGGAGAAGTACAACACTTTTAAGCTTAACAAAAAAGGTATCGAGCAACCTTGCTTTATCCACCCAACAGCCCAGATTGGTGCCGAGCCTTATATAGGGGCATTTGCATACATTGGCCTTAACGCAAAAATTGGCGATAACTGCAAAATTTATCCCAATGTTAACATATCAGATAATGTAACCATTGGTAACAACGTTACCTTATTTTCGGGAGTTACGGTTTATTTTGATTGTGTGATAGGCGATAATGTTATTGTACACTCCGGTGCCGTTATTGGAAGCGATGGCTTTGGTTTTGCTCCTAATCCTGATGGTACTTACACTAAAGTAGCCCAGATAGGGAATGTAATCCTGGAAGACGACGTTGAGGTTGGCTCAAATACCACTATCGACAGGGCAACCATGGGATCGACAGTGATACGCAAAGGGGTAAAACTGGATAACCTGATACAGATTGCCCACAATGTGGAGATAGGTGCAAATACTGTAATTGCAGCGCAAACCGGCGTTTCGGGGAGTACCAAAATAGGCGAAAATGTAATATTAGGCGGACAGGTAGGGCTGGTGGGGCATATCAGTATTGCAAATCGTACACAGGTACAGGCACAATCGGGCATTAGCCGTAATATAACCGACGAGGGAAAAAAATGGGCCGGCAGCCCGGCTACCCTTTACAGCGCAAACATGCGCTCGAACGTAGTGATAAACCGCCTGCCCGAATTGGAGAAACGAATAAACGAATTAGAAAAAATAATTGCAGAATTAAAGAAGGACGTTCATTAGTTCATTAGTTCACTGGTTCATTGGTCTTTTGCGCAGGTAAACAATGAACTTAACTAATGAACTATCCACCAATGAACTAATGAACCAGTGAACCAATGAACTAAAAGAAATGAATGTAAAACAAAGAACTATTAAATCACCTGTATCGGTTTCGGGTACCGGCCTGCATACCGGCCAAAGGGTTACCATGACCTTTAACCCGGCGCCGGAGAACCACGGCTATAAATTCAGGAGGATTGATATACCAGGCTCGCCAATAATTGATGCCGATGTTGATAATGTAACTGATACATCGCGCGGTACCACCATTTCGCAAAATGGGGCTACTGTTAATACTGTTGAGCATGTACTGGCTGCTTTGGTAGGTATGGAGATTGATAATGTGCTGATTGATATGGACGGCCCCGAAACGCCGATTATGGATGGCAGCTCTATCCAGTTTGTTGATATTATAACCGAAACAGGCTTTACCGAGCAGGATGCCGACCGCGAATATTACCACATACCATACAATATCCATTACTCCGAGCCCGACCGTAAGGTAGAAATGGTTGCAATGCCCTTAGACGACTACCGCTTTACCTGCATGGTTGATTACAACTCACAGGTATTGGGTAGCCAGCATGCCAGTATCTCGAGCATAACCGAGTTTAAAAAGGAAATAGCATCATGCCGCACCTTTTGCTTTTTGCACGAGCTTGAAATGCTGTTAAAGCACGACCTGATAAAAGGCGGCGATTTAAACAACGCCATTGTAGTTGTTGATAAGGAAGTAGACGAAGAAGAACTTGCCCACCTGGCCAAACTATTTAACCGCAAGGATATCAGCGTAGCCCCGCAAGGTATTTTAAACAACGCCGAACTACGCCACCAAAACGAGCCTGCAAGGCACAAACTGCTGGATATGATTGGCGATTTGGCCCTGGTAGGCGTGCCACTTAAAGGCCATATTATGGCTGCCCGCCCCGGCCATGCTGCTAACGTTGCCTTTGCTAAAAAAATAAAAACCCTGATTAAAAAGGAAAAAAGCCGTAAGCAGGTTAAAGTTTACGATGCCAATGCTAAACCGGTATATGATACCGTTGAGATTATGGGCTTATTACCGCACAGGCAACCTTTTTTAATGATTGATAAAATATTGGAGCTGACCAAAAGCCACGTGGTGGGTGCTAAAAACGTAACTATTAACGAGGAGTTTTTTAAAGGACACTTCCCGGGCGCGCCAATATTTCCTGGTGTGCTGCAAATTGAAGGTATGGTACAAACGGGCGGTATATTGGTGTTAAACACTGTGCCCGATCCTGAAAATTACCTGACCTTGTTTTTAAAGATCGAGAACGCGCGCTTTAAAAGTAAAGTAGTGCCCGGCGATACAATTATTTACATTTGCGATCTGCTGGCGCCCATCCGCCGTGGTATTGCAACCATGAAGGGGGTTGGTATGGTAGGTAACCGGGTTGTTGTTGAGGCCGAGTTAATGGCACAAATTGTAAAAGTAAAAGGAAACGAAGCATGATCCAGCCTTTAGCATATATACACCCACAGGCAAAAATTGCCGATAACGTGGTGATTGAACCCTTTGTTACCATTCACAAGGATGTTGAAATTGGCGAGGGTACCTGGATCGGTTCCAACTCCGTAATTATGGATGGCGCCCGGATAGGCAAAAACTGCCGCATTTTTCCCGGTGCCGTAGTATCGGCGCCGCCACAGGATTTAAAGTACAAAGGCGAGCAAAGCACCGTTTCTATTGGCGATAACACCACCATCCGCGAATGCGTAACCCTTAACCGCGGTACCGCCTTAGATAAAAACACCACCACCATAGGCAGTAACTGCCTGCTGATGGCTTATGTACACGTAGCGCATGATTGCGTTATTGGCGATAACGTAATTATTGCCAACGCCGTGCAGCTGGCAGGCCACATCAACGTGTATGATTATGCTTTTATCGGCGGATCATCGGCCGTACACCAGTTTGTTGAAATTGGTGCGCATAGCATGATCTCGGGCGGATCGTTGGTGCGTAAGGATGTACCACCGTTTACCAAAGCAGGCCGCGAGCCGTTATCATACGTGGGTATCAATTCTGTAGGGTTACGCCGCAGGGGCTTTTCAGCCGCTACCATAGCTGAGATACAGGAGATTTACCGAATACTGTTCCTTAAAAAATATAACGTAAGCAAGGCACTTGATATCATCGAAGCCGAGTTTACCCCAAGTGTTGAGCGCGACGAGATCATCAACTTCCTGCAAAACTCGCAAAGAGGGATCATGAAGGGGTTTGGGAATTCGTAATTTGGTTAATGGTTCATAGATCATGGTTCATGGCCGGACAGGGATTCGAAGCATATAGCCTTCCATGGCTTACAATTTCGTAATTATGGGCTTCGTACCATGATCTATAAACCATCAACATCCTGCCATGATCTATGAACTATCAACCATGAACAACAAAATGACCATCACCCTAAACAACATTGGCCGCCGCTTTAACCGCGACTGGATTTTCAGGGGAGTTGATCATACTTTCACTCCCGGCGAATCATACGCTATTCTTGGTCCTAATGGGTCGGGAAAATCTACTTTATTGCAGGTTTTAAACGGGAGCCTGTCGCCCTCTATCGGTACAATAAATTATACCCACCAGGATAAACCTATCGAGATTTCGCAGGTGTTTAACTATCTGAGTCTTGCTGCTCCATATTTGGAGGTGATTGAGGAATTTACACTGAGAGAAATGGTCGATTTTCATTTCAAATTTAAAAACTACAAACAGGGGCTTGATAAAAAGCAGCTGATTGAGTTGTTGAACCTTCCCAAAAGCGAACATAAGCTTATTCGTTACTTTTCATCGGGCATGAAACAGCGCCTTAAACTTATCCTTGCCTTTTGCTCCGATACGCCGATGCTGATGCTTGATGAGCCCACATCAAACCTGGATGCCCAGGGTGTTGATTGGTATTTAAGCCTTGTGGAGCGTTTTGCTACCGGCCGGCTCACTATCATTTGCTCCAACCAGGAGCATGAGTATGGCTTTTGCAAGCACAGGTTAAGTATCTCGGATTATAAGAGTTAGATAAACCCAATACCCAAAAGTAGCGTCATAGCGAGGAATGAAGCAATCCCGAACTATGTGCGACTTATTATGTAGGGGATTGCTTCGTTCCTCGCAATGACGGTCAATTTATTGCACGAGTTATTCAGGGGGAAAGGGGATAGCCCTAAACATATTTTTGTCATAATGCTATAACTACTTTAACAAATCACAAATCTCCTATCTAACATCTCAAATCAATTCCCGTACCTTTAGGTAATCAAAAATAACAACTACTTATGATACCAGTTAAAGGATACGCGGCGCAATCGCCAACTACTAATCTTGCCCCATGGGATTTTGAGCGTCGTGAGGTTGGGCCTCATGATGTGCAATTTGATATTTTATTTTGCGGCGTTTGCCACAGCGACCTGCACCAGATTAAAAACGATTGGTTCCCGGGCATTTTCCCGATGGTGCCGGGGCACGAAATTGTTGGCCGCGTTGTAAAGGTTGGCGACCATGTAAAAAACTTCAAAGTTGGCGACCTGGCTGGCACCGGCTGCCTGGTTGATTCATGCCGGGTTTGCGAAAACTGCAAACAGGATTTGGAGCAATACTGCTTAAACGGCAGCTCACAAACCTATAACGGCCTGGAGCAGGATCACAAAACACCAACTTACGGCGGCTACTCAAACAGCATTGTTGTTAACGAAGATTTTGTGCTTCATATTTCTGACAAACTTGACCTTGCCGCCACTGCGCCATTGCTGTGTGCAGGCATAACCACTTATTCGCCGTTAAGGCATTGGAAAGTTGGTAAAGGGCATAAACTGGCTGTTTTGGGTTTAGGTGGATTGGGCCATATGGGTGTTAAATTTGGTGTTGCCTTTGGTGCCGAAGTTACTGTATTAAGTACATCGCCAGCTAAAGAGGCCGATGCAAAAGCTTTAGGCGCTCACCATTTTGTTGTTACCAGCGACCCAAAACAAATTGAAGCTGCCAAAAACTCTTTTGATTTTATTTTGGATACTGTATCGGCCCCGCATGATTTTAACATGTACCTGTCGCTGCTACGCACCAATGGTGTACATATTTGCGTAGGCGTACCGCCGGAGCCAGCCAGTGTGCAGGCATTTAGCCTGTTGGGCGGCCGTAAAAGCCTTGCCGGATCGGGCATTGGAGGCTTGGCCGAAACCCAGGAAATGCTTGATTTTTGTGCCGAACATGGAATAGTTTCAGATATTGAAATGATAGATATCAAAGATATCGATACAGCTTATGAGCGGATGCAAAAGGGCGATGTAAGATATCGTTTCGTGATTGATATAGCTACGTTGTAGATTTGAGATATTAGATGTGGGATTTGAGACAGCTGCGGTTGCGCTGTTCAAATCTCATTTTTTATGAAGAACAAGATCCTCCTCCGTATCTTGATTATTGCCTCTTGATACCAGGCTCTTTGTTCCTGCTGTTGCGGTTTTGTTTCGATTTGTAAAATATGGCAATTTGCAATTGGTTGATTATTAGATAAATGATATTTTTTGCTGTTTCTCCTGTATCGCAACACTACAGTTTTGAATGACATTAAAAGCTCAGATTTCTAACGCATCTCACCAATGCTGTTAAGTTAAGAGGTTTTCGTGCAAAGGAGCAAAGTGATTTGCTTATTTTTTCTTAGCGCCCTGGCGTTTTTGCGCGAAACCGAAATTTTGATATCTCCCGCAACTTAATAGAATTACGTGTTTCTCATGACCGGTTTTTCATTGATCCTTATTCGGGAAGCCCGGTCTAATGTGTTGACTATCTTCCCGGTAAAAATCTCACATCTCATATCTCACATCTCAAATCTAATTTTTAGTTTTGCGCCTCAATATTATTTTATGGCCAAAGCATCAGATGTTAAAAATGGAAATGTGCTTCGCTTTAATGGCGAGTTAGTGCAGGTAGAGGAATTTTTGCACCGTACACCAGGTAACTTGCGTGCATTTTACCAGGCTCGTATGCGTAACGTAAAATCAGGAAAATTGGTTGAATACCGTTTCCGTACCGACGAGGAGGTTGATATAGCCCGTGTTGAAACCAACGATTATCAATATTTATATGAGGACGGCGATTCATTAGTAGTAATGGATAATGCCACTTACGATCAGCATAACGTACCCAAAGCTTTATTTGGCCCGGCGGTTAAATTCTTAAAAGAAGGCATGAACGTCATCGTAGCCTTTGAAAGTGATGAGCCAATCATGGGTTCAATTCCCGGATCGGCCGAGTTGGAAATTACATATACCGAGCCTGCCGTTAAAGGCGATACCTCGAGCGGCGCCCAAAAGAACGCCACTGTAGAAACCGGCGCCGAGATTCGTGTGCCGCTTTTCATTAACATTGGCGATAAAGTAAAAGTTGATACCGCAACAGGAACCTATGTAGAAAGAGTGAAGGGTTAGTCCCCTCCGCCCCCTGAAGGGGGTACTTTTTGATTAGCATCATCACTAATATTTATTACTAAACACCAACGCCCGGTTTCTTTCGAACCGGGCGTTGGTGTTTATGCAAATCAAAGGCTCCCCCTTCAGGGGGCGGGGGGGGCATTAAACAACCCGTTCCTTTCCTGCTCCTGGTAGTTTTGTACCGTTTCAATGGCGTTATCAACTACATCGCTAAGGGCGGTTATAAAACTGCCTGGTTTGGCCATGCTCATGGCGTGTTTAATGGCGTCAATTTCTTTTGATACCACTTCGCAAGGCTTATTGGGGTCAACTGAGTAAATACCTTCTTTAAGCAGGGTTAATATATTTTCTTCGGTACGGCCACGCAGGTGTTTTTCTTGCCGCAGGATGATGTAATCAAACATTTCGGCTGCTATTTTACCAACCTCGCGGATGTCGTCATCGCGCCTGTCGCCGGTGCCGGCAATGATGCCTATTTTCATCGGCGAATCGATATGCCTTAAAAACTCCTTGATGCCGTTAAAGCCATCCGGGTTATGCGCAAAATCAATCATGAACCTGAAATCTTTAAACTCAAAGATGTTCATACGCCCCGGCGTTTGCGCTGCAGAAGGGATAAATGTCTCTAACGACATTTTGATATCTTCAGTCTTGAAACCCCACAGGAAGGTAGCCAATGTAGCCGCAAGTACATTCTCGATCATAAATGGCACCGTACCTCCAAAAGTTAAGGGGATAAGGATGGTGCGTTGTACGCGGATCTTCCAGTCGCCTTTTTGGATGGTGATGAAGCCATTCTCGCAAATGGCAGCTATCCCGCCTTTTCGGCAATGCGCCTTGATGATAGGATTGTTTTCGTTACGGCTAAAATAGGCTATGTTACAATCGGCCTTGTTGCCTAAACGAACGCAATACTCGTTATCGGCATTTAAAACGCCCCAGCCATCTTTTTTTACTGAGTTTAAAACGGTTCCTTTTACTCTTGCCAGGTCGTCAAGGGTATGGATATCGGCCAGGCCAAGATGATCTGCCTGGATGTTGGTAATTACACCGATATCGCAAAAGCCAAACCCCAGGCCCGAGCGCAGGATGCCACCACGGGCGGTTTCCAATACGGCAAAATCAACGGTTGGGTCTTTCAGGATAAACTCCGAACTTACCGGCCCGGTAGTGTCGCCTTTCAGCATCATGGTATTTTGCACATAAATACCATCAGATGTGGTAAAGCCCACCCGGTGCCCGTTATTTCTTACAATATGCGCTATCAGGCGGGTTGTGGTGGTTTTTCCGTTGGTGCCGGTGATGGCAATAATAGGAATGCGTGCCGACTTGCCCGGAGGATAAAGCATATCTAATACATGCCCGGCAACGTTGCGCGGCAGGCCCTCGCTTGGCGCAATGTGCATCCTGAAGCCAGGCGCAGCGTTAACCTCCAGTATCACACCGCCATTTTCGGTAAGGGGCTCGTGCAGATTTTCGGCCATAATATCAATGCCGCAAATATCAAGGCCTATTATTTTTGATATACGTTCACAAATAAAAACGTTTTGCGGGTGCACATGGTCGGTAACATCAACAGATGTACCGCCTGTGCTTAAGTTGGCAGTCGATTTTACGAATACTTTTTCGTCTTTAGCAGGAACAGTATCAAGTGTATACGCCTTTTTTTCAAGCAGGTCAAGTGTGTCCCGGTCAATTGAAATCAGCGTTAATACATTCTCGTGTCCGTATCCGCGGCGTGGGTCGGTGTTTTCTTTGTCAATCAGTTGTTGTATGGTTGATATACCATCGCCCGTAACATGAGCCGGATCGCGCAGGGCGGCGGCAACCATTTTGTTATCAATTACCAGTACCCGGAAATCATAACCGGTAATAAAGCGCTCCACAATAACCCTTCGCGATATTTTGGCGGCATGCTCATAGGCTGCAATAGCTTCTTCTTCTGTGCGGATATTGATAGAAATTCCCCGGCCGTGGTTACCATCCAGCGGCTTAAACACCAGCGGGAAGCCCACTTTACGAATAACTTCGGCTACGCCGGCAACAGATGATATGGTCATGCCTTTGGCAACCGGGATGGCTTGCTCCTGTAGCATGCGCTTGGTTTCATCCTTATTGCTGGCAATATCAACGGCAATGCTGCTTGTTTTCTCGGTCATGGTGGCGCGGAAACGTACCTGGTTTTTGCCATAGCCCAACTGTACCAATGATTGATTGTTGAGCCTGATCCAGGGGATATCCCTTGCAATGGCCTCTTCTACAATTGATCCTGTGCTTGGCCCTAAACGGGTGTTTTCACGAATTTCTCGCATCTCCTGTATATCGGCCTCCAGGTTATAGTCCTCGCCTTTTATCAGGGCTTCGGCAATCCGCACGGCCGATTCGGCCGCAAAGGCGCCCACTTTCTCTTCAATATAAGCAAAAACAACATTGTAAACGCCTTTGGTTTTGGTTTCGCGGGTGCGGCCAAAGCCGGTGTCCATGCCGGCAAGGGTTTGTATTTCAAGGGCTATGTGCTCAATAACGTGTCCCATCCAGGTACCGGCAATAACCCGTTGAAAAAAACCGCCTGGTACGCCGGGCGAACAGCGGTGCGAGTATAACGAGGGGAGCAGCTTTTCTAAACGCTCATAAAAGCCATCAATCTCGCTGGTTGGCTTGTGTTCCATCTCCTGCAGGTCAAGCCGCATCTGTATTAATTTTTTGCGGTTTATGCTCCAGATGTTCGGGCCGCGCAACACTTGTATATTCTCAATCTTCATAGGCTTGTTACAAAATTCTTTAAGGGCTTAATTTCTTTAAAACTATAAAACTTAATAGTGTAAATAAAACTTTTATGGCTAGAAAGGCATTATTTGTTCATAACAGACTGGGTTTTTGGTTCATTTTATCGTAATTTGTGATATTCTTAGTTGATTGGGTTGGATTAAGTTGATTGAGTAAGTGGTTTTGCTTTCGTTTTTGGTGCAGGCCTGGTTAATCAACTTAATCCAACCTAATCAATTTAATCAACTTAATAAAAAAAGCATGATTGTCCCGAAAGGAAAACTAATAATTATAGGCGGTGCGGTTGATATGGGGAGCAACGTAACCATACAGGAACACATTTTGCAGCCTGATTATATTAAATTTTTTGAACAGGGCATTTTAAAGCGGATTATCACCGAATCGGCCAAGCACCATGGCTCGTTAGTTGAGGTTATTACCACAGCGTCGCAAATTCCGGAGCTGGTGGGCGAAGAGTATATTAAAGCATTTGGGCAGCTTAATGTTACCCATGTTAATGTATTGCATATTAAAAGCCGCGAGGACGCTACAAAAAAAGAATATTTAGACCGCATCCGCAAAGCAGACGTGGTTATGTTTAGCGGCGGCGACCAATTAAGGCTGACCGCTATTTTTGGTGGAACGGAGTTTTTGCAGATCCTGAAAAAGAGATATCTGCATGAAAATTTTGTGATAGCAGGCACATCGGCAGGGGCGGCGGCAGCATCAACGCATATGATTTACCGTGGCCAAAGTAACGAGGCGCTTATTAAAGGCGAGGTTCAGATAACAGCAGGATTGGGTTTTGTTGATTCTGTAATTGTAGATACCCATTTTGTACAACGCGGCCGCATAGGTAGGTTAATGTACGCCGTAGCAACAAATCCCGGCATTTTGGGTATTGGCCTGGGCGAAGATGCCGGCCTGCTGATAACCGAAGGTAACATCATGGAGGCCATTGGTTCGGGCTTAATTATTTTGGTGGACGGCAGGAATATTGTAGCAACCAATATTTATGATGTAGAAATTGGCTCGCCGGTTTCTATCGAAAATTTGAAAGTACACGTCATGTCTATCTATGATAAATACGATTTGGCACAACACCGCTTATTGATTAAAAAGACAGTTAAGGTTGAAGAGGGTGTGTTTATACACGCGCCCGATAGCGACCTTTTGCAATAAAGCCTCACCCAACCCTCTCCAAAGGAGAGGGCTTTAGCCGGGTCGTTTTCAAATAAACCTATCCCAAAGCGTTTATATTACGCTAATTTTTGAATCATCTAAATTATTCAAAATGAAGATCATCATTCACGGCGGTTTTTTTAGCGAATCGCAAACCAACCAGGAAGTAAAGCAGGCCAAACAACAGGCGTTGAAAGATATTGTACAGGCTGGCCATAAATACCTGTTAAGCCATACCGCGCTGGAAACCGTTGTTTACACCGTTAGGCTGCTGGAAGATTGCGACCTGTTTAATGCCGGTACCGGTTCGCAGATTCAGAGCGATGGCAAAATTCGCCTGAGTGCTTCATTAATGGATGGTAAAACGCAAAAGTTTTCTGGTGTTATCAATATCGAGGATGTAAAAAACCCCATATGTATAGCCGAAAAGCTAATGGCTTATGACGACCGTGTTTTGAGCGGCAAAGGCGCCAAAGACTTTGCTACTGACAATGGCATAGCCTATTATAACCCCGAAACCCCGCAACGCAGACATGAGTACGAGAAAAAGTTGAGTGACTCCATCAGGTTAGGAACTGTT
The DNA here is from genome assembly GCF_058801545.1 of Mucilaginibacter sp. GW822-FHT03E02. NCBI lineage: Bacteria > Pseudomonadati > Bacteroidota > Sphingobacteriia > Sphingobacteriales > Sphingobacteriaceae > Mucilaginibacter > Mucilaginibacter sp. GW822-FHT03E02. The sequence continues at coordinate 3,445,408 of NZ_JBXANJ010000001.1, read as the reverse complement.
GGCTGTGTGGCGCTTGACCTTTATGGCAACCTGGCAGCCGCGACGTCAACCGGCGGCAAAGGCTTCGAAATTCCGGGCCGGGTAAGCGATTCTGCAACTACGGCCGGCAACTATGCCAACGGTTTTGCAGCAGTATCCTGTACCGGTGTTGGCGAGGATATTGTAAGTGGTTCGGTAGCCACGAAGATTGTTACACGGGTTACTGATGGTTTGCCGATTTCGGTTGCTGCTGAGAAAACCTTAGACGAAATGAAACCCTACGATGGTTTTGCCGGCATTATCGGCATTTCTGCCGATGGCCATATTTACCATGCCGATACCCACCCCTATATGGTTTGGGCGCTGCATGATGATGATGTGGAGGTTTTTGATTAACGTTCAGCCTGCTTTTATACTTCGCCCGAAGTATCCTCTCCAAAATGAATAATATTACCGTTGTTATCCAAGATGCTAAACTGGCGCCTTTTCCAGGGCATGTTTTTAAGCTTGCCATTGGGGTGAACTACGCCTTGAGGTGTATATTCTGCGTATAGCTTATCAACCTCGGTTACGTTGATGTAACAGCCGGTATTTTTAGGAAGTTCGGGGTCATCAGCAGGCCAAAGGTGAATGGTGATTTCATCCCGGTTAAAAATGACATATCCGTCCCAATTAGCCACCAATACAAAGTTTAGCTTTTCGGTATAAAATTGTATCGTTTCTGCTGCATTCAATGATGCCAGGATGGGGATGGCTTTTTGTAACATGGCGATGTAAATTAACTATTTGATGTTGTTGCGTTATTTTCCTTCATCCTCATGCTAAAAACAGGTTTATCCATTTTAGGAGGATCATTCTCAGGATAATTATAAACGATGCTGTTTAAATAATTAGCTATTTGCAATCTTTCCTGCCAGGTAAATTGGAGATAGTAACCTTTGCCGTTTGCCGCTTCAGCTGCAGCTCTGGCGTTAAATGGAACATTATCTAACTTAAAATCGCTCATAACTCAAATATACCTCAAAAAACTTTTACATGTAACAACTTTGTTAAAGCGTGGCTGCGGTTTTTTGTTGATTAATAAATAGGTTTGTTATTAACTGATCTTATTAATTATTAACTATGAAACTAAAATTACTTTTTTCATGCCTGCTTTCTGCTGGCATAAGTGCACAGTTGTTCGCACAGGAAACCGTTGATCCAGCCATGGTTCAAAAAATCCGCGAAGAAGGCCTTAACCATTCTAAGGTAATGGAAACCGCTTTTTATTTAACGGATGTATCCGGCCCACGCCTGTCGGGTTCGCCGGGTTTAAAACGCGCTCAAAACTGGGCCGTTGAACAATTGAAAACCTGGGGCATAGCCAATGCCAAGCTGGAATCGTGGGGTAAATTTGGCAGGGGCTGGGAAGTTCAAAAAAACTACGCTGCTATTACCGTGCCATACTATCATGCCATTATAGCTATCCCTAAAGCATGGACCCCAGGAACAGGTGGCTTGATAAAAGGTGACGTAATGGTAGTAAAAGCCGATTCGGCCGCCGAACTGGAAAAGTACAAAGGTAAGCTGGCTGGTAAAATTGTAATATTTGATACCAAACCACTTACCGAACGCACATTTAAATCAGATGCAGCGCGTTACACCGATGAGGAGCTTGATAAGATGGAAAAGGCTACCATGGCCCCTGCACGCCAGCGTACTGCATTTGATCCAAATTCGCCGCAGTTTGCGGCTATGCGTAAGCAACGCGCATTCAGAGCTTCATTAGGTGCATTTTTACAGGCCGAGAAAGTTGCCCTTGTACTAAGCCAGGCCCGCGGCACAGATGGTACTGTATTTACCACCAACGGCGCATCATATGCCGATACCGCAAAGGCCGTTGCGCCTGAACTGGAAACCAGCAGCGAAGATTTTCAACGTATTTTACGCCTCGTAAATGCAGGCAAGCCGGTACAGCTTGAAGCCGATATTAAAACCCAGTTTTTTACCGATGACCTGCAAGGTTATGACGTAGTTGGCGAGATACCGGGTACCGACAAAAAATTAAAAGAACAGGTGGTAATGATAGGTGGCCACCTTGATTCATGGCACGCCGGTACCGGTGCAACAGATAACGCGGCGGGCAGCGCGGTAATGCTGGAGGCTATGCGCATCCTGAAAGCTATTGGTTTTAAACCCAAACGTACTATCCGCATTGCATTATGGAGCTCGGAAGAACAAGGGCTGTTTGGCTCGCGCGGTTATGTACTTAATCACTTTGGCGATCCTAAAACAATGGAATTGAAACCTGAGCAGGCCAAACTATCGGCTTATTATAACCTTGACAATGGTACCGGTAAAATAAGGGGTATTTACTTACAAGGCGACTCTGCCGCCGGGCCGATATTTAAATCGTACCTGGAGCCGTTTAAAGACCTTGGTGCCACTACAGTTACCATTAGCAATACAGGCGGTACCGATCACCAATCGTTTGATGCGGTGGGCATTCCCGGTTTTCAGTTTATACAGGATGCCATTGACTACGGCTCGCGCACGCACCACAGTAACCAGGACACCTATGATCGCCTGATTGAAGATGATTTGAAACAGGCGGCTATCATTATAGCATCGTTTGTGTACAACACCAGCCAGCGTGCAGAAATGATACCACGTAAAGAATTACCTAAGCCACAACCGGCGCGGGGATTTTAATTGATTGAATTATATCAAACAGCAATAAAAAAGCGATGGGATATCCCATCGCTTTTTTATTTGATACTAATGCAGTTCGATCTTTTGGTGCTGGTAGGGTATTTCAACCTGTTTAAAACCTTTGTCCTTTAGTTTGTTGCTAAAATGTTGTTGAACGTCATATTCCCCATGAACAAGAAATACCTCTTTTACTTTCGCCGGATCCTGGCAGGCCAAAAAGTGCAGCAAGTCGTCGTAATCGCCATGGGCGCTCATTGATCTTATCGAGCGCACTTCGGCATCTACCGGGTACATTTCGCCAAAAATGCGTACCTCATGGTCGCCGGCAAGCAGGTGCCCGCCAAGGGAACTTGGTTCACAGTAGCCTACCATCAAAATGGTGTTTTTATTATTGTTGATATTGTTTTTGATATGGTGCTTAACACGCCCGGCCTCGGCCATGCCCGATGAGGAGATGATAACGCATGGTCGCGGGTCATCGTTCAGCGCCTTTGACTCTTCGGTTGACTGGATAAAATGCAGGCCCTTAAAACCGAAAGGATTGGCATCAACTTTTAGTACCGATTTAACCTGTTTATTATACACTTCGGGATGGTTCATTAAAACCTCCGTCGCTTTTTCTGATAAAGGGCTATCTACATAATAATGCAAATCGGGCAGCGTTCCTTTCAATTCCAGGGAGTTTAGTGCATAGAGCAGTTCCTGCGTGCGGCCAACGCTAAAAGCCGGTATAATAACTTTGCCGCCCTTAACCTCGCAGGTTTGTTTAATAATCTCCAGTAAAGCCTCCTCGATTGGCCCCTGGTCCTTATGCAGCGAATCGCCATAAGTGGATTCAAGTAAAATATAATCGGCCTGCTCAAACGGTTGCGGATCATTCAGCAGCATATCATCATAGCGGCCAACATCGCCACTAAAGGTGATATTGGTAACTTTGCCATACTCGGTAATTGCCAAATGCACGGCCGCACTGCCCAAAATATGCCCGGCATCGGTAAGCCTTAGTTTTACCTGCGGCGTAATCTCAAACTCTTCATTATATTCAACAAGCTTAAAAAGCCTTAGCGCGTCCATAGCTTCTTTATCTGTATAAAGAGGCTCAATCAGGGGCAGGCCTTTGCGCGCGCGGTGCTTATTGCTATATTCGGCATCCTGCATCTGGATATGTGCCGAATCCATCAGGAGGATGCGGGCAAGATCCATAGTGGCGGGTGTGCAATAAATGGGGCCATCATAGCCTTCGGCAACCAGCCGGGGTATTAATCCGCAATGATCAATGTGCGCATGCGATAATACCATATAATCAACCTTTTTAGGGTTAAACCCGAAATGCTCGTTCAGGTTGTCAGATTGATCGCCCATGCCCTGGAACATGCCGCAATCCAATAATATGGAGGTGTCATCTTTTAGGCGAATAAGATGCTTGCTGCCGGTAACGTTACGTGCAGCGCCATGAATGGTTATATTCATTTATAATTGGGTATAAAGTAACATAACGAAGATGAGGATTTAATGTTTAATAAAACAAAACTAAGCTTTTAGTTGTTATTTTGGTTTATAGTTTCTAACTTAGATTAACCAATTGATAGCCGGTGTGATTTAAATAAACATTGGCATTTTTTACACAACGCACATGGAAATTAAAGAATTAACCCGCGCCGAAGAACAACTAATGCAGGTATTATGGCAGCTTGAAAAAGCTTACGTAAAAGATGTTATTGACATGCTGCCCGAGCCAAAGCCGGCTTACAATACGGTATCAACCATTATCAGAATACTGGAAACAAAGGGCTTTGTGGGGCACACCGCATTTGGCAAAAGCCACCAGTACCATCCCATAGTAAGTAAAGACCAATACCAGGATTTTGCATCGGATAAATTACTGAGTGGATATTTTGATAATTCGGTTAACCGGATGCTTTCCTTTTTTGTAAAGAAAGAGAAAATTGACCTTAAAGAGGCTGATGAGATCATGAAACTGATTGAAAAACTTAAAGACAAATAGTTATGAGCTGGTGGCAATATTTATTACTGGTAAACATTTACCTGGTTTTATTTTATGCGTTTTATGTTTTGTTGCTGAGTAAAGAAACCTTTTTTCAATTAAACAGGATTTATCTTGTCACGGCCGCTCTTCTATCGTTTTTTATACCTGTTATACAGGCCGACTGGGTTCAAAATCTTTTTATAACCCAGCAGGTAAAATATACCATTTATAACCTTCCTGCTATCCAATACCAGCTTAATACAACGGAAAGCAGCCACATTAAAATGGGCGAAATATTGGCCTCCCTGTATTTACTGGGTATTTTAATTTTATCGGCAAAGCTTACCCTGCAGCTGTTTAAACTACGCCGGGTTATGCGGATGCCCAAAGCCGAGGTGCCCTATTCTTTTTTTAAAACGGTAAAACTAAGTGAAGATAGCACGGATAATGCCGTTATTGAAGCGCATGAACAGGTACACGCGCAGCAATGGCATTCGGCGGATGTGCTGCTTGTAGAAATGGTGATGATCATTAATTGGTTTAACCCGGTTGTTTACCTGTATCGTATTGCAATTAAACACATTCACGAATACATTGCCGACAGGCAGGCCGTACAGGCCGGCACCAGCAAAGCCGAATACGCTTTATTATTATTAAGCCAAACGTTTAACGCACCAACCCACCGGCTGGTGAATCCCTTTTTTAACCATAGTTTATTGAAACAGCGTATTATGATGCTGCAAAAAAACAAATCGCAGCGTATCAGGCTTATTAAGTATGGTTTATCTGCACCACTGTTTATTTTAATGTTGATCCTGTCTTCTGCTACTATCAATAATAGCCAGGCCGTTACGGCTATCAACAGCAAAGCCCAGGAGATTTTTATTACACCGGCCACACAGGTTGATCTATCAACTGTACTTGGCGAAAACGAACCGATAAAAGGTGCCGAAATCAAAAGCCTGGCCGATACTACAAGCGATGATGTGTTTTCATCGGTAGAAACATTGCCCGAGTTTCCGGGAGGTATTGGAGCTTTTGGTAAATTTATAGCATCAAATATCCGGTATCCTGCAACAGCCAGGGAGCAGCACATCCAGGGAAGAGCAATTTGTACCTTTATTGTTGAAAAAGACGGTAGCCTGTCAAACATCAGGGTACAGCGCAGCGTAAGCCCCGAAATTGATGAGGAGGCTATAAGGGTTTTAAAGCTGTCTCCAACCTGGAAAGCAGGGATACAAAATCACCATAAAGTACGCACACGGTTTTCTGTACCTATAGCTTTTACTTTAGATAAGAGCGATAAAACAGCAGGCGCAGGCCAGCAAGACTATCCGCCACCTGTAATTGAGCAATTACCGCCAAATTCAACCAATAGCGTGTTTGCTTCCGTTGAGCACTTGCCCGAATTTCCCGGAGGGATTGAAGCATTTGTCAAATTCCTGGGATCAAATATACGTTACCCTAAAGACGCCCGCGAAAAAGGAATACAAGGCCGGGTGATTATTACATTTGTGGTTGAAAAAGACGGCTCACTATCGGGCAATAAAATTGTCAGGGGAGTAAGCCCCGATATTGATGCCGAAGCGCTTAGAGTGCTGGCAATGTCGCCCAATTGGTCGCCGGGTACGCAAAAGGGCAAGCCTGTGCGGGTACAATATTCTGTCCCTATCAGCTTTAAATTGGCTGATGATAATAAGCCTGCTAAAACCACAGAAAATAAAACCGGCAAAGTAATACCATTAAAAGATAATGCCCCATCCTACACCGGAGTTGTAACCCAACAGGATACATTTAAAGGGCGTATTGCAGGCAATGCCGATTACAAAGGCTATTTCACGATGAGAAGAGACAGCAAGACCAACGAGCCGCTTTATTTGCTTGACGGTAAAGAGATAGCAGCAGCCGGTGTAAAAAACATCGCTGTAAACTGCATTCAAAGTATTGATGTGTTAAAAGACAGGTCAGCGATCGACATCTATGGCGACAAAGGCATCAATGGCGTGGTAAAAATTACTACTAAGAAGTAGATGTTTTGATGTGCAAATGTGCAGATTTCAGATGTGCAAATGATTTTTTTCTGAACCAAGATTTTTCGGATTTATCAGATTTTTTGAATTTTGATTTGTGCATATGATTGATTTGTAAAAAATGGAAAGCAATCATGAAAAAGGGGATAACGATTTGCCAATCAAATCATCATCCCCTTTCCTTTTTTTCATCTGCACATCTGAAATCTGCACATCAAAGCATCTACTTCGTATACCGGTTAATAATATCCACAATCACTTTGTTTTTTTGTAATTGAGGCAGGTAATCAAACAGAATATAGTGCTTTTCCGGGTCGCTGGTCAGGGCCATTTCCAGGTGGTTTAGCGCTTCGTTGTATTCGCCTTTGGCAAACAGGTAGGCTACCATCCTGTAGTACAGCTCTGCAGCTTCAGGGTTGTTTTTTATGGCTTGTGATATAATTTCAATAGCGCCAACCAATCGCTGCTGCTCATACAATATAGATGAGTAATCCAGCCAGGCGTCAATATCCAGCGGGTTTAGTTCAACTACTTTTTCATAAGCTTGTTCGGCTTCGGTCATGTGGCCCAGTTTATACTCGGCATCGGCAATGGCAAACCAGTAGTCGGCATTGGCAATATCCAAATCAAGGGCCTTTTTGTAAAAGTGCAGCGCCTCAAAATAGCGTTCCTCAAAATCAAGTGTAACCCCGATACCAAACCAGGCATCTGCCAGTTTTGGATCCATTTTTACCGATTTTTTATAGAATGCACGGGCGTCATCCATCTGCTCCAGCTTTTCGTAGCATTCGCCTATGGCGCAATAAGTATCGGCATTGGGCTGCTCGTACTCAAAGGTGTGGCGGTACACTTCAATAGCTTCGGCATATTTTTCCAGGTTAACCAGGGCATTACCCTTGTTAAAGTAGGCCGATGCAAAGCTATCCTTAATCAGGATGGCATAGTCATACGCATCAATAGCTTTTTCAAACAAGCTCAATTTGGTATAGGCATTGCCCAGGTTGTACCATGCGGCGTAGCTATAAGGCTCGTTGTCGATGTATTGCTGGTAAAACTGTACGCTTTCCTGCTGGTTGTCCATTACATCGTAGCAAAAAGCCAGTTCGTAAAGGGCATCCTGGTTTTCCATATTTTGCTTAAGGCACAACTTAAGATAACTTATGGCGGTATCGTAATCGCCCATGTTTTGGTAAACGTAAGCTATATGCAGCAGTATTTCGTCGGTTTCCTCGGCCAGGCCAAGTGCTTTTTCGTAATTTTCCAGGGCCTCGCTAAAACGCTCCATACTCTCGTACAGGTTGCCGCGGATGATGTAAATATCGGCATCTGAGGCCTCCAGCATGGCTGCTTTTTCAAGCGCTGCAAAAGCTTCGGGTACCTTATTGCCTACTACCAGTAACTGGGCCTGTTTAATTAAAAATACCGCTGCAAATGGGTGCTGATTGCGCGCATACTCTGCTACCTGTAGCGCCCTGGCCGGATCATTCTTTTCGATGTAATAGTCGATAATGTTCTCAAACGCCTGGGCATCAAAAAAGTACTGGTCTTGATTTCGAATCATTTCCTCGTACCGTTCTACCGAAAATTTGGGATCTTCAGTAAAACCAAATTCAAATTCTTCTTCCATTCAATTTTGTTTGCAGAACATCCGCTTTAGGTTAACAATTGTAATTGTCTTGTAAAGACTTATTGAAGTCAAAATACAAATAAGTAAGCAACCAATTTGCAAATAAGTTTTCAACATTCAAACATTGTTAACAACCGTTAATTACAAAGCATTGATAATTAACAGTAATCATTATAAACCCGCAATTCAAAAAATTGCTTTAAAGATTTCTACCTTTGGCAAAAGTAACAATTATGGGCCTTAATATAACAGACATTCTAAAACGTTTACATATAAACGATGTAAATGATGCTTTTAGTACAGGCAGCAACTGGGGCAGCAGCGCCGGTGCAGCAATAAAAAATATTACATCGCCGGTTGACGGCCAAAAAATAGCTTCGGTTAAATTTGCTACCGAAGCCGATTATAACCAGGTAGTTGAGCAGGCTGCCGCAGCGTTTAAAACATGGCGTACAACGCCGGCGCCCAAACGCGGCGAGATTGTGCGCCAGATAGGCGAGGCCCTGCGCGCTAATAAACAGGACCTGGGTACCCTGGTATCTTACGAGATGGGTAAAAGCCTGCAGGAGGGCCTGGGCGAAGTGCAGGAAATGATTGATATTGCCGATTTTGCCGTAGGCCTGAGCCGTCAGCTGTACGGCTTAACCATGCACAGCGAAAGGCCTGAACACCGCATGTATGAGCAGTACCACCCGCTGGGTATTGTAGGCATTATATCGGCCTTTAACTTCCCGGTAGCCGTTTGGAGCTGGAACTCGCTGCTGGCAATGGTTTGCGGCGATGTAAGCATATGGAAGCCATCTGAAAAAACACCTTTAACCGCTATTGCCTGCCAGCGCATAGCGCAGGAGGTTTTGAAAAACAACAACATAGCCGATGGCGTTTTGAATTTAATTAACGGCGACCGTAACATTGGCGAACTGATGGCCAATGATACCCGGATACCGCTGGTATCGGCCACGGGATCAACCCGGATGGGTAAGGCTGTTGGGGCGGCGGTTGGCGCACGGCTGGGCAAAAGCCTGCTGGAACTTGGTGGTAACAACTCCATCATCATCACCGAAAATGCCGACCTGGATATGTCATTAATTGGCGCAGTATTTGGCGCGGTGGGTACTGCAGGGCAGCGCTGTACCAGCACACGCAGGCTCATTATTCACGAAAGTGTTTATGATGCCTTTAAACAAAAACTGGTAAGCGCTTATGGCCAGATACGTATTGGCAACCCGCTGGATGAGCATAACCATATGGGGCCGCTTATTGATACCGATGCGGTAGCGCTTTACCTTGATTCGATTGAGAAATGTAAAGCCGAAGGCGGAAACTTTGTGGTAGAAGGCGGTAAGCTGGAAGGCGATGCCTATGCTTCGGGCTGTTACGTAAAGCCTTGTATTGCCGAGGTAGAAAATCACTACAAAATTGTACAGCACGAAACCTTTGCCCCCATACTGTACCTGATTAAATATTCAACCATCGAGGAGGCTGTTGAGCTGCAAAATGGGGTGCCGCAGGGCTTATCATCGGCCATTATGACCAATAATTTACGCGAGGCAGAACAATTTTTATCCTACGCTGGTTCTGATTGTGGAATTGCCAACGTAAACATTGGTACATCAGGAGCCGAAATAGGCGGCGCTTTTGGCGGCGAAAAAGAAACCGGCGGCGGCCGCGAATCGGGATCTGATGCATGGAAAGTTTACATGAGGAGGCAAACCAATACTATTAATTATTCAAAAACGTTGCCTTTAGCTCAGGGGATCAAATTCGACCTCTAATTTTTTTTATTTTCTAATACTTGTACATGTTCAACTTTCGTTCATTTATTTTAAGCGGCCTTTTATTTTCGTCATTAGCAATAACTACAACGTTAACGGCCCAGGAGGCCGTGAAAAAGTCCGATCCCGAACCGCCAAAGTTCTGGCACCTGATGGATCTTAAAACTGATGGCTACTTTGGCATCAGCTTAAAACAAGCTTATCTTTTTGTAAAAGGCAAGCAAAGTAAAACAGTGGTGGTGGCTACCCTGGATAGTGGTATTGACACCCTGCAAAAAGACCTTAAAAGTATTTTATGGGTAAATAAAAAAGAAATTCCGGGCAATGGCATTGATGACGACCATAATGGTTATGTGGATGATATACATGGCTGGAATTTTTTGGGCGGTGCCGGAGGTAAAGCAGACTTTAACGAAACTACCGAGGAGGTGCGCGAGTACAATAAGCTGAAAGGCAAGTACGCAAATGTTACCGATAGCACCGCTACCAACAAAAAAGAATTTGCTTATTGGCAGCGCGTTAAAACTATTTATGATACAACCCTAAACAAGGCAACTACCGAAACCTCGCAGCTACAGCCTATTATGAACGCGCTGATGGCAACCAGCGGGTATATTAAACAGGCGCTTAAAATAGGGGCAAGCGGCACTTTTAGGGAAACGGATCTGGTAAACCTGAAAACGGCCAACGACACTTTGAGCCAGAGTAAATATGTTTGGACAACCATATTCTCGCAGGAAGGCGGTAATAAAACCAATGCCGAAATTATTAAAGATTTGAGCGAATACCTGGCCAAACTGAACAATGACCTTGCGCCCGACCTGGAAGCCCGAAAAAGAATTGTTGGCGACAATGTAGATAGCATGGATCATAAGCCTTACGGTAATAACTTGTTAAAATTTGCCGATGCATCGCACGGTACAGGCGTGGCCGGGCTTATTGGCGCGGTACGTAATAACGGTTACGGAATTAATGGCGTGGCCGATAATGTGCGCATTATGGCCGTTAAAACTGTGCCAAATGGCGACGAATACGATAAAGATGTTGCCAATGCCATCCGTTACGCGGTTGATAACGGGGCCAGAATCATTAACATGAGCTTTGGCAAAAAACTATCGCCGCATAAGCAATGGGTTGATGATGCGTTTAAGTACGCTGCCTCAAAAGATGTGTTGCTGGTGCTGGCTGCCGGAAATGATAACGACGATATGGATAAGAACCCCGATTATCCGAATGATTTATTTGCCGATGGTTCATCAACAGATGCAGATAACCTGATCAACGTGGGCGCTTCATCTGCAAAATTGGGCGATCACCTGGCCGGCGACTTTAGCAACTACGGTAAAAAGATGGTGGATGTTTTTGCCCCGGGTGTAAAGGTTACCACTGTTGATACTGATGCGGAGTTTAACACCGAAGATGGTACCAGTTTTTCGGCACCTATAACATCAGGCATCGCGGCTCTTTTGCTGGAGTATTATCCTAATCTGAGTGCCAAACAACTAAAGCAGGTGATCCTGGCATCAGCCACCCCGCTTACCGGCACCATGGTTTACAAACCCGGCAGCAAAACAGATAAGGTTGATTTTACAACCCTGAGCAAAACCGGCGGTATTGTAAACGCCTATAAAGCATTGCAGATAGCAGCAACTTTGCAGGGCGAGAGGAAATAGTGATTTGTTTAAAGGTGCAATGAAAATTATAGGCGATAAGAGTTTATTTGCATACCAATGGGAACCTGTAGATCATGGAAAAAATGATTACTGGGGAAATTTTTGTTTTTGGATAGGTGGTGTTGAAGTTGGTATTTATGAAGAACTTACTACATTATCTATTTCTGTATATTATCTGAAGGAGTTTCTAAAGAAATCGGAAAGTCGCATCTATTTCAAATCTGAGTTGATTCCCAAAGATAAACTGTATTATGACTTATATGAAAAGTATTTCGATAGGGATTATAAAGGGGATTCGTCAGCCTCTTTTGGTTATTTTAGCGACACATTTTGGTTGGATGAGATTGGAGAAGATAGCATAAGGGATAAAATAGGGCTTATACTACTAAATGAACCCAATGAAAATCGACAAAGAGTTATATGGAAGTACCATGAAACGAATCAAATCGAGGAAGCATTTATACCTCAAGGGTATTTTGAATTGGTTTCTCATCAATTTGTAGAAGAATTATCTGCTGAAATTGATGCTTTACCTATGACGAAAAAGATAGGCGATTCAAGAATATTTGCTTTCCATTGGGAACTTACAGACCATGATAAAGCAGACTATTGGGGGAACCTTTGTTTTCGGATAGACGGTATTACAGTGGGTATTTATGAAGAACGAACAACATTATCAAATTCCTTATTTCATTTAAAAGGATTTTTGAAAGGGTCTGAAAATCGCATCTATTTCAAATCTGAGATGATACCGAAAGAAGAATTGTTTTATGACCTGTATGAAAAGTATTTCGATGTGGATTATAAAGGGGATAAGACAGCATCTTTGGATTATTGTAGAGACACATTTTGGTTGGATGACGTCGGAGATGGCTGTATAAGGGGTACGATAGGGCTTATTCTAATAAATGAACGAAATGAAAACCGCCAACGATTTATATGGAAAAATTATAAAACAAATCAAATCGAAGAGGCATTTATACCTACGAATTATTTTGAATTCGTTTCCCGGCAATTTATAGAGGCACTGTCTGCTAAGATTGATCCTTTGGTGTAGTCTACCTATCAGCTATATCTCCACAGGCGATGAGTAAATACAAAAGTTGGCTATGGTGCCGACACATCCAACGCATGCAGAAATGACGAAATAAACCATGTCATTGCGAGGTACGAAGCAATCGCAAACGATGCAAATCCCCTATGCATCCGACGGGATTGCCACGCTATCGCTCGCAATGACATAATATAATGGTCGTGATAATGCTTGTGGGCAAATTGTTCCGAGACCCTCCGCACTTTTTACTTTCGGAGATCCATCGTCCGAAAACCTTTGCCCGCTAAAAAACTACTTTTTCTTATCGGCATTAATGGGTTTTACCACATTGGCTTTGCCCGATTGATAATCAGATGGTGCTTTTTTACCGCCCTCGGCGGCAGGTTTCTTTTTTTCTTTTACGGCTTGTCTGTCCTTGCTCATGATGATTCTGTTTTATAGATATTAATATTAGGCCAGCAAATTTGGCAGCCCGGTTTAATTTGTATTGGAAATGGTACTTAGCCGGGAGTTTCTTTTGCCCCGCCATTAAAGGAAGAAAAGGAATTGCTTTATTTTTTAAAACGCTTATCTTTGAATCGAATTGCTAAAGCAATTAATTAAAGGTACTTGTTTTAAGTAATATAAAACGTTACAGCTGATTTTAAATATCAAAAAACTGTATAAATGTTTAACTTTGGAACGGTTTTTAACATACGCACATTAATATAATTACAACACAACAATAGCTACAACAATGAAAAGCTTCATTCCTACAACAACTTATGCAGTTTTAAATTATGTAATTGCCCTTTTACTAATTTCGACACTGTGGACATTTGATACCTTGCACATTGGTGGCGCGGCGTTATTTTTACCATTAATTATAGGATGGCTGCAATTGATCATGGCTATTTTTGCTAATAACAAACTGGGCTTTTTAAAAGTATTTCCGATGAGCATGCACAATGTTAACGACGTAATTATGGGTTCGTTTTTAATGTGCTCGCCATGGGTATATGATTTTCATTCAACAATCTGGATTCCGCAAGTGCTTTTTGGAGGCGCGTTATTTATCATGGGCATCTTTACGCAAGGTTCTCCGCTACTTAATAAAGAGCACACCTTACAACAAGGCGGTCTCACTTCAACAGATTCATTGTAACCCCAACGGGTTTGATTATAGGATATAAAAAAGGGGCGCAATTTGCGCCCCTTTTTTATTAGAGATTTTTTTGTGCTTGCGCTTGTTCCCTTTCGCGCAGGTTGCGCATGATCTTGGTATATCCGCGATGTTTGTGCTGATCGTCATATAGCGGAAATACCAGCCCGCTGCCCCAAAAACGGGTGCCATCTTTACGCATATGATAGCGTTCGTCAATAGCGCGGCCCTCTCTCAGGGCGGTTTTTAATTCCTGCTCAGGCACGTCGGCGGCAACGTCCTCGGGAGTAAAAAATACATCGGCGCATTTGCCTAAAATCTCAAGCTCTTTATAGCCCAAAACCTTTTCGGCGCCGGTATTCCAGCTGTTGATATCGCCATTGGTATCGGTAGTAATTACCGCGTAATCTTCCAGGCTTTCCAATACCTGCCTGAAAAAATCTTCGCTCATCCTGAAATAACGGTCGTCAAATAACTCGTCCTGGGTGATTGTATTATCAATGGTATGATACTCAATAAAAATGTTGTTGCTATCTACGCCACAAGCCAGTTGCATCGGTTCGCGGGTAATTTTATAAAAGGTCTCGTAACCATCGGGCAGGTTGTTTAATGCCGGTTTTTGTTTTACCGGCATCATGGTAATGGTAACGGCCTCGTCGGTAAGCTGGCTGTTAATATTTACTAAAAGATAACCATATCCTTTTTCTATCAGGTTGCCAAGCAGCTCAGGTGTAAATGGAACGCGCATTTTTGTTAAGGTTAAAACTGTTCGCTTTTCCCTCGCAAAAATGAAACCATTTGTGGTCTATAGGAGACAGAAGTATTTTATATGCAGATAAAGTATCTAAAATACTTCGTTAAGCCCTAAAAAAAAGCCATTGGAGCCGTAGCTGCCGCGGGCGTAATCAAAGCACATGTTCGATCGGGTATATTTGTTAAACAGCAACCGTAACCCAAAACCCGCCCCCGGCTCCCAGTACCTGAATAATTTGATATCGCGCTGGTTATTGGCCGATTCGATATTTACAAAAGTAACGCCGCTTAAAAGCTTGTTTTTAGTTAATGGGAACCGGTATTCGGCCTCGTTGTAAACAAAGGATGGCCCTTTAAACCGCCCTATTATAAAAGCCCGGCCAATGCGGCCGTAGGCATCGCTTGCGGTGCCAGGCAGCTCAAGGTAAGGTATCGATCCGCTCAGGAGGTAGTTGGCCCAGTGCCAAAAAGCCAGCACGTTTTCGGGGTCGGTATCGCTCAGGCTCCAGTATTTCCTGAATTCGGCTTTTAGTTGTACGGCATTATGGTTGCTGCCCAGCCAGCCCTGGTTGGTACGCAAAACTACATCGGCATAAATACCTTTAAATGCCCGGTTGGGCTGATCGCGGCTGTTATATTGAAAGTTTAGCAGGATGCCGTTTGCATTGTATTTAAAGGGATAATAACCTTTGCGGATACTATACCTGTAGTTGTGCGTTTCTTCAACCGGGATGTTTTTGCGGTTGTCGTCAATGTTGTTATAAAAGTTAAAGCTAAGACCCGCGCCCACATAAATATGGTCGGTTATTTTCCGGTAAATACGTTCGTTTATTTTTAAGTAAGTATACCTGATAGGAAACTCGTCGGGGTTATCACCAAAATGCCTGTCGCCCATATGAAAGGGGCCGTCGCCAACACTACGCCGCCCGGTGCCCAGGCCATTATCTTTGGCTATGGTTTTGCCAACCTGTAAGGTACCCTGCAGGTTCCAGCTATTTTTTGAAGTAAAGGCGTTATGTTTAAATTCAAGCGTGGATAGCCCATTTGTAGAAATATAGGCCCCGGCATTCATGACCGATAATATGGTATTGCGCCTGTCGCCAAAATATTTGCCCGCGGCCGACGTTGCGCCTATGGCAAAGCCCACACTTGGGTTGTAGGCCGCGGATGGTAATACCGCCCAAAAAAAGTTTTTTTCCTGGAGGCTGGTATCTGCGGTAGCCGGTTTTTTACTGCTGAAAAAGGAGTTTAAAAGACCATTGGCGTCACTTTGGGTTTTTAGCGAATCCTCTAAACTCATCCTGGTTTGTGCACGAATGGCAGTTGTGGTTAGGGTAAGAAAAAGTAGCGCAAGGGCAAACCTGCAAATTAGTGAAATCAATTTAGGGCATTAATTAGTGATTGCTAATATAAACTTATCATTTTGAAAGTGCGCATTTTAAGCGGGATTTTGTTTGATTTTTAGAGAGATATTAGTGCCGTTAAAAATTAACAAACGGTCCTGAGGTAAAGTAAAAAGTCGAGATAAATAATAAAAATAGTTGCGGCGAAATCCAAGTTATAACGTACAACGTATACCTCTTAAAAATCAACTCAACAAAAAAACGTATAACTTAACACGTTAAACGTACAACCTAAAATATGTGGTACGATAAACTAATTGAACAAGACAAAGTTCCGGACCTGCTTTTAAGGCAGGGGATCCGGAAATTATTAAAGCAACGCCTTGCCGATGAAAATAAAGGTGATGTAGAGGCTCAGCAGGAACATTTAATGTCGTTGATTGCCCAGCTAAAGGCATCGCCTATAGCGGTTAATACTGCCGATGCCAATGAACAGCATTACGAAGTACCAACCCAATTTTACCAGTACTGCCTGGGCAAAAATTTAAAATACTCAAGCGGTTACTGGAAACCTGGTGTTACCGATATTGATACGTCCGAAGATGATATGCTGGAAATAACCTGCAAGCGGGCAGAGTTAGCCAATGGGATGAATGTGTTGGAACTGGGTTGTGGCTGGGGCTCGTTATCGTTATATATGGCAGTTAAATTTCCGCAGAGCAATTTTACGGTGGTATCCAATTCCCGTACACAAAAAGCCCATATTGATGAGCAGGCCGATAGGCGTGGAATAAGCAACCTTACCGTATTTACTGCCGATATGAATACTTTTACGATAGCCGATAAATTCGACAGAGTGGTATCGGTTGAGATGTTTGAGCACATGCGTAATTACCAGTTGCTGATGGCCAAAGTAGCTTCGTTTTTAAAACCTGATGGCAAGCTGTTCATTCATATATTTACGCACAAGGAGTACGCTTACCTGTTTGAGGTAATTGACGAAACCGACTGGATGAGCAAGTACTTTTTTACCGGTGGCATTATGCCCAGCGATGACCTGATGTTTTATTTTAACGATCACCTGCTGGTTGAAAAGCACTGGCATGTAAACGGCACGCACTACGGCAAAACATCCGAGGCATGGCTAAGCAATATGGATAAACACAAAACCGAAATTATGCCATTGTTTGAGCAAACCTATGGAAAAGACCAGGCTGTGAAATGGTGGGTGTACTGGCGGATATTTTACATGGCCTGTGCCGAACTGTGGAACTATAATAACGGTAACGAATGGATTGTAAGTCACTATTTATTTCATAAAAAAGCAGCATGATCCGTTTTGTAATCTGCATTATATTATTGCTGATATCCTTACTCACTATTTTTAAAGCTTTTGAATACACCATGTGGATGGCATCTATCATCGCCACAGAGTTTTGCTGGGTGTTTATCTTGTTTACTTTAGCCGCGCTTTTGTCGGGATTTTTTTCGGCAAAATACCAGCTGGCCGGAACGATTACGGGTGTTTTGGCCCTTATTTTATTTACCACACCAATAATCAGGGCCTATAATGTAGCCGCAAATCTTAAGCAGAATTTTACCGCTGAGTTTGGGCCAGACAGCACTATTGTTGATGGTGCCAATACACAACCACCCTATAGCTTTTTCAATATGTTCAGGGGAAACAAGGAGGTCGCCTATAAAACCTATATCTACAACCAATACCCGGATTTAAACCTTACTATGGACTATTTCCCATCGCAAAAAGCGGGTAACCGGCCCTGCGTGGTAGTTGTACATGGCGGTTCATGGAATAAGGGCGATAACAAACAGCTGCCCGAATTAAACAGCTACCTGGCAACCATAGGTTATAATGTAGCGGCCATAACTTATCGCTTGGCACCCAAATACCAAACGCCTGCGCCGGTGGAGGATGTGCATGCCGCTTTTGCTTACCTGCGTGCACATGCGGAGGAGTTAAATATCGATACTAACAATTTTATTTTGCTGGGCCGGTCGGCCGGGGCGCAGATAGCTTTGCTGGCTGCTTACACCTTGCATGAGCCTGGTTTAAAAGCGGTAATTGATTATTATGGCCCGGCAGATATGGTTTGGGGATATTCCATACCTTCAAGTCGGTTGATCATGGATTCGCGTAAAGTGATGCGCGATTACATCGGGGGGGCCTATCAGCAGGTACCGCAAAAGTTTGCGGCTTGTTCGCCACTGGAGTTTGTGGATAAGCAAGCTTTGCCAACGCTCATCATCCACGGCGAAAACGACGTATTGGTATCGCCCGAGCACAGCCGGAGGTTAAACCTGAAGCTGGAGCAAAACGGCATCAAACATTTTTACTTAAAACTGCCCTGGGCCACCCACGGGTTCGATTTTAATTTAAACGGGCCAGGCGGGCAGCTGGCTACCTATACTGTTGAACGCTTTTTAAATACGGTAACAAAATAACATGTTAAAAACGGCTATTATAGGCACCGGTATTGCCGGCATGGGCTGTGGCCATTTCCTGCACCCCAACAGCGACCTTACTTTTTACGAGCAAAATAACTATGTTGGCGGCCATACCAATACCGTAACGGTAGACGAAGATGGCAAGCCCGTATATGTAGATACCGGCTTTATGGTTTTTAACTACCATACCTACCCCAACCTGTGCCGCCTGTTTGCCGAGATTGGAGCACCTGTTAAAAAAACCGATATGTCGTTCAGCGTGCAGCATATGCCTACCTGGCTGGAGTATTCGGGTTCGAGTGTTAACCACTTGTTTGCACAGCGCAAGAACATTTTCAATATTAAATACATTAAAATGCTGATGCAGATTGGCAGGTTTAATAAAGAGAGCGTTAAAATTGTTGACGACCCGAAGTATGCCAATTATTCGATAGGCCGGTATGTAAAAGAGTTTGGTTTTGGCGAAGAAATGCTGTGGAAGTATTTGGTGCCCATGAGCTCGGCCGTATGGTCTACCCCGATGGAGCAGATGCTGGATTTTCCGGCGGTAACGCTTATCCGTTTTTTTCAGAATCATGGCTTTTTAGGGCTCGATACCCAGCACCAGTGGTATACGCTGGAGAAAGGAAGTCAATCATACCGGGAAATCCTGATCAGGCCGTTTAAAAATCGTATTCACATAAACCGTAAAGCCACCAAGGTTGTGCGTACCCCGGATGGCAAAGTAACGGTTCATGCAGCCGACGGCTCGCAGGAAACATTCGACAGGGTGATCATCGCCACCCACGGCGACCAGGCTCTTGCTTTGCTGGATACACCTACACCGCGTGAGCACAGCCTGCTATCCTGCTTTAAATACCAGTACAACAAAGCCACCCTGCATACCGACGAAAGCATTATGCCCAAAGCCAAACTGGCCTGGGCCAGCTGGAATTACCGCATCCAAAATGAAAACGGCAAGCTTAACCCAAGCACCATTTACTGGATGAACATGCTGCAGGGCGTATCAGATAAAAAGAACTATTTTGTATCCATCAACCCGCACGATAACATCGACCCTAAAAAGATCATCCGCGAAATTGATTACCACCATCCGTTGTTTGATGTGCCCGCCATAAGCGCGCAGGAGCAGTTGTATAAATTAAACCTCGAAGGACCGGTTTACTTTTGCGGCAGTTATTTTAAATACGGCTTCCACGAGGATGCCTTTACCAGCGCCGTTAAACTTTGCTCGCAATTGCTGGGCAGGGCGGTGTATGATGAAAGTGTGGCGATACGGCCGGCGGTGTAAGTATCTATAGCGCGTTCCCGGAAAAACAGGTAGATCCTACGGGTCAAAGGATGGATTTTGGACTCTGCGCTACAAACGGGTAGCCTCTACGAGGCAATAAACAATCTGTTAATACACAGTAGGATTATCTAAAAACTGTAAACTTTTTTAGGACTATGTATTGCGCTTTTGCCTCGTAGAGGCTACCCGTTTGTAGAAAATATTGTCTCTCCCTTTTTTGCCTCGTAGAGGCTACCTGATTCTTTCTGCTGCTTATAATTTCCGAAATTTAAAACACCTGATTTTTCGGTAGCCACCGGCCTTGCTAAACCAGTTGCCCATTTATTCCGTATATTCATACATGGCAAACACCGCTGTCAATTCCTGTTTATACAAGGCAAAAGTGATGCACCACCGGCTTGCGCCAAAGGTGCATAGCTTTCACTACGAGGTGTTTATGTTTTACCTCGATCTGGATGAGATTGATAGCCTAAGTAAAAGCCTGAAGCTCATGAGCCGTAACCGGTTCAATCTTTTCAATTTCAGGGATAAAGATCATTTGCAGTTGCCGCGCGAAAATCCGGATACTTCCAAAAATATCCGCCAGCATATTACCGCTTATCTGCAACAAAACGGCATGGATATTGGCACCGGCCGTATCATGGTGCTTACCAACCTGTGCACTATGGGTTACCAGTTTAATCCGGTATCGTTTTATTTTTGCTATCACGAAAACGGGCAAATTGCCTGTTCAATAGTGGAGGTTTGCAATACCTTTCTGGAGATGAAGCCATACTTTTTAAGCGCCGGTACTATGCAAGGCGATCAGTTTAAACTGAACACCGAAAAGTACTTTTATGTATCGCCGTTTATCGATATGGATACCAATTTTGATTTCGACCTGCACATTCCTGGCGAAAAACTGCAGGTAAAAATTGATGATTATGATAAACAAGGCAACCGTTTTTTTATCAGTACGTTAAAGGGAGTAAGAAAACCCCTTACCGATGCCAACCTGTTGCTTTATTTTGTCAGCTTCCCGCTCATCACCCTAAAAGTAATTACGCTTATACATTGGCAGGCTTTGAAGCTTTGGCTTAAAAAAATACCCTTTCATAAAAAAGAAGATCAAAAAGAACTGCAAAAAGAAGTATTCAGACCTTTTGGAAGAGAATCAAGAGTCAAGAATCAAGAGTTAAGACAAAGACAGTAGAAGGGGCCTAAACATACGGGCTATCGGCTTACATGTCTTTTCCTGATTGAAACCAAGTATGACAATTGATCATTGTTTTTGTCTTTCTTGATTCTTGAATCTAATTTCCTGACTCTTTCATTTGCTTTATTTCAATTTTTTGTAAATTGATAAAACCTTGCACCAATTAAATTACGTAACTATTACAAATAACCATACCAGCATAATAGTTTTCTGAACCATGGCCAGCACGCTTACAATCACAAAAACCAATAGCTTTTACCAGGATATTGTTTTGAATATCCTATCCAAAATGGATAAGGGAACCCTTTACCTTACTTTGCCCGATGGCGGACAAATGGTTTTGGGCAATGGCACGGGTAATGTTACTGCAAGCGTTACCATAAACCACAGCGAATTTTATAAACGCCTTATTTTATTTGGCGATATAGGCTTTGGCGAGGCCTATGTTGATGGGCTTTGGGATACCGATAATATCACTAATGTAATTAAATGGTTTCTGCTGAATATTGAAAATACACCGGGCCTGTCGGGCAGCAAAGTGCAAACGCTGTCGCTTAACGTTATGAAGTGGTTTAATAAAATATATCATTTTAAAAGGGCCAATACCGTTGAAGGCTCGCGTAAGAACATCTCGGAACACTACGACCTGAACAACGATTTCTTTGCCAGTTTTCTTGATCCTACCATGACCTACTCGGCCGCTTACTTTTATAAAGATGGCTTAAGCCTGGAAGAAGCGCAGATAGCCAAGTATGACAGGCTGTGCCGCCAGTTGCATTTAAAACCAACCGATCATGTACTTGAAATTGGCAGCGGCTGGGGCGGCAATGCCATTTACATGGCTCAAAAATACGGTTGTAAGGTAACATCGTTAACTATATCCGAAGAGCAGCACAAACTGGCCGTTGAGCGTGTTGAGGCTGCCGGTTTAAGTGATAGGGTAAGCATCCTGGTAAAAGATTACCGCCAGATGCATGGCACTTTTGACAAGATAGTATCTGTTGAAATGCTGGAAGCCGTGGGCTTTAGCTATATGGATGTTTACTTCCAAAAATGCCACGAGCTGTTAAAGAAAGACGGCATCCTGGCCATCCAGGTAATCACCTCGCCCGATTCACGCTACAAAGCCCTGCGTAAAGGGGTTGATTGGATTCAGAAACATATTTTCCCGGGCTCATTATTGCCATCGGTAGGCGCCATTAATGAATCTATTAACCGTACCGGCGATATGACAATGGTTGATTTGAAAGATATCGGGCTGGATTATGCCCAAACATTAAAATTATGGCACGAAGCCTTTAACGCCAACGTGCCTAAAGTAAGATCATTGGGCTTTGACGATAAATTTATCCGCAAATGGAACTATTATCTCTGCTATTGTGAAGCCGCCTTTGAAATGCGCAACATTAACGTAATGCACCTGGTTTATACGCGGCCTAATAATATTGGGAGGTAGTTTTTGGTGAATGGTTGATTAGGTGAGTGATTTTTCAAATCTTCTATTGATGGGGCTCGCGCCGCCACTGCGAATTGGCCGGAGTGTGTTACACCGGCGATAATGGATCGATACCCACCTCTTGCAAACATTTTCAAATTTTCAAATCCTCAAATTCCCTCATCCACTCACCTTCTGCTCCCTGAACCGGCTAAAAAATACTATAGCCAACAGGCAGAGTACGGCACCGCAAATACCGTTAAGGCGTAAGCCGTAATCGTGGCCCGGATCTTTACCATATACGGTTAAAAAAGCAAACAGGGCTATACCCAGTGTTTGGCCTAATTTTACAAACAGGTATTTAACAGCAAAAAACATCCCTTCGCGGTTTTCACCCGTACGCAGGGCCTCGCTTTGGGCTATCTCGGCAAGTATCGCATTCGGGAGGATCCCTAATGAAGCCAGGGGAAATGACGCACTTAAAACCAGGATATAAATTTGTACCTGCGGCGCGAACGGGAATTTACCCAGGAAAAATATCGCTACAAAAATGAGGCTCAACAGGCCAAATGAAAAAAGCACAATAATTTTTTTACCGATTTTTTTAGACAGGAGATTAACGATAGGATAAAATACCAGCGAAAACAACACCATTGATCCCATTAAAACCCCGCCCATTGATTCGGGCAGGTTGAGCAGTACGGTTAAAAAATATAACAAGCCGCTTGATATGATACTGAGCGACATGTAGTACGAAAAATCGGAAATGAGGTAGTACTTGAAATTTCGGTTTTCAAACGTTTTTCTGATGGCCGGAATCAGCCGTAAATGCGTTGGCTTGCTGCTGGAGTATTTTTTTTCATCAATACTTAAAACGGGCACCAACATTATTAACCCTGCAAAGCCGCACAAGCCCCAGATGGTATACTGTACTGCCGAGTTGCGGTCCAATATGTGGAAGCTATGCTGCACCAGGTCGGCAAAATTATTTACCATGGCCGATATGATAATACCGATAACAAAACCCACCTGTTGAAATGAGGAGAGCTTTACTTTTTCGGCGGCGGTATCGGCCATCTCTGGCAACAGCGCGTTATAGGGAATTATATAGCTGGTGGCAGCCATAAAAAAGCAAACAAGAGTAAGCGTGATCCAGGCCGCATTTTTCATGCTTTCCATTCGGGTCGCCGGGTGAAAAGTAAGCGCGCAAAAAACAACCGCCGGCAAAATAGCCCATTTCATGAAGGGGATACGCCGCCCTCGCGGGTTTTCGCTTTTATCGCTGAGTGAACCAATGAAGGGATCAAAAACGGCATCAACAAACCTGCCCGAGGCTACTATGATTGACATGATATTGAGCACCCCAAACACCAGCAACTGCGGCACCAGCGGAATTAACCCCGAGTTGGATGGAGGCAGGTAAAAGTAGGGCAGCATCACGATAATGATATTAGTCATCACGCTCCAGCCTATCATCCCGCAGGCATAAGCAAGTTGTTTTGAAAGTGGAAGTTTAGCTGCCGGCATGTATTGCAATATGCAAATATTAACTCAATGCCGCAAAGGGTGGAGGGAAAAGGTAAAAGGCGAAAGGTAAAAGGTAGCTTCGGCGGCGGCGGGGCAGGTAAAAGGTAGCTGCGGCTGAGGGGGATAAGCTACCGGAGAAAGGTTATTTGAGGGATAAAGGCGAATCATTCACCCTTTCGCCTTTTACCTTTCGCCTTTCACCTTTCACCTTCAACCTCCTTAAAGTCCCGAGTAATAATCATAGCCTTGCTCGGCCCAGTAATCGGGCGGGCGGCTATCGCTAAAAGTCATGGTGCCTATACGTTTTAGGTTTTTGATGCCGTATTTAACCGGGATAATGAGCCTCAGCGGCGCGCCGTGTTTTGGCGGCAGGGGCTGTTCATTTACCTCGTAGGCCAGCAGGGTTTGCGGATGCATGGCGCTTGGCATATCAATACCCACATAGTATCCTTTATCGGGCGTTGCCAGGCCTACGTATTGTAATTTTGTCTGATCGTCTAATTTAAAATGACTTATAAAATCGCTGAATTTTACGCCGCCCCAATGCGATATCTGGTCCCAGCCCTCTACGCATTTAAAATCATAAACGATATCTGTTTTTGGCAGGGCTTTAATATCATCAATGGAAATGCTCAGCACTTCGCCCGAGTGTTTTTTTACCTGCAACCGCCAGGCGGCTACATCTATTTTGCCTTCGCTGCCAATATCTTCATTGTGGCGTACATTTTTCGCCGCCATTTCTTTAGGGTAAGTTTTAACCAGGTTACTATTGCTGAATACCCTGCGGAAGGCAAGCTCGGTTTTGTTTAAAGCCCGGCGCAAAGAAGCCCGTGCCCCTGCTGTTACGGTTGCCGTTTCCTCGGGCGAATTATAAAGCCATTTCCATCCGCCATAGGCAGCCCCGGCAGCTATAAAAAAGGTGCCAAATGATATAAAATTGCGGCGGGTAATTTTTTGCTCAACCGTAAGGGTTTTTTTAGGGCCTTTATTTTTTTTATTGAACGGGGTTTTCATCGGTAGTGGGGGTTGGGGTTTCGGTAATAGGTTCAGGATCTTTTACTGCGATAACTTCAAATCCGGATATCACCGAACGGAAATTATTCCAGCCGGCAAGTATCACCTGTATAATATGGATCAGGAAGAAAAACACATAGCCAATGGTTAATGCAAAGTGAAGGATGCGTGCAAAATGGTAACCGCCGCATAGCCAGGTTAAATAATAAAACTGCACCGGTTTGTAAATAGCCAGCCCGGTTATCAGCGAACCAAACCCCATTACAATAATTGCGGTATAGGCAATGCGCTGGGCCGCGTTGTACTTGTTTTGCGGCGGCGCCATTTTGCGGACGTGGAGATCATGCAGCAACACCAGCCAGGCTTCTTTAAACGATTTTTTTTGCGGTACCAGTTCGCGCCACTCGCCCGATATGATGGTGTACAATACATAAACCAGGCCGTTAAGCGCAAAAGCCCACATAAACAAGAAATGGAAAGCCATTCCCTCAGATAGCCGGTGGGTTATGTTAAAGGCATGGTAAAACCACTGCGGAAAAAAACTGAAAAAAGTATGTCCAAACAGGGTAATGCTGTACTCATCATTGGCCCAGTAAATAAGCATCCCGCTCCATATCATAATTGTAAGGATGGGGAAATTTACCCAATGCGTCCACCGCATGGCCAGCGGGTGTTTTTCTTTTATTATTTTCATTTAGTGTTGGTTTGGTGTTTGACTTGGAAAATTAAAGCGTTGAATGTTCAAAAGAGCGCCGGCTTGTGCGATTCCTTCCTTGGGGAAGGAGGAGGTAGGGGTTAAATCAGGCATTCAAGCACCATTCAGCTTGTCACTCGTATAACCCCTCCCTGCCTTTGCGCTCATTGTCAGCCGCACCCCTCCCATTGGGAGGGAATTAAAAAAACTTTCTGAAATTCCTTGTTTGTAATCCACAACCCGTTTGTGAACAACAAAGCTTTCTCTTTTATTATTTACTTACACCAGTATCAAAGCCCGATTTTGCCGCAGCCAATATAGCACCATTGCCGGTGTTTTGTACAAAGCCAATAACCTCATAGCCGGCAGCGCTAAAACCATTTGGCAAAGCAATATTTGCTGTGCCGGCGCCGGCTGTGTTTAATGGTACGCTTTGTAGGTTACGTACTATTTGCACATGCGATAGTGTACGGCCGCCGTTTTCGCCGCGCTGCACTTTGGTTTGCCCGTTTTTTTGCACCAGGGCCAATAGTAATGTAGTGTTCTTGCCCGCGCCTTCGGCCTTGTATTGCACGGCAATATGGCCTGCGGTATTCTGCGCGTTAAGGGTTAGGCCGCCCGCCGGGGCAGCGCGTAAGCCGGCGGTAATAGCATTACGCAAAGTACCTTCTTCCGATCCTACAAATTCCTTATGCCCGTTAACTACTATCTGCGGCGTATAAACCGATTGTAGGTTTAGCCAGTTAGCATATTGGTTTTGGCGTTTCGAATAATCGGCACTGCTAAAAGGATCTTTCCAGCCCAGGCGGTTCCAGTAATCAACATGGAAAGCCAGAATGTAAACCGGTTTGTCAACGTCTTCTTTCTGTATCCGTGCCACCAGCTCATCGGCCGGCGGGCAGCTGGAGCAACCCTCGGATGTAAAAAGCTCAATTACCGCAAATCCGTTGCCTGTAATTTGGGGGTAAGTTTTTTTTGCCGCGTTACCAGGGATAGTAAACGCTGTTGTTGCCAAAGCCGCTACTGTAAGGCCGGCAGCAATGGCCAATATTTTAAATCGTTTCATAATTTTTATCAGTTTGATATACGTTTTTATGGCTTAGTCGGCTTGTTTTGGATATCCTTACAAAAAAAAATTTTTTATTTGGCAGGCCCGGTAACAGGCAAATAATGCGTAATTGAAATATAATCAACAGGATATACGTAAATTTAAGCAATTATAAACCGGTTTCGGGCAAGTAAAAAAAGCAATATTATATTGTAAGGATTGGACGACATAAACGACTAACAGAATAAAGGTTTTATGAATATACTTATTTAATGGCTGCTGATAACCAACTTTTAAACCCCAGGCTTTGGGTTGAAACCCATGCCGATTATCTGTATGGCTATGCGCTGTCGCGATTGAACGACGAAGAACTGGCTAAAGACCTGGTGCAGGAAACTTTTTTGGCGGCTTTACAAAGGGCCGATAAGTTTGAAGGCAAAAGCTCCGAACGCACCTGGCTGACAGCTATCCTTAAAAATAAGATCATTGATGTTTACCGGAAAAAATCATCGGGCTTAAAAAACACCGATGTTAAACAGGCCGAAGAGGAGCAGCAGGATTTTTTTGACGAAGACAACGGGCATTGGAACAAAGCCTACCAACCAAAGCCTTTTGGTATTGAAGACCATGACCCGCTGGCAGGCAAAGAGTTTAACAGCATTTTACAAAAGTGCATGCAAAAACTGCCCTCTCTTTGGATGGCTGTTTTTACCATGAAACATATTGATGATGCTACTACAGATATTATTTGCAGCGAGCTTAAAGTTACACAGGCCAACTTTTGGGTAATTATCCACAGGGCCAAATTGAACCTGCGTGCCTGCCTTCAAAAAAACTGGGTTTAAAAAATTAGCTATATGAGTCCACTAAAACATATTATATACAATTGCAGGCAGGCTACATTTTTGATTGAAAAAAAACAATACAAAAAATTAAGCTTCCGCGAGTTTATTGAACTGCGCATCCACCTGGCCGGATGCTCGGTTTGTACATTGTATAACAAGCAAAGCCGTGTTATTAACCAAATGGTGCAGCAGCTTTTTCATGACTCGATGAAAAACGAAGGGGCACATCTTGATGAGGGTTTTAAAAAAGACCTGCAACACCGTATTGACGAGGAACTGAATAAAAATTGAAATACTTTGTAAGGTATCATTAAGCCGCCCGACTAAGGTTGAAATGTTGGTATAAAACAACATGAAAACTAAAAATCAAAGTATGAAAACAATTATTTCAGGCGCATTGGCAGCAACAGTAGTTGCACTATGTTTAACCCTTAACGTGCAGGCTAAATCATTAACTCCGGCAAATTTAAAAGCACCGGTTACCGCAGTAAGCGATACCGGCAAAATGGCCAAGGGCAAAATGAAAATGGCTAAAATGGAAAAGAAAAAAATGGCCAAAATGGAAAAAAGCAAGATGAAGATGGATAAAATGAAAAAAGACACAGCAGGTAAAATGTAACCTGGTTTTGGTTTGTTGATCGTTTAGAGGGAGGTGATGCTCCCTCTTGTTTTTTATGAGATTTTAAATCGGGCTCCCTATATTTACCAAACCATGAAAAAACTATTACTAATTGCATTGCTATATAGCACAGCAGCCTTTGCCCAGGAAAAACTTAACCCAACACAAAAGTTTAGCATTACCGGGCAGGTTGTAAAAGAATCGGTTATCACTATTGATTCCATTATGCAATACAAGGTGCAGGATATTGGCGAAATGAACGTGACCAACCATTTAGGTGAGTTTAAACATAAAGACGACCAGTTGAAAGGCGTTTTGCTGAAAGATATTTTAAGCCATACTATATTTAAAACTGCCAGCCCCAAACTGCTGAGTACGTTTTATTTTGTTTGCCAGGGTAACGATGGCTATAAAGTGGTTTACTCCTGGAACGAGCTGTACAATACCGAAACAGGCAACCATGTTTTTATACTGACAGAAAAGAATGGCATAAAAGCCGATAAGATGCCCGAAAGCCTGCAAATGAGTTCGGCTGCCGATTTTAAAACCGGCCGGAGGTATCTGCATAACCTGGATAAGATCATTGTAAAACAAGCCGAATAACATCAATGTTCGGCCGGTTTAACCATACCAATTATCATCAAATTTGTGATGAACTTGCTTTAGCCGATCCTGATTTGGCTGATATCATCGATGCATATGGCTATCCGCCGCTTTGGTCGCGGCCCAACACGTTCGAAACCCTGGTACATATTATCCTGGAGCAACAAGTTTCGCTGGCATCGGCGCTATCCGCATTGAACAAAATACGTGAGCGGGTACAGGAGATTACGCCGGCGAGGGTGCTGTTACTTACCGATGAGGAATTTAAAGCCTGTTACTTCAGCAGGCAAAAAACCAGCTATACCAAATACCTGGCCGAGGCTATCATCAGCGGCCAGATCGATTTAGCAGGTCTGGAACAATTACCTGACGATGTTATCCGTGCCAAACTTACCGCCCTGAAAGGCATCGGTAACTGGACAGCTGATGTATACCTGATGTTTGTACTGCAGCACGCCAATATATTCCCCATTGGCGACCTGGCCGCTGTAAATGCCTTAAAGCGGGTGAAAAAATTGCCAAAAGATACCAGCAGGGAAGAAGTACTTGCCGTAGCAGAACAATGGGCGCCCTATAAAACCATGGCGAGTATGCTGTTGTGGCATTATTATTTAGCCCCCCGGCCCCCTAAAGGGAGAGCTTTTTGATTGGCTCGTTTTTAATAAAACAGGCCAGTATGTTTTAGTAAGTTTATTGGTATATTTGATTTGTTGTCAATTTTAAACCTGATCCCTTGTTGCGATGAAAAGCATTTTACTTAAATTAAACTGGAGGCTAATTACCATTCATATGGTTGCATTGTGGCTAACTGCCGGGGCCGTCGGCTCGGTAGTTACCTTGAGGGATATTGATTTTCTTTTTAGCTCCTTATCAAAACCAAATTTAAAAGGAGTTGATACCGCCCGACTTGTGTCAGATACGAATTGGATTTCTGTTGCTCCATTCATAGAGCTACCTATATGCTTGATTGTTTCATTGATAATTGCAAAAAAAAAGCATTGGTTTTGGCTAAATCCACTGTTGTCTTTTTTGTTTGCCTACCTGTTCATAAGATTTGTAAGTCGTTGGAACCCCTCATTCTTTTTTTTCTATCTTCTGAGGGGAAAAATGAATGTTTACTTCGTATTTGGTTTGAGCGGATTATTGATGCTTTCCCTCGGATTGACGTTGCTATTTTCAAAAAAAATATCAGGTCTTATAGATGCTCAATAGACCACAGTTCGATAAGGGTGTGATTTTTCTTATGTAAATGCATCGGCGAACTATTCCTAAAACCGACAAGGCTTTAGGATAGTAAAATAAATTCGTCAAAAGTTCCCCCTTCAGGGGGTTAGGGGGCTAAAACTCCAGCTCCAGTAACACTGGGCAATGATCCGAGTGCCTGGCTTCGGGTAAAATTGCGGCTCGTTTGATGTTGGCTTCCAGTTCTGTACTGGCCATGGCGTAATCAATGCGCCAGCCTAAGTTTTTTCCGCGTGCGCCGGCCCTGAAACTCCACCAGGTGTAGTTATGAGGTTCTTTATTCACATGGCGGAAGGTATCTATAAAACCACCTTCGATGAATTTTTCCATCCATTCGCGCTCTTCTGGTAAAAAACCGGATGAGTTGGCGTTTGATTTTGGGTTATGGATGTCAATAGGGCGGTGGCAAATGTTATAATCGCCGCAAACTACCAGGTTAGGAATTTCTGATTTTAAGAGCGTCAAATACCGGCCAAATTCATCCAGGAAACGGTATTTAAAAACCTGCCGTTCATCGCCGCTTGAGCCGGAAGGGAAGTAAGCGCTCATGACCGACACCTCGTCAAAATCAACCCGGATGCAGCGGCCCTCGCGGTCAAAATCGGGGATGCCACAACCGTACTCTACATGCCTGGGCAGTTGTTTGGTAAATATCGCGGTACCACTGTAGCCTTTCTTTTCGGCCGGGAACCAGTAGTGTTGGTAGCCCATCTGGTCAACCAGCCCAAGGTCGGTAAGTACATCGGGCGTAGCCTTAATTTCCTGCAGGCAAACAACATCGGCGTCAGTAGCCTGCAGCCAGGCCAGCCAGTTTTTGCTTATTGCCGACCGGATACCATTAACGTTATAAGTGATTATTTTCATTTCGGATTTGGGATGTTCGATTTCGGATTTAAAATTAAGATTAGTAAAGCGTACAATTTTAGATTTTTTATTTTATCAATCGTCACATCTAATGATAATTCAAAAAATAAAAAATCCGAAATCGAACATCCCAAATCCGAAATCAAGAACCCTGGCTCAGCAGCTTATCCAGTTGCTTACACTCCTTTTTACTTAGCACATCTACCTTCATCGGGATATCGGTAAGGGGGCGGTCCCTTTCATCTTTTTTTACCGCGGCAATATGGTCAACCATATCAAAGCCACTCACAACCTCGCCGTAAACGGTATAACTATGATCAAGCTGTGCTGTGCCGCCAACTGTTTTATAATATTCGCGCTGCCAGGCAGGTATTTTATAACCTTTTAGCCGTCCGTTTTCCAACGAATCCATTTTGGCATCGCTAAGGCGTTTGCCTTCCACAATATAAAACTGACAACCACTTGATGCTTTCTTGGGGTTATCATCGCGGGCGGCGGCCAGCACCCCGCGTTTGTGAAACAGGCTGTCCCTGAATTCGGCCGGGATAGTGTAGCCAACATCGCCATTACCCAATTCGGCACCAGGTTTGGCTTTGGCCGGGTCTTTCGAATCCGGGTCGCCCCCCTGGATCATAAAATTCTGTATCACCCGGTGAAACAATACGCCATTGTAAAAACCTTTTTTGGCCAGTTTGATAAAATTATCGCGGTGCAAAGGAGTCTCGTTATACAGCCGGATAATCACGCTCCCGTAGGTGGTGCTGATGCGCACGTACTGGTTTTTGGGAGGCTTTGCAAAGGCAATGGCAGTGACGAATAAGAGTAAAGTTAGGGTAAGGATTTTTTTCATACATCGTCTGAAATCAGAATTTTTCGCATGTTGTTTTTTGGCGGCGCTCAAGAGTGCTACGCAGTTTTCCGAATTTAAGAATTAGCAGAATATCTGAAAAACCAGAATTTTTCACTTGGTGTTTGTTTTCAAAGGTGTTCAAGAGAGCTACGCCGTTCGTCGAATATAGGGATTTCCGGAATTTTTGTAATAATAATCTCGATGACCTAATTGAAACGAATAACAAATATTGTTTAACTAACCACCCGCCTAATCAACTATTCACCATCCTATATCACCCCCAGTTCTTCAAAATAAGTTATGATTAATGATTTTATGAGCATTTCCTGCTCCAGCATGGTATAATTAGGAATAACTTTAACAAGTTTCCAGTGCGGCCAGCCATCCTGGTCAAGGCCTTCCAGCTCGTAAAAACCCATCATGCTCATGAGTTTGCAGTTGGCAATATGCATCAGTTCTTCTTTTTGGCGTTTGCTGAATTTGCGCGGCCCCTGGCCAAGTTCCTGAACGCCAATTAAAAACAATAGTACTTTTATATCGGGTTTCTCGTTATCAAAATCTTCGGCAATACGGTTTTGCAACGCACCCCACTTTATATTAATTTCTGCAGGTTTCATATCGGCAAAGGTAGTTCATTAGTTCACTGGTTCATTAGTTCATTGGTCTTTTCTGTTTGACGTTCATTAGTTCATTGGTCCTTGATGGCGGAGCAGTTCAACGGCCTTCTCTCTTAGCTTAAGGGCTTGTTTTGGAGGTTGTTTTATATAAGAATTTGCTAATCTAACCTACCATCCACCAATGAACTAATGAACCAGTGAACCAATGAACTAACAGTATTGTTACAATGTTGCATTAAATTGCCCGTTTAAATGCTTACTTTTGCTTTATCCTGCAAAAAGGGTGTTGACGTGAAGAAAAACAAGGTAAATATCATTTACTCGTGGCTGTTACTGATTTGCTTTATTGCGGGGCAGTACATGGTTTATACGCACCAGCACCATTTGTTAAAGGGTTTTTCAAAATCGGTATCTGTATCTAATACCCATCCACAGCAAACAGTTAAAGAAAAATGCGATATGTGCGATGCCATGCACCACAACTTCGCAGTAATTGACAATGCTTTATATGCAACGCACCAAACGGCGGTGATGCATGTTTTTAAGGCATGTGATTATGATTTTGTAAGCTTTTCGCTCGTATTGGCTGCCGGTCGTGCTCCACCGGTGCTTTCGTAACAATTCCACTCTGTTATCATTTTTTATTAAGAACGCCGTTTTATAAGCGGTATTTATTGATTTACACCCCATTCTTGTTATGAAATTAAAGCTGATTAGCTTCTATATATTATTATTTGTAGGTTTTGGCGCGCAGGCACATATTGCTACACTTGTTCTTAACAGCCCGCCCCCAGAAGATGTTGTTGGAACATTATCTGGCACCATTACCGATAAGGCCGATGGCAAACCCATTATTGGCGCCACTATTACCATTCCCGATTTGCGTAAAGGCGCCGTTACCGATGCCGACGGTAAGTATACGTTTAACAATATTCCCAAAGGTATTTACCTGGTGCAGGTAAGCTATATTGGCTACCTAACCATTAACCAACGTGTTGATTTTTCGAAAACAAAGGTGTATGATGTAAAAATGCAAACATCATCTGTTGAGGCCGGCGAGGTTGTTATTACCGGCGTAAGCAAGGCCACCGAAATAAAGCGGAGCCCGGTGCCTATGCTGGCTGTTGGCAAGGCTTATTTAGAGCAGCGTGCGGCATCGGGCAATATTATTGACCAGATAGCTACGTTGCCTGGTGTAAGTGCTGTTACCACGGGGCCAAACGTATCCAAGCCCTTTATTCATGGCCTGGGTTATAACCGGGTAATTACACTGATGGATGGCATACGCCAGGAAGGCCAGCAATGGGGCGATGAGCACGGCATCGAGGTTGACCAAAACTCGGTTGACCGGGTGGAGGTAATAAAAGGCCCTGCCAGTTT
Source organism: Mucilaginibacter sp. GW822-FHT03E02 (assembly GCF_058801545.1). Lineage (NCBI taxonomy): Bacteria > Pseudomonadati > Bacteroidota > Sphingobacteriia > Sphingobacteriales > Sphingobacteriaceae > Mucilaginibacter > Mucilaginibacter sp. GW822-FHT03E02. The sequence continues at coordinate 3,411,665 of NZ_JBXANJ010000001.1, read as the reverse complement.
AACTTACGGTTCGGATGCCATTGGCGGGGTGGTGAATTTGATTTCGCCGCCGCCCGTTCCCGAAGGTACTATAGCCGGTTCGGTTCAAGGGATTTATGGCACCAACCAGGGCTTGTTGAACGGATCGTTCCGCTTGCAGGGCAACCAAAATGGCTTTGTATGGGGAACTGTTGTATCGGCCAAAGAGGGCAAAAACTACCAAAATGAGCACGATGGCCGGGTTTACGGTACCAACTATAAAGAAAAGGATGCCCGTGTAATGGTGGGCTTAAATAAATCATGGGGTACATCGTACCTGAATGCCTCGGTATTTGATGACGAGCAATCCATCCCCGACGGCAGCCGCGATTCGCTTACCCGCAAGTTTACCCGCCAGATAACCGAGGATGATGCGTTTAGGCCTATCGTACCCCAATCTGTGCTAAATAGTTATGCAATTCCTACCCTGCACCAGCATGTGCAGCTTTATCGCATTTACAACAATAGCAACTTCAGGCTGGGCGATGGTAACCTGATTGTAAACCTGGGCTACCAATACAGCCACAGGCGCGAATATACCCACCCCGAGGCTGGTGACATTGCCGGGCTTAACCTGCATCTAACTACTTATACCTACGATGTTAAATACAACTTTAACCTGGGTAACGATTACGAAACTACGTTGGGCATCAACGGGCAATATCAAAACAATACCATTGGCGATGCTACCGATTTTCCTATCCCCGCATATCACCAGTTTGATATAGGCCCGTTCTTTGTAGTAAAGAAAAGTTATGGCAAGCTTGATCTGTCGGCAGGAGCAAGGTTTGATAACCGCTCATTTAACAGCAGCGCCGCTTATGTGGATACTTTGGGTGCAAATGGTTTTCCGCAGTTATATACCGGCGCAAATCCAACATCTGCGCCAAATATCAAAACACAGTTTGACGCTTTCAGCAAAACTTTCCGGGGTTTTTCGGGCAGTTTTGGCGCTACTTACAATGTATCTGATGCGTTTTTGGTAAAGGCTAATATATCACGTGGCTTCAGGGCGCCAAGTATTGCAGAGATATCGGCCAACGGGCCAGATCCAGGCTCGCAGATTTACCATATCGGCGATAAAAGTTTTAAACCGGAATTTAGCTTACAGGAGGATATAGGCACCTTTTTAACGCTGCCCAATGTAACGGCCAGTATTGAATTGTTTAATAACGATATCTCCAATTATATTTACCAGCAACAGGTGTTAAACCAGGACGGTAGCCCCGTTTACACCCAGGGATATACCACATTTACCTATGTACAAAGCAAGGCCCGTATTTATGGCGGCGAGGTAAATGTAGATCTGCACCCTATTTCGTGGTTGCATTTTGAAAATGCTATGAGCCTGACCTATGGCGAAAATAAAGGTAACGGGGGGCCTGTTGCCGATAGTTTGAAATACCTGCCATTTATACCGCCACTGCATACCCACTCTGAACTGCGCGGCACCTTCAATGGCGGCTTTGGCGATCTCAAGAACCTATATGTATTTGTTGGGTTCGACCACTACAGCGCCCAAAACCGTTTCTTTTCGGCTTATGGAACAGAAACCTATACGCCCGGCTATAATTTGCTAAGCGGCGGTTTTGGCGGTAACATTGTGAACAAAGCCGGTCAGCCGGTAATTAAATTATTTATTGAGGGCACCAACCTGGCCAATGTTAATTATCAATCAAACATGAGCAGGTTAAAGTATTTTGATAATCCAACCGTACCGGCAGGCGTTCGCCCGGGTATTTTTAACATGGGGCGTAACATCAGCTTTAAAGTGGTTGTTCCGTTTGGGTTTAATACGGGGAAGAAATCGTAAGGTAGCTTTAAACCCGGAAGGCATTTAGAAAATAAAGGCGAACTATGCGGGTAAACCCAAGGTAGTTCGCCTTTATTGATTAAGGTTGCTGCAGGCCTCGTGGCAGCAACAAGCTTAATCCTGCGTAACTGGCTGATGGTGTTCATGACAAGCTTCGGCACAAACCAGGCAGGGCACATTGTTTACAATGATCGTGTTGATGTTTATCACATTCGGCTGCGCAAAGACGGCAAATCTCTTCGCATAGCACCAGGTACTGATGAGCTATCACCGAATCCCGCTGTAATAGGCGTGCACCCCCGGGCGCAAATATCGGCACAGTCACGGTCGAGCCGGATTCAATCTGCCATCATTTGTACATCGTCTTCACTTAAACGCGCTGTTGCACAGTTTTCGCATGCTGCTACGCAATTCAACAACTTTTGAATGATTGCGTTGTGATCATGATTTTCCATATCGGTATAATTAAGTTTGTTTAATAACAATGCCGATAGGTTGATAAATGTTTTGAGAGATTTAAATTGCCCGGAAAATGCAAGGACTGCTCAATTGATAAGTTTAAAGCAAAACAGGCTGCCTCGTTACCGAAGCAGCCTGTTTTTATAGTATTTGAATTTTTATTATTGTTGATCGGGCTCGTCAGATGGAGTGCCAACAATTTTGTAAATGGTATCGCCATTGTTGTTTTTGCTTTCCTGGTAGTAAAAACCATCGGGAGAAACAAACAACTTTTCGCCATTAATCTTGATCTTGCGGCAGTCATCTGGCAACTGTGTTACAATATCGCCAATTTGCGGGCCTTGCTGTACATCGCCGTTACCACCATTGTCGGTATTTAACTCACCATCTTTACCGGCAATTACATAAACCTGGGTGCCATCATCTTTTGTATAGGGCTGATAGTACACGCCGTTTGATTCATAATATTGCTCGCCATTAATCATGATAGATTTGGCATCTGACGGTAAGTTTTTAACCTCGGCGCCAACAGGAGGCTCAACTACAGTATACTGATCATTATATTGACGGTAGTATAAACCATCGCTATAAAAGTACTGGTAATCGCCATACCAGAATGGATAGTATCCGTAAGGCAGGAAGCCTATGCTAAAGCCGATACGTGGATAATAATATGAATTATAGTAGTTGTGGTATGGGTAATAAACATGGCTTCCAAAATAACCACCGCGACCGCCGTAACGATATCCGCCTGTGTAAACTCTTTGGCCATAACCGGCACCGCCGCCATAGTAATTACCACGGCCGCCGTTATAGGCGCGCCTGTCAAGGCTGTTATAGCTGCGTGTGCCGCTGTATACACGTTGCCCTGCGCCGTTAACGCTGCTGCGTTGAGGTGCAATGGCCACGTTATTTGATCTGTTGCCGTAACCATAGTTGCCGCGTTGCGGTGCAATTGCCTGGCTGCCACGGTTAACACTGCCGTTCCCGCTAAAGCCACGTGAAGGCTGTGCTACAGAAACGCCCTGATTGCCACCACCGCCATTATATGATGGGCGCGCAACTCCTATGCTGCCGCCACCACCAGAAGGGCGTGAAACACTAACACTGCCGCCGCCACCACCGCCGGATGAACGGGAACCGCCGCCTCCGCCACCACCGCCAGATCTTTGGCCTCCGCCACCACCACCACCACGTTGGGCGTTAGCAGTAAATGCTAAAGACAAGCTTAACAAGCCGGCTAAAGCGAATGAAAATAAATTTTTATATGTCCTTTTCATGATTGAAAGATTTTTAACTGTTCGGCAGGTTTCTCTGCCTTGTATAAATATATAGACTAAAAAATGTTTAAACGGTTTAATTGATGTTTAATATTATTTTATATAACAATGCAAAAAACGCACCAATAAAAAAATTACCTACACAACACCCTCAAAATCCCCTTTTTATTGCTTTGTGCTTACTAATTTAAAGCCTCGGCAATCACTAAAAATGGCTCCTCAAATTGCAGGCTGAAAAACCCATCTGCAATAGTTTGATAGTTGTTTCCGCCATTGTCCTTCAAACCGCTATATCTAAGCACTTTTGTTTTCGACAACACTTCAATTTGCTCGCCTGCCGGTTTCCACTTGCTGAACCCCGATGTTACCGGGTAAATTTTTTGCCAGGCATTAAAAATAACCAGGTTAATTTTATCGGCATAAGGCAAAAAATCGCTCAGTTCCAGCTCGTCGGCTATCACGTTAACAGCGGGATAATTATTAACCGTAAGAAACTTTAGCGCTGCCTGTGTTATATTGCTGTTTCCGGCAGCAATCAACTTTACGTCAGACTGAGCCCAAGCCGTTCCGTCATCATCGGTAATAATCCAATCTATTTTAATGCCAAAACTGTTCAGCTTTTCGGCGGTGTCGGGTGTTGTTATCACCGTCGGACTCCATTCCAATAACTGCCCCAGCAGTTCCTCCTCAAAATTATCTATCCCCAATACAAGTAAAGCAGGCTCCTGTTTCTCGCGAACGATATGATGCGACGACATTTGATAAAGTTAAGGCGAATAAATGAATATTGGATGAAAAGAAACCGGCCCGAAATGTTAAATCAGATAATTTAACATTTCGGGCCGGTTAAACAGGTTATTTGCCCAGGCCATCGGGCTGAAAATCCAGCGATATCGAGTTCATGCAAAAGCGTTTGCCGGTAGGCGGTGGGCCGTCATCAAAAATATGGCCCAGGTGCGAATCGCAGCGGGCACAAATTACTTCGGTACGCTGCATACCCACGGAGTTATCTTCTTTATAAACTACGCTGTTTTTGCGCACCGCCTGGTAAAAACTGGGCCAGCCACAATTGCTGGCAAACTTGGCATCCGACCGAAAAAGCATGTTACCGCAAACGGCGCAATAGTACGTACCCCTGGCGTTTTTGTCCCAGTATTGGCCCGTAAATGGCCTTTCTGTAGCCTGTTCACGCGCTGTAGCATATAAAGCCGGTGACAGGATCTTTTTCCACTCCGCATCGCTCACTGCTAAATGTTTGGTATCGGTATTGGAGTAATAGGGGTTGTTCTCGTGCCTTTTGTTTGATTTTAGATGCTGGGCATTGGCGCCACATGCTGTGCCGGTTAAAATTGCAAATGCTATTATCGCTGCTCTCATTTTTTTAATTTTCCTTTAAATACACTCCTGAACTTTTCCAACTCGGGCTGTATCACATATTTGCAATAAGGCTGCTCGCCATTCTGGTTAAAATAGTTCTGGTGATAATTTTCTGCCTTGTAAAATACGGTATAGGGGTTTACCTGGGTAACTATTTTATTGGGATAAACCTTTTCGGCATTCAGCTTATTGATGTAATACCCGGCCTTTTGCTTTTGGGCCGCATTGTGATAAAATATAGCCGACCGGTATTGTGTACCTACATCATTACCCTGCCGGTTAAGCTGTGTTGGGTCATGGGCTACAAAAAACGCGGCTAACAATGCATCATAAGTTACTTTAGCCGGATCATAAATAATGTTACAGGTTTCGGCATGGCCGGTTGTGCCGGTGCAAACCAGTTTATAGCTGGGGTTGGCCACGTGGCCGCCGGCAAACCCGGATACAACTTTTACAACACCCTCAATCTGTTGAAACTTGGCCTCGGTACACCAGAAACAACCGGTGGCAAAAGTGGCGGTATCAAGTTTTGGAGCGTTTGAATTATTGGGATTGATGGCCGGTTTGGCAAACGCAGATGCCCCGGTAATGATGAATAGCAGTACTTGAAATGTTATTTTTTTCATGTTTTAATCGATCGGTGCAGCTTTTGTTTTTGCCGCTAATGTTACTAACGTAAAAAACAGATGTTTGGTAACCATGTAGTCGGGATTTCGGGGATATCCTTACAGATTTTTACTCAAAGGTGATAATTTGTTAGCAAAGCCAGATGCATATACAAATTTACAATAACGAAATAATGACACCTTAATTTATCAGATTTCAATTGATACGCCCTATTTATTATGTAAGAGACGGCAATTCATTTGCAACCACTATTTTTAGTAAATGCACTTCCTGGTCTACTTATTAAGGAGTGCATAATTTTAATCCAAGATCCATAATTATCGCGGATTGGTCAATTGTAACTTTAGCAACTCGTCATTTAAATAGCGAAAATCCGGCCTCAATAAAATATCCTGCACCATACATGCATCCCTGATAATGCCGATTTTTGCCTGGATATCGTTGCTTTGTTCGCTGCTCAGATTAAGTAAGTCGTCCAGTAAACAACCAAAAGCCCTTACCTCAAGCCGTTCAAGTGCCGGGGCTAAGTCGCTGTTGTTTTTGTCATAAAAACAAGCAGCTCCAAAATCGCCAAACAGGGTGTTTGCATCATCATCAACCAGGGTGTTATGGGCGTACATATCGCTGTGCATTATGCCTCTGTTATGTAGCTGGAGCGCAACGGATGCAATTGTAACGGCAATTTTTACTATTTGCGGGGTTGTGAGCGAGAGGTGTTCTTTAAAAACATCCCGAGTGCAGCTTTGTAAGCTGGGGGGCAGGCCGAGATTATAAAAAGACGGGGGAATTAAGCCCATTACAAGGCCTTTTTTGTCTTCGGGGTGTGCTGTTATTTGCCCGATGAGCTGTACCAACCCGGGGTGAGCACCGGCGGCAACACAAGTATTCATTTCATCCTCTGGCGAACCATCGCTTGTAACAGCACCTTTAAATATTTTTATGGCAACTTCCGGCGTTTTTGTCACTTTGCGCCAGGTGGCTTTGTGTATAACGCCTGACGCGCCTTCACCAAGGTGCTCATTCAATTCCAGGTCGTCCCAATGGATAAGATCAAGTGACTGTGCCGGAGGAATTGCACAAAAAGGGTTTCCCGAAAATGCCAGCCAGGAAAGCCTTGGCATATATAAAAGCCATTGGGGCAATTCGCTTAGCTTATTGGCAGAAATTCGCAGCAACTCCAGGTTGCTGCAATTGCTAAGCTCCGGCGGTAACGTGGTCAATTGGTTACCGGCAAGCATCAGTTTTTGCATCCTTTTGCAGTTGCCAATAGTGGCAGGCAAATCCGCAATCCTGTTGTTGGTGAGTATTAGCCATCGCAGGTTGGGATTAAGCGATTTTGAAGGAACAGCGGCAATTTGGTTTGATTTAAAGCCTGCAATATCCAGCAAGGGGCAGTCGGCCAGAACTTCAGGTAAAACGGTAAACGGATTTTCTGAACAAAAAAAGATTTTCAGCTTTTTCAGCCTGCCAAAGTCTGCAGGTAGTGCGCTGATGTTGTTATAAGATAGATCAAGCCTTTCTAAAGTATCTGCCAGTTCGAATATCTCTTCCGGGAAATGTGAGAGTCCCTCAGTAAGCGTAAGCGAAGTGGCGCCTTTTAGCTCGCCGTTTTGTAATTGTAATAAAGTTTGCATGACAGGGTTTCCTTAAAACAGCCCCTCAATGATATTGGCGGCAGATAAACCCTCCGCTTCGGCGTGGTAACTACGTACAATGCGGTGGGTTAAAATGGGTTTGGCAACGGCTTGTACGTCCTCAATATCGGGCGAATATTTTCCGTTGATAACAGCATGGCATTTTGCTCCGAGTATCAAAAATTGTGATGCCCGCGGGCCGGCTCCCCATGTTAATAAACGGTTTACCTGCGGTGTGGCAAACTGGGTGTTAGGGCGGGTTTTTGATACCAGCTTTACCGCATATTCCATCACATTATCGGTAACCGGGATGTTGCGTACCAGTTGCTGAAAATAGATGATTTGCTCTGCGTTCAGTATTTTTTTAACATCAGCCTTTAAGGTGCTGGTGGTGTTTTTAACAACTTGCAATTCTTCTTGAAACGAGGGGTAGTTTAATGTTACGTTGAACATAAACCTGTCCAGTTGCGCTTCGGGTAGGGGGTAGGTACCTTCTTGTTCAATTGGGTTTTGGGTGGCTAACACAAAAAACGGCTGGGCCAGTTTATGGGTAATCCCGGCGGCCGTAACCGCTTTTTCCTGCATAGCCTCTAATAAGGCAGCCTGCGTTTTTGGCGGGGTACGGTTTATCTCATCGGCCAGGATAATGTTGCTAAAAACCGGGCCGGGTATAAATTTAAAATTACGGTCTTCGCCTAAAATTTCAGACCCTATGATGTCAGATGGCATCAAATCGGGAGTAAACTGGATGCGTTTAAAATCGAGGTCTAATACCTGCGATACTGTTTGTACCAATAGTGTTTTGGCCAAACCGGGTACGCCTACCAGTAAACAATGGCCGTTGCTGAAAATAGATATCAGCACAAACTTAACAACCTCATCCTGCCCGATTATTACTTTGCCAATTTCGGCACGTATTTGCTGGTAGGCCAGCTTTAAAGCATCTGCGGCTTCAACATCAGAGCGGTGTGGCATAGGTTGTATATTATTTAGCTTGGGCAGTTGTTGTTACGGGCGGAGTTAACCACTTTTTTAATATGTCGCAAGTTTGGTATTCAGGGTCAATTTTGATGAACGTTTGTTTACGGCGTTTATCAAACCATTGGTTTACTACCCTTGTGTTTTTATCCTGGTAAGCAAAATCCTTCAGCTTAGGAAAATCCTGCGCCAGGTTGGCTTTGTGCGCATCGGTTGCCGATTTAAGGAATAGTATTTTATAACTCTTTTTACCATCGGCGCCGGTAAATACATCAGGTTTTGATATGCTGCCAACTTTCATGGTATCAACAACCAGGGCAACCTTAGGGTCAAGCTTATCGGTAGGGATAAAGGTTGTACGGGTTTGCACGTTTTCGGCATTCAGCATCATACCACCGTTAAATTTGGTTTCTTTATCGTCCGAATAAAAATTCGCGGCAGCAGAAAAATCAAGGTCTTTTTTATGCGCAATCATCAGCGTATATATGCTATCGGCTTTTGCTTTGGCCCTATCCAAACTGGCCTGGGTTGTTGCCGGCGCTATCAGGATATGCCTTACGTGTACCTGCTCGCCGCGGCGCTCAATAACCTGTAAAAAGTGAAAACCAAAGTCGGTTTCAAATACAGGCGAAATCTCTCCGGCTTTAAGCTTAAAGGCATTGGCTGTAAATTCTTTTACAAATGTAGTACGATCGGCAAAACCAAGATCACCACCTTCAACTGCCGATTGCGGGTCTTGCGAGTACAAACGTGCTAAAGTTCCAAAGTCCTCGCCTTTTTTTACGCGGGCAAGCAGTTCTTCGGCCTTTTCTTTATACAGCTGTTTTTCTTCTTTACTTAGTTTGGGCTGAAAAACAATTTCGCCAACCTCAACCTCTTTGTTGAATGACGGCAAGCTATCCTTAGGCATTTTGTTAAAATAATCTTTAACATCCTGTGGGGTAACATTTAGCTTTTCGGTTATTTTTTGCTGCATTTTTTGAGCAATCATTTGCTCTTTCATGTCGGGGCGAATCTCGTCCTTGTACTGAATTATTGATCGGCCTAAAAAGGCTTCCAGTTTATCCTGGCCACCTGCACGCTGCATCATTTCGCGCATACGGCGGTCAACACTGGCGTCAATATCATCATCCTTAACATCTATACTATCTATAATAGCCTGTTGTGCCAATAGTTTTTGGGTTAATAACGATTGCAGTATCTGGCATTTTACAGCCGGGTTTGGCTGCATGCCTTCAACCAGGTAACGGGCGTACGATAGTTCAATATCCGACAATAAAATAGGGCTGTTGCCAACAATAGCGGCAATTTTATCTAATGTTTTTCCTGGTGTTCTGGCCGTGTTGGTATCTGGTTTGGCTGCTGTGGCGTCTAATGTAACTTGTGCCTTTGCAACTGATATTATGGAGATAAACCCTAAAACTAATAACCCTAACTTTCTCATGTAATGCTTTATGTACTAAATAAAACGGAAATAACAATTCCGTTAAAACTTCAAATTTCGGTAAAATTTATTAATTATAGCGGTACAATTAAACTGAATAAAAAACAGCGTATTAAGCCGGTAGTGTTTAGTTTAAAGTCAGAGGTCGAAACACGTCTTTTTTTTGACTTAAAACTTAGTACTTCGGGCTTCAGGCTAAGGCCATGCTATAATTGTGCTAATATGGTTATAATGCTTCAAACGGTTTAACTACTTTTGGTTAAAATTTGTTAAAGTGAAAGTTGAAAACCCGGTCGCCCTCCGCTTTATTTTACAGGATGAGCTTTATTTGCTAAAAACAGATAAGGCCATGTATGAAAACGTTGCAATGGCCCAACCCGAAATTGAAAGTATTGCTCCCGCCGTAACCGTGATTGTTTCGCCCTCGTCAATAACCAAACAACCGGAACCAGCGGCTCAACCACCAGCACCTGAAGTTAAAACGCCTGTAATAAGCTTTAATTATTTAGGTAAAAACTTAAAACGCTTTTTGGTACTGGTACACTATCCCGAATTAGAATTTATTGATGATGCCCACTTGACCGCGCTTACCAACATTATTAAACGGAAGGATTTAAGTATAGACGATATTGTAATTTTAAACCTGGCCAGGCATGCCACCGTGCAATATAATGAACTGGTTAATTTTTTTAAACCAGCCAGGCTGTTGGTGCTGGGTAAAAATGCAATGCCACAAGGCATAGCCCCTCTGGCGTTAAATGCTCCCAGGGCATTGGGAGATATTGCAGGCTTATATAGCTTTAGCTTTGGCGAAATGATGGACAACGTAGAGTATAAGAAAGCTTTTTGGGAACAGGTAAAAGGGTTTTAAGGAAATATTTTTAATTCGATAATGCATTGTTATGGTGACTAACTATCCGGAATTTAGCGACAATCATATAGAGTTTAACCGGGAGATAATAAAAATTCTTGCGGCGCATATTGAAAATTATCCATCACAACGGTTTGGTCAGATATTGTTTAATTTGGGTATAAGCCAGTTTAAAGATGAAGATGATCCGGCTGCTGCCAATTATGCTGTAAGGGATATTTATAACGATTCGAGTGAGGTTATCTTAAGCAGAGCCAAGTATAGAGCCGCAATAAATAACAAGGAGTAGCCTTTTCGTAATTTTAATCTTCATGTCCAATAATTTAACTGCCCGGGAATCCACCAAAATGCAATTAGTATTCGCAACAAATAATCGCCACAAACTGGAAGAAGTAGAAGCAAAACTTCAGGGTAAAATTAAACTCCTTACACTTAACGATATTGGCTGCTATGATGATATTGAAGAAACCGGTACTACTTTTAAAGCAAATGCATCTATAAAAAGCCGATACATTTACCAGAAATATGAGCTTAATTGTTTTGGCGATGACAGTGGCCTGGAAATAGATGCCCTGAACGGCGAACCAGGTGTTTACTCGGCCAGGTACGCTGGCGAACATGGGAATCATGCCGCCAATATTAAACAGGTACTGGATAAATTAAAGGACGAAACTAACCGAAAGGCAAGGTTCCGTACTGTGATATCATTAATGTGGGCTGGTGAAGAATATTTTTTTGAGGGAACAATTGAAGGAACTATCCGCACGGCACCCAGCGGAACAGACGGCTTTGGGTACGACCCAATATTTGAACCAGAAGGCTACGCTATAACCTTTGCCGAAATGACTATGGACGAAAAAAACCAGATAAGCCACCGGGCGAAAGCCATGGAAAAACTCATTGGTTTTTTAAGCATTGCTTAAAATAAATATTCTCAGTTAACTTTCGTAACCTTAATGGCCTGTTATCCGTAAAATAGTGCTATAAGGAATATACCTATGAATCTTATTAATAAAATCAGCCACTCGTTATTCTCAAAGGATACCGACCACCGTTTTGCCAAAAGCCTTAAAAACGTTAAGGAAGCCGACCTGGTAGTAGCATCAATTAACCAACGCTTATTCGAACTTGAAAAGCAGCTTAAATCAAACACGGTTAAGTATAGTTAAGCTTTTGGCAGGATTTATGCTTATATGCATTAAATAACTTCTGTCATGAAAAATGTACTAAAAACACCGATAGCGATCCTATCCCTTATTTTTTTATTTGCGGCCTGTTCAACCCCGCAAAATGCAACTACAACCAACGTATCCCGCGGTAAATTTACCGGCACCTGGACATTGAACAATGTAAGTTACCAGGGCCTTGTACAAGGCGCCGTTCAAAATGTGTTTGATCAGGCGGCCCCCGAAGCATTTGTTGGCAGCACCTGGAAACTAACTAATAGTGGCAACGGCATTTACACCTTAAGCAATGGCACAACTCAAACTATTTTCTGGTCGGTTTATAACGGTGGTACAACAGGTACCCAATTTCAGTTCAAGAAAATTTACCAGGGAGATAAACCTAAAAACGTAGCCGAAGGCTATCGTTTAGATATTGCCAGCAACGATGGCACCGCCATGGTGCTTAAATCAGCTGTTGATGTAGGCGGCAGCACCGGGTATATTATTTATTCATTCACTAAAAATTAGGTGAAAGGGTAAAGGTAAAAGGTTTTTTTACCTCAAAGAAAAAGGGTAAACACAATTTGTAGTAGTGCTTACCCTTTTTTGTTTTTACCAATGGGCTCCTTTCGCCTTTTACCTTTCGCCTCAAAACTATTCTGCCGACGTAAATTTCAAACAAACGGGATTGCCAATTTCTATCTTAATGCCTGTTTGGGTAAGCTTACCTGTATTTTGGTCTATTTTAAATACAAACATACTATCGCTGCCCTGGTTGGCTACCACCAGGTAGTTACCCGATGGGTCGATGGCAAAATCGCGTGGGTTTTTACCATAGGTTGATTGGCGCGATACAAAGGTAAGTCCGCCAGTTTCCTGGTTAACCGCATAACAAATAATTTCGTTAGTCTCTAAACGGTTTGATACATACAGAAAACGGCCATCAGGCGATAAGTGGATAGCTGCAGCAGCTGTTTTGCCTGTAAAGCCATCGGGTAGTAATGTTATTACCTGTTTCTGTTTAAACTTGCCATTGTCGTAGTCAAACACAAATACATTCGATCCCATTTCGGTGGCCAGGTAAACATGCTTTTTATCCAAAGAATATTCCAGGTGGCGGGGGCCTTCTCCGGGAGTAACACTTACAAACGTAGGATCGGTTAATGGAGATGTCTTACCCGCACGATAACGATAGATGTTTATCCTATCGGTACCCAAATCATTATAAAACAGGTATTTTTCATCGGGCGATAATATACTCATGTGGGCATGCGGGCCTTCCTGGCGTTCTTTGTTGGGGCCTTTGCCTTCTTCATTGCGTACAGTTTCAATGCCGTTGCCCAATGAACCGTCCTTATTAACAGGTAGTACAGCAACCTGGCCACTTGAATAATTGGCTACAAAAACATTTTTTTGTGCTTTATCTACCGCAATATAACATGGGTCGGCGCCTAAAGAGGATTGTTTGTTGATAAAATCTATTTTGCCGGTTTTGGCATCAAATGAAAATGCGCTTACCTCGCCTTTGGTAACTTCGTTTACGGCGTAAATAAATTTATTGTTTTTGCTGATGGTAAGGTACGATGGGTTGGTAACGCCATCTATCTGGCTTAAATAAGCCAGTTTGCCGCTTTGGGTATAAAAGCGATAAACCATAATACCCTTACTGGTACCTGTTGTATACGTACCTACAACCAAATCAAATGATTTTGGAATTGGCTTTTTATCCTGGGCGTAATTAAACAAAGGCGATAGTATCGCTATGATCAAAAGAACTTTTTTCATGTGGGTACAAATTGATTATGGAGCGCAAGTTAACAAAATAGACAAAAAAAACGCCCCGATGTTTAGCGGGGCGTTTTATAATTATTTTATCAGGTGTTTAAGCTGGATGATCTCGCTTTCTTCCAAATGGCGGTAGCGGCCGCGGGGAAGATCTTTTTTGGTGAGGTTGGCGTAAACCACCCTATCAAGCTTCACAACTTCGTAACCAAGGCTTTCAAAAATGCGGCGTACCACACGGTTTTTACCGCTATGAATCTGGATGCCCACTTCTCTTTTTGATGCACCGGCAACGTACGATACCGAATCGGGTTTAATTAAACCATCTTCCAGCTCGATACCATAGGTTATCTTGTTTAGATCGCCTTGTGATAAAGCTTTACTTAATTCAACCTGGTATAGTTTGCTGATGTTGCTGCGTGGATGCGATAATTTATCGGCAAGGTCGCCATCGTTGGTCATTAATAATAACCCGGTGGTGTTCCTGTCTAAACGGCCAATCGGGTAAATGCGCTCTTTGGTCGCTTTTTCAACCAGGTGCATTACAGTACGGCGTTCTTGCGGGTCTTCGGTAGTGGTAATGTAATCCTTTGGTTTATTTAACAAAACGTAAACCATTTTTTCGCGACGCAGGGTTTCGCCGTTATATTTGATCTCATCCTTACGGGGATCAATTTTGGCGCCCAGTTCGTCAACCACTACGCCATTTACCGATACTACGCCTGCAATGATCAGTTCATCGGCCTTACGGCGAGAACAGATGCCTGCATTTGATATATAACGGTTAAGGCGGATAAGGCCATCATCCTTGGTTTTGGTTTCGGCTGGTTTTTTACGGCCACGCATGGTCCTTTCGGGTGCGCTGGTGTCTTTAGTTATTTTATCGTAGGTGGGTTTACGCTGTGGCTTGTCGGCATTGTAAGCCGGTTTATCTTTTGAGAAACTGCCTTCGCGCTTTTTAAATCCGCCTTCGGGCCTTTCGCCAAATTTTTTATCTGTTGATCTTTCTGCACCTGCGCCAAAACTTCTTTTGGGCTTATCACCAAAATCGGTATTTGATGTACGGGTGCGTGGAGAAGAGTATGGTTTCTTTTCGCCGGCACTGCTGCCGCCAAAGTTTCTTTTGGGTCTTTCTTCACCTTCGCCCGAAGTTGGCCTGCCGGAGTAGGGTTTTCTTTCGCCGCTGGCTGATGAGCCGGCACCGAAGCTTCTTTTTGGCCTGTCTTCAAAATCGCCGCCTGCTGGCCTGCCAGAGTATGGCTTGCTGCGTGGCGAAAAGCTTTTTTTATCACCAGATGATGCCCCGTCTCTAAAGTTGCTTTTAGGCTTGTCGTCACCTGCAGATGGCCTGCCGGAGTATGGCTTTGACCTGCCCGACGATTTTTTGTCGCCAGATGATGCGCTGTCCCTAAAATTGCTTTTGGGCTTATCGTCACTGAACCTGTTGCTTTGGAATGGTTTATCCGGTCTGGATAGTTTTTTCTTTTCTCCGTCCGGAGTGGCTTTACCTTTTGCGGTTGCCGGTCTTTTTGGCTTATCGTCGCCTCTTGAACTTCTGCCAGTTGATTTTCCTGGCCTGTCATCGCGACTACCTGTTGGTCTCTTAAATACCATATTTTTTTGTTTAGCGCTTTCGCAGCGTGAGGGTCAAAGTTACGCTTTTTTGGCACAGTTTAATCAAAAAAAATAAAAAAATGTCGGCAAACAAAATCACGGTTTAAACGGTTTTAAACACGGTTTTTGAACCGAAAACCCATGCTAAAAAAGTTGGCAAAATCCTAAGTATTTGATTATGTGATTTGTATGACATACCTTTGCAGCACATTTTACCTAATGTATAGTTAATGATAAAAAAAGGAATGATTAAAAAACACTTACTTACGTGCTCCGTAATCCTGGTGCTGGCCCTCATTTCAAAGCTTAATATCTACGGCACAACAATTGCCGAAACGGTTGCAAAACCGGCCAAATTAAGCCATCGGACCTCGAAATTTATTTTTATTAAAAGCACTACGGCTGCCTATAATTTTGCCGACGAAGCTTTACCTGTTAACGATGCCAGGGTTACCAAAAAACTCAACAAATCGCTTAGCCAACATTCTTTTAAAAGTGTTCAGTCAACCTTGCTGCACCGCAAGGCCGAAGTGCTGTTCCCTATTATTGAGCCAATTTTAAAGTTTTACGGTATTCCGGATGATTTTAAATACATCCCGTTGGTTGAATCGGGCCTTAAAAGCGGCACTTCATCAAAAGGTGCATCTGGCTTATGGCAGTTTATGGCGGGTACCGCGCGTACTTATGGCCTAAAGGTTGGTCATGGTGTTGATGAACGCCAAAATGTGCGCAAATCGACAATCGCTGCCTGCAAGTACATCAAAGAACTGTATGGTGAGTTTAACAGCTGGACGCTGGCTGCAGCAGCTTACAACAATGGCTCCATTAAAATGGAACGCGCCATTAATAAGCAAAACGAGGATAATTACTTTCGCATGAGCCTGAACCGCGAAACCGGTTCATACATCTACAAGCTTATTGCCATGAAAGCAATTATCGAACAGCCTAAAAAGTTTGGGTATAAGGATTACATTGTTATCCCACCCACAACACAACTGTTAGCCTTTAATTGATATCAATTATTGAATTATTGAATTATTGAATTATTGAATTATTGAATTATTGAATTATTGAATTATTGAATTATTGAATTATTTCTTTTAGCTAAATCAATAATTCAGACACTCAATAATTCAATAATTAAAATTTACGGAGCACTTGAAAGCCGATTTTCCTGGATGGAAGGTCGGCTTTTTTTATGTTTTGCTATCCAATAATATACCTGCTCAATATCATAGTAATTTGCTCATTGAGCTTTCTGTTTTAGGCTTTCTGCCTTAAGCTCTCTATTAAAACAAGTTTAAAAAACTACGGTTACAATAGGGCTGTTATTTTTAAGTCAAATAACGTTTCGGCTTGTTGCATATCTTATAAAGCATCAGCTTTTTACATATATTTGCGAAAAATATTAGTATAGTTGGCGGGCTTTTTTAAACCGGCCAAACTATATTGTTTTTAAAAATACATATGATTGAAAAAACCATCGACCTGGGCGAACAAAGCGAAGTTGAAGTTTACGGGGCCAGGGTACATAATTTAAAAAACATTGATGTTTCTTTTCCGCGCAACCAGCTGGTGGTAATTACCGGCTTAAGTGGCAGCGGCAAATCGTCATTGGCATTTGATACCATTTATGCCGAAGGGCAGCGCCGTTATATGGAAACATTTTCGGCTTACTCGCGCCAGTTTATGGGTGGTATGGAGCGGCCGGATGTGGATAAAGTGTCGGGCTTAAGCCCGGTTATTGCTATTGAGCAAAAAACAACCAGCAAAAACCCACGATCAACAGTGGGTACTATTACCGAGATTTACGATTTTATGCGTTTGCTTTTCGCCCGTACCGGGGATGCCTATTCCTATACAACAGGCGAGAAAATGGAGCGGATGAGCGAAGATCAGATCCTGAAAACCATTACCGAAAAATTCGACGGTCAGCCGGTAAACATCCTTGCACCGGTTGTTAAAGCCCGCAAAGGTCATTACCGCGAGCTCTTTGAATCTATCCGTAAGCAAGGCTACCTTAAGGTATGGATTGATGGCGCTATGGCCGACGTGGAGCCAAAGATGCAGGTAGACCGATACAAGATACACGATATCGATATTGTGGTTGACAGGCTGGTAGTGACCGAAAAAGACAGCAAGCGTTTATACACCTCGGTACAAACGGCGCTTAAAATTGCCAAAGGCATTATCCGCGTGGGCGATAAGGATGGTAATGTAGCCTATTACAGTAAGTATTTGATGGACCCGGTTTCGGGTATCTCGTACGATGAACCGCAGCCAAATACATTCTCGTTCAACTCACCTTATGGCGCCTGCGAAAAATGTAATGGTTTGGGATATATTTTTGAGGTTGATGAAGCATCGGTTATCCCTAATCCTAAGTTGACTATCATGAACGGTGGCCTGGCACCGATAGGTGAATACCGCGAAACCTGGATTTTCCAGGTGCTGAAGGCACTGGCTAAAAAGTACGAGTTTTCATTAACCACGCCGATAGAAAAGTTAAGCCGCGATCATTTAGATATTATACTTAATGGAGCGCCCGATACCATCAGCGTTTCTGTAGAGTACAATAAATGGAATGTGCAAAGCTATACCATTACTTTTGATGGTATTGTGCGTATGCTGGAAGAGCAGCAGGAACGCCGGAATGACGAGGGCATGGACGATATGGAAAACTATCGTGTACTTAAAACCTGCCCGGTTTGTGAGGGCGCAAGGCTGAAGAAAGAATCGCTGCATTTTAAGGTAGATAACAAGAATATATTTGAGTTAGCCTGCATGGATATCAATCATCTGCAGGAATGGTTTAACGGTTTGGAAGACAGGCTGAGCGAACGCCAGAATGTTATTGCCAAAGAGATTTTGAAAGAGATCCGCGCACGTATCGTGTTCCTGCTGGATGTGGGATTGAGTTATTTAACGCTTGATCGTACGGCCAAAACCCTATCAGGCGGCGAGGCGCAGCGAATCCGTTTGGCTACGCAAATAGGCTCGCAACTGATGAACGTCATGTATATTTTGGATGAGCCGAGCATCGGCCTGCACCAACGCGATAACGAGCGCCTGATAAACGCCCTTAAAAACCTGCGCGATCTGGGTAATACCGTTTTGGTAGTTGAGCACGATAAAGATATGATACTTGAAGCCGACCATGTAATTGACATGGGCCCGGCAGCCGGCGTGCACGGCGGGCAGATTGTTGCGCAGGGCACGCCTGCACAATTAATGAAAGAACATACACTCACTACATCCTATATCAATGGCGAGCGTTCTATCGCTGTACCTGAGAAACGGAGAGAAGGCAATGGCAAAACGCTAAGCCTTAAAAAAGCAACCGGTCATAATTTAAAAAAGGTTTCTGTTGATTTTCCTTTAGGTAAATTAATTGGTGTTACAGGGGTATCCGGCAGCGGTAAATCAAGCTTAATTACCGAAACGCTATACCCTATATTAAATCATCATTTTTTCAGGGCCAAAAAGCACCCGCTGCCATATGAAAAAATTGAGGGGTTGGAGAACATCGATAAAGTGATCGAGATAGATCAAACACCTATCGGCCGTACGCCACGATCAAACCCGGCTACCTATACCGGCGTGTTTTCAGATATCCGGAACCTTTATGTTGCACTGCCGGAGTCAAGGATCAGGGGATATAAGCCCGGCCGTTTTTCATTCAACGTAAAAGGTGGCCGTTGCGAAACCTGCCAGGGCGCTGGCATGAAGGTTATTGAAATGAACTTTTTACCTGATGTGCAGGTACCATGCGAAGAATGTGGTGGCCGCCGGTACAACCGCGAAACACTGGAAGTGCGCTACCGTGGTAAATCCATCAGCGATGTGCTGGATATGAGTATTGAAGATGCCACGCCATTTTTTGAACATATCCCTTCCATATACCGTAAGGTAAAAACTTTGAATGATGTTGGTTTGGGTTATATCACTTTGGGCCAGGCGTCAACAACTCTATCGGGCGGCGAGGCGCAGCGTGTGAAGCTGGCCACCGAATTATCTAAAAAAGATACCGGCAACACTTTCTATATTTTAGATGAGCCTACAACCGGCTTACATTTTGAGGATATTAACGTGCTTTTAGGTGTGCTTTATCAACTGGTTGATAAGGGCAATACGGTTTTGGTAATTGAGCATAACCTGGATGTAATTAAAGTGGTTGATCATGTGATAGACCTTGGCCCCGAAGGTGGCTCTGGCGGCGGTAAAATACTTTTCAGCGGTACACCCGAAGGGTTATGTAAAGTGAAGGAAAGTTTTACAGGCCAGTTTTTGAAAAAGGAAATGGGCGTCAAATAAAATATCGATATATTGTGGATAGAAACTAATGCAGATCGAAATGAAAAAGAGCAGGAGCTTTCTATCCACCGTTATCATCCTGCTGGCTGCTGCGGTTGCGTTGGCTTTTAGCCGGACACATCAAGACGAAGACCGTTTTCTTAGCTACGAGGTAAACCCCAAAAAACACGAACTGAAACTTTATTGGAAGGACGATAGAAACTCGAATTTCGGCAGTATCCAAAATCTGAAGCTTTGGCTTGATAATAATAAGCGTAAGTTGGTATTTGCTATGAACGCAGGGATGTACAAACCGGATGGATCGCCGCAGGGGCTGTATATCGAAAATAAAAAAACATTATCGCCATTAGATACGTCATCAGGTAATGGTAATTTTTACCTGAAGCCTAATGGAGTTTTCTATCTTACAGCAACCAATACTGCGGTTATTTGCAGCACAGCCTCGTTTAAAGATCATGATGATATCAAATACGCCACCCAATCAGGGCCGATGCTGGTGATAGGCGGGCAAATTCATCCATCATTTAAAGCAGGGTCAACAAACCTGAATGTCAGGAATGGCGTTGGTATTTTACCATCAGGCGAAATTGTTTTTGTAATCTCTAAAGTGGCCGTAAACTTTTATGATTTTGCAGTGTATTTTAAAAACATGGGCTGTAAAAATGCTTTGTACCTGGATGGTTTTGTTTCCCGGGCTTATTTGCCCGAAAAGAATTGGATACAGACAGATGGGAACTTTGGGGTGATGATTGGGATAACCGAACCTAAATAATATTTGAGCAGCGGG
Organism: Mucilaginibacter sp. GW822-FHT03E02; assembly: GCF_058801545.1. Lineage (NCBI taxonomy): Bacteria > Pseudomonadati > Bacteroidota > Sphingobacteriia > Sphingobacteriales > Sphingobacteriaceae > Mucilaginibacter > Mucilaginibacter sp. GW822-FHT03E02. The sequence goes on along the minus strand of NZ_JBXANJ010000001.1, from coordinate 3,391,501 downwards.
TGCCGAAAAGAGGATAGAATGTTATATTGCATGTATGAAAAACCTATTAACCTGCATGCTGCTTTCTTTTTTGATGTCGGGCGTGTTTGCCCAGCAAAAAATAGTCACAAAAGTATTCCTTATTAATAAAACAGAATTTAATAAGCACTTGCCTTTTAATGATCTTGTTATAAAAACGAGGATTGGGTATAAGGCTAAAGGTATAATCAAAATAAAAACAGTCAAAAAAACTATTGTTTTAAAAGATGACGGCGAGATGCGGGAATACCGCTGTGAAGGCGAACTTAAGAGCAGTCAAATGGTTGTAATTCATGAGCTGGAACCCAATACAGAAGAATATTACCTTATAGATAAACAAACCGGTAAAATTGATACACTGCTGGATAAGCCAAATTTCTTTAGCAATAATAAAGATTTCATTTGCCTGGAAGGTGCCGGCACCGATGTAAAGCAAAGGATTCAGATAGGCAGGATTGTAAATGGTAAGCTGGTAAAAAATAAGTTTATCAATTTGCCGGATAATATTATTTCTGGTCGAATTTATTGGTTTGACCAACTCACTTTGATGATTGACGATAATAAAGTAAAATATTATAAAATAAGGCTTTAAAACACGACCTTAATAAGCTATATGAAAACAATAAATTACCTGCTATTTCAAAAGAAACTAAGATCGTGTTTGAATATTGTGCGAAACAAACACGAGCCGTTGGTAGTAGATTGCGGAGCCGACGAAGACATTGTCATTATTTCTAAAGTAAAGTATGACAATATGGAAGATTTTTTTCTTCGGTTTAAAAAATCGGTTGATAAAAACTAAGAAAGTGTTTCCCTCAAAACATCAACAAGTAACTCACATGTTTCAGCGTTTGCCTTAACTTCTCTAAGGCAATATTCACCTGGCGTTCAACCGTTTTGGGCGAAAGGTTGAGCTTGCTGGCAATTTCTTTATACTTCATATCGCTAAAGCGGCTCAATACAAAAATTTCACGGCATTTTTCGGGGAGGGTGTTTATGGCTGCTTTTATCTGGTGGGCCAGTTCTTTTTCTTCGTACCCGTTTTCAACGGCGCTGCGTACTTCATCAAGCAGGTTGTTTTTTTGCAGGTAATTCACGTAAAGGTTTTCTATTTTTTGGTGCTTCAAATAATTGAGGCTCCGGTTTTGCGCCATTTTATACAGGTACGAACTTACCGATGTTGAAAAGGTAACTTCATGGCCTTTCTCCCACAAATCAGTAAATATTTCGGCAACTATCTCCTCGGCCACCGGCAAATCATTCACAAAACGATTGGCGAAAAGCGTAAGGCGGGTATAATGAAGTTTAAATAAAACTTCAAACGCGCCGGCATCACCCTGTGTGAGTTTTGTTATTGATGTGTTGGTTTTTGGGGTAATCATTTATTCATAGGATAGGTAAAAAAGAATTACTTTTTAAAAAACTTTAACAAGTTAACGATTAAATTTTGAAAGCATCAAATTTAATATGGAAATATTAACAAATCCGCTTGCGAATATTTTGCATAGTGGGCATAATTCGCAATTAGCTGGGTGAAATTTTGTCTTTATCCGAATTTAATAAAGAAATATTTTAATCCTGTTTGAGGGTACGGCGTTTTTCAGTTGTCTTGCTAATAAGAACACGAATGGACAACGAGGAAATAAAACTGTTACTGGTAAAATACATAACCCGCGAAGCCGATGAAAAAGAGGTGGAACAAGTGAAAGAATGGGTTAATGCGCACCCCGAGAATGAGCAGTACTTTGCCCAGCTATATGAAACCTGGCAAAACATGCTATACCTGAAGCCCGATGTTATTAATGAGGAGAAAGCATTCGCCAAATTTTCGGCGGCAACTATCCCGCATGTGCCAAAATACAGGGTGCTTGCAGTATGGAGTAAAGTAGCTGCAGCCGTGGCCCTGTTTGGTTTGCTGACAGCTTTGCTTGTAAACCATTATTCAAAAAATGTGCAGAACACAAGGATGGTATCTGTTAATAATGGGGGCATAAAAAAAATAGTTTTAAGCGATGGCACACTTGTTTGGCTAAATGCAGGCAGCAAGCTTAAATACAATACTGATTTTAATAAAACAAACCGGACTGTTTACCTGGAGGGTGAGGCTTTTTTCGACATTGCCCCTGGTAGCAAAACTATCCCGTTTTTGGTTAACACTAAAAACTATACCATAAGGGATATCGGCACAAAATTTAACCTGAAGGCTTACGCCAACGACTCTTTTTTTGAAACTACGGTTGTAAAAGGCGAGGTAGCGGTTGAAGGCAATATAGATAACAACACCCGCGAGATGAACCGCATCTACGTTAAGCCGCACCAGGTGCTCAGGATATATTATCCCGGTGCCGAAAAATACGCTGTAAAGCAGGATGATAAAGAATTGAAAAACCTTAACGAGATACAAGTATCAGAGGTTGATTCGGCAAAAATGGACCGCTACGACGGCTGGAAGGATGATTTACTTGTATTTGATGGTAATACGCTCGACGAGATCTCTAAAGTATTGGAACGCAGGTACAATGTGAAAATTATTATGGACGATGCCGAACTGCAAAACATCCGCTATTCGGGCAGTTTCAAAAGCATATCCAGTATAGATAAGGTTTTGGAACTGATAAAAGGCAATACAGCAATCAACTATTCTATTACAGGCAATACAATAAACATCACAAAAAACAATAAAAACTAATCTGTTAACCCTTTAAAAACAAAATAACTTATGGCGAAAAACTAACGCTCTCTTTATCAAAATAAAAAACCCGGTGTGCGCTAACACTCCGGGCTTCAATAAAATCAATAGCTAATACCCTACGCTTGGGGAAGCATCGTATTAACTGATTAACAAACAAATTTATGATAAATTTTGACAGAAAATCTGTAATGGCTGCGCGCGCGTGGCAAAAAACGATTAAAATTATGAAGCTTGTAACTGTTTTACTCTTAACGGGAATAATGCAAATACACGCAGCTGCTTTTTCGCAAAACGTTTACAACTTTAATGTAAACAATATATCTGTTAAACAGATGTTTAAGCAGATTGAAAAAAACAGTAAGTACTCGGTTTTTTACCGGTTGGATCAGGTTAACGTTGATAAAAAAATCAACGTTGAGCTGCAAAATGCCAGTATTGAAACGGTAATGAAAAATGTGCTTAAAAATCAGCAACTCACCTTCCAGGTGGTTGATAACATCATTATTATTAAACCGGCTGATGGAAAAACCATAGCAACCGTTACTGTAACCGGTACCGTTACAGACGCTGCCGGGCTACCGCTACCCGGTGTAAGCATAAAACTTAAAGGGAGCACATTAGGAACAGTAACCAACATCGACGGAAAATATAGCCTTACATTGCCCGATGGCACAGGCACGCTCCTTTTTAACTTTTTAGGCTTTACACCACAGGAAGTGCCCATTGCCGGCCAAACCGTGGTAAACGTAAAGCTTGTTGAAGAATCAAAAGCCCTGAACGAGGTTGTAGTGGTTGGTTATACCACTCAAAAAAAGAAAGACCTTACCGGTGCCGTAGCCGTAGTTAATGTTAAGGATTTGAATAAACAAGCGTCATCATCGGTAAACAGCCAGTTACAGGGGCAGGCATCGGGCGTTACAGTAACCGGATCGGGCCAGCCGGGGGAAGAGCCCCAGGTACACATCCGGGGTTTTAATACGTTTGGCGATAACACCCCATTATATGTGGTTGATGGTATGGAAACCTATGATGTAAGCACCATCAACCCAAATGACGTTGAATCGTTACAGGTGTTAAAGGATGCAAGCTCCGCGTCAATATATGGCGCCAGGGCTGCAAACGGGGTTATCATCATTACCACCAAAAGGGGCAAGGGCAAAGTGAGCATTCAGTATGATGCTTATTATGGTTCGCAGGTGCCAAAAGGGGGTAATGTTTGGCATACATTAAATCCGCAGCAAGCGGCTAACCTACAGCTCATGGCTGAAAAAAATTCAGGTATTACCGATTTTACAGACCCGTTATATAATCCAACAGGGGCAAACTCCACTTTTACTTTGCCCGATTATATTACACCTGCCGGTGCTAAAGAAGGCGATCCTTCCGTAAATCCCTCAAAATACTATGTTAACCCTAACTATACCTCGCCTGATGATTTTAATAGCTTTTATCGCATAACAAGGGCAAATAAAACAGGTACCGATTGGTATCATGAATTATTCAAATCGGCTCCTATAACCAGCCATAATTTAACCTTAAGTGGCAGCAGCGATCAGGCAAGCTACCTGTTCTCGCTTAATTATTTTAATCAGCAGGGAACATTGATTGATACTTACCTAAAACGGTACACCCTGCGCTCAAATACCACCTTTAATATTACCAAACATATCCGTATAGGCGAAAACCTTGCTTATTCTATCACCAAAACGCCCCAGGTGGCTGCCGCCAACCATGCGCAAATAAGCGCCAACAATCCCGATGGCGTAATAGCTATGGGTTTAAGAGAGCAGACAATTATACCTGTTTATGATATAATGGGTAATTATGCCGGCACTTATGGTACAGGCCTGGGCGATTCTAATAACCCTGTGGCTATACAGCAGCGCACTAAAGTAAATGGCGCTATAGCTTACAGGCTGCTGGGCAACATGTTTGCCGAAGCGGATATTTTTAAGGGCCTTACCCTGCGCACCAGTTTTGGCGGAGACATAATAAACAGTAACGACCACGCGTTTACCTACCCGACATATGAAAACGTAGAAAACTCCCAAACAAACAGCTATAACGAAAATTCGGCAAATAGCTATAGCTACAACTGGACAAATACGCTTACTTATCTGAAAACTTTTGGTAAGCATAATTTGAACGTGGTTATAGGTACCGAAGCTGTTGAAACTTATGATAAAAGCCTGGGTGGTAGTATACAGGGCTTTTATAATTTTGATCCTGATTATGTTAGCCTTTCAACAGGTACAACAAACAAAAACACTTACAGCAGTAAAAGCTCAACGTCGCTGTTATCTGAATTTGCCCGGCTGGATTATGTTTTTGATAATAAGTACCTGTTTAATGCTACAATCCGCCGCGATGGTTCCTCAAAATTCCCGGTAACCCAGCGTTATGGCTATTTCCCGGCTTTTAGCGCCGGCTGGCGCGTATCACAGGAGAGTTTTTTAAAAGAAGTAAAATGGCTTACCGATCTTAAAGTACGCGGCGGTTGGGGTATTATGGGTAACCAGATTAATATGGGGGCAAAAGACGCTTACACTACTTTTGGTACCAATATTGGTCAGTCATATTATCCTTTGGATGGTAATTCCGCGTTGTTGCCTGGCTTTTATCAGGATCAGATAGCTAACCCTAACGCATTGTGGGAAAAAGATATCAACTCCAACTTCGGTTTTGATGCTACCATCCTTAACGGCAAAGTAGCTATAACGGCCGATTATTACCGCAAGGATATAAAGGACCTTTTGTATGCCGCAAGGCAGTTAGGTACCGCCGGTAATGGAAATGTACCTGCGCAAAACGTGGGCAAAATGAAAACGGATGGGCTTGATATATCTGTAACAAGCAATATAACTGTAAATAAAGACCTGAGTTTTAATGCCACAGGAACCTTAACAACCTATAATAACAAAATACTAAAAGTATCTGACGATAGGGACTATTTTGTTGGCGATGCCACAAGCCGTTTTGATAGCCCTATAACCAGGAGTGCTGTTGGTCATTCGCTGGGCGAATTTTATGGTTATCAAATAGCTGGCTTTTGGAACAACCAGGCACAGATTGACGCCGCAGATGCCAGCGCCCAAAAAGTAACCAGCGACCCAAATGCTGTTTATCAATCAGATACCAAAGTGGGGCGTTTCAGGTATAAAGATGTAAACGGAGATGGTGTAATAACTGATGCCGATCGTACTTTTATCGGTAACCCTAATCCGAAATTTACTACCGGATTAAACCTGGCTGTAAACTATAAAAACTTTGATGCCAGTGTGTTCTTTTACGGCTCATTTGGCAACAAACTATGGAACAGCGTTAAGTACTGGAGAGATTTTTACGCTTCATTCGGTACTGCCAAAAGTAATACTGCACTTAATGATTCCTGGACACCAACCCATCAAAATGCAAAAGCCCCTATCCAGGAGTTGGATGCATCTACCAGCAGCGGCGCAACACCCAACTCATACTTTGTTGAAAACGGAACATATGTACGTATGCGTAACGCTCAAATTGGCTACACCTTTAAAGTCGCCGGTTTAAAAAAGGCAGGGATTCAGAAATTGCGGGTATATGTATCGGCAACTAACCTGTTCACATTAACCGGTTATAGTGGTGTCGATCCGGAATTGAGTGGTAACACCAAAGATTTTGGCATTGACGAAGGTAGTTATGCCAGCCCGCGCACATTCTTATTCGGAGTTAATTTTTCATTATAACAACAGCATTAAAAGTATTACAATGAAAGCAAAAAAATATTTCAGTATTATGTTGCTAAGCGTTTTTGCGCTTGGTGCATGTAAAAAAACGTTTCTTGATAAATCAATCAATGGCGCGCTGGAGCCTAAGTTTTTACAAACCGAAGCAGGCGCAAACGAACTGCTTGTGGGCGCTTATGCAGCGTTAGACGGCCAGCAGGGCGGAGACGCCGCTTTTGGTGGTGGCAGTTCATGGGAGGCATCGCCCGATAACTGGATTTATGGCGGTGTTGCCGGTGGTGATGCTTCAAAAGGAAGTATAGCCGGCGATCAGCAACCCATCGAGCCAATCATGAAGTATAACCCCGACGCCAGCAATGGCTTTTTTGATAGCAAATGGCGGGCCGACTATGAAGGCGTTTCGCGCACGAATAATACCATTATAATTACAAATAAGGTGCCCGGTATTACAACTGCTGCCAAAACCAACATCATAGCACAGGCCCGGTTTTTACGCGCTCATTATTACTTCGACCTGAAAAAAATGTTCAATAATGTGCCTTACATTGATGAAACTACAACCGATATCAATCAGCCAAATACAACGGATATATGGCCCAAAATTGAAGCAGACTTTTTGTATGCCTATAATAACCTGCCCAATACCCAGGCAAATGTGGGCAGGGCCAACAAGTGGGCTGCTGGCGCATACTTAGCAAAAACATATTTGTATGAGCATAAGTACACTGAGGCAAAAACGGTTTTCGATGCTGTTATTGCGCAAGGGGTAACAGCATTGGGGCTGAAATATGAGTTGAATGAAAAATTCAATGATAATTTCAGGACAGCTACCAACAACAGCGCCGAATCAGTATTCGCCGTGCAGGCAGCCGCCAATACCGATCCCAACGGCCCGTCAAACGCCAACGATGGCGATATGCTGAACTTTCCGTACGGTAACAGCAGCCCATTTAGTTGTTGTGGTTTTTATCAGCCATCAATAGAGTTAGCCAATCATTACCGTACCAACCCGGCTACCGGCCTGCCCTATTTGGATGATTATAACAGCCACGCTTTAAAAACAGATATGGGGGTAGCGGCAGGGGCTAATTTTACACCCGATGCCGGAACCATCGATCCGCGGCTGGATTGGACAGTTGGCCGCCGCGGCATACCATATCTTGATTGGGGCTTGCACCCTGGCGTCGATTGGATCCGCGATCAGCAATACGGAGGCCCGTACTCGCCAATTAAAAATGTATATGGCCAGGCCGAGCAAAGCACCAATGGCGATAATACTTCCTGGGCGCCGGGATCGGGTATCAACGTTAACCTCATCCGTTATGCCGATGTGTTGTTGATGGCAGCCGAAGCCGAAGCACAACTGGGTAATTTTGATAAAGCCGAAAGTTATGTGAATATGGTGCGTAGCCGGGCAGCCAATACATCGGGCTGGGTTCATAAGTATAAAAATGAGGATAATCCTACTGCCGGTTTTACTAATACACCTGCTGCCAACTATAAAGTTAGCGCTTACCCTGCAGGGGCCTTCGCCAGCAAAGATTTTGCACTTAAAGCCATTTATTTTGAACGCAAAATAGAATTGGCTATGGAAGGCCATCGCTTTTTTGACCTGGTAAGGTGGGGCATTGCCGATACCGAGCTTAATGCTTATGTAGCTTACCAAAGCGCATTTACCAATGATGTTAAAGGAGGCAAGTTTTTAAAGAGTAAAAACGAATATTATCCTATTCCACTTACTGAAATTGATTTGAGTGCGAAAGGCGGTACCCCTGTGCTCAAACAAAATCCGGGCTATCATTAATAAATTATATTTATCTCTGCCGGGGTTTTCATATCCCGGCAGATTTTCTCAAATTGCCGCTAATTACCTCCTGCTGTAAACCGGCCAACAATTATAAACCAAGATATGAACACATCATCGACACGATTTTTATCGCTGGATGTATTTAGAGGGATGACATTATGTTTTATGATCATCGTGAATACACCCGGGAGCGGAGCGGATGCATTTTCGCCTCTCCAACATGCGGCCTGGCATGGCTTTACCCCAACCGACCTGGTATTTCCATCGTTTTTATTTGCGGTGGGCAACGCCATGAGTTTTTCGATGAAGCGCTATATCGAGATGGGCAATGCTGCCGTACTTGCCAAGATATTTAAACGCACGCTACTGATATTTTTAATAGGATACCTGATGTATTGGTTCCCTTTCTTCAATTTTGATAGTGGGCATTTTGCCTGGTCGCCGATAAGCCATACCCGTATTTTTGGAGTTTTGCAGCGTATCGCGTTGTGTTACTGTTTTGCGTCGCTCATGATCCATTTTTTATCAAAGAGATCGGTTATTATTTTATCCATCCTGTTCCTGGTAGGTTATTGGATTATCCTGCTTGTTTTTGGCGATCCGCTAAACCCGTTAAGTATGACCGGAAACGCGGGCTATTATCTGGATAAGTTTGTACTTGGTGCCGATCATATGTACCACGGCGAAGGGAAAGCCTTTGAACCTGAAGGTATGCTGAGCACCTTACCGGCTATTGTAAACGTGGTTGTGGGCTACTACGCCGGTAAATTCATCCAGCAAAAAGGTAAGGGTTACGATGTGATATCAAAAATGCTGCTCATGGGCTGTCTGTTCATTTTTATCGCCCTGTGCTGGAACATGGTGTTCCCCATCAACAAAAAGCTGTGGAGTAGTCCGTTTGTGCTGATAACTACGGGGCTCGATCTGGTGATCCTGTCGTTCCTGGTGTATACCCTGGAGATTAACGATTGGAACAAAGGCAACTGGACAAGGTTTTTTACCATCTTGGGCAAAAATCCACTTCCACTTTATGTATTGTCGGAAACTTTGGTGATTTTCTTTTACATGTTTACCGTAAAGGGTAACAGTTTATACAATTGGATAAATACCAATGTCTACCAGGCTATAATACCCGGTGCAATTGGCTCATTGCTGTTTGCCATCAGCTATATGCTGGTTTGCTGGTTTGTAGGTTACCTGCTGGATAAAAAGAAGATTTATATCCGCGTGTAAGCGTTAAACCTATAAATAAACCGAAAAGCGCTGTCATGAGAATGGCCGCGCCTTTCAGTTTTGAAAGAACTACAGATTAAAAAAGTTATACTCCAGTCTAACCAGGTACATGTTTTTGGAGTTACGCTCCATGGCATTGTACAGTGGTGTGCGGTACGAAAAATCCAGCCGGCACAAACTGTTAAAAATAAACTGCACAGCTGGTGCAACATCCAGGTAGCTTTGCGCATGCCCCGGATTGGTTTTGCCTAACAGTTCTACGTACAGGTTCATGTTTGTCTGGCTATAGTCGCGGTAGTGCCGGGGTAATAGCAGGTAACCGGCCGATAGCGTATAGGCTGCGGCATTTCTGGCCTGCAATGCTGGTAGCGTATGTCCACCGGCATTATCAAACGCCCTGATATAGCTTGCCGAGCCCGCTATAGCCAGTTTATGTAGCAGTTGCGTAAATACAACGCCGCTTTGCAGGCCGCTGTTATCGCCCTCTAAAGTTATTTCCTGATTAGGCGCAGGGTTATTGATGCTGGCCAGTTTAACAAAAGCGGCGCCCCTAAAATGCTGCTGAACGGTGTCAATCGAAAGGAATCGATATTTGGCGTATAAGCTGCCCCCATCAAAATGTTGATTGTTGCTGTAATAATCAGACATGTAAACAGAGCCATGTACCATCAGATGGCGGCTTACGCCATACATAGCCTCAATAGTGCTGCGGTTTTTGTAGGTAGGGCTAAAAAAGCCCTGATTTTCTACCCGGATACCTAATGAATTGGTGGCCATGTTACTGGCTGGCTCGGTATTTACATACAACTCCTGCGAAAAAACAGGGCATGCCATAGCCGTTAGGCAAATAGCCAGAATTAAGTTTCTCATAAAAAATGATTAAATGAAAAACTATATAGCTAAATGATAAACACGGCCCGATGCAGGTGCTGCATCTGTTACCTGGCCCAGGTATTTTTTTGATACCGACTTTGGCGCAAATCCCTGGTCAACAACGGTAACATTAACTGTGCCGCTGGTTGGTTTATTGGCAGGATTAAGCAGCTTGTAGGTGTCGCCTCCGTAGCTGAAATTGTTATCAGCTACTTTGGTGTTATCAAAGTTGTAAGTGGCTTTCAAGCTGTTTACCGAAAATCCCGAGCCTTGTACTTTTTTGCTCATTAACTCAAAATTTACAGGCACATCGTTTTTAAAAGTGATGAGGTAAGTATTACGAATCAGGTCGGTTTTAATGTCGCCTATAAAAGGCAGGGTGCGGAGTGCTTTTTCTGTTGATTTTGCGCAAAGGGCGCAGGTAAGTCCGCTAACCTGTAATTCAGCTTTAGTAAATTGAGCTCTTGCGGCAGTAGCAGAAAGAGAAAATATAATGATGAATATTTTAAGCGTTTTCATTTGAATCTTTTTTAAATTAATATTGAATTAAACTATGGTAAAATACCGGGTTGTTAAGCGTTCAATTAATTTATCAGATCCGGAAAATACAATTTTTGATAAACATTGCTATACTTTGTACCGGCTCATCGGGAGGTGCACGGTCAAAATATTTTTCAAGCGATGGCTCCTGTGAAAAAAAAGAAGAGTTGCCAAATGTAAGGTGAGGTAATTCAAAACCAAATATTTGGCTTAAAAAGGATGTTTCTTCGGCCTGGTGTACATCTTTAACCTTTACCTGCAAATGGCTGTTTTTACAGCATTTTATTTTGCCCGTAACCTTATCCATGCCGCAGTCAACAGCAGGGGCGTTTAATTTAACAGATGAGATGTAGCTGCCGCAATAATGCAGGTTAAGCGCAAAGCCTAATACTGTAACAACGTACAGCATAGTCAACAATACCGCTCCTGATTTTTTTAGCATATAACAAAAGTAGTTGTTTAACTTGTTGATTACAAATTGTTTTTGGAGAGAGAAGGTTGATATAATGATTATTGCTATACTTAATGGTAACGTTATAGTTGGAATGGGGTTCCGTGCATGGCCAAATAAGCCATTTGTAACAACCGGGAAAAGAGTTTCCGGGGCTAAAACAAGAAAACCCGACCCTCGCGGCCAGGTTTTTCTGATTAACTTGATCTTAAAAAACTATTAAATTATATTTTATTGAGCCGACTGTTTGGCCTGGTTTTTCATGGTTGAATTGGCAACAATTACAATTTCTACCCGGCGGTTTTTTGAACGGCCATCTACTGTTGTATTGTCGGCAATTGGTTCGGTTTCGCCCTTGCCCGAAGTTTGTAGACGTGAGGCAGGGACATTTTGAGCCGCGATGTACGATTTTACAGATTGTGCCCTTTGTATTGATAAATCCATATTGTGTGCGTCACTTCCTGTATTATCAGTATGGCCAACAATTAAAATATTGGTTTCGGGGTTGTTTTGAAGCGATACTGCCAGTTTTTGCAAATTGCTTTGTGCTTCTGCTTTTAAGGCGGATTTGTCGGTATCAAACAAAATGCCCGAGTCGAATTTCACCAGGATACCTTCGCCCTCGCGGGTTACAGTAGCGCCGGGTACGGTTTGCTTAATTTCGGCAGCTTGCCTATCCATATTCCGGCCAATAAATGCACCTGCTGTACCACCTACAGCACCACCAATAATGGCACCTAAAGCAGTGTTGCCTGCCGCTTTGCCAATAAATGCGCCTACAGTACCACCGGCACCCGCGCCAATTGCAGCCCCTTTTTGTGTTTTGGTTAATGAATTACAGCCCGAGCCTAATATTCCAACCGTAGCTAATGCTAAACTTAAAGTTGCTACCTTGATTTTTAAAGATTTCATAATAGTATAATAGTATATATAGATTACCATTTGCAAAGCAGATGCCAAAAGCCCAATTGGCATAAATCAAGCAGATATGCCGATAAATCCACACTGCGGCTATATTTTTTTAACAATTAAGAAACCAGGGATTTGAAAAGAGAATAGCGTTTAGTCCTAATCAAAGAAGCTGACTAATTTTTAGTACATAAATGTAAAAATCCAGATACAAATAGAAAGCGAAAGGAAGCCGCTTAGCCAACTATAATTAACGTAGCCGGGAAGATGAGTTTGAAGGTGCTGCCCACATTTTTTTCGGATACCACATCAATGTCGATATCATGGAATCCGGCTATCGACTTTACAATAGGCAAGCCAAGGCCGAAGCTGTCCTGCTGTAATGACTGGCGAAATTTTTTAAAGCGGTTAAATATAAGAGGAATTGCTTCAGCATCAATACCTATGCCGGTATCGGTTATGCTGATTAAAAACTTATCGTGAACCGCCACTGCGGCAACCCGTATACTGCCCCCTTCGCGGTTGTATTTTATGGCGTTATTGATTAGGTTGAAAAACAAGTTAAATAACAGGAATTTGTTGATATTAACCATGTACCAGTTATCCGGGACTGAAATTTCATAACTTATGTTTTTATCCTGCAGGCGGATGGAGATTTCGTCATAAACATCTTGCAACAGTTCGGCAACCGAAATCCTGTCCTCTTTTAAAAACTGCTCATTTTCAATCTGCGATATCAGCAGCAGGGTTTTGGTGATACTTTTAAGCCGGTTAAGTATCTTCTGCATCTCCAGCAAACGCACCTTTAGTTCGTCATTGATATCCTCTTCCTCAAACATGTTTTCAATTTTTGATTGAAGGATAGATATAGGCGTCATCAGCTCATGCGATGCATTGGAAATAAACTCGCGCTCCCGGTGAAACTTATCGGCAATAGTCTCAATCATTTTATGGATGCTCAGATCAAGATGCTCAAAATCAGATGTGGTAGTGCGCACTTTACGGTACGACTGGAAATTAGGGAACTTTTGACCTACCAGCTTGGTTTTTATAATGATGCGTAGTGGCTTAAGCACATAATTGGAGTAAACCTGATCGGCGAGTACAGTAAGTAATATCATACCTAACAATACTTCGAAGGCCAGGTTTTGCAAGGGGACACTGGTTTCGTCGAGTGTATCTACGCTTTTGCCAATCTCCAGCAGGTAGTTTTTGTTTTTAACTTTAAAGGTGTGGCTCAATATGCGGTATTCAAGTGTATCGCCCTCGCTAAAAAGGCGTTTGCCGCGTTGGATGGTGTCTAAAAAATATTTGGAGTCAACTTCATCAAGGCTAATGTATTCGTCTTTAAGGGGCAGGTAGCTGCCATACCCTTCGCCGTTTACAATATAGGTTTCAATACCCTGGCTTTTTACAATTTGGAGTAGCTTGTTTTTTTGCTTTATCAGCTTGCTATCAACATAGCTGCTGCTGATGTTTTTAATCAATACGGGTACCAGCAATACAAACAGTATCACAATCACCAATTTTGATATGGCGTTAAAAAGCGTAAGTTTTGTCCTTAATTTCAAATATTTAGGCGTTTATCTTTACTTTATACCCCAGCCCGCGCACGGTTTCCAGCCAATCGGGCGATGCAAACGCATTTAACTTTTTCCTGATATTTTTAATGTGCGCGTCTATGTAATTGGAGTCGTAATCATTATTAACTACACTGCCCCAAATATGTTCGCTTAACTGCATCCTGGTAAGCGTACGGTTTTTATGCAGAATGAGGTAAGCAATCAGGTCAAATTCCTTTTTTGTAATGGTATTAACCATGCTGGTGCCGTATGAAATGGTGCGGTTGGTTAAATCAATAAGGAAACCATCAAGGTCAATAATGTTATTTTTTACCCCAAACTTGCGGCGGATAATGGCCTGCATCCGACTTTGCAGTTCAAGCAGCGAAAACGGTTTGGGCAGGTAATCATCGGCCCCTAAATCAAGCCCTTTAATGCGGTCATTAATCTCGGTACGGGCGGTTAGTATAATACAAGCCGCATCTAAGCCCTGTTTTTTTATCTCTTTTAACAGGTCAAGGCCATCGTAATCAGGCAAACCGAGGTCTATCAGGATAAAATCATATAAATTGACGGCAATTTTTTCTGATGCCGAAGCGCCGTCATAACAAACCTCGCAGATGTAATTATAGTTGGTCAGGAATATTTCCAGCTCATGTGCAAGCGCCTTTTCGTCTTCGATGATCAAAACATTCATGCGCAGCTACTAATAAAACAAGTAAAAAAATGTAAGATTAAAAAACGATTCTTTGTGATTTTCCAGCACCCCCTCTACGTTAACAGGGATTGAATAACGCCATGAGGCCTCAAGAGTATAATGAGGCCGGTTATAAGCAATAGGCACTTTAAAGCTGTAGTTAAGCATTTTAAACTTACGGTTATAACGTGCCGAGTTTGGGTCATCGTACACATAAATATTGTCAATCTCCTGCTTAAAACGATGATCTACCGAGTAGCGCTGCACAAAATTTTGCGTGCCTGTTATAAAATTAAACGATGGATTAAATGAAAGGTAATCCTGGTCGTCAAAAATGCTCCAGCTGGTTTCAATGTATTTGGAGTTTGTAACGGTAACAAAAAAATCGTTTGATTTGCCAAAAAGATAGTCGGCTATAACGCTGGTTTTCAAAAACTTCCAGTCATATGAGTTTTTCAGGTTGATATCATTTGACGAGGCCGACTTGATAACATTGGCCTGTTTATTAAAAATAAACCGGGTATAGCTTACCGCTCCTGAAAACTGTTTAGAAAATTTATAAAAATAGCCGCCGCCAACATCAACTTCGTCAACCGGCGCATACCCTAAAACCTTTAAAATGGAGCCATAAGCAAAAAAACCTTGCTTAGTGTTATAAATAACATCGCCCGTAACAAAGGGATATTTAACCGGGCTGGTGCGCCCAAAAAAGAGCGCGTCGCTGCCATAGTTTACCCCTACCGAAACAGACTGTTTCCTGATGATGGTATCTGTATCGGCCACAATGTGGATGTTGCCACCGGTAAAAAGCGTATTGTTAATACCCGTAGCATATAAGGCATTACTGCCGGCAATAAAAAAAAGTAAGCAAAGGTACTTCATCAAAAATTGGTAAATTGTTTGTTAACCACCTGTTTAATCGCCATTTCTTCGAGGTATTTCTGGCGGACGCTCCAACCCTTCGGGGCGGCGCTGTCTTTTAGGCTTAGGTTTGGGTGGCGCTGGTGGAGTGTTTTCATCTACCTTTGCCGGCTTGGCCTGCCGTTTTGCTTTAGCTACCTCTTTAATTTTATTTTTTTCTTCCTGCTCCTTTTTACTTTTTAACGTAGTATCGACCGGTAAATTATGATACTGCAACTTAACCGCATGATGGTATTCAACAGGATGTGATGGGCTGTTTGTAGTACCGGCAGCTGATAATCGTGGCGTAAATATCAATAACAGGACAATATACGCAAACCACTTTACCATTGAGAGGAAGAAAAACTTAAAATTATATTCAAATATCGGTCAATATAAACAGTAATACCCAAAGTGGGGGTACTGTTGATAACAATTATTACCAGTTTATTTAAGCAAGGGGACAATGCTTAAATAAACTGGTGATTATACACATGCCGGAATAATTATGATTGGTTTAAAATTAATGCAGTTAAAGCTGTATTATATAATAACACCCTTTGAAGTGTAAACGCGGTTTTGGTCATCAACAATAACGCAGGCAATTTGGTTTAGCTGGTTAATTAAGTACATGCCGGCGTTAATACCAATGCTTATAATAGGAGATGCCATAGCATCGGCCAGTTCGGCAGTGGGGCTAAGTATGCTTACGCTTTTAATTTCGCTAATCGGAAAACCTTTACCGGTATTGGCGGTACTTTGAAATTTTTTCTTGCTGATGCTGGCATATTTTTCGGCATTTACCGATGTAGCAAAAGCCATGTTGCTGATGTTAAGATGGGCGAAAGGTTGTTTCCTTTGTTCAGGGTCGGCAGTGCCTACAGTCCACGGTTTGTTGTTGGGTTGTGTACCCCAGGTTAACAGGTCGCCGCCCGAATTGATAACGCCGCTGCTGACACCATTCATTTGTAAAACAAACTTTGCCCTATCGGCAGCATAGCCTTTACTGTTGGCGCCAAAGCCAATACGCATACCTTTTTCTTTTAAAAAGATAGTTTGTTTGTTGGTATCAAGCACAACATTTTGATAGTTGGTTTGCATCACCGAGTAAGGGGCCGTTTTAACAGTCACGTTTTCAACCGAAGTAGTATCGTTACCGGTATTACCTGTAAAATAGGTGATATCAAAAGCACCGTGTGTAAGTTCAGATATCTGTAAAGCACGGCTAATTAACCTGAAAATTTCGCCATTAGCCTTTACTGGCGCAACGCCGGCTTCGCGGTTAATTTGTTTAATATTGCTGTGATCGCCAAAAGCCGAAAGTAGTTTTTCAACCCGGTTGATCTCGTCGATAGCAATTTCTATTTGTTCATTGGCCAATAAAGGATCATTCCCAACTACACTAATCTCAAATTTATCACCCATAGCGTGTACATTACGTTTGTAGGTGGTTAAATTGTTACTTAAAGTTTTTACTGCCAGCATAAAATAAATTTTTTATCGTCAAAAAATCAAACTACTCAAATCCCGCTGTAGGATGATTTTGTTTATAACAAAAATGTTACCTCTCACCTCTACAACAACTAAAGTAGATTGCTTGTATGAAAATAAGATGAAAACAAGATTGCGAATAACGTAAATCGACGATTTAGCTGTAAATTGGAGCAAAGAGTAAGAAATAAAGACAATAAATTGACAATTTTTTTAAATAGACCTGAGGGCAATTTTTTTTGCGTAAAGACGCAAAGATGGTATGACGAAAAGTAACTTGTTTGTTTTTCTTTGCTCCTTAGTGTCTTGGCGCGAAAAAAAATCCGACGCTCAATCAATCAAAATATTCTCGCCAAATTTTTGCGATACGGTAGTGTTTTCTTTACCGTTAATGCTTATCACGAGGGAGTTATCGAAGGGTATTTTTTCGACGAGCTGGATGCGGGTACCAATGCCAATATTGAGCTTAATGAGGTATTGCAAAAACGAGTTGCTGGTATCGCGCACGGCAGCCACGCGGCATGCTGTACCTGGTTTAAGATCGGTTAACGTTACCGAATATGATTTAGGGACCTTTCCGTTGGCTTTTGGAATGGGATCGCCGTGAGGATCGTATTCGGGGAAGCCCAGGAACTTGTCAAGCCTGTCGGCCAGTGTTGCATCGCTGATGTGTTCCAGTTCTTCGGCAATATCGTGGATCTCGTCCCAGTGATAGCCCAGTTTTTCTAACAGGAAAACCTCCCAAAGGCGGTGCCTGCGCACAATTAGCACTGCATCTTTTAAGCCTTGTGGGGTAAGTTTTACGCCCACTTTTTTATCATAGGCTATCAGCTCCTTTTCGGTTAGCTTCCTGATCATATCAACTACCGAGGCGGGGTTGTTGCCCAGCGCTTCGGCTATAGCAGTTGGCGTTATTTTAACGTCCTTTTGCTGCGCGATACGGTAAATGGCCTTTAGATAATTTTCTTCTGATAATGTATACATCCGTTGTTGCACTGGAAACATACAAACATAAATAAAAACCAGCCGGTTTGTAATAGTTAGGGATGCCTAATTATTGCGAACCCGCTTTAAACAAAACAGGCCTCCATGTTACCGGAAGCCTGTTTTGTTATTTTATCTGGTTATTAATGATGGCCATGACCACCGCCATGTTCTCCACCGCCACCATGGTTGCCGCGACCACCGCCGCCACCGCCATGGTTACCATGATCGCCACCACCGCCGCCGCGGTTACCACGATCTCCACCGAAATGACCGCCGCCGTTGCCGTGAAATTGTGGCCCGCGGCCACCATGGTTTCCATTATCAAAGTGGCCATTACCACGGGTGTATGCTACCCTGCGGTCATGATTACCTCTCCAGTAATTGGCATACCTAACATCGCGGCTGTTGCGGATAACAACCTGGTCATGACGGCCTCTGTAACCGGCATATCTTGTTCTGTAAACATCGTTTCTTACCCAGGGGTTGCGATCATTTATAACCACTTTATAGCTGTGGTATAAATCATAGTTGCGGTACCGTACCGGTAAATAGGCGCGATGCACCCACACATTGTTATCAAAATATACATACTGGTGTGTTGGCACATCATAGTAAGTATCAATATCGGGCATGTAGTAATAGTTGGCATAATCGTATCCAACCGGGCCCCAGGCAGGTTGGCTGCCAATGTTTACCCCAAAGCTTACGCTTACCTGGGCACTGGCTGTTTTAACAGCGAAGCAGCTTAATAATATTGCTGCCGACAGGATGATCTTTTTCATTTGTTTTCTTTTTAAGTAGTGCCCCATTGTTTGGCGACCAATAGACCGCCAAACGGTAGCATTGTTTGGATGTATGACAATATTTAATCAAAAAAGTTTAAATATTAAAAAAAAAACACTTTCGCACGCGCAGCCGACGCAAAAAAAACAGGCCCCAGTGTTATCCGAAGCCTGTTTTGTATAAAAATTAACAATCAAAAATTAATCTCTGTGGCCGTGGCCTTTATCATCGTGACGGTCATCTTTGCGATCATCACGACGATCATTGCGTACCTTTTTGTGTACAATTACCTTGCGGGAGTTGCCGCGGCCGTTGCCATTCCAGTGGTCTTTGTATTTAACCTCACGGCTATCGCGAATAATGGTTTGGTCATGATGGCCCCTGTAGTTTGCATATTTTGTGCGGTAAACGGTGTTATGTACCCACGGTGTGCGTTCATTAACTACCACTTTGTATCCGTGGTAAACATCGTAATTGCTGTAACGGGGCGGTAGCGCCGCCGAATGGATCCATACTTTGTTGTTAAAATAAACATACTGGTGCGCGTTTACATCGTAGTACGAATCAATGTCGGGCATATAGTAATAGTCGGCCCGGTCATAGCCGGTTGGGCCCCATTCGGGCTGGCTGCCAATGTTAATGCTTAAACTAATTTGGGCGCTTGCAGGTTTTATTGCTAAACAGCCTAAAAATATCGCGGCTGTTAAAATGATCTTTTTCATAGTGCTATTGTTTTGTTTGGATGTATGACAATAACCAGCACAAAAAGTTTAGTTTAAAGCATAGGCGGGCGGGTAACTAATCAGTTACAATAATCACAGCGGGGCTAACTGTCAGTTGCTGAGTTGTGCTTAGTTGTTGTCGTCGTCGGTGTCTTTCTCGGCGGCAACCTTTTTACCGGCCATGGCCAGCATAGGTTTGCCAATTACTTTATAATTGCCTTCGCCTTTAAGGATGGACGCCAGCTGGGTTTTATCCTGCATGGTTTTTACGGCCTGGGCCAGTTCCTTATCGTACTTAAAGTTTACTTCGTAACGGCCTTTTTCATAGTAATAACGGGAGGCTATCTCGTTTTCGAGTACCTGTTTTATTTCGTCCTTGTGCAGCTGCAGGTCGTTCTTTTTGGTAGTCATCAGTTTGGTTTTCAACACATCGTATTCGGCCTGTATGTCGGTAAACTGTTTTTCTTTGGTGGCTTCTGTTTTCAAACTGTTCAGCACCTTTTCTGATGAGGTGGTGTAGTTATAGTTTTTATCGGCCAGGTATTTTACAAAATCATTGTAGTCGCCCTCAGATAAAGCGAATGATTTAGTATCGGCTATTTTAGGGTGTTTATCGCGATAAACAGTAGCATAATCAAATATCAGCAGCTTGCCAACAAGAGCCTGGGTTACGTTGGCAAATTTTTCCTGTTTAATAAAAATATCGGGGTAAATAGCGCTGCCGTCGTAAACCGAGCGGCCATTTTTAGTTTTAAACTCGTGGATTAATGAATCGGCCACTTTAACTACACTGCCATCATCTTTACGGTGCGTATAATCCAGCTCCTGGATACAACGGCCCGATGGGATGTAATATTTGGCAATGGTAATTTTAACCAGGCTGTTATAAGGCAGGTTAAAAGTTTGCTGTACCAGGCCTTTGCCATAGCTGCGCTGGCCAATAATAATTGCACGATCGAGATCCTGTAACGAACCGGCAACAATTTCTGATGCAGATGCCGAGTGGCTGTTAACCAACACCACTAACGGCAGGCTTGGCTCAAGCGGAGTGCTTACGGTACTGTAAGTAAAATTCTTTTCTTTTATTTTTCCTTTTTGTGATACAACCTCCACGTCTTTTTGAACAAAAAGATTTACGATTTTTACAGCCTCCTGCAAAATACCTCCGCCGTTTGAGCGCAGATCAAGGATGATGCCGTTAGGGTTATTCTTTTTTAGGCTTACCAGGGCGTTGGTTACTTCGGCGGCCGAGTTTTCTAAAAACTTATCCAGCTTAATATAACCCATATTGCCCTGCACCATACCAAAGTATGATACGTTTGGTTGTTTAATTTCGTCGCGCACCAGGTTTTTTTCAAAGGGCTGGGGCACGTTATCGCGTTTGATGAATAGCTTAATGGCTGCACCTTTTGATCCTTTGAGTAAAAGGCTCACCTGGTCGTTGTTTTTTCCGTTAAGGTCAATGTCGTTTATTTTAAGCACCTGGTCGCCGGGGTGTACATCACCCTTTTGTGCCGGGAAGCCTTCAAATACGTCAGATACAAATACTTTATTGTTCCGGGTAAAAATACTTGCGCCAATACCGCCGTACTGGGTACTTACATAGTGCAGCTTATAATCTTCAATTTCCGATTCGGGTACAAATTCGGTATAGGGATCCAGGCCATCAAGCATAGCATCCACGCCGGTTTTTACCAGCTTGGCCGAGTTGACATTATCAACATAGTTAATGTTTACCTCTTTATAAACCGATGCAAAAACATCCAGGTTTTTTGATATCTGGAACAGGTCATCGTCAAAAGCCGCAACACCAACAGCCAGCATTACAACGCCGGCACACAAACCTATCTTTCTGTATTTTTTTGAGATCACCATACCCGGTACAACTTTAAAGCATATAAAAATACGAAAAGCTATCGATTTTTTACAACTAAACGCTTATTTACAGCCTGTTATTGTCAATATTCACCAAAGCTTTTTTTAGGGTGAATACCACATATTCCCTGTTACGGTTTACAAGCTCCATAAGTTTGGTTATCAGTGCCTCTTCCTGTCCTTCGGTATATTTTAGCTGCTCATCGCTAAGGTTGTTATATTTACGTTGAACTTTAATTTTTACACGTTCCCAATCTTTATTGGAGATACTGATTTCGGCCATTGTTAAATTATTTTAAGCAAAAATATAAAAAATACACGTTGGCTGAATTAAAAATGAGGCTATACACCCTTTTTAGCACTAAATAGCAGCAAGATGAGGCGGCAATGGCAATCCTTCGCTCAGTTTATCGGGGATGGGAGTCAGTCGTTTGGTTTGCAGGGGGATAAGGCCCGACCATATAGGCAGTTCCAGGTCGGCATCATCATCAACCGGCATGCCGGTGCGTAACTTGGCCGATGCCTCATCAATTTTAAATGCAAGCGCTGTGGTTTTAAGTACCTCCCTGTCGGTTATGGGGCGCAGGTAATCCCAGCTGCCGGGCACAATTTTTTCGGTAAGCCATTTAAAAGCTTCGGTTTTATCGGCCACACTTTCAATTTTTTCTGCCTGCGCAAATATCACTACCGACCGGTAGTTTACCGAGTGGTGAAATGCCGATTTGGCTACCACCAGTTCGTCCATCAGGGTAACGGTGATACAAACGGGGATGCCTTTTTCCAGTTCGCGCATCAAATGGCTACCTACCGAGCCATGCACATAAATACGGTTACCATACCGCACAAACGCGGTAGGGATTGCGTATGGTTTGTTATCTGCCGAATAGCTGATGGTGCAATATAATGCTTCATCCAGGATACTGTTGATGGTTTCGGGCTCGTAATTTGCTCTTTTTGCTGCCCTGCTGGGGATAAGATGTGCCGGTGGATTTGCCATGATTTTGTTTTTTGGTAAAATTATGCGTTTATTGGATGGCGACAATGCTCCAGATAATACAAAACGGATAGTCCAATTTATGCAGGTATATTCATCAAGCTTAATAATCGATAAACAGGCGCTGCAGCCGGTTTATATTCAACTGGCCAATCAGCTTATGGCGATGGTAAAAGCAGGTACGTTACAGCCCGGCCACCGGTTGCCCAGCACCCGCCAGCTGGCCAACTTGCTAAGTCTACACCGTAAAACAGTGATAAGGGCTTATGACGAGTTATTGGCCCAGGGCTGGCTGCAAAGCCATACCGGCAGCGGAACTTTTGTGGCCGGCCATTTACCGGTTACAAAGCCCCGGCAATTGTTAAATAATAGCCCCGATGTAGCTAAGGTAGCCGGCTTTAGTATAAAGGAGGCACCGCATCTGCAACGCAGGCTTGTCGATTTGAATACCGATCTGCACCTTGATGATGGTTTCCCCGACACCCGCCTTGCACCCGTAACCGAACTTTCGAGGGCTTACCGTACACAGCTTTTAACAGGCAACCCCTATACCCGTTTGGGTTACGCCGACCCAAAAGGATCGGAGTGGTTGCGTACGGAGTTGGCCACTTATTTAAATATCACCCGCGGCCTGCGGGTTGCGCCGGCCAATATCCTGATAGTACGGGGTACAGTTATGGGCCTTTATTTAAGCTGTACCGGTCTGCTGCAACCCGGCGACACGGTAGTTACTGCGGAACCCGGCTGGGCTGGTGCCGAAGCCAATTTTTTACAGGCCGGCGCAAACCTGTTAAACATATCTGTTGATGAATACGGATTGAATGTGGATAGGCTCGACGAACTTTGCAGCACGCAAACCGTGCGCATGGTGTATGTTACATCGCACCACCATTACCCCACAACAGTGGCACTGCGGCCCGATAGAAGGGTGCGCCTGCTTGAGCTGGCCCAAAAACATGGCTTTATTGTTTTTGAGGACGACTATGATTATGATTTCCACTACCAAAACAAACCGCTGATGCCACTGGCAAGCGCCGACGATGCGGGGATGGTGCTGTATTGCGGCGCTTTTTCCAAAAGTATTTCGCCGGCTATAAGGGTTGGGTATTTGGTAGGCCCCGAAAACGTGATTGAACATTTGGCCCAATTACGGCGCACCATTGACCGCCAGGGCGATAGCATGCTGGAGAATGCCATGGCCGAGCTTTTACAAAACGGCGTGATACAACGCCACTTGCGCAAATCATTACGGATATACCAGCAGCGGCGCGATTTTTTTTGTGGATTACTG
Organism: Mucilaginibacter sp. GW822-FHT03E02; assembly: GCF_058801545.1. NCBI lineage: Bacteria > Pseudomonadati > Bacteroidota > Sphingobacteriia > Sphingobacteriales > Sphingobacteriaceae > Mucilaginibacter > Mucilaginibacter sp. GW822-FHT03E02. The sequence goes on along the minus strand of NZ_JBXANJ010000001.1, from coordinate 3,367,954 downwards.
AATGATAACCTAAAAAATTACGTGCAATTTAAAGTACCAGAGGGCGGCATGGCCGTGTGGACTTATTTTGATTCGGGGATAGATTTGAACAGGCTTGCCCAAAATGCCTTAAAAAAAGGACTGTATTTCCAGGGCGAAAACAACCCCCTGGCACCAAATTTTACCAGGCTGGGCTTTGCCTCCTCCACACCGGCCGAACTGGAACAATGTGTAGCAATACTAACCAAAGAAATCGGTTTTAAACATTTCTAATAAAAAGCAGCCAAAGAATTTATTTCGCGCAAAGACCTAAGCCGCAAAGATTTACTTGTTTTTTTTCTTGGCGTTTTGGCGTCTTTGCGCGAGCAACTTCCCAACTTAATATCAAATCTTTGTTAAATTATTTTAGTCGGATTATAAAAAACGGGGCAAAGCAACGTTTAAAGCTTTGGCGCGTCAATTGATAGGCTGTAAAGCAGGCTATCAATACAGCCGTATTGTAAACTAACTATGTAAACAAGGGGTTTAGCTATATTATGTTGAATATTTATAGCTTCGCCCCGCTAAAAATTAAAATTTATGAAAAAGTATCTATTAAGTGCAGCATTACTGATAGCAGTGAGCATCAGTGCGCAGGCACAGTTTTCTTTAGGCGTTAAAGGTGGTGTCAATTTTTCAAAAATAAGCGCCGATAATGTAAAAGAATCAACCTTAGCCGGATATCAGGCAGGTTTATTTGCCCGAATAGGCAGTGGTCTTTATTTACAGCCCGAGTTATATTTAAGCGGAACAGGTGGAAAATTTGATTCTGGCGACAATTCTCAATCATTTAGCGGAAAAGTGAGGTTCACCAATTTAAACGTCCCATTATTGCTGGGTAAATCATTTGGAGGAAAAGATTTGAATTTTCGTGTAATGGCTGGCCCAATTTATACCTACCAGTTAGATAAAAGCGAAAGCCTGACGGCTAACGGCTCTGGCGCTATCGCAGATTTTGGTAACTACAACAAAAGTACATTAGGTTTCCAGGCGGGTGCCGGTGTTGACATTGGCTCCATCACTGCCGATTTGCGTTACGAGGGTGGTTTATCTAAGGTAAACTCCAACTACGGTCAGCGCCAAAACCTTTGGGCTTTAAGCGTGGGCTTCAAGATTTTCTAAGCTGATATAGATAGCTATAATAATTATTTGAACAAAGCCTGGTATGCTTAATGGTCAGTATACCGGGCTTTGTTGTGTTAAAGGATTTCTTTTTTTAACGTAGAGACGCAATACTTTGCGTCTCCCGCATGCAAATCAATCTTGAAAATCGGTTTAGCATCGCTTGTACAATTAGATGTGATATACTATATAAAATCGGTTTAGCATGTTTTGAATGTCCTGTTGGAGACGCAAAGTATTGCGTCTCTACAAAAAAGGGGCTTGCCGCCATTTTTTAACACCCCCATCCCCCAACATTTATTCCTTTATTTGTATTTAACAAAAAACGGTATTGTTAATACAAATGAGCAATCTGAAAAAGGAATTATATGATTTGTGCATAGCCCACGTTCGCAGGAGCATGGATGCCGCCGAACTGGCCATCAGCGAAGCGCAAAAATCATCAAACGATGATACTAAAAGCAGTGCCGGCGATAAATACGAAACCGGCCGCGAAATGGCGCAGCAGGAAACCAACCGCAACCTGGCCCAGCTTAACGAGGCCAATAAATTACTGGTTGCTTTAAACCGTATAGGTACCTCCGGTACATCGGCCATAGCCGAAGCGGGCAGCGTGATTATTACCAATAATGGCAATTTTTATATGGCTATAAGTGCCGGTGCTTTATCACTTCATGGCAAAAATTATTTCGCAGTATCGCCGGGTTCACCGGTGGGGATAAAACTGACCGGAGCCAAAGCAGGCGATAGCTTCACATTGAATGGTAAAATGTATATAGTTGAAACGGTATACTGATTATAAACGTTTGTAGATGGGGCTTAAGTCAACAGTACTAAGTAAGTCTAAAGTTTTTCTTTTTTGATAACTAATAAGCAATGTTGAATCTGGAGATTTGTAATCTGCTTCAGGCAAGGCCCCGGCTGGTTGCTTATCCAATAGTTGTGCCTCTGGTTTGGGCAAAATACATAAAATCAAATAATACACTAACCACGGCGGCTGGCGCATATATCAAATACACATGCCGGTTATTTTCAAGGTATTGGAAATTATTTGGTTTGAATTTGCCAAATCTAATCAGCGCGTTCATTTTTAAATAATAAACGGTATTGCTTTTATAAATTATTATATAAATAAGCTTCGATTTAAATAGCCGGCGGCGTCAAAATTTATTTAATGGTTAAAAAGGGCGTTTTTTTAACCCAAAATCAATAAAAATCAACTTTTTTTTAAAATAAAACCCTCCATTCATGAAATCATGCAGTAATCATCAAATATCTATTACTATATTTGATGTTAACAAAACTGGGCAAATAAAACAACCTTGCCTTTTATAAATTAAAGATTGATGAACATATTTGTAGGAAGCCTTCCTTTTCAATTAGAGGAAGCCGATTTAAAAGAGCTTTTTGAAGCGTACGGTGAAGTAAGCACTGTAAAAATTATTATTGACCGTGAATCTGGCAGAAGCAAGGGTTTCGGATTTGTTGAAATGCCTGATGATGAAGCTGCACAATTAGCAATCACTGGTTTAAACGGATCAGACGTAAGAGGAAGATCAATTGCTGTTAGCCAGGCTGAAGACAAAAAACCACGCGACAACCGTGGCGGCGGTGGTTATGGCGGCAACCGTGGCGGCGGTGGTGGCTATGGCGGCGGCGGTAACCGTGGCGGTGGCGGCGGTGGTTATTCAAAAGATAGCCGTGGCGGCGGCGGTGGCAGCCGTTGGTAAATTATAAATAAACAAAGTGCCGGGTATTGGTACCCGGCACTTTGCTGTTAATAATACATCTACTTACTGTACTTTGTGGGATTGGTTTAGCAGGTTTTTTTACCTGCTGTGATAGTACTATATCAAAAAACCATGCTTATGTTATTTTTCCGGCGATGATGCCTGCGGTAGCTTTACCTCAAATGTGGCGCCCTGTCCCGGAACCGAAAATATATTAAACGTTCCCTTAAGGCTTTCAACCAGGTGCTTTACAAGCGCCAAGCCAAACCCATACCCATTTTCGCCGCCGGTACCATTTGTTGATATGGCATTGCCCTGCAATATGTTGGCTATGCCGCCTGCATCCAGCCCGACACCCGAGTCGGTTACTTTTATCTGCAATACATTTTCGTTTTTATCTTCAATCAAATCCAGGTCGACAGTAACAAAACCATTATTCGGCGTAAATTTGATGGCGTTAGATATCAGGTTGCCGGTTATTTGCAATAATTTATTTTTTGAAAAAGGAATGGTTTCTGATGCCGATGATGTATTTACTGTAAACGTTATATGCTTGTTCATGGCCTGCGGCACATAAAGTTTTTGCAGCTTATCTTTAAATACCACCTGGTTAAACTCATTGCCCTTCAATTCGGGCACTTTTTTGTCTTTTTTATCCGCACTCAAAATCTCGTCTGCAAGTTCCAGTATAGATCGGCCACTTCTGTGTATCAGGTTCATAAACTCCAGTATCTCGTCCATCTGGTTTTCATCGCCTTGTTCACGAATGAGCTGTGCCAGGCCTATAATACCGCTCAAAGGGCCGCGAATATCGTGCGCTACTTTCTTCTGGCTTTGTTTAGCTTCGGATAAATTGCTCCGCAGGTCCTCAATTACTTTGATGTATTTAAGCCTGTTCACAATTTCGCCGGCAATGATCTTTAACAACTCTACCTTTTCGGGGTTAAGGTTTTTTGACGAATGCGCGTCAACCACGCATAATGCGCCTATGTTGTGATTATCTACATTTAGTGGGATACCATAATAATAGCGCAGATGTGGCCCGCCGGTAACGTAGGGCCTGTCTTTAAACCGCTCGTCAGCACTCAGGTCGGCAACTTCCATATTGTCATCACTCATTAACAAGTACTGACAAACAGATTCCTCGCGCGGCATTTGCTCCAGGTCCAGGTTATGGGTAGATATGGTCCATTGGGTATAAGAATCAATGAGGTTAACCAGCGACATTTCGGTGCCGGCAACTTTGGCCGCAAGTTTGGTAAGGTCTTTAAAACTATCGGCATGCGCGCCATAGTCCAAATCAAATTCCGACAGGGTCATTACCCTGTCCATTTCATTTTCGGGGATTGGGGGAGTAAACATACAATCAATTAGTTACGCCCTTGTACGGTCGTTTATTGCCAATTGTTTTATCGCAATATCAATAACTGCCAACATGGAAAATGTCCGGGGGGGCAAAACATTATTTTCGGTTGCAGCATTTTATTAAAAAAGCGTAATTTAACATTCCTAAAAGCCGATTATTTATGGAAAGCAAAAAACCTTGTTCGGGGTCTGATGAAGATCTGGATGTGAAGGATAGTTCGCGCAGGAATTTCCTGAAACAATCAACACTGTTAACCGCCGTAGCCCTTACACCAGGCACTGCCATGAAAGCTGCTGCCGGCCATGTAGATGAGCAAATTGCCGCTGTTTTTGAAAAAATGTCTTTAAAAATGCAGGTAAACGGCAGGTCGCAAAGCCTGTCGGTTGAGCCACGATCAACCCTGTTGGATATTTTACGCGAGCAGCTTGACCTTACCGGCACCAAAAAGGGCTGCGACCACGGCCAGTGCGGCGCATGTACCGTTCATGTTGACGGGCACCGCATAAACTCATGCCTTACATTGGGCATTATGATGAATGGTAAAAAAATCACAACGATTGAAGGCCTTGCCAATGGCGATAAGCTGCACCCTATGCAGGAGGCTTTTATAAAGCACGATGGTTTCCAGTGCGGGTATTGCACACCGGGGCAAATCATGTCGGCGGTGGCCTGCATCCGCGAGGGGCACGCCAACTCCGAACACGAAATTCGCGAATACATGAGCGGTAATATTTGCCGCTGCGGCGCGTACCCCAATATAGTAAATGCCATACAGGAAGTAAAAGATGGAGGGATGGCCGTATGAAACAATTTCAATATGTAAAGCCAACTACATTACAGGCAACATTGGATGTAATTGGCAAACCCGGCTCAAAAATTATTGCGGGTGGCACCAACCTGATTGATTTGATGAAACGAGGCGTTACCGAGCCTGATAAACTGGTTGATATTAATCACCTGGGGGTAGTTAATCATGTATCGCTAAAGGCTATAACCGCAAACAAATCAGGCCTGTCTATAGGTACGCTGGCGCTTAACAGCGTGGTATCAGAAAACGATATGGTAATGCAGCGGCAACCGCTGTTGGCCATGGCGCTTAAAGCGGGCGCATCGCCGCAATTGCGCAATATGGCAACCGTTGGCGGTAACATGATGCAACGCACCCGTTGCGGGTATTTTTACGATACCACGATGCCTTGTAACAAGCGGGTGCCGGGCACAGGCTGCGGGGCCATGGAAGGCCTTAATCGCATGCATGCTATTTTTGGCGCAAGCCCACAATGTATTGCCGTGCACCCCAGCGACATGTGCGTAGCCCTTGCCGCGCTGGATGCTACCGTGATAATAGCAGGCAAAAAAGGCGAGCGATACATTCCTTTTACAGCATTTCATCGCCTGCCGGGAGAGCATCCCGAACTGGATAACACCCTGGCCAAGGATGAGTTGATTCTTGGTATCGAGATTCCGGATAATAACTTCGCCAAAAATAGCTACTATTTAAAAATCCGCGACAGGCAATCATATGCCTTCGCGCTGGTTTCTGTAGCGGCTGCGCTTGAAATAGATAATGGGCTGATAAAAGATGCCCGGCTGGCTATGGGCGGTGTTGCCCATAAACCCTGGCGGCTTTTTGATGCCGAAAAACTGCTTATTGGCAAACCTGCAACCGAAGAGAGTTTTGCCAACGCGGCACAGTTGGCTATGAAGGGCGCAAAAGGTTACGGCAATAATTCATTCAAATTAAAACTGGCACCGGCCACCATTACCGAGGCTTTAAAACATGCAGCAGGCTTAGTTTAACATCACCATGAAAACAGCGATAGACAAAACGATGCCCTCATCGGCAGAAGGCATGGGCCGGGTAGACGGAAGGTTAAAAGTAACCGGGGCAGCAAAATACTCGGCCGAATACACGCCAGCGGGTTTAACTTACGGGGTACTGGTAGGCAGTACCATTACCAAAGGCAGCATTACGGCGATTGATACCAAAGCCGCTTTAAAAGCAGCCGGCGTGCTGGCCATACTTACCCATTTAAATGCCCCGAAAGTACCTGGCGACCAGCCCGAAAAGGACAAGAAAGCGGGCGATAAGGGCGCTTTAAAGGTTTTTTATGATGATAAAATATATTACAACGGCCAGCCGGTTGCCATTGTAATAGCCGATACTTTTGAGCGCGCCCTGTTTGCAGCATCATTGGTAAAAGCGCAGTATAAGGCCGAAAAGCATATGACCAGCCTACCCGATAACCAGGATAAAGGCTTTGCACCACGCGGCGAGGGCGGCTACAAGCGTGGTACCGAAGATGCCTGGAAAACTGCCCCCTTTAAACTGGAGCAGGAATATATTGTGCCTACGGTAACCCATAACCCTATGGAGCTGCATGCCATTATTGCCCGTTGGGATGCTGATAATAAATTAAGCGTATGGGATAAAACCCAGGGCGTTAAAGATACCCAGCAGGACTTGGCGCGCCTGTTTAAATTGCCTGTACAAAATGTACAGGTGCACTCGCAGTTTGTAGGCGGCGCATTTGGCAGCGCTTTACGCACCTGGCCGCATGAAGTGGCCGCCATACTTGGTGCCAAAGTGGTAAAACGACCGGTAAAGGTGGTTTTAAGCCGTGCCGATATGTTTACATCGGTTGGGTACCGCCCTTTTACCTGGCAAAAAATTGGCATAGGCGCTACTGCCGATGGTAAGCTTACCGGCATTACCCACGAAGCAGCGGGACAAACATCAACCTACGAAGATTTTACCGAAGGGCCTACCGGCGTAAGCCAGAATTTATACGCCTGCCCCAATGTAAATACCAAATACAGCATTGTTCCGCTTGATATTGCGACACCTACCTGGATGCGCGGCCCCGGCGAAGCCACCGGCTCTTTCGCCTTGGAATCGGCGCTGGACGAGCTATCTTACCAGCTCAAGATAGATCCTGTTGAATTGCGGATCCGTAATTACGCCGAAAAAGACCCGGATAGCGGCAAACCCTTTTCGAGCAAGTTTTTGAAAGAAGCCTACGAGTTAGGCGCAGATCATATAGGCTGGAAAAACCGGAAGGCAGAGCCTGGCTCGGTAAAAGAGAATGGCTGGTATGTTGGCTACGGAATGGGCGGCGGCATGTTTGGCGCCTACCGCGACAGGGCAACCGTAAAAGCCGTGATGAAAGCCGATGGCACGCTGTTGCTACAAAGCGCGGTGAGCGATATTGGCCCCGGTACAGGAACTGCTATGGTGCTGATAGCTGCAGAACAAATGAAGATGCCTGCCGAAAAGATAAAATTTGAGCTGGGCGACTCGTCATTACCCAATGCGCCCACGCAGGGAGGCTCGGCCACAACGGCCAGTGTTGGCTCGGCAGTGTATAAAGCATGTGCCGATTTAAAAGAGAAATTTCAAAAGCTGGTTGGCAATGGCGGTACCGATAACCCCGATTATGCAAAAATATTAAAGGAACACAACCTGGCATCGCTGGACGTTACTACGGAGACTGACGGCGGTAACGGGATGCAAACGTATGCCATGAATTCCTGGTCGGTGCATTTTGTGAAGGTTTTAGTAAATGCCGCAACCGGCGTTGTTAAAATTGACAAGGTTGCCTGCGTAGCCGATTGCGGTCGTATTATCAGCCCTAAAACAGCACGCAGCCAGGTTATAGGCGGTGCGATAGGAGGGCTTGGGATGGCTTTGATGGAGGAGTCGGTGATTGATCATAGGTATGGCCGTTACATCAACAATAATTTTGCCGACTACCACGTGCCGGTAAATGCCGATATCCCGCAAATAGATGCCCTGTTTGTGAACAAACCTGACCCCATCATCAATCCGATGGGTGCCAAAGGCATGGCCGAGATAGCCCTCATAGGCATGGCCGCCGCGGTAGCCAATGCGGTATACAACGCCAGCGGAAAACGGGTACGGGAGCTGCCCATAACACCGGATAAGGTAATGGGATAGCGATCCCCCACCAACGTTCCCGGGAATCGAGGGTCCAAAAGTCGAATCCCGTTTCAGCAGGGATATTTAAAAATGAGTTGGCAACGCAAGTCAATTAGCCAACGTAATTGTTATTGAAAATAATTCAAAAATCAACCCATGAAAAAACTGATCATACTTACGCTGCTAATCGCTTTTAGCTCATTCACCTTTGCTCAAAGCAAAAAGGTGGTTTGCTGCGCCAATCCATCATCAACCCAGCGCTTTGCCATGCTGGCATCCAACCCCGAATTCCGGATGGCGCATTTAAAGCCACTGCCAATCCACTTTCAGAGCAGTATAGGCACCAATATTACCTACCAAACACCCGACGGAAAAACGTCTACAGCCTATTTGCTGAAAGCAAAAAAGGCTACCAATAACTATATCCTGGTTATTCACGAATGGTGGGGACTGAACGATTATGTAAAACGCGAATCGGAAAAAATTTATAATGATTTGGGCAATGTAAACATCATCGACCTTGACCTTTACGACGGCAAGACTGCCACCGACCCTAAAGATGCCGGCAAATTAATGCAAGCTGTCGTTGAAGACAGGGCCAAAGCCATCATTAACGGCGCTATTACTTATGCAGGAGCCAGGGCGCATATTGCTACCATTGGCTGGTGCTTTGGCGGCGGCTGGAGTTTACAAACCGGCCTGCTTGCCGGCAAAAAACTGGCAGGCACCGTAATGTACTACGGCATGCCCGAACAGGATGTGGCTAAATTGAAAACGCTGAACGCCGATGTGCTGGCCAATTTTGCCAACAAAGACCAATGGATAAACCCTAAAGTAGTGGGTAAGTTTAATGATGATATGAAAGCTGCCGGCAAAAAACTATACCTGCACCAATACGATGCCGACCATGGTTTCGCCAATCCCAGCAGCCCGGCCTATAACAGCGATGCCACCAAAGATGCTTATGCCAATACCATAGCGTTTTTTAAAGCGAGGTTAAAATAAACAAAAATGCTAAAGTTACGTTATTGGGGGGCAAGTTAATCCTTGCTCCATTTTTCGTAACATTGCATAAATTTTTAACCATTTGACCACCTCTACTAAAAAAAAAATTTCCTATCTACTAAAAGCCGGTATAGTATTAGTAGCTGCATGGTTTATTTACAGGCAATTTTCAAAAAAAAGTACCGAGTTACAGGAGTTTGAACTATTAGCATCGCATTTAAGCGTTTCTAAGGTGGTTTTTACGCTGGGCATTGTAGTATTACTCATGTTTTTAAACTGGTTTTTGGAGGCATTAAAATGGCGTTACGTTACCAAAACCCTGATAGCAATTTCCTTATGGGAGGCTGTGGAAGCTGTTTTTTGCGGGCTTACCTGGGCCGTAACCACACCCAACCGGGTGGGCGAGTATGGTGGCCGTGTTATGTTTTTGCCAAACCGAAAAAGGATTCCTGGTGTTTTTGCTATGGGTGTAGGCTCATTTAGCCAGGCATTAATCACCAATGTATTGGGTATCATTTCGTCAGTTTGGTTTGTGCTTAGTTTTATTGATGATAAAAAATGGGCTTATATAACTGTTGTGGCCATTCTGGGCGCATTGGTTTTGCTGCAGCTTATTCTTTACTTCCATATTAAGTGGATGGTATATTTATTTGATAAGATTGCCTTTATCCGTAAATATCATCGTTTTTTTGATGTGTTGAGCCGTTACAAAACCCATGAGCTTCTTAAAACCATGGCCTTTAGCCTGGCAAGGTACGCCACTTTTACATTTCAATATTACCTGGTATTCCAGCTGTTAGTACCGCAAGTATCCATTATTCCTATGCTGCTGGTGCTTATGGTGTTTTTCTTTGTCACGTCAACCCTACCCTCGCTCGATTTATTTGATATCGGGGTGCGCGGTTTTACAGCGGCACACCTGTTTGTATACGTTACCGAGCAAAAATTGGCTGTTATATCCTGTGTTTCGCTCATATGGCTAATAAATTTGTTTATTCCTGCTATTTTAGGTTCTTTATTTGTTTTTAAACTCAAATTCTTTGATCGCAACGCTTAGTATCATTTCGTTACTGTTTACCTTCCTGTACGTGGCGTTAATCATGTATCTGGTAAAAGGATGGTTTAACGTTAAAACCACACAACTTTCGCCTACAAGCTTTAATACCAGGGTTACCGTACTTATTGCCGCCCGTAACGAGGCCCAAAGTATCCATTTAACCATCGGCGACATCCTGGCACAGGATTACCCCAAACACCTGCTGGAAGTTATCATTGTAGATGATCATTCTACAGATAATACCGCCGATATTATTGCAAGCTTTGCCGGCCAGGGTATTACGTTACTTAAGCTTAACGAAGACCGGCCTTTAAACTCTTATAAAAAGAAAGCTATTGCCGAAGCGATAAAACTGTCATCGGGCGAGTTAATGGTAGCTACCGATGCCGACTGCCGCATGGGCAGCCAGTGGCTATCAACCATTGTTGGCCACTACGAAGCTTTTAACCCGGTAATGATATCAGCACCGGTTACATTTTTTGAGGAAAAATCGCTTTTTGAATTGTTGCAAACCCTGGAATTTGCTTATTTAATTGGAATAGGCGCTGCATTTATAGGTAATGGCCGGGCATCAAACTGTAACGGTGCTAACCTGGCCTACCGCAAGGATGTATTTAATGAAGTTGGCGGCTTTACAGGTATTGACGAACTGGCATCGGGCGATGATGAGTTGCTGCTGCAAAAAATTGCCGAACATTTTCCTGGCAAAATAGCTTTCCTCAAACAGTCCGAAGCGGTAGTTTACACCCACGCCAAGCCCAATTTTAAAGAGTTTATGCAGCAAAGGCGGCGCTGGGCATCCAAATCAACAAAATATAAGAATAAAAAGGTAGTGGCATTGGGCTTCGCCTTTTGGGGGTTCAATGTGTTATTGTTGCTCAACTTATTGCTTGGGTTATTCGACGTGTATTTTTTAAAGCTTTTTTTAGCGCAGATACTCCTAAAAATTTTTGTCGAGCTTTTTTATATCATCCCCATTACTTCTTTTTTTAAGCGCAGCTACCTGGTTAGTTTGATTTTATTATTAACACCATTGCATATTGTTTATATTGCTGTAATAGGCGTAATAGGCGGTAACAAACAATACCAGTGGAAAGGTCGCATGGTAAAATAATCCTGTTTTTAATATCAATGTAATTTGTAGCACCGCCAATTGCTTATTGTGCCTATTTAAGCGATATTTAGCCAAACGGAACTATTAACTATTGGCCCAGCTTACCCCCTCAAAACGCACCTGGAACGCATTTAAGCGTAATAAAATTGCCATGGCCGGCCTTGTTTTCATTGCGATAACCTTATTGGTGGCTATTTTGGGGTATTTGATAATGCCCGACAACACCCCGCAAGCCAATAATATGACAATACAGCTAAGTATTAAAAAGCCCGGCGCAAAATTCACGATGCTGCTTATACGCAAAGCCGAGCAGGTGGACACGGTGGGGTTTTTTAGGCGGATGTTTTTTGGGCAGCCCTCATTTTACCGGGAAGTGCCTATTACAGGGTATTACTTCAAACAGGATTCTATCCATGTAAACGAATATATTGGCAATGAGGATAAACCCGACCCCAAAGCCTACAATATTTTTGAAGTGGTAACCGGGATTAAACCACGCTACCATTTCAACAAAGTATTGTTAAGCCCATCTTTCTCCTGCGAAAAAACGGCGGAGATATACAAAAATTTCAGTGATAAAATTAAAGGCGAACAAATAACCACCAAAACTTTTTGGCTGGGTACCGATGTTTACGGGCGCGATTTACTGAGCCGCCTGCTACTGGGTACCCGCATTTCATTGGCAGTTGGGCTCATGTCGGTAATAATCAGCATGTTTTTAGGGGTAACCATTGGTTCCATAGCCGGATATTTTGGCGGTTGGGTTGATGGGGCGTTAAGCTGGGTGATGAATATATTATGGTCGTTACCGGCGTTATTGCTGGTTATTGCTATATCATTTGCCTTGGGCAAGGGGCTTTGGCAAATATTTATTGCAGTAGGCCTATCCATGTGGGTTGAGGTAGCCCGCCTGGTACGCGGCCAGGTAATGAGCCTGAAACAGGTTGAATACGTAGAAGCGGCCCGCGCCCTCGGTTTCAATAACAGACGTATCATTACCAGGCATATTTTACCAAATATTACCGGGCCAATTTTGGTACTGGCCTCCTCAAATTTCGCATCGGCCATTTTGCTGGAGGCCGGGCTTAGTTTCCTGGGTTTTGGTGCACAGCCGCCAATGCCAACATGGGGCGGTATGATTAAAGAGCATTACGGGTACATCGTCATGGATTCGGCTTTCCTGGCCATTATTCCGGGCCTTGCCATTATGCTATTGGTATATGCTTTTAACCTGGTTACGGTTGGCTTGCGCGATGCTTTCGATATAAAATCACAAAGTACGCGCATTTGAAAATATTTTTTTTACTTTAGTCATGCGACTAAAAACAAATGCAATACAAAGACGATAGTTCTGGCGAAGACGAATTAATAAGGCTGTTGCTGAAACGGCAATCCGAGTTGAATTCCTTATTGGAGATCACCAGGGCCATTAATAAGAATACTTCTACCCCAATACTTATACAAATGCTTGAGGTTATCCTGCAAAACTATCTGCAGGTTGGTAAGCTTCGTTTCCTGATAGAAAAGGAAAATAAGTTTGTATGTATCTCTAAATACGGCGGCGAAACAGAGTCGGCGATGGCATTGAGCAGGGCATGTGATAAATTAAAGAAGGTTAAATCGCCTGTGGCGATAGCCGACCACCAGGATATTACCCTGCGTAAATACAATTATTTTATTCCGATATACCACAAAAGTAAGGCCCTGGCTTACGCGCTTATCGGCGATTTTGACACATCGGGCGAGATGTTAAGCAACGATCTTAACTTCATCCAAACCCTGATGAATGTGATCATAGTAGCGCTGGAGAATAAGAAACTATTTAAAGAGCGCTTACAATCAGAACGTTTTCAGCGCGAGATGGAGCTTGCCGTAGAAGTGCAGAATATGCTGATACCGCTGAGGATTCATAAAGATGATGCGGTAGAAGTTGGCGCTAAGTACCTACCCCATCAAAACATAGGAGGCGATTACTTTGATTTTATTCGCCTTAATGAAAACGAATTTTTATGGTGCATTGCCGATGTATCGGGTAAAGGAATATCGGCAGCGCTGCTGATGGCAAATTTTCAGGCCAGCCTGCATGCCTGGGCCGCGGTGGAAGACGACCTGACCAATATTATTGATCGCCTTAATAAAATAGTGCTTAACAATACCAAGGGCGAACGGTTTATTACCCTGTTCCTGGCCCGGTACAACCAAAAGAAACGCAAACTCAATTATATTAATGCCGGCCATAACCCAACCATCCTTTTTGCCGATGGTGAAGCTATTCCGCTAAAATTGGGTACCACGATGATTGGCGTTTTTGAAGAATTGCCTTTTTTAAATGAAGGAGAAGTTGATATTGAACCCGGCAGCCTTATTGTAAATTATACCGATGGTTTGATGGATTTTGAATCAACCAGCAACAAGGTTTGGAATGAAGATAAATTACTTGCTTTTGTAAAAACACACGGACACTTGTCGCCCGATAATTTTAACGACCTTCTGTTAGATCACCTGAGCCTTGGGCATAAAAGCAAGCCGATAGATGATATTACCCTGCTTACGCTTAAGATATTTTAAACACACGAATTTATTGAACACGAATTTCACGAATTGGGTCGAATTGACACGAATCTTAAACAAGGGTCAATTTATATTCACTATTATTTGCGATAATTCGCTTTAATGGGTGGAATTCGTGTATATTAAATTCGTGTGTCTATCTTTGCCATATGTTAGCAGCAAGGTACCAGTTTGAATTGATTGAAGCGGGATGTGATGAGGCAGGCCGTGGCTGCCTTGCCGGGCCGGTGTTTGCAGCGGCAGTTATTCTGCCTCATGATTTTGATCACGACTTACTGAACGACTCCAAGCAGGTATCTGAAGAGATACGGTATCAGCTGCGCACAGTAATTGAAGAACGGGCAATTGCGTATGCGGTTGCATCGGTTGATAATTTTGAGATTGACGAAATCAACATCCTCAATGCCTCTTTCCTCGCCATGCATCGCGCCATCGAAAAATTGCACATTGCGCCGCAGTTTTTAATTATCGACGGCAACCGGTTTAAAAAATACCCAAACGTTCCGCATGAGTGCATCATTAAAGGCGATGGCAAATATTTCAGTATTGCAGCGGCATCAATATTGGCCAAAACCTACCGTGATGATTATATGTTAAAAATTGCTGCCGAACATCCGGAATATGATTGGCATACAAACAAAGGCTATCCAACTATAAAACATCGCGAAACAGTTATGAAAATTGGATTTACGCCATATCATCGTAAAACTTTCAGGGTGAGCGACCCGTAGCTGAGTATTTTTTAAAGATACTTTGGGCATATGTTTTGATAACCACTTTCTGGTTGGTATTTTTGTGACAAACCCATCAATCATTTGAAGATCCTTATTTTAACACATCGTGTCCCATTTCCGCAAAATGGCGGATATGCCATAGTGGTGTGTAATACCATAAAAGGATTAATTACCCTGGGGCATGAAGTGTCGCTGGTGGCGTTAAATGCGCAAAAGTATAGCAGCAGTTATTATGAAAAAGACGAACTGGAAGATAAAATAAACTATAGCTCATTTAAAATCAACATCAACGTATCTATGTTTGATGCTGCCGTGAACCTGTTTCGCAAAAAATCAAACAATGTAGATAGGTATTATGATGCCGAGTTTGAAAAATTGCTTGTCCGGGAGTTAAAGCAAACGGCTTATGACATTATCCAGCTTGAGGGTTTGTTTGTAACGCCCTACCTGGCATCTATCCGCAAAGTATCAAAAGCCAAACTTATTTACCGGTCGCATAATATAGAACACCAGGTTTATGAGCGGCTTGCACACCAAAAAACCGACCTGCTTAAAAGGTGGTATCTGCGTATGGTTGCCCGCCGTATTAAAGATTACGAATTGCAACAGCTTAATAAGTTTGATGCAATTGCTGTATTTACAGCCGAAGATCAAAAAACCGTGCTGTCGTACGGCGCTACTATCCCAGTCGAAATTTTCCCGGTTGGGATAGATCTTACCCGGTACCGGCCCGATTTTAAGAAAACAGAATTCCCCAGCTTGTTTTTCCTTGGTTCGCTGGATTGGCTGCCCAACCGCGAGGGGATAGAATGGTTTATTGATAATTTTTATAAAGACCTGACAGAAGGCGACCTGCGGGTTAAATTTTACGTGGCAGGCCATAACATTCCCGAGCGTTTTGACGATTACGAGGTAATGGGTAAAATATTTATCCAGGGCGAAGTTGACGATGCTTTTGATTTTGTAAACAGCAAAGCCATTATGATTGTTCCGCTTTTATCAAGCGGAGGTATGCGGGTAAAAATTGTGGAGGGGATGGCCATGCAAAAATGTATTATATCAACCGCCTTAGGAGCCGAAGGTATAAACTTTACCAATGGCGCCAACATCATGATAGCCAATGATCGCGCCGAGTTTTACCATGCCATAGAACGGTGTATAGCCGATGAGGAATTTTGCAAAAGTGTGGGTCTTAATGCGCGCAAATTGGTTGAGCAGCAGCATGATGTAAATAAAGTGGCAAAAGATTTGGTTAAGTTTTACAAGAAGCTAAGTAAAACGGATAGTTGAGTCAACACGTTGCCATACAACCACTTTCTTAATTTCCAACCCAGCTTAATTTTCCTCACCAAAATAATTACCTTTGCGGCTGATTGAACTGACCGCATGAAGAATACTGCTTTAACCGATGTACATATAAAAGCCGGTGCCAAAATGGTACCTTTTGCTGGCTACAATATGCCCGTGCAATACGTGGGTATTAACGCCGAACACGAAACCGTACGCAAGGCGGTAGGCGTGTTTGATGTAAGCCACATGGGCGAGTTTATTTTAAAAGGCGATAATGCGCTTGACCTTATCCAACGGGTTACAAGTAACGATGCTGCTAAATTATACGATGGCAAAGTGCAATACTCCTGCCTGCCAAACGAAACCGGTGGCATTGTCGACGATTTGCTGGTTTACCGTATTGACGAGAAAACCTACATGCTGGTAGTTAACGCATCAAATATTGATAAAGACTGGGACTGGATCTCCAAATACAATACCAGGGGCGTTGATATGAAAAACATATCTGACCGTACATCATTACTGGCCATCCAGGGCCCCAAAGCAGCCGAAGCACTACAAAGCCTTACAGATGTTGACTTGGTATCCATGGAATATTATACCTTTAAAAAGGGAAAATTTGCAGGTGTTGACAATGTGCTTATTTCGGCTACCGGTTACACCGGTGCAGGCGGTTTTGAAATTTATTTTGATAACCAATACGCAGAACAAATCTGGGAGGCAATTTTTAAGGCCGGTGAGCCATTCGGCATAAAACCAATTGGTTTAGGCGCCCGTGATACCTTGCGTTTAGAAATGGGTTTTTGCCTTTACGGTAATGATATTGACGATACCACATCGCCATTAGAGGCCGGCCTTGGTTGGGTAACCAAATTCAACAAGGAATTTACCAATGCCGAAGCTTTGCAGCAACAAAAACAAGCCGGCATAAGCAAAAAGCTGGTTGGTTTTGAAATGATAGACCGCGGTATCCCGCGTCATGATTACCCTATTGTTGATGCCGATGGCAATAACATAGGCAAAGTAACATCGGGCACGCAGTCGCCATCGCTACAAAAAGCCATTGGCATGGGTTATGTTGACAATGCTTTCGCTAAAGAAGGTACAGAAATTTTCATCAGCATCCGCGATAATAAAATAAAGGCTAAAATTGTAAAGCCGCCTTTTTACAAATAGGAAGCCCCCTAACCCCCTGAAGGGGGAACAAGAGTCTGCACTCTAAATTTATTGTTAAAACAAATGTCTGAAAGTATCGATAACCAAACTCCCCCTTCAGGGGGCCGGGGGGCACACGTTTGCCTTACGCCGGCTTTGCTGCCACTTTTTAATGTGGAAGAATACATTGTAGTGGTTATTGATATTTTCAGGGCAACATCATCTATATGTTATGGTATTGAAAACGGTGCTGAGGCTATTATCCCGGTATCACAGGTTGAGGAGTGTTCCGCGTATAGAGAGAAAGGGCTGGATTACCTTTTGGCAGCAGAGCGCGACGGGAAAGTAGTTGAGGGTTTTGATTTTGGTAATTCGCCATTTTCATATACCGCCGAAAAAGTTGCCGGTAAAACAGTAGTGCTCACCACCACAAACGGTACCCACGCGCTGCATTTATCGCGTGCATCTAAAAAAATCGTCATCGGCTCGTTTCTGAACCTCACTGCATTAAGCAACTGGCTTAAAACGCAAGACGATAACGTGCTGCTGGTATGTGCGGGGTGGAAAAATAATTTTAACCTGGAGGATACCCTGTTTGCGGGTGCTGTCATCGACCAGTTAAAAACTGTCGGTTATGTTTTGGATGATGCCGCGCTGGCCGCCAATGATTTGTACCAGTTGGGTAAGCATGATATTAACGACTATCTCAAAAAAACATCCCACGGCGAGCGGCTTAAAAAATTAGGTATCCAAAAGGATATCGATTTTTGTTTGCAGGTAGATATTGCAACCGCTATCCCGGTTTTGGATGGGGAGCGGCTGGTGAAGCTGCAGCAATAAAATTAGCAGACTGTTAGTGCGCTTTTATTCGACATCCTTTCCCAATTTTCTTTTTCTGGTCCATCTTTTGAACCACAAAAACCCTATTAGCGCGACAACTAAAACCGGCCACAGTGTTATGATGGTAAAAAACAAGCTTTGTACAATATCCCAGCTTTGGGTTATTGCCTGTTTAAACCGGTAGCTAAAGCCATTTTCGTTATTTGTTCGTTCGCCTTGTTTATTGTAAAACGTGATATCAAGCGAGCTGAAAGCAACCTGGCGTGTCATATAATTTAGCAAATTATAATTGCGCTCCGTGTGGTAATTAATTTGCTGTCGGCAACACGTTCTCTATTTTCAATAAATTGTTTTCAAAAAGAATACCACATCGTTGCCTGGCACTTGTTAACGATATGCTATCAGGATTCAATCAAAAGATAATAACAGTATTCTACTACTGTTCAAAAAGAAACCGTTCGTTTATTACCGGCTTTCTTGGCAGTAGTTTAGCACGGTTAGCGGTCTGGTACACAAACGACGCTATAATGATTGCTGCTTGTTTTAAATCGTCTATTTGCAGGTGGTCGTAATTATCCATGTTTTTGTGATGGGTGCGCGTTTCATAATCAATGGGGTCCTGGATAAATTGGAATCCCGGAATTCCCGCCCAGTCAAACGAAACATGATCAGTTTGCCCGGTGCTGTTAAGTGTTATTGTTGTAGCGCCCAGGTCATGAAGCGGGAGGAGCCATTGTTCGAATATGGGTTTAATCGCGGCATTTTGTTGCGTGTATACGCCCCTAATCTTACCGCTGCCATTATCTAAATTGAAATAGGCTGATACCTTAGCCTGCTCCGGTTTTATTTTCCCGTCGGCGCTCCTGAAATGGTTTTTAGCGTAATTAAATGACCCATAAAGGCCCTGCTCTTCGCCATCCCATAGCGCAATGCGAATGGTGCGTTTTGGCTTAAGATTCAGCGATTTCAATAACCTGACGGCTTCCATCATCACAGCGCAGCCTGCCGCATTATCAGTAGCGCCGGTTGCGGTTGTCCACGAATCGAGATGCCCGCCCAGCATCACAACCTCTGATTTGAGTTGAGGATCTGATCCGGGAATCTCGGCAATAATATTGTTGCCTTCGGTATGCTTCAAATCGAACATAGCTTTGATGTTTAAGTTCAGCGTTACAGCTTGCCCCGATTGGATTATTCTTTTGATTTTCTGCCCATCTTCTAATGCCATGCTGACAGAAGGTAAACCATTGGGTACGGAGAGTTTATAACCATTGTGTCCCTGCACGAATAATGCGCCGTTATTGCTACTTCCGGAAGCATTGATCACGGCGAGTGCCCCGGATTTTTTTAGCAACTGATCTATCTTGTTTAGCAGTTCGTCGAATTTGGCATGCCGTTCTACAAACGCACGGTCTACCATATCGCTCTCCGGCATATTCGCCAGCTCTTCCGCAGTGTAACGCCGGGCGGCCGGTTTAAAAATGGCTTCGGGATCATGTAAGTCTGATACGACCAGGATAAACTTGCGTTTAAATTGATGCAGGTTTTTTCTTAGGTATTCAATATCTATTGAGTGCTGCGGACTAACCAGCACAACCAAGGCTTTTTGCGGCCCATTGGTTGATGAACTCCAGGGATTGGGGTAAGCAATCAGGGGCTGGTAATAGGGGGCATCCATGGCAATGCTGAACGCCTGTAGGTCCCATTTTAGTGTTAACCATGCTTAAATATAAAGCCATTATTATCAAGTGCTTATAAAAAAATATATCTGAAATGTGTTAAGTTATGTTAACCCAGTTAGATGCGTTCGCCCTGGATTTGACTTCGATTTCTTGTTGACCTTTCGATGAAGAGTTTATAATATTCGAGAGCGTATGGTATTAAAGCTCCGCGTTATTCACCTTATTCCTATACAGTCATCCAAAAACTGCCTGATAGTAACAGCCGGAATTGTTACAGTGCTGGTACGGCTCAGTCTGGCAATATTGATACCCATAAAATATCCCCTGTCATCAAATAACGGGCCGCCGCATTCCTGTGGTTTTATTGGGGCGTCGTTAATAAATACGTGGTCAAATCCGTCTCTTCTGAGGCTTTTACCGCCTGCAAACTGTTCGGCGGGATGATTGAACACCTTTTGGGGCGGATACTTTAAAACCACCGCTTTAGTATATTTGTTGCCATCTCTCATAATACCAACTACGGTGGTATCGCCAGCGCGGTATTTTTGCAGGGCTTTGATAAAATCAAGCGGATCTTCTGCCACATGCCCGTCAACAGTTAATACCTGGTCGTCAATTTTTAAACCGGCGGCCTCGGCCGCGCTATTTGGCTGGATATAGGTGAAAACAAGATGATCAGCCTTAATATTGGTAACGGCTCCTATATATCCATAACTGGTTACTTTAGGGAGTTTTGTTAACATGCTTCCCAAAATGCTGACCCGGCCGGACGAGTCTGGTCTTGGCGCTATTAATAACCTGCCCAGATCATTAAAAGTTATGCTATCGGCCTTTAATAAACTGTATTTTATTCCCTTACCTATATTTTGGGCCGGCAGCAGCAATACCAGGTCATTGGCCCGGTTTCTGGCGATTATTGTGGCACCTATGGTTTGGCCATTGGCCAATACAATTGTGGGGTCGTCCCCAACCATCGAGCTTTTGCTCAGCAAAACTGCTTTCCCGGCAAATTGCTTCTTTGTCGCGCCGCCATCTAATAAGAATACCGTGCCCGAAATTAATTGTTGTTTACCATCAACAAGGCTTTTTATTTTTACACAGGTCAACTTTGTCTCCGTGGCGACTTTATTAAAGCCGGAATTTAAATTATCGCCTGAAGGAATGGCACGCAAAGCGACCGTTTCCACATCGCCTGTAAAAGCATCGGTATCTGCCGGTAATGATGTATAATTTTCTGCGCGGCTTAAGGCACTCCAATACTTGCGATAGGTATTAACGGGAACCTCGTAATTAACATCCTCGGGCACTTCAATACCACTGTGTATGCCTATAACACGGCCAAGCAAATCACACAAGGGACCACCCGAATCGCCAGGTTCCATAATACAGGTTGATTCTACAAAACCGTGTTTGTTTTTTAAAACACTGATATGCCCAAATCTTACATCTGGCCTGCGCTGCTCCACGCTTTCGGGATAGGCAATGCTAATGCAGGGTTGGCCAACAGTTAATGACGATGACCAGCCCAACGTCGCGAAAGGCCATGGCCCCTTATCCACAATTTTTAACATGGCCGCATCGGGAAGCATAAACGTGGGTGGTATTGATATGCGACCTAATCCCCTGGCCGTACATTCCTTTCCATCAGGAAACATTACTTTATATGTTTTACCGGGCATTACAACGTGCGCCGCGCTTAAAACATCACCATCTTTGCTCACCACCACACCGCTAAATTGCGCGCTCATCCGGTTACCCGATTCGGCATCAATTTCCCACATCAATACCGATGCGGCGTAGCTTTTGGCAATGGCGCTTGAAATGTACCCTTGTAAGGTTTTTTTAGCCGCAACAGGCTTATGTATCTCAGGCTGCTGTGCGTTTACAGTTATTAACAGGCAAAGCTGCAAAAGCGTTACCGATAAAAATTTATACATATTCATTAGAAGGATTAAAAACCGGTTAAAAAAGGAAGCCGGTAACAAGCCGGCTTCCGGGTAACTAAATTAAACTGATCATTGTGCCCAAAAGGCTTCTTTAAACCTGGCTTGCGGTAAGCTCCAGGGTTTGTTATAACTTATATCCTCCCGTTAGGGGTTAAATTGCTTTGCCAAAAGTTCGTCTACTTGCGCAGCATCAGGGTTTATCAACATCACCTTTCCGTCTTTACCTAAAATGATAGCAAACGGCACTGAATAAATCCCCAATGCATCCATCAATACCGACGCTTCTTTCCCATTTTCGTATTTATCAATAGCCTGTAGCCAGGGCATCGCTTCTTTAAGCATTGCGGTTTTCCAGGCTTTACTATTCTGGTCGATAGATACGCTTAAAATATCAAACCCCTTGTCACTATATTGCTGATAAAGTGCTTTCAGATGCGGGATTGATGCCCGGCATGGCATACACCACGACGCCCAAAAATCAACAAGTACTATTTTACCTTTTAATGTTGCCAGGTTAACGGTTGCCCCATCGGCAGTTTGCAGGCGCAAAACCGGTAGCGGTTTTCCAATTACCAGGTTATCATTTTGTTTGATAACGGTATCGGCCCTGACCATAACATCACCTTGCGCTTCTTTTGCTAAACCAGGCAGGCAAAGCAGTAACAGGCAACCTATAAAGGGCCTACAATAAAAAATAAGTTTAATCATATCACCATTATTTCAACAATTTTCTTTTTTGGCGGGAAACATTTATTGTTATCGCAAACCTGGTAAAACAAGCCACATTTAATAACCATGCCCGGTTTTAATGCCGCTGCATCTACTGCCGTTTTGAAGCTGGCCTTATTTTCCCAAACAAAGATCCCCTCTCCACCTGTGAACGGAATCCCCGCAGAGCTTTGCCATTCGCCGCTTTTAACGCCATCTGGTAGCTCAATACTTGGTTGTGTTACAATAAAAGGGCTATCCTGTGGTACATAAGCGTAAATGTGCCATCCTCTCAATATAGCAGCATCAATTTCTATGTTTCTTTTCCCATCATCGCCAGTTACAATTTGCGCGCTTACGGCAACCGGATCGGCCAGTGTGGGTACCTCGGTGTTTACCAGCTTAATAGCTGTTGAAGGAGCTGGTTTAACGGCCGAGGTTTCGGTTTTGTAGGTATTCACCATAAATTTAAAACCGCCAGACTCGGTATAGTACAGGTTTGGCTTGTTTTTGGTTAACCATGCTTTCCATTCGGCAGCGGTTGCGAACTTTTCTGTAGTATACCGCTCTAAAACTCTTTGCGCAAGGGCAGTGTCGTCGCCTTTCTCCAATAATTGAATGCATTTTTCGAGCAATTCAATTTTACGGTTAGATATGCCAAGTTTTTTGGCATCAACATCTACCTGTAACGAGTATGGGTCGGCCGGATAAAAGTATTCTAAGTTTTCCCTGTAATACTGATGGTAGGCAGTGGTGTTGGTATCAAATTTAGCTACCATATCACTGCCTGTCCAGTCTTTCAAATAATCGGCAAAGCTTTCTACATCATTGGTTACCGGCATGTGCAGCAAACCTTCGTTGCCCCTGCCAATATTCTCACCTTTAGCTTTCCTGCTTCGCAAATCTTCCTGCATTTTAAGCAGGCGGGCGTTGCCTTCCTTGCGGGATATCAAAGCCTTATCGTATAGGTTTTTATCGGTGCGGTAAAGCATTTCATCAACCCATTCCCTGTTCTCTATCTGCACTTTTTTCATGATAGGTTGCTGAAGGTCAAACTTTTTGATATAGCAAACTGCATTCACAAATACATCCTTAGCTTCATCGGTCATGTGATCAGGCGATGCCGAAAACCCCCACATAAAGTAATTACCATGCCTGCCCAAAGCAACCGCTTCGGCATTTTTAAGGCAAACACCACCAGAGATCGATTCGGCATCCGGCGAATCGTTAAAACCTTCGCCATGGGCAACCATACCTATAATGTATTTTTCCTTTGATGTTGGATCGTCTTTGATCACCTTCCACATTGGCATTTCCTTTGGCGTATGAGCGCCCTGAAAACCGTTATAAAAAGAACCGGGCGTAGGCCTGTTTACCAAAGTAAGTTTTACCTTAACCGGTGTATTAAATATGGGGTGATTTGTCTTTATGTTCAGCGCATCATCTTCCAGGCATTGGCAATACCAATCAAACTTTAAGCCTATTGGCATGCCTACGTTTGGAGCCATCTCGTGCATCAGTATCACTGGACGATTGAAACCGGCCGGTAACTTTACCGGGCCGGCATCTATAATGGTAACATCAACCTTGTCAGACATTGCTGCATTGTAGTTCCTTACATCTACTGCTTCAACTTTGCTAAAACGTGTTAGCAAAAAAGCTTTAAAATCGGCCATCCGGGTTTTCCAGGCATCGTCAATAGCTGCCGCCGAGGTGCTGTAATAGTTAATATGCTCTGGCTTGGGTTTTGCAGGATCATAACCAACGTACAACACACTAAGCGACATTTTATCTGCGCCGCCTCTGGTGTTTTTTGCATAAGACATGCCCTGAATAAGCGTCAGCAATAAAGGGATCAGCAAGATCTTTTTCATCGGCGTAATTAATTTTTAAATATTTCGGCAAGCCTGGCGTTCAGCGTTTCGTCGCGCAGGGTGTTGCCTATTATCTTTCCATCTTTATCCAATAAAAAACTTTGCGGCACTGCCCTTACGCCGTACAGCCTGCCTACAGCGTTGTTCCAGCCCTTTAAATCGGACACCTGGATCCACGGCAAACCATCTTTTTTGATGGCGTCAATCCATTTGTCTTTTACATTATCAAGCGACACCGATATAATTTCGAATCCTTTATCTTTATAAAGCTGGTATTGCTTAACCAGGTTGGGGTTGCCCGCGCGGCATGGCGAGCACCAGCTTGCCCAAAATTCAACCAGCACGTATTTACCCTTCAAATCGGCCAGCGAAACGGGTTTGCCTTCAACATTATTCTGTGTAAAAGCAGGTGCCTGTACCCCAATGCCTGTAATGCCGGCCGCCTCAATCCGTTGTTGCAGTTCCTTACCCATATCGGTATTGCGTAAATCGGCGTTCAGGGCATTAAAAACAGGCCCAACCTTTTTTACATCAACATGAGCGCCTGCCGACTCGGACAGTGCCACCAAACCGAAATACGAGTTGGGGTTATTTTTGGCAAACTCAAACTGTTTTTGGTCCCTTTTGGCAATATTGCGACGATACCTGGCATCTACAGCCTTTACAAAGGCGGTATCCTTTTGCTGCTCTGGCGTTGCTGCCGAAAACTCGGCGTTAACCGCTTTGGTAAGCGCCATAATGGTACCTCCTACTTGCGCGTTATACGCCTCAAATTCGTCATAAACCTTTGAGCCGGTTACTTTAGCATTGATTAATGAATCGGCAGAGGTAA
This sequence comes from Mucilaginibacter sp. GW822-FHT03E02, assembly GCF_058801545.1. Taxonomy (NCBI): domain Bacteria; kingdom Pseudomonadati; phylum Bacteroidota; class Sphingobacteriia; order Sphingobacteriales; family Sphingobacteriaceae; genus Mucilaginibacter; species Mucilaginibacter sp. GW822-FHT03E02. Next base: position 3,342,970 of record NZ_JBXANJ010000001.1, on the reverse strand, counting down.
ATACCATATTTTCTTTACCAAAATAAATGTAAACCACATCGGCCCCCGGCGCATAAATGGCGTGCGGTTTACCTTGACCGGTATGGTCAAAAGACATGCGCGAAGTAACAATGCCACTAACGGTGCCTGTAAACTTAAAACTGCCGTTAGTAACTATGCATGAATCTTCGTGGCTTGCACCGTTGTCCATGTAATCAAGATAAACTTTGGCAGGTTTATCCAGTTTACCTATCTGGCCGCTTACACTAAAATTTGAGTTTTGCGCCATTGCCATAGCCGGCAACAACATGGCAATTGTTAATAATTTGATTTTCATTTTGTATAGTTGGCTTTAATTGAAATTCCGGCCGCTATTGGCAGGATAAGGTATTTTATATTTTGAGGTACATTTTCCATAATAAGATCGGATTGCTTTATTTAATAACAATATCAACAGGCGCACCGGGAATACCGGTTATGGTGTTAACGATGTTACCCATTTTGGAAGTACTTATATCAAGAGTGTAAACAGCGCCGCTTACACCAACTGTTAAAGTGTTATCATTCAAACTTATCTTCATCATAGTTACTGTTTTACCACCCAGGTTGGCATCCAATACCCTTAAATCCTCATTGATGGGATTGTAACGGTAAATTTTATCGTTTGATGAAAAGTAAAAAACATTTAGGCTATTGGCTACCCATAGGGTATTATCGTTAACTAATGAAGCGCCTTTGAAAGCCCTTTTACCTAAACCTTTAAAGGTCCTGTCGTTACCCATGGGGTAGCCAAAGTTTAACTCGGTTATGGTGGTGCCGGTTTTAAAGAACGCATAAGACGAGCCGCCTTCTGTAGCTTTCATAAAAACTAAGTTATCCAGGCCTACATTGGTAGGGTCGAAGCCTTTGTTCAGCGTATCAATTTTATAGCTTGTGCCGGCGTAGGTACCGTCGCCGCCAAAGGAGATAAAGGCTTTTTTAGTAACATCATATCCCAGGAAATAGGAGCCACCGTGGTAAAAATACTTTGCCATATTATAACTGCCGGCCTGCTCATTGGCAAATTTGCCGTAATCATCGGCAAATGGGGCTGTAGATTGTACACCAACATATAACTTGCCGTTAATAACCCCGGTAGGCACGGTGCCCATTTGCACAGGCCCTAAAAATGGCTCCAGGTAGCCGGTAGTTATTGATGCCGGCGGGGTGAAAAACTGCGTCGAAAAATCTGATTTGTACAGCAATGTACTGGCATTAACCACCACGCCGCTTTTGCCGGGCTCGTTACAAAGTATCCAATACTCTTCCTTGGTGTTGGGCTGGTATGGCAACGGCTTTGAGTAATAAAGCTGCACCGCTGTTGTTGGTAATGTTTGTTTATTAAGTGATTGGTAAATATCTGTTAGTACGGTTTTATCCGGCTTAACAAATGATAATTTGGTTACCCCGTTATCATTACTCAGCACAATATTACCGGCCGAAAACTGGGTGGTCCCCGTAATTTTAAACGCGTAGTTGTAAAACAGCCCATTTCGTTTATCGGTAATGGTAAGTTTGCAGGCCCTGTCGCCGGGGCCAAGGTTATAAACCGTTTTAAGCGGGTAACCTTTGTAAGCCACCTCGGTTAATAGTTCCTGTACAGTGATATGCCATTCAAAATCCAAATCCTTCAAAGGGTCGGCGCCGGCAAGGGTTACCGTGGGCTTAATGGTCAGGGTATCGCCTACTAAAGCGGCAAAGGTTTTGTTGGCTATCCCGGTAACTACGGGCTCAGATGGTGGCGAATAATTATAGTTGCCCAGGTCCTTTTTGCAGGATGTATAAATAGCTGCAACTAAAGCCAGTACGTATATTATTTTAAATTTCATGATCGTTTTATTTAATTTATAGTGATCTGGTTGCCGTTTTCGTCTACAAAGAAGTAATTATCAACCTGTTTATAATACCTGAGATAGAACTTTTTGTCAGGCGAGGAAGAGCTGTAAAAATCATAATCCTTACTGCCATCTGTGCGTTTAGTTAAAACATAGCCTTTTTCGGTATGGCGGGTAACCCATGCAAACGGATCGTTTATAAATGTGCGGGTATTATCAATGTAATAAAGCGTTCTGGGAATCTGCAGGTAAGCGTTTGGTTTAGACATATCAACCAAATCAATCGTGCCGGACGAGATCAGGAAAAGTTGGTGCTTAACCCGGCTGTAATCGCCCAATTGGCCCTGCCAGTATATCCACCAGCTGGGTTTTTCTAAACGTGCCGAGTAATAAACAGATTTTGACCGGAGCGCCAAGGGCAGCGACGAATTAAAATCGGCACCACCAGATACGCGCAACGCCAGGTTTACAGAACTGTTGGCCAGCGCCGGATCGGTATTTTTTATAATTACCGGTACACGCGTGGTGCCCGAATCGGCAGGCATTACGTAAAAAGGCTTTAGTGCTTCATAATGAACGCCAACCCTGGCTGTAGTAGTGGAATCTACCACGCTTAGTACAAACTGACGGCTATGGTTAACCCTTATGCCCGAAATGATAACCGGTACCCAAACGGTATCTTTTGATAGTGTTGGGTTGTAAGCAAATGAATAAGTTAACGCCGAAGTGTCCTGGTTGCCATCTTTATCCTTGTAATTCAAATAAACGTTATCCTTTGAATTATATACCAGCTTAGCATCCTTTTTACATCCAAAAAGTATGGTGGCAGCAAGTAAAACGTAAAATATATTTCTTTTCATAGTCTATATCGTTTTCAATATTATGTGTTGTTTAAACTGTAGCCGGCCGGGCAACTGAATGCCCAGTTGGCTTTTAAAATCAATGATTATAGGTTAACTCATCATCGGGTACAGGAAACACGAATATGTTGTTAGACGCCGGATAGACAAGACCGCTTGGTGCGATGATATCCAGATTTAAGCGTTTGTACATAAAAAATATCTGGCTTTCTCCGTAAAACTCCTTGCGGCACTCCTTCACTAACTCAGTGATAAAATTTGTTTTGTTTAACGTTGTAGGCAGTAAATCAATAATACCACGGTGCGTGCGTACGGTATTTAAATAACCAATAGCTTTTGCCGGGTCGGTATCATAGGTAGCCTCTGCTGCTATGTAGTACATTTCTGTTAGCCGCAGCGCCGGCGCGATAAGCGGATGCAGGTTAATAAGCGGCGTGGTGTTGGTAGTGTATTTTATTAGATAGCTGCGGTTTGGTGTTACATCCGTAGCTGTTAAAAACCATTGCCTGTAACGCCAGTCTTCGGCGCCAATTGTGCTTTTTTCGTAAATATTATCTAACTGTAAGGGTGTTGGCTGGTACGGCGCTACATTGGGGTTTGTAAACAGAGCCACCATCATGTTAACCTCGTCTGTTGTTTGGATATACCAGCCAAAGGTAAGCTCGGGATAAAAAACCTTATCTCTTTGCTGCGCACTGGTATTAAAGGCATCCTCCTGCGCCGTCCATGGAAATTTGTTGGCGGTTATTACATCGGTGGCGTTGCTAAGGGCGTTAGGTAAATCACCTTTGTACAGGTAAACCCTGGCCAGTTCGGCACAAACCGCGTAATAATTGAGCCTATGCCTTCTGTTTTGCAAAAACAAAGTATTGCTGCTTGTCTCCGTTTGCCTGGTTCCATTAAATCCGTTCGGGTAAGTTTTGTTAGGGTAGCCAACTACGTAACCGGCAGAAATAATTGGATCGGTGCTGCTTAACAATGTACGGGCGTTACGTAAGTCAATAATGGCCATATTAAGCGCATCCTGTACAGATGAAAACGGTGTGCTTTTGATACCAACCGTTGTTACATACGGGATACCCCTGCCGGCCGGGTTGTACTTATAGGAGTTGGCAAACATCCTCAACAAATCAAAATGAAGATATGCGCGTAAGGCTAACGCCTCGCCTTTAATTATGCCGTAGTTATTACCTGAGAAAATTGCCTTTTGCTTATCTACCTGTTCCAATATCTCATTACAGTTGCCTATAGCACTATATGCGGCCGTCCATATAGTGCTGTTTTTATCCTTTAAAACATCCTCCTTATATTTAAAAGAGGCTATTTTCTGATAATTGACATCGCTAAACGTGTAGTTTTGCGCCATAATATCAAGGTTGCTAACAGTTAAATTACCACCATATAAATTGCCGCCAGCGCAAGCGGTATAAACACCGTTAAGGGCTTCCTGGAAACCCGTTTCGGTGCTAAACAACTGTTCTTTGGTAACATCAGACTCTGGCTGCACATCAAGAAACTTTTTACATGATGTAAATACCAGCAATGGAATTATAAATATTAAATATCTTTTCATGTTTGTGTTTTTAAAATGAGCCCTGTATTGAAACTGTTAAACTCCTGGCAAACGGGTAGTTGATACCCCGTTCTATTTCGATAGTAGATGCCCTGAAAATGTCATTGGCGGTTGCAGAAAACCTTAAGTTTTGCAAACCAAACCTATGAATGGACTTAGGGTTAAAATCATACGAGAGGTAAAGCGATTGCAGCTCGACCAAATTATCTTTTTGTACAAAGCGCGATGATACGTAGGTATCGCTCAGGTCGGCAATATTTTTAAAGAAAGTGTGGTCGCCAGGCTGTTTCCACCTTTGTTCCAACACGCGGCTATCTACGTTAAAGCGGGGATCGGCATTCTCAACCCTGTCAATAAGGGTTTGGTTAAACGATTGGCCTCCAAAACGGTAGTGGAAGCTAAAGCTTAGCATAAACCTTTTGTAGGTTACGGTACTACCAAAAAAGCCTTCGGCCTTTGGCGTGGTGTTACCTACATCCTGGATGTCTTTTACATCCCAGGTGTAAGTTAGGGTCCCATCCTTTTTTACCAGTATCTCTTTACCGTTCTCAGGGTCGATACCTAATGATTTTACGGCGTATATGGTATTTAACGATTTACCTTCTACATAGCGGGTTAGCGGGGTTGAGAAAGCGTTATTATCGGTATTGGTTTGAAAATTATCAATATTGCTATTAAATGCCTTCAATGCATCCGAGATATGAACAATCTGGTTTACATTATGGGCCAGATTACCGGTAACGTTAACATTCCAGTCTTTAGCACGAAAAACGTTGGCCACTAAGTAAAGTTCATAGCCCTTGTTTGACATATCGCCCAGGTTATCTTTATAGGTTGAAAACCCTGTTGATGGCGCAAGGTTAATATCGGTGATAAGGCCCTTGGTTAATTTATAGTAATACCTGGGAGATATCACTACCCTGTCCTTAAACAAGCCCAGATCCACACCTACATCGTAGGTTTTTGTTTTTTGCCATTCCAGGTTGCTGTTGCCATAACCCATTATTGTGGCGCCAATACCTGTAGAATACCAGTTTGACGTTTGATACCCGTAAATTGACCTTGATTGGTAAGCCGGGAAACTGATTGAACCCAGCGTAGCTATGCTTCCTTTTAACCTTAACTGGCTAATAACATCAGATCCTTTCAGAAACTCCTCCTGGTGAGCGTTCCAGCCTGCACCTACCGACCAGAAGGGAGCAAACCGTTTATCGGCACCAAATGCCGAAGAACCATCAACCCTTGCAGATACATCCAGCAGGTACCGGTTTTTGTAAGAATAGTTACCGGAGAAAAAGGTGCCCGCGGTACGTGATTTGATTACATTGCCGCCTGGCCCTGAATTTTCTTTATAAATGCGGGCAAAGCCAATGTTGCTAAACCTGTCATTAGAGAAGCCTTCGGCCGAGAATGATTTGGCATCAGACTTAGCGGCTATAATATTGGCGCCTAATACAAGGTTAAAAAAATGATCGCCCATTTGCCTGTTATAGTTGATGGTTGCGCTTCCATCCAGGTTAAGGTTACTATTGTTGGCATAATCATAAGTTCCGCGGTTGTTCAGCTTATCTGTCGGCGTGTTATAAAACACACTGCTTAGGGGCGAAACATAATGATCGGCAGATGAACTGGTTTTGTTTACACTCATCAAAGCTTTAAACCTAAGGCCTGTTGTTATTTTATAATCGGCAGAGAATGATTCAAGGATCTCGGTATAGGCCGATTTATCAAAGCTGCTCAGGCTTGCTTCATATAACGGGTTAAATACGTTTTCGGTAATGTACTGGTCGCTCCCCTGCCTGCCTGTGTTTATGCGCCAATTGGCCAGTTCCTGCAATAACGCACCTGTGCTATCCCGCATCGGGAAGTAAGGGTTTGCATTTACATAGGTAGCAAAATTGCCATAGGGCGAATTAGCCTGGTTAACCTGGGTAATGGTAAGGTCGTTCCTGATAATCAATCTTGAATTGGGGTTATAGGTAAAATCAACTCCCCCGCTGTACCTGGTATTGTCAGACCCTTTCATTACACCAGGCTGCGTTTGATAGCGCAAATCTATCCCGTACCTGAAAGACTGATCGCCACCTTGCGCATAAACGGTGTGCTTTTGCTGGTAGGCGTTTCTGAGCGGTTGCGATAACCAATAAGTATTAACACCACTGGCCACATTTTTTAAACGGGTAAACAACTGCGCGTCAAGATCGGCTTGTTTGGTATCGCCGCTACTTGAGGTTGATGTGCTGTAAAGGCCTACTAACTGCTCATAATCAATCTTTTGTTTAGCGTTAAGTACATGATAATCTGACAGATCGGGCCCGTTAAAAGTTAACTGGTAATTATAAGAAAGCTGAAGTTTGCCGGCTATGGGGGCCTTGGTAGTGATAACCATTACACCGTTGGCGGCCCTTGAACCATAAACCGCTGTCGCGGCACCATCTTTTAGTAAGGTAACAGATTCTATCCTGTTTACGTCCAGGTCCACTACTTTTTGGAGCGACACCTCAAAACCATCTAATATAAAGGCTGGCAGGTTGTAGTTGCTGGATAAGTTGTTGCGGTTAAGGATGTCGTCATTAATAGATGGGATGGCAGTTGCCCCGCGCACATTTATTTTAGGAAGCTTGTTAGGATCAGATCCCGTTAGGTTATCATCCAAAACCTTAAAAGAAGGATCAAAAGACTGGATACTTTTGATCAAGTTTTGAGGGTTGTTACGAATCAGATCGGCGCCGCTGATGGTAATGGCGTTACCTGTATAGTTATCTTTTTTAATTACCTGGTAGCCAGTAACTACAACATCTTTAATGTTATTGATATCAGGTAAAAGCTTTACTGTAATTACGGCAGCCCCGGTAACTTTAACTTCTGTTGATTTATAGCCAATGAAAGTAAAAACCAGCGTTTGGCCAGGGTCTGCAGTTACACTAAACTCGCCCTTGCCGTTACTTTGCCCGATGATGCCTTTGCTGCCCTTTAAAGAGATGTTTACACCAGGCACGGTAGCCTTGCTTACCGAGTCTACAACCTGGCCGCTTATCTGGACTTTGTTGATGATATTATCGGGTTTTTCTTCGGCGACTTTGTTTTGAATAACAATTGTTTTATCAACAATGGTAAAACTAAGACCGTTATCTTTAAGACAGATGCTAAGGGCTTCGGCCAGGGATACGTTTTTAACGTCTACATTGGCTGTTTTACCTTTGATATTTACTTTTTCGTTATAAAAAAACAAATAACCGGTTTGTTGCTTTATCTCCTTAAAAACCGTTTCAAGGCTTTTATTTTTGCCATACAGACTTACTGTTTGAGCATAACTTGCCGCGGATACATGCATTACGCCAACAAGTAACATGATAGTAATGAGTTTCAATACTAAAAGGAATTTGCACTTTACGTTCCGTATTGCGCATACGGGGTTGTAAAGAAAAGTTAATTTCATATTTTTGATTAAATGGGGTTAAATAAATGCAGCTTCTGGCTTGAACAATCTGATGCTGCTGACCTTTTTTACCGGGGGCGGTGGAACGTTCCCGGTTTTTTCACGTCAAAAATCTGCTGGGGTTAAAGTAATTTTTTACTCATGCTGGTGATGTTTTAGGGGTTAAGTTTTAATTAATTTGTTATTGTATATAGTTTAGGGTTGAAATTGAAACCGGGTGTTATTTTTTATAGGAAACCGTTACCGTTTTGCCTTCGATGTTGAATTTTACGTTATTGAGTTCCAGTATTTTAAAAACATCGGCAAGGCTGCTTGTTCTCGATATTTCGCCGAAGTATTTTTCTGAGGGCATGCTGCCATCATAAACCACATCAATATTGTACCAACGGCCCACCTGCCGCATAATAGATTGAATATTTTCGCCATCAAAAGAAAACAAACCATTTTTCCAGGCAACTTCCTTATCAACATTTATCGGGTGGGTTGTAATGGTTTCATCCCCTGCCCTGTTAATAATGGCTTGCTCGCCTGGCGCAATGAACGCGGAGTTTGAGCCGGAAATAACTTTTACAGAGCCTTCCAGCAAAGTGGTTTTTACCTCCGCTTCATCAGCATAGGCATTGATGTTAAAATGAGTGCCTAATACCTGGATTGTTTGCAAGGCCGATTTAACCTTAAAAGGCATCAGCTTATTTTTTGTAACTTCAAAATAAGCCTCTCCGGTAAGGCTAACCATGCGCTCGGTACCTTTAAATACAGTAGGATAGGTTATTGATGATGCAGCATTGAGCCAAACATTGGTACCATCGGGCAAGATAACCCGATACTGCCCGCCTTTAGGAGTCGAGATTGAATTTTGAAGTGAGGCATCCCCGCCGTTATTATCCGATACAGCTTTGTAAATAATTTGCCCATCGGCGGTTTTAGTAATACTCACACCGGCCTGCCTGGCTACTTCGCCTTTTACGGCATCGTCAAGCGAGATTTTTGTTCCGTTGGCAAGGGTTAAAAGCGCCTTATTCGCACCGGGAACTATGCCATTATAATTATGTGCGGCAATATTGTTTTTACCATCATCGCCGCGAATAATAAAGTACGCTCCAAATGAAATGAAGAAAAGAATTAAGGCCGCTGCTGTGTATCTTATCCAAAGGGACTTTACTCCGGTAAAAACAGGCTTTTTTTGCAGCTCTTCAATCCGTTCGTCTATCGCGTTTTTAATGCGCTCCTTTAAATAAAAATAATCCTGCTCATTTTCATCGGTGATAACATCGTCATTTAAATCAAACACATTATAATAAGCTTCCAGAAACTTTGTTTCTTCATCGGTAGCTTCTCCTAACCTGTATTTTGCAAGTATTTGTATAAAATATTGCCTGCTTAGCTCGTCCATTTATATCTTTTATACTTACATGAGTCAAAAGATTTAAAATAGCCCACAAGAATTTAAAAAAAAGTTATTTTTTTTATCAAATTTTCATCCAATGCGCTATTTATCCACGATAATGCCAATAAAAATGACTTTTAAATAAAACGCGCCGATTTTAATGGATTAAAATGAAAAAAAACAATCGATTACGTTTTTTGATAAAAATAAAGCAGCACATGGATTAAGAAAAGCGACTTGCGAAGTGCGGTAAGCGCCCTGCCCATTTGGTTACGCACTGTTTTTGGCGATATCTGTAGCTGATCTGCTATTTGCTGGCTTGATAGGCCCTCATTAAAACGTAAATTGAATATTATTTGCTGCTGGGGGGGCAGGGTAGTTATGAGTTCATTAAAAGCTTTTAAAAATTCATCATGGAGCATATCGGCGTCAGCACGGCCAAGCGGACTTTCCAATTCTTCGACACCATCGGGCAGGGCTGCATATTTAGCCTCCTTTTCCATATACTTGAAAACGCCATTGCGGGCAGCAACAAGTAAGTAGGCCGGTAAATTATCTATTGCCGATTTTGAGCCGCGGGTCCACAACTGAACAAATACGTCCTGGGCTATGTCCTGGGCGCGTTCGGTATCGCTTAGCCTTTTGTAAGCTGTGTTATAAACCTGTTTCCAATATTTATTATACAGCACGTCAAAAGCAGGTTTACTCCCCTCGCTTAAAAGCAATAAAAGTTGGGCATCATCTGCGTTTTGTAAATCCTGACTCATGGGACTGCAATATAAGTTTATTGATGATAATGATGAATTTTCGCGAGTAAAACCTCGTGATTAGCTTAAGAGTTTAAAAACGCACTTTCATCTCAATACAAGGAATCAAACGTCCCGGAATATAACTCACCACATGTAGATGGCGATTAATACGATGTAAATTCTCATTTATACCTGCTCCCACATCTATCCTCATCTCATCAACAGTTAACGTGACTAACTTTAACCAGTAGTTGGTATTAAAGAAATTGAATTATGCTTTAGCAGCAATAGTACAAAGATGCTGCTTTGTAAGGGAGTTTAACGAAAATGCAAAAATTCGACTTATTACAGATAGTCCATGGAAATTATAGACAATTCGAAAATATAGATGTTCTTTATCAAATCAAAATATTTAATTAAGAAATGTATTGAGCGCCTTCGCCGCCCAGGGAAATAATTATGGATTTGTAAAATTTCTTTTTTAATTGATTGTAAAGCACATAAGAAGACAGAGCAAAGGATTGAAAAATGATTGACTTTCCGATTGTCGTTCCTCCATACGAAGATGAAGAAATGCAGTTTGTCAAACGTCAGCATGAACCTATTATTCCGAAGGTTTGTTTTATGAAGTTCAGGACGTTTTAAACGGCAACAAAAAGAAATCGGCTACCAAATTCGCGCCGACAGGTATGCTGCCACTAAGGGGCCTTTTGGAATGCCCTGATTGTCATAGAATGCTTACCAAGAGTGCATCAAGGGCAGGCACGGCAATTACTTTCGCTATTATCACTGCACCGGGAATTGCAAATGCAGGTCGATAGCAGCTAAAGATATCGTGGGGAGATATGCCAATTAGCCACAATGTATAAATAATGACTTGGTGATAATATTAAGTGATTGTTTAATGCATTTGGTCATTAAATTTTATTAGTATTGTGGTGACCTGAATTTCATTTACCAATGAACACGTACCACATCTTACCTACTCTAATTGTTCGTACACCCAATTTTAGTTATACTAAGTATAACATAAAAAATTGTCCCGAAGTTATCAACGATTCCGATTTTCAATTGGCGTTATATATTGCTAACCCCACATTTTACGGGGTTCTTAAAACTAAGAAATTTGAATGGGAAGCTTTAAATGATAAAGAGCAACTTACGGTAACAAAGTATTATAATAGGATGTCGTTTAGAACCACTCCTTTTGGAGCGTTTTCGTCTACAAGCACAGCCGAATGGAGTGAAATTAATAAGGTTTGCATACTCAACGATTTTAAGCTGCATTTGGTGCCCGACCAAGAATTGCTGATAAATATACATGGTGCGTTGCCACGATCTAAAGACGGTTATATAATAAACTCGACATTGTATAAAGCTTACAAGGATTTTAGATTTGTTAAAACAAATTTCGATCCTGTTAACAGGAAAACTTTTTATTCTTTAGACTCCTATGAATACAATGGGTTCAGCAAAAAATTAGTTGGGTTTTTAAAATCGGGGGTAGAGTCGAAGCAAAAGCTGGTTGATTTTTTATTGCAGGAAACCAGTTATAATACAGATGAAGCACATACCTACATCAATTTTTTACTTGATGCTCAATTGATATTTGCTGCCTATCATCCATATATTATAGGCCCCAATGAACTCCCCTACCTGGCCGAACTATACAGCAGTGAAAAGCAAATAGCCGATGCTTTCACTAAATTTCAAAACCTGGCCGCTGTAAACATACCTCAAGTGCGCGCGCTTGAAGATATTGCATACGAATTTAACACATGGTTTATTGATAAAAATTTACCCACTCCTAAAAGTTATTACTACGCTAATGCTGAACAAAGTGTGTGCAGCGGAGGCGTCGATAGCCGATATCAGAAGCAGTTGGCAAAAGTTGTAAAAATATTAAGTTACTTATCGCAACCGTCATATAACGGGCAGATGGAAACCTTCATAGAGCGATTCAGAAATCGCTATGAGCAAAAGAAGGTTAACCTTTTATCAGCCCTGGACCCCGATTTGGGGATAGGGTACGCTGATTCTGCTGCTCACTCAGAGCAAAGCTCGCTCTTAAAAGATATGGGCTTTACCAATTCTAATTCGGCCGTTTCTTTGCAATGGTCATCTGCGCATCAATTGTTATTAAAGGCTTGGACGCAACAAACGGGCAGAAATATTTATGCCCCAATTCACATAAGCTATAAAAGTTTGAACCCGGATATTGATCAGCATGTAAGCACGCTTCAATCTCCATCTTTTCCGGTAGTTTTTAGAGTAGTAGATAATCGAATTATTATAGATAACGCGGGCGGGGTTACAGGAACAGCTATTTTGGGGCGTTTTAACTTGTTTAGCGATACAAATTGGCAGCTTGGAAAAACATTAGCTCAGCATGAGCAAAGCGCTAATCCCGATGTGCTTTTTGCTGAGTTAGGCCAGCTTTCCGACCCTCATGTAGATAATATTAACAGGCGCCGGCCAATTTATGACTTTGAAATCCCAATTAACAGCAGGTCTGTATTGGAGAAGGATAATGTTTTAGCACTATCTGATTTGGCTATAAGCTTAAGAGGGAATGATTTAATTCTCGAATCAGGTTCAAAGCATAAACGGGTAATTCCAAGGTTAACAACAGCTTACAATTACCGCCACAATGATTTGGCTATATTTCAGTTTTTATGTGATTTACAATACCAGGGCTTGCACTCAAATTTATCATTTGACCTGGCCGCATATTTTCCCGGCCAATCTTTTTATCCTCGGGTAGAGGTAGATGAAATAGTTATTTCTTTGGCCACCTGGCATCTAAGTAAAGAGGACCTGCTTCTGTTGCAGGTTAAAGATTTGCTCCAAGCCGAGCAACAGCTAAGGTTGATAAAACAGCAATTACATTGGCCCGATATAGTTGCCCTTACACGCCATGATCAACAATTGATATTTAATCTTAACGATCAAAATGAATGCAATATGTTTCTGAAATCGTTAAGTGGATTAATCGCTGCAACAATTCAGGAATACCTGCTCCCGCTGACCCAAAATGCCGTGGTAAAGGTAGGCGATGACCCGGTTAACAGCCAGATGATCGCTTTCTTTTATTCTCAAAATACAGTATTGAATCCCTTATCTGATGGCAAGCAAGCCGAAGCTAAAAACATTAAGCGGAAATATATGCTGGGCTCGGAGTGGCTGTATCTCAAAATTTATTGTACACCGGCATCTTCAGATTATTTACTCACCAACAAGGTATTTCCGCTAATAAACCGTTTTATGAAAACCAAAATGTACAAATGGTTTTTCATTCGTTATAATGACGCTGGTGGTTATCATATCAGGTTGCGGATGAAGGTAAAAGACCAATACATAGGCGAGATTTTAAATGCGTTTAGACGTTATATGGATGATAGCTTGAAATGTGGTATTATCCACAATTACCAGGCTGATATTTATTTTCCGGAGTTGGAGCGTTATGGGCCGCAAACAATGAATGAAACCGAAGATGTATTTTTTACAAGCAGTAAATTGGTTGCGGCTTTTATAGAAAAAAAGAGGCAATTCCCAGAGTATTACTTCGATCATCAGTTAGCTTTGATTTCGGTTTATTATATGAGCGCCCTTGCATATTCAGACAAAAAAGAGCAGAGTCACTTTCTTAAAGCCATGGCTAACCAATTTTATGCTGAATTTTCAACAGACAAATTGCTGCGGATAGATTTAGATACAAAATACAGAGAAATGAAGGATGAGATTTTGTATACACTATCGGCCACAAATCATAAGCTGCTGGCAGAGTTAGGCGATGGTACCGGAGAAATGTTAGCAAGTTTAGAGGCGCTGATAAATAAGGTAAATACTTCTGACCGTGACCGTAAAGCACAACTACTTGCTGATATTATACATATGCACTTAAACCGCACTTTTAAAGCCAAACAGCGGCGACAGGAAATGGTAACTTATTATTTGGCAAGCAAGTTTTGTGCATCTCAGATAGCCCAGCTATCCCAAAAGGAACATAATAAAGCCATTTCCGAAGAGCTGAGTAACTAAGGCAATGATAGTATTAATATAAATAAAATTGATACTTTGGCACTAAATGGCAAAGAATTGGGTAATGCTAATTTAACCAATAGCTAATTTAAAAAAAAAATTTAGACCTGTTGGCTAAAATAATTCCGGAGGCCGGGGTTTGTATTTATTGGGCGAATTTGCAGGTGCGCGAAGGGGTAGATTTAAATAAAAGGCAGATAAATATATATTTATCTGCCTTTTAAAAAGACGGCAATATAATTAATTGCCAGGGTCAGATTAGTTGATTTCTGACTTCGATGGCTTAGAATAGTTGGAAAAACCGCCTGTAACGGTAGTTAGGGTTAAAGTTGTTGGGTCTAACATTGGTTTGTTCATACCACCTGTACTGGTAGCAAAGTTGTACAATGTTTTGATGTTGAAGGAAGGTGCGGTTGTTTGTAAAGTTTTCATAAAGGTTGTTTTTTTTTTAATAAAGAACGGGACAATCAAAACAGTTTTAAAATTTTTTAGGTCAAATGAGGTTATCTAATGGTTAAAAGTGAATTTAGCGTGGTTAGAAATATAATTAATAAGAAAATTATAATCAATCATACCATTTTTTGGTTTTTCTTTATTCTGTATGAGATGGGTTTGTTCTTTATTCTGAACGCCCTTACCAGTTCATTTGCTGATTACCTGGTACATTATATTTTAAATATTGGGTTGTTTTATGTAAACACATACCTTGTTTTAAAATGCAATACTTTTAAAAAGAGATACTTCTTTCTGATTGTAATTTTATTGTTAGAAATTTTGGGCTACCTGGTTGTTAATTATGGGGTTGATAAATACTTCGAAATACACCACATCCCGGTTTCTAAGCTGGTACATCCTTTAAAATTGTTTATAGTGCCGGTAGTTTGGCGCGCAATATATTTTCTTGCGTTAAGTACCAGTTATACCTTTTATGTATACAACATTAACTTTAAGAAGCAAATAATTGATTTGCAGCAGGATCAGTTGAACTCTTTAAGTTCAAAAAATCAGTTGGAAAAAGAACTGTTGCAATCACAAAATGCGAATCTGAAAATGCAGGTAAATCCGCATATGCTTTTTAATACCCTTAATTTCATATATAACAAAGTGCGGAAAACCTCTGCGGAGGCCGGGGAAGCAATTATGTTATTATCAGAGGTTTCAAGATACACCTATATAGCTACCAGTCATGAAGAGGCATCAAGCCTGATTGATGAGGTTGAGCAGATCAGGAATTTGATTCGTCTTAATCAAATTCGATTCGATCATGAATTATGTATCTTTCTTAACACAACCGGAGATCTGGACGGCCATATGATACCTCCGTTATCATTGCTAACCTTTGTAGAAAATATTTTTAAATACGGAAATTTGAGAAACGCTGATTTTCCGGCAATAATAAGTATTGACGTTTTGGATAAGGAAATACATTTTAAAACTTTAAATCAAATTATAACTACTCCTTTAGAACGTAGTGGTGATAAAGTAGGTATAAAAAATACCGAATCAAGACTTAGAAATTATTATAAAAACAAATTCAAGTTGAGCATTATAAATGGCAACGATAATTTTGGGATAGATTTAAAAATACAGCTATAAATGGAAAATAAGAATTGTATAATTATTGATGACGAAATTCATGCAATAGAGCTATTATCTGACTACATATCAAATGTACCCGAACTAACGCTTCTGGGAGCTTACCAGGATTCTACCGAGGGCTTAATGAACGTTAATAACCTTGCACCTGACTTTTTATTTCTGGATGTAGATATGCCCAGGCTAAATGGTATTGAATTAAGCAAGTTAATAACTACCGATACTAAGGTGATTTTCACAACAGCTTCGCCTGATTTTGCCATAGAGGCGTTTGAGATAAACGCGTTTGATTATTTATTAAAGCCTATTTCAAACTCCCGGTTTTATAGATGTATTAATAAGCTGGCAAAAATTAATGAGAAGAGTACAAAACCTGCAACAAGCAGCGATGAATACTTCTACATTAAAAGTGAAAATAAGGGTAAAATGATAAAAATTAATTACCAGGATATTTTGTATGTAGAATCAAACAACAATTATGTAACCATCGCCTTGCTAAACCAAAAATATAACGCTTACTTAACACTAACTGAAATTGCTACCCAGTTGCCTGCCAATTTGTTTCACAGGGTGCACAAATCTTTTATTATCAATCATAGTAAAATAAATTTTATTGATGGCAACCAGATTATTTTGATTGATAAAACCGTGTTACAGATAGGCAATACATATAAAGAGGCTTTTTTGAATCTAATTCAGAATCATACCATGAAAAGTTCGAGATAAGTATTGTTCACCAGGCTATTTATAGCCAGTAACGGTATGTTATAAAAGGAACGCTATTCTTATTTAAGAGAGAGGCCGGCCAATTATTGGGCGGTTTTTTTTTGTGCAATACACTGAAACTGTTAGCAAAGGAAGAGTTTTCGGTATTGAAAATCCTACAGCCTTTAAAATAGTATCACTTTACCGAAGAGAATTTTACTAAAAAAAGGGAAAATCATATTTTGACCCTGTGAATAGCCTCGTTCACCTAAAATCTTTTCAGTTAGCAACCCACCACGCTACATTTATAATATCAAAGGAAACGCCAGCAAAAGCGCGATTTAAGATTTGAGTGTTAACGCCTCCTTTGTAAGGTTTACCAACCAATGTTAAACCGCCATCTAAATTTTAAAATAGTAAGAATATGTTAGTTGCGGTAGCGATAGCTCTGCGCAAAGCTGAACAAACAAGTGAAAAAGACAATTTAACCAAATATATCATGGTTGCACCGAGTTGAAATTAAGCGGCAACAATGCAGTGATTAACCCTGGAATGCTACATGTTTTAAATAAACAGGTTATGATGAAGAAAAACGAATGGTATTTAATTTATACAAGATCAAAGCACGAAAGAAAAGTGGCTACTTTTTTAGATTGGAAAAATATCAAATCTTTTTTACCGCTTAACCAGGTATTAAAACAATGGCATGACAGGAAAAAGCTTATTGAGGAGCCGCTATTTCCAAGCTACCTTTTTGTGTATCTGCAAACAGTAGATGACTATTATGAATGTTTAAACTGTGAGGGGGTATTCACCTTCGTAAAAACAGGTAATGAAGTAATAACAATAAAGCAGTCGTTGATAGATCAATTACAAATATTGGTAAATAACGTGCAAAACATAAAAGTATCAGGTTCTCAATTTATTCCCGGCCAAATGGTAACTATTATAGATGGGCCGCTTGCCGGTGTTTCCGGAAAAATTATAACGGCCAATAAAAAGAATTCAATTATTGTCAACATCGAAATGCTTGATCGGAGCCTAACCGTAGATCTTGATCAATGCCAGGTAACAAGCTTTAAAGAGCAGCAAGTATTAACCATTTAACTTTATCTAAATGCAGCAAATAAACCTTTTCTGCTTTCCTTATGCGGGTGGGTCAGCATCTATCTATAAAAATTGGAAAAAGCACTTACATCCGCAGATAAACTTAATGCCGGTGGAGATAGCAGGCAGGGGAATGCGTATGAATGAAAAGCTATACGCTGATATTGACGAAGCAACAGAAGATGTATTTGATTTTGTAACCAAACATACTGTTAAGGGCCAGCCTTATGCGTTTTTTGGACATAGCATGGGTAGCCTTTTTTGCTATAGACTGGTTCAAAAACTGGCAAGCTTAAACTTACAAATGCCCCGGCATATTTTTTTTTCTGGTCGGGGAGCACCACATGTTGAAAGGCCGGATAAAGTAAAATATCATTTACTTAACCCCAATGATTTTGAGCGGAAAGTGTTGGAATTGGGCGGTACGCCGCCAGAGTTTTTTGAATATAAAGAACTGATGAACTTGTTTCTGCCCATTTTAAAAAACGATTTTAAAATGGTTGAAACGGCTGAAGTGAGTAAAAATATAGTGCCTTTAGATGTTGATATCTCCATTTTTAACGGTAAAGACGATGATTTAATTCCAGAGCAACACACTGGTTGGAAATTGCACACCAAACGCTTGTGCAAGGAATACTACTTCGAGGGCGGCCACTTCTTTCTTCATCAACAAACTGAAAAAATCATACAAATTATAAATGCTATGCTGATTGCAGAAAACTGCTACAGCCTGTAACCTATCATACTTACTTATATGTTAAAATATTCAAATCTTACCGAAACAATAAAAGATAAAATAAACCAGCATCATATTGGTATTACTTTTATTGACAGTGCCAGCCACGAGCATTTTCTTTCGTATGCGCAACTTTATGATGCAGCTTTAAACGCACTTTTCTTTTTGCAAACTAAAGGGCTTAAACCTAAAGATGAACTGGTGTTTCAAACAGAAAATAATAAATCATTTGTTATTACTTTTTGGGCATGCTTACTTGGAGGCATTATTCCGGTACCGGTTTCGGTAGGGCAAACAGATGATCATAAGCAAAAACTGTTTAACATATGGAAAGTATTGACTAACCCACACCTGTTAATATCATCAGCCCATCTAAACGCCATCGGGGCTTTTGCAGGGCTGAATGCCGAAACAAATAATTATATTGATATGCAGGTTAAACATATCGATGAGGATGTGCTTTTTGTTCAAACAGGTAACCCGGTAATTTACCAGGCCAATCCAGACGATATTGCTTTTATTCAATTTTCATCCGGATCAACAGGTAATCCTAAAGGCGTAATCCTCACACATAAAAACCTGGTAACTAATATAGCGGCAATAGGTGCCGCCGGCCAGTACAACACCAGCGATTCATTGATGAGCTGGATGCCGCTAACCCATGACATGGGTTTGATTGGTTTTCATTTAAGCCCTTTATATCATAACATTCAACAATATCTTATACCTACGGGGCTTTTTATTCGCAGGCCCGCTTTGTGGCTTGATAAAGCGAGCGAGCATAAACTAACAGTACTATGTTCACCTAACTTTGGCTATCACTATATAATAAAGCATTGTGCTGCAAAACAGCAGGCAAACTGGAATTTTAGCCATATAAGACTGATTTACAATGGCGCCGAACCGATATCATTAAAGATTTGTAATGAATTTAACACTTTCCTCAAACCCTTCGGATTGCGTGATGTCGCTATGTGCCCCGTTTATGGTTTGGCCGAGGCCAGTTTGGCAGTTAGCACTTCTGGCCTTACAGATAAGGTTGATTGGGTTACGCTTGACCGTAAGCAAGTTAGCTATCTGGATAAGGTAAGTATAAAAGAGTATTCGGACAGCGATGGTATCGACTTTGTAAATGTTGGAAAGCCGGTGGACAATTGCTCCGTAAATATTTTAGATAACGACGGAAATGAATTGCCTGCAAACACAGTTGGCTGTGTAACAATAAAAGGAGCTAACGTAACGCAAGGATATTATCATAACGAAGCTGCAACAGCAGCGCTGTTTGTTAACGATGGATGGCTAAAAACCGGGGATCTGGGGTTTATTAAGGATGGAAACCTGTACATTACCGGAAGGATTAAAGATATCATCTTTGTAAACGGGCAAAATTTTTATCCTCATGATATTGAACGGATAGCGGAACAAGTAGAGGGAATTTCTCTTAACAAAGTTGCCGTTGGAGGAAGCTATAATTATGAAGCCGGTAAAGACGAAATTGTTGCTTTTGTATTTTACCGTAGCAGCTTAAATGAGTTTATTGCTACAGAAAACCGATTAAAGGAAGTAGTTAATTTAAATATTGGCCTACAGATAGATAAAGCCATACCCGTAAAAGATATTCCGCGCACTACAAGCGGCAAACTTCAGCGCTTTAAACTGTTGGAACGCTACCGGGCCGGAGAGTTTAACGACATAGAGCAGCAATTAGCTAAAATTAAAGCAACTGCCTTTGTTAATGAAGATGTTTTTGAGTTGCCTCAAAATGATACAGAGCAACGCTTGCTGAACTTATGGAAAAAAGTGCTTAAAACAGACAATGTAGGAGTAACAAACAATTTTGTGAGCGCCGGTGGTAACTCACTTAAGGCGGCGGAACTGGCCATGTATATTGAAAAAGAATTTGAGATAGCGTACTCCATCGCAGCGCTATACCGCAATCCTACGATACGACAACTATCTAACAGTATCGGTGATTTTAAACAACGGGCTTATACACCAATTCCTAAAACGGAAGAACAAAAATATTATGCGCTATCGCCCGGTCAGCGGGCGATATATTATCAGTGGGAAATTAACCCGCAATCGGTGGCCTATAATATTCCAACGGCATTACAAATATCCGGAGAACTGGATGTTGTACGATTGGAGGGTTGTATGCGCAGGTTGCTGCAAAAGCACGAGGTTTTCAGATCTGTATTTTTAATGAGAGAAGAGCCCGTTTTTAGCGTTTTAGAAGAAACAGTATTTCAATTAAAAACTGATTACATTAACGATGAGGAGCTTGATGAAAAACTAAAGGCACAAATACAACCTTTTAATTTAACCCTTGCTCCATTGTTTAGAAGCACAGTATTTTTAACAAACAAAGGAAAAACTTTCTTATTCGTAGACTTCCATCATATTATTTCTGATGGACTTTCGGTTCATAATTTCCTATATGAGTTACAGGTTCTTTATACAGAAAAACATTCCGGGCTACCAACTATACAATATAGCGACTATGCGTGTTGGGCAAATCAAAATGCAACCCCCGAAAATTTAAAAGATAAGGAGGCTTACTGGACAAATAAACTCGCAGGTGACCTGCCTGTTTTGGAACTTCCTGCAGACTTTAAACGTCCGGCTGTATTTAATAATAATGGTAGTAAATTAAATTTCAGCATCAACGAAACATTAACCAGTGATTTGCAGCAGTTGGCCACGCAAAACAACGTTACAATGCATGTGTTGCTGCTGAGCATTTACAATTTGTTTTTGCTAAAATCAACTGGTCATAAACGGATAGTTACCGGTATCCCGGTTGCAGGCAGGCAACACCCGGATTTATTCCAGCTACAGGGTATGTTTGTAAACAACCTGCCAATCATTACCGATTTTTATGCTGAAAACACTTTCATTTCGCTTCTTGCAGCCACAAAAGATGATTTTGATAGTTCATTACAAAATCAGCAATATCCATTTGATCAAATGATATCGGGCCTGGCAAGGCAACGCGATGTAAGCAGAAACCCACTGTTTGATACCATGTTTGTTTACCAGAATATGGGCCTTCCGCAGGTAAAAGATTGTGAGTTTAGTTACACTAAACATTTTTTTGATCCGGGAAGTACCAAGTATGACTTCTCCATGGAAGTTTTTGAACATTCAAATTTTATTGAATATAATTTTGAATATGCTACATCGTTGTTCCATAAAGATACTATTGTGAAGTTGGCTTCGCAGCTGCATAATTTAGTGCAAAACATCATTACCAATCCCAATGAAAAACTAAAGAACCTATCATGCTTAGATGCGGAGGATTATAAAAATTATGTCGAGGATTTTAATGACAGTAAACTAAGTTATCCCAACGATGCTACAATTCATGAGCTTTTTGAAGAGCAGGTAGTAAGGAGCCCGTTAAATATCGCACTTGAATATGGCGAGATTCAAATAACGTATAAAGAACTTAACGATCAGGCAAATGAACTGGCGCGTATGCTGTCAGCACAAGGCGTTAAACCAGATAGCACAGTGGGCATATTGTTGCCTCACTCGCCCGAATTACTGATAGCGATATTCGGTGTGCTTAAAGCTGGGGGCGCGTATCTGCCTATTGACACAAGCTTACCTGAAGAAAGAATAAGCTACCTGCTTACAGATAGCAGAACAAATATTGTGATAACTGATATCAATAATAAGCAACTGCTTGCAGCGGCTTGCAGCACAGCACCTGAGCAGCCATTGTTAATTATTGATATTGATAATTATCAAACCCTGAATAGTTTGGTTAATACGCATACAGCAATTAAACCTACTGCCCGCCATTTGGCCTATGTAATTTATACATCAGGTACTACCGGTATGCCTAAGGGCGTAATGATTGAACATCGGTCATTAATAAATTATACTTGCTGGGCAGCACACACTTACTTGAAAGATAATGCCGGCGCATTTGCTCTGTACAGTTCTATTTCATTCGACTTAACAATTACCTCCATTTTTACGCCGCTTATTACCGGCAATAAAATTGTGATTTACCAGGACAATGATAAAGAAGTATTGATTGAAAGGGTAATTACTGATAGCAAGACAGATGTAGTAAAACTCACACCATCGCATCTTAAAATTATAAATGAAAGTAAAGCAATATCTTCTAATGAAGATTATAAAGTAAAAACATTTATTGTAGGTGGCGAACAATTGGAAACATCACTGTCAGAAAACATATGTAAAAAGTTCAATAACAACGTAACCATATATAATGAATACGGCCCTACCGAAGCTACAGTAGGATGTATGATTTATGAATTTAAGCCTGGCGAAGCATCTGTTTATGTGCCAATAGGTATTCCGGCTGCCAATACCCAAATTTATGTACTTGATAATTATATGAATCCGGTACCAATTAACGTAGCCGGCGAAATGTTTATTTCTGGCGATAGTTTGGCAAGGGGCTATTTATACAAAGATGAGATAACAAACGAAAAATTCATTCCCAATCCTTTTATTGAAGGAACAAGAATGTATAAAACAGGTGATATTGCCAAGCGTTTATTATGTGAGGAATTAGAGTACATAGGGCGCTTCGATCAGCAGGTAAAAATAAACGGGCATCGTATTGAACTGGCCGAAATTGAAAATCAGCTAATAAAGCATACAGCTGTTTCCAAAGCTTTGGCGATAGTAAAAACCAACAAAACAGGCCAAAATTTGCTCTGTATTTACTATACTGGCGCTGTAACAGATACCGATATTTTAAGAATGTTTATGGCAAAATACCTGCCATATTACATGGTACCCGGATATTATATACACCTTGAACAAATTCCTTTAACGGGTAATGGCAAGATCAACTATAGCGCGCTCCCTGATATTAATAGCAACCTGACACACAAGCCGAGGGTGCAGCCCAAAAACTATGTTGAAGAGATGCTTTTAATGGTATGGGCCGACGTATTGAAAATGACTGATATTCATGTAGACGACAATTTTTTTGAATTGGGCGGAGACTCAATTAAAGCAATACAGATTGCTTCAAGGTTATCTGAACATTGTATTGAAGTTAAAGCAAAGGATATTTTAAGGTATCATACCATTGCGCAGATTAGCTCGTACGCCACTTCAACTTTAGGCGAATCTACTTATACTCAAGGTGTAGTTGAAGGGACTAAGGTTAAAACGCCCATTGATAACTGGTTTTTTAATCAATATTTTGCAAAACCGGGGTATTACATGCAATCGATATCCCTAAGCCTTAATAAAGCGGTGAATATTGATACTTTGGAACACGCTTTCAAAATATTAATTAGCCATCATGACGGCTTGCGGATGAATTATGATGTCGTAAAAGAACAACTATTTATAAATAATAATCACTTAGGATGTGATTTTAAAATCATAGAACAAAGTATAAGCTCGTTGAATGGTCAGAACTCAGTAGCCTCCGATCTTTCTTTTTACAATATAAAATCGGGGCTTGATTTGGGTAAGGATTTGCTAATGAAAGCAGTGCTTATCAAAAACGATAGTAGAAGGAATCCTAATGGAATGCTTTTTATAACTGTGCACCACTTATTGGTAGACGGAGTTTCCTGGAGGATACTATTAGAGGATTTGTATAATATATATAACGCTTTAGCGAGGAATATCCAACCTCAGTTGCCGTTAAAAACAGCAAGTGTTATAGAATATGCCGAAGCTCATTATAGCTATGCAAAGACCTTTGAAGTAAACGACGTAGACAATAAATATTGGCAGTCCATTGATGATATCAGCTTTAAATTACCGGTTGACCAGTTAACCACTGATTGGCGTGTAATAAACTTAGGAAAAGCTACAGAAACACTCGGAGAGGAAGAAACCGGATTTTTACTGAGAGAGGCTAATCAGATTTATAAAACAGACGTGGCAATTTTATTAAATACAGCATTGGCAGCTGCATTAAGTAATTGGACGGGCTTAAGCACCCTGGTTATCGAACAAGAAAATAAGGGCAGGCACCTGGAAGATATAAACAGCACAAGAACTGTTGGCTGGTTTACCACAATGTATCCACTGGCTTTAAGTTTAACAGGTACTGATACCGCCGTAAGGATAAAAGCAGTTAAAGAAAAATTTCGAAGCACACCTAATGATGGGGTAGGTTACGGAATTTATAAGCAGGATAGTCAGAATTATCCGCATCCCAAAATTTCAGAGATACGGTTTAACTATTTAGGTGAATTTAACGAAGAGTTTGACAATGACTTATTTTCTTTCAATTATCTCGATACCAGTTTTGAAAGTGATCCGGAAAACCACCTTACAGCTATATTGGAGTTCAATTGTCTTGTTATTAACGGAAAATTCCAACTGGAAATACAATATAACAAACTGGCCCACCTTAAAGAAACGATTGAGAATTTAAAAAGCGATTTTATAAGCGAATTGCGGCTCATCCTTTCTCACATCAAAAACGAAAAACAAATACACTTTACCCCTTCTGATTTTGATATGGTAAGCCTGAGCGAGGAAGATTTTGATGTTTTGTTTTAGTTATTGATCTTCAAAAACTAAACTCATTTATTTTTTAATCGGGCCTATGCATTCGCAGCCCCGTGTAACTGCTGTATCCGCAGTAAAAAATACTATACGCTGTTTAATTAGTCAGAAATATAATCGCTCAACTGATTATCGGCTTTTTTATTACTTCATACTGCCGGCTATTGCCAGAATAACAACCGGCTAACAATACCAGTACCAAATATCCAAAAGTTTAAATATGAGCACCCAGCCAAAAATTGATAAAAACAATATTGCTGAAATATGTAGCCTCACATCGTTACAGGAGGGAATGTTATTTCATCACCTTGAGCATCCCGATAGCAGGGCTTACAGTGTGCGTATGGCATTAGATATAGCCGGAAACATGAATCTTGAAAAATGCCAGGATGCATGGCTATCCGTTATTAATAAATATGAGGTATTAAGAACAGTTTTCAGGTGGGAAGAGATTACATCGCCTATTCAAATTGTGTTAAAAAACATTGCATTTGTAGTAACATA
Organism: Mucilaginibacter sp. GW822-FHT03E02; assembly: GCF_058801545.1. NCBI lineage: Bacteria > Pseudomonadati > Bacteroidota > Sphingobacteriia > Sphingobacteriales > Sphingobacteriaceae > Mucilaginibacter > Mucilaginibacter sp. GW822-FHT03E02. Next base: position 3,317,898 of record NZ_JBXANJ010000001.1, on the reverse strand, counting down.
CAAGGATTTTTCGGCCCTTGAATTGCAGAATGAGCAATTGGATAAGTTGATGCCAAAATTCAATAATGATGTAAACCTCAATCTAACAACCACACCATTCCTGGTTTTTCTATACAAACTTTCAGATCAGCGTTTCATTATGGAAATATGCCATCATCACATACTGTATGATGGCTGGAGCAACGGGATACTTATAAATGATTTTTTTGCGGCTTATATTAATGTTGATCAGCCTGCTGCCGCAGTAGTTGCAAAGCCATCATTGAAAGATTATTCAACGGCTATATTAAAACAAAACAACACAGCCGGACTAAATTATTGGAGCAGTTATGTGAAAGATTATATTCATGAAACAGGCTTGTCGGCAAATTTACAATCCCAACCGGGCAATCACAATTACGCTGATTACAAATATTTGCTCCCCGAAGATCTTGGCAATCGTCTTACTTCATTCGCTAAAAACAACAACATCACCATTGCCGCTATTTTGTATGCAGCCTGGGGCTTAATGCTACAAAAAAGGCTAAACAGCAACATGGTTGTTTTTGGTACAACAGTGGCTGGTCGTAATTTGAAATTGCCAAATATTGAACAAGCGGTAGGGCTTTTTATCAATACGCTTCCATTAAAAATTTCGGCCGATAATGGTAAATCTTTAAAACAGCTTTTAATTGAAGTCAACGGCCAGCTACAGGAACGGGAAAGCTTTGAAAATTTTCCGTTGGTAGAGATTAAAAGGTTATCTCTTGGTAATACCCCGGCAGAGTTATTTGACTCTATTATGGTAGTAGAAAACTATCCGCTTGACAACGATAAACTTAAAAACAACAACCAGGTAAACGTTACCGGCTTTAAAGTAATTGAAAGCACACATTATAACCTTACTGTTACCTTTAGCCTTTTTGAAAAAGCTGAATTGTGTTTCAATTACAACCTTCGGCATTGGTCAGATAAAGCCATAGGGCAATTAAATGAGCAGTTTATTACAGTTTTAAACGCGTTAGTAAATACGCCCGAAATGTTATTCGGTAAATTGAGGCTGGTAAGCGACGAACAAAAGCACCTGCTGCTAAAAGCGGCCGTAGATATTGAAAGTAGCGGCCGTATAAAAAGTGAAACTATTATTGATCTATTTAAAAAGAATGTAATTGCCAATCCTGCAGATATTGCCGTTACGTATAATAATGTTGAATTAACGTATTGGCAGTTACATGACAGGGCGCGCCAAATTGCTTCCTGGATATTAAGTGAAACAGGTTTATCTCCGGGGAGTAAAATCGGATTTATGCTTGAGCGGGATGAACACATGGTTCCTTTGGTGTTCGGCTTACTGGAGTCTGGTATGGTTTACGTGCCAATAGTTCATAATCTGCCTTCAGACGTTATTAATTATATTATTAAAGATGCAGGGATCGAGATTTTGTTAGCCAGTGGTAAACTATTGCCAAAAGGTTTAACTCCCTCAGTACGTGTTGTTGACCTTGACAAACAGGTAAACATTATCAATAATTATCAGGGCTTAATAAATAATTTCCCGGTTCATCAAGACAAACTTGCCGCGATAATTTACAATACTAATTTTCAAAATAAGGCTAAGGGCGTAATGATTACTCATGCGCAATTGTCGGCTGGTATGATACAAATGCAGCATGCCTGTCCATTAAAAAGAGACGATGTAGTATTGCTAAAATCTCAACCAGATTCTCATTTTTCCCTCGAAGAGCTATTTGGGTGGGTTATAGCGGGTGCATCTGTTGCTATACTTCCATCGGCATCTGATTTTAAGATTGCCGAACTGATTAACTGCATTGCCCGGGATAAAGTAACCGCTGTAAATTTTACCCCAGCAATATTAACTAAATTTTGTACCGCGCTTTCCAATAATATTGAGATTACAAAGCTCCAATCGCTGCGGTATGTATTTACAGGCGATGGCGCGTTGTATCCTAACCAGGCAGAGTTTTTCAATAAAACAGTTTCAGCAAGTTGTAACGCTGTTTTGATAGCCAAGTACGGCTGTCTGGAAACCAGCGGAACAGTGGCCTTTTATAAATATGCGTTTGCGGAAGAAAATAACACTATCCGCATAGGTAAAGCTGTTGAAAGTACGCTGCTATATGTACTAAATAGCGATGGTGAGTTGGTTTCCGAAGGCGTAGCAGGCGAAATTGCGATATTGGGTTTAGGTGTAGCAACAGGATACCTGAACAATGAAATGCCTGGTTATGATGAAAAAATCATGGCGGCCCCTTATTTAAATGGACAAAAACTGTTTAAAACGGGCGACCTGGGCAAGTGGCTGCCTGATGGTACTATCCAATATTTGGGCACCACAAATGATATAGTTAATATCCAAAATTTACGTGTAAATCTTAATCGGGCAGAACAACAACTATCAGTCTTTGATAAGGTATTGGAATGCGTGGTATTATTAAAACATACAGCAGGTAAAACTCACATTATAGCTTATTACAGTGCTGCACAAAAACTTAAACAGAGCGAACTTAAAAAGTACCTCTCCGATACGTTGCCAGACTACCTGGTTCCGGCGCATTTTGTTCATCTGTATGAAATGCCGCTAACTGCCAACGGGAAAATAAACAAAGCCGCGCTTTTAGAAATGCAGGTGAACATCAGCGATCAGTTTACCTCACCGGCTAACGAAATGGAAACAAGCCTGGTTGCATTATGGGCCAAAGTGCTAAAAATTAAGGAAGAAGTGATAAGTGTAACAAGCAGTTTCTTTGATTTAGGCGGACATTCATTAAGGGCAACAACAGTACTTAATAATATCAGAAAAGAGTTTGGCATAAAAATCTCTTACAATGACTTCGTCAAAAATCCAACAATAAGGGACCTGGCAAGCCACATCGGTACCACTGAGGATAGTAGTTATACGCCTATTTTACAGGCTGCCGTTCAGTCCGGATATCCATTGTCGTTGGCACAAAGGCGCTTGTTCTTTTTGTACCAACTCGATAAAAATCAAACGGCGTATAATATGTCGTTTATGGTAAGGTTCCATCAGGTACCTGATGTTGAAAGGCTTACCCAAGCGTTTCAAGCGTTAATTAACCGGCATGAAATTTTAAGAACATCTTTTGAATTTGTTAATGAAGAACCCCGGCAAACAGTTATTCCTTTTGTAAAATTCGCACTATCCCACCGTAAAATGGTTGAAGGCCCACTTCAGCAGGCAATACAAGAATTTATTAAACCATTTGATTTAAACAGCGGCCCGTTATTCAGAGCCGGAATTATTGAAACTACGGATAACCAATACTTTTTGATTACCGATATGCATCATATAATTTCTGATGGTGTATCGGGCAGTATCATTTTGCAGGAGCTGGCAGCATTTTACAATAATTTGAGATTGCCCAAACTAAAACTGCAATATAAAGATTATGCCGTATGGCAAGCTGATAGTACTTACAAAGCGCGTTTAAAACAGCAAAGAGACTTTTGGTTGAACGAATTTGAGGAAGTACCGGCACCACTCGAATTGCCTTTGGATTTTTTGAGGCCGGTTGTAAAAAAATACACAGGCAACCGTGTAACACTGGAGCTTACCGAAGAAGAATCGCTAAAAATAGCCACTATAAGCGAAAAGCACAACTCAAGTATTTTTATAGTGCTGCTATCGGCCTACAGCATCTTGCTTTCTAAACTTAGCGGCCAGGAAGATCTGGTGATAGGTTGTCCGGTAGCCGGGCGCCGTCATGCCGATCTGGAAAATATGCTGGGAATGTTTGTTAATACACTTCCATTACGCAGCAAACCGGCTGGCCACATAACAATCAAATCTTATATTAACAGGTTGAAAGACCTGGTTTTAACATCTTTAGACAACCAGGATTATCCTTACGAGGATTTAATAGATGAACTGGGATTGGAGCGCGATACAAGCCGTAATCCTTTATTTGATGCCGTGTTTTCTTATGAAAACTTCGAGGAAACTAATCTTCATTTGAATGGTAATATTATATCCGAAGAAAACTTTAACCGGGGTATTTCAAAATTTGATCTTACGCTATCCGCTACCAAAAAGGATAACCTATTGACTTTAACTTTTGAATATGCAGATGCACTTTTTGAAAATGAAACTGTAAAAAGGTACCTGGTCTATTTAAAAAGAATTGTTTTAGCAATGTATGCTGATACAGATGCAGTTTTGTCATCAATACAACTTATTGATGAGGCAGAAAGGTTGGCCATTGTAGCATGCCTGGACAATACACAAGTAAATTATCCTGCCGAAGAAACTATATGCTCATTATTTGAAAAACAAGCATTGCAGAATCCCGATAGGATAGCTATTAGTTTCGGCAAAAAGACAATCACTTACCGGGAAGTTTTAACACAATCAAACATGGTTGCCGCCGCTTTGCGCAAACAAGGCATAAAACCAAATACAATTGTTGCTTTATTAATGGACCGGTCTGTTGAAACGGTAATTGGCATGCTCGGAATCCTTAAAGCGGGTGGAGCATATTTACCAATAGATACTGATTACCCGGAAGACCGCATTAATTATTTAATTGAAGACAGCGGCGCAGATGTTATATTAACGTCAGGTAGGTTTAATAAGGTATTCAAAGGCCAGGAAATTGTAATTGAAATAGAAACCATACTAAACAGCAATGATGCTACACACAACCTGCAAATTGTAAACAGGCCACAAGATGCCTGTTACATTATTTACACATCCGGCACTACAGGTAAACCAAAAGGTGTAGTTATAGAACACAGGAATGTGGTTAGGCTATTTTTTAATGACGCTTTCCAATTTAAATTCAGCGAATCGGATGTATGGACTATGTTTCACAGCCATTGTTTTGATTTTAGTGTTTGGGAAATGTACGGCGCATTGCTGTTTGGCGGTAAGTTGGTAATTATTTCTAAACACGACGCTATTGATACCGGTAAATACCTTGATATTTTATTAAATGAAAAGGTAACAGTACTTAATCAAACCCCAAGCGCCTTTTATAACCTGGTTCATAAAAGCATGGAAACAAATGCAGATTTATCTGCATTGCGCTACGTGATTTTTGGCGGTGAGGCTTTATCTCCCCCAAAATTAAAGCAATGGAATCAGCGCTATCCTTATGTAAAGTTGATTAACATGTTTGGCATAACTGAAACTACGGTGCATGTCACATACAGGGAAGTTACTAATGTAGATATGGATACAGGTATCAGCAATGTGGGCACCCCAATTCCAACACTTTCGGTATACCTGTTAGACAAATATCAAAATATAGTTCCACCAAATGTAAACGGTGAAATTTATGTTGGTGGCATGGGCGTAGCAAGGGGCTACTTAAAAAGAGATGCTTTAACCGCCGAACGTTTTGTGGCGCATCCCTTTAAACCGGGAGAAAAAATATACCGGTCTGGAGATATGGCGCGGCTATTAAACGACGGCACCATTGAATACCTTGGAAGAGCAGACGAACAAGTTAAAATAAGAGGGTTCAGGATAGAGCTGGGTGAAATTGAAAGTAACGTCATTGCTCATCCACAGGTGCAGGAGGCCGCTGTAATTGTTAGGGAATATAGTGGGGAAAAATACATAGTAGCATATTATATAGCAAGCCAACAAATTGAGGCGTCATCTTTTAAAAACTTTTTAAGGGCGAAGATTCCGGAACATATGATTCCGTCTTATTTCCTGAAAGTTGAAAAATTGCTGTTGAATCACAATAGCAAACTGGATAAAAAAGCCCTGCCCGACCCCACCTTTAAGGTAGCTGAGGCATCAGAAAAACCTAAGAACCAGGTTCAAAAGGAACTGATTAAAATATGGTCAGAAACGCTTAATATCCCCGAAGACAGGGTAGGCATTCAAACAAATTTTTTTGATATAGGCGGAAATTCATTAAAACTGGTAAAAATGGTTAATAAAATAAACAATCATTTTTCCTCAAATATTCCGGTTATTAAAGCATTTACTTATCCTGTAATCTCGCTGTTGGCCAATTATCTCGAAACCGAGCTACCAGGAAATACAACTTACAACACTGCCATTATTGACAACGATGTTGAACAAATGACAGATACTATCAACTTACTAAACCGCTTTCAAGATTAAATCATGACAAAATATTCAGGCCTAGAAATTGCAGTAATCGGTATGTCTTGCCGGTTTCCGGATGCAGATAATATTTCAGAATACTGGAATAATTTACAAAATGGCGAAGATTGTATCAGCATACTCACAGATGCCGGCTTGCTGGCAGAAAAGGAGTTGCCTGCGGCGCTTAAAAATAAGCAATATGTAAAATCAAACGCTTATTTAAAAAGTAAAGGTTTTTTTGATTCGGCTTTCTTCGGATACCGGGATGAAGAGGCCAGCCTCATGAATCCGCAAACCAGGTTATATCATGAGTGCTGCTGGGAGGCAATTGAAGACAGTGGGTACAGCCTTGATACCAATAAACACAAAGTTGGCATTTTTGCAGCCGGTGCAACAAATGTACCCTGGATACTACATGCTGTAGCCGATAATAAAGATGGCCGGGTAGATGATTTTACAGCCATGCACCTCCGCGATGTTAACTTCTTATCATCAACCATAGCGTACAAATTTAATCTTAAAGGGCCGGCGGTTATGGTACAAACAGCCTGTTCATCGTCGTTGGTAGCTGTACATGAGGCTTGTAACAGTTTGTTGCTGGGTGAGTGTAACCTTGCACTTGCAGGTGGTGTTAATGTTCAGCATTATTCGCAAAAAGGATATGTTTATAAAGAAGGGGCAATATTGTCGCGCGATGGTAAATGCCGCCCTTTTAGCAGTGATTCCAGCGGTACGGTAGTAGGTGAAGGGGCCGGTGTGGTTGTATTAAAAAGGCTTAAAGATGCCATTAAAGATAATGATCATATATATGCTGTTATTAAAGGAACCGCTGTAAATAACGATGGTAATAATAAAATTGGATACACTGCACCAAGTGTAAATGGCCAGGTAGAAGTACTAAAAAAAGCACAAAAAGTAGCCAATGTTGATCCGCAAACTATAAGCTATGTCGAGGCTCATGGCACCGGCACTTCGCTTGGCGATCCGGTTGAGGTAGAGGCGCTCAATATAGCTTTTAACAATAATCCTGTTAAACACTGTGTACTCGGATCAGTAAAGTCAAACATCGGTCATGCCGATACTGCCGCCGGCATAGCCGGGTTTATTAAAGTAGTACTGGCACTTAAGCATAAAAAAATACCGGCTACATTACATTTTGACTCTCCTAATCCTAAAATTGATTTTAATAGCGGGCCATTTTATGTAAATAATGAACTGATTGAATGGAACGTTTCTGAACACCCTTTAAGGGCAGGAGTTAGTTCGTTTGGTATAGGCGGTACCAATGCGCATGCAATTTTGGAACAAGCGCCCGTAGCTGCCGCATTGCCGGCCGGCAAAGGAGGTAAACTGTTAACATTATCTGGAAAAACAAAGAAAAGCCTTGATAGGAACATGTTAGCTTTACAGGCACACCTGGCAAAAAATCCGGATGCTAATCTTGATGATATTGCTTACACACTGCAGGTTGGCCGTAATAGATTTGAACACCGCGGAGCATTAACTTGTGAAACTATTGACGAAGCTATTTCAAAAATAGCTAATAATGAATACCAGTATTTTAAAGGAAACGCAATCGAGGAAGATTTGCAAAACACGGTGTTCCTTTTCCCCGGCCAGGGCACACAATATAGTGATATGTGCAAAGGGCTTTACAATAGCAATTTAACATTCAGGCAAGCCATTGATAACTGTTTGTTAATTGCAGGTAGTTATTCTGATCGTGATTTTAGAGCGGCATTATTTCCCGGAAACAATCATAAAAATGAAACAGCAACCATTAATGATACTGCTTTTGCTCAGCCATTATTGTTCGCGGTTGAGTATGCACTGGCAAAGGTGCTTGAAAGCTGGGGTATAAAACCCGATTACATGATTGGCCATAGTGTGGGCGAATATGTAGCAGCTTGTATAAGCGGTGTATTTAGCCTGCAGGATGCAATAAAATTAGTGGTACGCCGGGGCGAGTTAATGGGTAGTGTGCCACATGGCGATATGCTAAGTGTAACCATCAACTATGCAGAATTACAGCCTTTGCTTGCTAAATACCAGGGAGTGGATATCGCGGTTATAAATACCGAAACTTCAGTTGTAGTAGCTGGTACCAGTGATGCTGTAACCCAATTAGCAAAGCAGTTAACGGCTCAGGGTATCCAAACTAAAAAGCTGCATACATCGCACGCATTCCATTCATTCATGATGGATCCAATTTTGGCAAGTTTTGAACAGGAAATAAATTCTGTTACAATAAACCAGCCTCGGATACCATATATATCAAACACAACCGGCCAACTGGTTACTTATGAGCAAATAAATAAAGCGTCCTATTGGAGCGGCCATTTACGCAATGCGGTACAATTTAGCAAGGGTGCAGAAACATTACTGGGTTTAGGCGGTGCATGTTTTATTGAACTGGGGCCTGGACGAACACTTAGCAATTATATTGCAGACAACGGCAAAAAAGGTGAAAAACATAACTTAATAAATACCGTACGCCAAACCAGGCAAGCTGTAGATGATTGGCAGTATTTAGTAGAGAAGCTTGGCGATTTCTGGCTAAAGGGTTTAAAAGTAAACTGGGACAGTTTTTATAGTGAAAACACTGTAAAAAAAGTATCGCTCCCAACTTATTCATTTGAGCACATACCTTACACTACCGATTTTAACCTGGATGACTTATTAAATACAAATGTTTTATTGAAAGGTGCCGAAGCTGATTACCGGGGTACAGGGATATATACAAGTGATTGGAAAAAATCTACTTCGCCAAACCAGGCAAATGAACAGGATAAAAAACATACAAGTTTTATTGTTTTTTCAGGAAACGAAACAATTGGCAGTTCAGTTACCGAACTATTAACCGCATCAGGGCAGAATGTAATTGAAGTAAAGCACGGAAATGAATTTGAAGTATCAGGTAACAAAGGTTTAATACTAAACTACAACGATGAAAATGATTTGACCCTCTTATGGGCTTATCTCGATAAAAATGAAATAAAGGTTGGTAATATCATTCACTGTGCGTCATTAACAGGTAAAGCCGAATTGGTTTCATTTGATACAATGGAGCCTCGTTTGGCAAATCACTACACGCAATTTGCGCTGTTCGGAAAGTCAATAGCGTTGTGGAATCCCGAAAATACTATCGAAATTACGTTAGTAACTAATCACCTGGCAAAAGTTACAGCCAATGACAGTATTGATCCGTTTAAGGCAGCCATCCAGGCGCCTGCAGCCATCATGCCATCTGAAATTGATAATATTTACTGCCAGGTTATAGATATACCTTATGCTCCCGAAACGTCTTTTGCGACAGGTAACTACGCACAACTGATTATTAACGAGGTGTTTTATCATGCCGAGGATCATTTGGTAGCCTATCGCCATGGCGAACGCTGGACCAAGCATTATGAGCCTATAATCAGCAATAACAAAATAAAATCCGGTGTTACCCTATCCAAAAACGAAACCTACCTGGTTACCGGTGGCTTTGGTGGCATGGGTTTTACTGTCGCTCAGGATATTGCTCATCGTTATGGCTCAAACCTCATTTTAATACACAGGTCATTTTTTCCGCAAAGATCAGATTGGGACACCTGGCTTGTAGCCAAAGGTATGAATGACCAGGTCAGCAAAAAAATTAGCGCTATACAGGCAATTGAAAAGGCAGGAAGTTCGGTTGATCTTTACCAGCTTGACGTAGCCAACGAGCTGGAGGTAAAATACTTTGCAGAAAAAATTGTCGATAAGTACCCAACTATAAACGGCTTGATATGGGCAGCCGGACAAGTGGATTACGGAGGTATAATGATGAATCGCAGCAGCGATGACTTTATTAAATATACAACGTCAAAAGTAGCTGGCTTAATGCTTTTTCAAAAGTATTTAAACTTTAATTCCTTTAATTTCATTGCATTGTTTTCATCTATCGGGAATGATTTTTACCAGATGAAATTTGGGCAGGTAGCATATAATGCCGCTAATGAGTTTTTAGAAAGTTATGCTAAGTATGCGCAGTCGGCTATTAAACCCCATGTTTTCTCGATTAACTGGTGCGATTGGTATAATGTTGGAATGACTGTAAAAACGCTGATAACTGATACCAATGATATTAATTTGGATGATATTAACGCAAAAATAAATGACGGGATTTACCCGGAGGAAGGTGTTGAGATATTTTATGATTGCCTGGTTAATAAAATGCCAGCCTACAGCATACACAAAGGGGATATACAACAGGAAATTAAAAAGAACCACAGCGCCCTTAAAGATCTACGGAATAACAAAAAACAAAGCACCGTGGCTTTGTCAACCGGGATAAAAACAGATGAAAACTTAGCGCACACCTTGCTTGAAATTTTCCGCCAGTTTTTTAGCAACAGCGATATTAGCGAAAAAGACAACTTTTTTGAACTCGGTGGCGACTCCTTAAAGGCAATGACCCTTGCAGGTCGGATTAATCAGGCGCTGGGTACCAGTATTTCCATTCGAGATCTGTATAAAAACCCGGTTATTGCCGCGTTAGCAAAAGACCTTGACAAGCAGGAAGCCAAGGCAACCGGCCGCGCCATACCGGCGATAGCAGAAAAGGACTTTTACGAGATTTCGTCTGAACAAAAACAGATGTTTTTTCTGCAGATGTATAATCCTGAAAGCGTAGCGTACAATGAAACAGAGATTTTACAGGTAAGCGGAAATATAGATTTCGAAAAAATAAAACAACTTTTTACGCAGATTCTGCAAAATAACGAAATTTTACGAACTGAGTTTGTATTTGAAAATGGCGAACCAAAACAAAGAGTATTGCAGTCGTTTGAACTCGATATTCAACGTTTAACAGCAACCGGCGATTGGAGCGACGCGGCTTTACAATTTATCAGGCCATTTGATTTAGGAAATGGACCTTTATACAGGGTAGGTGTAATAGAAAAAGAACCGGGAAATTATACGGTTATAATGGATTCGCACCATATTGTGGTAGATGGAACATCAAAACATCTTATAACAGAGCAGTTTAAAGCTTTGTACAATAACGAAACACTATCCCGGTCGCCGGTTCAATATAAGGAATATGCGGAGTGGCAACAGAGCGCGGAGCGGCGTATTGTTATTGAAAAGCAGAAACATTTTTGGTTAAACGAATTTGCAGAGGAGCCGCAAAAGCTTGATATGCTGACGGACTATCCAAGAAACGATAAATCGGACAATCGTGGAGGTTCCTTTCAGTTTGACTTGTCGCTTGAAACAACCAATGCATTAAAAGCTATTGTCAGTACTCAAAACACCACACTTTATACTGTTTTACTTGCAGCATATTATGTGTTTTTAAATAAAATAAGTAATCAGGATGATATTGTGGTGGGCACCCCGGTTTCGGGCAGGTTAAACGCCGATCTTGAACACGTAGTTGGCATGTTTGTAAAAACATTGCCTTTAAGGAATGCTGCAAACCCCCAACTGCCATTTAAAGAGTTTGTGGCAAATGTAAGTGCTAAAACACTTGCCTGTTTTGAAAATCAGGAATATCCTTTAGGTGAGCTGGTTGATGCGTTGAATTTGGAAAGGGATTTGGACCGAAACCCGCTTTTTGACGTATTTTTTGTATATCACCAGGCTGATGGCCTTAATAAAGATACGCCAGGCTTATCCATAACATTAGAACGCAGTAAACAACTTTGGGCAAAATTAGATCTCACTTTGTCGGCTGTTGAACTTAATGGCAAACTAAATCTTGAATTTGTTTATTCCAAAGCCTTGTTCAGCGAAGACCTGATCAAACGTTTTTCATCATATTTCAAAAAGATTATTGCCGCTGTTGTTAAAAACAGCAGCGTACAAATATCCGCTATTGATGTACTTTCCGCTAACGAGAAAGGTACCTTATATGAGCGGTGTAACCAAACCAATGCCTATTATAATGAACAAGACACGGTGTTGTCACTGTTCTTAAAACAGGTACAGATACAGCCTCAAAACCTGGCAGTTTCGTGTGCCGGCGAAGAACTCACTTATTTACAACTTAACCAAAAAGCTAATACAGTAGCTCAAATTATACGGCAGTACACTAATAACCAAAAATTACGTATAGGCTTACTTTTCCAATCATCTACAGAGATGATTATAAGTATGCTTGCAGTTTTAAAAGCTGGCTGTGCTTATATCCCCCTATCTGCCGAAGCACCTGTTGAACGAAATCGGTATATCATGGAAAATAGTTCGGCAGCGCTGTTGCTTATACAAGAAGAATTGTATAAAAAACAGCATCCGGATAATCTGCTTACTAACAACATTGAAACCGTACAAATACCATTGGGTACATTAATACCCCAAACTACAGCATATGAAGGTATAACCGTTAATCCCGAAGATTCGGTATACGTTATCTATACTTCCGGAACAACGGGCAATCCTAAAGGTGTGGATGTAATGCACGAAGGATTGGCTAACTACGCGCTTTGGAGCGCCAATCATCACTCACTTACCAGTGCCGATGTGGCTTTACAGATGGTGGCTTTTCACTTTGATGGATTTGGTGCCAATCTTTACCCTGCATTGGTATCTGGGGGGGCGATCGTGTTAATTCCGGATGAGCATAAACTGAATACATTTTATATTGCCAATACGATCAAGCAAAATAAGGTAACAAATTTTGCAATGGTGCCAAGTTTTTATGGCGAGTTGCTTAATGAGTTGGAACTATTGAAGCCAGATTTGCAATTACGATACGTAATATTGGCAGGAGAGCTTACCAGTAAAAAACTAATAGAAAAAAGCTACAGTATCCTGCCTGGCCTATGGTTGCAAAACCAATATGGTCCTACAGAAACAACCATTGGGTCAACACAAAGCAGTAAGCTTACAAGTGAAAACAATACATCAATAGGTTTACCAATATGGAATACAGATATATTCATTTTAGGTAAATGCGGAGAGTTATTACCTGATGGGGTAATTGGCGAAATGCATATTGGCGGTAAGGGTGTTGCCCGTGGCTACATAGGTAACGCGCCGCTTAGCGCCGAACGTTTTATTGCGCATTTAAATAAAAGTGGCCAGTTACTTTATCGGACCGGGGACTTAGCCCGCTGGGACAGGGAAACGGGTGCGCTTGAGTTTTTAGGCAGAAATGACCACCAGGTAAAGCTACGTGGTTTACGGATCGAGTTGGGTGATATAGAGAGCCATTTAGGGAATTACGTGGGTATTAGTGCGTGCGTGGTAAGCAAAGTACAGGACAGCAGTGGCCCCTACCTGGCGGCGTACTATACGAGCCAGTCGGCGATAGATGAAGAACAGCTACCGGTATATCTGGGGGGCTTATTACCGGGTTATATGATACCGGGGGTATATATAAGGTTAGAGGCGATGCCCTTAACGTCGACAGGGAAACTGGACCGGAAGTGTCTTCCGGTACCAGCAGAGCGTAGTGGCGGCGGACATGGCCCGGACTCTGGGCAATCACCGGAAGGCGAACGCGAGCAGCTGCTGGCGGGCATCTGGAGCCAGGTACTTGGCGTTACAGCGCCGGGCAGGCATGACGACTTTTTCATATCAGGAGGCGACTCGATCAAATCGATACAGATCATCTCCCGCCTGCAGCGGTCAGGCTACCGGCTTACGGTAAAAGACATATTTGCATTCCGTACGATCTCGCGGTTAGCGGGCATACTGGAACCGGTTGCTACAGGCAACCCGGTGAGCCAGGAAATAGTAAGCGGCGCGGTAGCATTAAGCCCTGTACAACGGTGGTTTTTTGCATCGGGGATCAAAAAGAAGGAACAATTTAACCAATCGGTGCTGCTGGATTTCCCGGGCGGCCTGGAACGCGTCGCGGTTGATCGCGTTTTCAGGAAGCTGGCCGAACACCACGATGTGTTGCGGATGCGCTTTGAGCCGTTAGAAGGACCGGCGGGCGTATGGCAACAACATTGCCGGGAAACAGCAGCTCCTTTGGAGATAGAGGAACACGATTTAAGGGGCCTGACGGCGGATGCAGTAACCGCCGCGATGGAAACAGCGGGCACGGCGCTGCAATCAGGGATAGAGCTGGAAAGCGGCTCGCTGCTCAGGCTTGGCCTTTACCACCAGGCAGACGGCAGCCAGCTGCTGATAGCGATCCACCACCTGGTAGTAGACGGGATCTCCTGGCGGATCCTTTTTGAAGACATAGAAACACTATATAGCCAATACCTTGAAGGGGCAGTATTAACGCTTCCCGCCAAAACAGACTCCTACCAGCGCTGGAGCGCGTCCCAGGAGTCACGTATAGGAACAGCAGGCTATGAGCAGAACAAAGCCTACTGGGAATACAACCAGCCCCAGGCAGTTTTAACCCTGCCGGGCCTGTTACAGGCCGCCGGCGGGGAAGCACAAGCGGTAGATACACTGGAGCACGCCTCAGCGCAAAGCTTTAAGCTGAATGCCGGCGAAACAGCGGCCCTGCTGGGGCCGGTTCATGGCAAACTGGGCACAGCGGTAAATGACCTGCTGCTGAGCGGGCTGATGCTGGCCTTAGAAAGCAGCTTCGGCAGCAAAGAGCTGTGGATAGATATGGAAGGTCATGGGCGTGAAGACACAGAACCAGGGCTTGACATCAGCCGTACGGTAGGTTGGTTTACCAGTATATACCCGGTACAGTTAAAAGTAAGCGAAGGAGGCCTGCTGGACAAAGTACGGCAGATCAAGTCGCAGCTGCGGGCAGTACCGCGTGGCGGCCAGGATTACCTGTTATACCGTTACGGAGAGCAGGCGACAACACAACAGCACAACAATAATAATAACAACAATAACAAACCGAAAGTAAGTTTCAATTACCTGGGGCAGTTTGATGCAGATACACAAAACGAGCACTACGGGATGAGCAGCCTGCCCCGTGGCGAAGAGATATCGAAAGAAGAAAACCGGCTGTATGACTGGGAGATTTCGGGTCTGGTAAGCGGCGGGGAACTGGAACTAAGCCTGCGTTACGGCAGCAAACATTACGATGGAGCAGCATTAACAGGGCTGATGGAATCCTACCGCCGGTCATTACAGGAACTGATAAGCACAGCAGAAACGTACGACGGCTCGCGGCTGCTAAGCCCGGCCGAGCTGAGCTACAAGGGACTATCGGCAGGGCAGCTGGCCCGGCTGGAAGAGCAGTATGCAGTAGAAGACGTTTACGAACTGTCGCCGATGCAGGAAGGCATGCTGTTTCACGCGCTGATGGACAGCAGTTCAAGCAACTACTTTGAACAGATGCGGTTAAGGATCAGCGGTGCGCTGAATATAGAGGCGATACAACAAAGCATGAATACGCTGGCCGGCCGCTACGCGGTATTGCGGACACTGTTTGTACATGAAGGCTATGATCGGCCGCTGCAGGTAGTACTGACAAGCGGCACGATAAGCGTAACAGCAGAAGACCTGAGGGGGCTTAGCCCGGAGGAACAGGCGAGGTATGTATCCGGGTGGCAGGCAGCAGACAAGGCCCAAGGCTTTGACCTGTTTTCGCCCGGCGGGCAGATGCGCCTGGGGGTACTGCAACTTTCGGAAAACAGCTATGAACTGATCTGGAGCCACCACCACATCCTGATGGACGGGTGGTGCATGGGCATCATCCTGAACGAGTTCAGGCAATTATACAGCAGCAATGTAAAAGGCAAAACACTATCGCTGCCATCAACCGAACCCTATTCGGGCTATATTAACTGGCTGCAGCAACAGGATACCCGTTCGGCGCTGGGGTACTGGCGCGACTACCTGCAGGATTATGCAGGGGGGCATCAGCTACCGGTACGGCGTGTGGCCGGGCAGGACCAGGCATACCTGCAGAGCAGCATAGAACTGGAACTACCGGCAGCACAAACGAGCCGGTTAACAGTATTATGCAGCCGTTTGGGCATTACGTTAAGCACGCTGCTGCAGGGCGCCTGGGGCTTGCTGCTGGGCAGGTACTATGGCGAACAGGACGTCGTGTTCGGTTCGGTGGTATCCGGCCGTGGGGCACCGGTCCAGGGGATCGAGACGATGATAGGGCTGATGATCAATACGATCCCGGTTCGGGTACAGGCGTCAGGAGAGATCACAGTAAGCGAGCTGTTACAGGACCTACAGGAAAAGGCGCTGGCATCAGAAGCCTACCATCATTGCCCGCTGGCCCATATCCAATCCCTTACCAAAGCAGGGAACCAGCTTTTTGACCACCTGTTGGTATTTGAAAACTTCCCCCTCGAAATTGATCAAAATGAAAAAATAGATTTCGATGCCGAAGTAGAAGAAATTTTTGAATCTAACCATTATAACTTAACCATATTTATTTACCCGGGAGAAAAACTGAAATTTCAGTTCATATACGATGCTAATAAGTATGATGAAAAAGTAATAAAATGTTTTCCTGAATATTATGAGAGTGTCATAACTCAAATTATTGCCAAGGCAGAACAACGCGTAGGCGCAATTGAGTTAGTGACAGAATATGAAAAACAACAGGTATTTAATAAGGTAACCGAATATGCCGGGCATCCACTTGTATTGAGTGATTCAATGCCGGCATCTTACCACCAGGAGCGCTTGTGGTTTATAGATAAATTTGAGTCGGGGTATTTGTATGACGCCAGTCCGGTTTATCATAACATGCCTTTGATATTAGATTTAGAAGGCACGGTTAATTATGAGTTGCTCCAAAAAAGCATAAATTATATAGTAAACAAATATTCAATTCTGCGTACTCACATTATTACTATAAATGAACGGCCATTACAGCAAGTAGCAAAAGCGGTTTGGATTCCTTTGCAATTGGCAACGCTATCAACAGAATATCCGGCAGAAACTATTATCGATCAACTTATAAATGAGCCGTTTAAACTTAACGAAACACTTATCAGGGCATCGTTACTAAAAAAAGCAGCAGATAGCTATGCATTGGTGCTGGTTGTGCATCATATACTTGCCGACAGGCCTTCAATAGCCGCGTTGGCACATGAGATATTAACTGTTTACCAGGCATTACTGACTGGCAATCTGATCAATAGCGACAAAGATAATGTTTTGCCTTACCAGGCATTTGCGTTATGGCAGCAAGAAGGACTTGGAAAATTAGAACCGCAACTGCTTGCTTATTGGCGAAAACAATTAGGTAATGAAATTAAACCTTTGGAAATACCTACCGATCGCCAACGGGTAGCTGTGCATATTTACAAAGCAGCTTCTTCAAACGTTGTTATTCCGAAAGCACTGACTCAAAAAGTGAAAGTGCTTGCAGGTGACGCAGGGGTAGATATTGGTGTATTTTTAATGGCGACATTCAAAATATTGCTGCACAAATACGCCGGGCACGAAGAAATTGTAATAGGAACAAGTGCTGGCAACAGGCAACACCATACTGCCAATCTTATTGGCCCTGCATCAAACCTAATTGTTATTAAAAGTAATATATCGCCTGATGCCGGCTACAATACATATCTGCAGGAGTTGAATCACATTTACAAAAGCGGGTTAGCTCATCAGCAAATGCCATTTGATAAACTGGTAACCATACTGGCTCCCAAAAAAGATATGAGCCGCACAGCATTGTTTGATGTGCTTTACCAGTATGAAGATGCAATAAAACGCATGCCTGCAACAACCGGGCTAAAAGCGGTTTTGGAAGATGTTAACCGGGGACATGGTAAATACGACCTTAACTTGTTTTTACAAGGTGCAGATGAGTTCATCAAAGGTAAACTAATATATAATCAGGAATATTTTAACGCCGGCACTATTGATAAATTCATTAATCATTACTTGAATATATTGAACCAGGTATGTGAAAATCCTACAATATCAATAGCCAGTTTAAATCCTGTTGGGGCACAGGAGCAAAAGGATATTATCAAAATCTTAGATAACTCTGAAGTAGAATACCCTAAAGACAAAACCATAGCCGATCTTTTTGATCAACAAGTGGGGCTTACACCTCATAAAGTTGCTGTAAGTTTTGAGGGGCAGCATATTACCTATGATGAATTAAACAGGAAAGCCGAAAAGTTAGCCTATTTACTACAGCAAAAGGGAGTGGTTGCCAATCAAATAGTTGGCTTATTTACCGAGCGATCAATCGAAACTGTAATTGGAATGCTGGCTATTGTAAAAGCAGGCGGCGCTTATTTACCTCTTGATATTGATTATCCGGCAGACCGTATTAACTATATCATAAAGGATAGCGGCATCGGGTTAATGTTAACAACACATAACCTGCTAAATAAGGTAGACGGCGGAATAGAAAAAATTTGCATTGAAAATGCTGAACAAATCGTTCAATCAGGAAAAGTGTTAAGGCTGGCAACGCCGGCTGATTTATGCTATATTATTTATACCTCTGGTACAACGGGTAACCCGAAAGGCGTAATGGTTGAACATCATAATGTGGTGCGTTTGTTATTTAACAATGCATTTCAATTTAACTTTAATCAAGATGACGTGTGGACGATGTTCCACAGCCACTGCTTTGATTTCAGCGTATGGGAAATGTACGGCGCGTTGCTATTTGGCGGACGCGTAATTGTTATCCCTAAAGTTAAAGCGATAGATACTAAAGGCTTTTTAAAGCTTTTAAAAGATGAAAAAGTGACAGTGCTAAATCAAACACCAAGTGCTTTTTATAATCTGATAAAAGAAGAGCTTGCATTATTTACTCACGACCTTCATTTAAAGTACGTCATTTTTGGCGGCGAGGCACTGTTCCCGGCTAAATTAAAAGGCTGGTACAACAAATATCCCGAAGTACAATTAATTAACATGTTTGGTATAACAGAAACTACCGTACATGTTACCTACAAAGAGATAGGAAGCTTCGAAATTGACAATAACATCAGCAATATTGGAAAACCCATCCCTACCTTGTCAGTTTATATTTTAGATCAGCATAAAAATATAGTTCCTAAAGGAGTGGCCGGCGAATTGTATGTTGGTGGTGAAGGCGTTTCCCGAGGCTACTGGGGTAAAGAGAAGCTAACCAGCGAAAAGTTTATAGCCAATCCCTTCAAGCCGGGCGACAGGTTATATAAATCAGGCGATGCGGCGCGAATGCTCGAGTCGGGAGATATTGAATACATAGGCCGGATAGATAACCAGGTGCAACTTAGGGGCTTCAGAATTGAATTGGGCGAAATAGAAAGCCGCCTTTCTGAGCATGCTGACATTGAAAAAGCGGTAGCGATACTTAAAGCCAATGATGAAAACAGCTATATAGTAGCTTACTACGTTGCCAGTCAGCCTATTGCAAATGCCGCCTTACGGCAGTTTCTTACAGCCAGGTTGCCCGACTATATGGTCCCTTCACATATCATTTATCTTACGCAACTGCCTTTAACGGTTAACGGTAAGCTGGACAGAAGCGCTTTGCCAAATCACGAAGTAAAAATTGACAGCGATTTTGAAAAAGCGCAAAATGATATACAGCAGCAACTTATTTCAATATGGTCCGATGTGCTTCAATTGGACGAAGATAAGATTAGCGTTAACATTAACTTTTTTGAGTTAGGTGGCCACTCAATCAACATTATCAAACTCAATAACAAAATCAATGAACTTTTTGATGCTGAAATAGCCATCGCAGAGATGTTTAGGTTACCAACTATAAAAATGATAGAAGAACATTTAAGAAAAGGCGACGTGGGCCTGAAAGATATTCAGCAAAACGTTGCAGAAACCATTGACGATGCTATGGCTAATTTAAGTTTACTGGGCACATTTACCAATAATTGATACAATGCAAAACTATACCGGATTAGAAGTTGCCATCATAGGAATGGCAGGAAAGTTTCCTGGAGCTGGTAATATAAACGAGTTTTGGGAAAACATAAAAGGCGGTGTTGAATCAGTTGCTTTTTATACTGAGGACGAGTTGCTTGCAGGCGGCGTTGACAAACAAACACTAAGCAACCCGAATTACGTAAAGGCAAACGCGTATTTAAGCGGCAAGGAATTTTTTGATGCCGGTTTTTTTAATTACCGCCCCGAAGAGGCAAAGTTGATGGATCCTCAAATGCGCCTGTTTCACGAATGTGTATGGGAAGCGCTGGAGGATGCCGGCTGCAATCCACAGGATGTTAAAAATAAGATAGCGATTTTTGCCGGCTCTGCTACCAATGCAAATTGGGTTATATACTCCGAATTGATGAACCGCGAGGGCGGTGTTGATGACTTTACCCTTTCGCAGCTTAATAATGCGCGTTATGTTGCTTCAAAAGTAGCTTATTGCCTTGATTTTAAAGGTCCTGCGGTTTTGATGGATACTGCATGCTCATCATCCCTGGTAAGCATACAATATGCCTGCAAAAGTTTGCTTTTAGGCGATTGTAATATTGCCCTGGCAGGCGGCGTATCAGTAAACAATAAAGCTGCAGAAGGTTATTGGTATGCAGATGGTATGATCCTTTCAAAAGATGGCCACTGCCGCACATTTGATAATGAAGCAAGTGGTACGGTGGGCGGTGAAGGGTGTGCCGTAATAGTATTAAAATTATTAAAAAATGCGATTAAGGATAGGGATCATATTTGGGCTATAGTTAAAGGCGGTGGCATCAATAACGATGGGCATAATAAGGTTAGCTTCAGTGCGCCTTCGGTTGACGGCCAGACAGAAAGTATTTTGATGGCTCAAAAATGGGCAAAAGTAGAGCCGGAAAGTATATCCTATATTGAAACTCATGGCACGGCCACAAAATTAGGCGACCCCATAGAAGTTGAAGCCTTGAAACGGGCCTTCGGCAAAAGCGACAAAAAGTACTGCGCCTTAGGTTCTGTAAAATCAAACATCGGGCACCTGGACTCGGCTGCCGGTGGTGCAGGTATTATAAAAGCTGCTATGGCTTTAAAGCATAGGCAATTACCGCCTGCCATTAATTTCAGGCAGCTTAGTTCAAAAATCAATATTGATAACACCCCTTTCTACATTAATTGTCAATTAAAAAATTGGGATCGTGACGGGCATCCTTTAAGGGCCGGAGTAAGTTCCTTTGGCGTAGGCGGCACTAACGCGCACCTGATATTAGAAGAAGCTCCCGAGGCATCTCCTGCATCCGCAGGCAGGCAGCAGCAAATGATATTATTTTCTGCTAAAGACCACTGGGCTCTAAAGCAGAACATAGACAACTTTAAATCATATTTAGCTACTAACCCTAATGTATCTGTACCCGACATCGCTTACACATTGCAAACTGGCCGTGTGGCTTTTCCATATAGGGCAGGTTTTGTTTGTAGTTCCGATGCTGATTTAAGCACTTTGATTAATCAGGAAGATTTTAAATATACCGATTTGCCGGTTGCCGAAAGTGATAGGCCGGAATTGGTTTTTATGTTCCCCGGCCAGGGCGCGCAATATGTAAATATGTGTGCTGGCATTTATCATAACGAACTCTTTTTTAAAGAAAAAGTAGATGAATGTTTACAACTTATCCATAAGCAAACGGGAAAAAATTTAAAAGATATTTTATTTAGCCATAATGTTGATGAAAATGATATCAACGCTACGCAATTTACCCAACCACTACTTTTTACTGTTGAATACGCGCTTGCATCATTGCTTATTAATTGGGGTATTCGCCCTGATCGTATGATAGGGCATAGTCTTGGTGAGTATGTAGCGGCTTGTATCAGCGGTGTTTTTTCTTTAGAAGATGCATTGGTGCTTGTAACAAAAAGGGCTGAATTAATGCAAGAGGTTAAACCTGGGTCAATGCTTGGTGTTTCAATTTCGCCGGATGCTTTAAAAGTATTGTTAATCGATTTTCCGCAGCTGTCGATAGCCGCTGTTAACAGCGACAAACAATCCGTAGTAGCAGGAGAAAAACAAATCATCGCTGAATTTAAAACTTTTGCAGAACAACAAGGATTCTTAACACGGCCAATTCATACTTCGCATGCATTCCATTCGGGCATGATGGATGTAATACTCGAAAAATTTAAAGATCAGTTGCTGAAAGTTAATTTTAGCAA
The DNA here is from genome assembly GCF_058801545.1 of Mucilaginibacter sp. GW822-FHT03E02. NCBI lineage: Bacteria > Pseudomonadati > Bacteroidota > Sphingobacteriia > Sphingobacteriales > Sphingobacteriaceae > Mucilaginibacter > Mucilaginibacter sp. GW822-FHT03E02. Next base: position 3,295,859 of record NZ_JBXANJ010000001.1, on the reverse strand, counting down.
ACCGGTAATTCCATTTATCTCCAACCTTACAGGTAAGACTGCCACAGCCGAAACGGTTACCGATCCGCGATATTGGGTAGCACATTTGCGGAACACTGTAAACTTTGCCGATGGTATAGAAACAGTTATGGAAAAGGGAAACACATTGTTTATTGAAGTTGGCCCTGGCCGAACATTGTGTACCAATGTGCGTAATAACAACAAATTTGGGCACAGGCACCAGGCATTTCAATTGGTGAAAACTGTTAAAGAAACAGAAACCGACTTATACTATTTGCATACAGGCATAACACAGCTTTGGTTAAATGGTATAGAACCAGATTGGACGGCATTTTATTCAGACGAAAAGAGAAATAAAGTTTCATTACCGGCATATTCATTTAAAAAGATCAGCTATCCTGCCGCGGTGGATGTACGTGGCATAATGTCGTCACTTCTCAATGGTGATAATGGGAACACCGCTGCCTCTGCCATAAGTAAATGGACAGAAAATCATAATGCATTAGCTGTCGGGGATGATCAGTTTACATTTACTGCAACACAAGATGACAAAGTTGTTTCGGAAACAGAGCAACAAATGCTTGAGTTGTGGCAGGCCTTTTTTGGTAAGGCAGCCATTACCATAAACGATAACTTTTTTGATTTAGGCGGCGACTCATTAAGGGCGACAACCTTAATTGCCCGTATTAACAAAAAATATCTTTTGAATTTATCTACCGGAGATATGTTTCAAAGCCCCACCATAAAAAAATTAGCCAATTGCATAAATACCGCGAAGAAAAGCACAGGCGACTTTGAAGATACAACTATTCAGCCAGCCGGGATAGCGGATTATTACCCGTTAAGTGCGGCTCAAAAGCGATTGTATTTTTTGTATGAACTTGACAGAACTTCATTAGCATACAATATGCTTACCGCGTTTGAATTAAAAGGCTCACTAAATAAGGAAAGGTTTGTTGCTGCACTGAATAACATTGTTGCAACACATGAAATTTTCCGTACCACTTTCGGAATTGTAAAACATGATGTAATTCAAAAAATAGCGCCGGTTTTAATACCGGATATGGAGCAATACAATGCTTCGGCGGCAGAGCTGAGCACGGTAGTCAAAAAATTTATGCGTCCTTTTGATTTGCATAACGGGCCTTTATTTAGGTTTGGACTAATAGAAGTAGCCGGTGACGAACATGTATTTGTTTTTGATACTCATCATATCATATCAGACGGTATATCGCAGGGGATTTTCATCCAGGAGCTTATCAAACTTTACGGCGGCAACCAAATCTCCGAACCAAAACTCCAATATAAAGATTATGCAAACTGGCAGCAAAATCAATTGAATTTATCTGACCAAAAGGCATTCTGGCTTAATGAGTTTTCAAACAACTACCCTGTATTGGAATTGCCGGTTGATTTTAAAAGGCCCGATTTTAAAAGCTATGAAGGAAGTACTTTAACTTTTGATATCCCAATCAATGAAGTGACCAGGCTTAAGAACCTGGCAGCTAATGAAGGAGTGACCGTTTACATGCTGATTCTCGCTATTTATAATATTTTACTGGGAAAATTAACTAACCAGGACGATATTATAATTGGCACTACGGTTTCGGGAAGACAAGACGCGGCTACCGAGAATATGCTGGGTATGTTTGTAAATACCCTGCCTGTACGCAATTTCCCGGTAAACGAGGTTGATTTTAAGACATTTTTGCAACAGGTAAAAACAAAAGTCTTGGCTTGTTTTAAAAATCAGTCCTATCAATATGAAGAATTGGTAGATGAACTGAAAGTAAAAAGAACTACAGATCGCAACCCGCTTTTTGACGTATTGTTTACTTATCAACGTTTAGATGAAGCTAAAGTTGAAGCTAACGGTTTGTTATTTAAACCCCATGCTACAACGCATGATTTGTCGCAATTTGATCTCACCCTTTGGGGGCTCGAAATTAATAATCAATTAACCTTCCGGATTGAATATTGTACAGCACTGTTTAAAACAGAATCGATTCGAAAATTTATCCTATACTTTAAAAATATATTAAGCGCTGTTTTGGCCGAACCTGCTATTGCCATTGGGAAAATAGCAATAGTGCAAGGCGAAGAACGCGCTAAGATATTGAATGAGTTCAATCAAACTAAAAGCAACTACGCCTATAACAGCACAATTCACAGCCTGTTTGAAAAAACTGCCGAAGCCTACCCGTATCAGCCGGCCGTAACTTTTGATGACAAGTCATTATCATACCAACAGCTTAATCAAAAGGCAAATCAAATTGCGCATACGCTTTATGCCGCTGGCGCGAGGCCCGGAGATGTGGTAGGGTTACTGCTTTCCCGCTCGCATGAATTAATAGTCGCGCTACTGGGAATACTAAAAGCAGGTTGTGCCTATTTACCCATCGACCCGGAATATCCGGCCGAACGAATCAAATACGTAGTTGACAATACCGCACTTAATTACGTGCTTACACAGCCCGAACTTAAAATTATATGCCATCAACTGGGTTCTGATTTACAAATTATAGATGTTACAAATGAGGCTTTAAATTATCAGCCGGTAACAAATCCTTCAATTATAATTTCTCCACAGTCACTTGCCTATGTGATATATACTTCGGGTTCTACAGGTTTACCAAAAGGAGTAATGATTACACACAATAATGTGGTAAACTTTATCCATGGCATCTTAGAAAAAATACCATTTAAAACAGGCGACACCATTTTGTGCCTTACAACAGTATCGTTCGACATTTTTGTTTTGGAAACTTTGTTGCCTTTAGCAACAGGTTTGCAAGTAGTAATGGCAAGCGCCGACGATCAGCGCGACGCCATGGCATTGGAATGCCTTATTACAGATAAAAAGATTAATATGCTGCAAATGACACCTTCACATCTAAGGATGTTACTATCTGGTGGTGATGGTGAAACAGTATTAAAGAAAGTAAAGGCGCTAATGATTGGCGGCGAAGCGTTTCCTGCAGACTTACTTAACGAAGTACAAGAAATTTATTCGGGCGAAATTTATAATATGTATGGGCCAACCGAAACTACAGTATGGTCTACAGTGCAAAATTTAACTGGAGCGGCTGTTGTTGACATTGGAAAACCAATAAGTAACACTGTTATTCGCATACTTAACGACGGGTTGCAGTTACAACCTATTGGTATACCAGGAGAATTATATATTGGAGGCGATGGCGTGAGTCGCGGGTATTGGAACAATGTACCGTTAACCCAGGAGCGTTATATTGTCGATCCTTACAGTCAGGATTCAAAACTTTACCGTACAGGCGATATAGCCAGATGGCTTCCCGACGGCAATATAGAATGCCTGGGCCGAGCAGATAACCAGGTTAAGCTTCGAGGCTTCCGGATAGAACTGGGAGAAATTGAAAGCAAACTGGCAAAATTTGAAGGCATAGAAGAAGCGGTTGTATTATTAAAGATAACCGACGGCGAAGCCTATCTTGTAGGCTACTATCGGGGAGAAGAAACAATTGACGTTGCCGACCTGCGTGACCATTTGTTAGATTGCTTGCCAAACTATATGGTTCCTTTGGTTTACAAGCGACTTGATTCATTTCCGATGACCCCTAATGGGAAGCTCGATCGGAAGTCTTTTCCCGATCCGGAACCACAGCTATCAGAAATAGATTTTAAAGCGCCTGGAAATTCAACCGAATTGACTTTAACTGAGCTTTGGGCCGAAGTTTTAAAGCTGGATAATACATCAATAAGCATCAATCAAAACTTTTTTGACCTTGGCGGCCATTCGCTTCGTGCAATGGTGCTCATTAATAAAATCAATCAGCTTTTTAATATCGAACTACCACTAAGGGTGCTTTTTGATAAACAAACGATTGAAAATCTGGCCGACTATATCATAGCTGCCGGCTTATCAGATAACAATATAATGTTTAATGAACAGGTAATTGAAATTGCAATATGAAAGCAGACGAGTTTATAACCTGGCTAAGAAAAGAGCAAAAAATTGTGCTTCATGCCGAAAATGGAGAGCTTAAAATAAAAGGCAATCCACAATCGCTTACCCCTCAAATTATTGAGCAAGTTAAATTGCGCAAAGCTGAGGTGCTTGATTTTTTTGCATCAGTGAAGCCTTTGCCTGAACAAACTATTCCGACGGCGGCGCTTAAAGTTGCGTATGATTTATCAGCTGCTCAAAAGCGTATATTTCATGCTTGTCAACTCCATAAAAATTCAACAGCATATAACATAACTACCGGGATAGAACTATTTGGGAAAGTAAATGAAGATAAGCTAACAACCGCATTTAAGCACTTAATTGACCGCCATGAAAGTTTGCGGACAAGCTTTGAACTTACAGATGACGGCCCGGTGCAAAAGGTTGCAACACGGGTAGATTTTTCAATCTCAGGCTATTCGGCCGCAGGGAAAACTACTCCGGATATCATAAATGATTTTGTTCGCCCGTTCAACCTGGTTGAAGATCCATTGATTAGAGTCGGGTTATTTGAAATTAGTGAGGAGCACTTCATCCTTATTGTTGATTTGCATCACATTATCGCCGACGGCTCCTCAGTTCATATTTTGATAAATGAATTGATGGTTCTATATACAGGTAATGCGTTGCCACAAATTACATTGCAATACAAAGATTTTGCAGAATGGCAGCAAACCGCCGATCGGCAGCAAAAAAAGTTTTTACAAAAAGAATTTTGGCTGAGTGAATTTTCAGGTAACATTGAACCTTTGCAATTGCCCCTGGATTTTGAATATCCTGTTGTAAAAACTTATGAAGGCAATGCCGTTGAATTTGAACTGGACAATTCAACAATCACAAAATTAAAAGATCTGGCTACTAACGGAGGCGTAACATTATATCACCTTTACCTGGCTATCTACAACATATTTATTGCAAAACTCGGCGGCCAGGAAACGGTGGTTATCGGCAGCTCAAACGCCGGAAGAAACCATGCCGAGCTACAAAATATTGTCGGAATGTTTGTTAATACGCTTCCGATCAAAAACTCAGTGAAAGGTGATTTCACTTTTCGCGAATTCCTGGGCAATGTTAAGGAAAAGACCTTAAAAGTGTTGGAAAACCAGGAATACAGTTATGCAGATTTGCTAACCGATTTGAAAATAGAAAGAGATCCGGCAAGAAATCCATTGTTTGATGTGGTTTTTGAATACCAAAACAGTGGCGAAAATGAATTTCAACTTCCCGGTGTACGCTTAAAGCCACTTAATTTAAAGAGCAACACTTCTAAGTTCGATCTTACATTGGTAGTAGTAGATGGTGCTGAAAAAACAGCATTCCAATTTCAGTATGCTACTGAACTGTTTACAGCGGAGACAATAAATAGATTTATCAGTTTCTTTAAAAATATTGTGAGTGTTGTTTCGGATTCGCCGGCGTGTTTATTATCGAACATTGATTTGATGAGTGCAGCGGAATCGGCTTCGCTTGTGAAAGAATTCAACGACACATCGGTTTGGTACGATACAAAAGCGACACTTGTATCGGTATTTGAGCGGCAGGCATTATTAAGCCCGGGATCGTTGGCAGTAGGTTATACCGGGGGCTCGTTGAGTTATGGAGATTTGGATAATGTTTCCCGTCAGATAGGGCTTTATTTACAGCAATATCATGGGATAGGAGAAGGCGACTTGGTAGGCGTACTACTGGGGCGTGAGTCAAGCCTTCTTCCTGTGATCTTTGGAATATTACGCTGCGGCGCAGCGTATGTACCTATAGATGTAAATGCGCCCTGGGCGCGGCAGCAGGCCGTACTATCAGATGCAGAGCTGCGCGTGGTAATAGGCCGCAGCAATAGCAATCCGGAACTTTTGGACGACAAACGGTTACTGGAAGCAGAAGTGCTGATGTCGGCCATAGCAGGCTACCCTTTAAAAGGCGAATTGCCTGTAGTAGACAGCCATAGCCTTGCTTATGTAATATATACCTCGGGTACTACCGGCAGGCCTAAAGGAGTAATGATAGAACACCATTCGGTAATAAACCGGCTGATGTGGATGCAAAAGAACTATCCGCTGGATAGCGGGGACATTATCCTGCAGAAGACACCAGTGATTTTTGACGTATCGGTATGGGAATTGTTTTGGTGGTCTTTTGTAGGGGCATCCGTATACCTGCTGAACCCTGATGGAGAAAAAGACCCTGCAGAGATCATCGGTGCGATATCAGCTCAGGGCATCACCACGATGCACTTTGTGCCATCGATGCTAAGTCCATTTTTGGAATATGCAGAACAGGAAGATTTACCAGGCAAACTGGTTAGCCTAAAGCAGGTTTTTGCCAGCGGCGAAGCGCTCCCTGCGGCGCAGGTAAACAGTTTTGGCCGATTGCTACGCGCTCAGGGCACCAGGCTCATTAATTTATACGGGCCCACAGAAGCAACTGTGGACGTATCCTATTATGAATGTGACCTGAGCGGGTTAACAACCCGGGTACCAATTGGCAAACCGATAGACAATACCCGGTTGTATGTACTCAACGGGCAGGGCCAGCTTTGCCCTGTAGGTATGGCAGGCGAGCTGTGTATAGCGGGTGTAGGGTTAGCCCGTGGTTACCTGAATAACGCAGCATTAACAGCAGAAAAATTCACCTCAAATCCGATAGACAATGATGAGCGGATTTACCGTACAGGCGATCTGGTACGCTGGCAGGCAGATGGCAACATAGAATACCTTGGGCGTATGGACCACCAGGTAAAGCTACGTGGTTTACGGATCGAGTTGGGTGATATAGAGAGCCATTTAGGCAATTACGGGGGTATTAGTGCGTGCGTGGTAAGCAAAGTACAGGACAGCAGTGGCCCCTACCTGGCGGCATACTATACGAGCCAGTCGGCGATAGATGAAGAACAGCTACCGGTATATCTGGGGGGCTTATTACCGGGTTATATGATACCGGGGGTATATATAAGGTTAGAGGCGATGCCCTTAACGTCGACAGGGAAACTGGACCGGAAGTGTCTTCCGGTACCAGCAGAGCGTAGTGGCGGCGGACATGGCCCGGACTCTGGGCAATCACCGGAAGGCGAACGCGAGCAGCTGCTGGCGGGCATCTGGAGCCAGGTACTTGGCGTTACAGCGCCGGGCAGGCATGACGACTTTTTCATATCAGGAGGCGACTCGATCAAATCGATACAGATCATCTCCCGCCTGCAGCGGTCAGGCTACCGGCTTACGGTAAAAGACATATTTGCATTCCGTACGATCTCGCGGTTAGCGGGCATACTGGAACCGGTTGCTACAGGCAACCCGGTGAGCCAGGAAATAGTAAGCGGCGCGGTAGCATTAAGCCCTGTACAACGGTGGTTTTTTGCATCGGGGATCAAAAAGAAGGAACAATTTAACCAATCGGTGCTGCTGGATTTCCCGGGCGGCCTGGAACGCGTCGCGGTTGATCGCGTTTTCAGGAAGCTGGCCGAACACCACGATGTGTTGCGGATGCGCTTTGAGCCGTTAGAAGGACCGGCGGGCGTATGGCAACAACATTGCCGGGAAACAGCAGCTCCTTTGGAGATAGAGGAACACGATTTAAGGGGCCTGACGGCGGATGCAGTAACCGCCGCGATGGAAACAGCGGGCACGGCGCTGCAATCAGGGATAGAGCTGGAAAGCGGCTCGCTGCTCAGGCTTGGCCTTTACCACCAGGCAGACGGCAGCCAGCTGCTGATAGCGATCCACCACCTGGTAGTAGACGGGATCTCCTGGCGGATCCTTTTTGAAGACATAGAAACACTATATAGCCAATACCTTGAAGGGGCAGTATTAACGCTTCCCGCCAAAACAGACTCCTACCAGCGCTGGAGCGCGTCCCAGGAGTCACGTATAGGAACAGCAGGCTATGAGCAGAACAAAGCCTACTGGGAATACAACCAGCCCCAGGCAGTTTTAACCCTGCCGGGCCTGTTACAGGCCGCCGGCGGGGAAGCACAAGCGGTAGATACACTGGAGCACGCCTCAGCGCAAAGCTTTAAGCTGAATGCCGGCGAAACAGCGGCCCTGCTGGGGCCTGTTCATGGCAAACTGGGCACAGCGGTAAATGACCTGCTGCTGAGTGGGCTGATGCTGGCCTTAGAAAGCAGCTTCGGCAGCAAAGAGCTGTGGATAGATATGGAAGGTCATGGGCGTGAAGACACAGAACCAGGGCTTGACATCAGCCGTACAGTAGGTTGGTTTACCAGCATATACCCGGTACAGTTAAAAGTAAGCGAAGGAAGCCTGCTGGACAAAGTACGGCAGATCAAATCGCAGCTCCGGGCAGTACCGCGTGGCGGGCAGGACTACCTGTTATACCGTTACGGAGAGCAGGGGCCAACACAACAGCATAACAGCAGCAACAAACCGAAAGTAAGTTTCAATTACCTGGGGCAGTTTGATGCAGATACACAAAACGAGCACTACGGGATGAGCAGCCTGCCCCGTGGCGAAGAGATATCGAAAGAAGAAAACCGGCTGTATGACTGGGAGATTTCGGGCCTGGTAAGCGGCGGGGAGCTGGAACTAAGCCTGCGTTACGGCAGCAAACATTACGATGGAGCAGCATTAACAGGGCTGATGGAATCCTACCGCCGGTGGTTACAGGAACTGATCAGCGCGGCGGCAGGGTATGAAGGCCCGCGGCTGCTAAGCCCGGCAGAGCTGAGCTACGGAGGACTATCCATGTCGCAGCTGGCCCAGCTGGAAGAGCGCTATGCGGTAGAAGACGTTTACGAGCTGTCGCCTATGCAGGAAGGCATGCTGTTTCACGCGCTGATGGACAGCAGTTCAAGCAACTACTTTGAACAGATGCGGCTGAAGATAAGCGGCGCGCTGAATATAGATGCGATACAACAAAGCATGAATACGCTTGCCGACCGCTATGCCGTATTGCGGACACTGTTTGTACATGAAGGCTATGATCGGCCGCTGCAGGTAGTATTGACAAGCGGCACGATAAGGGTAACAGAAGAAGACCTGAGGGGGCTTAGCCCGGAGGAACAGGCGAGGTATGTATCCAACTGGCAGGCAGCAGACAAGGCCCAAGGCTTTGACCTGTTTTCGCCCGGGGGGCAGATGCGCCTGGGGGTACTGCAACTTTCGGAAAACAGCTATGAACTGATCTGGAGCCACCACCACATCCTGATGGACGGCTGGTGCATGGGGATTATTCTGAACGAGTTCAGGCAATTATATAGCAGCAATGTAAAAGGGAAAACACTATCGCTGCCATCAACCGAACCCTATTCGGGCTATATTAACTGGCTGCAGCAACAGGATACCCGTTCGGCGCTGGGGTACTGGCGCGACTACCTGCAGGATTATGCAGGGGGGCATCAGCTACCGGTACGGCGTGCTGCCGACCAGGATCAGGCATACCGGCAGGGCAGCAGGGAACTGGAATTGTCGGCAGGTCAAACCAGGCGGCTAACAGCCTTGTGCGGCCGTTTGGGTATCACGTTAAGCACGCTGCTGCAGGGCGCCTGGGGCTTGCTGCTGGGCAGGTACTATGGCGAACAGGACGTCGTGTTCGGTTCGGTGGTATCCGGCCGTGGGGCACCGGTCCAGGGCATCGAGACGATGATAGGGCTGATGATCAATACGATCCCGGTTCGGGTACAGGCGTCAGGAGATATCACAGTAAGCGAGCTGTTACAGGATCTACAGGAAAAGGCGCTGGCATCAGAAGCCTACCATCATTGCCCGCTGGCCCATATCCAATCCCTTACCAAAGCAGGGAACCAGCTTTTTGACCACCTGATGGTATTTGAAAACTTCCCTCTCGAAATTGATCAAAATGATAAGTCGATAGGAGAAGAATATGATTACGTTGTAAAAGAAATCGAATTATTTGAGCGTACTAACTATGCTTTTAACTTAATGGTGTTTCCTGGCGAAACAATTAAAATAAAAGCGCAATACGATGAAAATACTTGCGACCTTATATTGGTAAAGCAACTGTTATCCCAATTAAGATATATAATTGAACAGTTTTCGGTATCACCGGATTGCTTATTGTCAGACATTGATTTGATGAGTGCATCGGAATCGGCTTCACTTGTGAAAGAATTCAACGACACATCGGTTTGGTACGATACAAAAGCGACACTTGTATCGGTATTTGAGCGGCAGGCATTATTAAGCCCGGGATCGTTGGCAGTAGGTTATACCGGGGGCTCGTTGAGTTATGGAGATTTGGATAATGTTTCCCGTCAGATAGGGCTTTATTTACAGCAATATCATGGGATAGGAGAAGGCGACTTGGTAGGCGTACTACTGGGGCGTGAGTCCAGCCTTCTTCCTGTGATCTTTGGAATATTACGCAGCGGCGCAGCGTATGTACCTATAGATGTAAATGCGCCCTGGGCGCGGCAGCAGGCCGTACTATCAGATGCAGAGCTGCGCGTGGTAATAGGCCGCAGCAATAGCAATCCGGAACTTTTGGACGACAAACGGTTACTGGAAGCAGAAGTGCTGATGTCGGCCATAGCAGGCTACCCTTTAAAAGGCGAATTGCCTGTAGTAGACAGCCATAGCCTTGCTTATGTAATATATACCTCGGGTACTACCGGCAGGCCTAAAGGAGTAATGATAGAACACCATTCGGTAATAAACCGGCTGATGTGGATGCAAAAGAACTATCCGCTGGATAGCGGGGACATTATCCTGCAGAAGACACCAGTGATTTTTGACGTATCGGTATGGGAATTGTTTTGGTGGTCTTTTGTAGGGGCATCCGTATACCTGCTGAACCCTGATGGAGAAAAAGACCCTGCAGAGATCATCGGTGCGATATCAGCTCAGGGCATCACCACGATGCACTTTGTGCCATCGATGCTAAGTCCATTTTTGGAATATGCAGAACAGGAAGATTTACCAGGCAAACTGGTTAGCCTAAAGCAGGTTTTTGCCAGCGGCGAAGCGCTCCCTGCGGCGCAGGTAAACAGTTTTGGCCGATTGCTACGCGCTCAGGGCACCAGGCTCATTAATTTATACGGGCCCACAGAAGCAACTGTGGACGTATCCTATTATGAATGTGACCTGAGCGGGTTAACAACCCGGGTACCAATTGGCAAACCGATAGACAATACCCGGTTGTATGTACTCAACGGGCAGGGCCAGCTTTGCCCTGTAGGTATGGCAGGCGAGCTGTGTATAGCGGGTGTAGGGTTAGCCCGTGGTTACCTGAATAACGCAGCATTAACAGCAGAAAAATTCACCTCAAATCCGATAGACAATGATGAGCGGATTTACCGTACAGGCGATCTGGTACGCTGGCAGGCAGATGGCAACATAGAATACCTTGGGCGTATGGACCACCAGGTAAAGCTACGTGGTTTACGGATCGAGTTGGGTGATATAGAGAGCCATTTAGGCAATTACGGGGGTATTAGTGCGTGCGTGGTAAGCAAAGTACAGGACAGCAGTGGCCCCTACCTGGCGGCATACTATACGAGCCAGTCGGCGATAGATGAAGAACAGCTACCGGTATATCTGGGGGGCTTATTACCGGGTTATATGATACCGGGGGTATATATAAGGTTAGAGGCGATGCCCTTAACGTCGACAGGGAAACTGGACCGGAAGTGTCTTCCGGTACCAGCAGAGCGTAGTGGCGGCGGACATGGCCCGGACTCTGGGCAATCACCGGAAGGCGAACGCGAGCAGTTGCTGGCGGGCATCTGGAGCCAGGTACTTGGCGTTACAGCAGAGATTATTGGCGTTGATGATAACTTCTTTACGTTGGGCGGCCATTCCATAAAAGCGATCCAACTTATTAACGAGATATACAAAAGTTTCGCTGTGCGGGTAAAGTTAAGTGAGGTTTTTAATAATCCTAATATAAGGCAACAAGCAGCATTAATAACCAAAAGCCCCGGGCACAAAAATAGCACACTTAAAAAGGTGGAGAACAAGGACTATTATCCAATCTCCTCTGCGCAGGAACGCCTGTTTTACGAGTATCTGCAAAATACCGAAAGCCTTTCATATAATATTTCCAGTGCTTTTAAACTTGAAGGACAGGTAGACAAAATCAGATTAAAACATTCGTTTCAAACCTTGGTTAACCGGCACGAAAGCTTACGTACCTGTTTCACATTTTCAGAAACTGGCTTTGCAGCAATGATTAAGCCAGCTATTGAAATGGAGTTAATTGAAATTGATGAAGAGGCCTTTGAAAGTGTAAGCCAGGCATTCAGCAGTTTTGTACGGCCATTTAATTTGTATGAAGCACCATTAATGCGGTATGGCTTATTAACAGGAGCAAAGTTTGGTAATATTTTATTTATAGACGTTCATCACATTATTTGTGACGGCCTTTCATTGAATATACTAATTAATGATTTTATAAAAATTTATAAGGGAGAGTTGTTAACGCCGCTTAACCTAAGGTATGTTGATTACGCAGCCTGGCAAAAGGAAGCGGTGAAAAACATACCGGAACAAGTAAGTTTTTGGGAGCAAAAATTAGCAGGAAAACTGCAAAAGCTTGATTTGCCTCAGGTGCAATGCGAAGGATATGAGCATATAAATGAAGCTTCAGTAATTGAACTGGTAATAGATGGCGATTTATATAGCACACTTAAATTATATAATACAAAAGCCGGTGTTTCAGACTTTATGTTGTTGCTATCTGTTTATTATATTTTACTGTCAAAAATTGCAGGTGCCACCGATATAATAATAGGTACAGATGTTGTTGGCAGAACCCATCCGGAATTAAATGATATTGTAGGGACATTTGTTAATATCCTACCACTTAGAGTTGAGGTTGATCCATGCTACAGTTTTGATGAGTTTTTACAAAAGGTAAAATCATGCGTATTGCTGGCTTTTGAAAATCAAGATTTTCAATATGATGAAATGGTTGCAATGCTTAATAAAAATGGTGCAAGTGCTTATAAATCAATTATTGACGTGCATTTTGCTTTCGCAAATTACATTCAAGATACCAAAGAAATAGAGGGTGTTAAAATTTCGCCCATAAAGTTAAGTGATTCAAAAACCACGCAGTATAGCTTTAAAATTGAAGTGTTTGAGAACGATGGCAGGATGACCATTCAGTTTATTTATAGCAAAGCGTTATACAGTGCCGACACAATATTGATGTTAAGCGATTATTATAAAAATATTCTGATAAACATCATTGCTAATGGTACGGTTCTAATTGACGACATTGAACTTGATGCCGAACAAATAAGCTGTGAACCAATACAGCTTTAAGCTGCATAGCGCCCAGCTTTTATTCCTCTAAACAGTATCTTAAAAAGATGCAGCGTTTATAACGGGCTTTGTATTAAATCAACATTATTAACTAACAATATTAAATTAAACACACAACTTATGTGCGGTATTTGCGGATTTATAAATTTCGCCGGTAATGTATCCGGCGAAGACAGACATATTGTTCAAAAAATGAATAGCAAACTTCTTCATCGCGGTCCCGATGAACAAAATGTTATGCTTTTTAATAATGTAGCATTAGGTTTTACGAGGCTAAGCATTATTGGTTTAGGAAATGGAATGCAGCCTATTAGCAATGAAGATAACAGCCTTGTTGTTCTTTGTAATGGCGAAATATTTAATTATATAGAACTGAAAGAAGAATTGCGTCAAAAGGGGCACATTTTTAAAACAGAATCAGACGTAGAGGTTATTGTACATCTTTACGAAGAGTACGGAATCCGGTTCATCAATAAAATGAACGGTCAGTTTGCCTTTGTTCTCCACGATAAAAAAAGGAATACCATGTACTGTGTAAGGGATCAAATGGGTATCATTCCGCTATTTTACACCTTTACAAATAATACTTTCGTTTTTGGTTCAGAAATAAAAGCAATCCTGGCACATCCCCTTGTTAGCAAGCAGGTAGATTTAGTTGGGTTAGACCAGGTTATGACATTTGCGGGCTTAATAAGCCCCCGGACCATGTTCAAAAACATAAATAGCCTGGAAAACGGGCACTACCTTACAATTTTACCTAACGGGCAGCATACAAACACTGAATATTGGGATTTAAATTATCCCAAGGGCACCATTGATATGGGTGGCAGAACAGAAGACGATTACATTGATGAGTTAGAAGACCTGTTTGAAAAGGCAATAAAACTACGGTTGCGCGCCGATGTCCCTACGGGACTTTACTTAAGTGGCGGCCTGGATTCATCAATGATCACTATGAAAACCAGCCAGTTGCAGCCAGGCATTTCAAAAGAGGCATTTTCAATTGATTTTATTGAATCGCAACACTCAGAATCGGTTTATCAAAAACTTATCGCTAAGGAAAGTAATTCAAACCTAAATCAAAAAACCTTTCTGTATGAAGATATTATAAACAGGCTACAGCAATCAATTTATTACAGCGAATGCCCTATTAAAGAAACATATAATACAGCCTCTTTATGTTTATCCGAAGCTGTAAGAGCCAAAGGGCTAAAAGTGATACTATCAGGCGAGGGCGCTGATGAGTTTTTTGCAGGGTACGTTGGTTATCGTTTTGATAAAATGAGGGAAATGAACGTTATTCAAAACTTTGCCCAAAAAGATGAATTGGCGTTACGTGAGAAGCTATGGGGCGACAGCTCATTTTTTTATGAACGCAATTTTTTGGAATACGACCAAATTAAAAAGAGCCTTTACTCGCAGGATTTGAATGCTTCATTTGACCAGATTAATTGCCTCAATCATCCTGTTATCGATAAAAATAAGGTTCAGGACCTGGATATATTAAACAAACGGGCTTACATAGATTATAAGATAAGACTCGTAGATCATTTGGTGTCAGATCATGGCGACAGGATGGCAATGGCAAATTCTGTAGAAGTGAGATATCCGTTTTTGGATAAAGATTTGATCGATTTTTCTACCCGCATACCATCTGATCTTAAGTTAAACGAATTCACCGAAAAATACATTTTAAAAAAGATGGCAAGCCGGTTTGTGCCCAAACAGGTATTCGACAGGGAAAAATTTCACTTTATCGCTCCGGGTAGTCCTTATCTGCTCCAGAAAAAAACGGAGTATGTAATGGATATTCTTTCTTATGACCGAATTAAAAGAGAAGGTTTTTTTAACCCAGATGAAGTTGAAAGACTTAAAAAAATATACATGCGGGATGGCTTTACAATTAACGCGCCTTACGAAAATGATATGCTAATTGTGGTCATCACCTTTGGGATCTTTTTAGATAAGTTTTTTAACTAACACCGGGAGCCGTCTGAAGCTCTTTGTGAGTGATTTCATCAACTATAGTTTAAATAAATATTAATCCTATTTATCACATCATTATGAATTTTAATACTATTCAAAATCAATTACTTAATAGCTTTGCTATAAATGCAAACAGGGTTGCTATTGAACACGATAATCAAAAGATTTTGTATGCCGAATTGCAGCAAAAAGCAAATTCAATTACCATATTTCTGGTAAACCAACACTTGCCAAAGGGCACCTTTATTGGTATATCGCTGTTTAATCGTGAAGATATTATTGCTTCAATGATCGGCGTTATGAATGCCGGCCATGTTTTTGTGCCAATTGACGGAACTCAGCCTCAAACACGCCTGGGGGCTATTGTAAACGACACTAATCTTGAACATTTAATTTCTTGTGCGGCAATACAGTACAATAAATTTAATGCCATTAAGCATGTTTACTTGTTGGATGATATTGCATTGAATATAGCCCCTGACGATAATGTTGAGCAGCCTCATTTTGATGCCAATGATAGCATTTATGTATACTTTACTTCTGGCACAACAGGTAAACCCAAAGGCATAATTGGTAAAAACAGCAGTTTACAGCATTTTTTAAATTGGGAAATTAATGAGTTTAGTATTACCGGTAAAGACAAATTCAGTCAATTTATTAGTCCTTATTTTGATGCTTTTTTAAGAGATGTTTTTGTTCCGTTATTAACGGGTGCAACTATTTGTATCCCGCCGGCATCGGAATCATTTTTCTCTCCCGAGAATATAGGTGATTGGATCGAGAGCTCAAATATTACAGTTATCCATTGCGTACCAAGCCTTTTTCGCAGCATAAATACACCGGATGTTCACAACAATAGTTTCACCAGTTTAAAATATGTGCTCTTATCAGGAGAGCGTATTGTGCCTGAAGAACTAACGCATTGGTTTAATGTGTTGGGCAACAGGGTGCAGCTGGTGAATTTATATGGGGCGTCAGAAACAACTATGATCCGTTCTTTTCACAGAATTCAAGCAGAAGACGTTAAGCAAAAACGTATTCCTATCGGAAGGCCAATCGCCGATTCGGAGCTACTTATATTAAAGGAAGACCTTAAACCCTGTAGTACATTAATTACGGGAGAAATTTATATCGTTTCTGACTACATGACCAAAGGATATCTTAATGATCCGGAGCTGAATAGCAAAAAGTTTGTAAAAATTACGCTGCCATCAAAAAAAGAAGTTGTCGCTTTTAAAACAGGCGATAAGGCAAGAATCCTGGCCAGCGGCGTTGTCGATTTAATTGGCCGCGAAGACCGGCAGATTAAGTTACGTGGAATACGAATTGAACTTGATGAAGTAGAAGCTTTGCTTAGGCAATCCAATTTGTTAAAGGACGTAATTGTAACATCAACTGTAGAAGAAAATCATGATCAATCATTAATTGCTTTTGTAATAAAAAATGAAGCCGGATTACCGAACGATCAGTTATTAACTGCGTTGGAAGATTATAACAAACAATACATTTCTTCCTATATGGTACCTTCAAAAATAGTTGTGCTTGAG
Source organism: Mucilaginibacter sp. GW822-FHT03E02 (assembly GCF_058801545.1). Classification (NCBI taxonomy): domain Bacteria; kingdom Pseudomonadati; phylum Bacteroidota; class Sphingobacteriia; order Sphingobacteriales; family Sphingobacteriaceae; genus Mucilaginibacter; species Mucilaginibacter sp. GW822-FHT03E02. The sequence goes on along the minus strand of NZ_JBXANJ010000001.1, from coordinate 3,279,108 downwards.
GCCTTTCCCCTTTTGAGTAACGGAAAAATTAATTACAAACAACTATCCGATTATAAAGACGACGTGGCGCTTGTTGGGCCACAAGGTGAAATTGAAATAAAGTTGTTAGCCATTTGGAAAGAATTACTTGGCGACAAGGCTATCTCTGCAGATGCAGCTTTTAATAGCCTGGGCGGAAGCTCGTTAACCATTATGAGATTGATTGCTAAAATTTACAAAGAATTTGACGTAAGGATAGGTCTGAACGAGTTATTTAAAAACATGACTATTCAGAAACAGGCCGTTTTTATCGCGGCCTCTAAAAAGGACGATAGTTTCACAATATCCGCTGCACCATTAGCGTCAGCTTATCATTTATCGGCAGCGCAGGAACGAATTTATTATAACTATACTTTAAACCCGGCAAGCACAGCATATAATTTGCCTATGGCCTGGGAGTTAAAAGGTAACATCGATATAGGGCAAATAAAAGAAGCATTAAACGGTTTAATACAACGGCACGAAAGCTTACGCACAACATTTATAGTTGAGCGGGGCGAACTGTTACAGATAATTGCCGATAAGGCGGATGCAATTATTGAGAAAATAGTTAGTAACGATGAAAACCCTGCTGAAGCTATTAATTCCTTTATAAGGCCGTTTGATCTTACATCAGGGCCACTGCTTCGTTGCGGTATAATTATGTCGGCCTCGGGTAGTAACATTTTGGTAATGGATATACACCATATCGTATGTGATGGCATATCACAAACCTTGCTGTATGCAGATTTCTTAAAAATATATAACGGTGAGCTTTTGCAGCCACTCAATATTCAATATAAAGATTATGCCGAATGGGAGTTTAACATCAAAAAAGCGCACAGCTATATTGCCCTTAGGGAATTTTGGCTAAAAGAATTTGAAACACAGGTGCCTGCCCTTAATTTTCCCTGCAATTTTGAACATAACGAGGATGATAGCAAAGGCGGCGGCAACGTAATATTCAGTATAAGCAAACAAACTTACCAGCCGCTTTTTAATTTTTTGAAAGAGAATGGTATAAGTACTTTTTTAGGCCATTTTGCCATATTTAATATATTTCTGTCGCAACTAACGGGGCAGGATGATATTGTGATTGGTGTTAATACCGCCGGCCGTATACAAGACGAGGTTGACAGGGTTATCGGCATGTTTGTAAAAACTTTACCGATAAGAAATAAAATAAATACCGATTCTACATTTAAAAGCTTCGTGCAGAAAGTGCATAACCACTTTTTAAAAGCAAGCAGCAAGCAATTATATGACCTTGCTGATATTGTAAGCGAACTAAATAAAAGCAAAGCCAATGTTATCAGAGATTTGTTTGAAACCATGTTTGTTTTTCAGAACTATGAAAGGGAATTGGTTAAAACAGATGGTTTGCAATTTGTTCAGCATGAGTTTGAAAACAAAACATTCAAGTATCCAATTACGCTATTTTGTAATGAAGGGGAAGATGCATTCCATTTTAGATTAGAATATGCATCAAAATATTTTACAAAATCTGACGCTGAATTTATTGCAACCCAGTTTGAAGAAATTACGCATAAAATCACGATTAATCCGGAAGCACTTATCAATGAATATTTCGATATAGATTTAGTCCAGGCAGATAAAGAAATAAATACTCCTCAAGTACATCAATTTAGCTTTTGATTGTTGTCGGTAACAATAATTTCCTTTCAAAATTTACAAATTTTATCCAGGCTGTTTTCAAAATTCAGCATGCGGCAAAGCTGTTGCTGCCTTAAAATAAGATCTTATTATTAAATAAATAAAGTTTAACCATGGAATCAAAGCTGAACCTGAAAGCATTGAATGCGAACAAAAATGTCAGGATGCGTAGCTATTGGACTAACCGTTTACAAGGGTTCGAGTTCAGTAATTACTTTCAAGACAGCGTTATAACGGAGATAGCTCAAGGAACAGCTGTACATACTGTGCCAGTTCCTGATGTTATTTCGCAAAAACTGGACCTGATAACTAATTATTTACCGGCTAAACGGATTGTTTTGTTGGCGGCACTTGGCGTACTAACACAAAAGTGCTCTTCCATTACTGATATATGCATTTTTATACCCGGAAATGATGGTAACGGTTTAACGGATGGCAATGATATTATTCCGGTAAGAATGGACAACTTTGCCGGCCTTACTTTCCCGCAATTTGTTGCCTGGATAAACCAACACACGAGTGAAGACTGTAAAAATGGTAATTACCCGCTGCAAAATATACCAAACTTCAATGTTCATGACTTGAAAGGGATTTCAAAAGTAGGGTTACAAATTGAAGAAGGGCAACAGTTTTCGACTGATGCCGCGTTAAAAATGGAATTACTTTTTAGCTTCAGTTTTAACTCCGGAATAGAATTAAAAGTTAATTACTCAAGGAGTAACTTTAGCGATAGCTATATTCAAAAAATAGCAGAACTCTACATAAACCTACTACAGCGATTATTAAATAACAAGCTTGATGTTATAAAGGATATTGAAATCATTTCATCCGAGGAGAAAAAAAACATTGTTGAGTGTTTTAATAACACGGAAATGCCAATTCCGGGCGATACAACAATTCTTGATTTTTTCCGGGAACAAGTAAAAAATTATCCAGATCGGATTGCCGTACAGTTTAATAACCGGCAACTAACCTACCGCGAATTGGATTTAAGATCAAACAAAGTCGCAAATTATTTACTTGCTAATGCCGATTGCTGCCAACAACCAGTTGGTATATTGCTCCACAGATCAACAGAACTAATAGTAGCCATATATGGTATATTAAAAGCCGGCGCTATTTATTTGCCCCTGTCAAAGACTTTTCCTGCCGATAGGGTTGCCTATATGTTGGCAGATAGCAAGGCGCAAATAGTATTTACCGACGAGGCAAATACTGTAATGCCGGATGATATCAGGGCGGTTAACGTAAGCGAGACAGATAATTCTTCCGATGCGTCATGCTGTTGCGCAAAACCTGACGACACGGCCTACATTATTTATACTTCCGGTTCAACAGGCAGGCCAAAAGGTGTGTTAATTAAACATATATCTCTGCTAAACCGTCTTTGCTGGATGCAAAACAAATACCTGTTGCAGCCAGGGGATATTATATTGCAAAAAACCCCGCTTGTATTTGATGTTTCGATATGGGAATTATTCTGGTGGTCAATGTATGGGGCAAAACTTGTACTTGCAAATCCAGGAGCTGAAAAAAGCCCGGAGGCCTTGTGCAAACTTATTCATGACGAAAAGATAACCGTTTTGCACTTTGTGCCAACTATGTTAAATATGCTGCTTGTTTATCTTAAAGAGCGTAATAAAAGCTATCCGTTGGGTAGCATTAAACATTTATTTGCCAGTGGCGAAGAACTTAAGGTAGTTGATGCGCTGCAGTTTTTGGATTACTACCCACATGCCAGAGTCCATAATCTTTACGGCCCTACCGAGGCTACAGTTGACGTATCGTACCACGAAGTACAGGCTTCGGCCAATTATCATAGCATACCTATCGGTAAGCCGATTGATAACACTGTTTTATACATTTTTAGCAAAGAACAGCAACTGCAGCCGGTAGGCATACCAGGGGAAATTTATATAGGAGGAATTAATTTAGCAGTAGGCTATTTGAACAGAGCCGAACTTACCCGGGAAAAATTTGTGGTTAACCCTTTTGATAACAAGTTGCGTTTGTATAAAACAGGAGATTTGGGTAAATGGTTGCCGAACGGTGAAATAGAATACCTTGGACGAATTGACAATCAAATAAAAATACGTGGTAATCGTATTGAAATTGGTGAGGTAGAGTATGTTATTACATCGTTTGATAATATTAAAAACGGAGTTGTTTTAGCAAAAGAAACTAATGGTGCATTTCAATTGGTTGCTTACCTGATAGTAAATCCCGGCTTTATTGAAGATGAATTTATTGCCTATCTGTCTTCAAAATTACCCGACTATATGATCCCTTCCTCTTTAATATATGTTGACCAGATACCTGTAACCCCGAACGGAAAAGTAGATAGGAACGCTTTGCTCGAGGTGAAAAGTGCTGAATTAGTAAGCAGCGTTAAGCCCGAAACCGATTTGGAAGTATTACTATTTAAACATTGGACCGAAATATTAAATAAAAAGGAAATAGGTATAAACGATAATTTTTTCAGGATAGGTGGCGATTCAATCCTGTCTGTAAGGCTTGTAGGAACCATCAATAATTATCTTAATATCAATTTGGCGCTTGCTCATTTATATGAACACAACACTATAAAACGGCTGGCTGCATTTATAGCAGATGCTGGATTAATGAATATGGTTGATGAGTATAGTCGTGTAGAAAATGAACTTGTCAGATTTGAGCATAATTACCTTCAAAAATTTGTTAACCCGAACATTGAAGCGGTTTATCCGATGAGTGATACCGAAAGATACATGTGCTATGCTGATAAATCGCGGCCGGAGGAATTGCTGTATTTTAAGCAAAATATGCAACCTGTTACCTATACCAATTTTGATATTGAAATATTACAAACGGCTATTGATATAATGATTAATAGGCACCCGATTTTGAGAACGGGGTTTAATGTTGAAGAGAATGCGCATATTATATACAGGGATATTAAAGTAAAGATTGATTATAGGGACCTTAGCGAGTCTGATAACAAAACCCAGCATTTGATTATAAATAAGTATTTAGAGCAAAGTCGAAAAAATCATATCAACCCCGATAATGTGCCTTTATGGAGGTTGATTGTATACAAAATGGCACAAGATCACCACGAATTGCTTTTTGAATTCTATGGTGCAATGCTTGACGGCTGGAGCATGAGTGCCGTAATTGCCGAGCTTAATGAAATATATGGCACCTTGGTAACGCAAGGCGAAGTTTTGCACACGATAGATAATCCCGGGTACAAAGATTTCATTATCCAGGAATTGATAAACAAGAATAACGAAGAAGTTCAAACTTATTGGAAGAATGAACTTGCCGGCTACAAAAAATTGCAGTTAAATAACAACACCGGGCCAAGGAAATTTAAATCAATAAGGCAACGATCTTCACAAGAGCTGGTTAAAAGTTTGGAAACGACAGCTATTAGAGAAGCTACTACCGTTAAAAATTTGCTTTTCACAGCTTATGTACACGCCATGAGTTTGCTATCCGGAGAAACAGATGTTTTGGTGGGCCTATTAAGCTTTAACCGCCCACTGAAAAAAAATGGCGAACGTTTATTAGGCTGCTTTGTAAATACACTTCCGGTACGCATAAAAATACCTGGGGTTGTAACATGGCGGCAACTGATTAGTTTAGTTGACCAAAAACTATTGGAATTTAAAAAATACGACACCATTTCAATAGCAGTTATCAACAAAATTATAAACGGGACAGAGGCGTTTACCAATGAGTATTTTGACACCGTTTTTAATTTTGTAAGATGGCATTTAATGGAAGGCATGGAGCTTCAACCCATGAGCGAAGCCCAAATTAACCGGGTTGATTTCGATAACTTCGTCAGAACAAGTACGTCATTTAACGTTAATTATAATTTGAACAGCGAGCGATTGCTAAACATGCATGAATACGCTACGCCTTATATTGACAATGACACTTTTGAGCTGTACACTTCCATATTCAATAATACCTTGTCTAAACTGATTAATAACCCAGACGAGCTAATAGAAACCGAGAATGTGAATACTGCGTTAAGCGGTGCTGGCTGCGGGTTATCGGTTCTTTAAGCACGGCAGTAATTTTTACCTGTTTATCAACAGGTTGCAGTAAGCAAAAATTGAGTCAGTATTTGCTTAAATACAAATAAAACATCCATTCAAAATTCAACATTCGCTTTTTATCCAAAGCGTCAATGAACCATTGTCAGTTAATTTTTTCAAACAACTAAAAAACCATATCAAAAATGAAAATCATTCAAAGTTTTTGGACAAAACCCTTTTTGCAATCCGGCGATTCATTAAAAGACTCGCGAATGAACGGAGGATGGCCGGCAAGACGGTATAATTACTTCAGCCTGGCGTTAAGCTGCCTGCAGCTTAGAAAGTTTTATGATGAGGTTGAACTGGTGACAGACGACCTTGGCAAATATTTACTTATTGATAAAATGAAGCTTCCTTATACAAAGGTGTCTTTAGAACTCAATAACTTAAATGAATACCACCCGGGTTTATGGGCACTGGGAAAAATAGAAGCTTATCGCATTCAGGATACTCCCTTTTTACATGTTGACAACGACATATTTATCTGGGATGCTTTTTCTGAAGAAATTGAGAATGCAGCCCTTGTGGCCCAAAATTTTGAAACAACGGTAAAAGATGCTACAGCAACCTTCAATGAGATATATGGCGGGCTAAACTACATACCTGATTGTTTACAAAAGCTGAAAGGGGTAGATAATATTTCATATAGTAATGCTGGCGTACTGGGCGGAACCGATGTAACCTTTTTTAAAAACTACACGCAAGAGATATTCAGCTTTCTGCATGCCAATGAGCAGTACATCAATGAAAATATCAAAAACCTCAACTCGGCTTATATTAATGTGATTTATGAGCAAATGGTTTTTAATCAATTAGCCGATGGAGCTAATAAAAGCATTACGCACCTGTTTCCAAACGAAGTTGATATTCCGCGCGATATCGGGTTTTTTCATGAGGCCGGCAAATACGGAGGGTATATGCATTGTTGCGGTACTTTTAAAAAGAACCGGTTAATTTATGAATTGCTTGAATTGAAGTTGAAGGAGCATTATCCCGAATACTATGAACGCATTAATTATCACCTAAACGCAATAGAAATCTAATACAATTATGAACACATTTACAAATTCAGTAAAAGAGCTTGCTTTTGAAGTTTTTTACAAAATGCAGGACTATCATGATAATTTAACTATTAGTCATGATGCTAACGATATACGGGCCGACAGTATTTATGATGGCAGAGTAGGCGGGTTATTTTTTATGCTTGAATTGTATAAAATAACGCACGAAAAGTCAATTTGGAACAATATAGTAGATGAAGTTAAATGGATTGAAAACTATTCGGCCGAAAATCCTACTAATAACTATAGCTTGTTTAAAGGAAAATTAGGGCTTGGCATGTTTTATTTAAAACTTCATGAATTTACAAGCCAGGAAGAGTATTTAAACAAAGCGGTTGCCCTGGCAAAAGAATATTACACAAGCAACGCCTACTTTAATGGCATCATTAGCAAGTATGGTTTATTTGACGGTATTGCAGGTGTGCTGCTATTTACGCATGAGCTATATATTCAAACGGGCCATGCATGGTTGCTTGAGCATGTGGAAAAATACACTTTAAAGTTATTATATAATTGCAACCAAGGCGAGAGCGGCATTTTTTGGGGCGGCATTACCAACCGGAATTATAAAAACAATGGCTATGCCGAAGGTAATGCGGGTATCGCTTTTGTATTAAACTCGGTTGGCAGTAGTTTTAATAATGCTTTTCTAAAAAACATTGCGCAAAAAGCGCTGGCCTATGAAAAAGATCAGTTGGATAAGCGGGCGAAAGACCTGGTGGCTATCGCTCCTCAGGTATTGTTGCTGTCGTTGGGATATGGTTCTTTTGGTTATAGCCTTGTGCAACTATTTACAGGCAATTACAACGATAAACAATTACTGGAAAATATAAAAAATGATGCTTCAACAGCAGAGCAATTGTGCAATAATATAAATGAATATAATTATTGCGGAATTTTTTCCGGACTATCAGGTATTGGTTTTTCGGTTATGCAGGCGGGATATCTTACAGGAGATGATAGCCTTAAACAATCAGCACAGCGTATTGCCGAAAAATTAGTTGATGCTTTTCATCAACTAAAAGATCACCTCGATTTTACGTTAAACAGCGCGTTAGGTATAAGTAGCTTCCTGCTTAAATTTATTGATTCAACTAAACAGCACCCGGAATTTTGGATAATGCCAGAATGTATTAAAGATCCAGATTTGTTAAAACTTCCTGAATCGTCAATTTTTAATTTATCTAACAAAGAATTGATAGAAACCTACATCAGTAGCAACTATAAAAAAACGTTACCGGCTATTAAATCTCTTTTTCCGGATTCCTACGCAACGTTTATTAACTCCGGAGATATTGAAATGGGTAGTTTTTTCGCTTTTGCAGCAAAAGCTATTGATAGTTTTGATGGTTCGGTAGCACCTGATATTTTAACCGGATTAAATAAGGAAAGTTTTCTAATCACCGCAATAAGGCAGTTAAGTACAAGTGATATTTATAGTGAAGCAGACATAAAGAACATTGATCGTGTTATGAGCCTTACTCCTGATAAATTCCAGGATTTAAAGCTGGTGCAATCAAAAAAAGTAATTGTTTTCAGCGACGAAGATATTGATATTGAGTCAGTAAAATTTGATAAAGAGTCATTTATCAATTTCATGCAGTTTTATGGCGTAAACAGTTGTTTTTATGCATTATCAAGCGTAGATAGCTTGCATATGGCCCCATTAAGCATGTTGAAATTTATTTATGATAGATTTCATACCCCTGCGGATATTCGCGAAGTATGCAAAAAAGTTATGGAGTTCTTTAACAAGCAAGATCAGGAACTTATCGACTTGTTGAAGATGAATTTTAAAGTTACAGATGAGGATCATTTAAGAATGGTGATTCAGGAATATATAGTAGAAGGTGCCAGGTATTGCATGACGGAAGGCTTACTGGAAACCCTGCCACAATAATAATATAAAGGGCAAACCAGTATCTAATACTACGCAAAGCACATTTCTCCGGCGCTAATTAGCAGCGTAATAAACGCTACCAATAAAATTATTGCCAGGCTTTTCTGCCATATAAAAGTGTGGCCAATCTGCCTGTGCTCTTTAAAAATTAAAAGTAAAATATTTTTAAAAGGTTATGAAAAACTTGATCACAAAAAAATATGCATCCACATTTAAGCTATCAGCGGTGAGTGCATTTGCATGCCAGGCCCGTAACTCAAAAAGTGATGTAACTAACGGCCTGCTGAAGGCAATTCTTTTGTTTATCGGCATTGCACTATGCTCCGCTTTAAAAGCCCAGCAACCGGCGTCATTTGTATCCAATCATCACCGCGTATACGCAACGGCTTTTGATAACGAAATAAATAAAATGATGCTTGAAGTGGGCGTTCCGGGAAGTTCAATAGCAATTATAGAAGATAACCGGGTAGTCTATGCAAAAGGTTATGGTTATAAACAGCTTGAAAATAAAAATTTGGTTGATAATGCTACTGTGTTTGAAGCATGTTCACTATCAAAAATGCTATTGGTGTACGTGATACAGCAACTTGCCGATCAGAAAAAAATTGATTTGTACAAGCCATTGTATCAATATCTTGACTATGAGCTACTTAAGCATGATTCGCGTTACAAGCTAATAACAGCGCATATGATTTTAAGTCATTCTTCCGGAATAGAAAACTGGCAATGGGAAAATGATTCGAAAGTGTTGGAAATTGTAGCCGACCCGGGCACCAAGTTTGTTTACTCAGGCGAAGGGTTTCAGTATTTGGCCAAGGTGGCCGAAAAAATCCTTAATGAACCTTACGATACTTACATAAGCAAAATGGTGCTAAATCCACTCCTGCTTAAATCCACCTATCTTAAATATACAGACCAAAATGACAGCCTTCACAGGCGGGCGTTTCCAACTAATTACGCCACAGGCTATACAGATATGGAGGTGCCGGTAAAAAAATGGAAAAACACCGACGCCGTTCCGGCGTCGGGCATGCACACTACCGCGGCAGACTATGCCGGCTTGATTGTGGGCATGTTTAATGGAAAAAAACTTTCTTCGGCTGGTTTGAAACGTATGATAACGCCGGTTATTAAAATGAACGAAAGCAGCGATGCTATTCGCCTTGGTGAAGGCTTCTTTTTACTTAATACACCTGATGATACGCTTGTTTTTTTTAACGGAATAAACAATGGCTTTAAATCGGAAGTGTTTTATTCCGTTAATAAAAAAAGGGGATTTGTGCTTTTAACGAATTCCGACCGTGGCGAATTAATGACCGGGTATCTGAGCAATTTAACTACAAAATTTAATCTGAGCGGCTTATTCTCAACTTCATTTTATACGGTTTATCCAAGCCAGGCTATTAGTTTATTGAGGATATATCGTGAGAAAAAAGCCGATGCGATGCTTGCAAAAATACAGGACCTGAATAAAGCTGGTGCACTTATGCCTAATTCGCTTAATGAACTGGGCGATACTTTTATGTCGCATGACCTGGAGTTGTCCCGTAAACTTTTAGAGATGAATATCGGCTTGTTTCCCAATTCTTCATTGTCTTATTGTCTGTTGGGCGGGGTTTATTATCAAACAAAGAAATACGCCCTGGCGTACGCCAATTTGAGTAAAGCGAAGGCGTTAAAATTTGATATGTGGGATATTGATACGCCCCTTAAAGATTCAAAAGACAATTTAAGCAAACTCAAATAACCAAGACCATAGTAGTATCAATAAAACCTTTTTTCGGAAAATTATTTTAACTAATCAGCATTTAAAATCACAAAATTATGGAAACATTACTTAAACCGGTTGCAACCGATGTACTTGAAGTTATAACCCTGCCAAACTTAAATCCTGACGAATTTATAAGCTATTATAAAGCAAATACCGTTGCCATTAACAATGTTTTATTAAGGGCTGCCGTAAAATTTAAAGGTGTTCAAATAGATACACAAGATAACTTTAAACACATTGTAGACTCCATCTCTGAAAAGTTTATGAGCTACATTGATGGTAATTCGCCGCGCACAAAATTATCATCAAACATATACACGTCTACCGAATATGATCAAACTCAAAAAATCACCATGCACAATGAGTTGTCTTATTCAGCTAAATGGCCCAACAAACTTTTTTTTAGCTGCCTGCAGCCAGCCTCCCAGGGAGGGGAAACGCTTATTGCCGATAGCCGGGCAATTCTAAGAGAGATGAATTCTGATATTGTTGACGAGATAGCCGATAAAGGCCTCATTTATATCCGAAACTTACATGGGGGTACGGGGGTGGGCCCTTCATGGCAGGAAACTTTCGAAACGGCAGATAAAAACGAACTGGAAGCTTATTGCAAACTTTACGGAATAGATTTAGAGTGGGATAAGAGCGAGAGCGTAAAGCTAAAACAACATAGTAAGGGGATCATTAATCATAGGATTACTGGAGAGCGCGTATGGTTTAACCAGATAGACCAGTTTCACCCTTTACAACTTGGCGAAGACATGCGGGAGATATTGGATATACTCTATAATTCTCCCGAAGAATACCCGATGTACGTAACCTTTGGAGACGGAAAACATATTAGTGAAAACACTGTCGTCAGGATATTAAATACCATTGAAAAAGTAACAGTAGCGCCGCTTTGGGATAGAAATGAGTTGCTGATAATGGATAATGAATTGATAGCCCATGGCCGTAGCCCTTACGCCGGCAATCGAAAAGTATTAGTATCAATGTCTGAATAACAAGTTTGTCATGACAATGGAAACCAAAAACAAAATAATAGGGATTGTAGGCGGCATGGGCCCCGAAGCGGGTTTGAACCTGATGCAATCGATTTTAAATCAAACCCAGGCCTCCTCTGATCAGGATCATCTACCGGTAATGCTGATGTCTATGCCTGATGCAATTTCAGACCGCACTTCTTTTTTGGAAGGCCGCACTCAAATTAACCCCGCATATTCAATTTCGGCTATAATTAAAAAGCTTGAATTGGCCGGTGCAGAAGTGATTGGTCTTGCCTGCAATACCACTTATGCCCCCCGGATTTTTAACGTAATTAGACATGAAATGAGGCAAATGGGTTGCAACATGCAGATAATTAACATGCCATTGGAAACCTGCAGGTTTATAAAAGAAAATTTTAAAGGTGTAAAACGTGTGGGCCTTATGGCAACAAACGGAACTTACAAATTTGGAATGTACAAAAGTATTTTACAGGATTTGGGTTATGAAGTTGTACTTCCCAGTGCTCAATTTCAGCACAATATAATCCATAATATGATTTACAATCCTGTTTACGGAATTAAAGCGAATACAGGTAATACTTCTCCCGAGGTAATATCGCTGATGGAGTGCGCACTTGATTTTTTTGAATCCAAGCAAACAGATGTTGTTATTCTTGGCTGTACCGAACTTTCATTGTTAGTAAAAAGTCTTAATATAAAAACTTTACCCCTTATTGATGCTTCAGAAGTGCTTGCAATTGCACTATGTAAAGCATCAAAGGAAACTGTAACGCCATTTTTTAAAGGAAATGATAGGGATCAGTTGTGTCAATTATCTTACGCGCCGTATTTATAAACTCTTATGCCCTACCAGGCTTACTCACGCATTTAAACTTATAAGTGATGATTTACAAAAAATTACATGTACTGGCGGCAAAGCTGTTGCTGTTTCTTGCTCTTATATTTATTGAGCCCCTAACTGGTTTTGCAGGCGAAACGCTTCCAATAATCAACAAGCGTATCGATTCGCTCATTAGTAAAATAATGGAGAATAATTATGTTCCTGGTTTAAGCATCGTTATTGTAAACGGGCAAGAGCAGCAAATAAAAACATATGGTTACAGTAACCTGGAGCGTAAGTTAAGGGTAACCCCCGAAACGTTATTTCAAATTGGTTCATGCAGTAAAGCTTTTACAGCTTTGGCAATGGTAAAACTGGCAAATGAAAAACACATCAGCCTGGATGCGCCTATAGCTAAATATCTGCCCTGGTTTAAACCTACCTATAAAAACGTGCCGGCGTCTGTTACAATTCGGCAGTTGCTGCACCATACAAGTGGAATTCCATGGAAAACCATTTCAAACATACCTCAGCGTAATGATAAGGAAGCATTGGACCAAACGGCAAGGACCGTTTCAACAATTGAGCTTCACAATTTACCCGGTACACGATATGAGTATGCAACCATTAACTATGATATTATAGCGCTCATTATACAAACTATAACAGGCGAGACATTTGAAAGCTACATACAACACAATATATTAAACAGTTTGCAGCTTAACAATACAGTTATTGGCGTACCTGCAAATTCCAGCTCAATTGCCCAGGGCTACAAAGTATCGTTTTTAAATGCCCGGGCATATAATGCCCCGATATTTAAGGGTAATAACGCGGCGGGCTATATCATATCAAATGCTAATGATATGGCTAGATGGTTACAGTTTCAAATGGGTTTAACTGCTTCTGCGCTGTATCCTTATGCTTATTTAACTCATCAACGTAATGAAACAGTTGCTCCTTCCGGATTGCTATCATATGCTATGGGATGGGAAGTATCTATTAGTGGTAATGGCCAGATAATGCATGATGGCGTAAATCCCAATTTTACATCATATGTAGCTTTTATTCCTGGTAAACAACTGGGGGTAGTTATTTTAACTAACTCCAACAGCAACGCTGCTCAATACCTGGGTGCCACAATTATGGCAATGCTTTCGGGAGAGAACCTTAAAAAACTACCTGAGCCAGATAATAGCAGTGATAAAATTTTTACAATAGTTGGCGCCACATTAGCAGTTTATATGCTTGCAGTTGCCGGATTGATTGTTTTTGTTCAAATAAGAAAAAGAGACAAAAACAGGAAATTGCAATTGCCCGATGGTAAAAGCATTTATCAGTTCCTGATTGCTGTTCTTCTGGTGTCTCCGGTTGTTTACAGTATATACCTTTTGCCCAATGTATTTGGTTTTTCGTGGAGCGCTATAAGGGTTTGGAGCCCCGATAGTTTTATAGTGATGATAAAACTCATTATTGCAGCTGTATTTATGAGCTATCTCTCCTACTTTATATCGCTTTTTTTGCCTTCGGGATATAACGTTAAAAGTAAAATACCTTTAATTTCTTTAATGAGTATACTATCGGGCTTATCAAATATGGGCATGATACTGCTTATCACCTCATCATTAAGAGAAAGCATAGAAGTAAGATACCTGGCATTTTATTATGGTGTAATGTTGCTGGTATACTTACTTGGCAGGCGTTACGTACAGGTGAGTTTGATTAATACCACACGTAAAATAGTATACGATGTACGAGTAAAACTTATTAAAAAGATCTTTTCTACATCTTACCATAAATTCGAGAAAATTGATAAAGGGCGTATATATTCTACGCTTAACGATGATGTGAGCACTGTAGGCAATGCCGTAAATATGATTGTTGCACTCGTTAGCAGTACCGTTACAGTGGCCGGTATTTTTTTATACTTGGCAACGCTTGAATTGTGGGCCACTGTGCTTACCATAGCGCTTATTATTTGCATCTCCATACTTTATACAACTATTAGTAAAGCCACGCATATTTATTTTGAAAAAGCGAGAGACAGCCAAAATATTTTTATGACTTTGCTAAGCGGTATAATTGATGGGTATAAAGAGTTGAGTTTACACCAATCAAAAAGGGTTGCTTACGGTAATGATATTGCTAATACTGCTCATGAGTTTAGCGAGAAAAGCAATATTGCCCAAACTAAATTATTGTACGCTTCTTTGCTTGGGGAGTTGTCTCTTATGGTTTTAATGGGGCTTTCGGCCTTTGGCATACCACAGCTATTTCCAAATATTGAGTTGTATAAAGTTGCAAACTTTGTAATCCTGTTATTGTACTTAAATGGTCCGTTAAATGTTATTTTAAATTCTGTGCCGGGTATAATGTTATTGAGGGTTGCATGGAATAGAATCCAAATGTTTATTAGTGATATACCAGCCGATTTGAACGGAGGTACCCCACCATCAATAATTGATAAACAAAACGTATTAAGAATTAAAGCGGAAGGCGTAAGCTATTGTTACAACGATAATAAGAGTGGCGAAGCGTTTTCCATAGGCCCGATAAACCTTGAAGCGGAGCGGGGAGAGATTGTATTTATTATTGGCGGTAATGGAAGTGGTAAAACTACCCTGGCCAAATTACTCACCGGATTATATCCTCCAACTTCGGGAAAAATACTCATCAATGGGAAAAAAGTGGAATCGGCTACTTTAGGTGAATATTTTTCTACAGTATTTAATCCTTGTCACCTTTTTGCAAAACTTTATGGCGCTGATAATGAGTTGGATGCTGAGGAGGTAGACAGTTATCTTGCTATGCTGGGGCTAACCAACAAGGTAAAAGTTCAAAACAATCAATATAGCACTATTGATCTATCTGCCGGGCAAAGAAAAAGAATAGCACTGTTACAATGTTTTCTTGAAGATTCTCCTATTTATTTATTCGATGAATGGTCGGCCGATCAGGATCCGGAATATAGAAGATTTTTTTACAAAGTAATACTTCCGGAAATGAGGGAGCAAGGTAAAATTGTAATTGCTATTACTCATGATGATCATTATTTTGATGTAGCAGATAAGATATTAAAAATGGATTCGGGCAAGGCAGAATATGTTTCTAACCAATACAAAATAGATAATATGCTTGCCGGCATCCAGCTATAACTCCCTTTAAAAAAAATAGTTAACCTAATACATAACCGCCAAACACCTTTTAAAATGAATAACTCAGCCTTAATTGAACAAGAAATGGACGAAATGGAAGAAATGAGTAAATCCTTTTTTTGCATTGTACCAGGTATAGAAAATGCCAGGGGCGTTCCGGTGTTAAATGCCGAAGATTTAAGCAGAGATGCTTTTATAAAAGATTGGGTAAATAATAATGAGCCTTGTCTTATAAAAGGAGCCGTTAAGCACTGGCCGGCATCATATAAATGGAGTAATATCGAATATTGGAAATCGGCCTGTAGCAACTTTCAGCTTTGTGCCTACCCTCATCATAATCATGGGCGTATTAAGCATAGGAAGGGCGAAAATATGGAGTTTTATGACGCGATTGATAGGTTATTTAGCGGCAACGACTATATATTTAGTATGCCGTCCGAACCGATATCTTCCGGTAGTCGTTTTGAAAAGCTAATTGACGACCTGCCCGGTTTTAAATTTTTTCCAAATCCCCCAAAGTCCAGGTTATATGATCGGATGAGAATATTCATGTATCGCCGGGCTGCAACTACCTGGCATTATCATGATACAGATGAAACGTTGATGTGTCAAATAAAAGGAGGAAAAAAGGTAGCTTTGTTTTCACCGGGAATTAAAAACCCTATGCATGTTGCCGCATTTATGCAGCAGGAACTGCACCTGGAAGGGCAATCCTTAAATCCTGATATTAGCCTGGATCCATTTATTGCATATGTTGAAGAAGGAGATGCCCTATACATTCCGCCTTACTGGCATCATGGCGTAGTTCCTACGGATGGTGAAGTGGGATTTACTTTAGCTTATTGCTGGGCAAGCCCGTTTCACAAGTTTGGTGATTTTTCAAATGCCTTTGTGCGTAAGCTATATAAAGATGCTTTAACACCTATCAGAAAAGTATCATTTTTTATGCCCGTGATAGCTTTTTGTGGCATTGCAGCCAGCCTTTTCAGAAAACTTAAAAAGTAAGCCAAAACCAGGAAATTGTTTAATTATATTCAATTGCATTCTCATTCATTATATTATGACCTCATTATATTATTATTTGATTAATGAGCCGTTAATCTTGCCGCTTTTTATGGAAAAGCTGAAACTTTTACCCGCTGAACAGCAGGAAAAGATAAAAAGATTCAGAAGGTGGCAAGATGCACACGCCTCATTGTTTGGAAAACTCCTGCTAAAGCAGGGGTTGGAAGATTTTGGTATTGCGTTAGATTTAAACGAAATTAAATATAATGCCTATGGAAAGCCTTATTTTGAGAATGACTTAATAGGGTTCAATATAACACACTCCGGAAATTTTGTCGCCTGCATTTTATCAGATGAAACAACCACGATAGGCGTTGATGTTGAAGTTATAAAAGCACTGGATATTGACGATTTTCAAGACCTTTGGTGCCCAGCCGAGTGGGCTGATATTAAAAGGAATGGTATAGATATTTTTTATAATTATTGGACCTGTAAAGAAGCTGTAGTTAAAGCAATTGGGAAAGGCCTGAGTATATCACTTAATGAAATAATGATAAATAATGATAAAGCACAAATTGACAACGATACCTATTATTTAACAAACGTAAATATCTTTCCGGAGGTGATAATAAACGTTGCAAGCAAAAGCAGGCTAAGCAAAATAGTTATTTACAGGTTTCATGATGAGCAAGAATTAACTTCAACCCGGAGTTAGGTTGTAATAGTCACAAATTCAACACCTAAATTTCAGACGCCTGTTTAAAATTTTTAGTAAAATTTGGCAGTATCTTACAACATTCCCATTTTAACAAAATTACTTAACAGCAAAATGGAGGCGTTTCCCTTACATTTTCTACCATGTTCAATACAACCTAAACCCTTGCTGCTATTACTTTTGCCAGGCTGGTCAATCGAAAATATATTCACCAGGAACTCGTATACGTCTACATTGCCCTATAAGGCACGCCTGCCTGTGCTTTTTATTGCTCCCTGTATTTTGGCGTTCCAAAGCCAGGTATTCCGCTGCCGACAGCCAAGTTCTTTGGTAAGTTTATAACTTGACATACATTTTTTTTCTTGTCGCATGCGAAGCGCAATCTCTAATGCCTTCAGCAATCCAATTTACATCTATGGAACAATGTTCTGGCTATTGCCGGTGTGGCATAGCCACATTTTGCAGCGCAAGTAATCCCATTTCCTGCGTTTCCATATTGATCGCCCTCGCATTGCAAGCGAGAAAGCTTCCTCCGCAACTTCTTATCTAAAACATACAGGATACAATCATCCTCCATTTTAATTTTTCTCTGAATTTGCTGGTACTTAGTACGCCAAGTATACTGATTATTTAGCTTGCTATTCTGCGTAATTGCTTTATTTACAATAAATTACATACAAAAAAGGCTTGCTGATTAAAAGCATAATCTTATAACTTAAATATGCTTTTGGCTTAAAACAGGATATTAAGAATGCTATGATGAATGTTGCCGCGTTTTGACTATGCAATGCAAAACGCCCATTTAACCCCTTGAATTGGCTGTTATATGTAAATTTTTTTAACCATTCTATTGCACAAGTTAGATTTGTTCCCAGGGTAATTGTACACTACAACCTAAATGATGAAGAAAAAAGGCCTGCCATTCATCAGATTTAATAAGTAAACGTGTATAAAAGCAAAAACACAAACCAAGTTAAGCATCATCACAAATTGATGTCGAAAAGTGCCAGTTACAAATTTAATATATTCAAGATCATGATTAAAAATATTTTTCAATCAATAGGGTTAGTGTCCCTACTATTATGTGCCAGTGAGCATATAATATATGCACAAGCGCAATTAGGCAAAGTCAAAATTACAGGTAAAGTAATAGATGAAAGCCACAAGCCTGTTAGCTACAAAGCAATAACCTTAGTTAACGCAAAAGACTCGGTAACCGTAATTAAGGGCACCTTGACTTCTGACGAAGGCGAATACGTATTTGATCATATTAGTAACGGAAATTATTTTTTGACGATAAGCGCCGCCGGGCACAAGCGTATTTTGAAAGGCCCTGTTGTAGTAAGCGATACCTCTACAATAATCAGAATGAATGATATTGATATAGTAACTGTGCAGGTTTTAAATCAAGTTAACATCGTATCAAGAAAGCCCTTAATTGAGCAGCAAACGGATAAAACAGTGCTAAATATAGAAAATAGTAGCCTGGCCGCCGGCAACTCGGTGATGGATGTTTTACAAAGATCGCCCGGAGTAACAGTTACCGACCAGGGAAATATTGTAATGAAAGGAAAAGCTGGCGTAACTGTAATGATTGACGGCCGTTTAACTTATTTATCTGGTGATCAACTGGCTTCTCTTCTCAAGTCAATGCAGGCAAATTCGGTGCAGGCTATTGAGTTGATCACCAACCCGTCATCTAAATACGATGCTGCCGGTTCGGCGGGTATAATTAACATTCGCTTATTAAAAAACCGTAATTATGGTTTTAACGGTAACGTTACTTTAGGTGCTGGATATGGAAAAAACTTTAGAGACAACGCGGGAATAAATCTTAATTACAGGCAACAAAAGGTGAACTTGTTTTTTAATTATAACTACGATAACAGCAAGCTTTCCAGGTATCTTCAAATAGATAGAACCAACAAATCTGGTAGCACATTGACCAGTTTTGATGCAACCACACAGGCTTTAATGCACAGTGAAAACAATACTTACAAGGCGGGGATGGATTATAATATTAATAGTAAAAATGTAATTGGTGTGATGGTAAACGGATATTTAAATAATGGAGATAACCAAACCAAAAACAGCACTCTTGTAAGCAGCAACCTGAATTCGGTTGATACTAATGTGGTTGCCAATAATCCCGAAACCAGGAAGTTTCAATATACTGCAATAAATCTTAATTATCATTCCAAGTTAGACTCGCTGGGTCGCGAATTAAGTTCTGACGTGGATTATGCCTATTATAACAACGATGTTAAAACGATTTATAACAACTATTTTTATGATCAAAGTGGAACTGTAACTTTAAAAGACCCGGATATTTTCAGAAATAATACGCCTACAATTGTAAAAATATTCTCGGCTAAAGTTGATTATACCCACCCCTTTAGCCCTAAAACAAAATTAGAAACTGGATTAAAAACAAGCTATGTGCGTACAGATAACAACATAGTTTTTGAAAACTTTATAAACAATGGATGGGCGAACGATATCACTCAAAGTAATCAATTCAAATATACCGAAAACATTAATGCAGCCTATGTTAACTTTAGTACAAGCACCGGTTTTATAGATATTCAGGCAGGTTTACGTGCCGAACAGACAAACTCCCGCGGAAACTCTATAACTATTAACAATATAGTTGATCGTCACTATGTTGATTTGTTTCCAAGCCTGTTTTTGCATAAAAAGTTGACTGATGATAATGTTATCGGGTTCTCATATTCAAGGCGCGTTGACAGGCCCAACTATGCTACCCTTAATCCGTTTGTTTATAATTTTGACTTATATACATTAAATAAAGGTAATCCATATCTTAACCCGCAGTTTACTAATTCATTCAGTTTTTCTTATAGCTATAAAAACACGTTTTTTACATCTATTTCCTATAGTAGAACTAACGACGCTATCACAGAAGTTTCATTGCCAGACACTATACATAGAACATTATATGTAACTCAGCAAAACCTTGCCAAACAACAAAATTATTCTCTAAACATCAGTTATCCTTTAAATATTGCAAAGTGGTGGGTTATCTACAATAATGCC
This sequence comes from Mucilaginibacter sp. GW822-FHT03E02, assembly GCF_058801545.1. NCBI lineage: Bacteria > Pseudomonadati > Bacteroidota > Sphingobacteriia > Sphingobacteriales > Sphingobacteriaceae > Mucilaginibacter > Mucilaginibacter sp. GW822-FHT03E02. The sequence continues at coordinate 3,258,837 of NZ_JBXANJ010000001.1, read as the reverse complement.
AATGTGTACTACAATAAATTTAGTACACCTAATCTTTTGGGGGCGCCATATTCGGTTGGGAGGTTTGCATTTGATTTTAATGCCAACCAATCTTTTGTCATAAACAGCACAACAAGCGTTGATTTGTCTTTTGTTTACCTTTCACAACGTATTTATGGCACTTATTTTATAAACGCCATGAAATGGCTTGACTTAGGTGTGAAGAAATCATTTGCAGACAAACGATTGGTGGTTAAATTATCGGCAGATGATTTATTTAACTGGCACCATGAAAATATTCATACGGTAATACCAGGGCAGGATTACCGCATTTATCAAAAGTTTGAAACGCGTATATTCAGGATTTCATTAAATTATCGCTTTGGCAGTACCCAGATACAAGGCGCGCGCGAGCGTAGTAAGGGCTCTTCTGATGAAGAGAATCGCGTAAAAAAATAAGATTAACTAAACACCAAACAAGCCCGAAAACAAAGTAGCTACTGTGAAAACAGTGGCTATTTTGTTTTTAAGTTAAAATTAATCCACTAAGGTCTTATCTCTTTTCAACTTAAAACCGGAACGTAACACCTAATTCAGCGTGCAGGTTATAGTAGATATTATTAGGAATGTAATTTGTTCTGAATTATAAAGGGCATAGTATCCTTTAATATATAAAATTCCAAATTCACTTTTATACGTTAATGTTTACCATCTACGGTAATGCGCAGGTAGACGGCCATAGGGCCGCCTTTGTAGTTTTTTGCTTTCTCAGGTAAAAAAGCAAGTGGAAATTACTTTTCACAATTACAAGCTTAAAAGTGAAACAAAAGTAAGTTTGCAGCCTGCTATTATCAAGGCATTTAATATCTAAACATATTGATAATCAAATAATTATGATATGCAGCGTAGTATATTTTCATTTTAGTAGGCATCGAATTTGGGGGATAAATGGTATTTTGATAAAATACAAAAAAAGCCTTCAATTATTTGATTTGCAGGTATTTAGCATCTTTTGATCTTGTTTCCTTAAGTAGCCCCAAGGGGAAATTATTAGAACACTTATTTGAGTTTTTGGAGGCTGTTGAACCTATTTTGAAAAATGAAAACAAGATTGCAAATGCCTGAAATTTTCAAATGTTGATTATCGATTTTTTGTGGTTCGAGTCCTGTCTGCGGAGCAATAGGTCTTAGCATGCCCGCTAAGGCCTATTTTTATTTTAATCGAAATTTCGGTCTTCGTTTAAATCAAATGGAGGCGCATTTTGGTTCGAACCTATTCTCCCAGGGACACTGGGTAAGATTTTCAATTTTATTTTTTAGCTTATATAACTCGTTGTTTTATAGTTGATTGTTTTACTTTTTAAGCCTAAAATATGGTTCGAGCTTTTCGGATTCGTCCAATGTCTCGTTTTTGGAGGAAATAAAGTTTTGTTTAACCACTTGCTTAGCCAAAAAATACAGTAGACTAAGATATTTTTCAGCGTCCGATTTAGATAATTCAATACCTCTTTTCTTAAAGTGAGTAATTACTCGAGAGGTGCTAATAGACCGTTTTAAGTCTTCGTGTATTGTTTTCATGATTTATAAATTATAGTTTGTAAACACTAAAATAAACTGATATTTGAATAGCTTGATGTAATGAGTTCAGAGTGGTAAATGAAAGATGATCGACTAAACTTATATAAATCCCTATTCAAAGGCAGAGAGGATGTATTTGCTTTAAGATGGGAGAAAAGTGGCAAAAGTAGCTATATGCCCGCTTATAGTTTCGATCACAACCGATACCGGCTCCATCAAATGAAAGGCGGCACGTTCCAAACCTTCACCGATAAAACTTACCTGGCGCTAACGAACGACCATTTAATTAAACATCTTAAAGGAGAGCAAGTTGTTGGACTGTACCCATTGTTGCAAGATAATACGTCCTGGTTCATTGCGGCCGATTTTGATGAAGCTGATTGGATTGAAGAATGCAGGGCATTTATAAAGGTTTGTGAAGAACATGATATACCAGCCTATTTAGAGCGTTCACGATCCGGCAAAGGCGGCCATGTTTGGATATTTTTTGAAGAGCCTTACGAAGCATTCAGAAGCAGAAAGATAATCACGTCCCTGCTACAGAAGGCAGGTTTAATTTCGGTGTTCGATAAAAACTCAAGTTTCGACCGGCTTTTTCCTAATCAGGATTACCACTCAAAAAAAGGCTTGGGCAACCTCATTGCTTTGCCTTTAAATAAAACCAGTTTAAATAACGGCAATAGCTGTTTTATTGACCCTGAAACGCTACAGCCCTTTGATGATCAGTGGGCATTTCTAAAAATAATCAACAGGATCACAATAAGCCAACTCAATTATATCTACAAAGAGCAAACTAATCAAGAGGAACTTTCTACCGGTTTATTTCAAAAAGAACGGCCTATGGTTGGTAAGTTGGCAATTCTATTAAATAGTGTAATTCATATTAGCCGTGCAGGTTTGCCTGCTTCTCTTATTGCTTTTCTGAAAGAGGAACTAAACTTTGCCAATAATGAATACCAGGTAAAAAAGAACATCAATAAAAATACATTCGGCATAAAACGTTACTTTAAGCTGTTGAATGAAACCCCGGAATCCATTTCTGTTCCACGTGGTTTTATTGGCAGGCTGTTACGTTTTTGTAAAGAGCAACAAATCGACTATGCCCTCGAAGATCAAAGAAAGAAAATAGATCGGGTTATATTTAAAGGCGCTATAACTTTGAGGGAGTATCAATTGCCCGCACAGCAAGCTGCTGCAAAAAAAGATTTTGGAATTATTGTCGCTCCGCCTGGTTCGGGTAAAACGGTATTGAGTTTGGCTATTATAAAAGATAAACAGCGACCGGCACTCATTTTAGTCCATCGTAAGCAGTTGGCAGATCAGTGGATGGAACGCATTGAATCCTTCTTGGGCATTCCGAAAAAAGAGATTGGACGTATTGGTCAAGGAAAGAACAAACCCGGTAAACACATTACCATCGCCATGATCCAGAGTATGGAAAAAGCGCTGAACTCATCAGAACCCTCAGAACTAATGAATGCTTTTGGCACTGTTATCATTGACGAATGCCATCACATACCAGCAGAAACCTATCAGCGGGTTGTCGGGAAGCTGAATAGTTACTATATGTACGGGCTTACGGCTACACCATTTAGGAAGTACAATGATGGCAAATTGATATTTATTCATTTAGGGGAGATCATCCACGAAGTTAAAGCGCCGGAGGTAAAAAATCAATCAGGTACGCAGATCATAATTAGAGAAACAGACTTATTTGTTCCGTTTAATATCAAAACAGACAAATTCGAAACGCTTTTTAAGATTTTAATACACGATTCGGCACGCAATCAACTCATTTTAAATGATGTGGTTTCGCAACTGAATACTGGCAAGAAAGCCGTTATTATTACAGAGCGGAAAGAGCATATTACTTCTATCCAACAATATTTAAAGCATCATTATGATACCATTGCGTTAAGTGGTGAAGATTCCGACTTAAATAAAAAATCTAAATGGGCTGCCATAAACAAAGGAGACTTTCAGGCTCTGATTACAACGGGCCAATATTTTGGTGAAGGAACCGACATTCAAAATATAGAATGTTTGTTTTTAGTTTACCCATTCGCTTTTGAGGGTAAACTGATTCAATATATCGGCAGGGTACAACGATCTGAAATCTCACCGGTTATATACGATTATCGCGATCAAAAGATCGGCTACCTTGAAAGGCTGTTTCAAAAAAGAAACTTATACTATAAAAAACTTGATCAAATTGGCTTAACAAGTCCGGTAGATGAAAGTGAAATAGTAAGCGGGCAAATCAACGAAAAGATTGAGGTACCAATCGAACAATTGGAGTTTAGGTTTGGCAGCATTGTTTTTAAACATAACATTGCCGATTTTAATGGCAAGGAGGTAGAGTTTGAAATCGAAAACTTAAATATCAGGCCAGAATTTACAGTACTTAAACCATACTTTATACGCTTTTTAAAAAGCGCCTCGGTATTAGTTAACATTAGGGCAACATTTCAACATAACAGGTTAGTGTTTAAATCGGCATCCTCCAATGATCTTGATAAAATAAACCGCGAGATTATCGAAAGTGTAAAGTTCCGTTTCTTGAATAAAGAAATCATTAAACGCGTTCCTGAAGGTAAAGAAAATTTATTGGACGTCGGACAATTGCAAAGTGGCGGCGAACAACTGATTTATGCAAATGAAGATGACTTATTGGAAAATATCCTGGCACTTAAACAATATAAGCACCATCGCCACCTCCGATATCTTTCTCAAAAACATGAACGAGCGATATTGAAACTTCGTTTTGTATTGGAGCCTTTCTCATTTGTTTTTTTACTCGCCGGTATTAATCAATACCATTTGATCTGGGAAACATTGGATACTGAGGAAGCGACCTATATATGGCACATCGGGAAATCAATTTATGAACTTGAACAAAGTGTAAAGAAGATAGATAGGTTGCTTGGACAAATAAAAATAAAAGGGCGGCAACAATATCTTGAAACTAACCCCGAACAATTTAGCCGTATTGTACATGATTATTCTGATGATGTTAAAGGCTTGATTATTTGGAAAGACATTTTAGAGGAAAGGCTATTTTAAGTTGATTATCGTAATCTTCTACTTCTAATTTGGTGTCTTGCTTATCATTCTTTAAGTTTATCATTAAATCATTTCCGGGTTACTATGGATATTAAAGATTATCAATCTTTGTTAACAGACATAAAGGCAAGAATTCGCAACGCCCAAACTAAAGCGGCTCTTGCGGTAAATGCCGAATTGATTATGCTTTATTGGGATATCGGTAAAACTGTAAAGCAACTTCAAAGCGAACAAGGGTGGGGAGCTACGGTTGTCGCACGATTAGCCAATGATATTAAAAATGAGCTGCCGGAGGTAAAGGGTTTTTCTGAACGAAATCTATTATTTATGGTTCAATTTTATAAGGAATATGATACCGAAGATCTAATTGTGAAACGGCCTGTTTCACAATTAGAAAATTCTAATCACGCTAAGATTGAATTTATGAAACAAGTCGTTTCACAAATTCCATGGGGGCATAATATTTTGCTAATGCAAAAGGTTAAGGAAAAAAAAATACGTCTTTGGTATGTGCAACAAACGCTTTTAAATGGCTGGAGTAGAGATGTTCTTTCATTAATGATAAAGAGTGATCTTCATCTTCGACAGGGAGAAGCAATTAATAATTTTTCAAAAACCTTGCCCAATCCACAATCTGATTTGGTAAAGGAAACGCTAAAAGACCCATACATATTTGACTTTATTACAATTGCGCAGCCTTTTACGGAACGAGAGTTGGAAACTGAACTGGTAAAACATGTAGAAAAGTTTCTATTAGAATTAGGTGCCGGCTTTGCTTTTGTCGGTAGGCAATACAAATTAGTTGTTGGCGACCAGGATTTCTATTTAGACCTCTTATTCTATCATCTTAAAATGAGGTGTTTTGTTGTCGTTGACTTAAAAAGAGGCGACTTTAAGCCCGAATATGCGGGCAAAATGAATTTCTATTGTTCTGCAGTGGATGACCTAATAAAACATCCGACTGATAAACCTACCATTGGTCTTATTCTTTGCCAAACAAAAAATAAGGTTATGGCAGAATATGCTTTAAGGGACATGAATAAACCAATTGGGATTTCGGAATTTGAATTAACCAGATCATTACCGAAAAACCTGCATTCAAGTTTACCAACTATTGAGGAAATTGAAAATGAATTAAAAAATGGAGGGGACTAATGAGCTAAATTCGTCCATTGCAATTTTGTCAATATTTTACTTCAAAAAGCAATGGATTATAGACGGCTCTCACCTAAATTTCCAATTCTTCTCAATTTTTCGATGAATTGGTTCGAAAATAAACCACCGCCCGGAGCAAAAACTTCGGTACTACCGAACACAGTATTGAAGAAAATTTAAAAATGTTTTAAAGCCTGTTGGAACAATCAACAGGCTTTAATTTTGCAGGTCAATCTGTTAAGGAGACTTTATACTAATTTTAAATTGAGGCTATTTTTATTCAAATTATTGGACAATGACGTTTTTTCGGAGTTCAATTTCCTGTTCAGGCTATTAACACCGCAAGTTAAACAGTGGTCAGATCTAAGCCGGCAACTTAATTTTTGTTTTTCTTGCTTTTATCAAATGGAAAGGCACGTTCGGAAAAGTCCGGGCATCATTCATATTTTTCGAATTAAATGTGCGGCCTTATTTAACAAAGGACAACTCAAAAACCTGACGTTGAATCAGCACAGAATAGATTGGTCAGATATTTCAGGGCGCCCATGTATGCTTGAGGTTCGCGCTCTACTACCGAAGATTTTAATATTTCATAACGCCGGGAAACAAATCCGGCGTTATGAAAATGTAAGGACACCCGCAACGCTTAAAAACCAGTATTTTTATTGATATTGGGTTGGGCCGCTGCTACGTAAAAGGCAGCTTTTTTATGAAAAGCCTATTCGAAATAGACGCGATGCTTTCGGATGAATTCCCTTATGCCCAGCGGCTCGTGCCCGGTAATATCTTTTACCGCTGAATTAGTCCCTGCAAAAACGCCGTCCCGGCAGTCTTGCGCCACACTGGATATATGCTGAATAAAGTGCGGATGGTAGCCTTGCTTAGGGGCTTCGGCCCGATAGGTTTCGATACTTATCGGTTCATAAGTAATTTCCCTGCCCAGTTCTTCACTCAAAATACCGGCAAGATCAAAAACGTTGTACTCAACCGGCCCGTAAAGCGGATAGATCTTCCCTTCGTGCCCCTCCGGGTTTACAAGTAATTCTGCGATCACTCTTCCCTGATCCTCTGCTGCTATGGGTGCATAACGGCCCTCCCCAAATGGCAGGATCACTTTGTCCTGTGTTTTGATCGTGTCGCTGTATATCAGCCACTCGGCAAAGAACGTCGGGCGAATATGGCTCACTTTAAGACCCGAGAGGTCCAACATACGCTCTGCAACCCAGTGATCCCTTGCTCCGTTACTTTTTGCCTCACGGCGTGCCGAGATCTGTGACATATTCACGATGTTGCGAACACCATTCTCCCTTGCAGCCTGTATCAGGTAACTCGTACCGGTAAGTATGCCGGGTGTAAGGATCGGGTACAGGAAATAGACACCGGTAATACCCTTCAACGCATGGCTTACCGCGTAAAAGTCATTGATGTCACCCTGTACAATTTCAACGCCCTGTTCTTCCAGTTTTTTGGATCGTTCGTCAATTTTGTGTACCAGGCCACGTACCTGTACACCTCTCTTTAGCAGCTCAGGTATAACATAACCTGCTGTGTAACCTGTTGCCCCTGTAACCAGAAATTTTTGCTGATTGCTCATAAGATTCATTTAAATGTTTATTACTATTTTGTTTTTCCGGATTTGTTAAGCCTTGCCATCCAGGAATAATCTGGCCTGCAATACGAAATGTTCATGAAACTGATAATGTGAGGCGTGGTTCGAATCCGGGTACAGGATCAGTTGTGCATTGGGTAGGTTCTGCTGCAGCAGGTAAGAGTTTACGGTTGGAAAAATAATGTCATGCTTACCATTTACCACCAGTACCGGATGCGTTATTTTTTGCAGATAGTCAAAAGAGCCCTCGCTTTTCTTACCCCATTCTGCGATTGCAGCCAGCTGCGCCGGTACTACTTTATCATTGATGGCAATGTCCCGGTCATCTTTTCTGGCCCTGATGCGTTCCAAAAACTGCCAGCCGGCAGCCTGGCTGCTCTCTGTTGGTAAAAAGAACGTATCCAGTAACAGCTCATCCGGTTGATTGTAAGGTTTGTCGAATAAGGCCCACACCTCCGGCAGGAAGGTTTCCAGGCCTTCTCCGCCTCTTGGGCCTGAGCCCACCAGGATGATGCGGTTAACCAATTCAGGGCGATCCACAGCTACCTGCTGTGCAGCAAAGCTGCCCATCGAAAAGCCAAACAGGTCGACCTTTTTAAGTCCGAGGGCGTCAATAAAGTCTTCAGCATCTTTGGCGATTTCGGCGATGGTGTGCTTTGGGTCGCCGCCTGATTTAGCGATTCCCCTGGTGTTAAAGATAATGATCTCCCGGTTTTCCGAAAGCGGGTCCAGGACAGCCGGATCCCAGTTATCTAAGGTTCCGGTAAAATGCTGGAAAAATACGAGAGGCAGGCCGTCTCCGTCTCCAAATCTGCGATAGGCGAAGGATATGCCATTAACATCTGCGAACTGCGTTGGTGCAGTATTATGGGTGTAATTATTCATGTTTTTTTATTTAGACTGTTTATATTAATTTGGATCAGGCTTGTTGCAGGAACTCGTTTACCTGTTGCAGGAATTGTACGGGGTACTGGTAATGCGGGGCATGATTGGTATCCGGATAAATGATCAATGAGGCATCAGGCAGATGCTCTTTCAGGATCACGGCATTAACGGTAGGACAGATAATGTCCTGGTCGCCGTGTATGATCAGGGTTGGCTGTTTGATCTCCTTGAGATAGTCAAAGCTGTTTTCCGCGGGTTTGCCCCAGCTAAAGATAGCGGCCAGCTGTGCAGGCGCGACTTTGTCCGTCAGCGCAGGATCTTTTTTTACCCGCGCCCGGATCCGGTTCAAATAACCCCATCCGGCTTTCTGACTTTTTGCAGTCGGCGTGAAGAAAGTATCCAGCAGTAGTTCATCGGGATGCGGATACAGCTTTTTGAACAGCGCCCAAACCTGCGGAGAATAATCGGCCATCCGCTCACCTCCGCGGGGGCCGGTTCCCAATAAGATCAGTTTGTGAATGAGTTCCGGGCGATCATAGGTCAGTTGCTGGGCCACCATTCCGCCAATAGAGAAGCCGAACAAGTCGATCTTCTTCAGGCCAAGCGCATCAATAAAGGCAGCTGCATCCTTTGCCATTGCGGCAATGGTATCAGGTGTTTTTCCTGCTGAAGCCGCCACACCGGCATTATCGAAAATGATCACTTCCCGGTCCTTTGCAAAGCCGTCAATAACGGCCGGATCCCAGTTATCCATAGTGCCGGTCAGGTAATTGGTAAATACGAGCGGGAGCCCGCCTTTTTTACCATACCGGCGATAGGCAAATTTCAGCCCCTGTACGTCGACAAAGCTGGTAGGTACCGTTCTGGCCGTATAAGGGCCAACGGAGCTGGCTAACAGCTTGCTTTTTGGCAGCAGCGTAAGTCCTGCGGCGGCGATTGAGCCAAGTTTTAAAAATTCTTTTCTTTCCATATGAGTAAGTATTTACCATCCGGATAGTTGATCAAGCTGTCCGGATGGGATGCGGCCTGAGCCACGTTATTGACTATTTAATTATGCGTTCATGCTAGCCACGATCGACGGGACAAATATAAAATGAACGATTGTTCATTATGAATAACCGGGATTGATGTTTACTTATTAATGACAAAAATGAACAATCGTTCATTGTATATTTGCTTTGAATTAATACGCAAAGAATGAACAGGGCGGAAAAAACAAGACAGTTTATCATTGAAAAGACCGCTCCGGTCTTTAACACCAAGGGTGTGGCGGCAACGGCTGTGACAGATATTATGGAAGCCACTAAAATGGCCAAGGGAAGTCTGTATGTGCACTTTCAAAACAAGGAAGAGCTGAGCCATTGCGCGGTTGACTGGAACCTCCGCCAGTTGACGGATAAGTTTAAGACTGAGGCAGAAAAGTACACAGGAGCAAAAAATAAGTTTTTTGGGCTACTGGATTACCTGAGCGATCCGCTGAATCCGCCGGTACAAGGTGGCTGCCCCATGATGAATTTCGGGATGGAAGCCGACGATACCAGCCCGGTGATCCGGGACAAAGTGTACCAAACTATATGTGATGTTCAGCAGGGCATGATTGACATCCTGGAAAAAGGTATTGAAGACGGCGAATTTAACTCCAATTGGAACTATAAAGAATTCGCGATGAAAGCCTATGCGATGATTGAGGGTGGAATCCTGGTAGCCAGGGTATCCCAGGACATTTCCCAAATGAAAATGCTGATGGACATCCTCAAACGGGAAATTAATGAGCAGGCCGCTGAAGTATAAAATATAAGTTACAACAATTGAAATGAACAGACATCCACTAAGACAATTCAAAGAGTCACCGGGTGCGACATTGGAGGGACTAAAAGCGCTGCTTGCAGATGATGTAGTTTTCTCGAGTCCTATATTTTCCAGGGAAGTGAAGGGTAAAGACCTGGTGGCGCAGGTTATGCTTACATCGACATCAGTCAGAGACGGTCGGTTTACGCACGAATTTAGGCAGGATCATGACACGGTGCTGATCTGGGAAGGCAAGATTGATGGGCATAAGCTGGTCAGTTTTGAGCTGATTGAGGATGATCAGGAGGGAAAGATCAAGTACCGATCTGTTGCTTTCAAGCCATTTCCCGTAACCGGACTATTTAGGGATGCCATGTATGAGCAGCTAAAAGATATTATTCCGGAGGATATGTGGCATCTTCAGCCGGTAGCTGAGGGATAAATTGTTTGATTTGGTGTGATTGATGAAATGGCTGCTGAATATTCAGCAGCCATTTTTATTTATTGAGATAAGCCGGAAGGTTTAAAAATAAAGAAATGGAAAAAATTGAGCGATTGGAAAACGTGGTGAGGGGAATTTCGAGAATGTCCGCAAGTGACTTTGCGATATCAAAGCCGTTCTGGCAGGAGAAAGATTACAGGAAGGGCGAATTTTACAACGAGTACAAAAACATATGTAAGTATCTGGGCTTTGTGCTGTCTGGTGTTTTCAGGATCTATAAATAAACCAGATTCAGTAAGTATCCTTTTGATAAAAATCGGCAAATAAATTAATCAAGTTAACTATTGATCCTGCCCTTAACCGGTATCCGCCACCAGTGAGGGATCAGGATTTTAGAATGCACAGCAATGCATACACTAACAATTAGAGTCATTTTGCTATTGCGCTACTCATAGAGTAAAGGGCACTTAGAAATGTGTGTCATGGAATAACGGTGTTTCTTGACCAAACAAAAAATAAGGTTATGGCAGAATATGCATTAAGAGATATGAGTAAACCCATTGGAGTTTCGGAATTTGAATTAACCAGATGACTGCCGCAAAATCTAAGATCAAGTTTACCAACTATTGAGGAAATTGAAAATGAATTAAAAAATGGAGGGTACTAATGAGCTAAATTCGTCCATTACAACTTTGTCAATATTTTACTTCAAAAAGCAATAGATTATAGATAGCTCTCGCCAAAATTTCCAATTCTTTTTAATTTTTCGATGAATTGGTTCGAAAAAACGCCACTGTGGGAACGAATTGGATGCCTTATGACGCGCGACTGGTCAATACGTTTTCACCAGTCCTTGTCTGCAGTACGATCTGCCAGATGATGATTCACTTTGATTAGACCAGTATTTTTAAATAAAGGCGCAACTTAAAATTCCCTTCAGGTTAAAAGCCAAATTATTTTAAAGAAAAATCACGGAAAATTTGTTTTTATAAATATTTTCCATTTACTTTGATGGAAAATATTTCTCAAAATATATTTTCCGACCAATTATAATTATGAAAACCGAAATTCTTGAAGTTTCACTTCGGCAATTCCTGCAATACGGAATCCGGGACACCTCCATTCAAAAGATTGTGGATAGCCTTGGCATTTCGACCAAAACATTTTATAAATATTTTAAGAACAAAGAGGAGCTTCTGACCGATGCTCTTACCCTGTTCTTTAACCAGCAGTACCAGGATTTCAGGAAATTAGATGTAGCTCAAAATGCCGCTGCGCGCTTTTTTGATATCTGGTTAACATCTATTGATGTTTCGTACCGGGTCAACAAGATTTTCTTCCATGACCTGTATTACTATTATCCGGATTTAGCCGCTAAGAGCGATGCGGCCAACAGCGGCAGGTTTACGCCGGAGTTCTTAAATGTCATCAACCGGGGTATTCAGGAGGGGCTGTTCAGAAAGGACATTGTTCCTGAAGTAGTACTTGAAAGCATTTTTGTATTGTATACCGCTGTTGTGCGAGCCGAGCATTTTAAACGATTTGATTTGACGCCTTATGATTTGCTGCTAAACACCATCGCTTTGGCTGTCAGAGGTATTTGTACCCATCAGGGGATTATTGCGCTTGATGAACAGATCAGGATAAGAAGTATACAGGCTACAAATAAAGAATCATAAAAGAGTATTCACTTAAACCGATAATATGGATAAATAAACACTCAAAAAAAATACCGGTAATGCGGCAAACATTACCGGCGATATTTTTAATCAACCAAATAACCGATTATTTTATTAATTAAAATTTCCTAAAATTATGAAAAAAACACTTACTCACAAACGTGTTTGGTGTAAACTCGCGAAAAAAATACTGGTGCAGGCAATATTCTTAATGTTCTGCTGTATTCCGGTATTCGCCCAGCAACAAGTAAAAGGTACGGTTACTGATGAGAAAGGCAATCCACTGCCCGGGGTAACCATCCATGTAAAAGATGGAAAAAGCAGCACGACTACAGATTCTAAAGGAAACTTCACCGTTTCCGTGCCTTCCTCATCCTCGGTATTAGTATTTTCTATGGTCGGATTTAAGAGCGCTGAACAAACCGTTAAAATCGGCAGTTCAATGACTATAACGCTTACAGATAACGTAAGTGAGCTGCAGCAGGTAATTGTAACCGGCGTATTTGATTCAAGGAAGCGGCTCGACGCGTCTATAGCGATTTCTACAATTAGTGCGCAGCAGATAAAAATACAGACACCGCAAAGTGCGGCTGATTTGTTGAAAAATGTTCCCGGCGTTTACGTCAATTCATCGGCAGGTGAAATCCGTAACCAGGTTGCCGTCAGGGGTACACCTACCTCAAACGATGTTTCAATTGGTTATTTCTATGTTTCCATGCAGGAAGACGGCTTACCCGTTACCAATTTTACCGGGGCTAATTATGGGCCCGATTATTTCCTGCGTGCCGATGCCACAACTGCAAGGGTGGAAGCCGTTCGCGGCGGATCAGCTTCGATTACAGGTTCTGATGCCCCTGGCGGTCTTTTTAACTACACCTCTAAAACAGGGGACAATAAATTCGCGGGCGAAGCAATAGTTAAATACGGCCTGGAAGGAAATTCTAATCCATATTACCGTGCCGATCTGAACATTGGTGGGCCATTAAATAAAAAGGGCGATCTGACTTATGACGTGGGTGGTTTTTACCGCTATAGCGATGGGGCAAGATATGCAGGCTATCCCCTGAATAAAGGTGGACAGTTGAAATTCAACGTGGTTAAAAAGTACGGTACCGGACGTATCAAACTATATGGTAAGTTCCTTGACGATAAGAATGGCTATTTTGACTTTCTTCCTTTTACAAGCTATACCAACCCACGACCGGCTGCAGATTTTTCCAACAACGTTACTTTGGCCGGCCCATCAAGTCAAACGCTCGATTTTAAGTATACCAGTGATGGCAATGTTAACCAGTTTAGACCATCCAACCTCATTCATAACCTGGATAGGGCAATTGGGCTTGAATATCAGCAAAACCTCGGGGGTAATTGGTCAATCACGAATAATTTTAAATACAGCAATAAGGAAGCGACGTGGAACGCTGCAGCGCCTCTGGGCATCCTTTCTGCTGATGGCGTACTCTTTTATGGATTGCAGGGCTTAGCCGGAAAATTCGGAACCTATAATTTTACAGATCTGACCACCGGGCAAAAAATGCTCACGGTAGTACAGTCTCCGAACATCTCGCCGACAGGTCAGTTTTTAGGCATCAATTTCATCAAGACCTATAATCAGCTTCCTAACGGTCAGGTGCAATCGGCCCCTGTTTTGTTTGAATTAGCCAATGCGCTCCATAATAAAGTTAAGGAGGTGATGGAACAGTTCAGTGTTCGCAAAGTGGTTGGGAAAACAACTTTCAACGCGGGTGTTTATATCGGCCATTCCAACATCAGCTTTGTAAAAGGTTATGCAGGACAGTCCTTTACTACCCTTGAGGATAAGCCGCATCCTTTGGGTTTAACCTACACCAACTTTTCGGGAGTTGTTACACAGGTAACTGATGCAAACGGTTTTACCGCTTACGGCACGGGATATGGCAATAGTAACATTTCCAACAATAGGTTCGATGCCTTCTTCGGCCAGTCATCCCCACTAACGGACCGCCTTACACTTGACTATGGTTTCAGGTATAACTATAATCAATTTACCGGATCATCCAACAACGCTGTAATTGACCCCAACGCCACGGCAGCGGGCGGTTATGATAAAAACTTACTCACCTACTATGATAATAACGTTTACGTAAGCAATACACCGTTTCACATTAACAAAACAGTAAAAAGCTTGTCTTATTCGGCAGCGTTAAATTATAAATTTTCTGAAGAGCAAGCAATTTATGTACGTTACTCCGAGGGTCGCAAAGCACCCGATCTCCAATCGGTAACAGCAGTAAGCTCACAGGCACAGGCGGATGCGGTATCATTTATCCCGATCCACGTAGTGCAGGCCGAACTTGGATATAAGGTTCAGAAAGGAGGTTTTACCGGATATTTTACACCATTTTACAGTGACATCTCTAATAAACCGACCTTCGACTATACACAGGATGTGCAAGTTAATACCTACTACTACACAAAGGCCGTGTTTAGTGAACAACGCACGATTGGTGTGGAAATGGAAAGTGTTTTTAACATAGGCAGCCACATTAATGTCCGCGGCGCTGTTACACTGCAACATGCAACTTCGGTGGTAGAAAGACACTGGAATGTAGGCAAACCAGGGCCTGCTGATGACCAGGTAGCAGAAACCCGCGGCGGACGAGTAGGTCTGACACCTGCCGTACTGACAAGCATAACCCCTTCCTATAGGTTAAACAGGTTCATGACTTCTCTGGGGTGGAGGTATGTCGGCTCCTCGGCTGCGAATGCTGCAGATGCGTTTGACATACCCGGATACAGTACCTTCAACTACCAGGCAGGGTATCAGCTTTCGTCCAAACTATATGTTAATTTAAATATTAATAATGTTTTTAATTCTATTGGTGTTACAGGTTGGTATGCTCCCGGAGGATTTCCCGGTAACTTATCGCCCGAGGCTTTAACTAAAGCCCAGGTTGCTGCCAATCCGAATGCAGTTTATGGTGCAAGGCCAACCCAGCCCAGGTCATATTTTTTAAGCCTTTCCTATAATTTTAACTGAATATAAATATTAGCAACGAGCATATGAAAGTAAAAGGAAAGGTAGTAATGGTTACCGGTGGTGGCAGCGGTATTGGCCGCGAAATAGTGTTGAATCTTATTTCAAAGGGAGCAAAGGTTATTGCTGTTGATATCAATTGGGCTGCTTTGCAGGAAACTTTAAAGCTTAGCGGAGCGTGTGAAACCAGCTTAAGCTTTTTCGCCGTAGATATTACCGACAGTACCGCGGTTGATGAATTGGTTGGGCACGCTATTGCAAAAAATGGCCATGTAGACGCTATTATCAATAACGCAGGGATAATTCAACCGTTTGTTGATTTAAAAGATCTTGACTATAAGACAATTAAAAGGGTAATTGACGTCAACTTATATGGTACACTGTTTGTCACCAAGGCATTTTTACCACACTTATTGAGCAGGCCTGAGGGACATATTGTCAACATTTCCAGCATGGGCGGATTTCTGCCGGTTCCTGGCCAAACTTTCTATGGCGCAACTAAGGCAGCTGTAAAGTTGCTTACCGAAGGCCTGCACTCAGAACTGCAACATACCAATGTACATGTCACAGTTGTTTTCCCCGGCGCTGTAGCTACCAATATCACGGCAAATTCAGGTGTCACGATGAAGATGGCACAAGAAGGTAAGGTGCCTGACCAATCTAAGATCCTGACGCCGGCGAAAGCGGCGGAGATAATTGTCAGGGGGATAGAAAATAATGAATACCAGGTATATGTGGGTTCTGATTCCAGGTTTTTTGGGATTTTTAACAGAATTAGTCCGAAAACGGCAGCTTCCTTTATCAATAAGCAAATGAAAAAGTATGGGATTACCAGTCAGTAACAAAGTGCTTTATATGAGGCTACTTACGGTGTAGATACACTTTACTTGAAGAGCCGTAGAGTAACCACAACGGCTATCATTTATAAACATTAAAAAACTATCAGAAATAACAATTATGAAAAAGTTAATGAGAATACTACCGGGTATAATAATTTTAGTGCTCCTGACAATCTTTGAGGGACATGCACAACAGAAAAACTACTCCATTATACCCAAGCTTCCTCCGGCTCCGAAGCCGGAACCATTTGAGGTTATGACTATACCACTTCCGGCAGATGTAAGTGATGCTGTCCTGATTAATTATCTTCCCGATGCAAAGCATCTGATCATGGAGATTCACATGGCCGGGAAAAAAAAGGCGGACCTTGCGGTTATGTCAGATGACGGGAGCGGTTTCAGGTGCCTGACATGTGAGCTAAAAGAAGAGATTGGTGGCGAAATGCCGGTACCTCTTCCAGATGGCAAACGGGTTTATACCCCTACAGGAATTTTGGAATGCACACCATCGATAGTGGACTGCAAAGAAGCCAGGATTCTGCCACTGGTATATCCGGCAATACCAGGTGCACGTACGCTCATGCGGATTGCTTCTAATATGTCGCCGGATGGGATCCATGTTGCCGGTACGCTGGTAACTACAAAAGGGATGCTTGTTCTGGTAAGTGAGTTAACCAGGGTTGCTGACGAAAAAGGTGAACGTTACGAACTTGCCAAACCTAAGGTAATAGTGGGAGATCAATCAGACACTGATCCGTTCAGGCCCTTCCTGCACGGCGGTGGCGAAGTCAAAAGTTTTGCAGACATGGGACGCGCTCTGATATGCAGCTCTTTATTTGAAGGCAACAACTTTGACCTGGCAAAAATTGATCTTACAACAGGTGAAGTGACCAGGCTTACCAAACATTTCAGCTATGATGAGGGCACCTATCCTTCACCGGATGGCAAATGGGTCATATTTCAGACACACAGGCAAACAACAAGAATGGACGCGTTTGAATTAATCCCGCGTCCGCTTATCGCCGGTGCGCCTCAGGTGCCCGGAGTGGCCGAGTCGCGGAATGCGCCATTTGAAGGTTTTGAGCCTCCTAAGCGGTTTTATGGCCTTAGTATGGTCGATCAATATGGCGACCGGGCAAGACTGCCTGAGGATGGTTACACGGGCCAGGATCTGACCATTGCCAAAGATAACTTTACGCTGTATAATCATTTTGGAAACTTAACCTGGGACCCTACCAGTACACATGGCGTATTCTGGGAGCAAAAGGATCCAAAGCAGGAAAAACCGGGAGAGCAAAGGGGCCGCCTGAGGATGATCAGGTTTACCTCCAGGAAGCCTACGATTCCCCTGAAGCCGTTTAGTCCGGAAATGAAGTGGGCTACCGATCTGAAAGATATTAAGTGGCCTGACAAGACCATCCCAGAACAAGGAAGGCTTAAGGGCTACGTTTCAGGATATGCAGAAATAAGCACTGTAAAACCGGCGGCAGGAACACCCGGGGAGCCGCGCCGCGTTGTTAAATACTTTAACTTTTCAGATGACGGAGTATATGTTCTGAATGGGAGCGAATCTTCTACTACCGGACCGTATGGACGTGATGTGTCCTGGGATGCAAATATCCAGGTTTCGGGAAAAAGGAAAGGCTTTCTGAAGGCACAGCATGTCATATTCCGCGCCACCAGTATGTCCTCTGGTACGATAGAAGCAGAATTGGGAAAACATAAAATTTCGGTAGACCTGGCCAGTGGATTACCTACAGGGGTACCGGGAGTGCTCCGGTAAGTGCTTTTGCCACACATAAAACGAAATATTAAATAAAATAGTAAATGACATTTAACATTAGGGATTTTGCGGTTAAGGTTTGTATAAGCATCGCGTTTTTAATGCCGGCTTCTGCAGCCGCACAAAGCAGAAAAGTACCTAATGACAGCCTTTACAAAGGTTTTGTACATCCGGATAATGCCGCCAGGCCGCGGGTCTGGTGGCATTGGATAAATGGGAACATTACCCAGGATGGTATTCGCAAAGATCTGCTATGGATGAAGCGTAGCGGAATTGGCGGCCTCCAAAATTTTGATGCAGGCGTTGTCACTCCGCAAATTGTTGCGAAGCGCTTATTATACATGACACCTGAATGGAAAGATGCTTTCAGGCTGGCTACCAAACTGGCCGACTCTTTAAAACTGGAAATGGCCATAGCCGGCTCTCCGGGCTGGAGCGAAAGCGGAGGGCCGTGGGTATCTCCTAAAGATGGGATGAAGAAACTGGTTTGGAGTGAAGTCCGGTTAAAAGGAGGGCATGCCTTTAATGGTACATTACCTAAACCGCCTGCTACGACAGGGGATTTCCAAAATCTGTCTATCCCAAAGGAGACATCGGTCATCCGTTTAAAAACAGCTGCGCCACCTGAGTATTACGAGGATGTGGCAGTGGTAGCATATCGCTTGCCCGCCGCGGATATCGCATTAAGGGATTTGACCCCCAAAATCACTTCCAATGCAGGCAGTTTTAGCTTGGACCAATTAACGGACGGAGATTTGGAAACCACCAATCTGTTACCCTCCGATCCGGCAAAGGGATATTCCTGGATCCAGTATGAATTTTCAAAGCCTCAAACCATCAAAGCAGTTTCGGTGACAGGAGGTGGAAGCAGGTCACCTTTCGGACTACTCGGGCCGTCTGAAGAACGCAGTTTGGAGGTAAGTGATGATGGCATTAATTTTCGCAGGGTGGCTTTTATTCCACTTAGTGTTATTCTACAACAAACCGTTACTATTCCGCCAACAACTGCCAGATATTTCAGGTTAAAATTTGAAAATCCTAAAGCCCACCCCAATCTTATTGCAGCGCTGACCGGCGGCGGAATGGTTTCTAAACCACCTGCCGGAAACGACATTGCCGAACTGGTGTTATACCCTGCCACACGTATCAATCACTTTGAAGAAAAGGCTGGTTTTGTTGCTTCTGCTGATTTGTTGAAATATCCGACACCAAATACCCCGGATGTGATTGCACAAGCCGACGTAGTTAATTTAACGGGGAAGATGGATACAAACGGCACACTTAACTGGACGCCCCCTCTGGCCGACGGAGAATGGAAAATAGTACGCTTTGGCTATTCCTTAACCGGGAAACAGAACCATCCTGCGTCAGTGGAAGCAACAGGACTGGAAGTAGACAAAATGGATGCACGGGCGGTGAAAGATTATTTTACAACTTACCTGAACCAATATAAAGATGCAACAGGCGGCTTAATGGGCAGCAAAGGCCTGCAATACATGATAACCGATAGCTATGAAGCGGGACAGGAAACCTGGACTCCCGGAATGATGAGGGAGTTTCAGAAGCGTAGAGGTTATAGTTTATTGTCCTGGATGCCGGTACTGACCGGCCAGGTTATCAAGAGTGCAGCAGCGAGTGAGCAATTTCTCTGGGACTGGCGTAAAACTATTTCGGAATTGATAGCCGAAAATCATTATGACCAGCTTACCGGTATTCTTGCGGTCTATGGCATGAAGCGTTATTCTGAATCGCATGAGAACGGCCGTTTGTATGTCGTAGATGGTATGGATGTAAAGCGTACAGCAGCTATTCCGATGTCGGCCATGTGGACACCGGGGCTTGGTGGTTCTCCACCGAACATGGCCCAGGCTGATATTCTTGAATCCGCTTCGGTTGCCCACATATACGGGCAAAACATGGTCGCTGCTGAATCGTTTACCGCAATTGGCTTTGGGACTAATGGCGCTTGGTCGTATTCGCCGGAAAAATTAAAACCCACGGCTGACCTGGAGCTGGCCAGCGGCGTGAACCGTTTTGTGATCCATACTTCTGTCCATCAGCCGGTTGATGACAAGATCCCTGGTCTTGGCCTAAGTGTATTTGGTCAATGGTTTAACCGTCATGATACCTGGGCAGATCAGGCAAAGGTATGGACCGATTACCTGGCCCGTAGTTCCTATATGTTGCAGCAGGGGAAATTTGTAGCTGACGTGGTATATTATTACGGGGAAGACAATAATATTACCGGACTGTTCGGAAACAAACTACCCGATGTTCCACCAGGCTATAGCTATGATTTTATCAATCCGCATGCGCTTGTTAATCTTTTGTCAGTAAAAGATGGAAATCTTATCACACCCAGCGGCATGCATTATCGTTTATTGGTGCTTGACAGCAATGCGAGGCGAATGTCGTTGCCGGTGCTTCGCAAAATAGCTCAGCTGGCAAAAGAGGGGGCTACCATCAGTGGTGTAAAGCCTGAAATAATAGCCGGTTTAAGAGATGATCCATCAGAATTTCAGCACCTTGTAAATGAAGTATGGGGCTCTGGTCGAAACAATGTGCACACTGGAAAGGCAATTGCTGAAGTGCTTTCTTCTTTGAATATCACCCCTGATTTTGGATATAGTCAATCGCAGAGCAAGCCACAATTACTTTACGTACATCGCAAAGTGACAAACGGCGACATTTATTGGGTAAATAACCGCAACGACCGCAATGAAACCATTGATGCCACATTCCGTGTCGTTGGTAAGGAGCCACAGATCTGGCATCCGGAGACGGGAAAAACGGAACCTGTTTCATATAAAACAGCAAATGGCTTTACAACCGTTTCCCTGAATTTTACACCAAATGATGCATTCTTTGTAGTGTTTCTGACGCCTGCGAAAAGAAATATTGTTACCCTCCCAGCAAGGACGGAAAGGATTATAACAAGAGTAGATGGCCCCTGGAACGTTGCTTTCCAGCCTGATCGTGGCGCACCACCAGCGGTTACCTTTGAGAGCTTGATTTCTTACACAGCGCATACCGACCCGGGCATCAAATACTTCTCTGGTACGGCCACTTATACAAAGGCCATTAATATTCTTGCAAGCACACTTGTTAAAGGTGCGACGGTCCGTTTAGATTTGGGTGATGTAAAGAATTTGGCGGAAGTAGTGGTGAACGGAACATCATTGGGTACAGTTTGGAAAAGACCTTTCGTCGTGGATGTAACCAGCACCTTGAAACCAGGGGAGAATACGTTTGAAATAAAGGTCACTAATCTTTGGGTAAACAGGTTAATTGGAGACCAGCAGGCTGATGCGAGGCAAAAAATAACCTACACCACAATACCATTTTACAATGCAAATTCAAAATTGCTGCCTTCCGGTTTGTTGGGGCCTGTAAAGTTGGTATGGGTGAAGATAAAGAAATAGATGTGGCTTTTCCCTGAAGGTTTTCTAAATAGGTTTCCGTTCACCCTTTGTAAAGAGATAATATACGCTACTAAACTAAACTAAACCAACCACCTGCTTATTTTTTCAAAATCCAGATAAACAATAACTTTATTTTAAAAATCTTAAAGGGTCTTCGCCAATATTTCCAATTCTTCTTAATTTTTCAATGAATTGGTTCGAAAAAACGCCACTTTCGAGGGGGGATTCAAAATCAATGATTTAACCCCACTATAGCGAACATGTTTTTTTATGTGCATAGAATTGATTGTTCATTCAAACCCGAAGTGTTTTGCAGTACTTTTTGTCTGTTTAAGCATTATTAAAAGGAAAGCCATAAAAGCCAAATGATAATCCCGAAAATTAAATAGCGGCAACATACAAGAGCCTGTTTAAGTAATAAGCTCTTTGTTTAAAGTTTTATGGGAAATGAAGGAGGTATAAGGGTTTTGGCAATCATTGTTTATTCACCATGTGTATGGATGGTTCCGGGCTTGTGGGGAGCCAGAATGGGCAAGCACGCTTTACTGTCGCTTGCTCACTTTTTATCATCACGTAACGAGCTGTTAATCTGATAGATGAGTTGTAGTAAAAAGTCAGCCTCAGCAGTTCGATGTTGTAAATTTTCAAAAGGGAATTTTTCGTGATACATCGAACCAATAACCTCTCTTTGAACGTAGGAGTCAAGATTAGAGTAGATTACATCGATTTGAGTTAGCTTTTAAAATGGTGGTTTTTATTAGTGTGTCTTTTTTTTAAATTTGGTGTTAACAAACTGATCTGATGCGAATAAGTGACTACGATAAAGTTGAGGACAAGCTATTGCTTCTTAAATTAAAAGAGGGGAATAGTGACGCTTTTGATGCACTTTACGAAAAGTACTGGCAAGGTATTTATACCACGGTCTTTAAACGTTTACAGAATCCGGACCAGGCAAAGGACATTACCCAGGATGTTTTTCTGCAATTATGGTTAAAAAGAGAAGATAATCACATAGATAATCTGAGCGCTTATTTATTTACAGCAGCCAAAAACATGGTGTTTAACTGGATGGAAAGGGAGCGCAGGTATACGCCGGTTCCTGAATTACTGCTGCAGCTCACGACCGCCCGCGATCAGACAGACGCAGAAATATTACGGAAGGAATTCATGTCAGCTTATGAAGCTTTGATCATGTCCCTGACTGCATCACAGCAGCAAATATTCCGCCTGCATTACCAGCAGGATCTTTCTACCAGCCAAATCGCGGAACAACTTGAAATATCCCGTAAAACCGTTCAAAACCAATTAGGCAAGGCTGTTAATCAACTTCGCGCCTCCCTGACGCTAATTTCATTGTTGCTTGTCCTTAAAAATTATTGACGACGTTTTTTTCTTAAAACGGTCCATTTTTTTGCCTGATAAAAGTCTTTGTTGATTGTTTTAAAGGAACGCCGTATGTTTTTCAAAATTTTTAAAGAAAAAGTTTAAAAAATCATGGGACTTTTTCATTTTCATCTGTCATGTATTAAAAGAGACGGGTAATTCGAATGGAAAAGGCAGAATTTCTAAAAATTTTAAAAAAATATAACACAGGTAATGCTTCCGAACAGGAAAAATCATACCTGGCTGCTTACTATAATTTATTTGAGACAGATTTTGAAATAGCAGAAGCCCTGACCCCGGAGGAAAAGAACGCTTTGAAAGAACAGATTAAAGCCGGAATTAAGCAAAAGATAAAATCAACTGAACCCCAAAAGGCCTCTAAAACTTATAGTTTATTCCGCAGGATTGCCGCTGCCGCTATTATTCTGCTCATGCTCTCGGCTGGAATATACATTTATGAGCAATGGCAAAACGGGTATATATATCCTGCACACTATTATGCTAAACATGATTTACCTCCGGGAAGCAATAAAGCTATTTTAACGTTGGCAAACGGGAAAAAAATCACACTGTCGGGTGCGGGAAAAGGACAAGTTGCAGTACAGGGTAAAACTCAGGTATATATAACAGCCAGCGGGCAATTGGTGTACAACGGATCGGCCGCCGGTAAATTAATTCAGACAGCGCCCGTTACTTATAATTTGATCACTACTCCAGGAGGTGGACAGTACCAGGTTATCCTTCCCGATGGCAGTAAAGTTTTCCTTAACGCAACCTCTTCCTTGCATTTCCCGACCGCTTTTGCCGGCAATGAACGAAAGGTAGAACTAAGCGGCGAGGCTTATTTTGAGATAGCACATGATAAGTCAAAGCCATTTCGCGTGGTTACGCAAGCTCAGACTGTCGAAGTTCTGGGCACCCATTTTAATATTAATGCCTACCAGGACGAAAATTCGGTCAAAACCACATTACTTGAAGGGAGTGTAAAAATTTTTGCCGGCCACATGAATGCGATCATAAAACCAGGTGAACAGGCTCAGACAGATAATAGAACTGCCGTGATTAATACAGTTCGAAATGCTGATACGGATATGGCAACAGCCTGGAAAGACGGGATGTTTCAATTTAAGGATGCCGACTTAAAAACGTTAATGAAAGATGTTTCCCGGTGGTACAATGTAGATATTGAATATGAAGGGGCTGTTTCGCAACGAAAATTCTCAGGAAAAATATATCGCAATATAAGCTTAGCGCAGCTATTGGAGATTATTAACTATTCGGACATTCATTTTCGTATTGAAAAAGCTTCCGGTGAGCAGAAGAAGAGTAAACTTATAATAACACCCTAATAGATAAATTATTCACTTACATTAAACTCAAAAAAATGATAACACAATTACGAACATAGCAGATAACACAACTTCGGGCACCAATAAAAAACCGCAGAAGTGTTACCAGCACCTCTACGGAAAATATTTGGATTAACCCGACAAGCGGCAAAACAATTCGGACGAACTATTTCATGTATTAATCCAAACTTCACAAAAGTAATGAAATTTAATGCTATTACCAGGGCTATGTGCAACGCATGGCTTCCCCCCAAATTATTATTGGTTATGAAACTGACTACACTCATGTTAATCATAGCCCTGTTGCAGGCAAGTGCCAAAGGATACAGTCAAAATATTAATCTTAATGAAAAAAATGCCTCGGTTGAGCAGGTTTTTCATGCTATAGAAAAACAAACAGGTTATGTGTTTTTCTATGATATCTCGTCTGTTAGGAATTTAAGCATAAGCATCCAGGCTAAAAACGCAAGCATTGATGATGTGTTAACTAATTATTTTAAAGAGCTACCCTTATCTTTTAACATAGTTGATAAAAAAAATATTGTTGTAAAAAACAAACAAGAATCAATTTTTGCGGCATTGGCCAACATGTTAACGATCCCTTTTACCCTAACCGGAAAAGTAACCGATGAAAACGGTAAACCTTTGCCGGGTGTAACCATACTGGATTTAAAACGAAAGCAAGGAACTATCTCCGATGAAAATGGTAATTATTCCATAGTAACCGAAAAGGGGAATGTGCTTACGTTCAGATTTATTGGTTATAAAGTCAGGGAAGTAACTGTTGGCAGCAGCGATGTTTTGAATATCACTATGGAAGTTAATTTCTCTAATCTCGACCAGGTAGTAGTGGTGGGTTACGGAAGCACTAAAAAGAAGGATCTTACCGGTGCCGTATCTACCATAGACGTAAAAGATATTGAAGATGTGCCCTTTGCTACGGTTGATAATGCGCTTGCGGGTAAAGCGGCCGGTGTGCAGGTTACCAAATCAGATGGTACGCCGGGTGGCGCAGTGCGTATCCGGATACGTGGTTCAAGTTCGATTTTGGGAGGAAACGATCCTTTATACGTAATTGATGGTGTTCCTCTGCAGGTTCAAAGTAATTTCCGGTCTCCCGGTTATGATGTAAGCAGCCCTGTAGGTAATGATGTTACGGCTTCAGGCGGGGTTAGTGCAGGTTTATCAACGGCCTTTGTAAACGGTTTAAACAGCCTGGGTGGTTTAAATACAGATGATATCGAATCTATCAGTATACTAAAAGATGCTTCTTCCACCGCAATTTACGGCTCAAAAGCGGCCAACGGTGTAGTTATAATAACTACAAAAAGAGGCAAAAAGGATATGAAGCCATTAATTACGGCAAGTTATTACACCACTGTTACCAGGCCTATAACCCCCGATGTGTTAAACGCGGCGCAATACAAAATGCTGCTTACCGAGGCTGCTCAAACTAATTTTGATGCACGCAAGGCTGCAGGCTGGGATATTCCGGGCAATGTAAATTCGATATTGAATACCCCTGGATTATTTTTTGGCGATGGCGATACCGATTGGATCAAGCTGGTTACACGCAATACGGTTTCACATAATGCCGAACTTGCTGTACAGGGTGGTGGGGCGTCTTCCAAGTATTTTAGTTCAATCTCTTACAACAGTACTCCGGGTGTTGTAGATGCTACAGATTACCAGCGGATTGCAGGTAAAATAAACCTGGAGAGTGAGATCGGCAAGCATTTCAGGTTTATCACCAATATGACATTGGGTTACACCCAGCAAAATATTGGCGATGGTGCATACGGCCAGGCACTAAGGGCAAGGCCCGATTACAAGCCTTTTGACGCTTCAGGTAATCCTACAGATTTTTCGCAGGTAGGCGCTTCGTACCAGGGTTTTCAAAATCCGGTTGCATTGCTTACTGCTACCAACAATGCCAAAACGTTTAGCTTGCTGGGTTCCGTTTCAGGAATTTATGATATTACGCATAACCTGCAATTTAAAAGCACGGTTTCCCTGAACTCACAGGCGTATAACCAACGTAACTACACCCCCAGTTATTTAGACATCGGCAGTTTTTATGGGAATGTTTCTAACGATGGTGGTATTGGCAGCAACAGTAACAGCAGGCTTACCAACTGGTTTCTGGAAAATACACTTTCTTATAATAAAACCTTTGGTAAACATGCCATAGATATGGTGGCAGGAACATCCTATGAAACCAGGAAAACCAGCTTTTTCAGTGCAACAGGTACGGGTTACCCTAATGATAATGTGTTAACCAGTTTATCATCGGCTGTTACCCCATTATTTGTAAAGGGAGATGATCCTACCAGGCCACAAAGTTATTTATTGTCGTTTTATATAAGGGCAAACTATAGCTACATGGATAAATACCTGCTAACATTTACAGGGCGTACAGATGGTTCTTCCAAATTTGGCCCTGATAATAAATTCGGTTATTTCCCTTCAGGTGCGATTGCCTGGCGCTTATCACAGGAAAACTTCCTTAAAAATGTCAGCTGGATAGATGATATTAAACTAAGGGGAAGCTACGGATTGACGGGAACGCAAAATATCGGCGACCAGATGTACCGCACCCTGTATACGCCCTATGCTTATGGTGGCAGCAGCGCCCTGGTCCCTACACAACTGGGTAACCCGGCCATTAAATGGGAAAGTACAAAAGAAGCAGATGGGGGCTTTGATGTGTCGTTATTTAAAAGCAGGTTACAGCTAACGGTTGATTATTATAATAAAAAAACAAGCGGTGCATTGCTCACATTGCCTCTTGCTCCAAGCAGCTCATATACCTCACTGCTAAGCAATGCGGTAGGGATCAAAAATACAGGTTTGGAAATAAGTTTATCCGGCGATATCATTCGCAGCGGGAATTTTAAATGGAATGCCTCTGTAAATGTAACCTGGAATAAATCATTGGTAACCAAGTTTGATAAAAATGCCGATCTGGGCCAACTGGGTAACTTAACCGGTTTAGAGGACGGTAATACCACCCTGGTGCAAGGCAAACCTTTGGGTTTAATCACCGGCCTCACAATTACCGGCCTTATCAAAACCCAGGCACAGCTTGATGCCTATAAGAAACTGCTCGGTTCTAACGCGGCATATTTCCCATTTCTATCTATCGGCGATCCCATGTATCAGCTGGATAATAACTACCCTGATTTTAATACCATTATTGCCCAGGCTGCTCCAAAATATTTTGGAGGGATGACACAGGGATTTAATTATAAGGGCTTCGAGTTACAGTTTTACTTTACATTTTCGCAGGGTGGCAAGCTTTTTTGGGGCGATCATGTATCAAGTGTTGAATTTACCGGTACTTCAAATGCCAATGTGGCCATGCTAAACAGGTATACGCCTACAAATACCAATACAAATCAGCCGCGGCTGATGTTAAATGACGAACTATATTATAAATCAAATTTAGATGTATTCAGCTCTTCATACCTCAAGTTGCGCACGCTTACATTTAACTATCATTTAAGTAAAAGCAGCTGGATGAAAAAGCTCGGTCTGCAAAGCGCCACCCTATTTGCATCAGCAACCAATGTTTTCACGATTACCAAATATCCCGGTAATGATCCTGAAACCTCTAATGATCCGTACAGTGTAGGCGGCGGTTATTTTGATGTGAGCAATTATCCTACGGTGCGGGCCTTTTCATTGGGCTTAAAAGCAGGTTTTTAATTTTTCACCCTTTAACAAACAGTAAAATGAAACATAAAAATATTAAATATCTGCTATTTCTTTCTGTTAGCTGCTTTCTTTGGGCATGCAAAAAGGAATTAAATGTATACCCTACCACATCGGAGATTGACGGTAATGTTATTGTAGATGCAAAAAGTGCTTCTACCGTATTAAACGGGGTATATTATCGCTTTGCCAATGCCGGTTTTGATTACAATAATATACCATCAGTAAAATGGGTAGATGTTAATGAGTCGATTCCTTCTGAGCTGGCTAATACGTTAATCATACCCGGTTATGATGATTTTAATGGGTTTACATTTAATTCCAAAACTTATGGCATAGATAACGTTTGGAACTATGGTTATGCACTGGTAAACGCAGCAAACGGGTTCCTGAAAAACGTTGCACCGGTTACCTCCATTCCTGACGCGGCCAAAAAACAGATGATAGCCGAAGCCAAATTTTTAAGGGCATTTGGCAACGAAGAACTATTGCTTTACTACGGCCAGTATAATAATACGGGCAGTAGCTACGGTATCATATTACATGATGAATTTGTAACAACCGATAATGCAAGCCAGCCCCGTTCAACCGTAGCTGCCGCATATACTTCTATCCTTGCAGATCTGGACGCCGCTATATCCGGTTTGCCTGCGCAAAACACGCAAACATTTTATGCTAATACCACAGCTGCCAAGTTGTTAAAGGCGCGGGTTTTAATAAATCGTGGTGCAGCCGGTGATTATGCGCAGGTGGTAACGCTCACGAAGGATGCTATCAATAATGGCCCTTTCGTATTGGAAGCGAATGTCAAAGACCTCTTTTTAAGTAAAGGTTTTACCAGTCAGGAGGTGGTACTAAGCGTACAACCATTTTCAACAGAAAACTACAAGTTTCAGGATTATCAATATTATCAGCAGTATGTTGCCACAGATAAATTAAAAAGCCTCTTAGCCAATGATCCCCGTAACCAATGGTATTATAAAGATTATCAAAGCCCGTATTATGGCACGTTACCTGAATTAACCAAATACTATTCAGGTGATGTTAATAATATAGCTCAAACGCCGCTGTCAGAAAACTGCTATGCTTTCCGCCTTACAGAAGCATATCTGCTGCAGGCTGAAGCCATCACTTTGGCCGGAGGGAACCTTTCCGATGCCAAAGCATTATTAAAAACTGTACTGGGTCATGCCGGTGTCAGTGATTTTTCTGCTGTTGACGGGGCAACCACGCCGGCCGCATTACAATTGCTGATTGTACAAGAAGAAATGAAAAGTTTTGCAGGCGAAAATGGTGCTGACTGGTTTGCCTTACGCAGACTGCCATTTGCAACCATAAAAACACTGCAGCCCGCTATTGCAGCTGCTAATCAACTCATCTTACCTATCCCCGACAGCGAAATAATCACCAATAATAAAGTTATTCAAAACCCAGGTTACGGAAATTAATCTGTACCGGCATGAAAAAAACGTGGTATTGTACTGGTGGCGATGTTGTGGTTTACGGGTATAGGCAGCAAGCGCTGCGCACAAAAAATAATATTAAAGGAAACCTATAAGGTATCTCTTCGGGCAATAAATAGTGTTAGCGGCCACAGTACGGCCGCTAATTAATTGCTCCATCAATAGTTTAATCATACAAAATTAAAAGCACTGGATTTATGAAAACAAAACAAATAGGGTTTACGCTAATAGCGTTGCTATCAATGCACCTTGGATTCGCGCAGGTGAACAAACCTGCAGGTCAATTCACCTTAAAAGGTAACCTCAGTGGTGCGCCTGTTGACTCCGTTTTACTTTATTATCCCGGTAATGGAGATAATTACGAACACCCATCCAAGCCTGTTTTAAATAATAAATTTATAATAACCGGCCGCATAAACCAGCCCGTTAATGCCACACTGCTGTTCAAAAATAAAGGCGAGGTCATCCCTCCCGAAAAGCAGGAAGACCGGATGCGCGGTTTTTATATTGAGCCAGGGCTGATGACGATTAGCGGCAACCCGGAGAATATCAAAAAGCTAATTTTAAAAGGCTCAAAAACCCAGGCTGAATATGAAGAATTAGAGGCTAAAACTTTGCCTATACGTGCAGAAGAGCAACCGCTTATTGATGCATTGTATAAAGAGAAAGACCATGAAAAAGCCGCGGCCATACATGAGCAGCTTGAACCGTATAATGACAGAGTCAAAAAAGTGGCCTACCAGTTCTTTTTGAACCACCCCAACTCATACGTAACATTAGATAGGATGAGGTTTTATGTTGCGCAAACCAGTCTTGATTCTGTAAAAAAGGTTTATAGCAATTTTAATCAGAAGCTGAAAGAAACTGCCCGGGGTAAAGAACTGGCGTCGGAAATTAAAAAGATTGAAGCCGGTTTACCGGGCCGGTTTGCTGCGGATTTTACAACGGTTGATATTAACGGCAAGCCTTTGTCGTTAGCCGATTTTAAAGGTAAATATGTAATGCTCGATTTTTGGGCAAGCTGGTGCGTGCCTTGCCGCAAGGGCAATCCGCATATGATAAGCCTTTACAACAAGTATAAAGACAAGGGCTTTGATATAATAGGGGTGGCGGATGACGATGGCAAACCTTCGGCATGGCAAAACGCCGTGGCCAGGGATAGTATTGGTATATGGCATCATGTTTTAAGGGGGCTTGATTGGAACCTGATCCGTAAGCATAATGCTAATCCGAAAGATATCAGCCAAAAATTTGGGATCAACTCCTTACCTACAAAAATATTGATTGATCCGTCTGGTAAAATCATAGGCCGCTATGGCGACAGCTTTGGAGGTACTGATGATGATATGGATAAAATGCTTGCTTCAATTTTTAATAAATAAAACACAATCAAATGAAAAGAAATATAATTTGGGGGGCATTAGCTATGGCGATGGTACCTGCTGCGTTATTCGCGCAGAACAATAGTTATACCCTAAACGGAAAGATAGGGCATTTGATAGCCCCGGCGAAAGCTTACTTAATGTATAGCACCGCTGCCGGCAGGCAAACAGATTCTGTATTGATAAATGACGGGGCTTTTAGTTTTAAAGGGGCGGTTGAAAACCCGCTAAGTGCTTATCTTATTATCAACAAACAGGGTACCGGTCTTCGCTCCAATGCATTGAATGTTAGGCAGCTTTACCTGGAACCGGGGACGATTAATGTGACCAGTCCAGACTCGTTGGATAATGCCGTGGTTAAAGGCGGACTGATCAATGTTGATAATGAAAAGCTAAATCAATTATTGGCCCCGGTTAGCGAAAAAATGACGGCATTAAATAAAGAATATGATGCCGCATCTGATGAGAAAAAAAAATCAAAGGCGTTTAGTGATGACATTGACAGCAGATATGAAAAACTGGAAAGTGAGAAAAAGGCTACCAGCATTGCTTATTTAAAAAACAATCCAAATTCACTGGTAAGCCTTTTCGCACTTCAAAGTGTTGCCGGTGCTGTTCCGGATGTAAATGAAGTGGAACCGCTTTTTAACACACTTTCAGCTGCTGTAAGATCAAGCAAATCGGGAAAGGACTATGCCGCTGAAATTGTAAAAATGAAAAAAATAGCCATAGGTGCACTTGCGCCGGATTTTACACAGGCTGATACGGCCGGCAAAGCCGTTTCCCTTCACGATTTCAAAGGCAAATATGTATTAATTGATTTTTGGGCAAGCTGGTGCGGACCCTGCAGGGCCGAAAACCCTAATGTTGTGAAAGCATTTAATCAATATAAAGAAAAAGGGTTTACTATTTTAGGCATATCGCTTGATCAGCCGGGGGGCAAAGATAAATGGCTTAAAGCTATACATGATGATCATCTAACCTGGACACAGGTATCAGATCTTAAATCCTGGAAAAATGATGTTGCACAGTTGTATGCTATTCAATCAATCCCGCAAAATTTCCTGGTAGGCCCCGACGGAAAGATAGTTGCCAAAAACATACGGGGCGAAGATTTGCAAAATAAATTAAAAGAGGTGCTGGATAAATAGTATATACGCTTATTCGGTACAAGTTGTAATTAAACGTTGCCAGGGTCGGAGATTATGCTGGACACGGAATAGCAGAACAATAAGAAGACAAGAACTATATCTTGGTTTTTAAGTAGGTATTCTCGCACGAGCTTCATCGATTGGGTCATGTGGCTGTTGACGGTTGGTACAGAGATACCCAATTCTAAACCGGTTTCTTCGTAGGTTTTGCCTTCGATCTTGCAGCGGGTGAAAACCTCGCGACGCTGTGGCGATAACTGGTCAATGGCTTTTTGCAGAAGTTCACGGCTTTCTTTGGTTTCCAGCAGGATGTCTGAATGCAGGTAAAAATCTGTGGCGTTCAGCAGTAATCTGGCAGCCAGTCGCTTGTCTTTGGCGATCCGGCGGAAATGATCGTAAACCAGATGCTGTGCGATAGTAAACAGGTAGGCTTCAAAAGATTGTTGGAGATCGATATCTTCCCTTTTTTGCCATAATTTAAGAAAAAGGTCTTGAACGAGTTCATCGGCTATGGCTTCGTCTTTAACCAGGGAAAAGATGCGGCGATAGATTGGGCGGAAGCAGGTACTGTATAGTTTGTTAAAGGCGCGTTCATCATTGTTGTGGAGTCGTGCCAACAAGTACTGTAGTTCCGTATCCTCAAATAATTTCACGCTGCCAATAGTCTAAAGAATTTACTAATGTAACAATAATCGGTTATTTCTCAACTACTAACGGTTTCAGTTCAATAAAAATATTTTATTTTTTATGAATTTTTATCTTTGATTATCAGCATATTATGAAATAGTTGAAGATTATTCGCCTTTTGATTCATTGTTTTTTTTTCGATTGACGTATTACCACAATAAACGCTTGAATTATGGATGGAAGCCAACGGGATTTATGGGAACGCTTTATTCGAAACGAATGCACGACAGCAGAAATCGAAGCTTTATTGGCACAATTTAACAATGCCGACAATGAAACCGATTTGCTTATGCTGATTGAAGCAGAACTGCATAAAGAGGCAATCCTGATTGATCCTGCCTTACCTGACCTGGAACAGAAGGAGAAAGAAATATATGCAACCTTATTGCCAAATATCCGGATGGAACGCAAACTATCGTTATGGCCGCGCATTGCTGCCGCAGCTTCTATAGTAGTATTATTAGGATTTGGCGGTTATTTTGCGTTACACAAGAAGCATACATCGGTACGATTAGCGCAAAATCATATACAAATTATTGCTCCGGGACAAAATCGGGCAACGCTAACGCTGGCCAATGGCCAAAAGATCGTTTTGGCTAAAGGTTTGAAAGGGCAATTGGCAGTACAGGGCGGGACGGTTATTCAGGCCAGTGACAACGATATTACCTACAGTATCACTGATAAAGAAGAGACAGTTAGTTATAATATCTTATCCACAGCGAAGGGCGAACAGTCTCCCTATCCATTGATTTTGGCAGACGGTACCAAGGTGTGGCTGGACGCGGCTTCTTCAATCACATTTCCAACGGCTTTTACCGGCAAACAGCGTAAAGTCCAACTCTCTGGACAAGGTTATTTTGAAGTAAGTCATAATCCTGCTATGCCATTTATTGTGAAAACATCCAAGTCTGAGGTGCAGGTATTGGGTACACACTTTAATGTATCGGCGTATGACGATGATCAGGAAACTAAAACAACGCTGTTGGAAGGTTCGGTGAGAATAAAAGGCAAAACTGCAACCGGCATACTAAAACCTGGAGAACAAGCTGTATTAACGGACAATGACCGACTGTCAATAATTAAAGACGTAGATACTGAAACGGCGGTTGCATGGAAGAATGGATTGTTTGTCTTTAAAAATGCGAGTATCGAGCAGGTTATGACGAATGCTTCTCGCTGGTATGATATAAATGTTAAATACGAAGGAAACGTTCCTAAAAGAAAGCTTAATGGAAGGATGTCACGTGCAGCGGATATCTCAGAGTTGTTGGGGATATTACAATTTGGCGGCATTAAATATCGGATAGAAGGAAAAAATATCATTGTCGCTAATTAGATAAAGGCAGGCTCATGGGAAGGCCAATCTATTGAATATCTGATATAGTAACGGATTTAATAAACAACCAATTATTCACTTAAAAACTAATTATGGAGAAAGAACTACGAACAACCAACTAAAAACTGATACCCTTAATGATTATGTATAGCCTATTAGTGTAATATCCTTATTACACAGTTGGCCTGTATAAATAAAAACCGGGGAGTGCTGTAACACTTTCCCGGCTTATATCTGGGTATCCAATCATCAGAAGTAACCAATTTAAATCTAACGTTTAACCCAAACTAACCAAAATTATGAAAATTAATTTAAAGTGCGCGGAAGCGTCATGGCGCACTATGTCCCAAATTTTTCTAATTATGAAGCTAACGATTGTCATATTGATTATAGCATTTGCACAAGTAAGTGCAAAAAGCTTTGGTCAGCTAATTACTCTTCATGAAAAGAATGTGTCTGTAGACAAGGTTTTATCATTAATAGAAACCCAGACAGGATATCATTTTGTATACTACGATAATCTTGATGTTCTTAAATCAAAAACTTTAAATATTAATGTAGAAAAGCAGACCATTGCCAATGTTCTTGACCAGTGCCTCAATGGTATGCCGGTAAGTTATAAAATATTCAAAAAGACCATCGCTTTAAAGGAGACTGAGCCATTACAAACTGAACAGCCGGTTATTGCTGTTCAAAAGATCAGCGGAACTGTTACCGACGACAAAGGTGCGCCATTGCCCGGAGCATCTGTAATATTAAAAGATACTAAAAAAGGTACTGTGACCAATGCAGAGGGACAATTTTCAATTGATGCCAAACCTGGCGACGTGCTCGTTATTTCTTTCATAGGTTTTCAAACCAGGGAGGTTGTAATTGGCTCACAATCGAATATTGAAGTCAGAATGACCGCTTTTGCCAACTCATTAAATGAACTGGTTGTTGTAGGATACGGCACGCAAAAAAAGGTTAATTTAACCGGGGCAGTTGCCAGCGTAGGTGCGGATAAACTGGAAAGCCGGCCAATAGTTAACCTTGGAGATGGTTTAAACGGCTTAATCCCTAATTTGAATGTTAACCTTAACAACGGACAGCCTGGCACCGGGGCCAGTTATAGCGTAAGAGGGTATACAACCATAAGCGGGAGCCCAAATCCGCTGATATTGGTTGATGGGGTACAGCGGGACCCCAACCTGATAGACCCTAATGATGTGGCGAGTGTATCGGTATTGAAAGACGCCGCTTCAGCGGCTATTTACGGGGGGCGGGCGGCTTTTGGCGTGATCCTGATTACCACCAAAACCGGCAAAAAAGGCGCTACGCAAATTACGTACTCGGGCTCCTACACTTCATCTCGGCCAACCAAAATGCCTGATTATATCAATTCCAAGGATTACCTGAATATGTTTAACGCCGCCCAAAGATCGGGCGCGAAAAGTGGCGGTTATACGTCCAACGATCCTTTTACCGCTCAGGATTCCACTAATATCATGGCTTATTTTAACGATCCTGCCCATAACCCTTCGGCTTACATCGATCCGGGAAATCCGCAGCGTTACCGTTATGTAGGCAATACCGACTGGATCAAGGTATTATATCCCGGCTGGGCACCTCAGCAACAGCACTATTTGTCGGTATCCGGTGGCGAGGGAAAAACAACGTACTCGGCCAATATGGGTTATTTTACCCAGAACGGATTGGAAAAAGTAGCCAACCAGGTATATAAAAGATATACGCCAAGCTTAAAAATTGTATCGGATGTTACCAAATGGCTTACGTTCAATTTCAATATGTCGATGACGCATACGGATAATAACCAAAGCGCCTATACTAACCAGTCCAATCAGGGCGGTGCATGGATCCCGAACGACCTGCGTCCTTTAATGCCCGTGTATAACCCCGATGGAAACTATTCAGGCCAGGGTAATTATACCAATCCTGTAGCGGTTATAAAGCAAAATGGGAGGGATATCAACTCCGAAAATGATTTCTGGACAACCGGCCGCATTATATTAAACCCGGTTAAGCACCTTACAATTACCACAGATTATACCTGGAACAGCTACACTGCGTTTGACAGGGAACAGGTTATCCCTTTTAACGAATATGGTGTCGACGGCGCTTTTTTAAATATATTCCCGCATACCAATCCATCAAGGGTATCTGAATACCGGCATAATGATAATTACAATGCCTTTAACACTTATGCTACATATGAAAACACTTTTGGAGCTAAAAACTATTTTAAAGCGCTTGCAGGATATAACCAGGAGTATTTTCATTATGTACTAAGCAATGCCACTGCACACAACCTGATAGACCCTACGCTGCCGGCAATTGGCACCAATAATGATCCAAAACCTACAGTAAATGGAGCCGAAACACAATCTGCCTTAATAGGCACTTTTTTCAGGCTGAACTATATATATGATAAAAGATACCTGTTAGAGGTAAACGGCAGGTATGATGGCACATCACGTTTCCCGGCTAATAACCGCTATGCTTTTTCACCATCAGTATCGGCGGGCTGGAACATAGCCGGGGAAAGCTTTATGGAGGGGCTTAAAAGTACCATTGATGAATTAAAGATCAGGGCTTCTTATGGCCAGTTACCCAATCAACAGGCATCAAACGGAGTATCGTCATCGGCGCAGTATCCTTATATAGCCACGCAAGGCACAGGAACGGTTAACTATTTATTCAATAACCTGCCGGGTGTTACTGTAGGTGCGCCGGGCCTTATCAGCACTACCCTCACCTGGGAAAAAGTGCAGACAAAAAATATAGGTTTAGATTATGCCTTGTTAAATACCAGGCTAACCGGCAGCCTTGACTACTTTATTACCGATACTAAAAACATGCTGGTTGCCGGCCAGCAATTGCCGGCAGTTTTAGGTACGGGTGCGCCTCTAAGAAACGCCGCCGATCTGAGGACAAAAGGCTGGGAGTTGAGTGTGAGCTGGAAAGACCGCATGTTTGATAAGCAGCTGTTTTACAGTGTCAGCCTTGGTCTGTCTGATTCCAGGAGTACCATAACCAGGTATGACCTTAACCCAACATTAAGCATAGGTGATCATTATCCGGGCGAGAAGCTGAACAGCATCTGGGGCTTTGTAAGCGATGGTTTTTATAAAACTGATGCGGATGCCGCAAAAGTTGATAACAGCGCGCTTGCGGGCTATACCTGGCTTGCAGGAGATGTTAAATACACCGATTTGAATAACGATGGAAAGATTAGCTACGGCAACAATACGGTAACAAACCCGGGCGATCAAAAAATTATAGGCAATACTACCCCGCGCTACCGGTTTGGGGTTAATTTAAACCTTGCATACAAAAGTTTTGATTTCGCGGCTTTTTTCCAGGGGATCTTAAAAGGCGATTTTGTACCTAACGACTACGTTTTTTACGGATTTAAAGGTAATGAGTGGAATATCCCCTATGGGTACGCAACAGACTACTGGACGCCACAAAACCCAAATGCCTATTTTTCGCGTCCGAGGTTTAATGGTTCAGGAAACCAGCAAACCCAAACCATGTATTTGCAAAATGCTGCTTACTGCCGCGTAAAACAAATAACCCTGGGTTATTCGCTTCCGGCACAGCTTATTAATAAACTAAGCCTGCATAAGGTGCGGGTATATGTTACCGGCGCCAACCTTTTTACCATAACGTCCATGTTTAAAGGTTACGACCCTGAAATTGTGAGCAATGGCGGCAATTTTGGCACATATCCCATCAATAAATCGGTATCGTTTGGCCTGCAGGCCACTTTATAAACTAATTTAAATCGTTAAATAAGATGAAAAATAAGCATATTATATTCATGACATTTTTTGCTGCGCTAATATTGGCATCATGCAAAAAAGATAGTTTTCTTAACCGCTATCCGTTGAGCGACATCAGTCCGCAAAACTTCTTTAAAAACGAAAGCGATTTGCAGGTTTATTGCAATCAATATTACAGTACTTTACCCGTGCAAAGTTTTGTGACTGCCGATGACGATTCTGACGATAAGGCAAATGCCTCTATTAATTCATTCCTTGCGGGCACATCTACAGTACCCACAAGTGGGGGCGGATGGAATTTTGGCTTTATCCGTACCTGCAATTTTTTCCTGGCCAACTATTCAAAAGCGACTATAAGCAATGATATCAAAAACATTTATGTAGGCGAAACACTGTTTTTCAGGGCTAATGATTTTTGGGGCAAAGTAAAAACATTTGGCGATGTACCTTACGTTAATAAATATATTGTTGATACATCTAAAAGTGTTTTATTCGGAACCCGCATGCCGCATAAGCAGGTGATGGACTCGGTACTCAAGGACATTAACTTCGCTGTTGCCCACCTGCCTGTAGATGCCCCCGATGGCCGCCTGAACAAGTATATGGCACTTGCGTTAAAGGCCAGGGTATGCTTGTGGGAAGGAACTTACCGTAAATATTTTGGCGTAGGCGACGAAACGATTTACCTGCAGCAGGCTACCGATGCAGCAGAACAGCTCATGGATTCGGGGCAGTTTGATATTTACAGCACGGGGAACCCCCAAAGCGATTATTACAACCTGTTTATACAGGATGAGCTACAAGGTAACCCTGAAGCCATTATGCCTATGCGTTACTTGACAACAGTATTAACCAATAATTTCGACAGGCAGCTTGGCGAGGCCGGTGACGGATATTCCAAGGATTTTGCCCGGTCGTTTTTATGTACCGATGGCAAACCAACCTCGCTTAGTCCGCTTTATAAAGGTGATAATACGCCCGATGATGAAGCAACCAACCGCGACCCCCGTTATAAACAACAAATTGCGACAAGGGGTTTCGATTTTTTAAATGGGGATATCATTACGCTGCCCCGTATCGGTACATCAGTTACTTCTACCGGTTATCAGCCAATAAAGGGGCGTTCATCAAGCCTTGCCGCCTGGAATGCAGGGCAATCTACATTTGATGTATTTATTTTCAGGTATGCCGAAACGTTGCTGATAGAAGCAGAGGCTAAGGCCGAACTGGGGCTTTGTACGCAAACAGTTTTGGATAATACAATTAATAAACTGCGCGATAGGGTCGGCATGCCCCACATGATCATTGCCAGCCTGGTTAAAGATCCAAAATCGGATTTTCCGGCATTACCGGTACTCATTGATGAGATCAGGAGAGAAAGAAGGATTGAACTGGGATCAGAGGGATTTCGCTTTGATGATATGCACCGCTGGCACGCCGGTACGCTCATCAATAACTCCGAAACAGCGCTGGGTATGAAACTTACGCCTGCACTCAGGGCCCAGTATCCCGCAGACCAGGTAAGCAATATTGTTGTTGACGGTAATAATTATATCAAAGTTTACCCGGGTATTACCCGCACGTGGAACGATAAATTATATTTAAATCCTTTACCTATACAGGAGCTAACCCTGAACCCTAACCTGAAGCAAAACCCCGGATGGTAGTAAGGCTTAATTTATTAAAGTAACATCAGTTTTTAGCCACAACCTTATTTGCTTCGGGTAAGGTTGTGGTTATGAAATAATTTAATTGGAGTGTTTTATTGGTCAATAATAAACAAAGCCCGATTGGATATACAGAATTTGTTGAGGCGAATGATATCAGGATCAAAGTTTATTTTGAAAGGCATTACGAATTTTTGCAAAAAACGGTGTCCTGATATAAGTGGGGTAAAAAGGCGGTCTTTAAGCAAGCCAAACAACTAAATTATTAACATTATTTATTCTAATGGATTTTAAAAGATTACTGACGTTTTGTTTCGTGTTAACCGGTTTAAACCTGGCTTACAGCCAAACCCCCGACTGGGAGAACGAGCAGGTTTTCGGCATCAATAAAGAGGCTACCCACGTAACCTATATCCCTTATGCCAGTACTGAACAAGCTTTAAGAGACGTTGCCGAAGCCTCGCCGTATTATTTTACCCTGGACGGGCAATGGAAATTCAACTGGGTAAAGCAGCCCTCAGAAAGGCCGGTCAACTTTTATCAGCAGGAATTTGACGATGCCGCCTGGAAAACTATCCCGGTACCCTGCAATATGGAAATGCAAGGCTATGGAACGCCAATTTATACCAATATCACCTATCCCTTTAAAACAAACCCGCCCAAAGTAATGAACCCTGCGCCAGCTGATTGGACGGTAAGCAAGGAGCCCAACCCGGTGGGCTCATACCGGCGCACTTTTGATATACCTGCCAATTGGGATGGCAAACAGGTATTTGTACATTTTAATGGTGTGCAAAGCGCCTTTTACATATGGGTTAACGGGCAAAAAGTAGGTTATAGCCAAAACAGCATGAGCCCTGCCGAATTTAATATCACCAGATATGTAAAGCCAGGCAAAAATTTAATCGCCGTTGAGGTTTATAAGTATAGCGATGGCAGCTACCTGGAAGATCAGGACATGTTCCGCTTCAGCGGAATTTTCAGGAGCGTGTTTGTATATGCCACGCCAAAACTGCACCTGCGCGATTACTTTATGCAATCGGATTTATCGGCCGATTTTACTTCGGCGAAATTCTCGGTTAAAGCGGCCCTCCGCAATTATGCAAAAAAAGCAGCAGGAGGTATCCTGGATGTTGTCATTTACCAGCCGGATGGGACATTATTAAACAATAAAATATTTATTACACAGAATATAGCATCGCTTAATGGTAATTCAGAAAAAAGCTATCAACTGGAAGGCAATATCACTCATCCGTTATTGTGGTCTGCCGAAGAGCCCAACCTGTATAAAGTTGTGTTTACCCTGAAAGATAAGAAAGGTACCATACAGGAGGTGCTGGCATCTGAATTTGGTTTCCGTAAGGTGGAAATAAAAGACAGCCGCCTGTTTGTAAATGGCAGGCCTATATTACTTAAAGGTGTAAACCGCCACGAAGTACACCCCAAGTATGGTAAAACCATACCCATGGCCACCATGATCCGCGATATAGAACTGATGAAACAATATAATATCAATACTGTACGTACCTGCCATTACCCTGACGACCCCGCCTGGTACAAGCTGTGCGATGAATATGGTTTATATGTGATTGATGAAGCCAACCTGGAAACCCACGGGATGGAAGATAAGCTGACCAAAGACCCCAAATGGAAACCCGCTTATGTTGACCGGGAGGTACGCCTGGTTGAACGGGATAAAAACCATCCGTCAGTAATTATCTGGTCGATGGGCAATGAATCATGGGGAGGCGAGAATTTTGTAGCCGGACGTGCGGCTATTTTGGCACTCGACCAGTCGCGTCCTATCCATTACGAAGGACAGAATGATGTTGCCGACATCGAATCAAGCATGTATCCATCTATAGGCGAGTTGACCAAAGAAGGGGAGAAACAATCACCCAAACCATTTTTCATGTGCGAATACGCGCATGCCATGGGTAACGCTATTGGCGACCTGAAGGAGTATTGGGATGCTATAGAATCGCACAAGCGATTAATAGGCGGCTGTATCTGGGAATGGGTAGACCAGGGTGTAAATAAAGCCATTCCCGGGGATACAAGCGGCAAAACCTTTTTTGCCTATGGTGGCGATTTTGGCGATAAACCTAACGACGGAACATTCAGCATTAAAGGGCTGATAACTTCGGACCGGCAAATAAAGCCCGAAATAGAAGAAGTAAAAAAGGTTTACCAGTACATTGGTATAAAGGCCGAAGACCTGCTGCAGGGCAAAGTAAGCATCACCAATAAATACGCTTTTATTAATCTTAATAAGTTCGATCTTACCTGGGCTTTGGCTGCCGATGGCAAAGTGGTTCAAACGGGTACCATGCCTGCTTTAAACCTTCCGGGCGGGCAAACAGCAGTAATTGATATCGCATACCAAAAGCCGGCACTGCTTGCCAGCGCGCAATATTGGTTAACAGTATCTTTGAAGCTTCGCGAAGATAATCTATGGGCCAAACGAGGGCATGTAGTGGCCTGGCAGCAAATGGCTGTGCCTTTTGAGCAAACAGCAGTGCCGGTAATAAACGCGGCTACGCTTCCGACCTTAACAGTAACACAAGACGCTAAAAAATTAAACATAGCAGGTAAGGTATTCACATTGGCCTTTGATAAGCAAACGGGAACCATCAGCTTCCTTACTTATGCAGGTAAAACAATAATAAGCAATGCCCAAAACGGCCCCATGTTTAACCTTTACCGTGCCCGGATGGATAATGACCGCACACAAGAACGCGGCCCTTACATTGAATGGATGAAGGCTGGCTACGATAGCTTGCAATACCAGCTGACAAGCTTCGAAGTAAATAAAACAGATAGTAAATACGTGCAGGCCACCACCGTTACCGATGCAGTAACCCGTTCGGGGTTTAAAGTAACCACCACCATAACATACACCGTTTATGGCAATGGGTTTATTAACGTAGATGCCAGGTTTAGTCCCGGCAAAAACGACCTGGATATACCACGCCTGGGCCTGCGGTTATTTTTAAACGAAGGGCCGGAACATATAGAATGGTATGGCCGCGGTCCGCATGAAAACTATTCGGACCGTAAGGAGTCGGCTGATTATGGGCAATACCAAAAAACGGTAAACGAAATGCTGGAACCCTATGAACGGCCGCAGGGAATGGGTAACCGTGAAGATGTACACTGGCTTAAAATAACTGATGATGAAAATAATGGTGTGATGATAGTTGCCAATGGCAAGCTGAATTTTACTACCCTTCATTACACAGATCAGGACTTAGCGAAGGCAGAGCATTTGTACCAGTTAACGCCGCGTAAAGAAACCGTTTTAAGCCTTGATTTTAAACAATTGGGTATAGGTAATGCAAGTTGCGGGCCTATATCGCTGCCTCAATATTATATTCCGGACAGCCCCGCAGGTATTTCATTCACGATCAGGCCATACGCAACAACTGATGGCGCTGCAGATGAATATGCCAGGTATATGCTAAAATGATAATCAGAACAAAATATTTAACTCAATTTCTTAACTATCAACCCATATGGATTTTAAACAAATTATTAAACCGATAAAAAAGCAACTCGGATTAATCGCTATGACGTGCATCTTAATGCCATTGGCGGTTAATGCGCAAACGGCCCCCGCTCCTGTTGGGCCGGTACCCAACGCCAGGCAAATTGAATGGTACCATCGCGAAATTATAGCCTTCTTTCACTTCGGGATGAATACGTTTGCCAACGTTAATGAAGGTGATGGCACAGCAAGCCCCCAACTGTTCAATCCTACAGCATTGGATTGTAACCAGTGGACAAGTGTGCTTAAAAGCGCCGGGATTACAACGGCCATTTTGGTTGCCAAACATGCCGATGGTTTTTGTAACTGGCCAACCGCGCATACCAATTATTCGGTAAAAAACAGTCCCTGGAAAAATGGTAAAGGCGATGTTGTAAAAGAATTTACAGATGCGTGTAAAGCCTCGGGAATAAAAGCAGCAATTTACCTGGGACCGCATGACAGGCATGATTCCAGGTATGGCACACCTGATTACAGCGATTATTATGCGGACCAGCTATCGGAATTACTAAGAAATTACGGGCCCATTTGGGAAATATGGTGGGATGGTGCCGGCGCCGATCAGATTACCACATCTTTTTACGATCGCTGGGCCGATACCGTGCGTAAATTACAGCCTAATTGCGTTGTTTTCGGAACAAAGAACTCATACAAGTATGCCGATTGCCGCTGGATGGGCAATGAATCGGGACTATCCGGCGATCCCTGCTGGTCAACCATCAATCCGGTTTCTATCCGCGAGGAAGCCAGCCATATTACACAATTAAACCAAGGTGAAGTTGACGGTACCGCATATGTGCCGGCCGAAGTAGATGTATCCATCCGCCCAAGCTGGTTTTATCACCAGGAGGAAGACGCCCATGTTAAA
This sequence comes from Mucilaginibacter sp. GW822-FHT03E02, assembly GCF_058801545.1. Taxonomy (NCBI): domain Bacteria; kingdom Pseudomonadati; phylum Bacteroidota; class Sphingobacteriia; order Sphingobacteriales; family Sphingobacteriaceae; genus Mucilaginibacter; species Mucilaginibacter sp. GW822-FHT03E02. Next base: position 3,215,267 of record NZ_JBXANJ010000001.1, on the reverse strand, counting down.
ACTGTTGCCGCTTTGTGGGACCTTTATTTCAATTCGGTCGGCCACAATAGTGTGCTGTTGTTAAACTTTCCGCCTGATAAACGAGGGCTGGTTTCTTCTATCGATTCCGTAAGGGCCGCGGGTTTACATAACCTGATCAACGGCACATTTAAAAAAAATCTTGCTGCTGGTGCTGCTATCACATCACTTCATCCGCGCGGCGGAAAATATATGCCAGCTAATATGGTGGATAATAGCGAAAGTACATACTATGCAACAAGCGATAACGCGGTTACAGATACCATAACTTTTAACCTTGGCAAAAAGAAAACATTTGACGTATTGATGTTGCAGGAGGTTATCGAACTGGGCCATCGCACCACAGGCTGGTCTGTAGATTATTCATCTGATGGAAAAGATTGGACTCCTATTCCTGAGGCAACCGGCAAGCAGACTATCGGTTATAAATGGCTGATTAAATTTAAGCCGGTAACAGCATCAAGAGTTAGGTTGCGTGTTACTTCCGGTAAAGCCTGTTTAGCCCTTCATACTTTTGGCATTTATAAGCAGCCATAGTTACTATGAAGGTCTGATCAGAGCGAACATTCAATAGTCATTCGTCCGCTCAACTGAATTTTATTGTTGGACAGGTAATGGTTCTGTCCATTATACGCGAAAATTCCCGATTTTTTCAAAGGGTTCCTCTGCAATCCATGAACAGGCGGAAAGCGCTATTCTCATGGCTTTTAGTGTTGGGTTGGCTATATTTAACTTTGAACTAATATCACTAAAATGAAAAAAAAGACCAGCCAAAAGAATTGCAAAAAAAGAAACATCAAAATTTGATAACAACGAAGCTGAATTAATAGATCTGATCGCCCAACTTATAGTAGATGATGATGAAAATGATAAAGATTTAGACTCGGAAATTTAAAGAGTATTTGAAACAAATCCCCAAAAGGGATTAGAATACCCTTAAGTCAACATAAATACCTGAATATTAGACAGCTGTATTATTCAGCAAAAGCATGATCAAGAAAGCACTTTAGCTAAAAAACAAGTAATCCTATAACAATCAAATTGTTATAGGATTAAATTTGTAGTAGTAGCCCAGAAGGGAAATTCTTTGAACACTTATTGGAGTTTTTAGAGGTAGTAGAGCCAATATTAGATGAGCCAGCCTAATAATATTAAAATGATTAATCTATCTTCATTTGGAGGCAATGAAGCTATTTCAGGCCACAGTATATGGCATCATACTGACTACCTGTAGAATTTGGATGTGTATAAAACGCCAATAAATATTTAAGATAGAAAGTTAGATTTACCCCCTCCCAAGCACCGCCGCGGATAGCAAACCTAATAAAGTGGTAAATGCAGTTTTTGATCCAGTCTTGTAACAAGTTTTGGATGTTTTACAGCCAAAGAAATCTGATTGTCTACTGTTCTTTTTGATACGCCTAAAATAGTTACTATTTCTTCATTGGTTAAATGTTTATTCCTGCTCATCTGAAAAATAAGGTTACAGCGTTTAGGTAATTGTTCAAGATATCGATTTAAATCATGCTGCAGTTCCCGTTGCTGGATACGCCAGGCATGTACAAGCTATCATGGTATTGGTTATTGTATTCCTCAATTACAAGCTTGCTGTTAAAGGGCCGGTTGTTGTAACAGCATTTACAGTAAAAAATACAGCCAATTGGCGTGATTATGTTTTCGACAAGGGGGCCCCCCTTGCCTCCATTAGGCGTTTGTCAACAAAAACTCCACCTGCCCGAGGTGCCGTCAGCAGCACAGCTTGCCGAAGAAGGCCTGAACCTCCTTTATTACACTCTTTGCCTGCCATCAATTGTCGATTGCACAATGGACAGCAATCGGTACCATTATTTATTATAATGGCGGAAAAGTTGGTATTGGTACGGAAACGCCAGACTATACACTCGCTGTAAAAGGACTTTTCCAAAGCGCAAAATTTTTCTTACAGTCACGAAGCACCTTTGCTGACGTCTTTTTAAACGGGATTATCCGAAGGTAAACACCGGTATAGCTTCTTTTCTGCCAGTTGACAGGTCAATTGTAAACAATTGTTTTTGGGTTGCAGGATTACCAGCAGTAAATGAAACCATAACTGAGAAGCTTATCACAAAGCTTCTAACCCGGCACCCAATATAAGCAAAAAGCCCCCGGAAATTAAACCAAAGGCGGTTAAAAAACCGGTGGGCTTTAAAGCATAACCAAACTATCACAATAGCAATAACAAAATAAATCATCGATATTCCATAAAATGTGGCCCACTGCAGCCAGTTTACAAATTCCTTTCCCATTTGTACAATAGGGTCGTCCGTATCCTTTATAATCAGGTAACTGTTTTTTCTGATTTTCTCTGAGTGTATCCTTTTTTCTTCGGGGCGATATGGTTAACATTGATTTGGTGCGGCCCGCGGCTGACCGGTTTTTTTTAAAAGAAATTGCCGTTATTGCTGATGCCCTTTAACGCGCAACCACCCTTAAATAAACTTTTGTTGCCGCATATGTCTGTCACATGGCGATAGGGCCGGGAACTTTAAATCCCCAATTTGTGCAAATGCTATTTTAACCGCCTTCTATTACCCTTAAAATAGCTTTACAATAAGCTGTTTTCACCCTGTATTTCGCTGTGGGTATCAATGATATTTGACATATCGGAATAGCAGATTATCGGCCTGTTATAAACCATTAACAGCCATTACAGAAAGCCAATTAGTGAAAGGGAAGCTGTTTAAGTGCTCCGAAATTAATTAAGCGTGATACCCGGCGCTTAAAGCGTTGAATACTAAACATACACACTATTAATCACTAATTGCTATGTCTATATTGACCGACAACAAGTTAGCTGACTACGTTATCCGCGCCAACGCCGAGGCGTCGGCGGCACTAAGCCCTCAAAAAAGAAAGAACTGGCGGGGCAGGGATTTTCCGGCTATATGTGCTACTCTTTCATCGAGACTGCTAAAACCACCAGCAGCATCATTTTAAGCCGGTCGCCGGGTGATGCCGGTACCGACCTGATAGAAAAGGGTTACGACCTGAAGGGGTTCCACATCAAGGCCAAATCATGTAACTGGGGCCGGTTTATGGTTCATTGAGCGATAACTTGCCCAACTATACTTGGTTTGAAATCAGGTTAACCGGTATTAAGGCGGTACATCCAGACGAATTATCGACGCTGGAGCTTAGTTTTTATGATGACAACAATGCCGATACCGAGTACGGCGCGCATCCCGTGGTGCTGCGCTATAAAGTAGAGGCGGTACCGGCAAACCCTTTAACTATAACATCATTTACTGTAAACGATTCGGGCAAAGAGCTTAAATTTAAGTGGGTCATAAGCGGCGATAATTATAATTATACGATAACAGATGGTGATAACAGCAAAATTATCTACAGTTCGCCATTAATACCGCAACAACTTTTACGTATCCTGATGTGCCATCAGGTAACCACGCCTATATATTAATGGCAACCCAGGGTACGTAACCGTAAAAGCAACAGTTATGGTGCGGGCTTTGGTCAATTCAGGATGTTATGCGATAAGGAGCCCTATCGTTGCCGGTAAATCTGGTTATACAACTGGAAATATTTGTGCCGCCAATGATTTGTCGGCGCTTTTTAGTTTAATGCTTAAGCACACAAGCGGTGGCGTGGGGGGTATTGACTGTATTGGTTATACCAACGAAGGCCTCTCGGGCAACTGGCAGGCTATTAACCTCAGCGAAGACGATAAAACAGCGCTCAGGCCCTTTGCCTTATCGCCAATGGTACATATAAAAGAAACAGGCCAGGCTTTGGGCCGGTTGCTGTTTATTGGAGGCGACAGGGTAAAACCCACTGAAAGTTCCAACCGCATAGCAACAGTTAATCTGGAGCAGGCAAATAATCCTAATTGTACCAAACTTAAAAAAACAAACAAATGAAAAATCCTTTTAAAGTCTTATTCACGTTAATTGCATCGGTATCGCCTTTTTTGCTGTTTGCACAAACAGATGCCCTCTATATTAATCCTAACGGTAATGTAGGTATCCACACCACTGAGCCAAAAGCGATTTTGCAAATAAATGGCGGTGAAACAGAGACTAACAATCCGGTATTATTAAATTTATACCTGCCACATTTTCGCTTTCCAGCGGTGGATTGGGCAGGCCAGTATGAAAGTTTCCGTTTCTTGCAAACAAATATTGGTAATGAACTTAAAAAATATGGCTTCAAGCCATTTAACGTTGGTGCAGGTGGCGTTTCTATAGGCTATGATGTAACTCCGGGTGCTAAATCGGCTGCTGCACTTTATGTAAATGGCCTGGTTGGTATAGGCACAACAAGCCCGACATCGCCCTTGCAGATTGCCAGAACGTCTGACCTGGCTCAACCGATGCTTAGCTTAGATCAAATCACCCAAACCTGGGAAACAACTACACGGTTTGATAACTACCGTTACCTGCAAACAAATTTTGCAGGCACTCAAACCGACGGCAATTTCAAGCAATTTAACGTAGGGCCTGGCGGAGTAGGCATCGGTTATAATCCGCCTTCTTACAATTCTAATAGTGCACTTTATTTAAGTGGCTACCTTGGTATCAAAACTGATGCGCCGGCATATCCACTCGATTTACACGGCGTGGCACACTTTTACGGCAATACAACAGATGTACCTTCCACCGGATTCGGGGGGCTTGTTATTTCCTGGAACAAATCTCAGGGTGCTGGCGAAACCAACTTTTACAATACCACAGGGCCACAAGGAACCAGAGGGGGGTTCACATTTATAAACATTAATAAAACAGAGGTTCAAAAAGAGCTCATGTCCATTACGGAAGATGGCCGTGTCGGCATCGGCCACTTGAACCCCGATTACCCTTTAGACGTACACGGCATGATAGTGGTTAATAACCCTAACAGGAAGGATGTAGGCGAAAAAGACGTGCCAGGCAAGCCATACGGCTACAACCATGAAGAGAAACCTATCACTATACATTCAGAATATGGTGTGATGGCGGGCTATGGTTATTACCTGACTTCTGACCGCCGGATAAAAAAATCAATCACTGCCGCCAATAACTTTGCAGATCTGGACTTGCTTAACCAATTCAAGGTGGTTAGTTTTCAGTATAAAGACTCGCTGGGATACGGCAACGGCTTTGTAAAAGGGTTTATAGCGCAGGAGGTTGAAAAGCTTTACCCCCGGGCCGTTAATACCGTTCAAGACTTTATCCCAAGCGTTTACCAAAACTCGCAGCAATGTCTCCTTATCAACGGCAGGCTGACGGTTAAACTGGAAAAACCGCATCAGTTGGCAAATGGCGATGTAGTGCGGCTTATCACCAATGAGCAGAAAGTAAAGGAAATGCCAATTACCCTGGTTGATGGTAAAACCTTTACCGTAGCTGGCTGGGATGGAAACGCCGATAAGGTTTTTGTTTATGGTAAGCGGGTGAACGATTTTAAATCTATAGACTATCAGCAAATTTTCGCGCTCGGGATCAGCAGCATCCAGCAACTTTCAAAAGAAATGGATAACCTGAAAGCAAAGAACGAAATGTTGCAAGAGATGGTAAAAAAAATGGAGGATAGGCTTTGGTCCCTTGAAAAACGCTTGGACGTATCCCCTATAGTCGCAACGCGGGCTGCAGCAACAGACAAATAGGATTTTCAAAAACGACTTCATAATGATAAAAGGTGCATTTTATGTGCTTTTTTTCGTAACCGGGGAGGAGGAATTTCCGTAAATTTTTTTAAAGCGCTTTAAAAGCTGAGCAGCATATAGTTTTCACGGGCATCAAAGTTTAAGGAAATGTACATGGCATTGGTCTTGACCTTAGGCTTGGGCCTGGTTAGATGGTTGAAGCGTTGCAGCTTGTTTTGAAAATTCTTGTTTTCAATTTCGCCGGCAAAGCGCTGGCCATAATCAAGCCGGCTTCCCCGGCGGTTACTTTATTCTCCTTGTAATGTAGAATCTCCTGGGGGATTATTAGGTGGTTGAATTGGATCAAGCGGAATTCTTGTGGGGGGGGGATAAAAAGTTAGGCATAGATATTAGCAAGTCTGAATAAGAAGAAAGAAGTATCCCTTACACCTCTTAAAGTAGCTCTGAAAGCCTTGACTTTAGCGTTGAAAGATTCTGCAGATGCGTTGGTACTCTTGTTATCGAAGAAGTTTAAGATAGATTCATAATGCGTTTTTACAGATCTGGCAACAGTTTTAAAAGCATCAATACCTGCGTCTTCTACATCATTATACCAGATTGCCAGTCTTTTAAACGCCTGCTGCTTGTCTTTACAGATAGTGAAAATCTGCCCCAGCCGGATTGACAGGTTGTAGGCTTTGAGCAACAAGGGATACCTTGGAAACAACAAATCAGCTCTTTCTTTCTGTGATACGGTCCATTTAGATGGGTGTTTAAATAGTAGATACCTGCTTCTGGCCAGTAATTGTTTTAAAGTATCCCCGTTGCTAAATACTTCAGGCTGATAGCTTTGCTTGTTCTTTTTAGCGTCCTCTATTGCTTTGTTCTCTTGCTCTAATGCTTCCCAGCGATATTTGATCCTAGCTTCCTGTGCAGCATCATAAGCCAGCTTTTGTACATGGAACCGGTCAACAACCCGCACAGCATTATTGAAACACCTGCGGATAGCTTTGATCATGTTAGCAGCCATATCCATCGTCACTTCCTTAACTTTATTCCTTTTGCGGACAGGTATTCGCTCCAGTACAGCCATGATCTGTTCGGCCTGTGTGCCTTTGATCATCGCTACGATAGCCTTTTTACCCCCTTTGGCTGCTTTATTGGTAACAATGGTATACAGTTCTCCGTTGCTCAAGGCGGTTTCATCTATACTAAGGTAAGGGCCTATATTATCTGCAAACAGCATCCACTCCTCTGCATGCTCTTTCTGGCCCCAGCTCTGAAAATCACTCAGGTGATCTTTATATTGCTGACCGAGCTGCTTGCCGTCCACCTGATATAACTTGCCTAATAAATGGCTGCTAATAGGATGATTATCCAAATATACCTTTTAAAAAAGTGCCGAATTCTGTTGTCATTCGCGCACCTTTTCTTACTAAATCCCAGTCTCTTGTGATGATCTCTCCACTTGTTTTTACTTCCCACCTGCGTCTTTTGATACAAAGAGCTACTTTATGACCGCGGATGGGAAAGTCCTGTATAGCTGTTTCCGGTAAGAAACCTTTTGATTCAAGTTGTGCCTTTTCATACCCCGATGGAGCGAGGTTCTTTTCTTCCAGGTAAATGTTTAGCTGCCCATTTTCTGAAGAATTAACATTTATAAGCTCAAAATATGCTAAGATACCTTCTGGTAAGATTAAACGGACAAGGGTTTCGTATGCTGCTGACAAGGGTATTCGTATTTGTTATTCCTGCCGCAAAACAAATACTTTTTTTATTCGCCCACAACTTTTCGGACTGATCCGTTGAATTGTTTTAGCAAAAGCAAGATCGAAAAAATATCTTAGCTAAAAATAAGTAAACCCCTAACAATTTTATTGTTAGGGGTTTAAACTTATTTTAGTAGCCCGTAGGGGAATCGAACCCCTGTTTCTAGAATGAAAATCTAACGTCCTAACCCCTAGACGAACGGGCCTTTTTTTATTTTTGTTTCCCTTATTTTGGGAATGCAAAGATATAGCTTAATTGATAAATTAAAAATAAATTTTAAACTTTTTTTATTTGGTGCTGATTATGAATGCTATATATTTAATTGACAAACAAAATAAGTCAATTGCATTGTAAATCTGCGCGGGTTAAGGCTATCTTTATCGTAAAATCTATTCATATTATGAAAGCTATCTGGAACGACCAGGTCATTGCCGAAAGCAATGACACTATTGTTGTCGAAAATAATCATTATTTCCCTATTGAAAGTGTAAAAGGCGAATACCTGGAAACTACCGATACCCATACTACCTGCCCATGGAAAGGGCTTGCATCTTATTACACCCTTAACGTTGACGGGAAAAAAAATCAGGACGCCGCATGGTATTATCCGCAGCCAAAAGATGCCGCAGCAAACATTACCAATTATGTAGCGTTTTGGAAAGGTGTTAAAGTAACTCCATAAGGATGAAAAAATTTGATGCCATTGTTATAGGTGCGGGCCAGGCGGGGGGGCCGCTTGCCAAAAAGCTGGCGCAGGCCGGAATGAAAACGGTGATTATTGAAAAACGTTTTTACGGCGGCACATGTGTTAACGATGGCTGTACCCCAACCAAAACCTGGGTGGCATCGGCTAAGGCTGCTTACATGGCCGGCAAAAGCGCCGACTTGGGTGTACCGGTAAAGAAATTTGCCATAAACATGCCCTGGATAAAAAAGCGAAAGGACGATATCGTAATGCAATCGCGCATTGGAGGTCAGCATGCGGCCGAGAAGATAAAAGGGCTGGATGTTGTATTTGGCGAGGCAACATTTACCGGCGATAAAACCGTTTCGGTAAAACTTAAAAACGGTAAAAAGCAAAATATCCAGGCCGATCAGATATTTTTAAATGTTGGCGCCAAGCCATTTATTCCCGAAATTGAGGGATTGGCCGAAATCAAATATCTTACTTCAACAACCATTCTCGATCTGGATTATGTGCCGGAGCATTTATTGGTGCTGGGTGGTAATTATATCGGCCTGGAGTTTGGCCAGATGTTTCGCCGGTTTGGCAGCAAGGTTACTATTTTGGAGAAATCTGAAAGAATAGTTTCGCGCGAGGACGAGGACGTATCTGCCGAAATGCAAAAGATTCTGGAGGCCGAAAAGATTAATGTACTCACCAATACGCATGCTACAAAATTTAAGCAGAAAACCGGCGGTAAAATAACCGTTACTACAACCAGTAATGGCCAAGAAAAGAAGATAAGGTGCAGCCACGTATTGGTAGCAGTTGGGCGCACACCGCAAACTGAAACGTTGGGGTTAGATAAGGCCGGTGTAGAAACAGATGAAAAAGGCAACATCAAAGTAAACAGCAAACTGGAAACAAATGTGAAAGGTATTTACGCCCTTGGCGATGTAAAAGGCGGGCCTGCTTTTACACACATTTCGTATAACGATTATACTATAGTTTACCGCAACCTCATTGAAAAGCAAAACCTGAGTATTACCGACAGGTTGGTGCCTTATTGCATGTTCACCGATCCGCAACTGGGACGGGTGGGTATTGACGAGACTGAAGCAAGGAAACAAGGATTGGAATACAAAGTGGCCAGGCTGCCCATGAGCCACGTAGCCCGTGCCATTGAGACCGGCGATACCCGTGGTTTTATGAAGGCCATTGTTGATGTTAAAACCCAAAAGATTTTGGGCGCAACAGTTTTAGGCCCCGAAGGCGGCGAGATTATGACCGTGCTGCAAATGGCTATGGAGGGGGGCATTACTTATGAGCAAATTCGCTATTTTATTTTTGCTCACCCCTTATATGCCGAATCACTAAATAACTTATTCCTGGGACTCGAAGAGTAGTTTTACCGCATGATTAAAGTTGACGGCATAAGCAAACAGTTTGGAAAGGTTAAAGCCGTTGATAGCATCTCGTTTGAGGTGCAGCCCGGAGAGAATTTAATTTTGCTGGGTACCAGCGGCTGCGGTAAAACTACAACGCTAAAAATGATTAACCGGTTAATTGACCCTACCGGCGGCAACATTTACATTAACAATCAAAATATATTTGATCAGCAGCCCGAAGTTTTAAGGCGCGGCATCGGCTATGTGCTGCAAAACAACGGTTTGTTTCCGCACTATACCGTGGCCGAAAATATTGCCATAGTGCCGCAGCTACTAAAATGGGATAAAAAGAAAACTGAAAACAGGACTGCGGAATTGATGGAGAAACTGCACCTGGACAAACGTTATCTGCATGTTTACCCCAACGAGTTAAGTGGTGGTCAGCAACAGCGCGTGGGGCTGGCCAGGGCCCTGGTGTCAGATCCTCCCGTTTTGCTGATGGATGAGCCCTTTGGCGCGCTTGATAATGTTACCCGGTCAAACATTCATAAGGAGTTTAAAGCCCTTGATGAATTGAAGCGTAAAACCATCATTATGGTTACCCACGATGTGCAGGAGGCTTTTGAACTTGGCGACAGGATTTGCCTGATGGATAAAGGCAAAATTGTTCAATCGGGTACACCTGCCCAACTATTGTTTAAGCCAGCCAATGAATTTGTGGAGAATTTTCTGAAAGATCAACGCCTGCAACTGGAGTTCAGGGCCGTGCGTTTATACAATATTTGGGGGTTACTGCCTAACTCGCACAAAAAGGCAGATGGTATGTCATTAGCTGCTAATGTTGATGTGTGGTCGGCGCTCGAGGGGTTTAAGTTTAATGATCACGAAACTATCAACATAAGCAACAATACCGGCGAGCATAAACATATAAGCTTTGAACAGTTGATAGCAGCCTTTTATCAGTATAAAAACAAGCAGGGGCATGAATGAGCATCAGCAAACCTTATTTGAATTTATGAGCCAGCAGGGCGATAAGCTTGCTGCGCAAACGCTGCAGCACATTGGCCTTACTTTTATCTCGCTTTTTATTGCTGTAATCATTGGTTTGCCATTGGGTATTTTCATTACCCGTAAAGTAAAATTATCCGGCGCTGTGCTGGGCATAGCGGGAATATTGCAAACCATTCCAAGCATCGCGCTATTGGGGTTCATGATTCCTGTACTGGGTATTGGTGCCAAACCGGCCATTGTAGCCTTGTTGCTTTATGCGCTGCTGCCAATCATTCGTAATACGTATACGGGCATTACCGGGGTTGATACTTCAGTGAAGGAGGCGGCCGTAGCCATGGGGATGAATAAATGGCAGGTTTTGTTTGAAGTAGAGCTACCCCTTGCCATGCCAGTTATTTTGGCCGGCATCCGCACCGCTACCGTGATAAATGTAGGCGTGGCAACATTGGCTTCATATATTGCCGCAGGTGGCTTAGGCGAGTTTATTTTCGGTGGCATTTCGCTCAATAATACCAATATGATATTGGCGGGCGCTTTACCGGCCGCTCTACTCGCCATCATATTTGATTTCCTCCTGTCGCGGCTGCAGAAACTCAAATTTAAAAAGATAAAAACAAGCACTTACGCATTGCCAATTTTACTGGCGGTGCTATCATCGTTGTATTTTATTCCATCGGTCTATGGTGGTAAGCTTACAGCGGGTTTTACGCCCGAATTTATGGGCAGGCAGGATGGTAACCTGGGGCTTCAAAGCAAATACGGCTTAAAAATCCATACCGTGGTTATCAGCGATGCGGTGATGTACAAGGCCGCATTTGAAAAACAATTGGATGTAATTAGTGGCTACTCTACCGATGGCCGGTTAAAGGCTTATGATCTGGTGGTTTTAGATGATGACAAAAATATTTTTCCTCCCTACTATGCTGCCCCTATTGTGCGCGATGGATCCCTGAAAAAATATCCTGACCTGGAAAAGACATTAAACCTGCTTTCGGGCAAAATAAATGATTCCATTATGACGGAATTAAACTATCGTACAGACTATCTTCACCAAAGCCCCGAAAGGGTTGCAAGGGATTTCCTGGAGGCAAATAAACTGTATAAACCATCCCGCGAGGGGGCTGCCGGGATCATTCGTATTGGCTCAAAAATATTTGGTGAGCAATACATCCTGGCTAACATGTATAGCATGCTGATAAAGGGTTATACCAATTATGATGTTGCCACTAAAACGGGCCTGGGGGGAACAAAAATTTGTTTTGATGCCTTAACTAACGACCAGATAGACTTTTACCCGGAATACACGGGTACCGGCTTGCTGGCCATTTTGCAGGCATCGCCAAAAACGGTTGCCGAGGTATCAAAAAGTAAGGATAGTACGTATGATTATGTGCAGCAGGAGTTTGAAAAACGTTACCAGGTAAAATGGCTCAAGCCTATTGGTTTTAACAATGCCTACGCATTAATGATGCGCAGGCAACAAGCAAAAGGGTTAAATATTAAAACAATTTCAAACCTTAAACGATATTTGAATAGGAAGTAATTAGATGGATTTAGCTGATTGTTATAAAAAAGTCAGGCTGCGAACGGAGCAGATTTGCAGCCCGCTGCAAACCGAAGATTACGTGGTGCAGCCTGTGGTTGATGTTAGTCCGCCTAAATGGCATATAGGGCACGTTACCTGGTTTTTTGAAACCTTTATCCTGAAGCCTTATTTCATGGGCTACCAGGAATTTAACCTCAATTACAATTACGTTTTCAACAGCTACTATGAAACGGTAGGCAATCGCGTTATCCGTACCGACAGGGGTAATTTAAGCCGCCCTACAGTTGCCGATATTTACCGGTACCGGGCCTATGTGGATGAGGCAATGGCTAAATTCCTGTGCCAGGAACCATCCGCAGAAGTGAGGGAATTGCTCATTCTCGGTTTTAACCACGAGGAACAGCACCAGGAGCTTTTATTAACAGATATTAAATACATTTTAGGCCATAACCCGCTATTTCCGGCTTATGACGATAGTTATGTATCGCCCAAAATCTCAACGGATGAAAGCGCCGGTTTCATTAAAATGGATGAAGGTGTTTACGAGATAGGCTATATTGGTGAAGGCTTTTGTTTTGACAATGAACTGAACCGGCATAAGGTTTATTTAAATGCATACGAAATTAGCCCCAATTTGGTAACCAATGCCGAATACCTGGATTTTATTGGCAGCGGGGCATATCATGATTTTCGCCACTGGCATGCCGAGGGTTGGGATTGGGTGAATACCCATAAGATTGAAGCTCCGCTTTACTGGCACCTGATTGACGGCGAATGGCACAATTATACTTACCATGGCTTAAAACCGCTTAGTTTAGAGGAACCGGTTTGCCATATCAGCTATTTTGAGGCCTATGCTTACGCTTCATGGAAGGGGTTAAGGCTGCCTACTGAATTTGAGTGGGAGGCCGCGGCAACTAAATTTAGCTGGGGCAAAAGTTGGGAGTGGACAGAAAGTTCGTACCTTCCTTATCCCGGGTTTGCAAAAGCACCGGGTGCAATTGGCGAGTATAACGGCAAGTTTATGGTAAACCAAAAAGTATTGCGCGGCGCATCAGAAGCAACATCGCCGGGCCACAGCAGGATAACTTACCGCAATTTTTTTCAAACACATTTACGTTGGCAGTTTACCGGCATCAGGCTTGCAAGGTAACCGCACAAAACAGGAAGATATGGACTCAACCTTTGCACAAACAAATTTAACGGCGGCATCAACCACAAAAACAAATTCGTTTTATAATGATGTTATAACCGGCTTGCGCGGAACACCCAAGCGTTTAAATTCAAAATATTTTTACGATGCCAATGGCGATAAGCTTTTTCAGGAACTGATGAACTGCGAGGAGTATTATCCAACCAATTGCGAGCTGGAAATATTTTCGGAGAAAACAGGCGAGATTACCAGCGCTCTTATTGCCGATGGAGATGCTTTTGACCTGATTGAACTGGGCGCCGGCGACGCCACGAAATCAACCTACCTGCTGAAAGACTTGCTGGCTAAAAAGGCAGAGTTTACCTACCTGCCTATTGATATATCGGATAATGTAATTTCGTACCTCAATATTACCTTGCCTGTTACTTTACCCGGCTTAAATATAAAAGGGCTTAACGGCGAGTATTTTGATATGCTTAAAAAGGCAGCTTCCATATCATCAAGACGAAAAGTGGTGCTTTTTTTAGGATCAAACATTGGCAATATGCCGGTTCCAGAGGCCATTGAGTTTTGCCGGGAATTACGCAATCATCTTTCCGAAGGGGATATGGTGCTGATTGGGATGGACCTTAAAAAAGATCCTAAAGTGGTATTGGCCGCTTACAATGATAAAGAGGGCATCACCAAAAGATTTAATCTTAACCTGCTGGAGCGTATTAACCGCGAATTAGAGGGCAATTTTGATGTTGCCAAATTTGATCATTATCCAACCTACGATCCGGAAACCGGTGCATGCAAAAGCTACCTTATTAGTCTGGAAGATCAACTGGTAACCATCGGTGGTAAAGAAACAATCCATTTTCAAAAAGATGAATACATCTATATGGAGATTTCTCAAAAATTCACCATCATGCAAACAGATCAAATAGCCATAAATGCCGGATTTGCACCGGTAACCCAGTTTTTTGATGGTAAAAAATGGTTTGTTGATGCTGTTTGGGTTGCGGCATAGGCTTTGGTAATTGCCTTGCTTTTAAAGGTATATATTTTATAAACCGTGTGGGTTGTTGGTATTAAACCGGCAACCTTTTTTTGTATTTAAACCTGTAAAACCGGTTTCGGAGATTGTAATTCGGCACAAAATAAGTTAACTTTTTAGCAATGCATACGGCTACAGATTTGAGTTGGGGCTTGCCGAAGCCAAACGCTTTCAAATGAATAGCTATAGTTGTTATTAACACAATTATTAATCACTCTATCTCACTCCATTTTTGTTAGGTATATCCTGTTTTATTGGTAAAATAATATTATATTAATGTTAATTTTTGTTTGTTGCTGTAAATCAGCTATATATTTAGATTTTAAAGTGTAGTATTTACACTAATTAAATAATAAATATTTTTTCAATTTGTTTCATTTTGATGTTTATTTAATTATAATTGTTAAATAAACACTAATAATTTCCTGCAGGGTTTTATTGATACTACCAATTAAAGACGAAGCCGAAAATCTAAAAGAGTAGGCAATTACCATTTATTCTAAATTTTTTATGAAAAGATATTTTTCACTGGCCGCGCTTTGCATAATTCTCGCTGCGGGAATAATAATAAGCTGCAAAAAAACCGAAAAGCTTAATAATACTACACAAACAGAAGTGCCGCTGGTTAGTAAGGCCAAAACCATCAATGCATTAGCCGGTGCCACCGGCATTCACGATCCTTCAACCATAATTAAGCGCAACGGGGTTTATCATATCTGGGGTACCGGTAATCAGATATATCACCTTACCTCAACCGACTTAATAAAATGGACCACGGCTTCAACCGTTTTCGCTTCAGGTACCTGGCCCAGCTGGATAAACACATACGTTTCTAACTTTGGAGGCAATTTTTGGGCACCGGAATGTATTTACATGGGCGGCAAGTATTATATGTATTACTCTGTTTCGATGGGGGCAAGGCCTTGCGCAATAGGCGTAGCAACCAGTACCGATTTAACTACATGGACAGACCAGGGGATGGTTGTTTACTCAGATAATAATACCGTATACGGTTCTATCGATCCTTCGGTCTTCGCTGATGCCAGCGGTAATTACTGGATGACATTTGGTTCGCACTTAACCGGCATCTGGATAGCCCAGATAAATCCAGCAACAGGTAAAAGACTTAACAGCACGGTTAAAAACATAGCTGGTAGCAGCAGCAGCGAAAATGAAGCATCGTACGTAATCAGGAATGGTAGTTATTATTACCTGTTTTACAATAAGGGTATTTGCTGCAACGGAACCAGCAGCACTTACTATGTGCAAATGGGTCGGTCGACCAGCCCTAATGGTACTTATGTAGATAAAAACGGTGTAAACCTGCTTAGCGGCGGCGGCACTACGGTATTAAGTACATCGGGCAAGTATATTGGCCCGGGGCAGGTGGGCTATTATACCGAAAACGGGTTCAATTTTCTTACCTATCATTATTATGATGGCAATAACAATGGTACGCCTACATTGGCAGTTGGCAATATGGGTTGGTCGGGTGGCTGGCCTTTTATAACCCAGGATTGGATAGCCGCCGGTCGGTATAAAATTATAAATAGCAACAGCGGTAAAGTTTGGGACGACTGGGGCTGTACGGGGGCTTCGCAACAAGCTATAGCACAAAATACAAATAATGGGCTTTTATGTCAGCAATGGGATTTTACTGCTCTTGGAAACGGTGTTTTTAAAATAACGTGCGCACAAGGCGGTTTAGCTGCAGATGTTGTTAATTGCAATGCGGCAAATGGGGCTCCGCTGGACCTTTATGCCTATCTCAATAATAATTGCCAGAAGTTTGATTTGTCAAGGGCCGCTAACGGCAACTTAGTGTTTACTCCTTTGAATGGCAACAGGGTAGTAGAGGTGCCAAATGCTTCAACGGCAGATGGGGTGCAGCTTGCGTTATTTGATTATAACGGATCGACATGCCAGCAGTGGACAGTGGCCGCTCCGTGACAAATAGCGATGGCATATCTATTATATAAGCAACATCGGCGAACGCTGTCCAAAATGGCGTAGCGTGCCAAAAACAAAAAGCTGTTTTTATAAATAAGACAGCTTTTTGTTTATTACAACAGCCTTGGGTTCAGCTCAGAATCTACCAGCCCGCCAATTGGTTTGTTCATCAGCCATTTGTGGTGGTCGCTTTTTTGCCACTCATTTTTATAAGGTGTAATGCGGGCACCATCGGCAATGTAAATTACCGTCATCACTTCGCGCATTTTATTGGAGTTGTTACCGGGTGCATTGTGAATGGTAAAGCCCCGGTGCCAGGTGGCATCGCCGGCTTTCATGGTTTGTGCCCTGCTTATCGGGAAGTCTTTCTCCTTTACATAATCGTCAAATGCTGATTCGGATTCATCGGATATTTCATGATTAAATACTGCACCGTTGGTATAAGAGTTTGATGCAAAGGTGAGCATGCCCATATCTACGTCAATATCAACCAGCGGCATCCACATGGTTACCGTGTTATTGGTATCTATAGGCCAGTAATATTGGTCCTGGTGCCATGGGGTAGGGCCTCCGCCGGCTTCTTTAAACAGGGCCTGGTCATGATATAAGCGCACGTTTTCAACTCCCATCAGGTCAGCGGCAATTTTGGCCATTCGTTTGGCAAAAACAAACTGTTTTACGTCGGCATCTACCTGCCATAAGTTCATAATCTGCAAAAATGCTTTGCCGTAGGTATCCCGGTCTTCCAGTTTGCGTTTTTCGGTATTGTATCGCTCAACAGCGTCAACAATAACCGGGCGGTAAATTGCTGTTTCTTCTTTTGAGAGTATATTTTGAATTAAGGTATGCCCCTTTTCACGGAACTCCAGAATGCTTTCTTCCGGTAATTTTATAAAATCATCCAGCGTTAACAGATCAGAAACCTTTGTATTCATATTTTTTTTAGTTTATATTCAAAGTAAGTTTAACTTTAGCTGACAAAAAATGAAATGAGTGGTGTAATTATGGATTATTTTATCCACAGGTTAACTTTTTAATAAATTATACGTTAAAATATGCAATGATAAAAGCCTCGTTCGAAATTCTTCAGCCCTCCATTAGTCAATCGTTCCTTGTCAAAAAATTCGATAAGCTGGCATTTGACGCGCCGTACCACTTTCACCCGGAATATGAGTTAACCTGTATTTTAAAAGGGAGTGGCAAACGGTATGTGGGCAGCCATATGGAAGATTTTGTAACTGGCGATTTGGTATTGCTGGGCCCAAATTTGCCCCACTGCTGGAAACTGGATATTGCCACTGTGTTGCCCGAGGATGCAAGCGCCATTGTAATTCAGTTTAATGACGCGTTTTTGGGCGATGACTTTTTTAACAAATTTGAATTACTGCACATTAAAAAGCTTTTTCAGAAAAGCGGTTGCGGGGTATCATTCCATTCAGAAACGCAGCAGGATGTAAAGCAAATGCTGCAGAGCCTGGTTGAAGAAAAAAGCAATTTCAGGGTATTGATAGGCTTGCTGGAGATATTGCAGCGCCTGGCATCGTCTGACGAATATATTTTGCTTGATCAGCACCGCATTATAGCCGAGCGTTCAACAGCCGAGCAGGAACGCATTAATCCCGTATTTGCTTACCTGGTAGAAAATTTCAGGAAACAGGTATCATTAGATGCCGCAGCGAGTATTGCCAACATGACCACCAACGCTTTTTGCAAATACTTTAAAAAAGTAACCCGCAAAACGTTTATGGAAACTATAATTGAGTACCGGCTTAATTATGCCATACAGCAATTGGTACAAACCGATAAGCCGATATCAGAAATATCTTACGAGAGTGGCTTTGGCGATGTATCCCATTTTTACAAAATGTTTAAGGCCAAAATGAACCTAAGCCCGCTTAATTACCGCAAAAGGTTTATGCGTAACCTTGCCAGCAGCGCCAAAAAGCTATCGGCCTAAAATCAGGTTACATTAATTATACCGCGTTTTATGGCGTATATCACCAGGCCCACCAGGTTTTTTGATCCCGTTTTTTCAAATAAACGCGCCCTGTAACCTTCAACGGTACGTACGCTCAGAAAAATTTTATCGGCTATTTCCTGGTTGGAGTATTCCTGGCAAACCAGTTTCAGTACTTCAACCTCGCGTTCGTTTAAGTCGGCTTTGTTTGTGGCAATACTTTCGGAGTGATCGTTCCCTACCAGCTGCTTAATAAGGGTGATGGACAGGTGCTCGTTAAAATAAAACCCTTTGTTATGCACCGTTGATACAGCCTCAATAATTTCCTCCGGTTCGGCATTTTTTAGCAGGTAGCCAGATGCGCCGGCTTTCATCATATCAACAATATACTTGTCTTCATTAAACATTGATAGCGCAAGTATTTTGATGGTTTTATGATGCTGATGCACCAAAGCTGCCGTTTGAATGCCGTCCATTTCGGGCATTTTAATATCCATTAAAAGCACATCGGGGGTTTGGGTGGTTAATAAACCCATCAATTCTTTACCGTTTGAAGCTTCAAGTATCAAGTCAAAATCTTCACATTCTTCAAGGGTGGCTTTTAAACCGTTCCTGAAGATTTTATGATCATCTACTATACCTAATTTAATTGTACCCATTGATTAACAAATAGTTGGCTAAAGATAGATTAAAGATACAAAACTAAACTATTTTTAATTTAATAGTAGTAAGGCTGCCACTTAATGGTTTGCTGTAAATGTTAATTTCACCGTTGATGAGCTGAACCCTGCTCTCGAGGTTTTTGATGCCAAAGCCTCTTTTTACTTCGGGAAGGTTAAAGCCAACGCCATTATCTTTAAATTCCATCACCATAAAATTGCCTTCGCGGTTAATGGAAAGGTGAATAACCGAAGCATCGGAGTGTTTAATGGCGTTGCCAAAAAGCTCCTGTGCTATGCGGTAAAGCGTAAGCTCAATCTCTTGCGGAAACCGCTGATCGGGCATGTTTTTGCTAAACTTTACCTTGATGTGGGTAGTTTGCTCAACCTTGCTTGCCAGGGCTTCAACAGCCACCAGCAGACCATAATCGGTAAGTACCGGCGGCAAAACGTTGTGGATAATATTGCGTATTTCCTGTATGCATTCGTCGGTAAGCCTACGGGTATCGGCCAGTAATGGCTGGGTGGTATCGGTGGTGCAGTTTTTATCCAGCCGGTGCAGGTTAAGCTTTATAGCCGATAACACCTGGCCTACGCTATCGTGTAAATCTTCGGCCAGGCGTTTACGTTCGCTTTCCTGGGTTTCAAAAACGGCAGCCATCAGGTCGCTTTGGCGCGCGTCATGCAAGGCCCGCAATTCAACCTGGTTTTTGATCATCTTACGCTGGTAAATAATCACGAAAAAAAATAAGCAGGTGATTAATACAACCACCACAAGCGTACCGATTATTAATATCGGAATTAAGCCGCTTTCTGTAGCCGGTAAAGTAACCTTACTGATTTTTAGTATCGGGATCAGGCTGTTTTTTGTGGTTTGCAAAGTAATCCTATTGAAAATAATATATTAGCGATAATATTGGATATGCTATTGATAATGTAATAGCTGGCCCGGTCATCAACTGGTATGTGCGTAAGAAGCATAAACAGAAAAATATTCACTGATGAATAAAAAAGTGCTCCTGCATTTATCCAAAAAAGCCCCTGTTTTTCAATGTCAATATATTTTAGCGGATTGAGTAGCTGATAAAAATAAGTCAGTGATAATATGATCACCAATATACTTAACGATGTGTTTGAAACTGATGGATAATCGTAAATATTTTTATCGAATAAAATGGATAGTAAAACAGTTATGCCAGCAAGAGCAAGCGTAATCCTTTTGAGGATAGGCTTATTGAAAAGATGGTAATATATTAAGGTATAAAACACCATTGACACCCAAATGTTAAAATGAAAGATAGGCATGTTGTTTTTTTCTCCGGAATTGTTCCAAAGCCAGGTTATCGGATCAAAAAAAGATGCTACAAGAAAAAATAAGGCTGCAATTTTTAATACCTTGTCCAGGTGCTTATAATTATAAAATGCCGCCAACACAGGAACAAATCCTGATATTGTGGAAAAATAAATTAAAGCCAGTTTTATATCCATGTCAATATACCCTTGTAATCGTACCTTATATATCGCCTGATAACATATTTTTAGGACATCCGGGCGAGCCTGGACACGGATAAGATTGGTTTCCAACCACATTCGTTGACGGGGCAGCAGCAGATAACTTAAATGTCTTTATTTCGGTAGATACAGCCGCAACTTCCTTTTTTACATCGCTTGGTAATTGATCTTGCCCGTCAGCTTGTACGCCTGTTATTACAAAACGTTTTTCGCCTTCGGCGTTAGCTACCACCCTGATAAAGAAATTTCCGACAGAAACCCAGAATTGTTGCCAGCCTGTAAGATGTTGCTTGTTAGCATAATAAATGCGAATGCCTAAGCAACCATCCTGCTGCAATATGGTATTCAATATTTTTTGTCCGAAAAATTGAGACACAACTGCGTCTGGATGCCTGTGCCGGTGGTTTTTTGTCCATTGAGCAGCAAGCTCAAGGTCGATTGCGGCACCTTCGTCGCCGGTAATTGGGTTGGTGTCTCTTGTTGGTTTGGTTTCCATTGTTGATTTAGTATAGAGGGTTAGGAATTAGTTTGGCTAAAACTAAGATTAATAAGTTGTTATTTCAACAGGAGAGCGAGTTTTGACTGCCATAGCAGCGTTTGAGGGGTGTTTGTAATGTGCTCATTTACAGCAAATAATAAACTTTTTTGTTTTTTACACCGGGAGTATATTACGTATTTCTACGCAGCAAAAACTGTAGTAGTACGTGGGGGCATATTTGGCTATGGAAAAAGCTAAAATAGCGGCCCCGGAACTTGATTTTAACAAATATTAACAACTTTATTATGGAACAATATGTGTATTATAATAAATATATTTTATATTGCCTTTGTATTAATATACCTCCATAAGTAATTAATCAAATTTAAAACCATAAACCAATTAAAATGAAAACAGAAATGTTAACCACCTTGCCCGACCCTACTCTTGTAGGTGAATTTATTACCGAAAGCTTTTACAAAGAACTAACAGAAGACTTTCAACGAAAGTTTCCGTCCGAAATTCGTTCGGTAAGCCTTAGCCGCTTAGCTGTAGAAGCGGTTTTAAAAGAAGACAACGTATCCGGCATTAAATTTATGAATGGCCTTGAAAACGCAAATGATCCATCGTCGAGGATACTGGTGTTAATTCCAGCTAATCACACAGTTATAAACAGCTTACCCAACTCCATTATTAATAAAAACGGGTTCATGACCAATACCGGCGAGCGGATCTCGCTTGAAAGAACATGGCAGGTATTATTTAACCATGTATTGAATTTCAAGAAATTGGAGCCGGCCGCCCATTATACCAAAATTAACCGCGGTTCATTCATGGGGCAGTTTCGTTTAAATGAATTTTTGAACGCTACAGATTGCAGTACTTTTATATATCACTTTGGCTACTTAAAGGGCGAAGACCTCCCTTATAAACTTATTATCCAGCCATCGGATGGAATGAATATGTATATTGAACAATCAATGCCTTGCCCTGGTTCAGCAGGTTGCCCTGCTTCTACCAGTTCAGAGCCTTGCGCCCTTACCCGTATTGCAACCAACTTTGCTGGCAAAGAGGCTGATGGCCAGTTAAATGTGCTTAGGGGTTTCAGGGATAAAATATTACAGGAAAAATTCAATGGTGCCGAGATTGAAAAATATTATACAATTTCTGCATCTCTGCTTGAGGCCATTGATAAAGAACAAAACAAGGCCGTTATATTTAAAGAGATTTATGACAAGTATATCCAAACGTCAATTGCTTCCATAAACAATAATGATGAGGCAACTGCTTATGGCCTTTTCCTGGAAGCAATGCAACATTTAACGGATACCTATTTATATCAATAAGGTTTATATCAGTAAGGGTTTCTTCCAGATAAAGAGAGCGTCTTTTCCGTAGGAGAAGGCGCTTTTTTGCGTTTGTTAAACTATCCTTTTTTAAATATCACAAATTCTGTTGCTTATTTCTACGCAGCAAAAAACTGTAGTAGCACGCAGGATGATATTTGGGGCTAATCATAAAATTGAAATAACAGCCTGGACTTTGATTTAAACAAATATTAATAACTTTATTAAGGGGCAATATGGGTGTCGTAATAAATATATATTATATTGCATTTGTATTAATACATCAATAAGTAATTAATCAAATTTTAAACCATAGACCAATTAAAATGAAAACAGAAATGTTGAGTATCGTGCTTGACCCTACCCTTGTAGGGGAGTTCATCACCGAAAGCTATTATCGCGAACTTGCTCAGAACTTCAGAACTAAATTCCCATCAGAAGCCCGTTTTGTAAACTTGTCTAAGTCTGCCGTTGAGACGGTTCTTAGTGACAGCAGCGTATCGGGCATTAAATTCATGAACGGCCTTACTGATGCAAATGATCCTTCATCAAGGATACTGGTACTTATTCCTGCCAATTATACTGTGAATGACAGCCTTCCAAATGCTATTATTAAAAAAGATGGCTTTATCACCAATACAGGCGAGGTAATCTCGTTAGAAAAAACCTGGCAAGTGCTTTTTAACCATGTGCTTAACTTTAAGAAGCTGGATGCCAGCATGCATTACACAAAAATTAACCGGGGATCGTTTTTTGGCCGTGTTCGGTTAATGGAGCTTCTAAATGCAACCGAATGCAAAAGTTTTATCTATCATTTTGGGTATATAATTGAGGAGAATTTACCATATAAACCAATGATTCAACCTGAAAATGAGATGACAATGTATTTGGAGGAAGCGTTGCCTTGTCCTGGTTCGCCGGGTTGTCCGAAGACCGGTAGTTCAGACCCATGCGCCCTTACCCGGATTGCAACCAACTTTGCCGGTAAAGAAGTCGATGGCCAGCTAAATGTGCTTCGGGGTTTCAGAGATAAAATTTTGCAGGAAAAATTCAACGGTGCCGAGATTGAAAAATATTATACAATTTCTGCATCCCTGCTTGAGGCCATTGATAAAGAAGAAAACAAGGCCATTATATTTAAAGAGATTTATGACAAGTACATCCAAACGTCAATTACTTCCATAAACAATAATGATGAGGTAACTGCTTACAGCCTTTTCCAGGAAGCAATGCAACATTTAACGGATACTTATTTATATCAATAAGGAGTTTCCAGGTCAAAAAAAGCGTCTTTTCTTTATGGGGAGGCGCTTTTTTGCATTTAAGGGGGTTCGCGTAAAGTCGCCGAGGCGAAAATTGATTTGCTTATTTTTTTGTTAAAAGCTGTCTAAATTTGATTTGTGCATGTTTCAATAATTCTAATGAAGCACAAACCCGCGCGTCATTGCGAGTATCCACCAGCCTATGCTTGAAAAAACAGTAATGACATAATTGTAAACGGGGCTTTTGTAGAGACGCAACATTTTGCGTCTCCCGCATGCAAATCACACATGCAAATTGAGCCTGTAAATTTTGAATGTCCTGGGGGAGACGCAAAGTATTGCGTATCTACATTAAAAAACAACTCTGATAATTAACAGCTTACAATCATGTCATTATAAGGTATGAAGCAATCCCAAACTATGTGGGACTTAGCATATCGGGGATTGCTTCGTACCTCGCAATGACGGTCTGTTTTTTTTCTTTAGGAACCTCTTAGTGATCCAGGCGGCCTTTGCGCGAAATTAAATTTTCAATATTCCCCCAAATCCAACAACATCGTTTCAAGTATCATACCCCCCCCGCGTATTTCTACGCGACAAAAACTGTAGTACTACGTTTTCAATCGCGTACAATCATAGGGCCTAAAACAGTAGTAGCAACGTTGATAGGGGCTTTTTTTAGTGAAACCTTTGACATAACAAAACAGCAGGGCTGTAAAAAGTTATGGAGGGTGCCGAAAATCCAATCAAAGAGTAGGCGGGAAGAAAAATCTAAAAACAAAAACCTATGAGCTTTACTATTAAAGGCAACCTACGCGGTTTGCTATGTTCTGATTGCGAGCTGCCGGTATCGGGCAACTCGGTAAAGGTTTACAAAACCTTTGATAGGGCCAACGAAACCCGCCTGGCCGTAGCCGATGCCAAACAAACGTTTCACCAGGTTACCGATGCCGAACTGAAAGAAAAAGAAAAACTATTTATAGCCGAAGGCAAACTCCAGGATAACGGCGATTTTGTGATTGAGATAGGCGACAAAAGCGGCTACGATGGCGGTACGCTTGATGTTGACTGGTATTGCGGCAATACCCCTATAAAAATTGGGCCACACCACGCTAAAGATCTTTCGCTACAGTTTCATATCACCACCCTGCAACCGGCTTTTAAGCAAACCGAAAGCGGGCAGGTCGCTTTTTTTGAATACAGGATAGACCCTAAATGGTTTTGCCGCATCCTTACCCTGTTAGATATCTGGGTGGTTTGCGGAATAGTATCCGACTGCGAAACTAAAAAGCCACTATCAGGTGTTAAAGTATTTGCCTACGATGTGGACTTGATACAGGACGATACCTTGGGCAATGCCTATACAGATAGCAATGGCAAATTTACCATCGTATATCCGGGCGCCAATTTCAGGCAAACGCTGCTTTCGCCATTTTTAAATGTAGAGTGGCCAGCCGGCCCGGATTATTATTTCAGGGTGGAATCGTCATCAGGTGCCGTTTTATTACAGGAAGATCGTACCCGCGGCCGCCAAACCGACAGGCATAACGCGCATAATTGTTTCTGTGTAAAACTTTGCATAAAAGATGGCGGCATTTATACCAGCGATGTGCCCTGGTTTACATCGGTTGGTAAATTCAATATCACCTCAGATATTGATGCCACCGGCAAAACGCTTACCACAAAATCGGGCGTTGGAGGCGTAGGTTATGGTTTCTTTAACTCGGTAAACCTGGTTGGCTACGCAACCAAAAAAGTACCCACAGCACCAGCAAGTGCGTTACATTACCGCTTTTTATACTCGCTGGATAATGTGAATTACAGCCCCGTTACCAGCGCCCAGATGGACCCAACGCAACTTAAGGTTGCCACCCGCCAAATTACCTGGAACGGAGGCCCTGCGTTTCAAAATGTGGTTATTGATTTGGGGCAACCAGCTTCGGTTGCGGATAGTATCCCGGCAGATAATTTCCCCAGCCCAATTGCCGATCATGTACTTCACCCCGATGCCAATGGCTGGATAAGGGTTGATCAGCCTGCATTGGACAATGGTTTTTACGGTCCGCTGGTTTTACTAAATACCAATACCATTATTGGCGGCGGCGATGCCAGCGCCGGTTTAATCCCCGGCAGCGCGGTTAGCGCGGCCAATCAAAAAAATGGCACTATGCTGTACCTTAAGTTTCAAACAACCGATGATCCAACCAACCCTGCATCTACCAATTTAAAAACACAATCTATCATCGGTAAAATATACGTAAACAACTGGAACGAGGTAAGCCTGCTTAAACTGGAAGAGCTGTTTGCCGGTGGCGGTAGCGGTTGTACACCCGTACAATCACAAGCCCATGTTGATTATACAGTTGATCATGAATTGATAGGCAGCTGGAACATCGGCATATGGTCGAACGCGATAGGTAGTGTATCGGGTTTACCATCGGGCAATGTGCCAAGGGGAGATGCCGCGGTATATAACCTTGCAACTGCGGCCCTGTCGCCGGCATTTAATACCTGGCCGTCATGCGCTTACAGTTTAACCCTAAACACTGTACGTAAGTTAACCACAGGCGACTGGAACGATTATGTAAAAACAAACCAGGTTATTTTTTGCAAGTAATTAAATCTATCTATACATAAGGGTATCGCTTAACCGGGATACCCTTTTTGTATTAAAACAATCGTAGTATATAGGAAAACTCATATACCAGGAACACAATTACCAGCACGGAGTGGAATACCTTATTATCCACCTTCATAGCAACCATACATAACACAAAATGACTGATGTTACGAATGGGGTATTCCAACGTATAGTGGCTGTAATAAGCCTGTCCTTTTATAAAAGTATCCACCATATCTAACAGGTAGCTTGCCCCTAATATGCCGAATATCCATTTGCGGCGCGAATAAAAGTAATCTTTGTAATCTTTATAATCGTTCAGGTCTTCGGGGTAAAGCAGGGCGCACACGCTGTAATAAATTACAATGTAAAATATCACGAAGAAATACTCCAGGAACAGCCAGTGTTTAATATCGTGCAGGTTAAACTCCCACCACCAAAAATGCAGCAATAACAGGAACATGTAAAAGGCCCACAGGGTGTGCACCCAATAAGGTTTGTTGCGCCCCGGATGCTGAATTTGCTTAGCAGCCCCTTTGAGTAAATGGGTAATGCTAAGGCCAAGTATAATACCAATAACAGACTTGATGTGGCTGAAAAAATCCATAGATAGTAACGTGGATGGTAATAGTTAAATGTAGATATTTGATAAATAGCTTTTAAGAAAAACATTAAATATACCGTCCCCAATGACACAGGAACTGAAAGACGAGGCTTTAGAGCAAATAGAACTGGATATAAAGTTTGGATTTGAAAATGAGCAACAGATTTTTGAAGGGTTAGAAGATATGTTTTATGAAGAGGATGACATTGACGAAGACTGGCTAAAACAAACCATCCATCAAAAATACAATCGGCATCAAAAGGAAGCTTTGCAGTGGACAAAACCAACCGGATTTGATAAGCTGGCCAAAGCATTTGACCAACTGATTGCGCAAAAGATAGTATGCCTGCACAACGCCGGTTATACCAAACAAGATGGCGAAGGCGATTGCATGGAGACCATAGAACGCTTGGATGAATTAGGTGTTAATGCTATTGGCTTTTGCTATTATCACTCGCAGGATTTAGCCAGGGCTGTTGAGCTTAATACCCGGAACTTGTATTTAGGTTTTGATAGCGTTACGCAAAATGATGATGAGGCCCTGCAGGTTGCCCAAATGATTGTTGCAGCGCTCAAGGAAAACGGCCTCCAGATAAACTGGCCAGGCACAGTTACCCAACGGATAGAAATTGTAAACATCGACTGGAAAAAAATACCCGACAATGAAGAATGGGGAGCAGAGCGGGTTATACAAATGTTGACTAAGCCTCAATCAAATCAGAAGCCTTTTTGGAAGCTATGGTAGGTAACTATAACATTCTTAAACAAACAACCTTATGTGGACTATGAGTTTCGTTAAGCATTTTTACCTGCCATTCGCATTAATAATGACTTTATCGGCAACGGATAGTTCTGCCAATAATATAGATTCCATTAAAACCGACAAAGATGTATTCACTTTTGTAAAAGTATTTTTTACCGATAGGAAGAGTAATGGAAAATTTGATGAATACTATAATGATGCGGTAAAGGTTGCTGACTCTTTAAAAACGAAACATTGGTTTAAAGCCGATATAGATAATAATGGAGAAACCGACCTTCTTGTTTTTAGAGCAAATGGTTTACCAGAAATATTCGCAATTCTTTCAATTAATGGAACATACAAAAAAGTAGTTGCCAACTATTGGTGCAAATATCAATTTATTTATCCTGTTATTACGAATATAGAAGGCCAAGATATAGTACTGCTTTACAGTCAAGACCAAATTAATTATGACCCGGTCTTGAAGAAATTTATTTACACCAAATTGGAGTGCGATACAATAACGTTAATGAATAATAGATTTATTAACTACGTTAAATCATCCAGGCACTACGATATAGAAAAAATAGAGATTAATAATGATGGCATATGTGAGGAGCGTTGCCCAAGAATAAAGATTTCCATCAATCCCAAAAAGCTCAGCAGTTCTTGTTTAAAGCAACAGGATTGGGACAATTCAGTTAAAAATTATATTGGGCAGCTAACTAAAATCGAGATAAAAAATATTTTAGCATTGCTTCAATACTCCAACTTTGGCGACTTAAGAAACATCTATAAAGTGCGTTGCTCTGATCAAACTACAACAACATTGACAGTTGTTTTTAACGGCGGTAAAACAAAAAAGATCGAAGATTACGGCTCGTCGGGCAACTTTACATTATCGGAGATATACAATATAGCATTCAATACTAAATGGATGGAAGTGAAGGAAAAAAGGACTAAATTTTTTGAATAAACAAAAAAAGATGCCCTTACTTTAGAACATCGTTTTCCTAATAGGACATTTATATTCCACTAAAAAATCGCCTCCGCTATCCTCTTAGTCGGCCCGGCATTGCTCATAGTATAAAAATGCAGTACCGGTACCCCAAAAGCCATTAACTCACGGCACTGGTTTATCATCCATTCTACACCAATATCCCGCACATCTTTTTCTGATTTGCAGCCGTTAACAGCGTCGCATAAATCTTCGGGCATATCAATATGGAAGGTTTTTGCTAAACCGATTAACTGTTTTGAATTGGTGACAGGTTTTAACCCCGGTATAATAGGCACATTGATACCGTTAGCCCGGCAGTTATTTACAAAATCGAAATATTTCTGATTGTCGAAAAACATTTGGGTAACAATAAAATTTGCGCCCATATCAACCTTTTGTTTCAGGTATTTAAAGTCGGTTTTAAGGTTTGGAGCCTCAAAATGTTTTTCGGGATAACCGGCAATACCAATGCAGAAATCGGTTTTCAGGCTATCGTCATTATGCTCATGCAGGTATACACCATTGTTCATGTTTACTACCTGTTGTAATAAATCGGTAGCATAGTTATGTCCATTAGGGGTCGGCACAAAAGATGCATCTCCCCGCCGTGCGTCGCCCCGCAAAACCAAAACATTCTCGATGCCTAAAAACTGCAGGTCAACTAAGCCATTCTCTGTCTCATCCTTGGTAAAGCCACCGCACAACAAATGCGGAACGGTATCTACCTTGTACTTATTCATAATGGCCGCGCAGATGGCGATAGTACCCGGGCGTTTGCGATAGCTCAGCTTCTCCAGCAGTCCATTATCATGCTGCTTGTAAATAAAATCCTCGCGCAGCGATGTAACATCAATAAACGGCGGCTTAAACTCCATTAGCGGGTCGATAGCATCGTAAATACCCTGAATGCTCTGTCCTTTTAAAGGAGGAATGAGTTCAAAGGAAAAAAGTGTTTTGCCTTTTGCATTAGCAATATGTTCCGTTATTTTCATTGTTTGTTCTGGTACGAGTTTCTTATTATATCCGTCATTGCGAGGTACGAAGCAATCCCCGATTTGCAAATCCGCCCTGTATAGTTCGGGATTGCTTTGTACCTCGCAATGACGGTTTGTTGTATGTTACTATCAATAATTAATGTTAGGACCAAGCCAACGTTCAACGTCCTCAAGCGACATTTGCTTCCTAACCGCATAGTCCTCCACCTGATCTTTACTTATCTTCCCTAATCCAAAATACCTGGCCTGCGGATGTGCGAAATAAAATCCGCTTACAGCTGCTGCAGGTGTCATAGCTAAACTTTCAGTAAGATGCATTTTGGCATTTTCCTCGGCTTTCAATAACTCGAACAAGGTTGTTTTCTCAGTATGGTCCGGGCAGGCTGGGTAGCCTGGGGCCGGGCGGATGCCCTGGTATTCTTCCTTGATCAGATCGTCGGTGCTTAGCTGTTCGCCTTTGCTGTAGCCCCAGTATTCTTTACGTACCAGTTCGTGCATTTTTTCGGCGAAGGCCTCGGCAAGGCGGTCGGCAAGGGCTTTGGCCATAATGCTGTTATAATCGTCATGATCGGCCTCAAATTCGGCAACCAGCTCGTCGCAGCCAATACCGGTTGTTACCGCAAAGCCTCCAAAATAATCTGGTACTCCGCTCTCTTTTGGCGCGATAAAATCTGACAAAGCATAATACGGGTCGCCCTTAACTTTCTCGGCCTGTTGGCGCAGGGTATGGATGCGGGTCAACAAGGTGGTTCGGCTTTCGTCGGTATACAACTCAATATCGTCCCCAACACTATTGGCCGGCCAAAAACCAATCACACCATTGGCATGCAGTAGTTTTTCTTTCACTATCTTTTTTAACAATACCTGTGCATCGTCATAAAGCTTTTTGGCTTCATCGCCTACAAATTTATCAGCAAATATCTTAGGATAGCTGCCACGCAATTCCCAGGTGTGGAAAAATGGTGTCCAGTCGATATAAGGAACTAATTCTTCCAACGGGTACGATTCAAATACTTTGGTACCCGTAAACGTTGGTTTTGGTGCTACATCGCCATCCAAACTGATCTGGAAGCGGGCCTGCCTTGCCTGGTCGATGGTAACAAAACGCTTGTCCGATTTTTTATTCAAATGCGCTTCGCGCGATTTGGCGTATTCTTCTTTAATATTTTTGATATAGGCATCCCGGCCATCACGGTTCATCAAGCTGCTGCAAACGGTAACACTGCGCGATGCATCAAGCACATGGATTGCGGCACCCGAGTAATGCGGATCGACCTTAACGGCCGCGTGGATACGCGAGGTAGTAGCCCCGCCAATAATCAGCGGAATAGTAAAACCTTCGCGCTCCATTTCTTTAGCAAAGTGTACCATCTCATCCAGCGACGGCGTAATCAAACCACTAAGGCCAATGATATCTACATTTTGTTTTTTAGCTTCTTCAATAATGCGTTGCGCCGGTACCATTACGCCCAGGTCAATCACCTCGAAGTTGTTACAGGCCAAAACTACGCCTACTATATTTTTACCAATATCGTGCACATCGCCTTTTACGGTGGCCATCAATATTTTACCGGCGTTTGCACGGCTGCCGCTGCTGTCTTCGCCGGCATCAATAACCCGTTGTTTTTCCAGTTCGATGAATGGCAGCAGGTAAGCCACCGCCTTTTTCATTACACGGGCCGATTTTACCACCTGTGGCAAAAACATTTTGCCTGCGCCAAATAAGTCGCCTACTATGTTCATGCCGTCCATCAGGGGGCCTTCAATAACCTCCAGCGGTTTGCTGTATGTTTGGCGGGCTTCTTCCACATCGTCATCCAGGTATTCAATAATGCCTTTTACAAGCGCATGCGATAATCTTTCCTGTACAGTTCCTTTGCGCCATTCTTCATCGCGCACTACCTCTTTGCCTTTACTTTTTATGGTATCGGCATATTCAACAAGGCGTTCAGTAGCATCGTCGCGGCGGTTAAGCAGTACGTCTTCTACCAGTTCAAGCAGAGTTTTATCTATTTCCTGGTAAACTTCCAGCATGCCTGCATTCACGATACCCATATCCATACCGGCGCCAATGGCGTGGTACAAAAATGCGGAGTGCATGGCTTCACGCACCACATTATTGCCCCTGAAAGAGAAGGAGATATTACTTACCCCACCGCTTACTTTAGCATGTGGCAGGTTTTGTTTTATCCAGCGGGTGGCTTCAATAAAATCAACCGCGTAATTGTTATGCTCCTCCAAACCTGTTGCAACGGTTAGGATGTTGGGGTCGAAGATGATGTCCTGCGGAGGGAACCCCACCACATTAACCAGTATATCATACGATCTTTTACATATCTCAATACGGCGTTGTAACGAATCGGCCTGGCCGGTTTCGTCAAAGGCCATTACAACCGTGGCTGCACCATAGCTAAGGATTTTGCGGGCCTGCTCTATAAATTTTTCTTCGCCCTCTTTAAGCGATATGGAGTTTACGATACCCTTACCCTGGATGCATTTTAATCCCGCCTCAATAACCGTCCATTTTGATGAATCGATCATGATAGGCAGTTTGGCAATATCGGGTTCGGATGCTACCAGGTTCAGGAATTTCACCATTACCGCTTCCGAATCAATCATGCCTTCATCCATGTTAATGTCTATGACCTGCGCACCGCCCTCTACCTGTTGCAAGGCAACAGCTAAAGCAGCCTCATAATCCTCGGCTAAAATAAGTTTCGAGAATTTTGGCGATCCGGTGATGTTGGTACGCTCGCCCACGTTTACAAAAATGCTATCGTGTTTTATGGTAACCGCTTCCAGACCGCTCAGGCGCAAGTCGGGTTCAATTTCGGGGATAAGTCTTGGTGGGTATTTGGCTGCTTTTTCGGCAATGCATTTGATATGCTCGGGCGTAGTACCACAACAACCACCAACGATATTAACCAACCCGGCTTTAATAAAATCATCAACCTGGTGTGCGGTTTCATGCGCGGTTTCGTCGTACTGGCCAAACTCGTTGGGTAACCCTGCGTTAGGATATGCCGATATAAATACATCAGCTTTTTCAGAAAGTTCGGCCAAATGCGGCCTCATTTCTTTGGCACCCAAAGCGCAGTTTAAACCTACTGATAACAGGTTGGCATGGCGGATAGAATTCCAAAAGGCCTCTACCGTTTGCCCGGAAAGGGTACGACCAGATGCATCGGTAATAGTGCCCGAGATCATGATAGGCAAATGCTTGCCCGACTCGTGGGCGTATTTATTGATAGCGAACAAGGCCGCCTTGGCGTTCAGGGTATCAAATATAGTTTCAACTAATAATAAATCCGATCCGCCATCAACCAAACCCCGTACCTGGTCATAATAAGCATTGGCCAAATCATCAAAGGTAACGGCGCGATAACCGGGGTCGTTAACATCTGGCGATAAGGACGCTGTACGGTTGGTTGGCCCGATAGCACCTGCTACAAAACGCGGCTTTGATGGATTTTTTTGGTTGTATTCGTCGGCCACTTCGCGGGCAATACGGGCACCTTCGTAGCTAAGTTCGTAGGCCAGCTCTTCCAGCTTATAATCGGCCAGTGAAATTATTTGTGTGCTGAAGGTATTAGTCTCGATGATATCGGCGCCGGCATCTAAATACTCGGCATGAATAGCTTTGATAATATCCGGGCGTGTAATATTCAAAAGGTCATTATTCCCCTGCAGATCGCTGATGTGATCTTTAAACCTTTCGCCACGAAAATCCTTCTCGGTAAGCTGGTACCGCTGTATCATGGTACCCATAGCCCCGTCAATTACAAGGATGCGTTTTTCTAATTCTTTTCTAATGTCCATTTTTATGATTTCACCGATTTTTTTTGTGATTTCACTGATTTTGACTTACACCAGATAAAAATCGGTGAAATCATAATTAATCTGTGAAATCAAAAAAACGTAGCTTACATCGAAAAGTCGGGTGTTCAATTGACTTTCGCTTATCTTTCCCAGGGCTGTTTAGCCGGCTGAGTAGAATGTAGCACCTTGTGAAGCACAGGTTGCTAAGACATCGCAGGGTCTAATCCCTCCGTCTTTCTCCATAAGCACTGCAAAGGTGCATAATAAAGCGGTAAAATGCAATAGTTTATATGGCCGGCTATGTGTACGGTAAGTAAATTTATGTGCATAAAAAAAGCTGCCTTTGCGGGGCAGCTTCTAAATAATAAATATTGGTTGCTTATTATCTTCTTCTGCCAAATAAACGCAGGATCATCAGGAAAAGGTTGATGAAATCAAGATATAAGGTTAAGCCGCCCAATAGCGCCATTTTTCCCGCAGAAGCATCGCCATATTCAAGGCCGGCGCCAATGCGTTTCAGTTTTTGAACATCATAGGCGGTTAAGCCAACAAATACTGCAATGCCGATATAGCTAATAATATATTCCAATTGGGTGCTGCCTATAAACATGTTAAATAACGAAGCAACGATGATACCTATCAGGCCCATCATCATTAGCGAGCCGAATTTTGTTAAATCGGTATTGGTAGTATAACCTGCTATTGCCATGATGCCGAAAACAACCGAAGTTGTCACAAATACGCCGATTACCGAGCCGGTGGTGTAAACAATGAGTATATAGCTTAAACTGATACCCATTACCGCCGAGAAAGCTACAAATAGCAAGGCCGCCACAGCATATGAAAGGCGCTGAAAGCCAAAAGAAATGATTAAAACAAATGCCAGCGGAGCAAACATTACTAATGTGCCTAAACCTGTATTACGGCCGGTTTCCGGGTCCCTGAGCATTTGATATAAGGCTTGGTTTTGAGAAAACACATACGCGCAAATGGCAGATATGCCCAAAGCCACAAACATCCATAAAAATACATTGGCTATAAATTTACGCGATGCGTCTTGTTCTGTTATTTGGATTACGTTTTTGTATTCGTATCCAGGATCTTTAATTTCCATTTTTTGATAATAAATTACTACACGAATATACGAAGAATTGGTGAATATATTGTGAAGGGCAGTATCAGGTAGTTAGTATCGGGTATCAAGATAGCATATTGAATTAGTCCAAAAGTCTTTTGTCCGAAAATCCGGAAGTAAAATCTTGCTACTAACTATTTACTACTTTCTTTAATTTCTTCCTTTTTCAAATGCCCCTGCAATTGCGGGTTTTGGGGTGGTAAGCTTTTTACATGGCGTTCCACCTCTGTTTGCTGTACCGATACCGCGTAATCTGCCGGTTCAATGTGGCTGCCAATGGCCTCGGCATATACTTGGGTAAATTCAGCGCCGATGTATAGTATGGCCGATGTATAATAGATCCAAACCAGGATAACTATTATCGACCCGGCGGCGCCGTAAGCCGAGCCCTGGGCGGTGTATTGGATGTATAAGCTGATCAGGTATTGCCCCAGCATAAATAGCAAAGCGGTAAAAAAAGCGCCGGTGCGCACATCTTTCCACCTGATTTTTACATCGGGCAAAAATTTGAAGATAATGCCAAACAAGGTGGTTATCACAATAAGGGTGAGCGCGAGGTTGATCCCTTTCAGCAGAAACCCCGTTACAATTGGAAAAAAATGTGCTATCCTTCCCTTTAAAGCATCAAGTACAAGGTTTATGGTAAGCGTTGCCAATAGTAAAAACCCAAGGCTTATAATTAGTGAAAAGGATACAAAACGATTTTTAAGCAATTGGACCCAACCACTTTTAGGTTTTGCTTTTACCCGCCAGATGGTATTCAATGAATCCTGTATCTCGATAAAAATACTACTTGCACCTAATAATAAGGTAACTGTGCCAATTACCACAGCCAGGCCCGATTTACCCGAAAGCGCTAAGTGTGTTAAAGCATCTTGAATTTGCCGCGCCGGTTCTTGGCCAACGTAGTGAGCTATTTGTGGATAAAGCCTGTGGGTTGCAGCATCCTGGCCAAAAACAAGACCCGCTACTGATATTATAATGATTAGTAGCGGGGCTATCGAAAAAACAGTGTAATAAGCCAGCGAGGCGCTTAGTTTCAGCCCGTTATCACTTGCAAAACCTTTGAAGGTAGCTATTAACACTTTCCAAAACTGTTTTAAATATTCTGTGCTGATAACTTTCATGTTTACCATATTAATCATTTTACTCCCCTCCTGCGATTGGCGAGCAATTATAATGCCTTTGTCGCTTTAAATGGATTTTGGTTGAATTTATAAGGCCGAAAACGGAATGTCGGCCAATTGATAATTACGCCATCCGTCAAAATCATAATGCCACCACTCGGTGGGTAATATCGTAAAGCCATGTGCGTGCATAATTGTTTTAAGTAACTCGCGATTGGCGGCTTGTAGCGGCGTGGCTCCGGGATTGTTAGTCGATGCTTTTTTGCTAAAACTATCAAAACCTGTGGGCATATCCAGTTCTTTCTCCGTTTTAAGGTCGATCAATGTGAGGTCGATAGCGCAGCCCCGATTATGTTTGGAACCGAATTTGGGGTTGGCCACAAAATTGGTATCGGGCGTGGTTTCGTAAAATGCTACGGTGACCGAATATGGCCGGTAAGCATCAAATATTTTTAGGCCAAGTCCCTGTGTTTTTAAATCAGCCTGAATATCCTTTAAAGCTTTTACAACCGGCAGCCTTGCGTATGCCTTAGCTTGTCTGTACATAACCCGATGCATAAAGTTGTTGGTTGTGGCATAGCGGATATCCAGTTTTATAGCCGGGACGTATTTTATAATTTCAACCAGGCGCTTATTTGAATCGGCCTTTAGTTGTGCTTTATACCCTGCAATGCCGCAAACGCGGGCGCTGTCAATATACTTATAGCGCTGGGCACCGGCATTAAGGCTAAGTAAAACAAAAGCAAGCAGGCAATAACGCATCATACTATTACCTGTGCGATACAATGAGCAGGTCAAGATCTTTACATGGAATTGAAAACCGCTCGCCAATGTACTTATTGGTAAGCTGGCCCTGGTAAATGTATACCGCGTTACGTACGCCCGATTTTTGCCATATCACGTTTTTAATACCGCCCTGCTCGCCTATATCCAGCAAAATGGGAGCAAAAATATTAGTGAGGGCATAGGTGGCAGTACGGGCAACCCTCGAAGCGATGTTGGGTACGCAATAATGGATAACATCGTATTTGCGGAAAACCGGGTGCGTATGGTTGGTAACCTCCGAAGTTTCAAAACAACCGCCCTGGTCAATACTCACATCTATGATAACCGAATCGCGTTTCATCCGGCTTACCGTAGCTTCGGATATGATACAAGGGCTGCGGCCATCTTCGGCACGGATTGCGCCTATAGCCACATCGCAGGTAGTAATGGCTTTTTCTAACACAATAGGCTGAACCACTGATGTGAATACCCTTGCGCCAATGTTATTTTGCAAGCGGCGCAGCTTGTATATTGATGGATCAAAAACCTTTACTTCGGCACCTAATGATATGGCTGTACGGGCG
Organism: Mucilaginibacter sp. GW822-FHT03E02; assembly: GCF_058801545.1. Taxonomy (NCBI): domain Bacteria; kingdom Pseudomonadati; phylum Bacteroidota; class Sphingobacteriia; order Sphingobacteriales; family Sphingobacteriaceae; genus Mucilaginibacter; species Mucilaginibacter sp. GW822-FHT03E02. The sequence goes on along the minus strand of NZ_JBXANJ010000001.1, from coordinate 3,178,506 downwards.
GCGTATTCGCCAACGGTACCTGCTCCTAATATTACAATCTCTGTAGGCGGCACACCGGTAATGCCTCCCAGCATTAGGCCTTTACCTTCAAAAACATTGCTTAAATATTCGGCGGCTATCAGTATTGATGTGGCCCCAACTATTTCGCTCATGGCCCTTACCACGGTTAACGAGCCGCCTTCATCAAGCAAATGCTCAAAACACAGGGCGGTAACATTTTTTTTCATGAGGGCATGCAGGCTGTCGGCTTTTAGTGTAGCCAGCTGCAGGGCCGAGATCAGGATTTGGCCATGTTTCATCATTTCAATTTCCTGCACCATTGGCGGGGCAATTTTAATGATGATGTCGGCTTCGTAAACCGTTTTGGTATCATAAACAATCAGGGCACCTTGTTCGCTGTAATCCTTATCGCTAAAATTGGCAGCCTGCCCGGCATTGCTTTCCAGCATTACCCGGTGGCCATTATTCACTAACAGCGCAACCGAAAGCGGTGTTAGCGGAATCCTGTTTTCCTGGAAGGAAATTTCCTTGGGAATACCAATAAATAATTGATTCTTTTTGTTTTTGACCTCCAGCATTGATTCCTGGGGCTGCATCATGGCCTGTTTGGCAACATCCGAAAACCCGCTGTATTTCCCTGAACTCATGTATATGTTTTTTTCTGGCTGATGAAGATAAGAAAAAAGGATGTATCCTGAAAACTAAATATTTTCCACGTCAACCTGCCTTGCTCCATCGTCCAACACTTTAATAGTTATGTTTGAATAATGTTGAGGCAATAGGTTCGGTATCTTTTCGGGCCATTCAATAAAGCACCAGGCACCGGCGTAAAAATATTCTTCATAACCCATATCCAGCGCTTCGGTTTGATCTTTAAGACGATAAAAATCAAAATGATAAATTTTATCCTTGGCCGTATGGTACTCGTTAACTATAGAAAACGTAGGGCTGCTGATATTATCAGTAGTGCCCAGCACCTTGCATAATTCTTTGATCAGCGTGGTTTTACCCGCGCCCATATCGCCATAAAATAAAAAAATACGGTTATTGCCGGCATGCTCAATAATTGCCTGGGCTGCCTGGGGTAAGTTGGATATGGATGGAATGGTTAGTTGCACAATGTATAATTTAAATCCGTCATTGCGAGGAACAAAGCAATCCCCAACTATGCATTTCGACCTTGCAAGTCGCCCGGTATAATCGGGGATTGCTTCGTTCCTCGCAATGACGGGTGGCCAATGTTCTCCATATAGGCTACGACATTCCAAAATTAATCAAATATCTTCAACCAAAAATTTCAAAAATCTATTGAATACTTTAATCAACTTGGCTCTCAAAAATATTTTCAAAAAAACTCATCAATCCATAACAAAACCTGTTGTTTTGTATATAACCACGCTACTATGAGCAATATCCTTCATATCCTTAATGGCGATTCAACATGGCATAGCTTTAACCAAACCGGCCTTGATGGCGATGTGATGGTTTGGCGCGAGGTTTTATCAGAAGGTCCCTTGATGGAAAATATCTCGTCGGGCACTTTCTGGAGCAATCGATCCAGGTGGATCAGAGAAACTTTTAACGAGCCGGAAGAAGAATATCAGCATAAGGTGATTGACGAACTGGGCAAACTAAACGGCCAATACGACGAAGTGAACCTTTGGTTTGAGTTCGACCTGCATTGCCAGGTAAACCTGCTGGGCGTAATGTGCATGCTGAACCAGCAAACCAATATGTCGGCGCCTGCTGTATTCCTGATTTGCCCCAATGATTTTCCTGGTATCGACGATTTTAAAGGTATCGGCCAGTTAAATGGCGATCAGCTGGAAGACCTGTATGACAGCCGTGAACAACTGAGCGACTGGGAATTCGAGCTGGCGGCCGAAGCCTGGCCTTTATACGTTAACGGTAATGCCGATGAATTGGAACAATGGCTAAATGAAAATTCCTTTTGGGGTGCCTTACACCTTTTGAAGCCGGCGCTGCTTGCTCATTTAAAACGCTTACGGGTAAATTCGGAAGGGCTAAATCACATTGAGCAAAAACTGCTTGACATTTATAACAGCGGTATAAAAACCAAGCCCGAAATGTACTATGCATTCTGGTCGACAGAGAAAATATATGGCATGGGCGATAGCGAGATTGATGTTTATCTTAAACGCCTGAGCGAAAAACAGCTCATAAATTAATCTACCGGTGTGCCCGCAATGTTATCAAGTTAAGAAATTACGAGCGATTTAAATATCGAACACTCAATGTCCAATATCGAATAATGAAGGAAAACTTCGATGTTGGACATTCGAAATTCGCTATTCGATATTATTTGTGCTTGCTTTTTTAGGCCTCCCCCCTACGGTACCGTGACCGCTATGGTTGGCGACCGCTCACTTTCATTCTTCATCCTGTCAAGCGCCGTTACTACATAAAAATAGGTTTTGCCTCTTTGGGCCGTATTGTCATCATAGCCAGGGTTGGCGTTGTATTGAATCTTGAGGATGTTTTTAGGATCGTCTATATTTATTTTCTCGTTATCAAAACGGTATATCACGTAGCCGTAAACAGGCTCTTCGTCTTTAGCCAAAAGTGGTGTCTGCCACCTTACCGCTACGCCTCCTCTTAGCCCTGGGCGGGCAGTAACGTTTAGCGGGGCATTGGGGCCTATAGAATCGCGCCAGAGCATCACCGGTGGCAAGGCGGGATACCGGTAATAATTATCCCGCAACGAATCGGTTATCCCCAGGGGGTTATTGGTAAGCGAACTGGAACTGAAATACACACTTCCCTGTACCCTCGGGTTATTCCTGATGAGGGTTATCTGGCCGGGCAGCTGGCCGGGGTTTTTAAAAGCCAGGGTTTTACGTTCATTAATACGGTAAGCGGCCTGGCCTATATAAAGGTGCCGGCCATAGGTGTTTTCGCTCCACCATGTTAGCAGTTTATCAAAAGCGGCAGCCCGGTTACCAATAGGCCAGTATAATTGCGGGTTTATATAATCAATCCAGCCTTCCTGCATCCATTTGCGCGAGTCGGCGTAGTTTTCGTAGTAGGATGATCCGCCATTGGTTTCAGATCCCCCGTCGTTTTGCGCCTTATTAGCCCAGATACCAAACGGGCTGATACCGAATTTAATATTAGGATCATGCGCATGCACGCTATCGGCAATCATTTTAATCAGCAGGTCAACATTATGGCGGCGCCAGTCTTTTATATTATCAAAGCCCTGCCCGTATTTGGCGTAGGTATCCTCATCGTTTATTTTTTGGCCGGCAATGGGGTAGGGGTAAAAGTAATCGTCCATGTGTACACCGTCAATATCATAGTTATCCACCACATCTAATATTACCTGTACTATATAGTCGCGCACTTCGGGCAGGCCGGGGTTAAAGGTTTTGATGCCGCCATAGGTAAAAAACCAGTCTGGCTTTATCCGGGTGATGTGCTGAGGGCTAAGCGATGCAAAGTTGCCATCAAAAGTTGCCCGGTATGGGTTAAACCAGGCATGCAGTTCCATACCGCGTTTATGGGCTTCGGTAATGGCAAATTCCAAGGGATCGTACCCCGGATTTTGGCCTTGCCTGCCGGTTAAATATTTTGACCATGGTTCGCGGCTTTTGGCATAAAGGGCATCGGCGGCGGGCCTTACCTGTAGCATAATGGCATTAATCCCGGTTTCCTGGTGCGAGTTTAGGATATCCAGCAATTGCTGCTTTTGCTTTTCCATGGTAAGTTTAGTACTTGTTGGCCAATCGATATTTACAACAGTAGCTATCCAAACGCCCCTGAATTCGCGCTTGGGTTGGGTTTTAACAGCGGTTGGGGCATTAGCCGGTTCGGCCGGCTGGGCCTTAACGCTTGTTATGATAAACAGGGTAAATATCAATAGTAAAATATGGCGGGATATATGCATTAAAGCCGATTTATTAAAGCTGCAAAGATATAAAACTCACATTGCAGGTGTTTTATTATAACTCATAAAAATTGCTTGTATGTTGTGTTTTTGGCATTTTGTGCTTAATTTTAGCCGTCACCAATACATTTTTCAACCTGCATTTTTTTGAAAATCATATTTTTAACCTTTTTACGTTTAATATCGCTAAAGAGTTAACCACTTAAAAAAACAGTTAGAATTGCAATAAAAGCATGTAATATCAATTAATATGAATATGCTTGTACATTAACATCCCGGTAAAACGGTAAATTTTTAAAACACCAGCCGTTTTAAACTGTATTTAAACTTTAAATAATTAATTGCTATGGAAAATCAATATGGGCAACCACCTAAGAAAAACTCAAACGTAATTTATTTTCTGATTGTGGTGGTTTTGGCTTTGTTAGGTACCGATGTGTATTTGTACTTGCAAAAAAATAAGTCGGACGTACGGATAGTTACACAACAGGATGAACAAACCAAATTAAAGGCAGACCTGGACAGTCTTGAACACCAGGTTGAGTTGGTAAATGCGGGCAAGGCCAAAATGTCGGCCGAAATGATAGCCAAAAACGATTCATTAAAAGAAAAAATTAAAGTTTTACGGGTACAATTGGCAAAAGGCAAGCTTACCAAGGCCGAATTGGTAAAAGCCGAAGAAGATGTTAAGCAACTGCGCTATTTTGTAACCAAATACACCGCAGATATTGAAGAACTGCATAAACAGAATGTTACGCTTACAACAGAGCGGGACACACTGAAGAACAACCTGGCCACGGTATCTAAAAAAGCCGATACCCTTACCAAGCAAAACCAGGATTTGGATGCCAAGGTAAAAGTGGCGCAGGCCTTAAAGCTGGCCACATCAAATATTGTAGCCTATAAAATAAAGGGCAGCGGTAAAGAAGTTGACGTAACCCGCGCCGGACCTGCCAAAAAGATAAAGATTAACTTTACTGTTGCCAGCAATACATTGGCCAATAAAACCATGCACGATATTTATGTGCGTATTATTGACCCTACAGGCAACCTGATAACCGCGCCCGATGGCGGAACATTTAGCGCCGACAACGCCGACCTGCAATACACTTACAAAACAGCTATCGATTTTAAAGATGATGGCACCGAGTATACTATTGACTGGGTTAACCCAACCCCACCGTTTGTAAAAGGCACTTACACCGTGTTGCTTTATGCCGATGGCAGTACTATGGGAAAAACAGGTTTTACACTGAAATAAAATTATTCGATTTAATTAATGAAAGCCCTGTTCCGGATGATGGAACAGGGCTTTTTTTGTTAGCAGTAGGGTATAAACAATAGGGAGTTGCCCATGACAAGTTCTATTTTAGATTGTGCGGGCCTGTTACCCTGAGCCTGTCGAAGGATCGCACGGAGAGGCCTTTGCCCACTATGGTTCGACAAGCTCACCATGACAGCCTTTTTTACGATGTCATTCCCCCTTCAGCGTTTCGCGAAATTTTACCACTACCCATGACAATCTCTATTTTGGCCGCCCCTTTCTCCCAATAAATCTTTAATTATTGCTATAGCCTAATTTTTATTATTTTTGGGCACATAAAATTTAACGACATGAATTTTCCCGCTGAATTAAAGTACACTAAAGACCACGAGTGGATAAAAGTTGAAGGCAATGAAGCTACAATTGGCATCACCGAATTTGCTCAAGGCGAGCTTGGCGATATTGTTTATGTAGATATTGCATCCTTAGGGAAAGAAGTTGCTAAAGATGCCGTTTTTGGCACGGTTGAAGCAGTAAAAACGGTATCAGATCTGTTTATGCCTGTTACCGGAACAGTTACCGAAATTAACGCCGCCCTTAACAACCAGCCCGACCTGGTAAACTCAGATCCTTACGGCGAAGGCTGGATGGTGAAAATAACTATTGCCGATGTTTCGGAAATTGAAGGCCTTTTATCTGCCGATGACTATAAATCGGTTGTTGGCGCTTAATGAAAGCAACACTAAAATATCACGGGCCCGCAATATTGTGGGCCTTATTTGTTTTGACAATCTGCTCCGTTAATCTCGGGTCGGCAGGCGACTCCCCCATGTTTTTTAAGGGTTTTGATAAGCTTACGCACACCGGTTTGTTTTTTACATTGGTTGTATTGTATTGCAATGGTGTAATAAGGCAACAAAAACCAAGGCCGTTTTCGTATACACAGGCGTTGATAATAGTAATAGTCGGGATTGCTTTTGGCGGCTTGATAGAATTATTGCAATGGAAATTTTTTACGTGGCGCAGCGCCGATTGGGACGATTTTTTTTGTGATGGGCTGGGTGCATGTATGGGAATTTTTGGTGTTATGCTAACAGTAAATGCAACTGGCAATGAAAAAAAGTAAGCTTGTCATTATAATAGCAGCAATCCTGCTAACCGGTTTTTCATCATGCGGCATCTTCAAAAAAGGCTGCGGTTGCCCCACCTTTGGTACGAGGAAAGTTGCCGTGCCACAAAACAGGGCGTAAAGCTATCTTCCGTTTTTGCGTAATTTTAAATTATGTGATCCTTGTCATATTTCGCCATTCTTATTTGGATTTAATATAAATAAGCTTACATTTGCTCAGGTTAATTTTATACGATGAGACTTTCACAACTTGAAGTAGGCGAAATAGGGATTGTTAAAGAATTTACTGACCTTGAAATGTCGGTTAAATTGATGGAAATGGGATGTTTACCGGGTGAAGAAATTAAAATTTCGCGCATAGCGCCCCTTGGCGATCCGATAGCTATTCATGTTTCAGGTTATCAGCTAAGCCTTCGTAAATTTGAGGCCTCCACTATTATTTTGCAGTAGTTTTTGTAACCATTGAAAGCCGATATAAGAGTTGCGCTTGTAGGAAATCCAAACACCGGTAAATCAACTCTGTTTAATATACTAACCGGTCTTAATCAAAAAATAGGAAATTTCCCTGGGGTTACTGTCGACAAAAAAACGGGTTTTTGCCAGCTGCCCGATGGCCGCACTGCCGAAATTATCGACCTGCCCGGTACCTATAGCATCTACCCCAAAAGTAAAGACGAGTCTATTGTATTTTCTGTTTTAGCCGATAAAGCTAAAGACATGGTGCCCGATTTGATCGTGGTGATTCTGGATGCATCCAACCTTAAACGCAACCTGCTGCTGTATACCCAGATAGCCGATCTGAAAATTCCGGTTGTTATAGCCCTTAACATGATCGATGTATCGGAAAAAGCCGGTATCATCATCGATGTTAATTTGTTTGCTCAAAAGCTGGGGGTTCCTGTGGTTCCAATATCCGCCCGGAAAATAAAGGGGATCGATCAGCTTAAAACAACTATAGCCTACGCTAATAAAATTGCCCTGCAGCAGGATACTATTGATGTAGATACGATTGCACCAAAACTGGTAGCGCAAATTCAGGCCGAATATAAAATTGATAATCCTTACTTAGCACTACAGTTGGCGCACCAGCACGAAACACTCGGCTTTTTAACGCCTGCAGAAAGCGACCGTATTGAGGAGCTGGAAAAAGAGCATGCTTTCCACTCGCAAAAAGCCCAGGCCGCCGAAACTATTGCCCGCTATAACTTTATAAACGACCTTTTATACGATACCGTTAAAAAACCCGAAACGGCGCATGACGAAACCGTAAGCAATAAAATAGATAAAATACTTACGCATAAGGTATTTGGCTTTATCATTTTCTTCGCCATACTGATGTTTATTTTCCAGGCTATATTCTCCTGGTCGGCTTACCCCATGTCGCTTATCGAACAGCTTTTTATAAAACTGCAAAGCTTAATAAGTAAAACCATGCCGGCCGGGCCTTTAGTTAGCCTGATAAGTGATGGTATTATTGCCGGCTTAAGCGGGGTGATGGTTTTTGTGCCCCAGATAGCCATACTTTTTGCATTAATATCTATACTGGAAGATACGGGCTACATGTCGCGCGTTACGTTTATGATGGATAAGGTGATGCGTAAAGTGGGGCTTAACGGCAAATCGGTGGTGCCGCTTATTGGCGGCTTTGCCTGCGCGGTGCCATCTATCATGAGCACCCGCAATATCGAAAACTGGAAAGACAGGATGATTACCATTATGGTTACCCCATTGGTAGCCTGCTCGGCCCGCCTACCGGTTTATACCTTATTGATTGCGCTGGTAGTGCCCGACCGTAATGTTTGGTGGGTGTTTAACATGCGGGGGCTTGCGCTTACTGCCATGTACCTACTCAGCATTGTATCGGCTATTGTAGTAGCCTTTGTCATGAAATTTATCCTGAAATCGCGCGAACGTGGTTACTTTATTATGGAGCTGCCTGTTTACCGGATGCCGAGGTGGAAAAATGTGGCATTTACCATGTACGACAGGTCTAAAACTTTTGTTTTTCAGGCAGGTAAAGTAATTATAGCGGTATCCATCATTCTTTGGGTGCTAAAATCATACGGCCCCGGCAATAGGTTTGCACAGATAGATAAAACTTTTAGTCAGCCCAAATACACTAAAACCATGACACCAGATAGCCTGGATAAAGTTATCGCATCAGAAAAGCTCGAAAACTCCTATGCCGGCGTATTTGGTCATGTAATTGAACCAGTTATTAAGCCTTTAGGGTTTGACTGGAAAATAGGGATAGCCCTCATCAGCTCGTTTGCTGCCCGCGAGGTTTTTGTAGGCACTATGGCTACCATTTACAGCGTAGAAGGCGATGCCGACAAGATGGAATCGGTACAACAAAAAATGCATGGTGCTACCAATCCTGATACAGGTAAGCCGGTGTTTACTTTGGCCGTGGCTTTTTCACTGATGATGTTTTATGCCTTTGCCATGCAGTGCGCCAGTACTGTGGCAGTGGTTTACCGCGAAACTAAAGACTGGCGCTGGCCCGCTGCCCAGTTTGCCTACATGACAGCCCTGGCTTATTCGGCCAGTTTTATGGTGTATCACTTGTTGAAATAGGTTTGAGTTCATGGTTGGTTGATCATGGTTCATGGCCTGGTTCTTCCAGACTACCGTAAAGTTCCTTTTTAAAGAAACCTGAGGGTAAGAACTTTCGAAGTTTTGCATTATTCAATGCCGGGTGCCCATAGTTTAGCTTGCGGGTTTTATAGATTAAATCGTTAAATTTGTTGATAAACAATCACCGCAGCATTGCATCATGAAAGAAGTAACCATAAAGTATAAAAACAGCAAAACGCTGGATGCTTTAAAAGATCTGGGGAAGTACCTTGGATTTTCTGTTTCTGAGCAACGCCCTGCTGTCAAAAAAAAGCAGGAATTTTATATAAATGGGGTTACCGTGATACCTGGCGACGAAGCGATAGATGTTTCGGAACTGCACGAGGTTTTTACCGGTAAAGGAATGGATGCAGCTGAATTAAGGAAATCTGGATGGCAGCGGAAAAGATAATTTGCGATACCGATGTTATCATTGACTATTTTGATACCCGTAAATCCCGTCACGAAGAAACCCGGATTATACTCGAACAAAAATAGGCTTTCAGCATATATTGATTTCCTCCATCACAAAAATGGAACTTATTTCGGGCGCCAATAACAAAGCCGATCTGCATAAAATAAGTAAAGATATCAACAGGTTCGGTGTCCTTTTAATTAACCCCGAGATAAATTTACGAGCCATAGATCTTGTTCAATCCTACAGGTTAAGTCATGGTCTTGCAATTGCTGATGCCATGATTGCCGCTACCGCTATTCAAACAGAGCTAAAGTTGTTTACCTATAATATCAAGGATTTTAAATTTATATCTAAGCTAACTTTGTATAAACCGTAACAGGGTGGTTTAAAAACAATTGGCGCTTTGTTGTAATCTAATTCCCCAATTCGCTACCGGCACTGACTATGATCTATGAACCATCAACCATGAACAATAATAATCTCTTTGTAATTACTTAAAAACTTCGGGCTATCATCCATTGGCTGTTACCTGTGGAGCTGATGAAATCATTATATTTGTGTTGAGGTAAAAATTGGATAAAGTAAAAATTTTAGAAAAGTATCTTCCGCCCGATGCTGCCCCGCTCATCGGCCGCTGGATTGACTACTTTAAATGCGAGTTTAAAATTTCGCGCAACCGCGGCACCAAATTTGGCGATTATCGTTCGCCTTATGCCGGTAAAGGTCACCGTATATCGGTTAACTATGACCTTAACCCCTATGCTTTTTTGGTAACCACCGTACATGAGTTTGCACACCTGCATACCTGGAACGAGCATAAACAAAAAGCCAAACCACACGGCACCGAGTGGAAAGGCAATTTTAAAAGAATGATGCAGCCTTTTTTCGAAAAGGATATTTTCCCGCCCGATGTTAAGCACGCCATCACCAGTTACCTGGATAATCCGGCGGCTTCCAGCTGTTCGGACTTGAACCTGTACAGATCACTCCGTAAATATGATGCACCCAAAGAGGCGATGCTGACTGTCGAAAAAGTCCCGTTTAAAGCCCTGTTTAAAATAAAAGGCGACCGCGTTTTCAGGAAGGAAGAGCAGCTGCGCAAGCGTTTTAAATGTGTAGAGGTAAAAACCAAACGCGTTTACTTGTTTAGCCCGGTTGCCGAGGTGGAATTGGTAGAGGAGTGACAACGTGAAAAAGGGCTGGCATGCTGAGCTCGTCGAAGCATAGCGGGCAAAGGCCTCTCCGCGCGACCCTTCGACGGGCTCAGGGTGACAGGCCCGTTTTTTGAGAGAAATATATGACTAAAACAAATAAGTCATAGTTAAATACTATGCAATTTACGATTCTTACCCGCGTTTTAAACTCATCCCCGCCCAACAAATTAAATCCGTACTTTTACCCCATGGCAAAAGTTATATCATTTGAGAACAACCCTTACCAGGAGAATACTTACATTTTATATGATGAAACCGGCGAATGTGCAATTATTGATCCGGGAATGTATACCGCTACAGAGCAAAATGTGGTGGCGAATTTTATAAAGGATAATAATTTAAAACCCGTTTTATTACTAAATACTCATTGCCATATTGACCATGTACTGGGTAATAAATTTGTATTTGATAAATACGGGCTTAAACCCAAATTTCACCAGGGTGAGTTGCCGGTGCTGACTGCCGTAGTATCGTACGCCCCTCAAATGGGCATCAGGTATGAGGTATCGCCATTGCCGGATGAGTATTTGGCCCAAACAGGTAGCATTAAGTTTGGCAATACCATTTTAGAGCTCATCTTCGCCCCCGGTCATTCGCCCGCGTCATTGTGTTTTTATGATAAGGAGGCCAATATTTTAATTGGCGGCGATGTGCTGTTCAGGCGTAGTATTGGCCGTACCGATTTACCCGGCGGCAATTTTACCCAGCTAATGGATAGTATTGAAAAAAAGCTGTTTGCCCTGCCCGATGATTGCACCGTTTACCCAGGCCACGGCCCCGAAACAACTATCGGTTACGAAAAACAAAATAACCCTTTCTTAAGTTAAAAGTCAAAATTAAAAAGTCAAAAAAAACTGCCTAACTCATCACTCAAAACTGTTAACTTAAAACTTACTTGAACACCTCGGTATACATAGCAAAACGATACTTGTTTTCGGGCAAGAAGATGCACGCCATCAATATCATCTCGGGCATATCCATGCTTGGGGTGCTGGTTGGTAGCGCCGCGCTTATTATTATTTTATCGGTGTTTAACGGGTTCGAGAAGGTGATCCTGTCGCTTTACAGCAATTTTACGCCCGAAATTAAGATAGAAACACGCCTGGGCAAAACGTTCGACCCCAATACGCCTTATTTTACATCGCTGCATACCGATCCGCAGCTGTTTTCATTTACCCAGGTGCTGCAGGAAAAAGCTTTGATAAAATATGGCGACAAGCCGTTTTTAGGGACAATAAAAGGGGTAAGCGACGATTTTTTAAAAAATGAACAATTGGACAGCACTGTACAAAACGGCTCCTTTACGCTGAAAAGCGGCGGGCGCAACTTCGCGGTAGTTGGTGCAACCATCCAGGGCAACCTGGGTATTAATGTACATGATGCGCTGCTGCCTATCCAGATATTTTCGCCGAGCCGAACCGCGGTAAACTCCGCAAATCCGTTGGATGAGTTCAGGGTACGGTCCATAAATCCATCGGGCGTGTTCGGTATCCAGCAGGATTTTGACGATATTGTGGTAACACCCATTGAGTTTGCCCGAGATCTGCTCGATCAGCCTAAGGAAGTAAGCTCGTTGGAGCTTATTTATAAAAAAGGCACCAATCTTGAATCGGTTCAAAGCAAAATAACAGATGCCATAGGCAAAAGCTTCACGGTAAAAAACCGTAAGCAGCAAAATACCGAGCTTTATAAAACCCTGAACTACGAGCGCTGGAGTATTTTTATGATACTAACCTTTGTGCTTATTATAGCAATATTCAATATCATTGGCTCGTTAACCATGCTGGTTATTGATAAGCGTGCAGATATTGCCATTTTAAGTAGCCTGGGGGCCAATAAAATGCTGATACAGGGCATATTCTTTTTTGAAGGGATGATGATATCGATATTTGGTTGTATTGTTGGTATTGCCCTGGGCCTGGGCGTTTGCCTGGTGCAGCAACACTATGGCTTAATAAAAATGGGGGCAACGCTATCGGTGCTCGACGCCTATCCCGTAGATTTGGAAATAGCCGATTTTGGGTTGGTTTTTTTAACAGTAGGAGCTATTTCTGTAATCGCATCAGGAATAAGTGCACGATTAAGCATTAAAGGATTGGACGAAATCAAACAGGATTTGTAAATTTGTTATATGAGGATAAGCTATTTTCGGTATTTGGCCTTTTTATTTGTTTTTTTTATAGCGGCATCCTCATGCAACAGGAAACCGGATAAGGCAGATAAACCAGTTATTTATAAAGGTTTATATAGTTTTGGTCCCGAGATAAAATCATTTAAGGATTGTGATAACAGTCAGGAATTTTGGGTGGTAGACAGCTCGGCACGGCTGGAGTTGCAATACTCTCAAATGAATTTCGAAAAACCTTATGAGCCAGTTTATGTTGAGGTAGAGGGGGTAAAATTAAAATCGGGAAAAGAGGGGATGGGCTCGGAGTATGATAGCACCCTTGTGGTAAAAAAAGTAGTAAAAATAACAAAAGAGATCCCGCAGGATATGTGTAATTAGCTTTAAGTCCAAAGTCGAAAAGTCCAAAGTCGAAAAGTTTATTTCTCTTTTCTACTTTTAACTTAAGACTTCCGACTAAAGGCTTCCGACTTCCTAAAGGGAACCAAATAAATAAACATCTGCCTCAATTGGCGTTAACTTATCAACATGGAATCAAAACGTCAGCAAAAATTTGCAGGGGTAATACAGGAAGACCTGGCCGCCATTTTTCAGCGCGAAGGCATGAATTATTTGCCTAATACCCTGGTAACCATAACCAAAGTACGTGTAACCCCCGATTTGGCCATCGCCCGTATTTTTTTAAGCTTTTTTGGCAACACTAATTTGCAGCTGGCCTTGCAAACCGTTAAGCTACATGCCTCCGAAATTCGTTACAAACTGGGTGCCCGCATTAAAGACCAGGTAAGGATTATCCCCCAGCTGGAGTTTTTTGTGGATGATACCAGCGAATATGTAGAACGTATGGATAAGATCTTCGACAAAATAAGCAAGGAAGAGCGCCAGCCTGATACCGAATAGCAATCAAGTCTTAAGTTCTAAGTCGGGATGAGTCTTGAGTCAATAAAGATAAAACCATTCTTAAGGCTTAAGGCTTGGGGCTAATGACTTAAAATGATCAATACTTCATGCACCGGCACCAACAGCTGAAAGCTTATTTACAAAACAACTCCGATGCCATTGGCAAAGTGGTTGACTATAATGCCGGTACCGACCGGCTTTTTCCGTTGGATTTTACCGCCGCCAATACCGGGTTGAGTACCGCCATCATTGGCGATACCCAACGGTTTACCAATTGGGTAAGCGATAAACTGAAAGCAAATAATTGCCGTTACGGCATTGGCGGCTACCTGGAACACCGCACTATTTACGCCGCAAGCGCCCACTTTGATACCGAAGACGAGCCACGTCGCCTGCATTTGGGTGTTGATATTTGGGGGCCGGCGGGTACGCCTATTTATACGCCATTGGCAGGCAAAGTACATAGCTACCAGGATAACAACAACCCGGGCGATTATGGGCCATGCATTATACTGCAACATAGCCTTGATGGTTTAATACTATATAGCCTCTACGGCCACCTGAGCCGCAAAAGTTTAGAGGGACTCACTGTAGGTATGTCGGTTGAAAAAGACCGGCAAATAGCCACCCTTGGCGATAATACCGAAAACGGCCACTGGCCGCCTCACCTGCATTTTCAACTGATGTTTGATATGGAAGGAAAGTTTGGCGATTACCCAGGTGTATGTAAATACTCCGAGATGGAAAAATATAGGGCTAATGTGCCTGATCCGGGGTTGTTGCTGGGGTTTTAAGGATATTTTTTAATAAAAAATTGTCCTCTGGAACTAAGGCTCTACCTGCTGTGTACGGCCGATGGAAAAGTTCGCAAATGCTTGATATTCTTCTCCCCATTACATATTCAATTTTCCTGTCATCCTTCGTTCCCCGGGATGGCAGTCTTGTATTTGAATGTCATCCTAAGGAACTTGCAGGTTTTACAGCTCAGCATGGTTTAGGTTTCTTCAAGTAAGTTTACTTGCATATCACCGAACATTCTTTATCGCTCAAAACATTATTCCCGTTTTATTGTCGATATTTATAGTATGATAAAGTGCCCGCTCATCAGTATAATCGCATTAACAGCTGCATTTACCGCAGGTGCCCAGCCTGCGTTTAAGGGCGGACCGCGTGCCCTGGATAATTTTCTGAAATCAAAAATAGTTTACCCGGAATATTCGAGCCGCAACTGTATTTCAGGCACGGTAAACGTAGCTTTCCGGCTGGATAAGCAAGGCCGGGTAACCGATGCCAAAGTACAACAAGGCCCCGGAATTGACCTGGACGACGAAGCCCTGAGGGTTATTAAACTTACATCCGGGTTATGGGTGCTGCCTGCCGGTTATAACCCCACAACCAACCTGGTGCAGCCCATCAGGTTTGATCCCGATCAAACACGATGTGGCCAGTCAACCATCAAGGATATGCAGGCCGCCATTACCGATTATAAAAACAGGCAGGAGCTGGAAAACGCGGTTACCAACTACTACATCAACAAATACCAGGGCAAAGCCGATCTATCCAAAGAAAACACCATCGTCGCGCTTAAAAAACAACTGGGCTTTGATGACGAGCTGATAGACGATATCCTTAACAAGGCCGCCGAGAAATTGAAACAACATGATATAGACGGCGCCTGTACCGACTGGAACTTTATCCATAATATAGGCAGCGATAAGGCCGATAGCTTTATCCAAAAGTATTGCAGCAAAAAGCCCTGACCAGCGTACTGATCAGGGCTCCCTGAGTTTGTGTGTGAAACAGATGTTGTTGGCTAAATTGCCAACTCAACCTCTCCGATGGCCAGCAGCATAAGGCGGCCCTGGTATTCAACCCATACATCGGCAAAACCATTACTATCATAGCCTAAAAATTTCATGATAGGGCTGCCAATGTCCAGGTTTTTCCACCTTTTACCAATGTACTTAAGTAACTGACCTCGTTTAAGAGTGGTGTGCTTTGCCATAAGTTTGATTTTTAAGGGTGAAACAATAAACTAAGTTAATTAACAATTGAGAAAATATTTAACCTTTAGAAAATAATTTTTCTTTTGTATCGGGTTTATTACAAAATAAACCCGCGTTGCATATATTGATAAATGGGTGCTTTTTGTAAGCGATTGCTTGTCAGTAGCTTAGCTTAAAAAGCGGTTTATTTGGTTTTATTGTAACTTTTTGGGTCAAGTGCCTCTGGCGACCAACCTTTAAAAAACTCCAGTATTTTATTCTTGTTATACCCTTTGCCCTCCTCCAGGTATTCGGAATTTTGGGTATGCAGCCTGTTGCCCTTATCATCCAATATAATAAAAACAGGGAAGCCAAAACGCTGAGGATAGCCAAGGCTTGCCATTAAAGCGTCATTGGTATTTTCCTGGCTATAATTTACATGCAAAACTATGTAGTTTTTGTTCATGTAGGTGTTAAGTGTAGTATCGGCAGTTACCTGGTTATTAAACCTGATGCACCAGCTGCACCAGTTGCCCCCAATTTGCAGCAGTACATTTTTATGCAAGCTGGCAGCCTGTTTTACTGCCGCAGCAATTTCGGCCCTGGCATTGGCAGCTGGGTTGTACAAATTGGGTTTGTCCTGTGCATTGGCTCCAAAAGCAAATAACAATACAAGGGCAATTAAAAACAGTTTTTTCATAGTAGTTATGTCAAGCCCAATTTACAAAAAAGAAAATTCAACTATCAGTTGATGTTGAAAATTATTGCGGTAAATCAACAAAAAAATGCTAAAACAGGCACTTGTGAACATATTGTGGAAAACTCTAAAATTGAATGACAGTTTAAGAATAATAAATTTGATATAAGATACCCTAATAACACCCATTTGTAGCTTTACCTTTGAATATCGATACGTGCAGGCGCTTATTTAAACTTGAGTTTTTTCAGTTATAAATAGTTAATATGTGTGAAAGCCCTGCGCCATGCGGGGCTTTTTTTGGACAGGATTTAAGGATTGGGCAGGATTTACAGGATTTTTTTGGATTTTCAAATCCTCAAATGGTACTCCATTTGCACGTCTATTTTTAATTTAACATTTCCTTCATTTTTCCTATGAATTTTTTTACGACCTTTGCCGGCATTAGTACTTTTAGTTATAGGCTATAACCAGAGCAGAGATATGAATTACACCATCAATAATTTACCCGAACGTACAGCTAAACCCCGCGATAAAGGCATTACCATGGTAATGGACAAAGGTTTAAGCTTAAGGCAGGTTGAGGATTTTATTGAGGTTGGCGGCACACATACCGATATTGTAAAACTGGGTTGGGCAACATCATACGTTACCCCCAACCTGGATGAGAAGCTAAAGTTATATAAGCAAGCCGGAATCCCGGTATATTTTGGCGGCACTTTGTTTGAGGCCTTTATTGTGCGTAACCAGTTTGATGATTATTGCCGCCTGCTGGATAAATACCAACTGGAGCATTGCGAGGTATCAGACGGTTCAATTACCATTGAGCACGATGTTAAATGTGATTACATCAGCAAACTGGCCAAACAGGTTACAGTAATATCCGAAGTAGGATCAAAGGACGTGCAAAAGATCTTCGCTCCCTATAAATGGATCAAGCTCATGAATGCCGAGATTGAAGCCGGTTCATGGAAGGTTATTGCCGAAGCCCGTGAAAGCGGTAATGTAGGCATCTACCGCGATTCGGGCGAAGTAAGACAGGGCCTGGTTGATGAGATACTCACCCAAATACCCGAAGGCTCCATTATTTGGGAGGCCCCGCAAAAAGCTCAGCAAGTTTGGTTTATTAAGCTTATAGGCGCCAATGTAAGCCTGGGCAACATAGCCCCTGCAGATATTATCCCGTTGGAAACATTACGACTGGGTATCCGAAGCGATACTTTTGATCATTTTTTGAGTCTATAATTAAACAGAGTAGAGTCAAGAATCGGGATAAAACTCATTGAGCTCATTTGCAGCGGCCTTGATTCTACACTCCTGGTTTTTTTCGGCCTGTTTCCCTTACATTATCCTTTAGTTATTTTGATATGGCACTTATCATTTCTGTGTATATCTTTAGGCTTTTATTTTAGGCGATACTAAATAAACTATACATGAAACACTACGGGCTTATAGGCTTTCCGCTTTCGCATTCATTTTCGAAGAAATATTTTACCGAGAAGTTTAAAACCGAAGGCATTGAAGATGCAGTTTACGACGTGTATCCGCTGGAACATATTAAAGATTTACAAGACTTGCTGGATGAACACCCTAACCTTGTAGGTTTAAATGTTACTATCCCCCATAAAGTTTCCATTATACCATACCTGGATTGGGTTGAGCACGATGCCCGTACAGCAGGCGCGGTAAACTGTATTTGCATAAGTGCCGAAAGCCCCCTGCAGGCAGCATTTACAGGCGAGGTAGGCATTACCGGGCACGATTTCAGGCTGGAAGGCTATAACACCGATTTATATGGTTTCGAGATGTCGATAAAGCCACTTATCAAGGATACGAATGACGAGGCTCTGGTTTTGGGCGATGGCGGCGCGGCAAAAGCGGTAAGGTGTGTATTGGAAAATATGGGCATTACTTACAAAACCGTTACACGCAAACCACATCGGGATCATTTATTATTCAGCGATTTGAAACCACACCATATCAAACAGCATAAAATCATCATCAATACTACACCGGTAGGCACATCGCCCAATATTCACGAATGCCCACCAATACCTTACGAGGCCATTACCGATGAGCATTTACTGTACGATTTGATTTACAACCCCGAAGAAACGCTGTTTTTAAAACAAGGTCGCGAACGTGGCGCCACCACCAAAAATGGTTACGAAATGCTGGTATTGCAGGCCGAAAAATCATGGGAGATATGGAATACTAAAGACTTGCGTGTATGAGGTATTTAACATTACTGGTTTTAGCCTTATTTGTTTTAGCTGCCTGTGGCGGCAATCATGATTACTCGCCCAAACCCCGTGGCTACTCCCGCATTGTTTTTCCCAAAAAGGAATACCAGGAATATGATGGCGGTTGCCCCTATAGCTTTACGTATCCTAAATACGCTGTTATTGAGCCAGACAAGAGCAGTAACGCAAAGCCGTGTTGGGTAAACATGCAATTTCCTGATTTTCATGCCACGCTGCATTTGAGCTATCAGCCTGTAACCACAAAAAAAGAATTTAACCAGCTAACCGAGGATGCCCGCACCTTCGCTTTCAAGCACACCATAAAGGCAACATCAATTGATGAGGGCATTATTGCTTATCCGGAGCGTAGGGTATACGGCATTTACTATACCATTGATGGCAATGCGGCATCGTCGGCCCAGTTTTTCCTTACCGATAGCACAAAAAATTACCTGCGTGGAGCTCTTTATTTTAACAACGAGCCACGGCTTGACTCGGTACAACCAGCCTTAAATTTTGTTAAAAAGGATGTGGAGGTTTTGATCAAGAGCTTGAAGTGGAAGTAACGGAGCGTTCCGTACCTGTTTCCCCGGTAGGCGTTCAGCTTGTGTTAATGCCCGGCAGCTGCTTGCATATTACCGGTAATTTACCAATTGCGTAGCCTTGGTATGCTCTGCGTTGATGCTGTGCACCTTTGTATCATCCAGTTGGCCTATCGCATTCTATTCAAATTCCCTCAAATGCAGCAACCAGGAATTGTACGCCGACGTTGTACTGGTGTCCGACCGGATTCCTCAAAAAAACATGGTCAAATAAAAAAAGCCTCAAATTTTTCAACCTGAGGCTTTCATTTTAAATGTAGCGGGAGCAGGACTCGAACCTACGACCTTCGGGTTATGAGCCCGACGAGCTACCAACTGCTCCATCCCGCACTGTTATTCTTATATGTTGCATTCCGTCATAACCTCGGAAAGGTGCTTCCAATTGTCAAAATGCAATTTTGCACTCCGTTTTAATTGGACTGCAAAGATATAATTCGTTTCTTTGCAGTCCAAATATATTTTTAATTATTTTTATATGAGTCACCAGGCAGGTTTTGTAAGTATAATTGGTAAGCCCAATGCCGGGAAATCAACCCTTATGAACGCCCTTGTTGGCGAAAAAATGTCAATTATCACCCCAAAAGCGCAAACCACCAGGCACCGTATTTTGGGAATTGTTAACGACGATAATTACCAGATTGTGTTTTCGGACACGCCGGGGGTTATCAAACCACATTACGCATTGCACGAAAGTATGATGCACCAGGTAGACGGATCAATTGTTGACGCCGACCTGATTTTGCTGGTTACCGACATTTACGAGGAGTTTGACGAAACCGACGTTTTAAAGAAACTGGAAGGTTCGCTGGCGCCAATAGCTGTGCTTATCAACAAGATTGACCAAAGCGACGAGGAAACCGTAAAAAAGAAAGTGGAGTTTTGGCAGGAGAAATTAAACCCTAAAGCCATCTTCGCCATATCGGCGTTGCTGGGCCATAACATTAAAGCCATTATGGATTTTGTGATCGGCAATTTGCCCGAGCACCCGGCTTATTATGAAAAGGATCAGCTAACTGACAGGAACGACCGCTTCTTCGCTTCAGAAATGATTCGTGCTCAGTTGCTTAAACAGTACAAGAAAGAGATCCCTTACAGCGCCGAAGTAATTGTTACCGCTTTTGTTGAAGGAGAAAAGCTGCACCGCATCAGCGCCGAAATTATTGTAGAACGCGATTCGCAAAAAAATATCATTATAGGGCAGGGGGGCAGCATGCTTAAAATAGTAGGTACTTATGCCCGCCGCGATATGGAAGAGTTTTTTCAGAAGAAAATTTTCCTGGAGATGTTTGTAAAAGTGATTCCCGACTGGCGCAGCAAAAAAAATTACCTTAAAAAATTCGGATACGAATCATAGACCGAAAGAATCAAGAGTCAAGAATCAGGATTTTGTCTTGACCCTTTAATAAAATTTCATTTATATATAGAACAGGAATTTTAAGATAGATAGATTTGCATAAAATCTTGACTCTTGGTTCTTGATTCTTGACTCTAATTTAAAAGCATGAGTAACATAGTAGCCATTGTTGGCCGCCCTAACGTAGGCAAATCAACTTTATATAATCGCTTAACCGAAACCCGAAAAGCCATTGTTGACGATTTTAGCGGTGTAACCCGCGACAGGCACTACGGTGTTTCTGAATGGACCGACCACCAGTTTACCGTAATTGATACAGGCGGCTATGTAGCCAACTCTGCTGATATTTTTGAGGCTGCCATTCGTGAGCAGGTAGAAATAGCTATTGAAGAAGCATCGGTTATTTTGTTTATGGTTGATGTTACTACAGGCATTACCGACCTTGACGATGAAATTGCCACCATGCTGCGCAAAAGCAAAAAACCGGTTTTTGTGGTAGTAAACAAACTGGATAACAACGCGCTATTATCTGACGCTACCGAGTTTTATAGCCTTGGCCTGGGTGAGATTTACAGCATCTCATCCATGACCGGCTCCGGCACAGGCGAGTTGCTTGACGAAGTTGTAAAGCATTTTGACGACGAAGTACTGGAAGAAAATACCCGCCCTAAATACGCCATCGTTGGCCGCCCAAACGTGGGTAAATCATCCATCATCAATTCACTAATAGGTAAAGACCGCAACATAGTAACCCCGATTGCCGGCACCACCCGCGATTCTATCCACATCCATTACAACCAGTACGGGCATGATTTTATGCTGATTGATACTGCCGGGATGCGTAAAAAAACCAAGGTTAAAGAAAACATCGAGTTTTACTCGGTAATGCGTACTATAAAGGCTTTAGAAGAAGCCGACGTAATTATCCTGATGATTGATGCAGTTGAAGGCATCGAATCGCAGGATATCAACATCTTCCACCTGGCCGAAAAGAATAAAAAAGGCATCATGGTTGTGATTAATAAGTGGGATTTAATTGAGAAAAACAACAAAACCGTTAAGGTTTTTGAAGAGATGATCCGCGAAAAAATAGCGCCCTTTACCGATGTGCCTATCGTATTCACCTCTGTTACCGAAAAACAACGTGTGCTAAAAGTAATTGATGTGGCCAACCAGGTTTACCAGAACCGCGCCCGCAAAATAGCTACCTCAAAACTCAATGAGGTGATGCTCCCTATTATCGAAAACTATCCGCCGCCATCCATCAAAGGCAAATACGTAAAAATCAAATACATTACCCAAATTGCAGGTTCATCGCCCATGTTCGCTTTCTTCTGTAATTTGCCGCAGTATGTTAAAGAGCCTTACTATCGCTTTATTGAAAACAAGCTAAGGGAAAATTTTGATTTCAGCGGAGCGCCGATTCAAGTATGGTTTAGGCAGAAATAAACACGATTTTCAGGATTAGACAGGATTGACAGGATTTTGATTGTCTGCTTTCAACCAGGACAATCAAAATTCTATTAATCTTACCCAATCCTGTAATTTCGTTTTATTGTCTGGAATTATGGAATTTGCCTTTGAAGCTCAAAAAAATAGACAAATTCAGGTTTAAGACCAATTCGCCAGGACAATAAAAATCCTGTCAATCCTGCCAAATCCTAAAATCGTGTTATTGCTCCAGCGCTTTTTTATAAGCCACATCATTGGTGTTCATCACTTCCTGGAAGGCGTTATCACCCCATTTAAACCGCGCTGCGCTGGCTTTCAGGATGTTCTTGATATAGTCTCTTGATTGCAATAACTCGCGCGAATCCATCTCTTTTAGTGTACGGGATGAGTATAGGATGAAATTGCGATAATCATCATCGCTAACGATGTAATGTTTCATAAAATCTTGGCCGGTGTTGTATTTGCCAAGTAGGGGTTGCATTTTATCAATCACAAAGGCCGAAAACAGCTGTAGTTCGCCAAGGTTTTGCACTATCTGGGTGTTTTGCGACGTATCAGCAGGTACAAAAACATCGGGCATAATGCCGCCGCCACTGTAAACTTTGCGCCCACCGGTGGTATGGTATGATGATCCTTTGAAAACCGTGTCGTTCCGGTTACTCTGTTCAGAAAATAGTTCGCCTTTTTGCATGCGCTGGGCCAGCTCGTTCCGGTAGCTGCTTACACCCTCTTTGTATGATTTTTGTATCGACCTGCCCGATGGCGTATAGTACCTTGCCACGGTTAAGTTAATGGCCGAGCCATCGCCAAACGGAAATTGCTGTTGTACCAATCCTTTACCAAACGAGCGGCGGCCAACAATGGTAGCCCTATCCAAATCCTGCAAGGCCCCGGCCAGTATCTCGCTTGCCGATGCCGAATATTCATCTATCAGCACAGTAACCTTTCCTTGCTGAAACACGCCAGAGTCGGTAGCAAAATAATCGGTGCGGGGTTCGTGAACACCCTGGGTGTATACAATCAGCTTGCCTTTACCCAAAAACTCATCGGCCATTGATGTTGCCGCGCTTAGGTAGCCGCCGCCGTTGCCCCGCAAATCAAGCACCAGCTTATTCATGCCATCTACCTTAAGCTTTTTAAGCGCCGTGCGGAAATCAACATCGGTAGTAGCGGCAAATTTGCTTATTTTAATATAGCCAGTATTGGCATTGGCCATATACGCCGCATTTACACTGCTTATATCAACCCGGCCACGTTTCATGGCAAATGCCTTGGTGCCTTTGCCATCAGCGTTTGCCACATCCATTACAATGGTGGCATCTTTTTCGCCCCTGAAAATATTATTAACCTTTTCGGCTGTTAGTTTTGTGCCCGAGAATTTTTTATGATCAACATTAACAACCTTGCTACCCACGGGCAAGCCCGCTTTGGCTGCAGGCCCGCCGGCGTATACCTGGGTAATTATCAGCGTATCGCGCAGCAACTGGTACTCAATACCAATGCCGTTAAAACCACCTTCTAAACGTTCGTTGATGTTTTGCGCCTGCTGTGGTGGCAGGTAAAGTGAATGCGGATCGAGGTTTTGCAGCAGCTCGTTGATAGATGCGCCTTCAATACTGTCAACATTAACACTATCTACATAACTTTCGCCAACCAGGGTTAGCACTTTAGATAGTTTATCGTCGCCAGAAAATGAAAAACCAAGGTTACGGTCGCCATTGTTCCTACTAATGTATAATCCAATAGTAATCCCCACCAGCAACAGGATCAGCGTCCTGAAAATTACACCCGCAGTCTTTTTCATATTCGCAAACAAAGTTAATCAATGCATTGCCAATAATTTTTATCGGCAGCCTTGCATTTGATGTTTTTTAACGAATTTTGTTATAAATTATTAAAAATTAATGGAACGTACCACCGAAAGGGAATCGCATTATAAAAACCTGGAGCTGCAATCGGTAAAAGAAATCCTGGAAAACATAAACCGGGAAGACCAAACCGTACCGCTTGCGGTGGCCAAAGCATTGCCCCAGATTGAGGCGCTGGCCACCATAACTGCCGAACGGATGAAGCATGGCGGCCGCCTTTTTTACATTGGCGCCGGCACCAGTGGCCGTCTTGGTGTAGTTGATGCATCAGAGTGCCCGCCAACATTTGGTGTTCCGTTTGATATGGTAGTTGGGTTGATAGCCGGTGGCGACGGAGCAATCAGAAAAGCGGTTGAATTTGCCGAAGACAATACCGAACTTGCCTGGCACAACCTGTTGGAGTATAACGTAACCGAAAAAGACGTAGTGGTGGGTATTGCCGCATCGGGCACTACACCCTACGTAATTGGGGGCCTTAAAGCGGCCAACAGCCATAATATGGTTACCGGCTGTATAGTTTGTAATAGCGGTAGCCCGGTTGCGGCCGTTGCCCAATACCCGGTTGAAGTAGTTACCGGCCCCGAGTTTTTAACCGGATCGACCCGGATGAAGGCAGGCACGGCCCAAAAGCTGGTTTTAAATATGCTGAGCACCAGTGTAATGATTCAGCTGGGCAAGGTAAAAGGGAATAAAATGGTTGATATGCAGTTAAGTAATGATAAACTGATTGACCGTGGTACCCACATGGTAATGGACGAAACCGGGCTTGCCGAAGCCGAAGCCGCCACCCTGTTAAAAAAATATGGCAGCGTAAGAGCTGCTGTTGATAATTATAAAACTGCAATTTGAGGATTTGAGAATTTGAAGATTTGAAAATGAAGAGGGATAGGATTCTGTTAATTCTTAAATTTTGAAAATTCTGGTTCAGACAAAAATGTGAAAGAAACATGCACGAGATAGAGCCATATTACCGCTGGAGGGATGATTACATAGCAGCCGAAGACGAATATTCGCCTTTTTATGCTACGGAGTATAGCGAGTTTGAGTTTGATAAGCAGGTATACAACTACTTGTTGCATCCGCAATGGGATTCGTTCGGCTCCAATACGCTGTACATGAAAGTACTGTATGCCGATTATGAAAAAGGCTATACCATTATTGAGTTTATAGGCGAGTGGAATGATGCCATTAATAATGACATCATGATGCTGAAACGCGAGATACTGGAGCTAATGATTGATAACGGCATTAACCATTTTATACTGATAGGCGAAAACATCCTCAACTTTCACTCATCAGATGATTGTTATTACGAAGAGTGGTTTCAGGATGTTGAAGACGGCTGGATAGCGGGCATCAACTTCCGCGAGCATGTGATTGACGAATTTAAACGCAATAACATTGATTACTACATCAACTTTGGCGGCCAGTTAGATGATCTGGGCTGGCGCAGCCTTAAACCCATCCAGGTGTTTAAAAAGGTTGAGGAGCAAATGGTGAGGAGGCTGAATTAGTTTCGGAGAAGAATCAAGAATTAAGAGTCAAGAATTAAGATTTTTGTAGCGTTGCGCTACATGCGGGATAGCATAAATCCCTATTTGCTTAGCTATCAATAAATTGAATAGTGCCATAAAATGGAAGATAGCAACAAAACCGCAACGCCTTTACTGTTTAAGGAAGCCTATTGCCCTTCAAACTCCTCGTCTACACTCTCGCGAAGATCATATAACAGCCATTGCTTGTTGGCTATGGCCTGGGTTTTTGATTGCAACAGCTTGATAAAATCGTTAACGCCGGTAGGTTCGTTGCCATTGCCATGTATCAGTACAATACTGCCAGCCTGGGGTTGCTGGCCTTTGGCCAGCCAGGCATCCGTTCCAACCGGGATCAATCCAAAATCAGTTATCTTGTAAACCAATTGCTGATCAGACACCAAACCGGGGAACCTGAAAAACACCGATGGTAAAAGTCCGTTTTTGAGCATGGCCTTTTCGGTTTCCAACACTTCGTAGCTAATATCGGTACCAGGTTCAAGCAAAAAGTTTTCCTTAAGCGGCGCCTTGAGGCTTACACGATGGTTAAAAGAATGATTTATCCAGGTGATGTAAATTTCGTGTTTAGCCTGCATCTCCTTAAGCCACTCCAGGTCCTGCGGGTGCTGCCGCATCCAGATGCCGGTTACTGATAAAGCAACGGGTACCGGTCGCTCCACTTTTTTAAACTCGTTGAAAATATCTGTAAAAATACGTTTATCCAATGGCCTGTGCGATGGGCAAAGGTCGGCTGTAAGGCTGATGCCCGTTTCTTTGGGCACCCCGCTTTCAATGCCCGCATCCTGTATGGTTACCGATTGTTTTTCGGCCTTGCGCAGCGCCTTTTGATAAGGGGTGTTTTTAAAAAAAATGCGGGCATCGGTTAGGCTCATTGGCTTTACCTGGTAAAAATTGGGCTCTTCAATTTTTGTTTCCAAGGTTTGAGGATTGACCAGCAGGTAATAGCTTTTACCCTCGTTTTCAAACGAGCGGATAATCATCCAATCTTGCGGATAATGGTGCGCCCAACCGTAAAAGGCTTTATAATTTTCTATTTTACGATAAAGGGCCTGGGCATCGGCATTTTTGTATAGGCCTGTGAAAAATAAAAAAACGAGGGCGATCGATCTAAAACTTTTGTAATTCATGTTTATTAACATTCCAGTTTTTGCCGGTTAAAACAGCACATGTAACCAGTAAAACTAAAACAACGACTAAAATAATAAATATAACATGGCTGAAAGGTGCGGATTCCTGAATGTGCTTTACCGGCTTTTGAACATCTTTTAACGCTGATAATGGAGGGTACAAGGTGACGCTACCTGAAGCGGACGACATTATCATATTTTCAATCGCCAATAAACTTTTATAAATCCTTAATAACAGCAAAATATTAAAAAAAAGTCCGGCTGTGAGTACCACGTTCACGATCCTGTTAGTAAAACGACCGGCTATAGCCCGTATCAAATAGATCAATACCACTAACACAAAAAACGGCGGAAATACAAATATCCACCATGAAAACTTACCTACAAAATAGGTGCCATGCAGGTTGATATCGAGCGCTGCATTGCCAAATAACGTACGGGTAAACAACAATGAAAATGCTGTAGCGAGCATGAATATGCCTAACAGTATGGCCAGCTCTGTAAGGATAGGTTTCCATTTCATGATTTAAATATAAACTTATCCCTTAATAATAGGTTTATTTATATATAAATGATGTATTAACTTTGCCCCATGACCCGTTTATCTGTCAATATCAATAAAATAGCTACCCTGCGTAATTCGCGCGGCGGTAACAACCCCGATTTGGTACAGGTTGCCAAAGATTGCGAACGTTTTGGCGCGCAGGGAATCACCGTGCATCCCCGTCCCGATGAAAGGCACATCCGCTACCAGGATGTTTTTGATCTGAAAGGAATAGTTACCACCGAGTTTAATATTGAAGGCAATTGCCAGGAACAAAAGTTTATCGACCTGGTATTAGCCAACAAACCAGAGCAGGTTACCCTGGTACCTGATGTATTAGGACAAATAACATCTAACCATGGCTGGGATACTATCACCAACTATCACTACTTAACAGATATGATAGCCGTTTTTAAAGAAGCCGGCATCCGTGTATCTATTTTTGTTGACCCGATTGCTAAAATGGTTGAAGGGGCCGCCAAAACCGGCACCGACCGTATTGAGCTTTATACCGAGGGTTATGCTACCCATTGTCACCAGGGTAAAGAACTGGCTATAGCACCCTATATCGACGCCGCGAAGGTAGCTCACGAGGCTGGCCTGGGCATTAACGCCGGGCATGATCTTGACCTGCACAACCTGAAATACTTTGCCGAAAACATACCAGCTTTGGATGAAGTAAGCATAGGCCACGCCCTTATTTGCGATGCGTTATATTATGGATTGGAGAATACCATCCAGATGTATTTAAGGCAGTTGGTAGTAAATAATTAGTCTGAAGTTGAAAGTCTTGAGTGAAAAGAAATTGTTTTGATTTTAGATTTGCTACTATCGACTTAAAACTCCTGACTTAAGACTTAGTACTATCTCAAAATAGTTAAGCTTCCCGATAGCAGGTTACAGTTTTTATTCAGGTTGATGATATAGTAGTAAGTGCCTACGGGCAACGCTTTGCCAATATAGGTACCGTTAAAGGGCGTTGCATATCCTTTTGATTCAAAAAGCTTTTGGCCGTTGCGGTTAAATACCTGAACCACGGCGGCAGGGTAGCTTTCGATGTTGTTTATTTTCCAATAATCGTTATGGCCATCGCCGTTGGGGGTAAAGGTGTTGGCAATATCGATAGCCGAAAGGCTTACAGAAATTTGCACGGGTGCACGCGCGCTTTCACAAAGACCGTTTAGCTGCGAAACATAAAAGGTGCTACCCGCAACAGCATTTATGGTAAACCCTCCACCTGCCTTTTCGGCAATGGGGCTTATAGCGGTTGCCGTGTTATAAAGCCGGTACACAGTGGTGGGCGACGCATTATTCACCAGCAGTAAAGCCTCGCCCGGCGAACATAATTGTAAGGGATTTACTACAGGTGCCGCAACCGTAACGGCGTCATTATTAATGGTAAAATTTTGCCGTGCCGGCAAGTTACAGGAACTAACATCGATTACCTGAACCGTGTAAGTGCCTTCGCCCACGTTGAGCAGATCAGGCGATGTAGATATCGTTTTTCCGTCGGCATTATACCAGGTAAAAGTGTATGGTAATGCCCCGCCCAAAACCCATATATTTTTGATACTCCCGGTTTTTGATCCGCATTGGTCATTCTGCTTTTGTTCGGTTCCCTGTATTATTTGCAAAGGCGCAATAAAGCTTACCGTGTAGCTTTTATAAAAAATTTCGCAGCCGTTTTGGTTGGTGAGGTACAATTTGTAAACCCCCGCCGGCAAATTGCTTATGGTTGTACTATTGGACGGCATGTTTTGCCCCTGGCTATTTACCCATCGTGCCGATTTTGCCAGCGCATCAGTCTGCACGGTTATTGAACCATAATCACTTCCCGGGCAAATATCAGTTACTTTATAGGAATAATCGGGGTAAATTGTTGCGGGCTGCCCGTCAACGTGAATAAAACTGCTGTTTAATATAGCACCGCAATCATCCCATACCCAAAATTGATAGTCGCCCCCTCCAATATTTATCAAATCCTGCTTATCGCCAACAGTGTTACCCGCTTTATCTGTCCATTTATAATGAATAGGCGATTCTTTATGTATTAATGAAATTGCTTTTACATCAGTAATTGCGCCGTTTGCTTCGCCACATGTTGCATTCACAACCTTTTTATGGCTATCGTCATAAGAAATACCGCTGCTTTGGTCTATATCAACCGGCTTTGAAGATATGGGAGGGCAACCCGAACCATCGGTTACCTGCAATGTATAGCTGCCTTTAAGTTGCCCGGTAAGATCTTTAGTAGTGGCAACTTCTACCCCCTGTTCATTTTTCCAGCTGTATTTTAAATCGCCCTGGCCACCAGCAATGATAATATTTTTTATTGCACCAACAGAAATACTACATCCGTTTGGCTCAATCTGCATTTGTGAGTAATTGAAACTAACGCCGGCTGTATTTTTAATATTTACTACGCCATAATTTTTAGTACAGTCATCGGTGGTTAAAACGGTTAGCGAGTAAATTCCGGCTGGCAAATGATCAACATCTACAGTATTACCAACCACCTTGCCTGTCTGATCTGCCCAGGTGGTGGCCTTAATCTTATTTTCGGGGTCATAAATAAAAAGACCTTTTATCGAACCGTTTGCTATGCCGCAACTTATATCGGTTGTTTTAATACCGTTATCAAAAATTTGCAGCCTATCATCGGTAATCTCAAACCAATCGCTGGTAATGCAGCCCTCGCCTAAAACCAGCTGATATTTGCCGGGTTTGGTAATCTTAAGGTCAAGATCATCCGATACTTTTTTACCTCCTTCATCAACCCAGTAGTAAGATATTCCGGATGGGACTTTTAAACCTGCTATGTAGCCAACATCATCGCATCGCAAGGGTTTTATCTTAATATTATCAGCATTTACCTGAAATGTTTTGAACTCGGATGTTTGGTTGTTCAGCGTGGCCGAGGCATAAAAAATTCCGCTCAGATTTAATATATCCGTTTGCCATTTACCTGAATTATCTGCAGTTACCGTTTGCGTATAACTCCGGATACTACACTGTACCTGGCAACTCTCTGAAGAATAAATATCGATAGTAGCGTTTGGCGTTGCCGTGCCATCAACGTGTGTGTTAAGGCCATTTTTGCTGACTGAGTTAATAACAACATCAGGTAAGGTATACTTAGTTGCAAATATTTGATTTTTGTAAGCATATTCTAATACGCACTTAAAATCGTTATATCTCAAAAATACATTAGGGTCGCCGCTTACCCTTACCCCTTGCTGAACATTGTAAAACAGGTTCCTTTTAGTTTTATCATTTGTACCAATATTAAACTGAGCTTTGCAATCGCTAACTTCTATCGGGATTTCGAGCGAAGCTATTCCCTGGGAGGAGCCAACAATGGTGCTGCCGTCCCGCGCAACGTCGAAAAAGTTATTTGTAAAATTTGTTGTGCCTGCGATAAGGTTGAAACGAAATAATTCAAGACTGCTGCCGCTTACATTGTTACTCACGTCCATATTAACATTTGCTTCAACAGTTCGTGCTTGTTCATCGTTCTGAATTTCGCCCGTCAGGATGGTTGAAACCATAATTAAGGGCCGGTAAAATTCAGCCAGGGAATTCACGGTACTAACCCCATCCTTGTAAACCAAAAAGTTGTTTGATTTAATGTTAACGGTAACATTGCTAAGCTCGGTAAACTGGAGATTTATGCCTGTGAAAATTAAATTCCCCTGGCTAATATCGCCGCCCAGAGTAATATGATCGCAATTTGCAAAATTGATAAGCCCGGAGGCGGCATCATATGATCCGGCATCCTCCCCCTCGTTCCCTACCTTATTAAATTGAGTTACTCCTATTACGTTTGCCTGCAGAGTTATATGATCGGCCTTTTCAAAATCAAGGCTATAATAACTAAAACCACGTATGAGGTTTCCTTTGTTTACCGCTCCTATGATTATATTGGTACAGTTGGTAAATTTTAATCCATTCCGCACAGCCAATGCCGGGCGCGAAAGTACGATATCGGTGAAATCATAAATATAAAGGCCATATATTTCAACGTGGGCCGCGTTTTGCGCTTCAAATACAATGATTTTGTTGTCGTCATACGATTGATAAAGTGTTGAAACCTTAACCCGTGCATCACTTTGGCCAAAGACAACCCCGTTTTGCGTGGTCCCGTCAATCACCACGTTTGATGTAATCATGGGCAGGGAGGTGGCTATGGCTATTGTCCTTGCGCTTTCACTGGTTCCCGGCAAATTAAAATTGATAAAATCCTTCTGGCTGCTTCCGTTGGCCGCTGCTAATGTCAAAGCTTCGCGCAGGGTACCGGGCCCGCTATCGGCATTGCTGGTTACTACAAATATTGCACCTGCCGCCATATTTGAGCACAGCAACAACGGCAAAATAAAAAGGAACAACCAGTTGCGCATATTATAAATCACTCAAATTTGTCAATATAGATCTCAGACGTGAATTCATTACCTCAAAATAGTTAAGCTTCCCGATAGCAGGTTACAGTTTTTATTCAGGTTGATGATATAGTAGTAAGTGCCTACGGGCAACGCTTTACCATTATAGGTACCGTTAAACGGTGTTGCATATCCTTTTGATTCAAACAGCTTTTGGCCGTTGCGGTTAAATACCTGTACTATGGCGGCAGGGTAGCTTTCGATGTTGCTAATTTTCCAGTAATCATTGCTTCCATCGCCATTGGGGGTAAACGAATTGGCAATGCTGAGCGGAGACAAGCCTACCGATACTTTTACTTGTGTTTTTGGGCTTTCGCAGGTGCCGCTTACCTGGCTTACAAAAAAACTGCGATTTGCGGTTACAGTTATTTTGAACCGCCCACCTGTTTGTTCAGTTAACGGTGAGGCGCTATCAGCCTGATCGTATAAACGGTAAACGACATCGGCTCCGGCGTTGTTTACCAAAAGAATGGCATCCCCCGGACTGCAAACCTGGATATCACTTACCGATGGCGCCGTCAAATCCTGCGTAATGTTTTGAATTTGGTAGTTAACATTTATGCTCCCGCATCTGCTATCCGCAATATTTAATGTATAGATACCTGCCGAAAGATTGGCTATGCTGTTTGTGGATCCTATTGATGCTCCGTTGGCATCAAACCAGGTGTAGGTATAGGGCGGTAATCCTCCGGCAACCGTTACGTTACTTACGTAACCGCTTTTCAATCCGCATTGTTCATTGCCTGTTTGCCCGATATCTGTAACTTTTAACTCGGGCAGCTGATCTACCTGGTAGGTGTTATAATAACTTTCGCAATCGTTTTGATCCGTTAAATAAAGCTTGTAGTTACCGGCGGGCAAACCTGTTGCGCCGTGGTGCATGGCAACGTCAACTCCGGCGGCGTTAACCCACCTAACAGCCTTTATCAGGATATCCTGGTTTACCTGTAATGCGCCGTTAGCTTTCCCGTAACAGGCATCAATATGGTTAACGGTATAGGTTGAGGGGAATACGGTGCCCGACTGTTCGGTTACCTGGTATACCTTTGATTGTTTTTGGCAAAAAGTGTTGGATACGGTTAGCTGATAGGCCCCACCCGGTACGTTTTTTAAATCGGGGCTGCTGCCCACCAAGTTACCATTAACATCGCGCCATTCATATTTAGTGCCACCTGTTGCCGTAACACCGGTTACCGCACCGTTTGCTTTACCGCAACTGGCAGGTGTTGTGGCATTAAGCGATTCTGTAATGCTTATGCCGTTAACTTCTGTTATTTCAATTTCTTTACTGTAAATGGGGCCGCATTGGCTATCGTCTGTTACCTGCAAGGTATATTTGCCTGCTGGTTGGCCGGTTAAATCCTGCGTGTAGGCCACCTCCTGCTGCTGGGCGTTTTTCCAGGTAAAGTGGCGGGTGCCGGTGCCGCCGGTAACAGTTATGTTTTGAATAGCGCCTATTGTTTGGCCGCAGTTGGTGTTGATGATGTTGGGTTTTGAGTCGTCAATATTAGGGCCAGTGGCATTTTTAAGTACAACCGGGCCATATTTAACCTCGCAGCCATCACCAACCTTAACTGTTAACGTGTATTCTCCTTCTTTTAAATCATAAATATCTAAATCATTGCCAACTATATTTTGTGCTTTATCGCGCCAGGTATAAGTTGTTGCAGGGTTGCTACCATTTAAATATAATCGTGTTATAGCGCCTCCCTGGCCACAGGATGGATTTGTTACCTCTACATAGTCGCTGTTTATCTTTGGTGTAAAATCGCCAATGGTAATATCACCCGTTTTGGACCAGCACCTGTTGTTTGATCCCCGCGCATAATAAGTACCCGGGCCTAAACCTTTTATTTCCGGACCTTCTCCTACTTTTGTATTTGTACTCGCGTCAAACCATTCGATTTTTAAAACCTGCCTGGTTGTTTTAATTTTTATTGATCCATTTTTTCGGCCACATGTAGGCGATACAATGTCGTCGGGATCATATCCAATGGCAGGCAGCGTGTATTCGGATGAATTTTGTTTCAATGTTGCATTAGCCAGCAATTTTTTTTTGCTAAAATCTCCGGTAATTTTCCAATTTCCCGTGGCGTCGACAGTGACTTGTTTATAAAATTCAACCGGGTTACATACGTCGCAATCTGTGTTATCGTTGTATATATATATTTCTGAACCCGGTGCCGCCGTGCCCGAAAACTCGCTATCGTTACTTACCAGCAGCTTTATATCAGGAATATCAGTTTTGGGATTATAAATAGTGTATGGCCAATAGGTACAAATAATGCTGTTCTTTCTGAGCTCGATATTGGAGCATTGATTCGACGTTATAACAGTTTTTTTCAGATCGTTTAAAAGGCTTACATC
The DNA here is from genome assembly GCF_058801545.1 of Mucilaginibacter sp. GW822-FHT03E02. Classification (NCBI taxonomy): domain Bacteria; kingdom Pseudomonadati; phylum Bacteroidota; class Sphingobacteriia; order Sphingobacteriales; family Sphingobacteriaceae; genus Mucilaginibacter; species Mucilaginibacter sp. GW822-FHT03E02. Next base: position 3,144,705 of record NZ_JBXANJ010000001.1, on the reverse strand, counting down.
GTCGGTACCTATCGTTCCGTTATGGCAGTCGTACATATCCATTACACCACCTTCTGCAGCCTTGTTAGAAATAAATTTGAAATCAAAAGCTCCAAAAAGATCTACCTTTATTGTACCCCAGGTATTGTTTGCAACCAGCATATTGTTTCCTCCTCCTTCAATTATGGGGAGTATCACAATGTCTTGCTGATGTACAGGATTTCCATTAAAATCAAAGTCAAACGCATTGTGGGTAATCCGGTTGTTTTTTCCGCCTACTATCCAAACCGCCCCCAATACGTGGTTGCCTTCTGCGTCATTTTCGCCGCCAAATATTAAATTGTCACCAAAATAAGCTATACTGCCCGGGTAATATAATCCCTTATCATCCAGACATCCCATGTAATTGCTTTGTACTGTTACATCTGAAGGGAAGTCGCCAGTAGTATAATCCGTTTCGCTTGCAAATATATCTGTTGGGTTATCTCTAAAAATATTCCCTTTTCCGGGTGCTCCAATATTGATATTTTTAGAACCATAAATTATAATGCCGGAGTTTACAATAGAACCAGAACCGGGGTAGTTGTTTTTTAAATAAGCAAAATCACGTATAAAAAAGCCATAAATGGCAACGTTGCTGACACCTTTAATAACAAATGCGCCTGTATCAAAAAAAGGGACTACATAATTTTCGTGATTGGGGACGATGGCTATTTTAGCATCACTTACCTGGAATTTTGAACCCGTTTGAGTGGTGCCATCAATAATCAGGTTTGAGGAACAATAAGGCAGTTCACTTTCCAGGGTGATCGTCCTGCCCGCCTCGCTCACATTCGGTAAATTAAAATTGATAAAATCCTTCTCCGTACTGCCATTAGCAGCCGCCAAGGTTAAGGCCTCGCGCAGGGTGCCCGGCCCGCTATCGGCATTGCTGGTAACCACAAACGTGGCAGCAACCGATCTGAAGCAGATAAACAGAAATAAAAGTAGTAGTAATGCCCGCCTGCCCATGTGTTTAGGTAATCGCATCTAAAATACATTTTTTCCTTGTAAATGCTTTGTCAATATGATATTACCTAATTGTTACTCATATTGTAAAACCGTACCTTTGCGGTAAATTTAAGGGGACGACTACTTCATGAAGCTAAACGCAGATTATCAGGAACAATTCCAGTCAAGGCATATTGCTCCGAATGAGGCCGACACGGCAAAAATGTTAAAAACCATCGGTGTTAGCTCACTTGATGAATTGATTGCGCAAACCATTCCAGACCAGATCAGGTTAAAAAAACCACTTGATTTGCCCCCTGCGAAAAGCGAGTTTGACTATCTCACCACACTTAAACAAACATCATTAAAAAACAAGGTATTCAAGTCGTTTATCGGCAAGGGTTACTATGATGTAATTGTGCCTGGCGTTATTCAGCGTAATATCCTCGAAAACCCCGGATGGTACACCCAATACACCCCGTACCAGGCCGAGATTGCGCAAGGCCGTTTACAGGCACTGTTAAATTTCCAAACCATGGTTATCGACCTTACCGGTATGGAAATTGCCAACGCATCCCTATTGGATGAAGGCACAGCTGCTGCCGAGGCTATGTTTATGCAATACAGCCTGCGTAAAAACAATGCTGCCAACGTATTCTTTGTATCCGAAGAACTGTTCCCGCAAACTATAGATATTTTAAAAACCCGCTCGGAGCCTTACGGTATAGTGCTGCAAATAGGCGACCACCGCACAGTTGAATTAACCGACAATATGTTTGGCGCCATTGTACAATACCCTGCCGGTAAAGGCGCGGTGTACAACTACAAGGATTTTGCTGCCGCCGGCCACGAAAAAGGCATTAAACTAACCGTTGTTGCAGATATCATGAGCCTGGTATTGCTAACCCCTCCGGGTGAATGGGGTGCCGATATTGTTGTTGGCACTACACAACGCTTTGGTGTACCAATGGGTTTTGGCGGCCCCCATGCCGCTTTTTTTGCTACTAAAGAAGAATACAAGCGCTCTATCCCCGGCCGCATCATCGGTGTAACTATCGATAGCGCGGGCAACTATGCCTTACGTATGGCTTTGCAAACCCGCGAGCAGCATATCCGCAGGGATAAAGCCACTTCAAATATTTGTACCGCGCAGGCATTATTGGCTATTATGGCCGGTATGTATGCCGTATACCATGGCCCTAAAGGGGTTAAATTAATAGCCGAGAGGATTCATGGCTTAACCATCCTGTTAGCTAAGGCACTTGGCGAATTAGGTTACAAGCAACTGAACGAAAATTATTTTGATACCCTGAAGTTTGATGTGGCCCACTTAGCAGGCCCTATCCATTCTGAAGCGTTAAACAACGAAATGAACCTGAACTACGAAGGTTCGGTTGTTACCATTTCTGTTGATGAAACCACATCGCCCGAGGATATCAAAACCATTGTGAGGTTCTTCGCAAAAGTATTGGGTAAAACCATTAACGATGTTGATTTTGACGGATTGAAAGCCAGCCTGGAAACGGTAATCCCAACCGAATTACAGCGGACATCTACTTACTTAACACACGCGTTATTTAACTCGCACCATTCAGAACATGAAATGCTGCGTTATATTAAATCGTTGGAGGCTAAGGACCTTTCGCTTTGCCACTCCATGATAGCATTGGGTTCTTGCACCATGAAGCTGAACGCTACTACCGAAATGATCCCGGTTACCTGGAACCATTTTAGCAAAATTCACCCTTTTGCACCAACCGACCAGGTTGGCGGCTACATGCAGCTGTTTGACGAGATTAACAACTGGTTAAGCGAAATCACCGGGTTTGCAGCCATGAGCTTACAGCCAAACGCCGGCGCACAAGGCGAATACGCCGGTTTAATGGTTATCCGCGCCTACCATCATGACAGGGGCGATACCCACCGGAACATCGCGTTAATACCATCATCGGCACACGGCACCAACCCTGCATCTGCAGCTATGGCAGGTATGAAGATAGTGGTTGTTAAATGTGATGATAATGGTAACATCGACGTTGCAGATATGCGTGCTAAAGCCGAGCAATATAAAAATGAGCTATCGTGCTTAATGGTTACCTACCCATCTACACACGGTGTATTTGAGGAGTCGATCATCGAGATCTGTGAGATCATTCACCAGAATGGCGGCCAGGTTTATATGGATGGCGCCAACATGAACGCGCAGGTAGGCTTAACCAGCCCGGCCAATATTGGTGCCGATGTTTGCCATTTAAACCTGCACAAAACCTTCTGTATCCCTCACGGTGGCGGTGGCCCCGGTATGGGGCCAATTGGTGTAGCTAAACACCTGGTGCCTTACTTACCAGGTCATGCTGTGGTTGATATTGACAGGGGTAAATCTATCCACGCGGTATCTGCAGCACCATGGGGTTCTGCATCTATCCTGATCATTTCACACGCTTATATAGCTATGATGGGCAGTGAAGGCTTAACCAATGCAACCCGCTACGCTATCCTGAATGCCAACTACATTAAAACCCGCTTAGAAAGTCATTTCCCGGTATTATACACCGGTGCCAATGGCCGTTGCGCGCACGAAATGATATTGGATTGCCGCTCGTTTAAACCGTTCGGTATCGAGGTTACTGATATAGCCAAGCGTTTAATGGACTATGGCTTCCATGCACCAACCGTATCGTTCCCGGTTGCGGGCACGGTGATGGTTGAGCCAACCGAATCGGAGCCTAAGCACGAGCTTGACCGTTTCTGCGATGCGATGATAGCTATCCGCCATGAAATTGCTGATGTTGCCAGTGGAGTGTTAGATAAAACTGATAACCCGTTAAAAAATGCACCACACACGGTGGCCGTAATTACCGGCAACGAGTGGGAACATCCATACACCCGCCAAAAAGCGGCATTCCCGCTGCCTTATGTAGCAGCCTTTAAATTCTGGCCATCAGTAGGCAGGGTTAATGATACTTATGGCGACAGAACGCTCATTTGCTCATGCCCGCCGTTAACAGATTACGAGTTTGAAGAAAGCGAAGTAACCACGCCCGAATACGGAACCTGAGACCGGAATTAAAAACCGGAGGATACGATAAAAAAGAAAAAGACTGTCATCAAATGGAAGGGCACTGAAAAAGTCTTTCTGAAAACAGGGGGATAAAAAGGAGTAGGAATTACGGTTTCTGCTCCTTTTTGTATCTTAAAGGTATAATCGGCAGCCTTTTAGATGTTAACTCAACAACAAAAAATTCAGCTCAGTCCCTATTCCTGGCTATATGATCTGGTCGTTCCCAAGGACAATCTGCTTCGCAAGATCGGCGAGCTGATAGATTTCACCTTTATTTATGATGAGTTGTTAGCCAAATATTGTTCTAATAACGGGCGTATGGCAGAAAGCCCGGTACGCATGTTCAAATACCTGTTGCTGAAAACGATCTATACCATTTCGGATGTAGATGTCGTTTAACGCTCACAATATGATATGTCCTTCAAATATTTCCTCGATATGGCTCCCGAGGATGAAGTAATTAATCCCAGTTTGTTGACCAAATTCAGGAAGCTTCGTTTGAAGGATGCAGAACTGTTGAACCTGCTAATGAGCAAAACTGTTTCTATAGCGATTGAAAAGGATATTATTAAATCCAAATCCATTATTGTTGATGCAACCCATTCGCTATCCAGGTCAAACCACATTCAGCACTTGAAGTTCTCAGAGAACGTTCAAAACTGTTGCGAAATGGCTATAAAAAAAGCACGTCGAGGGAAAAATAACCGTGGGAAGAACCAAGCTCTCGTTTATTATTTTGATGTTGAAAAATATAAAACCTGCCCATTAAAAGATAATTGTTATAAAACAGGCGCAAAGACCAAAACATATTCCATAACTATTAAATCGGACCAGCACAGCCAGCAGATGGCTTTTCAGGAAACAGACTACTATAAAGAGAAAACTAAGCATCGATACAAGATTGAGGCGAAAAACAGTGGGTTAAAAAATGTTCATGGTTACCACAGAGCGATATCTTATGGGATTGAAAATATGCAGATGCAGGGAGCATTGGCAATTTTTACTGTTAACCTAAAAAGAATTATCAAACTAACCAGCTAAAATCGAAAAGCAAGAAAGCTTAGGCTGAATCATCCTTGCTTTGCCTTCATTCGACACCAGTTCGTCCTGAAGCATAGCTGGAAATATACAGGAAATAAAAAAGCGATTTAATAAAAGATGATCCTTTATTAAATCGCTTTATAAATGCCGCTCATTAAAGAGCTACTTTTTCAGTGTCCTGGTAGTTTGCCGGGGGCTTTATTTTTTTGAGTATAAAACAGCCCGGCCCTCATAGCTCTTGGGTGCCCGTAAACTGTTCCCTTTTTTATACGTTGATAAGCTTTTCTTGTTTTTTGTATAGTATTTTATACGAAAAACACACAATGTTCGCACTATTTGGGCTTTATTTGGCCAATGGCATACCATTTGTCTACATAATGTCATGAGGCCGGTATAATAATCCGGCATGTAAACGACAAATTTAATAGATAGATATTATGAAAACTTTAGTTAAATCAGTATTAATTACGGCGGCTTTATTCGTAGCAAAATCCGGCATTGCACAAGTTAACGTAGGTGCTGCAACAGCAACAAAAATTGTTACACAAACTGCATTACCATCTGTGAATGCCGCTACTGTGGCTCAAAAAGCCGCAACTGCAACTACCAATGTCAGCAACCAGGCGGCTGCACAGGCCCAAAGCGCTGCTGCCCGTACCGCTGCGCAAACTCAGGCAGCAACTAACGCGGCAGCCACTCAATCGCAGGCAACTGCGAGCCAGGCAGCCAACGTAAGCGGAACAGCTAACGCTGCCGCCGCAACAAATGCCGATGCAGCAGTTAACAAAGCCGACGCTGCCGCAAACCTTACCGGTTCGGGTAGTGTAAGCGGCTCGGCATCGGCAGATAAAGCCGCAACAGCCGCAAGTAGCGCAGTTACAGCATCAAAAGACGCTGCAAGCAATGCATCAGCAGACGTTAGCGCTAAAGCAAACAATGTTGCAGCGAAAGCTACAGCAGCTAAAACTGCTTCGGTTAATGCCGCATCTGCAGTGGGCAAAAAAGCAATAGCCGCCAGGAAAAATGTGAGTGTTAGCAACAAGGAAAGCGTAAGCAGTTCCGGTAGTGCAGCTACAACTACGAAAAGCGCCAAAGCAAGCTTATCACACAGTGGGGCATCTGCAACCACAATAAAAGCAGGTAAAAAAAGCGCTTCTGTTAGCGCTTCGGGCAGCAGCTCAACTAAAGTAAGCGCAGCTAAACAATAACATCAAATTATAGCAACATCATTAGCAAAAGGGCCGTTAGCGGCCCTTTTGTCGATTTAAAACATATGCTAAGCATATCAAACCCTTTATGAAAACTATCAAACTTATCGTACTGCTTGTTATTATGGGCAGTTGTACAGCCTCATTTGCCCAGCGAACCGTTACCGATACGGCATCCAAAAAGCCGCAAGTGAAGGAGCTGTTTGTAAATGCCGGACTACAATATATCTCCAACTTAACCTACGCCGGCCGCCGCGACGATAGCAGTGTACCATTACTGCTGCCAACACTTACATTGGTGAGCAAGCATGGTTTTTTCCTGAGCGCCATAGGTTACTTTGATCTTAACGGGTCAAAATCGGGCGCCGAAGGGCTAAGTGTAACCCCCGGTTATGTTTTTGGGTTCGATAGTAAAAAGTATTATGGTGGTACAATATCAGCTACCAAGTTTTTTATTACAGGCAGCAGCCCTATCATCCTATCGTCTTTTAATGCCACGATTGATGGTTCACTGTACGCCAACCCCGATAACATTGTAAAGCTTAGTATCGGTGGCAGTTACCGCTTTGATAAAAACAACAAGAATGACATCATCAACACTGCCGAACTATCTAAGGAAATATTTGCGGTTAAAACCGGGGCTACAAAATTAAATGGCCTTAAGTTTACGCCAACCGCATCCTTGTATGCCGGTACACAATCGTTTTACCAAACCTATTATACCGAATCACAGGTAACCCGGTCGGTAGAGTCACCTCAACAGCAAACGCCTATTAACATATTGTTTCCCAATCAGCCTAAACAAACTATCATCACCCAAACCGTAACCCAGGAAAATCAAAAGGAAGTGAGGAAATACCAGCTGCTTGCCTTTAGCGGATCGGTACCGGTTACGTATGTAATAAACAAAGTACAAATAGTTTTTACGCCATACCTTATAAAACCATTTAACCAGGTTGATTATGTGAGTAATACATCAAAAAATGGCCTTTACTTTTTATTCTCGGCAGGTGCAAGCGTAACTTTTTAATATAATTGCGTTTTTTCTCACGTAAAAATATTAACATATGGTTTAAATGCTGTGGTTTTTTATAAACTTCGCATTTAAACCGTTTTGTATGCGTTCAATCCTCTACTATAAAAAACTATTTCCTGCGGCTTTTGCCTTTTTTGCATTCTCTGCCCATGCCCAGGTTCCCGGCTCGGCTATTGATGTGCAGCACTACAATTTTGCATTACAGCTTAATGACGATAACAACAATATAAAAGGCGAAGCCACCATAGCCATAAAATTTATAAAGGATGCTACCTCCTTTAGCCTGAACCTGGTGAAAAAGAATACCGGTGGCAAAGGGATGACCGTATCTTCAGTAACCGAAAATGGCAAAAGCCTTAAATTTGAACAGGATAGCGATATTGTTAAAATTTATACCCTTGTAAAGGCCCCCAGCAGGCACAACTTTGTAATTAGCTACGAAGGCATACCCGCCGATGGATTGATCATATCAACCAACAACTTTGGCCACCGTACCTTTTTTGGTGATAACTGGCCAAACCGGGCGCATAACTGGCTTCCCTGTGTTGACGACCCGGCAGATAAAGCGACCGTTGACTTTGAAGTAACCGCACCTGATCATTACCAGGTGGTGGCTAACGGTTTACAACTGGAAGAGAAAGCGTTGGATAACCACCTAAAACTTACCCATTGGCAGGAAAATGTTGTGCTGCCTACCAAAGTAATGGTTATTGGCGTTGCTGAATTTGCCATTGACCATCCCGGCGATGTAAGCGGTATCCCGGTTTATACCTATGTGTTTCCCGAAAACAAGGAGGCCGGTTTTAAAAACTATGCCATTGCCAAAGATATACTGCCGTTTTTCATCAAAAAAGTTGGCCCTTACAGTTACGAGAAACTGGCCAACGTACAATCGAAAACCATATTTGGCGGGATGGAAAATGCAAGCGCGATATTTTATTTCGAAGAGTCGGTTACCAGCAAGGGCATAGAAGAGTTAATGGCGCACGAAATAGCCCACCAATGGTTTGGCGACGGCGCAAGCGAAAAAAACTTTGCCCACTTATGGTTAAGCGAAGGTTTTGCCACCTACATGACCAACCTGTACCTCGAGAATAAATATGGTGCCGATACCTTAAAAAAGCGATTAATTGAGGATAGGCAAACAGTTATTGATTTTGAAAAGAAAAGGCTGAGCCCCGTGGTTGATACCGCTGTAAAAGATAAATACATGCAATTGCTAAACGCCAATAGCTACCAAAAAGGCGGCTGGGTACTGCATATGCTTAGGCGCAAGCTGGGGGATGTTATATTTTGGAAAGGCGTAAGTAATTATTACACCATGTACAACGGCCGCAACGCTAACACAGCCGACCTATGTGCCGTGATGGAAAAAGCCAGCGGCCAAAACCTAAAACCATTTTTTAAACAATGGTTAAGAACTGCCGGCCATCCTGATTTAAAGATAACATGGATGCGGCGCGCAAATAGTTCTGTTGTTGAAGTATCGGTAACACAAAAACAGGCATCGCTTTACGATTTCCCGTTGGAGTTTACTGTTAACGGCAAGCCTTACACCCTTAACATCAAAAATAAGGAAACCGGGCTTAAAGTACCCGTGGCTGCCGGCGATGTCAAGGTGATAATTGACCCTAACGTAAATTTACTGGCATCTTTTAGCCTGGAAGGCATTACTGTGCAAAAGTAATAAGCTTGTGACTATCTGCTAAATAAATCGACAGCCCTGTTGATTTATAAAATTTTATAATTATCATTGTGTAATACCTACACAATGATAATTATTGGTTTATTGCCCAATAAATCATGGTGATGGTATATGTTATTCAGCCCCCGGATAATCCATAAACCAATTATATTAAACCAGATAACCATGAATAAAAACTCAACATTTTGGGCTTTGCTGGCCCTATGCCTGTTGCCATTATTTGGCTACAGCCAAAGCAGCGATGCCATTATTGCCGGCGAAAGTGTAGCCGTAACCAGCACCGATGCAGGGCAGGTACGCGGGTACATCCACAACGGTACCTTTAATTACAAAGGCATACCTTACGCAACTGCCAAACGTTTTATGGCACCCGAAAAGCCCGCGCCGTGGCAGGGTGTCCGCGCATCGCTGGTATACGGCGCTGTTTGCCCTATCGACCCAACTACCACCGTTAACGACCCAATCGAGTTTGGCTTTCAGCACAACTGGGGCTATATGAATGAGGATTGTCTGAAACTCAACGTTTGGACTCCAGGCATTAATGATCAAAAGAAACGCCCCGTAATGGTTTGGCTGCATGGCGGCGGTTTTGCTGCCGGCTCAGCCATTGAACTGCCATCCTATGACGGCGAAAACCTGAGCAAAAAAGGCGATGTTGTGGTGGTATCCATTAACCATCGTTTAAACCTGCTGGGCTTTTTAAACCTATCGGCCTATGGCGATAAATATAAATCGTCGGCCAATGTGGGTATGATGGATATTGTTGCGGCACTGCAATGGGTAAAACAAAACATTGCCAGCTTTGGCGGCGATCTGGACAACGTAACCATTTTTGGCCAGTCGGGCGGTGGCGGCAAGGTTACTACCTTAATGGCGGCGCCATCAGCAAAAGGCTTGTTCCATAAAGCTATTGTACAAAGCGGCAGTTACCAGTCAAAATTTATGGATAACGATGTATCAAAAAGAATTGGCGCGGCTATGCTGGAAGTATTGAACCTGCAACCCAACCAGGCAGATTCATTACAAACCATATCGTACGAACGCCTGAGCGCCGCCGCAAAAAAAGCATTACCTAAAGTTGCCCAACAATTAAAAGCCGAAGGCAAGCCCGTTGCCGGTTTTGGTCTTGGCTGGGAACCAGTTAACGATGGCGTGTTTTTACCCTACCAGTTAAATGACCCGGCCGCTGCCGAACTATCAAAAAACATTCCCTTACTGGTTGGCTCAACTAAAACCGAGTTTATGGCCTCGCTGATAAACCCGGCCATCCGCAACTTTAGTATGGACGATGTTAAAAGCTACCTACAAAAAAAATATGCTGATAAAACAGATGCCTACATGGCCGAGGTTTTAAAAGCCTACCCGGGCACTGTAAAACCATCCGATTACCTGGATATCGATTTAGCAACTTTCAGGCCGGGTGTTATCCGCCAGGCCAACGCAAAATCGGCAGTAACGGGCGCGGCGCCGGTTTATATGTATATGTTTACCTGGCAATCACCAGTGGCCGATGGCATGTTTAAATCCATCCATTGTATCGATATCTGTTTTGAGTTTGATAACATTAAACGCTGCGAAGAAATGACCGGCGGTGGTAAGGATGCCTATGCCTTAGCCAATAAAATGAGCCAGGCCTGGATAAATTTTGCCCATACCGGCAACCCTAATGCCAAAGGCTTGCCCAACTGGCCGGCTTACACCGCTCAAAGCGGCGCGGCCATGTTATTTGATAACAAAGCCGAAGTAAAATACCATCATGACGCTGCCCTGCTTCAAATGGCTTCGGCAAAATAAAATTTTTCGACTTTAATAATATAAAACAGCTGCCTTTTGGTGGCCGTTTTTGTTTACCAGGAAGACAGCCTATCCCGGTTTATTTAAATTAGCCGGGCGCGCAAATTTTTATATGGCGATCTTGAAAAATTTGGATTTTTTGCATAATATAATTTTGTAGTTTGCGTTATCAACCAAACAATCCATTCCGGTGGCTCGTTTAACTACCAACTATTAACCTTTAAACCATTAACATCATGAACACAGCAGCAATTAAATCCATTTATGTAACCGCTTACAGATGGAACGCCAGAAATTTCGGACAAGGTGGCCTACCCAAATTCAACTCACTTTTTGGCGTTAGTTTCCTGTTAATCCTTTTGCTAACCAACCTGCTGATGTTTACCCAACTTTGTTTACATCAACAATGGTTTAACATTAACCAGGTAACCGCAACCGTAATGCTGTTGGCCGCTTCGGGTGCGCTGCTGCTCAATTACTTTATACTGCTAAACAACGGCCGGTTTAAAAAATGGAATATCGCGTTTGAAAAACTGAGCAAAAACAACCAAAAAGCATGGTCAATTATGCTGATGGCTTATGCCGTGGTATCCTGCATCTTTTTCTTGTTTGTAAACACCATCTAATAATTAAAATATCGGCTTGGTTTTGAACTTGTTGCACATAGAGCAACAAAAATTTAACAGCCAGGTTATTTTACAATTATGCTAATTACATGAATTGTGCATTATTTTGCATTACCTGCCGGTAGCGTCGGCAGGTAATATCAAGCATACCATAACCATGAAAGTGATCACAAAATTTAGCTGTTTTATTACCCTAATTATCTGCACATCGGTAAGTATTGCCCAGGCACAAACCAAAGCCGACGTGTTTAACCCTAAAGTACCGGTTACCTGGCTGGGAATTGACTTTTCGCAGGCAAGGTTTATTGGCTCTGAGGCGGGATACAAGGCTACTGGCGAACTATTAAACTCGGAATTTGTAAGCAAGTATATCCCCGCCTGGGCAAACCTGTTTATAACGGAGCCCAAAACATACAACGTGCCCCGTGCCTCGCACCGCGATAGCGTACACTTCGCTTTTAAAGTGACCGAAGCGGCAAACAATGCTATCACCAAAAACTTTTTTACCGAGAAACCAAGCGATTTTAGCACGCTTAAAGAAAAGGACATTGTTGATTTGGTAAAGAATTACGATTTCCAGGGCCAGAAAGGCTTGGGAATGATGCTATTTGTTGAAGGCATGAATAAAGCAACACACGAGGCCGGCGCCTGGGTAACCTTTGTAAACATGAGCGATAAAACGGTATTATTTACCGTTTATAAAACCGGAAACAGCCGTGGTTTTGGCTTCCGCAACTACTGGGCACATTCATGGTACAACATCCTGAAAGATTTTGCGGCCGATTTTGATACGTATAAACAACGGTTATAAGTATTTAACAGCGGCGCCCAAAAGGCGCCGTTTTTTGTTGGATGACATTTTTATTTCCCCTTTTACAATAACCAAAAATATTTATCTTACGTGCTGATTAAATTTTATCACAGTGTTGGTTAAAACTTTTGGCAGTGCGGTTTATGGGATACAGGCTATCACTATTACGGTTGAGGTAAATATAAGTGGTGGAAAACCCAATTATTTTATTGTAGGGTTGCCCGATAATGCGGTTAGGGAGTCAATGCAGCGAGTTGAAACTGCATTGCAAACCAATAGTTTCCGAATGCCAAGGCAACGGATTATTGTAAACATGGCCCCTGCCGATATCAAAAAAGAGGGATCAGCCTATGATTTAACTATCGCAGCTGCTATCCTTTCGTCCTCCGGCCAAATTGTGACAGATGAACTGGATAAATACATCATCATGGGCGAGTTATCGCTCGATGGAAGCTTACAACCCATAAAAGGTGCATTACCCATAGCTATACAGGCCCGTAAAGATGGATTTAAAGGTTTTATCCTCCCTAAACAAAACGCCCGCGAGGCTGCTATTGTAAATGATCTGCAGGTTTATGGCGTTGAAAGTATCAAAGAAGTGGTAGGCTTTTTTAATGGCGATATTAAGCTCGAACCTGTAATTGTAAACACCCGCGAGGAATTTTACGACAGCCTGTGCAACTATGATAGCGACTTTAGCGAAGTGCGCGGACAGGAAAACATCAAACGCGCGCTGGAAATTGCCGCCGCCGGTGGCCATAACGTCATCCTGATAGGTCCGCCGGGAGCCGGCAAAACCATGCTGGCCCGCAGGTTGCCATCCATTTTGCCTCCGCTAAGCTTATACGAAGCCTTAGAGACCACCAAGATTCATTCCGTTGCAGGTAAGCTTGCCGCGGCCGATGCATTGGTTACGATAAGGCCATTCAGGAGCCCGCACCATACCATCAGCGACGTAGCCCTCGTGGGCGGCGGAAGCAACCCCGCCCCCGGCGAAATTTCGCTGGCCCACAATGGTGTTTTGTTCCTGGATGAATTACCCGAGTTTAAACGCAGCGCCCTGGAAGTAATGCGCCAGCCGCTTGAAGAACGACGGGTAACCATTTCAAGGGCGAAGTTTACGGTTGATTATCCATCAAGCTTTATGCTGGTGGCGAGTATGAACCCCTGCCCCTGCGGCTATTACAACCATCCCGAAAAGGAATGCATTTGCCCGCCTGGGATGGTGCAAAAATACCTGAGCAAAATATCGGGCCCGCTGCTGGATAGGATAGACCTGCATGTGGAGGTTACCCCGGTGAATTTCAACGAGCTATCGTCAGACAGGTTGGCCGAAAAAAGTGAAAACATCCGCGAACGCGTAATCAAGGCCCGCGAAATTCAGATAGAACGTTTTGGCAACCGCCCCGATTTACATGCCAATGCCCAAATGAGCCCCCAAATGGTACGTGACCTGTGCAAAATAGATACAGCCGGCCAAACCCTCCTGAAAAAAGCCATGGAAAAACTTGGCCTGAGCGCCCGCGCCTATGATCGCATCCTGAAAGTAGCCCGCACCATTGCCGACCTTGCCGCCAGCGAAGAAATTAAACTGGAACATTTGGCCGAGGCTATACATTTCAGGAGCTTGGATAGGGATGGTTGGGCAGGGTAGGTGTGGCTGAGACGGAGTTTCAGGGCTTAGTAGTATGAAGTCGGAGATTTTAGACAGCGTGGTAAATCGAAAACTAAGAATTAAAGAATGGTAGTACTAATAATACAAATCATAAGTAGTATTCTCGCAGCTTATATTTCGCTTATAACGATTAAAAGAGATTTCAGAGCGAAGACTAAGGAGTTGAATAAAGAGGCTTCGCAAATCCGTAACGTTGTGATTGCGGTTACTGTAGTATCTATCCTTAATTTTGCCGTATCATTTATTAAAGCTCGTAACGATACTTACGATTTAAAGTCTGAAAAATTAAGGTTAACTAACAGCCTGACAAGGCTACAAACCCAAAACGATAGTTTACGAAAGCAACTTAATCAATCAACAATTAGTCAATCCAAGCTGATTACAGGAAGCCAAGTAAAATCCGCTGAACAACTAAGTAAAGCCGCAGATAGATTATCAACACTTATCAACGGTAGCGAGAATGCACCGTTATTTTATTTTATCGTTAAATCGGATGCGGTAACTGACGGGGTAATTAGAAACCTCGATAGTAAACCTATTTATAACGTGATGTTTAAAATCACTAATTATAATAATTTATTAAACTGCCCTATAACAAATAATCTTTTATACAACTATTCCTGCTACACAGAGAATACTTTTGAAATCCCTTTATTGCCATCATTCAACGCTAAATCAGGACAAAGAATACAGTTACCTAAATATAATAACAATATCCGGGTCGGAAAATATTTAGTAATGGTTACGATGAACAACAAGACATATTATGAACAAGCCATCTATACCATCTCAGATAAAAATCGGCTATTCCAAGCTCTCCGAATTATTTTAGTAAAAAACAAAAGGGTTATAGCTACAAACGTTGTTAGCGGCAAGGAATTTGAACTTAAAAATGTTAACTGGAAAAAAGAGTTTCCGTTGCCGTTATTAATTAATTTCAGTAACTAATAAAAAAATTGTGCATTCTTTTGATATTCCCATGTGATGATACTTATATTCATACAGATTTATTTTAGCCTCATCACTGTGTTTTAACTAAATTTGGTTGTGAGGGCTAAACTTGTTATAAATCAAATAAGATTTAGTAAATTTTTAGAATTTTATAATTTTTTGTACGGGTATTCTTTCCAACCTTAACATTAATAGCAATATTGAACCGAAATGACCTCCGTGATTGATAGAGCGAGCGATGTTGCCCTTGTAGGAGGAGGAAGCAACCCTGCTCCCGGCGAAATTTCGCTGGCGCACAATGGTGTTTTGTTCCTGGATGAATTACCGGAGTTTAAACGCAGCGCCCTGGAAGTAATGCGCCTTCGGCTGGTGCGCGCGTGCCGCGCGTAGCCAACATGATAAGTAAACCGCATGCCCAATAATATGCACGTAACTCCCGATCAGTTTTAATAAGGCCGTAGTTCGCGTAAAGGATTGAAATGGATACCGGCCAACGCGCGTAATGCCTGCAGGCGTATAAATGTAAAGCCTGGCGACGCTTCTACCAGCGGCGTACGCCCAACTAATAAAGCCCCGCAATATTTCTATTAACGGGGCTTCTCCCCTAATTATTAACCTAACGGCCAATTTCTTTTAATGACAGCGCACGCTAAATTTAGCGGTGATGTTTAAGGTATTGCTGCCGGCATCATAAATGGCCGAGCCATTTATACCGCTTGCTGATGGCAAAGTAAAGTTTCGCGGCGCCATGGTAAACACCGAGGTTTGGTACCACATGTAGCTGTTATAAGCATACATGTAATATTGATCGCCATTAAATAATTTAATGCTGTATTTGCCCCGGCTGCCTGTAATGCCGGTGCCAAAAGCATACTGGATAACGCCACGGCTTACGTAGGCGTAAGTCCATGCGTTTTGATTAAGCCGCGCCGCGCCAATGTCGTAAAGGAAAAACCATCCCGAAGGCAGCAGGTTAATATTTTTATTACTGCAATACCCCTGCATATTAAGGGTAACATTGATGAGCGAAGGCGTAGCCGGGTTGCCAAAATTTAAATCGACCGAACCCTGGCTGCATGGATTAAACAGGCCGGTTTGCGCAAGTATAGGTAGCCGCGGGTTAAGGTATAAGTTAAAGCTGCTGATAACAACCTTACATTGCGCAATGCTGGGCACATACGGAAATACTACCACATCTCCATCGTGTACAAATTCGCCATGGGCGCCGGCCAGGTATTGGTTGTTGGGTGTAACTATGGTTACATCATAAACACCACTGTTGCCTGCGCCGCAATGAATGCGCACGGTTAGCGGCGTAAAACAAGTGCCGTATGGGTGCCCGGCTACCGCCCAACTCCAATCAAGGTTAAAGCAGCACAGGTGCGAGGTTTCGAAATTAGCGGTAAGGTTGCCATTGCCATCATTGGCTATGGTAACATCGCCCTCGCTTTTCCATTGCCCGGTTTCTTCGGTAAGGCTCCATAGCGGTACGGTGTCGCCGGCTTTAATATTGTTGCCGGTAATAAAGTTTGTGGTGTTGGGATCCAGCTTCATGCTTACCTGTATGGGCTGCGAAAAATGCCTCACCTGTGTACCGGCAGCCGACATTTTAATGGATAGCAAACCGGCAGATACAAAGTTGATGGCATTGCCGCCATTAACCTGGTTGCCGGCCTTATCAATAACGTTGGTAGGGCTAAAGCCCCCGGGGAAGGCCCCGTACGAAGTGGTAGAAACGGCGCTGAAATCAACAATGTTGGATGTTAGCGCCGATGCGTTTATAGCCGATCCATCTGCATCAAGCATTTGTGTGCCGGGTAAAATTTTGATCTGCGCGGTTTCAACCATGCCCGACCGTTGCGGCAGGTTAAGGGTTGTACCGGCCGATACACCGTTTGCTAAGGGTGTGGTAGCCGCCAAAACAGATGTACCTGCGGGTGGGTTGGCATATTCAACCACGCCAACATCAACAATTTTCGCGCTATCTGTTGTAATGGTAATGGTTTGGGTGATGGGCGCATAACCCGGAATATCGGCAGATACATTGAATGTTACCGGCGACGAAACCGAGGGCGCTGCATTGGCGGTAAGCGACAGTGGTAAAAAACCATGCGAAGCCTTGAAATCGCTGGTAGAGCCTCCGTCCATTTGTACCAGCGCGGCATCCTTGCCGGTTATTTTAACGTCAAAATCGCCGGGCTGATTGCTTGAAGTTGCATTGGCATTGGCAAAACGCAATAATACGGGCGCTTTGGTAAGCGTGGTTTCGTTGATGGTGAGCGCTATGCCCTCATTAGGCTTACGGCAGCTATTCAGGGTTAGTACCAGTACCAGGCAGGCTATCATTAAAAAAATATTAATAAGCGCGCCGCCCTGTTTTGCCGGGCCAATTTGTGAATGGAGTTTAAAGGTGTTTTTCATGGTGATATTTTATCTGATTCGTAAATTAAAATTGAGCTGAACAACAGGCATCCAACGGTAGCCCTGCATGTTTTTATTGAACTGTATATTATTGGCGTCGTTATCTGATAGTAGCTTTGTACCCGTAAATGAAGTGCCGGGGCTGGATAGGTAATAGGTGCCAACATCAACGTTTACATTTAAAAGCTGGCCCGGGAACCCTTTAAAAAGGGCGATGCCCAGGTAAGGCGCAACACCTTTCCATGTTACATCGGCCTGCAGCACACCTATCTGATCTTTGGTGAGCGACTGGCTCCCGATGTTATAGCCGCCCATGGGCGAAATAAGGGCTGTTGCCTTGCCTTGTGTAATGTACGAGGCGCCGCCAACCAGGCGGATGCTGTTGGTATTAAAGGGTGAATAATCGGCCAGCAAATGAACATTGGAGAAACTGGTTGAAAACTGGCCTTGTACCGCGAAACCAAAAAAATGGAAATCTTTATTTTTGTTTACGGGGATGATGCCAAAACCAAGCCGGCCCGATAATTTGGGTAAAAAACCATATTTTACATCGGCCCCTATGCCCTGGCTGCCAACAAGTACCTGTACGGATATGGGCGAAACAAACTGTGCGGCATTGCCGGTTACAGGGCTTTCGGTATTGCTTTGCTGTGCATAGGCAGCGATGTAAAAAAGCATTGTTAAAAGAGTGGAGATAAAGTTTTTCATAGGTATTGAGTTTAATAAGTGTTTTTATTTGGCCGTGCAAGCGCCGTAATGCATATCAGCATTATGGCTATTGTTACAAGGAGATATTCCATGGTTATGGGGTTTAAAATGTGTTAGCTGTTTATGTATATTGTACCGTTTATTACAGCCCTTTGCCGGTTTTAGCAGCGTTGCTTTTTGCGGCTTTTTTTGGTTGTTTTTAACGATACAATTTTATGGGACGGCCGCAAGGCACACAATACAAAGCTGTTTGTATTTTTTAAAACGGTAATAAAGCATAGGTTTACAAGTAATTAGTACGATGGAAATGACAACTGAAAAACTATCAGTGATCATAGCAGATGATCATACATTATTTATAAACGGGCTTAGTATGTTATTGCAAAACGAGCCGGATATCGAGATTATGAATATAGCAGCCAACGGCAAAGAGGTGTTGGGGTTGTTACATACCCATACGCCCACACTTGTGCTGCTTGATATTAATATGCCGGGCATTAATGGCTTCGAGGTGCTTAAACGGATAAAAGCCTACTATCCAAAAATTAAAGTGGTGATGCTATCTACCTATAACGAGGAGCACCTGATTGAAAAAGCAAAAGCCACCGGTGCTGATGGCTACCTGTTTAAAAATACCGAAAGGGATGAGCTATTGAGGGTAATGCGCCTGGTAGCCCAGGGGCAGCAATGCTTTCCGTACAAACCGCCTGTTGTTAACTCAACCTTTGATGACAGCGATCCTTTTTTAAAGCAATTCCAGCTTACAAAACGAGAAACCGAACTGCTACAGTTTATTAAGCAGGACTACACCAACCAGCAAATGGCTAACCACCTGCACCTGAGCATTTATACGGTTGAAACCCACCGCAAAAACATTATGCAAAAGCTAAACCTGAAAAACCCCGTGGAGCTTACCAAGTTTATACTGCAGTATAATTTGTAATGGGATGGTTAAAGTTTGAAAATGCTGAAGGAAGAATGAGGCCGTAAAAGGGAATTCTGACGCTATGACATTTAGTATAGATATACCTCATAGATGCCCAAATCATCGTTAGATAAAAATTGGTTAATGTCTTTTTTTAGAAGAATTAATAATTCAGCGATCTTTTGAGTGCCAACGTTGCCGGTGCGCAACCAAATTACTTTAGGAGGGTGGGAGTAAAGGTTTTGTAATTCGCAAAAATCCTCGTCAAAAGTTAAAATTGTGTAGTTGTTTGTTTTGGCGAATTGCCAGATCATAAAATCGCTTAAACGATCATTTGCCTGAATTTCATTTGTAGGCAGAATCTCCCAATCTGACAGGAGTTTTTTTAAGCGCCATGAAATATTTTCGTCAGCGATGAGCCGTATCATGCCACTTTAATTATTCGCTCTTTGTTAGCTGCATAAGCAAGGCATGCAAATATGGCTTCGGATGTTAGTTGTGGGAAATCGCTTAGAATTTCTTCATAACTCAAGCCAGATGCCAGCCATTGCAAAACATCATATACAGAAATCCGCGTACCCTTAATAACTGGTTTGCCAAACCTTATTTCGGGGTTAAATTCAAGATATTCTTTATAATCAATTGGCTGCATATACAAATTTACCTAAATTGTCATCAAATCCCATCACATGAAAAAGATATTCTTTCTGAGCATCATCCTTTTTGCATCCTTTAAAACCTTTGCCCAGCAAACGGATAAGGAGGCTGTAAAGCAAACCATTAATACCATGTTTGACGCCATGCGCAAAGGTGATAGTACCATGTTACGGTCGGCTTTTCATAAAAACATCGTTTTTGAAGGAGTAGCCAATAAAAAGGATGGCACGGTTGAGCTGGAAATGGAAAATCCCAATGACTTTATAAAAGCCGTAGGCACGCCTCACAAAGAAATATGGGACGAGCAAATCACCTTTAGCGACATTAAAATAGATGGCGACCTGGCCAGCGTTTGGACACCATACAAATTTTACCTGGGCAAAACCTTTAGCCATTGCGGGGTTGATGTTTTCCAGCTGATGCGCACCGCGGCGGGATGGAAGATTATTTATGTTGTTGATACCCGCCGTAAAGGCAATTGCCCGGAATGATCTTTATGAAAGAATAGATGAGAGAGAAGAGATTATGGGTGCAAATTAACCGAAGATCGGCGGAGGAGCCGATAGATTATGTACGATGTTCCAACCTGGTAGGTAACCTGTTTACTTTTAAATTGCCACCGATTACCGTAAAGGGAATAAGAAAAGTAAATATTGACTTCGCCGATCATGATGATGCATTGCTGATAGGGGGACTCGATAGCATTTTGACGATTGTGGAAACATTTCCATTTGATTTATTCGACACGGCTGATTTGCATGGAAAGATTGCCTTGTTAGCTGAGAGAACTTATAAATGCCTGGTACTTGTTTACCAACATCTCAACTTAGATGTAGAACAGCTAAAGATTGGATACAAAAAAATACTGGACGATGATTTTGTTTTGACCCACATCTTATTCGGTGGGCCAAAACAAAACAGAAACCGAAGTATTAAAGCCACAGTAAAAGCAGATTTTCTTATTGATTGTACTTCACTAAATATCATTTTCCTAAATAAAAATGATATTGTTATCAATGAAATTCCATTGTTTAAAACCATACCGGGCTGGCTATTCTATAGTTTGTTACTAAAGACGTGTAAATGGATTGACGGCGAAACCTTCGAGATGTCTAACGGTAGTAAAGAGATTAACTTCCGAGTCAATATTAACAGGCAAATAAGTATGCACTACCTGCCTGTTAACAGAGATGTTGACGGTATTAAGGAAGAAATTCGATTTCTTACTTTGGAAAGGTACTTTGATCTTTAGTTATACTTAATGCCTTAACTAATTACAGGGCTCCCAACTTAACCATCCCATAAAACAGCCCGGCGCAATGCATGGCTTGTGTTATTTTATTATCAAGCAGCAGTTGTTTTATTTCCCCGATGGTGTACTCTTCTACAATAAGCTCTTCGTGAGCATCCAGTTCCTGGCCCTGTACCTTTTTGCCACCTTTGGTAAAATAGGTAAAAGTTTGGTTATTGGCGGTTGATGGGTTGCCGTATACGGTGCAAATCAGTTCAAATTCATCAAACTGGTAGCCGGTTTCTTCCAGTAGCTCGCGGCGGATGGCATGAATGGGTTCTTCGCCAGGGTCAACTACGCCACCGGGAATTTCGAGCGAAATAACACCCGCCGCATGGCGGTACTGTGTTACCATTAATATTTTATTGTCTTCGGTAACGGCAACTGCATTAGCCCAGCTTGGGTACTCTAACACATAGTAGTCTTCAACAATTCGTTTATCAGGCATTTCGCAACGGTCAACCCGTAACGTGGCCCATGGGCCTTTATGAACATAGGTAGATGATAATAGTTTCCAGGTTAAATCCTTACTCATAGTTTGTTTGTAGAAATTGATAGATGGTATTACGCTTGTTAATGTTTTCAAATGATTGCCGGTGATATTGTTGCTCCAGCACATCGTAAACTAACAAAATCTTTTTAAATGACAGCAAAAGTTCGGCATTTGCTGTAAAAGGGAGGCTATAAATGTATAGTAATTGCGCTAAGGCATCCAGCTTGTCGGCACTGTAATTTTCATTTTCAAGCAATAACTTAAAAGCATCAATGTCAAGCTCAAGTATTTCATCAAGCTTAATTTTGTACTCATTTAAAAGTGTGCTATCGGCAAGTTTTATAAACTCATCGGTTTTACCAGCCTCCTTAAAACCCAACAGTCTGGCAATAACCAAGGTCATTTTTTCTATTTCGGTAAGTATATAGTCTTTCCTATACATGAGTTTAATAAATCAATAAATAAATTGCAGCTCAAATCAATAATTCAGTCATTCACTAAATCAATAATTAAAACCTACCAGCTGCCGCTTGATCCGCCACCGCCGCCACTGCCGCCGCCGAAACCGCCAAAGCCCCCACCGCCGCCGCCCCCACTTCCTCCGGAGAAACCGCCCCAGTCAGAGCCGCTGCTGCGGCCGCTGCCGCCAAGCATGCTGCCGGCTAAAAACCACCAGAAGGGGCTTGCACCACCCCTGCGGTCGATAATTTGCCGGCCGCCACCACCGCCTCGGTTACGAAATATGATAATTAATATAACAACTACTATCACAATCAGGATGATAATACCCGCGCCATCTCCGCCGCTGCTTTGGTCGTTTTCCTGTGGTTCGGCCTTGAATTCGCCTTTGGTGGCTTTTATAATATCGGTGGTTGCAGCATTCAGTCCGCCATAATAGTCGCCCGCTTTAAAGTGGGGTTTCATGTCGTCCTGTATAATGCGCTGGGTTAGCACATCGGGCAATGGTCCTTCGGCGCCGTAGCCGGTTTGGATAGCCATTTTACGGTCGTTTATAGCAACAATTACCAGGATGCCATTGTTCTTTTCTTTTTGGCCAATACCCCATTTGCGCAGCAGTTGCTGCCCATAGTCGTTTATATCATAACTGCCGGTTGATTTCATGATCACCACAGCTATTTGCGTGGATGTAGAATCGTGAAACGCAACCAGTTTGCTTTCCAGCTTTTGCTTATCATCGGCCGATAAAGTATTGGTATAATCGGTAACCAGCGTGGCCGACCGTTCCGGGAAATCCTGTGCAAATGCCATCGCGGAGCAAAGCAGCAGGCTAAAAAATATAGTGAGTTTTTTAAACATGAGGTTTATAGGTTATTCGCCATCCATAAAGGCGATATCATCGGGTAGTTCGTTAACATCGCCGGCATGGTGGGGGAAGTATTTTTGCAATTGTTCGCCGGCAATTTGCAGGCCGGTTACAATACCTTCAACAATATCGCCGTATTTAAAATGCTGCAGCATATCCTCTTTGGTTGTATCCCAAAAATCGGCAGGCACAACCTGGTTAATGCCGGCATCGCCAATAATGGCAAACTTCCGGTCAACAGTGGCTACATATATCAACACCCCATGCCTGAGGGCTGTTTTGTGCATATTAAGCTGAAAAAAATATTTCGCTGCCCGGTCAAGCACATCCTCGGCGCATTTCTTTTCTATACAAACCCGTATCTCGCCACTGCTGCGGCTCTCGGCCTGCTCAATAGCCTTACGGATGCGTTGCTGTTCTTCTTCGTTAAATACCGCCATCTTTTTGATTAGATTACACTGATTTTTGGGATGATTACACCGATTTTTTTGATTGGATTACACTGATTTTTAGGGTGATTTCACCGATTTTTTGTTGATGATTACACCGATTTTTTGATTGGATTACCCCGATTAGGGTGGTTCAGTTCTGTCCAAAAAATCAGTGAAATCACTCCCCCAATCGGTGAAATCCCAATAAAAATTAAAATTCCACCTTCGGTGCTTTGTCGCTTCCGGGTTCGGCGGTGAAATATCCTTTTTCGGAGAAGCCAAACATTTTTGCAGTGATATTAGCCGGGAACGAGCGGATTTTGGAGTTATATTCCATTACAGCACCATTAAAATCCTTACGGGATACGTTGATCCTGTTTTCGGTTCCTTCCAACTGAACGGATAGGTCGCGAAAGTTTTCGTTCGCCTTTAAATCCGGGTATTTTTCTGATACAACCAGCAGCCTGCCAATGGCTGAGCTTAACTCGCCCTGCGATGCCTGGAACGCTTTGATAGATTCGGGTGTAAGTTTGGTAGGATCAACCTGCACCGAGGTTGCTTTTGCGCGGGCTTCTATTACGGCGGTTAATGTGCTTTTTTCAAAGTTTGCGGCACCTTTAACCGTATTTACAAGATTGGGTATCAAATCGCTGCGGCGCTGGTAATCACTTTGTACGGCGCCCCATTTAGCTTTAACGGTTTCGTCGAGCTTAACCATGCTGTTATAGCTACATGAGCTTAAGCTCATAGCCGCTACTGCAATTAATATTACTGAAAGTAACTTTTTCATAGGTTGATTTGTTTTACAGGTATGTTTTTGATTTAGATTACAAAACGCATACCGTTGTTACAATGGGTATGGTTTAATGACATTATGTCAAGGTACAGAATTTATCATGGTAAGCGAAACATTTAACTGTTATAGCCTATATTTGAGGCTTAATGTTGACATCGACCCACAAAATGAAGAAGACACTCTGCCTTTTTTTTACTGCTATTTCGCTTGGCGCAGCCGCACAAACTAAAACTGCCGAAAATTTAGTACAATATGTAAACCCTATTATAGGCACCCAGCGTATGGGGCACGTATACCCGGGCGCTACAGTTCCTTTTGGAATGGTACAGTTGAGCCCGGAGACTGATACCCCAAGCTACGAACTGAACGGCAAATACAACCCCGATGTATATAAATACTGCGCCGGTTACCAGTACGATGATAAAACCATAGTTGGCTTTAGCCATACCCACTTTAGCGGTACCGGCCACTCAGACCTGGGCGACTTTTTAATAATGCCTACCGTTGGTGCTTTAAAACTAAACCCCGGCACCGCCGATAAACCGGGTAGCGGTTACCGCTCGGCATTTTCGCACCAGAACGAGGTAAGCCAGGCTAACTACTACAAAGTAAAACTGGACGAAAGCAATATTTTGGCCGAGATGACCACCAGCGCACGTGTTGGTTTTCACCAGTACACGTTCCCTAAGTCCGATCAATCGCATATTATATTAGATCTGATGGCCGGGATTTATAACTACCCGGATAAAAACGTGTGGACTTATCTAAGGGTTGTTAATGATAGCACCGTTGTGGGTTTTCGCCAAACCAATGGATGGGCACGTACCCGGTCGTTATATTTTGCCATGAGTTTTTCAAAAGCATTCTTTCAGCATGGCTACAAAAAGTACGATCAGCGCGAAGTATATGGTGGCTTTTGGGGCAAATTTAACAGAGTAAAAAACTTCCCCGAAATTGCGGGCAAGCAAATAAGGGCTTACTTTGATTTTAAAACTGAAGAGGGCGAAAAAATAAAAATCAAGTTTGCCTTATCCCCGGTGAGTATGGCCGGCGCGCTAAACAATATGCAAACCGAAATACCTGGCTGGGACTTTGAAAAAGTAAAAGCCGACGGCCAACAACTATGGGAAACCGAACTGCATAAGATAGAGATAGCAGGTAACAAAGAGATAAAAGAGAACTTTTATACCGCCATGTACCATGCCATGATTAACCCCACAGTATATATGGATGCCGATGGGCAATATAAAGGCCTTGATCAAAATGTACACAAAGCCGAAGGGTTTACCAATTATACCACTTTTTCGCTTTGGGATACCTACAGGGCGCTGCACCCGCTGTTTAATATTATTGAACCGAAAAGAAACGCGGATATGGTACAAAGTATGCTGGCCCATTTTGATCAAAGTCCGGAACATATGCTGCCCATCTGGTCAAACTCAGGGAACGAGAACTGGTGTATGAGCGGGTACCACAGTGTAGCCGTACTGGCCGACGCCGTTGTAAAGGGCAATATAAACTTTGATGCCAACAAAGCGCTGGATGCCTGCGTAGCCACCGCAAAGCACCGCGATTATGAGGGTATAGGCGATTATATAGATAAAGGGTATATCCCCGACGAAAAAAGCGGCGTATCTGTATCATCAACACTGGAGTATGCCTTTGACGACTGGGCCATTGCCCAAATGGCTAAAAAACTGAACAGGACGGATGTTTATAATGAGTTTATCAAACGATCAGAAAATTACAAAAACGTATACGATAAGGCAGCCGGGTTTATGCGCCCCAGGCTGGCCGATGGCACTTTCCGCCAAAAGTTTGATCCGCTGAGCACCATCAACGAAGGATTTATAGAGGGCAACAGCTGGAACTATACCCTGTTTGCGCCGCAAGATCCTAAAGGCCTGATTACGCTCATGGGCGGTAATAAGCGGTTTGTTGGCTACCTCGATTCGCTGTTTACCATGAACCTGCCCGATAAATACTTTGCCGAAACGGAGGATATTACCCGCGATGGCATCATCGGCAACTATGTGCATGGCAATGAGCCATCGCACCACGTAGCTTATTTATACAACTGGACAGATAAACCCTGGAAAACACAGGAACGTATCCGGATGATATTGCCACGTATGTACAAACCAACCCCGGATGGTTTGGGGGGTAACGATGATACCGGCCAGATGAGCGCCTGGTACATTTTCAGCACGCTGGGCTTTTACCCGGTAGCACCGGGGTCTGATCAGTATTCCATAGGCAGCCCGGCTGTGGATGGTGGTGTTATCAACCTGGATAACGGCAAAAAATTCACCATCAACGTAAAAAACCAAAGCGCCAAAAACGTGTATGTACAAAAGATAACGCTTAATGGTAAACCCCTGGATGGTTTATTCATTAGCCATGCCGATATCATGAATGGCGGCGAGATCACTTACTATATGAGCAGCAAACATAAATAGATGTGCAGATTTCAAATTTCAGATGTGCAGATGAAGTGAATTTGAAAATTTGAGTATTTGAAGATTTGAAAATGAAATTAAACAGATGTGCGGATTCCAGATTTCAAATGTGCAGATGAATTTACGTGCAACAAATGCAGCTAAAGTCTCCCCTACCGGGGGAGATTTAGATGGGGCTCAGGGGGCTGATTGTTTAAAGGGGGCGTGGCATTTGGTTTTGTTTTTGGGATTATTACTCTTCGCTTCATGCGCTGAATCGTTTAAGCAAATCCCTCCGGATAAGTTTAATGATACGATAGCGAAACGAAAGGATATTAAAACATCCGACGAACTGATTAAAGCTTATTACCAGTACCGGCAGTATTACAGTGAAACCGATGCGAGGCCGCGATTAAATATCACTTCAAGAAAACTGGATTCGGGCGACTATGAAATAACTGCTATAGACACGATTACGAATGACGATGCCCTGGCAGCCGAGAAGATTGTGATGATAGCCAGCCGGAAAGCTGAAACCTGGAAAGCTTTAGATATTAAATACAACTGGAAAGCCCGTGATGGTTATGGTAACTCAGAGTGGGGCACAGGGAATTAAATTTTACTTTGCCTGATTGGCCACCCCGCTAATCAGAACCCTCTCCTTTGGAGAGGGCAGGGTGAGGCTGGAGGTTTTTACGCGTAGCAATGTTCCTCGCGGGTAGTAAGTTTACCAATCATTTCTTTTAAGGCGGTGCGTGCACGGTGTAAAGTTGTGCGCGACAGCAATTCACTCATCCCCAGCGATGTGCCAATTTCCTGGTGCGAGTATCCTTCAATGGCGTACATATTAAATACCGAGCGATAAGTTTTAGGGAGTTTTTGAATCAGTTTCATCAAATCTTTTGCTTCAAGTTCATTATCATTATATGCTTTGCTGATAGGCATATCACTATCGGCAGCAAAATCCTCAACCAATACAACCGGGCGTAACTTGCGGTAGCGCGAAATAGCCGCGTGCACCATAATACGGCGCACCCAACCTTCCAGGCTGCCATCGCCACGGTAGTTTTGCATGTTCCTGAATATTTTTATAAAACCTTCTTGTAGTATATCCTGCGCTTCGTCTTTATCGGTAGCATAGCGCATGCAAACAGCCAGCATCCGCGATGCAAATAGTTTGTAAAATTGTTCCTGGCTTTTACGTTCGTTGCGTAAGCATCCTTCCCAAATTGTCTGTAAACGTTCGTCGGCAGTAGTCATTGTATTGTGTGTTTATTTGTGAAGCCTATGCCAATCCAAGTGCCATTTTGTAATTAATTGATTTTTAGATATTTATAAATTTACGATATTTTAAAACTGTTCGCTAGCGGACGGTTGATACGCACAGGCGAACACAAAGCCCCTAACCCCCTGAAGGGGGAACGATGGTTTAATATGTATAAAAATTATTCTACCGCTTATAAAAGTCTCCCCTTTCAGGGGGAGATTTAGAGGGGGTTTTGGCCGTGTTTTCTTACCTTTGCCCTAATCCGGGATAAAAACCCGGCGAGCGTATGACAAAAGAAATTGAAATAGTATGCCCTCCCGGGCAGCATGAAGATGAGGCAGTAATTAAACGCCTTGCGGCCGCAGCTTTAAATATGCAGCCGCAGAAGTTATCGGCCGTAAAAGTGTTAAAACGATCTATAGATGCCCGTGGCCGTAAAGTGGTTTACCGCATGATGGTGCAGGTGTTTATTGATGAGCCGTACAAACCCGAAATTTTTACTGTAAATTATCCCGATGTACAGTTTGGCCGTCCCGTTATAATAGTAGGTGCAGGCCCGGCAGGTATTTTTGCTGCATTGCAATGCATTGAGCTGGGATTAAAACCCGTGATACTGGAGCGGGGCAAAGATGTTAAACAACGCAGGCGCGATTTGGCCAATATTAACAAGCAGGGCCTGGTTAACCCCGAATCAAATTATTGCTTTGGCGAGGGTGGGGCCGGTACCTACTCTGATGGTAAGTTGTACACCCGGTCTACCAAGCGTGGCGATGTAAACCAGGTGCTCAAAATGTTTGTTGCACATGGGGCAGATGAAGATATATTAATAGATGCCCGCCCGCATATTGGTACCAACAAGCTGCCCCAGATTATTACCGCTATGCGCGAAACGATATTGAATGCAGGCGGCGAGTTTTTGTTTGATACCAAAGTGACAGCCTTACTGGTTGAGT
The DNA here is from genome assembly GCF_058801545.1 of Mucilaginibacter sp. GW822-FHT03E02. Taxonomy (NCBI): domain Bacteria; kingdom Pseudomonadati; phylum Bacteroidota; class Sphingobacteriia; order Sphingobacteriales; family Sphingobacteriaceae; genus Mucilaginibacter; species Mucilaginibacter sp. GW822-FHT03E02. Next base: position 3,116,124 of record NZ_JBXANJ010000001.1, on the reverse strand, counting down.
TTGGCAAGATAAAAGGCGTAAAACTGGCCAGCGGCGAAAAAATGACCGCTGATGCCGTAATCCTGGCAACGGGCCACTCGGCAAGGGATGTGTTTGAAATGCTGCATCATCAAAATATACTGATTGAAGCCAAGCCATTTGCTTTGGGTGTACGCATAGAGCATCCGCAGGAAATAATTGACCGCGCCCAATACCATTGCGAAAGCCGTGGTCCGGATTTGCCGCCATCCTATTATAATTTGGTTGAGCAGGTAGAGGATAGGGGCGTATTCTCGTTTTGTATGTGCCCCGGTGGTATCATAGCGCCCTGTGCCACTGCCGAGAACGAAATTGTAGTGAACGGCTGGAGCCCGTCAAAACGGAATAACCCATTTGCCAATTCAGGTACAGTAGTACAAATTAATATGGAAGATGTGGCCGGCGATGACGGCGATCCATTCAAGATGCTCAACTTTCAGCATGAGGTGGAGTGCGCCGCTTTTAAAGCAGGCGGCGGCAGCCTGGTTGCACCGGGGCAGCGCATGGTTGATTTTGTGGAAGGGCGTTTGTCAAATGATCTGCCCGTAAACTCCTACCTGCCGGGCACAAAGAGTACCGAACTGAAGGAGGTGTTACCCGGTTGGATTCATAAACGTTTGCAGAAGGCATTGCCCGCTTTTGGCCGGAAGATGAAGGGCTATTATACCAATGAGGCGATTTTGGTAGGAGTAGAGTCGCGCACGTCATCTCCGGTAAAAATCCCCAGGGATAAAGAAACTTTGCAGCATCCACAAGTTAAGGGATTATTTCCCTGTGGCGAGGGAGCCGGTTATGCCGGTGGCATTATTTCTGCTGCTATTGATGGTGTTAACTGCGCACTGGCCGCTTTAAAAATATTAGCATGACAATTTCTGAAAAATTGAGTACCGAATTGCAGAAGATACTATCGGGCGATGCCTGGTATGGTTCGCCTGTTTATGATATAGTAGAAAGCATCAGCTTTGAGGCTGCCTATGAAAAGCCGCCCGGCTCCGTCCATAACATAGCCGAAATTGTTTTGCACATGATAGCCTGGACAGAAGAGGTGATGGACAGGATGAACGGCCTTACCGCCGGCATCCCCACCAGTGGCGACTGGCCCGAAACTGGCGCGCCCGACGAACAAAAATGGCAAAACTATGTTGATGATTTAAAGCTGGTGAACGTAAATTTGATTGGCGTTATCCAGAACTTCCCGCAGGAACAATGGGACGAGCCAATAAAAGACGAACGGAACCGCGAGATGGGAACAGGTGTGAGCTATGAAGAATTGATTAACGGACTTATCCAGCATCATATTTATCACTCCGGCCAGATTGCTTTATTAAACAGGATTTTAGGATTTTAATGAAGATGATTTCGCCGATTGGTTGTGATTTCACCGATTTTTGAGGGAGAATTACACTGGTTAATTTGTATCTAATCTTTTTCAATCAACCTTAAGTAATCGGTGAAATCATCTCATAATCGGTGTAATCCACAAATAAAAATGAAAAAGACACTTATATTAGGAGCAACGCCCGATACCGGCCGATACGCAAATCTTGCAGCCAACAGGTTGGTTGGTCATGGGCATAGCATAGTTAATGTAGGCATAAAAACAGGCGAGGTTGCCGGTGTGCCCATTGAGAAGCCCGAAGTTATTCATAACGATATAGATACCGTTACTTTGTATGTTGGCCCGCAAAACCAACCTCCACTGTACGATTATATTTTGAATACACACCCCAAACGTATTATATTTAATCCCGGTACCGAAAATTCCGAACTCAGGCGCATGGCCAATGAAAAAGGAATTGAAACAGAGTATGCATGTACACTGGTGTTATTATCTATAGGGCAATATTAAGATGCAAAAATCAGAACGCGGCGCGCAAATAAGGTCGGCCATTCTTTCCGGCTTTTCTTTCGCAGTATTTATGGGCTTGTTTTGGGCATACCAGGACGGATACAAAATGGCGCTTATAAGTGCGCCGATTGCCGGTGTTGTTTTTGGTTTGACCATGTATCTTTTCGCCAGGTCAAAGTGGATTAAACAACAAACTGAAGTTAAAGTGAGCGAGGATAATGCCATTTTGATGAGCGGGGCTGCCAATCATTTTTTAAACAGGGAAGCTGTGGGCGGCAAATTATATTTGTTTGGCGATAAGCTGTTGTTTAAATCCCACAGTTTAAATATTCAAAATCATGAACTCGAAATATCCATTGGCGATATTGCCGGGGTAGATTTTTATAATACACTGGGGCTGGTACCCAACGGCTTGGTGGTTTCTAAACGTGATGGCACGCAGGAAAAATTTGTGGTTAACAACAGAAGTACCTGGAAGCATGAAATATTAAGTGTAATAGATGCGGGCGTAGTTAAAGTTATTTGATTTACCAATGAGCAAAGACGAGCTTATTGAACTTGGGTATAAAATCAGCAATGGCGAAGGCAACGAACAGGAGCTGGACGATTGGTATGATTTGTTCAATAAAAATGTACCCTACCCTGTAGGAGCAAACCTGTTTTTCTATCCGGAAAACTACGACGCACGACGCGACAATATTGTGGGCTACAATCCCTCAGTTGAAGATGTTGTTGAGAAATGTTTAAGTTATAAGCCGATAGCGCTTTAATTCCAATTGTGTAGATGGCTGGCGCGAGCCGGTATTTATTGTTAGCTAATTTCCGCTTACTTTTTTCACACTTACACTATTGTTTCTTAGCGTTTTTTTCTTTTATATTGAAGTGTGAAGTATTGTACCTTATCTCTAATTATACTCGTCACGATGATAATCTCGTGCGGCAATCCCAAACACTCATCTACTGTTAAAACTCCGAAAAGTGTGTCCTCCATATCTGCATTGAAACGCAAAAGAGACAACATTGAAGCGTATTCACTTCAACACAAAAATAACATGCTGGTATTTGCCAAAGTGCCAGGCAAAGATGTACTGCTGAAAATTGAAAATGAAAAATGGCCGAACGAGGTTGAGTATTCATATAATGTTTTAAAAGATGATAATGGAAAAATTATCATGATAGATGCTTCGCCAGTTAGCGAAAGTGGCGATTGGGATGTATCGCATACCCATTATTTTTACGGCGATGGAAATACTTTTCTTTTTGAGCGAAATGCAAATGCTTTTAACGGTTGCCTTACCAATGATTCTGTAGTTTATGAAACCGTAAAAAAGTACTTCGCCTCTTCGTTCAAATTGCTAAAGCAGCAGGATATCGTAGTTGACAAAAACGGCAAGGCGCTGGATAAAATCAAGTGCGCTGTAGATGTTGCTATAGAAGATGCAAAGGTTTATCCAAATGTGAATGCTTGTTTAAAAGCATACCATATAAAATTGTAAGCGACCCGAACACCTGCTCAATCAAAAACGCCCCCTTCAGGGGGCTGGGGGGCTCGCCAATATTCTTATCTCTTTAGGATAATAATTATTGATCCTGTTTGGCAATAGCTTAGCCCATCCTAAGGCTTGTCCCTCATAGTTCATCAGGCTCCATCCCTTTTCGGTAGGGTTTAGGTCGATGTTGTCTCGGCGCAAATATTGAATAGCCTGGTCGTAGGTAAGTTCCGTTAGTAAAACCGCGTCCTTATTAATAATAGTACTTAAAGCCAGCTCATGGTCGGGTATTAAATCTTTCCCCATTAACTTACCAACCCGAACGCCCGATTTTTTAAGGTACAGGTGGCGCTGCAAAATATTGAGGCTTTCTTTATGCGCGCGGTTAATCGCCAGCCAATCTTCGTTCACTTTAAAATAATAGTAGTCGTCCGGTTTGTTAACGTATGCTTTCACCTGGTCAATTTCTTTACTGCTTATTTTTTGATGCATGTTGTTTTTAAAGGTGCCCAGTTCGCCGGTATTGGTTTTCTTTTTAAGGCACGATGCAAATAGCCCCTCACCCTTAACCTTGCCCGGATAAAAGCGATATCCCCAGGCCTTTTTATCAGGTGATTGCGTTTCTACAATACCCCACTCCTTATATATAGGTATACGGATGCTTTCCAAATCAAATTCAAGGCAAAGCCAATCCAGTATATCTTCGTTTTCCTGGTGCGAGTAGGAGCAGGTACTATATATAAGGTATCCGTCTTCCTTTAGCGCCGGGAGTATATCGGCCAGGATCCGTTCCTGTCGCTGGTGGCACAATTGCACATTGGCTTCCGACCACTCGTTCATAGCCTGCGGATCTTTACGAAACATGCCCGAGCCCGAACATGGCGCATCAACCAGGATAATATCGAAAAAGCTTTTTAGCCGGCCAATGTCTTTCGGATCGTTATTGCTCACTATTACGTTTGCCTGTCCCCAACGGCTAAGGTTATCTGTTAATACAGGTACGCGTGTTTTAATAATTTCGTTGGCAACCAACAAATCGTTGGCATTAATGGCCGAGTTAAGGAGTGTGCTTTTGCCACCCGGAGCAGCGCAAAGGTCAAGTGCTTTTATCGTGTCATCTATATTGGGGCGGATATGTTTTAATATATGGTCGATAAACATAGACGATGCCTCCTGTACATAATAGCACCCGGCATGAAAAAGCGGGTCGAAAGTGAAGGATGGACGGGTGTTTAAATAAAAGCCATCACTACACCAGGCCACCTGTTCATCTGTTTTTAATGATGGATGCTTAAAAGGATTAAGCCTTATAGAAGTAGGCGCATCAGTAATTTGATGTGCTTTGATGAAATTTTCTTCGTCAAATCCATTTTCTGCGCTTAATGTTTGCAGGAAATTATCGGGGAACCGGGGGTTGTTCATATATAATGTAAATATACGCATTAGGTAAATGGCATTGAAATAGCTTCATTACCGTTTTAAGGGTACGGCTTTAGGCTTAGTTTACAGGTACTTGTCAAATTGTTTTAATTATTTGAAAATAACTCTTGGTGCGTAAGCTGTTTTCTGTGTACATTTGTGGCCGCTCAAGTAAAAATGGTGTTGTTTTTTGAGATTTAGCGAATAAAAAAAAGATTAAAATAAGTGAAATTTTCACTTGGTAAATCAAATTAAAATTCGCACTTTTGCAACCCGCAATCGAAGGGAGAGATTAAGTGAAAATGATCGGTTAAAGGGTTCCAAAAAAAGAAAAAATAAGTTTTGGAAAAGTAAAAAGGATTACTACCTTTGCAGACCCAAACGGAGGGTTGTTCGGAAGAGCAAAAGAAGTTAAAAAGCCGGAGCGATTCCGGTAATAGAAATGACAAATCAGACAAGGCAACTTGTAAAGATTATATAGCGGATTCGGATGATGAAGCGAGAAAGTTCTTTTAAGAAATAGAAAATCATGTAGAGTAACAACTCAAACAAACGCAAGTAAGTAAGAGGGGTTATGATAACAAAAGTTAGATACTGTATAAAGATATAATAATTATACAGATTCTATTATTAATAATAGGGTCAGTGAACAAACGAGACATTTTACAATGGAGAGTTTGATCCTGGCTCAGGATGAACGCTAGCGGCAGGCCTAATACATGCAAGTCGGACGGGATAGGAGAGCTTGCTTTCCTTGAGAGTGGCGCACGGGTGCGTAACACGTATGTAACCTACCTTGTTCAGGGGGATAGCCTCTCGAAAGAGAGATTAAGACCGCATAACATTAAGTTGTGGCATCGCAATTTAATCAAATATTTATAGGAACAAGATGGGCATGCGGAACATTAGCTAGTTGGTAAGGTAACGGCTTACCAAGGCTACGATGTTTAGGGGATCTGAGAGGATGACCCCCCACACTGGTACTGAGACACGGACCAGACTCCTACGGGAGGCAGCAGTAAGGAATATTGGTCAATGGGCGGAAGCCTGAACCAGCCATGCCGCGTGCAGGAAGACGGCCCTACGGGTTGTAAACTGCTTTTGTACGGGAATAAACCTTTGGTCGTGACCAAAGCTGAATGTACTGTAAGAATAAGGATCGGCTAACTCCGTGCCAGCAGCCGCGGTAATACGGAGGATCCAAGCGTTATCCGGATTTATTGGGTTTAAAGGGTGCGTAGGTGGCTTATTAAGTCAGGGGTGAAAGACGGTAGCTTAACTATCGCAGTGCCTTTGATACTGATGAGCTTGAATGAACTAGAGGTAGGCGGAATGTGACAAGTAGCGGTGAAATGCATAGATATGTCACAGAACACCAATTGCGAAGGCAGCTTACTATGGTTTGATTGACACTGAGGCACGAAAGCGTGGGGATCAAACAGGATTAGATACCCTGGTAGTCCACGCCCTAAACGATGAATACTCGATGTTGGCGATATACGGTCAGCGTCTAAGCGAAAGCGTTAAGTATTCCACCTGGGGAGTACGCCCGCAAGGGTGAAACTCAAAGGAATTGACGGGGGCCCGCACAAGCGGAGGAGCATGTGGTTTAATTCGATGATACGCGAGGAACCTTACCCGGGCTTGAAAGTTAGTGAATTGAGCAGAGACGCTCAAGTCCTTCGGGACACGAAACTAGGTGCTGCATGGCTGTCGTCAGCTCGTGCCGTGAGGTGTTGGGTTAAGTCCCGCAACGAGCGCAACCCCTATGTTTAGTTGCCAGCACGTCAAGGTGGGGACTCTAAACAGACTGCCTATGCAAATAGAGAGGAAGGAGGGGACGACGTCAAGTCATCATGGCCCTTACGTCCGGGGCTACACACGTGCTACAATGGGCAGTACAGAGGGCAGCTACCTGGCAACAGGATGCCAATCTCTTAAAGCTGTTCACAGTTCGGATCGGGGTCTGCAACTCGACCCCGTGAAGTTGGATTCGCTAGTAATCGCGTATCAGCAATGACGCGGTGAATACGTTCCCGGGCCTTGTACACACCGCCCGTCAAGCCATGGAAGCTGGAAGTGCCTGAAGTGCGTAACCGCAAGGAGCGTCCTAGGGTAAAGTCGGTAACTGGGGCTAAGTCGTAACAAGGTAGCCGTACCGGAAGGTGTGGCTGGAATACCTCCTTTCTGGAGCAGTATCGAAACATTAGTTATTGTAACAAGTTACCTACATGATTATTTCTTAAAATAGATGTGAGATATTAGATGTGAGATATGAGACAGGAACCAAACGAAAGCGCAGTTCATCTCAATACTCAAATCTCAATACTCAAATCTATAATTAAACACAAAAAGGAAACCCAAAAGATGAAGCCATCTATGTGGAGCTATGCCGAAAGGTGAGTGAAGGATAAGGTAGGCAGTCAGCAGTTGGCGGTAAGCAGTTAGCAGTTAGCACGAAAGTGAAGCTAAGACTGCAAACTGAGAACTCAAAACTGCAAACTAAAAAATAGTCCTGTAGCTCAGCTTGGTTAGAGCACTACACTGATAATGTAGGGGTCAGCAGTTCAAATCTGCTCGGGACTACAAGCAATTATTGAATTGGATAATTATGGAATTACTGAATAAAAAGTATTCATTAATTCAGACATTCAATAATTCAATTATTCATTTTTAGGGGGATTAGCTCAGCTGGCTAGAGCACCTGCCTTGCACGCAGGGGGTCAACGGTTCGAATCCGTTATTCTCCACCACACCCTCCGTTTTCCGAAAGGAATAGGATATAATGTAAGCTACGAAACGCAAGTGGAGTATGGGGTAAAGTTCTTTGACATATTGGAAGAAGTAATAAAAAAGAGAAGACAACAGTATAGAGACGGTTGTTGGCTTTAAAGGATTACGAGAACAAAGGTAAAGAGGTAGCAATACCAATGAACTAATGAACGAGTGAACCAATGAACGGCAACTTTATCAAAAAGCATACATACCGAGCAAAAGGCGGTATAGTAGAAGAAAGTAAGAAAGGGTACACGGGGGATGCCTTGGCTCTCAGAGGCGATGAAAGACGTGATAAGCTGCGATAAGCTGCGGGGATCAGCAAATATGAATTGATCCGCAGATTTCTGAATGGGGAAACCTAACTATTTGAAGAATAGTTGCATAAATGCGCAAACCTGCTGAACTGAAACATCTAAGTAAGCAGAGGAAGAGAAAATAATAATGATTTCCTGAGTAGTGGCGAGCGAAAGGGAAGAAGCCCAAACCAATTATGTTACGGCATAATTGGGGTTGTAGGACCACAACATGAATACTAAACAAAACCGGAATGGGGTGGGAAACCCGGCCATAGAGCATGACAGCTGCGTACGGGTAATGAATAGTAGGATAGTGGTATCCTGAGTACCGCGAGGTCGGAGACGCCTTGTGGGAATCTGCCGGCACCATCCGGTAAGGCTAAATACTCCTGAGAGACCGATAGTGAACCAGTACCGTGAGGGAAAGGTGAAAAGAACCCCGAACAGGGGAGTGAAATAGAACCTGAAACCGTGTACTTACAAGCGGTCGGAGCGGATTTGTTCCGTGACGGCGTGCCTTTTGCATAATGAGCCTACGAGTTACTCTTTCCTGGCAAGGTTAAGTGTTTAAGACACGGATCCGAAGCGAAAGCGAGTCTGAATAGGGCGTATAGTCAGGGGAGGTAGACGCGAAACCTTGTGATCTACCCATGGACAGGTTGAAGGTGCCGTAACAGGTACTGGAGGACCGAACCGATAAACGTTGAAAAGTTTCCGGATGATTTGTGGGTAGGGGTGAAAGGCTAATCAAACTGGGAAATAGCTCGTACTCCCCGAAATGTTTTTAGGAACAGCCTGGCGGTTGAGTTAATAAGAGGTAGAGCTACTAATTGGGTGCGGGGGAGTCAAATCCTACCAAATCCAGATAAACTCCGAATGCTTATTAATATACGCTGGAGTGAGGCTCTGGGTGCTAAGGTCCAGGGCCGAGAGGGAAAGAACCCAGACCATCAGCTAAGGTCCCCAAATTACTGCTAAGTTGAACTAACGAGGTCCGATTGCACAGACAGCTAGGATGTTGGCTTGGAAGCAGCCATTCATTTAAAGAGTGCGTAACAGCTCACTAGTCGAGCGATCGGGCATGGATAATAAACGGGCATCAAGCAGTATACCGAAGCTATGGATTTGCAGCAATGCATCTGGTAGGGGAGCATTCTATTATCCGGCGAAGCAGGAGGGACAACCGACTGTGGAGGGAATAGAAAAGCAAATGTAGGCATAAGTAACGATAAGGCGGGAGAGAAACCCGCCCACCGAAAGACTAAGGTTTCCTGATCAACGCTAATCGGATCAGGGTTAGTCGGGGCCTAAGGTGAAGCCGAAGGGCGTAGCCGATGGACAACTGGTTAATATTCCAGTACTTTTTATAACTGCGATGCGGTGACGGAGTAGTGACACTGACGCGAACTGACGGAATAGTTCGTTAAAGGCCGTAGGTATAGGATTTGTAGTTAAGTACGCAGATCTTGCTGAAAGCTGATAGTATACCAAATCTTCGGAGGCGGTAATAGTTCAGGTAATCAGACTTCCAAGAAAACCCGCTAAGCTTCAGGTTATAAAAACCCGTACCGTAAACCGACACAGGTAGTCGAGGAGAGAATCCTAAGGTGCTCGAGTGAATCATGGCTAAGGAACTCGGCAAAATGGCCCTGTAACTTCGGGAGAAGGGGCGCTTTCAGCAATGGAAGCCGCAGTGAAAAGGCCCAGGCGACTGTTTAACAAAAACACATGGCTATGCAAAATCGAAAGATGACGTATATGGCCTGACACCTGCCCGGTGCCGGAAGGTTAAGAGGGGATGTTAGTCGCAAGGCGAAGCATTGAATCGAAGCCCCGGTAAACGGCGGCCGTAACTATAACGGTCCTAAGGTAGCGAAATTCCTTGTCGGGTAAGTTCCGACCTGCACGAATGGTGTAACGATCTGGGCGCTGTCTCAGCCATGAGCTCGGTGAAATTGTGGTATCGGTGAAGACGCCGGTTACCCGCAACGGGACGGAAAGACCCCATGCACCTTCACTACAACTTAACATTGATATCGGATACAGGATGTGTAGGATAGGTGGGAGACTGTGATGTGGCTTCGCCAGGAGTCATTTAGTCAACGTTGAAATACCACCCTTTCTGTATTTGGTGTCTAACTCTGCAATGTGGAGGACATTGTTTGGCGGGTAGTTTGACTGGGGTGGTCGCCTCCAAAAAGGTAACGGAGGCTTTCAAAGGTAAGCTCAGTACGCTTGGTAACCGTACGTGGAGTGCAATAGCATAAGCTTGCTTGACTGTGAGGCAGACAAGCCGAGCAGGGTCGAAAGACGGATATAGTGATCCGGTGGTTCTGCATGGAAGGGCCATCGCTCAAAGGATAAAAGGTACGCTGGGGATAACAGGCTGATCTCCCCCAAGAGCTCATATCGACGGGGAGGTTTGGCACCTCGATGTCGGCTCGTCACATCCTGGGGCTGGAGAAGGTCCCAAGGGTTGAGCTGTTCGCTCATTAAAGTGGCACGCGAGCTGGGTTCAGAACGTCGCGAGACAGTTCGGTCCCTATCTGTTGTGGGCGCAGGAAGTTTGAGTGGGGCTGACCTTAGTACGAGAGGACCGGGTTGGACTAACCTCTGGTGAATCTGTTATGGCGCCAGCTGTATTGCAGAGTAGCTACGTTGGGAATAGATAAGCGCTGAAAGCATCTAAGTGCGAAACTAGCCACAAGATGAGACTTCCATTGAGGGTCGTAGCAGACTACTACGTTGATAGGTCATAGGTATAAAGGTGGTGACATCATAGCCGAGTGATACTAATTGCCCGAAGCTTTCTCATAGCAGGTAATAATAGTGGTTGATGGCAAATGGATCATAGTTCATAGTAATATGTGCGATGAACCATGAACTATCAACCATGAACACACTAATATTGTTGTTTTCTCTGATTAATTACTTCTTTCAATAATATGTCAATAGATATGAGATATTAGATGTGAGATATGAGACCGGGCGCAAGTCAATCTCAATACTCAAATCTCAATACTCAAATCTAAAAGAAATTCAGGTGCCTATATCGGCGGTGTCTACCTCTTCCCATTCCGAACAGAGAAGTCAAGCCCGCCAGAGCCGATGGTACTGCGGTAAAACGTGGGAGAGTAGGTCGGTGCCAAATCTTAAATCAAGCCCTTGCTGGAAACAGTCAAGGGCTTTTTTGTGTTTGGGAAGTTTGCTCATTGGTCATTTCGCTGGGCTGTCATTAGTCATTGGTGTTCGGTTGGACAGGACACCGTTCGGGTGTTCGGGGCGAACACTTACTTGGCTTACAATCAGTAGGTTAGGTGTTCGGATTGCCCGTGAACATAAAATTCACAGGCTAATCAGTGCCTCCATCCGCAGGCATAACCATGCAATAATCCATCGATTTTCAAAATAGCACAGCGGAATATGGGATACCTGCCGATACCTCGCCGGTGCCTTATCTGCCGCCGTCGGGTTACCGTCGGTTACCCTTAAAGCTACCGGTATGCACCTTCCGGGTACCAGGGTTTTGGCCTGGGCTGTTTTTGGTGCGGGGAGAGTGGAAAAATCCATCAGGGATTATCAGAAAAAGTGGGCGCAATTTTGGGGCGCTGGTATTGTTAGGTTACTGACAAAGTTGTGTCACCATTTGTGTTAGGCGGGTGTGGTAAATTTGTAGGGGCCCGCAACCCGAACCTCGCAACCCGAACCTCGCAACTCCAAAACCAACCATCATGCTTAACCTCCAATTCACCCAAAAAAACAAAACCCCGAAAGCCCCCTCGGCCGATCAGCTGGCCTTCGACCATGTGGAGGCCGACCAGTATAACCCCAACGCCCTCTTCCAGATTTATAAGGCCAACCAGTGGATGGCTATGGAGCACGAGGCCGAAACGCCGCAAATGCTCTTCGGCAGGTTTTGGCTGCAGGGCGAGCTGTGCATCCTGTTTGCCGATACCAACATGGGCAAAAGCATCCTGGCCGTGCAGCTGGGCCAAAGCATTGCCGCGGGCAAGGCCATCGCCGGGTTCGAGATGAATGCCGAAGCCGCCCCGGTGCTGTACATCGATTTTGAGCTGGCCGGCAAGCAGTTTGAACAACGCTATACCGACGAGCGCGGCACCTTCCGCTTTAGCGACAATTTTATGCGCGGCGAATACAACCAGCTATACAAACACTACAGCCCCACCACCCGCTTTAATGATGATGTGATCGAGGCCCTTACCCGCGGCATCAAAACCACCGGCGCCACCGTGCTCATTATCGACAACATTACCTGCATGCGCAAGGGTACCGAACGTGCCAACGAGGCCCTGCCCCTCATGAAACAGCTTAAATACCTCAAAACCCGCCACGGCCTCAGCATCCTGGTGCTGGCTCATACCCCCAAACGCAACCCCGCCATGCCCATTAGCCGCAACGATTTGCAGGGCAGCAAAATGCTCATCAACTTTGCCGATAGCGCCTTTGCCATCGGCGAAAGCAATAAGTGGACCGGCTACCGCTACCTTAAACAAATAAAACAGCGCAGCACCCAGGAAACCTACGGTGCCGAAAACGTGGTACAATGCAAACTGGTACGGCGCGACAGTTTCCTGCAATTTAACTTCGAGGGCACCTGCCACGAGCTTGACCACCTGCTTACCAGCACCCAGCAACTGCGCGACCGCAATGCCAACCAGGTAGCCCAGCTGCACGCCCAGGGCCTAAGCCAGCGCCAGATAGCCGCCCGCCTCAAACTCGGCCTCGCCACCGTGAACAAAATGATAGGATGGGCGAAGGATTAGATGTGCAGATGTGCAGATTTCAAATGTGCAGATTAACTTCGTTGAGGGCTTCGCCGTTTCAGATGTGGACAAAAAAGCGCCTGGCCCCGTGCGATTCCCTCCCTTGGGAGGGTAGGGAGGGGTTTCTCCACCCTGCAACTCCGTGTGTTAAGCCATATGATTTCGGAATTCGGATGCCTGATTTCGGAATTTTTTATTTTCGGACTTCGGAGTTAGAGTTTAGAATTTATTCCTCATCTCCCCGCAGATCAGCCAAAAAAATCTTGCTACTTGATACTTACTACTTGATACTAAATAATAACTCCCCGCCTTGCCTGCACCCTCAGGGTCCTTTTTCAAAGAGACCCCGAAGGGACAAAAAAAAAGTCTTAACTCTTGATTCTAACCTCTCGACTCTTCTTACGCCGCGTTCAAAACTACTTCTTCAGCTTCTTTATTTCCTTATCAAAATCGCTCTCAAAGTTTTTATCCTGGGTTACCCGGAATTTGCCGTATTGCATTTCGGCCGGTTTCATGGCAACTTCATGGCTCACCTTACCCGCATCGTTAAGGATTTGGTAATCGTTAAACTGTAAAAAGGCATCCAGGCGACTTGTCCAGTCGGCCATCTTCATGGCAATTTGGCGCGAGGCCTGTAACTCGGCATAATCCAGGTACATGGTTACCACCCGCTCCAATTCCTTTATTTCTTTTTCAACCAGGTAGTTTTTAGCAGTACCAATATCGCCTTTTAATATTTTGCCCTGCGGCGCATTTTTCCACGTTTGTAAACCCATATTGGGTTTATCGGCATCGGCCCTTTCGGCAATTATCTGGGCGGCTGTTTTGCCCGATATGGCAAAGTGCAGCTTGTTTTGCACGGTTTTAAAAAACTTTTGGGTTATGTCGGCATCTTTGCTATAATCTATACTGCACTGCTCGTATATGTCGGTTATTTTCAGGTAAAAGCGCCTTTCACTGGCACGTATCTCCCTAATCCTGTCCAGTAATTCATCAAAATAATCTTTACCCAGTCGTTTCCCTTGTTTTAGCCGTTCATCGTCAAGTACAAAGCCTTTGATAATATATTCGCGGAGGGTTTTGGTGGCCCAGATCCTGAATTGCGTGGCTTGCATACTGTTAATTCTGTAACCAACTGCTATAATTGCATCCAGGTTATAAAATTCAAGTTTACGTTTTACACTTTTGCTGCCTTCCTGCCGAACTGTTTCCAAAATGGAAACAGTTGCATCTTTTAACAGTTCATTGCTTTCAAAAATGTTTTTTAAATGTTTACTTATTGCCGGTACTTCTACCCCAAAAAGTTCGGCCATACGCTTTTGTGTAAGCCAAAATGTCTCGGCGTTAAAAATCACCTCAACTTTTACATTGCCTGCGGGGGTGCTATAAAAAATGATATCATTTAATTCCGAAAATTCACCCATATTCAAAGCCATTTTTATTAAAACGCCTTAAAGTTAGCTATAATTGTTAGCAATTTAACGCGACTTTAAAATGCGATTTCGGAATTCGGATGTTCAATTTCGGATTTTTTGTCCCCTCAGGTTCTCTCAGCGAGGAACCTGAGGGACGATGCCCGTTGTATCCAGATAATTCATCGCATGGCCCGCACCCTCTGGGTCCTTTTTCAAAGAGACCCCGAGGGGACACTAAATGATTTCGGAATTCGGATGTTGGATTTCGGATTTTTGAATATCCAAAGCGCCGGCTCCGTGCGATTCCCTCCCTCGGGAGGGTAGGGAGGGGTTTCTCCACCCTGCAACTCCGTGTGTCAAGCCAAATGATTTCGGAATTCCGGATGTTCGAATCCCGAAATCAAAATTTAGAATCTAAAAGCTCTCTGTCCCCGCGCACAAACCAAAAAAAGTCTTACTACCTGATACTTACTACTAAAATGCCCCTTCGAATCCGCCAAAAAAGTCTTAATTCTTGATGCTAACCTCTTGACTCTTCCAATCCTCTCCCAAAAAAGTCTTACTACTTGATACTTACTACTTGATACTAAAATGGGCGTTCCCTGCGGGCCGGGCTGTACGCTTATACGCCTGCAGGCATTACGCTCACGGGCCTGTATCCGCTGCCATCCCTAACGCGAACGCCGGGAAACAAACCCAAGTACGGCACCTTTGGTATAAATGCTGAAACGGTTTAGCACGAACATTAAAATGAGTAAAGGCGGAAGATGCTAATACGTTTTAGCGCAGATGTTGAGTAACGGTTTCAGCATTGGCTCACCTGTGCCATGATCGGTATTTGTTTAAAGGAAGTCACAAGTGCCCCTCACGCAGGCAGCTGCACAACACTTGCGCTAAGGGGGGATTAATTTTTATTTTTGATCGAACTGTAGGTTCGAATTAGCTGGCTGGGCTTCTTTTATTTAGGATTTAACGAACATTGAGACGAATAAAAGAATTACGAAGTATTTTAAAAATGGATATTCATTAACCCCAATCTTTTATCAATAAAAACATGAGTAAGAGAGATTACAATTCA
Source organism: Mucilaginibacter sp. GW822-FHT03E02 (assembly GCF_058801545.1). Taxonomy (NCBI): domain Bacteria; kingdom Pseudomonadati; phylum Bacteroidota; class Sphingobacteriia; order Sphingobacteriales; family Sphingobacteriaceae; genus Mucilaginibacter; species Mucilaginibacter sp. GW822-FHT03E02. Next base: position 3,100,997 of record NZ_JBXANJ010000001.1, on the reverse strand, counting down.
CAGGCAGAACTTTTAGTTAAAGTTATTGATATAGCAATTGATTGTTTTAATAATACTCCTCCTGAAGGATGGAACGAGGATCATATCAAACAATTTATTCACGTTTACCTAGAATATAAGAATGATGTTATCAACCCAGAACCAAGATTCCATAACATTAGAAGTCTTAACCAGACTACGAACCATGTTTTAACATACTTTCAAGAAGGTACAGGTAAGGCTGTTGATGCTTTCTGGAAAGAGATAAACATAAAAAAGTTGGATATAAAAAGGGTTAACAGATTTGAAAAAATTCTTAAAAGAGGAAAAATAAAAAATCACATCGAGTACGATGTAATCATAGATTTATATAATTCATATATTGAAACTAATATGCTACCTAAACAGGATGTTGACAAAATCAATGATTTAATCTTAAACTTTGAAAAAGCAAATAGTTAAAAAACTACTTGCTTTTGGTTGTTTTTAGCGGGTGTAATTTGTGCCCCCCCTAAATGTTTTTGTACAGGTAAAGTTGCCCTGGCCGCTGTAGATAAAACAGCTGGGCCATAACCTGCATGATGATTTCTATCCCTATCCTCACGTTTTAGCGCAGGTGTTTAGTAGTGGTTTGAGCATTGGCTCACCTGTGCTATGATCGGTATTTGCTTAAAGGAAGTCACAAGTGACCCTCACGCAGGCAGCCGCACAACACTTGTGCTAAAGGGGGTATCCAGTAAAATACTATCCATTGTTACCGCCCCTTATTTCGGCAAGCCACGCGTCCACATCATTTACACCCTCCCAATTGCCGGCCGCCCGCGAAATTAATAAATCCAATTCATGCCGGTTAAAAACAGGCTCATAATCAATATAGTCTATCAGCCTTAAGTCAAATGGCTTACCATCGGCCAGGTTTTGCTTGCCAGATACACGGATACCATACACCTTGTAAAGCCGCTTTTCACCTTCAAGCAATTGGTTTTTGGTGGCACCAACTACCAGCGTGCCATACTCTTTGGTCAGGATATGGAAGTTGGGGTTATTGCCACCTTCGTTATTTATTTTGCCGTATAATACCATTTCGGTATTAATGTAGTTGGCTGCGGCGTTATAGTAGCCGGTATCCTTAGTTATGGTAAGCGTTTTGGTATCCGATTGCGAACTGCCAAAACTAATCTCTAAATTCTTTTCTTTGGCCTTTTGCTGAAACCGGGCAATAATTTCGGCCCGTTTATAATCCAAAAAATCGGCTGTACCGCGGTTTGCAATTTCGGTAGTGAGGCCGTTAAATAACAGCACTGCCGAAATAGGCAAATAAAACAAATGCCTGGCCGAACCCTCCTCTAACCCGTAAGCAATGTGCGGCCGCTCGTTTTTTTCGGCACGACCGGGATACAAAAAGGTTTCCACATCGTTAATCATCTCCTTTATTTCGGCAATGTCAACGTTTTTCGGTTTAATTGGCTCATCACCAATTTTGCCGCTTATTGTTATAGCTATGTAACCCTTTTCTTCCACAGTATAAAGTTAGCGATAATTAGGTTTGTTGCAAGATGTGGGCGATGGAAATATCCCAAACTGTTTTTAATATGGAATACTTGAGCAGATCGCTAAGTAAATATGATACACGCTATTGTTTATAAATTATCTTACACAACCTACAATGGGGCATAGCGTTTACCTATCAGTGGGGCACACGCGAAACGCGTGCGCCAGCGGGAGAAGAACTGCTACGGGCAGCTGGAGCAATAAAGCTTGTCAAAGTTCAATATCGTTAGTTTATAGTTATACTATCGTTATATTCGTTTATGGGTACACATCTACGGTTGTCTTTTAGGCTAATCTTGCATGAGCGAGAGAAAATTAAATTATTAATCCAGGCTATTGCTAACCATTCGCCAAGCCATCCGGTTTACATCGTTCAAATGGAAGATTGTATGCAGATCAATTTTGACCATGAATGGGATATTACCGAAATCGAACGGGAATTCGCGGGCAACTTTCCAGACTATGAATATATAGAAGATATTTCCAACGGAAATGAAGAAGTATTGTTGGGAATCGACCGCATGCAGAATCCTACCAGCTCGAACAGTTGGGGGCAGACTTGGAATGAAGACACATTGATTTCTTACAGATACCTTGTTAAAAAGAAGAAGCGTGAGCCCATGAAGCCACCACATCCAAAGTTCTGGGTACTGTTCGGAGAAGAGATCAAAGAATATAGAATACATATCTCACCTGGATATATTGAGGGAACAAACCGAAAAGGTTTCTTCGTGATTAAGCCTTCTTCTGATAGTAGCAAAAAATCGGAAATAGTATCTGGATTAATGCAGGATGAGTCAATGGCTTTCTGGGAAGGTTATCGCATGATGGAGAGCTCAATTGAAGCAGAATATGAGGTATATCTTAGAAAACAGCTCACAATTTCGAGAAGAAAGAACAAACGAAAGATATAAAGTAATTTTATCTCTACCAACATTTCAAGAAGTAGCCTGTGGAACACGATAGACTAAAAATAGATGATTTGTCAGTGAGGAAAACAGCATGTGTGCAACGGCAAGCAGCTTAAAACTGCAATCTTATGATTTCTTAGCTAATCAGGTCTATTGTTGCAAATGGCTTTGATAAATCACGGTATTGTGATATTCGATACAATAATTATCGACCCGATGTAAAGTCGACTTGAATTTTGATCTATCAAGTTTTATTGCACCCAAATCTAATTGAACATGACAATTTGGACAAACACATATCATGTTTTTCATAGTGTCAGCCCCCTTATGGGGGGTGCCAAGTGGGACAATATGATGCACTTCTGAATAGAATTGGTCAGCCCCGATAACCAATTGTAGTCCACAAAGTTGACATTTGTCGCTGTACAGTTTTTTTAGAGTTTTTACAGTTTTTTTGTTACGTAAAAAAACATCGATAAAACGCTTTGTTCGTATTACAGCCTCATCATCTCCTTTATTGCTGATTATAAGGTTTGTCAATTTAAGTTTTTGCTCGTCAGAAAAAATGATATACCCAGGGATGCTATTAATTCCATTTTTAACATGCAATGTTTGAGCATGTTGCAAATATGGACTTTCCAAATAAGCTTCTGGTGTTTGAAATACCACGTATCCTTCTGCATCTATCAATGCACTGGGGAATCTTTTTAAATGATGATACCAATACCCATTATTTCGATAAAGCGAATGCTGGACTTTTAAATCGAGAATTTTCACTATCTGTCCTGCCTTCATAAGATGCGTTTAGGATTCACTTTCTTTTGCTTAAGTTCTTCTGCTGTAAATTCAAGAGGAACTCGGTTAAGGGCTACCGCATCATTAAAATGTCTGTTCATCCAAAGTACCTCGATTCGCTTTGAGCTTTCACCGTTAGAGCCTTTTGTATACGTTTCTATCGACTTTCGACTCCAACCGCGCGTCGTAGTAAGGTTAGCATTATACAAATCATTGTCATAGCCGCTAATAAATATCATACACTGCGCTGTATTGGCTAAATTCAATAACTCTAAATGAAAAGCTTCATTATTTGCATCGATATTGTACCCATTTGTCCTGTTGCCCAAGTAGGGTGGGTCCAGGTACATGAGGGTAGCCGGACGGTCTAAAAAACGTCTCATTAACTTAAGAGCATCTTTATTTTCTACCCTAACTGTTTTGAGACGTTCTGTAACTACTTTTAACCGTTTTGGTAAATTATTCCATCTGTTTACTCTGGCTTCGTTGCCGTTACGCGTGTAGGAATCTGAGTAAGAAAAACCCCCACGCTCGTCCCCAAAAACTCCATTTATAGCCATCATAGCTTGTATTGAGAACCTTCGTGCTCTTTCGAGATTTGACAATTCGGGGGTATGCACCCGAGCAAGGGCCAACTCAAATTCTGAATAAGGGGTCAGCTCAATTAATCTTGACAGTTCCTTATAGTTGTCGCGAAGCTCCCTGAAAAAGTTAACAATTTCGCTATCAATATCATTGATAATCTCTATTTGGGCAGGTATCTTGGACATGGTGAGTGCCGCTGATCCGCAAAAAACTTCGACCCAACAGCTGTGCGGCGGAAGATTATGACAAAGCTGTAAGGCTATTTTACTTTTTGACCCAAAATAGCCAAACGGTGTATTTATTTTTTTTAGTTTTTCAGTACGCTTGCGTGCCATTAGAAATTATTCTTATTAATAAATAATCTTTTGTACGCACTCACGTCATCATCGAATGATTCATCGTATATGTCCAAATTGTATATGTTATAATCTTGTTCAATTATTTCGTACATTTTTTCAGCTTTTGCTTCTAAATTTTTTTTTATGTCTTGGTCGATTGAGTTTTCATATTGTAAAAAATAATAGTTGGCCTCATTTATTTCAGAGCCGCCGACCCGATGTATCCTATCCAGTGATTGTAAATATTGAGCGCAGTTATATGATAAGTCATAATAAATAGCATGAAAACAGGTTTTGTGCAAGGAAATTGATTCTGCGCAAGCTGCTGGGTTAGCAATCAAAATATCTAAACCGCTATTGACTTCCAAAAAATCATCCCTAATGTCCTCCCTTGTTTTTTCTTCCCCAAATATAGCCGAATCATCTTTTCTCACAGGCGTTTTTCCATAAATCAGTTCGGCATTTTCCCCAATTGATTTAAAATGAGATTTGATAAGTTTCAGCGTACCGATAAAATTAGACCATATTAACACTTTTTTTTTCTGTCTCCTCAGATCTACTACAATATCTGTTAATGCCTGCAATTTACCGGGAATTTCTATTTTACTGTAGTCGCGAATCTTTTGTTGAAGATCGGAGTTGTCAATAAATTTTTCTGTGTAATCATCAATTGTAGAAAGAAGCAATCCTGGATTTGAAACGGATTGCCTTAATCGCATCATTCGCCCCCGCCACAATTTATTTAGGATTTCTTCATTTTTAAAGTAGTCTGTTTGACTGAGATCAATAATTTTGGCTTTGACGTAATTGTAGATTGTCAATTCAGTTTCGTTCATTTGTACAATTACTGGGGTATGAAATATTGCCGGTATAAGGCCTAAATCTTTTTTTCTAACTCTGTAAAATAGAGGCCCTACTCGGTCACTAAGTAAAAGTTTAATTTCGTCGTTGGTCTTTTTCTTTTCCCATATTTCGATTTGTATTTTGTCATCCTGAGAAATCGGGGTATTTTCCTCCCAAAGGAAGTCAAATAGATTAAATAGATCTTTATAACTCTTCGGCATCGGTGTGCCAGTTAAAATTCCTTTAAAAGCTGCGTACCGTCCAATTTCAAGTAGAGAATTGGCCCATGAGCCACCTAATTGTTTTATATAATGTGCCTCATCTACTACGACAAATGCACTGATTCCGACTTGGGAAATAAATTTTATTACTTCTTTGTAGTCATTTAAAACAGTATGAAATGTGCTTAGATATAATTCATGCGCTTGCTCTTTGGACCTGTAGTATTCACTTTTTCGAAATGCCTTATTACCGCCGGACAAAATCAATGAGTCGGGTTTCCTCCCTAATGTTTCATGAAATTCATTTTTCCAAGGTTGGAAACATGATGGGGGGCCAACAATAAACAAAACATTACATCGCCCTTCCTGCCGTAGTTTTTCATAAACTGACAAAATGGTTGATGTTTTACCACTTCCTGGCACAGAGAAATTAGCCCCATTTCCTAAGGTGTAGAAATGGAATGCAGACTTAATCTGATGCGATTTTAGTTTGCGTGGTAAAGTTCGGGTAAAATGATTGAATTCAATAAAAGATTTATCCAAAAATGCTTCTTCTTTGATCTCTCTAGCTTTATTGAAAACGCTTTCTAAAGCGTTTCTTTTCTCTTGAAATAGCCTCACTAAAAGTGAAGTACTATCTGACAATTCATAAACGATCAATTCCTCATTAAAATAATCTGTAATTCTGATCAATTCAGGCTCGACAACTGCTGTTTCTTTTACAAGAGAACTGTTTTCCTTTCGAAAGCCAAAGTACTCTAATTGCGATATCTGGTACTTCTTTAAAGTTTCAATACCATCAATTATAACAGAATTACTTTTACTTATTATCTTCAATTATTAATGCTTTTTGGTTAACTTCTTAATTTTATAACGTGCGTCATCTATCGCTTTATGAATTATGCCCGCTTCTTCAATAATATTATTTGCGAGGTCTAAGGCTTTCTCATAGTATTCCGTCCCCATGTTTTCAATTTTTAAATGATCATGCTTTAGCTTTTTAAGAGCATCCTCTAAAAGTTCTAAGGGTTTGTCGCGCTCTTCCTGGTTGGAGAGGTAGCGATGTGCTTGAATAAGATTTCCCAATATCTGCTCTCTAAAATTCGAACCCCATTTATCGTCAATATCTCTTTCACTAAGTTTTTGCCCGCTTTGATCGTATTTCATTGTGTCGGGGATATCTTCCGGTACCTCTTCTGATATTTTTAATATGAATTTTTTTGCGTCGTCGTTGTATAAGTATTTAGGTAGTTTCCTGACAAAATCATGCACCTTGCCGATTTCTGTCCCTTTGACATTCAGGCTTCTTTTTCTTATTATCTTGAAAACAGCATTTTGAATCTTGCCAATTTCGTTTTCCTTGATCTTTAGCTGGGAAAGTTTTTGTTTATTTTTTAATGTACCTGAAAGAAAATTACTATAGTCTATAAAGGCTTGCCATCTACCCTCGCTATCGCCTGCACTTTCGGATATTGTGTTGTACATTCCCTTCCTATTAAACGTATCGAGATAGCTATCAACACATTCTAACGGCTGAAGGAAGTTTTTTTCGAAATCTTTTACTTTTTTGTCGAATTCCTTTGATGGTAGTTCGTGATAGTTGGGGTCATCCCTAAGCTGAGCCTCCAATGAGAATCCATCTTCTATATTTCTTCTATATTTTATCGCGCGATTTAGTCCTTGATATTCAGATTTTCCTTCACTTTGCAATTGGTAACGATTCTCAATCTTTTGAATTTCCAGTTCTGTTACCCCTTCTGGTAGTATTACCACCCTCATCATTTCAAATTGAGAATCTTGATTTCTGGCTTTATACAATTCTTCTAAAGCCATTTTTCGTCTGTTCCCATTAATCAAATAGCCGTCACACGTAATGATAGCAGGACGTTGCTGACCCTTTTGAGAGAGTAACCGTTTTAATTCTTCATTTTTCTCTTTGTCATTGTTGAGAAGAAACTGCCTTAGATGCTCCTGAGTTGAATCATCGTCCTCGTTCAGAACAAGATTGTTTTCCATCTCATAACTTTCAACCTCTGCGATAATCCTGCCATTATTTTTTCTAAATCGTAGATGTTTAGTGGGTATTACATCAATCGTCCTTTCAAATCGCTCTTTTAATTCATTCCTAAAGTCGATCACCTCCATTGAAGGCGGACTAGCTTTTTGTTTAAATTGATCAATAATGCCTTTGAAATTTTGATTTATTTTGCGCGCTCCATCAATTTTTAAGCTTGTTTTATCCATCCCGTAATAATTTTTTTGAACTCCGATTTGATTTTCGATAGTTTGCGTTGTAGCTTGATTGTTAAATTGAGTGCCAGAGCCATGATTTGTATTATTCTGATTCATATATTTTTCTATAGCATGTTCAACAATCGAATCTGTCACAGCATAATGATTTCCAGTAAATCTTTTTTCGTGTGTTTCCTTATAATCCTGTAGGATATTGGTCGTATACTTAATGATATCATTGGTTATTTTGTGATGTTTACCACACATCAAAATCAAATTTTCAAAACTTCTTCTAAATTCATCATTAGAAGATGGATTATATCGCTCGCCGCCCTTTTCGGCCGCTTCAATATGGCATATTTCGCCCAATATATTACCTGTAGCATCAACCATATGCTCCCTACAACCTGGGAAAGCGCATAAGTTACCTGATAAACCAAACAGCTTTTTAACGGAAGAGGGTCTTAATGATATTCTGGACATATTTGGTCAAGGTTAAATTTACCCTTTATTATTGGACTCATATCGGTTAGGAATAACGGGTTTTAAATGTAGGGATAAAGAGGTTATTTCAAATCTAACTGACTTTCAGTGTAAAACAAATAAAACGAGTAACTATTTTAAACGATATAATTATTGAGATTAATATTTATCAGAAATTCTTATGATACGGCCTCCTCCGCTGCCGCAAGGGTCTTCCTTGTGGCCCGCATGCAAATCACGATGTCTGTGTAAAACTCTAAGCTTAAATTATTCGCAGCTCGCGTTAGTGATGGCAGTGGATACATCTTCATGTTATTAAGTTAAAGACCTTTTCCCCCAGCGGGGGAATAGCTTTGTAGCAGAAAAACAAAGATGGTGCTCCGTGCCAGAGGTACGCAACCCTAAGTTGCGTACCTCTGGCACGCAAAAACGTTAATTTATTCGGGCTACAAAGCTTTTGCTCCTCTGGAGCATCCTGTCAGCTTCATCATAGCACAAGTGTTGTGTGGTAGCCTGCGGGTTAGGCTGCTTGTGACTTTTATAGACGAATGTGAAGCACAGGCAGGCTCTTGCTCAAGGCCTGCGCTAAAAAGGACTGATATGTCACCCTTTCAGGGCTTTGGTTGATATGGTTTTTGTCGATGGGCGATGCCCATCGCAGGCGGATGTCGCCCTTTCAGGGCTGGGCTATGGGGGGCAGTTTGGTACATAACCCGGTTTGAACTTTGCCGGCCCTGAAAGGGAAGATATGCCAACGCTTCTTTGGTTCATTAGTTCAAGGTTCATTAGTTCATTGGTGGGATGGTTCGTTAGTTGCAAGTCCAACATGTTGTACTTTCGAGGTGCGCAGGCCTGTCACCCTGAGCCTGTCGAAGGGTCGCGCGGAGAGGCCTTTGCCCGCTATGCTTCGACGGGGCTCAGCATGACAGCCCTTTTTACGATGTCATGCTGAGCCCGCTGCCGCCCCGATAATATCGGGGTGCGCCCGCATGCAAATCGCAACGCTCATTTGCAGCACAAATCAAAAATCTATCCCCGCAGCTCGCGTTAGTGATGGCAGTGGATACCGGCCCGGCGCCTAATGCCTTGTGCGCGTATGAACGTACAGCACGGGCCGCAGGCAACGCCATTTTTAAATTCAAAAGTTAAAATTCAAAAGTTAAAATTCAAAAGTCAAAAAGGGGATTTGTTCATTAGTTCATTGGTTCATTGGTGGGAAGTTCATTAGTTCATTGGTTCACTGGTTCATTGGTGGATTAGTTGGAGTTCATTAGTCACTGGTCATTAGTCATTGGTGGGATGGCTGGTTAGTCATTAGTGGGAAGTTCATTAGTTCAGTGGTTCATTAGTTTGTTGGTAGCATAGTTTATAAGTAGTACGTTCATGAGGTGGTTGGTGGATTGGCAGGTGGCTCATGGGTAGCATATTGGCGGTCGGCTTGGTGGTGTTGGTTTTTGTAAAAGGGATATTTATGGGTGAGGGCAAATAATTTGGTAACAATGGGGCGTTAAATGCATCATATACCCAATTTATAAACCGGAACCCTGGACGATGATGAAGAAACATGCTGTTTTAATTGGTGTAGTAATTGGGCTGATTTTGATGGGGGTTGCCATTGGGCTTTACCCGGGCGGCACCATGTTTGATGAAACTACCGTGGGCTTTAGCTGGAGCCGGAATTTTATAAGCAACCTGTTTGGCGCCAGGGCCCTAAACGGCGCCCCAAACCCGGCCATGATTTGGGCATACGCGGGGATGCTGCTGTTCCCCTGTTGTTATGCGCTGTTTTTTGTGCATATGGCCGGCAAAATACCGGTAAAAAACGCGGGCATTATACTTAAATTCCTGGGGTTGACTAATGTTGTTTTCACGTTTTTAACGGTAACCCGTTATCACGATTTGATGCTGATTATTTCAACCAGTTTGTTTTGGACGGGCATAGTGATCATTACGGTTTATATCCTGAAAACAAGGCTGCGGCTGTTTAAGCTGCTTTGTATTATTTGTTTGCTGCTTTTTTACTACGGCGTGTACCTGTGGGCCACCAGCAACTGGGACCTGCTGCCCACGATACAAAAGGTAAATTTCGCCACTTCGACCCTGTTGATTTTAGCGCTGGAGTATTTTACCAAAGCGGAGGATTTCGCTGACGTTCATTAGTTCAAGGTTCATTAGTTTATTGGTGGATGGTGGGTTAGGTTGGCGGGAGATGACCGCCGGAGACTATCCGATTTCCCTGTCATCCTGAGGAACGAAGGATCTGCGGGCTGTGCATGACCGACAGAAAAGTTGGCTAATAGATGCTTCGTGCCTCAGCATGACAGGTTCGGTTTTATACAAACATTGGCTTTGAACGCGGGCCACGACTCACCCCGGCTACGCTTCGCTGGCCGACCCTCTCCGGCTGCGCCGCAAAGAGGGTTGAGAAAATAAAAATAAACTTTTTAGCCCCTCTATGCGACGCAGTCGGAGAGAGGGGCAGACGGGCGAAGCCTCGTCGGGGTGAGTCGACTCGCCGCCATGCGATATACGCCGTTTTTCCTTCATCCCCCGTTTTTTACCCCCGCATGACGGTGTCAATTGCTATTAAGTTAAGCAAAAACACAGGTATAATAATATCGAATAATGAATTTTGAATGTCCAACACCGAAGTTTTTCCTTCATTATTCGAAATTGGATATTCAGTGTTCGATATTAAATCGACCTTAATTCCTTAACTTAATAGCATTGATGACGGTGTCGGGGGGCTATTGTTTAGCCAAAGTCATATCTGCCTTGGGGCCTCGTATTGCTGCGGGGTTTAGGTTTAAATTTGTGGTATGAGTTTAAAAACATTGGATAAACTAACTTATTCGGTACTTGATTTGGCTACCGTGGTTGAGGGGCACCCCATTGCGGATACCTACCGGTTGAGCCTGCAAAACGCACGGCAGGCCGAGCAGCTGGGCTATACGCGCTACTGGTTTGCCGAGCATCATAATATGATTGCGGTGGCAAGTTCGGCCACGTCGTTACTAATTGGTTATGTGGCGGGCAATACGCAGACAATCCGCGTGGGTTCGGGCGGGATTATGCTGCCCAATCATTCGCCGCTGGTGGTGGCCGAGCAGTTTGGCACCCTGGCCACCCTATACCCCAACCGGATTGACCTTGGCCTTGGCCGTGCCCCCGGCACCGACCAGGTAACCGCCGCGGCCATCAGGGGCGAGAACATGAACGCGTCGTTTTACTTCCCCCGGGATGTGGAGGCGCTGCAAAAATATTTTTCGGCCGATAATGCCGATGCCAAGGTTCGCGCCATTCCCGGCGAGGGGCTGGAGGTACCGATATGGATCCTGGGATCGAGCACGGATAGCGCCCGGCTTGCCGCGGCCAAGGGTTTGCCCTATGCCTTCGCCAGTCACTTTGCGCCGGCCTACTTTAAGGAGGCCATTAAAATATACCGCGACAACTTTAAACCGTCGGCCGTGCTGCAGCAGCCCTACGTGATGGCCTGCGTAAACGTAGTAGCCGCCGATACCGACGAGGAAGCCGAATACCTGGCCACCAGCGTAAAACAAATGTTTATGGGCATAGTTACCGGCAAGCGCCGCCTGCTGCAACCCCCGGTTGAAAGCATGGCCCACATCTGGAACGTGTTTGAAGAGGAAGCCGTGATGCAGATGCTGGCCTACTCGTTCATAGGCAACAAGCAAAAAATTACCGCCGCGCTAACCGATTTTGTGGCAGAGAACGGGGTAGACGAAATTATGGCCACATCGCACATTTACGATAGCGAAGCGAAGCTGAAATCGTATAAACTTTTCGCGGAGGTGGTGAAGGGGTGAGTGGTGAGTGGGAAGAAAAAGTCAGGCCGGCCCGTTAGCTAAACGGACCGGCTTGACGGGCAAAATATCTTAACTCCTGACTCTATCTTATGCGTTCGCCAGCGCCCTATCCAAATGGGTGTACCCGCCGTCGACGTATACCAGTTGGCCGGTGGTGTGGCTGGATACGGGCGAGAGCAGGAAGGCGGTGGTGTTGGCCAGTTCTTCGGCGGTGGTCATGCGGTTGCCCAGGGGTATTTTGGATTGAATTTCTTTGAGCTTGGCTTCGGGGTCGGGCAGGGTTTTTATCCAGTTTTCGTAAAGGGGTGTCCAGCACTCGGCCACCACAATAGCGTTTACGCGGATCCCATATTTCAGCAGCTCCACGGCCCACTCGCGGGTTAAAGCATTCCGCCCTCCGTTTGACGCAGCGTAGCCCGAGGTATGGCCCTGGCCGGTGTCGGCAGTTTTGGAGGAGATGTTGACGATGGAGCCTTTGGTTTTGATGAGTTCGGGCAGGGCGTAGTGGGCCATCAGGTAATAATGCACCACATTTTTATGCAGCGATGCCATGAAGGCTTCGTAGTTGCCGCTCTCTAAGCCCACACCGTCATTTACCCCGGCATTGTTTACCAGGCCATCTATACGACCGTATTGGGCGATGATAGCATTAATGGCATTTTCGCTGGCTTTAGGGTCGGTAAGTTCGGCCACTACCTGGAAGGCCCGGCCACCTGCGGCTTCAATTTCATGAACCACTTTAAGGTTATCGGCCTCGCCGCGGCCTACAATAACCGGGATGGCCCCCTCGGCAGCCAAAACTTTAACAATGCCCTCGCCTATGCCTTTGGCACCGCCTGTTACTATAATTACTTTATCTGTGAGTTGTAAATTCATGGTATATGGGTTAAGCCCCCTCTAAATCTCCCCCTGAAGGGGGAGACTTGAAGAAGTATTTATTTAATGTGTTATATCTCTATCAACTTTGTTATTAATGTGCAACGCTCATGTCAACCTTTTCCTTAACCCGCAGGTTGGTTAATGCAAAATAAAGTACAAACACAAAACAAACGGCAGGTACCAGGTATGCCAGCTGGATGTTGTGGTATCTATCGGACACCAAACCCAGTATCGGCGGGAAAACCGCTCCGCCCACAATGGCCATAATAACCAGCGACGAGCCCAGTTTGGTTTTTGGGCCCAGCCCCCGGATACTTAACGAAAATATGGTAGGGAACATGATTGACATAAAAAACTCGACCCCCATCAGGGCATATACCGCCAGTTTGCCATGCAATACTACCGCCAGCACCACCAGGAAAATATTGATGACACTATAAATGGCCAGCAGCTTAGCCGGGCGGATGTACTTCATCAAAAAAGTACCAATAAACCTGCCCGACATAAAGCCCAACAAGGCAACAGACAAGAATAACGAAGCCGGTTTTTGGGCGATACCTGCCACTTTACCCGCAAAACGGATAAAAAAGCTGCTTACACAAACCTGGGCACCCACGTAAAAAAACTGGGCGATAACGCCAAGCACCAGGTTTTTGGTTTTAGCCGAGGTTTCGGCGTGCGATGCGGTGGTGGTTTCTTCTTCGTCGGTAATTTCGGGCAGCGAGGTTTTATACAGGATGATGGCCAGCAGCAAAACCACCGCCCCGATGATTAAAAAGGGAACCTGCACGGCCGACGCCTCTTTATTAAGGTACTGCGCCAATTGCGAGGCCCCCATGCTTTTTTCCTGGTCGGCAGTTAAATTGGTTTCGGAGAGGATAAACAGGCCGCCTACGTAGGGGGCAACTGTAGCCGCCAGTCCGTTAAATGATTGCGCGAAGTTGAGTCGGAAGGCTGCGCTTTCGGGATCGCCAAGAGCGGTCATATAGGGGTTGGCAGCAGTTTCCAGGAATGCCAGTCCACAGGCGATGATGAACAAGGCCGTGAGGAAGAAAGCGTAACTGCGTACCGACGCAGCGGGGTAAAACAAAAAGGCACCCAATGCGCAAAGTGTTAGCCCTACAATAATACCGCCTTTATATCCAAATTTTTTCATGAACAGCCCTGCCGGTATAGCCATCACAAAATAACCGATATACGAAGCTGAATCGACGAGGGACGATTGCAGATCAGTCAACTGACATGCTTTTTTGAGGTGGGGGATAAGTATGGGGTTTAAATTTAATGCAAATCCCCACACAAAAAACAGGGAAGTGATGAGGCCAACGGCAAATAATTTTTTGTCTTTTGACATAATTGGGTTTTGTTATAATTGGTTTATTGTGTTGCTTTTATTTTAATGCTGATGTAATATCTTTTATTGAAACACCGAGGGTTTTCAGGGCGATGGTATTGAGCGCTTTTTCGTCCCCGGTAAAGTGGAATACGCTGTGTTTGTGCGCCAGCTTTTGGCCGGGTTTTAGAAAAGCGGTGGGCGATACGCTTTCAATTTCGTAAAAAGGGCCCATCTGTTTGCCATCTGCCAGCGGCCCGTCGTTATAAGCGTTTACGGCATCGCCGCTGTAGGGGGCGGTATCGGTTTTCCATTCCTGGTTAAGGTATTTGGCGCTGCTGTCGATATCAAAAACGGTGATGGTTAGTACCCGGTTACTGGCATCGTAGCTGCCGGCCATGTTTTTGGCCCGGTTTGGCGGGATGCCCAGCTTACCGCGCGATTTGCCATCGGCTTTAAACAGCAGGATTCCTTTGTTGTAGGTGATGCGGTCTTTAGCAATCTCGCCAAAGTAATTGGTGGTGGCAACCTTACCGGTGGCGCTATCAATGTAAGGTACCACAATAACTGTTTTGGGCGACGGGGTAAACATATCCAGGTTCCAGAGGCAGGGTGCGCCGGTGGTTTCGTCCCAGGCTGTGTTGCCTGTGTTGGTGATTGTATTTACCGTAGCAAAGCCAACCGATTTTACCGTATCGCCCGGGCTGATGCCCAGCAACCGGTTAATCACTTCAGGTTCCAGGATCTCGATATCCCTGTCGAGTTTGATATCCAGTTGAGTACCCGCGTAGTTTTGCAGTCGGGTAGTTTTACTCATTGATACCTTTTTATCCGAAGAGGAAACCAATTCCCAGCTTTCGTTATCAACCGCGGCCGGGGTGTGCCAGTTATCAAATTCCATTTTGGTACCCGGTTTAAAGAACAGCGAGAACCTGCCGCCTTCGGGGCCGAGCCAAAGCCTGTCTTCGCCGCCAAAAGCGTTCATGTGTGGGTCGGGCTGTTTCAGATCGAAGGTTTCGTATTTTATCCAGCCGAAGCTTTTGCCGTCAAAACCATCAGCGGTGGAGGTAAATACTTTAGCCTGGTATTTGGGAGATACAGCTACCATACCCAAACCATTGTTGGTTTTTAAGATAACGATGCTATCATGATGTAATAAAAAGTTAAGGTCGAATATAAAGCTGCCTTTGGGTGCCTTAGGCATCATCTCCTTGCACGATGTAAGCGCTACTATTGTTAAAACAAACACTAAAACTTTACCTCCCTTCATCATATCATTATTTATGTTTTGGGTTAATACCGATAGTATTGATCAGGGTGCCGATGTGGTCTATCGTAATATAAACTTCGTCGCCCACCTGCAAAGTGAACGTTGGCGGCGGTACGAGGCATGTACCCGTCATGAGGTAACAGCCCTGCGGAAAATCGCATTCGGCATATAAATAGCCCACCAGTTCGGTAAAAGAGCGTTTTATGCGCGATATGGTGGTTTCATCCTGGTACACCGCGGCGCCATCGCTTTTGATAAGCAGTTTGATGGCCGAATCAGCAGGCAACGGTTCTGCGCTTACATATAAACAAGGCCCGAGCGCGGCGCTTTTTTCGTAGATTTTGGCTTGCGGCAGGTATAGGGCATTTTCGCCCTCAATACTGCGCGAACTCATATCGTTGCCGATGGTATAGCCCTGGATATTGCCTTTGCTGTTGATGTACAGCGTCAGTTCAGGTTCGGGCACGTTCCATTCCGAATCTTTGCGGATGTACACCTCGCCGCCATGGCCGCTTACCCGGTAGTGTGTGGCTTTAAAAAACAGTTCGGGCCTTGGGGCATCATAAACCTTATCGTACAAACTGGCCCCGCCCGAGCTTTCTGATTCTTCCATCCGGGCGTCGCGGCTTTTTAAATAGGTTACGCCGGCGGCCCAAACCTCCTGCGTGCCAATGGGCGGCAGTACTTTGCTGTTGGTAAATTCCTGGTGTACGCCGGCGGTTAACGGCGTAGTATCGTCGATAACGGATTGCAGGTACGCGGCCAGGTTATCGCGGTTTACCAGTTTATCCCAGCTGTCATCAATAATGTAAGCGGCACCTTCATGCTCCAGCAGGATGCCTTTGGCAATTTTGTATAGCTTCATCAGTTTACTTCCAGTTCGTCGCGCGACGGTAATTTGGGGAATGGGTTAGTTGGGCCGGTCTGGTACCAAAACACAGTAGATGCAATATCGTCCTGCAAAGGCATATACCGCCCATCGTGTCGCCAGCCCAGTGCCTGTATAGTTACTTTCAGGCTTTTTTCAAACCTGATGGGGTCAACAATATGCCAGCGATACAGGCCGAAGCGCTGGGCTACGGTATAGTGGCCATCGCCACCAATTACCTGGGCAAGGCCGCTGTAGGGCGTATTAAATTCGGTGTATTCGGTTTCGTTCTTCTCTTTGCCGTTGGCGTCTTTATGGCGGGTATCAAAATCATATGATCCGCAAAAATAATCCTCGGTACCGGTGCCGTTTATGGTAGGGAATTTAGTATCGCCATCCATAAAAAACTTAATCTCGCCCTCGCCCCACCAGCCGTTTTTGTGGCTGCCATAAGCTAAA
This sequence comes from Mucilaginibacter sp. GW822-FHT03E02, assembly GCF_058801545.1. Classification (NCBI taxonomy): domain Bacteria; kingdom Pseudomonadati; phylum Bacteroidota; class Sphingobacteriia; order Sphingobacteriales; family Sphingobacteriaceae; genus Mucilaginibacter; species Mucilaginibacter sp. GW822-FHT03E02. The sequence goes on along the minus strand of NZ_JBXANJ010000001.1, from coordinate 3,084,423 downwards.
TAAGTGCCCACATACTGCCCCTTGCCTGCAATGCTATCCACCAAAACATAATCTTTTTTATAGGGCAGGGGATTGGTACGGCGAAACTGCGCATGAAAGTAACCCGAATCATCCGGGATGTCTGTCAGCGTATAATCAACCTGGTAATAGAGCACCATGTCGTGATCATCAATATTTTCCATGGTGATGCGGCACTTTTTGCGGAACGGCATAGGCCAGTAGCAATTAAAAGCACTACCGGGGTTAACAGCCACCGCTAAACTGGCCAGGGGCGAATACTTACCCCAGCCCATGCAAAAAAAGTCGCCAACGGGTACCTCAACAGATGGGGTGGTTTCGCCATCCCAGTAAAAACGGAGTATACTGTAGCGCCAGTTGCCTGTAGGGGTCATCCAGATGTGCTGAATGGCACCACTTTCGTTAATTTCGGCAATGGTATAGGTGGTGTGTTTTTTGATGACTACACTTGGGCTCACCTTCCAGGTTTGGCCCAAATCGCGCGATGCGTTACCTCCCGTACCGGTAGTGGCCATGCCGCCTTTGCCTTTTTCGCCATTAAAATTCTCCGGACTTATCGACCGGGTTTTGGCATCGCTGGTGCGGTACAGGTTACTTAGGCCAACATCAAGGCCATTAAACTTTTTTTGTGCAAACGCGGCCGGTGCTGCCAGCAAAACAAACATCCAGCTAAACAATAACAAAACATAATTTTTCATCTTAAAAACATAGGTTATTTGTTAGTAAAAAATCAATAATGCATCAATTGGTAAAATGCAATACCTTATTTATTTGCTGTAACGCTTGCTTTATGCACAATAAGCCCAAAGCCGGTCACAATCATAAAGATAATTTTTTTTATTACAACCCGCTTTATTAGCATAAACTTCAAGGATATTAGCATGGGGGCGAAGCCCCTCCACAGGGCATTAGTTCTACCAGCGGAATCTGTTCCATCAACCTTGAAAAATGACTATAGAAATTAGTTTCTGAGCTATCCTAAGTACTAAATTGAATAAAACTTTTTGCAAATACACTTTATGCAACTTTTGACTAATTCGCATCTAAACGCTTACCTAAAAAATAATTTGTAAACGTTAGGTGCTGTTCTAACAATTAAAGAATTGGTGAATAGTGAGGTATAATCAATTGAAAAAAGTAGGCTGCGCTGACCTTACTTACACATGCGAATTATTAGGTGCGGTTGGGTATTTTTTGTTATCACTAATGTGGAAGAGGTATAGGAATGAAATTGAATAGATACGATTACAATGCCATTGTTTGCATGGTTTGAAGATCATCAGTTACTCTTTATTTATGATTTTCAGTACATCTCCGGCCCTAAGCCAACCCGGCAATCCAAATTCTTCCTCTTCAAGTTCATCGTTCCATCCTAAATAAATGATTTGGCCATTTTTATTAATAGTGACATTAGGGGGGATTTTCATGTTTTCGTCTCCGTTAATCTTCCTTTGATCATCCAATGTTCTTAAAATACAGCCGTCACAAAATTGTATGCGATCAGGATCAGACTTACAATGTAACTCCAGGCAGTATTCAGTTGCGGCCCGTGCTTCGGCAACTGTGATTTGGTAGGTTTCTAATGCAATCTCTAAATTAGCTTCAATAAATATCTGGGTTATAATATCCCAAACGGTAAGGCGCCGACCCACCAACGTCGGCATCCCGAAGCCTTTATTTTTTACACATTCAATCAGGCTGCTTTTCATCAAAGTATTGTTTGTTAATTAGCTAAGGATGCCCTGTTGTTACTTTTTTATTGTTAAAAGACTTAAGCGTTCACAACACCACATCGTCAACAAAATCTTCATTCATATAAGTTATCACTTCGTGATATCGTTCAATATTGTTTTTACTTACTATTTTAAAATCCTGCCACCACCATTCGCCATTAAATTGTTGGTAAATTAAAAAGATATCGCCGTTGGAGAACTCAACAAAATATGTCGTTACTTCATCTTCCCTTATTTTTATTATAGAAAGGTCGCTGCTTATCGCTTCGTAGTTGACCTTTTTCCATTTAAACAATTGGAAAATGTGGGCATCTGTGGCTATTGAAAACTTGTTTGAATCGAAAAGTAGATAGCCGCTATCAAACTGAAATATAACATTAAGCCCATAGTGGCTATTGTCTTCAGCAAAAAATAATATATCAACGAGTTTTCTATCCTGCATCTTGCTCATGACTGCCATCTGTTAAAAATAGAAAATCCAAGACAGATAAACAGATCGGGTTTAAAAGTTTCTTTTCCTTAATTAAAAAGGGTTTATTTTATATTTTCAATAATTATTGAAAATATAAAATAAACTATATCTTTGTGCTGTCAATCAACAACACTTAATAACAATGAAAACGCTTAATAACCACATGATCCTTTTCGATGCCGAATGTCCCATGTGCAGTGTTTATACCAAAGCCTTTGTAAAAACCGGTATGCTTGATAATGGCGGCAGGGCTGCTTACCAAACCATGCCCCAAAACGCCTGCCCTGTTTATGACAGGCAGCGCGCCGTTAACGAAATTGCCCTCATCAACCTTAAAAGCGGCGAGGTTACCTATGGCATCAAAAGCCTGTTTAAAATACTGGGCAATGCCTGGCCCGTATTTACCCCTTTGTTTACCTTTAAACCTTTTGTTTGGCTGATGAGCAAGGTTTATGCTTTTATCTCCTACAACAGGCGGGTTATTATTCCGCCTGTTCATGAGAACACGTATTTTGCTTATAAACCTTCTTTTAAATTACATTACCGGATAGCCTATTTGCTGTTTACCTGGTTTTGTACTGCGTTTATATTAACCCGGTACGCGCATTTGCTGGCGGGCATGGTACCGTTGGGCAATGCTTACCGCGAATACCTGATTTGCGGCGGGCAGGTATTTGTACAAGCAGCTGTGATCGGCATTTACGCCAAAGACAAAATCTGGACTTACCTGGGCAACATGATGACCATATCTTTTGCAGGCAGTTTACTGCTGCTTATCCCGCTTGCTGTTAGCCATTGGTTTCATACCATGCCATTAATGTATACGCTGTTCTTTATAGGCGTGGCCGGGCTGATGTTTTTAGAGCACATTCGCCGTACAAAGCTGCTGCAATTGGGCTGGGTGATGACTATCAGCTGGGTAACTTACCGTATTGTTTTATTGATCCTTATCCTAAACTGATATCATGAAAGTGTACAAAAAAATAGTATTGGCGGGTGGCAATGGTTACCTGGGTAGTGTGCTGGCTAACTATTATAAAGATTTAGCCGATGAGGTCATTATCCTGGCCCGCAAACAAGCCCCCGCTGTCGGTAACATCCGCACGGTGGTTTGGGATGGCAAAACAGAAAATGGCTGGACAGTGCAGCTCATTCACGCCGATATGCTGATTAATCTTTGCGGTAAAAACGTAAACTGCCGCTATACCAAAAAGAACAAGGCCGCAATCATCGCCTCCCGTGTTATACCTACCCAAGTGTTGGGCAAAGTGATCCATAAAATGGTTGACCCGCCAAAGCTGTGGATCAACATTACCTCTGCCACCATTTACCGCCATGCCGAAGACCATCCGCAGGACGAAGCAACCGGCGAGATAGGTTACGGGTTCAGCATCGACGTATGCAATATTTGGGAAAGCACTTTCTTCAAGTGCGAAACACCGCATACCCGTAAAGTAGCTTTGCGCCTGGGTATTGCACTTGGCCGCAGCGGCAGTGTTTTTCCGCGCCTGCTCAACCTGGTAAAAATAGGAATGGGCGGCCGGCAAGGCGATGGGCAACAATACCTGGCCTGGGTGCATGAGCACGATGTTGCCCGCAGCACCCAATTTTTGCTTGATCACCCCGAAACGGAAGGCGTATACAATTGTGCCGCACCGTATGCCGAAAAGAACGCCGATTTTATGCAACTCATCCGCGAGGCCTATGGTATGCCTGTTGGCCTGCCCGCACCGCAATGGCTGCTGGAGATTGGCGCCCTGGTTATCGGCACCGAGCCGGAACTGATATTAAAAAGTCGCTGGGTAAAGCCGCAGCGCCTGCTTGATGCCGGTTTTAAGTTTCAGTATGAAAAGGCGGAGCATGCAATACATGATATATTGAGTATAAGGGGGTAGGGATCTTTTATGATTGTAATGTTGAGTTGTGAGCCTTCGCGAAAACCTGAAGGGAAGAATGATGCATATCGCATGGTGGCTAAGACTCACCCGGTCGAGGCCGCGCCCGACCACCCTCCGGCTGCGCCGCAAAGAGGGTGCAGCTCCTTTTTCTTTTTTTAGCCCCCTCTATGCGCGAAGCGGAGAGAGGGGTGACAAGCGCAGCGATGTCGGGGTGAGTCGTGACCAGCGTTCAGGCGAAATGTTTGTGTAACTACCAACAAATCTTCCCCGATGCCCGTGTCCTCACAGGCATCTTGCCGCTATGCTGTCGGCTTACCGGATCAAATAGAGAATAGCGATTTGTGAGGACGCAGATCGCGGAAAAAAGAAGTGTTTATATTAATTTATCTTGGCAAATGCACAATTACGACGTAGCCATAATAGGATGTGGCATTGCAGGTATGGCAACCGCAATGCGACTCCAGGCGGCAGGTAAATCGACCTTAATTTTAGAGGCTCATGGCCAGCCTGGCGGTTGCGCCGGCTTTTATTCTAAAAAGGGATTTAGTTTTGATGTTGGTGCAACCACCCTTGTTGATTTTGAACCAGGTGGCATTGGCGGCGAATTGCTTGGCGCCGTCGGTTTACAAATGCCCGAATCGGAGCCTTTGGACTATCAATTATGGCTGCCCAATAAATCAATCCGCCTTTATCGCGACAAAAGTAAATGGCACCAGGAGAGGGCAGAAAAATTGGGAAATACACCTGCTCATCTTAAATTCTGGGCGTTAATGGATAAAATGGCATTGGTTTTTTGGAATGCAAGCCGCAAAGGTATCAAGCTGCCTATTCAAAATGTTGCAGATGCTTTACATGCTGCCAGGGCAATTGGTACTGGTAATATATCATTAGTGCGTTTTTTGAATTACACAGTGGCAGATGTATTAAAGAAATATGGTCTTGAAAACGACCGGGAATTGAAGGCTGTATTATCTATGCTGGTAGAAGATACGGTAAACAGCACGTTGGAGGAAGCGCCATTAATCAATGCAGCGCTTGGAATAACAATCAGGGGAGCAGGGTTACGAAGAGCAAAGGGCGGAATGAAAGGCTTTTGGATAAATTTAGCAGCACATTATAAAAAATTGGGCGGGGTACTGTTGGTTGGTCAACAGGTTGAAAAATTGGAGCTGGTGGATAAAGAATATGTTCTGATAACAAGAAAAGGAAAATTCGGGGCCCGCCAGGTAATAAGCGCGATACCGGCCGAAAACACCATGGCCATTGCCCCGCCTAACATAAAGCAATTTTTAGAGCAGTATGTTAAACGGGATAAAGATCGCTATGAAAGTGCAGTCGTCGTTTTTTTGGGTGTGCCGGAATCTGAAATAGCCTGCCAGGATCTTACACACCACCAGCTATTTTACGATTATGACTTACCATTAGGCAACGGGAATAATATGTTCATTTCTGTTTCGGCCCCCGACGACACGGATAGTGCGCCTGAAGGATACAGGTCGGTAATGATATCCACACATTGCAAACTTGCTGAATGGCAAAATCTTAACGAAGAAGAATACCAGTTAAAAAAAGAAAATATAGGAAACCATTTGGTCGCCCTGGCTAAGCGGATCTATCCGCAGTTAGGTACAAACGCCATTGTATACCAGGTGGGTACTCCCCGAACATATCAGCGATATACAGGCAGGATAAATGGCACAGTTGGGGGCGTTAGGCAAAATTTACACAATTCAAACTTCAAGGCCATGCCCCACGATATTGGCATAAAAAATTTTAGAATGGTGGGCGATACCACCTGGCCCGGACTTGGAACCGTAGCCTGTATTGTAGGCAGCAAAATAGTGGCCGATCAACTCCTGAAGGAGTAATTTCTCTCCCCCGATGCCTCTCCCCGATGCCTGTGTCCCCACAGGCATCTTGCCGGTATAGCGTCGGTTTACTGGATCAAGCGGATAACATCGATCTGCGAGGACACAGATCGGGGACGCAGAAAGGCGATCTCTCCCCGATGCCTGTGTCCCCACAGGCATCTTGCCGGTATAACATCGGTTTACCGGATCAACCGGATAACATCGATCTGTGAGGACACAGATCGGGGGGAAGCAAGCCAATCTTCCTAACAGCTTTAATGCCATCTTTTCGGGTGGCCTTTTCATTTCGGTACGTTTTACATATCTTCAACCAACATATTAAAAAAAGCATGTCCTTTAATTCAGATAAGATATTCACCGAAACTCAAAAATTTGATACTCCAAGGGCAAAGTATATCGCAATTATATTATCAGTATTCTTTGTTACAGGATTTATCTATTTTGTAATCGCACCAGTTAATTCTATTCCGGCTGGTATAGGAATTGGACTTTTTGGTGGATGCGGTATTATGATCATGGTGGATACATATGTATTTTTTAAAAGCTTGGTTATAAAAATTGACGAGCAAGGCATCTTTCTGAACGAGAGGCCTTCAAAAGTCGAAATACTATGTAAATGGGATAATATTGACCAGGTGTTTGTACGAGATCGCTTTTTAAGAGTAAGCACTTATAAAAACGGAATGGGTTATAACTTAAAAGCTAATAATGGTATTCAGATTATATTGAAAAATGGCGAAAAAATACAGATAGGAATACAAAATATAGAAGAGGCCAAACGGATAATTGAGCATTATCTTAAAACAGAAGTGCTAAATTTTGGTAATTAATTCCCTCTAATGCCTGTGTCCCCACAGGCATATTGCCGAGCCCGCCGGATCAAATGGATAATGGCGATCTGTGAGGACACAGATCGCGGAAATAGAGTTTGCCGAAAATTCTGCTACCCATGACGTGTTTGTGTTCAAATAAACATCGGCTTTGAACGCTGGCGAAGACTCACCCCGGCTACGCTGCGCTGGCCGACCCTCTCTCCGGCTGCGCCGCAAAGAGGGTGCCGCTCATTTTTCTTTTTTTAGCCCCTCTATGCGCGAAGCGGAGAGAGGGGTGACGGGCGTAGCCTCGTCGGGGTGAGTCGAGTCGCCGATATGATGCACCTCATTCCCCCTTCATAATTTGCAAAACCTGAAAATTAGCAAATATATTAAGGAGTAACAGCCTATAACTAAACATCATTCCCCACCTTCTTCCCCACCTCTTTCGTCATTTTCAAAGTAAGCAGCAGCAATAGTCCCAAAGCAACTACAATGGCCACCCAAATCAACACGGTATAATCCTTGCCTGCTTTGGCCTGGGCCGGCAAAACAGTATTGTTTTTAACAACAGCTCCGTGGCTGATGGTTGGGATATTATCCTTTATACTATCGGCAAAAAACTTCAGGTCGTATTCGGGTGCCTGCGCGGTCGAGTCGCCGGCCAGCAGGCGGTAGCTTTGTTTGCCATCAAGATAACTCACCAGGTATTGATCGGTTTGGTAGGCATCAATGCCGGTAATGGTTAATGGCTGGTTATCGCCATTGGCTATCTGTAGTAACAGTTGGCTGGCCTTTGCAGAAAACAGCAGGTCGTTGTTTTTGGCCGAGTTTAATTCAGCTTCAGCAACGGCTTCTTTATAACCGCCAATAATTTGGTACACCGTTATGTTCCGCCTGAAGTATTTAGGCGCGCTGATATTTAAATGCAGCTTATTTACCTGGTAATTATCATTTAATTTTATGTTGATAAAGGTAGTTTTGTTACTATCAACGCGGGTAAACCGAAGCGAAGGGATGGGTGTATAAGCCAGCGTTTTGGCATATTCGGTATAAATACCGGCTTGCAAAAACTTAATAGGGGTTTTGTTTTTATCGTTTACCAGCATTTTCAAATAACGATAGCTGCTGGCCGGGAACGAGAGCAATTGCATGTAGGAGCCTTCGCTGTTTTGTACTGCCTCCTGCAAGTGGATGTTTTCCTGTATGGCAAACCATTGCTGCAGGTCGTCGCTACCCATCAGGTTTACCTTGCGTTGCACGGCGGTATTTTGCAGTTTTATCCACAGCCTATCAAGCGCCAGACCTGTTTTATTTTCAACTACATAAGTGGTGCCTGTATCGGCCGGCAGGCGCGTATCTACCCGGTTAAAAACCACAAAGCTTTGCTGATTTTTTTGCGGCAGGCTGCCGGCCTGTATGTAAGGCACGAAGTTGCCTTTGGCATCGGTAATGCGGATATCGGCCATGTCGTTCCCGGCCTTGGCCACCAAGCCGGGTTTCAGGCTGATGCGGTAAAAGCCCGTACTATCCACCTGTTGCAGGGCAGCGCCATATTTAAAGCTTTTTTGCGCCGATGCCGTAAACATCAATCCACACAAAAAAGCGGTTAAGGCAATGTTAGTCTTCCTTGTTTTTAGCAGTTTCATCATCAACAATAATTTTTTTAACCTTTTGGTACATAAAGGATATAATAAGCAGCAGTACGCCCAGGCAAAAGAATGCCGCTATTTTTCCGGCCTGCGGTATATCTACAATATCATAAGTAAACAGCTTGAGCAGCGTTACCGAAAACAGGGTTAACGATACGATACGCATAGTGCGCATTTTATTACGCATGCCCAGCCACATAAGGGCGAAAGACAGCAAGCCCCATAATATAGGCAGCGTAGTTTTAACGTACACCGTTTCTACCCGTTCAATGGAGTGCATATTACTGTAAAATAACAGGTTACTCAGCAGGCAAAACTCCAGGCTTAAAAACACTACAATGCCGGCGCTCAGGATCCAGGTGAAAAGCGTTTTCATGCCATCGTCCATAGTGCTTTGGCAAAGGCGGATGGTACGGTAAAATAGCAGGCCGATAAACGCGGCACTTATCCAATGCGCTGCAAAATGGCCCGAAGGTGTTTTTTTGCCGGTTAACATATCTGTCAACAAATCAAAATACTGTGGCATTAAAACAAGGTATATAATAATACAAACCCAAAGTATGCCAATCCGGATGTTGTTGCTAAATTGAATTGCTGGTACCTTTAACGATACCAGGTAATAGCCCAATATAAAAGCCGGCGTATACAGCATCATGTACAATATATTGAGCGACGCCTCGGGATACCTGTTTAAAAACTGGTGATTAATTTCGACAAGGCCGCTTAAAAATAACAGCGCCAGCCCTACAGTGCTGAATATATGCTTGCTGAATTTTATACCGGAGCCGTCGTTTTTATCGCGGCTTACCAGTACCGATAACAGGAACGAGCTGATGGCGGCTACCAGTGTTGTAATAAAACCCCTGTTGGCAATAACGGTAAGCTTAATGAGGTGATCGGGGTAAATCTGGTACCAGTCCATCAGCAGGCTCAACAACATGGCTATCCATAAAATAAACGAGGTGAGCTTCATTAATTTGATTGACGAACGGAGGTACAACCAGTAAAGCACCACCGTTTCGGCAGCCCAGAACAGGGTAATACTGTTGCCATGCAGTTGAATAGGCGCAGCCAGCGATATAAAGGTGAGCGTAATGCCAATTAGCAGGTACAATACATTGGTATCAACCTTGCGGTTGCGGAACAGGATGTATGACAGGATGAGGTTTACCACTGCCAGACTCACACAAAACAACCCGCGGAATTGCTCCTGGTGCATAGCGGTGAGCAGGTACAAGCCGGCCGCAAAATAAAGCCCGGTATTGATCAGCAGGATGCTGAAATCCGAACCGATAAATTTTTTGTTCCCCTTAACGTTATTGGCCACATTGATGGCAAAGTAGAGCACATAAAATATGCTGCCGTAAATTAACCCGTAATGATAAGTTGGCGCCGTGAGTGTATACAACACCCCACCAAATACAATGACTGTAAACGCGAACGACACGATGTTGAGTACGCGCCATGCTTTATAATAGGCAATGATGAGCAGGCCGGTATTCAGTATGAGCAGGTAAATAAATAAAGCATCGTAATTGGCCTTGCCGGTACTCACCATAAAGGGGCTGGCAAAACCGCCAACCAGGGCAATGATAGCCAACTCCTGCTTATCATAAAGTAATGAAAGCAGCACCGCAAAAATGGTGATGACGATAAGGATAATGAATGCCACGGTTTGGCTGAACAGGTTAAACTGGTGAAAAGCCAGCGTTATGGTAAAATAAAATACCGCTAAACCGCCACCAGCCAGTACCGAGCTGAACGCTTTATAACTGTTACGTAACCAATGCGCAATGCCTACCAATATGGCACCGCAGGCAATGCCAATACCCACACGGCCAGCAGGGCCAACCCAGCCGCTATCAATAGCGAATTTTACAAAGTAGCCTATGGCCAATACCAATATGGCGATACCGATTTTGTTAACCAGGTTTTCGCCGATGAATTTCTCCAGGTCGGGGTAGCGTTCAAAAAAGGAAAGCTGGGGCTCTTCGGGTACAGGAGGGGTGGGTGCGGTTGTTTTTACCGGGCGGTTAATAGCAGGTATGCTATCGCTGATTACCGCCGGTTGTCTTTCAACCTTAACAGGTTCCGGCTCGGTTTTTATTGCCGGTGGAACCTCTGGCGGCATAGCTGTAACAGGAGGTTCGGGAGCTTTTACAACCGGGATATCTTTGATAACCGGTTGGGCCACTTCTTCGCGTTTGCGCGGTTCTTCCGTCAGTTTGGATACCCGTAAATGTTCAATCATCCGCTTTAATTCCAGTATCTGGGTTTCAAGCACTTCTATATGGCGGGCAACGCTGCTTTTGTTGTTTACAATTAAAACAATGATCAATATGAGTAAAACAACGATAAAAAAATCCATAGCCTTAGGTTTATTAAAATTAAAGATAGCGGAATTATGATATTAATGCGTGTTTTTAATAAATAAGGAGGGTTTGTTCTTCAACGTAGACGCATAATTGCGTTTACAGGCATGATGTGGTAAGGTTTAGATAAACATCCGTTTGAACGCTGGCTACGACTCACCCGGTCGACCCCGATTTTATCGGGGCGACCACCCTCTCTCCGGCTGAAGCCGCATAGAGGGTTGAGGAGTATTTTTAAAATTTTCAACCCCTCTATGTGCGAAGCGGAGAGAGGGGTGACGGGCGAAGCCTCGTCGGGGTGAGTCGTCGCCGATATACGTTAGCAAAATGATTAATTATCCATAAATCTCTAATTATTTTAATTGTAATTTAGCACTTAAGCACTTGCTAACCACATCATAAACCATCTTCCATGAAAATTGTATATAAAACCGCGTTACCGCTGTTTTTTATGCTGGCTGTACTTGCCGGCCATGCGCAATCCATTAATCCGGCGCTGCTAAAAGGTCCATGGAAGGCATCGTGGATCACCGTGCCCGGTGAATCGCTGAGAGACTATGGGATATACTATTTCCGTAAAAACATCGACATAAAAGACAAACCGGCCACATTTATTGTGCATGTATCTGCAGATAATCGCTACAAATTGTACATAAATCAAGCACTGGTATCTTTAGGCCCCGCCCGCGGCGACGCCTATTACTGGAACTATGAAACTGTAGACCTGGCGCCTTATCTTAAAGCCGGCAATAATACCATCGCTGCCGTGGTTTGGAACGATGGTGACTACCGGCCCGAAGCTCAGATCTCTATCCAGACGGGATTTATTATGCAGGGCGATGCCGAGGCGGAAGCCATTGTTAATACCGATAAAACCTGGAAAGGCATCAGCGATAAAGCATACAAGCCTATTGTGGGTGTTGGATACGGCACTTATTATGTAGCCGGTCCCGGCGAACGGGTGGATATGAACGCCGGTATTGCTAACTGGAATGCCGAAAAGACAGATGTGAGCGGCTGGAAAAGTGTAGTTAAGATAGAAGGGGGTAAACCCAAAGGTACCCCGAATGCTTTTGGATGGATGCTGGTACCTTCATCTATCCCGCCAGTTGAGCTAACCTACCAGCGCATCCCCGTATTACGCAAGGCCGAAGGAATTACAGCGCCCAAAAGCTTCCCGGCTACTAAAACAGCGATAACCATTCCTGCAAATACCACCGTTACCTTTTTGCTCGATCAAACTTTTTTAACCAATGCTTTTGTATCGCTCAATTTTAGCCTTGGCAAAAATGCCGGCATCAGCTTAAGTTATGCCGAAACATTATTTACCAAATTGCACGGCCCCGACGGTCTTGAAAAAGGCAACCGCGATGATGTGGATGGTAAAATATTTTCGGGTCGCCGGGATAGCACCGTGTCTGATGGTAGCGCGGGCCAGTCGTTTAATACGCTTAGTTTTCGCACGTTCAGATATATCCAATTAAAAATAACAACCGCCGGGCAGCCTTTACAGGTAGATGACATCTACGGTACCTTTACCGGCTACCCTTTTAAACTAAACGCGAAGCTTGACGGCACAGCCGAAATGAAAAAAATGCTGGACATTGGCTGGCGCACAGCCCGGCTTTGCGCAGGCGAAACTTATTACGACTGCCCCTATTACGAGCAGCTGCAATATGTGGGCGATAGCCGCATCCAGGCCCTGGTATCGTATTACAACAGCGGAGACGACCGCCTGGTGCGTAATGCCATTAACCTGATGGACCACTCCCGCATTGCCGAAGGGGTTACCTTAAGTCGCCATCCATCGTTTTCGCCCCAGATTATTTCAACCTTTTCGTTATGGTATATCGGCATGCTGCACGATTATTGGATGTACCGGCCCGATAGCGCTTTTGTGCAAAGCAAATTGCAGGGCGTAGAAGATATACTGGCATTTTTCAGAAAATACCAACAGCCCGGCGGCTCGTTAAAAAACACCCCGTACTGGAACTTTGCCGATTGGGTGGGCGGTAAGGGCTGGGATTTTGGCGCGGCCCCTGTAAGCACAAACGGATCATCGGCTTTGTTAGATCTGCAATTGATGTGGGCTTACCAGCAGGCTTCCCAAATGGAAGCCAAATTTGGCATACCCATCATTTCGCAATATTATCATGACATGGCCAATTTATTAAAAGCCACTATCCAACAAAAATATTGGGTAGCCAGCAGGCAATTATACTCCGATGTGGAAGACCAGCAACTGTTTTCCCAGCATACCAATTCGCTGGCAATTTTAACGGGCATGGTAACCGGCGACCAGGCATCGGCCCTTGGCAAAAAACTGATGACCGATACTACACTTACCCAATGCACCATCTACTTTAAATATTACCTGCACCAGGCCTTAATTAAAAGTGGTTATGGCGATGATTACCTGAAATGGCTTGATATATGGCGCAGCAATATCCGGATGGGGCTTACCACCTGGGCCGAAATATCTGACCTGCAACATAACCGGTCCGACTGTCACGCCTGGGGTGCCAGCCCAAACATCGAGTTTTACCGTACCATTTTGGGCATCGATAGCTATGCGCCAGGTTTCAGTAAAATAAAAATAGAGCCGCACCTGGGCGATTTAAAAAAAATAGGCGGAGAGATACCTCATCCTAACGGAAAAATTGCTGTAAAATATGAGTTGAAAAAAGAAAAATGGGATATAGAAGTTATTCTGCCGCCAGGCACATCGGGTATTTTTATCTGGAAAGGGCAAAATCACGTCATTAATCCCGGAAAAAACAAAATAATTGTCTAAAAACAATAAAAAAACATGATTTACATCATGTTTTTTAGGAAAATACCAATAAATGAAGCATTTTTGTATCGTTTTTGCCACGTTACAGTAAAAAACATTGGTTTTTTGTTTGAAAAGAAAAAAGCAACGCTAACTTTACTCTTGCAATGTTTATTAGTTATTGTATTAGTTACACTTGCGTTAATTACATATTTAACAATCAATTATTATTAAAAATGTGATATTTACGCGCTACAGTTATTAAACAGGCCCGCCCGGTAACGGGGGGCGCCTGACAGGTAAATACAATAAAGATGGATGGGTCATGGTTGTACTATTAATTATACTGCCAATGATAGCTTCATCATAATTTAACAACAAAAAACACCGATGAAAAACACTCCATCCCAGTTAAAAATTCTTTCAATCGATATCGGCGGGTCGCACATTAAGGCAACCATTTTAAATATCAAGGGCGAACTTAAAATGGATTACGACAAAGTAGCGACTCCCGCGCCGGCCAGTCCCGAAAATGTGATTAAAGCTATCCAGACACTGGTGAAGAAATTTCCTGGTTATGATAGAATTTCGGTGGGCTTTCCTGGTTATGTAAAAAACGGTGTAGTTAAAACAGCGCCCAACTTAAGCACCAAGCTATGGGCCGATTTTGACCTGGCCAAAAAACTAACCGATGTATTAGGCAAACCTACACAGGTAGTAAATGACGCCGATATGCAGGGTTTAGGCGTAGTAAAAGGCAAAGGGCTTGAAATGGTTATTACCCTGGGCACCGGTTTTGGTACCGCTTTGCTTATGGATGGCCACCTGCTGCCCCATTTTGAACTGGCACACCTGCCCGTTAAAACCGGCAAAACTTATGACCAATATATTGGCGAAAAAGCGCTTGAAAAATTTGGCAAAGAAAGATGGAACAAGCGCATACAAAAGGTTTTTGAGATTTTAAAAACCGTATTCAATTACGATACTTTATATATAGGCGGCGGCAACTCTGACGAGTTAACGTTTAAACTGGATAAAAACATGAAAATTGTAACCAATGCCGATGGCATTAAAGGCGGAGCGCGGTTATGGTTAAATGACGACGACAGCAAAACTAATAAACGCGGCATAGCAACACCAACAGAATAAATACAATTCCAACAATATAATTAACAATGGAAACTACCACCGACATAGAAAAATTAGCAATAGATACCGTACGGATCTTATCGGCAGATGCAGTGCAAAAAGCAAACTCGGGCCACCCGGGTACAGCTATGGCGCTTGCGCCTATGGGCCACGTTTTATGGTCAAAAGCGTTGAATTACAACCCTAAAAACCCGGATTGGGCAAACCGCGACAGGTTTATACTGTCATGCGGTCATGCTTGTATGTTGCAGTACAGCTTTTTGTACTTAACTGGTTACGATTTAAGTTTAGACGATATCAAAAACTTTCGCCAGCTGAACAGCAAAACTGCCGGTCACCCGGAGTACGGACTGGCTCCTGGTATTGATGTTACTACCGGCCCGCTTGGTCAGGGTTTTGCAAATGGTGTTGGCTTTGCCATTGCGCAAAAACACCTGGCAGCACGCTACAACAAACCGGGGTACGATCTTTTTAACTACCACGTTTACGCTATTGTGAGCGATGGCGATATGATGGAAGGCGTAACTTCTGAAGCAGCTTCATTGGCCGGTCACCTGGAGCTGGGCAACATTATCTATTTATACGATGATAACCACATATCGATAGAAGGCGCTACTGATATTACTTTTAACGAAGATGTAAGCGCGCGTTTCCGTTCATACGGCTGGCATGTACAGGATTTGCCTGATGTTAACGATACCCATGCTTTAGAGCTGGCCTTAGTAAACGCCAAAGCCGAAGCGCAAAAACCATCATTGATCCGTGTGCGCTCATTGATCGCTTATGGCAGCCCTAACAAATCGGGTACTGCAGGTTCACATGGTTCGCCGCTTGGTGCTGATGAAATTAAATTGGTTAAGGAGTTTTTTGGCTTCGATCCGGATAAATCATTCAACGTACCTGATGATGTGTTGAAATATTACCATGATAAAGGTGCCCGCGGCGGTGCATCCGAAGAAAAATGGAACAAGCTATTTGCCGATTATAAAAAAGAATACCCTGAATTAGCCGCCGAATACGAAACCGCGTTTAAAGGCGATTTGCCCGAAGGCTGGTTAGATAAACTGCCGGTATTTAAAGGATCTGATCCTAAAATGGCTACCCGCCAGGCATCTGGTAAAGTATTAAACGCCATTGCGGCAAGCCTGCCTAACTTAATTGGCGGCGCGGCAGATTTGGCCCCATCAACAGAAACCAACCTGAAAGGGTTCGACTCTTTCACATCCGAAAACAGGAGCGGCCGTAACTTCCACTTTGGGATCCGCGAGCACGCCATGGGTTCGGCCTTAAATGGTATGTCTTTAACAAAAGGTGTATTGCCGTTTGGCGCTACGTTCCTGATGTTTTCTGAATACATGCGCCCGCCAATCCGCTTGGCTGCCATTATGAAAATAAGCCCGATATTTGTTTACACCCACGATAGTATAGGCTTAGGCGAGGATGGTACAACCCACCAGCCGGTTGAGCAATTGGCTTCCCTGCGTTCTATCCCCAATGTAACCACTATCCGCCCGGCCGATGCTAACGAAAGTGCGCATGCCTGGCGTGTAGCCATCCAGAAAAAAGATGGCCCTACTATATTGGTATTTACCCGCCAGGGCTTACCTATCCTTGACCAGGATAAATATGGTAAAGCAGAAAACCTGGAGAAAGGTGCATACATCCTATCCGAAGCCAGCAAAAATCCCGACCTGATATTAATGGCAACCGGATCGGAAGTTGCCTTGATTATGGATGCGCAGGTAAAACTGGAAGCAGAAGGTATATCAACCCGCGTGGTAAGTATGCCATCATGGGAGTTATTTGAAAAACAGGATGCCGCTTACAAGGAGTCGGTATTCCCTAAAGCGTACCGCAAACGTTTGGCTGTTGAAATGGCATCGCCAATGGGCTGGCATAAATACACCACCGACGAAGGCGATATGCTGGGCATGACCACTTTTGGCGAATCGGCCCCGGCCGATGACCTGTACAAGCATTTTGGCTTTACAGTTGATAACGTAGTGGCGCGCGCGAAAGCGTTGTTGTAGATATGAGATGTTAGATATGAGATTTGAGACTTAGCTGCACAGGGTGCATAGGTTGCGAATCTCTTATCTGATTTTAAAAATAACGGAATTTAGATGTGTGATTTGAGGGATGGAAGTTTGCCAACAGGCGAGACTCTCATATCTCAAATCTCATATCTCAAATCTAAATCCATGGATTGGAATAGTAATTTAATTAAAAACCTTGCGTGGTCATCAGAGATCATTAATGCTGCGGGCAAACAAAAAGTGGCGCAACAAATTGCTGACAAGGTAAAGGACGGCGATGTGCTGGGCGTAGGCTCTGGCTCAACCGTTTATATGGCGCTGCTGGCTATTGCTAAAAGGATTGAGTCTGAAAGGCTAAACGTTTTAGCTATTCCCACTTCGTTAGAAATTTCGATGTTTTGCACCAAGCTGGGTATCCCGCTTACTACTTTGTTTGAGCACAAACCCGACTGGCTGTTTGATGGCGCTGATGAGGTTGATCCTAACAATAGTCTGATAAAAGGCCGCGGCGGGGCAATGTTTAAGGAGAAACTGCTGATAGCATCCAGTGCAGTTAACTATATCATTGTGGATGACTCCAAAATAGTGGATAAGATAGGTACCAACTTCCCTATCCCAATCGAGGTATTTCCGCAGGCGCTGTTACATGTAGAGGCCGAATTGCAAAAGTTAGGAGCTAACAGCATCGTGATCAGGCCGGCTAAAGGCAAGGATGGCCCAATTATTTCCGAAAACAATAACATGGTTTTGGATTGCCGTTTTAATGATGTGCCGCTAAGCCTGGAAAAGGATATTAAAGGAATTACCGGCGTTATCGAGAGCGGATTATTTATGGGGTACAACCTGGAAATTTTGGTAGCATCCAATAATTGACATTGTTACGCTGGTGTAACCGAATGATGATATTTAGCTTACAATAAATAGAATATTAACAAAGAACTTTACAAAACGGATCAAACGAATACATTTGCAGGAAATATCTATCAAATTCATAGGCATTCGCAAGTTCAAATTCAATCCAATAAAAAATACAATATTAAAAACCGACCAATATGGCAACCAACAATGTAAAACAGATACATGATTTCGGACAGAGTATCTGGCTTGATTTTATCGACCGCGAAATCATCGCATCCGGAAAACTGCAAAAATTAATTGACGAAGATGGCGTAAGAGGCGTTACCTCAAACCCGGCTATTTTTGAAAAAGCAATAACCGGCAGCGCTGATTATGATAATGATATCAGGGAGCTTTCGGCAACCACCGAAGATAACGAAGAGATATTTTTTGGTTTGGCGATAAGTGATATTCAGCAAGCTACTGCCCTGTTTAAAGGCGTGTATGACGAATCGAACAAAGTTGACGGTTATGTTAGCCTTGAAGTTTCTCCGTTTTTAGCTTTAGATACCGAAGGTACCGCCAAACAGGCCGAAGAACTTTGGAATAAAGTTGACCGCGAAAACGTAATGATCAAAATCCCTGGTACTAAACCGGGTTTGGCGGCTATTCAGCAATCCATTGCAAAAGGTATCAACATTAACGTTACGCTGCTTTTTGGTTTGGAACGTTACGAAGAAGTAACTGAAGCCTATATTTCTGGTTTAGAGGAGCACTTAGCGGCAGGCCATAAAATTGCGCACATATCATCAGTTGCCAGCTTCTTTTTAAGCCGTATTGATGTTATTGTTGATCCGCTTTTGGAAGCAAAAGGCGAAAAAGCATTAGTTGGCGAAGTAGCCATTGCATCGGCTAAAAAAGCATACGAAATTTACAAAAGGGTATTTAGTACCGAAAGATGGCAAAAACTTGCTGCCGAAGGTGCACAGCCACAGCGTTTACTTTGGGCAAGTACAGGCAGCAAAAATCCTGCATTTAAAGATACCAAATATGTAGAGGCTTTAATTGGTCCTGATACTGTTGATACCGTTCCTTTAGAAACTGTTGAAGCTTTCCGCGATCATGGTATTGCTGCCAACACGCTTGAAGCAGGTTTAGATGAAGCAACAGCAACATTGGCCAAATTGAAAGATTTAGGTATCGATCTTGACGCCATTACCCAGCAACTGGAAGATGAAGGCATCGAAAAATTCAATAAACCTTTCGAGAAACTGTTAAAAGCTATCGAAGATCAAAAAAGTAAAGTAGCCTAAACGGCTTTATGGAAACCGCAAACGTAAAGATCCTTTTTTTCGACGTAGGAGGTATTTTATTGTCGAACGGGTGGGGGCACGAGGCACGCGAGGAAGCAGCCAAAAGGTTTAACCTTGATTATGCCGAAGTAAACGCCCTGCACAATTTCATTTTCAACGTATATGAAATTGGCAGCATCACCTTAGATGAGTACCTTGATACAGTAATATTTAACCATCCGCGTGATTTTGTAAGGGAAGATTTTAAGGATTTTATCTATTCTACCTCGTATGAGCTGCCTGATATGCTGGCCTGGCTTAAGGAGTGGAAAAAAGATTGCGGTTTCCGTATTATATCCCTTAATAACGAGGGTAAAGAGTTAAATGATTACCGCGTGCGTAAGTTTAAACTACATGATGCATTCGATGCGTTTGTATCATCGTGCGAGGTAAAAATGCGCAAGCCCGATCCGGGCATATGGCAACTGGCCATGGGTATTGCCCAGGCATCGCCCCAGCAATGTGTGTACTTTGATGACAGGATGATGTTTGTTACCACGGCCCAAAAATTGGGGATTCGTTCGTTTCAGCATACCAGTTTCGAGACCACCAAAAAAATATTAGAAGACCTTAAAAAAGAAAACCTCAAATAACATGAGCGCAACAACAGATAAATATGCTTTTGGCATGATAGGCTTAGGCGTTATGGGCCGCAGCTTACTACTTAACATGGCCGATCATGGCTTTGCAGTAGCCGGGCATGATAAGGACGCCGCAAAGGTATCATCATTAAATGATGAGGCCGGCGATAGGGCCGCTAAAGGCTTTGGCGATGTAAAAGAATTTATTCAAAGCCTTACCACACCACGTGCCATTATGATGCTGGTACCTGCCGGTAAAATTGTAGACGCCGTAATTGAGGAACTTACTCCGCTATTGGAGAAAGGCGATATTTTAATTGATGGCGGTAACTCGCACTTTACCGATACCAACCGCCGTGTTGAGCAGCTGGAGGCCATTGGCCTGCACTTTTTTGGTATGGGTGTATCTGGTGGCGAAGAAGGTGCCCGCCGCGGCCCAAGCATGATGCCGGGGGGCGATAAGGATGCCTACGCAGTAATGAAACCGATATTTGAAGCCATTGCCGCTAAGGTTGATGGTGCACCCTGCGTAACCTACATTGGGCCCGGTGCATCCGGTCACTTTGTTAAAATGGTGCACAATGGTATCGAGTACGGTATTATGCAGGTAATAGCCGAAACTTATGAGATATTAAGAAAAGGTTTAAAGCTGGATAACGATTCGATCCAAAAAATATTTGCCGAATGGAATGCCGGCCGTTTACAATCGTTTTTGTTGGATATTACCAAGGATATTTTTGCCTACAAGGTTCCGGGAACCGATCATCTGTTATTAGACGACATTAAAGATGAGGCAAAAGCCAAAGGTACCGGTAAATGGACATCACAAGTGGCTATGGACCTGGTTACACCCATCCCAACCATCGATACTTCGGTATCTATGCGCGATTTATCTAAATACAAACAACTGCGCGAAAAAGCCTCGACCCTTTACGGATCTGAAGTTGAATTAGCAGGCGATAAAGATGAGTTACTGGTTGCGCTGGAGCAGGCTTTTTACTTTACATCTATCATTACTTACGCGCAGGGCATGCACCTGCTGTCAAAAGCATCTGAAGAGTACAAATACGATCTTCACCTTGGCGAGATTGCCAAAATATGGAGAGGTGGCTGTATTATCCGTTCGGAGTTTTTAAACGACATTTTTAACGCCTACAGTAAAGATGCGCAATTGCCACACCTGTTACTGGATAGCGATATTCAAAAACTGGTTACTTCAACACTGCCAGGCATCCGTAAGATTCTTGCCGGCACTATTGCCGCAGGTGTTGCAGCACCAGGATATGCATCGGCTTTAAGCTATTTTGATGCTTTCCGCAGCGAAAAGATGCCATCGAACCTTACACAGGCCCAGCGCGATTATTTTGGCGCGCATACTTACGAGCTGATAGGCAAAGAAGGAACCTTCCATACACAGTGGACCAAAGCCGAAGACTAAACATAAACTATTAAAAGCTGATCACAATGAGCGCAAGCACAAAATCAGACCCTACCATATTCATCATTTTTGGCGGCACGGGCGATTTAAATTCCCGTAAAATTGCCCCGGCACTTTATAATCTTTTTTTAGATGGATGGATGCCTAAGCAATTTTCCATTATTGGTACCGGTCGTACAAAATTAACCGACGAGCAATTCAGGGAAAACCTGTTTAACGATATCAACCAGTTTTCGCGTAACGGTAAAACTGACGATAAGCAATGGGCCGAATTTGTAAAAAACATTTACTACCAGGTATCAGATGCTAATGACTTTGAAACCTACAAGGAATTTGGAAAACGGATTGAAAAACATAATGCCGAGTGGAAGGCTAAAGCAAACGTATTGTTTTACCTTGCGGTAGCGCCTAATTTTTTCCCAATCATTGCATCCAACATATCAAAAGCCAAATTGGCCGACGATAAAAAACGGGTACGTATCATTATCGAAAAACCATTTGGCCATGACCTGGAAACAGCAAAGGAGCTGAATGCGTTGTTAAAAAGCATTTTTGACGAGTGCCAGATATATCGTATTGACCACTACCTGGGTAAAGAAACCGTACAGAATATTATGGCTTTCCGCTTTGCCAACTCCATTATGGAGCCGCTGTGGAACCGTAATTATATTGAGCACGTACAAATCTCGGTTACCGAGCAATTGGGCGTTGAAGAGCGCGGAGATTATTACGACGGATCTGGCGCTATGCGCGATATGATTCAAAATCACCTGCTTCAATTGCTTTGCCATATTGCGATGGAGCCGCCGGTTAGCTTTAGCGCCGATGAAGTACGCGACCGTAAGGTTGACGTATTAAAGGCCATGCGTAAGTTTACCCCCGAAGATGTGCGCAGCTCGGCCGTTAGGGGCCAGTACGGCAGCGGATGGATGAAAGGAAAAGAAGTAGCCGGTTACCGTGAAGAGCCAAAGGTTAATCCCGAATCAAATACCGAAACTTTTGCAGCTATTAAATTCTTTATTGATAACTGGCGTTGGCAGGGTGTGCCATTCTATTTACGTACCGGTAAAAGAATGCACCAGTCATCATCGGTTATTACCATACAATTTAAAGATGTTCCGCATTTAATATTCCCAACCGAGGCCGCCGAAAGCTGGCAGCAAAACAGGCTCATCATCAGCATTCAGCCCGAAATGAGTATTCGTTTGCAGGTACAGGCCAAACGCCCCGGAATTGATATGGTATTAAACGTGGTTGACATGGTGTTTGATTATAAAGGCACCTATACCAACCAGGCACCTGAAGCTTACGAAACCCTGATACTGGATACCATGATGGGCGATCAAACCCTGTTTATGCGTGGCGACCAGGTAGAAGAAGCATGGGCCCTTGTTATGCCGATACTAAGCACCTGGCAACATAAAAAGAGCCTGAATTTCCCTAACTATTCTGCCGATTCATGGGGACCCGAAGCCGCCGAAGCATTAATTGCACGCGATGGCTTTAACTGGTTTACGTTACCGGTGAATGGAAAGAAAAATTAATTAAGTCCGAAGTCTTAAGCCCTGAGTCTAAAGTCATAGGCCAAGTAGATTTCTACCTCGGCTTGCGATTTTAGACTTCAGACTAAAGACTTCAGACTAAAGACTTAGCACTATGAATTTAAATATCTTTAATACAGCCGATGATGTGTTGATGGCGCTGGCAGATTATTTTGTTAAAATAGCCGATGCATCCATCACCGCGAGGGGCAAATTTACCGTAGCCCTTTCGGGCGGCAGCTCGCCTAAAAAATTGTATGAGCTGCTTGCTTCAACCAGTTATGCCGACCAGGTAGACTGGACAAAAGTTTATTTCTTTTTTGGAGATGAGCGCAATGTGCCCCAAACCCATAAGGATAGTAACTACCTGATGGCCAAAACGGCACTGTTTGATCCGCTGCTGATAAGCCCGGCCAACATATTTGCGGTTGATACCACATTTGAACCGGCCGATGCTGCCGCAAGGTATTGGGATATGATAGCTACCTTTTTTGATGAAGATGAATTAAGTTTTGACCTGGTACTTTTAGGCTTAGGCGATAACTCGCATACCGCATCGCTGTTTCCGCATACACCTGTATTGCATGATACCACACCGGGTGTAAAAGAAGTATGGCTGGAAGATCAGCAGGTTTGGCGTATCACACTGAATGCGCCGCTGATTAATGATGCGCGTTACATTGCGTTCCTGGTTTATGGCGAGGGCAAAGCAATTGCCGTACACCATGTATTGGAAGATGACGAAGATATTGAAGAATACCCTGCCCAGCTGATAGATTCGATAGTTGGCGAAACGGAGTGGTTTTTAGACGAACCCGCCGCTGCAAACCTGCAGGAACTGGAGTAATAGAACAATTCGATCAAATTAAACAAAGGCCGGCAGATTAACCATCTACCGGCCTTTGTTTTTGCTTTGATATTTGCAACGAAACTAATGTTTTAGGCCAGGGAATGGTGTATGGTCTTAGTGTATTAATAATGTGATAAAATGAAGCACAAAATTTGTGAATAAAATTATAAAATTCATTTTTATATATCATTTTATTAATAATTATGCATTAAGTAGTAGAGTAATTAATAATTTTTTAATTTATTTAAAAATTTCTTATATTATTTGCCATAATTGATAAAATAAATAGAAACACTAAGTGATTTTTATCAAAAATTGTTTAATGAATTAACTTTTGAATAACATAAGTTTAATAAAAGATGCTTTTTGTGTACACTTTACACTTTGTTGGTGCCTGTTTATTGTATTTATTCAAATTAAATCGCCAAAAAAATACAAATCACGTAATATAGGTCCCTAATTTAACCGCTATTTTACTTCATTGCTAAAAATCAGTTCCTCATTTGTAATGCAAATGTTACAAGCTATCTTGTTTTTTAACAACTATTAACTATTTAACTGATTTAAGTATGAAAAAAAGTTTTCTCAAAAACTTAATGGGGATACTATTGGCATTATTTTGCCAATACGCGTACGCCCAAAACCGAACCATTACGGGTACTGTTACAAGCAAAGATGATGGCTTACCTGTTCCCGGTGTAAGTGTTACCGTAAAAGGGACACACATAGGTACTCAAACATCCGGATCCGGTAAATTTTCACTCAACGTGCCTTCATCAGGTACCACACTGGTTTTTACCTTTATTGGGTTTGCAAAAACCGAAGTGCCGATTGGCAGTACCGGGGTTGTTAATGTAGCGTTAGCTAACGATTTTAAACAACTGAGCGAGGTTGTTGTAACAGGATCGGGTGTGGCTACCAGTAAGGCTAAATTAGGCATCTCGGTTGAAGCCGTTGCAGGCAAAAGTCTTTCCTCTTCTCCGCAGGCATCTATTGACCAGGGGTTGATAGGCCAGGTTGCCGGCGCCCAGATTTCATCTGTTGACGGTACCCCCGGGGCAAAAACCAACATCGTATTAAGGGGTATCAACACCGTTCAGGGTAGCACATCGCCCATGATTTTGGTGGATGGTATCGAATCGCGGTCAACTGATATTAGTCAGCTTGACCCTGCTACGGTTGATCACATTGAGATTGTACAAGGTGCCGCTGCTTCAACCATATATGGAGCGCAGGGTGCAAACGGAGTTATCCAGGTATTCACCAAAAAAGGTAAATTGGGCAAGGCCCGGATAGATATCTCGTCAAGCGTAAGTGCGGGTGACTATTTGAATATAGGGGATGTACACCAGGCAAAACTGAGCAGCTTTAAAGTTGATGCCAGTGGTGTATTTATTGATGCATCAGGCAATCCGGTAGTAAGAAATCAGGATGGCAGATACCTGGGCATCCAATGGGCGTACGGTGCCGATCCGTCAAACGGCCATCCTACTGCAATGTCGAATCCGTTAAATATTGCGCATCAGCAATATGGCACCAACTTAAAATATTATGATCACCTGGCGCAGCTATTTAAAACTGCCTATACAACTAATAATAGCGCAGCAATTTCGGGTGCCAATGACAATTCTGATTATAACTTAACCATATCCAATAACCATCAGCAAAGTAATATCAGGAACAACGGCTATAACGACAGAACAAACTTAACCGCGAATATTGGCGCCGAATTATTCAAAGGATTTACCATCAGGTCGATAACACAACTTATTTATACAAAAAACACGCTCAATCCAAATTACGGGATTGGTAATGCGGGCGGGATATTTGATGTTTTAAATGCATCGCCGTATTACGATTTTAATCAGAAAAATGCCGACGGCAGTTATCCGTTGTCGTTAAACTCGGGCACTGTGAGCGTAAACGGGTCTAATCCTAATTATTATACCCAATGGGCAAACCGGGTATCAAACCGGGAAGATATATTGCAAAATATACAGGCCGACTACAAAATCAATAAGTTTATAACATTAAACGCCAAATACGGTATCAATTACCAGCATACCGAGCAAAATACTATTTATAAAAATCAGTCGGGTACGCTTACAGCTATTGATCTTGGTTCATATTATGGCAATTATGCTGCTAACCCTAAAGGCGAACTGGATAAAAATACCAACAGCACTACTTTCCAAAACTTTAATGGATCGGCAATTATTAAAACCGACTTTGAAAAAGACTTCCATATCAATTTACCCATCACAACAAGCACTTTGGTAGGGTACGATTATAGGAAAAACGTTGATAAACAATACAATACCTATGGCCTGGAGTTGCCGGAATATGCTATTTATAACTTTAACCAAACAGCAACACAAGCGGTATCTTATGATTACACCACGCCTTTTATTACTTATGGTTTTTATGTAAACCAAAAAATTGATTTTGGCGATTATGGCGGCGTTGCCGGCGGTTTCAGAAGCGATTATTCATCGGCTTTTGGCGGCGGTTCAAAGCCGTTTACATTCCCAAATGCAAACGGTTATATCAGGCCGTCGTCGTTTGATTTTTGGAAAAACTCAGCTTTAGGTAATGTAATTCCCGAGTTTAAGTTAAGGGGTGGTTATGGCGAGGCCGGTACCCAGCCAACGCCTTTTGACCGGTATCCTACTATCAATCCCGGAAACCTTGGCTCGGCCCTTACATTTAACCTGCCAACGTCACTTGCTAACCCGAACTTAAAAGTAGAGGTTTCAAAGGAATATGAAATTGGTACCGATATAGCTATAAAAGGCGCATCGGGCAATTGGTTTAGCGAAATCAACGTTAGCGGTACCTACTGGAACCGTAAGGCAGATAACGTTATCTACAATATCAATACAGCTCCATCAACTGGTGGTAATCAAATAAAAACCAATGCAATAGGCCTTTCTTCTCACGGTATTCAGGCGTCATTAAATATTGGTATCCTGAAAACCAGGGATTTTAACTGGAATTTCACAACCAATTTTAGTAAGGCTACAACAATGATAACCAGCACCAGCGGTGCACCAATCATCCTGAACACAGCAGCCGGCAGCACCTTTTTGACCTTGACTGCGGGTCAAAAAATTGGCCAGATATTTGGCAACAAAGCACTAACAAGCCTGAGTGAGACAAACAGCGCCGGCGTGCCATACATACTTCCGGCCGATTATAGCAAATACACAATTGTTGATGGCAGGGTTGTTAATATAGCTACAAAAGGAATTCAGTTTGCAAGTGAGGCTTCCTCATTTGGCGAC
The DNA here is from genome assembly GCF_058801545.1 of Mucilaginibacter sp. GW822-FHT03E02. NCBI lineage: Bacteria > Pseudomonadati > Bacteroidota > Sphingobacteriia > Sphingobacteriales > Sphingobacteriaceae > Mucilaginibacter > Mucilaginibacter sp. GW822-FHT03E02. The sequence goes on along the minus strand of NZ_JBXANJ010000001.1, from coordinate 3,057,754 downwards.
CCTAACCCTAAGTTTAATGCAGCATTTATAAACAACTTTACCTATAAATCGCTTTCATTTGGTTTCCAGTTTGACTGGGTTTATGGCAGCCACCTTTATAACCAAACCAGGGAATGGCAATACCGGGATGGTATTAGCGGCGATTATGATAAAGCTGTTAACATAGGGGGCACATCTGCAGCTTACACAGCTTACTACAGAAGCGCGTATGCCGATATTATTGGGGGCGTAAACGGTGCAAGAAACGGCACTAAAGATTATTTTTATGAAAGTGCCTCTTTTTTACGATTGAGAAACATCTACCTCGGATATGATTTCTCTCGCCTTATAAGCAAAAAAGTATTCAAAAGGGCAGTTTTAACATTCACAGGCCGCAACCTGCTAACCTTTACCAAGTATACCGGGTTTGATCCTGAAATAAGCTCCGGTACATCTAATTCTCCGTTTGATAGGGGGGTAGATCATGATTCTACACCTAACAGCAAATCATACCAGGTAGGTTTAAATCTTGGGTTTTAATTGACTTTAAATAAAATAAAATGAAAAAATATAAATATATTATAACATCAGTACTCTTAGTCGGTTTTGCTGTGTCGTCCTGCAAAAAGGAATTAGACGTGAAAAACCCCAATTCGCCTACGCTTGAGCAGGCAAAAACAGAATCGGGCTTAACCTCGCTTGCAGCAGGAAGTATTTACATTAACGGTTTTGTAAATGGCGACGGATGGCTGGGCGACAGCTTTTTCTCCCTTTGCTACGGTTATCATGAATTACTTGCCGATGATGTTTCGGCACAGGCTGCAAACCAAAACGTGAACCTGGTTAACGTACCCGATTATGCCATACTTGATGACGGTACAAAAGTTGTAAACACCCAACCCCAGATAGCAAATTTAAGACTCAACAATACCCGCGACAAGCAAAGTCAGAATATGTTTTACTATGAATGGCAGAGCATGTACGGATTAAATAACGCCTGTAATCAAGTCCTGGCCCTTGCAGGTACTGTAAGTTTATCAGGCGATGCGGCAACAAAGCTGGCCACCTACAAAGCATGGGCTTACTGGTGGAAAGGCTATGCTTATGCAAGATTGGGTTCGGTTTACTACGCAGGTCTTATTAACAATGATATAAGTGCAACAAATGCTACTTATGTTAACAGCGCCGCTTTAATTGCCGAATCAAATAAAAACCTGACGCAAGCAGCTTCTATTTTGAATGGAATAACCGCTACAGATACCTATACAGCCTTAATGGGAAAGCTGATCCCTTCATTTTTCCAGGTGGGTAATGGCAAAGTACCTACACCGGCCATGTTTGTGCATAGCATAAATACACTAATGGCGCGTAACTTGTTGGTTAACACCCGTACATCTGCCATGACAGCCGCCAATTGGCAAACTATCCTTACGTTAACTGCTTCCGGTATCCAATCTACCGATAATGTTTTTGCAGGATTTTCAACAGAAAATAATTATGTATTTTCATCGGGCGGAGGATCAGTAGCTGTAAATACCGCTGGTGACGAAACCGCAAGCAGCTTTACGATAAGCGAAAGATTGGTACAGGATATTAAACCGGGCGACAAACGTTTGGCCGAAAATTTCCTGCAGGTTACCCCATTCTACAACCAGGTTGGCGGGTTTACCTTTAGCACAAGATGGAAGTTGTATGATGCTAAAATTGATGCCGTTCCGAATAACGGCGCTATTCAACTCGCTAATAAAACACCTGGTAAGCAGGAGGTTTATATAGGTGCAACCTATGAAGAAAATGAGTTGATGAAAGCCGAAGCGCTGATCAATACCGGGCAAATTGATCTTGGTTTAGCAAGTATAGACAATGTAAGAACTTACCAGGGAGCCGGACTTCCAAAGGTTTCAGGTACAGGGTTGGCTTTGGCAGCCGCGAAAGAAGAGTTGCGCAAAGAAAGACGCCTTGCTTTATTGTTTAGAGGAACAGCATTTTACGATGCCAGAAGATGGGGCGTAATATATGATATATCAAAAGGCGGCGGCCGGACTAATGCGGTTATACTATCGCCCAATGGTGTATTAAGCACGCATGCAACTATCAATTATAATTTCCTTGATTATTGGGATGTACCGGCCGATGAGGTGGTGTTAAACCCGCCCGGTGCAGGAAGTACTCCGGTTAAAAACCCGAATTGATTTGTATCGTTCTTTATATAATATCAGTTAATACTGTTAAGGCCGCGCAAACAAATGCGTGGCCTTTTACATTTAGTTCAACTTCTTGTTCACAATCCTATCCGCATAATCCTGGATAAAGGCCTTACAATCGGCTATGCCGGTATTCATTTCGGGATTGGGGTTGTTAGTCATCAGGTTTTTCTCCAGGCCTTTGTCTGTAACGGCGTATATGCCGGTGATGTTTTTTCCGTCGAACAAATAGGTATAGTTGCCTTGCATCAGCTGGTAGATGTTACCGGTTGAGTTGATTACCCTTGGTAATTCGGCAGGTGCAGGGTTAATCAAACTGCGGCCCCATGACCTGAAGGGCTTGTTGTAGCCTATCAAGTCGGCAACGGAAGGGTATATGTCCATCTGCGAAGCAAGGTCGGTACGCGTGCCCTTTAGGGCATAAGCCGTGTTGGCGCTATAAAACAAAATAGGTACAGCAAAGCGGTTAACACCTTTGCTGTATTCCGGGTAATAGGTTTGGCTGGTATGGTCGGCTGTTATAACAAAAATAGTATTGGCAAACCAGGGTTGCGTTTTAGCATAGCTAAAAAATTCGCGCAGCGCATTATCCGAGTATTGCACGCATTTATCAATGGCAAGCGGCCCGCCTTTAAACCTGGCCTTATATTTTTCGGGCAGTTGATATGGGTCATGCGATGACAGGCTGAACAAAGTAGCCATAAAGGGCTGTTTTTGGGTGCTGAGGGTTTTGCCCATAAACTGAAAAAAGTGTTCATCCCAAATGCCCCAGATGCCGTCAAAATCCCGGTCGTTATTGTATTCTGTTCTGCCGTAGTAGTTTTTAAACCCTAAAATGCTGCCAAAGCCCTGGAAACCCATCGACCCATTTGCCGCGCCATGAAAAAATGAAGTTTGATATCCCATGTTGTTACATACTGATACCATAGATTCGATTTTTTGCTTGGCAAAAGGCGATGAAGTAAAAGCCGTTTGAAATGAAGGAATGCCAGCCAAAACTGACGACATAGCATGGATAGACTGACGGCCATTGGCGTAGGCGTTGGTAAATATCAAGCTATTATCTGAAAGCGAATCTAAAAACGGGGTGTACGATACAAAGCCGGGGATGTTGGCCCCCCTGTTCATGCTGCCCCAATACTCTTTGGCCATGCTTTCCAAAATAATAATTACAACGTTGGGTTTTGCAGCGGGCTTACTGTTGTACTGTTTTATAGGTTTAATGTTAGCGTTAATATAATCGGCAGTTGTCCAGTGCTGAATTTTGAAGTTGTTGCTGCTGATTGTGCGGATAATGGCGAAGGGGGTATTTAATACCACATCGCCCTGGTTGGGCACAGTAACGTGTTTATAGGCATCAACCATGTTGATGGGCCTGGTACTGTGCGCAAAATCGCCCCGGATACCGCCTATAACCAGCGCCACGGCAACAAGCAGCGAAACTACAGATGTTATAAAGTAGGGTTGCAAATGCTTTACAGGTCGCGGCTTAACTTTTACGCGGTAATACAGCCAAACCCAGCACAAGCAGCACAATATAAATATTGCCAGGATATACCAATAGGCCCAGGTAAAATGCTCGAGCAGCGCTTTTTTATTGGTTTCATCGGCCAATACATCAAGCACTGCTTTGGTTGAGCGTACCTGGCTGAAGCGATAGTAAATGATATCGACGAAATTGGTGGCGTACGCCAAAAAATTGGTAATAAAATATAAAATGGTGATGCCCTTTTGGTATCCCGGCCGGGTATTGATGGTTAAGGGCAGTATGCTTAATAAAATAAACAGGCTGTTAAGGTATAGCAGGGCAGTGGTATCAAAGGCCATCCCGTAATAGCAAAGTTTTAACAGCGTGGAAAGATTATCAACGGCCAACAGGTGCGTGTTATAAGCAAAAAATAAAACCCGGGCTATAAAATAGAACAGGTAGCCTAAAAACATTCGATATATAAGAACCTTATACTCGGATAACCTAAATTTATCTTCCATGAAAGTGTTGTTTTGGCTACCCCCAAATTGTGTAAGGCGAAAGGTGATTGTCCCCGGTTAAGGAACAATGGTAAATTTATCGTCGTTTAAATGCAGGGGTGCTTGTAAAAGCAACGAATGTAATAAATAAGCAAAAATCTTATTTTAATTTTTTGTCATAATTTAAAATAACTTGTGGGTTTAGTTAATGTTATAAAATTATGAATTTTTATGGTAACCTGTGTCCTCACCGGAAGCTATTCTGGCGGCTTATGGGATGTCGAAAATATTTGAGGAAGGCGTCTGTGGGGACACAGACGCCGGAGGTGCTCAATCTAAAAAAACTTTTCCGCTGCCTGTGTCCTCACAGGCAGCTATTCCGGCGGCTATTCAAACAGTTCCATGTAATGCGATAACCATTTAAATTCCATATCGTCTTCCTCGTAAAACGAGCAAGATGAAAAATAATATTTATTGGGATCGTCGGTTAAATTCCAATGCGCTTGTAAAGGGTTCAAATGAATGTAATCCAATTTTTGCTCTAGCATTTTCCGGTCAATAATTCTTATTGGCAACGAGTTGCGTTGCCAAAATTGGTGGCTCCGGTTGTTAATGTCTGTTTTAAACCGGGCCAACAATGCTTCATCAGTATTGCGTAACTCATCTAAAAACTGGTGCCCTGTGAATTTCATAAAGCTGGCGGATGGGCTTTCCTTACCATTCATAGTCAACGGTGACCAAATTAAATGGATATGGTTAGGCATGATAACAAAGCCGTACACTTTCAGTTTCTTATGCTCAATAAGATATGCTAAACTGTTTACGATGATCATTTTAAATTTGTCTGGTCTTAGTAACGGTATCCAATCGGTTATGGTAGCAGTAAAAAAATAAACTTCGTTTAATTCCATTTATGAAAATAGCAAAAAGGCATAAATTATTTAAGTGGTGGTAATAATATTGTGTTGGGTTTAGGAATTAGTGAGCGAAAGGGTAGGTCATGGGCGACCGACAATGTTTGTGAAAGGTGCCTGTGGGGACACAGGCACTGGAAGAGAGTTTTTTTTCTTTGTTTTCCGCGGTCTGTGTCCTCACAGATAGCTATTCCGGGTTGCTTATGAGATGGCGACAATGTTTGCGGATAGGTGCCTGTGTCTCCACAGGCACCGGAAGGCGCGTAAAACAAAAAAGCCGCGGTTAGCGGCTTTTCCAATATTGTCAGTCGTTCGTTATTCCTCAACCATTTCGCTGTTGGGGCTTGCTGCCTCTGGTACTTCATGTTTGAAGTAGCGCTTTTGATATAAAAGTATCATGATAACGCCCACGCATATGGCAGAGTCGGCGAGGTTAAAGATGGGCCTGAAAAACTCAAATGACTCTTTGCCCCAAAAAGGAAACCATGACGGGTAGGTGCCTCTGAGCAGGGGGAAGTAAAACATATCAACTACCCGGCCATGAAATAGCTTGCCGTGTTGAAACCAGATACCGTAAAAAGTAGAATCAATGATATTACCAACAGCGCCTGCTAAAATAAGCGCCACGTTCATGACCAGCCCGCGGTGATATTTATGTTTGATGAGATATATCAAGCTGTAAATAATACCTGCAACCGCTGCAATACGGAACAGGGTTAATGCCAGTTTGCCGGCTTCGCCCCCCCACTCCATACCAAAGGCCATGCCGTTATTTTCAGTGTAACGCAGCATGCCGTAGCTACCCAGAAAGTGAATCTCCTCGCTCGTAAACATATGTTTCCATACCCAGATTTTAATAAGCTGGTCGGCAAGGATAATGATAAGAGCGGTAAAAAAAGGTTTGGTGTAAGCAGCCTTCATTTATTGCCTCAATTTTGCTTCCATGGTCATGGTCGTGTGCGGCACCGCGCGCAAACGTTCCTTAGGTATCAGTTTACCGGTTTCGCGGCAAATACCATAAGTTTTGTTTTCAATGCGTACCAATGCAGCTTCCAGCTGATCGATAAATTTTTTCTGGCGGGCAGCTAACTGGTTAATTTGTTCTTTTTCCAGTGTGGCCGAGCCATCTTCCAATGTTTTATAGGTGCCTGCAGTATCATCGGTTCCGTTCGCGTTTGGCGAGCTTAAGGATGTTGCAAGCGAGTTTAATTCTTCTTTAGCAATACGCAGTTTATCCAGGATTAGCGCTTTAAATTCCTGCAGGTCTGACTCAGAATATCTGGTTTTTTCGTTTTCTACTTTCATTTATATTTTACTAATTACAATCAAAATTTCATGTCCGTCAATGGTTATTAAATCGCCTTCATTTAGCTGGTTATCAAGCACTATATCCACGGCCAAAACTTCGGCGCAAATATAAGCTAAATTGTTTTTCACCGCTTCGCTGATGTAAGGGTGATCAAACAGCTTAATATCGATTTTATCCGTTACTTCAAACCCTTTATCCTTACGCAGGTTTTGGATACGGTTAATCAACTCTCTTGCTATACCCTCCTGTTTTAACTCGTTGGTTATGGTAACATCCAAAGCAACAGTTAGTTTGCCCTGGTTTGCAACCTGCCAGCCGGGTACGTCTTCGGCGATAATCTCTACGTCGGTGGTGAGTAGTGAGTAGTGAGTAGTGAGTGCGTTGGCGCCAGCTACTTCTAAATCAATGCTGCCATTCGCTTCCAGCTCAGCTATCTGCTCATTTGTAAAGTTATTTATCGCCTCGGCTACTGCCTTCATGTCCTTACCTACCTTTTGGCCAAGGGCTTTAAAGTTTGGCTTTATCTTCTTTTTGATGAAGCCTGCGGTGTCGGTAATATACTCAATATCCTTAATGTTGGTTTCAGATAATATCAATTCTTTAACCAGCTCCACGTGTGCTTTAAAGTCCTTATCTAATATAGGTAAAAGGATTTTACTTAGTGGCTGCCTTACATTAATTCCTATTTTTTTACGTAATGATAGCACCAAAGATGAAATGTCCTGGGCCAGTTTCATACGCTCTTCCAGGTCGGTATCAACCAGGTTGGCGTTATACTCAGGGAAGTAAGCCAGGTGAACAGATTCATAAGCTTCTTTGCCCGTAACACTGTTTAAATCGCTGTATAACCTATCGGCAAAAAACGGCGCTATAGGCGACATTAGCTTACTGATGGTGATTAAACAGGTATATAACGTTTGATATGCCGATAACTTATCATCCGAATTATCTGACCTCCAGAAACGGCGGCGGCTTAAGCGGATAAACCAGTTACTGAAATGGGCATCTACAAATTCCTGTATGGCGCGGGCTGCTTTGGTTGGTTCAAAGTCGGCATAAAAACCGTCAACCTCCTGGGTTAAGGTGTTTAGCAACGAAATGATCCAGCGGTCGATCTCCGGCCGTTTGCTGATCTCTATTTCGACCTCGCTGTAAGTGAATTTATCAATGTTGGCATACAGCACAAAGAATGAGTAGGTATTGTAAAGCGTACCGAAAAACTTACGGCGGACTTCGTCAATGCCCTCTACATTAAATTTCAGGTTGTCCCACGGTGATGCATTGCTAATCATGTACCAGCGCGGCGCGTCGGCACCAAACTGCTCGATGGTTTCAAACGGATCGACACCGTTGCCCAAACGCTTAGACATTTTGTTGCCGTTTTTATCAAGCACCAAACCGTTCGAGATCACGTTTTTAAAGGCTACGCCGCCGTTGCCAACTTTCTGGTTTACTGTCTTTATCTCATCGCTGCACTCGCTTAGCATCACGGCTATGGCATGCAGGGTAAAAAACCAGCCGCGGGTTTGGTCAACCCCTTCGGCAATAAAATCGGCAGGATAGGCCTTCGCAAATTCTTCCTGATTTTCGAACGGGAAATGCCATTGCGCGTAAGGCATGGCACCGCTATCAAACCATACGTCAATCAGGTCGGGTTCGCGGAACATCTTGTTGCTTGTTGATGAGGTTAATATCACATCATCAACATAAGGGCGGTGCATGTCTTCCAGTGCGAAACCAGCAGGCATAAAGCCAGCAGCTATCGATTTTTCAATCTCAGCATTTAACTCAGCTATTGATCCGATGCATTTTTCTTCACCGCCATTTTCCTCGCGCCAGATAGGCAGCGGGGTGCCCCAGTAACGGGAGCGGGAAAGGTTCCAGTCAACTAAATTTTCAAGCCAGTTACCAAAACGGCCGGTACCGGTCGATTCTGGTTTCCAGTTGATGGTTTTGTTGAGCGCTACCATCTTATCCTTAACGGCAGTTGTTTTGATGAACCAGCTATCCAGCGGATAATAAAGAATAGGCTCATCAGAACGCCAGGAGTGCGGGTAGCTGTGCTCGTATTTTTTTACGTCGAAGGCTTTGTTCTCGGTTTTTAGTTTAATCGAGATCTGTACGTCGGTGGCCCTGAAACCTTCTACGGCGCGCTCTTCGGCTGAATAATATTCTTCTTTAACGTATTGGCCTGCAAAATCGGTAACCTCGTCAACAAAACGGCCCTGCTTGTCTACCAAAGGAACCTCCTTGCCATTCTCGTCTTTCACCATTACCGATGGTACGTTGTTTTCTTTACAGGCCCTAAAGTCATCCGCGCCAAAAACTGATGCGGTGTGTACGATGCCTGTACCATCCTCGGTAGTAACAAAATCAGCAGGGATAACGCGGAAAGCGTTTTTCTCCAGGTCGTCATTGGTTACGTAAGGCATTAGCTGTTCGTAGTGAATGCCTAACAGATTGCTGCCTTTAAATTCGGCGGCTAATGTCCATGGGATAATTTTATCGCCGCCTTTGTAATCTTCAAAAGATGCGTTTTCGCCTTCGGCCTTGAAGTATTTTTTTACCAGGTCCTTTGCTAAAACAACGCAGATTGGTTCAAAAGTGTAAGGATTGAACGTGTTTATTTTAACGTAGGTGATATTTTCGCCTACGGCAAGGGCACAGTTTGAAGGCAGTGTCCACGGTGTAGTGGTCCAGGCCAGGATAAACACATCGGTATTTACACCCTCAAACAAAAAGGCCGAATCCTGGTCGCGTTTTACTTTAAACTGAGCAACAATGGTGGTATCTTTCACCATTTTGTAAGTGCCCGGCTGGTTAAGTTCATGCGAGCTTAAACCGGTACCCGATTTTGGTGAATAAGGTTGTACAGTGTACCCTTTGTATAAATAGCCGGCTTTATAAAACTCCTTCAGTATCCACCAAAGGCTTTCAATATATTCGTTTTTGTAGGTGATGTACGGATCTTCCAGGTCGACCCAGTAACCCATTTTTTCGGTCAGGTCGTTCCATACATCGGTATAGCGCATTACCTCCTTACGGCAGGCATCGTTGTACTCTTTAACGGTGATTTTTTTGCCGATATCGTCTTTGGTTATTCCCAAAGCTTTTTCAACGGCCAACTCAATGGGCAGGCCATGAGTATCCCAGCCGCCTTTACGTTTAACCTGGTAACCTTTTAAAGTTTTATAGCGGCAAAAAATATCCTTGATAGACCGTGCCATTACGTGGTGAATACCGGGCATACCATTGGCGCTCGGTGGCCCTTCGTAAAAAGTGTAAGGGTTATCTTCCGGGCGATTGCTGATACTTTTTTCGAAAATGTTGTTCTTTTTCCAAAATTTAAGTACTTCTTTGCCTGTTTGCGATAAATTTAACTGCTTATATTCCTTATACATGTATATCTTTTACCTTTTATCACCTCTTTTTTAAGAGGTTGCAAAAATACGGAATTTATAAATCATTTTTTTAATTTAGACGGGTGAAAAATAATAAAGTAAAGCGCACGATATTAATGTTGTTGGTAGCCGTGATGCTGTTTTCGGCTACTATGGTTATCCCGGCTTTACAAGGCTCCAATTGGAAAGTTTACATGCAGGGTGCCGCCACCGGTTTAATTATGGCCGCGATAGTGAGTATTATTACTTTGATTATTGATTATTTGAAGGATAGCAGGAAGTAAGCACGATTTTCAGGATTAGACAGGATTTACAGGATTTTGATTGTACGCTTTTAGTCTGAACTCGGATTAAGCGGATTTATCAGATTTTTTGGATTTTGATTGCAAATTGGTGAACTTGAATCAGATTATTCCGCTCCGGACAATCAAAAAAATCATGTATAATCCCATAAATCCGCTTAATCCGAGTTCAGAAAAAAAAAGAAAAAATCCTTTAAATCCTGTTAAAAGATAGCCCTGTTCGCCCCGCCATCAACCTGTATAGTAGTCCCGCTAATGTAAGCTGCCTGTTCCGATGCTAAAAATGTAACCAACGCCGCAAGCTCTTCAGGTTTGCCTATTCTTCCTAACGGGATGGTTTTTGCTTTGTCTTTTATAGCTTGTTCCGGGTCAACATCTTTAGGGAGTGTGTGCTTAATGCGGTCGGTAAGGATTAAGCCGGGAGCCACATTGTTTACCGTGATATTGTATGGGCCAAATTCATCGGCCATGAATTTGGCCATACCCACAACGCCCATGCGCATGGTGGTAGATAGTACGGAATTACCCAATACTGCTTTTACCGAGCCACTGATGATGTTGATGATTCTGCCGCTACCCGTTTTTTGCATATAGGGCAATACCAGTCTGCTAAAGCGGGCAACGCTAAGCAGGTTAAGCTCAAATGCTTTTTGCCATTGCTCATCGTCAAAGTTTTCAAACTTATCAAAAGGTGGCCCGCCGGCGTTGTTCAGTAAAATATCTATCTGCCCGAATGTGGCCGCGGCTTGGGCAACAAAGGTTTCTATTTCATCGGTTTTGGAAACATCAACAGGTATAGCCACAACTTCGTTGCCGGTTAGCTGCCTTATTTCTTCGGCAGTTTTACTTAGTTCCGCCTCATCGCGCGAGCCGATAATTACTTTGGCGCCTTCGGCAGATAGCGCGGTGGCTATTGCTTTGCCTAATCCTTTACTGGCTGCCAGCACCAGGGCTACTTTGTTGTTGAGTTTAAGATCCATGTCGATGTTATTCGTTTGCAAATTAAAAGAAAGTTGTCATTTCGAATGAGCCGGGCAGGCCAAAGTGGAGTGGCGCGAAGAGAAATCTTATACGCCCTGCATCCCACGATGCAAAGTTCGAAATGCAGGTTGTAAAAGATTTCTCCTCACCCCATGCTCAATCCCTGCCCCGGTTCGTCGAAATGACATTTTTCATTATAAGTACTTACATAGTCAAGACAGAGGCCAACTACTCTTCTATATCCGGTCCCTTTAATTTATTCCTGTCTGTCCCTTTTTCCAAAGTCAATAAAAATGCCGGCAACAAGGTAAGGTTGCTGATCATCGCCACCAATAATGTAATAGATAGCAGGATGCCCAGGGCTTGTGTACCGCCAAATTTTGATACCACAAACACACCAAAGCCAAAAAATAGTACTGTTGCTATAAATATCATGCTCACCCCCGTTTCGCGGATGGTATCGGATACAATTACCGATATGCTTTTGCCGGTGTTGCGCAGCTCGTGGCGGTAACGGGTGATGAAATAAATGGTCTGGTCGGATGAGATACCCATGGCTATACTGAAAATGAGGATAGTTGATGGTTTAAGCGGAATGCCAAAAAAACCCATGATGCCGGCTGTAATAATCAGCGGCACCAGGTTGGGTACTAATGATACAGCTATCATTTTAACGCCCCGGAACAGTATCCACATCACTATAGCAATCAGGAAAATAGCCCAGGCCAAACTTTCATACAGGTTGGTAAGCAGGTAGTTGGTGCCTTTAATGAATATGATGCTGCTGCCGGTAAGCTCTACATGGAATTTTTTGGGGTTGAAGATAGAATCGATGCGCGGTTGCAATTCGGCCAGCACTACATTCATTTTTTTTGACCCTGCATCAATCATTTCAAACGTTACGCGGGTTACCTGTTTGGTGCTATCTACATAACTGTTTAACGCGCTGGTGCCTTTCCCCGTAGAGTTACCTGCATAGTTCAGGATGAAATTTTGTTCCAATCCATCGGGCAGCCGGTAATATTCTGGTGCGCCGCCGTAAAATGCCTGGGTGCTGAATTTTAAAACCTGGATAAGCGATATCGACCGGCTAAACTGCGGGTACGACGAAATTAATTTTTCCAGCTTCTCAACCTTGCGGATTACGCCAAGGTTTACCACACCGTTTTTACGTTTGGTATCAATACTTACCTCTAAGGGCAGTACGCCGTTAAAGTTGGCCTCAAAAAATTTAAGGTCTTCAAGCGTGTTGTTATGCTGGGGCAGGTCATCAACCACAAACCCGTTAATATTTATTTGATAAATGCCCACGCACGATATGGCAATTAATGCCAACGTGCCTATGTAAATAGTTTTGCGCCGGGTATGCACCAGTTTATCAAGGCCGCTTAGTAAGCTCGCCATCAGCTTGCTATCCTTAATGCCGGCCTTTTGTGGTTTGGGCGATGGCAGGTAGCTGAAAATAATGGGCACTAAAATTAAGCTTAATGCAAAAGTAGCAATAATGCTGATGGAGGCTACCAGGCCAAACTGTGTAAGCAGCTCGCTGTTGGTAAAGCATAATACGCCGAAACCTATGGCGGTTGTAATATTGGCAATAAAGGTAGTTATGCCGGCTTTTTCAATAGCCAGGTGCAACGCTTTCATTTTATCGCCGCACAGCTCATATTCGTGGTAGTATTTGTTAAGGATGAAGATGGTATTAGGAATGCCGATAACCACAATAAGCGGCGGAATGATGCCGGTGAGGATAGTCATTTCGTAATGCATCAGTACCAGTGTGCCCAGGCTCCAAACTACCCCAAGTACAACAATGATAATGGGAAACACCACCGGGAAAAACGAGCGGAAAAATGCCAGCAGAATGATAGCAGTAATTAACACCGATAGGCTCAGGAACATGGAAAACTCATGCGCCACCAAATCGCCAACTACGGTACGGATAAGTGGCAGACCCGAGTAGTGCACTTTAATACCATGCTTTTGTTCAAATGCTGCACCCAGCTTTTTTATTTTGTTGATAATGGGTACACGGTATGGGGTGTTGATGATCTTATCGTCAAAAGTGATAGCCATCAGGGTAGATTTGCCATCATTGCTCAATACCACCCCTTTATAAAAAGGCAGGCTGGCCAGCTTTTGTTTTATACTATCAACCGCCTGCGCTGTTGGCAATATGCCGGTAACCAATGGTTTGATGATAAAACGGTGTTTGGCGGTATCCTTTTGCAGGTTATAAACATTGGCTACCGAAATAACCGCTTTAACACCTTTTACCTGCCTCAAATCGTTCCCTATCTGGTACCAATCGTTAAATACATCCTTGTCAAAAATTTTATCCGATTTGATGCCGATAACCATGGACGAGGCATCCTGGCCAAACATTTTTTTAAACTGGTTATACCTGATGTAGGCCGAATCGGTAACGGGCAGTACCTTACCGCCGTTAAAGGTTATTTTTACTTTGGATGCTTCATAGCTCATAAAAACACTCAACGCCACAACGCTTATCAACACAAGAAGCCTGTTTTTAAGAATAAATGATGCCGTTTTTTTCCAGAACATGAACAGTAAATTATGACCGCCGCTAAACTACGAATTTAGATTTAACCACCCATTGAAGATATTGACTTTGTGACAATTGGAGGTCGCCGCAAAATAAGTCGTAAGAAATATCAATCTGGCAGATGAAAGCCTGCTAATGAGGTTGCCATAAGCTGTATATAACCGCAATTTGTTAACTTTTATTTAATACTTCGGCGCATATAAAATGGGCTATCGCAAAATACCGGGTTAATTATCCGTACCTTTAAAGAAATTCTTTAAGCTCATGATCCTTTTTTCGAAGCGAAACCTGCATTATACCGATTACAAATGGACGAATTATACCCAAAACGATCCACGCGTAAACGGCAAACCAGATGCAACCCCGTTTGCAAAAGATGAAGGCAACGAAGTTGTTTACCTGATAAACAAACTGATGATATTGTGGGATTACCGTTTTGCGAATACGGGCAACAAAATGGAGAAACTTATTCACGATAAACTGCCCGCCGAAATATTTACCCAGGAAGATGTACAGGTTTGGCTTAAGTCGAATTTGAAGTTTTAAGTGAGTGGTGAATAGTTGATTGGGTGAGTGGTTGATTAAGTGATTGAATTTGCTATTCAAGCCGGTTAATATCTTCCGATCTGATCCAACCTTGAGTACTGTGGTTATTTACGTCGGTAAAGGTGCAATGAACCCAATTGTTCTTTTCCTCATCGATGTAAATAATATTCCCTTTTACTAAATATGCTTTTCTTTTGGTTTCCAATCGGGCATCCGTATAAAAGAATGCTTTGGTGGCGGTGATATATTTAATAGCTATCCAGTTTTGTTTTTTACTAATAGCAAAAATCACCGGCTCATCTTTAAAATGTTGCACCATAGCGCAGCCACCGTGCTCTTCGTCTAACTTTAAGGATAGTTTATTATTGGCGATTGGAATAAGCGTGCCCGCTATCAAGTCGTTATTATCAGCTGGAAAACTATCCAACGGAGAAAATGACTTGACTTTTGCCTGTTTATCTGTCAGTTTTCCTTCGATATAAAAAATACAAGAAAATTGTGGGCTCCCGCTGGCAGCATCTTCACCGGTACCACTTTCAAAGTAGCCGGTTACCTGGTTGTCTACTGGGTTGAAAGCTATTTTCAACTCATCATATTCGCCGGATAAAACAAGAGGGTCATTAAAACTCGATTTTTTAGGGCCTTGTTGGCAAGCTGTAAAAATTACTACGATACCGGTAACCAATAATGCTTTTTTCATTGTGAAGATTCAGGATCGAAAGATATAAAAATCTACACCCAATCACCTCACTCCTTCTTAAAATCATAAGGATTATACTCTACAAAATCGGCTACTTTAACCCGTACGCCGGTTACCCGGCCGTTTTGAACGGTGAAGGGGAACACTGCCTTGCCTAAAGTAGGATCTGAAAAGGTTACGTAGTAACGGTTGCCACCTAAAGGTTGCAATTTGGCAAACATTTTAGGGTGGTGTTCAAAACGCATCTCCAGGTCGTTATTCTCGCCCTGGGTTACAGTCATGCTGCCATAAAGGCTATTGGTATATTTGCCGGTGTAGTTTTGGGCGGGTAGGGCCGGGCGCAAGTTTAGCAGTACCGAATCGCGCAGTTTTTTATCTGTGGCCTGGTCGGCAGTGGCGCGGGTTTTGTAATTAGCCAGGTAAGCGTCACTATAATTTCGGTATCCCTGGCCAAAATAAGCATCTAATATTTCCCAGCGCAGGGCTTCAAAAAACTGATTCTGATCGGTATTGGTTAAGATGATAATACCCAGGTGATCTTGCGGAGATAAGGTTACCGATGATAAATAGCCATTTACCCCGCCATCGTGCATGACCAGCCGGTGGCCCGAGTAGTCCTGTAAAAACCAGCCCAGCCCGTATAACTCAAAGTTGTTTTCGCCGTTCAGGTGGTGGATGCTGCCTACAATATCCTGTGGCTGGCGGGTAGCCTGTATGGCTGCCGCGGGAATTACCTGCCTGTTGCCAACTTTGCCGTCATTAAGTAACGCCATCACCCACTTGCTCATGTCATTTACCGACGAGCTGATAGCCCCGGCAGGCGCAAGCCCATCAATCTGGCAATAAGGTATAGCTGTTAGCCTGCCATCATTTAAGGTATGTGGTACGGTACGGTTTATTGATTTGGGCATTTCGGCCGTAAGGGCCAATGTGTTGCTCATGCCCAGGGGGGCAAAAATGTTTTCTTTCACGTAAGCTTCCCATGACCTGCCGGTAACCTTCGGGATAATCTGGCCAGCCGTTAAAAATGCCGAATTGGTATAACCCCATTTGGTGCGGAAAGCATAAGGCGCTTTAATTTGCCCCAGCTTTTGAATAATTTCTTCGCGGCTAAGGTTGGTATTGTAAAATGTAAAATCGCCCTGGAAGGTTTGCAGCCCCAGCCGGTGGCACAATAAATCGCGCACAATGGCCTGCTCGCCCGCAAGTTTATTATCAAGCTTAAACTCCGGGATGTATTTGGTCACCTTATCATCTAACGAAAGTTTGCCGCTGCTTTGCAGCATAGCCAAGGCAGTAGCCGTGAAAGCTTTGGTGTTGCTGCCTATCATAAACAAGGTGTTTACATCCACCAGATTTGGCAGGCCAAGTTCCTTAATGCCGTAGCCTTTCATTAATACTATCTTATTGTCTTTAACAATACAAACAGCTACGCCCGGGATGCGCCAGTTGGTGAGGGCTCGGCTTACATATAGGTCAAGGCTATCGCTTATAAACTTGCTCCGGTTGGCGCGTTGGGCCTGGGTAACAGTAACTAATGAAACAAAAAGGATAATAAGTAGAAGTATTTTTTTCATTACACTGGTTTTATGCTTGGCGAATGTGCTAATTTAACGCAAAATTTACGGCGGCATTGCTTATTTTTTAAATAATGCCGCATTCATTATTCAAAGCATTTTATATGAAATTTTACCGTTCAGGCTGGTCGTTCCTGTTAATCGTTCTGTTTATTTTAAACAATAACCCGGCTAAAGCGCAACGCGCACCTACACACTGGGCCAATGATGGCTATCAGTATTATAAAACAACGGGCGGCGAAATTACCGTTTACGACACCCGCGATAGCAGCAAAAAAACAGTTTGGATAAGCGCAGCCATGCTTACACCCAAAGGCAAAACACCTATTGGTGTAAAAAGGTTTACCATATCTGACGATGGAAAAAAAGTGCTCATTAACACCAATACCAAAAAAGTATGGCGCTATGATACCCGTGGCGATTATTGGGTGTTTGATACCGGTACGCAAAAGCTATGGCAATTAGGCAAAAATCTGCCCGAATCGTCATTGATGTTTGCCAAACTATCGCCCGATGCAACTAAAGCTGCTTATGTAAGCGGCCATAATATTTATGTTGAGGACCTGGCCAGCGGCGATGTTAAGCAGTTGACTACCGATGGTAGTACCCACGTTATTAACGGTACTTTTGATTGGGCGTACGAAGAAGAGTTTGGCTGCCGCGATGGTTTTCGCTGGTCGCCCGATAGCCGCAATATAGCTTATTGGAAGATAGACGCTACCAAAATTAAAAGCTATTATATGCTGAACACAACCGACTCGATATATCCGTTTGTGGTACCGGTTGAGTATCCTGTTGCGGGCGAAGACCCGAGTTCGGCAAAAATTGGGGTGGTTGATGTCAGCACCGCTGCTACCAAATGGATGGATATCCCCGGCGATAACGTGCAACACTATATCCCCCGTATGGAATGGACTTTAAGCCCTAACGAACTTATTGTTGAGCAACTGAACCGCGCCCAAACAGAAAGCCGCGTATTTATCGGCAATATATCAAACGGCACAACCCGCCTTATCCGTGAGGAAAAAAGCAACTCATGGATTGACGGCAAAGAGCGCTGGAACAATGGCGACCCGATTGGATGGGAGTGGATAAATAAAGGAAAGGACTTTTTATGGGTGAGCGAAAAAGATGGGTGGAAACACGTCTATCGTGTAAGCCGCGAGGGCAAAGAAACCCTGCTTACCAAGGGCGATTATGATGTAATTACCGTAAGCCTTATTGACGAGGCAGGAGGCTACATTTATTTTATGGCTTCGCCGGATAATGCTACCCAGAAATATTTATACCGCATAAAACTGGCAGGTGGCAAAGCCGAGCGTGTTTCGCCTGCTGATCAGCCGGGTACCCATGGTTACGATATTTCGCCTAACGGAAAAGTGGCGCTGCACAATTTCAGCAATAGCTATACCCCGCCTGCAAGCGAGGTGGTAAGCCTGCCCAATCACAAGCATATTGGCGGTGAAATTATTGCCGTTAATAAGAATGCTAAAAACAAGCCCGAGTTTTTCAAGGTAAAAACAGTTGACGGTATTGAAATGGACGGCTGGATGATGAAGCCAACCAACTTTGACCCGAACAAAAAATACCCTGTTGTATTTACCGTTTATGGCGAACCCGCCGGCCAAACCGTAACAGATACCTGGGGCACAGGTCGTAATGGCTTATATGTAGGCAGCATGGCCGACGATGGCTACATTTATATGTCTGTTGAGGGGCGTGGCGCACCGGCCCCCAAAGGTACAGCCTGGCGCAAGGCTATCTATAAAAATATTGGCATCATCAACATTCGCGACCAGGCTATGGCAGCCAAAGAGATCCTGAAATGGCCTTTTGTTGATTCCTCCCGCATAGCAGTACACGGCTGGAGCGGCGGCGGTTCATCAACTCTTAACCTGATGTTCCAATACCCCGACATTTACAAAACAGGGATAGCTGTAGCTGCCGTAGGCGATCAGTTAACTTATGATAACATTTACCAGGAACGCTACATGGGCGTGCCGGTTAATGACGAAGGCAGGGCGGCATTTATCAAAGGATCGCCAATTACCTACGCCAAAAATCTGCGCGGTAACCTGCTATACATACATGGCACAGGCGATGATAACGTACACTACAAAAACGCCGAAGAATTGATTAACGAGCTGGTTAAATACAACCGCCAGTTTGAACTAATGGCATACCCCAACCGTACCCACGGTATTTTTGAAGGCCCGGGCACCAGCCTGCACCTGCATACCATGTTCACCAAATATTTGAAAGAACATTGCCCGCCGGGTGGGAGATAGGATTTAAGTTTGATAATAGATAGGCCTCTCGTGAAAATGAGGGGCCTTTTTTAATTTGCGCGTGTGGTGTTTTGCCCCTCTGGGGCAGATGAGTTGTGTGGCGTGGTTCTACAAAGCTTTTGTCCCTCTGGGACAGGATACGCCAGAATTCATGTAGGGGAATTTTATTTAAATTAAGAAAACAACAAAACACAAGTGTGTCATTACAAACCACGAACGACTGAAGTCCTCTCCCTCTGGGCAACTTGTGCGCCTGAAATCAATCTTAGCGGGAATCCTATTTAAGAAAACAACAAAAATCAATTCTACCGTTATAAACCAAGAACCATCGCCGCACCTGTCCCAGGGGGACAAAAGCTTTGCCCCCCTGGGACAAGACATACGCCAGAATTCATGTAGGGGAATTTTATTAAAATTAAGAAAACAACAAAATGCAAGTGTGTCATTACAACGACTAAAGTCCTCTCCCTCTGGGCAACTTGCGCGCCTGAAATCAATCTTCGCGGGAATCTATTTAAGAAAACAACAAAAACCAATTCTATCATTATAAACCAAGAACCATCGCCGCACCTGTCCCAGGGGGACAAAAGCTTTGCCCCTGGGACAAGACATACGCCAGAATTCATGGAGTGGAATTTATTAAAATTAAGAAAACAACAAAATGCAATTTTGTCATTAGAACGACTTAGGTCGTCTCCCTCTGGGCAACTTGTGCGCCTGAAATCAATCTTAGCGGGAATCTATTTAAGAAAACAACAAAAATCAATTCTACCATTATAAACCAAGAACCACCGGCGCACTTGTCCCAGAGGGACAAAAGCTTTGTAGCAACCCCACGTGTGTCCTTTTTTTTGCCCCAGAGGGGCAAAACTTAGCTAAGCAGTTATTCAGGAAGTTTGAAAATGTATTGCTCATCATACGGAATATCAAAATGCTTTAATAATTGCCGGTATTCTGTTAAGAACGTTTTCTCTTGATGATGCTCCTTTTGATTTAATATGTATTTGACCACCTTATCAACCTCCGGTTTGCTATGGCTAAAAGCGCCATACCCATCCTGCCATTGAAATTTGCCGACGGTTAAATTCTCTTTGTTTACCCATTCAGAAGAGTCGCTTTTTAACACCCGTATCAGGTCGGCGATTGCTTGTTTGGGATTTAAACCGATAAGCAAATGAATATGATCTGGCATGTTGTTAATGGCGATCATTTTATGGCCGTTGTTTTGAACAATTGCGGTCATATACAAACGCAACCGCTCGTCCCACTTTTCGGAAATTAATGCTGCACGATATTTCACTGCAAATACAAAATGGATATATAACTGGGTGTAGGTATTGTTTGTAGCCATAGCTTGTTCGGTAAGGAGTGGTCAAAAAGTTGAGTCCCCCTGGGACTCTAAAACAGGTGTATATTTATTTCTACAAAGCTTTTGTCCCTCTGGGACATAATACGCGCGTGTAGGGTTGTAGGTGGAATTTTAATATTATATAATTTCTTCTTTAGATAGTTAGTATAGAAAAAGAACTTTCCTTACTGCCTCGTCAGTAACATCCCATCCACATTAACGGTACTCACTTTACCCAGTTCATCAATGTTAAACGTAGCGCCAAGTTTGCCGTACTCCTTGCGGGCGTATGGCCCAACAAAAGTGTCATAATTCCAGCAGGTTGCCTCGGCGGTTATAAAATTGTTGATGTTGAAGCTTAGTTTATCGCCGGCTACGGTTATTATTACTGTTCCGTAAAGCGGATCGGTGTAGGTACCTGCATAAGCTTTAAGGTCCAATGTAGGATGGGTGCCCATAACCCGTTTAGCTTCATATTCTTTGGTTGATTTTTGCCGTTTGGCAAGGATATCTCCATAAAGTGTTAAAAACTCCTTGCTCCAGTCGCGGTTGCCGCCTAATGCAAAAAAATCAAAGGCTTTAAACATCAGGGCGTGGCGTAGTTCGGCGTGGTCAAGGTTGGCCAGTATGTATACGCCTACCTTTTTATCTACAATCATCCCGTTTATGGCAATCAGGCCTGTTAAACTGCCTGTATGGAAATCAATTTTTTGTCCCTGGTAATCCTGCTGAAACCAGCCCAGCCCGTAAGTTATCCAGTGCGGTTTGGTAATGCGGGCGGTAGGGTAAAATTCGCTTTCGGGTACAAATGTTTGCGGTTTGAGCAGCATGGCCCAGCTTTCGGGTTTAAGCAGGCGCTGGTTGCCGTTATACTTAGTGCTATCCAGCATGCAATTAACCCATTTGGCCATATCCTCTGCGCTCGACCATACGCCGCCCGCCGGGCCAATGGCATCCGTAACATCCTTTTGGGCCACAACAATACTGCTATCAACCTTAATGTGTGCTGATGATTGATTAGGTACCCCTTTGATTTTGCTGAAGGTAGGAACAGAGCGCGTCATTTTTAGCGGAGTGAAAATCCTTTTCTGCACAAAGTCTTCCCAGGGCATGCCGCAGGCTTTTTCAATTACTTTACCGGCGGTTACATAAAATAAGTTCTGGTAAACAAAGCCTGCCCTGAAACCATATTCTGGTTTTACCAGGCGCAAACGGCGAAGCATGTCATCAGCCGGAATGCTCATGAAGGCCCATAAATAATCTGTATTGCCTACGCCGGTATCGTGCAAAAATAAATCGCGTACGGTTAGTTCGCGGGTTACGTAGGGGTCATATAGCTGAAAACCGGGCAGGTAATCTGTTACCTTATCATCCCAGTGCAGTTTGCCTTCGTCAACCAGTATGGCGGCACAGGCGGCGGTCATGGCCTTGGTTGTTGATGCAATGGCAAAAACAGTTTGTGCATCAACCTTATCGGGCTTGCCCAGTTCACGTACGCCATAGCCTTTGGCAAATACTACCTTGCCATCTTTAACTACTGCTATGGCCAGGCCCGGTACATGCCAGTCGGTAACGGCCTGTTGTACGTAGTTGTCAAACTCCTGAATATTCGGGTTGGTTTGGGCTAACGCTATGGCGGGGGTAAGGCATATAAATAGCAGGCATTTTAAAAGTTTCATGATTTTGGGCTAAAGGTTTTCTGCACTCAATATAGCGATAAAATATAACTTGGCCCCGGCGCTGCTATCTAAATAAAAGGCACAAAAAATACCCCTTGCTTTAAGTGCAAAGGGTAGTGATTATAATTTGGCTAAAATGTTGATTTTAGTATGCAGCTGGCAGGTCGTCGCCGTCTACGTAAGTTACCTGTTCGCCCTGTTTTATAGGCTTTGGCCCCTCGGCCTCAAAATCACTTTTACGGCCAAGCATAGTAAAATTTTCGGCAACCACTTCGGTAGTGTATTTCTTGATGCCGTCTTTATCTTCAAATGACCGGGTGCGCAGTTTGCCTTCTATATAAACCAGCTTTCCTTTTTGTAAAAATTTTGCGGCCATATCTGCAAGGCCGCGCCACATTACAATATTGTGCCACTCGGTTTGCTCTATCTTACGGCCATCCTTGTTAAATGTTTCAGAAGTGGCTAACGGAAAGCTTGTTACCGATACTCCGCCATCTAATGTACGCAATTCAGGGTCCTTGCCTAAATGGCCAACAAGGATAACTTTATTAATTCCAGACATGCCATAAAATAACGGAAATTATTTTATAAATTAAAAATATTTTTTATTAATATAAAAACGATCTTCGGAAGTGCCAGTTCAGGTAGGTTGTCAATGGAGATAAACGTCCAGTTTTCTTTCAAAATAAGTGGAGTATTGGTGGTTTTAACCATCCGCACAAATAGCCGTTGATGGGTAAGGATGTGTTTTATTACGGCGGTATCTTCTATAATGTTTAGTTCGTTCCCAAAAATGGCAGTTACTTCAGGGTGTTTTGCCAATTCATGCGCCGGTAGCATCCTATGGGTTTCAACCACTGGTAAGTCATACATATTGGCCCAGATGTCTTTATCTCCCCTTTTATTCATTAAAACGGTGTCCCCATCCGTAACTAAAAAGTAATTAAAAAAGCGTTCGCGCACTTTTACAGTTTTTAATTTTACGGGCAACGCGGTTGTTGCATTGTTTAAAAAAGCAGCACAACCTACATGTACCGGGCAAATACCGCATGCCGGATTTTTAGGTTTACAAAGCATCGCCCCAAATTCCATCATGGCCTGATTATGCAATGCTGCATTTTGCCTATTAAGCAAATTTGTTGCGAGTGATTGGAAGGTCTTTTTGCCCGTGGTGGAATTAATGGCGTCATAAATTCCAAAATATCGAGCCAACACCCTGTACACGTTACCATCAACAACGGCTCTTGCTTCGTTTGACGAGAAAGATGAAATGGCAGCCGCTGTGTATTCGCCAATACCTTTAAGTTTAATCAATTCGTCATAGCTTTCGGGGAATACGCCGTTGTACATTTGCTGCACCAGTCGCGCGGTTTTAAGCATATTGCGCCCGCGGGAATAATAGCCAAGCCCCTGCCAAAGTTTAAGCACTTCGTCTTCATGTGCGGCTGCAAAATCGCTCACTATTGGGTATTTTTCAACAAAGCGGTTAAAATATGGCAGCCCCTGTTCAACGCGGGTTTGCTGTAAAATAATTTCTGACAACCATATCGTATAAGCATCGGTAGTATTGCGCCAGGGCAGGTCGCGTTTGTTGGCAAGGTACCATTGTACCAGTTCGTCGGTAAAGTTCATTGGGAGTAAAGGTAGCGAGGTAAATGGTAAAAGGTTGCATCAGTGGCCTGAAGTTTATTAAGCGGCACTTTAATAAATAGCGGCTTAATTTATGCCCGATTCCTCAAACATGCGGAATAGGCTTGTTTGCCAAGGCAGTCAACGAATGTTTATTATCGCATCTCCGCATCCTTTTATATATTTGGGGTAAATGCAACACCTCTCTATCGGCCAGCATATTATCCAGGGCATTAAACAAACTAGCTACCTGGAGTGGGTTGGGGCCGTTACTACTGTTGCCTGCGTTTACCTGGCTGCGCGGCAAAACATTTGGAACTGGCTGGCCGGCATCATTGCAGTAATAGCCTACATGGTGGTGTTTTTTGAAAGTGGTTTATTTGGCGATGCCTATTTGCAAATTTACTTCCTGGGTACAGGCATTTACGGGTGGTATTTTTGGCTCCGTAAAAAAGAGCGGGATGAAAAACCGGTAGTTAGCCTCAACAGCAAGGCGTATGCTGTGGTAATATTGGCTACTCTTGCCCTATCTGGATTGCTTGGTCTTTATCTTCAATATTTTACATCAAGTACGGTGCCTTATATCGATGGTTTTTGCACTGCGGTAAGTTTTATGGCCCAATTGCTAATGACCCGGAAAATTCTGCAAAACTGGGCGCTTTGGGTATTTGTAGATATTTGCTATGTACCGTTATATATCTACAAAAACCTGTACGTTACTGCCGTTTTATATGCCATCTTGCTGGTTTTAGCTACTATAGGATACATTGACTGGTATAAAGAATATAGAGGTAAGTCTCGAGCCAAAAGTTTTAAGTTCTAAGTCAGGGAAATCGCATTTACATTAAAACAAGAGGGGCACCTACCGGGAAAAAAAGGACTTGGGGCTTCCGGCTTAAGACTTTCGACTTAACTGAATACCATTTCGTCATCAGCCCAGCCGTCTAACTCCTGTGGATTGTGGCTTACTATGATGGTGGTTATATTTAATTCTTTCAGCAAAACTTTCAATTCGGCTATCAATTCCGTTTTCATTTTTGTATCGAGAGCCGAAAAGGGCTCGTCCATCAAAAGTAACCGGGGTTTGGTAGCCAATGCGCGCAAAATGGCCAGGCGCTGTTGCTGGCCGCCCGATAGGTAATCGGGTTTATGCGTTTGCAGCGATTCTAATTTGCCCAGCAATAGGAGTTTGTTTATCCATTTTTCATCGTCGGTAGCATATTTAAGGTGCTGCCTCACCGTCATATTAGGGAACAGTGCGTATTGTTGGAATACAAAACCAATATTTCTTTTTTGTGTTGATAGGCTGATCTTTGTGTCTGAATTAAACCATGTTTCGTTATCTGCTTTAATAAAGCCTTTTTCGGGGTTAATGAGCCCCGCAATTACCTTTAAAAAAGTTGTTTTACCCGAACCCGACGGTCCATGTATTTTGGTGACACTGCCCGTGGTAAATTGTTTATCAATGCGTAGCACCTGCTGCCCGTGATAGGCCTTTAGCTTCTTTTCGATATTGATGCTGATCATCCTAAGGGGCTTTTGGCTTGATATTTATTAAACACAAAAACAGCTATAACCATCACAAACGTTATGGAAAATAAAATGAGCGAGTAGTTGTTGGCCGACGCGTAATCCATTTTTTCCACGGCATCATAAACCGCGATGGAAGCTACGCGGGTAACGCCGGGGATATTGCCACCTATCATCAGCACCACTCCAAATTCGCCCAGGGTATGCGCAAAGCTAAGTACAACGGCGGTTAACAGTGATGGTTTGATATTGGGCAGTAACACACTTTTAAATGTTTGCCAACGCGATTTTCCTAAAGTGTAAGAAGCCTCGGCCAAAGCAGCGGGCAGCTGTTGCAATGCCGATTTTACCGGGCCAACCATAAAAGGCAAGCTATAAATTACGGATGCCAATACTAAACCAGGGAACGAAAACACCAACTGTACGTCAAAGCGATCATGCAGCCATTTGCCCAGCCCGTGCTGCGGGCTAAAAGCCAGTAACAGATAAAAACCCAATACCGATGGCGGCAACACTAATGGCATGGTAATGATGGCTTCCACCACGATTTTGAAAAATGACCTCCCTCCAGATAGCCACCAGGCAAAAGGCACCCCTACAATAAACAACAACGCTGTGGTAACGCCTGCCAGTTTTAAAGTAAGCCATATCGGAGATAAGTCCATCAACAAAAATAGTGGTTATTGTATACGGTAACCATAGCTTGCAAAAATACTTTTGGCTGCCGGGCTTAATATATACTGGTAAAATCTTTCGGCGCCGGGGTTATTTACACCATGTTTCAATAGCACCATGCCCTGCAAAATAGGTTTATAATATTTAGGGTCGATAACCTTGTAGTATAGATCTGTTTTAGAGCCGGCATCTTTTACCAGCGATTGGGTGGTAAAACCAATATCGGCCACGCCGGTAGTGATATAGGTGTTTACCTGCGATATGCTTTCGCCATAAACTGTTTTAGATTTTACTTCGTCTAAAATACCTTTGTGTTTCAAAAGCTCTTCGGCGGCTTTACCATAAGGAGCAATTGCCGGGTTGGCTATAGCTATTTTTTTTACGCGTGCGGTCAACAACATCCGTTCCCAATTCTCGAACCCAATGTTTTGCGAACTACAAATGATAAGACTTCCCCTTGCATATTCCACCGGCTGTTTGATAGCAAAGCCACTCTTAAAAAGCGTTTCAGGGAAGCTCATATCGGCAGATAAAAATACATCAAAGGGGGCTCCGTTGCTTATTTGCGCCACGAGCTTACCCGATGAACCAACTACCGGTTCAATGCTTATTCCCGTTCTCTGCTTAAAATCTTTTTGTAAAACTTCAATAACCGATTGGAGGTTGGCCGCAGCCGCAACCCTCACATTTTGTGCAAAAGCAGGTAAATGTACCATAATGCAAATGGCCATAAAAACAATTTTAAATGGCTTGCTATTGTATTTTTTATGCTTCATTTGTATCTGTTTTATTTGTCAGGTAAAGCCCAGGTGCATTAGCATTTTTTATAGGTTAACCGTGTTGTCGGGCCTCCTAAACACTGCAAATATAAACTTGTTACTCGGTTAATTGATTGATGCCGGCCGAATGAAAATTTACAAAGCGTATGGTTGCCGCGGAGGTGATTTTTATATATGTTAGGTAAGTTTGTTTACTTTATAAAAAACTATAAAAAGATGGGCAATAATGACGTTTAAACCTGATAAAAATCACATTAAATAACTGTATTATATACCTTTAATAGGATTATAAATAGAAATGTACTATCATTGTATCCGGCCTGACGCTAACCAAATTAAACAGCTTTCGTGCCCGCAAAACCAAGCTGCGGGTACGAAAGATACTTACCCCTTTTACCTGCGTATGTGTAAACTTTTAACGAGATTTTTTTTCGCCGTTATACTATCTTTTTTTTCCTTAATTATCCCTGTTTCCGCCCAAACTATTGTCCGGTTGGATGACCATGTTAAGCAGCATATATTTGAATACAAACAGGTTTATTATTTTGAAGATACTACCGGCCGCCTGCAGTTTACCGGCAATGGCCTGCCCGCTTTTGATAACCGTTTTAAAGTAAACCCCGAGCCAACTCCTGTTACCCGGAACGTAAATTCCACCTATTGGTACCGGGTTAAAATTGGCGGGAACCCCGGCACCAAAAATAGCTGGCTGCTGGAATTTTTTGATCAAACTATTGATAGTATTACCGTTTATTCGCCTATCGGCGCTAATAAATATGTACCCATTCTTTTGGGGAGCAGCCGCCCGTTTTCTGAACGGTTTTATCACCATAAAAACTTCAGCCTTAATTTAAATAACCCAGGAAGGGGCTATGCAATTTATTACGTCCGTATCAGGTCGCACCACTCAGTTAACGTAATTATGGTCTTGCGCACTGTTAGCTGGTTTATTAGTTACGCGTTGGATGAGTATTTCTTTTTCGGTGTTTTTTATGGGATGATATTGGTTTTTGGCCTGTATAACCTTATGATGTTTATTGCCATGCGCAAGGTGCAATACCTGTATTACATTGCCTACAACCTTAGCATTGGCCTTTATGAAATGTGTGCTGATGGAATTGCCTACCAATACATATGGCCTAACAACCCGGGGTGGAACCAGTATGCTTACGGTATAGCTTTATTTGCCGCCAGTGTTTTTGCGGTGCTGTTTACCCAAAGCTTGCTTAATTTAAAAGTGAACGCACCCCGTTTATATAAAGCTACCAGCTGGGTTATCGCCCTGCGCTGCCTGTTTTTTATGGCCTGTATCACCATCAACAACAGTTGGTTTAATTACAAGATCATTGAGTTTATACCGTTGCTGCTGGCATTTTATGCGGGTTGTTATACCTGGGCCAAAGGGTACAAGCCGGCTCGTTTTTTTGTTATCGGGTATTTGTTTTTACTCACGGGGTTTATCATCAAAAGCTGCATCGCTTTAAACATGTGGTGGCTGCCGGTTACCGAGTTTGACTATTACAGCCTTAGCGTTTGCTTTATTACCGAAATGCTGTTCATCTCTTTTGCTATTGGCGACAAAGTACGCATCCTGAAAAAAGAAAAGGACGACGCTCAGGTGGCAATGATTAAGCAAATGAAGCAGAACGAGGAGTTGAAAGACGTGCTGAACAAACGCCTGGAAGAACAGGTGCAGGAACGGACCAAAGAACTGGTTGAAAAATCATCGATGATAGCCGATCAGAACGAGGAACTGCGATCTGTAAACGAATTACTGCAGCAACAGGCCGAAGAAATTTCGCGCATGAATGTGTTGCTGGAGAAAGATAATGTTACGCTGCATAACGATATTGAGAAGGTAACGCACGATAGGGTAATGTCGGCCGAGGTTGATTTTGAGGAGTTCAGTAAGATCTATCCCGACCGGGAAACCTGTTTTAAATTCCTGAGCGACCTGAAATGGGAAAATGGCTATGCCTGCCGCAAATGTGGCGGTACGCATTACGGGGGCGGGCATTTGCCGTACAGCCGCCGCTGCTCCAAATGCGGCTACGAAGAATCGGTGATTGCCTACACCATTTTACAAAATACCCGCATTCCCATCAACAAAGCTTTTTACATGATTTTTTTGATGTATTCCACAAAAGGAAAAATATCGTCCCATAAATTATCCGAAATCCTCTCCATCCGCCAAAGTACCTGCTGGGCCTACAGCACCCGTATTAAAAAAGCCATGGAGGCCCGGAAAAAGGAAATAAAAAACGCCGGCTCAAAGGGCTGGAGTAAGTTGGTGATTGATAACTCGCCAGAATAAATATCTTTACCTCATGAAATCACCAGACGAAAAAGAGAAACGCAGGGAACTGCAGCTTCAATTTCAGCAACAACAAAAGCAAACGTTTATAACCTCACTTCCAATGGAAGCGGTAGCCTTTACCAATCTTTTTGATTACCTGGATAATAAGCTGGAAGAAGAAGGGTGCGATCATTCGTTAAGATTTACCGAAGAATATTTACAGCAATTCAACCTCCCTAAACAACAAACAATTGCATGGTTAAATGCAAACGGTGGCTTTTGCGATTGCGAGGTATTGGCTAATGTGGAAGATCATTTTGAAGGATTGTAGCGTAAATGAAATTATACCTCGGAGAATTGATAGATAAAATCACCCCATAAATACAAAAGCCCGGCAATCACCGGGCTTTTGTATTATAATCTGCATATCTGAAATCTGCACATCTGCATATCATCCAGCTTACTGCACCTGGAACATGTTGTTAAAGTTTGTGCCATCCGGATAGTAGCCCGATATCACGAGGTTACCATTGCGCAGATTGGTGATCACTTTATCAATATCAGCTACGCTGTTTATTGGCGATTTATTGATACTGGTAATGATAGAGCCCACAGGAATTTCGAAACTATCAAACACCCTGCCTTCACGTACCTGGGTTACCACAACACCCGAGTTTACATGGAATTTGGCTTTTTGGGCCGGGCTTAATGGCTGGAAGCTTGCGCCCAGTTTGTTAAACAATTCCTCGGCCGATTTTGATACGGCCGCTGTACGTGGCGCTACCGGTGTGGCATCCGCCTTAAGCGTTACGGCAACGTTTTTCTCCTTACCATCGCGCAACACAGTCATGTTTACCTTATCGCCGGGTTGTAAGCGGCCCACGTGCTCCTGTAGGTCAGATGATTCATACACAGGTATGCCTTCCACTTTCTCAATAATATCACCTTTTTGAATACCGGCAGCTTCTGCACCGCCGCCCTCAACCAGGTCATTAACATATAAGCCGGTTGTATTGTTAATATTCAATTTTTGCGCTACATCGGGATTAAGCTCGGTAAAGCTTACACCAATAAAGCCACGTTTCACGGTACCGTATTTTTTAATATCGTTCAGTACCTTTTTTGCCAGGTTAACCGGAATAGCAAAGCCATAGCCTTCATATGAGCCGGTGTGCGATGCTATCGCAGCGTTGATGCCTATCAGCTCGCCTTTGGTATTTACAAGGGCCCCGCCGCTGTTGCCTGGGTTAATGGCAGCATCTGTTTGAATGAACGATTCAATTGCCTTGTTTAACTTAGGCGTGGTTTGCTGGTTGCGGGTACGGCCAAACGGATTGCTTTGGTCCTGGTTGTCCTCGCTGCCAATAATGCCTATGTTACGGCCCTTGGCGCTGATAATACCGGCTGTAACGGTTGAATTAAGGTTAAAAGGGTTACCTACCGCCAACACCCACTCGCCAACACGGGCATCATCTGAGTTGCCCAATTTTACAATTGGCAGGTCGGTAGCGCTTATCTTGATCAGCGCAAGGTCGGTACTTGGATCGGTACCAATCACTTTAGCCTGGAAAGTGCGGTGATCATTGGTAGCAACCGTAATTTTATCGGCTTTTTCAACCACGTGGTTGTTGGTTACAATGTAGCCATCATTGGAAATGATTACACCCGATCCTGATGCCATTTGCGGGCCCTGGGGGCGTACACGCTGGCCAAACATATCGCCAAACATCTGTTCAAACTGGTCTTGCCCGCTGCCGCCCGATTGGCTGCTGTAGGTAGTACGAATGTAAACCACGGCAGGCGTTACCGCTGCGGCAGCTTCTGTAAAATCAAGCGCACCGGTTGAAGATACTACCGGGGCCGACGGATTACTGGTAAAATAAACTTTCTGTTTGTCTTCGAAGCTCAGGTTGTCGGCATACTTGCTCTCGATAATCTTGTAAGTGCCTAAAGCCATGGCTCCTCCAACAAAAGCGGTTAATAATGTTAAACCAATCTTTTTCATCTTTATATTTGCCTTTCTTTATTTTGTTTATAATTAACAAATCAAATTTAATACCATTAAGACGACATAAGCAACGATAAGTTATTAGGTTTTTTGTTAAAATTTGTTAAAATGATTTTACTTAATCACAACCATACTTAATAACTATTTGTTCGAGGTAAGTAATTGATACTAAATGACATTATTGTGAAGATACGATTTTATAAATACCAGGGTGCCGGTAACGATTTTATACTGGTTGATAACCGCGAAAATATAGTTGATCATAACAATCCTAAGCTGATTGCCGGGCTGTGCGACCGCCGTTTTGGGATTGGCGGCGATGGTATGATGTTTTTGCAAAACAAAGAAGGCTTTGATTTTGAGATGGTTTATTATAATGCCGATGGCCAGCCCAGCAGCATGTGCGGCAACGGTGGCCGCTGCATTGTAGCCTTTGCAAAATTTTTAGGAGTGATTGACACCGAAACTGAATTTTTGGCGGTAGATGGCCCTCATTATGCCAAAATTTCATCGGAAGGGGATTGGGTAAGCCTGCAAATGATAGATGTAAAAGAGCTAAAAACCGACCTGGATGCCTATGTACTCAACACCGGATCGCCGCATTACGTTAAATTGGTTGATGACCTGGCCCACCGCGATGTTTTTCATGAAGGTAAAGCCATCCGTAACAACGCTACCTACCGCGAAAAAGGCATCAACGTAAATTTTGTTGAACCAACCGATGACGGGTACTTTGTACGCACTTTTGAACGGGGGGTAGAGGATGAAACCTTTGCCTGCGGAACAGGTGTTACCGCGGTAGCGCTCGCTATGGCAAGCCACAACCAGCAAACCGGGCATATTGATACCCCGATAAAAGTATTGGGCGGCAACCTTAATATTCGTTTTGATTACGATGGCAAGGTTTTTACCGATATATTTTTAGAAGGCCCCGCAGTGCAGGTATTTGATGGAGTGGTAGAGGTATAGCTTTAATTGGATGGCTCCGGGCTTACTGACAAGCTGTTTTGTTTTTAGGAAACTCATTTTGCCAAAAACTCATCTATCGCCTTTACTGCGCTTTCATACCTATCAGCTCCGGTGCCTGATATCAGCACATAATTGGCATTTAAGGCTTGCAGTTCTTTATGCCAAACATCCATAAAATACTCCCGCTTGGTAGGGAAGTTCCGCAACGGATCGTCTTGCCAGGGCAGATCGATGTTGAGCAGGAGGTATAAATCGTAAGGGTGCCGGGGCAATTCGTCCAATACTTCCTGGGGCGAGCGGCCAAACATTTCTTCGCTCCATATTTTTACGGTGATAAAGGTGGTATCGCAGATTAGGATTTTGTTGGCCATAGGCAGCAACTGTTCTTCCAAAGCCAGTTGGCCGTAAAACATATTAATCTCATCCTGCCAGGTGCAAGGCTCCGTCAGCTTTTCGCAATAACCACGCGCGTACTCAGGTACGGCAATGGTTTGATAATGCGCTGCCAGGTAATCAGACATGGTCGATTTTCCTGTCGATTCGGGACCTACTATCGCTATTTTGAATACGTGGGACATTGTGGAACCTAAATATTGAAGCTAAATTCCCTCCCTGGGGAGAGGCGCTGCGATTTGTGCGGTGGCAGGGAGGGGTTTCGCCGCCTTACTTATCAGTGGGCTAAACCCCTTCCTCCCCCTTCCCCGAGGAAGGAATCGCACAGGCCTTTTTTTCTTGATTGTTTGCGAAATCTACTACCTCTCCAGCTTTGCTATCCTTGTTGGGGTATCTGTACCGGCAACAATACTGCGCGAGCTTAGCGCAATTGCCCTGATGGTTGAAGTAATATTACTTACATCTAACGAGCTAAATTCGTCTTTTACGGTATGGTATAACTTGTCGATATCTATCTGATCGGTTGATATGGTGTGCGCCGGTACGCCAAGCCTGGCCAGTGTTGCATTATCGCTCCGGTAAAACAAATCCTGCTCAGGATATGGGTCCGGGTAAAATTTAAAAGCGGTGCCATCCAGGTTTTTTTGCAGGATTTTGCCAAAATCCGAACGCTCATAGCCGGTTATAAATGCCGAATTTTGGCCGAATTTTGATGCCTTGCCAATCATTTCGATATTAAACATGGCTACTGTTTTATCTGGGTTTACCTGGCCCGAGAAGTATTGCGATCCATAACCGCCAATTTCTTCGGCACAAAAAGCAACAAAAATGAGGGTGCGGGCATTATTGTTTAGCTTTTTGTAATATTTGGCCAACGATATAACAGCAGTTGTACCCGATGCATCGTCGTCTGCGCCGTTTGCAATGCTGTCGCCTTCCATCGGTTTAAGGATACCCAGGTGGTCATAATGGCCCGAAAATACTACAAACTCATCCGGTTTGGTTTTACCGGGTAGCATGCCTGCAACATTAAACAACGGAAGTTTTTCACTTTTGATTTCGTAGCGCGCATCAAATGCGGTTACTTTATCAAAATTCCCCAGCACAAATACAACAGGCGGCGTTGTTTTACCTTTAAATATTACACTGCCCCTGCCGGCAAACCCGCGTACGCGGGTAAACAAATCTTTAAATTTAGGATCTACCAGCACCAGCGATTTTTTTCCGCTGCGTGTAATGGCACCGTACTCCTGCCTGAAATTTTTATCGCTGGTTACCTGTACCACCTGTACATCGGCGTTGGTGGCCCAGCTAAATGACTCGCTTCCGGTTGCAAAGGCGCTATCGGCCGCAATGCTTTTGCCGTTAATGCTCAGTGTTAATTTAACGGGGGTAGAACGAATCATTTTAAAATCCTGCCTGAAACCGCTGTTCCCTGCCAGTGGCGTTAGGCCAATGCTTTTAAATTCGCCTTCAATAAATTTGGCTGCTTTTTCGATGCCCGGCGTAAAGGTTGCACGGCCCTGCATATCATCGGCCGATAGGGTTTTAATAATACGGCCAACATTTTTTTCTTTAATCAGCTTATTTACATTTTGGGCAAAACCCAACGCGGTAATTGCTGATAATGCTACGGTTACTATAAAGATCTTCTTCATTTATTATTTAACTTTTGATTGCAACCAATTGCTGCGGAATGTTTCCTGTTCTTTTGATAACGGCCTGCCTGCTTTTTCAAAGGTAACTACTTCAAAATTAGGATTTGCCTCTAATACAATGGTTGTTTCGTGGCTGCCGGTGCGGCTTTTATAATTTACGGTAAGCTTGTCGCCCGGTTTTTTATCGTTAAGCTGGTCGTCAAAACCTTTCTGGTCTTTAATGTCAACGCCGTTTACCTTTAATATCACATCGCCTGCATCAAGACCGGCCTTGTATACGGGCGAGCCAATAATTGTGCTTGAAAGTATCGGTAAACCTTCGGCATTACCCGCGCGCGGCTGGCCCGCTCTGCCACGGCCGACAGTGGTTGCTAATGATCCTGCCCAGCCTTTTTCGGGGTTAATTTTGCGTAAAACCAAGCCCGCTTTGGCCAATAGTTCCTCGTAGTTGTTTTTCTCAATACCCGTAATGTATTTCCTGAAAAAGTCGGCAGCAAATTTCGGGTTGGTTACTTTGCCCAGGTCGGTTTGCAAATCGGGCACGGTATAGGGCTTCATTACCTTACCACGGCTTAGCCAAACCTGGCGCATGTAGTCGTCAAGCGTAATATTAAAATCGCTGCGCAGGCGCAAGTCAAGTGCAAGGGCTATAGCGCCGCCATAGGTGTAATAGCTGGTAAAATCGTTGGCGTTGTTGTTAGGATCGATAGAAACACCGGCATCGGCGTATACCGAATAACGGCTCATTTGGGTTGCAGGATATTTAGCGGCGGCAGGGGTGTTTAATACCTGGTTTACCAGGCCTGCTACTGTGCCGGTGTAATCGTCAAGATCAACAAATCCCGATCGTACCAGCAGCAGTTCGCCGTAGTATTGGGTAAAGCCTTCGGCAAACCAAAGCTCGCTGCTCATGTTGGCATGCTCAAAATTGAAAGGCTCCAATGATTTTGGGCGGATGCGTTTCACATTCCAGCTATGGAAGTATTCGTGCGCATAAACTCCTAACAGCCTTTTTTCCAAACCTTCAACCTTAGGGGCAGGTATGGTGATGCAGGTTGAGTTACGATGCTCCATCCCATCGCCTGATGTGGTTGGATGAATGTCGCTGATAAAAGTATATTCGCCATAATCGTAGGCCGGGAATTCGCCAAATACAGCTTTTTCTTCCTGTACCATCCGGGCAACCATTTTGCCAAAATTATCTATCACGGCCTGGCTGTCATCGGAGTGAACGGTAAGGTTTATCTTTTCTTTTTTATTATCATAATTAACCACGTCCCAGCTGGCAATTTTATAATCAGACAGTTCGGTTGGGCAATCCATCATGTATTGCAGGTTGGGGGCGCTGTACACGTTTTTATCCTCGTGTTTTAGCTGGGTAGCTACATGCCAGCCATAGTTATCCAAATCGTTAAACTGGAAGGTAAGCGGCCTTCTATCCTGCCCTACAACCCACATAAAAGTGGCGGGCATGTTCAGGTGGGCGTGGCTTGGGTCGATGCTGGCGTAAGTGCCATCTGTCCAGTTGCCAAAAAGGGTATAGCTTACTTTTACGGTAGCCGGGTGTTCTTCTATAGAGTACACATCACCTTCAACCTGCTTCAATTCAAGGGCCTTGCCGTTTACATCGGTAGCGGCAACGTTATAAATATTTTTACCAAACTCATGCGTGGCATAGCGGCCGGCAGATGAACGGCTCATCCTAACCAGCAAAGGGCCGGTTGGGGCCTGCGGAATGGTGATGGTAATTTCGGCCTCGTGGTGGGCGGCATTAGGGAACGATATGGAATAATAAATAGCTTTTGGTGCATCCTGCTGGGCCATAGCAGCTGCCGAAAACAGGGAGGCAAACGCGAGTAGTAATGTTTTTTTCATGTATTATGATTAGCAGCGATGAAATTACAACTAATCGGCCAATTGTAATATATCAATATCATTACAGATGTTGCAGGGCCCCACTATTGTATTTTAAAGCATAGAGGCAAAGCCGCCAGGAGTTAAGCCTTTTTACGCTGAGCCTTTTCTGGCTTTGCGTGAAAGAATCTTTAATATATCAGTTACACCAATTACACGTATTTTTGAATTATGAAAAGACTGATACGCAGTTTTGGTTTTGCTTTTAAAGGATTAAGGTATGCTGCGGCAACGCAACCTAATTTCAGGATACACCTGGTATTGGCTTTCATCGCGGTGATGCTGGGGTTTTCGCTCCATATCTCTTTTGCAGAATGGCAATGGATTATGCTGGCCATTGCCCTGGTACTGGTAATTGAGCTTTTAAATACAGGGATTGAAACATTAACCGACCTGGTATCGCCGGATTATAATGAAATGGCGGGCAGAGTTAAAGATGTTTGTGCCGGCGCAGTGGTAATTGCGGCCTTATTTGCGCTTTTAACAGGCATTGTAATATTTTTACCTAAACTTATTTTACTGGTAAGGCATGCTGCATAAAACCCGTGGTATAGTATTTAAAGCCACCGATTATGGCGAAAGCAGTGTAATTGTGCAAATTTTTACCGAGAAGTTCGGCTTGCAATCATACATCATTAATGGGGCCAAAAAGCCAAAGGCAAAAATAGGCCGCAATATGCTGCAACCCCTGCACCTGCTTGATTTGGTTGTTTATCATAAAAATACCGGTAGCGTACAGCGCATAGCCGAGCTTAAAAATTCGCCTGTATTACAAAGTATCCCTTATGATGTAATTAAAAGCTGCATCGCCATTTTTTTAAACGAGGTGCTATACAAATCCATCAAACAGCAATCGGCCGAAGAGAATATTTTTGATTTTGTTTTTAGCGCAATAGAGTGGCTCGATCATCAGACAGGCAATGTAGCCAACTTTCACCTGCTGTTTTTAGCCCGGCTTACACGCTACCTGGGCTTTTACCCTGATAGGGCGTTGATTGACCATGCAGACTATTTTGACCTGAAGAACGGCACGTTTAGCAAATATAAGCCGGATACGGTAATGTACCTTTCGCCGCCGCATACGCAAAACTTTAGCCGGCTGCTTAAAAGCAGTTTTGACAGCATGGATGAGCTGAAACTAACCAACGACGAGCGGCGTTACCTGATCCAAAAATTAATGGAGTATTATGCCCTACATATTGAGGGCTTTGGCAATATCCGGTCGGGCGATGTGCTGGAGGAGGTTCTTTCTTAAGCCTTGAGTCGGAAGTCTTAAGTTCTAAGTAAAAAAAAGACCTTCTTTATAAACCAATGCCGTTGAGTTGAAAGTTCTTTTCTCTCCTAAAAGATGGGTTATGATATGGCGTTGGTGAATATTATTATTGCTGGTTGGATGCTTTATTTAAGTATAAATACAGGCCTAAAATAAAAAAAGAGATAGCCAGGTGGCTCTCTCTTTTTTTTTAAGTTGACTGACCTCATTATTTACCATAAAGAACTAATTGGTTAGATCGATAATAACAATTAGGACAAATATAAGCACTATAGGGTTAGTAGACTAATTTTTGGCAAAAAAAGCTTCATTTTTATGAAAAAACGCCATATTTTGATTAAAAAAGCGTGTTTTTTGAAAAAAAGGCCCTTATTTTGCCATTTTTTCAATCAAAATGCTCAAAAAATGGCCCGATTTTTACCCGGGCTGGCCCGTGGTTCGCAGAGTAATACGTCCCATAATGCAATTAAGTCATGCGAAATATTAAAGTTTCAATTTCGTAAAATGGCCGCCAAAAGGCTAAGAAAAAATAAGTTAGCCAAGTCAGCTGCCGGATCGTTATGGAGGTTGTGTTAATAATGATTGATGTTCGGTTTACATAAACATCCTTTTGAACGCTGGTCACGACTCACCCCGGCTACGCTGCGCTGGCCGACCCTCTCTCCGGCTGCGCCGCATAGAGGGTTAAGCTCAATTTTTTATATCTTTTGCCCCTCTATGCGACGCAGTCGGAGAGAGGGCCAGACGGGCGTAGCCTCGTCGGGGTGAGTCAAATCGCCGCCCAATCACTTTGCAGCTCCACGATTTTTGCGCGAAAAACTTCGTAACATGCAAACACTTTTCAGAATTACATTGCTCCCAAAACCAACAAATCCGGCCTGTTTTGCAAGCCGGATTTGTTGTTATGATTTGGGCTGGTTATTTCAGTGAGTATACCCAGTTAACTATCTGTTTAATCTCGGCTGGCTTAAGATTAGGGTGCGCGGGCATATCCACATCGCCCCAAACGCCGTGGCCGCCGGTTGCTATCTTTTTAACCAGGTGATTGGTTGATGCCGGGGTTTTTGCATACTTTTTAGCAACATCGGTAAATGCCGGGCCTACAGACTTTTCGGCTACTTTGTGGCAAGCTTTGCAATCTAACGACATCATCAAGGTCATTCCCGCGGCGTTAGCCTTGATGTTTGCCATTTTTAGTTTCGTATCGGGCGAATCCTGGCCAGCTAATACCGGTGTAGTTTTACTTAACGTGGCTGCGCCTTCATCATCTTTAACCTCAACCGATACATTGTAGTTGCCTTTTTTGGTGTAGGTGTAAACCAGCTTTGGCAAGGCCGTTGTTTTTTTGACGCCATTGCCCAGGTTCCAGGTGTAGGTCATTGTGTTATTTTCCGGATCGGTTGCTGTTGCGGTAAAGGTTACCGCTAAAGGCAATTTACCAAAAGCTTTGTTTGCTGTAATGCTTTTTACTTCGGGCGCGCGGTTACCGGTGTTGTAATCAATACGGGCCAGGCCGGCATCTTTGTTTTTGGTAAACCAGCCCGAGCCATATTCAAGCACGTAAATTTTGCCATCGGGGCCGGTTTCCATATCAATAGGCGAGTTGAATTTGGCAGTGGCCATAAACGGTTCCATTTTGTCCAGGTCGCCGTTTGGTTGCAGGGTAAGTACCTTTATCCAGCCTCGGATCCAATCATAAAAAAATACCTTTTTGTTATAATAATCGGGCAGGCGTGTTGCCTTGGGGTACATATCGGAATAATAAATAGGGCCAGCCATAGTGGTACGCCCGCCAGAGCCAACTTGTGGAAAGTCTTTCGATTCGCCATAAGGATACCATATAAATGCAGGTTGCGCAGGCGGCAGTTCTCTTAAGCCTGTATTGTTCCTGGAATCGTTTAGCGGGTGCAGCGGATCAAAAGCGGGGCCCGATTCGCCGGTTTCATAGTTATAAGGGTGATACGGGATATTGGGGCCAATAAACAACGGCCATCCGAAGAAGCCTGCCGCCTTAGCCTGGTTAAATTCGTCATAGCCGCGGGGGCCGCGGGTGGCTAAGCTGTCGTTATTGGCATCAGGGCCAACTTCGCCCCAGTACAGGTAGTCGTTCTTTTTATCAACGGCTATACGGTATGGGTTCCTGTCGCCCATTACATAAATCTCCGGGCGGGTGCCTGCGGTGCCCGGTTTAAACAGGTTGCCATCGGGGATGGTATAAGTACCATCACTTTTTATTTTTATCCTCAGGATTTTGCCTCTTAAATCGTTGGTATTCCCGGCAGAGCGCCTGGAATCATGATTGATATGTTCCGGGCGATCATCCAATGGTGCAAATGCGTGCGTATCATGTGGCAGTTTTTTGCCTTCGTCAAATGGCGTAGTATTATCGCCGGTAGATACAAACAACAAATGATCTGGCCCAAACGCTATGGAGCCGCCTGTATGGCAGCAAATTTCGCGCTGGGAGTACAGCTGCAATACAACTTTTTCTGATTTGTTATCGATGGTGTCACCCGTAAGCGTAAAGCGAGATAAACGATTTACCGAAGTATCTGCCGGGCTGTAGTAAATATAAACGTAATGGTTGGTTTTAAAATCAGGGTCGGCCTGGATGCCTAAAACGCCCTCTTCGGCATTTACCCCTTTGGTGTGCAGCGTTTTAAAGTAGGCGTTCAGGAAACCAACCTGTTTAATAGTTTTGGTGGCGTTTTTAAAAAGCATAATTTCGCCGCGGCGCTGGGTTACTAATATATCCAGATTGGGTAAAATAGTCATTTCGGTGGGCTCGTAAAAAGTGCCCTGAATAAGGGATGTTCTTACAAAACGGTTTTCCTCGGGCACACGCAGCGTGGTGCATTTGGAGTAATCGAGTTTTTTATTGTCGCCAATGGCATATTTAATACCGCCCAGCAGGTGGCCTAAGTATACCGGGTCGGTGTACGATTCATCAGTATGACCAAGTTCGGTATAAAAAGAGCGCCCGTTTTCAAAATTGTGATACCAGGCCATTGGGTGGTTATCGCCGTTGGTGCCGCCTTTGTAGCTATTTTCGTCAATTTTAATAAGCACATGCAGGTTTTTGCTAATCTTTTTAAAGTTGTACCACTCATCTGTTCTTTTCCAGTCATCGGGTAAAGCGCGGGTTGAGGGATGGTTTTTATCCACCACTTTTAATATGGCCTCCTGCATAGCAGGGTGGCTGTCAAAGTAGGCGCCCACCAAACGGCCATACCATTGCCAGTCGTACTCGGCGTCGGCAGCAGCATGCACACCAACAAAATTGCCGCCTGCCTGCATATAGCGTTCCAGGTCGGCCTGCTGGTAATTATTAAGCATATAGCCGGTAGTGCTTAAAAATACAACCGCAGTGTATTGGCTAAGATTGGCTTCGCTGATTTTTGCAGCGTTGGATGTAGTATCAACCGAAAAATCA
The DNA here is from genome assembly GCF_058801545.1 of Mucilaginibacter sp. GW822-FHT03E02. Lineage (NCBI taxonomy): Bacteria > Pseudomonadati > Bacteroidota > Sphingobacteriia > Sphingobacteriales > Sphingobacteriaceae > Mucilaginibacter > Mucilaginibacter sp. GW822-FHT03E02. The sequence continues at coordinate 3,017,435 of NZ_JBXANJ010000001.1, read as the reverse complement.
TTTTCGGCGCCCAGTTTAATGATAGCTGCAGAGCCAGCAGCGATGGATGCATGGTGATAACCGGACGTTTTTGTAAATACCAGAATTTTGGGCTTAACAACTATTTTGCTGTAGTTAAATGCAAGCATAGCAAGTGCGAGCAGTAAAGTAATTTTTAATCGCATATGAAATTATTGATAGGTTTTGTTGGTTGTTTTGGCTTAATAGTTTTATGCTTAAGGCGGGCTAAATGTAAGCATTTCCATCGATTGCGTAACTTGGGTATCGCAAATATTACAAGCCTATAACAAGTTGTTTTGACGGGTAGAAAAATGAGTATTTACCTGCAGTTGTTTTAAAAAGAGAAGTATCTTCAGAGCCAAAAGAAAAGATGCTTTTTGAAGAATCAACCTTGCTTATTTCTCAACCAGGGCCAGCCAATCCAGCACTACTTTTCTTATCGCGGACTCTTTGCTTTTTAAATCATCCATATCCTTAATGTATACCAGGCGGCGGCCGTCTGTGTAATCGCCAGTTAACAAACCGCTGGTGTCATTAACTTTTGCCCCGCTGGGGAAAACGAGCAGAATGCGTTTATGCAGGTTCATCACAATGATATACCTTTTATATTCTTTAGGGTTAAAAGGCTTCATTTCGCCCTTGTATACAAAGCTGGGGGCGTTCCATTTTATCTCTTCGCCAATTTCAGGGTCTATGCTTAAAACCATTTGCCTGATAGCCTGTACAATTTGGGCAACCGGGGCATCCAGTTTTTCAATGTATTCGGTTACCAATTGGGTGTTTGTTTTGGGCGGTAATTTGGCCATGGTTGTTTGCAGGTTAATAAGGTTATACAAATATGTTGAATATCGGGGAGGATTATTAGCATTTAATTTACTTTGACGGAGCTAATGAGGGTTTCGCCGTTTAGTGGAGGCTTCTCCTTCATTTTTATTTCATACTGTATGTCAAAAAAACATATACCTTAGTTGTGTATTTTAAACCTTAGTTAAGCAAAATTCGCGGTGGTTTTCGTAACAATTACGCAGCCAGCTTGTCAATATATAAATACATTTTACAATGGCTATTAATCTTCAAAAAGGACAAAAAATAGATATCGGACTGTCGAAAATGACAGTTGGTTTGGGCTGGAACCCAAATGAAGGCACAGGTTATGATTTCGACCTGGATGTATCGGCTATCATGATAGATGGCAACAGATTTGTACCCGAAGACGAGTTCTTCGTTTTTTATAACAATGTAGATTCGCCGGATGGGGCGGTTCACCACACCGGCGACGATCCTTCGGGCGGCAACAGCGATGGTGGCGATGACGAATCCATCAATATTGATTTAACTAAAGTTGACGCTAAAATACAGGAGATATTGTTTGTGGTAACCATCCATGAAGCGCAACCCCGCAGGCAAAATTTTGGCCAGGTGCGCGATTCATATATCCGCATTATTGATGAGCAAACCGGCAGCGAAGTTTGCAAATATGAGTTGGGTGAGGATTTTTCTATCGAAACAGCTATTGAGTTTGGTCGCTTGTACCGCCGCAGCGGGGCCTGGAAGTTTGAGGCATCGGGCGTGGGCTATAAAGAAGACCTTGCCTTCTTTTTAAGCAAATATTTTAAAGGGCAAATCATTAAGTAAGCAAGGCTATGGCAATAAATTTGGTAAAAGGTCAAACAATTGACCTTCGTAAAAATGATAAAGGCGAAAGCTTCGATTTGTCGTCGGTAACCATTGGCTTAGGCTGGGATGTAAGGAAAAGTCATGGTGGCAGCGGTTTTTTAGGTAAACTATTTGGCGGCGGCGCCGAAGAGGTGGAATACGACCTGGATGCCATAGCTTTCCTGCTTGATAAAAACGGCCATGTGGCCAACAGGGGGCGCACTTTTCAAAAACCCAACGGCAATAAAATAAATTTATATGAGGGCGATGTGGTGTATTTTAACTCCATGCGCCATCCATCGAACCATATCTGGCTAACCGGCGATAACCGTACAGGTGCGGGCGACGGCGACGATGAGCAGATCATCGTAAAATTAGATTCGCTGGACCCAAAATACGACCGCATTTTGTTTATCGTAGCCATATACCAGGGCCAGCGGAAAAACCAGCATTTTGGCATGGTCGAGAACGCGTTTATTCGTGCAGTTGATAATCACGGTAAGGAGATAGCCAAATTCAGCTTATCCGGCGATGCCACCTACAACGGCATGTGCTCCATGAAATTTGCCGAAGTGTACCGCAAAGACGGCACCTGGAAATTCCGCGCCATTGGCGAACCGTTTGCAACGGATAATTTTTTAGAACTACTTAAACAATATTGAATTGGGTTGTAGGTTGTACGTGATACGTTGTACGTGCGTGTTGGATAAAAAACGTATAGCTTACAACATCATATCGCGTACAACCTTTATTTAGAACTGCTAACAATATTGAATTTTTGTTGTACCTGTATATTTGCCAATTCGGGCAAAACGTATAACTTACAACGTATCACGTACAACCTACACAGCCTGCAATGTACCAACACTACTCCTTCGACCTCTGGCTTACGCTGATTAAATCAAACCCTTATTTTAAAATAGAGCGTACCAAAATCTTCCACCGGGATTTTAACCCGATGGGTAAAAGTATTGACGAGGTGGCTAAAGCCTTCAGGCAGGTGGATTTGATGTGCAACGCTGTAAACGAAAGTACAGGCAAAAACATTGATGCCGACGAGATGTACCTGATGGTAATCAGCCTGATTAATGACAACCAGCTTAGCTTATCGGATATTGATACCGGCAAACTGTACCTGGATATGGAGAAGCTGTTGTTCTATTACATGCCGCTGGTATACTCGCCTGTAACAATTTCCACGTTGCAGCATCTAAAAAATAAAACAGGTAGTACATTTAGTTTGTTAAGCAATACCGGTTTTATAAAAGGGGCAACCTTAAGAAAGGTACTGCCGGAGTTAAAGATGAGCGATTACTTTGATTTTCAGCTATACTCGGATGAGGTGGGTTTGTCGAAACCAAACTCTGCCTTATTTAATTTAATGCTGCAAAATATCAAACAGGTCAATATAAATAAGGATATTCGTTTAAGCGATATCATTCATATAGGCGATAACCCTAAGGCTGATATTGAAGGCGCCCATGCAGCGGGCATAAAAAGTTTGCTTATCAACTCAAACAACCAATCTATTTTAGCCTTATTAAGTTAATGAACACTACCTACTCATTACATCATATCAGCAACGATAGTAACTTCGGCTTTTGCCCGGATGGCTACAGCCGTTTCAAATTTGGCGATGAAGCGGTAGCCCGTGAATTTGGCAGCGCTTTGGTTGATGGTTTTATAGCAGAAGTATTGTTGGTACAACCTATAACGCAACAAATTGTGGTGATATCGAGCCCTTATTCGTTTATCCCGACGGCTACTTTTGCCATGAAAACATGGTTTGTTTACGGGCTTAACCGCTGGCTGGCGCAACATGGCTACCCGGTAGTGCAGGAAACCAAGGTACACCGAACTATTACTTATAAAGAGGATTATGGCGAACTGGATGCTGAGCAAAGGATGAACCTGATAGGTAACGATTCGTTCCATATTGATAAGGATTTTTTGACCGGTAAAACGCTGATATTCTTGGATGATATTAAGATAACCGGCAGCCACGAGCGCATGATCATGAAAATGGTGAACGCATACGGCCTAAGCAATGATATTTACATGCTGTACTTTGCCGAACTGGTGAATAAAAACATACACCCCAACATCGAGAATTTTTTAAACTACCACCTGGTAAAAACTATATTCGACCTGGAGCCTATTATTCAAGGCGGCAGTTTTGCCATTAATACCCGTATAGTAAAATACATATTAAATTATAATCCCGATTGCTTTGGCATTTTTATACAAAACCAAACGATGGATTTTGTAAACTTGCTATATGATATGGCTTTGGGCAATGGTTACCATACTATTGATGCCTACGCCCAAAACCTTAATTTTATTACCCAAAACCTATTTATAAACAATAAAAATCTGATTAAACATGGCAATTAATTTGCAAAAAGGCCAGCGCGAAAGCATCCATGCCCCCAAATTCACCATCGGGCTGGGCTGGGATACCAATAGCTCATCAACAGGCAGCGCATTCGATTTAGACGCCTCTATTTTTATTTTGGGCGACAATAAAAGATTAGTCGCCGACGAGTATTTTGTTTTTTACAATAACCTGGTATCGCCTGACGGCGCAGTTGAGCATACCGGCGATAACCTTACCGGCGCCGGCGACGGCGACGATGAGCAGGTAAAGGTCGATCTATCAAAGGCTGATGCTAAAATCTCGGAAATTTGCATCGTGGTAACTATTCACGAGGCCGAGGCGCGCAAACAAAACTTTGGCCAGGTACGCAACTCCTTCATCAGGATATTTGATGCCGAAACAGGTGCCGATATTTTGAAGTATGAGCTGGAAGAAGATTTCTCGATAGAAACCGCTGTTGAGTTTGGCCGCATCTACAAAAAAGATAACAACTGGAAATTTGAAGCTGTTGGCGTTGGCATGAAAGGCGGCCTGCAGGATTATTTAAACAAATATCAATAACAGCTATGGCAATTAATCTTCAAAAGGGACAACGCATCAGTCTCGAGAAAAGTAACGGCAGCAAATTAGAAAGTGTTTGCGTGGGCATTAACTGGGGAGCCATTGAAAAAAAAGGCCTTTTTGGCTTTGGCGTAACCAAAGAAGCGGTTGATCTTGACGCCAGCTGCGCCTTGTTTGACGAAAGTAAACGCCTGATAGATGTGATCTATTTCGGTAACTTAAAATCAAAAGATGGTTCGGTAAAACATAGCGGCGACGACCTTACCGGCGATTTAAATGGCAACGACGGCATTGACAATGAAGTAATCACCGTAAATCTTCCGGGTTTGCCTGCATCTGTAACTTATGTGGCATTTATGCTTAACAGTTTCCGTGGGCAGGATTTTGGTACCATCCCGTTTGCATCTATCCGCATTTATGAAGGTACACCAACCCGCGTAAACGAAGTTTTTGCTACCTATGATATTGCACACAGCAAAGATTTTGCCGGCCACGTTGCCATGGTGATGGGCGTTTTTTACAAAAAGAACGGCGAATGGAAATTTAACGCCATTGGCGAACCCACCCGTGACCGCAAACTGGAAGAAACCGTTAAAACAGTTACCAATAATTATTTATAATATTCTGTGGCCGGTGATCTGAGGACTGTGGCCCGAGATCGGACCTCAGACCTCAGAAATCAGACCTCAGATTATAACTTAAAACTCAAGAAAATGGAAGGCGCACCAAATAATAACCCGATAAACATAACCCCGGTTACCCTGGATATAACTCCGGCACCGGGAACAACTACTCCTGTAAAATTGCTGGATAAGGAAGGTAATGTAGATTTAGCTAACATTACGCCTACCGAAGTTCAAAAATATAGTGAGGTGGCCAAAGCCCTCGACCCCAAAGATGTTAACTCCATCCTTAACTACGGCACCGATGTGCAGGCATCGATGGAGAAGTACAGTAATAACTTTTTAACTTCGGTACGTACCTATAACTCCGGCGAAGTTGGTTTACTGATAAACGACCTGCTTACCGAACTGAACTATATTGATGTAGATGAGCTGAACCAAAACGCGTTCACCTCATTTATTTCTCATATCCCTTTCATGAAAAAGCTGGTGTTTGATGCCAAAAAGCTTTTTCAGAAGTACGATACGGTGATCAACAACATCGATAAGATAACCAATAAGATCAAGGCTGGTCGTGTTAACTCGCTGAAAGATAACAGTTCGCTGCAAACCATGTTTGACAGCAATGTAACCTACATCCATCAAATGGAGGAATTGATCATCTCGGGCCAGTTAAAGTACAATGAACTAAACGAGCAGCTGGCGCAAATGGATGCCAACCCATCGGCCTACAATGATTACGAAATTGCCGACCTGCGCGATTTTGTGAATCGCTTGGATAAACGCCTTGCCGACTTGAAAGTAGTCAGGTTTATCATGATGCAATCATTGGCGCAAATTCGCGTGGTGCAAAGTAATAACACTACTATAGCCGAGAAAGCGCAATCCATCGTATCAACCACCATCCCGGTTTGGAAAAATCAGCTTACAATAGCTGTTGCCCTAAACCGCCAGAAGGAAAACGTGGAGATGCAGAAAAAAATCTCGGACACCACCAATACCATCCTCCAAAAAAATGCCGAGCTGCTTAAACAAAACAGTATCGACGTTGCCCGCGAGAATGAGAAAACGGTAGTATCCCTGGATACACTGAAACGCACAACTGCATCGCTGATTGAAACCCTTACCGAGGTAAAACGTATTCACGATGAAGGTACTGCCAACCGCAAAACGTTAAACACAGAATTGCAGAACCTGGAAACAGAGTTGAAAAAGCATGTGACTAACGCGTAAGCAAAGCCCCTCTAAATCTCCCCTGAAGGGGAGACTTTTAACGATCTTTCGAAAATCGCCTGCATGACACAGGCGATTTTCTTTTAAAGCCCGCCCCTTCAGGGGAGGGTTTGGGTGGGGTTTCTTTTTTCGTAAATTTGTACTTGATTCATGGACGAAAACAGGTTAAATATTTTAAATCAGAGTAACCGGATGCTCAGCAAGCTGCAACTGCTTTCTGTATTTTTTGGCGACGATATGATTTATAAAATTTACCTGCGTAGCCAGGTGATCCATAAACTGTTTGAGGCCAACCCCGAGCTGGACACCAATAAACTCGATCTGTTCCACCTCCAGTTTACCCAGAGCCTAATAGATTTACTCCGCAAGATCAAAAAGAACAATGAGACCAACGTAAGCTTGTTGTTTGACGAGATTCAGATTAACCGCGAAATGATTGAACGGCTGAACGACCCTACTTATACCCTGGCAAACTTCAACCTCGAAAAGCAAAGGCAGGCACTCAAGATCAATTTATCGTTGCGCAAGCTGTTCCAGGTATTGTCTGATAGTTCAACAGAAAACCCACTGTCTAAAAACATCAACGCATTTAGTTCGCGGTTTGCGGCTGATTTTTTTTACACTATTAGTACTGACCTGATGGAAGAAGTTACGGCCTTTAATCTTGCGGACGTTTACAAAAATGAATACGCCAAAATTCAGCGTAAGCTAATGGGGGTGTTGTGCAAATATGATTTTAAAACAGAATTTTATTGCGGTTTAAAGTCGGGCGCCCAGGTAATAGAGGTTTACAAGTTTATTGATACCGACAGGTATTTTATATATGCCCCCGGCGATAACCTGTTTGTGTTTTTTGACGTTGCAAAAATAGCCGGGCTGGATATGACTACCAACATGTCGAAAAAAGAGCGACTGATGTATGAACTGAAAGACAAGAACGACAGGCTTGAAGGCAATGCCGCCGCAATGAAAGCGCACATGCCGCCGGAAATTGCCGCCCTGCTTGCCGACAATTATAAAAAGATCTCGGATATCACCTTCCTGGATAATATCAGCAATATTGATGTGCAAGCCAATATTTTAAAAAGCATGCTCAATACCGATTTAATTTAGTTTATTTAACCTTAACAAAAATACATTACCTGTTTATATGGATTTACATACAATATTAGGCCCCGACATTAAAGCAGGCCTCCTCGTTATTTTAAACCTGATCCTGATAGAGAGTTTGCTATCGGTAGATAACGCCGCCGTGCTTGCAACTATGGTGCTTGATCTTCCGAAAGATCAGCGTAAAAAAGCTTTACGTTATGGTATCATTGGCGCGTACGTACTACGGGGTGTTTGCCTTTTCCTGGCCGCGTGGCTGGTAAAAATATGGTGGCTAAAACCCATTGGTGGCTTATACCTGTTATACCTTTGCTTTGATTATTTTAAAGGTAAAATTCAGGCAGCAAACGCGGGCGGCGAAGAGGAAGAAGTTGACAAAAGCAAAAACTGGTTATATAAATCGACAGTAGGCGTGTTTGGCGTGTTTTGGGCTACCGTGGCATTGGTTGAGTTGATGGACCTTGCCTTCTCTATCGATAACGTATTTGCGGCTGTAGCGTTTACAGATCATGTGGTTTTGATTTACATAGGTGTATTCATCGGCATACTGGCCATGCGTTTTGTTGCCCAGGCTTTTGTTAAGCTGATGGAGAAATTTACCTTCCTGGAAACCGTAGCATTTATTGTGATAGGGGTATTGGGCTTAAAATTATCAGCATCATTATATATCCACTTTTACCCCGAAACAGGTTTCTCTAAGATGATGGAAGGCGAAGGCGCCGATATAGTTACATCAATATTTACCGTAGCCATATTCATTATACCTGTATTAACATCGCTGTTATTCAACTTTCCCAAACGCCACACCATCGAACCGGAGGTAGCCGAGGCCGCGGAAGATGTTTTAGATAAGCAGTAGTTCAGTTGGCAGTGGGCGGTTTTCAGTTAGCAGTTGGCAAAAGTGGCAGGCAATAAGTTAGTCTAACAAACTACGCACCAATGAACAAATGAACCAGTGAACAAATGAACGAATACCAATGAACTTCAATAAAATAATAGCTTCCATATTCGGCATCGGTTTTTTAAAAGGTGGCGGCACTTACGCGGCCATAGTTACCTGCGGCGGCATTTGGCTGTTATGGCAATGTCCTGCTTTACAAAATCCGTTTTATTTACTGGCAATAACCATCGTTATCACCCTTTGGGGTGTATATGTGAGCAACAAGGTTGAACCTGATTGGGGCGAAGATAGTTCGCGCGTGGTGATAGATGAAGTTGCCGGTATGCTTATCTCGGTGTTGTTTTTACCACAAAACCTTTACATTTTATTGGGCGGGCTGGTACTGTTCCGCTTTTTTGATATTGTTAAACCGCTTGGTATCCGTAAAATGGAAGTCCTGCCCAGCGGTACCGGTGTAATGATGGACGATGTGCTGGCCGGCGTATATTCTAACGTGGTACTTTGGATAGGCTATTTTATATGGCTGAAGTTTGGTCGATAATTAAAAATACGTGTTAATGCAAAATGCCGCTTGTTAACAACTTGCGGCATTTTTATTATGATAAGAATTACAGTGGGTTATCCATTTTTATTCCCGCTTTCAGCCTTAAGCCTTCTGCTTTCAGCTTATTCGTATCGCAGGGCTTCAACCGGGTCTAACTTTGCGGCTTTTTTAGCCGGGTAGTAACCAGATATCAACCCGATGAATGTACATAGTACAACCGCGAATATTAGCCATCCCCATGGCACGGCAAAAGTTCCGCTTATCTGAACCGCGATAACATTTCCGGCAGCCATACCTAATACAATACCCGCGGCCCCGCCTATAAGGCATATTACTATGGCCTCGATTAAAAACTGTTTACGTATTACGGCAGGTGTGGCTCCGATGGCTTTACGCACTCCAATTTCGCGGGTGCGTTCGGTTACCGATACCAGCATAATATTCATGAGGCCTATGGCGGCACCAATCAGCGTGATGATACTAATGGCAAATCCGCCGGCAGTAATCCCGGCCAGCTGACCGGATAGTTCTTTCTGGATCGAATCGCTTCTCGAAATCTCAAAATTATCCTGGTTGGCCACGTTTAGGCTGCGCACATTTCTGAACAACGATGTTGCCTCGCCAATGGTAGCATCCAAAGCGCCAGGGCCTTTCACTTTAACAGTAACTGTGTAGGAAGCATTTTTATTGGTGTCAATTTGCTTGGCTTTTAATATCGGGATAATGCAAAACTTATCGCCACCAAATGAACTTGAACCTTTTGAGGCAATTACACCAACTATTTTATACTTGTTGCCGCCAATAAAAACGTTTTGGTTAACCGGGTCGGAGTGTTTAAAAAGCTTCTGCTTAATCTCGTCGCCAATAAGTACCACGTTTGAACCATGCTCCAACTCTGAAGTTGAAAAGTTACGGCCGAAGGATAATTTTTTACCACTGGTGGCCAGGTAGTTTTCGTTTGAGCCGGATATGGAAATATTCTGGTTTGTTTTTTCGCTGCCAAATTTTGCAACTGCGATGCCGGTAACATCGATATTTACGGCAATAATAACAGGCAGTTTAAAAGTTTTTTTAAAGCGATCGGCCTGGTCATAAGTAATGGGCGGGTACATCTTTCGGTGGCCGCCGTTACCAAAATTCAACCCTTCGCCACGGTTTTGAATGGTAAAGGAGTTGGCGCCCAAATCGGCAAAGGCATCATTGGTAAACTGCCGTATCCCCTCAATAGCCGTTAAAATACTAACCAGCGCCATTATACCAATAGCAATAATTAAAGCCGTAAGCGATGTACGCAACCTGTTACCGGCAATGGATTGTAACGCTATCGAAATATTTTCTCTGTAGGAGGTTTTTACCGGCATGGGCGTAATTATGTAATAAGCAGTTATATGACTAACAAGCCTACCGGTTTGTTACAGCAATATAAAAATAAGAGACAGTACGTGAAATGAGCTTAAGAATGAAAAGACAAAAGGATAAACAACGGTGTCGTGTATAAGGCCATCTCCGTTTTGGCACCATTGAAAAAGGCAGCCATTGGGCTGCCTGTATATCTACTTAATACGATATAAGTCTGTCTTGCGGCTTACTCCGGATAGATTTCTTCGTCTTAACTCTTGATTCTTAACTCCTGACTCTATTTACACCGAGAATGATGTTCCGCAACCGCAGCTGCTCGCTGCGTTAGGGTTGTTAAATGTAAAGCCACGGGCGTTTAAGCCATCCTGAAAATCAATCTGCATACCCATCAGGTACATACCATGGGCTTTGTGCATAAATACTTTTATACCATCTATAATGAATTCCTGGTCGCCATCCTTTTTCTGGTCAAAACCCAGTACATAGCTCATACCCGAGCAGCCACCACCCTCAACACCAACACGCAGACCAAATTCATCGCCAATCTCTTGCTGATCCTTCAACTTAAAAAGTTCCTTAACGGCGCCCGGTGTAAATGATACCGGTAAAATTTCAACAGCAGTACTCATCTTATTTTATATTTAACTATACAAATATAAGGTAAAATGTGGATTTTTACATCCACAGCTATTTTATGACCTCTGTATAACATTTTAATAACCATGCTTACAACCCAATATTTACTTGATATTTTAAAGTTTACCGTAGCCGGCGCCGGTGTTATATGGATAGCCTTTTACCTGGTGAAACCATATCTTGATAAACAAAACCAGGTGCAGCTGCTGGAGCTTAAGCGCAGTGTAAGCAGTCAAACCCTGCCTTTACGGTTACAGGCCTACGAGCGTGTTGTGTTATTTATTGATCGTATTAATCCGGCCAACATGCTCATTCGCCTTAATGCGGGCGGCCTTTCGGCTGCCGATTTGCATATCGTTATTGTTAACGAGATCCGTACCGAGTTTCAGCATAACGTTACCCAGCAAATTTATGTAAGCAGCCGGGTTTGGGCTGTGATGAAAAGAGTAAAGGACGACACCCTGAGCCTGGTAAACAACGCCGTAAAAGGCCTTCCCCAAAACGCCACCGCCATGGATCTGAGCAAAACCGTGCTCATCCACCTAAGTCAGTTGCAAGATGATCCGTATGAGATAGCCATTAACCTGGTGAGGCAGGATTTGGAAGAGTTATTTTAAACCATGATGGCTAAAAAATTCAGCACCACATCGGGTATCGAAATAAAGGAGGTTTACACCGAACCCTCCAAAATGGACGAGCTACCGGGCCAGTTCCCCTTTACGCGAGGCATTCAAAAAGACATGTACCGTGGTAAAGCCTGGACAATGCGCCAGTATGCCGGGTTTTCAACGGCTGAAGAATCAAACAAGCGGTATCACTATTTATTAAGCCAGGGAACAACAGGCCTTTCGGTAGCTTTTGACCTGCCTACGCAGATTGGTTATGATAGCGACCATGAGCTATCCGAGGGCGAAGTAGGCAAGGTTGGCGTCGCCATCGATTCGCTGGAGGATATTGAGATATTGTTTGATGGCATCCAGCTTAAGGATATTACCACCAGCATGACTATTAATGCAACCGCAGCTATTTTGCTGGCCATGTACATCGCGTTAGCAAAAAAACAGGGGGCAGACCTGAGCCAGATTTCGGGCACCATTCAAAACGATATATTAAAGGAGTATGCGGCGCGGGGTACCTATATATATCCGCCAACTCCATCAATGCGGTTAATTACCGATGTGTTTGAGTACTGCAGCAAGGAGGTGCCTAAATGGAATACCATATCCATTTCGGGCTACCACATCCGGGAAGCCGGTTCAACTGCGGTGCAGGAATTGGCTTTTACACTGGCCAATGGCAAAGCCTATTTAAAGGCTGCGCTTGAAAAAGGGCTGGACATAAATGTATTTGCCAAACGCCTTTCTTTCTTTTTTAACTGCCATAATAGCTTTTTCGAGGAGATAGCCAAGTTTAGGGCTGCAAGGCGAATGTGGGCGCATATTACCAAGGAATTGGGAGCAACCGATGCCGGGGCGCAGAAACTGCGTTTTCATACCCAAACCGGGGGATCAACCCTAACCGCACAGCAACCACTTAATAATATTATAAGAGTAAGTAACCAGGCCCTTGCGGCAGTATTAGGTGGCACACAATCGCTGCATACTAATGGTTATGACGAGGCATTATCCCTGCCAACGGAAGCTGCCGCTAAAATAGCCCTGCGCACCCAACAGATCATCGCTTTTGAAAGCGGTGTTACCGATACTGTAGACCCACTGGCAGGTTCATACTTTATAGAAGCCCTGACCGACGAGGTTGAAGCCGCCGCGCAATTATATCTGGATAAGATAGAAGCCATGGGCGGTGCTGTTAAGGCTATTGAACAGGATTACATCCAACAGGAGATAGCAGCATCAGCATATCAGTACCAAAATGATATTGAAAGTGGTGAAAAAATCCTCGTTGGCGTAAATAAGTTTACCCAGCATGAAGATGCCCCATCGGGTATGTTCAGGGTTGATGACTCCATCCGCAAAATGCAGATAGAAAAAATTAAAAAACTCAAAAACAAAAGAGATAACCAAGCTGTTGAAAGAACTTTACAACAATTAAGAATAGCAGCAAAAGGCACAGAAAATTTAATGCCTTTTATAGTATCTTCGGTTGAAAATTATGCTACCTTAGGAGAAATCGCGGATATACTGCGGGAGGTTTTTGGGGAATATTAGTATCGCGGGTGTGGCTTCAGGATTTGTGCGGGTATCGTGCCATAATTAACAAAAGAACAGCTTTTATTTTTAATAAGCATTAAACCAGTGCTTTAGTTTTTAGTGCAACGCAAAAGGCTAAAATGGCTAAACAATTGCCTTTATTTTACCATATAGCTGCAAAAAAAAACGGTGCTATTTAGGTGGTTTTTAACGGATTAATCAAAAAAGCCGAAAATTAATTTTTAAATAATTCAATTGCGTTTTTTATTACAAAACATTGCGTTATATACAAATTTTATACTTAAAAACAACTTTTGTTGATAACTTACAAAATGTTAAAAAAGTGAAAAATTAATTTTTTTATACACTTTTTTTGGACACATTTGATGTTCCGTAACAGTCCCGAAAGAAGTTGACTGAGGGGTTGGAAATCAAATAATTACTTATATTTACTATGGAAAAAACTTGTACTAACGTTTGGAATAGCTGTCTTCAGATCATAAAGGACAACATACCGGCACAGAGCTTTAAAACCTGGTTTGAGCCGATAAAAGCCTTAAGAATGGAAGGGAGTGTCTTGACGATACAAGTACCAAGTTTGTTTTTTTACGAATGGCTTGAAGAGCACTACGTAGGGTTATTGCGCAAAACAATTAAAAAACAATTGGGCGATGAAGGGCGTTTAGAGTACAATATTGTTGTTGAGCAATCATCATCAAGTAAACCCTATACAACGAATATGCCCTCGAACGGAAATGGAGCCGAGTCAAAAAATCAATCGATGCCGATCCCTATCTCTATAAATAAGGACATTAAAAATCCTTTTGTGATACCCGGCCTCAAAAAGTTAAATGTTGACCCGCAACTGAACAGAAACTACACCTTCGAAAATTTTGTTGAAGGCGACTGTAACCGCCTGGCACGGTCGGCAGGATACGCTGTGGCCGCGAAACCGGGTGGCACCTCATTTAACCCATTGATGATTTATGGCGGCGTTGGGTTAGGTAAAACACACCTTGCCCAGGCTATCGGTAACGAAATAAAACGTTCACTGCCCGATAAACTGGTACTTTATGTATCGTGCGAGAAATTTACACAGCAATTTGTAGACGCACTTAAACATAATAACATTAACGATTTTGTTAACTTTTACCAGGCTATTGATGTGCTCATTATGGATGATGTGCACAACTTTGCCGGTAAAGAAAAAACACAGGATTTTTTCTTCCACATTTTTAACCACCTGCATCAAAGCGGCAAACAACTGATCATTACATCAGATAAAGCGCCAAAAGATTTGGCTGGTTTAGAAGAGCGCCTGTTATCACGGTTTAAATGGGGCCTGTCGGCCGATTTGCAGATCCCTGATCTGGAAACCCGTATGGCTATCCTTAAAAATAAGATCTACCAGGATGGTATCGAACTATCAAACGATGTTATTGAGTATGTAGCCCATAATATTGATAACAATGTGCGTGAACTGGAAGGCGCCATGGTATCGTTACTGGCACAATCAACCCTTAACCGCAAGGAAATTGACCTGAACCTTGCTAAACAAATGTTGAAAAACTTTGTGAAGAACTCCTCAAAAGAAATTTCGATGGAGTATATACAAAGCCTGGTTTGCGAATACTTTGAAGTACCTATCGAAATGGTAAAATCGCAAACCCGCAAACGCGAAATTGTGCAGGCCCGCCAGATATCTATGTACCTGGCCAAAGCACATACTAAAAGTTCATTAAAATCAATAGGGAATTTCTTTGGTGGCCGCGATCACTCTACTGTGATTTATGCCTGCCAAACAGTAGAAGATTTGATTGATACCGATAAAAAGTTCAAAGGCTACGTTGCCGACATCCAAAAGAAGCTAAAAATGTCTTAACCGACCTGTTAATCATATTACTAAGAGCCTTGCATCAACATGCAGGGCTTTTTTTGCAATTGTTTTCTCCATCCACCCTTTCATTTACCGATTGAAATAGCCAGTTAATCGATACATCGAGGTAAATATGCCGTTGTTACAACATCTTTAGTACAGATTGGCTGCTTGCTTACTCAGCTGTGCATTGTTGCGCCAATTCACCCATAATTAATTGTGCTTATAGATGTTGTTTACTTTAAAGCCTGGCAAACTGCTTGCCCTTATCGCCTGTTTTCTGTTCACCCTGTTTTCATACCGCCAGGCTGGGGCGCAAAGTCTGGGCGATCCGGTTGTTAAAATAACCTTTGGCTCGGGCACTGCCTCAAGGGCCGGCGCGCTTTCGGCCGACTCGGGATACACCACTTATGTTTACAGCGCAAGCGGGCAAATAGGCGAAAACTATTACACCATAACCAACCAAAGCAACACCACTGTACACGGCGGCTTTGTAGCCAGTTATGATCACGACTACGAAACAACGGGCAATACCAACGGCTATATGATGGTGGTAAACGGCAACGTACAGGCCGGCACAGTTTATACCCGAACCGTACCCGGACTATGCGGCAATACCCAATACCAGTTTGGCGTTTGGATAAAAAACGTATTATCAACCGGCGGCATACTGCCTAATATGGTTTTTCATATTTACGCCGCTGACGGCGTAACCGAATTAGGTACCGGCGTATCAACCGGCGATGTTCCTACCGGTAATGTATGGCATAATTATACCGCAAACTTTACCTTACCAGCGGGCACAGGCGACGTAGTAATTAAACTGGTAAGTAATGCCAGCGGCACTCAGGGTAACGATTTTGCGGTAGATGATATTACCTTCAGCCCATACGGTTCAACCGTTTCGGCTGTTTTCAATGGTTCAACCGCAGGTACCGAAACCACCTGCGCGGGTTCGGCACAAACCTATACCATTAATGCCACCAGTACGCTGGCCAGCGGCTATGTACAAAAACTACAGATATATACCAATGGTGCATGGACAGACCTCAGTACCGCCGGCACAGCAACTACTTATACTATAACTGCCCCTACCACGGCGGGCACTTACTTGTACCGCCTGGTTTCGGCTATAACAGCAAATATCACATCGGCAAGCTGTGTTGTGGCATCCAATAGCCTGACACTGGTAGTTACGCCAGCGCCGGTGGCCGCATTTACCGTTGCCAATCAAACCTGCCTGGGCACAGCAAATGTATTTACCGATGCCTCGGTAACCAACGGATCAACCATACAATCATGGGCCTGGAACTTTGGCGACGGGCAAACGTCGGCGTTGCAAAGCCCTACACATACCTATGCTAAAACAGGTACTTATACGGTAACACTTACTGTAGCCGGCAACACCGGGTGCACACCATCGGTTGCTACCAAAACGGTAATCATCAATGCATTGCCTGTAGCGGCATTCGGCTTTACCACGCCCGATTGCTTAACCCAGGCGGTTACCATTACCGATCAATCAACAACAGGCACGGGCACAATTACCTCCTGGCTTTGGGATTACGGTGACGGCACAACCGAAACCAAAACCACCAATAGCGCCTTCACTCACCTGTATGCCAGCGCCGGTACATATAGCTTAAAGCTTACCGTCACCAATTCGGGCGGGTGTACAGGAACGCTCACCAAAAGCCTTGCGGTAAGCCCGCTGCCGGTTGCCGCTTTCAGCATGCCCGATGTTTGCCTGGCCGATGCATCTGCCACCTTTACGGATAACAGCACTATTGCCGACAATACCACAGGGAATTTTACCTATTTGTGGAATTTTGGTGATGCCAACGCAACCAGCGCAAATCCCAATACATCCACCCTGAAAAATCCATCGCATAAATATACCCAGGCAGCCGTGTACCAGGTTACGCTTACCGTAACATCGGCAAGTGGCTGTACATCTACTATTACCCAAAGCTTTACAGTAAATGGATCTATACCCGTAGCATCATTTACCGTAGCCAATACCTCAGCACTGTGCAGCGATCAGCAGGTAAGCTTCACCAATACGTCTACAGTTGATTTTGGCAGCATCACCAAAGTAGAGTGGTACTATGATTATGGTAATAACCCGGGTGCAGTTGAAACCGACGAAAGCCCAAGCTATGGCAAAATATATTACCATACCTACACGGCTTTCCATACGCCGGCCTCGCAAAACTACCAGGTGCGCATGGTTGCTTATTCCGGTGGTAGCTGCGTATCCATTATGGATAAAACCATTACGCTGCTTGCCGTACCCGAAATAACTTTTACTGCGCCATCGGCAGTATGTGTTAATGGCGGCACTGTACAATTAGCGGCCCAGGAAACCGCAGGGGTAGCTGGTACGGGTGTATATTCCGGCACTGGGGTAAGCAGCACCGGTTTGTTTGACCCAACTGTATCAGGAGCCGGTACTTTTACTATAAACTATGTTTACACGGCAACAAATTCCTGCCCGGTTTCGGCAAGTCAAAGTATTACCGTAAATCCCATCCCCGTTATTACCACTGGTCCAGATATTACGGTATTATCGGGCGGAACCGCCAGGCTGCCGGCTACTGCAACGGGTACAGGGCTTACATATTTATGGTCGCCGGCAACTTACCTTGATGATGCTACCTTGTTAAACCCAACAGTTACACCTACCGACGATATTACCTATACACTCACGGTAACCAACAGCTCGGGTTGCCCGGTAAGCGGGCAGGTGAATGTTTCGGTATTGCAGGGGCCGGTTGTACCTAATGCTTTCTCGCCCAATGGGGATGGCGTTAACGATCAATGGAACATCAAATATTTGAATACCTACACTAACTGCACAGTCGAAGTTTATAACCGTTATGGTGCCAGGCTATTTGCCTCTGTAGGCTACGCGGTTCCATGGGATGGCACTTACAATGGTACCGCCGTGCCTGGCGGTGTATACTACTACATCATCAACCCTAAACATGGGCGGAGTACCATGTCGGGGGCGTTAACAATAATCAGGTGATTTGTGTACAAAGCGTTCGCTTTTTACATACACTGTTCGGGTGTTCGGGGGTTAATAGCTATTGTGTTTGTAATCAGGTGTTTAAGTGTTCGGGTCTTGTTTTTTGTTGAACGCCTGCCGTCGATCATAATTTATTTCTTCCTAACTCTTTTTGCCGTACCTGCTACGAGATCAGAGTTGGACTGGAAATAGAAATATTAATTTTAAAAAAAGACAATAACAGCGGGGCGCGTGCCATTCTCCCCGCTGTTTGAGCAATTTACCCCCTTTTGCCGATGCTAAAAATGAATGATATTTGAAGTCCGGGAATAGGCAACGGAGTAGTATTGCTATAGTGCGCTCTGGGTACTATAAGCTCTGCAAGCCATAACCCCTAATAAAAGCAACTTAATTAAATATGTATAACTACAAATCGAGTAAAAACTTCTTTATCACGCTGCTATTAATAGTACTAAGTGGGTTATGTTATGCGCAGCAGCCGGGGGGTAATCCGGTTATCCCGGATTACTCGGCAGATCCATCGGTAGTTACGTTCAATGGTGTATATTATCTTTACGGAACGTCGGACATTGACCAGAAGCTTGACAGGATGGGCCCGCCGGTGGTATGGAAATCGCCCGACCTGATTAATTGGAACTACAACGGGAATATATTACCGGTTATTGACTGGAGCAAGCCTTATCCTTACAAAGACCGGAATGGCACGGATAAAACCGGTTACTTTCGTTTTTGGGCGCCAGGGAAGGTATTTAAAAAGGATGGTGCATACCAAATGTTTGCTACCATTGTTAAACCCGACGGGCAGGTGGGTACCTACCTGCTGGCAGCTACGGTACCCGAGGGGCCGTTTCATTTTACTAATGGCACGGGTGTTTACTTTAACGAACCCGAAAAAGCCGGCAAAGAGACTAAACCCGTAGCGAATGATATTGACGGCGACCCGTTTGTTGACGATGACGGGTCGGCCTACCTGGTGTGGAGGAAAAGAAATATATCGAAACTTAGCCCCGACTGGAAAACCCTGGCAGGAGATAAAATAGTTATACAAACCTCACGGTCCGGCTACTCTGAAGGCCCGTTCCTGTTCAAGCGCAAAGGGATTTATTATTATGTTTATACGCTAAGCGGCGGCTCCAACTATGTGTATGCTTATATGATGAGCAAAACCGGCCCCCTGGGGCCGTATTCGGCCCCTTCCGGTCCTGATATTATACTACAGTCAGCTATCGCCGCCAACGTTTGGGGGCCGGGTCATGGCAACGTATTTGAAATGCCGGGCACCGGGCAATACGTTTTCTTTTACCTGGAATATGGTAATGGTTATACAACCCGGCAGGTTTTTGCCAATAAACTGGAATTTAATGCTGATGGCACGATTAAACCCGTGAAGGTAAATCGCGCCGGCATCGGCGTGCTGTTGAAAAACAGCTACCCCGCGGCCATAAAGCCAGTGGCTGTTAAGGCATCGGGCTTCAAGCCAGATTCTTTAATCAAGTCTATTATCGATACCGCGATATCCGGTATTGCAGGCATTGCTCCCCGCGATAAGGGCGAAGGCGTTGTTGCTGTTGAGCGCACGATGAATGGTAAGCCCGAAAATGCGGCGGATGGCAACTACGGAACTTTTTGGATGGCATCCGGGAAAGATAGCCAGCCCTGGCTTGAAGCCGACCTGGGATCGCCTAAAAAGATTAACAGGTGCGAGTTGTATTTTGTGGCCTCCGCCTTAGGGCATACCTGGAAGCTGGAGAAATCAACTGACGGAAAAAAGTGGCTCACGGTTAAAATAAATACCGAACCAGCAGTGCGGTCGCCGGAGGTTGCCGCTAAAATAGGATCGGCAAGGTATCTTAGGGTAACCGTGCTGTCTGGTGTGCCGGGCCTGTGGGAAATGAAGATATATTAATGCCATCGTGCTGAAAAGATGAACCAACATATAAAAGATTATATTTTACAAATATTCAAGACCGTCGCCCTCGTTTCCAGCCTGGTGCTATTAACTATATTTTGGGGATGCGGCAACTTGCGTGCACAGAACCGGCAAAAAGCACAATACACCATATGTAACCCGCTGGACCTGAACTATAGGTTTTGTCTTGACACACCTTCGCGCAGAGAGGCTGCAGACCCTGCCGTCATCGTTTTTAAAGGCGAGTACTATCTTTTTGCTTCCAAATCGGGAGGATATTGGCACTCGTCCGACTTGAAGCACTGGAAACTTATAAAAACGGATGATTTGCCGTTAGAGGATTATGCGCCAACCGCCGTGGTGATAGGAGATACGGTTTTGTTTATGGCATCTACCGGAAAGGATGGAGGCAAGATCTACAAAACGGGTAATCCGCAAAGCGGAAAGTGGACAATTGCCAATCCGGCGTTTCCGATTAGCCTGGTAGACCCGGATTTGTTTTTTGATGATGATAACCGGCTTTATCTTTATTATGGCTGCTCAAATATCAATCCCATTTTTGTTGTAGAGCTCGACATGAAAACCCTGATGCCGAAAACACCGCCGGTTCCGCTTATCAACAGCGACCGCGCTTTTAATGGCTGGGAACGCTCGGGCGAGCGTAACGAGATGACCGCACGGCCATGGATTGAGGGGGCGTGGATGACAAAAATTAAGGGGAAATATTACCTGCAATATGCTTGTCCCGAAACAGAATTTAAAAGCTACTCGGATGGGCTTTACACAGGCGATTCGCCCGTAGGCCCTTTCCGCCTTGCCCCGAATAATCCGTTTTCTGCCAGGCAGGGGGGCTTTATAGGCAGCGTGGGCCATAGCAGTACCTTCCAGGACAAGTATGGTAATTATTGGAGAATCTCGACAATGACCATATCGGTGCATCACCGGTATGAGCGCCGGCTGGGAATCTTTCCGGCTTTCTTCCGGTCCCCGGAGGATGCTTATACCTACACCGGTTATGGCGACTATCCTTTTTTTGTACCTGATAGCCGGATAAGCGGCCCCTCAGATCTCTCTACAGGATGGGCGCTGCTATCTTATAACAAGCCGGTTTCGGTTTCGTCCCAAATCAAGGGGCATGAGGCCTCATTGGCGGCAGATGAGGATATCAGGACATACTGGAGTGCGGCAACCGGCGGGGATAAGGAATGGATAAGTATGGATTTGAAAGCCAAGTGCCGAATTAATGCGATACAAATAAACTTTGCCGATCATAATGCCGGGATATACGGCCGGAAGCCCAATGCTGCTTATGATTATTTATTAGAAGTATCGGCCGACAATGCCCATTGGAAATTAATAAACAATACATGGCTAACAGCGCAGGATAACCCACACCCCTATATTGAATTGACTAAACCCGTATATGCAAGGTATTTGCGTATCAGGAACGTGAGCCTTCCCGGCGGCACTTTCGCATTATGGGGACTGCGGGTATTCGGGAAGCAATTACAGCAACTGGCCAAAGAAAAAATTACATTTACTGCAGTAAGGGACAGCACCGACCGCTGCCGTATCCGTTTAAAATGGCCTGCCAGTCAATCTTCAACGGGTTATAATATCAGGTATGGTATAGCACCCGGCAAATTGTATCAGAACTACCAGGTAAATGGAAAAAACGGCGCCGAAATTGGAAATTTAAATAGCAAACAAAGCTATTACTTTACTGTAGAGCGTTTTAACGAAAACGGCATCGTCAAAAGCGGTCATGTCTTATTCATTAAATGACACCATGGGCAAAGGCGGATTTATCCTGAACGATGTTGCCGCCGGGTAACAACACAAAATAACTGTATTGACAGATTTTAACCAACAATAAAAATGATGAAAAAAACGGTACTTATTCAACTGATCGCCTTGCTGACAGTGTGCGCTGGCATAGCTAATGCGCAAACAAAACTTGATACCAACGCAAAGCAATTTTTCCTTTTTTCGTATTTTGTTGAGCAGGACGTCGGTGTTAACCTTGCTATAAGCACAAATGGTATCAATTGGCTGCCCGTTAACCACGGAAAGGTTGTAGCAACACCACAGGTGGGCGAAAAGCTGATCAGGGACCCCAGCATCAACCTGGGAACAGATGGAATTTTCCGGATGGTATGGACCACCGGCTGGAAGGGAAAAAACATTGGTTATGCCGAATCCAAAGATCCAGCAAAATGGGGAGATGAAAAAGCCATTCCTGTAGGTTCAGGTATAGATAGTACCAACAATTGCTGGGCGCCCGAAATATTTTTTAACCCTCAAAAGAAAAACTACATGATCTATTGGTCGTCAAATATCGGTCCGTGGAAAAAAGAAGGAGAAGGCAGGATATATTTTGTAACTACAAAGGATTTCAAGGTATTTAGCAAACCCGCTGTTCTTTTCCGTAACGGATCGCCGGCGGGCGGTGCAGCCGGCAACCAGGGGCCGATAGATGCTTTTATTTATAAGGATAACAAACGCTATCTTTTATTTTATAAAAAGGACGATAACACCCATATCCCTAATATTTATTATCGGGCCAGCCAAAGCCCGGAAGGGCCCTGGGGCGATGAACATGGGCCGGTGACCCCATCAACAGGCGATGAAGGCCCGTCGATAGTAAAAATAGGCCCAAACTATTGCATGTTTACAGATCCATTCGAAAGCGATTTTGCTTACATGTTTGTATCTAAGGATCTGAAAACATGGAAACGCCAGGCAACTGATCTTAAAATGGCCCACGGAACGGTCATTGAAATTTCTAAACAAACAGCACTTAAGTTATTGAATGAGTAAATCCTTGTTGTTTAATATAATTGTCAAAATAACAATAATAAACCTCCAAAGTGTCTTAATTACACTTCAAGTGTAGAATTAAATAAAGATTGAAAGGTTTTTATTTATCATAAAAAGCTATATATTTGTTAATAATTGTTCTTTACACAATTATTAATTGTAAACCTCAAAAAATTAAACCTGATGTCTGTTAAGCATGTTTGGCCTGGGCTATGCCTGGCCCTGTTGTTTGTTGTTGATTTGGCCAGTGGCCAGGGTACCGCTTCTTTAGGTGCGCAAAAAACTAAAATTCCGGGTGCCAAACCCATTAGTAAGGATCTGTTTGGAGTGTTTTTTGAAGACCTGAGCTATGCGGCCGACGGCGGCCTGTATGCTGAGCTTATCCAGAACAGGTCATTTGAGTATAGCGCCAGCGACAGGAAAACATGGAACCCGCTAACCGCCTGGGAGTACACTACCGAGGGCTATGGTTACGGTACCATATCTGTAGAAACAGCTAAACCCCTGCATCCCAATAACCCGCACTATGTGCAGCTGAATATCGACGACGCCGGGCAGCAGGGTGTGGGCATTACCAATGCCGGGTACGATGGCATCAACATCATAGCCGGTCAGAAATATGATTTCTCTATCTACGTTCGGCAAATATCGGCCAACCCTGTTGATATGCAGGTACAGCTGCGCGGAGACAAGGGCGCTATATATGGTACATTTTCGTTCCAAACCGAGGCTGGCCGGTGGAAAAAATACACCGGAACCATTGTTGCCACAGCAAGCGCCGATTCGGCAGGCCTCACGGTACTTGCCCGGCAGCGTTCGGTATTGGCTATCGACGAAGTTTCCCTGTTTCCGCACAATACTTTTAGACATGAGCCGAATGGATTGCGGGCCGATCTTGCCCAGGCCGTTGCCAATCTTCAGCCTAAGTTTCTCCGTTTTCCGGGTGGCTGCCTGGTGCATGGCGATGGCCTCAATAACATTTACCGCTGGAAAAATACCATTGGCCCTGTAGAGCAGCGCATACAGCAGCGCAACATCTGGAATTATCACCAAAGCACAGGCCTGGGCTTTTACGAATATTTTAGATTTTGCGAGGACATTGGCGCCAAACCGCTGCCGGTGGTGGCGGCCGGTGTAAGCTGCCAAAATTCGGGCGGTACCTGGCGCATAGGAGGCACGGGCCAAAAAGGTATCCCTTTACCCGAAATGAAAAGTTATATCCAGGACATCCTCGACCTGGTAGAATACGCCAACGGCCCCGTTACCTCGGTTTGGGGCTCCAAACGGGCGGCAGCCGGCCACCCAAAACCTTTTAACCTGCAGTATGTAGGCATTGGCAACGAGGACAAGCAAACCAACGATTTCAGGGACCGATTTAAAATGATATATGACGCCGTACGCGCAAAACATCCCGAAATTACCATCGTGGGCACGGTAGGCCCCGCACCCTCGGGCGAAGATTACGACCTTGGGTGGAAGTTTGCCGACCAGCTTTCGGTACCAGTTGTTGACGAACACTTTTACGAAAAACCCGAATGGTTCCTGAAAAACAATAACCGGTATGACAGCTATCGCCGCCCGAAATCGAAGGTATACATCGGCGAATATGCATCATGGGGCAATACCCTCATCAACGCGCTTTCGGAAGCCGCCTTTATGACCAGCCTTGAACGTAACGGCGATATTGTGCAAATGGCATCCTACGCGCCGCTGCTGGCCAATCTTAAACATACCTCGTGGAACCCCAATCTCATTTATTTTAATAACAAAACCCTGGCGCCCACGGTAAATTACTATGTACAGCAGTTATTCTCGGTTAACCAGGGCGATGCGTACATTCCCGATGTAATATCACTTAACCAGGCCGGTGCCCGTGCCGATTCGACCCTGGTTGCATCATGCGTACAAAACAGCAAAACCGGCGATATTATTTTAAAAATAGTGAACGCCGGCCCGCAGGCTGCAACCGCCCGGGCAAACCTTTCGGGTTTGGGTATAGTAACCGCTAAGGCCACAATAGAGGTGCTGCAGGGGCAGCCATCTGACAAAAACACCATCGATCAGCCCAAGAATATCGTCCCGTCACACGCCGAAATCAGCGTAGCGCAACTCGGCAGTTACACCGTACCGCCTTATTCATTAAGTGTGATACGTATTAGTTTAAAGGGGAATTAAAGTATGGTTGAAATTTATGCGAGAGGCCATAAACTTAGGAAGGTTTATTTTTTTAGAGAGGCACGGTAGAAGGGGGGCTTAACTTTGTGCTTATACTGTATCGGGCTTAGCCACAGGGGCAGATATATTCGGGGTACAATTGCATTAAAAAAGAATCGGGTGCCCTCAAAATAAGTTCTTACTGTTGTAATTAGTGTTACGGATCATAACTGGAAGATATGTTGTAATGCACAGGCCGCCTATCTCCGGCCCCTCTGGGCGACCGGTGCTAAATTACATGATATACGGCTTGGCAGTAGCCATTGGTGTGAGATCATGTAAAAGGAACATGATGGCAATAATTGTGAATGTGCTTGCTCAAAAAAATAGCCACCCGAAAGGGTGGCTATTGGGTTAGATAGGTTTAGGAAATAATATTATGGCCATACAATGCCCGATTGGCTGTCGCTTAGCCATGGCTTACCGTCGCAGCTGGTGCCGGGGTGTGCTGCAAGGCAGGCTTTAACAAATTGAGCGCCTACGGTATGGCTTTTTAGTTTTTTGGAACTGCAATAGGTGTTGCCGGCGTTATCTTTATAAAGCTGATAGGCAGGGTAACCTAATTTTGCTGCTATCTCGAAATTGTTTGGCGTTGCACCAGGGTAGCTGGTTTCTACACCAAGGATCCAGCCGGTTGAGCTTTCGTTGGTTCCGGCTATCATGGATGCAGGCGGATCAAGTGTAATAGTGACCGTTGATGTAGAACTGTTGGAGGTAGCGTTGTGCGAATAAGTAGACTCGGACCCGCCGCCCAGCGAGATACCCAGGAAGGAAACACCTACCGATACCGACTGCTCTATGGTAGTCTGAATGCTTTGGAATGACTCGCTGGTTACCGTGATCTGGATAGATGGGTAGTTACTGATAGCAACGCCAGTTGTAAAGCCAAAGGGGCCGGCATCAGAAAAATCGATACCTGGTTCTGGCGAGAATACAAAGCCCGAAACATCTGATGAGCCGTTGGCAATGGCTTCGGTAATTGGCTGCATCCAGTACCAGTTCAAACCGGTGGCCAAATCAAATATTATCGGGCCGTAGTTTACCAGGGTAATACCGGTAAAGGTCATGTTAACGGTAATGCTATTTGATGATGTGGCTATGCTGTCGCGAAAATAGCTGGCGCTGGCATCAACAGATACGGTTAAAAAATCATCTACAGGGATTTCAAAGCTGGTTTCGCCGTTGACGCTTATAGTTAACTCGCTTTCGCTGGTGCGGGTAACGGTCATGCTTAAATCGATACTGTTGCTGGTTGTGGCCAGGCCGTTAATGATTTGTGATAGCGGGGTGCTTACCGCGTAAGCCGGGTTGTAAACGGTAGTGCTGTTATCCAGCAACATACCGCCATTTGTACCCGAAGCCGATTGTACGTTACCTAACACTGTAGTAAGGTAGCCGGCATTCATGGTAACCGCGTTTTGTAACGATACGCTGCTGCCCAGCGCGTTCAGGTAGTTGGCCAATATTGGTAAAACAGGCTGACCGCTGGCCGGCGTGTTATTGAGTAAACCGTGCAGGTTTTTGCTTTGCGAAATAGCATACAGGTTGGTAGCAGGCTGTGCCCAGGTAGTGGCAATAGTGCTCATGATAATATCAATTGGCTGCTGGGTAGCTGTAGCAGGAGGCAGCTTAGTGTAAATGGTTTTCCAAATGTTTAGCAGTGCCATTTGCTGGTTAGTAGCAGCTGTTTGGGCATTGTTAAGTGCAATTTGATCAGCGCTTGATAATTTGTACTGTACTTTTGAAATAGCTTCGATGTAATAGTTAATAAATGAGGCATCCAGTTGTACCGGGGTTGCGCCGGCAGCCAGGTTTGACGATATCCAGCTGTAAGTGTTGGCGTTAAACTGGAGGTTGCTTGGGTTTTGAAAATAGTAGGGGAAATTGCCCGGGCTGGTTACGGTAAAATCGGTAAGCGGCTCGGTTAATACCGATGATAGAATGCTTACTGCCTGTCCTCTCAAATAATCGATGATTTGGGTTGCTTCTGATTCAGAAGTTACTAATTCTGTACTCATGGTTGTAGATTTTTTTGATTGTGCTAAGTTTACCTACTCTGTTTAGGCTTTTCGGTATCGGCCTTTTTGTCATCCAGGATTGAAAGCGCTTTCAGTGTTTCGACAATTCAAAGTAACGGGATACTTATGGGCGGCTCAAGCGCAGTAATGCGGCTAATATAAATCAGGTAGTAATACGGGGTATTAAAGTAATTGTACGTATGCGGGGGTTACATCACCTCTATAAGCTGGTGCTTTACGGCGTACAATACAAGGCCTGCGGTATTGCGGCTTTGGGTTTTAAGGAGCAGGTTGTTGCGATGGCCTTCTACAGTGCGGATGCTTAAAAATAATTTTTCGGCAATTTCGGAGCTGGCATATTCTTTACAAATAAGCTCAAGCACTTCTTTTTCGTGGTTGGTAAGCTCAAAAGGCGAGGTGCTGAAAACGTTTGTGGTTTTATTACGCCGGGCCGCAGCATTTTGTATGGCGGCCAGGGTTTGCCGGTTAATGTAAAAGCCGGTATGATGCACGGTTTGGATTGCCGTTATTAATTCTTCCTTATCGCAGTTTTTAAAAAGATAGGCGGAAGCGCCTGCCGAAACCATTTTGGCGATAAGCCTTTCCTGCGAGTGTACAGATAGTACCATCACTTTTATTTGGGGGTACTGTTCCTGTAGCAGCTGGTTAAGTTCGATGCCGTTCATGCCGGGCATATTCATATCCAGCAACAGCACCTCGGGAAGCGAAGGGATGGTTTTTAAGATGCCGAGCAGGTCTGCTGCGCTTCCGGCATCGGCAACCAGCTCAAAATTGGGTACGCTGTTGATGAGTACTGCCAGGCTTTGCCTGAAAATATTCTGATCGTCTACAATGGCTACCCTTATTAGCTCCATTTTATATGTTATCTGTTTTGAGCCGGATGTTCATGTTAAATCCTTTGCGGTCAGGGAAATCAGTTTCGTAAGCTGCGCCTATAATGCTCAGCCTGCTTTCGATGTTTTGCCTGCCCATTCCTTTTTTTGTTTTATCGGCATCAGCAATACCTTGCCCATCGTCCTGGTAGCTCATCAGCAGGTAATTGTCTGCTATATCAAAATTAATATTTACCTGGCTGGCATTGGCATGTTTAATAGTATTGTTTAGTAATTCTTCAAAAACCCGGTATAAGGATAGGGACAC
Source organism: Mucilaginibacter sp. GW822-FHT03E02 (assembly GCF_058801545.1). Lineage (NCBI taxonomy): Bacteria > Pseudomonadati > Bacteroidota > Sphingobacteriia > Sphingobacteriales > Sphingobacteriaceae > Mucilaginibacter > Mucilaginibacter sp. GW822-FHT03E02. Next base: position 2,989,256 of record NZ_JBXANJ010000001.1, on the reverse strand, counting down.
ATCGGTGCCAAGCTGGTCGGTTAAGGAGTTGGTGTTATCGGTAATGTTTACCTTTAGTTTGCCGGTGGCGGTGATAAACTCGGCCAGTTCTTCTAAAGTTCCCATAAAACCGTACAGTTCGAGCCCCGGCGGCGATAGGTTATGAGAGATATGCCTTACGTCCTGTACAATTTTATCTATCTGGCGCTTACAGGTGCCCGAAAACTCGCCGCCCGCGGCTGTAGCTACATTATTAAACATTTCGATAGTGATGCGCAGGTTTGACAAGGCCGTGCCAACATCGTCATGCAAATCCTGGCCAATGCGTTTGCGCTCCGCCTCCTGCGATACGATAATTGTTTTTAACAGATCCTGTTGATGTCTGAGTTCTGCCTGTTGTAATTCGCCTTGCTTTTTTAACAGGTTGTTTTGGTTGCGGATAAAAACAAGCACAAACGATACTACCAGCATGAACACGCCGCCCATGCTGATCAGTAATAAAACGTAAATATTATCCTTCATTTTTTTACCTGTAAAAAGCCAACTGCTACCATTAGGTACATTAGTAATACAAGTGTAGCATGGACCCCGCCGAAAATGAAATAGAGATTGTCACTCGCTTTTTGAGTAATAAGATTTAAAAAAGCAAAATAAGCGAATGAACTGGAAAAGTATATTAATAAGCCGGTTACAATCCAGTTTGCGGGTATTGTTGTCCAGTGCGTTTTGTTTTCTTGATTACTGTAATTTAAAAAATAATACATGCACAAGCCAATTATAATTAGAGCAGAAATTGGCCTGGGATAAGAATTGTATTCGTATATGTTTTGTATAAAAAGAAAATCAAGCACACTCAACAGCGGGAATAAAATAAATAAGGCCCAAATTATCCAGGAGACTCGGCGTTTACGTATGGACAGTTGAAAGAATCTAAGTATAAATAAATATTCTGCAATAGTATAAAAGTGCAGTAGCGGTAAATTATTGATGTTATGCAACCCCATTATTCGTTCAGCAACATCTGTTACACCTGCAAATAGCAGGTATAACAGTATTACTTTTGATGGGTGGTTTTTGTAAACAGTTTTTGCAAAACCAGTGCTTATAGGAATTAAGACAGCCGCGGGTACTATCACCGATTCAAATACGTGTTTCATTTACAGAACATAACTTATTATGAAACGGGTAAATACAATTCGCTGCTTTGGTCGCAATATTTGGGGCAAGGCGTAGTAAAATCATAAACATTGGTATCGTTCGGGTTAGGATTGCTTGCGTCTTTATGTACAGCATCGGTATGCGGAGCCGAAGGATGAACCTTTAAAACAGGTACCACAAGACCGCGCATATCGTCGGGCGTTGCCGAGATCGGCATCGTTTCGCCCGCTATTCCGAAATATACCCTGATGCCAACCAAAGTGTCTTTTGAATAGTATTGCTCACATTCTTTTTTTAATGCGTCAATGTCATCAAAAGAGATGTAAATAGCTCGCGGAATGGAATCTGGATTCTTTTTAAAGCCAGGTATTTGCAGCATGGCATTCAGCCACCTGTCGATACGGATTTTGGCAAGCTCAAGGCTGATGGTTGTTTTTGAGGGTTCTTTTTTGTGTTCGGTTTTGTGTGTCATGGTACTTAGGTTGAAATTGTTATTGATATTATTCGATAGAAAAATCAGGTAATAAATAACTGGCTTTTATGTAATAAAAAGGTGGATTATTGCATATGATATCTGGGCTAAATTAATATATATATTCATATAATTATTAAGGTAGATGATATTAAAATCCAGGGCTGCTCATGTTAAAACTAAATTATTTATAAGTTATCAAATCTGTTCGCTCTAAGTTTTACGAATCCTTGTTTTTAACTTTAAGTAGAATTTTGGGCATTGGTTTTCGTGCCGATTTTTGTTAACAGAAAATTTTATGAAAAGGAATTTTAGCTTAGTTATTACCGGGCTTTTGTTGGTTTGCTTAAACTCCTGTAAAAAGGATAATTCGGCTAAACCTGTAACCGGTGCTCAGGGTACAAGTGCTACCACAGGCAGTACCTATTCGGTAACCGGCAAATGGTATATCACTAAAGATAGTGTTCAAACGCTCGATTTAAAAACCGTTTTACCCAACCTGGTAGCGCCCAATAGTTTTACCCAAAACGATTTTGTTGTATTTAACAGCGACAGCACCGCAGCAATTTCAAATACGCATGCCTTTAACGCCTTTTATACCGATTATGAGGCTTCAAATACCGATAGTAAGCTGCGGGTAAATACCAATATCATACCCAACCTGGGGTTTAAATACCATGTTAGTTTTGAGGGTTATTCCATTACAGCGGCTGCATCGCAAAATTTGCCGCAGCCGGTTTATGCTTTAGAAGCCGAAAACCTGGTGGCGGTAAAAAGCATTGGCTACAACATTTATATGCCTTCGGCAACTACAATGATATTAAAGCACGACCTGGAAATTCCAACGCTGCAGCATGATTACCGGATAAAAGAATATGTTTATCTGAAAAAGTAGGTATTCATTGCATGGTTTTTGGAAATGCAGATGCAATCCCTCCGGTTGGTAAATTGCCCCTGGCTGGTTACCATGGCAATCAATCTTAGCGCTTGTTGTTCAACCTCATACCGCCAACCTTTCACCTTTCACCTTTCGCCTTTTACCTTTTTCAAAAAACACTTTCCAGTTATGGTATTTTTCCATACATTTGCGGGCTAATTGTTGCTCATTGAAATCGCTTAGAACATATTCGATTCCTTTTACGGGATTAAAACTGGGGAAACACCGGTTTGATTTTACTGTTGATGATGCTTTTTTTGACGAATTTGAATATTCGCTGGTTAAAAAGGCTAACTTGCAGTGCGTTGTTGAATTGGATAAACAGGAGACAATGATTATCCTGAACTTTGACATTAAAGGCACCGTTGATGCAAGCTGCGACAGGTGTTTGGCCCAATATCCGCAAACGCTGGATATAACCGAACAGCAAATTGCCAAGTTTAGCGAGGAACCGGTTGATGAAGATGACGAAATTATTACCCTGAGCAAAAATGATCATGAGATTAATATTGCCGGGCTGATATATGAATACATAAACGTTGCCATGCCATTTATATCGGTGTGCAGCGATGAGGGTAACACTTCATATTGTGATAAAGAAATGCTTGACAGGTTAAACAGCCTGGCCGGAAACGAAGAACAAACTGAGGATACAGACCCACGGTGGGATGTACTCAAAAAAATAAATAAATAATAAAATAGCAGGATCATGCCACATCCAAAACGTAAAATATCCAAATCAAGAAGAGATAAGCGCAGAACACATTACAAAGCTGAAGCTCCAACTTTAACCACTTGCCAAACTACCGGCGCTATACACTTGCCGCACAGAGCTTATACTGTTGATGGTAACGTTTACTATAACGGTAAAGTACTTATCGAGAAAGCAGCAGTAGCCTAAGTTTATTTTCTGAAAATGAAGATTGGCTTAGATATTATGGGCGGTGATTATGCTCCCAAAGCAACTGTTTTAGGAGCAATCGAAGCTTATAAGGCTTTATCTGCCGACCAAAAACTGGTACTTATAGGAGATAAAGACACTGCGGTTACTATTCTTCAGGAAAACAATGTTAGCCCCGATCATTTCGAGTTTGTGCATACAACCGAAGTGATTGGCATGGGCGAACATCCTACCAAAGCAATTGTACAAAAACCAAATTCGAGCATTTCGGTTGGCTTTCAGTTGCTTAAGGAAGGTAAAATTCAGGCATTTTCATCGGCAGGAAACACCGGCGCCATGCTGGTGGGTTCTATGTTTAGTGTAAAAACTATTCCGGGCGTTGTGCGCCCGGCCATGACTACCATTGTACCCAAACTTAAAGGAGGTTTGGGTATTTTGTTGGATGTAGGCGCCAATGCCGATTGCAAACCCGAGGTGTTGCTTCAATTTGGCATACTGGGCAGTTTATTTGCCCAATCGGTATATGCTATCCAAAACCCAAGGGTAGCCCTCATGAACATAGGTGAGGAGGAAGAGAAAGGCAATATCCTTTGCCAGGCTACCTATCCTTTAATGAAAGAAACCAAGCTGTTTAATTTTGTTGGTAATGTTGAAGGCCGCGACCTGTTTAGCGAAGGGGCCGATGTTTTTGTATGCGATGGTTTTACAGGTAATGTAATATTAAAGCTTGCCGAAACGTTTTATGTTATTACACGCAAAAAACAGTTTAAAGACGAGTTTTTTGATAGGTTTAACTATGAGCAATATGGCGGCAGCCCCATCCTTGGTGTAAATGCCCCCGTAGTTGTTGGCCATGGGATATCAAGTCCCGAGGCTATAAAAAACATGGTGCTTTTATCAAAAAACATGGTGGAGAGCGGCCTGGTTGATAAAATTAAACAAGCTTTTCAGTAAAAATATAAAGATGAGTAAAATTCATGCCGCTATTACTGCTGTACATGGTTACGTGCCCGACTATGTATTAACCAACCAGGAACTGGAAACATTGGTTGATACAAATGACGAGTGGATAGTAAGCCGTACCGGCATTAAGGAGCGCCGTATATTAAAAGGCGAAGGTTTGGGTACATCTGATCTGGCCGTTCCGGCGGTACAGGCGCTGCTAAAAAAACGCGGCATAGGTGCCGAGGAAATTGACCTGATTATTTTTTGTACTACTACACCCGATTATGTTTTCCCGGCTACGGCAAATATTTTAGCTAATAAAATAGGTGCTAAAAATGCCTGGGGATATGATCTTTCTGCCGCTTGCTCGGGTTTTATTTTTGGCCTGGCTACCGGCTCACAGTTTATCGAGAGTGGTAAACACAAAAAGGTATTAGTGGTTGGCGGCGATAAAATGTCGTCGATAACCAATTACCAGGATCGTGCTACCTGTATTATTTTTGGCGATGGCTGCGGCGCCGTATTGCTTGAGCCAAACGATGAAGGTAACGGTATCATGGATTCTATATTAAAAAGCGATGGCTCGGGAGTTACTTACCTGCACCAAAAGGCAGGCGGTTCTGTAAAACCCGCATCGCATGAAACAGTTGACGCCCGCGAGCATTTTGCTTACCAGGAAGGGCAGGCTGTTTTTAAATTTGCTGTTACCAACATGGCCGACGTAGCCCACGAGGTAATGGAACGCAATGGCCTTACCGGCGAGGACGTTGCCTGGCTGGTACCACACCAGGCCAACAAGCGTATTATCGACGCTACCGCAAGGCGCACAGGCTTAAGCGATGATAAAGTAATCATTAACATTGAACGTTACGGCAATACAACAAACGGCACCATCCCATTATGCTTATGGGAGTGGGAAAGTAAATTTAAAAAAGGTGATACCCTGATACTGGCAGCCTTTGGTGGCGGCTTTACCTGGGGCAGCATCTATTTAAGATGGGCGTATTAATTAGATGTGCAGATGAAAAAGGAATGTGCAGATATGCGGATTTCAGATGTGCAGATGAAAAAACGAATTGCCGGTTTTAACGGTGTAGGCGACGAAATAGCAAGTCGAAAAAATTAAAACATCTATCTGATAATAAACGTTAATTTTACCATAAGATAAATAATAGTAAATAAGAATCTGCACATCTTGAATTTGCATATCTGCACATCAAAACCGCATATTTGCACATCTGAAATCTGCACATTTGTATAACTTTAGATATAAAATTTGTCCCCAACCAATTAATCCCAACTATGGATATTAAACAAATTCAGGACCTTATTCGCTTTGTGTCGAAATCTGGCGTAAACGAAGTGTCAATTGAGCAAAAGGATTTTAAGATTACGATAAAAACCAACGAAACACAGCCGCAGGTTATCCATGCCAGCATACCGGCGCAAACTGCGCCTGCCGCATTGCCACCCGCACCGGTTGCAGCTGAACCCGTTGCCCCGGCAGCACCTGCCGGCCCTGATACATCTAAGTATCTGACAATCAAATCGCCAATGATTGGTACTTTTTACCGCTCGGCAAGCCCTGATAAGCCATTGTTTGTAAACGTTGGCGACGAAATTAAAAACGGCAGCGTGGTTTGTATCATTGAAGCCATGAAGCTTTTCAACGAAATCGAGTCGGAAATTTCTGGCCGTATTGTTAAAGTATTGGTTGATAACGCATCACCTGTAGAGTACGACCAGCCTTTATTTTTAGTAGAACCAGTTTAATTGATTTGAAAATTTGAGAATTTGAAGATTTGAAAATACGCCTCTTAAGTAGGTGGCTATTTAATAATTTTAAAATCCTCAAATTGAAAAGATGTTAAAGAAAATATTATTTGAAAATTTGAAGATCTGAAAATGCACCTCTTAAATGGGTAGTGATTTAATAATTTTCAAATTTTCAAATCCTCAAATCTTCAAATTGAAAAGATGTTTAAAAAAATATTAATAGCTAACCGGGGCGAGATCGCTCTGCGAATTATCCGTACCTGTAAAGAGATGGGTATTAAAACCATAGCTGTATATTCAACTGCCGACCGAGATAGCCTTCATGTACGTTTTGCTGATGAAGCTGTTTGCATAGGCCCCCCACCAAGCCGCGATTCGTACTTAAATATCCCAAACATTATTTCGGCTGCCGAGCTAACCAATGCTGATGCGATACATCCTGGCTATGGTTTCCTTTCGGAAAATGCCAAATTTTCGGCCATTTGCGCGGAGTACGGTATTAAATTTATTGGCGCTACAGCCGATCAGATCAACTCCATGGGCGATAAAGCTTCGGCTAAGGAAACTATGAAGAAGGCGGGCGTGCCTATCGTGCCTGGCTCAGATGGTTTGTTAACCGATATTAAATCGGGCATCGCGATAGCTAATAAAATAGGCTACCCTGTAATATTAAAGGCAACTGCCGGTGGCGGTGGCCGCGGTATGCGCATTGTTTGGAAAGACGAAGAATTTGAAAATGCCTGGGATTCGGCCCGTGCCGAGTCGGGTGCTGCTTTTGGTAACGATGGCTTGTACCTTGAAAAATACGTTCAGGACCCACGCCATATCGAAATACAGGTAGTAGGCGATCAGTATGGCAAAGTTTGCCACCTGTCTGAACGTGATTGCTCTATCCAGCGCCGTCACCAGAAACTGGTTGAGGAATCGCCATCGCCTTTCATGACCGAGAAACTGCGTAAAAAAATGGGCGAGGCCGCTATTAAAGGTGCCAAAGCTGTTAAATACGAAGGCGCCGGTACGGTAGAGTTTTTGGTTGATAAAGACCGCAACTTTTACTTCATGGAAATGAATACCCGCATACAGGTAGAGCACCCGGTTACCGAAGAGGTAATTAATTTTGATTTGATTAAAGAACAGATTAAAGTGGCTGCCGGTATCCCAATTTCGGGTAAAAATTACGAGCCAACCATGCATGCCATTGAGTGCCGTATCAACGCCGAAGATCCTTACAATAACTTTCGCCCATCACCGGGTAAAATCACCAACTTTCACTCGCCGGGTGGCCATGGTGTGCGCATAGATACCCATGTATACACAGGATATGTGATACCGCCAAACTACGATTCGATGATTGCCAAAGTAATTTGCTGCGCCCAAACCCGCGACGAAGCTTTAAGCACCATGGAGCGTGCCTTAAGCGAATTTGTGATTGAAGGTGTAAAAACAACCATCCCGTTCCATTTAAAATTGTTAAAAGATCCAAACTTCAGGGCCGGTAATTTTACCACCAAGTTTATGGAAACGTTTGAAATGTAAAATAAATTCAAACTATCTTCATTCAATAAAACGTACTTAGCACAATAGCGTTTATACAGCGGTATTTAACATACAATGAGCGACAATAAATTAATTAAAGCCATAAAAGATAAAGGTAAAACGATGGAGGCCGAAATGTCCTTCTTCGACCACCTGGAAGCTTTAAGATGGCATTTGATACGATCGGCTTTAGCCATTGTAGTAATTACCAGCGTTGTGTTTTATTTTTATGATTGGATTTTTGACACCATTATCATGGGGCCAAGCAAACCAACCTTCTGGACATACCGGATGCTTTGCGCATTGGGCGACCTTTTGCACCGCCCGGGTTTTTGCATCGATAAAATAAATATCCAATTAATTAATACCGAGATGGCCGGGCAGTTTACCCTGCAAATCAACTCGTCATTAATTATTGGCCTTACATTGGGTTTTCCGTACTTATTGTTTGAAGTATGGCGTTTTGTACGCCCGGCCTTGCATGAGAAGGAACGTAAAGCCGCATCGGGTTTTGTGTTTTATGCAACCGCTTTATTTATTATCGGTGTTTTGTTTGGCTATTACGTTATTACGCCCGAGTCGATTAATTTTCTTTCGGGTTACACGGTAAGTGCAACTATCAAGAATTTATTTGATATCGATTCGTACTTGTCATCTGTATCCACCTTAACGTTGGCAACAGGTATCGTGTTTGAGCTGCCAATTTTGGTATATATCCTATCAAACCTGGGTATCCTTACCGCTAAATTTATGCGCGAAACCAGGCGGTATGCTATCATCGTTATTATGGTTGTTGCTGCGGTTGTTACACCAACACCAGATATGATGACTATGACCGTAGTAAGTATCCCGTTGTTTGCTTTATACGAAGTAGGTATCCTGGTATCGGCCGTAGTTGAAAAACGGAAACTGAAACGCGCACAGGAAGACGGGTTAGTGTAGATTAATTAGCTGAAAGCTATTAATCTACACTAATATAACTTAGCTGAAAGATATGCTAATTGACTTGACCCGGTCGTTTACTATAACGGCTGGGTTTTTATGCAAATTAAATATTCTTGATGTGTCCTTAGTTAATTTAAATTATTCTCCACTGTTTTTATTATTAATAATAATTATTATCATTGAGAAAATATGGTTTTGAAAGAATATATTGATACTTTAAGAAACGATTCTATCTATATCAAATTGCAATCCGAACAGAAATTTGGTGGTGCAGTGGATATAAATAGTCTTGTTAAGGCTTTAAATTCACTTAATCAATCGTATAAAAACTTTTTGTCAATTGAATTGTGTAAAAATTCAAATGTAAAAAGTGCTACCAAAAAAGGAAAGAAAGAGCTCAATGATTTTATTGCTGACTCCGAATTACTTATAGTAGACTTGGATTTTGCCAGTTTTGGCGCGGCGATTACGCCCAATATTATTACATCTCATCACTATAGCACTATTAAGGATAGTTTAGATCTGAAGAAGAAATCTTTTGAGGAGTATAAACAAGATGTTTTTTATGCTGATTATACAGATGAGGCTTTTTTGGAACGTATTACGACTAAATATACAGAAGAGGAAAGATTGGAAATATATAAGCCGATCATAGATAATTTAATCAGTACAGAGAAATTCAAGTTTTTTTATGGTTCGAATAAAGAGCACTTAAAAAGCATGTCTAAAAATGTTTTAAAAAATAAAGCAATAGATAAATTTATACCAAAGCTTCTGCTTGAAGAGAACGTAAAGGACGAAGGTATGTATGTGATTTACGTTACAAGCAGTGATGAAATGGATTTATTTGGAAGAAAACCCAAATTCTCGAAAATACTTGCAACTACTAAGCTTGAAAAGCCGACTTATCCGTATCAATTACACGAAATAAAAACTGATAAAGCAGTTTATGTTTTTAAAAAAACAGTAAGCGCTAATGTATCCTTTGATGAGGGAATGTTTTTTATTGAATATCCGGATTTGAATATTGAGGTTTGGGGTGATAATAGAGCAGAGGCGGAAGACGCTTTCAATTTTGCGTTGAAGTCAATTATCAAAAATATTTATCTGGCGGAAGATGCGAGTTTAACAGATAAGGCTATAAATTTAAAGTCACATCTTCATACAATAATTAAATAATGCGACCAAGAAAACCTTTAGATATCGAGAAAGCACTTTAAAAAAAAGGTTTTATCAAAGAAAGCGATTCACATCATAATTATTATTTTTTAACTATAGATGGTAAAAAGACTGATTTGTATACTTATTTAAGCCACGGTAAAAACTCAACAGACTATGGTCCAAATCTTATGAATAAAGTAAAGAAGCAGTTGCGATTTCTTGATACTCAAAAAGCAGAACGTTTTTTAGATTGCCCTATGACGGAATCTCAATACATAGAAATGCTAAGAGAACTTGACGTTATATAACTTTCAAAATCTTAGTTTCTTCAGTCAACTTTATATCCGACAAACAAATTTCTGTAGTTAATATAATTTACTAACTTTCTTGGGGTCTGGTGATTTTTTCTGAATTTTACCATATGACCAACCTCCCACCATTAGCCGAACGGATGCGCCCAAAATCGCTTGATGATTATGTGGGGCAAAAACACCTGGTTGGCCCGGGGGCGGTGTTGCGTAAAGCCATCGAATCGGGCGCATTGCCGTCTATGTTGTTTTGGGGGCCGCCAGGGGTAGGTAAAACTACATTGGCTTATATTATATCACAATCCTTAAATCGCCCTTTTTTTGCGCTCAGTGCCATTAACTCGGGGGTGAAGGATGTGCGGGAGGTTATTGAAAAAGCATCCCTGTTAAAACAAGGCGGCCAAACGCTGCCGATTTTGTTTATTGATGAGATCCATCGCTTCTCTAAATCGCAGCAGGACTCGTTGCTGGGTGCTGTTGAGCGCGGCATTGTTACGCTGATTGGCGCCACTACCGAGAATCCATCCTTCGAGGTTATTTCGGCTTTGTTGTCGCGATGCCAGGTTTATATTTTACAACCCCTTGCCGAAGAAGATTTGCTGAACCTGCTGGAGAAATCGATGCAGGAAGATGTGGTGTTGAAAGAAAAGCATATCACCATAAAAGATCATGAAGCTATTATGCGCCTCTCCGGCGGCGATGCCCGCAAGCTGCTCAATATTTTCGAGCTGCTGGTAAACGCCTTTGACAGCCCTGAAATAGTTTTAACCGACGAAATTGTGCTGGAACACGTACAGCAAAATATGGCGCTGTATGATAAAACCGGCGAGCAGCATTATGATATCATTTCGGCCTTTATCAAATCCATGCGCGGCAGCGATCCTAACGGAGCAGTGTACTGGCTGGCGCGGATGATTGCAGGAGGGGAAGATCCATTGTTCATTGCCCGCCGTATGCTCATCCTGTCATCAGAGGATATTGGCAACGCCAACCCCAATGCCCTGTTATTGGCCCAAAGCTGTTTTGAGGCAGTGAACAAGATAGGCATGCCCGAATCGCAGCTGATATTATCACAAACGGCAATTTACCTGGCCACATCGCCCAAAAGCAATTCGGCCACAACGGCTATTGGTGCTGCCATGGCATTGGTAAAGCAAACCGGCGATTTGCCCGTACCCCTGCACCTGCGTAACGCGCCCACCAAATTCATGAAAAACATTGGCTACGGTAAAGATTATAAATACGCCCACAGCTACGAAGGCAATTTTACCGACCTTGACTTTTTACCCGACGCCCTCCGTGGTACAAAAATTTATGAGCCCGGTAACAATGCCCGCGAAAACGAATCAAAAGAGAAGTTGAGAAAACTTTGGGGCGATAGGTATAAGTATTGAAGAAGAGTCAAGAATTAAGAGTCAAGAATCAAGATGGATTTTGATTTCGAATAACCGATTAACTTTCTTGAAACAAAATTCCCGGTTTAAGTACTTTAAATTTTATCTTGCCTCACAATCTTTTTACAACACTTTAAGCATTTGTCTTAATTCTTGATTCTTAACTCTTGATTCTATTTCTATGGTTACATCCTTTATCGGTCATGAATTAAAAGCTTTCTGGCGATCAAAAAATACAGGGAAAAGTATTGCCATCCGGGTGGTAATGGGCGTTTTGATCCTTTACCTGTTCATAAACGTGCTTTTCATCGGTTTTTTACTGGATAAATTTTTGGAGCATGCCTACCCTAATGAGGAGCTGGTGATTCCCTTTTGCGGTATCATCCTCATTTATTTCCTGTTTGATTTATTGACCCGGCTGCAGTTTCAGGAATTGCCAACGCTTAGGGTACAGCCTTATCTGCATTTGCCCATAAAAAGAAATTTTCTGGTAAAATACCTTGCGATAAGTGCAACGCTATCGGTATTTAACTTATGGCCCTTTGTGCTGTTTTTGCCCTTTATAATAAAAGTGCTGGCGCCCGATTCGGGAGCGGTTATTGTTTTGGCTTTTATAATCGCGATAGCTGGTTTTACGGTATTTAATAATTATTTGGCCCTGTATCTTAAAAGGCGATCAAATATCAATGGCTGGGTATTCCTGGTTTCGGCGGCTGTCTTGATCCTCATCATTGCCTGCGATTTTTTATGGCATCTCATTTCGTTGCGCGCTATCTCGTTTGCTTTCTTTGGTAAGCTGCTTACCATGCCTGCTTTGGCCTTGTTACCTGTTGTTTTGGGCGGGGCTATGTATTATTTAAACTTTGCATATCTTAAGCAAAACCTCTACCTCGAAGATCTCACAGCGCATAAAGTAAGTTCCTATAAGAGTAGTACCGATATCCCTTTCCTATCAAGGTTTGGCGCGGTTGGCGATTTAACTGCCAACGAGATCAAACTGGTTTTACGTAATAAGCGGTCGCGCTCGGCATTGGTTATGGGCTTGTTTTTTATTTTTTACGGGCTGCTATTTTATCCATACCCTCGTTATGGCGAGGGTTTTAAGGTTTTTGCGGGCATGTTTATGACCGGTATCTTTATTATCAATTACGGGCAGTTTATGTTTGGCTGGCAGGCATCACACTTTGATGGTTTGCTGGTAAGCAAAGTTAACTTTGCCGATTTTATTAAAGCCAAATACCTGCTGTTTACAACCATATCAACGGTATTTTTCGTCCTTACTATGCCTTACGTTTATTTTGGATGGCGTGTGCTGATAATTCATTTTGTGATGTACCTGTGGAATATTGGCGTAAATACCACCATGGTACTCTATTTTGCCAATCGCAATTTTAAACGACTCGATCTGTCAAAAGGGGCGGCCTTTAACTGGGAGGGCGTTGGCGCTTCGCAATGGATACTGTCGCTACCACTAATCATTACGCCGTTTATTATTTACGGTCCGTTCGCATTATTGAAACATGCAGATATCGGGATTGCTTTGATAGCGGTAATTGGCATAACCGGCTTACTAACCCGTAATTACTGGATAAAAGTGCTTGAAATGGATTATCACACAAAAAGATACCAAATAGCCGAAGGCTTCAGAAATAAATAACCATGATTGAGATAAAAAACCTGAAAAAGATATATAACGGCGTAACTGTGGTTGATGTACCGCACCTGATAATTAACAAAGGCGAAAGCGTTGGCCTGGTTGGTAATAATGGCGCGGGCAAAACCACCCTGTTCCGGATGATACTTGATCTCATCCGGCCCGAAACCGGCGAAGTATTATCTAATGGCGAAGTTGTGGCCGGGCATGAAAACTGGAAAAATTATACCGCATCATACCTTGATGAAGGTTTCCTGATAGATTACCTTACCCCCGAAGAATACCTGTACTTTATAGGCGGCCTGCACCAGCAAAGTAAAGCCACTGTTGACGAAACCCTGGTAAAGCTATCTGATTTTTTTAACGGCGAGATCCTGAAAAAAGGCAAATACATCCGCGATTTATCCAAAGGGAACCAATGCAAGGTAGGTGTAGCTTCCTGTGTGCTGCAAAACCCCGAATTGCTGATGCTTGACGAGCCCTTTGCCAACATAGACCCCAGTACCCAGTTCAGGCTAAAAAACATGCTGAAGGAGCTGAATAGGAACAATAACGTAACCAACTTCGTATCCAGCCATGACCTTAACCACATCACCGACGTATGCGACCGTATCCTGCTGATGGAAAAGGGGGTGATCATAAAAGATATCGCCACCAATTCATCAACCCTTAAAGAACTGGAAAATTATTTTGGCGTAGGCCAGGAAGCAGACGAGCTGGCTAAGGATATTTAGACGGCCTTTTTTTACCTTTGGGCATGTCATTTACCCTCATACTAAACAACATTGCCAAACATATTCATTTAACCGCCGATGAGCAGACCATTTTTACCGGTATGCTGCGGCCGCAAACCATAAAGCGCAAGCAATTTTGGTTGAGCGATGGCGATATATGCAAACACTCGGCCTTTGTAACCAGCGGGTGCCTGCGTGGCTTTACAGTTGATAAAAACGGTATTGAGCATGTGCTGAGCTTTGCCCCGGTAGATTGGTGGATGGCCGATATGTACAGCCTGATAAGCCAGAAACCCGGCATGCTGAACGTAGAGGCGCTGGAAGATACAGAGGTGCTGTTGCTGAGTAAAACTAACCAGGAGGCATTATATAAACAGATACCCAAGTTTGAGCACTTTTTTCGGGTATTGGTCGAGAATTCGCTGGTTGCAAGCCAGCAGCGCCTTATAGACGGCCTTAGCCTTACGGCTGAAGACCGCTACAACAATTTTTGCAAACGTTACCCCACACTGATATATACCCTGCCCCAAAAGCAAATAGCATCATACATTGGCGTTACGCCGGAGTTTTTTAGCAGGATGAGAAGTAGGAAGTAGTTGGCTGCAGGCAGGTTTCAGTTTGCAGTTTAACCGTGACTTTATAGATTTATCTACGCCACGATTCGTGAAATTCGAAACAATTCGTGAAATTCGTGTGAATCTTAATCTACATCAACTTCCCCTTGCCAATCCCGCTGTACCTTTACATCAACAAAACAGAGGAAACAACATCATGGCACAAACCATTTTACATAAAGCCGAAACACGGGGGCACGCCAACCACGGCTGGCTGAACAGTTACCATTCTTTCAGCTTTGGCAGTTATTATAATCCCGAAAGAATGAACTTTGGCGCACTGCGCGTTTTAAACGACGATACTGTGGACGCCGGGATGGGCTTTGGCAAACATCCGCATGATAACATGGAGATCATCAGCATACCGCTGGAAGGCAACCTGGAGCACGAGGACAGCATGAACAACGTGGCCGTTATTAAAAATGGCGACATCCAGGCGATGAGCGCCGGTACCGGTATTTACCATAGCGAGTATAACCAGGATCCCGACAAACGGGTAAAATTCCTGCAGATCTGGATTTATCCTAACCAGCGTAACGTGGAACCCCGGTATGACCAGCTTACCCTGAACCTTGACGACCGCCATAATAAATTGCAACAGGTGCTATCGCCCAATCCAGATGATTCTGGTGTGTGGATTCACCAGGACGCATGGTTTAATTTAGGTAAATTTGATGCGGGCGTAAGTACTGATTATACTATCCACAAACCCGGCAACGGCGTATACGCATTTGTATTAAGCGGAGAAGTGCAGATTGACGGCCAAACCGTTGGCACCCGCGATGCATTGGGCATTTGGGACACCGAAGGTTTTACCATCACCGCAAGTACCGATGCAGAATTTTTGCTGATGGAAGTGCCGATGAGCTTTTGATGTGCAGATTTTAAATGTGCAGATATGCAAATTAACTTCGTTTATGGCTTTGCTGTTTAAGATGTGTAGATGATGCATGAAATGGATTAAAACTATGTCATTGCGAGCGTAGCGTGGCAACCTCGTCGCCTGCTAAGCGGATTTGCTCAGTTCGGAGATTGCTTCGTACCTCGCAATGACGGATATGTGGTATTGATAATCAATGACAGTAAAATATAACAACTATGAATCAAGATAATCAAAAGTCCTCCCCTTCAGGGGAGGATTTAGGTGGGGCTTCAGCTCCCGCTGTTCCTATCCTCGTCATCGGCCGCCACCCCGAAATTTTGGCAACTGTAGTGCGCCTGGTGAACAACAATCCGGCCTGGAATGCCACCGGCTGCCAAACCGACGATGAAGCTATCCAGGCTTTTGATGCGCAGAGGTTTACCCTGGTACTCCTCGGTGGCGGCATCCCGCCCGAATCAGAATCCCGACTTAGCCAATACTTTCGTAATTGTAACCCCGGTATCCGCATTGTACAACACTACGGTGGCGGCAGTGGCTTACTTGCTGCCGAGATATATGAGGCGCTCCGGTCTATTGGTTAGTTCTGTTTCAAATATCGGAGTTTCATTTAATTCAGCGAGTTCAGTTCAAACGGGCCGTATAATATACGAGTCTCTTTATATCAATACTTTACTCAGCGGCGGCTATTTATTTTCTATCACCGACTGGGTGTAGTCGATCCAGTCGGTTTCGCTAATGGAGTCGTCGATAAAATAATCTGGCTGAATACCTACACCATCTATCATAAAGCCGGGAATCCGGAAACTTTTACTCATGCAATAACCCAACTGAAATTTCTTATCGGGGAAATCGACATAATTCATATTCGAAATATCCAGCTCACCAAATGTCGAGCGGCCAAATACTTTTACTTTAGCGCTTTGTTTTGCCGCCAGCAGGAATTGCTCGTCGGTGCTGCCGTTGTTCTGATTGCAAATAACCGCCACTTTTTGGGGATATGGTAAAACTTCTTTCAGGGTGTCATTATCGGCTATATGATCAGACATGGTTATGAAAGCTCCCAGATGCTCTCGCATCTTTTTGGCAATGTGTAAACAGTAGTTCCTGTTGGTGGTATCATCATACTGCTTTGCATAGTTCTCGTGTGCTGCGGCGTTCAATTCCGTTGCCAGCAATTGCACGCCAACCTCCCTTATAGGGGATGTATAAAGATATGGGATGATCTTTTCATAAGATGCATCTGAGCCGCCTGTACCATTCCGGATTTCGATGATAAGATTAGGCGCAGATTTGATCATGGCATCATATTTCAACAAAGAGCTGTCGATGATCCGTTTTTGATCGGCCCGGAACGAGGGAATACGCAGGTACACGGTTTTATCGCTCAGCTTTTCGATGAATGGCACCGGCGATCTTGAAAAGGATGTTAGTATCGATTCCTTTTTTGTGGGCGGATTTTCGGGATGTACCCTGGTCCAGTAGGCGTTATACAATACCAACAAATTATTGGTTCCGGTTACCAGGTTGGCCTGGGTGGGCCGCGTTGAATGGTTTTGCATATAGTAGCTGGCCGTAAATCCTTTTTTATCGGGATTTAGTGTCATGTCAACTTTAATTTGTTTGGGCATCCAGAAAACACTGTCGGCTTTAATGATAAAGCCTGTATATTTCATCGCGTCTTTGTTATCGCCAATAATACCTATCACGTACCGCCCATCTGTCCAGATACCTTCAACCGGGTTCTTGTTTTTTTTCTTCGCTAAAACGGAAATAAACTGCCCTTCGGTGAGGTCTATGGTCTTTGTATTCTTGTACACCTGCCGAACAGAATCGACATTAAATTTTGTGTTGTTAGCCGATTGTGGCTGATTTATAACCGATATGCCGATATGCCCTGGCCTGAAATACTTGAGCCAGTTATACAACGCGGCCTGACAGTCGAATACTTTCGTAATGTTTTTTACTTTCTGCCTAAACGTTGCGTTATGCTTTTGATAATCGTCCACCCCTTTCTTATCTATTACGTATTGAAAACCGGCGTCGTTCTTCTCGAAGGTTGTTACCATCCACTCAAAGTTGGTGACGCAATTACAATCTTGTGCCGGCGATGCAATCGGACAGCAAAGTATCAAACCGGTTACTAATAAAAATGCAGCGATAAAACTGAAAGATGAGGGCTTTTTTTTCATGTGATCAATTGTTTTGGGTGTTGGGTAAGTATAAGTCGAAATTGGCCCCGAAAAAGTTGCGCGCAAAGGTTAATAAATAATTCGAATCAAATTTAAACAGCTTCTTAGATTAGTCTGCCGGTTCGTTGGTAATTAGTTTGCATCGTAGGGCGCTTTAGTTTATATATTTGTTCCCCGGTTCTAAATTTATTTATTGGTCGCCTCGTGCATGGCACTGTTTGCAAACAAAGCAAGCCGCGTATATGGAAGCGATGAGTATCAAACTATTCACCAATGAACTAATGAACCAGTGAACTAATGAACCAACATGAAAGTTATTATAGCCGAAAAGCCGTCCGTTGCCCGCGAAATTGCCAAAGTATTTGGCGCTACCACCAAAAAAGACGGCTATATGGAGGGTAAAGGCTATACTTTTACCTGGGCATTTGGTCACCTGTTGCAGCTGGCGGCACCGCAGGAGTACGGCTATTACGGCTGGAGCGTTCAAAACCTGCCTATGCTGCCGCCCAAATTCAAACTCTCTATCCGCAAGGTGAAATCAAAGGATGGTATGATTGACGATCCATCTGTTAAAAAGCAGCTGGATATTATTAAAAGCCTGTTTGATGAAGCTACCGAAATTATTGTAGCCACGGATGCCGGGCGTGAGGGTGAACTCATCTTTCGCTATATTTATTATTATTTAAAATGCAAAAAGCCTTTTAAAAGGCTGTGGATCTCGTCGCAAACTGATGAAGCAATTAAAGAAGGTTTCCGCAACCTGAAACCAGGCAGCGATTACGACACACTGTTCAATTCTGCGCATTGCAGGTCGCAGTCGGATTGGCTGGTTGGGATGAATGCCACGCAGGCCTTAAGCCTGTCGTCGGGCAATAGGGGCGTACTGTCGCTGGGGCGGGTGCAGACGCCTACACTGGCCATGATTTGCTCGCGCTATCTGGATAATAAAAACTTTGTGCCCCAGTTGTACTATCAGGTAAGCATACAACCCGATAAGGATGGGCAGGTGTTTAAAGCCATCTCGGTGAATAACTTTAAAACTAAAGAGGAAGCGCAGCTTATTTTTGATAAGGTACAGGATGTGGCATCAGGCTTTCCGCAGGGTGCTCATATTATTAATGTGGAGGCCAAGCCCCGTAAAGAACCACCGCCCTTATTGCACGACCTGAGCAGCCTGCAGCAGGAAGCCAACAAG
This sequence comes from Mucilaginibacter sp. GW822-FHT03E02, assembly GCF_058801545.1. Classification (NCBI taxonomy): domain Bacteria; kingdom Pseudomonadati; phylum Bacteroidota; class Sphingobacteriia; order Sphingobacteriales; family Sphingobacteriaceae; genus Mucilaginibacter; species Mucilaginibacter sp. GW822-FHT03E02. Next base: position 2,970,475 of record NZ_JBXANJ010000001.1, on the reverse strand, counting down.
CGCAAAGGCTTCACTGCCGACCAAACCCTTAACATATTGCAAAACCTGTACGAGGGCAAGCTGGTAACCTACCCGCGTACCGGCAGCCGGTACATTGGCGATGATGTATTTGCAGGCGTACCCGATTTGATTGAAAAACTAAAGGAGCATCCCGATTTCGGCAAACAGGCCACCCTGTTATCGGGCGCCAAGCTGAGCAAGCGCAGTGTAAACGCCAAAAAGGTAACCGATCACCATGCCATATTAACCACTGGCGAACCTCCTTACCAGCTAACGCCCGATAAACAGGCCGTTTACGATATGGTTGCCGGCCGCATGCTGGAAGCCTTTCACCAGGATTGTATTAAGGAGATCACCAAGATCACCATCGAATCGGGTTCGTTGTTTATGGCCAGCGGTACGGTTATACAAACACCAGGCTGGCGCGCCGTATTTAACGATACCGACGAGGAAAAAAAGGACGAGGAAAACCCAACCCTGCCCAAAGTACAGCAAGGCGAAACGTTGCCTATTACGGATAAGGCTTTGTTAGAGAAACAAACCAAGCCCAAGCCCCTGTATAACGAAGCCAGCCTGCTTAAAGCTTTAGAAACAGCAGGGAAAGAAATTGACGACGAAGAATTGCGCTACGCCATGAAGGATAGCGGCCTGGGCACTCCGGCTACCCGTGCCTCCATTATCGAAACATTGCTGAAACGCAATTACATCCTCCGCGAAAAAAAGAACCTGGTACCTACCCCAACCGGGCTGGCGGTATATCAGGTAGTAAAAAACCAGCAAATAGCCCAGGCCGAACTGACGGGTAACTGGGAAAAACGCCTGGAAGAGATCCGTACCGGTGCATCCGTAGCCGATTTCCAGGAAGAGATCAAAACGTATACCCGTGCTATTACCCAGGAGCTGCTGCGCGAAGGAAAGGCATTGAAGATAGAGCCGGTTGCGGCGGGAGCCTCATTAAGTTAGAGGGCCGGGTTTGACTAAAATTCGAATAATGATTTGCGAACTTTCTGTTGGCCCAGGACAAACGCATCTAATTGGGTTAACATAACTTAACATATTTTAGGCATTGTATTTATAAATATTTGATAATCAATTTTTTATATTTATCATGGTTAACACTAAACTGATAAGGATGGCAGGGAAATTGGACATGTCATCCTGAGTTATAAAATCCGGGAACTATGAAATGGAAAATGGCAAAAGAGAATATTTATAGTACATGCTAATGGTAAGCAAGAAAGCATAACATTTTTCTAATTTGAACCTCATTCTCCTTCCTAAGCCAGCCCCTCAACCATTCTTAAAATATTCTTCAATATAGGGCTGTGGTCGTCGGTTCGCCAGTGAACAAACAGGTTGCTTTCAAAAGGAAGTTCAATAAACCGGATGCCCTGGTAGCCCTGGTTGGCGTAGGAGTAAGGCATTATGCTGATGCCGAATTGCCTGGTGATGAGCGAAATGATGGTTGATCCAAAATCGGATGTATAAGAAGACTCGGGCGATATGCCGTAGTGTTCAAACACCTGGTGGGTAAGCTGGCTGTAGCTGCTGCTGCTGTTGGAACGCGGCATAATAAATTTTTGCGTTTGTAATGATTCATCGGTAATATCGGCCAGTTCCTTAAACGCATGATCCTGGGGCAATACCAGGGCCAGGTGATCTGTCTGTACTTTCATCGAGCTGATATTATCCAGCCGGTTCATGTCGCGGCTGAATTTGAGATCGATTTTGTATTTGGTTAAAAACTCCTGTTCGTCTTCATAAGCCAGCTGTATCATTTCAATCTTTAGTTCGGGATAGCGGATGGAGATATCAAGTATCAGCTGCGGGAGGGTAGAAAACGAAATAGAATCCGGGTGCGCTATCCGGATGGACCCGGTTTCGCCAAGCTCGATTTTTTTGGCAAACTGGTGGATGAAATTAAACTCATCTACAATACCAGCCCATTTGGTTTTCAGGAACTCGCCGGCGGGGGTTAGCTTAACACTCCGCTTGGTGCGCTCAAATAGCTGCACATCCAACTCATCCTCCAACGATTTAATTTGCCTGCTTAATGCCGATTGGGTAATGTTTTGTTTGGCCGATGTATTCCAAAAATGAAGTTCGTCTGCAAGGGCCAAAAAGTTTTTTATCTGCTGTAAATCCATATTTATTAATGCGTAAAAATCATTAATTAATCTAAAATAAGCATTTTTTAGCATTTATAGATAGGCTACTTTTACAGCAAATAAAAATCCGCTTGACTTTTTTTAAAAAATATAAAACCCATTACAGCGCTACCATGCGTTTGGCGTACCCGGTAATGATATCGCAGGTGGGGCATCCGTTAGTGGGCTTTTCGGCGTCCATTATATTGGGCCACTTTGCCGGTACGGTACCGCTTGCAGCGCTGGCTATTGCCAATGGGTTTTTTAACCTGATGCTTATTATTGCCATCGGTATATCCTATGGCATAACCCCGCTGGTTGCACGCGAAAACGGGGCCGGTAACTACCTGGAATGCGGCCGGCTGTTGTCGCACAGCGTGGTAGTTAATATCCTGACGGGGCTAATGCTGTTAATTATCACATGGCTTGGCGGGCAATACTTAATAGCACATATTGGCTTGGATAAGGCAGTGGTGGGACAGGCCAAACCCTTGCTGGTATTGCTGGGATTATCTATTATCCCTTTGATGTTGTTTTTATCGTTTAAGCAGTTTGCCGAAGGTTTGGGTTTTACCAGGCTGGCTATGCAGGTGAGCATCTGGGGAAATGTAATCAATATTGTAGTTGGTATTATATTGGTAAAAGGCTTGTTTGGCATGCCGGCCATGGGCGCCAAAAGCATAGGTTACAGCGCTATTATCGATAGAGGGCTGATGGCCATAATTATGGCTGCGTTTGTGCTTAAAAAACAGCGGTTTAATAAGTTCCTGCAAGGCTGCCGCCCTTTTCAGTTTGATGTGGGGCGGTTCAAAAAAATTCTGGCCACCAGCGTTCCCATTGTGTTGCAAAACATTTTCGAGATAAGCGCATTTAGCGCGGCGGTTTTTATAGTAGGGATAATAGGGGCCAGGCAGCTGGCAGCATACCAGATAGCCATGAATTATCTGTCGTTTATTTATTACGCGGTTAACGGTATAGGCACGGCGGCGGCCATTCAAACCGGCTACTTTTTGGGGCAGGCAAAGTTTTATTTACTGCGTGCATCGGCGTTGGCGAGCTATCACCTTACTATTGTATTTCACCTGGTTACCGGGGTGCTGTTGTTGGTTTTAAAAGGTATTTTGCCTAAAGTTATCTCGGTTGATCCGCTGGTGGTGAGTATAGTGGGCAACCTGTTTGTTATAGCTGCCGGGTTAGAAGTTTTCGATGGCCTGCAGGTGGTAAGCCTGGGCATACTAAGGGGCCTGGGCGATTTAAAATACCCGGTATTAATTAACCTGGCCGCTTACTGGGGCGTTGCCTTGCCGGTAGCTTTTTTACTGGGCCTGCATACCCCTATGGGCTTAACAGGCGTTTGGCTTGGGCTTTACAGTGGCCTGCTGGTAGCATCGGCGCTGCTTTACCTGCGTTTCAGACATCTGGCCAATGCCCAGTGTGCTGCTAATTACGTGCCGGCAGAACAGGAGAATTTATTTAACAACGTATTACAACTTGAATCTCAATAATATCATCATGACCGATACAATGACCATGAACAGCGCCGGCATCCGGTTTATTAAAGTGGATATGCAAAACATCCAGGCTTTAAAAGCAATTGGTATCGAAACCTTTAACGAAGCCTTCGCGCACTTAAACACGCCCGAAAATATGCAGGATTACCTGACGACTGCTTTTGCCGACGAGAAGCTGGCCACCGAGGTTAATAACCCTTATTCGGAATTTTACATGGCACAGGTTGATGGTAATATAGTTGGTTACGTAAAAATTAACCACGGGCCGGCACAAACCGACGTAAAGGACGATAATGCTTTAGAAGTAGAAAGAATTTACGTGCTGAAAGCTTTCCATGGCAAAAAGGTTGGCCAGTTACTTTTTGATAAGGCGCTTGATATTGCCGTGCAGATGAAGAAAGCCTACATATGGCTTGGTGTTTGGGAGCACAACGCCAAGGCGCTGGCTTTTTATAAAAAGAACGGTTTTGAGGTGTTTGGCTCGCATCCTTTTTGGCTGGGTGATGATTTGCAGACCGATTTGATGATGAAACGGTATTTAGGGTAGAATGAAGATTGCAAAATGAATGCGGTTGAGCCGATACAGATATGGGATCTTAGTTTAAAGTGCCGAAGCCAAGGCCATTGTGAGTTTTGTTAAATTTAAAATCTACGAACGGGGTACCAGAGGGCGTAAATCAAATTGTCGCTAAACGAATATTGCCGAAGGTTGCCGATTATATCCGTTAATTGGGCTAAAGCCCTATTTTTGTTGGATCTTTGTCCGTTGGCTTCAGCCAACGGCAATGAATTAAATCATTCATTGCCGTCCCTTTTAAGGGGCGGGTAAGCATAAATTGGAAGCTAAGGGCTTTAGCCCAAATAGTCCGTTAGCGACAATTTGATTTACACCCGGTACCAGATAGAGCTAAACGATATGATAATTTGTACCTGGCCCATTTCCTTCTGCTTTAATAAAATTGAATGTCAATAGTTTACTTAGGGCTCGTTTGATGGTAGGAGCGGATAAATTTAATTTCTTAGCAATTTCGCCAGATTTTATTCCTGGATTTGCACTAATTATTGTTAATATCATTTTTCCTCTTCTTGTTAACTGTTGCTCCACCCCATGGATTTTCAATTTTTCCATGAGTGAATCCTGTACGTTCTTCAAACAATCAAGAAAAAAAACAATCCATTCCGTTACATCTTCGCCAGGCCGCTGTGCCTGGCAACTTCTAAGTACTCTATAGTATTCTGTCTTTCGGTATTCTATTTCGTGCTCTAAACTAACGTATTGTATCCATTGGTAGCCTGCCTTTTGCAAAAGCAACGTAGACAGGAGGCGGCTTAAGCGACCGTTTCCATCCTGAAAAGGGTGGATAGTTACAAACTCGTAACTAAAAACGGCGCATTTAACTAATATGTCAATTACATTATCCTGATGAAACCAATCAATCATTGTACGCATGGCATCCACCGTGGCAAAACCGGGTTCAGTAGTTCTGAAAATTATTTGTGAAGATCCATCTGGCATTTGAGCTTGTACCGCATTGGTGTGTTGCTTATAATCACCTTTATGCCATTGGTCTTTTTCACTATATTTCATTAAAATATTATGTAGGTTTTTTAGTCCGCTTTCTGTAATTGGGATGTCCTCATAAGATTCATTTATTATATCCAGCACCTCGAAGTAGCCTACAACCTCCTGTTGATCTCTTTCCTGTAATTTCGAAATGTCAATATCTTTTAAAAGTACATCAACCTCTTCATCACTTAACTTTGACCCTTCAATGCGGGTAGATGCACCTACGCTTCGAACAGTCGCTATGGATTTTAGTTCTTTCAGGCTTTGTCCTTCTCTGCGCTCTATAGATTTCCATTCTGCATCGAAACGATTGATATCACTAATTAATGCAATAAGCTTCCAGTCAAGCTTCAGTGTTAACAGGCCAATATTAACTTTACTCATATACAAATATAAACATTAATAATCTTTTTGAGCCGATATGAGCCGATAAGAGCTAATGTTGATCCGATAGAATATACCTACTGCAAATAGGTTTTGTACTATCCAAGAACTAAATTTTGAGCCGATATGAGCCGATAAGAATTGATGTTGATCCGATCGGATAAATAGGTTTGTGATATTCAATAACCGCACCCTGGCCTATTATGTGCCAAGGTGATCTGGCTGATATACGGATTTAACCGCTATATCCATGTACACAAAGCGTGCTACGTTGTTATCTAACGGGAAGACGCTTGATTAAGTCAAAAAGTTAAAACCTATTGGGAAACCTTTTTACGATACCGTTATCTCGCCCCTTAAATCCGTTTCCATATAATGTTTTACCAGGGCCGGGTCGTCAAATTTGCCCAGCAGGTACATCATTTTGGTTACTGCCGATTCAAAAGTCATGTCGTAACCGTTGGCTACGCCCATATCTTTAAGTTGCTTGCTGGTTTCGTAACGGCCAAGTTCAACCGTACCTACTTTGCATTGCGAGATATCTACAATCACTTTACCGTCTTTAATGGCTTTCTCCAGCAGGTTGATAAACCATGCGTCGGTTGTGGTATTGCCCGCCCCAAAAGTTTCCATTACAACGCCTCGTACATCGGCATTTAAAATGGCCTCAACTACTTTTGTGCCTATGCCAGGGTAAAGTTTTAATACACCTACATCGCTGATAAGGTTGTTGTGGATGATAAGCTCGTCGCCGTCGTGTGGGTGCCTGATATCGTTGGCACTGAATTTAAGGTGCACGCCACTCTCGGCCAGGATGGGATAATTTGGCGAGCGGAAGGCCTCAAACTTTGATGAATTATATTTAAAGGCGCGGTTACCACGGAATAGTTTGTAATCAAAATAGATACATACCTCGGGTACGCGGGCGCGGTCGTTCTTCTTGGCCTTTGCAATTTCAATGGCGGTCATCAAGTTTTCCTTGGCATCAGTACGGATAGCGCTGATTGGCAATTGCGAGCCGGTAAAAATGATGGGCTTGCCTAAATTTTCGAGCATAAAACTCAACGCCGAGGCGGTATAAGCCATGGTGTCTGAACCGTGGAGGATCACAAAACCATCATTATCATGATAATTGGATTCGATAAGGCCGGCCAGGTCGCTCCAGATGGCCGGGTTCATATTTGATGAATCAATGATCTCTTCGAAAGAATGTACTTTAATCCGGCAGTTTAGTTTCTCCAACTCGGGCACATTATCCATTATTTGCTCAAAGTTGATAGGCTTAAGCACCTTGGTTACAGGATCGCTCATCATACCTATGGTACCGCCGGTGTAAATGATCAGTATCTGGCTCATTAATTAAGTATTATGCTGTATAAACATTTCAATTATTATATTCCAAATATCAGCCTAGAATTTTCGGTTGTTACGCGCGCAACCTCCTCCACACTGGTTTGGTGCAGGTCCGCCACTTTTTGGGCAATATAAATCAAGTACGAGCTTTCATTAGGTTTACCCCGGAACGGAACGGGCGTAAGGTACGGAGAATCTGTTTCTAAAACTATATGCTTTAAATCAATTTCGGCCACAACTTTGTCGAGCCCCGAATTTTTATAGGTAACAACGCCGCCTATACCCAGGTAAAATCCTAAATCAATCACCTGTTGGGCTTGCTCCACAGTGCCACCAAAACAATGGAATATGCCGCGTAGCTTATCGTCATTTTCCTGCTGTAATACTTCATAAACTTCGTTGTAAGCATCCCTGCAATGAATTACGATGGGCAAATCAAGACTTTTTGCCCAGTTAATTTGCTGTTTGAATGCTTCAACCTGTTCGGTTAAAAAAGTTTTGTCCCAATAGAGGTCGATACCAATTTCGCCTATGGCGTAAATTGGATGTTGCCCCTGCGCCGCTTTAATGCTTGCCAGTTCCTGCTCCCAATCTGCCTTTACCGAGCATGGGTGCAGGCCCAGCATAGGGTAACATAAACCGGGATAAGCCTGTACCAGGTCATAAACCAGGGGTACCGATGCCGTATCTACGTTGGGCAAAAACAGGCGGCTGATATTATTGTCGATACAACGCTGCACAAGGGCGGCGCGTTTACCGGGAATAGTTTCGTAGTATAAATGGGTATGTGTGTCTGTTAATACCATGTTGCAAAAGTAAAAAGCCTCCCCGGTTTATCAGGAAGGCTTTTAAGCTTAATTTTTCTTTTTAGCTGCAGTTGTTTTTTTCTTTACCGTGTGCTTAACGCATGGCTTGGCAGCAACGGGTGTATGTTTGCCGGGTTTTACCTTTACAATCTCAAGATCGAACACCAGTGTGGCATAAGGCGGGATAGCGCCGTTACCCATACCTTGCTCGCCATAGCCCAATTTTGATGGGATAATGAATTTGGCTTTTGATCCTTCGCGCAGTAAAGCCAGGCCTTCTTCCCAGCCCGGTATTACGCGATGCTCGCCTAAAACTACCGGAAGCGGCTCGTAAGGGCGTCCCTGCTGATAAACGCCGCCTGCCTTTGCATCTGCTTCGATACTGGAATCAAATGTTTGGCCATTGAGCAGCCTGCCGGTATAATTAACCATTACCGTATCGCCATCCAACGGCTTGCGCAGGGCAGATGCCTTGGTTACAATATACTTTAAGCCGGATGCTGTTGTAACAGGGTTTAGTTTATTGGCCGTTATGTAGGTGTTGGTTTCAGTAACTTCCTGTGATTTCATCTTCTCAATAGCAGCGGTACGTTCGGCCATGGCTTCCTGTAACGATTGTACTTTGATTATTTTAAGGATAAACACCAGCTTGCTGCCTTTAGGGAAAAACGGCGGGCGCGCTTCTTCATGCCCCTTAAAAATAGAATCGGTTGGTACTTTCACCATTGCGCTGTCATTCAGGGCAAGCAGCGGGAAAATATCCATTAAATCGGCTACATTTTGCGATGGGCGGATTTGTGCCGGTTGAGGCTTACCTGTTTTAAATGAGCTGTATAAAACCGAATCCTTATCTGTCATCTGGATATAATTAAAATAAACGATGTCGTTCAGTTTAATTTTTTCGCCGGTGTTATGAGTAAATATCTGGTATTGGGCGCCGGCAGGTGTGGTTTGCATACCGTTTTGTGCACGGGCGGCTAGCGTAGCTATGCCAAACAGGGCCGTTAATAGATAAAAAATGTTTTTCATAAAAATAGAAAAAGCCTTCCTGACGCGTGTCAGGAAGGCTGTAAAAGCGTTATAAATTATCTTTGAGTAGGTTGCGACTGGCTTGGCGCCTGTTGCATTTGCATTTGCGGCATAACCGGTTTTGGTGCATTTGGATTAGGTTTCACAATTTCAACCATTTCCATTTCGAAAATAATTGGTGTGAATGGGCCGATAGGGCCAACACCCTGATCTCTGTAGGCAATAGCCGAAGGGATAACCAAGGTGATTTTCGAACCTTTGTTCATCAATTGCAAACCTTCGTCCCAGCCTGGTATTACTTTAGCCTGGCCAACCGGGATGCGGAGAGGTGCAAACGGACGACCTGGTTCAATGGGTTGTTTTTCTTTTATGGCTATTTCTTTAACACTGGTTTCAAATATTTTACCATTTGGAAGCCTGCCGGTGTAGTTAACAACAGCGGTATCGCCAACTGCCGGAGTTGGGCCTGTACCTGGTGTAGTAATAACGTAGTTTAAGCCCGATGCGGTAGTTGTAACTTTAAGGTTATGATCGGCAATGTACTTTTTGATTTTGCCTGGCTCCTGTGCTTTCATCGCTTCGGTAAGGGTTTTTAAGTAATCCTGTACCCTGCCACGGAAAACCTGCTCGGTAAGTGAACCTTTTGCCAATACTTTATTGATATTAACCTGGAATATTAAAAATTTGCCTTTCAGGTTTGGCGGACGTTGCTGGCCACCTTTAAATATCGAATCGGTTGGTACTTTAAAAGTTGCGCTATCACCTTCGCCAAGCAATTCAAGGCCGGCATAAATATCACCTTTAGCCTGTGGTTTAGGCATTGGCATAATGATGATAGGGTGACCCATATCATAAGTATTGCTCAATACCGAATCACCATCGGTTTTTACAATCATATTTACGCTCACGAAGTCGCCGTCTTTAATATGGGTACCGCCTTTAGATGTGTGGATGTTATAAAGTAACCCAGCATCTCCTTTTTTAAAGCCTCCGTTGCAACTTGAAAATCCAATTGCAGCAATGGCCAGGAACATTAATTTTTGTTTCATTTTATTGATTTAATAGTTTTTTATATTCGGGTAAAATGGTTTTGAATTGTTGTACAACCTGTTCAAGGGTGTTACTTGAATGACCGCCGGCCGCATTGCGGTGACCGCCGCCATCAAAATATTTTTTGCAAATTTCGTTTGCCGGAAATTCGCCTTTTGACCGTAACGAAAGTTTTACCCTGTCGCTACGTTCCACTATAAAAGCGGCCAGTTTTATATCCGCCATTGATAGTGCATAGTTTACAATGCCTTCGGTATCGCCGGTATCAACATCGTACTTATGCAAGTCGGTATTATTAACGGCAATAATTGCGGTATGGTATTCGGGCAGCACTTCAAGGCAATTTGCCAGGCAATGTCCTAAAAATCTTAACCGGTTTTCGGTTGCACTATTGTACACCAGTTCGTGAATACGCCAGTTAACCGCGCCCAAATCAATCAAGTCGGCAACAATGCGGTGCACGGTTGATGTGGTATTGGGCAGGCGGAACGATGCTGAATCGGTCATGATGCCAGTGTATAAGCAGGTTGCTACATCGGCATTAATCAATTCGCGATGGTGCAGCTCGTTAACAATAAAATCATAAATAAGCTGGGCCGTTGCACAGGCATTAATGTTCCAGTGGCGGTAGTCATCAAAATCCTGCGGCTCCAGGTGATGATCTATCATGATTTTGTAAGCCTTGCTTTCGCCTACCAAGACACCCATTTCATTGATGCGGCTTAAGGCATTAAAATCAAGACAAAATATAAGCTCGGCATCGGCAATTAACGTTGCCGACTTTTCGATCTGCTCTGTATATATGATAACATCGCCATTGCGGGGCAGCCAGCTTAAAAAAGCAGGGTAATCTGTAGGGGCAATAACCGTGGCATGATGGCCTTGCTGTATCAAATAATTGTACAAACCCAATGACGAGCCCATAGCATCACCATCAGGTTTATGATGGGTAGTGATCACTATTTTTCTGGGGCTTGCTAAAAGTTCTGTAAGCGCGGCTAAATCTAACATCAATTTTAAAAAAGAGTTGCAAAGCTAAATAAATAAATTAAATACAAACCATCTATTTTAACACAAAAAGCTTTATCTTACAGATGTAAAAAGCTACTTTTGCGGCAAAATATTAAATATAAAGCAACCATTGGCGGCCGGGGCAAGCAACCGGCAGTCTACTTTATCGCATTTCAATCACAACCAAAAAATAATTAATATAATGACCACAAACAGAACTTTTACCATGATTAAGCCAGATGCCGTTGCAAACGGACATATTGGTGCTATAATAGACAAGATAACCAAAAGCGGTTTTAAAATAATCGCCCTTAAATACACAGCATTAAGCGCCGAAAAGGCAGGCCAGTTTTATGAAGTGCATAAAGAACGTCCTTTTTATAATGCCCTGGTAACATTCATGTCGTCGGGCCCGATAGTAGCGGCTATTTTGGAAAAAGATAACGCTATTGAAGATTTTCGTAAACTAATTGGCGCTACCGATCCTGCTAAAGCAGAGGAAGGTACTATCCGTAATCTGTTTGCTAAATCAATTGACGCAAATGCTGTTCATGGATCCGATTCGGACGAAAATGCCGCAATTGAAGGCAGTTTCTTTTTCTCGGCGTTCGAGCGGTTTTAATAATCAGGTATTTATGGATGTAATGCAAACGTTACATCCATAAATAAATTTGGTGCGGGTTTTGTGTTGTTAAATATAAATTTGTAAGTTTACAAAACGGGGTTGAATTTTTTGTTAACCTAAACAATATTATAAACCGGGGCAAAATCCCAATAACTCATTTAAATATGAAATTGTTTTTGAAGGTTGTTATATATACACTGATTGTTGTATGTTTATGTACATGCACAATATTGCTTTATAAAAGCCACCCCGAAGTTCAATTAGCTTTTGTTATCCCCGGATTGTTTATTTTAATATACTCCATGATTACTGATGACCTTGGCATCAGGCAACATATCCGCGCACGTCAGCTTCGTATCTCAAGAGAGAGGTAATATTCTATTTACGCTTTTGGTTTGGTGCAATTATTACCCGGTTTTCCCAATCAGGGTATTTTTTTGCAGGTGAGTTTATAGGAATACAATCTCCTCAACCAAAATTCCTCTTGCTTCAGCATTAATTTTATCTATAATCTGGCTGCGCATCAGCATCAATTCGTGTTTTATCACCGATGATTCAATCCGAAGAAATAATTTTTTATCGCGGATAAATAATTCTTTGGTACGGTTTGCTACCGATTTACCCACCAGCTCGGGCCATGCCGCGACCACGCCGGTTTCATCATATCTACGCTTAATTTTGTATACATTAAGCATTTGCTCAATGGCTTCCTTTAATGATTTATCGTTTGTTTTACGCATCAATAGCTCCTTTGCTCACATTAAATAATTTAACCTCCACAGCAATTTTATCAAATATTTCACTTACCCGCTTTATGCTGGTATCAGTAATAAATACTTGTCCAAAATCATTGTTGCTCACCATTTTCATTAGTTTGGTAACGCGTTCATCATCCAGCTTATCAAAAATATCATCCAGTAACAACAAAGGCTTAAATCCTTTTTGCTGGTATAAAAAAGTATACTGCGCCAGTTTAAGTGCTATTAAAAATGATTTCTGCTGTCCCTGCGACCCGAATTTTTTCATGGCCATGCCGTGAATGCCAAATTGCAGGTCGTCTTTGTGGATACCGGCGGTAGTACGTTCAAGAGCCCTGTCGCGCTCCACCGTTTTTTTTAGCAAGCCGGCAAAATCATCCTGTAATAACTGCGATTCGTAAGCCAGTTCAACCAGTTCGGCATCGTCGCTTAAAAAGCTGTAGTGTTTGTTAAATATTTCGGTAAAGCCTTCCATAAAAGCCTTGCGGCGTTCAAATATACGGTTGCCCGACTGTACCAGCTGCTCATCCATTACCTCCAGCAGGCTTGGGTCATACCGGCCCGTATCAGCTATCAGCTTCAGCAGGGCGTTGCGGTTGGCCAGTACCTTGTTGTAGGTTATCAGCTCATCAAGGTAATGGTTATCTGTTTGCGATATTACATTATCAATAAACTTGCGGCGTTCCTCGCTTCCTTCGGTTATAATGCTGGTATCATAGGGCGATATCATCACCAATGGCAGCAAGCCAATATGATCGGCCAGGCGCTGGTAATCTTTTTTATTACGCTTAAACTGTTTTTTTTGGTTCCGTTTTACCGAGCAAGCTACGGCCTCGGTTTGCTGGCTTTTGTTAAAAACACCGGTTATGATAAAAAAATCGGAGCCTTGTTTTATCTGCTGACTATCTATCGGGTTAAAATAACTTTTACAAAGCGACAGGTAATGTATAGCATCAAGCAAATTGGTTTTGCCCGCGCCATTATTACCCGTAAAGGCATTAACACCCTTGCTGAAAACAAGTTCGGCCTCCTCGTAATTTTTAAAATTGATAACTGATAGCTGCTGCAGATACATGGGGTTGTAAAGGTAAGGTTTTTGGTTGGATGGGATTGATTTGAGGATTTGAAAATTTGAGAATTTGAAAATGACTAATAGCATTGCGCTACGCTTGCCGATAAAGCCTAACCGTTCATTGAACAAAAAGGCAAACACGTTAAAAATAAAACTGCAACCGTTGAAATGATTTTTATTGCCGGAGCCGAAAACGCAGCTTTGATTAAATAAATAGAATTAACCACCCTTGCCGGCCCATTAAATTACCATGAAAACGGAACATATAGTTGAAAAAATAATAGCCATTACCGTTACTTTATTGTTGCTGACTGCGCATTGCCCCAAGGTAATGGCGCAAACAGATACTATTCGTTTAAAAGATAAACGCCTTGTTATAGCCAACCTTAAACCGGGGTTGCGGCAATACCTGGTGTACTTTCAAAATCTTAAGGACGATAGGAGGTTGCGCATGTCTGTCTGGCTACGCGATGTAGAAACAGGCAATCGTAACGGCGAGGAGATAGTCACCGTAACCCAGCATTGGTATGCAGCCGACAGCGCATCGTACCGGTCGACATTCTCGGCAAACAGGGCGGCGGATTTTACGCCGGTTTATCATTCAGAAACCATAGGCACAAAAACCAAAGCATTCAATTGGGGCGCTGCTAAAATTGCCGGTGCCGATACCGTGAAAAATAACCTGGCGAAGGATTTTTTGCTAAATGTTAAAGAGCCTTATTTTAACTGGAACCTGGATATAGAAACTTTTGAGATGCTGCCTCTTGCGGCCGGCAAAACATTTGCCATCAATTTTTATGATGTGGTGAGCAACACTCCGGAATACGCGGTTTACAAAGTAACCGGCAGTGAAGAGCTGGCCACATTGGACAACGAAAAAGTTGATTGCTGGAAGCTGTTTACCGAAGCCGATTTTAAAGGCCAGCACTATACCCAAACCTTTTGGATAAGTAAAAATACCCACGAGTTTTTACGCGAAGAAGATTTTTTTAACGGCGGCTATCGCTATAAAATTAAACTTGCAGGTGCCGCACCCGATGTGGTAAAGCGGTTTGGGAAGTAAGTAGCCGAATGGCTAACAATATTGAAGCAGTAACTTGAGTTTTTGAAAATGGTTATTAAACCTTTTCCGGATGTTATAGTCAAATTCGGAAACCTGCTTCATCATGAAAAAACTTATCGTCATCCTGTTATCCATTGCTTTTAGCGGTACTGCATTTGCCCAGCAAACAGCAATATTTAACACCAACGACCTTGCAGTGTATAATGCTGTAAAATCAAGTAAAGACAGTTCGTACAATTTTACCTTTGTTTACCCAGACGGTAAACTGGCTACTATAATTAAAAACGGGAAAACAGCTACCATAGTAAATCCCGATGGTACAAATACGGTAGTATCGCAAACAGGGCAAACAACTACTGCTACCAATTCAGATGGTACACATTCGTTGTGGATAGATAATGGGGCAACCATCACTGTTGTTAATCCAAACGGGACACATTCTACAATAATAAAAAATGGATCATCCTCAACAATCGTTAACCCCGATGGTACACACACTACCATGATAGATAACGGGCAAACCCTGGTTATTGTAAATCCTGATGGCACGCATTCAGTTGCGGTTAAAGCAACCAGCAACACAACTATCGTGGTAAATCCTGATGGTTCGCATACGGTGGTAACAACGCCTTGAACGGAAAATAGTTAGATTATCTTTTTAATTGAACTCTCCAATCATACAACCCATTCTTATCGTATAATCCACCAATTAGGAATCTTCTGAGAAACTCGACAAAAGAATTTGTCAAAACGATGTTGTCGTTGGTGTTGTCTATTGTGGTTATTTTATAGTCATTATTGCTATCCGGGTTTACTATCAACTCCCATGTGTCACAATAAATCATAAACTCGGCTATGTACAACTCTTTATAATTGCGTTGTTCCTTATTCTCTATTATATCGTTTAGTGGAATGATGCTAAACATATCCTCATCAGATATAAAACCGTCTGTGAATTCATAAAACTGCCGGATGTCGTCCGGTAATTTTATGTTGTAGGCGTTTTCTACAGCTTCTATCTGATTTTGGCTTGCTCCCTTATTAAGGGTTATATCGGTATCGCCTAAATGGGTTTTCAGATAATTAATAACGTCCGCAATGGATTTGAAAAGAAGCATGATGCTAATTTATTAATAAATCGGCATCATGCTAAGTTACCGGTGTCAAGCTTAATTATTTCTTCCACTCATTATCTACCAGCCTCCAAATTCCCAAAGGATTCGCATTTTGCAACGCCAAAGGCAATAAACCATCAGGGCAGTTTTGGTAGCATACCGGGCGAACCCAGCGTTTTACGGCGTTGGTGCCCACTGCGGTAAAGCGGCTATCGGTAGTAGCCGGGAAAGGGCCGCCATGAACCATACTATGGCAAACTTCAACCCCGGTTGGTACGCCGTTAAACAATACACGGCCGGCAATTGATGGCAGTAATTGTAGTAAAGCTTTATGCCCTGCAAAATCCTCGTCGGTACCCATTACGGTGGTGGTTAACTGGCCCGATACCGATTTTAATACTTTAAGCAGTTCCTGCTCGTCTTTACAGTTTACCATCAGTGAGTATGGTCCAAAAACCTCTTCGTGCAGTAATGGGTTGGCTAAAAAAGTTTCGCCGCTTACCAGGGCTACGGTTGGTAACGCCTCAATATCGTATGCTTCGGTAGCCGATTTCTGGATCACCTTAACACCATCCTGCGTTAACGCTTCATGGCTCTTTTTTTCATAAGCAGTATGGATACCCGCATGCAGCATTTTGGCGGGCTTTATAGCTTCAATGCCTTTGCCAAGGCTATCCAGGAAACTGTAAAGTCCGTCGCCTTCAATAGCCAGCATCAGGCCCGGGTTGGTACAAAACTGGCCCATGCCCAAAGTTATTGAGCCGGCATATTGTGCGGCCAGGTCGGCGGCGTTTTTGTTTAAAGTATCAGGCAAAAATACAACCGGGTTTATACTTCCCATTTCAGAAAAAACAGGGATGGGTTTTTTGCGTTGCGATGAGTATTGCAGCAATGCCAAACCGCCAACGGTTGATCCGGTAAAGCCAACTGCCGCTGTTTCATCAGCCTGCACCAAAGCTTTGCCACTTTCAAACGAGGTGCCATGTACATGCTGAAAAATATGTTCAGGCATATTGCTGCTTAAAATGGCTTTTTTAATAGCGCTGTACACCATCTCCGAAGTTTCGGCATGGGCCGGGTGCGCTTTTACTACTACGGGGCAGCCTGCTGCTAAAGCGCTCGCGGTATCGCCGCCTGCGGTTGAGTAAGCGAAAGGGAAATTACTTGCCCCAAAAACAACTACCGGGCCAAGCGGTGTAAGCACTTTACGAACATCGGGTTTCGGCAATGGTGCCCTGTCCGGATTAGCAGTATCAATACTGGCTTCTACCCAGCTGCCTTCGCGTAGCATGGTGGCAAACATGCGTAGCTGGCCCGTGGTGCGGGCGCGCTCGCCGGTTAAGCGGGGAATAGGCAGGTTGGTTTCTTCGGATGCCTTTTGCAGCAAGGCATCGCCTAAAGCTTCAATTTCGGTAGCGATAGCCTCTAAAAACAGGCTTTTTTGCTCTATGCTGGTTTGCTGGTAAGCTTCAAATGCAGTTTGCGCTTGTTGCATTACCTGGTTTATTTCGTCAACGCTTGCTTCTTTAAAATTATTTGCCATGGCAGATGTAAGTTTGAATGAACAACGGTTTGCACCGCATGTATGTTTAGGCAAATATATTTAAAGCGGGACAAAAGCGGTGGGTGTTTTCTAACAGGTACTAACAGTATTTTGTCGTTTTTTGGAATGGTTACAAAGTTGTTTTTTGTAGCCGACGATGTTTTCGCGGCAACCATTTTTCTGAGGAAGCATAAACTTCGGTAGGCGAAGATCCATTTTTTGACCTGCAGGGGGCTTTGATTTCCCCGCCTTTTAATTAATATTTAATAAATGCAATTTTCTGGTAAATTATAGCTATCTTTCAGCAATTCCTTCCTTAATATACTACATAACTTAGGCGTTGCCATTTTCTGATACGGTGATAGTTAAGCTTTAACATAATACCAGCCCCTAAGGGGCTGCAATACCGTAAAAATAATCATATGACAGTTGCTGCCGAAAAATCTATTGAAACCGAAACCCGCATGTACATGTACGACCTGCTGAACACCGCTAAAGAATTTGGCTTTAAGGCCGAAGACAGCTGGGAGTTGAGCATGGTAACCAATACCGACAGGATAAGGATCCAAAAAGATTATTACCCTACCATCGCCGCCAAAGTTGGCCCCGAAATTTTGTTACAGGTATTTCATACCGTAAAAACGCGTCTAAATCAAACGTTCAACAAAGAGCCACAAAAAATTGACGAGCGTAACCCGCCGGTTGAAGATTTGAATTACCTGGTAGCCTTTAATCCGAAAAGGCCGAGGACATAAGGAATGCGTTTCCGCATTGTAAAAAATTGTAAAGGCGCATCACATGCGTCTTTTTTTGTGAGGTTTTAGCATGTAGCATCACCAGGTACAAAAGTTGAGGCTAAGATTATTTGTTATGATATATTTGTACCATGTTCAACACTGATTTTTTGTAACATGCACAAGGAATTAAATTTAAACGGACGCATCTGGTTTGAAACTGCCGACGGAAAGCTAATGGGCCATGGCAGGGTTGAGCTGCTGGAGCGTATACAGCAATCAGGCTCATTAAGACAGGCCGCGTTGCAAATGAAAATGTCGTACAGGCAAGCCTGGGATATAATAAATTATATGAATGAGCACTTTGGCTCGCCGGTGGTTATTTCGCACCGGGGCGGTAAGGGGGGCGGCAGCGCCGAAGTTACCGAAAAAGGAGTTAAAGCAATTGAGCAGTTTAAGCTGTTCCAGGCTAAGTTCAAGGAATTTTTGAAGGAAAATAGCCCGCTTATCCAGGTATAAAATCAACAGTAAAAATAAATCAGCGCGCCGGTTTACATAACCGGTTTATTTTTTACTTTCGTTATATAAATAAAAGCATATCGAAATTTAATCAACCGCATGAGAAAAAGCTACTTTTTATTATTAATGATATTATTTACCGTGAGCGTATTTGCCCAAAGCAACAAAAAGACGAAAGACCCTATCGCCCCAAAAAGTGATACTACACAAATTAAAAAGCAGGAGCTTGGGGAGGTAGTGGTATCCGCATCGCGCATTAGTGAAAGTATTTTACGGTCACCGGTAAGTATCGAAAAAATTACTGCAGCCGATTTTCGGAGATCTGCCGCACCCTCATTTTTTGACGCGCTGGAAAATGTGAAAGGTGTACAGCTGATAACCCCCAGCCTTGGCTTCAGAATCATCAATACCCGTGGTTTTGCCAATACCACCAACGTGCGTTTTACCCAACTGGTTGATGGAGTAGATAACCAGGCCCCCCACATTGGCGCCCCAATTGGCGACGCGATGGGCCCAAGCGATCTGGATATTGAAAGTGTGGAAATTATCCCCGGCACAGCATCGGCTTTATATGGCTTAAACGCCATCAACGGGCTGGCCAATTTTATCACCAAAGATCCTTTTACCAGCCAGGGCATCAGCATTCAGCAAAAAACAGGTATTAATCATCTTGGTGATTCGGAGACATCTGCAAAGCTGTTTTCCGAAACCAGTTTCAGGCTGGCCAGGGCTATCTCCAAAAAGTTCGCCTTTAAAATAAACGGCACCTATACCACCGGGTACGATTGGATTGCCGATAGCCGCACTGATTTGAATACTACTGCCAACACTAAATTAGGTATTGCCGGCGGTCCCGATAACCCTGGTTACGATCCGGTGAATGGCTATGGTAATGAATCATCTGACAGGAAAACCGTAACACTTGGCGGTAAACAATATTCCATTGCCCGTACCGGTTATGCAGAAAAGGATGTAACCAGCTACAACCTGCACAACGTAAAGGTTGATGTTGGCCTGGCTTATAAGATTAATGATAATACCCGCTTAACTTACACCTACCGCTTTGCCGATCTGGATAATATTTACCAGCGTGCCAACCGTTTCAGACTTTCAGGTTATGTTTTGCAGCAACACGCGCTTGAACTGAAGAACAATATTTACCAGGTACGGGCCTACTGGACCAACGAAAATACCGGCAAATCATACAACCTGCGTTCGGCTGGCGAAAATATCGACCGTAATTATAAAGATGATAATACCTGGTATGCCGATTTTACCAAAGGTTTTAATACGGCCACATCTGCAGGCGCTACCGTACCACAGGCTTTACAACAGGCACGGCAGTTGGCTGATGCCGGCCGCTACCAGCCCGGAACCGCTGCATTTAAAGCTACGCTTGATAAACTGGCCGATATCAATAACTGGGATGTAGGTGCGGCACTGCGGGTTAAGGATGATATGTGGCATGCTGAAGGCCAGGTAGATATCTCGAACGCTATTTCATCAACATTTAAAAAACAAACAGGCCTTGATCTGATGGCCGGCTTTGATCATCGTACCTACATCATCCACCCGGATGGTAACTACTTTATTAATTATGTAAAAGGGCAGGAATACAGCAATCTTGATTACAGTAAAACCGGTGGCTTTGTGCAGGTTGCCAAATCACTTTTTGATGACGAGTTAAAGCTGTCGGCCACCCTGCGTGCTGATAAAAACGACTACTTTAGCCTGAAACTGAACCCACGTTTTACTGCAGTATTTTCGCCGGTACCAGAGCAAAACTTCAGGGTATCGTTCCAGAGCGGTTATCGTTTCCCAAGCATTTTTGAAGCATTTAGTAATGTGAACAGCGGTGGCGTAAAACGGGTTGGTGGCTTGCGGGTTGTATCAAACGGCGTTTTTGAAAACTCCTATGTGCGTACCTCGATAGATGCTTTCCAGGCGGCGGTTAAAAATGATTTTAACGCGGGAATGTCAACCAGCGCCGCCATCGAAAAAGAAAAAGGCTTGCTTAAAAAGAATACCTATACCTACCTGCAACCCGAGCATATCAACTCGTTTGAGGCTGGTTATAAGTCGTTGTTTTTTAATGGTGATTTGAGTGTTGATGCTGATTTTTACTACAACCGCTACAATAATTTTATAGGGCAGATTGAACTAAACGTACCCGGAACCACCAAACCAGATTCTATCCCTTACTACCTGAACGATAAAACCAAACAAGCCCGCTACCGGGTGTGGACAAACTCGCAAAGCGTAGTTTATAACATTGGCGGCAGCCTGGGGCTATCCTATCGCCTGTGGCAAAAATATATTTTAACGGGTAATGTGTCATACGCCAAACTACAGCGCACCGCTAACGAGGATGCACTTGAAGATGGTTTTAACACGCCGCAATGGATCGCCAATTACTCTTTTGGCGGCAACCATGTGATAGGCAATTTTGGCTTTAATGCCACCTATAAATGGCAAAGCGGTTTTTACTGGCAATCGTTTTTGGTTAATGGCAATGTAGCATCATACGGTACTATTGATGCCCAGGTTAATTACGATTTTGTGAAAACAGGCCTTAATGTTAAAATTGGGGCCAGTAACCTTACCAATCAATATTACTATTCGTTTTTAGGCGGCCCGGCTATTGGCGGCTTTTATTATACCACGCTCACGCTGAATATAAAATAAGGAGAGAGGGAAAAATAAAAGAGCAAAGGGATGTGTGATTCCTTCCTTGGGGAAGGGAAGGTAGGGGTTAAATCAGGCGTTCAAGTAGGTCTATGATAGGTCGCTCAAATAACCCCTCCCTGCCTTTGCGCTCATACCTAACGCGCGCCCTCCCAAGGGAGGGAATCAAAAAAATGACATAATATTTGAATAACATAGTTTCAACCCCATCTTTATTAGCCACACCACCAGTGCCGGCAATCGCCATATTGCAGGCATTTTTTATTCGAGCTAAAACAAACGGACTATTTTATTGATTAACACTTTGTTTATCTAATTTTAATCCGAAACCTTGTTTCGCTGTATCTTGTATGAAGAAATTTCTGCTAATCCTTTTTATAAGCGTTTACTCACCGCATGTTAATGCCCAAAATGCCAGTCAGCAATACCGGCTGGTTGGGAAAAACTATACCGAGATCAAAAATTATTACCTGCTAAACTTGCTCCAAAACTACGCACCGGCCACTAAGCTTATTGGCAGCGATGCTGTTTTGGTACGCATGGTACAGGCTAAGCTTAAAAATATACAGGATTCGTTAAAGGCGAATAAAGGTTTTCGTAGCATTATACAACCGTTAAAATTTTCGGAGCAGGAAATAAAAACGGCCGGCGACAGGCTTTTTGCTTTATACAAACCTAATAATGCGTTGGGCCTGCTGGTTAAAAGCCATTTAATCCCTTCTGGCTGTTATATCAAATACGATTCGCTGGCGCCGGCCGCAATGCTGGTAAAGGCCTGGGAACAGGATGCCCTGGCCATAAACCATACCATTGAGATTTATGCCGAAGGTAAAAAGCCCAACTTTCCGGATGTTGATTCTATCAACTTTAATGTATACCGCAATACTTATCCCCAATTAGTTGCCGATGGGGCCAAATCCATCCTGAAGCAATGTGGCGCCACAAAGCTTTTTTATTTACCATCACTTAATTATGCCCTGCATAGTTTGGATGTTAACGGCCGCAACGATGCCGCCAACGACGAACCGCTGGAACAAAAGGCTAACAAAGCGGCTTACAACCGGCTAAAAACCATCAACTGGAAAAAATATCAATACACCTTGATACTGGTGCCCGGCGAAGGGCCCGATAAGCCGGGGGTATCCATAAGTAAGGGAAGTATTGAGCGCTGCAAAATAGCCGCCTTAAAATTTGCCCAGGGTTTAACGCCGTTCATTATGGTATCGGGTGGCAGGGTACACCCTTTTAAAACCAGGTTTGCCGAGGCCGAGGAAATGAAAAAATTCCTGGTTAACCAGCTGAAAATTCCCGAAAACGCCATTTTTATTGAACCCCAGGCACGCCATACCACCACCAACCTGCGCAATTGCGCACGCCTGATATTCAGGTACGGGATGCCTTTTAATAAACCCTTTATAACGTCGACCAATAAAATACAGAGCTATTATATTTCGTACATGGATAAGCGCTGCATGGCCGACCTTGGTTATATGCCCTATTCCCTTGGCAGGCGGTTATCAAATACCGAGCAGGAGTTTTACCCCAATATCGCATCGCTACAAATAAATCCGCTTGAGCCGCTGGATCCATAAGTCTAAGTCTGAAGTCCCAAGTCCGAGGTCGAAAGTCCAAAGTCGAAAGTTAAGACTTCTGACTTGGGACTTCAGACTTTCGACTTAACTGTTATTCTTAGGCTTCGGTTTGTTTTTGTTAAAACGCCTGTTTGGCCTTTTGGGGTTTCGTTTATCGTCAGATTGGGCCGATTGTGGCGCCGGTTGTATGGAGGCTAATTCATCGGGCAGGCCAACTACGCGGATAGCGCGGTCCATTAATTGCTCAATGTTTTTTAGTTTACGCTCGTCGCGGTGGTTTACAAAGGTGATGGCGGTGCCGGTTGTGGCGGCGCGTGCGGTACGGCCAATGCGGTGGATATAATCTTCTGGGTCGCCCGGAACATCGTAGTTAACCACCAGGTCGATACCTTCTACATCAATACCACGCGAAAGGGCATCGGTACCAATAATAACCGGCAACTGCCTGTTTTTGAATTTCAGCAGGATCTCTTCACGCTCTTTTTGCTCCAAATCGGAGTGGAAGGCCATGGCGTTTATTTTGGCTGCTTTTAATTCTTTGTATAACGATTTTACAATCTCCTTGCGGGATGCGAAGATGATGGTGCTGGTATAAGCGGCATCGCGCAGGATCAATTGCAGCAAGGGCGTTTTTTGCTGATCGTGCATCCGGTAGATTTGCTGATCGATACCTACGGCAGGCTGCGAAATGGCAATATTAATCTGCTCCGGATCTTTCAAAATAGCCTTAGCCAATGAACGGATGCGCCCCGGCATGGTGGCCGAAAACAACAGCGTTTGCCTTTCTTTAGGCAGGTAGCTGATGATTTTCATGATGTCGTCGCTAAAGCCCATGTCCAACATGCGGTCGGCCTCATCCAATATCAGGTGGGTTAAGTGGTTAAGCTTTAGTACGCCCGATGTAAGGTGCGCAATAAGGCGGCCCGGCGTTGCAATAATAATGTTTACATTGTTTTGGATGCCGCGGCGTTGCTGCTCGTAAGCCATGCCATCGCCACCGCCAAATATAGCTATGGAGCTAACGCCGGTAAAATAGGCCAGGCCTTCTACCTGTTGGTCTATCTGTTGGGCAAGCTCGCGGGTTGGTGCCAAAATAAGCACGCTGGTTTGGTGTTTGGCCGTACCGGTAATATGATTGAGGGTTGGCAATAAGTAGGCGCCGGTTTTACCGGTACCAGTTTGGGCGCAGGCAATAAGGTCTTTACCCTGCATAATTGCGGGGATAGCCATTTCCTGTATGGGGGTAGGGGTGGTAAAACCCATACTCTCTATGCCTTCAAATAATTGCTCGTTGAAATTAAAATCCTGAAAATTCACTATATCTTATAAGTAAATTATGCAAGGTATGAAAATTTAATTGGATATAGAGGTTTATAGTAAATCGATTAGCACAAGGCGAATGCCTGCCGCACAATTGTTATGGACAGAATACCAATGGTGGTAATAATTGAATAAATTCCGAAATCGAAAATCCCAATTCCGCAATCAGGAATGTATATACCCCCTCAGCTGCTCAATAGTTTCCTGCTGAGATAGGATGGTTTCCTTCACCAAATCGTTACTGGAGATGATGCCGATCAGGGTATCGTCCTTAAACACGGGCAGGTAGCGGATATTGCTTTCGCTCATGATATGCATGCAGGTTTCAATGGAGTTTTCGGGTACTATGCGGGGCAGGCCGGTGCTCATGATTTCGCGCACCAGGGTTTCATGCGATGATTTGCCTTTCAGGATCACTTTGCGGGCGTAATCGCGCTCGGTGAGCAGGCCAAGGTATTCGCCGTCTTCGGTTATCACCACCGAGCCGATGTTTTTAGAGGCCATCAGTTCCAATGCTTCCAAAACAGATGTATCGGCATCAATGCTGATAGCACCGCCACCCTTACGGGCCAGTATGTTCGAAACTTTTATCATGATACTCAGGTTAAAATTAGGGATTGGCTTATATCCAAATATAACAATTCCCGATTAAAAGCAAATGGATTTTAAATTATATCTATCAACAATTTAAGGGGTTATACAAGGTGAACTGCTGTTGTAAAGTTCATCTCCGGATTAAAGCAGTGCTGATTTACGATAAAATGTGGTTAATTGACGAAATATCGTGAGTCTTTTCAACGGAAATTAGATGTCTAAACGGCTTTTTTGCCAATTTCATTATCCAAAATCAACCTTCAACTGTAATGCTACTGTAAAAACCGGAAACAGTAATATGCCGTATTTACGCTTAAAAGGGCATTTTGGCCAAGCTTTACCCTTTCCTGACAGAGGCCCGTTTACCCAAAAATGATTAATAATTAATATTGCGGCATGATATTTAACTATAGGATGCATCACATTAGTTAAGCCTCATTTTATTAAATTTTATATCGGTCTATTCAAAAGTACTACTCCATTGAACAATTTTACACTTATTAAGGTGTCAGCCAGTAAAGCTGCTTCAACCTGTCAACATAAATTTAAACGGGCTTCTTTAAAAATCATTTTCGCCCTTGTATTCGTATTTTTTCAAAGCCTGACAACCGGGGCTGTTACATTAAGCAATGATACCAGCCGAGCCGATTCACTACGTTTATCGCACCATATTATAAACCACGCGTTTGATAATATTTTTGAAGAAAATATGCGGCTTTCGCTGGCCGGTAATGAATATTTTCAACCGGATAAAACACAGTTGGTCGCCGATCTTTCGCCAAATTTTATCCTGTTTAGTACGCCAAAGTCTCGTTTCTTTTTTGAGTTTACCTCAAGGGTTAAAATCCGTTTGCTGAATACGCGCGATGCACCTGTAAAGTCGCCCAGTTATATGCCCAACGCCAATGTGTTTTACAGGCTAAATGAAGATACTTACAGGCCAAAATTTTTATCGTTAGGCTACTCGCACCATTCCAACGGCGTTAGGGGGCCATCGCTAAATAAGGATGGTACCTTTAATGTTGATAGCGGCAAGTTTACTACCAACTTTTACACCCTTACCTATTATACAGGCAAGCGGGTTGACAAGCCTGGGCTTACCATTAACCGTTACGATAATATAGCATTGGAGGTGCACGCCGGATTATTCAACCTTGGCCTTTCGCAGGGTTTAAAAGATCACTATGGCTTTGTACGTATTAATGGCAGCCGTATGTACAACTTTGTAAAGGCTTACGACGATCCGTTGGAACAGGGCCGTAAAACGTACGAAAACTGGCAGCGTATTCAATTTGATTTTACCTACATAGCCGACAAGTACGATAACTACTCGACTTTTGATGTGAAAAAACGACTGAACGTGAGCCTCAAATATTACTACTCGTTTCCGTTTATGCAGGGAACAGCCTTTATGGTTGGCGCAGGTTACCGCGGTCAGGACGACTATAATCAAAGCTTCCAGGATAGCTATGGTTACGGCATGATTGGTATTGCCGCCAATTTATCATTTGGCTTTCATAAACACGCTGAATAAGGCTGAAAGCAAAAAGCTTAAGGCCGAAAGCAAAAAACGTTACTTGTTTTCGACCTTAAGCTTTTTGCCTTTCGCTTTTATAGCACCTTGAATAAGTTTTGAACAAAAGGCAAAAAAGCCTCCCCAGCTTTTTGCTTTCAGCCTTCGGCTTACTGTATATCCACATTTTTACACACCCTTCACGGCTGTTTGTAATTTATTTTTCCGATAATCGTTTTAGCATTAACAAAAAGCAGATATATTTAGCCATCCAAACGGTACTATATCTCCAGTTAAATTATAAAACACTATCGATGAAAAAGATCTTACTAAGCCTGATGGCTGTTTCTGCCCTGCATTTTGCCGCATCGGCCCAAACTAAATCGTTATTTGACGGTAAAACAACGGCCGGCTGGCACACCTATTTAAAAACCGATACCAAAGCCTGGAAGGTTGTTGACGGCACCCTGCAGCTTGACCCCAAAGCCGAAGACCAGGGCGACCTGGTTACCAATGACGAGTACGGAAATTATGAACTGACACTGGAGTGGAACATTACTAAGGAAGGTAACAGCGGTATTATTTTTGGCGTACATGAAGATCCTAAATTTGAAGCCACTTATCAAACCGGTATCGAAATGCAGGTTTTAGATAATAAAGATGCCAGCGACAATAAAAAAGCCAACCACCTTGCCGGCTCGTTGTACGATATGAAAGCACCATCAGCAGATGTTGCAAAACCTGCAGGCGAGTGGAACAAAGTAAAATTACGTAAAAAAGATGGGCATCTTACTTTTTGGCTCAACGGTACCCAAATAGTTGATGTACAAATGGGCAGCGAAGAATGGAAAACATTGCTTGCCAACAGCAAATTTAAAACCTGGGCCGATTTTGCAGCATATCCAAAAGGCCACATCGCTTTGCAGGATCATGGGCACGTGGTGTCGTTCCGCAAAATATCGATTAAGCAACTATAATTTTTTTACAAAGTATATTTTACCTATAGCGTTCAATATATTTATACCGATAATCCAATTTAACCAATGCATGCCGGGCGTGCATTTTTCCTGTTTTAAAACAAAGGATATTTTTGAGATAATATGAGCGATCTACAAATTAAAAAATCATCTGAAACTTATGATGTAGTAATTGTTGGTTCGGGTGCAGGTGGCGGTATGGCCGGTTACGTATTGGCCAATGCCGGCATCAAAGTGCTGATGCTGGAAGCCGGTGCTTACTTCGATCCGCAAAAAGACTCGGCCCAGTTAAAATGGCCCTGGGAGTCGCCGCGCCGTGGTGCCGGAACAACACGCCCTTTTGGCGATTTTGACGCCGCTTTTGGTGGCTGGCAAATTGATGGCGAGCCTTATACTACTAAAGATAAAACTGAATTTTTCTGGTTCCGCTCGCGGATGCTGGGCGGCCGTACCAATCACTGGGGCCGTATATCTTTACGTATGGGGCCAAAGGATTTCCAGGCTAAAGATGGTCTTACGGATGACTGGCCAATAACTTACGATGATGTAAAACCTTACTATGATAAGGTTGACCGCATGATAGGCATTTACGGCACCAAAGAAGGCCTGGAAAACGAGCCCGATGGCATTTACCTGCCCCCGCCGAAGCCAAGGCTTAATGAATTGTACATTGTAAAAGGCGCTAAAAAAGCCGGCGTTACCATTATCCCTGGCCGTGGTTCGGTGTTAACCGAAGCTTTGCCGGGTAATAAAGATCGCGGTGCTTGTTTCTTTTGCGGTCAGTGTGGCCGTAGTTGTAAAGTTTATGGCGATTTCTCGGCATCCTCCTGTTTGGTTATCCCGGCTGTTAAAACCGGCAACTTAAAAGTAATTACCAACGCCATGGTGCGCGAGGTGTTAACCAACAAAGAAGGATTAGCAACAGGCGTATCCTACGTAAACCGCGAAGATTTGCAGGAGTACCAGGTAAACGCCAAAACGGTTATCCTTGGCGCCAGCGCCGGCGAATCGGCCCGTATCCTGCTTAACTCCAAATCCGCACAGCATCCGGGAGGTTTGGCAAACAGCAGTGGTGTTGTTGGCCATTACCTGCATGATTCAACAGGTTCAAGTGCCGGCGGTTTCCTGCCCGAACTGATGGATCGTAAACGCTACAATGAAGATGGTGTAGGCAGCGTACACATCTACTCGCCGTGGTGGCTTGATAATAAAAAACTTGATTTTCCGCGTGGTTATCACATCGAATATGGTGGCGGTATGCATATGCCATCATACGGTTTTGGCGGCGGTATTCATAATATGAATGGTGCCGTACCAGGCCGCGATGGTAAAATGAAAGATGCCGGTGGCTACGGTGCATCGTTAAAAGACGATTACCGCCGTTTTTATGGCACACAGTTTGGAATGGCTGGCCGCGGTACTGCTATTGCCCGTTACGATAACTATTGCGAGATTGACCCTAACGTGGTTGATAAATATGGTATCCCGGTATTGCGTTTCCATTACAAATGGGCTGATGACGAGATTAAGCAAGCCAAGCACATGCAGGAAACCTTCCAGGAAATTATGCACAATATGGGCGGCGCAATTTATGGTCCGCCTCAAGGCCCGGAAACCAATTACGGCCTGGAAGCGCCAGGCAAAATTATTCACGAAGTTGGAACCATCCGTATGGGTAACGATCCTAAAAAATCGGCCCTGAACAAATGGTGCCAGGCTCATGATTGTAAAAACCTGTTTGTAGTTGATGCCGCGCCGTTTGTTCAGCAGGGCGATAAAAACGCCACCTGGACAATCCTGGCCATGAGCATGCGTACCGCAGAATATATATTACAGCAACGAAAAGCACTAAACGTTTAACAAGTTAATCCAACAAAATATTATGAACAGACGTGATTCCCTTAAAGCATTAGGCTTTACCACACTTTCGGCAGGATTAATACTGGAAGCTTGTAAACCCGGTGCCCCAAAAACAGAAGAAGCGGCCCCGGCAGCCACTGGAGCCGAAGCCGGCCGCCAGCCTTTTGAGGTTGAGCGCGATAAAAAACTGAATGCTGATAAATTTTTTACCGCTGCCGAAATGGCAACCATTACCGTTTTAGGTGATATTATTATCCCTAAAGACGAAAAATCGGGCAGTGCATCAGATGCCAAAGTTCCGGATTTTATCGAGTTTATTGTAAAGGACATACCTGATCATCAAACCCCCATGCGTGGTGGTTTGCGCTGGCTGGATTTGCAATGCCTTAACCGCTTTGGCAAAGTATTTACCGACTGCAGCCATGCTCAGCAGATAGAGCTGGTAGATATGATAGCCTACCCCGCCAAAGCCAAACCGGAAATGGCCCAGGGCGTGGCCTTTTTTAACCGCATGCGCGATTTAACCGCATCGGGTTTTTATACTACCAAAATGGGTATTGATGATATTGGCTTTGCCGGCAATAACATAAACAAATGGACCGGTGTACCCGATGATGTACTAAAACATTATAACATGCAGGATGTAAAAGCCGGTGTGTAACACATAACAAACAAGGAGCTGCAAGGCTCCTTGTTTGTTAAAATATAGCGGGTAGGACTCTAAATTCTCCATCCTGGCCAATGAACTAATGAACCAGTGAACCAATGGGCAATCCTATTCCGACCGAAGGCTCTTCACCGGGTTCATCAACGCAGCCTTAATACTTTGGTAGCTTACAGTAAGCAGGGTAATTGTGATAGAACCAATAGCCGTGGCCCCAAAAATCCACCAGGAAAGTTCGGCGTGGTATTTGTAATCCTTTATCCAGCCTTGCATAAAGTAGTAGGCAGTTGGTATAGCTATAAGTAATGATATAGAAACAAGCACCACGAAATCTATCGACATTAAGCGCCACAAGCCAAATACTGAGGCACCCAATACTTTGCGCACGCCAATTTCTTTAGTGCGTTGCTCGGCCATAAATGATGCCATACCAAACAGGCCCATACAACTAATGAAAATAGCCAACAGGGTAAAGAAACCAGCCAGCTTACCTATCCGCTCCTCGTTGGCAAACTTTTGAGCATATTGATCATCTGTGAATTTATAATCGAAAGGGCTGGCCGGGTCATATTGTTTAAATACAGCTTCAATTTTACGTAATGCTTCGCTGGCGCTTTTGCCGGTGTTCAGCCTGATATCAACTATCCCGGGAGCATACGGAACCATATAAAATATAGTTGGTTTTACAGGCTCATAGGGTGATGACATAACCATATCCTTCACTACGCCTATAACTTTAAAAGTTTTGTACCATTTAATGGTTTCGCCAACCGGGTGTTTAAAGTTCATGAACTTTACGGCGGCTTCGTTCAATACTATTCCCGATGAATCTGTTAAAATATCCCTTGAAAAATCGCGTCCGTCGGTAAGTTTCCAGCCAGCCGTTTTTCCAAATTCGGGGCCCACCGCAATAGTGCCAAAATCATCCTGTAAATTGGGGTCCTTATCTCGCCAGGTAAGGCCACTATTATTGGAATATACCCCAGTTAACGGACTATCAGACTCGGCCATTTCAACTATTGCTCCCGACTGCAACAGGTCATTCCTTACTGCCGTAAAGTGCTGATGAATAGCATCCGTTTTCATTTCTATCTGTATAAGACCGGTGCGATCATAACCTATTGGCCTGTTCTTGGTGAATTGCACCTGTCTGAAAACAATAATAGTACCTATGATTAAAGTAACGGAAACCGTAAACTGTAAAACCACCAGTACTTTACGGGGTAATGCAGCCATTCGCCCGGCCTTAAATGTTCCTTTTAAAACTTTCACCGGCTTAAATGACGACAGGTAAAAAGCAGGATAGCTACCAGCTATGAGCCCTGTTATGAGGCTAAAACCAATTCCCAATATCCAAAACATCGGGTTGGCCCATAATACCTGCATGGTTTTATTGGCTACCTGGTTAAACCAGGGTAAAATAAGCTGTACAAGAAGTATGGAAAATAGGAAGGCAAAGGCCGAGATCAGCACCGACTCAACCAAAAACTGACCAATAAGCTGGCCTCGCAACGATCCTACCGTTTTGCGTATACCTACTTCTTTGGCCCGTTTTTCTGACCGGGCTGTGCTTAGGTTCATGAAATTGATACAAGCCAGCAGCAATACAAATACGCCAATAATACCAAACATCCATACAAATTGTACAGCCCCGCCGGTATTAATACCATTTTTAAACTCCGAATATAAATGCCATTTGCTTATCGGGTGCAAAAACACAGTTGGCTTAAAAGATAAACCCAGCTTATTACCCTCAGCGGCAAAAGCATTTAGTTTCAAATCTTTTATCCTGGCCGATACCTTGTTTATATCTGCATTGGGGCTTAGCTGTGCAAATAGCTGCCATGAATTATTACCCCATTGTGTAATGTTTGTTTTTACATGAGTAGTCATGTATAAATCCCACGGTGCAATAAATGCCACTTCAGCTAAGCTGTTATTATGCGGCAAATCTTCGTAAACGCCGGTAACCTTAACGTTCCATTTATTGTCGATCTTTAAGGCTTTAAACATGGGATCAGTGTCGCCAAAAAGTGCTTTAGCCAGCGATGCAGATAGAATGATAGACGATGGATCTTTTAGACCGGATCGTGTGCCTTTAATCATTTTTAAACTGAACAGGTCGGGTGCTTCGGCCTGCATATAATTTCCCTGTTGGGTTAGTTTTTTATCACCGAATGCTATGATGTGTGCGTATGTCCAGGTTGATAGCACCACATACTTAAAATCATTCTGATAGTCACCCCGCAGTTTGTAACCCAATGGCATAGGTATATCAGATTGTGTGCCTACGTTACCATTAAAGGTTTGATGCTGCATAACCTGTACCAGCCGGTCGTAGTTTTTAAAATACTTGTCGTATGACAGCTCGTCCCATATCCACAAGCCAATAAGCATAGCTACTGCCATACCCACCGATAGGCCGGTTATATTAATAAAAGTATGCGCCCTGTTACGCGTAAGGTTTCGCCAGGCGATTTTGATATAATTCTTGAACATGTTGTACGTTTTAAGTTGTATGTGATACGTTTTTATTTTATTAATGACAGCGTAGCGAAATGACCAATGACTAATTCCGTCTTGCCTCTATTCCGACCGAAGGCTTTTTACCGGGTTCATCAACGCGGCTTTAATACTTTGGTAGCTAACAGTGAGCAGGGTAATTGTGATAGAACCGATAGCCGTGGCCCCAAAAATCCACCAGGAAAGTTCGGCGTGGTATTTGTAATCCTTTATCCAGCCTTGCATAAAGTAGTAAGCGGTTGGTATAGCTATTAGTAATGATATAGAAACCAGCACTACAAAATCTATCGACATTAGGCGCCACAGGCCAAATACTGATGCCCCTAATACCTTGCGTACGCCAATTTCTTTGGTGCGCTGCTCGGCCATAAATGATGCCATACCGAACAACCCCATACAGCTGATAAAGATGGCCAGCAGGGTAAAGAAACCGGCCAGTTTGCCCACACGCTCTTCGTTGGCAAATTTTTGTGCATATTCTTCGTCGGTGAATTTGTATTCAAAGGGGCTGCCGGGGGCATATTGTTTCCAGGCGGCCTCGATTTTACCCAGCGTTTCATGCGGGCTCACTTTAGGGTTAATGCGGATATTAATGAGGCCGCCGCTGTTTTTTGTAAGATAGAAAACGGTTGGCTGTATTGGCTCGTAAGGCGATGACATCACCATGTCCTTTACTACACCAATGATCTGGAATTTTTTATACCATTCCAGCGTTTCGCCTACCGGATTTTTTAAATGCATAAATTTAACTGCTGCCTCATTTACCACCATGGCCGATGAATCGGCTACGTTGTTTTTGTCAAAATCGCGACCATCCAATACTTTCCACTGGGCGGTTTTGCCAAATTCTGCGCTTATGGATATCGTGCCAAAATCATCCTGGAGAGTTGGGTCTTTGTCGCGCCATTTAAAGCCGCTGTTATCAGAGTATATATCCGTTAGTGGGCTGTCAGATTCAGACATGTCAACGATGGCGCCCGATTGGATGAGATCGTTGCGTACCGCATCAAAATGATTATGGATCTCGTCGGTACGCATATCAACCTGGATCAGCCCGGTACGGTCATAGCCTACCGGCCGGTTCTTGGTATACTGCACTTGCCTGAAAACAATGATGGTGCCGATAATGAGGGTAACCGAAACAGTGAACTGTAATACTACTAATATTTTACGCGGCAGGGCAGCAAAGCGGCCCGCCTTGAAGGTGCCCTTTAGCACTTTTACCGGCTGGAATGACGACAGGTAAAACGCCGGATAGCTGCCTGCTATGATACCCGTAAAAATACTAAAGCCAATACCCATAATCCAGAACAGGGGATTAAACCATAGTATAGTAACGGTTTTATCGGCAACCTGGTTAAACCACGGCAATATCAGCTGCACTAAAACTAACGACAGGAAGAAGGCGAAAATGGTTATCAGCATCGATTCCATAAAAAACTGCCCAATGAGCTGGCTACGTAGCGAACCAACTGTTTTGCGGATGCCTACTTCTTTGGCGCGTTTCTCGCTGCGGGCGGTGCTCAGGTTCATGAAATTAATACAAGCCAGCAGCAGTACAAACACGCCGATAAGGCCAAACATCCAAACAAATTTAATATCGCCGCCTGTATTGATACCGTTTTTAAACTCCGAGTATAAGTGCCATTTACTCATGGGATGTAGAAAAATAGCGGCCTTAAAGGTTAAGCCAATTTTGTCGTTATTAAGCTTTAACCCCTCCATTTTCAGGTTTTTTATTTTGGCAGATACCCTGTCCGGATCGGCATTGGGTTGTAGTTGGGCAAACAATTGCCAGGAGTTATTGCCCCAGGTTGTGCGCGCCTGTTTCAGGTAAGGCTGGGTTGTCATAAACAAGTCCCACGGTGCAATAAAGCCAAGTTCTTTAAAGCTGGTATTATGGGGCAAATCCTCATACACCCCTGTCACCTTTACGTTCCATTTATTATCTATTTTTATAGGCTTAAACATGGGGTCGGCATTGCCAAAAATGGCTTTGGCCAGGGATACCGAAAGCATGATAGAGGATTGATCTTTTAATGCCGACCGCGTCCCCTTCAGCATTTTAAGGGTAAGCAGGTCAGGTGCTTCGGCCTGCATATAGGAGCCCGCGTAGGATAATTTTTTGTCCCCCGATGCAATTATATGCTTAAAATTCCAGGTAGAGAGCACCACGTATTTAAAGTCGCTTTTATATTCATCCCTTAACTTATAACCCAGTGGCAGGGGAATAGAGTTTTGTGTCCCAACTTCGCCGTTAAAGGTTTGGTGCTGCATTACCCGTACAATACGATCGTAGTTATTATGATACTTATCATAGGATAATTCGTTCCAGATCCAAAGCCCTATCAGCACAGCTACCGCCATACCAACCGACAACCCGGTAACGTTGATAAAAGTGTGCGCCTTATTTTTAATAAGGTTGCGCCAGGCAATTTTGATATAATTCTTGAACATGTTGTACGTTTTAAGTTGTACGTAATACGTTTTTAATTTTAACCTTTTTTCAATGACTAATGACAGCGCAGCGAAATGACCAATGACTAACCTACTCCGATCTCAGGCTTTTAACCGGGTTCGTCAGTGCTGCTTTGATGGCCTGGAAACTTACTGTAATTAATGTAATGGCAATAGCCCCTGTACCCGATAGTGCAAATATCCACCAGGTTATTGGCGACCGGTACTGGTATTGATGAAGCCAGCCATTCATAAAATAATAAGCCACAGGGATTGCAATAAGTAATGATATAATTACCAGCACCACAAACTCGGTTGATAGTAATCGCCACAGGTTTGCCACCGATGCGCCAAGCACTTTGCGTACGCCAATCTCTTTCACCCGTTGTTCGGCAACAAACGATGCCAGGCCAAACAAGCCAAGGCAGCTGATAAAGATAGCCAGCACAGCAAATACGGTAGCCAGGTTACCAATGCGCTGCTCATCGCTAAATTTGTGGGCGTATTCATCGTCATTAAATTTAAACTGAAAGGGGCTGCCGGGATTGTATTTTTTAAATACGAGATCAATTTTACCCAAGGCTTCGCGCATTGGTACTTTAGGGTTTACGCGCAGGGTAATCAGGTTAACCCAACCGGGGTCCATATGAAAAACGGTAGCGATGGTAGGTTTGTATGGCGACTCCATTACCATATCTTTTACCACACCTGTTATAACGTGATTTTTACCTGCCCAATGCATAATTTTACCAACAGGGTTTTTAAGTCCGCTTAGTTTTACCGCCGATTCATTTAATATAAACGCCCCGGTATCTGTAGGGAAGCTTCTCGAAAAATCGCGGCCTTCAATTATCTTCCAACCAACGGTTTTACCATAATCATAAGTTACGGCTATATTACCGAATAGCGGGTCGAAACCAGGGGCTTTTCCAGCCCAGTCGAAGCCATTATTGTTTGCCCATACCTGCGTTGTTGAACTGTTTGATTCTGTCATATCGGCCACTGCACCAGTTTGAATCAGGTCGCTCCGCATGGCTTCATAATGGCCATAAATTTCGGGGGTATTCATGTCAATCGTAATTAGCCCCTCGCGGGTATAACCGATGGGCCTGCTGCGCGCAAACTGAATTTGCCTGAAAACGATAATGGTGCCGATAATGAGCACAATAGATACCGTGAACTGGACCACCACCAAAACCCTACGCGGCAGCGAAGCAAAACGCCCAACACGGAAAGTCCCTTTTAATACTTTAATTGGCTCAAAGGCCGAAAGATAAAATGCCGGATAACTACCTGCTATGATTCCGGTAAAAAATGTGAAGCTCAAAGCGGCTACCCAGAACCAGGCATTAGTAAACGGCAGCGAAATTTGCTTATCGGCAATGTTATTAAAATACGGCAGGGCCACCAAAACCATTATAAGCGTAACTGTCAAAGCCAAAAATGCAAACATCAGCGATTCGCTCAAAAACTGTTTTATCAGTTGCGAGCGTACGGAACCTATCGCTTTACGGATGCCCACTTCTTTCGCGCGTTTTTCGCTGCGGGCGGTGCTTAGGTTCATAAAATTGATACAGGCCAGCAGCAATACAAACATACCGATGATGCCGAACAGCCATACCAACTCAATGCGGCCGCCAACTGATTTGCCGTTTTTAAAATCGCTGTACAGGTGCCATTTGGCCATGGGTTGTATTTGCATCACCTCGTCATTTGTCTTAAAATGCGGCTTGGTAATGTTCCTGATTTTGGCTGATACTTTATCAAAGTCGGTTTGTGCGTTCATCAGTGCGAATAAATGGCAGCCATGGTTATCCCACGCACCGCTTTGCGTGTTCCACCAGTTTGCGGGGCTGCTCCAGGGCAGCATAAATTTAGTTGGATAAAAGCTGGTATTATAAGGCAGATCCTGGTAAACTCCGGCTACCTTCATATCGGTTTTGTTATCAATCCGTACTACCTTATTTATGGGGTCGGCGTTGCCAAAAAGGGCGATAGCTACAGATTGTGACAGTACAAAAGATGAAGGATCCTTAAAGTTGGCGTAACTACCTTTTATCATTTTTAATGAAAGTATAGAAGGCAGACCAGGCTCGGCCCACATGCCGTTTTGGGAGATCTTTTTATCGCCAACAGCCAGTATATGTGTACTCTCCCAGGTAAGGGCCGTTAATTTAAAATCACTGCTGTATTTGGTTCGCAGTTCTGCACTAAGCGGCACCACGGTCGACCCGAAAGTTATGGTCTCGCCGTTGGCCGTTTGGGTGGTCATCACCTGGGCCACATGATCGTAATTTTGGTGATACTTGTCAAAGGATAGTTCATCCCATATCCACAGCCCGATAAGCATGGCCACCGCCATACCAACCGAAAGCCCCGCTACATTAATAAATGTATGTGCCTTGTTTTTGACGATGTTACGCCATGCTATTTTTAAATAGTTTTTGATCATTGCTATATGTTTAAAGCTAAAGGCACAAAGCCTAAAGCATTTTATTATCTGTTTTTTGCTTTCTGCTTTCTGCTTTAAGCTCCTTACTCGCTTCTCAAACTCCTGATAGGATTAATCAGCGCTGCTTTTATGGCCTGGAAACTTACGGTTGCAAGGGCAATCAATATGATCGCTCCTCCCGCCAGGCCAAACATCCACCAGTGTATAGGGGTGTGGTAAGCAAAATCCTGCAGCCATTTATTCATGGCATACCAGGCTATGGGTGATGCAATAAATAAAGCAATAATTACCAGTACCAAAAACTCTGATGACAATAACGCAAACAGCGACCCTATGCCGGCACCCAATATTTTACGGATACCTATTTCTTTAATACGCTGCTCGGCAGTAAACATGGCCAAACCAAGCAAGCCAAGGCACGAAATAAAAATAGCCAGCAGCGCGAATGCATTGGCAAGCTTGCCTACTATCTGCTCGTTTTTATAAAGATTTTGGTACTCTTCGTCGGAAAAAGAATAATTGAACGGGAACGCCGGGTTTATTTGTTTACACAAAGTTTCAAGGCCGACCAGTGCCTCTTTGGTTTTACCAGCTTTTGTCCGGACCAGCACATTGCCATTGTTGTCGCCTCTGTTTAGCCAGATAATCAGCGGGTTAATCTGCTCATGCATAGAATTGATGTGAAAATCCTTTACTATGCCAATGATCTTGCCTTTCTGGTCCCAAAGCGTTAAGGGCTGCCCAATGGGGTTTGTGTAACCCATTCTTTTTGCGGCTGTTTCATTAATAATGTAACCGGCCGTATCTGTCGGGAAATCTTTGGAAAAATCGCGCCCGGCCAGCAGGTTTAGTTTCAGGGTGTTTATGAAATCATAGCCAACCGCAGTTTGTATAAACCTGATTCTTAAATTGGGGTCTTTTCCTGTCCATTCCACACCAACCGTACCGTTATCAATTAAAGTTGGGCTTGAGTTTGATATTGTTATTGACTGTATTCCCGGCTTTTTTAAGGCTTCGGTTTTAAAAACCTCATACTGCGATTTAAGCTGCCCATCTACAGGTACATAGATCAGGTTTTCACGGTCGTAGCCCAGGTTCCTGGATTGTATAAAATTCATTTGCCTGGCAACAATGATAGTTCCGATAATCATGATTACCGAAAGCACGAACTGAAATACCACCAGCCCTTTACGAAATAATGTATTGCCCGAATCTAATTTAAGTGTACCTTTTAAAACTTTAACCGGGTTAAATGATGAAAGGAACAGGGCCGGATAGCTGCCCGATATCAAACCGGTTACCAGCGTAATACACCCCAGTTTTATCCAGAAATCAACATGGTTAAACGGTAACTCAATCTGTTTTTGGGTAACCTGGTTAAACAAAGGCAACAGCAATACCAGCAATACCAATGAAAGAATGACAGCTAATGAAGTTATCAGTAACGATTCGCCGATAAACTGTTTGATTAAAACCGAACGTACTGCCCCAACAACTTTTCGCACACCAATTTCACGTGCCCGTTTAACAGAGCGCGCGGTGGTAAGGTTCATGAAGTTTATACAGGCTATCAGTAAAATAAAAACAGCAACTATGCTAAACATGCGCACATATTCAATGCGGCCTTTGTCAAATTTAGTACCGGCAAAATTACCGTGCAGGTACTTTTCGTCAAATGGTTGTATATCAAGCTGGGTAGTAAAAACGCCTTTTTTTTGGTAGCTGTTATAGCTTTCTAAAAAGTGAGTTATCTTTTTCCCAAACAATACAGGGTTGGCGTTTGCCTGTAACATTACGGTAGTGCGGGGCCAGTTGTTACCCCAGTCTTTTGCTCCCGGGTTTTCTATCAAAAAAGCATCCCAGTTAATAACATATTCAAATTTTTCTGAAGTGTTGGCCGGCAGATTTTCAAATACGGCACTTATTGTAAAATCCTTTTTGTTTTCAAAACGGATGGTTTTACCCATGGCTGCCTGCGGACTGCCAAAAAAATTCTCGGCCATTTTGCGCGAAACGACTAAGCTAAGTGGCGAATTTAACGCAGTTTGTGCATTGCCTTGCAAAAGCCGGTAGCTGAACATCTTAAAAAAATCTGCACCGGCTGCGGCTCCACCACATTTTAATATCTTATCCCTTGCTCTGAAGGTATTCTCTTCTTTGTATACCGCGTTTACAGCATACACTATCTCTGGAAACACCTTTTTCATCTCTGCGGCCAGTACCCCTGGTGTGCTATATTGGCCCGAAATTTTATGATCAAAATACCGCCGCTCATATACATTATACAAACGGGATTTATTTTTATGAAAAGCATCAACACTTAACTCATTTTGCACCCATAGCATAATGAGCAGGCTGCAGGCCAGGCCAACTGAAAGCCCTGCCATATTGATAACTGTATGGGCCTTATTATTAATAAGGTTGCGCCACGCGATTTTTAAATAGCTTTTTAACATGTGGTACGTTTTAAGTTGTACGTGATACGTTTTTAATTTTTACTAATGACAGCACAGCG
This sequence comes from Mucilaginibacter sp. GW822-FHT03E02, assembly GCF_058801545.1. Lineage (NCBI taxonomy): Bacteria > Pseudomonadati > Bacteroidota > Sphingobacteriia > Sphingobacteriales > Sphingobacteriaceae > Mucilaginibacter > Mucilaginibacter sp. GW822-FHT03E02. Next base: position 2,931,036 of record NZ_JBXANJ010000001.1, on the reverse strand, counting down.
AATGACCAATGACTAATTCTATCTTGACTCTTAATTCTTGAATCTTCTTCCTATTCCGTTTTTAAACTCTTCACCGGGTTCAGTAAGGCTGCCCTGATGCTTTGATAACTTACCGTTAATAAAGTAATTACCATGGCTCCTGTGGCAGCGGCGGCAAATATCCACCAGGTTATGCCTGCGTGATATTGGTAGCCTTGCAGCCAGTTGTGCATAAAGTAATAAGATACAGGGGTGGCAACCAGTATGGATATAACCACCAGTACCACAAAATCAACCGACATTAAGCGCCACAGGCTGAACACAGATGCGCCAAGTACTTTACGTACCCCAATCTCTTTAATACGCTGCTCGGCCAGGAACGATGCCATACCAAACAAGCCCAGGCAACTGATAAATATGGCCAGGCCGGCAAAGCATGCAGCCAGTTTGCCAATACGCTGTTCGTTGCCAAATTTTTTGGCGTATTCGTCATCCACAAAATGGTACTCAAATGGCTGCGACGGGTTGTATACTTTAAAAACGGATTCTATTTTGGCAAGCGCGGCGGCAGCACTCATTTTAGGGTTAATTTTGAGCAGGATAGTGGATTCGGAATTTTTGGAGAGGTAATAAATAAACGGCCTGATCTCTTCATAAGGCGAGCTGATGATCATGTCCTTTATCACCCCTATCACCTTTAATGGCTCACCATTCCATTTAATGGTTTCACCAACGGCATTATCATTAAAGCCCATAAAGCGGGCTGCGGTTTCATTGATCACCAAACCAGATGAATCTGTGAGGAACGACCGGGAAAATCCCCTGCCCTGTTTAAAATTCCAGCCGATTGTTTTTTCAAAATCATAGGACACACCTTCATTAGGAAAATCCACGCTCATGTTGGGGTCTTTGCCTTTCCACTCAAAACCACTGCTGCTTGAGCTGTACTCTGTTGGTGCAGCACCGGCTTCGGCTACAGATACCACGGCCTGGCTTTTTAACAGTTCGGTTTTAACTACATCAAGGTGTTTATGAATATCATCGTTAAGTACAGGTACCGAAACCAATCCATCACGACTGTAGCCAATAGGCCGGTCTTTAGCAAACTGGATCTGCCGGAAAACAATAATAGTACCAATGATAAGGGTGATAGATACTGTAAATTGTATTACCACCAGTACTTTGCGCGGCAAGGCGGCAAAACGCCCAACTTTGAATGATCCTTTTAAAACTTTGATAGGCTCAAATGACGACAGGTACAGCGCCGGGTAGCTTCCGGCTATTAACCCGGTAAATAAACTGAAGCCAACAACCATTAACCAAAACAATGGGCTACCCCATAAAACAGACATGTTTTTATCAGAAACAGCATTGAAAAATGGCAGGCTCAACTGTACCAGTAATATGGATAATGCCAGCGCCAATACCACAAACAATAACGATTCGCTAAAAAACTGGTAAACGAGTTGGCTGCGTAAAGAGCCTATTGCCTTGCGGATACCCACTTCTTTGGCCCGTTTTTCGCTACGGGCTGTACTTAAATTCATAAAATTGATGCAGGCCAGCAGCAATACAAACACACCGATTATACCAAACAGCCAAACGTATTTAATACGACCGCCTACATTTACACCATTTTTAAAATCGCTGTATAAGTGCCATTTGCTCATGGGGTGTAAAAACAGCTGCGGTTTCTTTTTAGCCAGCTCGGTATTGAGGTTACGCAGTTTGGCATCTTTTATTTTTACAGATACATTGGCAAAGCTGGTATTATCAATCAACTGAACAAAGATCTGGAAGGCATTTGGCCGCCAGGGATCAGCAGCTGTGCGTATCCATTCGGTATTATTAAAATAGAGCTGCCATGGTGCAATAAACGAAATATCTGCAAAGGTTGAATTGCGGGGCAAATCTTCATAAACCCCTGTTACTTTAACATCCAGTTTATTATCAATCTTTAAAACCTTGTTCATTGGGTCGGCATCACCAAAATAAGCTTTGGCATTTGATGCGGATATTAAAACCGAGTAAGGATCTTTTAAGCCATCGCGCGTGCCCTTCAGCATTTTAAGCGTAAACATTTCTGGCGCCTGGGGCTCAAAATATACGCCCTTTTTGTTTAGCTTTTTATCGCCCAAACTTAACAGGTGGTTGCCCATTCCTGCAGCCATCACTACAGCTTTAAAACTGCTGCCATAGTTTTTACGCAACTCGTTAGCCAGCGGATAAGGCGTTGCCGCCCAGGTATCAATTTCGCCGTTGTTTTTCAAGTTCTGTTCAACCAGTGCAATGCGGTTGTAGTTGTCATGGTACTGATCAAACGAAAGCTCGTCCCAGATCCAAAGCCCTATCAGCATAGCTACCGCCATGCCCACCGAAAGCCCGGCTATATTAATAAAGGAGTTGGCCTTGTTTTTAACAAGGTTACGCCACGCTGTTTTGAAATAATGTTGGTTCATCTTTTTTGTTCATTAGTTCACTGGTTCATTAGTTCATTTGGAGTATCAAGTAGTAAGTATCAAGTAGCAAGATTTTTGATTTTCGGATTAAGTTCATTGCAGCTGTCTTGATTCTTGACCCTAACTCGCCGCAACGGTCTTGATACTTACTACTTGATACTATTCCGCTTTTAGGCTTTTCACCGGGTTCATCAATGCCGCTTTTATAGCCTGGAAACTTACGGTAAGCAGGGCTACTACTACCGCCAATATGCCGGCCAGGGCAAACATCCACCAGCTAATGGTTACGCGGTATTCAAAATCCTGCAGCCATTTGCTCATGCCCCACCAGGCCAAAGGCGTGGCTATTACAAAGGCGATGATCACCAGCTTTAAAAAATCGGTTGACAGCAATTGCACAATCCCGGTTACGCTTGCGCCTAATACTTTACGGATGCCTATTTCTTTGCTGCGTTGCTCGGCGCTAAAGGCAGCCAGGCCGAAGAGGCCAAGACATGATATCACAATAGCTACCATCGTAAATGAATTGATGATTTGCGATAGCATTATCTCGGTTTCGTATTGTTTTTGGACTTCGGTATCCAGGAAAGTATATTCAAATGGTACCTCGGGGAAATCTTTACGCCAAACTGCTGATATCTTATCAAGCAGGGCCTTATAGTTACTGCTGCCTACCGATACCAGCATACAATTAAAATAGCCGGGATCGTTTTGGTATACCATCATAAAGGGACGTACTTCGCTGTGCAGGGAATTGTAATTAAAGTTTTTCATTACGCCGGCTATTTCAACAAAGGTGGCAGGTTTGCCATCATATTGGGAGTACAGCCTGGTGCCGGGTGCTTTTTGCACATCCAGGCCAAGGCGTTTGGCCAAAGTTTCATTGATCAATACACGGTTGGTATCGTTCAGCCTGAAATCGCGGCCGCTTATTAAATTTACCCCATTGGCTTTTACAAAGTGTTCGTCGGTATTAATGTTTTGGGCATCAACCGCGGCAGCCATGTTGCCACCTGCCAGGAAAACACCATGGTCATGCGGTACAAATTGCCCTAAATAGTTATCCGCATTATTTACTGCTTTTACTTCTGAGAGTTCCTTCAGATCATTAGTAAAAGCAGCCATTTTTTTCTGCGACGCTTCGGTGTAAAAATTGAAGATGAGCTTTTGGTTTTTATCAAAACCAAGGTCCTTATTCTTGATGTAGTTTAGTTGGCTATAGATAACAATGATACCCGTAACCAAAACTATAGATAAAACAAATTGGAAAACAACCAGCGATTTACGAATTCCGGCTGCCGAAACCTGATTGGTGAAATTCCCCTTGATCACCTTAATTGCTTCGAAAGCCGACAGGTAAAATGCGGGATAGCTGCCAGCAACCAGGCCGGTAACAGCTACAAGGCTCAACAGCATTATCCAGATTTTGTAATTGCTAAAAAAATCTAATTGGATATCTGCCCTGGTAACCTGGTTAAGGTAAGGCATCAATAAGATTAGCATTGGCAATGCAATGGCAACACCTATAAATGCCAGCAGGAACGATTCGCCTAAAAACTGTTTGATCAAATCGCCTTTGCCTGCGCCTATCACTTTGCGTACACCAACTTCCTTGGCGCGTTTTGAGGCGCGGGCGGTAGATAGGTTCATAAAGTTGATACAGGCAATTACCTGGATCATTACGGCAATTAATATCAGGAGGAATAAAAACGAAGGGTCGAGGGATTTACTCAGTTCGTTTTCAAAACCTGACGTGGTGTGAATGCTGTTTACCGGCTGCAGGCGTAATACCTTTTTCATGCCGATAGCTTTTAGTTGTTGGGCAGCATATTTATTCAAAAATTCGGGCAGCTTTTTTTCCAGGGCTGCAGCGCTGGCATCGGGTCTTAATTTGATGTAGGCGTAAAGGAAGTTGTTGCCGGCCCAGGCATCATTCCTCCGTACCGATTCGCCAAATCCACCGCTGTTCATCGCTATGTACATATTGCCATGAATGTGCGATTTGCCCAGGCTTTCATCAACCACACCCATAACCTTATAATCGTGTTTGCCGAAGGAGTTATCAATAGATATCATTTTGCCAACTGCATTCTCACTGCCAAAAAGCTTATCGGCCACGGGCTTAAACAGCACTATTGAATATGGCTCGGTTAAAGCGTTGGTAGCGCTGCCATTCACAAAGTGGTAGCTGAATATGTCGAAAAATGTAGAGTCTACAAACAGCGCGTCCTTCTCATAAAACGACTTTTCTTTGTAGCGCAGCAGGTGTTGTTTGGCGCCAAACTTTTCGGTAGTTACCACGCGGGTAAATTGCTTTACCTCGGCAAAGTCATTCCGCATAGCCGGGGTTATCGGCGGCGAGCTTGCTCCGCTATGGTGTTTATCGCCGGTCAGCTCCAGGTCGGTTGTTACCCGGTAAATATTTTCGACACCGCTATGCTGTTTATCATAACTATACTGGTCCTGCACATACAACAAAATATACAGGCAACACAAAGTTCCTGTAGCCAGGCCTATAATGTTGATGAAACTAAAGGTTTTGTTTTTTAACAAAAAACGCCACGCTGTTTTTAAATAACTCTTAATCATTGTTCATTGGTTCATTAGTTCATTAGTGCATTGTCATTAGTCACTGGTCATTAGTCATTAGTGCGTCTGGCAGCCAATGACTAATGACAGCGAAGCGAAATGACCAATGACTGATCTATTCCGCTTTTAAACTCTTCACCGGGTTCATTAACGCGGCTTTAATGCTTTGGTAGCTTACGGTACAAATAGCAATTACAATGGCCATTAGTCCCGCCAGGGCAAACATCCACCAGCTGATAGCGATACGATTGCTGGGGTTAAAATCCTGCAGCCACTTGTTCATGGCCCACCAGGATATAGGCGATGCTATCAGGATGGCTATAAATACCAGCTTAACAAAATCGAGTGAGAGCAGGCGGGTAATGTTGGCTATACTTGCGCCAACTACCTTGCGGATGCCTATTTCACGGCTGCGCTGCTCGGCCATAAAGGCGGCCAGGGCAAACAGGCCAAGGCAGGCTATAATAATAGCCAGTACAGCAAAGCTGGTAAATATGCTGCCCATGCGCTGCACATCGGCATACATGTTGGCAAATTGCTCATCCATAAAAGTGTAGCGGATGGGCTGGTTTGGCGAAAAGTTTTTCCAAACGGTGGTGATCTGCGCCAGGGTGGCTTTTATATCGGTAGATTTTATTTTTACCGATACAATTGTAGGACTATTACCCAGGTGCATTACCAATGGTTCCAGGCTACCCTTTAGCGATTCAAAATTAAAATCCTTTACCACACCAATTATGGGCACAGGAGCGCCGTAATTGCTTATTCTTTTGCCAACCGGGTTTTTAAGTCCTAATTTTTGTGCCATGGTCTGGTTAATGATCACCGCCTGCGAATCGGTTTTTAGTTTAGGGTTAAAATCCCGGCCGGCCACTATAGTCATGCCCAGGGTTTTAATATAGTCGGCATCAACGTCCCAAAACTGGCCACCGGTACCGGCTTCCAATTTCTGTTTACCCTCGTTATGAAACTCATTGCCGTTACGCTTGGTTCCCGATACTGGTAAAAAATCGCTCACTGTGGCGCTTTTTACTGCCGATAGCTTCAGTAACTCGTTTTTGAAGTTTTGCACTTCGCCTTCCAGCGTGTGTGTGCCCTGTATCATCAGCACCTGGTCTTTTTCAAACCCTACCTTTTTAGTCAATATGTAATGCATCTGGTTATAAATAACCACCGTGCTGATAATTAATATAATGGATGTGGTAAACTGAAAAACCACCAGCCCATTGCGTAAAAACGAGCTTTTGCTGCCGGTAGCCAGCTTGCCCTTCAGCACTTCAACCGGTTTAAAGCCAGAGAGGTAGAATGCGGGATAAACGCCGGCCAGTATACCAACCACTACTGCGGCAGCCAATATAGTGGGCATAAACCACCAGTGCAGCCATGGTATGGTCAATGTTTTTGCTGCAAGCGTATTAAAATAAGGCATTAACAATGCCGCCAAAATAATGGCTATAATAAAGGAGATGAAGCTATAAATCAATGATTCGGTTAAAAACTGGATGATCAGCCAGCTGCGTTGCGAACCTACCACTTTGCGCAAGCCCACCTCCTTTGCCCTGTTGGCAGATTTTGCCGTGGCCAGGTTAATAAAATTAATACAGGCTATAATCAATATAAAGCCCGCCACCGCGCCAAACAACCACACAAAACGGATATCGCCGTGCGAAAGGCCGTCGCGGATATCATAAGAGTATAGGTTAATATCTTTAATATTTTGCAAAAACATGGTTAAAGCACCGGCAATCCTATCGGCGTTTTTATCACCGCCCCTTCTCATATCGGGTATGTAATAGCCTTGTATTATGCCATCGGTTATCTTTTTATTTAATGCTTTAACATCGGCCCCCGGTTTAAGTAACACGTAAACATCGTAATTGCTGGCTCCCCAGGTTTCCTGTTCGCCATCCCAAAACTTAATGCCGGTAAGGGTAAGCAAAAAGTTATAATGCAGATGTGTTGTTGGGGGGAAATCCTGCATTACCGCACCAATTTTATAGGGCCTGCTTTTATTATTATTGAGGTACATTACCTTACCAACCGGGTTTTGGCCAGGAAAATATTTATCGGCTTTGCTTTTTGATATCACCATGGTTAGCGGCTCGGTAAGCGCATGCGCCAGGTCGCCATATACCATGGGGATTTTTAGCATTTCCAGCAGCGACTGATCTGCGTAAGCAAAACCATCCTCATGGGTATTTTCCACGCCATCGGCACGCTTCAGCTCGTTGCTACCGGCACCCCAAAACAAGGAGTTGTTCATTATTCGGCCAGATTTTTCGACCTCCGGATAGTCGTTTTTTAACGTCTTGGCCATAACTGCAGGCCAGGAAGTACCTTTTTCGTGTATGGCATCTATATTATAGGCTCCCACAACCCGGTAAATCCTATCGGCATCGGGGTAGTTTTTATCAAAACTAACTTCGTCGCGGATGTATAAGGCTATCAGCAAACAGGCGGCAATACTAAACGCAAAGCCGCCAATTTTTATGGCCGCGTACATTTTTTGCTTTTGCAATTGCCTTAAAGCAACTTTTAAATAATTTTTAATCATACCGGCATTAATTAAAATTAAACTTCTTTTATCCGATTTATGGTGCTCTTTATAGGCAGGCAAATAGGGCGGCACCACCCTGGTGTTTTCTTCGGCCATCGTATCTGCGGGCTTTATATTTTGCAGTATCCTTTCAAATAACAAGGAGCTGTTGGTTTCTGTATCCTCTTTTTCATCCTGCCACCAGTCAAAAATTAGCATCAATGAGGTTTTTAGTTCGGGGTTTTCCATTAACAGCTTATCCAGCTCAAGCAATTCATTTGCCGATGCCTCGTTAGCCAGTTTTTTTGTCGCCAGTTGCCAAACGTGTTCCTCTATATCCATAGCTTACAGGTAGATAAATTATGATACCAGGGCATACCCTACTAATTACATAGAATAAAATATGTGCCATTTATTTAAATAACAGACAATCAGGTGTTTATGTTGACATGAATGTGCGGGGTGTTCGAATACGTACATCTGGTGTTCGGTTTTATGCGGAAGTTCTGAAGTAGCCACACAGATTTAGGTAAAATAATTATAAATTAGCTTAAGTATCAGTAAGCTATCTTTATATGCAAAAAATAATCCTTTTTATTTTCCTTCTTTTTGCGCAAACCGCATTCGCTCAGAAAACTTATATACAATGCGGAAAACTGATCGACGGAACCTCGTCGGCAGCACAAACACAAATAACAGTAGTTGTTGAAGGCAAAACCATTGTCGATATTCAAAAAGGGTATACATCTGGAACCGGAGCGGACAAGATTGTTAACCTTCAGAACAAAACGGTAATGCCGGGGCTAATTGACTGCCATGTACATCTTGAATCTCAATTCAATAAAAATTCTGCTATTCAGGGTTTTACATTAACTGATGCCGATATTGCCTACCAGGCATCGGTATTTGCCAAACGCACACTCATTGCGGGCTTTACTACCGTGCGCGACCTTGGTGGCTCAGGCGTAAACATAAGCCTGCGCAAGGCAATAAGGCAGGGTTTGGTTGATGGCCCCAGGGTAATAACTGCCGGCAGGGCAATATCAGCCAGCGGCGGCCATATGGATCCGTCTGATGGGTTCAGGGACGATGCTTTTAACCACCGCCCGGGACCCGATGAAGGTGTGGCTGATGGTAAGGACGAACTGATAAAAGCGGTTAGGCTTCAATTTAAACGCGGATCTGACGTTATCAAAATAGCATCTACCGGCGGTGTATTGGATTTAAGCGAGGATGGGTCGGGTGCGCAATTCAGCATCGACGAAATAAAGGCCGTTGTGGAAACAGCCAAAGATTATGGCCTTAAAGTGGCCTGCCATGCCCATGGCGCCGAAGGTATACGAAGGGCTATACTGGGTGGCGTAACCTCGATAGAGCACGGCACCTTTATGGATGATGAAGATATTAAACTGGCCAAACAATACGGCACCTGGTACGTACCCACCATTATCGCCGGAAAATCGGTTGCCGATTCTGCCCGTATCCCTGGGTTCTTTCCGCCGGTAATTGCCCGTAAAGCCCTGGAAATTGGCCCCCAGATACAACAAACTTTTACCAAAGCTTATAAAGCCGGGGTGAAAATTGCCTTTGGCACCGATGCCGGAGTATACGCGCACGGTAAAAACTATATTGAATTTCAGTACATGGTTGAGGGAGGCATGACACCCATGGAAGCCATAAAATCGGCAACAAGCAGCGCTGCCGATCTGCTGGGCATGAGCTCAAAAATTGGGAGTATAGCCAGCGGGAAATTGGCCGATATTGTTGCGGTTGACGGCGACCCCTTACTTGATATAAAAGCGATGAAAAACGTAAGCTTTATCATGAAAGAGGGAAAAATATACAGCTTATAACGGTAAATAAATTCTTGTAACGGTAACATTAATGTTTGCCGCGCGTCTTACGTGCGTTAAAGGTCAAAACCTTTTGCCCCCGGGCGGGTGTATTCGTTTTATAACATGCCCGCTGCTGTTTGTTTACCATTTTTCTTATATGACTGATTTGAAACTATTATCTACACTACTGCTTTCTGCGGCTTTGTCTGCCACGTTTACATCATCCCAAGCCCAGCAAACGGCCCAACCCGAAGATCCAGCCCTTAAAATTTACCGCGAAACACCCCGTAAGGTTAACGATTTGGTGCACACCAAACTGGATGTCCGGTTCGATTACAAAAAACGTTATATGTACGGCAAGGAATGGGTTACGTTAAAACCACATTTTTATCCTACAGATACACTCCGTTTAGATGCCAAAGGCATGGACTTAAAAACCATTGCTGTTGTAAAAAACGGGAAAAACGTACCACTGAAATTTACTTATCAGGATAGCATGAGCGTGGCCATTAAACTGGATAAAGTTTACCGCACTAATGAAAGCTATACTGTTTACATTGACTACACTGCCAAACCCAATGAGCTTAAAGTAAAAGGCAGCGCGGCTATCAACGATGCTAAGGGTTTATATTTTATAAATCCCGATGGTATAGAAAAAGATAAGCCAACCCAGATATGGACACAGGGCGAAACTGAAGGCTCATCGGCATGGTTCCCAACTATTGACAGGCCAAATCAGAAAACTACCGAAGAGATTAGCATGACCGTGCTATCCAAATACGTTACCCTATCAAACGGCAAACTGGTTTCTCAAAAAAACAATGCCGATGGTAGCCGTACCGATACCTGGAAACAGGATTTGCCGCACTCGCCATATTTGTTTATGATGGCCGTTGGCGATTTTAAGATTTATAAAGATAAATGGCGCAACAAAGAGGTAAACTATTACCTGGAGCCTAAGTATGCACCATACGCGAAGGAGATTTTTGGGATGACACCCGAGGCCATCGAGTTTTACTCCAAAACCTTAGGGGTAGATTATCCCTGGTATAAATACTCGCAAATTGTGGTTCGCGATTATGTGAGCGGTGCGATGGAAAATACCTCGGCCACGCTGCACGGTGCTTATGTGCAAGGTACCCACCGCGAGCTGTTAGATGCCTACTATGACGATGGCCGCAGCACTATTGTACACGAACTTTTTCACCAATGGTTTGGCGATTATGTGACTGCAGAAAGCTGGAGCAACCTAACGGTAAACGAATCATTTGCCAACTTTAGCGAAACCCTTTGGGCCGAGCATAAATATGGTAAAGATGTAGCCGACGAGCATAACTATATTGATATGCAAAACTACTTCCGGTCGCCAGATGCACGTACCAAAGACCTGGTGCGCTTTCATTACGCCGATAAGGAGGATGTTTTTGATGTGGTTACCTATCAAAAAGGCGGTCGCATTTTAAATATGCTGCGCAACTATTTAGGCAACGAAGCTTTTTATAAAGGCCTGAATATTTACCTGACCACCAATGCCTTTAAAAACGGCGAAGCCCAGCAATTGCGCTTAGCCCTTAAACAAGCCAGCGGGCTCGATTTGAATTGGTTTTTTAACCAATGGTATTATGGGGCCGGCCACCCCATACTGGACATCAGCTATAAATGGGACGATGCTACCAAAACTCAAACGGTTTACCTGCAGCAAAGCCAGGACGGGCAGATATTTAAACTGCCAATGGCCATTGATATTTACATAGGCGGCAAAAAAACACGCCATAAGGTTTGGATGAACAATCAAAACGATACCCTTACCTTCAAGCTGGCATCAAAGCCCGACCTGGTAAATGTTGACGGTGATAAAATACTACTGGTTAAAAAGACTGACCATAAAGCTTTACAGGAATTTGCTTTCCAGTATTTTAACGCGCCGCTTTACCTGGATAGGCTGGAAGCCATTAATGCAGTTGCCGATAAGCAAGGCGAAAAAGACGCGCAAAAAGTTCTGATTGCAGCTTTGAATGATAAGTATTACGGTTTGCGCGATAAAGCCATAAGGACGATAAAACTGGATAATGATGCTGTCCGCAATGCGGCGCAGCCTATCCTGGCCAAGCTGGCGCAAACAGATGATAATACACTGGTACAGGCACAGGCCATCGCTGCGTTGGGCAGCCTTAAAGCATCCGGTAATATGAATTTGTTTAAGCAGGCATTAAGCAGCCAGTCATATGCTGTACAAGGTGCTGCGTTAAATGCCATTAACTTGCTCGACCCGGCATTGGCCATGAACCTGGCAAAAAATTATGAAGCCGATAACAAGGGCGGCCTTACTGTAGCCATGATGGATGTTTACGCCACCAGCGGAACCGATGCCCAATGGAAATTTGTATACAAGCAATTTGACGAAGCCGCACCGCAGGCAAAGTATAACGCCCTCGATAAATTTAGCGCCATGGCGGGCCGTGTTCAAAAACCTGAGTACGCCCAGGATGGAATCAGTCAGATTAAAGATTTTGGCATAAAATATAAACCACAGGGAGCAGGCGGTGCCGCTATTAAATTTATAACCGACATTAAAGAAAAGCGTGAGCAGATGCATGATGACGCAACTGTTAAAGTGGCTGACGATGCAATTAAACAGATCAACGACGCTAAATAGATGTGCAGATGAAGAGAATTTGAAAATTTGGTAATTTGAAGATTTGAAAATGAAAAAAGACAAATTTCAGATGTGCAGATTTCAGATTTCAAATGTGCAGATGAAAAAAAGCCCCGGAGTTATTTAAACCCGGGGCTTTGTTATTATGAATGTGTTGGCTTTAAGTTTTATGCCTTTGGCCTTCAGCTTAATTAGCAGTATTGCTCAAAAGCGCCAATCAGGTTATCGGCAATCATTTGGGCAGGGCGGCCTTCAATCTGGTAACGCTCAATAATGTGTACCAGTTTGCCATCTTTAAATAAAGCCATAGCCGGAGACGACGGAGGGTAAGGCAACATATAGTTACGTGCAGTATCTACAGCTTCTTTTTCCATACCTGCAAAAACGGTAACTAATTTATCGGGATGTTTTCCATTTGCGGCGGCAATCCTGGCGGCAGGGCGTGCATTTGCGGCAGCGCAACCACATACCGAATTTACCATAACAAATACAGTACCTTCGCTTTCAATAGCGTTTTTTACTGCCTCGGCATCTTTCAACTCCTCAAAACCAACCCTGGTTAAATCTTCCCGCATGGGGGCAACTAAATATTCTGGATACATGGTATGTTTATTTTTTTTGAATTTTTATCAACTGCAAAAATAAGAAATGATTAACACTATACGTTTAAAAAACGCAATAATAACAATATGCTGACGATATAGCTTTATTATAACCATCAGGTCGTAAGGGCTTTGTTTATAATGGCTATTGATTTATTCAATGTTATCGTTATATTGCCAACCCTAATTTATGATTTTGATGAAACAAAAGACATCTGATATCAGTACCGTTGTTGTTATTAATAAAAACCAGCAGCCTACACGGTCTTTACAAATTAAAACAAAACACCTTAACAATCTTAAACATTACGCGCTTGGCATCCTGTCGGTTGTACTGGTTTTGGTGGGCGGTATTATTTATTTAAGATGGCAAAACCAGCAGCAGGAAGTTGAAAAACAGGCGCTGATGGCCCAGATAGTAAAATTAAAAGGGGCAGTACCTGCTCAGGTGGCAGCGCCGGCCGAGGCTAAACAAGGCAGCGCGCAAAGTTACATTCAATCGATTGAAGGTAAGCTTAAAACAATCAACGATTACCTGCGCCGCAGGGGCTTAAAAGGGTTTAGCACCAACGGTATTGGCGGTGATAACAATACAGAAGGTAAGAAGCTAAATGATGGCGAAGTATACTCGCTGTACAATGACTACCTCAACCACCTGATGGGTACCATAGCATTTACCCCGATGGGTTACCCGCGCATTAGTTCATTCACCTCTTTTTTTGGGTACCGCAGCGACCCTTTCGACAGTTCAAGCGCCGAATTTCATCCCGGTATTGATTTTAAAGGCAAACGTGGCGACGAGGTAAAATGTACCGCAAGCGGCAAGGTTGTTTTTGCAGGCTGGGCCGGTGGTTATGGCAACTGCATCCGCATTCAGCATATTAACGATATCCAGACTGTTTATGGGCACCTATCTAAAATAAAAGTAAAAGTAGGGCAGGAAGTAAACCTTGGCGATGAGATTGGCCTTGTTGGTTCAACCGGCCACTCAACCGGCGCACACCTGCACTACGAAGTACGCAGGCACGGCAAAGCCGTAAACCCGGTTAATTTTTTAACACTTAATAAGTAGTAGCAAGTATCAAGTAGTAAGTATCAAGACAGTGTTGTCGTACTTGCTATTTAATACTAAACAATAAATAACAGTGGAAGGCAGCAAAGTAAAAATGCTGCAGTCTTGATACTTGCTACTAACTACTTGATACTAAAAACTATGGCTATTTTCGGTAAAAAAGATAAAGTATCGCTCGATTTGCAATCCATATCAACCCTGATAAGCGAAGGTTGCGAAATTGGAGGCAATTTTAAAGCTCCGGCATTTGCCCGCATTGACGGACAGGTAACCGGCGATGTTACAGTTGACGAAGGCCTTATCCTTGGCGAAAAAGGCGTTATCAATGGTAATATTATTACCAAAGAGATTGTAGTTTACGGTACGGTAACCGGCGATATCCAAACCTCATCCCTTGAAATAAGGGCCACCGGCAAAATAACCGGCACCATAACCACCCAAACCCTATTGGTTGAAACCGGCGGTGTTTATAATGGATTGCTGAGTATGGGGGTAGTGGAGAAGTAATCTTACACAAGCTGAATGCCCGGAATGAACTGAAAATGCTTTTTATTGTAAGTATAAAGCGGCAGTTGATAGTATAGCGCCGTTGCGGCAATTAAGGTATCTGCAATCCCCGGTCTGTGACTTAATGTTAGCGTTCTGAATAGATCAAGAAAAATCTCCGAGATATCAGTATTGATTGGAATTACAGTGTATTTGTTTAACTGCTTTTCTATTCTTTTAAGATCGGCCTTGTCTTTTGCACCTACCAGAAATTCAGCAACGGTAATACTACTGATATAAAATACATTACTACCCAGTAATTCTATTTCTTCCTTTACCTTAACGTTACCTCGATAAAGTTCTATCAGAATGTTGGTATCAAATATTACCACTTGGATGACCAGGCTTTGGTTCGTATTTCATCAATGTTTGGAAAATTTGGTGCGGCACCAAATTTTTCAAACAACTCGTTTACATTTACCTTCTTTCCTTTGGGGGGATGGGGGTGATCTTTTAAGGTGGACTCGCCTACTTCCACAACAATTACTTCAACTTTTTTGCCAAAAAACTTTTTAGGCATCTCAAAGGTGTGGTTCTTTTCGTCGGGAACTAATACTTGCTTGTACATGGCATTGTTTATCTATTCAAAGATACAAATTCATTTTTAATCAGATGCCGGTGGGGGTACTAAAACCCTTTTCGGTAATGAATTTTCGCGTTAGTGATGGAAGTGGATACCGGCCACGTGGTTAAAGCCCTGTGTAGTATGAACGTACAGCACGGGCCACAGGCAACGCCATAATGAACATCAGATTTGAGATGTGGTAGCCCCGCGTGCAACGACCCCGCAACCCGACCCTCGCAACCCGACCCCCATCCCCCAACTTGCCCTATGGCAACAAATCGCCCCTCATCCAAACCCTATTTCATTTTAACGGGGATATGATTTAAATTTGCTGCACAAAATTGAAAACGATATGTCATCAGTAGAAACTGCTTTTGTTAAATACAAGGTAAAAGACCTTTCACTGGCCGAATGGGGCCGCAAGGAGATTGAACTGGCCGAGGCCGAAATGCCGGGCCTGATGGCTTTGCGCCAGGAGTATGGCCCCAGTCAGCCTTTAAAAGGTGCCCGTATTGCCGGCTGCCTGCACATGACCATCCAAACCGCCGTTTTAATTGAAACTTTAATTGAGCTTGGCGCCGAAGTTACCTGGTCGTCATGTAATATATTCTCAACCCAGGATCATGCCGCTGCTGCTATTGCTGCTGCCGGTATTTCTGTTTACGCCTGGAAAGGTATGAACGCCGAAGAGTTTGACTGGTGTATTGAGCAAACCCTTTGGTTTGGTGAAGACCGCAAACCATTAAACATGATATTGGACGATGGCGGCGATTTAACCAACATGGTTTTAGATCGTTTCCCTGAACTGATTGCTGATATTAAAGGTTTATCTGAAGAAACTACTACAGGTGTACATCGTTTATATGAGCGTATGAAAGCCGGTACATTGCCAATGCCTGCAATTAACGTTAATGACTCGGTTACCAAATCGAAATTTGATAACAAATACGGTTGCCGCGAATCGTTGGTTGATGCCATCCGCCGTGCTACCGATGTAATGATGGCCGGTAAAGTAGCCGTTGTTTGCGGTTATGGCGACGTAGGTAAAGGTTCGGCAGATTCATTGCGTAACTCTGGTGTACGTGTAATTGTCACCGAAATTGATCCTATCTGCGCATTACAGGCAGCTATGGAAGGTTTCGAGGTTAAAAAATTAGGTACTGCTATTAAAGAGGCCGATATTGTTGTTACCGCAACAGGTAACAAAAACATCGTTCGCGAAGAGCACTTCCGCGCGTTGAAAGACAAGGCTATTGT
Source organism: Mucilaginibacter sp. GW822-FHT03E02 (assembly GCF_058801545.1). Classification (NCBI taxonomy): domain Bacteria; kingdom Pseudomonadati; phylum Bacteroidota; class Sphingobacteriia; order Sphingobacteriales; family Sphingobacteriaceae; genus Mucilaginibacter; species Mucilaginibacter sp. GW822-FHT03E02. The sequence goes on along the minus strand of NZ_JBXANJ010000001.1, from coordinate 2,914,940 downwards.
TTGTAACATCGGTCACTTTGATAATGAGATTGACATGGCCTGGTTAAACGGCGCTTATGGCAACACCAAAATCGAGATTAAACCACAGGTTGATAAATATACCATTGATGGCAGCGATGTTATCGTTTTAGCAGAAGGCCGTTTGGTAAACTTAGGTTGCGCAACAGGCCACCCAAGCTTTGTGATGAGTAACTCGTTCACCAACCAAACTTTGGCTCAATTAGAGCTTTGGACCAACGGTGCAGCTTACAAAAATGAAGTTTACACTTTACCAAAACACCTTGACGAAAAAGTTGCCCGCTTACACCTTGCCAAAATTGGCGTTGAGCTGGAAGTTTTAGATCAGGACCAGGCGGAATACATTGGTGTAACAGTTGAAGGTCCGTTTAAACCGGAATACTATCGTTACTAAGTCAAAACTGCGTAGCATTCTTGAACACCTTTAAAAATAAAATTATAGGTGAAAAATTAAAAATTCAAAAGTCAAAATTGAAAAAGGCATGGTTTTAGGACTGTGCCTTTTTTGTTTGAGCGAGGTATTTGCTAACGATCCTATTCTGCCTTCGTTATGCCACCTGTACATTAAATTCCCATCCTAAAACTTATATGCTAATTTTGATAACAGAACGCCATCACTCATCAATCCTGACATCATGCGATTCAAAAAAATCCACATCAGTTTAATTTTTCTCGTCTTTGCTTTTTGGTCAACGGCCGCATTAGCAACCGAAATTAAAATCAGCAATCCCAAAATGACTATGGTGCTTAATTATAGCGGTAGGGCAAGTATCACCTCGCTGGTGGTTAATGGGCAAAAAGTAATAGGCAGTGCCGATGGGGTATTTACATCGGTGAATATAAATGGTATAACGTATTCATCCCTGCATTTAAAAAAAACGCCGGTATTGGTAAAAACCGGCAATGTTTACAAGCTCAGTAACATCAGCTATGGCGATAAAAGCTTCACCATAACCGAAAACTGGACTTTTACCATTAACGATAAAGCCATCAGGTGGACAATTGAACGGAGTTCAAACAAGCCATTGCAGGTAAATGAATCTGCCGCGCCTGTATTTAATTTTGATAACATAAACACATGGGAAGGCGCCTACCAGGGTTACGGCGGGTTGGCCTGGTTTTACCTTTTTAACGAAAAGCTGTGTACCTACGGCGTGCACACCCGTTCGTCTGATTTTTGGAACAGTAAAACCGGCAACGGTTTAAATATTACCGTGGCCGCCCCGGGCAAAAATGTGGCTATGAAATATAGCCGTACTGCCGATGACAAACTGGCTTACACCATAAGTGTAAGCAATAAGCAAATGGCATTAAAGCAGGATAGTGATACCCAAAGGCGCAGGTTTTTAAGAGGGCGCACCGATGTTTGGGCGCCATTTAGCCTTGCGGCCGGGGCAAGCAGCCAAAGCATTACCCTTAGCTATTTTAATTTTGATGAAAAGTATGGCCGGGGCAAATTTAATGGTGTGGATGGTACCAAAGTTGGGGCAGTACTGAATACCATTGCGCGGATAGGGGTAATCGATTCGCTGCATTTTGGCGGCAACAGCTGGGCTACTCCTTACGGCCCCATATGCCTGCACGAGCAATATATAGCACAGCTTGGCCTGGCCATAAACGACGGGAAATATTTAAAGGGCGATGAAACCTGCCTTGATTATTACCGCGATCATGCCATAAAACCCGATGGCAGGGTGTTTTCGCGTTGGGCTTATAACAATGAGGATGCCGGCCCCAACCAGTTTAACAGCGACGGCTTTTACGAGGCGCAATGGGGTACCCTCATGGACTCGAACCCGGACCTGGTGACCAACATTGCCGAGCTGTATGATATGACGGGGGATAAAACCTGGGTGAAAGGGCACCAGCTATCCTGCGAAGAGGTTTTAGACTGGATACTGAAACGCGACGATAACAACAACGGACTGGTTGAAATGATGAACGATAACCGTGCTCAAAAACGGAGCAGCGATTGGATTGATATTGTTTGGGCATCGTACGAAAACGCTTTTGTAAACGCCAAGCTTTACCACGCGCTGGTAAAATGGGCCGATATTGAGCAGCAACTAAATAACCAGGCCAAAGCAACTTACTATAAAAACTTTGCAGCTAAACTAAAGGAAAGCTTTAATAAGCCAACTGCCGAAGGTGGTTTTTGGGACCAGGAAAAAGGCTGTTATGCTTATTGGATTGACAAGGACAAAAGTGTGCATGGCCGCAACATGGTAACACCGGTAAATTTTATGGCCATTGCCTATGATATTTGCGATAACGATGCCCGCAAGCAAACCATATTGGACAATATTGAAACACAAATGCAGCAGGAAAAGCTTTTCTTTTGGCCGTTATGTATGACAACATACCTGCCGGGCGAGGCCAAGGATTCACAATATCCTTTCCCAAGTTATGAAAATGGCGACCTGTTTTTATCATGGGGATCCATTGCGGTAAAAGCTTACGCCGAATATAAACCGGCCCTCGCCCTTAAATATGTGCGCAACGTGTTGGAGCAATATGGTAAAGATGGGTTGGCTTTTCAGCGTTATGGCAGGATAAAGCAAGATGGCCTTGGCGACGATATCCTATCGGGCAACAGCCTGGCCATAGTTGGCTTGTACCAGGCCATTTATGGTATCAATCCTTTGTACAATCGTTTTTACCTCAACCCGCATATTACCCCCGAACTTGGGGGCACCGTTTTGAATTACAGGTTCAGGGATAAAAAGCTAACCATTAACCTCGACAATGATAACTATGCCGTTGCCGACGGGAAATTTAAGGTAACCGCCAAACAAAGCTTCGGTTTTGATAGTACCAGTACCCAATTATCATACTTTAATGGCAGCAGCCCGGCTGTTGCTTTGAATGCTGCTTCGGCAGGTAATTTAAGCATTGATATAAAAAACTGGGATGGCGATAAAATGGAATGGCATCAGCAGGCAGCCAAACCGGTTACCTATGTTTTGCATCAATTAAGCCCGAATACGGATTATAAATTTGCAGCTAACGGGAAACAGGCCGAAGTTTTAAAAAGTGATGTGAACGGTGAATTAAAGATAGCCTATAAATCCGCCGCGGCTAATGACGATATGACGCTTAGTAAGGCGAATTAAGAAGACACCTTTAACGCAAAAAGCAGCGGAATTTCTCCCGCTGCTTTTTTCATTTGTATCGCTTATCGCTATTTAACAGGGATAATATCTATAATAACGGTTCGGTTGTAAAACCGCTCTTCAACTAAATTATTTTCAAATGGTGCGTTGCCTGCATCTTCGCCAAATCCTATGGTTTCGAATTTAACATTGGTTTTGCCGGCTTTAGTTAGGGCTTGCTCCAATGTGTGCTGAACATCCATAGCGCGGGCTTTGGATAGTTTCATGTTATGATCTTCTTCGCCGATGTTATCGGTATGGCCATGAATAATTACCGTTGATCCATCAGTAATTGAAGCTGATACAACATCGGTTAAAAACTTGTCATAGGATACAATGGCGTTTGACCTGTCAAAGTCATACAGGATGCTGTAGCGCAGGCCTTTGGTTGGTGTTTCGTCCTGGCGTATCAAATGTACGGTGCTTTCTTTCCTTACAGGCATACCGGCGCGGGTTTCGCCTGTCATTACAATTTTGTAATCGCCAGAAGGGTTGCTGCCTAAGATAGTTGTACCCGGAATGCTGGCCTGGTCATCAATAAATGGTCCGAAGTGCTGAACGGTACCTTTATCATCAGTAACATCTACCGACCATGATTTAAGCAACTGTTTGGCGCTATCGATGTTTAAAATTACGTGGCTATCAAGCGGGTTGGCCTGTGTGGCGTTTATTTGAACAGGCTTCATCATATCGCCACCTACTTCGGTCAATAATTCCGGCGAAGTGCTGGTTATATCTACCCGACGGTCACCTGCACGCAGCAATACCAATTCTTTAGTGCCGCCCGGTTGTTCCGACGGGATAAGCGGCCTGTTACGGCCGGCAATGGTTATTCTTGACGCATCAACAGCAAATTCGGTAACCAGGTATAGTTTTACAGCTTGTGCCAGTTCTTTACCATCTGCCGGGCCCTGCGCCGATGCGCCGGTTAGTACAATTACAGCGCCTGGGTTTGCCCTTAACCTATCGCCCAAAATATTCAGGATGTTGTGGTAAACATTCAGCTGCCTTGCAGACCGACCGGCCATGTTATCGGCCTGCTCATTTTGCAGTTGCTGCTCTTTGAAAGTAATTGCCTGATCTGTTGATAACGTAATATACCTTGCAGGGATCTGGGCCGATCCTTCATCAAAAAACACCGAATTACGCAAAGGCAGCGTTTCGCTCACCTGGCGTTTTAAAGGTACTGCTGTTGGTGCGGTTACCGTAAAAACAAATTCATGCATAGGTGCCGGTACGCTGGTTACCGTTTTAGGTGCAATTTTTGAAGCTTTACCAAATTTAAGCGCTATCCCGGCGCGCAATGTGGTAACCGACCAGCTTTCGATACTACGCGGCTCCTGCCCAAAATATGGATGAAAAGAGACAAATGGCGAGATGCTCACCTTGGTAGTACTGCTTGCCGGCGAAACCATAATATCATAACCCGCGCCAACCTGGCCCGAGATGAGGGTTTTACGCATGGCGCTTAACTGGCCATTTGTATTAGGTTGCCTAAGCTGGGTGTACTCAAAATCTTTACTGATGTTAAAAGCAACCCTTGGGCCGGCAAAAAAGTACAAGCCGGTTGAGGGCACTGTTAAACGCAGGCTTGGTTCAACAGCAATATAGCTGGTGTTGGTTTCTAAAGTAGCGGGGCAATTACAGGGGGCCACCACATCTTTAAATTTGCCACCGCGGCCATCATAAGCTACGTTAAGCATAACACCCAAAACACTTGCCGGGCGGTATTCCATCAAAATAGACCCATAAGGGCGTACATCATGGCCCTTATGAAAAGCAGTAGGCGCTATTAACGAATTGTTTAGCCGCTGGGTGGTGCCATCGTAAAAGTTAAAATTGGCAGCGCCGGATACACCAAACCACCAGGTTGGTACAGTAGTGGTTTGTGCTTTAACCGTTATGCCGGCCATAGCAACCATCAAACAGCAGATGATGGTTGTTTTAATTGTTTTATTGATTGGTAACATGAGATGTTTCTTTAAATATGTTGTTGACAGATAGTATTCAATCCCCCAAAAAGGGATTGAATACTGTTGATACTGATGTTGGCTTATTGTGGTACGTTAACAGTGGTATTTACCATAGTAACCGAAGCTACAAGGGATATAGCCCTGCCATTTAATACCGTTTGCACCGAGTTGCCGGCAGTTGAAAAGGTGATGCCTGCACTGGATATGATAGTACCTGTCATGATGCCGCCACCCGCGCCGTTAATTACAGCCGAACTGCCTACATACCAGTAAACGTTTTTAGCAAGGCCGCCATTTTTCATAATAACACTCCTGGCACCTGCCGGGCCTGCTGTACCTACGGTAAGGCCGGCAGCTGTCTGGAATATCCACACTGCGTTCGGATCACCTTTGGCATCCAGCGTTAGGTCGCCATTGGTTACTTTGAAGGTGCCGCTTGCGGCTTTATATACGCCGGGGGCTAAAGTTAAACCGCCTAATTCGCCTGCGCCGGGGTCGATACCACCTGGTTTCGAGGCCGGGGATATACTGTTGTAGGCTATGGTAGCATCAAGCAATCCTTGTGTGGCAACTGCGAATGATGTTGCTGTACCTGGCGCCGGGGGCGCTGTAAATATGCCACCTTTTACGTTACCCTTGTTTAAAGGCGTTTCGGTGTAAATATCGGCAGTTAAGCCATCGTGGAAACCGGTAACCAGGGTTGATGCGGCCGTTGTGCCTATCGCTCCGTTATTGATTACTGTGTTTAGGCCCTGGTTGGTTACGCCTGCATTACCGCCGAAAGCGCCAAATTTTGCAGCATCACCCAAAAGCGGTGGTATAATGATTACGTTGAGCGTAAAGTTGGCTGTTACATGTTTGTTGGCACTCATAACAATAGTTAACGGGTTATTGGTGCTTGTTGCATCGCCGCTCCACGAGGTAAAGGTGTAGCCGGGGTTTGCCGTTGCCGTTGCACTTGCCGATGAACCTGCAGCGTATGCGCCTGAGCCGGTTGTTGAGCCGCCTGCTGCCGGGCTTGATTTTAATACCAGTGCAAATTGCGATGCCGGTATAGCTTTAAAGTTGGCCACTAATTTACGGTTGGCTGCAAGTGTAAACTGGTAACTTGAGCTGGTGGAAGCCACGTTACCGTTATCCGTCCAGTTTACAAAGGTAAAGCCGTTATTAGGGTCGGCGGTTACGGTTACAGCGGTGCCTGCATTGTAGGCGCCCGACCCGCTGGTTGTACCACCAATAGCCGGGCTCGAGGTAAGTACTACCGCAAATTGCGATGCCGGTATCAGTTTAAAGTTGGCCACCAATGCCTTGTTCCCCGCCATGGTAAACTGATAGCTGGAACTGGTTGAAACAATAACTCCATTATCCGTCCAGTTGGTAAATATGTAGCCGGTATTGGGCGTTGCACTAACCGTTACTGCAGATGCTTGTGCAAATGTGCCTTCACCATCAGTAACACCGCCGAGGGTAGGGGTTGCTGTTAACGTAACCTGCGGAATAGTGGTAAACGTCCAGGTGTAATCGCTCACCATCGCGGTGCGCAAAGTGTCGGTTACCGCAGCCTTTATAGTGCCCGTATAAATAGCAAAAGGCAGCAGGGGCTGGCTTGGCGTAAACGTAAATACGGTACCGTTGGTGGCGTTTGTTATGGTACCTGTAACAACAGTAGCGCCTTGTTGTATTATAAATGTTTTGCCGGTAATGGTTGAGGGTGCCATGCTGGTATTAAAAGTTACTGATATGGCCTTGTTTAAAACAACGTCAACAGTTTTATCAGCCGGGTCGGTTGAAACCACAACCGGGCATTCGCCTTTGATTTCGCCCTTGTAATTATCTTTTTTACACCCTGGAGTTAAAATAGTAAGGAGTAAAAGTAGCGACAAAATTGCGCCGAAAGTTTTGGAATAACCGCTGCGCTGACGCATGCAGATGACTTCCATTGGCATAGTAAATGTTTTTTTCATGAATATAGTATTGAAATGTAAATTGTAAAGTCCCTGGGGGTCCTATTGGGTCAGATTGCAGGATGGTACAAACTTATGGCAACTTTATAGCAGGCATGTTATATAACTTTTTGAATAAGTTATATAATTCACACATTAGCAAAATTGCTTTGGTTTTGAGAATCAAAATGTTTAAACTGCGAGGGTGTCAAGCCGGTAACTTTTTTAAACTGGGCAGATAGGTGCGCTACACTGCTGTAATGGAGTTTCCACGAAATTTCGGTAAGGCTTAATTCATTCTGCCAAATCAGCTGTTTTACCAGTTGAATTTTGTTCATGATGATAAACTGTTCGATGGTTATGCCCTGTACTTCCGAGAATGTATTGGCCAGGTAAGTATAATCACGGTTAAGCTTATTACTCAGGTAATCGGAGAAATTGGTTTTCAAGGGGATTTCTGAATGGAAGATCAAATCGATAACTACCTGCTTTATTTTTTCAACCAGGATGTTTTTTTTGTTGTCCATTAATACCAGGCCATATTTTAATAAAGCGATACCGGCTTGTTGAATTTGAGCTGTTACCACATTCCCTGTAACAATTACCCTTCCCTGGTCAATAGAGGTACATTTGAGCCCCGCCCTCCTCAATTCGAATTCGACGATAATTTTGCAGCGGCTGCTCACCATGTTTTTTATAAAGAGGTTCATTGTACCCCCGTATTACAAAACAAGTGCCCCTGTGATTTTTTTTGCAGTTGCGCCTTGTCTAAATAAAATCATCGCTATATATTTTAAATAGATAGTGCCCCGCGGATGCGAAAAAGGCATTTATACCGGCGTTGAATAATGGCGATTAAATTTGGTAGTGAGTACGATTGGTAAAACCGGAGGTTGTAATTTATGGCAATAATGAGTAGAATACAGGATTTTTTTAGTCGTTTAACGAAAAGATGGTCTTGTGAGCCAAATCTCATACGCTGCTATTGAATAATGATATACCGGCTTGTTTAAATGCTGGTACATCATTATTAACATGATGTTGGTAATCAAAACTCATCGGTGGGCACCTTCAGGTTCTTTCGGTATCCATCAAGCCGTTTTTGCAAATCGGCGGTAAGTTTTTCATACCCGGGTTTGCCAAAAAGGTTATGAAGTTCCTGCGGGTCGGTTTTCAAATCGTAAAGTTCATTACAGTCAATATCGGCATCATTGGTTACATAGCCCGCATTGTTGAGCAGCTTAAGAATAGTATATTCCCTGTAGCCGGGAGTTGTTTGGTATTTGGTGGTTGCGCCACGCATGCCGCCCTTGCCGTAAAAATGAATCAGTTTATAGCGTTCGGTACGTACGCCATCGTGCTTGCGCACCATATGAAATGCCGGATAATCATAGTAGTGATAATATAAATCACTGCGCCACCCCGCAGGCTTAGGCCCCTTGAATGTTGGCTCCAGCGAAGTGCCACTCATTTGTTCTGGCTTTTTAATGCCCGCGAGCGATAAAAATGTTGGTGCATAATCAATGTTTTGTACCAGGGCATCGCTTTGCGTTCCTGGTTTTATAGCCCCCGGATATCTGATCAACAGGGGCGTCCGGAATGATTCCTCGTACATAAACCGCTTGTCAAACCAGTTGTGCTCGCCTATATAAAATCCCTGGTCTGATGTATAAACAACCATGGTATTGTTTTCCAGGTTATTATCCTTCAGGTATTTTAAAATTGCACCAACGCCGTCATCTACCGACTTAATGCAGCGCAGGTAATCCTTTAAAAACTCCTGGTATTTCCATAATGCAAGCGCCTTCCCGGTCAGCTTTGCGTTGATGAACTGCTGGTTTCTCAACTTATAATGCTTATCCCACGCGGCACGCTGCTCTGGTGTTAAACGCCCAAGTTCGCCCATTAAAAATGTGTACGAAAGCTTATCGTAGGGACTTACCAACTGATCTTTCAGCTCTTCCACTTTCAAATCCTGAACCAGTTCCATATCATTGCTTATTGACATTTTTTGTGTTTTGGCAGCATCGCACCGCGATTGGTAATCATCAAAAAAAGTTTCAGGCACAGGAAAATTCACATCGTTGTACAAATCAAGGTATTTGCCGGGAGGCATCCAATTGCGGTGGGGGGCTTTATGGTGTATCATTAAGCAAAAGGGTTTGCCCTTATCCCGTTTTTTCAAAAAATCGAGTGCATGTTCGGTAATAAGGTCTGTAGCATAACCTTGTTCCTGTACAAATTTATACCCTGTTTCGGTGCCTTTAAAAGTGGGATTATAGTATTTGCCCTGATCGTCAAGTATATGGTAGTAATTAAATCCCTTAGGGCTTGTAGACATATGCCATTTGCCAACAATGGCCGTTTGATATCCCGCCTGTTGGAGCAACTCGCTAAAGAATACTTTCGATGAGTCGATGCCCTCGGCAAGCTGGCGCTGGCCATTTTGGTGGCTGTACAAGCCTGTCATTAGGCAGGCCCTGCTGGGAGTGCAAAGCGAGTTTTCAACAAAGGCTTTTTTGTAAATGATGCCCCCCTTTGCAATCTTATCAATATTAGGGGTGGGTGCAAGTTTAGAAAGCATCCCCCCGTATGCACTGATGGCCTGGTAGGAATGGTCATCGCTCATAATAAAAACTATGTTGGGTTTTCTGGCAGCATTTTTTTTGTTCTGCCTAACTTGCGCTTGTACAAAAGCGCTTGTAAGGGCTACGGTAAACATTGCTGCCAGGCAAAACTTGGCCAAAAAATACCGCTCCAAAAACTTCTCAAATTTCATAGGTCAACAATTTAGGTTATTATCAAATTTTGTTACATTCAATAATCTATAGCCGTTGTGCAACTAAATATACGGGTATGTTTAGTTAATTAGCAGGTAATTTACGGTTGTTTTTATTAAAACCATGTATGCCGAAAGCGATAACAAATATTAATAAACTTTGGGCAAACTGTGATTATTTGAAAATTAAATTTAAACAGGTAGTGAGAAGTATATTTAGGCACCAGTCCCTGTCAAAAAAATAAAATTTCCAAAATAATTGTGTTTTTGACACTTTTAAATTAATATTGACATCGGATTCGCCGGGCGTATAAAATTGCCCCGGTCTGATATCAAACACCATTATAACCTGTATATTTTTAAAGAAAAGACTTATTACGTATGAAGACCCTGAAATGCACGCGGCTTTTTTTAATTGTATTTTCAACAATATTTGCACATGCGTCAGGCGTTGTTGCTCAGTCGGCCGGTAACAAGCCCGTTAAAAAGGCCGCTAAAGCCGACGCCTGTTCGGCGTATTTGTTTACCTATTTTACCGGCAGCAAAAAAGGCGAAGCTATCCGGTTTGCCTTAAGTAATGATGGTTACCACTACCGCGCTCTTAATAATAACCAGCCGGTTTTGAACTCGGCTACCATAAGTACGACCGGCGGCGTGCGCGATCCGCATATCCTAAGGGGGGCCGACGGGAAAACATTTTACATGGTGGCTACCGATATGAATACCGATAAGTACGGCTGGGGACCGGATACGGCTATGGTGCTCATGCAATCAACCGATTTGATCAACTGGACATCGCATACAGTTGTTGTGCCGGAGGTATTTAAGGAGTTTAAAGGTGTAAACCGGGTGTGGGCCCCGCAGACCATTTACGATCTTAAACTGCACAAGTATATGATATATTGGTCGATGCGTTTTGGTAACGAGCCGGATAAAATTTATTACGCTTATGCCAAAAATGATTTTTCGGGGCTGGAAACAACACCCAAACAACTGTTTTTTAAACCTGACAATGGAGCCTGTATTGACGGGGATATTGTTTATAAAGACGGCAAATATCACTTGTTTTTTAAAACAGAAGGCTCGGGAGCCGGAATTAAAATTGCCGTATCAGATAAGCTGACCGAAGGCTATGTGTTGATAGATAAATACATACAGCAAACCAAATCGCCGGTAGAAGGTGCCGGGACTTTTAAACTAAACAATAGTAACGCCTATATACTGATGTACGACAGGTACACCGAAGGTAAATACCAGTTTACCCGCACTACCGACCTGGAACATTTTACTGCTATTGATAACGAGGTAACCATGAATTTTCACCCGCGGCACGGCACCATTATGCCCATAACCGCGCAGGAAGCAGCCCGCTTAACCGCCAAATGGGGAAGCACAGATGATGCAATGTTGTCGCCCCGGTCGGGCCAGGTGAAAAAGATTAACATTGTGTTAGATTCTGCCACTCACACCCTTACGCTGCCGGTATTGCCTGGCACCAATTTAAAGGTATTTAATCCGGCGTTCAACGCATTGCCCGGCATTACAGTAATACCCACTGCGGCACAAAATTTTACCAAAGGCCCGGTAAAATATACAGTGACCATCAAAGGGAAAAAGCCCGAAACCTATAATGTACAAGTACAGGAAAATCACAACCCGGCAATTGAAGGTTACTATGCCGACCCCGAAATATTGTATGCCGAAAAGACGGGTAAATTTTATTTGTACCCTACCAGCGATGGTTTCGACGGCTGGAGCGGCAACTATTTTAAAGCCTTTTCATCGGCCAACCTGGTTAACTGGAAGGATGAAGGTGTGATACTTGATTTACCCAAAGATGTAAGCTGGGCAAAACGGAATGCCTGGGCGCCCTGCATTATCGAAAAAAAGATAAACGGCAGCTATAAATATTTCTACTATTTTGCTGCCGCGCAAAAAATTGGCGTAGCTGTGGCAAATGATCCGGCTGGCCCGTTTGTTGATTCTGGGAAACCACTGCTTGATAGTTTGCCTGCTGGTGTAAAAGGTGGCCAGCAAATAGATGCCGATGTTTTTACCGACCCGCAAACAGGCAAGAGCTATTTATACTGGGGCAACGGTTACATGGCCTGCGCCGAGTTGAATGACGATATGACCTCTTTAAAAACCGGCACCACAAAAATATTAACACCCGACAGACATTATAACGAAGGTACTTATGTAGCTTACCGGAAAGGTATCTATTATTTTATGTGGTCGCAAAACGATACGCGCAGCCCCGATTACACGGTGCATTATGGCACATCCAATTCGCCCGTTGGGCCAATAACGGTACCGGCAAACAATGTGGTAATTACCAAAAATGCTAAAGAAGGCATTTACGGAACCGGGCATAATTCGGTTATTCAGATTCCCGGCCGCGACGAATGGTATATGGTATACCACCGTTTTAATTACCCCAAGGGTATTACCATGGGCGATGCCGCAGGCTACAACCGAGAAGTTTGTATAGACAAGCTTGAATTTAATAGTGATGGCAGTATAAAGGAGGTAACCCCTACGCATAAGGGCATCAAGGCGGTTTTACTAAATAAGTAGCGGTTGGTTTGCCATCGGTGCGCACGCATTTCACACTATTGGACACTTTTGGTACAACTTGCAAATGGCGCATTAATAATCAGTTAAATGTGCTGATACTTAAACTAAGTAAGGTTAATTAGGGGAGGGAAGGTTTGAGTCATGTTGGCCTTCCCATAATTAATCGCTATACAGAAACCTACAACGCAAGACTAACGCAAAAGTGCGCCGAGGCCATCATTGGCTCATTTACTTATATTTTAAGTATTTTAAAGTGGCTTTTGTCTTTTGTTATTACGCGCTTTTAATAACCAAAATTGATTGGTTAATATGCATGCTAATACTATTAATATGGCATAGAAACCAATATTTTGCCATAAACTTCCGACACTCAGGTAATCATTTGTTCTTGAGGAGGTAGTACCAGTCATTGTTTTTATTAATATATGATTAAATTAAATTTCCTGTTAAAATATATATTGCTTTTAGCGGTAAAAATAACGATTTAGTTAACTTAAATGACACAAAACAGTCAGTCGAAAAGTGACACTTATCAGGTTTATACCATACTTATATCATGCTTATATAATACTTGGTTTCTGTAGTTTTGCGCATGAGCTTAAACAGGATTTTTCCGATAGAGAAATGGCGCTTTATTACAGCCTCTGCTTTAAGGTTGTTGACAGTAGATGACTACAACCGTTTACTTATAAATAGTCCTTCTCATATTTATAAGAAAGGAGAAATCATTTTCAGAGAAAATACTTTACCTGCCGGAGTTTTCCTGATGCTTAGTGGTAAAGTAAAAAAATACAAGGTTGACCATGCCGGAAAAAGGCAGACTATATATGTTGCAGGTAAGGGAGAATTGCTGGGCTACCATGCCGTACTTTCAAGAGGACGTTATTCCGATTCGGCAGCAGCGCTGGAAACCAGTCAGATATATTTTATTCCAGTCGAAGACTTTATGTTTACGATAAAAAATAGTCCTTCCTTTGCACAGCAACTGCTAAGTGCTTTAAGCCATGAGGTTATGGTTTTGGCCAATACTGTGTTGGTATTTGCTAAAAGGAATGCAGCCGAGCGGCTCGCAATAACTTTAATTGTGCTCAGGGAGAAATACAAGGAAGATGTTGCTGTTAAGTCAACCGTTGCCTTGACGGTTTCGAGAGCCGATTTGGCCGATATAGCAGGCATTGCCGAGGAAAATGTAACGCGCCTGCTTAAGGAATTCAAAGAAGAGGGCTTGTTAACAAAGGTGGGTCGGCAGATTGCTGTTGCAGATATCAAAGGGTTGGTAAAAAGAGCCAATTATAGATAGTACTATCCACCTTAAAAAACAATATTTTAATATCCTGCAGTTACCTGTTTTCAAGCCAGCTTAAAAAGCCGCTTGTTTTTTCTTTGCCTATCAGCAACTTATCAGGGCTGGGTATTACAAGTTTCACAAAAAGTTTCCTCGAAAAATAGTGCTCTACCTCTTTAACCGCGCTAAAGTTGATGAGGTATTGCCTGTTGAGCCTGAAAAACTGTTTGGCCGAAAGTAGCTCCTGCACCTGGTCTAACGATTGGGTGATGGCGTATTCCTGCTGCTGAAACGTCATGATGGTTGGCGTATCGTTGCGGATATAGATAAAAGCTATCTGCTCGGTTTGTATGGTGCTGTATTTATTGTTTTTAAAAACCAGGAAGCTCTTTTTACCCTCATCAATTCCAATCTTTTTTAATAACACATCCAGGTTGGGCTGTGCATGCTGCTGAAAAAAGTTTTTTAAATTATCAACCTTTTCAAACGCTTCCTGCAGCTCGTCTTTTGAAAAAGGTTTTAATAGATAATCAATACCATTGGCCTTGATGGCGTCCATAGCGTATTCGCCGTAGGCCGTGCAAAAAACTACAGGGCAGTTTATTTTTACCGATTTAAATATCTCAAAGCACAAGCCGTCAGACAACTGGATGTCCATAAAGATAAGATCGGGCTGTGCCATTTGGGTAAGATAATCTATGGCGCTTTCAATACTTTGCAATTTTGCAACGATATTGGCCGCCGGCCTTAGTTTTAAAATAAGATCGGCAAGTGATTTTGCCGCTTTAAGCTCGTCTTCAATGATGATAATATTCATGAGATGACCGGAAGTTTAATAGTGAATAAAGTTTCGCTGGCTTCAATATTAATGGTTTTATTAAGCAGGTGAATATAACGCTGGTTAATGTTTTCGAGCCCCATGCCCGTCGAGGCTTCGGGTGTTCTTTTAAGCTGAACCTCGTTTTCAACAGCAATATAGCCATCGGCCGAATACAGGCGGATTTGCAGGGGGCGTGTTACCGATACTACATTATGCTTTATACAGTTTTCTACCAGGAGCTGCAAGGTAAAAGGAGGGATAAGTGATTGATAGTAATCGGGATTGATATTAACCGAAAGATGGATACCATCTTCAAATCGCGCTTTTAATAAAAACACGTAAGCATCAAGTATCTCCAGTTCATCGGCAAGTTTTATCAGGTCGAGCTTGCGGCTTTCGAGGGTAAAGCGGTAAAAATTCGAAAGCTTTAAAATAAAATCTACCGAATGATCATCATTGCTCTCCACCATATATTTTAACGTATTCAAACTGTTAAATAAAAAGTGAGGGTTTACCTGCTGTTTAAGTAATTCATATTGTGCACCCAGGTTGTCTGATTTGGTACGCTCCAGTTCGATACCCACCTGCTGGTTTAGATAGCTTTGGTAGGCCATGTTTAAAAACATATAAAACATAATGTTCACCAGGATACCCCTTACCTCGAACATGAGCATTACCGGGCCAAAATTTAGTCGCGAGAGTAAAAATTGTTGAATACAAGCTAAAATAAACATTACCGCTATCCCCCAAAACAAGCCTTTAACCAAACGTAGTACCGAAAACCCGTTGGTAACATCGCGCGAGGTGTATGCTGGTAGCGTAACAATATTATAATACCATATAAAAACCGCGAACAGGAAAGTTACCGTTGAATCTACAAGTGCTTCGTAAGGGTTAAAATGATGCTCGGCAATTTTTGGGACCGAAGTAAGCACGCCCAGGAAAAGCGAGCTTAACCAGATTATTTTGTTAGATATTTTAAATGTTGTTTTATTCATGTTGGCTAATTAAATGTAGCATTTAACACGTGCAGCTCTTTTATAAGGCTATGTGCTAACTCCTGTGAGCACATCATCCCGCTAAGTTAAAATATAATGCAGATTGATACCGCATGCCAAATAGCCCAATCAGCCAATATTGTACCCGGCATAGGCATTTTGCACCCTCACGCAGACATGTAAAAGCAACACCTTTATTGCACCTGCTGCCATACCTTTTGCGCCTTATAAAGCCTCTTGCTAACAAAGGTTTTGGCGGTTTGTGCCGCAAATCCATCGGTTGACCAATTCGGCGTTTCATTTAACCAACTCGCCCCAAATTATGCCTAATCCGGCTGGTTTTAACTAAAGGGCCACCAGGTTTGCCAATAGGTTTGCATAAAAAATAACAAGTATCATGAAATCATTAAAAGTTTTAGTACTAATTGCCGGCCTTATCGTCAGCGCCCTATCGGTTTACGCATTGATGAGCGGGGGCAAAACACCCGCAAAAAAAGATATAGCAAAAGCAGGCGGAAAAGGTTTTGTTGTATTGGAGTTGTTTACCTCCGAGGGGTGTTCAAGCTGCCCGCCGGCCGATGAGTTGCTGGCAAAAATACAACAGCAAACACAAGGCAAAGCGGTTTACCTGCTGGCCTATCACGTTGACTACTGGAACCGCTTGGGTTGGAAAGATATTTTCAGCAACGCCGGTTTCTCGGCCAGGCAACGGCAATATGGGCAATGGCTTGGCGGTACACAAATTTATACGCCACAGGTTATCGTAAATGGCAAAGCCGAGTATGTAGGATCGGATGAGGCTGCACTTAATAGTGCAATTGCCGATGGCCTGGCAACCAACCCGGTGGCCACAGTTATACTCCGGGCGCAACAGGATGGCAGTAAACTGAAACTGCAATACCAAACCGCAGGTGCGCCTGGTGGCAGCAATGTATTGATTGCCCTTGTACAAAAAAATGCCCAAAGTAAAGTAGAACGTGGCGAAAATGCCGGGCACATATTATCGCACATACAAATAGTACGCAAAATACAAACGGAGCAGCTAAGCAACAACGGCGCAGGCAACACAACTATTGACTTGCCTGAAAATTTTAGCGCGCAAAACTGGGAAGTGCTATGCCTGGTGCAAAATCAAAACAGCGGCGAAATTTTAGCGGCCTCAAAAACCGGCCTCAAATAAGCATCATGAACAAGCCGGGCAAATACAAACAAACCGGGCTGATTGCGGGGTTGGTGCCGCTGTTGTCTTTATCATTATTGGCAAGCGCCCCATTCGAAAGGAATCTGCAGGATTGCCAAATGGTGAGCATCACCATAAAAAGAAAAAGGATACCAGCCAGCCGCAGCCAGATTAAAGGGCATCAGGCCATAAATTCATAAGCGAACAATATCATCAAATCAAATAACAATATCATGAACAATTTAAGCACATCAAAAACAGCAAAAATTATTTATTGGGTAGGCGTTGTACTGCTGTCATTGCTTTTTTTAGCAAGCGGCTATTTCGAGATCACCAAAAATCCGCTCACTTATACCAAAACATTAAAAATGGGTTATCCCCCATATTTTATTACCCTGTTGGGGATCTCGAAAATTCTTGGCATAACCGTACTCCTTGTACCCCACAAGCTACGGTGGCTTAAAGACTGGGTTTTTGCCGGCCTTGTTTTCGATGTCATCTTTGCGTTTGCGTCAGGGTACGCCATCAGCAACAATGCCGATCTTATTAAATCAGCTACAGCCTTTGTGGTTATCATTATTACTTACATACAGTTCCGTAAGCTTAATTCCCATAAAACGCAGTTAACCGTAGCCGGAAACTGAGACCATCCCGGCTTTTAAAATGACTAACTCAAGGTCAAATCTGTCCAACTCCCTGTTTAATGGTCGTTAAAAAATCAAAGCGAGGGTACTTTTGACTCAACAAAAAAACAATTTTAAAAATAAAATAATGGAAAATAATCAAACAGGCAGTTCAGTAACAACCGCCATAGCAGTATCTCAAAACGTATTATACACAGGTAAAACCCATACCACAGGTGGCCGCGATGGAGGCTCGTCAAGAAGCGCCGATGGTAACCTCGATATTAAATTGTCTGTCCCTGGCAGCGAAACAATTGGTACCAATCCCGAGCAGTTGTTTGCTGCAGGCTGGTCGGCTTGTTTTATCGGCGCCATGAAAATTGCTGCCGGCCAAATGAAGGTAAGAATCCCCGCCGATGTAGCTGTTGATGCTGAAGTTGACTTATGTAACACCGATGGTGCGTACTTTTTACAGGCCCGTCTTAACGTAAGCCTGCCAGGGTTATCAACAGAAGTTGCGCGGGCACTGGTAGATGCCGCACACCAAACATGTCCGTACTCTAAACTTACCAGGGGCAATATCAACGTGCAAATTAACTTAATCTAACAACACCGTTTTACTGCCCGGGGCGCCGTTAAACGCGGGCCCGGGCAGCGAAACGATAACAATTAATAATATGTCGCAAAACCTCAAATTTGATCGCCGCCGTTTTTTAAGTGCTGCCGCTATTTCACTTGCTGCCGGCCCGCTTGCTATGCTTGGTTCTGCAAAAGCCAGCCCTGCGCATGCGCCGGCAACCAATAAAGCTAAACAGGCCGATGCCTCCTTTGGCACATTAAAACAAATTGATGCAGGACTATTAAACGTTGGATACGCCGAAGCCGGCCCGGCCAATGGCCCGGTGGTGATTTTGCTGCATGGCTGGCCTTATGATATTCATAGTTTTGCAGATGTTGCCCCACTGCTGGCAGCAAAAGGTTACAGGGTTATTGTGCCGCACCTGCGCGGCCATGGTACAACGCGTTTCCTGTCGGCTACAACATCCCGCAACGGGCAACAGGCGGCCGTGGCTTTGGATATTATTGCTTTAATGGATGCGCTGCATATCGGCAAGGCCATATTTGGCGGGTACGATTGGGGAGCACGCACTGCAGGCATTATTGCTGCTCTTTGGCCCAACCGCTGCAAGGCCATCGTATCCGTTAATGGCTACCTTATTAATAACCTTGAACGTAACAAGTTGCCATTACCGCCAAAAGCCGAATGGGGATGGTGGTATCAGTATTATTTTGCTACCGAACGCGGCCTCGCCGGTTACGAAGCCAACAGGCACGATTTTAACAAGCTCATCTGGAAAAACGTTTCGCCTAAGTGGGACTTTGATGATGCCACTTTTGAGCGCACAGCCGCATCTTTCAACAATCCAGACTATGTGGGCATTGTGATACATAACTACCGCTGGCGTTTAAGCCTGGCTGATGGCGAAGCACGATATGATGATATTGAAAAACTACTGGCCCAAAGCCCGGTTATTACTATACCCGCCATTACATTGGATGGCGACTCTGATGGTGTTGCGCCCGCCACCGACGGCGCCTCATATGCCAAAAAATTCTCAGGGAAACACACGCATCGCATTATCAAAGGCGCGGGCCATAATTTGCCCCAGGAGGCCCCTCAGGCTTTTGCAGATGCCATTGTTGAGGTAGACGGTTATTGAGGCTAACTTGGTGTAAAAGCAGGCAATTATTGCTATTAAAAAAAGTAACCAACGTGCAGCAAAGCGGCAAATTTAGTGCCGGCGGTAAAAGCAATCCCATCAACAGGGGCCTGATTTTTTAGCTTGGTAATGGTTTCAAACTGGGTTTCTTTCCACCGCACGTTAAACAGGTTATTGATGGTTAGGCCAATTTCGTATTTGGGCCGGGTATAATTTAATAACAGGTCATTTATAAAATAACCTTTAGCGGCAAGGCTATAGTCGGCATTTGCGGGGCGGTCGCCAAGGTAGCGGTAGCGCATGCTGCCGTTGAATCCGTTTTTAAGCGTGTAGGTTATACCTCCTGTGCTGCTCCAAACCGGCGCCAGCGGAATATAATTTGCTCCGGCCGGGTCGTCAATCGAGCGGCCGTGTGCATAATTTATATCCGCATCAAAATATAGGGATTTAAGCGGCTGGTAACGGCCGGATAGGTCGAAACCAATGCGGCGGGTTCGGCCACTAAACTCTACCGAACCGCCATCGCCTGCATATACATATTCCTTCTGTAGGTAACTATACCACAAGGCTGCGTTAAACAACAGGTTTTTGGCCGGTTTAAAAACAGTACCGGCATCGGCACCGTAAGCAGCGGGGAGCGTTTGCAAACCGCCTTGCGCTACTACCACCCGCGTATCATTGGAGTGGAAGCCCTTGCCGGTTAATAAATAAAATTGCGTTTTATCATTAGCACGATAGTAAAAGTTGAGTTTGGGGCTAATTGTGTTGTTATTGGCAGTATACACACCAACGCCATTAAGTGTAGTGTCGGTAGCCAGTTTATTGTTATACCGGTAATAAAACTGATCAAACCTTAGTCCGGCAATCACTGAAAATTTTGAGCTGAACCGGAATGCTTCGCCCAGGTAAGCCCCGGCGCTCAGTTCGGTAATGTCGCCCAGTTTAATTGGGTTGATGACCACGAAGTTATTTACCGTGTGGGATAATTCCGAACCTTTGGTCATATCCAGCCGGGTGTTGATACCCGCCTCCGTTGTCAGTTTGATATTGCCAATATAACCTTCGTGCAGGTAGCTGCCGTTATAGCCGTACAAATTGCGGGCTTCCCGTTGCCGTATCTCATCGCCGTTAACGGTATCTGCCAGGTAAAACGTAAAGTTGGTATGCAAATCAAATTTATAACGCGAATAGTAAAGCTGGTTTTTGACGATATCGTGATTAGGAAGGATGGTTAAAAGCTGGGCGTTTACGTTGGTACGTGATGTTACCCCGCCCTCGTTGGTGTCAAGCGCGCCGTAAAAGCCAATGGTTCCATCGTTTACCGCGCTTTCCGGGATCTGGCCCGATGCTTTCCATTTGCTGTATAAAGTGGATGCACTGATGCTGAGCCAGTTGTTGGCGTTCAATCTCCCGTGGTATTTGGTAAAAAAGTTAAATCGTTTAAAATGCTGCGGGTTGTCAAAATAACCGTCGCTGTACCGGTATTCAGAAGCCGCATACCACGACTGGTTATTGGCTTTGGCTTTTTGGCCAAGCAGGTTAACCATGCCCAACACCCGGTAGGTATTAAACTGTCCGCCCTCTACCTTAAACTGGTCGGCGGCAACGGTGTTGGCTGTGTTAAAGTTTACAAAGCCGGTCACGGCCAGGTCGCCTTTCTCCATATTATACATCCCTTTTTGATAGTTTGTACTTTCTATCGTTTCGGGGATAATAAAATGGCTGTCGGCATAACCCTGGCCATGTGCCTGCGAAACCATATTTACCGGCATATCATCAACGCTCAAATTGATATCGGTACCATGGTCATTATCAAAACCGCGCAAAAAAATCTGCTCGGCCTTACCGCCGCCCTGGTGCTGGCCAATAAACAGGCCCGGCACTATACGCAGCACTTCCTGCGAATTGGACACCCCGCGGAGCTTAATATCGGTTTCGCTGATCGCCTTATAAGGGTTCGGGTTATCAGCGGTTATTACTACATCGGTTAACTGCGTAAGCCTGGGGCTCAGGTCAATCAGCGGGCTCAGCTTAAGGTCGGTTAATAACACAATTTTTTTTTGATAGCCAACGGCGGTAATTGTAACAGATTGCGCCGCAGGTCCAACGTTCCTGTAAGCAAAGCGCCCTGTTTCGTCAGTGATATTCGTTTTGTTTACGGGATTTAAAATCACAGTAACACCATTAACCGGCATCCGGGTAGCGCTGTCGATGATGGTGCCTGAAATGTTTTTTTGCTGCGCGTATAACCTGCTGCTCATTAACAAAATGCTTATGCCGAATATTTTAAATTTCATATTACAAATCGTGTACAGATAAGGCAAAGGCTTTTTATCAACTAAAAAAACTTGAAGCAGCATCAGGCCAATTATATTCCCTTGCTTTTCAGGTATGCGCCTTAACAACCAGATCACATTTTTTTAAACCCCATGTAAACGTAGCGGCAATCCTCAGTTTAAAACAGGGGGTATGGATGAATGCCCTTTTTTTAGTGGTGAAAGGCTTATCGCCGTTCCTACGCAGTTTTTTTAAGATGTGATGTGCGTTTTACCGGTATTTACCCACGCTGTAAATAGCATATTTGCCATTTCATCTATACATTTAAGTCAGTCACCGATGTTTTCACTTCCTTGCGGCGGCTATTGTGTTACTTTATGCTATGTCACGAATTAAAGCTATTTCTATCATCCTGCATGTTGCCGGTTGGGTTACACTCATGGCCATCCCGCTTATTTTTTTGCATCGCGGCGGCAGTTTTGACGGTGACATCACCCTGGTACAAAGCCCCGACTATTGGTTATTCGGACTTACTTTTATAGTGGTTTTTTACAGCAACGCCTACTTTTTTGTTCCGCGCCTGTTGCTCCGTAAAAAACATTGGTTGTTTGGCGTCGCTGTTTTTTTCCTGTTCTTTGGTGTTTATTGTATCCGGCCGTTTGACCGCTTACTGCACATCAGGGAAAGAGAAGACGATAGCCGGCCGCCCTCCAACCGGCCACCTTTAGATGCGCCCGGCAGCGAACATTTTCAGCCCGGAAGACCGCCTGGGCCTGGGCAAAGTCCCAATTTGTCAACCTTTCGCGATAGGCCTTTAAGCCGGTCGCCGTTTGGGCAGCCGCTGGATATTACCAGTTTTTTTATCTTTTTTACGGTAATTGCCCTTAGTACGGCCATTAAAACCATAAGGGAGTGGCTGCTTACCGAGCAAAGGGCAGCCCGCGCCGAAGCGGATAAAGCAACCGCCGAACTCTCTTTTTTAAAAGCGCAAATCAACCCGCACTTTTTGTTCAACACCATGAACAATATTTATACGCTGGTTTTAACGCGTGATGATCATGCAGCCGACAGCGTTATGCGGCTTTCCAAAATAATGCGCTACGTTACCGAAGACATAACCGGGAATTTTGCCCCCCTGCAACGCGAAGTTGATTGCATAGCCAGCTATATTGAACTGCAGCGTTTGCGCACCGGCAACCTCACCGTTGTTAATTTTGAGATAGAAGGCAATATAGACCGAAAACAAATAGCGCCCCTGCTGCTCATGACTTTTATCGAAAATGTTTTCAAATACGGTGTTAGCAAACACGAAAGCACAACCATCCAAATCAAATTGGTTATCAGCGAAACTACCCTGCACTTTTATTGTAAAAACCGGATATTCGGTTTAAGCAACAGCGATAACCACAGCACCGGGATAGGCATCAAAAACACCTGCAAACGTTTAGATCATTTATATCCCGGCAGGTATGTATTAAATATCAGCAACGATAGCCAGGAGTACATTGTTCAGCTAACCTTACCAAATAACCATGATGCTTAAATGTATAGCCATTGATGATGAACCTTTAGCTTTACGGCTTATCACCGAATATGTATCGCGGTTTCCCACGCTGCAACTCGTGCGCACATTTGAAGACGCAATTTCGGCGGCCGAATTCCTGAAAAACACAACCATCGACCTCCTTTTCCTGGATATCAATATGCCCGACATATCGGGCATCGACCTCATGAGGTCATTAACTGTAAAGCCCATGGTTATTTTCACAACCTCGTACCGGAAATATGCCTACGACGGCTTTCAGCTGGAGGCGGTTGATTTTGTTGAAAAACCGTTGGAATTGGAACGCTTTACCCGTGCTGTAGAAAAAGCGCTGGCCTATTACCAGTATAAGAACCGGGCAAATGATAAGCCGGGCAATCCAGACGAAAGCCTGTACGTAAACTCCGAATACCGGGTGGTAAAGATAGACCTAAGCACCATCGAATACATCGAGAGCATGGAAAACTACATCCGCATCCATTTAACCAACGACAAACCCATACTTACCCAAATGCCATTAAAGGAGGTGCTAAAAAAACTGCCCCCCGATAAATTTCAGCGCATTCACCGCAGCTATATCGTTCCGGTACATAAAATAAAATCCATCCAAAACCGCAAAGCCCAGCTAACAGCTATCGAGCTGCCCGTGAGCGACGCTTACTATGAAACTATCCGTGGTTTGGTTAATTAGGTGTTTGTGCAAGCCAACATGCAGGAATCCCATTTGTAGGTTTCAGATGTTTTATTTTGGTTTATACACCTGCACCGGCAGTAAATTTTTTGCCTTTGCATTTTTACTTTTGACTTAACCATGGCGTACGCCGCCGGTAGAAGCGGCGCCAGGCTTTCTGTTAATACTACACTGGCCTTAGTCACCTGGCCGGTATACACGCCAATTCTTTACGCGAGCCGCCGTTAAATGTAAACACCCGGATGCAATTAAACATCCGGGTGTTGCATATTCATTACTTAGCATGGCGTTTACCTGTCAGCGGGCCACCCCGATTAACCATCTGTGCGGTAGCGAAAAACGCTTGCTGTAGCTGAGGGCAAAAAAACTGGCGGTAGCATGAGCTTTGGTCGCAACTATACGTTAGCGTGATTACAATGTCCATTACAAGACAATTCAAGAGAAACTTATATCATATTTGGCAATTGTTAAATAATCTGTTGCCCTAACATTCATGTAATCATGGTACTTCAATACCAACTACACCTTTTATTTTGTTTGCCGATGGCCCCCTCCATCCAAAGCTATTTAGTTAATATAACATAAGCGCCCAATGTGTTTTTATCACTACCTGCCTTGGCTATCTTTGTTAAAGTTAACGTGTATTTTTCGTCTTTATAACTAAACACATAAGGCCGTTTTAAACTAATATTTAATTTTTCATTGATCACATTTTCACATCTATAGGCTGTTGATGTTTGGCATAATTTAATCGATACCGTTCCGGCTCCATTATTCAATTCGTTTAACTCAATAAGTATGCTGCCAATTTGTAATGAGTAGCCTACTTTAAACCATTGTTCCACACCCAAAGGCTTTATACTAGGGTCGCCGGTCGCCTGATCTGGCCGCGATGTTTGAGGTAATTTGACAACACGTGTCAGCTGCTCAAAAGCAGATACAAATTGGTATAATTTGCCAGCATCTAACCCATTAAGCGGAGTATTAAAAAAACTCAGATAGATTCCCGAGTCGGTCATTTTTAAACAAATTACTGATTGAAATCTATTTGATGAATAACACAAGTAACACCGGTTTTTACTGTCATAATATATATATGTCAAATCAAGTTCGGTGGTGCCGGTGCTTGATATTATGGTATATTTAGTAGGGGTGATTTCTATACTTGCACTGAGCAAACTCGGTCGTTGCCAGCTTCCCAAAAAACGCTTATCAGAAATAGATTTTATCCGCTTATAATTTTTAAGATCAAACAATTGGTAATATTGGTAATTTTTATCAGATGCAAGCAAATTAAGGTTGTTGTCTTTAAATGATAAATAAATACTATCCCGCTTTTTCCTGGTGGCATCATGCAAATAGAACGTATAATTTTCGCCGCAATATTTTATATCCTTCTCCAGTGGATACGTATTTTTATTTACAGTATTAAACCTGATGCTATCCCGGTATAATATAATATTACTACTCATACGGGAGTTGAAATATTTATAACCCGAAACCACGTTTGGAATAGAATCAAAAGTTACTGTTTTACATTCCGATGTGCTGCTTATCCATATTTCAAGCTTTGTTGTATCGTTAAACAAGGTATCTGGTTTGCCGGTAAGTGCCACAAGTTGAGTAGTGAATTTTGTACGCAGGCATCTTTCCGCTACTGTTGCCAATGCTTCGGCATAACTCTTCATCGATGGCCTTAAATACCGCACCACATTAACAAATTTATAATTCCGTTGCCCGGTACCTTCGGCAACATAACCATTTAATGAAATACACTGTCTGAAAAGCTCGGCGGTGGATGAAGAGATTGCAGTATCATATTGGATATATACTTCGGGTAATTTTGCATTGTTACACGCGCTGCCCGAAACGGAAAGAAGATATTTGGTATACCTTAACGGGAGTTGACCGTCAAGTATTTTTTTATGCGAGGTATATAAGGCAATGCGATTATTTCCATTTACCTTTACCTTTTTAAAAACAATTTCATTAACATGCTGTGTAGGTAGCGCGCTGAGTACGCCCGGATCCAAATAAAGTTGCTGACGATAACTTGTATCTGGTGTTTTTAATTCAATATAAAGTAACGAATCGTTTTGTTTGGCCGTCAATTGGCGCAAACAAATACCAGTGTCTATTTTGATCGTAATATCTATATTCGGAGGATCGTGACTTTCGGCGATAGGCCAAACGCCCTTGGTGATGTTGTTCGGAAAGCCGCCAGGGTCATTTCCGAAAGCAAACAATTCGCACAAAAAAAATGCCGACCACAATGCCAACAGCACTATTAGGATGTTTTTTAAATTAAGGCCAGGCGGCTTATCTAAATATAGCGTATTACTGCCTGCAGGAAGTTTATTGTTCTTTAGTGTTTTTAATGGTGGAGATTGCTTATCGTCCTGATTTTTCAGATAGATTTTTAAGGGTACGTCCACAATGCGATTTTCCCTCCATAAAGCCAAAAATGCATCCGCATCAGCTTTCAGACCAATGTTGGCCACCGGATCGTAAGTGTACAAAATAAAACTATCGGTATAGACCTGAACCTGCTTTTCAAGAAAGCTAAAACTCTCGACACTTATTAATCCGTCAGATTCTTTGAGCATCGATAACATCTTACGCCGTGCCGTTATCTCATTTGAATTTGTAAGTTCTTTTAGCAAGTCCAGGCGTAATTCTGTCGGAAATACGCCGTCTTTGATCCAGGGGATTCGGGCTATTTTAAGTAAATTACTATAATTGAGCTTGCCCGATACTCCCAATGCACTTAATATTTCGGTTCCAATGCCTACTATCAATTCCCATCTGATACGATGATGTATTGCAAGGCTGCATATCCATTGAAAAACATCATCATCATTAATATATTTCTTAAGTTCGTCAATGTCTTCAAGCTCGATATTATTAACGTTGTAATTTTTCCACTCTCGGTAAACAGATGTGGCTGAACCTTCTTCTATTAATTGAACAAGCTTTACCCACCCCTCAAGGTCAGCAGGCAATAATATGAACCGTTGTGCTAATATCAATTCATTTGTACGCCAGTCTTGTTGTAGCACGGGTGTTACTAATAACCTGTTATCCCAAAGTTCAAAATAAAGATCAAAGTCCTTTTTTATCTTTGGCAGGGCGCTGTCCAATAAGCTGTAACCGGTACCCACTATAATCAGTACCGCGTCCGGATGATCTGTTTTTAATTTTTTAAGGGAATAATTTTGGGTCTGTTTTGCATTTTTAAAAATGCCAGGTTCGCTATAATCATAATAGGTAATCCGGATATTTTGATGTATGAATTTATTAGCCAGGTAAATAAATAATGACAGCTGCAGATGGTAACCTATATCCTTCTCTATCAGTAATATGTAGTCGTAATTTTTTTTATGCTGTTTATAAACCGGGCTAACTAACCCGTGGTTTTGTATCGTGTTACGAATGGTTTTCGGGATATCTAAAAATCGAAAAAGTGTTATTCTCGTTTTTTGTAACTCATTGTAAACTCCAAAAAGTTTGTTCTCCGGTTGAATGTACTGATCGTTGTTATTAAAAGGAATATCAAACGGAGGCTTAACGGCTTTATTTTTGCCGGATTTTGAAAGAGCATTAGTTTTTAACCGGGGTTTTAGCTTGCTTTTAGGTGGAGATACTTTATAAAGTATAAATCTTAAAATAAAAAAGATCAAAGTGCCTGGTATACTTAGTAAAAGTGCAAGTATTAAACTATTACCGGCCAAAAAATAATACTGTTCATCGGGCTTGCCCTGTGTAACAATGTTTAAATCATAACCACCAACCGGTGTTACCGCGAATGAATACTCGGCCAAAGAACAGTTTTTGTTACTGCTGTCTTTTAACGCAATTTGAAAAGTACCTGAACTAAGCAACTTATAATTTAGAACAGGGGCGGTGTAAGGTATTATAGTATCTAAATCATTAGATGGATTACTAATTTCCCAATATGCCAACCTGGTTGTGGCGGGCTTATATTGTGAAAGTTGTATTTTTACAATTGTATTTGAATCAGGCCGCACAGGGCTGATTGTCAGTTTTTCTAATTTAGGGCACACAATTACCTTAACCGTATCCCGGGCGGTGTCTTGTTTGAAAACAGTTTTCAAGTAAACTGAAAATTCGCCAACGGTTGTATAAACATGCGTTGCGGAATTCCCCTCCATTTCGTTTCCTTCACCTAAGTTCCAGCTGTAAATTGTATCAGCGCTATTAGTACGGTTTACAGGCCCGCATTTTTCATCAAAAGTAACGGTGTCACCTACACGAACATTAACCACACTTGCCAAAGCCCCATTGACACAAATTTTATGCGGCTTAATAGGTTTATTAATATATTGGTATACAACCAACCCAACTGCTATTGTTATAGCAAGTAAAGCAAGAAAATAATATTTGTTAACCCTTAGCCACTGACGTATAAGCAGTGTCCATTTTTTTTTTGGTGTGTGGTTACGGGCAATTGTTACGCACCATTGATCAAACACATTGTAAAACGTTTGCTGGTCTGCTGGGTTTTTGCAAATTACAGGGGCCAGGTAATATTTAAGCCCTTTGAGGTCTTCATTTTTAAAATTTTCAAAAATGGCGTAAAATTCAATCAAATCTCTTACTCCAATACGGAATCCTGCGCTTTTCAATAAACTGAAAAGGGTTTCAAACGGCATTTTTTCCTGCTGTTCGTTTAAGCTGTTTCCTGTACCGATAGAGAATAACATTTCAAAATTTTACGAAGTTTTACCAAGTACCAGCTGTAAATCATCAGCCTTTTTCACCAAAATAGAGAAGTAGTCTTTTAAAGGCGATTCATTTAAACTTTTTCCCTGTTTAAATAAAGATTCTTTTAATAAACCGGCATCAATTATTGCCCTTATCCAATCTATGCATTCTGATGTAGATGGTTTTTTTTGCAGGGCATAATTTCGAACTTTAAAAAACTCTTCTACTTTTTGTTTAATTAGCGGGTGGTCAATTGCATTTACAGTTAATCTGCTTTTTATAATGTCAGCGAGTGCTTCCGGTTTAGGAAAATCAATGTTAAAATATATACACCGCCTTAAAAAAGCTTCCGGTAAGCTTTTCTCCAGGTTACTTGTCAAAATAATAATTATACGTTCCCTTTGCTTCGCATCTTTAAGTTGTATTTTTGAATTTAACTCCTTTACCTCAAATTCATAATCTTCGAGCTCATTGAGCAAGTCATTCGGAAAATCACGCGATGCCTTATCTATTTCGTCTATAAGCACTACCGTGGATGAAGGCTCTTCCGGTACGCCGCTCTTCCTAAACAAGTCCTGAAACTTTCCAGCATATTTAGATCCTATAGCCCTGGCATATGCTAAGCCTAAAGCCTTTAATTCTATAAAATCCTCAATATTAATCACAGGATTTGAATGGCCCTCACTTAATTCTACGCCCGCTTTTTTTTCAATAGAAATATTTTGCTGAAAATGAGGTTGGTTTTCCCGAAAATGCGACACCGCGTCGTAAAAATAAAACAGATCTTGTGATATACTCGATGATTTGGTTGGGTATTTTAAAGGTTCTATCAGGAAGCCGCGGTCAGCCAGCGAATAAGCTACCCATTTGGCAAAATCTGTTTTTCCGGTTCCTGGTTCCCCGGATAGCAAAAGAGGGCGCTTTAAAGTGTAAGCAATCTCCAGTGCCTTTATTAACTCGTTTGAGGGAATGTAATTTGGGGGGGAGTTGTCGAAGTCGATAGTTTTTAATATAATTTCTTTCATAATGTCATTTAATTTAGATAGGAATTAATTTCATTTACTTTCGCAAGAAAATCGCTCATATTATACTCCGCCTTTTCTGCAAAAAAATAATTTTTTATATTGTTAATTTTTATTTCGCTATCAGTTACATATGTTTCTAACCAGTTACCCAATTCTATATCGTCTATTGGCGTTATCGGAGAAAGTGATACAATCCGAAGATTTTCATTGGGCCTGATCTTATTGATATCTAAACGCTCAACCGGGGTTGAATTTTTAAATTGAACAATGAATGTGAGATAGAAAGAGTAGTTCTTTTCATTACAGGCTTGTTCAAGTTCTGTTAAAATAAGCCTTATCGATGTCATCGTATTTTCATCTGCTACGTCCTGCGGATACAAAAAGAAGTGAAGAAAAATCTCGCCAATTCCGTTTTGCTTTAGTTGTTCCAGGCTTTCCGCTATATTCAGGTCGAAACTTAGCATAGCGGGAGGCATTATATGGCGTATAAAATTCATCTTTTGCTCTTCAATGTCCGGCGAAACCGCTATTATACCAGCAGTTTTCATTGGCGATACGATACATTCTTTTTTTAGTCCGAATTCTATATTCGCCATCCTTCGCATAAAACTATCAGGCTTGTCAAACTCATTGCATAATATTGAAAATACATTGAGCCGGTTTTTTTTTTGAGTATAGGTGCTGTACATGCTTGAAAAAGGTATCTTTCTGTCGCATCTCAATATCATTTCGTTAGTTAAAATCCACTTTTTTTCAGAAAAAGGATAAAGGGCCTGGGTTAACTGCAAGGCCATGTGATCTGGAGTTTTGAAATTTTTTATAAAGGTTTGATGTTTCGTGGTTACCATTGTCACAAAAGCCCTGAACTTGGCGGCATTATCTACAAGGGTATTTTCCAATCCCTCGGCTGTTGCTTCGGCTATAAGCGGAATAATGGTTTTGCCAGTAGATACAGCATAATTGTATTCGTGCTCTGTAAACGATAAACTTGTACCCAGGGCAATAGAACCATATCGCTTCCCTATTATCAAAATATAAATATCACAGGAGTTTACATCGGCAATACAGTTTGTCAACGGCGGCTGATCAGAACCAGGCATCATATATTCCATAATTCTGACCAGGTCGAAATAGTCTTTCAAAAACCCAAGTGCATCCTGTGCTTTTGTCCGGTATAATTCCAGGTCGCGGAATGTTGACGATATGTAGATCTTTTTGGGCATTTAGTAAAATAGAACGGAGTTTAGGTGTATCATTATTCGTTGATTTCCAAGCTTGTGTTTGGGTTATAAAAGGGGTAGAGCGCCTGAATTAGTTGCGTAGCCATGTGATCCGGATTTTTGAATTTGTTTATGAAAACGGGATGGCTATTAGTCACCTTTGTAACAAAGGCCTGGAATTTTACCGGGTCATCTACCGGTACGTTTCCCAGGCCCTCCGCTAAAGTATCGGCAATTAACGGTATAATAATCTTGTTATTGACTTTGGCGAAATTGTATTCGCATTCTGTATATGATAAATTTGTGCCAGGGGCAATTGCCCCATATTGCCTGCCTATTATCAACATATAAATATCGCAGGAGTTTACATCTGCTATGCAGTTTTGCAAGGGTGGCTGATTGGAACCTGGCATCATATATTCCATAATTCTGACCAGGTCGAAATAGTTTTGCAAAAAAACAAACACTTCTTGTGCTTTAGCCCTGTATTGTTCCAGGCCATGGAACGTTGAAGAGATATAGATCTTTAAACCCATTTAATTAAAGGTTAGGTATAATTTAATAACGATAACAGCACGATGGCGCATTAACGAATTAAAATTATCAATAATGTTTTGACTAACAAATATTTACAACAAAAAATTGGTTATTATTTATTTTTTTTGATTTTAATATTTTAACTTTATAAAAGTTACTTATACCGTATGTTTTAAGGCCTTGGTAACTAAACGTCATTTAATAGTTACAATTCCACCGAATTAATTTTGCATGGTTTGAAATTATGTAAAAAGCGATATTATATTTACTAAGTGCAAGCGCGTTATGCCGGCGCCGTTTATTATTACACAACCTAAACCTTTCGTTTATGACAATCAAAAGTATACTGATTCCGGAAAATTCGCTGAAAACGCCAGAAATAAACTCCTTTATGGGAGTTTTGTTCAGTAGTTTATTATCCGCTCAATATTTGTATTGCTATAAACAAAACAGCTATACGCCGGGGTTGGTGAGTATGCCCACCCTAAAATTAACTCGAAGAAATTATGAA
Organism: Mucilaginibacter sp. GW822-FHT03E02; assembly: GCF_058801545.1. Classification (NCBI taxonomy): domain Bacteria; kingdom Pseudomonadati; phylum Bacteroidota; class Sphingobacteriia; order Sphingobacteriales; family Sphingobacteriaceae; genus Mucilaginibacter; species Mucilaginibacter sp. GW822-FHT03E02. Next base: position 2,883,342 of record NZ_JBXANJ010000001.1, on the reverse strand, counting down.
GATCAGAACCTCAGTTTATCAAAAGACGGTCTCGCTAAAAGTATAATTGTCACCGCAGAGACCAATATAAAGCAAATATATTCATACATAAATACTTCATTAACACATTTTAAATTAGCTAAATAACGAATTAAATCCGAACCATGGCACCAGTAATTACCGCTCAGAAGATAAACGCAGAAGAAAGAACTATTGATATATTTCTGGTTCAACCAAATGAAGAGAATGCCAAAATTGTAGAGGCTATTAACATTATTGCGCCCAGAAATACTGTGCTGTTATTTGGCGGTGCCAATAACCTCGAAACGGGGCAGGTGCAAGCCATCGGGCGGGCATTTCGCGACGGACTTATTCCTGGGGCAGTTGCAGGTAATGCCGTAATTATTGACGGTGGTACCAGAGTCGGCATTATGGAGATTGTGGGTGCCATTAATGCCGAACAAGGCCATCAGTTACCTTTAATAGGAGTTGCACCAGAGAGGCTGGTAAGCTATGGCGACAAACAGGGAGACGGTCTTGTGCCATTAGACGTAAACCACTCCTGTTTTGTACTTGTAAGCGGAGTAAAAAAATGGGGGGCTGAAACATCTACGATATTTGCATTGGCTGCCGGGTTGGCTGGATCAGGAAAAGGAGAGCAAAAATGTAGCGTTATTGCACTTGTGGCCGGCGGCGGAGAAATAACCGGGGAAGAGTTAATTAAAGCTGTTGATAATCAAATACCCATAATAATTTTGGCAGGTAGCGGGGGGCTGGCTGATAAGATCTATGCGGCAAAACAAGCTGCTACACCACCGGTAGCGGATTCTTTGGAAGCTAAGATCCTCACACGGGGCGAACTTTTCTTTTATCCGGTAGACGGCGACCCTGAAAATATTAAAACAGAAATTGTCCGCCAGCTTGGTAAAGATGAAGTACTCCGGTCGGCCTGGGAAAACTTTGCAAATTTTGATCATAATGCCAACATTCAGCAAATCCGTCACAAAGATTTTCAACGCTGGATTTTACGATTAGGCATAATTATTGGTTTTATGGGCATATTATGGTCTGTGTGTTTCCCTTCAAAAACAGATTACAAGGATTATGGTTGCGTGCAATGGGTATTTTATGGCTTAATAGTTATTGCTCCAATTACATTGACCGTGCTTATAGCTGCGGCAAATAAGTTTAAAAACGGGATGAAATGGATCTTTTTCAGGTCAGGTGCAGAAGATATGAAGAGAGAAATATATAGTTACAGGGCGCGGATAGGGCCATACCAAATTGCTCCTGCGGCGTTACTATCCGAACGTATCTCTGAAATTTATCAAAAGGCAATGAAAACCGACGTTAGTCACACACACATATCTCAATATGATAAAACAAAGGGTTTTCCTCCGTATATGACAGATGGTGAAAAAGGTGACGATGGCTTTAGCCGCCTTTCGGCCGAAAAATATATTGAATATCGTTTGAAAAACCAGGAGAACTATTATATCGGCAAAACCAAGACGATAAATTTTAACCTTAGTTTACATAATTGGCTGGTATACATTTTTACAGGTGCGGGTACATTACTGGCCGTAATTAAACTGCAGGTATGGGTAGCGCTCTCTACAGCCCTGGTGGCAGCCATCGGGAATTGGTTAGGTCAACAGCAATGGGATAATACCCTTAACAAATACAACCAAGTAGCAGCGGACCTTAATTCAATAAATGGCTGGTGGCAGGGGCTTTCGGATACGAATAAGCTACTTGCAGAAAATAGAGACAAGTTGGTTACGCGAACGGAACAAGCGTTAAAGAACGAGTACGATGGCTGGGCCCAACAGATGCAGCAAACACTTGAAGAACTTATTAAGAGACAGGATAGCGACAAACAAAAAAAATAAACACCACAATAAATGCCAAATAATTTGATGGGTATTTTTGCGGAGAAAATGGAGTTGATTATTCGCTTTTTTAACTAAAATTGAGGAAATACATATCTTACCTTTGCCATTTTTACTTAAAACTTATACCATTAGGCCACCCGCTGTCTCCCCTTTAAATAATTAACAATAAGCTATTGCCAGAAATTTTGAAAACCGTAACTTTGCAAACTTAATTTTGTTATAACAATGTCAAAAACCCAGGCGAATACCAAAGTTGCTGCACCGGATACTACTTTCGGACAGAGTGGCAACTTCGTACGCGAGAATCAAAAAAGCTTGCTTTTTATAGGCGGTGCTGTAGTGGCCCTTATTGTAATTTACTTTTTATACCTTAAAGTGTACTTAGGTCCGCTGGAAACCAAGGCGGCCAACCAAATGTATGTTGCGCAGGATTTTTGGGCTAAAAAAGACTGGGACAAAGCCATTAACGGTGATGCCAGCTACCCTGGCTTTAAAAAGATAATTACCGATTACAGCAATACCAAGGCTGCAAACCTGGCTTATTTTTACCTGGGCACCGCCTACCTTAACAAAGGCGAATACCATAAAGCGATAGAAAACCTGACCAATTACCGTGGCGACGACAGCATGGTTGCTGCCGAGGCTTACGGAAGCGCGGGTGATGCTTATGTTGAACTGAAAGATTACAGCAATGCCGTAACTTATTTTAACAAAGCTGTTGATAAGGCAAAAAACAAATTCCTGTCGCCGCTTTACCTAAAAAAATTAGGTTTGGTTTACGAAGAAACCAAAGACAATAAATCGGCCAGCGAAGCTTACAACAGGATTAAAACAGAATATCCTGAAAGCGCCGAAGCACAAAATATTGACGAGTACATTGCTCGTGTAGACGCGAAACTTTAATTTTTGATTTCGGATTTCGGATGTTCGATTTCGGATTTATTTGGCGGCGATAATTGCAGGCCTGGTAAATCAGGGATCGAACATTTTTTATATAATAAGCACCCTGTCATGCTGAGGAACGAAGCATCTATTCGCGAACTTTTCTATCGGTCACGCACAGCTGATAGATCCTTCGTACCTCAGGATGACAGGTTAAAGAAAATAACGACAATAAAACAATGGCCTCGCAATTAAAAAACCTTTCAGATTTTTCGCATACCACCATACCGTCTGCCGCGCCGTATCGGTTTGGCATTGTGGTGGCCGAGTGGAACGCCGAAATTACCAACGCGCTATACCAGGGCGCTTACAACAGCCTGGTTGCTAACGGAGCTTTGGAGGCTAATATCATGAGCTACACAGTACCCGGCAGCTTCGAGCTTACATCGGGCGCCGACCTGCTGCTAAAAACCGGCAAGCTTGATGCCGTAATTTGTTTGGGCTGCGTAATACAGGGCGAAACCCGCCATTTTGATTTTATTTGTAACGCGGTTGCAAATGGTGTAAGTAATGTTGCCATAAAATACGCAAAACCTGTTATATTTGGGGTATTAACTACTGATAATCAGCAACAGGCCATTGACCGCGCAGGCGGCAAACATGGCAATAAAGGTGACGAGGCCGCAATTACCGCCATAAAAATGGCAGCGCTGGCCGAAACATTGAAGGGCTGATTTACGTTATACTGTTAAGCACAAAATACAATGAAAAAACTTATTTACATAGCTATTATAGCTCTTGCGGTTGGCAGCATATCGTCATGCTCCAACAAATTATGCCCTGCTTACGGTTCATACCCTAAGAGCGGCCGCTAACAGGCAAATGTCATTTTTGTAATCTGCCGGTCGCTATCGGCAGATTTTGTGTTATAATTACGTTTGTGAAGAAGATTTAAGAATCAAGAGTCAGGAATCAAGACAAAAAAGCAAGCCGGGTAATTCCGGTATACTTCAAACTTAAAAGAGTGATTTTGCCTTGTTAATTGACCGCTCTATTGCAGCTCTCTTGATTCTTAACTCTTAATTCTTGACTCTAATATAAAAATATGAACTGGATATTGCTTACGTCGGCCGATCAGTTGCACGAGATAAAGAACCGTGAGGGTTACAGCCTGATTTTTAAACATAGCACGCGCTGCTCTATCAGCATGATGGCCAAGCGCCGTTTTGAGCTGGATTGGGAAGACCTTCCCGAAGATATGCCCCTTTACTTTTTAGACCTGATTAATTACCGCGAGTTATCGGCCCAGGTGGCCCAGCTTTTCCAGGTTCACCACGAGTCGCCGCAATTGCTGCTGATAAAAGACGGCGAGTGCGTGCTTGATCAATCGCACGGAGCCATTTCGGTAGAAGAAGCGCTGAGCGTTTTAAGCTAAAAAATTTCCGGTTTACCCGCTATTTGCAATGCAGGTGTTTGAAAAGTGCCGCTACGGTTATGCAAGGGTATTATTTGGGTGCATATAAAGATTGGTGGAGGGTATCGGGAGGTGAGTGGTAGGAGAGGATGGTTTTAAATCACATATGCCCTGTAATAAGCTGTTTGTAATTTCAGCAAAAATACCCGAACGCCTAATTGTCTGACAGTCAAATCAATAAGTGTTCGCCCTCGAACACCCGAACAGTCTCATTAAAAAGCGAACACCCAAAGCATCTGCGCATCTGAAATCTGGAATCTGCACATCCGCAGTATTTGCACATCAGTATTCTGTAATAATTCTTACAACCTGCGTGTAACCTTATAATTGGTTATACGGTTTTTAACTACATTTGTACCATGATTGAATTGCCGGTAGTTCCTGCTGCGAGCCAGATCCAACGTAAGCCCGATTGGCTTAGGGTGAAGCTCCCCATCGGAAAAGAATACGCTCATGTGCGCGGCCTGGTTGACGAGCACAAACTACACACCATTTGCGAAAGTGGTAACTGCCCCAACATGGGCGAGTGCTGGGGTGCCGGAACGGCCACCTTTATGATATTGGGTAACATTTGTACCCGCTCATGCTCGTTTTGCGCCGTAGCCACCGGCAGGCCCCTGGCTGTTGATGTTGATGAGCCTAACCGCGTAGCTACTTCGGTTAAACTGATGCAGGTAAAACACTGTGTTATAACCTCTGTAGATAGGGATGACCTTAAAGATGGCGGCTCCATTATATGGGCCGAAACCATCAATGCCATCCGCCGCGAAAGCCCCGAAACTACGTTAGAAACCTTATTGCCCGATTTTCGTGGCAACTGGGATAACCTTGCCCGCGTTTTGGAAACCCGCCCCGAGGTGGTATCCCATAACCTGGAAACCGTGAGACGCCTTACTAAGGAAGTGCGTATCCAGGCTAAATACGACCGTAGTTTAGAGGCATTAAAACATGTATCGGCTGCCGGTTTGCGTACCAAATCGGGCATTATGCTTGGCCTGGGCGAAACTGAAGATGATTTGCTGGAGGCTATGGACGATTTATTGGCCGCCGGTGTGCATGTATTAACCCTGGGCCAATACCTGCAGCCAACCCGTAACCATCACCCTGTTTTGGATTGGATTCATCCGGATCAGTTTGCGCGGTTAAAACAAATTGGCCTGGATAAGGGTTTTAAATATGTGGAAAGCGGTCCGCTTGTAAGATCATCATATCATGCTGAAAAACACTTATTTGAATTATAACATTTCCTTTATATATTCACCTCATTGAGCAAGAAACACAAAATATCGCTTTCGGAAGATGAGTTGGTGCTTGCATTAAGAAACCATGAAAAAATTGCTGTTGAGGCACTTTATGACATGTATTCGGCATCTTTATATGGTGTAATATCCCGCATTGTTATTGATACCGCCGTAGCAGAAGATATTTTGCAGGAAACTTTCGTAAAAATCTGGCATTCCTTTTCGAGTTACAGTGCCGAAAAAGGCCGTTTATTTACCTGGATGGTTAACATTGCCCGCAACCTGGCAATTGACAAAATCAGATCAAAAGATTTTAAAAACCAAAACAAAAACCAGGAGATTGAAAATAACGTAACTTTTATTGACGAACAAAGGAGCACAGTTTACAAGCCTGAGTTAATGGGTGTTAAAGATTTAGTTCAGACGTTGAAGCCTGATCAGAAATCAATTATCGATCTGGTTTATTTTAAAGGGTACACACACGTGGAGGCTGCCGAAGAGCTGGGTATCCCGCTGGGGACTATTAAAACAAGGTTGAGAATGGGCATACAGGAACTCAGAAAACATTTTAATTGAGAGTGAAAGATTTAAAAGCATATATAGAGACAGGGATACTGGAACTTTACGTTTTGGGGGATGTAACCCCCGACGAAAAGCGCCAGGTGGAAGAGATGGCTTCAAAATATCCGGAGATAAAAGCCGAACTGGATGAAATTGAACGCTCGATGGAATTATATGCACAGGAAAACGCAGTTGAACCATCAGAAAATTTACGCGACCGCGTATTAGGCAGCCTGCTTACCAACCTGGGCGATGACAGGAATTTTAGTAAAGCGCATCCCCAAAAGGATAATGATGCGGACGGGGAGGATGAAGATAATGACGATAATATTGTAACCCTGCCTGTTCAAAAAAAGGACAGTGGTTTTTATAAATATGCTTTTGCGGCCAGCCTTGCGCTTTTGATAGCAAGTACCATTGCCCTGGTGAATGTTTACAGCAAGCTGCAAGCCTCAAACGAGCAATTGGTTGCCCTGCAATCAGATAAACAGCATTTTGCCAACCAGGTTAAGCTGATGGACGGCGAGTTGACGCTTTACCGCGACACTACCTACAAATTGCTAAGATTAAAAGGTACCGCCAAAACACCAGGTTCAGTATTAACTGTGGCGTTTAGCCCGGTACATAAAAAAGTGGTTATCGATATGGCCAACATGAAAATGCCGGTAAATGATAAAGCACATCAATACCAGCTTTGGGCCCTTGTAGGCGGCAAGCCCGTTGACCTGGGCGTATTTGATTCGGCGGCTGATACGCTGACCAATATTAAAGAGATGAAGTCGCTGGCTTCGGCAGATGCATTTGCGGTAACACTTGAGCCGCGTGGCGGCAGTGTTAACCCAACAATGGACCAAATGATGGTTATTGGTAAATTTTAAAAACACACACTCTTTTCCTGAAAATTATAAGTTAAAGCATGCAATACGGGGTGTTGCGCGCTTTTTTATATTCAAAAATTGTCATTTTCGGGCAATTTTGGGCGTATTTGTTAAGCTACTGCCTGTTTTGTAAATTATTTAATGCTTATTTAACAATAAGCCAAACCATTTATTCGTTTTTTTGTAACTATTAGGATGTCACCGACGTCTTATAACCAGTTAGATTAAACAGAGCCTGTGAAGTAACGAAAATGAAAGTGATAGATCTAACTCATAAACATGAGTATTTAGTTCTTTATAAGATCAGTTAATAGTTAATAAAAAAGGATGTATGATACTTGCATCCTTTTTTTATGCCATCAACTTTGCCATGGTAGCCGGCAGTTGAGTAATAAGTTTACCCGGCAATACCACATTAAGCCGGCTTGGCAAGGCAAGTTCGTCCCCGGCTTTTCCGTGTATATAAACTCCTGCCAAACAAGCTTCTAAAGGAGTATATTTTTGAGCAAGCAAGGCGGTAATTATGCCGGTAAGTACATCGCCCATGCCTCCTGTTGCCATCGCTGCATTCCCTGTGGGGTTAAAATAACATTTGCCTTCGGGTGTTATAGTTATAGTATAGTTGTTCTTCAATACAATATAAATATTCAGTTCCCTGGCTTGTTCAAGGCCGGTTTCAAGTCTTTTCCACCAACTGGTATGCTCGCCAAACAGGCGGTCAAACTCTTTCATGTGGGGCGTTAAAATGCTTCCTGCGGGCAGTTTTGTTAACAACTCTTTATCTCCCGCCAATAAATTAAGAGCATCGGCATCAATAACCAATGGTTTTTTATAATTTTTGATGAGGGCTGTTAATAGTTTTATGGCATCATCGCCCTGGCCCAAACCGGGCCCAATGGCTGCGGCATTAAATTTCGCCCATTCAACTTCCGGTAATTCACGCTCATTACGTACTATTACCATAATTTCGGGCAGGTAGCTATTTAAAGCGGTTAGCCCGCTCGCGGGCACACAGGCCGTTGTTAAGCCGGCGCCGGCATGTGCCGCGGCTGATGCGCTAAGTAAGGCCGCCCCCATGGTTTTTTCCTGCCCGGCAATGATAAGCACATGCCCGTAAGTGCCTTTGTTGCTAAAAGCACGGCGGGGTTTCAGTATTTTACGAATGTCTTTCTCTTCAATAAACTGGTATTCGGCGTTTAACGATTGTACAAAACTTTCATTGATGCCAATATTTACCGCTTCCCAGCAATTGATATAAGATGCAGATTCGGGCAGCAAGAAATTGATTTTAGGCTGTTGAAAGGTAATCACCAGGTCGGCTTTTATAGCTACCGCGTTAGGTAATATCTCGCGTTCCGAAAAAAAGCCGGTTGGCACGTCTACAGCAACTACTGTTCTGTCAAGGTTGTTGATGTAGCTTACCAGGCGCTCATAGTCGCCACTGAGCGGTTTGTTTAACCCGGTGCCAAGCAGGGCATCAATTAGTATAATGCCTTCGTCTAATGGCAGTGCTGCGCCTTTGTTTAATTTGACAATATTGATTCCGGTTTGTTTTAATCTTTGCAGGTTGACATTAAATTCGTCGGTCTGCCGTTCGCTGAAGTAAGCTATTTTAACGCTTAGTTTTTTATATTGATGATCGTTTAGCAGCCGGGCAATAGCCAGTCCGTCGCCGCCATTATTACCGGTGCCGCAGTAAAAGGATATGCTTGTGTTTTTATCCGGAAAATGATTGATGAACCAGCCTACAAATGCTTTCGAGGCCCGTTCCATCAATTCGATAGAAGCTATCGGCTCGTTGGCGATGGTAAAGGCGTCGGCCTGGCGTATTTGTTGGGAGAGGAGTAAAGGCAGCATATAACTTTAAAGTTAAGAATTATATGTTTTGTTTGGGCTTAAATGATAATTGAAAACTAATTACACATAGCCCGCGTGTAAATGGTGCAATAACCAGAAAGCACGAGCCAGGTTATTTGACGGACTAAAAAACAACAGATGCTTTAAGTGAAATCAAATAACAATCCTTGCTTCAAAAACCTTATAATCCGGATATATTTTTAATTACCTTTACTCTCAGTCTTCCTCCCCTGCTTAAGGTACTATTACATTTTAACACATTGTATAGCTATGAAAATCAAAAAAAAGCTTTTGTTAGGATTTGGCCTCTTGTTTGTTGTTGTGGTTATTTTTGGCATTGTTTCTATCTATTACATTAAAGTAATATCCGAAACTGCCAGCGTAACCTTAAAAAACAACTACGCTACTTTAACTTATACCCGCCAGATGCGTGCTGTTTTGGATGAAAACGACCTGCCGCTAAAGCCTGCAGTAGCCGAAACATTTGACAAGTCGCTAAAAAAGCAGGAAAACAATATCACCGAACCCGGCGAAAGCGCGGCAACGGCCCAATTGCGCAAAGCCTTTGTTTTGTTGAGTACGCCTTCGCTGCCTTTAAATCAGCAGCAACAGGCCGAGCGCGATGCGCGCCTGCAGCTGAAAGATATCGAAGGCCTGAACATGCATGCTATCGAGCTTAAAAATAATTACACCCACTCCACCGTCAACAAATCAACCCTGTACCTTGGGGGGATGGTATTTATTACCTTTTTGATCCTTTTTATATTAATTGTCAATTTCCCGGGATTTATACTCAACCCGTTAGAGGAGCTGACCGATGGCCTGGAGCAAATCAGTATAAAAAACTACGATACCCGGCTGCATTTTAAAACAAGCGATGAGTTTGCCCGCCTGGCCGAAGCTTTTAATAGCATGGCAACCAAACTTGGCGAACAGGAGAATGCCAGCCTAACCAAACTTATAGCAGCCGAATTGCGGATAAAAACACTGGCCGAAGAAATGCCCGATGCCGTGATTGGCATCAGCGAAAACCATGAAATTCTGTTTGTAAACCAGGAGGCAAAAAAAATGTTAAACCTGGGCGATAAGCCCGTTACTGGCCAGTCTGTTATAATTTTAGCCGAAACCAATAAACTGCTGAAAATATTGGTAGACGACACTGAAAACCCTTTAAAAGCCGCCCATTTTCAGCAAAAAACGCTTAAAGTTATGGTGCCCAATTTAAAGCCCGATCTTGACGCGCTTACTGTTGCAAGCTACCCGGCAGGCACAATTCATGTTTTTAAAGCAGTGGGAGTTTAGATTGCAAAAGGTTGCGTATAATTCTCAGGATACTTATATATCGCTAAAACATAGAAGCTTACGTTTTAAGGCTGTCTTCCTAATTTTCTGCGCGGAGCTTTTCGGGCCGGAGTAATTTCAGATTGAAAATATCGGTTGATTTTATTTGCAATAGCTGGTAGCCCGGTTTTAATCCAGGTCTTTTTTATTGCGTAAGATTGAACTGTGGTGATTACGTTGTCCTCTATCCTAACTAATAAGGTTGGCACTCTCATACCGTCATACAACTCTATAACCTTGAATGTACTTATAAATTCGTTAATGTGTTCCAGATTTTTTTGATAAACACCTTTTATAGTTGCAGGTTCAACATAATGTCCGCCCTCCAATACTCTTTGCCCAACCCTTGCAATACAATCATTTACCTTATCGAGACAAAGGTAGTTCAGCTGAATTTGGTATGCATTATTTTCAAACAAATCGATATAGCGCCAATAATCTGGATGAGATAAAGGTGTTTCTAATACGAAATGTTTTCTTTCCTTTATTGCGGCTTTCATTTCCTCCACAAGTCGTTCTTCCATCATTCGGGTTGCTTTTGCGGTGATCCCGGTTGCCGGTGTACCTGTATCAATCAATTGCTTCTCAAACATTGTCCGGGTTTTGTCCCGGTCAAATGATAATATCTCCTCGAACTCAACAGGAAGCATGGTTTGAATGTGCGTAGACTTGCCTGCACCATTTGGGCCGGAGATAACCAGTAAGGTTGGTTTAGAATAATCCATTTTCCTCACGTACCTTATTGGCGTCAGACGCCGACAGTACCCGGATCAAATTATAAGTGTAATTAGAACCAGCAAAAAAAACCTGCTGTAACTCTATGTGTCCATCTGGAAACTCCCGGTAGACCTGCCCATCGGGCAATTTGTCGGAGAGAATCAGGAAAGGCAGGTTATTGCTGAAATTCTTTGAACGCAATTCTCTAATTGTAAGCAGGTATTTTTCGTTTTTTGTAGTAACTTCTAAATCAATAATTCCCATGTCCATATTTTTAACATTTTGTTAACCGGATGGTCTTACGTAAAAATACAAAAATATGGTCATATATACAATGCGTAGGGCCATATGCTTCACTAACATCGGCAATTAGGCATTACTTGCCTACCAGACTTTTGTGTTTGGGGGCAATATAGCGGCTGACCTGTGACTTTTTAGAAAATCACAAGTCATCTGCCCGCATTTCAGGCACACAAGCGCCAAGAGGGAGTTTAGGTTTGGAAATTAACAAGGCTATAGGTAAAATGTGCAATGGGGGCAATGGTTATAAATAGTGGCCTCTTAATGAATAAACCTTGATTACCTCGCCCTGGACATCGTAAATCATGCGATGTTCTTCATTAATTCTTCTGGACTACTTTCCGGAAAGATCATATTTTAAGGCCTCTGGTTTGCCAATTCCTTCAAATGGATTTGCAATTGTTGCAGCAAAGAGTTGCTGTATTTTTTTCTGTACAGCTATATTTCCCGACTTCTTCCAAAATGAAAATCCTTGACGGCATCCCCGTAAAGTTCTATTTCCATAGATTATTAACATCAACCTTCACTCCTTTGCCGGCTTTAGACGCTTTCTCGCCCCTTTTAATTTTTGCGACAAAATCAGGATTATAAGGGCTTGCGGGCTCTTTTTTGAAAGAAACATCCAATGCCTTTAAAAACGCTTTAATCGCTATTAATTGCTTCTGATCTTTAGGATGTACAATTAAAGTTTCCATAAATCAAAAATAATAATAATTCAACATACCTGCATCTGTATGCATCAACCTTTTTTCCCGTAACCCGCGCGGGTAGTGAGGGGCGATTCAACCGTAAATAACACCCGTAACTTTTTCGCTGAACTGCCATAATGCAGTCGCCTGGTCAGGGTCGATGGCGAAGGAACGCACGCCGTAGCCTGCCTGCAAATCGTCGGGCACCAGTTCTGCGATATCGCAATCCTCGCAATAAACGCCTCCTATACCGTCAAGCTGATGGCTTAGGGCACACCAGACGGAGGTAGCTGCGCCCTGTTGCGTGGTTTTAATGCCTTTTACCCGCTGAGTCCAGGCTTGTATTTCTTGCTCCGTCATATAACGGAAGGCATCTGTAAGTATGGCGCCGGGATGTACGGCAAAGGCCCTTATATGATGTTGCTGCCCAAGCTTGTCCAGTTCGACAGCAAAAAGTGAGGTGGCGGTTTTGGATTGTCCGTAAGCTTTCGATTTATCAAAAGGATGTTTTTCAAAATTCGGGTCATCCAGCTGCAGGCCCATATACCGGTGGCCTATAGAAGATAATGCAACCACCCGTGCCCCGCCGGCATTTTTCAGGGCTGGCCATAGCCGCCCGGTAAGTTGAAAGTGCCCCAGGTAGTTTACGCCAAACTGAAGTTCGTAGCCCCGCTTGTCTGTAAGGAATTGTGGCGGACGATACAATCCTGCATTGTTAATGAGTAAATGCAGGCTGTTATATTCAGCCAGGAAACGTTTGGCAAAGGCATCCACAGAAGCGGGATCGGCCAGGTCAAGCGAGATAAAGGATACATTTTTAAGACCGGCAAGCCTCTCTTTTGATTTTTCCGCATCCCTGGCGCCCACTACAACATGCGCCCCTGTATCGGCCAGTGTTTTAACGGTTTCATAACCTATTCCTGAATTTCCGCCGGTTACTACAGCTATTTTCCCGGTTAAATTGTGGCCTGCGGCAACTTCGGCCGCTGTGCTGGTTGCATTAAATCCCGAATGAATTGGTTTTTGCGCTGTTTTCATATCAAATGATAAAATTAACAGAACAAATTAAATGAACGCTTTTTTTCTAAAAAGGTGCGCGGCTCAAATCAATAATTATGCTGTGGGAGGCAGCGATCACAGGTGCCTTTACCATTGTAAAGTCCCGGCAAATTACCTATCTTTCCTTCGAGCATGCATGAACCTATTCCGGTTAAATCATTATGAAATGGCCTGTTAAACGCATCGTGGCGTTTGCTTTTATAGCTTTACTGGGCCTGCTGCCCTGGGAGGCGTTATTATCCATCCAAATTATGAATGGCGTTTTAAGGCTGCTTACCGGTACAACCTTAGGTTTGTTTGGACTGGCTGGGCTGTTATTTACTTTGCTTATCAGTTTTATGCTGTATAAGCCGCGTTTTGCCTTGCCGGCCGCCATATTGTTAAGCATTGCGATATTGCCGGTAAGTGCCATTTTTGCCGCGAGTTTGGTACTGCCGGATTTTGAATGGAAAGATACCGTGGTTTACCAGAATGGTAACGATTACCTGGTAGTACAGGAGCAGGAAGCCTTTGTAACCACCAGTGGGCAAAAGCCGCGGGCGCTGCGCACAACATCGCCTTATGGCATGGTAAGGCGGGTTGAGGAATGGGTTGCGCCAAAGGATGTTGATTTGTTTAACGGCACCGTAGTACTTTATGAAGGGAAGCGCTGGGATAGACAAAAAACGCAGGACCCGTAAATAATCGAATCTTCAACCGACTCTAATTCCTTGTTTTTAACGATACGAAGAGCTATTTCGTAGTAATTGTACCCATTTTGGCATATTCAACATCGTTGGGTTCCCAAAGCTCAATCTTATTGCCTTCCGGGTCCATCAGGTGGACAAAACTGCCATAACTGACCCTTTCTACCGAATCTGTTGGTAAGATGCCCGAGGCTTTTAGTTTGATAAGCAACGCATCCAGCTGTTCTACCCGGTAATTGATCATGAATTGTTTTTCTGAAGGCTGAAAATATTTGGTGGTTTCCTTAAACGGCGCCCATAAGGTAAAGCCTTTTTTGGTACTGTCCATACCCTGGTGCCATTCAAAGTTGGTGCCACTCCCTACCATACGCATACCCAGGTTTTTTTCGTACCAGGCCTTTAATGCCGCCGGGTTTTTGGCCTTAAAGAATATTCCGCCGAGCGCTGTTACTCTTGGGCCGGGGATAGGTTTGCGGGTTAATTGACTAAAGCCGTAGCCCAACAAAAAAGCAACCAACAATAAGACAATGAGCGTGATTTTTTTCATCAGCAATAATTTTATTGTTAAAGATAGCTAAATAATGCGCCGGATTAAGCAGGCTATTTTGCCAAATTAAACCGGCAGCAGCTTTCGTGAATACTATGCCATGTGCGCTTTGATACGAAGCTGATGGAGGGCGATCATATCTTTTAGCATAAAGATATGAAGTGGGTACAGTAGTTGCAAACTACAGATATAATCGTCCGTCGGATCCGTCAAACAGCGGGAATTTTCCGTTTGGTTTTGTGATTTTTTGTTATAACTTTATATAGTAAACCTATTTGAATTGCCATGCCTAAATTAAGCCTGACGATAATTGCAATTTCATTGCTTTTCGTTGCCACCTCATGTAAAAAACTTCATGTTAAACCGGATAAGGGTAATAATACCGATACAACAAAAGTAGATACAACCAAAGAAGATACGACAAAAGTAGAGTCGAAGGGATGGGTTCAGTTAAAAGATTACCCGGGTACCGCACTTCGCTGGACGTTTGGATTTTCCGAGGGTAATAAAGGATATGTAATTGGTGGACAATATGAGGAGCCTTCCGGCCATAGCACCGCCAATGTATTTCAGTATGATCCTTCGGTTGATAAATGGCATCAGCTAAATGACTATCCCGGGAAAGGAATGGGGCTGATGGCCGGATTCTCGATAAACAACAAAACGTATATGGGTACCGGGTTTAACTATAGTACCAATCTTTTATACAGCGATTTTTGGGAATACAATCCTTCCAACGATACATGGATACAAAAAGCAGATTTTCCCGGCGGCAAAAGACAAGGCTCAATTTCTTTTTCAATAGGTGGTTATGGATATTTACTTGGCGGCCTTTTGCGAACAAAACAAGATCTGTGGAAATATACTCCTGCTACCGATCAATGGATCCAGATGGCAGATTATCCCGGAACGGGCATTGCCGAAATGATCAGTGCTTCTGTTAATGGCAAGGCTTATGTGGGGGGTGGTACCAGCATGGACGAGGTTGTGAGTGATTTTTGGGTATACGACCCATCTTTAGACAAATGGACAAAAAAGGCCGACGTTATTGAGCCGCTTTATAACCCGGTTACCTTTGCTATGGGCACCAAGATTTATGTTGTTGGCGGAATTGGCCAAAATCTGAAATTCCGTAAAGCTGTACTGATATATGATACAGCGACGGATCAATGGACTAAAGCCGAAGATTTTAAAGGGCAGGAAAGGTCGGCAGCTGTTGGATTCGTAATTGGCAACACCGCATATTTCGGCCTTGGAGCAGGTAGTAAAATAGCGGGCGGAGCCACGTATCCGGCGTACTTCAGCGATTTCTGGAAATTTAATCCATAAGCTGGAAAGCCCGGGTAGCATAAATAATGCGCCGGATTAAGCAGGTATTTTGCGATTACGCTGTTTTGCCTCCGCTGTACGAAATCTTCCGCTGTACGAAGTCTGAGACTTCGTACTACTATGTTTGTAGTCTCCAGACTATAAGGGAGTTTTTTTAACAGGATATCGTTTATCATAAAAATAGGGTTACTGTAGTTGCAAACTACAGGCATAATCAACCGAAGTCGGAGACTTCGGACAGCGGAGCAGTATGCCCGTCACTCCTTAAGCTCATCTATTTTTTTCTGAATGATATTTTTATCTGCCGGGGTCCTGGCAATAGCCAGGGCGTTTTGAAAGTTTGTTTTTGCTTTCAGATCATCGATACCGGTATAAAGCTGGCCCAGCAACGCAAAATAAAATTGATTGCCCGTCAGGTTCAATTTCTCGGCTTCAACAATAGCTTCCTCTTTACTGTTTGCTTTAGCCAGGGCATAGGTACGGTTAAGTGCCGCCACAGGCGAGTAAGCAACCTGCAAATAGCGATTGTAAAGCTGTAGTATGTTTTCCCATTTCTCCTTGGTGTCAGCCCTCTGCGTGCTCCAATAGGCTATGGAGGCCTCCAGGTGGTATTTTGAAAGTGTGCTGCCAACGGCCGACCTGTTTAAATAATATCCGCCTTTGAGTATCATATCCGCATTCCACAGGCTTGTGTCCTGATCGTCATATAAAATGATCCCGCCGTTTTCGTTTACCCGCGCATCAAAGCGCGAGGCGTGAAAATACATCAGCGCAAGCAAGGCATCAACCGGGGGCTTATGGGTATGCTCGTTGTCGGCAAGCATTTGGCAAAGCCTGATGGCCTCAAAACAGAAGTCTTGCCGAAGCACCTGGTTTTGGCTAATGGAATAGTACCCCTCGTTAAACAGCAGGTAAATGGTTGTTAATACAACATCCAGCCGCTTATCTATCTCAGCCGGAGCGGGAAGTTCTATTTTGATTTGCTCCTCCCGTAACTTTTCCCGGGCCCGGTATAAACGCTTGTTTATGGTTTCTTTGTTACTCAGAAAAGCCTCGGATATCTCGTCAATGCCAAACCCGCAAAGGATCCTGAGCGATAAGCCAACCTGCGCCTCGGGAGGGATACACGGGTGGCAAATGGCGAACATCATTTGTAACTGACTATCGCTGATGTTTTGCGGCGATAAATCTATGTCGGTTTCATAATGTTCTGAAAAATCGCTTTCGACTTGCGGCACAACTTTAGTTTCGAAGGTTAAATTGCGCTGCAGATAATTTTTTGCCTTGTTTTGGGCAACGCGATACAACCAGGCTACAGGGTTTTGGGGCAGGCCGTTAAAACCCCAGGTTTGCGCAGCGGTAAGGAAGGTTTCGCTGGCAATATCTTCGGCTGTCTCCATTTCATCAAACCCAAAGCGCCTGTACAATACTGAGACGATTTTCCGGTATTCCGATCTGAATAAATGTGGTATTAACTCCTGTTGTTCCATAAAAAGTGGAAAAGCCTCCGTAAATGTACAGAGGCTTTTTAAAACTTTTAGTGTGCCCCATCATTTTTGGCAATACGGCGCACTTCCATCGTATTACCTTCGCCTTGCAATACCGGGCAGCCTTTTGCAAATTCAGCAGCCTCGTCGGCAGATTCGGCCCTCACCACAATAAACCCGCCTATAGTTTCCTTAATCTCGCCAAAGGGGCCATTGGTAACCATTTTGTTGGAGTGTACCACACGGGCATCATCAAAAGGCAGGCCCGTGCCGCTCACAAATTTGTTTTGGGCGGCAATACTGCCTATCCAGTCCATGGTTTGTTTCATCCATATTTGCATTTGCTCCGGCGAGGCTATCTTTGTGCCATCCTCGTGTCTCATAATTAATGCGTACTCGTTCATTTTGTTAAGCTTTAATTGTTATTGAATTTATGAATTATAACCCGATAACAATTGAGGTTTTTGGAATTGGACAAGTGTTGAGAAAATGTGTTCTCTCATTTGATCGGCAAGGTTTAAGCCAGGTATTACCAGCCATTCTTTAAGGTACATAATAGCTCTAAACCACCGCATATCGCCGCAAAACACCTTGATATTGGCGCAATTACCCCACATACATTTACTTCCTTCATTTTAATTTTATATAATAATTTTAACCGTTTAATTTGAAATATCATGAAGCTGCTTCTCACGTCTGCAGGTATAAGCAATACGAGCATCCATAACGCGCTTATTGAATTACTGGGGAAACCCGTTGCCGAAGCCCACGCCCTTTTTATCCCTACCGCCATATACGCCATAGCCGGCGGTGCCGATATAGCACGCAAGGTAATTTGCGGGCAGTTAGGCGACCCTTTTTGTGACCTGGGTTGGAAATCATTAGGGATACTGGAGCTTACTGCACTACCAAGTATCAAACAAGAGCTTTGGTTGCCCATGTTGCAGGAAACTGATGCCTTGCTGGTTGGCGGGGGCGATTGCCAGTATTTGTGTTACTGGATGCAGCAATCGGGCCTGGCAAAACTTTTGCCTTCGTTGTTGCAAAGGATAGTGTATGTGGGCTTAAGCGCCGGAAGCATGATCATGACCCGTTTTGGAACCACCTACGGCAACCATAATTTGCCGGCCGGAAGC
Organism: Mucilaginibacter sp. GW822-FHT03E02; assembly: GCF_058801545.1. Classification (NCBI taxonomy): domain Bacteria; kingdom Pseudomonadati; phylum Bacteroidota; class Sphingobacteriia; order Sphingobacteriales; family Sphingobacteriaceae; genus Mucilaginibacter; species Mucilaginibacter sp. GW822-FHT03E02. The sequence continues at coordinate 2,865,284 of NZ_JBXANJ010000001.1, read as the reverse complement.
GATAAGTCGCTGAAACTGGTTGATTTTGCGATACACCCCCATTTAGATCATGAATGGTTTCCGAGGAATTCTATGGACAATATTAAAAAACTGGCCGCTACGATAGCGGTGCCATCATACGCGATTGACGATCAGACAGCCATAAAAGTGACCGATGACAGCATTGAGGTTATTAGCGAAGGACATTGGAAGCTGTTTAATCCATGAAGCCGGGAGGTGCGGCAAATTCGCCCGTTGTCATTTTGATTTTGTCGATTGGTGGAGTTAATTTATGTTTCGATCAAAATAAATACTCATCATGCCAATAGCCCGCTTTTTGATAGTACTGGCCGGGAGGCAATAAATCAAAAGGCACAGTTTTTTTCATGACCTCGGGAGCATTCGCTAAATTTAGGCAAAAAATGGACTATGAGCTGGACCTGTCCGAAATGTGAGCGCGAACTGCCGAAGCCTGAACAGCGGCATTATTGCGCGCGGGTTAGCCTTGACAGTTTGCTTGGAGGCCGCCCGCCGGAACTTGTACTGGTATTTGATAAAATACTGGCCGAGGTAGCCGGCTGGGAGGATGTGCTGGTTGGCACTACGCCTAATTGTATCGTTTTTACCCGGCGGTTAACCTTCCTGGTAATCCGCCCGATGAAAAAGGAGTTGGATATTAAGTTTTACTCGAAAGGCCCCCATCCTGAAAAGCCGGTGCTCAAAAGTGTGGCCGCGGGTAATAAGTTTGAGAACCATATCCGTATTGCGTTGCTGGATGACCTGCACCCCAAATTGTTTACTTATCTGCGAGAATCATATGAGTTTTTATAGTAGTGTTAAGCCTATAAAGTTTTAAATTATTTTTTGACATAGCGCTTAAGGCCTACGGCTAAAGACCACAATTTTTTTTAGATTAGGTTTTTCAAATTCAAATGATGAAACAACTGATTTTACCTGCATGGCTGCTGCTGTTTTGCATAATACAGCCTAACGACTGCAGTCGTTTCAGAAACGGGAAATTTAGGGCAACAATTAAAGGTGCGCCCTACTTTATAGAGCGTAATGGGGATTTGCAGCGCGAATGGGTATTGGGCACCACTGATTCCCGGAGGTCGACGTTGCATGTAAAATGGCTTGGCGACTGTACCTATACACTTGTGCCTACCGAAGAAACCCTTAAGAAGGCTCCGCACATCCCAAAGTACGCTGTATTGACATCCGAGATTATTAAAACGACAGACAGTTCTTACACCACTAAAGTAACAGCTAACTTTTCAAGGCTTATTGACACCATAACGTTCATCAGGGTGAATTAGGATAACCTTATAAGTTATTAAAACATGTATTTGAAAATTACGCTGGTATTAGCTTCGTTTTTTTAATGGGCTACGTGCCTGCTAACAACTCATTCGGGCAAAATAAAAGGCAGCATGTTATGATTACGGATTCGTGAAATTTCAGACACCACCTTTTGGGGAAGTAAAATTGGTGAGACCAAGGTATTTTTTGTACGAACAAAACAACCAGGTTTATGCGATAGCTTCAAGGAATTTCGGTGCATATATTCCTGGCATAATAACAGAGTTTGGTATTTACAAACTTCATTTTTATGATGTTCCCATCAATGTTAGTGAAAGATAGCGTTTGCTGTTGCAACTTAATAAAGAAATCTATCAATCTGTTTTGAAATCCAAGGCCTTAGATAATGAACATAATAATTTGTTATTTTTACCAAGGGTAAGCAGGTTGTATAATAAAATAACACTCAGACCATGAGTAACTTTTTTTACAATAATGCTTGCATTGCCATTGCATTTGCCGTTTCTTTTCATCCTCATAAAGTTCATGAAATTCACAAATTTCAGCAGAAACCTCTTGTCGGCAAATCGCATAAAACACAGATCAATGTTAAAAAGAACATTTTTGTAAAAAAGATAAATGGATATGATATTGAATACGACTTATATTATCCTTACCAGGATCCGCAACATGGAGTTGACAGTATCGTATTGTATGCAAAAAAAGGAAAGTCAAGAACCACGCTATTATCCACAGAAATCGGGGAAAATTATTTAGACGAGGTGTCAATAAAATATTTCTTAAGCCATCCATTTATATACATAGCTTCGGGCGATTCGCATGGCGATGTTTATGGTGAAATGTATTCATTAAGCTTATCTCCGGTTAGGCTGGATCGGGTTAATGAACTCCCATTGCGATTCCCGGCTAAAGTGCCTGAAGGATATTATCTAAATAAAAATTATGGGATAAGGATAGAAGAAACCGATAGGATATTTGACGGCATAATTTATCGAAACGACACCACAGCCGACTTAGGTTATACTATCGATGTTGAGTATAAAATGTTAAAAATAGGTGATAGATATAAGCTAAAACCTATTAAACAAACGGTTATGAATTACAAATAAGATAGCTTCAAAATATGGACAAGAACTCTTCTATTTTTGGTGTTTCCAAAACCTGCCTTTTCCTTCGGCTATCCATTCTAAAGCTTCATTTATTCTTTTTTGTCGTGTTTCGTCGGTTTTGGCATCGGTAATCCAAATAATATATTCCTTGCGGAAAGAGTTGGATTTGCTTTCAAAAACTTCCTTTGCTTTGGGGTTAGCTACTAATGCAGCCAGCAAATAATCGGGCGTTATCAGTACCTTGGGTTTATCAGCTTCGGGCTTGTCTCTTTTTATCTTGACGCCCATTTCGTTTAACTGCATGGCTTCTTTAAGCATGGCTATAAATTCATCGTCGGGCGGCAGGGCGCTTATTTGGCTGATCTTGCCTAAAAATCGTTGAATTGGTTTAAGGTCCTTACTTGCCTTCAAACGTGGGTCGGTCATCAGTTCGGCCTTCAGGAATGTAAAAGAGCAATGATTTTTATAGGATGCCACTACACACATGTTATCACCGTTGTACTCAAAATGGGGCAGGCTCCATTTTATCGCCTCTTCGGCATCAGGGCAATGTTCATGAATAAGGCGGCGCCAGTGCTCAAGAATAGGTTTTGCAAAATCTTCCGACTTATCTATATAAGCATCCACAGCAGGGTTGTAGTTCATAATGTTATTTAATTTACGGTGACAAAAAAACTTAAACTTACGCAGAAGATTTGGTCGAAAACTTGGATAAACAGGTCAATTTAATTACCTGCGCTGGTTCCGGAACTCCGAAGGCGATAAACCTACATGCTTTTTAAAGAATTTGCCAAAGTTTGCCGGGTCCGAAAAGTTGAGTTGATAGGCAATCTCGGCTACCGTAAAATCGGTGTATTGTAGGAGTGATCGGGCTTCGCCGGCCAGGCGTTCGGCAATAAAAGCAAGCGCGTTTTTGCCCGAAACCTGTTTGATGGATTGGGAGAGGTAATTAGCAGTAACCGAAAGCAGATCTGCGTATTCCTGCACGGTGCGCTTATTGATATAATGATTATCAATTAACTGCATAAATTTACGCAACAGAATTTGCTGCGCTGTAGCCATCGGGATATCCGCTTTCTTTTCCAATGCAAAATCTTCCAGGTAATACAGCAGGCCAAGTAATTTTATTCTGGCTTCGATATGCTGTGCTTTGGCCGACCTTTCATAGCTGGTAAATACAGTTTCAAAATGTGGCGCTAACCGTTTAAATGTGTCATGGTCAAACTTAAACAGATTGGTATGTAATACATTAAAAAGGGGGAATTGCTGATGAAAGTCTGGTTTAAAAAAGGAGAAGCATTTGGGCTTAAAATAAATTACATAACCCTCCAGGGCATTGTTATGTGCAAAGCTATATACAAGATTGGGCGAATGAAAAACAAGATAAGAGTCAGGATCGTGAATGGTTTGATCGCCGTAGTTAACCTCGATTTTGCCGGAATTGAATAGTAAGGCAAAAAAATAAAATGAACGTTTAAAAGGTGGGCGGTATATCTGCAGGTCCTGATCGAGCGGCTTTAGCCTCAGGCAGTAAAAATCCGGATCGGTTGTTCGGCCCGGCCATGGGATAGAGGCCAGGAAGTCGTTGATTTCTGTGTAATAAGAAAGCGCATTTTTTATTTTCGCCATAAAATACACCCCATAAGGGCCGATCCTAAAATAGAAAAAGAAAACCTGTTGGCCTACTGATAACAAAAAATCACCGGGGGGAGCAAATCCAACATCTTCGCCCCAACCTCAGCGTTAGGGATTGTACCGGATACCGGCCGCGCGGGGCATAAGTGTTGGCCGTGGCTAAGGCCCTGTGCGCGTATGAGGGGAAAGCCCGGCCCGCTTCTACCAGCGGGAAACGCCCATATTTAGATATGAGATGTTAGATATGAGATTTGAGACTTTTGAATTATTTGTGTAATGGATGCTTTTTAACTTTCCGACTTTCCGGACTTCCGGACTTCCGGACTTTCTGGACTTTCCGACTCAACCCAGCAAACAATTTACCCCTACCACCTATTACTAACTTATGATTACAGTAATAGGCATTTTTGAAGATGTTAACCTTGCCGACGATGTGTGCGAGTACCTGTTGGCCAACGAGTTTGACGCCGATAGTTTAGACCAGCACACCCACAAAGCCCTGGCAGGCCATGAAGTGCACGAGCCCGGCACCATTGACCGTATTGCCGCGTTTTTTAACCACCTGTTTGATAACCAACGCGAGGCCGAAGCCCATGCCACGGCAGGCCGCAACGGCACCATTGTAACGGTGCACGCCCCATCGGCCAGGCTGGCCCAGGAGGCTGTTGACGCCCTTAACAATTACGGCGCCATAGATGTAAATGCTTTTGACGAAAATACCACCGGTACACGCAGTATTATGGTGGAGCGGATTGTGGCGGATGAGGTGAGGTTGAGGGGGGTAGTAAGTAGTAAGTAGTAAGTAGTAAGTAGTAAGTAGTAAGTAGTAAGTAGTAAGTAGTAAGTAGTAAGTAGTAAGTAGTGAGTAGGGTTGGCGGCGAAGACTCACCCGCCCGACGCTGCGCTGGGGCACCCTCTCTCTCACCTTCGTTGGAAAGAGGGGCTTGAAAACGATTGAATATCTAATAATATCTATCCGAACACCTATAAACCCTTTTCAAGCCCCTCTTTCCGGCGAAGCCGAGAGAGAGGGTGGCGGGCGTAGCCTCGCCGGGTGAGTATTAACCAGCGTTCCCGCCGGCCAATTCTATCTCAAATCTCAGGTCTCATATCTCAAATCTAACCCTAAAACGTTCCTCTTTTCCTTATCCTCAGCAAGCCATTGGCCGTGGTAACATAAATAACTCCTTTGGAATCCTGCACCACCTGGTAAATTTTAAAGCCGGGGGCGGGCGAGTTGGCGTTGTTGTAGTTTTCCCAGCTGTTTTTTAAATCGTACCGCACCAGGCCCGATTGATCGGTGCCCAGCCATAGTACGTGTTCAAACTTATCGTACATAATGCTGGTTACGTGGTTTGATGGCATGCCCGAGTTTTTGTCGGTTAAGTGCAGCCACGTGCCATCGGGGCGTAGTACCGCTATACCTTCGTTATCATCGTCGGCAGCGGCTTTGGCGGTGCTTATTAGCGAGAAATAGAGGTTGCCCTGCTCATCTTCGGCGGCGCCCGATATGCTGGCGTTTTTCAACGGCGAATCAGATGTGGTAAAGGTGGTTGGCAGCAGGTCTTTCTCGATGAGGATGGTGCCCTTTGATGTACCAATCCACAGGCGTTTGCGGTTATCCACATAAGCAAAAGTTACGTTGCTTGAGGGCAGCAGCGGGATGGTTTTTTTGTTAAGCACCACCACTTTATCTTTACGTACCACCACCATGCCATCTTTGGTGGTAAACAGCAGTTCGCCGTTGCGGCTTTTTATAATACTGGTGACCGGGCTTTTTATAAACTTTTTAAAATCGTACACCTGCCAGCCGGCATCGGTGCATTTGTATATGCCGTTATCAATATATGCCCATTTGGCGTTCTCCTTATCAACAGTAATTTCCTGCACAGCCGTTTCGGATGTAAAGGGCGAGTTGTATTCGTTAACCGGGTTAAAGGTAGTACCATCAAAACGGGTAAGGCCGTGGGCGGTGGCGTACCAAAGCACGTCGGTGGCATCAACCGCGCTTGATTGGCTCACGTTATCGGGCAGCGGCGAATCGTAGCGCGTCCACTTTGTAAATTCGTAGCTGTTGAGCGAGGGGTTGGTATACCGGGTACTGGTATTGTAAATAGTTGGCGGGCCTGCTGGCTTCATCTGCTCCAGGTCCATCCGCAGCATCTGGGCCGAAATACGGCCAAAAGCTATCTTAAACTGCACATTTACCGACGATGCCACACGTTTGCCATGGTCAACAGCTGCTTTCCACAGGCTGCCGTTTAGCAGGCGGATGATATCGGCCGTAAGCGGACTATTGGTTACATCGGTATGGCTTAGCACGCAGCTAAAGCCCGACGGCTCAACCAGTACCTGGAAAGTGAGCGAGCCATTGGCATCTTTAAACGAATATTTGCGGTTAATACGATCGCACAGCTGGTCGAGCGTAAACTGGCTGCAGGTAGCTTTGGGGCTGCCGCAGTCGATACAGTAATTTTCGGCGCTGCACAACTCAATCTTTTGCAAAAAAAGATTTTGCGCGCAAATTACCGCGGGAAACACGAAAACTAAAAAGCATGTAAGCAGCAATAGCTTACCGGTTTTGGATGAGTATAACAATGTCAGCATTAATTTCATAAAATAAAGAAAGCAAACGCAAACCACCAAACTTATAATAGTTAAATTAGGTTAAAGTTTTGTTACAAAGGGAACGCCGGCGAAGACTCACCCGGCCGGCGCTGCGCCGGGCCACCTCTCTCCGGCTGAGGCCGCAAAAAGGGTTGAGGAAAGAAGCGCAAGGACCCCGAGGGGACAAAAGCTCCCCGACCCTATAGCGAAGCCAAAAAAGTCTTGCTACTTACTACTTGATACTAAAATGGGCATGTCCCCCGCCGGTAGAAGCGGGGGCCGGGCTTTCCGTTCATACTGCGCAAGGCATTAGCCACAGGCCGGTACCCACTTCAATCCCTCATGCGGAAGTTGGGGTAGCGTTTGGCTTTCGTGGGTTACTAAAATATTGTGATTTGGATGGGGGACCCCCCCCCCGGTATTACCGGGACGGCAGCGGGAAATACTTACGGTAGCGATGGGTTAATCTGTTTTTTGTAACGTAGCATATACCTCCAGTAATTTATCCAGCTCGGCCTTTGATTTGCAGTTGCCAAAGGCGTGAATGTATGCAGGCCAGTCGGTGCCGCTGTTACTGTTGGTAATTAGTTGAACCTGGTATTTACCGTTACAATCATTAAGCGTCCAATTCTCATTGTTGCCAAACAAGTAAGCCTTGGTTTTCTGCTCTTTACAACTGTCATTTGCGGCAGGGAACATGGCGGGGCTGTTACCCATATAAAAGCCGCCCTCAAACCCTGTTGTGTTGGTAGTATCTGCAGGATAAAAGTAATAAACCGAAAAATCGGGACCCTTACTTTTTTTAATGATATAACCACCCGGCAACCCAATGCTGTATTTTAATCCGGGTATTTGTTTCGTGGTCAACGTTTTTTTAAAGGCACTGTCGGGCAATTTATGAGCGCCGGGTTTGCAGGCAATTAATGTAAATAACAGGTAAACAATTGTGATTTGGTATGGCTTCATTTTGTTTAGGTATCCAAAGCCAAGTTAATGTAAATTATTGACAGCCTGGTAGCGAGGGGGGCAATTTGATTTACAAATATCGAACGCTTTTATTTCGGACGTGAATAAAATTGTAACTTTAAGACAACAATAAAGCTGATACTCAATCATGGGGCAAGCAGTTTTATACCATTAAGGCATATTTAACTACTTTGATTAATGAAGCTGATTTGTTTTCAAGCGAATTAAATCGGATACTTTTATGATAAAATACGAATATCAAATTTTAAGATATGTGCATGACCAGGCTTCGGGCGAGTTTGTGAATGTTGGTATTGTCATTTTTGAGCCGCAAAGCAAAATTTTAAAAGCAAGGGTGCTCAATAAGTTTAGTAGGATATCTACCTTTTTTGAAGAAATTAACGGGTACTATTTACTAAGTACCTTAAAGCATTTTCAAAAAGAGGTGGAAAGTATTAATGACGACTTCGCGTTTTTTAACTCAAGTGAGTTTTTACTGGAAAAGGAAAAGCCCGGTTTAAGTATAATTACGGGCAAGGTTGTGTTAAACGACGACAGCGCATTAAAATTGACCGAAGTAAAAAAAGGCTTAGACCTTGATTTAGACAGCGCCCTCGACGATCTGTTTGAAAGGCTGGTAGATAAATACAGCCCCGAAAAAAATAAAGAAGCACATACAGATGCCTATGCCTGGGCCAAAGTATACAAATTCCATTTCGATAGGTACGGTATTACACCAAGGTTAAAAGACCATACTATTAAAACCCCCAATGACGAGATTAAGTTTGATAAATCGTGGAAAAACGGTGTTTGGAACTGCTACCAAAGCCTGTCCTTTGATTTAAAAAAAGACGATGCCATTAAAAATAAGGTTTACAAATGGTCGGGCATTATTAAGGAACTGCAATTGGCCAACCAAAAAATGAACCTGTTTTTTTTGACAACATCCCCTAAATCAAATGAGCATTTGAACAATTTTATCAAAGATACCCTATCTCAAAAAGGCAGCGAGGTTAAGGTAACTATCGTTACCGAAGATGAAGCCGAGCAATTTGCAAAAAAAGTAAAAACTGCAATAGAAAGCGCTTTTTAGGATCGTTGCTAAGAAGCGTGCCAAATGGATCCGTGCGTGGCGTTTAACTTCAGCGGGGCAGACGAGGAACTCCTACGCCATTAGGTTGCTAATACGGTTTAGTGCCGGTGTTGAGCAAAGGTTTGAGAGTTGACTCACCTGCACAATGATCGGTATTTGTTTAAAGGAAGTGATTATATACGCTAACTGCGCAATCATAAATTTGGATACTGTTACAAAGCCCATTTATATGCTAAAGTTATTATAAACTGGCTGTAATTACCATATAAGTTATACTCATACTGCGCACGCGGCTCCATGCGTATTTGGTAAGTAAGGGCAAGGTCTAAACCCTTTTTCTTTTCACGACCCAGCCTAAAAGCATACCCTATAGCAGGCGATACCACTACAGCAAGAGCGTGGTTGGTATATTTAACCGTGTTAGAATTTATATTAAAAGAGGTACCGACCTCAGCCTCAACATAAAGCTTTCCTGCGTATAGTCGTGCCCCTATTTTTACAGGTATAAACGAAGCTACTGAAGTCTCGCTTGTACCATCCCCAAAAGGGCCAAAAGATATGCTTTCATTTGAAACAAAAAAATTATAGGCAACCGACCCGATCAGGCTCATGGAGGATGATTTGATGGGGTGCTCAAATTTTACCCCTATTATACCTCCAAAGAGGTAATTGCCCGAATGTACCCCTATGGCTACACCAGGCCCGGCAAACACCCCCAACCGTGAGGAGAGACTGTTATCGGTTTGAGCTCTCGCGTTAGTTGCTGCCAGGATCAGTAAAGAAAAAATTACGTTTTTAAGATGACTATAATTTCGCTGCCGGATGTTCATAAACTAAAAGTAAATAAAGTTTGCGGTTTTATGGATATGTTTAATAACGAAAGAAACAAGAAAACCTAACTAATAAATACCGGAGTTTTCTGCAAAACGTTGGGTGAAAAGTATCACTATTTTGGGCTTTTCTCCTGTTTAAGTGTGAAAATAACAATTAATAATCTGCTAAAAACGAGCCATTTTTTAAGAAAATTACCTGTGTGAATTTGTATACTATTTGTATAACATTTGTTGTGTGTTTTTGATGCTTTTGTGTGCTTTTTTGCAGCATTATTATATAATTTTTATCCTCTTTTTGGATATAAATTGTTGAATTTTAAATTCATGACAATTTTTGCGTTTTTGAAGCCACCGCCGGTATTGCCCGGCTATTTTGTTATATTAGCACGACAACCATTTTAACTATTGCCATTGAAAAACAAACTTATTTTGGCGCTGATGCTTCTGCTGGCATCGGCTGCTGTCCGGGCGGCAGAGCCCCCTGCCGATACGGTGAAAACGGGGGTGTATATTACCAGTATCCACGATATTAATTTTAAGGATAAGGAATATACCATTGACCTTTGGCTATGGCTGAAGTACAAAAACCGCAAGTTTGATTTTGTGCAAAACCTGGAAGTGCCACAAGCCAAAACGGTTACTAAATCGTTTTCTACCATCGATTCTTCGGGTACCAAGGTGTACCTGCTCATGAAGCTGCAATGTGTAATGAAAGACACCTGGGCCATTAATAATTTCCCCTTTGATAAGCAAAAATTGCGCTTCTCGATAGAGAATTCGCAGTTTGATTCGCACTCGCTGGTGTTTGTGCCCGACACGCTGGGCAAACATTTCGACCCCCGTTTTACCCTGCGCGGCTGGCGTGTTGACAGCCTGGGCATAGCTGCCGGCACCAAAAAATACGAAACCGGCTTTGGCGATACCACCCTGGCCAAACCCCATACCGAATACAGCAACTTTAAGGTAACCCTAAAAATTGCCCGCGACGCGATGGGCCTGTTCTGGAAGATGTTCCTGGGCATGTATGTGGCCTTCCTGATAGCGTATATGTGTTTTTATATCCACACCGATAGCATCGACTCGCGGTTTGGGCTGAGTGTGGGCGCACTGTTTGCGGTAATTGGTAACAAATACATCATCGATTCGTCGCTGCCCGAGTCGACTACCTTTACGCTGGTGGATACGCTGCATGCCACAACGCTGTTTTTTATACTCTGCATTATGATATGCACCGCGTACTCGTTGCGGCTGATTAAAAAAGAACAGGAAGCCAAAGCCAAACGCTTTGATTTTATATGTGCACAAGTGCTGCTGGCGGTTTACCTGCTATTGAACGGCTGGTTTATATACGGCGCGGTTAATTGAAGTTCTAAGTCTTGAGTCCTAAGTCCTAAACCTGGAAGGCTCTTTTTCGACTTAGAACTTTGGACTTCAGACTTAGGACTCAAGACTTCAGACTCAGAACTACCAGGTTAACTTCAACAGTGCTACACCTTGCCGGGGCAGGGTGATTGTGGTATTTAAAAGCCCGGCTTTAACCTGCAATTTTAGGGGTTTGCCAAGGGTTTGCAGTTGCCCGGCCTGCTCCAGTTGTTTCACCTGGTCGGGCGTAGGGCTTTGCGGCGATCCCATTTTTTTCCATACCTCGTAGGAGTTACTGTGCTGGTTATCAATTTGGTATTGTACAAGGGTTGCGGTGCGTGCGGGCAGGTTGCTGAGCGTTATTGCTACGGGTTGCCCTGCAGCGTGGATATCATCGTCGTGGTAATTCCATACCATTACGGTTGCCTGTTTTTTGCCTTTGGCGGCCAGCGCGCCAATATCGGTGTTGGCTCCCCTCAGGCCCGAGTCGATAACGGCGGTAAGCGGGTGCATTTGGCTGGCATTAACCTTAAGCCGTTTGCCCTGCATCATCCCAAACATCCGGAACACGTTAAGTACCGGCTTATCAACCCCGTTGGTAGCCAAATCCCTAAACCCATAAAACCAGGGCTGGTTTTCAAACTCAAACGACCAGGATACCGCCCCCATAAAGTTAACGCCCAACGAGTCGGCCAGTAAGTATTTGCGTGCAAAGGATGCTGCCGTATAGCTGGAATACATGGTGCCGTTGCGGTATGCGTTGGATGGGTTGGTGGCCATACCGCATGCCGCGCAGCCTTCCGGGTCAGATTCGCCGATAACGATGGGGATGTTTTTGGTTTGCGGGTACGACGCTACTATTTTAAAACCCTCGCGGATATCGCGCATTTGCGGGGCCATATTCATGCGTACGTGGCCATTAACCAGCGTAGGCTGCCCTTTGGCATGAAAGGAGATAACATCCAGCGGCGAGCCTGTTTTGCCGGTGGCATAGTTGGTGCCGGTGAGGCAATGTTCAATAAATGCCCTCAAAAACTTCATCCCGCTCTGGCTGGAGCCGCCAGCTATTTCGGGGCCGCCAATTTTGGCTGTTGGCAATGCCCTGTGCAGCCCCTGGGCGGCGTAATCATACATTTTAAAAAACTCGGGCATAGTGCCTTTCCAATAGCTAATGTTGGGCTCGTTCCATACTTCCCAGTACCAGCTTTCTACTTCTTTTTTGCCATAACGGGCAATGGAATGTTTTGCCCATTGGTATATCAGTTCTTCCCATTTGTTATAGTCTTTAGGGGGATAGGCCCAGCCGGTGTAAATATCATTATAGTCGTCGCCAGGTTTCCAGTGGTGGCGGTACGGCTCGGGGTGGGTAGATAGGGCCTGTGGCATAAAGCCTATCTGGGCATAGGGTTTCATACCCAGTTTAATATAGGTATCAAATATGCTGTCAACCAGGTGCCAGTTGTATATGGGTTTGCCGTTGGCATCTTCCGTATACGCATTGGTCGATCCCCATTTGAGGGCGGCCTCGCCATCGCCGGTGGTAAGCAGGTTATGTACCCGCATGTGTACCGGCGTGGGGCTTAAAGCGGCCAGGTGGGCAAGCAGTTTGCGGCCATCTTTCATGTAGGTGTAGTTGGGCTCGTCGTGCCCAAACCAGGCCCAGGCCGGGTACATTTCGCCGGTTTCGGCATTTAAATCTACGTTGATAGTGGCGGTTTGCTGCTGTGCGCAAATGCACTGGCTTTTTAGCAGCAATGTAAGTAAGCTTAACAGCGCAAATCCTGTTTTGATATTCATGGTCTGGATGTATTAGGTTTATTAGCGGGAATAACAAACATAGCACATTACTTGTAATTTACACACTTAATTAACAAAAGTTTTACGTTGATTAAATTTTAGCTATTGCGCAGATATTCATGGCTTTACGGGTTGTAAAACCCAATTTTTGATATACATTGATTGCATTTGTGTTGCTTTGCAGCACATGTAAAAACGGGATGCCGCCTGCTGCTTTAATCAGCCTTAGCTGGTGCATAATCAGCCGGCTGGCGTAACCTTTCCCTAAGTGATCGGGGTGGTTGCAAACAGCGCTTACCTCCATATAGGGCAAAGGCTGTAACCTGCGCCCCGCCATAGCCACCAATTCACCGCCAATAAAAATGCCAAAATAGTTGCCAAAATCGATGGTTCGGTTAAAGAAGGGACCCGGATTTGTTAGTTTGGTGAGTGCCAGCATAGCCGGTATATGCTCATCAGTTAACGGAGTAAATGCAATGTCGATAATAGCCGGCGGCGCAGGGTTTTCATATACCATCTGCAGGCATTTCATGGGGTTTACTACTTTCCAGGGTTCAGGTATTTCGACGCCTCCGGGGCTGAAAACCGCTATAGTGCGTTTGGGTTGTACAATGTCATAAAGGGCAGCGAAGTTTTCGGGTGTGTTTTGTATCATTCCGGCAAAAGGGGATACATCAGGCAAAAAGCATTTAACTGTATCCGTACCTTCCGCAAGGTTTTTATTGCCGGTTACAGATGCATTCCAGGCAGGGTTGTCAAGAGGGTGTTCCATTTGTTTAAATGTAGTTATTGGCAATAAACATATATTTATCGGAAATTAAAAGGCACGCCACTTACATGAATCAGTTTAACATAAAATTTCAGGACAGAATAAACAACTTTTTTGATTCAGCAACATCTGCCGGGCAAAATGCCGGGCTGTTAACCGACGTGCTTGACTATGCCAATGCCGATCCCCGCCGTTTTAAAAAAGAGATAAAAGAACTGCAATTTGGCTCCATGTTATCGTCCCCATTACCTGTTGTTTTAGAGGCCCTTGCCGTTGATACCGCGACCTGGGGCGAATTTTACGTAGATGTTTTAAAGGAGATATTTGAAAAGGCACGTGAAGTTAAAAAACCTAAGAAGGTATTGGGTTATTTAATGGAGTTTGGCTTTATCGAAAAAGATCTGTTGCCCTTTAATCAAAAAATTGTAGACATATTGATGCGGGAGGTAGAAACTGAAATTGTGGAAGTAAAAATTGCCGCTATCAATACATTGGCGAACTATATTTTAAATCCATCTATTAAGAACAAAGAACTAATTAACGCCGCCTTCATTTCCAAATTGAATGACCCAAGCTGGAAGGTTAGATGTTTTACTTATGAGCTTCTAAGGATGGAAAACATCTTACCCCAGGGGCAAAGTTTATCAATTAAGGACCAATTATTAAAACTTGTTTTCGGCTCACCATCTGCCATTTAAACATTCCTGTCATTCTGTGTGAAAAAGATGCAGCTTTTTTTACAGATGTACAGAAAGCCAAACAATCGTTACCCAACTATCCATATTTCAAATTAAAAAATATAACTAATTGATTAATAATGTATTTTTCATCGATTTGGTTTAATTTTTGTTGCATACAACGTAACAAAACACTCATTTTTTACGTCTACTTACTATAAAAACGATCTATCATGAAAAACAATAAAATAAAGCTCAATAATGCACTAACCAGCCGGGTGATAGACCTGCACGACCAGGGTTATACCGACGACTTTTTGCCCGTAAAAAATGAATTTTTTTGCCTCCAGAACAGTGAAAATTTTTCGCTTGCTGATTTAAACATACAGGTAGTTGACCAGTGTTTTGATCAGTTTAGCAACACCTATAAATACATCCATACTATCGAAACAGCTAACGGCAACAAAGGTCTGTTAATGGCCGATTTGATGTTTGCCGATATGGAAGCGGTTAGCTAATGGTTTAAAAGTGCTATGCGATATTTGCTCCAATTACATCTGTACATTCCTTTTAACGAATACCACCCGGCTTAAGCTCCATTGATAAATGATAGGGCGCGGTTTTCCTGTGCTCATAACAGGGGTATAAATTACCACACCCACCTCGATACTATTCCGATCTCAAACTTTTTACCGGGTTGGCCAACGCGGCTTTGATAGCCTGGAAGCCTACGGTAAGCAGGGTGATAATAATAACCGACATAGCCGCAATAGCAAAAACTACCGGGCCAATATCAATGCGATAAACAAAACCCTGCAGCCACCGGCTCATGGCGTACCAGGATATGGGGAAGGCGATAATTACCGCAATGGCCACCAACTTCAAAAAATCCTGCGTAAGCATAATCATGATACTGTTTACCGACGCCCCAATTACCTTGCGGATGCCTATTTCTTTTTGCCTTTTTTGCGCGGTAAAGGCCACAAGGCCAAACAGCCCCAGGCAGGAAATTAAAATAGCCAGGAACGAAAAATATTGTGCCAGTGCAGATACCCTTACTTCGGTTTCATATTGTTTCTGGTAAGCTTCATCCAAAAAGCTGTACACAAACGGGAACCCTGGGTTATAAGATTCATACAGTTGTTGAATTTTTGCAATGGTTTCTTTTTGATGATCGCCTTTGAGCCTGATCATCATTTTAAAATATGGGCTATTGCCTTGTGCCAGCAAGATAAACGATGGCCTTACCACCTCGTGTAACGATTCGAAATGATAATCTTTTACCACACCGATAACCTGGCAGGTATTACCTAAAACCTTAATGGTGTGCCCTACCGGATTTTGCAGCTGCATGGCTTTAACGGCGGTTTGGTTAAGTATAACCTTGTTGCCCTCGGCACCGTAACCCTTGTTAAACGAACGGCCGGCGGCCATTTGCATATCCATAGTCTCGATAAAGTTGAAACCGCCAAAAAAGCCTTCAAAATATACATCGCCGTTTGATTGTTTGCCATCCCAACTCAGGCCGGCGGTGCCAAAGTTGCGCCCAACCATATTGTGCTGCGTAAAGCTGGCATTTAAAACACCGGGAATACTTTTCAGTTCGGCGGCAAAGTTTTCTTCATTACCGGCAAGTTTACCTTCCGAGTCAATGCGAATCAGGTTGTCTTTGTTATAACCGGGCTTGGTATGCTGGATGTATTGAATTTGCCGGTAAACCACCAGCACCGCCACAATAAGTGCCACGGATAGGGTGAACTGAAATACTACCAGCCCCTTACGGGCGAGCAACTCGGTAAATGACGAGCTGAGCTTGCCCTTTAAAATAGCCAGCGGATTAAATTTAGATAAATACAACGCCGGGTAACTCCCCGATACCAAACCGGTAAACAGGGTAATACCTGCAAGCATCAGCACAAGCCGCGGGGTAAATCCAAGCTGTATTTGTTTACCGGTAAGCTGGTTAAACTGGGGCAGCAATGCCCAGGCTATACCTATGGCCAATATCATGGTAAATATGGCCATCAGCAACGATTCGGACAAGAACTGGGCAATCAGCTGGCCGCGTTTTGCACCTACTACTTTTTTAATGCCAACCTCTTTCATCCGGCCGGATGCCTTGGCGGTACTCAGGTTCATGAAATTGATACAGGCAATAAGTAAGATAAACACAGCAATAACCGAAAACAGTTTCACATATTCTTCGCGGCCGCCCACCCTGGCGCCATGATTAAACGTATTTTTAAGGTAGTTATCAGAAAAACGCATGGCTACGGCGCTACGCGTAGTATCACCGCTGTTCTTTTTTACAAGGGCAAATATCTTTTTGTTAAATGCAGCCAGGTTAACCCCTTTTTTCAGCATCACAAAATTATGCGGGCCGCCATTGTTCCAGGTTTTTACCCAGCCCTGCACATCGGCCAGGTAATCAAACGATAACACAAAATCAAATTGTTGGGACGAGTGTACGGGCAATTTTTCAAATACTCCCGTAACCGCAAACTCCCTGTCGTGCTGAAAACGGACGGACTTGCCTATGGCATTATCAACCGTGGTAAACAATTTTTTCGCCAGCTCGTCGGATATTACAATATTGTTTTTGGCTGCCAGCACTTTGCTGCGCTCGCCCTGCAGCATTTTAAAAGAGAAGATGTTAAAGTAATCTTTACCCACGTACTGCCCGCTGGCTTTAATGTTTTTATCACCAACCGTTAACGTGAATTTTTGCCACCAATCGGCGGGGGCCACGGCGGCGGCGTACTGCACGTCCTCGGGTACCTGGGTTTTCAGTACATCGCTTACCAGGCCCGATGATTCGTCGGTAATTTGCTGACTGCCGCCACCGGTGCGGTGTTCCATAATTTGATAAACCTGGTTATCGTTATCAAAAAATTTATCGTAACTCAATTCATCATGTACCCACAAATAAATTAACAGCGTACAAGCCAGCCCGGCCGAAAGACCAAGCACATTTAAAAAAGTAAACTGTTTATCCTTTTTTAGATTGCGGAAGGCAATCTTGATGTAGTTTTTAAACATGGTGCCGTGCTTTAGGAGTTAACAAACAGACGTTATCACCCAAATTAGCGTAAATACTATGCCTTTGTTTCAACTGTATGACTATCAGTGTTTTTTGATTTTATTTAAAGCTTTTCACTGTATCAAAAACGGACAATCTGCGTACGTTTTTGGTATGGCGTTAAAGCGGCTATTGGGCCCTTCAATTGCTGCAAAACGAGTTCATCTTAAGCCTGATAGCCACACCGTTTTTACAGCCTTAAAATTTATTTCAAATTCTTTTAGGAAAATCGCGGTTGACTGGTGTCCTTACATCAGATCGACTAAATTATGGGAAAATCAAGGTTTATTGAGCTGATGGCTAAAAGTATGGACGGATCGGCCAATAAGGAAGAGTTGGATGAACTTGAACTGTTTTTAAATCAACACCCCGGATATAAAAAAATTCAGCAGGTAACAGACGCCTTAACAGGTACACTTAATAACAACGGCGAGGTTTTGCCCACTACTATAAACAGTAAGCTGGATGAGTTATGGGTTAAAATAAAAGACACTGAAGGGACAGAGCCCGAAATTTTTGCCGACAACGTACGGTCATTTAACTGGAGGTGGATTGGCGCGGCTGCGGCTGTCGCTGTACTTGGTTTGCTGGGCTTTTTGTTTTATAACCAACAAGCCAACCAACAACTTAACTCCGCTGTAACAAAAAGAATTGATGTGCCTTTTGGTAAAATAATGCAGGTTACTTTATCAGATGGTACCCGGGTAAAGCTTAATGCGGGTAGTCATTTCGCTTATCCCTCGGTTTTTTCGGTTGGACAGCGTGAGGTTAATTTAGAAGGAGAAGGCTTTTTTGAAGTAACCAAAAATCCGAAGAAGCCATTTTTGGTGCACACCGCCGGCTTTACCGTAAAAGTTTTAGGTACCGTATTTAACGTTAGGGCTTACCGCAATGACAAAACAACCGAAACCACTTTGTTGAAAGGTAAAGTACAGGTTGAACTGGCCGACGATCCTGAAAAGAAAATCATTTTATCGCCTCACGAGAAACTGACTATTAACAGCCCTGTACAATATGCCGCCAACAAGCCGGCCAAAGCGGCTGTTGCCAAGATAAAATATGAAGTAGCCACGTTACCGGTTGTCAGCAATGATGTGTATGCAGAAAATGCCTGGATAGACCACAAAATTATGTTTGCCAATAATGATTTTGAAGACGTTGCCCGGCAAATGGAACGCAAATACAACGTAAAAATAGTGTTTGAAGAAGAGGCCCTTAAAAAGGAGCAGATAAGCGGTGTGCTTGAGAATGAAAGCCTGGATACCGCCCTGAATTTCCTGAGGCAAATTGTGCCGTTGCAATCAAAAATTGATGGCAGTACGGTTTACCTATCCTACAAGAGTAAAAAATAACAACAACCAACTAATATTAACTTAACAGCAGCACATGAAGAAAAACAATTACCTAACAGACTCCTGAAACCCATAAATAAACAAGGGAAGAGGTGCAACTCTTCCCCGCAAAAATCTGGGATTTATCATTGTGAGTAAGCGAGTTGGAACCGAGCTTACTCTATCCATTAATTTTCAAAACAAATGTAATGAAAAAAACAAGAAGGGCATTTGCCATTCCGGGTGCCCCCGTATGCCTTAAAGTTATTTTGCTAATGAAAGCAGTTTTCTTGCTAATCCTGGTTACCTGCATGCAGGTTTCGGCCAGTGTTTATTCACAACAGAAATTTACACTCAGCATTAAGCAAACCGAGGTAAGTACCATACTTGCCAAAATTCAAAAACAAAGCGATTACCGTTTCTTTTACAACTATGCCGCCATAAAAAAACTGGGCAAGGTTGATTTGGACGTTAAAAACGCTTCTATCGAACAAGTGTTGAGTTCGCTTATGGACAATAAGCTGCCCTACAAAATGGCCGATGACCACGTAGTGATCATCTCAACAGCCGAAACAACCAATGCCCTGTTGCTTGTTAAAGGTAAAGTGGTTGATGGCAAAGGCGAACCGCTCATTGGCGTAAACATCAGGCTGCAGGGTACCAACCTTGGGGTAACAACCGATATTAACGGTAACTTCGTAATAAACGCCCCGGTTAACGGTGTATTGGAGTTTAGTTATATAGGTTTCGAGAAAAAAATAGTAACCGTAACCGGCGATCAGGCCCTGTCTATCTCTCTTGTTGCTTTACCATCAGCTTTAACAGAAGTTGTTGTAGTAGGTTATGGTACCAGTAAAAAAGTAGATGTAACCGGTTCTGTAGCCAGTATTAAAGGCACCGATATTCAAAACCTGCCGGTAGCATCTGCCGCCCAGGCCTTAGATGGCCGTGCCAGTGGCGTAAATATTGTACGTAACGACGGTTCGCCGGGCGCAGCACCAAGTATCAGGATACGTGGTACGGGTACCATTAATGATGCCAATCCGCTTGTGGTTATTGATGGTGTACCTACCACTAATCCTGATGCCTTAAGTGATATTAATCCTAACGATATAGCGTCTATCGACATTTTAAAGGATGCATCTTCCAGTGCTATTTATGGTACAAGGGCTGCAAATGGTGTGGTTTTGGTGACTACCAAAAAGGGTACTTACAATCAAAAACTATCAACATCGGTTAATTTTTACAACGGTTTTCAAAATACAACCAAATACATCAAGCTGCTTACCGCTCCTGATTTGTACAAATTGAAAAGAGAGCGTTATACCAATGATGGCGCAACTATAGATGCACCGTGGACTGATACCTACTACGCCACACAACGCACCGATTGGCAACGCGCCATTATGGGTACGGGCCATGTAACCAATGGCGACGTTACTATACAGGGAGGAAACGATGCCTCCAACTATTATTTTTCACAGTCGATTTATAATGAGGATGGCATCATCGACAAAACCAATTTTAAGCGTTACAGCACCCGGGTTAATTCGGAGCATAAAATAACCTCGTGGTTAAAGCTGGGCGAAAACATTCAATTAACTTATGGCAATCAGAACGGGTTTAATAATAACGATTCGCAGACAGGGCTTATATTTTCGGCGCTCCGTTTTAACCCGGCTATACCGCTGGTAAATCCAGATGGTACTTTTGGTACATCAAAAGCTTTTGGTAATCAGTTAGGCGATATTAATAGCCCTTATGCTACTATACAGGAAACCGATAAGTACACTAAAAAGTATAGGGCGCTTGCTAATGCCTTTGCAGAGATTTCATTTTTAAAAGAATTGAAACTGCGCGTTAACTACGCGTTTGACGGCTCGTTAATACGCAACTACAACTTTAATGTTGCCGACGTTAACCAGGCCAGGCAAAACACAACATCTACCTTAACACAAAGTGAAGAGGAAATATCGTCGCAGCTGTTGGAATCTTTCCTTACTTATGATAAGGTATTCGGCAAAAGTCATATCACTTTTACTGGCGGTTATTCTTATCAGAATTTTAAAGATTATGGCTTTACCGCTAAAAGAGTTGGCTATGATGATACCGACCCCGATCAAAGAGTACTTAACCAGGGTGCCCTTCAGCTCAACTCAAATATAATACCGCAACCAACATCTCTTCAGTCGGGTTTCGCAAGGCTGTTTTATGATTACGATAGCAGGTTTTTGGCCACTGTAACTTTCCGTGCAGATGGATCTTCAAAATTTGCCCCTGGCAAACAATGGGGTTATTTCCCGGCCTTTTCATTGGGCTGGAGGTTGTCTAACGAACAATTTATTAAAAATATAACCTGGATAAGCAATCTTAAATTAACGGGAGGTTATGGTGAACTCGGGAATCAAAACGTCGATCCGTATCAATACCTAAGCTTAATTAAGATTAACAATACTTATGAAAACAATGGTTACGTTTTTGGTGGCGCGGGCGTAAGTGGCGCCGCGGTAAGCAGCATTGCCAATCCGGATATTACCTGGGAACGCACTGCCATGACCAATATAAGTCTTGATGCGGGCTTCCTGAATAACAGGTTAAACACAACTTTAACCTATTTTAATAAGGATACTAAAAAGATGCTCGTTCCGTCTTCAGAAGTAGCTACCGTAGGTAGCGTAAAAATTCCTGATAAAAACATAGCCAATATGAATAATCACGGTATTGAAGTTGATATAAATTACCAGGGTGGCGATAAAGTGAAGTATACAATTGGTGCAAACGCTTCGTTCATTAAAAACAAAGTGACCAAACTTTATGGCGCCGGCGCCTATATTGGTTCTGTTGTTTACGGACGCTCAAGCCAGGATATTTCAAGAACCTATGAAGGGCAGCCAATAGCTTCATTTTACGGATTTAAAACCAATGGGCTATACCAAACCCAGGCCGACATTGACAACGATCCGGCCCTTAAGAACGATTCGAGGAAAGGAAGTATTAAGCCGGGCGATGTTCGTTTTCTTGATATAAATGGTGATGGTTTAATTGACGGTAACGACCGTACCAACCTGGGTAACCCTAATCCAAACGTTACTGCAGGTATACAAGGTAGCTTATCGTATAAAGGCTTTGATCTGTCTGCAAGCTTTACAGGTGTATTTGGCGTAAGCTTATATAATGCCGACAGGATGCAGGGGATCGACCCGACTTATCCGTTTAACCTGTATGCCGAAGATTTGGGCCGTTGGACAGCTGCGGGTACAAGCAACACTATTCCAAGAATGTCGCTTGATCGTGCGAATGACAACTACCGCACCTCCGATCTGTTTGTGGAAAGCGGCAACTATTTCAGCCTTAAAAATGCCACGTTAGGTTATACTTTGCCGTTAACATGGTCTAAAAAAGCTGCGTTAAAAAGTGTAAGGCTGTACGCCTCTGGTCAAAATGTTTTTATCATAACCAAATACAAAGGCTATACGCCGGAATTAGGTTATACAGATGGCAACAAACAAAGAGGGGTTGATGTGGCCCAATACCCATCAGTAAGGACAATCACATTCGGTTTAACAGTTAAATTATAAGATCATGAAATCGAACAAAATATTATATATAGTAATCACACTGGCTTTATTCAGCAGCGCCTGTAAGAAAGCGCTTGATCTGAAGCAGCAAGGAGTTTATACTTCCGATAACTATTTCAGGAACGAGGTTGACGCGGTTAACGCCGTTAATGGAATATACAGCCTTTTAGAAGAAGAAGATTACATTGGACACGCCGAAGCAACGTTCGATACCCCATCTGACGATTACTGGCGCTCTGGTGATCATGGTGAAGACGAAGGTATAGAAAATTTAACGTACGATGCTTCAAACGCGGCTATCAGGTATCCTTATAAATGGAGGTACGAAGAGATTAACCGCTCTACCAATTGTATCATCAATATCCCTAAAATCACTGCAATTTCTGCCGATGTTAAAAACCGCAGCATGGGCGAGGCCTATTTTTTAAGAGCCTTTGGTTACTGGCGAATGATGATCATTCATGGCGATGCGCCAATCATCACCGATGAAGATTATGCTAAACAATTATTTAACGTGCCTAAATCGCCGATTGAAGAAGTTCGTAAACAAATAGAAAGCGATTTACTAAAAGCTGTTAACCTGTTGCCCGAAAGTTACGATCCCTCAAATCGTGGCAGAGTAAGCAAAGGCGCCGCGTTGGGCCTGCTAACCAAACTGTACATGTACTGGGAAAAGCTCCCCGAAGCAATTGCAACGGGCCAAAAGGTAATTTCAAACCCGCATTATGCATTGGCTGCCAATTATGCCGATAACTTTACCCGTGCAAATGAAAACAGTACCGAGTTGCTGTTCTCTATCCAGGCTTTGCAAAACGTGGTACAAAACGACTTTACGGTTTATTATATCCCAAGGCCTTGGGGTGGTTACGGCTTTAGCCAGCCATTACAGGGCCTTGCAAACGAGTTTGAGTCCAATGACCCGCGTAAGGCAGCAACATTATTAACTGTTGGCGATAAGGTTGATCTGGGCGATGGTAATGGTTTAACTACTTTTACTGCCGATCTGTCGGCAACCGGGTTTGCTTTTAAAAAGTATGCCGTATTTAATACCGCAGCCGATGGTGGTGGTGTAGATCATACCTTCGCGGTGCCGTTAATGCGGTCGGCAGATATTTACCTGTTGGTTGCCGAAGCGCTTATCCGTACGCAGGGTGCCGGTGCAGGTGATGCGTTGATAAACCAGGTGCGCCGCCGGGCATCAACATTGTTGCCGCCGGTTGTAGGTGCAGGCATGACACAACTTATTCACGAGCGCCGTGTTGAACTTGCCGGCGAAGACCAGCGTCACCAGGATTTGATGCGCTGGGACAAGAAAAACATTGTTGATATTGCAGCCATATACAACAAGGCAGTTTCAAAAGCGCCTATCGACCAATCTAAAACAGTTACGTTTGTTCGCCCTAAAAATTATTATTTCCCGCTGCCACAGGTAGAAATTGATAAGAGTAAAGGCGTTTTGGTACAAAATCCAAACTTTAAGTAAAATGATCTATTAAATGCCGGTAGCCAGCAATAATTTGTTAAGTCAATTTGTGTTGGTCACCGGCATTTTTATTTATTTAAACAGAGTACGATTTAAACAGAGTACGATGCGTACCGCTCTTTTTAAAACAAAAAAATGTCATTTCGATTGAGCGGCGCAGGAATGGGCAATGGGGCGAAAGAGAAATCTTATACGCCCTGCATAGATTGATTTGTCGGATTGCAAGGCGTACAAGATTTCTCCTCGTACCTCGTTCGAAATGACAATAGTTTTATGAAATTAGAATTTAGAAGACGTGTACAGTAATCGTTTTAAGAAAGCTTGAAAGGGCTTATTTATTTTAGAAAGCAAGGCATATCAATGAGAAAGTGGTTGTTTATTTTTATAGGAGTCGCATGCGGCTTAAATGCCAATGCGCAGGTTGATCAGCAGGCATCCATCAGCTTTATAAACCGGGTAATTCCAGGCAGGGCAAGCGCTTTTGTAATTGAAGCTATCCCGCAGGATAACAATAAAGATGCGTTTGAGCTGGATAGCCGCGATGGTAAAATAGTTTTACGTGGTAACAATGGGCTATCTGTAGCTGCAGCTTTAAATTATTACCTTAAAACCTATTGCTTTTGCGATATAGGCTGGAATGGTACCAATTTAAACCTGCCTGCAAATTTGCCTGCGGTTACAGCCAAAATACATAAAACCACGCCGTATCAATACCGCTATTACCTTAACTATTGCACATTTAACTATACCATGGCCTGGTGGGACTGGGCCCGCTGGCAAAAGGAAATTGACTGGATGGCACTCAACGGTATCAACATGCCGCTGGCCATTACCGGCGAAGAAGCCGTTTGGCAGGATGTATACAAAAGCATGGGCTTTACCGATAAAGAACTGGACGCATTTTTTTGCGGACCGGCTTATTTCTCCTGGTTTTGGATGGGCAACATTGATGCCTGGGGTGGCCCGCTGCCGCAGCACTGGATGGATAGCCACCGCGCTTTGCAAAAAAAGGTACTGGAACGCGAACGTTCATTCGGGATGAAACCCGTATTGTCGTCATTTACCGGGCATGTGCCTCCATCGTTTAAAGACAGGTTTCCGAAGGCAAAAGTTAAAAAAACCAACTGGGATGCCGGTTTTCCGGATGTATATATCCTCGACCCCGATGATGAACTTTTTGAAACCATCGGCAAAAAATATATCGAAGCGCAAACCAAAGAGTTTGGTACCGATCACCTGTACTCGGCCGATACTTTTAACGAGAATGTGCCGCCTACCAATGATTCAACCTACCTGGATGGCATGAGCAAAAAAGTATTCCGCTCCATGACCGCTGCCGACCCAAAAGCGGTTTGGGTGATGCAGGGCTGGATGTTTCATTACAACAATAAATTCTGGCAGCCGCAACAAATAAAAGCCTTGCTAAACGCGGTACCTAACGACCAGATGATTGTACTTGATTTGTACAGCGATTCGCACCCGGTATGGAACCGTACCGAAGCCTACTATGGTAAGCCCTGGATTTGGAGTATGCTGCAAAACTTTGGAGGTAACATCAGCCTGTTTGGCCGCATGCGCCACGTAGCTGCCGACCCTGCCATTGCCCTGCACGATCCTGAGTCAAAAAACATGATAGGCATAGGGGTTACCCCGGAAGGCATTGAGCAAAACCCGGCGCTGTTTGCATTAATGCTGGAGAATGTTTGGCGCGATACACCGATTGATGCCGATGCCTGGGTAAATAATTATGCCCACAGGCGCTACGGGCAAACCAATGCCAACGCATCCGAAGCGTGGCATATATTACTGAACACGGTTTACAGCAGCGGCCTGAGCGAGGGCGGTCCCGAATCAATCATTGTGGCCAGGCCAACCATGCAGAAAACTATCGACAGGGTTTTAACCAAACTGAGCTATGATCCCCTAAAGCTGGCCAAAGCCTGGCAGCTATTGGTAAACGCCGCCGATAGCCTGAAACAAAGCGATGGCTATCAGTACGATGTAATTGATGTAACCCGGCAGGTGCTGGCTAACTACGCATCGCCATTGCAGCAAAAAATGGCATCGGCCTATAAAAGCGGCGATAAGGAAGCCTTTACAAAATACAGTACCGCCTTTTTACAGCTCATGGATGATATGGACGATTTGCTGAGCACCCGTAAAGATTTTTTACTGGGTAAATGGATTAACGAAGCCAGGGCCAATGGTATTACCGATAAAGAACGGAACCTGTATGAACTGAACGCCCGCGACCTGGTAACCCTTTGGGGCGATAAAGAAAGCGGATTGAGTGAGTACTCCAACCGGCAATGGGCAGGCTTAATAAAAGGCTATTACAAACAACGCTGGGAGCTATACTTTAGCCAGCTAAACAAAGCCATGACCACAGGCGCCGCCTTTGATGCCAAAGCGTTTGATACCCAGGTAAAAAACTGGGAATGGCAATGGGTAAACAAACACGATAACGCTTATACCGATGTTGCCAAAGGCGATGGGGTACAAAAGGCGAAAGCGCTGTTTGCAAAGTATAATAATTTGGTGTTGCAGGCGACGTATTAACGTGCCCCCTCTAAATCTCCCCCGGTAGGGGAGACTTTTTCACCGCGGTCTGTGTCCTCACAGACCGCGGTTCCGAATGTTTTCGGTTAGGGGTGGCCCAACGATGTATTGGGAAAATGCCTGTGAGGAAACAGGCATTGGGGAAAGGGCATGACGGCGACGACTCACCCCGACGAGGCTACGCCCGTCTGCCCCTCTCTCCGACTGCGTCGCATAGAGGGGCGAGAAAATAAAAAATTGGGGTTTACCCTCTATGCGGCGTAAGCCGGAGAGAGGGTCGGCCAGCGCAGCGTAGCCGGGGTGAGTCTTAGCCAGCGTTCAAAGCCGAGCGTACCAACGAAAATGCCTGTGGGGACACAGTCATCGGGAAAAGAAATGAAAACTGTCATCCTGAGGGACGAAGGATCTATTCGCGAACTTTTCTATCGGTCATGCACAGCTGATAGATCCTTCGTTCCTCAGGATGACAGGAAAATAGGATATGTCATGGGCGTTACGAAGGATCTATTCGCAAACTGTTCTATTAGTCATGCAGGGCGGTAAATAGATCCTTCGTTCCTCAGGATGACAGAAAGGAAAATCGTAGTCACAACAACAAAATACATTGAATCATAAACACATGATCAAAAGCACATACCTCTTTATAACAAGCCTGATTTGCTTTGCATTCGGTACAACTATAAAAGCCCAGGATAGTAACGACCACATCTTCCCTCCATCCACCTCCGCCAAACCTTATATCGACTTTGACAGGAAGGGATTTTTGATAAATGGCAAACGCACGTTCATCGTATCAGCAGGGTTAGAGTATGCCCGCATTCCTCACCAGCTTTGGCACGACAGGTTGCTGCGCATCAAACGTGCGGGTTTTAACTGTATCGAGATATACACCATCTGGAATTTTCATGAAGCCCAGGAAGGCAAATTTGATTTCACCGGCGACCGTGACCTTAACCAATTTTTAAAGGAAGTAAACGCCCTGGGCCTATACGCCATTGTACGCGTAGGCCCGTATTACTGTGCCGAATGGGATAACGGAGGCTACCCCATCTGGCTTAAGTTTAAAAAAGGTTTGAGGGTAAGGGAAAATAATCCGCAGTTTGAAAAATATGTCGACAGGTTTTTTGATCGCCTGTTACCTATCGTATTCAGCCAGCAAATTAATAAGGGCGGCCCGGTAATACTGGTGCAGCTGGAAAACGAGCACCCAAAAGGCTGGGGAACTATTATGCCCGATGGCTATTTTAAACATTTGCAAACCAAGGCGCTGAGTATGGGCCTGCAGGTGCCTTACTTTTTTAGCGGCCTGCACCACGCCAGCGATCCGGCAGGAGATGGCAAACTGGACGACGCTGCAAGGCCAAATCCTTGGTTTTCTACCGAGTTTTGGAGCGTATGGTATTCGCAATACGGCGCCAAGCCGGGCGACGACCAGCTTTATGATAGGCGCACCTGGAAAATCATCGCCAACGGCGGCAATGGGTATAACTATTACATGGCACACGGCGGATCGAACTTTGGGTACACTAATAACGACGAAGACGCGGCATCATACGATTACGGCGCAGCTATTGGCCAGGCAGGCGATTTAAGGCCAATATACTATGCCTTTAAACGGGCTGCCTGGTTTAGCCGTAGTTTTGAAGAGGTGCTGGAAAATAGCGTAAACAACAGTGACGCTTACAGCAATATAGTTTCGGAGCCTGCCTTAAAAGTGAGCGCACGTAGAAGCCCAGCCGGTGCGATTATATTTTTGGATAACACGGGACAGCAACCCATAACCACATCATTGGATATTGCTGATAAAAACCTGACTGATAAAAAGGTAAGCGTTTTGCCCGGCGAGATATATCCCTTAGTCCATAACTATAAACTGACAGATGAGGCTACCCTCAATTGGGCGCTGACAAGGGTGTTTGCCATTGTAAGACAGGGTAATACCACTACGGTTATTACGGATGCCGAAGTCGGATCGCCCTTGTCTTTATATTTTAAAACCCAGGGCAAGGCATCAACAGAAAACCCAAATGTAAAAATCAATGGCGAAAATGTAAGCATCAACCTAACTATGCCCTCCATTACCCAGCCATTAGCGTATAGCTTTAAAGCCGGTACGCAAACCATCCGTGTGCTGGCCATGAACAGGCAGCTAACAGATAAAACCTATATCGATAAACCGCACAATACCCCCTACATTATATGTGGTGCGGATTATGTAGGAAAAATTGATATTAATGATCAGCCTTTTACCGCTGATATAGAGCAGCCATTATTAAAAGATAAAAAAGACCCGGTTTGGATTTACGCGGCTCAAAAAACGGTGCTTTTAAACCAGATTCCATCAATAACAGTCAATCAACCCAAAACAATAGCACTCAGCAATTGGGAATTTAAAAATGCATCGGGTGCGTCTGCCGTAAATTATAACGCGGATAAATGGCTATCCTCAAAGAACCCTGTACCGATGGGTGCCGACGGCGATGTAACGGCCGATGCCTGGTACCGTACTACAATTACCACCCCGGTTTCTGGCAAATATACCTTGCAGGTAAAAGGCGGCGGCAGGGGGCAGGCTTTTGTTGATGGTAAGCCTGCTGCCCAATGGAAACTGAAAGATGGAGAGCTAACCCTCGACCTAAAAAAAGGCAAACATACCCTCGCCATTTTTGCGGCACACGATGGAAGGGACAAACTGGCCGCTTACCTTGGGCCGATTGACGAGGTAGATAGTAAAGGGGTGTTTGGTCCGGCGCTGATTAAAAAAGGAGGTCCGTTTATCAGCGAGTTAAGCAACTGGTATTTTGCCAGGGCCAATAAAATAAGCGATGTTAAACAAGGACCACCAACGTTTGATACCACTGTATTTAAACCCTATAAAATAAACACCGATGTTTTTAATTTAAAGGAGGGATACGGCTGGTTTACCACAATTATACCGCAACAGCCCGCAGGCACATCAAAAATAACGCTGCAGTTTAAAAGTGTGGATGAAAATGCGACCATATTCATCAATGGCAAACAGGTGTTTAAACACGATGGCTGGAACCAACCTTTTGAAGTGAATATAACCGATGCCAGTACTTTAACAGCACCTATACGGCTTGTTGTATTTATAGAAAACTACTCCAACGAAGGCGGCATCGATCAGCCTGTAAAAATTAATGCCATTGGCGATGCGCCGGCCGTAACCGGCTGGAAAATGAAAGGCGGCCCCGGCGATGCCTTGGCAGTAAAGGGCTGGCAAAAATTTACCGGCAAGGTTAAAACCAATGCCCCCTCGTTTTATCGATCTACGTTTACTATACCACAGGCAAAAGGAAAAACCTTTATCTGGCGGTTTGAGCCAAAGGGGCTGGGGCATGGCTCGGTATGGGTTAACGGGCATAACATTGGGCGGTACCCGGAGAAGATACCCATTATCAGTTTATACATTCCCGAATGCTGGCTAAAAACAGGCCCGAATCAATTGGTGATTTATGACGAGGAGGGCAAGCAGCCCGGTGATACACTGATAGTGGCCGAACAGGAAGCAGGCCGCACTATAACACAAACAAATACAGATATTAAATAATCAATGAGTATTCGTTATTTGGTTTTAAATTCCCCTCTTGAGAGCTACTGTGTGTACACATCTTTAAAACAAAAGAAAATGTCATTTCGAACGAGGTACGAGGAGAAATCCTATACGCCATGCATTCAACCACGCAAATTTGCAAGCATGACGTATAGGATTTCTCCTCACGCCAACACTCAAAGCCCACCCCAGTTCGTTCGAAATGACATTTTTCTATTTATTGATAAGTTTCCGAAAGATGTGTACACACAGTAGCTCTTGAGAGGGGGCGGGCAGGAATGGTGTAATGGCAGGGGTGTGTTTGAACGCGCGATAACACACCCCTGCCCCTCTCGAGAGGGGAACCCATTGCACCGGGCCTTTTTGAACCAAATAACGTATAGTCAATAAACGTATAGTCAATAAATAATAAAACATGGCAATAACTACCGAAAGGTTTACAGCATTAGATATTTTTAGGGGGATGACCATCTGTTTCATGATCATCGTAAACGCCCCCGGTTCGGGCGCGGATGTATGGACACCGCTCGACCACGCCCCATGGATAGGTTTCACACCAACCGACCTTGTTTTTCCGTCGTTCCTGTTTGCGGTGGGCAACGCCTTAAGTTTCTCTAAAAAGAAATTTGAGTCGGACACCGCCTTTATCAGCAAAATATTTAAACGTACGGTTATCATCTTTTTATTGGGTTACCTCATGTACTGGTTCCCGTTCTTCCATCGCGTTGCCGATGGCTGGGCTTTTAACCCGCTAAGCCATACCCGCATCATGGGCGTGTTGCAGCGCATAGCCTTATGTTACTTTTTTGGCGCATTGATTGTGCATTATTGCTCTCAAAAAACAGCGGTTATCATATCGGGTTTATTGCTGATTGGCTACTGGCTGTTTTTAATGCTATTTGGCGAGGCAGGAAAGGAGTATACCATGCTGGGCAATGCCGGTACCAAACTGGACATTGTGTTATTAGGCAACGATCACTTATACCACGACAAAGGCGGCCCCATAGCTTTTGATCCCGAAGGTTTACTAAGCACACTAACCGGGATAGTAAATGTGATAGGCGGCTTTTTAGCCGGCGCGTTCATCCAGCGTAAAGGTAAAACTTACGAAACCGTGGCCAAGCTCATGATGCTTGGCGGGTTGCTTATTGTATCGGCTTTGTTCCTTGGCCAGTTTTTCCCGATAGCCAAAAAACTGTGGACAAGCACATTTTCGCTCCTCACCATCGGTATCGACCTTACCATATTAGGCCTGCTGATATTTGTTATCGAAATAGAAAAAGTAAAACGCGGCACCA
The DNA here is from genome assembly GCF_058801545.1 of Mucilaginibacter sp. GW822-FHT03E02. Classification (NCBI taxonomy): domain Bacteria; kingdom Pseudomonadati; phylum Bacteroidota; class Sphingobacteriia; order Sphingobacteriales; family Sphingobacteriaceae; genus Mucilaginibacter; species Mucilaginibacter sp. GW822-FHT03E02. The sequence continues at coordinate 2,834,235 of NZ_JBXANJ010000001.1, read as the reverse complement.
ACTTTTTCCTTATCCTGGGCCGTAATTCCTTAGCCATTTACCTGCTGTCGGAATTGCTGCTTACCGTTTTTCAAACCATATGGGTAGCCCCCAAACTGAGTTTTTACGATTGGATAAACCAGGTTTTTTACCAGCGGATATTCCCCGGCGCACTGGGCACACTGGTATTTGCCATTTGCTACATGATGCTGTGCTGGCTGGTAGCTTATGTATTGGATAAAAGGAAGATATACATTAAAATATAATAATGTTAAAAGTCTTAGGATCTTATTGGAGAATGGTATTATACGTGGATAGAATGTCTATTCTACCGTCATTGCGAGGCACGAGGCAATCCCGGACTTTACAGGACTCGCTTGCAAATCCGTTTCGCATATTGGGGATTAGGCGTTACTTTTCAATGAACTTTGTTGTTATACACAAATTTCTGCTTGAACGCTGGCCACGACTCACCCCGGCTACGCTGCGCTGGCCGACCCTCTCTCCGGCTGAAGCCGCAAAGAGGGTGCATCTCATTTTTTTATTTTTTTTCGCCCCTCTATGCGACGCAGTCGGAGAGAGGGGCAGACGGGCGCAGCCTCGTCGGGGTGAGTCGACTCGCCGCCGTGCTTTTAGCAACATCATTTCCCATTTCAGCGTTCTGCGAATTTTACAACTCGTAACTTTCATTTTAACGCTCTTCCTTACCCAAACCACCTCAGCCCAACACACCAACCACCTGCCCTATGTAAACCCTTTTATCGGCACTGCCCAAAGCAATGTGCTCACTAAATGGGGCAGCGAAGGAGGTACTTATCCCGGAGCTGTTGCACCATCCGGCTTTATACAGTTAAGCCCCGAAACCAGGTTTGGAAAGGGCTACAATTATGGTGACAGCACCATTTGTTATTTCAGTTGTTTCAGGCATATGAGCGGCTTTCCACAGGGTTCAGGCGGCGGGTTTTATGTGATGCCCGTTAACGCGGCAGGTGAGTTTGAGCCGCAGAAATACAGCCGGAAGTTTTCGCATAACCACGAAACCGCAAGTCCCGGCTACTACAAGGTGATGTTTGACGATGACCATAGCACCGCTGAAGCCATAGCGACAACCAGGGCAGGGATGTTCCGGTTTACGTTTACCGCAGGTTCATCTCCGCAGATATTCATCGGCGAAGCCGGGGAGATCGGTATCATATCCCCAAATGTAATCCGGGCCTCAAACGGTAATATGGTCATCAACTTTACCGAAGCGTTAACCTCAAAAAAGCAGGTTAAAGGCGGTTGGGTATTCAGTTTTGCAGCTGCGGTAGACGGGCCCAAAACTATCGGGCTTAAACTAAGCGCTTCGGCCGTTGGTTATGCAAGTGCCCAAAAAAATATCGATAAGGAAATTGGTGCATCGTCTTTTGATCAGCTGCGTAAACTTACTGCTGATGAGTGGCAGAAAAAACTGGCTGTTGTTGACGTAACCGACAGCAACCAACAAAATAAAACCGTTTTTTATACGGCCCTGTATCATTCGCTTTTAATCCCCTGGGTTATTGACGATGCGGATGGTAATTATCGGGGTTATGATGATAAAATCCATCAAAAAACAGGTGCTCACCAATATGGCGCTTTTTCGCCCTGGGATACTTTCCGCTCATTGCACCCTTTGCTTACGCTGCTTTACCCGGATAAGCAGCAGGATGTAATTTTATCTATGCTGGATATTTATAAACAAACCGGACACCTGCCAACCGAATCGATGACGGGTAACCATGCTATACCCATTATTGTGGATAGCTACCTGAAAGGGATTACCGGTTTTGATAAGCAACTGGCTTATACGGCCATGAAGAAAAGCGTATTGGAACCGCCCTTCATTCAGCCTGACATGGAGATCTATCATCAAAAAGGTTATATCCCCTTTACCCGGTCCGAGTCGGTTACCCGCACGGTTGAGTATGCTTATGACGATTGGGCTTTATCGCAATTTGCCAAAAATGTTGTTCATAGTGACGAAGACTACCGGCTTTTGGCAAACCGCGGCTACAGCTACCGCAATCTTTTAAATAACGATCAGCTATTGCTATTGCCCCGCAACGATAATGAGTTTAAGCTGCAGCCGGGCATGTCGGGCTATAAAGAAGGGGATAAGTGGGTGTATTCCTACTTCGTTCCGCATAACACTAAGGATCTTATTAACCTTACCGGTGGTAACAAACAGTTTGCGAGCCGGCTTGATTCGGCGCTTAGCAATAATGTGATCCTGTTTGATAACGAAACCGTATTTCATTTGCCTTACCTGTTTAACCAGGCAGGCAAACCAGCTTCAACCCAAAAATGGTTAAAGCAAATTATGCTGCATCGTTTTAGCAACAGCCCCGGCGGCCTGCCCGGTAATGACGACCTGGGCTCAACATCCAGTTGGTATGTTTTTAGCGCTATGGGCATTTACCCGGTTTGCCCCGGCAGGCCTTACTACGCTATCGGCATGCCCTTGTTTAAATCTGTTACGCTGCATTTGCCAAACGGAAAACAGTTTACTGTAAATAGCAATGTTTCAGATGCAAAAGGTTACGTAAAGGCCTTAACCGTTAACAGCAAACCCTGGCAACAGCTAATCCTGCCGCATTCGGTATTAACAGCCGGTGGTTCGATGGTTTTTGATTTAACGGATAAGGCAGGCAATTGGCCAAAGGATAACAACCCCATTGAGTTATCGGAAACAAAAGAGGGCCCTGGCTTTAAAATAATGAGTTGCTCAGTTTCAAAAAACAGGGTTGCGCCCGATGAGCCTTTTACCGTTCATTTTTCAATCAGCAACAAAGGGACTACCGGCGTTAAAATTGTTTCGCTACTGGTAAATGGCAAACCGTATGCTCACAAAAACTGTATGGTAGTTTTGGACGGTATCCAAAAAGATTCGCTGGTATGCCGGCTTTACCCTATCGGGAAAACGGAACTTAAATTGGAGGGGCTGCCTCCGGTTATGGTTGATGTAAAACTGCCGCCAAATCCCCCGGTGCATCCCTTTAAAATTACCGGGCTTACCGCCACCCTAATGCTTAAGGTAAATGAGCCGCAGCAACTCGCTTATACCATCAAGAATATTGGCGGCGTAAAACAAACTTTTAATGTCCCCATAACCAAAAACGACTCCTTAATTTTTACCGATACCATTGTTTTGCAACCCGGCGAAAAAAAGGTGATCGGGCATGTACTGGCGGGTGCATCAAAAGGGTTCCAAAGGGTATCCGCAGGTGATCAAAAGGTGCTTTACAAGGTGTATCAGGACAACACAGAATCACTTTTGCTTGATCTTTCTCCCATAGATTATTCGGACGGTAGTTCGGTAAAAGACAACTCCGGATTTCAGCATAACGGGCAAATAGTTATTGCCGGAAAGGCAAAAATCGTTGGCAGGCTCGGGTTTAATGAGCATACTTTTGTTGAGGTTCCCAGCACTCCCGCCCTTGATAATATGGGCGAATCCATCACCATGATGGGCTGGGTATACCCCACCGGGAACGAAAAAGGATTGGTTGATATGATAACCAAAGGCGATAGTCATGTGCTACAGGTAGCTGACCATCAAGCGCTTACTTTTTTTGCCGGCGGCTGGGGGCGTGGCGATTGCACCGTTAACCTGCCCGCCAGCTGGAATAACCAATGGCATCACATTGCCGGGGTTTGCACCGGTAAAACGCTCTACCTGTATATTGACGGCGTGCTGGCGGGCACTACCGTAGTGGAAACGGCTGTAAACCTGTCGGTTAGTAACAGGTGGACTTTAGGCAGAAATGAGGAGTTTCCCTCTGAAAGGATTTTTCATGGATATATGGATAAGGTAAAAGTATACCAGGCCGCCTTAAGCGCTGATGAAGTGTTGCAGATAGTAAAAAATGAAAAACCAGCGGAAGGGGGCAATTGATTATGTTGCCAACAGGCACAAATACTTGGATGCGCCTAAATTGCGCTATAAGTTTAGTGTTAACCATGATTAAATATAAAATATTGACTATCAAATACTTGTAAATATTTATCTGAAATGTGTTAAGTTATGTTAACCCAATCAGATGCGTTTGCCTTGGTTAGGCCCCCTTGCAACCGTTAGATAAGAGCAATCGGGGGCGTTTTGACTCAAGAAAAGGCTGATAACAAATTGATAAGTAAAAGCATCACACGCCAAAACTAAACTTACCCATTAACACACTGGGATTATTGCCCATAGCAATAGGTTCGCCGCACAAAGCCTCATTCCCAAGTAGGGCAAATAATATTGCTTCCTTGGCATCAGGGTCAATACCGAGGCTGTTTGTATCCTTAATATCTTCAAAAACCAGCTTCAGTTGGGCTATCACAAACGGGTTCCTGGCTCCGCCGCCGCTCACAAATATTTTCAGGTTATCGGCCTTTATATTGACCCTGATAAAATTGATGATGGATACGGCTGTGAATGCGCTTAAGGTACTTACCAAATCTTCAGGCGGCAGCTCCTTTGTTTGTGATTGTTGCTGCGCATTTTCAATAAATGCCAGGTTAAACAATTCCGGCCCGGTAGTTTTTGGCGCGGCCTCGTCAAAAAACGGGTGGCTAAGCAGGGTACCAAGCAAATCGTGGTTTACTTTGCCGCTGTTGGCAATGGCCGAATCCTCGTCAAAAGCCTTGTTAAAATACTGGCGGCAGGCGGCGTCTATCAGCGTATTGCCCGGTCCAACATCTGTACATAAGACGTTGGCTGGATCATTATTGGCGGGCAGATAGGTAAGATTTGCAATACCGCCGATGTTCAGCAAAATCCTTTCTTCGCCGGGTTTACTGCCCAATAGCACGTCGCCATATAAGGCCAAAGGTGCGCCTTCGCCACCGGCTGCAATATGTTTTTGCCTGAAATCGCTTATGGTCAATATGCCGGTTTTTACCGCCAGGTGATCTCCGTCGCCAATTTGCAGTGTGGCATTTGGATAGTTTGCCTGTTTATGTAACCTCTTTGGCGCATGGTAAATTGTTTGACCATGACTGGCTATAAAATCAACTGCATCGGGGGCAATATCCCACTTTGAAAGGGCTTGCAGTACCAATTCGCCATGGTAGCTGCCAATGTAGGCATTTAGTAAGGTGAGTTTTTCCAGGTCGACCGTTTTTTTTGCAAATACCTGCAGTACTCCGCTTTTAAAGCTTTCGGGATATGGGATGGTAATAAATTGCAGTAGTTTGTATTTAGTTTGCAGGCCATGGCCGCTAAAGCTGCATAAGGCAATATCTAATCCATCTAATGACGTGCCCGACATTAAGCCGATAACGGTTTTAACAGGTTTTTGGGCGACATCAAAAAGCTTTTGCAGATTTTGGTTTAACGGTAACATGCGGTTAAATTACTATTTGTTTGGTCGTTTACAAAAGTTAAAATAATGGGCACGGTCAATAAATATCTGATATATTTGTTTTCAACCAAATTCAACCCAATCCCATGGCCCGATTAAATTTATTGGAAGAGACCCGGTACGAGAAGCTGCCGGTAAGCGTTTATGGCAACCAGCAGGAGGCATCCCTTGCCGTAGCAGGCAGGATAGCCAAACTTATCCGCGATAAACAGGCAAAAGGCGAACAGGCAGTGCTTGGCCTGGCAACAGGTGTTACCCCCATCCGTGTTTATGCCGAACTGGTACGCTTACACAAGGAAGAAGGCTTGTCGTTTAAAGATGTCATCACCTTTAATTTGGATGAGTACTATCCCATGAAGCCCGATGCCGCCCAAAGCTATGTTACTTTCATGTATGAAAACCTTTTCAGCCATGTTGATATCGAACCGGCCAATGTGCACATACCCGATGGTACGTTGGATAAAGAAGACGTGGTAGCTTTCTGCCTGGATTATGAAAAACAGATTGAAGAATTAGGCGGCCTGGATTTACAGATATTAGGTATCGGCCGTACCGGCCACATCGGTTTTAACGAGCCTGGCTCGGCACCAAATTCGGGCACCCGACTGGTTACCCTGGATGACCTTACCCGCAGCGATGCTGCCCGCGATTTTGGCGGTAAGGCCAATGTGCCTACCAAAGCCATTACCATGGGTATTGGTACCATTTTTAAAGCCCGCGAAATTATCCTGATGGCCTGGAGCGCCAAAAAAGCGCCCATTGTTAAAAAAGCCGTGGAAGGTGAAATATCCGGTGAAGTACCTGCTACCTACCTGCAATTATCAGATCATGTTGAATTTGTGCTGGATGAAGCCGCTGCCTCTGAGCTAACCCGTTTTGACACCCCGTGGCTGGTTAAAGATTGTTCATGGGATGATAATACGCTGAAAAAGAAAGCCGTGATCTGGCTGGCCGATACCATTGGCAAACCGGTACTTAAACTTACCGAAGAAGATTATAATAACCACGGTATGGCTCAATTAGCGGTAGAGCAGGGCCCGGTATACAACATCAATATTGATATTTTTAACCAGATACAACATACCATTACCGGCTGGCCGGGTGGCAAACCCAATGCGGATGACTCACAACGGCCTGAAAGGGCATTGCCGGCAAAAAAAAGCTCGGTTATCTTCTCCCCGCACCCGGATGACGATGTAATCTCGATGGGGGGTACCTTCATCCGCCTGGTTGACCAGGGGCATGATGTGCATGTTGCCTACCAAACATCGGGCAATACTGCCGTATGGGATGATGACGTGCTGCGTTACATGGAGTTCGCTATCGACTTTACCAATAGCATTGGTGAAGACGGCACCCATCTGACCAAATTATACGAAGAGATGCGTGCCTTTTTTCCGCAAAAACAACCCAACCAGATTGATACCCGCGAGATTAGGAATGTGAAAGGTTTCATCCGTAAAACAGAAGCCATCTCGGGAGCCCGTTATGCAGGTTTGGAAGACGACCATATCCACTTTATGGCCCTGCCTTTTTACGAAACAGGTAAAACCAAAAAGAACACCGTTGGCGAAGAAGATATCCAGTTAACCATCGACCTGTTACAAAAAATAAAGCCACACCAGATCTTCGCTGCCGGTGATTTTGCCGACCCGAACGGAACCCACCTGGTGTGTTTCAACATTATCCTTGCCGCCCTTGACCGTTTGAAGGCAACCGAAGAATGGGTAAAAGACTGCTGGTTATGGATGTACCGTGGCGCATGGCACGAGTTTGAAACCTATGAAATTGAGATGGCTGTGCCACTTTCACCGCAGGAGGTCATCCGCAAGCGCAATGCCATCTTCAAACACCAATCGCAAAAAGACAGGCCTGTTTTCCCTGGTGATGATGCGAGGGAGTTTTGGGTACGCGCCGAAGACAGGACGCGTGATACTGCGAAGAAGTACGACCGCTTGGGTCTAGCTGAATATGAGGCTATGGAAGGATTTAAGAGGTTTATCTTTTAAGATTTTACAGAACTATGTCTTGTATACTTAGAATAACAGGCAAGAATTTTGATGTAGATGATTTTATTTTTCAAAGTAAAATATCACCGTTTACCATATATTATAAAGGCTCGCCGGAATATAAATCTAAGCCCAATGGTAAAAAAAATGAGCACTCTGGTTGTCATATAAAAGTTAGTAATGCTGATTTTTCCGAGTTTAACAAGCAGGCAACCGATGCTATTAAATATTGCAAGAGCATCAGGAAGAATTACAACATATAGCACTCACCCATGGAATTGAGTACGCTACTTTGGATTTTGGTGTTGTATATGATCCTGATAAATTCGTACAATCAAAGTATTTCCCAAAGGATTTGATAAAGCTAAGCGGAGAGCTGGGTATAGGCATCGAAATCTCCATTTATCAACCGAGTGAATAATTGAACGTACCATAGCGATGGGTTTCAAATCCATCGCTATATTTATAAAATAACAACAGTATTTAAATGAGCGAAACCAATACTCAAAAACCAGCACGACTCCTTTCCCTCGACGTAATGCGCGGCGCTACCATTGCCGCCATGATATTGGTGAATGATCCCGGCGATTGGGGGCATATCTATGCACCGCTGGAGCATTCCAAATGGAATGGATGTACGCCTACAGACCTGGTGTTTCCATTTTTTTTGTTTATGGTTGGCGTATCGGTTACCTATGCTATGGAAAGCAGGAAAGCAACTGTTTCTCATTCCAAATTAATTCTGAAAGCCCTGCAACGCACCGTTATCTTAATTGCCATCCCCTGGATAACGCAATTGATATTTCATTGGGATCGGGGGTTTTCGCATTTAAGGTTTCCCGGCGTATTGCCACGTATCGCTTTGGTTTATTTTATTTGTACCATCATCTATCTAAAAACATCACAAAAGACACGCGATTGGATTTTTGCAGGCGCGTTAATTGGTTATTTTATCATCATGACATTTATCCCCGTCCCGGGTGTAGGTTATGCCAACCTGGAGCCGGCCACTAACATGGGGGCCTGGATAGACAGGTTGGTTTTTACCCCCGATCACCTCTGGAGCGAATCGCGCACCTGGGATCCCGAAGGCTTATTGGGCACCTTGCCTGCAGTAGCAACCGGGTTGCTCGGTATCAGGATTGGCACCTGGCTGAAGCGGAAAGATGTGGACGATAATGTCAAGGTAAGCTGGATGTTTACCTATGGCGCTATCGCCGTTGTTGCAGGGCTGGTTTGGGATTTGTTTTTCCCAATTAATAAGGCCTTGTGGACAAGCCCTTTTGTGCTTTATACCGGCGGGCTGGCCACCATTGCGCTTGCACTAAGCTACTGGCTTATCGATGTGCAGGGGCGTAAACGGTTTACCTATCCTTTTGTGGTATTTGGTACAAATGCTATTGCGGCGTACGTGTTATCGGGCTTCATCCCCCATTATATGGGGATGATAAAAATTGGCGGTTCATCAATTTATCAAACATTTTTTGAACCAAATTTCTCCCCGGTGAATGCCTCGTTGGCAAGCGCCATATTTACAGTTATTATATTATGGCTGGTGATGTGGATATTGTATCTTAGAAAAATTTTTATCAAAATATAGTAAATGAAATTTAAACCAACCCTTATCGCCTTAATGGGTATTTTGCTCTTTAGCATCACAAATTCAAAGGCACAAACTACCACACCATCCTTCAGCGCATCGCAATTAAAAGCGGCCGAACAACTTTTAATAGCTACCGGCATAAATAATCAATTTGGAGGAATTGTTGACAATATGATAAACGCATCAAGCGCACAAATTCCCGAAGCACAACGAGGCGAGTTTATAAATGTCATGAAGCGCTTCATGGCCAAATATTATTCGTGGGATGCATTGAAAGTGGAATTTGCAAAAATGTATGCTGCCGAATATACCGAAGGCGAACTCAATAAATTAACGGCTTTTTACAATTCGCCGCTTGGCAAAAAGGTAGCTGCGAAAACTCCTGTTTTAATGCAAAAGGGTATGGCATTGGGACAAAAAACAATAGCAGATCACCGGCCTGAACTGGAGCAAATGATGCAGGATGCTTTTGCGAAAAAAGAAACGCCCGCCAAACAATAATTAAGCACCCACAATTTGTAACTAATAGTTTCGTTTAGCATCTTAGCATAAAATATTCCCTATAATAATATGAATTTAAATAAACAGCTTTCTGTAGCCGCTTTAGCTTTCCTTATAGCTTCAGGAAGTGCTTTTGCACAAGTTAAAAAAAAGCCGGCACCATCGCCTAAAAGCAAACCGGTAGCATCACAATTGCTTGCAAAAGCAGATGTATTGCCCATAGATAATAAGGTAATTATTGGCAAACTGCCTAATGGCCTTACTTATTACATCAGGCAAAATGTTGAACCTAAAAACAAGGCAGAACTTTACCTGGTAAACAAGGCAGGATCTGTTTTAGAAACCGATGATCAGCAAGGTCTTGCCCACTTTACCGAGCACATGGCCTTTAACGGCACCCGCGATTTTCCTAAAAACCAAATGGTTGATTACCTGCAAAAATCAGGTGTGAAATTTGGCGCCGATTTAAATGCTTACACCTCATTTAACGAAACCGTTTACCAGCTACCCATTCCTACCGATACGGCAGCTATTTTTAATAATGGCTTTAAAATATTGGCCAACTGGGCAGGCTACGTAAGCTTCGACCCCGCTGAAATTGATAAAGAACGCGGTGTTGTTTTAGAAGAGCAGCGGCTGCGTGGCAAAAATGCCCAGGAGCGTTTGCAACAGCAGGTATTACCCGTGTTGCTTAATAACTCCCGCTACGCCTTGCGTTTACCTATAGGTAAGGAAGATATCCTTAAAAACTTTAAACCCGAGACAATAAAAAGCTTTTACCATGACTGGTACCGTCCCGATTTGCAGGCGGTAATAGCGGTTGGCGATTTTGACCCCAAGCACGTTGAAGAGCTGATAAAGCAAAACTTCTCGGGCCTGCAAAACCCAACTGCCGAAAAACCACGCACAAAGTATACCGTACCTGCTACACCGGGTACTGCTGTTAAAATAGCTACAGATAAGGAATTTCCTTACACGCTGGCCGAAATAATTGTAAAACATCCTGGTACAACGGTTAAAAACACAGTTGACTATATGCAGAGTGTCAGGATACGGTTGTTTAACCAGATGCTGAATGCCCGTTTAGGCGAATTGCTGCAAAAACCAAATCCGCCGTTTTTGTTTGGCCGCTCAAGCTATGGTGGCTTTTTGGGTGAGCAGGATGCCTTTACTTCCATTGCTGTTGCAAAAACGCCTGCCGAGTTAGAAGGCGCCATTAAAGCCGTTGTTGCCGAAACAGAACGCGCCCGCAAGTTTGGCTTTACCCTTACCGAACTGGAGCGCGCCAAACAGGATGCGTTGGTGCAAATGGGCAATGCCTATAAAGAGCGCGATAAAACACGATCAGCAAATTTTGTGCGGGAGTATCAGCAACACTTTTTAGAAGGCGAAGCAATCCCCGGTATTGAGTATGAATACAATTATTATGTAAACAACATTAACAAGATCACGGTAGACCAGATGAATGCTTTGGCCGGTAAATTTATTGGCGACCAAAACAGGGCAGTGATTGTTGAAGCCCCCGAAAAAGACAAAGCTACCTTACCAACCGAAGCCACATTACTGCAATGGATAAGCGCGGCAGGACAAGGTGTTACCGCCTATGTTGACAATGTATCATCAGAGCCTTTGTTGAGTAAATTACCCGAGGGTACAAAAGTTGTGAATGCCGTTGTCGATTCTCTGATCGGTACTACTACATTGACCCTTGGTAATGGGCTTAAAGTAATATTAAAACCAACCGATTATAAAAACGACCAGATCCTGATTAACGGCTATGCCTTTGGTGGCTCGTCGCTGGCAAGCGATGATGATTTTACATCGGCTAATCTGGCTTCGTCTATCATTAGCAGCAGCGGTATTGCCCAGTTTAACCAGGGCATGCTCGATAAAAAAATGGCCGGCAAAAATGTGAGCATTACCCCTTACATCAGCGAATTTGCCCAGGGTATCTCGGGTAGCTCTTCGCCTGCCGATTTTGAAACCGCGCTGCAGTTAATTTACCTGTACTTTACCCAGCCGCGTAAGGATAACGATATCTGGCAATCAACCATTGCCCAAACAAAATCTGTATTGGCCAACAGGGGCCTCGATCCGCCGAGCGTGTTCCAGGACACGGTATCAGCAACATTAAGCAACCACAATTTCAGGGGAATGGTTACCACGCCCGAAAGGCTGAGCAAAGCATCGTTGGATAAAGCCTACAGCTTTTATAAAGCCAGGTTTGCCGATGCAAGCAATTTTACCTTCACCCTGGTGGGTAATTTTGATGTGGAAATGGTAAAACCCTACCTGGAGCATTATTTAGGAGGTTTGCCATCAACCAATAGCAAAGAAACCTACAAGAATTTGAACATTCAACCTCCGGCAGGAGAGATCATCAAAATAGTTAATAAGGGTGAAGCCGAAAAGAGCAGCGTGCAGCTGGTATTTAGCGGAGATTATGAATATAACGATGCCAATAACATCCAAATGGATGCGTTGGAGGAAGTATTAAATATTAAATTGATTGAACGCCTGCGCGAGCAGGAAAGCGGTGTTTACGCTCCAGGCGTAAGGGCCGGTTACCACAAAACGCCAAGCGGCAGGTATAGCATCACCGTTTACTTTGGATGTGCGCCAGCGAATGTAGACAAAATGATTGCTTCTACCCTGGATGAGATAGCCAAGCTTAAACAAAATGGTGCCCTACCAACCGATATCCAAAAATTTGTAGCCGAAGAAGCCCGCAGCACCCGCGAACAAATGAAAGAAAATGTTTTTTGGGCCGGATACCTGGCATCATCGTCACAAAATGGCGAAAACCCGGATCAAATTTTGCAACACGTAGGTAACCTTGAACAGGTAACCGTGCAAAGTACCAAAGATGCCGCCAACAAATACTTAAGCGGCAAAAACTTTATCAAATTGATTTTACTGCCCGAGAAGAAATAATTATTTCTTGCTCATAGTAAAAGCGCCCTGTTGGTTTACCCGGCAGGGCGCTTTTTGTTGACTCATCAATATGGTCTTTTCCTTTAATGCATGTTGATATAAGCAGAAGCCGCCTCATGTGCTTTGTGCACCACAACAGCTACACATTTTTTAGTAACATCGTCTACCTCGAAAGATATGCCCTTATCGGCATCAGTATAAACCTGTACATCGTGGCCATTGGCCTTATAGCTGGTAACAGGTTTTAACGAATAATTTTTTTTAACAGCATCTAAAGCAGTACCAACACCCAAATGACCGGCAGTTTTAAACCACGGCGATGTTACCAGTATTTTTTGGACACGGCTGATAGATTCATCTTTGCCACCCATGTTACGGTGCGAATAAATGCTGGTGCGGTAGCCTTTGGTGTCGTGTTTGGCAAACCATACCATTAATGAGCTGCCCATGGCAGCATCCGAGCTATCGGGCTTGCCTAATTGCTTCAAGGCCAGCTCCAGGTCCTGGTCAATCAGGATATGGCCTATTCCTTTTCCCGGCAAAATGAGGCGGTCGGTGGCAACGGGGCCCATAGTCGACGTATCTGATGATATCAGCTTATCGGCTGCAGAATCATCAACGATAGATTTATCGGTTAGGGTAGTATCAGCCGCCCCGGTTTTGGCGGTATCGGCAGTTGGTTGTTTATGGGCTGGCTGGTTACAGGATAACAGGCCTGTTGCCAGCAATATGATCAGGCTATTTTTTATCATACTATAGCTAACAGGATTTATCACTAATTTGTTGGCGCGTATTTGTTGCATTGGCTAACTAAACGCAAATTCAATTGTTAAGCAAAGGATGATTACAAAGGGCCGGCAGGTTATACAGCATTGGTACAAGCAAAAAAACTGGCAGCAATTCGCCTTTCAGCAGGAAATGGAGGCGGCCTACCTGGGCGGCTACTCCGGCTTGCTTAACGCCCCTACGGGGAGCGGCAAAACCTTTGCTTTGTTTTTGCCCTTCCTGGTCGATTTTATTAACAAGCACCCGGATAGTTACACCACGCAAAAAAACAATGGCTTGCTGATGCTATGGATAACCCCATTGCGTGCGCTCACCAACGATATTCGCAAAGCCATGCAGGAAGCCTGCGACGAAATGGGCCTGCCCTGGCATATAGCCACCCGCACAGGCGATACATCTGCAGCAGAAAAAGCCGCACTGAAACGGAAATTGCCCGAGGTACTGCTTACCACCCCCGAAAGCCTGCACCTGATGCTGGCCCAAAAAGAGTACCCCAAATTATTCAATAGCCTGCAGGTGGTAGTGATTGACGAGTGGCACGAACTCCTGGGCACCAAACGCGGCGTGCAGGTGGAGCTGGGGCTGTCTAAGTTGAAAGCCTTAAGTCCGAAGTCTGAAGTCTTTAGTCAGGTCCCCGACAAAGACTCGGGACTTATGACTCAGAACTTAAGACTCAAAATCTGGGGCATCAGCGCAACAATAGGGAACCTGGAGCAGGCGGCCGAGGTTTTGCTGGGCAATAATTTCCCGGCAGATCAGATCAGGATGGTGCGGGCCAACCTGGAGAAGAAACTGGATATCCAGTCCATCATCCCCGATAATGTGGAGAATTACTCATGGGCAGGCCATATTGGTTTAAAGCTGCTGCCGCAAGTGATGGAGATTGTGGCCAAAAGCAAAACCACGCTGATATTTACCAATACACGGTCGCAATCCGAGATCTGGTATCATGCTATTTTAGATAATTACCCGGAGTATGCCGGCATTATGGCCATGCACCATGGCTCGTTAGATAACGAGCTGCGCAACTGGGTAGAGCAGGCCCTGCATGCCGAGGCCCTGAAACTGGTAGTATGCACATCCAGCCTGGATCTTGGGGTCGATTTTAGGCCGGTTGATTGTGTGATACAGGTGGGCAGCCCCAAAGGTGTTGCCCGTTTTATGCAGCGCGCCGGGCGAAGCGGCCATCATCCGGGTGCGGTATCAAGGGCGTATTTTGTACCCACGCACTCGTTAGAATTGCTGGAAGGGGCCGCACTCAAAGCCGCCATCAAACGCGGCATATTTGAAAGCCGCGACCCTATGCTGCTTACCATGGATGTGCTTATTCAGTACATGGTTACCTTGGCCGTATCAGACGGTTTTAGGGCCGATGAGCTGTTTAACGAGGTAAAGGGTACCTATGCCTTTGCCGACCTTACCCGCAACGAATTTGGACAGTTATTGGAGTTTATAACCACCGGCGGCAAAACACTGGCGCAATACGACGAGTTTTTAAAGGTAGAAATAGAGAACGGCCTGTACAAAGTAAACAGCCGCCGGGTGGCCATGCGGCACCGCCTGAGTATAGGCACCATCACCAGCGAACTGAGCATCCGGGTAAAATGGCTGAGCGGCGGCAGCCTGGGCACTATCGAAGAATCTTTTGTATCGAAGCTTAAGCCAGGCAATACCTTCTGGTTTGCAGGCCGTAGCCTGGAGTTTATCCGGGTAAAGGAAATGACGGCCTTTGTCAAAAAATCAAACTCTACCAAGGGTTTAATACCCAGCTGGAACGGCGGGCGCATGCCCCTGTCGTCACAACTGGCTGCCGTGTTCAGGGATAAACTGGACGAGGTGGCGCACGGTATCGAAAAAGATGTGGAGGTGCTTGCCCTCAAACCTTTATTCAAATTGCAGCAGGAGTTATCGCACCTGCCCCAGAGCCACGAGTTTTTGATCGAGTCGTTTAAATCCCGCGAAGGGCACCACCTGTTGTTTTACCCCTTTGAGGGGCGACTTGTACATGAGGGGATGGCGTCATTGCTGGCCTACAGGATCAGTAAGATCAGGAATGCCAGCTTCAGCATCGCCATGAACGATTATGGTTTCGAACTGCTTACCGACGAGGACGTACCCATTGAGGACGTACTGGAAGATGCCGGCTTTTTTTCGATAGATAACCTCATTGATGACATCCAGCATAGCCTGAATGCCAACGAGATGGCCCGCAGGCGGTTCAGGGATATAGCCCATATTGGCGGGCTGGTATTTACCGGCTATCCCGGGCAGCAGGTGAAAAACAAGCATTTGCAGGCATCAACCTCCTTATTGTTCGAGGTGTTTACCGAGTACGAGCCGGATAACCTGCTGGTGCGCCAGGCTTATAATGAGGCACTGGCCTTCCAGCTGGAGGAGTTTAGGCTGCGTGCGGCTTTGCAGCGGATAGCCACCCAAACCATCATCCTGAAAACCATTGAGCGGCCTACGCCATTTGCCTTCCCGATAATGGTTGACAGCCTTGGCAGGGAAAAACTGACCACCGAAACTATGGAAGAACGTATTGCCAAAATGGCCCGCCGCTACGGCGCCGAAGGCGTTGGCGAAGTTGATGAAACCCGCAAAAACCGCAAGCCCGGCATCACCCGGAAGAAGGGATTTTAAAGTGCCTGTAAAACCTGCACTTTACAAATACCCACCTGTAGTTAATTAAACATACCATGTAAATAAAAACTGTTTAGCAGCGCGGTATATCATCCCGTAGTTTTATATTTATAAGCAGTAAATCACCTCAAAAACCTATCGCTATGTCATCAAAAATCAGCTTCAATACCGGTAAAATACCGCGTTTAAACACCTTTATTCCACAGGCTGTAATAGCAGGCGGCTTAATATACGTTTCGGGCATGGCGGGGCTTAATCCCAAAACCGGCAAATTGATCGACGATACTTTTGAAGGGCAGGCCCGGCAGGCTTTTGCAAACATCCAAACCATACTGCAGGAAGCCGGCAGCAATATGAATAACATTGTAAAAACCACCATCTGGATGGTTAGCGGACAGGACCCAAGCTTTGCAGCCATTAATAAAGTTTATGCCGAGTTCTTCCCCGAAAACCCACCGGCACGCAGCGCCCCGCAGGTAATGCCTTTTCCGGGTGGTATCTTGGTTTCGGTGGAGTGTGTGGCGCTGGTGTAAGGGAGATTGCAGCACATCACGTTATAATTTGCAGCGCAAATGTTTGGATTGTTTAAAAAGAATAAAAAACGGAGAACCTGGCCGATAACCGAATGGGAAATGTGCATCATGTACAATGCCCTAAACCAGTTGCCGGCCGGGTTTGCGCACCTGAAACAGCAACTTGAATACCCGCTGTTTACAGTAGCTTCTACCGGCAATAGCACATACGATCCTGATTATATATCATTCAGCTTCGACCCGGATATCTACCGCGATTTTGAAAACCGGCGCGTGCAAGATTATATGATCAGCAATATCAAAGTATCCAACATCGATAAAAGGATTTTTGATTATAGCATTCTGGTTGCTGCCGATGTTATTTGCGGCTATACGTTAAAAGGCTTCGACCAGTCGGTTATCGACCTGAATAGCGTTGATGTGAGCGCCTATACCAAGGTTTACTACCCCAATGCCGACTTTGATAAACTGACCTCCCTGTTAAACGCCGATGATATTAAAGAAATTAACCCCAGCGAAGTATACGAAGTAGTTTTAAACGGAAACACCTATTACCACATTAAAGACCTGGAAGACGGCGATTTCATCGGCATTGGCACCGATAAAGTGATTTATACAATTACCCACGATCCGTTTGAGATTGTGCCACTGAATGAAAGTTTGAAAGAGATATTTAATGACGACAAATTCAATCAATAAAGGATTAAACAGGGCAATGCCTGCGGCCCGGGCTCTGCGCTCATACGCGCACAAGGCCTTAGGCGCGGGCCGGTACCCGCTTCTATCCCTATTGCATCTGCCAATAAACTGCAAACAAACAGAATAAAACTTGTTGATGAGGCATATATTTAAAAGACTAATACTACGCCCATGAAAAACGGAATAAACTGGGAAACCTCTTACGCCTTTGATTTTGTTATTCCAACCCTTGTTGAGAAATATAAACTTGATCATTTCAGCTACTCCACAGGTAAATTGCGAGGAATTGAAATTATTGATATCATGCAATTACAGAAGTTTTTGAAGCAAGATCATGAGTATATGTGTTCATGTCCTCAAAATATTGTTAACTTATTTTTTGGTGGAGATGAAGAAATGTTTATTCAAGCGGAAGCTGATGATTATCGATACATTATAAATGTTTTGGATTGCGCGGCGAAATCAATCCATAAAGATGGTAATTTAAGCCTGGCAGACGAGGCTTTTATAAGAACACTTTATTTCCGTAAAGCTACAACCGTATATGATCGTGCGTGGTATTTTTTGAAGAGAGTAAATTTTTCCCGGGAAACACTTTCTTCTGTTCTTCCAAAATTCGCATCTATATTGTATTCCGAAGAGTATATTTCTACCAACGAGTATTTTAAAAGGTTAGAAGTTGTAAATGAGCTTGCCCCCCCTGTGAGTGTGGAGGATATGATCAACCATGATTATCTCAGCTATGACTTTTATTATGCAGATGAGCTCCTTTTAAATGGTATTTCAAATGAAATCCATGATAAAGAAAATTTCGAGGGGTTCGATTTTGAACTGATGCTAAAACAGGCTATCGAAGGTAAAGTCCTTTTGTGCATTTTTAAATAAAACAGTTCTCACCTAATGCACGATGCTCAGGATCAAAAAATAATAAGATGGAAGATATCACGGATATTTATGTAGCTATTGAGTTTCCCAAAAGAAACGAAAGTATAGAGACATTCACCCAAAACTATCTAAATGGCTTTAAGGAGACTAACGGTTACTACGAATACCCACGTTTCAGAGGTGAAACCGAATTTGAAACGGATGATTATAAATTAATGTTATCATATGTTTTACAAAAGGAAAAGAGCAGTTTCTGTTTTTTCTTTAAAAATGAGGCAAATAACGAAGCGCCCTTCGCCATGATGTTTTTTAACGAAGACGGATCGTTGTTTTTAGGCCTCGGAGTTCATGAACAATTTGAGTCGAAATATGAACAGATGCTGAAAAATGATTTTAAATCGTCCTTAATTATGTTTTGTTATAACGTCATGCCGCCAGATAATTTGGCCGAATTTAAATCGATAATAAAAGGTATATGACAATCGTTGCTACCGCCCCGATGGTTAATCGGGGTGATTCGTATGCTAAGTAATGAATATGCAATTCCCGGATGTTAAATTCATCGGGGAGTTTTTGTATTTTTAAACGGGACAAAAAAAGTAATACGAATGCATTAAGGTTAACAACAAACTTTGTTGATTGTCCTAAAGGCCTGAGGTATACTTAGCATGCGGACGCACAAGCCAGGAGGCGGCAGCGGGATTAAAATTCCAAGTGGGATAGCAAGTAAAGAAGCAATTACCCAAATATTAGAAGAGTTACCTAAATTAAATGAGAAACAAATACAAACATTTTATCAGGAAGCATCAAAAATAGTGAAACAAGCCGCAGAAAAATGAAAATAGTTAAATACGATATAGTTATATTGGGAATAGTATCCGCTAAAAGTAACGAGCTCGTCGCTAAGGGTTTTAAAAGGCATTTTGATGAAAGTTCCTCTTTATGTTTGTTTTGTGATTACGCGAGTTATGATATTCCTATTGGAGCCGAGTTTGATTGCCTGGTAAATTTGCAAACACAAAAAGATTATGCTATCAATGCAACCTTAATTGATGTTACTCAGCAAATGGCGATCTCGTTTGATGCAATACCAAATGGATGGAAAACAGTATCGCGCTTCATGTTTTCACAAAAAGATTTAAATTTAATAAAAAGAGAGATGCGCGTTATTGATGTATGGAGGGGCTTTACTGAAAAGTTTAAATTGATTTGTAGAGGATAGTGTGTCTGTGTCCCGTAACTGGCGCAAGCATGCAGTGGTGGCCGTGAGAGGTGGCGTACTTGTGCCTGGATGCAAGATGCAGGTAATTTAAACATACAAAGCGTATGTAGTATATAAGCAAGGCGGATAGGCACAAGTACTCCAGCTCCCGCAAGCGCTTTTCGCTGCCGCCTCCAGGCCTGTGCGCCCGCTGATAAGTAAACGCCATGCTAAGTAATGAATATACAACTCCCGGATAAGTTTATACGCGCCCCTTCCGGTCTTTAATTTATCCCCCAGCCTTACAACATTAACTGTTTTTTAACGTTAGCATTACCTCAACCTTATCAAACGGCAATGAACCGGTCAATTCTGCTATTTTCCCTTTTACTGCTTGTAAGTTGCCGGCAAGCAAAAACTCCTGAGGTTGTTACCGTTTACGATACCATATTTCAAATCCTGCGCGGGCGGGTAAAGCAATTAACCGAATATAGCTACCCTAAATATCACAACGTGGATTCCATAGCAACTATCTTCAACAAAAAGGGAGACGCTATTGAAAGGAAAACATGGGGCAACTGCTCCTGTGCCATTACCATGTTTTACAAATACAACAAACAGGGTAAAAAAGTAGCTATCAATATAAAGCAAGATGGTGAAGAACGCATTTTAAAAACCTTGTATAAGTTTAACCGAAACAACCGTATTGCAGAAGAAATAACGCCCACAAAATTGTTGGATGTAGTAGATAGTACTTTAGCCAAATATGATGCAGCCGGAAATACAATACAGATAGACCACTATCGGGGTACAGACCACAACCAATGGAGGTTCCGCTATAATGACAAGAATTTGCTGATCGAAACAGATCGGTTTGATCATTGTGTTAACGTTAACAATAACCCCATGCCAGGTACCATTGATAAGGCGAAAATACCCAATAGCAGGATAGTTTACCAGTATAAAACTTTTGATGCCATGGGCAACTGGCTAAAACGATTGGCTGTCGACCATCAACACCCTACCTTTTATGTTGGGAACAAACCGGCGGATAGTGTAATAACCATTGTAGAGGTTAGGAAGATAAGTTATTATTAAGCGGAAACGATTTAAACATTAAACTTAAATAGGCATTTTATTTGGACAGCCACCGATATTATTTTATGATGTGAGTTAAAGAACATGGCCGATTATTTATACAAAAACAATGAAACGATGAAAAACAATCTGAAATCCGCAGTATGTGTAATTTTATTACTAATAACCTGCTCTGCCGGGCAGGTTTTGGCCCAAAGGCCCGTTAGGATGGGCCCTGCATCTGATGGAGAAATAAAAAATGCCAGAACAGCACTATTGGCTAACATGGATGATCAGCATGCACATACAGCTTACATATACGCGATGGGTATGAGCAATCCGCTTGTTATAGAACAGTATAAAGAATGGATGAAAAAATATCCGAAGAATGTGAATATTCCACTGGCAATAGGTACAGTTTATTATAATGCTGAAATGTCGGAAGGAAAATATTTTTTGGAAAAAGTTGCTGCAATGGAACCCCAAAACGCTAAGATATGGTTTATGCTTGCGGTAGACGCGGCCAGGAGGGGGCAAGACAATTTGTCGGTTGGGTATATCATAAAAGCAACACTTGCCGATCCGTCAGATGCGGGTTATGCATTTGCTTATCTTTTTTCTTTAAAGGATACTGACCCGGATTATCCTCATAAAGTTTTTGATTTTACAAAGCGCTTCCCGGCAAGTGAAAGCGGTGCCCAGGCCTTATATTGGTTGGCAGAATACGCCAAAAGAAGGAATGACAAGATCACTTATTTCGAGGCACTCCGTAAATTATATCCCGCGCAAAAGTTCAGGTGGTCAGCAGAAGGTATGATTAACTTAGCCGACATATACCTGCAAACAGACCCTGAAAAAGCCTTGGTATTGATCAATGAAATGGCTGATGACAAAGATTGGCAGATGAGGCGACAAATTGCCGAATCGTTGTTGAAAATCAATCAATTGGAGCGGGAGCAAAACTATAACGATGCTATCATTATATTGAACCAGGTAAAACTTCCGGCGTATAATCAAATTAAAGATTTCATTGCATTGAAGAAAGCTGCTTTGCAGGAAAAAGCCGGTGATGTTAAAGCAGCCTACGACAGCTTGTCGGTAAAATTTGCTAAACTACCCACCGACCAGCTTGATACCGCACTTGAATGGTATGGAAAAAAAACAGGTAAGGATAAAGCGGGTATTGCGAACGATATTCAGGCGATCAGGAATAACACAGCCGTTGCTGCTTGTCCATTTGAGTTGGGCCTTTATACCAGTAAAGGCAAATTAAATTTGAAAGACCTTAAGGGCAAAGTAGTATTGCTTACATTCTGGTTCCCGGGTTGCGGCCCCTGTAGAGAAGAATTTCCACATTTCGAGGCGGTTATTAATAAATTTAAGGGAAAAGATGTGGCATATATCGGGATAAATGTATCGCCTGAGCAAGACCCATACGTGATCCCCTTTATGAAAAACAACAAATTTTCGTTTATCCCTTTACGCGGCAGTGCGGAGTTTGCCCTTAAAAATTATGGTGTGCGGGCTGAACCCGGAAATTTACTGATAGACAAGGACGGAAAGATTATTTTTAAGAATTTTCTTATCAATAACGACAATCAGCGCACACTCGAGTTGATGATATCTTCATTATTGCAAAAAGATGGGCAAAGCGAATAATTCGCTTTGCCCTTGCTGCAAGGTACTTTTGCGCCTGCTGACAGGTAAACGCCACGCTAAGTAATAAATATGCAACACCCGGACGATTAATTTCATCCGGGTGTTTTTGTATACCGGCGGTTCGCAATAGGGATAGCAGCGAATACCGGCCTCGCGCTTAATGCCTGAGGCCGTATAAGCGAAAAGCCCGGGCCGCAGGCATTGCCATAATTTTCAAGTCGAAAAAAACACGGAGTCAGAAGACAGTGCCGGGCAAGCGCTGCGCTATTAAAGTGTCACTTTCGCTGTTTCAACCATCGGAGCCACAGCGAAAGGATAACCATGAACTAATATTGCCCTCTTCCTTTGATAATATATAAGCTTTAAGTAACTTGGCTATACCCAACACTTAAATCTGCACCCAATCACCAATTCAAATAAATATGAAAAAGCTGCTTCTATTGTTGCTTACCGCGCTGGCGTTGCCGGGTTACGCTCAAACCAAATCTGTACTTGTATTATCGGATGTGCATGTTAATTTAAGCTTAGGTAATGATAACTCCTATCATTTAGACGCCGACAGTACGCTTTTTCTTTCGGCAATTAACAGTGTTGGCTCTCAAAAATTTCCCTTCATCATTTTGCCCGGTGATATGCTGTGGCACGAGAAAGGACCAGCAAAAAAACATGATACTACCGTTATGAAACAAACATTTAAGTATGTGCTTGACCATTTGAAAAAATTAGATAAAAATGCGGTTATTTTACCTGCCCTGGGCAATAATGACTGCATCGATCATGATAGTAGTGACAGGGCAACCAATGCCTTGTTTTATAACGCAATGTTACGCCCGATAGACCATAACCATGCGATATACAGGGATTTTATGGCCGGTGGCTATTACAAATACAGCAAAGGCGATTGGACGTTCATTATGCTTAACACCGTGATTTTTTTAAGTTCGTCATCCGACCCGGATGGAAAGGCAAAAAAAGAATTATCATGGTTGGGCGCGGCGTTACAGGATGCTAAACGGACGCATAAAAAGGTTTGGATGGTTTATCATGTGCCGCCTGGAATGGACAGGTACGGCAATACACCGTCATGGCACAATAACATCCAAAGCATGTATTTGGATACCATAAAGAAATATGCCCAGGTTATCCGGTTTCAATTGGCCGGACATACCCATATGGACGACTACAGGCTAATAACAAATAAGGGAAGGCTAATTTCTTACATCGATATTGCTCCGGGATTATGTTCAAGAAATGGGAACAATCCCGCTTACCAGGTTATACAATATAATAGCACGAGTAAGGTTGTAAACAAAGTGAATACTTACTACACGGATTCTTTACATCGCGACTGGCATGCCTTCGATTTCAAAGATTTCAGTTTTAAATTCCTGATGTCGGCCTATGATACTGCAAGTGTGGAAGGCAAGCGTTTTGTAGAAAACTATTTCACCAACAGGAAGCAGAAAGCGCCAAAAACCGGCGAGGCAGTAATAGCCTGGGACCCTCGCTTTTATCAGCAATCGACAATTAAAATAAAGTAGTTTTTACGAAGGGGGAGCATCATTTTTCTTGGACTTTGTTGGAGTTGTCTCCATAGGTGTTCGGAAGAAATAAAAAAAAGCGCAGGGAATGCGCGATTCCTTCCCTGGGGAAGGAGGAGGTAGGGGTTAAATCAGGCCGTCTGCTGGGCACTTTACGGTCGTACTGTAAAACCA
This sequence comes from Mucilaginibacter sp. GW822-FHT03E02, assembly GCF_058801545.1. Classification (NCBI taxonomy): domain Bacteria; kingdom Pseudomonadati; phylum Bacteroidota; class Sphingobacteriia; order Sphingobacteriales; family Sphingobacteriaceae; genus Mucilaginibacter; species Mucilaginibacter sp. GW822-FHT03E02. The sequence goes on along the minus strand of NZ_JBXANJ010000001.1, from coordinate 2,810,642 downwards.
CCTATCACTGCCGCGCCGATAGTTAATCGGGGTTCGCTTATATGCTAAGTATTTTAAGAAAAAGGTTCCATGAAAGTATTAAGAATAGTGCTATGCTTTAATATAGCGTTAAGTTTATCTTCTTGCGCCGCGCAGTCCGATGTAAAAGAATGCCGTGAGAATTTTAGTTTTAAAAAGAAATTCTTCTTCAGCATCTCCGTTTTGGAAAAATATACTACGGAAAGTACAATTGTGCAAAAACATACCATCTCCGAACAAGACTTTTTAAAACATTTGAACTTCGTTTCAAAATGTACCAAAGTACCGGTGGGCAACGTGTACAATTATAATATTGGATACCTGAATTTGGAAGCGTTTAATAAGCAAAAGAAGGAATGGCTCAATTGGTACGAACTTAACAAATGCAATAATATACATTGAGCTTTTGGTTAAAGATAAAACAGCGACTAAAGTAACTTACAGATCAATTTAAGCAGAAATGAAAAAGAGCTTCCTGGTAATATTACTGCTGAATATCGCGCTATCCAAAACTTCTTTTGCACAGTACTTTAAAGTTAAAGAATTTGACTATTGTTACGGCGAGGCGCTTGTACAGGTTAAACATCACTCATTTAAAATCCAGCGTAATGGTCAGGCATATATTAACATGCATTACCCATTGGTAGTGGATAACGGAAAGTTAACCGAAAGGGATACAATTGCAATGATAGGCGAATTATTAAGGTTTAAAGGCGATAGCCGGGTTTGTGTCTTCCCGGTAATGTGTTACGAGCCCTCATGGTCGCAAATTTTCATGGGCGAAACAAAACAGTATTCCTTGCAGGTTGAGGCGTTATTTATAATTAACCAATTATATTTTAAACACCCTTTTAAATATTCCCCTTTTTCGGCATTGGTAAACACCGGTACTGAAACTGTTTCCACAATAAAAGGGAAAGACGTGAAAGAGGCCTATAGGCAATACACAACATGGTTTAAACAAATTGAAAAAATTGGTTTGAATAAAGCCAGGGAACAAGATTTAGTGCCGTTGAATGGTGGTGTGAAGTGGTATTAGGAGGGATGCCGTGCGCATGACAAGCGAAGTATGAAGCAGCTGACAGCATTCAAATAATATTCCAACAGCGGATGACTGTGGACACTCCAACTCCCGGTACAATAGCCGCGCTAAAAATCGGCTTTTGTAAACCTTACCCTAAAGCGCTATCATTTTTTTTACGCCAACGTAATAAAGGTCGAAGCCGCCTTTGCCGCCCGGGCGGTTGGACGAAAAGATCATAAAATCATTGGTAAAGCCGGGCATCGATTTTATAATTGGGCGGTATTCGTCGCTGATGGTGTTAATAGCCGGGCCAAAGTTTACCGGTGCCGACCATTTGCCGTTGACCAGTAACGAATAATACAAATCGAAGCCACCATATCCGCCGGGACGGTTCGAGGTAAAAACCATCACATTGTTAGCTATGTAAGGGCACTTATCGTCGGCCGCCGATGATAATACGGCATCCCTGGTGATTGTTTTTGGGGTGGCATCGTCAAGGTTGGTTATAATATCCTTGCTTTTGTCAAGGTCTGTTTGGTAAATATCAAAGTTGCCATCCCTGTTTGAGCAAAAGTAAACCGACGAAAAATCCTGCGTAAACGTGGGGTAAGCATCATCTTTTAGCGAGTTGAGGAATTTAACAGGCTTGGGCGTGGTGTAGCTTTCCTGGTTAAGGTTTTCGGTGTATTTGATATCCAAATTGCCGCTTTGGTTGGTGGCATATAACAATATATAGCTGTTATAGCGCTTATTCATGTTGGTGCTGCCCGTAAATTTCATGCCCTGGCTTATTAAATACGGCCCCAACTCATCGGCCGGTGTATTGATGGTACCCATGGCATTATTCAGGTTGGCGTTTTCGATAACAATATCCATCAGGTTGCTTGATGTGTTTTCGGCAACGGTTAATTTACCATCAATGCGCGAGGAGTATATATCCAGCATTTTATAAATGATATCAAAATTGCCGCCGCTGCTGTTCCTTTTTGAGGAGAAACATAAAGGCGAGGTTGAACCAATTATAGACAGGGCGGAGTTATAATCATCAAACTCAGAATTAATATCGCCCATGTTTACAGGCGATTCAGGAAAAGTGCCGGATGTGAAGTTGAATTTATGGTCTTGTTGGCATGCTGCAAGCAGGAAGGCAAATAAAACAGGAACAAGGAATTTGTTTTTCATGGTTAGGTTTAGTTGTGATGTTTAGAATAACAAACGTAATATATAGCTATATACGATGAAGATGTTATGTTTATAACACTGCATTTGAAATTTAGGTAAGGAACTAAGGCCAAATTAATATCGAACACCGAATGTCCAATTTCGAATATTGATTGAAAAACTTCAGTGTTGGGTATTCGAAATTCAGTGTTCGATATTATTTTTACTTCTATTTCTCTTAACTTAAATCAGATGCCGGTATACCATGACCATCCTGAAGTAATATCAGGCCCCGGATCAGTGAATTTATCAGTCACCACAATACGCTGCAAAAATTTAACGTTTTTGTAGCCCAGCTGCGTTTCTACCCTCAGCCGTAAAGGGGCGCCGTTACGTGCGGGTATGTCTTCGCCGTTCATGGTATGGGCCAGGATGGTTTGCGGATGAAATGCATCAAGCAGATCAATGCTTTCGGCATAGTTGTCGAAGCCGTATAGGGCTACATAACGTGCGGTCTTTAAAATGCCGGCATCTTTTAGTAGGGCGCTTAGCGGTACGCCTGTCCATTCGGCAATGGCGCTCCAGCCTTCCTCGCAGGTGTGCCGGGTTATTTGGGTTCGCGCACCCAGTTTCTTAAGGTCATCCATCGAATATTTACGCGGTTTGGCCACGCAACCTTCTACAACAAGTGCAAAATCTTTAAAATTATTGAGTTGCAGTTGCTGATAGGCTTTGCTGTAGGCTTTTTTGCTCGCCGGGTCGGCAGGGTCGCCAATATCGGTTACCGGGAAGCTGGTTATCTCGCTTTTTTGATACTCCATAGCCAGGGCCCGCTGCGAAAGCAGGCCGCGCTGGGCAATGTAGGTTAAATCGTCGCCCATGCGCAAAATACTGCCATAGGTGGGCGGCGCTTTTTTAAGGCAACCCGAAAGCAAAAGCGCACCTGCCGAGGTAAGTCCTGTTAAAATGGCCTGGCGGCGGTTCATCAGTAGTTTTCTTTTCATAGCTACCTGCCAAAAGTTATCGCCCAAATATTTCGTTTAAAGCCCGATCTGATAACCATAACCACATGTACCAGTAAAAACAGCAACAGTAAAGCAGCCGCAAAAAAGTGGATGGTGCGTGCCGATTGATGTCCGAAGAATATTTTCAGTAAAAAGGGATAAGATGCGGTAATAGCCGGCGACATGGCAAAGCCGGTTAAAATAACCACCGGAAACAGCAAAAAGATAACTGATAGATAGGTGATCTTTTGCAATAGCCCATATTTGCCCGTATAATGTAGGTGCCTGCGCAGATGCGCGGCAACATCTCGCCAAAGTAGCCTGAAGCTAAATTCGTGGCGGCGCGGCACCAGGTTACGCCAAAAATGCCCGCTGTAAAACCCTGCTATAAAATAGATGATGCCGGTTAATACCATAAACCAGGCGGCCAAAAAGTGCGTACTGCGGCCCCAGCCATTTTCATTAAAAATATCGTAAGTGCGGGCGGCGGTTACCTGGCCGGTTACGTGTTTAAACGGTATGCTTTTATCCCAGCCGCCATGGTGGTAGTTGCGGCTTATCGGGAGCTCAAACAATGCCGGGGTAAGGTCGTTACCTGCCTTGCCCCAGTAAAGCCTGGGGTGCGACATCAGGATAACAAAACCGCTAACTGTAAGCGCCAGAAAACTTAGGGTGATGATAAAGTGCGCGCCTTTAACCCAGGGTTTGTGTGGTACAGCTTCGGTTTTAGGGCTTTGCGATAAGTTCATTCCTGCGGCGGTGATAACTACGTTTATATAAACAGAATAAATATAAAGTTATTCGTTTAAAATATCAAAAAATCAGGGACTTGCCGCAGGGTAAACACATCTAATTGGGTTAACATAACTTAACACATTTCAGATGAAATGTTTATAAGTAATTTATAATGAGAGTTTTGTATTTTATCATGGTTAGCACTAAACTGACCGTATTCGCTGCCTCCAGGCTTGTGTGCCCGCTGATAGTAAACGCTATGCTAAATAATACATATGCAACTCCGGGATGTTTAATTTCATCCGGGAGTTTTTGTATTTTTAAACGGGGCATAAGAGTAATACGAAAGCATTAAGGTTAACAACAAACATTCTTGATTGTCCTAAAAGCATGGCGTGTACTTAGCACGCGGGTCACAAGTGAGGACACTTGCGGTAGCTGGGGAGAAGGGCGAAAAATAAACAAAGCAGATATGCTACATGCTCTCAGGGAAAAATGCACAGTAGCATGAAAGTCGGTTTTGTATAAAATAAAGTCTATTTGGAGTAATTCAGCATGGGAGACTTTATATAGTTTTGTTTTAATCAAATAGCCCGACTGACCAACATATGAGTTATTTGCAAAAGCCTTTAAAAGCCAACCGATAAATTACCACACTTTAAAAACAGCCGCGACCGGTATTGAAACGAAGCCTGTATTAATTGTGCAGGGTTTTTATGGATACCAGCCAGCTCAGTGTTTTCACAACCAGGCCATGCGCCTAAATTTTTCATCGGAGTTGATATGACAATTTTTAACGCTAAGTCAACCAGTTCAACTATAAATAGGCGAAAAGATGGCCGCGTTGGCCAATTATTTAAATAGTTCAAATTTTGAAACCAAAATGGTATACAAACGAAAAATAACGATTAAGGTGACCGGCCTGTTGGTAATGCTATTGAGCCATTCTTTTGCCGTAAAGGGCCAGCAGATGGGCGACGCAGAAAAAAAATCAATGGAGAAAGGAACCATCTACACTGCATTAAAGGGTGCGGGGCAAGGCGTATCGGGTCCGGGTTCCAATCTTCCGCCCGAAAAGATGCAATGGTGGGAAGATCAGAAATTTGGAATGTTCATACATTGGGGCTTATATGCAATTCCGGCCACAGGCGAATGGACCATGTTTAATCAAAAAATACCGGCTGAGGAATATGCCAAACTTGCCGGTCAGTTTGATCCGAAACACTTCAGCGCTGCGGAATGGGCAAGGGTAGCCAAAGAAGCCGGAATGAAATATATGGTAATGGTTTCCAGGCACCATGATGGTTTTGCCCTTTGGAACAGCCCGTCAAGTTACCGGCATTTTGATAGTTGGGAAACTGCCGCCCACCGCGATTTTGTAAAAGAGTACACCGATGCATGCCGTAAGGCGGGCCTCCATGTAGGGATCTATTACTCGCCGCTGGATTGGCGCTTTCCCGGTTATTTCGACCCTAAGGGACTTCCTGACAATGCCGCGCTGCTTAAGAAACAAACCTATGGGCAGGTAGAAGAGCTAATGAAAAATTATGGCAAAATAGATATTTTGTGGTACGATGGCGGCTGGTTGGCACATAAGGGTAGCGATGCGGATGCAGCCTGGTTTTGGGAACCCTTAAAACTTAATGCAATGGTACGTAGCTATAACCCGGATGTGGTTATTAACCCAAGGTCGGGAATGGTTGGAGATTTCCAGACCGACGAAGGCGGCGCGGATGTTAAAGGGCCTATTATCCCGTTTCCATGGGAAAAATGCCTCAACCTTAATTCAACAAGCTGGGGGTATAATAGAGCTCAGCAACTGATGCCCTTGAAACAGATTATAGATATGCTTGTTAATACGGTTGACCGCGGGGGAAATATGTTATTAAATGTTGGACCAGACCCGGATGGTGTCATTCCTCCTACTCATGTGGAGCGCCTGAAAGAAGTGGGGCAGTGGTTAGCCAAAAATGGCGAAGGTATATATCAAACGCGTCCGGGGCCGTTTCAACCCGTTGATGATTTTTATGGAGCTACGTACAGAGGTAATAAAATATATATCCACCTGCTAAAAATTCCTGCAGGAGCTACCAGCATTAAATTACCACCAACCAGGCAGATTATTACAGCGTGTACGGTTCTGCATGGTGAAAAAGTTAAATTTCACCAGGACGCAACAGGCATCACCCTTAACCTGGCTGCAGTACAATTAGATTCACTGGTAACCACCCTGGTATTAAAAACAAAAGACAGATAACTGCCTCCGGCTCCCGCAAGCGTTTTTCGCTGCCGCCTCCGGGCTTGTGTGCCCACTGATAGGTAAACGCCATGCTAAGTAATGAATATGCAACTCCCGGATGTTTAATTTCATCCGGGAGTTTTTGTATTTTTAAACGGGGCATAAGAGTAGTACTAAAGCATTAAGTTAACAACAAACATTGTTGATTGCTCTAAAGGCATGGCGTATACTTAGCACGCGGGCCACAAGTGAGGACACTTGCGGCAGCGGCGGGGGGCCCTCCTGGCTTGTGCGTGCGCTGATAGGTAAATGCTAAGTAATGAATATGCAACACCCGGATGTTTAATTTTCGTCCGCGAGTTTTTGTATTTTTAGATTAAAGTAATGGGATGTAGATAACTTAAAACGATGATCTGTCCTAAAGGCATGGCGTATACTTAGCATGCGGGCGCACAAGCCCGGAGGCAGCGGGTGGGCTTTAAATTTGCAAAAAGAACTTTGAAACAATAATTACACGATGATAGCAGAAGCACCAAATATAAATCGATGTATTGCTAATGACAGATATGCTGAGATTCTCTTTGATAAGCTTAGGGTGACATTTTCTTCAAGTTCGTTGAAAAAAATAAAAGCACTTGGTCTTATTTTGGAAAGTGACGGAATTACATTTATTGTAAAACGGACGACATTATGGCGATGGAAATTAATAATGGAAATTCCTATACTTGCTAAGTATAATGAAGATGAATACCAAAATATACAAGGTAAGTTTTTTTTATTAGCATCCCGTTGTTTTGTACATTTAGTAACCACTCTTTTGATAGGTTGAGGGAGCGTATCAATCCTAGTGCAGATGTCCCCCCGCTGCCGCAAGCGTTCCCTGGCTCCAGCCTTGTGCGCCCGCTAATAGGTAAACGCCATACTAACTAATAAATATGCAACACCCGGATGTTTAATTTCGTCCGGGAGTTTTTGTATTTTTAGATTAAAGTGATGGGATGTAGATAACTTAAAACGACGATCTGTCCTAAAGACATGGCGTATACTTAGCACGCGGGCCACCCCGATTAAGCATCGGGGCGGCAGCGGGGGCTGACATCCAGCGAATCAACTACGTGGTTAACTACACCTACCAGATTATGTTCTTCAATTAACTCATCAAACGAAGGCGGTAATAATAAAATTTGTTGTGGTTGGTAGCTTTTGAATTGTGCTGAACTTTGTATCTTAGTTATATAGTAAATTTCTTTCGCACTTAAATTTACTAAACAGCCGCTGCTTTTTCAAGCAACGGCTGTACTTTTTTTAACCCTTTTTGGTCAACCCCAGCAAAATAGTTTAAGCGTAGACGCTTAAATTTTTGTATTTTACCCTCTTATAATTAATAACCTAAAAATACTACTCCCGGTTTCAAAACCCGAAAGCCTTGCCTGAGAGGTTATTGGAGTTTCCCTTTAAAACAATTATGCGCATGAGAAAATTCGCTCTACTTCTATTTTCGATACCATTTTTGAGTACAACATTGTGTTTAGCACAAAATGATTGTGTGTATACCGCCGGTTTTACAAGTGATGCAAGCGGTCGCCAATATGCAGCGTATTGGAAAAGCGGCCAGATAACAAAACTTACTAATGGCACTACCAGAGACGAAGCCCGTACGATTGCCGTTTCAGGTTATGATGTGTATGCCGGTGGCTTCAAAATTAACGGTGTGGACCGAGTGGCGGCATATTGGAAAAACGGACAGCAAATGCCACTTAATTTGATTGGAAATTATTCGCGTAGAGCTACCGAAGTACATGCAATAAAAACTGTAGGTAGTGATGTTTATATTTTTGTTACACAACCAAACAGGCTGAATGCAAGCGACCCTAATAACTATTATTATTACAAAAATGGAAGCCGTCAAACATTGTTGCTTTCAGACTACCAGGCTGTAAATTACGTCTTAAGTAACAGCGAATCATATTTCGTAACCCGCAGCGGAGATATTTATATAGTAAACCCCACCTTAATTGATGGCAAAGTTACGTACTGGAAAAACGGAAACCGGGTAGCAGGCAGTCAAAGTTATTCTGATCTAAACCGGGTGGACTTCACTGCTATTTTTATTTCAGACAATGGGGATGTGTATATTGCCGGAACCAAAGTTCTTAGGGGGGGTGGCGCAAAGGCTGCGTATTGGAAAAATGGAAATGAAGTCAATCTTTCTTATGATTCCTGGAACACTTATACTACTGGTATATGTGTTGACGGTAGTACCGTATATGTAGCAGGCTCTGAAACTAAAGCATACTCCCGTTTTTCGGCTGTGTACTGGAAAAATGGATATAAAACAGTACTTCACAACTACGATACAGATTCATATGATGCCACTGCAACGTCAATAGCCTCGGTTTATGGTACAGTATATGTGGCTGGTATGCACAAAAATAATTTATATTGGGTAAATGGTAAGGAGGCAAAATTAGACCAGGGGTCTGGCCAGGTTTATGCAATGGCAATAGTAAAAGGTGGAGGGTGTTCTAACAATACACAGGGTGTTAGTGCAACAACCCCAAATTACCAAAGCAGTGGCTATACCAATCAGGTAACACAACCAAAGCAACAATCATTGAGTCAGGATGTTGCACAACTTGCTGTAGGCGTTTCCGGTCTTATTGCATCTTTTAAGGCAGATAAAGAGCGTAGGATAGCCGAAGAAAAGCAAGCCGCACTTGAAAAAAATATTGCCGACCGGCAACGACTAACGGATGCCGACAATGGCATTTACAAAGCACAAATTGAAACGGCTGAAAAATATTTCTCAGAAAGGAGATATTCTCTTGCTGAAAGCTATTACATAAAGGCATTTGAAAATCCCAACGCACCTGCTAATCAAAGAAATGAAGTACTGGATGAATTAATTGGCACTTTAGCATTACAGGAAAAAAAGAAACAGATTTTTGAAATACTTGATTATGTAAAAACAAATAAAATAGAAAATTACAATATAGAAGAGCTATTGCCTGTGCTAAAATTGCATTGTAACGAGTTTTGTGTTGGCTATTTAAATTGTAGCGATAGTATTACGCAGGATGGAATTAATGGACTAAAAAAAATAAAAGATAGAAATGACCCCAAAGCATTATATGCTTATTTTCAGGTAACAGGAAACTATGAAAAGTTTGGAATACCTAAAGATGAAAAACAAGGGTTGAAAACACTTGAAGATATTATAGATGCCAGATACGGTTATTATAAACCAAGTGCCTGTTATTATTTAGGAATGATCTATTTAAATGGTACCGCAACCATTAAAGCAAATGAAAAAAAAGCATTAAACCACTTTAGGAAAGGTTATTATGGCAAAGAAAAACAATATCATTTAGTGCCGGCTTATTCCCATTACGATGCAAATGATGCCTATTTTAATTATGATTTACTCAATTATATAAAAATTGCAATCTTATATTCTAAAAGTGAAGACAAAGATGATAGTGAACTAGGGCAAAAAATGCTTGCTGTCTTTTATAGACGTTATAAGAGCATGATCCCAAATTCTGATAAGGAATATTTTAAAGCGTATTTTTAAAAGTAACTTTAGTTAAATAAGCAAGCCTATATTGGAAATCGCGGATATCAGAGAAGCGGCCAGGACATAGCGCATGAAACGCAATGCACCGGGGCTGACCAAAAAAGATTCCTCCTTTTTGCCCCAGCTACCGCAAGGTCTTTTCCCAACTACCGCAAGGTTTTCGCTGCCGCCCCGATACTTAATCGGGGTGGCCAGCTGATAGGTAAACGCCATGCTAAATAATGAATATGCAACACCCGGATGTTTAATTTCATCCGGGAGTTTTTGTATTTTTAAACGGGGCAAAAGAGTAATGCGAAAGTATTAAGGGGAACCACAAATATGGTTGATTGCCCTATAAGGTATCGTGCGTACTTAACATGGGGGCTACAGACAGCGGGATAAATTTATTATGCATGAACCATGAAACTAATTAAAGAGATCAATATTGTGATATTATTTTCGCTAATATTTTGCTCATTTTCGACAAGCTTATTAGCACAAGCGCCCTCCCTATATGTTAAAGCTTTTAAGTATATTAAAGGCCAATATAAGGGAGAAAGGCTTTATGTTTCGGACACGATTATCCATCCAGCTTTCGCAAATTTTTCAAAAGAGGTGAGTCTCGAGTGGGGGGAAAATGAATATAAAACCCTTAAGTATCTGGATAGTGTTGACCGGGAGCTCGCATTCTTTAAGGAAAAAACAAATGCCTTTAATCATCTTAATACAAATGAAAAAGACCCCTCAAAAATATTTTTCTTCTCAGAGATTTTCAAGAATATGATTATTGTCGAGGTTTTTGAAAGTAGGCCTAATCGCGCATTTACGATAGCAGGTCAAGCAAGTTTTAACACTTCTTCACAATATTTATTAATATTTGATAGCCGAAAGCATGTTAAAAAATGTTACTGCATAGAAGTTCAATACGATTAAATTAAATCTTTCGCTGCCGCAGCCTCCAGGCTTGTGGCCCGCTGATAGATAAACGCCATGCTAAATAATGAATATGCAACACCCGGATGTTTAATTTCATCCGGGTGTTTTTGTATTTTTAAACGGGGCATAAGAGTAATACTAAAGCATTAAGGTTAACAACAAACATTGTTGATTGTCCTAAATGCATGGCGTGTACTTAGCACGTGGGGCGCACCCCGATTAAGCATCGGGGCGGCAGCGGGGGGCAAACGTTATAGCAACAGATTATTAACGAATATTATGAAGGCGATCACATTAAAAGTAAAAGATATTAAAGAATATATAAACGCAGATTTTGGCCAAATGATGGCCGCCGAAGGGTTTGAATATAAAAAGACCAACAACGAATACTATTATAAGAGAGGGGGATATACATACAGGTATAATTTATTGCTAACCGCATGGAGCGCAAGTTATTCCATAACCTTACGATTATATATAAGTCAGAGTCAAATAGAGGGTATTTATGAGTCGGTATTGGGAAAGTCCCGCCATGGGTTGACATTTTATCAGAGTATGATAGAGCGACTTTATTATAGTCCAGACGGCAGGAAAAATGGTAAAGGGGATGGTTTAACTATAGATATTGTTAATAATGAAGATATTTATACAACAATCGAAACGCTGAAGAATTATTATCACCAAATTGCAAAACCCTATTTTGACCGGTTTAAAACCCTGGAAGCCTTTGATGATTTTATAAATAACCCTCCTTTTGAATATAGCCCAGCGTATGTTGGCTGCAATACCAATGAACGTTGCATGAAAGGACTGATTGTAGCCAAGTTGGTAAACAACTCTAATTATGAAAAGTTGACCGCCATTTACGACGAACTTATTAAAGGAACGCTAAGTGATGTACAGTTGGATTCAATAACTAATTATAATAAGGTAAAAGAATATTTAGCTGATAATTTTTAGTGTGATGCTAACAAACACTGTACTCGTCTGGCTAAGTATGCCCGGATGTTCGTAGCGTTCCGCTTTTCGGATGTCTACGACTTTGAACGGCTATGCTTGTAGTTTACAACTACTATATTTTCGCTAAATAAATATGCAAAAACACCCAGATGTTTAATTTCATCCGGGTGTTTTGGTATACCGCAGTTCGCGTAAAGGATTGGCGTGGATACCGGCCAGGTGGCTAAGGCCTGTGTAGTATGAACAGAAAGCCTGACCGCCGCTTCTACCAGCGGGGGGAACGCCCAGTTTTAAGTCAAAAGTGAAAATTCAAAAGTCAAAAAGTTTGTTGGCGTGGGGGCCAGTGCCAAATGCCAATATTTTTGAACCAACCCACCCCCCACCCCCGCGCCCCATTACGGCGCGGTCAACGTTTTCCTTGAAATTGGGTGCACGCTGAAATAGCCCAACGCGCCGCCGGTAACGTTGCTAAGCGGGTTGGCCGGTGCGGCGTTATTGCCGTCGCCGGTAGCGCCTGTGGTAAGGCTGAAAAAGTATTTGTACACAGCCGGATCAATGCTTTGCATCTCGATGGTAACCTGGTTGCCCGGGCGGATGTCGCGGGCCGGGTCGTCATTATTGTTGTCGAAATTAAGGCGGGTGTTTACTTCCTGGCCGTTGGTAAATTCATCGTTATCCAGCAGTACCGATTCTTCTTTGCGGTTGTTTACATATTGCACAAAACGGTAGTAGTTTTTGGTAGCCACCGGGTCGTGGTATTTTACGGTCACGTATTTACGGATTGTGCCATCCTTGTTGTTGCCAAAATCGCTTTTTACCAGGTAAATGCTATCCAGTGGTACCAGCGCGGGCATGGCGCAGGTTGATGTGAACGTTTTGCCCGCAACAAGCACATTCAGTTTATAAATATGGCCATAGGCCCCTGTCAGGGTGCTGTTTTTATAAATACCGCCGCCCGATGCGGTAAGCGGGTACACGGCATTATCGTCGGTAATGGTTACCTGCGCGCCATCAACACCTACTATATCGTTATTATCGGTAAAGTTTTTGGTTTGGCTCAGGGTTACTTTGCACCCGCCGGTTTCGTTGGTGAGCACGCCTTCAACAACGTATTGGGGCGTGGTATCTTTCAGGGTCAGGTTAATGGCCTTTTCGCACGAGCATAGCGCAATGGCAAACAGGGCAGGTATCATATATTTTATAGCGGTGTGCATACAGTTAAAATTTAAAGTTATAGGTGATGGAAGGCACAAAAGTGAACAGAGTAGTCCTCACGGCTTCGGTGCGGCTGGCATCGTCTTTATTATTGCGGAAATAAATGCGGTAAGCGTTGTGGTTACCCAGGGCATTGTACAGGCTAAAAGTTAAATCCGATTCAAATTTGCTGCTCTTTTTTAGCTGGCGGGTGGCGCCAAGATCAAGCCTGTTGTAGGCCGGCATCCTGTCGGCATTGCGGCTGGTGTAGTAATAATAGTTGGCCCCATCTACCTGGTACTTGCCGTTGGGGAAAGTTACGGCATCGCCGGTGTAGTATATGAAATTTGCCGATAGGGTCCACTTTTCGGTGGCTTTGTACATGGCTACAATGGCCAGGTCGTGCGTGCGGTCTTGCCGGGCATTGTACCATTGGTTGTTGTTAATGCCATCAATCTGCCGTTCGGTTTTGGCCAGGGTATAGCTTACCCAGCCGGTTAAGCGTCCGGTTTTCTTTTTAAACAGCAACTCAGCCCCATAAGCGCGGCCTTTGCCATAAAGCAGTTGGGTTTCAATAGGTTGGTTGGTAAAAATATTGGCGCCGTTACGGTAGTCGACCTGGTTTTGCATTTTTTTATAATAAGTTTCAAAGGTGAACTCATATTTATGGTCGCCGAAATCGCGGTAATAGCCGACCGAAAACTGGTCGGCCAGTTCGGGTTTAATAATATTGGTGCTGGCCACCCATTTATCCGTTGGCGAACCCGAGTTGGAGTTGGAGATAAGGTGCAAGTTTTGCGCGTTGCGTGCATACGATGCCTTTACCGAACTATAATCATTGAGCGAATAGGCTGCCGCGATGCGTGGCTCGGGGTTAACATAGGTTTTAACCGCCTGTCCGGTTGAGTAGTGTTTTGTGCCCGTAATATTGCCATCGGCATCAAGGGTATAATAATCGCCCTGCCCCAGGATGGTAAAGGCTGACAGGCGAACGCCGTAAGTAAGGTTAAAACGATCAGACGCTTTCCAGGTATTGGTAGCATATAACGAATTTTCAAGCGCGTACCTGTTTTGCAGGCTCTGCGATATAATACCCGAGTTGCCGGTTGATGAAATTTCGCCGGGCTTAATGGTATGATAAATGGCGTTAAAGCCAAAGCTGATGGTGTTTTTATCGCCGGCATAATATTGCAGGTCTTCCTTCAGGTTAAGGTCTTTTATCTGCGAGAAGATCTGGAACTGGTTTACATCCTCTTTAATATTAATCTTATAATCGTAATCGCTGTAAATAACCGAGGTATTTGAAAATAGCTGGCTGTTAAAAATGTGGTTCCAGCGCAGGGTGCCGGTGGTATTGCCCCAGTTAATGCCTGCTATATCGCTTGCCTTTAGTACATCTTTACCAAAATACCCGGATAAGAAAATCCTGTCCCTATCTCCCAAAATATAATTGGCCTTGGCGTTGATATCATAAAAATACAGCTGACTTTTTTTGGCGATAGAATCCTTAGAAAAAGCCAGGAAAGCATCCGCATAAGTACGGCGGGCCGAGATCAAAAACGATGATTTATTTTTTTGGATGGGACCTTCTACATTAATGCGGGCGGCTATCAGCCCAACGCCGCCGCTTACGCCAAACTTTTGGTTGTTGCCTTCGTTCATTTTAATATCCAGCACGGATGATAGCCTGCCACCGTATTGGGCCGGCATATCGCCTTTATAAATGCTGATGTTTTTGATGGCATCGGAGTTAAAGGTTGAGAAGAAACCCAGCAGGTGCGATGCGTTATAAACAGGCGCTTCATCCAGCAGGATCAGGTTTTGATCGGATGCGCCGCCGCGTACATAAAAGCCGCCGCTGCCTTCGCCGGCCGATTTGATGCCCGGCAACAGCTGTATGGTTTTGATGATATCACGTTCGCCCAGCAAAACAGGGATGTTTTTGGTTTCCTGTACGCTTAAATGTTCAACCCCCATTTGCGGGCTGGCCAAATCGCGGGTGCCGGGTGCTTTGGCACTGATGGTAACCTCCTGCAGGGCATGTTCATTATTATCCATGCTGATGTTGAGCTGTTGGTTGGCTGTCAAATTTACCTGCACAAAAGCGCTTCTTTGGCCAACAGCGCTGATAGCCAGCTGATGGCTGCCGGCCGGCAGGGTAATGGAGTAAAAGCCGTACTCGTTGCTCGAGGTACCCTGGCTTGCGTCGGGCACCCTGATGGTGGCGCCAATAATGGTTTCGCCGCTTTGTTTTGATTTAACGGTACCGCTTAGGGTGAATTTGCCGCCTACCACGGCGGCCGGCAACTTTTTTATTTTAGCCGCATCATATTTAATCATCACATCCTGATCCAACACCGAAAAGCTGAAGGGGGCCGATGCAAAAGCTTGCTTTAGCACATCGCCTAAAGGCTGGTTTTTGGCGTCGATGCTGATTTTTGCGGGGCTTTGCGCAACGGTTTGGTTATAGGTAAACCTAATGCCGCAGGCAGCGGTTATTTTATCTAAGGCCTGCTTAACAGGCTCATTATTTATGCTGATAGTAACGGTTTTGTCCAGGGGGCTTTGAGCGTAAACCTGTTGGCTTGCTATCAATAAAACGATGGCGCAAAGTAACGTTCGGAACAGGATAGGTATTTGCAGTACAGCGCAAATCAACATGGATAACCATGTGGGTTTGGTTTTATTCATTTTGTGTAGGTTTTTTAAATGTGGGTAAGCCGGTAAAAAGCTTCCCTGGTTTGAGTTGATTTTCATGCCCGGCAATTAGCCGGGCTAAAGGTTAATGTTTAGCTATAATTTCCCGGATGTAATACTGGTTGCCCACTTTTTGCCAGCGGGTGTTGTCCATTACGGTACAAAGCACATCAAGCTCGGTGCCGATAAGGCGTGTGGTGTTTAAGTGCCCATAGTACAAACTATTGGCAATGCGCGGGTCAACGTTTATTTGCACGCCATACTGCCGGGCCAGTTCATCGGCAACGGTTTGCATTGATGCACCTTCAAAATCATAATTACCATTGCGCTGGCTAAGGAATTTTGCGGCATCGGGATAGTTTTCTTTCACCAGCAAGCCATCAGTTTTGTTGAATACCGCCCGTTGCCTGGCTGTCATGATCTGCCGCTGGTTTTTGCCGCTTGCCGATGTGAGTACGCCCACCTTCCCGCTTACCACCGTAACTTCGGCAGTTTTTGCATCGGTATAAGCCCTTACGTTAAAGCTGGTACCCAACACAACAGTTTTGATGGCCCCCGATTGAATAACAAAGGGATGCGCGGCGTCGTGCTTTACATCAAAAAAAGCTTCGCCATCCAGTTTTACCAAACGCTGCGCCCCCCTGAAATTATCAGGGTAGCTAATGTGGGTTGAAGGGTTTAGCCACACCAGGGTTCCATCGGGCAAACTGATTTGCCTGTGCTGGCCTGCTTTGCTCAATAAATCCACCTGTTTTACCGGGGCGACAATATCCAGGATGGCGTTTTTGTAAAAGGCGGCAAAGGCAACCAATAACACTATAGCCGCTGCAGCAGCTATGTTACGCCATAAGGAAATTACCTTACGTTTTGGTTGCACCGGCGCTTCCATTTGCGATGCAATACGATTAAAAATACTATCCTTAAGTTCATTGGTGCCGGAGTGCCTGCTGCCCGCAAGCAACACTTCTTCATCATTAAACCCCTGGTACCATTGCTCAAACCAGGCCATTTCTTCGGGAGTAATGGTTCCGTTTTCAAGCTTATGGGCAAGCTCTTTAACATCGTAGGCTTTGTTTTCCATCGTAAAATATGTATACCTTTTGTACATATAGTCAACGGCGGGGGCGGATACCCTTAGTGGGGAATGAAATTTATTTTGAGGGGGGGCAATGTCATTAAGTTAAGGAAAAAGAAAAAACAATATCGAACACTGAATTTCGAATGTCCAACACCGAAGTTTTTCCTTCATTATTCGAAATTGGACATTCGCTGTTCGATATTAAATCGAACTTAAATCCTTAACTCAATAACATGGGAGGACCTAATGCGGAAAGATACCTACCGGCGTTAAAACAACATCAAAGGTCATTGCCTTTAATCGATGCTTCTACTTCTACCAAGGCTTCTTTTGCATTTTGAAGCTTAATTTTACCTTCCTGGTGTAATTTAATTTGTTCAAACGACGCTTTCAGGCTGTTGTAAACACGCAGTTCAACTTTACTTAAAGGAGGTTTAGTCGGGTTGATTTCGGCTCTTTGTTCAAATTCTTTGTTATTGATATCTACAGATGGCTTCGTCATGTCCCGAATATATTAGCTGTTTATCTAAGGTACTAATTTCGCTCTACAAAAACCGGTCTGCATTGAGCAATATGAGAGCCAGTACGGGTGCCGATACACCCAGGGTCTCCCTTAATTCGCGCAGGGCTTTGCTCATGTGCGCTTCTACTGTTTTTTGCGATATGTTCAGTTCGGCGGCAATTTCGGCGTAGGTTTTATTTTCGTCGCGGCTGAGCAGGAAAACAATGCGGCATTTTTCGGGGAGCTGGCTGATGGTTTTCTCTAACAATTGCCGCAATTCTTTTTCATGCAGCCAGTCGGCAGTGCTGTCGGCAACAACCGGCGATGTGATGGTAAGTTCATCATGCTGCAATTGCCGGCGGTGCTGTTTGGCCAGGTGATTAATCACTTTATATTTTACGGCAACAGCAAGGTAAGTGGCTACCGTATGTGTAAGCTGCAGTGTAGCCCGCCGCTGCCAGATGCTTAAAAACACTTCCTGTACCACTTCTTCGGCCTCGTGTTCGTCGTCAAGGCGGTGCAGGGCCACGGCATAGGTTTTATCCCAGTAACGGTTGTACAGTTCGGTAAATGCACCGCGGTTATCCGTCCTGATCAAATCCAGGAGCTGCAGATCGGTATAGGGCTTAGTGAGGGTCAAAATGGGCATGTTTTACTTATAGGATGCCCCAATTTGTTATTGGGTGATGTATTGATAGGACGAAGTTAAACGGCTAAAGTTACACTAAACGTAAATAATGGTAATTTTATATGCGTTACTAAAAAGAAATGTACCCTGGCGATTTAGCGGTATACCAACGGTCGTGGCCCGGGCCATTTATCAAGAGAATAGATAGTGCACGTTAAAAATAAGTGTTATTATAACAATCATTGGAAACATTCTTTATCTTAGTAGCGCTAACCGGTTTCCAATTTTTACCGCCAATATTATAACATGATTAACAGGAGAATTACCCATCCTTTTTTATACTTGTGCTTAATAGCTATGGATTTTATATTGCCGGTGCAAACACAGGCACAATCTTCATTGCATGCATTTAAGCTGCAGCAGGTGGCCTTATTGCCTGGCGTGTTTAAGGACGCACAACAAACAGATATGGCTTATATGTTGGCCTTAGATCCCGACCGCTTGCTGGCCCCTTATCTTACAGAAGCCGGTTTAAAACCTAAAAAGAAAAGCTATGGCAATTGGGAAAACACAGGTTTAGATGGGCATATAGGCGGGCACTACCTCTCGGCATTATCAAACATGTATGCATCTACCCGCAATGCCGAAATGAACAGGCGCCTTGATTATATGCTGGAACAATTGAAACGCTGCCAGGACAAAATAGGGAGCGGCTACCTTGGCGGCACACCCGGTGGGGCGGCCATGTGGAAAGACATAGCAGCCGGCAAAATTGAAGCAGATACCTTTGCCTTGAATAAAAAATGGGTGCCCCTTTACAATATCCACAAACTTTTTGCAGGGTTAAGGGATGCATATATGATTGCCGGAAAGCCACAGGCTAAAGAAATACTGGTACGACTAACCGATTATATATATGGCGTTTCCGGCAAACTGACAGATCAGCAAATTCAAACCATGCTTATTTCAGAGCATGGCGGGCTAAACGAAGTATTTGCCGATGTAGCGGTTATAACCGGGCGGGATAAATACCTAACGCTGGCCCGCAGGTACTCTCACAAAGCCATTTTAAATCCGTTAATAAATGGACAGGATGAGCTTAACGGACTGCACGCTAATATGCAGATACCAAAGGCGGTTGGGTTTCAACGGATATCCGAAGTTGGGGGCGACAAAGATTATGGCAAGGCTGCCGAGTTTTTTTGGGAAACAGTAGTACATAACCGCACGGTGGTAGTTGGTGGTAACAGCGTAAATGAGCATTTTAACCCAACGGGTAATTTTAGCAAAATGATTACGGATGTTGCCGGTCCCGAAACCTGCAATTCTTACAACATGCTTAAATTAACCCGCCATCTTTTTGAAAAAGAGGGAGAAGTGAAGTATATGGATTTTTATGAACGAGTTTTATACAACCATATTTTATCGAGCCAGCACCCAACACACGGAGGGTTTGTTTATTACACCTCTATGCGGCCACGGCATTACCGGGTATACTCGCAGCCACAGGAAACCATGTGGTGTTGTGTAGGATCGGGCATGGAAAATCACGGAAAATACGCCGAACTCATTTATAGTTACCGGCAAAAAGATTTATTTGTAAACCTGTTTATTCCTTCGCGGCTCCAATGGGCCGCACAAGGTTTGGTGCTTTCGCAGCAAACCAAATTTCCCGACCGCCAAACCACCAAGCTTTTGGTTGAGGCGGCAAAGCCCGGTGCTTTCAGTATTAATATTCGTTATCCGGGCTGGGTAGCGGCTGGTAAACTGCAAATTAAAATAAACGGTACCGAAGTACCTGTTGAAACCCAACCAGGAAATTATATAAAACTTAACCGGGCCTGGAAAAAGGGCGACGAAATTGCGGTGTATTTGCCTATGGAAGTAAGCACAGAAGCATTGCCTGACAGTTCGGGCTACGTAGCTTTTTTACACGGCCCCATTGTATTAGCTGCAAAAACCGATACTACAGACCTGGATAATTTAATTGGAGACGCTAATCAGTTTGGTGGCTACCGCGCAAGAGGCAAAATGTACCCGCTGGACGAGGCTCCTTTTCTGGCCGATAATATTGTTAATATTGCCACCTGCCTGAAACCTGTTAGCGGGAAAGATCAAACCTTCACGGCGCCGCAATTGATAAGCCCCGCCCGTTACAATAACCTGGAGTTAATTCCTTTTTATAAACTGCACGACGCCCGTTACATGATTTACTGGCACCAGGGACAGTTGAAAACAAACTGAAATTTATTGAAGTTTATCTTGTTTTAGTTTCAAAATTTGGGCGGCAGCGGGGAGAACAAATGTTTTATTTTTGTGAACAGGGCTGTAGCCTGTGTTGCAATTTTAGCAACCGTTTAATAAATGCCTTTTTGAGTATAAACAATGATAGACCAACAATTTGCAACCCAATTTGCCGCCGAATGGATAACCTGCTGGAACAAGCAGGATTTAGATACGTTGATGGCACACTACACCGATGATTTTAGCATTCAAACACCATACGCCCTGAAAATATACCCCGACTGCGGCGGTGTCATATCGGGTAAAAAGAACGTGAGGCTGTACTGGGAAACCGCCCTGAGCAAACTACCCAACCTGCATTTCGAGCTATTGGAGGTGCTTACCGGCGTAAACAGCGTCAGCATATATTACCATAATACCGATAGCGGTAAAAATGCCGTCGAAAATTTATTTTTTAATGGTGATGGTATGGTGGATAAGGTTATTGTGATGTATAATTAGAGGGGTAATCCTTTAATAATAAAACAGGCTGCCTCGCCCCGATTTTTATAGCTGATATACGGTATATTTAGAGACATCAAAAACCTCGTCATGATTAAAAATAAAGCGCTGTTAATTTGCGCTGCTGTTTGCTTTTTAGGGATAAACACTACTTATTTTTGGGAAGGATCGCTGGGGTTTCTGATGTTTCCGATGCTTTTTGTGCTCATTATCTCGATGCCAATTATGGCTATACTTTGGTTGAGGCAACTTTATTTTGTGGTAAAGGAAAAATTTAGCGATAGGCCAAGAATTTACTCCATGCTCTGTATGGGTATTTTGCTGGGATGCATAATTGCGGAGCCTTACGGGCTTATAGACTTTGAAAAAATGGAAAGTAAAGACGTTTTGTTGGCAGATAGGGAAGGGGTTGCAGGCTGTCAGAGCTATATCAAGCTGAAAAAGGATATGAGTTTTTATGTTAAAAGTATTTGTTTCGGGGTTAATAAAGTTGGCGGCACTTATGCTGTCATCAATGATACCATTAGGTTTAAAACTTCGGCCGCTAATTATTTTAAATTTGGCGTTATAAAGCAGGATACAGCTATTTCGAAGAAAAAAGGGCCGGATATCTTATACCTGTACAGATCTGTAAAAGATACTATGCCACTGCCTATGGGTGTAACGCTGAATGAATTGACGAAATGAGTTATTTAGATAATACGATGAGCTGCCTATCGCAGCAACTTTGTACCAAAGAAACTATTGTTCCTAAATACCCTCGGCTACCCTGATATAATACCCGTTGATATCAATAAACGCAAATTCCCTTAATCCATATGGATGTGTTTTCAAGTCATCGGCTATTTCAACGTTTCGTTCCTGTAGCTCGGCATAAACCTCGTCGATATTATCTACAAACCACATCAGGGGCAGGCGGTGTTGGGTATTATTAATAGCTGCGGTAAACCCGGCATCTTCAGCAAACAGCAGGCGCATGTCATCGCGCCTTATTCCGCCGTCTTTATCGCCTTCGGTCCACTCATCGTAAAAGCCGAGGGTGTCCCGGTAATAATCAAGGGTGTGCTTTAAGTCCTTTACCGGCAGGTGCGGGCCGCAACGGATAAATTTTTTTGTTTTCATGAACGGAGGGATTGATTACCGGTAAATTTAATAAGCTCTTTTAATCGGAACAAAAAACAGGTGTCAGTAACCAAAAGATTGCGGCGTATTATGCCGCAGCTTTAACAGCTTTTTATCTTTTAAATAAACCATCCAGAATTTGGCGCGATCATCGGAATTGCAGCCATATACGTTTGCGGAGTTACATAGTTTGGCAGGGAAACCCAGGGTGGTATTAAACTTTAGCTCGAGCATTTTTATTACTTCGTAAACTTCGTTATCCCTCATACCGCCGCCGCCACCTACAAAAGCACTACCCACGTTATATTTCAAAATATCATATATTTTGTCGTAATTATAAGAGTGGTCGGCATTCTGGTAATCAATACGCTCAACTGCCAGGTAATGGGCATATACCATCTGTTCAGTATGGGTGGAGTAGTAAGCTAAAAAGTTATCAACCGTTTTGTTATTGTCAAAATCGTTAAGTGTGAAGCCAAAATCGCTATCCAAAAAATTGTATTTATCTGCATAGTCTGCTTTAAATTTATAGGTTTTTAACAGCTTACACAGGGTGCCTATCTGGCTGTAATTAATCCTGGAGATAAGGTCCCACATTTTATCATCCCTTTCTTCAGCGTCCTTGTTGTTGGCAATAATTGCGGAATATGCTTTTGGTAAATTTGCTATCGGGGCTGCGGGAAAATTGCCATTGTTTGTTTTTTTTATCGTTTTTAAACCGGGTTGTTTTTTAACGGCAATTTTAATAGCTGCCTTGATTTGGAGAGTAATATTACTATCGGCCGAAATATTTTTTTTAAGTATTTGCAGGCTTACCGGACTGCTGCCGGCGAATTTTTTCAGGTAATTGTTACAAATGCCGATGATCCCCAGGTTGTTATATAAAAACGATTTTTTGAGATAAAGGTCGAGCTGCTTTTTGTTTTTTACGATGCTGTTCCAGTTGTTGGAATAAAATACATCAAGTATGCGACCTGCCGAGTAGGTAAACTCGAAGTCCTGTTCATAAATCAAGCTCCAATATTCAAAGGCAGTAATGCTGACGGGGGTAAGGTTTGTAATAAGTTTGTTTTCGAGTTTACGACGGGTGGTAAAAGGGATTGTTTTTCGCAATAGGGTTATGTCCTGCCGTAATTGTTTTGAACCTGTAAAATCAATATGATGCACTTTACAATAGGCCGTTAACAACGCGATCTGTCTCAGAGATTTATACGGGAACATGGGCACAACATTATTAATATCTGTACCAGCCCTTTCAAATTCGCTGGCCAGGGCATCAACCCTGTCGGGATCGCGGTTGGTTAATTTAATAAACGCATTCATTGCAACCGAGTCGGTTTTTGAACTCAGTTGTTGAAAGTAAATTAGCTCGTTGCCTGGCTCTTTGAGTCTTACATTTGCATTCGCGAAAAAGCCGGCTGTATTATCCCAGTGATAATTATAGTAATTGTTAGCCAGGTAAATAAGCAGGTTAAGGCGCGGCTTGTCGTAGTAATTGGCATTAATATGGTAATCAATTTTTTGGGTGTCGCCCTCTACACCTATTTCAGTCCCGGTTAGTAATTCCAGCAAATCGGTATAATCCTCTCCCCGTTGGTTGTAATAATTAAACCGGTTTCGATCCTGGTAAAACAGCGCGGCTATTTTGTAAAGGCATAACGGGTTCCTGTCTTTATAAAGCCGGTCTATTCCTTCCCGTTTTGCCCAGGGTGTTGCCAATAGCGCCTGGGCCTTTGCCCTTAGTTCGGCTTTCCGGTTTGGGGATGTGCCTCTTATCTGGAACCTGGCCTGCCTGGCGGTTAACGGTGTAATCAAAAAAGCGTGTGTATCCCAATCGAATTTTATCTTATCAAAATTCTGGTTTAAAAATGCTACAAATTCGGCGGTACTTATTTGGGGGGTTAAAGCAATCTCGCTTTTTAAAAATATGCAGTTCTCGTCAATCAATCGCGCGGCTATAACACGCTCGGGTGTTTGCAGTATATGGTAACCAAGGTATTCTGTCAGGGTGCGGTTGCTGTCAAGGTATAGGGCAACATGGTAAAGGGCGTCTTTGCTGCCCATGCCCAAGCTGTATTTGATGCTATCCAGAGCGCTCCCCCTGAGTGGGCTGCTGGTGTTATTGGACGATTGCGCCGCAGCAATTACTGCATAAACAATAAACCATAATACGAGTGATAATTTTTTCAAAATGGCGATTTGTAATTGTTGAAAAGAATAAAGGTTTGTACCAAATTTAATAAATCCGGCCCGGAATCATAACGCATTTTTTCAACGAAATATACAAGGGCGCCATCATTATGATTTATCAATAAATAATGATAAGTTGGTATTCATTTCCATATAAACCGGGGATCAGCATAATGGAGGATAAAAAAGGTCGCAGAAGCTTTTTAAAAAAAGTGGGTGTTGGCGGAGCTATGGCCATGATGCCGGCCGCCGTTATAAATATTGCAGATGCCAAAACGTTAGACGAATCCGCTGAAGATGTTAACGATACTTCGGGCAAACCACTAAAGCGGGCATACAATACCGCCTATACTGGCGATCATTTAAACCGTGTTGCATTCCCTATAGGCGGTATGGGCGCGGGTATGTTTTGTTTGGAGGGTACGGGTGCTGTTTCGCATGTTTCAATACGCAATAAGCCCGATATTTTTAACGAACCGGGTGTGTTTGCCGCCATTCATGTAAAGGGTGTTGCCAGGGGAGCAAAGCTTTTGGAAGGCCCCGTGCCCGATTGGAAAAAGTTTGGCCTCCGCGATGCGGGCAATGGCCTTACCGGTTCAACTACCGGCTTGCCGCGTTTTCACGCCGCCGAGTTTAAAACCGAATTTCCGTTTTGCCACATTAAGCTTATTGACCAGGATATCCCTTTATCTGTTGGTATTACCGGGTGGAGCCCCTTTATCCCTACCGATGACGAGAATTCGAGCCTCCCTGTCGGGGCCATTGAATATCAATTTACAAATACGGGCACATCAAAAGTTAGTGCGGTGTTTAGCTTTAACGCCCGCAATTTTTGGGGCGATGCAAAAGGAAAGGACGCGGTGCTACCCGCAAAAAACGGGTTTACCGCTACAGCTACCGGCAACGGCGAAACCAGTTTTCCTTTAGATTTTACGGTATTTACTGATGATGACCATACTGTTGTTGATCATTGCTGGTTCAGGGGCGGCTGGTGGGACCCGTTTACCATGGCCTGGAACGCTATAAAAGATGGTCGTGTGGTTGATAACCCTGCGGTGCCTGCCAATGCCCCCGGCGCCAGCCTTTATGTGCCTTTTGATGTAGCACCCGGCAAACAAAAAACAATAAAGGTGATGCTGGCCTGGTATTCGCCGGAAACCCGGTTAACGTTTGGTGCCCCAGGTAAAAAGAAAGAGGGTTGCGACCCGGCCTCGGGCTGCTGTAATTCGCCGGCAGATATTGGTTTGGATAAGTACGATAAAGATTTTGACGGTAAATTTTATAAGCCCTGGTATAGCAGCCGTTTCGAAAATATAGATGGGGTAAGCAGCTACTGGCGACAAAATTATAACGACTTAAAAGCAAAGTCGCGGTTGTTTACAAAGGCGTTTTATGCCAGCACTTTGCCGCCCGAAGTTATTGAAGCGGTAGCCTGTAACCTTTCTATTTTAAAATCGCCAACTGTAATGCGGCAGTACGATGGCCGCCTGTGGAACTTTGAGGGCTGCGGCGACGACTCGGGCTGCTGCCATGGTTCATGTACCCATGTTTGGAATTATGCCCAGGCCATTCCACATTTGTTCCCCGCGCTGGAACGTAGCCTGCGGGCTACTGAATTTTGCGAAGACCAGGCCGAAGACGGTCACCAAACTTTTAGGGCCAACCTGCCTATAAACCCGGTAACGCATGATTTTCATTCGGCTGCCGACGGGCAACTTGGCGGCATCATGAAGGTTTACCGCGACTGGCGCATCAGCGGCGATAACGGGTGGCTTAAAAAGATATTTCCTATGGTAAAAGTAAGTATGGATTACTGCATCAAAACCTGGGACCCACGCCACAAAGGCGTGATAGAAGAACCGCATCACAACACCTACGATATTGAGTTTTGGGGCGCCGATGGCATGCATACCAGCCTTTACCTGGGTGCGCTGCAAAGCTTTATAGCGATGGGCGGGTTTTTAAAGCAGGATGTTGGCATTTACCACGATTTGCAGGTCAAAGGCAAGGCGATGATAGAAAACGCGCTTTACAACGGCGAGTTTTTTATACAGGAAATTAACTATACCAGCCTTAACGCCAAAGACCCATCCAAAGAAAAATCATACGGCGGCGAATACTCAAAAGAGGCCGAAGCATTGCTGCATAACGAAGGCCCCAAATATCAATACGGCAAGGGCTGCCTGAGCGATGGCGTACTTGGCGCCTGGATAGGCCGCATGTGCGGATTGGAGGATGTTATCGACAGCAAAAAAATAAACAGTCACCTGCAATCGGTATACAAATACAATTTTAAAACCGACCTGAGCGAACATGCCAACCCACAGCGCCCATCATTTGCGTTGGGTAACGAGGCCGGCCTGCTGCTTTGCACCTGGCCCAAAGGCGGCAAGTTATCGTTGCCTTTTGTGTACAGCGACGAAGTTTGGACGGGTATTGAACACCAGGTGGCATCGCACTTAATGCTCACCGGCAATGTAGCCGAGGGCTTAAACGTGCTGCGTGCCTCACGCAACCGTTATGATGGCAAAGTGCGCAACCCATTTAACGAGTACGAATGCGGCCACTGGTATGCCCGCGCCCTATCAAGCTACGGTTACCTGCAGGCACTCACTGGCGTAAGGTTCGACGCGGTTACCGGCGTATTACATATCGATTCAAAAATTGGCGATTTTACAAGTTTTCTATCAACAGCAACAGGTTTTGGTACAGTAACACTTAAGGCAGGCAAACCATCCTTAAATGTTGTTTACGGCAGCATTGATGTGAAAAAGGTAATGGTGAGCGGGAGGGAAGTTGCGATGGGGTAACTGTATTTTTTGTTGTAAATATTTTGTTTTTAAGATTTCTGTGTTAGCTTTATAAAAACTGTTAACCTATATCTTAATCTCACATACCTGTAAACACTGTCTATGCGCTTAAAACAAAAGCTGCCTGTTAGCTATCTCCTGTTCACTTTTAACGGACGAATTTCGAGAGGAACCTATTGGCTGGCGGCTATTTTTTATTGGTGTACTTTTTATGTGCTTTACAACCTGTTGATGTTTACCACAGGCCCGTCATCAACATTTATTTTATATCCCATGCTTTTCTGGATCATCGTGGCCACTTCAATTAAAAGGCTTCATGATCAAAACTGGTCGGGCTACTGGTTATTTGCATTGCTGGTGCCGGTTTTAGGTCCCGTTTGGTTGTTTTTCAGGCTTGGGTTTAAAAAAGGGAATTACAACAATAATTTTTATGGCGCGGTACCCGGTTCGGCACCTGATTACTTAAAGAATGACCAGGGGCAGCCCATCCCTCATTTAAAAACTGACGAGCGCATTATTGATGATGTTACCAAACTTAACCCGGTGCTGGTATCGGGAATTATAAGGCCAACATCGGTACAGGAAATATGCGATGCGGTAAAAAATACAACGGGCGCCATTTCAATTGGTGGCGGGCGTTTTAGTATGGGCGGGCAAACCGCGAGCTCGCACAGTTTGCATTTGGATATGCGCGGCATGAACCAGGTGCTTGATTTTTCGAAGGAGGAAAAATGGATAAAAGTACAGGCAGGCATCCGCTGGTGCGATATTCAGCAATATGTTGATCAGCACGATCTGAGCATTAAAATTATGCAAACCTATGCCAACTTTACCGTTGGCGGGGCCTTAAGTGTAAACGCGCACGGCCGGTACATGGGCCTGGGGCCGGTAGTTTTATCCGTACGAGGCATTGATGTAGTTTTGGCCAACGGCACTTTGGTACACGCCAGTAAAACGGAAAATAAAGAAATTTTTTATGGCGCAATAGGCGGCTACAACGCCATCGGCATTATTGTGCAGGCCGAGCTTGACCTTGCAGATAACCTGGCGATAAAACGGATAGATAAAAAGATGAGCGTGGAAGATTATAAAGATTATTTCTTCAAAAATGTCCGCGAAAACCATAAAGCAGTGTTTCATAATGGCGATATATATCCACCCAAATACAAATCACTTCGCGCAGTAACCTGGATAGAAACTACCAAAAAGCCAACCGTGAAAACCCGGTTAATGCCTTTAAAAGAATCGTACCCGCTGGAGCGCTACTTCTTGTGGTCGTTTACAGAAACGCCATTGGGCAAATGGCGGCGCGAATATTTAATTGACCCCTTGCTTTTCAGAGGGAAAAAGATTTATTGGCGTAACTATGAAGCAGGTTATGACGTAGCCGAGCTGGAACCCCGGTCTCGTACGGATAGCACCTATGTGTTGCTGGAATATTTTGTGCCTGTGCAGCGTTTTGAGGAATTTGAAAAGCAAATGGCCGAAATTTTTATCCGGTTTAATGTCAATGTGCTCAATGTATCTATCCGTCATGCCAAAGCCGATCCCGGTACGTATATGGCCTGGGCGCGTGAAGAGGTATTTGCTTTTGTGGTGTATTACAAACAACGCACAGATGCCGCATCTAAAAATGCCGTCGCTGTTTGGACACGCGAGCTTGCCGATGCGGTTATAGCTGTAAATGGGGCCTATTACCTGCCATACCAGGTACACCCAACTGCTGCCCAGTTTCATAAAGCTTACCCAAACGCACGGAAGCTGTTTGCTTTGAAAGATAAGCTCGACCCTGCATATAAATTCAGGAACACCCTTTGGGATACTTATTATAAACCTTTAAATCCACAAAACAATGGCTAATACCAAATCGGAATTTAAAGCGGTATTTAATGATACCAAATGGAGCGACGATTTTTACCGTTTTTTACAGGTGATATTCCATTTATATCCCGAGGATAAGTTTCATCAACTGATCAAAGAAGAAACGGCGGCTAACAAAACCGACGAAGAGATTTATAAATCGATACAAAGCAAGCTGCCCGGAATAAAAACGTTTCTGTCGGAACTTACTTACGCCTTGCCCGCCTTAAAAAAACAAAAAAAAGAAATTACCCGTCAAACACTCGGCTTGCTGGGCGGTGTTAAACAGATTGACGGTTATGCCGAGATCGGTTCGACGGGGCGGTACATCAGCCAGTTACGAAAGGAAGTAAATGTACTTGAACCGATATACCTGATTAATGACCTGGCGCCAACCAATTCGCCGGGCGACATTATGGAACGTGGGCAATTGGGTAAACTGGGCACTTTTATTAATGTAAATAATTATGAACCTATAAACCGTGCCGATATTGCGGATGAAAGCCTTAACGTAGTTACCTGTTATATTGGCTTGCATCATTGCCCCGTGGCTAATCTGGCTGGTTTTGTGCAATCTATTTACAGAATTCTGCGTCCGGGAGGTTCGTTTATTATCCGCGATCACGATGTTAAAACAGCCGAAATGGCCGCATTTGTATCATTGGTACATACTGTTTTTAATATAGGGTTGAATGAAACATGGGATTTTGAAATGAGGGATTTCAAGAATTTTAAATCTGCGGATGAATGGTCGGCCATTATTAGCGAAGCAGGCTTTAAAGATGCCGGGAAACGTATTTTACAGGATAAAGATCCCTCGGATAATACATTGATGTTATTTACAAAGGCATAATATGAAAAGGCTGCGGATATTAACATTGATTTCGGTATTGCTGGCTATGCTGGTGTTTTTTGTTAAAAATAAAAAACCATCAACCATACCCGCAGGTGATGGGTTATTGGTTGACAAGGCCTGGCTTACAACCAATGCGCAGCCGCTGATACCGCAAAAAGATGTACGCCCGCCCGACCAAACCTTTTTAACCTTTCCCGAATGGTTCCTGGTGTTTAGCCCGGCAGAACAGGCCGATTATTTTAAAACCAATACATCAACTACATTCCCTTACATGAAACATATTGACCAGATGTGGGGAGGATATGGTATTGTTTATAACCAGATTAAAGGGAATTATCCGTTCAATACAGGCTACCATGTTATGATTATGGTTATTGCCGGCAGCACAACGGTTGAATATGGCATCAAATCTTTTTATGAAACAATTGCAGGCCGGATAACCGATACAAAGCAGGGCCAAACAATGACCGGCGAGGATAAATTTAACGCGGCCTATGAACTTAGCTACGTTAAGTTTATTGAGGATTTGCCCTGGTACGAATATGACTTTAACCATCAGCTTAAAATGCTGTGGGGTAGCACACCATTATCAGGACAGCATATGTTGCGTAAACTGGAGCGAAGATACTACCTCACTACCGAATTACTGGTGAAAAGCGGTTATGGCTATCTGATAAAGCTTGCCACAAAATCGGCTTATGATGTTGCCGCTTTAAATACAACGGTGGTTGTTGATAAGAAACCCGCTACCGCCGATGCTCAACATGCAAAGGAACTTTCAGGCGGCCTTTGGCAAACCGATTTGCCGCGTTACGCCCGCTTTAATTACACGGTTCAGCAATTGGCTGCAAGTAATACTAATTTAACAGAAATTGCGGGTAACAAAGGCAGTATTATGCTTACGCTGTTAACACCTCAATCTTTAAAAGAAAACCCACAAGATTTTAAAATATTGTTTACCCAGCCCATTTTTACCAAACCTGGTTTAAACCGGATTGCTGTTGTTACAACTGTTAATGAACTTAGTAAATTGGTGAAAATGCTTGGAGAAAATCATATTACCATTGAGCATATTTATGATTATTGATTGGTAAAATAAAAAGCCCTTCGCCGGTTTCGGAAGGCTCAAAAATTTAAAATGCTCCCTTAAAAGACTTGCGAAGTTTCTGAAACTTCGCAAGTCTGGCATTATCATGGTCTTTACGCCGTTAATTCCGCTTCTGCCAGTTTCGTTCCCTCAATCCTGGCTTTTATTTTCGCGAAGGCGGTTTCGCGGCTTGTTGATACATCGTCGCAAAATGGCGAGAAGCCGCAATCATCGGTGGTGCCCAACTGGCTGGTGTTGATAAAGGCTGCCGCTTCAAGCACCCTGTCGCGCACTTCTTCTGCGGTTTCAATTACCGGGTTAAGTACATCTATCACGCCAATAAATACTTTCTGATTGGGCTTAAGGTATTGTTTAATAACCTTTAAAACTTTTACCCTGTCGGGCTCGCTGGCCAGTTGCAAATAAAAACTGCCTGCGTGCAGTTCAAACAAATCGGGTAAAAAATCGGCATAATCAATATCGGCACTATGGGTCGAGTCGTGGTCGCCGCCGGGGCAAACATGTACGCCCAGTTTTTGCTGTTCTTCAGCGGTAAAACGGTCAAAAACCTGGTTGTTAAGGCCAATGAAGTGTTTTAATACGCCGCCGGATGGATCGAGCTTTAACGATAGCCGTCCTTCGGTAAAATCCATTTGTACTTTATATGCGCCCTGCTCCAGGCACAGCCTGATGTCTTTTTCGCATTCATTTAATAGATCGGCAATAAACTCAGCCTGCGGATAGCCTTCAATACCATCCGCCGGGTAAATTAAGCTAAGCGCGGATGCCGATATGATGGCTTGCTTAACGCGCAGACTGGTTAGTTTTTGAGCTGCGGCAAGGTATTTTGATGCATAATTGCCATACCTGAAAGGCCCTTTGGTAAGCAATGGCAACTGGCGCGAGTGACCATCCTCAAAATTGATGGTCATGCCTCCGGATGTTAGGTTGGTTAGGCCTTCCAGAGGATAGGTAACAAAGCTTGATTTGGTTTGCTCACCATCGGTAATAACGGGCGAGCCGGTTTCTTCAAACTCTTTTAAGGTGTCGGCAATAGCATCTGTATAAAGTTTATGGAGTTGATGGGCATTGGCTTGCGTGGTAATTGCCGTTACAAGCTCAGGTGACCTCGGAATGCTCCCGATAGGTTCAGTTAGGATTTTCATAGATATAAAATTGGGTTTATAGATTACATAAATCTACAGCAATTTTATATGGAATAAAAAATATTGCCTGGTAATTATTATAATAACTTGCCCGATGCTTTTAATAACCCTAATTAAATATAGTTACTGAACCGCTAAGCACCTGTTTTGCGCCTTTTGTGCTGATGACATAATAGTATACCGAAGCGGGTAATTTACTGCCGTTATAGGTGCCATTCCAGGGCGTGGCATAACCTTGCGATTGAAATACCATGCTGCCCAGGCGGTTATAAACCCTCACAGTTGTGGTCGGGTCGCCTTCCAGGCCGGCTATTACCCAGGTATCATTATGGCCATCGCCGTTGGGGCTAAATGCATTTGGGATATGGATATCGTCGCAGTGGCTGCTTATGGTAATGGTTTGAGATGCCTGGCACCCATTGTTATCAGTTACCGTTAACCCAACCGATCCTAATTTATTGGTTGTAAATGTATTGGCGCCGGGCTGCCCGTTCCATTCGTATTTAGCAAAGCCGGCGGGGGCGGTAAGCGTAATACTTTCATTGGTATACTGGCAAAGCGTAGCCGACGGTAGGTTTAATGTTGGGTTTGGAAAATATTGCACCGTAGCAGATTCATCTACCGTACAGCCAGCCGCTGTTCTAACCGTAGCTTTGAATGTACCCGAGTGCTGGATGCTTATTTTGTCGGATGTAGCGCCGGTACTCCAGGTAACAGTGCCGCTTGTATAGCTTGCTTTAAGATCAACCGTTTGACCATCGCATAAGGTGGTATTCACAATTTGTTGAATACTGACAGTGGGCGGTGGGGTAAATCCTAAATTATAGGCAGACGATGCGATATTGCAGGAACCAGCACTTACAACAGTTACTGTGTAGTTGCCGCCTATATTGGTTGTGATGCTTGCTTTATCCTGTTCGTCTGCCAATACATTTCCGTCCCTGAGCCAGTTTACCGTGGTAAACGGGTCTATATTAACATTCGCGGTTAGTTGGGCCATATCGCCAATGCAATATGCCGGTTTGCTTGCCGTGATACCAGGTTTTGGCAGTTTAATGAAATCGATCTGTAACTCGGCAGACGAAACTGAACCCGAACAACCGGTTACCACCACTTTATATTTACCCGGCTGGCTCACGTTTATTGATGCAGCGCTGCCGGTTATGGGGTTGTCATCTTTATACCAGGCGTACTGGTAACTTGTCCAATTCAAAATAGCCGAAGCATCAATAGGCACATTGGCCGATAGTGTGGCCTGGTCGCCATCGCAGTAGCTTACCTTATCGGTGGTCAGAAACGGTGTTGGGATATTAATAAAGTTTACCTGTACCTCTTTTGATGCTACCCAATTACCCGCACATGCGCTTACTTCTACTTTGTATTTACCGGTTTCGGTAATATTATCAAGCGTGGCTGTTGTATTGCCGTTTAATATGCCATCCTTATACCAGCGATATTGGTAACTGGGTTTGTCGTCGGTTTTTAAGGTCGCTGATGAACCGGCGCAGTAGTTTAATACATCGGGATAATTAAAGCTGAATTCGGGCGCGGCTGCCTGGGTTACCGTTAAATGATTTGATTCGAAATGTAAGGCCGAGCAGGGGTCATAAATAATCATATAGTATTCGCCCGGATCTTTGATGGTTAGCGTGGCGTGGCTTTCGTTCGGTATCTCTTTGCCATTTTTAAACCATTGCAACGGTACTGCGCCGTTTGTATAATTATTTGCCAGCGCATTGATAGAGCTGTTAGCACAAATTTCTATTTTATTTACGCTGGGGTCTTGTCCGTCAAACTGAACGGCTTGTAGTTGTGTACTCGAATTAATATATGGTCCATAATCGGGTTTTAATAAATAGAGGCCATCATCGGCTGCTACCCAGGCTCCATCTTCGCAGTTGGTTACAGGTACTGTATAAGAAATAGCATTAACACAAATATCATTTATTGTTTTATTACCCAAGCCATCATAATGAGTGAACATGGTTTCGGATAGCGAATATGCATAGGTTGAATTTGAAAAATATAACCCTTGCGTTGAGCCGATCAAAAGATTTTCCCGGGTATATAAATTAAAATTATTTAAACCATATATAGAAGTGATCTTATTGATATTTACTCCTTCCAGGTAATGTTTATACCCAAAATTTTCACGATATGAATAATTCCAGGTATTCTTAAATAATCCATTCTCCGTTGCCCAAAACTGACTGCCAAATATCGAAAATCCGGTATTATGATAATACTCACCGTTGTTATAATATGCTGACTTAACCGTGTGGCCAAATACGTTGCCTTCCAGGTTTATGTATCCGGCATAAGATGCTGAATATGTTTGACATAGAGTTGGGTAATATACAAACTCATCCGGCCAGGGTTGCCGTGTAACAATATATGTGTACATAGCTGTACGCACAGTGCTTTCAAATATTTGGCTATTACCTGAAGGTAAATTAGGTTGAGCTATTTTGCCGTCTTTCAAAACATACCTGAAAATACCAACGCTTGTAGCAATCAATAGCTGATCATTACTAATGTCGCCATTCATGTTGGCATAAATCCCCGTTTTTGTGTAATCAAAACCTATCGAATTAACGGTGCCTAATAATCCGTCAATTGTTCCGATAAGGCTTAGAACATCGTTGTTGTATCTAATTACGTTTGATGAGTTGGTGGCAATAAATACAGCGTCTTTACTATCCCCGGCTATATCAATAAATTTATAGGAGCTATAAGTATTAAACTTAGTGGTAAAATCATCAATAACCTTTGTAATGCTGTTAATACGGTAAACTTCGTTGTTTTGAGCCAGCACCCACAAATAAGGATCGGTAAAATCCCGCTTAACTTTAAGTATATTTTTGCCCGCCAAAAAGGTGTCACTCAAATGCAGGTCCATATCCTGTTGAGCATGAGCTTTATAAAAAGTGACAATAAGGATAAATAGCAGCAAATAGCGCAAACGGGACATGACAAGGCTTTACAGGCAGAAAGATAAGATAAATATTAAAATATTAAAAACACTATTCTTTCCACCTGGCTGCTATCCCCCATAAATATTATGCTCCAGAAACGCGTTTCGGAATTTACCATGCGGGTCATATTCGGCAACCACCTTTTTAAAATCGGCTATTTTTTCATAACGTGAGGCCAGCACTTTCGGATCGAGCGTAAATACTTTACCCCAATGCGGCCGGGCATTGAAAGGGGCCAGAGCCTTTTCAATAACGGGGAGTAGTTTGGTAACAGCTTCTGTTTCGGGTTTCCAGGTAAAGTGAATAGTTACCGAGGTTTGATTATGGCAGGGGCTCATCCACAGGTTATCTGCCGCTATGGTACGGATCTCGGTTATAAATAAATGCGGACCAACCTGCTTGCCTAATTTGGCAATCGCTTCAATGGCTGCTACTGCATGTTTTATCGGTACAAAATATTCTGCCTGTAACTCTTTACCGCTGCTTGGGGTAAAGCCCATTTTAAAATGGGGCAAACGCTCGTACCATGGTCCGGGTACACCTAACTGGTCGGTGCAGCTTTCGGCGGGGTGGTCATAAATAGGGTGCAGGTTTTTGGTGGCGGCCCTGGCGCCATAAAATTCGGGGCCATCATGATCTTTTTCGGTCATGCGGCTTTTTATCCAAACCTCGTTTACGTAATCGTTTTGCCAATCGGTAAACAGGCTTACACTGTAACCGGCAGATACTATCGCCTCAAAATGCTGCTTTACCTGTGCCATGGGCAGTTTTAAAAACACGCGCTGGCGCATCATATAAGTGAGCTCAATGGCCAGTGTAACTTTGGTAATAATACCTATGGCGCCCAGCCCAACAACTACCGCGTTAAACTTTTCCGGGTCGGCGGCTTTTGAAAAATGAACTATGCTGCCATCGGCAACAACAACTTCAAGCGCTGTTACGGCGCTGGCCAGGTTGCCGTTTTTTACACCACTACCATGCGTAGCCGTGGTGATTGAACCTGCAACAGAAATATGCGGCAGCGAAGCCAGGTTGTGTAAAGCATATCCTTCTTTATGCAGGTAGGGGGCCAGCTCGCCATATTTTATGCCGCCTTCAACAGTAACGGTCATGGCTTTTTTATCGATAGATATTACTTTATTGAGTTCTTTGGTTGATAGCAGGTCGTCCTTGCTATCGGCAATGCGGTTAAAGCAGTGCCTGGTACCCAGCGCCTTTAGCTTGGTGTGTTTTTTTATGAGCTGCTGTACCTCGGCCACCGTAGCCGGATACTGCACGTTAGCCGTGCTGTAAGTAAGGTTGCCTGCCCAGTTTTGTAAAGGTGCCTGGCCTGCCAGGCTGATAGCAGGAGATAAAAAAGGTGTAGCCATAAGTGTGCCGCCTAAACGGATAAAAGTTTTTCTTTTCATAACTAATTGGTTGATACAAGGTAGGATTTTAATTGCCATAAAAAATTAAAATTATTCACGAATATGGTTGACTTTGTCAACCATATTCGTGAACTTAGCTTCGTAACTGCATTATTTAAATGGAAACAAAGTTGTCACCGGTTCAGCAAATTCGGGCATTTAGCCGTTTTTATACAGATATCATAGGTTTGCTGGATAAACACTTGCTGCAAAGTGATTACTCGCTGGCCGAGGCGCGTATCCTATACGAGCTTCATGCGGCCAAAAGCATGCAGGCCTCGCAGATCATCTCGGCCATGTACATCGACAAAAGCTACTTAAGCCGGTTATTAAAAAAACTGGAAAAGGATAAACTGGTAGTCCGTAAGCCTTCGGAACATGATGCAAGGGCGATGATGCTTTCGCTTACAGATAAAGGAATGGCTGAATTTGAAAAACTTAACCAGGCATCAGATAAGCAAATTAACCAATTGATAAAAGATTTGCCTGCTGCCAGGCAGCTGGAACTGGTAGCGCATATGCAACAGATCATGACTATTTTAAAATAAACAATGAATAACGAAAAGGGCACAACGTTAAACATCAGCGATATTAACATTCGGACAGTATTACAACCCGGCGACCTGGGCTATATAGCGTACCTGCACGGAGATATTTATGCCAGAGAATGTGGCTACGGCCTTAACTTTGAGCGTTATGTATTACAAGGCCTGGCCGATTTTGCCAGCCAATACAACGCCGGTAAAGACAGGGTATGGATTTGCGAGCACCGGCAGCAAATGATAGGGGTGCTGGTTGGCGTTAACCGCGGCGATAGTATACAACTGCGCTATTTTATTTTCAGGCCCGAATACCGGGGGCTGGGCCTGGGCAAAAAGTTGATGGATGGGTTTATAAACTATATGCAGGAATCGCAGATAAACAAATCATACTTATGGACAACCAACGAGCAACATGCAGCCATCTCGTTGTATACCCGGTATGGCTTCCGGTTAACCGAAGAAAAGGTATCTAACGGGTTTGATAAAGAGCTTACCGAAAGGCGGTATGACCTGGAACTTAACAATAAATATTGACTACCCAATGCCGAACCCATGGGCATTGGGTAGTCAATATCGATATCAATTGGCCGTCAGTGCCACCGGCGCCAGCTGCCTTGGCGAACCATCTGGCCCAACTGCAATAATATTATCAAAAATTACCCTTGAACCCGGCTTAATACTGTTAAGTGACGCCGTCATGGAATCATTCAGGGTATTGCCCGATCCAACCTGTACCGATGCGTTTTCGCGCGGGTTGGCTATAATGAGGCTAAACCGGGTGATTTTGAACCTGGCGTCAAAGTCAAAATTATCCAACATGGCAAAAATAGCATTCTGAGCTTTTAGGGCCACGGTAGGTACGCTGCCGCCTGACCGGCCCGAAAACCTGGCAACAGGATCTGGAATGCGTTTGGCCCTGAACTGGGTATGGCTTAATACCTGTACTTTACCCGGCGCAATTTCTGCCGATACCGAAACGGTAACCGTACCCGGAGTAGTAACCCTGGCCACATACTTCCCTTCGGAACCGCTGAGCGTACCGCCCGAAATACCTATCCTGATGCTTTTTGATGGGATCCCTGGTACAGACACTGATACCGGGTTATCTACCCCGATATAAAATACGTTCATCTTATCGGGCGACACCACTGCCGATGGCCTTGAAACAATGTAACGCTGCTCGGGCGTGGTATAGGTTTTTATAGTACCATCGGTTTGTTTTACGCTGATGGTACCCTTCCAGTTAAATACCCCTTCGCGGCTGGTATTCACATTGTACACCCCCCGGCCATCCTTAACTGATATCGGGCTGCCGCCAACCTGTACCGTTGGGGTTGACCGTGAATCATATGCAGTTAAAAATACCTGCGCGGTGTAAGGCTGTCCTTGTATCAGGTACGATGTTGGCGCCACGGCCACTGCCTCAAATTTATCCAGGTTCACTACGGCCTGGTCCATTTTGCCCAGTATCTTTTTCACCACTTCCGATTCTGCATTTTTGTTATCCGCCTGGATGCGTGATAGTATCGTAAACGTAGCGGTTAAGGGCACGCCTTCGCCAAAGTTAAGTTCTTCCCAGTTGCGGTGGCTGGGGCCTCGTTTTACCGGGTCATCGGCATTAAGATTGAATGATACCGTTTTGCTATCCTGCGGGCCTAACAAAGTGAGCAGCCTTTCGCGGGTATCATTAATTTTTTGCTTTAGCGCGGTAGCCCGCTTTTTGTTAATCATTACATCAAAGCCGATATCAAGATTATCGCGCTGTTTTAAGTCGCCGGTTAAAAGATCGTACCCGTTGCTTTGATTACTAAGTTCTGCTTTGATGTCCCTGATGTAAGTATCCAGATCTGTTGTTGCTTCCCTTGCCTGTTTTGCTTTTTCATATACAGGTTTGGCCCTTTCGGGCGATTCCTTAAGGCGGGTTTGCTCAAAAGTGCTGAACAATTGCTGTACCGAATTGCCCACATTTGCCGCCGAGGCGGTTAAGCTATCGTTTATGGTTTTAAACGCGTCCAGTATGGTTTCTGATACATTCAGGGCCAGCATTGCCAATAAAACCAGGTACATGATATTGATCATCTTTTGCCTGGTGGTTTCTTTTCCTGCAGCCATTTTTTTAAAGTTTTAATTTGATTTATTTTTTATTTGATAGGGTTGCCGGGTGTATACATCTTGTGGGATGTTGTTACCCGTAGTGTATTGGGGTTATTAGAACTATCGGTTTTGAACGCTGGTTAAGACTCACCCCGGCTACGCTGCGCTGGCCGACCCTCTCTCCGGCTGCGCCGCAAAGAGGGTTGAAACTCATTTTTCTTTTTTTGCCCCCTCTATGCGCGAAGCGGAGAGAGGGGTGACGAGCGTAGCGATGTCGGGGTGAGTCTTCGCCGCCCTACCTATCCACCATCTTCCACCAGCGTTCCAACCCGAAAAGTTTTACTGCATCCGCTGCTGGTTCATAGCCGAAAGCATATTGGCGTAGTAAACATTAAGCGATGATATGTTTTGCACCAACTTGTTCACCTCATCCTTAAACACCCGGGTTTCGCCGGCCGACTCGTGCAAACTATTCAGGGTGCCGGTTAGGCCCTGGTAAAACTGGTTAATGCGGCGCAGGTTATTATCGGCACCGCTCAGCTCGCTCTCGTATAATGAGTTTAAATGTGCCAGGTTATGGGTAAGTTTTAAAACCTGTTGCTGGTAGGCATGGGCATCATCGCGGCTATCGGCAATGGTGGCAAAGCCTGCCGATGCTTTTTCGAACATGGTACCCAACAGATCAAACTTGGACGAAGCGTTTTTTAGCTTCGCCGCAAATTCGTCTGTCCCTAATGAAGCATCAGCTATCGCATTTATCCGGCTCATTTTATCCGAAAATTGTTTTAATCCCTCGCCGAGGTTGTTAATTTTTTCGGGGCTTAGGTCGGCATGGGTAAGCAAACCGTCAAGGGCTGCCGTAACGCCATTGGTTTGGTGAACTGGCCTATGACTATGCCTTGGGAATTCGCCGGCATAATCAACTGCCAGTTCGGGATATACCTTTTCCCATTCCGGCTCTTCGGCCGGAGGGAAAAAGCCAAGGGTAAAAAACAGCAGGGCTTCTACCGATAAACCAAGCCCTATCATATAGGTGCCAAGTTGGCCACCCCAGTGATTAATTTTAAACATTGCACCAAGGATAACTATGCTGGCGCCCCAGGAAATGGCTACATGCAGCCAGTTGATTTTTTTGCTCTTTAACATGATATTTGATTTTAATGGTTTTACAGATCAGAATTTTACATAAATGGTTACGGCCGAATTAAGGCCAGGCAGCAGGCCCCGTAACCCGCTGCTTACTTTGCTGGCCTTATCGTCATAGGTTGATGTGGCCGAACTGGTTGGTATAAACCAACCCAGATCCGTACGCATACCTATGTTTTTGAACAGGTGGATATTACCCAGCCCGGTGCCGATATAGGGTCTTACCTTCGACATGTAAATAGTGTAATTGGGCGTAGTACCTATCCCTTCCCTGTATACATTATTTGAAAAATAATAAGCAATACCGGTAGATATGTACCACTTACGGGCCAGCCAATCGCTTTGGCCGTACAGGGGCTGCCAATCGGCAATGGCAAATACCGATGTGCGGTTAAACTGCGCATCGCGGCCGTTGTATTGCACCGTCATCCCCGGGAAGGCATTGAAACCTATCCTGGCGTTAAATGATTTCAAAAAACTATATGATCCCTGGATGCCTAACCCCTGCGTACCAACCTGTACGCCAAATGATGATGTTGGGAATGCACTGTACTCGGGCAGTACCTGGGCGCTGGCCTTGCCGCAGCAAAACAACAGTCCCGATATGAGCATCATCAATAAAAACTCTTTCAATAATTTTGCTTGCGTTGTCATAGCTTGTCCTCCTTTTTGCTATCTGTTTGTGCTAAATTTTTTGCGTTTATCCCCTTAGGGTTTTGCCAGATATGTTTTTTCAGATCGGCAATTTTTTGTTCAAGTAATACCGCTTCGGTGCTGCCCGGTTCCAGTTGCCCGCTTTGTACCCCACCGGGCGATGCTTGTTTTACCAGGTAGGCCGAAAATTTGTGCTGCATAAACACATCGTCCAGTGTAAAATCAAAAATGTCCTTATCCGGGTTACTTACATCCTCCTGCACCAACGTGTACCGCAACTGCGGAAAATAAAGCCAGAAGGCCGGGGTAAATGCCAGGTTATCTGCCAGGTCGGCCGATGTGCTGATGTGCATCATGGGAGCCAGCGCTACAATGCGGGTATCAACCCGGCCGCGTTGC
Organism: Mucilaginibacter sp. GW822-FHT03E02; assembly: GCF_058801545.1. Taxonomy (NCBI): domain Bacteria; kingdom Pseudomonadati; phylum Bacteroidota; class Sphingobacteriia; order Sphingobacteriales; family Sphingobacteriaceae; genus Mucilaginibacter; species Mucilaginibacter sp. GW822-FHT03E02. The sequence goes on along the minus strand of NZ_JBXANJ010000001.1, from coordinate 2,769,852 downwards.
CTGTCAAAAAACACATCTTCCTTAATCCGGAACCGGCGTACTTTATCGGGATTGAACTCGTTAAGCGCCATTCTTGAGCCGGTTTGGTTGCCATCTTTATCAAAAATTGGAATCAGCACCGAGTCGACAAAGCGTAGTTCCCCTTGTTTGGCGCTGAGCTTCTTTTTCAGGTCCTCTTTTTCGTAAGGCGTAAGCTTGCCAGCTTTTATCCCCTTCATAATATCCTCCATAAGGGATTTGCCGGGGATAGTAAGGATGCTGTTGCCCGAATCGGAAAGATCGATATCCCGCCAAACCTGCGCGTATAGCCTGATATTAGCAGCATTAGCCTTTGGATAGGGAAAAGGCTTTGCTTTCCCCAAATCGGCCGATTTGATTAAATTATCATATGCAGGCAGGGTGTCTGTTAATGTACTATCGCTCACTATTGCCTGCGCAAAGGCCATACCCCTGCCGAAACCGATCAGCAGAAGGGTTTCAATCACTATTATTATCTTTTTCATACAATTATCGTTTAGCGTATTTTCTTGTTTTTACCTGCTCGCCGGGGAGTTCAAAGGCGGCCATCACGCAGCGGAAACCTATGTAGGAGTGGGCGTTGCCCTGGTCTTCAAAACTGCGGGTATCACTATTCAACATCTCACCGTTATCTTTCCATGATCCGCCGCGCACTACCTTTCGTTTTAGCAGGGGCGAGTCTTTATCGGTAGCATCATAAAGCAATGCCGGGTTTAAATCATTTACCAGCTGTGATGCAGATGGGCTGAAGGCATCAAGCACCCATTCGGAAACGTTACCGGCCATATTGTAAATACCAAACGCGTTGGGCGTGTAAGAAGTAACCGGCAGCGTAAATGTCGATCCATCGCTGGAGTAAGCGCCCTCGCCCTGTTTAAAGTTGAGCGAAAGTTTTTCTTTACCGGTAGCTTTATCAATAGTGGTTTTCACTGTACGCTCTACGGTATCAGATGGATCGAGCTTGGCTTCGGCGGCGTATTGCCATTGCGCTTCGGTAGGCAAACCAAAACTTAGTTTAAAATTTTTGAGATTGGGATTGTTCCTGATGAGCACCTTTAATTGCGTACTGCGCCAGTCGGCATAAGCACGGGCCTGTTTCCAGGTTACTCCGACTACGGGGTTATACTCGTAAATTTTATTGCTGAAGTAGTTGGCATCCATCACCGTCATTTGCGCGTTCGGAAAATCCGTCGACCATACATGCTCGTTAGGATAAACTCCAACTGTATCCATTACATACTGGTTGTTTTTTTCGCCATCCATACGCACATAGTAAAAACGGTAGTTCATTAATGCCGGGTCTGGCATACGCTGGCCATTGAGCAGGGTCATCATCCCGGCCAGTTTTTCCTTTACGTCTGCCGGTGCGCGTTTCCATAGTGGCGAAATCTTGTGCACTTTATCCCAGTCTATCAGCCTGATCTCCTTCCGGTTTTTACCCACGGTTGCCCCTGTGGATGGCAGGTAAAAGGAATCATCGTGCAGGTAATCGGTAATGGCTACCGAATCGGCAACCCAGTTTACAAAGGCCTGGTATTGCTTGTTGGTTACTTCGGTTTTATCAATAAAAAAAGCGCTTACGCTTACATTACGTTTTTCGGATTTATCATCATCATCCTGCAGTTTGTATTGGAAAGTGCCTGATGGGATATACACCATGCCTGCCGGCGGAATGAGGCGCTTTACAGAAACAGCGCGGGTGGCCGGGGTATTGTATAGTTTTGACTGGCAGGAGCTGAGCACTATTAGCAGCAAGCCTGTAATTTGAATTGACGATCTCATAATTGACTTATCGGGGTTTTAAATGAAAATAAATAGTCGATGTGAGATCATAGCGTTTTTTTTAAGTGGTGAAACAATGACTCAAATATGGGAGGTGTGCACCCAAGGCGGCATTATGTGCCGATGAACAGACTAAATAACTCGATAAAGAAATTGCCGGGTAAAAAGCGGAATTTTTAGTTGGCTGTTTAAACAATATAAGTGTATCAACCATCGTTTTTAGGCGCTCCAAAGCTTAGTATACAGTAGTTTAGCTGATAAATTTGGCTTTTTTTCTGAAACTAAGCTTAATTTAAGGCAGGTGTTAACTTCATAAAATGTTTTAAGCAACCGGACAAACGCATCTAAATAGTTAATGGCGATAAGCTTGTGACGTCGGGAGATATAAGTATCAACGATACCTCATTTTATTGCCCGATTCTGATCAAATGATCGAGATACCGAGGGACTTGTATAGGCCAACACCAGGCAAAAATATTTGGATGCGCCTAAAATTGCGCGACCAATCTGATGTTAACCTTGTTGTAATGTAAAATATTGATTATTAGGTATTTGTGAAATTATTATCTGAAATGTGTTAAGTTATGTTAACCCACTTCAGATGTTTTCACTGCTTAAAAGATGGATAAGGATGCCGCTCAGTTAGTGGTTTGTTATCTTCGTTATCCCGTGGCATACTAACCAAACAAACACCGTTTATGTATAAAATTTCCGTGAGCTGTTTTATAGCCCTTTTATTAGGTTTAAACGCGCCCTATGCACAGGTTAAAAACCTGAAAGCTGGTTTTGTTCATCCGCCTAACTCGGCCAAACCCGGTGTTTACTGGTACTTTATGGATGGTAATATGTCGGCAAAATCCATAACCGAAGACTTGGAGGCAATGAAAAAGGCAGGTATTGGCAACCTTGTATTTTTGGAAGTGAATGTGGGTATCCCCCGCGGCCCGGTTGATTTTTTGAGCGAAGAATGGCAAAATATGTTTGCCCATGCGGTAAGCGAATCCAAACGCGTGGGCATTGAAATTACCTTGGGTATTGGCCCGGGCTGGACGGGGAGCGGCGGGCCCTGGGTGCCCATCGGGCAATCAATGCAGCATTTGGTAAGCAGTACCATAAATGTAACTGGTGGCAGCAAACAACCAATTGTTTTGCCGGTGCCGCCACCTAAACCGCCCTATTTTGGCGAAGGCGCGTTTAGCCCCGAACTAAAAAAACAATGGACTGATTTTTATGAAGATGTTGCTGTGCTGGCCTATCCAACACCGGCAATTGCATTACCTAAAATAAAAGATATAGATGAGAAAGCGTTGTATTACCGTGCGCCATACTCATCGGCTCCCGGTGTTAAACAGTTTTTGCCGTCGGTAACAGAGTATGCCGCCCAACCGGCAGGTGCTGCTATAGAAAAAAGTAAGATTATTGATTTAACCGGGAAACTTAAACCAGATGGTACACTGAATTGGGTTGCCCCCGAGGGTAACTGGACAATTATGCGCCTTGGCCGCCGTAATAACGGCGCTATAACCCGCCCCGCGCCGGTACCTGGTTTAGGGTTTGAGGCTGATAAAATGGATACAGTGGCTTTAAATGCCCACCTGGATAATTATGTTGGCAAGCTGCTGCGCAAAACCGGGATGCCAAAACCAACTGATGCTGGCGGCTTAAAAAGATTGCATATGGATAGCTGGGAAATGGGTTCGCAAAACTGGACGGGCCATTTTCGCGAGGAATTTATAAAACGGAGGGGCTATGATCCCCTACCGTATTACCCCGTTTATGCCGGCAACATTGTACAAAGCCAGGAAATAAGCGAACGTTTTTTATGGGATTTACGTCAAACCGCGCAGGAACTGGTATTAGAGAACCATGCGGGGCAGGTTAAAACCTATGCGCACCGTAATGGTATGCAGTTATCTATCGAGCCATATGATATGAACCCAACTGCCGATTTGGAACTGGGTGCGTTGGCGGATGTGCCTATGGCCGAATTTTGGAGTAAGGGACTGGGATTTAATTCGTCGTTCAGCGTTGTCGAAGCAACGTCGATAGGGCATGTGAACGGCAAATCACTGATCCCTGCCGAAGCTTTTACATCGCAGGATAACGAGGGCTGGAAGCAATACCCCGGAGCGATGAAGAACCAGGGCGACTGGGCTTTTGCGGCCGGTGTTAACCGTTTTGTATACCACACCTTCCAGAACCAGTTTTTGCCCGACTCATTGCGCCCGGGAGCAACCATGGGGCCATATGGGGTGCACTGGGACAGGAATCAAACATGGTGGCCTATGGTAGGTGGCTATCATGATTACATATCGCGCTGCTCGTACATTTTACAGCAAGGCCGTACAGTGGCCGATGTATTGTACTTAACGCCCGAGGGGTCACCGCATGTTTTCCGCCCGCCATCATCGGCAATGGACGGAGATGTGGTTTTGCCCGATAGAAAAGGTTATAATTTTGATGGATGCTCGCCGGGGCAGTTGTACACAGCAAGTGTTAAAAACGGGATGGTGGTGTTCCCGGGTGGGGCAACTTATAGGCTACTGGTATTGCCAGCGGTTAAAACCATGACCCCGGCGTTGCTGCAAAAAATAAAATCGCTTGTAAACGATGGCGCGGTGGTAGTGGGCATGCCGCCGGTAAAATCACCAGGATTATCGGGCTACCCGGCCTGTGATGCCCAGGTGAGCGATATGGCCAATGCAATTTGGGGAACTTTGCAGGAACCATCGGCACAAAAGGTACATACCTATGGCAAGGGAAAAATAATTTGGGGCGGCGAGATTGATAAATACATTAATGATCTTTATCCTGAATATGAGCTAACCGCCAAACTGCTCCTATCCATGGGCGTGGAGCAGGATTTTACAGCCGGCGGGCAGCTACGGTATACCCACCGTACGATGGGTGATACGGATATCTATTTTGTATCTAACCGCACAGACCGGATGGTAGAGACATCCGCATCATTCAGGACGGTAACCGGTACCCCGCAAATGTGGGATGCCATCACCGGCAAAATTACAAGGCTGCCAGAGTACAGCATAAAGGGCCAGCTAACTTCTGTACCTTTAAAATTTGCACCTTACCAAAGCTATTTTGTGGTATTTGTTAAAGGCAATATTACAGCATCTGCGGCCCATAAAAACTTTGGAGAAAATGCCATTGTTAAAATCTTAAGCGGTGCGTGGCAGGTGTCGTTTGATCCAAAATGGGGTGGTCCTAAAAATATTAAGTTTGACGAATTGACCGACTGGACATTACGACCAGAGGAGGGCATAAAATACTATTCGGGAACTGCTGTTTATCATAAGGAATTTGATTTGCCGGCCCAAGCCCCAAAAGCAAAAAAACTTTATATAGACTTGGGTGCCGTTAATAACATGGCCCGCATAAAATTAAATGGCCAAGATTTAGGCGTGGTTTGGACTGCCCCCTGGCGTGTAGAGATTGATAAATCGGCACTGAGAAAGCACAACAAACTGGAGATACAAGTAATAAACTTATGGCCAAACAGGCTTATTGGCGACGAAACAAAACCCGATGACGGCATTCAAAATGATGCCTGGCCGCAATGGCTGGTTAAAGGCCTGCCACGCCCAAGCGGAAGGTTTACTTTTTCGAGTTATAAATTTTACAGTAAAGATTCGCCTTTATTAAAATCAGGACTACTGGGCCCGGTAACCATCCAAGGCGAATTTTGAAAAAATAAATAAGGCCCCGCATTACACGGGGCCTTTGTGTTGTAAATCGGATCGGCTAAAAATCACTTTAAAATACTGCCCACATAACCTTCAACTGCCCTTTGCGGGGCGCGGTTAACATAAAATGATCTGTCTTGCGGAGCCCAGGTGCCCAGGCCATCTACATAACGGTTAAACATGCAAAAGGACGCGGCTATCAGCACCGTGTCGTGTATCTCTATATCTGTAGCGCCTTCGCTTCGGGCGGCATCTACCTGTTCAATGGTTACATTTTTGCCCCCTTTTTGAACACTACCGGCAATAGTTAATAAAGCTTTTATTTTAGGCGATATATCGGCGGATGTAAAATCAGTTTTAATAGCATCTATATCGTCTATACTACAGTTAAGATAGTGGCCGGCAACCGCGCCATGCACGTTCTGGCAAAAAAAGCAGTCGTTCAGGTACGATACATAGGTGCCTATCAACTCTCGTTCGCCTCGGGTTAGCGAGTTGTCTTCGCGCAGCAAAAATTCGGCAAGGGCATTCAACGGGGCCTCGGTTTCGGGCCGGTAAAACATCAGGCCTCTTATGCCTGGCAAGTCGTTATTTAATTCAATATGTGCCATGGTATATTTTTTATGGTGAATAATTATTGTTGAGGTTGCGGCGGTAAAGTATAACCTTTTGCCATCCGCACGCCCATTTCGGCATAAGCTTCGGGATCAGTAGGAGTAAGACTGGCAAGGCCATCAACATAACGGTTAAACATGCTGAACGACGCGGCAATCAGTACCGTATCGTGCAGTTCGCGGTCGGTAGCGCCAAGGTTTTTGGCGGCGTCGATATCGGCTTGCTTAACTTCGGTCCCCAGGATTTGCACTTTGCCGGCTATGTTTAACAGTGCTTTCAGCTTATCGCTTACCGGGGCTTCCTGCATATCGCTCAATACCTCGTCAACAATAAGGGCATCGTCTTCATACAGGCACCTTGCCGCGGCGGCGTGGCTGCTGTAGCAAAAGGTGCAGTTGTTGCGGTACGATACATATGCGGCTATCAGTTCGCGCTCAGCGGGCGATAAGGTAGATTCGCCCCGCAGTAGTATCTGCGCCAGCTCATATAAAGGCTTACCTGTTTCGGGCCTGAACATTACCAGCGAGCGGATGCCCGGAACGCCTTCGGGTACATTGATGTGTGCCATATTTTAATTAGTGAATTAGTGAATGACTGAATTATTGAATTGATTCTTTTATTTTTTTGCTTTAAGCCTTCGGCTTTCAGCTTTTAACTTCCCTTTTATGGCCAAATAATACTACCAGCAGGCCTACTATAAATACTAACGAAAAAATGAATATGGCATTGCCATAGCCGCCCAGTGCCGATACCAGTATGCCTACAAACAGTACGGCTGTAGCGGTAAATATTCTGCCGATGTTAAAGCAAAATCCAGTTGCCGTGGCTCTGATGCCGGTTGAAAACAACTGCGGTATATAGGCAGATAATACGCCCTGGCTGGCGCCGAAAAATAACGCCAGTACGCAGATCTCGGCATAAATGACAGGGCTGAAGGTGCTGTTGGTTTTAAACAACACGAACGATAAACCGGCACATACCGCAAAACAAATCAGCATCGACCGGCGTAAAGTAAGCAGGTTTACCAGCCATCCCGATAGGAAACCACCTGTTAGGCCACCCATACCCAAAAACATCATGCTCAGGCCACGCTCTTTGGGGGCATCATGAGTGGTAATAAGGCTTTGCACCCAGGTTGGCAGCCATGAAAATATGGCCCAAAGGCCTATTAACATCGTGCCAAAAGTTAGGGAGCCTACTACCAACTCCCGGCGATGGGCGGGTGATAGTAATTTATTTAGTGGGTTGTTGCGGTTGGCAATATCGTTACGATAGCTAAGCCAGTTTGGCGATTCGGATAAAATCCAGGCGCCTATCAACGCCAGGGCCAGCGGAATAACGCCGATAAGAAAACCTGACCGCCATGACGACACCACGTAATTGATAAGCCCGGCCGAAAAGATACCCACAGGGAAGGCGATGGACAGGATTCCGATAACAACGGCTTTGCTTTTGGCAGGCCAAACTTCGCTTATAAGGGTAATGGTTGTTACCAACACGCCACCTACGCCAAAGCCACTCATAAAACGGCAAAGTACAACGCCCCACCAGGTGGGCATTTGGCCTGTTAAAATGGTGAAGATGCCATAACAGCTAATGGCCATCAGTAAGGCGGTTTTACGGCCCATTTTATCGCTGATAACGCCCCAGGTAAAGCCGCCTAAGGCCCATCCAAAAATGAAGATGGCGTTAATATAGCCACTGATGGAGTTAATTTCATTTGGAGGCAAATTGCCCTGCAAATCTTTAACCACCACCGGCAGATAAACCGACATCAAAGTAGATACTGTACCCCCGAGGGCGCTGCTCAAAAAACAAATAGCAAATAGTATTACCCGGTAGGGTACGCTGATATCTGTTTGCGGTTTTGAACCCGGCTTATCAATTACAAGTGTGCTCATATTGTTTATTTTAAAAGGTCATCAAATACTATGGATACATAATAAATAGCGCCAATGGCCGGCGAACCGTACGACTGGTAGATATGGCGGTTAAAAATATTGCTGCCACCCAGCTTAACCGTCGATTTTAATTTGGGCAATTTTTTGCTGATCTGCGCGTCAACCATCGAGTAAGCATCTACACGGCCCGGGCGCGTTCCGTTAAAAGTACCGTACCAATCAAACGCGCTTTGCCAGTGCCAGGCCAGGTTAAAGCCAAAATTGTTGGCAAAATTGCTGTTGCCAAAAGTGGTATTGGTAGCCCATTTAGGCGTGTTAAAAGCTGCAATATTGTTTGGATTTGCGTTGCGCAGATTGAAAGTTGATAGCGTAGCATTGGCGCCCAGGGCATATCCTTTATCAAACAAATAAGTTAAACCGGCGCTTGCACCCTGTGCCGATACTTTATCGGGCGCGTTGGTGTATAGCTGAAAGGCATGCACCTTGCCACCGGGAATATCACTTGCCGATGCTGTGGTAACTTTACCATCGGCACCTAATATTTGGTCTTGTGGCTGTATTACTACTGTGTTAAGGATAAAGTTGGTGTAGCTGCTGTAGTAATAATTTACATCAACCAGTAATTTATCCATAATTAAACCTTTATAGCCCAGTTCAAAAGCCTTTTGCTGTTCTGGCTTAATGTAGGCCACATTTGATTTTTGCAGTAAACCTTTGTTTTGCTCAACCGCCTGCGGAAAAGGTGTTCCGCCGGCTACAGCCGCGCCAAATGCCGCACCGAACGCACTTACCGATGACGCGGTGAACGAGTTTTCATACACGTTTAACCCAGCGCTGTTTTTGGGTGCGCCACCTAAAATGGTGATAGGGCCTACGTTAAGGTGGATAAACTGATCAACCGGGGTAGGGTTCCGGAAACCGGTTTGGTACGATGCCCTGAAATTATGGGTTTTATCAACGGTATAAACTGCCGAGAAGCGGGGCGTAAAACTTCCTTTAAAGTTTTCGTTTTTATCATAACGGATAGAGGCCGTTAGCTTCAGATTATCGTCAAACAGTTTTTTGGCGGCCTGCATAAATGCGCCGTATTCGGCAATGGTTACGCGGTTGGTTTTATCATCAAACAAACTACCGTTGGTAAACATGCGGTAATCGCGGTAGCTGCCGCCGGCCAGCAATTCAAACACTTTAATAGCGCTCGAGAAATCATACTGCCCATCGGCATGGTAAAATTTACTTGCACTAAACACCCCGGCGCCGCTTAGGCCGTAGTTATGGATAGATACATCTTTGGCAGCGTTGAAGGCAGCTGTGCCCGGTAAAAAACGGCCCTGATCTGCAAAAGCCCGTGCTGCTGCATTATTGTGGGCGGTTACGCCGCTGGCGTTGCCGTTGTAAGCTGTTGAATAACGGGTAAACCAGGTATCGTCGGCTTTATCGGGCGTAACGGTGTTGCCGCTTAAATCCTGCACCCAATCGCGGTTTATGAACTGCGCCAACGAGCGGGTGTTGTATGAATCGTGCGAGTTTTCGGCTACGGAATATCCGCGGATAAAAAAGTTGCTGCCTTTCAGTTCTGCCCTGTGGGTTTGCAGTACAAAGTTATTCAAATCAAAACGGCTGCTGCCGGTATAGCTGGCAGTTCCTTTACCAAAGTTGTACTGGTAAATGGCCTCCAGGTTATTGCTGATGCGGTAATGTAAAGCGCCGTTTAACTTAAGGCTGTATACATTATAATTCATCAGGTTTTTTTCCTCGTAACCGGTTCTTGATACCAGGCCGATGCCGGGAAGGGTGCGCGATACTTCATCGCCGTAAATATTCAGCGCGTCGCGCCCGGGGTTATTGGGGCCCCGTTGGGCAACCGGGGTTGATGCGCTTACATCCGTATAGTTTTCGGCATACCAATCCCTGCCGGTTAAATACGAAGCGTTAATTTTCAAGGCAAATCTGTCATTGAAGGCTTTGGCGTATCGCGCAGCAAAATCATACAAACCCTGTGGTTTTACAGATGACTCACCAAAGTGGTTCATCCCCGTTTTTACCTGTACGGTTAAGCCCTGGTATTTGAAGGGGTCTTTTGTTTTTAACGACAATAAACCATTAAAGGCCACCGGGCCATATAGTGCTGATGCCGCACCTGGTATTACTTCGGCACTCTCGATATCAATATCCGATGCGCCAAAAAGGTTACCTACCGAAAAATTGAGGCCGGGCGTTTGGTTATCAACACCATCAACCAACTGCAAAAAGCGGCCGTTACCAGTGCTGTTAAAGCCACGGGTGTTCACCTGTTTGTAGGTTAAGCTGCTGGTTACCGCAGCTACTCCTTTTAAGCTTTGCAAGCCATCATAAAACGTGAATGAAGGATTTTCTTTAATAGCCTTCAGGCTCATTTTTTCGATACTAACCGGCGATTGTAATATGCTTTGGTTAATACGGGTAGCAGATGATACCACTTCGTTTAGTACGATGGATTTTTGCTGTAATTTGAGGCTTACTTCGCCGGTGGTTGTAACATTACTTTCTATTTGCTCATACCCTACGGCAGATATAATGAGCGTAAAGGGCGTCTTAATTTTATTGAGGTTAAGGCTGTAGTTACCCTTTGAGTCGGTAATGGTACCCGTTAGTTTGCCTTTAACGGTAATGCTGGCACCTACAACAGGCTGGCCGGTTGCGGCATCGGTTAGGGTACCCGTTATTTTGCTTTCCTGCGCAAACAGGTTGATTGTCGAGAGCATTAATATGATAAATAAAAGTTTTTTCATTGTGACTTGGTTTTAAATTAATTAGGATAATGATTTATTTTTTAAGGTGATCATAGCCCTGCGGCAGGCGGGTGTAACCATGGTTAACCAGGCGATCGGCCAGGATGTTATAGTACCCGGCATCGGCAGGCAACGCGGTGGCCAGGCCATCAACGTAACGGTTGTACAGGCAAAAAAGAGCAGCTATTAATACCGTATCGTGAATTTCGATGTCTGTCGCACCTGCGGCCTTAGCCCGGTCAATTTCGGCAGAGGTTACATTTTTACCACTTTGGCCGGTTAGCTTGGCAATGGTGAGCAGTGCTTTCATTTTTTCGTTCACCGGTGCGGTCTCGATGTTTTCTTTGATCTTTTGGGCGGTATCATTTTCGCCTAAATACAAGTCGGCAGCGGCGGTGTGGGCGGTAGTACAAAACTTGCATTGGTTGCCGTGGGATACAATGGTAGCTATCAGCTCGCGGTCGCCCTCGGATAGGGTCGACGGGCCGCGTAGCAAAATTTGGGTCAGGTCGCGAATAGGAGCAGCACTTTCTTTGCTGTACTCCAACAGGCCGGTAATGCCCGGTAAATGGGTTTCAAGAGGTATATAAGGCATGGTAATTTGAAAATTTGAGGATTTGAAAATTAACTACGTTGAGGGCTTTCCGCCGTTTGAAAATTGCCCGGAGAATGAGGTGCCGTTATTGATGTTTATACAACGTTGCTATCGCGTTTGTGCTCTGGCTAAATGCAAAAGCAGCAAACTGCGTTAAAGCGCGCAGGCAAATTCCAATAAAGACAAATCAATGGTACTAACAGCACCGTCCGGAAAAATGAATTAAAAAGAGGGGATTAGCAGGTGGCTTTTGGCGGTTGTTCAGGAATGTCCCGGTGGTAATAAACCAAGGGCTGTACGGGTTGTACAGGATTTTTCTGTAAGTTTTTTATAGGGCAATTAAACTCAATTTGTGCAAAAGAGAAACTTATATTTTCCTGCAAAATGGTTTTGCCGTAGGGTACGTGATCTTTTTGTGGTACCGGGATATCTTTAACGCCTTTGGCATTAACTACATTTTTATCAATATGTTGGGTAGTTTCGTAATTGGGGATGCACATCAGGTGTAAGCCGGTGCGTGTCATCTTCATTTTTACGTAGTTGTAGTTGGTGCTCCCAAACTGGATCTGCCCTGCAATGCTCTCAAAACCTTTCCAATCACGAATATTGGGGAGGTTAACGGGAATAATTATCTCGGTCAGATCTTTGACATTGTAAAGCCCTTTACGGGTTTGCTCGGTATAAAATTTATCTGTTTTGTAAACCAAATATTGATGAAATGCCAGCTGCCCGCCAATATTTAGCAGGTGAATGTTTAGTAACATTAAGGCAATAAATTTTTTCAATATGGTTTAAAGGCAAAAGACTTGTTTAAAGTTGTGACTTTAAAACAAGCTTTCAAAATTTTATTTAACAATAACGCGAATATTTGCGTTGTTTCTGCCCTATTTGCCCGGGAGTTAATTTTTAGTGTACTTTTATGCTGCCAACTTTATAAACAGCCACCTATGTTTAAATATTTTATCTGCTGCCTTGCCTTTTCGATGTTTGCTATTAAGGTGCTTGCCCAGCAAGCACCAACCCCGCAATGGCGGCCTGCGTACCACTTTACGCCGCCCACCGGCTGGACTAATGACCCTAACGGCCTCATCTTCCTGGACGGCAAATATAACCTGTATTATCAGCACAATCCTTTCGAAAATAAATGGGGGCACATGAGCTGGGGGCACGCCACCAGTACCGACCTGCTGCACTGGAAAAACCTGCCGGTTGCCATTCCCGAAATAGTGACCAAGGATACTTTAACCTATATCTACTCCGGCTCGGCAGTGGTGGATAAAAATAATACCAGTGGTTTTGGTAAAAATGGTAAAGCTCCGATAGTTGCCATTTTTACTGCCGATCAGCCCAAACAGAAAAAAGAATCGCAATATATAGCTTACAGTAACGATGGAGGCAAAAGCTATACCCAATACGCCGGCAACCCGGTTATCGATCTGAATAAAAAAGATTTCCGCGACCCCAATGTTTTCTGGCACGAACCAACCAAACAATGGATCATGACGGTAGCCATGGTTGACGAGCATATGGTAAGAATTTACGGCTCTAAAAACCTGAAAGAGTGGACAAGACTCAGCGATTTTGGCCCGGCTGGTTACACTAAAAGCGGCTGGGAATGCCCATCAATGGTGCCGTTGTTGGTAGATGGCAACAAATCGAAAATTAAGTGGGTGCTTTTTGTTTCGGCCTTTACAGACCGCGGTCCATCGATGCAATACTTTATTGGCGATTTTGATGGCACTACTTTTAAAAATAGTTATCCCGGCGCCGCAACCTTGCCGGTTGATGGTGGCGATGCTTTTTATGCTGCTATCCCCTGGCGTTTACCCAATCATAAAACTACTTTATTGGGTTGGTTGGTGCCGGGCAAACCAGATACCTATCCGTGGCGCGGTCAAATGTCTATCCCCCGCGATCTTTCCTTAAAAACTACAAGCCAGGGATTGAGGCTGTTACAACAGCCTACTGTCGATAGTGAAAAGAAACTTGATACAATGGCTGCCAGTGTTATTTTTAAAGATATCCAGATGAAAAAAAGCGATGTACAGTTGCCGGAAGTTGGCAACTGTAATGCTTATTGGATAGATGCCGAATTTGTTATGAGCACAGCTAAACTGGCCGGTTTTAAAATTGCACAAAACAAGGATATGCCAGACAATGATATAATTGTAGGGTACGATGCTGCTAAGCAACAACTGTTTATTGATTGCTCGAATGCCGAAAAAAACAATAAGCCAGCCGTTAATCACATTCAAACTATACCCATGCGGCCTATGAAACTCTTGAATACATTGGTGAAGATCCAGCTACTTGTTGACCGTAATTCAATAGAGATATTTGGCAACAATGGCGAAAAGGTTATTACGACGGCTTTTTACCCTGATGCAAAGTCTACGGGGGTATCAATATTTGGCGAGTACGTGGATGTGAGTTTAAAGATCCGACGAATGGATAAATAGCGCCAATAACAGAAACGACCCTGCCTCTCTTGTTAATTTTGTCAGATATTAAATTTTCAATAAATTTTGAAAATTTAATATTTTATTTAGATTTGTACTATTGAAACAGATGAAAATAGATAGCCGGTAAAATGAAAACCATAGGTTTTAGTATTCAGCAATTGATCTGGTTTGCAGGGTTGGCCCAGGTAGGGCTGGTGGTTGGCAGCCTGGCCATTCCCCGGGTTTTAAACTGGCGGTCCGAGCTGCTAAAAGTGCAGCCCCTGATTAAGCAAATGTTTTGGACTTATGCCGCATACATCCTGGTTATCAACCTTTGCTTCGGCCTGCTTTCGGTCCTGGCATTTAATGACCTTGTTAACGGCTCGCAGCTGGCAACATTGCTTACCGGTTTTATCGCGATATACTGGATCTCCAGGGTGTTGATCCAGTTCTTTTATTTCGACAGGACAAATTTCCCCAAAGGTAAATTGCATAAACTGGCCGAGGCGGTATTGGTTATTCTTTTTGTTTTCCTGAGTATTGTTTATAGCCGGGCCTGTTACTTTAACTATTTACAGTCATGATCACCGCGGCCGTACTATTATCCTTTTTTTATTTCGGCCTTACAAACGTTATTGTTGTACTGTTGGGTTATGCATTTATAAAATACAAAATGGTGTGGCAAAGCTGGGTTTTGCTGATTGTAAGTATCCTTATTGTTCACTTTATATTTTTACAGGCCAACCCAATTTTACGGATGCTGGCCATTATTGCCACAACCTTTACTGCAATGAAGGTTATTGCCGTTGCCCAAAGTTATAAAACCAAAAAACTTACCCTTCAATTTAATCAATGGCTGGTTTTTGCAGGCGGCTGGGCCGGTATGCGTGCCGAGCCTTTTGAAAACCTTGGGCAGGCACCCTTACCCAATGCCTGGGCAATGATTTGGTTTGGTGTAAGCCGGGTAATAGCCGGCGGGGTGCTTATTTTGCTGGGGCGCCAAATGGTATTGCTGCCATTAGGTGCACGGCCGGTTTACTTGTTAACCACCGCTTTTTTGCTGGTTGGGCTAAGTCTTATTCTTCACTTCGGGCTGTTGAGTATTAGCGCGGGTACGTGGCGGCTTAAAGGCGTAAATACCTATTACCTGTTTAAACAACCTGCCAGGGCCATGAGCCTGACTGAATTTTGGGGCAAACGTTGGAATATGGCTTTTAGCGAAATGACTTCCATAACCATCTTTCGGCCCTTGCGTAATAAAATAGGTCCAGGGGCAGCGTTAATGGTTGCATTCGGTTTCTCGGGCCTGTTGCATGAACTGGCGCTTAGTGTACCGGTAAATAGCGGGTATGGTTTGCCCATGATATATTTTATTATCCAGGGAATTATGGTACTGCTGGAAAAGGAATTGACAGATGGTGGTATTGCTTTTTTAAAATACCCGTTCACCGCCCGTTTATGGACATTGTTTTGGGTGATAGCACCAATGCCCTTGCTGTTTCACCCGCAGTTTATCAGGCAAATTGTGTGGCCGATGGTGGGGTTGCATGTGTAAAGTTCTAAAACGCAAACACCCCGCTATGCCGAGCATAACAGGGTGTTGCTTAAGTTTATGATAGGTTACAGGATAAAGGCTTTTAAATAAATATTTGATTGGTTGCCCCAGTTTTTCATTACATCGGTTAGGGTGGCAGTTAGTCCCTTACGGTCTACAGCCTTTCCTTTTTTAGGGGCTGCAAGGGCTTTATCGTCCACCGGTACTTCATTTACTTTGGTAGCAAACCAGGTTACGTTTTCGTGGGGAATGGCAAGGCCCAATATCATGCCTGGCAGGCCGGCAAATGATTCGGGACCACCCGGTACGGTAATGTCGTCGGTATAAAAAGCTACCACATAAACCGAATCAAGTACCAGCGCGTTTGCACGGCGACAGGTAAAACCGGCAATTTCGCGGGTTTCGGTAGTAATCTTCCAGTTTATTTTGCGTACGCTGTCTTTCACCAAAAACAGCGATTCAAAAACCTTTTTTTGGTCAATGCTGGTGTAGGTATTCAGGTCGGTTTGTACGGTATTATTTTGCCCAACCATCGGATTATCCAAAAAGAAAGTATTGCCCTGGCTCTCGGGCTCAATGGGGGTAAACAGGGTTTTGTTGTTGCCAAAGGCTAAAGTACTTTTCAGTTTCCTGAATTGAGGCTGCGTTTTTTTATAGGAGTCAAAAGCGGGCTGCAGCCAGGCTTCGTTGTCCTTATCAATTATCTTCTGAAAAACAGCGTACATGTTTACGCTTTTTTCATATTCAATAATGCCATTGGTAGTAAAGTGCTTGTTTTGGGCAAACAGGGAGCTGCTGCCAAGTACTAATAAAGCTGTTGTAAATAAAATAAACTTTTTCATGTAAATTATTTTTTAGCTGCTGGCGCGGCACCGCCGCCAACATGGTTAAAATCCCAAATAAGTGATAGCATAAAGAACCTGCGGATAGTAGTATACCGCTCCTGCGAAATCTGGTTGGCGTTACCTGTACGGCTGTATCCGGTATTCTGGTTCAGTAAATCGTTGCCGGCCAGGTATATTTTTATACTTTCATCCTTAAGGAAAGTTTTACCGATGGTTGCGTTCAGGATCGTTTTCCTGAAATCCTGGGGAAACGATTGTGTTGCCGCGTTGTATTGGTATGTAGCATCGGAGTTGATACTAAAGTGCAGGGGGAGGTAAATATTAAAGCCGCCGTTTGCCTGCAAGCCCCGGCCGTTGTTATTAATATTAGTTTGTAACGACGAGGAGTTAACCGTATAAGTAGGCCCTACCGAAGCCCACATATCATACTTCTTTTGTTTGTATTTGGATAGCCTGAAATCGAGGCTGTAAGTGTATGATTGTGTTTTATTTAAGGAGCTGGGACCATCGTTGTACTTAACAAAATTGTAATAAGTATTACCGCTTCCGTTAATACCTAAACCAGCGTTTACATCTACTTTGGGGATTTTTCTATCAAAGTAGGCACTTGCATACATATTTACTGTCTGGTTGCCGTTAAGGTTGGTGTACACATAGGTGTTTCTGCCATTTACCGTGGTAACGTTGCTTACAATAGGGTTGTAGGTATTGGAGTAAGAACCATATAACCAAATGGACTGCCCGCTGAGCACTTTATAAGAGTTATAGCTAAAATTTAAACGATTGGTGTATGATGGCCTTAAATTGGGGTTACCAATTGTTCTGTTTACCGGGTCGTTATTTACCAGTACGGGTTGAATTTGGTCAATGGTAGGTTGTGTTGTATTACCATTGTAACTCAATCGTACAGATTCCTGCTGCGAAAAGCGGTATTGGAATGTAGCCTGCGGAAACCAGTTTACAAAATTACGGGTCCTGTCAGGTATATTTCTGATCTCGTCTATTTGTTTAAAGTTTACCACCGACACTCTCGACCCAAAATTGAATGTGGCTTTTTTGCCTTTATAATTAAGGTTAAGCCCAAACTGGTTGGCCACCTGGTTTAATTTATAAAAGTTGCTCACCGTTGTGTCAAGTGTGGTATAGTTCCCGGCCCCCCCCGGATCGTTATAGGAGCGCCTGTCAGAACTGCTGTTGCTTAGGTTGATGCCGTAGTTTACCACCGCCGAAAGCTTTTTGGTAAGCGGTTCTGTATAGGTAAGGTTGGTATTTAACACGTTGCTTTTTATGTTTGATACCTTGCGCTGATCGATGATTGTATCCTGGGTTAATGTAGCAGTTGTATCATATGATTTTGTACGGGCATACAAATAACCCTTTGACTCGCTTTGGTTAAGCGATTCTGATACATTTAACGAAAACGTACGACCCACCTTTTTGAATTTTTTAGTATAAAAAGCGCTTGCGTTAAATATCTTCGATTTTACGTCATTATCAACATTACGCTTACTGGTGTTTTGTAACCCGCCGTTTGCATAATTGCTTACATAATCATATTTGGTATTGGTGATGGCGTCTTTAGATGTACCATCTACCATAAGCTTCAGGTTTTGACTGGTATCTATCTTAACCTGGTAGGTTAAATCCAGTTTTTGGCGGAACATGTGGTTATGAAAAGTTTGATCTGAGCTGTTGGTGTTAAATGTACCGTCGAAGTTATTTTGCGCTATAGTATTTTTGGTACCATCCACATTTAACGATCCTATTTTATAATTGCCGTTGATAGATTCCTTATCGCCATTCCATTTGGTATCGTAATGCGCGCCTGCCGATCTGGCTAACGGGATTCCCTCGCCATCAAATCTTCCGCTGAACGAATCCAGGTCGTCGCCACCACCGCCGTTAAAATATATCTCGCCGCCATCGCCAAATTCAAGGCCGCCGGTGCCGCCGTATTTGCTGTTATCGTCCCAGCCCAAACCTACCTTACCTGTATTACCTAAAGTTCCGTAAACAGAAAATTTCTGCTTGCCTTTAAAGCGATTAAATAAAATCTGCTCCTGGTAATATTTATCGGTACCGCCTTCGGCATCTATTTTACCAAAATAACCGTTCTTTTTATCCTCTTTAAGTTTAATGTTAATGGTTTTATTCTTCACACCATCGTCAATACCGGTAAATGCGGCCTGGTCGCTTTTTTTATCGTAAAGCTGTACCTTGTCTACCATATCGGCACGCAGGTTTTTGGTAACCAGGGTAGGGTCATCGCCAAAAAATTCTTCGCCATCAACCAAAACCTTACTTACGGTTTGGCCCTGGGCGGTAATTTTGCCATCCTTATCAACCTGTATTCCCGGAAGCTCTTTTAACAGGTCTTCTACTTTGGCGTTTGGTTGTACGGTAAATGCTTTGGCGTTAAATTCGGTGGTGTCGCCTTTTATTTTTACGGCCGCAACCTGGGCTTTTATAATAACCTCTTTAAGCAGCTGAGTTTTAAGTATCATGCCTATGTGGCCAAAATCGTGCGTAGTATGTGCCGAATCAAGGGTAAAACGCTCTACAAAATCGGCGTAGCCAGAGTAGCTTATCAGCAAAATGAATTTGCCTTTTTTTAGATCGCTGATGGCAAACTGACCATCGCTTACCCTGGTAAACTTTTGCAAAATGGAATCTTTGGCACTTAAAACAGCAACAGTAGCGTTGGTTAATTTAGAATTTGAAGCCGTATCGGCAACTCCGCCCTTGATAGAATAGGTATTTTGTGCAAAAACGGAAGCTGTACCAAACAGGAGTATTATTAGTGCAGTAATTGTGATTTTCATAAGGTTGTTTATGGAAACCAAGGTATAACTAAGTTTTTAGTAATCAAAACGATTTAACAATTGTACCTGTATATTTAACATTTAAAGCCAAAAATTTAACATTTATGACTTTTTTAAAGCCTACAAGCAATTGATTTCCATCTTAATAAACAGATACGGGTTTGCTGTGTAATAATATTATTACATTTTATTTAAAATACTGGTAATAAAACAGCAGGTATTAGCACTGCCGAGGTACAACGCAGGTTGCTGTACAAGGCAATAGGGTAAAGCGGTAGATGATAAGCTGAATTTTACCCCTTTTTACTGCTAACTTAAGATTGAATGAATTTAAGGGTATCTATTGCTCCTTGTTTTTTTGGTAGGCTACCCAAACGTAAAAAGGCACGCTCATCATCAGCAAAACAAAGCCGTAATAAACGGCATCTTTGCCGGAGCCAACAATATTCCATAGTGCGTAACCAAATGCTACTATGGCCAAAACCACAGCGCCAAGCCAGCCATCTGCCTGTTTGTTTTTTACCTTGATAATAAGATAGGATGCAGCCGATAACAGGTAAGGAATAAGCATCGACAGCAGCGAAAGCATCAGTAAAAACCTGAATTGTTCAACAAATCCTTTGGAGTAATTCATACTCATAAAAACAGAAACAAGCGTACTGCTAAGCAGGATGCCCATGTAAGGCACGCCCTTTTTATTTTGCTTGCTAAATATGGCGGGGAACAATTTATCCCTGGCAACGGCAAAGGGCATTTGCCCCTGCATCAGTGTCCACCCGTTAAGCGCACCAAAAGCGGCAATGGCAACACCTGCGCTTACCCAGTAGCGAATGTTGTTGCCGTAAATTATGGCAGCGGCATCGGCATAAGGCGTTTGCG
Organism: Mucilaginibacter sp. GW822-FHT03E02; assembly: GCF_058801545.1. Taxonomy (NCBI): domain Bacteria; kingdom Pseudomonadati; phylum Bacteroidota; class Sphingobacteriia; order Sphingobacteriales; family Sphingobacteriaceae; genus Mucilaginibacter; species Mucilaginibacter sp. GW822-FHT03E02. Next base: position 2,749,927 of record NZ_JBXANJ010000001.1, on the reverse strand, counting down.
ACTTTGCCAACTCCGCAGCGGGAATAAGCCCCATTACGCTTACACTTCCTAAAATATATACCAATGTAGCAATTAACAGGCCCAGCAATGTTGCACGCGGCACCGTTTTTTGTGGGTTTTCCACACTCCCGGCAGGTATAGTGGCGCATTCAATTCCGATAAAAGAAAAAAGGGTCATGGCCGCGGTGGTGCTTATTGCACTATAGGTACTTGTACCGCTGCTATTAAACGGGCTAAAGTTTTTGGCCTGTAAAAAAAACAGGCCGCCAAATGCCACAAGCACCAGTGGTAAAATTTTGAGTATGGTTGTAACCAGCTGCCATTTGCCGCTGGTTACAACTCCGCGTGTGTTAATATAAGTAAGCAGCCATATAGCGCAAAGGCCGGTGGCTACCGCAGGCAGGCCGCTTGCCAGCGCCGGAAAAAACGTACTTAAGGCGCTCACCAGCGATTTGGTAATGGCCGCGCAGGCGCATGAGGTAGATAGAAAATAACCCCAGGCCACAAGGAAGCCTGCAAAATCGCCCAGTCCATAACGTGTAAAGGCGTAGGGGCCACCCGTAGCATGTGGCAGTAGCTTACTCATGTTACTGAAAACTTTTGCCAGGAAAAACGAGCCCGCTGCCGAAAATACCCAACCCAGCAAACCAATACTCCCGAAACTGGCCATAGCGGCGGGCAGTAAAAAAACACCTGCGCCTATCATATTGCCCGCCACCAGTGAGGTACTTGTCCATAAGCCTAATTTTTTTTCTGAGTTGGGCATTGCTGTAAATAAATTGAGGACGATAAGATAGGATTTTTATTAAATTTGAGGGCGAAAGCCATAATTCTCCATCGTTAGAGCGTTTCCAAAATGGACACCCAATTATGAAATCTCAAGCTTTTACTTCTGATTTTATTTAGCCCGATATTTTCGGCTATAATAGCGCCATATACAATTTTGTTATAACCTTTTATTAACCGGGACAATCTAAATGACGGCGCGTTTTGTGGAGTATCATTAATCATTTCGGGATTGGGGTAATTATTTATTGTATTTTCCAATTCATTTTTATTAATGAAATCGCCTTGTGGAATAAGGTTGTTGAATATTGTTATATCGTTAAATAGCAGCCCCTCGAATTCGTGTAATTGTATATAAGATATAAACCTATTATTTATTGCCTTATTAATGGAAGATTTCATTGAATTTTCTAAAAAAGTCATTCTCTCATTTTTGTCTATTATTTTAATTGAGGTATCCCATCCGGGGAAATTATGCTTCTCGTTGATTCCGTAGTAATCAATCAGTGTTGTCACAAATACACTTCTATCTTGTAAAAGATGAATCTCTATCTGTTTTTTTAAAGCATTCCACGGCACAATTCCACCAGCTGACTTTTTAATTGTTGGACAATGCAAATAAATACCTCTCGAATTGAAATGAGGTTGTAATACATCCTTACAAAATTCCTGCTCGGTTGGGCCTTCGCAAATTATTATGATCCTTTTCATAAGCTGATTTAAGGCTGGCCTCCTTCAAGAATATTTCTTTGCCATAATTCGCCTATTGAGTATTCCTCGAGCCAAATTGATAAATCCTCTTTTAAAAGCCTGTTAAACACGGTCTCGCCATTAACCTGGTTAACCGTTATAATACCATCAGCCTCAAAGTGATTTACAAGATCGGATGATTGTGTAGCAATAATTACCTGTGTGCCCCTTGCTGCTACGCTTTTAATCATGCCTGCTAATTTGGCTATGGCAAATGGATGCAAACCAAGTTCCGGTTCATCAATGATAATGCTACTGGGAAGTGTGGGTTGCATGAATAAGGTAACCAGGGCAATAAACCTAATTGTGCCATCAGAAAGATCAGATGCGCCGTAAATTGTTGAACTATACTTATCCTGCCATTGCAGTCGTAAAAAGCCTTCGTTATTGGGTTGAAGAAAAAAATCAGAAAAATACGGCGCGATACTTTGTATGGTTTTTATAATAAGATTATACACAATTTGATTCGCTTGCCGTATAGCGTAAAGGAAAGCAGCTAAGTTCTCTCCTTTTTCGTATAAAAAGTAACTGTCATTAAGTATATGACTGGTTTGATTGAAGGAGGATTTTCTACCGGTGTCATGAAAATGATATTTTTTGAACCCGTTTAAGTGTCCCCTTACATACTTAGCACGATATTTGCCATCGGTTTTAACGCTGGCTTCACTTTTATATAAAGAAACGTCCCATGGGTTTCCTAAGTACCATAAACTTTCCTTTGTGAAGATGAAGCCGTCATCACCATTTGTTATGGTGAATGAATAAGCATTCACCTCCTTATCAAAAGAAACATAAGCGCTAATTGACTCAGTAGCTTTGCTTCCCTGGTATAGCATTCTTTCCGGGCCGCCATTTAAACCGACATATTCCTTTAAAGTTTGATTATATAAGCGGTTTAAAAATTCAAAAAATGAAATAAAATTACTCTTGCCAGAGCCATTAGCTCCAATAAGTATGTTTATGGGCTTTAATTCTACTTTGGCTTCTCTTATCGACTTGTATCCTTTTATTTCAATATAGTCCATGAAGACAAATTTATTATTAAAATTCACTTGAAATCTAAAATTAATCTTTTTAAAGGTCTTATAAAAATCGCATGCTATGTTGAAACGGTTTTCTGTGTTGTCAATCTTAATATTTGATTTTTTCTTTAAACATTTCCCCTTCAAATTCCTTTTACTACCGGCAATACCTGCTGCCGATTCATAGTCGGCGTATGATTTCCGGATGAAGAAAAATATTTTTTTAGGAGTAAGAAAAACAGTTACGGTGCTTTTGGCCACGGCAATTGCGGCAATAACACTCGCTTTTGTTTTAGTTAAACATCCAGATAAAACGCTAACTGCCGATAAAAACAACGGCGGGCTATACCTGCCCGGTAATTTCAAGGCCGTCATCGCTATTGATAGCCTGGCCGGCAGGGCACGCCACCTGGCCGTAAATACCAATGGCGATATTTATATAAAACTCCGGTTTCCCGATTCTATCGGCGGCAACATTGCGGCAAGGGATACGGATCACGACGGCAAGGTTGATACGATTAAAAAATTTGGCAACTATGACGATAAAGGGCCTTATGGTACCAGTATGCGGGTGCATAAAGGCTACCTGTATTTCAGTTCGGAGGTAAGCGTTTACCGTACCAAATTAAATCCGAATACGTTGGTGCCCGATGGTCCGCTGGAATTGATATTACATGATGCCCACGGCGAGCATGAGCATGACGCCAAGCCCCTGGCTTTTGATGATGCCGGGCATATGTACGTTGCCTTCGGTGCGCCATCCAATGCCTGCCAGGAGCAAAACCGGGTTCCCGGTTCGCCGGGGATAAAAGGCTGCCCCTTGTTGCAGGAGTACGGTGGCATATGGCAATTTGATGAAGCCAAGCCCAACCAGCAGCAAAAAGATGGTATCCGTTACGCCACTGGCCTGCGCAGCGTGGTAGCCATGGATTGGAACACCGCAGATAATTGCCTGTATGTTGTAGCGCATGGCCGCGACGATCTGCGCCTGCTGTTCCCCCAAAAATTCAGCGCCTGGCAAAGCGCCGTTATGCCCGCCGAGGAGTTTTTGAAGATAAAACAAGGAACAGATGTAGGCTGGCCATACTACTATTACGACCCCATTAAACACAAAAAACTGTTAAATCCCGAGTATGGCGGCGACGGCATAAAAGCGGGCGATGGCGCAAAATATGCCCAGCCTTTGATTGCCTTCCAGGCGCATTGGGCACCCAATGATTTATTGTTTTACACCGGCAACCAATTCCCGACCAGGTATAAGAATGGCGCTTTTGTGGCTTTTCATGGTTCAACCAACCGCTCGCCATATCCGCAGGCCGGCTTTTTTGTGGCTTTTGTGCCCTTTAAAAATGGCGTACCGACGGGTAAGTGGGAGATATTTGCCGATGGTTTTGCGGGCCGTAACACCGTGGTAAGCGTAAGCGATGCGCTTTGCCGCCCCATGGGTTTATCCACAGGGCCTGATGGCTCATTATATGTGAGCGATACCGAATTGGGGAGGGTGTGGCGCATTTTTTACCAGGGCGATAAAACTAAATTTACCAGCGCCATGCTGGCTAAAATGGAGTTGCGTAAAAAGCTGCCCAATTTTAAAATACCCGATAAGGCACGCAATAATTTTGCAACCGGGATGCTTAAAGGCGGTGCAAAAATTTACACCACGCACTGTGCCAGCTGTCATCAAAAAAATGGCAAAGGCGATGGTAACCTTTTCCCGCCCCTGGGCGGATCGGAGTGGGTAACCGGCGGCAAATACATGGAAAAGGAGCCCGCCATAAGAGTGTTATTAAGCGGCCTTGAAGGGCCCGTTACCGTTAAGGGCAAGCCATACAACAGTGTAATGCCAAAGCACAATTTTTTGAGCGATGCAGAGATAGCCGGTGTGCTTACCTATATCAGGAGCAATTTTGGTAACAACAGCAGCCTGGTTACCGCATCTGAAGTTAAAAAAATACGGGCAACGTTGTCCGGTAAATAGCCTGGTGTTACCGCTGTTTTCGCGCTGTGGTTGCTAAGGCCACTTCTGCTGTTTCAAGCTGACTGCCGGCATGGGGTTGTAAAAAAGTAAACAAAAGAGGAACGCATTTTAAATGTTATCTTGCGTTGTCCCTAAGCTCGTTTTAAATAAGGCCGCAGGGAAGATAACCGCCTATATACTACAATGAAAAAACTCATCATCCTTGCCTTATCAGTCATCCCTTACTTTGCTTCGGCACAAACCATCCAGAAATACCTTATTAAAACGGGGAAGCTATTTGACAGCGAAGCCGGTCAATTTAAAACAGGACTGGATGTATTGGTTGACGGCAATAAAATAGAAGCGGTAAAAGCCGACAGGGATTTATCCGGTGAAGATAAGAAAGACCGCGAACTGATAGATCTTTCTAAATACACAATTCTTCCCGGCCTGATAGATTCACACACGCATTTGTTATTCAGGGAAGAGTTGCAGGCAGGCATGGATTTTTCAACTCTGTCTTTAGAGAAAGTGTTGACCCAGCAGGGCGATGCATACCGGGCGATATATGGTGCCGTAAGGGCAAAGGCTTATTTAGAAGCAGGTATAACATCTGTACAGGATTTGGGCAACTCGGGCAAGTTTGCCGATATCGCTTTGCGCAAAGCAATTGAAGACGGGTTGGTTGTTGGTCCGCGGATGAGTTGTGCGGGGCAGGGATTATCCAGCGAGGGCGGGCAGTTACCAGGCTTAATTTACCAGCACCGGAACATAGCTAATGACGAATACCGGATAATAACCAGCGCCGATGATGCCATACAGGCCGTACGCGAAAACGTTACCCAGGGTGCCAACGTAATTAAAATTTACTCCAACAATACCCCAAACCGTACTGCCCTTTCTGTTGATGAAATGCGTGCGATTGTAAAGGAGGCACATCGTTATAATTTGCGGGTTACCGCCCACGCAACGGATAATCAGGCAGTATATAACGCGGTAATTGCCGGAGTTGATGGCATTGAACACGGTTACAAGGTAAATGACAGCACCTTGATGCTGATGGCCAAAAAGAAAGTGATCCTGGTACCTACCGATGGCGATAGTACCATATATGCCAACTACGCTGCGATAGCCTATCCCGGCGATAAAAGTGTAGCACCCCAATTAAAAAAGATGACGGATGCCCAGGCCAACCGACTACAGCGCGCGTTAAAGTTTGGCGTTACAGTGGCCGCAGGGTCTGATGATTATATTGATGTGCATATGCCTTATTCCGCATTTTCCAAGCATACGCTTATCGGTTATCATGAAGAGGGGGTAAGCATCCCGCAACTGCTGCAGTTTGCCACTATTAATGCCGCCAAACAACTTAATATGCCTAACAAGATAGGCAATCTGAAACAAGGTTTCCTGGCCGATATTATAGCGGTAGATAGTGATGTAGATACAGATATTCACGCCATCATGAACGTACACTTTGTGATGAAGGACGGTGTGGTGTATGTTAATAAATAAACCGGGTGGATATTTATTTTATTTAATATTATCACAAATTAGTTGCTTATTCGTTATAGGTATCGCCATGCATTATGGTAAAAATTATTGTTGATAAACTTGAAATTTTATCAAAAACTATACTGTAATTTTCGGCATTACCAATACCTATGATATCCCAGAGCCAACTAATGGGTGCCTTTCGCCCAGACCTTATTAAAGATGAGACTATTGCCGATATTTTCAGAAATTCAGCTACACTATATCAGGATAAAACCGCGCTTATTTTTGGCGACAGGCAGCTAACTTACCGCCAGCTTGACCAATGGAGCAACTATATCGCACATTTTATAGCTTCCAAGGGAATAGGCAACGGCCATTCCATCGGTGTATGGCAATCCCGTGGGCTGGAGTTGCATGCGCTTATATTAGGCATAGTAAAATCGGGCGCGGCTTATGTACCGCTGGATAGGGAGATGCCCGAAGAGCGGCTACAGATAGTTTTGCAGGAAGTTGGTGCCTCGGCCTGTTTTAGCGACGGCTCGCCACAACTTTCCTGTCCCGTATTTGAAGTTCCCCTTTTTCAACAGGAGTATGAATATTTTACAGTACCTGCCGGCCCCACAGCTGATGACCGGGCTTACGTTTTATATACATCGGGCAGTACCGGCAAGCCAAAAGGTATCCCGATACTGCACCGCAATATTTGCCACCTCATCCGGTCAGAACAAAGCGTTATCAATATAACTCCCGAAGATAAGGTGTACCAGGGCTTCTCTGTATCCTTTGATATGTGGTGCGAAGAAACCTGGATCAGCCTTTTTGCCGGGGCTACCATCTGGGTGGCCGATGCTACAACTGCCAAATCAATCGACGAACTAAGCGAAACCTTAAAACAGCAACACATCACCATTTTACATGCCGTGCCAAGCTTACTGGCTGTTATTGATGACGATATACCGCTGCTACGATTGGTTAACGCAGGTGGCGAAGCTTGTACGACCGCGGTATTAAACCGCTGGAGCAAGCCAGGCAAAAATGTTTTTTATAACAGTTACGGGCCAACCGAAACTACGGTTACATCAACCATGGTAGCTTTAAAGCCCGGTGATGCCATTACAATAGGCGGTCCGCTGCCCAATTATAACCTGGCAGTTGTTGATGAGCAATTTAATATTTTACCTGTAGGCCAGCAGGGCGAGCTGATTATATCGGGCCCCGGTGTGTGCGAGGGATATGTTAACCGCCCCGAATTAACTAAAGAAAAATTCCTGGATAAGCCAGCCACGCTTGCTGGCCTGCCCGGCGACAGGATTTACCTGAGCGGCGATGCTGTAGTGATGCAGGCCGATGGCAGCATTGATTTTCACGGCCGGCTTGACGACCAGGTGAAGCTGCGCGGATACCGGATAGAACTGGGCGAAATTGAAGTACGCCTTAACCAGCTGGAAGAAGTAGCCACGGCCGCCGTTGCCTTAAAAAAAGATGCCTCGGGACAGGACCAGATGGTAGGCTATATTACCCTGAAAAATGGCCATACCCTGGAAGAGCACCATGCCCGTTTAAAACTGGCCGAAACATTACCGCCCTACATGGTGCCGCTGGTAATTGTTGCGCTTGACAAGTTACCCCGTCTGCCCAGCGGTAAAATTGACCGAAAGGGCTTGCCTGTACCTGATGCTCTTTTACAGGTAAAGGTGCAGGAAGAAATAAAAATAAATGCCGCCGACCCCATTGCCCTGAAGGTAATGGTCGGCCTTAAGCATATTTTCCCCGGCAGGGATATTACGTCCGAATCGGATTTTTTTACTGACCTGGGCGGGCACTCGTTGCTGGCCGCAAGCTTTTCATCATGGCTGCGCAAGGAGGCCGGCGTACAACATGCCTCACTTAAGGATATTTATACCAACAGGCCGGTTAAAAACCTCATCAACGCCTGGGAGCACGCCGAAAAGGAGAAAGAACAAAAGATTCATGTTAAAAAAGAGCTTTTTCAAAAGATACCCCCGTTACGGTACTTTTTATGCGGTATATCGCAGGGTTTTGCGTTGCTGGTTATCTATAGCCTGTTTGCCATACAAATTTTTATCCCTTATCTGGGTTACTACTATGTAGTAGCCGATACCGAAACCGGGCGCGATGATCGTACGATAGCTATTTTAATCGCTTTGTTTTTGTATTGTTTAGTGCCGCCGTTATTATCTTTTATGGCGATAGCTGCCAAATGGCTTTTATTGGGCAAGGTAAAGGAGGGCGATCATCCTTTGTGGGGATTTTATTATTTCAAATACTGGCTGGTTGATAACCTCATCAGGCTGTCGCCCGCGCAATTCATGAACGGGACGCCTATTTACCCGCTATACCTGCGTATGCTGGGTACGCGTATTGCTAAAGATGCGCAGCTGAGCTCAATCACCGTGGGTGCGTATGACCTGCTGGAAATTGGCGGCGATGCCAGCCTGAGCTCGGGCGTAGTACTGGATAATGTGACGGTGGAGAATGGGATGATCAAATTCCGCAAGATAAAAATTGGCGCTCATGCCTATATCGGCAGCAACGCGGTAATATCCGGCGGGGCCGAAGTAGAAGACTGGGGCGAACTCCAGGACCTGAGCCATCTGCAAAGCGGCAAAACCATTAAAGCCTTTGAAGCTTGGAAAGGCAGCCCGGCCGAAAAAACACACACAGCAAAACCCGAAGACCTGCCGCAGCCACTAAAAACGCCTTTTTTAAAAATCAAGACTTATGGCTTTTTGTATAGCCTGCTGCTAATTGTTTTCCCGATAGTAGTATTGCTGCCGCTGCTGCCGGTAATTGAGCTGCTGAACTACATGGACCTTAACTCGCCCGATTATAACTTTAGCTATTTTATACATGTGCCGCTGTTAACACTGCTATACATCGTCATTTATGCTTTTGAAACCGTGTTGCTTTCGCGGGTGCTTTTGTGGGGGATTAAGCCTGGCACCTACCCGGTTTTTAGCAGTACTTATGTGCGTAAATGGTTGTCAGATCAGCTTATCTCCGTAGCGCTGATTGTACTGCACCCGGTTTATGCCACGGTATTTGTTTCGTTTTTCTTTAGGATGCTGGGCGCCAAAATTGGCAAAAACACCGAGATCTCTACAGCAAGCAACGTAACCCATACCATGCTCAGCATCGGTAACGAATCATTTATTGCCGATGCAGTAACCCTGGGTGAAGAGGATATTCGTGCACAACGGCTTATTTTAAATAATACCACAATTGGCAACAGTAGTTTTGTGGGTAACAGCGCCCTCATCCCGCAAGGATATACCCTTGGCGATAATATGCTGATCGGGGTTTTATCTGTACCGCCAACTTTAGAGCAGCAGGCCGATAACCCGTTGGGCGATTGGTTCGGCTCGCCGGCCATTGCCCTGCCGCGCCGGCAAAGCAGCGGCGAGTATCCGCCATCGCTTACTACAACTCCATCATGGGCGCGCAAAATAGCAAGGGGAACCATCGAAGCTATCAGGATTATATTGCCGGAAACGGTTATCATTTGTTGCAGCGTATTGTTTATAGCCTATTTTCACGACCTGGTGAAAGATCGTAACGCATGGCAAATATTGGGGCAATTGCCAAAGCTTCCTTTTTATTACCTGAAATATATGGGGCTTCCCGCCCTGCTGGTTACGCTGGTATTAAAGTGGATATTTGTAGGAAAATACAAAACAGAGCAAAAACCCATGTGGACACATAAGGTTTGGCGCAGCGAGGCTATTACCAGTACTTACGAAGCCCTGGCCGTTCCCTTTATGCTCGATTTTTTAAGGGGGACTCCCTTTTTGCCTATGGTATTGCGCCTGTTTGGTGTTAAAATAGGTAAACGGGTATGGCTTAATACCACCGATATCACTGAATATGATATGGTAAGCATTGGCGACGATACCGCCCTGAACGAAGATTGCGGCCCGCAAACCCATTTATTTGAAGATAGGGTAATGAAGGTAGGAACCATACAGATAGGCGCGCGATGCAGCATTGGCACCCGCAGCATTATTTTGTATGATAGCCAAATTGGCGATGATGTAAAACTGGAGCCACTATCACTGATTATGAAAGGTGAACAACTGGCCCCGCAAACCGAATGGACAGGCAGTCCTATTAAAGCGCTGAATTAGATTTTGAAGGATTGCTTTGTTGTGGCACAAGTGGACTTACAGCAAAGCAATCCCCTATATATAAACCCCATAGCTCATTTTTAACCTATCCATTACTACATGGGTATAAAAGCGCTGCACATCGGGGCTATCCATAAAATATTTTTTGCTGAATTGCTCGTAGTGTTTCATATCCCTGGTGTTAACAATTAACACCAGGTCATAAGTGCCGGTTACGTAGTAGCACTGGGATACTTCGGGGCAATTTTCAATTTCGGCCTTAAACCTTTCGATGGTGCGGGAGCCATCTTCCTGCATACAAATATCTACTATGCAGGTTAGCCCAACGCCAGCTGCCGCGGGCGAAACGATAGCTACATCGGCCTCAATAATTTTTTCATCACGCAGTTTAGCCAGTCGCCTTTGCACAGCCGATGCGCTGAGGTTTACCATTTGGGCCAGGGCCTGGGCGGTAAGGCGGTTGTCTTTTTGTAATAAACGCAGCAGCTTTTTATCGTAATCGTCAAGCGTGTACATAATTTACCCGTTTTAAGGGCTAAATTAATTAAAACATGCACAATACAGGCCAATAAGCGATTTTTATGCAGGGGCTTGTTGGTAGTTTTGAATTATCATCCACAGTAAATAAACGGGTAAATATTTATGAAATTATTAGCCAACAGCATATTCACCGAGGCCGAAATTGAGCAGTTCAGAAACGATACTATCGGCTGTACCTATGTTAACCATTTAAACAACGCCGGGGCGGCATTGATGCCCAATATAGTTACCGATGCCATTACTGCCCACATTAAACTGGAAGCAGAGATAGGCGGATATGAGGCCGCAGCAGCAAAGGCCGGTGCCATTGCCGAATTTTATGTGCTGGCTGCCCAGCTTATCAATTGCAAACCCGGCAACATTGCCTTTACGGCAAGCGCTACCGATTCGTACATCAGGGCTTTATCTGCCATTCCATTTATTGCGGGGGATATTATTTTAACCGATTGCGACGACTACATCTCAAACCAGCTCCATTTTCTATCGCTCAAAAAACGGTTTGGAGTTGATATTGTCCACATAAAAAATGCCGCCGCTGGTGGTATCGATCTTGCCGACCTGGAAGCTAAATTATATGAGCTTAAGCCCCGTTTGCTGGCTATAACCCATATCCCTACCAATTCGGGCCTGGTGCAGCCTGTTAACCAGATTGCAGCCATCTATGCTAAATATTGCCAGGAAAATGGTGACAAAACATGGTATATTTTGGATGCCTGCCAATCGGCAGGGCAAATGAAACTGGATGTACAACAACTTCAATGCGATTTTTTATCGGTAACTAACCGCAAGTTTTTGAGGGGGCCGCGTGGTTCGGGCTTTTTGTATATCTCGGATAAAGCTTTACAGGCCAAACTTGAGCCTTTGTTTATTGATATGCGCGGCGCACGGTGGACAGAAAAAGACCAATATGAGCAACAGCCCGATGCCAAACGTTTTGAAGACTGGGAGTTTGCCTACGCTACCGTAGTTGGCAGCGCCGAAGCTATCAGGTACTGCCTGGCCATCGGCGAAGACAGGATCTGGCAGCAGGTTAAACAGCTATCTGCCTATTTGCGAACACGTTTAGCATCAATACCAAATGTCAGGGTGTTGGATCAGGGTCCCGAATTGAGTTCGTCTGTTACCTTCACGGTTGCAAACTCATCGGCCGAGTACCTGGTGAAGCAGTTTTTACAGCACAATATCAATGTGGTATCGTCCTATCGTGAATTTGCTGTTATCGATTTTGACCAAAAACAGGTAGAGTGGGCCATCAGGGTATCGCCGCATTATTATAATACCGTTGACGAACTTGACGCATTGGTTGATTGCCTGGCCAGTTTTTAAGTGGCACCGATTACCCCTCCAGCTTGCCCAACACCTCTTTGGCATATGAACTACCGATTGGAATACTTTGCCGTCCAATTTCAATATGGCTGCCCGTATAGGCATTAATATGGTTGATGGAAATTATGTAAGAACGATGTACGCGGATGAAATAATTGGCCGAAAGTTTTTCTTCCAGGTAGCCAAGGGTTTGGTAGGTAATAACGGGCTTATCTGTAGTATGTATTTTTACATAATCCTTCAGGCCTTCAATGTACAGGATATCTTTGAGCAGCAACCGCACCATTTTTTTATCAGCCTTTACATAAATAAAAGCATGCTGATCGGGCTTTGATGGTTGAAGTGGTGCGGGCAGGCTTATAACCTCGGGCGTTTTGGCGTTGATGAATTTATCAACAGCTTTTAAAAAGCGTTCAAATGATACGGGTTTCAGCAGGTAGTCAATCACATTAAGTTCGTAACCTTCCAGCGCAAACTCGCGGTAGGCGGTTGTCATGATAACCGGTGGCGGGTTTTTCAGGGTACGCAATAACTCTATCCCGGTTAATTGAGGCATCTGGATATCTAAAAACACCAGGTCGACGTTGTTTGCTTTAAGTGCGTTGTAAACCTCCATGCCATTAGCGCAAATGGCAACCGGGTTTAAGTTGTGAAGTTTGCTTACATGGTTTTGCATAATTTCACGGGCAAGCTCCTCGTCGTCGGCTATGATGCAGTTTATAGGTTTCATAGGTCAAGTTTCAGGTCGGCCTCAAAAATGCCATTGTTTTGGTTTAGTACAAGCTCATAGTGGTCCGGGTAAGTTAGCTCCAGTCGCCGTTTAACATTTTTAAGCCCAAGGCCATAATTATCCGGTTTGGGCAACGGTTGATAACTGTTTTCTACCTTTAAATACAACCGGTTCCCTGTAACTTTCAGGTTAATGGTTATCCAGCCATCGCTTTCGGCCAGGCTGTGTTTAAATGCATTTTCAACAAAAGGCAACAACAAAAGCGGGGCTATCATTTTGCCGGCAATATCGCCCGAGTATTGGAACGATAGTTCGAGCCTGTCGGCAAAGCGCATTTGCTCAATGCCAATGTAGCTTTCCAGGTGTTTGATCTCGTCCTGTAGCAATACCTTGTTTTCGCTTGCTTCATACAACATATAATGCATCAGATCTGACAGCCGAAGCACCACTTTTGATGCCTGTTCGCTGCCCTTTAGTGTAAGCGCATATAAGGTGTTTAAGGTATTGAAAAAGAAATGTGGGTTTATTTGCGCTTTTAGCAGCCCCATTTCGGCGTTAAATTTTTCCTTCTCCATTTCGCGCATGTTTTTTTCATGTTTAAAGGCATTGCGCATTAGCTTAATAAGCATGGTAATGGCAGTTATGGGGATAATATTAGCCGCATTTTTAAATATCCGCACCGGGATCCAGAAGATTGTTTTTTCCATCCGGTACATCGCCTGATCATGCATCTTATCCCAGGGTACCCATATCGCGTAAGCAAAAAAGCGCTGTAAAAGGCCGCCCAGCAGTAATAGTAATAGCATGCCTGCTACATAGCTCCAATATTTTTGGGGATAGTAGAATAGCGGCATCAGCATATACAGGTTTAAGTAGCAGATGAGCATACCAATAGGTACTTCTGTTGATAACTCTGGATCGAGTTTAAATGCAAATACATCTTTATCCTGCCAGCCGTTGTTTATACATTGATACAGGATATAGGCCAGCCAGAACAGCAGGTGCAGTGTTATAGCCTGGTATGGTATCTGCCTGTTTTTTTGCATGTTGTAAAATTGAACATTCTAAGCTATTTGTGTCTGCTTTTTCGACAAATACCCTTTTTTACGCCGTTAATTATACGTTTACCACCTTTAACGGGTTTAAGCCCGGCAAAGGCGTATCGGCGGCTCATAAGCGGCGGTACGTCTAAAAGTACAAAATAGAAGGTTTTAGCTCCATTTATTTGGGGCATGAAAATTTTTAAGGCTGCTAAACTTAGCAGGAGTTTGTGTTTATTGGTAATACTTACGGTAACCGGTTTACAACAGTTATACGCACAGGAAGCGTTTGCCCCGCTGCAGGTAGCAAGCCGCCCGCATTTGCAGGCCACACGCATTACCGGGCCAATAAATATTGATGGCATACCCGATGAGGCCGCGTGGAATAACGCGCCGGTGGCTGCTCATTTTACCACGGCCTACCCACGGCAAGGAGATAAGGCTACCTACGATACCGAAGTAAGATTATTGTATGACGACAAAAACATCTACATCAGCGCCCGCTGTGATTTTCCGCCGGGGAAGAAAAGCCTCCAGGTTCAGGATTTGCGCCGCGATTTCAGCTACAGTAATAACGAGCTTTTTGAAATCCTGATAGATCCTTTTAAAGACCCGCGCATGCCGGTAATGACATTTTGTGTAACGCCCTACGGCACGCAAATGGATATTATGCATTATGCCGATTTTAGTTACGACTATAAATGGGATGCGGTATGGCAGGCCGCCAGCAAAATCCAGGAACATTCATGGACAACCGAAGTGGCTATTCCGTTTACTTCATTGCGGTATCCAAAAAACTCAACGGAGTGGAGCATTAATTTTGCCCGTAACATCCGTTTTATTGGCGAAACCAATGGCTGGTCGCCCTGGCCGCAGGCTTTTAGCGAAACCCAGCTGGCTTATGGCGGCATCCTTACCAACATAGTACCCCCGGATGCCAGCTTCAATTTACGGGTTGAGCCTTATGCTTTGGTAAATGCAAGCAGAGCAGATAAAAGCAAGCCGCATTACAAACCCGAGTTTGGCGGCGAAATTAAGTATGCCATTAACTCCAACACCCTGCTTGAAGGTACCATCAATACCGATTTTGCCCAGGCCGATGTGGATAAGCAGGTAGTTAACCTGAGCAGGTCGAGCGTGTTCTTTCCCGAAAAAAGACAGTTCTTTTTAGAAAATTCAAGCCTGTTTTCTGTAGGTCAAAACAGCATTATTCAGCCGTTTTTTAGCAGGAGGATAGGGTTGAGCGACAATGGCTCGCCTTTAACCATCAATGGCGGCTTAAGGTTTATCCACCAGGATAACAAACAGTCTGCCGGAATACTGGTGATGAAGCAAAATGGCGATACTACGGAAAACGGGGCGTTGTTTGGCGTTTTCAGGTACAAAAGAAGCGTTAGCCAAAGCTTGCAACTGGGCGCAATGGAGGTATTGCGGCAAAACTTTGCCGGCTTAAATCAGCCCGCGTCTGTTAACCCTGTCGAGGTGGTGGATGCTTTTTGGCAGGTAAGCCAGCCGTTATTTATCAGGGGCATGGCATCCTATTCGGGCAACTCGCTAAGCGGGCAAAAGGGGCCGGCCGCCTTTGCCGAATTTAATTACTCGGCTACTCATTTTTTTATCGATTGGTTTCAAACTGCTGTATCTAAAGGCTACCAGGCGCAAACCGGCTTTACCGCCAGAGACAATTTTATCAATACACAACCCACGCTGTATGTTTTTATACATAAAAAATGGTTTCCCAAAAATGTACAGTTTTTTAGCCCGCAATTTACTGCCGATATTTACCATGAGGCATCAAGCGGCAAATTCCAGGAGGCCAGCGTAGTGGTGATGCCGCTGCAATTGTTTTTTACCAATCAATCGCACCTTGATTTTAGTATCACCAGTTCTTGGGAGAATCTGACAGATAATTTTCAACCGGTGCGGAATGTTGACATAGCAGTGGCCAATTATCACTTTAACCGGTACGAATTTTATGGCATTACCAATGCCGCAGCGCCCTTTAGCGCCGAAACCCGGTTGAGTACCGGCTGCTATTATAATGGCAGGCTTAATAGTTATTATTTATCGTTACGTGCTGCCCCTGTGCCCCAGCTGTCGCTTGTAATGAGCTATACCCGCAACGATTTTAAAAATGTAGGCATAAACCAGGCATCAACCACAACACAACTTCTGGCACCCGAATTGCGGGTAGCTGCAAATCCCAAAATGTTGCTCTCGGCATTTTACCAATACAATACTGATACCCGTAACGGATCGTTAAATGCCCGTTTCTCCTGGGAGTACAGACCGCTATCGTTCATTTACCTGGTGGTAAACAGCGTTAATAATTATTATAAAACCCCATTCGGAATTCCGCAGCGACAGCAGGGAGGTATCATGAAGCTTACTTATATCAGGCAGATATAAAGGATAAAGTCTGCCGGTTTTGAAATGGATAATATCATTCTGCCTCGGCTATCGTTTTTACAATATCCAGTGCTTTTGGCCAAACATCTTTAAAAAAGGCGGTTATATCTTTGGGGAAATTGCCGCCGCTAAGTTGAATGGTAAGCAGGGTTTTGCCATTGTTGTTTTTGAGGGTATATTCTTCTAACGAACCTCTGCATACCTTGGCGCCGCTGCTGTCATAATTCTCGATACCATTAACTATTTCGCCAATGCCTTTAATCGCCATAAATTCATTTGGAATGGCCTTATCTATCAAGCCTACCATCCCCGATCCTTTATGATCTAAAAATAAAGCCTTGCTGCCTTCTTGCCAGTCGGTAACGGCGTGCGAGCCTTCACAAAAAACTGCAGTCCACTTTGGGTAATTAGCATCGGTAAAAAGTACGTCCCATACCTTTTGGGGTGATGCGTTAATGTTGATGTTGAATGTCAGGTTTTCCATTATTGTATGTTTAGATAGCACAAAAATGGTTATTGCCCGGCTGGTTAAAAAGGGCAAAAAGCGACAAACTACGGTGGTGATACAGACAATAGCAAACTTTAAGCCGCAAACACCAGATGCGGCGCATAATTAATAAGTGCCCCGTCCGGTGTTTGATCTTATGCCTTATCTGAAATTCTTTGTCTCTTACCCCTGCAAAATCAGTTTTTGCCGACCTCAATAATATGAAACGACCCCGGTATCTGTTTTGGGCGGGGCTTTGGGTTTTCTGCTGTTACCATACCTGGCTCTGTTTTGGCGGCAGGCAGGTACAGTTTGTGGGTTAACAGGTCGATGCCGATGGTACGGGCGCTGGGCTCGGTTGGGATGTTTTCTACAAATTCAAATTTATCGGCGCTAAGCTCTTTTACCACGCTAATAGTTCCCTCGCCGTTTGAAGCATAGGCTAATTTTAGTTTAGGATCAAACACCAGCCCGTCGCAACCACCTATCGGGAATTTGGCTAAGTTTTTACCGTTGGCGGCGTCCATTACCACCATGGTGCTGTTACCACCGCAACCAATAAACAGGCGATTGGTAGCACGGTCAATATCCAGGCCCGATGGCTCATCGCCGCCTTCAATTTTATAACGGGCCTCTACTTTTAAGGTAGTGGCGTTAATAACAACCACCTCGTTAGTAGTTTCGGCATTTACAAATACTTTTCCCTTGCCGTCAGATACTCCTGTTTCGGGTTTGGCATCCAGCGGGATGGTAGCCACAACTTTATCGGTAGCTACATCAATAACGGTAGCATCTTTGCTGCGGCCATTAAACGTATACACTTTTTTTGCAAAGGGTTCATAAAATATAGCGTCGGGGTTGGTGCCTACGGCTATTTCATTTAAAACCTTTAAGGTGGTTAAATCAAAAACAATTACTTTATTGGCACGGCCTGCGCTGATGTAACCCTTATTTAAAGTATTAACCAGTGCAATTCCGTGCACACCGGGGGTATTGGGGATATAGCCGAGAGAATCGCCCGAGATTGAAAGAATATTAACCTGGCTGCCATGCGATGTATAGATACGTTTATTGGCTCCATCTACAGTAATATAATCCCAGCCACCAGGGCTTTTTATGGGGAAGCTTTTTAACATATGGAAGCCTGTTTTTTGTTGGGCCTGGGTATAAATCGGTTTAGCCATTATTAAAATAACTATACAGGCCAATCCGGGTATGAGTTTAGCATTTTTCATAATTAATTGATTTTATGCAATCTACCTGATTGATTCTGTAGAAATGTTGGAGCAGTAAATAAAAATACAGCCAGGGGTTTAGGCGCACAGCGCAAAACAGCGCGCAAAACAAAAAAAGCGACCGGTTTACACCAGTCGCTCTTACTCTATAATTTTTGTTTAAAAGATTACAAGCCGAAGGCGGCATTCACTTTATCAACGTAATCAAGTTTTTCCCAGGTAAATAACTCCACTTCGCGTACCAGTTCACTGCCGTCGTGGGCAATAAAGGTTTTGGTTACGGTTTCGCTTGGTTTACCAAAGTGGCCGTAAGCCGCTGTTTCGCTGTAAATAGGGTTACGCAGTTTAAAACGGGTTTCAATAGCATACGGGGTCATGTTAAACACCTCTTCTACTTTTTTCGCTATCTCGCCGTCATGCAAAGCAACTTTGGCAGTGCCGTAAGTGTTTACGTAAATACCCATAGGCTGGGCAACGCCAATGGCATATGATACCTGTACCAGCACTTCGCTGCAAACACCGGCAGCTACCAGGTTTTTAGCTATATGGCGGGTTGCGTAAGCGGCAGAACGGTCAACCTTTGAAGGATCTTTGCCAGAAAAAGCACCGCCACCGTGTGCACCTTTGCCTCCATAGGTATCCACAATAATTTTACGGCCGGTTAAGCCAGTATCGCCATGCGGGCCACCTATCACAAATTTGCCGGTTGGGTTAATGTGGTATTTAATCTGGTCGTTAAAAAAGTGGGCGTATTTTGGATACTTCGCTTTAACACGAGGGATGAGGATGCTGATGATATCTGAGCTTATTTTGGCCAGCATAACTGTTTCCTCGTCAAAATCATCGTGTTGGGTTGATATAACGATGGCATCTATACGCTGTGGCTGGTTATCGTCGCTGTACTCCAGTGTAACCTGCGATTTTGCATCCGGACGCAGGTATTTGATCTCGCTGTTTTCGCGGCGGATGGCGGCAAGCTCTATCAATAACGCATGGGCAATATCCAATGCCAGGGGCATATAGTTGTCAGTTTCGTTGGTGGCATAGCCAAACATCATGCCCTGGTCGCCAGCGCCTTGTTCTTCGGGGGCCTTGCGTTCAACACCCTGGTTAATATCGGGCGATTGCTCATGAATAGCCGATAGCACACCGCATGAGCTACCATCAAACATATATTCGCCTTTGGTGTAGCCAATTTTATTGATCACCTCGCGGGCTATTTTCTGCACATCTAAATAAGCTTTTGATTTTACTTCGCCGGCTAAAATTACCTGCCCGGTGGTTACCAGTGTTTCGCAGGCTACTTTTGAGTTAGGGTCGAATGCTAAAAAATGATCAATCAGGGCGTCTGAGATCTGGTCGGCAACTTTATCCGGGTGTCCTTCTGATACGGACTCGGAGGTAAATAAATATGGCATATAAATTTTTTATACAATTAACATAAAACAGCCGAGCGGGGATTTTGAGGGATCGTAGTAAAAAGAAGCATGGGTATTAGCACTTTTTTACGTGGTTGCAATCCTTACCTTTTATATAAAGGGTATTAAATCAGTCCACTTTCGGGTTGCAAAAATAAAACAAATTTTACAAAGCCGAAAATACATTTACTTTTGATGAGGGAAATCGAATTAAAAATTTCATTGGCGGATATATTGAATAATTGTTATAATCATATCACGTTTGATGCTAAGTTGGGAGTTTTCTCGCCCAAAGACGCCAGGAAGCAAAGAAAAATGAGTAAATCATTTTGCGTCTTAGCGTCTTTGCGCGAAATGAATTTTCTTTTGATCTATTTTTTAGAAATTTTCGAAAGTGATTTCCTGTACTTTTGATACTTTAAATAATAACAGATAATTGAAACGTAAAGCGTTATTTATAATAAATCCTATAGCCGGGGGTAAGAAGAAGGATGGTGTGCCGGAGCTGATAGATCAACACCTTGATAAAAATGTATTTGATTACCATATAATATTTACCGATGGCGTTTCGCATGCGCAACAGATAGCAAAAGAAGCAGCCGGTAAAGTTGATGTAGTAGCGGCAGTAGGCGGGGATGGCACGGTGAACGAAATTTCGTCGGCCATAGTGGGCAGTACTACGGCTCTGGGCGTTGTGCCGTTTGGTTCGGGGAATGGCCTGGCGCGTTTTTTAGGGATACCAATGGATACTGTGGCATCAATAAAGGCGTTAGGCGGTTATAAGGTTGAAACCATTGATTCGGGGTTGATGAACGGGCAGCCTTTTTTTAACATGGCCGGTATGGGGTTTGATGCCCATATAGCCGAAGTGTTTTCGCATGGCAAAAAGCGGGGGTTTTTAACCTACATTAAATCAAGCATGCAGGAGATTATGAGCTATAAGCCTGAAAAGTATTTGCTTGAAATTGATGGCAAAAAGTATGAGCGTAATGCCTTTATTATAAGCATTGCCAATTCATCGCAATGGGGCAATAATGTGCATGTAGCCCCCAGGGCATCGGTACAGGATGGGTTGCTGGATATTTGTATAATCAGTAAATTTCCGGTTTGGCGCCTGCCCGAGATAGGAGCGCGGTTAATGCTCAAAACAATTGAAGCGTCAACATATATTGAAATTATAAAAGGGAAGGATATTCATGTTACAAGGCTGGCCCCGGGGCCTATACACCTGGATGGTGAGCCGCAGGTAATGCCTGCCGATTTACATATTAATATAATGCCGAATTCGTTAAAGGTTATTGTGGGGCCCAGCTATAAAAATTAATAATCATGGCAAAAAAGAATTTTACCGGGGTGATTTATTCCACCGATCCTGATTTTGAATACCAGGAAAACGGCGGCCCGGATGCGCAAACGCTGCCTCCGCAACAGCAAAACCTCAAAATTTACCTCGATCGTAAAGGCGGCAGCAAACTGGTGACCCGGGTAAGCGGTTTTATAGGCGCCGACGCAGATTTGGAGGCTATTGGCAAAAAATTAAAAACAAAATGTGGAGTGGGCGGTTCGGTAAAAGATGGCGAAATATTGATACAGGGCGATTTCAGAGATAAAATACTCGGCCTGTTGCAAACCGATGGTTATAAAGCAAAAAAAGCCGGGGGATAGTTGCCTAAATAGTTCATAACCTATATATTACACTGGTTGATAGCGTATTTTATACACTAAAACCTCATTATTAAAAGGCTGTTGTGCCTTACCAATTAAAGCACATAACATGTGTGTAACGAAATAGTAGCATAAATTTTATCACTATTGCTTGATAATATTAAAAAAAATGGTTTTCATTGCAAATAATTGTAGTGGCAACACACAATATTTTATTGGTATTACGTTATTTATATCCAATCGCACACAAAATGTAATTTGGTATTAAAAAATTGTAAAGAATAATATAAATGGTTTTTTTATTTAAAGAAAATTCTATTTTTGTTATTCGCATTTAAGAGCACATTTAACTAACTTATAACATAAACAAAAACTAAAACTAAAAATTTAAAAGTAATGGCAAACGCACCAACAAAACCAACTACTCCTGTTAAAAAAGAAAGCTCAAGTGCATCTGGCATGTTTGCTTCTCTAACTATCCCTATTTGTATAGTAGTAGCAATTTGCATATTTATTTTCATCCTTGGCGATCCAAGCCACTTTAAAGGCGGCGACGTTGCAAATGGTAACCCGGCAGATATCTTCGGCACTGTACACAAAGGTGGTGTGATTGTACCTTTGATCATGTCCTTCTTATTAATGGTTATCGTTTTCTCTATCGAGCGCTTTGTGGTAATTAGCAAGGCTTCAGGTACAGGAAGTGTAGATTCTTTCGTAAGGAAAGTACAGGCTTCTTTAAATTCAGGTAACATCGCTGCTGCTGCTGCAGAGTGCGATAAACAAAAAGGTTCGGTAGCAGCGGTTATCAAATCGGCATTGAAAAAATATGGCGAAATGGAAGCAGAACCAAACCTTGATGTTGACCAAAAAACATTAGCTATCCAAAAAGACATCGAAGAAGCAACAGCTTTAGAAATGCCAATGTTAGAGCAAAACTTAACCATCATCGCTACATTAGTATCTATCGGTACATTAACCGGTTTGTTAGGTACAGTAATCGGTATGATCGGTGCGTTCTCTACATTAGCTGCTGCTGGTGCACCAAACCCTTCTGAACTTTCGGCACACATTTCTGAAGCTTTGATAAACACGGCTTTAGGTATCAGTACTTCAGCTATCTCAATTATCATGTACAACGTATTTACATCAAAAATTGATAAACTGACTTACGCTATTGACGAAACTGGTTTTAGCATCGTGCAAACATTTGCTTCGTCACATAAAAACAAATAAGAATATAGTAGTGCACCTGCAGGTGTAGATTAACGCCGGCAGGGTTTAAAAACATTATACACTATATATTTTTAAAAAGATTTTAATATGGCAAGGATAAAAGTTCCAAGAAAGAGTACAGCAATCGACATGACCGCCATGTGCGATGTGGCGTTCCTGCTGCTAACTTTCTTTATATTAACTGCAAAACCAAGAACCGATGATCCGGTTCCAATCGATGTACCAAGGTCTTCTATTCAAGTGCCTGTTCCTGATGAGAATTTTGCTACGATAACTGTGGGTCATAACAAGGCTTTCTTCGGCATCGAAGGAACAGATCTTCGCAAAGAAACTTTAGAGCAAGTGGGAGCGATTTATAAACAGACTTTTACACCGGAGGAAATGAAGAAGTTCTCAAGTTTAGAGTCATTCGGTGTACCTATTGCAAGTATGCATCAATTCCTTAGTTTGTCATCAGAACAGCAAAGACAGTTTGCTCAGCCAGGCATCCCGAGAGATTCGGTAAGCAATGAACTGTTTAACTGGATTCGTGAAGCCCGTAAAGCTACAGCATCGCTGCATAACGTACAGATGCGTATAGCTATAAAAGGCGACAGCAAGGAAGAGTACCCTGTTATAAAGGATGTTGTAGGGATTTTGCAGAAGCAAAAACTTAATAAGTTTAGTTTAATAACTTCAGTTAGCGGCGGCGCAAAAAAATAAGAAATCATGGCAGAATTAGACACCTCCGGGGGAGGGAAACATAAAGGCGGGAAGGTTAGAAGTAAAAAGCAATCGACCCGTATAGATTTAACCGCAATGGTGGATCTGGCTTTCTTATTAATCACTTTCTTTATCATGACAACCACATTGGCCAAGCCTAAAGCGATGGACCTTGCAATGCCTGATAAGGATGAGAAAACTCAGGATCAGTTACCTATTGCCGCTTCGCGTTCATTAACGCTATTATTGGGTAGTAATGATAAACTGGAGTGGTATCTTGGCGAACCAGGCAAATCGGCACCAGAAGTTATTGGTTACGGGCCGGATGGCCTACGCAAATTACTTGTTGAAAAACAAAAAGAGGTGATGGCTAAAACCGGTAAAGCCGTGTTTGTTGTAGTAAAACCAAGTGATAAGTCGAAATACAAAAACATGGTTAGTGTATTGGATGAAATTAATATCACCAATATAACAATGTATGGTATTGTTGATATCACGCCACCAGAGGTTGAGTTGTTAAAAAGAGAAAATTTATACAACGATAACAAATAATAATAAATAACGTTAACTAACATTAAAGCCTGACAAAAAATGTTTGGATCAAAATTAGACATATTAGATCAGAAATGGATCGACGTTGTTTTTAGTAGCAGGAACAAAGCATACGGTGCTTATGAACTGAGAAAGGATAATTCAAAAAATACGAATAGGGCGCTTGTAATTGCCATTATATTGTTTGTATTTATAATTTCTTTGCCTACTATAATCAACAAGCTGAAAGGCTTGATTCCAAAAGCTGATGAAAAAGTAAAGATAACAGACGTAGTGCTGTTACCGCCGCCACCGGTGGATCAAACCAAAAAACCACCTCCGCCGCCACCAGAACCGCCAAAACCAAAAGTTGACCAGGTGCGTTTCCCGCCTCCGATTGTAAAACCGGATAATGAGGTTAAGGAGAAAGATCCGCCAACGGTTAAGGAACTTCAGGTAGCTGACCCTGGTCAGAAAGACCAGAAAGGTGACCCTAACGCAGACATCAGAATTGATGAGCCTGTAGGTAATTCGGATATTAAACAAGTTGTTGAGGAAGACCCTAATAAGATCTTCGCATCAGTTGAAAATTTACCAGAGTTCCCGGGTGGTCAGGATAAGTTTATTGCTTACTTGAGTAAAAATATCCGTTACCCGGCCGTTGATCGTGAAAACGGTACACAAGGTCGTGTTATCCTTACCTTCGTTGTGGAACGTGATGGTTCATTAACCGACATTAAAGTTACCAGGAGCCTTAGCCAGGGTACTGATGCAGAAGCTACGCGCGTGTTAAAATCGTCGCCAAGGTGGAAGCCTGGTATCCAAAATGGTCGCCCGGTACGTGTACAATATAGTGTACCGGTAAGCTTTGCGTTAGCTGCCGATAATTAAGATAATGTCAATTAATTTTAATAAAGAGCAAAAATCGCCCAAAAGGCGGTTTTTGCTTATTATAGGAACTACCGTATTCATTTGCTTTGTGGCTTTTGGATTAATGATTATGTTTTGGGATAAGCTTCAATTATCCTTACAGCCATATCAGCGCATTCTTTTTGGAGCCTTCATTATTGTCTACGCAGGGTTAAGGTTTTCGAGGTTGTTCAAAAAAGATCAGTATGACGAGGAAGATGAATAGGTTAACGTATACATTTCTGGCATTTGGTTTAATAGCAGGTATACAGGCTTGCAAGCAAAAACCTGTAAAGGGGATTGGCAATGATGACTTTACATCAGGTAAGGCAACTTTTGCTGTTGACGATTCATTTGCACCAATTGTAGGGCAGGAGATGTATATTTTTAAAAGCAGGTATCCTGATGCTGATCCAACAGTTTTATACCTGACTGAAAACCGTGTTGTGAATTTGTTGTTGAATGATAGTGTGAGGTTGGCCATACTTTCCCGTGATTTGGATACGGCCGAGATAAATGTGTTCAAGAGACGTCAATTAGACGTTAAGGTGTTGCGCTTTGCTTCTGATGCCGTTACACTCATTGTAAATAAGTCTTCGAATGATACCCTTGCTTCGGTAGGTGAGCTAAAGAAAATGCTTAACGGCCAGGGCGATTTGAATAAAACTATCGTTTTTGATAATCCAAACTCAAGTTTGGTAAGGTATTTGAAAGAGTTGTCTGGTAATAAGGAATTTAAGCAAAAAAATATTTACGCGCTTAAATCAAGCAAGGAAGTTATAAAATATGTGAGTGAGCATCCTGACGCTTTGGGAATAACAGGTTACAGTTGGTTGGTAGATCCGGATAAGGAATATGCTTCCTATGTAGACAATGTTAAAATTGTAGGCGTTAAGGACGAGGCTAATAAGAAGTATCCAAACGAATACTTTAAACCTTCGCAGGAAACGCTTGTCTTAAAACAGTACCCTTTAAGCAGGGGATTGTATATCGTTGACTGTTCAAGCAAAACAGGCTTAGCAATGGGATTTGCAAGCTTTATAGCCGGCGATGTAGGACAGCGAATTATTTTAAGATCGGGTTTATTGCCTGACTCAATGCCACCGAGAGAAATTAATTTAAGAAGTAAATTATAACTAAATAAGATGAAAATGATCAGTAAAATAGCTAAGGCAACATTAGGACTGGTATTAATAGGTTCATCATCAGTTTTTGCGCAAAGTCTAGCCGACGCCAAAAAAGCTATTGACGCCGAACAATATCAGAAAGCCAAATCGATGCTTAAAAACCTTACGACCACGCAGGCCGATAAGGACGAAAATTTCTTTTACCTGGGTTGGGTGTACATTAAACAGGATTATTCAGATTCTGCCAAAACAGCCTTTAACAAAGGCATTGCTGTAAATCCAAAATCGGGTTTAAACTATGCCGGTTTAGGCGCTGTTGCCCGTTTGGATAAAGACAAAGCAGGTGCAACAACAAACTTTAACCAGGCTATTGCCCTTGCAGGCAAAAGCGCTAAACCTTATGTATTTGTAGGTAAAGCTTATTTGCTGCCGGTAACTACAGATGGTAAAGTATCTGTTGACGATGCAAGCGCGGCAATCGCCGTGTTGCAAAAAGGTAAGGTAGTTGCCCCTAAGGATGTGGAACTGTTAATTACTTTAGGTGATGCCTACGCTTCACAAATAAAGAGTAACGAAGCCTATCAGGCTTACTCTGATGCATCAACTATCGACCCTAAAAGTCCTGCTGCTAAAGTGGCTACCGGAGTTTTGTGGAGGTATGCCAATAACTTCGATGATTCTGAAAAACAATTCATGGATGCATTAGCCATCGACCCTAACTATGGTCCGGCTTATCGCGAGTGGGCCGAAACAGATAACCGTTGGGCTAATACTGACCCCAAAGTAGCTTCGGCAAAAATTAAACAAGCAGTTGAGGAATACAAAAAATATATTAGCCTGACAGATCAGTCGCCAGAATCGCAAATGCGTTATGCCGACTTCCTGATAAGCGCCGGTCAATACGCCGAACTACAGCCTGTTGCTTCTGATTTGGTTAAAAACGCAAATTCAAACTTAAGGGCATATCGCTACCAGGCTTATGCCGCTTATGAAAATAAGGATTATCCTGCCGGTTTAACAGCCATGAATACCTGGATGACAAAAGCAGATCCTAAAAGGATTGTACCTCGTGATTATTTATACCTGGGTCGTTTACAGATGAAAACAGGTACCGATTCGGTAGGTATCAATACTTTGAAAAAAGCTTTAACAATGGATTCAACCCAAACAGATGTGTATGGAGAAATTGCGAAGTCATTATTTCAACAGAAAAAATATCTTCAGGCTGGTGATGCTTATAAGTTAGTTACCGTAAAAGGTGGACGTGCTGTGAAATTGACCGACTATTTTTACGAAGGTATCAGCTATTACTACGGTTACGACGAAAAGAAACCAGGTGCTGACTCTGTAATTGCTAAAGCTGATTCGGCATTTAGCTATATTACACAAAAAGCGCCTACTACGGCCGATGCTTACATTTATCGTGCCCGTGTTAACGAGTTGAAAGATAAAGACCGTAATAATATTGTTGGTTACGCCAAGCCTTTTTACGAGAAATACATTGAGGTTGTGACTGCTAAAGGCGCACCTGATGATAAAGCCAAGAAAAACCTTGCAGAAGCCTACGTTTATTTAGGTACTTATGCCGAGTTTAAAGATAAAGATTTGACCAAGGCTACAGATAACTACACCAAAGCAAGGGATAATGACCCTAATAATAAACAGGTGGTAGCTTTCTTCGCCCGCAAAGCAGGCGGAGCCGGCAAAAGCAAATAGCTTTTAGAACCAAGAGTTAAGAATCAAGAGTCAAGACCAGGAAGTGCGATGCTTTTCCTGGTTTTGACTCTTTTTTTGTGCCGGTTTTGAAGCGGACTAAGGGCTAACTTCAAATGCCAACACGCTTAATCGGGACTTGCGAGGTTTTAAAAACTTCGCAAGTTGGATAGTTGCGTGATACTTTCACCCTCATAGGGGCTGTATACTGCTATTTTTTGTCTTAACTCTTGATTCTTGACTCTTGAATCTAATAAGGCTTTTTTATTATCAATCCATTAGTATATTTGCAGCATGGAACCCATTAATTATTTGCCCATTATATTTCAAATGCTTGTTGCATTAGGGTTTGTGGTTACAACTATGTTTGTAACACATAAAATTGGCCCTAAACGTCAAACTAAAGATAAGCTTACCCCATTTGAGTCTGGTATTGAAGTGGTGGGTAATGCCCGTACACCTATTTCTATCAAGTATTTCCTGGTAGCTATCCTGTTTGTATTGTTTGATGTCGAGGTAATATTCATGTACCCGTGGGCAGTTAACTTCAGGGAATTTACCAAAGATGGGATGGGGGGTATGATAGAAATGTTCATCTTTATGGCTACCTTATTATTAGGTTTTATCTACGTTATTAAAAAAGGCGCGTTAGACTGGGATTAGTTTAGAACAATTCTAAATATAGCCGTTGGCTACGCATAGTGTACCTTTTACATCGTTATTTACGTAATTTTGCGCTCGTTACCTGTTAGGTCAGGTAATGTTTTCTATTAACATTATTCAATGAGTGATATTCAAATAGTTAATGCCCCCATGGGGGTTGAAGGTTCCGGTTTTTTTGCCACATCGCTTGATAAGGCGGTTGGCTTGGCCCGCGCTAACTCACTATGGCCATTGCCTTTTGCCACATCATGCTGCGGTATTGAATTTATGGCTACAATGGCTTCTCACTATGATCTTTCGCGTTTTGGTGCCGAGCGTTTAAGCTTTTCGCCACGCCAGGCAGATTTATTGATGGTTATGGGTACCATAGCCAAAAAGATGGCGCCTGTACTGCGCCAGGTTTATCTGCAAATGGCCGAACCCCGCTGGGTTATGGCTGTTGGCGCCTGTGCATCAAGCGGTGGTATTTTTGATACTTACTCGGTGTTGCAGGGGATTGACGAAGTTATCCCGGTAGATGTTTATGTACCCGGCTGCCCGCCACGCCCCGAAGCTATCATTGATGGTTTTATGAACATCCAGGAGCTGGTAAAAACAGAAACAGTGCGCAGAAGGAACGAACCTAAATACCAGGAATTATTAGCTAAATACGGAATCCAATAATAATGGCCCAGATACCCAACGAAGAGCTTTTAAAAAGAATCGGCGAGAAATTTGGCGAGCAGGTTACCTTAGTGGGCGAGCCTTATGGTTTGCTGACTGTAGAAACAAGCCGCGAGCAGATCATTGACCTGTTAACATTCCTGAAAACCGACCCGGCTCTTAAATTTATATTTTTAACAGATATTACCGGCATCCACTATCCTGAGCAAGAAAAGCAGATTGGCATTATTTACCATTTGCACAGCCTTACAACCAATACCCGTATCCGGATAAAGGTATTTTTGGTTGATGGCGATGTACACATCCCGACAGCGACCGTACTATGGGAAGGCGCTAACTGGATGGAACGTGAAACTTACGACTTTTTTGGAGTGATCTTCGATGGTCATCCCGACCTGCGCCGTATTTTGAATGTTGACGATATGACTGCTTTTCCGATGCGTAAGGAATTCCCGCTGGAAGATCCTAACCGTGTGGATAAGAAGGATTACTTTTTTGGAAGATAAATACGTGCCGCGCAGGGTAACCTTATGCGGCATTACTATATAAAAAGAAATATAAATTATACTGATGCAAAACCATCCTGTATATACAGATAACGATCCGCAAAACGAGCTCTCGACCTTAAACCTCGGCCCTACGCACCCTGCAACCCATGGTGTGTTTCAAAACGTGCTGCAATTGGATGGCGAAAGAATTGTAAGCGGCGTATCAACCATAGGGTATATTCACCGCGCGTTTGAAAAAATTGCCGAACACCGCCCTTTTTACCAGATAACCCCGTTAACCGACAGGCTTAACTATTGCTCATCGCCCATCAACAACATGGGTTGGCACATGACGGTAGAAAAACTGTTAGGAATTACCACACCAAAACGCGTTGACTACCTGCGCGTAATTGTGATGGAACTGGCCCGTATTGCCGATCATATTGTTTGTAACGGTGTATTGGGTGTGGATACCGGCGCTTTTACCGGCTTCCTGTACATGATGGAGTTCCGCGAGGCTATTTATGAAATTTACGAAGAAGTTTGCGGCAGCCGCTTAACTACAAACATTGGGCGTATTGGTGGTTTTGAACGTAATTTCAATTCTATCGCTTTTGCCAAACTGCGTAAGTTTTTGGTTGATTTCCCTAAAACATTAAAAGAGTTTGAATCGCTGTTTAACCGTAACCGCATCTTTGTCGACAGGACAAAAGACGTGGCTGCCGTTACCGCCGAGGATGCCTTAGCCTATAGCTGGACAGGCCCGATATTACGTGCCACCGGTGTTGATTACGATGTAAGGGCCATGAACCCATACTCGTCATACGAAGATTTTGAATTTGAAGTACCCGTAGGTACCAATGGCGATGTTTATAGCCGCTTTTTGGTACGTAACGAGGAAATGTGGCAGAGCCTGCGCATTATTGACCAGGCGTTAACCAAACTGGATAAAGAACCATCGGATGTTTTCCATGCTGATGTGCCGGAGTTTTACCTGCCTCCAAAAGAAGAAGTTTATAATAATATGGAAGCCTTGATCTATCACTTTAAAATTGTGATGGGCGAGATACCAACCCCTAACACCGAGGTTTATCATTCGGTTGAAGGTGCCAATGGCGAATTAGGTTTTTATTTGGTGAATGATGGCGGGCGCAGCCCATACCGTTTGCATTTCCGCAGGCCAAGCTTTATCAATTACCAGATGTATGCGCCAATGAGCCGCGGGATGTTATTATCAGATGCGATTATTAATATGAGTAGTTTAAACGTTATAGCCGGAGAGTTAGATGCTTAGAGTTGAAGATACTCAGGTTTCGGTTGAGTTTAGCCCGGAACTGCTGAATAAATTTGCTGATGTGGTTACCCGCTATCCCGCAGGTAAGCAAAAATCGGCATTGTTGCCTATCCTGCACTATGTACAGGCCGAGTTTGGCTGGGTAAGCCCGCAGGCTATGGATAAGGTTGCAGCCTATTTGGATATATTGCCTATTGAGGTTTACGAAGTAGCTACATTTTATACCATGTACCTGCTTAAGCCAAGCGGTAAATACGTATTGGAAGTATGCCGTACAGGTCCTTGCGGTGTTGTGGGTGCCGATAAGATCATGGATCATATTGAACAAACGCTTGGGGTACCCGAAGGCGAAGTTACTGCCGATGGCTTATTTAGCTGGAGAGGCGTAGAGTGCCTTGCGGCATGTGGTTACGGTCCGGTGCTGCAGATTGGCCCCGAATATACTTTTTATGAGAATTTAACTAACCAGTCGGTTGATAAACTGATTGGAGATTTAAAGGCAAAAGCAAAAAATTAAAGCAATGGGACGCAAATTACTTTTAGAACATATAAACGTACCCGGCATCAATACATTTGATGTTTACCGCCAAAAAGGTGGTTATGCATCTGTAGAGAAAGCTTTAAAAACCATGACGCCAGAGGCGATTGTGGAAGAGGTAAAAAAATCAGGCTTACGCGGTCGTGGTGGTGCGGGTTTCCCAACCGGCATGAAGTGGAGCTTTTTGGCTAAACCCGAGGGGGTAGAGCGCTACCTTGTTTGCAATGCCGACGAATCGGAGCCAGGTACTTTTAAAGACCGTTATTTGATGACCTATATCCCTCACTTATTAATTGAGGGGATGATTGTAGCCAGTTTTGCGCTGGGTGCCAAAACATCATACATCTACGTTCGTGGCGAAATGATGCCGCAGATCCGCATCCTGGAAAGGGCCATCGCGGAAGCAAAAGCAAAAGGATTTTTAGGAAAAAATATATTAGGATCGGGCTACGACCTGGAGCTGTACGTGCAACCGGGTGGTGGTGCATACATCTGCGGGGAAGAAACCGCCCTGTTAGAATCATTGGAAGGCAAGCGTGGTAACCCGCGTATAAAACCACCATTCCCGGCTATTGCTGGCTTGTATGGCTGCCCAACAGTGGTAAACAATGTGGAATCAATTGCCGCAGTAGTGCCTATTATCAACGAAGGTGGCGACGAGTATGCTAAAATAGGCATTGGCCGCAGCACTGGCACCAAGCTGATTTCGGCTGGTGGAAACGTGAAAAAGCCAGGCGTTTATGAAATTGACCTTGGCCTGCCTGTAGAAGAATTTTTATACTCTGACGAATATTGCGGTGGTATAGCCAACGGCAAACGCCTAAAAGCGGTTGTAGCGGGCGGTTCATCTGTGCCAATTTTACCGGCTAACTTGTTCCTGAAAACCATTAATAACGAACCACGCCTGATGAGCTATGAATCATTGGCCGACGGGGGATTTGTAAGTGGTACGATGATGGGTTCGGGCGGTTTTATAGCTTATGACGAAGACCAATGTATAGTACGCAATACCTGGAACTTCACCCGTTTTTATCACCACGAAAGTTGCGGGCAATGTTCGCCATGCCGTGAAGGTACCGGATGGATGGAAAAAGTATTGCACCGTTTAGAGCATGGCCATGGCAAAATGAGCGATATGGACCTGCTGGTTGATGTATCTAAAAAGATTGAAGGAAATACCATTTGCCCGTTAGGTGACGCAGCAGCATGGCCCGTAGCCAGTGCTATCCGCCACTTCAGGGATGAGTTTGAATGGCACGTAACTAATGGAGCTGAAGCAGTAACAAGGAATTTTGGGTTGGCACATTATGCGGATCCATTGACCGTGGCGGCGGCGGTATAATACACACGCGTCATTGCGAGGTACGAAGCAATCCCCGACTATGCTGAGCGGATTTGCAAATCGGGGATTGTTTCGTACCTCGCAATGACGGAACTCTTAAACTTTATAATTGAAAAATTAGAGTTTAGGATTTTGTAATTAGGATTTAGAGTTTATACGAGGACGTTATATATAAATGTCGATGAAAGTAACGATTGACGGAATACCCGTTGAAGTAGAACCAGGAACAAGCATACTTAATGCCGCAAGGCAGATTGGTGGCGATATTGTTCCGCCTGCTATGTGCTATTACTCCAAGCTGGAAGGCAGTGGTGGTAAATGCCGTACCTGTTTGGTTAAGGTGACCAAAGGATCTGAAAAAGACCCACGCCCTATGCCAAAACTGGTAGCATCATGCCGTACCGGTGTTATGGATGGCATGGAAGTGCAAAACATTACATCGCCCGAGGTTATCGAGGCCCGTAAAGGTGTGGTTGAAATGTTATTGATCAATCACCCGTTGGATTGCCCCGTGTGCGACCAGGCCGGCGAATGCCACCTGCAGGATTTGGGCTTTGAGCACGGCGCGGCTAAAACCCGTTACGAATTTGACCGCCGTACTTTTGAAAAAATTGATATTGGCGATAAAATTCAGCTGCACATGACGCGTTGCATCCTTTGCTACCGTTGTGTTTTCACTGCCGATCAGATCACCAATACCCGCTTACATGGTATCCTGAACAGGGGTGATCATTCCGAGATATCCACCTACATCAGCAAAGCTGTTGATAACGATTTCTCGGGCAACGTAATTGATGTTTGCCCGGTAGGCGCGTTAACTGATAAAACTTTCCGCTTTAAAAACCGTGTTTGGTTTACTAAGCCGGTAGATGCGCACCGCGATTGTGATAAATGCTGTGGTAAGGTAACTTTATGGTATAAAGGTGAGGATGTGATCAGGGTAACAGGCCGTAAAGATGTTTATGGCGAGGTGGAAGAATTTATCTGCAATACCTGCCGCTTTGATAAAAAGAAAACCGCTGATTGGGTAATTGAAGGCCCGCGTAAGATATCGCACAAATCGGTTATCAGCTCAAATCATTACGAGTTTACGCCGCTGCCGGTTGTTAAAACAAACCCGGTATTACTTGAAGCCAATAAAGAACAATTTGAAAGGGATACAAGATTATAATGGGAGCCGATTTAATATTTAGGATTGTACTGATCGTTGTTATTTTCCTGATCAGTTTGGTTGTGGCCATGTACTCAACCTATGCCGAGCGTAAAATAGCGGCGTTTTTCCAGGATAGGATAGGCCCTAACCGTGCCGGTCCGTGGGGAATATTACAGCCGCTTGCCGATGGTGGTAAGATGTTTTTGAAAGAAGAGATCATCCCTACAAACGCTACCCCGTTTTTGTTCATTGTAGGCCCTTGCCTGGCTATTTTAACAGCCTGTATAGGTTCGGCGGTTATTCCATGGGGTCAAAAAATGGTTATCGGCGGTCACACAATTGATCTGCAGGTTACTGATATCAATGTTGGTGTATTATATATCTTCGGCGTGGTATCATTAGGCGTTTATGGTGTAATGATTGGCGGCTGGGCATCAAACAATAAATATTCATTGTTAGGCGCTATCCGTGCTGCATCACAAAACATCAGTTACGAAATTTCGATGGGCTTATCCATCATTGCCCTATTGATGCTTACCGGTACTTTAAGTTTGAAAGAGATTGCCGAGCAGCAACATGGCTGGAACTGGAATATCATCCGTCAGCCATTAGGCTTTTTGATATTCATCGTATGCGCGTTTGCCGAAACTAATCGGACGCCGTTTGACTTGCCCGAGTGCGAAACCGAGCTTGTAGGTGGTTATCATACGGAGTACTCTTCAATGAAATTAGGTTTCTACCTGTTTGCAGAGTATATCAACATGTTCATTTCATCGGCAGTGATGGCTACCCTTTATTGGGGCGGTTATAACTACCCGGGTATGGATTGGGTATTGGCGCATACAGGCCCTGCTATTGGCCCGCTGATTGGTACAGTAGTGTTGTTCGCGAAAATATTTCTGTTCATCTTCTTCTTTATGTGGGTACGCTGGACTATTCCGCGTTTCCGTTATGATCAGTTGATGGACCTGGGCTGGAAGATATTGATACCATTGGCAATTGCCAACATAGTGCTTACCGGTGTGGTGAGTACAGCACTTAAACACTTTGGATTTTAATTAAATGGAATCATTAAGCAATAAGAAAAAAGTATTGGAAGTAAAGCCGCTCAATTTTCTGGAGCGTGCTTACCTGCCGGCCATTGTTGGCGGTTTGGCCACTACGATGAAGCACTTTTTCAAAAAACCGGTAACCATCAGCTATCCTGAAGAGAAACGCGAGTTTTCTGAAAACTTCCGCGGTATGCACTCGCTTAAGCGCGATGAGGATGGTAAAGAACGTTGTACTGCCTGTGGTTTGTGCGCTTTATCATGCCCTGCAGAAGCTATTACCATGACAGCCGCCGAGCGCCAGAAAGGCGAAGAGCACCTGTACCGCGAAGAAAAATACGCTGCTGTTTACGAGATAAACATGTTACGTTGCATTTTTTGCGGGTTGTGTGAAGAAGCTTGCCCTAAAGAAGCCATTTACCTTGACGGAGATATTGTACCTGCCGACTATTTAAGGAAGGATTTTATTTACGGTAAAGACAAATTAGTAGAGGCACCCTTAAATCAATAAAGAAGTTTTATACCTTTGCCCAACCTTAAAGCAGGGCAAGGGTATTTTGTAAATATAAACATGAGTACATTTTACTTCATCGCGTTTTTGTCCATATTCTTTTCGATATTGGTAATCTCGGCCAAAAATCCGGTACATAGTATCCTTTATCTTATACTTACCTTTTTTACGTTCACCATTCACTATATTTTACTAAACGCCCAGTTTTTGGCTATCGTAAATTTTATAGTGTATATGGGCGCTATCCTGGTATTGTTCCTGTACACCCTGATGCTCATTAACCTGAATAAGGAAAGTGAGCCGGTTAAGCCGTTTATGATAAAAATAGCCGGTGTATTTGGCGGCGGTATTCTTGCTGTTGCAATCGCATCGTCATTAAAACTGGTTGCCACATCAAACCCGGTTGTACTGCAAAACCCCGACCTTGGGTTGGTAAAAAACCTGGGTAAAGTATTGTTTAACGAATTTTTATTGCCGTTTGAAGTATCGTCTGTATTGCTGTTATCGGCAATGGTAGGCGCTGTTTTGCTGGCTACAAAAGACCCTAAAACTACATAATGGAAAGTTTAACAAATACCATGCACGCGGTGCCGCTTAATCATTACATATTGTTAAGTGCCATTATTTTTTCGATTGGTGTAATGGGAGTATTAATACGCCGTAATGCCATCGTGATATTTATGTCGGTTGAGTTGATGCTGAACTCGGTAAACCTGTTGCTAACCGCATTTTCTGTATACAGGGGCGATGCTACCGGCCAGGTTTTCGTATTCTTTATTATGGCGCTGGCCGCTGCCGAAGTAGCAGTAGGTTTGGCTATCATCGTGATGATCTATAGAAATACAAATTCGATAGATATTAATGTGCTGAACAGGCTGAAGTGGTAGTGATTTTGGATTTCGGAATTTCAATTTCGGATTTTAGAATTATAACGAACATATAACAAACCGTCATTGCGAGGTACGAAGCAATCCCCGATAAACAGATCGGATTTGCAAATTGTTTCTTTCTTCGAAATGACGATTAAATAAATAGAAAACGTATAACGTAGTACGTAAAACGTATAACTTAAAACATGAATCAATATATCTGGCTTATTCCCATATTACCGTTAGCCGGTTTTATTATTAACGGACTTGGCCGTAATTCATTATCAAAAGGCGTAATAGGCTTTATTGGCAGTGCGCTTGTTTTGGCATCTTTTGCCTTAAGCATTGCTGTTTTCTTCCAGGTTAAAGCAACCGGCGTAATTAACGTTAATTATTTCGATTGGATTAGCGCAGGTCCTGTAAAAGTGCCTTTCGCGTTTCTTGTAGATCAATTGAGTTCTATCATGCTGTTGATTATTACAGGCGTAGGTTTCCTTATCCACCTGTATTCTATTGGCTATATGCACGATGATAAAGGGTTTGGTAAGTTCTTCGCTTATCTAAACCTGTTTGTTTTCTTCATGCTTTTACTGGTGATGGGTTCAAACTACATCATTATGTTTATAGGCTGGGAGGGCGTTGGTTTATGCTCATACCTGCTTATAGGCTTCTGGTATACCAATCCAAGTTATGCTGATGCCGCCAAAAAGGCATTCATCATGAACCGTATTGGCGATCTTGGCTTTTTGATGGGCGTATTCCTGATCATATACGCTTTTGGCACTGTTGAATTTGCATCCCTTTTCCCTAAAGTAGCGGCAATGAAAGTTGGTGCTGCGCCTCTTACAGCTATTGCTTTACTGCTATTTGTAGGTGCTATGGGTAAATCGGCACAGTTACCGTTGTTTACCTGGTTGCCCGATGCCATGGCTGGCCCTACACCAGTTTCGGCATTAATACACGCTGCAACAATGGTTACCGCCGGTATTTATATGATTGCCCGCTCAAACATTATTTATACACTGTCGCCATTTGCTATGGAAGTGGTGGCAATAGTAGGTTTGGCTACAGCATTGTTTGCTGCACTAATTGCCCTTACGCAAACCGATATTAAAAAGGTATTGGCCTACTCAACCGTATCGCAATTGGGTTATATGTTTTTGGGCTTGGGCGTTGGTGCTTACACCGGTTCTTTCTTCCACGTATTAACCCATGCATTCTTTAAAGCTTTATTATTCCTTGGCGCGGGTTCTGTTATTCACGCAGTAAGCGGCGAGCAGGATATGCGTAAAATGGGTGGCCTGAAAGGCAAACTGCCTGTAACCTTTGTAACCATGCTGATAGGCACCATCGCGATATCCGGTATCCCGCCATTCTCTGGTTTCTTTTCAAAAGACGAAATTTTAGCCCACGCCTACGAACATAGCACTACATTTTATGTAATTGGTGTGTTTACAGCAATGCTAACCTCTTTCTATATGTTCCGGATGATGTACCTTACCTTCTGGGGTAAATTCCGCGGAACCCATGAGCAGGAACATCATTTGCATGAGTCGCCGGCTACCATGACTATTCCTTTGATTGTATTAGCTATATTATCCATCGTAGGTGGTTTAATAGGTGTGCCCGAAGTATTAGGCGGCCACCATGAGTTAGGGCAATACCTCGCGCCGGTATTTAAAGCATCAACTGCCGCGTTGCCAATGCATGAATTATCTGCAGGTACAGAAAAAGCATTGATGATAATTTCGGTAGTGTTAGCATTTGCAGCATTAATTTATGCTTATGTTAAATATGTTAAAAACGGCCGCGTACCGGTGGCTGATACCGAAGAGCGCCCGGCACTAACCAGCTTATCATACCATAAATTTTATGTTGATGAGCTGTATGATTTCCTTATCCGCAAACCCCTGGATTTTCTGTCGACCTTCTTCTACAATGTAGTAGATAAAATGGGTATCGACGGCCTGGTGAACGGGATTGGTAAAGGTACAATTGAAACCAGTAAAGGCTTGCGTTTACTGCAAACCGGTAATGTAGGTTTTTACATATTTGTAATGGTACTGGGTATAATAGGCGTGCTGCTGTATACCGTATTTGGATTAACTAAAGTATAAACGATAGCGTTTAAAACATAAAATGACCGTTAGTATATTAATTTTTTTACCGGTAATTGCCGCAGTTATAGTAGCCTTTTTAAAAGGCAACACAGCCAAATATGCCGCTTTGTTTTTTGCAATAGCCGAGCTTGCGGTAGCAGGCTTGTTTTTAAGCAAGTTTGTACCCGATGCAACTTCGCAGTTTGTTATAGATGCCCCATGGATACCCAGGTTAGGCATTTATTTTGAAGCGGGTATTGATGGGATTAGCATGATTGTAGTGTTACTTACGGTATTGCTTGTTCCGCTTATCATATTAAGTACATTTAAGCACGAGTATAAAAATGCAGGCGCTTTTTATGGCTTGATTTTGTTTATGCAGGCTGGCTTGTTGTTGGTGTTTACTGCGATGGATGGCTTTTTGTTTTACGTAGGATGGGAGGCAGCATTAATTCCAATTTACTTTATATGTGCCCTGTGGGGTGGTGAAAACCGTATCCGTATTACGCTTAAGTTTTTTATCTACACGTTTGCAGGCTCGTTGTTTATGTTGGTGGCCATCATCTACCTCTACCTGCAATCACCAACTAAGACGTTTGATATACATGCCTTTTACACTTTAAAATTAGGCGTTCAGCAACAGTCATGGGTGTTTTTGGCGTTCTTTTTAGCATTTGCTATTAAGATGCCGGTATTCCCGTTCCATACCTGGCAGCCGGATACTTATACCCAAGCCCCAACCGGAGGTACCATGATGCTATCAGGTATTATGCTTAAAATGGGTGTCTATGGCGCTATCCGCTGGATGATACCAAATGCACCTGCAGGTCTTGACCACTGGCAGGCCATTATCACTTCGTTAGCAGTAATAGGGATTGTTTATGCGTCAATTATTGCTTTTAAACAAACTGATGGCAAGCGTTTGGTGGCTTACTCATCTATTGCGCACGTTGGCTTAATTGCGGCAGGTATATTTTCATGGAGTCAGCAAGGCTTACAAGGCGCTATGGTGCAGATGCTTAATCACGGTATCAACGTTGTTGGTATGTTTTTTATCTGGGATATCATCAGCACCCGTTTAAACACCCGCGAAATAGGGAATCTTGGTGGTATTGCCAAAGTAGCCCCTAAATTTTCGATCGCATTTTTAATTATTGTATTGGGTACTGTAGGCCTACCGTTAACCAATGGTTTTGTAGGCGAGTTTTTACTGTTAGATGGCGTGTTTCAGTACAGCGCATTCCATTACATGAATATCGCTTTGGCGGTTATTGCCGGTACAACCATTATTTTAGGTGCGGTTTATATGCTGCGCATGTACAAAAATGTAATGCAGGGCGAAACCAATGAATTAACTACTAATTTTAAAGATATCAGCGGATCTGAGCAATTAGTACTTGGTATTATCTGCGTATTAATAATTGGTATAGGTATTTATCCGCAACCTATTTTGCACATATCCGAGGCGGCTATTACTAATTTGATAAATACTTTAAATACAAAGCCGAGCTTTTAATGCTGGCTTCGCCCTTTAGAGTTTAGAATTTGGCTTTTAGAATTTAACAAGAAAATGACTACTTTAATCATCATATCTGTTTTACCAATAGTGTTGCTGTACCTTGGCTTGTACAAGGTTTCAAAGGCATTATTACCTGTTACCATTGTTGGTTTGCTTGCTGCGCTGGCTTGCGCTGTGGCCGAATACAAAAGGCCCGATACCACAATTCCTACTTTTCATGGTATGATGATGTTCAACAATTTTTCTGTTGTATTTTCATCAATAGCTATTATAACAACTATTTTAATCCTGCTCTTATCAGCCGGTTATTTTGAGAAGATAAGCAACCACGTTGCCGAATATTATGCCATTATCCTTTTCTCGTTGGCAGGCATTATTGTAATGGTTTCTTATTACAACCTAACCATGATGTTTATCGGTATCGAAATCATGTCGGTAAGCTTGTATATACTGGCCGGTATTAAGAAGAGCGATTTTGCCTCAAACGAGGCGGCATTAAAATATTTCCTGATGGGAGCTTTCTCAACAGGTTTCTTGTTATTTGGTATTACTCTGCTTTACGGCACAACAGGCTCTTTTAGCCTCGAGGTTATCAGCGATTGGGTTGTTGCGCATCCACACGCCGATCCTATGTTTTATACCGGTATCGGGCTTATCATTGTAGGCCTTTGCTTTAAAGTGGGTGCTGCGCCATTCCATTTCTGGACACCAGATGTGTACGAGGGTTCGCCGACGCTTATCACTGCTTTCATGTCTACCGTCGTAAAAACCGCTGGCTTTGCGGCATTCCTGCGGTTGTTTTCGGTATGTTTCGCACCACTATCTGATTTTTGGACACCAATTTTACTTGTCATCACTGTAGCAACGTTGTTTATTGGCAACATTACCGCATTATATCAGCAAAGCTTTAAAAGGATGCTTGCTTTTTCAAGTATCTCGCATGCGGGTTACCTGCTTTTTGCAATTGTGGCTTTAGGTGCAAGTTCGGCCAATTCGGTATTTATTTATGCAACCGCCTATTCTGTTGCATCCATTGTAGCTTTTGGTGCCCTTATTTTGGTGCAGCAACAAAGCGGCAGCGATAATTTTGAGAGCTTTAACGGCCTTGCAAAAAAGAACCCTTTCCTGGCATTAGTGCTAACGATAGCAATGCTTTCATTGGCCGGTATCCCGCTTACTGCAGGCTTTATGGGTAAGTTTTATATGTTTACCGGAGCGCTTGCTAAATATCAGTTTTGGCTGGTTATAGTAGCTGTTGTAAACGCCATCATCAGTATTTTCTACTACTTCAGGGTTATTGTGGCCATGTATTTCAGGTCGGCAGACAGGGCCGAGTTGGTGGTGCCGGCTTACTATAAAATTGTTTTTGCTATTTCGGCATTGGCAACTATCATCATCGGTGTTTACCCTGATTTTATTTCCTATTTCATTTAATAGTAACTGGGTACTGCAAATTGATATAATATTTGTAGTTTTACAGATATAGTGAATGGAAAGTTTTTGGGATTACCTTCAAAATTTAACGGACGCTCAATCCATCATAAGTAGGGGAGGTTTTTATTTCCTGCTTGTTGTTGTTTTTGCCGAAACCGGGTTGTTTTTTGGTTTTTTTTTACCAGGAGACTATTTGCTATTTATGGCAGGCTTGTTGTGTTCTGCAGGCAAGGTTGACGTAAATATATCTACATTGGTGTTATCGCTCATTGCAGCAGGCATATTAGGAAATTTTACGGGATATTGGTTTGGTCATCGAACGGGGCCTGTATTGTTTAATAGAAACGACTCGCTGTTTTTTAAGAAGCGATATGTGATACTGGCCAGCGACTTTTATAACAAATACGGTGGTATGGCTTTGATTTTGGGCAGATTTTTCCCTATCGTTAGGACATTTGCCCCTATATTTGCAGGTGTTGTTAAAGTTGATCTTAAAAAGTTTGCTTTATATAACCTTGTTGGTTGCGTAGCATGGGTATGTACGTTTACATTGGGCGGCTTTTTTTTAGGAAAAAGGTTTCCGCAGCTGAAGGATTACATGCAGTATGTGGTATTAGGGCTTATAGTGATTACTACCATACCCCTTGTTGTTGCTTACGTACGAAAGAAAATTGCAGAGAATAAAGAACAGAATATTAGATAATAAATATACTACAAATACCAAATGAGTACACAACATCCATGGCACCAGGTTTCTCCTGGCGACAACATTCCCGAAATTGTTAATGCTATAATCGAAATACCTAAAGGCTCAAAAGCAAAATATGAAATTGATAAAGAATCTGGTTTATTGAAATTAGATCGTGTTTTGTTTTCATCGGTGATGTATCCGGCTAACTATGGCTTTATACCACAAACTTATTGCGATGATAAAGACCCGTTGGATATATTAGTGCTTTGCTCTATTGATGTATTCCCGATGTCGATAATTGAGGCAAAGGTAGTAGGGGTAATGCACATGGTTGATAATGGCGAGCAGGACGATAAAATCATCGCAGTTGCAAAAAATGACATGTCGGTTAACTATATTAACGACCTGAATGAATTGCCGCCACACGCCATGACCGAGATAGTGCGTTTTTTTAAAGATTATAAAAAGCTGGAAGGCAAAAACGTAACCATCGAACATTTATTAGGTGTGCGTTACGCGCATAAGGTAATAAATGAGAGTTTGGAATTGTATAAGTCTACTTTTCCGGTAACCCAATAAATATTAGATGGACCCCGCGCATTACGAAATAAGCACCTTTTATTTAATTGCAACCGTATTCCTGGTTTTGCTCAACGGTTTTTTTGTAGCCGCAGAGTTTGCCATGGTAAGGGTGCGGGGTTCACAAATAGAAATTAAAGCAAAATCGGGCAGTGGCGTTGCCAAAGTTGCACGTGGCATACTGCATAATCTGGATGGGTACCTGGCTGCTACGCAGCTGGGCATTACCATTGCTTCACTGGCCCTTGGTGTAGTGGGCGAAGAGGTTGCCACCAATATTGTTATCAGGGCATTTTTGGCAGTGGGGATAACCCTTTCGCCCGGCTTTATCACAGCCAGCCACATCCTTGCCTTTACATTTATTACGGTATTGCATATTGTATTTGGCGAGCTTGCCCCCAAATCAATAGCCATTCAAAAGTCGGTACGTACGGTGTTGGCCATATCGTTGCCACTCCGGTTTTTCTTTGTGTTTTTTAAACCGTTGATCTGGGTACTAAATGGCTTTGCTAACTTTATTTTAAAGCTTTTAGGGATCAGTACTTTAGAGGGCGGCGAAGCCCACCATAGTTCTGAAGAATTGCAGTACCTGCTTGAACAGGGTAAAGAGTCGGGTGCTTTAGATTCAAACGAGCATGAGCTGATTCAGAATGTTTTTGATTTTAACGAACGTGTTGTTAAAAACATTATGGTACCCCGCACCAAAATTTCGGGCATCGATATTACCTCGACCAAGCAGGAATTGCTGGATATGATCATCGACGAGGGCTACTCCCGGATGCCTGTTTTTGATGATGTAATAGATAAGATCATCGGGATTGTACATGCCAAAGATATTTTACCGCTGCTTGCCCGTAACGAAGAGATTGTACTGAAAAACATCATCCGCAAACCGTACTTTATTCCCGAAACCAAAAAGATAAATGACTTGATGGCCGAGCTTCAGCAAAAACGTATCCAGATAGCTATAGTGCTGGATGAGTTTGGCGGAACGGCCGGGATGGTAACCCTGGAAGATATTGTGGAGGAACTGGTAGGCGAGATACAGGACGAGTACGATGAGGAAAAACCAATTGTGGAAAAAGTTAACGAACGTGAGTTTATTGTAAACGCCCTTGCGCCCATATATGATGTAAACGAGCACCTGCCCCATGACTTGCCCGAAGATGGCGACTTTGATACGGTAAGCGGCTGGCTGGGGCACATTTTTGGCAAAATTCCGGATGTTGGCGAGCAAAAGGAATCAAATGGTTATAATATCACTGTGTTGCGCAAATCAGATCAGAATATTGAATCTGTTAAGCTTGAATTGCTGATAAATGAAGAAGATGCAGTAGATTTACATTAATCTGCTTAGCCAATGCATCTTTTTTATACGCCCGATATTGC
This sequence comes from Mucilaginibacter sp. GW822-FHT03E02, assembly GCF_058801545.1. NCBI lineage: Bacteria > Pseudomonadati > Bacteroidota > Sphingobacteriia > Sphingobacteriales > Sphingobacteriaceae > Mucilaginibacter > Mucilaginibacter sp. GW822-FHT03E02. Next base: position 2,706,424 of record NZ_JBXANJ010000001.1, on the reverse strand, counting down.
CCCCTCGCATCCCCAATATTTTCTTAGTGAAGAAGAGAGCAAGCATGCTATACGCGTTTTGCGGCTGGAGGCAGGCGACGAAGTTCAACTGATTGATGGGCGCGGAGGGTTTTATAATGCGGTTATTCATGATGCGCATCCTAAACGTACCATCCTTAATATTACATCAGTTACCCCAGAGTTTAATAAACGGAACCATTACCTGCACATAGCGGTAGCACCCACCAAAAATATCGAACGCCTGGAGTGGTTTTTAGAAAAAGCCACCGAAATTGGCATCGATGAAATATCGCTCATCATTACCCAACGGTCGGAGCGTAAGGAGGCCAAGGTTGACAGGCTTAACAAAATCATCACCGCAGCTATCAAGCAATCGTTAAAAGCATATCATCCTGTACTAAATGATGCGGCTAAATTTAACCAGCTGTTAGCTATCCCTTTTGATGGGCAAAGGTTTATTGCTCATTGTGAACCTGGCGATAAGCTCGATTTGCGTAAAGTAATAAACCCGCAGGGCCGTTATTTAATATTGATAGGGCCCGAGGGTGATTTTAGCCCTGCCGAAATTGAGTTGGCTTTGGAAAGCGGCTTTAAACCGATAACTTTGGGTGAGGCCAGGCTGCGTACCGAGACCGCCGCTCTTGAAGCCTGCTTTGAAGTCAATTTTTTAAACCGGCTATGAAAAAACTCAGTTATATCATCATTGCGTTTGCTGCATTTGTAGCTGTGTGTGGTTTCTGTGCTCCCTCGTATAAAATTGCCCGGCTTAAGTACGCCGGTGGGGGCGATTGGTATGGCGACCGTACTGCTTTAACCAACCTGGCAAAATTTTGCAACGAAAACCTGAAAACTAACTTTGATACCGATGATGAGGTTGTTGAAGTGGGTAGTGCATCGATATTTAATTATCCCTTTGTTTTTATGACGGGGCATGGTAACGTAATCTTTAGCGATCAGGAAGCCCGTAACCTGCGCAAATACCTCACCGGCGGAGGTTTTTTGCATATCGACGATAACTACGGATTGGATAAATTCATCCGCCCGCAGATGAAAAAAGTATTTCCTGAACTTGAATTTGTGGAGTTGCCGCTTAATCATCCAATTTATCACCAAAAATACAGCTTCCCAAATGGCTTGCCAAAAATACACGAGCATGATGGTACCCGCGCACAAGGTTTTGGACTGATATACAAAGGGCGATTAGTGTGCTTTTATGACTATGAGTGCGATCTGGGCAATGGCTGGGAGGATTATGGTACTTATGCAGGCGATACGCAGGAAACGCGTATAAAGGCGCTTAAAATGGGCGCCAATATGGTGCAATATGTTTTTACGCAGTAGTTTTAGACCACGGTTTCACGTTTGCTCAACTATTTGCATTTTGTTATAAGGCTAACCCTGATATTTGCTTAACTTTAAACGTCATTAGGTTAAGAACTACACTATCCTGAAACTCAAACCCTGCAAAACATGTATCAAATAAAAATAAATGAGAAATATAGCTTTGATGCAGCGAGAAACGGTGAAGGTCTGCTTATTAATAATGCGGCTACCACGGCCGATATTAAACATATTGGCGGAGGCATCTATCATATTATAGAAGGCAACCAATCATACAATGCCGACGTAGTATCTTTTAACAGTGCCGATAAAACTGCCCAAATTAAGATAAACAATAATACCTATACAATTACGGTAAAAGATCAGTTTGATATTTTGCTGGATAAATTAGGCTTGAGTAGTTTAACCAGTGCTCAGCTAAGCGAAATTAAGGCCCCTATGCCAGGCCTTGTACTCAAAGTATTTGCTGTTGCAGGCGATGAGGTAAAAAAAGGAGATAACCTTTTGGTACTTGAAGCCATGAAGATGGAAAACATTATCAAATGCCCGGCAGATGTAACTATAAAGAAAATCAGGATAAAAAGCGGTGATAAGGTGGAAAAGGGACAAATTTTGATAGAATTTTAAAAAATCATCTATTCTTCACTGTAATTTTGGTACTACATTTGTAAAAAAACGCGATAAATCCCTATCGTTTTAATTGTTTTTTTGCCTTTTTGTTAATAACTTACCTTTTTTAAATTAATATTTAACTCTATGAAGAAAAATCTACTAACAATTTTGTTGTTATTTTCCTGCATTTCATTCGTTTTCGCACAAAACCGTGTTATTACAGGTAAGGTAACAGATCAAAAGGATGGTTCGCCCTTACCCGGGGTAAGCGTGACCGTGAAAGGTGCCCCCAGTATCGGCGCTCAAACAGATGTAAGTGGAGCCTACAAACTTTCGGTACCTGCTACAGCCAAAGTTTTAGTCTTCAGATTTATCGGTTATACACCGGTTGAGGGTGCAATAAGTAACCTGGTTGTTAATGCAAGTTTGGCCGTTGATGCCAAGCAGCTTAACGAAGTTGTAGTGGTTGGGTATGGTACTCAAAGCAGGGCTTCGTTAACGGGCTCGGTTTCAAAAATTAAAGGTACCGACATTGAAAATATTCCTGTACCAAGTCTTGAGTCGGCTATTCAGGGTCGTACGCCTGGTGTATATATCCAGGCACAAAACGGTAAGCTGGGGCAAGGTATACAAGTGCGTATCCGTGGTGCTTCCTCTGTATCAGCAGGTAACCAGCCTTTATATGTGGTTGATGGCTTGCCTATCACTGTTGATGATTTTTCAAGCAATGGCGCATCAACCAATCCTTTAGTCGACTTGAATCAAAATGATATCGAATCTATTGATATATTAAAAGATGCATCTGCTGCTGCTATTTACGGTTCAAGGGCATCAAACGGTGTAGTTTTGGTAACAACCAAAAAAGGTAAAGCGGGCGATACCAAAGTTACTTATAACCAGTATTATGGTTTTAGTAAACCAACAGGCGAACGCGAGTTTTTAAATGCCGAGCAATATGTTACTTTGCTGAGATTGGCAGGTGCAGCTGGAGGGTATTCAACCACATCTGTTGAAGCCAGGCTAAAAAGGTATGCAGCAGGCAGCGATGATTATAAAACCTATAAAGTAAATACCGATTGGCAGAAAGAAATTACTCAACACGCTCCTGTACAAAATTATAACCTGGTATTATCTGGCGGTACCGATAAAACCAAGTTTTACATTTCCGGCACGTATAATAATCAAAAAGGTTTCCTGATAGGTAACGCCATTAACCAGTATAGCTTGCGTACAAACATTAGCAATCAGGCCAACAAGTGGCTGGAAGTAGGTGCTAACCTGAGCGTTTCGCGTACTAAAAACTATCGTTTATCAAATGATGACCAGTTTTCGACACCAGAGCAAATCGTAGCCTTATCGCCAATAACCCCGGTTATTGACCCGCGTACAGGTTTAACCAGTGGTGCGCTTGATAATGCGACAGGTTTACCTAACACTAATTTCCCTGTTTATTATAATCCATTAATCAACGCCCAAAACGCGTATTTTAATACATTGGACTATAGAAACCTGGGTAATGTTTATGCGCAAATAAAGCTGTTGCCATCGTTAAATTTTCGTTCGGAAGTTGGTGTTGATATCTTGAATTCAAGCGAGGATAGTTATGCAGGTAGCTTAACCTTGCGTAATTCCGGTACCGGCAACGGATCGGGGTTTAATTCGTCTGTAACATCTATGAACTTTAACACTAATAACTTTTTGCAGTTTATAAAAGATATTGGCAAAAGTAATATTAATGCTGTTGGTGGTATGACTTATCAGCGCCAGCAAAATGATCTGAACTCTATAAGTGGTGATCAATTCCCGAGCGATGCTTATAAAAAGCTGATCAGTTCAGCAGATATTACCGGCGCATCATCATCATCTACAGCGTACTCATTGCTATCATACTTTGCAAGGGCAAACTATAAATATGATGAAAAGTACCTTTTATCGTTAAGTGGCCGTGTTGATGGTTCATCAAGGTTTGGCGCAAATCACCGGTATGGCTTTTTCCCTGCCGCATCGGTGGGTTGGGTTGTTTCTGAAGAAGGATTCATGAAAAAACAACAATTGGTATCTGAATTGAAAATCAGGGCCAGTTATGGTTTAACAGGTAACTCCGAGATTGGTAACTTTCCATCGCGTGGTTTGTTTACCGAGTTTGGGTATGCCGGTGTGGCCGGTGCGAGGCCAACCCAATTGCCAAACCCAGATTTGAAATGGGAAACGACCGCGCAATCAGATATTGGTGTGGATATCGGGCTTTTCAACGGCCGTTTATCTGGTCAGTTTGATGTTTACCTTAAGAAAACCAAAGATTTGTTGTTAAACGTACAGGTACCTGCAACTTCGGGCTATACAACAATTACTCAAAATTTGGGTAAGCTGCAAAACAAAGGGTTTGAAATGCAGATCGACTCGAAAAACATAGTAGGTAAGGAAGTTAGCTGGTCAACCGGGTTTAACTTTTCTGTAAACCGTAATAAAATTACCGATTTGAAAGGCCAGGTTATTACAGGAGGCGGAGATGCCGTAAATCGCGCTGTTGAAGGGCAGCCACTGGGTATATTTTACACAGTAGAGTTTGCCGGCGCCGATCCTGCTAATGGCGATGCGCTTTATTACAAGAATACCGATCTTGGTAATGGAAAACGCGATAGAACAACTACCAGCGATTATAATGCGGCAACGCCTGTTGTAGTAGGCGATCCTAATCCTAAATTTATCGCCGGTTTAAGTAATACCGTTACTTATAAAGGAATTGAGTTTAGTTTCTTATTACAGGAGGTAAACGGTGATAAAATTTATAATGGCGGTGGCCAGTACATGTCCGTTGGTTTTAACAATGGCGCGGATAACCAAACTATTGACCAATTACAATCGTGGAAAAAACCAGGCGATAAAACTATGGTACCAGAAGCCCGCTTATTTGGTGGTAATGGCGTATCACCGAGTTCAAGGTATTTGAGTGACGGATCATATTTGCGTTTGAAAAATATTGTATTAGGTTATAATTTCCCCAAAAGTATACTTGAAAAAATTAAACTACGTAGTTTAAGGATTTACGTGCAAGCTACAAACTTAGCCACCTGGACTAAATATAAAGGCTGGGACCCTGAGTTGAACTCGGATGCCTTTTCTGGCAACATTACCCAGAATTATGACTTTTATGCAGCTCCGCAAGCTAAAACAATAACTTTTGGAATAAACGTGGGATTTTAATTTAAGCTGAAGAAGATGAAAAAAATAAAATATTCGATTATAGCATTAGGTACTATAGCAATGCTGTATAACTCCGGCTGTGAAAAGCAGTTGGATATTAAGCCGCAAAATTCTGTTGAATCGGCGCTGGCTTTAAAAACATCAAAAGATGTACAGGGTGTACTTATTGGCGCATACACTGCGGCGGGCCTAAGAGGCTTATATGGTGGCAGGTTACAATCAAGTACGGATTTTTTAGCCGATGATGGAGATTTCTCCTATTTTGGTACATTCTCTGACTATACCGAATTAGATAACAAAGCGATAACCATAAACAATTTTTTTGTTGAAGGAGTATGGGACAGCGGATATAACACAATAGGAGTGTGTAATACGGTATTGGCTAATTTAAACCTCGTTGTAAGCACAAGTAAAAATACTGTGGAAGGCGAAGCCAAGTTTTTGCGCGGAATGACTTATTTTGATTTGGCGCGCGCGTTTGGAAGAGCGTGGAATGATGGATCGCCAACTACCAATCTTGCCGTACCACTGGTGTTAACGCCAACTACCACTATTCCAGGTATTCAAAAGGTTAAACGTAATACTGTAGCTGAAGTTTATGCCCAGGCAATAGCAGATCTTAAAGTGGCCGAAGCAAATCTTCCTTCGATATCCACAACATATGCAAGTTCAACGGCGGCCTCTGCAGTATTGGCAAGAATTTATCTAACGCAGGAAAACTACGCACAGGCTGAAATTGAAGCGAGTAAAGTAATTGATGCTGGTTATGGGCTGGTTGAGCATTTTACTGATGAGTTTCAGGTTAAAGAGCAGGCAACGCGTGTATTCAATACCAAAGAGGATATTTTTGCAATTCAAATATCAAATCAATCAGGTTTTAATGCACTAAACGAGGTATACGCATCGTCTGCCTTTGCAGGCCGCGAGGAAACCTATATTAACCAGCAACATTTTGATCGTTATGAAACGGGTGATGATAGGGCTAACGAGTTCACTGACGATAGCTTTACGTCGAAGTTTAACAATGCTTTTGGCAATGTTGTCACAATTCGTTTGGCCGAGATTTACCTGATCAGGGCTGAAGCGCGAATTTTGAAAGCCACTCCGGATTTAACCGGCGCGGCAGCGGATATCAATATTATAAGACACAGGGCATTATTACCTAATACACCTGCCATTACAGCAGCAGCTTTATTTGCAGCAGTTAAGCAGGAACGCCGTGTTGAACTTCCGTTTGAAGGCCAGCGCCTGGGCGATTTAAAACGCTATAAGGAAACTACATATTCCATTGATGGTGATGGTAACCACGTAGACGCATTTGCATGGAACTCACCGAAACTGGTATTCCCTATACCGAAACGTGAAATGGATGCTAACTCTAATTTAGTACAAAACCCAGGTTATTAATAAGATTACCCAATATAGAATAAAACCCGGTAGCTGATGCTGTCGGGTTTTATTATTTCAGAGAGGCGCCGTGCTCGGGCTATACTCAATACTGATGTTCGGATATGCCCTTGCCTCGTTGGGTTGTTAACCGTTCATTATCGATGCTTACGCCAAATACCATGAGGTATTATGTTCATATATTTTTAGCAATGGGCTTACGACTTTCGTTAAAATACTGCTGGTAGTATTAGCGTAATTTGCCTATAGGCCAGTCTTGAGGATGCCAAATGCTACGATTTGTTGCCAATAATAGCTTGGTAGGTTGCCATTGATATGAGGGGGCAGGGTTAATTGTGCTCCTGGCTGCTCAGTTATGCTTGAAATGAACTAAACAAAAAAGGCCATTCAATACTGAACGGCCTTAATACTTAAGTTTAAAATTGGGTATCTTATTTAGCCTTAAATGGCTTTGGTTTTTTTACCGGGTAGTGTGGCTTGCCGTTAGGGTAAACTTCCGGAGCACCTACTAAGGTCATCGCGCAACGGAAACCAACTTCGGCACTTGACTCGTCTTCGTCCATAAAACGGCGGGTAGCGGGGTTCATCCAAAAAGCAAGGTCATTCCATGAACCACCTTTATAAACTTTCGAATGGTCATTTACCAATGAGGTTGTACCATACAGCGCAGTACTAACAGTATCTTTTTCGCCCCTGAAATCGGGATCGTATTTTTTGCCAGAATCTTTAACCAATGAAGCAACTGCAGCTTTAGTTGCCGCAGCGTTGGCAGGTGTTCCGGGAGCTGCAACGGCGCCGTTAGCAGGTGTGCCTTGCGCAGGTGCACTGTTAACAGTGTTTGGATCCTGGCCTTGCTGTAATGCCAGGTAGTCGGCATACTTCATTTTTTTGTTTGACTTGGCCGGATCTTTAATCGGCTTGCCATATTTGTCTTTAGCGTATAAGCCTTTTGACGGATCGGCTAAGCGTTTGTTGGTATACTGGTTACCACGGAAAGGATTAAAATCTTCAAATTCTTCAAAAGATGTTTGGCGGTAAGTATCCTGCACCCACTCGTTAACATTACCCGACATTTGGTATAAACCAAAATCATTTGGTGGGTAGGTACGTACCGGCGCTGTAATGTCGGCTTTATCATTCAAATAACCACCCACGCCCATGTTATCGCCGGCTCCTCTTTTAAAGTTGGCTAAAATCAAACCACGGGTTTTACTTTTTGCCGAACGAACGCCCATTCCGTTCCATGAATACATTTTCCCGTCATCAATATTTTCAAACTGGGTGTTGCCGGCCAATGCCAAAGCAGCATATTCCCATTCGGCTTCTGATGGTAAACGGTAAGCTTGTTTTAAAATACCGTCTTCCATACGTACCGGCCTTACGGGTTTTGCATTTTTGCCTGTTCCTGTAGTGGCGTTGGGGCTTAAGTTAGGCAGCATTTTTTTACCATCAACACCGGCACCTCTCATCTGGCCGTTCAAATAAATATCTGTATTAAATGGCTGTTGCGATGATCCGCTTGCGGCATTTGTACCGCCCGCAGCTCTTTTGCCACCTTTGGCATTTTGGTCTTTCCAGGTAACCAAACGGCCGGTTTCGCGCAAAATATTCTCGTTGGTACGGTCGGTACGCCATGAGCAATAATCTTGTGCCTGATCCCAGCTAACCCCTACAACCGGGTAGTCCTGAAATGCAGGGTGACGGAGGTAGTTGTCTACGTAAGGATCATTATATGATAATGGTTTACGCCACACCAGGGTATCTGGTAACGCATCGTAATATAATTCGCGATCTTGCGGGAAAGTGATGCTTAACCAGTGCAAATAATCAAGCCAGTCCTGGTTAGCTACTTCTGTTTCGTCCATATAAAACGAGGGTACGGTTACCCTGCGCCTTACATTGTTATAGTCATAAGTTACGTCCTGATCGGCACTGCCGCCCATTACAAAGGTACCACCTTCAATAGGTACCAGACCCGGACCAGGTGCGGGGTGTGTTTGCCTGTAACGCTCGTAACCACCATTGCTTTTGTTATTATAAACTAAACCGGTTTTTTGCGATGCCGGTGGTTTACTACAGCTGCTTACCAATGCACATGCGGCCGCAAGGGCTAAAGCAGTTTTAGTAAAAAGTATTTTCATAATTTTACAATTATATTAATGACGTAAATTTAGAAAAAAATGGACATAATGCTAACGCTAATGTATCTTCTTCTAAATAAATCAAACAATTATTGATGCTTTTAACGTAAAAGTAGCGCAGTTGGTTGCAATGTTTTGTTTTTTTTGATGATTTGCAGCGGATAATTCCTGCAAAAAAACCAATGTAAATTATGAGCCTATATTTATCAATTAAAATAATAAAGCTAAATTGCACCCAATGAAGTTTTTTACATTTCGGAATATAACCTTCTTATCATTGTATTTAGTGCCATTTACTGTTGTGGCGCAAACAAGTACTGATGGTAGCACATACAGAGGATCGCGCGTTGAGGTGCCTTTTTTGAACATTACCCCCGATTCGCGTTCGGGTGCAATGGGCGAGGCGGGTGTTGCTATTTCGCCGGATGTTAATGCCAATTTCTGGAATCCCTCAAAGCTTGCTTTTGTTGAAAGCAACGATGCTCTTTCGCTGTCATATTCTCCATGGCTAAGGCACCTGGTACCTGATATCAGTTTATCATACCTGAGTTACGCCCATAAAATAGACGATCGTAATACACTTGGTGCTTCATTGCGTTATTTTAATTACGGCTCGCTGCAATTAAATGACGATCAATCCAATAACCAAGGTACTTACACGCCAAATGAATTTTCGCTTGATGTTAGCTTTGCACGTAAGTTTGGCGAGAATTTTTCGTTGGGCTTAACAGCGCGTTATATTCATTCAAGTATTTCGAGTGTTTCATTTGCCACGGCAGGGTCAAGCCAAACAGGTAGGGCCGGCAATGCTTTTGCCGCCGATGTATCTATGTTTTATAAAACCACGTATGGAGATGATAACCTGTTTGCGTTTGGTGCCAATATATCTAACATCGGTACTAAAATTAGCTATACTACAAATGGGCCTAAATATTTTTTACCTGCCAATTTAAAGTTAGGCGCCGCCAATACCTGGAATCTTGACGAAAATAACCAAATAACGGTTGCTTTTGATGTAAACAAACTATTAACGCCTACTCCGCCTATAAAAGATGCAAACGGTACGATTATAAGCGGTAAAAATGATGACGTTTCGGTACCATCCGGCATTTTTCAGTCATTTGGTGATGCCCCTGGCGGTTTTAGCGAAGAACTGAAAGAAATTAGCCTATCGCCAGGAGCCGAATACTGGTATAATAACCAGTTTGCCATACGTGCCGGTTATTTATATGAAAACCCAAGCAAAAGCGACAGGCGCTATATCACCCTTGGGTTTGGCCTTAAATATGATATTTTTAAATTCGATTTCTCATACCTGGCAGCCAGCCAGCAAAATAGTCCTTTGGCCAATACCTTGCGTTTTAGTTTGTCGGCAAGTTTTGGCGGTACCTCCAATGTATCAAAATAATAATGGGTAAAATTAAAGTAGGGTTTGGTTTTGATGTTCACCAGTTACGTGAGCAGCACCCATTTGTTTTAGGCGGGGTTAATTTAGAGCACCACGCAGGCGCTTACGGCCACTCAGATGCCGATGTGCTTTTACATGCCATTTGCGATGCTTTGCTTGGCGCTGCCAACATGCGCGATATAGGTTTTCATTTCTCCAATACCGACAATCGTTGGAAAGGTATCAGTAGTCTTATCCTGCTTCAGCATGTTGTTGAACTTATAAAAGAAAAAGGCTTTAGTATCGGCAACATTGATGCCATGGTATGCTTGGAAGCGCCTAAGATTAATCCGCACATCCCGGCTATGAAGGTTCATATAGCCAAGGCAGCATCTATAAGCGAAGATGATATATCAATAAAAGCTACCACTAATGAGCAATTGGGCTTTATTGGCAGGGAAGAAGGTGTTGTGGCTTACGCGGTTTGCCTGATCGAAAGAGAATAACCTAAGAGGCAAGTGAGTCAAGACAAAAAGCATTCCAGATGCGGGTGTTTTTTGTCTCGATCTCCATACAGTTCTTCAGCCTACATGTACCACTTTTTTACCACCCAAAATACAATTGCGGCAATTATCAGCAAGATAACAATAATGTATATTGCTGAGTTATTCTTCTTTTGACCGCCTTTAATATTTACGTTCCCCGTCCGCTTCAGCACGCCCCATCCGCTTAACTCGCCTTTAAGGGCTTTACGCATCGATTTAAAGAGTACGTAATACATTAGCTGCCTCCACAGGAAACGTTGTGGTATAATGTAAATAAGCTTCCTGTAATCTTCTTTTTCCATACGGAAGGCTATGATGCCCACAATGAAATCGACGACCACGAAGGCCACATAATAGATGAGCATTTTCTCCGGCTTCTCGCCGAACAAGGCGAAGATCATCATCAAATCTGCCAGCGGGGAGAACAGGGGTAATACAATTTGGAAGATGAGGATATTAGGCATGCCCACCATCCCAAAGAACTTGTATTTTTTGTTAAATAGCGCATCGCGGTTTTTCCAGAAACTTTGGATAACTCCAAAACTCCAGCGGAAACGTTGTTTAAGCAACATATCAATAGTTTCCGGAGCTTCAGTATAAGCAATAGCCTCGGCACAATTTCTTACAATATAGCCCTGTTTAAGGATACGCATGGTTAAATCGCAATCTTCGGCCAATGTATCATAGGTAAAGCCGCCAGCCCGGAAAATGGCCGATTTGCGGAACGCGCCGATAGCACCCGGCACTACCGTAATGCTATTGATAAGGTCAAAAGCGCGGCGGTCCATATTTTGGGCGGTAATGTATTCTATCGACTGCCAGCGGGTAATGATGTTGGTTTCGTTACCAACTTTTACTGTACCCGCCACAGCGCCAATTTCCTCATCGGTAAAGTAGCTCATTAAGTGATAAATGGCATCGTTTTTAAGTTGCGTATCGGCATCAATACACACCACAAAATCGCTGGTGGCATGGGTTATCCCAAAGTTTAATGCCGATGCTTTACCCCCGTTTGGTTTAGTTAATATTTTAACCAGCGGATGCCCCTCATAAGCGGCAGATACTACCGCGAAAGTGTCGTCTTTGGATCCGTCGTCAACAAAAATAATTTCAAAAACGGGGTATTCTGTTTTTAATAAACTTTGTATGGTGGCAACAGCATTTACCTCCTCGTTATAAGCAGGTACAATAATGCTAACCGGAGGCAGGGGCAAGTTATCGCCGCGCAGTTTTGCTGTCTTTTTGTTCTCGCTGTTTTGCCTGACCGCCAGTATGGCAATTAAAACAATACGGCCGATGGCCAGGAATATAGCCGACAAGAACACGTATATTAAAAACCAGCTAAAATAATAATAGGCATGTACTGAAACATCATACATCGGGCCAAAAATGCCGGTATGATCGTCCTTTATAGGCGGCATCAGGTCATCCTTGGTTTTGTCAAGCACATCGGCAATGGTGGTAAACTCATAGCCATGTGTTTTAAAGTAATGGATAATAGCGGGCAACGCCTTCACCGTTTCTTCGCGGGTATCGCCGCCGGCGTCATGCAACAGGATCATCGACCCATTGTTGGCCTGCCTGATGGTGCGGGCAACAATGCTATCGGCTGTTACGCCGGGCTGCCAATCCCATGGGTCAATAGATTCGCCAATGGTGATGTAGCTTTGCCTGCGGCTTTCGGCAACAGGAATAACTTCGGCCAAGGTTTCGGGCTCGGCATCCGCATTAAATGGCGGGCGGAACAAGATGGTACTGCGCCCGGTAACCGATTCGATGATCTTACGGGTGGCATTTAGCTCCAGCACCACACGTTGCAGGCTGATGGTTGATATATCCGGGTGGAAAAACGTGTGGTTGCCAATTTCATAACCGTCCTCATAAATGCGCCTGAGGATAGCTATATTTTTTTCGGCCATGGAACCAACTACGAAAAACGAGGCCGGAACTTTTTCTTTTTGAAGGATATCCAGAATGCGCGGGGTATAATCCGGGTCGGGGCCATCATCAAAGGTTAAAACAACCTTTTTAGGCTTATACCCATACTTACGGATCATGTACTTGGTAGGTAGTGTTTTATAGGTTTGCGCCGTGATGGTATAGTTGCCTGTATCCAGTTTTACATCAATCTCGCCGGTTTGGGGTGTGGTTATAAGGTCGAGCACCTCTCCATCGCCATCATACTCTACGTTTTTGCGGCTGTTTAAACCAACAGAGGTCAGGCGCTTCATATCTACGCCTGTTTTACGCAGTGAATCGATAGACAGGTTTTTTTGGAAAAACGACCAAAGCCTTGGATCTTCGGTACCCATGCGCCATAGTGCTACGCCACCAGTTGCCCAGTCATCGGCCATGCGGATAACGTTAAAGTTGGTAGCTGCATCGGCAAAGTAAATGTCATGATCAAGGCTGTCCTTATCCATGTAAGCAAAATGCGAGTTGGCCGAAACAGGATCAAAAGTGATCTTGCTTTGGTTTTCCTTTGCGGTACTGATGGCCTGCTGATAACCTATTGATTTGCCAATGCTGGTTTCGCGCCAGTCATAAGCGCCGCCTGCAAATGTTAAAATGATTTTTTCGCTGGGTACTTTGCTGCATACATCATCCAGTATCTGCTCAACCCAGTGCTGGTTTGATAAATCGCCGGGGTTGCTTAATTCATTATGCTCATCAATGGCCATAATGAACAGGAAGTCGTTAACATGCTGTAATCGCACAATATCGTACGATTCATCTTCGGGCACTACGTTTTGTGTCACCAGGAAACCTTTGGCCTTAAGGGTTTTGTAAAGCTCGGTTTGAAAAGTGATGTAGTTTTTGCTGTTGCGGTCTTTTATTTCGTCAAGGTCAATATTGATGCCTTTAAACTTATATTTTGTAAGTGCGTTTGTAATGCTATTGATAAAACCAGCCCGCAAAGCAGGATTTTTAATAATGCGTTCAACATCCTTGCTATCATAACCACCCTGCTGGTTGTTTTTATTTACATAGTTTGATAGCGTGAGTATAATTGGCTTATTGTATTTTTTATTAACGTTGATAAGGCCGGTATCAACTTTGGTGATTACGGTATCCACACCCGGAAGAATAGAAAAGCCTTCGCTTACCACCATATCCAGCTTGGGCATATTGTCAAGCAGCGAATAATAGGCCTGTGGTTCCCATGGGCGGTAAAAGGCAACATTCAGGCGGTCTTTATTGTTAGGGTGCTTGCGCTGGTGTTGTCGTTTGGCTCGTTCAAGCGCTTCAATTTCGCTTTTTTGTATCTTGAACGACCTGTATTTGGTTGACCGCTTGATTTGCGCAAGCTCTTCTTTCGACATTTTTTTTGGCGCCAGGTCAAGGCTTGGGAGGCTGGGGTAATAGGTAGATTTAATGGTGACTATTACGGCTATAATGCCTACTACCAAAAATGCAAGCAGCACACGGCTGAGCCATTTAAAGCGGTTCCATCTGCCGGGGGTATCTGCCTGAAAAATTTGCTTATTTGAAGCCATTAAGTGAGATTACTTCTGGTTTAAAAGTATAGGTAACAAATGAAGATATGATGAATGGATGTTGTAACTTATTTGCCTGTTTTGCCCGGCTCGATGCCCGAAAAATCAACACCGCATTTACAATTGCCACCGCAGCTTTTTTTGGCCGTGAGGCTTTTATACATCATACGGCCAATGTAAAAAACAGCAGCGGCAAAAAGAAGAATAACTAAAATTACCTGGATGTTCATGGTGCAAAAATACTTAATTTTTAATATATACGTACAGACGCCTTTAATAGTATATAGTTTAACGTGGCATAAAGGCAATTGTTCCGCCAACCCAGTCAAAATCTTTATTATATCGTACGCCAATCATCTTTCCGCGGCTTAACCGGGCCAAATTTATAGCCAGTGTGGGTTTTTCATCACCATCCGGCCATAGGTACAACAACCTGATTTCGGCCTTTACACCGCCATCAGGCGATTGCACAACCGGCTCGTAGTTTACTTTTTGCTGTAATATCCAGTTTTCCGGATCTTTAATACTGCGGACATCGTCCACAGTAACATCAATAATTACACCCTGCCCGGCAAAAGAAAACAGGGGTTTTAATACGTAGTTTTCCAGATCGGCCGGCAGGTAATCTACCTGGTGCAAAAACTGTGTTTTGGGGATATAATCGCCGCTTAAAAAAGGCATGGTAAATTTACTGACGCGATAAAACCAATTGGGATGGGTTATCCACTCCACATCAAAAGGCTTCCTGATATCAACAACCTTTTCAAAAATCTCCGGATCGTTATCAATTTCATCAAAAATCAAGCGGTTATAAATACGCTTAATTGATTGATGTTCACCATCCGCCTTATAAGATAGCTGATTACCTTGTTGTACCAGTTCGCTTAAAGATACCACCGGGATGCCAAGGTATTTTTCTGTAATATAGAAGTCGACTGCGGTTTTTTGCTCCGGGGCATTTACATCCATTAAAACAACTTCGGCTGGTTTGCAATCGCCAATAATTGTTTTTTTGAGCAGAGCGACGTAAGCGGCTTTATCCAGCCCGCTAAAATAAACGGTTTCATCACCGGCAATATCAAAAACATCCGCATAAACATCGCCCAGCAAAACCTGGAAACCATATAATGACGGAAACCCCTGCATTTCTATCAGCTGGGGTACAATATTGCCATGGGCATCTTTACAGATACCAAAATCGAGGGCTATAAAGTGAGGATGGTTGTTTTCATTGGCAACACGCCACTTATCGGGGATTGCCCGCTCGGTAAGTTCCTTGAAGCCGGGTTGCAGAATGGTGCCCAGAATGTCATCACCGGCGGCTATCAGTCTGTCGCGAAAATCGGCCGTCAGGAAAACAGGTGTCTCGGCTACACGGAATTGCACAGGATTGTGCAACCCATCATTAAGCTTTGCTAAAAACTCCTGGTATTTTGCGTTGGTAAAGCCTGCGTTAAATTTATTCCTGGCTGATGGGTTCATATGGTAAATAAAGTTACCCATCAGCCCCACCCAAACCCTCCCCGGAAGGGGGGGGGCTTAAAAAAAAGTCTCCCCTGCCGGGGGAGATTTAGAGGGGGCTGGTGGCGGATACGTTTATAAACAAACTTAACCAATTTAGTTTATCATTTTAAAAGTCCTTTATCTTTAGTCCTCATTAAAAACATTTTCAAAAACATTTTCGCCTTTTACCTTTAACCTTTCGCCTTTCCCCTTATGTAAATAAAAATTCCTTAATTTGCTTTGTCAATTAAAACTTAAACCTGGCATTACTACTTTATTTATTCAATGTACAAGAAAAAGATAACCGTTGTTGGCGGAGGAAGCTGGGCTACTGCCAATGTAAAAATGTTGGTTGATAACACTACCGAAAAAGAAGTTTTTTGGTGGATGAGGAATGCGCAGGCTGTAGAACATTTGCATAAGTTTGGCCATAACCCTTATTATTTAAGTTCGGTTGAAATAAAGCTGCCTAAAGAAAATATATCAACAGATTTAAAATCGTTGATAAAGGGGGCCGATTTTGTATTACTAAATGTACCTGCGGCGTTTTTAAAGGAAGCGTTAACCGGTATTACTCCGGCGGATTTGGCAGGTAAAAAAATTATATCGGCTATAAAGGGTATTGTGCCCGATGAAAATTTAATTATAGGCGAGTTTTTGCACCAAAAATATGGTATTCCGTTTGAGGATTTTATAGTGATAAGCGGCCCTTGCCATGCAGAAGAAGTGGCATTAGAAAAACTTTCTTACCTCACCATTGCATCGGGTGATGCTGCTTTGGCCGCGGAATTTGCGGGGATGATTAATACCCGCTACATTAAAACCAACGTATCTGATGATATTTATGGCACCGAGTGGGGTGCCGTGTTGAAAAACGTATATGCCATAGCCGGTGGTATTTGCCACGGAGTGGGATATGGCGATAATTTTCAGTCGGTACTTATTTCAAACGCTATACGCGAGCTGGAAAGGTTTGTTGATGTGGTGCACCCTATTAACCGTGATATTAAAGAATCGGCTTACCTGGGCGACTTGCTGGTTACTGCCTACTCGCAGTTTAGCCGCAACCGTACTTTTGGTAATATGATAGGGAAGGGCTACACCGTTACATCGGCCCAGCTTGAAATGAATATGGTTGCCGAAGGCTATTATGCAGTAAATTGCCTACAGCAGGTTAACAAACAGTACAAGGTAAATATGCCCATTTGCGATGCTGTTTATGCTATTTTGTATCAAAAACAGTCGCCTGTGGTAGAAATGAGGCTTTTGGCCGAGAAATTGAGTTAATAATAATAACATTAACTCAATTTGTTCATTACCATGAAAAATCTATTCAAAATCGCAATGTTTGCGGCCGGTACATTTATAATATCGCCCGCTTTTGCGCAAACCCATAAGGACAGTACAATTGGACATAAAATTTCAAAAGCCGCTAAAAAGGTTGGTCATAAAACATCACAGATTGCGGCTAATGGCGCATCGGCGGTAGTTGATAAGAAGTACGAAGGAAAGGTTGGACCTGGCAACCATACTGTTTATATTGATGAGCACGATAAATACTATTACGTAAACAAAAAAGGTCACCGGGTTTATGTAAAAAAATCTCAGCTTATTGATAAACCCGAAAAATAAAAGTTGTATCTTAACAGTGCAGGCTTAGGCCTGCACTTACCATGTTTGCCATGAAAAAATATGCTTTAGTGATGCCAGCTGTTTATGCCCTTACGTTGTTTGCATTTTCATGTAACAGCAACCAGGCTGCAAAAAGCGAGGTTAACAAAAAATTAATGGGCAAATGGGTATCAAAAGATGGTGCTACTAAACTGGAGATAACTGACAAAGGTTTTACTACTGATGATGGACAACCGGTTACCGAAGATTACTTTGTGCAAAAAGATACCATTTTTACATCGTACCAGGGTAGCCGCCCCTATACCAAATTCCTGATTAAGAACCTGGACGACCATAAGCTTACCTTGTTTTATCCAGATTCGGATTTGGTTGAGTTTGCGAGGTAGGTGAAAGATCGTCATTGCGAGGTACGAAGCAATCCCGAGCTATGTGGGACTAAGCCTGTAGGGGATTGCTTCGTACCTCGCAATGACGGTTCTAATATATTTTAAGCTGCGGTTTGTATCCTCACAAACCGCAGCTTCGAAAGCTTTGAAAACTCCCATAAAAAACAAAAGCCCTCATGCTGGCGGCATTGAAGGCTTTGTTAACAAAACTAAACTAAAACTTGCTTCCTTACCAGGGGAAGCCCATGAAAACTATCTTTTATTGAGTAGTAAGTATTTAGTATCAAGTAGTAAGATAATAGAAGCTTTACTGAAGCTATCTTGTTACTTACTACTTGATACTTACTACTAATTTAGAATCTTCTTTTGCGTTCCGGGCGATCTTCGCGGGGTTTGCCCGAGAAGTCACGGAAGCCACCACTACGACGATCGCCGCCGCCTGAGTTGCTTCTTTCGCCACCACGGTAACCACCGCCGCCTTCGCGACGTTCGCCACCACGATAACCACCACCGCCTTCGCGACGCTCGCCTCCACGGTGACCACCGCCGCCTTCACGACGGTCGCTGGTGCCTTCGCCGGATACTTCTATCCGAACCGGGCGGCCTTTATATTCGGCGCCCTGGAAGCCAGCATTTACTTTTTCAACATCCTCATTTGGTACTTCAAAGAAAGAGTAAACACCCTTAACATCTATTTTACCAACGCTGCGGCCGCTAATTTTTGATTGATTGCAAATGTAACCTAACAAATCGCCACGGTTAAATTCATCAACCGAACCTAAGTTTATAAATAAACGGGTGTAAGCAGACGGGCCACTCGAAGCACCACGTTCGCCACGCTCACCTCGGTCATCCCTATCCCTGCGATTGCCTTCTTCAACGCTTGCGTTAAGGTCAGGTGCATTTTTGTAATAATCAAGGAAACGGTTAAACTCGATAGAAGCAAAGCGTTTGATGAACTCTTCTTTGCTCATATCCTTAAACTCGTCCATAATACGCGGGATGTATTGCTCAATTTGCTGCTCATTAACCTGTACGTTATGTACTTTATGAACAATAGAGAATAATTGTTTTTCGCAAACATCAAACCCTGTTGGTATTTCGGCTTTAACAAAGCGTTTACCCAGGGTGCGCTCAATCTGGCGTATTTTACCTAATTCTTTGGCGTTGATAATGCTGATAGATACACCTGTTTTACCTGCACGGGCTGTACGGCCGCTACGGTGGGTGTAGTTTTCAACCTCATCTGGTAACGAGTAGTTAATAACGTGTGTTACATCATTAACATCAATGCCACGTGCGGCAACATCAGTAGCAATTAACAATTGCAGGCTGCGCTCGCGGTAACGTTTCATTACTTTATCGCGTTGCTGTTGTGACAGGTCGCCATGTAAAGAATCGGCATTGTAACCGTCTTTTATCAGGGCTTCTGCAATATCCTGGGTTTCAATTTTGGTACGGCAAAATACGATACCAAAAATGTCAGGATTAAAATCAACAATACGTTTAAAAGCGGCATACTTATCACGTGCACGTACTATATAGTACTCGTGCTCAATGTTGGCATTGCCGGTGTTTTTTGTGCCCATGGTAAGCTCAAACGGCTCATTCATGTACTTTTTCGCTATACGGCGAACTTCAGTTGGCATGGTGGCCGAAAACAGCCAGGTTTTTTTCTCGTCCGGAGTGGTAGATAAGATATTATCAATGTCTTCCTGAAAGCCCATATTGAGCATTTCATCAGCTTCATCCAATACTACAAATTTTACCTTCGAAAAATCTATCGCCTTACGGTTAATGATATCAAGCATACGGCCTGGTGTGGCTACAACGATCTGTACGCCGCGTTTAATCTGGCGTAGCTGATCCATAATGCTTGCTCCGCCATAAACGGCCACAACGTGAACGTTGTCCATTTTTTTGGAGTAATTTTTAATGTCGTTCGTGATCTGTAAACAAAGTTCACGTGTTGGGCATAAAACAAGTGCCTGTGGATGATTTTCTTCAAAATCCAACAGTTCTAATAATGGTAGGCCAAAGGCAGCAGTCTTACCGGTCCCGGTTTGGGCTAATCCGACAAAATCGTTGCTGCCTGTTAACAATACCGGAATTGACTGTTCCTGGATTGGCGTTGGGTTTTCAAACCCTAACTCAGAGATGGCATTAACAATATCATGACGGATTCCCAGTTCAATAAATGGGTTCATGAATTAAAATAACGAATTTGGCAACATCGCCAAATCGGGCGCAAAGATAGCGTTAATATTTTTCAAAAGCAATACGTATATACAAACAGATTTGCTTTTCGTGGATATATTTTCAAATTGATGCTAATTGCCTTTAAAATAGCTATTTAATTATGGGGTTTGTAATTTATGGGGTTGCTTTTATAATGCCGGATGCTGTTTTTCTACTCTACTATCCGGTTACTTAGTGCAAAAACAATCAACTCAGTGATATTCTTCACTTCCAGCTTTCTGAAAATGTTTTTGCGATGGGTTTCAATGGTAAGGCTGCTCAGAAATAATTTTCCGGCTATCTCCTTGGTGGTTAATCCATTTTTTAGCAGCTGAATCAGCTCAATCTCGCGTTTGGTGAGCTTGTATTTTTTGATTAGATCATCACTATAAGTTTGCTGAAAAGGCTGCTGGCGGTTATTATGGTAGTAGGTTTGGCCGGCCATAACGGTATTGATAATGGTAATCAGTTGCTCGGTAGTGGATGCTTTGGGGATATAGCCATGCCCGTACTGCATGCATTGTTTAATAATATTCCTTTCCTCGTACATGGATATAAATATGATACGGATAGCCGGGAAATCTTTTTGGATTTGCCTGGCGGCCTCGATGCCATTCATGTAAGGCATTAAAACATCCATCAGGATAAGGTGGGGTACTTTGGTGTTTAGCAATTGCATTAATTGTTTGCCATTGGTTACCTTATCTATTACTTTAAGGTTGCCAGTCCGCGCCAATGACTGCTCAACCCCAATTGAAAAGGCGGGATGATCTTCGGCAATGATGATTTGGATAGCTGGTTTAGCTGGCGTCATTATCGTTAATTAAATCGTGTTTAAGGTCAAAAGGTATTGATATGATAAATGTCGATCCATTTTTGCTGGTATCAATGTGCATTTCCCCGTTCAGGAATTCAACCCTCGAGGCGATGTTTTTTAAGCCAATTCCTGCTTTATTTACTACGGTGCTCATCCCTATCCCGTTATCTTCAATTATTATCTGGATGCCGGTGCTCAGTACAGCCAGCTGCACGCTGGCTTCAGATGCATCGGAGTGTTTAGTAATGTTGGTAATTAATTCATTAATAATACGATAAATTAAAATAGCAGTGGTTACTTTATCTATTTTTTCTTCGTCGCCCTCGGTAACCAACTGAAACTTTATCCTGCCATTATAGTTAATATCGTCAACCCGGCTTTGGAGGGCTATAAACAGCCCATCCTCCGAAAAATCAGGCGGGAGCAAGTCATGTGAAATGGCCCTTACATCTTCTGTAACCTTCGTGATCAGGTCAATTGACCGTTGATAATCTAAAGTTTCCTGTTTTGTTTTGGCCTTTTCCGGGTGGTTGCTTAAATGCAGTTTCAGGGTGCTTAAAGTGGCGCCAACATCGTCATGCAAATCGCGGGCTATGCGCTCGCGTTCCAATTCCTGTATCTTAATAATTTCCCGGGCCCAGCTGGTGCGCATATTAAAAGTTTCGTTAAGGGCCCGGATGCTATCGTTTTTTTCTTTTTTGTATTTAAAAACGAATATAACCGTAAGGGCCAGTATCTCGAAGGTAAATGCCACTACGATGTTGCCGGGCGGAATAAAAAAAAGCTGGCCAAGTTCAAGTGTGTTTAGTAAAAAGTCAAGAAAAGCAAATAACAGGAAAATGGTAGATATTGAGTAAATAATGGTATAATAGTGTTTTTTTACAACGCCGGCAACTACATTAATACCTATCAACATTAAGCCGGCCAGGGTGAGATAATTGGCGGTAAGGCGCACAAAAGCAACAAAAGTATTATTGGCAGGTAAAACAAATGAATTAGCAAAAACGAGTGCCAGGACAATTAACGCTATAACTTTATATACCCTGAAAATTTTATAAAGTAATTTAAAATCTTGTTTTTGGTTGATGAATATTTGCAAAATATTAATGCCAAGGTAAACGGGTAAAAGCAGGAACAGGCTTTTGGGTATAAGCGCCCATGGTTTGTATAGCCAATCTGGAAATGTGAACGTGTCTAACAAAAACTCATTGATATTAAACCCGATGAGTGATAACACGTATGCCGCATGCCACAGGTGTAACTTGTTTTTAAGCGCAAACCAAAGCAAAACGTTAAATACCAGTGCAAACAGAAAATAGCCTATGAATTTGCCCAGCAGGAACGAGTTATGCGTTTCGTATTGTAAATAATCCTCAGTTGTAGTGATATCAGTAGGGAAGTAAATGTTATCGGTATTAATAGCGTGCACCTTTACCAGCAACAGCTTTGTTTGCTGCGGCGCCATGAGTATTTTGAACGATGGACTCCTTACCGGGTACTCGCGTTTATCAAGCGGGTTTAAACTCGATTGGGTGCCGTGAAATTTTAAGGGCAGCCTGCCATCATCAGCTTCGTATAAATCAAATGACAGGTAGTTGTTATAAAAGCTCCACAATATGGGGATTTGGATGGTGGTGTCGTTTTTTACATAAACGGCCAGCCAGTAGCTATCGCCCGTAAAACCACGGTTAAACACTTTCCGGTTACGGTCGTGCTTAAATTTATAGGCTTTAAGGCTATCGTAAGCGGCATTTGGGGTTAATGTGCCTGTGCCATCCTTAAACCAGGTGTAATAGTTGCTCAGGTAATCATTAACGGGGCCTTTAACAAGTAAAGTATCGATATTATTTGCCGAAACGCGTAAGCAGGCGCACAATATTACCGGTAAAATAAAGGCCTTAAGGTTGGCAAATTTTGTTAATAAACCCATTACATAAATTCACATAAATGTAATGGATTTATTACGCTAAATGAAATACCTGTTAACAGGTATTGTAATGGCAGTTGCCTGTAAGCTATTAAAAATGAGGCGGGAGTGTGGTGCGTTACCTAAGCCTATCGGCAGATTTAATTAGCTTTTCGTCGTTTTTAATACCTTTGGTTGCCAATAAAAGCATAACTATGCTTATAGATGTCAGGAACAACCCAATACCCATGGAGTGTGTATCCAACTGCACACCTTCGCCTACTGCTTTTTTTACAGTTTGTGCCATCCAAAAACTGTAGCCAAATAATGCCAATATAGCGCCATAGCAAAAAGCCAATTGTTGTTTGCGGTTTTTGAACAGGAAAATTATGACCAGCGGAATAAGGGCTACTACAGCGGTTATGGCGGTAAGCGCTGTAAAAGATTCGATATGTTTTTGTACGCCGTTAACATCCTGAAAAATGCCGGTGACCGAAATAGTTACCTGGGCGTTATTTACATAAACGTTATGTGCCAGCGGGAAAAAGTAAAGAGCAAACAGCACCAGGCTGGCGGCAAGCAGGTAAATGCTTTGTATTCGTTGTAGCATAATATTAAAATTATAGAGGCAAATATAGTTGTTTTAATTATTGCCTTAAGGCATTTTATTGATCCCGAAAATTTGCTTTTAATGATAATTATTATAGTATATTTAAACGGATTTTCCAGTAACTATTAAGCGATGACCACAAGCCCTGATAAAAACCTATCGCCACAGGAGGTGAAGTTTGAAGATGCGCATCTTAAAAAAATATTCCTCGAACATTTAAACAGCATTTATTGCGGCAAACAACATCTTATCGATTTTTTTGATGAGATAAAAACGCTGGCCACTCTTCAGTATTTAAAAAATGCCATACAGGATTGCCGCGATGATGCCGAGAACCAGATAACGCATATGGACGGCATATTTAACGCGATAGGCGAAGATCAATCAAAAATAAGCGTGCTGGGCATGAAAGCCATGACGCTGGAGGCCTACATAACCGCCATTAGGTCGGGCAAAACACCTATGGAGCGTGATGTTTTTATTGTATTTTACCTGCAACTGGTTGAGGGCATCGAGGTTACTTATTTTAAAGTGCTGAAGAACCTGGCTAAGGCAATAGGTTACAGCAACACCTTTTTAGATAAACCTTTTAATCAGGCGGTTGAAGATAAGCTGATGTTTGAAGAGATTTACAAAGAATACATCAGTGAGCCGGCTAAATAATTGTGCACAGATTGAAAATAATTGGTAATCAATGTGTTCGTTTTGTTTCGGTTTGTGTCACCTGTTGCGCAACACAACAGCTTGGGCATATTCCAGATACTTTGACCAAATTATGAATACCCAAGCCCGCCATAATAATTAACTTTGCGGCGTGACAGCTAAGCAACGCTATTTTATTGAACTGGCTTATGATGGTACAGCCTATCATGGCTGGCAAATACAACAAAACGCCCACAGCGTTCAGGAAGCTTTGAACAAAGCGCTAAGTACCATCCTGCGCCAACCCATAGAAACAACCGGCTGCGGCCGAACCGATACAGGCGTGCACGCCAAAGAGTTTTTTGCCCATTTTGATGTGGAGGAAGAGGTTCATGGTTCATGGTTCATGGTTCATGGTTCATGGTTCATGGTTCATGGTAAGGAGGAAGAGGTTCATGGTTCATCGTTCATAGATCATGGTAAGGAGAAAGAGGTTCATGGTTCATCGTTCACGGATCATGGTAAAGAGAGGGAAGTTTATGGTAATGAAGCTGCTTCGGCCATGAACCATGAACCATCAGCCATGAACCCTTTTGCCATGAACCAAAAGATTCGCGGCCTCAACTCTGTCCTGCCTGCTGATATCGCTATAAAAAACATCATCCCGGTTAGCCCAGACGCGCATGCCCGGTTTGATGCCACGCTGCGTTCATACCAATACCATGTTCATTTCAATAAAGATCCGTTTTTAAGGGGATACTCCTGGCAGTTACGCGATGTGCCGGATATGGAACTGATGAACCAGGCGGCTATCATGATCATGGATTATATTGATTTTAGTTGTTTCAGTAAATCAAATACCCAGGTAAAAACAAATAACTGCAAAATAAGCCGCGCCGAATGGGTTCAAACCGAGCAAGGCATGGTATTCCATATTTCGGCCGATAGGTTTTTACGCAACATGGTACGCGCTATTGTAGGCACCCTGATGATGGTAGGCAAAGGTGAAATTCCACCCGAAGCGGTGCGCCAGATCATCGAAAGCAAAAACCGATCAAACGCGGGCATGAGCGTACCGGCCTGCGGGCTGTATTTAACAGAAGTAAAATATTAGCCAGCCCCCTAACCCCCTGAAGGGGGAACTATAGTTGACTAAAAACAATTTAGAACTTATAACTACATTTGGAATAAGTGAATAATAACAAACAGGATAACGAAAAAAAAGCAGGCGACTCTGCCAGTCAAAAAGCACCCCCTTCAGGGGGCGGGGGGGGCTCCGTTACCGGGAAAGCGCTTGATTGGAAATTGTTAAAACGAGTGATGCGGTATGTAAAGCCGTATAATACCACGTTTGTGATTGCCGCTTTTTTAACGGTGTTTTTGGCAGTTGGCGCATTGCTGCAACCCATTCTTATACAACGTACGCTGGATGTAAATATCCTGAATGACGATTACGACGGGCTGGTTTTTATGGTTGGCCTGATGGTGGCGCAATTGGTTATTCAAACGGTGGCGCAGTATTACCAAACTTATTTAACCAACACATTGGGCCAATCCGTTATTCGCGATTTGAGGATTGACATTTTTAACCACATTACCAGTTTAAGGCTAAAGTATTTTGACAGGACACCAATCGGGATGCTCATCACCCGTACAGTATCCGACCTGGAAACCATTGCCGATATATTTTCTGAAGGGCTTATCAGTATCATGGGCGATATGCTGCTGGTATTTGCCGTTATCGGCCTGATGCTGTTCCAGGACTGGAAACTGGCATTGATTACCCTTATCCCAATGCCCTTCCTGTTTGCATCCACTTACGTATTTAAGGAGGCCATCAAATCATCGTTCCAGGAAGTGCGTACCCAGGTAGCCCAGTTAAACACTTTTTTGGCCGAGCATATCTCGGGCATCAGCGTCATCCAGCTTTTTGCACGGGAAGACCAGGAGATGCGCAAGTTTAAAGCAGTTAACGTAAAATACCGTGATGCCAACATCCGCAGTAACTGGTATTATTCTATATTTTTCCCGGTGGTCGAGATTTTGTTTGCCATTTGCATTGGCCTGCTTGTTTGGTATGGTTGTAAACGGATGCTAACCGACGGGCAACTGGCTAACTTATCTGCATCAAAAAAAGGAATTACCCCCGGATTAATAACCGGCTTTATT
This sequence comes from Mucilaginibacter sp. GW822-FHT03E02, assembly GCF_058801545.1. NCBI lineage: Bacteria > Pseudomonadati > Bacteroidota > Sphingobacteriia > Sphingobacteriales > Sphingobacteriaceae > Mucilaginibacter > Mucilaginibacter sp. GW822-FHT03E02. The sequence goes on along the minus strand of NZ_JBXANJ010000001.1, from coordinate 2,680,387 downwards.
GTGCTGCTTAATATGCTTTTTAGGCCCATCCGTCAGCTGGCCGATAAATTTAACACCCTGCAAATGGGTATGGTAGGCGCCGACAGGATTTTTAAAGTATTGGATACCGACGAAGTTGCTATTGACAATGGCACCCTGAAAACCGGCAGGCTGCAGGGCGAAATTGAATTTGACAAGGTGTGGTTTGCCTATAACGACGAAAATTGGGTGCTCAAAAACATCAGCTTCCACGTAAAACCCGGCGAAACACTGGCCCTGGTAGGTGCTACCGGAGCGGGCAAATCATCTACCATCAATATCCTTAACCGTTTTTACGAGATAGGAAAGGGCAGCGCCAAAGTTGATGGTCATGACATTCGCGATTATGAGGTCGAATTCCTCCGGTCGCAAATAGCCACGGTGATACAGGATGTATTCCTGTTTACTGATACTATTGCTAATAATATCAGCCTTAACAACCAATCCATCACCCGCGAGCAAATTATCGCGGCAGCAAAAGATGTTGGCGCCCACGAATTTATTGAACGCCTCCCCGGCGGCTATGATTATAACGTAATGGAACGCGGATCTACCCTTTCGGCGGGGCAATCGCAATTGATATCTTTTATCCGGGCGCTGGTATACAATCCGGCTATTTTAGTGTTGGATGAGGCTACTTCGTCGGTAGATACCGAAACCGAGATCCTGATCCAGAATGCCATCAATAAACTAATGCAGGGCCGCACGGCTATAGTTATTGCCCACCGACTATCGACCATCCAAAACGCCGACAGGATCATTGTACTTGACCACGGCGAGATCATGGAAATGGGCACCCACCAGGAACTCCTTAAAATTGAGCACGGCCACTACCGCAAACTTTACGATCTGCAGTTTAACTCGGCCGGGATAGCGCGGTAGGTTGTACGTTTTACGTGCTACGTTTTTAACGGTTATAACTAAACGTATAACTTAAAACGTACCACGTAAAACCCCGTTAATTTTTAGGCACCGCCTTTACCGAATGCACCGGTTGCTCTTCCCGTTCGTGTTTTTTGGCAATGTTGCCGCCATGAGGTTCGTTGGCAAGGTACTGCTTGTCATGGGGTTTCACTTTGCTTTTGCCGCCATTATCGTTTGGCCTGTCGGTTGGTGTATCCGAAGGCGATTGTTTGTGTTTATCGTTTGCTGGCTTTGTCATAAAGGTATAACAGGGTGGGGACGGGAATTGTTTATGTTGTCAGAATTTACAGAAATTTAGAATATACAGAATCAATGCGCTATTGACAAGCATTCTGTCCATTCTAAATTTCTGTAAATTCTGATTCAGACGTTAATAAATGTTAAAACCCACACACTATTACAATATTAAACCATTTTTATAAACAATAAACTTTTACCTTTAACCCGTGTTTCTTAATTTCGCACAAGTATAGATGTGAGATATTAGATATGAGATGTGAGACGAGCCTCAATTTTGCGGCAGTTTTTTTTCTCAAATCTCAAATCTCAAATCTCATGTCTCATATCTAAACAAACATGGAAGAATTTGAAGCAAGTGCATCGTCAAAAAAAGTAAAAACCATATACATTTCAACTGTATTTGGTATTGCCATGGTGTTGTTAATGGTGGGTTTGTTAGGATTACTGCTCATAGATGCCAACAACATTTCGCGCTACGTAAAGGAAAATATTGTATTGAATATTTTTGTTGACGACGCTGCGCATGAAACTGACGTGTTACAGTTGCAAAAACAATTGGATGCCAACCCTATGGTGAAGCAAACCCAATATGTAAGTAAAGAACTGGCCGCCCGTAACCTGCAAAAAGATTTGGGCGAAGATTTTGTGAAATTCCTTGGGTATAACCCCTTATCACAATCGCTGGATATTTATATGAAGGCCGATTTTGCCAACAACAAGGATATCGAAAAATTTAAGGCCGACTTGCTGAAAAATCCCCTGGTTAAAGAAGTGAAATACCAGCAATCGTTGGTTGATAAGATGAACGAGAATGTGAAATCTATCAGCTTAATCATCCTGGCTTTTGCAGGTATATTCGTTGTTTTATCGGTTGCCTTAATTAATAATACCATCAGGCTGGCCATCTACTCGCAAAGGTTTTTAATTAAATCCATGCAGCTGGTTGGGGCCACTAAAGGCTTTATCCGTAAGCCGTTTATATTATATGGTATCTGGCATGGTATGTTAGGAGGCTTAATAGCCATTATTTTGCTTGTGGGTACTTTATACCTGGCCTACCAGCAAGTACCCGACCTGATTTTCCTGCAAAGCTATGCCGAGTTTGGAATGGTATTTTTAGGTGTGGTTGGGTTAGGCATATTTATATCGGCCTTTAGCACATTCCTGGCTGTTAACAAGTTTTTACGTTTAAAAATATACGACCTGTATAGATAGGTTAAAGGCAAAAGGTTAAAGCCAAAAGGTTTTATCGCGTAGCCAATAAAAAAATCAATATTTAAAAAATATCGAAGCAGTAATTAAATCAATAATTCACTAAATCGATAATTCAATAATTAAAAAAATATGGCACAAAAATTTAAACCAACAACGCCTTTAAAAACATCAGCAACTGTATCGGCGCCAAAAGCGGCAAAAACTATCAGTAATGAGCCTGTAGAGTTTATTTTTGATAAAGGCAATTACAAGTTTTTAATCATCAGCGTATTAATAGTAGCTTTTGGTTTTGTACTGATGTCTGGCACTACCGATATTTACAGCAATACCAAAATTGTTATAGCCCCTATAGTAGTATTGGCTGGCTTTGCTTTAGGTTTTTACGCTATTTTAAAAAAGCCGGAAGTTAGCAAGTAGTTGATTGGTTGAATAGGTGAAAATGAACAGACTTTTATCAGAATGTTTGCTGATCTTGCCTCTTTTAAATCACTTAGCATAATCAATTCAACAAATTTAATCTAACCCATCACCAACCCCTACATGGATACCGTTAAACTCATACAAGTAATTGTACTTGCCGTAATAGAAGGAATAACCGAATTTTTGCCTATATCGTCAACCGGGCATATGATCATTGCCTCGTCTGTTATGGGCATCGCTGCCGATCCGTTTATTAAATTATTTACCATAGCAGTGCAATTAGGTGCTATTCTCTCAGTAGTTGTATTGTATTGGAAACGTTTTTTACAATCGTTCAACTTTTACCTTAAGTTGCTGGTAGCATTTATACCTGCGGCGGTTTTTGGTTTACTGTTTAGCAAAAAGATAGATGCTTTGTTGGAGAGTGCACTTACAGTAGGCATCACGCTTTTTGTAGGTGGTATCATTTTACTTTTTGTAGATAAATGGTTTAATAAGCCAACTATTAAAGAAGAAAAAGATATCAATTACCTTACTGCGTTAAAAATCGGTTTTTTCCAGTGTTTGGCCATGATTCCTGGCACTTCACGTTCTGCATCAACTATTGTTGGAGGTATGAGCCAGAAACTTACCCGCACCGCGGCGGCCGAATTTTCGTTCTTTTTGGCTGTGCCTACCATGTTTGCGGCTACCGCTAAAAAGCTACTTGATTTTTATAAAGAAGGGCACCGTTTTACCGGCGAGGAGATAAAATTGCTTGCAATTGGCAACGTAATCGCTTTTATAGTGGCTATGCTGGCCATCAAAACATTCATCACTTTTTTAGAGCGTAAAGGCTTCGTGCTGTTTGGCTGGTATCGTATTGTTATAGGCGCGGTGATTATAGGGCTGATAATGACCGGTCATAAATTAGATGTGATCTAATTTATATATTATTTCAGGAATAGCCTATTTGTTAAAGCGACAATGGAGGGAAGAAATTAAGCCAAGCTTGTTTCTTGTTTTTCCATACCTTTGCCGCTTTAACAACATTACTTGAAAAGTACTTACCAAAATATCCAGGAATTTGCCGATGGCCAGCTGTTGCTGGTGAATAAACCATATCAGTGGACAAGTTTTGATGTGGTGGGCAAAATCCGCAATTCTTTTAAGCCTTTAAAACTGAAGGTTGGCCATGCAGGCACGCTTGATCCGCTGGCTACCGGGTTGCTCATCATCTGCACCGGTAAAATGACCAAGCAGATTGATACCTTCCAGGCCGAAGAAAAAGAATATACCGGTACCATGGTGCTTGGCGCAACCACGCCATCGTATGACATGGAAACCGAACCCGACAATAAGTTCGATATCAGCCAAATTACAGAACAGCAGCTGCGCAGTAACTGCGCGCAGTTTACTGGCGATATACAACAATATCCGCCCGCCCACTCCGCAATTAAAATAGACGGCGAGCGTTTGTACGAAAAAGCCCGCCGCGGGGAAGATGTTGAACGCCGCCTGCGAAGCGTTACCATAAGCGAATTTGAACTTACACGCGTTGAATTGCCCGAAGTTGATTTTAGGGTGGTATGCAGTAAGGGCACTTACATCCGTAGCTTGGTACACGATTTTGGCGCTGCTTTAAATAACGGGGCATACCTGTCTGGATTAAGGCGTACCCGCAGTGGTAATTATAAGGTAGAGGATGCCTGGGAGGTGATGGAATTGTTTAATACCATTAAAGCCCTGAAAGCGCCGGTTGAGCCCGTTGCCGACCAGCAACTAATTACATTTGCAGGTAAAAAATAACAGGCGGGCACAGCCCGCCGAACTAAAAAACTAAATTTGTGTTTTTACTCATCAAATGAGGATATACAACAATATTGACGAATTTACAGCGATAACCAACGCGGTTGTAACCATTGGCACATTTGACGGTGTGCATATAGGCCACCGCAAAATTATAGCAGGTATTAAGGAGCTGGCGCAGCAAACAGGCGGCGAAACCGTTATACTTACGTTTTTTCCGCATCCGCGGATGATACTGCATCCCGAGGATGAAAGCATTAAGCTGATAACCACCATTACTGAAAAGGCTCAATTGATGGAGCAGCTTGGTGTAGATCATTTGATCATCACCCCATTTTCTCGCGATTTTAGTAACCAAACCGCCGAAGATTATATACGCGACGTACTGGTGAACAAAATTGGCACCAAAAAAATTGTGATAGGGTATGATCATCGTTTTGGTAAAGACCGGCAGGGCGGCCTGGAAGACTTGTTAAAACTTGGCCCCGTTTATGGCTTTGATGTAGTAGAAATTCCAGAGCAGGATATTGATGAAGTTGCCATAAGTTCAACCCGCATCCGCGCGGCGTTGTTAAACGATAAGATCGATTTAGCAAATGCCTTTCTTGGCTACCCTTTTTTTATAACCGGTAAGGTAGTGCGTGGCGACCAGATTGGCAGGCAGATAGGATACCCTACGGCCAACATAGTGGTAGAAGAAAAATACAAGCTCATCCCCGCTGATGGTATTTTCGCAGTAACCGTGGTAGTTGCCGGCGAAACCTATAAAGGCATGGCCTACATCGGCAGCCGCCCAACGGTAAATGGCCTTACCCGCAACATCGAAGTGAACATCTTTGACTTTGACCAGGAGATTTATAACCAAACCATCCAAATGGAATTTCACCATTATGTACGCGGCGATGCAAAGTTTGCCGGCCTTGATGAACTGAAGGCTCAGCTGGCGCAGGATAAGGTGGATGTGCTGAATTGTCTGAACCGGGATTAAGCTGATTTATCAGATTTTTTTGATTTTGATTTGCAAAATTTTCAATGTTTGGTCGAATATCAGATTTGTTTGATCGTGCATCCGAGACAGAAGCTAAAATCCTGAAATCCGAGAAATCTGCTTAATCCCGGTTCAGAAAAATAAAGCCGACAAAAATATCCTCAAACCCCGCCCCACGCATCAAATCCCTCATAAATCCCTTAAAACTAAAAACTAAAACTGTACCTTTGCCTGTCAATATGACTTTAATTGTCGCTGTGGCGTAATTATTGAGTTTGTTGCATCATATAAAAATAATATGTTAGATTTTATAAGTAAGCTTTTTGGAAGCAAATCAGAGCGGGATGTAAAAAGTATTAAGCCTATAGTTGAAAAAATTAAGGCTGAATATGCAAAACTCGGTAACATCAGTAATGATGAGCTTAGAGCTAAAACAATAGGTTTTAAACAAACAATAGCCGAAGGCCTATCGGGCATCGACAGCGAGATACAAGCCATAAAAGATCGTACCGAAAACGAGTTGGATATGGATGTAGCCGAAAAAGTTGAGTTATACACTCAGCTGGATAAGCTGGAGAAAGACCGTAATAAAGAGCTTGAGGATATATTGATCAATATATTGCCCGAGGCGTTTGCCGTGGTTAAAGAAACCGCCAGCCGCCTTGCTGCAAATAAATTTATAGAAGTAACCGCAACCGATTTTGACCGCGACCTGGCTGCGCGTAAAAGCAACGTAACCATTAAAGGCGACAAAGCTTTTCACGCAAATACCTGGCTTGCTGCCGGTAACGAGGTTACCTGGAACATGGTTCATTACGATGTACAGCTGATAGGCGGTATAGTATTGCACCAGGGTAAAATATCTGAAATGGCTACTGGTGAAGGTAAAACGCTTGTGGCTACGCTGCCTGCATACCTTAACGCGCTTGCCGGGCAGGGTGTACACATTGTAACGGTGAATGACTACCTGGCACGTCGCGACAGCGAATGGATGGGGCCGTTGTATGAGTTTCATGGTTTATCGGTTGATTGTATTGATAAACATGAGCCAAACAGCGAAGAACGCCGCGCCGCTTACCTGGCCGATATTACTTTTGGCACAAATAACGAGTTTGGTTTTGATTACCTGCGTGACAATATGACACGTAGTCCTGAAGAATTGGTTCAGCGCAAATTGCATTACGCCATGGTGGATGAGGTGGATTCGGTTTTGATTGATGACGCCCGTACTCCTTTAATTATATCAGGCCCTATCCCACGTGGCGACGAGCACGAGTTTTACGAGCTGAAACCGCGTATTGAGCGTTTGGTTAACGCCCAAAAAGCGTATGTAAATACGGTATTGAACGAGGCCAAAAAAGCAATTAACGATGGTGACACCGATCCTGAAAAAGGTGGTTTGGCTTTATTGCGTGCTTTCAGGGGTTTGCCAAAAAGCAAAGCCTTAATTAAATTCCTGAGCGAAGGCGGTAACAGGAGCACACTGCAAAAGATAGAAAATTATTACATGCAGGATCAAAGCAAGAATATGCCTAAGGTAGATTCGGAGCTTTATTTTGTTATCGACGAAAAAAACAACCAGGTTGAACTGGCCGAAAAAGGTATCGAACTGATTACCTCATCGGGCGAAGACCCTCACTTTTTTGTAATGCCTGATGTAGGTACCGAAATTGCCGAGATTGAAAAATCAACTTTATCAACCGAAGAAAAGATTGCCCGCAAGGACGAGCTGATGCGCGATTTCTCGATCAAATCCGAGCGTATCCACTCGGTTAACCAATTGCTGAAAGCATACACCTTATTTGAAAAGGATACCGAATACATTTTGGACGAAGGCAAAGTGAAAATTGTAGATGAGCAAACAGGCCGTGTATTGGATGGCCGCCGTTACTCTGATGGTTTACACCAGGCAATTGAAGCTAAAGAAAATGTTAAGGTTGAGGATGCTACCCAAACTTTTGCTACCGTAACCCTGCAAAACTATTTCAGGATGTACCACAAGCTTTGCGGTATGACCGGTACTGCCGTTACCGAAGCAGGTGAGTTTTGGGAAATTTACAAGCTGGATGTGGTAGAAATACCAACCAACACCCCTGCAAGCCGCGAAGACAGGCAGGATTTGGTATACCGTACCATCCGCGAAAAATATAATGCCGTAGCCGATGAAATTGTAAAACTAACGCAGGCCGGCAGGCCGGTACTGGTTGGTACAACATCGGTAGAGATCTCGGAATTATTAAGCCGCATGCTTAAACTGCGCGGTATTAAACATAACGTACTGAATGCCAAAATGCACCAGAAAGAGGCCGATATTGTGGCCGAAGCAGGGCAGGCCGGCACAGTTACCATTGCTACCAACATGGCTGGCCGTGGTACAGATATTAAATTGGGTGCAGGTGTACAGGCAGCAGGCGGTTTAGCCATTGTAGGTACCGAGCGCCACGAGTCGCGCCGGGTTGACAGGCAGTTGCGCGGTCGTTCTGGTCGCCAGGGCGATCCGGGCTCTTCGCAGTTCTTTGTATCACTGGAGGATAACCTGATGCGTTTATTCGGATCTGAAAGGATCTCGAACCTGATGGTGCGTATGGGTATCGAGGAGGGCGAAGTTATCCAGCACTCCATGATCTCCAAATCAATTGAGCGTGCACAGAAAAAGGTAGAAGAAAACAACTTTGGTATCCGTAAGCGTTTGCTGGAGTATGATGATGTGATGAACTCGCAACGTACCGTTGTTTACACCAAACGCCGCAACGCGCTGTTTGGTGAACGCCTGGATGTTGATTTGAGCAATACCATTTTTGATGTGGTTGAGGATATCACTACCGAATATAAAGAGGCTAACAACTACGAAGGATTTAATTTAGAAATGATTCGCTTGTTCTCGGTTGATGTGGAGGTTGATGCCGATAAATTCGCGGTAAATTCTATCAACGCCCTGGTTGATCATGTCTTCCAAACGGTGATGGATTTTTACAAACGTAAAGGCGATGCCGTAGCAGCGCAGGCTTACCCGGTATTGAAAGATGTTTACGATACCCGCGGCCAGTATGTAGAAAATATTGTGGTTCCGTTTAGCGATGGCATCCACGGCATACAGGTTTCTGTTCCGTTGAAAAAAGCGATTGATAACCACGGTCACGAAGTGTTTAAATCGTTCGAGAAAAACGTTACCCTGTACCTGATAGATGATGCCTGGAAAGAGCATTTGCGCGAAATGGACGAGTTAAAACAATCTGTTCAAAACGCCGTTTATGAGCAAAAGGACCCACTATTGGTTTACAAATTTGAGGCTTTCAATTTGTTCCGTGGCATGTTGGCCAATGTGAATAAAGAGATTGTGAGTTTCCTGTTCCGCGGAGGTATCCCGGTTCAGCAACAGGCCGAAGAGGTGAGGGAAGCCAAACCAGAACCAAAATTGGATCTGCGTAAGCTAAAAACCACCAAAGCCGAAATGGTAAGTGAAAGCAATGGCGTACCGATGGACGATTTTCCGCAGGAAATACAAAAAGCAACACCTGTAAGGGTTGAGCAAAAAATTGGCAGGAACGATCCTTGCCCTTGCGGAAGCGGTAAAAAATATAAAAACTGCCACGGCGTAGGGCAGAATTAGAAGCCCCACCCGGCCTCCCCTGAAGGGGAGGAGGAAAAAAAGCCCGTCATCGGGGTGGTAAAATCCACTAATTTTGAAGGGTAGGTGGCATTCAAATATAAAGGCTGTCATGCTGAGGTACGAAGCATCTACTTGCGAACTTTTCTATCGGTCATGCACAGCTGATAGATCCTTCGTTCCTCAGGATGACAGGAAAATCAGATATGTCGTTGGGAGGCACGCAGGATCTATATCGCCAACTTTGCAAGTGGATTATGCATGAAGTAGAATAGATTCTTCACTACGTTCAGAATGACAGTTTTAGATAACTACGATAACCATGAAAAAAGCAATTCTTGATCATAAAGCCAAACACCGCTTGATCAGGTATTGCTTTTTTTTTATACTAATTCTTGCATCTGCCCGAACCTTTGCCCAAACCCGCGGCAAGGTTGAGGTAGTTAAAGATCCCTTGGTTGATACCCTGATTGCTAAGCGTTTTTCGCTGAACAAAGAAACCGGTGTAGCGCCGGCGGTTACATCGTCTTATGGCTACCGGGTACAGTTCTTCAGCGGATCGAACCGGAAGGATGCCTATAATGCGCAGGCCCGGTTGCAACGCGACTATCCTGAACTGCGTACCTACATCTTATACAGCGAACCTAATTTTAAAGTACGTGCAGGCGATTTCAGGACGCGGTTAGAGGCCGAAAAGCTGATACAGGAATTGCGGCCTTCGTTTTCAAGCCTGTTCATCATATCCGAAAAAATAAACCTGCCCAAAGCCGACACCGACAATGATTAAAGAAAAAATACAGGAACTATCCCAGAAAATATTTGATGATGTGGTAGCCAACCGCCGCCACCTGCATACCAATCCCGAACTATCATTCCACGAGCAAAAAACATCTGCTTTTGTGGCCGGTAAACTGGAAGAACTGGGCTTAACCTACGAAAAAATGGCCGACACCGGCCTGGTGGCCCTTATCAAAGGAGATTTACCGTCAAATAACGTGGTGGCCCTGCGTGCCGATATGGATGCTTTGCCTATTACCGAGGCTAATGATGTACCCTACAAATCCCAAAATGTTGGTGTGATGCACGCTTGCGGCCACGATGCGCATACGTCATCGTTATTGGGCACAGCCCATATTTTAACAGAACTGAAAAGCCAGTTTGGCGGTACTATAAAACTGATTTTTCAACCCGCTGAGGAGAAACTACCCGGCGGTGCAAGCCTGATGATTAAAGAAGGCGTACTGGAAAATCCAAAACCGCAGGCTGTATTGGGGCAGCACGTAATGCCACTGATTGAGGCCGGTAAAGTAGGTTTCCGTGCTGGTAAATATATGGCATCAACTGACGAGCTGTACGTTACTGTAAAAGGGAAAGGCGGCCACGGTGCCCAGCCACAACAAAATATCGACCCGGTAATCATCACAGCACATATATTAACTGCCTTGCAAACGGTAATAAGCCGCTTTGCCGATCCTAAAAGTCCATCGGTATTGTCATTTGGTAAAGTAATAGCCAATGGCGCCACTAACGTGATCCCCAACGAAGTTTACCTTGAAGGTACCTTCCGAACTATGGACGAGAACTGGCGTGCCGAAGCCCACAAGCGCATGAAAAAAATGGCCGAAGGTATAGCCGAAAGCATGGGCGGCAGCTGCGATTTTAATATTATGCGTGGTTACCCTTTCCTGATTAACGAAGAAGTACTAACTCACGCCACCCGCGGCCATGCCGAAGATTACCTGGGCAAAGAAAACGTATTGGATCTGGATATCTGGATGGCGGCAGAAGATTTCGCCTACTACTCGCAGGCAGCCGATAGCTGTTTTTACCGCTTAGGTACCCGCAACGAAGCCCGCGGTATCACCTCATCGGTACATACCCCTACCTTTGATGTGGAGGAAGATGCGTTTAAAATAAGTACCGGCTTGATGGCTTATTTGGCTATTAAGCAGTTAGGGAATTAACGCCAGCTTTGTCATTGCGAGGGACGAAGCAATCTCGTAACTATGGCAGTCCGCCCCTGCATAGTTACGAGGTTGCCACGCTATCGCTCGCAATGACATAGTTGGTTATATTGTGGCGGGCATCAACATGTAACAAACCCCTAAACCAAACCGTCAATAGTTAGTGATGAAGAAATTATTATTATTTGTAGCGTTTACTATTCTCAGCAGTTTTGCTTTTGCCCAGCAGATACAACGTTTTAATCCCGATACCATCCGCACCATTGTTATCGATTCTGCAGTAGATATCCGTTCACATAAACTACGGGCACAGGATTTTATTGACGCGGTGATGGCCGATACCAGTTTTTACCGGGCTTTTCAGCATATGAAAAAATATGCCTTTACTGCCGAAAACCGCATTTATACCTACGATAAAAAAAACAAGGTTGACGGCAAGGTTTACCGCAAGCTTAAGCACAGTAATATAGCTGGTCAGCATAAAATTGAATATATAACCAGGCAGGATAGCGGTACCGTTTACAAAAAAAACGGCAAATACAATTTGTACACCGTTGAAATGTTCGATTACATTTTCATGAACGCGTACAACTCCGATTTTGTGGAAGGCGATGGCTTACCAGGCGAAAAAGGTAAAAACGAGAGTTATAAAGCTAAGCTTAAAACATTGGTGTTTACGCCAGGCCGCAGGGTTACCGGTATACCGTTCATCGGCGATAAAACGGAGATATTCAGCAGGGATATTCAGCAGTTTTACTACTATGAATTTGCCCGCGGCAAATACCTTGATAGCATTCCTGTTTATCGTTTTAAAGTTAGGTGCAAACCCAGCACATCTGATGGCGACACCATGATTAAGGAAATGACCACCATTTTTGACGAGCGCACGTTCGAGATTCTCGGCCGTTACATCGACCTTAAATTCAGTAACCTGTTCGTCGATTTTAATGTACAGATGAACATCGAGCTCAACAACTTTAACGGCCAGCTGCTGCCCATCAAAATAACCTACCAGGGCAACTGGAATATCCCTTTCCACAAAGAGGAGCGCGCAAGTTTTTTGATTGTGCATAAGGATTATAAAAGGGAATAGGGTGTCTTTTCCAAATTATGTCGCCGCGCTGCGCTCGCTATGACATAGTTTGCAATATCATCTTCTCTTTTCAGAGTCAAGGAGCTTTATACAAGTTCTCTTTACGATTAACTTTTTTAACATTCATTTATTTAGATAACCATCTGCTTTGTAAGTATTTCAATATAATGCCCCTTGGTGTGTTATTTATACACGCCGCCTCGATAAAAAAATATATTTTTGATGGATAACTTTTTAAGTTAAACCAATTGAAGCGCTTGCGTACCCTTAAATTAATTTTGCTTTTTACTGCCATTCTTGATTTTACACTGGCGCATGGCCAGTCGGTAAATTGTGCGGGCAGTTTGGGCGATCCGGTAATTACCGAGACCTTTGGATCGGGCTCAAATCCGGGGAGTGCGCTACCGACGGGGATCACCAATATGTCGTTTTCCAGCTACTGTCCTAATGATGGCTCGTATACTATTGTAAATGCCACCAATATATATGGCGGGGCTACCGGTAATTGCCACGTTGAGGCCTGGCAAACGGTAACCCATGACCACACGGGCGATGCAAATGGCTATATGATGATGATTAATGCATCTTATACGCCCAGTATTTTTTTTACAAAAACCACACCCGCGGTATTATGTGAAAATACCACGTACGAATTTTCGGCCTATATACTAAACCTGATGAGATCCGGCACATCGGGCATCCGGCCAAATATTAAATTTACTATCGAAACCACAGATGGCCTTGTGCTCGACTCGTTGGTTACCGGTGATATCCTGGAATCGAATAGCGGCGATGACTGGACACGCAAGAGTTTCTTTTTTAAAACACCGCCAAATACCAGCCAGGTAGTTTTAAAAATGACCAACGAGGCACCCGGTGGTGGCGGCAACGACCTGCTGATTGATGACATTAATTTTAGAGCTTGCGGCCCCGTGGTGCAAACAGGGTTTACTTCGGTTGAAGCCAATCAACCGCAAAATCAATGTGTAGGTGAAAGCAAGGTTTATACACTTAAATCGAAGATAGGGACTGGATATACCAATCCTAAAACGCAATGGCAGATAAATAGAAACGATGGCAGTGGCTGGCTTGATATTGCCGGTGAAACATCAGATTCTTATACCTTTACACTGGGAAGCAATATAGCCAATGTATACAGGTACAGGCTTGCCGTGGCCGAAGGGGCAAATATAAATTCGCCTACGTGCAGGGTGTTTTCGGAGCCGCTGAGTGTTACCATAAACGCTTATCCCGTTGTGCCAAATGTGCCGCCCGTTCAGGAATGTGAGGGCAAAACCGTTACTTTAAACGTATTTGGAGGAGTAACTGTTGATTGGACCGGTCCGGGAATTACTGCCGCTAATAAAAATCAAAACCCACTGGTACTTACAAACATAAAACCTGCCGATGCAGGCAATTATAGCTTTATAGTAACATCTGCTACCGGCTGCTCTACCTCAAAATCGACAACAATCACCGTTATCCCTAAGGCAGTTATTACCTTAAATAGCCCAACCGTTACTATTTGTAAAGGCGCATCAACTAATTTAGGCGCCAGTGCCCAGGGTGCCGTAAGCTATAAATGGACGCCTGGCAAAGGTTTGTCCGATAGCACTATTGCTAACCCCGTAGCTTCGCCTGCAGACACTACAATATACAAGGTAGTAGTCACCAACAATATTGGCTGTACCGATACCGCTACTTTAACTGTTAATGTGCTGCCGCCGCCGGTTGCTATTACGCAAACTAAACAAAGCATGTTCCAGGACAGACCAATTACCCTGGTAGCTTCGGCACAGAGCGCCGACGTTTTCAATTGGACACCCACTACCGGCCTTAGCGACGCCAATGTGTTAAACCCAGTTGCCAACCCGGCCGATGATATCACTTATACCTTACATGTAAAATCGAGCTATAATTGCGGCGAGGATACCAGCAGCATTTTTGTGAAAGTTTATCATAAAGTAAAAATACCTAATGCATTTTCGCCCAATGCCGATGGCGTAAATGATAGCTGGGAAATTGAAGGCCTTTTTACCTACCCCGAAAGCATAACAACCGTGTTTAACCGCTACGGGCAGCAGATATTTAAAAGCATTGGTTACGCCAAACCCTGGAAGGGTACCTATAACGGAGCCAAATTACCGCCCGGCACCTATTACTATATCATCGACCTTAAAACCGGCCAGCCTAAACTGACAGGATGGGTATTAATACTGTGATTTCACTGATTTTAGGTGATTGCACCGATTATTATGTGATTTCACCGATCTTGTTACGATTGCGCTGATTTTTTTGATTCCCGAATGTATAATAAACAACCCAACCGGTGAGGCCATCACTAATCAGTGAAATCATACCCCATCAGTGAAATCATCCAATAATCGGTGTAATCTAAAACAAGATGAACTTATCTATCTGCTCGTTGGTAAATTTTATCGTATCGGCGTTTAACAGCTGGCCGGTTTCGTCAAACTCCTTGTGGATGCCTGATATATGGAGTTTTAGTGCCATCACATTCAGGTGTACATAGTGGCAAACACCGGTAAAATGGTCAATGCCCCGAATGTTGCCGTATTTGCCGGATGATATGCCAACCAGCGCCGCCTTTTTATCATAAAAGCTCGCCGGAAAGTCGCAGGCATCAATAAAAACCTTTAGTACGCCGGGGTAACTGCCATTGTACTCGGGTATCACAAATATAAACTTATCGGTTTGGGTAATTATTTTTTGAATTTCGGCAAATTCAGGGCTTCGCTTGCCGTAAAGGTCGGTTTCAATAAGGTTGGGCGGCAATTGCGCCAATGATAGTACACCCGCTTCAACTTCTTTTTCCTGCAGTTTTTGCTGATAATATTTGGCCATTTTTAAGGTAGAACTGCCGGGACGGTTAGTTGATGCGATGATTGTTATCATTTATAATTATTGAATTATTGATTTATTGAATTATCGAATTGCAAGTCTTTCAGCATCTAAATTGCTGATATGTACAGTATTAAATATAAAAGAGAAATAGCGTCATCTTGCTAATTCATCAATCAATAATTCAATAAATCGATAATTCAATAATTGCTAATTATGTTTGTAAATTGACTAAACCTGTGGATTTCGTAATTGTTTAATTCCGTATCTTTATCACCGGATAAAAACATTACGAAAGTAGAAATTTCTGACCCTACTTTACGTTTATATAAATCATTGTAACATCAAAATTTTTTATACTATAGAATGAGTAAAATTATTGCTTTAGCCAACCAGAAAGGTGGCGTAGGAAAAACTACATCATCTATAAATCTGGCTGCAAGTTTGGCCGTATTAGATTTTAAAACATTATTGGTTGATGCCGATCCGCAGGCAAACTCTACTTCGGGTATCGGTTTTGATCCACGCAATATAAAGAACAGTATTTACGAGTGCATCATTAACCAGGTTGATCCGCACGAGGCTATCCAGAAAACGGAGACTCCTAATCTTGACCTGCTGCCCGCTCATATTGACCTGGTAGGTGCCGAGATTGAGATGATTAACCTGAGTGGCCGCGAATACAAAATGAAACAGGTATTTGAAGCCGTGCGCGATGAATATGATTTTATTATTATTGATTGTTCGCCTTCGTTAGGTTTAATCACCATCAACGCGTTAACCGCTGCCGATTCGGTAATTATACCGGTACAGTGCGAGTATTTTGCATTGGAAGGTTTGGGCAAATTGTTAAATACTATCAAAATTGTACAATCGCGCCTGAACCCGCAGCTGGAAATTGAAGGTATATTGTTAACCATGTACGATGTGCGCCTGCGCCTGAGCAACCAGGTAGTTGATGAAGTAAAAACGCATTTTGAAGATATGGTTTTTGATACCATTATACAGCGTAACACCCGTTTAAGCGAAGCGCCAAGTTTTGGTGTATCTGTTATTATGCACGATGCTACCTGTAAAGGGGCCATCAATTATTTAAACCTGGCCCGCGAAATTATCCAGAAAAATGGCCTTGTAAAAGCCGAAGCAACAACGGTAACAGCAACAGTATAAGTAAATGAGTAGTGAAAGAAGAAATGCCCTGGGCAAAGGATTAAGTGCGCTGTTGAATGACTCGGTAAACGTACAACCATACCAAAACAAAAACACCAAAAAGGAAGAGGCATCAACTTCGGCCGCCGAAGTGAGCAGCCTTGGCTCGGTTAATGAAATCAGGCTGGATGAGATAGAAGTAAACCCTTTTCAGCCCCGTACTGATTTTGATGAGCTTGCTTTAAATGAACTGGCCGATTCCATTAAGCTGCAGGGCCTTATACAGCCTATTACCGTTAGGCGTATCAACGCTCATAAATATCAGTTGATATCCGGTGAACGCCGTTTCCGTGCATCAAAACTGGCCGGGCTAACCCAGCTACCTGCTTATGTGCGTACGGCCAACGACCAGCAAATGCTGGAAATGGCCCTCATTGAAAACATCCAGCGCGAAAACCTGAATGCTATTGAAGTAGCCCTAAGCTTTCAGCGGATGATTGAAGAGTGCAACCTGAAACAGGAAGAATTGGGTGATAGAGTAAGCAAAAACCGGTCGACAGTTACCAACTACCTGCGTTTATTAAAATTGCCGCCAAGCATCCAGGCATCTATCCGCGATGGTGCGCTTACTATGGGTCATGCCAAGGCGCTCATCACTATTGACGACCCGGCCAAGCAATTATATTTGCACCAGCATATTATTCAGCAAGGCCTATCGGTTCGTAAGGTTGAAGAGTTAGTTAGGGAAATGCAGAAGGCCCCCGTAAAAAAAGAGGGCAAACAACCCGAGCCGGTATCATACCAATTGCAAAAAATACAGGACGATTTAGCTTCCAAATTCAGTTCGCGGGTAACACTTAAGTTGGGTGCTAAAGGCAACGGGGTTATCGAAATTCCCTTCTTGTCAGAAGATGATCTTGGCCGTATCCTCGAAATGCTGGATTGGTAAGTAGCGAGAATCAAGAGTTAAGAGTCAGGAATCAAGATTGAAGATAATAGGCTGATTTTTGTGTGATTTGAATAGATGTAATTAAATACAAAAAATAAAAAGCCGGCCGCTGATAAAAACGTATCAGTGGGCGGCTTTTTTATATATAATAGTTAATGTGTACATAATAATTAGTGGTTAAACCTGTTAATGATTTGTTTAATAAGGTGTTTTTGTAACGGCTGAATATAGCTTCTTAATCCGGCTATAAAAATTACCTTTGTAATCAAATAAAAGCAGGCTCCTTATCACTATTTTAAAAGCCTGGGTTTATTTAAATTTTATCAGCTGCATGTATAAATATTTGTTAATTACTGGTTTTATGATGCTATTTGCCTTTGCGGCCACAGCGCAGCAACAGCATACAGATACGGCATCGGTAACCAAAAAAGATACTTTTAAAAAGGCATCGGGTACCGCGCCGGGCTCCTTTGCGCCGCCTATAAAAAAAGAGAAAGTATACCACCCCGATAGCACCCACAGCCCCCATAAGGCAGTAATGCATTCGCTGATGATACCCGGATGGGGGCAGCTGTACAACCATCGCTGGTGGAAAGTGCCTATTATTTACACTGGTATAGGCCTTTTGGCCTCGGCGGTGATATTTAACCAGCGTTACTATAACGAGTTTAATATACTTGCCCATTATTATAAAAGCGGGGTAGCGCCGGTAAAGGGAGATGCCTATTACGATGAGTACATTGCCTATACCAGTAACCAGGTACCCGCCCAGAATATATACGATGCGCTTGACAGCTACCGCCGCAACCGCGATTTAAGTATCCTGGGTATGTTAGGTGCATGGGGTATTCAAACCATTGATGCCTATATTGATGCCAAGTTTATCCACTCGTACACGGTTGATAATAACTTTGCCTTTAAGGTTAGCCCGGGAATGATTAACCAGCCGGTTTACGCGCAAACTGCTTTTGGTAGCTATATTCCGGCTGTAAAAGTTACCTTTACGTTTTAACAGCGCATTTATAGTTTAGCTATCAATGCGTTCCGGGGGGTAAGGGCAACTATCAGCATAACAACGTAGGGGTACAGAAAAATTCCCGGAATTATCGCAAATTAACCTATTATTGTTTTCTGTCTTGATTCCTGACTCTAACATCTTGACTCTTGATTTTAACTCAACACATACATTAAAAAATGAAAATAGCGTTACTGGGCTACGGAAAAATGGGCAAAATGATTGAAAAAATTGCCCTTAGCCGCAATCATGAAATTGTTTTAACCATCGATCACGATAACCTGCACGAGCTTACTGCCGAAAATCTGCAAAAGGCCGACGCCGTTATTGAGTTTAGCATGCCCGCAACAGTGTTGGGCAATATTCAGCATTGCTTTAACGCCGGCGTACCCATAGTAGTAGGCACTACCGGCTGGTATGATAAGCTGGATGAGGTAAAACAACTTTGCGAGGAAAGCAACGCTTCACTAATGTATGCCACCAACTTTAGCGTAGGTGTTAATATATTTTTCCATATTAACCGGATGTTGGCTAAAGTGATGAACAACTACCCGTACTATGACGTACAGGTAGAAGAGATTCACCACATGCAAAAACTGGATGCCCCAAGCGGCACAGCCATCACCATTGCCGAAGGGATCATCGATAATCTTGACTCCAAAAAAGACTGGCTGAACGTGCTGACTACAGATGATCGGCCCGACGATGAAACCCCACAGCCCGATCAGTTATTAATAGAATCGTTGCGGATTGACAGCGTACCCGGCACCCATACCGTTATCTACGATTCGGAAGTAGATACCATCGAGTTCAAGCATACCGCCCATAACCGTAGCGGCTTTGCCCTTGGAGCGGTATTAGCTGCCGAATGGATCCAGGGTAAAAAAGGCTTTTACACGGTTGACGCCATGTTTGATTTTAAAAGCTAACCGCCGTTTTATCAATGGATATAGCGGGTTACGTAGGCGTTTATTTACTGTTGGCCCCTGTATTGTTATTGATGCAGGTTGGCCTTTGGAAGCTGTTTCAAAAAGCTGGCCGCCATGGCTGGGAATCCTTGATCCCGGTATACGCTACGTATGTAATGCTGAAAATAAGCGGCAGGCCCGTGTGGTTGTTACTGCTGTTATTGATACCCGGTATTGGTGTTATTGTAGCTATTGGCATCACTATTGATTTTGTAAAAAGCTTTGGTAAAACAAAAATGCGCCAGATAGCAGGCGCGGTACTTTTGCCATTTATATTTTTGCCCAAATGGGGGTTTGATAAAAATACCCGTTACCTGGGCCAATCGGCCAGCGATGAGTTTCGCGAAGAATATCAGCACCTGTTACATAAATCATCAGCCCGCGAATGGGCCGAGACTGTTTTTTTTGCGGTGCTGGCCGTTACACTTATCCGTTTGCTGCTTATCGAAGCTTATACCATACCATCTTCATCTATGGAAAGCTCGCTCATGGTGGGCGATTACCTGTTTGTGAGTAAGCTTAACTATGGTGCCCGGCTGCCTATAACACCTGTTTCATTTCCGTTTACACATAATACCATGCCTGGCATGCGTATCAAATCATATTGGGATGGTATCAAGCTGCCATACTTCCGGCTGCCGGGGTTCGGCGATATCAATAAAGGCGATGTGGTGGTTTTTAACTTCCCGATGGAGGCCGATTCGCCATGGTACCGGCCGGTTGATAAGCGCGAACATTTAATTAAGCGCTGCGAGGCAACCCCCGGCGATAATGTGAGGCTGATAAGTGGCCAGGTGTATGTTAATGGCCAGCCCGTACCGCCGCCGCCCAATGCCGAAATGGAGTATGCCGTGCACACGGATAGTAACACCTTTAACTTTAATCCCGAACTGATTTATAAACTTCATATATCCAATATTCAGGGCTTTACACGTACCGATTATATAATGACCATGACGCAGCAATCGTCGCTGGCGTTAAAAAAAGTAGCGGGTGTTAAATACATCAGACCTAATATCCAGTTTGGGGGCGTGTATGATCCCGAAGTATTTCCGCACAATCCAGGCCACCGCTGGAACGTGGATAACCTTGGCCCCTTTACCATACCCAAACGCGGCCTCACCATAAAATTAGATACATTTAACCTCCCCATTTACCGCCGCGCCATCCAGGTTTACGAAAACAACAAGCTACAGGTAAATGGCAGCACCATCAGCATCAACGGCCGCCAAACCAATTCCTACACTTTTAAAATGGACTACTACTGGATGATGGGCGATAGCCGGCATAATTCCATGGATTCCCGTTTCTGGGGCTTTGTACCCGAAGACCATATTGTAGGCAAAGCCATTTTTGTGTGGATGAGCTGGGACACCAATGCGCCATTTGCCGATAAAATACGCTGGGACAAGGTGATGCGGATAATTAGGTAGATGTCGTAGATGTGCTTCATAAGCCCTTGTGCTAAAAAATGAATGGCTAAACAAGGCACATAAATGGGGACAGCAGAGCAATTTTTTGGCTTTCGGACTTCCCGACAAAAGACTTTCGGACTTAATTATCATATTGCCTTTTTGAAATTGCATATTTGCACCGCTAAGCGGGTAACATATCGCTTACAAGGCAGTCATAAAGAAATAATTAATAATATATTCATCAAAAAATAAACAAATTTGTAATGTGCTAATTTGACTTCATCATCTGCACATCTGAAATTTGAAATTTGCACATCCGATCAAAAATGAACTGGAAATTCTGGAAGAAAGATAAAACCACGCCGAAAAAGAAAAAAGGGGCCGTCCGCGAATGGGCCGATGCTATTTTGTTTGCAGTTATAGCGGCCACCCTTATCCGTACACTTTTTATTGAAGCGTATGTGATCCCCAGCGGATCGATGGAGGGCTCGCTGCTTATTGGCGATTACCTGTTTGTAAGTAAGGTTAACTATGGCGCACGTATGCCCATAACGCCATTGGCTGTGCCGTTTACAGCCCATACCATACCGTTTACCGAAACCAAATCGTACCTGGATGTGCAATTGCCTTATTACCGCTTGCCAGGCTTCAGCGATATTAAAAAAGGAGATATTGTGGTGTTTAACCTGCCCACGGAAGCCGATTCGCCGTTATACCGGCCGGTAGACCGCCGTGAAAACATCATTAAACGATGCCAGGGTACCCCGGGCGATACACTCAGTTTGGTTAATGCACTGGTATATGTGAACAGTAAACCCAGGCCGGCGGTTCAAACTGGTAAAATGGCTTATGTAATAAAAACAGATGGCAGCGGGATAAACCCTGATTTAGCTAACGAATTGCATTTGGAAAATTTTGGCGCTGTTGACGCCACCACTTTTACAGCAAACGCTACTGTTGAATCGGCCAGCCAGTTAAAAACTTATTCCAATGTAAAATCGGTAACGCCCAATATTGCTATTAAAGGCCTGGTTGACGATGCAAACCCGGTATATCCGCTATCGCATCCCGACTATCAACTGGGCGCTATGCCGCGCTACAACTGGAATGTAGATAACTTTGGCCCTGTGATTATTCCCAAAAAAGGCTGGACAGTTAAGCTGGATAGCACTACCTTCCCGATATATGGGCGGGCTATAGCTATTTATGAGCACAATACCGTAAAAGTTGTTGGCAAGGATGTTTTTATAAACGGAAAAAAAGCCGATACTTACACCTTTAAAATGAACTACTACTGGATGATGGGCGATAACCGCCATAACTCCACCGATTCGCGCTATTGGGGCTTTTTGCCCGAAGATCACGTGGTTGGCAAAGCCTTGTTTACCTGGATGAGTATTGATAGTACGGCATCGTTTGCAAATAAAATAAGATGGAGCAGGTTGTTCAGGGGTATAAAATAACTAAAAAGAGCATATAGTGAACGTTGTAGAATTTGTAATTGCATTTATAGTACTGTTTGTTTTGCCTTATGTGGGCCTGTGGAAATTGTTTCAAAAGGCCGATAGGCTTGGATGGGAAGCCATAATACCCCTTTATAATGCCTTCGTGATGATAAAGCTAAGCGGCAGGCCTGGCTGGTGGATGGTCCTGTTATTAATACCCGGCTTGAACTTGTTGGTTGCTATTGGCCTTACGGTTGACTTCCTGAAATCATACGGGAAATTTAGGTTAATTGAGCATTTTGAGGGTATAGTTTTGCAATTTATATACTTGCCAAAATGGGGCTTTGATAAAGAAACCAAATATTTAGGTACATCTGCCAGCCCCGAGTTTAGGGAAAAATATAAAAAGGCGCTTAAAAAAACCGCGGTACGCGAGTGGGCAGATGCCATTATTTTCGCGGTGATAGCTGCTACACTGATCCGTACACTGTTTATTGAAGCGTATGTGATACCGAGTGCATCTATGGAAAGCTCGTTGCTTATTGGCGATTACCTGTTTGTAAGCAAGGTAAACTATGGCGCACGGTTGCCCATGACACCTGTCGCCTTTCCGTTTGCACACCATACCATGCCGCTTATTAATACCAAGGCCTACTGGGACGGCATCGAGCTGCCTTATTACCGCCTGCCCGGTCTAAGCGACATTAAAAAAGGCGATGTGGTGGTGTTTAATTACCCAATGGATGCCGATGCGCCATTAAGCCGCCCGGTTGATAAACGCGAGAATTTTATAAAACGCTGCCAGGGCACCCCAGGCGATACGTTGAGCGTGGTAAACGCCCGGGTGTTTATTAATGGCAAAGCCAAAACAACTCCTGTAAATGGCGAAATTACTTACCGTGTACAATACGACGGGACGGCAATTAACCCCGACCTGATAAGCGAATTGCACCTGGCCGATATTACCACAACAGATAGGGCTAATGAGTTTACAACAAATACTACGGTAGCATCGGCCAATGCTTTAAAAGGGTACGCGAATATTAAGTCGGTTACACCCGATTTGACTAAGCCCGGCGCTTTTGACGGGTATACTGTTTTCCCGTTAAAATACCCTAACTATAAAATTACCCCAAGTTTCCCCCGTTTTACCTGGAACCAGGACAACTACGGACCTATCATCGTGCCTAAAAAAGGCGGGACAGTAAAGCTGGATAGCTTAACATTCCCGGTATACGGCCGCGCTATCGAAATTTACGAAGGCAATAAAGTCGAAGTAGTTGGCAAGGATATTCTGATTAATGGTAAAAAGGCAGATAGCTATACCTTTAAAATGAATTACTATTTCATGATGGGCGATAACCGCCATAACTCTGAAGATTCACGTTTCTGGGGTTTTGTTCCCGAAGATCATATTGTGGGCAAAGCCCTGTTTATCTGGATGAGTATTGATGACCAGGCCGGCTTCCTGCACAAAATCAGGTGGAGCAGGTTGTTTAATGTTATTAGGTAAGGTGAAAGGTGAAAGGTGAAAGGTGAAAGGTGAAAGGTGAAAGGTGAAAGGTGAAAGGTGAAAGGTGAAAGGTGAAAGGTGAAAGGTGAAAGGTGAAAGGTGAAAGGTGAAAGGTGAAAGGTGAAAGGTGAAAGGTGAAAGGTGAAAGGTGAAAGGTGAAAGGTGAAAGGTGAAAGGTGAAAGGTGAAAGGGCATTATGTTAAATGCGGCTTGCCTTTTGCCTTTTACCTAAAAGGCACCTTTCGCCTAAAATTCGTCCAGTTCCCGCAAAAGCTCCAGGCCTGGTTCCCATGTTCCTAAATTCGATGCCGCGTTAATATGGCTGGCATCACCTATGTTCACCAGTTTGCTGCCCCAGGCATCGGCAAATAGTTGGGCGCGTTCGGGTGTTACATAAAAATCATTGGTGCTCATTACCGTGGTGCTTTTAAACGGCAGCTTTATGAGCGGCACGGGCGCAAAGCCGGTTGTTCCGGTCGGGTAGCTTTCGGCTTCGGTATCGCTTGGCGCAACCAGCAGGGCAGCTTTAATGGCTACGTTATATTCCTTTGCCCAGTAGGCAATGGTGGCGCAGGCCAGGCTATGGCCTACCAGTATCACATCTTTAGCATCATATTTGTCTACATAGGCCTGCAGGGTGGTTATCCAGTCGGCACAAACGGGTGTTTCCCAGTCCTGCTGCTCAACGCGGGTAAAACCAAATTGCTTTTCCCAAAGTGATTGCCAATGCTGCGGCCCCGAATTACCCAGACCCGGGATGATGAGGATTGTTGATTTGAAAGCTTCCATTGATCCTTAAAATTAATACGTTTTAATTGCTATCAAAGTGTTGTGTTGCGCAACAGGTGAAACAGTTGTAAAGTAGAATTAGTTAATATTCAGATATTTATGAATTGTCATGTTTTGTAAATCGAAACAAAACCGAAACAGTTGGCTGTATTGAGCTATGAATCGTTGGTGCTATCCAATGATTCTTTTTCCGCAGCTTTTTTAATTTCCTGGTTGCGTTGTTGCAGCAAGCGAATCATATACCGTTCCAAAAACAGGAAGTTAGCTATAATTCCCAAAAATCCCAAGGGGGCATCAAACATAAAAATATCCTTCATCAGGGTTTGGTTATTGATGGGATAAAAATAATGTTCGTGACGGAAGGCTTTAAATGCGCCCTGAACCATTTCGTCAGTAAAATAATTGGGATATTCCATTTCGGTAACCTTAGAGGTTAAGGTTTGCCAGATGCCGAAATGCTTTGCCCGCCAGGTAACGGTTTCTCCCAGCTCAATCAGGCCGCTGGTTCGCCCGGCAACGGCCGTTTCGCCGCTTTGCTGCATCGAATCTACATGCATATCAATGCTCCTGGCCAGATCGAAACACCGGGCAACAGGAGCATTAATGTGGGTGGCGAGTTCAATAATGGGCACGATTTTCAGGATTATACAGGATTAACAGGATTTTTTTAGGATTGGTGAGATTAACAGGATTTTTTTGACAAATGTTACAATCAAAAAAAATCCTGTTAATCCTGCGAAATCCCTAAATCCTGTCTAAAATTCCGCATTCTTCGGGAACCTTGGGAAAGGGATCACGTCGCGGATGTTGCCCATGCCGGTAACAAACAGCACCAGGCGCTCAAAGCCTAAGCCAAAACCAGCGTGAGGGCACGAGCCAAAGCGGCGCGTATCCAGGTACCACCAAAGTTCATCCTTAGGGATGCCCATTTCGTCCATGCGTTTCTCTAACAGATCCAAACGCTCTTCACGTTGCGAACCGCCTACAATTTCGCCAATGCCGGGGAAAAGGATATCCATAGCGGCTACCGTTTTACCATCGTCATTCTGGCGCATGTAAAACGATTTGATCTCCTTAGGGTAATCGGTCAGGATCACCGGTTTTTTAAAGTGCTTCTCAACCAGGTAGCGTTCGTGCTCGCTTTGCAGGTCGGTTCCCCAGCCTTCAACTATATATTGGAATTTCTTCTTTTTGTTCGGTGTCGATTCTTTTAGTATTTCGATAGCCTCGGTGTAAGTAAGGCGTTCAAAATCGTTATCTAAACAAAAGTTCAGCTTCTCTAACAAAGTCATGTCAGAGCGTTCGTTCTGTGGTTTTTGTTTTTCTTCTTCGGCCAGGCGCTGGGTTAAAAACTCGATATCATCGGGACATTTATCCAGCGCGTATTTGATTACGTATTTCAGCATGTCCTCTGCAAGGTCCATGTTGTCGTGTATATCGTTAAAGGCAACTTCCGGCTCAATCATCCAAAACTCTGCCAGGTGGCGGGTAGTGTTTGAGTTTTCGGCACGGAATGTTGGTCCGAAGGTGTAAATATCGCTTAGGGCCATAGCGCCCAGTTCGCCTTCCAACTGGCCGGATACGGTTAGGTTGGTTGATTTACCAAAAAAATCCAGCTTGTAATCTACCTCGCCGGTATCTGTTTTAGGGATGTTGTTTAAATCGAAGTTGGTTACGTGGAAAGCTTCGCCCGCGCCTTCGGCATCCGATTGGGTGATAACCGGGGTATGCAGGTAAATAAAATCACGCTCCTGGAAAAACTGGTGCACCGCGAATGCCAGGCTGTTACGCAGGCGGAAAATCGACCCAAAGGTGCTGGTACGGAAACGCAGGTGCGCGTTTTCCCTTAAAAACTCCAGGCTGTGTTTTTTTGGCTGGATAGGATATTTTTCGGGATCGCTGTCGCCTAAAATTTCGATATCCTGCGCTATAACTTCAACTGTTTGGCCTTTACCTAACGAAGCGATGAGTTTGCCCGATACACTTAGTGCCGCGCCAACTGTAATGCGTTTTAGCAAAGCAGGATCGGTGTTTTCAAAATCGACAACAATCTGGATGTTATTATTAGTTGAGCCATCATTCAAAGCAATAAAACGATTTGACCGGAAGGCGCGAACCCATCCTTTAACTGTTACATCAATATCCGTTTGCTGGCTTTGCAGCAATGCTTTGATCTTTGTGCGCTGACTCATAATGTGTAATTATGTATAAAATTGTGTATTTTTTTGAGCCGCAAAAATACAATTATTTATGTAATGTAACTTTGAATTTGCCATCTAAAAAACTTACGCTATCGGCCTTAGCGCCCGGCTGGCTATCATATGTTTTGATGAATTTCAGATCGAAAAACCCTTGTATAATCATATCAGCCTGGTTAACCGAGATAACGCTTACCGAGTTTAGATGAGTAGGGCTAAGGGCATACTTTTTGGTAATGGCACCGTTTTTTTTGAGGATATAATATCCCTGGTGATTTTTTAACGGGTAGTAGCCAACGCCGCCTATGCTTAGTTTAATTGCAAAAGTTTCCTCTTCGCCGCCCTGGGTTTGGCTGCCGGCTATGGTTGTTGTATCGCCCAGTATGTTAGAGGCAGCGGGTTGTATTTCCCACTTGGCGCCGTCTTTATCGGCAATAATAAAATCGGGTATCACCTGCACTACGCAGCACGGCTTTTTGGCGCACGAATTCAAAAGCAATAAGACAGCGCAAAAAAATGAAAGCAGGCATTTTTTCATATCGGTGAAACAGCAGCGGGTTGGTAATAAAGGTTGTACTAAAGGTATACAAATTAAGGGATATGCTTTGGGGTATTTAATTCGCGCACAAAGTTGCCCTATGATATATTCGACGGTTAAAGCGCCCGGATGATGACCTATTTGCTTAAGTTTGCCGCTCAAAATAATACGTTATCATGAACCCCAAAGTTAGCCTGGTTATTGGCATTTTATGTATCTCATTTTCGCCAATATTTGTGAAGCTTGCAGGGGTATCGCCAATTGGCTGCGCGTTTTACCGGGTGTTTTTTGCCTGGCTATGTTTACTGCCTTATTGCATTATTAAAAATAAATTTAAGGTGGGGCGCAAGCAATTAATCATAGCCATTATAGCAGGGATTGTTTTTGCTGCCGATGTATCGGTATGGAACTTATCGCTATTAAAAATAAGCGCCACCGTATCAACCTTAATAGCCAACCTGGCGCCGGTTTGGGTTGGTTTGTTCAGCTTCCTGCTGTTCAAAAAAAGTTCGGGTAAATTGTTCTGGATAGGTACCGTGGTGGCTATAGCAGGCATGGTAGTGCTGGTAGGCTATCAGCATATTTTACATCTGGAGCTTAATGCCGGGATTCTACTTGCCGTGTTAGCCAGTTTGTTTTATGCCACTTATATCATGATTACTAAAAATATTATGGCGGGGATTGACGTATTCACATTTATGTTTTACAGCATGCTGAGCGCAAGTGTTTTCCTCATTATAGTTAACAGCATTGCGGATGCCAATCTTCTGGTGTTCCCGGTAAAAGTTTGGCTGTGCTTTTTAGGGATGGGGGTAATTTGCCAGCTTGTTGGCTGGCTCACCATTAACTATTCATTACGCTACCTCGAATCGACCAAGGTATCTATCGCCCTGCTGAGCCAAACTGTTTTTGCCGCCATACTGGCCGCTATTTTACTTAACGAAAAGCTGGAGCTGAACGAGATCATCGGCAGCGTAATTGTGCTGGCCGGTATTGCGGTAACATTTTTAAAGCGTAGGCAGGTAAGCATGGTTTAGGTTAAGGATATAATTTATTACCTTCAATTAATGAATTTTCTTCCCTTTGAAAACCTTATCATTTTAACTCCGCATCAACCGGCCGAGGTTGAAACGATATTGCAAAAGGCTGTAATGCCCTCCCGCTTTAATTATGAAAACTGGGTATTTTACAACAAAAAGGAGCCATTATTTATTGGTGATGTATTTAACCTTCAATTCAGGTTTGAGCCGCCACATAGCCCCCGCGCGGCCATGGTGCCCATAGCCAAAGGAGGTATTGCGCCGCATTTGCAGGGAAGTAAAATAAGCTTGAAGATTTTTCCGTCAATGATCATCTTCGTGATGATTGGTATGTTTTTTTGCTGGGAAGTGGCTTTTATATTTATTTCAAGGACAGGTAAAGATGATTTTAGCTATTGGTTGCCTTTCGTAGCCCCGATTTTTGCTTACCTGCTGCTTATCGTTTTCTATAAATATGAAGCGAGCGGTGTTAAATCATCGCTGCTTAAATTGTTAGATGGTAAGTTTGCTTAGCATTGACGTTTGAATTTTAAACTCCTCGCCATCAAATAAAAGTGTAATTTAACGTTTGCGGATTTAGGGCAACGCTCATCTTTGCCTACATTTGCATTTTAGCGCATGATCATAAAATCCACCATCGACCGTATTATGGAAGCCACCGACATTGTGGAGGTGATAGGGGAATTTGTGCAGTTAAAAAAGCGCGGGGCCAACTATGTGGGCCTTTCGCCATTTGCCAATGAGCGTACCCCATCGTTCACGGTATCGCCCGCTAAAGGCATTTTTAAAGATTTCTCCACAGGTAAAGGCGGCTCGGCAGTTACTTTTTTAATGGAGCTGGAAAAATTCAGTTATCCCGAGGCCTTAAAATGGCTGGCCAAAAAGTACGGCATTGAAGTAGAGGAAACCGTAGAAGCTCCTGAAAACCGGGAAGAAGACCTGCGTCGCGAAAGCCTGATGATTGTATCGGGCTATGCCGCCAAATTTTTTCACGAAAGTTTGCTTGAAACTGATGAAGGTAAAAGCATTGGTTTAAGCTATTTTAAAGAGCGGGGCTTCAGTAACGATATCATCAAAAAATTTGAGCTGGGCTACTCGCCCGATCAATGGGAGGCGTTTACCGGCAGCGCCCTAAAGGAGGGTTATAAAGAACAATTCCTGGTTGATAGCGGCCTGTCTGTAAAACGGGATAACGGTACTTTGTATGATCGTTACCGCGGCCGGGTAATGTTCCCGATACACAATTTTACCGGCAGGGTTATCGCGTTTGGCGGCCGTACCTTAAAAAAAGATAAAAACGTACCCAAGTATGTAAACTCGCCCGAGAGCGAGATCTACCATAAATCAAACGTACTTTACGGCTTGTACTTTGCCAAAAAGTCCATCCGCGAGGAAGATAACTGTTACCTGGTTGAAGGCTATGCCGATGTACTTTCGGTAGTGCAGGCCGGTATCGAAAACGTGGTGGCATCGTCCGGTACATCCTTAACCGTTGAGCAGATCAAACTCATCAGCCGGTTTACCAAAAATATCACCATTTTATATGATGGCGATGCCGCGGGGATAAAAGCAGCTATCCGCGGGCTGGATATGATCCTTGAGGAAGGCCTTAACGTAAAAGTAGTTACTTTCCTTGATGGGCACGATCCCGATTCATATGTACAAGCCAATGGCTCAAGTGCGTTTAAAAAATACATCGAGGAGAATAAAAAAGACTTTATCCTTTTTAAGGCCAATACACTGCTAAAAGATGCAGGTAACGACCCGATAAAAAAAGCCGGCGTTATCCGTGAGATTGTAGAAAGTATTGCCAAAATTCCCGATTCCATCAAGGCATCGGTGTTCATTAAAGAGTGCAGCTACATTTTGCAGATTGATGAGCGCGCGTTGCTATCCGAGCTTAATAAAATGCGGCAGGCCAAATCCAAAAAGGATGGCCAGCAGCAGCAAAATCATAACCGGTACCAGCCGGAAATGCCGCCTGATGAGCCTCATTTTTTTGACGAGGTTGATTTGGTGGAGGGCACCAAGCCGAAAGTTGATTACTCCCAAGAGAAAGAAGTCGTTCGCCTTCTTATTTTATATGGTAACAGGATGATTGATTGGGGGGGTATTGCTGACACTTATATCGGGCCGTTTATCGTAGTAGAATTGGGGGATGTGACATTTGAAGAACCAGTTTGCAAGTTGTTTATGGAAATCTACAGACACGAAGTAGATAATGGCAATCTTCCAGAGGATCATCTTTTTATTCACCACCAAGATAGGGGCATTGTCGATCTTACAGTAGATATACTTTCCACGAAATATAACTTGAGTGAAAATTGGTATGAAATGCATAAAATTAAGATAAAGACCGAAGAGGATAATATGCGTGCTACCATCCTCGGTGGAATATTTCATCTGAAGTTGCACAAAGTAAAAGCGATTCTCAATAACATACAGTCTCAGCTTAAACACGCTACCAGCGAACTCGATGAAGATATTCTGCAAAATCAATTTATTCGTATGAAGAAAGTTGAACGTTCAATTTCAGAGTTCTTAGGTACTGTGATTGTTAAATAATGGCTCAACACCTTGATCTTGGTCGCGCGGGCGAGGCTTTAGCCAAAACACACCTGGAAAATGCCGGCTATGAGATCCTGGACGAGAACTGGACACATGGCAAAGCCGAAATTGACTTGATTGCATATAAAGACAAGGTTATTATATTTACCGAAGTGAAAACGCGCACCGGCACGGGCTTTGGCATGCCCGAAGATTTTGTTGATGCACGCAAGCAAAAACTATTGGCCGATGCCGCCGACGAATATATTTACATTATGAACCACCAGGGCGAAGTGCGGTTTGATATTATCGCTATTTTGTTTGACAAGGATAAAAATTATATACTAAACCATATCGAAGACGCGTTTTGGCCGTCGGGTACATTATGAAAAACATGAATAATAAATTAAAGATATTTTTTGCAGCAGGCTTACTTTTGGCTTTGGGTTGTAACAGTTGCAAACAAAAACCGGCTGATAACGGCGCTGATTATACCATGAGCCCGGAAGCCGGCACCACTTACAAAGCGGGTGATGTAGTGAAGGTAAGAGTGGGCCTGCCTGCCGATACCAAACCCGATTCGGTAGTGTACATGATGGAAGAAACCCGTTTAGGTGTTGCTAAAGATTCATCGGCCATCAGCGTAAAAACAGACAGCATCCCCCTGGGTATAAAACTGATAACTGCCAAAGTTTACCAGGGAGGTAAAAGCCAGGATGTAACTACCAATATATTGCTGCTGGCTGGTAAAGCGCCCGAAGCTTACACCTATAAAGTAGAGAAAACTTACCCGCATGATACAAGCTCATACACCGAAGGGCTGGAATACCTGGATGGTATTATGTATGAAAGTACCGGCGACACAGGCCACTCCACCATTCGTAAAAACAGCCTCGAAACCGGAAAGGCAATACAGGTTACCAAGTTAGGCGATCAATATTTTGGCGAGGGGCTTTCCGTTGTCGGTGATAAAGTGATCCAGCTTACTTATCGCGAAAAAGTTGGTTTTGTGTACGACAAAAGCACCCTGAAGCTGCTGAACACCTTCCCCAATAATGTTGGTGCCGAAGGTTGGGGCATGTGCTTTGACGGTAAGAAGCTTTACATGGACGATAGCACCAACAAAATATGGTTCCTGAACAAGGATACTTACCAGGAAATGGGCTCGATCAACGTATGTGATGATAAAAAACAAATAGACTCGGTAAACGAGTTGGAATACATCGACGGAAAATTATATGCCAACGTTTACCAAACAGACGATATACTGGTTATAAACCCTAAAACGGGAGCTGTTGAACAAAAAATTAACATGAAAAACCTTTACCCCGAATCGGAACGCCCCGCAGGCCGCGATTGGGGGAACAACGTGCTTAACGGTATAGCCTACGATGCCGCCACCAAACGCATTTTTGTAACCGGCAAAAAATGGCCCAAAATGTACCAGGTAAAGTTTATAAAGCAATAGTGTTAAGTCGGAAGTACTAAATCGTAAGTCTAAAATTAAAAAAAACAGATCGTCATTGCGAGGTACGAAGCAATCCCGAACTATGTGGAAATTAGCGTGTAGGGGATTGCTTCGTACTTCGCAATGACGGTAGTTTAGAACGTTCGTTTAACTACATCCGTTGCACGTTATAACGATTTTTTTCATGTTTTACCTGATGGTTACTCGTAATGACGGTAGTTTAGTACATGGATTAAGCCATATTTCGTTGCGCGCCATAACGTTTTTTTATGTTTAACGAGCATTTTTTGTAAAGTTATTGGCTCTTGGTATACTCAAAAGCCCTGGGCCCCGAATACCCGCAATCCTTCCAAACAAATAGTATGCCCGCAAGCGGCTGCTGCTCCAGTTCATTGGTGGTAAGGCCTTTTTGGGCGGTGGTGATGTACAGGTCGCTTAGGGTGGGGCCGCCAAAGCTGCAGGATGTTACATTGGCTACGGGTAGGGGCAAGGTAAATAATTTTGTTGCGGTGTGCGGGTTCCAGCGGCTTACCTGCCAGCCGTTCCAGTGGGCTATCCACAGCATACCTTCGGCGTCGATGGTCATGCCATCCGGGTAGCCATCTTTTTCATCAATGGTGATCACCGTTTTTTTGTTGGAGATTGTGCCGCTGTGTACATCAAAATCATAGGCCACCACATTCATGGTTGGTGTATCGATATAGTAAAACGTTTTGTGGTCGGGGCTCCATGCCATTCCGTTGGATATGGTGGTGCCATGTATTTTGGGCGTAACATCCTGGTTGTCGTTCAGCATATACAGTTTTCCGGCGTTTGGCGTTTCGTCAATCGCCATCGACCCGATCCAGAATCTGCCTGCCGGGTCGCATTTGCCATCGTTAAAACGGTTTTGGGGCAGATGAGCTTCGGGGTGGGCAAAAAATGCCGGTTGGCCACTTTCACGGTCAACCATAGCCAGCCCGTTTTTTAACGCGGCAAGCAATTGGCCATTGCTGCAAATAGTTACCGCGCCAACCATCTGTTTAACATCAATGGTTCTGAAAGCCTTGTTTTCGGGGCTGTATTCGTGAATATGCCCACCCATAATATCAACCCAGTATAAAATGTTATTACGCCAATCCCAAACCGGTCCTTCGCCCAAAAAACTGGCGTGGTTAACTGCTACTTGTACCATTGTGTTATGTTATTTAATGCCATCGGGCAAAGTACTTACCGATGTCCAGCCGCCATCAACAATCAGGCTTTGGCCGGTAATGTGTTTGGCCTCGGCGGATACTAAAAACAGTGCCGTATGGGCAATGTCGGTAACATAAGCCGGCCGCCCCATGGGGGTAATGGCCGACCATACACGTTCATAATCCGCTTCTTCCATAGTACGTTCCGTTAAGGTGGCGCCCGGCGCAACGGTATTTACATTGATGCGGTACTGCGAAAGTTCGATCACCAGGTTTTTGGCCAGCATCTCCAAAGCGGCTTTGGTCATGGCATAGGCGGCAAGGCTTTTGAGCGCCTGGTGCCCCACTACCGACGAGGTAAACAGGATTGCCCCGCCATTGGCCTGCTCTTTCATCTGTTTGGCCGCCGCCTGCGCCAGGAAGAACGAGCCGCCAAGGTTTACGTCCAGTACTTTGGAGAACGACTCTTTGGTATAAGCAAAAAAATCTCCATATAAAGTAATGCCGGCATTGGCTATCACAATATCCAGTCGCCCGTATAGCTTTACGGCGGTATCAACCATGCTATTGATGAAAGCTACGTCGCTTGAATCGCCGGGCATGGCCAAACAACTATCCGGATGGTTTTGGTTGATCAGGACTTCCGCTTTTTTTGCTAAATCGATATCTATATCGTTTAATATCACGGTAGCGCCGTTTTGGGCCAGCATGCGGCAAATTTCAAACCCAATGCCCTGGCCTGCTCCGGTAACTATGGCTACTTTATTGTTAAAACTCATTATATCAGCTTAATGTGAATCTCTTAAAACCTTACTGCCCGAACCACCTACCAGGAAATCCATATCGGCCCCCAGGTGCGCCTGCTGTACATGGTCGATATACAGTTTTACATAACCACGGTTGGTAACCGGTTCGGGTGGTATGTACTGTCGCTTTCGTTCGGCAAACTCTTCGGTGCTGATAGCTACATTTAACGTGCGGTTGGGCACATCAAGCGTAATCAGGTCGCCGGTTTTGATGAGGGCAAAATTGCCGCCTGCGGCTGCTTCTGGTGATACGTGCAATACTACGGTGCCAAAGCCCGTACCGCTCATGCGTCCGTCGGATATGCGCACCATATCTGTAATTCCTTTTTCCAGTAGCTTTTTGGGGATACCCATATTACCTACCTCGGGCATGCCGGGGTAGCCTTTGGGGCCTACATTTTTTAATACCAGAACGCTGTTTTCATCAACCTCCAGATCGTCGGTATCAATACGGGCTTTAAAATCTTCGATGTTTTCAAACACCACGGCTTTGCCGGTATGCTGCATTAAATGCGCGCTGGCCGCCGATGGTTTGATAACCGCGCCCGACTCGCACAGGTTACCTGTTAAAATAGCCAGGCCGGTGGCTGTATTAAAGGGCGCATCAATCGTAGTAATTACGTTGCTGTTATAACCCACGGCATTGCTGTAATTATCGGCAATGGTTTTACCGTTTACCGTGATGGCATCCCTATGAAGTATGCCATCCAGTGCCTTTAAAACAACAGGCAGGCCGCCGGCATAAAACAGGTCTTCCATAAAGTACTGACCCGATGGCTGCAGGTTGGCTATCAGCGGGATGTTTTTAGATAAGGGATCAAAATCCTTCAATTCAAGCGGAACGCCAATGCGGCCGGCAATAGCCAGCAAATGGATCACAAAATTGGTCGATCCGCCAATGGCGGCGTTGGTCATGATGGCATTTTCAAAAGCCTGCCGGGTAAGTATGTCTGATAATTTCAAATCTTCCTTAACCATCTCCACAATGCGTAAGCCCGATAGCTGGGCCAACACTTTCCGCCTGGAATCGGCAGCAGGAATAGCCGCATTGCCCGGCAGCGAAAGCCCCAGTGACTCAACCATACAAGCCATAGATGAAGCTGTGCCCATAACTGCACAATGCCCCTGGCTGCGGCACATGGCCGCCTCGATGGTGAGCAATTCCTCTTCCATGATTTTGCCCGAGCGTACATCATCATGATAGCGCCAAACATCGCTGGTGCCTATTTGCCTGCCACGGTGGTTGCCCGTAAGCATTGGCCCGCCAGATACTACGATGGTAGGGATATTTACACTACAGGCACCCATTACCAGCGACGGCGTTGTTTTATCGCAACCGCAAAGTAATACTACACCATCCAATGGGTTGGCGCGGATAGATTCTTCCACATCCATGCTGGCCAGGTTGCGGTACAGCATAGCAGTGGGCTTCATTAAAGTTTCGCCAAGCGACATTACCGGGAACTCGACCGGGAACCCACCGGCCTCTAAAATGCCCCGTTTTACCGATTCGGCAAGCTCGCGAAAATGAGCGTTGCAGGGGGTAAGCTCGCTCCATGTATTGCAGATGCCTATTACAGGTTTGCCTTGAAATTCATAGTCGGGGATGCCCTGGTTTTTCATCCAGGCGCGGTAAATAAAGCCATCCTTGCCTTTGCGGCCAAACCATGCCCTGCTTCGTAGTTCTTGCTCGTCCATTGGTTGATATTGTTTTGCAGCCCCGGGGGCATTTATAACTGGTGTTGAACAAATATAACCGCAAAATTTAATTATGGGTGTGCATTCGTTGGTTGTTTTTTTGTAGAGACGCATCACATGCGTCTCCCGCGTTTAGATGTACGATTTGCCGGGTTGCCAAATATGCAGATTCGACTTTGCATGTTTTGAATATCCTGCGGGAGACGCATGTGATGCGTCTCTACCGAAAAAAAATGTGTGCCTGTTCATTTCTTGTTGTAGGTCAAGTTTTCCCGGCCGGTAGCGCCTTACTTTTGATGTAAATAAAACAGCAACACATAAAATAATCAACATCATGGAAAATACAGTAAACGGCATTCACCACATTACAGCAATAGCAGGCAATGCCAAACGCAATTATAATTTTTATGCCAACGTACTGGGTTTACGCCTGGTTAAAAAAACAGTAAACTTCGACGATCCTGAAACTTACCATTTATATTATGGTGATAAAGAGGGTACGCCAGGTACTATACTTACCTTTTTTCCCTGGGAAGGTATTACTGCTGGCCGCAGGGGGGCACGCCAGGCTACCGAAATTGGTTACTCGGTTCCTGAAAGCAG
This sequence comes from Mucilaginibacter sp. GW822-FHT03E02, assembly GCF_058801545.1. NCBI lineage: Bacteria > Pseudomonadati > Bacteroidota > Sphingobacteriia > Sphingobacteriales > Sphingobacteriaceae > Mucilaginibacter > Mucilaginibacter sp. GW822-FHT03E02. The sequence goes on along the minus strand of NZ_JBXANJ010000001.1, from coordinate 2,643,952 downwards.
CTTTGATTTTTGGTTAAAACGTTTTGATGCCAACAATGTCATATACAACAAGGTATCTGAAAAATTTGGCGAGCCATACCTTACCGTTTTAGACCCCGACGGCTTAAAACTGGAACTGATAGCTTCAAAAACTGCCGATAACCGTTTGCCATGGGAAACAGCCGATGTAAGGGCAGAAAATGCTACCAAAGGATTCCACAGTGTAACCATCACTACCAACAAAATGCAGCCTACTGCCGATATTTTAACCGGCGTATTTGGCTACCGTTTGCTGGAGCAGCATGTAAACCGTTACCGCTTTATTACCGACGCGGTTGAAAACGCCGCCATTGTCGACCTGGTTGAGGTTACGGGCGAAGTTGCCGGCCATGTGGCCGGTGGATCGGTTCACCACGTTGCTTTCCGCGTTAAAAATGAGGAAGTGTTGATGCAATACCGTGAAAAAATTGCCGCCCTTGGCTTGCACATTACCGATAAAATAGACAGGAACTATTTTTACTCGCTGTACTTCCGCGAACCAGGTGGTGTGTTGTTTGAATTGGCTACCGATAACCCGGGTTTTGCTGTTGACGAACCGGTTGACGAATTGGGTACCCATTTAAAATTGCCTGCACAACACGAAAGGTTCCGCAGCACTTTAGAAAAAACATTACCTCAATTATATTGATCATGTACACACATCAAAAAAATTATATAACCACAGGCACCCCGGCAACCGAAGCCGGGGCAGCCCTGGTCATGATTCACGGTCGCGGCGGCACTGCCCAAAACATTGCCAGCCTGGCCGATAGCTTAAATGTGCAGGGTATGGCTATTTACGCCCCACAGGCCACTAACAATAGCTGGTACCCCTATAGCTTTATGGCGGGCGATAAAATGAACCAGCCGGCTTTAAACTCGGCCCTGGATACGATAGACCAGTTGGTGCAACAGATTAAAGCTGATGGCATCCCCGAAGAGAAAATTTATTTCCTCGGTTTTTCGCAGGGTGCCTGTTTAACGCTGGATTATATTACCCGCCATGCCAAAACATACGGCGGTGCTGCAGCGTTCACCGGCGGCCTGATAGGTGATGGCCTCGATCTTAACAATTACCAGGGGAACTTTAACGGAACACCCATACTGATCACCACCGGTAACCCCGACCCGCATGTACCTTTAACAAGGGTTGAGGAAAGTGTTGCCATCATCAAAAACCTTGGGGCAGATGTGACCCTTAAAGTGTATCCCGGCCGGCCGCATACTATTACACAGCAAGAAATTGACCTGGCCAACCAGTTGGTGTTTAACTAAAGATAAAGCGTGATGATTGATGAGCCGTGCGGGGCTTTCCTGTTTTGGAGAGCCCGGCGTTTGGTTTTTATAAAGATTGCCATTTATTTCTAAAAGGATTTCGCAGTAAATAAGTTTAACAAGCCGCTCAATGATTGCCCACGGCAAACAGTTTCTCCCCAGCTTTTACTGCAATGTTTAGCCGGTTTTCATCCGGTGGTTTGGGGCACGAGTAATTGGGGCTAAAGGCACAGTAAGGGTTATAGGCCTTATTGAAATCGACAATCAGACTGTCCCCTTTAAAATCGGTTGTTTTAAGATCGATGTACCGGCCACCGCCATAGGTTTCCTGCCCGTTGGTATCATCGGTGAAGGGCAGGAACAGGTAAGTGCTAAACATTGGATTTTGCGACAGGTAGATGCTTCTATAAACGGTAAGTTCCATTGGTTTGCCCTGTAGTGTGAACTTGAGCAAGGCATATTTAACGTACTGGCTGCCTGTGCCATGAAAAACGGGCATCACAAAATTGGTTTGGTTGCTTAGCAAATTTACTTTACAGGTAATCCTGTAAGTGCTGTCGGCATCGTAAAAGCGCAGGTTTTTGAGGTCGTCCTTTTTTAAAGGCGAATTGGCATCCTTCAAAAAATCGTCCATATAACCTTTACGAAACTGGTCTATCTGCGTTTTATAATCCTGCGCAAAACAGCTCATGCCGGTCATCAATAGCAGGATCAGGAGGTATTTCATACGTTTTATAATCATTTGCCTTAATAGTTAACGGCAATATATAAAATTACAATACTTCTGTAGCGCCTATTAATTAAATTGACCGAATAAGATTGAAAATCAATCTACCGCTTTAGGCTTTGTGCCTCCTGCTTTTAGCTGCTACGTAATACCAAGTGAAATACAAGGTTTAATTATTAAGTGATAATGCCTGGCTATAATCGCGCGTGATTGCTCTTTGTTTATTGGCTGCTATTTCGTTTTGCAGCCTTTTACTGGTAAAAATAGCAACACCCAGGTCGGCCTTATACTGGTATCGTAACGAAAGACTCAGCAGGCTTGAGTTCCAGTTGTAAATATCCGAGTAGTTATCGGGCCTGTCGGTAAACTGCCCATACATGCCAATGAATTTTTGTAAAACTTTATAGGCGTCAGCCATTTTAAAAAACAGGTAAATGTTCACAATTTTATCCCTATAAGCGCGGATGCCCACCATATCAAGGTTTAAGCTATCGCCCAGGTCCAATACATTTGAATCATTGTAGGCATATTTTAAGCAACTATCGGCATCAATTCGGCTGTCACCGTCGAGATAGGATAAGTTAGCAGCCTGGAGCTCCTTGATATCCGAACCTAAAACAACACTATTGCCGGGGCCGTTATTTAACGTTAAGTACGCTATGGAACCTGTTTTAAGCGCCTGGGCATTTGCCATAAACCACTGAAAGCCAATAATGATAGACAGCGCTATTTTAATCCCTGAAATAGCCCTGTGGTAAATTCTTTTTTCCATATCTCTCCACCTTGCATAATGATGGAGAGACAAGTTTAATACCGAACTTTAATTGATGATTATTTTTATTAATTTTTGATTAATTAATAAACCTACTTACGAAAAATGAAATGAACAGGCCTTTTCCTGTTCATTTGCCTTGTTTGGTTTTTTGTACACTGGTTTACAGCGGATTAAATATTGTACAAAATAACATTCAACACCTATTTAACCGCCCACTCATGAATACCGGCAGAGTTATCAACCGGAAGCTGAATTTCCATCCGTAAAGCGGTTGTGTTTACCGGCTCAAAGCTTACCTGGTTAAAGTTATCTTTACTGATGGTATAAGGCGTTGTGTTTTTAACCGGTACCCATTGCCCGTCTTTTTTATACAATATTTTGTACGATGCCGGGATGCGGCAACCGCCCCATGGGCCATCGTCAAACCAATAAACTTTTGATTCGCTTACGGTATGCGCCGCGTCAAAATCATACTGTACAAATTCCGTGGTATCCTTAGCGGGCCACCAGTGCATAAAGGGGAAGCTGTTATCATTGGAACTGGCCGGTTCGTACTGGTCTTTTATAGATGCAAACATCTTTTTATTTTTTAATGATGCACTTACTTTACTGGTACTTGCAATGGTAGGTGCCGGCTGCGGTCTGGATGCTGATGCCTCGTAAGGGATCCAAACCGTCATTTCGCTTGGGCCGCGGTTGGCCCAGGCATAGTAGGGGATGGCCTTTACCTGTTGACTGGTTTCGGTAAGCTTGTCGCTGTTAAGTTGTCTTTTGGTGCTTTTACCTTCGGCGTTTATTACATCTACACCGTTCAGCAGGTCGGCCTGGTAATTGGCGTTTGCTATGGCGTTTTTATCTATCATGATGTTTTGTACCAGGCTGTCGCGGTTATCGGGGCCTTCCAGGCAGTAAACAATAGGGCCGCGTTCAAAAGCAAAACGGTCTTTATCGTCTTTTACTTTTTGGTTGGCTAACACCTTCTCGGTTTCCATAGGCAGGTTAAGGGTTACTTTATCACCTTTTTTCCAGCTGCGTTTTAGTACCGCGTAACCTTTTTCGGTTACAAATGAAGTTGCTTTGCCGTTGATAGATAGCACAACAGGCAGTTGTGTTTTATTCATAAACGAATACAGATCGCCGGGAACAGGCTGTTGCTTAGCCCATCCGGGGATGCGTACCCTTAAGGTGAAAGCTGTTGCTTTTGCCGGGTTAAGGGTAATATCAACTTTGCCTTTCCATGGGTAATCGGTGGTTTGTACAATGTTTACATTGCCCGATGTTAGTTTAATATTGCTGGTGTTGCTCATGAACAGGTTAACATACAGGTCGTTTTTGTTTTTGGCATACACATAGCCTGGTAACGATGGCAAAAAGCGTGTCATGTTACTAATGCAGCAGGCGCAGCTTATCCAGGCACTGCGCTGATGCTGGTTCATGGATGCCAGCGGGTTGGGGTAAAAAAAGCGGTCGCCACTCAGCGAAACGCCCGAAAGCAGGCCGTTATACAGCGTACGCTCCAACACATCAATATATTTAGCATCGCCGTGCAGTAAAAACATGCGGTTATTCCAGTAAACATTGCCAATAGCCGCACAGGTTTCGGCATAGGCCGACATGTTGGGCAACTGGTAAGCATCGCCAAACGCCTCGCCATTGCCGGTTGCGCCAATACCGCCGGTAATGTATAATTTTTTGTTAACCACGTCGCCCCAGATATCATCAATGGCGCTCAGGTATTTGGTATCGCCGGTTAAGGCGGCAATATCGGCCATACCGGTATACATGTAGGCTGCACGTACAGCGTGGCCTTCGGCTTCGTGCTGGTCAATTACTTTTTTATTGGCCTGGTTGTACGACTCGCCTTTGGGGCCACGTACATCCAAAAAGAATTTGGCCAGATCGAGGTATTCTTTTTTGCCGGTAACACGGTACATTTTGGATAGGCCTATCTCCACAATCTGGTGACCGGGATACTCTTCAATTTTGCCAGGTCCAAAGGTTTTTACCAAAAGGTCGGCATTTTTTATGGCTATGTTAAGCAAGGTGCGTTTGCCGGTAGCCTGATAATGTGCTACGGCGGCTTCGTACAGGTGCCCGCAATCATACAATTCGTGGCTTAATACTTCTTCATTTACCCAGCGCTTGTCGCCTATCCACTCGTGCGGCTTTTTGGCGTTAACGGTGCGGAAGGTGTACAGGTAACCGTCAGGCTCCTGCGCGGCTCCAATAATACCAATGAGGGTATCGATATACCTGTCCAGCGTAGGGTTCTTTTTATTCTGCATGGAATATGACGCCCCTTCAATGGCTTTGTACACGTCGGTATCATCAAAGGGGAATTCGCTTAGCTTATCGCCATCCAATTGTTTGGCGGCGCGTAAAAAGTTATCCATGCGGCCGTTCTTTTTACACTGGGCAAGCACATAGGGAATAGTCACATTGGCATTTACCGTCATTTTAGGCTCCCAGAATTTATCGTTTACGTGCACACTGGTAAATGCTACAGGTTGAATAGGATAATCTTTTTGCTGGGCAAATAAGTTGCTGCTTAAACCTAATACCGATGTCGACAACAGGTAGGCTATTTTAATTTTACTGGTCATCATATTTTAGTTTTTTACCATGCGGCTGCCATATACCGGGCCGGCACTGTTATCTTTTTTGGGTAATAATTTAACGCTTACTTTTTGCTTGCCCTTGGTTAACTCAATGGGGATCAGGTAGCTGATATCGTAAAAACGGCTCTCTTTATACTTGTTTAAATCCTCGGTTGCCACTTTGGTGCCATCTATCATAATATCAAATGTGCGGCCGCGGTTATCCATACCCCAATACGTGTTAATGAGTGTGTTTTGGGTATTGGCATCAACCTTCATATCGTAGGTAAAATAGCCGCCGTTCTCTGTCGACCGCCATTTCTTTTGATGGTCCTCGCCGGTGGTGGTGTTCTCGCCGGCAAAATTATGGTCGCGCTCGGGCTGCATTTCGCCTATGCGTAAAACATCGGTAGTGTGGGCTTCCAGTTCCTGTTGCTTTTTCTTTTGCTCGTCATAAGCTTTTTGCTGTACTACCCAGGCATCCGGTGTAAATACATCCCAATAAACCGAGTAATATTCATCTTTGGTTTGATTAAATGGGATCAGCTTCACTTCGCCGGGTTTTGAAACGTTTTCGGTGCGGAAACTTAACTGCGTTTTATCAACCAGTTGCAGCCATTTGTTGGGGTCGGTTTCGCTGGTTACAAAAACAGGTACTCCCTTTAATGGGTCGGGTTCGGTGTTACCTAAAACACCTGCTAATAATACCGGGCCATAAAATATGGCGCGCCTGTTGGCATTATCGGGCATGGCCTCGGTATATAAATTCTCGGGAGTGGTAAACGTTATTTTGTCGTTGTTAACCCATTTACGGTTCAATACAAAATAGCCTTCCGCATCAGGAGTAAGTTGTTGTGTTTTTCCGTTGATGCTGATAGTAGGGTTAGTTGCCCATTTGGGTTTGCGGATGCGGATAGCAAATGTGGCCGGTTTTGCAAGGGTGATGGTATAGGTCATCTGATCGGCCGAAGGTAAATTGCCTTCCTGTTTAATGCTCAGGCCTTTCTGTTTCCAGTTTAGTACCGACGGAATGAACAGGTTGATATAAACACTGCCATCGGCTCCCCTGAAGTAAATGCTTTCGTTATACTTTACATGGTTTTCCATGCCCGAGCCTACACAGCAGGTAAAATCATCAAAGGGGGTGCTATAGCTTTTTTTACCGCCCATGCGCAAAGGCACAAAGTAGCACACCCCGCCTGTTTCGTGGTTTTGGGATGCCAGGATGTGGTTGTACAAACCCTTTTCGTAATAATCCATCAACCTTGCCGAAGGCTCAACCGCAAATAAATGGCGGGTAAGCTTTAGCATATTATAGGTGTTGCAGGTTTCGGTAGTGTTTTCGGTAAGCTTGTCATTTAACTTACCCGGCTCGGTAAGATACTCGTAATTACTGTTACCGCCGGTGGCATAGGAGTGAAAGCCGGTAACGGTTTCCCAAAAGAAATCGGCTATGGCTTTGTCCTTTACATCGCCGGTAAGCTCATATCTGCGGGCGCTGGCTATTATTTTAGGTATCTGGGTATTAGAGTGCTTGCCGGGCAATATATCGTTCTTTTGGGCAAGCGGGTCTAATATGCGCTTGTCATAAAACTTGTACGATAGATCCAGATATCTTTTTTCGCCGGTTATGGCGTATAAATTGGTCAGTGTTTCGGCCATGCCGCCATATTCGCAAAGCAGCATTTTTTGCAGCTTGTCGTCGTCAAGGTTCCTGATGGTTTCGCCTGTCCAGTTGGACATGCCCTGGCATATTTTGAGGGCCTGTGTATTGTTAGTATATAAATAGGCATCCAAAAGCCCGGCCATAACCTTATGTACCGTATACCACGGCGACCAGCCCCCGTTTAAATCAAACCCCCGCGAGCGGATATCGCCTTTGGCCACTTCGGCCCAAATCGTATCTTCTTTGGGTATAGCGCCAACATAACCGGTTTTACGTGCCACCTGGCATTCGTTCAGCTGGCTTACTATATAGTTAGTACGTTTCAAAAACTCTGGCTCGCGGGTTGATGCGTAGTGCATGGCAATGGCCGATAGGTAGTGCCCTAAAGTATGCCCGGCCAGGCCCGAGTTTTCCCAGCCTTCGTATATTTTCCCTTTAGGCTGCAAGCCTGAGTGCGAACGGAAGCCTGAAAGTAAACGATCGGGCTCGATAGTTAATAAATAAGCGGCATCAACCTGCATAGCCTTTTTAAAGGGACTTTCTAAAAGCTGTACGTCCTTTAAATCAAAGCTGTAGGCTTTAACCGGGACAATGGGTTTTACTTTAAAGCGCGTATCGTTCCACTCGGGTACATAAGATTGCGCCTGCGTTTTTTCGGCAGCTATAAAACAGGCAAAGGCGCAGTAGCTTATTTTAAAATACTTGTTTACAAACATTAGCATAAGGTTAACACTATAAATTCAATTTATAAAATTACCGGGATGAAATGAATGTTTATGGATAATAATTGGCAGGTTTTAGCCGGATATTAGCCCTTTTTATGTGGCATTGGTATTTTTGGGGTTTTATTAATGTTAATAGTAAGATAGCCATTATTGGCGGGCTTTATGCAATAATTACAATTTATTAATGCCATTGTAATAAGAAAGTTAATATATGGGCAGCTTTGGCAAAATTTTGTAAAAAATGCAGTGTTGGGGGCAAATAGATTTACATATCTGAAAATCAGGTTGTAGATAAATAGATTTTAACCCCAAAACTTTAATTTATGAAGTTGAAACAATTACTAAAAAAGTTCATTTTGCCTTTAGTAACACTGTTTGTATTTTGCATTAACGCTAATGCCCAAACAGTTACCGTAAAAGGAAAAGTATCTGACGATAAAGGCTTACCCCTCCCCGGTGTCACTGTCAGGTTAAAAGGCACCAATAAAGGTGTAAGTACCAATGTTAGTGGTGCCTATGCCATTAGCTACCCGGGTACCGGCACGCTTACCTTTTCAGCCATTGGCTACATCCCAAAAGAAGTTAAGCTTACCGGCGAAACCGAAATTAATGTTGTGTTGCCCGAGGATAACAAATCGCTTAGCGAAGTTGTTGTTACCGCACTTGGCATAAAGCGCGATAAAAGGGTGCTAACCTACAGCAGCCAGGAAGTAAAAGGCGCCGAGCTGGTTCAGGGAAAAGACCCTAACATTGTTAATGACATTGCGGGTAAAGTTTCGGGCGTGCAAATCACCAGTTCATCCGGTAACCCCGGCAGCTCAACACGTATTGTTATACGTGGTGCATCTTCATTTTATGGCGATAATAACGCGCTGATGGTTATTGACGGTATCCCAGTTGATAACAGCGAAACAGGCAACCTGAACTCCGGCCCGGGTACAAGCAGGATTGCCGATTTGGACCCTAATATTGTTGAAAGCATCAACGTATTAAAAGGTGCCGCGGCAACTGCGTTATACGGCTCGTTGGGTGCCAATGGTGTTATCATCATTACTACCAAAAACGGCAAGGCAGGTCAAAAGGCCACTATCAATTTCTCCTCTGATTTTTCGTCAGAAAATCCTTTACTGCCACAAATCCAGAGTAAATATGCCCAGGGAACAAACGGGCAGTTTTATGATGGTACAACACTAAAAACCAGCACCTCATGGGGGCCACTGATGGATACCCTAAAAATAAACGGCCAGGCTGCAAAAAAATACAATCAATCGGACCTGTTTTTTAAAACCGGGCATACTTATAACAACGTAGTGAGCATTAATGGCGGCGGCGAGGCCTCCAATTATTACATCTCCTATTCAAACTTTAACCAACAGGGTACAGTGCCAACAACATCGTTTTTGCGTAACAGTATATTTGCCAAATACGGTGCGCAAATACTGCCAAACCTGACCACTACTTTCCAGTTAAACTATACCAACTCAAAAAATGACAGGTTACCTGAAGGTTATGCGTTAGAAAGCCCGGTATGGACAATTTTCACCGCGCCTATATCATACAACCTGCTGCCCTACGAAAATGCCGACGGCACACAGCGTTTGTACCGTTACTCCAGGAACAACCCTTACTGGGTGCTGAACAATATATCTAACAAATCGGCCGTAAACCGCTTTATGCCAACCTTTACAGCAGATTACAAACCACTAAAATGGCTAACCATAACAGAGCGTTTTGGTGCCGATGTGTATACCGAGCAGGATAACTATCATGAATCGGCCCAATCGGTATCAAACCCTAATGGGCGTATCGTGGTTAATAACGCTAATTTCAGGCAGATCAATAACGACCTGATTGTTACCGCAAACCATCAATTTGGCGATTTTAATATCGATGGCATCCTGGGTAACAACATCTTCTCGCAGTATACCGAAGATTCTTATGCCAATGGTGTTGGTCTTTCTGTAGCCGATTTAAATAACATCAGTTCGGCGTCAACCGTAAGCTACTCTGAAAGCCATGCACTTATCCGCAGGATTGGTTTTTACCTGCAAACAAATATCGATTATAAAAAATTCCTGGTATTATCATTAACAGGCAGGTACGATGGCAGCTCGGTATTATCAACGTCTAATAATTTTTATCCTTACGGATCGGCAGCCACCAGTTTTATATTTTCTGAGTTCTTTTCTAAAGACTTCCAGGATGTGATGAACCTGGGTAAATTCAGGGTATCATACGCTACCGTAGGTGGCAGTAACGTAGGTGCTTATTCGCTTACCACACCTTACTATAGCCAAACCATCCGCAACATTACCTTCCCTTACCAGGGCCAGTCTGGATTTTTATTGAGTTCAACATTGGGTAATCCGTTCCTGAAAAACGAGCGGATAAACGAGTTTGAAGCAGGGTTTGAAACGGGCTTTTTTAACAACAGGATAAGCCTGGAGGCATCTTATTTTGCCAAGAAAACTACCGATGGTATTATCCCGGGTGTAAGTATTGCGCCATCAACCGGCTATAGCGGTACAACAGTAAATACCGGCGTAATGCAAAACAAGGGTATTGAGTTATTGCTAAATGTAGTGCCAATTAAAACTAAAGATTTTAACTGGACAATGACCCTAAACTTTACGCGCACCCGCAACAAAGTGCTTAACCTATACGGCGATTTGCAGCAATTAGGCAATGGTTTTACATCGCTTATTGTAGGCCAGCCTTACGGTATTATTTATGGAACACGTTACGCACGCAACGCCCAAGGCAAATTGCTGATAGATGCCAGCGGCTTACCTTATGCTGATGATACACAAGGGATAATTGGCAATACTAATCCCGATTGGACAGGTGGCTTTAGCAATAACCTGCGCTACAAGCAGTTTAACCTGAGTTTCTTTTTTGATGTTAAAAAAGGCGGCGACATCCAGAACAATGTTGACGGCTACGGATACTTTTACGGAACACCAAAAGTTACCGAAAACCGCGGCCCAAGGGTGGTTGACGGTATAAGCGCGGCAACAGGCCAGCCAAATACCATATCGGTTAATGGCCAGGCTTATTACCAGCGTATAAATGGTATCACCGAATCGGTAATACAGGATGGTACCTATATTAAATTGAGGAATGTAAGCGTGGGCTATACCGTAAAACCAGTGTGGTTAAAAAGCACGCCTTTTAAATCGCTTAATTTTAGTGTAACTGGTCGTAACTTGTGGATCTACGCACCGCATTTTACCGGTGGCGATCCGGAAGTAAGCTCATTTGGTGCATCAAACGGATCGCAGGGTATTTACTCCTTCTCTACCCCAACTTCCCGCTCTATCGACTTTAGCTTAAAATTCTCACTTTAATTCATTTATCAAACAAAAAATATCATGAAAAAAATATCAATGATTTTAATGTCATGTATCCTGATAAGTGCTTCGGGGTGTAAAAAATATATCGACGTAAATCAAAACCCCAATCAACCTATTGATGTAGCCGAAGCCCAGATCCTGGCGCCGGTTGAACTGGATATATCGTCAAGCCTGTATGCCGGCAACGTGGCCGTAATTGTGCAGGAGTACATGCAGGTGGCGGCCCTTAATCAGGTAGCGCCAAACGCAGGCACTTACCTGATGTATAACTCGGATATGGATGGCGATTGGACCAACCTTTACGTAACCTGCTTAAATAACCTGGCAACACTAAATCAAAAAGCTACAGCCGATGGTAAATCAAATTATGCAGGTATAGCTAAAATATTAACCGCATACTGCCTGGGTACAGGAACCGACCTTTGGGGAGATATGCCTTATTCGCAGGCGTTTAAAGGAAGCTCCAACTTTACACCGGTGTACGATGCCCAAAAAGATATTTATACCCAGATACAAAGTTTACTGGATGCCGGTATTGCCGATATTGCCAAAAACAGTACCGTAAGCCCATCTGGCGACGACTTTTTTTATGCCGGAGATATGAGTAAGTGGACAAAATTGGCCTACACTTTAAAAGCCCGTTATTATATGCACCTTACCAAAGCGCCAGGCAACACCGCCGCGGCGCAGGCCCAGCTGGCGCTTACCGCATTGGCAAAAGGCATGCAATCAAACGATGATGATTTTAAAATGGCCTATACAGGTGCGGCCGGCGGCGAAAACCCATGGCAGCAAAACTTCATATCGGCCAGTACCGTTGTATTGGGCAGTACCTTTGTTAATGGTTTTGCAACCCGTAACGATCCACGCCTGAGCGCTATGGTAGCTCCTGCCACGGCAACAGGCCTATATACAGGACTGGGGCAAGGTTTAAATACCATTGGCCAACTGGAAGACTACTCGCGCCCCGGCGACTTTTATGGAGCAACCGGAGCCACCAACTACATTGTAAATTATTCTGAAGCGTTGTTTTTAAAGGCCGAGGCTACATTGATAACATCGGGCTATGCAAGCGCTGCGCCGGTTTACCAAAGCGCGGTTTTATCGCACATGACAAAACTTGGCGTAAGTACGGCTAACGCCAACACTTACCTGGCCTCAAGAGTGTTAACCAGCAGCAATGCCGAGCAGTTGATCATCGAGGAAAAAGGTATAGCCAACTTCCTCTCGCTGGAGAATTTTACCGACTACAGGCGCACCGGTTATCCTGTTTTGCCGGCAGTACCAAACGCGTTATCGGCCATACCACGCCGGGTATTATATCCGCAGGCCGAAATAACATCAAACCCACAGCCACAGCAAACAGCTAAGCTGACTGACAGGCTTTGGTGGGATGTTAAATAATTTGCCCGCCTCATTGTTAATAGCATAACTATTACACCCGTATTCCTTAACAGGATGCGGGTGTTCTTTATTGACAACATTCTTCACAGAAACCGCGGCTTTTGAATTGCCTAATTTAATTGTATCCGCAACAATTAAGGAAGGTGGCTGGCAAATAAGTAAGCGAGCGGCAGCGCTAAAATGCGGCTGATTATTGTATAATTAACATTTAATTTGTTAGCTATAGTGATTGAAAAAATGATGTTTGGTTACTATTTTAACCGCTCCATCTGCATGAAATTAACAGATGATAGCAGCATTTTATCCGTTTTAGGGCAATTGTTGGTTTTTAGAGTTAAGTAATTGTAAATTCAGGGAACATTAACAGAAATTAAAGTAATTAATATGAAAGTTTTACAATTTACTATCCCTGTACCCCATGATAAGAGTGTGATAGCAGAAAAAGTTTCTCTTCCATACCATTATCCTTATTTGCACCGCCATAAAGAAATACAGATTACCTGGATCCAGAAAGGAGAGGGGACGCTGATTGCCGGCAACAACATGCACGATTATTCATCGGGCGATATTTTTTTACTGGGCGCCAATTTACCCCATGTGTTTAAAAGCAACCCCGAATATTTTGTAACCGGCGGCGATAAACAGATTGAGGCTATTTCGATTTTCTTTAACCCCGAAGGAACCTTAGCCCCGCTGTTTGATTTACCCGAGCTAAAATCGAGCAAGATGTTTTTGCAGCAGCACCAGCAGGGGTTTAAATTACCACATAGCGCGTCTGACAAGGTATCGCAAACCATGATAGCTTTACGAAATGCCGGTGGCACAGATCAGCTTGTTCAGTTTTTTAACCTGCTTAAGGCGTTAGTGAATATGAAAGTAAAGCTCGATCCTTTATCAACTTATGGCAACCTGCCGGGCATTACCGAGAATGAGGGGATAAGGATAGGTAATATTTACAATTTTATTATGCAGCATTACAGCGAACAAATAACCCTGGAGGATGTTGCCAAAGTAGCCTTTATGACACCCGAATCGTTTTGCCGGTATTTTAAGAAGCATACCGGGCATACCTTTATATCGTTTTTAAACGAGATACGGGTAAACGAGGCCTGCAAAAAACTGATAGCCCATAAGTTTGAGAGTATTAATACCGTGGCTTACAAATGCGGTTTTAAAAGCATTACCAATTTTAACCGGGTATTTAAATTTGTAATAGGCAACTCGCCGCGCGGCTACCTCGATTCGTATAACAATAACCTGGTAAGCCTGAACAGGGCGGCAAGTTAACATGCTACCAGACAGGGTCAATTAATTCAACAGTCTTAAAGCTTTAAGCTTTGCGCTTTCTGCTTTAAGCTTTTAAACTTGTCAATAAATCAACAGTTCTTTAGCTTTAAGCCTTGCGCTTTCTGCTTTAGGCTTTCAAACTTATCATCTAAAAAAACAAACTGTGTTTACCACCACAAAAACAACCACCACCTTTTTCGCTGTACTTTGTTTAGCCACATGCTCATTGGCGGGCAAGGCACAAACAGCTGCCGCTAACAACGCCCTTTATGAGCAAACCAGCGAAATGGCAGGCACCATTATTCGTTACGGGCAGGACATTAATGCCATTAAAGATTTTTACTCGCCTTATTATGTTAATGAGCATAATGAGGATGAGTATAAAATGAATGTGCTTAATTCGCCCGAGCAACGCAAAAGGCTGGTTGAAATTGACAACGATTACCTGAAGCAATTGCAACAGGCCGATTTTGAATCGATGAGTATTTATGGCAAAGTAGATTATATTTTGCTAAAAAAAAGGATAAAATTCGATCTGAACGACCTGAAAAATGAAGAGGAAAAGTATAACCAGGTTGCCAGATACCTGTCATGTGCCGATGGTATTTACGCCCTGGAAAAAAAACGCCGCCACGGCGATTTTATGGACGGCGAAAAAGTGGCGAACGAGTTAACCGCCATATTGAAACAATTAAAAGTCGATACGGCGGCATATCATAAACTGCCCAGCCTGGATATGCCCTTGGCGCGCTTTACCAAAGAAGCGCTGGCAGGCCTTAAGGGGCGCTTAAAAGACTTTTATAGTTTTTACAATACGTACGATCCTGCCTTTACATGGTGGGTGCCCGCGCCTTATAAAGCCCTTGATGCCGCTCTTGGCAAGTACAGCGATATAGCGTTAAGCAAAGGCAAAGTAATAACAACCCAAAAGCCCGATAGCAGCGGTATAAAGGGGGTGCCTATTGGCCGCGATGCCTTGATAAGCCAGTTACAGGCCGAAATGATACCCTATACTCCTGAAGAACTGATCCAACTGGCCAATAAAGAATTTGCCTGGTGCGATAAAGAAATGTTAAAGGCTTCACAGGAAATGGGTTTCGGCAGCGATTGGAAGAAAGCGTTGGAGAAGGTAAAAAACAGCTACGTGCCGGTAGGCCACCAGCCGGAACTGATTGTGAAATTATATAACGATGCTATCAGCTTTATCAAAGAACGCGACCTGATCACGATACCGCCATTGGCCGAAGAAACCTGGGGGATGACAATGATGTCGCCCGAGCGGCAATTGGTTAACCCCTTCTTTTTGGGCGGTAAAGAGATCATGATATCGTATCCAACCAATAGTATGGAGGCCCAGGATAAGCTGATGAGCATGCGCGGCAACAACCCTTACTTTTCGAGAGGAACGGTTCAGCACGAATTGATACCCGGCCATAACCTGCAATATTTTATGAACAGCAGGTACAAAGCCTACCGGCAGGATTTTGTGACGCCATTTGGGGTAGAGGGCTGGTCGTTATACTGGGAATTATTATTGTATGATAAGGGTTTTGCCAAAACACCCGAAGAAAGGGTAGGGATGCTATTTTGGCGCATGCACCGTTGCGCAAGAATCATCTTCTCGCTCAATTATCACCTGGGCAAATGGACACCACAGCAATGTATCGACTTTTTGATTGACCGTGTAGGGCACGAAAAAGCCAATGCCGCAGGTGAAGTGAGGCGCTCATTTGAAGGGGGTTACAGTCCGCTTTACCAGGTAGCCTACCTGCTGGGCGGCCTGCAAATTATGGAGCTTAAAAAAGAGATGGTTGATAGTGGTAAAATGACCTACAAGCAATTTCATGATACGTTTATGAAGCAGAATCTTATCCCTATTGAAATGATGCGGGCCACATTTATCAACCAGCCGTTAACCAGGGATTTTACCACCAGCTGGAAGTTTTACGATTTTAATAAATAACAAAATGCAGCCCGGTTTTAGCACCGGACTGCATTAAAAATGTTCATCAATTTCATCTGTCTCCGATGCGATACACTCGTTTTTGTACATTGCTGGTTTTTGCAGCTAACTTTAGCTATGCCCAAAAACCGGCGGTTACGCCATATTTGCCAACCCATCAACAAATGCTGCAGGCTTATGCCAATGCCGACAGGTTGGATTCTGCCTGGAAAAAGATCCCGGTTGTAACCAATATCAGGCCCAACTGGCAGGCAAACGGCAAGCAATTTTGGTACGATAAGCGTGCTGGGGCCGATGCTACCGAATATTACTTTGTTAATACTGAAAAGCAAACCAAACACCATGCCTTTGATACTAAACAAATGGCCAATGCTGTGGCTGCCGCGTTAGGGAAACCTGTGCCCGCAAATAAACTGCGCATCGCGGCTATGTTTTATGGCGCCGATGAAAAACAGGTTACTTTTAAAACCGGCAAAAACTGGCTCAAATGCGATTTAAGTAATTACCATTGCGAAAAAACTACTGATACCGTTTTTAAGGATTACGACCCAACCGCCCCGCTGCAAAAACGCGCCTATCGCTGGGAGGCTAATGTTACCGATTCGGTTTCGCCCGATAAGCAGTGGATGGCTTTTATCAGGAACGGGAATTTGTATGCAAAAGCAATAAAGGGCTCTGACGAAATACAGTTTACAACTGATGGTACTAATGATAAGCCATATGCCGAAATCACATGGTCGCCGGATAGTAAGCATTTGGTAGCTTACTTCACTGATCCTAAAAAAACAAAAAAGGTATACTATGTATTAAGTTCGGTACCCGGCACCACGAGGGGGCAGCTTGAATCGCATGAGTACGACCAGCCGGGCGATGATTTTACATCATACCAGCCCTTTATTTTTAACATAACCGATAAAAGCAAGCTGGCGGTTGATGCCGAAAAGATTGATTTTTTTGGAGCGCCCATACTGCATTGGCGCGATGGTAACAGCCGTTATTACACTTATGAAAAAGTTGACAGGGGGCACCAGCGGTTCAGGGTTATTGAGGTGGATGTACAAACAGGAAAAACCCGCAATATCATCGACGAGAAAACGAATACTTTTATTTACGAGCAAAGGCTGTATACGCATTATCTGCCCAAAACGCATGAGGTAATATGGATAACCGAAAAAGATGGCTGGCGGCATGTTTACCTGGTTGATGAGCTCACCGGCAAAGAAAAACTAATTACCAAAGGCAATTGGGTGGTACGGGATATTGATAGTGTTGACGCAAACAAAAGGCAGCTATGGTTTACGGCCAGCGGGAAAAATGCAGGCGAGGATCCTTACTTTATTCATTATTACCGGATGGGGCTCGATGGTAAAAATATAGTCGACCTTACCCCGGAAAAAGGGAATCACCGGCTTACTTTCTCACCTGATAGGAAATATTATATCGATACTTATTCGGAGGTAAATGTTGCGCCGCGTATGGTGCTCAAAAATACGGCTGCCCTGAAAACTGTTATGGAACTGGAACATCCTGATATAGCGCCCTTATTAAATACCGGCATAAAACTGCCCGAAGTGTTTGTAGCCAAAGGGCGCGATGGGATAACCGACATTTGGGGCGTAATTTATCGTCCGGCCAATATGGACGCCGCTAAAAGCTACCCCGTAATTGAAAATATTTACGCCGGCCCGCAGGATTCGTTTGTACCTAAAAACTTTGCAGCCGTGAACGAGATGCAAAGCATAGCCCAGCTTGGTTTTATTGTGGTGCAAATGGATGGCATGGGCACAGCAAACCGCTCCAAGGCTTTTCATGATGTATGCTGGCATAACCTTGCTGATGCAGGCTTTGCCGACCGTATTTTATGGATGAAAGCGCTGGCAGCCAAGTACCCGCAGGCTGATATCAGCAGGGTGGGTGTTTATGGCACATCAGCAGGCGGGCAAAATTCGGCCGGTGCGGTATTGTTTCATCCCGAGTTTTATAAAGCGGCGGTATCTGCCTGCGGCTGCCACGATAACCGCATAGATAAGCAGTGGTGGAACGAGCAATGGATGGGCTACCCTGTAGGCCCGCATTATGCCGAACAATCAAACATTACCAATGCTGCAAAACTACAGGGCAATTTAATGCTGATAGTGGGCGAGGCCGATACCAACGTACCTCCCGAATCAACCTATCGTTTTGCCGACGCGCTGATAAAAAGCAATAAGTTTTTTGATTTGCTTACCGTGCCGGGCATGGGCCACGGCGATGGCGGTGTTTATGGCCGTCAAAAGAAGCGCGACTTCTTTGTTAAACATTTATTGGGTACCGATCCTCCTGCAAGGAATAGCGGCGAAATGGCATCGGGAAATGTTGGTTTTTAAGGCCATGAGTTCTGCTTATTTGTCGTAATAGTTGACATTGCGACAAAAAGCCGACTTATCTGTCGTAATGCCTGGCGCTGAGATAGTTTGAATTTTGAATGTATTGAATTGGCCTTGGGGACAGATAGCCAATTGATTTGCTGTTTTTATGGCTATTCCACCTTAAAGTAGTGGTTAAATACATATATTTGTTATAATATGATACGCACAATTTTAAAATCGGATCAAAATAATCTCACGCTCACTTTGCCTGATGAACTTGTAGGCAAAATGATAGAGATAATTGCGTTTGAAATAAAAGAAGACGAGTATAGCGTAAACCCGGCTCCCCAAAAGCTTAAACCCTCTCAATTACGAGGTTTTTTATCTGAAAAAAGTGCAAAATTAATGCACGAACATGTTAACCAGAGCCGATCTGAATGGGATACCTTGTAGATAGTAATGTTCTGATAGATTATGTTGCCAATCGGTTTACAAAAAGTCAGCTTAAAGCATTGGATATTATTTTTGATGAGGCGCTTCGTATTTTCGTTATTACCAAAATTGGACTTCTTGGTTACAATAGTGAGGAGGTTGAAGAGAGGAAAATGTTGGAATTTTTAAAATATTCAAACATTATTCCCCTAACTGAAGATCTGGTTGAGAGAACTATAACAATAAAAAAAGAGATAAAAATTAAAACACCAAATGCTATTATCGCGGCAACAGCATTGGTCAACGATTTTACTTTAATCACCAATAATATCTCGGACTTTAAAAGAATTGCAGAATTGAAAATTTTCAACCCTTATGATCTGTAAGAAACAGCTGAAACTCTGTTACTTCAAATAATCCGTAAACACCTGCTGCATAAATGCCTTGGCATAAAGCAAGGTTTTATCGGTATAGGCCTTTGGCATGTTTTTGTTTTGAATATAGCTAACCGTTTGGCCGGCGTTATCATAACTTACAGCCTGACCGGGCAGCATAAAGCCCATGCCATTATCCCAGTCAAAAAATGCGAAATCCCGGCTATAGGGATTCAGTAAATCCTTCGACCATTTGAATTGTTGGTGCGGTAGGTTTAACTGTGCCAGTAAGGTAGCGGCTATATCCGTTTGGTTGCCCAGTTTTTTTATCCTCAAGCCGCGATACTCCGGTTTAATGGCATCGCCAAAAAACAGTAGAGGGATGTGGTATTTACGTGGTTCGTAAGGTTCTGATTTATCCAGGGGTAAGCGGTGCCCATGATCGGCCACTAAAACAAACAGCGTGTTTTTGTACCAGCTTTGTTTTTTAGCGGCATCAAAGTATTGTTTCAGGCTGGCATCGGTATAATATGCGGTACTCCTGAATTTGTTGCCCATATCATCGCCGGGGAAATGTGGAGGAACTGGAAGCTCAAAGGGCTCGTGGTTGCTTAGCGTTTGAACGTAGCTAAAAAAAGGCTTTTGTGCCTTGTTGAGGTAGCTGATATTCCGTTTGAACAAAATATCGTCGTGTGCGCCCCATTTGGAGTTCATTTCTTTGGCTTCAAAATCTCGTTTATCTACCAGGTCGGTTATTTTGTGGCTTAGCAGGTAGGCCTTAAAGTTCATGAACTCGCTTTCGCCGCCATAAAAGTACGATGTCCGATATCCCTGGTCGGCAAAAACACTGGATAGGGCAGGCAGGCGTTCCTGCTTTTCGTTATCAATGATGATGGTGCGCGTGGCTTGCGACGGGAACGCGCTCATAATGGCTACAATGCCTTTGTCGGTACGGTCGCTGGCGGCGTATACGCTATCAAACAAAACGCCTTGTTTTATAAAATCTTCAAAGTTAGGCGCATCGCCTTTTTCTCCGCCTAATGATTCAATTAAATCAGCAGTAAAACTTTCCAGCTGAAAGATAACCACGTTTGGGCGGTTGGTTGTCAGGATATGTAAAGTACTGTCTTTTTTTACGGCATACATGCTATCAACTATTGCCGAAGCCTTTTCGGCAGGCATAAACATATAAGGATTACCCGGCGATTCCAGGTTTTCTACCACGTTCTGGATCAGGTTCCATTCGGTGTTTAATGCCGATTGGTTAAGGATTGGTTTTGGCGAGAAATAGGCATTGCTTTGGGCTATAGGCGCCACCTGCAGGCCGCCACGGATGATCAGCAGGGTTACACCCAGCAACAAAACAACGATAACGGGCTTAAGAATCAGTGGCGCGTTGGGCTTTTTAAAATCAAAATCGATAACGTATTTCGACAGAAAAATACCGCCGGCTATCAACGCTACGAACAGGACGAAAGTTAAAAACAGCGGCGACGAACTGGATGCCGCAAAAGCCTCGGATGGCGCGTTAAAGAAAACATCAAACGCCCTGAAATTTACCTTGGTACCCCATTCTCGGAAGATGTTGAGGTTAACAACCGTTACAATTGCGATGATAACCACAGCTAAGTAAACGTAAAACCTAAGCCATTTACTGCCAATGTGCCGTTTGGTAAACCAATTAACACAAAACACAAGAAAGGGGATTGAGCTGATGTATGCCGCAACCGAGGCATCCATCAGGAAGCCGTACTGAAAAGTTTGGGCTATCTCCGAAAAACTGGCGCCACTAAGTTTATTGCGAAAATAGACTTCGAACACCACACGGGTAATAATGGCCAGTATGATCCAAAAAATAAAAAACCGGCAAAAACTAAAAAGGCTCCTTAACATCGGTTTCAAAAATAACTATTTAAACCTGATGTTAAGAAGCCTTTAATGTAAGGTAAACATAATATGGACTTTAGCTGACAAGCATGCTTTTTAGTTCGGCGCAAAGTATCTGTATCTCCTCCTCCGTGTTATAATAATGCATCGATGCCCTTACGTTGTTTGGCAAATGGTTCTTATCCATATAAATTAGGGTGGATATGGCTTTGCCAACCGATACGTTAATGTTTTTATCGGCCAGTTTATTTTTTACGAACGCGCTCTCCAGTCCTTTTACCGAAAAAGTTACTATACCGCATTGCTGCGTGCCAAAATCATGAACGGTAATACCATCAATCGCGGCCAGCTCACGGCGCAATAGCGTGGCTAAGTATTGTATACGCTCCCAAATCCTATCTACGCCGATGTTTAAGGCATAGTTCACCGCTTTACCCAACCCGAGGGTAAGGGCGCGATTCTTCTCGTACAGCTCAAACCTGCGGGCGTCGCTTCGTGGTTTAAAATCATGCAAACTTACGGTTGGTGCGCTGTAACCGTCCATAAACAACAACTTCAACGAGTCCTGGATTTCTTTGCGTACAAACAAAAACCCTGTGCCACGCGGTGCCCGCAGGTATTTGCGGCCGGTTACGGATAGCATATCGCAGCCAATCTCTTTTACATCCAGCGGAATTTGCCCGGCACTTTGGCAGGCATCAACCAAATATAAAACGTTGTGCCTGCGGGCTATTTTCCCAATCTCCACAACCGGGATCATGCCACCTGCTGTCGACGGTATCTGCGTCATGGCGATGAGTTTGGTTTTGGGCGATATGGTCTGTTCAAAAACATCCAGCGGGAAATTGCCTTGTGCATCGTTAGGTATTATTTTGAGGCTTACACCCAATGTTTTTTGAACATTTAAAAAACCAATGATATTGGTTACATACTCCATTTCGCAGGTAATGATCTCATCGCCGGGTTTAAAATCAATGCCGTTAAATGCGATGCCCCAGGCGGTGCTTGCATTTTCAACAATGGCAATTTCGTCGGCATCGGCGTTAATTAGTTTGGCTATGAGTTCATAGGTATTATTTAAGTTGCGTTTGTATTTATCTTCAATTTCGTAGCCGCCAAGGGTTGCTTCTTCCCGCAGGTAGTTAATTACGGTATCAACCACCACATCGGGGTTAAAAGAAGCCCCGGCATTATTGAAATGTATTTTTTGAGTTGTGCCGATGGTTTCGGCGCGTAGTTGTGCTATTTCCTCGTCTGTTATTGGGGTAGTGGTCATGGTGTTGTTTAGTAAAGAGTTGAAGTGTCTTGCGCGAGCCCCCTCTAAATCTCCCCCGGTAGGGGAGACTTTTTGACCTGCACGCCTTTTTAAGTACCCTTTCGGAGAGGACCTAAAAGAAAAAGAGTGTATTTTAAGTCTCCCCTACCGGGGGAGATTTAGAGGGGGCTTTCTAAAAATTTATCTCCATCATGATATCCGCGCGGCCATAGGTACCGGGTGTTACAGGTATCTCGGTAAAGCCGAGTTTGTGGTAAATATGAATGGCGTTTTTAAGAATACGACTGGAGAAAAGTATAAGCTTTTTAACACCTATTTCTCTGGCTTTATCAATACCGGCCTGGCATAAAAATTTGCCGGCGCCGCCCCCGTGATAACCTTTATCTACAGCCATTTTGGTAAGTTCAAAAATGCCATCTTCAATAAAACGCAGGCCAACAGTACCTATAATAGTATCGCCAGCGGCTGCAAAATAAATTTTACCACCTTGTTTTAACATGGCTTCGTCGGGGTTTTCCAAAACCCATTTGTCCAGTGCTTCAACCACAAAAAATTCTTCGAGCCAGGCCTTGTTAAATTTTTCGAAGTAGGGCTGGTATTCGGGCTGATAATCGATGAGCTGCAGTTCCATTTTTTTAAATCATTTATATAATACAAAGTAAAAACATCTGCCTATAGTAAAACAGATTCAGTTTTATTAATTTTGACCATAACAGATTTTAAAATGGAAAAACAGTTAATAGCCCGGCCTGATGATTTTTTATATGCGCAGATAGTATCGCGCATTGAAAAACAAATCAAACAAAAGCTGTTAAAAACCGGCGACAAGCTACCATCTGTACGGGCATTGAGCCTGGAGCAGGGCATCAGCATCAGCACGTCGTATAAGGCTTATGTGGAGCTGGAAAACATGGGGATGATAGAGGCCCGGCCAAAATCGGGCTACTATGTTAAGTTTTCGCCTGCAAAAGCTAACCATGTGCCGGCCACAAAGCCGCCCACCCAAAAAATTGCGCAAGCCAGCGTTACCGATATGATAGCCATGGTATACCAGAATATGGATGAGGATAGCGTGATCCGTTTGTCGCGCTCATCGCCGCCGCTCAGCATGATACCCATGGCCAAACTCAATAAATCGATGATGGAGGCTATCCGTAAAAGTCCGTCGGGCAATATCAATTATGAAAACCTGCAGGGCAATGTTTCGCTGCGCAGGCAGATAGCAAAAAACGCGTTTAACTGGGGCGGCAACATTACTGAGGATGATGTAGTAACTACCCAGGGCTGCATGGAGGCGTTGATATTTTGCCTGCGCGCGCTTACCAAACCCGGCGATACCATAGCTATTGAAAGCCCTACCTATTTTGGCATTTTTAATATAATGCTCAGCCTTGATTTAAAAGTGCTGGAAATTCCGGTCAACCCCGATACCGGTATCGACCTGGACTATTTAACCCAGGCCATTAACGAGGTTGATATTAAAGTATGCCTGTTTGTTACCAATTTTAGCAACCCGGTAGGCAGTTGTATGCCCGATGAAAGCAAGCAGCAACTGGTTACCTTATTAGCCGCCAAAAAAATTCCCCTGATAGAGGATGATATTTACGGCGAAATTTATTTTGGCAAAAGCCGCCCGCGTACCTGCAAAAGCTATGATAAGGATGGCTGGGTATTGTTATGCTCCTCTGTTTCCAAATCGATAGCGCCAGGCTACCGGGTGGGATGGTGTATCCCCGGGCGGTTTAAAGAGCAAATCATCAATCTAAAAATGATGCATACCATCAGTTCGGCCACGCCAACGCAGGCTGCCATTGCCCATTTTTTTGAAACCGGCCGGTATGATTTGCATATGCGTAACCTGCGCAAGGCTTTGTACACGCAATCGCTCAGGTACACGCAGGCTATCGCCACTTATTTTCCGCCCGGCACTAAAATAAGCAGGCCGCAGGGCGGGTACGCGCTATGGGTGGAGCTGGATAAGCACATCAATGCGTTTGAACTTTACCAGCTGGCCATGGCCCGAAACATCAGCATCGCCCCTGGGCAAATTTTCAGTACCGATGCGCGGTTTACCAATTTTATCCGCATTAGTTTTGGATTGAGTTTTGATAATGTGGTGGAGAAGAGTATTAAGGTGCTGGGCGAATTGGTAAGGAGTATAGCATAATTTAATCTATGAAAACTAATCAAAAGCTCCCTCTTCAGGGGGCTGTGGGGCTACGTCAATCCATCCCCACAGACGCACCCACGCTAAGCCAGCTCATTATCCTGGCTATGGGCGAGCTTGCCTCGAAATTTGTAAACGGTAAAGATGCAAGCGAGGCCGGTTCCCTTTTTGAACTGTTCGCCGGTAAAACAGGCAATCAATACAGTTATGAGAATGCTTTAGTTTACGAAGATGAAACCGGCATTTGCGGTATGATCATCGGGTATGATGGCGCTAAACTGGCTATCTTAAGGGAGCTGTTTTTACAACATATTAAAGCAACTTACGGCTTTGACCAACCTGTGGAAGACGAAACCCAGCCCGGCGAATATTATATTGATTGCCTAAGCGTATTCCCTGGTCACCAGGGTAAGGGGATAGGCAAAAAACTCATTAAAGCATTTACCGAATATGCGGCTGATAAAGGGCATTTGACCACCGGATTACTGGTTAGCAAAAATAACCCCAAGGCCAAATCTATGTATACCAGCCTGGGTTTTAAGGTGGTGGACGAGCGGCTTTTTGTTGGGGATATGTATGAACACCTGCAATACGAAGTTAAGCCGGAGTCTTAAACCATGTATCCCAAGAGTTAAAACCTCGCGGGAAATCAGAGCTTGTAAATTATTTTATATAAGTCCTGCAAAGGATATTCTCCTTGTAATCCATAATCTTCAATTACAATTTTGCCTGTATTGGTATAAAACGTTATTGTGGATTTAGGTTGATCCGGAGCGCTAACGGAATATTTATTTTTCAATTTTTTTAAATCAGTATGCTCGAGTATCCTGTCAATTTGCTGCATTTCGTTTTTGCTTAACGAATAAGTAGAATCTTTGTACTTAGAGTTGTCGTAGATTTTTTTACAACTACTTGAATTATCTGCCAGGTTTATCAGGCAATGGATTGACGGATACCATTCTGATTCGACCCCGAAATTGCTCAGATTTGATTCGATTTTAACGATTGTGCTGTCCTCAACTGACTTTTGTCGGCAACTGAATGTGAAGGCCGTTATCAAGAGAGTAATCAAAAGACAGCACCTTAGCCGGAATCCTAAATACCACATTTGTTAATTTTTAAGGATGTTAATGGTTTTTTCAACAAACAGATCATTAAGGATGATAACATCTTAAGTCTTCAGCGTTTTTTGCTTATTCCGCAACATGATCATTGCCTTATCGGCCCGTACTTTCCGTGTATCTTCCTGCTTTGCCGAGCCTACCCAATCGCAGTAACCCCGTTTGTATGATTTGGACAGGCTTTCAAAAAATTCCATAGCCTCGGGTTCCTGGTCAAGCAGTGCCTGTAACTCGGGAGGGGTGCCTTCAATGTGTTCGCCTTTTTTTAACATTTTGGTTTTAATGAGGTATAAAAATGATATTTATCTGTTGTATAACAAACATTATCTGCTTTATCTATATTGGAAAAAATAGCAAATGACATTTGAAGCTAAATTTTGTATTTTGCAACTGTAAATAAAAAAAGCAATGAGTGTTTTTCTGACTAAGATTCAAGTAAATAAGATTTTTCACCTGGAGGATATTTTGATCGAAATAGATTCCCAGGAAAAAAAGCATCTTATTTTGACGGGGAAGAATGGTTCGGGGAAGACATCGTTATTAAATAGTATAGCAGACTACCTTCAGTTAATTAAAAATGATTCAACATTGGGGTTCCTTAAAACCGCAGATATTATAAAAAGTTGGGAAGGTGAAAGGAAAGCAGGAAAAGCATCTGGAGACCAAATGAGAACGGCCGAAACTGAAAAAATGATAAAAATACTTCAGGCGAAATTGGTCAGTTATTTTGGGAAAGTTGATTTATATTTTGATGACATTTATAAACTTGCCCTAAAAATGGAGAAAGAAGATTTTCTTTTGTCCTATTATAGTGCAACGCGTAAAACAGAAGTAACTGTTCCCAAAAATCCGGATAAACCGAATTTAAATCCTGTTGCTGACATTAAAGAATCTAAGATCAAGGAATTCCTAAAATTCTTGGTTGATTTAAAAGTTCAGGAAGCTTTAGCCAGAAACGAAAACAAGATTGAAGCTGCAGATGAAATAAAAAACTGGTTTATAAGTTTTACGGCTTTGCTTCAAAAGCTTTTTGAAAGCGATAATGTAAGTTTAGATTTTAACTATCGAGATTATTCGTTTACCATTAATCAGGATGGCCGTAAGTTTGGATTCAATGAGTTATCTGATGGCTATTCGGCAATTATTGACATCGTAGCAGATTTGATCATTAAAATGCAATCTCAAAACTCCCTTACCCGTGCCTATGAAAAGGAGGGTATAGTTTTGATTGATGAAGTGGAAACGCACCTGCATTTAAAGCTGCAACGTTTGATCCTGCCCATGCTAACGCAGATTTTCCCTAATATTCAATTTATAGTTACCACCCATTCTCCCTTTGTGTTAAGTTCATTGGACAATGCAGTCGCTTTTGATTTGGAAAAGAGAACAAGACTTGAAAACCTGACTGAATACTCGTATGAGGCCTTGGCCGAAGGATATTTTAAGGTGGAAACGGAATCTAATTTTTTGGCAACAAAGCTGGAAAGGTTTGAGGAACTGGCAAAGATAAGCCAAAAGGATGCGGCCGAAGTTGCAGAATTTGAAAGCCTCGATCATGAATTCGCATCGATGGATGATGCCCTTGCCTCCCCGGCCATAAAAGGACAATACCTGCAAATTAAATTAAGCGCGAAATAGACGATCTATGATACGAGTTAGTAAGTCTGTTGATGTGCCGCCATCACTATTGGTAGCCGATTGTAACAGCTACAATGGTTTAGACGTGCAGAAAGCATTGGTAACCGACCATCATGAAAAGTGTTATTTATGCGAGCAAAAAACGACCAAAAGTTTTGAAATAGAACATCATAAAGCCAAGGCCGAAGATTATTCGCCCCATTTAAAATACATATGGAGTAATTTATTTTTATCCTGCCCTTATTGTAATAGCCGTAAACACGAGAGTTACACTATTTTAGATCCGGTAAATAATAACATCGAAGATATTATCTATCATCAACTTGATTTAACAAATAAAACGGTTGTTATTCAAGATTTAAGAAAAGGCGCTAAGGATGATTGTACAGCCTGGTTTCTTGGACGATTATTTAACGGTAAAAATAATTTGCGCGATACCAAAGCAGATATTTTGTATAGAGATTTGCGACGGGAAATTATATTCTTCCTTGGCATCTTACTTGAATATAAAACGACCCCTACCCCGGAAAACAAGCAAAAAGTTATTGATAGTTTATTGATTACCAAGGAGTTTCTGGCTTTTAAATATTGGATTGTAAAAGACAATAACCTTTACAACGATTTTCAGGAGCATATCAACTGGAACAGGACTATGGTTTAGCCAGATAAACCAAGCCATTCCCCGCTTTCAGCGTTCTACTTTCAGCTTCATTCTTCCTTCCCAAATTTCAGTGGCATCAAATCAGCAATTTGTTCCTGCCTATTAAAAGATCAAATTACTAGGCAGTCGTCAAAAGCAATGCGGGCAATAAAATAATTATGGAGCAATTAATTGCCAGGGAATTACTTTAAAATTCCATGTTCAACTATACTATACCGGTAGCAATGGCATCAAGTTATTAGGTTTTTCGCGCTAAGATCGCTAAGGCGCAAAGAAAAACCATGCAAATCACTTTGCTTCTTAGCGTCTTGGCGCGAAATAAATCTTATCAATTTAAAGGTGATCTCCCAATTAGTTGTTCTTTATTTGTAATTAATCTAAATAAAAATAACTTTGCAGAAAAAATAGCCCGGCACTTGGTCGCCAAACTTCATACCGGGCAAATAACAAATCTGTTAAAATTTATTATTTAAGTAAAACTATGCATTTTACCGCTACTTGCCCCTCAACATCCGTTAAATACCGCCCCGTGTTATTAAAAGTCTTTAAAGGTATAAAACTCGCCTGCTTATTTGCGCTCGTTATAATTTCTTGCCAGGCATCTGCTCAGGTTACATCAAACGGGGCGGTAAAAGGAACCGTAAAAACAGCCGACGGTAAAGCCGCGGAATACGTAAATATTACCATTACCGAAACCAGCCAGGGCGCGGTAACCACGCAAAGTGGTCATTATGTGATAAAAAATATTAAGCCAGGGAACTATACATTGGTGGCCAGTTTTATCGGTCTGCAAACCCAAACCCGGCAGATAACCGTTACCGCCGGCGAAACTACTGCCATAAATTTTGTTTTAAGCGAGGGCGGCAAGCAATTGCAGGAAGTTTATATACAAAGCGCCAAACATAACAAGTTTTTGAAAAAGGAAACCGAAGATGTTGCCCGCCTGCCCCTCAAAAACCTCGAGAACCCGCAAGTGTACAGTGTAGTTGCCAGCGAACTAATGAAAGAACAGGTGGTAACCAGCTATGTAGATGGATTTAAAAATATTCCGGGTACCGGCGTTCCGCTGGTATATAACAACGGGCGTACAACCTTGCTGTCGCGCGGTTTTGTAACCGGCAATTTTATCCGTAACAGTGTTGCCGGTTATAACTTTAACAGTATCGATCCGGCAGATATTGAAAAGATAGAGGCCATTAAAGGTCCCACCGGTACCTTATTTAACAGCAGCCTTGCATCGTTTGGCGGGCTGTTTAACCGGGTTACCAAACAACCCTTTGAAACCGCGCGCACCGAAATTACCTACCAAACCGGTAGCTTTGACCTTAACAGGCTTACCGCCGATGTAAACCTGCCCCTAAATGCAGATAAAACCGTATTGTTTAGGATTAACACCGCTTTGCATAATGAGCACAGCTTTCAGGATGCTGGTTTTAACCGCAGCTTTTTTGTGGCCCCCAGCATTACCTATATCGTAAACGATCGTTTATCGGTTGATTTAAATTTAGAAATAGGCAATTCAAACGCTACATCGGCCTACCGCCTGGCACCCGACACCAAAGGAAAGATATATAACGTTAAAGACCTGGGGATTGATTACAAACGATCCTTCGCCAATAACAGTGTCGACTACCTGAGCAGACAAATTGACGTTTACGGGCTGATAAAATACAAGATATCGGATAATTGGAAATCGCAAACCATGTTTAACAAAACCTACTCGAGCACCAAGGGCTTTGTTACCCTGTTAACCCTGGTTGATAGTGTAAAAAAGATTAAACAGCAGGCTACCAAAGAAGATTACCCGTACTACATAACCAACGTTCAGCAAAATTTTATAGGCGATTTTAAGATCGGTCAGTTCCGTAACCGTATTGTGGCCGGGGTGGAGTATTATAACCAAAAAAGCAATAATGCCAATGTTACTGTAACCATGCCCGCTATAAGTTACCTTGACCCGGGGGCGGCGTACAACAATTTTACTGCCGATAAACTTTCGGCATTGGTTGCGGCAGCTACACCCAAAGCAAGCGATTATGTTCAGAATAATCAAAGCTCATATGCCGCCTATGTATCAGATGTGTTTAACATTACCGACAGGTTAAACGCCATGGCCAGCATGCGTATTGACAGGTTTGATAACAAAGGCGCTTATACGCCGGCCGATGGCAAAAGAACCGGGAATTTTAAGCAAACGGCCTGGTCGCCAAAATTGGGTATGGTTTACGAACTGGTTAAAGGGCAGGTATCGTTATTTGGTAACTATATGAACGGGTTCAACAACGTAAGTGCCACCAGTTTTGATAATACCCCATTTAAGCCGCAATATGCCAACCAGTGGGAAGGCGGCATAAAAGTTGATGCCTGGGATCATAAAATCAGCTCGACCGTGAGTTATTACGATATTTCGGTAACCAATACCACCATGGACGACCCTGCGCATGCCGGTTTTTCGACCCAGGCAGGCACGCAGCTAAGCAAGGGTGTCGAAGCGGAGTTAATTGCCAATCCGTTTAAGGGCTTTAATATTGTTGCAGGTTTTGCCTATAATGATAGTAAAATAACCAATGCCGCTGCAGGTACCGGCCTGCAGGGTTTACGCCCGGCTAATGCCGGCCCGGCGCGTTTGGCAAACCTGTGGATGAGTTATCGTATCGTAAGCGGCGGGCTGCAAGGCCTGGGTGCAGGGGTGGGGGGCAACTACGGCAGTCAATCGTACCAAACCAATACACAAACTTTTAAATTTGTTATCCCGTCATATACCACCATTGATGCCACCGTATTTTACGATAAGCCCAAATACCGCGTAGGATTTAAGCTGGATAACCTGACGAATGAAAAATACTGGTCGTTCCGGTTGGCGCCGCAAAACCCAACACGCGGAACGTTAAGCCTGAGCATTAAGTTTTAACGCGTAGCGGCAAGTATCCAGTCGAAGTCTTAAGTTCTAAGAAGGTGTTTGAAGATAAAAAAACTATCGTCATTGCGAGGTACGAAGCAATCCCGAACTATGTGGAGCTTAGCATGTCGGGGATTGCTTCGTGCCTCGCAATGACGATCATCAATATTGGTAATCAATAACTTATAATGAGGTGTAATGCGTTGATTATCAATGTTGATTTTTTCACGTAGAGACGCAAAATTTTGCGTCTCCCGCATGCAAATCAAACCTTGCAAATCCGCTTGTCTGGCGGAGACTGAACGTTAATTTGATAACAGGAAATGTTATATCAATGTAATGTGTAAAAAACACACCATCTAAATTACCTTGCTGACTGTCATATCCTTAAATTTGCGCCGTTAACAATATCAAATACGCAATGGAGGCAGAAATTAGCGCAGATACTACATCATCAAAGGTTAGCTTAACCATAATCGGCTTTGTAGCATTTACGTTTATTGCTTATGTCTCTATCGGGTTGTCGCTGGCTGTGCTGCCGGTATTTATCCATCAAAAATTGGGGTTTAGTGCTGTTGTAGCGGGCATCGTCATCAGCTTGCAGTATATCACTACCTTTTTATGCCGCATGTTTGCCGGTAACATGGTAGATAAGCGGGGCCCAAAGCCCGCAGTTACCATGGGCATGGCTGCTTTTACAGCAAGCGGCGTAATGCTGCTTTTTGCCTGGCTGCTGCGCGATACGCCAATGATAAGCCTGGGTATGCTGATAATTACCCGGCTGGTAACCGGTATAGGCGAAGGCTTTGTAGGATCGAGCCCTATTAACTGGGCCATATTTGCCACCAGCGACGAACACACCGCCAAAGCAATATCATTTAACGGCATAGCCAGTTACGGAGGTATCGCCGTTGGCGCGCCGCTTGGAGTAATCATTAGTAATAGCTTTGGTTTAGGCGCTATAAGTTTACTGATTGCAGTGCTTGCCTTTGGCGGTTTTTTATATGCCAAAAATAAAACGGCGCTGCAAGGCAGCAGCAAAGCGCCCCGGCAGGGCTTTTTGCAGGTACTCAAAAAAGTATCGCCATATGGCATTGCTATGGGGCTTGGCGGCCTGGGTTTCGGTACTATATCAACCTTTATAACGCTGTATTACATGGCGCTGAAATGGCAGGGAGCGGTATTGTGCCTATCGGCCTTTAGCGGTATGTTTATTTTGGGACGCCTGGTGTTTTCAAAAGCCATTAACAAATATGGCGGTATGAAAACCAGCCTTGTTTGCCTTTCGGTAGAAGTAATTGGTTTACTGGTGCTGTGGCTGGCCCCTGTGCCTTACCTGGCTGTAATAGGCGCGGGTATTGCCGGTCTTGGTTTTTCGCTGGTATTCCCGGCCCTCGGTGTCGAGGCGGTTAAACTGCTTCCAGCATCCAACAAAGGTGCCGCGCTTAGCGGCTACAGCCTGTTTATCGATATGTCGTTAGGCTTAACCGGTCCGCTGGTTGGTTTTGTGGCAAGCCAGTTTGGGTTGATGTATATTTTTCCGTTTAGTATGGGTATGGTGGTTATTGGGTTGGGGATGGCGGTTTGGTTGTATTATAGGAGATAAAGAAGAAGTTGAAGATGGAATACCAGCACCTGAATGGCAAAATTAGAATAGGCTTGTTTGAGGAGACGCAGGCTGTGGCAATTCAATTTTAGGACTGAAAGTGCCAATAATCATGAATGGGTTATGGGATACGTGATGATGAATTTGCGTTGTGCCAAGAAATAAGTATAAGTCTTTGGTTTTGGCAAAATCATTGAAATATTTATTTTTTACATCTAAACATGCTTTCTCTTCGTTACCCTCATGCCTACTTAAACAATTCCAATATAGTTGGCCTATTTCCCAATCTTCAATCATCATTCTGCTTTCTGTACCTTGATTATCAGTTAAAAAGAAAGAAAATTTATAAGGGAGCTTACGAACCACTTCGAATTTGTCATCCTTCGCAGTTTCAAATAAATTCATTTGTTGAAGCTTAGCAAGTTTATCTTTGTCCCATTCCCTATCCACAGGTTCAATCTTAAAATCTATCACTGTTGTAGGTTTAAAAACCGCCAATGAAGTCCTAATGTTTTTATCTTTTGCTTCGGTTATAAGTTCGGTTAGGTTGTAATAAACCTTCCCCAATACAGATTCTTTTCTTTTTGACCAGTTGTTCTTTGTATCTAAATGATCAATTATCTTAATTTCAGATTCATGAGAATAAGGCCGGTAACTTTCTGGCCTAAAATCTGATTTGTTTTTAACCAGATCAATTTCTATCCAATCATATTTGGAATACTGTTCATTATAAGATTTTTTCCGAAAGGGGACCGGAAATATCCTTATCCAGGAACCATCTTCTCTGAAGCCAGCGGTACAAACTAACTCATCGTATTTGATTGATAGCGTTGGGTAGGTCTTGACTGCAATTAGAACCTTGGTTAATGCCACTTAAATATGCTTTATTTCAAAATCCTTTCCTGAAAGACGAGCTATTGATTCAGCAAGCGGTTTCCTATGGCATTGACAAATATTGGCTTCAAAGCAAGTTAATGCAATTCTTTTTTTCAATTTAAGTAAATTTAAAATATCGGTTTGGGTTTTGGTTGTTTGTTCGAGATTGTCTTTTTTGTATATATTAAAGAGGTTATCGTAATCTCCCTGGGTGTTCAATTCTTGTCGCTGGTCTGAATCTATGCCAACTTCAGGAAAGTGAATGTATTCAACACCAACACTTTCACAAAACCTTTTAAGGAGGCTTTTTGAAAAGCCGTATTTCATACTTAACGGATTTTTTCGAACATCGACAAGAACTTGAACATTGTTTTTAATTAATTTATTGATATATTTTTCTAAAGAAATTCCTTCATATCCTATTGTAAAAAGAATCTCTTTGTCACTATGTGGTTTTGCCAAACTAACTTTTTTGAATTCATCCGGAGCTAAAATTTCCTTGGCTTTTATACTATTTATTGCATAATAAGGATAATTTAAATATGTGTGGCGCATTAAGGCATTACTATCCATTCCCCCGTAATATCTCTTTACATCAACAAGCAGCTTTCTGTCTTCTTCTTTAAGAACTTTAAAGTAACTTGTTTCATCCGCTTTGGCCACTCGGCTATTTTCATCAACTAAAAAACCCTTAGTTAGCATTGTTATTAAATCGGCATTTGCAGAGTAAGAAAAGCATCCATATTTGTATGGGATAAATTCATAGTCGGGTTTTGCCTGCCTTTTTGTAAAAAGGAATAAAAGTTTTTGAAGCTGAATTTTTTCAAGTTTTCCTTCAAAAATTTCCAATAGGGCTAATATAATTTTCCTTCTATAGAACATAATGCAAATGTACAATTATATGAGGAAATAAATTTAAACCTTATATTGGGAAGGTAGTTAATTGTTATCCTATCAGCCTCAGCACCCACCCGTCTCCTCGATAACCCGCATTTGGCAGGCCAGCCAGCTATATTCATCAGCATGGTATTCAGCATGTCAAGCTCATTATCTGTGGGATGAAAATGTTGTTTTGCGCCCTCCAATATCTATATGCCGAAGGAAGGCCCGCACATCATAAGCGGATTCAGGGTATTTATGAGGGTGTTTTCAGGCTATTTTATGCGTATAAATACGTGTTTTTGATTTAAGTATTGGAAGTTATTTATTTAACTATACATTTATATACCAATTACTTATATGCTATATTTAATATAGGCCCGTAACCTTGAATCTTTTATCATACCGGCTATTTGTGCGCGAATCAATCAATCTTTTTATATAAATATTATACCTAAATCCTATGAAAAAAATATCCACTCTTTTTGCTACTTCGCTTATATTGTTGATAGTGGCTTTTATTGCATACAGTTGTTCGGGTAACAACAAACCCCAAGAGGGCGAAACAAAAGCTGATTTGGCAGTTTCGGGGAAAAACGATGCATTTTTGAACCACCGCGATTCGGTGCCATCGCCACAACAATACAGCGATTCGCTTTTTAAGCTGAGTCACGATTATCCAACAACATTTAAACCGGTTATTAACCCTTCGTGGCAAAAGGCATTAAACGGGCAGCCAATTTCTGATAAAAATGCCATTGCCTACATGGATTCGTTAAAAAGTTACGTTGCCCCCAATGTATTGCCTTTTTTTAGTGATAATAAAAACTGGACATCGGCAAAATATGGCTGGTTTAATGAACCCTGGGTGGGCGCGCAACGAGAGGCCATTTTGGGTACTTATTTAGGCAACGGTAACCCGGCCAATATGTTTAAAACCCTCAAAGAAGATGAAGCCGGCTATGCGCTTGTTTTATATGATTCGGTAGCGGCTTATACCGTAGGACAAATTTGGGGAAAAACCGGACAAAAAGTTAACCTTGCAAATGATGCGGCACAGTTTAAGGAAGGTAGTGTTATTGTAAAGTTTGCATTTTCAAATGTAAACTATCCGCAATGGCCGGTGATGAAAAACGCGCAAACCTTTAGTGTTTATGATACCATTCCAACCAAAGAAAATCCAAAAAAAGGATATCAAGTAAGGAAGGTTAGCTTTTTTCAGATGGATGTTATTGTTAAGGATAGTAAAACATCGCCAAAAACGGGCTGGGTTTATTCAACATTCGTGTATGACATGGATGCCCCCGGATCTGGATGGGATAAAATGGTGCCTTTGGGTGCCATGTGGGGCGACGACCCTGGCGTAAACAGCCCGCTTACCCCACCTTACCCGAAGCTGGCCGAAACTGTAATTAACCCCAAAGCGCCGGCATACAGCACAGAAACATTAGGATGGGGCGGGCGGTTAAGTGGCCCTAACGACGGTGCTGTTGCGCAGGTGGCATTTGATATTAATAGCGGTAAAAAATATACTAACCTTGCACTATCATCATGTATGAGTTGCCATAGCCCGGCACAGGATTCCTTTAATTCGTTCTTGTTGCCTGGTCCGTTCCCTTCGTCCGATAGTTTAAAGGTTTATACTCCAGGCAGCCCAAATTGGAATTTATGGTTCCAGGATAATTATGGCAATGTACCTTTTGATAAAGGGCAGGTAGCTATGGATTACGATATGGTGATGGCATTTAAATCGGTATTAGCTTACCAGGCCGCGCACCCATCAGCCCAAAGCAAACTACTGCAAACCAAAGCAGCGGCAGTTGCCAGGTTTAGGAGGCATAACACCAAAAGCAGGTTCTGGCATTAATAGAAATTTACCCGTAACGCGCACCCGACTCAATTCAATAGCAATTGGGTCGGGTTTTTATTTGTCATGGCTCGTTTTCCATATAGCCAACTTACTCCAAAATGATTTCTTAATCTTATATTGAGCCTTGATATCTTCATAATACAATTTGGAGTTGTGCTCTAATTCTTCCTGCACAACATTAAGTATCCTGCTTATTTTATCGGAATAAAAAGGCTCCGAATCCGGTTCTGTAATCACTGGCTTGCTAAACAATTCCTTTATGGAATCATATCTGCTCCGTATAAACTCGTTCGATGGCCACGCGAAGTTATCCACACAAGCAACTTCCAGCGCACCATTGGCATAAAAGTAATGTGATTTAGGCACCCAGGCTATTAAAAAGGCAGCGCTAATATCATGACCAGGTTTATAAAAATTTATCTGGTTTAATTGTTCTCCAAGTGCCAGCCAGGTATCCCATGGCGGAGTGTCTCCTATATCAACATAACATGCGCTTTCGGCTTCAGGTGCGCCATCTACGACTGTTGAATCAGGATCAAATAACATAATTCTGCCATATTGATGCAATTCAGAAACGGGAATTAAGTCTATCCCCGATTCAGCTAACGAGGCCGACCGTGTTGAAATAATCCGGTCAATAACCGAAAGCTTTCCAGACTCCGGAATTTCATAATAATAGTAACGAGGTGATAATTCTGCAGATCGGAACAGGTTGGTGTTAAAGTTATTGTTAACTTTTTCTATCCAGGTTGCGGTTTCCTGTATCACCTTGATTATATCCATAGATAAGGTTTGTATTAAAATATATTGATAATGCCGTTTTCCGGTCTTACTACTTGATACTTACTACTTACTACTTGATTCTATTTTAGCCTCACTACCAGCCCATCCATCTCTTCGGTAACCCGCATTTGGCAGGCCAGGCGGCTATGCTCATCGGCGTTGGGCAGGGTATCCAGCATGTCGAGCTCATTATCTGTGGCATGAAAATATTGTTCGGGGCCTTCCAGTACCTGTATGTGGCAGGTGGCGCAAAGGGCCATGCCGCCGCAGGTGGCCAGCACATCGTATTCGGATGCTTTTAAAACCTCCATCAGGCTCAGGTTGATGCCTTCGGGGATTTCGACAGGCTGGCGGTCGCCGTGGCGGTCTTCAATGATTAAGTTGATCATGGTTAAAATTCGGTTACGCCGTAAACGGTGGTGTATTTAAAACTCAGTTTTTGTTCGGGGTAAACGTACTTGAAGGCGCTTTGGGCCATCAATGCTGCTTCGTGGAAACCGCAAAGGATCAGTTTTAGTTTACCGGGATAGGTATTGATATCGCCGATGGCATAAATCCGCTCCACGTTGGTGCTGTAATCCCTGGTGTTTACCTCAATGGCCGAGAAGCTAATGTTTAAGCCCCAGTTGGCAATTGGGCCCAGTTTGGGGCTAAGGCCAAACAGCGGGATCAGGTGATCGGCAGCTATGTGGCTTACTTCGTTATTCCTGTCAAGCAGGGTCACTTCCTGCAAGTGACCTTCGCCGGTTAGGGCGACTACGTTTGATTTCAGGATGAGGTCAATTTTGCCTTCGCGGGCCAGTTCAAAAACCTTCTCGGCAGAATCGGGTACACCGCGGAACGTATCGCCACGGTGAACCAGGGTAACACGTTCGGCTACGTTGGAAAGGAATATCGCCCAATCCAAAGCAGAATCGCCGCCGCCTGCTAAAACGATTTTTCGATTGCGGAACAGTTCCGGATTTTTTACCATGTAGGCCACGCCTTTGCCTTCAAAATCAAGCAGGCGGTCAATCTCGGGTTTACGGGGTTCAAAGCAGCCCAGGCCGCCGGCTATTACTACCACCTGGCAATGTACGGTAGTGTTATCATTGGTTTGGAGGGTGTATGAGCCATCGGCATTCTGGTTAACAGTTTCTACCCGTTCGCCCAGGCTAAAGGTAGGGTGGAAGGGGGCTATTTGCTCCATCAACCTGTCTACCAATTCCTGCGCGGTAACTTCGGGATAGCCGGGAATATCGTAAATAGGCTTGTGTGGATAAATTTCGGAAAGCTGACCGCCTACCTGGGGTAGTACATCAATCAGGTGGCAGCGCATTTTTAACAGCCCTGCTTCAAAAACGGCGAACAATCCAACCGGTCCCGCGCCGATGATACAGATGTCTGTAAAAACTTGTTTGGTTTTTGAAATATCCTGACTAAAAATTGAAGTATTTTGTTCAATAATTGAACTGTTTTTGTTCATAATTGATAATTATTTATGAAACAAATGTGCCCCTAAAAAAGTCATCGAACAAATGATATAAAGTAATACTCGATTACTTTAAGTTATAATTGGCCAGGCAAAAACGTTTGAAAAGTTCAATCAGTTTGCTGTTTTTTCCATGTAGCTGAATGAACTGGAACGTGCGGAAAATTTCGAGCCCTTTAATATCGATAACGGTCAGCTCATTATATTTTAGCTCGCTCACTACCGATTGGATAGAGAGGAAAGTAGCTGTATCTGAGTATAAAAGATATTGTTTTATGGCGATGCTGCTCTCCAGTTGAATCTCGATGTTCAGATCTTTAGGGCTGATCTGTACACTTGCCAAAGCATCATAAATAACATCCAGGGTGCCTGATCCGGCCTCGCGCAAAACAAGGGGGATATCTAATAATTGCTTCGGGCTGATCTCGGCCTTTTTTGATAACTTATTGTTTGCCCTGGTTACCAGCACTATCTCATCCTTGGCAAATGGCGAATAGGCCAACTGGGGCGAGTGGGATGAGCCTTCGATGATGGCAATGTCCAGCTTCTCGTCCATAATCATTTGCGAAACCTGGTCGGTATTGGCCTGTATAAAGTTGAAAGTGATTTCGGGGTAGGTTTTCTTAAATAGCGCCAGGATCTTGGGTAAAATGGTTTGCGCTACTGTAGTACTGGCGCCAATGTGCAGGGTACCGGCTTCAATATTGTTAAGCTGCGCCAGTTCGGTTTCAAGGGCGCTGTAGGTTTGGAAAATCTTATCGGCGTAATGTACCAACACTTTGCCGGCTGTGGTAAGGGCAATATTGTTGCCGTTGCGCTTAAATAGTTGCACATTAAGCTGCTGCTCCAGTTCCTTAATATGCTTGGTAACGGCCGGCTGGGTAATAAACAGCTCATTGGCCGCTTTGGTAAAGCTAAGCCGCTGCGCAACCGTATAAAATACCTTTAACCGAAAATCGAAGATCATCGGGTTAAAGGTAGGGGTTTTTAAATAAAAAGAGCCTCACCCTCTCCAAAGGCTACCCCTTACCCAAATTTTAAATAAAGTGGGTTAAAACTGATATTTGGAAAAATAATTCTATGCATCAGGTAAGTATAAAGGATTTCCCAGATTTGGATCTTGGCGATATTCGTCGGAATGAGCGTTTTGTATCTATAATTAATAATTTAAGCAGTAACCCTGGCAGCAGTATTCCAGGGCAGAATGGTGGCTGGTATTCTACGAAGGCTACCTATGAGTTTTACAAGAATGAAGATGTAAGCCTTCAGGCACTTGAGCAAATTATATCAAGTTATGGAAGCAGCCAGGTTGCTGGAACAGATAAAGTATTGGTTGCTCATGATTTTTGCCAGATTAGTTATAATGATAGTGCAGCATCGGGTCTCGGATATCTGGCTAATACGGAGGCAAGGGGCATTATCGCTTACAACAGTATAGCTATCAGCACCACAGGAGTTCCCCTATCATTACTTTATCAGCATAATTTCGTACGTCCATTAGAAGAATTGGGCAAGTCTAAAAAGAGATCATATACACCCTTTGAAGATAAAGAGAGTTATCATTGGTATAAGGGAATAACTACAGTCAACGAGCTTTTAGGGAATACCATACACAAAATACACATCGCAGACAGGGAAGCAGATATCTATGAATTGTTCTTTTGCGCTTATGAAGAAAATACCGATTTACTAATCCGGGCAAAGCATAATCGTAAGCTAAATGATAAAAGCCTGCTTTGGGATGCAGTTGCAGCGGAGCCCTTAGCAGCAAAAACAACATTGAATATCCCGGATAAAACAGGTAAAAAGACAGCTGCAATTGAAGTTGAAATCCGTTATCACCAAATAGAAATACTTCGTCCTCAGGGAAGCAGTAATCAATATGAAAGCGTGTCGATGTCAGCCATTGAACTTAAACAGATTTCAGCAAAGCAAGACTGGCAGGAAGAGGTGCTGTATTGGAAACTATTGACTACTTTACCGGTTAACACCGTAACAGAAGCTCTGCAATGTGTAAAATGGTATTGTTACAGGTGGCTGATAGAGCGTTTTCATTACGTGCTTAAAAGTGGTACACAGGTAGAAGAATTACAGCTAAAGAAAGCCTCTTCTTTGCAAAAAGCGATACACTTATACAGCATATCGGCTATGCGGATGATGCAGTTGGTTTATCAGTCAAGACAAAGCCCAAATGTGAGTTGCGAGCTTGTACTGACTAAAGACCAATGGGTTGTTCTGTACATGCTAATACACAAATCGAATAAAGTGACAAGCCAACCGCCGACATTAGCAGAAGCCGCCGCATGGATAGGTAAACTGGGAGGGCATCTGGGTAGAAAATCTGATGGACCTCCCGGTTTAAAAGCTATATGGACCGGTTACCGACGATTGATCGACGCTGTGAAAACTTATCAAATCTTGAATCAACAAAATTTGGGTAAGGGGTAGCTCCAAAGGAGAGGGTTCTGATTTGCATGTTAGATAGGTGGAGTTGTTAATTTTCTTTATGCTATAAAAGTCCTCTCCTTTGGAGAGGATTTAGGTGAGGCTGTGCTATATTTGCACCATGACAGGAAAATCGCCCAAAGAATCATATACCATCATGAATGAACTGGTATTGCCCAATGATACCAATACATTAAACAACCTGATGGGTGGGCGCCTGCTGCACTGGATGGATATTGCCGCCGCTATATCGGCACAAAAGCATTGCAACCGTATTGTGGTAACGGCTTCGGTAGATAATGTGTCTTTCCAGGCCCCTGTAAAGCTGGGCGATGTAATTAGTATTGAAGCCAGGGTGACCCGCGCTTTTACCACCTCGGTGGAAGTGAGGATGGATGTTTGGGCTCAAAATATCCCATCGGGAACCAAAGTTAAAAGCAACGAAGCCTACTATACATTTGTAGCCTTAGATAACGACGGACAAAAAACCCAGGTGCCGGCATCATTGCCCGAAACTGACGAAGAAATAGCTTTGTACGAAGGCGCACTTCGCCGCCGCCAGCTGCGGTTAATACTGGGTGGAAAAATGCAGGCCAACGACGCAACCGAACTGAAGGCCTTGTTTTTTGGCGAGCAATTGCCCCTGAATTTGAAAGATTAATTTTAGTAACAATTGCGGCCCGGCTGAGTCAAAAGGATATCAACTTAAAAATTAACCGGTCATGAGATACTTTCTGTGCTTTTTATTTCCGCCGCTGGCCATTTTAACAACCGGCCGTATTGGCGCATTTATACTCAATATATTTTTAACCCTGTTTTTCTGGATCCCCGGCGTAATTCATTCTATATTGGTTACCAGCGATTATTATGATGCGCACAGGCACCGCCAGTTAATGCGCGCCACACGCAGGGCACGATATTGGTAATTGGGTTTCATGTGAATGGTTGATTAGGCGAGTGGTTTTTAATATGTTTTAAACAGGCTTCCCTGGCTTGTTGTATTTTATCGGGATAGTTTCCTGCTTTCCTGGCTATTCCTTTTTATTTTCTTTTTGATAATAAAAATTCTTTTACGTAATTATACTTAACTAATAATTAGTATTACTACCTGTGTACTCAGGTAGTGTCCCTCTTTTCGTGCTTTGTATTGCCTCCTAATTTTACCCCGTAAATAATCCAGGAGTAAGCAAAAATCCCTTGATGTTAATTGTACCTGTAATACATCATTAAACAGAGTAGCACCCGTGAGCCGAAAAGGGAATTAGAGTAGGCACCAAATTATCTATCTTATGGGAAAGATCCACACAAACGCCGGCAAAACAGGTGTACAACAAAATGCCGGCGATGAAGAAATGGTTATTACGCCGGGCGGGCCACGTCCAAAATCAATGGTTCATTATATTGAACCGGGGCATCATGTAAGCAGCGATGGCGGCCGGTTAAAAATGATCCACACGGCCACCGCCAAAGTGGTTAAAGATTTTGGCGAAATACCCAAACATAATAAACAATCGGAAAGCCGGGTAGTTAGAGCAAAGCCTTTAAATAAGTTAGGTGGTGGCGCCACGCCAGGCCCTATAACCGATGGCTGGATAATAAATTCCGAATGGACTAATACTACCGGCAACCCGATAAGCTACTTTAGCTCAAAATGGGTTGTTCCGCCGCCGCCGGCTACAGATAATGGGCAGCTTGTTTATCTTTTTAACGGCATCCAGCAAACCAATTCGGGGCCGTTTATCTTACAGCCCGTTTTACAATGGGGCAATTCGCCGGCCGGCGGCGGCAGCAACTGGGCAATTACCAATTGGTATGTTGATGGGCAGGGCGGCCTTGCTTTACATGGCTCATTGGTAAATGTAAACCCCGGCGATGAATTGCAGGGAGTGATGACTTTAACAGGGCAATCGGGCGGTACATGTGATTACCAGTCGTCATTTATTGGCAATCCAACTGCCGACTTAACAGTTACCGGTATCGACGAGCTTAAATGGGCCAATGAAACCCTTGAATGTTACGGATTTTCGGCATTTTCTGATTATCCGGATACCGATTTGACAGCCTTTTACGATATCGAAATAAAGCTAAGAACATCCAATTCGCCGGTAACCGATGTGGAAGCCAACATCAATTGGCTGGCCGATAACAGCGTAACGGATAACGGCCAGCAATGCGTAATTGTAAGCAACGATAGCCCCGCGGGCGAAGTTTATTTGTATTACCGGGGTGTAACGCAAGGCATGTATTTTGTAACCGATAAAAGCACCTATGGTAAAGATGAAGTAGCCGACGTAATTTCGACAGCCGGCGGTAAATTTACCGATGCATTTTGGCTGGTACTGGAAGGTTTTACCAAAGACCAGGTTACCAAAGATCAGCCATCGGCCCTTCATCCGGCCCTGTCGGGAGCATTTAATAGCCTTGCCGGTGTTACTATTACGCCAAACCCGGCTAATGTGGAGTATGAGGACCCTGCGGATTTGTATACCCCACAACGCATCAGGTACCCTTTTGATGTAACATTCACATCAACAAATATGTTCCCTGCTGTAGGCTCGGCGCCCATATTTGAGCAGTTGAATGCCATTATAACTATTGAGGGGAATACGCTAAGCGCCATTACTTTATTTGAGCTGGTATCGGGCGCCGATCCGTATTTCACTAACCTCGATCCCTCAAACACCCACGATGTATTTTACCTGAGCCAGGACCTGCGGGTGTTTTCGGTAAGCGCGGGCCATAGCCCGGTTTCGGGTGCGCCGGCATTTACCAGTGATCCGTACACCTCCATTCAAAACTTTTTGGGATATTTAAATTCAAACACATCCTTTACCAATCCGGGTGCGGCTGATCCTTTGAATGCCCTGCCGGGCCAGTCGGGTTACGAAACCGGCGATTCGTCGGTTACACCTTTGGATGGGGCATCGCAAAAAAATTACAATTTTGCCATTGCCCGGGTACGCTTACAGGATGCCGCATTAGCCTCTGCCGATAACGTAAGGGTGTTTTTCCGGCTTTTTGTAGCCCCCTCATTTGATACTGATTTTCAGCCGGCAACCACCTACAAAAGTACATTGGGAACCAGTGGGGCCGACAACGGCAAGCCCATATTCCCGTTAGCATCGGGCGATGGTATAACAGATCCATCGGGCCAGGCCGTTAAAACTATTCCGTTTTTTGCTACGGATGCCGCCGGTACACATGATTACGATTCGTCGGTAGCCAACGCTAATATCCGCAATATAGTTATCCCGGCCGGGCACAATAAAACCTGGGCCTATTTTGGCTGCTACCTGGATGTATATGATGCCGGCAACCAGGCCAAATTCCCCGGAACACACCACTGTATTGTAGCCGAGATTGCTTATGACGATGCGCCTATCATCAACTCAGGCGGGGTAACCATGAGCCCCGAAAACTCAGATAAACTGGCACAACGCAATTTGCAGATCACTTCATCGGGCAACCCAAGTTATCCCGAAACACATCGTATCCCGCAGGCTTTTGATATGCGCGCAAGCGAGGCCGTTGCTACCACACCCGGCTTACTGCTTGATTATCCCGACGAACTGATGATTGACTGGGGCAATACGCCGCATGGCAGCGTAGCCAGCCTTTACTGGCCGCAAATTAACAGCGCCGATGTGCTGCAGCTGGCCTCAACGCTGTACAGCACCCATTTATTAGCCGCTGCCGATGCCAACACCATTAAATGCCAGGTTACCAAGGGTGTTACCTACATCCCAATCCCGGTTGGTACGGGCAAAAATTTTGCCGGCCTGTTTACGCTCGATTTGCCGCAAGGGATAACAGTTGGTCAGGAATTTAACATCAAGGTGCGCCGCGTAACTTCGCGCAAGCCCCAGCAAATTAATGTTGTTACCGTACTCAAAGAGAGCCACGGGGCCATTAACATTGGCGGCAGGGGCAAGCCCATGCGCAACTGGCGGTACATTACCGGCACCTTCCAGGTTAAAATACCGGTAGGTACCGATAAAGCCCTGCTTGGCCCCGAAGAAAATACGCTGGCCATTTTAAAATGGAGGCTGGAAAACATGCCGCAACAAAACCGCTGGTACCCCGTGCTGGAAAGATACGTTAAGGATGTTGCCATGCGCGTTGATGGTTTTGGCGGCAATTCGGTATCTGTTAAACCATCGCTGGATGGTGTGCCAACCAAAATAGCTGTCCACGAAAAACTGGTGGAATACCGCGGCAAGGTAAGCGAAGTTGTTTACAATTGCTTTGGCGACCTGGAGGGTTTTGCACTGGATAAGTGCTGTACCAAACCGCATTTATTCAAATGCACCGAAAAATCTGTTGGCGAACTGGTATCCCGCGCCTGCAAAGAGCGCTGGACGATAGC
Organism: Mucilaginibacter sp. GW822-FHT03E02; assembly: GCF_058801545.1. Taxonomy (NCBI): domain Bacteria; kingdom Pseudomonadati; phylum Bacteroidota; class Sphingobacteriia; order Sphingobacteriales; family Sphingobacteriaceae; genus Mucilaginibacter; species Mucilaginibacter sp. GW822-FHT03E02. The sequence goes on along the minus strand of NZ_JBXANJ010000001.1, from coordinate 2,599,063 downwards.
GGTGTTTGTAAACGAAAAACAGGACGATAAGATCTGTGAGATAAGGGTATATCCCTGATTGAGATAGCTTTATCAGGTGCAAGGGCTGGCCGTAAGGTCGGCTTTTGTGTTTTATAGCCGGTTTGGAAAAAAAAGCCCCACCGAACACTCGAGGTTTAAGCCCAATCCAACTCAATCAACTTAATCCAACCTAATCAACCATTCACCAAAATTTACCATATTTGCCCCGATGCAAAAAGGTAAGCTATTAATTATTGACGATGAGGAACGCCTTCGTAACCTGATGGCCCGCATTTTGCAACTGGAAGGCCATGAGGTAATTACCGCAGGTACGGGCAAAGAAGGGCTGCGTAAATTACAGCAGGAGAATATCCAGGTTGTTTTAAGCGATGTTAAGCTGCCCGATACCGATGGTATTACGCTTACCGATACCATTAAAAAAGCATACCCATCTACCGAAGTTATTGTACTTACCGCCTATGGCACCATCAACGATGGCGTAAAGGCCATTAAGGCGGGCGCTTTTGATTACATTACCAAGGGCGATGATAACGAAAAGATAATCCCGCTGGTAAGTAAGGCGATGGATAAGGCCCTACTACAGCAAAAGGTACTGGAACTGCAAAGTAAACTGAACGATAAATTTGGGTTCGACAGGCTGATAGGCAGATCCACCGCCATTAGCGATGTTATTAAGCTGGCCCAAAAAGTAGCCTTAACCGATACCACTGTTTTACTATTGGGCGAAACCGGTACCGGGAAAGAAATTTTTGCCGAGGCCATTCACCAGGCCAGTAACCGTAACACCAAGTCGTTTGTGGCGGTAAACTGCAGCGCCTTTACTAAAGAATTATTGGAGAGCGAACTGTTTGGCCATAAGGCCGGCTCATTTACCGGGGCTGTTAAGGATAAAAAAGGATTGTTTGAGGAAGCATCGGGCGGCACCATATTTTTAGATGAAATTGGCGAGCTTGACCACGACCTGCAAGCCAAGCTGCTCCGCGTACTGGAATCACAGCAGTTTTTAAAAATTGGCGATACCAAACCTACCCAGGTAAATGTACGCATACTGGCGGCCACCAACCGCAACCTGCAAACCGAAATTAACGACGGCCATTTCCGGTCGGATTTGTTTTACCGTTTATCCGTTTTCCAGATCACGCTTCCGCCATTGCGCGAGCGTAAAAAAGACATCAAGTTACTGGGCGAGTATTTTATGCAATACTTTGCCCTGAAAGTTAAAAAGCAGGTAAACCAGCTTAGCGACGAGTTTGTAAGCAAACTGGAAGCCTATAACTGGCCCGGCAACATCCGCGAGTTTAAAAACGTGATTGAACGCGCCGTAATACTCACCGATAACAATATTTTGGACGAGAGCCTACTGCCTTACGAAATTCAGCAGCAACAGGTAAAATCAGGCGCACCAATTTCGGCATTTGATCTTTCATCGGTAGAGAAACTGCATATTCAACGGGTGCTTAACCATACGCATGGTAACCGTGCCGAAGCCGCCAATTTGTTGAATATTGGGGTAGCTACTTTGTATAGGAAGTTAAAGGAGTATGGGTTGGAGTGATTTAGGATTTCGAATTTCCATATAAACTATGTCATTGCGAGCGCAGCGTGGCAACGTCGTAACTATCCGGGCGAACTATTTAGGAGGCCGCTGCCGCGAGTTTTTAACTCGTGGTAAAACATGGTTTCAGCTTTCAGCTGAACTTGTAAGCAAACATGGTTAACAAAGGTTAACACAATTTCGATTTATTTTTACTTAAATCATTTATAATCAATATCTTATAATAAAATCATGGTTAACATGTGTTAACCATGATTTTTGCGTTTTTCGTATTTTTCCGATATGAAACTTAGGGCTGCTGCAATGCCGCCTAATCCCACGTACGGGCAAAACTTAGAGCTGTAAAAAACAGTAATGACATGTTTGTGTACCGTAAGAGCATCACAACAGCCATGTCATTGCGAGCGCAGCGCGGCAACCTCGTAGCTATGTGTGCCGGACTATTTAGGGTAACCAAATTAAATTGTAGAGGCTACAGCATCGGCCCGCTCATTCGCCGCGGGGGGCTGTTACTTTTTTCTTGATAAAAAAGTAACCAAAAAATCAAGTCAGCAGAAATGCTTCTTTACGCTCGGGGCCTTTGCCCTGCAAAATGGGCAAAACCTGGGCTGGAATTATTTTGCCCCGGCCCGCTTAGCCCCACACACGTGCAAAAACTTCCTATGCCCTGCAGCCGCACAGCCCCGCATTGTTTTGCCCGTTTTCGCCCGAAGCTGTTCTGCTGACGGGAAGGGGAAGATATTTCGTAAAGAAAACGATCACAAGTCATTCTGGCTCTGTCCTTTGCACAAGCGCGTTAGGGGACTATTTGGGACTTAGAATTGTCGGGAATTGCCTCGTAGTATAACTATATACCCGTTAGTCCATACTAAATTAAAAATTATTTTGCATTCCATATTTTTTATATATACTTGTATCACAATTATATAACCTTAACACTTTTCTGTCCGTACAAACGTTGAAGTAAAACATACCACTTTGATATTATGGCGGGTGAATACGATATGGCAACAACAACATTATCCATTGTAGTAGCAACAATATGTTTCGCATTGGTAGCTTTTAGGGTTGGTAGGAATTTTATAAAAAGAGTAAGCTCTGATAAAATCACTCTTGTAAAAGGGGACAAAAAAATTACCATATCTCAGCACCCAACCCCATCGGATAGGAAGAGGTTGGCACATTTTTAAATGAGCGAACAACCTAACCTGGAAACACAAAGCACTTTTGATAACAAGACTTTAACTTTGGCCGCAACGGCTTTAGTGGCTTGTTCTAATCTATTACCATCTGATACATTAAGAAAGATCGGTGCAGCTTCTGCACCTTGCTTGACCATAATAACAGCCTACATCTTCAAGAAATGTAAAAATATCCTTTACATGTATATTGAGCAGAAAAGGGGGATTAAGGCGTATAAGGAAATAATTACGGACTTAAATAAAAAACTATCTTCTTGTCAAAACACCAAAGAACAGGATGCTATAAAAAAACAAATATCAAAGCATGAGAACGACTTGCACGACCTAAAAATAAGGAACATAAAGTCGTTCATATGAAAGGTAGAAAATATAAGCTGTTAGATATATCTTCTGCCGCGAGTTTTTAACTCGTGGTATAACATGGTTTCAGCTTTCAGCGGTCTTTTATTTTGATAAGTAGCTTATCATTTCCTGACGATTTTCCCTGTCTTATTCTAAGACGCCTAATATAAAGCGGTTCTTCTCGGATTCGACTATAGTAATTAATAGGAACATTAAAAAGATCTACAAGTTTTTTTAAAGTAGAGCTAATTTGAGTTCTGGACATTTTTCGTTGATCGAACTCCTTCATCAAATAAAAGAAACCTGGCCAAAATATAGCTGCTTTATCAAAATCAAGATCCAAAGGAGTACCAATTAAAGATAAAGCACCGCAATTCTGAATCATCCGATTTGCTAAGTCTCTGTTTGCCGCTTTACACGCAGACATAAATATCCTTACGTCAGGTATTGGCCCAATAAATTCCTGAAATTCTTTATTGCTTATAAATTCATTGTTGATAAAAATTCCCCTAAGGTTTGCATGGCACGACAAGTATAGATATCGAAGTTTGGAACTTCGGAAATCCGTTAAAAGCTTTTTGAAATGTTCTTTTGAGTCAGCCCAATTATATACAACATTTTGATTTGACTGGTCAAGTATAGACCGTAAATTATCACCGTCTTCATATTCTCCTGCATCAAGAGACTCTATGATGTATACCCCATAAACAGTGGACTTCAAATTCATGTGATGGATTAATTAGGCAGCCTTGTTAGGCATTTCTCTATATATTTTTCCATCAAGTTCACATCCACCTTTTGCGTGTTGTGGATGTTCAGATTGTATTGTGGGATCTTGCGGGTTAGCGTTAAATTTCGGTTTACCCCATTGCTTGAAAAAGAATGATACCCCCTTCTTATTGCATTGAGCTTTTATAAAATCAATCCATTCCTTTTTTATTGGCCTGGCTTTATGTCCTGATTCACCACCTACTATAACCCAATTAATTTTTTTAAGGTTAAGTGTATTGACAGGTGCTATTAAAGGTTCAATAGACAAGAATTTTGTTTTTGCTTTGGTTTTCGAAAGTTCATCTATCCGGTAAGTATAATCTTCACTCTCCACAGATACACCCATCCAAATATTTTCGGTCCAGGTTAATTCTGATGACAATTCAAGTAACCTTTCAGAGCGCTTTGTTAGAACTTGATATATATGTTGAGGCGTACTATTCATGACGGCAAAAACGGCTTTTATAAAATCAACAGGTACATCTGGATGAAATAAATCACTCATAGAATTGACAAAGACAACTTTCGATTTTTTCCAGGTAAAAGGAATATTTAATGAATCAGCATGAGTTCTGATGCTGAATCCATTTTTGTATTTTTCAATGCCCATAGCTTTTAGGCGTTTAGACATTACTTCTGCGTAGCAAAATTTACACCCAGGACTTATCTTCGTGCATCCGGTTACTGGATTCCATGTGAGTTCTGTCCACTCTATATTTGATTGAGCCATGATTTTTAATTCGTAGTTACAAACTCTTGCTAACTAAGTTAGTATATATTATGAAATTATTCTATTTTTTATTTAAAATGACATATTCAAGGATTCGTTTATTTTTATGAACATTCTCATAGTTAACGAGAGGCGATATGTTATTATAACTTATTTCTTTGTTTTTTTTCATTAGCCTAAGCATTTCAGCAGAATGAGAGCATATATGGCCTTCCGCCAATGTGAAATCATAGAGTTGAATATTGTTGCAAATTTCTCTGCTTAAAATCTTTGATCTAACTAATTCTTGAAAAGCTTCTACCCGTTTTTTTATTTTCCCCGCAAACATATCCAATTGATCTTTTGATGCATCATCATCAATATCAAAATTTGCTTGGCCATTCATGCTGTTTTTTGCCCATGCTACTCCTAAAAACTTATCAACGGCTCTTACATGTGATGCGCCGAAAATAATTCCATGAATATTTTGATCTCTTTTCAATGAAAAAGGATAGAGTTTTAATTTTGTATTGGTTGGTAGTTTTTTTCTGATTTGAGCAATTACGTTTCTATGAATAAACTTATATGGATCTTTTTTTGCCTCATCCATATCAATCTCTAAATGCATTGTAAACTCCTTTTTCTTTCCAAACCTCCAAAAATATGATGAGGATATAAAATATAGGAAATCAGTTTCGGTTGTTCTTTCAAGTTCGAGAAAGTATTTTTCTGATGTGAATTTTATCCCGTTTTGATCTAAAAAAACCAAAGATGGCTTTTGTTTAATAACTGGTAAAAGCTTGGGGAACAGCAATTCAAAGTCTTCATTAAAATACTCAATAGAAACAAAATGCTTGAGGCTCGGATTGTTTTCTAAAAATGTATTGCACGAAATTTTCAGAAGTTCGAATTTTTCTTGAACTTTCTTTATAGGTTGATATTCATTTAGGTATAAAATTATGCGGACTTTTTTTTGAAAAATATTATCAATTTGTTCCTTTATTTTCTCCAGTATTCTGATTGGACTACCAGGAACGCCTGTCTTATCGTAACCTGTTCCAGCGAAAAAATCAATTATGCAAATTTCAGGGCGACCTTGCATAATAAAAGTCGGCAGCCACTCTTGCGCATAGTTTTCAAAAATTTCAAGTTTTGTAATTGTTTCGTCGTCGAAAGGCTTGCTATGTAAATCTATTGCTGCCATTAGTTTAGGTTGTTGTTAGAAAAATCTAATCTAAGAATTTTAGTAAGGTTTTAAACTATACAAAAAAATTAAATATTAGTATTAAATATCTTTGTTTATTCAACTTTGACATAAATACATTTTCTACCCGCGTTAACGATTGCAGCGGATACCGGCCTCGCGCCTAAGGCCCGTGCAGTATGAGCGAAAAGCGTGGGCCGCAGGCAACGCCGGGAAAAGAATTAAGAGGCAAGAATCAAGAGGCAGCCTCAAAACGCCTAAATTATCCAGCTACCGCGAGTTTTAAACTCATAGTAAAATATGGTTTCAGCTAAATAGTGAAGTTTTATAGCGTTCAGTATCCCCTACTGCTTATTAAAAACCATAGGCGAAGGAACGCAACTGGCATTAAACGGGCAGGTGAAATAAAGTGAAAGTTTATTTTTCTGGCCGTTGATTGACAGGCCGTAAGCAACGGTTTTGGAGCCGTCAACGGGTATAAGTTCGGTTACCGGGCCGTAACTGTTTTTGGAGTTTGAATAATTTACCTGGTCAAACATAATTAACGAATCATTTTTGATGCTATATTTCCCGGTGCTTCTAAAGCGGTATCCTATTATTTTTTTGGTAACCGAATCTGTGGCTATAATATCGTATTGAAACTGGTTGCCATTTTTGAATTCATATTGTTGAATTCCCTGGAATTGCATGATAGCCCATTTCCCGGTAATATTAATAGTCCCACTTGCATCCTTTTCACAGGCAGAAAAAGTAAATGCTAAAACAGCTACTAAAAGGCTTAAAATTTTGATAAGGGCAAGTTTTGTTTTCATATTGATAATTACGCACAAATAAATGGTACTGATACAGTTGCGATATTTTTTTGTTAAAATACTCATTTGCTACTCGCTGCCGCGAGTGTTTAACTCCTGGTGCAATATTGTTTTAGTTTCAGTTTTACTGTGACGACAAAGGATTTATTCAATATCATTCTGCTAATTCTCAAATTCTTTAATTCTGATTCAGACAACCTCCCCGCGTTAACGATTGCAGCGGATACCGGCCAATGTGGCTAAGGCCCGAGCAGTATAAGCGGAAAGCGTGGGCTGGGAAAAGAATCAAGAGGCAAGAGTCAAGAATCAAGACAGCTTCAAATAACTAAAATCCCCGCTATACTTCAATCCTAAAAATCAAGGTTCAGACAATACCGCGATCAACCTATAATCGCCCCTGCTTTCAACTAAACTTTAAACCCAACGGCTTCGGCCGGCTTTATCCACTGGTTATCACAAGACAATTCCCTACCGTTATTTACCTGAAAAAAAGCTACCGAAAGGGCTTTTTTACCCTGCTTACAGGTAAAGCCTTTGGGTACTATTGTACATGGTAATGGTGGAGTAACTGAGATGATTTCTGTTCAATTATTTTATTGGTTATCCATCAATTAAATGATAACCATGTTTTACATCATTCCAAATAATCCTTTCCCCCTGTTACCACCATCAAAAAAATAAACCATTCTATAACAAACTGTTAAAATTTAACCAATAAGCCAAAAGAATTATGACAACCGAGAATTTACAAATGCTTGAAGAGCAGATTGAACAATCAAAACCCCTGGATTTTGTACTGCAATCATTCAATGTTTTTAATCCCATTATTGCCAAAAATCCTGAATTATTACTGAGCCAGCTGAGTAATTATTTGAAAACACCGTTAACCGATAATGATGTAAATACCCAAACGGTTAAGCAAACCTTTTCGTCTACTTTTAAAGAATTTCAGTCTACCCAATCCTCTGATACGGAGTTTGCCGCTTCGGTGGGTATTGAGGGGAGTTATGGGTTTTACAGTGGTTCGGTAAAGGCCAGCTACAGTTCTGAAACCTACCAGGCTTCAACAGCTTTCAGCAGCAGTTTTAACGGCGTTATTAGCTGCGGCACGGTAACTTTTAAAAGGCAAAGCGACCACAACGCCATAAGGGCGTGCCTGGCCACCGAATTATGCGCGGCGCTTGACAGTATTACCACACTTAAAGCAGCTGAAGCTTTTGTGGGCACCTACGGCACACACCTGGTGCTTGGTTTAAACCTGGGGGGCTTTATCCAGCTAAAATCGGCATCAAAAACAAGCAATTACAAAAGTAAGCAGGAGATGTCGCTTGCGGTAACAGCAGCCTATGAAGGTGCCGGCAGCATTAGCGCCGCGGCAAGCGCGACTCAAAAGTTATCGCAGGAAAGCTTTTCCTCCAGTCTTGAGCAAACGGTTGATACATCGGGAGGGCAAGGCAGCCTGGCGGCCCAAATTGACCCGAAAGACCCTAAAACAATTGTAGATTGGGCTAATAGCTGCACCGCCGATACTTCTTACGGTATAACCAGCGCTATCGAGATATGGCAACTGGCCGCAAATGATACGGCAAAAAACACATTGAAGCAATATATTAACCTGGTAATATTGGTGCAAAGCATTAAAAACCCCACCATATTTGCAGCCGAAGCAGCCTTGCAACCATACACTGTGGTTGATGTGAATGCTGTAGCTAACGATGCCCACTTCCGGATTATTGGGGGAGGGGCTATGATAGAAAAAAACAAAAGCAGCTTCCTGGTAAACTCTTATCCCCAAACGGATAGCCATGGTCATATCAACGGGTGGACTGCCGGATCGCATGATATTGCGGATGCCGCATCGTCCGATGACTATATAACTGCTTTTGCTATGGCCATATACGATCCCAGTTATGTAGCCGGCAGCGCAGATAACCTGTTGCAGGTTCAGCTAAAAACGGCACAGGGCATCAATCCGGGTGTAGGTGGCGATACCGCTGCAAGTAGTGTAGATGGCGGTTATTTACTTTCGGGCGGCGGTATTCAATCTTTTACACCCGGAAATGTTAATAAATACATTTTGGGCAGCTACCCGTCAAGTGATGATACCTGGACGGCCACCAACCACGATTACGAAAGAGCGGCATCGGATGTTGCGCTTACGGCTTATGCAATTGGTATAAAGAGCAACCACCCTTCGCTTACCATTACGCCATATTTGGTTAGTACACCCGAATCTGAACATGAATACGGCAACCAAACCGCAACGCTGGGCGATGGTGTATCTATTGCGGGTGGCGGCTTATCCATAACCAATGCCACAGATTGTGGTAACCTTGCGCAGCAAAGCTACCCGTCATCATCAAACAGCTGGACGGAATATAATAAAGACGATGACGGCCACGTATCACATGCCGACGTTGTGGCCTATGCCATTGGGTTTACCGCTTCGCTTGATTTTAACAAGTAGTTTAGTAGTAAGTATCAAGTAGTAAGTAGTAAGACAAAAGAGCGAAAAATAAAATCCTGGCTATCCTTTAATCCTAAAAATCAGGGTTCAGACAAAAAAGATCGACATAACAACGGCCCGTTCCTGGCAGCTAAAAAGCCAGGAACGGGCCGTTTTAAATAATAGGGTGGGGCTTAACTTAATCAACTCAATCCAACCTAATCAACCCAATCAACCAACTATCCCAACAATTCTTCCAGTTGGTTAAGGCCGATGGTAAAGCCGCCCTGGAAGCCCATGGCTACCAGTTTTTCCAGGTCTGCTTCGGATTGGAAGGTGAGGGTTACATTAACAATTGTTTTTTCGCCCTCCTGTTTCATGGCCACGTGCCATGTGGATGGCGAGAAGCCCGGAGCCTGTACGCCATTTTCGTCGCTGAAAAAGGAAGTGGCTTCAAAGGTGTTGGTACCCACGGTGATAAACTGTACATTGCTCCAATGTACTTCGCCGGCGGGGCCCACCATCGAATACAGCCATTGGCCACCTGGTTTAAATTCCATTATTTTGGTTACGGCGTTCCAAGGTCGTGGTCCCCACCATTTGTCCAACAGTTCGGCCTGGGTCCAGGCGCTCCATACTTTTGCTATAGGCGCTTTAAATTCACGCACAACGTGCAGTTGTTTTTTTGCTAAATCTTTTTCAAAGGAGATCATGGTGTTTGTTTTTAAAGTGTATCTAATAAATTATCTAATTGGTTAAAACGGTCTGTCCACATGTTGCGGAAGGCTTCTATCCATTGGTCTACTTCTTTCATCTTGTTCAGTTCTAAATGGTAGTAAATTTCGCGGCCCTGTTGTTCTTGTTTTAACGCGCCGCATTCGGTTAATATTTGTATGTGTTTTGATACCGCCTGCCTGCTGCTGTCAAAGTGTTCGGCAATGGCATTGGGTGTCATGGCACCTGTTACCAGGAGGGTTAAAATGGCCCGTCGGGTTGGGTCGGCAATGGCTTGATAAATATCGCGTCTCATATAATTTGCAACTGATTGATTGCAAATATAAATGCAATTGATTGATTGCGCAATATTTTTTGAAAATATTTTTTGAGTGGAGGGGAAGTGGAGTGGTTTGCACGGGTGAACGGTATAGTGCAATATGTCATTGCGAGGTACGAAGCAATCTCGTTGCTATGTATATCCGTCCTGGGTATGGCTACGAGGTTGCCGCGCTGCGCTCGCAATGACATAACTTTTTATTTCCCTCTCCCACATTGATAATCAACTATCAAAATGATAGGCTATTTTCATTAATTAAACTCGTTTTTTATAACTGCTTAATGATAATTGCCTGTGATTCAATTATTTGATTTCCTGTGCCAATAATTGGCACCTACTTGGTAAACCCTCCTGCAAAAACTAATAATATGGATATTTTACAGATTGTTATTTATGTGGCCACCTTCATAGCCATATTCTGGATCTTCTTCAAATCAGTTAATTACTTCGAAAACATTTAATCATCATGATCGCATTATTCATTGTAGCAGTGGCTGTGTTTGTATACATGGTGTATGTACTGCTTAAACCCGAAAAATTTTAAACTATTAAACCCATGAACACTGAAATTTCAGGTGTAATTTTTACCTACCTGCTCACGCTGGCAATAGCCATCCCCCTGGGCCGTTACATCGCCCGCATTTTTAAGGGCGAAAAAACCTGGCTCGACTTTTTAGCCCCGCTCGAAAGGTTCATTTTTCGTTTCAGCGGCATTGATGCCAAAAAGGAAATGAACTGGAAACAGCATTTATTTGCCCTGCTTACTATCAATAGTGTATGGCTTATTTATGCATTTGTTTGTTTAATGGCACAAGGCCATCTGCCACTTAACCCGGATGCAAATCCGGGCCAGTCGCCTGATACGGCTTTTAATACGGCCATCAGCTTTTTGGTAAACTGTAACTTACAGCACTACTCGGGCGAAAGCGGCGCCACTTACTTTACACAGCACTTTGTGTTTATGTTCCTGCACTTTGTATCGGCAGCTACAGGTATTGCCGCGCTGATTGTATTGTTCAGGGCCCTGAAAGATAAAGTGACCGATAAACTGGGCAACTTTTGGGATTACTTTGTAAAAACCATTACCCGTATATTATTGCCTATATCATTTGTAATAGCTGTCATCTTCGCTTTTAATGGCATGACTACCAGCTACGCAGGTAAAGATACTTTTATTAGTATGCAGGGCGATACCGTTCACGTATCCCGCGGACCGGTTGCTGCCTTAGTTGCTATTAAGCACTTAGGTACAAACGGCGGTGGCTGGTTTGGTGCAAACTCTGCCCACCCTATTGAAAACCCTAACTACTTAACCAACACAGTTGAGTTGGTTGCACAGCTTATTATTCCTATAGCGCTGGTATTTGCCCTGGGCTTTTACCTTAATAAAAAGAAATTTGCTTACGTAATTTTCGGGGTGATGACGCTGGGAATGCTCATGCTGATGATACCAACCATTAATGCCGAACTAAACGGTAACCCGGCTATAGCCCACATGGGTGTTAGCCAGCCTACCGGTGCTATGGAGGGCAAGGAAGTAAGGTTTGGACCGGCCAATTCCGCATACTGGAGCATAATGACTACTGTTACTTCAACAGGTTCGGTAAACTCCATGCATGATAGTACCATGCCTTTATCAGGTTGTATGCAATTGCTGGGTATGATGGTTAATTGCTTTTATGGCGGTGTGGGTGTTGGTTTCCTTAATTTTTACATCTTTATCATCATCGCGGTATTTATATCGGGCCTGATGGTTGGGCGTACACCTGAGTTCCTGGGCCGCAAAATTGAAGCCCGGGAAATGAAGATAGCTTCACTGATTGCTTTATTACACCCATTCATCATATTGGTAGGCTTAGCCGTATCATCATACGTGGTGGTACACATGCCTGGTGCCGATTGGGCAGTAAAACCATCAACATGGTTAAATAACCCCGGCAACCACGGTTTTTCTGAAATGCTGTATGAGTATACTTCATCGGCCGCAAACAACGGTTCGGGCTTTGAAGGTTTGGGCGATGGTAACATCTTCTGGAACTTTAGTACCGGTTTAGTAATGGTTTTGGGTAGGTTTTTGCCAATTATTGGTCCGCTGGCCATTGCAGGTTTACTGGCCAATAAAAAATTCATTCCTGAATCTGCCGGAACACTTAAAAGCGATACCTCAACCTTTGGGTTAATGATCTTCGCGGTGATTGTAATTATCGCTGCCCTTTCATTTTTTCCTGCACTGGCTTTAGGTCCAATTGCTGAACATTTTTCACTTAGATAAAAAAAGGAAGCGGAGGGCGGTGCGATTCCCCTCTTGAGAGGGGGGAGGGGTGTGTTTAACCCGCGTTGAATGGCGCAGAACACACCCCTGCTGTCGCACAGTCCATCGCGCCCCCTCTCGAGAGGGGAACTGAAAAGCATTAATCGCTTAAAAAATTAAAAAGAAAATGAAAACCTCAAATACATTATTCCAGGGCGATCAGATGAAGGAGGCTTTTAAACAGTCGTTCATCAAACTAAACCCACGCATACTGTTCCGTAACCCGGTTATGTTTACCGTTGAAATAGGAACGGCAGTAATGCTTATTGTAACTATATTTTCCTTTGCAAATAAAGGACAGGGCAGTTTTGCCTATAACTTCACCGTGTTTTTGGTACTGTTGTTAACTGTACTGTTTGCCAACTTTGCCGAAGCTATTGCCGAAGCACGTGGTAAAGCCCAGGCCGAAAGCTTGCGCAAAACCCGCGAGGAAACTCCTGCCCGCTTACTGGTTAATGGTAAAGAAACCATGGTAATGTCGAGCCAGTTAAAAAAAGGCGATGTGTTTATCTGCGAAACAGGCGATAACATCCCTACCGATGGCGAGATCATTGAAGGTATTGCTACCATTGACGAATCGGCCATCACTGGCGAATCTGCCCCGGTTATCCGCGAATCGGGCGGCGATAAATCATCAGTAACCGGTGGTACCAAAGTATTATCTGATAAGATAAAGGTTATGGTAACCACCCAGCCCGGCGAAAGCTTTTTGGATAAGATGATTGCGCTGGTTGAAGGTGCATCGCGCCAGAAAACACCAAACGAGATTGCTTTAACTATCCTGCTTGCAGGCTTTACGCTCATATTTGTTATTGTGTGCGTTACCCTGAAACCATTTGGCGATTATTCAAATACCCCGATAACAATTGCCGCATTCATTTCACTATTTGTTTGTCTTATCCCAACCACTATCGGTGGCCTGTTATCGGCCATCGGTATTGCCGGGATGGATAGGGCGTTACGCGCAAACGTGATAACCAAAAGCGGTAAAGCGGTTGAAACTGCAGGTGATTTGGATACCTTGTTATTAGATAAAACAGGTACCATCACTATTGGTAACCGTAAGGCAACCAATTTTTATCCTGCCACAGGTGTTAGCAACGCCAGCTTTGTAGCCGCATGTGTATTAAGCTCGCTGGCCGATGAAACCCCCGAAGGTAAATCGATAGTGGAACTTGCCAACGAGGATAAAACCTTACCTAAAGTTGTTGCCCCCGCCAATTCGGTATTTATAAAATTTACCGCCGAAACCCGTTCAAGCGGTTTGGATACGCCCGATGGTTTACGCATCCGTAAAGGTGCTTTTGATTCCATCCGTAACATTGCCTTAAAGGCTGGTCACCCGTTCCCAACCGAGGTTGAGGATAACGTTAAAAAAATCTCATCAAATGGTGGTACACCGCTGGTAGTATCGCAAAACGAAGAGATAATGGGTGTAATTGAATTACAGGACATTATTAAACCCGGCATTGCCGAACGTTTTGACCGCCTGCGTAAAATGGGCGTTAAAACAGTAATGGTTACCGGTGATAACCCTTTAACTGCCAAATTTATTGCTGAGAAAGCAGGTGTGGATGATTTTATTGCCGAGGCTAAACCCGAGGATAAAATGAACTACATTAAAAAAGAACAACAAGGCGGCAAGCTGGTAGCCATGATGGGCGACGGTACAAACGATGCCCCTGCATTGGCCCAGGCCGATGTTGGTGTGGCCATGAACAGCGGTACCCAGGCTGCCAAGGAAGCCGGTAACATGGTTGATTTGGATAACGACCCAACCAAGCTGATTGAGATTGTGGAAATTGGTAAACAATTGCTGATGACCCGCGGTACGCTTACCACCTTCTCGATAGCTAACGACGTAGCCAAGTACTTTGCTATTGTTCCGGCCTTATTCATGGTATCTATACCATCATTAAGGGCACTGAACATCATGGCATTGCACAGCCCCGAATCGGCCATATTATCGGCAGTAATATTTAACGCCATCATTATCCCGTTGCTGATACCGTTGGCCTTACGTGGTGTGGAATATAAACCGATAGGTGCCAGCGCGTTGTTGCGCCGTAACTTGTTAATATATGGCCTTGGTGGTATACTGATACCATTTATCGGTATTAAATTAATTGACCTTGCCGTAGGCGTATTTATATAGAAGAGATTTGAGATGTGAGATATGAGATTTGAGACAAAAAAAGAATGTCGAAAATCTCATATCAAAGCACTCAGATCCAATTTAAAAGATGTGAGATAAGGAAATCTCATATCTCAAGTCTCATATCTCAAATCTAAAAAGAAAATGAAAACATATTTGTTGCCATCAATCAAGTTAACTATCATCCTGATAGTAATTACAGCCGGTATCTATCCATTAGCTATAGCCGGTGTGGGTAAATTAACTCCCGGCCATGGCGATGGGGAAACCGTAACATACAAAGGCCGCGTGGTTGGTTATGCCAACGAAGGTCAAAAATTTACCAAGGACGAATACTTCTGGAGCCGTCCATCTGCGGTTGATTATAATGCTGCCGGTTCGGGAGGTTCAAACAAAGGCCCTTCAAACCCCGATTATTTGAAACAGGTAGAAGGCCGCATCCAGGATTTTTTAAAGCACAATCCAGGTGTAACCCGCGCCCAGATCCCTGCCGAACTGGTTACCGCATCAGGTAGTGGGTTAGATCCTGATCTTTCGCCTGCAGGTGCAAAGGTACAGGTAGCCCGTGTTGCCAAAGTACGTGGCCTATCTGTCGATGTTTTAACCAAACTGGTTGACGAGCATACCGAAAAACCATTATTTGGCTTATTTGGCCCATCAAAAGTAAACGTACTGAAGTTGAATGTAGCATTGGACGAGCTAAAGAAATAGCCCTCTTTAAGTAGTTAAAAAAAGCGGGGCCAAGTGCTATTCCCTTCTTGAGAGGGGGGAGGGGGGGGGTTAACCCGCGAAATGGCATAACACACCCCTGCTACCGCACAATCCCAACGCACCCCCTCTCGAGAGGGGAACTGAAAAAGCAAATGATTTTTATACATAAATGAAAAAGACCTTCATATTAGTACCTGCATTTTTACTATTAAGCGCTTTGATAACCAAAGCCCAGGACACTGTTAAAACAACATCCGATGCGCCATTGGTGATCTTTGGATCGGTTGATACTTATTATAAATACGACTTTGCTGATAAAGGCAGCCAGATCCCTACCAGTTTTGCTACCGACCAAAATTCAGTTTCGATTGGGATGATAGACCTGGGGATTAAGAAGAAAGTTGGTAAAGCTGCCTTTTTAGGCGAAATGTCTTTTGGCCCAAGGGGGCAGGCGCAATCCGTACCTAACGGGCCAAACGGCGACTCGTATCATATCCAAAATCTATATATAGCGTATGATGTAACCGATAAATTAACCCTTACCGGTGGTTATATGGCAACTTTTATTGGCTATGAGGTGATAAGCCCTGTTGGTAATTTTAACTATTCCACATCGTATCTGTTCACTAATGGCCCGTTCCAAAACGCTGGTGTAAAAGCTACTTATGCTTTTACCGATAAAATAAGCCTGATGGTTGGGGCATTTAACGATAACTGGAACGCTTACCAATCTACCAAAAGGGTTAACAACTTTGGCGCTCAGCTAATGATTATCCCGGTAAAAGGATGGACAACTTATCTGAATGTTATTACCGGTGGTTTGCAGGGAACAGAATTTGATTTGACCACAGCCTACCAAATAACAGATGCCTTTAAATTAGGCTTAAACGCCGCTGACTATAAAGCTAACAGTGGTGTAACAGGTGGTTTTACCGGGGTGGCATTATATCCGCAATACGCGGTTTCAAAAGATGTGACCTTAGGCCTTAGGGGCGAGTACTTTAAAACAAAAACCGGTACCTATAGCTCGACAGCTGCTCCGGCACCTGGCGAAAACGTAACGGCTGTAACTTTTACAGCAAATATTAAGGCTGGTCCGCTGGCATTGATACCCGAGTTTAGGGTTGATAACGGATCGGCAAACGAGTTTAAAAATCACTCGGGCGACCCGACTAAAACAGCCTCGCAATTTGTGCTGGCAGCGGTGTACGCTTTTTAATTTAATAAAGATATGTATGGATGGTTGTATAGTTAATTTTGGTTTAATTATATGTTAGTTTGAGAAACATTCATACCTTAAAAGGGGGGCCGCGAGGGCTCTCCCTTTTTTAAGCCCCCTCTAAATCTCCCCCTGAAGGGGGGAGACTTTTGACTTGCGGGGGGGCCTTGGTTGTAAACCAAAATGGGATTTGTGCGGCTTTAAACATAACGGGTATTAATAAGTGTCAAATAAATTAAAATTTTTAAAGTCTCCCCCTTCAGGGGGAGATTTAGAGGGGGCTTGGGCTTATGGACAGCGAAAAAGAACGATCGGTTGAGCATTTCCTGGAGCTGATAAAAAAATCAAGGCGCGGGAAATTCAAGGTTTACATAGGCATGAGCGCAGGCGTGGGCAAAACCTTCCGCATGCTGCAGGAAGCCCAGGCTTTGATGCGTAACGGCATCGACGTTAAAATTGGCTACATAGAAACGCATAACCGCAAAGAAACCGTTGCCCAACTGGAAGGTTTGCCGGTAATACCCCGCCGCAAACTGTTTTACAAGGGTAAAGAACTGGAGGAGATGGATTTGAAAGCCATCATTAGTCTGCGCCCCGAGGTGGTTTTGGTTGATGAACTGGCCCATACCAATATTGAAGGCAGCAGCAACGAAAAACGCTGGCAGGATGTGCTGGAGATATTAAACGCGGGTATCAATGTGATCAGCGCAGTAAACATCCAGCATATGGAAAGCCTGAACGAAGAGGTGGAACGCATAACCGGGGCCAAAATAAACGAGCGGATCCCCGATAAGGTATTGCAACTGGCAGACGAGGTAGTAAACATCGACCTTACCGCAGACGAACTGATAGACCGCTTAAAGGAAGGTAAGATATACGATGAGAAAAAAGTGCCGATGGCGCTCAATAACTTTTTCCAGGCCGATAGAATTTTACAGCTGCGCGAACTGGCCCTGCGCGAAGTAGCCCACCAGGTAGAACGGAAGATAGATATTGAGATACCCAAGACAATTAAACTACGGCCCGAGCTTTTTTTGGCCTGCATTAGTACCAATGACGAATCGGCCAAAATAATTATTCGTAAAACGGCAAGGTTATCATCGTATTACCGCTCTAAATTTTTTGTTTTGTATGTGCAAACGTCAAGAGAAAGCAGCGATAAAATAAACCTTGCATCGCAGCGCCACCTCATTAATAATATGAAACTGGCTACACAATTGGGCGGCGAAGTAATTAAAGTGAAAAGCGACCGCATAGCCCAAACCATTTGGGAAACGGCCGAAAAATACGACATTACAACTATTTGCCTGGGTAAACCACGCTTTAAATTTTACCAGGTTATTATGAAAACGGCGGTGTTTACCCAATTGTTAAATAAAATGTCAAAAACTGATATAGACCTTGTAATACTATCATAACTATGACTATTAAAAATAAACTCCGTACAGGCATCGGTTTCTTGTTTGTACTGGCGCTCACCTGCTGCGGGCTATCTGTTTACTTCCTTAACCGCCTGTCGGCCGATGCCGGGGCAATCCTTAAGGACAACTATAAAACACTGCAGTTTACCCAAAACATGCAGGATGCTATCGATGCAAATGATAAACCGCTTTCGCCAAAACAAATTGCAATTATTGATAATAACCTAAAACTGCAACAACATAATGTTACAGAAAAAGGTGAGCAGGAATTAACAGATTCGTTAACGCTTGTTTACACGCAGATAAAGCAGCAGAATAACAATATAGCCGCACAATTGCCTTTAAGGAGCCATGCCCGCCGCCTTATTTATGGTATTATGCACCTGAATATGGACGCGATTTCGCGAAAAAATGCCATTGCTACCGATACAGCAAGCAGGGCAAATGTGCTGGTGGCCGTGAGTGCTTTTTTATTGTTTACTATCGCGTTCACTTTTGCGGTAAATTTTCCGGGTTATATAGCCGATCCTTTAAAAGAATTAACAGCAAGGATAAAAGAGGTATCAAACCGTAATTACCACCAGCAGATAGACTTTCACTCCGATGATGAGTTTGGCGAATTAGGGCAGGCTTTTAATAATATGACCCGGAAACTGGATGAGTATGAGAACAGCAACCTGGCCAGCATCCTGTTTGAGAAAAAACGGATAGAGACTATTATTAATACCATGCACGATGCTATTATTGGTTTAGACGAAAAGCAGTTTATCATATTTGCCAACGAAGTAGCGTGTAACCTGATAGGCATGACCACCGAACAGCTTACCGGCCGGTACGCGCCAGACATAGCGTTGGAGAACGACCTGCTGCGCAACCTGTTAATTAATGAACAGCCACGGTTAAAGATTTTTGCAGATAATCGCGAAAGCTTTTACAGCCGCGATTCATTATCCGTGAGCAGTAAAAGTAAAGTGATAGGTAAGGTAATTATCCTTAAAAATATTACCGAGTACCAGCAGCTGGATGAAGCTAAAACCAATTTCATCGCCACCATATCGCACGAGTTAAAAACGCCCATATCGTCCATCAAAATGAGCCTGAAATTACTGGAGGACGACCGCATAGGCAACGTAAACACCGAGCAAAGGCAACTGCTGGAAAATATTGATGATGATGCCCGCCGCCTGCTGCAAATAACCGGCGAACTGCTGGATATGGCACAGGTAGAAACCGGTAAGCTACAGCTTAACTTTGGCAGCACACATCCCCGTAACATTGTTGATTATGCGGTAAAGGCCATCAAATTTACAGCCGATCAAAAACACGTAAACATTAAAGTAAAATGCGACGATACCCTGCCCGAGGTACATGCCGACCTTGATAAAACTACCTGGGTACTTATCAACCTGTTATCAAACGCCATAAAATACAGCCACGAAAAATCAGTTGTGGAGCTAACTGTTAAAAAGCATAAGAACGACGAGATTGAATTTTCGGTAAAAGATCATGGCAAAGGGATAGAAGAGCAATACTTGTCGCGGTTATTTGAGCGCTACTTTAAAGTGCCCAACGCCACCGCCGACCAAACCGGCACAGGCCTTGGCCTTGCCATTGCCAAAGATTTTATTGAAGCCCAAAGCGGCCATATTATGGTTGATAGCGAGATAGGTGCAGGCAGCAGGTTTGCCTTTACGTTGAAGAGGGCGGTGTAAGAGCAAAAGACTTTCGAAGGTTCAAAAACTTCGGAAGTCTGAACCGGGAATCACTTGCGAGTTTACCCCAGCGGCAGGCTGAAGCAAAAGACTGAGCCGGCATTGGGTTCACTTTCTACCCATATTTTACCTTTATTCATCTCTGTAAATTCCTGGCAAATCCTCAAACCTATGCCTGTGCCTTTTTCATTATCTGTACCCGCGGTAGTGTGCATTATCAATGAAAATATTTTGTGCAGGTCGGCCTTTTTTATACCTACGCCGGTATCTTTTACACAGATGATGAGTTTGTCTTTTTCAGGATAACAACTCACGCTGATTGTGCCCAGTTGGGGGGTGAATTTGATGGCGTTCGTCATTAAATTTCGCAACACTATTTTAATCATAGCGCTGTCTGCATATACTTTAGTTCCTGGTGTTATGTTATTTTCTACCGTTAATTTTTTCTGTAAAATATTGTTTTTTAAGTCTGCAATGGTTTCATTGGTCAGTTGATATACATCAAACAGTTCGGGGCTGAAATGGAAACCCTGCAGTTGTTTTTTCGACCAGATGAGTAAATTATCAAGCAACTCCAGTGTGTTAATGATATCTGCCTTTATCACCGGGGTAATCGTTGATAGTTCTTCTTTATTTAAATTGCCGTTCTCCCACATGTTAAAAATAGAGATCAGCTGGGTAACGGGGCTGCGCAGATCATGAGATATCACCGAGAAAAGCTTGTCCTTAACCATGTTACTGTTTCCCAATACCAGGTTCTGTTCGGCAATGATTTTGTTTTTGGCCTTCACCTGTTCATTTATACGCTGAAAGTAGATAAAACCCAGGCAAATGAAAGCCAGTCCAATAAACAGCGCACCCTCAACGGTATGTTGCTGGCTGATGATCGCCCGGTTTCTTTCTTCAGATATCCGCAGGCGCTTATTTTCTTCATCGCGTAGTTGCGAATCAAACCTTACATTGTATAACGCGGCTATCTGATTTTTATTAATATTAACCAGGCTGTCATTCAACTTATGGAACCGGTAATTACTTTTGAAGGCCGCCTCGTAGTTGTGCTGGGCCGAATCAAGTAAAAAAAAGTCATGGTAAATTGCCAGCCTGTCTGTCGAATTGCGGGTTAGCTCGCTTAATACGTTGGCCCGGTTTAGCAGCTGGCGCGACAAATCAAAGCGCTTTTGAATATAAAACACCTTTGCTTTTACAACACAAGCAGCAGATGCATCGCTTAAATCGGTACCGCTGCTATCCTTTGTTAGCATCGTAATAACCTTATTGCAATAGTTTAGCGCTGTTTTATAATTCTTCTTTTTTAAATGTATAGATGCTAAATTGGCATAGCAAAGGCTCAAATAACCGGCGTCATTTGTTTTTATTGTTAAGGCCAGCGCCTCGCTATAATTGATATACGCCTTATTAATTAACCCGTTTTTTTCATAAATATCCCCGGTATTGCACAATAACAGTATCACCATTTTATGGCGTTCAATTTTTTTTGCCTGTTCAAGCGCAGATGAAAAATAAATTAATGATAGCTTATAATCTTTAATGGTGTGGTAGTAAACACCTAAATTGGTTAATGTGCGCGCGCAGTTAAGGGTATCATTTAAGTGTTTAAAAATTTTATAGGCTTTATTAAGATACTCAAGCGCCAAAGGGTTGGCATTATCGTCCATGTATACCGTGCTCAATCTCCTGTAAGCAAAAGCCTCGCCTTTGGGGTAATTGAGTTGCCGGGCCAGGGAAGCAGCTTCAACAGTATAAATCTTTACTTTTTTTGCATCGTTGTTATTATAGCAGGCATAAGCCAAATCGTTTAAAATATCTACCCGGATAGTATCTTTCCTGGGGTAGTTTTCAAGTCTTTTTTGCAAGCTGTCTACTACCTTTTTTTGTCCTTGAGCCAGGTGGCCAAACAGAAACATCAGTATAAGTAATAGTTTGGCCTTTAAAGTCATCGAAAGTTGAGGGGGTATAACTAACAGTTGTATACGATGGATTCTAAAACAGGTTTCTTTATTGGCCAAATAGTTTCTGGATCAGGGATTTAACGCGAGCAGGTTCATCCTCAGAGGAGCCGACGAATTGCCGATGGAGATAGATGATACGTCATCGACTGCTACACACAAGGTGATGATGAGTTGTTAAATACCGATTGATAATATCCAGGATATAAAGCGGGATTGCCGAACGAAAGATTTTAGCGAACAAGCTGTAGATCGCTTTGCATTTTAAGCCTGTTTTTTGACCAACGAAAAGACCTTACCAGCGTTCTCAATCAAATTCACCGCAAGGCAGCTTATGATATGACGCCCGGAAAAATGAAAGCTCATTTAATACCCCCAGCAAGAAAGCCTCCCGGTAATCCCGGAAGGCCTTCCAAATATCAATTAATCCCCCTAATTCACTTCCACAATCTTCATCCCCCAAGGTTCCAATTGCATAGCAGAATTGCTACTTACACTTGCTCCTGAGAACAGTTCTTTCCCATTCCCATATGGATAAGTAAAGCTGGCTTCCTTATCCGAATAATTAAAATAATAATGTACCGTTTTACCCGCCTGGTTTACGCCGTACTTGGTAATTACCGGGAAAGCCAATTGCTGATCTGCACCCCATAGGCCTGCTTTTTTAACCGCGTCGGCCAGTATTTTATCGGTAACGGCGCTTGTTGTAACGCAGCCAATGTAAGTTGCCAGGCCCTTGCCGTATGTATTTTCGGTAATGGCCGCGTATTTGCCCCAAACCGCGTGGTCGTAATAAGCCAGCACTTTGGCAGTGGTAGGGGTAATAAGTTCCATCCAGGTGTTAAGCTTTTTATCTTCGGGTTTCAGGTTAAAATCATCGCCTTTAAGGCCAACGTTTTCGGGCACTGTAAACTGGCTGTAGTAAATTCCTAATGCCTCGTTAATTATGCCAGGTTGGTGAGTAGTTCTCACTTTAACATTTTCGTCGCTGAAGCCGCTTTTAAAGGTATAAATAATGTGGCCGCCATTTTTTACATAACGGTTAAGCCGTTGTAATAAACTGTCGGGCGCGGCATACAAAACCGGTACTACCAGTAATTTATAATTTTCGATATTTTGGCTCGTAGGGTCAACAAAATCACAGCCCACGTTCATATGGTATAAGCCATCATACAGTTGGCGCAATACCTCATTGTAGCCGGTGCGTACACCCCAGCCAAAGCCAAAAGCCTTAAAGCCGGTAAGTGCTTCGTTGCTGAACAATATGGCTACATCGTTTTTCTTTTTCAGGTTGATGAGTTTCGGGCTTAAGCGGTCAAAATCTTTACCGATTGTTTTAGCTTCGTTATAAACCGGGTTCGGCTCAAAATCATGACTTAACAGGCCTTTCCAATAGGTCTCGATCGAGTTATGGATGGAGTGCCATGGCCAGTAGCCCACCATATTGGCGCCCGAGGCCAGGTGGCTAAAAGCCTGTAATCTCAATTGTCCTGGGTAAGGTGTCCATTGAGCAAATCCCTGCGCTTCGGTCTCTATTGTCAAATAATTTTTGCCGCCCTTCATGGAGCGGGTAACATCGCCGCCAAAAGAGATCTCGGCTCCTGTAAGCTTATCCTGGCTGGGGTGATAAATATCTATCCCTGCAATATCCATGGCCTTGGCAGCCGCAAAATGATCAACATCAGGCTGGATACCGAAAGAGGAGCCACGCCAATCCAGGTCGAAATTTTGGGTAATGAATTGGTCGGGGCGTTTGTATTCGCGCACAATAGCCGCCTGCCAGC
The DNA here is from genome assembly GCF_058801545.1 of Mucilaginibacter sp. GW822-FHT03E02. Classification (NCBI taxonomy): domain Bacteria; kingdom Pseudomonadati; phylum Bacteroidota; class Sphingobacteriia; order Sphingobacteriales; family Sphingobacteriaceae; genus Mucilaginibacter; species Mucilaginibacter sp. GW822-FHT03E02. The sequence goes on along the minus strand of NZ_JBXANJ010000001.1, from coordinate 2,575,667 downwards.
CCAGGTATTGGGTAACCACCTGGCGCTGAAACTTGGCAAATTCAGATGACAAGCTGCCATTGATGGTACTATTCATCGATGGGAAATCTTCCCAGGCGTTAATGCGGTTGCTCCAGTAATCCAGGCCGAAGATATGGTTAATATTATCCAGGGTTTTGTATTTGGCCTGCATGTATTTTACAAATAGCGCCTGCACATTTGGGCCCGATGTGCCGTATGATTTGGTTTCGTTATCAACCTGGTAACCAATAACTGCGGGATTATCTTTCACATGCTCCATTATCTTGCGGATCACCCGCTCGACATACATCCTGAAATCGGTATTGGTAATATCCATATTTTGCCTTGGCCCGTATTGGTTTTGGCCCTGTGGTGTAATGGCTAATATTTCGGGATGCTTTTTGGCCATCCAGGTGGGTATGGCATAGGTAGGGGTGCCGACAATCACTTTGATGCCACCTTTTTGCATAGCCGCCAACACCCTGTCTATATGGGTAAAATCAAAAACACCATCCTGCGGTTCAACAGTGCTCCAGGTCGATTCGGCAATTCGAACCACGTTTATGCCAGCCTCCTTCATCATCTGCACGTCTTTGTCAAGCCGCTCGTAAGGCATATATTCATCGTAATAAGCTACACCATAAAGCAGCTTATCCATTTTGGGATATTGCGCAAATGAAGTGGCGCAAAAAAATAATTGCACAATGAAAAGCAGCAGGAATCTCTTTTTCATAAAACTGGATTTTGGTACAAATTGGTTTACGCCATGAATCTACAAATTAATTGTGTTTTTAACACATAATGTTAAAAAGTTTACAATTTGAGTAATGGTTAACATGGTTTGGGTAAGCTTTTAGCCAAACCGGGAGCTTTTGTGCAGTAAATGTAGTAGTAAGCCATCTTTTAATTGTTGTTTAAAAACAGATATTAGCATCCTGTTATTACCTATATAAACCAGTGCATATATGATGAAGATAGCTGCCCGTATTTTACTGATACTATTGCTTTGCTTTTTCCTGCGGGATGCAAGCGCGCAAACCAAAGGGCTAACTTATTGCAACCCCCTTAATCTCGATTATGGTTACACACCCTTTGATAGTTTTGCAAGCTGGGGCAAACACCGCGCCACTGCCGACCCCACCATGACCCTGTTTAAAGGCAAATATTACCTGTTCAGCACAAACCAGTTTGGTTACTGGTGGAGTGATGATATGCTGAACTGGAATTTTGTTTACCGCAAATTTGTACGCCCCTACAACCAGGTTGCCGGCGATGAACTTTGCGCGCCTGCAACATTAGTTTTAGGCGATACCTTGCTGGTGATAGGATCAACCTATAATAAAGATTTTACCCTTTGGATGAGTACCAACCCTACCAAAGATGACTGGAAAGCAGCTAAAGACTATTTTAAAGTAGGTGCCTGGGATCCTGGTATGTTTGCTGATGACGATGGCCGGGTTTACATTTACCACGGATCGAGCAATACGCTGCCGCTTTACGGGCAGGAGATTGACAGGAAAACATTTGAACCTATCGGCCCCAAAAAGGAAATGGTTAAGCTGGATCCCGAAAAGCATGGCTGGGAACGTTTTGGCGAGCACAATGATAATGTGTTTTTGCTGCCCTTTATTGAAGGCTCCTGGATGAACAAGCACAACGGTAAATACTACCTGCAATTTGGCGCGCCCGGTACCGAACAAAGCGGCTATGGCGATGGCGTTTTTGTGGGCGATAAACCGCTTGGTCCGTTCACTTATCAAAAGCATAACCCATTCTCATACAAACCCGGCGGCTTTGCAAAAGGAGCAGGGCATGGGGCAACCTGGGCTGATAAGTTTGGCAATTACTGGCATATCAGCACTATGGGTATTTCGGTAAAAAACAACTTTGAGCGCCGTGTTGGTTTCTGGCCCGCGGGTTTTGATAAAGACGGTACGCTGTATTGCAACACCGCCTATGGCGATTATCCCCAATATTTAGCCACCGGTGCCGAAGACCATCTGCAAAGTAACTTTACCGGCTGGATGATGCTTAACTATAATAAGCCGGTAGAAGTATCATCAACCCTGGGCGCTTATTACGCCAACAACGCGGTTGACGAAGATATCAAGACTTACTGGAGCGCCAAAACTGCCAGCAAAGGCGAATGGTTTAAAACCGACCTGGGCGAAACCAGTACCATCAACGCCGTGCAAATTAACTATGCCGACCAGGACGCCACGTTTATGGGCAAATCAATGGGCGTTTATCACCAGTATATAGTTTACTCGTCGGTAGATGGCAAAACCTGGAAACCTTTAATCGACAAGAGCCAAAACAAAAAAGATGTGCCGCATGATTATATCGAACTAAAAACCCCTGTAAAAGCGCGTTACCTGAAAATGGTAAACCTGCATATGCCAACAGGAAAGTTTGCGCTATCGGGCTTCCGGGTATTTGGCAAAGGAGCAGGCGCAAAACCCGATACTGTTCAAAACCTGATTGTGCTGCGTGGCGACAGCGAGCGCCGTAACTCCTGGCTTAAATGGAAACCCAATGATAACGCCACCGGCTATACCATTTATTTTGGCATAGCGCCCGATAAACTGTACAACAACATGATGGTATACGGCAAAAACGAGTTTTATTTTAGCGGGATGGATAGGGATTTGCCCTACTACTTCCAGATAGAGGCTTTTAATGAAAACGGGATTTCGGCACGGACAAAGGTGGTAAAGGTGGAATAGGACCGCAGTCTGCCCTTTTTTAGTGAAATGTTTATTTTATATTGTGAAATCGAAGAGTGGTAAGATAATGAAAGCCGAGTGCAGACCCCAATAATCATTCGGGTTTAGTATGCATCGGAAACCCTTTTTTATACTTCCCGCGTTTTTTAAGGTGGAGATAATTATCTTTATTAGTATAGAAATCATTAAAAAAGGAGCATGGATCAAAGACTAAGAAACCATATAGAAAAGATCGTGTTACTCAACGATGATGAGTATGAATTTGTATTAAGTCATTTCACCGCTAAAAAATTTAAAAAGCATCAATTTCTTATTCAGGAAGGAGAATCTGTAAAACACAATTTTTTTATTCTGTCCGGGCTTTTAAAGCTGGTGTATATTGACGACACGGCAAAGGAGCACATTGTCTCGTTTGCTATGGAAGACTGGTGGGAAAGCGATTTTCTGGCCTATTATACGCAGACCCTATCGACCATGTCACTGATATGCCTGGAAGATACAGAAGTACTGTGCTTAACGCTGGAAAATTACCGCAATCTTTGTGATAGAATGGAAAAGATGGAAAAATTTTTTCTCGAAAAAGCCAACTTCGGCTTTCTTGGTGCACAAAGGCGCATCGTCTCTTTGTTAACCTCTAATGCAAAACAGCGTTACGAACAACTTCTTAAGCAATATCCTTCACTCGTTCAGCGGGTGCCGAAAAGTCAGCTGGCTGCATTCCTGGGAGTATCCCGTGAAACTTTGAGCCGTTTTAATTAATAGTGTGATATACCTCACATGATAATGGTGAGGTATATCAAGGCTTGATCCCGAATGTTATCCGGATTTTTGCACTGTAAATTTATACTGCAATTATGAAAAAGATCGCAAAACTGGCAACACTATTATTAACAATTACTGCATCTGCATGGGCGCAAACTTCAAAACATGCACAGATGGAAAAAAGGATAATCAATCCCTGGGGGTGGCAGGACGAACGCAGTTATGTACAGGCTGTTGAAGCAAGACATGTGGAAAGCACACTTTACATTTCGGGACAAACCGCTATAAGCGATGACGGAATATCAAGTAATGACGATATGAAAACTCAACTGACCAAAGCATTGCAGAATTTAGAGACTGTGATCAGCAAGGCAGGGTACAAACCTGAAGGGATCGTCCGCTTAAATATTTATACGACATCAACCTCTGAGCTTTTGTCGAATTTTAAGATTTTTCAAGATTGGGCCGTCAGGAATGGCGTCAAACAAGCACTTACGCTTTTGGAGGTGAAAAGCTTATTCGAAACTTTAAAAGTTGAATTGGAAGCAACTGTCGTTAAATAAAGTATTCGTTCGAGGATCAGTGAAAACGGAAGACTCGCCTGCGGGAATGGGTCTTCCGTTTGCCTAGCTTTTGCAATCAATTATTAATTTAGGTTTCAGGCTTCTATCTTCAGGCATGAAGGTAAAGCAGCATAAATCAGGGATATTAGGTAGGATTCGGTTTGATTATTTGGCGTATCGTATTTCATAACTACTACTCAAATTAAGAAAGTTGGAAGTTTATTGGCCTAATAGTTGCGGCTTTTTCGTAAACTGCAACCTATGCTGAAAACAATACCTGTATTTATAGCTTCCCTGTTTATTTATAGTGGAATTGCGGCGCAGACGCCTGATAGTACCTTGAAAAAATCGCCCGTTAAAACTTTAACGGATGCGCAGTATACGGCATTGTTAAAAGGAGAGGATATTTATAACATGCCACCGGTAGCGTTGCTGAATCATTACCCAATGCCGGATGTGGCTATACAGTTTAAAAAGGAAGCAGGCCTTAGCCCTATACAAGTTACTAAGATTGAAGCTATAGCTAAAGAGCTGAAGCGTAAACGAATTGAAATGGGGGGATTTATTGTTACCAACGAAAAGAGACTGGATGATTTGCTAAGCAAAGGAACCGACGAAGGCAGCATCATTTTTTATGGAAACCGGTCGGGCTTGTACTACGGCGAACTGCGGGATGCCATTTTAGTTGCCTGTTACAATACCTGGAAATTGCTATCGCCGGCCCAGATAAAAAAGCTGGAAACTTTGCAAAATCATAATTGATAAATTTGCCGATTGATTTGTTTAATTTAGCGGCCCCAAATAAAGTGTATGAAAATAACTTTTGATTTTGAAAAACCCCTTGCCGAGCTGATGCAGCAGATTGAAAAGGTGAAGCAGGTTGAAGATAAAAACAAGCTCGATATGTCGGCAACGGTTGCAGAGCTGGAAGCCAAATTGGAAAGCACCAAAAAAGAAATATACGGCAACCTTACCGGCTGGCAAAAAGTACAAATTTCCCGCCACCCCGAAAGGCCATATACCTTGCAATATATTGAGCTGATGTGCGATGATTTTATTGAATTGCACGGCGACCGTACAGTTGGCGATGATAAAGCCATCATTGGCGGTTTTGGAACTTTAAATGGCCAAACCGTGATGTTTATAGGCCAGCAAAAAGGGCGTAACACCAAAGAGCGCCAGTACCGCAACTTTGGTATGGCTAACCCCGAAGGCTACCGCAAAGCCCTGAGGCTGATGAAAATGGCCGAGAAATTCAACAAACCAGTTGTTACCTTGATTGACACCCCCGGAGCATTCCCCGGCCTTGAAGCCGAAGAACGTGGACAAGGTGAGGCCATCGCCCGTAACCTGTTAGAAATGTCGATACTTAAAGTACCTATCATCTGTGTTATCATTGGCGAAGGTGCATCTGGTGGCGCATTAGGTATAGGTATTGGCGATAAGGTAATGATGCTGGACAATTCCTGGTATTCGGTAATATCGCCCGAAAATTGTTCAACCATCCTTTGGAAAACATGGGAAAATAAAGAACGTGCCGCCGAAGTGTTGAAATTGACATCTACAGAAATGCTAAAAAACAAGCTGATAGACGGCGTTATTAAAGAACCACTTGGTGGTGCCCACCAGGATCCCGTAGCTATGGCGGCCACGCTAAAAAAACAATTGCTAAAAGATCTTAAAATCCTCAAAGAAAAAGACGTTACCGAACTTGTTAACGAGCGCATCGAAAAATTCTGTTCGATGGGAGTAGTAAACGAATAATAGTTTTCGGACATGAATAACATATACTAAAAAAAGCGGCAATTGCCGCTTTTTTTAGTATCACCCTTTTTGTTACAAGAGCGTCTATTCTTAACGTATTCGGTGGGAGGCCTGTCAGTCTGAGCCTGTCGAAGATTCGCGCGGAGAGGCCTTTGCCCGCTATGGTTCGACGGGTTCACCATAACAGCCCATTTAAATGCTTAATTCTATTTCCCCGTACCCATGCCTAATTTTTTCTCGTAATCTTTAAACTGCGCGTCAAATTTGGCTTGTAGTTGTGGCTGCTTGTAGGTTTTAGAAAACTCTACCAGCCCATTCAGCATCGACATCGAGTATTGGATATCGCGGCTTTCCAGCGTGGTATCGCCGCTTTGCAGCAGTGTTAAATTATAAGCCAGGAGGTTGGTTACGTAGGCATCAACCAGGTTGGCCAGTTTGTTGGCCATCTGGGTTTCGCCCAGGCGATAGGCGGTTTCAATCAGGTAATATTTACGGATGGCTATCTCGGTATTCGGGATAGTTTCGGGCATTACCTCGTCGTATTTTTTTAACGCGTTTTTAGCCAGGTCGGGTTTGCCTTCTTTTAACAGGTTATCGGCCAGGCTGGAGTATAACCTCGAGATAAGTGGGTAAAACATGGTGTTTGATTCATGATCAAGGTAGCTGGCTGTTTTCATGTTACCCCATTTGTATTGGGTCATCATGTTATGGTACATCACCGGGGTGTTAATCAAATCGGCTTGGTTTGCAGCTGTATCTACTTTTAATGGCATCAGGCGGTTTGCAAAACCTTCGCTATACAAATATTTGCCCAGGCCTATCAGGTTTTCATCAGGTACGGTGGTAGCAAAGTAAATTGGCCTTTTCCAGTTATTGTGGGCCAAAATATCCATCATAGCCAAAATATCCTTGGTTACGTATTTGCCGTTAAATGTCCAATCCATTTCGGGCGCTATCTGGTCCTTTTGGGCGGCAGGCACTGTTCCGGTTTTAACCACATCGTCTGCATTAACCGTTATTTTGAACTTTTTGGTTGGCAGGTAGTTGCCTATATCGCCATTACCATACTCAGCCATGGTAGCTTTATCATCCGAAGTAATAAAATCAAAAACATCCTTTAACTCGGTTGAGCCTGGCAGGTTTTTATCGCTTAAATAAACCACATCGCGCACACCCGCTTTAAATTTATCGTCGGGCATAGTAATAGGCAGAGGCTCCGATTGGTTCATTTTATGCTTCATGCCACGGATATACCAATCGGTACCCAGCAGGCTTAAATTGACAATGCGTACATCTGGCCTTACGTTTTCAACCTCCTGTATATACCAAAGCGGGTAGGTATCATTATCGGCATAGGTAAACAAAATAGCGTTTGGCGCACAGGAATTGAGGTAGTTGTAGGCCATATCATGCGGCGTAAGTTTGGTCGACCGGTTATGGTCGTCCCACTCCTGGTTGGCCATTAGTATGGGAGCGGCTAATAAACAAACCACGGTGGCAATAATTCCGCTGGTTTTAGCATTAACCACCTTCCTTAAAAGCTCGGCCACGCCCATAACACCAAGGCCTATCCAAATGGCAAAAGCATAAAATGATCCGGCGTAGGCATAATCACGTTCGCGTGGTTGTAGGGGGTCCTGGTTAAGGTAAAGCACAATAGCCAAGCCGGTAAAAAAGAAGAGTACCAATACTACACCGGCGTTTCGCTGGTCGCTTTTAAAGTGGAAGAATAAGCCCACCAGGCCAATAATCAGCGGTAAAAAGTACAGGCGGTTATAGCTTTTGCTTTGGGTAACCTCGGCAGGCAATGGCTTGTTAAAATTCCAGCCGCTTATCCAGTTGCCATCGGCGCCGCTATTGCTGGTTTGTCCGTCAAGATCATTGGTACGGCCAACAAAATTCCACAGGAAATAGCGGGTATACATCTGGTTAACCTGCCAGGTGCCAAAAAAGCCCAGGTTGGTAGCAAATGTTGGATGTTCGCCTTCGGCCAGTTTACTCCATGCGCGGTAAAACTGCGCATGGCCCCCCTTATCGCTAAACATACGCGGGAAAATGGTATTACGATCGTAAACTGTTGTCAGTTTTTTGCCCGCAACTTCGTACTGAGTTTTACCGCGGCGGTAAATTTTAGCACCTTCGGTTTGCTCGGTAGGGGTAGAGTCAAAAAACTGGCCGTATAGTAATGGCGTATCTCCGTACTGATCGCGGTTTAAATAGCTGTTAAGGGCAAAAGCATCCTGCGGATCGCTGTTATTAAGGTTAGGATCGGCCTTGGCACGCACTACTATCATCACAAATGAACTGTAGCCAAACAGGATAAACAACAGGCACACAAAAAAGCTATTGAGGGCAAAACGTTTTTCACGAATTTTAATCACATACTCCAGCAATGCCAAAATACCTATGCCAATAACCGCACCAATAATGCCGGTACTAATACCCAGCGCCAATACAAAGCACACCGCCGAAGCTATGATAGCAGGCTGCGATTGTTTAACAGTATAATAAATGCCAAAAGCAATGGTGCCTATCAGTAAAACAAAAAACGCGATAGCACCACTGCCGAAGCCCATACCCAGGGTGTTTACAAAAAACAGATCGGAAAAGGCTGCGCCTTTAACGGTGAACTGGATAACGCCCCATAGTACAAAAGCTACCGATACCACACCCGCAAAAAATGCCAACAGGGTACCCTGAACGGTGATAGCTTTTGCCTTGCGGAAATAGATTACCAAAGCTATTGCAGGTATTACCAGCAGGTTTAACAGGTGGATGCCTATGGAGAGGCCCATGATGTAGGCGATAAAAACAATCCAGCGGTTGGCGTTGGGTTCATCGGCATGGGCATCCCATTTTAAGATGGCCCAAAATACCACTGCCGTACACAGGGATGATTGCGCGTAAACTTCAGATTCAACTGCCGAAAACCAAAACGTATCTGACCATGCATAGGCCAAAGCCCCAACCAAACCCGAACCTATAATAATGATTAGGCTGGAGATATTAATATCTTCGGTTGTTTTAACCAGTATTTTTTTAGCAAGCGCGGTAACCGTCCAAAATAAAAACAGGATAGTTGCACCGCTGGCCAATGCCGAGGCCATATTGGCCCAGTAGGCAACCTTCGTATTGTCGCCCATGGATAGCAGCGTAAATACTTTACCTATCATGGTAAACAAAGGTGCTCCTGGCTGGTGAGCTACCTGCATACGGAAGATACAGGCTATAAATTCGCCGCAATCCCAAAAACTGGCCGATGGTTCAAGCGTTAAAATGTAGGTAACGGTAGCGATAACAAAGGCTATCCAGCCAAAAATATTGTTGATTTTGTTGTAATTCATATTAGGATACTTTCGATGCAAAAGGCTTAATTGAGCCGAAATTAGCAAAAAACTATTATGATGCCGAAATCAAACGGCTTGCGTTAACTCTTTTTAATCATTTTTAGCTGTAAAACAGGCTGGTAAATACTTTTTTCAAATTCTGTTTTGAGAGTTAAAAAATCGTCTTATATTTGCATTCCTTTTCGGAGAATAAAACATCCAGGGAGATTGCCTGATAGTATAATGGTAGTACGACGGTTTTTGGTACCGTTTGTCTAGGTTCGAATCCTGGTCGGGCAACAAGAGATTTCGGATTTCGTATTTTCAATTTCGGATTTAGATTCGGGAGAAAAAATGAAATCCGAATTGTATTTTAGGACGTTATCAACACGGCTAATAGTTTTATGATGTAGCGCTAAGCAACTGAAAATTAAACAAATCCGAAATAGAACATCCGAAATTCAAAATTCAAAAAAATGCCATTACAATTTAATCCGGTTAAATTATTTGCAGGTTCGGGCTCAAAAGCACTGGCGCAAAAAATTGCTGAAGCCTATGGCCGCGAATTGGGCGATGTAGTACTTTCACGTTTTAGTGATGGCGAATTTCAACCACATTTTAATGAAACTGTAAGGGGATGCGATGTATTCCTGATACAAAGTACCCACCAGCCTAATGATAACCTGATAGAATTGCTGATGATGATTGATGCCGCCCGCCGTGCGTCGTCGCATTATGTAAACGCGGTTATCCCGTATTTTGGTTTGGCACGTCAGGACAGGAAAGATAAACCCCGTGTAGCTATTAGCGCTAAACTGGTAGCGAATTTATTGGTTGCAGCCGGTATTAACCGCATTATGACCATGGATTTGCACGCAGCGCAGATACAGGGATTTTTTGATGTACCGGTTGATCACCTGGATGCTTCTATAATTTTTGTGCCTTACATCAAAAGCCTGGGCCTTGGTAATTTAACCATTGCATCGCCGGATATGGGTGGCTCATACAGGGCGCGCAGTTTTGCCAAGTTTTTTAATGCCGAGGTTGTAATTTGCGACAAACGCCGCAAACGCGCCAACGAGATTGAATCAATGACCTTGATTGGCGACGTAACCGACCAGGACATTGTATTGATTGATGATATTTGCGATACCGCCGGTACACTGGCCAAAGCAGCAGGCTTAATAATGGAACGTGGTGCACGCAGCGTACGCGCGGTTTGTACCCACCCCGTATTATCTGGTAAAGCTTATGAAACTATCGAAAACTCAGTATTAACCGAACTGATAGTTACCGATACCATACCATTGAAATACGAAAGCCCCAAAATAAAAGTACTATCAACCGCCGAATTGTTTGCAAAAGCCATAAGCAATGTAAATGAACACGGCTCGATAAGCCAGTTGTTTAGGGTGGATTGATTGCGGCTTATGGTTCATAGTTGATGGTTCATGGTAAAACATTAACTATAGAGATTGAAAAGAACGAAGAACTTATAAGGATTAGGCTATGAACAATGACCTATGAACCATGAACTAAAATAAAAATTGTGAGGATTAGGCCATGAACAATGATCTATGAACCATGAACTAAAAGAAGACCTTGTGGGGATTAGACCATGAACAATGATCTATGAACCATGAACTAACAATAAATAATAAAATAAAAAAAAATGAAATCAATTGCTATTAGCGGTTCTCTAAGAGAGAACGTAGGGAAAAGAGACGCTAAAGAGCTGCGTTATGAAGGCTTAGTGCCTGCAGTTCTTTACGGTGGGCCAACCCAAACCCACTTTTCAGTGTCCGCAGCTGATTTGAGAGCCGTAGTTTACACTCCGGTTGTTCATTTCATCGATCTTGACGTTGCTGGTGTTAAATCACAGGCTATTATTAAAGATTTGCAGTTTCACCCTTTAACTGAACAAATTATCCACGTAGACTTTTTGTTGCTTGACGAGAAAAAGCCTATCACTATCGAGATCCCTGTTAAATTAACCGGAACTTCGCCAGGTGTTAAAGTGGGTGGTAAATTAGTTCAAAAACTAAGGAAACTGCGCATCAAAGCATTACCTAAAGATCATTTAGATGCTATTGAAGTAAGCATTGCAGCTTTGGAAGTTGGTAAATCAGTAAAAGTGGCCGAAATTAAATTGCCAAACTTAACTATTACCAATGCACAGGAAGATACTATCGTATCTGTAACTACTTCACGTGCATTACGTCAGGCTGAGCAGGAAGCTGCTTCAGGTAAAAAATAATTTTTACCCCCTGGTAAAAAGAACGCGATCGGGCTTTGCCTGGTCGCGTTTTTTTTTGGTCAGGAATTTTTGGCAAAAGCAAGGTTTTTAAACGCCTTGTTGTAGTTGATTGGCGGTTTGAGTCGGAAGTAAGCAACACGCAAAAATGACTTGAGACTTACGACTAAAGACTTTTGACTTAGCGTTAGCTGTTTGAATTTTGTAATATTTAGTTTGATACTTATAACCGCATCGCTTTGCAGGTTGCTTAAATTTGTATCAACAAAAACATAATACCTATGAAATACAGAAATTTAGGGAATACCGGCGAAAGACTATCGGCCATTGGTTTAGGCTGTATGGGGATGAGTTTCGCCTACGGCCCGATAGATAACGACGAATCATTAGCTACGCTAAACCTGGCGCTCGACCTGGGCATTAACTTTTGGGATACCGCCGATATGTATGCCAACGGCAAAAACGAAGAGCTGATAGCCAAGGTACTAAAACAAAACCGCGACAAGGTATTTATCGCTACCAAATTTGGTTTCAGGGTGAGGGATGTAAACGCCCCTTATGCGGGTAGCGGCACCTCGAATGTTTATTTCGATGCCTCGCCGGCCTATATGAAAACAGCCGTTGAGCAAAGCCTCAAACGATTAAATATCGACACCATCGATTTATACTACGCACATCGCATAGATCCCAATGTGCCTGTGGAAGAAATGGTAGGAGCCATGGCCGCATTAGTTAAGGAAGGCAAGGTACGTTACCTTGGTTTATCAGAAGCATCGGCTGCAAGTATCCGCAAAGCACATGCTGTGCATCCTATTGCTGCCCTGCAAAGCGAGTATTCCTTACTTACCCGCGATGTAGAGAACGAAATACTGCCGGTACTGCTCGAACTAAATATTTCATTGGTGCCTTATAGCCCACTATCGCGCGGCCTGGTAACCAATACCCTAAATAAAGAAGGACTTGCCGATGGCGATTTTCGCAAAACACTGCCCCGTTTTAACGAGGACAACTGGGACAATAACCAAAAGCTGGCTCATGAATTTGCTACCCTGGCACAACAAAAAAATGTTGCACCCGCACAATTAGCCTTAGGTTGGGTGCTGGCACAGGGCGATGATATTATTCCTATCCCTGGCACCAAAAAGCGCAAATACCTGCAGGAAAACGCAGGAGCTGTTGATGTGGAGTTATCGGCTGTAGATTTGCAGGAGATAGACGAGCTGTTAAAAAAATATCCAGATACCGGTCAGCGTTACTATGAGGCATCTTTAAAAATGACCAATCTTTAATTTTATTTAATGGTGTTTATTTTTATGGTGATATTAGATCATGAAAGATCATCACTATAAAACCACCATCACCTGGACAGGTAATACCGGTGCCGGAACCAAAGATTATAGGTCATATGAACGTGCCCACATCATCAGCATTGATGGTAAGCAGGATATTTCAGGCTCCTCAGATCCAAGTTTCAGGGGGGATAAATCCCGTTATAGTCCAGAAGATCTGTTGCTTTCATCGGTAGCCGCCTGCCACATGCTCTGGTACCTGCACTTGTGTTCGGTGGCCGGCGTGGTGGTAACCGCGTATGAAGATAGCGCAGAAGGTACTATGGTTGAAACCAGCGACGGCGGCGGCTATTTTACCGACGTAGTATTAAAACCGGTGATCACCCTTAAAGAAGCCACTATGCAGGTCAAGGCGGATGAATTGCACCACGAGGCTAACAAATTATGCTTTATAGCCAACTCGGTTAAATTTCCGGTTTTGCACCAGGCGGAGTATAGGGTGGAGGGTTGAGATAACTTGTATTATTGTTTTTGTCATTGCGAGCGATAGCGTGGCAATTTCGTAGTTTGCATGGTACGGGATTGCTTCGCATACCTCAATGATGATCTTTTATCTGCTTTTAAAATATCCAATTTATCACTTTCAATAAAATGCGGCGATTAACCACCTTATTCGCCGCAAATTTGCGGCGAATAATAAACACAACTCTTTAAAAAAGTAAATCACCGCATCGCGCGGTGATTTACAAAACCCAAAAGGGACCAGAGACCAAGCTGCCCCTTTGATATAAAAAGTAAACAAGAAACTATTTTTTTAGCGCCAGGTATTGGTATGGCTGAATAGTAAGCTGGGTACCTAATGTAATATTTGCTTTGGTGAAGCCGTTTGTCCAGGTGGTACCTTGCAGGGCTGCCGGAACGGTGTAGGTAACGCTGCTGTTTTTTGAATTTACCAGTACCAATACATCATCCGCTGCCGTCTTTTTCTCGAACGACACAATATCATTATCGTTATAAGCGGTTAATGTTCCTGTTTTAACAGCCTCATGCGCCTGGCGGAAGGCGACAATCTTTTTGTATTCGGCAATCATGTCCGGGTTGGCGGTATAATCTACCGTTACGTTGTTAAAAAAGTTGATGGAATTTGGATAGCCAACTTCCTGGCTGCTGTATATCAATGGCACACCATCCATATAGGCTGCCAAAACAAACGCGGCCAGCGCACCCTGCTTGCCTTTATACTCGCTGATGGTGCTGCCATCTGACGAGGCATTATCATGGTTGGTAATATACCTTAACTTAATACCATTGGCCGGTAACGAAGCTTTTTCGGCAGTGTTTGTTGAGAACAGGGCCGATGGGCTGGATGTACCTGCAAAAAGATTTTTAAGCGTACCGTAATAGCTGAAAGCGAAATTCATCTGGAAACCGGCGCTTATTTCGGGGCCTTTGGTGCCCTCGGCTAAATAGATCAGTTTATGGGTGGTAATTTTTTTTAATGTATCTATTGCCTGAACCCAGAAATCATTAGGGATATTATCGGCAAAATCGCAGCGGTAGCCATCGATATTGGCTGTGTACACCCAGTATTTCATGGCCTTAATCATGGCGGTACGCATGCTGGTATTGTTGTAGTTTAACGCGGCAACATCAGCGTAGTTTGTGCCTGGCGGAATAATAATATTGCCAGATGCATCCTGCTGGTACCAGTCTTTATTCTGGATCCATGCATTATCCCATGAGGTGTGGTTTGCTACCCAATCCAATATAACGGCTATGCCCAGCGTATGTGCTTTGGCAACATAAGCCCGCAAGTCATCCAGCGTGCCGAAATCGGCGTTTACAGCCGTGTAATCCTTAACCGCATAGGGTGATCCTGAAGCTTTCAAAACGCCTACCGGGTAGGTTGGCATTAGCCATACCACGTTAACGCCAAGCGCTTTGATAGAATCTAAACGAGCCATGGCACTGCTCAGGCCAACCGGCGAGTAAGTTTTTAAATTCACCTCATACATCACAATATCTTTGGTTGCGGGTACGCCGCTAAAAGGGGTACCATATTGCGCCGGATCTGTATTGACCGGGTTTACCGGCGGATCGGGTGTGGGATCTGATTTTTTGCCGCAGCCCAGTAGCGAGCCTATCAGCATTATAAATAGAATTAAACTGTTCATCTGGTTTTTTTTGTTACTCATTATCATACTCACACTTCCTTTTTAATAATTTATCTGGATTTTATTTGGTGCATTATTGACGGTTACCGTTTTAACGGGGCTGCTATCGGGCCTGTTTATGCTCCCTTGCGGGTCGGTATTTGCTGCGGCACCTAAAAACGCGATGCTGCTATCCTGTAGCTTTAAATTGCGGTTGCCTGCTTTAACTGATGTTGATTGTTCAAAGCCGTGCAGCACCAGCCTGATGTATTTAAAATTGGTTTTAAAGCTCCCTTCTGCTTTATCAAATGTGATGGTTTTTTTATCGGGATCAAAACTGATGGTACGTTTATAAAAATCACCTTTCTGGTAGCTGAAGCTTTTACCATCATCCTCGTAATACACAAAATGATTGGCTTTGCTGCCCTTATATACATGCACCGCGAGCGTATCGGTAGGCAATTCGGCAGTTGATTGGGTAAGCGACTGCATGGGGATAATGCTGCCGCCTTTTACGTAAACCGGCAGTTTGCTAACCGTTAGCGGGATGGTTACCTCCTGTGCGCCTTTTTGTTCGGCCCCGGTATACAAATCATACCAGCTGCCTTCGGGAAAATACACTTTGCCAAAAGCCGCGGTACTTTCAAAAGGGGCAACCATAAAGCCGTTGCCAAACTCGTACTGGTTTTGGTAGGTGGCGTCCATTACCTTCGGGTCAAAAGTATAGTTGATAGCCAGCGAGCGCATTACCGGCAAACCGTTTTGTGTCGACTCATAAAAGCTGGAGTATAAATAAGGCATTAACTGGTAGCGCAAACTGATATAGTTTCGTGCAATGTCCAGCACATCCTCGCCAAAAGCCCAAGGCTCGGCAGCGCGGCTGTTGAGGGCGGTGTGGTTACGATAGTAGGGGATAAATGCTCCAAGCTCAATCCAGCGGGTATATAAGGAGGTGGTTGGGTTGCCGGTAAACCCGCCAATATCCATCCCCGTAAATGATACGCCGCTTAGGCCAAGGCTGTTCATTAAACGTACGCCCAACAACATGTGGTCTTCTTCGGCACGGTTATCTCCCGTCCAGATAGCCGAGTATCGCTGCAAACCTGCATAGCCTGAACGGCTTAAAATAAACGGGCGCTCTTTAAAATGTTCCAGCGCGCCTTCGTAACTTGAACGTACCATTTCTAATCCATACACGTTATGTGCCTGTAAATGGGTGGTTGGGTGGCCATCATAATCAAACAAAACATTATCGGGCATTTTTTGACCCCAGGTAGATATTTCGTTCATGTCATTCCAGATACCGCTTACGCCCGATTTGGCAAAAAAATCAACCTGGCTGCGCCACCATGCCCGGCCTTTATCGCTGGTAAAATCGGTAAAGTTGCACCAGCCGGGCCAAACCTGGCCTGTGTATGGTGAACCATCGGGGTATTTGATATATACATCCTGTTTCAGGCCGCTTTCATAAGCCGGTGCACCTTTTTCAACCTTAATTCCCGGGTCTACAATAACCGTAAGTTTCAGGTTCATTTTGTTAAGCGCATCAGTCATTTTTACAGGATCGGGGAAACGGCTTTTGTTCCAGGTGAATAGCTGGTACCTGTCCATATAATGGATATCAAGGGTAATACCATCAGCCGGGATGCGCTTTTCGCGCAGGGTTTGGGCTATACGCATTACCTCGGCTTCGGGGTAATAGCTGTAACGATTTTGCTGGTAGCCTAAAGCCCATTTTGGAGGCAACGGCATACGCCCGGTAAGCCAGGTATAGGAGGCTATAATATCTGCCATTTTTTTATGGTAGATAAAATAATAGTTCATTTCGCCGCCACGTGCTCCGAATGACGAGAAACGGTTATTGCTGGCGCCGAAGTTAAAATCGCTTTGGTAGGTGTTATCCATAAAAATACCATAGTTTAAGCCATGGTGAATGCCAGCATAAAAAGGGATGGTGGAGTAAAGCGGATCGGCCATGGTACTGTAGCCATATACATCCGAGTTCCAGTTGGTATAGGCATTGCCTTTGCGGTCAAGGTTGCCTGTTTTTTCGCCAAGGCCTACAAAATGCTCATCATTCTGCATTTTTTTGTAGGTAGTTACCGCATCGTTTACCCAGGATGTGGTTAAACCGGGTTCGTCCTGGTTAATTATTTGGCCATTGATTGTATAAAACGTTATGCTGAAAGGTTTTTTTTGGATTACCGCTTTTAATGAATCGGTGCTGATATCAATCTCATTATCCGTTTGGCTGATCTGCACTTTTACAGCCTGCGCTTTGCCAACCACAGCATACGAAAAATCGGCGCCCAATACCTTTTTATCCAACCGCACCCGAATGATGGATGGGCTGTAAACAGATATGCTGCCGTAAGCATTGGTTGTTTTTAAAGAAACTCCCTGTTGCCCAATGGTAACGGTTTCTATATTGCCGGGCGTTACTACCGGCAATTGCGCCATAACACACGGCAAGTTTAAAACGCAGGCAAGTAAAAGTGTGATCGTAGTAAATTTCATGTATAAAAGGGAGTGATGAATTGTTATCGGGGCAACTGGCAGTAAAAAATCAGGAGCCCGGCAAGCCCGGTTACTCCTGAAAATCAACTAATGCACACTTGTAAAACCCGTTAACATACTCAAAGTATAATAAAAAAGGTATGATGTAAGGCAGCAAACGCGCTGCCTTACCGGTTAGTTTTTCTTTAACTTAAAGTTGTAATTATTTGGATCATGCAAATCCAGCGTAATGGTATAATTACCATTTGACGGTACAGTTAAGTTGCCTAACGATCCGTTGTACGGTAATGCAGGGTTATCGGCGTATTGGATTTTGCCATCTGCTGTGATACCAAAATCAATAGCCCACTGGTTATTGGCCCTGAACTTAAACGAACCGCTGGCAACCATATTGGCAGTAACCGTCCACACTTGTTTGGCCGGGTCGTACGTCATTTGGGTATCCGTGCTCCAGCCGCCTGGGGTGGCGTCGCCAATAATGCCCCACGTAACCAGGGTGTATGACCAGGTAAGGCTTTGCGGGTTGGCAACCAGTTCATAAACACCCGGGCCAGGCAAAACCAAATCGCCTTTGGTGCCATCAGTGGTTAATAAGCCCGCGCCGCCATCGCCGTAGTTAATGTGGTTCCAATCGGGAGCGCTGGTAAACTTAAAGTGATAGTTGCCACCTGCAGGCTCATAAATATAGCCTTCGTAAATGTTAGGTACCGATGCCGCTACTGTGCCAGCAGTACCCGGCGACCAGCCCTGGTAATCGCCCGGAAGGTATAATACCGGGTAATTGTTGCTTGGTGGCAGGATAATTTTATACGGACTGATAGTTAATGTTACCGCTTTTGAATAAGCATTCCTATCCTGGTAGGCTTGCACCCTGAACACCATTTTACCCACTTCATTTGGCGTAACGCCCAATGCAAGGGCCAGGGTGTTTAAATCGCTGCCTTTGTAGGTTTTGGTTAGCACATCGGTTCCAATTAACACCGATGTAGCGTTTTGCCAGGCGGTTGCGCCTACGGTATCGGCAGGCAAATCGGCCTGTAGGGTGTAGGTTACGTGCGATTTGTAAGGGTAAACTACCGCAGGCCAGGTAAAGGTAATTACCGACTGATCGTCGGTAGTAGCAGACAGGGTGACTGTGGTTGTTGAGGCCGTCATGTTACCAGTAAAGGTAACCGGTTTCAGCGTGGTCAACTCCGCCTGCTTATGGCAGGCAACGGTCATGAAGGCCATTGCTGCAAATGTTAAGTTGATTATTTTTTTCATCACTTTATGAATAATTAATAACCTGGATTTTGTTTCAACGTGGTGTTAGCGTTAAGCGCTTCAGTTGGTATCGGGAACAGCATCCTGTAGGCAGGGGTAGTTTGAACGAAACCGTGCGGCAGCAAAAACTTGCCAAACCTGATCATGTCCTGCCTGCGGTGGCCTTCCATGTTCAATTCAAATCCACGCTCATCGTAAATATTATCTAATGTAGGTGCTGCAATATCGCTAAGGCCAGCACGCTCCCTTACCTGGTTCAGGAATGGGGCTGCGGCTGTGGCGTTGCCTAAGCGCACATTACACTCGGCCTGCATCAGCAATACATCGGCATAACGGTAAACCGGGAAATCGTTTGATTCGCCGCTGCCGTCAGATGGTTTTACGGGGAAGAATTTATCGTTCCTGATGCCTTCATTAGGGCCTGCACCCGGGTCAATTAGCGACGATACCTCTTTGGTATAAGTAATACCACCGGCCTGTGCGCCAACCAGGAATTGTTTTTTACGTACGTCGGCATTATCAAACTTATCATAATACTCTGATGGGATAATGGTACCGTTCCAGCCTGCAAAGCCTATAAGGGCCACGCCATTGGGGCTGTTTAAGCTCCGGATGGTGTAAATGTTACCGCTGATAACGTTTTGCGTAATGTATAAGGCAAAAATGGTTTCGTCGTTAGGGCATACATCGCCAAAAAGGTCATAATAAGTGTTACCCAACGGTGCAGTTGTGCTTGCGCCTGCAGCGTGTAGTGTAAATCCACCCGATGCTACTTTGTTGGCTGCTGCCAAGGCTTCGGCCCAATGCGGGGTGCCGGTATAAACCTGGGCATTTAAGTAAACCTTGGCCAATACCATGTAACCTGCCCACTTGTTAAAACGGCCGTAATAGGCGCCGCCACGTGTTTCGGAAAGTAAATCAACATTGGCTTTAAGCTCGTTTACCACAAAATTGTAAA
Organism: Mucilaginibacter sp. GW822-FHT03E02; assembly: GCF_058801545.1. Classification (NCBI taxonomy): domain Bacteria; kingdom Pseudomonadati; phylum Bacteroidota; class Sphingobacteriia; order Sphingobacteriales; family Sphingobacteriaceae; genus Mucilaginibacter; species Mucilaginibacter sp. GW822-FHT03E02. The sequence continues at coordinate 2,556,092 of NZ_JBXANJ010000001.1, read as the reverse complement.
CATCGGCACGTTTTGCCTGCGGTATTTTTGAAACGTTGGTATTGTTGTCGGTATAAAACGGCACATCACCAAAATCATCTATCAACAGGTAATAGATCCAGGCACGCATCACTTTGGCCTCGGCAATTTTTGCCGGATCGGCTTTGGCCGATGTAAGCTGGGCAATGGCCAGGTTGGCGCTGTAAATTGTAGAGTAAGCCCAGTTCCAGGTATTATTGATGATGCCCAGGTTTGGCAATTCGGTACGGGTATACAGTTGGGCAAAGTCAAGCTGCCAATCGCCGGTGTTACGGTGAGGTATTACCTGCTCATCTGATGAGAAGCTATTTAAATCGTACCAGCAATTATCGCGACCGGCATAGTTTGAGCCCCAGCTACCGGTAATTTTTGAGTACACATTGGCCAAAGCATCATCGGCACCCGCCGCGGTTGAATAAAACTGGTCAGCTGTATATTTGTCATACACATGCTCATTAACCTTGGTACAGCTTGCAGCAAGGCTAATAATACAAATACTGATTAATATTTTTTTCATGATCAAATTATTTTAGAATAACATTTAAACCTAAAGAAAAGGTCCTGGTGCGCGGATAGGTACCGTAGTCGCCGCCCGATGAGCTGTCGCCACTCACGTTCACTTCAGGATCAAGGCCTTTGTATTTGGTTATAATGGCAAGGTTTTGGCCGGTTACAGATAAGCGTAAAGCGCTGATGTATTTTACTTTGGCCAGGTTAAACCTGTATCCTAACGAAAGATTCTCCCACCTTAAATACGAGCCACTTTCCAACCAAAGGTCAGACCCATAAGGCGACGATTGAATGCCTAAGGGCACCGCGCTGGTAAGTACGTTTGATTTTCCCAGGTTTTCCAAAAGGCTTAAATCCTGGCGAAGGCCATTATAGATTTTGTTACCGCCCGATCCGCGCCAAACCATTGATGCATCAAAGTTTTTGTAAGTAAAAGATGGTGTAAAAGCATAGGTATATTTAGGCAGCGATTGGCCTTCTTCATACCTGTCTTTACTTTGCGATCCCTGGTCGATGGTGCCGTTTTTATCACGGTCAACAACGGTTTCGGCGCTGTTGGCATCTTTGCCCATGTGTTTTAAAATAAGAAAAGTGCCTACAGGCTTGCCTACAACAAGGTAAGCATTTGGTCCCCAGCCAACATAGTTGGTAGGTACATCAAAGCCTTGTATGTTGCCGCCTAATTTAAGTACCTTACTTTGCAGCAGTGATCCGTTTGCAGCAAGTGTAAGCGTCATATCCTGCTTTTTGATAATCATATAGCTTAATGAAAGCTCAACACCCTGCGAGCGTAAGCTACCTACGTTTGCCAGGATATTGTTTACAAAAAACTGGCCTACAACAGGCACTGTATAATGGTATAACAGGTTATCGGTAGTAGCCCTGTACACATCAAAAGTACCGCTCAGCCTATCGTTAAACATCGCGAAATCGAAACCGGCGTTGGCCTGTTTGCGTGTTTCCCACTTTAGGTTAGGGTTGGCATTTTGTGTATAAAAATAGTTAGGGATGGTTGTGCCTCCAAAAAATACCGAACCCGCCTGGCCTACTAAAGCAATAGAGTTTTGTGGCGAAATGCCTTGCTGGTTACCGGTAACACCATAGCCCACGCGCAGTTTAAAGCTGCTGAACAGGGTTTGATTTTTCATGAAATCTTCCTGGTCAACACGCCATGCAAGCGCGGCCGAAGGAAAGTTACCCCATTTGTTATTAACCCCAAACACGGTTGAACCATCGCGCCTGATACTGGCGGTTAACAGGTACTTGTTGTTGTACGAGTAATGGATCTGGCCGATATATGAAATAAGCCTCCTGTCGTTTTTGTACGATGAGATATCGCCCTGTAAAACTTTGGAGATATCGCCCAGCTGCAAAGCGTTATAAGTAGCAAAATCGTTCACAAAACCACGGCCCTGTGCAAAACTGCCGTTATAGGTTTGTGCCTGCCACTCATAAATAGCCGAGGCATCAAAATGGCTTAACCCAAATTCATGTTTGTAGCTCAGGCTGATATCCATCAGTTTTTCGTCAACATGGTTGTTGCTGATGTTGGCGATGCCTTTGTTATCAATAGCGGTAGCTATGGTTGATGCTACCGGCGCGTAATAACCTGTATTGGTATCAGATTTTCTCCAGCTGCCAAACCATCCGGCAGATATACCTTTGTAAATATCCAGGTCGCCCCTTAAACTGGTGAACAGGCTGTTGGTGTTCACATCGTTTTTAACCGTTTTTGCAACAGCGTAAGGGTTGATGTACTGGAATACGTTAGGGTCTGAGTAATATGATCCATCGGTATTAAATACAGGATCGGTAGGCCTGGATATGTACGTATTGCTGATCAGGTTTGAAGTAAAAGCTGCCCGGCCGATGCCGATTGGGCTGTAAACATCATTGTTGATGCCGCTATTTACATTCATGGTGAGGATTAACTTATCATCAAGCGCTTTTTGTGTAGCGGTGATGCGGCCTATATACTTTTTATAGTTGGAATTGATAACAATACCGGTTTGTGTAATAGCACTTACCGATGCACGGTAGTTGAAGCCGTTTGTACCACCACCAAAAGCAAGGTTATGGTTTTGCGTAACGCCGTTTTGGGTAAGCAGGTTAAACCAATCGGTATTGGAGCCATGGTTTGCAGATACATCCACACCCTGTTTTTCGGCTTGTGCAGTCCATTGCGCGGCGTTTAACTCCTGCAATTTGTGGGCAATTACGTCCAGCGAGCTATTTTCGGTATACTCAACACTGCTTTTGCCGGCAGCGGTTTTCCTGGTAGTAATCAGGATAACACCCGGGGCGCCGCGCGAGCCGTAAATTGCGGTAGCCGATGCATCTTTAAGGATGTCTATTGATGCAATTTCACTTGGCGGTACCTGGTTTAGCAGGTCCATATTGCCTTGTATGCCATCAACTACAACCAATGGGTCATTGCCACCCTGTAACGATGTTAGGCCACGTATGCGCACCGTTGGGGCCACACCGGGTTCGCTGCCTACCTGGGTAATGTTTACGCCTGCTGCTTTGCCGGCAAGTTGCTGTAAAGGGTTGGTAACCGAACCCGGATTAAGGTCTTTAGCACCGATGGTTGCAACAGCACCCGTTAAATCAGATTTTTTAACCGTTCCGTAACCCATAACCACCACTTCGGTTAAGGCTTTCGATGAAGGAACTAACTGAAAAGTGGGATTTTCGTTGACTTTGATTACCCGCTCCAGCACATCGTAGCCAACAAAAGTAACCTGCACGGTTAATACCTGTTGCGCATCGCCCGTAAGCGAAAACATACCATTGGCATCTGTCACTGTTGTTTGGGATGCGCCTTTAACGTGCACTGTGGCACCAGGCAATGGCTGGTTAAGATCATCAACCACTTTGCCCCTAAAAGCACCTTTTTGAGCAAACGAAGCTATCGCCGAGATTAAAAGGAGCACAGTCAGGCCGTACTTAAATAAGTAAACTTTTTTCATGTAAAATTGGTTTTAAAAATTGGTTTTTGCAGATGTACCATAGCTGGCAAATCCGAATCAAATAAAAGGAGGGAATTTTGGCTAATCAATAGCCTGAAAGGCCAATATAGAAAATATAGACGGAATAATATTGTTAATTACTTGATTATAAGGTATTTGATTTGATGTTTTAGAGGCTGTAATATAGATTTAATATGGGGCGATATAGATGGGTTTTGAGCGGAGATGATTAAGGCTGGTGGAAGAATCGGCATTGAACGTCGGCGAAGACTCACCCGCCCGATGCTGCGCTGGAGCACCCGCTCTTCAACTTCGTTGGACAGAGGGGCTTGAAAGTTTATAGAACCTATTTTTTAAATCAAAACTATACTCAGATAATCGTAGCTTTAAACATGCGATCCAACTTGGAATATACGTTTTACAGATTGGCAAAGTTGTACAAAAAATATCCAACAGATCAAGGCTCAAGGGCCCTTGCCATGATTGCCCTGGCAGAGACATGCATTATATTAGCCGCCGTAAATTGCATAGGGATATTATTGGGTAAAAAGGGGGCGGAGACCCTAATAGCCTTTTTTAAATGGATAATAGTTCCTGTGGTTTGTGGAACTTTTTATTTGAACTTTCAGGTTTTCAAAAACAGGTATCAGGAATTTGATGAGCGCTGGGGCAATGAGCAGAAGCATAAAAGAATCAGAAACGGGGTGTTAATAGCTATATGCTTGATTATGTCAATAATCATATTTGCCAAAGTTACCGAAAGCTTGTACCATGTGGCTAAAAGTTGACGTATCAATAATTTTCCATAGCAAAACTTCTTACAAATGACCAAATACATCACTGTCTTATTTTTGTCGACACTAACATTCGGACGCTGTTTTGCTCAATCGACACAGGATATTGATAAGCTATTAGATGGCATTTACAAAGTGGAAAACTCAAGGGACATCACCAAAAATGTCTCTTCAAGAGAGCTGAAAAAATATGGCAGTAGACTGCTACCCTCATTAGTTCCTTACTTTTCTGATACGACTTTAACTGGTGTAAAATCCGATTGTCAGAGTAAATTTTTAAATAAAGGTGAGGTAGCTATAATTGTGGCCGACTACTTAGAAGGCATGCCCTATTATGCCTTAACCCACGTTCAAAACTGTTTGGTTAGTTTTTGTGACAACAATCCTAATTTGATAGAATATTACTTATGGGAAATTAAACGGGATGGCGTAATGTTATTTAAGAAGCGTTACAGTGCGTGGCTAAACAGTGCCGACCGGTGTAAATGGCCTTTTTATCTTTACAATAAGAGAAAAGAGCATTTCTAAGCAGGGTTTTCGCGATTTTCCTAAACCGCCTCTATCGCCATAATATGATCTTCAAACTCATCATTAGCGATAAATGATTTGTTTTTGATACGGTTTTTGTAGGAGTAAATGGTATTTACCGAGTAGCCCAGCAGTTTGGCAATCCGGTCGTTATCGTGGATGCCCATGCGGATAAGGGCAAAAATGCGGTGCTCGGTGCTCAACAACAGCCCGTCGGCAATGGCAATTTTATCGTCTTTGTGAAACAGGGCTTCAAACTTTTCGATAAAATCGGGGAACAGGGAAAGGAAAACCTTATCGAAGGTGTGGAACAACTGGTGCCGCTCGTTCTCCAGGTTCAGGCTTTTAATGGCTGCCTGGGCATCTTCGTAGCGTTTGCTGCTCAATTTTTTATCCAGCGATTTCTGGAAGCTCTCCAGCTTATCAATGTAGATGGAATTGATGTTGAAGTAATAACCAATGTATTCGTTTTTGATTTTATTGGCCGTACTTAAATTTCTATTTAGCGCCTCCAATGCAACGTTGCTTTCCTGTAACGATACATTGGCCTCCTTGATGAGGTTATCGGCAATGCGTAGCTTTTTAAGCTGGCGGAAGATGATGAATGCAAACATCACAACAAAAAGCACCAATACAGTAATTATAGAAGCGTAAATAATCAGCGATTTGCGTTGCTGTTCTATCGTACTGATGCGCTGCGCCTCGATGATGGGCAATATACTGCTGATGGCAACCTGCCGGTGGCGTGCCCCATAAAAGGTAGCATCGTCCATAGCTTGCTTGATATAGACGAAGGCGCTGTTCAGGTCGCCTTTTTTATACAGGAAATCGGCCAGCTTATAAATGGCGACTGTTTCTTTAGTGGCCGACTGCAAGTCGGCAATGGCGGCCTGGATCAATAATTGGGTCGATTTGTCCTGCTCACCGAGCACTTCATAAATGTAGCTTAAAGAGCAGGCACTTATGGCAAACTGGTTGGGCGTTAAGTTTTTTAACTTGAGCAGGGCCGTGTAATCTTTTACGGCACCGGTATTATCGGCCTTGCGTAAGGCTTGCAGCCCCCTTAATGCATAATAGTTGTAGGTTCCGGGCGAGGCTAATGAAAGGCCCGAATCGATAAACTGAATGCCTTTGGGATTATACATAGCCGAGTAATCAACATTACGGTCAAAATCGGACAAGTCGAAATAGCTGCGTGCTTTCAGGAAGTAATACTCCACCTTATCATCGTTTGATAGGTATTGCAGGTTGATACTGTTCAGGGTTTCCAGCGTTTCTTTAAACATGCCCGATGAAATGAGTGTAAAGCCCAGTTCCATTTTAGCAAAAGCCATACGGTTAGGGTCGTTTAGTTTGGCGGCGGTTTCCTGTAGTTTTTTGGCGTAATTATAGGCCGAATCGTAGCTGAAGTTTTTATACTCGTTATACAGCTGCTGGTAAATATTATATTTTTTATCCAGGTCGTTGGCCTGGCTTAGCTGTTTGCCCAGCTCATCAATGCGGTTTGTTTTTTGCTTTACGTATACATCCTTATCGGCCAGTACCGCGTTGAGCCTGGTGAGTAACGAATCGGTGGCAACTGACTGTGCATAGCCCGGCAGGCTTATCGAAACAAATAAGAAGAATAAAAGATAAAAGCCTGGCCTCATTTAAAGTAAAGGTAGTAATTGGATGTTCACCCCTAAAGATAGGCAAACATATTAAAATATGGCGTATGGTTTTTGGGGGGCAGGTATCGAAGAAATCGGACGGTTGGGCATACACTATGGTAATCAATACAGCGCCGGTAATATTTACAACGCAAAACTGTATTTGGGATTAGTTTCTTTCACAAAGAAGCAGCGTTTCCAATTACGTTTATATTCACCGTTTAAATTTAGTAAGTAAAGCGTACGGGATTCGAACCCGTGATGGCTACATTGAAAGTGTAGCGACTTAACCAGCTTGTCCAACGCTTCATTTTTTGCCGCAAAAAGGCCTTAATACTTAGTAAAGCGTACGGGATTCGAACCCGTGATGACTACATTGAAAGTGTAGCGACTTAGCCAGCTTGTCCAACGCTTCATTTTTTGCCAAATGAAAGGCTTTAATACTCAGTAAAGCGTACGGGATTCGAACCCGCGATGGCTACATTGAAAGTGTAGCGACTTAACCAGCTTGTCCAACGCTTCATTTTTTTATAAAATAAAAAAGCCCCTTAGTTTTTTAGTCTAAGAGGCTCAATGCTTTTATGTTGGGTAATTTACATAGCAGTACCTGTTCGACTAAAAGTCAAATAGTACTCTTGCTCATGTAGATTATTCATTATCATGTCGCAAATGTAGATATTTTTTTACGCAATCCTACAGAGAGACTAAGATTTTTGTTTTAAGCGCTTTAAATCAGTTGTTTATTGTGTTGGCTGGGTAAATGTAATGCAATTTTCACCCTTCCCCATACATCCAATCACAATAACCCCTAACTTGCCATCCTGAACATGAAAGACATTCCCGTACATCTTTTAAAGGAACGTGCCTCATCGGGCCTGGAGATCAATCGCTTTTTTAAGGGCGATAAACCCAAGGCCGATGAACCCCTGGGTGCGCACCGCGATGATCATTATATATTTTTTGTAATCGAGGGTGGATGGGGCTCGCTGATGGTGGATTTTAACGAGATCGTGATACAGGAATCCTGTCTTTATTATGTTTTACCAGGGCAGGTGCACCATCGCATCCAAAACGAAGGCGCTTACGGATGGTTTATAGCGGTGGATACCATGCTGATACCGCCCGATTATCGTAATGTGTTTGAAAATCAACTACTGTTGCAGCGCCCCTATACCTTAAACGATGTACAAAAGCGGCAGTGCGAAAGCTTGCTTAACCTGTTATTTGAGCGGTACCGCGAGGACGAGCAGGCTGTTTTTAATTTATCCGTCGTGCATTCGCTGTTGCAGTCGTTTCTGGGGATAGCTGCCGGGTGCTTTAGCCAAACGGGTAAACCGGGTATGCTGATGTCTCGGCCGGTGCAGTTGGCGCAGGATTTTAAGAAACTGCTGGTTGAGCATGTGCGTACACTCAAAAGCCCGTCGGCCTATGCGGCTAAGCTCAATGTGTCGGAAACGTACCTGAATGAGGCTTTGAAAAAGGCTACGGGACTGTCGGTAAGTTACTGGATTCAACAGGAAGTTATTTTGGAAGCCAAACGTTTGCTGTACTATAGCCAGCTGAATGTTAAAGAAATTGCACATGCGCTGGGTTATGAAGACCATGCCTATTTCTCGCGCCTGTTTAAAAAAGCAGAAGGTGTAACGCCACTCGCCTTCAAGGCCGATTACCGCAAATAGTCCAATCATTACCGCAGGTATGCCATTTTATCGCGCATAGATAAGCCTTTTCTTTGTGATAACAATTCTACATCACATGGAAACATTCACTCTACAAAAATTAAAACAAAAAACCGGTAAGCTATTTGAAGGTCGCCTGCAAACGGGCAATGTTTTAGAAGTGAGGTATTGGGAGCCCTGCACTTTAATTGAGGTTGACCTGCACCTGCCGCAAATAGATATGACCGGCTGGACTGAAATTCCCTATATTAAATTTAAGGTAGATAACCTCACTTTCAGAGATTACACCCCATCGGGCTGGGATGCCGAAACCCAAACCTGCTCCATTTATATTGATGCCGCTCATAACGGCCCAGGCAGCAATTGGGCACGATTGTTAAAAAAGGGCGATAAAGTTAATTATCTTAAAACGGGTACTACTAATCAAAGCCCCGTGGCTACATCGGCAATAGTTGCCCTTGGCGACGAAAGCAGCATGGGGCATTTACTGGCCCTGCAAAAAATGGTGCTGCCCCATACCCGGTTTTCGGGCGGGATAGTAATTGGTAACGAGCATCACCGTAAATTATTCCAGGAATACTTTTGGACGCCGCTTGAGCCGATACCCCGCCGCGATGTTTACGGCCATCACAGCCTTATTGAATGGGTGCTCGATCAGCGTTATAGTTTAGAGAACACCGTATTTTATTTAGCCGGCAATAATACCATGGTAGCCCAATTACGTAAACTACTCAAAGGGCAGGGGTATCCTTCGGGGCAAATTAAGGTTCAGGGCTTTTGGGACTGATTTTTTTAAAAACGCTGGCCAATATTTTTACGGCCGCTTCCAGTTCCTTAGGGTTGAGGGATGCAAAACCTATCCTGACGTAGGGATGCTTGACGGCGTTACGGTAAAAATAATCGCGGCCGTTATTGATGGTAAGGCCCATAGCCGATGCTTTTTCGGCCACATCGGCAGGGTTAATGCCATCGGCATATTTAAGCCAAACGGCAAAACCGCCATCGGGAATTTTAAAGCTTAACCAACTGCCAAGGTGCTCTTTCAGCAGGGCGCAAAGTATATCGCGCCTTTCATGGTACAATTTATTGGCCTTTTTAAGGTGACGGCCTATGTCGCCATTTTTAAGCAGGTTGGCTATGGCTTCTTCCAGCAGGTGCTCGCCCTGGCGGTCAATCATTTTACGCAGCCTGGTGGCCTGCACAATCAGGTTGGCCGGTGCAACCATAAACCCAATGCGTATGCCGGGGGCTATAGTTTTACAAAACGAACCTACATATATCACACTGCCATAATAATCGGCACTTGCCAGGGGCAGTATGGGGCTGCTGGCATAATGAAAGTCATAATCGTAATCGTCCTCAATAATGGCAAAGCGGTATTTGTGGGCCAGTTCAAGCAGGCGCATCCGGCGGTCGGCGCTCAGCGTTACCGTAGTAGGGCGGTGGTGATGGGGGATAACGTATACCAGCTTTACTTTCTTCTGTTGGCATATCTCCTCTACTGCGTTTAAATCAATACCATGCTCATCAACCGGTACCAGTTTTAATTTGGCCCCGGTTTGTTCAAAAACCTCGTTGGCGCCCGGATATCCGGGGTCGGCGGCAATTACAACATCATTTTTGGTTAACAGGATCTGGGCTGCCAGGTAAATGGCCATTTGTGCGCCCTTGGTAATCAGTATATCATCGGCGCTAACCTGCAGGCCACGGGTTTCACCCAGGAAACGGGCCAGCTCGGTACGCAGGTTTGCCGAACCCTGCTCTGGGCCGTAGGTTAAATACTTTTGCGTGAAATGGTAATTGGCAAACCTGCGGTACTCGCGCACCAGTAATTCAACCGGGGCTACGCGGGTATCGGGGAAGCCATCGTCAAATGTTAACAGCTGAGGCTTATCGTCATTAAACAAGCCGGGGTAGGGCACTTTTTCGATAACATCATAATAGGTTTTACCGGGATATATATTTTGTTTTAATACATTGTTGATTGGCCGGGGCGATACATCGGGCAGGTTTTTGGCTACAAAAAATCCTTTACGCGCGTAAACATCTACCCAGCTTTGGGCATATAATTCATCATAGGCAGCCACAACTGTTTTTCTGTGAACTTTTAACGCGGCGGCAAGCAGCCTGCTGCTGGGCAGGGGCGATGCCGGTTTTAATGTACCCTGCCTGATGTGCCCGATAATACTATTGGTTATCTGCAGATAAACTGCTACCTGCGCATCCTTATCAATACTGATTAATCCTATGCTGAATTTCATACTGGACTATCTTGTTTGTGTTTTCTGGACTATAAAGATAGGCCAACTGCTGCGTAATTTTATACCAGTTAATAAAAAAGATATGCAACTCATTAAAAATTATGCCCTTCCATCCGTCGCTTTGCGTGCTGCTTTGGCTACCAGCTACCTGTGGGAGGTGGCAGATCGCCTTGGTTTTTTTGGCGCCCACGGACAGCCCCATGTAGGCTGGGGCGATTGGCAGCACTTTATGGACTATGCCCGGCAGGTAATGAACTTTTTGCCTTCCGGAATTATCCCAACACTGGCTGTGATAGCAACCATTGGCGAGGCCGGTATAGGTTTGTTATTACTCGCGGGTTTGTTTACCCGTACCGCTGCATCACTTAGCTGCCTGCTTAGCCTGGCGTTTGCTTTGGCCATGGCTATATCCGGCGGTATCGAGTCGCCGGTAGGTTATTCGGTTTTTACCGTGAGCGCGGCAAGCCTGCTGCTGGCCACACTGCCCGATTATAAATGGAGCATTGATTCAATCATCAACAAAAACTAAAACTATCATGACAACAGTTAACCAACAAAAAGCGCCTGCACTATTGGTAATCATAGCATTCGCTACGGTTTATATCGTTTGGGGCTCTACATACTTTTTTATCGGGATGGCGGTACACGGTTTCCCGGCTATGCTGATGGGGGCGCTCAGGTATACTACCGCAGGCCTGCTCATGCTGGGCTGGTGCGCTTACAGGGGCGATAAAATATGGGTAAAGCGGGACATCATCAATTCGGCTGTTAGCGGTATGCTGATGTTGTTTGTAGCTACCGGCATGGTAATTTGGGTTGAGCAAACTTTGCCCAGCGCCATGGTAGCCATCACTGTATCGGCCAGCCCCATTTGGTTTGTGGTATTAGACAGGCCAAACTGGCGTGTTAACTTCAAAAGCCAGTCGACCATTATCGGGCTAATTGTGGGCTTTGCCGGTGTTATGCTGCTATTTGGCGAACAGGTAGCCAAAGCCCTTGCCGATAAACACCATACAACCACTTTTTTGGGCATGGCTTTATTGGTTTTAGGGCCAATAGTTTGGTCGGCTGGCTCATTGTATTCAAAGCATAACGTAAACAGCGGCCCGGCAAGGTTAAACACAGCCTGGCAAATGGTTATTGCCGGTTTGGCTTTTATCCCCGCAGGCATGCTGCACCATGAGTTTGACGGTTTTAGTTTGGCTCAGGTGCCTGCCTCGTCATGGATGGCCATTGCCTACCTTGTTATATTTGGATCCATTGGGGCATTTAGTGCTTACGTTTGGCTGTTACAGGTAAAGCCGGCTACACAGGTAAGCACACATTCGTACGTAAACCCGGTTATCGCGGTGCTTTTGGGTGTATTGTTTGCCGGCGAGCAGATATCCGTTTTGCAAGTTGTTGGTTTGGTTATTATCCTCATCAGCGTATTACTCATTAACCTGGTTAAATACCGTAAAGCTATGCCCCAAAAAAAGGTAGTGCCCATACCGGGCTTACCAACCGGGGAGTTGCTGGTGAAAGCCTGTTAGCAAAGCCCCCTACCCCCCTGAAGGGGGAACGAATATGCAGATTTTTAAACAACAAAGGCCGGTTTCGAAGAAACCGGCCTTTGTTGTTTATGCTAATCAAAAGCTCCCCCTTCAGGGGGTTGGGGGGCTGCTGCGTTCTTACCTCCAGGCCTTGTACAAATTAATCAACCCATTGGTTGACGAATCATGACTGCTTATTTCGCTGTCGTCCTTTAATTCCGGTAGAATTTTGCCGGCCAATTGCTTACCTAATTCAACACCCCATTGGTCAAAGCTATAAATGTTCCAGATTATGCCCTGAACAAATATCTTGTGCTCGTACATGGCAATTAATGAACCCAGGCTGTGCGGGGTTATTTTTTTAAGCAGGAACGAGTTAGTTGGGCGGTTGCCTTCAAACACTTTAAATGGCGCAATGGCTGCAATTTCTGCTTCGGTTTTACCGGCGGCTTTTAATTCTTCAATAACTACTTCTTCTGTTTTGCCATTCATCAATGCTTCTGTTTGGGCAAAAAAGTTTGATAGCAACATGTTATGGTGCTCGCCAAGCGGGTTGTGCGATTGCGCCGGAGCTATAAAATCACAGGGGATTAGTTTGGTACCCTGGTGAATTAATTGGTAAAAAGCGTGCTGGCCGTTGGTGCCTGGCTCGCCCCAGATGATCGGTCCGGTTGAGTACTCCACATGTTTGCCGTTACGGTCAACATGTTTACCGTTACTCTCCATATCGCCTTGTTGAAAATAGGCGGCAAAACGGTGCATGTATTGGTCGTACGGTAAAATGGCATTGGTTTCGGCTTCAAAGAAATTGTTATACCAGATGCCTAAAAGGGCAAGTGTAACCGGTATGTTTTCTTCAAACGGCGCTGTTTTAAAATGATTGTCGGCAGCATGTGCGCCATCAAGCAGTTCGGCAAAATTATCAAAGCCGATGCTGAGGGCAATTGAGAGGCCAATGGCACTCCATAACGAGTAGCGGCCACCAACCCAATCCCAAAACTCAAACATGTTTTTAGTATCGATACCAAATTTCTCTACAGCGGCGGCATTGGTTGATAAGGCAGCAAAGTGTTTGGCTACATCAGCCTCGGTGGCACCGGCAGCTAAAAACCAATCGCGGGCACTGTGGGCGTTGCCCATGGTTTCCTGGGTAGTAAAAGTTTTTGACGCTATCAGGAACAAAGTAGTTTCGGGGTCAACAACCTTCAGTGTTTCGGCTATGTGCGTGCCATCCACATTGCTTACAAAATGCAGGTTAAGGTGGTTTTTGTAGGCTTTTAATGCTTCGGTAACCATTACCGGGCCTAAATCGGAGCCTCCGATACCTATGTTTACTACATCGGTAATAGGTTTGCCGGTATAGCCTTTCCATGTGCCGGATATGATAGCTTCGCTAAATTCCTTCATATGATCAAGCACCTTATTTACATCGGGCATAACATCTTTGCCATCTACGTAAATTGGGGTATTGCTGCGGTTACGCAAAGCAATGTGCAGTACCGGGCGGCCTTCGGTAACGTTAATGGTTTCGCCCGCAAACATGGCTTCTATTGCCTTATTTACTGAACATTCTTTGGCCAGTTGTATCAATAAGGCTATAGTTTCATCGTCGATGCGGTTTTTGGAATAATCCAGCAAAATCTCTTCAAACTGGATAGAGAACTTATTAAATCGCTGATCGTCAGCATCAAATAATTCTTTCAGGCTTTTTGATACAATATCAATGTAATGGTCGGCTAAGTATTTATAGCTCTGGGTGGTGGTGAAATCGATATTTGGCAACATAGTTGATGTGTTTTTGACAAAAGTAACAAGTTAATTGTTAGGTGGATATAAATTATCAAACTTACTATTCTCTGTGTTATTTTAACACCACACACATAGTGTTTGTTTTACACCTAAAAATTGCGAAAATTTAAAAAATATTTGCAAATTGTTTTGATATTTAAAATTATTATTTGATATCTTTGTATTGTTGGTAATCAAATGAGTGATTTATCATCAATTTGTAAATTTCGGTATAAAATTGTTGCTACTATGTTTGGAAAACTTTTTTTGCTTGTAAAAAATAACGCCGGGACGGCTGTTATTAACAACCCTTCAATTCCTGTAAAATACCATGAAAGTGTGCTGATTGAAGCATCGAGCGCTATCATCGAAGTATTAAAAGGACAAATGGAAAACGGTAAATTGAAAGATTTAGTGAAGTATTTTCGCTCGTCGGGTATTTACAATCAATCATTAGTATCCAGTATGGTTAGCAGGTTTGCCAATAGGCTCAATACTTTCTATCATATCGACCCTGAACAGGCCATGATCGCGTCAAAAGCATTGATCCCGGCTGTGATGACCGAGTTGGTAAAAGCGTCAAAAAGCGAGCAAGTTAAAGAATTTGGCCTTAAAAATATGCTTACCAAGCTAAATGGTAACCGTGCCGACTTAAGTTTGCTGGTTGACCGCGCTATGGTTGCTTAAAATATTCATCTACCTTGTAAACGGGTCTGCAGATTGATAATACAATTTGCAGGCCTTTTTTTATTTATGCCGATAATCTAATTGCATATATTTGCCACATGACTAAAGAACAGATTCAGGATTTAAGGGATAGAGCAGCTTCCCTGAGGAGGCATCTTTGACATCGACAAGAAATTAGAGCTACTAAAAGCTGAGCAGGAAATAACCATTGGCCCGCATTTTTGGGATCACCCGAAAGAGGCCGAAAAGGTACTGGCATCCATCAAAGTAAAAAAAGTTTGGACAGACGAGTTTCAAAAAGTATTGGCGGTAATTGAAGATACCGGTGTGCTGTTTGAATTTTACCAGGGCGGTGATGCTACCGAGGCCGAAATGCTGGAGCAGTATAACATGGCTATAAAGGCTGTGGAAGAGCTTGAATTTAAAAACATGCTCTCGGCCGAGGAAGATCAGTTTAACGCCGTACTGCAAATAACAGCAGGCGCAGGCGGTACCGAAAGCTGCGACTGGGCCGGCATGCTGATGCGTATGTACATTATGTGGGGCGAAAAGAACGGCTACAAAGTTACCGAGCAGGATTACCAGCCCGGCGATGTGGCCGGAGTAAAAACCGTAACCCTGCAATTAGAGGGCGATTTTGCCTACGGATACCTTAAAGGCGAAAACGGCGTACACCGTTTGGTCCGCGTATCGCCATTTGATGCCAATGCCAAGCGCCATACGTCGTTTGCTTCGGTTTATGTTTATCCGCTGGTTGACGATACCATTGAGATTGATATTAACCCGGCCGATATCGAGTTTGAAACCTTCCGATCGGGCGGTGCCGGTGGACAGAACGTGAACAAGGTAGAAACCGCGGTGCGTTTATACCACAAACCATCGGGCATTATTATCAAAAACCAGGAGTCGCGCTCACAGTTGCAAAATAAGGATAATGCTATCCGCTTGTTGAAATCGCAGCTATATGAAATTGAAATGCGTAAGCGCATGGAAATAAGTAATGCTATTGAGGGCAACAAAAAGAAAATAGAGTGGGGGTCGCAAATCCGCAACTATGTTTTGCATCCTTACAAGCTGGTTAAAGATTTGCGAACCGATCATGAAACCTCGAATGCCGCCGCCGTACTTGATGGTGAACTTAACGAGTTTTTGAAGGCCTACCTGATGGAGTTTGGCGGGCCGAAGAGTTAAAAAAATGCAAATTACAGGCAGGCAGAAAAGAGATTTATTGCTGATAGGGTATCACTTGATTTCCGCAGTAGCGGTTGTCTACTTTATAAAGTCGGGCAATTTTAAAAGCGGCCCCTGTACGCTAAACTTAGATATCTTTGGTTTTTTTCTGGCGATATTGATTTCGATTGTATTAACGCTTACAGGAGCCATAATGACGATCAAAAGCAGGCAAAACAAATATTTTTTGCTCGTCAATTTGATGGCAATGCTGATATGGCTTTCCATTTTATTTTGGAATAGTTAATCATCCAATATTTAAAACAACAATAGCCACGGAATTACTCCAATCGCTATTAAAAGTTGAAACTGAAGAAGGGTAGCTCCTAAGGAGCAAAAAGAGTTGAACTATTTGTCTTATCTACTGGTTAAAGATTTGCGTACCGACCATGAAACCTCGAATGCCGCCGTACTTGATGGCGAGCTTAACGAGTTTTTAAAGGCCTACCTGATGGAGTTTGGCGGGCCGAAGAGTTAATATTTGATATTTTTAAATTATACCAGGGTGGTGTTATTGGGTTTTTGCCGGTAACACCATTTTTATTTAATGCGCATATTTAACCCGTTTTGCAGATAGAAACCAACAACTGGCAGAGTTTATTGATAAACCACCATGCTAAAAATGATTTTTGAACCATGTTTAATTTAAATAACAACAACATGAAAAAAACAGCTTGGGCAATTTTACTAAATATTGCCTATTGGTTTCCAAAGCTCCTGCAAGCCTATTTCGTCTTAAATTTAAATCCAGGTTATCCCGTCAGCAATTATTTAATTGTACCTGTTAGTTACGGTGTTCAGATTATCACCTTTTACCTGTTTTATTTTCTGTTTTTCCCGGTTTATTTGTCCAATCGTAAACTGTTTGTTTTTGCCGTCGGTGGTTTGGCAACAGCGGCATTAATAACGGCTGCGGAGTATTTTACCCTGCGCGCTTTAGCGCCTGCTTCCCTCAATAATGGGCATCAGGGTTTTGTAATTGGCGATATGATTATAAGTGTAATTTATCCGGCCGTTGCAGCCTGTTTAATCAGGGGATTTATAAATTGGTATGCCGACATCAGGTATAAAAAAGAGCTCGAGAAAAAGAATCTTGAAACCGAGCTTGCCTTGCTGAAAGCCCAGATTAATCCGCACTTTTTGTTTAACACGCTTAATAATATTGATGTGCTGATTGAAAAAGATGCGCAACAGGCGTCCATCTACCTAAAAAAACTCTCGGATATTTTGAGGTTTACACTTTATGAAAGTCCGTTGGAGCAAATTGAGCTAAAGCAGGAGGTAGATTATATTGAGCAATATATCGAGCTGCAAAAAATTCGCACCGCCAACCCCGATTTTGTGAAGCTTACAGTAAATGGCAACCTGGATAACCGGCAAATTGCCCCCATGCTTTTTATCCCTTATATCGAAAACGCGTTTAAGCACTCCACAAATAAAAAAATAAGCAACGCTATTGAAATTGGCATCGGCGTATTGGGCAATACCATTACTTTTACCTGTAGTAACGCCTATGATCAATCAACCGAGCTAAAGCAGTCACATAGTGGCCTTGGGCTCGAATTGATAAAAAATCGCCTTAACCTGCTTTATAAAGATGCCTACGTGCTTCATATTACGCAGACAGATGAGCGTTTTAACGTAACATTAGCTATTAACCTGCATGGTAATTAATTGTATAATAATTGAGGATGAGCCCCTGGCTATGGACCGCATAAGAGGTTTTGTGCTTAAAGTGCCGTTTTTGAACTTACTGCAAAGCTTTGATAATGGCGTAGAAGCCATAGCTTTTATGCAAACTCAAAAAGTAGACCTGCTTTTTTTAGATATACAAATGGATGGCTTTACGGGTATACAACTGTTGGAATGTTTGATAAAAAAGCCCGAAGTTATAATTACCACAGCCTTTGATAAATATGCCCTGCGCGGATTCGATCTTAATGTGTGTGACTACCTTTTAAAACCCTTCACCTTTGAACGTTTTATGCAGGGCGTAAATAAGGTTTATGATAAACTATCAGGCAGGGAGGAGGGTAAAACATTCATTTTTATAAAAACAGAATACCGGCTCGAAAAAATTAAGTTAGATGACCTGCTTTTTATTGAAGGCATGCGCGATTATCGCCGCCTGCACTTAAACGAAAAAAATATAATGACGCTGCAAACCTTTAGCGAACTGGAGCACGAATTACCCGCCAGGCAATTTTGCAGGGTACACAAATCATTCATTGTGGCACTTGATAAAATTGAAAGCATTGAGCGCGACCGCATCCGTATTAAAAATGAATTGATACCCGTGTCTGATAGTTATAAAGAGAATTTTTATAAACAAATCAGGTAAGCATATTAGCAGTATGCTGCCAAATTCTAAGCACAGCCTGCCACATACTCATTGCGCGTTGTTAAGCCGCGCAGGTAAATACATTTTTGTGATGTAAATAATAATTGTAAACTTAAACACACATCATGAAAAAGAGAATTTTGGTATTGTTAACCGGGCTAATCCTTAGTTTCATCTCCCCGTTACGTTCATCTGCACAGCCAAAGCAGGATTTGTCTTTTGGTAATCATTTTACCTTCGAGTACGCGGGTGCGTATTATGGCGTTAAAGATACCGATTTGGCGCAGGTGAGGGCCTTTAAAATGATAAGTACAAAACACCCCATTTGGCTGGGCGTAAAGCTTAATCCCAACCTTGTTGATTTTTTTGCATCAAGTGTAAAATCAATGTCTAAAGAGTATCCAAGTTATATCATTTCAGATACTTCGGCGGCAATTTTAATAGCATACGGCATTACAAAAGCTAATGTTAATGATTATCGCTATCATGTAGTGGAAAATGATAGTGTTGAATTAGTTCCATGGTCAAAAATACCAATGCTCCAGCAAAAATATGGGGCAAAAGAGCCCTATGGTTTTTTGGGGAGGTTTAAAGCTCCTGGTAAGCAACTATTGGTAGAGGTGCTTAATACCCAAAATTACGACATACGACATGGAGTGGTGTTTGACTGGAAACCTAACTTTAAACCCTTTGTAATACAGATAGAAATTAACCGGACAAAAGATTATTTTAACCTGGATAATATAAAGCTTAATCATGGGTATGCCACAAAGTTTAAAGAGCACACCGGCGTGCCGTTAGATTTTAGCTTTCCGGCCGACAGTGTTGTTAGTATACGCCTATACTATAAACACCATGAAACTATTCCCTATGTGGTGTACCTGGTTAAAAATGTGAATGGAAAAAAAGACACCACTCAAATGGGATATTACAACAGGGAAAACTATTATGATATAGATGGTAAGTTTTACAACAAACCCGGCAAATATGAAATAATTATTCAGCGTGCAAATGAACTTGGCAAGTGGCCGGAAGACCAGGTGTTGCGAATACCATTTGAGGTGAAGCCTCCACCGGTATTGGATAAAAAAGTCGCCATAAAACAAGCCTTACCATATATCATAGCAACACTCACGGGTGTTGTTTTGTTGTTTGGGGGCTATTACAGGCGCAACCAGGTAAAGTTGTTACGTGCGGCGCAGGAGAAGCAAACGGCCGGCTTAAAACTGCAATCTATCCGGGCCCAGCTTAACCCGCACTTTATGTTTAATGCTTTAACATCCATCCAAAACCTGGTAAATAAAAATGATATCGCCGGTGCAAATCATTACTTAGCTAAATTTGCAGGCTTAACGCGGCAGGTGCTGGATACCGGTAACGAGGAATTATTAAGCCTGGAGCAGGAAATAAGCATATTAGATGATTACCTGCAAATGGAACAGTTGCGCTTTGGCTTTAAGTATGAGATAATAACAGATCTGGATTTGAACAAAGCCAATGTCGAAATTCCGGCCATGTTGCTGCAGCCCTTCGTAGAAAACGCGGTTAAGCACGGCGTAGCCATTTTAAAGGATCAAGGCCGGATAGAAGTATCGGTGAGCAGGCAAGGGCAGGACATTGTTTTTGCCATAAAAGACAACGGCAAGTGGACAGCGATTGACAATCCTGTTGAAATAAGTGGATACGGCCTGAAATTAAGCCGGGAACGTGTAGTTTTATTAAACCAGTTATATAAAGATCAGCCGGTGAGTTTGCATATTGAGAAGCAAGGGCCGGGAACTGTAGTAAGTATCCGTTTATCAAACTGGATATAAAATTTATGCCTATGAGTATCAAAAGTATTATTGTTGATGATGAACCCAACAATATTGAAAATTTACAGCAGATCATTAAAACCTGGTGCCCCCAAATTGATGTTGTGGCAACTGCTTCGAATGCCGGCGACGCGATAGCCGCCATTAACGCCAACCAACCCGACTTGCTGTTTCTTGATATCCAGATGCCGGGGCAATCGGGCTTTGATGTGTTGAGGGCTTTTGATAAAATAGATTTTGAAGTGATATTCATCACTGCCTATGATAAGTATGGTATTCAGGCCATTAAATTTTCGGCGCTGGATTACCTGCTGAAACCGATAGACATTGCCGAATTTAAACTGGCCATTGAAAAGGCAACGCGAAAAATTAACAGCAGGCAGCAAAATTATAGCATCCAAAACCTGTTGGCGTACATTAAGGCTGGCCAAAAAGAAACACCCAAAATAACCCTGCCCACACTAACCGAGATCAGGTATGTGAAAATTACCGACATCACCAGATGCGAGGCATCAAACAACTATACCACTTTTCACCTGCACAGCGGTGAGCAGGTATTGGTGTGTAAAACGCTGAAGGAGTTTGCCGATATTTTAAAACCTCATCATTTTGTACGTACCCATCAATCGCATTTAGTGAACGTTCAATTTGTAAAAAGTTATCTAAAAGAAGATGGAGGAACCTTGTTGCTGAACGATCAAACCAAAATACCCATCTCCCGGCAAAATCGCGAATTGGTAAAAGATATCTTGGGTAAAAGTTTATAATAAAAAACCTATAATTGCATATACCCAATAAATTATGAAACCCATTTTATCAGCCTTTATTTTCACCATGGCAACAACCATAGCCTATAGCCAGGAAAAACCGATGCCTTTGTATCCTAAGGGTGTACCAAATTCAAAACCTACCCCGGCAACATACTTAGAGAAAACCAATGGCGACTGGATTACCGGTGTAAGTGTCCCAACGCTAACCGCATATCTGCCCGAAAAGGGTAATGCTAATGGCGCGGCTATTGTGGTTTGCCCGGGCGGAGCTTACGCTGGTTTGGCTAATGCTCACGAGGGTATGGCCATATGCAAGGAATTTAATAAGATAGGTGTAACCGCCTTTTTACTGAAATATCGCTTGCCAAGTGATGAAATAATGGTTGATAGGTCGATTGGCCCCCTGCAGGATGCGCAGATGGCCATATATACCGTTCGTAAAAATGCAAAGGAATGGGGCGTTAACCCTGCAAAAATAGGTATCATCGGCTTTTCGGCGGGCGGGCACCTGGCATCAACCGAGGGGACACATTTTGATAAGCCGGTTATTGATGATAAAGACGACATCAGCCTGCGCCCTGATTTTATGATGCTGATTTATCCCGTAATCAGCTTTGGCGAGCAGGCGCACGTGGGCTCGCGCGAAAACCTGATTGGCAAAACACCATCGCAGGCACAGTTGGACCTATACTCAAACGAAAAACAAATTACTGCCAATACGCCGCCTACATTTTTGGTACATGCCGGGGATGATGGTGCAGTACCCGTACAAAACAGCCTGATGTTTTACGATGCCTTATTGAAAAATAAAGTAAAGGCCGAAATGCATATTTTTCAGGAAGGCGGCCATGGTTTTGGCATGAATAATTCCAAAAACAAAGGCAAATGGTTTGACTGGGCAGCCAATTGGCTGGAGGAGAATGGTTTTTTGAGCGGGAAGTAATTATAAGCCGAATGAAGAGCCTTTTATTAACAATACTGCTGAGTGCCTTGGTTTTACCTGTGCTGGCGCAAAAAATCGCTTACAAAAATGTTGCGAATGAAGGCCTTGTGGAAGTTTTGAATAACATAGAGAATTATCATACAATTGAAGCAAATAGCTTTGCTGCTAATGTTTTTGTTGTGGCCAGGCCCCATGAAAGTACCGGAAACCCCGAAACAGATGAAACTATGGAAGCCATTTACATCGCCACTTCCGAGTTTGATTTGGCACCGGAACAACATTTATTCAAGCTTACATCAGTTTATAATGCTAAAATTATCAGTTGGTCTAAGTCAAAAAAAAATCCGCAGTTTGTATTTACGTATGGACCTGTGAATAAGCTCAGCAAGGTGACAGTTTCGATATCGTTAAAAGGTTTGAAGATAGACGAAAAAGCAATGTGAAAGGTATAAAGTAGTGCAGCATTTTGATGTGTTTTAATTTATAAATCTTAGTTTTCAAAACTTCACGACCCTGGATTGGTTTAAATTACGATGCAACACAAACTGTCTTTTATAACTCTCCTTCTTCTCATTTTTCTTAAATCGAGTGCACAGCAAATCGTTGATAGTACTTCTGCCGCTCACCCTAAACGCGAATTCCGCGGCGTTTGGGTAGCTACTGTCGAAAATATCGACTGGCCGGCTACGCCCAATGAAACTACAGCCCAACAGCAACAGGAACTATTAACCATTTTAGATGTCCATCAAAAAACGGGTATCAATGCTATTATGCTCCAGATTCGGCCGGCGGCCGACGCTTTTTATGCCAAAAGCCGCGAGCCCTGGTCCAAATGGCTTACCGGGAAGCAGGGCCTGGCACCCAACCCTGTTTATGATCCCCTGGAGTTTGCCGTTACCGAAGCGCACAAACGCGGGATGGAGTTGCATGCCTGGATAAACCCATACAGGGCTACCAAAGATAGCGCCTACTCACTGCTTAGCCCGCAGCATATTACCCGTATAAAACCCGAATGGTTTTTTACTTACGGCGGTATGAAGCTTTTTAACCCCGGCCTGCCCGAGGTAAGGGAATACATAGTTCAGGTAGTGTTAGACCTGATTGATAATTATGACCTGGACGGCATCCACATGGACGATTATTTTTACCCTTACCATGTAGCAGGCCAGCAGATAAACGATCAGCAAGCCTATCAGCAATACGGCAAAGGTTTTACCAATATTGACGATTGGCGGCGCGATAATGTAAACACCCTGATTAAAATGCTGAATGATAGCATCCATCAGCACAACCCACGGATGAAATTCGGCATTAGTCCGTTCAGTATCTGGGCCAATAAAACCCAGTTGGCCGATGGCTCTGATACACATGGCAGCGATTCGTACTTTGCCCTGTATGCCGATTCGCGCAGGTGGGTGCAGGAAGGTTGGGTAGATTATATTAACCCGCAACTGTACCGCCCCATTGATGATAAACTGGTGCCGTTTAAAACAATGATTGACTGGTGGGGCAACAATGCCTATGGCCGGCATTTGTACATTGGGCAGGCACCATACCGCATTATCGAAAATAAACTGCCCGGTTTCAGATTGCCCGGCCAGCTTCCGGGCCAAATTCAGTACCTGCGTAAAAATTCAAGGGTGCAGGGTAGTGTATATTTTAGTTCCAATTCATTAATGAATAATCCGCTGGGTTTTACAGATTCGCTGCGGGCCAATTATTACCATTACCCGGCACTGCCGCCGGTGATGCTCTGGCGCGATTCAATAGCGCCAAATGCGCCGGTAGGGCTTATCGCGAAGCCAGAGGCCAATGGCGTTAAACTGATGTGGCAAACGCCACTGATGGCCAAAGATAATGAGCCGGTTTATGGGTATGTAGTTTATCGTTTTAGCACAGGTGCTAAACTAAACTTAGATAATGCCGAAAACATATTAAGCATTCAATATAACAACAATACCATTTATTTGGATACTACCGCCGAGAAAGGTAAAACCTATATTTACGTAGTTACGGCAATTGACCGGCTGAAAAACGAAAGTGAAAAAGCGTTGCCGGTGGAAGGTATGAGATTTTGACGCTAAATAATTCAATGGAAGCTTTGGTATCGTTTTTAACAATTGTATTTTTCCTAATGTCTTATTGCTGGCTTTTTTATAAAACTATCAATATACGGATACGCTTGTTGTTTGCCTCGATGACTAGCCTGCTTATAGGCTGTATCATGGTAACCCTTTCGCTATTTGTAAAGAGTGACGCGCTTATTGGTGTTATTTATGTGTATTTTCTATTTGTTTGGATGAGTATCCTACTTAATATGGCTATCATTTTCATCAGTTGGATTAGCACTAAAGGAAGGCGATGATCATATCTGCCATAATTAACCCTCCCTTAATAAATATCGGCAAGAAAATATGAATTTATTAATTGGGAGACGGCTTTTCTTTAAATATTAGTTATTTGTAACCCAGTTAATAATTCATAAGTTTGAATTGAAGCAGCGGGTGTATTACTTGTATAGCTACACAACATTATTAACCCAGCTAATCCACATGGAAGTTTTATCCTTGATTATTGGTGTCAAAAATTCCAACCCGGGGGATCTCGAAAATCTAATAAAAGATATAGGGTTAAATACATCATTATTTAATGCTTGTCAGGTAAATTTACATGTTATGGATCTTCGTGAGGAGTATGCAACCATGAGTAAATTCCTAAAGGAGCAGGGACTTGAAGATGATAACCCTTTTTTTAATGAATTTGATATAGATCCATTTGGGCTTAGTATTAACTTTGATATAACAAGAAAATTCAAAAACTTGGAATTGCTTGAGCCCATAGTTTTTACACTGGCCCGGAAGGTGTCTGAAATGCTTGAAACAGAAACTATCGTAATGTTTCAAACAACACCTGTAGGCCTTTTCAATAATGGCGTTTTAATAAATACTTTTGAGAAGTATAGTGTGGCCTTTTTTAAGAACAAGGTATGGAAACCCAATATTAACCCGAAGGTTTTATAACTCTCGATTTTATATCCTTTTGCTCTAATTCCTACCCCAAAATAGCCAATAGTTCATTCAACTCCACCACCTTCTCGGCCGATCCTAAATTTTCGTAGGCGCTTATCAGGTTGCGGATAACCCGTTTAATGATATCGGTGTTGGAGCAGGGTTCATAAAACTGCTTATCAAATTTAAGGTTAAGCTGTTTTAAAAACATATCTACATCCCGGCGGCCAAAAATGAACCCTTTATTAAAAGCATTGATGTAAAACAGCACGCCGCCTTCAAAATTGTTCTCCATACTTTCATCAACATAAGCCAAAATAAAATGCTGGGGCAGGTTTACGCCATATACGGGCACATCCAGTTTTTGGGCAATGATGGAGTAAATGATGGCCAACGATATCTGGTTGCCTTTTTTTGTTTCCAATACCTGGCTCAGGTAGCTGTTTTGTGGGTCGAGGTGGTTGGACGTATTGCCGCTGAAACCGTAAATGTTGTAAAATACGTGGTTAATAAGCTTAATTTGTTCCTTAGGGCTGGCCTCGTTCATCATGTGAATCCAGATGTCGCGTTTGATGGCTTCTATCTGGTTAATTACTTTTTGCTCGTCCAGGTCGGGGTATTGATAGCGGTTGATGATCAGGACGCCTTGCAACAGATCGAACGCGCCGCTTTGGTGCCACAGCTGCAGGTCGGTTTTTAACGATCTAAACTGAATTTCATGCACAAGGTTGGCTATCCGTTCTTGTTGAACAGCATCAAAAGCCTGCTCAAAAGCGGTTTCAAGGTAGGCAATTACCTCGCTGCCGTAGCCAAGCAGTTTTTCGTGAACGTGATCATATATCTCGTTATCGGGGTCGTCCAGCAATCGGATCAAAGAGTTTACTTCTGTCGGATTTATCATACGCTATCATGCTAAAATACTAAACTTTTTTACTTTTGCGGCGATGTGGAATCTCAGATTTGTGCAAGATTATCTAAAACACCGGTTTACGGCCAATAACCGCCATGGTATACACTCGCCATTTGTATATAAACTGATAGACCATGTAATTTATGATTACACCAGTCAACAAGTATATCAGGAGCCCGGATTTGCATGTGGAACAGGCGAGGGGAGACCCGGGTTTAAGCCGAAAGTTGCCCAATTGGTTTACCGGTTAACAAAACATTTTAACCCGGCGATAGTAGTTGAGTTGGGGACAAATAACCAGCAAGCAAGCCCTTATCTGCAAAAAGCAGCGTCCGGCGCCAAATTCTACCTCCCCCAAAATGAAACCGAATTCATTACATTAAATAAAACACTATTGGGTCTGGTAGTTTTTCATGGCGAAAATCTCAAAGAAAAAATACTGCCTTACTTCAATGAATACCTGGACAAAATTAATCCGGATACCGTGATGCTTTTTACAGGTATGTATACCACTAAAAACCTGAAGCAAGCCTGGAGCCAAATCAAGCTAAACCCCAAAGTTACCCTCACCATTAACCTGTTTTGGATAAGCCTGGTATTTTTTAAGCAAGACAGGAAAGAGCGGGAACATTTTAAGGTGAAATATTAATTTGTTCATGGTTGATAGTTCATGGTTCATGGCTGTTTAGGGAGTTCCTGGTGATTTAAGGAAATTTGATTTTTTACAACTTATTAAGTTCGGGCTATGAACCATGAACTATAAACCATGAACAAACTAAAACGCCTGCCCCAGCGCCGCATAAAACCCGCTTTGGCGTTTTTCGCCGGGGTTCTTTTGGCCTATGCCATAGTCGGCGCGGATGCTCAGGCCTTTTTCAATGTCGAAAAAGTAGCGTACGCCGCCACCATAGTTGGGTTTTAGCTGTGCCCAGCTAAAGCTTTTGTTAAATACTTCGCCGGTTCCTGCAAAGCCTACCAGGCCAACCCGCCGGCTCAGGCGGTAGCGCAGCTCTGTTTGGCCGGCAAGCATGTTACGGTCGCGGTACCGGCCATTATAATAACCGCGCATGAGCTCATCATTCCCCAGCGCAGGCAGCCAATAAAACGGCGAACTGTGGCCTGTAAGACTCTGTTCTTGTATGTCTAACCCTAAAACCAATTTTTTTGTCAAAGCAAAAAACTGTGAGTATTCTATATTGAAAAAGCCGCCGTTATAGCCCTTATTGCCAAATCCTTTAATTATCTCAAACGAGCTGGTAATTATCATCCCTTTTGTAGTGTAGGTATTGTTATTGCGGCTATCAAATGTTATACTTGGGCCAATATATATGTTACTGCCCCCGCCGTGATTTTCTACCCTTGGGTCGGTGTAAAAAATAGTATTGGTTGGTTCGGGGGGGATTCTGTATTGAATAGCCCCGGCCACTATGCCTGCGTAAAGCCTGTCAGATAGTTTCTTTTCAACGCCTGCATACAATTTAGTTCGTTTTTGACCAATGCGCACCACATCGGCGCTACGGGTATCGTTGCCAATACCATAAAAGTTAACCGGAAAATTGATGAAACCAATACCTGCGGTATAATGGTAGCCATTATCGGGTGTCCAATAGCTGGTATTTAAACTTAAGCGACTTTGGCCTTTGGTGGTTATTGTGGCGTAGCCAAAAATACTTGATACCCGGGTGCTGCTTTTTAACGAATCGCTGTAAAACGAATACAGGCCTGCTCCGCCTACCTCGAGGCCGGTTTCGGGTGCCGAGCTAAGCACAGGTAAAATTACAAAACTACTTTTTTTGCTGGTATCCTTATTTAAATACATTTTGCGTAAAAACTTTGGGAGAATGTGCGATTGTGAAAAAGCGGTTTGCAGGCAAAATATCAGCAGCAGCGAGGTAAAAAATGTTTTCATATAAATTCAGCTAATATAACCCCATTTTTGTGATAAGGTTGATAGGGGAGGACATTTTAAAGTAAAACCGTATAATTCGGTAAAATGATTACATTAGTTTCATCGAAACCATATCTGATAATCAATGCGTTTTTACGACACCTACCAACAAAAGGTGAACACCTGGTGTTTTATTATTTTAACGGGAACCATCATCTGGACATTCTTTTTCAGGGAATGGGATAACCGAAC
Source organism: Mucilaginibacter sp. GW822-FHT03E02 (assembly GCF_058801545.1). NCBI lineage: Bacteria > Pseudomonadati > Bacteroidota > Sphingobacteriia > Sphingobacteriales > Sphingobacteriaceae > Mucilaginibacter > Mucilaginibacter sp. GW822-FHT03E02. The sequence goes on along the minus strand of NZ_JBXANJ010000001.1, from coordinate 2,528,518 downwards.
AGAGAGGGCTACGCAATTAGCAAAACAGGATCACAATATACCGGCGGATACCGACATTGTTAAAATAAAAGCCCTGCTGGTTAAGTTATCCAACAGATACGATTTTCCTGTTGATAGTATAGCAGAAAAAATCAAAATGATACATGACCTGTCATACAATAAAAAAATGATAAACTATCTCGATACAAATAGCTTCGGAAAATACTTTCTTAAAGTGAACAACCTTAAACTTTTGCAAATGATTGATAAACTTGATGATGGAAAGATTCCGGGTGGAGGTTCAGGTTTACTTAACTTCCGGATTCAAATGGGCATATTAATGTTGGGGCTTAAAGAATTTAGTGGCGATACTACTAAATCAAAGTGATGAGTCCCGGCAAGCTTTGTATAATACCGGTACTTCATCAATGTAGCTAAAAGGTAATATTAATTTAAAAATCATAATCCCGCAAAATTCCTACTTTTGCAGCTGAATTTTTATTGATACATTATGAGCATCACACGAGGACCAATTTCGCAGTTTATTGAACGCAACTACCTGCATTTTAACTCCGCAGCATTAATGGATGCCGCCAAGGGGTATGAAACCCACCTTGATGAAGGCGGTAAAATGATGGTTACCCTTGCCGGCGCAATGAGCACCGCCGAACTGGGGATTTCATTGGCCGAGATGATTCGCCAGGATAAAATAGCCATTATCTCCTGTACAGGTGCCAACCTGGAAGAGGATATCATGAACCTGGTAGCGCACTCGCACTACAAAAGGGTGCCCAACTACCGTGATTTAAGTCCGCAGGAAGAGTGGGATTTGTTAGAGAATCACTACAACCGCGTTACCGATACCTGTATTCCCGAAGAGGAAGCTTTCCGCAGGCTACAAAAACACATCCATAAAATATGGAAAGATGCTGATAACAGCGGCGAGCGTTATTTTCCGCACGAGTACATGTACAAGATATTGTTAAGCGGCGAGCTGGAGCAATATTATGAGATAGACCCTAAAAATTCATGGATGCTTGCCGCTGCCGAAAAAAACCTGCCTATTGTGGTACCCGGATGGGAAGATAGCACCATGGGTAATATATTTGCATCATACCTTATCAAAGGCGAGCTTAAAGCATCGACCATGAAGAGTGGTATCGAATATATGGCCTGGCTTGCCGATTGGTATACCAAAAACTCATCGGGCAAGGGCATAGGCTTTTTCCAGATAGGTGGGGGTATAGCAGGCGATTTCCCGATATGTGTGGTGCCTATGCTTTACCAGGATATGGAGATGCATGATGTGCCTTTCTGGAGCTATTTTTGCCAGATCTCGGATTCAACAACATCATACGGTTCTTACTCGGGCGCAGTGCCAAACGAAAAGATAACCTGGGGCAAGCTGGATATTCATACACCTAAGTTTATTGTTGAGAGTGATGCCACCATTGTAGCCCCGCTTATATTTGCCTGGATATTAAAACAATAAAAAGTTTATAATCGATATTGATGGTGAAACCATTAATAAATTTTCAAAATGGCATTAATATGCTTTAAAGAGTATTTAAATGACATTTTTGTGTTTATTTAGAACGATTATAAATTATAGGTTACTGTCATTTATGTGTCAGCGATACTGTAATAAATTTTACTTTTGTGGCTGTAAAAAGCAGATGGGTTACACATCTTTACAGCAGAATAAAACATTAATATAAAAATTATTTAGCATAAATACACTTTATGAGAAGTTTCTCATTGATTTTTAAACAATTCTCAAGGTCGGTTTTACTGATTGTTGGGTTTGCTTTCTGGGGTTTTTCTGCTGCTTACGCGCAAACAGACGCTGCTAAGGGCGAAACCATTTTTAAAGCCAATTGTACGGCCTGTCACAAGATAGCAGAGCGAATGACCGGCCCTGCACTTGGTCCGCAGCTTACCTCTGAAACCGATGATAAGTACCTTATCAGTTGGATTCAGAATAACCAGGCCTTAATTGCTGCCGGTAACCCTAAGGCTCTTAAAATTGTTAAGGAGTTTGATGGTAAGGCAATGACCACCTTTACCAACCTTTCTGACGCCGATGTTAGTAATGTAATTACTTACATCCGTGCCGATTGGAAAAGGATTCAGGACGAAAATGCAAAAAAACCGGTTGGCTCTGTTGAAGCAAAAGGCCCAAGCGAACTGGTTGTTTGGGGTTTAATCGGTATTGTGATTATCGCTTTCATCCTGATCATTGTTTTAAACAAAGCTGCAGGTTCGTTAGAGCGTGTTTTGGCAAGCAACCCAAACATTGTAGTTGAAGAAGACGCAGTTGTTGCCGAAGCCGACAAAAACGTACTGCTTAAAAAAATCCTTAAAAACAAAAAACTCGTATTCTTCATACTGGTTTGCGGCACCATTGCTATGGGCAGCTGGGGATGGGTTACCTTGTGGAACACCAACGTGCACACTGGTTACCAGCCGGTACAACCAATAAAATACTCGCATGAGTTGCATGCCGGGCAAATGAAAATTGATTGCCAGTATTGCCACGGCGGTGCTTACAAATCAAAAAATGCTTCTATCCCATCATTAAACGTGTGTATGAACTGTCACAAGGTTGTTAAAACCGAATCGGCAGAGATTCACAAAATCTACGATGCTTTGGGTTACGATCCTAAAACTGATAAATACGATAGCACCGCAGCCAAGCCAATCCAATGGATTCGTGTTCATAACCTGCCCGATCTGGCTTACTTTAACCACTCGCAACACGTAAAGGTTGCCGGTATTAAATGCCAGGCTTGCCACGGTCCTGTTGAAACCATGAAAGAGGTTTACCAATACTCGCCGCTTACCATGAAATGGTGTATCCAGTGCCACAAACGCACCGAGGTTAACGCCAAAGGCAACGCTTATTACGACAGCATACTTGCAGCACATGATAAGATAAAAAAGGGCGAAAAAGTTACTGCCGCTGTTTTAGGTGGTATCGAGTGCGGTAAGTGCCACTATTAATAAATAAGAATTTAGCATTACAGTTTATATAGCTTAAATGGACAGCAATAAAAAATACTGGAAAGGTTTAGAAGAACTAAACAAAACCCCAGAATTTGTTGAGAAAAATAGAAACGAGTTTGCAGAGCCTATCCCTATTGAGGATTTGCTGAGCGGATCTGGTTTATCGGCTAAAACCCCACGCCGCGACTTTTTAAAGGCGCTTGGCTTTGGTGTTGGTGCTGTTACGCTGGCTGCTTGTCAAAAAGTGCCTGTACACAAATCAATCCCTTACCTTATAAAACCTGAGGAAGTTACACCCGGTGTAGCTAACTACTACTCTTCATCATATGAAGGGCAGGCTATTTTGGTAAAAACCCGTGAAGGCCGCCCTATTAAAGTAGAAGGTAACCCTAACGATATTTTTGCAAAAGGTGGTTTAAGCGCGCAGGGCCAGGCTTCGGTGCTTGACCTGTACGATGCAAACCGCACCCAGGACCCTAAAATTAATGGCGCAGATGCAGCATGGCCCGAAGTAGATGCGTATGTATTACGCGAGCTTGCCGCTGTTGCAGCATCAGGTAAAGGCATCCGTATAGTTACGTCAACTGTACACAGCCCATCTACCTTAGGTGTTATTGCCGATTTTATTGCAAAATACCCAACTACAAAACACATCAATTACGATGCGGTATCCTACACCGGTATTATCCAGGCTAATCAAAACAGCTTCGGTAAAGCGGTATTGCCACATTACAATTTTGATAAAGCAGAAGTGATTGTAAGCTTCGGCGCCGATTTCCTTGGTTCATGGATCTCGCCTGAAGAGTTTACCCGCCAGTACGTATCAAATCGTAACAGCAAATCGCTTGAAGCAAAGAAAATGTCCCGCCACATTCAGTTTGAGGCAGGAATGAGCTTAACCGGTACCAATGCCGATAACCGTTTCCCGGTTAAACCATCTGAAGAAGGTATCGCTTTATTAAGCTTATATAACGCTATTGCCGGTACAAGCCTTGCAGGCGCAAAAAAATTAAGCAACAAGGCAGCCGATACAGCTATAACTTTAGTTGCTAAAGAATTAGTAGCGGCAAAAGGTAAAGCGCTGGTAGTTGCAGGTTCAAATGATGTGGCTACACAAACTTTGGTAAACGCCATCAACTCCTTATTAGGAAGCTACGGCAACACTATTGATTTGGATAACCCGTCAAAACAATATGCCGGTAACGATCAGGATTTTGTTGGCTTTGTAACTGAATTAGCCGCTGGCTCAATTGGCGCGGTTTTATTCCTGAATGCTAACCCTGCTTACGATTACTTTAAGGCAAAAGAATTTACAGAGGCACTTAAAAAAGCACGTTTAACGATATCATTCTCTGATCATGGCGACGAAACCGCTTTACTGTCAAAAGTAGTAGCTCCAAATCACCATTATTTAGAGTCATGGGGCGATGCCAACGCTGTTGAGGGTTATTATACCATAATACAGCCAACCATCAACCCGGTTTATACTACCCGCCAGGCTGAGCATAGCTTATTAGTTTGGGCCGAAAACCCGGTTAAAGACTACTACACTTATGTACGTAACACATGGGATAAAGGCTTATTAGCAAAAGGTGGCTTATCCGGTCAAAAAGGATGGGAAAGCTTATTGCAGGCAGGAATGGTAAAAACTGCTCCTGTAGCTGCCGGAGCATACACTTTCAGCCACGATTTAAATGCAGTAGCACAAACTATTGTTGATCATAGCAACAGCCTTGTATCTGGTGATAAATTTGAATTACAGGTTTATCAATCGGTAGCGATGGGCGATGGTAAACGCGCCAACAACCCATGGTTACAGGAGCTGCCAGATCCGGTATCTAAAGTTACCTGGGATAACTTCGCGGCCATGTCGATGACTGATATCCAGAAATTGGGTTTCGAAGAAGGTGATGTAATTAAAGTAGAAGCTAACGGCTACTCGGTTGAAGTTCCCGTATTGGCTCAACCAGGCCAGGCACAGGGCACTATATCAATTGCTGTTGGTTACGGCCGCGTTAGCGCAGGCCTTGTAGGTAACAACGTTGGTAAAAACGCTTTCCCTTTCTATAGCTACCGTAACGGTACTTTCCAAACTACTGCGGTTATTACCGACTTCAAAAAAACAGGTATTATATCGCCGCTTGCGCAAACACAAACCCACCACTCATACGAGGGCAGGAGCGTTATTCGTGAGGCTTCATTTACAGCATACAAAAAGAACCCTGCTGCCGGTAGCGGTAACGAGGGCGAACATAAAGATTACAACAAAACATCGCTTTGGGACGATCATGACCGCCCTGTTTATAACTGGGTTATGGCTATTGACCTTAACGCCTGTACTGGTTGCGGCGCCTGCGTTGTAGCTTGTAGTGCCGAAAACAACATCCCGGTTGTAGGTAAAGACGAGGTAAAACGTCGTCGTGAAATGCACTGGATCCGTATTGACCGTTATTACAGCTTTAACGATCATGGCGACAGCGAAGAAGCGATAACCAAAGAGAAAGATATTGCCAAGCTTACCAATTTTGATAACGTATCGGTTGTTCACCAGCCAATGCTTTGCCAGCACTGCGACCACGCACCTTGCGAAACAGTTTGCCCGGTATTAGCAACCGTTCACTCATCAGAAGGTTTAAACCAAATGGCTTACAACCGTTGTATAGGCACACGTTATTGCGCAAATAACTGCCCTTACAAAGTACGCCGCTTTAACTGGTTTAACTACTGGAACGACTCGCGTTTTGATAACTACCTGAACAACGAGCACACACAATTAGTATTAAATCCTGATGTTACCACACGTTTCCGTGGGGTAATGGAAAAATGCTCTATGTGCGTTCAACGTATCCAGGCCGGTAAGTTGAAAGCCAAAATCGAAAAACGTCCGCTTAAAGATGGCGAGATCAAGGTTGCCTGTCAGCAAACCTGTTCTGCAAACGCTATCGTTTTCGGTAACGCCAATGATCCTGAATCTGAAGTTTCAAAAGCATTAAAGAGCGAAAGAACTTACTACGTACTTGAAGAGTTAAACGTACAGCCAGGTATTGGTTACCAGGTTAAGGTTAGAAATTTATCAGAATTAGAGGCTTAAATTTTTTATATACAGATAACAAAATATATGTCATCTCATAGTGAATCAATAATAAGGGAACCGTTAATTACGGGTGAAAACATCACCTACGGTCAGATTACTGACGATGTATTACGCCCCGTAGAAAATATGCCGGGTAAGGCCTGGTGGATCGGTTTTAGTGTAGCATCATTGGGCGCCTTACTTTGGGTTGTTGCCATCAGCTACACATTCTGGTTTGGAATTGGCGCCTGGGGCTTAAACAAAACAGTTGGATGGGCCTGGGACATTACCGGCTTCGTGTGGTGGGTAGGTATTGGTCACGCCGGTACGCTTATCTCGGCAGTATTGCTGTTGTTCCGTCAAAACTGGCGTAACTCCATCAACCGCTCGGCCGAGGCGATGACCATCTTCGCGGTAATTTGCGCCGCCACGTATATCGGTGCGCACATGGGCCGCCCATGGATGGCTGTTTATTCATTACCATTGCCAAACCAATACGGCTCATTATGGGTAAACTGGAACTCTCCGCTTATCTGGGACGTATTCGCGATATCAACTTACTTCTCGGTTTCATTGGTATTCTGGTACACAGGTTTATTGCCTGACATTGCTACCATCCGTGACCGTGCAACAGGTTTACGTCGCCGTATATATTCAGTAATGTCATTCGGCTGGACAGGTTCAGTTAAAACCTGGCAACGTTTCGAGACTGTGTCATTAATCCTGGCCGGTATCTCAACACCACTGGTACTATCGGTACACACGATTGTATCTATGGACTTTGCAACATCACTGGAACCAGGGTGGCACACTACCATCTTCCCTCCATACTTCGTTGCGGGTGCTATCTTCTCGGGTTTCGCCATGGTACAAACGCTGTTATTAGTAGCGCGTAAAGTATTAGGGTTAGAAAACTACATCACCATGTTCCACATCGAATCGATGAATAAAATCATCCTTTTAACCGGTTCAATAGTGGGTGTAGCTTACTTAACCGAGCTTTTCATCGCATTTTACTCTCAGGCGGAATACGAGCAATACGCGTTTATGAACCGTATCTCGGGTCCGTACTGGTGGGCGTATTGGAGCATGATGACTTGTAACGTAATTACGCCGCAGTTATTCTGGTTCAAAAAAATCCGTACCAATATTCCATTGGCCTGGACACTATCTATCGTAGTAAACATCGGTATGTGGTTTGAGCGTTTCGTTATTATCGTAACCTCGCTGCACCGTGACTATATCCCTTCAAGCTGGGCTATGTTTTACCCAACCTGGGTTGATGTGAGCATCTTTATCGGGTCTATCGGTTTATTCTTTACCATGTTCCTGCTGTTTGTGAGGGTACTGCCTTCAGTAGCAATGGCCGAGGTGAAACTGATCCTGAAAAGTTCAAGTGAGCAAGCTAAGAGAAAATTACTTGCAAGTGGCCATGTTGAACCAGCCGAGGCTGAGTTCTACATCAATTCATTAGGCAAGTTTGATAGTGTTGACCAATCATCATACGAAAAAGTATAAAAATGAGTAGCACCAAATATATATTAGGAATTTTTGATGATCCCGATGATCTGATGCACGGTATCGACAAATTACAAAAAAATAGTGTCCCTATTTACGATGTTTATTCTCCATGCCCAATTCACGGTATCGATGCTAAATTAGGCATTAAGGATTCGCGCCTGGGTTATGCAGCCTTCATGTTTGGCTGTTTAGGCGGCACCATCATGTTCAGCATGGTTTATTACATGCTTGTACACGATTGGCCAATCAACATCGGCGGTAAAAACTTTTTTGCCATCCCCGATTTTGTACCGGTAACCTTTGAGTGGACCGTATTGTGGACAGCCTTTGGTATGACATTTACATTCTTTTTTGCCACGCACCTTTTCCCGGGCCGTGCACCAAGAGTAATGGACCTGCGTGCCACCAATGATAAATTTGTTATTGCCATTGATGCAAGGGGCAACACGCCAAACGCAGATATTGATAGTATATTAAAAGAAGCAGGAGCTGTAGAAGTTAAGCATAACGACAGAAAATATGTTAGCTATGAATAAGATTAAAATAATAGGAACATTGGTTATGATTATCGCTGCTTCGATAGTTGTAACATCATGCAAAGATAAAAGGAGTACAGGTTGGGAATATGCGCCTAACATGTATGAGCATCTCGCTTACGATCCTGATCAAAAGAACAATAATTTTAAGGATGGTAAAACAGCACAGTTACCACCGGCCGGAACAATCCCGGTAGGTTTTACTAAGTTTGATTATCCTAATACTAAAGAAGGTTATGAGCTGGCAAGCGTTGAGGTTAAAACCGTAATTGCGCAAACCCAGGCAAATTATGCTGATGGAAAATTGCTTTTTGCACACTACTGCTCGCCATGCCATGGTTTAAGCGGCCAGGGTGACGGTTTAGTGGTTGCGCATGGTTATCCACCTCCGCCGTCTTATTCAAAAGGACAATCATCACGCGGCGGCGCTATGAAGGATTTAACTGACGGTAAAATTTATCATACTATTACTTACGGTGTAAACGCGATGGGCTCTTATGCTTCGCAGTTGAACCCCGAAGAACGCTGGAAAGTGATCATGTATGTTCACCATTTACAAACTTTATAAGAAATAATATTTAATGAGCACTCATAATAGTTTCGACGAGCAATTTGTGTTTACCGGTAAGGTAAAGACATTGAGCCTGATTCTAATTGTAATCGGGCTGGTAGTTACGATTGCCGGTTTTTTTGTTGAAGGCGAACGTACATTTGCAAACTTGTTGTTGATGGGCTACTACTTTTGCTGTGTTTGTATGGCCGGTGTATTTTTCTGTGCTTTGCAATACGTGGCACAGGCTGGTTGGTCAGCATCGCTTATTCGTGTACCGCAGGCATTTGCAAAAACTTTGCCTATTGCTGCAAGCATCTTAGTTTTGATAGTTATTGCTGGATTATTTACTACCCATACTACCGAGATTGAAGGCAAGCAAGTTGTTGCGCCTTATTTATACAAGCTTTGGGCGATAGCAGGTGTTGAAATAAAAGGTAACGCCAATTTCGACCCAATCATAGCCGGGAAGCACATATTTTTAAATAAAGGGTTCTTTTTAACCCGTCTGGGTGTGTTTTTGGGAAGTTATATAATTTTCGGACGGCTTTTGGTTTCATACTCTGAAGGTGAGGATGAATTGGGTGGAATGTTCTACTACAAAAAGAGCTTCGCTATTTCATGCTTGTTCCTGGTAATATTTGGTTTCACAACGCCAATATTTGCTTTCGATGTTATCATGTCGTTGGAAGCACACTGGTTTTCGACCATGTTTGGCTGGTACAATTTCGCTGCCATGTGGGTTAGTTGCTTAGCTATCATTACCCTAACAATTATTTATTTAAGGCAAAGCGGTTACATGCAGTGGATTACACAAGATCACTTGCACAACCTGGGCCAGCTGATGTTTGGTTTCTCTATCTTCTGGACTTACGTATGGTTTGCTCAGTTCTTACTGATCTATTATGCCAATATCCCCGAAGAAACAGTTTACTTTATCCGTAGATGGGAGCCTGAATTTAAACCATGGTTCTGGTTAAATATTGTAATTAACTTTTTAGCGCCGTTGTTGATCATCATGTCACGTGATTCAAAACGTACCACTCAGGTGTTAAAGGTTACCTGCTATATTTTAATTGTTGGTCACTGGTTAGATTATTTCCAGATGATAATGCCTGGAGCCGGCGGTCCGGCAAAGCCGTGGTATTTTCAAATCCTTTGGATCGAAATTGGTATAGCAGCGGGCTTCGTAGGTTTGTTTATATTTTTGACGATGAACGCGTTAAGCAAGTTTAAATCGATAATACCTAAGAAACACCCTTTCCTGCAGGAGAGCCTTCATCATCACATATAATAATTGTTATTTTTGCATCAAATACAGAATACCAAACAAACATTAAAATGGCATTCAAAAAATTAATAAATTCTAAAACCATACTATCGTTTTTTGCAGCGTTTATGCTTTTTGGCACAAACCTGCTGATGGCGCAAACTCCGGCTACTTCAGCCGGTACAGGCGAAGATGCCAACCAGGTTGACTGGACGGGCGTTGCCTATTATGTGCTGATATTTTTTCTGATATGCCTTGGTGTAGCTGTAATAGGTAAAATTCTAAAGATCTATGACCTTACCCTTAAAATTCAAGGAAAGAAAGGTTTAAAGTGGAACAATGTAATGGGCTTTATTTGCCTTATATTCCTTATAGCAGGTGTATACGGCTCTTATTGGTCATTTACTGTTCAAGGCAGCATGACATTGCCCGAAGCTGCTTCGGTTCACGGGGTGAAAATAGATGAAATGTTCACGGTTACTACTATTTTAACCATGATCGTTTTCTTTATCACCCAGATTTTGTTGTTTGGCTTCCTGTTTCAGTACCGTCACTCCGACAAACGCCGCGCACACTTTTTACCGCACAACAATACCATCGAAAAAGTGTGGACAATTGTACCGGCTATAGTGCTTACTATTCTGGTAGTGTTTGGTTTCTTTACCTGGCAAAAAATTATGGATGATACTGATGCCAAAGGCGAGGTAAAATCTATAAACATTGATATCACCGGTCATCAGTTTAAATGGGAATTACGTTACCCTGGTAAAGATGGTAAATTAGGCCCTAAAAACTTTAAGCTGACAACTGCCAACAACAAATTGGGTGTGGATTTTACCAAGAAAAGCAGCTTCGACGACTTGTCTGCTGATACCATGTATCTACCGGTAAACAGATCGATAAAATTAAACATACAGGCACAGGATGTAATCCATAGTGTTTATATGCCACACTTTAGGGTGCAGCTGAACGCGGTACCGGGGTTACCGACATACTTTAAGTTTACCCCGACCATTACTACCGCGGAGATGCGTCACAGACTTGATGACCCGAAATTCGAATATTTAGTGTACTGTAATAAAATTTGTGGCGGTGGTCACTACAACATGCAAATATATGTGCGTGTAGTTTCAGAAGCCGAATACCTGGAATGGTTGTCGCACCAAAAACCTTATTTAACCGATGGTTTAAAAAAGGAATTGCATTTCGCTGATGCGGAGCCGCAAAAGGCAGTGTCACAAAACAGGTTAGCGTTAAATAATTAATATAAGATAAAAGAGCGATTATGTCAACAGTAGCAGTTCACGATCACGTAGTAGCACACCACGACGAGCACGGTCACGAACATCACCATAACGAAACTTTCGTGTCTAAATACATATTTAGCATGGATCACAAAATGATCGCCAAGCAATTCCTTATCACAGGTATTACTATGGCGGTTATCGCAATGATTTTATCAATCCTTTTCAGGATCCAACTGGCTTATCCAGATAAAACATTCCCTTTATTAACTACATTACTGGGTCACTTTGCGCCAAACGGCCGTATCAGTACCGAGTTTTACCTGTCGCTGGTTACCATTCACGGTACCATCATGGTATTCTTTGTATTAACTGCCGGCTTGAGCGGTACTTTTGCCAACTTATTGATCCCCTTGCAGATTGGTGCACGTGATATGGCTTCGCCATTCATGAATATGTTATCGTACTGGTTCTTCTTTATGGCCAGTGTGATTATGTTATCGTCATTTTTTGTTCAAAGCGGCCCTGCAAGCGGTGGCTGGACAATTTATCCGCCGCTATCTGCATTGCCAAAGGCTATGCCGGGTTCTGGTGAGGGTATGACATTGTGGTTAATCAGTATGGTGCTGTTTGTAGCCTCTTCATTAATGGGTGGTATCAACTATGTAAGTACCATATTAAATATGCGTACAAAAGGTATGGACCTTTGGAAGATGCCTTTAACTGTATGGGCTTTATTCCTTACCGCTATATTAGGTATCCTTGCATTCCCTGTACTTGTTGCAGGTGTAGTGTTGCTGATATTTGACCGTAGCTTTGGTACCAGCTTTTACTTATCTGACATTGTATTGAACGGTGTGCCGCAGCCTTATGAAGGTGGTAGCCCAATCCTGTTCCAGCATTTATTCTGGTTCCTGGGACACCCTGAGGTATATATCGTTATTATGCCTGCAATGGGTATCTCTTCTGAAGTTATGTCGGTAAACTCACGTAAGCCAATTTTTGGTTACCACGCGATGGTTTACTCACTGATAGGTATTACTGTGTTATCGTTTATTGTATGGGGTCACCACATGTTTGTGACCGGTATGAACCCATTCCTTGGTGGTGTGTTCATGATCACTACATTGATTATCGCGGTGCCATCTGCAGTAAAAACCTTTAACTGGCTGGCCACACTTTGGCGTGGTAACATCAGGTTTACACCTGCCATGTTATTCGCTATCGGGATGGTGTCATTCTTTATCTCTGGTGGTTTAACAGGTATCTTCCTGGGTAATGCTGCTTTGGATATCAACCTGCACGATACTTACTTTGTTGTTGCCCACTTCCACCTGGTAATGGGTTCGGCAGCTATATTTGGCATGCTTGCCGGTGTTTACCACTGGTTCCCTAAAATGTTTGGTAAACTGATGGATGAGAAGTTAGGTTACCTGCACTTTTGGTTAACATTCATTGGTGCTTACCTGGTATTCTTCCCAATGCACTTTATGGGTCTGGATGGCGTTCCCCGTCGTTACTATGCGTTCACCGAGTTTGCTTCCATGCAAAAATGGTTAACTATAAATACGTTTGTTACATGGGCGGCTATCATGGCGGCTTTGGCGCAGGTGGCCTTCATTTATAACTTTATCGTATCGATATTTGCTGGTAAAAAAACCACTCAAAACCCATGGCAGTCAAACACCCTGGAGTGGACAGCACCGGTAGAGCATTTACATGGCAACTGGCCGGGCGAAATTCCAACAGTTTACCGTTGGCCATATGATTACAGCAAGCCAGGGGCCGAAGAGGATTTTATACCACAAACAGTACCTTTCTCTCAAACCATGAGCTCAAACCTGCCTCACGATTTTGAAGATAACCCTGCCGGTATGGATGAGTTGAAAAAATTTAACGACAAGCTGAAAGCAAACGACAGCGAATCACCAAAAGAATCTTAATACTGATCTGATCTTTTAGGGTACCGTGTTAAGTCTTAAGTCGGTAGTCTTAAGTTCTCAGTAACAACTAAGAACTTGAGACCTGGAACTTCCGACTTGACGAGGTACCCTTAATTTTTAGAAGATATTTTAAATGAACACAGCCGCACCCAACAAACGTTTTCAAAAAACAGGCCTCATAACAATCGTTCTACTTTTTGTTTTGATACTTGCGGGTGGCGTTGTACGTAGTTCAGGTTCGGGTATGGGATGCCCTGATTGGCCTAAATGTTTTGGCCGCTACATCCCGCCAACAAGCAGCGCCGACCTGCCTAAAGACTATAAGCAAACTTATGTTGAAAAGCGGCTGGCCAAAAATCAGCGTTTTGCCAAGACACTGGATGTTTTTGGTTACAGCGAGTTGGCCCGCAGAATTCGTGAGGATAGGTCGATCCTGGTACCCGAGGAGTTTAATGCCGGCAAAACCTGGACAGAATATATAAACCGTTTAATCGGCGCAATATCCGGGATATTTTTGTTGCTATCTGCCGTTTATTCGTTCGGCTATTGGAAAATCGATAAGAAGATTACCATATTAAGCATATTTAATTTGATCCTGGTGGTTTTCCAGGCCTGGCTTGGTTCTATCGTGGTATCAACCAACCTGGTGGCCTGGATAGTTACGGTACATATGTTATTGGCCCTGGCCATACTTGCCATATGTATTTATACTTACCATTTGGCCCGGGTTTATGGTAATGGTAAATTAAATACAAGCCCGGTTATATACATTGTAACATTGGCTGCATTGGTGCTAAGCGTGTTGCAAATAACATTTGGTACCGAAGTAAGGGAAAAGATAGATGCGGTTGCAGCCCATTTTCAGGGCGGTTATCGCAATAACTGGATAAAAGGGGCGGGCGAAATTTTTACACACCATCGCGATATGGCAATTTTAGTATTCGTGATAAACGTGGTGTTGTATGCATTGATCCGCAAAAAGTTTAACCGGCATTCAATCCATCAGCAGTTAATGAGTTTTAACTTTTTAATGATCATGCTGCAGATTGTTACCGGCATCCTGCTTTCGTATGCGGCCTTGCCGCCGGTAGCGCAGGCAGCACATATTGTATTGGCAAGTTTAATATTTGGGGCGCAGTTTTATTTGCTGTTGAATTTACATCAATCGGTTAACGTTAGGGGGGTAAGCAAATGAAATGGAATGATTATTCGAAATTTGTAAAATTGAGGCTCACTTTTATGGTGACGTTATCGGCCTCGATATCTTTTTTGATTGGCAGTATGGCTAATAACCATGCACACTGGGTAAGTGGTATCAACTGGGGAAACTGGGTAAAACTGATTGTAGGTGGTTTTTTGGTTACATCAGCGGCCAATGGCTTTAACGAGATGATTGAAAAAGACCTGGATAGGCTAATGAAACGCACTATGGATCGGCCTTTACCATCAGGTAAAATGACTAACGGACAGGCGCTTGTTTTGAGCCTGGGTATGGGTATGGCCGGTACCTATTTATTAGGAAGCCTTAACCTGCTAACAGGCTTGCTATCGGTGTTTTCTATATTGCTATATGCTTTTGCTTACACACCACTAAAACGTAAATCGCCGATAGCGGTATTTGTTGGGGCTATCCCTGGCGCGTTGCCCGCGCTTATTGGATATGTAGCCGCGCAACAGCACGGCCGCATTGACGAAATAGCGTTAATATTATTTGCTATCCAGTTTGTGTGGCAGTTTCCGCACTTTTGGGCTATTGCCTGGGTGTTGGATGACGATTATAAATTAGCCGGTTTCAGGCTGTTGCCTACAGGCAGCCGCAATTTAGGAAGTGCGGTAATTACCTTTATATTTACACTGATATTGGTACCGGTAAGTTTGTTGCCAACTATTTATCACTACGGCGGTTACTATGTTGGAGCGGTATCATTAACATGTAGTATTGTTTTTTTATACCAGGCTTATAACCTGTTGCGCACACAGCAAATTGAAGCGGCCCGTAAATTGATGTTTGGGTCATTTATGTATTTGCCAATAGTGCAATTAATGTTTTTATTTGATTTTATAGGAAAGTGAAAGTATGATG
This sequence comes from Mucilaginibacter sp. GW822-FHT03E02, assembly GCF_058801545.1. Taxonomy (NCBI): domain Bacteria; kingdom Pseudomonadati; phylum Bacteroidota; class Sphingobacteriia; order Sphingobacteriales; family Sphingobacteriaceae; genus Mucilaginibacter; species Mucilaginibacter sp. GW822-FHT03E02. The sequence goes on along the minus strand of NZ_JBXANJ010000001.1, from coordinate 2,513,313 downwards.
GCTTCGATTCAAAAAAATCCTGACAGGCTCGATCTGGAACCCAAAAAATTCAACATGTGGATTTTTATATTCACGTCGTTTATGTTTTTTGCGGCTTTTACCAGCGCGTTTATAGTTTATAGTGGGGGCAGGGGACATGGCCTTAACGTGATTATGCCCAGTGCTTTTATGTATAGCACGGCCGTAATTATAATGAGCAGTGGTACGTTATTTTTGGCGCAAAGGGCAGCTAAAAATATGCAGGTTGGCGTACAACAATTTTATTTGTGGCTAACATTTTTGCTGGGCGCGGCTTTCTTTGCCATCCAGGTTTATGGCTGGTACGTGTTAACCTACAAAATGAATGTATATTTAACAGATCCTAATGCGTCGCGTTCCTTCGTTTTTGTAATGACGGGCTCGCACCTGGTACACATTGTTGCAGCTATATTACTATTATTGAGCACCCTTTGGGGTACATACAGAAGTGTTCCGCAGGTACGTAACCTGTATAAAATGCAAATGACTTCTATTTTTTGGCATTTTCTCGGAATTATATGGATTTATCTGTATGTTTTTTTACTTTTGAACCAAAATTAACACACCATTATTTAAGTACAAATGAGTACAACAGTATCACAAATTGATGAAGTAAAAACAACTCCGTGGTCTGGAGGGAGGTCTCCCTTCAATGTTGAGTACGGAAAAATTATGATGTGGTTTTTTCTCCTTTCGGATGCATTTACCTTTTCGTCATTATTAATTTCTTACGGTTCACTTCGTTTCAGCGCAAGTGTTTGGCCGGCAGCAGATAAAGTTTTCCAATCGGTACCTGGCTTGCTTGATAGCGGCGCCCCGTTAGTTTTCGTGGGTATCATGACCTTTATACTTATCCTTAGTTCTGTTACTATGGTATTAGCTGTTGAGGCTGGTCATCGTAACGCAAAAAAGGAAGTTGTTTGGTGGATGATAGCCACAGTTATTGGTGGTTTTATGTTCCTGGGTTGCCAGGCATTAGAGTGGGCTCACTTACATCATGAAGGATTTTGGTGGGGTAGTACGCCTGCGTTAGATGAGTTAGGTAAATTCTTCAATGAAGGCGGTACCGAAGCAGCAAGGCATATGACCGCGCAGGAGTTTGCCAACCTGTTTTTCACCATCACCGGTTTTCATGGTTTCCACGTATTTACAGGAGTTATCATCAACATCATCATTACTGTTAACGTATTGTTAGGCACCTACGAAAAAAGAGGCAGCTACTTGATGATTGAGAAGGTTGGCCTTTACTGGCACTTTGTAGACCTTGTTTGGGTATTTGTGTTTACCTTCTTTTACTTAGTTTAAAAATATTACATATATGTCAACAGAATCACACGAAGTTCACCACGAGGCTGGCGATCATCAATCAATGACCAGGGGGAGAATAGTAAAAGTTGCCCTTATATTGTCAGCTATTACAGCGGTTGAATTTATTATCGCTTTATACCTGGTGCCCAAAGGTATCCTTCCGATACATTTTGCTAATCCTGTGTACATTGTATTAACACTGTTTAAAGCGTTTTACATTGTTGCCTACTTTATGCACTTAAAGTTCGAAAAGCTTGGTTTGGCTTTGGCTATTATTGTCCCAATTTTATTTATAATCGGTTTAATCCTGGTGCTTACTAACGAGAGCCATCACTGGATTGATCTTAGGGGGTAATGAAAACTGCCATCTGGAAAAAAATTACAGTCCTGGTGCTCATATTAGCAGTACCAGGATTTTTGTATTATTTACTAACCGCAAAAGGCAAAAACAGGTATAAGCCGCTTGCCCATTTTGGCCCAAAGGAGGTAGCCAAAACCAGCCACCGGTTTCACGGTAAGGATATCCCCGATACCAATTACTACCAGCTGCCCTCATTTAAACTAACCGACCAGGATGGTAAAACCTTTACGGAAGCCAACCTTAAAGGAAAGATATTTGTGGCGAGTTTTTTTTATACCCATTGCCCTACCGTTTGCAGCACCATCAATAATAATTTAAGTTACCTTGTAGGTACTTATTGGAAAAACAAGATGGTGTATTTTACATCAATTACGGTTGATCCGGAAAGGGATACGCCGGATGTTTTAAAAAAATACCTGCAAAGTTTTAAGCCCGAATCAAACCGCTGGGTGTTTTTAACCGGCGATACCACATCAGTATATAACCTGGCCCGCAAAGGCTTTTTGGTTGATGCAGTACAAACAGGCAAAGACGATTTTATATACAGCGACAAGCTGATATTGATTGACCAGGACAAGCACATCCGTGGTTATTATTCAGGAGCCAACACCAATGATGTAAACCGCCTGAATGATGAGATAAAGGTGCTGATAGCCGAAGAGCTGCGTAAAGTTGATAAAGCCTTATATTAACAGATATGACCGATAAATTTATACTTCGTTTTGTTGCAGCCGTTACCATATTTGTAATAGCGGTTGTTGTAGTATTAAACAGGCACCTGATTCCGGGCCCCGCGGTTGCACCGGCATTTACGCCATACCTGCCTATGCTTAACGCGGTGCTAAATGGCGCCTGTACGGTGCTTTTATTGCTATCCTTATACTTTATTAAGCAAGGCAACATCACGGTGCATAAGCGGCTTAATATCCTTACGTTTTGTTTGTCATCAACATTCCTGGTATCCTATATCCTGTTTCATTACCTTATGCGCCATGATACCTTGTATGGCGATGCCAATTTCGACGGCATCCTGTCTGATTCGGAACGAGCGCAGGCTGGTGGAATGCGTACTTTGTACCTTTCTATTTTAACGCCACACATCATACTGGCGGCAGGTGTATTGCCGTTAATATTATTAAGTTTTTACCGCGGCCTGCAAATGCAGGTTGAAAAACACCGTAAACTGGTACGCTGGACGTTTCCGATATGGCTGTTTGTAACCATTACCGGGGTAATTGTTTATTTGATGATAAAGCCTTATTATAATTTTTAACAGGTAGGTATATAGCCCGGCATGCTTATTTGGGCGATGCCTTTGGCCCGGGCTGTGCATTCATACGCCTGCAGGCGTTGCGCTCGTGGCCGGTATCCATTTCCATCCCTATCGCATGGTCTGAATCAGAATTCACAGAATTAGCAAATTTTCAGAATTTACATTGCAACTGACTTAACCATATAATTTGATAACCTTATTTCATCAAATAACCCAATCGGTCCCCATTCGATTTATCCCAATTTATTCCTTAAATTTGCCTTTATGAAACGGGTTTCAAAAATCATTCTTTTCGTAATAGCGCTTGGTTTAATGGTGGGCGTAAGGCAGCCTGTAAAGGCCCAGTGCGCGCAATGTGCTGCAACTGTAGAGACTAACACCAAAAGCGGCGGTAACGCGGCTAAAGGCCTTAATAAAGGCATTCTGTTTTTGCTTGGCGCTCCTTACTTTGCAGTTGCCGTAGCAGGTTATATCTGGTACAAAAAATATCGCCGTAAAAACGTCAACCTTAACGAATTGCGGCACGAGACGCTTAATCTTAACTAACATACAGAGAAAGATCGTCATTGCGAGGTACGGCGCAATCCCCTACATGCACATCACCATGCCTATCGGGGATTGCTTCGTGCCTCGCAATGACGGAGAAATATGTTAGGATAGTAATCAAAATAAAGAAGGCTTTACGTTAACATTTTCCCCATTACCCACTATGCCCGAAACGCCAAAATCATGGGCTATGCTCAATTGTAAATGCCCGCGTTGCCGTAGGGGCGATATGTTTCGGGGCGGGCCATATAGTTTTGCAAACAAAATAAATTTAAACTGCCCGCATTGTAACCTGTACTTTGAAATTGAGCCCGGTTATTTTTATGCGGCTATGTATGTTAGTTACGCGCTTAATGTGCTGGAGGCCTTATGCCTTGCCTGGCTCACTTACTTGGTTACGCACAATTCCGATTCGCCATGGTTATATCTTGGTGTATTAATAGGCGGCTGTATTTTTCTGGCACCTATTAATTTCAGATATTCGCGGGTGCTTTTGTTATACTGGTTATCGCCAAAGATACATTACCAGGCTTATTTAGATACCGATGATTTACCAGGAAAGTCTTGAGTTTTTAAAAGATCTGGCCGAAAATAATAACCGCGAGTGGTTTACGGCCAATAAAGAACGCTACGATGCCGCGCGTGAAAACGTGATTGATTTTACCGGCCAGCTGCTTGCCAAATTGCAAAAGATCGACCCGGCCATTGATGAAACCATCGACGCCAAAAAACGCGTGATGCGCATTTACCGCGATATCCGTTTCAGCAAGAATAAAACACCATATAAAAATAATTTCGGGGTAAGCATTCCGTCCGACGGTTCAAGAGGAGGTACGGTGGAGTTTTATTTGCAAATTCAGCCGGGCAATTCTTTTATAGGTGGTGGTTACTGGATGCCCGAGGCGCCCCACCTGAAAGTTATCCGCCAGGAAATTGATTATAACGCCTCGGAATTGAAAGCTATTATTGACGATAAAGCCTTTATAAAGCTATTTGGCGATTTCAGAAAACAAGAACAGCTAAAGTCTGTTCCTCGTGAATATAGCGCCGAAAATGAAAACATCGATCTGCTGAAACTAAAAAGTTTTGTTGCCTGGCACAAAATTACCGACGAGGAAATAACTGCAGAGGGGGCCGTGCAACTGGTAGCCGATATTTGCAGCAAAATATACCCGTTGAATGTTTTCCTGAAAAATGCGCTTGCATAGTATACCCATTTAATATCTATTTTATGAAAATCAAATATCTTGTATTAGTCGCTATTTTTTGTTTGGGCTTTAACTCATGTAAAATATTATCGCCAAAAGAGTATAAATCATTAGTAGCGCAGCGCGATTCATTGAATACCCGTACCGGTAACCTGGAAGAAGAACTTTCGCGTCTGCAAAACGATACCGCGCGCCTGCACCGCCAGATTAACGATTTGCGCGACAACAACAACGCCTTAAATAACAACCTGGATGTTACATCAACCAAAGCAAATCAATTGGCAGCCGACTTGCAAAAACGCGAAGCGCGTTTAAAAGAGGTAGAAGAAATCCTAAAAAAACGCGATGAGGCTACCAATGCCCTAAAAAACAAATTGCAAAAAGCATTATTGGGCTTTCAGCAAAGCGGCTTAACGGTTGATATCCGTAACGGCAAAGTATATGTATCACTTACGGATAAGCTGTTGTTCCCCTCGGGCAGTATCATTATTGACGATAAAGGTAAAGAGGCGCTCAAACAACTGGCTGCAGTATTGAACAAAGAACCAGACATTAACATGGCTGTTGAAGGTCATACCGATGATAAAAAAGTAAAAAACCTTGGCCAGATAAAAGATAACTGGGACTTGAGCGTGCTGCGTGCCACATCGGTAACCCGTTACCTCACCGAAGTAGAAATGGTAGATCCGCACCGCCTTACCGCCACAGGCAAAGGCGAGTTTCAACCCATTGACACCGCCGATAGCGACGAAGCCCGCACCAAAAACCGGAGGATAGAAATTGTACTCACCCCCAAACTGGATGAACTGTATAACCTGATAAGTAAATAAACAAAAAGCTCCCGCATTATCCGGGAGCTTTTTGTTTATATGCGCTGCTGCCGCGGGTTTTCAACCCGTGGTGATTATGGTTTCAGCTTTCAGCTGAAATTTGGCTAAAGGCTTAAAGCATGCAACCGAAGAGTTAATAAGCTACTCAACAGCTTTAGGTGTCCAGACTATTTTAAGCCCCATTTTCCAAATAGCTTTACAACTTCATCATGGGTGACAATTTCGCTACCATCGGCCTGAGCGATTCCTTCTAACACATCTTTTTGTTGATCGTCAGTTAACTCGTCAAACCAATCAGCTTTTCTATCTGATAAAAAAGCTTTTACATCCATAATTAAGCTTTCGTCATTAATACCGATAATGGTTTGCAAAATATCTAATTTCTCTGCTTGTATATTCATGACCTAAAGTTTAATACTAAAATAAACATTTATTTTGTCAATTTAGATACAAAAAACCAAGCCCGCAGCCCGCGTTAGTGATAGCAGCGGATACCGGCCATGTGGCTAAGGCCTGTGTAGTATGAGCGGATAGCACGGGCCGCAGGCAACGCCCTGAAAATTGAAAGTTTATTCCATCTCTTCCATTAGCGTATTAAAAATCACAAACTTTTCATCAAACATTTGCTGATGGGTAGCCTGCAACTTGTGCAAGTGATTCATGTAATACTGCTGAAACTGATCAATGCTATTGGCATTATATTGAATACAGTAGGTAACCCCCTCGTTCGGAGAATCGATAACCCTTAAAACGCGGTGCGAGCTAAAATGCCCGGTAGCCATTACAGCCGGAATATGGATGGTTTTCATATAATGAAGCCACTCATCATGAATAGCTTCGTCAAGTATTATGGTATCGTTATATACAATCATGGGGCAAATTTAGTTCATTGGTTTATTAGTTCACTGGTTCATTGGTATTAATTTGCCAATAGCACGGGTGATCTGTAACCTTTTTATCAGGTTAGTTCATTGGCTCATTAGTACACTGGTTAATTTGCCAATAGCACCGGTGTGCTAATAAACTTTTTACCAATGAACTAATGAACCAGTGAACCAATGAACGATCAGGAATCCGCTTTATCGCCCCTCAATAATCTAAACCGTTTACGGGCTTCATTAATCCAGAGACTGCCGGGATAATCGGTGATTATTTTTTGATACCAGGCTTTGGCGTTTGTTTTATCATCAAGGTGGTTTTCGTAAATATCGCCCAGCATAAAAACGGCGTCATCAGCCCAAAGTTCGGTAGGGTGATCGTTGAAGATTTTTTTGAGCAGGGGTACCGCATCGTTATAGTTTTTCTGCTGAATGAAAATGCGCGATTTGGCCATCAATATATCGTCACTAAGGCTGTTGCCCGGGAATTTTTTGTCGATACTATCTAAAGTCATCAAGGCCTTTTCGGGTTGTCCGGCAAAAATCTGGAGGTCGGCCCGGGCATATATTTTTAACGCAGCGCCGGCGCTATCGGCCGCGGTATTGTCATTAATTAACAAGAGCAGGTTGAGGGCGTCATTTGCTATTAATTGCGATGTAGCCGCCTTTAATACATCCAGCTGCCCTTTGGCCCAGGTAAAATCGCCGGTATAATAGGCCATTTTTGCATTGCGAAATTTGGCATCCTGGCCTATATTGGTATTCTCAAAGCTTTTTTCAACCTGGCTATATGTCAGGGTAGCTTCCCAGGGTAGGTTATTCAGCATGTATACATCGCCCAAATCAAGCTTACAGCCGGCAAGCAACTCGGCGCGGATGTTAGGGATACTGATAGCACTCTCCAATAATTTTTGAGCATCATTAAGCTTGTGGAGTTTAAATGCCTGTAAATTGGCCAGCTTTTGCATGGCAAAAACCGTATTGTTGTTGCGCCCAAATTCGGTAAGCAGGGCTATGTAGTCCTGTTCAAGGCCCAGCAAGTCGGCAGGCAGGTATTTGCCGGTAGTAACTTTTAAGTTTTTGGTGTTGATAAGTTCGATCTTAGCGGGGATATATAGCGGATTGCCTGCACCTTTGGCAATAATATATTCATAACCACGAATGGCTGCATCATAAGCCTCACTGCTGGTGAGGGTGCGGCATAGTTCGTAAATGTTGTTACCGTCATCATTTTGCCTGCGGCTGAGTGCCAGCGCCTGGTTAAGTGCCAGGTCGTATTCTTTTTGCTGCATATACTGCCAGGTAAGCAACTCAATATAGATGGTTTGTTGCGGGTCTTTTTGAATGCGCCTAAGGAGTGCTGCCTTAAGCAGGTCATAATCGGCGGCGCCTTCAAAAACTATGGCAAAATTGCTTTCGGCCTGGGTAATAAAACTTGGGTTTGCCGGCAAAAAATTAAGATACTCATCGGTGAGTGATATCTTATCGCGTTTAAAGCGATAAAGATTAATGAGCTCATAGGTAAAAGCTTCGTCGTTTTTAAGTAGTTTACGGCCTTGTATAAATATTTTTATGGCATAGTCAATATTCGCATTCTGGTAAAACTGGTTTGCCAGGCTGGCAATCTCCATTTGGTCGGGCGGCAGATTTTTCAGCAGATCGTCATATATGCCGTTTGCTTTATCAAGTTTGCCCTGTTGGGTGTATATGGTGCCCAGCATTATCGGGTACTGGTTTATGTTGGGGTGTTTGCGCTGCAATTTTTTGGTAATGCTTTCGGCCTCGTCAAATTTTTTGAGGTTTAAAAGGGTATTTACATAATAGGAGTAATAAGTTTCGTTGTTTTGCTTGTATAGTTTTTGGTAAATTTCAAGCGCTTTTTGGATTTCGCCATTGGCATTGTATTGCATGGCCAATTGAAGTTCGTTATCTTGCGCAAACAATGTACTGGTACTAAGTAAAACAAAACTAATAATTGTAAATAAAACCCTCATCTAATCAAAAATAAGTAATTAATACGAATGCTGAAGCCATTTTTAGTTAATATCCGTATAAAGGTAATACCGGGTAAAATTGTAGTGACATTTTGATAACGTTAACTAATTTTATCTAATTTGACCTGATTAATAAAATGGCATAAGCAAATATGTTTGGGCGTTTAAGGTTTTTTCTTTTTATTGTATTTACAACAATTATATGTTCATGCAAACATGTAAAGCAAATTCCAATTGCCGATTTTTTTAAAACCCCTGAGAAAACTTTCTTTAAAATATCTCCCGACGGTAAGTACATAGCATACCTGAAGCCATATAAGGATAAACAAAACCTATTCATACAATCGCTGGCCGATGGTACCGAACACATGGAAACATCCTTTGAGGATTATCCTGTAAACGGATGGTATTTTTGGACTTATAATAATCAACTGGTTTTTAACCAGGATATTGTAGCAAACGATGGGTTTAAAATGTACGCGCTTGATATATCTACACACCAGATGCGTACAATCCTGTCGCTCGAAAAAGTACGGGTAAACCTGGTTAACCGCAACAAGCAGCAGCCAGACGTTATCACCATCAGGATGAACAAGCGCGATCCTGCTAATTTTGACATCTACCGCCTGAATATTAAAACAGGAGAGCTTTCGCCCTATCTCATCAACCCTGGTAATATAACCGAATGGTTCCCGGATGCGGACGGGAAAATCCGACTGGTAAAATCGTCAGATGGGGTAGACGAAACTATTTTATACCGGCCCGATGATAACTCGGCCTTTAAACCAATTATCCAGAATAATTTTAAAAACTCGGTAAGGCCGATTGCTTTTGCTGGCCTGAAAAATAATTTTTACGCGTTATCAAACGTAAACCGCGATAAAATGGCGCTGGTTGAAATTAATGCCGAAGATGGAAAAGAACAACGTACCATTTTTAGTAATAGCAATGCCGATTTAATGTATGTTGAATATTATAAAAATAAACATCGCCTTGAGTTTGCCAGCTGGGATGAGGCCAAACCGCGAAAATATTTTTTATCACCCGATATACAACGTCTTTATAAAAAGTTGGGAGACTTGCTAAAAGGTAACGAAGTAAGGGTAGTTGACCGGGACAGTTCTGAAAATAAGTTTATCTTGTATACCTATACCGATCGCAGCCCGGGCACCTACTACCTTTACGAGGCCAGCACGAGTAAGCTAACTAAACTGGGTGATACTAATCCATCTTTAATTCCTTCGGAGTTGTGTTCCATGCAGCCTATTGCCTACAAAGCCAGCGATGGCCTGACTATTAATGGCTATTTGACCATGCCCTTGGGTAATAAAAAAACTAATTTACCTGTGGTGGTAATGCCGCACGACGGCCCCTGGGCGCGCGATACCTGGGGCTATGACGAGCAGGTGCAGTTTTTGGCCAACAGGGGTTACGCGGTTTTCCAGATGAATTACCGCGGATCAACCGGCTATGGCAAAGCTTTCAGAAGTGCGGGTTACAAACAGGTTGGGGGTAAAATTCAGGATGATATAACCGATGGTGTACATTGGCTGATTGATAAAAAAATAGCCAACCCTAAAAAGATAGCCATTTTTGGCGGCCGCTTTGGTGGTTTTTCGGCATTGTACGGTGTGTCTTTCCATCCTGAGTTATACAATTGCGCGGTTGTACAATATGGGCTCATTAACTTTTTTACCTATATTAAAGATGCCCCGCCGTTTTTTAAACCTTATTTGCAAATGACATATGAAATGGTTGGCAACCCCGAAACGGATGCCGATAGGTTAAGGGCCATATCGCCGGTGTTTCATACCGATAAAATAAAGGTGCCTTTAATTATTTTCCAGGGCGCTAAAGATCAGCGCGCCAATATTAGCGAACTGAACCATTTTGTGTACGAATTACGGAAGCATGATGTGGATGTAAAGTATTTTTTGAAACCCAATGAACGCGCTTTTTTCAGGAGTGAGCGCAACCGCCTTGAAATGTATACCGAGATAGAAAAATTCCTGGATTACAATATGAGGGTTAAACCATAACGGTTATGCCGGCACAAAAAACTGCTTACCGGAAAAATTTTTTGCTGATCATCATATTCCTGGTGCTCATATCCATAACATTTGTGGTAGCGCTTTTTATATCGTACAGCCTTACATCTAAATACGTTGAAAACGAGTTCTCGTCAAAAAAGGTAGATGTACTGGAGCAAACGTTAAAACCATACTACGATTTTTTCCAGAATAAGATCCCCGAGATACAATTTTACGGTGGCTTTTTGGATTCGGCTTCGGCCCGCAAATATGCTTCAACGGTTTTTAAAGAATACCGGTTTGTAAAAAAGATTGTTTTTTATGATGTGCAGATAGGTACCCGGGTGCCAGTGGTGCCGCATGCCAATAACCTGGATATCTCGGTAAAAGCAATTTACCTTTACGGCCAGGGCAAAGATAAAATATGGGGCGCAAGGCAACGGCATATCGGCGACGAACCGGATTTTGCCGCGATGGCGTCCAAATTACGCAACTATATTGCCTTTTCGGATACAACACGCCTGCCCAGCCAGGATGAGATGTATAAAACCTTCTGGGACGTAAAACCTAATAAAATAACCTATACTAATACTTTACGTCCTCTTGATGTTAAAAACTACCGCGAGCTGCTGAGGGGCAAAACAGTATCGGAGCCGTATAAACAAAATATGATGACCTTTTACCTTGAGCCACTTTTGCTAAAGGTAAAAAATACCCATCATGAGCTTTACCAAAATGTATCGATACAGCCGGTAGTTTATGATCCTATTGATAGCGAAGGAAACAAACTGATAACCGAGGTTTCATTTCCTGGCGCTTTTTCTGATTATAAGTTATTTTTTAGCTCAGAGCAAGGATACCTCACTGCCGAAACCAACCGGCGATTTATGCCTATTGGGGCTGCAGTATTGGTGATAACGCTTTTTTTGGTTGCTATAGGGTGGCTTATTTACCGTAACCTTAATGTGAATATCAAGTTGTTTAAACTCCAGTACGATTTTATAAACAACTTTACCCATGAGTTTAAAACCCCTGTAAGCGTAATAAAAATTGCCGGCTCAAACTTAAAGGGTGATGGGGAGCTTACCGAGCGGCAACGTAAACATTATGGAAAAATTTTGGATGAAGAGGCAGATAAGCTAAACGATTTGATGAACAAGTTGTTGTCATTCACCCAGTTGGAAAATAAATCGATCAATATCAAGAAAGAAGAAATTGTTGTGGCCGATTTTGTAGAGCGCTATATTGACACTTTTAAAATTAAATATCCCGATTTTAAACTGAATTATACCAGTAACGGCGTACATACTTTTTATACCGACCCGGTGCTTTTGGGTAGTGTTTTTCAAAACCTGGTTGAGAATGCTTACAAGTATTCGCACCCTAAAAAAAAGGAGCTTAACATTAATATCATACAAAAAAAGGGAAATATCGTGTTCTCTTTTATAGATAAGGGGATAGGGATTCCCCGGCATGAGCAGCACAACGTGTTTAAGAAATTTTACAGGATAGAGAACCAATATAACCAAAACGGGAGCGTTGGTTTGGGTTTGGCATTTTGTAAAGAACTGGTTAATTTTATGGACGGCGAGATAACGGTGAACAGTAAGATTAACGAAGGTTCGGAATTTATAGTTACGCTCCCAAACGAAAATTAAAGTATGAACAAAGAAATCAAAATTGCGCTGGTTGAAGATGACGAAAACCTGCGTTTCCTGGTTGCCGAGCGTTTGCAAACCGAAGGTTACAAAGTGCTGGAAGCCGACAACGGCGAGGATGCGGAAACCATGATACTGGCCGAGCAACCCGATATTGTGCTGCTTGACTGGATGCTGCCAGGCAAAACAGGATCGGAAGTTTGCGGTAATATCAGGGAAAGCGGGTATGATAAGCTGGTGATTATGATGACCGCCAAAGCCCAGGATGTTGATAAAATTGAAGCTTACAATTTTGGAGTATCAGACTACATCACCAAACCGTTTAATATGGATGTGCTGGTGGCTATGATTGACAGCAAAATCAAATTCAGCCTGAATAGCGAGAAGGCGGAATCATATAAGTTTGCCAACATGGAGCATCTGCCTAATACCCACTTGCTCATTCGTGATGGCCGTAAAATTGAACTTACTATATTGGAGAACCGGATATTACTATACTTCCTTAAAAACAAAAACAAGGTTATTAACCGCGAAGAACTGATGATGGAAGTGTGGGGTTACAATGCCGACGTAAATACCCGCACCCTGGATATGCATATTGTACGCCTGCGCAAAAAGATAGAAACAAATGCCGATTCGCCGCAATATTTACAAACTGTGCGGGGGATAGGGTATAAGTTTGTGTATAATCAGTAAATGATTTCGGAATTGGGATGTTCGATTTCGGATTTGGAATTGAATAGATATATGATAACGCCATTGCTATACCAGGTAATGGCGTTCCTATTTCCTATAAACCCTCGCTACAATAAAATCGCCAAAAAAAGTTCGTTCGCTTTTGGGGGAGTACTTGTTGCGATTAAAGCAAGCCTCAATCTCCGGTAGCTTATTAGCTTCTATACCGTCAATCAGCCTGAAAAATAAAAACATGCTTTTTAAAAGGACGCGCTGCCACCATTTACCTGTTACCTGAAAATCGCAATTGAGCCAAAGTGCAACAGGTTTTAGTAACGAGTAGATCTTATTGAATACCGTTTTTAATGTTGCTTCGGTAAAATTATCGAATAAAAAAGGGGTTATCGCTACATCAAAGCCTGGCGGTAGGCTTACGTTTTCAATAACATCATTTATAAAAATAATCTCATTACCGCCGGTATCCCTCTTTCGGGATAATGCCATCATCCGTTCTGCTGCTTCTACATAAGTTATCTTTAGCCCTGTTGGGTGTAACCGTGTAATTTCTTCCAATATCCAGCCCGTACCGCCGCCAACTATGAGTACATTATTGTTAGGCTGTATATGATCGATTAAATAAAGCTGCGTATTGATTATAGCTTTACCATAAACTAAACGCGAAAGGAGATCATAAAAACTGGCCGAATTATTAAAGCTGGCAGCCATATCAATGGCCTTTGAAAATGAGGTTAACGGCTAACAACACTACGTATTGAAGGATAAGTACGCCATCCATAAAGAAGAAGTAATAGTATTCGTCTTTTTTCCAGGCCGATTTAAAAATAAGCCAGCCTGTTAAGAATACTGTAAGTGTTAGCGCGAAAAAATCGAGGCTAAAGCCGTTATTCCTGAAGATGAATAATAACACCACGTAGCCGGCCAGCAACACCTGGCAAAACAGGTAAGCATTTTTTTCGCCCCAGACTACCGGGATGGTTTTCAAACCCATTTTGCGGTCGTCAAAAAGGTCGCGGATATCAAAAGGGATAGTAAGCGCACCTATGAATAAAAAGCGCTTGGCAATCAATATAGTAGTATCGCGCATGGATACGCTGGCGGCATGAAAATGCATGGCCTCCAGTATAGGGAATAGCACGCAGCTCATTGTCCATACCAGGGTAATAAGAAATGGTTTTAGGCCAGGTATATTGCGCAGCCCGAATTTTTGCTCGCCTACAGCAAACAAGGGGAGGCCATAGGCAAATGATAAAATACCCAGAAAAACGAGAAGGATTTTTGATTCAATGGTGATCAAAAAAAATAACGGTACCAGCGATAACAGCGAAACTATGGTAAACGTAACCATGAGCCGGTAATGGGCAAAAAACCAGCGTACGCGCTTATAAGGCGATGTTTCGGGTTTTTGAGGCTTGGTAATAATAATACAGAAGTTATATATTCCTAATGTAGAGGTAAACAGCAAACCCAATACCGGCAACACCGGTTTTGACCCTATTAAATGGAATGTTACCAACGCCTGCGCCACCGCGCAAAGCGACATAAAGATATTACTGAACAGCAGGAAATCAAAAACAGACTGAAGCGTTCTTTTCATTGGTAATGAATGTGCCTGGGGTTGATGTTACGTAAGCTTACCCAAAGGAGCATGCCCGGCTTTTAATGTAAATATCGTAATCTCTGGTAATATTCCAACTCTGCCGTATAAACCAACAAAGCCATAGCCTACATTTACGTATAATTGTTGCATGCCTTGGTGGTAGTGGCCCGCCCATTCGTTATAAACGTATTTTATTGGGCTCCACTGAAAATCATTTGTACGCACACCAAATTGCATACCATGCGTATGGCCCGAGAACATGACATCAATTTGCGGGTAATCTTTTAAAACCTGTGCCCGCCAATGTGAAGGATCATGTGATAGCAGGAGTTTTACCGGCAGGTCATCCGTGTTTTTGGTGGCCAGGTCCATGCGGCCGTATTTAGGGAAGCGGCTATGCAGGCTCCAGTTTTCGATGCCAAGGATACCTATTTCTTCGCCATTTATTTTAAGGCGGCGGTTCTCGTTGCGCAATAAGTCCCAGCCCATGTTTTTGTGGGTGAGTATCAGATCCTGGTGATCCTTTATTTTATCGGCTGCATTTGGCCAGTCGCCATAATCGCCATAATCGTGGTTACCGAAAGATGAGTATACGCCAAGCGGCGCTTTTACTTTGCTAAAAATATCCTGGTAATCTCTCATTTCGTTGGCCTGGCTGTTAACCAGGTCGCCGGTGAAAAATATAAAATCTGGCGCCTCTTTCAAAAGCATCTCTACCCCGCCCAGTACAGCTTTTTTATTGTAAAAACTCCCGGAATGGATATCAGAAATTTGCCCCAGTTTAATGCCGTCAAATGCTTTTGGCAAGTTGGGCACGTATAGGGTTTGATAACGTACATGGTAATCATATAACCCCTTGGGCATCTTTATTTTTATAGCAGCCAACGGAATAGCGCCGGCAAGCAACCCGGCTTTCAATAAAAATTCTGACCGGGGAATGGTATCCGGAGGAACCAGGGTATTATGCGCAGATGTTTGATTTTTAAACCTGTTTTTACGCCATACCAGCAATCTCTTTACATCGTCAATGAGCAGGAAGGGTAAAAATGTGAGTTTACCTATAAATAACAGCGAAAATATGAGCAGGCCGGCTGCACGAACGCCAAGGCCTGCAAAATGTACATAAACACCGGTAAGTAAGCCCAAAATGACAATGAGGCACGCTGCCCAATACAAAAAGGTAAATGCTTTTTTTTGCAGGAAATACCATTTCTGAAAAGCTCCGCGAATGCCGTTTAATACGTAAAGATCAATTAGCAAAAGTGCCGAAATGATTAATATGATATTAAGTGCCTGTTCCGTCATCTATAGCAAAGGTATCAATATTAAAGTTTTTTTGTGATTGAATAAAAGCTAATCTGGTGTAGTTCGGTAAATCCGCGGGGCATTAAGCCTTTCAGGAGCAATTTGGGAATAATATATTCTTTTATATTTGACGATGCACAAAAGTAAACCACCTGTTATCGGGAAATATATAGATCCCCTGGTAGATTTTGCCTTTAAAAAGATATTTGGAAGCGAACCTAATAAGGATTTGCTGACTGCTTTTTTAAACGAAGTTTTCAGAGGGCGCAAACACATTGTTGATTTAGTTTATAATAAGAACGAGCATCCTGGAGATTTAAAAGATGAAGGTGCTGCTATATTCGATTTACTTTGTACTGGTGCCGGCGGCGAACAATTTTTGATAGAGGTGCAAAGGGGGCGGCAGGGGTACTTTAAGGAAAGAGCTTTGTTTTATACCAGTCGCTTAATAAGCGACCAGGCACCAAAAGGCAGGCGTAGCGATTGGGCTTATAATTTAACCGAGGTATATCTGGTTGCTTTGCTGGAAGATTTTACATTAGAGATTGACACTGAGCTGGGCTACTTACATGATATTTGCCTGTGTAACAGGGAAACCGGTAAAATATTTTACGATAAACTGGGTTATACATATATTGAATTGAGTAGATTTGTGAAAACGGAGACCCAGTTGGAAACCGATTTAGACAAATGGCTGTACGTTTTAAAAAACATGAGTCAAATGGATAAGATTCCGGTTTACCTGCGGAAACCGATATTTGAAAAACTATTTAACATAGCGGAATATACTAACCTGAGCAAGGAGGAAAAAACGATGTACGATAGCAGCTTAAAATACAAATGGGACAATAAAAATGTACTGGATTATGCTTTAAATGAAGGTAGAGAGGCTGGTAGACAGGAGGGTATTAAAGAAGGTATTATAGAAGGCAGGCAGGAAGGTATTAAAGAAGGCAGGCAGGAAGGTATTAAAGAAGGCATGGAAAGGGGTAAATATGAAGAAGCCGTTGCAATTGCCCGTGAAATGAAAAAGGAGGGCTTCCCGGCTGTTCAAATAGTAAAGTTCACCAAACTATCAATTGAAGAGATAGAAAAGCTTTAGTTTATATATTGGAAAACCTGCAACTCGTAAAAGTTTGCAGGTTTTTTAATTAGATTTGAAGGGCTGGTAATTTAATCCTTCTCCAGCATCCAAATAGTGCTATATCTAAAGTTGTAGAACGCTAAAATTTCTTCAAGGATTTAATTAATAACGGTCATCATCTAAATCAAGGTCGTCTTCATCAGGTTGCAGGTTAAACAAACTGTTAAACATATCTGAAAAGGCAAAGCCATTATCCAAAAAGCCTTTGTTTAATTGAGAAAATTCAGACAGGCCGTGCAGTACAAACTCCATCAGCAATAAAGTTTGATTTTCGTTCAGGCGTGGATGCATTTTTTTAACCAGGTCTTTTAAACCGGCAACTTCAGATAGTTCTCTTTTATAGTCAATTGCCGACATGTCATCAACTAAAGCCAGGTTATTGCCTTCGCCAAACCAATTGATAATGCTGGCATAAGGGTTTACGCCTTTAGTCTTTTTAGCCTTTTCAGGGTCGGGGAAAAACGTTAGCAGCAATGTTTTAATAGCTTTACCTATCAGGATGTTGGCCACTTTGCCGGGGCCTTCCAGTTCGCCCTCATAAACCAGTTCAATTTTGCCGGTTATAGCCGGGATGACGCCCAAAAAGTCGGTAATACGTACAAAGGTGCTTGGTTCATGGTTCATGATCATGCGGCGCTCGGCATTGCTCACCAGGTTTTCATAAGCCGATATGGTTAAGCGTGCCGATACGCCCGATTTTTTGTCGATATATTCGGAGTTGCGGGCCTCAAAAGCAATTTGCTCAATAAGGTCTTTTACCAGGTCATCGGCTTCAACGGTGTTACGCTGCTCGTCGGTCAATGATGCTTCCTGCTGGGTGATCTTCCTTGAAATTTCGACCGTACGGGGGTAGTGTGTTAATATCTGGCTTTCAATCCTGTCTTTCAGCGGTGTAACAATGGAGCCGCGGTTGGTATAATCTTCAGGGTTGGCTGTAAACACAAATTGGATATCTAAAGGCAAGCGCAGCTTAAAACCGCGTATCTGGATATCTCTTTCCTGTAAGATATTAAATAATGATACCTGGATACGTGCCTGTAAATCGGGCAGTTCGTTAATTACGAATATACCGCGGTGTGCACGCGGGATTAATCCAAAGTGAATAACTCGTTCATCAGAATAGGTTAGCTTTAGGGTGGCAGCTTTAATGGGGTCCACATCGCCAATTAAATCGGCTACGGTAACATCGGGCGTAGCCAGTTTTTCTGTATACCGCTCTGAGCGGTGGATCCAGCCTATTGGCGTTTCGTCTCCTTTTTCTTCGACAACGCTATGCCCGTACCATGATATCGGATTATACGGGTCATCAAACAAATCTGATCCTATAATATAAGGCACATATTCATCAAGTAAATTGATTAGCAAACGCGCTATACGGGTTTTAGCCTGGCCACGTAAGCCTAATAGTAAAATATTGTGGCGCGATAAAATGGCTGTTTGTAAATCGGGTATTACTGTATCCTCAAAACCGATGATACCTGCAAATCCACCTTCGCGTTTTTTAAGCTGTTCTATAAGGTTAGCACGTAATTCATCTTTTACCGAGCGACTTTTATAGCCACTTTTTTTTAGCTGACCGAGGGTTTTTATATCTAATAATTTACTCATGTTTCTTTTATAGTCCGGAAGTCGGCAAAAACCGAAAATCCGAAGGTTATTGATGATTTGATGTGGCTTCTTTCGGACTTTCCGGACTTCCGGTCTTTCCGACTAAAGCCTATCTAACCGTTTTTCTTCTATTCTTAATATAATCTTCAAATATGTATTCACCTAAACCATTCAACGAACTGTAAAAGGCCTTGCCGCCGTTAGTTTCGGTAAATTTACGTACAAACTGCTGCAAATAAGGGTCTTTGGCTATCATAAAGGTAGTTATAGGTATTTTTAAACGCTTGCACTGTGCGGCCATGTTCAGGGTTTTGTTAACCACTTTTCTATCCAGGCCAATGCTATTTTTATAATACTTGGTACCTTCCTTTAAGCAGGTAGGCTTACCATCGGTAATCATAAATATCTGCTTGTTGTGCGTTTTACGGCGGCGCAATAAATCGGCGGCCAGCTCCAGCCCTGCATAGGTATTGGTATGGTAGGGGCCAACCTGTAAATAGGGCAGGTCCTGCAGGGTTATAGGCCAGGCATCGTTACCAAAAACAACAATATCCAATGTGTCCTTAGGGTATTTAGTGCGTATGAGTTCGGCCAAAGCCATGGCTACCTTTTTGGCCGGAGTTATCCTGTCTTCGCCGTAAAGGATCATCGAGTGTGAAATATCTATCATCAACACAGTAGAGGTAAGGGTTTTATAATCCATTTCCTCTACTTCCAGATCGCGCTCGGTCATCATAAAATCGCCTATGCCATGATTAACCTGGGCGTTATGGATAGATTGGGTCATATCTATCTGATCCAAACTGTCACCAAATTCAAACTCCCGGCGTTCGGCATTTTTTTCATCGCCCTGCCCTGATTGTGGCGAGCGGTGATTGCCTTTACCTGATTTTTTAAGTTTGCCAAAAATCTCCTCTAATGCCGATTGGCGGATGCTTTGTTCGGTTTTAGCCGTGATATTAAAACCACCGGTTTGCTGGTCGTCGCTTAAATATCCCTTTTGTTTAAGTTCATCAATAAAATCGCCCATACCATAATCATCGTTGGTAAGGTTGTATTGTTTATCAAGTTCGTTTAGCCAGGCTAAAGCTTCGCCTGCATCGCCCGATGTATAATTGAGCAACTCGAGGAATAATTTCAGTAATTCTTCAAATCCGCCTTTAGGGATCTGGTTGGGGGTAAACCTGGAAAATCCAAAACCACGCATATCTTGTCCTTTCTGTACTATAAAGGAACGGATAATTATTCTGAAAAGTTTCGCGGTATGAGGATTAAAACAAATTGTTAGGTATGTATGACAATTGATTAGATGTGTGGATTTCAGATTTCAGATGTGCAGATTTTATTTGAGAATTTGAAGATTTGAAAATGAAAAGGCAAGATTATCCAGCAGTAAATGATATTACTATCAACCATAAAGGTATTTTTGAATTTTTACTTTTGAATTAAATATACACCAAACTATTCAAAAGCTCGGTAGGGTAAATAGGGTTGGCACCACGCTGGCTGGCAACATAGGCACCTACGGTACATGCTTTATCCACAACCATTTGCATAGGGTGATTGGCCAGCAGCCCTGCCACAAATGTGGCCAGGAAGGCATCGCCCGCACCTACCGAATCGCCAACTTTTACGGGGCATCCGGGGCTTTCATAAAACTCATAATCGTGCCACACTATAGCGCCGTGCTCTCCGCGGGTTACGCAGATGGTACGGTTATGGTATTTGGAGCGGAACTCGGTTATCTGGTCGCGTAACGAACTGCTGCTGCCACCAATTAAAAGGTTGGCCTCATCTTCGTTCATTTTTACTACGTCGGCACGGGCTACCAGTGTTTCGATAGTGGATAGTGTATAATGCGGCGGGCGCAGGTTTACATCAAATATTTTTAGGGCATCAGTTTCGTCGAGCAGGTTGAGCAACGTTTCACGAGTTTTGGTTGAGCGGCAGGCAAGGCTGCCGTAAACAATGGCTGCCGAGTTTTTGGCTGCGGCATTTAGCGCATCGGTTGTTTCAATACAATCCCATGAAACAGGCTCGGGAATGATGTAAGTAGCCTGGTTATTCTCGTCAAGCTGCACGGTAACCTCGCAGGTTGGGTATTCATCCTCTTGCTGGATGAGGTCGGAATACAGGCCGTTTGATTTCAGGAATTCAATCAGCATGTCGCCACTGTTATCCAAACCAACCGAGCTTGCAAAGGCAACGTTTACGCCTTGCTGTACCAGGTGCCTGGCCACATTCATAGGCGCGCCGCCCGCTTTTTTACCATCGCCAAAAGCGTCCCATAAAACTTCGCCGAAGCTTAATACCTGGTTTTTCATAAAAGAGTTTTTTGTTAAGGCAGTGAAATCAAAGATAACAGGATTTTTGACACGGTTTAAGGATTTAGCAGGATTTTAATGTAAGACAAAAGTCATCGAATGTGTACAAAACAAAATCCTGTTAATTCTGTCAAATCTTGAAAATCGTGTTTATATTCAACGTATGAAAAAACTTACATTTTCTTTTCTTCTTATCCTTACGATTTGTGTGTGCCGTGCGCAGGATAAACAAGCAATAGCAAATTTAATGTATACCCAGGAAAAAGCCTGGAACCGTGGCGATGTTGAAGATTTTATGCAGGGCTACTGGAAATCAGATTCGCTGGTGTTTATAGGCAAAACCGGACCCGATTATGGCTGGCAAACCACGCTTGATCATTATAAAAAGCGTTATCCGGGTAAGGCGGCCATGGGGCAGCTTAAGTTTACCCTGTTGCAGGTTAAAGTACTCGATGCAACCAACGCTTTCGTTTTAGGTAAATGGCACCTTAAGCGAATTAAAGATGAGCTTGGGGGTTATTATACTCTTTGGTTCCGCAAAATTAAAGGCGAGTGGAAAATAGTATGCGATCATACGAGCTAAATATCATATTTGAGATTTGCTTAAAAGCTTTATACATTTGGCCGGGATTTTAATGGATGAAAAGAGGTTTGGTTATAGGCAAGTTTATGCCTTTGCACAAGGGGCACATTGCATTAATTGATTTTGCTTTACAGCATTGCGATGATCTTATTGTTTTGGTAAGCGCCAGTTATGACGAACCTATATGGGGAAGTCAGCGGTTGGAATGGGTTAAGGAAACCTATAAAGACAACAGTAAAGTGAGGCCGTGGCTGTTAAACTACGACGAAGCCGTATTGCCAAATACCTCCGCATCCTCAGAAGGGGTGTCCCGCATCTGGGCCAATTACTTGCAAAAGGAGCTGCCAGCCATTGATATTATTTTTGCTTCAGAAACGTACGGTGCCTACATGGGGAGGTTTTTGAATTGCGAAAGCATGATATTTGACGAGCCACGAAAAATTGTGCCTGTATCGGCTACCCAGATCAGGGAAAAACCTTTTGCTTTCTGGAACTTTTTGGCCGATGCTGCCAAGCCTTATTTTACCAAAAAGATATGCCTGCTGGGTACCGAGTCTACCGGGAAAACCACGATGGCAAAACGGCTGGCCCATCATTTTCATACGCTTGATGTACCCGAAATGGCCCGCGATATTTTGGAGCACACCAACGAATGTACCGAAGAAGATTTACTGCAGATAGCCGAACTGCACGCCAAGACCATCAACGAAAAGATAAAAGAAGCAAACAAAATTTTGTTTGTAGATACCGACCTGAATACTACCCGGTCATATAGCCACTTTTTGTTTGATAAGGATTTACAAGTGCCCGAATGGGTTGAAGCAACCAACCATTTTGATTTGTATATATACCTGGATGTTGATGCACCCTATGTACAGGACGGCACCCGCCTTAACGAAAACGACAGGAACCGGCTGGACGAAAGCCACAAACAGGAGTTAGCTAATCATGGTATCCATTATGTGTTAATACAGGGCGATGATTGGGACGAAAGGTTTGAAAAAGCAGGTAAAGCAGTAGTGCAGTTTATTAAAACGGGGTCCGTTTAGGATTTTACTTGTTAACCCAATGCCTTTTAAAATCCGACGGATTTTGGCCCACCATTTTGTTGAATAGTTTGTTAAAGTACGATAGGCTTTCAAAGCCAACAGCGTAACACACTTCGGTTACATTTTTATCCTGCATCAACAGGTTTTTGGCAACATCAATACGGTACTGGTTTACAAAATCGGTGAAGGTGATGTTGGTTTGTTTTTTGAAATACCTGCAAAATGCTGCTGTGGTAAAATTTACTTTGGCCGCTACCACATTTACATCGGGGCTGCGGTTGTAGTTACTGCCTATGTATTCATACACGGCCCCCATCCTGATTTTATCTTTCAAAAAAAATTGCAGGCTAATATCGTCATCATTTAAAATGATCATCTCGGCAGAATTGGCCAGTACCTGGAAAATCTCCATCAGCGCCAATAACTGCCCGAATGAGTTTAACGCCGGTAACTGCTTTAACTTTTGTACGGCAATACTTTTGGTTTCGCCATGAAATGCAATGCCGTTGGCCGCTTTTTTAAATAGCTGGTTAATAGGGGTAAACTCGGGTGTTATACCAACCGCTGTGCCCAAAAAATCTTCCCTCAACTGAACAACAATCTGGTGGTATTCGCTACGGAGGCGGTAGTCAAAATTAAGGTGGGGCAAATTACTGCCGATTAAAACCAGGTCGCTTTGGGTATACCCTGATATATGAGAACCAACATGCCTTATTCCGGCATCAGCCTCTACGTATACCAACTCATATTCGGGGTGGTAATGCCACAAGAAGGTGTTGCGGAGCCTGGGCGAAAATAGCTTGAATGATTTGCCCGGTTCAAAATCAACTACCTCTAACTGTATTTTATCCATGCCTTATTGTCAACCGATGTTTAATAAAGGTACATATTTGGTCAATGTAGAGCAAATAATGGTCATTGTAAAGAATAGCCACCTTTGCCATAGACGGTAGATTTGTATTATTAAACCAATACAAATGATGAAGACGACAGACGCCACCATGACCATGACACCCGGACCGGAAAACGCTCATAAAGAAATCCCCGGCAATCCATCTACAGCCAAAACCAGCAGCATTCGCCTCAACGAACGAAAGAATAACGAACCATTGTCCATACTCACTGAAGCAGACTGGAAGTTTTGGGTAGACAACGGATACGTGATCATAAAAAATGCCGTTCCTAAAGAACAGGTTGCCAAGCTGGCCGCTTACCTGTGGCAATACGAAGGTAAGGATGCTGATAATATAGAAACCTGGTATAAAAGGCCCAACGCCCAAATGCAAATGACCGAGCTGAATAACACGGGCATGGTTGAGATTTATAACCAGCAATTGATGTGGGATAACCGCCAATACCCCAAAGTTCATGCAGCCTTTGCCGATATTTGGGGCACCGAAAAACTTTGGGTTACTATTGACAGGGCCAACCTGAATTTTCCGCTTAGACCAGGTTTTGAATACAAGGGGTTTATCCATTGGGATTATGACCCCGAAACCAGGCCGCAAAACGTACAGGGTGTACTTGCCCTGGCCGACCAGACAGACGAAACCATGGGTGGTTTTCAGTGCATCCCCGAATTGTACCGTACTTACGACACCTGGAAACTTACCCAGCCCGCCGACAGGGATCATTACAAACCAGATACTACCGGATTTGAGATAGAGAAGGTGAAACTGGAAGCCGGAGACCTGTTGATATTTAACAGCCTGCAGCCCCATGGTATTCGCCCCAATACCAGTAACAACAAAGTGAGGATAGCCCAATATATAGCCATGATGCCCGCCCAGGAAGATAATGAAGAATTGAGGCAGTGGCGCATTAACAGCTGGCAAAGCCGCGAAGCCATGCAAGGTTACGCCTTCCCCGGCGACCCGATGGAGCGCGAAAAACAAAACCCGGTTGCGGAATTATCTGATTTAGGAAAGAAACTCCTGGGATTGGAGAGATGGTAGAAAGATGATGTGCTTTGGTTTCCGTTGGCTGTTTCCTCACAGCCAACTTTCCCCACATTGGTGTTTATTCCTTTTTAGCTTTTTTCTTTCGTAAGTACTTGCTGAAAACGTTAATATACCTATCGTCAAATTTTACTTTGGTTATATCCTCAAAATCAATTTTATCCGGGTTGTCTGAGATGAAACCTTCGGCATCAAAATACTCAATGTGGACTTTTTTTGTGGTGATTTTTAAGATTGGACCTATGCTAAAAATAATGTTGGCCGGATCTTCAACCTCTACAATAACATTCAGCCCGGTAGCTTGTATACTTTTAAAAACGGATTGCCAGTTGCTCAGGTCGATTTTGTAGCTGATACCTGCTTTGGCCGCCTCGCCTTCGGCTATCATGATTTGTTTAAAACACTTGTCAAATTTGTTGTGCCGTATTTTCTTTACCTGTTTAACAGGTATTACACTGTATCCCTGCAATGTAAAGTCGCCTGCTTCGTGTAGTAAAATAAGATCATCAGAAAAATCAAGAATATATCCGCTGCTTGCTTCGTCGACTCCCTGGGCTACCGTTCGCGTTATTTTGACATAATTACCTAGATGAAGTTTTAATTTATCAGCGATCATTGAGGATAAGATTTGCCTTAAAGATATAAATTATTGCAGCGATTGGCCATGGAAAGTTGTCTTTAAGGATACAGGCGACGGGACAGTTGTGAGGACTATCTGAATGGCAAAAAAATAGCGGTGAAGAAACTTCACCGCTATAAAAAGTCTTTAATAAAACACGAACCTGGTAACAGAAATCAGAAAGGTTTGCCCGCTGCCAACTCTTTATTAGCCCATTTAACAGCCAGTTCCTCGCGGAACTTTGCGTATTTCTCCTTAAAAGCCATTTTGAGTAAGCTATCTACACCGCCTTTAATAGCCAGGTTGTACAAGCTGGCGGCTTTGCGGGTCATGGATGCATCCCAGGCACGCAGGCTTAATGAATAGGAGCCGTCAATATATTTCATCCAGTGCCAATAGCCGGTAGGCATAAACAGTGTATCGCCGTGTTCTAAAAATACTTCGGTACCTTCTACACCATCCAAGGCGGGGAATTTTTTAATGTCGGGGTTTAGTACATCATAATCCTCCAGCGCGTAGGTAGCGTTAGGGATGCAGTACAAGCGGCGCTTCCATTTATTTTCAAACAATATAACGTGCTTGCGGCCGCCAAAATGAGTGTGGAAAATGTGGGGCAAATCGATGTCGTAATGTAAAAACGTTACCGAGTTTGACCCGCCGAAGAACATGCCGGGCATGCTTTCTAAAAAACCACCCATGAGTTCTTTTGGGAGTACAATATCGTTTAATAACTGGGGTGCCTGTTTGAAAATATTAAAAAAGAAGATACGCAACTCTGTTGGTTTACTACGTATCAGGTCGATGTATTCATCAAAAGGCATTTCGGTAGCCGATGAGTTGATGGGTTTTGATGGATCGGCTTTGGAGTTATCGTATAAAGGTACTACCTTATTGCCAACAACCTCTTTAAGGTATTCTGGAGTCCATTTTTCACGGGCAGGCCAGGTTTTTGTGAGGCCTTTAATCACCAAAGGGCGGCGTGGGGTTAAATAGTTCTTCTTGAAATCCTCAGGAGAAATATTTTCAACGGTATCAATCGGGTTAAGTATAAAACTCATATATATCACCTTCCGGTTGTGCTAATTTAATTAGGGTATCTTTAATATTACCAAAAAGTAAACAAAGGAACGAAATAAAACGTCAAAAGGTAACCGGCAGATGTCAAAAAAAATGTATTCACCTTGTTATCAGTTATCAGTTTGAATTTTGAATTTTTTTCAATTGGAGTATCAGGTTACTAAAAAGTGACGGTATTTGATTCCGGTTAAAAAAAGAGGCCTGCTGCAATGTTATCGGCATATAGCTTGCCGGTGGCTGTAAGGTAGATGATACTATCCTTTTCTGCAATCCATTCTTTATCGAAAAACTCGCGGGCTTCTATCTGTAACTGATCGGCCGCACCTTTTGCAATGGCATTGAGCTTGTTAAGATTGAGCCCCCACATGGTGCGGATGGATGTCATGATGTACTCGTTTAGGCGATTAGCCTCGGTAAGGGTTTCTGTTTCGGCGGGTATTTTACCGCTTATGATGGCTTTAGTATATTTAGCGTTATTGGCAATATTCCACTGCCTAACCTCGCCATTGTAGGAGTGTGCCGATGGACCAATGCCCAGGTATTTAACCCCCTGCCAGTAATTGGAGTTATGTTTTGAGTATTTACCAGGTAAGGCAAAGTTTGATATTTCGTAATGCTCAAAACCATGGTCGGCCATGGCTTGCATCAGTACCATAAACTGGGCAGCGCTTTGCTGGTCGTTCATGGGTGGTTGCTTTTTTTTGCTGATGAAGGCTGCCAAGGCGGTTTGTGGCTCTACCGTCATGGAATAAGCCGATATGTGGGGGATAGACAATTCAAAAATCCTATCCAGGTTTTGCTTCCACTTGGTGTCGGTAAGTAGGGGGTAACCATAAATTAAATCGGCTGTAATGTTTTCAAAACCGGCATCCTGTACCCTTTTTACTGCCGTTTCAGATTCACGGGCACGGTGGGCACGGTTCATCCAAACCAAATCCTCGTCAAAAAACGATTGAATGCCAATACTAAAGCGGTTGATATCGGTTTGTTTAAACGCTTTTACTTTGGCCACATCCAAATCATCGGGGTTAGCCTCCAGCGTAATTTCGGCAGCTGAGGCTACGGTATGTAGTTCTGTTACAGTATTAATAAGCAGCTGAATTTCGTCGGCTGCCAGCACCGAAGGGGTGCCGCCGCCAAAGTAGATTGTTTCCACGGTTTCGCCGTTCAGGTATTTTTTTTGCAGCTTAATTTCGCTCACCAATGCCTGTACCAACTCGTCTTTGTATTGCGGCGATGTGCTGAAATGGAAATCGCAGTAATGACAAGCTTGTTTGCAAAAAGGAATATGTATGTAGATGCCGGCCATGTTTTATTTGATAGTAAATTGCTGTTAGCTTTAAGCTTTGTTCATTTTGCCTTTGGCTTTTTGTAAACGTTTGGGCCAATGCAAAACAGGGCAAAGGTAAACGCAATTGTGGATTTCTTAAGAAGAATTTGGTTTTACAACTTAGGGCTGTTGGTTATTAACCCATTTTATTTCAGGATGGCAATAGCGGCCTGATGTTAATTCAGGCATATGCCGTATTGTTAATTTTTAATCTTTTTATTGCCTTTCATCGCTAATAAAACGGTTGTTCCGGCATAGCTATCCCCCACTATATTTATCTTTTTGCCATAAACTATTTAAATGTACCGTAAATAAACAGGCAATCTGTATTAAAATACATTGCCTTAGCTTTTTTGGTTAAAATAATAAGTCGTAAAATAAAAAAAATTATCAATAAGTGATATTTTTGTAACTATTGGGTATTTTCTTTTGCCTAAGCCTGTTTTATCAATATTGGTTTCTCGGTAGGAAATATTTCTCCCTTAAAATCAGCAAAAAGCAATTTTTCATGGTATTTTTAATAAAATTTTCTTTAGTAAAAAGAAACCTTATTATCAATGTTTTACGTATCAAAGTTGGTAGTGCTTTCAAAAGTTTGCCGCACCCTGATTTTTACCACGGCTTTATTAATTATTTTTATATGAAAACAACTTTACTTAAATCTTTATGGATAGTATGTATTGTTTTCATTGCCCATATGGCTGTTGCGCAAGAATACTACGATGGAACTAATACCCCGAGGCAATATTACTATAACAGCTTAGAGTCGGCCACTGCCGGTACGCCGTCAACATTTTTACCGGCAGCGGGCTCTACCCGAAATTCTTCATCGGCTACCATTGATTTGGTTTCAAGCTCATCCTTAAATTCTTCTAAAAGTTTATCATCATTAGCCCTGGGGGCCGTGGGTTATCTTCGTTGGAATTTTATGAGCAGCGGAAGTTCTGCCGCCGCGCTCAGCATGTCGGGCCGTACCTACGAATGGGAGTTTGATTACAAGAATGTAACCGGTGCCGCAACTGCCGATAATTCTGTCACTATGGCTGCAAGCAGCTCATCAGCCACGGATTCCTGGCGTTACTGGCTTATTGCAAACACCTACACGGCTAACAGCGCTACCGATTATACTAAGGGCTTATACGTTACCCAATATAATGGCAACCTGGTTTTGAGGTTTAAATACGGCACGGCCAATAACCAGGTCACCAATTATGCAACCGTATCAATGCCGAACAGCAGTACCACTACTTACCAGATACGTATTGTAAAGTCGGTTATCGGTTACTATTACATTTATATTTTAAACAGATCAACAGGCGTTACTACTACTTCAGGGCCAACTAACGTGGGGACAACAGTAAGCAGCATTGATTTAAATACCTACAATTTTTCGTACCTGGAATCTTCAACTTCGGCCGCCAACCGTTTTCAGTGGGATAATTTCAATTTTTACCAGCAAAAGGTGGAGTATATCCCTATTACAAGCACTGCCAACGGTATTTCTTCCTCTATTTCGCCAGGACAGATCAATGTTATACCCTACGGCGTAAACGCGAACATCAGGGGAGATATCAATTTTGGTACATTGGTTTTTAACTCCGCAACAAACGGGCAGGCCATATTTTCGTCATATACCCTTTTCAAAACTACCAATAGCGTACTTTCGGCTGCAACAGGAACTTCGCTGGTAACAGGCGTGGCCGTAAATAGCACCAATACCGGACAAATGACCTTACCCACATCCGAATATTATTATTCGGCCGGCAATACCGATGGTACTACGGTAAATGCAATTAATTACTTTCTTGTGGGGCAGGCATTAAGTACTTTTAGCACACCAACGCCCACCAGTATAACCTACTCTGTAAGCACTGCAAATGCCGATAATTATCAAAGTTTTTATACCAGCGGATATTTTCCGTACAATGGCGCATCAACTACAGGCGCCGTGGTTGGAGTAGTTAATACAAACGACTGGACGGGTAATGTAAGCACCAGCTGGAACGCTACGGGTAACTGGAGCTTGGGCGTTGTACCAGGATCGATAGATATTGCACGCATTGGTGTTAAAGCTTTAACCGGCGTAAAGGCGTACCCCATTATCAGTTCCGGCGGTGCAACCTCAGTAGGAAGCATAATTTTTGGAACAGATAACTCTCAATTCACAACCTTTGCCGTAAATACACCCTTTACCGTTAATGGCGATATTACGGTAACTGCCTCCCTCAATGTTAACAGCACCAACGGTAGTAGTTATTCGTTAGCGGTATCAGGAACGGGTACATTGACGGCGACAGGCGCATTAAATATTGGCGATTACAGCTTACCAAAAGCAAACAACAGCCCTTTTTCATTTACATCGTCTATAAGCCAAATGAGTATTACGGGCAATATTAGCTTAATTTCAACTTTAGATAACGGCCAAAGAAACTTTGACGCTAAAATAAGTATTATAAGCGGAATAGTGAGCGCAAGCGGCATCGCATCGTCTAATCAAATTGCCAGTAATTTAACGCAGGTTGATAATACATCAACTGTCAGTGTAAGTGGTACAGGTACACTGAAGTTAACCGGATCATCGCCAATAAGCGCGTTATCCACATTAGGAATAAACGTAATGTCGTTTAATAATACGGGTGCAACAGTTGAGTATGGTGGGGCCAACCAAACTATTTATACCAGTGCAGCCATCAGCGGGCTGTCGGGTGGCGTTTCCTACTATAACTTAAAAACGTCTGGCACGGGCATCAAAACCGTACTTGGAAGTACCTTGTCGGTCGGCGGCAACTTTACTACTGCCAATGCCGGGGTTGATTTATATACCAATAACCCCACAGTAAATGTTACAGGTAACTGGACTAACTCTACAACCGTAACACAAGGCAGCGGGGCTATAACCGTTACCGGCAATGTTACCAATAACAGCAGTGGCATACTTGCCTTAGGCTCGGCCAATCTGAGCATTGCGGGCAACTATGCCAATAATTCGGGTGGGGTATACACACAAGGTACCGGTACAACTTATTTTAACGGTTCGGCTGCCCAGGCCCTTAGCGATGTAAGCTCCACCGGTACCGTTTTTAAGAATGTAAATTTTAGCGGAACATCGTTATCAAATGCAAAAACCATGTCTGGTTCGGGTGGTTTTGCGGTGGCAAGCACGGGTACGCTTACTATGGCCAATGCAACCACAACGCTTGATGCAGGCGGGGTATTAACTTTAATGTCTGATGCATCCTCATCGGCCACCGTGGCGCAAATTCCTACAGGCGCTGTAATTACAGGCAATGTAAATGTGCAGCGCTATATTACAGGCGGTTCCGGATACCGGGGCTATCGCCTGATGTCGCCACCGGTTAATATAAGTTCAAACACTTCGGGGGCAGGTAATATTGGCCTTAGCTATATCAGCACATCGCAAACTTTTGGCGGCGTTACTTACAATGGGGGCCTAACAGGCGGGCCGGGCACCGGTTTTTTTGTTCCCAATACCTATCCCACATTATATCTTTACAACGAAAGCTTAACTACAAATAATACTAAATCGTATGTTGCGGGTAAAAACGTAGGTATATATGATATTACAGCAACCGGGGCAACAACAATTTCGGGTTATCCGGTGGCGGTTCAAACCAGCGGGGTAACTATACCAGTTGGTAATAGCTTTTTGTACTTTTTTATCGGGGATAACAGCAGTACGCAAACATCATCGGCGATAAGAACGCCTGAAAATACAACTATTACGGCAGTAGGCTATCTAAATCAGGGTAATGTACCGGTTAAATTTTGGAATACCAGCAGCACATCAATACCTTACCATACCGGCACCGGTGCCATATTGCCCGGTTATAACCAGGTGGGCAATCCATACGCAAGTACTATAAGTCTTGATGTTGTTTACACTGATAATTATAATGCTTTAACCAACGCCATAAGCCCCATTTTTTGGGAAATGAGCCTCCCCGAGCAGGCCTACATTTCTTACAATGCTTCAACCCACACTACATCAAATACCAGGGCCGGTAAATACATAGTTAGTGGCCAGGGCTTTCTTATAGATGCAACAGCAACCGGGCAAACCATCACTTTCAAGGAAGACCAAAAGATTAGCTACCCGGCCATCACAAAATCAACTACTCCGGCATTGTTGATGAGCACTAAAAATGATATCAGGATGTTAAAAAAATCTTTTAATGTTCCGGCTGATGAATGGACGGCTGCCGGCCTGCATTTACAACTTACAAAAGATAGTATGGTAAATGCACAATGTGGCATATATTTTGCCAAAGAGTGGGACGATAAATTCCACAATACCGAAGATGCAATTGATTTAGACGGGGCTGCGCCCGATGTATACATCTCCAGTTATTCGGCAGATGGCGTAAGGACATCGATAAACCAGCTTGCCGATTATAAGGGGACAGGAAAAAAAATTAAGCTGTTTGTAAAAGCTACTGAAAGCGGCCTTTATAAAGTTGATCTTGCCGATCTTAAAAATGCCGATACAGTACAGTATAAATTTTACCTGATTGATCATTATAAGCAAGATTCGCTCGATATTGGCAAATACAAGTCATACGCATTTAATATTGTAACTGCGGATACGGTTACTTTTGGGGCCAATCGTTTTGAATTGTCCGTTCAGCAACAGCCTGCATCAAAATATAAGCTGGTTACTTTTACCGCTCAAAAAGCCACCGATGGTATTTTAGTTACCTGGCGAACTTATAATGAAGGCAATAATTATTTTTTCACTTTAGAAAAACAGGGAACCAACAGTAGCGACTATGCCCCGGTTTACCAGGTACAAAGCAATGGCGGCACCATTTATAAATATACAGATCGGTTACCTAACACAGGCAATAACGTTTATCGTTTAAAACAGGTTGATTTATTTGGCAATATTTCCTATTCAAACCCTGTAAATATTTACTTTGACAACAACGGAAACGCTGATATGTTTAGTGTTTACCCTAATCCTACAGCCGAGACTTTAAATGTGAGTGTCACCAACGGCAAAATTACAACCGCAGCGTCAAGCTATAAACTAAGTATTTACGATGTAACCGGAGCACTTGTGGTACAAAAAACATCTGTAAATGATAGTTGGAGCGAAAACGTATCGAAGTTTATACCCGGTGTTTACGTTGTTGAGCTGAAAGATGCAGGCGGTAATTCGTTAGGCAAAACAAAATTTGTGAAAAAATAAAATTCAATAAATGGAGATGACAATAGTGTTGGCTTGTTAAAATGAATAGCCATATTTAACAAGCCAACACTAAACCCAGCAACAATACCATTATTGAGTCGCAGGCGGGGCAGTGGCATCGCCGGCCTTATTTGGTGGTGCCTGGTTGCCCAGGCCGGCCGGAAAATTAACCTGTATATCTTTTTGTCCCTTTGGTATTTCTATCCCCTCTTTGTCAAACTCAATATATATTGCCAGCATCACGCTGCTTTTTAAGCCTTGCCATTTAGAGATATCGTCGGCCCAAAATAAAGCCTTGAATTCGATGGCCGAGTCGCTGAAGTTATTTAAAAATACCGTTGGCGGCGGGGTTTTCATGATATCATTATTACCCTTTATAATGCCGTTAAGAATGCTTTCTACCTTAGCTATGTCCGATCCGTAAGCAACCCTGATCAGAAGTTCTACCCGGCGGTTATTATTACTTAAGGTCCAGTTTATCACGTGCTGAGATATAAGGTCGCCATTAGGTACAATAAGTTCAGATCCATCGCCACATTCAATTTTGCTTGACCGGATTCCAATTTCTTTAATTGTGCCCGATTTGCCGCTTACCTCTATAACATCGCCCACCTGTACCGGTTTTTCAAAAGCCAGTATAACGCCCGATACCAGGTTGTTCACTATGTTTTGTAAACCGAAACCAATACCTACGCCCAATGCACCAATAATAATAGTTACCCTATCCATCGGGATGCCGGCCGCCGTTATAGCCACAAAAAAGCCAACAACAAAAATGGTTAGCCTGATAAGTAGTATAGACGACCTGGTTTTTTTAGCCTGCGGTGTTAGTTTGGTTTGTTGCCCGGCAAAATCATAAAAATAGCTGATAACCCTGGCTATTAAACCCGATATCCATATTACAATTACAAATACCAGTATGCTGCGGAAAGTGAAAGCCGTACTGCTTACCTGGTGCGGCGAATTTAAAAAATCATTAGCCTGGTCATATATATAATCGTCGATGGTTAGGTTTTTAGCTAAGGCCACAAGCCATAATATACCAATAATTTTAACCAGGAACCCTTTTGACTTTTTCTGCAATTCTTTAAAATCCAAAAACGAAGTAATTTTATTGCCCGATTTTTTGTTACCCTCTAACTGTAAAAACAAGCTTTCCATCAGTATTTGCAACAACAGATAAAAGCCCATGGCCAGGCACAGGTTTAAAGTAGCAGTTACACTAAATATTTTGGCCAGGCTAAACCGCCCGGTAATGTTTAACAGTATGGCAAAGCCATGCAGTGCTATAAATGCTTTTAATATCAACTGCATGTAAGGCGGGTATGTCTGTGCACCGTTTTTTACTTGTTTAAGCAGCTGCAATGAGTAATAAATTACAGCACCGGATAACAGCAGCAATAAAACCCTGTCTGTGTAGGTTATCAAAACCATTAGGCTGCTGATGCAAAAAAATACGGAAGCTATAAATAGCACGCCATAAAATTTATATAGCGGCCTGGGCCAGTTATTTTTAATCAAAACACCAATACTTGCCATCATGATTAAAAACATGGTATGTGTAAATGCCTGCGTAGGATGGTCATACAGGTAAGGCGATACCATGCTAAAAACGGTTAGGGCTGATAGGTAAGGATATTTTACAATATAATTTGTTTGCTCAAAGATGCTATCGTACCCGCTATTTAACCGGGCTATTTTTTTGCGGCTGTTATAAATCCATCCAAAAAAAACAACCAATATCAATAAGTTTACAATGTGCGCAACAAAGTTTGATTTGCTGGTTATAAAGTAGGCGTAAAGCAGGTAAATTAAGCGGCTCGTTTTTGTAAAAGCGGTACTTAGGCTATTAGGTGTTTTACTTGGGTGAGGGTTCCAGATAAAACCATATTCGTTGGTAAGTGCATTAACAGTAAACTCATGAATTTTTAAATCTATCCTATCATCAAGGTCAATCAGCAAAATAGATAAGGCCGATATCCTGTTTTCGAGCAGGCCAATCCTGATCATTGATTTTTTGGCGCTGCTATCTAAATTTTTCCATTTAGCATCCAGGTCCTGTACCTGTGCAATGGTTTTGACCCTCAGGCTGCTATCAGCGGGGGCATTTCGCAAAACAGTATCCGATTTAAAATCAGATACCTTGTCGCCGATAGCGTCAAGCTGATTGGTATAAATGGTTATCCGGTCTTCCCACGAGTCCATTTGATCTTTTAGGTGATCAATGATATCCCTGATGGTAACCAGGTTACCTAAAGTAGATGAACGGTCAATGGCATTACGCATTAACGACATCCGTTTCTCTAAAGTTGGCAACTCCTGGCTTATCTCTAAAGTGTCAAAACCTCGCGACAAGTCAGAATTGGTTTCCACGTATGAGGTGGTATAATCCTCAATTTTACCAAGCAGTATATTTACCGGGCCATCTACATTCTTAAACGAACGGATTACAGAATCTCTTCGCAAAACCTTTTTCCGTAATGAGTCCCTGACAGATAGGTGGGGCTTCTTTTTTTTGACCTGGGCAGGGCAATCCTGGCTAAAAGCCAATGCAGCAATTAAAAAGAAACAGATGGTTTTAAATAGGTTTTGCATCATCAATTATATGTAATAGATATTGTTGAAGTATTGCCGGCAACCAAATAGTTTTAACACTACCCGGTTAGTTTTGGCAATTATAATGATAACGGAATTAACAAAGCAATTGTGTTTTTTAAACTATCTTTATTATTTTAAAGCCGAATGCCAAATTTATATATTATAGCGGGCTGCAATGGCGCCGGTAAAACAACGGCAAGTTACACCGTTTTACCCGAACTGCTTAACTGTTACGAGTTTGTTAACGCCGATAATATTGCAGCGGGTATTTCGCCGTTTAACCCCGAAAGTGTGACTTTGGCTGCAGGCAGGATTATGTTGCAACGTATTGATGAGCTTTTAAAACAGGAGGTTGATTTTGCCATCGAAACAACATTATCCACCAGGAGTTATGTATCGATGATAAAGAAAGTTCGGCAAAATGGATATAACGTAACCCTGCTTTATTTTTGGTTAAAATCGCCTCAAATGGCCATGCAACGGGTAGCAAAAAGAGTAAGTAAGGGTGGGCATAATATACCCGGAGATGTGATCATTCGCAGATATTACGGGGGAATAAAAGACCTGATAAAACTATATATTACTATCTGCGACAAGTGGCTGGTTGTCAATAACACAGATGTTGGATCAGTATTTGTTGCTCAGGGTGGATTTCGGTTTGAAACAAATATAATAAAAGCCGATATTTGGAATACTATTTTAAGGCAAAGCGATGATAACGAAAGCAAATACTAATATGGATATTGATGAATTTGCATCAAAGGTTATGGAAGGTTTGAAAAGGGCAAATCGTAAATTGGTTGAATCTGCCGCGGCGAATGGCGAAAGCCTCATTGTTGGCGATGATAAAGACGGTTTTAAAGCTGTTCCTGCAAAAGAGTTGTTAAAAAAACTGCCCCAATAAATACTTCCGGCTACGTATTGGTTTATATCTTTGGCCCAACCAACAACATTATGGGCCTCAAACCAGCTATTATTTTTACGGCCTTCCTTTTGTTTTCAACCGTGGCCAATGCGCAACGGGCAGGTAAAACAATTCAAATTAATATCGACACTTTGTTAAATGCCCGCCCGGTTAGTACTTGCTTTAATGCTTTACTCAAAAGCTGGACAAAAGGCATTGATGGTGACGGCGAGGGCGACGGCTACCTCACCATGTCCGCCGCCGTTTATTGCGATAATAGAGATCCACATGCCCTTCCGGATAATCCGCTGATACCTGCTTCGTACAGGCATCCGGCAATTAAACTGCACTATAATAATCGTGACAGTGTGAGCTACCAGGCCCGTTATGTTTCGGGTGAGGGCGGATTTGCTTTTAGTGTTCCGAAGAAGAAATATCAGGCGATCTATTTAAGTCTTACCAGTTCCGAAGGCCCGTCACAGCTTCGGATACAGCTGATTTATAAAGACGGTACCGAAATAAAGGATTTTACATTGCCCGATTACTACAATGATATAACTACGGGCGATGAAAACTTAAGTTATCTGGTACATAACCTGGCCAAATGGGGCAAAAAAAATATAATGACAGAAAGCGACCATCATAATATTGATGTGCTTAATATTCATCCAAACCCTAAACGGATACTCAGGCGTATCATTGTTAAAAAAAGCAGGCCTGGTTTCCTGGTTTTTTGGGCAGCTACGGGTACTGTTGATTAACGTTTATCTTTAATTACCGGGCATTACCAAACAACCAATTATTACCTTAATTTTGCAGCGAATTTTAAAGGGTTAATTTTTAAATGCGTTTAATTGCCTTAAGTTTTTTGTTGATATGCTGTGTAGTATTTGCCGCCCTTGGCCAGCAGGATACTTCGGCAGGCCGCAAGGCCCCATCTTACAGGCATATCAGCATTGGCGGTAATTCCCTGCTCGATTCTGTTGCCAACGCTATGCAGGCCCGGAAGCTTTTTGTGGCCGATTCAATAGCGATGCGCTTTATCCGTGTGCCCGATTCAAGCACCACCAATGAGTTTACTGATAGCTTACTTGCCCGCACCCAATATAAAGGATATGGATTTTTAGATATTCATCTAAAAACAAAAGGTAAGGTAAAAGATGGCCTTAGCCGTCCGCAGCGCGACCCCTGGGTTATTGCAATTATTATTGCACTGCTGTTATACACGGCAATATTAAATATAACCCTCAACAGTGATGTGAGCTTTGTATGGCATTCATTTTATAGTAAGCGCGTTTTATCGCAGGCCGGCAAAGAAGATGGGGTAGTAAGTCTATGGGCTTTTTTAGGATTATTTTTGCTTTTTTGTTTAACATTTAGCCTTTTTTTATACCAATTGGCGGCTTATAAAGGAGTTTATTATGTGGTGAGCGGCAGCAGGCTTTTTGTTTTGCTTACTATTGGTGTTATTGCTTTGTTTGCGCTAAAATTTGTTGTACTTAAACTGCTGGGTTTTGTGTTTGATATTAATAAACTGGTAACCGAATATCTGAACATATTACACCTTACTTATTTTAATATAGCATTCGTTTTTTTACCGGTAGTGATATGTTTTAGCTTATTGGGCGCTCAGTACATCCCGGTATTGCTTACCCTTACACTCATCATTGTTATCATCATTTTTATATGGCAATATCTCAGGAGCAGCGTAAACATAATTTCTACTTTTAGATTTCACAAATTTTATTTATTTACGTATCTTTGTGCCCTCGAAATTTGCCCTATTTTAATTTTGATAAAGGCATTAAACATTAGGATTTAGGTAGTTAAAAGAATTGACTTGGAAGACAGAAAGAAAAAGGTTAAAAGTATATTAGTTACTTTATCAAAACCCGAAAACGACAAAAATCCGTACGCCGAGCTGGCTAAAAAGCTGAACTTGAAAATTGATTTCAGATCATTTATTCATGTTGAGGGCGTACCGGCAAAGGATTTCAGGAAGGAAAAAATTAACCTGGCTGATTTTACAGCGGTTATTTTTACCAGCCGCAACTCTGCCGACCATTTCTTCCGCATTTGTGAAGAGATGCGCTTTGAGGTGCCTGTAGAAATGAAATACTTTTGTTTATCCGAAACAATCGCGCTTTACCTGCAAAAGTATATTCAATACCGCAAGCGCAAAATTTTTTTTGGCAAGCAAACAGCCGCCGATTTAGCCGAAGTGTTGAAGAAGCATTCTGCCGAAAAATTCCTGTATCCATGTTCAGATGTGGCTGCCGAAGAAACCCAGCGCTTTTTATTGGAAAATGGGTATAACTTTACCCCGGCGGTGCTATTTCGTACTGTTTGCAGCGATCTTTCAGATCTGGCCGAGGTTTTTTATGACGTTATCGCCTTCTTCAGTCCTTCAAGTATCCAGTCCCTCTATAAAAACTTTCCCGATTTTAAACAGAACAATACACGCATAGCTGCCTTTGGTGCAACAACCCACAAAGCAGTGCTTGAAGCGGGTTTAATACTGGATATTCCTGCACCAACACCAGCCGCTCCATCCATGACAATGGCTATTGAGCAGTATTGTAAATTGGTAAATAAATAAAAAAAAGGAAATTTATTTACCAGTTTGAAACTTTTTTGGGGTTAAAGGCGTATTAGTGACATCTAATTTACACTTAAGTAGTTAGTTAGTTCATTGTTTATAACACTGTAATTTATTAATAAAACAATGCCGTTGGCGTTTTAAAGGGCTTTTTATTGCTTAATTTAAATGTTTTTTGGCACGGTAACGCAAATTTGATATATTCGGGGGTCTTATAATGTTATATTTTTATAACTGATTTTTGATTTTAAAATGAAGCAGATATACTTTTTAATAGTTGTTTTAGCTGGTGGTGTATTAAGTGGTTGCGGTGGTGGCGGCGACAGAGGTGAGTTAACCGGTGTGCCGCAGCGTTCCTTTAAGGCCGAAGTGCCTTACGGAATGGTTTATATACCAGGCGGGTCGTTTATGATGGGCCAAACAGATCAGGATGTAACCTTTGCGCAAACTGCCCAGCCAAAACAGGTAACCGAGGCTCCTTTTTTTATGGACCAAACAGAAATTACCAACAGCGAATACAAGAAATTTGTATTTTGGGTACGTGACTCTATCGCTATTACCAATTATGTAAATGATAACAAATATTATCTGCAGCCAAAAGGCGGCCGTGGGGCCAACGCAAGCGGTAAAAAATATATCAATTGGGCTTATGTAAAAAAGAACCCGGTTTGGAGTAACAAAAAAGGCGCCGCAAGCAACAAATCGAAGCTTCAGGGAATGTTTTACCAGAATGAAGACAGGGTTTTTGACCGCGACGAACTGGATGTACGGTTGCTTAAATATAACTATGCGCTGATGGTACTACGCGATGCCGCAAACCACAGGAACGACCCAAAATCAAGACGTTCGGATTTCATTTTGCGCGATACCGTTACCGTATATCCCGATACATTGGTATGGTTAAGCGATTTTTCATACGCGGCTAATGAGCCTATGGTTGAGGCTTATTTTTCACATCCTGCTTTTCGCAATTATCCTGTAGTAGGTGTCACCTGGAGACAGGCAAGGGCATTTACCGTTTGGCGCACTCGCTACAACGAAGCCTATAAAAATTCAAGACATTTACCTCCACGTGCCGATTACCGCTTACCTACCGAAGGTGAATTTGAATATGCCGCCCGTGGCGGCAGGTTAGGTACCGATTATCCATGGGGCGGTCCTTACATTAAAAACGCTAAAGGTTGTTTACTGGCCAACTTTAAACCCGGCCGCGGTAATTATACAGATGATGGCGGCGCTTACACGGTAAACGTGCGTTCCTATTTCCCTAATGACTATGGCTTATATAACATGGCCGGCAACGTGGCAGAATGGACATCGTCAGCTTTTGACGAGTCAGCTTCAACCTTTGTGCATGACCTTGCTCCAACCTTTGCGGTTGAGGCAAAATCCTCTGACCCCGAAGTGCTTAAACGTAAAGTTGTGCGGGGCGGATCATGGAAAGATATCGGTTACTTCCTCCAAAATTCTACCCGTACCTACGAGTACCAGGATACCGCTAAATCATATATCGGTTTCCGCTGCGTAACAAGTTATCTGGGCCGGGATATCAAAGACAAACGATAAACAAAACAATAAACGTAAAATCTAAACAAAGTTATTTCTGATTATTATGGCTGGAACTGGAAAGAAAAAACCATTTGGAATAGGAAACATTATTTCAATCGGGGCAACGGTAGTTATCATCGGTTTGTTATTTAAAATTCAACACTGGAAATATGCTTCTGAGTTTATCACTGCGGGTTTAACAACCGAGGCTATACTTTTCTTTATTTTAGGATTACAACGTGAAGACAAAGAGGTTGATTGGGTGCGGGTATATCCTGAACTTAATGAAGATTTCCAGGGCGAACTGCCAAAGTCATCATCACACCCGGTTGCTATAGGAGCAACCAACACTACCGCAGCTTTAGATAAAATGCTTGATGATGCCAAAATAGGTCCCGATCTGGTACGTAGCCTGGGCGATGGTTTAAGAACTTTTGGCGATAAAGTTGCAGCTATATCAAGAGTAACTGATGCCGGCGAAGCTACTATTGCTTTTACTGCTAAAGTAAAAACAGCCACCGCAAGTTATGATAACCTGAGCGCAGCTTTTGAAAAAGCTTCGGCCAATTTAGCCGAGATGGCCGATACCAATGTAGATTCAAAAGCTTATCATGAGCAGGTAAACAAACTGGCTAAAAACTTAGGATCGTTAAACGCCGTTTATGAGCTGGAGTTGCAGGATTCAAACGCGCACTTAAAATCGATGAGCAAGTTTTACCAAAACATGGCCTTAACCATGAATAACTTTAACGAATCGTTAGATGACTCGAAACAGTTTAAGGAAGAGGTTGGCCGTTTAGCAAAAAACCTGGGATCATTGAACGCTATATATGGCAATATGCTTACAGCTATGAATCAGCCACGTGTTAGTTAATTTATTAAACAGATTTTTTTAAAAGCTAAGATTTATATAGATGGCCGGAGGTAAAGAAACCCCAAGACAGCGAATGATAGGTATCTTATACCTGGTGCTTTTAGGTTTAATTGCCCTAAACGTACCGGAGAACCTGTTGGATGCTTTTAAAAATATTACCAAAAGTTTGGATGCATCCACTAAGAATGTAAATGCCAGTTTATCAAACACATACAGTTCTTTCGAGACTAAGGTAAAGGCTCAGCCCGATAAGAAAAAATACTATGATGCTGCGAAGGAGGCTACCGCTATGACGGAGGATCTGAACAAGTATATAGATGGATTAAAGGAGGAGCTAAAAGAAAAAGGTGGAGGTATCAACCCTGAAATTGATGATATTAACGCAAGAGATAATTTAGATATATCATCAGAAGTGATGATCAATGGAAAAAAGGCCGATGTTTTAAAAGAAAAGATTGACGCTACCCGTGCCAAATTGCTGAAATTGTTAGGCAAGGACGCTGAAGGAGTGAATTTTTCTTTAAACGCCGATGCTCCAAAGGCAAACACCGGAATGCAGCAAAAAACCTGGCAGGAGGCTTATTTTGGTGAAGGTATCCCGTTGGGAGCGACTATAACTACACTTGCCAAGATAGAGGCTGATTCGAAAAATGCCGAGAATGAGGTTGTAAAGAAATTATATAGCAACGTTGATAAGGCTGAGGTTAC
This sequence comes from Mucilaginibacter sp. GW822-FHT03E02, assembly GCF_058801545.1. Lineage (NCBI taxonomy): Bacteria > Pseudomonadati > Bacteroidota > Sphingobacteriia > Sphingobacteriales > Sphingobacteriaceae > Mucilaginibacter > Mucilaginibacter sp. GW822-FHT03E02. The sequence continues at coordinate 2,471,479 of NZ_JBXANJ010000001.1, read as the reverse complement.
GCTGAACGCATTCAGGGCCGTTGCCGTGGCGCCAAGCAGTTATATTTTGGCCGGACAACAATTTAAAGCAGACATTTATTTGACGGCTTATGATTCTCATACCAATCCAACTATTACTGTTGGAGGGTCTTCTGTGCCGACGAAAGATGGTATTGGAACTTACACAACTACCGCAAGTGGCGAAGGCAAGCATACTATGAGCGGCGAATTGGTTGTTAAAGCAGTTGATGGCGGGCCGGATAAAAGGTATACATTTTCACAGGAGTATATGGTTGCAAGACCATCGGCTGTGGTATCTCCGGATAAAATGAATGTATTGTATATAGGAGTTGCCAACCCGGTTTCAGTGTCGGCGCCAGGCGTGCCAACTTCAAGCTTAAATGTAAGCATGAGCGGTGGTTCCATTAGCGGTTCCGCAGGGCATTATACCGTCAAGGTAAGTAACGTTGGTGCTGCAAAGATTACTGTTACAGGTGAAAAAGGCATGGTTTTGGGCGCATCTGATTTTCGTATAAAACGAATCCCGGATCCTAAAGCGCAGTTTGGCGGCAAAAGCGGCGGTACAACCAGCGCTGCTAACTTAAGGGCACAAGACAGGCTTTTTGCTAAACTTGACAACTTTGATTTCGATGCCAAATTTAATGTTACCCGTTTTACGGTATTAATTATAAAACCGCGTCAGGATGCCATCATATATTCGGGCTCAAGCGGTGAGCTTACCGGGGCAATGAAATCGGCATTGAATACTGTTACACCAGGTACTACAGTTGTATTTAAAGATGTTGTGGCTGTTGGCCCGGACGGTACACCACGCGGACTGGACGCAATTGTATTATCCGCAAATTAAACGCGTATGAAAAAGAGAATTTTAATTATTTTACTTTGTATAGCCTGTATTGGCGCTTATGCGCAAAAGAAACCTGCAAAAAAATCAACCAGGAAACCAACAGGCACCTCGACAGCTGCAAGAAGGAGAGCCACGCCTCCGCCACCATCAAATACAGTGGCCAGCCAGCCAACTCCTGATACCGCTAACAAAAAGCCAATGAAGCCTTTTGAAAGGCCGCTTGATGGCTATTATAAAAAGAACAACATTTTAAGTGCCAAAGTAACCCCGTACCCTAACCTGCGCGAAAGCGATGTGGCATTTGCCAAAAGGGTATGGCGCGAGATTGACGTACGCGATAAAATGAATACTTACCTGGCATCGCCAAAGCGTCGGTTAATTGATGTTTTGCTGGACGCTATAACAGCGGGCGAACTAACGGCTTATGACCCAACACCCGGTAAAAAGGATGACGTTAACGGAGATAGCTTTAGTACACCCCTAACAGGCTCACAGGCCAAAGGACGTTTATCCGGTGCTGATAGTAGTGTGGTTAAGAAATTTGATGCCAACGGGAACGAAGTTGGATCTACAATGGTTGCCAGCGAATTTAACCCCGATAGCGTACTGAAATACCGTATAAAAGAAGATTGGGTGTTTGACCGCCAGCGGTCTATATTTGAGCCACGCATCATCGGCATAGCGCCGCTTGTTAAGCCAAAAGGCGTAGGCGGTGCAGATGTAGATTATCAGCCAGCTTTCTGGATTTATTTTCCTGAAGCCCGCCAGGTATTGGCAACCAAAGAAGTGGTTAGCCGCGCCAGCGATGCAACAGGCTTAAGTTTCGACGATGTTTTCATGAAGCGGATCTTCGCCAGCTATATCGTGAAACAAAGTAATGATAAAGACGAACGCGTTAAAGATTACGCCCAGGGCATAGATAAGCTATACGAATCGGAAAGGATCAAAAAGAGTTTAATGGATTGGGAGCTTAACCTTTGGCAGTACTAATTGTTAAGTAAAAATTCAAAAGTAAAAAGTCAAAACTGGTACGGTTTTGACTTTTTGCGTTTTGGGTAAATCAAGTCCAAAACTACCGTCATTGCGAGGCGCGAAGCAATCCCGGACTATGTGGGACTTAGCATGTAGGGGATTGCTTCGTACCTCGCAATGACGGTGGTTTGATAGCACAAGTCAATAACTTAATTTTGACTTTGATCAAAATATCCCAAAATCGCCTTGGCCTGCTTTAAATTAACAACTTCCAACAGTAACTCCTCATTGGCTTCGCGGATCTTTTTTACAGATTTAAAGTATTTTAATAGTTTTTCGGCAGTAGTTTTTCCAATGCCTTCTATCAGTTCCAACTCAGTAGCCAGCGTGCCTTTGTCGCGTATTTTACGGTGGAAGGTAATGCCAAAGCGGTGTGCCTCGTCCCGAAGGTGTTGGATCACCTTAAGTGTTTCTGATTTTTTATCCAGGTACATGGGGTACTGGTCGTTGGGGTAGTATAATTCTTCCAGGCGTTTGGCTATGCCTATCACGGTTACTTGTTTGTCTATACCTAATAGTTTTAAGCTGTGCATTGCGCTCGATAGCTGCCCCTTGCCGCCGTCTATAATGATGAGTTGCGGCAATTCCGTCCCTTCGTCAAGCATGCGGCGATAGCGGCGGTGCACAGCTTCTTCCATGGTGGCGAAGTCATTAGGGCCTTCTACTGTTTTTACGTGAAAGTGGCGGTAATCCTTTTTAAATGGTTTTCCGTCCCTAAATACTACGATTGCCGAGACAGGATATTTGCCCTGGAAGTTGGAGTTATCAAAGCATTCGATGTGGCGCGGCAATTGGTTCATCCGCAAATCCTTCATCATCTGCGTTAGTAAACGCTCGGTGCGGATTTCGGGATTGAGCTTTTCGTACTGGTCAATTTTTTCTTTTTTGAAATACTGTACGTTCTTTTGCGACAAATCGAGCAGCTTACGTTTTTCGCCCAGTTTTGGTACCGTAAATTTAATGCCCGGATGGTCTTCAACATCAATGTCAAACGGTACAATCACTTCTTTTGATGTGCTATTATACCGGTTTCTGAATTCAATAATGGCTAAAGTAAGCAGTTCCTCGTCGCTTTCATCCAGGCGTTTTTTAAGCTCAATGGTTTGCGTTTGAATGATGGTGCCATTCATTACCTTTAAATAGTTTACAAAGGCCAGTTTCTCTTCTGATGCAATGTTAAACACATCCACATCGGTAATGGACGAGTTAACTATGGTTGATTTGCTTTGGTAATTCTCCAGCAAATCAAACTTACGTTTCAGCCTGTGGGCAAGCTCATAGTTGTATTCGGCTACGGCTGCTTCCATCTCGCCTTTAAGGCGGCGTAGTATGGCACCTATTTTACCATTCAGGATATCGGTAATATCGGCTATGCTATTATCGTAGTCCTCTTCCGTTTGGTAGTTTTGGCAGGGCCCTTTGCAGTTGCCCAACTGGTACTCCAGGCAAACCTTGAATTTACCCTTATCAATATTTTCGCGGGTTAGCGCCAGATTGCAGGTGCGCAGGGGGTAAGTTTCCTTTATCAGCCCCAAAATGTTGTGCATCATGCTTATGGATGCATATGGGCCTAAGTATTTTGACCCGTCCTTAACAATACGCCTGGTCCAGAAAATACGTGGGAAGTTTTCGTTTTTAATAATTACCCAGGGGTAGGTTTTATCGTCCTTAAGCAATACATTATACCTGGGCTGGTGCTTTTTGATCATGCTGTTTTCCAGCAGCCAGGCATCCACCTCGGTATCAACAATGGTAAAAGTTATATTGCGGATTTTTGATACCAAAACCCGTGTTTTGGCATTAATGTTAATTTCTTTATTAAAATAAGACCCAACACGGTTACGCAGGTCTTTAGCTTTACCGATGTATATCAGTTCCTTCTCCTCGTCCCAATATTGGTAAACTCCCGGTTTATGGGGAATATTTTTCAGGGCCTCTCTGTAATCAAATTTATCACTCATATTCAATCGTCACTGATTGTTTGGCCACGTTATGCCGCACATGTCATTGCGAGCGATAGCGTGGCAACCTCGTCGCATGCATAGCAGGTTTGCAAAGTTTGCGATTGCTTCGTTCCTCGCAATGACATATTAAAATTGTCGTTTTGAGGTGACAATGATCTTCTAAAAATCTAATTTCTTATCCACCTCATTCGTACCCTGCTGCTGCTGGTTATACTGGCCACAATCTAAAACAATGCTTACACCTGTTTTTGGGGCGTCAAAATCAACTGTTTTTTTGATGCCGAGGGCGGGATTGGCGTACACCTTTTTCATATATAACGCAAATATAGGGAGTGCGCTGTTTGCTCCCTCGCCCAGGCGGGTTGATTGAAAGGCGATGTCGCGGTCTTCGCAACCTGTCCACAGGCCGGTTACCAGCTGAGGAGTGATGCCAATAAACCAGCCATCTGAGTTGCCGTTGGTAGTACCGGTTTTGCCACCTATAGGGTTACGCAGCCCGTATTTATAAGCCAGCCTTGAGCCTGTTCCATCTTCAATAACACCCTTTAACATATATGTCATTACGTAGGCGGTTTGGGGGTTCATGGCCTGCACTACTTTTGGGGTATGGCTATATAATACGTTGCCGTTTTTGTCTTCAATACGTAATATATAGGTAGGCTCGGTCCATAAACCGTGGTTGGCAAATACCGAGTATGCTGCTGTCATTTCAAATACCGAAGCATCAAATGTACCAAGGCATATGGATGGGTAGGCAGGTACGGCACTGGTTATTCCCATTTTTTTAATCAGTTCTACAACAGGTTCGGGCTTCACTTCACTCATTACGTGGGCCGTTACCCAGTTTTGCGAGTGGGCCAGTGCCTGGCGCAGGGTTATAAAGCCCGGCAAGGTTTCTGACGGAGACGAGCGGGGGCACCACGGATCGCCATAACCGCGGATGGTATCGGGTACGTTGTTTATTTTTAAACATGGCGAGTAACCATTATCAATAGCCACCGCGTAAGTAAATGGTTTTGCTGTTGAGCCTACCTGGCGGGTGCCATTTTTAACCTGATCGTATTTAAAATGCTCAAAGTTGGTGCCGCCCACCCAGGCTTTGACATAGCCGGTTGTAGGGTCCATGCTCATAAGGGCGTTACGCAAAAGCATCTTACAGTATATAATGGAGTCCGTTGGCCGCATTACGGTATCAATATTGCCGTGCCAGGTAAACAGGTTCAGGGTATCTTTGGTATTAAAATTGGTTTTGATATCCTCATCGCTCATGCCTTGCATTTTCAGCTGTTTGTACCTGTCGCTTTTTAGCATCCCCTGGTTTATCAGGAATTTAAAATTGTGGATGCTTTTGGCCAGGTTTTGCCCGCGCCAGTGATCGTTAAATTGCGCTTGCAGGTTTTTCATGTACTCCTGCTGTGCCTCTTCGGCATATTGCTGCATGGTGGCATCAATGGTGGTGTAAATTTTTAGTCCATCCAGATCCAGATCATAGGGTGTACCATCGGGGCGATTGATGCTTTGTTCTTTAAAAATCTTTTGAATCTCTTTTTTTAACACCGACCTGAAGTAGGGAGCCGGGCCATCAAAATGGTTATTTTGGTGAAAATCTAACCCAAGTGGTTTTTGTTTAAACTCGGCAACCTGGCCATCGCTTAAAAAGCCTTGTTCCTGCATACGGTTAAGTACAAGGTTGCGGCGATTTATAGCATTTTTCGGATGTCGGATAGGAGAGTAAATGCCAGGGCCATTAACCATCCCGATTAATAAGGCAGCCTGATCCGGCGTCAATTTATCTGGCGTGGTATTAAAATAGGTGCGCGCGGCCGATTTTATACCATATGTATTGTAAGCACCAAAATCAACAGTGTTTAAGTACATGGTTAGTATTTCTTCTTTGGTATAATGGCGCTCTAATTTAACGGCCGTTATCCATTCCTGCAGTTTTTGGGTTATCCGCACAAATGGGTTATTTGATTTTTCGGTAAATAAATTTTTTGCCAGTTGTTGGGTTATTGTACTACCGCCCTGTTTTTGGCCGATAAGCAGGTGCAGGAATATAGTAAAGCTGCGGCCGAAATCAATCCCCGAATGGTCGTAAAAACGTTTATCTTCGGTAGCAACTAAAGCATTAATAACATTAGGCGACAGCTGTTTATAGGTAACGTTTGATCTGTTTTGAACATAATACGTACCTAAAACCTGCTTATCAGATGATAACACTTCTGATGCGAGGTAGCTTTTCGGGTTTTCCAGGCGGTAAAAAGGTGGTAGCTGCCCAAAAACATCAAAAACGGTGAGTGTTATCATCAACGCCACAAAAACAAAAAGGGCTATTACGGCGCGCCATATATACCAGTTGTAGTGTCGTATTTCCTGCGGACTAAGGGCTGGTTTTTTATTGTAGATCTTCATTTTTTTCAATAATATCTTTGATAGTACTCAATATAGCTATCTAATGTTTTTTTGTCGGCTAATTTATCCAGATTTTCCCTGGTAATGATAAAAAAACTGTATTTATCCTTTGGCACCTTCATAATATCGGGCATTACCGGGATAATAGAGCGGGCATACTTTTTAACATCCTCCAGGCTGTAAAACCGGCCCACAAATATCAGTTGATTATCGTCGCCCACGGGCTTTAGGTCGTGCTTGATTGTACTACCCGAAAACCTGCTGCGATTGAACTGCCCGATACCAAAACGCGACGACGCCAGGTTAGTTGTACCGGTACTTACATTTACAACAAAAAAGTAATTGCTGCTATCGCGTAAGCTAAATATATACGTTACTGGTGCAGCTGTTATTACAGCTGGGGCGCTTGCTGGTGGTTGTGTTTGTTGTGCCTGTTTGGCTGCGGCAAATTGATCAAGTAATTTCCTGACCGAATCAACACTTGGCGCGGCATTGGCGTTAACTGGTTGTACAGCGGGCTGAACTACTGTTTTTACCGAATCTTTGCGGGACACGATTACTGTGCTAACCGATGTTTTTACGGAATCTTTACGGGATACGACCACCGTGCTAACGGTTGGTTTAATCGGCGGGGCGGGTTTAGGCTTTTCGACGGGCGGGGCTGGCTTTGCTACGACTACCGGAGGCGGCACGGGTTTCCGCACCTCGGGTATCAGCGCAACCGCTGCTGATGGATGATACTCCGGGCGGTATTCTGTTTGTTTTTGATAAGCCACCGGAGGCGTAAAAGGTATATCATTAACATCGTTGCCGGTTAATACAACCGTACGTGTTTCCATCTCCATCCGGTTCGAGTCGATGTAAGTTAAATGCTGGGCAGCTAAAGGAGTTACCAGTTTATCATCCGGATATTTGGCTACTATCTGCTGCAAATCGGTCATGAATGGTGCAAGCTTTTCCTGGTGGCCGGCTGCTATGGTACGTAAATAAAATAGCTGGGCTGCAAAGCGATTGTCGGGATATTTGGCCAGCAAGTCGTTTGCGCGGGTAATTACTTCGGTGTATTTTCTTTGTGCATACAAATCATAAACGCCGTTATACAAAATAGTAAATTCTGCATTGGCATCGTCAAGGTGCTTGCTGTACTCAGGGTCCAGAATGATCTTTGCAAAAACACTTTGTCCGAATTCTTTCAGGATCATATTCTTGTACGCCTCGGATTTGGTTGCATCTATATTGGCATAAAGGCGGTACAGGTTATAATATACAGCCGCTTTATCGGTGCTTCTGGGGAAGCGCGTTAGTATCGCCTCGTACGTTACAATAGCTTCTTTTTTATCACCCAACAAATCGCGGTAAAAATTAGCCATATCCATGTAGGCATTGTAAACCCGCATGTTTGAGCGGTTGAGTAAATCTGGTGTCAGTGGCAGGTTTTTAATCAAATCCTGCCGGTAGTTTCCGGCGTCGCCATTGGCCTGTGTAGTTGCATCCTGTGTGGTGGGTGCAAAAGGATCATCGGCGGCCGATGCGATGGTGCTATTGCCATTGGCAGCTAAGTTTGCCGTAGATCGTTTACTGCGGCGCCAGTTATCTTCCAGTTTACGGTTGCCCCATTGCCTTTTAAAGTCATTTACGCCAAGGCTTATGGCGGTGGAATTATAAAAATAAAATGTACTGCTGCCGCTTTTATTGGCCTGTTGGTTATTGAGATTATTGCCGCTTCGGCTATTTTCAAACTGCCCGTTGTTGCTTGCCGCTGCAACCGTGGTCGCTTTATCCTGTAATATTTTACGGTTAACCATGGCATCAATGCGGGCGGCCCGTGTTTGCTCGTCAAGCCCGGCAAGCATTTGCAGGGTATCTTCGCGGCTGATAGTTTGCAGCAGGCCCGTTAGTATTTGCAGGTTATTGGCCTTTTTGCGAATGATTTGGTAACCCGGATAGGTTGGCGCCAGGTAGGTAAGGGTACTATCGTAATAAAGCTTGGCCCCGGCATAATCAGCTTTGTTTTTAAAATCGATATCGGCAATTCGTAGGTACGAGAGGCCTTTTTGATTTTGGTTTTTAACGCTGTTACGTACCGATAGCTGATAGTTTTTTACAGCGCCGTCAATATCGCCTGCGGCGTAAAGTTGCTGTGCTACCTGGTAGTAAATCTGATCGGTAAATTCTTTATTGTTTTGATTTTTAAGCAGCTTGCGCAGGCGTTCAATTTTATTTTGTTTGACGCCGTTTTCCTGGTCTTGCAGGCGGATGCGGTTCAGGTTGGCGTTAAAAGCCATCTCGAACGATGAATTGCTTTTAGCAATGCCGGCGTAATTAACTATAGCAGCATCGGGTTTTTGATTAAGCTCCTGTAACTGGGCCAAAATGAACGTCCAGCGAAGTTTCAGCTCATCGTCGCGGCAAAGTTTTAGGGCAGTTTTAGCGCTTTCCTCTGCGGCGGGATAATCTTCTGTATTAATATAGTATTGCAGCTGTGTAGCATAAATGCCTGCCGGAATACTTTTTTTAGGGTTGATGTTTTTGATGGCGGTATCTATGGCCACTTTGGCTTCAGCCGGGTTATTGAGGTACAGGAGTGCCCGGCCTTTCCATATCAAAGCTTCCTGTTTAAGGTTAGCCTGCTTGCCGTATGATGCAATCACGTAGTTAAAGTACTCAACGGCATCAAAGTAGTTACCTTCCAAAAAGCGTGCTTTGCCCATAACCAGGTAAGCATCGCCTAAATAATGGCTTTGTTCTTTAATATTGATGATCTTGTTGGCTTTGCTAAAGGCCAGTTCCAGGTCTTTATCGGGCGTGGCGCTTTGGGATACAGTATCGGGGTAAACATTTAGCAACTCGTTATAGGAGTCAACAAAACCAGCGGCATAGCTTTCCTGTTTAAGGCGCAGCAACTCGTTGGCGTTAAACAGGATATTGTAATGCGCGGTAAGGTTTTGCATCTGGCGGTTAAAGCCGCTTTCCTTTTCGAGCGAGCAGCCTGCTATGATAAGCAGAAACGCAAACAGCACAAAGTAGATTTGTTTGGTGAGAGTGAAAATTATGCTGCGCCTCAAAGGTTTTGTGTTAAAATATGTAGTTCTATTTATCAATCGTATTAATTGGCTGCTATAATTCTTTCAGTAATTCCTCGGCCGGCCTTCCTTTTAATTTTCCGTTTTTAATTTGGTTTACCTCTGCTACAGCTTCCTTTAGTTCGGCTAAAAACAAAAGATTGGCCTCAGTCAAAAAATCTTCTTCCGGTAGGTTTAAGTGCGCATCCATAATAATTCATCATTAAACGTTTTAATCAAGCCAACTTATTTTTCAAAAGCAACATTCTTTTATTTCTTAGCGTCTTTGCGCGAAATTCACCTATAAAAGCAGCCTGTCGGGTTTAACTAATGTTTACTTAATAAAAGCATTGCTAAAATACTAAAGATTATACAATAGGTTTAATAAATTTGCGCATGGCTCAAAATGAACAGCGAGATAATAGTGATAATCCCGGTAAGGAGGCTAAGGCCTATGCCAAATATACGGGTATCATATTCCAGATGATTGCCATCATAGTTGTATTTGCCTTTATAGGCTATGAACTTGATAAAAAACTAAAAACCCAAACACCATGGATAACTGCACTTTGCTGCCTGGTTGGTGTTTGCCTGTCTATTTTTCAAACGGTAAGACAGCTTAAATAATGAAACTCAAAAAATATTTAGTAACGTTTGCCGCTTTTAATGCGGTTATTGCTATCCCGCCGGCCATTTTGCAAACCTATTTTGCCGATAAACAATTGCTCATCCCTTATTTCTGGCTGATATTTGGCGTATCGTTAATCATGAATCTTGGGGTATATTTGGCAAGCTATTGGGGCATGCTTACAAGCGATAAAGCAACGGTAAAAACCTTTATTGGCGGTACCAGCATCAAATTTCTTTTGTGGATAGTGATTGTGTTTATTTACCTGTTTAATTTTGAGGTAGATGGCACCAAATTCATACTGAACTTTTTTTATCTTTATTTATTGCATTCGGTGTTTGAAATTTCTTGTTTGTTGCGTAACTTGCGCAACCAAAATTTATAGTACATTTCTTGCAATAATGGATAACAAACGCCTTTTTACTTCAAAGTTTTTTAACACTACTACTGCTTTTGCGCTTTTTTTATTGTTCATTACGGTTAGTGTAAAAGCAAATGTTGCCCAGGATACCCTGGTAAAAGCCGAAACTGACACTACAAAGGCCGCTGAGCATGGCGAAAAAGAACCAGATATTTCTGAAACCATATTGCACCACATTGCTGATTCGCACGAATGGCATTTCTGGGGCGAAGGCGAACATAAAGTTGCCATGCCGTTACCGGTTATTTTGTTTACAAAGGGAGGTTTAGTTACTTTCATGTCAAGCAAACACGATGCCGACGAGGAGGGAAAAGAGATATTCACCGAGAAAGGTCAGCAAATGATCAACTACGAAGGCAAATTTTACTACCCCGCTGCAAAAAATGCCGATGGAACTTATTTCACATTAGATGAAAATAAGATACCTGTAAACGATAAGCCTTTTGATATTTCGATCACTAAAAATGTTTTGGCATTATTTATCTCGGTTGCGGCATTGCTTATCATATTTGGTGTTGTGGCCAAATCATACCGTACCAGGGTTGGTAAAGCGCCTAAAGGTTTACAGGCAGTATTGGAGCCTTTTATTATTTTTGTGCGAGACGATATTGCCAGACCTCAATTAGGTCATAAGTACACCAAGTTTATGCCTTATCTGTTAACATTGTTTTTCTTTGTTTGGATAAACAATCTACTGGGTTTGGTGCCTGTTTTTCCGGGTGGTGCCAACTTAACTGGTAATATAGCTGTAACACTGATGCTTGCACTTTGTACCTTTATACTTACAACGGTAAACGCAAACGGAGCTTATTGGAAACACGTATTTAATACACCAGGCGTACCATGGTGGTTAAAATTACCTATCCCTTTGATGCCGGTTGTTGAGTTTATTGGCGTATTGGCCAGGCCTATAGCGTTAATGATCCGTTTATTTGCAAATATTACTGCCGGTCACATTCTTATTCTGGCACTGTTGTCATTAATCGTGATACTTAAGTCTGTGAGTGTAGCGGCGTTCTCAATTCCGTTTGTATTGTTCATCAGCCTAATAGAGTTGCTGGTTGGATTTTTACAGGCATTTATTTTTACAATTTTGTCGGCCCTGTTCATTGGTTTAGCCATACAGGACGATCATCATTAATTTGCATTTTTTTATTAACATATATTAATTTTTTTCAAAAATGGTAACAGGAAGTATCGCTGGTATTGGTGCCGGTTTAGCTGCAATTGGTGCAGGTATTGGTATCGGTCAGATTGGTGGAAAAGCAATGGAGGGTATTGCCCGCCAGCCCGAAGCTGCAAGTAAAATTCAGACAGCGATGTTGATCGCTGCTGCGTTCGTTGATGCGGTTGCATTATTCGGTGTGGTTGTTGCTTTCTTAACCAAGTAACATTGTATAATGCCGCAGCGATTGGCTGCGGTATTATCTTTTATTTTGATTCAATTAGTTATAGAGCACATTTATATAAACATGACTACCATATTATCAATAAATCCTTTAGTAAGCCCCGATCCGGGTTTGTTCATCTGGTCGGCAGTAGCCTTTATCCTTTTGCTGATTATATTACGCAAAATGGCTTGGGGGCCTATCACCGCAGCACTGAACGAACGTGAGCACTTTATTGAAGATGCGCTTCAAAAAGCGGAAGCTGCCAAACAAGAAATGGCAAGTCTGATAAGCGAGAATGAATCGTTACTAAAACAAGCCCGTGCCGAGCGCGATCAGATCCTTTCTGATGCCCGTAAGGTTAAAGACCAGATGATTGTTGATGCTAAAGAAATAGCACACAAAGAAGGCGCGCGTATGATTGAGCTTGCCCGTGTTGAAATTAACAATCAGAAAGCTATCGCGATGGCTGATGTTAAAAACCAGGTAGCTACCTTATCGCTGCAAATTGCCGAGAAAGTATTACGCAAGCAATTTGAAGATCAGCAAAAACAAGACGAGCTTGTAAGCCAGTTATTAAAAGAAGTTAAATTATAATTTCGGATTTCGGAATTGGGAATTCGGATTTGGAAATCCCAATTTTCAGAATTATTATTTAAATAGAGATTTGGGTTGGAGGATCGGGAAATAAATCCGAAATCGAAAATCCGAAATCCCAAATAAGAAAAATATGTCAGAATTAACGGTAGGAACCAGGTACGCTAAATCCCTTATTGATCTTGCACAGGAACAAAACAGTGTTGATGTGATTAAGGCTGATATGGATCTTTTTATCCATACCTTAAAAGCAAGCCCGGAGCTTAAAGCTGTTTTGAGCAACCCGATCATCGCCCACAGCAAAAAAACCAAAATACTTGATGCCGTATTTTTAGGTAAAGTGAATAAGGTTACCATTGCGTTTTTTAAACTGATGGTTGATAAAGGCCGTGGCGAGGTTTTATATACTACCGCACATGAGTATATAAACCAGTTTAACATTAAAAAGCATATCACTAAAGCTAAGGTTACATCGGCTACCGAGTTATCGGCTGCCAATAAAGCTGTGCTTACTGCCGAAGTGCAAAAAGCTGTTGGTGGTACTGTAATACTGGATGCTCATGTTGATCCGTCGCTGATTGGCGGCTTTGTATTAACCGTTGGCGACAGGCAGGTTGATACCAGCATTGCTGCAAGCTTGAAAAAATTGAAAAAAGAATTTGCCCTGAAGGTGATTCAATAATAGTAAAAACAAAACTCTAAATAAATTTAAACAATGGTAGAGGTAAGACCAGACGAAGTATCGGCAATTTTGCGTCAGCAATTGGCAGGCTTCAAGTCAGAATCTGAATTAGAAGAAGTGGGTACCGTACTCCAGGTAGGTGACGGTATTGCACGCGTTTATGGATTAACAAAAGTACAATCAGGCGAGCTTGTTGAATTTGGAACAGGTTTACAAGGTATCGTACTTAACCTTGAAGAAGATAACGTGGGTGTGGTATTGTTAGGTAAATCTGACGATATTAAAGAAGGTGATACCGTTAAACGTACCAACCGTATTGCATCAATTAACGTAGGTGAAGGTATGCTTGGCCGCGTTGTGGATACTTTAGGTACCCCGATTGATGGCAAAGGACCAATAACCGGTACTACTTACGAAATGCCTTTAGAGCGTAAAGCGCCAGGTGTTATCTACCGTCAGCCGGTTACCGAGCCATTACAAACAGGTATCAAAGCTATTGATGCGATGATCCCTATCGGCCGTGGCCAGCGTGAGTTGGTTATTGGTGACCGCCAGACTGGTAAAACTGCGGTTTGTATCGATACCATCATCAACCAAAAAGAATTTTATGATGCCGGTAAACCGGTTATCTGTATATATGTTGCCTGTGGTCAAAAAGCTTCAACAGTTGCAAACATTGTACGCACACTTGAAGAAAACGGCGCTATGCCATTCTCTATCGTAGTTGCTGCAAATGCTTCTGACTCTGCTACCATGCAGTTCTTTGCTCCTTTCGCCGGTGCTGCCATTGGCGAGTACTTCCGCGATACAGGTCGCCCGGCATTGATCATCTATGATGATTTATCAAAACAAGCTGTTGCTTACCGCGAGGTATCGTTGTTATTACGTCGTCCACCGGGCCGCGAGGCTTACCCTGGTGACGTGTTTTACCTGCACAGCCGTTTATTAGAGCGTGCCGCTAAAATCAACTCCAATGATTCTATCGCGCAGCAAATGAACGATCTTCCGGAGTCAATCCGTGGTATCGTAAAAGGTGGTGGTTCGTTAACCGCTTTACCTATCATCGAAACACAGGCTGGCGACGTATCTGCATACATCCCAACCAACGTAATTTCGATTACCGATGGTCAGATATTCTTAGAGTCTAACTTATTCAACGCGGGCGTTCGTCCGGCCATTAACGTAGGTATCTCGGTATCACGTGTGGGTGGTAACGCGCAAATCAAATCGATGAAGAAAGTTGCCGGTACTTTGAAACTTGACCAGGCCCAATACCGCGAGTTAGAGGCTTTCTCTAAATTCGGATCGGACCTTGATGCATCTACCAAAAGCGTACTTGATAAAGGTGTGCGTAACGTAGAGGTTTTGAAACAAGGCCAGTACTCACCGGTATCTGTAGAAAAACAAGTAGCTATCATTTACCTGGGTACAAAAAACCTGATGCGTAGCGTACCTGTAAAAGATATCAGGAAGTTTGAATTAGAATACACCAGTCAGTTAGAAGAACGTCACCCCGAAGTATTAGCTGCCCTTAAAGCAGGTAAATTCGACGATCAGCTAACAGGCGTACTGGAAACAGTGGCTAAAGAACTGGCAGGAAAATATTAATTAGATATGAGATGTTAGATATGAGATTTGAGACTTTCTTGAATCTCATACCTGGCAGATTAAATTAGATAAAGAGAAGAAATAGGAGCTTGTGAGATTTATCTCATATCTCATATCTCAAATCTCACATCTCAAAAAAGAATGGCTAATTTAAAAGAAGTAAGAAACAGGATAAAGTCTGTAACGTCAACGCAGCAGATTACCAAGGCCATGAAAATGGTTTCGGCGGCCAAGCTTAAACGCGCTACAAACGCTATTGTTCAATTGCGCCCATACGCCAATAAGTTGAAAGACCTTTTGGCAAATCTTTCTGAAAGTTTGGAAGACGGCTCATCACCTTATTTGCAGGAGCGCGAGCCCGTACGCATATTGGTGGTTGTAGTATCATCAAACCGTGGTTTGGCGGGTGCTTTTAATGCCAACGTAATAAAAACGGCCAATAACCTTATTGCCGAGAAATACAGCAAGCAATTGGCAGCCGGCAATGTTTCGATAGTTGCTATTGGTAAAAAAAGCCAGGAGTTTTACGAAAGGCGCAAATACAATGTAATTGGCAACAATAACGACCTGTACCTTGACCTTAACTTCGAGAATGCTTCAAAAATTACCGAAAGCATTATGGAAGGTTTTGTGAATGGCAAGTACGATAGGGTGGAGCTGGTGTATAACCATTTCCGTAATGCGGCCGTTCAGTTTTTAATTGCCGAGCAGTTATTACCTGTGCCAAAGCCCGAGAAAAAGGAAGCCGTTAAAGCTGCTAATGTTGATTACATCCTGGAGCCAAGTCAGCAGGAAATTGTTGAGCAACTGATCCCTAAGAATATCAAAATTCAGTTATACCGTGCCGTATTAGATTCAAACGCATCCGAGCATGGTGCACGTATGACAGCCATGGACAAAGCAACCGAAAACGCCGGCGAACTGCTGAAAGCTTTAAAACTTTCATACAACCAGGCCCGCCAGGCAGCCATTACTACCGAGCTTACCGAAATTGTGAGCGGCGCAGCGGCACTGGCCGGATAAACAAGCCCATCATAAACTTATTTTATATAGCCTCCTTGCAAAAGGGGGCTTTTTTGTGTTTTATGCAATGAATTTTGATTGGTATGTATTGATTGTAGATAATCTATAAGATAATAACGATTAAACCTGCGCGAAACCCGATAAAAAGATACCTATCAAAAAATCAGGCCAACTGTGACTATTATGTTGTGGTTTTAATTAAAAAAGGTCAGGTAAAACGATTTATGCGAAGAATTTTGACAAAAAACGGAGACAGCCAACAATGTAATGGCTTTTGCTTTCCTTAACTAAGGCTTAAATGGCTGTTAGGAGTTAAGGTATAGTTAACTATTTGGGTGCTTATTTATCCATTTTATGAATAAATATTCGCGATTTATAGCCATTTTTGGCTAAAAATAGAATTTTTTGGATAAAATAGCCTGTTTTCGCTTTTTAATTAGTCAATTAAGATGAGTTTTTTATGAATTTTTTGTTTTTTAACAAGTATTGCGCTTTTTGATGTGAAAATCACTTAAATTTTCGCTATTTTCAATAAAAAGTCAGCAACGTTAAAAAAATTAATTTATTGTTTGCTCATTGGTATGAAAATCATATTTTAGGAAATTAACTTAACTGATTTTTATACGATGAAAAAACTTTTATTCACAAGTTTTTGCGTCCTGTTGTTATGCTTAACGCAGGCGCAAGCACAAAACCGTACTGTTACCGGTACGGTTACCGCCAAAGATGATGGCCTGCCCATCCCGGGGGTAACAGTAATTGTAAAGGGTACAACCGCAGGTACCCAAACTAATGCCGCCGGTAAATTCTCATTAAGCGCTCCTGCAAGCGCTACACTTATTTTCAGGTTTGTTGGTTACTCGGCGGTAGAAATGCCTGCCGGTGCTGGTCCAATGACTGTAGTTCTTACATCGGTGAGTAACCAGTTGGGCGAGGTTGTAGTAACCGGTGCATTTAATACCAAACAAACATCACGCGCTATATCTTACGCGGCGCAGGTTGTAAAGTCTGATGCGTTAAACACCATCCGGCAGCCAAATGTTAACAATGCGTTGGCGGGTAAGGTTGCTGGTTTGCAGGTACGTAGCCAGTCGGTAGGTGCTTTGGGCCGTAACACACAGGTAAGGCTTCGTGGCGCTACCGGTTTCGGTAACAGTTCAGGTGCCCTGTATGTTGTTGATGGTACTATTCTGCCAAACTCTGATGACCTTAACCCCGATGATGTGGAAAACATCACCGTATTGCAAGGCCCGGCTGCATCAGCGCAGTTTGGTTCGGCCGGTGCAAATGGTGCTATTGTTATCACTACTAAAAGAGGTGGCAAAGTTAAAGGTGTTGGCATCGAGCTAAATGCCGGCGTAAACTTTGATAAGGTTTACATACTGCCTAACTACCAAAATACCTATGCCGGTGGTGCTTCTGCAGATTTGATGCAATATCACTACAAAGCAGGCGATCCTGAAGGATGGAAAGCATTGGATGGTAAATATTATCCGGATTATACAGATGATAGCAGCTGGGGCCCTAAAATGGTTGGCCAGGAGTATATTCCATGGTATGCCTGGGCTCCGGGAACCAAATATTCGTTTAAAACGGCAAAGCTTGTTGCCCAGCCAAACAACGCGCGCGATTTCTTTGAAACAGGTACTACCCTTAACAACGGCATTGCTTTCACAAAATCGGCCGATGATTATAACATCAGGATGTCTTACAACAATCAGCATGTAAATGGTATAGTTCCGTATACTGCCCTGATGAAAAACGTATTTAACTTAAATATTAACTACGATTTAGGCAAACACTTTACTGTTGGAGCCAATGTTAATTTTGTTAGCCAAAAAGTACATGGCAACATAAGCGATGGTTATGCCAATGCGTCGTCAGGTAACTTTAACCAGTGGATGCACCGTGACCTTGATATGGGCATCATAAAGGAATTGAAGGATTTAACAAGTCCCGATGGTACGTTGGTAAGCTGGAATCATCAGAACCCAACTTCATACACAACTGATGATCCGGGTTATTTTTACGCCGGTAATTACTGGTACAACATGTACAAAATAGCCGAGCTGAATACCAAAGACAATCAGCGCGACCGTTTTTATGGTAACATATATTTACAATATAAGCTTAACAAGGATTTTAATATTAAGGCAACTTACCGTAAAAATTCAAGGAGCGAGTGGCAAGAAGAATTCATTCCTGCTATCCTTCAAAAAAGCGGATCACAAACAGGTGTAAAAAATTACTACCGCACTTACAATGTTTACGAGAACCGCGAAAACTACGAGTTGCTGGCAAATTACAACAAGCAGATAGCTGATTTTAAAATTGATGTAAATGCCGGTAGCGATATTTATAACAGGAGCTATAAGGATAATGGTGGCAACACCGTTGATGGTTTAAGTATCCCCGATCTTTACAATATAACCAACTCGGTTAGTGCGCCATCTGTTTTTAACACCCGTACAAATGAACAATACAGGGCGTTATTTGCAAAGGCTACATTAGGCTACAAAAATTTCTTATTTATAGATGGTACTGTACGTAATGATTGGTACTCCTCATTATTCCCTAAAGATAACAGCGTATTAGCTAAATCATTTGGTGGTTCATTTGTGTTTAGCGAGCTATTGCCACAGTTTAATAACTGGTTAAGCTTTGGTAAGGTGAGGGTATCGTATGGTGAAACCCCACAGGCGCTTGCAACTGCAAACGATAACTACGGCGGATACAGGAATAACACGGTTTACGGTGTTAATCAATACAAATTCGGTACAAACATATTAATGAACACGCCCGACCAAAGCGTTGACCCTGCCTTACACGGTGCGGTGTTTAAGCAAACAGAAGTAGGTTTGGATTTGAGGTTCCTTAACGACAGGTTAGGTTTATCGGCCACTTACTACCAGGGTACAGATGTTGATTTCCCTGCATCAGTTACGGTAAACCCTGCCAGCGGTTTTTCAAGCATATTAACCAACTTTGGTAAAATTCAAAGAAAGGGTATTGAGCTTACGTTAAGTGGTACCCCTGTACGCATCAATAACTTTAACTGGGATGTAACAATTAATGGTGCACGCCAGCTCCAGAACAAAGTTATAGAGGTTAGCAAGAAATATGGTGTAACACGTTATATTAATCCGGACGACCACGTTTGGGGCAATGATATGCCTTATATGGTGTTCCAGGAAGGTAAGGAGTGGGGCCAGATATATGGTAACGGTATAAAACGTAATGCAGCGGGCGTTCCGATTATTGCTGCAAACGGTATG
Source organism: Mucilaginibacter sp. GW822-FHT03E02 (assembly GCF_058801545.1). NCBI lineage: Bacteria > Pseudomonadati > Bacteroidota > Sphingobacteriia > Sphingobacteriales > Sphingobacteriaceae > Mucilaginibacter > Mucilaginibacter sp. GW822-FHT03E02. Next base: position 2,452,540 of record NZ_JBXANJ010000001.1, on the reverse strand, counting down.
TATGCCAACGATCCGAACGTATATTTTGGCAGCGTGCTTCCAAAATGGACGGGTGGTATTCAAAACTCATTCACCGTATTTAAAAACTTCGTGGTTAATGCCAATATCGATTACCAGATTGGTGGTAAATTTGTTTCACTATCAAACAGGTGGGGCCAGTACAGCGGCTTAACTTCTGTAACTGCTTCGCTTAACGATAAAGGTGTTCCGGTTCGTGACCCTGTTGCCGATGGTGGCGGCGTTAAGGTTAGCGGTGTAGACGATACCGGGAAGGCTGTTTCAAGCTACGTCGACGCTAAAACCTATTTCCAGGGTTTAACCAACAACAAAACTTACGATTCATATATCTACGATTTAACATTTGTTAAACTTCGTGAGGTTTCAATCGGTTACAAAATACCGGTAGCTAAATTAGGTTTAGGAAAAGTTATCCAGTCGGCAAGGTTTGATATCACCGGGCGTAACTTGTTGTTGATCTATGCTAAATCAAAAGATTACGATCCGTCTGAAATTAGCTCACAACAAGGTGAAACAGGTCAGTTACCAGGCACCAGGGGCTTAGGTTTTAACCTTAAGGTAACTTTCTAAGCAAACACAAATTAGATTCAAAGAAAATGAAAAAAAGATATATTTATACACTAACAGCCGCGTTTGTTTGGTTAGGTACGGGCTGTAATAAGTTGAAAGACTTTGGTGGCGTTAACCAAAATCCTACTGCAACAACACAACCAATTATAGCCGGTTTATTAACCAATGCCCAGGTAAGTGTTACCGGCTTGTCATCAACAGGTACACCGGCAATAGCAGGAGGCCAGTACGCGCAATTTTTTACCGAAACCCAGTATTCCGGCACATCATTATACACTTTGCCACAGAATGATTTTACAACCTATTATTCTGGCCCGTTATACGATTTACAGAATGTCATTAACCTTAATCAAAGCAAGGCATCATCAGCAGTAGCCAAAATTTTGCAACAATATATATTTTGGGTAGTTACAGATTCATGGGGCGAGGTGCCGTATAGCGATGCTTTAAAAGGTTTAAATGCTATTCAGCCGAAATATGATACGCAGGAGACTATTTATAAGGGTATTATAGCCACGTTAACATCTGCCCAGGCCGAGCTTGATGGCTCGTCATTAGCAGGTGATGTAATTTACGGTGGTGATGTTGCGGCATGGAAACGTGCAGCAAACTCTATTAAGCTATTAGCTGCTGTTCAGCTATCAAAAGTTGTTCCTGCTGCAAGCGGTTACGCTGCAACAGCCGTTAAAGAAGCTATTGCTGCCGGCGTAATTGAATCAAACAGCCAGAACATGAAGGTAACTTTCCCTGGTGGCGGTATTAAAAGCCCCTGGTATACCTTGTATGATGGACGTAAAGATTTTGCAGAATCTAAAACCATGACCGACATTTTGAAGGGGCTTAATGATACAAGACTTGCTGTATATGGCGGTAAAAGCGAGGCTATTGGCAACACAGAATCATCTGATATCGGTGTAACCTACGGTTTGGCGCGTAACAACGTATTGGCATTTATTGAAGCTAACCCGAACTGGGCGCGTGTAATGCGTGGCGACTTCCGTACCACTACAGGTTCGGTAACCATTGTTACTGCGGGTGAAGTTTACCTTGCAAGGGCAGAGGCCGCATCGTTAGGATGGACCACCGAGGTTGTTGCAACCGATTACCTGGCAGGTATCACCGCTTCAAACGCACAATGGGGCTTAGCTGCGCCAAGTGCTGCTTACATTGCAGCTGCGCCTCCAACCATTGCAAACATTACCGTTCAAAGGTGGATTGCAAGTTATCCTGATGGTCACCAGGCGTGGGCTGTCTGGAGAAAGTCGGCCACTACTGCTAATCCAAAAGGTTACCCTGCGCTGAACCCTGCGCCGGATGCTGTTAATGCTTCTAAAAAGATTGTAAGCCGCTTTGTATATCCTACCAGCGAGTACAGCTCTAACGAGAAGAACGTTAATGCAGCGGTTGCCAGAATTACTGGCGGGGATATTCAGGATGCTCACGTATGGTGGGATGTAGACTAATTGATTATAACTATTAATAAAAAAGACATGAAAAGGAATAAATTTTTAAATCATATTCTTCTTGCCTGCTCTGTTTTGGTATTGTTTTCTGCCTGCCGTAAGGTGCCGGCCGGCGACTTATCAAATGAGAACCCAACGGCAGGAACCACCTATATCGGTATACCTACCGGCATGGAAAAATCGAGTTTTTTCGATCCGTTTACAGACATAAAAATAGTAAATGTGTTCACAGTTAAAAAGGATGCGGCAAATAACACGGACCTTAAAAAACCCGAAAAAATCGTTTTAACGGCTCTTCCTGATGCCATAGCCAAATACAATGAAAAAAATGGTAAATCGGTTGAATTACTGCCTCAATCATTTTATACGTTAGGCACCGGAACTGATATAACTCAGGCTTCGAGCGGTAATCTTACATTTGCATTCGCCTCAGGTGATTTTTCAAAAGATTTCATTATCAAGCTTGATGGTAGCAAATTGGATCTGTCTAAAACCTATGCGTTGGCATATAAAATTACCAGTACCGATGGCATAGCCATACATGCTGCAAGCAAGGATACTATGTACGCATTTTTTAGCGTGAAAAATAAATGGGACGGTGTTTACAAGGTAACAAGCGGAACGATGGTTGATAAAACTAATGCCGCGTTTACACATCCCAATAACTGGTTAGCGGTCTTTGGTATTTCAGAAAATAAATCTCCGACAAATGGCCCGATGGAATACGAGTTGAGGACCATATCTGCTACGCAGTGTGTATTGTATGATAATTATATTTTCGGTACAGTGGCTACGCCAATAACAACTGGTACGGCGGCTGATGCCATAAGCTATTATGGTAGCTTCGGATTGATTGTTACCTTCGATCCCGTTACTAATAAGGTAGCAAGTGTTACAAACTATTACGGTCAGCCTGCGGGAAATTCGCGTTACGCGCAATTGGACGCCAGTGGTGCAAATGTTTATGATCCAAGTGCTAAAACCGTTACCATTAAGTATAATATGTGCCAGCCATCAGTAGTAACTGTTGCGCCATTTATTAGAACAACATGGGACGAGGTTTGGACTTACAAAGGTGCAAGAGAATAACCGATAAATGATATGATAGCAAAATCTTAAATCTGTAGTCTAAGCTACGGGGAATTCTGGCGGCGGCTATCGCATTATCCAGGAAGACATTGCTCATAAATAAAATCTTTGTTCTATAGTTAATTAAAGGGCTGCCCCGTTTGGGGTAGTCCTTTTTTTATTGGTGGAGAATTAATTTTTTTGCTGCTTTTTGTTTTTTAACAATGTAAAAGCGGCAACCTGCAAGGTGTTTTTTCCCTTTCCTGTTTTATTATACCTTTACAGTATCAAATAAATAGCAGCAGCTGATGCAGGATACCGCCATAAATGATGTACAGGCCAAAGGCAGGCAAAATAAGCTTATCATCTATTTTTTACTGTTATGGACAGCGCTGAACATCCTACAGGCTGCCACGTTGGAGGTGCATGCCGATGAAGCCTACTACTGGCTTTATTCGCGCTTTATGGATTGGGGCTATTATGATCACCCCCCTATGGTGGCCGTATTTATCCGTGCAGGATATGGGTTAATTCATAACAGTTTTGGTTTGAGGTTGCTTACTGTTATCTGCAGCAGTTTGTCGCTATGGTTTATCTGGCTAACGCTTAAAAAGTACCGCGTAGATGCGCTTACGTTTATCCTGGTGGTATCTGGTATTTTTGTGTTTCATATTTATGGCTTCATTACCACACCCGATGCGCCGCTGCTTATTTTTACTGTATTGTTCCTGTTTTTTTTGCAGCGATACCTTGAAGAAGATAGATGGAAACTGGCGCTGATATTGGGTGTAATAGCCGCCTGCCTGCTGTATAGCAAATATCACGGCATATTGCTGTTGGCTTGCACTGTCATATCAAGCCCTAAATTGTTTAAGCGGGCGTCGTTTTATGGCATAGTGGTGCTGGCGCTGGTATTGTTTATACCCCATATTTTATGGCAGGTTAATAACCAATTTCCATCTATAAGCTACCACCTGGCCGAGCGGGCAGATAAGCCTTATGATTTGTCCTTTTCCTATAATTATCCATTAGGTCAATTGCTTATGGCGGGGCCTTTAATTGGCTGGCTGCTGTTTTATAAGGGTTTTACCCTGCGTATTAAGGATGCATTTACACGTGTGCTGCTGGTAAACAGTATTGGAATATTGCTGTTTTTTTTCCTGACATCGTTTAAAGGCGAGGTGCAGCTGCATTGGACGCTCATAGCCTACGTGCCGTTGTGCATGCTGGCGCTAATCCATTTTACGCAGCCGGGTGGCAAACCGGCCTGGTTTAACCGTTTGGCCGTTATCAATATCATTTTGATTGTTTTTGTAAGGCTGCTGATTATGACAGGCTTGCCCGTACTAAAACAAATGCATGCGCTGAGGATTTTTTACGATTTTGAAGATTGGGCAAAACTGGTGCACAACAAGGCTGGCGATAACTATGTAATTTTTAACGAGGGTTTCCAAAATCCATCAAAATATAATTTTTATAACAATACCTTAAAAGGATTTGATTACGACCCACGCTATTACCGCCGCACACAATACGAGTTTTGGCCGATAGAAGACAGCCTGCAGCACAAACGCGCCTATTATGTATTAGAACATCCTCAGCCGGGCTTCAGTACAGATACCATCAATACACCCGCAGGCACCTGGTACGGCGGCTGGGTAGATGATGTGCGCACCTATCAGAAAATTGAATTTGAAGCAACAGAAAAGGAAGAGGTGGTAGCACCGGGCCAACAAAAGGTTTTTGATTTAACATTTAAAAACCCTTATCGGGTGCCTGTTAGCTTTAGCAACAAGGGCCAGCTTCACCGGGTTACTTTGGAAGCCAGTTTTATTGTTGATACCGACGTGTTCAGTAGCCAAAGGGCCGACGACAGTTTTTACAACATCAGCCTGAAACCTGGTGAAACAACCCACTTTAAGTTTAATGTAACCGCGCCAGCCAAGCCGGGTAAGTACCAGTTGGTGTTTTCGTTACTAACCGATCCGTTTAACGGCGGGCGTAACAGCAAGGCGATAAGCTATACCGTGAAATAAACGCAGATTATTTGGATTTTGAGTACAACGGCTTTGCATCCTGGTAGCTTTTGGGCAGGTAAGGGGTATAACTCAGCGCCCGGAATAAAGCCTTTGTTTTTTGTAAGCCGGCATTACCATTCACGGCGAAATACCAAAAATCTTCTACATCGCCATCGTTCATTGTCATTTGGGTAACGCCTTGCGATTTGTGCTCGGCAATTTCCCAGTTGGCTATTACTTTGTAGTTTACCCTGTTTTTGTAGCTGAAGGATGCTGTGCGGTCTACGTTAAAATTTGCCGTATCCGTCAACGGCACGGTTTGCGCATAGCTGCTGTAGCCTGTAAACCGGGTAATGGTATCGGCCTTGTTGCAGGTAGCCGCACCTAAAATAACCGGCCTGTTATTGGCCGGCAATGTTGCTATGGCATTTAGGGCAATCAGGGCGGCGGCTTTATGGGCGCCGTGAGTACCAGCCTCGGGCAACAGGGTAAATATAAAATCATAATGGTTGTTTGTTAAAACCTGGTGCAGGCGGGTGTTTACGGTATTAACATTCCAGCTGGTATCCAACGGCTCCCGTTCATTTAAGGTATAGTGGGCATCTTTTTGATCGATGAAATAATAATTGTTTACGCCTAAAATATGGCCCGCGTTTACCAGCTCGCGCTTGCGGATGCGTGGCAGGTTGGCGCGGCCGGTTTTCTCGTCGGTTAGCTCAATTCCGTAATAGGTTTCGGCCAGGGTGGCGTACTTGTATCCGGCTTCACCGTTGGTTATCACAAACAAGTCGACAATACCGTGCTGCTCTTTGGCAATTTTGTACAGCGTTACCGAAAATGTGCTCTCGTCATCTGGATGTGCCATTACTACCAGTACACGCGGGCTGTGGGCTGTAGCCTGGGCGTTTGCCTGTTTTAATCCCACCAAATAAAAACCAACAATTAATAATAAAGCCAGCTTTTTCATAACATATATTTAAGGTTAAACCCGGAGGCGTGAGGGTGGATTCGAACCACCGTAAAGGGTTTTGCAGACCCCCGCCTGAACCACTCGGCCACTCCGCCTTTTATAACGCCTATCAATTAATATCACCCGAAGCAAATCAGCTTTAAGCTTTTAGCATTCAGCTTTCGGCGTTAAAAGCGGCCATGCCGGGTATCAACCCCAAACATGGCCGTTTATAATTTTTAATTTACATCAAACCATAATTTGGTTGTCAGCACATCGGCGCCCTGGCTGGCTACCGCCGCCTTGTAGTTGGCACCGTTTAACGATTGCTCCGTGCCCGGGTAAATAAACCGTACGGGCAGTTTGCCGCTTAACGTACCCGCTACAGCAGGCTGCAGCTGCGGGTAATCAAGTCTGCGCCACTCGGTGAAGCCTTCCAGTCCCTGGCCAAACAGGGCTATCCATTTTTGCTCGCCAATTGATTTTTTATAGTTGGTGGCATCGTATTGCACAGCAGGCAGGGCAGTGTAAGTGGCAATATCCGCATCGGCAATGCTGTATTGTTTTAATGCCGCAGTTACAGCCTGTTTGTATAGCGCGGCAGCGTCCCCGGCAATAAAGCCGCGTGCCACTGCTTCAGCCTGATCAAACAAAGTTTCAGCATAGCTGAGGATTACGGCAGGCGCATGCGGCGCTAAAAAGTACGTTCCCGGTTTGGATGTTTTGGTAAAACCCAGGTTGCTGGCATCGCCAACCAGCAAGCCGTTGGGTATGCCCACATAGGTTTGCGGTGTGGCATCTTTGGTTTTACTGGCATACACAGGCAGGCGCGGATCATTCAGCGCAAACAACTTATCGACAATAGTTTTGCTGATGCGGTAATCGTCGCGGGTATCAAACAAATTGCTGATGGGGTTTTGGTTTGGCGAATCTACATAGGTAAACTGCGCGGTTTCGGTATTGGCACTTATAAAGCTGCCGCCCTCGGTTTGTATATCGGCCAAAACCTGTTTGGCTTTTGCAGGCTCCCTATCGGCTATGCGCAAGGCAATACGCAGGCGCAGCGAGTTGGCAAACTTTTTCCACAAGGCTATATTGTTGCCATAGATAACATCGCCGGCAATGGCTTTTCCTGAGGGGTCAAGCGCGGTTTGGCCGGCTTTTAAATCATCAAGCAGGGCAAAATAAACATCCTTTTGGGTGTCATAAGCCGGGGTGAGGTACTGATCGATATTGGCTGCCTGCTTGTAAGGGATATTGCCGTATGCCTCGGTCAGCAAGGTAAATACCCACGAGCGCAGCACCAGCGCTACACCTTTGTAATTGGTATTGGCCTGCGCATCGCCCAGTTTAATGATCTGGTTAAGATTAACTATACTTTTTGAATAGCCTACCGTCCACAGCTCCTGGAAAGCACTGTTGCTGTATATATACCTGTCGGGATCGGTGTATTGAATTTTGGCCCAGTATTGTACAAACAGCAAGCTGGCATCCATGTTGTTGGCCGTGCCCCAATAGGTATCGGCGGTAACCTTGCTGGCTGCGGTAAGCAGGTAATCGGGCTGTGCCGTTTGCGAGTTATTGGGGTTTTTGTTAATATCTACCAGGTCTTTTTTGCACGATGCTGCCGATAACAACAGCGCGCCTGATAATATGAGGGTTGTATATTTAAGTTTCATGGTTATTAAAATTTAAGGTTGATGTTAAAGCCTATGTTGCGTACGGTTGGCAGGGTAAGGTCTTCAAGGCCCTGGCCGTTGCCGTTGTTAAAGGCGGTTTCAGGATCGATGTTTGGCGCGTTTTTATGGATTATCCACAGGTTGCGGCCAACAACAGATAGAGTTGCCGATTGCAGGCCTACGCTTTTTACCCAGTTTGAAGGGAAGGTGTAACCCAGTTTAACCTCGCGCAGTTTAATGTACGATGCATCGTAAACAAAAGCTTCATCAACATTGGTAAACCCTTTGTAGTATGATTGGGCAGGCAATATGGTGGTATTGGCCGTACCATCGGCTTTTACGCCTTTAAATATCATACCATCGTTGTACACGGTTACACCTGCCGGCGCGCTGCCGCTTACCTGTACCGCACCTGCTGATGCATTATTGCCCGGATAATAATAGCTGATACCACCATTTGCCGCTCCGCGCCCCGGCAGGGTAGAGGCCAGCACGCCGGTATAGGTGCCCGTGCGGTTGGTATTTGAATAGATAGACCCGCCAAACCGGGCATCAATTAAGAAACCAAGGTTTATGCGTTTGTAGGTAAAGTTGTTATTAATGCTGCCCAGCCAGTTGGGCGTAAATTTGCCCAGGTATTGTTTGGTTGGATTGATAACCGGTGTACCATTGGCGCCTATTACAATTTGCCCGGATGCATCGCGGGTGTAGGCGTTGCCATATAGGGTGCCGTAAGGCTGGCCAAGGGCGGCCAATACCTGTACGGTACGGTCGCTTCCTAATATGATGCTTTGAAGGCGGCCTTCATCATCAAGCTTAACTACTTTACTGCGGTTAAGTGAGTAGTTGGTGGTAATATCCCACGTAAATTCTTTTGATTTGATGGGCGTTAGGCCCAACTGTACCTCGATACCTTTATTGTTGATGCTGCCGCCATTAATCAGTTTTTGGCTGTATCCGGTTGATGGGCTTACATCAACCGTAACAATCTGGTTTATACTATTGGTATTATAAGCGCTTACGTCCAGGTGAACCCTGTCCTGGAAAAAGCCCAGTTCAAAACCGGCCTCGGCCGATGTGGTGGTTTCCGGTTTCAGTTTGCTGTTTAAATCAACAGTGCCCAGGCTTTGCTGCGGGTTTGAACCAAAAGGTGCGGTAAAATTGTAGTAATTGATAAGCTGATAAGGGGTTGTAGCCTTACCTACTTTCGACCATCCGCCGCGTAACTTGGCGTAGGTTAAAATGTCGCTTTTAATATCAAGCGCCTCTGATAGTATCAAACTGCCGTTAACCGAAGGGTAAAAGTACGACAGGTTGGCCGCGGGCAGGGTCGACGACCAATCGTTACGGCCGGTAAGGTTAATAAAAGCGTAGTTTTTAAAACCAATTTGTGCCGATGCAAAGTAGCTGTAAGTTTTAAGTTTGCCATAGTAGTTGGATGATACCAGCGGATCGCGCGAGTTACTTAAGGTATACAAACCGGCTACAGCCAGTTTAGGCGCTACCTGGTCGTTTTGCTCATTTAATATAGTGCTGATGTTACCGCCTCCTAAAACATCTAACGAAAAATCGTTATTCAGTTTTTTGGTGTACTGCAGCCTGGCTTCGGTATTGGTTTCGTTTACGGTGTAGGCATCTTCTTCGTATGATCCAAATGGGGTGCCGTTGGTCCCGTAAGCTACTTTAATTTTGCGCCTGTCGTTATAATAATCAGTCCCGGTACGGAAATTGGCCGATAAACCTTCGATGATCTTATAATTCAGTTCAACGCTTCCTATAATGCGGTTTTTGTGTTGCCCTACCGTGTTTTCATAAGCCAGCCAATAAGGGTTGCTATAGTAGCTGTTATTCCAGTTAAAGGTGTTGCCGTTTGCATCTTTATAATTTTTAAGCTGGCTGATATCAACCTGGCGGCCAAACCATGTAAACTGTAACATGGTGCTGGTTGCACGCCTGCCACCGGCGCCAGGCAGGTTATCGGCATCGTCTTTAATATAATTGGCAATGGTTGTAACCGTTAATTTAGGGCTTAGCTTAAAGGTAGAGTTCAATAAAAACGAGTTGCGGCCCTGCGAGGTGTTAGGAACAATACCGGTTTGGTGCAGGTTATTGTACGATAAGCGGTAGTCGGCTTTATCGCTGCTGCCTGCCAGTGCTACGCCGTTATTTAAGGTAACGCCCGTATTAAAAAAGTTTTTTACATTATCCGGATGGGCTACAAACGGAACAGCCTGGCCGTTGGAGTAAAACTGCGGAATAAGCGATCCATCCAAAGCGGGGCCCCAGCTTTCGTCAACGCCATCGTTAACGCCGCCGCCTTTGCCGTCTACATAGCTAAACTTGCCGTTTGATCCCTGTCCGTATTCGTTCTGGTAAGCGGGCAGAATGTTTACGGTAGAGAAGCTGGTGTTGGAGTTGATGGTAACGCCAAGCCCTTTTGCACCTTTACCTGTTTTGGTTTTAATAAGGATAACACCCGCTGCGGCCCGGTAACCATAAAGAGCCGCCGCGTTTGGCCCCTTAAGCACACTTACCGATTCGATGTCTTCGGAGTTAAGATCGGCTATGGCGTTGGCGAAATCCCTTGAACCGTTGGTGCCTAAAAACTGGCTGTTATCAACAATAACGCCATCAACCACAAATAAAGGCTGGTTGTTATTGCCTATCGATGTTTCGCCACGGATAATGATACGCGACGAACCCATATCGCCCTGGCTGTTGGTAACCTGTACACCGGCAATTTTACCTGCCAAAGCGTTCACCAGGTTGGTTTCTTTGGCTTCGGAGATGTCTTTTGATTTTAAGCCCTGAACCGAATAGCCCAGTGTCTTTTTATCTTTAGAGATGTTGAGCGCGGTTATCACCACTTCGTTAAGCGAGTTGGGGGCATCTTGCAGCACAATTTGCAAGTTGGTTTCGGCTTGTTTAACCGTAATTTCCTGCGTTGCAAAACCCAGGTAGGACACTTTAAGCACATCGTTAATATTGGCGTTCAGGCTGAATTTGCCATCGGCGCCGGTTTGTGCACCATTGGTGGTGCCTTTAACAGCTACACTTACACCGGGTAGGGGCAAGCCATCGGATTTAGCGGTTACCGTACCGCTTATTTTAACAGATTGCGCTGCAACTGTTTGGATGAGAAAAAAAGGCAACAGGATTGCCAGTAAAAATTTGTAGTTTTTTAACATGATAGTTAATGATTAATAGTTTTTATTGCCAGTACAGCAAAGCCAGCCAACAATATTTTGGGCATAGCAATGCCCGCTGTTGAATTTTTAGTACCGGTAAATTGATTGTTGATTGTGTTGGTTATAAGCCGGAACGGCCAGCTGCAGCAGGGGACCCGGGGCTAATAACCGTTGCCGTTATTTAACAGCAACAACGCATACCCTGCATATACAGGTAAACAGAAGCGGAAGAGGATGATACGGATTTGCGGGCAGGGAATACGTTTGGGAAAGGTGTCCTTGTTGTTTTCATAACAATTTGATATATAGATAGTAGTATTAAGTAGATAGTACTAAGTCTTGAGTCAAAAGTCATATTTATCTTTTTTTGACTTGGAACTTAAGATTTCCGGCTAAAGGCATTTCTCAAACCTAAAAATTAGCGTTTAACTTTAAGCCTTCTGCTTTTAGCTTTTAGTTAGTTTACAGATGCAGTTTTATTGTTCACCAATGCATCAACTACTTTTAGCATCGATGCAAACTCCTGGGTATCATAAAGGCGGGTGAGGTAAACAATTTTACCGTCTTTATCAATAACCACGTTGCGGGTTACGCCACTTTTTTTGTTGGCAAAGCGCCCGAAAATATCGGCACCCGGATCAAGCGCCAGCGGGTAGCTGATGTTCATTTCCTGCTGAAAATGCTGCACTTTTTCAAGCGGCTCGTCCCTGTCGACCCCGATGAGCACCAGGCCTTTGTTTTTATAGGCCTGCCATACATCTTTTTCAAGGTGCGGCATTTCCTGGCGGCATACGCTGCACCAGCTTGCTGTAAATTGCAGGATAACTACCTTACCCCGAAGCTGTTTTAGTGAAGTTTGGGTACCATCGGCCAACACCAGTTTAAAATCGTCGGGTGCCTGCTCGCCGGTTTTAACAATATAACCGCGATCAGTTGATGCGGGCAGGGGAGCCGGCGTTGCGGTTTGCGCAACAGCAAAATAGCCGGTTATTAATAATGAGCAGGTGATGAGTAGCTGTTTAATTTTCATAACGTAAATTTTAACTGCATTTAATGCAGGGTTAAAAGCGCTGAAACTTAATTAAAACAAGAAATTTGGGCGATAACGATATGATGGGTGCAGTTATAAAGCTGCCGGTAACGTAACATACATTATCTTTTCCGCGAATTATTAGCGGACAGGAATTAGCACCTTTATAACAATTGGGCTTACAGGTTGCTAAGACATCACAGGGCCTTTCCCTCCGTCTTTCTTGATAATTAAATTAAAGAACTGTTTGATGATGCAAATGTATAATATATTCTACTAAATACATAGACATTATATAATTTAATTGTCATGAAATGGGAAGGGGTGGGGACACGTGCGGTGAACGTTCAAATCGCTTTTCTACTCGTCGCTTGTATAAACCCCTCCCGGCCTTTACCCTCATTTCAACCGCACCCCTCCTGTTGGGCTACCGTGTGTACACATCTTTTGGAAACTTATCAATAAATAGAAAAATATCATTTCGAACGAATCAGAGGTGGATTTGAGAGGAGGGGTGAGGAGAAATCTTCTGCGACATGCTTGCAAATTTGCATGGTTGAATGCATGTCGTATAGGATTTCTCCTCGTACCTCGTTCGAAATGACATTTTCTTTTGTTTTAAAGATGTGTACACACGGTAGCCCGTGGGGAGGTAATTAAAAAAACCTTAATATTCTATAAATCACCCCTCACAGTACTTATCCACCCACACTTTTATCAACGCAACCCGATCCTTAATAAACTTCGGCCCAAAAAACGGGTTCGACCAATCGTCAAAATGTTCGTATTGAAACCCGAGGTAAAAAATCCAGAAGCCAACGCCAAGGTAAGGGATGGCTTTGAGTTCATCGTCGCTCAGCGCTCTCGTTTCGCGGTAGGCAGCCACAAAAACAGCAAACATCCGGTCGGCTTCGTCATCCTTAAGCTTACCCGTATATACATGCATAAAAAAATGGACGAAGAACGACATCAGGTCGTTAACAAGAAACCCTTTACCGGCAAAGTCGAAATCAAAAAATGTTAAATTACCGGCATCATCAAAATGAAAATTCTTGGGCAAAAAATCGTACTGGCCATAGCCATAGCTAAAGTTAACGGTATCCAGCGAAGTTAGCTTTTGCGCTACCTTACCTGCCAGATCTTTTAAATAAGCATACTCATCAGGCAGATCTTTAAAAGCAGGTTCAAAGCTTTTTATAGGATTGATAAGCGTAGTTTCAATGCTATATTCCCTGCGGGGATAACTAAGTTGGACCACCGAGGTAATGTTGTGAACCATAGCCATCTGCCATCCAATAGTTTTTAACTGATCGTCGTTTAAATCCATAACCGGGGCACCCTCGGCGTATGAGAACAGGATGCCGTAGCGGGCACCTTCGGGCGCGTCGAATTGTTGCAGCTGGCTGCCATCGATAGCTGTTATAGGATAAGCTACATTTGCGCCGCCATTTTTCAACAAGTTAAGCAGTTCCACCTCTGCCTGGATTTCATCGTGCGAGCGGTGCTGTTCGCGGTAAATCTTTAGTACGTATTTGGCATCAATCGCCTCGATGATATAGGTGTCGCTTACCCCGCGCAATAAAAATTTACAGCTAATGAGTTGCAAACCATAGGCAGCTTCGATATAATTTTTTAATGCAATGGCCGATAGGGTAGAATATTGTGCCGGAAAATGTGCCATAGTTTTAAAAATTGAAAAGGGCTGCAATGATACGAAAATGAATAAAATCGGGACGGGTTTTATCCTATTTTACAGGAAAATCGCGTTTAAACTTTTTTACGTCATGTAATAGGATTTTTAATGCCGAGACAGGTAACCCCTACGGGGCACAAAAAGAATTTAGATAAATATTGCTACAAACGGGTAGCCTCTACGAGGCAGCATAAACAACCTGCAAATACATAACAGGATTATCTAAAAAAACCGTAAACTTTTTTTTAGGACGATACATGACTAATAAAGGCGCTTGCCTCGTAGAGGCTACCCGTTTGTAGAAAAATGTCAAATTTATTTTTATGCCCCGTAGGGGCTACCTACCTTCCTATATCAAATTTAAAACGCCATTTCCCTGTCGTATTTTAGCTAACATTGGCTATTTATTAGCTGCTTACTGTAACAGTGTTGTATTAAATTATTTGTTAGCAATTATGTTGCTAAATTAGGCTGTTATTTTGACTGACTGCACCATCATTATTAAATTTTATTCATTGTAAGATGAAGTTATTTGCTTTCTCATTTTTCTTGACAACAACGAGGATTCAAATAAAACAGATATTTTTTGCCGGGTTATTATTGCTGTTATCTACAACATGCTTTGCGCAGGTTGACACCACAAAATATCCCTTTGACAAAAATATATTGGAGAGGTTTTCATACAGTCTTACTCAAAATGATTCTATAATTCCCGTTTACAGCGGCGGGAAATATGGTTACATAAATTCGGTTAGCAGAAGTAAAATAACAGAACAATTATTTGACCAGGCATATCCCTTTGAAGGCAAATGTGCCCTGATAAAACAAAACGGGAAATATGGTATAATTGACAAGCAAATAAATTATATAATCCCTCCCACGTTCGAAAACCCGGCAGATCTAACCGAGAAAAAAAACATAATTACCAGTACTGGCGACGCATTGGTTAAATGGTTTAACTATTATCAGGCTCGTTTTGATACTACTGCGTTTATTTTTGATGAACCGGTTGGACCTCAGATTTATTTTTTTAAAGAAGGGCATAAATTTTATTACGAACTAAATGACGGCAAAAAAACGAGATCGGCTGCCATTTACGATGCCGGCTTTACATTTAATAATTACATGGCTATTGCCAATTTACGGGGCAAATTAGGAGCGCTTTACAGCAATGGTAATATTGCTGTTCCATTTATATACAAGCAATTTGCAGGGGCAGAGGCAGGTAATCAATTTAATACCTTTTTTTATGCGATGAAGAAAGGGCGTTACTGGCATTACTTTAACGGAGGCAAACAACTATTTATAAGCAAACAAAAGCCTGTGTCAATGACCGAAAACGTGTTTGTTTTTAAAGAAGGCGAATTATATAATTATTACAATAAAGAAGGGATTAAGGTTTTGCCGCATAATTACAAGTGGATTTCTGCTAATGGCTGCCTTGCCATCAACCAAAGACATGAATTTGTGTTACTAATCCGCAAAACAGAAGAGTTTACTTATTTTAACTGATACAGTATCATACATGAATATAAAACAACTATACCACACCGCGCTGCTCCTGTTAAGCACCACGGCATTTTCTTTAACGGCCCACGCGCAACTCCTACAGGAAAAAGAAGCCTTTACCCATGCCGATAGCCTGCGCGGCAACTTAACCGCACCACGCACATGCTACGATATCAATTACTACCACCTGGATGTTAAGTTTGATATCGACCATAAAGCTATCAGCGGCAGCAACCTGTTTAAGTTTACCGCCACACAGGATTTTACATTGCTGCAGTTTGATTTGTTTGCTAACCTTAGTGTAGATAAAGTAGTTTACAAGGGCAAAACACTGCCTTTTAAGCGCGATGCCAATGCAGTGTTTGTAACTTTTCCAAAAACCGTTACCAAAGGCAGTAAAGATCAGTTCACGGTTTATTACTCGGGCAAACCAACCATTGCCATAAACGCGCCCTGGGATGGCGGCGTTGTTTACAAACAGGATTCGCTTAAAAAACCATGGGTGGTTACCGCCTGCGAGGGTGTGGGTGCCAGCATCTGGTGGCCCAATAAAGATCACCTGAGCGATGAGGTTGATAGCATGCTCATCAGCATCAGCGTACCCAAGGGATTAAAAGATGTATCTAACGGCCGCCTGCGTAAGGTTACGCCCTTAAAAGATGGCTATAGCAAATTCGATTGGTTTGTGGCCAACCCGATAAACAACTATGATGTGGTTGCCAACATTGGCGATTACGTACATTTTGGCGATACCTACATGGGCGAAAAAGGCAAACTTACCATGGATTACTGGGTGCTGCCCACCAGTTTAGAGAAAGCAAAAAAGCATTTCGGCGCCAATGCCAAACCTATGCTTAAAGCTTTTGAGCACTGGTTTGGCCCCTATCCTTTTTATGAGGATGGCTATAAACTGGTAGAGACCCCGCACCTGGGCATGGAGCACCAGAGTGCAACGGCCTATGGCAACCATTTTTTAAACGGTTATCTGGGCTACGATATGTCGGGCACCGGCTGGGGACTTAAATGGGATTACATCATTATTCACGAAAGCGGCCACGAGTGGTTTGGCAACAACATTACCGGGAAAGATCTGGGCGATATGTGGATCCATGAAAGCTTTACCTGCTATTCCGAATCGTTGTTCATTGAAGATAACTGGGGCAAAAAAGCCGGGCAGGATTACAACTTTGGTTTAAGGGAAGGCATTAACAACGACAGCCCTATTGTTGGCCCTTACAATGTAAACAAAGAAGGCTCGGGCGATATGTACCCCAAGGGCGCGGTAGTGCTTAACATGGTACGCACCATTATTAATGACGATGAAAAATGGCGCACCATCCTGCGCGGCCTCAACAAAACTTTTTACCACCAAACCGTCACTTACGATCAGGTGGTTAACTACATCACCGAACAATCGGGCAAAAACCTGTTACCGGTATTTGACCAGTACCTGCGCTATAAAGACTTGCCTATCCTGGAGTTTGCAACCGTAAGGGGCAAATTCAGCGCCAGGTGGATAGCCAACGCAAAAGATTTTACAATGCCGGTATTAGTGCGCGCAAAAGGCGGCGAGTATAAATTTATTACGCCTACAACACGGTTTACCCCTGTTGATGTGGATGGAGTAAATAAGGATAATATTGAGGTGGATAAATTGAATTTTTATATAGGGGTGTTGGTTGATTGAGAAGCCCCACCAGCTCCACCCAAACCCTCCCCGGTAGGGAGGGCTTAAAAAAATAACTATCAAAAGACTACCCTACCGGGGGAGATTTAGAGGGGCTGGGGGCTATGCTTAGAGTTAAACTATTTACAAACAATAACAAATCAAAAAGTCTCCCCTACCGGGGGAGATTTAGAGGGGGCTTATGAACATGGAAAATCTATACAAATACACACTCGGCCTTTTAATAGCCGGGGCAAGCGTTTTGCCGGCAAAGGCACAATTAGGTACAGTAAAAGAAAAGTTTACCCGCGCCGATACTTTACGCGGATCGTTAACTACACCGTTGCGTACCTGTTACGATATCAATTACTATCACCTGGATGTGAAGTTTGATGTCGATAAAAAATTCATCAGCGGCAATGTGCTGTTTAAGTTTACCGCAGTAAGCGATTTTGATAAGCTGCAATTTGACCTTTGGAATAACCTGAAGATTGAAAAAGTGGTTTACAAAGGGCAGGAGTTAAAATATACCCGCGAGTTTAACGCCGTGTTTTTAACCTTCCCAAAAAACATCAGCAAGGGCAGTAAGGACGAGTTTACTGTTTACTACTCGGGCAACCCAACTATTGCCAAGCGCGCACCATGGGATGGCGGTGTGGAGTATAACACCGATTCATTAGGCCATGCCTGGGTATCAACCGCCTGCCAGGGTATGGGGGCCAGCGTATGGTGGCCAACTAAAGATCAGCAGGAAGATGAGGTTGACAGCGCCCTCATCAGCATCAGTGTACCTAAGGGCTTAAAAGATGTATCTAACGGGCGCTTACGCAAAGTAACCGACCTAAAAGATGGCTATACCCGTTTCGATTGGTTTGTGGCAAATCCTATCAACAACTATGATATTGAAGCCAATATTGGCGATTACACCCATTACGAGGGCGTATACGATGGCGAAAAAGGTAAGCTAACCATGGATTTTTGGCCCCTAAGCTATAACCTTGATAAAGCCAAAGCACAATGGGGGCTTGATGCACCACGCATGCTCAAAGCATTTGAACATTGGTTTGGCCCGTACCCTTTTTACGAGGATGGCTATAAACTGGTAGAAAGTCACCACCTGGGTATGGAACACCAAAGCGGCACAGCTTATGGTAATCATTATAAAAACGGCTACCTGGGTCGCGACCTTTCGGGAACCGGCTGGGGCTTAAAATGGGACTTTATTGTAATACACGAAAGCGGTCACGAATGGTTTGGCAACAACATTACATCTAAAGACCTTGCCGATATGTGGATCCACGAAAGTTTCACCAACTACTCCGAATCGTTATTTGTAGAAACATTTTACGGCAAACAGGCCGGCCAGGAGTATGTACACGGCACCCGCATGGCCATTGCAAATGACAGACCGATTGTTGGCGCTTACGGCGTAAACAAAGAAGGATCGGGCGATATGTATTATAAAGGCGGTAACATGCTTAACATGATCCGCACGATTATTAACGACGATGAAAAATGGCGTGGTATCCTGCGTGGCCTCAACAAAACATTCTACCACCAAACCGTAACTTACAACCAGGTGGTTGATTACATCAGCAAAGAGGCAGGCATGAACCTTGCACCAGTATTTGAACAATACCTGCATTACAAAACCATCCCCATCCTCGAGATCATGTTCCGCGAAGGTAAAAGCTATGCCCGCTGGACCAGCACCGACGCTAAAGACTTTGCCATGCCGGTTAAAGTGCGCGTAAAAGGCGGCGATTACAAATTCATCACCCCAACAAAAGAGTTTAAACCTTTTGAGTTAGAAGGCATAACCAAGGATAACATTGAAGTTGACACATTTAATTATTATATTGGGGTGTTGGTGGAGTAGATGTTGGTGAGTGGTTGATTGGGTTGGATTGAGTTAAGTAGTTGATTGGGTTGGATTGAGTTGGATTGGGTTGATAAGTTAGAATAAGGATATTCTTTTCAGATCAATCCGTGTCCCTACTTAACTCAATCAACTACTTAACTCAATCCAACCCAATCAACTATTTTACAATTCCATGCAACCTCGCCAAATAACTTGCGTCATATAGCTACATAAGAGATAATTAAGATGAAAACATTAAGCAAAATATTACTGATTGCAGCTTTGATAACAGGTGCTGCAGGCTATACAATTGCAAAAACAAATACCCCAACCGACGAGGTTACTCAAAACACAGAAGACCGCCATTTATCTGGTTTCACATCGGTAAGCGTTGCCGGCTCGTTTGATGTGGTTATTACCCAGGGATCAACAGAATCTGTTAAAGTACAGGCACCTTCTGATGTTATCAGCCGCATTATTACCGAAGTGGAAGGTAACACCCTTAAAATTTATACCAAAAGCGATAACGACTGGCACTGGTTTGATGGCGGTCACAAAAAGATTATGATCTACGTTACGATTAAAGATGTAAACGGCGTATCACTTTCAGGTTCGGGCGATGTATCATTCAGGGAAGGTTTGCGTGCTGGTTCATTTAAACTGAAACTAACCGGATCGGGCGATGTAAGCGGCAAGCTTTGGGTTAAAAGCCTGGATGTGAACCTGGCAGGATCGGGCGATATCAAACTAAGCGGTACCGCAGATAACTCAAACATTAGCGTAGCCGGTTCTGGCGATTATACCGCAAGGGATTT
This sequence comes from Mucilaginibacter sp. GW822-FHT03E02, assembly GCF_058801545.1. NCBI lineage: Bacteria > Pseudomonadati > Bacteroidota > Sphingobacteriia > Sphingobacteriales > Sphingobacteriaceae > Mucilaginibacter > Mucilaginibacter sp. GW822-FHT03E02. The sequence goes on along the minus strand of NZ_JBXANJ010000001.1, from coordinate 2,433,013 downwards.
AACAACCAATACCGCCTCGGTACGTGTTGCAGGATCAGGCGACGCCAGGGTGAACGTAAGCCAAAAACTGGAGGCATCTGTAGTAGGATCTGGTGATGTTTATTATACCGGCAGTGTAAAAAGTGTGAGCAGCTCTAAGATAGGAAGCGGCGATGTGAGCAGGATGTAAGAGCCTCACCCAACCCTCTCCAAAGGCTACCCCTTACCCAAATTTTAAATAAAGTGGGTTAAAACTGATATTTGGAAAAATAATTCCATGCATCAGGTAAGTATAAAGGATTTCCCAGATTTGGATCTTGGCGATATTCGTCGGAATGAGCGTTTTGTATCTATAATTAATAATTTAAGCAGTAACCCTGGCAGCAGTATTCCAGGGCAGAATGGTGGCTGGTATTCTACGAAGGCTACCTATGAGTTTTACAAGAATGAAGATGTAAGCCTTCAGGCACTTGAGCAAATTATATCAAGTTATGGAAGCAGCCAGGTTGCTGGAACAGATAAAGTATTGGTTGCTCATGATTTTTGCCAGATTAGTTATAATGATAGTGCAGCATCGGGTCTCGGATATCTGGCTAATACGGAGGCAAGGGGCATTATCGCTTACAACAGTATAGCTATCAGCACCACAGGAGTTCCCCTATCATTACTTTATCAGCATAATTTCGTACGTCCATTAGAAGAATTGGGCAAGTCTAAAAAGAGATCATATACACCCTTTGAAGCTAAAGAGAGTTATCATTGGTATAAGGGAATAACTACAGTCAACGAGCTTTTAGGGAATACCATACACAAAATACACATCGCAGACAGGGAAGCAGATATCTATGAATTGTTCTTTTGCGCTTATGAAGAAAATACCGATTTACTAATCCGGGCAAAGCATAATCGTAAGCTAAATGATAAAAGCCTGCTTTGGGATGCAGTTGCAGCGGAGCCCTTAGCAGCAAAAACAACATTGAATATCCCGGATAAAACAGGTAAAAAGACAGCTGCAATTGAAGTTGAAATCCGTTATCACCAAATAGAAATACTTCGTCCTCAGGGAAGCAGTAATCAATATGAAAGCGTGTCGATGTCAGCCATTGAACTTAAACAGATTTCAGCAAAGCAGGACTGGCAGGAAGAGGTGCTGTATTGGAAACTATTGACTACTTTACCGGTTAACACCGTAACAGAAGCTCTGCAATGTGTAAAATGGTATTGTTACAGGTGGCTGATAGAGCGTTTTCATTACGTGCTTAAAAGTGGTACACAGGTAGAAGAATTACAGCTAAAGAAAGCCTCTTCTTTGCAAAAAGCGATACACTTATACAGCATATCGGCTATGCGGATGATGCAGTTGGTTTATCAGTCAAGACAAAGCCCAAATGTGAGTTGCGAGCTTGTACTGACTAAAGACCAATGGGTTGTTCTGTACATGCTAATACACAAATCGAATAAAGTGACAAGCCAACCGCCGACATTAGCAGAAGCCGCCGCATGGATAGGTAAACTGGGAGGGCATCTGGGTAGAAAATCTGATGGACCTCCCGGTTTAAAAGCTATATGGACCGGTTACCGACGATTGATCGACGCTGTGAAAACTTATCAAATCTTGAATCAACAAAATTTGGGTAAGGGGTAGCTCCAAAGGAGAGGGCTTTTTGATTTGCATGGAGAACTAAAAGAAAAAGCGATGAATTGAACTCATCGCTTTTTCTATTTTCAATATTGTTTTTTCCTCCCTCTCCTTTGGAGCTACCCCTTACCCAAATTTTGTTGATTCAAGATTTGATAAGTTTTCACAGCGTCGATCAATCGTCGGTAACCGGTCCATATAGCTTTTAAACCGGGAGGTCCATCAGATTTTCTACCCAGATGCCCTCCCAGTTTACCTATCCATGCGGCGGCTTCTGCTAATGTCGGCGGTTGGCTTGTCACTTTATTCGATTTGTGTATTAGCATGTACAGAACAACCCATTGGTCTTTAGTCAGTACAAGCTCGCAACTCACATTTGGGCTTTGTCTTGACTGATAAACCAACTGCATCATCCGCATAGCCGATATGCTGTATAAGTGTATCGCTTTTTGCAAAGAAGAGGCTTTCTTTAGCTGTAATTCTTCTACCTGTGTACCACTTTTAAGCACGTAATGAAAACGCTCTATCAGCCACCTGTAACAATACCATTTTACACATTGCAGAGCTTCTGTTACGGTGTTAACCGGTAAAGTAGTCAATAGTTTCCAATACAGCACCTCTTCCTGCCAGTCTTGCTTTGCTGAAATCTGTTTAAGTTCAATGGCTGACATCGACACGCTTTCATATTGATTACTGCTTCCCTGAGGACGAAGTATTTCTATTTGGTGATAACGGATTTCAACTTCAATTGCAGCTGTCTTTTTACCTGTTTTATCCGGGATATTCAATGTTGTTTTTGCTGCTAAGGGCTCCGCTGCAACTGCATCCCAAAGCAGGCTTTTATCATTTAGCTTACGATTATGCTTTGCCCGGATTAGTAAATCGGTATTTTCTTCATAAGCGCAAAAGAACAATTCATAGATATCTGCTTCCCTGTCTGCGATGTGTATTTTGTGTATGGTATTCCCTAAAAGCTCGTTGACTGTAGTTATTCCCTTATACCAATGATAACTCTCTTTATCTTCAAAGGGTGTATATGATCTCTTTTTAGACTTGCCCAATTCTTCTAATGGACGTACGAAATTATGCTGATAAAGTAATGATAGGGGAACTCCTGTGGTGCTGATAGCTATACTGTTGTAAGCGATAATGCCCCTTGCCTCCGTATTAGCCAGATATCCGAGACCCGATGCTGCACTATCATTATAACTAATCTGGCAAAAATCATGAGCAACCAATACTTTATCTGTTCCAGCAACCTGGCTGCTTCCATAACTTGATATAATTTGCTCAAGTGCCTGAAGGCTTACATCTTCATTCTTGTAAAACTCATAGGTAGCCTTCGTAGAATACCAGCCACCATTCTGCCCTGGAATACTGCTGCCAGGGTTACTGCTTAAATTATTAATTATAGATACAAAACGCTCATTCCGACGAATATCGCCAAGATCCAAATCTGGGAAATCCTTTATACTTACCTGATGCATAGAATTATTTTTCCAAATATCAGTTTTAACCCACTTTATTTAAAATTTGGGTAAGGGGTAGCCTTTGGAGAGGGCCGGGGTGAGGCTTTAAAACCTTGTATAAAACGCCAACTGCGCTACGTGGTTAATTGTGTAGGCTTCGGCTTGTTTTATGTATTGGTTAAGGTAGCCGGTTTCCACATCAATCATTTTGTTAATGCGATAACCAATGGCTACATAGGCGCGGTTTTGGTCGAAAAAGTGTTTGTTTACTTTGTTTTTGTTTTGGATGTTTACAAACACCTCGTTTTGTAAGGCAACAAACGGCCCTTGTGCAAACACAGCCGAATCCTTTTTCAAAGGCACAATGGCCCGTGCAAAATATCTGAAGCGTTGGGCAAAATAATGGTCATTCTTGGTAGCTGCTGTATTACCCAAAAAACGCTGCTCCAAACGGAAACGGTGCGCCAGGTTAACATTCTTAGTAAGCTTATGGGTATAAGTATATTGCTGCCAGATACGGCTTTCCGGGCGAAAGGTGTGATCACCTGCAGTGGTGCGGCCATAGGTGGCTATGTAGGCATAACCCAAAGCGCCAACCTTGTTTTTGGCAAAGTAGTAATTGGCCGATGGGCGCAGCAAAATATGTTTCAGGTAACTCAGCTCGTCATGTGAGCGTAGTTGTCCGTCGAACGAGTAGCCCCAATGTTCGGATAGTTTTTGCGAGTGGAACACTGCTGCCCAACCCGAAAACTGGTTATCCTGCGCAAATAACCGGGCAGGTATCATTAACAATAAAGCGGCAAAAACTAATAACTTTCTCTTCAACTGCATAGATGTATATATTTTATAATAAAAAATTCAACCACTCACCTAATCAACCCAATAAACCACTCACTAATCTTTTATCCTGATCAATGTTTTGCGGCCCAGGTCAACAGTTATCCTGAAGGCTTCCTGGTTACTCATCCTGAAACCCGGTGTTTGGTGGAAGCTTAAAATAAACTGTCCCTTTACCCGGTTATATAAAAATGGCGTCCAGATGATATCCATCCGGTTATACGTTTTCTTCTCAAACCACGAATCGCCGTAGGTAATTTCATGCCCCTGGCCTTTGTAAAATTCATCAAACAAGGCAAACTTGTGGTAGCTCAAATAAAGGTTTGCAACAAATCCCGCCGGTTTATGAAACCCATCTACACCTCGTACCCGCTCTAATGACATCATACCACCGGCTTCAACTGATAACGAATCTAAAAAGGTTTTATGACTAAAGTCTAAGCCTAATCTTATTTGCCCTGCACCGTTATCCCTTATATTATCATTAGGAACGGCAATTTCGGCACCGGCATCATGCATCAGCATAAAATAATGCGATACATAAAACGGGCCTTTAACCGATGGCTTATACTTACCCGAAAAACCGAATAAAAACTGTTCCCTGTCGGTTTGGGTTTGGCGGCTTACCCAGTCAATCCAGCCGGTTTCGGTAAAATGCTCGTTGTGCACACGTGCCAGCAAACCCTCAATATTAGGCCGATAGTAGCGCAGCGTATCGTTCAAAATAGCGCGCGGATAATCGTCAAGCAAACCTTCGCGGGGGAAAGCACCGGCATAAAACAGCCAGCTTTTACCGGTAAAATTATAATAGGCTACCGGGTTTACTTTTAAAAAGTAAGGTTTGGCGCCAAACTCATGAATGCCGTTGGCCCCAAAAACAAAATGGTTTAGGCTATCAATATTCCAGCCTAAATCAAGCTCGGTACGCATGCCGCTATAGGTGCGCGAGCGCGGAATAAAAGCCTTGTACTCACGATTATCTAAAAAGCCCAGAGCATTAAAATGAATATCGATGGTTTGTTCCTGCGCCAGGGCGGCGGTTGTAGTAACTATAGTGAAGATGACGAGTATGTAAATCTTTTTAATCATATCTTTTGATGTTGTAAATCAAGCGGTATTTAGCTAACGTAACAGAAGCCGCAAAGGTATAATAAAAGCCTAAACACCTAAAGCTACACTATCACCATTAAGTAATTTGATAAAATAATACACCAAATCTTCATACTTTAGCCGGGCGATAAACCAACTAAAAATAGCTCAAATGCGTAAATCGATAGAAATTGTACTGAAACCCCGCCTCATGGTACTTAACGCCATTAAAGACCTTAGCGCCGAACAACTGAACCTGGTGCCACCGGGATTCAACAACAACATTATCTGGAACTTAGCACACATGATATCGGCGCAGCAGGGTATTTGCTATACCCGCGCGGGTTTGCCTATTGTTACCGAGGATAAATTCTACACCCCCTATCGCCCCGATACTAAACCTGCTGATTTTGTAGGCGAAGAAGATATCGCTACCATCAAAGATCTATTCGTATCCACCATAGAGCAACTGGAAACCGACCTGGATAAAGGCATTTTCACCAATTACCCTGCCTGGACCACCCGATATGGTGTCGAGCTTGATTCGATAGATACGGCGGTGGCATTTTTGCCTTTTCATGAGGGTTTGCATGCCGGGTATATCATGTCGCTGAAGAAGTTTATACCTAAGGGGTAAGTTTGGGTGTTCGGTTTGGAGTGAGGATGCGTTCGTGTTTTTAGCCGAACACTTAAGATGCTGATATAAAATAACTTAAGTGTTCGGAATATCTATACCCTAACCACGTATGGTAAATTGCGCATATTTTACGGATTTACGGCTAATATAAATTTACCACACCTTGGCAATCCCTCCCAGATACTTCGGGAGTTCTTTTGGAGTACTGCTGGTGTACCAGTGGTATACTTTTGCGCCATCTTGGGCCACCTTTTATATCAATATCGCAAAAGGGCGATTTTAAAACACTCCGCTACCAGCGGCATCCTGTTTCTTCATCTTCCAGATAAAACCGTCCAATACATAATGCGTAGATTGTGGTAGCGCCAGCAGGGGTACAATAAGCGCCAGCAGCATGTCGCTGTTGATGGTGGGCAGGGTGGCAAAGGGTTTAAAAACAGAAGCGTGTTCCTTCCACACCAGGCCATCCCACAGGCCTTCTTCAAAATAGGCAAACAGGATGAGCAGGCCCACAAAGGAGAGTACACCATACCGGCTGAAGGTAATTTTAAGGAAAGTTGTTTTGGGCTTAGCCTCGCCGGTAAATTTCTTTTGCTCGTAAATCCATACCAGCGCCATGTAGGGAATGCCGTGCGAAACCACATTGAGGGTAGTAAAAGCCATATCGCCGTTATAGTAAATGATGCCGAAATACCACGACAAAAAAGTGCCAAAAACCAATACATTTTTAGCAATATTAAACTGTTTTGTGGTAATAAAAACCCAAGTTTCTTTAACAAAATACAACAAAATAGTAAGCAGGTAAACCGCCTTGCAAACCACCAGGAGATGGTCAAAATGGAACAGCACAAAATCGCCATCGACAAACCAGTTGAAGTTTTTTTTGTAGCCGGTGAAATGCCAGTATAATAAGGGGTAAATGGTAGCGATGTAAATGGCCGCGTTATCGATATACCTGGACACCCGTGCCTGTTTTTCCTGGCGCGAGTAGATGCGCATAAAACCGTACTGCTGCCTGATGAAGTGGAACACCGCCAGGTAGGCCAGTGCCCGCCAAAAATAAATGCCGCCTCCAACGTACAGCATCACCCCGCCTATGTAGCAAAACAGGGGGATGGCCAATAGTAAATGCCGCTGCTGTTTAAAAGATACCGGGTTAAAATAAGTACGGTAAAGCGTGCTGTACACATGGGCTACATCTATCATCACAATAAGCACCACCCAATATTGTACCGGCATCAGGCCCGAGTTTTTAAACTGCGCCGGGAATAGCGCCACAATGAGTAAGGCAATAAACGGGGGCGACAGGATAAAAATGCCATCCACCAGGCGGCTTTTTATCCAGGGTTGTTCCTTGTTATTATATTGCTGCGTGCTCATGTGCTAAAACCTGTTGTGCTGCCCTGATGCCCTGGTGAAATGCCTCTTCAAAAATAGATACCCCGCTCAGATCAGTATGGGCAAAAAATACCTGGTTGTTGATGGGTAAATGCGCCTGTTGCCTGTTATCGCCCCAGATATAATTGACCGAAGGGCTGATCATGCCGTGGCCCCACAGCCAAAACTCCACGTGCTCAATATACTCCGTTATGCCGGGGTGCATTTGTTCCATTTCGGGTACTACAATATCCATCCACTGATCGTAGGTACGGGTATAAGCCGCCAGCCGCGCAATGCGGGGCTCTTTATCGCAAAGGGGCAAATAATAGGTGAGCACCTTTTGCTGTTCTACCAGTTTAATATCCTGCTGGTTGGCATTCACGTACCCTACCGATGCCGTGTTGTAGGCCACATTATCCCAGCACAGCACCATTCCCTTGGCTGCCGAGGGTAATTTATTAACCGTAATATTGGCAATAAGCCATGGCGAATAATGCAGCTTACTCACATCAAACCCCGGCCTGGCCGCATTTTTTAATAGTTTTTGGTTAACATACTGCGGTGATGCCATAATCACCTTATCCGCATTAATAACTGCGGATGTATTTTGCTTAAGGTCGAGCACCTTTACCGCCACCTTGCCGCCTGCCGCTACCTGGACATCATAAGCCAGGTGCCCGGTTTTAATGTGGTCTTTCACCGTTTCGCGCAGCCGTTTCATAAGCCAGCCGTTACCTTCGGGCCAGGTAATTACCGCGTTGGGATCGGCGTTGGATGCCGTGCCTTTGCGGGCCGAAAAATAGTGCAGCCCCGCCCAGGCGCTTACATTTTGCGCCGGCGTGCCATAATCGTCCTTACAGCAATAGTTTAAATACCAAAGCAGGTAAGGCGAATCGAAGCCATTATCTTTCAAATATTCCTTAAATGATATCCTGTCCAGCTTCCGGTAAGTATCATCGGCCGAACTATTATCCAAAGGGATATCAAAGGCATACTTACCATCGTTGCCCTTCGCGTTTTTCAGCTGGGTAACCAGGGCAAAAAAACGGATGATCTGTTTCCTGTCATTATCAGTCACACCAAAATCGGGTACAATGCCCTCCTGCCAGTGGCCGTTTATCAGTAGCCGCTCTTCGGGGTCAAAGCACAGGTAAAACTCGTTGTAAAAGGGCAGCCCTTTTTCGTCAAAATGGGTAATTACCTGGTGTTCCTGCAAAAAGTCAACCAGCAGCTTATCATCGTTATTTACAATGGGGATATAATGCGCACCCAAGGGATACGCCGATACTTCATTCGTTCCGAAGTAAGCATTACCGCCAACATGATCTTCCAGCTCCAGCAATTGAAAGTCTTTTTCGCCCTGCTTTAACAGCCACCTTGCGGCCGATAAGCCCGAGATACCGCTGCCGATAATTAATGTTTTAACCGTTTGCTGTGTGGTGGGTGCCGGCATGGGCAGTTTATCGCGCAGGGCATGGCCGGCTTTGGCGTTGGGGCCGGCCAATTTGCCTTTTATATGGGCATACTCAGGTTTGCTGCCGCTTAACCTGCGGATGCAGCCATTAAGTAAAATGGCCCCGGTAACCAAACCCGCCTGCAAAATAAACCCGCGGCGACTGGTCGGCTTCATCCCGCTGCTGCGGCTATAAAACGGTCGACCACTCATCCTCAAAATATTTTACCAGTATCTGGTTGTTCAGTTTGTTAACCTGCGCCGGTACCCTGGCCATATCCGCCGGAAAATATAACATCTGCTCCAGGCAAGCTTTCGACATAAAACGCAGGCCCGGCAAATAGTGATCGGGCACTTTGTATGCAGGCTTGGTCATTGCCATAATATAGCCCCACTCGCCAAACGAGGGCACATAGTTATGGTAGGGTACGGTATGCAAGCCAACTGATTGCAGGGTTTTCTCCACCGTCCAGTATGATTTTGGCGCTACATAGGGCGATGTGGATTGTATCACCATAATGCCATCGGGGTTAAGCAAATGCTTTACAATGGCATAAAAAGTATTGGTGTATAATTTGCCAACCGAGTAATTGGACGGATCGGGAAAATCAATAATAATGGCATCGTAAGTTTTGTGCTGCGCCCGGGCCCAGGAAAAGGCGTCGGCATTCATTACGGTTACTTTGGGTGATAATAACGACCGGCGATTCAGCTTCAGCAGCATATCATTGGTGCGGAACAGTTTGGTCATTTCCTTGTCCAAATCAACCAGGGTAACGGTTTCAATCTGCGGATACTTTAAAATTTCGCGTACGGCCAGTCCGTCGCCGCCGCCCATCACCAAAATATTTTTGGCATCGGGCAGGGCCTGTAATACAGGGTGAATGAGCGCCTCGTGATAGCGGTATTCATCAACCGAGCTAAATTGCAGGTTCCCGTTTAAAAACAAACGCAGGTCGCGGCCTTTTTTGGTGATGATGATACGCTGGTACGGCGTACTTTTCGAAAAAATGATAGTATCGCTATACGTTAAACTTTCCGAGAAACTGGTAATGGTATTGGCATACACAAAACCAACCAGCAAGGCCAGCATACTGATGATGGACGCGCTTTGCAGGTACCTGGCCCCTTTAATTTCGTGCCTGAAATTGATACAGGTTATTAAAGCCACCAGCACATTCAGCATCCCAAACAGGTAAGCTGTACGCACCAAGCCCAGGTAAGGGATAAGCAACAGCGGGAATACCAGCGAGGCTATTAAAGCGCCGATATAATCAAACGTAAATACCTTTGATACCAGGTCTTTAAATTCAAACCGATCCTGCAAGATGCGCATCAGCAGCGGAATCTCTAAACCAACGAGGATCCCCGTAAACGATATCAGCCCATATAAAATAATGCGGAACGAGCTTACACTTTCAAACACTAAAAACAGGATAGATGAGCTTGTACCACCCACCAGGCCAACCAGTATTTCGATACGGATAAACCAGGCCAGCAGGTTTTTATCAAAGTATTTGGATACCCAGGAGCCCAGCCCCATCGAAAACAGGTACACGCCGATAATGGTAGAAAACTGGGTAACCGAATCGCCCAGCAGGTAGCTGGCCAGTGTGCCTGCTATTAGCTCATAAATAAGCCCGCAGGTGGCAATAATAAAAACCGATACGAGTAAAAGAACGGGAAGTTTTTTGTTCATGACTGTTATTTATGATAAAACCTAACCCCGTAACCCGAGTGCGCTACGGTGCCATTATAGCTGGCGTTGCGCTGCACATCGTTACTTTGCCAAAAGGCCAGGCCATCAAAAGCGGCGTATGAATAATAGCCTACAATTGCAGCCACAATGGCTATGTATATTGCATTTGATTTTATGATTCCCATTTTCATTATTCGTCATCTTTTTGATAGGGTGAAAAATCGCTGTTCATCCAGCGGTTTGTTTCAAATTTGCGCATCCGGTACCAGCAGTACAAAGGATAAAGGCAAAGCAGGAACAATGTAACCAACACGTTGCGCCAAAGTGTAACACTTTCTGTAACCTTAATAAACAGCGATGAAACGTCCCTTGTGCCTGCATAAGGATAAATGTTGATGTGGTACTTACCGGCAGGAATCTCTGATAACAGCACAGTTTGTGTATATGACCCTTCCGACCAGCTTTCGCCGTCCTCATAACCATGATAATACTCAATATCCTTTGATATGCTCCAGGTTTGGTTGTCCTTTTCGCTTACTAGCTCCACCGTTGCCGATAGCCAGTTGTTATCAACCTGCGAGTTCAACTCAAACTCTAAAGGTACAGGTCCATCAGGTATTATAAATGTGGGGGTTTTAAAGGACTTAAACTCATAATTGCCATTAGCATCAGGGGCAAAGGAGTTTAAGGAATCGGCCGGCGCAGGCGCTGTGCGGTTTCTTAAAGAATCAAGCGCGGTGCTTACATGTTTTGACGTATCCGGCACATGGGGAGGCATAGCTAACGCATAAGTATCAGATAGTAATACCTTTTCGGGCCTAAGCCAAATAACAGAAAGCTGCACCAGCAGGAACGCTAATGCGGCAATGCCGCTTATTTTATAAGCGGCCAGCCACCTGGCTTTGTATTTTGATGGCTGGTTTGCACCAATACCAATTTTTTCGGGAAAGCTTTCAACAGGTATATTAAAAGCTGCCGCTATTTCCACCTCTTCCAGGTATTCGCCCAGGTACCAATCGGTAACATACTTTTTGATGTTTTCCTCGCTGGTAAGCATATAAGGCGGATCTATGAACTCTTTAGCCCTTAATTTTTCGGAGAATATATCCCAGTCGAACTCGCCTATCATGGCCGTTATAACCGGGCTGTAAGCGTTATATTTAAGATAGGTATTGCCGTCATATTCGGCCTCGTTGCCATAAATACTATTTACCTTTGCCAAATCGGGGTAAAAACTGGCGCCGGCTATCAGGCTCCAGTGGCCATCATACTCCGATAAAAAAGCATAGCCTTTGGCGTAGTTATATAGCATGTATTCGCGCCACTCGTACCTGGTTGCCCCCTCCTTCTTTTCCAGGTAGGCAATCAGCTTGTACTCCACACCTTTTAATGTACCTGTAGTGCCTAACGGCATAACAGGCTTAAATTTTAAAACGTGAATTTTCTCCTCAACATAAGGCCTGCCCGCATCATTAAAAAGCAGGTAAGACCGGCATTGAGAACAAACTACAGCCTCACAGCCTATCTGATCATACAAAGTAATACTGTGCTGGCAACCGGGGCAGGTTATCTCGCTCGAAAAAGGGAACGCTTTGGGGTTTAGTGTAGCTGCCATATTACCTTTTTACTTCGTTTTTCTGTATTTCCACGCCTTCAAAAAAAGTGATAACACCCTGGTAAATAGCGCGTGCCTTATCGTCGTTCTCTTTTTGATAGTTAGATAAAAACACATCAAAAGTGGCTATCCCATACTCGGGCCAGGTATGGATAGACATATGCGATTCAGTTAAGCATACCACAGCGGTAAACCCACCGCCATCAAAATCGTGGTAAACTTCGCCAACTTTGGCTAACTGATAGGTATCGATGAGCTGATCAAACAACTGCCTGCAGGCCGCACTTGATTGTAACAGGTTAGGTTTATCGGTACTGAATTCAGATAATAAATGTAATCCGGGTTTATAAGGCATCAAGGTTATTCATTTTCGGGAATAAATATATAAATTTTATTTGATGAGAATGGGTGAAAAGAATTGCGTGGCGGAGACGACTCACCCCGGCGAGGCTGCGCCCGCCTGCCCCTCTCTCCGGCTGCGCCGCATAGAGGGGCTAAAAAGTTGTTTTTCTTTCCTCAACCCTCTTTGCGGCGTAAGCCGGAGAGAGGGTAGCCCAGCGCAGCGCCGGCCGGGTGAGTCGTGACCAGCGTTCAAAGCCACTGTTTTCGTAAAACAATTACCTTACGATTAGCATAAATCTGACATACATTGAAAGTAAACAACGGATACTGCACAGCGGCGACGACTCACCCCGGCGAGGCTCCGCCCGCCTGCCCCTCTCTCCGCTTCGCGCAAAGAGGGGCAAAAAGATTTTTTTTATTTTCCTACACCCTCTTTGCGGCGCAGCCGGAGAGAGGGTGGTCGGGCGTAGCCTCGACCGGGTGAGTCGTGACCAGCGTTCAATAAACATTATAGATGTGCAGTAATTCTGTTCAATACCTCTTCTATATTGCCTATAATTTCATCGTTTTTAAACCTCAAAATAGTCAACCCCAGGGCCTGCATTACCTCATCGCGATTTTGGTCGTATTCTTTTTTTAACAGGTGAATCGGGCCATCAGCTTCTATTACAAGTTTCAGTTCGGCGCAATAAAAATCAGGGATATAGTAAGTATTGCCTTTAATGGTCGATTGAACACAAATTGGGAATTGCCTTAAATTTTTTTTGTTGTTTAGTTGTCTATTCCTGAGATACTGCCATAAAACTTTTTCGGCAGGTGTTTCCCGTTGTCGAAGTAGCCGGCACAGCTCTATAATTGATGACATAGATAAAAATACAAATAATTTCAAAACGTAAGCATTGATTCGACTCACCCCGACGAGGCTCCGCCCGTCACCCCTCTCTCCGGCTTGCGCCGCATAGAGGGGTAAAAAAATAAAAAAATGAGCTTCAACCCTCTTTGCGGCTTCAGCCGGAGAGAGGGTGGCCCAGCGCAGCGTCGGCCGGGTGAGTCGTCTCCGCCATGTTATAACGCCGCGCCTGGTTAGCAAACAAGAAACCAGGCAGTTTTACTTTTCACTAATTCACTAATTCAATAATTCAGTAATTCAATAATTCCCACTAACTTTGCCGTCCTATAAAACACACTACTATGCAATATGATGTTATCGTTATCGGTTCGGGCCCAGGTGGCTATGTTGCCGCTATACGTTGCGCCCAGTTGGGTTTAAAAACCGCTATCGTCGAAAAATATAGTACCCTTGGCGGTACATGCCTTAATGTGGGCTGTATCCCATCCAAGGCCCTGCTCGATTCATCCGAGCATTACCATAACGCCGCCCACACTTTTACTACCCATGGTATTAAGCTGGAAAATTTGAGCATCGATTTTGGCCAGATGGTAAAACGCAAGCAGGAAGTAGTAAATGCCAATACCAGTGGCATTAGCTACCTGATGAAGAAAAACAAGATTGACACCCATTACGGTGTAGGATCATTTAAAGATAAAAACACCATTACCGTTAAAAAGGCTGATGGTACCGAAACGGAGATAACCGGTAAAAATGTAATTATTGCCACCGGTTCAAAACCATCGGCATTGCCATTTTTAAAGATTGATAAAAAACGCATCATTACCTCGACAGAGGCTTTAAACCTTACCGAAGTGCCTAAGCACCTGGTGCTGATTGGTGGCGGCGTTATTGGCCTGGAGCTGGGTTCGGTATATGCCCGTTTAGGCGCCAAGGTATCGGTAATTGAGTTTATGGATGGCATTATCCCAACTATGGATAAAGCCCTTGGCCGTGAACTGCAAAAAGTGCTGAGCAAACTGGGCATGGAGTTTTACCTGGGCCATAAAGTAACCGGCGCTACCGTAAAAGGTAAAGAAGTGACCGTTACTTTTGATACACCTAAAGGCGAGAAACAAGAACTGAAAGGTGATTATTGCCTGGTGGCCGTTGGCCGTGTGGCTTATACCGATGGTTTAGGTTTAGATAAAATTGGTATCACTGTTGAAGAACGTGGCCGCAAAATTACCGTAAACGATCACCTGGAAACCAGCGTTAAAGGTGTTTACGCCATTGGCGATGTGATTAAAGGCGCCATGCTTGCCCACAAGGCAGAAGATGAAGGTACATTGGTTGCCGAAATTATTGCCGGCCAGAAACCACATATTGATTACAACCTGATTCCCGGTGTGGTATATACCTGGCCCGAAGTTGCCGCAGTTGGCCAAACAGAAGAGCAATTGAAAGCCGCCGGTGTAAAATATAAAACAGGATCGTTCCCATTTAAAGCCAGCGGCCGCGCACGTGCCAGCGGCGACCTGGACGGTTTTGTTAAAGTACTGGCCGATGCCACTACCGACGAAATTTTAGGCGTACACATGATTGGCCCCCGTGCTGCTGATATGATTGCCGAGGCTGTGGTTGCGATGGAGTTCCGTGCATCGGCAGAGGATATAGCAAGAATTAGCCATGCCCACCCAACTTATACCGAGGCGATGCGCGAGGCTTGTTTGGCAGCTACGGAAAACCGTGCGATTCATATTTAAGCCCGAAATTTCAGAATTATGATAATTGGGACAGTTGCTTAGGTAGCTGTCCTTTTTTGTTATATTCAGTTTAAAAGATGATTTTACCGTATTAATCCGATTTTTAGCGCCTCGTCAAAATTGACTATGTAACGCTTACCTTGTTTGTATAAATTCATTGGTGATTTTTCGGGATGGTTGAATTCTTTTTTATATAACAGGGAATCTCCTTTAAAGTAATATTTGTTTACCTGTTTGGGTTGTTCATCATAGTGCTCCGACTTGATCAGAATCAATTCGCGATTGAAAAAGTAAAAGTTTTGCGAAAATGATGATTGTTGATGAACGACAGTAAATAATTTTTTTACCTTTTTGTTGTAACTATAAACCTCTGTATAGCTTTGCTTGTGGTTATTGTAAAATAGTTTTTTAATAACGTTTTTGTACTTTGTTTGGATGTAACCATCTACAATCATTTGGTTTGCATTTTTAATGGTATCAATTGTAGTTGCAATACTGTCGATACTTGTTACAGTCAATTGAGCCTTGCACGTGATTGTCAGCAAGCAAAATGAAATCAACAGATATATTTGTTTAAAAGTCATGTTCTGGAGTAAATAAGGAATGATGTTATCAATAATACCCGACAATGTCAAACTATCAAAACCAGGGGTTAAAGTTCTCATTTTTAGATTCTAAAATTTCTTTAATTCAATAAACGGCGTAGCGTTCCTGAATCCCCTTAAAAACAAACAAGGGGTGAAAAATTCCGCTTCAGATAACATTAGTCACTCCAATTATTAATTGCGATTGTACTTAATCCTGATTTGGTATAAAGCCACTAATCTCATATTAGCAGAATGTTAGCTATGATTGCAATTATTAATAAACCAGCCAAAGCAATGTATGATATATTCGATAGTCTTTTCATTGGCTTCATAAAATCCAGGTTTAGCTGATTTTTCGTGCCGTCGTCAGCTGTTTTTTTGATTTGCCGGGAAACATAAATGTTGTTCACTAAAAAGAAGGTAACAGCTGCGTGTACCAAAAATACAGTGATGACTTTAGGGATAAATCCGAAATCAGCTTGCTCCATAGGGCCTACCGCATTATGCAAATGCGCGGGTTTGAGATCTGTCGACCACACAACATAAATGAAATGTGCGATCAAGAAAACTACAGGCACAAGCGCATTCACGGTAAACCACTTTGCCCCATTAATTGTCTTGTTAAAACTGGTTACTAAATAAGCCTGGTAGCCAACAATAAAACATGGATTGACGGCAAAGAGCAGGTTTGATATAGTTTTAATTATTTCATATGCTTGCCAGGAAGAGTAAGGAATGTTAGACATTTGAGACGCAATTATTGATGGCAAAAACAACAATATCAACTGCCAGTAATTCAAGCGTATTTTCATGGATAAGTTTTAAGTTGATTGGGTAGCAATATAATCAATATCGCTATAGTCTGAACCGGAATTAAACGAATTTTTTGAATGGGCAGAATTTAGCTGCCAGGGATTTTAAAATTCTAAAAATTCTTTAATTCGATGAATTCCGGTTCAGACACGATTAGCAGGCTAAGCTGGAATTAACAATATTCAATAATTATATAAATCTCATGATATCCAAAATGAAGGATATAACAAAGCTACCTGCAATTACAATTATTGAAACCCGCATCAATTGTTTCATAGGCTTCAGGAATTTTGACGTCAAAGCTTCCCGTTCATCCTCATGTGTCAATTTTTTTATTTGAGTTGATACATACCAGTTATTTATAACAAAATATGTAATTGCGGTATGCAAAAAAAAAATGCAATGAGTATGTTAGTTGGGTGAAATTGAATTCTTTTACTTGGTCCTATGTTTAAATTGGTATGATAGGGCTTTATAAAGGTTGAGTAAAACACATATAGTAAATAGGCTATATTAAAAACAACAGGGATGTAGGTATTGAAATTAAACCATTTCGATCTGTTTGGATTTCTATTATAAAAATTAATGGCCAAATAAGCCTGATAGCAAATAGCCAAACAAATATTTAAATTAAATAAAAAATTTACAGTACGAAAGTTTGCCTGCGTGGTATGCGGTAAGTTAAAAATAGCAAAGCCTGCAACTGCCGGCAAAAACAACAATATCAACTGCCAGTAATTCAAGCGTATTTTCATGGATAACTTTTAAGTTAATAGGTTAGCAATATAATCAATATCGATGCCTTGTTGAGTTATGAAATTAGGTTGTTTGTAACGAATGACTCTCTTAACTATTAAAATACCTTGCGCGAATAATCCCAAGAACGGCAGCCAGGAGAAGGCTTCCGGCTATTGTTAATAGTGATACTATAAATATTCTTTTTAAAGGTTCACCAAATTCTGCTGCAAGATTTTCGCGCAATGATATATTCTTGATCTTTGCTATTTTTCCGGATACATACAGGTTATTTACCACAAAGAAGGTAATAAGCATATGCAGCATAAAAATAGATAATATGCCCGATGTTGAACTGGCCTTTGACCTTTGTACCGGCCCGCTGAGTAGTTTATGATTTTCGGAACCGTGTACCATAAAGGCGATGGTAGCCATTACACAAACTGCTGCAAATATTACCGGAATAAGGGTATGTACTATCATCCATTTAGTGCCCTTTAGCCTGATATTGAAAAGGATAACCAAACAAGCCTGATAACCAACGGCAAGGAATAGATCGATGGCTATTATCGCGGTAAAAACTTTTAAATCTAAATGATATTTTTCCCGTACATACAGTGGCAGCAGGCTTGAAAATACCACTGCCCAAAACGGTGCAAATAACAAAATGAGTTGCCAGTAATTCAATCGTAATTTCATCGGATAAGGTAAAACTAATAAGGCAGCAATATAATCAATATCGCTGCTATTGTTTCCGGCTAAAATAATTCTGTTTCAAATAATGGTAGTTTATTGCTTTTGTAATACTTGTATTTTTTTATCGGCTGCCACTTTTGCCTCGTCATTGCCGTATTGTTTTACAAGCTTGTAGTAGTTTATAGCATTAGGTTTGTTGCCCTGAAGCTCATAGCAATAGGCTATGTTATTTAATACAATATAATCATGTGGTGCAAGCTTTTCGGCTTTCAAAAGTTGTTCAACAGCATGCGGATAATCCTTTTTTATCATATAACTTATAGATAAATTGGATAAGCTTTCTACATGACCGGGTTTGTATTTTAAAATTGTTTGCGCAATATCACCCATATAGCCGGCATATTGATCGCCCGCGTTAAAAAGCTGGATAACATAGTCTTGTACTGAACCAAGCATGAATTTTTCGGGGTCATCCAATGGTTTGTTGTCTGTCCACATCCATTTAAAGTTAATGCTTTGGCCAAATTTTATGGTTTTGATAATCTCGCCGGTGAATTTTTCATAATCTTCCATCCGGCCAAGTACATAAACTTTGCCAAACCGCATGTCAAGCCGTGTGGGGAATTTAGCTATTGCCGAATCGATATATTTAAATCCCTGGTTTAAATAATTGATATTAAGACCAGGCCGACTGCCCAGGTACCCGGCTACTTTGCCCGCGCTGTCGGTTAATTGAAAACTTTTGCCACCAGGTTGCTCTTTTTGCAAACTCAATACTTCCTTTAAACCTTCAAGGGCATAATAGTTATAAAAGGCCACGTACATTTCGGGGTCGTTCGGTTTAGCTTTTTGCCAGGTACGCAATAATTTTAGTGTGGCCGTAGTGTCGCCTTTGCCGGAAAGTTCTCTAAAGGTGGTCCTAAAGTCCTGTGCAAACAGGGAATGTGTAAGGCAAATAAACGCGGCTATTAATGGAAGCGATTTAGGTTTCATCGGATAAGGATTATATTTCCGATGAAGTTAACAATCAATATCGTAAATAAAAACACCAGTATAAACAGACTTTATAAAAGCTTTTTATACTGGTGTTTTAAAATGAGCAACGATATTTTTTGATCCTGTTGCTTTTGTGATCGTGTTTTACACCGCTACCACGTGTTTCCCTTTTTTATAACCTATTGTTGCAAAATAAAGGATGAAGAGGTAGATAGGGATCAGGATCACATAAGCTTCCTGTGAATTTAATTTATCGGCCAATAGGCCGTATAACGGTGGAAAAACGGCTGCACCTGCAATCCCCATAACTAATAATGACGAACCAATTTTGGTAAATCTCCCTAATCCCGATAAGCCCAACGGCCATATGGCTGGCCACATTAACGAATTTGCAAAGCCAAGTAAGGCGATGCAGAATACAGAATAATAACCATGCAATAATAAGGCGCAAACTGTTAATACAAAACCTAACATTGCGCATATCACCAGTGCTTTTTGTTGGGTGATTATTTGGGGAATGCAAAAAATACCAACAACATAACCTATAATCATTGAAACTAAAGTACAGGTAGTGAAAAACTGCGCGGTTGCGGTAGGTATGTTTAATGACGATCCATAGCTAATAATCGTATCGCCGGCTATAACCTCGGCACCAACATATAAAAACAAGGCTATTACACCCAATATCAGGTGCGGGAAATTGAAAATACTGGTTTTGTCGGCGTTCGCAGCGGCAACACTTTCGTCTTCATGGTTGGTGTCAATTTCTGGCAGGCTTACAAAGTATATTAGTACCGCCAAAATAATTAACGCAATAACCATTAGCACATACGGCAAAATTACCTTCGACGCTAATTGATTAAGCTCGATTGCCTTTTGTGCAGCATCAAGTGTTAATAGTTTTTTCTTTAATGCGTCGGTGTCCTTTAAGCCAATAGCAGCGCCTAATGCAATAGGGGCAAGCGAACCTGCTGCTTTGTTAAATATCCCCATGATACTTATACGCTTTGCGGCACTTTCTGGTGGCCCCAAAATAGTAATAAAAGGGTTTGCCGCCGACTGAAGTACTGCAAGACCAGAGCCCTGAACAAATAAACCGACTAAAAAAATGGCGAAAGTACGGGTCATTGCAGCCGGTATAAATATCAGAGCACCTATAGCCATAATAACCAGCCCTGCACCCATGCCATTTTTAAACCCTAATACCTTAAGCAACCAGGCCGATGGCACGGCCATGACCAAATAGGGCAAGTAAAAGGCAGTAACCACTAAATAGGCCTGGGCATTGCTGTGTAACTCGCACGCGATTTTCAGGTAGGGTACTAATACTGAATTTAGCCAGGTTACAAAACCGAAAATAAAAAACAGGGTACTTATAATAATGACTGGATTTATGGCCGTTTTTTTTTGTCCGGCTATTTCGGGATTGCTCATGGATGCCATTTTTTTTGTTTAATTCGTTAAGAAGTTAATTAAGTTTCTAAAATAATTAAAAAAGTTTAGCATTTGCAATGTTGGAGTTAAAAATTTAACAAATTAATATTGTATCATGATTTTATTGGTGTTTTTACTAAAATAGACCAATTGGTGAGACAATGGATGCGAAAAAAGCCGGATATCACTAAAATACAACAATCCGATTTAAATTCCGAAATTCGGGCGCTTGCTTTTTCAAATGAGGATATTAATAGTAAATAATACCCGGATCCCGGCGCCAAAATATGGCGGTACCGAACGTGTTATCTGGTGGCTGGGTAAAGCGCTTAGCCGCATGGGGCATACGGTAACCTATCTTGTTGCGCCCGGTTCAACCTGCCCTTTTGCCAAAGTATTGGTTTATGACCCTGCTGTTGACATTAACCTTCAGGTACCCGACGATGTAGATGTGGTACATTTTCACTTCCAGGTAAATGGGTTTAGCAAGAAACCCTATTTGGTTAATGTACATGATAATCCCGGCTTTGGGCAGCAGCTAAATCGAAACTCGGTATTTGTATCTGCCAACCAGGCATCGCGCTACGGCGGCGAAGCTTTTGTACACCACGGCCTCGACCCGGACGATTACCACAAGCCCGATCTATCAAAAAAACGGACACATGCCCATTTCCTGGCCAAAGCCGCCTGGAAGGTTAAAAACGTAAAAGGCGCTATTGATATAGCCACCCAAAGCGGCAATAAGCTGATTGTATTGGGTGGCACACGCCTCAATTTAAAAATGGGGTTGCGGTTTACACCAAACTTAAATGTAAGGTTTAAGGGCATGGTTAATAACGATGCAAAGGCGGCTGTGTTAAATACTTCCAGGGCATTGTTGTTCCCCGTATTATGGCACGAGCCTTTTGGCCTGGCTATTATTGAAAGCCTGTATTTTGGCTGCCCGGTATTGGGCACGCCCTACGGATCGCTGCCCGAACTGGTACCGGCCGAAGTTGGGCTGTTAAGTGACAGTAAAGCGGACCTGGTAAACGGACTTAAGGCGGTAAATCAATTTAGCAATCAGCATTGCTATGAATATGCCATGGATAACTTTATGGTACATACCATGGTACAAAAATATCTTAAGTTGTATGAGCGTGTTTTAAATGGCGGACAATTGAATTTAGGATTACCAACATTACAGGTTGCCAACACAGTAAAGTATTTGCCCTGGAATAAGTAGAATAGTTTTCCTTTTAATACCTGTTTAACCAAATCAATTAAAAATTCCGAAATTCGCCCTCAATAAATCCGACATCGAACATCCGACATCCGAAACGGTGAAACCCTCTTTAACGCCTTTGAAAAATAGACTAATTGTTAAAAATCAACCCCCATGCTGCAAATACAAGAAAACGTATCACTTAAAAATTTCAATACTTTCGGCATTGATGCCCAGGCGCGTTATTTTGTGGAAATAGCCCACCAGGATGATCTGGTTGAATTATTTGCCGACCCGCAATGGCAACAAACCGGGCGGTTGGTTTTGGGTGGCGGCAGCAATTTACTATTGGTTACAGATTTTGATGGCCTGGTTATCCGCATGAATATCCGGGGCATTGAACATCGCATCAGTCACAATGATGTATTTGTAGAGGCCGGCGGCGGCGAGGTATGGAACGATTTGGTTAATTTTTGCGTTGCCCGTGGGTATGCCGGGATTGAAAACCTGAGCCTGATTCCGGGTTCGGTTGGGGCATCACCCATTCAAAACATCGGTGCATATGGCGTAGAGCTTAAAGATGCATTTGTAAGCTGCAGGGCTTTTGAAGTTGCCACCGGTACATTTAAAACGTTTAGCAAAGCCGATTGTAAATTTGGCTATCGCGAAAGTGTTTTTAAAAGCGAGCTGAAAGGGCAATATATCATTGTATCGGTTAAATTCCATTTATCGCTTATCCCCAACATCAATACCCAGTACGGCGCAATAGGGCAGGAGCTGGCCAGCCGCGGCATTACATCGCCTACTATAAAAGAGGTATCGCAGGTAGTATCACATATCCGGGTATCTAAACTGCCCGATCCTACCACCATAGGCAATGCCGGTAGTTTCTTTAAAAACCCTGTAATTAGTCAGCACGAATTTGAAACTGTACACACTAAGTTCCCCGATGTAGTTAATTATCTGGCTGCCGATGGGCAGGTGAAATTAGCTGCCGGATGGCTTATAGAACAATGCGGCTGGAAGGGAAAAACCGTTGGCCACACCGGAACTTGGATGAACCAGGCGCTGGTATTGGTGAACCACGGCGGAGCCACCGGGACAGAAATTTACAACTTTTCGTCGCAAATTATAGACAGTGTGTACGCTAAATTTGGCGTTATGCTACAACGCGAGGTGAATATTATTAGTTAAGAAATTAAATTTTAACTAAACTTTCGATTTTGTTTTCATTTGTTTTCAATAAATTTTTTGCAGGAATATTCGTTTTAATATTCTGTGTGATGTTGATTTTTGCTGTGTTTAATAGTCTGATAAGCAGGTTGTTGTTTGTTGTTAAAGTGTAATAATTACACTTTTGTTTTGTTTGTTGATTTTAAGGCCCGAAGTGGTGTTTTGTGTTGTATTTAATACAGTACTGGCACTATGCTTGCCTAACTGTTAACACAAAACTTTAACAAAATGACAAAGATTGAGTTTAACACCCTTGTACTGCGCCAGGCAACTTCATTAAGATCATACGCCTTACATTTTACGCACGACGCAGACGATGCTAACGACCTTGTTCAGGATACAATGTTGAAGGCCATAACTTACTACAATAAGTTTAAAGAAGGTACCAATTTAAAAGGATGGTTATACACCATCATGAAAAATACGTTTATTAACAACTATCGCCGTTTTGTTAAGATGAGCACATTTGTTACCAAAAGCGACGAAATCTCTTCGCCAAACCTGGTATTCAGTTCAACAAAAAATCAAGGCGAAGCTAAATTCGTGATGGATGATATTAAAAGAGCTTTAGATAGGTTGCCCGGCGATTATTACGTGCCATTTACCATGTATTTTGAAGGACACAAATACCATGAAATTGCCGATCATTTAGAGATACCTATAGGTACTGTAAAAACACGTATTCACGTGGCACGCAAGCTATTGAAGAAAAACCTGAAAGCCTACGATAACGGTATTGCCAAACCCGTTTACGCCGAAAACTAAATTTATAAACTCAACCATATATAATAAAAAACCCGCTTATCAAAGGCGGGTTTTTTGTTTTGAAACATTATGGGTTTCAATTTGTACTTTTGACTAAGCCGTGGCAACCATCAGGCAACTGTTAACACCTTGCCACAACGGCCAAATTGCACCTCATGAACAACCGTATCTATTTTATTGCATCTATTATCCTGATGTTGCTGGTTACCCAACAAAGCCGGGCAGATGAGCCTAACCTGAGGCATATCCGAAATTTACTGGTAGTTTGCATGAACAGCAGCAAAACAACCGATTCGTTATATAAAAGCCTGGCGGTAATCAAGAATCCTACAGGAGTTATCAAAGCATACCTTGCCACCTTATCGGCATGTAAAGCGAAGCTCAGCTGGAACCCTTATATGAAGGTGAAACACCTGAATAACGCCGAGGCTACCTACAAAACAGCCGTAAGCGCCGATCCGCATAATATCGAGATCCGTTTTTTACGTTTTTCGGTTGAGCATAATGTACCTGGCTTTTTAGGTTTTAACAAAGATCTGGTTGCCGATCGTGACGAAATTATAACTCAGCTTGATAAAAAGAACTATGGTACCGGCGATAAGGATTTAACGATAGCCATCATCAAATTTCTGCTGAATTCCAAGCGCTGCACTCCCGCACAAAATGATAATCTGAACAAACATTTAGCCGAATTAAAGTGAAATACACTTATCTGACCATCAATATATTGACGGTATTTTTTCCGTTTGTATTATCGTTTGATAAAAAGGTGCATTTTTATAAAAGCTGGAAGTATATCTGGCCGGGCATGGCCATAACCGGCCTTTTCTTTTTGTTTTGGGATGTGCTGTTTACCATGAAAGGCGTATGGTCATTTAACCGGCAATATATTATCGGTGTTACAATCTGGGGTTTGCCATTAGAAGAAGTGCTTTTCTTTTTAACGGTGCCTTTTGCATGTATTTTTATTTATGCCTGCTTAAACTATTACATAAAATGGCAAATAGATACCCGGTTAACCAATATCATTAGTAGCCTGGTTGTTATGTTTTCTGTTTTGGGCCTTATTTTTTATTATAATAAAATTTATACTGCAATTACTTTTGGGCTTTTACTTGCATTGTTGTTGATGTTTCAATATGTAGTTAAAGTAGAGTGGTTTAGCCGGTTTTATTTAGCATATGTAGTTGCGCTAATCCCTTTTTATATCGTCAACGGAATTTTAACATCCATCCCGGTGGTTATGTACAACAATAGCCAAAACATGGGCAAAAGGGTAGGCACTATACCTATAGAAGATCACTTCTACCTAATGGCGTTGTTACTTATGAATATTGGCTTTTTTGAATACTTTAAAACAAGACGCAAAGCTAATGACTAACCTGCCCCAATATACCAAGTCACAACTGGCCCTGCGCAACGGGCAGGATAAACCCCAGATTTGGGTTGCCTATAAAGGCGTTATATACGATGTAACCGAAAGCCGCCTATGGCGCAATGGCAAACACTACGAACACTGGGCCGGCCAGGATTTGACCCCCGAGCTTGTTGATGCCCCACATACCGAAACGGTATTTGAAAAGTTTGAGAAAGTGGGTACGCTAAGTTCAAGCCCCCCAGCCCCCTGAAGAGGGAGCTAAAAAGCAAGGGGGGGGCTTTTTTGGAACAGCCCCCTTTTAATATGCAAATCTAAATCCTCTCCAAAGGAGAGGATTACTCACGTTATAATTATTTAAAAGGTGTTCGTGAGGGCTTTGCCGTTTAGGTGAGGCTTTTATATCTCAAACTTGGCCAATCCCACAAATTGATCTATGCGGGTGGCAATTTCTTCTTGTGTCAGGTTTCTTAATCTTTCAGATCCAAACTTCTCCACGCAGAATGATGCCAGGGCCGAGCCATAGATGATGGCGTTTTTCATGCTTTCGAAGCTCACGGTGCCTGCTTTGGCCATGTAGCCGATAAACCCGCCGGCAAAGGTATCGCCTGCGCCTGTGGGGTCAAAAACCTCTTCTAACGGAAGGGCAGGGGCGCTGAATATTTTATCCTCATGAAAAAGTAAGGCACCGTGCTCACCTTTTTTAATGATCAGGTACTTTGGGCCCATAGTTAAAATTTTACGGGCAGCCTTTACCAGCGAAAATTCGCCTGATAGCTGGCGGGCTTCCGCATCGTTGATGGTTAGTACATCTACCAGCTTCAACGTTTTCAGCAATTCATTCAATGCAATATCCATCCAAAAGTTCATGGTATCCATTACAATGAGTTTGGGGCGGTTTTTAAGACGTTCGATAACGCTTTGCTGTACCTGCGGCGATAAATTGCCCAGCATCAGGTATTCGCAGTCCTGGTATGATTCTGGAATTATCGGATCAAAATCGGCCAAAACGTTCAACTCCGTAACCAATGTATCACGGCTGTTCATGTCGTTATGATACCTGCCGCTCCAGAAAAACGATTTCTCGCCCTGTTTAATTTGAAGCCCTTCGGTATCTACATTGTGTTTGTTAAGGTCTTCAATCTCGCTTTGCGGAAAGTCATCGCCTACCACGGCAACGATATTTATATCATCAAAAAAGTAAGATGCGCCCAAACTTGCGAAGGTTGCCGACCCGCCGACGATTTTATCCGTCTTTCCGAAGGGGGTCTCAATTGCGTCAAATGCCACAGTACCAATAACTAACAAACTCATGGAAAATATTTTAAATTTTTTTTGCGCAAATATTGTGAAATTACCGCAGAAATTATACTTTTGCACCACTCCAAACGGAAAAATAGTCCTGAGTAGCTCAGCCGGTTAGAGCATCTGACTGTTAATCAGAGGGTCGCTGGTTCGAGCCCAGCCTCAGGAGCCACAATGGGCAAGCACGTTTTACGGTCGCTTGCCCATCTTTTTTTACCACGTAACGTACTGTTAATCTGATAGATAAGTTGAAACAAAAAGTCAACCTTGGCGGTTCGATGTTGCAAATTTTCAAACGTGAATTTTTCGGGGTACATCGAACCAATTACCTCTCTTTGAACGTAAGTATCAAAATTTGAGTAGATTACATCTATTTGTGTCAGCTTTGTAATTGCTTTATCTAATAAACGCTCTACCTCTGCGAGACTAATCACCGTAACAGGTGCCTCAGCAAGCTTAGCCTCTAAAACCGCTATTCGATGTTCACTTTCTGTTTTGATAGTTTTATAGTCAGAACCATCCAAATCTCCTGTTAATAATAATTCCCTCGCTTTTGTAATGCGATTGCTTAGTTCCGTTATCTCAACTATATAGTTGGTTTTGTTTTGAGTTTCCCCTTTTGTTGCATCTATGTAAGCATCCATTATCGCAATTTTAAAGACGTCCTTTGAATCTTCGTTGAGGACATACATTTTCAATTCATCAACAAATGCTTTGTTAACTTCTTCGGCTTTCTTGCGATAGCCACAAGCAGACGAGCAGTGGTAATAGTAATAATAGTTATTACGTCCTTTGGATGCACTCCCACATAAAATCCGGTTACATTGAGTACAATGTAAGAACCCTTTTAAAGGAAGCATATCAGGTGACATTATGGTTAATTTGATTTTTCGCTTCTTACCATCCAGGATATCCTGAACGTCGTAATACATGGTTTCAGTAATAAGCGGTTCATGTAAGCCCTTTACCAAATGGCAATCTTCATCTTTATATTTTTCTATAAAGATTTTACCACAGTAAATTGGGTTACGGATAGCCATAAGGAACCTGTTTTTATTGCACTTTAAACCCATAGCTTTAGCTTGCTTAAAGACTTGTTCGGTAGCATATTTCTCTAAAGCAATTTCGTTGAACGCCCACTGCATTATTTTAGCTTGTTTGCCATCGGGTTCGATATATTTTTTGCCGTCAAGGGCAGTGCGGTTAATATAGCCAACAGGGGCAAGTGAAGTCCAACGCCCTTCCTTCCTTGCCCGTCTCATACCAAAGAAAGTATTTAATCCGCGGCGGTCGTTTTCAATTTCTGGTGCGGTAAGATAAATGGCTAGCATCATTTTATTCTCGGGAACCGACATATCTAACGGTTGTTCGATGGCATGTGGTTCCACACCCAGCTTTTTGAGGGTGTTGATCATTTGATAGGCATCGGGAGCATTCCTGCTAAACCTATCCCATTTAGTGAATAAAATTAAATCGATTTTATTGCGATATTTTTTCAGGCCGATTAATAGCTTTTGCCATTCAGGTCGTAGGAAAGTTTTAGCAGAATAATCTTCAAAAATAACTTTGCGGATACTGATGTGATTTTGCTCGCAATAACGTTTTAATACCTCTTCCTGGCTGCGTTGGGAGTAGCCTTTATCTGCCTGCTCATCTGTACTTACCCGTATATATAAATCTGCAATTTTCATTATAAAAGATGGTGTTTTACTACCAATTTAGCTAAAAAATATAGCAAATCCAAGTACTTTTCCGCATCTTTTTCTGATAGTTTGATCCCTTTTTTATCGAATTTATCTATAATCATTTGCGGTGTTAAGCTTCTGGTTCCTTTATCAAGTGAGTCTATCATCATGCTTACCTTTTCGCCAATATTCTTTAAATAAAAGACCTGCATAAAAGGAATGCGAAGTACTACTTTAAAATAAAAGCCCTGTGTTAGCAGGGCTTTGGGGGCAATCGAAATGATTACTTCATTTTACTAAATAACCATTTCACAATTTTAACTACGTATTCCAAGAAGTTAAGAACACCTGAAATTAAACCTAATAGAACAAAAAATGAGGCCATGATATTTGTTCCCAATGTTTTTATCCTTCGATAGAAGGGGCATTAAGAGGTTTATGTATCATACCCCATGTCCGATTTTTTGTCAAATTGCCTTCATAGTCAGTTATTTTGAGGGAAAAGTGACTTTGCGCTATTAAAAACAGCGAATAAAAAGTTTTCCACATACTGATTACCCCATAAATTTCCACGATTTTGGCTATGAATGCTTTAAAGAAAATATTAAGGTACTACCCATTGTTCCTGTAGTCGGGGCCAAAAACGCCAGGACTTTTGCTTATCAAATTAGATAGCAATGGAAACCAACACCAACCTCAAAGGCCGCAAATTCAACGGCCAATATTACCCCAAGATCAAACGCATCAGGCAAGAGCCACGGCAAAAGATACGCCAACTATTAAGGTCATTTATTCCGCTCAACCAACCGGAAACTGACCGTCAACATTCCGGCCAAATTTGACCTCCTATAAACTCGATTAGCAACTATTAACCAAACTGCGCAGCAGTTTCGCAACGCCAGTTCTGCATTCGCCAGAATGCAGCAAGATGGATTTTCGTATACGAAAATCATCTTGCTGCCCTTACGGTCAGGACTTCGCTCGGAACTCGCGAAGTCTGGAACCCTCTTAAATGTACGCTATGCCACGTAAAAAATTGGATAATCCTCAAGACATATTAAGCCACCCCATCATTGTGCGGGTAACCGAAAAAGTCTTTAAACGCCTTGAAAAAATCCAACAGGAAAGCGGCTGCCAAAGCATTGGCGAAGTGGCACGAATGATATTATCCGGCGAACAAATAAATTGCTTTTATAAGGATGTGTCACTAAACGCGCCAATGGAAGAAATGGCACTCATAAGAAAGGAACTCAAAGCCATCGGTATCAATATTAACCAGCAAACCAAATTCTTTCACATGAGTAAGTCGGAAGCACAACGAGCATTTTTTACACTTAAAACAGCGGAGCTATATAAAAAGGTTGGCGGCAAGGTCGAGGAATTATTAAGCATCATTAACCGCTTAGCTGAAAAATGGTTGCGCGTTTCGTGAACGGTAAAAATATCCGGGGGATGCTGCATTACAACGAAAACAAGGTAGCAGCAGGTGAAGCCAGGTTATTATTGGCCAGCGGCTTTGCAGGTGATATTGACAAGTTCAGCCTTGAGCAAAAATTGCAACGCTTTGAGCATTTAACCATGCTGAATACGCGCGTTAAAACCAATGCAGTACACATTACCCTCAATTTTGATGAACAGGATAAGTTGAGCAATGAACAATTACAGCAGATTACTATGTCCTACATGGATAGGATTGGCTTTGGCGACCAACCTTATTTAGTCTATAAGCACAATGATGCCGCACATACCCATGTTCATATTGCGACCGTCAATATTCAACCGGACGGCAGCCGTATCGATACGCATGGTATTGGCTGGAAATTATCTGAACCCGCCCGTATAGCACTGGAAAAGGAATTTGGTTTGGTGGAAGCTAAAGGCAGGAAAAATAGCAACACGTTAACTATCAAGGCCGCTAATTTGGAGAAAGCCATCTATGGCAAAACACCTACTAAACAGACCATTACCAATATTGTTAACGCCGTCATCGCCACTTATAAGTTTACCTCACTGGCAGAATTTAACTCGATACTCAAGCAGTTTAACGTTATGGCCGACCGTGGCGGTGAAAATACGATGATGCGGGAAAAAGGCGGTTTGATCTATAACCTGATCAATGACAAAGGAGAACAAGTAGGCATACCCATCAAGGCCAGTGCCATTTATAATAAACCTACTTTGGCCAATTTGCAGGCAGCCTTTGAAAAGAATAGTGAAAAACGCAAGCAATACCGGGAACCGCTGAAAGAAAGCATTGAAAGGGTATTTAAACAATATAGTGCGATCACAAAAAACACATTCCTAACCGAACTGCAAAAGCAAAATATCCATGTGGCATTCCGTACCAATGACCAGGGCTATACTTATGGCATCACCTACATAGATAATCAAAACAAAACGGTATTCAACGGTAGCGATTTAGGCAAAGCATATAGCGCCAAAGCCATTTTAGACAGGTTCAGCGCCACGGATAAGCGGATAAAACCCTCATTACAAAAACAAAATAAGCAAGACATTTCACAACAACCCAAAACCTATCTAAAGGCACCTGAACAAACGAGTTATTTGTTGCAGGCATTAGCGAAATACCAGCCGGAAGCCGCACCAAGTACCCCACGCAAAAAGAAAAAAAGAAGATCAAACGAAAAGGAACAAGACCAGGGACTGGACTTATAATCAGGAGGAATTACCATGCACACGGGAGAAGATATACAGGGACTACGTAAGGTCGTGGATTTTACAAGGCTCATCAGCATTTTTATACTGGCCATACACTTTTATATTTGTTGTTACCAGGCATTCGCCCAATGGCATTGGACGGCAAATATTACAGACCGCATCATCGCCAATATTTCGAAAACCGGCTTATTTAATAATTGGTGGAAGCCAAAGCTGGCAGCACTGCTTTGCCTGACTATCTCATTGGTTGGCGTAAAGGGGAAAAAGAACGAAAAGATTAATTATAAAAGTATAACTGCTTACCTACTTAGCGGGCTGCTTATCTACTGGATTGCCATATTATGTTTTTACCTGCATATAGCTTTAGCGTGGATTGCTATTGCTTATATGGTATTGACAGGCATTGGCTATTTATTAATGCTTACCGGCGGCACCTGGTTATCGCGAATCCTTAAAGAAAAACTGAACAAGGATATTTTCAACAGCGAGAATGAAACCTTTCCACAGGAAGAAAGGAAACTGGAAAACGAGTATTCCATCAACCTACCTGCTAAATACAATCTTAGAGGTAAAGTAAGGGATAGCTGGATCAACTATATTAATCCATTTCGCGGCCTCTTGGTGTCGGGTAGTCCGGGCGCGGGAAAATCGTACTTCGTGATTCGTCATATCATAGACCAGCATATTAAAAAGGGCTTTTCAATGTTCCTTTATGATTTTAAGTATGATGATCTTTCCAAAATCGCCTATAATAAGCTGTTGCACTATAAGGATAATTACAACATTAAACCGGCCTTTTATGTCATTAATTTCGACGATCTGAACCATAGCCACCGTTGTAACCCGCTTGACCCGCAAAACATGAACGACATAACGGATGCGACTGAAGCATCACGAACCATTATGTTAGGCTTAAATCGCGAGTGGATAAAAAAGCAGGGGGATTTCTTTGTCGAAAGTCCCATTAATTTTTTAACAGCTATTATTTGGTACTTGCGCAAATATGAGGATGGTAAATATTGTACGTTGCCGCACGTCATTGAACTAATGCAGGCGGATTATGACCGCTTGTTCGCCGTATTATTAAAGCAACCGGAAATAACAGCGCTCATTAATCCCTTTATATCCGCTTATAACAACAATGCTAAAGCGCAATTAGAGGGACAAGTAGCCAGCGCTAAGATCGGTTTGGCAAGATTAGCTTCACCACAATTGTATTATGTGCTATCCGGCAACGATTTCTCTTTAGATGTCAATAACCCTAATGAGCCGAAGATTATTTGTGTGGGCAATAACCCGCAAAAACTGCAAATCTATGGCGCAGTTTTATCCTTGTACATCTCCCGCATGATCAAGCTGGTTAATCGCAAGGGCCAGCTAAAAAGCAGCCTCATTTTTGACGAGTTTCCAACCATATTTTTTAACAACATGGACAGCCTGATAGCGACGGCACGTTCCAATAAAGTTGCGACAACGTTGGCAGTTCAGGATTTTAGCCAATTGAAAAAAGATTACGGCGCGGAACAGGCCGATGTGATTACGGGTATTGTTGGCAATATCATTAGTGGGCAGGTAACAGGTGATACGGCCAAAACCTTAGCGGATAATTTCGGTAAGATCGTGCAGGATAAAAATAGCCTGACCATAAACAGCGGCGATACTTCTTTCTCTAAAGCTACCCAACTCGATTATGCAATTCCGGCTTCCAAGATCGCGGCACTGTCATCGGGTGAGTTTGTCGGGATGGTAGCAGACAACCCTGAGCAGAAGATCGCACTTAAAATGTTTCATAGTGCTATCCAGAATGACCACGAAGCAATGGCCAAAGAAGAAGCGGCCTTTAAACCTATCCCCGTGGTTAATCATGTGAGTGAGGAAACTGTAACAGAAAGTTACAGCCAGATAAAGGACGAAATAGCTGAATTATTCAAGACCGAATTGGCATCACTGGATAAGGATAATGAACCAGTAATGCTGAAAACAGGATTAACGGTGAATATTCCCAAACCGAGAGAAAAGCCGTTGAGCAAAAAGCAGCAATGGCAAACGAATAACCGGCATTGTAAGAGGGAACCGGCAAGATTGAGAAAAATTAAAAAATCCGATGACGATAAGGCATCGGCCAATGACGGAAAAACTCAATTGAAAGTCAAGAATAATGATATGGAACAGGCAATGTCGATGTAATGTTATCTATGGGATTTAAAAACATTATTTCACTATGGCGATTAATTCTTCTATTGCTCTAAAAGATATCGAAGCTATCGACAAGATAACTGAAAGTAGAAAAGTCTGTTTATATAGCTTGCCAATTATTATTCAAACCTAAGCCTGTCCACTATTTCTTACCGATATATTCGTTCAATGCTGCAATCCCCATTCCAGCATCACGTCCAATACCTCCCGGAATGCATATCTCGACTTCGTTAACTCATATTCAACTGTAATTGGGATAGTGTCATTTACGGTTCTTGTAACCATTCCATTCGATTCCAGGTCCCTTTATTCCTTAGACAACGGGGATTTATTTTAGGAATGCCCTTCTCTAACTCGCCATAACGCTTTTTACCAAAGATCAATGAGGATATAATTGCCGCCTTCCACTTTCCATTAATGACATAATTAACGGAATATGGAAATTAAAGAATAAGCTATGTAACGTATTCAGGACGACACATTCATTTGTTGTTTAGGGTAGTGTAACTTAAGTTACTACTATCAAACGTACAATGAGTGCGTCTAAGCATCAAAGGGTTCGAATAATCTTTGCAAGTTCTTTAATTGCTTTTTCTATTGAATTGCTCCATAGTGGGCAATAGTTAATTCTGATGTAATGATGGAAGAAATCTGAAGTGGAAAAGATATGCCCAGGACAAATGCCAATGCCTTTTTGTAGTGCTGCCTTTTGTAACGAAAAAGCATTTATCTCAGGAGGGAGTTCAATCCAAATACTTAAGCCACCCTGGGGAATAGATATCCTTGTCCCGTTGGGGAAATTTGCAGAGATACTACTGATGTATTTGAGCATCTGTGTTTGAAGTGCTATCCGCATTTTACGGATGTGTTTATCATACTGGCCGCTTTCCAGGTATTTTCCTATTGCATCCTGAAAAATGCCGGTGGTTGAAATATTTGAACCATACTTCAATTTCTCAATAGCCTTATGGTATTTCCCTGCGGATACCCAACCGACACGAAACCCAGGTGCCAGTGTTTTTGAAAAAGAGGAACAATAAAGCACATTGTCATATTGATCATATGCTTTAGCAGGCAGACTACCACTTTGATAATTGAGCTCTCCCAATGCATTGTCTTCTATCAGTGGTATATTCATCTGGCCCAATAGATGAACCAGCTCTATCTTATTTGCTTCCGGCATGACGCTCCCGGTTGGATTATGGCAGGAGGGCATAAAAATACAGGTAGCCACTTTATTTCTTTTCAATCCTTCCTTCAGATCATCCAGGCACAGGCCTGTTTGCGGGTTGACACCGATTTCCAGTGCTTGTAAGCCTCTTTTTTCAAGGCTTTGCAATATGCCATGGTAAGTCGGCGATTCCACAGCAACGATATCACCTGGTTTTGTAACAGCATCAAGGCAAAGATTCACAGCCTCCATGCATCCATTGGTAACCAATATTTCGCGCTGGTCTATACTATGTGGCCAGTCAAATGTTTTTATGGCGATCTGTTTCAACAATCGTGGATGCCCGTCTACCAATGGATATTGATAATTGTCATTCCTTGTTTCATACAAAGAGCCGGTCACGAGCTTATTCAGCTTGGTGATCGGCAGATGTTCATTGACAGGAGCCAGAATGGAGAAGTTGATAATGCCGTTTTCTTTTGCATTTTTCATCATCGCAGTTGCCATTGCCGTAATGTCAACCGTAGCCGGAAGCGCCAGACTATGCTTTGGTTGAGATAGATTCAATTGGCCGGGAGGCATGTTTACGAAATAACCGGACTTAGCCTTGGAGTATATTAATCCCTTGGCCTCCAATATGGCGAAGGCCTGGAAAACGGTATTCAGGCTTACATTAAGCTCCTGGCTAACCTTCCGTACAGATGCAATTTTTTCGCCCGGTTGTAATTGAAGGTTCTTAATGCGTTCTTCTATTTTAAAAGCGACGTCTTCGTATCGGAAAATTTTCCCCGCCATTGTAGTATTGTAAATTACAAGCAAAGGTAAGCAACGATCTGTGAATACTTATCTGATCTCATTTTTTTTATAAAATCTGTACCTGTTTTCTTATTTCAAATTACACCAATTTTGGGGAAAAGAATTATTGCCTTACAGGGTAAATAATTGTTGCATAAAAGAAAATATGAGTAACATAATAATAAAGCCTGAAATTTTCATTACAGGCGGCACCGGATATATAGGTGGCACCTTTCTTCATTTGATGCTAACGCGGAATTACCTAAAAGACTTCAAAATTTCCGCGCTCGTTCGTCATCCCGAAGATGCCATTAAGATGCGGGAATTAGGCATCGAACCTGTTCACGGAACTTTGAATGACTTTGAACTATTAAAAAAGAAATCCTCGGAAGCCAGTATTGTTTTCAATACAGCGAACTGTGATCATCAGCAAAGTGCTGTAGCTATTATCGAAGGGCTTAAAGAACGCTCAAAACAAACCGGACAACGACCAGTGCTTATTCATACGTCAGGCGCAGGGGTATTATCTGAAAATTCAAACGGACTTGGTGGATCTCTTGTAGATGACCCAACCGCAACTATCTGGGATGATACCGACTTTGAGGCTCATGCAGCTATTCCTTCATTTGCTCCTCATCGTCATGTAGATATTGAAGTTTTCGCTGCCGCCCAAACAGGATTAGTAAAAACATATCTCGTGGTACCGCCTACTGTTTTTGGTAAAGGACTTGGTCCATTTTCGGAGCCACGTATGTCCATCCAGATACCAAGGCTTGTGTATCATTCGCTGATGAGCAGAATAGTAATGTATGTGGGCAAAGGAGACAATCAATGGACTAATATTCATGTGGTTGATTTGGCCGAACTGTACCTTTTGATACTCGACGCGGCATTAAAAGATATGGCACCCGAAGGATTGAAAGGTATATATTACCCTGCAAACGAATATTTTGTCTGGTCTGACGTTGCCCGCCGGATAGCTGAATTGCTTTGTGTGAGAAAGTTTATGGTGAGCCCTGTCGCAACAACAGGCTTACAGCAAGGATGGTTTTGGGGCAGTAATGTCAGAATGAAATGTTCAAATGGAGAGCTACTTGGATGGCAACCAAAAAACGGCGGCACAAAAGAAATGTTAGCACTTGTAGACTGGGATATAGAATTGATGCTAAAGTTTCTGTCTGTAAATAAGAATTAAAAACGCACCAAAAATGGGTTGTAATAACCTAAAATACAAGTCTAATCCTAATTCAACTGCATAAATTAAATTAAAAAAGCAATGATCAAATTAATCGCTTATTACAAAAACCTGGAAGATAAAAAGTTCAACCAGGATTACTATTTAAACAGCCATATCCCGATGATTAAAAGGTTAACTGGAGATGCCCTGAAGCAGGTTTCGGTAGACAGGGGGCTTTTTGGTGGACAGCCTGGTTCAAAACCATTTTATCTGATTGTAGCGCACTTATATTTTGAGGATATGGATGCATTTCAAAATTCATTAGTGCCACATTTTCAGGAGATAATGAGTGATGTGCCTAACTATACGGACATAGAACCCGTGTTTCAAATCAGTGAAGTATTGAAATAATTATGAAAGTCGGTTTAGCATTTTTAGTGATCGCGCGCTGTTTCTGGGTTCCGCAACCTCCGCATCGGCACAAACAATCCCAATTAAAAAGAGAATGGTTCAATTAACCGCATTTTATCTCAATGGTGAAGGCAACCCGATTATCCTACAAAGTCAAATAAATTTAAAATAGATAGCTCATAAATATGCTATCGTAAATCAAGTTAGAAATGTCAGATAAAAAAACAGCGATGAAGGCATGGCAGTTACATGCATTTAGCCTTAAGAACTTAACATTGGACAATGTAACAATACCTACGCCGAAAGCTCATGAAATTTTGATTAAGGTAGGAGCAGTTTCGTTGAATTTCAGGGATAAGGCTATAACAGACGGTATCTATAACCCGGAAATGGTTCCGACCCCGTTAATACCCGTTTCTGATGCAGCCGGCACTGTAGTAGCTGTTGGCTCGGATGTATCCAAATTCAAAATTGGAGACCGCGTAATTTCACACCTGTATGCTCATTGGCTTGACGGAGCTCCGACCCCTGATGAACAAAACTATTCTGTTGGTTCTCCACTACCGGGTGGCTTGGCTGAATATATGATATTGGAAGCTGACTCAGTTGTTTTAACACCGAATTCATTGACAGACGAAGAGGCGTCTACACTACCAATCGCCGCGCTTACGGCCTGGTTTTCTTTGGTTACCTATGGCGACTTAAAACGGGGGGAAACTGTCGTTGTTCAGGGCACTGGAGGTGTTTCTATTTTCGGCTTGCAAATTGCACATGCTTTAGGCGCACGAGTTATAGTGACAACCAGTAGCGATGATAAAGGACAAAGGGCCAAAGAGTTAGGGGCTGATGAAGTCATTAATTATATAAATACTCCAGATTGGGCGGCTGAGGTTAAACGCTTAACTAACGGGCTGGGTGCTGACCATTTGCTCGAAGTCGTTGGTGGAGAAGGGCTAAATAATTCAGTTGAGGCTACCAAAGTTGCAGGACAGATCTCTGTGATCGGATTTCTTGCTGGTCAGACAACCAATTTAAACCTGATGCCGGTAATCTTTAAGCAAACGAGGATTCAAGGAATTTGTGTTGGTCATTTAAGCGCTTTTAAAGAAATGAACAAGGCTTTTGATCAATATCAAATTAAACCGGTAATAGAGAAGGTATATCCATTCGAACAAGCGATTGAAGCATATGAGCATTTGGCAAAGGGTGCCTTCGGTAAGATCGTTATAAAAATCTCATAATCAGAAACAAGTGATATATGGTTTTTCCATAATATAATCTATGCTATGGAAAAATCATTTTCACTTTTAGAGCAGATACTTGATGTCTCTTAGTTTACCATATATGTTGAAGATGTAGATCAAAACATAATGATACCGTGTTACCGGAAAATCTAATCTGCAAGTAGATGAAAGATCGAGATCGCACAAAACAGAAAATAATCAATGCTGTCGGGGAAATATTTAAAACCGAAGGTCGTAATGGATTGAAAATTGCGCGGATTGCTAAGAAGGCCGAAGTTGACAGAAGCCTGATTTACCAATACTTTACCAAAAACATCGACACATTGCTGGAGGCTTATATTATCCAACGTGATTATTGGATAAAATTCGCGGAAAAAATCAAGGAAGATGTCAGCAAAAGCAACCATGAAACCAGTAAGGATTTGATCATTGATATTCTTCAAAAACAATGGCAATATTTTGCATCCGATACAGAAATGCAGCAATTGATCCTATGGGAGTTGTCGGGTAATAGTGCATTAATGAGAAGCATACATAATGCCAGGGAATTACAAGGACAGGCTGTTCTTGAACTGGCGGAGGAACACTTTAGCGGAACCAATATCAAGTTTAAGCCAATTGCCACACTTCTTTTAAGTGGGATTTATTATGCCAATCTTCATACCAAGTACAATGGTAATATTATTTGTGGCATGGATGTAAAAAGTGCAGAAGGCCAAAAAGACATTCTGGATGCCATCCGTCAATTAGTAGATTGGGCTTATCAGGAAGCTAATACAAGTAAATAGCGGCGCATTATGTCGCGTTAATATTAGTGACTATATACTATTTTATTGTCGATTTTTCTGGAAGGAAATCTCTTGGAGACAAACCAAAATGATCAGCTAATTTATCGATGTGGCTCAAGTTATATTTCGCTCGATTCTTAGCACTTTCCACATTAGTGATAAAAGTTCTCTTTACCCCTAAAATTGTAGCAATATCTTCTTGATCAAGCTTGTTGGTGCTCCTAAGTTTTCTAACATAGTCTATCACATATTGCTCGATTGCACTAATATTTACTCGGTCATCCATCTGACCTAAATAAATTAATAAAAAAAATTAAAAATGACATACATGTATGTCATTTTTATTATATTAGCGTTTTATTAAGATAGTGTTGATTTAGATATACTTTTGCAGTACTTCTGTATATTTTTTTATAAGCACTGCTTACGAGCCTCGCCGCGAAATCTGGTAAATTAATCTGCGAGTGTAAGTGTGGCTTCCGTTCCCTATACTTGTGATAGGGTCGGAGCTCGCTTATGTCATTGTAGATTGCTATTCGAAAGAATAGTTGGCTTACCAGAGCCGCGCGACATTGACAGGTGAGTTTCCGGCCCTATTATATTACAGGGACATTCTACTCATCCAAAATTCAGGCTCCATATTGAAACAAACGTATGGCAGCACAACTAACCAGCAACCAACAAGAACTGATATTTTATCGAGATATCGTCCAAGCCTTCTTGAAAAAACATTACCCGGAATTGGATACCAGAAAATTCTGGAAATGGGCTGTTTTTACCCTGACCGGGCAGCCTAAGACTATAGATGGATTAAACGCCAATGAAATCGCCGCTTTCTTAAGTCAGTTAGAAAGCCTCGGTAAAATGCTATTCGATCCAATCTATTTAATGGCCGCCTTAAAAAGAGAATCAGATCATGCTTAATTATGCTGTCCATTCCTGGTTTCTGCTAATCTGTCCGCCGGAATAAATAATGTCCTGCCCAAAAACTTTATGCGCTATCCAGCATAATGGTAATTTCCAATAATCTCATTTAAATCTTTAAAATCCACATGAAAAAAACTATATTATATATAGTCATGGCAGCGCTTTGCCCTTTTTTTAAGGCAAGTGGCCAAGTTAACAGAAATAGTCAAGCACAGGGATTCACTGTAAGCGGTAAGGTCACCGATGAATCTGGCGAGCCCTTGCTGGGTGCAACAATACAATTGAAAAACACTTTACAGGGCGTAGTTATCGGTAAAGATGGAGCATTTACTCTTGGCCCGGTTCCTGTCAATGGTGTACTGGTCATCAGTTTC
Source organism: Mucilaginibacter sp. GW822-FHT03E02 (assembly GCF_058801545.1). Classification (NCBI taxonomy): domain Bacteria; kingdom Pseudomonadati; phylum Bacteroidota; class Sphingobacteriia; order Sphingobacteriales; family Sphingobacteriaceae; genus Mucilaginibacter; species Mucilaginibacter sp. GW822-FHT03E02. The sequence continues at coordinate 2,393,689 of NZ_JBXANJ010000001.1, read as the reverse complement.
GTCGGTTTTCAGACAATTGAAATCCAGGTTAGAGAGGCAATAAAAGAACGATTGCTTATACATTTAAAAAACAATCCCGGCTCTCTCGACGAAATTCAGGTTATTGGCTATGGTAAAACCAGCAAGCGCTTTAATACGGGTAGCGTATCCACCATTCACGCGGCAGATATTGAAGAACAACCTGTAACTAATGTACTTTCCGCTTTATCCGGCAGGGCTTCTGGCGTATTTGTACAGACTACCAATGGTTTACCCGGTGGAAATATCAATATCCAGATACGCGGAAAAGGTTCAATAACTGCCGGAACAAATCCGCTGTATATTATTGACGGGGTTCCGTTTAGCTCAACCGTTGGCGCGTTAACCAACTCCAGCCTGCTTTCCACAGCTATCAACGGAGCTATAAGTCCATTCAATAGCCTGAACCCCGAAGACATAGAATCCATCAGCATTTTGAAAGATGCGGATGCTACGGCCATATATGGTAGCCGTGGCTCAAACGGCGTTGTTCTAATCACTACGAAAAAGGGAAAATCAGGCAAAACAAAGATAGATTTTAGCATTGGCGAAGGAATTAACCAAGTGACGGGCTTACCCCGACTTCTCAATTTTCAGCAATATCAGCAGATTAGTAAGGAAGCCTATGCAAATGACGGTCTTACCCCCTCACCAGATCCTAATTCGAGTAGCTACGCACCGCAATTGACAACCTGGAGCAATGTATCTCCTGTGAATTGGACTAAATATCTGTTGGGAGGAACGGGGCACGTAACCAATACCCAAGCTACACTATCTGGAGGGAACGAAAGTACCCGGTTTACGACCGGGATAAATTACCGGTCAGAAAGCACCTACCTACCGGGGGATAATCACTATCAGAGAGGCGGCATCTTTGTCAACATTCAGCATACTTCGGAAAATAAAAAATTCTATTTCCAGTTTTCCAATACGCTGAATATGGATCGGAATACCTTGATCAATCCCTCGGGAAATGTCGTCTACGATATTTTACTACCGCCCAATTACCCGGTTCGTGATTCCACAGGTAATTATAATTGGTATGCCGGTTCAAACCCTGTTGCGGAGATCAATGCCACAGCTAAAAGCAATACCTCTAATATTATTAGTAACGTACTTATGCGCTATACACTTTCGAAAAACCTGAACATTAGTCTGAGCACTGGATATAACCAGATCGATGTTAATCAGGTACAGCAATTCCCAACTGTTTCTCTGTATCCTGGCTCATTGAATTATGCCAATTTTGGAAAAAACTCCAACTGGTCATTTATTATTGAGCCACAAGTTGACTATGTGCATCATTTCAAATCCGCCACCTTAAACCTGTTGGCCGGGGGGACTTATCAGAATAGCACCGCAGAAGGAGAAGTGATACAAGCAAATAATTTCAGTAATGAGGCTCTGATGCAGGATTTAGGTTCGGCAGGCACTTATATAGCGTCCAATTCTTATACCCAATATAAATATGCTTCCGTTTTTGGTAGGGCTACTTATAACTGGAAGCAAAAATATATTATAAATACTTCTGTCCGGCAGGATGCATCCTCTAAATTCGGGCCGGGTAATCGGGTAGGTACTTTCGGTGCGATAGGTGCGGCTTGGTTATGGGGTGATGAAGATATTATAAAAAATCATTTGCCTCTCATTAGCTATGGCAAGCTGCGTTCAAGCTACGGCCTTACAGGTAACGATCAGATCATCGATTACCAGTATCTATCTACCTATAGTAGTTCGGGGTACGTCTATCAGGATATATCCGGACTAAAACCCTCAAGGATCGCCAATTCTGATTTTCATTGGGAAACGACTAAGAAACTGGAGCTCGCATTGGAACTTGGCTTTTTTAAAAATCGGATACTATTCAATGTAAACCTGTACCAAAGCCAAAGCAAAGATCAACTGGTAGCCTATACAATCCCATCTATTACCGGGTTTACCAGTTACCAGGCTAATTTGCCTGCAGTGGTTAAAAACACCGGGTGGGAGTTGGAATTGAAAACCATCAATTTAAAGGATGGTTATTTCACATGGTCGACTAATCTGAACTTGACGATACCCAAAAATGTGTTGCAAAGCTTTACTAACCTGGCTGCATCAAGTTATGCTAATACGCTAGTCATCGGGGAAGATATCAACCGCGTTTATGGTTATCAGCTTGAAGGACTTGACAACACTGGGTTGCCGCTATACCGCACAAAAACAGGATCACTAAGCAATAGCCCAAACTCCGCGACGGACGCCTACTTTACTATCGGGAAGCGAACCCCTGATTTTTATGGCGGTATCGGTAATACCTTTAGCCTCAATAACTGGAGCCTTGACGTGCTTGGACAGTTTGCCAAACAAATGGCTGTAGGGAACCTGACCTATGTACCCGGAGCGCAGGGATTTAACAACTATGTAATTACGGTGAATCGCTGGATACCAACCAATCAGGAGACTGATATTCCTAAAGCGTCTGCTAGTAATGATTTTCATTACTACCGCTCATCTGCTAACTACTTTGATGCCTCTTATTTCAGGATAAAAAATATCGTTTTGAGTTATTCGCTTCCAAAAACATGGTTGAAGAAAATGAGCATGGAGCATGCCCGACTTTTCTTTGAGGGGCAGAACTTGTTCACTTTCTGGAAAAGAAATAATCCTCTGCTTGACCCAGAATCCGGAACTTTCAATAGTACTTCAGTTAATATGCCGCCGATAAAAATATTCCTTATCGGCATTCAAACCACTTTTTAATGATTTATATGAAAAAGTTATTATACATTCTCATTGGCCTGTTTCCACTGTTTTTTAGTTGTAAAAAAATGGTTGAGGTGGGCACACCCGAAAATCAATTGACCACCGACAAAATATTTTTGGATACCGCCTCGGCAATAGCGGCTGTCGTGAACATTTATGCTCTTTTTGACAATACCATTGACCCTAATTATAACAAATATCTTGGCATTTATACCGACGAACTAAGTTATCCGGCTTCCAGTTCTTTCTCAGTCGAGTTTAACAAAAGTAGACTCACGTCGGTCAATGGAATTGTTTCTAATATGTGGAGCAATTATTATTTTATCATTTATTCCTGTAATCAGGTCATTGAACAATTACAACAAAATACAAAGATACCGCCAAGTAGGGCTGTGACCTTAGTCGGGGAAGCTAAATTTCTACGGGCATACGCCAACTTTTACCTGGTCAATACTTTCGGGCCAGTTCCGTTGATCCTTACAACAAACGTTAACCAAACCGGGAAAGCGACGAGAACTGATTCCGTCACGATTTACAGGCAAATAGTTCAGGATCTCAAGGACGCGCAAAACAGCCTCCCGGAAACTTACACAGGAGCGGAAAAAGTCAGAGCGAATAAATGGGCTGCTACAGCTATGTTGGCTCGTGTTTATCTATATCAAAGAGACTGGGCGGGCGCCTCAGCGTTGGCGACAATTGTAATTAATTCCGCGCTATACCCTTTGTCGCCTGCCCCATCAGACGTATTTCTTGCTGGGAGTAATGAAGCGATACTCCAATTCTGGACAACAAACGGATACATTACGGACGCAGTGTCATTGATACCCACTTCAGGAGTGCCTACATACCCCGTGTCTACTAATCTGCTATCGGCCTTTGAACCAGGAGACCTCCGTATGATCTCATGGATAGGCGCTATAACCGTTACATCCGGCGGTAATCCTAAAACTTATTATTACCCTTATAAATACAATAACCGGGCAGGCAATAGCGGCTCATCTGAATATTTAATGGCTTTAAGGGTCGCTGAACAATACCTAATCAGGGCCGAGGCTAATGCAGAGCAGGGAAATATTCCGGCTTCAGTACAAGACCTAAATATTATTCGCAAACGTGCAGGCTTAGCGGATCTGTCCACAGGATTGAGTCAAAGTGCCTGTATACATGCAGTCATGAAGGAATGGCGAATAGAGTTCTGTCTGGAATGGGGGCACCGTTTTTTGGATCTAAAAAGGACAGGTAGCTTAAATGCGGTGATGAATGCCTATAAGCCAACCTGGCTTCCTACAGCTACATTATTTCCAATACCCCAAAAGGAATTGAGTTATAACGCTTTCCTTACTCAAAACGCAGGCTATTGATCGATTATTAACAGCGCCTTATTGCGCATTATCCCAATAAATATGAAAGTTAAGTTCCACTTATTGTTATGCAGTTGGTTTCTACTGGCTGCAAACTTTATTTATGCACAAACAAAGACCAGCTCATTAAAAATAGGCGATAAAATACCCGACTTGGTTTTAACCGGTTTGCTGAAGCAATCTAATATGATGCACTTGTCCAAATTACACAGCCAGGACTTACTGATTATCAACTTTTGGGCTACCTGGTGTGTACCCTGTATAAGGGAACTAACAAAATTGGATTCTCTGGTAGCGGCTTATCCCGGAAAACTAAAGGTTTTATCGGTCGCTTATGAACCGGAGCAAACGGTAAACACTTTCTTTAAAAAACATCCGGAAATATCAACGGCACATTTGATCGTCACTACAGGAGATAAAATACTGATTGAATATTTTAAACATCAGGTGCTACCACATAATATCTGGATTGATAAGAACGGCATCGTTAAAAATATAACTGGAGAGGAAGAAATCAGTGCTGAAAATGTAGAACGCTTTTTTAGTCACAAGTTAGAAACGGAGGACAAGGTAGACCACCCCGATTTTGACCCTTATAAACCCTTTCACCTGAAAGACAGCGATTTTCTATATCGTTCCATACTGACAGGGTTTACAGACGGCATTGTGGGTGGAGTTGCCTCTCGGATGGGGTGGCACCATCCCACAGAAAGATGGTTCAACCGGTTTTTTGTCTTTAATGTATCCAAGCAACAGTTTTTATGGGCTACGTTAAACCGGCTACAATCAGTCAAGGACTATTATGAGATTATGCGGATTGAAACTAAGGATTCCACACGTTTTTTCTGGCCAGAACAATGCCCTCAATCCTTTAAAAACTCGAAATATACTTCGCGTTCTGACTGGAAAAGGTCAAATTTATATTGTTACGAATTAACACTTCCCGAGGCTATGAAGGACAGTAGTTTTTTTCTGATGATACAAAATGACTTGCAAAGGATATTCCAGGTAGATATTTCTGTTAAAAAAGAACGGATACCAACTTGTCTCCTAAAGCTTCACCGAAGAATGTTATTTAAAAGGCCGTTGAACGATAGTTCATATATTGACCTTACCGCTACAAGGCTGAAAGCGCACAATATTACGCTCTTGCATCTATTTAATTTTTTAAACGAAAACGTAAAACAGGATTTGAACGCGAAGCCAATTGATCCACCTTTTATCGACCAAACCGGTATTAATCATCCTATCGACCTGGAAATAAACTTTACTGGAGGCCGACCAAACTATGAAGCAATCAAGGCCATGATCAGCGAGGAGTATGGCATTCGAGGGGAAATTAACGAAAAGGATTATCCAATCATCATTGTAAAGGATTTAGTGCAATAAGCACTAAATCCTAATGGTGAAGTGAAATTAATGAAAAAAAATAGTTGCAGACGTTGGTCCAGGACCGCTAACTTTGGTACCGGCAGCGCAGATATTGGTACCGGTATTACAGCCATAATTAGCGGTCGCGGTGGAAACAGTTGCATTATCCAATTCTGTACCAGGATTTTTTGGCGCATTACTGGCCCCATTCCAGTCGTAAAGGGTATCAACGGGTTTTGAGGCATGGGCTGTTTGGGTAAGTAATGCCCCGGAAATACCGGCCACCAATGCGATGGCAAGCATACTTGTTTTGAACTTTTTCATGATGTTAAATGTAGTTTTAATTAACCGTTAGTTCCAGGCAACGGCTTACCTGCTTACGCGCGTGAAAGATTTTTCATATTATCCGGCAGCTTTTCAGTCCGGGTACGGTTTTGTTTTCTACTTATCCTGATAGCGACTATTCCCAAAGCGATAAAAACAGCATTGAATACCAAATGTGCCTGCCAGCTCATGGTGGAAATAATCCCGCCGCAGGTACATGGCAGGTGACGGCCAGTTAGTAGCATCGCCGTGATGTAAATTTCAAAAAGGGACAAAAGCGCTACCGATGCTGTGAGTAATTTATGGAGCAACTGGGGCATGAATAGCCCCAGACTTAAACCAATGACAAGCAGCGTTTCTAACATCGGAACAAGCCAGCCCAATATAGGAGCTAACCAACCCATTATAGGAACTGGTGCAAGCCTCATCTGGAACACAAATTTATTATAGTCCAGTAATTTGCTTGAGGCAGTATACGCAAATAATATGATCAATAATAAAGTAATGACTTCTTGAATAGCGGCTTTTTTCATAGAATGATCTTTTGGTGAAGTCAAAAGTAAGGTGTTAGACATTCCCTGTCTATGCCATCTGACGCAGTTTGAATGGTCATTTTCTATTATTTTACTGTTTAAATAACCTGAACAATTGTTCATTTGCCGTTTGTTCTACAGATGTTAATGTTTGGCAATTAGCCTGTTTAATGTTTCCCTGCTCATATGTAAATATGAAGCTATCATCCTTGAGGGAACTTTCTGGAAGAGCATATTATTAGTCTTCTTCAGGTGGCGATATCGCTCATCTGTCGGAAGTGCAATGAGGCTTTGTCTTTGATATTCTTCTTTCTGAAAGCGAAGCAGCAGGCTTTTGATTAGGACCGACACTTCACTATACAGGTCATCAAGTTGATGCAAATCCTCATAACTCAGCGTAATGAGTTTTGATGCAGCCATGATTTCGATATAAAAGTAACAAGGCACTTTATAATAACCTTCATAGGAAAATACAATGTCTCCAGGTTGTCGGAACTTGACCGTATGTTCCTGACCATCTTTATCATAAAAATAGTCTCTTGCAAAACCTGATTCTATGAAATAAATCCTGTTTTCCATTTGCCCCGCTGCGTGCAGTACCTGGTGAGGAACGTACTGTTCCTGAACCACCCTTTCCAGTAACGCATTCCGGAAGGCAGATGAAACCGTGGTAATGCCGGTTAATAGATCGAATAAAGGCTGTTTATCCATACGCTCCAGAAAATGGTTATTTATGGTTAAGCCTGCAAAGTAAATTCACATTTATACCACAAACCGTGAGTTAGCTATAAATATTCCGTTTTAGTTCATTTTTATTTAGTCAAAGTTTAACAACTCACACTTTTAAGTCTTTTTGTAGCCTACTTTTAAGGCTGAACCTCCTATATATGACATGCTTATGAAGATAATCGATTTTGAAAAAGCAAGCTTTAAGGATTTTGAAAACATTGAAGGGCAAGATATTTATACAACCGCGCTGGAATTTGAAGAATATCTTAATTTTCTAAAAGTTAATGGGCATTTAAATTACCGGATTGAATCCCTGTCGCCATGTGGGCCTGAAATGGATTTATTATTGCCAGGAGATTGTGACCCAACACGTTCGGTGTGCTTGGTTTCCAATGACTATCTTGGTTTTAGCCAGCATCCTAAAATTAAGAAAGCAGTTATTGAGGGAATTGAAAAATTCGGAACAGGTTCCGGAGCGTCTCCGGCAATTGGAGGGCATTTTGTATATCATCAGCAATTAGAAAATAAAATTGCGGCATTTTATAAAAGAAAGGATGCCATCCTATATACGACCGGATATACAGCCAATAGCGCCACATTGCAATGCCTGCTATGCAAAGAAGATATCACCATTTTAGATATGGCCGTTCATGCCAGCGTATATGAAGGTTGTGTAAATACCACAACAGTAAAAACATTTCTTCACAATGATCTCAATGCACTGGAATTAGCACTTAAAAATGCGCAGTATGCATATCGTACAAAGTTTGTTGTGGTCGATGGTGTTTACAGCCAGGATGGTGATTTAGCACCTTTGGATAGAATAGCTGAACTTACCCACAGATACGGCGCAAAACTGGTGGTCGACGATGCGCATGGCATTGGTGTAATTGGAGATACAGGCCGGGGTGTTATAGAAATGTATAATTTATACGATCAGGTAGATATCATTACCGGGACGTTTAGCAAGGCACTTGGTAATATTGGAGGCTATGTGATCGCAAACCCGGAAATTATTACTTACCTCAAATTCCAATCGAAACAGCATTTATTTTCCACAACGGCTACTCCCGCAGTTATGGGCATTTTGAAGGCGATTGACTTGATCGATGAAGAGCCATTTTGGAGAACTAAACTTTGGGAAAATATAGAATATATTAGAAACGGGCTGGTCGACCTGGGATTTGATGTAGGGACTACAGCATCAGCTGTTATTCCTGTTAAGATCGGCGATATTTCCAAGACCCTTGAAGCTGGAAGATTATTACTAAAGTCAGGGATATATACTAATCCCATTATGTACCCGGCTGTTGCCAAGAAAAACGCCAGGATCAGGTTAAACATTATGGCAGGTCATACCCGGGAGCAATTGGATAAAGTTTTAAATGCTTTTGCAAATGTAGATCAACAACTGCATCTTTCTAACAGGTATGATTAATTAAGATGCAGGTTATTTCTTTAAATTGAAAAACATGAAAAAAGCTACCATTATTGACAAATCTTTGGTTGTGGATCTGCTCACTGCCTCTTTTGTCGAAAATCAGAGTGTGAATTATATTATCCAACAAAATGATAAACGATCAAAGCATATCCTTGCGCTAATGGATTACTCTTTTGAGGTCTGTTCTTTATTTGGTGACGTGTGGTTATCCGATGACCGCAAGGCTTGCGCGCTTGTACTCTATCCCCAACAGAAAAAAACGACATTGAAAGTTATTCTACTTGACATCGGACTAATTTTCCGGGCCATAGGCATAAGTGGTATCCAAAAAACCCTTGATCGTGAAGCAAGGATCAAAAAATTACAACCTAAAGAGAAAATGGCTTATCTCTGGTTTATTGGTGTTAACACAGCAGATCAACATCAGGGAATTGGCACTAAACTGCTAAAAGAAGTAATTGCGGATGCTGATAGGAAAAATCTGCCGGTTTATCTGGAAACATCTACTGTTAAAAACCTGCCTTGGTATGACCGGTTTGGGTTTAAAGTTTATAATGAATTGGAATTGGGTTATACCTTATTTTTCCTAAAACGTGAACCAGATAAATAACTACGACCATGCTGGTTTTCGGAACGCAAATTCATATTGTCACCTTCATTTTTATAGTGCTGGAAACGGGCATGTTTATTTTCCAGTTCTTTTATTATCTGTTTCGGCCAAAGGACATGCCGCGCAAATGGTATTTAATTTTACTGGGGCTGATGCTTTTCTATAACATAACCGGAGGGTTGTTCCCAGACTCGAAAATCAATATTCCTATTAGCCTCCAGATGATGGTTGCTTACGGAAGTGGCTTTTTGATGGCCGCTTACTTTCCTTTTTATTTCTATAAAGCCTTTGAACTGGATTCATTGCGCTGGCACGCCCTGGTCGGGGTCCCGCTGTTCCTTTTTTTACCCTATGTTATTTTTTTTGTCATCGACTATGCGATTAACGGGAATCTGAATGCCGATATCAAATATGGAATGATCGTCCCTTTTTTTTATGCTATCGTTCTGCTTTGGGTAATGTTTCGTGCGATTAGCCAAAAACATCAATTAGATAGGAATAACAATCAACGTCTGGAAGAAATCGCGATGTACTGGGCCATTACGCCCTGGGCTGCTTTGGCTTTTTTCGGGTTGGTGGAAAGCAGCCAATTAGTTGAAGTGCTATGCACTAATACGGGAATAATAGGTATCACCTTTCTGTTTATATGGAAATCCATTAAAAGCGCAAGGCTTGAATTTGAGCGGCTCCAGGAGCTGGCCCTGCAAGAAAACGGGAATACGATTTTTGAAGATATGTGCCACTACTACCGGCTAACTAATCGCGAGATTGAAATCGTTTTATTGGTCCGTCAGGGATTAACCTATAAGGAGATTTCAGAAAAACTTTTTATAGCAGGGAAAACCGTTGATAACCATGTGCAAAATATTTATGAAAAAACCGGTGCTACAAATAAAGTTTCGTTGATTCATAAGCTCCACATTTAAATATCCCAACCTGTCTCGTCTAAATAGGGCGTTTTCCCTATTATCATAAAATGGGGTTCTTACCCTATTTTCCTGAATCACAGGCTTCCTGACTTTTGCATTAACAATTAAAAATATTGGCTAACATGAAAATAATTGCTTATGGAAAAATGTTACGCGCATCCTGTTAGGTGAAAAGTTGTTGCCAGTGAACGGGCGAAACAGGGTTTTACTTTAATCCATAATATCCAAATGATCCAGGAAATCTCTAACCGGTTGCTCAGGCAACTGGAAAACGATCTGGAGCAAACTTGTGCTCAGATCAGGGACCCACTGCAAAGATTGACGACGGTCCTAAAACTTATTCGCGAGGCTTTGAAAAGGCTAAGAGTTCATGTTGGCGATCTCAAATTCAAAGACAAAGCAGAAGAAATTCCGATTTTCAAATACATCAAGCCTTCCTTTTACCAATGGCAAATTTATTACACAGAATTATACAATATCGAAACCTCTCTGCCGCTTGGTGATGCTGAAAAACAGGCTGGTTTTCTTGAGCAAGAGTTGTTGTACATCGAGCGCTTTTTTCGACAATATGCTTTTCTGTACCAGTATTTCCGGCTGAACGCAACCGAGTTAGATAATCTGTATTTTGTAAGAGGTGCTGAAATACAAAGTATCCTTTTACCCGAAGTACCCGACCTCAATCCCGAATTTTCCACCAGTTGTGATTACCTGTTTTCCAAATTTAAGGCTTTTGAGGCTTTAAAAGAGTGGTTACTGGAAAGGCTGTTGCTGCTCAGAAAAAAGAACATCGATCCGCAACAATTTGCTGGCAGTTTACAGGTGGGTAATATGAATTGGACAGGTGATACTATCGACCTGGCAGAAGTGGGTTTGGGCTTTTATCATACGGGTAAACTCAATAACGGCACCGCAGGTTTAGGCGAGATCTTCCGCTGGCTGGAAGAAACTTTTCATGTCAATATCGGCGTACCAGCCAAACGTTTTGCCGAATTGCGGAAAAGAAAACGCCTAAGCCGTACCCGTTACCTCAACGAAATGCGCGACAGTCTCAATCTAAAGATGGAAAATGAGGACGAGTACATCCCGACAGGTAGGAAAAAGAGTAATTCAGCCATTAATGGCGATGACTAAATAATTGTTTTAAAGCCGATTGTAACTTATTTTAAAGTACTACCGAGGCTTACCTAATCAAAAATTTGGCTTCCGGCAACCTTTGCTTTTGTAATCCCTGCCGTAATGGAGCGGCAGGGTAAAAGCGAATGTTATGTTAAAACATTTCACCTGGCAGCAGTTTTTGATCTCTGCCTTAGTACTCAGTATCATCTGGTACACGGTTGTTATCCTGTTGTTTTACCGGCAAAGGATACGGGATTATTTAGAAGGCAAACAAAAAACGGGTGGCCCGCCGGAACCTTTGGGACATGCCTGGGACGAGGAGTTTGAAGACGAACCTATAAATGACGATGGCGACCTGATGGGTAAGTCTGCCTTACCGAAAGGCATGACCAGGTTAAGCATGGCGCAATTCGGTTTTGCGCCGCGGGTAAAAGAACCGGAAGAAAATGGGAAAGAGGGTTTTAAAAACGAGGACGCAGATGAGGGACGCGAAAGGCAGCAAAGTGTCGTGCCTGATGTACTGGAAGAACTGAAAAGCATCTTTCATATCCTGGAAACAGAGCAAGGCACCAAGCAAGATTTTATTTCTCTGTTTGGTTTGGTCAGTGCAAAGTATCCGAATATCAAAGGTACACCGAACCAGCAGGCGCTGAACGACTATATCCGCGAGAACGTGCTTTTCCCGATCTCGGATAAAGAACTCGACAATTTGTGGAACTAATGTTAACCCTAAAAATCTTTCAATCATGTTAAAATCGATCAAATCCCATATTCAATCCGTGAAAGCCGCTTTCACTAACCATATCCCTTATACCCCAAAACAACAGGCGCTGCTCAAAACCTTAATGTTTGCCGCCTTACTGGTAACCACTAATTATTGTTTTGGTCAGGACGGAAATTCCGGTATAAATTCCGCAACCACGCAGGTCAAAAGCTATTTCGACAGCGGGTGCAACCTGATGTATGCCATTGGTGCCGTTGTCGGCATCATCGGTGCTATTAAGGTCTTTAATAAGTGGAATGCAGGCGAGCCGGACACCAACAAAGTAGCGGCGGCCTGGTTCGGCTCCTGCGTGTTTTTAGTTGTTGTGGCAACGGTATTAAAATCATTTTTCGGACTATAAAATCAGTACTTATGTCAGTTTACCAGATCAATAAAGGGGTATCAAAACCAATTGTCTTTAAGGGCCTCAAAGCGCAATACATCGCTTACCTGGCCATAGGCCTGGTGTTGCTACTAATCAGCTTTGCTATCCTCTATATCTGCGGGTTGAGCCTTTGGATTATCCTACCGGTGATCTTCGGTTTAGGTGCTGCGCTATGTTTTACCGTGTTCCGCTTAAGTCATCATTTTGGCGAACATGGCCTGTCGAAACACTTCGCCAAAAAGCAATTGCCTGATTTTCTCAAATGCAATTCCAGGCGGGTATTCATCAATTTATCTAATAACCATCATGGGAATGAACATTAATAAAATTTTGCCCCTAACCAAAGTGGAGAACGGTACGATACTGTCGGCTCACGGCGATATTACGGTTGCCTACGAAGTTGGCTTACCTGAAATCTTTACGCTTTCCGACCGGGACTATGAAGCTTATCACCAGGCATGGGTTAAAGCCATTAGATTGTTACCACAAGGTTCCATCTTCCACAAACAGGATTGGTTCACTGAAAGCAGCTTTAAAGCAGACTTTGAAAAGGCAGGCAAGAGTTTTCTTTCACGTTCAAGCGAACGGTTCTTTAACGAGCGCGAATGTTTGGAACATCGCTGCTATATTTTCCTTACTCAAAAACCCAAGGACAGGAAATTAGCCAGTTCGGCCTACAGCAATATCCTGCGTAAAAGCATCGTTCCGCAGCAAACAATTAATCCTGTCTTATTTAAGGACTTTTCGGATAGCGCCGGGCAATTCGAGCGGATATTAAAAGACAGCGGCTTTGTGACTTTAAACAAGTTGAACGATGATGAACTGGCCGGAACGACAGCGCAAGCCGGAATTATTGAGCGTTATTGCTTTTTAGAAGCATCAGGCGCACAGCCGGTATTGCAGGACATTCATATCAAAGATGCGATCAGAGTCGGTAAGAACCATTGTGAACTCTATACGCTCTCGGATGTGGAAGACCTGCCAGCGCTTTGCGGCAGTCGTATCAATTATGATAAATATAGCACCGACCGCACCAAATTCAGTATAGGCTTTGCTTCACCATTGGGCCAGTTGCTGCCTTGCAATCATATTTTGAACCAGTATGTATTTATCGAGGACGGTCAAAAAACCATCAAACGGCTTGAAGCAAAAAAATTAAGGCTGCAATCCTTATCCGGCTATTCCCGCGAAAATGCCATCAGCCGCGATGCAGTCAATGATTTTCTGAATGAGGCCATTGGCCAGCAGCGATTACCGATCAAAGCCCATTTTAATGTACTGGCATGGTCGGATGATGCGCACAAGGTTAAAGACCTGAAAAACCTGGTATCGTCCGCAATGGCGCAAATGGATGCGACCGCCAAACAAGAAACAGACGGTGCGCCGCAAATATGGTTTGCCGGAATGCCGGGCAATGAGGCCAATTTTCCGATGAATGACACATTCGACACGTTCATTGAACAGGCTGCCTGCTTTTTTAATCTCGAAACGAATTACCGTAACAGTATCAGCCCTTTTGGTATGCGCATGGGCGACCGCTTAACGGGCAAGCCTGTTCATGTAGATATATCCGACGAGCCGATGAAATTAGGCTATACCACCAACCGCAATAAATTCATCTTAGGGCCGAGTGGTAGCGGTAAATCATTCTTCACCAACCACATGATCCGCAGCTATTATGAACAGGGCGCGCATGTCGTATTGGTCGATGTAGGCCATAGCTATAAAGGGCTTTGTGACTTGGTAGGCGGTTATTATTTTACTTACTCGGAAAGCGACCCGATCAAATTCAATCCTTTCTATCTGACCGAGGGTGATGTGCTGGATACCGAGAAAAAAGAAAGCATCAAAACCCTGTTGTTGTCGCTTTGGAAAAAAGATGATGAAAGCTTTAAACGTAGTGAGTATGTGGCGCTATCCAATGCGCTGACCGGATATTTTGACCTATTAGCCAAACGGCCCGATGTATTTCCCTGCTTTAACACTTTCTATGAATACCTGATGGAAGAATATATGCAGGTTTTGGAAGACGGTAAGGTAAAAGAAAAAGATTTTGACATCGGCAATTTTCTTTATGTGCTGAACCCTTATTACCGTGGCGGCGAGTTTGATTACCTGTTAAACGCCAGTGAAAACCTCGACCTGCTGAACCAACCCTTTATTGTTATAGAACTGGATAACATCAAGGACCACCCGATTTTATTCCCGGTCGTAACGCTGGTATTGATGGAGATGTTCATCAGCAAAATGCGCAAGCTAAAGGGCATTAGGAAAGTCTTGCTTATTGAAGAATGCTGGAAAGCGATTGCCAAAGACGGCATGGCCGAGTACATAAAATACCTCTTTAAAACGGTTAGAAAGTTCTTTGGTGAGGCTATCGTGGTAACACAGGAAGTCGAGGATATTATTTCTTCACCAATTGTTAAGCAGGCCATTATTAATAACAGCGATTGCAAGATACTGCTTGACCAAAGCAAGTACCAGAACAAGTTTGACGCGATACAGGAATTATTGGGCCTGACCGAAAAAGAAAAGGCGCAGATACTTTCCATGAACCGCGCCAATGACCCTAAACGCAAATACAAAGAGGTATTTATCAGTTTGGGCGGCCAGTATTCAAAAGTTTACCGCACAGAAGTTAGCCTCAGCGAATACCTGGCCTATACCACCGAAGAAAGCGAAAAGGTCAAAGTACAGCAATACGCCAAGAAATACGGCAGCATACAGAAAGGTATCGCGATGCTGGCCATAGAACTCACCAATAAAAATAACTGATTATGAAAGCAACAATCAAGATGATGATGGCAGCCATGTTATTATTGGCAGCCTGTCAAAGCAAAAACAACCAAACGGAGAATTTTATCCCCGGTACTTACGTCAATGCTGCTAAGGGCGAATATGCTATTGCCAATGATACTTTGATAGTTAAACAGGTTGATGGCAATAAGTACAAGATCATACGCCGCACTACCTACCAGGCAATCAGGAACGGGCACTTATTGCCGAAGCACAGCAAAGTGGAAAATCTAAATGCGGTTTGGGATAGCAACAAACAGGAATTGGATGAACTG
The DNA here is from genome assembly GCF_058801545.1 of Mucilaginibacter sp. GW822-FHT03E02. NCBI lineage: Bacteria > Pseudomonadati > Bacteroidota > Sphingobacteriia > Sphingobacteriales > Sphingobacteriaceae > Mucilaginibacter > Mucilaginibacter sp. GW822-FHT03E02. The sequence continues at coordinate 2,378,293 of NZ_JBXANJ010000001.1, read as the reverse complement.
ATTACCGGCAGGGTATTTCGCTTCGATACAGGTAAAAAGCTATTGCTGATTAACCAGGCTGCATACCAGAAAATCAACTAACAAAATTATTCACCAATAACAATGGATATACCGCGATGGCGGCGTAAAAGGAGGCTATTGTGTCAAACCGAGCCCTGGCGACCTCATGAGTACCAAATAAAAACAAAATCAAATGACGAATAAATTCAAAAAAATCATGAAAAAATACATGGTCATATTACCCCTGTCGGCAGTGACTGTCTTTGTATCGCTGCCCAAAGGCGCGGATGCACAAGTCGTTATCAGCCAAGTATTGCAGGAAACGGTCGGCCGGGTCATCCGGGCTATTGACCTGCAAGTACAAAGGTTGCAGAATCAAACCATTTGGCTACAGAATGCACAAAAGGCACTGGAAAACCAACTATCCAAACTGAAGCTGACCGAAATATCCAACTGGTCGCAAAAGCAGCAGGATTTGTATAAAGGCTATTATGATGAGCTATGGCAGGTCAAATCGGTCATCACTTATTACGAACGCATCAAAGATATGACCAAAAAACAGGCAGCATTGGTCGGCCAATATAACCAAGCCTGGAACCTGCTCAAGCAGGATACGCATTTCTCGGCAGATGAACTCAAATATATGGGTTCCGTGTATTCAGGTATCCTGCAAGAGAGTGTCAAAAACCTGGACGAAATTTTAGTGGTGATCAATTCTTTTAAAACACAAATGAGCGATGCGAAACGGCTGGAACTGGTCGATAAGGCTGCCGACCGCATCGATACTAATTGTAGCGACCTCAAACAGTTTAACAATCAGAATTATGTCTTGAGCATCCAGCGGGCCAAAGATGCAAATGAAGTGGAAACCTTAAAACGCTATTATGGAATTGAGTAAGATGATAAAGCCGGTTTGCTGCTTTTTGCTTTGCGCTTTTAGCTTTCAGCTCACAAGGGCACAGACCTTTGCCGAGTGGTTTTCACAAAAGAAAACGCAGATCAAATACCTCACGCTGCAAATTGCCGCTTTGGAGCAATACGGTAGCTATATCAAACAAGGTTATGCTATATCGCGGAATGGCTTAGGCAGTATCGGCGGTTATATCAAAAGTGAGTATGGTTTACATTCCAGCTACTACGGTTCCTTAAAAACGGTTAACCCCGAGATCAATGGCGATGGGAAAGCGGATAGCATTGTACGATACGCCCGACAGATTCCGGGGCAATTTGACCAACTGAATAAGCTGAATGGCCTGGATAACGATAACAGGCAATATGTCGAACTGGTTAAAGCAAAGGTATTGGAAGAATGCGATAAAGACTTAGCTGAATTGCAATTGGTCATGACTGCCGGCCAGGCCGAAATGACGGATGATGAGCGCATTAAAAGGCTCGACGAGGTCTATGTCCGTATGAAAGATAAGTACGCTTTTACGCAGTCCTTTTGCAACCAGGTCAGGATGCTATTGCTCCAGCGCAATCGCGAACTACAGGATATTCAATCATTAGGGAGGTACTATGAAAATAATTAAAATTTATATAAAACCCTCTCTACCGGGAAAGGTTTGGGTGGGGCTGTTGTGCTTCATGCTTTTCGCCTTCAGCCTATTACCCCAAAAAGCTAAAGCGCAAGACCAGGATATCATGCAATTAATATTAGATATCGAAAAGCTAACACAGTTCAAGGCGATCCTTTCGGATATGCAGCAGGGTTATTCCATCTTAACACAGGGCTACCAGCAGGTTAAAAATCTGTCGCAAGGCAATTTTAACCTTCACTCCGTTTTCCTTAACGGCTTGCTGCAGGTCAATCTCGAGGTCGCTAAATACGCAAGGGTAGCCGATATTATTGCAGACGAGGTGAGCATCCTCACGGAATACAAAAAAGCATACAAGCAATTTCAAAACAGTGGGAGTTTCAACGCAGATGAATTGGATTATTTGGCCAAGGTTTATGCCGGGCTTACCAGCGCAGCACTCAATGACGTAAATAACCTGGCTAATATCCTAACGGCTTCGAAATTGCGCATGTCGGATGATGAACGGCTATCAGCCATAGACCGGATCTATGCTTCGAGCAGTGATAAACTTTCTTTTCTGCGAGACTTTAACCAGCGCACCAAAATCCTGCTTTTACAGCGGCAGCAGGAACAGAACGAGGTCAATAACTTAAAAAGCTTATACCCATGAAACGAAAAGTATTATTTACAGGTATGGCATTACTGCTATTCAGTGCTAATGCAACTATAGTTAATGCCCAGGACATTACTTCAAGCCTGAAAGGGATGCAGCCGATATTGGACAACGTGTACAACCAAATGATACCCATGTGCAGCAACCTGATTGATGCCGCACGCGGCATCGCGGGGTTTGCGGCTTTGTGGTACATCGCATCGCGGGTGTGGCGGCAAATCGCTCAGGCGGAGCCACTTGACTTCTATCCGCTGTTGCGCCCGTTCGCCCTGGGTATGGCGATTATGCTGTTCCCGATGGTCATTTCGCTGATGAACGGCATCATGCAACCTATCGTGTCGGCGACCGGCGCGATGGTGACCAATTCAGATAACAGCATTGCTTTATTGCTCAAACAAAAACAAGATGCCATAAAAAATAGCAGTAGCTACCAGATGTATGTCGGCGATGATGGCAACGGGGACAGGCAAAAGTGGTATCAGTACACGCATCCCGATGACCCGAACGACCAGAACGAGGGCACATTTTCCAGTTTAGGCAACGATGTGAAATTTTGGATGGATAAGAATATGTACAATTTCAAAAACAACATCAAGCAATGGATGAGTGAAATTTTGCAGGTGTTATATGCGGCAGCAATCCTTTGTATCAATACCCTGCGCACCTTTTACCTGATCGTACTGGCTATTTTAGGCCCGCTGGTATTCGGGTTCGCGGTATTTGATGGCTTACAGCATTCTTTGCAGCAATGGGTCGCTCGTTACATCAATATTTTTCTATGGCTGCCTATCGCCAACATCTTCGGTAGCATTATCGGCCAGGTACAGCAGCAAATGATCAAACTGGATATATCACAGATACAAAGCGCAGGCGATACATTCTTTAGTCCGACAGATACTTGTTACCTCATATTTCTCTGTATCGGAATTGTAGGCTATTTCTCCGTACCGAGCGTAGCGAATTACGTCATTCATGCGCATGGCGGCAACGGATTACTGAACAAGGTAACAAGCGTCGCAGCCACTACTGTTAGTATGGCTCCAGGTGTCGCCGCGACCGTCGGCGACCGTGCGGAACAAGCCCGAAGTAATATCCTGAACGCACCGGCTGACTTTATGGACGGTTATCGCGGAACCGGCAACAATCATCAAAAAAACAAATTGGAGGGCAAATAACATGTTTCAGCAATTCAAAAACATAGACACGGCGTTTAAGCATATTAAACTGTTCAGCATCTTTTTATTGCTGGCGAATGCGGCAACCATGTGCTTTTGCATCTATAAAAGCTATGCTATCGTTACCCTGGCACAAAACCGGGTACATATACTCTATAACGGCAAAGTCTTGGAGGCCATAGCGTCAGATCGCAAAACGAACCTGCCCGTGGAACTGCGGGACCATATCAAAACTTTCCACGAGGACTTTTTCACCCTGGTGCCGGACGATAAGCAAATAGATGCTACTGTAACGAAAGCTTTGTATTTAGCCGATGGCAGCGCCAAGGCCGCTTACGATAATTTAAAAGAGGCCGGTTATTTCAATAACCTCATTTCCGCGAATATTAACCAGCAGGTGCAGGTAGACAGTATTCGCCTGGACCTTGACAATTATCCTTACGCTTTCACTTGCTATGCAACCGAAAAACTAGTGCGCTCGACCAGCACAGTTACCCGTAAACTGATCACGCAGGGCAAGGTCAGTGACCTGAAAACGGAAACGGACAACAACCCGCACGGCTTCCTGATACAGGGCTGGGAGATACTCCAAAACAATGATGAACAGGTTAAAAGCAATCAGCCATGAGATTATTCAGAAAGAAAAAAGGAGTTGCAGTGCATAGGGATAGCACTTTGCTGATCCGTATAAGCCACACTATTCATCATCGGCAATTACAGGTATCCGGCTATCTCAACCGCAAAACCCAGTATTGGAACCGGGCATCCAAGTTAACTGCGCTGTTTCTATTCTGCCTGTTATTCGGTAGTTGCTGTTTGCTGTTGCTACTTAAAGCGATTATTCACTTTTAAAAACATCATATATGACAACACAAGAGGAAAGAAAACGAAAAATGCTGCTTTTGCTGCCGCTCTTAGTCCTACCGTTCCTGGCATTAGGATTTTATGCAATGGGCGGTGGTAAAGGCGATGCTGACTCGCAAACCGCATTGGCCGGTAAAGGCATCAACACCCAATTACCGGATGCTAAATTTCAAAAAGGCAAAAAGGCGAATAAAATGGCGTTGTATGAACAGGCGCAACAGAACAGTGCAGCAGGCAGGTCGAAATCTGCGGCAGGTGCATTTGCCGCTTTGGGGTGGGATACGTCTAAATACAGCCATCCAGCCGCCACGCCAGCCAATAGCGCGTTGGATAACGAGGTTAAGATCAAAGAACGGCTGGCCCAGATCAACAAGCAGATCAGCCAACCTGTACCCATCGGTAAACCACCGGTTGCGGACTATCAGGCCAGCGCCAGGCCTGCCGACCTTGACCGTTTGGAAACAATGCTGAAACAAAAACAGCAAATCAGCGAACCCGACCCGCAAATGCAGCAATTGAATACCATGCTCGATAAGATCATGCAAATTCAGAACCCGGCTGTAGTAAAAGATAACCTGCAAGCCGCTAAAACGGTGGTTAAGGATACCGCCTTTAAGGCGATACCCGCCGTCATTGACGGCAATCAGAAAGTAGCGCCGGGAGGCGTGGTCAAATTGCGTTTGCAGGATACCGTCAGGATAAATGGTCTGGTCATACCCAAAGGACAAACAGTATTCGGCTCCTGCGCGGTGACCAATCAAAGACTTTTACTCGATATCCGCAACATCCGCTTAGGAACAGCCATTGTCCCCGTCAATTTCACCGTGTTTTCGCTGGATGGAATGGCGGGCATCGCGGCGCCGGAAGCCGAATTGGGCGAGGCGGCGGGCAGCGGGGCAAACGGGGCGCTCGAAAACATGCAGTTCTTGTCGGCGGATTACAGTATCGGCACACAGGCAGCCACAGCAGGCATCTCGGCGGCGAAAAGCCTTTTAGGCAAGAAAGTCCGGAAAATCAGGGTAAAGCTTAAAGGCGGCGAAAGCGTGTTGCTCCGTATCAATCATTGAGCCATGCAACTGGAAACCAAATATGCACCGGAGATCATAGGCATGCTGGAAGATGCGCAGGACGTTGGTTTTACATACGTTGCCTTTGAATTGCGGCCCGATGTCATGGATCTGCGGCCTAAGCACTTGTCATTTTTTGACAAAGCCGGCTACGCTGTTAGCCATGCAACGACGGCCAACCAGCGACATGAACCACCCGGGCCGGGCATTGCCTACCCGGTTCATTTTATGACCATTGAACAACTGCTTTTGGAATTGAAACAAGCAAATCCATTAACCATAAACAAGATTGATATGAACAGGAACAATTTAGAGAACATCCAGGACGAGATGAAAAACCTGCGTTTCAGTAAGAAAGCTATTGACGAGGCGCAGCAGAAAATGGAAAAGGGATTACCCGACTTTACGGTGTCCGAACAAATTAAGGGTAATAAAGGCCAGGTCGATGTAACTGCCCATTTCAGGCAATCCGGCCAGTCGGACAATTATTATCTCAACAAATTCGCCGTAGCCTTAAACACGGGCAAGGCCCTGGAGGAGGGGCACAAATATTTTATTATTACACCCAATGACAAAGAGCCCGGTAAAAACCTGACCAAATCGTTTGAAAATGTGAGCGATGCGATCAGCTTTTTCAAGGAACAAAAAGGCGACAGCCGTTTAGCTGCCGGAAAAGATGCCGGACACGCTACCGAACTGGCCACGATGAAAGCCGGCAGAGTAGACTACATGGAAAAAGAGTTCCAGCGTACTTTCCGCACGCCAGCGCAGACACAAACCTTTTTCGTAGAACGCGGGCGGGGCTTTACTGTTGAGCAGGCGGCCAACCTGATACAGGGCCGTTCGGTTTATCGCGATGACCTGTTGAATTTAGGCGGCCAGCCTTACGCTGCCTGGATCAAGCTGGATATGGACAGCCCAAAGGACAAATATCAGAACTATCAAACCAATCAGTACCACGTCCCTTCTTATGGTTTTACTGCCAAAGAAGCTCTTGAAAAATATCAGATCAAGGAATTAGCTGATCCTAAAAAACTGGATTCATTGATGGTATCTATTGAAAATGGTAACCGGCCGTTAATCACCACTGTTAAAGACGGCGAAGAAGTTAAATTGAATGTCGAAGCGGCGCCGCGTTACCGCCAGATCAATTTCTTCCAGGAAAACGGCAAGCCGGAAAAACGAGAGCAGTTTTTGAAAGAGCCGAAACTTGATCAGGCCCTGCAACTCAACAAAGGTAAGGGAAAAGAGCAGGAGCAAGGTATGGCGGTATAATACCGTTTTTACCTTTGCAGGCTTTAAAACCAACAAACAATTTTTATTTACTTTTATATTTAAAACAATGGAACAGATCGCAAAATTAAAGGAACTAATTGCTTCAGCAGAAGTTGACGCAGAAAAATTTGGTAAAGGAAATAACGCCGCTGGCACCAGACTGCGCAATACCATGCAGCAATTAAAAGTAACCGCACAGGAAGTACGCACTGCTGTTACCGAAAAGAAAAATGCGAAGTAATTTACATTTAGGTTTGACAACAATTATTGGGAAGCCTGGCACTTAGTCAGGCTTTCTTTGCTTCAACGGCCGGTGCTTTCACCGTATTTACTACAGCATAACTAATTAAAGTAGCGGAATCGCCTCCTTTGTTATTCCAAACGCAGTGATCTGCCCCCCAATATAATGCGTAGTACTTTTCATCAACATTATTAAATTTTTTAAGGCCGTTAGTACCTGTACCTGTAAAAACAATAACGATTTGATCTTTTGCTAACTTCACTTCAGGGAAAATGAAAATATGACGAAATTCGTTAGAGACTTTGCCATCTGAATCAAATGTTCGATCAACTAACGCAAAACCTTTTGTATTAAATTCAGCTTGGGCCTTTAGCCACACTTGTTCTTTTGCAGGCGTATCACCATTCACTACCTTGATTATTTCAAACGTGTGTTTCATTACTTTATGTTTATAATTGATCTGCAAAGGTCTGTATTTATAGATTACGTTCGCTATTAACTTTATAGCTTGACGATTAAATGACTATAGAGAACCATTGTTTTGGTGACTAATTAATAAAATAAATGAAAAATATAACGATAACGGTTTTGACACCTTTTTTTCAAAAAAGATTGAGTCGAATGACACTAACCCGGCTGAATTTCATTTTAATAAAACGCATTTTGAATATTGGGGGAACAAAACCGACAACTCCGGTCAAATGTCATTAATAATTCGGTGGAACATAGAAAGCTACAATCATGAGAAAATCGGAAGTTATATTGAAAAAGGAATTGAGGCTTTAAACCATGTCATCTATTATGCAAGAACGTTTGATGACGATTCGACGAATATGGTATTAATATCTCCCAGGACGGTAAAAGCTGTACATGTCGTTATTATTGAATCAGAAAAGGAAATATTAAACGCAGATCAGGATTTGGCTTATACTCCACCTCGATATTTTCACGAATATTATGATTATATCAATGATGGTAGCTGGAATGCTGACTTCAATGAGATCATTGAATTGGCGGGAAATCAAATTCTCGAAATCAACTTATTGGTAGACGCAAATCATGCAATATTTGAGGGTCGCTACAGCGAAGCAGTAATTAATTGCTTAACGGCAATAGAAACACATATTTTCCCTATTTTGTCTGAATGGCTTAAAAATAGTTTTTTAAATAAAAGTGAAAAAAATGCAGAAAATTTGTTAATAGATTTGACATCAGGCTCTAAATTGGAATTATTATTTGGTACAGTTAAATCTGAATATTTAAAACACCATCCTAAATTACTGGAAGATCTAAAAGGCATTAATAGGTTAAGAAACAATATCGTTCACAAAGGAACCCGAGCATCCAGAGCCGAAGCCACAAACGCCTTGAATATGACGGCCAAATTTATTATGATCCTTTATTTTCAAATAGGAGAAAACGATTATATCTGGAGTGAATGAAGCTGCAAATACCAAAAGACGATAAAATTTTATTATATACATTTGCACAATGTATTATAGGAGGAAATTGCTTTTAGGATTGTTACAAGTGTTCAATAATGACCTTCAAAAAATCAGGTTACAAAAGCTGTTATTTCTTTTAAGTAGGTTTCAGAAGGACAAAAGCAGTTATCAATTCGTACCCTATAAATATGGCTGTTATTCCTTTCAAAGCATCGCTGATCTAAATACCTTGGTTAAATACAACATTGTTCAGCAAGACCAAAACCATGTTCTTAAAATATCGGATGTTGACTATCTGGCGCAATTAAAGCCTTCAGATAAACAAGCTATTATGAGCCTGAAAACTGTATATGGGGGAAAAACAAATGAAGAATTAACAAAATCAACTTACATTTCCCACCCGTACTATGCGATAAATAGCCTGATAGCCAAAGATATCCTAAGCACCGAGCAATATCAACGCGTTTTAGATGCGCGACCCCAAAAGTCTAAAATCATACTATTTACAATTGGTTATGAAGGGCTTCCGTTAGAAGAATATCTCAATAAACTGATTACCAATGACGTTCGACTACTTTGTGATGTACGAAACAATCCACTTAGTATGAAGTTTGGTTTTTCAAAGAGCCAACTAAAATCAGCTTGCGAAAGCGTGGGAATTGCTTATGAACATCTACCCGAAGTAGGTATTCAGTCGGAAGATAGGCAGGAACTAAATTCCCAAGCAGATTATGACTTGCTATTTGAATCCTATAAAAAAGAGGTTCTTCCGGATACCATTGATAATCAGAAAATTATTTTAAATTTATTGCAAAAACATCAAAGAATTGCTTTGACCTGCTTTGAAGCAAATATTTGCCAATGTCACCGAAAACCTCTGGCAGAAGCAATTACGAAGCTTGAAGGCTGGCACTATGAAGTCCGCCACCTATAACCTTAATGCTTAGAAAGAAAGTTCTCATAACTGTAACTACCTATCCGCTTCCCTCACGGAGTTATGATGAATTAGTATGCACTGCCGGAATATGTGAAGATGGTAGTTGGATAAGAATATACCCCGTCCCTTTTAAATTTCTGTCGGGGCTGAGAAATGACGGTGTAATCGGCACTTACAAATTTACCTGGATCGAACTCAATCTTAGACGGCGGACAGAGGATTTTCGACCAGAGAGTCATTCACCAATCAACTACGATTTTTCCGATATGGCCGTTAGGGAAAGTATTGATATTAAAGGGGGAACAAAAGCTAAACTAAATGCCTGGAAGTCAAGAATCGAACTTTGCACCAAAAGTTTGTACACTGACATGACCTCATTGATTGACCACAGCCGGGATCCTAAAAACGTTTCTTTAGCCACATTTAAACCCACTAAATTATTGGCGTTTGAATATGAAGACGACGACCGGGAATGGAAGCAGGAATGGAAGGATCAGCTAAATCAGCTTGAACTTTTTGTTACCAATGGCACCAATACTGAACCAAGGAAATTGATCGCAAAACTACCGTATAAATTCTTCTATAAATTTGAAGACTGCAATGGCCGCGTTTCCAGGCTCATGATTGAGGACTGGGAGATAGGCCAGTTATATTTCAATTGCTTAAGGTCTTATGTGGACGAGCAAACCGCGCTTGAAAAGGTAAAAGAAAAATATTGGGATCAATTTGTGATCCGGGACATCCACTTCTTTTTAGGAACAACAAAGGAATGGCATATGCGACGATCTAAAAATCCTTTTGTAATTATCGGTGTATTTTACCCTCCTGTAATCCCTGTGGAATCTTATCCTAAAGAAAGTCAGCTAAAATTGGCATTGTAATGAACTGTATATTTTGCAAGAAATCCTCTATCATTTCTAAAAGTGTAGAGCATATTATTCCGGAATCGTTGGGAAACAAAGAACATATTTTACCTAAAGGAATCGTTTGTGACCGATGTAATAATTACTTCAGCAATAAAATTGAAAAGCCGCTATTAGAATTACCATATTTCGTTAGCGTACGTCATCGGAAGATGATTGAAAGTAAGAGAGGCCGAATTCCGGTAGACGAGGGATTTTTATTAGCAGGGGAAGATAGTTACAAAGTAAATTTCCATATTAATGACGATGGGAAATCGCTAAGCTTTGATAACGAAAATGCCGTAAAATATTTGCTAAATAATAAGCAATTTACCGTAGTTGCTTTAGTGAACGATAAGCCACCGGCAGATAGTTTATATATTTCAAAATTTTTAGGCAAAGTAGCTGTGGAGGCTTTTGCGAAAATTGGATTGGACGTAGAGGGGGGAATAAAAGATATTATTGATAATCCAGGATTGGATCCTCTAAGAAATTTCGTAAGATTTGGCACCGGGCCAAAGTTTTGGCCTTATCATGTACGCCCAATTTACCCCGAAACTCATTATTTTATAAATGAGCCGAATCACTCTTACGAAGTATTACATGAATTTCAATTATTTCAGACAACAGAGCATCAATGGCATTTAGTGTTAGTGATTTTTGGGTTTGAATACTGCATTGACTTAACAGGGCCAGATATGGATTCTTATTTATCATGGCTAAAAAATAATAACAATGAAAGTCCACTATATCATAAACTAAAATAATCACCAGTAGAAAATATATGGGAAACTACAGAGATTTAGAATACGAGTTTGTTGAAAGGACGTTACTACTCATTGCTCAATACGAAAGCATGTTACACAAATTTGATTTTAAAGAGCAATACAATTACACTTTACTTATTAACTGCCTGACTGGTTTAATTGTTATGCCCAAAGAGCGAACAATAAGCGCAATACCCGCTGATCGGTTGCTGTCTAAAATGAAGGCAGAAATGGGGCTGGTAAATACCGTTATAAATGATGACATCACAAGTTTAAAGGATTTAATTGTTGCATTGCGCCATTGTGTAGCCCATTTTTCAATTGAGGTAAAATCTCAAACTGACGAAAATTTTATTGATGACATTATTTTCTACGACAATCAAAAAGGACAAGGTTATGAAGTAGCAAACTTTAAGGCCAGTGAGTTATTACCTTTTGTAAGATATTATGCAAATTGGCTTTTAAGTAATCTTAAAATAGCTAGAAACATATCTAAAAGGCATTCCTAATCTTTTTTATTTCATAATTTATTAGCCCCCGACTTCTAAGTGCATCATCAGTCAAATTGTTGCACTGATTAATTAAGACCTCTGAACTCAAATCTTGATTCAGGAATTTACCTAACTTGTTTATTGCTGATACTGGTATATCATATTCCATCAAAGCGGCCAGATTTGGATGTAAGAAAGTATGTTCTAATGAACTGGCAAAAAATGAGTAGTTACCAAAGGGGATATTGTGCTTTTTTAATACATACTCTTGTAAATCTGAAATAACAGAAATCCACTTAGGAAGTTTATAGTCAAACCAATGTCTGGTTATGTTTAAAATAAAAAATGCCATTGCGTTTATCCTCGTTTGCTGATCTGGGTATCGCTCTATATAGAAAGGATCATTTATTATATCATTTATCAAGGCTGACACAGATTTAAACTGACTATATTTTATGGTCAGTACCGCCAAATGCGCGGCACTCCTGATGTCTGCCTTATTTTCACCGGGTCTTAACAAATTGCTCCAAGCCAATTCTATAATCAATAGGATTTGATCATAGGTTGGATAAGCCGTCCAATTTAACAAATAACGGTATTGGCTTAAATTATCTTCGATAAGTTGCACAATTTTTAACTGGCCATCGATATTAATACTTGAGTTTTTCCGAAGTACTGTTTTTAGATTTTCGTCAAGATTATTGAATGCATCCAATTTGTGTCTTACATTCTTATCAAGGTCGGCGTCATCTAATGCGATAAGAATTTCTAACGGGGCATTTTCCTGGTCAAATAAAGGAATGTCGACAAATAACTCCATTTGATCAGGTTGTTTTTCAAAACGAATAACATTTCCAATAAAATGCTTGTTCATACGTCCAGATCGTCCCGCAATGTTTTTGTAATCAAAGAAATCTATTTGTTTTGTTCCCTTTTCTTTGTCATATAGCACAACATTCTTAGCAGAGGTATTCACCCCCTCTATTAGCGTGGATGTACAAAAAAGCCATCTAATCGAACCGTTATTAAAAGCATCCACGATAGAACTACCAAGGTGTCTTGGCAATGCCCCATGATGAAATGCCACGCCGGAATTAATAGCATCTATTAGGGACCATTTAGGATTAATATTTTGGCTTATCCATTCAAGGATATCTGCGTTGTCATTTAGATTCGCAATAGCTAAATTCACTTGCTTTGCTTTAAGCTCAGAAATAAATTCAATTCCGATGGTTGTAGCCTTATTAGGGGAAGAACAGTAAATTAATGTTTGCTCGTTTAGCGCCGATAAAAAATTAAATAAACTATCCTTTTTTAACTGCTTCTTTTCTTTCGCTTTAACATTACCGGTGACCTCAAGGCTACTTTCATCAACTGCCACCGTGGAAAAATCTGTTGGAAACCAGGTTAATTCAAATTTCTCCTTAAATGATAGTGGAATATTTCTAACCATTGGCCCAAGCAAATAAAATTTATTTGTGAATTTGAGCAATCTGTTAAATGCTTGATTTAAAGCGATTGCTCTATCATCGTCTCGATCCAGGCTCAGCTTGTAAAACTCATCAATTACAAAAAAGTCAATATTTTCAAAATGCTCGTATTCTACAACCCGCTCCCCTGTAAAAAGAAATATATTACGTTTAGTATCATCCGGTACTTGGTTGGTAGAAACGATAATTTTATAGTTATCCCTGTATTTTAAAAGTTTTTTGCGTATTTCGTCTAATAACGCAAGTGTAGGTTGGATGATAACGATTTGTTTATACAAGAGACTAGCAACAACCTCCTCAATAAGCAGACTTTTACCAAAACTGGTTGGTGCACTGACAACAACTGCTTTTCTACTTTGAAGTTCCACAGAAAGATACTGTTGTTCTTCGTGTAGAAAGACATCTTTTATAAAAGGAGACTTGTGATATTCATATCGTAATAAAGCGCTGGTAGATAGATTTTCAGTATCTATATACGGATACAGACCTGCAGCTTCCGTCAAGTCATTCCAAATGGGTTTTGTATTTTCCTGTAACTTCGACCACGCATCTCTAACCCGAATTACAATATCACGGCCAAATCTTTCTTCTTCTTTATTTCTAAGCAATTGCGAACAAAATTTAGATAGATCAAAACTTTCATCATAATCAATAAACTTTGACTCTGAAATAAATTTTATTGCATCAGTTGTGGTTTGGAAGGTCATATTTTCTGCATTAGTTTAAGTCGTGTATCAAGTTCAGTATTCAACGCATCTTTATCCTGAACTGGTAGGAGCATCAGAATTATTTCTACATTAATTGAGCCTTTTAGCCTAATAAACTCATTATTTAGTAAATTCCATTCTGCAATAAAATCAGTCAAACACTGAGGAGTATTATCATTGTGAGTGTTGAATAAGTCGCTATTATAAGTACATACCATTGGTATCACAATGCTCGAAAATATAACATCAAGCCTTTGGTGTTTGTCCATTAAGGCTCTCCAATGTTCTATTTCCGGAATATTGTTAGGTAGCTTTTTTGAAATCAAACTAAATTCCCGACGCAAATAATCCGCATTTACATGTTTTGCAATATCTCCGGCTAAATCTCTAATTCCACCTGAACCGGATTTGTAAAGCTTCGATTCACCCAACCATAACTTCTTTTCTGTTCCATTAATACTGATTTGCACACCATCAAATCCATGCGCCGGCACGTTATGAGAGTCTTTGAAATATATCTTGGATATTAACGGCACTGTATTATGGAAATCACGCAAAAGTAAATGCAAAATCAGTTCGCCAAATTCGCCTCTGGTCTGGTATTTTTCTGTCATGTAAACAGTTTCGGCAGCTTCCTTTAATCTTTCGATAATCTCAGTAAGGTGCACTTGCTCACCACAATGATACCCCAAAGCAAATTCAGGAATCACATTTCTAATAACATCAACTAAGGGTTGAATTCTAAATTTATTTTGATCAAAACCAACATAATATGCTTTTAATGCGGGATCAGAAATTTTTTCTTCGAGAACTAATTCGGATTTAAACGGTCGAGACATTAATAACTTGTTATGTGATTGAAAAGGTTTTTATAAAATGGTCTTTATGAATATTTTATAAAAATAGATAATTAAAGTTATCCGGGGATATTTTTCTAAAGCCAGCAGTTCCAGCCGCTTTGTTCCTCAGCCGCTTCACTGCATTTTAAAACACCTGGCGATTTGGGCTTCGCTGCCGCATCGCCAAAACCGCCAGAATTTTTTGCTGCCATTTAATACCCTTTTTTATCTCATTCCATTTTCTCCACTGGCTTTTTCGCAAGCAAATTTCTGAACGGCGGGACTGAAATGCCAAGACCGTGCCCTGCGGGTTTGCTGGAAAAAAATCTCCACACCCCTCGCTTCGCTCGGGGGTAGTATTTTTTTCCGCAAAGTCTTGTCCTTCAGCCCGCCGTGTTCAGGTGAGGGTGCTTACAAAAAGCCACCGGAGGCTCTTGCCGACGGGGGCTGATTAAAAAAGCAATTCGGAGAAATTATGGAAACACGAAACGACAGGGCACCACCACAGCGGGGACAGCAAAAACCGCAGACCATCACAGCCAAGAGAAAAGTATTGAACAATTTAAAAATTAGAAATCATGAAAACGACAGTAATAGGAAGCGATAAAGCTAAAAACAACAACGAAGTAAAAGACAACAACATTCGTCCAAATCTGACAGGAAAGGAGGCTAAAGACGAAGTCAGTAAAGATAAAGCATCTACCGAAGCGTCACAGGTTGAGAAAACCAAAGCTACCGAAGCCAAGACTGATAATACAGCTACAGTGGATAACCAACCCGCTAATGTTGCAGAAGCCCCAAAAGCCGGAACAGTAGCACAGGCGGAAGAAGCAAAGCCACAAGCCGAGCCAACTAAAAAGGAACTGAAAGAGCAGTTTATCGCACAGCAGGAGCGCAAATTAGCCGAGACGGTAAAAATAGTGGAAGTATTGGGCAAGAAGATTGTTCAAAAAAACAAGCTGGAAAACACAATTGCCAATATTGACAGCTTTACGGTTGCTCAAAGCGATGATAAAGACGATATGGCAAGCGATAGCCGTTTTGCACGTTGCGAACTGGTTATTTCCGATGATGACGGCAACGAGTTTGTCACTAAAAACCCTTTCATTATTGCCTATGTCGCACAGGAAGTTAAACAGCTTTGTATCGACAAACTGGCAGAAGTTGAAGCAAGTATTGTAATACCCGCATAAGTTAACACTGGCAACGCCCTATGTATTAGTGGTACATAGGGCGTTTTGCTTAGATGGTTAAATCTTAAAAAGCTAAAGCAATGTTAGAAATTTTCATCGAATTAACCGACCAAATATTTTGGAAAGGTTATGCACAACAGTTAGCAATAGACAACCCCGCAGCTTTTCAGTTGGAGTTTAATGAATTTTTAAACACTTATCAATCTTAGCCATGAAAGACAGCATTTTTTTATTGGTCAAAGTGGGTATCAAAACCACCCATAAAAGCATCCATGATGCAATTGCAGAACTGCAAACCAAAACCAAGCTGACCGTAAGCAGTACGCCAAAGGTCACGGTTTTGGAAACTAAAATCATTTCATTAAACACTAAAAATTTAAGCCATGACAAATTATAATAATAGTATAGTTAAGCCCAAAGTATGGCAGGTCATAGGAACGACCATTGCCAAGAACGCCACCAGCGCAGAAGCCATGATACAGGCGGGTTTGGATTTTGAGGTAATGAAACGCCCCAATTTACATGCCCTGCCAAGTGGTAATGATATCGTATCCGACAACAGTTTTTATACATTCCGAACCGATAACGAAGCCATTTTAGGCGATAAAATCGGCAAAGATTACCAGGTGGTACAGAACGTAAACGCTTTTGAATTTTTTGATAGCATTGTTAGCGGTAACAATAATATCCGCTATGAAAGTGCCGGAGCGTTGGGGTATGGTGAAACTACTTACATCACCGCTAAACTGCCCGATTATATCAAAGTAGGCAGAAACGACCTAATAGACCAATACCTTTTTTTGACATCCACGCATGACGGTTTGGGCTGTATAACCATTGCCTTTACGCCCGTTAGGATATGGTGTTCGAATACTTTAAATGCTGCTTTAAAAAATTGCAGCAACTGTATAAAAATACGTCATACCGCAAGCGCAGCAGAAAAGTTAAAGGAGGCGCATAAAATGTTAGGCTTATCCGACCAGTTATCGGTAGAGTTGGAAGCCATTTTTAACCGATGGGCAAGGGTACGCATTACCGACCCGCAGGTAAAACGGCTGATACAGTTAGCCATGATACCGAATAAGGAAACCTACGAAAAGCTGAAAGTCGGTAAGGATGAAGAACTATCAAGCCACTATAACAATATCGTATCAAGTGCATTTGACTACTGTATGACGGCTGATAGCCAACAAGAAAGGACTGTTAAAGGAACGCTGTTTGGCGCTTATAATGCTGTGACAGGTTATTACCAAAACGTCCGTAACTACCGTGATGATGAAAGTAAGTTTAAATCTATCCTATACGGCACGGGGCAAGACCGTTCACAGGTTGCCTTTAACCTTTGTGCTGAATTTGCCCAAAATGGTAGTGAATCCCTCAAACTTAATTAGACCTGACAGGGGGTGAAATATCCCCCTTTTTTTATCATTTATTTAATTGTAAACGCCATCAAAACTATAGATCAGCTTACTAATGTAGAAAAAGCAAAAATCATATTTGACTTGTTTAAAAACGAAATGCCCGCATTTTTAGAATATACCCAAGCCATTGCCGATAAAGTAACAAATGAACAGGAAAAGTTAAAAGCCAATTGGAGCAATCCTTTTTTGACCTATAACCAATGGATAGCCCTTTCCGAGCAGGTTAACGGTATTATTAAAAGACAGAGCAAGAATTTAGTAAAAAGTGGCAATGTTTTCTCCGAACAGCTTTTTAGCGGTTATTTGGCCTTATTTACTAATCATTGTTTGGAGCAATACGGCACTTTTAAAGCCCAATCACCAAAACTCGCCTATGCAATTAGCTTATTTTATTTACCAATAACGCAAATTGGCAACACAAGTTGTAATTATATCGTGTTGAAATTATACGGCGGCCCTGAATACGCCTCTATATTTACGGACGAGGATGGTAATAACCTTGTTTTTGATGAACGGGAAGACGCAAAAAAGGAAGTAGCAAATTGTCAGGATGGATTAATAGTAGAAATATAGTTAAAATCCAAAATCGCCCGCTGTTGCTCCGCAACAGGCGGACGTTGCTGTCGCAAGTAAAGTTCTAAAAAACCACATAAATGGGCTGATACGCTAACAAAGCACCTATAGGCTTTATAAATTTGACAGAATTGGATGGTAAGAAGTATATCGCTCAACAACAGACCGAGGCTAATATTATAAGATGGGTATTTCTACAGATTGCGAAAAATGATTATAGAGTCGAAGACGTAAGATGAATGCCCGTTGCTAAATGCCTTAAATGTTCACGAACAAACTTTGGCGGCTTATCCGCAACCCAGTTTGTTATGGATTTGTAAGGTTGACATTAGGGTCTGATGAACAACAAGTTAATGAGCCATTAATTTCAGAATCGCTATATTAACGAGAATCATCAGGTTTTTTTGACCGGGATATTGTTCATATCGTATAATATAGATACCATAGAATGTAAAGAACTTTGATCAGCAATAAGATCGAAAGGCAAAATATTAACCCCGGATCAGAAAGGCCTGCACGTTTCTGATCTAGGGTCTTTATAAAAAAAGATTTTTTCACGAGTATTAATGTGCACCCTCCACCGATAAAACTTCTCCTTTTTTGATGCGGGCGATGAAGACAAGCGGAAGAATAAATGCACAGATAACACCGATCATCATGAAGCCCTCACTGTAGGCGATCATGGACGACTGTTTGCTCAGTGCACCATCCATCATGCCGGCGGCTATTTGTCTGGCCTGGGCAGCCGACTTGCCACCGGCCATCAGTTGTGCTGTCAGCTGGTATAACCGCTCTTTGGAAGCGGGATTGTAAAACGACAGGTTACTCATCAGGTCAATACGATGTGCTGCAATCCGGCGGGTTACATAAGTATTGATCAGCGCTAACCCGACAGAACCGCCTAATAATTGCAGCATGTTGGAAAGGCCTGATGCCTGCCCGATGTCTTTCCCTTTCAATCCTGCCAGGGTTAAACTTGCGGCCGGAACGAATATGAAACCGAATCCCAGACCGCGTACAAGTTGCGGCCATAAAAACTCCCATTCGCCGGCCGAAGGGGTCGCCAAACGATACGTAATATATTCATAGGCAATCACCGCCGCGAAACCAAAGATCAACAATGCTTTGGGACTGATGCCCTTTTTGATCATGGCACCATTTATCCCCATGAGCATCCCGGTCAGAAATGCTCCTGGCAAGATCAACAAACCGGTTCTGGTAGCGTTCCATCCTAAAAAACTCTGTACAAACACTGGATACAAAAATACCGAGCAGTAAATAGCTATCCCGAAAGCAAAACGCAAGGCAGATCCTACCGCAACATTCCGGAAACGTAGAACGCGGATATCAACCACCGGGTTCTTAGCTTTTAGTTCTCGAACGATGAATAAACAGATACCTGCAATGGCTAATACAAAGGCAATGATGATGAAGTTACTGGCAAACCAGTCTTTTCTTTCTCCTTCCTCCAGCAGTAACTGCAAACTGCCAACACCCACAATCAGCGCAAGTATTCCCCAGTAGTCTACCTTTCCAGCCAGTTTTTTCTTGGCACCTTTAATATACTTCCAGGAAAGGATAGCAGCTACAATACCAACAGGAATATTTACATAAAATATCCAGCTCCAGGAATAGTTATCGGTTAAGTAGCCGCCCAAAACCGGCCCAAGAGTAGGCCCCATAACAATACCTGCTCCAAATATACCGTTGGCTTTATCCAATTCTTCAGGCGGAAAGGTTTCTACCAGAACGGTTTGAGCGGTTGCCAGCAAAGCACCCCCACCTATACCCTGAACAAAACGCCAAAAAACAAGCACCCATATTGATCCGGAGAACCCGCACATAAAAGAAGCGATGGTGAAAAGGATAACAGAGGCGGTAAAATAGTTTCTGCGCCCAAAAATATCTCCTAAAAAGCCGGTTAACGGTATAATAATAATGTTAGATATAGCATAAGCCGTAATTACCCATGCGGTTTCTTCTACCGTTGCGCCCAGGTTACCGGCTATTTGCCGGGTGGCTACGTTCACGATGGAGGTGTCTATCAGCTCCATAATGGCGCAGGTGATCACAGTAATGGTGATCAGCCATTTTCGTGCACCTGTTTCATGGGTAGATTTGATTTCTTCAGTTGCTTCCATATCAATTGGTTTTAACTTTTGCAAAAACACTCATACCTGCACGCAGCGGATACTGCTCGCTCTTAGTTTTGGGCATGGTGATTTTAACGGGCACACGTTGCGTAACTTTTACAAAGTTTCCGGTGGCGTTATCGGCTGGAAGGAAAGAAAACCTTGCTCCCGTAGCCTGAGAAAACGATTCCACTTTCCCGGTGAAGGTAGTATCCGGATAGGCATCCACTTCTATTTTCACCTCCTGTCCAGCACGCATTTTTTGCAGCTGAGTTTCTTTAAAGTTGGCAACTACCCAAACCTTTTTATTATCAGCTACAGCCATCAAAAGATCTCCAACTGTAACTACCTGGCCTATTTGTACATTCTTTTTAGAAACTATCCCATCAGCAGGGGCAACTATGGTACAATAAGAAAGCTGAAGCTTTGCTGCATCCAAATTGGTTTGTGCCTGTTTAACGGCCAGGTCGGCAAGGCCAATGTTTTCTTTAGTATTGGATACCTGGGTATGGGTATTTGCGATTTGTAGTTTGCCGGCATCGATCTGTTTCAGCAAGGCATCACGCTGGCCAACCACTGCCTGTAGTTTACTTTCTGCATCTATTTTATCGGCCTTCACCTGTTCAAATTGCTGTTGGGTAGCCGATTTCTGTTGAACAAGCTGTTCATAGCGTTCATAATTCTTTTGTGCAACGCTCAGCCTGGCTTGTGCGGAAACAATAGTCGCATTTGCAGAAGCCAGGGTTACGGAAACCGCGCCGGATTTTGCGGTCACATCAGAAACATTCACGTTGGCCGATGTTTCATTATTAGCAGCAACCTTAACATTGTGGTTGGCCTGGAGTAGCGTGATCTCGGCCTGCTCAACCGCTATTTTAAAAGTAGCATCATCCAGAACAACCAGTGTGTCACCTTTTTTTACCTGCTGATTATCGGCTACACGGATGGCTGTTACCGTACTGTTGACCTTGGGTATCACCGGGCTGATATCAGCCTCCAGTTGGGCATTATCGGTACCTTCGCCAGAACAGCCCGTTAGCATTACCGGAACAGCGAATAACATTAAAAGCGCGAATATTGAATTTTTCATGATCGTATATAATAATAGATATATTTAAAATTGAGTTAATTGGCCGTTGCGCCTGTTGATTTGATGAGTTTGCGATACGCCAGCTGGGCATTTGCCTTGGCGGTGGCCAGGTTTAGTTGTGCCTGTAAAAAGGCGGCATTGGCATTGAGAAAATCTGTTGATGTGGTGGTTTGCGCGTTCAGCTTGTTTTGCTCAACGCGATAATTTTCTGTTGCTTGTTGTAGTTCGGTTTGTATCAGCGTTATCTTATCCAGCGTATTCCTGTAGTTGAGGTAAGCGGTATTTACTTCGGATTGGATATTTTCCTGTGCCTGTTGGGTATTATCATTCAATTGGGCCGCTACAAGTTTGCTCTCGCTAACCTTGTGATAATTGGTATAGAAGGATGATATTTTCCAGGCGAAACTTAACCCGGCAAGCGCTGAATAGTTGAAAGAGGCTACGCTCGGTATTACTCTTTGATTAGGCCGATCATAACTGTAGCTTGCAATAAGGTTTAAAGTGGGAAGATAATCTGCCCGGGCCGACTTGATCCTATAGGTTGCTGCCTCGGTTCTGAGCTTGAAACTTTTAAGTTCAGGTCTTTGAGCAAGAGCTGCATCTGCATATTCCTTTAAGGGTTGTATAGCAACCTCTGGTTGAATATAATTATCTGGTATTTCGATAATTGTAGCAGGATCAAGCCCCGTGACTAAACAAAGATTATAGTTCAGGCTACCCGCCAGGCTGGTGATATCAGCAAGGTTGGAACGAAGCCGGGTAACCGAAAGTTCTATCTTTAGCACATCATTTTCCAGAACGATGCCTTGTATTCTGAACTTGTCTTGCTCGTCCCGTTTTTTGCGGAGCGCCTCGATATTCGACTCCAGTATCTTTTGCGATGCTATGGCATTATATAAATTATACCAAAGATCGGTTACCTGCTGGTCCAACTCCAGTTTGCTTTTTTCATAGTCGGATTTGCTTGCCTCGGTTTCCTTTTTTAATGCCCTGATATTGTTGGTTAACTTGCCACCACCAAACAGTAATTGCCGCAACTGCAAAGCATTGTACGACTGGTTTAGGATTTGGGGATTGAGCTGAAAAGATCCCCCGGGAAGGCTGATGGCAAAAGGCTCAATGTTGTTGCTTAAACGCTGAAAGGTAGAATTGATGCTTAACTCCGGTAAAGCATTTGCCGATGCCTGGGATGCATGTGTCCCGTCGATCCGGTACTGCAAACTGTCTGCACGGAGTTGGTTGTTGTGATTGCGCGCAAGCGAAATGGCTTCGTTTAATTGCAACGGCCTGGACTGTTGCGCAAGGCTCACTGCGGGCAGCAGCAAAAGCAGTGAGGAAAATCGCAGGAACATTTTTTGATGTGTTGAAAGCATGTTTGATGGTTAAATTATATTAAAAGAGTATGGGGTATACGTATTCAAATACATAGACATGAGATTTTAAAAGACTTGACAAAAGTAATTATTTATTACCAAATAGTAATTAATGATTACTAAAATTATTTTTTTTTTAACTTGAGGTATTTTTATTTAATGTATTGGTATTCAGACAAATAAATCGGGCTTGAAAACGGTGCGGTAAAGGCTGGACTTTTATCCGGAGGCCTGGGAGGTATTTGGAAATTGGTGGATACCAGTATGCTTAAGCGCTATGGCCCCGGAAAAATCTTACCGGCCAGTGGCGCTGATATTAGTACAGCAGCTGAAATCACCCAGAGATTGATGCTGATCAGGTGACACCCGAACTGTACAAACAAAAAGAGAAAGCAGGGTTGGCCGGGGCCGCGAAGACGGATAAAAATTGAGGTTCTGAAAATTAAGGCCGGGTGGCATGGCACTTATTCCGCAGGTCTACCGGGGTTCGTTGCCCGGCAGATGTCTGCAATCATCGCGGTTGATGTTTATGTTTGACTTCCGGTGTCAAGAAAGTTTAATTTAAAAAGAAGACAGGGGTATCTAAGACTGCAAAAGGAAGCATGTCGCGTTTGCTAAAATAATTATTACATTTGGATACCAATTATAATGTTACCCAAAACGGATCAGTTATAGGTTTATTTATAATAAATGCGTAACAGATAATGCTGTTTAACACAATCTATATCAAAAAAATATTCTTTATAGGTAATTAAGAACGTAATGTTAGTACAATTAGATGAGAGTGAATTAATAAAGCGATTCTCTCGTGGCGACCGAAAAGCTTTTACTATATTGTATAACCGGAACAGTAATAACCTATATCGTTATATTTATTTTGTCTGTAAGTCAAAAGAATTAACCGAAGAGACGGTGCAGTGTGTTTTTATCAAAATATGGGAACGTCGGGAAACATTAGAAAATATTACTTCTTTCCGCTCTTATTTATACCGTTCCGCAAAAAATCTTTTACTGGATCATATTAAGAAAAATAAGACAGAAGCCAGAATCCTGGCCATGGTTCAGCCCGTTTCGGAAGAAAGTCCGGAACGGTCGGATGACCATGTCAATTATAAGGATTATTACCTGATTGCACAGAATGCCATTAACCTGCTTCCGGAAAAAAGAAGGCAGATTGTGGAACTGCGTACCAAGGAAAATCTATCCCTGGATGAAATTGCCATAAAGCTCTCTATTTCCAAATCAGTTGTAAAAAAACAATTATACAGCGGGATGGATTTTGTGAGGAAATATATGCTTAGTCAAAGTGAGCTCACTATAGGATTATTCTTGATTGGTTTTTGGAGCCGATTATTTTAGTCTGATCAAAAGGATTTTCCCCTTTTCACAGGAAAATTAAAAAATATTTTTTTTCGAGGGGGCCTTTTTTCCTTCTTAGTCGTCTTACACACATATGGACGAAAGAACACGCCGCAACTTTCTGGAAAAGTTTTGTAAGAACGAGCATACTGAACAAGAACATGAGCTATTTGTTAAATCGCTTGAGTTACTTCCTGAGGAAGAGGTAGAGTTATTATTAGAACAGTTTGGCTTGTTTTTTAAGGATTTGGCTGACCATGAGCCTGTGCAACATCCAGAGCTGCTCGGTAAAATTGAAGCCAGGCTGGATGCTTTGGAGGCTGATGAAGATCAGTACAGTAGTCCCATCCGATCCAAATTCTCTTTTAAAAGAGCAATTGCTATAGCAGCAGCAATCATATTATTTCTTACAGTCGGAATATATATCAGGAACAGTTCCAATAAAAAGCCAATCGCTGAAAATGAAACCAGTCTCAAAAAAATATCTCCGGGAGGTAACAAGGCCGTCTTAACACTGGCCAACGGCTCTAAAATTATCCTGGAAACGGCTAAAAGGGGACTTTTAGCCAATCAGCATAACAGTACTGTTGATAAAACAGCTGATGGAAAATTAGTATATGATGCTTCCGGCAAACAGGCAGATGTTCAGAATGCACAAGCGGAATATAACACTATAGCCACGCCGAACGGTGGACAGTATCAGGTTGTATTACCCGATGGTACTCACGTATGGTTAAATGCCTCCTCCTCGCTTAAATTCCCGGTTGCTTTTAGCGGTAAGGAACGGAATGTCGAGTTAGCCGGCGAAGCTTATTTTGAGGTCGCAAAAAATAAAGCCATGCCTTTTCGGGTTACCGTTAATCATTCCGTAGTGGAAGTATTGGGTACTCATTTCAATATTATGGGTTATACAGACGAGAAATCCACAAATACAACGCTATTGGAAGGTTCCGTAAAAATAATTTCAGGAAGTCAGCAAAAGCTCATTGTTCCCGGCGAGCAGGCCCGTGTAAATGGGAACATACAGGTATCAAAAGTCAACGCCGCCCAGGCTATAGAATGGAAAAACGGGAATTTCAATTTCGCACATGAAAATATTGAAACCATCATGCGTAAAGTGGCACGCTGGTATAATGTAAGTATACAATACCAGGGGGCTGCGACACATGAAGGCTTTGTTGGAACGGTACCGCGTTCGGAGAACATAACCGAAGTATTAAATGCACTTGAATTAACAGGATTAGTACACTTTAAAATTGTAGAAAGGAGAGTAATAGTTATGCCATGATTTTTACCATAACGGTATAGACTCTTATAAACAAAACCGGAAGTGCTGAGAACACTCCCGGTGAGGCGCCTGAGTTTAACAAACCGATATATAATTGATCCACAACGATAAACCAATTTAAACCCAAACATTTCAAAGATATGAAATTTTATACTCTTACCGGGTGTAGGCTTTCTGCCTATGTCCATAAATTTCTGTTGGTAATGAAACTTACCGTCGTTTTATTAATCACAGCTTTTCTTCAGGTATCTTTTGCTGCCCGTGCTCAAAAAATAACTTTCTCGGGGAAGAATGCTTCCATTATACAGGTATTTGCTGAAATACAAAATCAAACGGGTTACACGTTTCTCTACACAGATGAGATGCTTGATGGAGCGAGCCCATTAAATGTAGATTTTAAAAACACCCCCTTGGCCGAAGCGCTTAATAAGTGCTTCCGTAATCAGCCGCTGACCTACACTATAAAAAATAAACTTATTGTTATTCAACGTAAACCCCAGGTCGCGGAAGTTCAGAGTGTTCAGGCGGTAGTTGTTAAAGGTATCGTCACGGATGAGAAGGGTGGGCCTCTCCCCGGTGTCACGATAACCATAAAAGGAAAAACCATTAATGCAACGACAGATAATACGGGTACTTATTCAATTACCATACCTGCCGGGGAAACGAGTGCCGTGCTTGTTTACAGTTTCATTGGTTTTGAAACCCAGGAGATCCCGGTAGCTGGCCAGGCAGTAATTAACGTAAAACTTAAGGTTGCGGACAATAAACTAAATGAGATTATCGTAGTCGGCTATGGTACACAAAAAAAATCAACATTGACAGGAGCGGTAGAACAGGTGAGCAGTAAAGTTTTTGAAAGCCGTGCTGTAACCAACCCAGCATTAGCACTGCAAGGAGCAACACCAGGCTTGGTGGTAACCAGAACTTCTTCGCGGCCTGGTAATGAGGGTATCAGCTTTGATGTCCGCGGTGCCACTTCTGTTAACGGTGGTTCACCGCTTATCGTTATTGACGGCGTACCCGCTGCAACAGGTAACGCATTTTTTACGATGAATCCCGATGACATTGAATCTGTCAGTGTTTTGAAGGACGGCATGGCTGCTATCTATGGATCGAGAGCTGCAAATGGGGTTGTCCTGGTAACTACCAAAAGAGGCAAAGGCCAGATGAAACTGGATTATAACGCTAATATTCGTTTTAATACCATCGGTATTAAAACACCGACACCTTCCATGCAGCAATATGCTACGTTTTGGATAGATGCCAATCAGCAGGAAACAGCGCCTAACTATTGGGGCTGGCAGTCTCTTGCCAATCTGCAAAAAATGCAGCAGGGCATTGAAGGGATATATTCCACGCAATATTGGGGCAATATATTTATCGGTCAGGCCAATAGGTTTGATGAATTGTTTGCTTCGCGTCCTTCGCAGCAACACAACCTGGGCATTTCAGGTTCAACGGAAAAAACCAATTATCGTCTTTCGCTTGGCTATGCTGATAACCGGGGAAACCTGGCAACAGCTTATGATGGCCAAAAACAATATAATCTGAGGTTAAACTATGATTTTAAAATTACTGATTGGTTTAAATTGCAGTCGGGTGTTACCTATCAGAAAGATTTGACGTCGGGCCCATCAAGTGGTTTAGGTTTTGATATGATTGCCGAAGATCCCCCGTTTTTTCCTGCTAAAAACCCCTATGGGCAATGGTATGCCAACTTTGGCAATGCCGGTAACAGAAACTCCGTGGCCAGCACCACCGATGGTGGAAGAAACATTGCCGGAAATGAATTGATGAGGGTGGATATTAAAGCAGACTTTGCGTTGACAAAGGATCTGGAACTGGAAGGTACCGGCTCTATCCAATCAAACCAATACCGGTTAGATAATTACAACCTGACTATCCCGATGTATCAGTGGGATGGTACGCTTGCCCCCTCAAGCATTAATCCGACATCTAATATCCGGGCCGAGTCAGACAATACTTTTTATCAGAATTATGGCGCTTATCTGCGGTATAACAAATCATTTGGCGATCATCATATCACCGCTTTTGGTGGTGTGAATGCGGAGAAAAACGATTTTAAAGGATTGTATGCTTATCGCACCAATATCGGCAACAACGGTGTTTATGACCTTAATGCGGCACCCGCTACCTATGTAGAAGGAACCGGTGGTCAAAATCACTGGGGATTTTATTCCTATTTATCAAGGATAAACTACTCGTATAAAGATAAATACCTGTTGGATGTGCTTGGTCGCCGGGACGGCTCGTCCCGTTTCGCCCCCGGATACCAGTTCTCTAATTTTGGTAGTGTTTCAGCGGGTTGGGTATTAACCAGCGAGGATTTTATAAAGAATCTGAACTTAAATGCACTTAGTTTCTTTAAAGTGCGTGCCAGCTATGGTGTAACCGGTAACCAGGTAGGTATTGGACTATACGATTATGTTTCTACTATCAACCAGGGTTCTGCAATTTTTGGCAGTACACCTACCAAGCAGACTACCGCGTTTTTGAGCGGGCTGACCAGTAATACACGTACCTGGGAACGAGTAAACAATAAGAATATAGGCGTTGATCTGGGATTCCTGAAAAACAGGCTTACCGCAGCATTTGACTATTATAAAAAGCAAAATAACGGGATGCTGATCAATGTGACCTATCCTTCTGTATTGGGAGGAATTGCTCCAACATCCAATAGCGGAGTTTTAAATGTACACGGATGGGAGGCAACGGTTGCCTGGAAAGACAAGGTAGGGCAGCTTAGCTACAATATAGGATTTAATATAGGCGACAGCCGCAACAAGTTGATATCAATGGAAGGAGCTACAACCTGGAGTGCCGGACAAAATAGTACCATTGTAGGTTATCCCCTTAATTCCTGGTTTATGTATCAAACAGATGGCTATTTTAAAAACCAGGCAGAGGTAGATGCCTATTATGCCAAATATGCTTCTGTTAAACAAGGGGAATTGCCTTCACAGGGTGATCCGACTCAAAATTTACGTCCCGGAGATACAAGGAAGGTAGATTTGGATGGTAACGGCTATATCAGTGCCATCGGCGATCCAACCAAAGGCGATAAAGGTGATGTGAAGTATATGGGCGACGCGGCACCGCATTATGTTTTTGGGTTGAACCTGGGTGCGTCCTGGAAAGGCATTGATTTCAGCGCCTTTTTTCAAGGTGTAGGCTCCCAATATCTTGAACGTCAGGGAACCCTGGAATATCCTTTCTGGGCGGTATGGACCAATTCAAATACCGCTTTTTTGGGTAAAACCTGGACACCTGAAAATCCAAATGCCCGCTATCCAAGGCTGACCGTGAATAATATACGTTCGCAATATGATTATTTGCATAATGACTTTATGCTGCAAAACAACCGTTATATCCGTTTGAAATCATTGATCATAGGCTATACGTTGCCTCAGGCCTGGCTAAAAAAGGTTAAAATTCAAAGGGTGAGGGTGTATTTCTCCGGAAACGATTTATTTGAATTTACCTCTATTAAGGACGGGTTTGACCCGGAGCAGAGTGCAGTTTCTCAAAATAACGGCTATCCGTTCATGAGAACCTGGGCATTTGGCCTTAATGTGGGCTTCTAATCTAATTATTATTTGATCAGTCAAAAAAAATCAAAATGAAAAAATTATTAATTCTTATAGCTGCGGCTGGCGTGATTTTGCTGGCGGGTTCCTGCAAGAAAAATTACCTTGACCTGAAGCCTTTGGATCAGCTTACCGAAGCAAGTTATTTTGCTACACCGGATCAGTTTAAAGCTGCTGCAAGCGATTTTTACAATAAAATGATCAGCTGGCAGTCTGTTAACGGAAGCAGTATTTACGACTTTATGGACTTTGGTTCAGATATTTCATCCAATGTAACGGTGGGGTCGACGGTTAGCTATGGCCGCGGATCTGTTAATGCCCCCAATAGCGATATCTATTGGGATAATACCTATGCTTATATCCGGAACATTAACGTATTGCTGGCAAAGGCTAACCTTTATACAGGCAATCAATCGGATATTAAACAATATGTGGCCGAAGCGAAATTTTTCAGGGCCTGGCAGCATTTTTTTCTGCTTAAACGTTTTGGGGGCGTTCCTATTGTAACAACTGTGCTCGATTTAAATTCTCCCGGATTGACAGGTCCCCGTAACAATCGTTATGAGGTGGTCAACCAGATTTTGAGTGATTTAAATGATGCCATTGCCGGCCTGCCTACAGAGCAAACTATTCCTTCGGCAGATAAGGGCCGTATCAGCAAATGGGCTGCCGAGGCATTTAAAGCAAGGGTGGAACTTTATGAAGCTACCTGGCGCAAATATACCGGTACAACAACCGACTTTAAAGGATCGGGCGGCCCGGCGTCTGATCAGGTTTCCCAGTTTTTAACAGATGCTGCTGCCATGGCAAAAGATGTGATGGATAACGGTGGTTATCAATTATGGAATTACAACAGTGGGTTGAATAACCGCAGCGCTTACTATTTGTTTAGTATTGACGGTTCTGGTTCCAATCCCCTGAGCCTTGACAAAACCAGTAACAATGAGTTTATTTTAAAAAGCCTTTACGACTTCAATTTGCGCCAGGGGGGCATCAACTTAACCCATACTGTTCAGGCCTTTTTGATTCCCAGCCGCAAAATGATGGATATGTATTTGTGTGCTGATGGATTACCTGTTGATAAGTCGCCTTTATTTCAGGGATATCACACGGCCGCATCGGAGTATCAAAACAGGGATTTTCGTTTGTACGGATATGTACTTGGATATGGCGCATTGCCGGCATCAGGCTCTGTTACTCTGAACGGAGCATATGGCTATGGGAATCAAAAGTTTGCGGCCTATAATTATCCATCCTACCGTAATGATAATCAAGAATCCCAGGATTATCCCCAGATACGCCTGGCTGAAGTTTACCTGATATATGCAGAAGCAAAGATGGAACTGAATGGCAACATTTCGGATGCCGACCTGAATATATCCCTGAATTTGGTAAGGGCCAGGGCTGGAGTTGCCCCCCTGACCAACGCTTTGGCTACGGCTAATGGCCTGGATATACGCAACGAAATAAGGCGTGAAAGGACCCTTGAGTTATGGGGGGAAAACTCCCGCTTTGATGACCTGAAACGCTGGGGAATTGCGGAACAGGAATTAAATCAATCGATATGCGGAGCAGTGGTAGGCGGAACCTCCTATCCAACAGACTTTAAAGACGCCAGTGGCAATGCGACAAAATTATATTTACCGAATCTGTATGTCTATGGTGAAACAACAGTAGCCACCGGAAAAGGAAATCTGAACTGCGTCACTGTTGATGCTGCCGCTAACCGTAATTTTAAAAGGATAAACTATTTGTTCCCGATACCATTGAAGCAAATTCAATTGAATACCAAACTGGTTCAAAATAATGGCTATTAACAGATAAGATTTTTTAAAATATTAAAATCATGAAATCACTAAAAAAAAATATATATACAATGGTGGTGCTGGCTTTGGCTGCCATTTATATCGGGTGCAATAAAGCGCCGAATATAAAAGTTTATTCCTACCCGGCTCCTCTTCCCACCGGTATGACTCCGGGGCAGGGATATCCGGGTATCGATGTGACGATTACCGGTTCTCAGTTTGGAACCTATCCAAATGCGGTTTCGGTTTTTTTCGGCGGTATCAAAGCCGATACGATCCGGTCCTGTACCGATGGACAGATCGTTGTAAAAGTTCCGCCAAACGCCATCAGCGGAAAAGTAACGCTGAAAATATGGACCCATACCATCGATTCGATCGGTTCCTACAAGGTTCTTCCCCCGCCTGTAGTTAAGTCTGTCAGTTCGGATGCGGGTTCTCCCGGCGATGTGATTACGCTCAAGGGCACCGGTTTTGGCACTGCCGCAGGAAATATTGCCATAAGTTTTAACGGTACACCAGGTACAGTAAAAACAGTGGTGAGCGATACCTTAATTATGGCCACCGTTCCTAATGGTTTTACATCAGGCAAACTTGTTGTATATGTCGGCGGGTACCCGGTACAGGCCGGAACTTTTACCTATCTGACCTTTGTACCAACCCCTATGTACCAGTTAGATTTTGAAAATAACCTGAATGCCACTATTGGCGGTACAGCGGCAACCTATATTAAAGGATCGGCTGCTCCTTACAGCTTTATAAAAGGGATTGATGGACAGGCTATTTCACTTGCCGGGTATTCCGTTACAGACGGAGGTGTTCACCAGGCGGTAGCATTACCGACTAATTCGGCTCAATACAACGAGCTTTCTGTTTCTTGCTGGGTTTATCATCCCGGAACGCTGGCCACCTATTTTGAGCCTATATTTGATTTTGGTACTTCAAATTTCGCATTGAGAAATAATCATTTAACGCTTCTGGCTGTTGCCGCCAGCTGGTGGAATGGTGCCGGATCAAATGTGGTATCACGTTATATTTATGAAATTAGCGGAAACTACCAGGAGACCAATTCCATCACCTCCAAAGCCATACCGGCTACTGGCTGGCATCACATGGTGATGACCGCTTCAAAAACGGATCATAAGCTGATCACCTATATGGATGGCGCAGTAATCGGTACCACTACGTTGCCTGCTTATTACGACTTAACTTTGGCTACCCAGGACCATACTTATATCGGTTCACATGCCGATTACACCAATAACTGGAGTTTTGCAGGTGGTATCGATAAATTCCAAATATTCAATTATGTATTAAGTGCTAACCAGGTATACACGCTTTATTATAAGAAATAACTGGCTGGAATTGTCAGGGGCTTCCCGGGGATGTTAACCCATCCCCGGGGACTGGCAATTTACACCAACGGATAATGAGCAGTAATGCTATTAAATTTTGATCATATGAAAATAGTTAATCTTCCTTTTGCTTTGTTGATATCGGGTGTCTTATTGCTGGTTTCCTGTTCAAAGAAATCCGTAAATGATTCGGGCTCGCCTGCAGATACCACCAAAACCAATCCTTCAGGTAAAAAATATATAGATACCCTGGCAGATAATGTGCCGATGGAACACCCCGGCGGATTGGTAACGGCATCGGATTTCGGCCGTATTAAAGCCATGGTTGCGGCCGGTACCGATCCATGGAAATCAGCCTGGGCTAAATTAATTGCCAATCCCCATGCGCAGATCACTTATGTGCCTAATCCAACGATTAAATTAATCCGGGGTGGTAATTCTGTAGAAGAGCCGGAGCCGGATAATTATTCAAATGCCATGAATGATGTTGCGGCCGCATTTCAATTAGCTTTAAGGTGGAAAATTTCGGGGGATACACAGTTTGCCGACAGGGCCGTTTTTATCCTGAACTCCTGGGCCAGCACCTGCGTTAAATTGAGTGGAGATCCCAATGTAGACTTGACCGCTATTTACGGTGCTCAATTTGCCATTGCAGGAGAATTCATGCGGGATTACAGCGGATGGAAAGCTGCTGATTTTACTGCCTATCAGCAATGGATGCTGAAAGTTTTTTATTCAAAGGAAAATGATTTTTTGCTTCATCATCAAAATTCCTGCGTGCAACTCTTCTGGTCTAACTGGGATTTGTGTAATCTTCAGTCAATTATGGCCATTGGTATTTTAACAGATAAACGGGTAATATACAATCAAGCGGTGAACTATCTTCAACATGGCATTGGGAACGGGAACCTTAATTTAGCCATCAATAATGTTTTTACAGGCGCTAACAGTGGCTTGGCACAATTGCAGGAAAGCGGGCGGGATCAGGGGCATGCCACCCTTAACATCGCCATATTGGGTGCTATGTTTCAAATGGCTTGGAACCAGGGAGATGACTTTTTTGGATACGACGACAATTTATTTCTTAAAGCCTGTGAATATGAAGCTAAATATAATGTAGCCAAACTGGATGTGCCATTCAATGGTTACAGCTACAATAACTGTCAGACTACCGTGACCCAAACAGTGGTGAGTCCCGATGGAAGAGGTACTATCCGCCCGATGTGGGAGATCCCCTATAATCATTATGTGAAATTGAAAGGATTGACAGCACCTTATACGACAATGGGGGTCCAGACAACCCGCCCGGAAGGAGGCGGCGGCGATTACGGGCCTAACAGTGGGGGCTTCGATCAGTTAGGAGAGGGAACCCTACTCTACTCATTGCCATAACCTCGTTTTTATTAGATCTCCTAATCGGGATAAAAGCGTAAAATCTCAAAGGGGGCAGTTGAATAAACGGGTGCCTAATTGGGAGAGAACTGGCTAATATTTTGATTTCAATTTTAATTGAAATCAATTTTTCAGATGGTATGCCGGGTGCTGAACATGTTGAGGGAATTAAGTTCATCAACATGCAAAGTGTTACCCTTTAAATTAAAAGATATATGATAAATGGAGCTTACCGTATGGTTAATCCTGTTTTAAAAAGAGCAGGGCTGAGTATCATTTTTTGTTCATTTGTTGTATTCGTATCTGCTCAGGGTCAACTCTCGCCGGATAGGGAAATTAACTATTGCGCAGCACAGGCAGGCAAGACGCTGAAACTCATTCCGGCTGGCAGTATAGATCATATTCCCCGCGCTACAGGTACTGATTCCGGTCAATGGAAGTTTGTTAATTACACTGATTGGTGCAGTGGTTTCTGGCCCGGCCTGTTATGGTACCTGTATGGAGGAACACACGATCCGCAATGGAAAATTGAAGCTGATCAATTCACCCGGGAATTAACCCCTCTGGTCAATCACAGCGGTTTTGATCACGATCTGGGTTTTCAGGTATTTAACAGCTTTGGCAATGGTTACCGGCTGACACATGATCCCGGATATAAAAAAATAATACTACGGGCAGGAGACTCCCTGGCTACTTTATTTAACCCCAAAGTCGGGACAATTTTATCCTGGCCGCCAATGGTGAAAAAGATGGGCTGGCCGCACAACACAATCATTGATAATATGATCAACATAGAACTGTTGTTCTGGGCATCAAAGCATGGAGGCCGTCATAAACTGTATGACATCGCTGTCAGCCATGCTGAAACAACTATGCGTAACCATTTCCGACCCGATT
The DNA here is from genome assembly GCF_058801545.1 of Mucilaginibacter sp. GW822-FHT03E02. Classification (NCBI taxonomy): domain Bacteria; kingdom Pseudomonadati; phylum Bacteroidota; class Sphingobacteriia; order Sphingobacteriales; family Sphingobacteriaceae; genus Mucilaginibacter; species Mucilaginibacter sp. GW822-FHT03E02. The sequence continues at coordinate 2,344,417 of NZ_JBXANJ010000001.1, read as the reverse complement.
ACAGTGCCTATCATGTGGTGGTGTATGATACGGTAACCGGTAAAAAGATCAAGGGTATAACCCATCAGGGTTATGCGGATAACTCCATGTGGGCACGGGGGCAGTCCTGGGCCATTTACGGATTTACGATGTGTTATCGCGAAACACACAAAGCCGGTTTTTTGGCTTTTGCCCAAAAAGTGGCAGACCGTTATCTGCAGAACCTGCCCGCTGACCTGATTCCTTACTGGGATTTTAACGCCCCGGATATTCCGGATGCCCCGCGTGATGCTTCAGCCGCGGCTGTAACCGCATCGGCTTTACTGGAACTTTCCACTTTCGTAAAGGACAAGGCCAAAGCGAAATGCTACCGGGAAAAAGCAGAAGGGATGTTGAGGTCGCTTTCATCCGCCACTTATCAGAGCCGTAATGCCAATAGTGCCTTTCTGTTACACTCCACCGGGCATAAACCCAATGGAACAGAGATCAACGTCTCGATCATTTATGCAGATTATTATTACCTGGAAGCCTTGCTGCGATTGAAAAAATTAAAAACTGGTAAAAGTTTAGCCTTATGAAGTATTTATCCCCATGCAATATAATTACTGTAGCCCTGGTGCTTTCGTCGTTTTTAGCTAAAGCTCAATCTAAAACCGACACCATCAGACCAACCGAAATTTGGCCTGACAATGCAGGCAATCATATTCAGGCCCATGGTGGTGGCATTATCAAAGTAAAAAGCAATTACTATTGGTATGGCGAACAGCGCCGGCAGGGTTTGGATACTAATTACCGCTTTGTAAGCTGCTACACCTCTAATGATATGGTGAACTGGACATTTAAAAACGATATTAAAATAAGTAAGCCCGACACTGTATTGTTGAAATGGGTTGTGGAAAGGCCCAAGGTTTATTACAACCGGAAAACAAAAAATTACGTGATGTATATGCACGTGGACGGGCAGGTAAGGGGGGCGGTATCAACCGCTAAAACACCCGGCAGTTATTCCTACGCGCGGGTAGGGGTTGCTATTAGTGATAAAGCAACCGGTCCGTTTAAGTTTCTGGATACCTTTCGCCCCTTGGGGCACGAGAGCCGTGACATCGGCCAGTTTATGGACGATGATGGTACGGCTTACCTCATTTTTGAAGACCGGCCCTTCGGCTTCCGCATTGTCAAATTAGCGGATGATTATCTAAGCATTGAAAAGGAAATATGCCTTATCCCGGCGCATATGGAAGGCGGAGCCATTGTGCATTACCATGGTTTGTATTACGCCATTGGCTCTGCATTGACCGGATGGAATGCCAACCCCAATAAGTATGCAACCGCCACGAGCCTGAGCGGACCATGGAGCGAATTTAAAGATATTGCCCCCCCCGAGACCAATACATATGGTTCGCAATCAACTATGCTGATTAAAGTCGTGGGCAGCAAAAAAACGAGCGTGATTTTTATGGGTGATATGTGGAAACCTAAAACCCAATGGGATTCGCGCTACCTGTGGATGCCGGTGGAAATAGGCGATGGCAAACTATGGCTGCCTAAGCCGCAACCTTTTACTTTGAACATTCAAACCGGCGAAACTAAAATAATTGACAACAAATGAGACAGACCCTCAGATTATTTACAGTAAGCATTTCGCTGGTCATTGGTTTAGCATCAGTGTCAGGGCAAACCATAATTCCGGGTTCGACTACCGCTTTGCAATCGCCGGATGGCAATCTGAAATTTGAATTTTACCAGCAAAAAATAGCCGATGGTAATCAGATGATGTGTTACCGGGTAAGCTATAACCAAAAACCAGTGGTAATGGATTCGCAAATGGATCTAACGATGGATAACGGCCTGTCTGAAAAAGCGATGGCCCTGAAAGTTGATCAGCATGCCGATTGGTGCGAAAACCTAAGAATCAGCAAGACCACACTGGCTACAAAAGATACCGCCTGGGTGCCCGTAAATGGCGAACAGGCAAGAATCCCAGATCATTATAACGCGCTGAATATTGAATTGGTAAAAGATGATAATCCCATTTACGTAATACAGGTGCAGGTAAGGGCTTATAATGAAGGCATTGCCTTCAGGTATTTCTTCCCTGAAAATGTAAAAGGCACCTATTATGGCATTACTGCCGAAAATACCACTTTTACTATGCCTGCCGGTACGCAGGCCTGGTTTGCCAATTGGGCGCAGGCACCGTATTATAAATTACCCTTAAGCAATTGGCCCGGTGAGAGTGAGCGTCCCTTGACGATGGCGTTAGCAAACGGACTATATGCCTGTCTTACCGAAGCCAATATGACGGATTATGCCCGTACCAAGTTTAAGTTAAATAAAGACGTGCCGAATACAATAGTTACCTCGATGTATGACCGGGCCGATCTGATCTCGCCCGTGGCTACCCCATGGCGCGTAATTATGGTGGGAGAAAAACCGGGTGATCTGGTAGAGCATAACTATCTTATACAAAACCTCAATGATAATAATAAAATAGCCAGCCCCGATTGGGTAAAACCCGGCAAAATTATGCGGGTGATGAGCCAAACCACGGCTGACGCCAAAGCTAACATCGATTTTGCGGTACAACAAAATCTGCAATATATCCTGTTCGACTGGAAATGGTACGGCCCGGCATTCAGCTTCAGCTCAGATGCTACCAAAGTGGCTATATCAGATTTTGACCTTCCCGGCATTATCCGGTATGGCAAAGAAAAGGGCGTAGGCGTATGGCTTTATGTTAACCAGCAGGCGCTGATAGCTCAAAGTGACAGTCTGTTTAGCGTCTACAAGAAATGGGGTGTGAAAGGCGTAAAATTTGGATTTGTCCAGGCCGGCTCACACCGCTGGACAACCTGGATAGAAAAAGCGATTCAGCAGGCCGCAGATAACCAGATCATGGTGAATATTCACGATGACTGGCGGCCGACGGGGGAGCAAAGAACCTGGCCTAACCTGATGTCAGCGGAAGGCATCCGCGGTAACGAGGAAATGCCGGATGCCACGCATAATACGGTATTGCCGTTTACCCGCTATATTGCCGGCGCTGCAGATTATACCATCTGTTATTTTGATAAGCGCATTAAAACCACCCATGCTCATCAACTGGCTTTGGCAGCAATTTATTACAGCCCGCTGCAGACGCTGTACTGGTATGATAAGCCGTCTTCCTACCAAAATGAACCGGAACTGGAGTTTTGGAATAAAATACCCACCACCTGGGATGAAACCAGGATTGTGCAGGGGGTGCCCGGTGAATACATCACCACAGCCCGCAGAAGCGGAAGGGATTGGTTTGTGGGTACCATTACCAATAATGAGGCACGAAACTTAAAACTGGCGCTTGATTTCTTACCTAAAGGAAAGAAATACCTGGCTACCCTATATGCAGACAATATCAAAGTGCCAACGGTAACGCATGTCGGTATCGAAAAGCTAAAAGTGGATTCGCGAACGGTTTTGGACGTGGGTCTGATGGCTTCCGGTGGGCAGGCCCTTTATCTGACTCCTGAAAATTAACCCCTAATTAGTTTAAATCATTTATTAATCAAACATCATGAGCCTACAGCATACAAATAATTATGTGATCAGTGCGGACGTCGGTGGTACACATATTACCGCAGCGGTCATTGATCTGGCTAAAAAGACGATCATTGAAGATACCCGTACCCGGGTAAGTGTAGATTCCAGGGGCACTTCAATGGCAATATTGAAAAGCTGGTCGGCGGCACTAACGCTGGCTTATAAGAAATTAGGCGCTCCGGTTCATCAGCTTGCTTTAGCCATGCCCGGTCCTTTTGACTATGAAAATGGTATATCCCTAATCAGAGACCTGCATAAATATGAAGCTATTTATGGCTTAAATATTAAGTCATACCTGTCAGAAATGCTAAAGATAGAACCTGAAAATGTCCTGTTCCGAAATGATGCCGAAGCATTTTTACAAGGTGAAGTTGTAGCAGGGGCAGGCGTGGGATTTCCGAAGGTCCTTGGAATTACGCTGGGTACGGGGTTTGGTTCCGCTTTGAGCTTCGATGGCATAGCCAGGGACTTAAACCTGGGCAGCGAACTTTACCAGGACAGTATTGCGGATGATTATTTATCCACAAGATGGTTTATAAGACGCTATTCTGAATTAACAGGTCAATCGGTTGCCGGAGTGAGCGCACTAACATCAATGGCTCAGCGTGATCCTGTAGTTACAGACATATTCGAGGAGTTTACAGCCAATCTTTCGTTATTCCTGAAGGGTATTATCCGGGCTGAAAAACCGGATGTGATCATTATTGGCGGAAATATTGCCAAGGCATCAGGCCTGTTCCTGAACGGGCTCATTGATCAGTTAGCGGGATATGTTGAACATGTAAAAATAAAAATGGCCTTGTTGGGAGAAGATGCCGCCCTGATGGGAGCTGCCGCCGGCTTTGATGCCACGGGCGGAAGTGGTTTTTTATTTACACCAGATAAGGATACTCATTTCAATTCTAAATCATGACCAATAAACCAGCTTTTACCGAGAAGAAATTTATAGTAGCCTTCATTTTTGTAACCTCGTTGTTCCTGATGTGGGGCTTGCTGCATTCCATGAGCGACGTGCTGAATAAACATTTTCAGAACGTGCTTAATCTCTCCAAATCTCAATCCGGTTTAATTCAGTTCTCTGTTTTCGGTGCTTATTTTATTATGAGCATCCCTGCGGGATATTTTTTAAAGAAGTTTGGTTATAAGCCGGGCGTAATATTGGGCTTATGTTTATTTGCATCGGGCCTGTTTTTATTTGTGCCAGCTGCCAACGCGGCTTCATTTACTTTTTTCAGGATAGCCTTATTTATTATGGGCTGCGGCATGGCTACCTTAGAAACCGTGGCGCATCCTTTTGCCGCTGCCCTGGGTGATCAGCGCCGGAGCGACCAGCGGGTAAATTTCGCACAAACCTTTAACGCGGTTGGTACGATGATTGGCCCCGCCATTGGGTCTTATTTCCTGCTAAGTTCAGATACGGTGCGCTCAACCGACCTTACCTCAGTAAAAACGCTATATGTAGCCATCGGCTGTGTGATTATTCTGATAGCAGTTGCTTTTATGTTTTTAAAAATCCCCGCGTTAACAGACCCGCATGTGGGAACCTCAGCAGCAGATTTGGATGCGGTTAACATAGATGTAGCACCATCAAAAAAATTATACCAGCATTCGCATTTTGTATGGGCTGTTGCTGCACAGTTCTTTAATGTGGCGGCGCAGGCGGGCACCTGGGCATATTTTATTAACTACGGTGTAGATATTATGCATTTCAGCAATGAAAAAGCCGGTTACTTTATGATTGTTTTTATGGGGATGATGGCCCTGGGGCGTATTGTGGGTACCTCGCTAATGACCAACATAGCACCCAATAAACTATTAGCGGCATTTGCCTGCGGCAGTATCTTAATGTGCCTGATAGTTGCACAACGTTTGGGCTGGACATCCTATATCGCACTGCTGATGATCAACTTCTTTTTCAGCATTATGTTCCCTACCATCTTCAGTTTAGGCATCAAAAACCTGGGTAGTCACACACAACAAGCTTCATCTTTCATAGCGATGGGGGTTGTTGGCGGTGCGGTATTCCCGATGATCATGGGGCAGATAGCCAACCATAGCGTAGCGCATGCTTATTACCTGCCGATTACTTGTTACGCGGTGATCTTTTTATTCGGAGCCAAATTTTATAAAGTTAAGCACTAATGAAAGGCATCCGGGTAATCATATCAATTTTTATACTCGTGGCTGTAGCTTCGGTTGTATCTGCGCAAATATCGGAAGAAAAGCCTGTTGTGTATGATTTTTCTTACCTGGACAGGAAGATAGGTGGCTGGGTTGACAGCGGTTACTACGAAGGAGCATCTGTAATTATTGTTAAGGATGACAAGGTTATCCATCAAAAATATTTTGGAAACTATACCCCTGAAACAGTAGCCTATATAGCATCGGCAGGCAAATGGCTTGCTGCTGCTACTATAGCTGCCGTAGTTGATGACGGGAAGCTATCATGGGATGATAAGGTTAAAAAATGGCTGCCTGAATTTAAAGATCAAAAAGGAGATGCCACTTTAAGGCAGCTGTTTTCGCATACTGCCGGTTATCCCGATTATCAACCGGCAGGCAGGCATTCTGATAACTACCAAACCCTGAAAGAATCGGTAACCCATATTGTCGATCTGCCTACTGATACTGCTCCCGGTACTAAATTTAAATACGGCGGTCTTGCTATGCAAGTAGCCGGTCGTATGGCTGAACTGGCAGCGGGTAAAGACTGGGAATCGATCTTCCAGGAAAAGATAGCAAAACCCTTAGGCATGCAATTGACTCATTTTACGCCTGTGAGCGATGTTGGCGGCCAAAACCCCATGCTTGGCGGCGGGGCAAGATCGGCACTGGAAGACTATGCTCGTTTCCTGAACATGATCATCCATAACGGGGTATATAAGGGCAAACGCATCCTGTCGGCAAAAGCCATACAGGAGATGCAGGCCGACCAGGTTGGAAATGCTAAAATGACCGATCCTTACGTTGAAAACACCCGTGCCAGCGAGCGAAAGGATGTTTATGGCCTTGGCGAATGGCGGGAAGAGGTTGATGCCAAAGGCAGCGCCACACTGATCAGCAGCCCGAGCTGGGCCGGTGCCTATCCCTGGATCGATAAAAAAAATAACGTTTATGGCTTCCTACTTGCCCGTGTAGCCGAAATGAAAAACGGTTTCAATTCGTTTTTAGGCAGCCCCATATTGCCACTGTTGGTGAGGGATGTACTGGCACAGGCAAACATGAAAAATGTAAAGCACGGTTACGTCACAACAGCTGACGGTGCTAAACTTTATTATGAAGAAACAGGAAAAGGCGAGCCGCTTATCCTAATCCACGGGCATTCATTTGACCGCACGGAATGGGACCCGCAGTTTTTTGAGCTGGCGAAAAAATACCGGGTGATCCGTTATGATCTGAGAGGATACGGCTGGTCGTCGATGCCTTCTGAAAATCAGAAAGCCCTGCATGCCGATGATCTGAAAGCTTTGATGGATCAATTGCATATAGCAAAAGCGCATATCGTCGGGCTGTCATTGGGCGGGTTTGTTGTTACCGATTTTTTAGCGCTTTACCCCGGGCGCCTGCTTTCGGCTACTGCTGCCAGTGGCGATTTTTTTGACGTGCCCGGCCCTAATCATCCTTGGACTGCCGAAGAAGCCGAAACTCAGCATAAAAAGATCAAGGTATGGCAGGCAAAAGGCATTCTGGCCAGTAAACAGGAATGGTTTAATAAACTAACCAAACGCAATGTCAAAAATATCGAAAGCCAGAGGCAGCCCGTCTGGAACATGATCTATAAATGGGATGCATGGCAGCCTCAACACCTTGAGCCCCGCTTTTTACTTGGTAACGAGGCGGAAACCCGGCTAAGGGTACAAAAAACAACCGTTCCGGTATTGGTACTTACCGGCGATGCTGATGCGAATGTTGCCAATAGGTTATTAAAAGTAGTACCATCAGCTAAGCAAATGATCATTCCCCATGCGGGGCATGTCAGTAACCTGGAGAATCCGGATGGTTTCACCGAAAAATTACAGGTTTTTTTGAACACAATAAAACTAAAAGAAGATGAAAAGAAGTAGCTTGTTCCTGTGGATTGGATTGCTGATACTGCCTTTGGGTGTATCTGCCCAATATGTTGGCCAACACCAATCAGCCCTAAAAACGGATGTAAAGATTCCGGTTAAAGCTTACAGTTTTGATTTGCAGGATGTGAAATTACTTCACAGCCGTTTTAAGGATAATATGGACCGTGAAGGCGAATGGATGCTTTCCTTTCCGGTAGAGCGTTTACTTCATAGTTTCCGGGTTAACGCCGGGATGCTTACCAATAAAAAAGACAGTAAAACAAAAATGCCAGCCCCGCTTGGTGGCTGGGAAGCTTTGGATATGGAACTGCGTGGTCATAGTATTGGTCATTTGTTATCAGGACTTTCGTTCCAGTATGCAGCTACCGGTAATATAGTTTTTAAGAAAAAAATAGACAGCCTGGTTTCAGGACTTGCAGAGGTGCAGGCTACCCTAAATGAAGGAGGATATTTAAGCGCCTTTCCGCAGAATTATATCGACAGGAATATTCAAGGCAAAAGCGTTTGGGCGCCCTGGTATACCCTGCATAAAATAGTTGCCGGTTTAATTGATGCTTACTGGTATGCAGGCGATACGCAGGCACTTGATGTAGTGAATAAAATGGCTTCATGGGCGTATCAAAAGATCTCACCACTGAGCCAGGATCAACTGGCCCTGATGCTCAGGAACGAGTTTGGCGGAATGAACGAAGCATGGTATAACCTGTATTCTATAACAGGTAACCCGGAGCACAAGAAACTCGGAGAACTGTTTTATCACCATGCTGTGCTTGATCCATTAGCTGCCGGGGAGGACAAGCTCAACAAGATGCACGCCAATACCGTTATTCCCAAAATCACGGGTGAGGCCCGGGCTTACGAATTAACCGGCGATATAAAGGACAAAGCCATCGTAAGTAATTTCTGGGATAATGTGATCCATAATCAAACCTATGTTATCGGCAGTAACAGCGATAAGGAACATTTTATTGAGCCTGGTAAAATATCAAAATTCATAACCGGCTATACCGGCGAAACCTGTAATACCTACAATATGCTCAAGGTAACACGCCACCTGTTTACCTGGGATGCCAACGTAAAATATGCCGATTATTACGAGCGGGCTTTATACAATCATATTTTGGGGCAGCAGGACCCCAAAACCGGCATGGTATGTTATTTCACGCCACTGAAAGCCGGTTCCTTCCGATTATACAGTACCCGCGATAGTTCGTTTTGGTGCTGTGTAGGCTCGGGGTTTGAAAGTCAGTCTAAATACGGCGAAGCTATCTATTACCATAACGATCAGGATGTTTATGTCAACCTGTTCATTCCATCGGTATTAACCTGGAAAGCTAAAGGTTTGAAATTAAGACAGGAAACCGCTTATCCCGAAGAGGCAGCCACAAGACTCATTATCGATTCCGCAAACGCAGATAACTTATCGCTTTATATCCGATACCCGGGTTGGGCGCGTAATGGAGCAACAGTAAAAATAAATGGTAAAAACATCAAAGTTAACCAGTCGCCCGGAAGCTATATCACCCTGAACCGCAAATGGAAAACGGGTGACAAGGTTGAAATAACCTACCCGATGGCTTTGCACCTGGAACCAACACCCGATAATCCTAAAATAGCTGCTGTGATGTACGGGCCGGTAGTACTGGCGGGTGAAATGGGTACCGAAGCGATGCCGGCGCATGCACCCTATCACGATGCTACTGATCCCTATCAGTATTACGATTATGAGTATAATATACCGGCAAACCTTGCTCATGCGCTGAATGTCAATAATGATAGCATTTCACGTGCTATAAAACCGGTTAAAGGAGAGCCTCTAACTTTTACAACTACTATTACTACAAATGGAACGCCTGTTATACTTGAACCTTACTATAACCTGCACCGCCAACGCTATGTAGTTTACTGGGACTTAAACTAATAAGAATAGCTTAAAAATGTATAAAAACAGTTTTATCAAAAGCTTAATAACAGGATTGATCCTGGTTACGGGGGCTAATCAGAGTTCGGCACAAATATCCAAAGTTTGGGTTGCAGATAAGGGCAACGGAACTTATCAAAACCCGATTATTCATGCTGATTACTCCGACCCTGATGCTATCCGTGTAGGGAATGATTATTACATGGTATCATCCAGTTTTAATTGTATGCCGGGATTACCAATCCTTCATTCTAAGGACCTGGTGAACTGGCAACTGATCAATTATGCCTTAAAAAAACAGGAGCCTGCAGCGGTTTATGATCTGCCGCAACATGGCAAGGGCGTTTGGGCGCCCTGTATCCGTTATCATAACAATCAGTTTTATATCTACTATCCTGATCCGGATTACGGTATATACATGGTCAAAACCAAAAATCCGGCCGGAGATTGGGAAAAGCCGTTATTGGTATTGCCGGGTAAAGGCATTATTGATCCTGCACCATTTTGGGACGATGACGGCAAAGCTTATTTAGCTGTTGCCTGGGCCGGCAGCCGCGCCGGTGTTAATAGTCTCATTACTGTTTTTAAGATGAATACCAGTGGAGCAGTAGTTACCGATGAAGGCACCCATGTTTATGACGGACACGAAAAAAATCATACCATAGAAGGCCCCAAGTTTTATAAACGAAATGGCTATTACTACATTCTTGCCCCTGCCGGGGGAGTGGCCACCGGCTGGCAGTTAGCATTACGTTCTAAAAGTATTTATGGGCCTTACGAAGAAAAGGTTGTAATGGACCAGGGCAAAACCAATGTGAACGGTCCACACCAGGGTGCGCTGGTGGAAACCCAAACAGGTGAGCCCTGGTTTATTCATTTTCAGGACAAAGGCGTTTACGGCCGGGTAGTTTATTTACAACCGGTAAAATGGGTGAACGACTGGCCAGTGATTGGTAATGACCCGGATCAGGATGGTAAGGGAGAACCTGTATTTACCTATAAAAAACCAAAAACAGGTGCGATGTATCCAATCCAGACACCTTCCGAAAGCGACGAATTTAACAGCGATAAAACCGGTTTGCAATGGCAATGGCATGCCAACCCTAAAATTCAATGGGGTGCTCAGATCAAAGGCTCTGGCTACTTAAGGCTGTTTGCTTATCCGCAGGAAAAAAACGCGGTTAACCTGTGGACCACTCCAAATCTGCTGTTGAAAAAATTGCCGGCTCCTGACTTTACGGCCACTACCAAAATAAAATACCAGGTTGAGTGGGAGGCAGGACAGGGAAAAAAAGCCGGTTTACTGATGATGGGCAATGATTACGCCTATCTCTCTATATCAAAAGATGAGCAGGGCTACAAGTTAAGCACCGTGGTTTGTAAAAACGCCATGGACGGTACAGCAGAGGAAATCACCGATGAGAAACGGATCAAAAGTGCTGAGGCATATCTGCGTATCAAAGTAAGCTCGCCCGATGCCCGGTGTGTTTTCAGCTACAGCGAAGATGGGGTGAATTTTACCACTATTGGAAAAGAATTCGTTGCCAAACCTGATAAATGGATCGGGGCTAAAGTAGGCTTGTTTTGTATAAGCGCACCAGATGTACGTATGGGTGGCTATGCGGATTTCGATTGGTTCAGGATAGATAAGTAGGATAATATTTTATAAAGAAAGAAGAATAAATGATGATCATCATGATTAAAAGATATTTACGGAGACAAAACACAACGACCAGACTTGTCTTATCTGGTTTGTCGCTATGGTTACTTGCAATTACACCTGTGAATGCGCAACAGATAGATATCTCCGGTGTAAATGTAAAAAGCCATCCCCGCTTGCTTGCAGATGAAAACACCGGCAGGGATAAGCTTAACACACTTATAAAAAAAGAAGACTGGGCAACGACAACCTTTAACCAGATCCGGGCAGATGCAGATGCAAATGTTTCCCGCTATCAGACTGACAGCACATGGATGTCATCGCGGTTACAGATGTACTGGAAACAGCATTGTACCGATGTTTTTATTAAAAATGGCATCTATGCTTATGCAACCGGTCATGCGCCTATGCCAACCGTCAGGTTTACCGGGACGCGGGATGTTGCTACCCAATACATGCGCCCGAAGCTTGAAGATATCAAGCCCTATATGGATGAAGATGGTAAATTGTACCTGCAAAACGGAACTGTGCCCGGCAAACCATGGGAATGGGTAGAACAGTCAAAAACAGGGCGGATCATCGAATCCATCAATATCGAGATCATTGAAAAGGCCCGGAACGCCGCAATGCTTTATTGGCTTACTGGTGATGAAAAATATGCCGACTTTTCTTATTCTATCCTGGATACCTATATCACAGGGATGGGGTACCGGAATGAGCCCGTTGACCTGAACCACGGTCATGATCAAACGCTGGTTGGCTTATCTGCTTTTGAGGTGATCCATGAAGATGTACTGGAACCTTTAACAGCGGGCTATGATTTCCTTTTTCCCTATATCAAAAGGCATCGCCCCGAAAAATTACAGATGTATGCCGTTACCTTTAAGAAATGGGCCGATCTCATCATCAAAAATGGTGTGCCTTTTAATAACTGGGATTTAATAGAAGCCAAGTTTGTAGCAGATATCGCCATCATCCTTGAAAATGACAGCTATTATGCCGATAAAAAAGGCTGCCAATATTACCTCGACCAGATCCTGAATAAAACCTATACCCGCCAATGGAGTTTAACTACGCTGCTGAAAGGTTACGACCCCACAACAGCTATCTGGGGCGAGTGCCCCGGCTATTCTCAGAATGTTATAGCTGATTTTACGGGCTTTGTGAACCTCTTTGACCGTACACTGCATACCGATCTCCTAAAACAGGTACCTATTTTGCCCAAAGCGGTGCTGGCCTATGCCCAATACCTGTACCCTAATGGATATATTGTAGGTTTCGGCGATACCCATTACAGCAAACTCCGGACCGACGCTATATCCGACCTGATCCGCAATGCCCGCGTGAACAATAAGCCCGGCCAGGAAGCTATTTATAGCAGGATGCTAAAAACGATTAACACCCTGGGGCAGCAGGACGGCCCCGGAACAGTTATACGACAAACAGGTTTTAATGCGCTTTTTGGCACCTCGCCCATTACTATTTCTGATACAGTTAAGGCAGGGTCACAGGGCGATTACCTGACGGCAACGTTCTGGTCGCCTAATGTGAGCTGGATGGTACAACGGAACGGGTTGGATACAAATACCGGATTAATGATCTCCCAAGCCGGTTCCAGCGGTAACCATATGCACGCAAACGGCATTGCCATGGAGCTTTACGGCAGAGGAATAGTACTTGCGCCGGAAGGCGGCATTGGAGGAAGTTATTTTCAGACCGATTATGCGGAATACTATTCACAATTTCCGGCACATAATACCGTGGTGGTTGATGGGATTTCATCATACCCGGTTATGAAAAGTAACCACTCCTTGAAACTCAATGCCTGTTACCCACAATCTGCCCAAAAGGGGGGATATTTTAAAGGCATTACCTTTTCAGATGTTTCATTTCTCGAACCCGAAACCAATGCCGATCAAAGCAGGCTGATGAGTATTATCCGCACCGGCGATTCGACAGGGTATTATGTAGATATATTCAGGTCGAGGCGTAAAGATGGAAAGGATAAATCGCATGATTATATCTACCATAACCTTGGGCAGCAGCTCACTTTATCTGCTAACGACAATAAACCGCTTGAGATCCGGCCAACGGAGAAACTTACGTTCGCCAATACAGAATTGGTAGGCTATGATTATTTCTACGATAAAAAATCCATTAGGACTGAACATGATTTTAAAGCCCGTTTCAGTTTAAGCATCTCCGGTAAGGAATCCATATTGATGAACATGTGGATGAAGGGTTATCCCGGCCGCGAGGTGTTCAGTGTAAAGGCACCGCCGTCAAAAGCCTGGCGTAAAAATGAAATGATCCCGGATAGTATTGCCAATATGCCATTACCTACGGTTGTTGTGCGCCAAACCGGCGAGGCATGGAGCAAGCCATTTGCTGCAATCTATGACCCATCGGGAACTGCAAATAATGGAACTGCAATCAAAAGTATCAAATCGTTTGGTGCTGAACCGGGTTTTACCGGGCTAATAGTCAACAATAAATCAGGAAGGAGCGATTACATCTTTGCCCATGCCGAAACACAGCAGATTGGGTTTGAGGATATGCAGTTTAAAGGTTTATATGGGGTGATCAGTGTTAGCGGCAGTAAGTTGGTTAGTCTGTTTTTAGGCAAAGGAATGAATATAGCAAAAATTGGCTACGGATTAACATCTTTGCAGCCGGCGTCTGCCGCATTGTGGTTTGATAATGGCAAGCTGCATTTCACTTCAGATCACCCGGTGAAGCTTTATCTGCCGGCTATTATCTTGTCTCCACGCCATAGCATCAGCATAAACAATGTAACGATAAAAGGCGAGCCGGTAAACCAAAACGGCAATAAACAATGGTGTTTTAATATGCCGGCAAGTGCCGATACCCCAATCTTATTAAACTAGCATGATGAAGAAAAGATATAGCCATTTTTCTGTTTGCTTAAGCATTTTCGTGCTGATAGGAATATCAACCGCGAAGGCTGCCGTATGGCAATGGTCGGTGCCGGTGAAGCAGGCCGGAACCAGTAAAGACCCGTCGCGGGCATTTTTATGGATAGCGCCGGGCTGTAAACAAGTGAAGGCGGTCATATTCGCCCAAAACAATATGGAAGAACAATGCATACTGGAGGACGCTGAATTCAGGAAGGAAATGGGTAAACTGGGTATTGCGGAGATCTGGGTGAGCCCGGCCTTTAACCTGAAATTTTTATTTAATGAAGGGGCGGGTGAGCAGTTCAATGCGCTGGTTAATGACCTGGCCGGTATCTCAGGTTATAGTGAATTGGGGGTTGCACCGGTGATCCCGATGGGGCATTCGGCGGCAGCCAGCGCACCGTATTATTTCGGTGCCTGGAACCCTTCACGTACGCTGGCCTGCATTTCGGTAAGCGGGCAATGGCCCTATGTAAGAAATGTTTTTGCGCCTGACATCTGGAGCAAAGATCAAAATATCAATTATATCCCCTGCCTGGAAACCATGGGCGAGTACGAAGCTGCAAATACCTGGAGTGAAGAAGGTTTAAAGGAGCGGCAGGAACATCCGCTATTGCCGTTAAGCATGTTAGCCAACCCTGCCCAGGGGCATTTTGCCGCCACCAGGGAAAAGATCGGTTACCTCGCTTTCTACATCAAAAAAGCCATGCAGTACCGTTTACCCAAAAACGTACTGTTGGGTGCAGCGCCCCAATTAATTGACATCGACCCGACAAAAACCGGCTGGCTGGTTGATAAATGGCGTTATAATGAACTGCCTGCCGCAGAAGCCGCACCAGTGAACAGATATCAGGGCGATGCTGCAAACGCATTCTGGTATTTTGATGAGGAAACGGCAAAAGTAACCCTGGTCTACCAGGCAAAACACCGGAACCAGAAACCGCAGTTGATAGGCTATCTGCAGGACGGTAAAATGGTTGAACAACGCAATACCCACCAGCAGGTAAACCTGAAATTTGAACCGGAGGCCGATGGGATTACTTTTAAGGTCCATGCTGCATTTTATGATATCGTTGTCGGTGGCAGCCCCCGTTTGCCCATTTGGGCTGGCATGTCGGTCGGCGCTCCCATAGGTCATGCTGAAGGAAATAATTCCATCAGCATCGACAGGATCACTGGTCCAATGATCAAAATAAATGACTCTACTTTCAGGATATGCCCCCGGGCCGGCTATTGGGAAAATCCGCATAGTTATGAATTGTGGTTTGCTGCTACCCATCCGGGAGATGCTGATTATAAACCCGCTGTACAACAATCACTGATGATTGTACCTCCGCGCAACACAGCAGGGAAGGAACAGCATATCACATTTTCGCCAATATCTAACCAAAAGCAACATGCAAAGGGAACAAAGCTTAACGCGGTATCAGATGCACACGTACCCGTTGGCTTTTATGTTTTGGAAGGCCCCGCCGAGTTATCCGGTAATGCATTAAATATTACCGCAATCCCGCCGCGTAGCCGTTTCCCTGTAAAGGTTACCGTGGTGGCATGGCAATATGGCAATAGCCAGGAAACGAAACTACAAACAGCGATGCCGGTTGAACAATTTTTTTTTATTGAAAAATAACTATGATACCTAAAATATTAACGTTGATAATACTCCTTTTAACTAATCTAATAATGTATCACTTAAACATAAAGCCAATGAAATAAATTAAAATCCACTTCAACAAAAATAATTGATTCAGGGATGGATCAATTATGCCGAACGGTATAAAAATCTCTCCTTATACCCGGTAAACTGATTGCCAATTATCAGTTAAAATCAATGTTTATAAAAAATGTTTGACGGTGCTAAATCAGCGCGACAGGTGTTCTATTGCCTGGAGCGAAGGAAATGTGACCGGAAAATTAACACTTGTTAAATCGTACCAATTAAATTTTACCAAAATTATGAGAAAAGCTTTGTTTTATGCAAGTATTATACTTGCAGCATTTACCAGTTGCTCAAAGGAAAAAAAGAGCATGACAGCAGTAAAGGATACTGACGAACCTAAAAATGGCAACGTTAAAACCTCGGCGATCAATTTCGTTCATCCGGGGACGGTACTAACCAAACCGCAAATGCAGTATGCCTATGCCCAGGCAATGGCTAATGTAGAGCCTTACAAAACAACTTTTGCTAATTTTCAAAGCAATTACGCCACATTTTTATCGAGCAGCTATACGTCACATGCGCATGCTCAGGTTGGCCGGAATTTGTACAAAAGCGATTATGAGAATGATGCCATGGCAATGTTTGTAAACGGTGTGATGTGGAATATGACCGGTCAAACCCGTTATGCAGATAAGGTAATTCAATTGCTTGATGCGTGGGCTTCAACTTGTACATCTATTCAATACCCTGATAACGACTGGCAATTGTGTAATGGCTACGGGTTGCATTTTATGATTTATGGGGCAGATATGGTTTACAACTATTCTGGTCTTACCTCAACAAAGAAAACCAATTACAAAAATCTCTTTAAGATATTCTATAATTATTATGCAGCATATGCCGCCACTTATAGCAAAACAGCCCCCTTTGTGGTAGATGGCTGGCCGTCGTGGGGATCAAGTGCCGGTAAGTTTATAATGGCATATGGCATATTCTGCGAAAGCCAGACAGCATATAGTTTGTCGCTGGAATATTTTAACAGAACTGCTGCCAATGGGGCCGACAACGGTACCAACGTAACCGCATTTTTATCAACTGGGCAGCCGGTTGAGGGAGGGCGTGATCAATACTATACCCAACTATGTTTAGCCAGCTTCCTGGAATGGGCTCAGATGGCATACAATCAGGGTGACAAATCGCTGTATGACGCGCGTAGCGGGGTAATTGGCAAGGCCATGGAATATACAGCTAAATATAACCTTGGAAACAGTGTGACCTGGAGCCCTGTAACTCCGGCAACCTCCATCTGGGCTGTAACTCCTCCTATTAATTCTATTTCGACTTCTAACCGTGGTAATTACCGGCCTATCTGGTACATGGCTTACAATTATTATCACCGTTACCGGGGGTTAAGCATGCCCTATTCCGAACAGGTTATGGCCGGTCATGTAAATGAAGGCAGTACAGCCACTATTACCGACGAAGTTGGTTGGGGCAGTTTATTTTATTGCAATACTTCACAAACCGTGACTGCTCCTTCATACACCTGGTCAGGCATTTATTGATTTTTTATTTTTTTTAACGCCGGGCGCAATTTTGGCCCGGCGTTACTTGTGTTTAAATACCGGTATCATTTGTATGCGGACAGCAATAACGTCCAGTCAAATGGAAGAATTAAGAAGCTTAGCCATCCGGTATTTTTAAAAGTTTTACCGGCAGCTCCAATTAGCCTGCGTTTGCTTTGTTCTTCCCCCGTGATTAAATGATCGCTCCGTTATTCGGTGTTACAAGGTCACCGCTTGTGTGCCACCATCCTTTATTTTGTATTTGATGGTTTTGCTGCCCTCTTTTATCGTAATATTTAATTTCTCCCTATTCAACCTTGATATTTTAAGATCAAACAAATGTCCAAACGAGTGGATGTTATTTAATGCCATTTCATTCCAGCCCTTTGGCAGCCGTGGTGTACAATCAAAGCTGTTAAAACCCGTTGGCAGTATACCAAACACCCCTTCGATAAATATTCTGCAATACAATCCGCCCTCGGCAGATAGATGCCTTTGGTTACCCTCGGGATAGGCTTCTACCGGATAGGGTACATGCTCTCCTAACAACCTTCTGCGAGAGTAATAGCGCAGGTAGTCCATTGCTTTCTCTGTTTTACCTGCCTGAAATACACCACGAAGGGCATACAGAGTTGAGCGGTCCCAAAAGGTTTCTTTACCCGCCTCGGTGGCCAATCCATCCGCCGTCCATAACCTTGGTGAAAATAAAGCGTTAACCGTTCCTTCGGCCCTGTCTAAGATGCCCATGGTAAGCGGCACACAGATCCAGGCACGCAGCACATTATTGGTTTCATAATATTTATAGGTTTCAAAACCTTCCACATTCCCCCCAAAATATTTCTCGATATTTACTTTAAGTACTGCTGCCTGTTTTAAATACGCATCTGTCTGCGCTTTTGGCTGGTGCAATTGCTTACCCAAATTGGCCGCAGATATTAACGCGCCGTAATAAAGGCTGCTGGTCGGTATATTGGCTTTGCCGGATGGAAAGCGCCCTTCCAGTTCATCAGAGTTTGAAGTAACAACCCCCTGGTCATTTAATTTCCTGCGGCTATATTCCAGACACCAGGTAATCAACGGCCATAAGACCTTTGCAGAATCTGCGTTTCCGTAAGCCAGCGCGAACCGTGACGCACCATAAGCGATCATCGCATGGTCACCCCGGTCACCTGCGCCCTGCCAGACTCCATCGCCTTCCGCAACGATAGAACTGGGAATAGCCTTATAAGCCGGATTCATATACCTGGCAAACAAACGGTAACAGGCCATAGCTGAAAGCGTGCCGATACTATCACCGGAGAATGCAAAATAGGGACAAACATATTCTGCCTGATCGTTTGCCCATACGGCCGCATAATAAGCCAATCCGCCGGGGCCATGCAAATAGCCAGCCTTGGTTTTGTAAATACTTTCTGTTCCCCTGATCTTAGCAAATTTGAACTCCGTATTCAATAAAGTGTCTGGTGTTTGTAGTTGCAATGGAGATAAAATAGTATTGATCCGTTTTTCGCGTGCTTTTTCTTCCGCATCAGGGTTAATTGTAATAGGCCGGGCCGGAAAATCTGTAGCCAGATAATACACGGCAAAGGAGGTGCGTTCACCTGGTTGAACCATCCGGCTACCAGCACCGATAGATGCCATGATCACCGTATGCGGCCTCACTTTACTGGTGATGCTATCTGTTTTTACCTCCCGTTTCAGGGATTCCATGGAAATGCTGACGGGCTTATCGGAGGTATTCGTAAATACAAATTTTTCGATGACCTGAGGTTTATCTACCGAAGGAAAAATGCTCCGTTCAATTTTCACCAAAGCAGGATTGGCCGTTGTGGCTTCAATCCGCATAATACCTTTATGGCTGATGCTTTTGATGTTATAGGTAAGGTTACCCGATTTTTTTCCGACTGCCAGATCAGTCTTCAATTGCCGGCTATTAATAAAAAAACGAGGCAGCTCATTATCCACAAAAGTGTAATCAATATGGCTCCGGGTGGCATCAGGCATCATCCGGTAGGTTGGGAATACCACGGTTCGCGAAACAGATGACCTGCCGGCACTATCCAACCCATACTGCACCCAAACAGAAACTTTTTCTCCAGACATTTCGATATGATCCGCATGCGGCAACCTGCCGTTAATGGTCCATTTGATACTTCCGTCAGGCTGGATAATCCAGCGGTCTGTTTGTTGGGGTAAAGCTTGCTGCTGGCCATAAAGCACCCAGGGCAACAACAAGACGATAAAGCTTAAAAGTATTTTGTAAATATTGGTTTTCATGTTATAATTTGTTTTGTTTATATCGGTCATCAATTCCTAATTGCTATTTTAAAACAACTGTATTCATGTTCTAATTTGCAGTCTGCCCCGGAAAATTGTAATCATATTTCCAGGTGTCGATCATATTAGGATACTGCTGTTTACATTCCAGGTATTCGCTCATCATCCTGCGCATGGTCGGGTTAAGCGTCTCCAGGTATTCAGGGGTTAGCAGACCGGCGTTGAGCAGGTAAAAATGCCAGGTGGGAGGATACGCCGCACTATGGTAGCCCATGTGCAGGGTGCGTCTTGGCACTTCCATAGTTTTGGTATATCCCCGGTGGATCAGATTGTTATTATAGATCACGGCCTGTCCTGCCTTCAAATGGACCGGCATACCACCGGGCATTACCGCGCCAAGCGGGGCATAGTGTTTTGAACCCTGAAATGCCTCATTTTCTCCTGGTGTATTGGGCCGGTTATGACTGTGCGGCACAACCCAAAGTGAGTTTTCATCTACCAGGGGCAAATTGATCTGTACACTGTTATGAAACCGTTCTTTGGAGAATATCCAGTCTTCGATCTCTGCCTGGGGAATCTGAATGGTATCCCGGTGCCAGCCCAGGGAATAGGAGGTGCCTGAATTTGCGGCCAGGATCGACGCATTGTTGATGATCAGGTCCGGCCCTATGAGTTCTTCCACCACTTTTAATATCACCGGGTTATAAAAGGCATGATGGATCGGCTCAGTTCCGGCTTTGGTCAGTAAGTGAAAATAATACTGCCGGGCTTCCTGACCGAACGATGCGATCTCATCGCCCAGATGCTGGAAGGAGGAGTTGCGTGCCTGCTTGTCGGCCGCTTCAATTTTAGGGTTTAATAACTCGTCCATAATACCCCTGAAGTGATCTATTTCAGCCTGAGTTAAGACATTAACAATCACATACCCTTCTTTTTCGAAGGATTCCTTTAGATTTTCCATATGAAGTTTTCTTTAGTTTATTTTAATTTTTCGCTCGGTTTCAAAAGAGTTTAGACATGAATATTCCAATACCCTTTTCAAAGAATTTCTTTAATTTTCTATATGTATTTTGTGCTTAGATTGCTATGATTCAGTCTTTTGTTTAATGAATGCAAATGGTGCTGTTTGTAATTGATTATAAGTTATTTATGATGAAAATAACAAAATAGTGAACGTTGACTATTTGACAAACATATATGCTTTATCTTGCACTTCCAAATTTTTTTACATAAAAACTGTAATATTGCTTTGCGTGAAAACAAGTTCAAATAAAAACATCGGCATTAAAGAAATTGCAGAACGGGCCAAGGTTTCCACCGGCCCGGTTGACAAGGTATTGAATAACCGTGGTGGCGTTTCCAAAGCAACACATGAACGTATATTGCAGGCAATTAAAGACCTGGGGTATAAACCAAATATTCTGGCCAGCCGGTTGAAATCGGCAAGAGATTATACGATCGCGGTTTTAATTCCCGAAGCGACTGGCATGATCCCTTTTTGGTCAGCCCATCACACGGGTTTTGAGGAGGCCTTGAAAGAAGTTTCCCCTTTTGGGATTAATATCAATATCCTGACATTTGAGCAGAATAATGAAGCCTCCTTTAAATTACGCGTAGATGAAGTGATTGGCGATACTTATGACGGTATTTTTATGGTGCCGGTATTCCACGATCAAACGATAAGATTACTGGAACATTGTAAGGATTCAAATGTACCTGTCATCTTCTTTGACAGTAATATTCCCGGGCTCTCCAACAGGAGCTTTATAGGGAATCACTCGAAGGACAGCGGGTATTTGGCAGCCAATTTATTGGATTATACGATCTCGGAAAAGGGGGATATACTGATTGCCTCCATTGAAAGGGAGGAAGATAACCATACCCAGTTCTCTGCCCGCGAGGAAGGTTTTTTAAGTTATTTTGAAAAGTCCGGCAGGAAAATAGTAAGATTCACCGATAATACCGGGGACGACGAGACAATAAGTAAAGGCATTACTGCGATTTTTATGGACAATCCGCATCTGGAAGGGATATTTGTAGTGAATGGCATTGATAAGATTGCAGCTGCGATTACTCCAGTACAAAAATCGAATTACCGAATGATTGGTTATGATCTTGTCGATAAAAACATTCAGCTATTGAAGAATGGAGCCATCGATTTCCTTATCAGCCAGCAACCCCAGAAACAGGCGTACCAGGGAATCAAGCTGTTTTACGATCTTTTAATATTGAAAGAAACAATAGCTCCTTCTTATTTTCTACCACTTGATATCATCATGAAAGCCAATATTGACTATTACCGGTTCCTGTAATCCAGGGCGGGCTGTTGCTTTTTTCCCTGTCTCTTATCATTAAGCAACTATAAAAATACTGATCGTAGGAAATGAAGAGCGTATCGCCATCCTTTATTCCGCCTGTTTACGCTGGGGCTTATCTGGCCGTACCTTTTACAGTCACTTTCCAACACATGCATCAAAATAACAAATTGTAAATTTATCGTTATATTTGAGATATGGGTTCTTCCACTGATAATTGGCAAATATGGAATGAATTTACGCGTGGAAATCAGAAAGCGTTATTGCAACTTTATGAGGAACATTATGTAAATCTCATGAACTATGGTGCCAAAATTACCAGTGACCGGGATTTTACCAACGATTGCCTGATGGATATGCTCCTTGATTTGTGGGACAAGCGGGAAAGATTACCATCAGTAGATAATATCAGGGCCTACCTGACGACCTGTTTACGCAGAACGATTTTCAAAAAATACAAGCAGCAACAGTGGGAATCTTCCAAAATGCCCGCAATACTATTTGAGGCAGAGCAGCATGATTTGCCTTACGAAGATGTGTTAACCGGCCTGCAGGCGGATGCATCATTGAAAGTTCAGATCTTAAAAGGATTTCAAAGTCTGACTGACCGGCAAAAGGAGTTATTAAGGTTGAAATTTTTTGAAGATTACAGTTATGATGAAATCGCGGTCAGATGCAATATTTCCAAACGCACCGCTTATAATATCGTACACGATGCACTGAAAACGCTGAAAAAAGATTTTCAAAAGAACAAGATCAACATATCATCATTTGAATTTTCATTACTGCTCTTCAATCTGCTCTTATTGCACAGTAAATCCTGAGTAAAAACTTAAATGATGTCCATATTGCGTAGGATAATTGCCTTTTTTACGTCAAAAGAAGAAATTTATTTCAAAAAATGATTTTATTAAGTTTTTTCTTGAAAAGCATAGTAAAACCATTGTGTTTTTTGCTCTTAACAAAAAAGAGCAATGAAATATTCGGATTTTGATATTGAAGATTTTCTCGCAGATGAATCATTTCAGCAATATTGTTTAGGAAGAAATCCGGAGAGCATTCAAATTTGGACCGACTGGTTAAGTCAGCATCCTGAAAAAAGAAAACTGGCAGAGCATGCCAGGAAGATCTATTTTGTGCTGAATGGTGATTTAAAGGATCAGACCTATCAGAAACACCTCCATGCCTTCAAGGCAAGGATATCAAATCATATTGATGAAAGTCAGGTGATCCAGGGCTTGGGCCAAAAACGATCTGCTTATAGGCCACTGCTGGTGGCCGCCTCTGTCACTGCGATCATTTTCAGTATAGGCGTATTGTTTTTTACGCACTCTTTCCCCTTTAATAATGCTAAAGATCAATTTAGCTATAACACCCTTCCTGGTGAAAAAAAGTCAATAAAGCTACCCGATGGTACTGTTGTGATATTGAATAGCGGGAGCCGGATCAGCTACCTTAAAAGTTTTAACGTTACGGATAGAAAAGTTGAGCTTACCGGTGAAGCTTATTTTAAGGTTGTTCATAACCGGGATAAACCGTTTACGGTGCATACCGCCAAACTGGATATCAAAGATATCGGCACGGTATTCAATGTAAAGGCATATCCGGGCGATAAATACACCGAAGCATCCCTTATTGAAGGGGCAATTGAACTGGTAACGACAAATAAGGGTGCGGTACCTGTTAAAATTTTGCCAAAACAAAAAGTGATCATCAACAATGACCTCACACAACCGGCAGTAAATACGCCGGCGAGATCAAAAGCATCAGACCATCAAAACCTGCTTTTAACCAGCGTGAATGCCAATCCACAGGCTAAAACGATTGTCGAGACCGATTGGGTCAGCAACAGGCTGACCTTTAACGACGAGGATTTTGAAGAAATAGCGATACGCATGGAGCGATGGTATAACATTAAAATTTCTTTCGAAAACCAATCCATAAAAAAGTACCGGTTTGTAGCGACGTTCGATAACGAAGGTTTAAACCAGGTGCTTGCAGTACTCAAGTTATCACATGACTTTAACTACAGAAAGGAGGGTGACATGATCGTTATTTACTAAAACCCTTAAAAGCAGAGAGGGATGCTTTCGCACCCCTCTTCCATTCAGATTTAATCAATTATACAGCAGGTTTCCAATTGGCGTTGCGGCCTGCTTCATGTATCACTAATTAAACCCTTTGTAAATATGCAAAAAATTACAAAACGGGGGGTGATTTTTCACCCTGCCGTTCTACGTAAAATATGGATAACAATGAAATTAACATTTATCCTCCTTTTAATCGCCTGTCTTCATGTATCAGCCAGCGTATATTCGCAGGATGCGCATGTCAACTTAAAGCTGAAAAATGTTGCTATCGGCGATGTCTTTAAACAAATAGAGAATGCAACTTCATATAAATTTGTTTACAGTTCGGATATCTTTTCTGCTTCCACCAAGGTAAGCGGCGAGTTCAGGGATACGAGGGTCTTCTATGTACTCTATGAAATATTAAAAAATACAGGGTTTTCTTTTAAGCTGCTCGATAATAACCTGATCGTTATTTCTCCATCAAGGGAACAGGCACAATTGATCACCATCACGGGTAAGGTCACGGATAACAAGGGCGTAAACATGCCGGGCGTAACGGTATTGGTAAAAGGAAGCAGGCAGGCCACGGTCACCAGCAGTGACGGGAATTATTCAATTGTTACAGAACCTGATAATACACTCGATTTTTACTTTGTAGGCTATAAAAGGCTGGATGTACCCATCAAAGGAAAAAATGTTATTAACGTCACATTGGAAGATGATATCACCAGTTTGGATGAAACCGTGATCATCGGCTACGGTACTACAACTAAACGGTTCAGTACGGGTCAGATGACGAGTATATCAGCTGATCAAATTGCACAGCAGCCCGTTACCAATGTCGTGCAGGCATTGCAGGGCTTGGTTCCCGGGCTCTCTATTGTTCAAAGTAACGGCTATGCCAGTGGGCAGTTCAATATCACGATAAGAGGTAAAAAGGATTTTTTCGGAGGCTCCAATACGCCGAGCAATCCATTAGTAATTGTAGATGGCGTGCCCTTACCGACCAGTTACGGTGATATCAACAGGGTTGGACTGAACCAAAACAATATTTTGGGTGCGAACAGCGGACAGAACCCGTTTTTTGGTATCAATCCTAATGATATTGAAAGCATTGAAGTATTAAAGGATGCCGACGCTACGGCTATCTACGGATCGAGAGGCGGTAATGGGGTGATTTTAATAACCACAAAAAAAGGCAGGCCGTCACAAGGTGGTTTGACAGTAAATGCTTACACAGGTATTACCGGAAGGCCAAAAACAATTGATCTTTTAAATACGCAGCAATACCTGGCCATGCGCAGGGAAGCTTTTAAAAATAGCGGCATAACACCAACCGCTGCCAATGCCCCTGATCTTTTGGCTTATGATACGACGCGCAATGTCAACTGGCAAAAAGTGTTAGGTGCAACCGCGACGAGTTCAGATGCTGAAGTTGGCTATCAAGGGGGAGATGCCTTTACTAATTTTCGTTTAAACGGCGGTTTTCACCGTGACGGTATCCCGGTGCCGTCAGGTTTACCTAATAGTTTCAGGAGCCAGCGTATTTCTGGTTCCCTTGGCGTTAATCATACTTCTCTGGACAAACGGTTTACATCAAACATTGTTATTAATTATTCAAACACCAACGAAAATCTTCCATCCGGCGGTTTCTATCAATATTATTTGCCCCCAGATGCTCCCGATATATTAAATTCAGCCGGTAAACTGAATTTTAGTCAATGGGCCAGCAATCAATATCCCTCCGCTTTTACCACATTATTTCAACCATATAACGCCAATACCAATAATTTCTCGTCTAACGCCGTCTTTAATTACAATATTGTAAAAGGATTAACTGCAACTGCAAGCCTGGGGTATTCCAATACAACCATGACGCAGTTTGCGGCATACCCGGGGTCTTCCCAATATGCAGGTGCGCCGGCAACGGCTTCACAGGCGCAATATGGTAATAATGCTGTCAAAAACTGGATAGTAGAACCAAGCTTGGATTATAAAAGGACAATTGGGCAGGGTGATTTACAGGTAACCGCCGGGGGGACACTCACGGAAAGTATCGTTAGTGGATCAAGCGTTACGGGGAGCGGTTATGTCAATGAAAGCCTTATTGCCAACCAGGGCGCTGCAACTTCATTACAGGCAACAACCAATTATTCTCAATACCGTTTTCAGGGATATTTCGCACGGATTACTTATAACTGGAAAAGCAAATACATATTAAATGTTTCGGGCCGCCGGGATGCTTCTTCAAGATTTGCAGCGGGCGATCAATGGGGTAACTTTGGCTCTGTAGGTGCGGCGTGGTTGTTTACCGAAGAGAATTTCATAAAAAATCATCTGTCATTTTTAAGTTTTGGTAAGTTGCGGGGTAGCTATGGCACCACCGGAAGCCCGACAGCAAATGATTATCAATACCTGGCCTTATATTCAGCCTCTAATACTTACAACAATGCCACCATTCTTGCCCAAAATCAGGCTTATAACCCCGGTTTTAAGTGGCAGGTAAATAACAAGGCAGCCGCAGGGATAGAATTAGGTTTCTTTAAAGACCGGATCTATCTCACTGCCGACTGGTATCAGGAACGAAGCGGTAATCAATTGGTCACCTATCCGTTTCCGGCCTATATTGGTCTTTTTCCCATTATACAAAACTTGCCGGCGGTTATAGAAAACAAGGGGTGGGAGTTTACATTGCAGTCAACTATTCTTAAAAAGAAAGATCTGCAATGGATGATGAGCGCTAATTTGGCGATCAACCGGAATAAACTGTTATCTTTTCCTGGCATAGAACTCACCTCATATAATAATCAATATGTAGTTGGTTTGCCGCTCAATATTAAGAAAGTATATCATTATACCGGAGTAGACCCTGCCACGGGTCTATATACATTTCAGGATAAAGATGCCAACGGTGTCATTAACGCGGCTGATCAGCGAAATCTGGACCTTTCCCCAAAGTTTACCGGCGGGATGACTCAAAATCTGAGCTATAAAAATTGTCAGTTAGTAATGATCTTTTCCTATGCTAAACAAAAAGGGGCATATGCATTGGCAAATGGACTTGTCGGGGATGCAAGGAATCAGCCCGTAACTGTTTTAGCCAGATGGCAAAAGCCCGGAGACATAACTGATGTTCGTAAATTTACAAAATCGACAGGTACTGATGTATTTAACTATCAGCAATCAGATGCCTCAATAACGGATGCTTCCTATATACGTTTGCAGAACATCTCCTTGTCTTACGCTTTAAAAAAGGCCTGGCTCGAAAAGTCACATCTGAAAGGACTGCGAGTATATGTAGCTTGTCAAAACCTGTTTACGATTTCCCCATTTAAAGGTTATGATCCTACAAATCCGAGTTTGTCTAATAACAACTTTCCTGCACCAAGTATTTACACAGCAGGTTTTCAATTAACCTTATAAAAAAAATATCATGAACTCCAAAAAATCATATATAGCCCTATTGGCGTTGAGTGCTGTGTTGATCTTTTTTAACACGGGTTGTAACAAATTTACTGAAATCCCCGGCCCAGTTAATAAAGTACCAGCCAGCCTTGTATTTAACGATGATGCCAGTGCAAATTCGGCCATATTAGGCATCTATGGATCTCTCAATTCGGGAGCCTTGTTAACCGGGAATTTATCAGCTTATGTAGGATTAAGTTCCGATGAATTCAATTACTACAATCCAACTGACCCGTATACGCAATTGATGATTAATAATATTGCAACCAATAACACTTATACGCTGTCTTTATGGAGCGGCGCCTATAGTGCAATTGCTGCAGCAAATGCCTGTCTCGATGGAATGTCCAAATCCACCAGTCTGACACCGGCAAACAAAAACCAACTGGTTGGCGAGGCTAAATTTTTAAGGGCATACTGTTATTTTTATCTGACGAACCTTTACGGTGGTGTCCCATTGCTCACAACCGGTAACTGGCAGCAATATACAACGGTTAGTCGAAGTGCACAGTCCGTTGTTTACCAGCAGATCATCCAGGATCTGACTGATGCACAGGGCGCATTACCGGTCAGTTACCCGACAGGAAATAACAGGGCGACGAAATGGGCGGCTGTAGCCCTCATTGCAAGAGTGAAATTATACCAGCAAAGCTGGCCGGATGCAGAAATAAATGCAACTTTAGTAATTACTAACTCACCTTTAAATAATAAGCCCCTGCCTGCCTTAACAAGTGTTTTTTTAATTAATAGTCAGGAGGCGATATGGCAGGTGCAACCTGTTTCCTATTATAAGAATCCGCAGGAACTGGTATTGGTTTACTCGTTTGGTCAATTATATTATTACGTAACGAACAGTCTTTTAAATGCTTTTGAGCCTGGGGATTTGCGGAAAAGCACTTGGTTAGCACCTGCTACTATAGGCAGTCAGACTTATTATTATCCATTTAAGTATCAGGCAAATGCTTACACCAATACTACGCCGACCGAGTATCATACGCCGATGCGGCTGGCGGAACAGTACCTGATCCGCGCTGAGGCAAGGGCTCGTCAGAACAATGTAACCAGTGCAGTTAATGATCTGAACATCATTCGTACGAGAGCGGGATTACCTAACCTAATCGCAACAGGGATGAGTACAGCGCAGTGCCTGGCAGCGGTAGAACAGGAAAGAAGGGTAGAATTGTTTGGCGAATGGGGTCATCGTTGGCTGGATTTAAAGCGGACACCCGGCATTAATGGTGGTGCGACCCGGGCCGATGAAGTGTTGGGAGCCTATAAAGGTAATAACTGGAAGCCGACGGCTATCCTTTACCCTATACCGGCGAGTGAAATAGCACTGAATACAAAGCTCACCCAAAACACCGGTTATTGATGGGAAATTTAATTCAGCGAATTTATCTAATGCTTACAGTGATAGCTTTTCCGGCTATCACTGTTGCCCAGCAAAGTTTCACCCTCACGGGTACATTTAAAAATGTCAAAACCATGCCGGAGGCTGTTTTTATGAAAAGTATGGAAGATACTTCCGTATATAAAGTGCCGGTCATTAAAGGGGTATATCGTATTAAAGGACGATTAAACGGCCCCACCAAATTCAATATTTTACCACTCTATTCAAAAAAACAGGTGCGCCCTGCGGATGCCAACAGCGTGTTGTTTATCTATCTCGGAAAAGGTGATGCCTGTCTGGTTCATGACCATGATTTTGGCAATTTTATGGTATCCGGTTCTCCCGCTCAAAAAGCACAGGATGAATTACAGGTATGGCTTAAACAATCTGTCAGAAGCGGCATCGATACACTTAGCAGGCAGGAAGCATACGCGCAGTATTTAAAGGTAACCCCCGCATCCCCAATTGCGGTATATGCCCTGGCTGAGTATGCCGTGAAAGGGGGGGGTAAACATCAGGTAACGGTAAATTACGATGATGTGCCCTTTAGTATCAAGAATGCCTATCTTTTGTATCAGGACAGAATTAACTATCAATGGGCCATGCCCTTGTTTGCGCAACTTCCGGATAGTTTACAGCAATCCTCTGCCGGAAAGAACCTGTCAAAAAATATTGCGTGGGCAAAGCTGGATTGGCAATCTTTAGTTTACCGGCGCAAGCTGGACAGCCTGGTGAAATTGAATATAGCGGCTGTGCAGCAAAATGACACAGCTATACAAAAGATATACGCGCAGCAAATGGATTTGACGCAAAGGGCAATGTTCGAACAGGTATATGTAGCTTATATCCGGACCAATCCGGCCTCTCCAATTGCATTAGACATATTGACTGCTGTTGCCGGAAGTAATTTCGACGATCCTATCGGCACAGAAACATTGTTCGATTTGCTTTCCGACAGTCTGAAGAACACAAAAAAGGGGGACAATTTCGGTAAAAGATTAGCAACAGCGCTCAAAACCGCCAATGGACAACCGGCACAGGACTTTACGCAGCCTGACACCGCCGGTGTGGCTGTTTCATTGTCTTCCTTCCGGGGTAAGTATGTTTTACTTGATTTTTGGGCAAGCTGGTGTCATCCCTGCCGGGAAGAAAACCCGAATATGTTAAAGTTATACCGGCAATTTAAAGATAGCGGATTTACCATATTAAGTGTTTCATTGGACACTGACCGGAAAAGCTGGATCAATGCCATGAAACAGGACGGCCTTCCCTGGACGCAGGTTTCGGATTTGAAGGCCAAAAATGAAGCTGTCCGGCTATACGATATTTTAGGTATCCCTGCCAATTTACTGATAGGCCCGGACGGTAAAATAATCGACAAAAACCTGTTCGGCCGTTTGCTTGAACAAAAACTCACGCAAATAATTAACTGATTTTAAAAACCTTAATGAGATTAAAAATGAATAAATTCAAAATAATAATGATGCTGTTGGGAACTGTTTGCAGTTATGGAGCAGCAGCACAAACAGCCAAACCAGTTTTTGATCAGGCAACCGGCGGGACATTGCCAACCGGAAGTAAAGCGCCTGATTTCAGTTTAAGGGCCATTAATGGAAAACTGGTGCGGCTGAGTAATTACAAAGGAAAAATCGTTGTACTGGATGTTTGGGCCACCTGGTGCGTACCCTGCCGCGCAGAGTTACCTGTTCTTGACAGCCTGTCCCAATCATTTAAAGCGGACAACGTGATCATGATCGCTGTTTGCAGTGCGGACAGCAAGACTAATTACGATACCTACATCCATGACAACCAGCTGAAATTTAAATGTTCTTTCCTGTTTGACGAACAGGGCAAATCATTACAGGCAAA
This sequence comes from Mucilaginibacter sp. GW822-FHT03E02, assembly GCF_058801545.1. Taxonomy (NCBI): domain Bacteria; kingdom Pseudomonadati; phylum Bacteroidota; class Sphingobacteriia; order Sphingobacteriales; family Sphingobacteriaceae; genus Mucilaginibacter; species Mucilaginibacter sp. GW822-FHT03E02. Next base: position 2,313,677 of record NZ_JBXANJ010000001.1, on the reverse strand, counting down.
CTCCTTCAGGTCAGTTTACGGTATCAACGGCTTTCCGACAACAATGGTTATTGATAAAGCCGGAATAATAAAAGGCTATGGTTTTAATGCTTTAGAGATCAAACTTTTAATTCAGTCTGCCTTATAGCCGCCTGCTTATTTATTAACAAAATTAACCGCTTAATTATGCTACAATTTAACCGTGCGGGTAAATTCCGTTTGAACCGGATAGGCCTGTCATTGCTTTTGATGCTTTCTGCAGGCAATGTACTATGCGCACAAATAGCTAAATATTCCGGGCCGAAGCTGTCTTTAGATCCTGAAGTGCGTACCGGCGTGCTCAAAAATGGATTTACTTACTATATCCGTAAAAATAAGGAGCCCAAAGGCCGGATCTTATTTTACCTGGCCAATAAAGTGGGGTCAATACAGGAGGATCAGGATCAGCTTGGACTGGCACATTTTATGGAGCACATGAATTTTAATGGCACTGTTCATTATCCAAAAAATGAATTGGTGAATTACCTGCAAAAAATCGGCGTTCGTTTTGGCGCCGATTTAAATGCCAGCACAAGTTTTGATGAAACTGTTTATCAGCTTCCAATCCCTTCTGACAAGCCGGAACTGGTTAAAAATGGCCTTTTAATTATGCATGACTGGGCGCAAGGTGCTACCCTCGACGATAGTGAAATTAACAGTGAGCGAGGGGTTATCCTGGAAGAAAAAAGAATGCGTAATACAGCCGGGCTTAGGATGATCATGCAAGAAATGCCAATCGTACTTAATAACTCTGCATATGCTAGCCGGTGGCCTATCGGAACAGAAAAGCTGCTTAACTCTTTCAAGCCGGAAGTATTAAGAAGATTCTACAGGGATTGGTACCGCCCCAATTTACAGGCCTTAATTGTTGTTGGCGACTGTAACCCCGATAGTCTGGAACGCGTTATTAAAATACAATTTAGCGATCTTAAGAATCCGAAGAATTTTAGGGCAAGAATTGCACATCCCACCAGGTTAGACGGGCAAAACAAGTTTTTGGCAATTACAGAAAAAGAAGCCTCCGGTGCGGAGATCGATATCATTCATAAACAACCTGAACTTGTCATTCAGACGCTGGCTGATTACAAACAAAGTATCATCAGAAATTTCTTTAATCAGATGATGAGTGAACGCTTTGCGGAATTAGCCCATCAATCAAATCCTGCCTTTATTAATGCCGGCAGTTATATCGGCAGCTATATTACTGGTCATATTTCCGTTTACAACAGTCAGGTAATTTTGCAACCAAACGAATATGCGGCTGGCTTTAAAGCTTTGTGGCGGGAAAATGAACGGGTCAAACGATTTGGTTTTAATATTTCAGAACTCAACAGAGCTAAAAAACAATACCTAAACAAGATGTCCGTACTGCGCGCAGAAAAGGATAAAACGGCTTCTTCAACATACGTAAACGAATATGTGCGGTTATTTTTGAACGGAGAGGCATCACCGGGCATCGATAAGGAATACAGCATAGCTAAGGAACTGACAGAACAGATCAGTGTACATGATTTAAACTTATTGGCGAAAAAAATCATCGCTGACAAAGACAGGGATATTATTATTAAATCTTCTGGGACGGAAAAAAATCATTTGCCGGATCAGAAAACGATCATGTCCTGGGTCGAAGCAGTGAACAGGGAAAAAATACAGCCCTATACCGACGAGGTAACTGACAGGCCGATATTGGCTGAAACACCTGTGCCGGGGAAAATTATTGGGGAAAAGGCAATTCCATCACTGGGTATAACTCAACTTACGTTGAGCAACGGTATTAAAGTATTGTTAAAGCCCACGGACAATAAGAATGACCAAATTGTATTTAACGGTTTTGCGCCAGGCGGAACCAATCAGTATAATGAAGCAGATTTTCAATCAGCTGATAATGCAGTTGATTTGATAGCCGGTTCGGGCGCAGGTCCTTTTACAAGTTTACAATTGGAAAAACTTATTGCCGGTGATCAAATTGGTGTGAGTCCTTATATGGACGAGATATACAAAGGTTTAAGAGGCTCTGCTACTCCGGCATCTTTAGAAAAATGCTTTCAAATAGCTTATTTATATTTTACACAACCCCGTAGAGATACGGCTAACTTCAATAATTTTATAACAAGATTTAAAGCTTCTATAGCGGAAAGGAATAACAGTCCGCAAAGTGTTTTCACAGATACCATTATTGCTATCTTTCATGGTTATAATCCGCGATTTTCTCCGCCTACAATCGATAGGATTAATCGTATTGACTTAGACAAGGCTTATCATGTTTATAAAGAGCAATTTGCGAACACTGGTAATTTTACCTTTGTGTTTGTGGGCAGTTTTGAGATAGCTCAAATTAAGCCGCTTATTGAAAAATACCTGGCATCGTTACCATCCTCGCATCAAATAGATAGTGTTATTGATCTTGGGGTTCATCCGGTTCCTGGTAAAATCACAAAAAAAGTTTTTGCCGGCGACCTGGAAACGGCTAATGTCAGTTTGGTGTTTAACGGTAAATATAATTTTAATGGCGACAATAATTTACAGATCGATGCGCTTGGTGAGATTGTTAAGTATAAACTGATCGAACGCTTGCGCGAAATGGAAAGTGGCATATATTCTCCTAATTTAACAGTAAACCGCAATAAGCAACCGCATCAGGACTATTCCATCTTCGTTAGTTTCCAATGTGCCCCCAAAAATGTGGATAAACTGATTAATGCCACATTTGATGAAATCAATAAAATTAAACTTAATGGAGCCTCAGCGATCGATGTGCAAAAGTATCAGGAGGAAGCCAGGCGAACTACTGAGGTGAACCTGAAAAATAACTATTTCTGGTTTTCTTATTTAACCAAATCACTTAAAACCAACGGGAATATGGAGGACATTCTGAATTATAACGAAGCCTTAAAAAGCATAACCCCGGAAAGTGTAAAAAAAGCTGCAAACTCTTTTCTGAATGAAGATCATCTTTTAAAATTTATTTTGCTTCCTGAAAAATATAAACGCTGAGATATTGACGAATAAACATCAGCATAAATTACGCTATACGTTCTTTAAGGTCAGTTTATAGGAAAGCGTCTCTCTTGGCGTAGAGAGACTGCTTTTAAAAATGGCCGCCAGGTGTGGCTTCGGGCCGGTGATACGGTTTCGTTTAACTGCAAAGACCTGACTTTGCACAAGGCTCTCCCTGAGGGGGCAATAGCAATGCATGCCATAAACCCAGTGAACATTTCTTGAAGTGCTGAAAACATGTTGATAGTTGGATTATATTTGAAAAAGAATAGCATTCGAATACATAAACTCGAAAAATGACAGGAAAGCGATCAATTGTGCTAAATTGTAATAATTGATTACCAATGTTCTTAACTTTGACAAATGGAGACTAATAGTATCGACGATCAATTAAGGGAATTTGAGCGCCAGCACAACAGTAACTGGCAAAGCCTGATCTACAGACTTAGAAGACATATGGATATATGGGCGATCAAAAGCATTAAGCCTTACTGGGGGCAGATGAAGCTATCCTATTGGCCGGTAATCTGTAATATTAGCGTTGATGGCAGCACAGCAGCTGAAATCAGCCGCAAGTCCATGGTAGCTAAGCAAAACATGAGTCGGACAATCAAGGAACTGGAAGATAAGGGAATGATTGTGAGTAAGACAAGTAAAAAAGATAAAAGAAGTGAGCGTCTGGAATTAACACCGGCGGGGAAACAACTTATTTTAGAATCTGACATGCAGTTATCTAAAGTCATTGCGGATTATAAAGAGCTGGTAGGTGAAAAAGAGCTGGAAATTGCAGTAAAAGTGCTAAATAAACTCATCAGTTATCATGAGAATTTAAACGAATTTGATGAGGACGATTTAAGTGACTGAGTATTCAGCGCATAGCAGGTAAACTGTAAATACTTTAGAGCTGCCTGCTGGACGTTTTCTGAAAGATCATCAGAGAACGGCGTGTAAATAGGCTTTATCATAAAGCTCTATAATTTGTATCTTTTGATAAGTCCAGTCGCCCCGAGATTGTTCACTAAGGTTTATTTTAATATAAGGTATTAATATATTAATATGATTGTCTGAACATCCAACAGATTGGTTCCGGAGTGCAAATTAAAGCGTGTGTGGATTTGGAATTAATATACCTTCGCTTAAATGCGTGCATAACCGAAAAACAAAGGTCAAAACAGGGTAAAATTGTTGAATACCGAATTAAGTTAGGATACAATTTGAGAAAATGGCATTTTATTGCTCTTCTTTTTAAATTAACCTCTCTTTTTTGTAAATTCGTTCGCAATTATGCAACATGTCAGCGTATAGTGGGTTTTCTGATCAGGAACTGGCTGTCCTTTTAAAGGAAGACGACAGATTTGCGTTTGAAGAAATTTATCGCCGGTACTGGCCTGAATTATTGGACGCGGCCTGGAAAAGGCTTCGCGACACGGAAACCGCCGAAGAATTATTGCAGGATATTTTCATCAGCCTATATATCAACAGGCATAACCTGGTTATTCATACCTCCCTGATGGCTTACTTAAAAAGTGCCCTAAAATATAAAGTACTGAACGAAATCCGTTCGAGGATGATCAGGGAAAGCTATAACCGGAAAGAAATGCAGCTGGCAGGAGTAAGCAGCGGCCCGCAACTGGAAGAGCTACTGGAAGCCCGTGAACTGGAACGGATCATCGATGAAAAAATCAATCAGCTTCCCGAAAAGTGCCGGGAGGTATTTATACTCAGCCGCAAAGAACACCTCTCCCACCAGCATATTGCCGAGCGCCTTGGTATTTCCGTCAGTACTGTGGAGAAGCATATCGGCAAGGCACTGCGCATCGTCCGGACCCACTTGGATGAAGTTCAAATCATCACGCTTATTTATGTGGCTCACCACCTCAAATAAGGACATTTGCATCCTGGCTTAACATGGGCTTAAAAATTCCTTAAAAATAATTTCATATCAGATAGCGGTTACCTTCTTTTGAAGTGACTATATCCATGAACAGCAAGTTTATGGAGCGCAGACACTTAAAAACACTTTTAAAAAAATACCTCGAAAACAAGGCTACCGAAACAGAACGCGCGGCCCTGGATGCTTGGTATGACAGTTTTGAAGACCAGGAAGGGATCGTCAAAAAGATGGACAGTGCGGAGAGGTCAATCTACGAACAAAGAATGCTTGGCAAAATCAGTGCGGCGCTTTTTGAAGAAGATAATATCATTCCGATGCCGAAGAGATACCATTGGTGGAAAACAGCGGCGGCGGCGGCCGTACTGGTATTTCTTTCCTCAGGATTATATTTTTATCTGGCTCATAGCCAAAAGCAGCAGCTTGTATTATCTAATAACCAGCAGGACATCGCTCCCGGTGGTAACAAAGCTATTTTAACGCTGGCCAACGGCCGGAAGATCATCCTGAATGACACCCGAAATGGTAAGCTGGCCGAGCAGGGAAGTACTGTTATTGACAAAACAGCAGACGGCGAAGTCCGGTATAACGCATCAAAAGGCACTCCGGCTGAAGCTGACCTGGCGAACGGGATAACCTATAATACGATGACGACACCGCGGGCCGGTCAGTATCACCTGGTGTTAGCAGACGGCACAAATGTCTGGCTGAACGCGGCATCCTCTATCAAATACCCAACGGCCTTTAAAGGAAATGACCGCGAGGTGGAAATAACCGGGGAAGCTTATTTTGAAGTCGCCCATAATGCCGCCAGGCCTTTTAAAGTAATCAGCAATGGTCAGACCGTCCAGGTGTTGGGCACGCATTTCAACGTAAACTCCTACACCGATGAGCCTGCGATTAAAACTACCCTTTTGGAAGGCAGTGTAAAGGTCACCCAAAAGGATGAGGTGGCTATTCTTAAACCCGGACAACAAGCCCGGGTAGATTTTAAGGAAACCGGACAAACGATAACGGTAGTAGATCATGCGGACACCGGAGAAGCGATTGCATGGCATTTAGGTTTATTCCAGTTTAAAAATGCCAGTATTCCAACCGTAATGCGGCAATTATCCAGGTGGTATGATGTGGATATCAGTTATGAAGGAAAAATCCCAGACCGCCTGTTTTCAGGGAAGATCTACCGGAACGTAAGCGCTTTAAAGGTTTCAGATATACTGAATTACAATAACATCCATTTCAGGATAGAAGGAAAAAGAATTATAGTAATACCCTGACAGAAATAAACTATTGATTAATCACTAAAAAAAAACACAACATGGAAAGACATTTACGACAACAACGCTAGGGCGTAACTAAAGGGTTCCTAAAAAAAACCGCAGAAGTGTTGACAGCACTCCTGCGGAATAATACCTGGGTTAACCCTTTCCCGATAGCATCGGGATAAAAAACAATTTGCTCAACTATTTTACGTATTAACCCAACTTCACAAAAGTAATGAAATTTAATGCTTTTTTTAGAGCAATGCCGAAGGCATGGCCTCCCCCTAAATTCCTGTTGGTTATGAAACTAACTACGCTGCTATTGATCATTGCCCTGGTACAAGCCAGCGCCAAAGGATACAGCCAGAAAATTACGCTGAATGAAACAAATGCGCCCCTGGAAAAAGTACTGCACAGTATTGAGTCACAATCAGGCTATGTTTTTTTCTTTGATTCAAAACTGGTCAGGCAAAATGTAAATGTCCATATCAGCAATGCATCGGTTGAGGACGCATTAATGGCATGTTTCAAAAATATGCCCCTAACCTATAAAATCGCGGACAAAACCATCTTTATTCAGCCCAAAGAAGAATCCATTCTTACCAAAATCACGAAGTTATTTACCCTGCCGGTTGAAATAAGAGGGATAGTATTCGATGATAAAACAGGTATACGCTTAGGAGGGGCAACCGTAAGTGTAAAAAGAACGAACCGGATAACCATTACCGATGAAACGGGTAGTTTTTCTTTTACCGGTTTAATGGAGACAGATACCCTGATATTTAATTATATCGGCTATGAAAAGAAAGAGGTAGCGATAAAGGGGAAATCAAGCCCCTTTGCCGTATTACTAAAATTAAGTAACAATAAACTGGACGAAGTGCAGGTCATGGCTTATGGCCAGATTACATCCAGGCGCCTTACTACGGGTTCTGCAAGCAGGCTAACCGCTGATGATATCGCTAAACAGCCGGTTACCAATGTACTGCAAGCGATGGAGGCACGTATGCCGGGCGTGTTGATTACGCAGGCAAACGGTTTGCCCAATGCGGAGATCAATATCCAGATCCGTGGACGGAACTCGCTTGGAGCAACCAATAACCCGCTCATCATTGTAGACGGTGTACCTTACCCGGCTGCCCCGCTTTCGCTCACTACGGGATCTATAAATGTTGGCGGACCGAACGGCGCAGGCAGCACACTTTATAACATTAATCCTTCTGACATTCAAAGCGTTGAAGTATTAAAAGATGCTGATGCTACGGCTATTTACGGTTCAAGGGCTGCTAACGGTGTCATAATAATCAGCACAAAAAAAGGAAAACAGGGTAAAACCCAATTGGATGTTGATGTTAACAGGGGTATAAGCCAGGTAACAAAAAGAGTAGATTTACTGAATATACATGAATATCTGGCTTTGCGCAGGCAGGGTTTCGCTAACGCCGGCATCACGCCTACAATTGGCAATGCTCCTGATCTTTTAATTTGGGATACGACGAGAACGCGGGACTTTCAAAAACAGTTAATTGGAAAAACCGCTCATACCACAAGCGCTTCGGCCAGTTTCTCCGGGGGCGCAGGCGGTACTTCTTTTTTGATGAGCGGTAATTACCGTCAGCAAAATACCATTTTCCCTGACAGCAGGGATAGCAAGGCGGGCGGGGTTCATCTCAGTATCAACCATACTTCAAACAATCAGAAACTAAATATAGTGGCATCAGCGATGTTTACCAGTAATTCGACCAACCTGCCTGGCAGCGATTTTGCATCATCTGCCTTCAACCTCCCGCCTAACTATCCCGTATATGGTGACAATGGCCAACTGAATTGGACAGGCAGAATCAATAATCCTTATGCTTCTCTAAACCAAAATTATTTAGCTTCTAATCGTACTTTGGTCGGTAATGTTAACCTGCGATATAATCTGTTACCCGGATTGGATGTTAAAACCTCGGTCGGATTCACCAGAATGGATAACAAACAGGAAATGATCGTACCCAGTACTGCTATAAATCCTGCTTACAGCGCATTTCTTACTCCTTATGCCAATTATACCAACAGTACTAACCAAACCTATACTTTTGAGCCGCAATTACAATATGTACGCACCATAAGTAAAGGCAAATTAGATATACTGGCGGGTGCCACCCTGCAGAAAACTGTTAATGAGCAGCCTTATTATATCCAGTCATCCGGTTACACGTCAGATCTCTTTTTGTCCAACCTCGCTCTTGCTTCAACCTACACGATTTCAAATAATTACAGTGCTTATCAGTATGCATCACTGTTCGGCCGGATAAATTACAACTGGGGGAATAAATACATCCTGAATATGACCGGACGCCGGGATGGTTCGTCCAGTTTTGGCCCCGGCAGGCGTTTTGGTAATTTCGGTGCTGCCGGCGGTGCCTGGTTATTTTCCAATGAATCTTTCCTGAAGGACAAGTTTAGCTGGTTCAGTTATGGCAAGCTCAGGGGAAGCTACGGCCTGGTGGGGAACGACCAGATCGGTAACTACCAATACTTGTCCACCTATGCTACAAGCTCTACGATAAATAATACTTACGGCGGGGTTATCGGTTTGGCTCCCGCACGTATCGCGAATCCTGACTACCGGTGGGAAGGCACCAGGAAGCTGGAAGCAGCGATAGAATTGGGTTTTTTTAATGACAGGCTCTTATTGACAGCCGACTGGTTCCGTAACCGTACCGGCAACCAGTTGGTACGCTATCCCTTGGCCTCTCAAGCCGGTTTCAGTTCTTATCAGGCTAACCTGTCTGCAATAGTGGAAAACAGCGGATGGGAACTGGAGCTGAACACCACCAATATTAAAGGCGAAGATTTTACCTGGACCAGTGCATTTAACGCCACTTTACCCAAAAACAAGCTGGTGTCTTTCCCTAACCTGAGCAATAGCCCCTATGCAAACACCTACTCCATTGGTCGCTCGCTGGCTTCCGTGTATAAACTACAGCTAGTTGGCAGAGATGCCAAAGGTCTGCCGGTATATGCAGATCCGAATCAAAACGGTATCGTGGATTACACTACGCTTGCAGGCACGGGCAATAATAACGGAGACCTGTTGTATTCCGGGAAAACGTATCCGGATTTTTATGGAGGCTTAGGCAACAGCTTTACTTACAAAGGATTTCAGCTGGATATCTTCTTCCAATATGTTGTCGGACTTAAAAAGCAAGGTTTAGAGGCCTATTCTTCAGTACCCGGATCTTTGGCCAATATTCCTAAAAGTTATATCGATCAACTGCGGCGGGATAATCTTTTAAATCAATTTACAACGGCAGGCAATCCTCCTTTTGCCTATTACTACTATAGCTTTTACAGCGCGGCTAATCTGCAGAATGCCTCTTTTCTGCGGTTACAGAATGTAGCGCTTTCATATACTATGCCTGAAAAATATTTGAAGCCTTTACATGTGGCCCGGGCTAAATTTTTCCTGCAGGCACAAAACCTGTTTGTAATTACCAAATACAAAGGTATTGATCCGGAATCCGGCGCGCTAAGTACCCCGCCTTTGTTCAACCTGGTGGCTGGTGTTCAATGTTCATTTTAAAAAACGATTATTATGGAATCAAAATATTTAAATAAAGTTGAAAAGAATTACCTGCATCTTATCGCCGGTAAGAGCCGCCAAAAGGCAAAAGCTATTGTGCTGGCCGGGTGCCTGATCGTACTAATGATTTTTACAGGCTGCAAAAAGTACCTTGATCTTGACCCTCCCAGAACGGAGGTGCTGGAAGCCAGCTTGTTTGCCAGCGATGCCAATGCGCGGACAGCTATAGCGGGGTTATATGTTGCCATGAGTAACGAGCCCGGCTTTGGTTACCAGTTAACCACAAGTGCTGGTTTTTTAGCCGACGAATTGAATTATTTTACAACTGATAATGACGCTTATATTAAAAACAATGTTTTCCCCACAGACAACACTGTCGGACCATTATGGACCGGTTATTATAAGCTCATTTACGACAGCAATAGCATTATTAAAAATGCAGCTGCCTCTACGGGAATGACCGATGCCTATAAAAGGGAATTGACCGGTGAAGCCAAATTTATCCGCGCTTATGCTCATTTTTACCTCGTAAATCTTTTTGGCGACGTCCCGCTGATCACCTCGACTGACGTTGCGGAAACAGCGCTGGCACCCCGCACACCGGTAGCTTCTGTCTACGCGCAGATCATTGCTGATCTGACCGATGCCCAGTCATTGCTGCCCGGTGACTACAGCGCGGCCGCAGGAGGCACCCGCTCTAGGGTAAACCAATGGGCGGCTACCGCTTTGCTGGCCAGGGTATACTTGTACCGTAAAGACTGGGCTAATGCCGAGGCACAGGCCAGCGCCGTGATCGGTAACCGTTTGTATAGTTTATCGTCAACTGCTAATTTTTCCAATATCTTCCTGAAGAACAGCAGTGAAGCTATTTTTCAGTTAGACAGGGCGGGCAATTATGCTTATACTACGGAGGGAAGTGCTATTTTGGGTTATGCCGCCTACGGTATTATACAATATCCTTTAAAACCCGGATTGTTAAGGAGTTTCGAGAAGGGCGATCTACGCAAAACCAATTGGATCTTTAATATACGTACGGATAGCACCGTTTATAAATATAAGGGTAGTTTCGCTGCTGCTCCTCCCGCCCCTGAATCATATGCTGTATTGCGCCTAGCCGAGCAGTACCTGATACGGGCAGAGGCCCGGGCTCAACAAGATAACCTTGCCGGTGCACAAGCAGATATCAATACGATCCGGAATAGGGCCGGTTTAGCCAATACAACGGCGGGTGATAAAGCAGCTTTACTGCGCGCAATAGAGCAGGAAAACCGGATAGAGATGTCTTGCGAACTGGGCCATCGCTGGTTTGATTTGAAACGCTGGCCAAGCCTGGTCAATCCGGCATCACAGACACGGGCCGACGATGTACTTGGAGCCTTGAAACCAGGTTGGAAATCAACCGCGCAATTATTGCCCATTCCATCCAATGAAATGATAAACAATCCCAATCTCAAACAGAACCCAGGTTATTAAGATCATCAATTAGGGTAAATCAAAACATTTTACGCAGAAACCATTCCTGGCTTTACGGCCGCCGGGAATGGCTTTCTATGCCTTTATTGTGCCCAAACTTTATGTTGCAAACAAATAATCAATACTAAATACACCATTAAAACAACAGAAAAAAGCAATTAACAAATGAAAAGATTACTATTACCACTGGCGATGTCTATGATGCTGGTTACACAAGGGTATGCGCAGGAAAAGGCCAGGACAGCCGTAAAGGATAATAAAATCGTTGAAAAACCTGTAAAAAAGGATTCCGCAGCACTGTCAATCCCCAAACCTTATGCCGAGGTGATCACGACCAAAGCAAAAAGCATGAAGGGCATGTTCACCGTGCATAAAATAGAAGACAAATATTACTTTGAAATACCGGACAGTTTATTAGGAAGGGATATTTTGTTAGTTAACCGTATTTCAAAGGCCGCAAATGCCCAGAAACCAGGTGACGCGGGCTTTGCCGGAGACCCGATAGATGATAAAGTTATCCGGTTTGAAAAAGGCCCGGGCGATAAACTGTTTTTGAAGAACATCTCCTATAATATGATCGCCAAAGATTCTTTGGCCGATGGCATGTATCAGGCCGTATTAAATTCCAATGTGCAGCCTATTATTGCCGCCCTGCCTGTAAAAGCCTATAGCCCCGATAAAACATCCAGCGTCATTGAGGTTACCGATTATATCAACGGAGATAACAGCATTTTCTGGTTAAGCCCCAAGGGCAAAAAGAGCTGGGGTGTCGGGGCATTTCAAAGTGACCGATCCTATGTAAATCATGTATGGTCTTTTCAGGCAAACCTGGAAATAAATACCGTAAAAACTTATGTTTCAGCGGTAGACCCTACCGGGGATGCTCTCACCTGCGAACTGAATAGCTCTATGGTCTTATTACCCAAAATCCCAATGGTACCGCGTTATGTCGATGCCAGGGTAGGTTATTTTGGTCAGCGTTATGTTGATTTTGATACCGATCCGCAAGCGGTGAAACAGTCGGCCATGATCACCCGGTGGAGGCTGGAACCCAGAGATGAGGACAAAGAAAAATATTTCAGAGGAGAACTGGTAGAACCTAAAAAACCTATCGTCTATTATATTGACCCGACTACACCAAAAAAATGGGTACCTTACCTCATCAAAGGCATCAATGACTGGCAGGTAGCTTTTGAACAAGCAGGTTTTAAAAATGCGATTATAGCGAAAGAAGCCCCGGTAGCCGACAGCACCTGGAGCCTGGAAGATGCCACGCATTCAGCGCTCGTGTATAAGCCTTCTAACGTAGCCAACGCAAGCGGGCCGCATATTCATGATCCGCGGAGCGGGGAGATCATAGAAACCCATATCAACTGGTACCACAACGTGATGACCATCTTACATGACTGGTACCAGGTGCAGGCAGGAGCGATTGATCCGAGAGCGAGGAAGCCGGAGTTTGATGATGAACTGATGGGCGATTTGATCCGTTTTGTATCATCCCACGAAGTTGGCCATACTTTAGGACTGATGCATAATTTCGGCTCATCCTCGACCGTACCCGTGGACAGCCTACGGAATAAAAAATGGGTAGAGGCACATGGCCATACGCCATCCATTATGGATTACGCCCGTTTCAATTACGTGGCGCAGCCCGAAGACCATATTGGTATCAAAGGGATTTACCCGCGAATCGGCGACTATGATAAATGGGCCATCGAATGGGGTTACCGCCTGTTCCCTAATATAAAAGAAGCGAAAGATGAAAACACGTTGCTGAATAAATGGGTCATTGACAGCCTTAGCCATAACCACCGTTTATGGTACGGGCCTCAGCTACCATTTATGACGCTTGATCCGCGCAGCCAAAATGAAGATCTGGGCGATGACGCGATGAAAGCCGGTAATTATGGCATTAAAAACCTGAAACGTGTCCTACCACAATTAGTGCAATGGACACGCGTGCCAAATCAAGGATATTATAACCTGTACAGGATGTATAATGCGGTTGTTCAGCAATTTGGCCGTTACGCGGGTCATGTAACGGTGAATGTGGGCGGCTATTATCTGGAATCGAAAAATGTGGAAGAAAAAGGGAACACGTATGAGCCGGTACCGGTAGCGAAGCAAAAGGAAGCCGTTGCCTGGTTAAATGAACAAGTGTTCAAAACCCCGACTTGGCTGCAGTATACTTCGATCACAGAGAAAATCGAAAGCCCTTACAGCCAAACCGCTGTTGAGAAACTTGGCAAAGAGACATTAAAAAATCTATTAGATGAGACCCGCATGGCCACGCTTTTACGTGCAAGCCGGCAATATGGCGATAAAAACAGTTATACCTGTACCACGTTTTTAGAAGATCTGAAAAAAGGTATATGGTCGGAATTGTCAAGCCATAAGCCTATCGACACTTACCGAAGAGATCTCCAGAGCGAGTATATAATGATTTTAGATGGCATAATGAACCCAGCACCAATAGACCCTGAATGGGCGGCATTGATTCCCCTCTCGCCATCTGATCTGGCTGTTATTATAAGACAACATTTAAAGACATTAAAAAATTCCATTAACAGGGGTATTGCTGCGACCACCGATTCTCGGAGCAAAGCACATTTACTATATATGGTTGAAAAAATAAATAAAGCTTTTGATCCCAAAAAATAAAACAGTTAAGCAAAGCGATTGGATGTTAATATCCAATCGCTTTGCTTAAACAAAACCCCCAATAGCACCTGCCCCCTCCAATGGACACAAGTTTTATAATCGGCTAGGGACCGATTCTTCTTTTTTGATAGCATTGCTTTTAAAAATGACATCAAACACTAATCATAAATAAAACGGGAATATTAATAGGAGTCATTTGCACTTACAGGTAAGGGTTAGGTGAAAATAGATAATAAAGAAAAAATCAATATCAGCATGTTTATCGATTGTGCTAATAAGCCTCATTTAAAAAATCGTAGATAAATAGCGTATTGGTTTAAATAATTGAAAAATTATCCCCTAAATTTCCAATTCTCCTTAATTTTTCAATGAATTGGTTCGAAAAAACGCCACTGTGGGGAGCCTAAAAATCAATGATTTAACCCAACTCTGGCGAGTTGGGTTTTTTTATTTGCAGAAAAATATCGAAAAAACAAATATTACTCCCTCTTTGCAGAACTTTATTATCGCGCCGATCAGATGTTTATATACGGCTTACGAGTGCCAGATTAGCGATTTTCTATATCAGTATTAAAGGATTATTTGGTAAAAACGTATTTCCGGATCAAGCGGAATTCTTGTGGGGGGGGGATAAAAAGTTAGGCATAGATATTAGCAAGTCTGAATAAGAAGAAAGAAGTATCCCTTACACCTCTTAAAGTAGCTCTGAAAGCCTTGACTTTAGCGTTGAAAGATTCTGCAGATGCGTTGGTACTCTTGTTATCGAAGAAGTTTAAGATAGATTCATAATGCGTTTTTACAGATCTGGCAACAGTTTTAAAAGCATCAATACCTGCGTCTTCTACATCATTATACCAGATTGCCAGTCTTTTAAACGCCTGCTGCTTGTCTTTACAGATAGTGAAAATCTGCCCCAGCCGGATTGACAGGTTGTAGGCTTTGAGCAACAAGGGATACCTTGGAAACAACAAATCAGCTCTTTCTTTCTGTGATACGGTCCATTTAGATGGGTGTTTAAATAGTAGATACCTGCTTCTGGCCAGTAATTGTTTTAAAGTATCCCCGTTGCTAAATACTTCAGGCTGATAGCTTTGCTTGTTCTTTTTAGCGTCCTCTATTGCTTTGTTCTCTTGCTCTAATGCTTCCCAGCGATATTTGATCCTAGCTTCCTGTGCAGCATCATAAGCCAGCTTTTGTACATGGAACCGGTCAACAACCCGCACAGCATTATTGAAACACCTGCGGATAGCTTTGATCATGTTAGCAGCCATATCCATCGTCACTTCCTTAACTTTATTCCTTTTGCGGACAGGTATTCGCTCCAGTACAGCCATGATCTGTTCGGCCTGTGTGCCTTTGATCATCGCTACGATAGCCTTTTTACCCCCTTTGGCTGCTTTATTGGTAACAATGGTATACAGTTCTCCGTTGCTCAAGGCGGTTTCATCTATACTAAGGTAAGGGCCTATATTATCTGCAAACAGCATCCACTCCTCTGCATGCTCTTTCTGGCCCCAGCTCTGAAAATCACTCAGGTGATCTTTATATTGCTGACCGAGCTGCTTGCCGTCCACCTGATATAACTTGCCTAATAAATGGCTGCTAATAGGATGATTATCCAAATATACCTTTTAAAAAAGTGCCGAATTCTGTTGTCATTCGCGCACCTTTTCTTACTAAATCCCAGTCTCTTGTGATGATCTCTCCACTTGTTTTTACTTCCCACCTGCGTCTTTTGATACAAAGAGCTACTTTATGACCGCGGATGGGAAAGTCCTGTATAGCTGTTTCCGGTAAGAAACCTTTTGATTCAAGTTGTGCCTTTTCATACCCCGATGGAGCGAGGTTCTTTTCTTCCAGGTAAATGTTTAGCTGCCCATTTTCTGAAGAATTAACATTTATAAGCTCAAAATATGCTAAGATACCTTCTGGTAAGATTAAACGGACAAGGGTTTCGTATGCTGCTGACAAGGGTATTCGTATTTGTTATTCCTGCCGCAAAACAAATACTTTTTTTATTCGCCCACAACTTTTCGGACTGATCCGTATTTCCCCTGACCGCTTATGATTGTAGTTCCATTTAACGAAAGCTTGTCTAACGATAAATAGGGACATTCACCAGTTCCGTTTTTGAAGTTGTAAATAATCACATCATCTGCATTAGCAGCTATTTTCATCAATAAGGTGTCTTGTATTAATGTGATGATTGGCATTATACCCACTTGTATGCTTACTGACTATACCGCTCCTGCAAATCAGAAATGGCATCAAATTCATCAGCCACTTTTGTTATCAAACTTTCAAATACTTTAAAATATTGGGTATAAACCTGATGGTTTTGGGCATTGGGTAAATATGTTTGGTGCATGGTAACTGTTTTTGAGGCTTCTTCTAAAGAGGGGTAAATGCCCATCTCGGTGGCGCTTAACAAAAATGCGCCTTTGCCTATGCTGTCGGCATGGCTAAGTGTACTTACCGGCTTATTAAAAATATCTGCAATAATTTGGGTACAAAACGGAATAGACGCAAAGCTGCCATTGATTGACAGGCTTTCTATATGGCGGTGCTTTTCCAGTGTGCGGCCAATACTGTACATTTCGTATAGTATTCCTTCTATTGTTGCCCGTATAAAATGTTTGCGTTCATGCCGGATATTTATGCCAAAATAACATCCCCTGGAATTTGGGTTCCAGATTGGCGCCCGTTCGCCATGCAAAAAGGGAAGGAAGATTAAACCACCCGATCCAACTTCGGCATCCGCGGCTTCCTCTATCAGCATTTCCATTGACTGATCAACATCAAACGCTTTTTGAAAATCGCCAAATTGTTTGGTAAACCAATTGAATATTACGCCCCCGTTACTCGTAGGGCCGCCGGTGATGATATGCTTCTCGGTAAGCAGGTAATTAAAAATTTGTTGTTTGGGGTCTTCTATTATTTTATCGCCAATGATCCGGAATGCGCCGCTATCTTCAATAGTAATTGTAGCCATGCCATTGTCCCATACGCCGGCTCCCAGTGTTGCCAGGCAACCATCGCTTGAACCTATCAGGATTTTAACAGTTGGTAGTAATTTTAAAACCCTTTGATACTCTTTTTTTAGCGTGATGTCCGAATAAAAAACAGGGTGCAAATCGGGCAGTTCTTCGGGCGTGATCCCTGCAAACTCCAGCGCTGCCTGGTCCCAGGCTAAATTGTGGATATTCATTAGCCCGGTTGCAGATGCTATACTGTAATCTATCACACATGCGCCGGTAAGTTGTTGAATGATATACGTTTTTATCGGCATAAATTTCCTTGCCAGCCTGAATTTTTCAGGTTCGTGATTCTTCATCCAGGCAATTTTTATCAACGACGACATGGGGTGAATAGGGGTTCCGGTGGCTTTATAAATCTCTTCGCCCAGGCTATTTTGTTTAAGCTCGGCTGCCTCTTTTTTGCCCCTGTTGTCTGCCCAGGTAATGGCGTTGCCTAACGGTATCCCATCTTTGTCTACCGCAAGCAAGCTGTGCATAGATGAGCCAAAGCAAATACAGGTAACAGTATATTTTTTTGGATATATCTTCTCAATGAGCAGGTTTTTCAAAATATAAAGCATCGTAATAAACATCTGCTCCGGGTCCTGCTCGCTATGGTCGGGTTGTTCATGAAAGGTAGGGTAGTGCCCCTTTGATGAACTGATTAAATTACCGGAAAGATCAAAGGCGAAAACCCGCACAGCGGCCGTGCCCATTTCTATAATGATGATACAATTCATGATGTATGTTGATGATCTGATGTTTTATTTTTCCTGAACTCGCTGGGGGTGTATCCCGTTAGTTTTTTAAACGTTGTAGAGAAATGTTGTGACGAATAAAAGCCCGTGTTTAGCGCTATGTCGGTAACATTTACCTGGTTTTTTTTAAGCAGTTTGGTAGCTTCGGTTATCCTGATGTTAATTAAATAATTCAGCGGCGAAAAACCGGAATAGTTTTTTACCTTTTCGGTAAAGGCGGTAGTACCCATACCAATCAGGGCAGCCATTTCTTCCACAGTCCATTGATGGGCAAGGTTTTGCCGCAATGTTTGCTCCAGCTTTAAAAATGTTTGAGGAAAGTCTCTTCTGGAGTTGCTTTGCCTGATCAATTGGCGGCTAATTAATACGAAAAGCTCATCAAGCAGCTGGTTTGTGCGGGTGTAAAAGCCTACTTCTTCGTTTTGTAATTCAACCTGCAAGTTGTGCATTAGGGTGTGCGCTTCCTTCAGTTTTAAAACAAGCTGTTGTTTGTTTACCAGCAAAATTTGGTTAACAGATAGTTTTTCCTTTTTAGTAAGTCCGCTCCATTTGCCCAATAAAAGCTTTCCGCAATCTTCGGTCGAGATTTTTATCCAGAATAAAGCGCCGATATTTAATATACCGCTTTCGCCGCCAATGCGTTGCCCCGGCAATACTACAGCAAAGTCACCCGGGTATAAGGCGTGTTGTTGAGAATCAATTATCCAGCTGAATTTCCCCTCTAAAATATAGTACAGGCAAATGCAATCCGCAACATTACTGTTAAAGGAGTTAAGTTGGATAGTGTTGTTTTTTTTGAGGGCAAACTCCAGAATATGCGGAAAATGCACAAGTTCTTTAGATGCCCCCTGCTGAAGTATCAATTGATTCATTCAGTGTAATAATTGGTCTGCGTTGCGATCTTCTCTGTATTGCGACGGTATTTAGCAATCTAAAAGGATACTCTTAGAAAGCAAGTTTACATATTATAAAAACAAAATTTGTACAAAAACCACCACCGTTTTTTTATGGTACTTTCTGCGGTAGGTAGTGTTATACTTCGTATGGATGAATATTCCCGGTCCGGTATTGGTCTTTTAACCGGCATGAAAAAAGTCTGCCGCTAACCATGAAACTACTCCGTTGACCTCTCCATAGCACTGAATTGGCGCGGGAGCTTTGCCTGAAGTTTTTTGTGCAAAAATCAACACTGTGTGTTTTTAGAAGATAAAGCAATTGGGTTTAGCATTCTTTGTAATACAACCAATTAACCCATCCGGGATATTTTTTTACAAATGATAATTACCGTGCAACGCGGGATAGTAATAAATAGCTATGCATATATTTAAAACCTACGATAAAATTATTGTGAAATATTCCGACCGGCTTTACAGTTCGCCGGATTGGAACTGGGATAGCTTTATTAACCGCGGAACATTGCACAACCAGGTTTTAAAAGACATCCAAAGTATCACGCCAGATCCTTTATTGGCCAACGATTTAAAACAGTTATGCGCTCCTATTACCGGCCAGGAGATATGGGCATCGGGCGTTACCTATATGCGCAGCAAGGATGCCCGCATGGAAGAATCTAAAGACGCCGGCGGCGGCGATTTTTATGCGAGGGTTTATAGTGCCGAACGTCCCGAGATTTTTTTTAAATCTTCGGCATCCCGCGCGGTTGGGCCTGGCGGCGCCGTTCGTATCCGGAAAGATTCGAAATGGAACGTTCCGGAGCCGGAGCTGGTGCTATTTATTTGCAGTGCAGGTACTATTGAAGGATATACAATTGGCAATGATATGTCGTCAAGAGATATTGAAGGCGAAAATCCTTTATATCTTCCCCAGGCAAAATCATACGATGGCGCAGCGGCGGTTGGCCCATGTCTATATGTTCCGGCTGCACCTATTTCCCCCGATACTGAAATCCAAATTGCCATATGGCGAGGCAATGATAAAGTGTTTGCTGATGCCATAACAATCAGCAGGATGAAACGCGCACACCAGGAACTTACTGATTACCTTTTTATGGAAATGTCGTTCCCGGCCGGTGCATACCTCATGACCGGCACTGGTATAGTACCGCCCGATTCTTTCACGCTGAGTTATGGCGACGTAATAGATATTACAATAAGCAACATAGGCACACTCAGCAACCGGGTAGGAAAATAGTGAGCATGAACGTTGATGACAACCCGGTTGCAGCGCAGCTTAACCGGCGATTTCATCACAACATCAATATAAATTATAAAACACTACAAAATGTCACACTTCAGAAGTTCTGATTGGTTTGGAAAAACAGGTAAAATGGGGTTTTTATACCGGAGCTGGATGAAAAACCAGGGTATGCCCGCCGATCTTTTCGACGGAAGGCCGGTTATAGGTATTTGCAACACATGGTCGGAACTAACACCTTGCAATGCGCATCTGCGCGACCTGGCCGAATCTGTTAAACGCGGGGTGTATGAGGCAGGCGGTTTCCCGGTGGAGTTCCCGATCATGTCGTTGGGCGAAACTTTGCTTAAACCCACCGCTATGCTTTTCAGGAACCTGGCCAGTATGGATGCCGAGGAATCAATACGTGGCAATCCGATAGATGGGGTTGTGCTGCTTACGGGCTGCGACAAAACCACGCCATCTACCATGATGGGGGCCGCCAGCGTTGGTTTGCCTACCATCGTAGTTCCGGGTGGGCCTATGCTGAACGGTAAATACCGGGGCGCTGATATCGGATCGGGCACGGCGGTATGGAAGTTGACTGATGACCTCATAACCGGCAAAATAACCAACGACGAATACCTTGCTGCCGAAAGCTGCATGTCCAGAAGTGCCGGCCATTGTATGACGATGGGTACCGCTTCTACTATGGCTTGTATGGTCGAGTCGCTTGGTATGTGCCTGTCGCAGGCCGCGGCTACCCCGGCTGTTGATTCAAGGAAAAAAGTGCTGGCGCAGCTATCAGGCAGGCGTATTGTCCAAATGGTAAAAGAAGGATTAACGATATCAAAAATACTCACCCGCTCCGCTTTTGAAAACGCCATTAAAGTAAATGCCGCTATTGGCGGTTCTACCAATTTCATCATACATCTTACAGCAATTGCCGGGCGTGTTGGGGTAGACTTATGCCTGGACGATTTTGACAGGCTGGGCAGCAAAATACCCTTGTTGCTTAATTTGATGCCTTCCGGAAAATACCTGATGGAAGACTTTTATTATGCAGGCGGATTACCCGTGATATTGAAAGAACTAAACAATGAATTAGATATGGATGCGATAACCGTAACAGGCAAATCGCATGCAGAAAACATAAAAGACAACGGTATATGTTATAATAATGAGGTTATTACAAGTTACAGCAATCCTATTATTCCCGAGGCCGGCATCGCCGTTTTAAAAGGAAACCTGGCTGTAAACGGCGCGGTTATTAAGCCTTCGGCAGCAACGCCGGCGCTGATGCAGCATACGGGCAGGGCGGTGGTTTTTGAAACCATTGAAGATTATCACACCAGGATTGATGAACCGGACCTTGATATAGACGAGACCTGCATAATGGTGCTGAAAAGTGTTGGCCCGGTAGGGTACCCCGGCATGCCCGAAGTGGGCAATATGATACTCCCTAAAAAGCTACTGGATAAAGGCATTACCGATATGGTAAGGATATCTGACGGGCGGATGAGCGGCACGGCATACGGTACAGTTGTGCTCCACGTGTCGCCGGAATCTGCCATCGGCGGTAACCTGGCACTTGTAGAAAACGGAGATATGATATGCCTGGATGTACCGGCGAGAAAAATAGAGCTGCTGGTAGATGAGATTGAACTGGAAAAACGGAGGTTGTTGTGGAAAAAGCCAGCTTATCACACCGATAGGGGCTATGTGTCTATGTACCAGCGCCACGTGCAGCAGGCTGATAAAGGTGCCGACCTTGATTTCCTTGTAGGGAATTCCGGATCTGTTGTAACCCGCGATTCACATTAATTGAAATTTAACAGATGGCAATAACAATACTGGTACTTATCTTTTGCATTTTACTGCTTGTAACGCTGATAACCTGGGCAAAGGTTAACGCGTTTCTTGCCTTCATTATTGTAGCGCTGTTGGCGGGCTGCTTCCTGGGCATGCCTTTTCCAACAGTTGTCGCGTCAATAAATAAAGGGCTCGGCGATACATTAGGGTCAGTCGCAATCATTATTGTGTTGGGTGCCATGCTGGGCAAACTGGTTGCCGAAAGCGGCGCCGCCCAGCGTATAGCCCATTTTATGCACAATTTGTTTGGTGCTAAATATGTAACCTATGCTATGGCTATAACCGGCTTTATTGTGGGTATCCCTTTGTATTATAATGTTGGGTTTATATTGTTGGTGCCTATCATTTTTTCGGTGGCTTCCAGCTATCGTTTGCCGCTATTATACGTGGGCATGCCCATGCTTTCGGCTTTATCGGTGATGCACGGCTTTTTACCGCCGCATCCATCGCCAATGACTCTTATAAGCGTTTTTCATGCCGATGTTGTAAAAACATTTGGCTATGGGCTCATCATTGCTATTCCGGCAATAATTATAGCAGGGCCGGTATTTTCGGCTACCCTCAAAAAAATAGGGCCAAACGGTTTACAATTTGCCAATAGTGCTGCGGCCTTGCCCGCTAACGAGTTACCTGGCATTGTTAACAGCATGATGTCATCGCTTTTACCGGTAGTATTAATTGGCATCGCCTATTTGCTGCCAATGCTTTTTGGTGACTCGCCCATTATAAGAAAAACGGCGTCATGGCTTGCCGAACCTATTATTGCCATGCTGCTCACCGTAGTTATAAGCACCTATACGCTTGGTTTACGAAAAGGCAGGCCATTAGCAAAAATAATGGATGGTTACTTATGCGCAGTAAAGGATATAGCGATGGTATTGCTCATTATTGGCAGTGCGGGTGCGCTGAAGCAAATATTTGTAGATAGCCGCTTAAGCAATGCGCTCGCCGGTATGCTGGTAAACAGCGCTATGCATCCCTTGCTACTCGCATGGCTGGCTACAGCTTGTTTGCGGCTTTGCCTTGGCTCGGCTACCGTGGCGGGTGTAACTGCCGCAGGTGTGTTGTTCCCAATTGCGCATCATGCTGGTGTTAACACCAATTTATTGGTGCTGGCTATAGGAGCAGGCAGCCTGTTTGGTTCACATGTAAATGATACGGCTTTTTGGCTGTGCAAAGAATATTTTGGGTTATCGGTGAAGGAAACATTTCGCTCATGGACGGTAATGGAAAGCCTGGTATCGGTAATTGGCCTCGCCGGCGTGTTAGCCTTAAGTTGTTTATTATAAACAATACCAATAAATGAAACAAATCCAAAACATATACAAACCAATTTAAAAACCAAACCCCTTATTAAGCATGGAAAAAAAATTATACTAAAGTTGAAAAACGGCCTTCAAAACGCCGCTCAAAAAAACGCTCTTTCGCAATTACCAATTTTGAGAAAGAATTCAAGTTAATAAGTTATCAATTATTTAACCTAAAATCATGAAAAAAAAGATTAAAGCATCGAGGATGATGTTGTCTATTACGATAAGTGTTCTTTTTACACTTATCATCGCAGCGGATGTACGGGCCGGAAATGCCGCAAACGTCCGAATCAAGGCCGATATGAGTGTACAAACAGTTACCGGCAAAGTGACCGATGAAAAAGGACTGCCGCTTGTTGGCGTCAGCGTTAGCGAAAAAGGAGCCAGGAACGGCGTTTTGACAGATGTAAACGGTAATTACAGGATACAGGTATCCAGCGATAACGCAGTGTTGATGTTCACCTACGTGGGGTACAGTCCCAAAACCGAGCCGCTGAACGGGCGCAGTACGCTAAATGTTACCCTCGAGCCTAAATCAAACGCCCTGAGTGAGATAATAGTAACGGCATTGGGTATAAAGCGCGAGTCGAAAAAATTAGGCTATGCGGCAGAAAATGTGCGTGTGGGCGAAATAACAACCAATCGTTCCACAAACTTTGTCAACTCGCTTGAGGGAAAGGTTGCCGGTTTAGATATCTCTCCACCCTCAAGCGGCCCGGGCGGAAGTACCAAGATCAGGTTGCGCGGGCAATCTGCGTTCCAGGGCGATAACGCGCCGTTGATTGTATTAAACGGCCTTCCGCTATCACAAAGCCCGTCGAGCACCAACGGTTACACCCAATCGGTTGATCTTGGCGATAATATGCAGCAGATTAACCCCGACGATATTGAGTCGATGACGGTATTAAAAGGGGCCACTGCTGCAGCGCTTTACGGCTCGAGGGCAAGTAATGGCGCATTGATTATCACAACTAAAAGCGGTAATAAGAATAGCGGTATCGGGATTGAGTTTACCTCTAACTTTACCCAAAACCAGGCACTTGATTTTACCGATTTTCAATACGAGTACGGACAAGGCGAAAATAACGTACGCCCAAAAACACAGGGCCAGGCGCAAAGCTCAGGCGCATGGAGTTTCGGAGAAAAATTTGATAACGCGCCTACCTACCAGTTTGATGGCGTACAACGCCCTTACGCGCCGGAAAAAAAACGTATCAGCAAATTTTTCAGGCGCGCTAATGCATGGACTAATACCATCGCCTTTTCTGGCGGTAATGATAAGGGCAGCTTTAGGTTCTCCTATTCCAACCAGGATGCCCAGGGCATAGTACCTAATAACGATTACCACAAAAAAATATTCAACCTGGGGTTGAATTATAACTTCACACCTAAACTATCTGCACAGATCTATATAAATTACGACCACGAGAATAACAACAACCCGCCGGTAATTGGTATTCAGGGCACATCGGTTACTAATTACATGTACCGCTATTCCAACTCGGTTAGTCTGGATGTATTAAAAGCAGCTGCGGTTGACGCCAATGGTAACGAAACGCCTACATCACGTTTCACTACCCTTACCAATCCATACTGGATCATGAACAAACAATTTACAAGGCAACCCAAAGACCACCTTTTGGGTACTGCCAGCCTGCGCTACCAGTTTTTTAACTGGCTTTACCTGCAGGGCCGTGTTAATATGGAATATAGCGCTTCGTTTTATGAACAAAATGTGCCAACCGGCACTTTGGCAAATGCTGCCGCACCGGTGGGCCTTTATAACGGTAGTTATAACTCAAATGACAATACTTACCGCGCGCTAAATGCCGACTTTTTATTAGGGGGTGGCCACAAATGGGGCGACTTTTCTTTTGATGCCACTTTGGGTGGAAATACTTTTCCTTCGTCATCGCGGGGATATACCGTTACTGCAACAAACTTTTACGTCAGGGATTTTTATACCGTTGGAAATGGTGTAACCACCACTTCGGCCTATGCACTTTCCAAGTCAACGGTAAACTCGCTTTATGGAACTGCCGAGTTTGGATATAAATCTTATTTATTTATAAATGTAACAGGCCGTAACGATTGGTTCTCGGTGTTAAGCCCCGAACATAACCATTATTTTTATCCCTCGGTAAGCGGCAGCTTTGTTTTTTCGGAATTTTTAAAGAACCCGCCTTCCTGGCTCTCGTTTGGAAAAATCAGGGCTACTTACGCCAACGTGGGCAGCGCTAATGGCATTGGGCCATACAGCAATTCGCTTACCTTCGCGCTTTCTCAAAATACCTTTAACGGCTTTCCGCTTGGAAGTATTAATAATACAACTACTCCAAATCAAAATATTAAACCTTACAGCGTAAAAGAAAAAGAGATTGGCCTAGAATTGCGCATGTTTAACAGCCGGGTTAACCTTGATGTAGCCGCATATGATAAGCACACCACCAACCAGATTTTAAGCGTTGCTATTTCCAACGCATCGGGTTATACAGGTACCATTGTAAACCTTGGCGAGTTGCAAAACCGCGGCATGGAGTTTTTACTGGAGCTGGTGCCCATAAAAAAAGCAGATTTTACCTGGCGCTCCGCGTTTAATACCGCTTTAAATTCCTCAAAAGTATTGGCCCTGGCCAACGGTCAAAATCAACTAACACTGGGTGCAGGCGAATTCTTTGGTTCTATCGTCGACCAGGTTGGCCTTCCGTTAAACCAGATACAGGGATCAACTTACCGCAGGGATGCCAACGGGAAGATCATTGTATCAGGCGGCAAACCGGTGGCAAGTACATCGCCCAAACTTTTTGGCAGTGCATTGCCTAAAGCCACCGGCGGTTGGGTAAATACATTTACTTACAAAAAGTTTACCCTGATGACCCATATTGATTACAAAGCCGGTGGTAAAATATTATCAAGTTCTAACCTGAATTTCCTGCGGGAAGGTTTGTCAAAAGAATCTCTGGTTGGCAGGGAAGGCGGTGTTAAGTTTGATGCCGTAAATGCTGATGGTACCCCTAACGCTATGGCGGTGAATGCCGAGGACTTTTATGCTAACTATCGTTCGCAAGGTATCCTGGACCCCTTTGTTTACAAATCAGATTTTATCAAGTTAAGGAACGTTTCTTTGAGTTACGATTTTTCGAAGATGGTGAAAGCTAAATTTATTAAAGGGCTGGTGCTTTCTGCCGTATGCCACAATGTGCTGATCATCAAAAAGTACACACCTAATATCGATCCGGAAGCAATCTCATCAAGCGGCGATATTTTAACCGGGTACGAGCAAAGTTCAGTGCCTACAACGCGGACTTATGGATTTAACCTTAACGTCAAATTTTAAAAGAATACGATCATGAAAAATTTTATAAAGATCATATTGTCTGCCGCCTGCCTGTGTTCTGCAGTAGGTTGCGATAAAGGGTTCAAACAGTTAAATGTTAACCCAAACAACACCACCAGCCTCGACCCAACGTTTTTGTTTTCCAATGCAGAGGTTTTAACCTATGCATCATTAATGGAAACCGAAGCAACCGTTGTTCAACAGTTTATCGATCCTTTCGGCGGTGTTACTTCTGCATTTAATTTCAACGTTTTAAATCAAACCTATACGGTATTGCGATGGAATAATGCATATCCGAATAGTATAAAACTGCTGGAGCATATTTTGTCGGTTACCAAGGGCGATGCAACCCGCACCAATCTGTACAATGCAACCAGGATATGGCGGGCTTATAATTATATGATGTTGGTTGATACTTACGGCGACGTCCCTTACAGTCAGGCTGGCCAAGCCTATCTGAGTTCGGCGTTCTTGCCTAAATATGACAAACAGCAGGATATTTATGCCGACCTGGTGAATGAACTTACCACAGCTACGGCAGCATTAGATGCTTCAAAAGATGTGGTTAAAGGCGATGTTTTTTTTGGCGGAAACATTCCGCAATGGAAACGCCTGGGCTATTCATTGCTGCTGCGCATTGGTATGCGTTACTCTAAATTAGATGCCGGTAAAGCAAAAACAATTGTACAGGCAGCTGTTACCGGAGGCGTAATGCAATCTAACGCCGATAATTGTTACCTGAAATATAACAATGCGTACCCTAACCCCGTTACGCAGCAAATTCAGCAGTTAACCAATACTTATTATCTTGCCGAGCCATTTGTTTCACAATTAAAATCAACCGGCGACCCAAGGCTCAAGTACATCTCGGCAATGTACGCCGATCCTGGCAAAGCATTATCCCTTGCGCCGGATACGGTAGCTGCCAACCAGTTTGGTTTGCCTATAGGCTATGATAGTGGTACGCTGCCAACAGCGCCCGGGTTCCGCGGCATAAGTGGCTCTGGATTCAAATACTCGCAGGTAAATTACAGCGTGTTTGGTAAAATAACCGCGCCGCAATATTTTGTAACCTATGCCCAAACGCAACTGCTACTGGCTGAGGCAGCTTTCAGGGGGTACATAACAGGTACAGCAAGCACCTATTATAATAATGGCGTAAAGGCTGCAATGGATCAATTTGCCAGCTATGATGCCAGCGCTGTAATTGGCAGCGATGCCGAAAATGCTTATTTAAATAACCCAGCAAACGCGTATGCTGATGCCAACGCTTTGAAACTGATTAATACCCAGTATTGGATAACATCATTTGGAAACGGTGCAGAAACCTGGGCCAATTTCCGAAGGAGCGGCTTTCCTGCGCTATCGCCAAATATTTATCCCGGCAAGCAAATAAAAGGCAGTTTTGTACGCAGGTATACTTACCCGCAAACAGAATCGTCCATTAATGCTGATAATTACAGGGCCGCCGTAGTTAGTATAGGCACTGATGACCTGGATACCCCTGTTTTTTGGGACAAATAAATAACCTGCTTGGTATATTAATGCCCCGGTGCCGATTTGGTTCCGGGGCATATGTTTTCTTAACATTCGCACTAAGGTCTTAGCGAGTTGTAGCACAAACACCTCAATTTCTGGTTTGGCTAATAAATTACTCTTGAGCAGTAAAGAATTTTGAAAAACTGCCTATTTCAATCAATTCTTCAACAAAATGGTGCGGATTTTGTCCCGTCATTTACCCATTTCTAAAAGCCTTTTTACAGCAGTAAAAGGGCTTTTTTATGCCCTCAGGGCAGATTTTCGATAAAAAATAAAATTCATCAAGTTGAATAGACGTTGCAGGGACCTTGATCACTGCGTTCCAGAAATACAGGGCAGCAATTCCTCTACACTTTGATCATATTAAACGATTGAAGTTAAAGATGCTTTTAGATTCGACATTACCCAAACTGGTGCTCCGAGTGGCCCGGAATTACCTGGTCAAGGCCTTCGGAACCTCCACCGTTACCGCCAAAACGGTCCAGCCGCTGGCATATGTAATTGGCTAGGGCCTGTCGGGATACGTCCGCAATGTAACACGATGTATGTATGAGGAGGAGCGCACGGATAAGAGGATACACATATTCCACTATACAGTTCAACACCGCGGCACACGCGCGCCAGCAATGGGGCATTAATTCATTGACGGTATTGCTCCTATTTGTTGTAACAAATTTAGCAAATCAGGCTGACCAAATTCTTCAATGATTTGATCATTATGAAATTTGTAGAAATTTACCGCTTTTACTTCAATAGTTCTGAACGTAGCTGGCACACCAAAGAAGGGCCCATTGTGTGTGCCACGCATGATAAAACGTGCGGCTATCTTATTATTTTCCGCTACCATGTCTTCAAGTTCCCATTGAATATCAGAAAAACCTGAACGCATCATATTGATTATATTCAGATATCCAGTTGGTCCATATAGTGGCTCTGGTTGGCTCGGTACAAAGAATTTTGCCTCTGCTGATATGAGTTCTTTACTTAAAACCTCGCTGGCTGTATTGATGAATTCCACAAAGCGTTTCATCAACCGTTTATTGTTTTCTGTTGACATTTAATTTTTATTTAGGAACAAATCTCGGCTGATCTTTATAAAGCAACCAATAAGGTATCTTAACAAATACTCTTAAAGTACTTTAAGAATTTTGATGGGCAGGTCCCTTTCTGATTGTGCTTGAGAATTCGGGGGTAATACCTATTTGAGCACAGTCAGGGTTCTTTAAACTATTCAAGATCGAAGCCAATTTATCACCTTTAGGATGTAGAAGTTCGCTTAACTAACGAGCATTGATCTAACAAAGGATAGTATATTTACGGGAAATCATACCATATTGTATCTATGAATCCTTTTATACTTGCCCTTAAAGCCCGAAACCTCACGGTAGAGATTCACCATCATTCGGCCTATCAGATCGTCTTGTCAAACGACACGCCCTTCAATTCGACCGTTAGCGGAATACTTTATGAGCGTATTCACGGTTTTTTGATCAAACCGCATGTCCCCCATTTTTGCGTAGCAGAAAAAGGAACATTGAATGTTTTAAATATAGAACCTTACTCGAATATTGGTTTAGAACTGGCCAGCAGATTTAAAGAAAATGAGGAATATATTGTCTTTGATTCACCATCTGAAACCAATGCTTTTTTTCAGACGCCCAAAGACAGTTTAGCAATTAGCCAAATAGTTGATGCGTTACTCGCCAAATTACCGGCTACGGCCTATGATGAAAGAGTTGCCAAAATAGTGGACCATATCAAATCCAACTATTACGAGCAAAACATCACGCCCCAAACATTTGCCGATATCGTTTTTCTTTCGCCCTCGCGTTTAGCGTCACTCTTTAAACAACAAACTGGCAGTAGCCTATCTAAGTATTTATTATGGACAAGGTTGCGCCAGGCTATCTATCTTACGCTTTCTGACAAAGAAAGAAGCCTTACCGAGATCGCTTATGATACCGGCTTTTACGATTTACCTCAATTCAATAAGTATATGTATGAGATGTTTGGCATGCCGCCTAAAGCTTTGAAGCACAATAGTGACCTGATCGAAATTTATTAGTCTTAATTTGCCAATACTCGATTGTTATCTGTGGCACCCTCACTTGGAGGTGCCGCAGGCATTTCCAACAACAGTGATTTGATACAAGTTTACTGATCTGGCTGTTCGCAACTTTGTGATATCATTTTAAATAATTAAAAATAATATCATGAAAGCAATAGTGTATCAAAAGTTTGGAACCGCGGATGTGTTGCAAACTGTAGAACAACCAAAGCCTATTATAAAAGCAGATCAGGTACTGGTCAAAGTAAAAGCATTTTCTATCAATCCAATGGATTGGAAGATCAGAAAAGGCGAAATGACCTTGATGTCCGGTTCAAAATTTCCAAAGCACACCGGCACGGATTTCTCCGGTATCGTTGAAGAATTTGGATCTGCAGTCATCGGCCTAAAAAAAGGCGATGAAGTTTTTGGGGTAGTAAAAAACATGATGAAAGAAGGTGTATCAGCTGAGTATGTTGCCGTAACAGCTTCACTTGTATGGAAAAAGCCCGCTAACATCAGCTTTGCCCAGGCCGCCTCCATTCCGGTGGTTGGAACTGCCGCCGTTACCGCATTAGAAAAAATGGGTAATATCAGTTCACAAACCAGCATTTTGGTCAACGGCGCTACCGGAGGGTTTGGTATGTTCTTACTGCAATTATTAAAACAACGGGGCGCAAACATAACCGCGACGACTGGCAGCCGGGGAGCAGCATATGCAAAAAAATGGGGCGCAAACGCCGTGAAAGATTACAAAAAAGAAAATGTGCTTTCTCAGAAAGCCACTTATGACGTAGTTATCGACTTATCAGGCAAAATGGGTTACAAAACGGCTAAACAGATCATGAAGCCTAAAGCCATTTTTCTGAATCCTACACCTAAGCCAGTTGAAATTCCCGTATCGCTTTTCACCAATCTATTTACCGCCAAAAAGCATGTGGTCATCCTTTCCAGCCCGTCTACTAAATACACCGATGTTCTGCTAAGTGCCGTGAAAAATGGGCTGGAGATTGAAGTGAACAAAGTATTTCCATTTGCGCAGTACAAAGAAGCTTATGAATATGCTGAGCGTGGTGGTTACATTGGTAAAGTAGTTATCGAGATCGATTAAGATGCTGACCAAGATCGATAACACCATCAAGTATGGTAAGCAACACGCGGCTTTGGCATCCAGATTTTGTATCCCGGACTTATCCGGCCAGAATTACACGATAGATCAGATAAGGACCGACACTTTTATCTCTTTAATTACGAATTAATCCTACTTTTATATTATCTTAGTGTACCGGCTTGCTAAGGGCCAGGTTCACGATCCCGAAGATCTCAACTAAATTTTAATGCGTTTAAAACTTTATATTGTCGTTTCAGCATTGTTTTTTGCTTACACCAACAATTTTGCGCAAAACAGCCAGTACCAGTTTTCGCGGCTAAATATAAGCAACGGGCTATCTCACAACAAGGTTAATTGCATATTTAAAGATCCCAAAGGTTTCATGTGGTTCGGCACGGCTTCGGGCCTTAACCGTTATGACGGTTATACTTTTAAAGTATTTAAGCACGATGCAAATAATAAAAACTCCATTAATGACGATTTTATAAACAATATTTTTGAAGGGCCCGGCAAAAAGTTATGGATAACAACCCCGGCTGGATATTCCTTTTATGACCCCGAAACGGAGCAGTTTAACAATGACGTATCGTCAGTGCTCCATGCTTGCAAACTTCCGGGGTATCCGTTCGTTTCCAAAATACTTCACAACGGGAAAGGCGACTTCTGGTTTTTGTGTCCTGATTCAGGCCTTTACAGGTATAATGAACTGAAAAAAACTGCCACGCGTTATTATCATCACCATAATTCCAGCCCATCATTATATTCAAGTTCTGTTACAGATATGGTGCAGGACGCAAGCGGCAATTTGTGGCTTGCTTATGACGACGGCGTAGTAGAGTTATTTGACATTAAACGTAATGCAATTACTTACCGTACCGATATTTTTAAAAAAGCTACCAATAACAGGGGTAGGGACTATTCGATAACTATTGATAGTGAGGGCGATCTCTGGGTGTTTAACCCCAATATGGATTCCGGCGTTTATTATTACAGCCGCAGTACCGGACGGTTTCGGTACATCACAAAAGAATCAGCAGAAACTCCGCTTACATCGAACAACGTCACAAATATTATTCAGGCCGACGACGGCCTTATGTGGATCTCCACTGATCATGGGGGGATAAATTTATTGGATAAAAAAAGTGGAAAAATTACTTATTTACTAAGCAGGGAAGATGACGCAAAATCGTTGGGACAGAACACGGTATCGCTTTACAAAGATAAAACAGGCATTATGTGGGCCCGTACGCTCAGAGAGGGGATAAGTTATTATCATAAAAATATTATCAGGTTCCCGTTATATAGGCACTTTGCCTCAGACCCCGCGAGTCTTAAGTTTGAAGACGTTAATAAATTTGCCGGGGATAAAAACGGTAATTTATGGATTGGTACCAATGGGGGCGGTTTAATTTATTTTGACCGCAAAACAGGCAAGTTTACGCAGTATAAACATGATCCGGGAAACCCGAACAGCCTCAGCAGTGACATTATTGTAAGTTTATGTATCGACCACGAACAGCAGCTATGGATAGGTACCTATTTTGGCGGGCTGGACCATTTTGACGGAAAGAAATTTATACACTACAAACATAACGACAAGGTGCCTACGAGTATTGCCGATGACCGGGTGTGGAATATTCTGGAAGATTCATCAAACAGGTTATGGATAGGTACTTTTGCGGCAGGTTTGCAAATATTTGACAGGGACAAACAAATATTTTCATCTCCTTTTAAGCAAACGGATATCAGGGCGCCTTATATATCCGCACTCTTTGAAGATACCAAAGGAAATCTCTGGGTAGGAGGGTATTCGGGCATAGATAAAATATTAAAAAATGGACGTGGCGTTATCCATTATAATAAAAAGAACAACGACCCTAACAGTTTGACCGGCGATGACATCAATAGTATCATGCAGGACAGCCGCGGCCTGATGTGGATAGCGACAAGGGACGGACTGAGCATATTAAACCCTGAAACAAACCGTTTTACCTCGCTGACGAAAAAAGAAGGATTGCCCGACAACCAGGTTTTGAATGTATTGGAAGATAACAGGGGGGCCATGTGGCTAAGTACGTCAAAAGGGCTGGGCCGGATAACATTGACACCTGGCAATGGCACCTATAAGTTTCAATTTGAAAGCTTTGATGAAACAGATGGCCTGCAGGGCAGAGAGTTCACTGTAAATGCAGCTTTAAAAACCAGTAAAGGGGAATTGGTATTTGGTGGCTCGCACGGCTTCAATATTTTCGACCCGCAGAGCATACATCCGAATATCGATGAGCCTAAATTAATTTTCACTGATTTTCTGCTATACAACAAAAGTATAGCAGCCAATGAAGAAGTGGACGGCCATGTCGTATTATCTAAAGCCATTTCGGCCACACAGGAGATAACGCTGAACCACAGCGAAAATGTGTTCACCATTGAATTTGCCGCCTTAAATTTCTTTAACCCCAATAAAATAACGCATCAGTATATGATGGAAGGTTTTGATAAAGGATGGCTTACTGCAAATAATGCTACCCGGAAAGCTACCTATACTAACCTTGACGGAGGCGATTATACTTTTAAGGTACGGGCTATTGGCCAGGAGGGAAAATGGAAACCCAGCTATATAAAATTAAAAATTAAGGTATTGCCCCCTTTCTGGAAATCTACTTTAGCTTATGTTATTTACCTGTTGATGATAACCGGGACTCTCTTTTTTATACGCCGGCGCGGAATACAAAAAATAAGGAGACAATTCATAGCAGAGAAAGAAAAATTTATAGCAGAGAAAGAAAAACAGGAAGCAAAATTGATAATTGAACAGGAGCGCCAGGAGATTAAGCGAATGCAGGATCTTGATCAGCTGAAAACTAAATTTTTGACCAACGTAAGCCACGAGTTCAGGACACCGATTTCGCTGATTATGGCACCGGTCGAAAAAATGCTTACCCGTGCCGATCTGGAACAGAAACAACAGCTGGGCATGATAGGAAAAAACGCCCGGCGATTGTTGAACATGGTAAACCAGTTGCTTGATTTTAGGAAGATGGAAGTTCAGGAGTTGAAACTACATAGCAAGCCGGGGGATATGGTGAAGTTCATCAACGAGATATACCTTTCATTTACTGATATAGCCGAACAAAAAGAGATTAATTTTATTTTTGATACCACGATTGATTCGTTGTTTACTGATTTTGACCATGATAAGATAGAAAGGATATTGTTTAACCTACTATCAAATGCCTTTAAATTTACACTGCCCGGTGGCCAGGTAAGCGTCTTGCTTAATGTAGATAGCGAAACTGGTGATGCCCCCCTTGAAATTAAGGTGATTGATACCGGTATTGGTATTCCGCGTGAAAAACAAGGTAAAATTTTCGAACGTTTTTTTCAACATGATATTCCCGAGTCCATGATTAACCAGGGCAGCGGCATCGGCCTTGCAATTACGCATGAGTTTGTGAAGATGCACGGAGGTGAAATAACTGTTGAGAGTGAGCCCGATCACGGAAGTTGTTTTATCATTAAACTGCCGTTTGTTATCTATAACGGTCGGGATATGGACCTGCCAACAGACAATGACATTGATTACGATAGCGCAGACGAAATTACTCATAATGAGGGTAAAACTATCGTCAAACAGCTGCTATCACATAAAAGGCATGTAGTTCTTTTAGTGGAGGATAACGATGACTTTCGTTTTTACCTGAAAGACAATTTAAAGGATGTGTTTTTTTTAATCGAAGCTTCAAACGGGAGGGAAGGCTGGCAAAAGGCGTTATCGCAACACCCGGATATTATTGTAAGTGATATCAGCATGCCCGAGATGACAGGAATTGAGTTATGCAAAAAGCTAAAGAATGACAAACGTACCTCGCACATTCCCGTTGTACTGTTAACCGCGTTAACGGGTGACGAAGACCAGATAAAAGGCCTGGAAATTGGTGCTAATGATTACATGACAAAACCATTTAATTTTGAAATATTGCTTTCAAAAATCAAAAATATCTTAACCCTTCGGGATACCTATAAACGCACATACAAAAAGCAGATGGATGTGCAATTGCAGGAAACTCCCTTAGAAAATGAAGATGAAAAACTGCTAAGGTGTATTGTTGACTATATAGAATCGAATATAGTAAACGAAAACCTTTCGGTA
The DNA here is from genome assembly GCF_058801545.1 of Mucilaginibacter sp. GW822-FHT03E02. Classification (NCBI taxonomy): domain Bacteria; kingdom Pseudomonadati; phylum Bacteroidota; class Sphingobacteriia; order Sphingobacteriales; family Sphingobacteriaceae; genus Mucilaginibacter; species Mucilaginibacter sp. GW822-FHT03E02. The sequence goes on along the minus strand of NZ_JBXANJ010000001.1, from coordinate 2,278,527 downwards.
ATGGAATTAAGCAGCAAGATGAATATGAGCCGGGTATCACTTTATAAAAAAGTTTTAATGCTTACGGGTAAGTCGCCTGTTGACTTTATCCGTTCTATAAGACTTAAAAAAGCGGTGTATTTGCTGGAGACCAGCCAAATGACAATCAGCCAGATTGGCTACGAAGTTGGCTTTAATTCGCCCAAATATTTTACAAAAGCATTTAAGGATGAGTATAACATCCCACCCTCTGCCTATGTCAGTTCAATTCGCCAACAAAAACTGGAAGAAAAGAACAGTTAATTAAATTTAACCAATTATTGTCCAGGGCAAACGCATCTAATTGGGTTAACATAACTTAACATATTTCAGAAAAAAATTCATAAATATTTGATATTCAATATCTTATATTTCAACATGATTAACATTAAACTTATCACGCAATTTAAGCGCATCCAAATATTTGTGCCCGTTGTTGGCCAATACATGCCCTTCGGTAGCTGGATCATTTAACCACGATCTGCCAATAAAAACAAGCTGTCCTTTGATGCTTATATTTTCCCGAGGCCATAAGCTTATTCCATTACCTATTTTGATGCGTTTGCCTTGCCAATTACTCCCCGATTGTTGTCATTGAAGTCAATATTTTGCAAAAAAATAAAGTAAAATATGAACGTGAAGTAGTTTAAATTAATTAACGCATTGATTTTGAGTGTTTTATAATGTGGTTAACATTTGGGGCTGTATTCATTATCAAATTCGGTAGCCCTTTCTTTCTAACAATCATAGTTTCATCCCCCGGAATATCAGCTCAAGGTAATGTATTTAAACACGTTGCTTTTGAACAATGTTCCACCAATAACCAATAGGACCAACAGTTAACTTTTTTTGAATTAGTAAACATGCGTCTGACTGCACCTGAAGTTTTTTAACTGAGTGTTCGGGCAGCCGTTCCATGTAACGAAACTAACTGTAAAGTAGTTTTCGAAGGTTGTTTTTGGGCTATCTAAAATGCGATAACAAAATAAATTATGAATGAGAGAGAAACCAATTAAGCACTAACCAAAAAACAATGTACCAATTATCAAACCTTAAAATCCTTTTAAAAGATGGATAAAAATTTACAAAAGAGAGTGAAATACCAAATCTCATTAATTATCGCGGGCATATTTCTTTATATATCTGCCCATGCACAAACCGTAAGCATTACGGGGAAAATTACAAGTTCCGACGATGGTGCGCCAATACCTGGAGTTAGTATTAAAATTAAAGGGACAGGCCTGGGCACCGTGTCCAGCATTGATGGCAGCTATAATATAGCCGCTGAACCGGGCAAAGTGCTTGTTTTTAACTTTTTAGGTTATTCGCCACGGGAAATAACTATTAAGCAGGCCGGCGCAATTAACGTCACGCTCAATTCAACGTCCAGTAATTTGAACGAGGTAGTCGTTATTGGTTATGCTAAAGCGCGGAGGCCAGATGTAACAGGCTCTATCAGTTCAATATCAGGAGTCAGTTTGCGCCAAACGCAGCCAACTACTTTTGACCAGGCCCTGCAGGGTAAAGTTGCAGGGGTTGTCGTTCAACAAGTGTCGGGGCAGCCTGGTGGCGGGGTATCTATTCAAATACGTGGCGTGTCGTCAATAACCGGCTCCAATTCGCCACTGTACGTAATAGATGGTATTGTTGTTCCACCGGTGGGTGACCCCGGTAACGGTTCAAATCCGTTAAATGCCATCAATCCCGCCGAAATTGAATCAGTAGACGTATTGAAAGATGCTTCGGCAACAGCAATATACGGTTCGCAGGCAACCAATGGTGTAGTTGTTGTTACCACAAAAAGGGGCAAAGCCGGACCGCCGCAGATAAGTTATGATTTCTATACTGGTTACCAGGAAATACTAAAGCGGCTCCCTACAGTAAATTTGCAACAATTTGCAACTTTTATTAACGCCCGGTCCGTTGCCTGGGGCTTTGATAACAGGCCCGAATTTGCCAATCCTCAATATTTAGGCCCTGGTACCGACTGGCAAAAAGAATTATTCCGGAAGGCCCCGATGATGAACCACACAATTACTATAAACGGTGGGGATGCCAGGACCCAATATTTACTATCAACCTCGTATTTTAACCAGGACGGGATAGCCCTTGGATCTAATTTTAAAAGATACTCCCTAAGGCTTAATTTAGATAACAAAACCACTGATTGGCTAAAAATAGGGACCAGCCTTCAATTGGCGCATATTAATGAAAATGTAAATTCAACCGCCAGCAATGTAATCGGCACCGCGCTAAGCATTACCCCCGATGTTCCGGTAACAAACGGTGATGGTTCCTTTGGTGGTGTTACCGACCCCAACGGTTGGGTACAACCTGTTGCCAACCCGGTGGCATTGGCTAAAATCATAAAAGACCAAAAAAGGAGGAACCAGATATTTGGCAACGTGTATGCCGAAATACAACTTACCAAAGACCTGTCGCTGCGAAATGAACTATCCGGTAATTTCGATTTTAATACGGAAGACAGGTTTTCGCCAACTTATAGTTTTGGTAAAGGTACTCCGAGCCCTAACTTCGGTTCCTCTGCCGCCGGCCAAAATTTTTATATTGTAATACGCAATTTTTTAACTTATAACCATAACTTCAAAAAATTCCACATTGATGCTTTAGCAGGGCACGAATCGCAGGAGAACACTTTTGAAAATGTTAGCGGTGATCGAAGGAATTTTCCTTCAAACAATGTACAGGCCATTAATGCGGGGGATGCCAGCACGGCCAGAAACTCCGGCGATAATTCACAATCAAACCCCACCGGCGGCGCTGCACGGGAATCCTGGTTCGGCCGTATCAATTTTTCATGGGATGACAGATATCTGCTCACCGGGAATATACGGGACGATGGTTCTTCAAATTTTCCCACCAACAATCGTTGGGGTACTACCTATTCGGGCGGCTTTGCCTGGAAAATTAATAACGAGGTGTTTTTAAAAGGTGTAAAATCTATAAATGAATTGAAGCTGAGGATTGGTTATGGGCTAACCAACAATCAGGGCATACCGGGCAATACTTACGTAACCCAACTTGCATCGGTTTCAAACGGCTTATCAGGTACGGCGCAGTTTCAAAACAATTTGTCAAATCCGTCTGTGAAGTGGGAAAAAACTGATTACTACAATGCCGGTATCGACGGATCGTTTTGGAATGGGCGGTTAGGTTTTTCATTAGACGTTTACGACCGCGAAACAAAAGACCTTTTGTTACAGGTGCCGCTTCCGGCATACTCCGGTACTGTAGCGGGTTGGGGGCCGGGATCCATGCAGGCGCCTTTTGCCAATGTCGGCTCGCTAACCAACAAAGGGGTTGATTTCCAAATCAATTCTACCAATATTACTTCTAAAAATTTCACTTGGAAAACCTCTTTTACCATATCGCGAAATAACAATAAAGTGACCTACTTAGGTGCGGGCGGAACTGATGCTAACCTAAGCCAGAAATCATATGTAATTAACGATATCATTGAAAAAACGACGGTGGGCCAGCCAATTGGCGAATTTTATGGCTATGTATTTGACGGGATTTTTGCAAAGCCATCTGATCTTCTAAACCATGCCCGGCCTGCCGACGCAAATGGTAACCCTTACCCGGTTTCTCCGGCGGGCGGGGGTATCTGGTACGGCGACCGTATGTTCAAGGATTTGAATGGCGACGGTATTATCGACTCCAGGGACCAAACCTTTTTGGGTTCCCCAATCCCTAAATTCCAGTACGGCATCAGTAATACATTTAACTACAGAAATTTTGATCTGAATATTTTCTTTAGCGGCAGTTATGGCAACAAGGTGTTCAATCAAATGGCTATACAGCAATCCGACCCTCAAAATCATACTACCTATTTTACATCGGTATTAAATTATGCAAAACTGGCTATGGTAGATCCTGCCGGTTCTTCATCCGATGTTAACAATGTATATGTTACCAACCCAAATACAACAATTGTAGGCGTGAGAAATGACAATACCAACAGTAATAACCGTCCTAATAGTTTGTTTATCGAGGATGGTTCATTCCTGCGGTGCAAAAATATCACCTTGGGTTACCGGTTGTCAGAAAGTCTTTTATCCAAAATATCTGTGCGGTCTGTCAGGGTATATGCCAACGTATCCAATGCATTTATCATTACAAAATATAAAGGTATGGATCCTGAAATTGGTTCGTGGAACCCGCTTCAGGCAGGTTGGGACAGCGGTTATTATCCGCAGCCAAGAGTGTTTACCATTGGTGCAAACATAACCTTGAAATAATAAAACGATCACCGATTAAAAATATATGTTTATGAAATCAATTCACAAAATTATCATCATCCTGCTATGTGCGGCAGCAGTAGCCGGATGTAAAAAGAGTTTTTTGGACCGTCCGTCCAACTCGCAGATAAGTTCTCTTAATTTTTACAAAACCACCTCCGATTTACGCCTGGCTACGGCGAGCCTTTACGGCGGTTCGATGTGGTTTCAATGGAACAATGGCGCCTTGATACCGCTTGGCGACGTATTGAGCGGCACCGGCAGCTTTCAGTATAGTAACGATTTAGTACAGCTTTTTACACGCACTATTACCGCGCAAAATGGTTTGGTGACAAATGGCTGGGTTGGGTTGTACAATGTTATAGCGCAATGTAATGGCGTTATCAACGCCATACAGACCCAGGCTGATCCGTCCATTTCGGCGGCAGACAAAAATGCGGCCATAGGTGAGGCAAAATTTATTCGTGCCGTGGCTTATTATCATTTGGCGGTGTATTGGGGTGCAGTGCCAATTATTGAAGATAACAGTAAACTGATAAAAGATCCGCTGCTTCCTCGCAATATCGTTTCCGATGTATATAAATTCGTTGCTAAAGACTTAACCTTCGCAGCGCAAAACCTTCCAAAAACAGACGAAAAAGGCCGGGTAACTACTTGGTCGGCGCAAGGCATGCTGGGTAAAGTATATTTGACGATGGCAGGTGTAGGCAAAAGCGGCAGCCGTGACCAGGCCTTGCTTGACAGTGCTAAAAAGTATGCGGGCAATGTGTGTAAAAAAAGCAATTTAAATTTGCTACCCAGTTATTATGACCTTTTCAAGGCGCAAAACAACGATAACCCTGAATCATTGTTTGCGCTTCAATGGGCCGGAGGTGTAGGTTATGGAGGTGGCAATGCTATACAACTTTATTTTTCGCCAAGCGCGGAGATACTTCCACAAAAACAAGGTGGATGGCAAGCCTTACAACCAACCTATGATTTATACCGGATGTATTCGGCTAAGGATACGGTAAGGCGCAAAGCCACTATTATGCTCAACGGAGATTTTTACCCCGAATTGAATGCTGCCGCCGGTGGCTATAAAGCAACAGGTACCGGCCTTAAAAAACACATTATTGGCAACGATAAAGACAACAATTCGCCAACAATGGATGGATGGTCATCTCCCGAACATAATGCAATCCTCAGGTTGGCCGATGTGTATCTGGTATATGCCGAAGCTATTTTGGGTAATAATAGCACTACGAGCGATGGTGATGCAATAACCTATTTCAATGCTGTGCGGACAAGGGCCGGCGTGGATAAAGTGACTGCGATAACCCCGGCTTTACTGCGTACGGAGAGAAGGGTTGAACTTGCTTTTGAAGGACAATATTGGATAGACCTCGTGAGGTATTCTTATTATGATCCGTCTAATGCTGTGCAGTTTCTTAATAACCAGGATGCCACTCACGGCCGGATTTCGTTTACTTATGACCCTACAACGAAAAAAGCTACAAGGGATACTACTGCCACTCCAATTACGCTTCCGGCAACTGTCAATTCATTTACGTTGCCGGTTCCGTCATCTGAGGTAACCACCGACCCTAAATTGGCACAACCGCCGGTACCATATTATTAATTAAAACATTTTAAATAAATTGTTATGAAAAAGAAATCATACCTAAGCTTGTGTTTTTTGCCGCTTTTATTCATGGTAGTGGCTTTATCACCAGCTTGTAAAAAGAATGCAGATGGCGGCAGCAGTGCTCCTCCGGTTATCGCGGCTATTAAAAGTTATGTGGCCTCACCTAATGATACGGTTTTAAATAGCGCCGTAGCAAAAGGTCAATGGGTGGTAATAACCGGGCAGAATTTGCAAAATGCAACTCAAATTTATTTTGATGGGGTTCCCGCCTCTTTTAACACAGCTTTATTTGCCCCTGGCAGTGCTGTGGTGAAAATCCCTAATATAGAGTTTTCAAAAATTGATACTGCCAAACTGTATACGGTAAAATATGTTACAGGAGCAGGTTCAGCAACGTTCGCTTTTAAATTGGGGCCGCCGGCGCCAACCGTTAGTGCTGTATCCGATGTGTTTGCCGCCCCCGGCGATTCGGTTTATCTGTACGGTTCCAATTTAGTATTGGTTCAGCAGTTTTCATATGGCGGAACCAAAATTCCAAAATTTAACTCGAATGCCGATGGTACCTCCCTTGGTTTTCTGATGCCGGCAACAACATCCGACAAGTTTATCGTAGTAACCACTAAATCCGGTACTGCCCGGGATACCATAAATGCGAAGCCAATCATTAGTGGCATTTCCAACGGTAATGCCAACGCTGGTGATTCGGTTTATGTTTATGGTACTTACCTTAAGACTATCCAGTCAATTTCTTTTGGCGGTGCTACTATTACAAATTTCACAGAAAGTCCACATGGCGCTTATGTTAAGTTTCCGGCCCCAGCTTCGAACAGCTACTCCAGTGGACCAGTGACTATTGTTACCAGTTATGGAACGATTTCTACTCCTTATAAAGTAAATACTCAAAATGGCGTTACTGATGGTCTTTTAGCAAATTTTGAGTGGGGTGATAATTTTGGTTATGCCTGGTGGGGAGATGAAAAAATGGCTTTTGGCCCTGTGGCCGATTTTAATGGTTCGATGGGAACAAATAATACTATGTATATATATTTTGATTCTCCTGTTTTAGATGGCGGTGCAAGTAAGTACGCCCCATTGGGTAATTCTAATACGGGTAATCACTGGGTACCTGTGGCAAATCTTACAGATCCTCCTTCACACTGGGCCCTTCAATTTGAAATAAGTGTGGCCCACCCATGGAATGGAGGTACGCTTTATATAAGAACTGAATTTGCAGGTGACAGTTATGTTGCGCGTTATGAGCCATGGAAAATTCCAGGTTCAAATGTTACCAAAGCTTTTATAACGAAAGGTTGGCAAACCGTAACTATTCCTTTATCTGACTTCAGATTAAAAGTTAAAGAATTAGGGGATGGTGAATCAATTACTCAAATAAGCCAATTATTAGGGCCCACTGGTGCGAGTAGTTATAATATGACTCTTAAAAATTTCGATTCTTCGCCAACTGCAACTGGTGTTTATGCAGCTATTGACAATATTAGGTGTGTGAAAATCAAATAGCCTACAGCCCCACGGCAGCATATCGTCGTGGGGCTTTTTAACTAATTAAAATTAAAATAAAATGAAAATTAAGTATTGTTTTACAATATTGATATCGCTTATTACAGTTATATCTTTATTCTCCTGTAAAAAAACGAAGAATCCGGACCCGCAACTAACAGTTAGTGTACCCACCATAACTTTTACGGGTGAAGGGGGAGCCGAAGACATATCCGTTTCAGCTAATGCCGATTGGAGCATCAGCAATCCTGCTTATTCGTGGCTGCAATTAAGTACAACAACTGGCAAAAGCGGCAGCACTGTAATTCATTTAACAACATTATCGCAAAATGGCACAGGGGCAAGCCGCTCTGGTGTTTTATTCATAAATTGTTCCAACGGCCAGGCAAGAAGGCTGATAGTTTCTCAGGCCCCCACCTTATACCCAGGTTATAATACATCGCCCATAGCGCCAGACATGACCGGAATGAGCAGTAATGCCGTGCAACTGGCTGCAAAAATGCGTACAGGAATGGGAATAAACATTGGCAATACCATGGAATCGCCAAACGAAGCCGACTGGGTGAATAGTAAAGTTACCGAATCGTATATAAAATATATAAAAAGTTTAGGCTTCAATTCTGTACGGCTTCCCTGTAACTGGGTTTGGAGCCATTTAAGTGACCGAAGCAAGGCAAAAATTGATCCTGCATGGCTTGCACGGGTGAAAGAAGTGGTTGGATGGTGTGTGGCTAATGATGTGTATGTGATACTGAATGCTCACGGGGATAGTGGCTGGCTGGAAAATAATGTCAATGCCATAAAGAAAGATTCCGTTAATGCAATGCAAAAGGCAATTTGGGAGCAGATTGCTACAACTATGCGTGATTTTGATGAGCACCTTATTTTTGCCGGCGCAAATGAACCTGCGGCTGACAATGCCGGGCAGATGGCCATACTTAATGGTTATCATGAAACATTCATCAAGGCAGTTCGCTCTACCGGGGGCAGAAACAGTAACCGGGTGCTGGTTGTGCAGGGGCCTCACACTGACAGTTACTTAACTTCTGATCTGATGACTACTCTGCCTCACGACCCGACACCTAATCGTATGATGCTTGAGGTACATAGCTACTCGCCTGCTACATTTACTTTAGTAATCGATGGCGATGTAAGTTGGGGCAAAATGATTTATTACTGGGGAGCCGGAAATCACTCTACTATTGAGCCGGAGCGTAACGCTACCTCTGGAGAAGAGAGTCAGATGATTACCGAATACGGAAAGATGAAAAAGTTTGTTGATAGTGGTATCCCTGTGATACTGGGTGAATATGCAGTATGGAGGCGGAGTCCTGGCCTCGGTAAGCCTACTCCTAAGGATCAGGATATGCACAACAAGTCGGTGGATTACTGGACAACTTTTTCGACTAAAACTATGAGAGCGAATGGTCTTTTACCATTCTGGTGGGAGATAGGTTTTATGTTAGACAGAAAAAACAATGTGATAAAGGACCAGCGCATGTATGATGCCCTTAAGGAAGGATATAAGTAAAAATTAATGTTGAATTAAAGCTTTTTCTGGAATAATGGTACTGTGAAGAGATTAGACAGTACCGTTTTCTGGTAAGTTAAACTTTAAAAAATTCTGTGAGCCATGAGGATCACAGAATTTTTACTTCCATTGATTGGGTTAATGAATACTTCAAGGCGGGCAACGTATTTAAAGCGATACAATTGCCTGCAGGCCAGGCGCCGCTGAAAAGAGGGGCGGGGTTTTAAAAATACGCTGCGTTTCACGATAAAAAGATCAGAAGTCGTGAAAATTAAATAAGAGAGAGTTTAGTTGTTTATAAGTGGATGCCTGGGGCCTTTACTGAGAGGTCCCGGCATTTTTTAAACTATAACAATTCTGTTTTCAACATCGGGATCATGCCGATAAGGAGCGGACAGTTGAAAATTTTAAAGTGAACTGAAGGAAATCAACAGTGATCTATTTGGACGTATGACAATTGCCGCGGCAAATGATATCTGGTTAAAAAATAGAGAATATGGAAAATCAAATGATTTCAAAAGCGCCGGAATTAGATGAAAGTGAAATTAAAGCTTTGATAGAGAATTTTGATACAATTGGTATTTTGCTTAAGGAGCACGTTACTATCGTCAGTAACCCCATCTTGACGCCTGAATCGAAAAAAATGTGTAACGAGGGCCTGGTTCTTATTAAGAAGCTCACTCAAAAATGTTTAGAACATTATGGGTTACGTTACCTTCCAAAATAAGATTTCAACTACACGCTATCTGGATATGGGCCAGCGCTTGCCGCAACCAAATAAACAGCACCGACAAGAAGAAAAGAAATAACATTTTATGAAATATACCATTGCCTGTTTTATGGCATTTTTCGTGGCCGGCGGAGTCTCGGCACAAAATAAAAGTGAGGTTGCGCTTAAAGCGAAGATCACCAGCATCGTCAGCAAAATGACGCTGGAAGAAAAAATAGACATGCTTCACGGCAACGCGCTGTTTTCTTCCGCTGGCGTAAGCCGCTTAGGTATCCCCGAGCTTACGTGCGATGACGGCCCCTTAGGTGTACGCGAGGAAATAAAGCGTTTTGATTGGGCTTCGGCTAACTGGACAACCGATTCTGCCACGTTTTTGCCAAATGGCTCGGCAATAGCGGCCACCTGGAACCCCCTAATGGCCAACCGCTATGGCGTAGTTATAGGCGAAGAAGCGAATGCCCGTAAAAAGATTGTAATGCTTGCACCGGCATTCAATATTTGCAGGATGCCGCTTTGCGGCCGTACCTATGAATATTATTCGGAAGATCCTTATTTAAACAGCCTGTTGGCTGTTCAATCAGTAAAAGGTATTCAAAGCCAGCATGTAGCAGCCTGTATAAAACATTTTGCCGCCAATAACCAGGAACTTAACCGCGATAGCGTAAACACGATAGTTGATGAAAGAGCATTGCGCGAAATTTATTTCCCGGCATTTAAAGCAGCCATACAGCAGGGTAATGCCTATACCATTATGTCGGCCTACAATAAGCTGAACGGCTATTGGTGTTCCGAGAATGATTTCTTATTAAATAAAGTGCTGAAAAATGAGTGGGGCTTTAAAGGAGTGGTCATGTCAGATTGGTCGGGGACGCACCATACCGTTGCTGCGGCCAACAACGGGCTGGATATTGAGATGGGATCAAGCGGACCGTATGATCAGTGGTATTTTGCCCAACCCTTACTAAAAGCTGTTAAGGAAGGCCAGGTTCCGGTAAAAACGATTGACGATAAAGTACGCAGGATTTTGTGGATGATGTACCACACCTCCATGAGTACCAACCATCCTAAAGGATCTATCGCTACACCGGCGCATGCCAAAGCCGCCTATGCTATTGCCTCGGAGTCCATCGTTTTGCTAAAAAACGACAACCATTTGTTGCCTTTAAAAGCAGGTAACATTAAAAGCATTGCTGTCATTGGCGATAATGCCATCCGCACATTTGCTTTGGGCGGGTATGGTGCCGGTGTAAAAGCTAAATATGAGGTTACCGCGTTAGCAGGTATAAAATCAAGGTTCGGTAAAACAGCGAGTATCAGCTTTGCCCAGGGCTATAAAGCAAACTACCTGGCCAGTAATACTGATAAGCAGAATAGTGGCTACGACCAACCCGATCAAAAGCTGATTGACGAGGCGGTAGCACTTGCTAAAACCAGCGATGTTGCCATTTTATGTATCGGTTCCAATCGTGAATATGAAAGTGAAGCTCATGACCGTAAAAGCCTGGAACTGCCTTTTGGGGAGCAGGCGTTGGTTAACGCGGTTACCGCAGCCAACCCCAATACTATTATCGTAATCATGGCGGGTGCTCCTTACGATCTGAATGAAATCAAAAAAAACAACCAGGCGGTTGTTTGGTCGTGGTTTAACGGTTCAGAAGCCGGTAATGCACTGGCCGATGTATTAAAAGGTGTTGTAAACCCATCGGGCAAATTACCATTTACATTTCCTGTATCGTTAAATGATTCTCCTGCTTTCACTTTAAATACTTACCCGGGTAAAGACATGACAGCTGAATATAAAGAAGGCATACTGGTTGGATACCGCTGGTACGACACCAGGAAAATTCAACCGCAGTTTCCTTTTGGTTATGGGCTCTCTTATACTGATTTTTCCATCAGCCATTTTTCGGCTGATAAAAAAACCTACGGAAAAAATGAAACCATCCACGCAAAATTTACTATCAAAAATACAGGCAACCGTTATGGGGCCGAAGTTGTGCAATTATATATAAGCGATCCGGTTAGTTCGGTTCTGCGTCCTGAAAAGGAACTTAAAGGTTTTAAAAAGATATTTTTAAAGCCCGGTGAAACTAAAACCGTCGAACTGGATATAAAGGTTGGCGATCTGGCTTTTTATGACGAAACAAAAAAAGGATGGAATGCAGAAGCCGGTGAATACATCCTTCAATTAGGTAATTCGTCCCGTAACATCATTCAGAAAGTGAAAATTTTAGTTAAATAAAGTCATTTCAGAAGGGTTGTGAAGTCTAAGGAAAATCAGTCAACTGGACTTCCTAATACCGATAAACTCAGAAATAATTTCAATGGGAATGACCCGTTGGTCTTGCAAATAAGTGTAAAAAACACAATAAATAATATTAAATTTCATGATGAAAAAGTTATTACCTATTTCAATTTTGTGCCTGTTCCTGTTCACTGCAACAAGCTTGAAAGCGCAAAACCCTAAGCTGACGCTTGATTTAACTAAGTCTGGTGCAAATGTAAGTCCGCAACTGTATGGGTTGATGACCGAAGAGATCAACCATTCGTACGATGGCGGTTTGTATGCCGAGCTAATCAAAAACAGGATATTTAAGGACAACCCAAATACGCCGGAAGCATGGAGCGTAATCAGGGAAGGTGGTGCGAAGGCCACCATTCAATTAGTTGCCGCAAACCCCGGCAATGTACCCGCCGATCAGCAGCGCCAGGCAATTAATGGCGCGTTAACTACCTGTTTAAAACTCATGGTGGATACCGGTGGTGGCCGGGCCGGCATTGCAAATGAAGGTTATTGGGGCATACCTGTTTTGCCTAATACAACTTATAGCGCTTCTTTTTATATGAAGGGCACGGACAGCAAGCCATTTCCCCCTCGCCCCTGGGAGCCCAAGCCTAAAATTACTGTTCCTGTAATTGCTGATAACACGGCCGGGCCAATAACTGTAAGTATAGAAAGCAATGACGGTAAAACGGTCTATGCTTCGGGGACCATTAATCTGGTAAAAAGCACCTTTTGGAAAAAATACGAATTGAAGTTAACTACGGCGGCCGGCATTGCACCCACCACGGATGCCCGTTTTGTGATTTCGACAAACCGCACCGGGGTTTATTATTTTAACCTGGTTTCTTTATTTCCACCCACATACAATAACCACGCGAATGGCAACAGGGTGGATCTGATGAAGATGTTGGCTGATATGAAACCCCGTTTTTTACGTTTCCCCGGCGGTAATTTCCTTGAAGGCCCGAAATTGAACGACGCGTTTCCATGGAAAACTACTTTGGGCCCGCTTGAAGGGCGGCCCGGCCATACCGGCTCATGGGGCTATCACCCTACCGACGGGATGGGCTTACTTGAATTTTTAGAATGGTGCGAAGACCTGAAAATGGAGCCGCTGCTTGCCGTTTATGCCGGCTATTCACTCGACGGCGACCATGTGGATGCCGGTCCGCTTTTAAAGCCATATGTAGACGATGCGCTTGATGAAATTGAATATGTAACGGGCGACGTACACACGTACTGGGGCGCCAAGCGTGCGGCAGATGGGCACCCGGCACCTTTTAAACTCAGCTATGTGGAGATTGGTAACGAAGACGGGTTTGACGAGTCTGGCAGTTACGACGGACGTTTTGCCCAGTTTTATGATGGCATTAAAGCCAGATACCCGGATCTTCACTGTATCGCAACCATCGGCGGTAAAGACTGGCTTGGGACCAGGGGTAAATTAACCATCCGCAAGCCCGAAATTGTAGATGAACATTATTACCGCAATGCCTGGGGGATGGAAGAGGACGCGGCACATTATGATAACTACGACCGCAATGGATATAAAGTGTTTGTAGGTGAATGGGCAACAACGGAAGGCATGCCCACCACCAATTTGAATGCTGCCCTCGGTGATGCCGCCTGGATGACAGGTATGGAACGAAATTCGGACCTCGTTATCCGCTCATGCTACGCGCCATTATTTGCAAATGTAAACAAGGCCACTGCAACCGTGCCGAAAGCATGGCAATGGGAATCAAACCTGATAGGTTATGATGCATTGACAAGTTTTGGTTCGCCCTCGTACTATGTACAAGTAATGTTTAACAGCTATATCGGCAATAAAGTGGTGCCTGTAGCGGGCACCAATATCCCTACCCAAACGCGGCCTGCCACCAAACAGGACAGCGCGGCGAACAACATGCCCGCACCTATCCCAGCCATGTTTTATGTAGCTACCCGGGACACCAAAACTGGAAAACTGTTTCTTAAGGTAGTAAATGTAACAGGAAAGCCGCAGCAGGTTGATATTGATCTGAAGGGGGCCGGAAAGCTTTCTCCCGAGGGTATTATAGTGGTAATAAAAGGTGATAAACCCGAAGATACGAACACGATCAGCGATCCGGTAAAAATAGTTCCGGTTACCTCCAAAATAAAAGTGGCCGGGGCTAAGTTTACAAGGACCTTCGATCCATATTCAGTAAGCGTGCTTCAAATAAATACATTCACTAAATAATTAAAACCAGGTAAGAATATTATCAGGACAAAAAGACAAATGTGAATATGAGAAACAAGATTTACAGGTTATGGACAACGGCCTTAATTATCACGCTTATAGCGCCATGTTTATATGCACAAAAAGCCACTAATCCCATTATTTATGCGGATGTACCGGACATATCAATAGAACGTGTAGGCAATAGCTATTACATGAGCAGCACAACGATGCACATGAGCCCCGGTGTACCGATTATGAAGTCGCACGACCTGGTGACCTGGAAGACGGTGGGTTATGCATACGATACTTTAGCAAACATTGATGCAACAAATCTCACAAATGGCAAAAGCATGTATGGGGAGGGTTCGTGGGCAAGTTCTATTCGTTTCCATAATGGCACCTATTATGTAAGCACATTTGCGTCAACCACAGGCAAAACTCACATCTACTCTACAAACGATGTCGAAAAAGGCCCATGGAAAGCAAGGTCATTTACCCCCCTGATGGGCGACAACTCCTTGTTTTTTGATGATGACGGAAAGGTTTATATGATTAGCGGGGGCGGGAAGTTGAGGTTGGTTGAACTGAAAGACGATCTTTCGGGCATAAAACCGGGCGGAACGGATGAAACCATTATTGAAAATGCAAGCTTGCCATCAGGCGGCACCGGTCTTCCGGCCGAAGGCTCCCAACTTTTTAAGATCCGCGGCAAATATTATCTTTTCAATATTACATGGCCAAAGGGCGGTATGCGCACTGTCATCATCCACCGGGCAGATAAGATCACCGGCCCGTACGAAGGACGAATTGGCCTCCAGGATTTAGGTGTGGCGCAGGGAGGATTGGTCGAAGCGCCAAATGGGGCCTGGTATTCTTATTTGTTCCGTGATTATGGCTCGGTGGGCCGTATTCCCTATTTGGTCTCTGTAAAGTGGATGGATGGATGGCCCGTTTTGGGCACTGGCGGCAAAGTGACCGATACACTCGACCTGCCGGCCGGTAAAGGTTTAATCCCAGGAATTGTTGCTTCGGACGAGTTTGCCCGTAAAAAAGGTGAACGTGCAATACCACTGGTTTGGCAATGGAACCATAACCCGGATAATAGCTTGTGGTCTGTTACCGCGCGTAAAGGGTATTTACGACTCACCACCGGCAGGATCGACACCAATTTCCTGATGGCTCGAAATTCATTGACACAACGCACTATTGGCCCGGTATGCTCCGGGACCGTTTCGCTCGACGTTTCTAAAATGAAAGATGGTGATTTTGCAGGTTTGGGCCTTTTGCAAAAAAATTACGGATTGGCTGGTGTAAAAATAACAGGGGATAGCAAAGCTATTATAATGATCAATGCAAGCACCGGAAAATCTGTAGAAGCACAAAAAATCCCCTTAAACCAAAATGTAGTATACTTTAAAGCGGAATGCAATTTTACGAACAGAAAAGACGCGGCAGACTTTTTTTATAGCCTGGACGGGAAAACGTGGATACCATTGGGCACACAATTAAAAATGGCCTATACCTTCCCGCATTTCATGGGCTATCGTTTTGCTTTGTTTAATTATGCTACAAAAAATATAGGGGGCGCGGCCGACTTTGACTTTTTTCATATAACAGGTTCCATTTCCCCATTGTATGACATTAGAGATCAATCATACGGAGTATACGGTACTATCAGAGGGTATTAATGGAGGAGAGGCTTATGATTGCAATCTTTAAAAAACACGATTAAGCTTGTGAAAAAAGGAAGCAGCTGCGGCAAGCGGCTCCATACTTCCGCCGCCGGCCTCGCTACCAGGCAAACCGCAATTGCTGTTTGCAAGATAAGCAGTTCGTTAACCATTCATTCACCGGTAAAGCAAAGGTAGCCCACGCCGGGATAAAACCTCAAGGCTATACAAGCAGGCAATTGTGTTTTGTTTTTCTGTGGCTTGCCCGGTCGTGACATTTTACCCGGCTACGCACTGTTGGTTGCTCAACTGGTAAAAATGGAATGCCGCGTGCCTGACTTGCAAAGCGTATAAGCATGGGGGCGAAAAATGCCCGTTCCTGTTCAATTCAAAAGCGAACATCTTGCTGTTCGCTTTTATTACAATCTTAATAATACTGCATTTTTAATTGGCAGGATATCAGTATATTAGTTGTTTGGAATAACGATTGAGCTATTTGATGTCTTGAAGCCATATACATTCCATATCACCCCTTACGATTTTGCTTTTTTGGCAGTGGTATTTATCGGCCTCACTTTTATCATGCTGTTATGGTTTACCAAAAGCATTAACCGCCCTGCAAATCGTTTTCTCGCCCTGGGGCTGCTAACTATTGTTTTATGGATGACTTGGTTGTTGGGGAAAAGCGTTGACCTGGACGCTTACTTTCCTTATTGGAGCCGGCTGCCATTTCAATTTTCGCTGGCGCTTGGGCCGCTTATTTATTTTTATGTACTTAAGATAAGCCGGCCGGGATATAAATTACGTCGAAAGGATCTGCTGCACTTTATCCCCTCGCTACTGCAACAGGGCATACTTGTATTGGAGATTGACCAAAGCATCGATACCGGCACAGCAACTTATAATACGCCCCTCTTTAGGCAAATGAGCCCGGTGTTGAATATGGCGGCGTTTATTTCGGTGTTTGTCTACTTGTATATTTCGTTCAAGCTGATAGAGCACTATTATCAACAGCTGAAATTCAATACCCTAAATGACAGGTACCGCAATCAAATGCGCTGGCTGCATCGTTTAATCAAGGCTTTTGGCCTGTTATGGTTGTTGTGGGTGCCATATACATTGGTAGATTATTTTTATTTCCATTACAGTTTAGGTATAAGTGCTTACTATTCTTTGTACCTGATGTTGGCGGGAATGATGATTTGGATAGCTGCCACTGTTCATTCAAAACCGGAAACCACGGTGCTGGTGCCGACAATACGAATTTCAAAACCTACAACCCCCGCGTCGCTAAGGCAAAAAGGTAACTGGCTGAAGAAGGTACTTGGAGATAAACGTTATTATCAGGACCCGGAATTAAGTTTAAGTTCACTTGCTAAAAAGCTTAACCTCAGCGCCCATGAACTATCGCGGATAATTAACACCGGACTCAAAAAAAGTTTCAATGATTTTATCAATGAATACCGGGTTTTAGATGCAGCCCGTAAAATGGAAGATCCGGCCTACAACCATATCACACTGCTGGGCATTGCATATGAATCAGGCTTTAACGCCCAAAGCACGTTTAGCCGTATTTTTAAGCAGGCCACCGGTAAAACTCCTCTGGAATATAAAAATGATCTGAAAAAAGGCTTCCCATCCTATAATTTGAGAAGTATTACGCTATCTGCTGCGGTAATTTCGAACCATGAAGCCACTATCAGGTGGTCTGCAGGGAAATTAAACCGTAGTTATATGTTCAAAAATTATTTAAAAATAGCGTGGCGCAATATCGTTCGCCATCAAAGTTACTCGGCCATTAATATAGCCGGCCTGGCAGTAGGGATTGCAGCCAGCCTGCTTATATTTGTGGTTGTTCAATATGAACTGAGTTTTGATACGTATCAGCCGGGTTATAAAAACACCTACCGCATCGTTACCAAAAAAGAGCGGGAAGGCAACATCAGATACAGTGCCGGGATATCGGCGCCTGCGGTAGACGCCTTTCGCCTTTATTTTCCGCAGGCCACCGTTGCGGGCATCAACGCCATTTATGGCAGCCAGATTGTGGCCCCGGCGGTAAATGGTAACCCGGCAGCAGATAAAAAATTTGTAGAAAACACCGGCATCATGTTCGCCGAACCTGAGTTGTTTGATGTTTTTTCAGCAACCTGGCTGGCCGGCAGTGCATCAGCTTTAAAGGATCCCAATATGGTGGTGATTGATCAAAGCAGCGCGATAAAATACTTTGGCGATTGGCACTTGGCTGTAGGAAAAACACTCAGGATGGACAACCTGCTTACACTAAAGGTAGCAGGCGTAATACAGGATGTACCTGCTAATACCGACCTTCCGTTTAAAGTGTTGGTTTCATACATCACATGGAAACAGAACGCGAAAAGCTACAACTATATAAATACCTGGGACGAAACCAGCAGTGACTGCCAGGTATACATCAAATTCCCGGCAAATGTATCGCAAAGCACCGTAGACAGGCAAATGCTAAGCTTTTCAAAAAAACAATTTGAAAATAATAAACGTACCGGCCGGAAGAGATTTGCTGTAGCACAGCCTTTATCAGCCATCCACTTCGATACCAGTTTTGGCGGTACGCTGGGCGATCATGTAACCAGCAAGTCTACGCTGCGCACATTGTCGCTTATAGCAGTACTGATAGTCATTATGGCATCCATCAATTTCATTAATCTATCAACTGCGCAATCGGTCGGCCGTTCTAAAGAGGTGGGAATTCGCAAGGTGTTGGGCAGCCGCCGCGGGCAATTGATAGGCCTGGTGATGTGCGAAACGACCATTATCGTACTGTTTTCTACCGGTCTTGCTATAGTTGTGGCCGAACTGGTTTTCCCATTACTTAAGCGCATTGCCAGCGTGCCCGATATCATAAGCCTGTTCAGTCCCGGTATATTGCTTTGCCTGGCTTATTTAATATGCGCAGTAGTCCTTCTTTCCGGGGTATACCCGGCAATTATTGTATCGGGGTTCAAACCTATCCAGGCGTTGAAAAACAAAATCAACTCCAAAGCGGCGGGTGGCATATCGCTCCGCCGGGTATTGGTAGTTACGCAGTTCGCCATTTCACAGTTACTGATTATTGGAACGGCTATCGCCGTTAAACAAATGGATTTTGTAAACAACGCCGATCTTGGTTTTAATAAACAAGCGGTCCTTGCCGTACCTTGCCCTGCCGATAGCGTTGGCCTATCGCGCCTGAACAGCTTTAAACAACAGGTACTTGCGTTGCCGGGTGTGCAAGCGGCCAGCTTTTCAGCTGATGTGCCGTCTTCAGTACATAACAATTCCAGCAATTTCTTCTTCAATCATTCCGAAAAAGATCCTGGCTTTGATATTTTCATGAAGGTAGCCGATGCTGATTATTTTAAAACATTTGGCCTCAAATTTATAGCTGGGAAAGGCTATGAACCCAGCGATACCGCGCGGCAGTTGGTGGTTAACGAAACTTTTATACGCAAACTTGGCCTTAAACGTGCAGACGAAGCTTTGGGCAAAACCATCACCTTCGATAGTTACGGAAATCTGCCTATCGTAGGCGTTGTTGCCGATTTTAAAACAAATTCGATGCGCGAAGAAATCAAACCCCTGGTGATGTACCCCTTCAAACAATTGGAGCAGGAAATTGCGGTAAAAATTGAAGGGAAAAACCTGAGGAAAACGGTCGCACTTGTGCAAAGCACCTGGGAAAAGAAATATCCCGAGTACGCCTACACCGGCTTTTTTGTTGATGACAGCATTGCCAAATTTTATAAGCAGGAGAACCAGCTGGAACTGATTTATAAGGTATTTGCACTTATTGCCATTTTTATTTCCTGTCTTGGGCTGTATGGACTGGTTTCGTTTATGGCAGTACAGCGTAC
This sequence comes from Mucilaginibacter sp. GW822-FHT03E02, assembly GCF_058801545.1. Lineage (NCBI taxonomy): Bacteria > Pseudomonadati > Bacteroidota > Sphingobacteriia > Sphingobacteriales > Sphingobacteriaceae > Mucilaginibacter > Mucilaginibacter sp. GW822-FHT03E02. The sequence goes on along the minus strand of NZ_JBXANJ010000001.1, from coordinate 2,258,812 downwards.
CAGGGAGGTAGGGATACGAAAAGTTTTAGGCGCATCAATTAACAGCATTCTGTATTTGTTTTCGAAGGAATTTTTAGCGCTTATTGTGGCAGCATTTGTAATTAGTGCACCCGCCGCCTGGTACCTGATGAACGGATGGCTGCAAACTTTTGCCTATCGTATTTCGCCGGGTGTATTGGTTTTTGTTGGAGCCATTGGAATTTCGTTATTGATAGGTTGGTTAACTATAGGCTACAAAGCATTAAAAGCCGCACTGGCAAACCCGGTGAAAAGTTTGCGGAGTGAATGATTATTTGTTAGTAGTTTAGAGACCGTTAGTGAAGCAGCTAATGAAAATGATCCGATGTTATTTTAGCTCGGCTGGCATAATTTAATAAAAACTATACAGCGACCAAGGCTTTCTAATTGCCTTAGGAGTAATTAAATCTATATACAAAAAACGCCTTTTAGTGCTAAAGGCCGTACCTGCTAACTTTGGTAATTCCGCAAAATTTAACAAAAGGAAATAATTACAACTAACCGGGAAATGTGCTCATTATCCGCCCTGTTTTTTCGCTGCATCTTTGTATTGTTAAAACAAAACAAAAACTTTAAAAACAAAAACAATGAAAAATCAAGCAAAAACTCAGGCAGTAAAAAACGTAGTATTGGTACATGGCGCATTCGCCGATGGTTCGGGTTATAAAGGTGTTTATGAAAACCTTACCAAACAGGGTTACCACGTAACCGTTGTACAAAACCCGCTCACTTCGCTGGAAAATGATGTAACAGCAACAAAACTGGCGCTGGATGCCCAAGACGGCCCGGCTATTCTTGCAGGCCATTCCTGGGGAGGTGCGGTAATTACACAGGCAGGTAACCACCCTAACGTTGCAGGCTTGGTTTATATCGCCGCATTCCAGCCGGATAACAATGAATCGGCGCTTCAATGGTTCCAAACCGCCCAGCCTGCACCGGAAAACGGCGTGTTGCCTCCTGATGATAAAGGCATTGTTTACTATGATAAAGCAAAATTTCACGCCGGTTTCTGCGGTGATTTGAGCAAAGAAGAAGCTGAATTTATGTATGCATCACAAGGCGCCTTCTACGCTCAATGTTTTGTAAGCCCCATTTCGGACGCCGCATGGAGAAATAAGCCCACATTCGGTATTGTAGCTACCGATGATAAAAGCATCAATCCCGAAATTCAGCGTGCTATGTACAAACGTTCCGATACAAAAGTTACCGAGATTGAAGGCAGTCACGCTGTTTATATCTCGCAGCCGCAAAAAGTAGCTGCTGTGATAGTTGAAGCAGCACAAACAGTATCTGTCAATTAATCTTACAGGTCAATATAATTTATGCCCCATTTACGGTTCACAGTAAATGGGGCTTTGTATTTTATAGAAGCCGGGAACAGGCATCCTCAAAACCCGGGAATTGTAATTTAAAGTTTGGGGTTCCATTGTACTTTCGTACTTTGAACGTCGGTTAAGCAGAAGCTGGTGGTTACCCCGTATTTGCTTGTAATAAATTTATTTAATCGACAATGAGACTTAAACTAAGGGAGGAAAACACGGGCGGGGAATTACTGCTTTTTAAGGACGAGGTGGCATTTGACCGGTTGTTTTTCAGTAAAGACCGGTTCAATAAGTATTTTACTATAGCGTGGAACACAGGAGAAAGCCAAACGGTTACCATCGACGGATCTGAATATGATTTTCCGTCCAATTCTCTGCTAACCCTTTTGTTCAATCAATCTTTCAGTTTTAAAAATTCTGTAAATATTATTGCCTGGCAGTTTAACCGTGAATTTTACTGCATTATCGATCACGATAGTGAGGTAAGCTGTGTTGGGTTCCTGTTTAGCAGTACCGATCATATGTTTGTTAAGCTGGATGACCTGGCACAACAAAAGTTACAACTGCTATCCGACGTTTTTATTGAGGAATTCAAAACTTCTGACAATATCCAGAGTGAAATGTTGCTGGTGCTGCTAAAGCGCCTGATTATGTATGTAACCCGGCTGGCCAGGTTTGGGTATGTACCGGCCAAAAAACTCCAGGACGAAAGGTTTCACATCATCCGGAAGTTTAACCTGCTGGTAGAAGCAAATTTTAAAACCGAGCACTCTGTTAGTTTTTATGCGGAGCAACTTTGTAAGGCACCCAAAACCTTATCTAATCTGTTTGCAATTTTCAACCAGAAAACGCCTTCGCAAATTATACAGGATAGGATTGTAGTGGAGGCCAGGCGGCTCCTGTGCTATACCGACAGATCGATAAAACACATTACTTTTGAGCTCGGGTTTGAAGACGTACCTTACTTCTCCAACTTCTTCAAAAAAAACATGGGCGTATCGCCATCTGATTTCAGAAATTCGCCAAAAAATTTTCAGGAAGGGAAAAAATTACAACTAACCGGGTAATGTGCATATAAACTCCGCCTGCTTTTCAACCCACCTTTGTATTGTTGATTCAAACAAAAAACTTCAACAACAAAAACGATGAAAAAGCAAACAATAAAAAACACATTGAAAGCAGGGCTTTTAATTTTAACAGTGGCTCTTTTTGCTGTAACCGGCACGGTAACTAAAGCAAGTGCACAAACAATAAAAAATGTAGTGCTGGTACATGGCGCATTCGCCGATGGCTCCGGATGGAAAGCCCTTTACACCGTACTTACAAAAAAAGGCTACAACGTTACTGTGGTGCAAAATCCGTTAACATCGCTTGAAGATGATGTAGCCGCAACCAGGACAGCGCTTGACAAGCAAGACGGTCCTTGTATCCTTGTTGGGCATTCATGGGGAGGAGCCGTTATCACCGAAGCAGGTAATCATCCCAAAGTGGCGGCATTGGTTTATGTAGCTGCATTCCAACCCGACAAAGGCGAATCGGCATTACAATGGTTACAAACTGCGCCTCCTGCTCCCGAAAATGGAGTACTGGCACCAGACGATAAGGGTATTGTTTACTACGACAAAGCTAAATATCATGCAGGTTTTTGTGCAGATATAAGCCAGGAGGAAGCCGATTTTATGTACGCTTCACAAGGTGCATTTTATGCCAAAGGTTTTATCACACCAATTTCTGATCCAGCCTGGAGACATAAACCAGCTTACGCCTGTATTGCAACCGAAGACAAAAGCATCAACCCCGTTATCCAGCATAAGATGTACGAGCGCTCAAACACTAAAGTAACAGAAGTGAAAGGCAGCCACGTAATCTTCATGTCGCAACCGCAGGCAGTGGCCAGGGTGATCATCCAGGCTGCAAATGAAGTTTCGGCAAGTCATTAATCCGTAAGCAAGATCTTCCCGGATACTAATGGTTTATCCCCGCTCTGATGAGTGGGGATTTTTTTATTCTTACGCTTTCTTGTGCAATTTTAAAAAAATACAGGGAGTTGGGTATAGCCAACACCTCTCCGTAGCCCATTAGTCGATAGTTAATTACTATTCATCGATACATTTCTTTTACCGTCTCAATATAAATTATATTAGCCTTTACTATCATAGTAAAGATTTGTCAGGATAAAATTTATTTCCTGTTGCGAATCGGCTTAGGAAAAAACGCTATTGATTTATATGATCGGATAAATTATATAAAAAAGATGATAGCAAATTTTCCGTCTATTGCCTGTTAAATACCGGCAATTCAATAATTGACAAACAGCCCGAAAGGCGAGTGGTTCGATTTTTCTACCTAAATCAAATTAAATTTTAATAAGGCTTTGCAGGCAAAATTGAGTAATTAAAAATATGAAATACTTAGAGAATACAGTTTCATCCATGTCAAGATTAGATCGGTTTAAGGAAGAGTACATGCAATTAGCAGAGGCGGTTAATGCTTTTAAATCCGAAGCGGTTCAATTGGTGATTGCAGAACGTCTTGTTACACTTATTCATGGCGCTGCTGATGAGAATGCTACTGTGGTAAAAAGCAGTAACGTTCAATTTTTAGGGAAAAAGCCGGGAGCCACCAAAGCAGTTCAGCGGTTGCTGCAAACTGATTATTTTGATTCGCCCAGGGCAATTGGCGACATTGTTGCTCATTGCGCTAAATTGTTCGGCAAAGATTATAAAACATCTGAGTTTTCGGGCGTATTGTCATTTCACGTCAAGGAAGGTAACCTTTCAAGAACCGAGGGGGAATATAGCAGCCGCTTTGTTTATTTTAGATAACGCTCCAAACACTTTTAGGATTAGATTAAATGCCACAAATCCCTTTCTGCAATTTACTCCCGCCCGGTTATAAGTCAACCCGTTGAAAAGCGGGCTACGGCAATTTACAATTTAAACACCCCGGTTGCCAGGCCAAATGCGTTCATTCAACTAAAACCTGTGGCAAGGCTCCATAACTATAAGCAAGCAAAAGCAACGCTACGGCAAATACAAAACCGGGCAGTACTATTGCTGTCCACATGCATATCCCGCTTTATTGGTACCTGCTTTGCCCGCAGTGGTTAACATCCACCCTCCGGTAACCCATCTCTAAATCGCAGCCCTTCGTTTTTAACTTCTTTTGTTTTCTTTCAAATTTCCCCCTCAGTGGAAGGATAAAAACAATCCTGATAACGTGTGATTAAATAAACAACGTGTGTAAGTTAACCTTAACCACCTGTAAATCCCTTTCCTTATCCGCAGGAAAAAGTCTCAACAAATCCTCTTTTTCATTTAACAGGCAAGGGTAAAACTGTAAATGCAACCACGCTAAAATATTCAAAATAATAAGAAACATCTGAAGGTTTATTGAAAAATATTTTTCCTTCTACTTTTCTGTGATAATCCATATTTTTTATAAATATTTTAAATAAAAACTATATAAATTTAAATATTCGTAATTTTTATACTATTTTATTGAAATTAATATAAATTTGAAAATCACTTAATTGATCTTATACGATGAAAAAACTACTACTCACAGCTTTGTGCCTTGTGGTGTTATTCGCTAACGCTGTATTAGCACAAAACAAAACAATTACCGGTACGGTAATTTCAAAAGACGACGGATTGCCGCTGCCCGGCGTATCCGTAAGGGTATCAGGAACAACAATTGGTACCCAAACCGGGGCCAATGGCCAATTTACCTTAGGCGTGCCCAACACTGCAAAAAGTTTGTTATTCAGCTTTACGGGTTTCACCAGCCAGACTGTCGAAATAGGCTCGTCGCCAATTAAGGTTATGTTGGCTATCAATACCAACAGCCTGTCCGAAGTAATAGTAACAGGTGCTTACGGCACCAGGCAAACTTCCCGTTCAGCATCCTACGCCGCGCAGGTTGTAAAATCCGAAGCCCTGAACACTATCCGGGAGCCAAACCTCAATGATGCTTTGGCCGGTAAGGTTGCGGGCATCCAGGTAAGGAGCCAGTCGGCTGCAGCGTTGGGTCGTAACACCAATATCCGGTTACGCGGCGCAACAGGCTTTGGAAGCGGCAACAACCCGCTATATGTTGTAGACGGTACTATTTTGCCCAACTCCGACGATTTAAGTAACGACGACATTGACAACATCACGGTTTTACAAGGCCCGGCGGCATCTGCCCAGTTCGGATCGCAGGGTGCTTATGGTGCCATTGTTATTACAACAAAAAAAGGTAAAAAAACCAGTGGGCTGGGTGTCGAAATAAACTTAGGGGCCAACTTTGATAAAGCCTACATATTACCTAACTACCAGAATACCTATGGCGGTGGTGCATCTGCCGATTTTATGCAGTATACCTATAAAGAAGGCGACCCTGAAGGATGGAAAGCATTAAACGGCAAGTACTATCCCGATTATACCGATGACAGCAGCTGGGGACCTAAAATGGTTGGGCAGGAGTATATCCCCTGGTATGCATGGGCGGCGGGTACTAAATATTCTTTTAAAACTGCAAGCTGGACAGCTCAGCCAAACAACGCAAAGGACTATTTTCAAACCGGCATAGCGTTAAATAATAGCTTCGCGTTTACAAAGGCGGCTGATAATTACAATATCAGGATGTCATACAACAACCAAAATACCCGTGGCATTTTACCAGGCAGCAATCTTAATAAAAATGTTTTTAGCTTAAATGTTAACTACGATCTTAACAAACATTTTACGGTAGGCGCAAGCGTTAATTTTGTAGGCCAGCAACTTACCGGCCAAATTAATGATGCTTACGCCAGCCAGTCGAGCGGGTCATTCAACTCCTGGTTTCACCGCGATTTGGATATGGGGATCATGAAAGAGCTGCAAAACTTAAAGTCGCCCGACGGAACCTACGTAAGCTGGAACCATCAAAATCCAACATCGTATGATGCCTCAGATCCATCGGCCTTTTATGGTGGTAATTACTGGTACAATTTTTACACCTATGCCAATCAGATTAACAACGTAAGCCAGCGAGATCGTTTATACGGCAACTTTTCGCTTACCTATAAAATCAATAACGATTTAAGTGTTAAAGCTACTTATCGTAAAAACGCCACCGATAGCTGGTATGAAAGCAAAACAAGTTCCGAATTACAATATAGCGGTACGCAAACCGGTGTTAAAGGCGGCTACGCTACCGGAACAGTTTACCAAAACAGGGAGAATTACGAAACCCTGGTTACCTATAGCAAAAAGATAGCTGATTTCCAGGTTAACGCCAATGCCGGTAGCGACATCTTTAACTACATCTATAAAGACAATACGGCCAATACAAATAACGGTTTAAGCATTGATGATCTTTACACCATCGGCAACTCTGTTGATGCTGCTACTGTTGGGAATACCCGCATCCAGGAACAATACCGTGCTTTATTTGCAAAAGCATCTGTAGGTTACAAAAGCTGGTTGTTTGCCGATGTTACCATCCGTAACGACTGGTTTTCAACCCTGTCGGTTGTTAATAGTGCCAACTCGGTATTATCCAAATCGTTTGGTGGTTCGTTTGTTTTCAGCGAGTTATTGCCGCAAACAAAAAGCTGGTTAAGTTTTGGTAAAGTAAGGGCATCATATGGCGAAATTCCGCTGGCGCTTGGTACATCTACAGAAACATTTGGTGCATATCGCAATAATACCACTTACTCAATTAGCTCCAACAAATGGAACGGGAACCTGCTGCAGGCTGGTAACGGGGTTTACATCGACCCAAGCCTGCACGGTACAACTACCAAACAAACAGAGTTTGGTTTAGACCTGGGTTTCTTTAATGACAGGCTTACCTTTGCCGGTACCTATTACCAGGGCGATGATAAAGATATCCCGGTATCATTGTCTGTAAATGGGGCCAGTGGTGTTTCAACCATATTAACCAATATTGGCTTGATCAGAAAACGCGGTGTCGAGTTCTCTTTAGGAGGTTCGCCGGTTAAGTTACCTAACTTCAGCTGGACGGTTAACACAAACGTGGCCCGGATCATTGAAAATACAGTAGTGGAAATCAGCGACAAGTACGGCGTAGACCGTGTTGCTGTTGCCGGTGTTTGGGGCAGCACAATGCCTTATCTTATCCAGCAAAAAGGTAAAGAGTGGGGCCAGATTTACGGTAACGGTATTAAACGCAATGCCGATGGCGTTCCCATCCTTACATCAACCGGTGCATATATCAATGATCCCAACGTATACTTTGGCAGCGTACTGCCTAAGTTTACCGGTGGTTTGCAAAACTCCTTTGCAATATTTAAAGATTTTGTTGCCAGCTTTAATATCGATTACCAGATTGGCGGCAAGTTTGTTTCGTTATCAAACATGTGGGGCCAGTACAGCGGTTTAACTGCTAATACCGCCGCGCTGAATGATAAAGGAATGTCGGTACGTGATCCTGTTGCCGATGGTGGTGGCGTTAAAGTTACCGGTGTTGATGCCAATAACAACCCGGTCACCTATTATGTTGATGCAAAAACTTACTACCAGGGCTTATACAACAACAAAACTTTCGATTCCTTTATTTATGATTTAACGTTTGTTAAGCTTCGCGAGGTTGCTATCGGCTACAACATTCCGGTTAAAAAACTCGGCTTTGGCAAAACGCTTCAATCGGCCAGATTTGAATTAACAGGGCGCAACCTGTTGCTGCTGTATGCAAAAACCAAAGACTTTGACCCATCTGAAATAACCGCCTCGCAGGGCGAAACGGCCCAATGGCCCGGAACCAGGGGTTTTGGCTTCAATCTCAAAGTAACATTCTAAGCATTACCTACCAATCAAGATTTTAAACAAAATGAAAAAGATATACATATATACAGCTGCAATGGCCGTTGTTTTATACACAACGGGCTGCAACAAGCTGAAGGATTTTGGCGATGTTAACAGCAATCCCGGCGCTACAACAACAGCTATTACATCGGCTTTATTAACCAACGTACAATCAAACCTTGGTGGCTACGCTTCTACCAACACCGAGCCTTTATCGGGCGCCCAGTACGGCCAGTATTTTTCTGAAACCCAATATTCAGGAACATCATTGTACAATTTACCGCAAAACTCTTTTACAGGTAACTATAGTGGCAATTTAAATAACCTGCAAACTATCATCAACCTTAACGTAAGTAAAAATTCCACCGCTGTAGCAAAAATTATGCAGCAATATATATACTGGATAATTACCGATTCATGGGGAGATGTGCCTTATACCCAGGCTTTAAAAGGAAGCGCGGTAATACAGCCGGTATATGATACCCAGGAAACTATTTATAAAGGCATAATTTCGACACTTACTTCGGCCATAAGCGAGTTTGATTCATCATCAAGCCTGGCCGGCGATATTATTTATGGAGGCGATGTAGCTTCCTGGAAACGCATGGCCAACTCGCTTAAGTTGCTGGCTGCAGTACAATTGTCAAACAGGGTAACCGGCGCCAGCGATTATGCGGCTGTAGCGGTTAAAGAGGCTATCGCATCGGGTGTAATAACCACCAATGCCCAAAACTTCACCCTGGTTTATCCCGGCGGCACCTACAAAAGCGCCTGGTATAGCCTTTACAACGGCCGGAAAGATTATGGCGAGTCAAAAACGCTGACAGATATCACCGTAGGAAGCAACGACCCCAGGCAGGCCGAATTTGGCGGGGCAAGCGAATTATCGGGCAACGTAACCACATCAAGTATTGGCGTGCCCTATGGTTTGGTTCGCCTGAGTGTTTTGGCATTTGAGGATGCAAACCCGACATGGACACGCGTTTTACGGGGCGACCTCCGTTTAGAAACCGGATCGGTGGTGATGATTAATGCTGCCGAAGTTTGGCTGGCGCGCGCCGAGGCCGCCAATTTAGGATGGACTGACGAAAGTATCACCACCGATTACACCACAGGCGTAGCCGCATCATTTGAACAATGGGATGCCGGGACCCCGTCTGCTTCTTACCTGGCACAGTTCCCGGTAACAGACACTAAAAACGCCGACATAACAGGTTCGCAAATAAAAAACATTTCTATCCAAAGGTGGATAGCCAGTTACCCCGATGGCCATGCCGCCTGGGCTATATGGCGAAAAACCGGCTGGCCGTCGCTTACCCCTGCGCCGGATGCCACAAACTCATCGGGCCAGATTGTCAGGAGGTTTACCTATGCATCTTCGGAGTATAATACCAACGGAACAAATGTTAAAGCTGCTGTTGCAAGGTTAACAGGTGGCGATACCCAGGATGCACATGTGTGGTGGGATACAAGAACAACTAATTAACCCTTCAACTTAAAAAGCATGAAAAAGAATATATTTTTTAAATACCTGGTTGTGGCATGTGCATTTGCTGTTGTGTTTGCAGGATGCAGAAAGGAGCCCGCTGCCGATAAAGTTACTACAGAAACACTCAATGCCGGTAAAACCCTAATAGGCTTCCCCAACGGAATGGAATCATCGACATTTTTTGATCCGTTTACCGATGTTAAAACCATTGATGTTTTTACGCTGAAAAAAGATGCGGCAAATAATACGGATCTGAAAAAGGCGCAAAACTTTGTGGTGTCGGCCGTGCCGGATTCTATTGATGCTTATAACGAGGCCAATGGTACAGCTTATGAATTGTTACCATCATCTTTTTATACCATCGGGACTTCATCTACCGATGTTTCGGTATCTGGCGATAACCTCACGTTTAAATTTGCCTCGGGCGATTTTGCAAAGAATTTTGTGATAAAACTTGATGGCAGCAAGCTGGATTTATCAAAAAGCTACGCCCTGGCTTATAAAATTACTGATTCGGCCGGGGTAGGTATCCACGCGGCAAGCAGGGGTACTATGTATGCGTTTTACAGTGTTAAAAACAAATACGATGGCGTTTATACACTTGGCGGTACTATAGCCCGGTATATTGATGGTGTTGCCGATGCCACGCTGGGCGGTACCTATCCCGATGGGCTGCAGGTTGACGTGGCTACCATAGGAACCTACACCAATTCGTTTTCTTTAAAATGGATCACCGGCAGCGGTGTGGGCGGTATTGCCGGGCTGCAGCTTACGGTTGATCCTACAACCAACAAGGTTACCGTGATAGCAACCGGGAATGCGGCTGTGCAGAACACTGTAGGAAAAGATAATTATTATGACCCCGATACCAAAACATTCCACCTTGCATTTGACTGGGGAGCCAATGCCACCAACAAAAGAGTTTTTGATGGTACCTTGACTTATGCAGGCTCACGATAAAAATTACAAAGGCTTTTAAAATACTCCTTTAGTTCTTGCGGTTTTTTCATTTACGTTGATAAAAATGAACAGTTAAAGTTAATTAAATGTGTCTTCCAAAGGAGTGGGGACACATTTTTTATTGTTAGCTAAATGCCGAATGAAGGCATAAGCAGCGCTTGCTGTACCGTTTAGAGTTACCCATAGCGTATGGGCTTCCATTGTTATTACTATTAAGATTTCTTGTTATTACGGTGAGTATGCGCCAGGTTTAGCTGAACCTTTAAGCAAAGTAAATAACGACTTTTAAACAAAACTCATTGCTCATTTTACGCCGAATTTTGTTTCATCAATTTTTAAATAGATGACAACAAATTCAAATAATCCAAAAACAGTACTTGTAACAGGTGGATCTGGATTTATAGCTATGCATTGCATACTGCAACTTTTAAATGCCGGCTACAATGTCAGGACAACGCTTCGTTCCTTAAGTCGGGAGCCGGAAGTACGGGCAATGCTGAAAGAAGGCGGAGCCGGGCCTGGAAATCAGCTATCTTTCGTCGAAGCCGATCTTTCATCCGATGTCAACTGGATGGAAGCCGTGGCCGGGTGTACCTACGTATTGCATGTGGCCTCGCCAACTCCCTTAAAAGGTTACCGGCACGAGGACGAAATGATTATACCTGCCCGTGAAGGTGTGCTTAGGGTATTACGCGCCGCGCGCGATGCCGGCGTAAAACGAGTGGTGTTAACGTCGGCACTCGGTGCCGTTGCATTTGGCCACAAACCGCAGACCGCGCCATTTAAAGAAACCGACTGGACAGATTTAACGGGCAATGTGCCGGTTTACCAAAAATCAAAAACCCTGGCCGAACGGGCCGCCTGGGATTTTATAGCCAAAGAAGGCAGCGGGCTCGAGCTTTCCGTGATCAACCCGGTTGCGGTTTTAGGTCCGGTACTGGGGCCCGATTATTCGCATTCTATCCAGGTCATCAAAAGACTCATGCAGGACAAGGCTCCCGGCAGTCCGAAAATTAATTGCGGTTTTGTAGATGTGCGCGATGTGGCAGCGCTTCATCTGCTGGCGATGACGAATCCTGCTGCTAAGGGCGAACGGTTTTTGGCCACTGCGGGCGAAAGTATTTGGCTGGTAGATGTTGCCGGGGTACTTAAAAGGCGCATGGCCGAAGCTGCGGCACATATCAAGTTGCGTGAGTTGCCCAACTGGCTGTTACGTGTTGCCGCCCTTCGCGATCCTGCTGTAAAAGTACTTTTACCGATGCTGGGCAAGGTAATGAATGCTACCAGTGAAAAGGCGATAAGGGTATTAGGCTGGAAGCCGCGATCTGCCGAGGAAGCCATTGTGGCCACAGCATCAAGTCTGGTACGTTTGAACCTGCTGAATAAATAATTTGTTAATTTTACGAAATGGAAATTCGGGGTGCAGCCAATATTGCAGAGGTGTTTATCTCTTGTAAAAAAGAAAAGCACTATAGCAGGGAACTCATTTTGCCGCAACCAGCCCTGGTGCGCATACTATCTGGCGAGGTAAGGATTGCTTCGGCCGATCGTGTATTTAATTTTTTTGCAGGAGATACCATCCTGGTTCCCCGCAATCAATTAGGCCGGATGAGTAAGCTGCCGTTGGATGGCAAACCCTGTATAGCAGTGTCCATTATTTTTCGCCGGGAGATATTGCAGCAATATTATGCCGTCAATCAGATTGTTCCGTTGAAGCACTATAGTCCCGAACTTAAAATATTAAAGGATCATCCGCTGTTGGAAAGCCTTTTCAATTCGCTGTTTCCTTATTTTAAGCTATCAGATGCCTTGCCTGCCGACATTGCGACATTTAAAATAGAAGAAGCCATACGTGTGCTGCGCGCCATTGATAAAACTGTGGATCATTTGCTTGGGCAGTTTGAAGAACCAGGTAAGCCAGACCTGGTTGATTTTATGGAAAAGAATTATATGTTCAATCTTCCATTAGAAAAATTTGGTTATTTAACGGGCAGAAGCCTTACTACCTATAAAAAGGATTTTAAAAAAGCATTTAAAAATACGCCGGGAAAATGGCTTACAAAAAAGCGGTTGGAATTGGCCCATTACCAGATCTTCGAAAAAAAGAGAAAGCCATCGGATGTTTATTTTGATGTGGGATTTGAAAACCTGTCGCATTTTTCCTTTGCGTTTAAAAAGCAATTTGGATATAACCCTTCGGGCACCCCCAATTAATTCAGGTTTTGTTCGGGCGGGTTTGATAAAACGGGATTAAAACGACGTTGCTTTTTTAGGCCTTACTGGTAGCTACAGTGCTTTCTTAATCAGGAAAGTACGCTGATCAGGTGCTCAATATCGCCCATGGTATTGTATACCGATGGCGATATCCGGAACCGGTTTTCATAAAGTTGTATGTTAATACCGGCCGCAGCCAGTTTTTGGTGCAGCTTTTTTTCGGCGCCTTGCAGGGCAAAGCTTACTATCGGCGATGTTGATTCGCGTGGCGTCATGGGTTGGTAACCCAGCTTGGGCAATTCCTGCTGTAGTTTATCAAGCAGGGGCTGACGGTATTTTTGTATGTCATCCACGCCGGTTTGCAGCAGGTAGTTTAAGGAGTATATAAGCGCCGGCACGGCGGCATTGCCCAGTGTACCCACTTCAAAATAATTGCGGGTTTTGTCGCCCTGCACAAAATCAAATGGGGCATTTCCGGCTGCATCAAAAGGGAAAACGTGCGATTGCATGTCTTTTAGCTGGCGGTAGCCAAACTGGCTCCGTTTAATGAGTGGCAACCTGTCTTTTCGTACGTATAAAAAGCCTGCGCCAAAATCGCCCATTAGCCATTTGTAGGTGGCACATGCACAAAAATCAACACCAAGGGCATGTACATCTATAGGCACCGCGCCTGCTGCCTGTATAATATCCGCGTACACCAGGGCTCCCCTGGCATGAGCTATGTCACAAAGCGCTTTCAAATCGTGCTGGAAGCCGTTAATCATCGATACCAACGAAACGGCTACCAGTTTTGTGCCCGGTGTTATGGCGGCATCCATATCGGCCAGGTCAATTTTATTGTTTTTGGGGATAACCATTTTAACATCTGCACCCTGCCTGGCCATTTCCGAGTACAAGTACAACGAACCATCAAAATGGTAGGCATCGGTAATTATCCTGGCGGCTGTACCCGGCAAGCCAAGGCCATTTACCACCAGGTTTTCGCCCGCCATGGTACTGGGTATCCATGAAATTTCGTCGGCATCGGCATTTATCAGGCGGGCAAATAAGGTGCGGGCGGTGTTTCTGTCCTGGTCAATAGTATCTGCTGCTTTTCCATTCGCCATCCTGAAATTAAGGTAGCTTTTGATGTTTTTTGCGCTGCCAATGCTCATAGGGTGGGTATAGGCAGCGTTTAAAAATGTTCCTTTAATCGCAAACTGATCCCTGGCGGGGAGTGGGTTATCGTTAGCTAACCCGGTGCCGGGCTCGTTAGGTTGGTTTTTGGCCAGGCTATTTAATAATCCCGGGGCAAATAGCAGTACGCCCAATAGGGAAAGGAGGCTCCTGCGCGATGGGCTGTAATTATTGGGCATAGATTTTTTTTAAATTGATTGTTTTGCCTATTGATAAAACCGGTATGCTATCGCGATAAGCCACCTTAAAGCCATCAATCAGCCGGATGGTTTTAAAGTTGAGCAGTTTGCCTTTAATCAGGTAGGTTTGAATTTCGTTTCTTACCTGCTTTTCGGGGATGAATTTTGATGCCGCGGCGATATAATCGTCGAGAGTTAAATTGGCGGCCGGGTTTGGGGCATGAATCTGCCGGTTTCTTTTAAATAAAGTCAGCAGGAAATCCCTGATAGAAAGTTTGCCGCCCGAGGCCAGGCGGATTTGGTTATCGAAGTAAAAGGCATAAATAAAACCTCTTTTATAAGGCAGGGTCTGGTAGTTTTTATCAATCCAGAATTTGACAGCTATGGAGTCATTTGGCGCGTTTTTTACCTGGCTGCTATAATGGTCGTACAAATTGTTTTTATTCATATAACCCAAAAAGGCGGCCTTACCCTGTATGCCCGATTTTACCAGGTTAATCATTGTCACGTAATCATTATACCCTTCGCCAAACCATTGGTTGTCAAATTCATCATTTCCAATTTGCATGTTATTGCCAATCCATGAATGCGAGGTTTCATGGGCCAGCACCCGCTTTTTATCGTCATCAAATTTTCCCGAATAGCGCATAACAAAGCCATGCTTCTGGCTGTACCCGGTAGCCCATGGCTTGTCAATTGATAAAAGCGGCAGCACGCTGATGTAATAGTAGGGCGCTTCGTTGTCCTTCCAGAAATCGCGCAGCCCCGGAAAATAGCGCTCAAAAAAGGGTTTAAGCTCGGCTTTTGAGTTGTTAATGGTATCGCTTTTTGATGTAATGGAATAATAGGGGATGCCGTGTACTTTGTAGGTGTTAATAACCAGGTTGGCGCCCATCAGCATCAGTACATCCTGCTCCTGTTTAAGCTTAATGGTTTGTTTAACAGCCGGGCCGGCGCCGGCTGCCGTCGACATAAAATAAGGTAAACCCGCCGGAAATGTATCCCATTGGATACTTGCCTCGCTGGCCGGATGCCCCACCGGATTTATCATAAAAAACCGGGGCACCATGTATAATATATTGGGCGTTATCAGCGGGCGAAACAATTCATCAACTGTTGCCCGTTTGGGGTTGCCAACCAATTGGCCGTTAATGGTATAGCTTATTTTCGTTGGCCCCGCGCCGGTATGGTAAACCGTTATTTTCCTTTCGCGTGGTGTAAGCTTTATTTTGTCTTTAGTGGTGATGTTTTGCAGCACGTTAAAAATCTCTTTTTGGCCGCCAAAGTTGAGATCGCCGTAAATAAATACGGTGCTATCTTTGTTTGCGGGCATATAGTCGAGGCTTACCTGCAGAATGGCCGATTTTCCGTCCCAGCCAAGATGATAGGCTAATGGCGGGGCTGTATTTTTATTTTGTGCTTTTGCAAAAAGGGGAGCGCTGCAAAGAAGATAAATTACCGGTAAAAATCGGGTCATGGGCTGTTTTGATATCAGGCTACAATATATAAAATTTGCATGGCATAAAAACCACCGGCCTTATTGGAGGAGTAGGGAGGAACCAGCCCGTCCTCATTGGCTGCCCATAAATTAGGCGCTTACAGATATAAAACCCGATATTGAACAATAAAAATAATACCATGGAAATAGCCCCGAATACAACGCTTTTTACCACTAAGCATTACCATAAAGCAAGTGTTCTTTTTGTTGCGATGAAACGGATGGTGTTAAGCTTAGCATTCCTGGCGCCTTTAATAGCACAAGGCCAGCAAATACAACCTGATACCGTTGGCGGGTATAAGCAGGTTTGGGCCGATGAATTTAATAACGAGGGAGCGCCAAACCCTGCCAACTGGAAGTTTGAGCAGGGTTTTGTACGCAACCATGAAGACCAATGGTACCAGGCCGGCAATGCCAGCTGCCACAACGGGTTGTTGGTAATAGAAGCTAAAAAGGTGCACCTGCCCAACCCTGCGTATGTGCCTAACAGTACCGACTGGCAGACCAGCCGACCGTTTATTGAATATACATCGGCCTGTATGAATACCGGTGGCCTGCAAAGCTGGCAATATGGCCGGCTGATTATGCGGGGCCGGATAAATACAGATGCCGGTTTATGGCCGGCTTTCTGGACCTTAGGCCTGAACAAGCCCTGGCCCTCAAACGGCGAAATTGACATTATGGAATTTTACCAGGATAAACTGTTGGCCAACATAGCTTGTGGCACCAATGTGCCCTACCAGGCCAAATGGTTTAGCAATGTCAAAACCCTCGATGAATTTGAGCCCGGCTGGAACCAGCGCTTTCATACCTGGCGAATGGATTGGGACGAAATATCTATTAGCCTATATGTTGATGATATGTTACTTAACCACGTGGCCTTAAAAGACCTGGTTAACCAGGACGGCAGCAACTTTAATCCCTTTAAACAACCGCACTACATCCTCCTGAACTTGGCCATTGGCGGCGATAACGGCGGCGAACCATCGGCAACCACTTTTCCAAAGCGGTTTGAGGTTGATTATGTGCGGGTATATCAAAAATAAAATGTGGGATAACTGACTTTAATCATATACAAGACAGTGCATGACGGTTTCAGCGCAACAACACGTATTATTGTGTAAATAATTATAAACCACATTCTGTTTTTTTATCGGATTGATGATGTGATTGTCGTGTCAACGATAAATTGACGGATAGTCATTAGCCCAAAGTCTTAAGTTCTAAGCCCCAAAAAATAACTTTAGACTTATGACTTAGTACGGTTTTGATTGTGGAGCTTATTAAATGTGATTAACTATCCTTCGTTCATGAAAAAAAATTGCCTGTTCGCTTTTAAAAGTATTACGCTTGTTTTCGTCTTAGTTTTTTTCATTCATCCTGTTAATAGTGCAGCCGCATTTGCCACGCAGCCAAAGGCCAATAGCTCAGGAAGCGTTGATAACCTGCAGGTAGAGTATACAGATAAACCCATCGGTATTGATGTGGAAACTCCCCGCTTTAGCTGGCAAATGAAAGCACCGGCAGGGGCAAGGGGCTACATCCAGTTATCCTATCAGCTTGAAGTAAAAGACGGCACAGGCAAACCCGTTTGGAATAGTGGGAAGATAAACAGCAGCAAATCATCGGGTATTGAATATGCGGGGAAAAAGCTTAAAGCCGCCACCCGTTACACCTGGAAAGTTACCGTTTGGGACCAAACCGGGGCCATATTAACCAATACATCATGGTTCGAAACTGGTTTAATGAACCCTGATCCCGGATTATCGGCCTGGGACGGCGCCACCTGGATTGGCGGCGATGACAACGATTTGGTTTTATACTCCAAATACCTGCCCGTTTTTAATATGAATTACAAGCTGGCCATAGCGCCGGGCAGCACCCGGGCAAGCATCATCATGGGGGCCAATGATGCCCGGTTAATGGATAAAAACAAAAATATTTTCCAGGTTGAAAATAAAAAGGACGAGAGTTATTTTAAAATCGAGCTGGATATTTCAAAGCTGGGCAGCGCCGGTACGGGTAACGCCAAAATTAACATATACCGTAGCGGTTATACCGGCAATGATACCGCTACACGTGTTCTTAAATCGTTTGATATTAAAACAAGCGTAATTAACGAAGGCAATAAAAACAAAGAGCACCGTTTTGCAATCAATAACGAAATGGGCACCTTGACATTTAGGGTAGACGGCGAATATGAGTTTTTTGTAAATAATGATAAAGCATCTGCGGGTGCCCAGCCTGTTTTTCCGCCCCGCAATCCACATACGGCGGTAGTTACCCTTAATCCGCTGGGGGCTCGTGATGTAATCTCATTTGGTTTACTTTGCGATATTGGTTATGCTGTGGATGCCGGGCAGCAGGCTGCATTTTCGGGGCTGGAGGTATCCAACGCGCGCAAGCCGGGAAATATCTTGTTCAAAGAGGACTTGTCGGCACAACAATATACCGGTATTTATAAATCCTTCATTGGCGGGGCCAATGCTGCCATCAGCATCAAAAACGAGCGGTTCGTGGTTTCAGGGGGTAGTCACGGTGTTTTTGCGGTGGCCGACCCAAGCCATAACTCCATGCCCATGCTGCGCACGCAATTTGAAACAGGCAGCAAAAAAGTTGCAAGCGCCCGCCTGTATGTTACAGCCCGTGGTATTTACGAGGTATACCTGAACGGCAAACGCGTGGGTAATGATTACTACAACCCTGGTTTAACGCAATACAACATTACCCACCTGTATCAAACGTATGACGTTACCACTATGGTAAACAATGGGCAAAACGCCATAGGCGCTATGCTGGGCGAAGGCTGGTGGAGCGGCTTGCTAAGCTACGGCACCATCTGGAACCATTTTGGCGACAGGCAATCGCTTTTAGCCAAGCTGGTGATAAAATACAGCGACGGTTCCAGAAAAGTGATCGCAACCAATAATAAAGACTGGAAATATTACAATAAAGGCCCCATAGTTTACAGCAGCCTGGATATGGGCGAGGTTTATGATGCATCATTAGAAACCGGAATAAGCAACTGGAGCACCGTTAATTATAATGATAATGCATGGCAAAAAGCTGTTAAAGTATCGGTAGACGGTACGGCTTATTCGGGAGTATCCTATGATTATTTTGGTAATAAAGACGAGGTTAATTACGATAAATTATCATTGATCGGGCAGATAGGCCAGCCGGCCGGCATCTACAAAACGCTTACTGCCCAAAGTATGCAGGAAGTACGCAAAGGTGTTTATGTGTACAACATGGGGCAAAATATGGTAGGCGTGCCCAAAATCTATATCAAAAACGGTAAGGCAGGTAAAAAGATTTTGCTGCGCTATGCCGAGGTTTTATACCCGGCGCTTAAGGAATCGGGTAAGAATGTGGGGATGATCATGACCGAAAATTACCGTGGGGCCCTGAGCCAGGATGTGTATACCATGAAAGATGGCGGGCAAACATTTCAGCCGCATTTTACATCGCATGGGTATCAATATGTCGAGGTTACCGGGGTTGATGAACCCCTGCCGCTAAGTGCTGTGCAGGGTTTAGCCATCAGCTCCATCCACAAGCTAACAGCCGATTATGTCACATCCAATCCTAAAGTAAACAAGCTGTGGTCGAACCTTACCTGGTCAAACATCGATAACTTTTTAACCATCCCAACCGATTGCCCGCAGCGTAACGAGCGCATGGGCTGGTCGGGCGATATCAGTATTTTTTCGCGTACGGCTACCTACCTGTCCAACAGCGACCAGTTTTTAAGGCGGCACCTTTTTGCCCTGCGCGACCTGCAAATGTCCAATGGAAAATTTACCGATATTGCCCCGGTAGGCGGCGGTTTTGGCGGTGTGCTTTGGGGCAGCGCGGGTATCACTATTCCATGGGAGGCATATCAGCAATATGAGGATGTTGCCTTGTTAAAAGAGCATTACCCGGCCATGGCCAGGTACATGAGCTTTATCGACTCCACTATCAGCAAAAAAACAGGCCTCAGTTCCGATTCGCAGTTAGGCGATTGGCTTGGCCCGCAAAACAACCAACTGGGTACCGATTACCTGGTAACGGCTTACCATATTTTTGATTTGGGTATTATGGTAAAGGTTGCCATCGCTTTAAACAAGCCCGACGACGCTGTAAAGTACCAGGAACGGTATCTTGAGCGCAAAGCCTTTTTTAACAAAACCTTTATTAATGCCGATAAAAAAGCGATGGGACTTGTTGGTCGTGGAGCGTTTGACCCACCGGGCACCAAACAGGAATTTAAAGTGGCCGACATTCAAACAGCTTATGCTGTCGGTTTGTCATTAGGCGTTTTTAACGACGAGAACATTCCTTATATGGCCAAAAACCTGCAGGCAGTTGTAGAACGGGAAAACAAGGACGATGGCGGTATTACCCGCCCTAAATACTCCCTCATGACCGGCTTTATCGGTACCGCCTGGATCAGCAAATCGCTATCCGATTACGGGCACACCGACCTGGCCTACAAGGTGCTGCAAAACAACCATTACCCCTCATGGCTATACGCCATTGACCAGGGCGCAACCACCATATGGGAACGCCTGAATGGCTACACGGTTGAAAACGGTTTCGGCGGCAACAACAGCATGAACTCCTTTAACCACTACTCCTTTGGCGCTATTGGCCAGTGGATGATGGCTTATTCGCTGGGTATCCAGCGCGGCGAGGTTGGTTTTAAAAACTTTATCCTGCAACCCGAGCCCGACCCAACCGGCCAGATGACCTTCGCCAAAGGCTACTACGATTCGCCCTACGGCAGGATTAACAGCAGCTGGAAAACGGCAGGCAATACCCTAACTTATACCGCAACCGTACCGGCAAATACCAAAGCTACTTTATACTTGCCTGCTTCGTCAGCTACGGCGGTAACCGAAAGCGGCAAACCCGCTGCAAAAGCAAAAGGCATCAAATTTTTAAAGTATGCCAATGGGAAGGCTGTTTATGAGTTGGCATCGGGGAGTTATGTGTTTAGTGTGGGGAAATAGGGGAGGGAAATAATGAAAACAAAACTAATGCCGGCTGCGCTGGTTGTATTAAGTATTATACTGGCAACACCCATTACGGCTTCTGCACAAACAATTGCCAAACATCGCCTGATTGTAATTACAGACATCGGAAACGAGCCTGATGATTTTATGTCGATGGTCCGGTTAATGCTATACACAAATCAAATCGACATCGAAGGGCTCATCGCTTCAACATCCATTCACCAATCAAAAAAGGTTAGCCCACAACTCATTGAAAAAGTCATCCGTAGTTATGAGAAGGTGCAACTTAATCTTCTAAAACATGAACCCGGATTTCCGACGGCACAAAAATTATTAAGCCTGGTAAAAAAAGGCATTCCGGTTTATGGGATGGAAGGTGTAGGAAAAGGCAAAGATTCGGAAGGGTCGGACTGGGTGATCAAAATGCTTGAAAAGAATGACAGCCGCCCTTTATGGGTGACTGTTTGGGGCGGCCCGAATGTACTGGCGCAGGCACTCTGGAAAATCAGGGAGACTAAAAGCGAAGGGGAAGCAAAAAGGTTGATAAGCAAGCTCAGGGTATACACGATTTCGGACCAGGATAATTCGGGGCCATGGATACGCAGGAATTTCCCCGGCCTGTTCTACATCGCAAGCCCGGGAAATTATTATGCGGCTACATGGTCGGCCATCTTAAGCGTATTTCCCGGTGCCAATAACGAGGTCGTGAGCAATGATTGGCTTATGCGAAATATCCAGCAGGGACATGGGCCGCTGGGGGCAATCTATCCGGATGTGTCTTTTGGCATGGAGGGCGATACCCCGTCCTGGCTCTCGCTGATTCCCAATGGACTGAACAACCCGGAGCATCCAAACTGGGGAGGTTGGGGCGGACGTTATGAATTTTACAAACCGCCCTTTGACCCCAAGGTGAAATGGATTGTTCCGCTGGAAGAAGAGACGAGACCATTTTGGACAAATGCCGAAGACGAATATACACCCTGGGTGCAGGGCAAATGGGGGCGTGCCATTGTAAGAGACACAGGTACATACAAAGACAACCATGTAACGATTTGGAGATGGAGAGAAGAAATCCAGCATGATTTTGCGGCAAGAATGGCCTGGTGCAACACGGATTATAAAGCGGCCAATCACCCACCGGTTGCCAAACTCAATATGCCTGAACAGCTCACGGTAAAATCCGGCGAGACATTTAGTCTTGACGGCAGTGCATCCTATGATCCTGATGGAGATGCCCTGAGTTTTCACTGGTTTCAATACCGCGAAGCGGGAACGTTGCATAATACAATAGCGGTCGGTCCGGCAGAAAACATGTCTGTCATTCCGGAGTTAAAAGCGCCGGAGGTAAGTAGTATTCAAACTACTCACTTCATTTTGAAGGTTAGCGATAAAGGAACGCCCCGGCTAACCCGGTACAAAAGGGTAATTCTAACCATTCTTCCAAAGTAACGAACGATAACAACAGGACATTTTTTACAGCCAATAACAGTTGAAAAGGCGAGGGCGAAAAATTTCATTTCAGCTTGCATCCAAATGCCGCGGATTAATGCGGCCTTTTGTTTTGTGCGGTGTCCGTTCGCTCGGTTGGGTTGGGGTGTGGTTGGATAGGCCGACAAGGTTTTAACGGTGCCTATCTCCACTATGTCATACGAGGTACGAAGCAATCTCCGGGCAGTGCATGGTGGCTATGCATGGGGTATACTTAGCATGCGGACCAAAAGGGTGGACCCTCAATGCTATTAAGTTAAGGGATTTTACAGTCATATTTTACTTGTAAGCTTGATGTAACCTTGTTTTATTTTTCCTAAGCGGAGACCTTGGGAAGCATCGATCTGGTTTTATGGCGATGATTGATGAGGCTATTAGTTCTATCAATTGCTGAATCAGCAAGTCGATATCAGCTAACCAAAGTAAGCTTACGATTTTATTGCGTATAAACCGGTAAGCGTTTTGCCAATTATATCTGTATTTCAGTTTTCGCTTACTACATTTATTTTCAACCTCTTGTTGGGCGGCGTCTCCTACGATAGCTATAAGATTCATCATAAATAAGTGAGCCTCGAACTCTTGAAATATACCTTCCGGTTTTCGGTTCCCAAAATACTCAAGTTTCATCTTTGGTTTGAGCTTTTTAAATCCCTCCTCAATACCCCACCTCAATCTGTAAAGCTCTTTCAGGTCAGCCAGGTCATAAATAGACTTATCATATAGTGATGACACCAGTAACTCTATTTCTCCGTTTTTGAGCTTGATTTTCGATACCCTGACTGTAATAGGTTCAATATCCAGCCCATGCTTTAAGCATGTTTTTCGTTCTTTCCTGCTTGGTTTCCAACAAATCGAAAAATCGTTGGAAGGCTCTTTCATTGCCTGCTTGCCAAATAACGAGCTGGCCCCGCTTATTCTAATACAAAAATTCCTTTTGCTGTTTAAAAAACGCTTGCATACGTGAAAATGTCCAAATCCTCTATCAAGTAAAAAAATAGCTTTAGTAACAGGAAAATCAATCAGGCAATCTTTCAAAAGCGTTCTTTCTGAATCCTCTGTTTTTGAGATCCGCCCGTTTATTACCAAGCCTGTACAAACATCATAAAGCATAAAAATCTGGGCTAAACAGTTGCTGATACCATCATCGTTAGTTGAATGTACCCCAAAATGATTTTTTACCTGGCTGGATGCGGGTAAAGAGACTGTGGACCCATCACCTGCGATCAATTGAAAACCTTTCCAAAGTAGGGTTGGGGCCTTTTGATGGAAATCTACCAGTATCTTATTCAGGTCCTTAAAGAATGACAGCGAGATCTTGTAGCGCGCCAAAGAAAAGGCTGCTCCCGTAACAGGCTTTAGGTTTAAACATGGCAGAAGGGTGCTGAGGTTATATTCTACCGATTCTTTAAACAGGTTTAAAATGGAAGAAACTACCACCGGGAACGTGAGTGTTCGGTTTCTTGTAAAAAAGGTCGGATGCGCTATGTAATTGGCAACATCTGAATTATGATGAATAAAGTCAAATGTTTTTTTTAGAAGCGACTTTATGTTGCTCCCCAATCGGATTTTGGGCTATGATACTCATTTGTTATTTTTAGTACCCTAAGTTAAGTATAAATATTTGATAATCAAATATTTATACTTAACTTAATAGCATTGGAGAGACCCCGAGGGGACAGAAAGCTCATTATCTTATGAGCACTTACCCCCTGTAGCCGCCCCGCTTCACAATAACTTAACACTTAAACCGCCCGGCAGCTGCAATAATTTATTAAATTTGATG
This sequence comes from Mucilaginibacter sp. GW822-FHT03E02, assembly GCF_058801545.1. NCBI lineage: Bacteria > Pseudomonadati > Bacteroidota > Sphingobacteriia > Sphingobacteriales > Sphingobacteriaceae > Mucilaginibacter > Mucilaginibacter sp. GW822-FHT03E02. Next base: position 2,234,894 of record NZ_JBXANJ010000001.1, on the reverse strand, counting down.
GACAAGAAAAATGAAACCACTATGGGAAAGTTTTTTGAAACCATCCAGCCTGCACACCAGGCCTTTATTGAAAAACAAAAAATGTTTTTTGTAGCCTCGGCGCCGCTTGCCGCTGGTGGGCATGTTAATTTATCGCCCAAGGGGATAGATAGCTTTAAGGTATTCTCGGCCACCAAAGTAGCCTACATGGATATTATAGGCAGCGGTAACGAAACATCGGCCCATCTGCTGGAAAATGACCGAATCACTTTTATGTTTTGCGCCTTTGAGGGGCCGCCAAATATTCTGCGTTTATATGGAAATGGCTATACCGTGCTGCCCGGCGATGAAGAATGGCCGCAGCTGGCGCAGCATTTTGATATCCTGCTATCAACCAGGCAAATTATTGTGGCAAACGTTTACCAGGTACAAACATCGTGCGGCTTTAGTGTACCCTATTACAGCTATGAAGGCGAACGTGACCAGGCTTATAAATGGGCTGCCAATAAAGGCGCCGAAGGACTGGAGGCCTATAAAAAAGAAAAAAACCTAATTAGCCTTGATGGGTTACCAACGGCGCTGTACTAATTAAATATCATCAATTGGGTGCCAAAAGGGTGGGTTATCCCTGAATTTGGTTAACAGTTCAATTACTTCTTCAACTTCTGCAATGCTTAATTCACGCTGGCCGGCCGTGTAGGAGAATACGTTGGCGGGCTGCTCGAAAGCGACAAAGCCTAAATAATCGGGGTCGTTAATTTTGTCTAAATGCAGGGTGCTCAGTTTTTCTAAAGCTTGTTCTTCGTGGCCCTTGTCCCTATCGATAAACAGGCTATAGGTATAACTAATTACGGGGTGTCCGTCCAGGTGTGCTTCGGTATCTGGGATTACCATTAGCCGGAGCTTGCTGGTTAACGTGAAAAATATCGATTTCATGATTGGTTTATTACAACCAAACGTTGTAAATGTCAAATAGTTTGATGCAGCATAGATTAAATGCTTGCAGACAACCATGCGCCAATTGTCGCAAAAACGCCCTTAAAATGTCTGGCCGGGCCATTGCAATTCCTGAGCTCCTTTGTAAATTCGGCGAACAAAAACAACTATTATGGAAAGTTCAAATAACCTGCCGGATAAGGTTAATATCATCGAAACCACCAAAGTAATTGATGCCAAATACGCGCACCTGGACGGATCGACATTTTTGATGCTTAAAATGAGCAACGCCAGCTTTAACGACGTTGACCTGAGCAAACTTAAAATTACCAATGCCAACCTAAGCGACCTGGAGATTGAAGGCGCCCAGCTTGGCGGGGCCTACATCCATAACATTGGTATGCCGCCAGAAGGCCACCCGGCATATGATGCGGCTGCAAAACAACGCCCCCTGCGCTTTGAAGATTGCGACCTTAACCACAGCACCATCAACAACTGCAACCTGCAAGGCGTAGCCATAACCGACTGCAATATTGCCGGTATGACCATTAACGGTATTTTGGTTGAGGATTTGCTGAATGGGAAGATATAGGGGAGTGTGGGGGGGAATGACGTTTATCGCATGTCGGCAACGACTCACCCCGACGAGGCTACGCCCGTCTGCCCCTCTCTCCGACTGCGTCGCATAGAGGGGCTAAAAAAGATAAAAATTGGGGATACCCTCTTTGCGGCGTAAGCCGGAGAGAGGGTCGGCCAGCGTAGCGTCGCCGGGGTGAGTCGTAGCCAGCGTTCAAAGCCGATGTTTATTTGAACCACGATCACGTCATGGACAACCAATCATCAGCAAAAAAATTATTTTCAATAAATATGGTACTATGTATTGTATAGTACTGTGTTTTGTATTAGCTTTGTAATGAGCGCGACACTAATACATATCATCATGAAAAAAATACAAAAAATTATGGCCCTGGCAGGGCTTATGCTGCTGGCCACAGCTTGTCGCTTTGGCGGCCGGCACACCACCATTATTGAAAATGCCGGCGGCAGAACCGTAAAGATTGAATACCGCGGCCAAACCTACTTTACCGAGGATGGCAAGGGCATTAAGGCTATTTCGCCCCATGGGTCGGTATCATGCAGTATCAACAGTGATGACCTGGTAGCCGAGAACGATCACGGGAAGATTGTTTACGAAATAAACGGCGGCGGCAAACAAACCAACCTTGACGATTACGGAAAAGAGTTTTTAGCCAGGGCCGTCCACGAGATGATTAAACGCGGGCACAATAGCGACAGGTAACCAGACTTGGGATGATCATTTTTACTAAAAACCGGGGACCGAACTCTCTGGTTTTTTTAATTATAGGTTAAACCGATAAGGATTATTAAAAAGTATCCAAATGTTGTTATTTATTCCCCCAAAATTGACAATTAGTTGTGTTTTTTTGCATCATTTGTGTGGTTTTTTGTAGTTTTTTTGAAAGTTTTTGATTGGCTTTTAATCCTCCATTTTCAAATCTTCAAATTCTCAAATCTTCAAATTAATTAGATTAATTTTAGTAAATTGGGATATGAAAATACTTACCCGACTTGGAGTTTTGTTATTGATGTATTTGTTTAACCTCAATTTAGCCACCGCGCAATCTGTACCGATGGAAACCCCTAAAAGCACCGATCAAACCCTGAAGCTAAGCCGTAATAAAATTGATTCGCTGGATAAGCAACTCATAGCGCTGCTGGGGCAGCGGGAACAGGTGGTTAAAGAGATTGGGATTTACAAAGCCAAAAACAATATAGCCCCATTACAGGCCGATAGGTTTAAGCAGGTGCTTGAAAAGGCCGTTGCCGCCGGTAAAAAAGAGGGCCTGTCGGAAACCTTTATTACCGAACTGATGAACGCTATTCACAAAGAAAGCCTGCGGATTGAAGAGGAGCTTAAAAACCAATAATTTAATTACAGCAGTCAAAATATGGCATACAGAGTGTATAAAATACACAAATGTATGTTAGCGTATCAAAACATATTTACAGGATCGTTTCCAAATTGTTAACTGATTGATTATTAGTGATATTTAAATTAGTTTTATTGGTATTAAACCGTATCAGCTTGCCGATAAATTGCTATAAATGAAATATTTATTGCTGTGCATATTTGCTTTATTCAAATTAACTTTCTTAATTTGGAATACCGGAACCACATCCCCCTAAATGCTGATTGCCCGCCGGTAAACCAATTAAGATAAACTATGAATAAAAAAGTAATAATAGGCTGTTTTATGGCAACTGGCCTGCTACAATTGCCATCGGCAAATGCCCAGGTTAAAGTGCCGTTTTCCACTGCGAATAAAAAGGTAAGCGTTATAGTTTCTGATAACGAACAGGGCATGAGGTTTAAAACTACCGAAACCCTAAAGTTTCAGGATAGCCCCCAGCCAGGCGAAACAGAAGTATCTGTTTTTGTTGATCCGGCAAAATCGTTTCAAACTATGCTGGGCATTGGCGGCGCGCTCACAGATGCCTCTGCCGAAACTTTTTATAAACTGCCTAAGGATAAGCAAAAAGAACTTTTAGCCGCTTACTACGATAAAGATAAGGGGATAGGCTATACCATGGCCCGCACCAATATCCAAAGCTGCGATTTTTCGAGCGATAGCTACTCTTATATCAAAGGGGGCGATGGAGCACTTAAAACTTTCAATATCGGTCATGACAGGGCCTACCGCATTCCATTTATAAAAGAAGCTATGGCTGCTGCCGGTGGCAAGCTCACCTTGTTTGCATCGCCATGGAGTCCCCCTGCTTTTATGAAAGATAATAACAGCCTGTTGCATGGTGGTAAACTTTTACCAAAATACTATCAAAGCTGGGCCAATTTTTATGGCAAATTTATAAGGGCTTATGAAAATGAAGGTATCCCTATTTGGGGCTTATCGGTACAAAATGAGCCTATGGCATCGCAAAGCTGGGAGTCATGTAAGTACACAGCCGAGGAACAGCGCGATTTTGTAAAGAACTTTTTAGGCCCAACATTGGCCAAACAAGGCTTAAGTAACAAAAAACTGATTGTATGGGACCACAACCGCGATTTGTTATATCAGCAGGCCAGCACCATTCTTGAAGACCCTGCAGCCGCTAAATATGTATGGGGTATCGGTTTCCACTGGTATGAAACATGGACGGGAGCAGGGCAGCAATTTGAATCGTTAAGGCGTACACACGAGGCTTTCCCTACTAAGAACCTCATTTTTACCGAAGGCTGTATCGAAAAATACGACTTCAATAAAATTAACGATTGGTCGCTTGGCGAGCGCTATGGGCTGGCGATGATAAACGACTTTAATGCCGGTACCGTAGCCTGGACAGACTGGAACATCCTGCTGGATGAAAAAGGCGGCCCTAACCATGTGGGCAACTTCTGTTTTGCCCCGGTACATGCCGATTTGCGTAACGGCAGTCTTATTTACACCAGCTCTTACTATTATTTAGGGCATTTTAGCAAGTATATTCAGCCTGGTGCTAAGCGAGTTGCAGCCGTAGCCAGCCGCGACAAATTATTAACTACCGCTTACCTGAACCCTAACGGCAAGTTATCCGTAATAGTGATGAACCAAACGGACGAAAAAATTGAATATAGCCTGTGGATAAAAGGTAAAGCTGCCAAAACAACCAGCCAGCCGCATTCCATTGCCACGCTTGTAGTAGAGTAACCAAGATCTTTTTATAATCAACTAAATCTCAGATGTATGGTGGATCATTTATGGTCCACCATTATCGTTTTAAGTCAAAATTCAAAAGTCAAAAAAGTCATCTCTTGACAGTTGTATTTTTCTTGGATAACAGGATGTGCTTATTCAAAAATAACAGTCTTGTTTTTTGATACGAAAACCCGGTCTTCAAATACCAGCTTGAGAGCCCTGGCCAGTACCGAGGTTTCAATTTCCTGGCCGGCTTTTACCATGGTTGCTGCTGTAAACGTATGGTTTACCGGTATAATTTGCTGGGCGATGATAGGCCCTTCGTCGAGCTCGTTTGAAACAAAGTGGGCGGTTGCACCAATTAGCTTTACGCCGCGCTCAAAAGCCTTGCGGTATGGGTTTGCGCCAATAAAGGCAGGTAAAAACGAGTGGTGGATATTGATGATGCGCATAGGGAACTTGCTGACAAAATTTGGCGACAGGATACGCATGTATTTGGCTAATACTACATAGTCGGGCGTGTACTGTTCAACAGTTTCAATTACCTTTTGTTCAAATTCTTCTTTGGTGCCTTCTTCATGGGATATGTGGTGAAAAGGCATATCAAAGCGTTCGCAAATATTTTGTAGTGTAGCATGGTTACCGATAACACATTGCACTGTTGCGCCCAATGTGTTAAAATAATTGCGAATAAGTATATCGGCAAGGCAGTGGTATTCTTTAGTTACCAGCACTACAACTTTTTTGCGGGGTAGAGGGTTTACCAGCACCATGGCGCCATCGGGTAGCAGTCGTTTTAATAGTTGCTCCAGTTGTGCACTTTCGGGGTTATCATCAACTTCAACCCGCATAAAAAATAAACCTTCGTTTTGATCCACGTGTTCGCGCATGGATACGATGTTTAAATGTTGTTTAGCCAATATGGCTGCTATGTAGGCAACCAGGCCCACCTGGTCTTTACATTGAATGACTATAATCATGGTTTAATGATACAAAGAATTTGCTGCAAAATAACATAAGTAGTTATATAAAATAATTTTTCGCAAAAAATTGTAATCTACTGTAGCAAAGCTTTAAATGCTTGCGTAATGCTTTATATAACCTAATAAAATGAGATACTTTATCCTGTTATTTGCCGCGCTGGCGCTTTGCAGCGTTAGTTCATGTAATAAAGATGGCTTGCCGGGCCCAACATCTACGCAAATAACAGGCAGTTGGCGGTGGGTAAAATCTGTTGGTGGTATTGGTGGGATTACCATTACGCCACAAAGTTCGGGTTACTCATTTACCCAGGTTTATGGTGCCGACAGTACCTTTAAAATGTATAAAAAAGATTCGCTTACCTTATCGGGTAAGTTTTCGATAATCAGGAATTATAAATATTCGGCTACCGAAACTTTTGACCTGTTGAAGATTAACAACCAAAACCCTACCGCTTTTATTATCCGCAACGATACCTTATTCCAAAACGATGTGTTCATTTCTGATGGCTTTAGCACCGTTTATGTAAGAATTAAGCCCGATTAAAGAAGTTTAAAAGTCATCCGGTTTGCCAGGGGGGCAAAATGCCGGCCCTGCAAGCAAGGCAAAATGATTGTTTTGCAGGCAGGGAGCTGGTTTGGCAGCAATGCCAGGCCAGCATGGCTTTTTTTACACTCCGTCCGGCACAAAATTTATTTCATGCCCGGCATCAAAAGCCACATACGCTCGTCGCCATGGCTGGTCATCAACCAGTTTCCACTTATGGGCGGTTCCGGTGGTATCCAGGGCAATCAGTATTTCGCCGGGACGCACAATGAAAGTTTCGCCTGGGCGGGTTTCAAACTCAAGGGTGCCTGATAAGGTTATCACATACTGCTCGGCAGGGGCATTGTGCCAATCTAAAAACGAGTGAGGCGGCGATTCCTGGAACCTGATGCTTGATGCCTGGTTAAAAAGGCCCTCGGCTACTGTGCCCATTTGTACATGCGAGTGCCCGTCGGCACCGGTATATAGCTTATAAGTTTTTATCATTGTGTTTTTGTCAGCTTTGGCAATTGCCGCTAAACTAAGGTATTTGTGACTTTTGAAATACCTGTTTGGATAATCGTATTGTAAATATTCGGCAAACTTATTGCATTTTTGATGGTTAAGTAAACGATGATCCCGGCTGTACCCAGAAAGTTTCAATTTTTTCCGTTCCTGATCAGTTTAGTAATTACACTGGCTATTGGCTTAGTGGCTTCGCTATTTACAAGGCCCGAGATTGCCGGCTGGTACAGCACACTTAAAAAACCGTCATTTGATCCACCGCCATGGCTGTTTGCGCCGGTGTGGACTGTGCTATACATTATGGTTGCTACAGCAGCCTACCTGGTGTGGAAACACCGCAGCCGTAAGCCTGTATACATCACAGCACGCAATATTTACTTTACACAACTCGCCCTGAACTTTTCGTGGTCGATGGTGTTTTTTGGTTTACACCAGGTAGGAGGTGCGCTTATTGTTATCATTTTGCTTTGGCTAACCATTATTTTAAACATCAACTGGTTTTACAAGTTTAGCAAGGCTGCGGGCCGGTTGTTATGGCCTTATTTGCTTTGGGTAAGTTTTGCCGCGGTACTTAATGCGGCTATTTATTTGCTGAATAAGTAGTGTAAAAAACACTATTTTTATTGCGTACATTTTACTGAAGGTTTATTGACAGATGAAAAAATTATTGCTTTTATTTTGCTTTGTTACGGCAGCCCACAGTTTTGTTTTTGCTGATGCCATAACCATAAACCATTTTGTAGTTAAAGAAAATCCCTTTGCCATTGACCAGGTGGCCATAGTAGCAACCGACACGGCTGGCGTAACGCAGGAGAAAGTGAATGGCCTGTTCACTTTTGTGATGAACGGGTTTGAATACCAGCTTAAATTTGAAAAAGGGGTTGCTTTTTACCGCCAAAAAATAGACCGGTCGACGTTTTTATATGCCAAGCACATGAACGAAACCGGCACCCACGCCATACTTTATTATATATACAAGCACGATAGCAAACTAAGCCCATGGCACATAAGTTGGGTGCTATTGGTTGCTATACCGCTGATATTGGTACTGCTGGCTTACATGTTTAAGCGGTTTATTATTATAGCAGTAATCATCTTTTGTATTTTCCTGTATTTTAATTACCACAACAACCTCAGCATTCCGACATTCTTTGAAAGCATAATTGACGGATTGAAGAATATGCTTTAAGGAGAGAGAGTTAAGGATCAAGAGATAGGAATCAAGACTTTTTTACAAAGGACTGAAGGCTTTAAGATTACATTACAAGCTGCTGTGCATCTGGTAATGTACTTTAAGTTTACCGAGAATGTTTACAATTTTAGGAGAAGGGACAGATTATTGGGGTTTTAGGCTATTGGAATCAGACATAGGTACAAATAGAATAACCAGCCAACCTCCCCAGTTCAATAATTCACTAAATCGATAATTCAATAATTAAAAAGGCAGCCCTATGCCGAAATTCAGCTGCATAAAATTGTAACTTTCGCCATAGTTTTGTTCGTAGCTGTTCTTGAACGACCCGCTGCGAAATAGCTCGTCGGTGTGTTTGAGCAATACCCATTGATCTGAACCGGTAAATTGTGGGTCTTTAAATTTAAAGGCCATATCTAACCGGAAAACAAAGAAACTTAAATCGAACCTTAAGCCGGTACCTATACCAATTGCAGTTGACTGCCAAAGTTTATCAAGCCTGAACTCGCCATCGGGGCTTTCGGATTTTTTTCCAAGGCGCCAAACATTGCCTGCGTCAGCAAAAAAAGCCCCTTTTAACTTTGCCCCAAAAAAATTGTTGATCAGTTTATAACGGTATTCGGCGTTGGCTACTAATTTAATTTCGCCAAACTGGTCAAGATATTTAAAACGTGTCCGGTTTGTGGCATCGGTGCCGTAATAAGTTGCTCTGTTAAAATTCCCGGGGCCCAGCGTACGTGGTAGCCAGGCGCGCATATCATTGGCACCACCGCCGTAAAAGTTTTTTTCAAATATCAGCTGGCTGCTGTTGCCATACGGCACCCCAATACCTGGGTTAATACGAAAAACAAGTTGCTTTTCGCCACCCAAGGTACGGTAAAAACGTATATCGCCCTCGGCTTTTGCGTATTGACTAAAAGTATAGCCTAAAAATTTGCGCTGTCCAGATGTATCCCGTGGTGTGTTGAAGGTATTGCTTAACAGACTCAGGAAATTACCGCCAACATCCAGACTTCCGCGAAAGTATAAAAAGTTATCGTAGGAGTTTAATTCGATAGCATTGTACTGAAACGTGTACTGGCTACCAGTTGTAAACACAGTTCGGCCTATTAAACTGATGTAAGCCTGCCTGTTATAAGCCAGCAAGCTGTCCATTGCCGCCGGGTCAATAACTCCTCTTGAAAACTCAATATTTATTGGTGTTATAGTATGCAGTTTACGGCCTGTTTCATAAAAGTCATAACTAATAGAGTTTACAAAACTTTGGCGGGTTACCAATCCTTTTTGATAAAACAAAGAGTAGTTGGTTGAGAAAGTAGTGTGCGGAACCCCATATTTTCCTAAAAGCGGGAAACTGAAAGGGGATATTATACGAGGATAAATAAGGTTTGCGCCGGCCCGGAGCTCCTGGTTTTGAATATTATCGTTATTGGTGGTATTTGAACCATTATCAAACAAAATACTCCAGTTGAGTTTTAACTGCAAAATGGCCGCCTGGTTAAATAGGTTTCGGTTGGTAAAAGTATTACCCACATTGTAACCGTACCTGCCGTTGGCAAACAGAAACTCGCCCTCTACCCGGTCTGAGTAATGTTTAAGCGGGATAATGTCAATTTTGGTATTCAGACGGTGCGTGCTATCGCCCAGTTTTTCATAAGTAGGGTTGGGTACGTTCCGGAAAACGTTTAACTCCGAGAGTCTGGTTGTAGTTAGGGCCTGTTTGTCGATATCAAATAATTGCCCCTTTTTTTGGAAGGTATAATCCGTTACTACCCGCGGTTTAAACCGATGAGAGAAATCAACATATCTGAATTGCGAATCGACCTGCAAGGTATCGGCTTTGCCGGTAGTTTTACCGTTACTGGCAGATATGGTTATCAGCGTATTATTAATTTTATAAACCGGGTGTTCTGTTTTACCTGCCGGGTTGTCAATCATCATTTTAATATCAACTACGCTGCTGTTAAAAGTTGAATCGTAGGTGAAATTAACATACTGGCGGTAAAAGTCAAAATAGCCGTTCCGTTTCATCAACAGGTAAAGTTCATCTCGGTCGTGCGCCAGGCTATCCATGTCAAAACGTCCTCCGGGTTGTATATGCGACATCCTGTTTCGGTTGATATGGTAAAGGTTGGCAATTTTTTTATCCGGAATGCTATCCACCAACTTACGGATGTGGAACATAGGGCCTTCTACTGTAGTAAAAACTATTTCGGCGCGTTGTTTTTTGATGATAACGCTATCGGTAACTTTTGCTTTTAAATAACCACGGTTCTGGACGAATTTTTCCATCTGGAAACGCGAATACTCAACCAGGTTGCTATCAAGTAAAGTAGGGGCCTCGCCTATGTTGCGTTTGCCATGGTTGCTAAACCAATAATAAAATTGCAGGTTAAGCTTGTTATTTGGCTGTTGTTCTTTATCAACATAATTTAACGCGGCTTCTTCAAATTGTTCATCAATGCCTTTTATGGTAATTTTACGCACCAGGGTTTGATTTTTGCTGATGCCACGGGTAAGGCTACAGCCCGAGCCGATTATGAGCAGTAAAATACTTAATATTGCAAGACGGTAACCAGCAGGTTTTTTGTATGCTTTCAAAATCACAAATCAGTTTATTAACATCCTTACAACATAAAAAATTTCGCAGGGAACATGGTTTTTTCCTGGTTGAAGGCTATAAATCAGTTGTTGAATTTACAGGTTCACGTTACCAGGTTGATACGGTATACCATACCGGCGCAATTGTCCCAAAAATGCTGAATTTATCCCGAAAAATAAACTTTCAGGAGATTTCGGTGAAGGATATCGAAAAAATCAGCACTTTGAAAACGCCGCAGGAGGTAATTGGTTTGGTTAAAATACCAATATGGCCAACTTTAAATTACGATAATCTTAAGCAAAGGTTTTCTTTAGTGCTGGATAATATACAGGACCCCGGCAATATGGGTACCATTATCCGCACCGCCGATTGGTTTGGTATTACCGATATTATATGCAGCGAAGACACGGTTGATGTGTACAATCCCAAAGTAGTACAGGCCACCATGGGCTCGCTGGCACGTGTAAATGTACATTATACAAACCTGGCGCAGGTTTTGCCACAAATTAAACTGCCCGTATTTGGAGCGATGCTGGATGGCGAAAATATTTATAACACAGGTTTTGGTACCGAAGGATTATTGGTGATGGGTAACGAGGGCAACGGGATAAGTGCTGATATTGAGCGGTTAATAACTACTAAAACAACCATACCGAGAGCGGGCCAGGCCGAGTCATTGAATGTGGCAATAGCCACTGCCATACTGTGTTCTGAAATAAAAAGAAATTCAATGAAATAAATATTGGCTTTGCAATAAATAAATTACTATTTTTGCAATCCTAAAATTAGGGTCGGGTGGCCGAGTGGCTAGGCAGAGGTCTGCAAAACCTTTTACAGCGGTTCGAATCCGCTCCCGACCTCAAGGGTATTAAAAACATTAAAATAACAACACCATGGGCGTTACACGTTTAAAAAGAAAAGATAGAAAAAACAAAACTACTTCACGTTTAGAAGTTCAGTTTTTAAAACTGGCTACTAACCTTGAGTACGGAAGCCGTTCTGCCGAGAAAAAGGGCAACCAGATCCAAAAAAACAACGAAGCTTTAGCTATCGCTGCCGGTAAATAATCTATCTGTTTTCAGGCGCCTGGCGCTTAAAAAGATCTTATAAATCCTGCTGGTTTCAGAAACCGGCGGGATTTTTTTATTGGTCTGAATCAGAATTTACAGGATTTTAGAATTAGCAGAATGAATGCTTTTCTGTGCCAGCTAAGTTTATTGAACTTTTAGGATTCTGAAAATCCTCTAATTCTGCAAATTCTGATTCAGAAGGCGCTTATTTATCCTCCCAATCAACCCCGGCCCTTCGTAAATAAAACCGGTATACAGCTGCACTAATGATGCGCCGGCATTTAGTTTTTCGATAGCATCATCGGCCGAGTGTATGCCGCCTACGCCAATTATCGGGAACGATCCGTTTGATTTTTTGTGAATATAGCTGATAACCTCGGTTGAGCGTTTGGTCAGCGGCATGCCGCTAAGTCCGCCCATTTCGTCTTTTAAGCTGGCTGGCGAGTTTAAATTATCCCTGCTGATGGTTGTATTGGTGGCTATAAGCCCTGCAATGCCGGTTTGCTGTACAATCTCTACAATGTCATCCAGCTGCGAATCTGTGAGGTCTGGCGCTATTTTGAGCAGGATAGGCCTGCTGATGCCGTTTTTTGAATTACGCTGTTGCAGGGTATTCAGCAGGTTCATTAAAGGTTCTTTTTCCTGTAGCTCGCGCAGGCCGGGCGTATTGGGCGAACTTACATTCACTACAAAATAATCAACCACATCAAAAAGGCGGTCAAAGCATTTGATATAGTCGCTTACGGCATCTTCGTTAGGGGTAACCTTATTTTTGCCAATGTTACCGCCTATGATCAGGCTCCGTTGCGCGCCTTTGGCATTTTTGCGGAAGGTGGCTATTCGTTCGGCAGCTACATCAACTCCAAAATTGTTAAAGCCCATACGGTTAATGAGCGCACCATCGGCCGGCAGGCGAAACATGCGTGGCTGCGGGTTGCCGGGCTGGGGCAGTGGGGTAACGGTACCAATCTCTACAAAGCCAAAACCTATGTTGGCCATTTCGCCCATCAGTTCGGCATTTTTATCAAAGCCGGCGGCAAGGCCAACGGGATTTTTAAATTTAAGGCCGAACACCTCACGCTCCAGTCGTGGGTTGTTTACATCCCATATGGCCCTGCTTAACGCGGCCCCACCCGGAAAACGGTTAAAGCGCTTTAAGTTGCGGGTTACAAAGTAATGTACTTTTTCGGGATCGAACTGGAACAGGATGGGTTTTAATAAAAAATACATGGCGCGAAGTTAACAAATACTGATAGCTGTATAAACCAGAATTTTATGAAAATTAAACCGGCAGCTTATATTAATAAGGCAAATGCTGGTACAAAATTTAACAAAGTTTAAAAAAGCCGGGTAAATCAGTAAATTCGGAAATCCAAAATCAAATCTATCAAACCATTTATGAATAATATTTTTAAACCCAATCGTCGTAATTTTTTAAAAACCGCATCGGTGGGTACCATCGCTGCAATGGGCTTGCCGCAGATAGTTTCGGCTGCATTAGCCAACACTAAACCATCAAGAAAAATCAGTTTCAATACCGGCGACGTGGTGCTTTTCCAGGGCGATTCCATTACCGATTGGGGCCGCGACCATAACAGTACCGAATTTAATACAACCAGTGCCTTAGGATCGGGTTACGCGCTCATCACCGCATCGCAGCTATTGCTTAAACACGCTGATAAAAACCTGAAAATTTATAACAAAGGGGTTAGCGGTAATAAAGTATACCAGTTAGCCGAACGCTGGGATACCGATTGCCTGGCCTTGAAGCCAAACGTTTTGAGCATCCACATTGGTGTAAACGATTTTTGGCATACCCTCACCAATGGTTACAAAGGCACTATCGATACCTATATTGCCGACTATAAAAAACTGATTGACCGCACCAAAGCTGCGCTGCCCGATATTAAAATTGTTATTTGCGAGCCCTTTGCCGAAAAAGGCGTTAAGGCGGTTGACGATAAATGGTACCCAACGTTTGATTTATTCCGCAAGGCAGCTAAGGATGTGGCCGAGCAATATGAGGCCGTTTTTGTACCCTACCAGTCGGCATTTGATAAAGCCGAGAAAATTGCCCCGGCCACCTACTGGAACCGCGACGGCGTACACCCCAGTGTAGCCGGCGAAGCCCTGATGGCTCAAACATGGCTTAAGGCCGTGGGAGCGTAATTATGAGGCGAAAGGTAAAAGGTTAAAGGCAAAAGGTTTTTTGGGAAAGGACTGAAGGTGATCTTTTTTTGACTAAGCCTTGAAAGGCCGTTCTCCTTTTACCTTATGAAGGAAAATATCATTTTTCTATCATCTTAATACCTTTCACCTTTTGCCTTTTACCTTTCACCTCGGGCCTGCCAAAATACGGCTCAAAAACCGTATCTTTGCGCCCAAATGATTGCTATAAATAACCTTACGTTTGAGATTGGTGCGCGGGCCCTTTATGATGAAGCCAACTGGCATATAAAACCTGGTGAAAAAATTGGTTTAATAGGTGCCAATGGAACAGGTAAAACTACCCTTCTGAAAATTATTGTAGGCGACTATAAACCTACATCGGGCACCATATCAATGGCTAAGGACCTTACTATGGGTTACCTTAACCAGGATTTGCTGTCATACTCATCTGATAAAAATATTGTGCATGTGGCCATGGAAGCTTTTGAGCGCCAAAACCAGCTGCACGATGAGATAGAAATTTTACTAAAAAAACTCGAAACCGATTATACCGAAGACCTGATTAACAAACTGAGCGATAAGCAACACGAGTTTGAAGCGCTTGACGGTTATAACATTGAATACAAAGCACACGAAATTTTAGCCGGTTTAGGCTTTACCGAAGCAGAATGCGAACGCAAGCTCAGCACCTTTTCGGGCGGATGGCGTATGCGGGTAATGCTGGCCAAAATCCTGTTACAGGCACCGGATATCCTTTTACTGGATGAGCCTACCAACCACCTTGACTTACCATCCATCCAGTGGCTTGAAGATTATTTGAAAGCTTTTAACGGCGCCATTATCATCGTATCGCACGATAGGTGGTTTTTGGATAAGGTTATTAACCGCACTGTTGAATCTCGTAAAGGTAAACTGAACGTTTACGCAGGTAACTATACTTTTTACCTGGAAGAAAAAGCATTACGTGCCGAAATTCAGCGTGGCGAGTTTAAAAACCAGCAATCAAAAATAAAACAGGAAGAGCGTTTAATTGAACGTTTCCGTGCTAAGGCATCCAAGGCAAAAATGGCGCAATCGCGTATCAAGATGCTGGATAAACTGGAACGTGTTGATGATGTTGATGATGATAACCCGGAGGTTAACTTCAGCTTCAAATTTAGCAGGCAATCTGGTCGCCACGTAAGTACTTTGGAGCATATCACCAAAAAATACCCGGCTATCGATATTTTAAATGATGCCGAAGCAATTATTGAAAAAGGTGATAAAATTGCGCTGATAGGAGCCAACGGTAAAGGTAAATCTACCTTGCTGCGTATTGTGGCAGGTGCTGATAAAGAGTTTGAAGGTACGGCTGTAACAGGCCATAACGTTACCCAGACATTTTTTGCACAGCATCAGTTGGAGAGCCTGCACCTGGAACACCAGATATTGCAGGAACTACAATCATTCGCGCCAAAACATACCGATACGGAGCTGCGCTCCATATTAGGTTCGTTTTTGTTTACCGGCGATGATGTTTTTAAAAAGATCAAGGTACTATCGGGCGGTGAAAAATCGCGTGTGGCTTTAGCTAAGGCACTTACAGCCGATGCAAACTTCCTGGTACTGGATGAGCCTACCAACCACCTGGATATGGCGTCTGTTAACATATTGATACAGGCGTTGCAACAGTATGAAGGTACTGTTATTGTAGTATCTCACGATAGGTATTTTCTGGATAATGTGGCTAATAAAATTTGGTTTATTGAGGACCAGAAAATTAAACAATACCCGGGCACTTACGCCGAGTATGATGAGTGGAATGCTAAACGCAAGTTAGATCCAAAAGCTGCCGCACCCGCACCTCAACCTAAAAAGGAAGAGAAAAAGCCCGAGCCCGCTAAACAACAGCACGGCGAAAATAAGCATCAGCAACTAAAAAAACTGAACCAGGACCTGGCCAAAATGGAAGAACAAATTGCCGCGCTTGATAAAACAGTGAAAGAGTTTGAAGCCAAATTGGCCGATACAAAAATATACACTGATAGCCAAAAGCTAAAAGAAACCAACGCTGCTTACAACCAAAAGCAGGCCGAGCTGAAACAAATTCAGCAAAAATGGGAAACTTTGGCTGAGCAGATATTGGAACTGGAAGCGTAAAAATAAACCAATATGTCATTGTGAGGCACGAAGCAATCGCGAACTATGCATATTCGAATTGCATGAGACGAGATTGCCACGCTACGCTCGCAATGACAAAATTTTAAAGTAAAACATTTTATGAAACCCGTCATTGCGAGGTACGAAGCAATCCCCAACTATACAGGGCAACCTTGCAAGGCCGCTTTGCATATCGGGGATTGCTTCGTACCTCGCAATGACGCCTGGTTTTTGAAGCTGGTTTACATATTCCTCTTCACCTTTCTCTCCCTCCAAACCTTTGCCCAATCCCCTTACGATAACAATGTTTACAACCCAGCCATTAAAAGTGTGGAGTTTAACGGCACAGGCAAGCAGCCGTTCCCGATTATAAACCTGGGCAGCGATGATAAAGTACTTTTGGCTTTTGATGACCTGCGTGGTGGTACCCGCAATTATAATTATACCATTGAACATTGTGATGCCAACTGGAACTCCTCAAACCTTTCGCCGGCCGAGTACCTGCAAAGCTTCCAGGACGATAGGTTTTATACTTTTAGCTACTCCATAGGTACGTTCCAAAAATATACCCATTACGAGCAGCATATCCCCAATGATAATATCGCCCCCAAAATATCCGGCAATTACGTCCTGAAGGTTTATGAGGATGGCGATCAATCCAAAATGATCCTTACCCGCCGTTTATACGTGGTGGGTCAAAAGGTTTCAATTGCGACCAATACGCTTGCATCGCCAAATACCCAAACCCGGCAAACCAATCAAAAGTTAAACTTCACTGTCGACTATGGCAGCCTCAGGGTGCAAAATCCATCCTATGATATCCGCGTTTTTGTGATGCAGAACGCCCGTACATCAACAGGTATTTTAAATACCCGGCCTACCAACATCCGCGGCACTTCGTTGGTTTATAATGATGTAGCTATTAACGATTTTCCGGGTCGTAATGAGTTCAGGCTGTTTGATCTGCGTACGCTTAAGCTCAATTCGCAGCGGGTGGCCAGGATTTATAAGGATACCGCCAACATAGTGGTGCTTATTGGCGATCCATGGCGCAATAACCCCAATTATGTACAGTACTTTGATAATAACGGGAAGTTTTATATCCTGAACCAGGACGGCAGCGATCCTCGTAACGACGCGGATTACGCCCGCGTATACTTTAGTCTGGCCGCAAATACTACGGGCGGCGACGGCACGCCATACATTGTAGGCATGTTTAACGATTATAAAATTGACGAGCGCAGTAAACTCACACGCGACGAAAACGGCCGTTACTACATTAACCTACTGCTTAAACAGGGCGTATATGATTATGAATATGTTTGGGTTGATAATGCTACCAAAAAAGCCGACGATGTACCCATTGAAGGCAGCCATTTTGAAACAGAAAACGATTACCAGCTACTGGTATACTATAGACCAGCTACGGCCCGTTGGGACGAGCTGGTAGGCTTTAGTATGGTGAATACGGTGAAGAAGTGAATTTTAAATCCACAACACGATTGCATTTATATAACAATTACGTATTTTAAACCACCTTTTTACAATTAAGATTATGCGCTCAAAATTTTTAATAGCCGTTTTAGCGACGATAAGTATTGCCGGTTGCAAAAAAAACAGCGGTTCTGTTGCAACCCGGGTTGAAGTTAACGTACAATCCCTCACGGGGACTAATTTGAGTGGACTAAACATACAATTATTGTCCGACGAAAAAAGAACGAACGGCAACAACATAGCTCAGTCACAAAGCAACGGTGCAGGTAAAATCGATTTTGATGTTGCTGCAGGTAAGACTTATTATTTGTACCATTATAATTCGGACGGCAAGGTGCTTACAGATATAAACTCTGTTTACATTGTAACCGGTCAATTCACCAGCCAGTTACAAATCAATAGTTCACCAACGCAAACGCCGGCGGCAAAAATTGGCGATGATATTCACCAGGACATTAACGGCGATGGCATTATTGATAAATATGATATGGTTATTAAAGTGACAGTTCCTAACGCAGGTACAACCCAGAGTGTAACCTTTATAGTAAATTGATTTAAATTAGATCCGGGCCATCGGCCACATGGCTGTTTTTCCTTTCAAATCCCACAATTATTTATAATTTAGTGTCGTAATTACATTTAATCCAATTACTGCCTATATGTACGTTATAAAATCATCCCCCAAGGCCATTAAGCTTAGTGGCCTGTTGCTTGTCGCGCTGTTTTTTAGTGCCAAAACCTTTGCCCAGCAAACCCGTCAAACACTTGATTTTGATAAAGGCTGGCGCTTTAACCTGGGCGAGGTAGCTAATGCCGAAAAGCCCGCCACCAGCGATGCCAAATGGCGCAGCCTTAACCTGCCCCATGACTGGAGCGTTGAAGGCAAATTCAGCAAGGATAATCCTGCAACACCCGAAGGCGGTGCACTGCCGGGCGGCATAGGCTGGTACCGTAAATCATTTACTGTTCCGGCATCATCAAAAGGCAAATTGGTATACATCGATTTTGACGGTGTTTACCAGAAAAGCAAAGTGTGGATTAACGGGCACCTGCTTGGTTTCAGGCCAAATGGTTATATCTCGTTCCGTTATGAGTTAACTCCGTACCTAAACTTTGGCGGTAATAACGTTATTGCTGTTAAGGTTGATAACTCGGTTCAGCCAAATTCGCGCTGGTATTCCGGTTCTGGTATTTACCGGAATGTGTGGCTGGTTACTACCGCTAAAACTGCTATTAACCATTGGGGTACTTTTGTAACCACTACCGATGTAAGTGCAGCATCGGCAAAAGTAAATATCAAAGTAAGCGTAAAAAATGGATCACCTTCTGCTGCGCTGGTTGTAAAAACTACGTTATATGATGCCCTTGGTAAAGCGGTTGCAGGCGGCGGAGCGATACCATCTAAAGCACAACTACAGGATACTGTATTTGAAACAAGCACTACCCTTGCAGTAAAAAATCCAAGCTTGTGGAGTGTTGATAAACCTTATTTATACAAAGCGGTTACGCAGGTATTATCCGGCAAAACCGTTATTGACGAGTATACTACCCCAGTGGGTATCCGTTATTTTAATTTCGATTTGGATAAAGGTTTCAGCCTGAATGGTAAAGCCATGAAAATTTTAGGCGTGTGCGATCATCATGACCTGGGCAGCCTTGGCGCGGCCATTAACACCCGTGCATTGGAGCGCCAGCTGCAAATTTTAAAGGCGATGGGTTGTAATGGTATCCGTACCTCGCACAATCCACCGGCGCCGGAGTTGCTTGACCTTTGCGATAAAATGGGTTTCATTGTAATGGATGAAGCTTTTGATTGCTGGGAATGGGAAAAAGTTAAATACGATTATCACCTGTTTTTTAAAGAATGGCATAAACGCGACTTAGAAGACCAGGTACTGCGCGACCGTAACCACCCCAGCGTAATGATATGGAGTATTGGTAACGAAATTCCGCAACAGCACGATACCACGGCTTTAAGGATAGCGCCGGAGCTTGCTGCCATTGTGCACAGCCTTGATACCACCCGCCCTATAACCGCTGCCAACAACAACCCGGATAAAAATAACAAGATCATTAGTTCGGGTGCGATAGATTTAGTGGGTTACAATTACCATGAAGGGGAGTACGCCGCTTTTCATGACCGCTACCCAGGTAAAAAATTCATAGCCACCGAGACAACATCCGGGCTGGAGACACGAGGATTTTACGAAATGCCATCAGATAGCATACGTGTATGGCCCGAAAAATGGGATAAACCATTTGAAAGAGAAGGTAATAACGTATCGGCTTATGACAACGTACGACCACCATGGGGATCGACCCACGAGATGACCTGGAAAGTGATGAAAAAATATGATTTCCTTTCGGGGATGTTCATCTGGACAGGTTTTGATTATTTAGGCGAACCTACACCATATAGCTGGCCGTCGCGGAGTTCGTACTTTGGTATTGTTGATTTGGCCGGTTTCCCTAAGGATGTGTACTACATGTATCAAAGCGAGTGGACAAACAAGCCGGTACTCCATATCTTCCCACACTGGAACTGGACTCCGGGTAAAATGATTGACGTTTGGGCTTATTACAACAATGCCGATGAAGTGGAGCTTTTCCTGAATGGCAAATCATTAGGCACCAAAAAGAAAACCGGCGACGACCTGCACATCATGTGGCGTGTAAAATATGAGCCAGGTACGCTGAAAGCCGTATCGCGCAAGGATGGCAAAGTGGTGTTAACCAAACTTATCCATACCGCCGGAGAACCAGCTAAGATCGAACTATCTGCAGATCGTAAGCTGATCAGAGCCGATGGAAAAGACCTGTCATTCATCACCGTAAAAATATTGGATAAAGACGGCAATGTGGTTCCCGATGCCGATAACCTTGTCGACTTTAAAATAAACGGTCCGGCCTTTGTTGCCAGCGTTGATAACGGTGATCCTGTTACACACGATTCCTTCAAGGTATCGTACCGTAAAGCTTTCCACGGCTTAGCACTGGCCATTGTACAGGCAAAGGAAAAAGCGGGCGCAGTTACATTTACAGCAACATCCAAAGGCTTACCTGCTGCTGCAATTACTTTGACTGCGAAGTAGCCAACGGTAATCTAAAAAACATTGATATGTCATTGCTTTTGTTAGACCAAAGGCAGTGACATTTTTATTTTAAATGCATAAAGATTTACTATCCCGTAAAACAATTGGGCATTTAACCCATTAATTGGTAATACTTTATTACCTTGTTTTATGCCTGCCAAAGAATACCCTTTTTTCCTCAAGAGCACCATTATCATGTTCGGGCTCATTTTATTGGTTTATATATTTTACCAGCTGGCCGATGTTTTTGTGCCGATAGCTTACGCCTTATTCATCGCCATTTTGTTGAACCCGGTTTGCAATTGGCTGGAAAAGAAAAAGGTACCTAAAGCGTTAGCTATTTCCATTACCTTGTTATTGGCATCCATAGCCATAGCCGGGTTGTTTTATTTTCTATCTACCCAAATAATCCAGTTTGGCGATTCACTGCCCGTGCTGAAGCAAAAATTTGCAACTATCTCGGCTTCGGCGCAATCATGGGTGGCAACAACTTTTGGTTATTCCATACAAAAACAAAATCTGCTCATTAAAGAGGCAATGAATAACAGCCAATCGCTATTGGGCAGTACCCTGGGTTCGGTATTAGGAATCTTTGGGTTGGTATTTATTATACCGGTTTATGTTTTCCTGGTACTGTATTATAAAACTTTACTGCTCAACTTTTTTTACGAAGTGTTTTCAGAGAAGAACTCCAAACAGGTAGCCGAAATATTAAAAGAAACCAAAACGGCTATTCAAAGCTACATCATAGGCTTACTGATAGAAATGATGATTGTGGCAGCCATGAATTCGCTTGCACTTATTCTGCTTGGCGTAAAATATGGGATATTGATTGGGGTTATAGGGGCTATCCTTAATCTTGTACCTTATTTAGGCGGTATTATCGCCATAGCCTTACCGGTATTAATGGCTACGGTTACCAAAGATGGCTACACCACGCAATTGGGGGTAATAGCGGCTTACCTTGTTATTCAGTTTATTGATAACAACATCCTGGTGCCACGCATTGTGTCCTCAAAAGTGCAGATCAATGCGCTCATGTCTATCATTGTTGTGTTACTGGGTAATATGTTATGGGGCCTTTCCGGCATGTTCCTGTCCATCCCCTTTATAGCGGTATTAAAAATTATTTTCGATAGGATAGATGGACTGAAACCATGGGGTAAACTCATCGGCGATACCGTCCCCACGCGACACAAAGGCGAAATATGGGGGAGGAGGAAGAAAGCAATTCTGCCTGTGGAGTAGTCATTTGCTGCGCGTCATTGGTCATTTCGCTTCGCTGTCATTGGTAGCTTCTTCAGGTTGCTGGTGATCCGGTGCATGGTTATAAAAAGCAAAAAGGACCGCAATAAAATTACGATCCCTTTTGCTTTACTGTATCAGTAACGCTTTCCTCGTCAGCCCTCTAATGACTAATGACAGCGAAGCGAAATGACGGCGTAGCCTTAGTGGCTTACACCATTTTCGCCTTTATTCAATGTCCCGTTGATATATAAAATCTGGTTTACTTTTTTGGGGTCGCCCTGGTATACCCAAACAATGTTGTTGATATAGGTTTTAAAGGCGTTGTTAACCTGTTCTACGGTTAATTTTTTAACATCATCAACCAAAGTTAATGAGCGTTTCCAGTTATCAAATAATACTTCGTTTGATGCTATGGATGATGCCTGGGCGCTGTTGGTTTCGTTTTTATAGTAAAAACCGGTTAGGTAGGTAACTTTCATATTGGCTACTTCTTCGGGTTTAAAGCCTTCTGTTTTTACTTTATCAACCAGCTTATCAAATACAGCTATATATTTATCCGGCTGGGTAGTTGATACCGAGAAGCGGGCGGTTGAAGTTTGCCCAACGCTAAACCAGGCCTGCGGCGCGTATGATAAACCGTTATTGGTGCGCACATCTAAAAAATGGCGGTTAGCAAAAATTCGCATGGCTACGTTAAAGGCGTCAAAATCTTCTGTACCAGGTATAGGGCCGCTGGTGATGCCTTCCACATAGTTGGTAGCCAAATCGCGTTGCTCCACATTAATGCTGTTTTTGTAAACTTTAAATGACGCTTTTTTGAAGGTAAAAGCAGGGCCTTTTTTAACACCATCCAGCATCGCTTTTACTTTAGCCTCGATAGTAGCCTGGTCCAGATCGGCCACTACAACAATCAGCAAGCGCGATTTGGTGAATATTGAGGTATAATAGGCCTTGGTTTCTTCGGGAGTTAATTTGGTCAGGATATCCACTGTACCCATAGGGTCTTTGGCGTAGTCGCGGTTTACAAAAGCGACTTTATCGGCAAGTTTATCAATGGCATTATCGGGCCTGGAATCGAGGCTTTTTAAATTGGTAATAGCATCCTGTTTAATACGGGCAAACTCCTTGGCATCAAAACGTGGCTGGGTCATGGCCTCAACATATAGCGGCCAAACCACATCCAAATCGCTTTTAATACAGTTCATGCGTACTACCGAAAAGTTTTTGTTGCTATAACCGTAAATGGTTGAGCTAACTTTATCCAGGATATCCTTAAATGCGTTTTTATCGTGCTTAACGGTACCGCATTCGGTCAGGGCATTCATCGCCATCGACTCGATACCCATTTTTTCGGCAGTATAATTTTGCACGCCGCCTTTAATAATGGTTTGTATCTCTACAATATCGTTGCCGCTTGGCTGTACAATTACCTTAACGCCATCAACCGAGGTTTCGTAAGCTGATTTTTGTGCCTGTACCGTTTTTATATTTCCTATCGCCGCTACAATCAGCAGGCCGAACATATATTTCTTCATCATGATAAGATCTTTTAAATTACTTAGCTACAAAAAATGAAGCTGCATTCAGTTGTTTACTCAAATCGGGCGATATAATTAAGCCGGCCGCATATGGCTTGCCGATGATGTAGGTGTCCACAAATTTCTTGATATCGGCACGGGTTACTTTCTGGTAATTACTATCCAGGTCGGTAGCAAAATTAAGCGATGTGCTGCACCATTGGTAACTTAACTGGCTGGCCAGGGTTGATGGTTTTTCTTTACGGTGAATGCTGTTACGCAATAATATAGCCTTCGCATCTTTCAGCTGCTCATCGGTGTAGTAATCATCTTTTGCCCACAGGCTTATCTGGTTTATTACCTCGTCATAGCATTCCTTTAATTTGGTTGGGTTCGGCTCGATTCCCATATCAATAGGGCCAACATATTTACTGGTTGTATAGTTTACATATACACTGCTTGCCAAACCTTTATCAACCAAGGCCTGCTGTAGTTTTGATGAATTCAAACCCACAATAGTGCCAAACAAATCCGCAGCTACTGTAGATGCCGAATCGGTAAGGTATGACGGGCCCTGCCATGAAATTTGCATCGATGGTGTTTGCGCTATGGTAGTTTCTTTAATAAAATATTCTTTTTTGGTTAATGACTTAAACGGCGGGATAGGATATTTTTCGTGCGGGTTGAAACCACTGCTTTCCCAATCGCCAAATATTTTTTCGGCCATGGCAAAAGCTGCTTCATGTTTTACGTCGCCGCAAATGGTAAGCAAGCTGTTGTTAGGGAAATAATATTTGTTTTTAATAACCATCATTTTCTCGGGTGTAGCTGTGTTAATCACTTCGTGGATACCGATTGGGTTTTTACGGGTGATAAGGTCGCCCCATAATTTTTGCTGGATACCGTACCATAACTGGAAACCCGGATCGCTTTCGGCGCGCTGAAACTCACCGTCAACAACGGGGCGCTCTTTTTTCATGTCCTCTTCGCGGTAAATAGGGAAACGGATGGCGGCGTTCATGAATTTTAAACCAGCACTAAGGCTATCCCTGTCGAAAGTAAAAAAGTAGTTTACACGCTCCACATCGGTTGTGCCATTCCATATGGCGCCAAGTTCTTGCGTACGTTTCAGGAATGAAGCCTGGTCTGGGTAATCTTTGTTGGCTTTAAAAAACATATGCTCGAACATGTGCGACAGGCCGCTAAACTCCGGGCCTTCGGTATAAGCACCGTTTTTTACGGCAATTTCGATGGTAGCCAAAGGCACTTTGCTGTTTTCAATAACAACAACTTCCAGTCCGTTTGGAAGTTTTTTCCAGAAGTAGCCTTCCGGTAGGCGAGGCTGGGCAATTGCAAAGCAAAAGCTAAAAACCCCAATAACACTCAGTGTTAAGGTTTTAATAAGATTTCGGGTCATAGATATATTAATAATGTTTTAAACACTATAAATATATTGGTATAAATTATGAAAAGGAAAAATTTATCCTTTTTTAACTTAGTTTTTAGTTAAAAGGTACCTGGCGCTGGGGGGCGCTTTTAAAAATGGATAAAGTTTATTTCGCGCAAAGACGCAGAGACGCAAAGTGATTTGCTTGTTTTTTCCCAGCTCCCTTTGCGCGAAAAACCTGTAAGCGCAATCACAGATGTAATTATAAACCCGATTTAATACTATTGTAAGGCATGCCCAAATCATCGATGGAATATTGGGTAAGTATGCTATCTTTTATGGTGATATAATCTCCGCGGTCGGTAACAAACCATTTTTCGATACCATCCTTAGTAACCACAGTTGGGATTGTTGCAGATACCACTTTGCCGGTTGTATCTAATTCCAGTATATAATATTCCTTCTTCGGGTCTGTCAAATCCCTGAAGGGAATAATGACGGTATGGTTGTTATCATCAATAAAGTGCCCGAAAAAGTTTTGATCTTTTAATTCCTTTGGATGAAAATTAACCAGTTTTTGGGCCATTTGGGCAGATACGCCGGTTATTTTTAGCCTTACAACGTTGCCTTCCGAATCTTTTAAAGTATCCTGCATAGTTGCCGTTTGGGCGCTGGGATATTTGGCAATGGCGTAAAAATTATTTGATCCGGTATTTTTATCATTATGGCCGGGCAGCATGTAGCACAGTTGCAGGTTGGGCAAAGCTGCACTGTCCGATTTTATTTTTCCGGCGATGCCGAGTAGTTGCTCTTTAGTCAGCCTTGCTTTAATATTAACGATGACCTTACTGGCAGTATCAGATTTGGTTACCTTGGATATACTGTAATAAGCAACATCTTTTTTTGTACAGGCAGATACCAGCAGGGCGATAGATAAAATGTATATAGATAGATTTTTCATAGCGCCCAAAGATAAACACGATTGAGGGATTTTGCAGGATTAACAGGATTTTTGTCTGGCATGCCTGCGCCCCCGGTTAGCCGGCTGTTGCGGTTTTGTTGCGGTTTTTATTTTATGACAATTCTTAATTTGTTGATTGTTAGATAGATGGTGTTTTTTGCTGTTTCACCTGTTGCGAACGCAACACTACAGCTTTTGAATATCAAATTTCAGAAGATCGGTACTAAAATTCCTGCTAAATCACTCCATACAATGCGCCGCCCTTTTCGCCCATTTTATCAACAAGCTTTTCAACTTCCGGGTCGCGCTCCAATACGGGTGCGTGGTGGGGTTTTATACGTGCATCAATAATGAGGGGGCCGGTGCATCCCCAGTGTTTGTGTTCGGTAAAGCTGCCTATGCCGTAAATATCATGCGATGGGTTGCTGCGTGTAAACGTTACCCATACAAAATTATTAATGCTGGCTGCCGCGAAGGTTGCATCATCGCATAGTACCATGAGGGCAAGGCCGCCCAGTTCATCTTCTTCCTCCTTTAAACGATACTCAATAATGCTGATAACATTATCGATATCCTTATGATTTATATGCCTGGGCACTTCAACCATCAATACACCCGGCATGGCCATTTTGATATTGGTTATCGGCCTGGGCAAATCAAACCAGGATGGTAATGCTGTCCAAAGCTCGCGCTTAATGCTACCTGCTACAGTTATGGCCACCTTACTACCGGTATTCAGTCCGTCGCCGCTGTAATCAAGGGTATCGATGGTGGTGCGGGTGTAAAAATGCAGGTCGCGGGTAAAATCAACGCGTTGCAGCATGTGGTGCAAAAATGCTTCTATGTTGTTAACATCCAGGTTCGGGTCATCTTCCTGCGCAGCTATCAGCAGGTATTTTGCAAGGCTTAGCTGGCTTTTACCTAAAATGTGGTTGGCAATGGTTAATATTTCCTGCGGTTTGCGCTCCTTAATATAGGGCGTATAACGCTCGCTGCCGGTTGCAAATAATAATGGGTGTACACCCGCCGCATCAATTGCGTTAACAGCGTGCAAACCTGGTATTTCCTTCGGTATGGCCGCCCCGCTTATCTCGTGGATCAATGCCCCAAAGCTGGTGTCCTCCTGCGGTGGACGGCCTACAACCGTGAACGACCAGATGGCATCCTTACGGTGGTATACATTGTGCACTTTTAATAGCGGAAAATCGTGAGCCAGGCTGTAATAACCCAGGTGATCGCCAAAAGGGCCTTCGGGTTTATTTTCCATTGGCATCACAGTGCCTGTTATTACAAAATCGGCATCCGAAGAAATACAGAAACCCTCGTCATCATAAAAATACCGGAAACGGCGGTTGCCTAAAGCGCCAGCAAATGTCATTTCGGACAAGCCCTCGGGCAGCGGCATAACTGCGGCTACCGGGTGACTTGGCGGGCCGCCCACAAAAATGCTCACTTTTAAAGGTTGGCCTTTTGCATTGGCCTTGGTTTGGTGAACGCCAATACCGCGGTGCAGCTGGTAGTGCAAGCCTATTTCTTTATTTAAAATATAATCGTTACCGGCAAGCTGGATACGGTACATGCCCAGGTTGGCATTCATGATACCTGGTTTATCGGCATCTTCGGTATATACCTGCGGCATGGTTACAAAGGGGCCGCCATCCATAGGCCAGTTTACTATCTGCGGGATATCGCTGATTTGGCACTTGCCGAAGTTTACCGGGGCACTGCTGCCACTACCTTTCATGGGCAATGCCGATAAGGCCGTAAGCGCTACATTGGCGTATTTAAAGGGGTTTTTAATAGCCTTAATGGGGTCGTTTTTTAGTTCGACGAGCGTTTTAATCTTCTCCAGCGTATCCCGGAAGATAAATTTAGACCGCTCCAGCGTACCAAATAGATTAGATACCGCCGGAAACTTACTTCCCTTTATATTTTCGAAAAGGATAGCCGGTCCCTGGTTTTCAAACACCCGCAGGTGTATGGCCGCCATTTGTAAATGAGGATCAACGTCCTCCTTAATCCGCACCAAATGACCATGTTTCTCCAGGTCGGCAATACAAGCCTGTAAACTCTTATAACCCATGGGGCGAAATTAGTCATTAGTCATTGGTCATTGGTCATTGGGAGATATATTTTTGACAATCACTACATATTATATGTATTATGATTTAATTTGCGACTCGCCTTTGTAAAGGCGTACGCCAAGTAAACCGATTAAATTATCACAATTAATGGAAGCATCAACAACAATTAAAAAAATGTTATCAGGGAATAAAATATTTGTTCCTTCTTATCAACGGGCCTATTCTTGGGAAGTTGAAACTGAACTTAATAAATCTAACAAGCAGGTAAATGAGTTTTTTTTAGATTTAGAAGACTATATCAAAAGTGAAGCTAAAACGCCATATTATTTTGGTCATTTTTTATTTGAAGATAAATCCAATAATCGCTATGGAGTAATTGATGGTCAACAACGTCTAACAACTATTGTAATTTTTCTATCAGCACTTTTTAAACAGCTTAAACAGATTAGAAAACTATCTGAGACAGAAACTGAAATCTTCGAAGATATAATAAAACGAAATTCGACTTATCGGTTTACCACTGTTGATTACGATGGTCAATTATTTATTGATTATGTAATTGACCAAGTGAAAAAAGATAAAAATGGGATTGAAACAACATCAGCCAAGCGTATTGTAAGTGCTTTTGATTATTTTATTAAGCGTTTATCGAGCAAAGAAGACAGTTATTTGATGAAAATGCTGAATACTGTGCAGGGCGCATCTTGTACAACTCATCCAGTCACAGACGAATCTGAAGCGATACAAATGTTTATCTTTCAAAACAATAGAGGGAAGAAACCATCTAATTTGGAAATAATAAAAGCTGAATTTATGTTCAATGTTCATCTTTATGGTGGAGGTGAAAAAGATGATTTGATTGCCGAAATAAAAAATCGTTTTGAAAAAATTTATAAATCTATTTCCTCTATAGAATATCGCTTAGATGAGGATCAGGTTTTAATTTATACCATGAGGGTATACTTCAATTCACTTTGGGAAACAAACGCTATTGATAAAATAAATAAACTTCTATCAGAAAGCGATTCAATAGCTTTTATAAAATCGTTTACTCACGCTTTAGCATTAAGCTTTGAATATTTAACGGTATTTTTTGGAAAGGATGAACGTCAGCATATTGAAATTCATTCTCTGATTAATCTTGGTGGAATTGGGTTAGCATTACCATTTATAATTAAGGCATATAAATATGGGTTAGGTATCACAGAGATATGTAAACTTAGTACATCGTTGGAATCGTTAGTGCTACGACATAGATTGATAGGAACTCGCGCAGAGATGATATCTAGAATAAACGATGTTTATGAGCAGTTTACCAACGGTAATAGAAATATTAATGATATTATTGGACGAATTAATTGGATGAAGACTATATCCTCAGATTCATGGTGGTGGTCTTACTGGAACAACTCAGCTTTCGAAAGTTCTATACAAGGTAAAATCCAACATTCAACTGCAAAGTTTCTTCTATGGAAGTATGAAAATCATCTTGAGAGCCAAGGCAAGTCAGGTTATACGCCTACTCGTTTTGATAAAATTGTAGACCCTGAATTAGAGCACATAGCCCCTCAAACAGAAAAACCTGCTGCAGGTTATGCAAAGTACGACGAAGAGTTTGTTCAGCAATACTTAGATTGTTTGGGAAATTATCTGTTGGTGTCCAAATCACACAACTGTTCAATCGGTAATAAGCCATTTAAAGAGAAACTTACCTCTTATAACTCGCTCGCACAACAACGAGAAGTTCAGCAAATGGCCTCCGAATCAAAGACCTGGGGCAAAAAATTAATTGATAAGAGGAAGTCGAACATAATTGATTTCATTATTGGAGAATTTTAAATAGTAAGGGCGATTTCATGTTTTCAATGAAATCGCCTTTTATTGATGTCCAATACGTCTGTCTTAAAAACTAATGATTGTAAGTTGATTAATGACCAATGGTCATCCTAAACGCAGCATCAGCCTCACCTGCTTTTTTCAGGTCGCCTAAGTAGCTCCAGCGCAGGCCGACGATGTATTTTTGCATAGCTTGGTTTATTTGGTCAACCGTTACGTTTTCGATGGCTTTGGGCAGGTCTTCCGCAAGTTGCCAGCCGCCCAAAATTTCGGCAATGCCCAGGCTACCGGTTATAGAGGCGGTGCTTTGTTGTTTGATATAGTTTGAGGTTATAAAGCTGCTTTTTATCCGTTTAAGGCCTTCGGGGCTCAGCCCGTAGCTTAGTACTTTGTTCAGTTGCTGGTTCATGGCTGTTACAGCCTCCTTAGGACTGGTTGTACTTACATACATCAACGCATAGGGCATATGCTGCATTACCGAATAGGTACCCGGATCATATGACAGGTTTAGCTTGGTACGCAATTCGCTGAATAAGGACCCTCCCAATGCCGAAATGCCTACACGGTAAGCCACATAATCGGGGCTGTTAAATGTTGGCCCGTTCATGATGGCATCTATATAGTTGGTTTGCAGGTTGCGGTCTTCTTTAACCACTTTGTAATCGTTCCATGCCGGTTCGTGTAAGGCAACCGGTGTGTATGGCGCGGATGGCAGGTTGGCAAATGATGCCTTTATTTTGGCAATAAGTACCTCTTTGCTGATTTTACCGGCCACTACAATAAACATCCTGTTTTTATTGAAGATGGAGCTGTAATAATTTTTAAGATCGGCAGCGGTTAATTTGCTCAGTATCTCTTCGGTACCATCCGGATCGGTGGCGTAAGGCGTGCCCTCAAAGGCGCTTTGCAAAACCAATTGCTCTGCACGTTTATCGGGGTTTGATTGATCTTCGCGCATTTTGGCCACTATTTTGCTCCGCAATAATTCTACCTCGCCCGCGTCAAAAACCGGGTTTACTACCGATTCGGTAAATAAGTCCCAGCCCTCGTTAAAATATTTGGTGATGCATTGCATCTGGATGTTACCATAATCATATTCGCCCTCCGAGGCTACGTCGACGCCGTAAACATCGGCCCTGTCGCGGTATACGTTGCCCGAATATTTTTTGGTGCCGCACTCGGCAGTAGCTTCCAGCGCGAATTTTTCAATACCAGCCTGGCTGGCCGGATAGTTGGTTACGCCGCCGCGGTAAAACATGCGCACATTGATAATATCTTTTAGCGTAGGCTTAAAAATTACCTTTATCCCATCCACATCAAACGATGTTGTTTCTGACTGGGCCATAACAGACAGGCTTCCGCAGATAAAAAAGAGTGTTACAAATATTTTCTTCATTAGAATATGTTTTTGTCATTAGTCAACTATCATCAGTCGAAAGCAATTTGAAATACTTATGACTTCAGACTTTAAACTTCGGATTTGAATCAGTTTGATGCGTTGAAAAAAGTTTTAGGGTTTACCTGGCCGGCCAGTTCGGGGTTAATGAGCATGCCCGCACAGTAGGGTTTGTTTTTAATATACTTGCGCACATAGCTTTGCAAATCGGCACGGGTAACCTGGTTTAGCCGGGTGTTGTAAGTGGTATAATAATCTAATGATGCTGATGACCACCAGAATGATAGTACCTGTACAAAATCCGACGCGACTTCTTCTTCCTGAACCTTTAAAATGCCCAGCTTTTGTTTAGATGTGGTAATTTGTTCGTCGGTTACGTAATTGTCCTTATCCATTAATTCCAGCTGCCGTTTTACCTCGGCCATGCATTCTTTAATTTTATTGGGATTGGGTACTATGAATAAAGTAATAGGCCCAACGTGGCTTAGCGTTAAATAGCTGATATTGACATCAAGCGCCAACCCCGATTGCACCAGCGCCTTTTTAAGCGTTGATGAATTTTGATTTAAAATGTAACTGAACACATCCGCTGCGTAGGTTGATTTTACATCGTTACGCGTATCGGGCCCTTGCCAGTCAATCATAATAAAAGGCACGTTGCTCAGCGCCGATTCTACCACAAAATAATCGGGTTTTACCAGAGGCTTAAACTCCGGTATAGGCCATTTTTTAAAGGGATCAAACTTTGATGGTTTCCAGCTGCCATAAATGGCCTCCACCTTTTTAAAAACATCTTCGTGCTCCACATCGCCGGCAACGGTTAGCAGGGAGTTATTTGGATAATAGTACTTGTTTTTGATGGAATCCATCAAATCGGGCGTAGCCGAGCGGATGACATCGTGGTTGCCTATGGCATTTTTTCGGCTGTACAAATAGCCCCACATGTGATGGTCCATAGCATCGCTCAAAGCAAAAGTCGGACTCGATTCCTGGCGTTGAAACTCTCCATCAACCACAACATTTTCCCTCGCCATCTCTTCGGCGTTAAAAGAAGGGTAACGGATGGCCGAATTCATAAAATCTAACCCCTGGTTCAGGTTAAACTTAGGTAGGGTGAAATAATAGTTCACGTTTTCGTAAGTGGTCGATCCGTTAAACTGCATGCCAAGTTCGCTTACACGGTCTAAAAAATCTTCCTGGTTTTTATAGTCTTTATTGGCTTTAAAAAACATGTGCTCGTATAAATGGCTTAGCCCGTTAAATTTGGGCGTTTCGGTATACGAACCATTTTTGGTAGTTATCATAATGGTAGCCAGGGGTACGCTATTATCTTCAACAACCAATACATCCAGGCCATTGGGTAGCTTTTTTAAAAACATATTGGCCGGTAGTTTCAATTGGGCAAAAAGCAGAGCGGGTAGTAATGCAGATAGAATGGTAAGCAGGCAAGCTTTCTTGTTCATGTATTTAATATTAAAGGGCTTAAAATAACAAAACAAATTAATCACTATTGTATTATCCCTGTTATATATTAAAATTCAACATCGTTAGTTCATTGGTTCTGGATAGTTCATTGGTTCACTGGTTCATTAGTTCATTGGTTCATTAGTTCATTGGTGTCGCTTCGATTTATAAGTTGGCTTATTCAGTTCAATTGCAAAGGAGTTGCCGACGAAGCGACCAATGAACTAATGAACCGGTAAACCAATTAGTCCACTTGCCAGTAAATTCCTGCGCAAAAGACCAATGAACCAATGAACAAGTGAACCAATGAACCAAAAAGAAGCATCTTATCTAAAAAAGTTATTGCTACTTTCGCAGTTCAATATCGCTGCAAATTATGTCGGTAATTGTACTAACGCTTATTATACTTATCGGCTCGTATTTTGCGGGATTGCTGGGTTCATTAACAGGTTTGGGTGGGGGAGTGGTTATTATTCCTTTGCTTACCTTGCTGTTGAAAGTAGATATCCATTACGCCATCGGCGCATCGCTGGTATCTGTAATTGCAACGTCGTCGGGCTCGGCGGCGGCGTATGTTAAAGAGGGTATTACCAATATCAGGCTGGGTATGTTTTTGGAGATAGCTACTACTGCCGGAGCCATGGTAGGTGCACTGATAGCGGTTTATATCCCTACCCATTTTATTGCCATCTTATTCGGGGTTATCCTTATACTTTCGGCCGTCATGTCGCTAAAGAAAAAGGTTGAATCTGTAAACCAGGAACCCAGTGTACTGGCCGAAAAACTGAAGCTGAACAGCACTTATCCAACAGCTAATGGTTCGGTTGCTTATAAGGTAAAAAACGTAGGTGGCGGTTTTTTTATGATGATGTTTGCAGGCACTATCTCCGGATTGCTGGGCATAGGGTCGGGTGCCTTAAAGGTATTGGCAATGGATACCATTATGCGTATCCCCTTTAAGGTATCAACCACAACAAGTAATTTTATGATAGGGGTTACCGCTGCAGCAAGCGCGGTGGTTTACCTGCAACGCGGATATATTGACCCCGGGCTATCCATGCCTGTGGCCATAGGCGTTTTATTAGGTGCGCTAAGCGGCTCAAAAATATTGGTACATACCAGCTCATCCGGCTGGCTGCGCTGGGTATTTGCAGTAGTAGTAACCTTTTTAGCATCGCAAATGATATATAACGGATTTACGGGGAAGATTTAGTCATTCCGCTTCGCTGTCATTTTGCTGCGCAGTCATTGGTCATTTCGCTTCGCTGTCATTAGTCATTGGTATCTGCATAGTTTGTGAAAATAGTTTGAACTAATTAAAACAATAAAAGGTGAGGTCAATTGCCACTAATGACTAATGACTAATGACTAATGACTAATGACTAATGACTAATGACTAATGACTAATGACTAATGACTAATGACTAATGACTAATGACTAATGACTAATGACTAATGACTAATGACTAATGACTAAATTCCGGGATACCGACATGCAAGCCATCATAGGCTGGATATTGCGCGCAGGGGTATTTATATCCATGACTGTGGTGTTTATTGGTGGCGTAGTGTACCTGTACAGGCATGGGCAAACCCATGTAGACTATAGCACCTTTAAAGGCGTGCCCGATTTTGTAGGGAGCGTGGGTGGCATTTTGCATGGTATTGTTACGGGTAGGGGGCGTGCAATTATTCAGGCGGGTATCATATTATTAATAGCTACGCCTATTATACGGGTGGTGTTTTCGGCCATTGGTTTTGTTATTGAAAAGGATTATTTGTACCTGGGCATCACCATGCTGGTGTTGCTGATTATTATGGCCAGCATGCTGAGCGGGCATGCAGGATAAAAGTATTTAAAACCTTTTTGCCTTTTGCGCATTGTATTAACTATAAAGTATTATGCAAAAGCAAGTTATGCAAAGGCAGTCGGTACAGTCATCGGCATTGAATAGCGCAGGCTACGATCCTTCTTCTAAAATATTGGAACTTGAATTTAGGGATAGCGGAGGGGTATGGCAATACTTTGGCTTTTCAAATGCTTCCTTCAAAAAGTTCATGAGTGCCGAATCATTAGGGAATTTTTTTGTTACCCAGATAAAAGGTAAATACCCGGAAATCCGGATCAGGTAGCCACAAGTGATAAGTATTTAGTCTGAAGTGCTAACCCGGTATCTTTCTTTTTCGATTATAGCATCAACCTTTCGGCTGAATCCTATCTTAACATCGAACTTCTTTAATTACCCGTTCTACGCTGCTCATCATCACTGCCGGTATTGTGTTTGGTGGCCGATTTAACAGATGTTTTACCAAAACGATACGAAAATCCTATTCTTAGTACCCGCGTTTCTTTTTTGTTATATTCCGATAAATCGATGTTTTGGTACATGGCTTGATTGCGGTCGCGGTCAGTATTAAACACATCATTCAAATTTATTTTAATACTGGCGCGTTTGTTAAAAATACTTTTGCTTATGCCGGCATTAACCGCATAGCTTTGCTTAAGCTGGTTTACACCGTATAAGGTTGGCGATTCATACCTGCCGGTAATTTCGGCAGCTATGGTGCTGCTGATAGCAAAGGTTTGGGTACTATTGAAAATAATATCCTGCGATGCTTTATTAAAACTGCCATTAGCCGGGTACGCCTTGTAGCGCAGGTACGATGCATCTAAATTAAAATTTGCCGACCACCATTTGGTAAACTGCACAGGCGCGTAAAATGATAGGCCGTATACGTAAATATGCCCAAAGTTTTTACGCTCGGTTATGTTAACCTTGGTGGTATCGTTTTGGCGGTAAACCGGAAAATCATATGCATCATTGGTTTGGTTGTAATATAGCGTAGTGATAAAAGTATCGTTATAGGTATGCGACAACTGAATGGCATCGGTATATTCGGGTTTTAAGTTTTTGTTGCCCGACCGGTAATCATACGGATCGGTATAATATAAAAACGGGTTAATGTCCTGGTAATCGGGGCGGTGAATTCCACGGTTATAGCTGATGCCGAAAACGTTTTTCTCGTTGTAAGTATAACTTACCTGTGTTTGCGGAAACAAATTGAAATACTCATACGAAGTAGTTACCCATGCTGTACTTACCGAACTTCCTTTTGAATTGGTGTTTTCGGCCCGCAAGCCGGCGGTAATATCCCATTTGCCAACTTTGTTAATGTAGTTAATATATCCCGCGCTTACTTTTTCGATGTACAAAAAACGGTTGCTAAAATTCGGGTCTGCCTGATAAACATTACCTACCCTGGGGCCAAAAGTAAGGTTATTATCACTTTTGGCATAGTTGTATTTGGCTCCGGCCTCAATACGCGAGGTTTTGGTAAGCGGGTTTACATAGTCGGCTTTAAATGTCCATATGTGTATGCTGGAGGGCGAAATGTTTTCCAATTGCTGGGCATCCCGGTAATTGCTGCCAACGGGCGTGTAAAAATTGTTGGTAATAAACTCATTGGAGTGGCGGCTATAGGTAGAGTAGGTAGCATCGGCCGAAAGCGTTTTGCCGCTTTTATCAAGCTCGGCGTTATAATTAACGTTATAATTTAAAAAACTGCTGCCCCTGTCAAGGTTGGATTGTGAGATGATGATAGAGTCCAGCTTATTTTGGTTGGATATTTTTAAAGTATTATCTTTTATAAATTTACTATCGGTGATAACACCGCCTATCAAAAAGCCAATGCTTTGCTTTGATGACAACAAGTAATCGAGCCCGGCTTTAAAATTGTGGTTTTGTGTTTTTTGGATATTATGATAGGCCACGTTGTAGTTACTTAAAGTATCATGGTAGCTGATATTCCTGTCGGTGTTAATGATGCGCGTAGTTTTATTATCATCAAAGCTATAGTTACCAAAGATATTAACCTTTGCCGACCGGTTATTGAAAACGATACCGGCCCTGCCTTTTGCATATTTACCATAGCCAGCCCCGGCAGTTAAAGTGCCGTTGGTACCTATATTTTTACCTTTTTTTAGCACAATGTTAATAATGCCACCGCCGGATGCATCGTACTTTGCCGATGTAGTACTGATGATTTCTATCTGGTCGATAGTGCTGCTTTGCATGCTGCGCAGC
Source organism: Mucilaginibacter sp. GW822-FHT03E02 (assembly GCF_058801545.1). Classification (NCBI taxonomy): domain Bacteria; kingdom Pseudomonadati; phylum Bacteroidota; class Sphingobacteriia; order Sphingobacteriales; family Sphingobacteriaceae; genus Mucilaginibacter; species Mucilaginibacter sp. GW822-FHT03E02. Next base: position 2,198,517 of record NZ_JBXANJ010000001.1, on the reverse strand, counting down.
AGGTTGTTAAGGTCATCGCCGGTTAAATTGGTGGCGCGGCCGTCAATGGTAATAAGGGCGGGCTGCCTCCCGGTAATGCTTAATGATTCTTTATCGCCCCCCACATGTACTCCGGGCGACTGGCGCAGCACTTCATACGCCGAATTGCCATCGGCAAGGATGCTGTTTTGTACATTAAGTACAATTTTGCCCGGTTTAACCTGTATGTAAGGCCTGCGGGCTACAACGGTTACAGCCTTAAGCTGGGTGTTTGTTTGTTTAAGAGTGATGGTTGGCGCCACAAATGTTTGCCCTGCAACTAAACTAAACGGGCCGGTATAAACTTTAGTACTGCCTATTTGGCTTGCCAAAAGAATGTAATTGCCGGGTTTTATATTGGTTAGCTGGTACAATCCCGATTTATCGGCCAGGGTTGATTTAATGATGGCCGAATCGGCTGCCAGCATGAGTACAACAGTAGCTGCCTCGGCAGGGTTGTTGGCTTCTGTCAAAACTTTACCCTGAATTACCGAAGATTTTGTTTGGGCAAAAGAACCATAGCACACTCCGGTAAGGATCGCAAAAAAAATGCCTCCGAATAAAACCTTCATTAATAGTTGATGTAGAAATTTGCGATAAAGTAACGTTTAGAAAATGTAACGCAATATAACACAAAATACTAAACTGATAATATCATTATAATTTGTTTTTTATGATATATTAATATTGGTGTAGTTGGCCCGGTTATTTATAATTTGTGTATAATGCAACAAGTACTGGTAACGATGCTTTATCCATATAAATATAGTAAATCAATAAAAAGGAAACCGATACGATTTTTCTTATTTTCGCATCAAACCGGCAATAGCCCTTTTTGAATATCATAACATGAAAAAAGTTAGTTTTTTAATACTGATGCTTTGTTTTGCAGGCCGCATATTTGCACAAACAGAACCGGCAAATTACAAGGTTGCACTTAACAGGTTTATACATTTGTATAATGCCAACCAGCCCGATAGCATTTTCAACTACTTTAGTCCCGAAATGAAGGCTGCCCTGCCGCTGGAAAGCTTTAAAACCACAACCTTGCAGTTAAGAGCCCAGATGGGAAGTCTTGACCGCACCGACTTTGTAAAATTTGCGAGCCCGATTGCGTCGTACAAAGCAACGTTTAGCAAAGGAACTTATCTATTAAATATAGCGTTAAATGATAAAAACCAGTTTACAGGTTTGTTTTTAAAGCCGTTTGAAGGCGTACCTGCCGATGCAACTGCTCCAGCCCCCGCTGCTGCTGTAACATTCGCCATGGATCCGTCTATCCAGGAGACACCGGTACTGGTAAAAAATCTTGCAGGTAGTATATCGGGCACTTTAGCTATGCCCAAAAATGTAACCGGCAAAATACCTGTGGTGATTATTATAGCGGGATCGGGCCCTACAGACAGGGATGGCAATAGCCCTAAGTTGGGCCTGGCTACAAACGCCTATAAAATGATTGCCAATGAATTGGGTAAAAGCGGAATAGCTTCGCTGCGCTATGATAAACGCCTGGTTGGCAAAAGTGTAAGTTCGACCACAGAAGATCAGCTACGTTTTGAAGATTATGTGGAAGACGGTGTAAACCTGATCAATTTTTTAACAGACGACGAGCGTTTTTCGAAGATCATTATACTGGGGCATAGCGAAGGTTCATTGGTGGGCATGCTATCGTCAATAGATCAGCCGGTTAAAGGATTTATATCCGTTGCCGGCGCCGGCGATTCGGCTGATAATATCCTTACCGAGCAAATGAAATCCCAGCCAACCCATATCTCGGAAGGCTTTAAGCGAATGCTCGACAGTTTAAAGAAAGGTAAAACAACCGATAACATCGATCCGTCTCTTTATTTTATAGCAAGACCAGGCATTCAAAAGTACCTGATGTCGTGGTTTAGGTACGATCCGACCCGCGCCATCAAGAGGCTTAAAATTCCGATACTGATAGTGCAAGGCACTACCGATTTGCAGGTTAAAGTATCCAATGCAGAAAAACTGAAGAAAGCCAAATCAGATGCCGTGCTGGAAATTATCCCCGAAATGAACCACGTTTTAAAAGATGCGCCGGCCGATAAGGATAAAAACATGGCCACCTATAACGAGCCCGATTTACCACTCAAGCCCGAATTTATAAAGGCGGTTATTAGTTTTGTGAAGAAGGTGAGGTAAGAGCCTCACCTAAATCCTCTCCAAAGGAGAGGACTTTAAAAATGAATAGCCGAAATTTAAACCTTCGTTCCCCCTTCAGGGGGTTAGGGGGCTCCACGCGCCCAACAATCTCCTGATTACTATAATCTCTGCCACGTGGTAAGCTGTATGGTCTGCCACCTGCAGGGCCTCGCGTAATATAGTTTGCCCGTCGCCATGAGGGATTTTTTTAAACAAATCGCCGGTTTTAACAAGGCTTATCAACTCATTAAGATCTTTATTAATTTGTTGAACCGAATTTTCCCAGGCCTCGTCGCTTTCTGGGCCGGTTTCTTTTGGCCAATAACTTTCCGGCCATTTTGGCGATTGATGGCTACCGTCTTTACAAAACTCAAGCATATCCCATTGGGCAATCCGGATGTGTTCTGTAAGCTGCCAAATGCTGTAGGGGAGTTTGTCGGGCTTTGCACTCCTAAGCGCTGCGGGTAAATTTTGTAATGCTTTTTTTATATCGGCGTGGGCATTGCCGCCTTGCAGCAAATGAACTATCTCGCCCACCAGTATATTATGATTATCATTCATTATACCCAAGGTAACAAATTAGCTTAGGGTTTGATTTATTCGGGTTAAATGTTTTAAGTTTATGCGGCATTTTAATTTAAATTATCCCGTGATCAAAAACGTTTTATTAAAAATAGCACTGGCCGTTGTACTTTTCATGGTGGCTTTAACCGGTTGTAAAAAAGACAGCGCCAGCCGCGGCCCCAATTTTGCAAAAGATGATGAGGCTTTTACCATTTATGAAAATTCGTTCCTGGAAAATTTATGGAAGCTAAACCCCGATTGGGCAACCACTGCAGGGTACCATAAATATGATAGCTTGCTGTATATTCCTAACGACCAAAGCCGCGATAAAATGCTTGATTTTGCCAAAGTGCAAATGGACTCGCTGAGTCGCTTTGATGTAAATACGCTTAACGAAGGTAACCGGATTGATTACAACATGATGCAAAATCAGTTAGATTTTGCGCAGTGGCAGATAAAACAATTAAAAAGTTACGAGTGGGATCCCTCGTCATATAATGTGATTAGCACTTTTGCTTATATCCTTAATGAACACTACGCGCCGCTGCCAAAGCGTTTGCGTAATTTTTACCAGCGCATGTTAAATGTGCCCCTGTTTTATAAAGATGCCGAAAAGCAGATTAAAAACCCCGTTGCCGAACTGGTGAGCCTGTCCATTGAGCAAAACCTGGGCGGGGTAGATGTGATTGCAAAGGATTTTGCCGATTCCCTGCAGAAAACAAATATACCAAAGGCAGAACAAAAGCTGATGGTTGACAGGGCTGCGGTTACTGTTAAAGCCATAAAGGATTATGCCGAATGGCTGAAGAATTTAAAAAATGACCATCCCCGCAACTTCAGGCTGGGTAGGGATTTGTATGAAGATAAATTTAAGTACGAGATTGTAGCAGCCAAAACAGCGCAGCAGGTTTACAACACAGCTGTACAGCGTAAAAAATACGTTCACCAACAGATGGCCAAAATCAGCAGGCAGCTGTGGCCAAAATATTTTGGTAAAAAAGTAATGCCGGCTGATAGCCTGGAAATGATAAGCCAGATGATAGATACCCTATCGGGAAATCACGTTAAGCCGGAAGATTTTCAATCGGCCATTATGCAGCTGATCCCTAAGCTAAATAATTTTGTAAGAACGAAAGATCTGTTAACGCTTGACCCTACAAAGCCGCTCATCATCCGTAAAGAACCTGGCTACATGGCCGGTGTTGCCGGTGCATCCATGAGCGGCCCCGGCCCTTATGATAAGGACGGTAACTCGTATTACAACGTAGGCAGCCTTTCTGGCTGGCCTAAAGAAAAGGCGGAAAGCTACCTGCGCGAGTATAATCAGTATATTATCCAGATATTGAGTATCCACGAAGCCGTTCCGGGGCATTATGTGCAGGGGGTATACGCCAACAAGGCGCCAAGTATTATAAAAGCGGTATTTGGCAACGGCGCTATGCAGGAAGGCTGGGCCGTATATGCAGAAGAAATGATGCTGAACGCCGGTTATGGCAACAGCGAACCCGAAATGCTGCTGATGTGGTACAAATGGAACCTGCGATCGGTATGTAATACCATTTTAGATTATAGTGTACACAGCGGCAGCATGACTAAGGAGCAGGCCATCAAAATGCTCACCACCGAAGCTTTTCAGCAACAGGCCGAAGCCGATGGCAAATGGAAGCGTGTAAGTGTTACCAGCGTACAGCTCACCAGCTACTACACGGGCTATAAAGAAATTACCGATTTACGGGACGCCTACAAAGAAAAAATGGGTGATAAATACAAGCTAAAAGAGTTTAACGAGAAGTTTTTAAGCTACGGCAGTGCACCGGTAAAATTTATAAAGGATGCCATGTTGGCCAAGCAGCCAGCAAAGAAGGAATAAAGGATACTGTGTATGGCTAGCCTATTGAAGCTGATGACGCTAAATTCTGTTAATTCTTAAATCCTGAAAATTCTGATTCAGACAAAAGCGTTAGGGATAGGAGCGGATACCGGCCAATGTGCTTAAGGCCTGTGCAGTATGAGCGCATAGCCCGGGCCAAAGGCAACGCCCCATAGCTAAAATGAAAATAAACCCACAAAAAAAGATAGCCCATGAACAATAAATTCCCATGGACTATGAACCATGAGCCATTATCCATGAACTATCAAAGTCTTTGTTACCTGTTTTACTTAGGATGCGTAATGGTTTTTTATTTGGTTGGCCAATTGAGCCATAACATAGGCGCCTAACTTGCCCCTGCTGCAAACCACATTACTGCGATTTTTATCAAAATTAACTTCTGCAATAACTTTACCCTGGTCAACCACGCGGAACTTTCCTGCTTCGTTGGGTAAAACAGCTACCGCGCGTTCATCATTTTTAAAATTGATTAGCACGTGGAACTGATGCTGTGGTATAAATGCTATTTGCTGTAACATAAAACCCTCCTTTCGGTTAATAAAATGCTTGAAAAATTAAAGTCAAATTGGTTACCATAAAGTTAACGAAATTAGTTTTAATAAATTGCTATGTTTTAGCATATTTTTTAGCCAAAATATTATAATATCTTAGCCTAATTATACGCTGCCGGCTATGAAGTATTTGTTTAACCTGTTTTTGCTGTTTTTTGCTGCACTTTCGTGCCATGGGCAAAAACTTAAGCTTGTTTTAAACCTCGCAAAGGGCAATACTTACAATATGGTTACGGCCACCACATCGGCCATAACGCAAACCATAAACGGGCAGGTAAACCATATTGACGTTACGGTAACGGGCACAACAGCCTTTAAAGTGCTTAGCGCCGATGATTCGCTGTACTATATGGAGGTTACCTATAAGTTCCTCACCATGAAGATGCAGCTACCCGAGGGGCCGGTCAGCTTTGATTCGGAAAAAAGAGACCCGGCTGATTTGATGTCGTCAATGATGGGCGCGTTAATTGATAAGCCCTTTACGGCTACGTTTACCAGGAGCGGCAAAATCCGAGCGGTTAATAATGTAGAGCGGATGATATCATCGGTACTGGATGGTTTCCAGGAAATTCAGGGCGTGCAGAAGGAGGAACTGAAGGCAAAATTCATACAATCGTTTGGCAGCAATGCTATTAAAGGCAGCATCGAAATGTCGACCGCTGTATTCCCCGAAACGGCGGTTGCCCGAAATGATAAGTGGACAATAAACACAACCCTTCAAAGTACGATGAAGGCCAACGTAGCCATGGTATACCAATTAACTGATGCCAATGCCGCCAGCTACATCATTCATGGCGAAGGCAGCATAACCACTATCCCTGCCCCGCCGGATGCACAGATGAAATATAACATGAAGGGCACCATGGTATCTGATATTAAAGCCGACCGTGCAACCGGATGGATAACCGAATCAAAAATAAAGCAAAGCATAGGAGGGACGGTTGCCATAAAAGATACCCCCGATACCCCAGGAGGCGCCACCTTCCCGATGAGCATGGTGAGCCAAACGGTTATTACTGATAAGTAGTTTATTGGTTCACTGGTTCATTAGTTCATTGGTCTTTTCTGGTGGCATTGCCAGGCAGACAGCAGGTATTCAGCAAAAAAGCGATTTGCCGGCTATGCCCGCGTTCCAATGAACCAATGAACCAATGAACCAATGAACCAATGAACCAATGAACCAATGAACCAATTTATTACCTTCGTACCATGTCACCCGCCGAAGCTAAAAACCAGATCCAGGCCATCAGTGCCGAATTGAAGCAACACAATTACAATTATTATGTGCTGGCTATGCCTACCATCAGCGATTTTGATTTTGATAAAAAGCTGGAAGAGTTAAACAAACTGGAAAAGGAGTTCCCTGAATTTTTAGATCCCGATTCGCCTACGCAAAAGGTTGGCGGCGAGGTTACCAAAGAGTTTGTAACGGTAAGGCACCGCTGGCCCATGCTATCGTTAGGTAATACCTATAACGAGCAGGAGTTGCTTGAGTTTGACCAGCGCATCCGCAAAGCTATAGGCGATAGTTTTGAATACGTTTGTGAACTTAAGTTTGACGGACTGAGCATGAGCTTAACCTACGAAAACGGCAAACTTGTACGAGCAGTAACCCGGGGCGACGGTACACAAGGCGATGAAGTAACCACCAATGTACGCACCATACACAGCATACCAAAAAAACTGACATCTGGTGAGTATCCCGACCTGTTCGAGATTCGGGGTGAGGTGTTTATGCACCTGAAAGCTTTTGAACGTTTGAATAAAGAGCGTACAGATAACGGTGAAATGACCTACGCCAACCCCCGTAATTTTGCATCGGGCACGATGAAACTACAGGATTCGGCCGAGGTTGCCAGGCGGCCGCTGGATTGTTTCCTGTACGGTTTATACACCGAAAAAACATTGTTTAAAACGCATTGGGAAAGCCTGGAAGCTGTTAAAAGCTGGGGCTTTCATGTAGATAATCATAGCAGGCTTTGCAACGATATCGGCGGTGTGCTGGAATTTATAAACCATTGGGATAAAGAGCGGTTTAACCTGAGTTATGATATTGATGGTATTGTTATAAAAGTTAACAATTACTCGCAACAGCAGGAGCTTGGCTTTACATCCAAATCGCCGCGCTGGGCTATATCTTATAAATTTAAGGCCGAGCGGGTAGAAACCGAATTGCTGCAGGTAACTTACCAGGTAGGCCGTACAGGCGCTGTTACGCCGGTTGCCAATTTAAAACCAGTATTGCTTGCCGGTACAACAGTAAAACGCGCCACCCTGCACAATGCCGATGAAATTACCGAACGCCTTAAACTGCACGAGCACGATACCGTATTTGTTGAAAAAGGCGGCGAGATCATCCCCAAAATTATCAGTGTTAATTTAGATAAGCGCAAGCCCGATGCCAGGCCCGTAGCTTATATAACCCATTGCCCAGCGTGCGATACGCCTTTATTGCGCACCGAAGGCGAAGCTGCCTGGTATTGCCCGAACGACGAAGGCTGCCCCCCACAAATTGTGGGTAAAATGCAACATTTTATAGGCCGTAAGGCCATGAACATTGATGGCCTGGGCGACGAAACCATCGAGACACTGCACGCTCGCGGGTTTATAAGCCATATCAGCGATATCTATGATCTGCATACACATGCAGCAGAATTAAAGCAGATGGGACGCTTTGGCGAAAAATCTATCAGCAATATGCTGGATGGGATCGAAAAATCGAAGCTGATGCCTTTTGAAAAGGTACTGTTTGGCTTGGGAATCAGGTACGTTGGCGAAACTGTAGCAAGGAAACTCGCTTTCCATTTTAAAACTATCGATAAACTGATGGCTGCCACCGAAGAGGAACTTACCGCAGCCGACGAAATTGGCGGCCGGATTGCCCAGAGTATTGCAGAATACTTTAGTGATGAAAAACATAAGCAGGAGATAGAGAAATTAAAAGCCGCCGGACTACAATTTGTTGCTGTGGAAAAGGAAGTGAACCTGGCCAGCGAAAAACTGGCGGGCCAAAGCTTTATCATTTCGGGTGTGTTTGAAAAATTTTCGCGCGATGAACTAAAAGATATCATTGAACAAAATGGCGGCAAAATTTTAAGCAGCATTTCGGCAAAACTAAATTATCTTGTTGCCGGTGATAACATGGGCCCCGCCAAGCTCGAAAAAGCGCAAAAACTTAATATCCCAATCATCAGTGATCAGGAGCTATTGGATTTAATTGGTTGATCGATTTTTATACAAAGAGAAATAAATTTTCTTTTTAAATTAAAGCAATGACCTAAAAGACATTTTTTAAATACACAAAAAAACGAATAGTAATATTTGCGTAAGTTTATCCACGATACATTACCTGTATTCCTTCAACTACAGACTTATAAAAAATTACCCGGTTATGAAAGGTTTTACACAAATTCAGGACAATATTTTTGTTGAACCTTGTAAAGATTGTGGTGCAAGGCCGGTGGTAGAGCAGCAGAAAGGGCTGTTTATAGTTAGATGTCCTAAGCACGATAGTCACTATCAAACCAAACCGGGATTAGTTGATATTAACGACTGGAACGTTAAAAACAAAGTACATACTTCATTAGGCACCAAGGGTACAAAACCCTCAAAAGAAGCATCCTGAACCAAGCCGGCTAATGATATGCCATAAATATTTTGCATAATTTAACAATTAACTGTTGTAACATTTAGTAAATAAGCTACATCTTAGTGTAAATACTGCCTAAATGAAGTTTACCACACTATTCCTCCTGCTGTTTAGTTTTAGTATCGATGCCTTTTCACAACAGTTTACTATTAGCGGCAAAATCACCGATGAGGGTAACCATCCCATTCCGTTTGCTTCCGTATATGTAAAAAATACTACAAAAGGAGTTTCGGCTAATAGCGAGGGTGTATATTCCCTGCAATTAGCACCCGGTAATTATGAGCTACAGTTTAAAGCAGTGGGGTATGGGCAGCAAATCAAACAAGTAACCCTCGCCCAAAACCAGGTTATCAACATCAGCCTGAAAACAGAAACATACCAGCTTAAAGATATTACCATACACGCAGGCGGCGAAGACCCCGCCTACGCCATTATCCGCAAAGCCATCAAGAAGCGTAAAACCTATTTAAACGAGGTGAAAGCGTATACCTGCGATATTTATATCAAAGGCTTGCAAAAATTACTGGCCGCTCCTAAAAAGTTTATGGGTTTTGATGTGCAAAAAGCCACCAGCGAGGCGGGGCTTGATTCCAGCCGCACCGGTATTGTTTACCTGTCGGAATCTGAATCGAAATACAGCTTTATGCAGCCCGATCTGGTGCACGAGGTGCAGGTATCCTCAAAGGTATCGGGCTATAACCGGGCCTTCAGCTTTAATCGGGCATCAGATATGCTGGTAAACTTTTACCAGAATTTTGAAAGCTGGAAACGCCTGAGCAACCGTCCGCTGGTATCGCCTATTGCCGAAAATGCCTTGTTTTACTATAACTATAAACTTATTGGGGCAACCATCGAGAACGGCGAAACCATCAACAAGATACAGGTAACACCCAAACGGGGGTACGATCCCTGTTTTGAGGGATATATTTATATTTTGGACGATAGCTGGCGTATTGCCTCGCTTCAGCTTTTTATTACCAAAAAATCCAACATTAATTATGTAGATACGCTGAAGATAAGCCAGCAGTTTTATCCGGTTGATGCCGGGGTGTGGATGCCCGCCACCATTAAGTTTGAGTTTACAGGTGGTGTTTTTGGTTTTAAGCTGGGCGGATATTTTATAAGTGTATATAAAAACTACAACCTGGCCCCCGTGCTTAACAAAAAGGATTTTGCCGAACGCATCAACATTACCAAAGGGCACGATAAAGACTCGGTTTACTGGGCACAAGAGCGCCCCATCCCGCTTACTGATGAGGAGAAGAAAGATTACGAAGTAAAAGGAAAACTGGCTATCAAACGGGAATCAAAACCATATCTTGATTCGTTGGATAGGGCCAATAACACCTTTAAATTAAGCAACCTGTTGCTAACCGGTATTGATACCCGTAACCGTTACAAAAAAGAATCTTTTCATTATAGCAGCGTACTCAACTCGGTATTATACAATACTGTTGAAGGTTTGGCTATTAACTATGGTGTAGGGTTTACTAAAATGATTGATACGGTTGATAACCGCTTTATAGCCATAAATGCCCGGGTTCGTTATGGTTTTGGCAATCACTTATTTGGCGGTGTTGCCGGTGTTTCGCTCCCGGTAAAACGGATGACGTTGAGTTTTAACGCCGGATCGGACGTTACCGACCTTAACAACCTGCAACCGGTATCAGCATTTGTAAATTCGGTTTATACGCTTTTCAGGCGGGAGAATTTCCAGAAACTTTACCAAAAACAGTTTGCATCGGCATCATTTGCCGGTCGTATCAGCGGCGGGTGGCAGGCCGGTGGCTATGTAGAATGGGCCAATCGTACATGGCTGCCCAATACAACCGGTTACAGCTTTTTTAATAAAAACAACAGGCAGTTTACTTCAAACAACCCGCTGTTACCAGCACAGGATGTACCGTTGTTTCCGGAAAATCAATCTTTTAAAATAAGCGCCCGCGCCAGCTACGATTTTAGCAACAGGTACGAAACCTATCCATTTGGCCGCAGGTACCTGCCCTCAAAATATCCAACCATTGGTATTAACTATGCCAAAGGTATAAGCGGTGTACTGGGCAGCGACGTAGACTACGACCAGCTAAGCGCCGATATTTCTAAATCGGATATCGACCTTGGATTTTACGGTCAAACCTCGTTTTTTATTGGCGCCGGCAAGTTTATCAACGCAGGCAAAATATACTTCCCCGATTACAAACACTTTGACGGCGACCAAACCCATGTGTACAAACCGTCGTTCAACCGTTTTTTGTTGTTAGATTATTACACCTTCAGCACAGCCGATAAATACCTGGAAGGCCACCTGGAGCACAATTTTTCAGGTTTTATAACCAACAAGATCCCCGTTTTAAGAAACCTGAAGTTGCAAGAGATCATCAACGTAAACTACCTATCTACCCCAGCGCTTAAAAACTATATCGAACTGGCCTTCGGCATACAGCGCGGGTTGGTACGCGTAATGTATGGCCGCAGCTACAATACGGGCAGTAACATCAGGAATGCTTTGAGGGTAGGGATATCTTTATAGTATCAAGTAGTAAGTATCAAGACAGCTGTATTTTAGTATCAAGTAGTAAGTATCAAGACAGCTGCATTTATTTGCAGATTGCATTAGTGCTAAACCCCAATCAAAATCTTGCTACTTGATACTTACTACTTGATACTGAAAAAAGATGCTAACTACTTGATACTTTCCCCTTATATTAGCATCCTTTAATTTAACTCATGAATATATTTTACGGAACGGGGGTAGCCATGGTGACCCCTTTTCAGGCGGATGGTCAAGTTGACTACGACGGGTTGAGCAACCTGATTGAACATTTGATTGATGGCGGGGTGGAATACCTGGTATCATTAGGTACAACCGGCGAAAGCGCCACATTGAGCGAGGCTGAGCGAAAGCAGGTTTGGGCCTTTACCGCCAAAGCAGTAAATAAGCGCGTGGGTTTAGTTGCCGGTATTGGCGGCAATAATACGCACGAAGTTGTTGAGCAAATAAAATCATTTAACACTGCCGGTTACGATGCTATTTTATCATCAAGCCCGCATTACAATAAACCAACGCAGGAGGGTATTTACCAGCATTATAAGGCGATAGCCCAAAATACGCAGCTACCTGTTATTTTGTATAACGTACCCAGCCGTACGGGCAGCACCATTAGTGCCGCCACAACGGTGCGCCTGGCAAACGATTTTAAAAATATAATTGGCATTAAGGAAGCATCCGGTAATTTTGATTTGTTTAATCAGCTGATGAGGGATAAGCCCGAAGGGTTCTTATTTATATCGGGCGATGATCCGGTTACGTTGCCTATGATGGCTTTAGGCGCTGTGGGCGTGATATCGGTAATTGGTAACGCCCTGCCCCGCCAGCTGTCAGATATGGTGCGGCTGCTGCTTAACAACGATTATAAAGGCGCCCACAAAGCCCATTATAGCCTGATAGAATTTACCCGCCTGATGTTTGCCGATGGTAGCCCCGCCGGCGTAAAAACGGCGTTAAAAGAATTAGGCATTTGCGGCGATACTGTAAGGTTACCGCTTGTGCAGGTTGGCAGTGCAACGGCAGAAGAAATAATTAAGGAAACACAAGCTTTAGCTTAAAGTAGCTAAACTAATTTAGCAAAAAAGCCATATCAGTTTTGATGTGGCTTTTTTGTTGGGTATTGTAAACAACAATTTATACCTATTTTCGTATCCATAAAATGGACTGCGTTAAACTCATAGCAAAATATAACGACCTCGGCATAGCCGGGGTGATAGACCATGATAAGTTTAACCTGATAGCTATTGATCACCATTCTACCCGGATTGAAGGATCAACCCTTACAGAGATAGAAACACAGGTGCTTATTAACGAAGGCCGCACACCGAATGGTAAACCCTTACAGGAAAGCCTTATGGTAACCGATCATCATGCCGCCCTTTTGTTTACTATACAAAACGCCAAAGCAAAAAATAAACTTTCGGTAACCCTTTTGCAGCGGATAAATGCGCTGGTGATGAAAAGCACCGGAAAAGTTTATAATACCATGCTGGGTACGGTAGATTCGGCGACAGGTGCTTTTCGTAAAGGCAACGTGACCGCCGGGGTTTCTTATTTCCCGAATTTTGATAAAGTAGAAAGGTTAACCAGCGATTTGGTGACGAAACTAAATGACGAGATGGGCAAACCCCTTTCTGTCGCCAGTCAATTGAACCTTTCTTTTGATGCCCATTTTAACCTGGTAAGCATCCATCCTTATTATGATGGCAATAGGCGTACTTCGCGTTTGCTGATGAATTATATACAGGCTTATTATAATTTGCCTTTGGCGATAGTGCAAAGCGAAAATAAAGCGGCTTATATTCAGGCCCTGGTTGATACCCGCGAGCAAGAGGATGTTCAGGTTTTTCGTGATTTTATGAATAGCGAATATGCATTGTTGCTTGGCAAAGAGATAGCAAAGTTTGAGGAGATGAGCAAGCCATCAAAAGGCGGCGGATTTACTTTTCTTTTTTAAATAAAAAACCCGGTTATTGATTGTAACCGGGTTTTTATCAGGGGAATAAGATTGATCAAAAAATCTTCCTTAGCTTTCTTTGTTTTTCGCCTCCTGAACCTCAAGGCGGATAGCCTGTGCCAGGTTTTTAAGATCTTGCATGCCTTTGCGAACACGGGTTCCGGCAGCGCTGTTTCCTTTGTTGTAGAATTTGTCGGCGTCAGCCTCTAAAGAAGCTACAAGCTCCTTTACTTCAGTAAATTTTTTCATTTAATTACTCCTTTTAAATTATGAGGTCTATTGTTTTTAATTAAAGCTAAGCTATAAGGTTTTTTTTTAATTAAAAATTTTTAAAGTCGAAAAATAGTGCCTTTACAGTGGTTTTTTTCCACATTTTGAAGCCAGGGTAGGTATTTTGGCGTTAATTATATAGTATGAAAACAGTGATTTTGGCTTAGTATATTATGGCTATGCTTGATTGATTAAATGCATATTTCAATAATACGTATTATAAATACTATTAAAGCTGAACTATGGTATTCATTTAACATATTATTTCATTTTTTAATTTATTAATTGAAATCATCAAATTTATCCGATGCTCCTGGGTTTAAAGGCTCGCGGGGAGGGCTGCATCTGAAATTTTCATGGCCAATTATGTAAAGCTGTTACTGTTAGAACGGGTTGCTCTGCTCACGGGGCCGGATTCAATAGTCCATTTCAATTATTCCTGTATCTTTGGTATAGTAGTTTTCACTAAAATAGTCACCGGCCAGCAGGTTTTACCATGTACGAAGTTATTACCCAATCATTACGCGCACTGGTTGATTTTACCGACGAGGAGCTTTTTTTATTTATGCAAAGGCTTAAGCCGCTCAGCTTAAAAAAGTATGCTTTTTATTTGAAACAGGGCCAGGTTTGCAAAAGCATGGTCATTGTATTTAAGGGTGGGCTAAGATATTTTTCGCGCAGCGAGAAGGGCGACAATACTTTAGGTTTTGCATTTGAGGGTGAATGGATTGGCGATTACGAAAGCTTTTTATTACAAACCCCATCGCCTGATTTTATTGAAGCCCTGGAAGATTGCGAACTGTTTACCCTGAGCTATGCCGACATGCAGGCCCTGTATAACCATAGCCAGCGCTTCGAACGCTTCGGCCGCATAATAGCCGAGAGATTGTTTATTGACACAGCCAGAAACAACCGGAATTTAAAAATGCAATCGGCCGAAGACAGGTATCTTGAGCTGCTTACCAAACAGCCCCATATATTTGAAAGGCTCCCCCAACATTTAATCGCATCGTACCTGGGCATTCAGCCGCAAAGCCTTAGCCGTATCCGGGCCAGGCTATCAAACGCCAAAAATTAACTCAGGTTAATAAATCCACTTCGCTTTTTAACCTCATATCATTTCAGGGCTAAGCTATTAGCCCCAGTTTTGTGTTGCGCTTTACAAAGCTTAAAGCAGAATGCATAAAGCTTTTGTATTGATTTTCAATCCAGCCAGGTTGATGTATAGCGCATTTAATTAACAGGTACTATTAAATCAAAAATAATATGAATCCGTCGCAGGCTTTTTCTGTCGTAAGCGCCATAGCAGCTTTGCAGTGGCTTTTGTTAATTGTAATGCCTAAATGGAAAGTTACGCAGTGGTTGGTTAACCACGCGGCTGTCCCCTTATTGCTTTCGGTAATTTACTGTATTTACATCGCCGGCTTTTTTGGTATCCACTGTGGCGGCTTTGGGTCGGTACAGGAAGTCCGAACACTCTTTGGCAATGATAACCTGTTACTTGCAGGCTGGGTTCATTACCTCGCTTTTGATTTATTGATTGGTTTTCCCATCATTAAATCGGCCCGGGCTTCGGCGGTCTCGCATTGGCTGGTCATACCCTGCCTGGTGCTCACCTTTATGTTTGGCCCTTGCGGCTATTTACTTTATCAAATTGTCAACAAAATCAAATCATCCAAATGAAAACCTTATTCGTCCGTATCAAGACTATCAGTCCCCTTCTTTACTACTGCGCTTTGGGCCATTTAGCCTTATTTATACTGATGCTCATCATCGCCCAATTTGATCACCGCCAACTAATGGGGATTAACTTGTGGACAAAGCCCATCAAGTTTGCTATCTCCATCGCCATATACTGCCTAACATGGCCCCTGTTATTACAATATCTGCCTTATGAACAGCTCAAAAGGCGCTTTGTGAATTTTACAGTGTTTGCCATGAGTTTTGAGATGCTGGCCATCGCCACGCAGGCCGCACGGGGGCAGCTATCGCACTATAATACGTCGGGTGCTTATAATGCGCTGGTATTTAGCGCGATGGGGATAGTGATTGTATCACAAACCCTGTTTGCATTATACATAGGTATAAAGTTTTTTAGGGTGAAGGCGGTACAATTAATCCCCGCTTTGCTATGGGCTATTCGCCTGGGTATAATTATGGCCTGCATCTTCGCACTTGAAGGCGGTTTAATGGCATCGCGCCTGGCGCACACGGTGGGCGCTGCCGATGGGGGCCCCGGCCTGCCGCTTTTTAACTGGAGCCGTATAGCCGGCGATTTACGGATAGCCCATTTTATGGGATTGCATGCCCTGCAAATTGTACCACTGTTTGTTGTTTTCAGCGGGGTAAAAAGTGCCAGGCCGTCAGTTATTTTTGCCTTAATTTATTTTGTACTGGTTTCGCTGTTATTTTATAATGCCACGTTGGGCAGGCCGCTATTTTAGAAAAGCAAATTTAGTCCGAAGTCTGAAGTCCGAAGTCAGTTTTGTGCTTTCTGACTTCAGACTTGGTACTTCAGACTACTGACTTTAGGCTTCGTACTTCAGACTTAACACTACATGTATTTTCCGTTTACCAGCCACTTGGCTATCCGTAATATGGTATGTTCGTTTTTATCTACCCCGGCAGAAGCAAGAATAGTTTTACCAAATCCATCGGGCGCAATGGTATAAGGCATAATTTGGCTATCCTTTTTTGTGTTTATAATAAATTTAGATGCGCTGTTACCACCCGTAAAACTCACCTTGGCAACTATCAAACCATCGGGCAGGCTAAATTCGTAAGTATCGCCCTCGGGGCCCGACGAAATATTTTTAAACTTGCCAATGGGTTCCAATCCCTGGTAAATCATGTTATCGTCTTTTATCATAACAGGAAACATCATGTTTCTTTTTACAATATTGTATTCTGTTCGTACAATGGGGTTTTTGCTTTTCAGCGCTATAAATTCGTTTATTTTTGCTTCGTTAAGCTTATCATCAACTATTATCCCGCTTTGGCCTATCAGTTTAGCAAAAGATTTTTCGGCACTTAATATACTCAGTGTAAATAAGCCCACCTGGCTGGTTGTTAAAAAAGAGAAGCGATAGTAAAAGTCGGTATTATTTTGAGGGTCAGGCGGCAAATCACTGGCTAAAACAGCTATGATTAGTTTTTCGCCGCTCATGGAATACAGTTCATAATTGGCAGGCTGGGCAAACCCCGCTTTAAGCTTTACTATTTTGGCAATCTCTTTGCCATCAACACTAAGCATCCCCGATTTGTAGGAAACGGATTGTGCCGCCAAAGAGCCGGCCAGTAATAATAACACCACCGATGTGATTATCGCTTTAATTGTTTTTCTCATTTTTTTGTACTTGTAAGGTTAATTTTGATAACTGTTTAGGTTTATGGGCTTAAATTAGCAGTTGGCTAAATCCAATTTAAAGGTAAGGATATTTAACAGATATGCTATTAATTATATGTTAAAATACCGCACCGGCAATCAGGGCATTGCCCCAACCGGTAGAAGTTGGCGCCCGGGCGTTACGCTCATACACCTGCGGGCATTACGCACAGCCTGTATCCGCTGCAATCCCTAATGCAGCCAAATTACATTTACCGTAAAAATACCCGGTAAAAAAGGTGCTATTTACGGCGCTATACCCTCAGCCCGCTACCGAGATTTGGTGTATTCAATCACCATTAAAAATCATAAAACGATGTTACTATTTAATGAAAAGCATGAGCAGCTAAACGCGGATGCTGTAGCTGCTGACCTGGTTAACCTTGACGATGTTGCAACCCCTACAGATGAGCAGGTTGAAGCCATTTTACAAGATTATTATAAACAGGCTTTGCAGCTTGAAGGTGCCCGCTACGGGTTCAAAGCCGAATTTGCGGCTCCTGCTGCACTGGCCGCTTTCCCGGGTATAGGGAGTATACTGGATGCTATCCGTAAATTCATTTGCGGCATTGTAAACGAGGGCTCAACTACGCAGCAAATTATTGATGCCATACTACAGGCAATTGCTTCAGTTATTCCGGGTGGGATCATTATAGACCTTTTGGTTAAGCCTGTTATAAAATATATCTTATCAGTAGGTATTAAGGCGTTTTGCCCGGTAAATCCGGCTTAATATCAAACACAAACCTAAACTTTATAGCGCCTGTTAACGGCCGCACGGTTGTAAATACGGGTAAAAAAAAGAAGCTGCCGCTTAAAAAGTGACAGCTTCTGCATTTTGATGAATATTCAGTTCTTTTAAAAAATCTTCTGCAACAAATCAGGATGGTGTGCGTGCAACTTCACAATCAGTTCGCCAAACAGGGTATTAGCCCAGGCAAACCATTTACGGGTGAAGTTATTGGCGTTATCCTTATGAAAACCTTCGTGCATAAAACCGGTGCCCGCGTGCGTGTTTTTAAGCATATGCAGGCAGCGGGTAATCTCTAATTTATCTGTCGAGGTAAGGGCACGCATGGTGATAGCCATTGGCCATATAAAATCAATACCTACGTGCGGGCCGCCAATGCCTTCGGCAACTTTGCCCTTAAAAAAGTAGGGGTTATCCAAACTCAATACAAAGCGGCGGGTGTTTTGATATAACGGATCGGTTACCGGCAACGAGTCGAGGTAGGGCAGTGCCAGCAGGCTGGGCACGTTGCTATCATCCATCAGTAACTGGTTGCCGTAGCCATCAACCTCAAAGGCTAAAATTTTGCCATATTTTGGATGATTTACCACCGCGTATTTTTTAAGGGCGGCGTCTACTTCTGCAGCAAGTGCTGTGCATTCGGCGGCTGTTTTGGCATCTTTACCTATCACGCTAAACATTTCGGCCATTTGC
This sequence comes from Mucilaginibacter sp. GW822-FHT03E02, assembly GCF_058801545.1. NCBI lineage: Bacteria > Pseudomonadati > Bacteroidota > Sphingobacteriia > Sphingobacteriales > Sphingobacteriaceae > Mucilaginibacter > Mucilaginibacter sp. GW822-FHT03E02. The sequence goes on along the minus strand of NZ_JBXANJ010000001.1, from coordinate 2,180,074 downwards.
TTTAAGCTGGTAACCGCAAAGTAGTTGGAAGGTACCAGGAAAGGGTATATAGTAGCATCATCAGATGGGCGGAAGATGCTGCAGATGAGCCCAACGGGTTTTACCGGGTTGCCATAACCCCTGTTTGGTGCAGTATCGCTGGCGGTTTCAGTTTTGCGCTGAAAATGGTACGGGCCTTTGCCGTTTTTGCGTTGCTGTACTTTAAAAGTATCTAATATGGTTTTGCCTGCTTTTTGCCAGGTTTCGTCAAAAAAGCTGCTATCACCGCTTATTTTCCAGTAGTTATAGGCTAAACGCACCGGGTAGCAAAGGGAATCAATTTCCCATTTGCGCTCATGCAGTTCGGGTTTCATATCGGTAACATCGCTGTCCCATTCGCTGCCGGTGGGGCCTTCGTTAAATGCGTTGGCGTATGGGTCAATCAGTACACATTTAGCCTGGCGGCTTAACACACCCTGAATCACTTTTTTAAGCGCCGGGTCGTTTTTAATCAGCGGAAGATACGGCCAAACCTGTGCCGATGAATCGCGCATCCACATGGCAAAAATATCGCCGGTGATTACAAAAGTATCGGGTTTACCGTCTTTTTCTGAATAATTTACGGTAGTATCTAAAGTATTTGGATAGCAGTTTTCAAAAAGCCATGCTATTTCCGGATCTTTTATATCCGCTTTAACTTTTTGGATAGTGGCTTCAACAGCTTTGCTGGCAAATTTCCGGTCGGCCAGTTTTGGCCGGTGGCTTTCGAATACAGGTGTGGCTTTGCCCAGCCAACTTGTAGCAGGCACAACGCCGAGGCCTAAACCGGCGGTGGCCACACTGTTAATTTTAATAAAATGTCTTCTGGTGATCATAAGTAGTTTAAATGGTAAGTGTAAAAATATAAAAGCGTTTCGCAATCCAAAAAAAATCCTGCTAAATTAATTTACCAACGGTATTTGGCACAATTGCAGGTATCTGAAAAAGAGAATTGGGAACGGTCAGCTAACTGCCATTCACAACTCCCCACTCACCATTTGCTACTATACCGCCAAAATGCTAATTTCCACCCATGCATCATCCCGAAGAAAACCCCTGGAAAATAACCTCCGAGAAATCAGTTTACGATAATCCCTGGATCAACCTTACCGAGTACCAGGTAATAAACCCATCGGGCAACCCGGGCATCTACGGCAAAGTTCATTTCAAGAATATGGCTATAGGCGTTCTGCCGTTGGATGACGACTTGAATACTTATATTGTTGGCCAATACCGTTTCCCCGTGAACCAATACAGTTGGGAGATGCCCGAAGGCGGCGGTCCCGAGGGAACAGATCCCCTGGAATCGGCCAAGCGGGAGTTGCTGGAAGAGGCAGGCCTTAAAGCCAGTGAGTGGACGGAACTAATGCGCCTGCACCTCAGCAATTCGGTAAGCGATGAACTGAGTATCATTTACATAGCCCGCGGCCTTACCCAACACGAAGCTGAACCAGAGGATACCGAGCAGTTTGTAATAAAAAAAATCCCCTTTGCCCACATTTACCAAATGGTTTGCAACGGCCAGATTACCGATGCCATGACCGTTGCTGCGGTGCTTAAAGTACAATTATTGCTTTCAGAAAACCTTTTGTAACCCTACACGTTTGCAAAAAATGCCTAAATTTGGCAGTCGATGAAAAAGTTTTTAGGCTATTTTCTTACCCCTGTGGCAACGGGAGTATTTTTATTGATACTGGTTATATTTCAGCCTATTCAATGGGTGTGTTTCCGTTTTTTTGGCTATTCGGCACATAAAAAATCGGTTGATCTTCTAAACCTGTTTTTATTGCGGTCGGTTTATTTACTGGGCAATACGGTCACCTTTGTCAACAACCAAAACCTGCCTGTTGGCCGTCCCATTATATTTTTAGCCAACCACCAGGGCTTGCTGGATATACCGCCAATGATCTGGTATCTGCGTAAATACCACGCCAAGTTTATCTCCAAAATTGAACTTACCAAAAACATTCCTTCGATATCCTACAACCTCAGGCATGGCGGCGGTGCTAATATCGATCGTAAAGACCAGCGTCAATCCATTACCGAAATCATGAAGCTTGGTGTGCGGATGAAGGAAAATAAATGGTCGGCTGTGATATTTCCTGAAGGCACGCGTTCAACAGACGGCACAATAAAAGCCTTCCAGGTAGGTGGCATAGCCACGATACTGAAAAAGTGCCCAGATGCGTTATTGGTACCCATAGCCATTAAGGATTCCTGGAAGATGATCCGCTATGGCCAGTACCCCCTGAATACATTTACATCCATGAAGTGGGAAGTACTTACCCCCATTGAACCAGCCGGCCGCCCGATAGAAGAAGTGGTACTGGAAGCCGAGAATCAGATTAGGGCCGCGCTATCTTCTTAATTTGAAGATTTGAAAATTTGAGGATTTGAAAATGCAGGGAAAAAGATGTGCATATTTCAGATTGTGCCCGATGCAATATTTATTCAGTGGAGGCTATGCGGTTTAAAATCTTCAAATTAAAACTATTCCTCATTTTAAATTTTCAAATTTTCAAATCCTCAAATTTTCAAATTCTCTTCAATTGTGTTGATATTCAGTCAAATGTTAACAAATAAATCACACCATCTTTACGTTTATATGAAACGTTATCGCTTATTTTTATAGACCTATAAAATGGGTCGGCTAAAATTTACTAAAAACAATTTTTATGACCTGGAGAAAATTTAGTGGAGAGGTGATCCAAACACCCATCATGGAGGAGGTTGAAAAGGCGATTGAACGCGAAGCCACCCTCGGCAACAAGCTCAAAGTATGTATCGGAACAGATTCGCAGGTAAAAGGTAGTGTAACTGATTTTGCCACAGTTATCGTGTTTTTACGCGAGAAACGTGGCGCGTTCATGTTTATCCACCAGGAGCGGACCTCGCAAAAAATGACCATTAAGGAAAGGATGCTGAGCGAGGTGCAAAAATCAATTGACATTGCCTATAAGCTTTGCGACCTGCTTGACCTGTATGATGTGGAACTGGAAGTACATGCCGACATTAACACCAACCCAATGTTTAAATCAAATGCCGCGCTGCACGAAGCTATGGGGTACATTTTGAGCATGGGTTTTGTATTTAAAGCCAAGCCCGAAGCTTTTGCAAGCTCATACTGTGCCAATAAAATAGTGCAGTAAAAGCCTTGAAGTAAACGGCGTGGTATTTATATTTGGTTTTTTACTACAAGACCGAACAAACTATGTCGCCACTAATTGAAATTAACGATCCGGCCCTTGCCGGCCCGAACACTATACTTATCGACGCCCGCGCCGGTAAAGATACCCATGACCGCTACCTCGCCGGTCACCTTAAAAACGCTGCCTACGTTGAGCTGGACCGCGATTTAGCAGCCCACGTTACCGACGCCGCCCAGGGCGGACGCCATCCTTTGCCTCCAATTGAAGATTTTGCCGCCCTTTTGGGCCGTTTAGGTATTACGCCCGCAAGCCATGTGGTGGTTTATGACGATAAATCTGCAGCTTTTGGCGGTGCCCGCTTTTGGTGGATGCTGAAGGCAATTGGTCACGATAATGTACAGGTATTGAATGGAGGCCTACAGGCTGCCAAAGATGCCGGCATCGAATTAAGCACCGAAGAATTTACCCCAACCCCGGTTGAAGCTTACCCGGTACCTGCAGCCTATGCCGGCACAGTGGCCATTGGCGAAGTAGCCATTGCCGCCCATGATGCAAACCGGATTGTGATAGATGTGCGCGAAACTCCACGCTATTTAGGCCAAACCGAGCCTTTAGATTTGATTGCCGGGCATATACCAGGCGCATTTAATCTGCCTTATGTTACCAACTTGGGTGCCGATGGTAAATATCTTGATGCTGATACATTACGCAAAGTTTATGATGACGCCATAGGTGATGTTGCCCACCAGGAAATTATAGTTCACTGTGGATCAGGGGTTACGGCTTGCCATACCTTGCTGGGTATGGAGTACGCCGGTATTACCGGGCCGCAATTATATGTAGGGTCGTGGAGTGAATGGTCGAGACGTAAATTGCCAATTGGTACAACTACGAGATAAAAACGTATATTTACAACAATATTGTACTTTATAGCAGATTGTGAAAACATACGTTTTAAAAACCGAACAAAGGATCCCGATTGGTTTAGATGAGGCCTGGGATTTTTTTTCCTCACCCTTAAACCTGGCTAAGATTACACCGCCCGATATGAGCTTTGTGGTAACATCTGATTATACTGCCGATACCAAAATGTATCCCGGTATGATTATTACCTACAAAATTTCGCCGGTGGCAGGTATCAAAATGAACTGGATGACAGAGATAACCCAGGTTGCTGATAAGCAGTATTTTGTTGACGAACAGCGCTTTGGTCCATACGCTTTATGGCATCACCAGCATCATTTTAAAGCCATTGAAGGCGGCGTGCAGATGAATGATATTTTACACTATGCCATACCCTATAGCTTTATAGGTACTATTGCAAATAAGGTTTATGTGGCTAAGCAAGTGAGCAAGATTTTTGCCTATCGGGAGAAGGCGATTGAGAGGCTATTTGGGTACTAACGGTGCCCATCAGTTGCGTAACAGAGTTAGCCGGACGCTACTCATGACAACTCAAAAAACGGAAGTCATCCCGAACTTGTTTCGGGATCCCACAGGACAGGTGACCAGCATGAAGCACACTTAGCATGTGGGATGCCGAAACAAGTTCGGCATGACATTGGGGATTAAATCGTTCCGGTGGAACACTCATCACCGTTTATGATCCATTTATAATCATTACCAGATAAACAACGGTACCAGCCAAATTGGCGAGATGTAATAAGGATCATAGTAGGGTTCGTAATATTCGATGGTTTCTTCCTCAACAATGGTGGTAGTGGTAGTGCCTCCGCCATAGTTGTTATTATTGTTATTCTGTTTTTGCTCTTCCTCCATCAGTTTAATCATCAGTTCCGATCCCTGGTTTATCATATCTACCATGGCATCTTCGCCAACATCTTCGGGCTTAATGGCGGTGTTGCAAATTTCTTCTATTTCGCCCCAGGCGGTGTCGGCCATCAAATCATTTTGCCAGCCTGATACGCTGGTATCAAACCTGTTTTCGTTGATGAACGACATAAACACAATTTCGGCCGGATCGGCTTTTTTAAACATGGCTACGGCAATGCGCAAATCATCAAAACGCTCATTGTCGGTAAAGTTGAACCAGTCGTCGTCGGTATCAAAATCGAAATAGCTGCTAAAGGCAAATTCGCCTTTTTCCAGGTCGACAAACGAAAAAACGTCGTAAACTTTCAGGTATTCGCTATAGCGCTTCATAAAGGTGTCAAACACGCCGCGGCCCTTTGAACTTAACTTATAAACCGAGCCCGAGCTGATGATGTAGCCATTGGCAACAAGCTCCTGAAACAGCGGTTGTAGTACGGCATCGTCGCCATAAGCGCTACTGCTAAACTGGTGGTTGCCGTTTATCATTTCGTTTAAAACGATGATTGCTTTAAACGTTTTTTTATTATCGTCAGATAAAAGAGTATTTTTTCTTAATTGGATAGCCATAATGTGAGCCCCTCTAAATCTCCCCCGGTAGGGGAGAATTAAGATAAATAAAGTAAATTGAAAAATGAGATTATCGCCTGCGGCCAAAACCACCGCGGCTACGGCCGAACCCGGATCTGCTGCCCGAACTTCTGCTGCTGCCAACGCTACTGCCCGAATTGCTGCTGCCAAAACCGCCGCTCCTTACCCTGCTGCCCGAGCTGCGGTTGCTGAATGATCTTTGCGACCTGGTTGGCTGGCTCAAGCTGCTCCGGCTGCTGCTTCTCGATGACATGTACGATGAGGTAGTTGGCCTGAACGTGGTATAGGTACGCGTGCGGGTATAATAATGCGGATAATATCCGTAGTGGTAAATCGGTACATAGTAGCTGTGCGGGCGTAAAAAGTAGCTTAATATCAAAAAGTCGGTTAAGCCAAATGAGGAGTGATAATAGTTGTTATACCCCACATAGCTTGGGTTGCCCTGGATATCCAGGTTGGCGGTGTTGTTATTACCGGTAGGCTGAATGTTAACACTGGCCACCGTTACCGATTGCGAATTGCTCACATCGTCAATGATGTTCAGCTTGTTGTTATCGGCCTCCTGTACCTTCAGGTAATCAATATTGCCGTCCTTATCCAGGTCCAGGTTGTTGATCTGGTTGGCGGGGTTGTTAATGGCTTTTTCAAGGGTTTGCGGGTCGGTACTGTTTTTTACAAACTGGGCAAGCTTATTTACGTCAAACCCGGCAGTAGTATTGTTTTCGATAGTGACATTGTTTTGTTGCGGCGGGTTTTGGCTGCATGCCGAAAGACTAACCACTAAACCTGTAAGCGCTATGAATATTTTTTTCATGATGATTTTATGAGTTGTTTGCCGGCATGGCGGTTTCTGGTTTGGGTTACGCCGGCTGGCTTTTTTTGTATTTTGTTTTTTGTTTAGATGCAAGATGTTGTACGATGTTACAAATTTTTTTGAATAGCGTCAAGAAGTAAAAAGCAAGATTTAAGACTATGGTAACACCTAATGATAAAATTTACGAATTATAAAGGGAAAATGACGTTGGAAAAAACTGACGATTTTGGAAAAACGAAGAATTTTCGAGCTTTCCAAAATCGCTGTTTCCCAATTCCCTCCCTCGGGAGGGGCGCGATGGAAATAAGCGCAAAGGCAGGGAGGGGTTTAATGAACTTTTTATTTTTAGGGGAAGAATTCGCAAAAACGCTTTGTTGTTGCGAGGTACGATGCGATCTTCTATCTAAGCTTAGCGTAGTTAGTATGGCGGCAATATAAGCGATAGCTGACCTGTACTTACGATGTGATTAGTTTAAAAAAATCACAAGTGATCTTCCTGCACGTGGTATACAATTCTTGCGATAAGGTGGGCAATGCCTGCGGCCCGGGCTGTACATTCATACTGCACAGGCATTAGCCACATTGGCCGGTATCCATTTCCATCCCTATTGCGAAGCTGCAAGGTGTCCGTCCGTCCGGTAGTGCCGCCATCCCCCAAAAAAAGCGGACAGCCTCCCCCACCATCCACCAATAAACCAATGAACCAGTGAACCAATAAACTACCAGCTAACCACATCCCCAATATCCACCCCGTTCATCCTGTCGGCTACGGTGGCCATACGCTCCAGCACTTCCGATACCATGAACATTGTATCGGGCATGGCCCGGTTTAGTTCCTGCGCCTTAAGCCTCCATTTGTCATAGGCATTCACATCCGGGAAAAGCATTACGCTGCGGCCCTTAAGTACGCTGCATTTGGCTTCGTTTAAGCCTTGCAGGCTGCCGCAGGCCAGCCATATAAACTGCGGTAAAATGGCGCTGGCAATAATGGCGGTTTTCTCGCTCTCAACAATACCTACAGGTTTGCCCGGTTCGGCGGCAAGCAGGTGTTCGCCAAAAAGGCATTGTTTAAGTTCAAAATACTCGGGCTGGCCCTGGGCTTGCAGTTGTTTGGCAATTACGGTGTGCGCCCAGGTAATGTGGTTAAACGGTTCTTTCACCCGCTTGCCTGTTTCGGCATCGTACAGCATTATTTTGCCGGTGCGTACCCAGTTATCCTTATCGTACTGCCAAAACACCGTAGCACCCGGCCAGTGCCCATGTGTGCCAATATGGTATCGTTTAATCAGCTGCTGGGTGGTTTCGCGGTTAAAACGTTTTAAAAGGTACTGCACAAAATTGTTTTGCTTATAGGCGGTAAGGGTTAGGCGTACGTATTCGGGGTTTATGAAGTAATCGGCATCGGTTTGGGGCGTATGGTTCATGGTTGATGGTTCATGGCAAGGCAGTTGATTTCTGCAGGCTTCTTTCTTCTTCTTATCCATCAACCATGAACTATCACCTATAGGCGTATTTTTTAAATACTCGCCCGGCTTAACGTGGTAGCCGCACTTATCAACCCGGCCGCAACGGCCTATGTGCGGGGGCAGTTGCTGGCCTGTTTGGGTATCAATGTAGCGTACAAAGCTTTTGCTTGGGTGGTTGCAGGCAGGGCACCGGTAGCGCGATTGCGTGCCCGCGTATGGTTGTAGTTTGTATTTCATTGGTTGGTTCATTGGTTCATTAGTTCATTGGTGGAGGGGCGGGTAAATGGGACTCATAGCCCCTTTGTCATTGCGAGGTACGAAGCAATCCCGTAGTCATGCAAAGCGGCCATGCAGGCCTACGGGGTTGCCGCGCTGCGCTCGCAATGACATAGTTTTAGAGTTTTCGATGTTCATAGCCCCTTTGTCATTGCGAGGTACGAAGCAATCCCCTGGCTATCCAAGGCCGCCATGCAGGGCTACGGGGTTGCCGCGCTGCGCTCGCAATGACATAGTTTTAGAGTTTTCGATGTTCATAGCCCCTTTGTCATTGCGAGGTACGAAGCAATCCCGTGGCTATCCAAAGCGGCCATGCAGGGCTACGAGGTTGCCGCGCTGCGCTCGCAATGACATAGTTTTAGAGTTTTCGATGTTCATAGCCCGTTTGTCATTGCGAGGTACGAAGCAACCCCGTGGCTATCCAAAGCGGCCATGCAGGGCTACGGGGTTGCCGCGCTGCGCTCGCAATGACATAGTTTTAGAGTTTTGAATGGTGGTTTAGGAATACGTCCGGTTCTGTCCGTCCGTCCGGGAGTGTCTCACACCCCGGTGCGGACGGACGGAACAATCGATTAGAAGTAGCTTGTACTTTTTTGTCTTGACTCTTGATTCTTGACTCTATTTCCCCTGCGCTATCTTTAGCAGCCTATCTGCCTTTTGGTGCGATATGCCCATCTCTTTGCCAATATCGCGTAAACTGTAGCCCTGCTCTTTGTAGCTTAGCGCCAATTCGGCCAGCCTGTTTTGCTTGCCATCGTTGGGCTTGGTAAGCTGCTCCCACTCTTTGCCGTAGGCTACAAACTCGTACTGTAAAAAGTTGTGGGGCTTGGTTATCTGGCACAGGCAAACGTTGGCCTCGCCATACACCTGCTCGGTATTGCGCTGTTTAATTTGTTTCAGGTAGCGCAGGTTAACGTCGGCTTTGCTTTCGCCAATGGTAAAGGCGCTGTCGCAAAAGTTCATGAGCATTTTGCTGCCCTGCAAATCGTTGCGGGTAATGGCTTGGGTAAGGTCGCGTTTGGGGGTGTGGGCAAGTACTAAAATGCTTAGGTCGTACTTGTTTTTAAGGCTTTTCAATTGCTTCATCAATGGCGATGCATCCTGCGCCTTTTCGGTTTCGCTGCGCAGGTAGGTAAGGTTATCAATAATTAAAACCCTTGCCCCCGTTTGCAATACAGATCGCTCCAGCGAGTAGATCAAATAACTGTCGAAATCCTCAAAGCCCTCGGGCAAATCAATATCGGGGTTAAGCTCGGCCCGGTAAAAGTTGCTGTTAAACTGGTAATGCTCGGCATAATCGGCACTGTAACGGGCTTCAAACTGCTTATCTGTAAGCTCAAAATCGCAGTATAAAACGGGTTGGGCAGCTGCCTCTACCTCAAAAGGCGTATCGCCGCTGCCCCGGCTTATGCCATCGGCAATTTGTACGGCTACAATGCTTTTGCCCAGGTTACTATCGGCAAATAAAATGCACACCTCGCCCTGGTGCCAAAATTTGCCGAAAAGCATCAAAGGCACCGGCCTGCTGCTGGCCTGTTCCATCCAATGGTTTACACGGCGCACCATTAATACATCGTCGTTATTCTCGGGCAATTGTTGTTGTTGCAATTGCTGCAAACTCTCCTGCGCCAGCATGGCCGCGTTAATTTGCATACTGTTTTGGTTGTTCATTAGTTCGTGGTTCATTTTTTTAGTTCATTGGTTCATTTTTTGTTCATTGGTTCACTGGTTCATTAGTTCATTGGTGTATGGTGGAGTAATTTGCCGGTATTCCCGGCTTGTCATCCTGAGGTACGAAGGATCTGTCAGCTATGCATGACCGATAGAAAAGTTCGCGAATAGGAGATGCTTCGTACCTCAGCATGACAGTTTTTTATTTTTGACTATCATTCCCCTTTCCCCCTCACCCAATCAACCAAAAATCCCGACCGGGATTTTTTTAAAATACTTCTCCTTTAGCCTATTATTTAAGTAAAGGGCTTTGGCTACCCCCTCATCGGGGATACGGCCTGTAGGGCGATGGTTGTTTGGGTGTCCGTCCGGCTGGGTGTCCTGGTACAGTTGCGGACAAAAGCGGACGGACGATGTTTTAAGAGCTTTCGGGCTGACTCACCCGCGGAGATTTATATTCACCACAATAATACAAATAATTCTTTAAAATAAAGAATATTCTTTAAAAAATGTGATTTTGTCCGGAAGTGTCCGCGGGATGGTGGGGATGGGGGAGCGGACGGACGGAGGGGGGAGTGATAACTATAATTTGTAGTCCTTTATTCTATCTTTTTTCTAACAAAAGATCTATTTTTAGATTTTCGCCAGTAAGACTGTTAACCTTGATTTGGTTTCCATCACTCTGGAATAAAGAATTTGAAGTTCTAATACTTGCTATTCTATAAGACTCATCGTTTATTTCAAAAGTACAATCACCATATATTTTATTGGGTAAGACATATTGACCAAATAGATATTTTATTTCGTCATTATTACTCGATAGAAATGCCGATTTATAATTAACCTTAATGATAAGGTCTTTTACCAACGCACCGTTGAATAATGGTCTGATAATAGTTTCGGAAATATTCAGTCTAAGTGACTCTGAGGAACCTTTAGCTTTTATAAACGAATCCAAAGTTGAGGACGCTGACTTTTGGTATAGTGAAAAACTGTTTAAATTATAAGAACCAGGAAATGGACTTATAGAACTTGTATAATTTGAAAAATTTGATTGTAAACCGTAACTCTTTTTAAGGTCTGCTGCATATTCCGTTAAATATTGTTTTAATCTTATAATTTCAGGGTCTATCGTGGTTTTACCCTGTTTTTGAGGTTTCGATAAATATCTTTTAAGAAGAAGATCATAGGCAGAATCGACTTTATGTCTTGCCTGTGAAATTTTCAAATTCTCCCGTTTTTGGATATTAACTATAATTTCAGTGACGCGTAAGCTATCGAATGCTAAAGCTAATTTTTTTTCACTTTGAAAAAGCGCGAATGATTTTTTACTATTCTCAAGGTTGGCTTCATTGTTTTTAATTTCTGTCAATGGTAAAACCGAATAAGTGACATAGATAAATACAGAAGTTAATGCTACTAATGCCCCTGCAAATAATGACCAAGATTTTTCTTTCTTAAACCAAGGCTTTTGAAAATTTTTACTTTGTTCTAAATATTCAAGTTCTGTTTTTAGTTTTTCGGATTTGATTTTGTCAATCTCTGCAAAAATCTTATCTCTTTCTGCTTCTCTAATTTGCTGCTCTATTGGAATTTTTTTTGTTGCCATTTTTTTTAGTCCTAGAGTATTGATCATTTAGCACAGTAGTAAGACGACTCTGTATTTGATATTATAATGGCAAAAGATTGGTAGTTGGTGTTATTTAAAAACAGCATAATCTGAATTTATAATAATTCACTTAAAATTTTCTTTTGGTTTTCCTATCTCAACCCTTTATTTATTATTTACAATCACACCTAAGCTACGATATATGTTAACAATAATTATAAATGTTTATAACTCATGCTATTGTTAGTAAAAGCAAGGCGTATGCTAAAAAAAATAGCATTGTCTTTAACTCATGAAATCAATCAATTGGACGCTACTTTTATTTGTATTGCTCACGTTAAACACCACAACTGTGTTCGCTCAAAATGTATTTCAAGGCCCAGTTGATGATAACACTTATATGAGTACCGTTAGACTCAGCAATTTGGTTACTCAAAAAATATTCAAAAAAGTAAAAAATAAAACAATTGTTAAAGACACTTCCGTGTTAGCAACGGGTACCGGCTTTGTGGTGTTTAGGGTAATGCCTGATAAAACATATAGATTTTTCTTGGTAACAAATAAGCATATGATCGGAGACTGGTCTTTAAACGATAGCTTAATTGTTAACTCTCAGGTAATTGTAAGTTTTTACACAAAAAACAACTTGTTTAAAAATATAACTATAAAGCTATTAGATAATTCCAATCGCCCTGCTGGATATGTTCACGCTTATCCTAACCAAGTGGTGGATGTAGCTGTAATAGAACTTACCGGATTTTTATCAAATACGGAATTAAACGAAATAGCTTTTTACGCAATTCCCATTGATAATCTAATTTCTTTGTCTAATTTGAGTAGATATAATATTTTCACGGGAAGTCAGGTACTGATAACCGGTTATCCGTCAGGTATTGGAATTGCGTCGCAAAGTAAGCCTGTGGTAAAGTCAGCTATAATATCGTCGCCATTAACATCTACCATCGATATTAATATGGTTACTGATAACAGAAAGCATAATCCAACTCTTAATAACATATATGGAAAGCTTATTTTAATCGATGGATATATCGTTGGCGGTAATAGTGGCGGCCCAGTGTTTACGCCAAGAGATAAAGTTATTTTAGACGCAAATACGAACTTGGGGCAATATAATTATGTTATTGGGATCGTATCGTCAGTTTACAATAACACAGGCTTAAGTTTAATTTATTCTACAGATTACATTAAAGACTTGATTTATCAGTATACTAAATTATAAATCCATTGCATGCTGCTACAAGGGATTTACTACCCCCGCTACCGCAAAGGTCCACCCATGTGGTCCGCATGCTAAGTATACACCATGCATAACCGCCATGCACAGCGGGAGATTGCTTCGTACTTACCCATATAAATTCGGTTTTATACAAACATTGGCTTTGAACGCTGGCTACGACTCACCCCGGCTACGCTTCGCTGGCCGACCCTCTCTCCGGCTTACGCCGCATAGAGGGTAAACCCCATTTTTCTTTTTTCGCCCCTCTATGCGACGCAGTCGGAGAGAGGGGCAGACGGGCGCAGCCTCGTCGGGGTGAGTCGACTCGCCGATATACGTTATTGCTTATTTAACATCCGGATTTTATCACCCGCAATAACATGGTGTGGATAGGCAACGTTAAAACCCCGTCCACCCACCCAACCACACACCAACACAACCGGACGGACGGACACCCCATAAACACAAAGGCCGCATTAACCGCGGCCTTTGTGTTGTTTATGCTAACTGCAATTGGGGTTGTTTAAGGGTTTGGCAAATGCTGATGATTTGCGCCAGTACTTCGGCGGGGGCGTCGGGGTTGTCGGGGTTTTTAAAATCAATGTCGGGCAGGGTTAAAAAGAAACCTTTATCTACCCGGCAATGGTAGCTTACGGGTTGTTTGGTGCGCTGGGTGCGCAGCAGGGTATTGGTGCCGGTATGGTTCAGGATGGCTTTAAAATAAACATCTACCGTATGGGCAAGGGGGGTGGCTATGGGGTGGTGCTGCACGTTGGTGCCGTGTTGTATTATATAGTTAATTTTTGCAGGGCGGGTGCTTAGCACATCTATCAGTTTGCCGTAACCAAACTCGGGTATGTATTCCATGCGCTGGCAAATGGGCTCCTCGTCGAGCAGTAATACCAGTGTGCCGCCGTAGTGGTAAAAATCTTTTAAATCCTGGTGCCGTTTGGTTAAAAAGGCCAGTGCGCGGTTGGGGTCGGCATCCATGTCTTCCAGTAAAAAACCGGCGCTTTCGTGTATCGCGGCGGCGCTTACTACAATAAAATCGTAGTCTAACAGGTAGTCGTCGCAGCCAAAGTTAATTTCGGTACCCATACCGTTTAAACTGCTTACGCCCATGTGGGCTAATTTAATTTTGCTCATGTGTATATAAAATTTAATTGTTTGTTGCTTGTTGTTTGATTTTGGCGTACCGGCCATGCCTGCGTACTAAGCCCGAAGATTGGGGGCAAAAAAAGGTGGTGCATTATTTACCAACACACGCTACAAATATACTAATATTTTTAGCGATTTTGCAATATGGCACACGATAATAGTTATAACCAAAAGCAGGAAAATTACCAGCGCCAGCGCGACCGCGCCGCCCTGGAAGAGCGTAAAAAGCTGCAAGACCCGCAAATGCGTAAAAACTATCATGAGTTTGCCCGGCATGCCAAAACCATGCGCCTTTGGATTTTTGACCGTGTGGCCAAAGTGTGGTACACCCCCGAAGAGTTTATTGAAAAAGACAAAAACGAATACATAGAGTACGAAAAGATACTGTTTAACATTGACCTGCGCGACCCCCTTGAAGCCCTGCAAAAAGGCCAGCAAAAAATAGCCGAGTTTACCGGCCGCATTATTGAATACAGGAAGAAGGGGAATTAGTTTGTTGGTGGATGATGGGCAACCCGTCCGCTTTTTAAATTCATTGGTGGCACAACCGGACGGACGGACACTCGTTAGCGCAATTTAGTGCAAGGTATTGTACGAATGCCTACGGGCGGATGACTTGTGGCTTCCCCCGCAATAGGGATGGAAATGGATACCGGCCCGGCGCCTAAGGCCCTGTGCGCGTATGAATGCACAGCCCGGGCCGCAGGCATTGCCATGAAGAAGAATCAAGAGGCAAGAACAAGTGTGGGAAGTGGAAAATCAGGAGCCACGATTTTTTTAATCGCAGTTTTAGTCACAATATCTTAATGCTAATTTACAATCCGTGCTATCCATGATATAATTGTACACGCTTGTCTGATTGTAGTTTGATAACTGTTATGTAGGGGCTTCCGTCCCTCTCTCATAGAAGGCACCGCGGCTGTACAAAGCCAGTCATAACTCAAAAACCGCGTTTATACTCAATAACGTGGTTAAAATAAATAATCCTATTTTAGGGTTTATATTATTTCATCTACCCAAACGCACCTACTCATGCTCAAAAACTACTTTAAAACTACCTTAAGATACCTGTGGAAGAACAAGGTTTTCTCCCTCATCAACATCACCGGCCTGGCTACAGGTATTTGCGTTTGTTTTTTTGCCCTGCTGTATGTGCATTTTGAATTAAACCGCGATAGTTATAATCAAAAGGCCGATAATATCTACCGCCTGGTAACCGATGTAAAAACATCTGCGGGCATTAATTACGAAAGTTCGTCAACCCCGATGGGGCCGGCAATGAAAGCGGCATTCCCCGAAGTAAAAGATATGGCCAGGGTGTTTATGGACGATATGATTTTGCAAAGCAACCCCGACAACGCGGTAAAGGAAGAAGTGGCCTATGCCGATTCCTCGGCCTTTAAAATATTTTCGTGGCCGCTGCTGCGGGGCGATATCAGCCACCTGTTTAACGCCCCCTGCGACGTGGTACTCTCCGAAACCGCTGCCAAAAAGTACTTCGGCAACGCCGATCCTATGGGCCAAACTATGCTCATCAACGGCAAAGCCAAATGCAGGGTAACCGGTATTATGAAGGATATTCCGTATAACTCGCACCTGCGGGTAGACGTTATTTTTTCTATCTCGACCCTGGTTGATGAAAGCTGGAATCACTGGACCCGCTTTGGCTTTTACACCTATCTTTTATTACAGCCCGGCGCATCTGCGGCAGCTTTGCAGGCCAAATTCCCCGCTATGGTAAAAGCCAATATGGATCAAACCGATTTTAAGTACCAGCTATCTATCGAGCCATTGAAAAAGGTTTATTTGTATGGCAAACCGCGCGGGCACCGTACAGGCACATCGGCCAGCGGCAGCATTACCAATGTGTATATTATATCTATCATAGCGCTGCTGGTGCTGTTTATCGCCTGTTTTAATTTTATAAACCTCACTACCGCGTTCTCGTTGCAAAGGGCCAAAGAAATCGGCGTTCGTAAAGTGCTTGGCGCATCAAAATACCAGCTGATGCTGCAATTTTTTATGGATGCGGTAATACTTTGTTTAATTGCATTTATCATCGCCCTGCTGTTTGCATCGTTGTTATTGCCCTTATTTAACCAGCTAACAGGCACTATTATAGCCGATGGTATTTTTCATCATGTGCAGCACGTGTTATGGCTGCTGGCATTGGCTGTTGGGGTAGGCATATTATCCGGCGCGTACCCGGCTTTGTTTTTATCAGGGTTTAAACCCATCAGCAGCCTTAAAGGCAAAACGGGTTCGTCGGGTACGGGGCTTATGTTACGGCGGTCGTTGGTGGTGGCGCAGTTTTGTATTTCCATATTCCTCATCCTGGCTACTACCATTGTGTATATGCAGCTTAACTTTATGCAAAACCAGCAGCTGGGCTTTCAAAAAGATCATAAGCTGGTGATTGATTACCAGTTTAGCAACAGCATCAACCAGCATACCGACGCGATAAGGCAGCAACTGGCTGCAATCCCGGGCGTTGGTATGGTTAGCCTGTCGTCGTCTATCCCGGGCACGTCAAACAACCAGTTTAATACCATGATTGAAAACAGCAAAGGCGAAAAGCAACAGCAAAGGCCCGACGTTTATTTTATTGACGATGTATTCCTGAAACAATACCATATCGACCTGATTGCCGGGCGCGGGTTTCAAAAAAACCTGGCCCTCGATTCTATGAAAGCCATGCTCATTAACCAGGCCATGTTAAAAAGCCTGGGCTTCAAAAAACCGGAGGATGCCATTGGTAAACATTTTAAACAGCTTAACCACACCGGCGAGATTGTTGGCGTGATCAGGGATTTTCATAACCATTCCTTTTTAGAAACCGTGCAGCCGCTTACCATAAGGGTTGATTCCAGCCATTTAACCAATATCACTATCGATATCACATCCACAGATGTACGGTCGACAGTGTATCAACTGGAAGCCACCTGGAAAAAAATACTGCCCGATGTGCCGCTGGTATACTTTTTTGCAGATGAGGCATACAACCGGCAGTACATAGCCCAGGAACGTTTTGGCAAGCTGTTCATCTGCTTTGCCGTGGTGGCCATCGTTATCTCCTGCCTCGGGCTGTTGGGCCTGTCGGCTTATAACATAGCCCAGCGCAAAAAAGAAATCAGCGTACGCAAGGTATTGGGCGCCTCAGTCATGAACATAACCCTGCTTTTATCACAGGATTTTATCCGGCTTATTGTAATTGCCCTGCTCATAGCCTCGCCCATATCCTGGCTGCTGATGCACAACTGGCTCAATAATTTTGCCTACCGTATCAACATCCCGGTTTGGGTGTTTGTTTCATCGGGCCTGGCAGCTATGTTTATCGCGTTGGTGACCATTAGTTTTCAGTCTGTTAAAGCGGCTATCGCCAATCCGGTGAGGAATTTAAAGGCGGAGTAGGGGAGCGGTTTGGGCATTTCCCCGCCGGTAGAGGCGGGGCCGCGCTTTCCGTTCATACGCGCACAAAGCCTTAACCACGGGCCGGTATCCACTGCAATCGCTAATGCGGGGGAAAGGGAATTTTGGGAAGAGAAAAGACTTGCGAAGTTTCTAAAACTTCGCAAGTCTCACAGATGTCATTACACCAATTGCGCCAAAGCTTCTTTGCTAAAACCTTTTAACTCTTCGGTACGGTTATCGCGAATTTTTTGTGCCCAGTGTGGGTCGGCCAGTAGGGGGCGGCCAACGGCTACCAGGTCAAAATCGCCACGGTCCATGCGGCGCAGCAATTCATCTAACGAGCTTGGGTTTGAGCTTGCGCCACCAAAGGCAGCCAAAAACTCACCATCTAAACCAACAGAACCAACGGTAATGGTTGCTTTACCTGTTACTTTTTTGGCCCAGCCGGCAAAGTTTAAATCCGAACCTTCAAAATCGCTTTCCCAGAAACGGCGTTGAGAGCAATGGAAAATATCCACGCCGGCATCGGCCATTGGGTTTAACCATGCTTCCAGCTCTTGTGGGGTTTTGGCAAGCAGGTTGTTATAGTCGGCAGGTTTCCATTGCGATAGGCGGATGATGATAGCAAAATCCTCGCCAACTTGTTTCCTTACTTCTTTAATTACTTCAACTGCAAAACGGCTACGCTCTGGCAGGGTTTTGCCGCCGTAAATGTCGGTGCGAGTGTTGGTGCCGTCCCAAAAAAACTGGTCAATGAGGTAGCCGTGTGCGCCATGAATTTCAACACAGTCAAAACCTAATCTTTTGGCATCAGCGGCAGCGCGGCCAAATGCGGCAATGGTATCGGCAATATCAACATCGGTCATGGTGTTGCCATTGGTATTGCCCGGCCTGTTTAAGCCCGATGGTCCTTCAAATGGCTGCGACGGCACCCAGCCCGAGCGGTGGTTATCCATAATGCCCATATGCCAGATCTGCGGGCCCATAGCGCCACCAGCGGCATGTACATCGTTAATTACATTTTGCCAGCCGGCCAATGCTTCGGTACCATAAAAGTGGGGGATGTTGGCATCGTTTGATGACGATACCCTATCGATAACGGTGCCTTCGGACAGTATCAAACCCACTTCGCCTTCGGCGCGTTTGCGGTAATAAGCTGCAACATCGGCAGTTGGTACACCGTTTGGCGAAAATGAACGCGTCATGGGCGCCATTACAATGCGGTTTTTGATATTTAACGATTTCAGGCTAAACGGCCTGAACAAGGTGTTATTAGTGCTCATGTATAGTTTGTGTTTTGTAAATGCTTGATTATAAATCCGATTGTACCAGTTTACTTAAAGCTGCAAAGGCTTCTTCGTTTCGTTTGTAGTAAGTCCACTGCCCAACACGGGTAGCGGTAACAAGCCCGGTACGCTGCATTAATGCCAGGTACTCTGATACGGTAGATTGTGTAAGCCCAGCCTTAGCCTGAATTTGGCCTACGCAAACGCCATTGGCAAACCCATATTCCTGCTGGGAAGGAAAATTAAGCTCGGGCTCTTTAAGCCATTGCAAAATCTGTAGCCGGGTTTTGTTTGATAGCGCCTTAAATATCTCTAACTGATCCATAGCACAAAGATATATCGACTTTTCCCGATATGTCAATTAATAGTGGAGAGATGACATTGGGTTGATAGTTAATGCTATTAATACAATGTTTGTTTTTTATATTTTATGAAATTTTATTCTGTTTATTTTTATATTTCAGAATTAAATTTTAATATTTGAATATAAAAGCCATCTATACCAAATAATTAGTATGAATACACTTTGCAAATTATCCGCTTTAATATTACTGTTATTAACAACATTAACCGCTTATACCCAAAACAACACAAAGGAAAACATTGCCAAAGTTGAAAACGGTTTGTTTGCGCCTATACAAATAGAGGGCGAAAAAAACTGGAATATATTGGATAGGATGGCCTTTTATAAAACGCCTGGGTTAAGTATAGCGGTTATTCAAAACTATCGCCTGGTTTGGGCAAAGGGCTATGGTTTCGCCAACGATAGTTCAAAAACGCCGGTTACCACGCAAACGCTTTTCCAGGCTGGTTCCATAAGTAAATCGTTAAACGCTGTCGGCATACTTAAACTGGCCGAGGAAAAGAAAATCGATTTATATGCCGATATCAATGTCTACCTAAAAAGCTGGAAGTTTCCATATGATAGCCTATCAAAAGGAAAAAAGATCACCATGGCAAACCTGTTGAGCCATACCGGTGGGATAAACTTGCAAGGCTTTGGTGGTTACCTGCCAGGCAAGCCACTGCCAACCATAGTGCAGGTTTTAAATGGCGAAAAGCCGGCCAATAGTCCCCGTATACGTTCTGCTTTTGAACCTGGATTACGACCTGAATATTCGGGCGGTGGGGTCATCATTTCACAGCAAATTGTAATGGATGTTACCGGGCAGGATTATGCGGGTTACATGGAAAAAGCCGTGCTAAAACCGTTGGGCATGAATAACAGCACCTTCAGCCAGCCTCCTGCCGCTGTTTATGAGGGCAAGCTGGCCACCGGTTATAATATAGTTGGCAACCCTATTCCCGGAAAGTACCGTATTTTTCCGGAACAAGCCGCCGCCGGCTTGTGGACGAATCCTACCGACCTGGCTAAATTTGTTATCGGGCTCCAATTGGCTTATGAGGGTAAATCGGCTAAAGTTTTAACACAACAAAGCGTTGGGCTGATGTTTACACCGTACCAAAATAAAATGGGAATAGCACTTGGAACTTTTATAAATGTATTGGATAGTACAAAATATTTCACCCATCCGGGATCGACTGTAGGTTTCCAGAGTATTTATTATGGCAGCCTGCGAGGCGGCAATGGCGTAGTAGTGATGCTTAACAGTGGCAGCCAGCAATTAGCAACCGAAGTGGTAAACAGTGTGGCAAAGGTTTATGAGTTTAAAGATATGTACCATCCAAATATTAAAAAACGGATTTCTACACCCGCAGCCGATGTATTGCAAACGTATACTGGGCAATTTCAGCTGGCACCCAACAGAGTTTTAACCATTTTATTTGAAGAAGGCCACTTTTATGTAAGGATGCAGGGTGAAACGAAACGCGAACTATTTGCCGAGACCCCAAACAAATTTTTCCTGCGCGACTTGCCTTATGAACTGGAATTTGCAAAGGATACCGATGGGAGTGTTAATTTGGTATTGTATGCCGATGGGGGAAAAATGGAGACTAAACGGGTGAAATGATATGGAAAGGCAATGGATCGGGTTAAAACATAGCATGCATAGCTTGATATATTATGCCATTTTTTTCTTTTTTATGACAAGTACTTCGTCATGTTTAAGTAACAGCAAAAAGAAAATAGCGTTGCCTAAGGGAGAAAGTCAGGCTGCGTGGTGGCGGCGTATACTCATCCGGGCAGAGAAGGACCATGAAATATACGGTGCTTTTGACGTATCTAAAGATACCATCATATTGCTCAGACGCTCTGTTGGTATCGAATTAAGTGCCGATCATGGTAAAACATGGAAGTGGTTAGGTAAAAAAATATTCCGCATAGATGAGTTTACGATTGATGATAAAGGAGTATGGTGGGGATTGGAACGCTGGATGGGCATTCATGAACCAAGTTATTGCAGAATGCATTCGTCCAATGATGCCGGAAAAACCTGGACAACCTACGAGTTCAATACGAGTATCTTTTTTCCATTTCATATTAATTCAAAACCCCGCCAACCACTTGAAGTAATTGATGGCTGGAGCAAAAAAATACACAGGCTTACTGGAAATGATGCCTGCCGTAACTGGCAATACCTAAAGCGGCATTACGAAAGAGAAGTTGACCTGGCAGATATTTCGGTCGGAAATTATTCTATCAGTGATAACCTCAACAATAGTAAGCTTTACGTGAAAAGAGATAACAACAAAATTGATACGTTAGTAAGCTTTACAAGGGCTTACAATATATATAAAATGGAGATGAGCAAAAACACCATCTATGTCGCGGGCCAAGATACCATCGGTAAAAATTCCTATTTCGCTGTAGTAAAAAATGAAAGGTTATTACATGAATTTACCATTCCCGGTGGCGATATCAATTTAATTAAAACGCGGTTTAACCATATTTATTTGACCAGCACCGATGGCGCATATCAATATAAAAACAGTGCGATAGTCAATATTTATAAATAAAATTCTTGTTACCTACAGCGCAGATTTTGCATTCGCGTTAGCCAAAAATGGATACCGGCCATGCGTGGGGTTGAAAGATAAAAAGTAAATACTATAACGATGGTTTATTGCTTTAATTGAAAGTGAGGTTTATCAACAGGCGCAACCGGTGGTTTCCAATCGCCACCCCAGGTAATTTCAATCTCTAAGTTTTTGGCAACTTGTTTAATGTGCTTAGCAATGGTTACAAGTGCTGCTCCTGCCCCAAAATCAATTTTACCATTAATATAGGGGTACAGATCAACCGCGTGCCCGTAACCATCTGCTTTTTTTTGATGATTTGATTTATGCAGCACGCCGTCGGCATTTGTATTTGTATCGCCAAACGGTTTACCCGGTAAAGGACCTGTATTGGGGTTTATAACTGTACGCCCCCATGTGTAATATTTTTGCTGTGTAGCCAATGATCTAACGCCTTCATTGATAGAAAAATCTATTGGACTATTGGTAATAGCGGTGGTTAAAACTTTAACTAAATCAGGATGTACCCCTATGAGGGCTTTTTGACTCGCTGCCCCGAAAGAATAAGTTTTTATTGGTTCCATTACTTTGTTGGTTTATTTACTTCTTTGAAATGAATTTTACCTACGGTGGCGGTGTTGCCGGCCGCTGTGCGGCTAAATCAATGTTAATTGCCCTGTTTCATTCGCAATTTCCCGCCGATAATCGTTCTGTGATCTTAAATAAGATGACTTTTATTCAAACTGGCTAATAGCCAGCATATTGTAACCTTCGGTCGATGTCGCCACCGTAACCGTGCACGTTCGGGTATATTTATGCCCGGAAAATGAATATTGAGTTTTAGAAATATCTGTGGGTAAGGTTACAAATGAGGTCATCGTTGATAAAGTATTGGTTTGCATAAAGTTAACGAAATATATTTCAGCAAACAATAACATTTCAACAAAATAAATTACAGGTGGTGTGCTCCCCGCTCCCCGCAGCTTTGCGTTAAGGACAAAAGTGGATACCGGCCCTGCACGGGCATCGCGGGCCGGCAGTGCCTAATGCCTGAGCAGTATGAACGGATGGCCTGGCCGCAGGCAACGCCCTTATAGAAAACTATCTACGCTAATTCCAGTTCTCTTTTCATCGCTGCCTGCCTTTTAAAGAGCATCACCGCAAACAATGCCCCGGTTACTGCCATTACAACGCCAACCAATTCGGGCGAAGTAAATCCGTAGCCCATGGCTATGGGTAGGCCGCCAAGGAACGCGCCTAAGGCGTTGCCGGTGTTAAAGGCGGCTTGTGTGGCTGCGGCGCCCAGCATTTCGGCCCCTTTGGCGGTGCGGATCATGAGGATCTGGATAGGGGAGCCGATGGCCATAGACAGGCTGCCGGTTATAAACGTCATGATGAGCGACAGTGCCTGGTTGCCCGATACAAAATAGATGGTGATGAGCGCCACGGCCATGCTGATTAACAATATTAAGCAGGCTTTTACAGGGGCAACCCAGTCGGCCAGTTTGCCGCCCATAAAATTGCCTATTACCATGCCCAGGCCGGCAATGATAAGTACTAAGGGTACGGTATCTTTTGAAAAATGGCTCACATCGGTCATGAGTGGGGCTATATAGCTGATCCAGCAAAACAGGCCGCCGGTGCCAATAGCAGTGATGAGTAAAATGAGCCAGGCCTCGCGGGTTTTAAAAAAGCCCATTTCTGATTTAATATCACCTTCACGGCTTACCGGCAAAGCCGGAAGCCAAAGCTGGATAAACAGCAGCGCCATCAGCCCGATAAAAGCGATAAGCCCAAACGTGTACCGCCACGAATAATGGTGACCGATGTAGGTACCCAGTGGAACGCTTAACAGGTTGGCAATGGTTAAACCGGCAAACATGACCGATATGGCCTGTGCCTGTTTTCCTTTCTCGGCCAGGCGGCTTGCCACTACCGAGCCGACGCCAAAGAACGCGCCATGTGGCAAACCGGACAACAACCGGGCGATAAACAAGGCATTATGATCGGGCGCGAAAGCCGAGAACGCGTTGAAAACGGTGAACATGACCATTAAGGCGATCAGTATTTTTTTAGGTGGATAATTGCTGCTGATGGCCACCAGTAAAGGCGCGCCGATGACAACACCAAGGGCGTAGGCCGAGATAAGATGCCCGGCCACGGGTATGCTCACCCGGAAATCTTTGGCGATATCGGGCAGCAGGCCCATCATTACAAATTCGGTGGTGCCTATGCCAAGGCCGCCAAGGGTAAGGGGAATTAAATTCTTTTTCAATGAGGGTTAAATTATGGTGATGCCGGCTTGCTTGTAAGCGGTCAGCCTATCGTCGCTGGCTTCGGCATCGGTAACAATGATATCTATAGCTGTCGCGGGGCTTATGTAGTACGATTCGGCCGTGTTTAATTTATCAATGGTAGATAGGGCGATGGTTTGGCCGGCCATTTCCATCATGGTACGTTTTACCTGTGCTTCGTCGTGGTTTACGGTAGTTAAGCCCATGGTGGGGTGAATGCTGCAAACGCTCATAAGGCACAAGTCGGCACGGAAGTTTTTGAAAGTCTGGATGGTTTCATATCCTATAGTGGTAAAAGCGGTTTTACAAAGCCGGCCGCCTGCAAATATCACTTCGGCGGTGGGATGATCTTCCAGCACACTCACTACCGGGAAGCTGTGGGTAACTACCGTGATCTTCATGTCGGCTGGGATCAACTCCGCCAGGGCCTGTATGGAAGTACCGCCATCCAGGAAAATTACCTGCCCGTGTTTTATGAATTGCAATGCCTTTGAGGCTACGATGCGTTTTTGCGCCATATCGTGCTTTTCCCTGGCCCGGAAGTGGTGTGGTATAGGTGAGTGCGCCACAGCACCGCCGCGCACGGCTTTGAGCAGGCCCTGGTCCGACAGGATCTTGATATCGCGGCGGATGGTATCTTCAGATACATTGAGCGCGTTGCTGAGGTCGGTAAGTGATACGCTGCGCTGCCTTGCCACATTCGCCAATATTTGTTCTAAGCGTTCGTCCTTAATCATAGCTTAATTGCAATTTGTTGCAAAATTAAAAATAAAAATTGCAAAATATTGCATAAAATGATTTTATTTGCAGAAAAATATTGCAAACCAGATGAAAAAAACGATAGCAATTGACATGGATGGCGTAATGGCCGATACCGAACCCCATTTTTTTGACTACTATGAACAGGAAACCGGAATAAGGCTTACCCGGCAGGATATTGCAGGCATGACCGAGTACGACGCTTTTAAAGGCAAAGGCCACGGGATGGTGAATAAACCCGGTTTTTTCCGCACGCTGCCGCTGATGGAAGGAGCGGTTGAAGCGATAAAATCATTAATGGAAGATTTTGAGGTGTACATTGTATCTGCAGCTATGGAGTTCCCGCTGTCGTTGTCCGAAAAGTACGAATGGCTGGCCGAGCACTTCCCGTTCATCCACTGGCGAAACATTGTTTTTTGCGGCGATAAAAGCATTATCAAAACCGACTTTTTAATTGACGACCACTGCAAAAATCTGGATTACTGCCACGGTAAGCCCATTATGTTTGATGCTTTCCATAATACCAACCTGCATCACCACCAGAGGGTTAATAATTGGGCCGAGGTGCTGGAGTTGCTGGAGGGGGAACGGGAAAGAATCAAGAATTAAGACAGTTTTGTAGGGATGGATTGGAGTAGGCTTAATAATGCGGAAGGAGGTAGTGCTTATTACTTATAAAATATTCAATTTTCCTGTCATGCTGGAAAACGAAGGCTCTATTTACCGCATCGCATTATTGCCCTGTTTTAACTAAACTCATGGTATCCCATTTTATCTAAAACGGCCCTGTTTAACTTATCTTGTTTAGATTTCCAGGTATAAAATGCCAGTATTTTTAATTTTTCCGGGAACTTGTTGGTGATAAACTTTTCAAAATCTATCGCTGCCCCCGAAACCCTCAAATGCTCAAGTGAACTTAGTAGCTCAAGTCCAGTCATTGATTTCAGTGATTTGCAATTCAGTATTTTTATATCTTTTAAAAGCTTTAATTCCGGAAAATCTATCTCTTTTAATTGAATTTCATTTTCAACATGCAACGTTCTTAAGTTTTTAAACTTTTTGATGGCTGATAGCTCATTAAATCCTCTAACCCAATCAATAGTAAGATTTTCAATGCTATTTTCGTCTATCTCGTTGATGTCAGTCCTGCTGCCAAGGATGATTGACAATGTTTCAAGGTATTTAAGATCGTTAACAAAACTTAATGGCACCTTGCTGACTGAATTCAATCGAAGTGTTTTTAGTTGTGTTAAGCTTGATAAAGCACTGATATTTTTTGTATGCCCAACTATTTGCAGATCTCTTAAATTGGTATAGTCTTTAAGGTAATCAAGATTAAGCGCTTTACTTTTTGTATCACCAATTGACAGTTCATTAACACTCTTTAGATTATCAAAAGATAATATTTCTAAATTTTCTAATTCAAATATCCCTAAGCGTATCTTATTTAAATATTTTAACTTTTTTAAATTTTCAATATTCTTAACGCTCCTCACGCAGTCAATAGCTAAGGCTTTCACATTGGGAATTTCATCAAGCGTTGCACAATCAAAGCCATCATTGTAAAACCTTACCATTAACCTGGAGCTGTTTTCTGAAACTAACTTATCTATTTGTAAAAGAGTTTCGGAGGTATAAACTGGTTTTGAAAATTGTATGATTACTTCCTCATTATCTAACAACCGGTCGTTTAAAATCTGTTCATCAATGATTGCCTGGTCCTGGATTCTAAAGTGTTTCACGTAATGATTTTTGTTGTTTTAATATTTATGTCGATAAATCTATACTTCAATTGATGCGCAATGAAGTTAGTAAATAATGTTAATTGGTAATGTACATCAAACTCCTACATTACCTGCACACATCATGAAAAGGGAAACAACCAGGCTATGCTTTGGAGATAATGACGGCAGGATGAACATAGCGATGTTCGGAGTGCATCGACTTGCCGCCGCCCCCTTTTTTCATTTATTAAACTACTTTAATTTTATTGCGGCTAAGCCTCAGTTCCTTTGTATCACATTAAAACGTAATACAAATGAAAACATCACCAGAAGAAACCATTAAACAATACGTAGCCTCGTGGAACGTACAAGGCGAGGACGACATTAAAGCGGCATTTGCCAAATGCTGGGCTGCCGGGGCCACCTATACTGATCCGAATTATGAAAATGTAACCGGGGTAGATGGCATAGCCGCGCTGTGCGTAGGCTCGCACCAGTTAGCGCCAGGCCGCATCTTTCACGTACACACCCTGCCCAATCATCATCATAACGTGGCTTTGTACACCTGGACGGTTGACATCCCCGGTAAAGAAACCAAGGGCGGTACAGATTATATTGAATTTGATGAGGACGGGAAGATAGCAAAGTTGGTGAGCTTTTTTCCGCCGTTGCAGTAACAAGCCATTTTGTCATTGCGAGCGATAGCGTGGCAACCTCGTCGCCCATGCACGGTAACTGTACAGGACTCCTCTGTATGGCTACGAGATTGCTTCGTACCTTATAATGACGCGCTTGTAAGTTATTGATTGTCAATATCAAATATCCGTCATTGCGAGGCACGAAGCAATCCCCGACATGCTAAGTCCCACATAGTTCGGGATTGCTTCGTGCCTCGCAATGACGGTAGTTTAGAACATTCGTTTAACTATACCCGTTGCACGTTATAATGATTTTTTTCAGGTTTTACCTGATGAATACTCGCAATGACAAAGTTTATAACCTAAAACACAAACCCCGCTTCACTATCCGGGTTATCCAGTTTATCGCTCTTGCGCTCGCCGCCTACGGTTACGTGCAGCATGTTTATTTGCTGGGGGTGTTCGGTATAAAGCAAATCGTCGTGCACATCAACCTTTTTGGGTTTGCTGACGCCTTTGGCTTCAAAGTATACCCAGGCGCCGTCTTCCTGTATCTCGTAGCCCAGGTAGGTTAGGGCAATAACTTTATTATCGGCTTTTATAGTCAGGTGCTTTTTGATGTAGTCGTTCAGCATCTCGTTTAGCTTCGCCTTGTCTTTTGGGTGCACAATATCAACCGGGGTTTTGTATTGCTTTTCTATGGTGCGTTCCAGGTCGTCGTAAAAAACGCGGCAGCTTACTTCAACGTTTTGGGTTTTGGCGTTGTGGGTAATTTCGGTAACGCTTACAAAAAAGGGGTGGAATAAGCTGAACAAGCTTATCATCATCAACTGTAACATCTCTCGTCCGGGTGTTTTATTTTCGACAAAAAACGTTATTTTTATTGGCAATTGCGAATTAGCTCAATGACTGACTTTTCATTATACTTCCAGTTAGGATGGCAACACATCTGTAACTGGGAGGGGTACGACCATATTTTATTCGTCGCCGTGCTTTGCGGTACCTACCTGCTGGCCGACTGGCGTAAGGTGTTGGTACTCGTTACTGCCTTCACTATTGGTCACTCTATCACGCTGGCTTTAAGTGTGTTAAATGTTATTCGTATCAATACATCGCTTATTGAGTTTTTAATTCCCGTTACTATAGTTTTTACAAGTTTGGTTAATGTGCTTAATAAAAAGCGCAGCGCCAACACCATGCGGCTTAACTATAGCCTGGCTTTATTTTTCGGGCTTATCCATGGCATGGGCTTTTCAAACTATTTAAAAAGTTTGCTGGGCAGTAGTACCAATATCACCGGCGAGTTGTTCGCTTTTAACCTTGGGCTGGAGTTTGGGCAGGTATTAATTGTAATATCTGCGTTACTTATCTCCTGGCTCCTTATCAAATTTGCCAAAACATCACAGCGCGACTGGACAATGTTCCTGTCGTCGGCCATATTTGGAATTGCTTTTATTATGTGTATCGAACGTTTTTTCCTAATTAAATTCAGATGAATAAATTTTACCCTGCCCTATTTTCGTGCCTCATGCTGGCCTCGGCATCATGGGCACAACACGACAACAATCCCGGCTCAAACCACGGTAACCGTTTTGAGCAGCTGGGTACCATGCTAAGTACCCCAAACAGCTATCGCTCGGCATCGGGTGCACCTGGCCCCAAGTATTGGCAACAAAAAGCCGATTACGAAATTAACGCCACGCTTAACGACGATAAGCAGCGTTTGGATGGATCGGAAACCATTACGTACAGTAACAACTCGCCCGATGCGCTTACCTACCTGTGGGTTCAGCTGGATGAAAACCAGCACATGAAGGATGCCGAAAGCTTTACTACTGCCGAAAGCAAAATGCAGGGCAAGATGACCATGCGCCAGCTGCAAGGCGTTATGGGCCACAACCTTGATTTGGGTAACCACATCGAGAGCGTAAAAGATGCCAATGGTGGTGCCCTTACCTACACCATTAACGAAACCATGATGCGTATTGAGTTACCAGCCACTTTGGCACCGGGCGCAAAATTTAAGTTTAAAATTAACTGGTGGTATAATATATCAGATAGGATGACCATTGGCGGCCGCGGCGGGTACGAGTACTTTGCCGAGGACAACAACTACCTGTACACGATGACCCAATGGTACCCAAGGATGGCTGTTTACAGCGATTTCCAGGGATGGCAAAACAAACAGTTTTTGGGCAGCGGTGAGTTTGCCCTAACCTTTGGCGATTTTAAAGTGAACATTAACGTACCTGCCGATCATTTAGTAGGCGGTACGGGCCAATGCTCCAACTATGCTCAAAACCTTACCGGCGCACAGCTAAGCCGCTGGAACAAGGCGCAAACAGCAACCACCCCGGTGCAGATAGTTACCTTGGATGAAGTTAAAAACGCCATGAAAGGCCATGCAGCCGCCCGCAAAACATGGAGTTTCCATGCCGAAAACGTGC
Source organism: Mucilaginibacter sp. GW822-FHT03E02 (assembly GCF_058801545.1). Classification (NCBI taxonomy): domain Bacteria; kingdom Pseudomonadati; phylum Bacteroidota; class Sphingobacteriia; order Sphingobacteriales; family Sphingobacteriaceae; genus Mucilaginibacter; species Mucilaginibacter sp. GW822-FHT03E02. Next base: position 2,150,777 of record NZ_JBXANJ010000001.1, on the reverse strand, counting down.
GCGATTTTGCTTGGGTATCATCGCGCCGGATAGTTTGGGATGCCATGAGCGCCCAGATTGAAGGTGGCCGCAAAGCGATGGCCATGTCGTACTATGGCCCCGAGGCTTATCCGCTTTACAGTAAATACTCAACCAAAGTGGTTGCGCATACCATCAAAACGTATTCAAAACATACCATCCCTTACCCATACCCGGTGGCTATTTCGGTTGAGGCAGCAAACGGTATGGAGTACCCGATGATCTGCTTTAACTATGGCCGTGCCGAAAAGGATGGTACTTATAGCGAGGCCACTAAAAACGGGATGATAGGTGTAATTATCCACGAAGTTGGTCACAACTTTTTCCCGATGATCGTGAACTCGGATGAGCGCCAGTGGACCTGGATGGACGAAGGCCTGAACACATTTACGCAGTACCTTACCGAGCAGGAATGGGACCCTAAATTCCCATCGTCACGCGGTCCGGCATATAAAATTGTTGATTACATGAAAATGCCCAAGAACCAATTGGAGCCTATCATGACCAACTCCGAAAACATTATCATGTTTGGCCCCAACGCCTACGCCAAACCGGCTACCGCGCTTAACGTACTGCGCGAGACCGTAATGGGCCGCGAACTGTTTGATTACGCCTTTAAAACCTACGCCAAGCGCTGGGCCTTTAAACACCCAACGCCCGAAGATTTGTTCCGTACCATGGAAGATGCATCGGCGGTTGACCTGGATTGGTTTTGGCGCGGATGGTTTTACGGAACCGAGCCTGTTGATGTATCGCTTGACAGCGTGAAATACTACAAATTAAACAGTAAAAACCCCGCCCTTGAAGGCGCTACCGACCGTGCCGCGTACGACCATAACATGGAAAACATCAGTACCTCCCGCAACAAAGCGGCTGGTATGCAAACCACCGTAGAGGCCGATACCTCGCTACAGGATTTTTACAGTAAGTGGGACCGCTTTGCCCCAACACCTTTAACCGCTAAAGCTTACCAGGATATGTATGCTGGCTTAAGCCCCGAGGAAAAGAAATTTTACGACAGCAAAACCAATTTTTACGAACTTACATTCAGCAACAAAGGCGGACTGGTAAGCCCTATTATTATTGAGTGGACATACGCCGACGGCACCAAAGAAATTGACAAGCTGCCCGCCTACATCTGGCGTAAAAACGAATTTAAAGTAAGCAAGGTATTTGCCAAAGCCAAAGAAGTAAAATCTATCAAGCTTGACCCATACCGCGAAACCGCCGACATTGACGAAGCCAACAACAGCTGGCCCCGCGAATACGCCCCAACAAGGTTTGAGTTATTTAAACAACAGGTATTACCACGAGGAGCCACATCGGGCAGCAACCCGATGCAGGATGCGAGGAAAACGAATTAATATAATGAAGCCCCCGATGATGAGTTGGGGGCTTCATTATTATATCAATTTGAAAGATTGTCAATTGTTCTTTATAATAAAAACAATTGATAGGTATTTGGCTAACAATTAACCATCATCAAAACTTTTTAGTAAAAATATCTTCTGCTTTAGCAATAAATTCACTCTCGAGAATATGATGGTTAGGTAGGTCGGCTCGTGTTACAACCCCGCAGTAAATAACATCGTCTCCAATTTCGATATCTACCTTGTATAGTGTATAATTGCCATTTTTGTGCAGCCAATGCGAAAATAACTTTTGCCTCGCTTTTGCCCGTCCATCCATCGAATCGCAAACGTAAAGCAAAACCCGATTGCTATCCTGAAAGAATTTGTCTGCAATACTGTTTATTGTTAACAATATTCGAGGATCAAACTTTAGGCCCTCCGTGCTATCAGGGGTAAAACCGAAGTAATGAAACGTAATGTCATAGGCTGCAAGCACAAATGAAATGTGTTCTATTACAGCAGATGTAACATTTTCGAAATTATAAGTGTAGATATGCCCATGATCCGTCTCGAAATAGGCCTGGCCGTTATCGTACTTTAGGAGGTTGTACGGCAGTACAAGTTTTGGCATCAGCAATCTCTTTGGCTTTTTCCTTGAGCGACCTGGTAAACTCGTCGCGTTGACGCACAAAACTGATCACAGCTTTTGCTCGCGTTGAGTCTGGCTCAAATCTGATGACTTTACTTTTCATGATAATCAAATTTACTACAATTTAATTATTTAAACAAATTCCCTACAACTCATACGACGATTTCCTGCTCACCTCACTCACCAATTCCTTAATCAATTCTCTGCCGCTTTTCCAGCGTTTTAAGCGGTTGGTTTGTTGAATATCCAGCCTGGTTTTAATTTCATTGTCGGGTTGGTAGTAGTCCTGCATTATGGCTTTCATGGCATCGTGTATATCAGCTGCCGGGGCGTTTAACAGGAGTTCCGGGTTGTTTTTTACCAGGTCGGCAAGGGCGTCGGCCATGCTGGTGGCATAGTAGGGGCAGTCCCAATCGTGGCGGTAGGGGTTATCGCCTTTAATGTTTACTTTTTGTAAGGGGTGCGACAGGTCTTCCACTATTTCGGCGATCGCGTCGCCAAATATGTGCGAATATTCGGCAATAAAATGGTTCCACCAGCGCGGGTGATGGGGCAGGTCTTTAAGCAGGGTATCGCAAACCATTACACGGCGGGGAAAATCGGGGTTTGCAGGATCCATGATCACCAGCGATGCTCCAAAATGTCCCTCTTCGGGCGAATGCCTGCTGTAGATGACAAAAAATTGGAGCTGGGTCTCGCCTGCTTCATGCATTTGGGCTGTAAGCCCTTTTACATCCTGTAAACGTTCTTCCAAAAATCCACGTTTAAAAAGCACGTGCAGGTTGCCTGCCGACTTTGCCGTGCAATGCCTGCTATGTTCATCAAAAACGTTGCCGTTTGCCGGGCGGCTGCTAAAATGGTTGCCGCTGTTATACCTAATTTCCTCCGATCCATCGGGATAAGTGCTGATATCCGCGGTATCGCCCGCTTCGGTCTGCTTGCTGGGATGAACCGAGCGGAATGGCACGTGCATCCGTTCGCTGTCCATCCTGCGGGCAAGGTTATAAATGCGCTGTTCTGTGGGCGCCAATAAAGGGTCGCCGGTTATCGGGTCAAAATAAACAGCCCGTACACGCCGGCCCAGGTGGCATGCAATGGAACGATTGGTTAATAATTGTTGTATAGGGTGCCGCGTATTCAAAAACAAATCGCGCAGTGCGTCATTTGCTAAATAGTCGTCTAATGGCTGATCAAACTGCAGTAGCGTTTTGTCCTCGTGGTTATGCACCCATGCGCGCAAAAAATTGTGCACTTCCACCTCAAAACTGCGGTTGGCAGCTTCTGCTATCTCCTTAATACAAGTGCGTTGTTTCATAAACTCCATGGGGGCCAACAGTATCGCGGTGAAAAGCGCGATAAAGGCCAAAAGATACTCATAAATTACAGGATTCTTTTGTCTGAACCGGATTAAAGAATTAACAGAATTTAAAAAGCCAATTCGACAAATTCTAAAAATTCGTTTAAGTCAGTTTCAGACAATATTCTGTACATCCTTAAATTCTGAAAACGGCGTAGCCCTCTTGAACACCTTAAAAAACAATTAACCTGTGAAACATTCTGATTCAGACAAGTGCATGAGCGCCGCCCGCAGGGAATGCCATTATTGGAATTATCGATCTTCTATAAAATAAATTCATCCTGTTTGCAGGATTTTCACCTATCGCTAAATTATTTACCTTTGCCCCTGTGAAATTCTTTTGCTACCTATCGGCCATTATTGTGCTGCTGCTTACAGCAAAGCCTTGTTGTGCCGATAATGATTGTGGCATTAAAAACACGGTTGAAAAAAACACCCCGGCCAAATCATCACCCAAAGAAAAAGATTGCCAGGGTTGTTCGCCATTTTTTGCGTGTGGCGCATGTACCGGGTTTATCGTTGCCAAAGCGGTTGATCACAGTCCGTTTTTATTGCCCGAAAAGCATGTTAAGCATGTTATTACTTATCATCGCCCATACCCCGAAGATGTTGCCCTTTCAATTTGGCAACCACCCCAGATAAGTTAATACTACCCAAATTACAGCTAAGTAGCTGGCCATTACTAAATACAGTCTATCAGCTTTAAGCTTTGTGCATTCTGCTTTTAGCTTCTACATAACTAATTATCATATTTATGAAAAAAATTACAGTGCTTTTTACAGCACTTTTATATACCGCTACGGCGTATGCCCAGGATACGTTTAAGGCAATTATTAAAGATGCTAAAACTAACGAAACCCTTATTGGCGCTACAGCATTAATACAGGGAATTAATAGAGGGGCTACTGCCGATGCCGCAGGTCTTATCACCTTAACCAATATTCCCGCCGGTAAACAGTTTATCCGCTTTAGTTACATAGGTTATGAAAGCAGGCTGGATACTTTAACATTCCCGTTTACCCAAACAGAACCAATGGCCATCTTGTTACAACCTAAAGGAAAAGGCGATGGCGAGGAGCTGGGCGAGGTTACCGTGTCATCTACCCGTAGCAGTCGGACTATTGCCAATATTCCTACCCGGGTGGAGGTAATATCGGGCGAAGAACTGGACGAAAAAGCCAACATGAAACCCGGCGATATCCGTATGATGCTGGCCGAAAGTACAGGCATCCAAACGCAGCAAACATCGGCTACCAGTAACAACTCCAGTATCCGCATCCAGGGGCTTGATGGTAAGTACACGCAAATTATACGGGATGGTTTCCCGCTATATTCCGGCTTTTCGGGCGGTTTGGGTTTGCTGCAGATAGCCCCGCTTGATTTGAAACAGGTGGAGGTTATTAAAGGTTCATCGTCAACACTGTATGGTGGTGGTGCTATAGCGGGCCTGGTTAACTTAATATCCAAAACCCCAACAGATCAAAGGCAGCTCAACCTCCTGTTAAATGGCACATCCGCATTGGGTTTGGATGCCAGCGGTTTTTATTCGCAGAAGTTTAAGAAAATGGGCGCCACTATATTCGCGGCCTACAATCATGGTACAGCCTATGACCCGGCCCATGTCGATTTAACGGCCATCCCTAAGTACAACCGCTTTACGCTTAACCCCAAATTGTTTTTTTACCTTGACGATAAAACCACGCTGATAACAGGGATAAACAGCACTATTGAAAACCGCATAGGGGGCGACTTGCACTATATTGAGGGCGATGGCAATGTGCAGCATAGTTATTATGAAAAAAATAAAACAGGCAGGTACAGCACTCAACTTGAGCTTGACCGCACTTTGAGCGACAAAGAAAAACTGGTGGTTAAAAATAGCATAAGCTATTTTGACAGGGCTATTGACCTGCCGGACTATCGCTTTTCGGGCCTGCAGTTTTCTACCTATAGCGAGGCCACTTATTCGCGTAAAAGCGAAAAGTCTGATTGGGTTGCCGGGTTAAATTATCTTTCAGAAAAATTTAGCGAGGATCATAACAGCAGTTTCGCGCTCAGGGACTACAGTTACAATACCATCGGCGGCTTTATACAAAACACCTGGGATGCTACCCAAAAGCTGACGGTTGAGAGTGGCCTGCGCGGCGACTACCACAACAGGTACGGCTTTTTTATCCTGCCCCGCATATCGGCTTTGCTGAAGATCAACTCCCATTTTTCGACGCGTTTAGGAGGCGGGCTTGGTTATAAAGCGCCTACGGTATTTACCGAGGATGCCGAACGCATTCAGTTTAAGAACGTGCTGCCTATTGATGTTAAAAACACCACAGCCGAGCGCTCATACGGCGCCAGCTATGACCTGAATTACCGTACCGGTTTATTTGACGATAGGGTGAGCTTTAGCATTAATCAATTGTTTTTTTATACCCGGATAGAGAAACCCATCCTGCTTGCCTCGCTGCCGGATGGTAACCTGCAATACCAGCAACCCCGCGGCGACCTGAACACAAAGGGACTGGAAACCAATGTAAAGCTAACCTATGCCGATTTTAAACTATTTTTAGGATATACGCTTGCTGATGTAACACAACATACAGGCGACAATATTTCATTGTACCCTTTAGTATCTAAACACAGGCTGAATAACGTATTGGTTTATGAGATAGAGAATAAGTTAAAGATAGGTTTGGAAGCTTACTATTTTAGTCCGCAACGGTTAAATGATGGCAGCGCTGGTAGGGGCTACTGGACAACCGGGCTGATGGCCGAGAAGATATGGGAACGTTTTTCGCTATTTATCAACTTTGAGAACCTGACCGATACCCGGCAAACCAAATTCGATGCCATTTATACCGGTAGTATTACCAACCCGGTGTTTAAGGATATTTATGCACCGTTGGATGGTTTTGTTGTGAATGGGGGGATAAAGATAAGGTTGTAATAAGGTGGTGTTAGGTTAACGGCTTTGTATGAATCTGAAGGGCGCATATCGGCGAGTCGACTCACCCCGACGAGGCTACGCCCGTCTGCCCCTCTCTCCGACTGCGTCGCATAGAGGGGTAAAAAAAATAAAAAAGGAGCTTCACCTTCTTTGCGGCTTCAGCCGGAGAGAGGGTCGGCCAGCGCAGCGTAGCCGGGGTGAGTCGTAGCCGGCGTTCAAAGCCGATTTTTATTTTAACCGGAATCCGTCATCACACATAACCGTAGTGTTTGCCAAATGCGATGGATATCAAAGTGATTAAATAGAAACGCCTCGATGAGAGCGTCGGGGTATTTCTATTTAAAAGACCTTTACACCGTTGGCGCCGCTGTAAAAATACTTTTGTAATATTTAAAATAAGCTATCCCCAAAAACAGGTTTAAAATAACTACCCCTAAACCCATTGGCATACCAGCTGGTGCAAGCAGGGTATGAAAAAGGAAAATATTTAACGAAATAGGAAAAAGTACAAGTACAAACAGGGCGGTGTAACGGTTAACAAGCAATCCAACGCCGCAAGTAATCTCGATAACCTTCATATACTGGAAAAAGTAGCCCGAGCCAAATAGGCCGCCGCTGAAAGCCTGGGCTTTGTCGCTCATCACCGGCTGCGCCATCGGGATGAAGTGAAAAAAGAAATTAAGACCAAATACTACGAAGATGAGGCCCAGCAATATGCGGGCAATTAATACTGCAATTTTCATAATGTTGAGGTTAATATAAGTTTAAACACTAAGTTTGGTAATTTAAACGGAAAAAACAAATAGTGTTTCGCCGCAAATACCTACCCGGTGTTTAAACTTTGTATAAAATTACAGTCTCCTTAATTTCAACTAACCTTTTCGGTTTTATAAATCACAATTGTGCCGTCTATTATTTCTTTAACCTGTTCTATAAATGTTTTAATATGCGGTTGTTGCTCGTGTACGTCCAAACCTTCCTGGCTGGCCCAGGTTTCGTGGAAGATGAACTGGGTATCATCATCCGTTGATTGGTACAGCTCATATTGCAGGCAGGCTTCCTCTTTGTTCGATGCTGCTACCAGCAGCTCAAGGTAACCTTTTAGCTCTTCGGTATTACCCGGTTTACACTTCACTAAGGCTGTTAAGTATACTTTCATGGTTGTTTTGTTTTTCAATAAATAGCTTGTTTAAATGCTCCTGGTAATTTTGTAGGTTGGTTGCAATGTTAGCGTTCTTCATCACATCATAAAAATGAATGCTTTCTAAAGGTTCCATCCCCGTAAAGGCGTTCATGCGGTGAAAGCCAAACAGGGGGCCTTCATCAACACTGTGCTCATTAAAAAATTCGCCGGGCAATGTAAAGGCCGTTACCGGCGCGTTCCACGATGTGGTGAGCATATATTTTTTGCCATGCATCAACCCGCCGGTACCGTAATTAATGCCGGGGTTTTCGGCTGTGCGGCCATCGCTGCGGTAAATGCCGTTCTGGTAGCCCGCGGTAAAAACCTCATCAATATACTTTTTAAAACCATGTGGTAACTGAAACCACCAAACCGGGGTATGGTAAATAATTGCATCGGCCCATTTATAGTTTTCGGCCTCCTGTGCGGGGTCATAAGCGTTGTTGATATCGGTCGACCGCACTTCAAAATCAGGGTTTTCCTCAAAGTATTTTACAGTTGTATCCAGCAATGTTTTATTGAAGAGGCCGCCGGAGTGGGCGAAGATCTGCCCACCATTTATAACAAATATATTTTTCATTTTTTATCTCGTGTTAACTGGCATCAAAATTACGGTGCTGTTTACTATAATTAAAATAACATAAGTTATACATTTGTATTATAATTATGATGATTGGCTATGGTGAATTTAGAATGGTTCCGCACATTTAAGGCGATATATGAAACAGGTTCGTTAACCGGCGCGGCCGAATCCTTGTTTATTTCGCAGCCGGGGGTAAGCCTGCATTTAAGCTCACTTGAAAGTTATGTGGGCTACAAGCTGTTTGATCGCTCATCGCGCAAAATGGTATTAACCGAGCGGGCGAAGATATTGTATAACTATATACAGGAATCGATTTGTAAGTTGGAGGAAGCCGAGCGGCATTTTCATAAAAGTACCGAAAAAGATGTGCCTACCATTAGCATAGGCATGTGTTTTGAAACTTTTCAGTTTACGCTGGAATCGTACCTGCCCACGCTGCCATTTAACGTGATCATTAAATTTGGCGAGTACCCCCAAATGCTGGCCGATTTGGATAACGGTATCCTTGATATGATCATCACCCCGCAAAAAGGTGATTATAAGGGCTTGGAATATAAGCCTTTTTTTAAAGAGCGTATTGTAGTACTGGCGGGCCCGCAAACCGATGTGGATGAATTTAACAAGCTGCTCAAAACAAACGATTTGCCAAAAATACAGGATTGGCTAAAGGCCCAACCCTGGTACGGCTCATCGGGCGATATGGAGCACCTGCGGCGTTTCTGGCACACCAATTTTGGTAAACGCCCCGATTTTAAACCCAATTTTATAGTGCCCAACATGGGTTCCATCATCCGCTGCCTGAGCGGCGGAAAAGGTATTGCCGTAATCCCCGACTTCCTGTCAAAAACCGAGCGCGACCTGGGTAACATTAAACTGCTTTGGGAGGGTTATAATATTATAGAAAACACGCTGTACTTTGGCACACGCAAAAAATCTATCTATGCTAAGGAAGTGGCTATGGTTCAGGAAATTTTTGAACGGGAAATGGTGTGAGGGTAGTCATATTAGGCCGGTAAGCCTTTGCGTTTTGTTGACGCGTTATCAATAAACCGAACAAAATATCTAAAATATGCTTTAATTGCAATTTTTGAATTATATTCAATGCCAGCTAAGCCGATATCAGCATGTTTACCTGCAAACGCCTTCTTTATAATATATTAATCACCGTAGCTATTGTTATAGCATATGCACGCCAACTGAAAGCTGATGAAATTAAACCCACAACTGATCAACAAAAGGGTTTTGTTGAGAATGTTGGACAAATAAAAGATCAGAAAAACAAAGATAATGATCAGGTTAAGTTCCTGTTACCGCTATCTAAAGGGATGAATATACAGCTAAAGGCCAACAGCTTTAGTTATGATACCTACGTTGTACACCAATCGCAGTCGGGAAATGAGCGAAACCGAAGGGAAAGATTCAAACTTTCGGCAACAAACCATAAATACCAGGTGAGTTTTCACCGGGTTGATGTCGAACTTTTAAATGCCAACCCATCACCCCGAATTATAACCGAATATCCTTCGCATGTTTTACATATATATTATAACCAAACACGCAGCGGGCCATTGTATGCACATAGTTATCAAAAAGTAACGTATAAAAATATTTACCTGTTCATCGACCTGGTTTGTGAGGCAAAACTTATCAATGGGGAGATAGCATTTGAGTATTATTTTGTTGTTCATCCACAGGGAAATGTCAATCAGATCCGTTTGAAATACAAAGGGGCATTAAAAACCTATCTGAAAGAAAAAAAGATATACCTATCTGTAAACAAAGGCAGGTTTGCCGAACGTGTGCCATCAAGTTATGTAACTGCTGAAAAGCAGGTTGATGTTGACGAATTATCTGGCAAAAATAAGATTAACGTAAATTATGAACAAGTTGGTGTCAATACCTATGGATTTACTGCACCTGCATATGATAAGCGACATACGTTGATCATTGACCCAACGCCCGATCTGTTGTGGGGGACCTATTTAGGCGGAAGTGATGATGACATTGGGTACGCTATTGCCAAAGATGCTATGGGAAACCTATTTATGGCCGGCACAACCGACGATGATAACCTGGCCACATCTGGTGTTTACCAAAGCCAGATGCAAGGCCCCGGCGATGGCATGATAGCCAAATATAATGCTGCCGGTAAATTGGTTTGGGTAACCTATTATGGCGGCAATAATTATGATATTTTATATAGTGTTGCTGTAGATAAAAATAATGATGTGCTGGTTGCCGGTAATGCTTTTTCTGATAATAATATAACTACGGCCGGTGCGTTTGAGCCGGTGAAAAAAGGCCCTACATGGGGTACCAAGGCTTTTATAGCCAAGTTTAGTAATGATGGGGTAAGGAAATGGGCCACCTATGTTGGCGGCGACGGTGTTGAAACCGGATATGCCATAGCTACCGATAATGAAAATAATGTTTTGCTAACAGGCAGCACAACATCGTCGCAGGGTATTGCAACACCAGGTGCTTATCAAACGAAATTTATCGGCAGTATCGATCTGCAAATTTCTGACGCTTACCTGGTAAAGTTTGATGCCAGCGGAAACAAACTTTGGGGGACCTATTTTGGAGGCGCCGATGACGACCGGGGATATGGCATTACAGTTGATAAAAACGATAATATTATAATAACCGGTTTAACTTATTCTACGCAGGCTGTTGCATCGCTGCAAGCTGTACAAAAGACTATAGGGAGTGTAGCCCCGCAGGGTGGCGATGGTTTTGTAGCGAAATTTAATAGTACAGGAGCATTACAATGGGCAACTTATTGCGGGGGCGGTGGCGGCGATTACGGATGGTGTGCTGGTACCGACTCGCAAAACAATATCGTTATTGGGGGATATACCGGCTCACTAAATAATATAGCTACTGCCAACACACAGCAACCTTCAACTGCTGCCAATAATTATGGCGATGGCTTTATTATAAAATACACGCCCGATGGAAAGATTTTGTGGGGCACCTATTATGGAGGGAGTAGTACAGATTACATAAACGGATTGGCAGTTGATAAAAACGATAATATTTGGGTAACCGGCTCGGCCGGCACTAATGAAAATATTTCTACACCGGGAACTTACCAGCCGTTAAAGGGCGATTATAACTGTGCCTTTGTTGCCAAATTTAAAAATAATGGCAAGCGTATTTGGGGTACCTTTTATGGTACCGGCGGACCTTATGATAACGGGACCGGTTACGGTATTACTGTTACGGGGGATGGCGAGGCGGCCATAACAGGAAGAACAGGCTCCGTTAAAAATATCTCGTCGTGTGGAGCGGCACAGCCTAATTTAGCGGGTGTCCGGGATGCTTTTGTTGCCAAATTAACCGAGAGCAGCGGAGCATCTACTCTTCCTTCGGTATCCATAATTGCAGACCAAGGTGCCCCTGTATGCGTGGGTACTTTAATAAATTTTACAGCTGTACCTATAAACGGCGGTAGTGCGCCCGTATTTAAATGGAAAGTAAACGGCCAAGATGTTGGTGCAAATAGCAGTATCTATTCATCAACCCAAATCAAAAACGGAGATAAAGTTAGCTGTAGTATTGTCAGTAATTCGCCGTGTATTGTATCCAATACCGGTTTGTCAAATGTATTAGTGATGGTTGTAAATGAACCGGTTACGCCAGCAGTAACTATAAGCGCGTCTGCCAGTCATATTTGTTCAGGCACACCGGTTACTTTTACTGCACATCCTCAGTTTGAGGGGATGGCACCCTTATATCAGTGGAAATTAAATAACAATAACACCGGTAATAACAGCCCGGTTTATCTCAATAATTTGCTTAACGATGGTGATGTGATCAGTTGTACGTTAACTAATCCATCGGGATGTGTTACCAACGCGATGGCGGTTTCCAATACCGTAAAAATGGAAGTAGCAACAGTACTTACCCCTGGTGTAAGTATCTCGTTGTCAAATAATAATGTTTGTGAGGGTACGCCTGTAACATTTAAGGCTCAGGCACAAAATGTAAGTACGCAAGTTAACTATCAATGGAAGGTTAATGGGATAAACGCAGGTACTAACTCGGCTGTTTATGCTGCGGATAACCTTAAAAACGGAGATTTTGTGCAGTGTGAAATTACCGATGCTGCATCGGTTTGCCAACTGTCGGCCATTACATCAAATAGCGTGACCATGATAGTTAATCCAATCCCTATTGTTACAATTAGTGCTAATCAAACCATATTAAAAGGTAAAAGCACGGTGTTAAACACTTCTGCTTCAACCAATATAGTTAAATACGAGTGGAGCCCGGCCAGCGGGCTTGATGATGTTGGTGCGGCAAGCCCACTCGCCAGGCCCAATCAAACAACAATTTATAAGTTAACCGCAACATCGGCAAGTGGATGCCAGGCTACTGATAGTATAACTATAGCCGTAGTTACAGACATAGAGATTGTAAACACGTTCACGCCAAATAATGACGGGGTAAATGACACCTGGGATATTAAAGGTTTGGTTGATTATTCAAACTGCACTGTTGATATATATACCCGATATGGCCAGCATATATTTCATTCTTTGGGTTATAAGCAACCATGGAACGGCACATATAAAAATTCGCAGCTTCCATTTGGTGTTTATTATTATGTTATTAATTTAAAAAATGGAAAAAAGGCACTTGCCGGAAATGTTACTATTTTGAGATAGGATGCTGTTGCTTAGCAAACTCGTCCGTCCGCATAAATTCGTAGCCCTTTAATTTTCCCCAGCTGATAAACTCTTCCAGCCTGTTTGCAAACGGTTGCCCCGAGTTTTTGACCACATATTTAGGAAACCCAAAGCGGGCATCGTGCAGATTGGTAAATTCCCAGGGGTGAAAATACAGGTTAAGGTAGCCATCCTTTTTATGGGTGATACCGCTCATCCACTTTAACAGCCCCATGGGCAGGTTATGAAAGCTGAGCCAAAATAACGGGAAACGGATCAATGGCGATACTGATGCGGGTATCTGTAACACATCCTGATCGTAAAACCAGCTGCGGGGCTTACCAAAGTTATTGTACCTGCCGGGGATAAATGTGGGATTAATGGATGAATTGTAAGTATAGCCAGCTTTAGCTATTTCGCGCTCATCAACCGGCATCATCCTGGCCATGCGGAAGCCGGTAACCTCGGCTCCGGATATTTCTTCGAGTTTGGTTTTTGATTGCGCCAGGTGCTCGGGTTTAAAATCTGAATGATAGTAACCATGCGAGGCTATTTCATGGCCTTCGCTTACAATCTGGCTAATAACTTCCGGCTTATGCATGGCATAATTTGCGGTGCAAAAAAAGGTAGCCTTAATTTTTGCTGCTTTTAATATGTCCAAAATAACGTTAGTGCCTTGGGTTGATATAGACAGCTGCTCGGCGAAAGATATTTGTTTGCCATATTCCAATGGCATGTCAAACTCCTCGATATCAAACCCTAATAAGATCATTATTTACATTTACAAGGTTGGTAGACCTGATGAGATAATTTGGACGTGCTTTTGACTGCATAAATATTTTGCCTACGTATACGCCGATGATGCTTAATACCATTAACTGCAGGCCGCCAAAAAATGCTATGGTAGCTATGATAGATGCCCATCCGTTAACGGCATAACCTTCGGCAAAGCTAATCAAAACATAAGGGATGTAAAAAATAGTCATCAGGGAAACCGTTAGGCCAACGCCTGTCATGATATACAAAGGCCTTGCGCTAAACGCCATAATGCTGCCCACAGCCAGCTTTACAAGTTTTATAAATGAATAGCTTACTTCGCCGGTATGCCTTTTTGAGGGTGTGTACGGTATGCCGTATTGTTTAAAACCGGCCCATTTTATGATGCCCCTTAAAAACAACTCATGTTCATCAATTTGTTTTAATTGCCTCACAACCTTTTCGTCCATCAACCTAAAGTCGGCAGTGCCATCTTCCAGCTTAATGTCCGATAGCATGTTTATGCCCTTGTAAAAAAGTTTTGAAGTAGCTTTCTGGTAAAATTTTGCATGCGGATTTGCATTTTCGCGGTACGTATAAACAATATCATAGCCTTCTTCCCAAAACTGCAGCATTTTTATTATCAGGCTGGGTGGGTGCTGCATGTCGGCATCCATGGTTATAACGGCATCACCGGTAGCAATGCCGATGCCGGCCTTAAGGGCATTGTCTTTCCCAAAGTTCCTGGAAAGCTCAATGTAAAACACATTTGGGTATATCTCGGCATTGAATTTTATTTCGTTAACAGTGTTATCGCTGCTACCGTCGTCAACAAAAATCAACTCGAAATTATATTCGGTTTCGTTTAGGGTTTTGGTAAGCGCCTGGATCAGAAACCCCACATTATTCTGCTCATTATGGCAGGGGATAATGACAGAGAGTTTCATCTTTAAATCAGAAATCATATTGCTCAATAGGTTTTAAGGTTGCTGCAGGTCAGCTTATACCGTATGGATATTTTTATTGGTCATTAAAAAAACACATAAATCAATAGCAATTGCGCTTGTTTTACTGTTAGGATTCCAGTACACCAATGCCCCGCTTTTCGTCAATACGTAGTTTTTTATATAAATGTAACTTTCTCTTTACAAAAATAATAATTTATGTATCATTTTAATTACAAAGCGCATTTTAATAGTCAAATCTGTAGAGATTTTGATTTATTAATAAAAACTTAACACGTTGTAAAAAACAGACATTATAATTACAAAGCGTGAGTTGCTTTTGGCTCTGCAAAATCCCTAGTCAAGGTTTCATAGATAATTTTCAGCCAGATTAAAAAGCAGGGCAGCGACTTTAATTTGTAAGGCAGCACGTACGTTTCGCGTATATACCATGGGAAAAGATCGGATGGCGACAGTGTAGTCAAAATGATGGCCAGTACCAGCAAAAATATTTCGAAACCGGTTACGGGCCTGTTTAAATTCATAAACCAGATACCCACACCCGCAAATGCGATAATATAGGTAGGCGACTCGGACCCGCTGCTAAAAATTACGGCAAATATTAATGCGGATGACAAGATAAGTAAACGGTAAGGTGTCGATTTAAAACAGTTTATCCGCAGGTATGAAAGAGCGAACAGTACCATTGCCGGGATAATTACCACCGTGTTTTTAAGCCCCGGATAATTTAATATCTTGCGGAAAAAGCCCATCACACAAATATCCTGCATAATTGAGCCTTCGTTTTGTAAGTTTTTACCTTTCAAATCTACATACCAATCTCGATAGGTTTGCACAATAAACGCCGGCGACGAGATGAGCATCGGCAACACAAACATTACAACCGACCAAAAAATAAAGCTGGCAATAAACTTAAGTTTGTTATCAGAAAAGAAGAAGAACGCCAGGCCTACAATACCGTACAATTTGATGAACGTGCCCAGCGCAATCATCAGCGCGGCCCAAAAATCCTGCTTTTTGTTGATGAAGTTGAAACTTAAAATAATAAGCCCGGCCACCAATGGGTTACTTTGCACGTGGGCCGATGACGTCATTAATTCATGGGCACAAATAAGTAATACAATCACATATTGATTTTGCTTCAGCGGCAGTAACTGTATGGCCTTAAACAGCACAAAAGCGTTAAACATTACCCAAAGCATAATGCCCACGTAATCGGGGAAAAACGTAAAGGGTGCAAATATGATTGAAAATATAGGGCCGTAATGATTCAGGTCGTAATAAAGTTCAGGGTAAGCGGCATACAGGTTTTGCTGGTGCAGCGTATGTAAAAAATTGTATTTAAAAATGGTGTAGTTGTTAAAACCCTGGTGGTGCAGGATCTCTTTTAGCACAATGAGGAAACTTAAACCAAACCACGCGGCGTATACAAAGGGTTTATAATAAATGAGTTTGGATAGTTTTTGAATCATGGGGATAAAGCAGGGCTCAAATATAGTAATCTATCAAGAATGTTATGTGGGTTTTAATCAGTTGATGGTCTACTTGCAACGCTGTTGTGCGTTGTTCATTGTCAAAATCCTTACACAGTAATGAAACAAAAAGGCACGCAAATGAGTATTTTTACATCATGTTACAGCCTTTAATATGGAGCTGTCCGTCAATTAAACAAAACAATAAAATGCCTTCAAATATTCAAAAAATAACTTTTGGCAACGGGTGCTTTTGGTGCACCGAAGCCGTTTTTCAATCGCTTAAGGGAGTAATTTCGGTAACATCTGGCTACATGGGCGGCCATGTTGATAATCCTACCTATAAACAGGTTTGCACCGGTACAACTGGCCACGCCGAGGTAATTGAGCTGGAGTACGATGCCGATGTATTATCGTTAGACGAGTTGCTGCTGGTTTTCTTTAAAACCCATAACCCAACAACACTTAACCGCCAGGGCAATGATGTTGGTACACAATACCGGTCGGCCATTTTTTATACGACCGGTGAGCAAAAAGCCGCCGCAGAAGCCATGATCAAAACCCTGACAGATGAAAAGGTTTTTGACAGCCCTATTGTAACCGAGGTAACCCCGGCCAGCCAGTTTTACAAAGCCGAAGATTATCACCAGAATTATTTTAACGATAATCCCGGTCAGTCGTACTGCGCGTTTGTTATCCAGCCAAAACTGAATAAATTTGCCAAAGAGTTTACGGACAAAATTAAGCCGGAGCTGTTGTAAAACTATTTTGTGATGTTGAGTTGCAGGATTTTGTGAAATTCGATACACAGACATCGGCTTTGAACGCTGGCTACGACTCACCCCGGCTACGCTACGCTGGCCGACCCTCTCTCCGGCTTACGCCGCAAAGAGGGTATCCCCAATTTTTATCTTTTTGCCGCTTTATGCGACGCAGTCGGAGAGAGGGGCAGACGGGCGTAGCCTCGTCGGGGTGAGTCGACTCGCCGCCATGCGGTATACGCTGTTCCCCACCAGCATTTGACAGTTTTTTACAACCTAAGAGCAACAAAAGAACATAACTACCAATGAAAAAAATACACCTACTGTCAGTAACCCTATTGTTTACAGCCTGTACCACAACAAAGCCCATCGCTACAAACAGCGCTGCATCCATAACCAATAATGGCAAAGTATGGGGCTCCATATGGCAGCAAAGGGCGGCAGAGTACAAGGCTTTATGTTTCCAGGCCTATAACATTGCCAGGTTTCGGGTTGATGAAGGCATAAAAAATCCCGGCAGCAAGCCACTGGCCATTGTTACCGATATTGACGAAACGCTATTGGATAATAGCCCTTATGATGCAGCCCGCGCCCTGCAAAACAAAGACTATACTGATGCAAGCTGGAAAGAGTGGACTGACAAGGCAGTAGCCGATACGGTACCCGGCGCTGCGGCATTTCTAAAATACGCCGCATCAAAAGGCATCACTATTTTTTACATCACCAACCGTAACGAAAATGAGCGGGCAACAACCCTTAAAAACCTGCAGTTATATGGCTTGCCAAACGCCGACGACGCACACCTGCAATTAAAAACATCAACATCAAGCAAGGAGGCCCGCAGGTTGAACATACTAAAAACCCACAACATCCTGTTGCTTTGCGGCGATAACCTGCCCGATTTTGATATGCTGTATGATAACCACCCATCCGAAGAAAACCGTGTGGTAACCACCCAAAAATTGGAAAAAGAATTTGGCAGCAGGTACATCATCATCCCTAATCCATCCTATGGCGATTTTGAGGGAGCCCTTTTCGGGTTTAATTATAAGCTTACAAAAGCGCAAAAAGATTCAATCATCAGGGCTAAAATCAAGACGGATAAGTAAGTTTTTATTCAGCTTTTTTGGCATTTGATAATGACCAATGTGTTTTTTTGACACAGATAGCCTATATTTAGCCATTATTCGCGCAAAAATTTTACCTCATAAAATTTGCCCCCATTCCCCAAAAGCCGTTCAAACCGGTAAAAAAATGAAGGCAAATGTTGGGAAGATGTCAAATATTGCCGCGAAATATGCAGGAGACGCAAATAAATTGCAAATTTGTGGTCTGCATTAATACAGTTAACTCCCTGTTTAACTATGAGCGATAGAACGATACTGGTTTGGTTTAGAAATGACTTGCGGATACATGATAACGAAATTTTGTTAGAAGCCGTGCGCAAGGCTGATAAGGTTCTGCCGGTGTATTGTTTTGATCCGTATTATTTTCAGCAAACAGCATCCGGTGCCAGCAAAACAGGCAGTTTCAGGGCCCGGTTTTTATTGGAGGCCGTGGCCGATTTACGTAAAAACCTGCAGGGTTACGGCGCCGAGCTGATTATCCGCATAGGCAACCCGGCCGAAGTGATCCCCCAGCTTGCAGGGCAATACCAGGTAAATGAAGTATATCATCACCGCGAGGTAGCCTACGAAGAAACAGAAAAATCCGAAGAGGTTGAAGCTGCCCTTTGGAAGCTGCGGCTTAACCTGAAGCACTTTATTGGGCATACCATGTACCATAAGGAGGATTTACCCTTCCCGATAAAAGATATCCCGGATAGTTTTGCCGTATTTAAAAAGAAGGTTGAGCGCGACAGCAACGTGCGCTCATGTGTACCCACGCCCGAACATATTTATACTCCCGATATTGCCGATGCGGGCGACTTGCCTACCCTGCATCAGTTAGGCTTAAACCAACCTGTTGACGATGTACGTGCTACCAATTACTTTCAAGGTGGCGAAACGGCGGCGCTGGTACAGTTGCATAAATATTTTTCAAAAACAGATCTTGCTGTTAAAGCCAAAGGAAAAGCAGGCATCATTACCAATACCTCAAAATTATCGCCCTGGTTGGCTGTAGGCTGTATTTCGCCCAGGCAGGTTTACTGGGAAATATTTAAGCATAACGATGCCCAAAGCAGCATGCTGAAACTGGAGCTTTTATGGCGCGACTATTTCAGGTTTATGTTTAAAAAACACGGCCAGAAATTCATCCAGGCAAAAAATACAGAAGAAACAGCTGCCGCGAACAACGAAAACTTTGATAAATGGGCGGCAGGCAAAACCGGCATCCCGTTCATTGACGCTTGTATGCATGAGTTAAATGCCACAGGCTACATTTGCAACCAATGCCGCCAGATAGTAGCCACCTACCTGGTGAACGACTTAAAAGCCGACTGGACTAAAGGCGCCACCTATTTTGAAGAAAAACTGATAGACTACTCGCCTGCAAGTAACTGGGGCAACTGGGCCTTTATTGCCGGGGTGAATGATGCCAAAGTAAGCAAGTACACCATAGCCGCAATCCCGCAAAAAGAACTGGATACCAAAAGCGATTTTGTGACTACCTGGGAGTCATCACCTGTTGATGAGGCCGGGGATTTGGTGGGAGTGTGAGGATTTTTATGCCTGAAAATTGAGGCAATCGTCATTGGGGGTATCCATCTGAATGATCCTGAAAAAAATGGGGATGACGTGTTGGCTTTAGAGCCTCACAACAACCATGTCATTGCGAGCGCAGCGTGGCAATCGCGAACAGTGCAAGTCCACTTGTATTGTTCACGATTGGGTTTAGTGGGCTCTTTTCAATCCTAACCAACCATATTTTACCCTCCAAACCACGCATTCCCATCAAAACTGCATCATTTTTAACTGAATTTCTTTGCAATTAATTGTGAAGTATATTACCGTATATGCTTACTTTTGCACTGTTTTAAAGATCATTTTCACATGGATCGTCTAAATTATATCAATAGCGGCAACGCAGACTACATCAATTCCTTATACGAAGCATACAAACAAGACCCCGAATCGGTAGATTATGGCTGGCAAAAGTTTTTCGAGGGGTTTGAATTTAACATAAATACAAATGCAACAGGCACGGTAGCTTCAACAGTTGCACCGGGCGTTGATGATAAAACTTATGATCACTTTTTAAAAGAGATCAAAGTACTCAACATGATAGATGGGTACCGTTCACGCGGCCACCTGTTTGCTAAAACCAACCCGGTGCGTGAGCGCCGCCACTATTATCCGGGTAAAGAGCTGGAAACATTTGGCTTAAGCGCGGCCGACCTGGATACCGTTTTTAACTCTGGTGTTGAAGTTGGCCTGGGTGCTGCTAAGCTGAGCGACATTCGCCAGTTACTGGAAGATACTTATTGCCGTGCCATCGGCGCCGAGTACCGGTACATTCGCAATCCTATCAAAATCAAATGGTTTGAGGATAGGATGGAAAAAAACCGCAACACACCATCTTTCACCATCGACGAGAAAAAATCGATGCTGAACAAGCTCAACGAGGCAGTTACGTTCGAAAACTTTTTGGGTACTAAATTCCTGGGGCAAAAACGCTTCTCGCTCGAAGGGGCCGAGGCGCTGATCCCATCCATGGATTCGGTTATTAAAAAAGGTGCCGATCTGGGTATCGAGGAGTTTATCATCGGTATGGCCCACCGCGGCCGCTTAAATGTGCTTACCAACATCATGGAGAAAACCTATAAAGAGGTATTCTCCGAGTTTGAAGGCAAAAATTTTGATTCCGAATCGCCTTTTGGTGGGGATGTTAAATACCATTTGGGCTTTTCAACAGATGTAACTACATCAAACGGAAAAAAAGTTCACCTGAGCCTTTGCCCCAACCCATCGCACTTAGAGGCGGTTGACCCGGTTGTGGAAGGTATCACCCGCTCAAAAATCGACTTTAAATATAATGGCGATCATTCAAAAATCGCTCCTATATTGATACATGGTGATGCATCTGTTGCAGGCCAGGGTATTGTTTACGAAGTTTTACAAATGGAAAAACTGGATGGCTACCGCACCGGCGGCACTATTCACCTGGTTATCAATAACCAGATAGGTTTTACCACCAACTATAAAGATGCCCGTTCAAGTACCTATTGTACCGATGTGGCAAAAACTGTTTTATCCCCGGTATTCCACGTAAATGGCGATGATGTTGAGGCTTTGGCCTACGTTGTTAACCTGGCTATGGAGTACAGGCAGGTATTTAACGAGGATGTATTTATTGATATCCTGTGCTACCGCCGTTATGGCCACAACGAGGCTGATGAACCAAAATTTACCCAGCCGCTGTTGTACAAGGCTATCGAGGCCCATGCTAACCCACTGAAAATTTACAATCAAAAACTGATTGATGAAGGCAGCATTGATGCCAATTACCTGAAAGGGGTTGAGAAAGCATTTAAGGATGAATTGCAGCAAAAGCTGGATGAATCAAAAGCCGAAGACAGGTTTACCGATACCATTGCCATGTTTGAAGGCGCCTGGAGCGGTTTACACCTGGCCAGCCATAAAGAGTTTGTAAAAGCAATTGATACATCGGTACCCGAAGAAGAATTATTAGCGATTGGTAATAAGTTAACCACATTGCCGGCCGACATGGAGTTTTTCAAAAAAATTGAAAAACTGTTTGAAGACCGCAAAATTATGGTGAACCAGACCAAGGTTTTTGACTGGGCTATGGGCGAACTTTTAGCTTACGGAACCTTATTAAAAGAGGGCTACCCTTTACGGTTAAGTGGTGAAGACGTTAAGCGCGGCACTTTCTCGCATCGTCACGCAGTATTAACCCTTGCCGATTCGGAGGATGAGTATACGCCATTGGCAACCATCGAAACGGATGCTAAACTGAGTATTTACAACTCCCTGTTATCTGAATATGGCGTGCTTGGTTTTGAGTATGGTTATGCCTTGGCCAACCCTAACGCCTTAACCATCTGGGAAGCGCAGTTTGGTGATTTCTTTAACGGCGCCCAGATCATTGTTGACCAATATATTGCCAGTGCCGAAACTAAATGGCAGCGTGGTAATGGCCTGGTGATGTTGTTGCCTCATGGTTATGAAGGCCAGGGCCCCGAGCATTCATCGGCCCGTGTTGAGCGTTTTATGGAGCTTTGTGCCGATGATAATATCCAGGTAGCCAATTGTACTACGCCGGCAAACTTCTTCCATATATTAAGGAGGCAGATGCACCGCGATTTCCGCAAGCCGCTTATCATATTTACACCTAAGAGTTTATTGCGCAGCCCTAAATGTGTATCGCCGATAGAAGATTTTACCAGCGGTAAATTCCACGAGCTGATTGATGATACCTACGCCGATCCTAAAAAGGTAAAACGCGTACTGCTTTGTACCGGTAAAGTTTATTACGATTTGCTGGATAAACAACAAGCCGATAAACGGAAAGACGTAGCCATTGTACGTGTAGAACAACTATACCCAACCCCGGTTACACAAATACTAAAGGTAAAAGCCAAATACGAAAAAGCTACCGAGTTTATCTGGGTACAGGAAGAGCCCGAAAACATGGGCGCATGGCCATACATTTGCCGCAAATTCCATAACGATACGGTAATTAACCTGAATGTGATATCACGTAACGAGGGCAGTAGTACTGCTACCGGTTTTGCCAAACAGCATGCCGCGCAGCAATTGTACATTGTTTCAAAAGCATTTGAAGCACCAGCCGGTAAAGTGGTAAAAGAAGCAATAAAAAAGACAACCAAAAAAATGGCTGACGCCGGAGCGGATTGATAATTCAGTTGCCGGTTGCGAGGATCGGGGTGCGGGTAAATAGCCCGATAACCTTTTACCCGCACCCCGCAACCCGATCCCCGCAACTATAAAAATTATAATTCTACAAAACTAAAATATGAGTTTAGCGATCAAAGTACCTACCGTAGGTGAATCAATAACAGAAGTAACCCTGGCAAGCTGGAAAAAAAAGGATGGCGATCACGTGGAAATGGATGAGGTTATTGCCGAGTTAGAATCGGACAAGGCCACTTTTGAACTTACTGCCGAGCGTGCAGGTACTTTACAAATTGTTGCCAAAGAGGGCGATACTTTAGCCATTGGCGCATTGGTTGCCAATATTGAAGAAGGCGAAGGCGCTGCTGCTCCTGCACCGGCTGCACAACCACAGCCCGAAGTGGTAGCTAATGCACCCGCACCGGCCCCTGTTGCCGCTGCCGCGCCCGTTGCTGCACCGGCACCTGTTGCTGGTGGTGGTTCTTTAGAAATTAAAGTACCAACCGTAGGCGAATCAATCACCGAGGTTACTTTATCCCGCTGGATAAAAAAAGATGGTGATGCTGTTGAAATGGATGAGGCCATTGCCGAACTGGAATCGGATAAAGCTACATTTGAACTAACTGCCGAAAAAGCAGGCGTATTAAAAACCATAGCCAAAGAAGGCGATGTATTGCCAATTGGCGCTGTTGTGTGTACCATTGAAGGCGTAGGTGCTGCCCCTATTGCAGTTACCCCCGCAGTAGTAAGCGCGACCGACGAATCGCCACGTGGCGGTGCGGCGGTACAGCCCGGAGGTGTTACCTATGCATCCGGCACCCCATCACCTGCGGCTGCTAAAATATTAGCCGAAAAAGGTGTTGACCCTAAAGCCGTATCCGGTACAGGTGTTGATGGCCGTATTACCAAAGGTGATGCATTAGGCGCGCAAGCTGCAAGCCCTAAGCCTGTAGCCGAAAGTCCAAAGCCAGCCAGTGCAGTTCCAACTCAAAACTCAGAACCCGCAACTCAAAACTCAAGAAGCGAGAAACGCGAGAAAATGACTTCGCTGCGTAAAACTGTTGCCAAACGTTTGGTAGCTGTTAAAAACGAAACGGCTATGCTGACTACCTTTAACGAGGTAGATATGCAGCCTATTATGGAGCTGCGCAGCAAATACAAAGATAAATTTAAAGAGAAACATGGCGTTGGCTTAGGCTTCATGTCTTTTTTTACCAAAGCGGTTACCGAGGCGCTGAAAGATTGGCCGGCTGTAAATGCCCGTATTGAAGGCGAAGAGATTGTATATAGCAACTATGCCGATGTTTCAATCGCCGTATCGGCCCCTAAAGGTTTGGTGGTGCCGGTTATCCGTAACGCCGATAGCCTTAGCCTTGCTGAAATTGAAAAAGCCATCGTAGTATTGGCCGGTAAAGCCCGCGAAAATAAACTCACCATTCCCGAAATGACCGGTGGTACCTTCACTATTACCAACGGCGGCGTATTTGGATCGATGATGTCGACCCCGATATTAAACTCGCCACAATCGGCCATCCTGGGTATGCACAATATTATTGAGCGCCCGGTTGCCGTAAACGGACAAGTAGTTATCCGCCCCATGATGTACCTGGCCCTGTCATATGATCACCGCATCATCGACGGCCGCGAATCGGTAAGCTTCCTGGTACGCGTAAAACAACTGCTGGAAGATCCTGCAAGGTTATTGTTAGGGGTATAATAAATATCCCATTTAAATATTTGAAAAGCCCGGCGAAAGTTGGGCTTTTTGCGTTGTGTGCTGCTTTTTCCATCAGCCGTAGAGACGCATAATTGCGTCTCCCGCGTGCAAATCAGCCATGCAAATCAACCGCCGGAAAGTTTGTATGAACTAACCTATTCTACATACACAGTACTTCGCCGGGTATATGCCACCCTTTCGGGGCCGTCGGGCGTGTTTATTGCATTCATCATGGCACAGGGCGCTGCCCTGTGTTGGCGTATTAGTCCCTTTCAGGGCCGGCAAAGTTCAAAATCTGGATGTGTACTAACCTCTGTACCAAAAAGATTCCGGTTACCCAGCCCTGAAAGGGCGGCATCCAACTGCGATGGGCATCGCCCATCGATTAAGTGCATCATTAATAGCCCTGAAAGGGTGACATATCGGCCGCCACTGCCGCAAGTGTCCTCACTTGTGGCCCGCATGCTAAGTATGCGCTGTGCCTTTAGAATAATCAACTATATCTCTCGTCAACCTCAATGCTTTCGCTTTGCAACTTGAGGTTCTGTTTAAAAAAACAAACTCCCGGATATAAATTAACATCCGGGAGTTGCATATTCATTACTTGGCATGCGGGCCATAGGGCTGGAGCCGTGCGGCAGCGAAAAGCGCTTGCGGTAGTTGGGGGATTCTCGTGCTAAAGAGCTTTGGAGAATAGCTTTGACCTCATTTTAACCCAATAAAATAGATATCCTCCGCAATTGCCTATCAGTACATTTCCTTTTTTAAAAAAAACGCACTCGTTATAACATGCCTCATTTCCATACTTATCCACAGGTTCAATTAAATAAATTCGCCTGAGTTGTGCTTTACTATAAATGATTTCAAGTTTTCGGCCAGCATCTTCGCCATCAGCAAATGGCCTAATCTCCCATTTATCATACGAGCATTGTTCAATAAAATGTATGTTTTTGAAGTAATAATTATGTGTTCCAATATGCAAAGTCGATTTTTCAATTTCTTTGATTTCTTTCAACGAAAATTTTCCAATTCCTCTAATGTCAATTTTCACACACTTCCAATCTCCTAATATATTTATTGAAGATTTAGGAGTTTGCGATAACGAGCTATCACTCAGGATTAAGAAAAATATAATTAAATAACCTTTATTAATATTTTGAATTGTAAACTCCATTTTTCCAAATATTATGTTCTGCAAGCCTCCTGATTATTAATCCCTTATTAACTTGCTCCCGCTACCGCAAGGGTCCTCACTTGTGGCCCGCATGCTAAGTATGCGCTGTGTCTTTAGGACAATGTACTATATCTCTCGTCAACCTCAATCCTTTCGCTTTGCAAATTGGGGTTCCGTTTAAAAATACAAACTCCCGGATATAAACTAACATTCGGGAGTTGCATATTCATTACTTAGGATACGGGCTACCCCGGTAATTTTCGGGGGCGGAAGCCTGGGAATAAGTCGGCCAGAGATTAAAATGTTGAAAGAGAGATTATTTAACTAATTCTTTTAGCCGTTTCCATTTGCCAATTTAAATATTCAAACTCTACGCCAATTTGCCCTTTAATACTGGGAAGGGCAACGAATATGACGGGAAACTCAAACCTTTCGTAGTCAAATGCAGAAACCCACTCATCGCCATGCCAGATAGCCATTGATTCGAGCGTATCGTCGTCGCGATTATATTCGGCGCTACCGTAAATATTAGTGTCTTTTATAATAACAGTTATCGTTGGCTGAACCATTTCATCTGTGACATCTGTTGTACTGGTTATTGGTCTTTGCCATGTTTCATCCTGCCCCGGAACGGTTTCTTCTCCCAACGCCCATTCCCATATAGGATATTCTAAAACGTCCTCAAGTGTTATTTCATCTAATGATTTCGCATTGCCGGCTTTGTAGCTCATTCAGTTTAGTTTTACGGTTCCCAATCTACTAATCCTATGTTTATTATGCAAATATCTGCAAGCTCTTGGCTGGTGCACAGGGAAATCGCGTTTAAAGTTTATAAAATTTATTTCGCGCAAAGGCGCAGAGACGCAAAGTGATTTGCTTATTTTTCCTTTGCGGCTTAGCGTCTTTGCGCGAAAAATCTAATAACTCGATACCATTGATGCCTGTATAGCACAATATAGTTCATCATGAAATCTTAAACGCGATTTCCCTGGGCTGGTGCAAGGCAAATCACAATCTTTTGGCAAATCACAAAGCCAAACGATTCATCTGCTTTCGCATGAGGGATTGAAGTGTATACCGGCCCGCGCCTAATGCCCTGCGCAGTATGAACGAAAAGCCCGGCCACCGCTTCTACCGGCGGGGGACATGCCCATATTATGAAAAGCATCCATCAATCCTCCTTTGTCCTCTTATCCAAAAACGTTAAAATATCCGGCATCCTGTAATCGCCTTTCATATTTCTGATAAAACTCACACAGGTATCTAATTGCAACCCGATAGATGATATATATAAGGGGCTATTGCTAATTCCCCGTTTCAATTCCCTCACGGTATCTTTATTTTTAAAGAAAGACGTTTTTGCAACACCAATAACCGGTACGCGTTTTTCCAAAGCTTCCCAAAGCCGGCCGCCCAAACCAAAATTCATGTCGTTATCAATATAAACGTAGCCGTCAATTACAATAGCATCTATATTGTCTAAACTTATTTGTTCAATAATTTTCAGGAGGCAGGGAAGTTCCCGTTTGTAAAACTCGCCAGGGACATATTCATCCACTTCGTTTATATATTCAATTATTACTTCCTTAGGAGCAGCATCTTCCTGGTTAAACAAAACGCCAACAGCTTTGGCCCCTGCTGCTTTATAATGTACATCTAATGCTAAAATCATGGTTTCATCCCTTAGGCTCCGGGCCTCAATCTCCCCCAAAAATACAAACTACTTTGTATTGTGTACCCTACAACCGCGCCGTAAAATTGTACTAACAAACAACCAAAACCACTATGATAAAAATATACTTATTTAGCCCTTAACCGCGCAGGTGAATTGCTTACACAACCTCCCTACACCCCTTTTTAAAAACCCAGTTAACCTTAAAAAATGGAATACCTGATAGCTACAATTGTAATTATGCTGTTTTGCATAACAGCGCTTGCGCAGGAAAAATCGCCAGAAAGCGCAATAATAATATCAAGGGATAAGCCCAAGCCCTTAAAAGCAAGCAAGGTGCACGTAAAGCAAATGACAAAGCATATTTGCGCCCCGGCCTTTACAAACTTGCCCGGGTTTACCGGCCTGCTTTGTTTGGATGTAGTCCCGATAAATGGCGGCCAGGCAGTAAGCCTGTATTTACCGGCCTGGTACAGCCATGTAATGATACCACAATCGCCGTGGCCATTTCGTTACCTGCAGCCATTCGCCGCCGATAACGTAACAGAAACAGGAGGATATATGGCCATATTGCTACAGTTTAAGCCCGCTAAATTTATTTGGCAAAGTATATTGTTTTGTCATAAAAAAATTACAACTTAGTTAAAGCATAACCAGCCTGTTGCCAATCAGCAGGTGCTATAATTATCAACCTACTTATTACTTAACCTAATTTCCATCACCATGATTTGTAAATCACGGCTGCCATTCCTGTATTGTGCGGTAATAGCGCTTTGCCTGTTAGCTCAATCAGCATTTAGCCAAAACTCATTCGAAAAAGAATTAAAACAACAAATTGATTCGTTTTTAGCGGTGAAACCCAATGTGGTTGTCACGCAGGAAGTACCGCAGGTGGGCCAGCGCGAACTTTATCCCAGCGATGCACCCTCGGCACTTCTAACGCCTACCGGTTTTGGAGGCTATGGGATGTATATTTTTGGAGGCCTGGGCGGCGCGTACCCTGAAGTATATAAAAACAATAAAGCCGATTTAATTGCCTCGGTAGGCGCCTGCATAGGCGACCCGGTTGAAGCCGTAAACTTTGCCGCCAGTTTAAACATTACCGACGTTCATAAGTTCAAGGACTTTTCGGGGAACTTTATCCTGAGCCGTAAACTGTTTGCCGGTACAAGTATTGCAGCGGGCGCGCTACAAATGTTTGCCAACAACAATCAGTCGGATGCGCCCGGATCAACCTTTTTTATGGCGATAAGCCACGCTGTACAAACCCTGCCATCGCTAACGCCGGGTAGTTCGAGGCTTAGCTATACCATTGGCTTAGGCAGCGGCCGGTTTTATGAAAAAAGCCCTGCCGATATTGCAGCCGGCAAAGGCAAGCATGGCACAGCTGTGTTTGGCAGTGTATCATTTGAAGTTGTACGCCATTTAACCCTTAACGCCGAGTGGACAGGAATGAATATGGGCCTATCGGCAGGTATACGGCCATTTAAAACGCCAATTAGCCTTGGCATTGGTGTGGCCAACTTAACAAGGTACTCATCAGACAAGGCCAACATGATCTTCTCTATTGGATTACCACTTTCACTTACCCGATTAATGACCAAATAATTTACATTATGAAAAAGATAATCATCACATCAATGTTTGCCGTGGCAACATTACTGGCAGGTGTAAAGCATGCCAAAGCGCAAAGCAACCGCTCGGATTGGAACGTACCACCACCTATACCGCCAGTACCGCCCATACCACCGGTGCCGCCAATACCGCCGGTACCACCCATACCGCCGGTGCCGCCAATACCGCCAATACCACCAATTCCGCCGGTACCGCCGATACCACCTGTGCCACCTATAACGCCGCCACCGCCGATACCTCCGGTACCGCCTATACCGCCAGTGCCACCTATACCGCCTGTGCCGCCGATACCGCCAGTACCGCCAATACCACCAGTGCCACCGATAACACCGCCGCCGCCAATACCGCCGGTGCCGCCGATACCACCGGTACCACCAATACCACCGGTACCGCCAATACCACCGGTGCCACCAATACCTGGCTTAAAACCGTTGCATTAATTGTAAATGGCTTATAGATCATGGTTGTTTGTTCATGGTTCATGGTTGATAGTTCATGGTTTTTTGGGGATCCGATAAAAAAGGTTTGCGACAATTTTCCCCGCTATGAACCATGAACTATGAACCATGAACTGATAAGCTACAAACAAAACCATGATCAATGAACCATGACCAATGAACCAAAAACCAACCATAAAAAAGATAAAATGAGAACATATATTAAAAGACCAAAAGCTATTTTAACGCTATTACTGATAGCTGTTACCGGGATGAGCTTTGCACAAACGGCACCCCCGAAGCTTGATATGAAAAAAGCAGCAGAATTGCCGCCATCCGCCTTGTTAAACACTACGGTGATTACACCTTTAATATTGCCGGCGGCAGTTGCCGATGAGCATCGCCCGCTTGCGTTTAAAAAAGGCGATGGGTACCAGAAAACAACCCTTGTAAACTCAAGCACTGTTTTGCAGCGTTATGATCAAAAATTTGCCATCAGCAGTAACTCATCGGTGACAAAAAACTATAACGTTACCGATGCCACAAAGTCGGGTTTCGCGGTTGCGGTTACTACCAAACGCATTACCGATACGTTGTTTGCTATGGGCAAATCGATGGCCTATAACTCCGATCTGCCATCAGATACCAGTTCGTATATCCAAAAACGGCTTACCGCAATGGTTGGCCAAACAGCAAACGTTACCCTGGGCCTCCGCGATACCGTTTACGATATTAAAGGCGGCGGAAACCAGGCAATGAATGATACGGTGTATGCATTTACCGGTTTACAAAACGATCAGTTGGTTAAAGGCAGCTCCCTGGGACTCACTGTAAACTACGCAGCCTTTCAAACCATGAAAAAGGGGTACACCTGGGTAGATACCACCTACAGGGCGGGCACCAATGTAAAAAATACCTTTTGGATAGAATCGAAAACAGATAAAACCACTACTATTGCCTTTGAAAGCGCACAGCGCCAAACATATTCAAACAGCAATACCAATGGTGTTTATGTAATTGACAATGCTACCGGAGTTGTTTTGGTGCGCCAGATGCAAAGCATTAGCACCGGCTACCAAATACTAAACAACGTGGTATACGCCGCCTCACGAAGGACAGCCTTTACCGAAAGTTGCTATAAAATACAATAAGCCCCCGGCCCCTGAAGGGGGAGTTTTTGATTTGCAGGGATGCATGTCGGGGAAGGAAAATAATAACGAAACAGTCCGGTTATCGATAGTGATAGCCGGGCTGTTTTTATGATTAGCCGACGATGAAACGGTGTGCCGGGTTCATTGATTGTCGACAGTTGGATGGGTACTTTTTAAAGTTGCAAAAAATGTATTTTTTTGTAAGATTTTTGCATGTTTTTTTATTAATGGGTGCCAATTTAATGCTCAAAATTTACTGTTTTTTACCCTATTTTGGCATGGAAATGGCCTTTTAAGAAGTTTTCTTGCTAATTAATGTAATATTTTTTTCCGTTCAATGCTTGCAGGAATTAGATAACCGTTGTCGGCCAGCCAGTCGGCTAAACGTTGCGGCCAGGTGCTGATGCTTTGTAATTTTGAGCGTTTGCCCATGTTAAAACCATGGGCCCCCCGGGCATACAAATGCACTTCGATGGGCACCTTAGCCTCCCGGTACTTTTGCATCAAACTTACCACCGGCACCGCACAGCATGGGTCGTCATTGGCAGCCAATAAAAAGGCTGGCGGGGCGTTGGCCGGTACCACGTCCGGTATGTATAAAGGGCCGGGATAAATCTGTATGATAAACTTAGGAGTAGCACTCTGTCTGTCAACAGGGTCGGAGGCCTTAGCGTCGCCTTTGCCATCGCCAAAAGCAACCATATCAACAACCTCGCCGCCTGCCGAGAAGCCCATCAAACCTATCCTGTTGGTATCCAGGCCATATTCGGCCGCCTTGCTACGTACCAGGCGCATTGCCCGATAGCCATCCTGTTTGGCGTGCACATCAATTTTATAAGGCGATAAGGTATCGCGGCCTAAACGGTACTTCAGCACAAATACAGTAATACCCAGATCATTAAGATATTTAGCTGGTTCAATACCCTCGGCGGTATAAACTAACAAACGGTGGCCGCCGCCAGGGCATATCACCACGGCCGCACCATTGGCCTTACCTGTGGGGGGAGTAAAAACTGTAAGCGATGGATTGTGGATGTTTTTTACCCAGTAATCCTTAGCCTGTTCGGGCTCATTTCGCCTGTTTTCGAAGCCAGGTGCGCCATTTGGCCAAAGTGGTATAACCGTTGGTTTGTCTTGCGCAAACGCCGCAAACGAGATAATAAAAAGTGCCAGCATTAAGTAAATACCGGCTGTTGTGCTCTTGTTCATAGTCAATAGTTAAGGGTTCATAGTCGGAAAGTCATATTTCCAATTAAGCGTCTGTTCAATAAACTTTTATCTAAAATAATGGTTATTATTGATAATGATAGCTAATAACTCTTAGCTACCAGCAATGAACTAAATACAAAAAATATGGCAAATTTCCAGGATATAATAGCGTCAGAAATTCCGGTATTGGTCGATTTTTCGGCCGAGTGGTGCGGGCCTTGTAAAATGATGCCGCCCATACTACAGGACGTAAAGCACGCCCTTGGCGATAAAGTAAAGATCATCAAAATTGATATCGACAAAAACCCGCAGGCGGCAAGTGCATACCGGGTACAAAGCGTACCAACTTTAATGATTTTCCAAAAAGGACAAACCAAATGGCGCCAGGCCGGTGTTGTGCAGGCAAGGGAACTACAGCGTACGGTGGAGATGTTTATATAAATCCCTCTAAATTTCTCCCCTTAATGGGAGACTTAGACATTTAAAGTACATAAAACCGTTTACTAAATAAATCAAAAGCCCTTCGGTTGGCTAAATAACCGTTTAATAACATGCAAATCAAAGTCGCCCCCTCAGGGGGAGATTTAGAGGGGCTTTTAACCAACTCAAATATGGCAACTATCGAAAGTATCCAGAACGCATATATTGATTATGTGCTAACCGAAGGTTCAGAGCCTAAGTCGGTATATATATTCGCGAAGCAAAATGAAATGACCGAGGCTGAGTTTTACCAGTTCTTTGGCTCGTTTGAAGCTGTGGAGCAGGCTATTTGGGCAGGTTTTACAACTAAAACTATCGTCGAAATAAAAAGCCAGGAAGTTTGGGCGCAATATTCTGCCCGCGAAAGGGCTTTATCTTACTTTTACGGTTTTTTTGAGCTGCTTAAGGGCAGCCGCAGCTTTGCTATTTATTCCATCAAAAAACAGCCAAGAGGGTTTACTACGCCGCGTGTGTTTGAACCGATGAAAACGGCTTTCGAAAGCTTTGCCGAAGATATACTGAAGGAAGGCGTAGAAACCACAGAACTTACCGACCGTAAATTTTTTAGCAAACGTTATAAAGACGCGCTTTGGGTGCAATTTGTATTTGTACTCAACTTTTGGGTAAATGATAACTCTACGGGATTTGAGAAAACGGATGAGGCTATCGAAAAAGGCGTCAATGTAACCTTCGACCTTTTTCAACGCTCGCCCATCGACAATTTATTTGAATACGGAAAATTCCTGGTGAAAAACGGCGGGATGTAATTGTACAAGAGATTTTAAGCATCGCTTATGACGGATGAAAACAATAAAGTCTCCCCTTCCGGGGGAGATTTAGAGGGGGCT
The DNA here is from genome assembly GCF_058801545.1 of Mucilaginibacter sp. GW822-FHT03E02. NCBI lineage: Bacteria > Pseudomonadati > Bacteroidota > Sphingobacteriia > Sphingobacteriales > Sphingobacteriaceae > Mucilaginibacter > Mucilaginibacter sp. GW822-FHT03E02. The sequence goes on along the minus strand of NZ_JBXANJ010000001.1, from coordinate 2,117,925 downwards.
GAACAAAATAGCATACCAACAACCAAAGCAGAACGCAGCGCCAAATTTGTAAAAACAGGTTTTAAAATAGGCGGCAATTATATTAAGCATTACTCAAAAAAACTGTTCAACCCGGATATGGATAAATCTGAACTGAACGAGGATAATGCAGCTGACATTTACCAATCATTAAGCGAGCTTAAAGGTAGCGCCCTTAAAGTAGCACAGATGCTTAGCATGGACAAAAACCTGCTGCCACAAGCATATGTAGATAAGTTCACACAATCGCAATACAACGCGCCGCCGCTTTCGGGGCCGCTGATTGTGCAAACGTTCAGGAAATATTTCGGTAAAAATCCCGATCAGATATACGATAAGTTCAACATCCGGTCAAACAATGCCGCATCAATAGGGCAGGTACACCAGGCCGAACTGAACGGGAAGAAACTGGCCGTAAAAATTCAGTATCCCGGTGTGGGCGAGTCCATCTCGTCCGATCTGAAACTTATCAAGCCATTTGCTTTCAGAATGCTGGGCATGAGCGAAAAGGAATTGAATGTTTACATGAGCGAAGTTGAAGAGCGCCTGCTGGAAGAAACCGACTACGAACTGGAGGTACGCCGCTCTATAGAATTTTCAACCGCATGTGCCAATTTGGATAATGTAGTATTCCCTACTTATTACCCGGAGTTGAGCAGTAAGCGCATTATTACTATGGATTGGCTGGAAGGGAAACACCTTAAAGAGTTTTTGGCCACCAACCCATCGCAGGAATTGCGTAACCAGATAGGGCAGGCCCTTTGGGATTTTTACAATTTTCAGCAGCACGAGATGCGCGCCGTACATGCCGACCCACATCCTGGTAACTTCCTGATAACCCCCGAAGGTAAACTGGGATGTATCGATTTTGGTTGTATTAAAGAGATGCCCGAAGATTTTTACTATCCTTTCTTCTCGCTTACTTCAACCAATCTGTTGGATAATAAGGAAGAAACTATTAAAGCCTTCCGTTTGCTGGATATGATCCGTAAGGATGATACCCCGGCGCAGGTTGAATTTTTTTATGGCCAGTTTAAAGAAATGATAAGTTTGTTTGCCATGCCTTATATTGACGATCACTTCGATTTTAGCCAATCAGAGTTCTTCGACAAGCTTTTTGCCTTTGGCGAGCGCCTTTCAAAAATGCCCGAGTTTAAGCAGGCCCGCGGCGTTAAACACTTCATATATGTAAACCGTACCAACTTTGGGTTATACAATATATTACACGAGTTGAAAGCCGAAGTGAAAACGGACACTTATAAACCGCATGTGGTACTGGAGTACTAAGTATAATCCAGAGATGGCAGATTTGGAACATGCTGATTTTTACTTACATTTGGATATATCAGCCTGTACCTTATGAAATTGAGTTATTTGTTAATAATTGCAATGTTTGCCTTACTTTCTTGCAAACCTAAACCAACACTTGTAGTAACACGTGATAACTTAAAGCCCGTTCGCGTTTTGCCGGCCAGTTATAAAGCAACTACGGGCATCAAAGCATCTTCAGCTGATACCTCCGAAATGAATGCACATCTCAATGCTTTTGCCAACTATTATGTATTAGTTGCCGACACAGGGAAGGATTATGATGAGTTGAAGGCAAAAATGCTTGCGCTACATGAATCGTCAAACCTGGCCATTGATACCATGGGCCGTTATTACGATAAAACCAAGGGTTTGATTGATTTGCCGGACGATGACGATGATGAAATGGATACAGGGGAATATTTCCCCCGCAGATACCCTTCTGAAAGTTTAAGCCTGGAATACCTTGATGAGTACCGCCCCGCTTCCAAGTCTAAAATGATTGCTTTAATAGTCGGTATATACGAAACTAAAACCAGTGCCGATAGTGCCTTAAATGCTATTAAACCCGGTAAAAATGCTTTTGTGCAGAAAGCCCGAATTTATGTGGGATGCATGTATTAACTATATTGGAAAGGTCGATGCCATTATAATCTCGATGCCACTGCCTTAAATCTTATCCTGTTTCAATTTTTCCTGCTGATACATAACGTCTTAGTGGTTTATATTAAATAAACATTAAAAACAGTTTGCATAAGTGTTAAAAGCGCGTACCTTTGCAGCCCGCAAATAAGGAAGCGGGATTGTTCTTAGAAAGGTTGCTGAAGGGGTTTTTGAAGCAGGAATAGGGAGAGGGAAGAAAAAACAGAGGTTCAAAAAAAAACTTCAGATAAAATTTCGGAAAGCGAAAAAGTTTACTACTTTTGCACCCCGCAACGGAGGGAGAAAAGAGAAGGAGTAGGCGGCCAAAACGAAATAGATTCTTTGGAAATCAAGAGAGAAAAAAAGAAAAAATAAGTTTTGGAAAAGTAAAAAGGATTACTACCTTTGCAGACCCAAACGGAGGGTTGTTCGGAAGAGCAAAAGAAGTTAAAAAGCCGGAGCGATTCCGGTAATAGAAATGACAAATCAGACAAGGCAACTTGTAAAGATTATATAGCGGATTCGGATGATGAAGCGAGAAAGTTCTTTTAAGAAATAGAAAATCATGTAGAGTAACAACTCAAACAAACGCAAGTAAGTAAGAGGGGTTATGATAACAAAAGTTAGATACTGTATAAAGATATAATAATTATACAGATTCTATTATTAATAATAGGGTCAGTGAACAAACGAGACATTTTACAATGGAGAGTTTGATCCTGGCTCAGGATGAACGCTAGCGGCAGGCCTAATACATGCAAGTCGGACGGGATAGGAGAGCTTGCTTTCCTTGAGAGTGGCGCACGGGTGCGTAACACGTATGTAACCTACCTTGTTCAGGGGGATAGCCTCTCGAAAGAGAGATTAAGACCGCATAACATTAAGTTGTGGCATCGCAATTTAATCAAATATTTATAGGAACAAGATGGGCATGCGGAACATTAGCTAGTTGGTAAGGTAACGGCTTACCAAGGCTACGATGTTTAGGGGATCTGAGAGGATGACCCCCCACACTGGTACTGAGACACGGACCAGACTCCTACGGGAGGCAGCAGTAAGGAATATTGGTCAATGGGCGGAAGCCTGAACCAGCCATGCCGCGTGCAGGAAGACGGCCCTACGGGTTGTAAACTGCTTTTGTACGGGAATAAACCTTTGGTCGTGACCAAAGCTGAATGTACTGTAAGAATAAGGATCGGCTAACTCCGTGCCAGCAGCCGCGGTAATACGGAGGATCCAAGCGTTATCCGGATTTATTGGGTTTAAAGGGTGCGTAGGTGGCTTATTAAGTCAGGGGTGAAAGACGGTAGCTTAACTATCGCAGTGCCTTTGATACTGATGAGCTTGAATGAACTAGAGGTAGGCGGAATGTGACAAGTAGCGGTGAAATGCATAGATATGTCACAGAACACCAATTGCGAAGGCAGCTTACTATGGTTTGATTGACACTGAGGCACGAAAGCGTGGGGATCAAACAGGATTAGATACCCTGGTAGTCCACGCCCTAAACGATGAATACTCGATGTTGGCGATATACGGTCAGCGTCTAAGCGAAAGCGTTAAGTATTCCACCTGGGGAGTACGCCCGCAAGGGTGAAACTCAAAGGAATTGACGGGGGCCCGCACAAGCGGAGGAGCATGTGGTTTAATTCGATGATACGCGAGGAACCTTACCCGGGCTTGAAAGTTAGTGAATTGAGCAGAGACGCTCAAGTCCTTCGGGACACGAAACTAGGTGCTGCATGGCTGTCGTCAGCTCGTGCCGTGAGGTGTTGGGTTAAGTCCCGCAACGAGCGCAACCCCTATGTTTAGTTGCCAGCACGTCAAGGTGGGGACTCTAAACAGACTGCCTATGCAAATAGAGAGGAAGGAGGGGACGACGTCAAGTCATCATGGCCCTTACGTCCGGGGCTACACACGTGCTACAATGGGCAGTACAGAGGGCAGCTACCTGGCAACAGGATGCCAATCTCTTAAAGCTGTTCACAGTTCGGATCGGGGTCTGCAACTCGACCCCGTGAAGTTGGATTCGCTAGTAATCGCGTATCAGCAATGACGCGGTGAATACGTTCCCGGGCCTTGTACACACCGCCCGTCAAGCCATGGAAGCTGGAAGTGCCTGAAGTGCGTAACCGCAAGGAGCGTCCTAGGGTAAAGTCGGTAACTGGGGCTAAGTCGTAACAAGGTAGCCGTACCGGAAGGTGTGGCTGGAATACCTCCTTTCTGGAGCAGTATCGAAACATTAGTTATTGTAACAAGTTACCTACATGATTATTTCTTAAAATAGATGTGAGATATTAGATGTGAGATATGAGACAGGAACCAAACGAAAGCGCAGTTCATCTCAATACTCAAATCTCAATACTCAAATCTATAATTAAACACAAAAAGGAAACCCAAAAGATGAAGCCATCAGTGGCGCTAATCAAAAGGTGATACGAGATTGAAAGAAATCGGGAATAGGAGAATCACAAATCGTAAATCCGACGTCCGAAATCAAACCCAGTCCTGTAGCTCAGCTTGGTTAGAGCACTACACTGATAATGTAGGGGTCAGCAGTTCAAATCTGCTCGGGACTACGAAAGGTAAAGTCAAAAATCAAAAGTCAAAACCAGAAAGGCAATGACCAATGACTAATGACGGTTCATTTTAGGGGGATTAGCTCAGCTGGCTAGAGCACCTGCCTTGCACGCAGGGGGTCAACGGTTCGAATCCGTTATTCTCCACCAGATCAGACATGAGATGTTAGATATGAGATATGAGACAAAGACGCAAGTCAGTCTCAATACTCAAATCTCAATACTCAAATCTAATCGAACGTTCTTTGACATATTGGAAGAAGTAATAAAAAAGAGAAGACAACAGTATAGAGACGGTTGTTGGCTTTAAAGGATTACGAGAACAAAGGTAAAGAGGTAGCAATACCAATGAACTAATGAACGAGTGAACCAATGAACGGCAACTTTATCAAAAAGCATACATACCGAGCAAAAGGCGGTATAGTAGAAGAAAGTAAGAAAGGGTACACGGGGGATGCCTTGGCTCTCAGAGGCGATGAAAGACGTGATAAGCTGCGATAAGCTGCGGGGATCAGCAAATATGAATTGATCCGCAGATTTCTGAATGGGGAAACCTAACTATTTGAAGAATAGTTGCATAAATGCGCAAACCTGCTGAACTGAAACATCTAAGTAAGCAGAGGAAGAGAAAATAATAATGATTTCCTGAGTAGTGGCGAGCGAAAGGGAAGAAGCCCAAACCAATTATGTTACGGCATAATTGGGGTTGTAGGACCACAACATGAATACTAAACAAAACCGGAATGGGGTGGGAAACCCGGCCATAGAGCATGACAGCTGCGTACGGGTAATGAATAGTAGGATAGTGGTATCCTGAGTACCGCGAGGTCGGAGACGCCTTGTGGGAATCTGCCGGCACCATCCGGTAAGGCTAAATACTCCTGAGAGACCGATAGTGAACCAGTACCGTGAGGGAAAGGTGAAAAGAACCCCGAACAGGGGAGTGAAATAGAACCTGAAACCGTGTACTTACAAGCGGTCGGAGCGGATTTGTTCCGTGACGGCGTGCCTTTTGCATAATGAGCCTACGAGTTACTCTTTCCTGGCAAGGTTAAGTGTTTAAGACACGGATCCGAAGCGAAAGCGAGTCTGAATAGGGCGTATAGTCAGGGGAGGTAGACGCGAAACCTTGTGATCTACCCATGGACAGGTTGAAGGTGCCGTAACAGGTACTGGAGGACCGAACCGATAAACGTTGAAAAGTTTCCGGATGATTTGTGGGTAGGGGTGAAAGGCTAATCAAACTGGGAAATAGCTCGTACTCCCCGAAATGTTTTTAGGAACAGCCTGGCGGTTGAGTTAATAAGAGGTAGAGCTACTAATTGGGTGCGGGGGAGTCAAATCCTACCAAATCCAGATAAACTCCGAATGCTTATTAATATACGCTGGAGTGAGGCTCTGGGTGCTAAGGTCCAGGGCCGAGAGGGAAAGAACCCAGACCATCAGCTAAGGTCCCCAAATTACTGCTAAGTTGAACTAACGAGGTCCGATTGCACAGACAGCTAGGATGTTGGCTTGGAAGCAGCCATTCATTTAAAGAGTGCGTAACAGCTCACTAGTCGAGCGATCGGGCATGGATAATAAACGGGCATCAAGCAGTATACCGAAGCTATGGATTTGCAGCAATGCATCTGGTAGGGGAGCATTCTATTATCCGGCGAAGCAGGAGGGACAACCGACTGTGGAGGGAATAGAAAAGCAAATGTAGGCATAAGTAACGATAAGGCGGGAGAGAAACCCGCCCACCGAAAGACTAAGGTTTCCTGATCAACGCTAATCGGATCAGGGTTAGTCGGGGCCTAAGGTGAAGCCGAAGGGCGTAGCCGATGGACAACTGGTTAATATTCCAGTACTTTTTATAACTGCGATGCGGTGACGGAGTAGTGACACTGACGCGAACTGACGGAATAGTTCGTTAAAGGCCGTAGGTATAGGATTTGTAGTTAAGTACGCAGATCTTGCTGAAAGCTGATAGTATACCAAATCTTCGGAGGCGGTAATAGTTCAGGTAATCAGACTTCCAAGAAAACCCGCTAAGCTTCAGGTTATAAAAACCCGTACCGTAAACCGACACAGGTAGTCGAGGAGAGAATCCTAAGGTGCTCGAGTGAATCATGGCTAAGGAACTCGGCAAAATGGCCCTGTAACTTCGGGAGAAGGGGCGCTTTCAGCAATGGAAGCCGCAGTGAAAAGGCCCAGGCGACTGTTTAACAAAAACACATGGCTATGCAAAATCGAAAGATGACGTATATGGCCTGACACCTGCCCGGTGCCGGAAGGTTAAGAGGGGATGTTAGTCGCAAGGCGAAGCATTGAATCGAAGCCCCGGTAAACGGCGGCCGTAACTATAACGGTCCTAAGGTAGCGAAATTCCTTGTCGGGTAAGTTCCGACCTGCACGAATGGTGTAACGATCTGGGCGCTGTCTCAGCCATGAGCTCGGTGAAATTGTGGTATCGGTGAAGACGCCGGTTACCCGCAACGGGACGGAAAGACCCCATGCACCTTCACTACAACTTAACATTGATATCGGATACAGGATGTGTAGGATAGGTGGGAGACTGTGATGTGGCTTCGCCAGGAGTCATTTAGTCAACGTTGAAATACCACCCTTTCTGTATTTGGTGTCTAACTCTGCAATGTGGAGGACATTGTTTGGCGGGTAGTTTGACTGGGGTGGTCGCCTCCAAAAAGGTAACGGAGGCTTTCAAAGGTAAGCTCAGTACGCTTGGTAACCGTACGTGGAGTGCAATAGCATAAGCTTGCTTGACTGTGAGGCAGACAAGCCGAGCAGGGTCGAAAGACGGATATAGTGATCCGGTGGTTCTGCATGGAAGGGCCATCGCTCAAAGGATAAAAGGTACGCTGGGGATAACAGGCTGATCTCCCCCAAGAGCTCATATCGACGGGGAGGTTTGGCACCTCGATGTCGGCTCGTCACATCCTGGGGCTGGAGAAGGTCCCAAGGGTTGAGCTGTTCGCTCATTAAAGTGGCACGCGAGCTGGGTTCAGAACGTCGCGAGACAGTTCGGTCCCTATCTGTTGTGGGCGCAGGAAGTTTGAGTGGGGCTGACCTTAGTACGAGAGGACCGGGTTGGACTAACCTCTGGTGAATCTGTTATGGCGCCAGCTGTATTGCAGAGTAGCTACGTTGGGAATAGATAAGCGCTGAAAGCATCTAAGTGCGAAACTAGCCACAAGATGAGACTTCCATTGAGGGTCGTAGCAGACTACTACGTTGATAGGTCATAGGTATAAAGGTGGTGACATCATAGCCGAGTGATACTAATTGCCCGAAGCTTTCTCATAGCAGGTAATAATAGTGGTTGATGGCAAATGGATCATAGTTCATAGTAATATGTGCGATGAACCATGAACTATCAACCATGAACACACTAATATTGTTGTTTTCTCTGATTAATTACTTCTTTCAATAATATGTCAATAGATATGAGATATTAGATGTGAGATATGAGACCGGGCGCAAGTCAATCTCAATACTCAAATCTCAATACTCAAATCTAAAAGAAATTCAGGTGCCTATATCGGCGGTGTCTACCTCTTCCCATTCCGAACAGAGAAGTCAAGCCCGCCAGAGCCGATGGTACTGCGGTAAAACGTGGGAGAGTAGGTCGGTGCCAAATCTTAAATCAAGCCCTTGCTGGAAACAGTCAAGGGCTTTTTTGCGTTCAGGAAGTTTGGTCATTGGTCATTTCGCTGCGCTGTCATTGGTCATTGGTGTTCGGTTGGATACCATACCGTTCGGGTGTTCGGGGGCGAACAGTTTACTTGCTTACAATCAGTAGTTTAGGTGTTCGGATGCCTCCGTGAACATAAAATTCACAGGCTAATCAGGGATCAGTCCGAAAAGTTGTGGGCGAATAAAAAAAGTATTTGTTTTGCGGCAGGAATAACAAATACGAATACCCTTGTCAGCAGCATACGAAACCCTTGTCCGTTTAATCTTACCAGAAGGTATCTTAGCATATTTTGAGCTTATAAATGTTAATTCTTCAGAAAATGGGCAGCTAAACATTTACCTGGAAGAAAAGAACCTCGCTCCATCGGGGTATGAAAAGGCACAACTTGAATCAAAAGGTTTCTTACCGGAAACAGCTATACAGGACTTTCCCATCCGCGGTCATAAAGTAGCTCTTTGTATCAAAAGACGCAGGTGGGAAGTAAAAACAAGTGGAGAGATCATCACAAGAGACTGGGATTTAGTAAGAAAAGGTGCGCGAATGACAACAGAATTCGGCACTTTTTTAAAAGGTATATTTGGATAATCATCCTATTAGCAGCCATTTATTAGGCAAGTTATATCAGGTGGACGGCAAGCAGCTCGGTCAGCAATATAAAGATCACCTGAGTGATTTTCAGAGCTGGGGCCAGAAAGAGCATGCAGAGGAGTGGATGCTGTTTGCAGATAATATAGGCCCTTACCTTAGTATAGATGAAACCGCCTTGAGCAACGGAGAACTGTATACCATTGTTACCAATAAAGCAGCCAAAGGGGGTAAAAAGGCTATCGTAGCGATGATCAAAGGCACACAGGCCGAACAGATCATGGCTGTACTGGAGCGAATACCTGTCCGCAAAAGGAATAAAGTTAAGGAAGTGACGATGGATATGGCTGCTAACATGATCAAAGCTATCCGCAGGTGTTTCAATAATGCTGTGCGGGTTGTTGACCGGTTCCATGTACAAAAGCTGGCTTATGATGCTGCACAGGAAGCTAGGATCAAATATCGCTGGGAAGCATTAGAGCAAGAGAACAAAGCAATAGAGGACGCTAAAAAGAACAAGCAAAGCTATCAGCCTGAAGTATTTAGCAACGGGGATACTTTAAAACAATTACTGGCCAGAAGCAGGTATCTACTATTTAAACACCCATCTAAATGGACCGTATCACAGAAAGAAAGAGCTGATTTGTTGTTTCCAAGGTATCCCTTGTTGCTCAAAGCCTACAACCTGTCAATCCGGCTGGGGCAGATTTTCACTATCTGTAAAGACAAGCAGCAGGCGTTTAAAAGACTGGCAATCTGGTATAATGATGTAGAAGACGCAGGTATTGATGCTTTTAAAACTGTTGCCAGATCTGTAAAAACGCATTATGAATCTATCTTAAACTTCTTCGATAACAAGAGTACCAACGCATCTGCAGAATCTTTCAACGCTAAAGTCAAGGCTTTCAGAGCTACTTTAAGAGGTGTAAGGGATACTTCTTTCTTCTTATTCAGACTTGCTAATATCTATGCCTAACTTTTTATCCCCCCCCCACAAGAATTCCGCTTGATCCCTAATCAGTGCCTCCATCCGCAGGCATAACCATGCAATAATCCATCGATTTTCAAAATAGCACAGTGTAATATGGTATACCTGCCAATACCTCGCCGGCGCCTTATCTGCCACTGTTGGGTTACCTTCGGTTACCCTTAATGTTGTGATTATGCACCTTCCGGGTACCAGGGTTTTGGCCTGGGCTGTTTTCTGCCGGGGGTGAGTGGAAAAATCCATCATATTATATTGGCGATCTCTTTAACAGCGTTGCGCAGGGAGCAGGTATCCTACCGCAACACGTCTTTTCAGTCATAAAACTTCACACCCGCAATTCGTACCCTGTCCTTTGCAATTGTACCTCCGCCGTTTCAACCCCTTGTTTTTCAGGCTCACCTTTATTTAGGCGTGCACGGGTGTCTTTTCATGGCAACTTTACACCAACAAATTAAAAGCACCATGAAAAAGATCATTTTATTTATAGCCATCAGCCTTGGGGTGGCGTTGCAAACTGAAGCGCAAACAAGGGTAGTAGTACGCGCACCTGCCCGCAGGGTGGTAGTTGCCGCCAGGCCGCGGGTTGTAGTAGTGCAAGCCAGGCCCAGGGTTATGGTAGTGCGGCCGGTTGTGGCTCGCCGGGTTGTAGTACGCAGGCGGGTGTTGTAAACTGCTAAAATGTTTTAGTAGAAAGCCTGGTAACACCAGCCAAAAGCTAAAAGGGGCTACTGTTATTTCTTCAATAGCTCAACCGAATTCAAGAACACATCGTTATTTTGGGTCGCCAGGTTAGGGGGTACCCGGCACACAAATGAGTAAATTTTGCTGCCAATTAATATCATATGTATTATTGCCCTATTTTTATTAGTGTTTTCAACTCCCGAAAAACTATAGCTGGTATACGTTTTCCATTTGCCTATGGTGATATCTCCAAAAGTATAGGTCGGCTTTTTTGAAGCAAACCCCGCCCTTATTTGATTGGCAAATTCCTGGGTATCCTTCATGGGTGCCAGGCCTGCCGAATCCAGATGGGCTACAACCTCAAAATCTATCACGCCGGCGCTATATATAACACTGTCTTTCGCCTTTACGGTATAACTTTCGGCGCCGTTCTTACTTACCTTTTCGGGTTCGGCCGGGAATTTTACGGATAGTTTTTCGCCCAGGTTTTGAGTTACCCAATTGGTTTGGGCCTTAGCCGCTGCCGATAGCATCAGCATGCTTAATAAAAGGTAATAGGTTTTTTTCATTTCCAATAAAAATATCATATTATTTCAAATAATCCTAATGTAAAGTCAATAGTACTAAGTATTAAGTCAAAAGCCCAATTTATTCTTTTTGACTTAGAACTTAAAACTTTCGACTAAGGACTATCCCTCATTGCACGATTAACATCCCCTTAATACGATTCCAAAAATTCATCTATCGTACCTTCGCTATCCAGGTTTTGTATGGCGTTGGCCAGCTTCAATTCGCCCTTGGCCAGTGCGATGGCTGTTAACGCTGCCGAAGCCAGGCTCAAGTCCCAGGGTTGGCTTATGGCCTCAACGGCCAGTTGGCCTAAGTTGGTTATGGCTTCATTGTAGGCAGGGTATAAGGCCCTGGGTAGCGGCGGGTTATCCTTATGCCGTTGTATTTCAATGACCGAAACAAGCCCCAGTACATTATAATCAACAAATTGCTGTTCGCGGGCTATCCTCACCAAATGCGGAACGGCATAATACGATGCCAGGCCCACATCGCCCTGGTGGTGCAGCTCGTTCCATAACTCCTGGTAAATAAGGTTGATGGTTTGCTTGTCGTTTGCCTGCTCCAGTTTTTTTAAGGCTACCGAAGCATTGTATGGCGTGCGTTTGTAGCCGCCCTCTAAAGTATCCCATTTGGGGTCGTCAAGCTGTAAAGCCGGTTCGTTTACCGGTTTTTTAGGGAAAAAATCACCCAATCTGATGGCCATGCGGTTTTCGTTTTTCAAATATAAGCAAACTGAAATGCCAAAAGCAACCACCATGCGCAAAGCCGCGCCCCTCAAATAACATTGAGCTAAACGCATTTAGCATTTAGGTTTTTAGTTTAGCACCTAATTCATCATTCCCCAAATCCTTCATCTAAAATCCTCTCACCCATCCATCTTGCTACTTGCTACTTACTACTTGCTACTTCAAATAGGCGTTTCCCCGTTGGTAAAAACGGGGCCGGGCTTTACATTCATACGCCTGCAGGCATTACGCTCGTGGGCCGGTACCCATTTCAATCCCTAACGCGAACGCGGGGGATACCTTTGTGGTAGCTGGGGGATGGCCTGCAACGGAGATATAGTTAAACAAATGTTCTGAACTACCGTCATTGCGAGTATCCACCAGCCTATGCTTGAAAAAACAGTAATGAGATAATTGTAAACGGGGCTTTTGTAGAGACGCAACATTTTGCGTCTCCCGCATGCGTCTCCCGCATGCAAATCCCGCATGCAAATTGAGCCTGTAAATTTTGAATGTCCTGGGGGAGACGCAAAGTATTGCGTCTCTACATTAAAAAAAACTCTGATAATCAACAGCTTACAATCATGTCATTATAAGGTACGAAGCAATCCCGAACAATGTGGGACTTAGCATGTAGGGGATTGCTTCGTACCTCGCAATGACGGATATTTTATATTGATAGTCAATAACTTACAATTACGTCGTTATAGGGAACGAAGAAATCTCTGGGCTATGAAGCACGGCTATGCATGGTGTATACTTAGCATGAGCGCCACAAGGGTGGACCCCCCTGCTGTAGCTGTGCGTAATTGCAGCTATTGCTTTGTATAATAAGTTTGCTGGTCGAAATTGTACATTGTAGTAAAGTTAAGGTTGAACTCAGAATCCCCGAGACCTGAATATTGGTTATGAAGCTGCAGTGATGTGCTATTGAGGGTTACAATCTCCTGGCCGTACTCATCTGTTTCGCCTTGCTGGGCTATCAGGATATTTTTTCCTGATATTCTGTACTTAAGTCACGAATTAGTATCTGCAATAAGTTTGTATGTACCATTGCTCATCCGTATCTTTTTAGGTGTAACAATATAAGCGGTGCCATCAGCATTAATTATAAATAAATCACCAATAAGCCTTTTAGGGTCATAAAGCACCGTTGTATCTACCTTAGGCACATTTGCCAAAGTGCTTACCTTGGTATGTATCTTAATTAATCCCCATGTGCCCACTATAAGTTTTGCAGTAGCATTGTTGCTGGTGTTGGTAGCAGTGCCGTCGTTTTTTTTACAGGCCGCCAAAAGCAATAGGGCACCCAGTGTAGTAATTGTGATAAGTTGTTTCATGCCCGGTTTCGGTTTTATAAAGCAAATATATAAATTATCCCAATCCGTGCGCAAGCGTACGTCACACCTAAACCCGAACGCTTCATCAATCCCCGCTTTTTAGCGCAGGCCTTGCGCGCCGGTTTGTGCTATGGCAAACCTTTGCTTCAATCATATCCTGTCTTCCAAGTCACAAGTCATCATCCCGGCAGGCAGCTGCATAAGAATGCGCCAAGGGGGGGAGGGGGTGCTACAACAGACCTGTGCTTCAATCATATCTTGCCTTCGAAGCTGCTCCAGAGGAGCAAAAGCTTTGTAGAAAAACCTAATAAATTTTTGCGTGCCAGAGGTACGCTACCTAAGGTTCCGTACCTCTGGCACGGAGCACCATTTTTGTTTTTTGCTACAAAGCTATTCCCCCGCTGGGGGAGAAAATGGTTTTGGCGCAGGTATCCGGGTTGTGCAGGTTGTATACTTAGCATGATGACCACAAGGGTGAACCCTTGCGGTAGCGGGGCTCAAATAACATTCAGCTAAACGCATTTAGCATTTAGGTTTTTAGTTTAGCACCCAATTAATCCCCAGTCCACCATCCAAACTTTTGTCCCAAAGTATGGCCATCATCTAAAAAATACGCCAAAAATCTAACATCTCATATCTCACATCTCAAATCTCAAATCTAATCCTGGCGTTTCCCCGTTGGTAGAAACGGGGCCGGGCTTTACATACGCCTGCAGGCATTACGCTCGCGGGCCGGTACCCATTTCAATCCCTAACGCGAACGCGGGGACCCTGCGGTAGCTGGAGTAATACGGATTGCTGGCGCACGCGTGTCGCGTGTGTCCTATTCGTTAACCCAGTTCTTAACTATAAACGACGGAAAAATGTTGCAGACCTATCAGCGGGGCACACGCGACACGCGTGCGCCAGCGGGGGAAACTTTTAGAACCCCTTTTTGCGTGATTGATACCAATGAACAACTGGAATATGGCATTTTAACCGAACTTGCAGGTTCGTTCCATAATAATTATTTAGCAAAACTTGTGCCGTCGATAACAAAGGCATAATTTGCATGAGCTGAATAAACCTTATCAAATGATTCAAAATAAAGTATCTGTTAAATTAGACAACCTTTTTAGTTCTAATGCCGATTCGTTGGTAATACCAAGATCTACTATCGGAACTATTAGTTCCGGTATAAAAGATGATGCGCTTAAACGGCTGAAAATTGAGCTGCCAGATAAATTGCCATATAGGGCATTAGGGCATTTAGATGTTACCCACCACACCAATCTCCGTGAAAATAATCGTGCTTCAGTATATTACTTATTGATGGCAACCTGTGTAGATAATAACACCAGTAATCTTGATGCCATAGAGCAAATCGCAAATGAAATTGCAGCCTTCACGCGCCAACACCCTGAAATAAGAGAGGTGGCAACTCCTTTGATCGGTACCGGAGCAGGAAGACTTGATCATATAGAAGTTTTTGAGTTAATGACCCGGATATTTATGAGGGAATCTGCCGAGGAGTGCAGGCTTCAAATTTATATCCCCGATGAAAACAATTATTATAAAGTAAAGAATATTGAGGAGCGGTTACTAATTGAGTTAGAAGATAAGCATGATTTACCCGATGAGCTTACCGGAGATATAAAACCACTTCAGGACTACTTAAATATACATCCATGTTATATGGTTGGGGCAAGTTGGAAAAACAACGATCAGTCTGAACGTTTCTTTAAAGATGGAATATGGGAAAATGGGTATGATGAAAAATTTATAGGATTAGTCAAAAAAGTGCCGGTAGGAAGCTTACTTGTCCTGAAATCCACCTATGCTACGAAACAAAAATTAAGCTATCTCAGACTTAAAGGAGCCGGATTCGTTACCGAAAATATCGGTGATGGAAAACACTTGGTGGTTGACTGGAGGGTTAAAAATATTGGGGAAGATATTGCTGACAAAGGATCATATCGTAGTACGATCTCTAAGATTGATGTTTCAGCTACGCTCAAAATTGTTAAGTCTATTAAAAAATTGGAAGCCTTTGTCCGAAACCTATTCAAGGAACAGAACTCTGAGCCTATTCAAAGGCAAGCTTATAGACCTATTTCAAAAATTGCAGGATTGATTGGGGATTCAGACTCAGGGACGGATCAACTGGATATTCGGCGTGATGTTATAGCATTTGCTAAGATCATGGCATCCAAAAGTTTTCAGCCTCCATTAGCTATTGCTTTGTTTGGCAAATGGGGTTCAGGGAAAAGTTTTTTTATGAAAAAGCTAATCCATCAAGTCGAACGGTTTTCTTTAAGTAACAATGAAGATATTTATTGCCGGGGTATTGCGCAGATCCACTTTAATGCATGGTCTTATCTCGACGCTAACTTATGGGCAAGTATTGTTAGCCGAATTTTTGAAAAACTTCATGACTATATTAGAAAAGATGGCTCAAATGATAATGATAAAGACGCGATTGAGGCAGAATTAAAAAGTAAACTTTTGGTTGTAAATGAAGAAGTATCCTTAATTGATAAACAAAAATCGGAAGTCGAGGCAAAAATTCAGATTCTAAATGATGAAAAGGATAAGCTGAAAAGCAACTTGGAAGCTAAGACACAATCGATAGGCAAGGATTCCTTGAAAAAACTACTACAACAAGTAGATAATGAATTTGAAGTCGCAAAGAAAATTGATAATGCTATTATAGAAAACACCTCCTTTATTGCTAACAGAGAAGAGCTTGAAAAGATCATTCCCAAAGAATATTTAGAACACCCAGACAAAGCCTACGAAAAAGCAAAATCTGTTTTGACATTTATCAGGGCTTTTTTTGACAAAAAGAATATTGGTTGGAATATTTTCTGGGTCGGAATTATCATTCTTCTAATCATTTTCGTTCCTGTTGCCTTGGTCCAAGTGGTTCCGCGGCTTAAGTCGATTAATATCGCTATCCCTTCTTTTCAGGTGATTGCAACAATTTCAGCAATTGGTTTACCCATGTGGAAACGTTTCACGGTTACCTACCAAAATTGGTCACCTGTAGTTGCAGCATTTTGGAAGATAAAAGCTGATTATGATAAGGAAATTGAAAATGCTCTTTTTGTGCAACAACAACGGGAAAAAGAAATCAAACTGGAAATAGAAAACGCACAAAATCAAATCGGCTCATTAGATCAGCAGTTACAGATTTCCTCGAAAATATTAAACGATCTGGAATTTAAAATTAAGCATGCGCTGGCCACTGAAGCCCTTTATGGTTTTATCGAAAAGAGATGCAAAAGTGATGATTATCGAAAGCATCTTGGCATTGTATCCATTATTCGTAATGACTTCGATACACTCAGTAAATTTTTTATGGGCCATCAGGAGGAAGCAAAACTTTTCAGAGACAAATTTGATAAGCCCTTAGAAAGGATCATACTTTATATAGATGATCTTGACCGTTGCCCGGAAGAGAGAGTAGTGGAAGTATTAGAGGCGGTAAATTTGTTGATGGCTTTCCCATTATTTGTCGTGGTTGTTGGCGTTGACCCAAGATGGATTAAGAATGCGTTGATTAAAAGGTATCAATTCCAATTCGCACAAGTTTCTGATCCCCATTTAAAGCTTGAACAAATAGAAGCCTCAGACTATCTTGAAAAGATATTTCAAATTCCTTTTCATATAAAGCCGGCAACCGACCAAAGTGTAAAAGGAATGATAGCTTCACTTAGTCAAACAAAAGAGGTAATATTAACCCAGCCAGAAGTAAGAACAGAATTGATAAAATCTATTCCAAATGTTATTGAATCTGAAGAAGAGGTGATGGATGACGAAACAGTCGAGGAAATTGAATTGACTGAAAAGGACCAGGTTAAAGAAAGTGAATATCTTATCCTGACGATTAAGGAATCGCAATTATTACAAGATATGTCTTCCATTGTTGGAAATAATCCAAGGGCCATTAAAAGATTCGTTAACATTTATCAGATCGTCCGTGCTCACGAGGGATTTGATTATATGAAAACGGAAGAAGACAGAGAGTTTTTGGTAGTTATGTTCTTATTGGCATTGTACAACGGTCACTATAGAAAGTTAATTGGTCACTTTGTTAAGTATATGAATGGTTACGGGAATGACAACAAAAGCCTCTCAAGTTTTATACAAGATAATGTTATCAGTAATGAGGATAATGTCACTACCCTTAAACATGAACTCGACGTTGTACTTTCAGATCACAAGAGTTATTACATCTTGCAAAACGAGGTCATGGCGACATTTAAGAAGCATCATGAATTTATTCAACGATTCACATTTGATGAGGTGTAGTTTTCAACAATCGGGTTTATACGTATTCTTATTTGAAGTATTTCAGATTTGCGTTTGTATTCATAAATTTTAGTGAGGTGGTTTTTATCATAACGGAGAATAGAAGTTTCGTTGATAGATTATTGATAACCTAAGAAACGGTTATAAAAACAGCATATCTGCTTAATTATAGAGTTCTCAAGTGACCATTGGACGTAAATCAAATGGCATTTCGATATATGACGATAGCGATATAAGTCTACCTGATTAGTGTAAGAATAAATTAAGTATTTTGGCAAGTGTCACTGTCTGCCTTATCTGTAAGGCATTCACGCAATGGCAAAAAGACTTGCCCCTACTAAGGATACTCAATTATTTGCATATGCGATCAGATCTTGCGCCGGAACGTGGTGGTCACGTTCATCAGAATCTCCAGTCTTATCTATTACATCAAATAATTTCAATACGCAAATAGGTTGCGTACTAATATTGTTAATTTGCAATGAAAGCTGAATTAATAATGTAGATAAAAGCAAACAAAATTTAACATTTCCGTCAATGACAAGATTTTATGAAACCAGAGCTAACGCATTATATTATTGGATCAATAACACAAATAGAATAATCACCGATCAATACTCCTTAATTGATACCGATGACATCAAGGACACATATGAATGTAAATGGCAAACCAAAAGCACCTGTGGTCATGTAAGTGTATTTTGTAGTTTGGGCGATTGGGCATCAAATATTACTGATATTTTAAGGGACGAATCTTTAGATAGAAGCTATTTTGAAAATAATAATGAGGCAAAAAGACTCTATCGTTACTATACCCGGTTATTATTGGTTGTGTCGGAAATTTTAACCGATTTTCAGGATTTGTATTTACAAGCTGAGGGTTTAAAATCCAATAAGAAAAATAAGGACATTGCAAGGGATTTTTTATATTCTATTCCTGAAATTTCGGTGTACCCCATACAGGATTTGTTTGATTACATTAATACTGTTTGTAAACATAAAACGACGAATATCCATAAATGTAACCATCATTTGCCATTCTACTTTTCTGATAACACGATAGAAACGCAGGTATTGAGCGATTTAATACACATCAAAAACGTGGAATTTAATCCATCTAAAACAGGCATTCTAATGCCTAAGTTGCAGCAAATATTGAGTGCCGTTATCATATGCTATAAAAACATGGATTATTATTTTAATGAACTTGGAAATCCTGGATTTGAAAGAATATGCAAATCTTATTCAGTATAATTTAATCTTCACATCTAATTATGATTGAAAACCTAACCACATTATCATACTCTCTTTTTAATAATAAAGGCGTATGTTCACTCTTTTTAGGATTACTCTGTCTTTGTTGGTGTTCATCCCAAAGCTGGCGCACGCGTGTCGCGTGTGCCCCGCTGATAGGTAAACGCCATGCTTAGTATTGAAAATGCAAATCCCGAATGTTAAATCACACCCGGTTTTTTCGTTCATCCGCAACTCGCGTTAAGGATTGCAGTGAAAAGCCCACAGCGCGCACAGGCCCTTGCGGCAAAGACAAGGCGAGGACTTGTAACGGAAAGCCTGACCGCCGCTTCTACCAGCGGGGGTAACGCCCATATTTTAATTTCGAAAGGAAGTACTAAATGCCCGCACTTTGTTGGAGTTGTCCTCCAACAAACTCGTTTCCCGTATGATGATGCATAACACCAAACCTTTTTAGCGCAGGTCTTGAGCACCGGTTGTACTACGGCAGACCTGGGCTTCAATGATATCTTGTCTTGGAAGTCACAAGTCATCCACCCCGGCAGCTGCCGCACAAGACTTGCGCAAAGGGTTAATATCGTTTATTTGTCTTTTTGGTGAAGGGCATTATGCTCAGAGCTCTTGACAAACCGTTTGCTATTGTCCTTCCATTCCCAATATTCTGGTTTATAAGGCAAGCCTGTTTCTACAACATCAGGATCAACAAGCATTAAGCGACTATTTGACTTAAATCTAAATTCCTCCGCGGCTGTTATCCCGTTATATACAATGCCCGTTTTTATATCTACAACAGCAGATGCCTTACATGGCGAACCACACCCCCAATAAACAAAGCAATAGTGTCCGGCGAAGTTTAGACCCATAACCTCACCAAATTCGTTTTTAGGCTCCTTGCTATTATATGTGTTTCTGATCCTTGTCCTGTATCTCTCCGCTAAGTCGTTACCTTTTATTCTGAGGCTTGCTTTATGACCGGTATATAATGGAACCTTATACTGACTAAATGTAGGTTGTTGAGCAATAGTCTTTGAGGTAGTTAAACAAAAAAGAAGGGTAATTAGGTGATAAGGCTTCATATGGTTTTTAATCAAAGATATTTCTTATAGCTTACATTTCAAACTCTACGAGCCGCCCGCGAATAGAGGAAAGGATATTTGTTGAGAGTTTAGCGCATGTATTTAAACCAATCTTCAAGTAAGGCGCCGTTTTCATATATGTTTATCTCGTAATTACCCATCCCTACTGGAAATAATTGAATGCCACCGTCCTTGGGATTACCCCTTACAGCCCATGTAAAATCATTGTCATCGCAGATAGCCACAAACCTTAATTCGTTATTGGGTGTAACTTTAAATATCAGGCACTCAGGCTCTAATTGTATATCAAAGGGTTGATCATTTTCCCACAAGTCGAATTCAATGATATGGTTAATCATGTTTTAATTTATGTTGAGTTCTAAAGGTATAAATTATTTATGTCGTGAGCCAGCTGCGAATAGAGCAATCCGTCTGTGAAGAAACAGCTGCGAAGCAGCGGCTTCACAGAATGCTTCACAAGAAAGTGGCAGATCGTTTGATGAATGGCCTGTGCGGCGGCCCTCAAATGGCGTGACGCTTTCGAAGCGGATTGCGAGGCGCAGGTGAGCCTGTAGATACTGTCCGCGTTTGTCGATATTGTTACCGAGGCTGATATGTCACCCTTTCAGGGCTATTTGGTGGTGTGTTTTTAACCGATGGGCGATGCCCATCGCAGATGTATGTCGCCCTTTCAGGGCTGGCATGTCGGTGGGTTTTTAATGGCAATGCCCATTTCCAGGTGTATGCCCCCCCCTTCAGGGTTGAGATAGCGCATGTCTTATTCAGCTCATAGCTTTTTTTAGTACCCAGGAAATTTTTGAACTTTTCTGGCCCTGAAAGGGACTAATACACCAGCACCGGGCATCGCCCTGTGCTGCGAAGCGATACCCATGGGAGAGCCCTGAAAGGGTGGCATATGCCTGGCAAAACGTTGTGTATATAGTATATGTTACCCATATGTACAGGTCAGCGGCTGATATGCCACCCTTTCAGGGCTGTTTGGTTGGTGTGTTTTTAACCGATGGGCGATGCCCATCGCAGACGGATGTCACCCTTTCAGGGCTCTCCTGTCGATGGGCTTCTAATCGAATGGCAATGCACTCACGTGCAGGCGGGAATTGCCATTCAGGGTTGGACTAACTTTGTCATTTTCGTATACAATCACCTTTGAACTTTACCGGCCCTGAAAGGGACAAATACGCCACCACAGGGCATCGCCCTGTGCTGTGAAAATGATACAAATGGGAGAGCCCTGAAAGGGTGACATATCCGTATCCGGACGCTGAGGGTTCAATATAGGCTACCCCCCAGTATACGCTATTCGGCGGCTGATATGTCACCCTTTCAGGGCTATTTGGTGGTGTGTTTTTAACCGATGGGCGATGCCCATCGCAGACGGATGTCACCCTTTCAGGGCTCTCCTGTAGATGGGCTTCTAATTGAATGGCAATGCACTCACCTGCAGGCGGGTGTTGCATTTCAGGGTTGGACTAACGTCGTCATTTTCGTATACAATCACCTTTGAACTTTACCGGCCCTGAAAGGGACTAATACGCCAGCACAGGGCATCGCCCTGTGCTGTGAAAATGATACAAATGGGAGAGCCCTGAAAGGGTGACATATACTAGCCACGTGGCTTGTATGCATAGGTTAATCCCATACATAACGCTCATCATACTCCACCTGGTACTTTTTTAGGAAGGCCCGGTATTCGTCCTGGTATGATTTGCGGCTGTGGTGTTCGTGCTGATTGGCAATGTAGGCTATCACCTTATCTACCTCTGCCGGGTTTACCGAAAAAGCGCCGTAGCCATCCTGCCAATAAAAGTTTTGCAAAGATGGATGCAGGGTTTTAATCCATTTGGATGAATTGGATTTTATGTCCTCAATCAATTTCATCAAAGCTATCTTTTTTGACAGCATACATAAAATATGCACATGATCCGTATAGCCACCTACTTTTATGGGCTGGCAATCCATGCTTTTGCAAATGCCTCCTAAATAACCATGTAGCTCGTTTTCATAAGGCGGATGTATGAGCGGTTCCCGGTTCTTGGTGCTGAACGCAATGTGCAGGTAGTTTTTTACGAGTGACTGAGCCATGGTTTGTTGATGTGGATAAGAGCGACGGCGGTGCCATCGCTGGTGTTTACAGTTTTTCTAATTTAGATATTTTTTGGTTGCCGACGGCACGAGGCATTTTATTTAACAAGAAATTTCTTGCTTACCGCCGGACTTTAGATTACCCGCAGCCCGCGTTAGTGATGGAAGTGGATACCGGCCCCGCGCCTAATGCCTGTGCAGTATGAACGGACAGCACGGCCCGGAGGGAACGCCATTATTTTAATTCAAAAGTTAAAATTCAAAAGTCAAAAATGGAGTAGTTCATTGGTTCACTGGTTCATTAGTTCATTGGTGGATGGTTCATTAGGATGGTTCATTGGTGGATGGCTTGCTACAGGCCTGGCGTGGATTTGTGAGGCCCGCACTTTGTTGGAGTTGTCCTCTAACAAACTCGTTATCCGTTATGCTGTCGCAGAAAACCGATGCATTTTTTCGACGATTGGCCCGTCTCCCAGGGAAGCAATTTCGGATTCTTCCGCTTTTATATTTCGTGCAAAGCTCTGTTTAAAAAAGACAGTACAGGATAGCGCGTCGAAATCAATAAGCTACTTTTAAAATAACCGTTTATGATAACCATTGCCTGCCTGGCGGCGGTGTAATATGATCGCATTTAATTTATCTACCTGGTGATGAACAAATTGAAACTGTTGTTTTGCCTTGCGCTTGTGCAGGCATGCTTTGTTGTTTTTAGTGCGAATGGCCAAAACCCTGCTAAACATTATGATGTGGCGGCGTTTTACTGGCCTGCTTACCACCCCGATGCCAGGTTTAAGGATATTGGCGTTTTCCCGGATGGGAAAGGGGAGTGGGAGGCTATTTACAAGGCAAAGCCCAAGTTTGCAGGTCACGAAGTACCCAAGGTGCCGCTTTGGGGCTACGAAGATGAAACCGACCCGGCGGTGATGGGTAAAAAAATAGTTACGGCTACCAAGTATGGCGTTAACGTGATGATATTTGACTGGTATTGGTATGATAAAAAACCTTTTTTGGAAGATGCCCTGGACAAGGGTTTCCTGAAGGCTAAAAACACCAACGATATGAAGTTTTACCTGATGTGGGCCAACCATGATCATAACTCGTATTTAGATCCGTCGAACCCCGATAAAAGCAAGGTGTATTTTTATGGCGGGGTGGATAGGAAAACTTTTGAGGGGATGATAGCGCATATTATTAACGATTACTTTAAAAAGCCCAACTATTATAAAATAAATGGCCGGCCGGTGTTCAGCATTTACGAGCTATCAACCTTTATTAAAGGCATAGGCGGATCTGAAAAGGCAAAGGAGGCTATAGATTATTTCCGTAAAAAAACGATAGAGGCCGGTTTTCCAGGTCTGCATTTGCAGGCTACGCTTTGGGGCAACATCCCGGCAACCTTAAACGATGTGCCCGGCGATAAGGTACAAACACAAAACTCGACCCTGGAGTATTTTGGATTTAACAGCATGACCAACTATCAATGGTGCCATTTTGTAGCGCCAAGCGGCGATTATATTCCCTGGGGCCAAAAAGCCATAGCCAAATGGGCCGAATGGGATACTACCTTTAAAATTCCGTACTGCCCGCATGTTTCGATAGGCTGGGACAGCAACCCGCGTTTCCCGGTACAAAGGCAAGACCTGGTTGTAAACAACAAGCCCGAATATTTCCAGATGTATCTGCAAAAAGCAAAAGACTACATAGACGCCCACCCTAACCAGCCGCCACTAATTACCATAAACGCCTGGAACGAATGGGCCGAAGGCAGCTACCTTGAACCAGATAAAAAGCACGGCTACGGTTACCTGGAGGCAGTTAGAAATGTGTTTTTAAAATAGGTGGGTAGCTGTTGTTGGAGAGGGTGTTAGGTGATGAAAGGCAGAAATGAAAAATAATATCGAACACTGAATTTTGAATATCCAACTCCGAAGTTTTTCCTTCATTATTCGAAATTGGATATTCGGTGTTCAATATTAAATCGACCGTAACTTAATGGCATTGGAATAAGGAGGAGGTAGGGGTTAAATCAGGCGGTCATGTATACGTTTTATAGTCGCGCGGTGAAACCCCTCCCTGCCTTTGCGCACACTGCCAGCCGCACCCCTCCCGTTGGGAGGGAATAAAAAAAACGTTCTTCCGAACAAAAAGCCTTGACGCCTACACGTTTTATAGTCGCGCGGTGAAACCCCTCCCTGCCTTTGCACGCGCTGCCGGCCGCACCCCTCCCGTGGGGAGGGAATTAAAAAAAAACGATCTTCCGAACAAAAAATCTTACTACTTACTACTTACTACTTGACTCTCCCTCCCCACCACCGTTACCGCTATTCCCTTTTCCTGCAGTACTTTCAGCATGGCGGGGCTGATGCCGCTATCGGTAATAATGTGCTGAACCTGGTCGAGGGGGCAGATTTTGCCGAGGCCGCGTTTGCCGAATTTGGTGCTGTCGGCCAGTACCACTACGGTTTGGGCGGCGGCTATCATTTTTTGGTTCAGGCGGGCTTCCATTAAATTGGTGGTGGTAAGGCCAATTTCGGGGTCGATGCCGTCGACACCTAAAAAAAGCATGCTGCATGCCATATCCTGCAGCATTATTTCGGCATATGATCCGGTTACCGATGATGACGAGCTGCGCAACTGCCCGCCTAACTGAATTACTTCGATATTGGGATGATGCGATAACTCGATAGCCACGTTGAGGGCCGATGTGATTACCGTTAAATGCTTCCCCGCATTAACCGACCGCGCCAGGGCCTGCATGGTAGTGCCTGATGCAATAATGATAGAATCGTTATGGCCAATAAGCGCGGCGGCGGCTATGCCTATCTGCTGCTTTTCGGTGGCGTTAAGTTTTTCCTTTTCGGCAACGGGCCTGTCGTTGGTATAGGGGTTGCTTTTAGTAGCCCCGCCGTGCGTACGGAATAGTAGCTTTTTGTCCTCCAAAAGTTTCAGGTCCTTTCGGATGGTCACTTCCGAAACATTTAGCTGTTTGCCCAGTTCCTGTACGTTTACAAAGCCGCCGTCTTCCAGTTGCCGGAGTATGATTTTATGCCTGTCGGTATTTTTGTTCATAGCAACCAAAAATAAATAAAAAACCGGTATGGGATAAATTGAAACAAAAAATAAGTTTCGATTTGTTATTTTATGTTTCGATATTGTATATTTGAAGTGTAATCGAAATACAACAGAATTAAAATGAGTATTTTCAAAAGAGATTCCATTTTGCAATCCATCCATAACCAGGATAAAATTTGGGATATCATTATCATCGGGGGCGGCGCAACCGGCCTTGGCGCCGCGGTTGATGCGGCCTCGAGGGGGCTATCAACCCTGTTACTGGAGCAGGCCGACTTTGCCAAAGGCACTTCAAGCCGGGCCACCAAGCTGGTGCATGGCGGCGTACGTTACCTGGCGCAGGGCGATATTGGCCTGGTTCGCGAGGCGCTGCACGAGCGGGGTTTACTGTTAAAAAACGCCCCGCACCTGGTGAAAAACGAAAGTTTTATTATTCCTAATTACAGTTGGTTTGATGGTGTGTTTTATACCATCGGACTAACCATATATGATTTGCTGGCCGGCAAACTGGGCTTTGGCAGGGCGAAGCATATCTCGAAACAGGACACCATCAGCAGGCTGCCGGGGATTGAAGATAAGGGTCTGCACGGCGGCGTAGTATATCACGACGGGCAGTTTGATGATTCGCGGCTGGCTATAAACCTGGCGCAAACCGCTTTGGAGCAAGGGGCCGCCGTGTTAAATTATTTTAAAGTTAGCGGCCTTTTAAAGGATGGCAACCAAAAAATGGCGGGCGTTGATGCCGTTGATGCCGAAACGGGGCTTAGCTACAGGCTGAAAGCCAAAACGGTTATTAACGCCACCGGGGTTTTTGTAGATGATGTGCTTAAAATGGATGTGCCCGATAAAAAGCCTTTGGTAAGGCCAAGCCAGGGGGTACACCTGGTGTTGGGCAGGCAGTTTATGCCCGGCGAGGATGCCATTATGATTCCGAAAACCGAGGATGGCCGGGTGTTGTTTGTGGTGCCCTGGCATAATAAGCTGTTGGTGGGCACTACCGATACGCCTATTGACGGGCATAGCCTGGAGCCGGTAGCCCTTGATGCCGAAATTGACTTTATTTTGCGCACTGCGGCTAAATACCTGAAAAAAGCACCCGGGCGGGAGGATGTGTTAAGTGTTTTCGCGGGGCTGCGGCCATTGGCGGCTCCGCAGGATGATTCGTCGAAAACCAAAGAGATTTCGCGCAGCCATAAGCTGATTGTTTCCAAATCGGGGCTTATCACCATAACCGGGGGCAAGTGGACCACCTATCGCAAAATGGGCGAGGATACCATCAATAAAGCGATAGAGGTGGGCAAATTACCAAACAAGGTTTGCCACACTGCCGGCCTGTCTATCCATGGCAGCAGGCCAAATCCCGACAGGAGCAGTCATTTGTTTGTTTATGGCGATGATATAGAAAAGGTACTGGCGCTGGCAAACGAGGATGACGATTGGAAAAACCGCGTGCACCCGGATGATGAGTATACTAAAGGCGAGGTGATTTGGTCGGTACGGCACGAGATGGCGCGTACAGTTGAGGATATACTGGCCCGCCGTACCCGCGTATTATTTTTAGATGCCCGGCTGGCCATGGCCATGGCCCCTGAGGTTGCCCGGTTAATGGCCGCCGAGTTGGATAAAGATGCCGAATGGCAAACAGAACAGATAAACGCCTTTAATAAGGTAGCCGGAAACTATATATTAGCAAGAAGAATCAAGAGTTAAGAATCAAGAGTCAAGACAAGGAAAAAAGCCGGGCGGATAGATAACTATACATTACAATAAACGGACAGCTTTTTTCTTGATTCTTGACTCTTAATTCTTGACTCTCAATAAACCAACAATTATAAATACCTAAGTAATGGAAGAATACATTTTGGCCCTTGACCAGGGGACAACCAGCTCGAGGGCGATCATATTTGATCATGCAGGGCAAATTATAGCGCTTTCGCAAAAGGAATTTAAACAATATTTCCCAAAACCGGGCTGGGTTGAGCACGACCCGAACGAAATTTGGTCGACCCAGGCGGGTGTGGCTGCCGAGGCTACCGTTAAGGCAGGGCTTAATGGCAAAAACATTAAAGCCATAGGTATTACCAACCAGCGCGAAACCACCATAGTATGGAACCGCGAAACCGGCGAAGCCATTTACAACGCCATAGTTTGGCAGGACAGGCGTACCGCGGCTTATTGCGATAAACTGAAACAGGATGGCCACAGCGATATGATCCGCTCCAAAACCGGGCTGGTGATAGATGCCTATTTTTCGGGCTCCAAAATAAAATGGATCCTGGATAATGTGGATGGTGCGCGGGCGCTGGCCGATGCAGGTAAACTGGCCTTCGGCACGGTTGATAGCTGGCTGGTATGGAAATTTACCCGCGGCCAGGCGCATGTAACCGATGTAACCAACGCCAGCCGTACCATGCTGTTCAACATCCGCACCCAGCAATGGGATGATGAGTTGCTGCAGCTGCTGGACATCCCCAAAAGCATGCTGCCCGAAGTAAAACAATCAAGCGAGGTTTACGGGGAAACGGCTACAACGATATTTGCAAGTAAAATACCTATTGCAGGCATAGCCGGCGATCAGCATGCCGCCTTGTTTGGGCAAATGTGTATTGACAAGGCCATGGTTAAAAATACCTACGGCACCGGTTGCTTTATGCTGATGAACATTGGCAACCAGTTTATCGAATCAAAAAACAACCTGCTTACCACCATTGCCTGGAAAATTAACGGCGAAATACAATACGCCTTTGAAGGCAGCATATTTATTGGTGGTGCCGTAGTGCAATGGCTGCGCGATGGTTTAGGCATCATCAAAACATCGGCAGATGTAGAACAGTTGGCTACCAGTGTTAAAGATACCGGAGGTGTATTTTTTGTACCGGCCTTTGCCGGCCTGGGCGCCCCTTACTGGGACCCTGAGGCGCGGGGCACTATAGTTGGCCTTACACGCGGAACCACCGCCGGGCACCTTGCACGGGCGGCCCTGGCATCCATAGCCTACCAAACTATGGATGTTTTAAAAGCCATGGAGGCTGATGCCGGAATGCCCATTAAAGAGCTGCGGGTAGATGGTGGCGCAACAGCCAACGATTTGCTGATGCAATACCAGGCCGATGTGTTAAATTGTAAAGTGATAAGGCCAAACGTAGTAGAAACCACCGCCTTAGGTGCGGCCTATCTTGCCGGCCTGGCAGTAGGCTTTTGGAAAGATGTGGCCGAAATACAACAGCTGTGGCAATCCGAAAAGGAATTTATCCCCGCCGGTAACCCGGAGGATATTAAAGCGGATATTGCAGGCTGGGAACGGGCCATTCATGCGGCTAAGTGTTGGGCAGATAATCCAACGCCGTCGAGTTAAGGAAAAAGGATGATTTAATATCGAACACAGAATGTCCAACACCGAATAACGAAGAAACAATTCGGTGTTGGATATTCGAAATTCATTATTCGATATTGCTTATAGCCTGTTAAAGTCATTTTAATCATTTACAATTAATACCTATTACCATGTCTCCATTTATTGCCGAATTCATTGGCACCATGTTACTCATACTTTTAGGCGATGGCGTTGTGGCCAACGTAGTATTAAAAGATACCAAGGGAAATAATAGCGGTTGGATAGTAATTACCACGGCCTGGGGCCTGGCGGTATTTGTGGGGGTGGTGGTTGCGGGGCCTTATAGCGGTGCGCACCTTAATCCTGCCGTTACCATAGCGTTGGCCATAGCGGGTAAATTTGCCTGGGCGCAAGTACCGGTATACATAGCGGCGCAGTTTTTGGGCGCGATGATAGGCTCGTTCCTGGTATGGGTAATGTACTATGATCATTTTAAACGCACCAATGATCCAGCCGCTATACTGGCCGTGTTTTGCACGGGCCCCGCCGTGCGTAATTACGTATCCAACATTACCAGCGAAGTTATTGGCGCCTTTGTATTACTGTTTACTATATTTTACATATCGGGCGCGCAGATTTTGCCTACAAGCACGCCCATCGGCCTTGGCTCGGTTGGCGCTATACCGGTGGCATTACTGGTATGGGTAATAGGTTTATCGCTGGGTGGTACCACCGGCTACGCCATTAACCCCTGTCGTGACCTTGGCCCGCGCATTATGCACATGATACTCCCCATAAAAAACAAAGGTACCAGCGACTGGCCCTACGCCTGGATCCCTGTATTAGGCCCAATTGTGGGCGCGTCAATTGCTGCGGGGCTGTATTTAATGATTAAATAGACAGTTCTGAAAAGGTAAAATATATGCCACCCTTTCAGGGCGGTCTCGTCAATACATTTAACCGATGGTCGATGCCCATCGCAGACGGATGTCGCCCTTTCAGGGCTAATAAGGCTGTCTTTGCATGATGGCCCTATGATACTCATACGCCGATGAGCAACACAAAGCGAAAGCTATCCAGCGAGCCACCAATGAACCAATGAACGCTCCACCAATTGTTAAATTTTGTTAATTCTACGAAAACTTCGTAGTTTAACTATTGTGTTAGTTATATTTGATCTGTAATTATTAAAAACAGATATAACCTTATAACCATCATGAAAAAAACGATACTCTTTTTAGCCTGCCTGTTTGGCCTTGCTGGTGGGGCACAGGCGCAAAGGCCCGATACTGCAAAGGCTGTTGTGCATTACAAGTTTTCGCACCTGCGGGATACTACGCACAGGGATAAGCCATATACCGAAAATATGGTGCTGTTTGTGGGTGCAACTTCCAGCGCTTATAAAAGTTACGACCGCAAGTTGCAGGAGGCCCTGATGAAAAAGCAGGTTGCCGACCAGATGGCCGAGCAAAAGGGAAGTGGCAGCGTCAATATTAAAATAACCGGCGGCGCGCCTACCACCCGGAATGAGTTTTACCAGTTTCCGCTGCAACATAAACTGGTACGTAAAGAGCGGCTGATAACCCCGTATATGATTGAAGAGCCCATGCCGGTGATTGACTGGAAGATAAGCGCCGATACAGCCAGTTTTTCGGGTTTGCATTGCCAAAAAGCTACGGGACATTTCAAGGGCAGGGATTATACAGCCTGGTTTTGCCCGGATTTGCCTTTTCATGCCGGGCCGTGGAAACTGAACGGTTTGCCGGGCTTAATTGTGGAGGCTTATGATACTAATAAAGAGGTGGTATTTAAGTTTGACGGCCTCGACGAGGTAGCCAATTCGCCAAAGCCTGCCACAGAAGCCCCGGTCCCCGGCGGCGCAACAATTAAATTGATTGGCATGGACGATGCCAACGATGATCCGAACGTAATAGCCCTGCCAACCGATGCCGTCAAAACCACCGAAAAAGAATTTAAAAACCTGGAAGCCGCCATGCGGAAAGACCCCAATGCTTTTGCACAGTCGGCCATGGCAGGCTCGGGTGGCGGCATGCGGGCAGGCGGGCCTGGCCAGGGCCCGGGTGGTGGCGACCAGGTAAAAATCCGGATAAACGGTACGGGGCCGGTAATCAATAACCCTTTAGAGCTTCCCGAAAAAAAATGAGCCGCCTGCATAAAAGCGCCGGGGTATTCATATTTTGGATGCTCATGGGCATGGTATGCCTTGGCCAAAGCATCAAAGGCAAAGTTACCGATAGCATTGGCAAGCCAATAAGCTACGCCGGCATCAACCTTAAAAACAGCGCAGGCCTTATTATAGCCTATACCACCAGCGATGCAGGAGGGCTATACAGCCTGGGTATTCCCGCTAATGCCGATAAAAGCGGCCTTACTTTGGAGGCCAGTTGCATAGGCTTTAAAAAGGCGGGGCTACCGGTAAGCACCTTTACAATACCCTACAACTTTAAACTTGCAGGCGCGGTGCATCAGCTGCAGGGTGTTACCATAAAAAATAACCGGCCGCGGCTGCGGGTTAGCGGCGATACTACCAGCTACAAGGTGTCGGATTTTAGCAGCCCGCAGGATAGAGTTATTGGCGATGTAATTAAAAAGCTGCCGGGCATTGATATAGCCAAGGACGGCAAAATAAGCTATAACGGCAAGGCCATATCCAACCTGTACATAGGTGGTGATAACCTGCTGGACGATAAATATAATATTGCTACCGGCACCATACCCCATGGCGTGGTTGACCAGGTGCAGGTGATGGAAAATCATCAGCCCGTAAAAATGCTGCGCGATAAGGTGGTAAGCGAGGATGTGGCCCTTAACCTCACCATAAAAAAAGATGCCAAACTACAGCTGATAGGGCAGGAAACCATAGGCGCGGGCTTGCCCAAAAAGTACGATGAAGACATTAATGCCATGATGTTTAAAGATAAATACAAGGCTATTAATTACCTGCGCGGCAACAACACGGGCTATGATGTGGCCGGCGATCTGGTGTCGCACAATTCGGCCGAGCACATGCAACGCCTGGATAATGATCAGCCCGGTACTGTATTGTCCTTAGGCACCGCCGGCGACCCGGATCTGCCGCGCAACAGGTATTTGTTTAATCAATCGGGTATAGTTAACCTTAACAACCTGGTTAATCTGAAAAAAGATGTGCAGCTGCGGGCCAATATATCATACCTGCGCGATAGCCAGCACCAGGATTACAGCCGCCTGAGCGAGGTTTACCTGCCCGGCGATACCATCCGTTATACCGAAAAGCAAAATAATAAATGGCGCCCCGATTTAATCCATACCCAGTTTACCCTGAACGTTAATCAAAACAAATATTACCTGAACGATAACCTGGTAACTGATTATAACCACAATACTTCGTACTCAAACCTGGTGAGCAATGGCGTGCCCGTAAACCAAACGTTTAAGGATAATTTGTTCAATTTTTCTAACGAGCTTAATTGGATGAAAACCTTCCATTCCGATAAAATTATGGAGGTGTATAGTTACATTAACCGCACATCTGAACCCGAGAGCCGGGTTATTGAGCCAAACCTTAACCCGGATATTTTTAACAACGGTGTAAATTATTCGCTGCTTACCCAAACGGTAAATATCCCTACCTGGTTCAGCAACAATTACCTGGCTTATAAAATACCAGGTCAGCATATAACACAAAGCTATAAGGCGGGGTTCAGCAGCCAGTCGCAAACGTTAAACTCGGCGCTATCAGCTACCCAGCAAAACAATACGGTTAACCCGGTTG
The DNA here is from genome assembly GCF_058801545.1 of Mucilaginibacter sp. GW822-FHT03E02. Classification (NCBI taxonomy): domain Bacteria; kingdom Pseudomonadati; phylum Bacteroidota; class Sphingobacteriia; order Sphingobacteriales; family Sphingobacteriaceae; genus Mucilaginibacter; species Mucilaginibacter sp. GW822-FHT03E02. The sequence continues at coordinate 2,085,882 of NZ_JBXANJ010000001.1, read as the reverse complement.
GCGATAGCACCCGCAACAGCTTAAACTGGAGCCGTAACAAGGCGTACGCCGAGGCAGATTTTGACATACCCGGCAAAATTCTGAAGATAGAGGCCAGCCTGCCCCTCAGCTGGCAGCAAACCCATTACAGTGATGATTACTACCAGTTAAGTAACAGCCTTAACCGCTTGTACTTTAACCCGCGGATGTATGTAAAATACCAAAGCGGCATCGAAAACTATTTTACCCTGAACTATAATTTGCGCAACAACATTGGCAGCATTCAGGATGTGTACCGTGGCTATATCCTGACCAATTACCGCACGCTGTACGCTAACAGCGCCGACCTTACCGAGCGCCAGAGCCAAAATGCAGGCCTGGGCTTTAACTACCGCAAAGCCATTACGCTGTTCTTTTTTAGCCTGAATGTTAATTACAGCCATATTTACGCCAACAACATTGCATCCAGCACATTAACCAATAACCTGCAGCAACGGGTTGTGCTGCCTTATGATAATAAAACGGACGCCTGGGCGGTAAGCGGCTATGTGAGTAAGTATAATTTCGATTTGCAAACCACTTTCAGCGCCGGGGCTTCCTGGCAAACCGCCCGGCTAAACCAGCTGCAAAACGGACTTATCCTGCCCTTCAATACCGTAGGCGAAACGCTGAACGTGGGTGCCGAAAGCAAACTGAGCAGTACAGTTAATTTAAGCTATAAGGCCAATTACAGCCAAACCACCAGCAAATCAACAGCAGTAGCCGGCAGCAGCAAATTTCAGCGGCTTATTCAAACTGCCGCTATTGAATATAATCCGCTTAATACCCTGCAGTTCAACCTTGCTGCCGATCATTATTACACCCACCAGCAGCAGGCCAATGATCTTAAATACTTTTTTGCCGATGCAACTATACGCTACAAATTCAGTAAACCCAAAATAGATGTACAGCTAACCGCCCAAAACCTGTTCAACGTAAAAAACTATACTTCGCTGTATTTGTCGGCCAACGTGTTTACGTCAAGCACGTACAGCATTCCGGGCAGGATGTTGCTGGCTAAGGTGATGTTTAATTTGTGATGGGGATGATTATCGGGTTTGAGAATAAGCTTACGATAAATATCCAGCATTGTTCCCCCTTTTTCTTCTGCCGGCGTTTAAGTACATTTAAGCCAGATAACCTGCACTATCATGATACCCGAACAAGAGTTACTTTGGCAAAATATTAAAAACTATAGTATAGATAAACCTGGGGTCGATTTCAAATTTTCGGACAGGCTGGCCCGCGAAAATGGCTGGCCGCGCAACTATGCCCTGCGCGTGATTGAAGAATATAAAAAGTTCATTTTCCTGTGTTGTATCACTCCTGGTGGGGTAACTCCGTCTGATCCGGTAGACCAGGCCTGGCACCTGCATTTAACCTTCACCCAATCGTACTGGAACGATTTATGCCGCGATACCCTAAGGCAGCAAATACATCATAACCCAACCAAAGGGGGCCAGGCCGAGGCCGTTAAATTTGATGGGTATTATACCCATACACATCAGTTGTATGCCGAAGCTTTCGGTATGCAACCACCTGCTGATATCTGGCACAATAACCAAACCCGCTTTACAGATATCAATTTCAGGCGGGTAAATATGGGTAGGTACTGGCTGCTGCCCAAGCCCCGCAATATCAGCCAGGTTGTTATTTTACTGATGCTGATTGTTGCCGCAGGCTTGTTTATACAGGCCTCAGAAACCAGCATAGCGTTGGCTATTATGACAGGAGTTATAGGGCTGGTGGTTGTGGCGGTTTACAAGGGCGGGGACGGTGACAGCGATGACGATAGTAAAAACAACAATGATAGCAACAGTGGTTGCGGCGGCGACGGGGATAGCGGCCACCATGGCGGCCATTCCGCTCACGGTGGTTCACATGGTGACGGTGGTTCACATGGCTGCGGTGGGCACAGCGGTTGCAGCAGTGGGTGCTCGGGCTGCTCATCCTCGGGTTGTAGCGGCTGCGGCGGTGGTGGGCACTAATAAAGCCCGCTGTGCATATTATCAATCCCACAACATCTTATATTAGCTGTACCAATAAATTACCAATGGAAAACACCGCAAAAACTGCTATTGAACAGGTAGTAAAAAAACAACTGGATGCCTATAATGCAAAGGATATTGATTTGTTTATGACCTGTTGGGCCGACGACGCCCTGTATTATGAATTCCCGGACACACTACTGGCCAGCGGAGCCGCAGCCATACGCGAAAGACACCTGGTTAGATTCCGGGAGCCCAATTTGTTTGGTGAGTTGCTTACCCGCACAGTGCTTAACAATAAGGTTGTCGACTTTGAGCAGGTATCCCGCACTTTTCCTGATGGGCCCGGGCATATTGATGCCCTTTGTATTTACGAGGTAGCTGGTGATAAAATTACCAAAGCCTGGTTTGTAATGGGTACGCCCATGCTGGATAATGTGGCGTGATGAGATTGCCTTTAAACATAAAAGACCTGCTTTTTGTAGAGCAGGTCTTGGTTAATATAAGTCAGTCAATAGTTAATAGTTCAATTTTATCGGATGGAGATGATTTTGTATAGCACCCAGTTGTTGGTTTCGTGAACGCGGCGGTAGTTAATGCCGCTATTTGCAATACGAATGGCCGGGATATACTTATTGTTAAGCTGTGTATAGCCGGTAAACGGATTTTTGGCCGTAGCAATCAGGATGTAATCATCATACCGGTAGGGCGTTTCGATGGCGCTTAAAAACAGGTCCTGGTACGGCAGCGTTAATCTTCTGATATCGTTTGTAAACGCTGCAACCGGGTATGCTATGGCATCGTCCATAAGCACATGTGAGTTTTTTGGCAAGGTGTTGATATAGCCTGCCATATCCATAATTTCAATCTGGTCCATATTATGTTCGCCGCTCACAAGTGTGGTTATAAATGCTTTTTCATCATGAATGAATGATCCTTTTAAAAAAGAGTAACCAGTATAAAATGTTGATAGCGCAGCAACCAAAACAATTATTTTAAAAACCTTTTGATTTTGAACTACCAGTGCCTTAAATATAAGGCAAAGCAACGATAGTATAAGGAAAATAAGGTAGTACTCATAAGTAATATATAGCTTATCGTATTTGATGTGCAAAAACTCGATAAACGCGAAAGGAGTTAAAATAGTTAAAGCCTGGTAAGTACTTTCGCGGAAAAGATATATAGCTATCAAAATAAGCGGGCAAAAATAGATAACCCTTACGGATACCAGTACCGAAAGTTCGGGCAGCTGGTAGTTGGTTGCGGCTGTTGTAATATCGTAGTTTAGTTTATCAACCAACACATTCCAGGTGGCATAGGGGCTTTCGATAAAGTAGTTAAGATCGTTGGAATGGGTTAGGTTGAGCAGCTTGTAAGAAATGATAGAGGCAATGGGCAAAATAAACAGGATAATATAAATTGCAAAGGTTTTGCTTACGAGCTTACGGCGCAGCGATGGACTGTTAAAACTTAAAAACAGCCGGAAAATAGATTCCTTTTCGCCAAGATTTAAGCTTTGTAAAGTAATGGCCAATACCAACGGTATAAAAAACAGGCAAAGCCATACAAACTTATAATCGCAAAAAATAAGTATCACCAGCGAAATACTGGCTAATGAAACGTGGAAAGTTGTATTGGACCGGTAAAACTTTAACAGGTTAAAAAAGAACAGGAAAAAGCTGATAAGTACCAGGTAAATAGCCTTGCCCGATGCTGCCACATATATGATACCCGGGTGTAAAAAAAATAAGGCGACAAATATGTAAAAGTAAAAATCGTCGTGCTGGATACGGGTTTTTAACGTAGAGGCAAGTATGTAAAATAAAACGGCAGTACCCAGCGCAGATGCTATTACAGGCGCCAGAAAGGTGCTTACTGAACTGAAAATTATAGAACAATAAAAAGGCAATAGCGGCGACGTAAGCCCCATTACTTTAATACGGTTGCCAAGGCCCTCAAAAATAATCTTGGTTTTTTCGATATAAAAAATACTCTCCTGGTTATAATAGCCCAAATGGTTCATGTAAATGCCCACTGCCAGGTAATAAACAGCAAGTATTGCGGTTATTATAAACAGGTATTGACTTTTAGAGATCCTCATTTTTTATTTAACAACATTTGTAGGATTTTTCACTTTGCTTAAACCATGGTTGGTTTTTTCCCAATAAAACGGATTGGTTATCAGCTGGTATAAGCCCATATAGGCTGCTGCCGAGTGCATTAACCAATAAACCGGGTTGGCAAGGGCAAACAATATCAGTTCAAAATAACGGCGTTTAAATACGGCCATCATGTTTACATATATCATCAGGATGTTGCCTACCATCAAATTAAATATAGCCATAAACAAAACCCAATCAGGAAACAGGGTGCGGATTGTTGAAAAATCGAAAACCAGGTAGCAGATAAATATAGCCAGCAACAGCGGGTAAACCAAAAACGTGGCCGATGTGGCGCCGATAAAAAAGTTAAAGCCTAAAAAACCTTTAAAGCCAATTTTCCTGATTAATTCAATAGGGTTGCGCATGTGTACCAGGTAGGTTTGCATATAGCCCTTTATCCACCTGGAGCGCTGCCTAATCCAGTTAATGGGTTCGTTATTAGCTTCTTCGTAGGTGGTTGAATTGATGATGGCTATTTTATAACCTTTGGCGTAAGCACGCACACCAAGGTCGGCATCTTCGGTTACGTTAAAGGGATCCCAGGCGCCAAGCTCAATAAGGGCATCCATTTTAAAGTGGTTGCTGGTGCCGCCCAAGGGGATTGGAATGTCGAGGGTATCTAAGCCGGGCAGCATATAATCAAACCAGTATGAATACTCCAGGGTAAACATACGGGTAAGGAAGTTTTCATTGCGGTTAAAATAGTTAAGCGCGCTTTGAATACAAATGTAATGATCGGGCAGTTTGGCAAATAAGGTAACTACTTTTTTAAGCTGATCGGTATCGGGGATATCCTCGGCATCATAAATGGTCAAAAATTTACCCCTTGAAAAATGCAGCCCATAATTACAAGCTTTAGGCTTGGTTTTAGGCATGTGAAAAGGCACCACAATTACCTCAAAAACAGCCGGAAAATCAAGGTTTTGAACAGCTTTTAACGTTTTATCATCGTCTTCTTCAATCAGTAACTTTATATCCAGCATCTCGCGCGGATAGTCAAGGCTTTGCAGATTCCAGATCAGTTTTTTGATGAGTTTATCCTCTTTATAAACCGGCAGCAATACGGTGTATAGTGGGAGCTCGGCATCAACAACATCGCGCACTTCATGCTTAGTTACCGCCTGGTGCAGCTCAAACCGCGATCCTACCAGGGCCAGGAACAATTTAAAGGTAATAGCCACCAGGAAAAACATACTGATAACTACGTTGATGGCAATTGACGTGTTTTTAAAGTTTAAAACCATCCCTGCCGCTGTAATACTCAGCAATATAAATATGAATGCCAGTTGAGGGGTGGTGAAAGTGGTAGAAGCCGAACTTTTGGGGTCGCGCCTCATCAATTCATAAACGGATGCTTTAACGTATTTTTCGCCCAATAATTTGTGGCTAAGCCAGGTAATATCCAAATCATAGGCAGCAATAATGTCGGGTTCCATATCATAGGTAAACCTGATAAAATCGACAAAAAGCTGGTCTGATGGATCGGCCATAAGCGTAACCACCCGGTTGTTCTCGATACGGAGGGGGAGGGCGAGGTGGTCATTGGCAAATTTAAGTTCAACCTTTTTTAATACCTCGGTATCAAAAGCCTCCTCTCTTATTTCTGCAAAATGATAGCCGGCGTTACTTAATGAGCGTTCATAGTTTTTGCGGGAAATGTAACCAAAGTTAAGCGCTATTTTTACGTAGGCCATACCTGATCTTTCTGAAAAACTTTTAATTTTTACCTGATCGCCTGGTGTTATAAACCCGTCATTAACCAAAAGTTCAGGAATTGAAATACTCATTATATGTATATAAATTACTTTATTAGTAGTAAGTATCAAGTAGTAAGTCGTGAGACGGCCTTCTGTCCGAACTTCCGGAAGTCAAAAATCTTGCTACTTGATACTTACTACTTGATACTAAATAAAAAGGTTAATCGTTAAACAGATCCTGTGATCTTTGAACTCTTGAACGAACGTACAGGAACGATAGCAATATTAATATAAGTATCCCCAACAAAATGTACAGGTTATAGCTGTCCCAGAAACGGGTTAACCCGCTTTTGGTATCAATATACTCCAGGTTTTCGCTCGATTTATTGATGTTGAACAAGTATTTGTTGGAGTTTACATCTGATATACATACGTTGCTTGACAGGGTAGAGAGCTGCTCCGTGATTGATTTTGATGCAGCCAGGAACGCATCGCCAATGTGGGTTCCGGTTGCGGTGAGTACCAGCGTGGCGTTGTTGCTGCGGCCGTAAAATATTTGCGCAAGCCCGTTTGATACGGTATCATTTAAGGAGTATACCGTTGTGTTATCATCGGTTTTATATAGCCTGAAATCTTTGTCAAACTTAATTGGGGCATCAGGAAACTCGCCCATTAATTTGTCGTTTTTTGATAACAGGGCGATGATATTATATTTTTTAAGATCGCCGGTAGGGATTTCGTCCGAATAAACAAACTCCGGGAAATTATTAGCGTTAATGTTGTTATTTAATTCATAAATAATCTCGCCTAAGGCCCCTGCTGCATATTTTGCATAGTCTTTGGTTATCACTATGCGCGTAGTACCGGTGTTAAAGGCTTCGGGATATTGGTAAAAGCTCAGGTCGCTGGTTACAAACGGGTTTTTTGATTCCAGGTATGATTTGTCTACATCCACCTCGGCAAAAAAGTTGGTAAAGCTATCCTTGCAATGGCCGCTGGTTGGGTAAAACCTGAACTCGGCCTCCAGCGTATTGTATTTGTGGTGCTGGTAACGGTTAATAGTAATGGCAGTGTTTAATTTACCGGTGCCGTCAAGCTTTTCGCTGTTAATAAGCAGGCCATTCAGGTATATGTTAAAGAAACCACGGTCGCCCGCGCTTAAAGCGCTGTAATTGGCCACAAAACGAATCTCCACTTCTTTTGGAGTAAAACTAAAATCGCTGTTTTTAAACGAGTATGCGCTTTTTAATGATCCGATGCCCGATAAAAAGTCGGCTACACCACCAATTTGTTTTAATGAAAGTTTTGAACGGTTTTCGTCGATAGTTTTAGAAAATGTATTTTGTGCTTTTTCAATCAGCAGGTAGTCGCCATAGGTCGAATTTAAAATATTCATGTTACCTAAGGCGGTAATCGCTTTTTCATAACCTGCATTATCGCCGCCGGTAACAAATAATATCTCTTTTGGCTGCATTTCCTGCGTTGCTGTTTTTACAGCAGTAAGCACGCCCTTAACATCAACCAAACGGGTATTGGTATCGGTAACCAAACTCATTGATTTATGCAGGTAAAATAAACCCTGGCCGTTTTGCGGGGTTACTTTTAGCAACTCGCGCGAATCGGCACTTAACGAGCCAACGGTACCAACTTTAATATAATTTCTGAGGGTATCAGGCACATGGGCTTCATCATAAACCATGATGTCTCTGGTTTGTGTCTTTTTTAATCTGGAGTAAGCCCATGCCACGGCTTTAAGATCGGGAAGCGTAGGGTTGGTAGGGTAAACGATAGCTTTTTTTGAATCGAAGCAATTGCTGATGTTTACATTATCAAAAAAGCCTTTGTTGTTACGTAGCAGAGATAAGTACGAGTAATTTTTAACTTTTAACCACATGCCGGGGTTATCCAGATCGCGGCACTCATCATCAGTGATGGTTAGCAGGGTTTTAACTTGTATCTTAAGGAACTTATCGTTGGATAAATCGGCCCTGGTTAAGGTAAGTGTTATTTTTTGGATGGAATCCTTAGTCATGCGGCCGCTATAGGCCGGCTTATTATTTATAACGACGTTAATATAAGAGTGATCTTTAAGCAAGGCCTGCGATGGTTCAAAAAATAAAACCACTTTACTGCCATTCATTTCGGTAAGTGGCGTTATTTTGAAATAAAATGAATTGGCACCGCTCATGCCATATATCATATCATCATCATGGCCCAGCGTTTTAAAAGTTACAAGGTGTTGAGCTTTTGACGCTGTACTAATAAGAAATACAAAGGCTAAGAGGGAAAGAAATTTATTCATCGGGTTGCAAATAATTAATTTATAACGTAAAATTCTACTCGGAAATAATTACCATTTTCATTACTACGGTATGTTAGGTCGCCGCCCATTTCCTGGGTCATTAACTTGGCTATTGAAAGGCCAAGCCCCAAGCGGCTTTCGGTAACTCCCGATGTATCATTTAATGTTTTTAGTTTGTTAAACATCATATCCAGCTCGCTTTGCCCAATGGCAATACCTTCGTCAATAATTTCAAACACAAAGCGTTGGCGCTGCAAACTGGTTACAATTTTTATGGTATTGTTGGTTTGCGAAAATTTGATAGCATTTGATAACAGGTTTTGGAATACCTGCCCGGCAAATACCTTATCAAGTTTTACGTTAAGCGGTAGTTTTAATATGTTATCAACCAAATGGATATTTTTCAGCTGGGCGGTTTCATACAAACCTTTAAAAATATGCATTACTTCAACATTGATATCAAAAATTTCGAGGTTGAATTTAATCTCGGGCGATTCGATCTCCTTAACATCCATCAGCTTGTTAAGCATATACTGCATTTTATCGGCCGATTCGGCTATATAGCCTACAAACTCTTTCTGATCGTTGCTTAAGCGGTAATCTTCCTCTTTGATCATGTTGTTGCTCATGGTGATAGATCCAATGAGGTTTTTTAAATCGTGCCCGGCTATATTGATAAAGCTGTTTTTTTGTTCGTCAAGTCTACGCAACTGCTCATACTGTAAATCAATAAGATTGTTTTTCTCGTTGATTGATGTATTTTGCTCCTTTAGCTGTTCGTTTGATTTCTCGATCAGTATCTGCGAACGCACATCACGTTGCATTATCTTATAGCGGGTGTTAGGCACTATACACGATATGGCCGATATGATAAAAAACAGCTGCCCGCCGCCGTTTATCACGATATCAAGGTTATATTCATGTTGCATGTTAAAAAACACGGCAAGAAACAATATGGCCAGCATAAACTGGATAATTGAATTAATGGGTTCCCAAAAAACCTGCAGGTTAAAAAACAGTACAAGGGTTGCAAAAAGTGAGTAATATATATTTAAGTTAGATACGCTTACAATATTACAAAGCAGCGCCGATGTTACCGACAGCAGCAACATGCTAACATGTAATAATATCCGGTAATTGTATTTTTTGTATTGGACATAGCTGTGTAAGGCATAAATTATAAGGCAGGTAATTATCCTTACAATAAAAAACTGTAACCAAACATCCGGCGCATATATAAAATCGACTATACTAAAAAGCGGGTAAAGAAATATAATCATCCAAACAATGTTGTTAGTTTGGAACCATGTTTTTTTTGATGTCTCTTTTATTAATTCTTCTTTTGTAATTTGAACAAACATTATTCGCTATCTTGAAAATATAAATTAAAAATGAACGCCTGAACTAATTAATGAATTGGTGATGGATATAATATGCTTATGAACAAAAATATATGTTTTAAGCTGCTTTTAAACTTTTTGTTAATATTATTATGCATGACAACAAGCTGCCCAGTTGCAAAAAGCAGTCCAAAATATATGCAGGTGCGGGCGCTTGCCTTCAGGCGGGCTGCAAGCCTTAATAATGGCATCAGTTTTTCATGGCTCGAGCAAACATGGAACAAAAATCCGCTAAACCAGGGCGCTATAAAAGATGCTGATTTTGTGTTGCTGAAAAAACTTGGTTTTAGGAGCATACGGCTCCCTATAGCTTTTACATACTTTGAAACGGCACACATACCAACCGGAGAAATATTGGAATACATTGATAAAGTGGTTAAGCAATGCCATAGGTACGGATTTAAATTGGTATTAGATTACCATGATGGCAATTTAAATGATGCAAACAGCAGTTCCGAAACCCTGAAAATTATCGATTTATGGGTGAAACTTGCTAAAAGGTATACGAATGTCAGTGCCGATGAATTGTTTTTTGAATTATATAACGAGCCGCCCCACATGAGCCCCGATGTGTGGAAAGATGTAGCCTACAACGTTGTAACTGCACTGCGTAAAGTTGATAAAACACGCACGCTTATTATTGGCGCCAGCAATTATAACAGCATATATGAATTAAGCCGTTTTGTAAGGCTTGCCGATGAAAATATTATATATACATTTCACTTTTACGAACCTTTCTTTTTTACCCACCAGGGGGCCAGCTGGGTAGGTAACCAGGTTGCCACAACCGGGGTATCATTTCCTTATAGTGCGGAAAATTTTCCAGCCCTTGATCCCAGGGCCAAAGGCACCGCTGGCGAAAGTAACCATGAAATGTACCGGCGCGATGGTAACGAACAGTCGGTAAATGATAAGCTGCAAATTGTGAAGACCTGGGGCGATAAATATGACGTGCCGATAATATGCGGCGAATATGGCGTATATAATAAATATACAGATTTGGATAGCCGGTGCAGGTATATTAAAGCCGTGAGGTTGGCATTAAAAAAGCGGGGTATTCCCGGGATGCTTTGGGACTATAATAGTTCGTTTTCGCTGTTTACCGGCAAACCCTCATTGGACAATTTACCTGCGTGTATGAAAGACGCAATAGGTTATAATGCCTTAAAATGATATAACTTTATTGTGGTTTAAATGTTACCTTTGAACACTAATAATTTGTTATGGAATTTTTTGTAGAAAAACGCAGGGAAGTAATGAGCCACATTGAAAAATTCATGCTCGAAAAGATGTATGATTTTTTAAAACCTGTTGATACGATATGGCAGCCCTCTGATTTTTTACCCGATTCTTCAAGAGATACCTTCTTTAACGAAATCAAGGAACTGCAGGAAAGTGCACAAGGATTGAGCTATGATCTTATTGCTGTATTAGTTGGTGATACAATTACCGAAGAAGCGTTGCCAACCTACGAATCATGGCTTACTATGGTTGATGGTGTTTCGAAGAATGAAGACGGTGGCTGGATGAAATGGACACGCCACTGGACTGCCGAAGAAAACCGCCACGGCGATTTGCTTAACAAGTACCTTTATTTATCGGGCCGGGTTAATATGCGCATGATGGAGGTATCTACCCAATACCTTATTGCCGACGGTTTTGATATAGGCACGGGTACCGATCCGTACCGCAACTTTATATATACCTCTTTCCAGGAGCTGGCAACAAACGTATCGCACAGGCGTGTGGCATCGCAGGCTAAAAAAGATGGCGATACTTTGTTATCAAAAATGTGTGGTGTAATTGCAGGCGATGAGGCCCGCCACGCCAAAGCCTACAAGTACTTTATCGAAAAAATATTTGAGGTTGACCCTAACGAAGCCATGATAGCCTTTGAGGATATGATGCGCAAAAAAATTGTAATGCCGGCCCACTTCCTGCGCGAAGTAGGTTTAAAAATAGGCCAAACTTTTGGCCACTTTACCGATGCCGCCCAGCGTTTAGGAATTTACACTGCGATTGATTATGTAGACATATTGAAAGAGCTGATTGAAGACTGGCATATTGAAAGTGTTACCGACCTTAATGAAAGCGGCGAAAAAGCCCGCGATTATATCATGAACCTGCCCACCCGTTTACTTCGTGTTGCCGACAGGATGAAAAACCCCATGCTGGAGTACAAGTTTAGCTGGATAAACGGATAGGGTTTTATACCGATAAGATTTTTGTAGAGACGCATTATGTGCGTCTTTTTTTGTTTGGGGATTAACTGAAATCTTCTACCTTCAGCAATACCCGATTTTCATTAAATGATCCTACTCCACCTTAAACCCGGGTTTAACATACCCGTCGGCCACATAGCCATCCGGAATCTGGATATGGTTACCATCCCGTAACGATGTATAATGCGGCGACATGATCTCGACACCGGCTTCGTTAAACTTATCCTGTATGTTTTGATGCAACCGCGAATAAACGCCGGCCATTTGGTTTGATAAAGCGGTATAAGCGTTAAGCTGGTAACTCACATTAAAATCGTTGAGTGCGGTTTGCAGTACAAAAGATTTTTTATCGGCCAGGATACCATCAGTAGCTTCGGCAGCAGCTATTAAAAGGTTGTGCACTGTTTGCCAGGGCACATCGTAACCAATGGTAACCGTGGTGTTCAATATCAGCCCCATGGTATTAGCCACGGTAGTATAGTTGGTGGTGTGGCCGCTTAATATGGTGGCGTTGGGTATAGTAATATCTTCGTTTTTGATGGTGCGCAGGCGCGTTACCAATAAGTTTTTTTCTACCACATCGCCCGTAACTTCGCCTACTTTTATGCGGTCGCCAATTTTATAGGGGCGCATATAGGTAAGTACAATGCCCGATACCATGTTGGATATGGCTGATGATGACCCTAACGAAAACAATATCCCCAGGAATACGGTAACCCCCTGGAAAATCTTTGAATCGGAGCCTGGCAAATAAGGGAATATCACCACAAACATAAATGCGAAAAGTAACACTCTGATGATGTTATAGGTGGGCATGGCCCACTCGGCATAAAAACCTTTGATAGTAAAATTGCCCAGGGCTATTTCGTTGGCTATAAATTTTACCAGCTTAACAATGTAACGGGTTACCAGGTAAATAACGGCAATGGTAAGCAGGTTGGGGATATAATGTACAATAGCAAGCAATATGCTTTTAAAAGGCGTAACCACATAGCCAAGCAACTGTACCGAAATGGGTTTCGACGAAGGGAAAATATAAAACAATACCGGGAGTGCAAGGTACACCAGCAAAATAATAACTATGATACGCGCTATGCGCAGCAAGCCGGTAACAACGGGCAGTAGCCGGTGAGCGTAGACTACCGGGGCGCCAGTTGACGCCAGTTTATCCATCCGGGTTTCCCAAGCCTTTAATAGTTTTAGCTTTAACCAGCGCGAGGCTTTAAACAGTGCCCATATGAGTGCTAATAACAGTACAATAACGGCTATGGCTTCTAAAATATTAACTATAACTTGTTGGGTGCCATTATTGGTAAAGTAGTTGCCCAGTTTTTGTTTAAGGACGAGTAAATAGCTGGCGGCAAGTTGCGCGCGGTTAAGCTCTGTAAAAGTTGCATCCTGGTTATTTACGGCCATCACAATTTGCGAGTTGTAATAAATAACCGATAATGTACTGTCGTTTTTTAACGTAAGCGAATCTGGGTTAAAATCCATCCGCGCTACAAGGGCCTCTATTCGTTTGGTAACTATGGCCGCACGTTCCCGCACGTCAAACAAGCCCTGCCCTGCATAAAATTTAAACAGTGTATCGCGCTTAATGATAACCGGCTCGCCCTGCAAAGGAGTAGGGGCCGGGCCTTTGGCTTTAACAGGCGCTTGGGCGTTCAGGTTGACCGATGCTAATAAAAAACAGATCAACAGGTACCAAATATTACGCATAGGTAGTTTTTCTGTTAAAGCTAAAAATTATATTTCAAATTTTCGCTTAGCCTTCCTGCACAAGGTCGGTGCCGTACTTGCCAGCCACATCGGCAAACAAGTCGTTCAGGATAGATTCTACCGTGAGCGAGTTTACATCATCCACATAATGCTCGTTACGGGTAATATGCAGTTCGTGATCAACTATTTCCAGCTTAAACAAAACCCCTTCGTATAAATCGGGCTGACTTATTTCAATAACATCATTATGCCCGCTGATGGTGAAGTTAATAGCACTTTGCCTGCGTTCATGAAAAAGCTGGTTGAGCTTATGCTGCAATATGTTAAATAACTCGTGAATATGAATTGGGGTATGGAGTGTTATAATTTTCATGGTAATACATTTGTATTGTTTAATATTACAAAGCACCTTTGTTATTGTTTGAGCCCCACCCAAACCCTCCCCGGTAGGGAGGGCTTAAAAAAGCGATGGTAAGAACAAAATTATGCTCAAAAAAAATTTAATATAGAACTGAAATAAATAAAAAATAAAGTCTCCCCTACCGGGGAAGATTTAGAGGGGGCTCCTATGAACTACAAATTACTTGGCCGCTCGGGCCTTAAAGTTTCTGAATTGTGCCTGGGCACTATGGGTTTTGGTACCGAAGGTGGCTGGGGTGCCGATGCGGCGACCAGTTTTGCCATAATGGATGCCTACGCTAACGCAGGGGGCAATTTCCTGGATACAGCCAATGTTTATAAGCTGGGCACCAGCGAAAAGATCATAGGCGATTATATGAGCAATCACGACCGGGATTATTTTGTGCTGGCAACAAAGTATACCCTAAAAGATAACGTAACCAATCCGAACGCATCGGGCAACAACCGTAAAAACATGATGCGTAGTGTAGAGGAAAGCCTGAAGCGCCTTAAAACTGATTTTATTGATGTTTTATACCTGCATATATGGGATAATATTACCCCCATTGACGAGGTGCTGCGCGCCATGGACGACCTGATAAAACAAGGTAAAATTACCTATGCCGCTATAAGCGATACGCCCGCATGGGTGGTAGCCAAAGGCAATACCCTGGCCGAACTGATGGGCTGGAGCCAGTTTATAGCCTTACAGGTTGAGTACAGCCTGCTTGCCCGCACAGCCGAGCGCGAACTGATACCGATGGCCAAACATTTTGGGATGACAGTTACACCCTGGGCCCCGCTTGCCGGAGGTGCGCTTACCGGTAAATATTTAAAAGGCGATAAAGGCCGCATAAAACCCGAAAGCAACCGGCTGAATGCCCTCGCCGAAAAGATTACAAAAGTAGTGATGGAAGTTGCCGCCGAACTGGGCGTATCCGAAAGTCACGTTGCCCTTAACTGGACCCGTCAGCAATATTTTTCGTGCATCCCTATTGTGGGCGCCACCAAGGTAGATCAGTTGCTTGATAATTTAAAAACCGTTGATGTAGCTTTAAACGTCGATCAGATGAAACGCCTGAGTGATGCCAGTGCCATTGAACTTGGTTTTCCCGGCGACTTTTTTAACGAGGAAGCAGTTAAAAATAACAGCTTTGGCGGGTTTTATGACAGGGTGGAGAAAAGGTAGCTCCGAAATTTATTGCTAAACTGAAATACCTGATACCCCTCCAATACTGAGCTGTAAAATCCAGGAACTATGTAGTTGGAGATAATGTTCAAAATAAAAGACTGTCATCCTGAGGTACGAAGGATCTATTCGCGAACTTTTCTATCGGTAATGCACAACTGATAGATCCTTCGTACCTACCCATGACATGTTGGAAATAGCCCCTTTGTCATTCTGAACGAAGTGAAGAATCTGTTAACCGACATGCATCGCCGACGGAAAAGTTCGCGAATAGATCCTTCACTACGTTCAGGATGACAGTTCTCTTATTGTATGTCATTTCCCCTTCAGAGTTTCGCGAAATTTTACCACTCAGGATGACAGTTTTTGCAAATTATCTTACCTGTTATGATTGCAATGGTTTACTATTCAATAGTTTCGTTATCATTTGTATGCGTTTCGTGATGTGCATGGTGCTCACGGCGGGCGCTGATATTTTCGTCCTGCTCAATAATTTGTTGCCTGGTGCGTTTCCGGTCGAAGTAACGCCTTAGGCGACTGAAAATATGTTGTGCTTTTTTAATAAAGCGCGAATCCCAGTGATCGAATTTCCCCATTAATGCCATAGTGCCAAATATGATGAAACCACCGATAACTACGATAACAAATACGTGCAGGCCGTTTATAAAAAACTCTCTCATGATCATTATTGGTTAACTATACATTCAATAGCAATACACATGCCCCATTTTGCAAATCCTATTACCTTAATGGCAATTGTAAATGTACAACCAGGATATGAACTAATAAATGACCATGATCACTCAAAGCGTTTTAAGTACGCAGGGCTCACCAATTCGCCATAAAGGATATAGGCAGGTTCATCAAGGCTGAACCAGGGGTTTTCCTGGTATTGGAGCAGTTGGATGCTTTGTGCAGGCATATAGCTTTGCGCCAGCAGGAATTTTTTATGATGGGCCGCATCCTCTACCACATCCATCACTATAAAACAATGTCCCGGCGAACCGCCTTTAATAAACACATCGCCGGTTTTTAAGGTTGATGGATTGCTTACGGTTTTCAATTCCTTTTGCAGCGATAGGGTGCCGGCGTAACTAAATACCAGGGTCATGTACCGCATAAAGTTATCGTAGCCATAATCTTTTTTGGCTTTTAGTATCCAACGGTCATTACTGTAGCGGTACCCATTGGCATAATGCACAAAATCGCAATGGAAACCGCTGATAAAGTTGAAGGAGATTTCATTGTACTTTTTTTGGCTGTACAGGTACTCGCCACGCAGCCGCATCACAGCATCGGCACATTGTTGCAGGTCGTACTTGCCAACGCTCAAATCAACTATGCCCGCAGTATAAGCCTCGGTGCGGGCCACCTTACCCTGGTAGGTGAGGCATTGCGATCCATTAGGTTTCAGCGGAACAGCCTGTAGCCAGGCACTAAAACTACCGGGCGCTACGGCACTTTGTTTATAACCTGTGGGCGGTTTAAAACGGGTGATAACATTGTCGGTTTTTACAGGATTGTTCATTACCCCCAGTATCATGAACATTAAAATCACTTTCATAATGTTTTAGCTTTTTTTAATTGCTGATAGGGGTTAAAGGGCACGGGGATATCATCAACCAGCCGGAACGCCGAAAAATGCAAATGTGTGGGCGAACGTTTTTTATAAGCATTGTAGCCGGTGCGGCCAACCTCGGCTATTTTTTGGCCTGACCTAACTTCGTCACCGGGTTTTACAAAAATGGCGTTGTTGTGAGCGTAGTAGGTAAAGTAGCCAGATTTAGATCGACCTGTCAATTTGAATTTATCACTATTTAGATAAGTATGATAGTGATAAATCCAAATGTATTTGCCACCTCGGAGGTTACTATTATTATCCCATTTGTCACTGCATGCTATTACGATACCGTAGTCGACAGCGAGTACATCAACAGGGTTTTTATTACGATCATCTAAACAATCCTGGTTTTTATCATTGATAAATATATCATGGGCCGGATGGGCTCCGTGTTTGTTACCATCAAGGTAACGGTAGCCGTTGTCTGAATAGCCATCTCCATTACCTCCAACTGCCCGGTAGTTGTATCCCTTTAGCGGGAAAGTCCAAACATAGTCAATATCGTCCCTAAAAGATATATGCCATCGGTATAGACCATGGAGGAGAGTTCTAAAAGCTTTTTGTGCAGAGTCTTTCTTGATGTTTGATGCTAAAACAGAAGTGTTAAACTTGTTGAAAGTTAGATAGACTGAGATATCATTTTTTTGGAAGGAAAATGTGCTGTTCAGGTAATAAAATGGATCAATAGTTTTATCGCGCTCCGCTTTTGCATCCCAATAATCACGTGTTTTAATTTTGTTCCAGCTTCCCGGATTCGGGGCTAATGCCATAGCATGTGTTGAATCTGGATTCAGCAACCAATGATAACGTGAAATAATATTTTCTAAGTTAATGGTGTCGCGTATTTGTCCTTTTACCAAAGAAGAGGAAAATACTAATCCAACAAACACTACAATTTTTCGCATAAGGTCTATCCTGAAGAATACATATAACTAAATATCTGCCAGGATATTATCCCTCAATTTTAATATCGTATTTGGCCAGCAGGCCGGGCAGGCCGTGGAGCGAGAACATGGCTTTTTTAATCATATTATCATCAGGGTCGATGGTGTAATTGTAGGAGCTGCGCAGGTCGGCTCCTTTGAGTATCGTGCGGCTGAAAAAAGCCCGGTTAAGGTTGCAATTGATGAATTTAGCCTCGGTTAAATCTGCTTCGGTGAGGTCAGTCTCCGTCATGGAGCAATCAGTAAACCGGCCTTTTTTGTTTTTCTTTTTGTAGAAGATGGCGTTATCTAAAATGCAGTTCTCAAAGTACACCTCGAACAGAAAGTCGCGGGCTTTGCCAAAGTTTAGTCCGCTCAGTTTGCAATCTTTAAACCGGATATTCTGGAAGCCGGTATCGGTGGCATCGGCCAGCGCCAGGTTGCAGCCATCAAATACACAGTCGATAAAAACCAAACCGTACAGGTTGGCATGCGACAGATCGCAGCTGATGAATTTACAGTTTTCGTAGGTATGGTTGCGCCCGGTAAGTTGGGTGGCAGGGGTTTTGGTAAATGTTTCGTCCTCGTAATGCATGGTAGAATAGTATCAAGTCGCAAGTATCAAGTATCAAGATTTTTTTGGATAGTTGAACGCGAAAGGTTAAATAAATGACAAAGTACTGGATGGAAGAATTTGAATCAAACGGCAATACTTTTTAAAAATCTTGATACTCACTACTTGATATTAAAACTGTAACTTTTCACGCCAAAAGTATTCTTAACAGAAAAGCTCCTGCACATGCATCCAAACTACATTTTAGTGATCAATGGTAAGCCCGAAGGGCCTTTCAGTATTGATGAACTAAAAGCCAGAAAAATAAAACCTGCCGACTTTGTAAAAACGCCCGAAATGCCCGATTACAAGGAAGCCCAGGAAATTGCCGAACTGCGGGAACTTTTCGGCTTTGCCAAACCCGCCCTGCTTATGCAGTATTTCGGCAGTTTCGACCAGCGATTGCTGGCTTCGTTTTTAGATTGGTTTATCGTTTTCGGCGCATTTGTGGTGGTTATTTTTGTGGTGGTATTATTGGTATTGCAGGATAAAGAAACGCGCATGACAGCCAGCTTTGGCTTATTGGCTTGCATACCATTTGTCAAGATCATTTACCATATGGTGATGGAAAGTTCGGCCAAACAGGCCACCTATGGCAAACAGATGCTCAAAATAAAAGTGGTTGACATGAATGGCGAGCGTATTAAGTTTGGTAAAGCCATAGCCCGTAACCTGTGCAAAATATTTTCTGTACTTACGTTTTTTATAGGCTACCTGTTGGCGTTTTTTAACAAGAAGCAGCAATGTTTACATGATATGATGGCCGGTACGCTGGTAATTAAGGAGAGGTTGTTTTAGGGGGGATAGTTAATCAGGCTTTTAGAAATTTGGCTTTGATGGTTTCGAAAGAAACATATTTGGTTGTATCATTTTTCTCCTCAGCCAGCATTTTATCTATCATACCTTTGTACCCTTCGGTTACTTCGGGTGTTAAATGACGCTTATGCAATAAATCCTCATATTCACTTATTGGAATAATTACAGCAGTTTTTTCGCCTTTGTCATTAGTTATAAATTGGGGCTTCATTCATCAAATTTAATCAATTAAATGCTTAAATTTGAATATGGAAACGCTAATCGTACACCCGCAAAATAAAGAACAACTGGATGCTTTAAAAGCTTTTATGAAAGCGCTTAAAATTTCATTTGAGGCCGAAAAACCTTATGATCCTGAATTTGTAGCAAAAATTCAAGAAAGCAGGAGACAGGTAAAACGTGGTGAAACGAGAGTTGTAAATATTGACAACCTGTGATTGTAGAATTTACCCGGCAAGCTGATGAAGATTTGGTATACTTCAAAAAGAGCGGAAATAAGCAGGCAATTAAAAAAATAAAGGAATTACTTGAAGCTATAACCAATGATCCTTATCGTGGTATAGGTCAACCCGAGCAATTAAAACATGGATTGTCTGGAGCTTGGTCCCGAAGGATCAATCAGGAACATAGATTAGTTTATGAAATAGAGGGCGATATTGTTTACATTCTATCTTTAAAGGGACACTATTAAAAGAATTAACTATCTTGCCCTCACCAATCTATACTTCAATTTATCCAAAACCAACAATGTCGAATCAGCATTTGGCCGGGTATCATAAATCTTTAAGGTGTCGGCGTCAATTTCAAAAGAATATGATATATAGTGTTTAGTAAAACCGTCAAATGCTATTTCGTCAAGATTATCCATCACATCAGAATTCAGATCGATATTTATATGGTAGGTTTTAAAGTCAAAAAAACCTTTCACCTTTTCATACGGATCAAAATTGATTTTTGAAACAACTCCCAGGCTATCTGTCATAACATAGTCGCCTGCGATGAGCGCTTTATTTACCAGATAGTATGTGCCTTCACCCAACTCGGTTGGTTTGTCTGATAAAGCTTTTATATATTGGGTTGCGATAGTCTTTTTGCTTTTTTCGTCGGGGTGATAATATGTTAAAATGGGTTCTCCGTTTATTGATGACAAACTTAATTCGCCTGCTCCAAAAATGAGCGCCATGGGGCGTGTCCCTTTTTTGAATTTCAGAATTAACTCACTGCCATCGTGGTTTCCCCATCCAGCAAGTACTTTTAGGCTATCTCCCTTTATCAGTTCAGTATTAATTACAAAAGTTGTTAAATCCGCCTCATCCGCCGCCGCTAAAGGCGATTTTGTTTTAGCTATCTTATCAATATATGCCTTTTTAACCCAGGTGCCTTTTATGGCGGGTACAAATATTTTGATAAGTTCTGGCGATGGGTATGCAGTTTTAGCGATTATTAATGAATCTTTTACTCCCCGTTTTGTATTGCTTTTACAGGAAGCCATTAACGCTGACAGTAAGATTAAAACAAGTATATTTTTCATTGTGATAATTAAAGGCTATTTGCCCCTAAAATATAAATTTTATCCTCACCATAACTTAACTGCCCATTAATTTATCATTTACATCCAAACAACTTATTCCCCAACATAATCGTTAAATTTGCAGCTTATTAATTATCCGCTGCATGAATACTGATGCTGTTAAATTGCTGCAAGGCCGTTATTGTAATTCGTTAACCCAATATTCGCGTTTTGTTACCCGCGAGGTAAATATTGGCGATGTGCCCATGGGCGGCAATAACCCCATTCGCATACAAAGCATGACCACTACCGATACCATGGATACCATGGGTACCGTTGAGCAATCTATCCGTATGGTTGATGCGGGCTGCGAGTACGTGCGCATTACCGCGCCCAGCATTAAAGAGGCCAAAAACCTGGCCGAGATAAAAAAACAGCTTCGCGCCCGTGGTTACAATGTACCCTTGGTGGCCGATATCCACTTTACACCAAACGCCGCAGAAGTGGCCGCCCGTATTGTCGAAAAAGTACGCGTTAACCCAGGCAACTATGCCGATAAAAAGAAATTCGACCAGATTGATTATACCGACCTGGAGTACCAGGGCGAATTGGAACGCATTTACCAAAAGTTTGCGCCCCTGGTAAACATCTGCAAAGAGTATGGCACCGCTATGCGCATTGGTACCAACCACGGTAGCTTAAGCGACAGGATTATGAGCCGTTATGGCGATACCCCGCAGGGCATGGTGGAATCGGCCATGGAGTTTATGCGCATGTGCGAAACGCTGAATTATTATAATTTGGTAATCAGCATGAAATCAAGCAATCCGCAGGTAATGGTGCAAGCCTACCGCCTGCTGGTAGAAACCATGGTTGCCGAAGGCATGAACTATCCCCTGCACCTCGGCGTAACCGAAGCCGGCGACGGCGAGGATGGCCGCATAAAATCAGCCGTAGGCATAGGCACCCTATTGGAAGACGGCCTCGGTGACACCGTCCGCGTATCATTAACCGAAGAACCGGAGGCAGAAGCACCGGTGGCTATTGAGTTGGTGAAGCGATACTCTTTAAGGGAGAAGGAGGTTAAAGGCGAAAGGTTAAAGGCAAAAGGCAATGAGATTATTACCGATAAGAACCTTTCACCTTTCACCTTTCACCTTTCGCCTCAAACGCATAATCCCTACGAATACGAAAAACGCCACACCTACGAGGCTAATGCTTTCATTGGCGGGCATATGGTGCCAAGGGTGGTTATCGATCTGAGTAAAAAGAACCTGAAAGATCCTGGTATTATGGCGGATGCGGGGTATATCTACTCGCCCTTGCTGGATAAATATAACATGGCCGAGCAGTCGGTTGATTTTGTTTACCTGGCTGATGAGTTACCGTCGTTTAACCTACCCGGTAACTTAAAGCAGTTGTATAACTACCAAACCTGGTTAAAACTGGCCGATAAAACCCTTTGTCATCCATTATTTACACTGAAAGAATATATCGGGGCCACCAACAAAACGTCAGTGTTAAACCTGGTGACGCTGTTTCCGGAAGATATCGATTCGGAAGAGTTTGGCTCATTACCGTTTGACAATTCGCTGGTATTTGTTTTAGAAACCAATGCGCTGCATGGTATGGCCGATCAACGCGGCTTCTTTTTCAAAATGGAAGAACTGGGTTTGGAAGTGCCGGTTATAGTAAAAAGGAGTTATGTATTTGAGTCCGAAAGTCCGGAAGTCGGAAAGTCCGAAAGTGAAGCTGATCTCAGATCTCAAATCTCAAATCTCACATCTAAACTGCAGCTCTACGCCGCCACCGACCTTGGCGCTTTGTTAGTTGATGGCTTTGGTGACGGTATCTGGATTGAGGCACCTGAGGTTGATACCAAAGTGATCACTTCTACCGCCTTTGGTGTTTTGCAGGCTACGCGTTCACGTATTTCCAAAACAGAATATATCAGTTGCCCAAGCTGCGGGCGTACCTTGTTTGATTTGATGATTACTACGCAGATGATCCGCAGCCGCACAAGTCACCTTAAAGGCTTGAAGATTGGTATTATGGGCTGCATCGTAAATGGTCCCGGCGAAATGGCGGATGCTGATTATGGCTACGTTGGTTCGGGCACAGATAAAATCACCCTTTACCGAGGTAAAGAAGCCGTAAAGAAAAACATCAGCGCGGCAAACGCTTTAGATGAACTTATAGGCATCATTAAAGACGACGGTAACTGGGTTGAGCAGGAATAAACCTAATTTATGAGCGATAAGATCACTATTTTAGATATCTCATCAACGCTAAAAAAGCACCTGGCATCGGCAGGTGATCATGCGCCCGATTTTGGAATTATTAACGACGGCTGGAACCAGGACGATTTTGCAGTGCTCAATAATCAATCGGGGCTTACACATGGCCTGCCTGTTAAAACAGATTATTACTCGGTGATTTTATGTTTAAGGGGCAGCTGTAAAAAAACAATCGGTCATTTTGTGTTCGAGGTATATACCAATTCTATCCACCTGGTATCGCCCCAGTTTATAACATCTTTTGAAGATGCCTCGCCCGATTTGTTATTGTACGAGGTGTTGTTTAAAAAGGAATTCCTGACCAATAACCTGCTTAAAGAAAACATACTGGATAACCTGTTGGAGGTAAACCCCGATTATCCGCCAATTTACGGACTGTCGCAAAAAAGTTGCGCCTCGTTAAAGGCGCTTTATGAAAAAATAAGCGACGAAAGCAGGGAGAAAGGCGCTTTCCATTTACCCATACTGCGATTGCTGTTAACGGATTTGCTTTACGAAATGAACCGGGCTTGCGAAAACTGCCTGCTGCATTCTACCCGCCACCTCAGCAAGCAATATCAACTGGTTTATAAATTCAAAAAGCTGGTCGAGGATCAGTTCCTTACCCTTAAAACGGTGCAGGAATACGCCGATGCTTTGTTTATATCGGCAAAATATTTAACCGAAATTGTAAAAGCTGAGACAGGCCAAAACGCCTTACATGTTATCCATAACCGGATGTACCTGGAGGCGCAATACCTGCTATCTTCATCGGGTTTGAGTATCAAAGAAATTGCCGAGCGGCTGAACTTTGATAACAGTTCGCATTTCAGCCGTTTTTTCAAACGCTTTGCCGGCAATAATCCTTCGGAGTTTAAGCAGCTTCAATAAAATTCTCCCCAATTTATCTTGCCGAAATCACCGTTATGACTATCGGCTGACGGTAATAACCGGCCTCAGGAAAAATTGGTTGTTAAAACCGATTTATTGAGATTGATGCACCCTGCTAAGCGCAGTACCTTTGACATGTCAATCAAACAATACGGTCATGAAAAAGCAAAACATCGAACTTATAAAAAGCAGGTTACTGCAATTGTACTTTGGTACCTACCAGATACTAACCATCATTTACAGGTAATTGTAAAGCTTAAAGCAGAATGCTCAAGGCTGAAAGCCGATATCCTTTTGGGACAGCGGATTATATATTAAGGCATCAGATAATTAAGAACTATAGGTAACAAACACTACAAAAACAAGCAGCCGTTTAAAGGCTTCACTATATATTGGTACATAAAAAAAGGGCAGACTTATAACAAGTTTGCCTTTTTTGTTTTTAATTAATGACATCGGCAAAAATAAACAGGTTCGCCTCGCGCTCCCCTGAGTATAATTAAAAAGCATCTTTATATAATTTTTGATTTAGGGCAAATCAGTACCCCTCATTTCTGTTTTGCGCGTTTATCTTTTTTTTACTTTAAAAGATGCTGCAAGCATGTTACTGTCGTTTACTGGTTTGCCGGTTGTCATTAAAAGGTCCATCATGTTGTTGAGCTTTTGCTGCACCTTTTTGTTACTCACATTTATGCGGGCTTTAATGGTTTCGCTGTAAATAAGGTGTTTATCATTATCATAAAACCTTACCGTTTGGATGTCCGGGTTGTTCAGGTTGCTTTCTACAACCCAGGTAGCGGTGTTACTGGTTTTTGTTTGGGCTATACTGCCTGCAGCCGCCATACAAATAATGGCAAATGTTAATATGGTCTTTTTCATGTCGGTTATTTTTTAAATCCGGTAACTAAATTATAGGCCGGGTAACACTTTATAAACTAACAGCGTCATATAGCAGGATACCGGATACAAACAGCCTTGTGGTATGCATAAACTGCATTAATGTGCAAAAACATGCCGGATAAACCTGTTGAAATGCGTTTTGTCGACGCTGGCGTGTCATCCGTCGACGGACCGACTAAATGGTTCATTCTTTTAACTGACTATAAGTAATTTAGCTATATGAAACAGCTTGCTGATTTAGATGTTGCCCAATTTAAAATGCCAAGGCCTGTGCAGCACATATTGTTTTGGCTAATCGTGAGCTTTATCATAACAATGATGTATTCGGTACCAACCAATTTCATGGTATCGCTACGTAACAATTTTATTTTTATGCCTATCCAGATAGCCTACTATTATGCTATAGCCGGCTGGCTTATCCCTAAATACCTGTTCCCAGGCAAGTACTTGAAGTTTTGTTTCCTGGCATTGGGGGTGTTTGTATTGTCGGTTGTTGTTACCCGCATAGTTGGTATTTTGTTTGTAACGCCCTATACCATTCGCATGATGCACCTTACTGAAGGCGACTATTTTGAAGCTTCGCGGCGGCCATTTTTAGTGAAGCTGTTCGATTTACAAAACATGATCAATGCGTTAAAAGGAACCAACCTGGTAATAGGCTTTGTTTTGGCCATTAAGTTGTTTAAAAGGTGGTATCAGCGTAAACAGGCCACTTTACAGGCCGAGCTAAATGCACTGAAAGCGCAGGTACACCCTCACTTTTTATTTAATACGCTAAATAATCTTTACGCTTTAAGTTTAAACCAATCTGCAAAATCGCCGCAGCTAATCCTTAATCTGAGCAATATTTTACGTTACATGCTATATGAATGCAATACCGGCGAGGTGTTGTTAAACCAGGAGATTACAATGCTGCAGCAGTTTATAAGCCTTGAAAAGCTGCGTTATGAAGACAGGCTGGATATCAATTTTAATATCTATGGCGATACCGACGGTAAGCTGATAGCTCCATTGCTGATGTTGCCGCTTGTTGAAAATGCGTTTAAACATGGTGCCGGCGAGCAAATGGGCGATGCGTGGATTAATATCAATTTATATGTTATGCGCGATGAGCTTAAACTCAAAATATCAAACAGTAAAGTAGCCCGCGCAAACAAGGGCGCCGGTAAAACCGGGAATATTGGACTGCAAAACCTTAAGAAACGGCTTGAACTGATATACCCCACCACCCACGGCCTTAAAATAATGGATGACCATGACACTTTTCTGGCGGTGCTCGATCTCAGGCTTAATTTTGCACCTCAAACCCCATCTAAAATAACCACCCATGAAATTGCGTATACTCATAGTTGACGACGAGCCTTATGCCATTGAGGTTATGGAGAATTACCTGCGAAACTTTGATGATATGGAGATTGTGGGTAAATGTAGTAACGCCATTCAGGCCTTTCAGGTATTGCAGCAAAAAACTGTTGATTTGATGTTTTTAGATATCCAGATGCCTGGAATAACGGGTATTGATTTTTTAAAGACCCTTAAAAATCCACCCAAAACTATTTTTACTACAGCCTACAGCCAGTATGCTCTTGATGGCTTTGAGTTAAATGTGGTTGATTATTTGGTTAAGCCCATTCCGCTTGACAGGTTTATGCGGGCTATTGATAAGGTTTACCAGCTTAATGGCAACAAAGCGAGCGCAGGCGACAACTATGAAAAAAACGTTGGCGATACCGAGGCATTCCTGTACCTGAAGGTTGAACGTAAAACCATTAAGATAAATGTAAATGATATTTTATGGGTAGAGAGCCTGCGCGATTATGTAAAAGTGATAACCACCGGTAATGCCTATATCAGCAAACAAAAAATAAGCCTGTTGGAAGGGATGTTGCCCGAAAATAAGTTTGTGCGTGCGCACCGGTCTTTTATTATAGCCATTACGCATATCAGTTCCTTTTACGCTTACAGTGTAGAAGTGAACGGGCACGAATTGCCCATTGGCCGTAACTATAAACAGGAAATGCAGAAGCGGTTAAAGGCCGAGAATTTTCATTTTAGATAAATCTCTCAAGCCTTTGTCCCGGGTATCGGGTTGTAGCACAGCTCCCACAAATTATCTTCCGGGTCGGTAAAAAAGCCGCTGTAGCCGCCCCAAAATGTTTGCGCGGGCATTTTTACAATATTGGTTTTTAATCTGGCCAATACCATGAAATTATCGTCGACTTCCTTGGCCGAATCAAGGTTGATGGTTAAATAATAACCCGCATGCTTTTTCCCATGCGGCGATATCCCGGTATAATCAGCAAATAGCTCTTCGGTGCACAATGTAAGCACAACTGTTTTCAACTTCAGCATTAAAACGCTTTCGTTTTCTGTCAGTATTTCCCATCCCAAAACATCCGTATAAAACAGCTTTAGTTGCCGCAAATTTTTGGCAGCGATGGTAACAGCGCTAAGTAATTGCTTCATAAATTAAAACAAAGCGGTTATGTTGGTTAAATCAAAATTTTTTGAAGCCGGATTTAACTAAAAATCACCGGCGTGGTATAGGCTATCCTGCGCACAACACCATTTTGAGAACCAGGCTTCCATTTTGGCGAAAGTGTCATGACACGTACTGCTTCTTTGTTTGCCTCGGCGCTGAGCCCTTTAACCACTTTAATGTGGTTTAGCTTTCCGGTTTTCTCCACCACAAAATAAACCAAAACTTTGCCCGATACCCCTTTCACAGGCCGTAATTTCGATTTGATAAACGCGGCAAGCTTTTCCTGTCCGCCCGGGAATTGCGGCAGAACTTCGCCCGGCTCAATTGTAACCGCGTAGGTTGTTATGGTATTTTTTCGCGAGTGGGCAAATGAGCGCTGTCCTACGGAACAAAAGGCTAAAATTGCAAGGATTGCTACAAGATTGAATTTCATATTTCCTGGTGTTAAAGTATATCTTCTATTTGTATTTTATCTGCAAAACTTTACCGCAATAATAAAATACTTACTTTGTTGCTGTGTAGTTAATAATTAAAAATGGATGTGTATGTTTTAACACGGTGATGGTTTTATGTTAATCCACAGCATTAAATTCTGCAAACATATTTCCGGCCTCGGCAAGGCTGCCTAAGTTTACATAATCACATACCCCGGCATACTCGGCCCATAACTGGTGTACAACGGGGTTGGCATGCGCCTGCCTGATGGCATCTGCCGAAAGCCACTCAAAAACTTCCACAACTGTGCCGTCAGCAGCTTCCATAATTATGGCTTCACGATTAGTAACCAGCCCTTCGGCCTTTAGGCGCGGTACATGCGTTTTGCTAAGTTCCTTTAAAGCCGCGGCTTTGCCGGGTTTGGGTTTGTAGGCTACAATAACTATGCGTCCCATGATACTAATCTTTAATTAATGCACAATAATACAAACTCGTTTTAATCGGCGTATGTGCTTAATTGTCAATTTTTTATTAAATATGTAAAATTTTACTTAATGCTAACTTTACTCGATAGCAAACGTATAAAAACAGCATATAGCTAAAACCAAAAAAACCTTTATATAGTGATGATTAAACCGCACAGATGGTTTACATGTTTGGTTTCGGGGCTTGCAGTGTTTGCGGGCCTTTTATACCCAACAGAAGGTAAAGCACAAGCGCCCGAAATAAAATTCAAGCAAATCAGCATAGAGCAAGGCCTGTCAAACAGTTATGTGTTTGCTACCAGGCAGGATAGCCGGGGTTTTATGTGGTTTGGTACCCAGGATGGTTTAAACCGTTACGATGGGCAGCAAATGATTGTTTACCGTACCATACCAGGCAATGCGCACAGCCTTAGTGATAACCTGATTAAGTATATTTATGAAGACAGCAACAAGGTTTTATGGATTGGCACATTAAACGGGCTAAATAGCTTTAACCCGTATAGCAATGCATTTACGCGTTACAATCACGACGCAAAAAATAAAAATAGCATTAGCGGAAGTATGATAGCTTGCATTTTGGAAGACACGCAGCATGTTTTATGGGTGGTTTCTGAAGATGGCGGCCTTGATATATTTAACCGGGAAACCAAGCAGTTTACACATTTTATCCACAACAAGAAGGATGGCAACAGTATTAGTACAGGCGCTGTTCATTATATTTTAGAAGACAGGCAGAACAGGCTTTGGATAGCAACCGATTCGGGTTTAAACTTGTATAACCGCAGTACAAAGACATTTAACCTGATAAAAAATCAATTCGGACGTACAGGCAACCATATTGAATGCATGCAACAAGCGCATGATGGTAAACTTTGGCTTGCTACCAAAACTGCAGGGGTGCTGGTTTTCGACCCGCAAAATAATTCTTTTAAGCAGTATCAACATATTCCGGGGGCGGCAGGTAGCTTATCGGGCAATGAGATAGCACTTGCCGGTTTGCTTATTGACCACGACGGCCATGTTTGGATAGGTACCATCAACGAGGGACTTAATCTTTATAATCCGGCAGATGACAGCTTTTACCACTATACCCATAAGTTTTATGATCCGAAAAGCCTTGCACAAACCTCGGCATCGGGTTTGTTTGAAGATAACCAGGGCAACTTATGGGTGGGTACAGGCCGCGGAGGTATCAGCCTGTACACCCCGGCCGCCAACAGGTTTAACACTTACCGGCAGGAAAAAGACCCCAATAGTTTAAGCTTCAGCGATGTTAAGTCGTTTTGTGAAGACAGCAGGGGCAATATCTGGATTGGTACCGATGGGGGCGGGCTAAATCTTTTTAACCGGGAGAATGCATCGTTTAAACATTTCAGATACAACGAGGCCGACCCGGCCAGTATTGGTTCTGACGCGGTGCTTGACATTACCGAAGACCGTGATAAAAACCTATGGATTAGTACCTGGGCCGGTGGGTTAAACCTGCTCAGCCCCGGAAGTACAAAGTTCATCCGTTTTAAAAATAACCCGAATGACAAAACAACCATTAGTTCGGATATGGTATTTAAAACCTTCCAGGATAGCGAAGGCAACCTGTGGGTTGGCACTTTTGGCGGTGGGCTAAACCTGCTTGATGCTAAAACCCATCAATTCAGGCATGTTACTAAAGACCCTGACGGGGTTACCAGTTTTTTGGGCAATAATGTATTTGTAATTAACCAGGATAAAGCCGGCAATGTTTGGTTTGGCGGCGACGACGGGGGCTTAAATTGTTACAATTTAAAAAGCAGGCGGTTCTCGCATTATTTTAATGAATCTGCCAAGAAGCCCGATATCAGGGTAATATTTACCGACCATAAAGGACGCTTGTGGATCGGTCAAACAGGCTTGTATCTTTTTGACGCGAAAAAAAACGCGTTTGCACCTTACAGCCAACAACCAGAGCTGCTTGATGATGTGATTAAAGGCATAACCGAAGATGAATTTGGCAACCTATGGGTATCGACTAATGATGGCCTGTCTATGTTTAATCCGGATAAGCACACCTATAAAAAATTTAATATTCATGATGGCCTGCAGGGAATTGAATTTGAATCCAATTCGTTTTTAAGGGCAAAAGATGGCGAAATGTTTTTTGGCGGTACCAAAGGGCTCACCACTTTTTATCCTAAAAATATCAAAATCAACACCTTTCTGCCGCCTGTTTTTATTACCGGGTTGCAGATTTTTAATAAAACCATCGTTCCGGGTCAAAAGGATTCGATATTAAAAACCGATATTTCTTTAACAAAGCAGTTGCATTTAAACTACCAGCAAACGTCGCTCACTTTTGAATTTAACGCATTAAATTATGTAATACCCGAAAACAACAGCTACGCTTACAAGCTGGAAGGGTTTGATACCAGTTGGACAAGTGCCGATGCCACAAAAAGAGCAACTTATACAAATCTTGATCCCGGTACTTACACATTTAGGGTTAAAGCATCAAATAACGATGGCTTTTGGAACCCCAAAACTGCTTCGGTTCAAGTTATTATTAAGCCTCCGTACTGGCAAACGCTTTGGTTCCGGATTTTGGCCGGACTAACGTTTATTGTTGGTATTTATTCCTATTACCGCCACCGTATCAACGGTATCAACAAGCAAAAAATAGAACTTGAAAAGCAGGTTAAAGAACGAACTGCCGATATAGCCAATAAAGCCGAAGAACTTCAAACACAATCAGAAGCGCTACAGGCACAGGCCGAGGAATTGCAGGCACAATCAGAAGAATTACATTCGCTAAATACCGAATTAACCATAAAATCAGATAAGTTGCTTGAGCAGGCTGATGACTTGAAAGTGCTTAACCAGCAACTTACCGAACAAAAACACCAGGAGCATTTGGCCCGTGAGGAGGCCGAAAAAGCCAACCTGGCCAAAAGTACTTTTTTGGCCACCATGAGCCACGAGATACGCACACCAATGAATGGCGTTATAGGAATGGGAT
Organism: Mucilaginibacter sp. GW822-FHT03E02; assembly: GCF_058801545.1. Taxonomy (NCBI): domain Bacteria; kingdom Pseudomonadati; phylum Bacteroidota; class Sphingobacteriia; order Sphingobacteriales; family Sphingobacteriaceae; genus Mucilaginibacter; species Mucilaginibacter sp. GW822-FHT03E02. The sequence goes on along the minus strand of NZ_JBXANJ010000001.1, from coordinate 2,054,845 downwards.
CATTACTGGCCGAAACCAACCTTGACGGTGAGCAGCGCGAATACACCGACACGATTATCAATTGTGGCGAAAGCCTGCTGAATGTGATTAATGATATTCTTGATTTTTCGAAAATAGAATCAGGAAAAATTGAAATTGAGCACGAGGATTTTGTACTTCGTAAAAGTATAGAAAATGTTATGGATGTGTTCTCGACCAAAATTGCCGAAAAACATATTGATTTAATTTATGAAATAGATACTGATGTACCGGCATGCATTGTGGGCGATGAACTCAGGTTTAAACAGGTATTGATAAACCTGGTAAGTAATGCCATAAAATTTACCGAGAAAGGAGAAATATTTATAAGAGTATTTGCTGCATCAAAACCTCATGACGGTAATATACTGATAGGTTTTAGTGTGAAGGATACGGGTATCGGTGTTCCGGAAAACAAGTTGTCAAATTTATTTAAGCCTTTTAGCCAGGTAGATTCTTCAACCACACGAAAATATGGCGGTACCGGCCTTGGTTTAGTAATTAGTAAAAAACTTGTTGAGTTTATGGGCGGCGAAATATGGGTTCAAAGCCTGCCTTCAGAGGGTTCGGTTTTTAATTTTACTATCAATGCTGGTGTAAGTAATGCCAAAGCGCCCAACGATGATATGTACACAACCGTTGGTTTTAAAGGGGTACAGGTATTAATTGTAGACGATAATAAAACAAACCTTAAGATTTTGAAAAACCAGCTGGAGAACTGGGAAATGAGGGTTGCTGCAACTACATCTGCCGAAGATGCCCTTAACCAATTGGAGGAAGAAAATAGCATACAGTTAGTTATTACCGATATGGAGATGCCCGGGATGGATGGGGTGGGCTTAACCAGAGCGATAAAGAACATTAACCCGTTAATGCCTGTAATTATGCTGAGTTCAATAGGCGATGAGAGCAGAAAAAAGTTTCCGGGATTATTTGCGGCCATTTTAATAAAACCTGTTAAACAACAGTATTTATACAGCAGCCTGCAAATGGCCTTAAATTTAAATAATAACAATTCGTTGTTTGAAGATAAAAGCAAACAGATACTTTCGGTTGATTTTGCAGAGCAAAACCCGCTCAAGATACTTGTTGCCGAAGATAATCCAATAAATCAGAAGCTGATACAACGTATTTTGAATAAGCTGGGCTATATGCCGGATATGGTTCAAAACGGGTTTGAAGTTTTGAATGAGGTGGAGAAAAATGAGTTTGATGTAGTGTTAATGGACATACAAATGCCCGGAATGGACGGCCTTGAAGCAACTTCCTGCATCCGGAAAAATGGCAGGCAGCAGCCTTACATCATTGCCATGACGGCCAATGCAATGGCTGAAGATAAAGAAATATGCCTGCAGGCCGGCATGGATAATTATATAGCCAAACCAATGAAGCTGAAGGAGATTATTGATATGTTAAAAAATGTTTCAGCTACTTATAAGCAAAAAGCCTGATGGTTCTGTAAAATAATTCTATCTGCAATAATAGATAAATTAAAAACCCTTGCCCTGTAATTTGGTTAATCTAAACGGAGATAATCAAAATTAACATGGCAAAAAAAGTTGCAGACCAATTGGTACAAATGTTGGTAGATGCCGGCATCAAAAGAATTTACGCGGTAACAGGCGATAGCCTTAACGAAGTAAATGATGCCGTAAGGCGCGAAGGCAGTATTCAGTGGGTTCACGTTAGGCATGAGGAAGCAGGAGCCTACGCCGCAGGTGCCGAAGCACAATTAAACGGCCTTGCCTGTTGCGCTGGCAGTAGCGGACCGGGCCATGTGCATTTAATCAATGGGTTGTATGATGCCCACCGCTCGGGTGCGCCGGTTATAGCCATTGCATCAACAATTGCCAGCTTTGAGTTTGGTACAAACTATTTTCAGGAAACCAATACCATTAAGCTGTTTGATGATTGCAGTTATTTTAATCAGATAGCTACCACACCAAAACAATTGCCGCGCATGCTGCAGGCCGGCATCCAAAGCGCGTTGCATCAAAAGGGTGTTGCTGTAATTGGCCTGCCGGGAGATTTATCGGGCATGGATGCCGTTGAGATAGAAACATCTACCCAGAATTTTAACCCTGTTCCGGTTATCCGCCCGTCAGACGCTGACTTACAAGAGTTAGCCGCATTGGTTAACCGTTATAATAAGATTACTATATTTTGCGGTATTGGCGCTGCCAACGCGCATGACGAAGTGGTGGAGTTGGCGCAAAAATTGAATGCTACGGTAGCCTATTCTTTTCGTGCTAAAATGGATATCCAGTATGATAATCCCAACGAGGTGGGCATGACGGGCCTGCTTGGCCTGCCATCGGCCTACCACAGTATGCATGAGTGCAACCTGCTGGTCTTGCTGGGTACCGATTTTCCGTATACACCGTTTATGCCTGCAGATTGTAAGATAGTACAGGTAGATATTAAGCCCGAACGGCTTGGCCGCCGCGCCAAAGTTGATATTGGTTTATGCGGAACCGTGAAAGACACTTTAACAGCGCTGCTGCCGCTCATTACTAAAAAACAAGATGACAGCTTTTTGCAGGCCCAGTTAAAAGTATATGCCGATGTAAAAGACAAAATGCAAACCTATGTGGACGATAGCGGCGAAACCGACAAAATTCACCCCGAATTTGTAGCTCATGTACTGGATAAACTTGCCGCAGAGGATGCGATTTTTACGGTAGATACGGGCATGTCATGCGTATGGGGTTCGCGCTATATTAATGCTACCGGCAAACGTAAAATGATAGGTTCCTTTAACCACGGATCGATGGCCAATGCCATGCCCCAGGCTATAGGCGCGGCGCTTTCAAGGCCGGCACAGCAGGTAATAGCCCTTTGCGGCGACGGTGGCCTCTCGATGCTTTTAGGCGACCTGGCAACTATTGTTCAGTATAAATTGCCTGTTAAGATTATCGTTTTTAATAACCGCTCATTGGGGATGGTAAAGCTGGAGATGGAGGTTGCCGGCCTGCCCGATTGGCAAACCGATATGTACAACCCTGATTTTGCACTGGTTGCCCAGGCTATGGGTATTAAAGGCTTCACCGTTACCGAACCCGGCGATGTAAGGCAGGCTATAAGTGATGCCCTTGCTTTTGACGGCCCCGCGTTGTTAAACGTTTTTACCGACCCTAATGCCCTGGCCGTGCCGCCGAAAATCGAACTGAAACAGGTTGCAGGCATGGCCGTATCCATGACCAAACTAATACTTAACGGCCATATGGACGAGGTATTGGACACCGTTAAGGCCAACTATAAGCACCTGAAGGATTTGTTTTAAGCTTCCAGCTTAAATTAATAAACACGATTTAAATCAAGATTAAATCAATCAATCCCTTTATCCCCGCGTAACCCCTTGCGCTGCTATAAAGATAGTGTTCCGGCCCATCAACCCAGCCTGCGGTTACCGGGTTATTGTGTATATAATCAAGTTTTTGATCAAGTACTTTATTGGTATATAGTTCGATAGGGTGGCTTCCCTGTTGCCAAAATTGGTAATGCTCATTGTTAGGGTTTCTTTTTCCTTCGCGTTCAAAAAACCATAGTAACCATTTGCGCCTGCTTTCCTGCATATTTTCATTAATGGCTTTGATAATCATTTTTGAAGTGTGCCGCTTTACATCCCTTAAAATATCCTGCATGGGTTTATCGGTGGTGCCGATGATTAGATGGACATGGTTGCTCATAACTACCCAGGAGTGTAATTGTAACCCTTTATGCTTAATACAGTATTTAAGGCTGTCAACAATGATGTCTTTATATTCTCTCCTGGTGAATACATCAATCCAATTTACAACGGTAAAAGTTACAAAATACAGGCATTCCTGGTCTCTGAATTTATAGTTGCGGCTCATGGTAGCTAAAATATAAAATCGAGTAGTTAATTTAAGCTGGAAGCTTAAATTATTGTTTACCACGGGTTACGCTTCGCTAAACCCGCGGTAGCATTTACATTCTAAAACAAGCCAAACTTATCCCGCATCATATGGCCATCTTTCAGCACATAGGTTGTGGCTACTTCGTGGCCAAGGTCTTTAAAAACCATTATCCTGCGGTACCTGCCGGGGATGAGGTTGTAAAAAGCATATTCGTTATTAGGGGGCGCCAGGTGGTCAAGCAAACCGATACCCAGTAGAATCGGGGTTTGGATGTTTTGCGCAAAGTTTTTGATGTCGAAGTAATCCAGGTTGTCTAATACCTTATCAAATTTAATCCCTTTTTCACCTGCATATTTGTGTAAATCGTACATAGGCCAGTCTTCCTGATCGGCAAGGTTACGGATATCGCTCAGGATAGGATTTTGTGATGAGATGAGTTGTACACGATTATCCAACCCTGCTACCGCAGCGGCAAGGAAACCGCCCAGACTACCACCGGATACCTCAATACGTTTAGGGTCAAGCTCGGGCCGCGAATAGATGAAATCAATAGCGCGGATACAATCCATAATGGCGCCACGAAGTACATATTTGTTTTTATCCTCGGCGTTCAGGCTAATATAATCAGGTCTTTTAGGATGAATAACATCGCGGCTGTTGCCCTGGCCGCGCACATTAAGGGTAATGATGGCAATATCATTGTCTTCGCCTAACATGGGTTTCAAATCAACCTGGTAGCCAGGCAATGCCAAAAGGGTGGTAAACCTCCTGTTCTTGATGGTGGTTTTAGGAATTGTTAGCCAGCCGCGAACTGTGATATTATCCAGTGAGCGCATCTCTATTAAGTAAACCTTGCGGTTTTCTGTTTCCTGATCGGCTTTTTCGGTCATCTTAAATTGCGGATTAACCGCAGCCAATTCGCTTTTGGTAGTTTGCCAAAAACTGTCAAAATCAGCAGGGCGGCCATGCTGTGATTGGATCTCTTCCGGGCGGACGCCAAACACGCGGCGTGTGGTATCATCGTAATCAGATACATTGATCATAAAATTGATCTTGTAAAACCCCGGTTTCTGCTCGGGTATAGTAAAATCGAAGCTGCTGTTGCTGTGTTTAGATAGATTTACGGTCCTGCTTTCTTTTGCAACTGTTACCCCGGCTGGTGTAAGTGCTATGTACGATACGGTGCCTGTTTGTGGCGCATCGGTGGCATTTTTTACGTTAAAGGTATAACTGGCGCGGCCGCTAAAAATGGCATCTTTACTACCAGCTATAAGTGTGGTTGAAACTTCCTGATCAGCCCTATGACCAGTTGTTTTTGCATTCGCGCTGTCTATCTGCAAAAACATCGCAAGTTGTAACATCAGCATGCAGGATTTTAGGCTGTTCATAATTTCTGTCTCAAATATATATTAAAACTACCTGGTATCTAACCTGTAATTCAACGATGCCGAAAGGCTTGTGCCTGCACCGGTGCTTCGGCCGGTTATAAAAGTTCCGCCGGTTAAAAACAGCGATAAATTTTTGGTAAAAGCGTGTCCGTAGCTTGCCGATACCTGGTTAAACGCAAAGTTTTTGCTGGTATTAGGATTGGCCGAAATAATAGGATTAGGATTAATCATTGAATTACCACTGGTTGCGTAAAAACCACCAATGCTTATCGATAACTGCTCCTTGAATTTTTTGTCGAGGGTTAAGCCATACGTCAGGTTATACCTGTCCTGGAAAACAGATTCGCTTCCAAAATATTCGCGTACGGCATTTTCGGCAACAAAATAACTTTGTTTGCCAAACAAATGCCCGCTGCCGGCAAAGGCAAGCTTAAGCTCCGAGCCATAGTATCCATAGCCCAGGCTTGCGTTATTGCGGTAGGTAGGTATAATACCGGTAGCTTTTATGCTGAAATAGTATTTGTAATTGATATTGGCCAGGTAATATTTTAAACCGATTTCAATATCCTGCAAACCCGATGTGGTGATGGCATGTGTTATACTATCGGTATTAAAGTAGTTCATGGAATAGGGTACCAGGGCAGATAGGGTAAACTTTCTGCTGATACCATATTCGCTATAAAAGGCGTAACTAACAGAATGAAAACGCCCATTATCATCAAATGGCCGCCGGTGACTTGTTGAATCGAATTGTTTGTTGGCAAAAAAGTAGCTTACCGATGGCGACAAAATAAACCGCCCCGGCCTTACCGGAAACCCATCGGCATAGCTGTTGCGTGGCGCAAAAGCTATTAGTATTGCCAATGCAAGCAGGTATTTTAATAGCTTTTTGTTGAGGGTCATGTTTTTATCCATAGGTATATCTTTAAAATAATCCAAAGGTATCGCGCATCCATGCACCTTCGTAATCCTTATATTTTTGGCTCACCTCGTGCCCCAGGTCTTTAAACACCATTACCTTTTTATCGGTATTTAAAGAGTTATAAACTGCAAAGCCGTTGCCCGGTGGTACATAAGGATCAAGCAGGCCTAAACCCAGCAGAGTGGGGCACTTAACATCAGTTGCAAAGTTTTTGGTATCGTAATATTCCATATTATGCATAACCTGTTCAAAGGTTACGCCGGGTTTGCCGGCTACATATTTTCTGATATCTTTTATTGGCCACTCAACTGTGCCTGCCAAATTGTGCACATCGCTCAGGATGGGGTTTTGGGCCGAGCAAATAGTTACACGCTTATCCAATGCAGCAAGAGCAATGGCCAGATAGCCGCCCATACTGCCGCCAGTAGCCAGGATTTGGTCGTGCCTTAACTCCTTCCGCGAGTAAATAAAATCAACCGCGCGTACACAATCCATAATTACGCCCCGCATCACATATTTATCTTTGTCTTCAATGTTGTATGATATAAAGGCATCGCGTTCGGTATGTATAACATCGCGGCTGTTGCCCTGTCCCCTGGTATTCAGGGTGATGATCGCCAGGTCATCGTCACGCCCTACAATAGGTTTCAAAGTAACTTGGTAGCCCGGTAAGCCTAAAAGTACCGAAAATTGTTTGTTTTTGTTGCTATTTTTAGGAATGGTCATCCACCCGCGGATAGTCAGGTTATCCAACGATTTCATTTCGATGAGGAAAACCCTGCGGTTATCGGTATTTTGTGATACATCCTCCGTTACCTTAAATTGCGGTTTTACTTTGGCAAGGTCGGCCTTTGCATTAGCCCAAAAGCTGTCAAAATCGGCAGGTTTTGCAAATGCAGATTTTACTTCATCGGCCCTGATGCCAAAAGCCCTGCGGGTGGTATCGTCATAATCAGATACGTTGATCATCATATTAAGCTTATAAAACCCGGTTTTAAGTGCCGGAATTTCAAAGCTGTAGTGCTCCACGCTTTTTTTTGCAATTTTTACGGGTTTTGAAAGGGTTTTAACTTTTACACCTTTTTCGTCGGTGATAAGGTATGATACGGTGCCTTCCTGTTGGCTGTTATAAGTGTTTTTTACATCAAAAGTAAATGATGCAACCGAATTGAAAATACCTTCTTTATTGTTAATGTTTAATACTGTTGATACACTTTCTTCGGCTTCCCCGGTCGATGTTTTGGCAACAACCGGAGAATCGTGCTGTGCAAACACCTGCTGAAAAGCGGATAAAGCCAAAATTAAGATCAAATATTTTTTTAGTTTCCTCACCATGATATATCTACTAAGCATTGATATTTGCCGGCTCATTTTCGGTCTTGTGCGGTTTGTTTTTGATCAGGAAGTCCGATTTACGGATGTAATGGTTTAACGGTTCTTCAATAAGTTTGAACAAAGTGATTGAAATTATATTTAAAACGATAAAAGCATACAGAAGGTTTAAGCTGTCGTACTGAAACGGCGAATACCAATCAACACCCCATTCATCATAAAGTGTAAAAGTATAATCATTAAGCCAGTTAAAGCCAAAATGTAAAAAATTGTACATGTAACCCAGGTGCACCAGGTAAAATATATAGGAGCTTTTGCCCAGCAGTTCCACAAAGGGGGTGGCCAGGAATTTTTTTAGCAAGGTTGTCTCGGTAAGTATACCATAAAAAAACAACGTAATTGATAAAGCCAGCAGGTAGTTATTGGTTATAATCCCAAAAGGGTTATGCAGGCCGGCTTCCTGCCCCTTCGGAATAGGTAGTACCGACATAATCCATACGCAAGCGAAAATAAGGAAAAAGCCCAGGTAGGTAAGTTTCTTTTTGCCGTTACCATCCGGCTTTTGCCTGCGTACAATAAGGGCAAGTTGTATGCCCGCAAAAAACTCAAAGCACCGGCCCAAAAAGGTATACAACATCATGAAAGTGAAGTTGCCAAAAAAACCATACCAGTTAACGTGGCTAAATATTAATACAAGCACAACGCCCAGGCCGGTAACGGCTACAGGCTGAATGTAAAACTTTTTGTACCTGGTGGCTACCAGGAATATGAAAGGAGCCGAAAAGTAAAAGCATTCTTCAACCGTGAGCGACCAGCCCTGGGCTACCCCGGTAAACTTAAGCTGATCAAAAAAGCCACGTAAAAAAACGATGTTCATCAGGAACATGGCTACCGGGTTGTGCCCGGCGGTAACAATTTGATTGTTGGTAAAGTAAAAGGCAATGAAAGCGCCGATGGTTAAAATGGCATACATGGGGTATATGCGCGCAACCCTGTTTTTAAGGTACTGCTTAAACCAATCTTTAGTAAGCTTAAAGCTGTCAAAATACCTGAATGCAATTAAAAAACCCGATAATACAAAGAAAATTGTAACCCCAATGTGGAACTCATTAAAAAAGCGTTGCACAGAGTGAGGAAATTTTTCATCAAATACATACGCAAAGTGCGATATAAAAACCAGGTAGGCAGCCATTGCGCGTACACCGGTTAGTGCTGGAATATAATTTTGTTGCGCTCTTTGTGACAAAACGTATCTAAGTTAGAAATTTTCGATGGAATTTTTCAACTATGGGTTAACAAAACTGGTACCAAATGTCTGAATCAGAATTTATAGAATTAAAGAATATCCAGAATGTTAAGCGCATTCCAAATTATGTAAATCAACAAATTATGGGTATTATGATTCAGATAGCAAGATGACTCCCCTGTACCACACCACGGCTCAGTATTCTTTGATCAATATAATATTGGATCTCCGATTTTTTTAAGCCCCAGTTTGGTGCTATCAGCAGTTCGCGGTCGCTTAAGCCAAACAGGCGCTGGATCACGATATCGGGGCGAACGCGGGGGAGCAGCTCGCATAAAAAGTCGGCGTATTCATCAATGCCGAATAGTTTAAACGGTTCGCGTTTGTATTTTACACCCATTACCGATCCTTCTACGATATGCAGGTGATGGAATTTTACAAATTTTATCTGCGGGAAGCGGTTTATCTCATCAGCATATTTCAGCATCATTTCATGGGTTTCCCACGGAAAGCCAAAAATGGTGTGCACACAAATATCCAGTTTGCTATTCTCAACCAGTTTAAGTGCTTTTACCAATTCCTCGTGATTACAGCCACGGTTTATCTGGCCCAGGGTTTCGTTGTATATCGATTCCATGCCCATTTCAAGGTCAACGTCAAACCTATCGGTATAACTTTCCAGCAGGGCAATTTTTTCGGCATCAATACAATCGGGGCGGGTGCCAACGCTCAGGCCAACAATATCTTCGGTGCCGTAACTCAGCGCCTCATCGTACATCATTTTTAAATAATGCGTGGGGGCATAGGTATTGGTGTTGGGCTGAAAGTAGATGATGAACTTATCGGCCTTATTGCCTTTGCGGGCGCGTTCCATGCCTTCTATCACCTGCTGGCGCACGGTTGGGGCGTTACGGCTAACCGATGGGGTAAACGAATCAACATTGCAATAGGTGCAGCCGCCATAGCCCTTGCTGCCATCACGGTTGGGGCAGGTAAAGCCGCCATCAACAATTACTTTAAATACCCGGTGGCCTTTGTATTTTTCTTTAAGCCAGGGGCCGTAATTGTTATAACCCTTTTCCCAAACCGCTGTTTTCTCTCCTGTTAATTGCATTGTGCCGCAAAGATAGTGAAAGATGTGCAGGTGTGCAGATTTCAGATGTGCAGATTGTATGGTGAAGTATTTTGGCGGCGCATTTGCTACAAATAATATTAAATTGTATTGCTCGTGATGTCTTTTTTGCTCATTTTTATCAAAAAATCACAGATTGGGAGCGCCCTACTTTTTCGAGGTTATTGGAATGCTTGTCATTTTTTTGTTTAACCTGCCAAAATATATTGGGGGGATTATAGATGCTATAGTTCACAAAAAACAAGTGCCAGACTACAAGTCCATATTTTATATCCCCAAGACTATGGACGTACCGATTCGCATCAGACTTATAGGTTTTGGTGCAATCGTGTTAATTATTACGGCTACGGTTGTTGCTGGTTTTATTAATTGATAGAGATCTGCGACTCATGTGCTTTTGTTTCAAAAGTTCCCTTTCAATTAAAAATCAGTTCACCTTCAAATAGGCTTTCTTGTATTCGCTTAGCACTTTAGTTATCCTGGATGGGTTTCTCCATTCAAAAATGTGGATTATCCAAACCGTAAAGCTCAGTAAGCCAACGGGAGCAACAATACCCAGGCCGAGTTTGTTAATGTCGGCATCGCGGCTGGTTATCGAGTTAAGGTAATCCTGGCCGTTGCGTCCGTAAAGGTCTTCGGCAAAGCACCAGGCGCCGTCGCGGGCGTTGCCAAGCGCAAATTGAATTAGGATGGAGTTGTTTTGCGCGTGCAATCCGGCTAATGACATTAATGGCGATACCTGGTTTAGCTCGGTAATAACCTCATAAGTGAGGGCAGATAAAATGGTGTTGATGGCATTAAAATCGTTATGCACCTGGGCCAATGGTTGGTTAAAAGTCCGCGCGGTTTCAACAACGGCAATACCCAAATCAAGGTTAATATGCGCGTTCATGCCAATAAGCAAGTGTTGCAGTACCATTTTTCGGGGTTTATTAAATATGCCGAAAGCCAGCGCCCACGATGCCGAGGGTTGCTGTTTTTGCTGCCATTGATGATAGGCTGTAATATATCGGCTTGCAAAAGTAACATCCAGTTGCTCCATTCTTTTACCGTCCTCAAACTCGCCGGCCAATATACCCTCCTTTACTTTACAGGTTACTTTGTGGTACAAGGCAGCAAAGTACCCGGCCCGGCTGCCTGTTTGTATGGCATCGGCAATGATGGTTTCCAGTTGCGTTATAATTTCATCGATGGTTGTAGCTTGCATAGGTAATTGGATATCGTCAGGTGTTTAATGGAGCTAAATATAGCTTAATAAGCCGGCAAAACATAAAGCGCATGTGCCTTACGCAATTGGCTAATGATGACAGTTATATAGCCCTACAACTCGCCAGATTCAGGCCAGTTTTTCCAATGCGAATTTGGCGAGATGGTTGGTTGGTATAAAGAAATATCGCCGGTGGCAATTACTGCCGCTAATTGTTGCCATGTTTCGTAACTACCGGGGCGGTTATTTTCCCACTCTTCCAAATTAAACCGGGCTGTTTTTTCCTTTTCATCCCTGATCATGTTTTGAATAAATTCCTGTGAAAAATCCAACCCGCCTAAGTTCTTGAGATCGTCGAAAGGAGACGACTGCCGGGTAAACTCTTTATGGTACCACTCATCAAGCACCAATATTTTTTTAAGGCTGGCCGGGATTGATTTGTACAGCTCTTCATCAGTGGCCCGGAAGAGGTGAGCGTGATCTATTATTGCCAAACGTGCAGCTTCTATTATTTGTATTTCATCGGGCTCGTATTCGGCCAGGGTTATCGCTGCGGTATCGTAATCTACCTTATCGAATGAAAGCGGAACTTTTTCTCCGCGTACAATCCAGAAACCGGCTCCCGGCATCAATGCTTCGCCGTCGGTAGTTGAATTAAAGGAATCATCGTCGATAGGATAGTTGCTATGCGTATTTACGGAATGGCCATTATAAGCCTCAAGGTTGATAAGGCAATTTCCAAAGTAAAAAATTTCTGAAGTGATATACCCTCCCCTCGGATTGTAACCAAGTACTTCGGCTGCTACCGCCCATTCGTCATTATCTCCACGGAAGATGTTCACCCGGCTATCAATAAGGTAAACGTAGGCGTGACTCAGGGTTATGAAATAATTATAGTCTATAGCATTGCTATTATCAAGTGTATCGAGGATATCGGCGGGGCTGAGCATAATCTGGTTGTTTGTTGGATCAAGTTACGATAAAGCTGCCTGAAGTTTACTATTCCATCCAAACAAAAAATATTTATACGATGATATATTTCAATGCGTTTATCGCCACAATAACGCCGAAGCGCATGGTGGAAGCTTTTTTGCTATGCAGAAAAGCTCACCTTAATCCGGTTTTAGGCCCTACATAAACTTTTTCCACCAGCCCGAGTTATAAGGGCCTTTAACTTCGGTGGGCTTGCCAGGTTCGGGCACAAAAAGGTCTATCTTTTTATCTTTGGCAAATTTCTCCAAACGTTCAACCGGCTCGTACCAGGCGTGTGGCGCCAGGTTAAAAGTGCCGTAGTGTATAGGCATCATGAGCTTGCCTTTAAGGGCTATGTGGGCGTTTGAAGCATGATCGGGCCCCATATGGATATCCGGCCAGAATTTGCCGTAGGCACCCACCTCAAGCATCGTTAAATCAAACGGTCCAAAGGCCTTGCCAATCTCTGCAAAACTGGGCGACCAGCCAGAATCGGCACCAAAATAGATATTATGCTTAGGACCCTTTATTACAAAGCTTGCCCAAAGGGTTTCGTTACGGTTTACAACGCCACGGCCCGAAAAATGTCTTGACGGGGTTGACGTAATAACAACCTGGTTACCTATCAGCATACTATCGCCCCAATCCATTTCAAATACAAAATTTTTAAGTATTCCCCATTTTTCAAGATACTGGCCCACACCAACCGAGCAGTAAAAAGGTATTGATGAGCCTGCAAAAAATTTAATGGTATCCTTATCCAGGTGATCGTAATGATCATGCGACAGCAGCACAGCATCCAACGGTGGCAAATCTGGTAAAGCAATTGGTGGTTTAAAAAAACGTTTAGGGCCAAAATATTTAGAGAATGATGCCCTATCGCCCCAAACCGGATCGGTTAAAATGCGCTTGCCATCTATTTCAATCAGTATGCTGGAGTGACCAACCCAGGTAATACGCAGGCCGCTTTCGGGTGCGTCATTATAAATTGTAACGTCGGTTTTAAACGGGCCTATCGGTTGTTTGGGAGAGTTCTCGGCTTTATTGCCCATATACTCGCGTAAAATGGGAATCATTTTTCCAAAACCAGCCTCGTCTGTAGGGATAACGTTGATGTATTTTTGTCCTTTTTTGCGGGATTCTTCTAAACTCATGGAAACAATAATAGTACTTATGTGGGTTGTGACAACTTTAACACAAAAAAGTTACGATTGATTGTTGTTACCTGCTTTATTTACTTAAAAATGATATTGCCGTATCGCAAAATGTAACCAGTGATATTGGCAAAACGTCGTTTAAATAAGGGTGGGCACCGCCAAAAGTATGGTCGCCGCCAGGCAAAATAAAAAATTCGGCATCGGGATGTGCTGCATACAATTCTTCGGCATGGCTTAACGGAACTGTTGGGTCTGCGTCGCCGTGCATCAATAGCCAGGGCTGTTTAACTTTGGCCGCCTGTGCCAATATATCCAGGCGTTTAGGATGCTTATCCAAATCGCCCAGCAGGGTTGATTTTAGGGGCATTTGTTGCCCCGTGCGCTTATTGGGCATGTAAATAATGCCCTGCAATCGCCATTGTATCTCTATCTCTTCGGGCCAAAGGTTATAAAAGCTTGATATAGATGCCATGCTAACCAGCTTTTTTATCCGGCTATCCTCTGCCGATTTAATGATGCTGATACCGCCGCCCATACTGTGGCCAATAAGGTAAACCCCGCTGGCTGCCGCCATACCCGATCCGCTGCAGGCAAAATCAATAATGGTATCCAAATCTTCCAGCTCTATTGAAAACGTATTGTCGCTAAACGCTATCAGGTCGGCAAAATCAAGCGGGTTGTCGGGTGTAGTGCCATTGTGCGAAAAATTGAATTTAAGGTATTTAAACCCAGCATTGGCAAAGTACCTGGCCACTAAATTATGCGTGCCCCAATCTTTAAAACCTTTAAAGCCATGTGCAAAGATAACTACCGGCGCGTTTTTAAAAGCGTCATTGTAAGTTACGTCTATCAGCATGGGCCGGCCTTTGGCGCCGGGGAGGGTGTAATTATCTTTGCGGATCATGGGGTTAAAACTATACTTTTTTCCCGTTAAAAGTAATATTATACAAATCGGTCCTGCGGTCTTTCAAATTTTGTACGCTGCCGTATTCATGCAGCTCATCCAGCAGTGAAAGGTCCACGTCGGCTATTACAATCATCTCGCTGTTCGGCGTGGCTTCAGATTGAATACCGTTGGTAGGGAAGCCAAAATCCGATGGTGTAAATACCGCCGACTGTGCGTAGCTGATACCCATGTTATTTACATTGGGCAGGTTGCCCACGCAGCCCGCTATGGCCACGTAACATTCATTCTCAACCGCCCGTGCCTGCGAACAAAACTTAACCCGGTTATAGCCATTTTGGGTATCGGTTAAAAATGGTACAAACAGGATTTGCATATCCTGGCTGGCCAGTATTCGCGATAACTCCGGGAATTCCACATCGTAGCAAATCAGGATGCCTATTTTACCGGCGTCGGTTTCAAATACCTTTACCTCATCGCCGCCACGGATACCCCATGAGCTGATCTCGGATGGGGTAGGGTGGATTTTGTAAACCTCTTCCATACTGCCGTTGCGCCTAAAGAGGTACGATACATTGTATAACGAATCTTCAAAAATGGTAGGCATGCTGCCCGCTATGATGTTTACATTGTATGATACCGCCAGTTTTGAAAATTCTTCGATGATGGGCTGCGTATATTTGGCCAGCTCGCGCATGGCCTTGGCGCTGTCCATGTGGTTGTAATCGGCCATTAAAGGGGTGCCAAATAACTCGGGGAACAAAATAAAATCCGCTTGATAATCGCTTACCGCATCTACAAAATATTCGGCATGCTTTAATAATTCACTAATGTTATTGTACGGGCGCATTTGCCACTGCACCAGCCCAATGCGCACTACTGTTTTTTGGTTAATGGCGGTGCTTACTTCCTCGTAATATACATTGTTCCACTCAATTAACGTAGCAAATCCCTTGCTTCGGCTATCCTCGGGCAGGTAATTCCGCAGCACTTTACGTACGTGAAAATCATTGGCCAGCTGGAAGGATAGGGTAGGGTCATATATCTCCTTATACTTTACCTTATCAATATACTGGCGGGGGGTAAGATCGTTCTGGAATTTTTGATAATTAGGTATGCGGCCGCCGGCAATAATGCTTTTCAGGTTCAGCTTTTCGCACAGGGCCTTGCGGGCATCATAAAGGCGGCGGGCCAGGCGCAGGCCGCGATATTTTGGATGGATAAATACATCTATTCCGTATAAAACATCGCCCTTATCGGTATGGGTTTTAAAGGTACTATCGCCGGTTATTTGTTTGTAGGTATGGTTATCGCCAAATTTTTGATAGTCGACTATAATGGCCAACGCACAACCTACCACCACATCGTTCACGGTTACACAAATTTGCCCTTCGGGGAATATTTTGATGAGCTTTTTAATGGAATTGGCGTCCCAATAATCCTCGTCCATATCCATGTATGCCGATTTCATCGACTTTTTTAGTTCCTGGTAATCCTGTACTTCCAGGTTACGCATTTCAACACTTTGCAAATCCATATTATACTTTTAAGATGCTGTATCCTTAAATAAAAAACCCGGTGATTTGTTTTGCCCTTAAGATAAGCCTTTGATGTTAATTTTCGCGGTGCCACCACACCCACAGCATCAATACCGGTTGTAAAATTAAGCGTACCCAGGCAAAAAGTGGTGTTACGGTTATGTTACCTAATTTAAACGGCGCATCAATAAGCATTTGGATATGAACCGGTAAAAACGCGGCCAGCATCAGTATAATACCATATACCGCCCAGGGCCTTGCTTTGGGCCATATCAGCAGGAGCGCGAATGATATCTGCTATCCCGGCAATAATGTTCATTAAAACCGGGAAGGGTATATAATGCGGAATGATATGGATGTAAGATTCGGGATTTAGGAAATGATTTATGCCCGCAAATGCATAACCAACCACCAATATTAACAGGCTAACCTTTTTTAATAAACGCATTTGTCAATATACATAATTTTGCCAGCTATTGTTTTAAGCAGTTTTTATGTGGTTTTTGGGTCATTTCGGCTAATTTATAACCATTCTAAATACCTCTGTTTGACAAAGTGTTGACATTGCATCGCATATATAGTGATATTTTTGTTCGGTCAAATTTAAAACTGCTTTGAAGTATTTAAAGGTTATTGCTTTTACACACAAACAGATTGAACTGAAGGAAATAGGAAGATTGGTGGTTTGCCAGGAAAATCTGACTGAAAAGCTTCAACAGGTTAAAACTCAATTTGGAATACCGGAAATATTCTATCTGGCTACATGTAACCGTGTGGAATTTGTTATGACTACTCCGCAAGTAGTTGACAAGGACTTTGCCAAACGTTTCATCGAAGCGTTCAACACCGAACTTTGTGAACACTCCCTGAGTACCTTCATGGATGGCGCTTCTATTTATGAAGACCAGGAAGCTATGGTGCACCTGCTGCGTACTTCATGCTCGTTAGAGAGTTTGATAGTTGGCGAAAAGGAGATACTGGCCCAACTGCGCAAAGCTTATGAACATTGTAAAGAAGCCGGACTTACCGGCGACGGCCTGCGTATGATTATGAACTGTGTGGTTAAAACTGCCAAGGAAGTTTATACCCATACCAATATTTCAAAAAACCCTATTTCGGTTGTCTCGTTAGCTTATCGTAAGCTTAAAGATTTAAACCTTTGCTCAAACGCCCGTGTGTTGATTATCGGCGCCGGCGAAACCAACCGAAATTTATCTAAATACCTGCAAAAGCATAAGTTCAGTAACTTCGCGGTTTTTAACCGGACTGTTTCGAAGGCGGCTGAACTGGCCAGAGACCTTGGCGGCGAGGCATTTGACCTGGAAGCACTTAAAACATACAATAAAGGCTTTGACGCTATTATCACCTGTACGTCGGCAGTTGAGCCTATCATCACCACCGAAATTTACCAATCGCTGCTCAACGGCGAAACCGGCAAGAAAACTATCGTCGATCTTGCCATCCCTAATGATACCGCTCCCGAAGTTTTAGAGCAATTCCCGGTTAACTTTATCGAAGTACATTCATTAAACGAAGTTGCCAAACGTAACCTTCAGGAGCGCTACCACGAACTGGTACACGCCGAAGGTATTATTGAACAAAATATAGCCGAGTTTTTAACCCAACTGAAACAACGCCGTATTGAAGTGGCCATGCGCCAGGTACCCGAAAAGATAAAAGAGATTCGTAACACGGCCATCAACTCTGTTTTTGCTGATGAAGTACAAAGCATGGATCAGCAATCGCGCGACATCCTGGAAAAAGTGATTAACTACATGGAGAAAAAATATATCAGCGTGCCCATGATTATGGCTAAGGATATATTGATTAATGAGAATTGATAGATTATCTCATTCTGTTGTTTACCTCTGTCTTAATGTAGCTTAATAGTTGCTTTTTTTTTATAATCTTGGTAGCTATATTATAAAACTGATGAAGTTTATTAACGCTAACATCATTATCTCGAATCCTATTCCCGACGAGACAAGAATTTACTATTCCAAAAATGACGCCTTGTTAAAGCTGTTATTGCTATTGGCTTATTGTGGCGTGGGCATATATTCTTTGATTATTGGGGGATATGTTATTGGGTTACCACTTTGCCTGTTTACAGCCTTTCTTATCTGCAAAAAAGGCAAAAAGCTAATTGATAATAAACCTCGTGTAATAATTAATCAGTTGGGAATAACGACATCCCATTGTCCTTTTGTAACTTGGCAGGAGGTGACGGATGCCAAAGTAATCTGTAAAGGACGCATTTCCTATCTAACGTATAAATTTGCCGGTGGGAATAAGGCTATCAACATTGATCACTTAAATATCACCCCGGATGATATGACTATTTTGCTTGGTTTTTATATGAAGCCGTGGGCCTTTGTGCCGTATAGAAAATAACAATATCGTAATTTACGTGGCTGCCGCGATTTAATCCAGCCTTTCATTTATTGATTTAAAATGCTATTATTTTTTACTTTCTGGTAATATTATCTTAGCGTCTTCAGCTTTTTTTACGAAGAAAAGATTAGCATGACTTTTAATATTGTTGCTTAAAATCGCACGGCTGTAACCTTTTTTCGTGTCCGCTTTTTTTCTGTTGCCATAATTACTTCCTATATTCAAATATACAATTGTATTTTGTCGACTTAGAACAGATCGGGTTTTAATAGCATTGTTTTATTTTTTGCGCTGATATTCCTATCTTCATCAATACAAACCAATCCAATTTATGTTTAAAACCGTTACTGTTGATCAGGCGCTTAGTAAAGGTCAACGTATGGTAAATTACCCCGTATTTTTGATAATGATATCGGGATTTGTTGCCTGCTACTATTTGACAACAATTCAGGCCGTTTCACAATGGTTAGCTGCTGCAGTTGCGTTAGCTGGATTTATAGCTGCATGGCTTTACTGGAGTTTTAAAATTACTAAATGGCGCATTTGGGCGTTTGAAAAAGTAGATGATGTTTACGAACTAAAGTATCGGGCTATACAGGAAAAATTAATTTGACCAGATGGCAGCATTTGGGAAAAAACGGAGATATGGTCAGCTACCGATAAAGAGAAATGGAGCCAGCTCCAGAAACGGTTTGTTGAATATGATGAATCTGACGATGATGGTTGGTAATGCATAAATTAAGCTTCCAACTTAATTTTCCTCAAGATTTTCATTGGCTACAATTTAAGCTGCAAGCTTAAATTGTATAAACCACGAGTTACGCTTCGCTAAACTCGCGGCGGCTATTAATACTCCAACCACTTCCAAAACCTTACAGATACCATATCGCCTTCTTTGTAACTATCGGGTTCGCCATTGGATACGCGGAGCAGCACGCCTTCTTTTTCGAGTATCAGGTCTTCATAAAAACCACGGAAAAGGATCTGTTTTATTGCCCAGCTTTTGGTTGATGAGATCAGTTTAATCCTTATCCAGTCGGGATAAATTACCACATGTTCTTTTATCGTTTCAATGCCGCAAATCTGCGCGTCGGCAGCGCTAAGTATATTACAGTTACTTAACAGTTGGGCGGTATACAAATGCTGCGGGTGTTGATACAACGTTTTTGGATGCCCCTGCTCCACAATTTGCCCGTTTTTTATCACCACCAGTTCATCGGCCATAGATAACACCTCGGCCGGATCGTGCGACACCATGATCACCGTAATACCAAGCTCTTTTACAATTTGCCTGATGTCCTGCTGCAAGCCCTCCCTGAAGGAGGTATCAACCTGGTTAAACGGCTCATCCAGTAATAAAACCTGCGGGCGGGTAATTATGGCCCTTGCTATGGCCACGCGCTGCTTCTCGCCGCCACTCAGGTCGGCCACCCGTTTGTCGGCCATGTGGAGCATGTTAAGCTGTGTTAAAATTTGCCCGGTTTTTTCCTTTTTGGCTTTTAGGTCGGTTGCCGGTAGCATGGCCGCTACGTTATCCCAAACTTTGGCAAACAGGTTCAGGTCGTTGGTATGCTGGGTAACCATTTTCATGGCATCGTGGCCTGGAATCAGTTTTTCTTCAGGCCCCCAGATGCGTTCGCCTTTAAACTTAACAGTACCTTCATCAGGAGAAAGCAGACCGTATAATAATCGCAGCAACGTGCTTTTCCCGCTTCCGCTTTCGCCAATAATAGCCGTTATTTTTCCGGGCTGGATAGAAATATCTGTAGTTTTAACACCGGCCGCCTGTTTACCGGGATATATTTTACTTACTGCAATAGCCTGCAAAAAAGGAGTGTCTGACATTGACACGAATAACACGAATTAAATCGAATTTCACAAATCTGGATGGGCTCCAGGAATCCGAATTTTATGAACACGAATGGTACGAATTAAGGCGAATTTCACAAATCTGCTTGAAGCTAAAATTTGTGAAATTCGACCCAATTCGTAATTATTCGTGTGTATTAGAATCCCAACGTCAACCCAAAGCTAAAGTTCCTCAACCCTTCCTGGGCGGGGCTGTTTTCAAACATATCGTTAAAGTAGTACTTGGCGTAAATGCCCATGATACCATAGCCCATGCGGATGAATGCGCCTTTGCGCAGTTTGGCAAAGTGATAATCGTCATCAAATTTTTGCTTGCCGCGTTCTTCGCTTATTTGTTTTACACGTCCGTTAAGCAGGATGCCAACCTCGGGGCCAACAACCAGGCGGAAGTAGTTGCCCCGGCTATCTTCGTGACTGCGGTAGTAAAACGATAATGGTATGCGCAGGTAGCTTGACGAAAACCGGTTTTTGCTGAAGTGGATGCTATCCGGCAGATACGTTAACACAGGCGCATTACGTTGTATGGTAATATCCTGGCGCAAACGGATGTTGGTCCAGTCGAACCCGCCCGAAACATATATTTTGAAGGCGCTGTTAAAACGGTAACCAAACTGCACCACATCAAAACCAAAGTTGGCTGTTTTGGCCTGGCGATAACTCAGAAACTGGTTATTGGGCGACAGTGTGAAGCTGCCATGGTCAAGCAAGGTTGCAAAACCAAGGTCGATCCTTGAAAAGGTAATGCCGAATGAAAAACCGGGGGCTTTTGTCCTTTGTACCTTTGTACTGTCGTTGCTATACGGCGATACATAAGGCGCATCATGGCCAAGCCCTAATTTAACTTTAATATGTTTTTTGGTTACAATAGTAGTATCTGTACCGGCTTTGGTCGAGTCGACTATCGTGGTGGTTGTAGTTGTTGTGGTTTGGGCAAAGCCGTAGCTTGCTGCAACGCATAGCATTGCCGTTAAAATTAAGCGTTTCATATTATCGGGTATATATTTTTTCTTTAGATTTTATTTTTCTTTTTTCACTTTAATGATGCCCAGGTTTACGCCGGTAATGGTGGCATCGTCCTCATCGGTATTGCTAAATTCAATGATCTTATCCTTGCGCTTATCAACAGCGGCAATCATCACATTAAACACATCGCCCAAACTGCGGATCTTATGCTTTTTTGCTGGTGTTGCCGGCTTAATAGCTGCCACTTCTGTTGAGGCAACAGGCGATTTAATACTTGCAAAAACCGGGGTTTCGTCAATATGTTTTGGGAGTATCCTTGTAGCCGTGTCTGGCTGTACCGCAACTTTTACTTCCTGCTTGTTAGTTGCCGATGCTAATACCGGCTGCTGATCGTCGGGCTTTGCAATAGCCATGGCAGGCGCGGCTGTAACCGCTTTTTTATTCGGTTTGTGTATGTTAATAGCCGCTAAACTGTTAGCTGGCGCTGCCACCGCTTCCTCCGGCTTTTTATCGACAGCAGTTTCAAGCGGTGTTGCCTGGATTGGCCCGGCAGCCGTTTTTGGTTTTATCGGATGGTTGACACCTGCCAGCCCATCTTTTTTAGGGTTGATTGTTTTTACTTCTTTAGGGATAAATAAAACACCGGCGGTTATCATTAAAACCGCTGCCGCGGCAATACTTAGGTATGGCAGCCATACCTTTTTGCGTTTGCCTTCATCCAATTCGCCGGTAATCCCTGTCCACACGTTTGCAGATGGTTCTATCTCGTAATCGTTTAATGCCGATTGAAATAGCTTGTCCAGATCCTTATCCTGCATATCCATAGCTTTTGCTCTCCATTTTTGCAATTTGTTCTTTTAATATCGTTCTCGCCCTTGATAGCTGCGATTTTGATGCCCCTTCGGTGATGCCTACAATTTCGGCAATTTCTTTGTGTGCGTAACCCTCTAAAGCATACAGGTTAAATACAATGCGGTAACCCGGCGCCAATTGCTGTATCAGCCCCATCAGCACTTTAGCATCAAGGTTGGCGGCAGCTATCGGGTTAACCGATGGTTCGGTGCCTGCTTCGTCTATATCAACTACCTGCATCATTTTGTGGTGCTTGCGATAGTATTCAATAGAACTGTGTACCATGATGCGCCGTACCCAACCTTCAAATGATCCATCTGCCCGGTAATCGGCTATTTTGCCAAAAACTTTTATAAAACCGTTTTGTAGCATGTCTTCAGCCTCCATTCTATCGGTAGCGTAGCGCATACACACGGCCAGCATTTTACCGGCCAATTGTTTGTACAACAATTCCTGTGCCTTACGTTCGCCCGCTTTGCAGCGTTCAACCAATTGTTCGATAGTATATTTAGGTTCCAAAAACATCATTTAAAAGTAAGATGGTAACCTGGGGCAAATGGTTGCATGGGGTTTGAAATATTTTTCAATTATCGATTTACGGCTTTTTATCTCCTATAAAGTAAGCTATCTTTATTTATAATGAAGAAAACAATAACCACAATAATACTCCTCATTTTTTGCCTGCCCATATTTGCCCAAAAAACTGAAACCTATATATTACTTAAACCCGACCGTGTTTTCGACGGTGAGCAGATGCATCCTGGCTGGTGGGTACTGGTAAAGGGTAATCACATCGAAGCAGCAGGGGAGCCCACTACCATAAAAATACCCGACAATGCTAAGGTGATTGACCTGAAGGGTACAACCCTGATGCCCGGACTAATTGAAGGCCACTCGCACCTTTTCCTGCATCCCTATAACGAAACTGCCTGGAACGACCAGGTACTTGGCGAAAGCCGTGCCGAGCGTACCGCCCATGCCGTTAATCATGCCCACGCGACTCTGATGGCCGGCTTTACTACCGTGCGCGACCTGGGAACCGAAGGCGCCGCCTATGATGATGCAGGTTTGAAAACTGCGATTGAAAAAGGCATAATCTCCGGCCCGAGGATGTTAGTGGCCACCCGGGCAATTGTAGCTACCGGCAGTTATGGCCCTAAAACAGAAGTTGCCGAAGCCAGTGTAATTAAAGGTGGAGAAGAAGCAGATGGTATTGATGGCATAGCCAGGGTTGTGCGGTCGCAAATTGGCCATGGCGCAGATGTAGTGAAAATTTATGTGGACTATCGCTGGGGATTAAACGGTACCGCAGCTCCCACCTTTACCGAAGAAGAGCTGAAGATAGCTGTACAGGTAGCAAAAAGCAGCGGCCGCACCGTTGCTGTACATTCGTCAACTACCGAAGGCATGCGCCGGGCCATAGCGGCAGGCGTAACTACCATTGAGCATGGCGACGGCGGCACACCGGAACTGTTTAAGCTGATGAAAGAAAAAGGCATAGCACTTTGCCCAACCCTCAACGCCACGGAATCAATTTCGGGCTACAAAGGCTGGAAGAAGGGCATCGACCCGGAGCCGGCGGGAGTAAAGCAAAAGCATTACATTTTTACCGAGGCATTAAAGGCCGGTGTTACCATTTGTATGGGTGGCGATGTCGGTGTATTCAGCCACGGCGATAATGCCCAGGAAATGATATTAATGGCCGAATACGGCATGAAACCCTTAGCGGTACTGCGCTCGGCAACATCGGTTAACGCCGCAGTTTTTGGATTGAAGGATTTGGGGAATATCAAGACGGGATACCTGGCAGACCTGGTTGCCGTTAATGGTAATCCGGTTGAGGATATGAAAGTTTTGAAAATGGTGAAATTGGTGGTAAAGGATGGGGTGATTGTAAAAGAATAATTGATATTTTTACGTATAACCGTATCACATGCAATATTCAACCTTTTTTAAAAAGCAATCAGCAGCTCTTATCGATATTTACCAGGAGCGTTTCACAAAAACTATTTGGCAGGCTGTTTTATTGACAGGCATTAGCTTTATAATAACGGCGGTAATTTCAAATTATACCCAGTATAATCAAAGTGCAAAAAACATCCCCGTAAGTGTATTGAGTTTTTTCAGTCTCCGTTTTAGTTTCAATGAAACTTATAGCATAGTTGATAATGCCAAGTCCATTTTTATTTTTTTCGTGTCCATTTTTTCAATTAGCCAAGTTGGTAAGGTAACGTTTAAGAATATAGCCTGCTTAGCAGCGATATTGTTTATATGTTGTTTGTTAGACCTGTCATTTTTCCAGTTGAAAGGACAACTGCACCACGGCATAGACAACCGGTATTTGGAAAGATGGAGCAGTGCGGTCATTTATATGTTAAGGCTTTACATGCCTTTAGTGTTATTTGCTTTAACCATCCAAATTTGTACATCGGGGGCAAAGTTTAAGGCCAGGAATATTGTTTTCCTGTTTATCACATTATATTTTTTTAACGAGATGACTTTTTTAGCGATAGCGTTAGTGAGAACTTGTGTTTTTGAACTGTTACTATACCTGTTTAATTCAAAAACATCACATTTTATTGCAGAAAGTATTTTAGGTGCCGGACTGATGGCATTGTTTGTTATAGGCTATCATTGTGCTATGGTTGGTCCTTTTGTTTTAGGAGAAGAAACCGGAGAGGATGCTGAAGCAACCAATGAAGCATAAATACGATACATTAGCACTCAAATAGTCACCCTGTTGTTGATTAAATATGAAAGTTAAAGTAGATACAGAGTTGCTGAAAAAAGCGCGAAAAGTTACCGGGATAAAATCTGATAAGGTAATGGTTGAAAATGCTTTACAATTGTTTATCACCCTCGAAAACCAAAAAGAATTATTGAATTTGTGGGGCAAGGTCAAATTCAATAACGATTCACATGAATAGAAGTTCTTAATTATTTCTTCTCCCTGAACCGCTTATAAATTTTCACCGCAATCATTAATATCACTCCCAGCGATACTATTCCCACAACCCCAAATATCCAGCTTAATCCATCTTTTTTTACTGCAAGAAATACTATTGCGAAAAGTAAAATGGTGGCCAACTCATTCCACAGGCGTAATTGGGTTGATGTCCATTTAAAAATACCTTTACGCATCTGCTTCATTTTGTGCTGGCAGATGTAGTGATAAATTATAAGCCCGATAACAAAACCAAGCTTTATGGGTAGCCACGCCATCAGCATAAAACCGGGCTTTATATAAACCATGGTTATCCCCGCAGCCAGCACAATAAACATGGAGGGCACAGCAATAATATACCATAGCTTCTTCTCCATAACCTCGAACTGGGCCGATAGGATACTGCGGTCTGGCTCGGGCTTGGCTTGTGCCTCGGTATGATAAATAAACAGGCGCACCATATAAAAAAGCCCCGCCATCCAGCAGACTACAAAAATGATGTGTATGGCGAGAACGTATTCGTACATGAAGCCCCCTAACCCCCTGAAGGGGGGATTTTTTGATTAGCATTTTTTTATTACCCCGACTATAGTTCCCCCTTTAGGGGGTTAGGGGGCGTATTCCTTTATAATCTCTACCGCGTATTTCACATTATCAAACGGGATATCGGGCATAATGCCGTGGCCCAGGTTGAAAATGAAACCTGGCTCGTCCTTCATCCGGTCGAACAGGCGGTATATACGGTCTTTAATTACTTTTTTATCAGCATAAAGTATATGCGGATCAAGGTTACCCTGTACGGCTACACCGGCAGGTAAACGTTTTTTGATATCCAGCAAATCAACATTCCAGTCTATCGATACCACATCCGGCTTAGCCTCGGCCATTAACGGTGCAAAAACCGAACTGCCTTTACAGAACGATATCACCGGGATATCCTTACGGTTAAGCTTGCTGATGATCTGTTGGATGTAGTAGTGGCTAAACTCTTTATAATCATCCCAAGCCAAAGCTTGTGCCCAGCTATCGAAGATCTGTACCGCGTTTACGCCGGCTTCAATCTGGAGGTTCAAGTAGTTGGCTGTAACAGTCGCTATTTTTGATAACAGCTGATGGGCCATTGCCGGCTCATTGTGCAGCATCAGTTTGGTGAGCTTAAAATCTTTCGACGATCCGCCTTCAACCAGGTAGCTCATCACAGTAAATGGCGCTCCTGCAAAACCAATCAGCGGAATGCTGCCATTCAAACGCTGCCGAATCACCTTAATGGCATCGGCAACATACTGCAATTTATCACCTACATCGGTTTGCAGGTTATCAATATCTTTTTGGGTACGTACCGGATTGGCAAACTTAGGGCCTGTGCCTGCATTGAAACTCAAATCGCCGCCCATGGCTTCGCCGGTAACCAGTATGTCCGAAAACAGGATGGCACCATCAATGCCTAATAAATTAACCGGCAGCATGGTAACATCGGCAGCAAGCTCCGGTGTTTTGCACATTTCCAAAAAGGAATACTTGTTTTTAATGTCCCAATATTCTTTCATGAAACGGCCGGCCTGGCGCATCATCCACACTGGTGGCCGTTCTGTTTTTTCGGAAAAAGCTGCTTTTATTAATAACGAATCTCTCATATTTTATAGGAGAGTCAAGAACCAAGAATCAAGAGTTAAGACTTTTTGAATTAGTTGACTGCCATGTGCAAGGTTCCTGTCTTGATTCTTGATTCTTTACTCTTGACTCTATTTTTTTGTTTTAATCTCCTTGTGAAGTTTGTTTATAACATCCTTCATTTTGGCGGTAATTTTATCGGCATGCTGCTCGGCCAATTGCAGGTAGGCTTTGGCCTTGTCATAATCATTATGCCTTATACTGATATTGGCCACCGTAACCAACGCGGCTACATGGTCGTTTACAGATCGCAGCGGGTATTGGGCTGCAATCTCATAATGTTTTTCGGCTGCTTTAAAGTCCTGCTTTTGCACACAAATGCCGCCGTAAATAAATTCATAATAACCGCGGCGCTTTTTGCTGAGCCATTCGGGTTTACTGATTTCTTTTAATGAAGCCTCGGCCTTATCAAATTCTTTATGGTGGAAATATTTCGCCGCAACAACCAGGGTGCCCTGTTTAAAGTAATCCCATATTAGCAACAAAATCATCAAAACAGCAACAGCCGCAAGCTCATAAATGCGCAGGTACAGCAGCAAGCCTAACGATAGCAGGAAAACAAATGCAATAAATATGCGCACCCGGTTACTGAACATTAATTAGTGCTGATTATCGGTAAATTTATAGCCTACGCCACGGATGGAGTGAAAATAAACCGGGTTTTTAGGATCTGGTTCAAAATACTTACGGAAGGTTAGGATAAAGTTATCGATAGTACGGGTTGATGGGTATACATCATAGTTCCAAACAGTTTCCAGTATCTGCTCGCGCGATACGGCATCGTTACGGCGCTCAATTAAAAGCTTCAGTAACATGGTTTCTTTTTTGGTAAGCGGAGTAATAGAACCATCTTCATTCACCAGCTCAAACGAGTTAAAGTGGATGGTTTTTTCGCCAATTTTGTAGCTGTTAAACTCTTTAAGGTCATCGCCTTTCAGGCTGCGTTTTACCAGGTTGTTTACCCTTAAAATAAGCTCTTCCAGGTTAAACGGTTTGGTTAAATAATCGTCGGCACCTTTTTTAAGACCCGAAATTTTATCCTCATTGGTGTTTTTGGCTGTCAGAAACATGATAGGTACCTCGGTATTTTCAAGGCGGATGGTTTCTGCAACCACAAAGCCGTCAATTTCGGGCATCATTACGTCCAATATCACCAGGTTAAAACGCTCTTCTTTAAATAATTGCAAAGCCTTTTTACCATTTTTAGCTGTCGAAACTTTATAACCCTCCAGCTCCAGGTTAAGTTTAATGGCTTCCAACAAATGCTCTTCGTCTTCGGCTAATAGAATTCTTTTCTTAATAAGCATATAACTTTTAATTTAATAAACACGAACGGTCACGAATTACACGAACTTTAATTAAACACTAATTCACACTAATTAATCGAATTTCACAAATTACTATTTAATTATTTGTATAAGTCGCCATTCAAACTATATAAGCAGGTTGGCGAAAATTAGTCCCATTCGTGCAATTCGTGTTATTTGTTATCCAAATACAACTTCAAAAATACTACCAGCGGGGCGGTTGTCTTTCACCTTAATACTGGCATGGTGCTTATCCAGCACCTCTTTTACTATATACAGGCCCAGGCCGGTTCCCTTGGTATTGCGGGTTTCCTCGCTGCCCACACGGTAAAAACGGTCGAAAATACGGGCTTTTTCGTTATCGGCTATGCCAATGCCCTGGTCGGCTACCTCCAGGTATACCTTATCATCTTTTGAAAATAATTTAACAACCACTGCCGAGCATGGGCTGGAATATTTTACGGCGTTCTCGATTAAATTGGTTACTACCGATGTAAGCGCAAACTTATCGCCGGTAATCTCAATTTTGGGTTCAATCTCGGCATCGATAATCATTTGGTTGCAATCGCATTTGCTGATTTGCAAACGGTTTACAATGCTATCTACCAAAACCGAAAGATTAAAACTTGCTTTAGGAAATGTGTATGATTGGTTTTCAATTTTGGAGGCCAGCAACATATTCTCTACCATATCATCCAGGCGCTCAACATCATTCAACGATTTTTCTATAAAATCAAGCACCTGTTCTCTGGTCAGGTTGCGCTTTTGGATGGTTTGCAGCAGAATTTTTATTGAAGCCAGCGGCGATTTTAGTTCGTGTGTTACCGAAAGCAAAAAGTTCTTTTTTTGCTCCTGCAGTTTACGCTCTTTATTGATGGTTTTATGCAGGCTAACCGCGCCCAGCGTAAATACCAGTATAAACATCGATCCCTCGCATAATACCATACTGATAGGCCTTGCGTGAGGTGTTACCAGCATATACCCCCACCAT
Organism: Mucilaginibacter sp. GW822-FHT03E02; assembly: GCF_058801545.1. NCBI lineage: Bacteria > Pseudomonadati > Bacteroidota > Sphingobacteriia > Sphingobacteriales > Sphingobacteriaceae > Mucilaginibacter > Mucilaginibacter sp. GW822-FHT03E02. The sequence continues at coordinate 2,026,157 of NZ_JBXANJ010000001.1, read as the reverse complement.
ACCAGTTGAGCAACGGCATAGATGATGAGCGCGTAAAAAATTACAAATGTCCTTTTCATAAACAAGAGCCCCCTCTAAATCTCCCCCGGTAGGGGAGACTTTTTGTTTTTTATCTAATTTTACCCCTTTTTTAAGCCCTCCCTACCGGGGAGGGTTTGGGTGGGGCTTATTTGTTACTAAATACCAAATCTAAGCTATCAAAAATAGCGCGTTTGGTTTTTTCTAAATCAATTTTGGTATGGGCCGATGATATAAAACCAACTTCGTAACCCGATGGACCCAGGTAAATGCCCCGGTTTATCAGTTCGCGGTGGAACTTTTTGAATTTTTCCATGCTTGCTGCATCAATATCTTCGGCTTTACGAATATACTCTTTATCTGTAAAAGCAAACCAGAATATCGATCCGATACCAAACACCTTAAATTTATAGTTACGGGCTGTAGCAAAACGCTGTATGGCCTCGGTAAATTCTTCTCTCTTATTATTCAGGTCGCGGTAAAAACCCATGCGCAAAAGTTCGGTTAGCTGTGCAATGCCTGCTGCCATAGCTACCGGGTTGCCAGATAATGTACCGGCCTGGTAAACACCGCCATCGGGCGATACATTACCCATAATTTCGGCCGATGCGCCATAGCAGCCAACAGGCAAGCCACCGCCAATGATTTTACCATAGGTAATAATATCCGGCTTAATCTGGTAATAACCGGCAGCGCCTTCAAAACCAACCCGGAAACCCGAAATTACTTCGTCAAATATCAGCAGCGTGCCGTTTTGGGTACATATATCACGTAAAAATTGCAGGTATTCTTTTTCCTGTAACAGCAAGCCGTTATTGGCCGGGATAGGCTCGATGATGACGGCTGCAATCTGATCTTTAAATTCATTAAAAGCCAGGGTAAGGGCTTCCTTATCGTTCAGAGCTACCACGATGGTTTCATCAACAAATGCCTTTGGTACGCCTGCTGATGAGGTTTCGCCAAAGGTAACCAGGCCCGATCCTGCCTTTACCAATAAAGCATCGGTATGGCCGTGGTAACAACCTTCAAATTTCAGGATCTTATCGCGTTTGGTATATCCCCTTGCCAACCTGATGGCCGACATAACCGCCTCGGTACCCGAGCTTACAAAGCGCAGTTTTTCGATAAATTTATTATTCTTCAGGATTAGTTCGGCCAGCTCATTTTCCAAAGCGGTTGGTGCGCCAAAAGACATGCCGTTTTGCATCACCTCTATAACCTTCTCCCGTACTTTGGTATTGTTATGACCAAGGATGAGCGGCCCCCATGAGCAACAGTAGTCAATAAACTCGTTGCCATCGGCATCCCAAATGTGACTGCCATCGCCTTTTTGAATAAATAAGGGCGTACCATATACCGACTTAAACGCCCTTACCGGCGAGTTAACCCCACCCGGAAAGTAAGTTTTAGCCTTGGCATACAGTTCGGCACTTTTCTCCCTGCTAATATCAGGCTTACCCGTAGTATTCACCGGTTCATTAGCCTCGCCCGAAAACATCTTTTTTATTGAATCTAACATTTTTATATTTTTCCAACCGTCATTGCGAGGTACGAAGCAATCCCCGATTTGCAAATCCACCCTGTATAGTTTGGGATTGCTTCGTGCCTCGCAATGACGGCGTTTTATAGTATTTTTTACCTTTCAGCTTTCGCCTTTAATCTTTTACCTCTGTTAAAGCCATTTATTCTCCAAAACTTCCTTGGCATGATACGTCAATATTGCGGTGGCGCCTGCCCGGCGGATGCTGGTAAGCACCTCGGTTATGGCGCGCTGCTCGTTGAGCCAGCCGCGTTGTACTGCCGCTTTTATCATGGCATATTCGCCGCTTACATTGTAGGCGGCTACAGGTAGTTCGGTATTATCTTTTATTAATTTAATCACATCCAGGTAGGGCAGGGCCGGTTTTACCATTAAAAAATCAGCGCCTTCCAACTCGTCTAAATTTGCCTCTATCAATGCCTCGCGCTGGTTGGCCGGGTTCATCTGGTATGTTTTTTTATCGCCAAATTTAGGTGCCGAATTTAGGGCATCCCTGAACGGACCATAAAAAGCGCTTGCATACTTGGCCGAGTACGACATGATAGAAACGTTGGTAAAACCATTTTGGTCCAATACATTCCTGATATATCCTACACGGCCATCCATCATATCCGATGGGGCAATAATATCGGCTCCGCATTGTGCGTGTGCCAAAGCCATTTTACCTAAAACTTCCAGCGTTTCGTCATTCAATATTTCGCCGTTTTTAACAATGCCATCATGGCCATCGCTGCTATAGGGGTCCATCGCCACATCAGTAACAACGCAAACCTCCGGAAAGTTCTTTTTAACTTCACGAATAGCACGCAGGTACAGGCTTTCTTCGCGATAGCTTTCGGTAGCCATGGTATCCTTTAGCGCTTCATCAATATTGGGGAACAAATCAAAAGATTTTAAACCCAGTTTCATACAGCTTTCAATTTCGCGCAGTAAATTATCTACAGAGTACCGGTAGATACCCGGCATAGATGATACTTCGCTTTTTTGATTCTCGCCATCGATAATAAACAGGGGGAATATCAAATTGGCTGCGCTTATGTGCGTTTCCTGCACCATTTGGCGTATTACTTCACTTTTACGGTTTCTACGTGGTCGTTGTAACATGTTATAGCTGATGCTCCGGTTTCGGGAATTGCCTTGCCGGCCGGAGGAGCGCAAAGTTATATAAACCCTTACAATTATGTACGCTATAAACTCATTAAAGGTAATTTATGGCGTAAGGATGATTTTACAGAAATGTTTGTACAAGTAAAATATTTTATAGCTTTATATTGCATAACTGTCTGATAAGCAATGGAAACCCATGAATTGATCATGATGGCAGTGTTAGCAGACAGAAATATTGCTCAAACTTTGCGACGTTATGCCAGGACATCCGAGGTTAATAGTGAAGTATATTAAGCATGTGGGCCATGAATAGCATGGTCCACATACTTTTTTAACATCTGTTGGTTAAACAGGTTGTTCCAAAAACGGCTTCGGCTAAGCCTACTTCGTCGGGCGAAAACGGTAGTGTGTACCGGGTGCCCATTTCGTCGAATTTTTTGCCTGTTGATTTACCAATGGCTATTACCTGTTGGTTGGGTTCTAACAGGTTATCCTGGAAATACGCCTCAACGTTAGATGGGCTGGTGAAAACCAGTACATCCGCGCCGCTCCCTTCTACATCTTCTTCAATTACGGTTTCGTAAACCGTAAGGTCGATTATTTTGGTTTCAGCAGATAAGCCTTGTTGTATGCTGCGTAGGGAGCCTTCGGCGCCGGGGAATAATACTTTAGTGCCGTTGGCTAATGTCGCAAAATCGGCGGCAACCTCGGCGGTATCACCACTTTCACCAACATAAGCCGCAAAGTATCCGTTACGGCGCAAGGTGTCTTCAGATCCCGATCCCATTACACCAAATTTTACTTTATTGGAGAATTGCGGTTTCAGTGCAAAAAAATACTCTACCGCATTTTTACTGCTGAAAAATATCCAGTTGATATCTCTTAAAATATAAGGATCAAGTTTGTTGATAACCGGTACCGTGCGGATAAGCGAACGCGCATCTATATTAATACCGTGTTTTTCCATCGCCTTGCGGAAATAGCTTTGTTCCGAAAGATCGCGGGTTATAAATACGCTTTGGGCCAGTTTGCGATTGGTATCAAACATGGCTACAACCTTTTGGGCCAGGCCGGCTGTAGTATCCGATTTCAGGAACACCCTATCCGGGAATTCATCACCTTCATCGGCTTTTGAGGTAAATACCTGGTACATGTCATCCTCCTTGCGGCAATAGCAGCCCAGCGGCAGGTGACAGCCACCGCCAAACAGCTTTAACACGGTACGTTCAACAGCCAATTCCTCGGCTACATCCGGGTGGTGCAGTGCTTGCAGTGCTTCAAATAGTTCCTGGTCGGCTTCACGTATTTGTATGGCCAAAGCGCCCTGTGCAGGTGCAGGGATCAGCTCGGCAGGGGTTAGTTCCTCTACGTGAAATTCACTCAAATCGATGTTTAAACGGCTTACACCAGCCTTGGCCAGCATAATGGCATCATACTTTTCGTCGCGCAATTTGCCTATGCGGGTAGGTACATTGCCACGTAATTCTTCTATCTCCAGGTCGGGGCGGTAAGCCAGTAACTGAGCTTTGCGCCTGTTGGATGATGTGCCTACAATAGCCCCGTATTTAACAGATAGCTTTTGATGAACATCTACACAATCTTTCAATATCAGCAACAGTTCAGATGGGTCTTCCCGTTCTGAAACTGCTGCGATGATGAGTCCCGGAGGGTTTTCGGTCGGCAAATCTTTGTGCGAGTGTACCGCAAGGTCAATGGTGCCGGCTAATAATTCTTCTTCTAATTCTTTGGTGAAAAAACCTTTACCTTCCAGCTTATCAAAGCTGAGGTTGAGGATACGGTCGCCTTGTGTTTTAATGATTTTTAACTCGGCGGTAATGTTGATGGCGGCGAGGCTATCTTTTACAAAATTAGCCTGCCACAGCGCTAATTCGCTGCCACGTGTTCCTATTATCAGTTTTCTGTCCAAAAGAATGATTGTTTGCAGGCGCAAATTTAATTTTTTATCAGCATGAAAAGGTACAACAACCGTACGAATTTTTTCTGATTGCAACAATATGACTGTTAGGTGTGCGATTGATACTTTTTAACACCATTTATTTATTAAACATTCCTGCATTGATTAAAGTTATCTTTGAATACTGGTAAGTCATAAGTACTCAGTCGTAAGTCCTAAGTCTGAATTGTCATTTTTGACTTAAAATTTTCGACGAAGGGTTATTTTTATCTACAGTTGGCCAACAATATATCATTTTATCAAAATGAAAGCAGTTATTATAACCCGGCCCGGCGATCCGTCGGTTTTACAGGTGCAGGAAAGGCCCCAACCGGCTTATGCCGATAACGAAGTATTAATTAAGGTACTGGCTGCGGGTGTTAACAGGCCGGATGTTTTTCAGCGAAAGGGTAATTATCCGCCACCTGCCGGCGCGCCGCGGGATATCCCGGGTTTAGAAATTGCCGGCACTGTGGTGGCTATTGGTGCAACAGTAACTCACCTGATGGTTGGCGATAAAGTTTGTGCCCTGGTTGCAGGCGGCGGTTATGCCGAATATTGTAATGCCCCCGAAGAACAATGCCTGCCGATACCCGAAAATCTTTCGTTTACAGAAGCAGCCTCGCTGCCCGAAACGTTTTTTACCGTTTGGAGCAACGTGTTTGATCGTGCAGGTTTAAAGGATGGCGAAACATTATTGGTTCATGGCGGCTCAAGTGGTATTGGCGTTGCCGCTATCCAAATGGCCAAAGCCCTGGGGCATGCGGTTTATATAACAGCCGGATCGGAAGATAAATGCCGCTTTTGCGAGGCTTTAGGCGCGGCAAAGGCTATTAACTATAAAACGGAAAACTTTACAGATAGTATTAATGATATCACTAAAGGTAAAGGCGTTGATGTGATACTGGATATGATAGGCGGCGATTATACAGCGGGCAACATTAAATCGCTGGCTGTTGAAGGTCGTTTGGTGCTTATTAATACCATGAACGGCAATAATGTTCAGGTTGACCTTGCCCAGGTGATGCGAAAACGGCTCATAATTACCGGCTCGATGCTGCGCTCGCGCGAGGTGGAATTTAAAGGCGCTATCGCACATAAATTGAAAACTGTTATTTGGCCACTGTTGGTATCCGGCCAAATCAAACCCATTGTAAATGCTGTTTTCCCTATTGCCGAAGCCGCAAAAGCCCACCAACTTATGGAAAGCAGTGGGCATATTGGCAAAATTGTGCTTGATTTTGGCGATCAGTTGGGGCTGTAATCAGAAAGTTTGGCTTCTTTTAAAGCGGTGCCATACTTTGCGTTGGTAACCGCAACATAATTATTAGCCAAAACGGCATTGCCGCGCGGGCCTAAATGAAAGCCATCTAAAGAAAACAACCCTCCGGTTAAATAATTTGATGAAACAGCGATGCCTTGAACAGTAGTGCCGTTTTTAACCTCATTAAAAAAGACATAGGCATCAAATAACGCGAGTGCTTTACCCGTTGCAATGGTACGGATAGAGGTGTTATAAGCGCTAACGTAATCAGATGCGATAGTTTTTTCGTTAACATCAAGTATCCATTTATTTTCGATAGGAGCATAGGGCGATAAGCCATAATACTGCAATCCGTGCGTTGTGGAAACCTGTTTGCCTATCTGGGCAACGTTAAGGCTTAACAATAATAAGTCGGCTGTTGTTGCAGCACGAACCTCGTAACCGTCCTGGGCAACATCCGAACTTTGTTTGGCTTCGATATATAATTTATCAAAGGCGGGATTAATGGCTTTCGTTTTAATTAATACATCGGCCAGCGTCTTCGCAGTAAAAAACGGTAGGGCACTTACGTCCGGAATGGTGGTTAGTACTCCTTTTGCTCCGTTAGCTGTCAATTTATTTACCAGCAGGGTATATGTTGTATTAAATCTTGTTTTGTCTGTTAAGGCCGATGGTTTTACCCCGCCGCCTGTTGCATAATCAAAAACATCGTTGACGCCCAAATTGAGGGTGAAAAAGCCGAATGGTTTGCTGGTAACAAAATCTATATAACTGGTATTATTTGCCGGGGCACTTAATGGCAGCAACCTTTCAAAATACCTGTTGGTATTCCCGGTTTGTACATCGGTTACATTGGCCACTTTTAGTCCGGCTACGCCAAAATTGTCGTTATCGCCAGTGAACTTACTTAGCAATTGCACGTTACCTGCACCGCTGATATTGATATTGCCGCGAATAGCAGTTTTTAAGGTATCCCTTACAATCATAGGCTGGCCGTTGGCGTCGGCGCCTTTTAGTTCCATAAAGCCGGTGCCGTTCATTTGGGCAATGCTAAACAACGGCTGATTAAATGTTTTTAAACCCGCGCCCTCCAAGCTGCCTGCAAAAATATTGGGAAAGGAGTTGTAAATTCCCCAGTTATATAAGCCGTCGTTGGTGTAGCCGGCAGTTTGTGAATCGCCTATGGCGATGTAGCGGCTGTAAAAGCCAGCATTGGCAGTCGGCGTGCTTCCGCTTACCTCTGCTTTTTTTTCCGGGCCAATAGTAGTATCAAGTCTGCATGCCGAAAAAAACAGAAGCGTAGAAATGAGTAGAGCCTGTGCTAAGCGCATAATTTGTTTTGAGTAATTAATAGTATATAATTTTAATTAGGAGTTATTTCTACGGGGCAATTATTTCTTTTGTTGCGTAACACGTCGAATATTTTGGCAATTATTCGGGGAGATTTTTTTTATTTAGCTATGCCACTTAAAAATCACTTTCTAAATGTTGACTTTCTATTTTAAAATTGGGATAGAAATTTTATCTTTGCGCCTCTGAAATAGCATCTTATATTTTACAAGCAGGATACTATTAAAAAGGAAAATTCTTAAACACCAGGTTATATATGCCAAACATTGGAAAAATATCACGGATCATCGGTCCGGTAGTTGACGTAAGTTTCGCTGATGACGCTCATCTCCCTAAAATTTATGACGCGTTAGAGATCACGAAAGATAATGGCCAAAAAATCATTTTAGAAGTTCAGCAGCATTTAGGTGAAGATCGTGTACGCGCGATTGCGATGGATTCAACAGACGGATTGCTACGTGGCATGAAAGTTTTGGATTTGGAATCGGCTATCAAAATGCCGGTTGGCGAAAACATTAAAGGCCGTGTATTTAACGTAGTAGGCGATGCTATCGATGGTATACCAAATCTTGACAAAACCAATGGCCGCCCTATTCACAATACCCCTCCGCGTTTCGAAGATTTGTCTACCGAAACTGAAGTATTGTTTACAGGTATCAAAGTAATCGATTTGCTGGAGCCTTATGTAAAAGGTGGTAAAATTGGATTGTTTGGTGGTGCAGGTGTAGGTAAAACAGTATTAATTCAGGAGCTTATCAACAACATCGCGAAAGCTTATGCAGGTTTATCTGTATTTGCAGGTGTTGGCGAGCGTACACGTGAAGGTAATGACCTTTTGCGCGAGATGCTTGAAGCAGGCATTATAAAATATGGTGATGCATTTATGCATTCAATGGAAGAAGGTGGCTGGGATCTATCTAAAGTAGATACCGAAATGATGAAAGATTCAAAAGCAACCTTCGTGTTCGGTCAAATGAACGAGCCTCCTGGTGCACGTGCGCGTGTAGCTTTATCGGGCTTAACCATTGCCGAGTATTTCCGCGATGGTGATGAGGATGGCAAAGGCCGCGATATCCTTTTCTTTATCGACAACATTTTCCGCTTTACACAGGCAGGTTCTGAAGTATCGGCGTTATTAGGCCGTATGCCATCTGCGGTAGGTTACCAGCCAACACTGGCAACTGAGATGGGTACCATGCAAGAGCGTATTACTTCAACCAAACGTGGTTCAATCACATCTGTGCAGGCCGTTTACGTACCTGCGGATGACTTGACCGACCCTGCGCCGGCAACAACATTTGCCCACTTAGATGCTACAACCGTACTTTCACGTAAAATTGCAGAACTTGGTATTTACCCTGCTGTGGATCCTTTGGATTCTACATCACGTATCTTAAGCCCGGCTATTTTGGGCGATGAGCATTACAATACCGCTCAACGTGTTAAAGAAACCTTACAACGTTACAAAGAGCTCCAGGATATCATAGCCATCTTGGGTATGGACGAGTTATCTGAAGAAGATAAACTGGTTGTATCACGCGCACGTCGTGTTCAGCGTTTCCTTTCTCAGCCATTCCACGTTGCCGAGCAGTTCACCGGTTTAAAAGGTGTATTGGTTGACATTAAAGATACCATCAAAGGTTTCAACATGATCATGGATGGCGAAGTTGATGAGTACCCCGAAGGTGCATTCAACTTAGTTGGAAGCATTGAAGATGCCATTGAAAAAGGTAAAAAATTATTGGCAGAGGCTAATAATTAAGATATGAGATTTGAGATATGAGATTTGAGATTAACATTTCAAATCTCATACTCATATTAAAAGAACAAGAGGTATAGGATATCAGATCAGGAGACAAGTTGTCTCACATCTCACATCTCATATCTCACATCTAAAAAGAAATGACTTTAGAAATTCTTACTCCCGATAAAAAGATCTACGAGGGCGAAGCCACATCGGTTACCGTACCTGGTACCTTGGGATTATTTGAGATATTAAACCACCACGCGCCTATCATATCAACCTTACAGGATGGTAAGCTGGTTGTACGTGGGGGCAACGCCGGTAAAGAAGAAGTGTTTTTTATCAAAGGCGGCGTAGTTGAAGCATTAAACAATAAGGTCATTATTTTAACCGAAGGAATTCTGCATAAATAAACTATACCCTTATTTTTCAGAAAAAACGTCCGGGTATAGCACCCGGACGTTTTTTTTTGATTGAATTTTAAAGAGATCAAATTGATATGTCCAATGTCTGTGGCAGCATCAATAAAAAAGGTAACGCTTTTGAGTAGTCTAAAGTATCATACTCCAAACCCAGTAGCCCGATGTTGTTGTAATATGTTCGATGCTGATTGTAATACAATTTTTCTGATTGAAGAAACCATGCTTGTGTATCTAATTTCTGTGCTAAAAACCATTTCTCGAGTAATCGGGCTGTCCGGCCATTGCCATCTTCAAACGGATGGATCTTTACAAACACCAGGTGGATCAACGCGGCAAAAAAGAATACTTCTGTCACGCTTAACGCTGTTTTTAATAATAAAGTCGCAATATCAGCATATAATTTATTCAGATCCTGTTCAACCAGGCTCGGAGCACAGGCAACATATTCTATTTTACCATCGGGAGTAATTACAAACATATTGCCGGTTCGTAAACGGCCCGGCGCTCACGTTGCAGGATATGTTTGGTAAGCATGGTGTGTGCTTCGTTGGTAGTAGAAAGGTTTAGTACGGAACGTTGTGCAAACTGGTAAGCATCGTATAGGTCATCTATCTTTTGAGTATAATCGGGCAGGAATTTAACGCCAAGCATTTTGTACTTCATGAAGGAATCGAGTTCGATGCTTTCTCCTTCAATTTTGGATGAGAATACCGCCGATACAGACGTGTAAAAGCTAAAGGTATCTGCTGAGAGTTCACTTTCTTTTAACAACTCAAATTTTTGAGCCAAAGAGCTATCAACCTGCTGCAAATAATCGCCCAGTAAACCGGTTGGTAATATATTTAAATTAATAGCTATCACTATAATTAGTAAAAAAACGTAACAGTAGCCCTTTTAGGCTCGGCCTTTAAAATTTAGTAAAATTAACAAAAGAAGCCGGATAGATGTGCGGATTTCAGATTAACTCCGTTGAGTGCTCCGCCGTTTCAGATGTGCAGATGTTATATTTTTTGATGCCTGGATTTTAGAATATAGACCTGCAGATTTTGACCCGAAGCGATTGTTGCTTCATCTGCATATCTGCACACCTGAAATCTGCACATCTGTCAAACTTTTCCGGTCACCAACCCCATTTTAGGAAGAAAATTGGCAATTTACTATGCATGCATAAAATATGTACCGAATACCGTTTTGAACTTTGGTCTATTTTGTTAAAAACTATGTTCTTTAAATAGTTTAAAATGCGTAATTTTATATTGTTAAATCAATATATTAAGATATATTATACTTTTTGAAAAAATAAATCCTGACTATTGTTATTCGCGGTTGCTATATCTACCTTACGTTTATTGATTCGAGCAATCATATAAACCTGGTCAACAAGCAGAATAATATACAAAGTTAGTCTATCCAAAAAATAAAAATGAGTTCATCATCAGATACTACAGCGGCTATAGAATTGAATAAGTATAGCAAAACCTTTACGCAAGACCCAACCCAGCCGGCCGCACAGGCGATGCTTTACGGGATTGGTTTAACCGACGATGATATGCGCAAAGCACAGGTCGGTGTGGCCAGTATGGGTTACGATGGCAACACCTGTAACATGCACCTGAACGATTTAGCAAAGGTCGTAAAACAAGGTATATGGGATGAGGACATGGTAGGCTTGATATTCCATACTATTGGCGTAAGTGATGGCATGAGCAACGGCACCGAAGGTATGCGCTATTCATTAGTGAGCCGTGATATTATTGCCGACTCGATTGAAGCTGTTACCGGTGCTCAGTATTATGATGGCTTAATTACTTTGCCGGGCTGCGATAAAAACATGCCAGGCTCTATTATGGCCATGGGGCGTTTAAACCGCCCGTCTATCATGGTTTACGGCGGTACTATTAAGCCTGGTCACTGGAAAGGCGAAGACCTGAACATTGTATCGGCATTTGAGGCCTTAGGCAAAAGGATGGCCGGCACCATTGAGGATGTTGATTTTATGGGCATCATTAAAAATGCCTGCCCAAGCGCGGGTGCTTGTGGTGGTATTTATACAGCTAATACGATGGCCGCAGCTATTGAGGCTTTGGGTATGAGCTTGCCTTACTCATCATCAAACCCGGCATTAAGCGAAGATAAAAAAGCTGAGTGCCTGGCAGCTGGCAAGGCTATCAAAATATTGTTAGAGAAAGACATCAAACCATCAGATATCATGACCCGCAAAGCATTTGAAAATGCTATGGTGGTAATTATGGTATTGGGCGGAAGCACTAACGCTGTACTGCACATGATAGCGATGGCTAAAAGTGTAGATGTAAAGGTAACCCAGGACGATTTTCAAACAGTAAGTAACCGTACCCCGGTATTGGCCGATATGAAACCAAGCGGTAAATACATGATGGAAGATTTGCATAACATTGGCGGTGTTCCGGCTGTGATGAAGTATTGTTTGGCGCAAGGCTGGTTGCATGGCGATTGCCTTACCGTTACCGGTAAAACCCTTGCCGAAAACTTAGCAGATGTACCCGAACTGGAGTTTGATACACAAAAAATTATATGGCCGGTTGAAAAACCAGTTAAAGCTACCGGTCACTTACAGATACTTTACGGCAATATTGCCGAAGGTGGAAGCGTAGCCAAGATCAGCGGTAAAGAGGGTACCCATTTTGAAGGCCCGGCCCGCGTATTTGATGGCGAGTTTGAACTGATACATGGCATACAAAGCGGCCGAGTCAAAAAAGGTGATGTGGTGGTTATCCGCAACGTAGGCCCTAAAGGCGCGCCCGGTATGCCCGAAATGCTTAAGCCAACATCGGCCATTTTTGGTGCAGGTTTAGGCAGCTCGGTAGCATTAATTACCGACGGACGCTTTAGCGGCGGCACACACGGTTTTGTGGTAGGCCACATCACCCCCGAAGCTTTTGACGGCGGCGCAATAGGCTTAATTAACGACGATGATAAGATCATTATTGATGCAACAACAAACAGGATCAATGTGATATTAACCGACGAAGAAATGGCAGCCCGTAAAGCAGCATGGCAACAGCCCGCTTTAAAGGTATCCAAAGGCTTATTATACCGCTACGCCAAAACAGTAACATCGGCAGCAGAAGGTTGCGTAACAGACGAAATGTAGCCCCCTAACCCCCTGAAGGGGGAACAGGAACATGGGCAAAAAAAACAATAAAATACACACTTAACACTCCCCCTTTAGGGGGCTGGGGGGCAAAAAAATATGGAGACGCAAACGATAGTTCAGGAAATCAGTGAAATCACAGATCAATCGGTGAAATCACAAGAAATAGAAGTTTCAGGATCGGTAGCATTATTGGAGGCATTGATTGTTGAAGGTGTTGATACCATCTTCGGTTATCCGGGTGGTGCAATTATGCCCATTTATGATGCTTTGTTTGATTACAACGATAAGCTGAACCATATCCTGGTCCGCCATGAACAAGGCGGCATCCATGCAGGGCAGGGTTATGCGCGTACATCCGGTAAAGTGGGTGTGGTGTTTGCAACCAGCGGTCCTGGTGCAACTAACCTGGTAACAGGCTTAGCCGATGCGCAAATTGACAGCACACCATTGGTATGCATCACCGGCCAGGTTTTCGCGCACCTTTTAGGTACCGATGCTTTCCAGGAAACCGATGTAATCAACATTACTACCCCGGTAACCAAATGGAACTACCAGGTAACCGATGCCAATGAGATCCCTGAAGTGATTGCCAAGGCTTTTTACATTGCCAAAAGCGGCCGTCCCGGACCAGTATTGATCGACATTACAAAGAATGCGCAGATTCAGCTGTTTAACTATAAAGGTTATACACCCTGCAACCATATCCGCAGCTACAGGCCAAAACCTATAGTTCGCCCGCAGTATATCCAGGAAGCTGCCGCTTTAATTAACGAAGCGAAAAAACCATTTATCCTTTTTGGACAAGGTGTAATTTTAGGCAGCGCCGAGCAGGAGTTTAAAGCTTTTGTTGAAAAAAGCGGGATCCCTGCGGCATGGACTGTTTTAGGCGCAGGCGCTATCCCAACAGATCATCCGCTAAATGTGGGCATGCTGGGGATGCACGGTAACTATGGCCCAAATGTGTTGACCAATGAATGCGATGTATTGATAGCTATCGGGATGCGTTTTGACGACCGTGTAACCGGCCGCCTTGATAAATATGCAAAACAGGCTAAGGTGATCCATTTGGATATCGACCCGGCCGAGATAGACAAAAACGTAAAATCAACCGTACCGGTTTGGGGCGATTGTAAGGAAACCCTGCCGTTGCTTACTGCATTGGTTGAGCAGAAACAGCATACCGAATGGCTTGCTAAATTCAATGAATACACCCGCCAGGAAGTGGAGCAGGTAATTGAACCTGAACTAAACCCAACATCGGCAGAAATGACCATGGGCGAGGTGATTAAGCAACTTAACGAAATAACCAAAGGCGAAGCTGTAATAGTTACCGATGTAGGCCAGCACCAGATGGTGGCCTGCCGTTATGCCCAATTCAACAATACCCGCAGCAACGTTACCAGCGGTGGTTTAGGTACTATGGGCTTTGCCCTGCCGGCTGCCATCGGTGCTAAATTTGGCGCGCAGCACCGCACTGTGGTAGCTATCATTGGCGACGGCGGTTTCCAGATGACCTGCCAGGAATTAGGTACAATTATGCAAAGCGGTATCGATGTAAAAATTATCATCCTGAATAACCGCTTCCTGGGTATGGTAAGGCAATGGCAGGAATTGTTTAACTCGCGCCGTTACTCATTTGTTGATATCCAAAGCCCGGATTTTGTGGCGCTGGCAGCAGCATACCGCATCCCCGGCAAGTGTATTGACGACCGTAAGGATCTTCCATCAGCATTAAATGAAATGCTGAGCAACAAGGGATCGTTCCTTTTAGAAGTAATGGTTACCAAAGAGAATAACGTATTCCCAATGGTACCGCAAGGTTGCAGTGTAAGCGAGATCAGGTTAAAATAGGCCCCCTAACCCCCTGAAGGGGGAACTTAAAAAAAGAAATCATGACCCAGGATACAGAAAAACAGGAATTTAACATCACGGTTTATACCGAAAACCAGATTGGTTTGTTAAACCGGATAGCCATTATATTTACGCGACGTAAAATCAATATCGATAGTTTGAATACATCTCCATCAGAGATAGAGCATATTCACCGTTTCAATATTGTGATCACCGAATCGGAAGATGTGGTACGCAAACTTACCCGCCAGATTGAAAAACAGGTAGAGGTATTAAAAGTATACTACCATACCAATGAAGATGTGATTTGGCAGGAAATGGCGTTATATAAAGTATCGACAGATGTGATTGCCGAGAAGGTAAGCGTTGAGCGTTTGTTACGTGAGAATGGCGCCCGTGCGGTGGTAATCCGTAAAGATTACACCGTGTTTGAAACCACCGGACATCGCGAAGAAACAGATAACCTGATCAGTATTTTGCAGCCTTACGGCCTGATTGAGTTTGTGCGCAGCGCACGTGTTGCAATTATTAAAGATAGTGACGGATTTAACCGTAAATTGCGCGAGTTTGAGCGCCTTGAACCGGGCGAAGACGTTATTGAGAACGAATATTTAAACCAGGGACAAAAAGTATTTACGATGTAAAAGCCCCCCGGCCCCCTGAAGGGGGAGTGAGGAATAATGTAATAAAAAATAACCATTACTGATAAATGGACGGCAAAAGGCATGTTAATTGGGAAGTATTTTATGAACTGCTTAAGGAGAGAACGCCTTTTTCCTTTTTAGGTATCATTTTTACTGCCCTTAGCATATTTGTTATCCTGCCCTTGTTATTAACGTTGACAACCGCGCTTAAAAAGCCCTACGAGAAATACGACTTTGACGCGATACAAAAAAACGGCACAGAAAAGAGAGCTAAAATAACTTACATCGGTGCAATGAATAATGTAAGCGTAAACGGTGAGCACCCTGAAATTATCAGTTATGAGTTTGAAGACAACGGTAAAATAGTTTCGGACAAATTTGCAACTTTTGACTTAGAAAAAGCCGCGAATTTTTCTGTTAGGGGTACGGTACAAGTGTTGAGTTATAATAACCAGTCGGTAATTAAAAACCTAAAACCATTTGGCTTTCCCTTTGGTCTGTTTTTTATTTTACCGGGTGTATTTTTAATATTAGGAGTAATTTTCCTTTTGGTTGGACTATTACCGGCATTAAAAAAATTCAAACTTTATAAAACTGGGAGAGTTGAAGAAGCTTACTTAGTATCGATAGTTTCCAACGCTGCCGGCCAAATGAGGAACAGATGGCGACAAAATTTTTTGGTAAACTATTATTTTCTGGACGGATTTGGGAGTAAAGTTTTTGGAAAGTCGGTAACAACAGATATGTTGCTGATAAATGAAAAGAAAGCCGGGGATAAGATTAAAATATTTGTTGATGAAAGTGATAGCAACAACACATGTCTGATACCAGGATTGGACGCAATGAAATACAATTGGAGTGTATAAACTTAAATAAATTATAAAATCAAAATCGGTGAAATCACCTATAAAACGGTGAAATCCCAAAAAACAAACAATAAAACAATGGCAAAATTAAATTTCGGCGGTACCGAAGAAAATGTGGTTACCCGCGATGAGTTCCCTTTATCAAAAGCTCAGGAAGTACTAAAAGATGAAGTTGTAGCAGTAATTGGCTATGGCGTTCAAGGTCCGGGCCAGGCGCTAAACCAAAAAGACAATGGCATCAATGTTATTGTTGGTCAGCGTAAAGGCACAAAAACATGGGATAAAGCTGTAAGCGATGGCTTTGTACCGGGCGAAACCCTTTTTGAAATTGAAGAAGCTTTACAAAGAGGAACAGTAATTTGCTACTTACTAAGCGATGCTGCACAAATTGCTTTATGGCCAACCGTAAAAAAACACCTTACTCCGGGTAAAGCATTATACTTCTCTCACGGGTTTGGTATTACTTTTAACGAGCAGACTGGTATTGTTCCTCCTGCTGATGTTGACGTATTTTTGGTTGCCCCTAAAGGTTCGGGTACTTCATTACGCCGTATGTTCCTGCAAGGCCGTGGCTTAAACTCAAGCTACGCTATTTTCCAGGATGCTACAGGCAAAGCGTTTGATCGTGTAATTTCATTAGGTATTGCTGTAGGTAGCGGTTACTTATTTGAAACCAACTTCAAAAAAGAAGTATTTAGCGATTTAACCGGCGAGCGTGGTACGCTGATGGGTTGTATCCAGGGTATTTTTGCCGCTCAGTACGATGTATTGCGTGCAAATGGTCACTCACCATCTGAGGCTTTTAACGAAACTGTTGAAGAGTTAACCCAATCATTAATGCCATTAGTTGCAGAAAATGGTATGGATTGGATGTATGCCAATTGCTCAACTACAGCACAACGTGGTGCTTTAGATTGGTGGAAAAAATTCCGTGATGCCACTAAACCGGTATTTGAAGAATTATACAAAAGCGTTGCAACCGGCAAAGAATCACAACGTTCAATTGATTTGAACAGCCAGCCGGATTACCGCGAAAAATTAGACGCCGAGCTGAAAGAATTACGCGAAAGCGAATTATGGCTTGCAGGTAAAACTGTACGCAGCTTACGCCCTGAAAACCAGGTTGTAGAAGCGTAGGTTTAGTAGTAAGTAGTTAGTATCAAGTAGTAAGATTTTTGACTTGCATGGTACTAACTACTTGATACTGTAATAGAGTGTATCAGGTATCGATACCGCTTATGCAGTCCTGATACTTGATACTTACTACTTGATACTATAATGTGGTATCAAAATCAAAAGGCCGCTCCCGTAGCTGTCTTATTACTTGATACTTACTACTTGATACTTTAACACCATGGGACAAACATTATTTGATAAGATATGGGATGCGCACGTCGTCAGTAGCAACGAGGGTTTTCCGGATATTTTATACATCGACACACACTTCATTCACGAGGTAACCAGTCCGCAGGCATTTGATGGTTTGCGCACCAGGGGTTTACCGGTTTTCAGGCCAAAACAAACAGTGGCCACTGCTGATCATAACGTTCCTACAATTAATCAGCACCTCCCGATAAAAGAAGAACTTTCCCGCTACCAGGTTGATATGCTCACCAAAAACTGTGCTGAATTTGGTATCGAGCTTTATGGTTTAGGTCACCCTTTCCAGGGTATCGTACACGTAATAGGCCCCGAGTTGGGGATTACTCGTCCGGGTGGCACTTATGTTTGCGGCGATAGCCATACTTCAACACACGGCGCCTTTGGTGCCATAGCGTTTGGTATAGGCACCTCACAGGTTGAGCAGGTGATGGCAACGCAATGTTTGCTGCAATCGCGCCCAAAACGTATGAAGATTGAGGTTAACGGCAAGCTGCAAAACGGTGTTGGCGCAAAAGATATCATTCTGTATATCATCTCCAAAATCTCTGCCGCCGGCGGTACAGGCTACGCGGTAGAATATGCCGGCGACACCATCCGTGCATTAAGTATGGAGGGCCGTATGACCATCTGTAACATGAGCATCGAAATGGGTGCCCGTTGCGGATTAATAGCTCCTGATGATACAACCATTGAATATGTAAAAGGCCGCGAATTTGCCCCTAAAGGTGAAGAGTGGGACAAAGCAGTAGCTTACTGGAAAACTTTATACTCTGACAAAGATGCTCAGTTTGATGAAGTATTATCCTTTAAAGCCGAAGATATTGAGCCAATGATCACGTACGGAACAAATCCGGGTATGGGTATTGGCGTTACACAACACGTTCCCGAAACTGCTTCGTTCGAGGCAAAAGAACAGGGATCATACAAAAAAGCCCTTGATTACATGGGCCTGCATGATGATGAACAATTATTAGGCAAACCTATTGATTATGTTTTCATCGGCAGCTGCACCAACTCGCGCATTGAAGACCTGCGCCAGGTGGCCGAATTTGTAAAAGGCAAACACAAAGCAGATAACGTAGTGGTATGGGTAGTTCCCGGCTCCAAACAGGTACAGGAACAAGCCATCCGCGAAGGACTGGATAAAATATTTGATGCCGCAGGCTTCCCGCTTCGCGAACCTGGCTGCAGTGCATGCCTGGGTATGAATGAGGATAAGATCCCGGCAGGTAAATATTGCGTATCTACCTCCAACCGCAATTTTGAAGGCAGACAGGGACCAAACAGCCGCACCTTCCTGGCAAGCCCTTTAACAGCGGCTGCAAGTGCGATTACGGGGGTTGTGACGGATATCAGGGAGTTTTTGTCTGAATCAGAATTTGCATAAATAGATAAGAGACGTGAGATATGAGATTTGAGACAGCTTCAAAAATCTCATATCTCACATCTGGTATCTCAAATCTAAATAAAGTGATACTCGAAGTTGCCATACTCAACGTGATACCCGGCCAGGAGGATGACTTTTTAAGAGCATTTTCACAAGCACAAGGCATCATATCAAAAATGGCCGGTTATCAATCTCACCAAGTAAAAAGATGTATTGAGCATACCAGCCAATTCATTTTATTGGTTGAATGGGAAAAACTTACCGACCATACAGTTGGCTTCAGAGAATCAAAAGAATACCAGGAATGGAAAGGTTTATTACATCATTTTTATAACCCTTTCCCAACTGTAGAACATTACACGGATATTGAAATGGCGGACGAAAGTCTCAAATCTCATATCTGACATCTCAAATCTAAAAAAGATGAGTACCAAAATATTCAAACACATACAAACCAGCGTGGTGCCTTTGCCTATCGAGAACATCGATACGGACCAGATTATCCCTGCGCGGTTTTTGAAAGCCACTACCCGCGAGGGCTTTGGCAATAACTTATTTCGCGATTGGCGTTTTGATGGCGATGATAACCCTAAACAGGATTTCGTGCTCAACAACCCAAACTATAGCGGTAAAATACTGGTTGCAGGCAAAAACTTTGGTTGCGGCAGTAGCAGAGAGCATGCTGCCTGGGCCATTGCCGACTATGGCTTTGATGCCGTAGTGAGCAGCTTTTTTGCCGATATTTTTAAAGGCAACGCCCTTAACAACGGCTTGCTACCCGTACAGGTGAGCGAAGATTTTTTAAAGAAGATCTTCGACGCGGTGTATGCTGATGAACACGCTGTAGTTGAAATTGACCTGGTAGACCAGTTCATCCGCCTGGTAACTACCGGCGAGCAGGAAAGCTTTGAGGTTAACCCCTACAAAAAAGCCTGCATGACCAACGGCTACGATGATATAGACTACATCCTGAGCAAAAAGGAATTGATCCAGGAATTTGAAAATAAGTAGTGAGTTATAAGTGCTGAGTTATGAGTTTAAAAATGACTCAATGACCAGCGAAGCAATGACCCAATGACAACAACCAACAAGCATATACAACGCGAAGGCAAAGGCACCGCAAAGTTATTTGACGAACGTAGTTTGGCGAATGATTATGCAACGCTCGCTTCTGCCCTAAAACCTGGTTTGCGGGTGTTGGATGTGGGTTGTGGTACGGGGGCGATATCTAAAGATATAGCCGCTAAAGTTGGGGATACCGGTCATGTTACGGGTATTGATAATACGGAGTATTTTATACAAAGCGGCAGGGAAACTTACGCTTCGGTAAAAAACCTTGATTTGATTTATACCGACCTGTTTGCTTTTGAACCCGAAGAAAAGTTCGACCTAATTGTAGCGGCAAGGGTTTTACAATGGCTGAACAACCCTGTTGAAGCTTTGAAAAAAATGTATTCGTTGCTAAAACCAGGCGGAACAGTTTCTATATTGGATTATAACCATGAAGCGCTGGAATGGCAGCCGCAACCGCCGCCAAGCATGCTGCGGTTTTACGCTACCTTTTTAAGGTGGCGTGGCGATGCCGGTATGAACAACCACATAGCCGAAGACCTGCCCGGATATTTTGAAGAAGCCGGTTTTACCAATATCGCGGAGTTTAACGCCGACGAGGTTTACCAAAAGGGCGAGGAAAACTTTACCAACAAAGCAGGCATCTGGGCTAAAGTAGCCATGTCGAAACAAATGGTAGAGGAAGGTTATATTGACGACGAGCTACGCTTGTTAGCGATAGATGAATACACCGAATGGGTAGCAACCGACGCCGAGCGCATGGTAATGAAACTAAAAGAAATACGCGGCATAAAACCGCTATCATAATATTAAACTATAACAAAACATTCCCCTTCAGGGGGTTAGGGGGCTGGGCTTCATGAAAAAACACATTTTAGTAATACCCGGCGACGGGATAGGTCCCGAGGTTACCACCTGGGGTAAAGCGGTTTTAGAAAAAATTGGCCACGATTTTGGCCATGAGTTTACTTTCGACGAAGCCCTGATGGGCCACGCCGGTATCGAGGCTACGGGTAACCCGCTGCCCGATGAAACTTTGGCAAAAGCAAAAGCCAGTGATGCCATTTTATTTGGCGCCATCGGTCACATAAAATATGATAATGATCCATCTGCCAAGGTTCGCCCCGAGCAGGGATTATTGAAGATCCGTAAAGAACTGGGCTTGTATGCCAACCTGCGCCCTATCATGTTATTTGATGAGCTGCTGGATGCATCGAGCCTGAAACCGGAAATTTTGAAAGGTACCGACATACTTTTCTTCCGGGAACTTACCGGCGACGTTTACTTCGGAGAGAAAAAACGCAGTGAAGACCGCAATACCGCATCAGATCTGATGATCTATTCCCGCTACGAAGTTGAGCGCATCGCCATTAAAGCCTACGAAGCTGCCATGGTACGCGGTAAAAGATTATGCTCTGTTGATAAAGCCAACGTGCTGGAGGCATCACGCCTGTGGCGCGAGGTGGTACAGGAGATAGCCAAAAAATATCCCGAGGTTGAAACCGAGCACATGTTTATTGATAATGCCGCCATGCAGCTGGTTAAAAACCCTAAAAAGTTTGATGTGGTGTTAACCGCCAACCTTTTTGGCGATATTTTAACTGATGAAGCATCGCAGATTGCCGGCTCAATGGGCATGCTGGCATCGGCATCAATTGGCGATGGTACCGGATTTTTTGAGCCTATCCACGGTTCGGCACATGACATTGCCGGCATGGATAAAGCCAACCCGCTGGCATCTATATTATCTGTAGCTTTGATGTTAGAGATCAGCTTCGGCCTTAAAGACGAAGCCAAATTAATCACAGCTGCCATCGATAAAACGCTGAAAGAAGGCTACCGCACCGGCGATATTGCCGATGCAAAAACCGACAAGAGCAAAATTTTAGGCACTAAAGCAATGGGGCAAAAGGTGCTTGAGTATTTAGCCCCACCCAACCCTCCCCGGTAGGGAGGGCTTTAAAAAGTCGATTTTAAGTAACAATTAACTAAAAAGTCTCCCCTACCGGGGGAGATTTAGAGGGGGCTATATGAAGTGGAACGCTGATTTATACGACCAGAAACATGCCTTTGTATTTCAATACGGGGAGGATGTTTTGGCTTTGCTGGATGTTAAACCCGGCGAGCATGTCCTGGATATTGGTTGCGGCACCGGCCACTTAACCAAGCAGATACAGGATAAAGGCGCCATTGTAAAAGGCACCGATAATTCGCCTGATATGATAGCGCAGGCAAAAAAACTGTTCCCCGGTGTTGATTTCGCGGTAGAGAATGCTGCCGATTTTTATACCGAACAAAAGTACGATGCCGTGTTCAGCAACGCTGCCCTGCACTGGGTTTTGGATGCCAATGGTGCTATCAAGAGCATTTACAACGCCCTTAAACCCGGCGGTCGTTTTGTGGCCGAAATGGGCGGCAAAGGCAACGTAGCCAAACTATTGGAGGCCATCCGCTTGGTACTGCAAAATCATGGCTACCCTGATAAAGCCGAAACCAAAGTATGGTATTTTCCGTCCACAGCCGAATACGCCAAACTACTGGAAGACCACGGTTTCCGGGTAACTTTTACCGCCCATTACGACCGTAAAACCCCGCTACAGGATGGCGACCAGGGCGTAGCCAAATGGGTAACCATGTTTGGCGCCCAGTTTTTAGAAGGCATCCCCGAAGAAGAAAAAGAACAAATATTAGCCGAGATCACCAAAAAACTGGAACCATACTATAACGAAGGCGGTCAATGGTACGCAGATTATAAAAGGCTTCGTTTTGTGGCTGTAAAGGAATAGCTTGTTTAGTAGTAAGTATCAAGTAGTAAGATTTTTTTTCGCTTCTTCATAATTTGATTCCTACACTAAATCAACAATAAAAAGTATGTCGTTGGTCGAGATTTTTAAAAGATGTTTTGATTGACGATATTTATAGATTAATAACAAATTGAAGTAGCAACACGTCGCGTAGCAGGAGCAATCTTACTACTTGATACTTACTACTTACTACTAAAAAGAAAATTATGTTACACGATCCCAACCGCGTTTATGTTTTTGATACCACGCTTCGCGATGGCGAGCAGGTACCAGGGTGCCAGTTAACCACCCCCGAAAAGATTGAGATAGCAAAAGAACTGGAACTACTGGGCGTGGATATTATTGAAGCCGGTTTCCCGGTTTCAAGTCCGGGAGATTTTCAGAGTGTTGTCGAAATTTCGAAGGCGGTAACCAACCCTACGGTTTGTGCGCTTACCCGTGCCAACAAGGGCGATATTGATGCCGCTATCGAATCATTAAAATATGCCAAACATCCGCGCATCCATACCGGTATCGGCTCGTCGGATATGCACATCAAGCATAAATTCAACAGCACCCGCGAGGAGATTTTGGAGCGTGCCGTTGAAGCCGTAAAATATGCCAAACGCGCGGTAGAAGATATCGAGTTTTATGCCGAAGATGCCGGCCGCGCCGATGTGGTTTACCTGGCCCAAATGGTGGAGGCTGTTATTGCTGCCGGTGCTACCGTGGTAAACATCCCCGATACCAATGGCTACTGCCTGCCCGATCAGTATGGTGCCAAGATCAAATTCCTGAAAGAGAACGTTAAAAACATAGATAAAGCCATCATCTCGGTACATTGCCATAACGATTTGGGTTTGGCCACCGCCAACTCCATAGCCGGCTTACAAAACGGTGCCCGCCAGATAGAAGGCACCATCAACGGCATTGGCGAACGCGCCGGGAATACCTCTATCGAAGAAGTGGTCATGATCCTGAAAGTGCACCAGGTGCTGGGCCTGAAAACCAATATCGATTCTAAACGGTTTTATGAACTAAGCCAGATGATCCGTACGCAAATGCGCATGCCGGTACAGCCTAATAAGGCTATTATAGGCAGTAACGCTTTTGCGCACAGCTCGGGCATTCACCAGGATGGTTTCCTGAAAATGCGCGAAAATTACGAGATCATTCGCCCTGAAGATGTAGGCTTTCCGAGCGCCACAATAGTGCTAACCGCGCGCAGCGGCAGGCATGCTCTGAAGTTCCACCTGGAACGCCTTGGCTTTAGTTTAGATAAAGAGGAACTTGCCCAGGTATACAACAAGTTTTTAACGCTTGCCGATGTCAAGCTTGATATAAATGACGAAGACCTGCAGGGCTTAATGGCCCACAGGCTGGTAAAAAATTAATAATGGAAACCGAAACCAAAAACCTGCTCGATTTCGATTCGGCTTACGAACGATTGAAAGGGGTTGTTAAACGCACTCCGCTGGAGTATAATGCCGGCTTATCGGCCAAATACGAGTGCGAACTATATTTAAAACGAGAAGACTTACAAATAGTACGCTCCTACAAACTGCGTGGCGCTTATAACATGGTCAGCCAGCTTACACAGGACGAGCTTGACCGCGGCGTAGTTTGCGCCAGCGCCGGTAACCACGCGCAGGGTGTGGCCTTTAGCTGCAGCCGACTGGGCACCAAAGGCGTAATTTTTATGCCCGAAATTACCCCCAAGCAAAAAGTTACCCAAACCGAAATGCACGGCAAGGGCAATATCGAGATCATTTTAACCGGCGATACCTTTGACGATTGCCTGCGCGAGGCTTTGATATATACCGAAGCCCACCAGATGACGTTTATCCCGCCTTTTGATAATTACCGCATCATAGAAGGCCAGGGAACAGTAGGGGTAGAGATACTGCAGGACCTGCCCGGCATCGAAGCCATCATTATGCCCATAGGCGGTGGCGGTTTAGCGGCCGGCACAGGCACCTACCTCAAGCAACACGTACCGGGCATTTTCCTGGCCGGTGTAGAGCCCGAAGGCGCGCCATCTATGCTGGAAGCCTTTGAACACGGCGGCCCGATCACCCTAAAGGAAATTAACCGCTTTGTTGATGGCGCCGCCGTAAAATGCGTAGGCAAGCTCACCTACAACCTTTGCCAGCAGGTATTAGACGAAATGCTGCTGGTACCCGAAGGCAAAGTGTGCACCACTATATTGAAGTTGTACAACGAAGACGCCATTGTGGTTGAACCCGCCGGCGCCTTGTCTGTAGCGGTACTTGATGCATGCAAGGATAAGATAAAAGGCAAAAAGGTAGTTTGCGTAATCAGCGGCGGTAATAATGACATCGCCCGCATGCAAGAGATCAAAGAAAAATCCCTGCTGTACGAAGGCCTGAAACACTACTTCATCGTCCGCTTCCCGCAGCGCCCGGGAGCATTGAAACTGTTTGTAAACAACGTATTAGGTCCGCAGGATGATATTACCCGTTTCGAGTTCATCAAAAAAACCGAAAAAGAAAACGGCCCCGCCCTGGTAGGCATCGAACTGCGCAACGCAGGCGATTACCCCGCCCTCCTCAACCGCATGGCCGCCCACCGTTTCGACGTTATCGAGTTGAATAAAGATCAAACGCTGTTTGAGTATTTGGTGTAACTGGAGGCAAAAGGATAAAGGTAAAAGGCGAAAGGTAATACTCCTGAACCATTCTACGCTATGTCATTATAAGGCACGAAGCAACCTCCTCGCATGCCGTTCAAGCCAGTTGCTTACCCCAAAATATCAAAGCCTCCCGAAGCCAAAAACTCCGGGAGGCTTTTTGTTTACCCCAAAGTCATGCCGAACTTGTTTCGGCACCCCACAGGACAGGTAAGCCGTTACATTAAAAAGAGTAATAAATATTACCTACCTTAGTTACACATGAAACCTATAACCACCTGTTACACCCTGTTTATAATATTATTAGCCTTTGCCGCCTGCCAGCCGAATTTAAAATCACGTACAAACCACGCCATCGAGACCGCGAAGTCTCACTTTTCAAACCTCGGTGTTGTAAGTGCCCGGGAATATGAATTAGTAAGGAAACTCGAAATAACATCTCCAAACGCTACCATCCAATTACTGCAGCCCACCAGGCAAAGTGACGGCGAAGGACAGATTATAGTTTTATCAAATGCCCGAAACCAGTTTTATGCAGTGCCCTTGCCGCCTACCAGGTATAAAAGCTATTGGAATTTTGTTTACGATACAACCCCGGCCCTTAAGGCACTAAGAACAAAAACATTTGAAATCGAATTGAATAAAGCGCTCGATACATTGGGACTAAACACAGGATACGACGGCTTCAAAGTTCTTAACGAACTATTTGCTTCTGTTTTACAGGCCCGGCAAATATCCAGGTTTGATACACCGGCATTAAAACTCATGGATATAGGGCCCCATTCATATCCCGATAGCTGTGTTGACATGATAAATAAAACTTACGAACAATTGGTAAAGCCCATTAGGGAAGATAAATATTGGTTCGGTCATTTATATATAGATAATTTTAATCGCATTCTACAAGTCAATTTCTTGCCGCTCAAAAAAGATAAAAAGACATATTACCATTTTAGTTTATTCAGGAGACCGTGTGTTTTGGATGTAAAGCCTTTGTATTTGTAGTAGTTAAAGCAACAACGCACGCCAGCCCCCCCCTTATCCACCCAAAATGAAATTGATATCCCTGTTACTGCTTTCCATCCTCCTTCAAGCATCCGCATCAGCCCGAAATACTGCCGGGCACAATCTTAACGTAAATCATGATTCCGTTGGCCTTTACCAGTACCGACACACCAGGGTTTTGAACAGCTTTTGTAAAGTTTTAACGCAGCTCAAAAAACGTTTTGCCCCGGTTTATGATTTCAAAGATCCATTCACGCAGTTTGGAGTAAACGGGAAAAAGCCCAAAGCCTTTTTTATTTACGACCTGGTAGATACTTTAAATAACTCCATGAACGGGCTTGTTAGCTTTAAAGAGGGGCATATTTACCATTTTGCACCATTAGAGCAGTACGAGTCCTTTTCAAACATCTGCATTTTATTCCATGGCAAGTTCGCTTTCTTTAAAGCCATAAATTGTAAAAAAGGCATCAATACAATCAACCAGGTAATTGCCTACCTTAAACAAAATTTAAAAAACTCCCCCGACTTTGAAGGCATCCTAAACAGAACAGCCAATTACCGCCATTTCGGGCGATATTTTAAAACTGATTCGTCTGCCTGCTTTTGCGAGTACTGATTTGATGGGTTGGCGGTTTGTTTAAGTCCGATGTTGCAACTAATATTTGACCGGCCAATTTTAAAATTTTATTTTCTATCCCCGCCATGCAAGCTTTTTGACTTTTGAATTTTAACTTTTGAATTTAAAGAGCGTTCCCTGCGGGCCGGGTTTTCCGCTCATACGCGCACAAGGCCTTAGGCGCAAGGCAGGTATCCGCTGCAACCCCTAACGCGGTGATTGGGGTAATATGGAATTTATATAATGAACTATTATTATGAGATAAATGTTTGTGGATTTTGAGAAAAATAGGTAGTGCTTCTTTCTAACTAAATAGTATATATTTACTCATATTATAATCTAAACCAAATCTAATGACACCTGATATTTTATTTGATCAAATTGTCAATCACTATACTCTGGCTCAAAAAGTTACAAACGCATATAAAGCTGAAAACATATACCGAGACAGACAACACAGTATTGCATCAGTATTAGAAGATTTAATTGCCCATTTCATACATAAGCATATATCAGCTAAGTTCCCTGATTTCCTTATGTATATCATGATAGATTATGGCATACAAATCGGATCTGAAAGGCTCATTCCCGATATTGCAATAATCATAAATAAAGACCGCCTTATTTTAGCATCTTATTTAGATATAAAAACTGATTTAGGGTATAAGCGTAATTACTTTACGATTTTCAAAAATATTGAGCAGAAAATCCTAAGTCTTAGACAGGCTACTTTTACCGATAAAAATAGTGGTTTGGTTTATATATCGCCAAACCTTAAATGGAGAACAATTGTGGTCTCTGATCGAAATATATCATCTGAACTGCTAAGACAAAATAAAATAGAAGCTGAAAGTTTTAGTGATACATTTTCATTATATTTTTTATCTGGTAATTCCCATCCGAATAGTAAGTTAAGGGAACTAATTAAAATTCATGGTGATTCTGTGGATGCACTTTTATCCGAAATTGAACAAGACATCAGGTCTGCGATTGCGGTCTGAACTCAATATAATCAAAAAATAAATTTAGACTATAAATTTTTATACATATAAGTCATTCTTATGGATACTGATAAAGAACAATTATCCCAATCATTTAAGCTCACATTATCGAATTCAGCCGAGATCGCGGGATTTATTGTTGCTTTAGGAATAGTATTCTCTTTAATAAGAACTTATTTCTACTATGTAATATTCCTTCACGTTCCTGTATTTCAGTATTTGGAAGCAAGCGAATTAGTCATAATAGCCCCAACAGAAATATTTTGGGCACTGTATGTAAGTTCAATTGCGTCAATAGTGTTTATATTTAACAGCAAGCAATTTATCAAATTCGAAAAATGGGGCTATTCTGCATTCTTACTTGCTTTTGTCGTAATTATTACAAAATTAGCCATGGCCAATGAACCTATTTTAGGAAAGCTTGAATCTATATTTTGCAATCATCCATGGTTTTTGCTACCCTTCGTTTTATTTGTCGCTTTTTCTGTCTTACTTTTTAACCACGTAAAAAATGATAACTTTCTAAAAAGAAATATTTATTTGTCAATATGCATTATTTCAATTTATTATGCGGTATTCGATGCATGGAGTAACTATGATGTTCTGAAACAACCACAAAATTATTCGCATTTAGTAATCAAAATTAAAAGCGAAAAAACAAGAATTAAAACTAATCGCAATTTAATGTACGCTGGCAGGACTAATAATTATTGGTTTCTATATGATAACAAAAACCACTTTGTTCGAGCTATAAAAAATGAAGATGTTGAGTTTATTGATTTTGATATTGACAATAAATGAAGGCTTTTAACAAATACTTTTTGACTTTACTTCCGGCATTCATGGTTACGGTTTCCATAGCACAGACCAATCAAAAAAGACCGCCGCTTGATTCAGGTTATTTAAAAATCAATCGAAATAACGATTCTTTAGAAAAGCGATTGAGAGCAGTCCCTTTTAGCACAAGTCTTGAGCGATAGCCTACCGCGTGGATGACTTGTGATTTATATCCTGTCTCGTCCTAAAATAGGTTTACAGTTTAATCGCTATCTTCGCCCATACACTTGTTTAGAAAAAAATCCATGAGCTAGTTGTCGTAAATTTGAGCTTAATTTGCCTTAAGTTGCATAAAGATGATCATGACATACAGCCATATGAAATTGAAGCATCTAGTTTGGCTGAAGATTATTATGGTAAGAATGCAAGATTAAAACAAGCCAATATCCCGACTTATCGCACTAATCCAGAGTTACAACCAAAAACTTTTAATGAAGCAATGAATGATGTACACCGAGATTTTAACCGTTGGGCCCAATGGGCTGGGAATTAACGTTTTTAAGAGGCTGATCATTCCAATGTTGTGTTTTTTTCTACAATCTTGTGTAATTGATCCTAGGCCAGCTTTAAATGTTACGATAATAAACCATTTAAAATATCCCGTCTATTTTGATATGTTAAATGACTGTGATTCTTGCGATATAGAACAGGATGTGCGTTTTTTTTGCGAAGGGTCGAATGACACTACTTCATATCCGCGAGTTTTAAATGCAGGGAACAGTATAGTAGTCTTTACTAAACTAAAACATGTCGCAAAATTACGTATTATTAATGCAGATTCATTAAATAACTATTGTAGTATAGAGCGTAGACAAAATATATTCAGAAAGCCGTGGGTTAAAGTGCTTTTAGATACTGTAGACCAGAATAACAAAACCTGCAAATTCATCTTAAAATAGTCATTTAGTGCCAGTAGTTGAAAGACATAGATGTTGGTGCCCCCCTTTACGCAAGTCTTGAGCGGTAGCCCGGTGGCCGGATGACTTGTGACTTGTTTAAAAAAAAGTCCCTGGCCCAATAATCGATCACAAGTCATCTGCCCGCTGCCCTTTGCACAAGACTTGCGCTAAATTGCTGTATAATGTTTCCGCAGCCCTTTCATTTTTTAACATACATCAATGTTTATTCATTTTCTGTTCTTCAATTTTGTGGCATGAAAACAGGAACATTAGAAAGTTTGCGCAGCACTGGCATAGTAGAAAATTATACCGACAATCTCTCCAACGTGAAAATTGCAATTGCCGGCATTTCTATAAGCTTGTTTATGATGAACCTGGATACAAGCATTGTGAGCGTAGGGTTACCAACAATGATTAAAAGCCTTAAAACAACTTTTGCTTCGGCACAATGGTTTGTGCTGGCTTACTTGCTTGTGCTTACCGCTTTAATTACGGCTGCAGGGCGGCTTGGCGATATTGTTGGTAAAAAGAAATTGTACCTGGCGGGCATAGCCATATTTACAATAGCATCCTTACTTTGCGGTGTATCCAATAGTGCAACATTATTTATCTTGTTTCGCGGTTTACAAGGTTTGGGGGCAGCTTTAATATTGGCTTTAAGCATGGCCATTGCAACCGAGATTACGCCTAAAAGCCAGCTGGGCAAAATAATGGGTGTTTTATCAACAATAACAGCGCTGGGCATTGCAAGCGGGCCAACCATTGGCGGCATATTGCTTTCAACTTTTGGGTGGCAAGCTATGTTTTTGGTAAACATTCCTTTTGGAATAACGGCTTACTTATTGGGCTACAAATACATAACCAGCTCCACCATTAAAAAACGCGTACCCATTGATAGCCTCGGAATAATTTTATTGGCAGTAACCCTATCGTGCTACTGCTTTGGTATCACGATGGTTGAAAAAAGCGGTTTTAGCAATCCCATTGTTTTAACTTTATTAGTAGTTACTGTTATTGGCATATTTACATTTATTTGGTTAGAGAAAAGAATAGCCCATCCTTTAATAAACGTAACCATTTTTAAAAACCGGCTTATTAGCAGAAACCTGGTTACCACGGTGCTTGTTTATACCGTAATTATTACAACTGTAATTTTGCCGCCGTTTTATCTTTCAAAAGCAGCAGGTTACAGCCTTGTGCAGGTTGGGCTAATTATGTCGTTCGGGCCTTTATTAACTGTGGCGCTTAGTATTTATGCCGGCAAAATTGCTGATAGGTACGGTGCAAAAAATGTGATGTTTTACGCCGTAGTTACCATAGCAATAGGATGCTTTTGCATGAGTACAATTACCCCGGCCCAAAATATTGGAGGCTATCTGTGGCGGATCGGAATTATTGCGCTGGGATTGAATTTCTTTAAAACCCCCAACAACACCGTTGTAATGGAAGTAGCACAACCCGACCAACGCGGCTTATTAAGCGGCTTTTTGTCACTGTCGCGAATTTTAGGGCAAATAACCGGGACAACAGTTATGGGCGTTATCTTCGCTGTTTTGTCGGGAGTGTCGGGCACTTCAAAAATCAACAGTTCGCCCCAGGCAATTACTTATGGTTTTAACAAGGTGTTTTTGATAAACGCATTTATAGTATCGTTTGCCGCATTGTTAATCTATCCCAGGTTCGTTAAGCAAAATGCCTAATTTTAACCAATAATAAATCCGATTGAATGTTTATGAAAAAAACATTAGCCAAATACATTCTGCAAAAAGTTAACATCAACGATGATGATTTGCAGCTCATTCTTTCGTATTTTAAACCCCGTACGGTTAAAAAGAAAGAAATTTTACTGCACGAGGGCGATTTGTCGAACAGGATGTATTTTGTTGTGAAAGGCTGCCTGCGAATTTATTTTATAAAGGACGTAGGCACAGAAGTTACCCGGAGGATCATATTTGAAAATGATGCGTCGTCGTCAATGGTGTCTTTTATTACCGGGAATCATTCAAAGGAATATATTGAAGCCGTAATGGACTCTGAACTGCTTTATATGGATAAAAAGGATTTTTACCATTTGGTAGAAACCATGCCCATATGGGAGAAATTTTATCGCCATCAATTAGAATACGCCTACGTAGTAAACACCAATAGGTTAATGAGTTTTATTACCAACGATGCCACAGAACGCTATTTATTATTGCTTAAAGAAAACCCGGAAATAATAAAACGCCTGCCAAACAGGCTGGTGGCTAATTATTTGAATATTACACAAGAAGGGTTAAGCCGGTTGAAATCAAAATTATAGCATGCGCTGCTAATAATGAATGGTAAAGCCCTCCTTTAACGCAAATCTTCTGCGCACTTCCTATCTGCCCGTGGATAAAATTATTCGGCTTTGCATCAGCTAACTACATGTTTTATGCATAAACAATAGTTATTTGTCCCCGCATACAAATCACGATGCTGTTGCAAAACACCCGGCCCAAACCCAGCCCACAGCCTGCGTTAGGGGTAGCAGCGGATACCTGCCCGCGCCTAAGGCCTGTGTAGTATGAGCGGATGACCCGGCCCCGACTTCTACCGGTTGGGGAAACGCCCGGGGAAAAGAGCTCTGGAGATTAGAATCAAGAATTAAGACTTTTGGTGTAAAACCTGGGCGCTCTGCTGATGGATACGCAATATATGGGCCGTACCTACGGCACTCAATCATCTGCTTTTTATTTTACCACGGGTTAAAACCCATGGCTACAACACCGGCCGAACCTACGGTTCTTTTTATGGAATGTTTGTTTAGGAGGGATTTAAGCAGCTGTTGCAATATTGCCGGGATGATACCTATTGTAGCCGGGTAAATGAAATCATAATTGCTGCTAAGAGCCGTAGGCTCGCAACATGTTGTAGCAACGGGTTTCAACCCGTTGGATGAATAAACAATAGCCATGGAGTGCCATCGGCACGGCCCATTTTAATCGCCTTCAGACAATTGCGTTAGGGGTAGTAGCGGATACCGGCCTGCGCCTAAGGCCTGTGTAGTATGAGCGGATGACCCGGCCCCAACTTCTACCGGTTGGGGAAACGCGCCGCTATTGCACAGCACCATACAGTTAAGGACAGTTACCCGGTAACTTCTGTTAATTTCGCCTATTACCTTTGGTAAACCGAAATAATACCCTCATGAAACATACAAGGTTAATGGTACTGCTGGCAGCAGTAGTCCTGGTGCTTAGCGCTTACAAACCCAAAGAACAAACCTGGGTGGCTATTGGCGACTCGATAACTTACCTGAATAACCATTTGAATGAAACCGGTAACAGGGTAACAAAAGGCTACCTGACCAGGGTGATGGAGCAATTGCCCGGTTTACGCTATATTAATAAAGGCTTTAATGGCTGGACATCGGGCGGCATAGCCCAAAACATTGACAGCCTGGGGATACCCGCCGCAGATATTTATACCGTTTTTTTGGGGACTAACGACTGGTGGCAAGGCAGGCCCTGCGGCACCCTGGCCGACTATAAAGCAGGTAAAGGTAACGCTACAGTTTATGGATCGTTCCGGATCATTATCAATAAACTGCGTAGTTTAAACCCCGATGCCAAAATTGTACTGATTGCACCCATGCAAAGGGCTGACTTTGTTTATATCGCCGATAAGCGGAACAATGCCTTCGGGTCGTATCGTCAAAAAAACGGGCAGTGGTTGGAAACTATCGTGAACGCTATTGATTCTATCGGCCGTTACGAGCAAATACCTGTTGTTGATCTTTACCATAACCGGCAGCTGGATGTAAAAAACCTGGTGAAATTTAAACGCCTTAAAAACCCGGCATCGGGCGCTTATGTAAATTATGCCTACCCGGAATTTACACGGGTACCGTTTAATGCCGGCACCGACGATTATCCTTATCCAACAGAGGCTATCGGCTTAACCTATGATGGCCTGCACCCTTCGGATGCGGGCAACGCGGTTATAGCAGGGGAGCTTACCAAAGTATTTAAACCCTGGCTCGACGCGGATAGCGCCGGCGACTGGAAAAAATATATCAACCTGCGGGCATATACCAAACCGTTTTGGAAAGCAGATACCATTGTTGATGAATCGGTACAGGTGATGCGGCAGCAGGGCGGGTATACCGCCAGGTTGTTTTTCCGGCCTGGCAAAATTCTGTCGGTTAAAGCCGCCGATTATAGCAAGGTATATAAAAAAGGGCAGGATTGGGACGAAAAAGATGGTGGACTGGTAATTCCCGAAGGTTCATCCGTTCCATCCTTCAGTCCTGAAGACCTGGTTTTTAACGAAGCTAAACCCGGGCATTCCATGAAAGGCATAACACCGGGCACCTTTGTGTTGTTTAGCGAGGGCTCGTATTTCAGCGCCAGGCAAATATTGGTTTCGTACCTGCCGGCAAAGTCGCACCAATGGGCCGGGCCGGTGCCTGAATTTGCCCAACGCACACTGCCCAACACGCTGGGCAAGTTGAAAAAGCAAACCGGTTTAAAAATAGTTTTTTACGGCAACAGCATCGAGGTGGGTTATAATGCCAGCGGGCTTGAAAAAACACCGCCTTACATGCCGGTATGGCCACAACTGGTGGTGGAGCGGCTAAAGGCTGTTTATGGCAGCCAGATTACTTATGCCAATACATCAGTTGCCGGCCGCATGGCCAGGTGGGGGCAAGATTCGGTACGCCAGCGGGTGATAGCAGAAAACCCCGACCTGGTTGTGATAGGATTTGGCATGAACGACGGCACAGCCAGGGTAGCACCCGAAACTTACCGGGAACAAATTAAAGGCATCATGGACTCGGTAAGGCTGGCCAATGCCAAAACAGAATTTATTTTGATAGCCCCCATGCTTGCCAATCCGGCTTCCGGGTTCAGCGGGTTGCAGCCATTGTACAAAGCCGAGCTGGATAAGCTGGCAGGTAAAGGCATTGTAGTTGCCGACATGACAGGTGTACACCAGGAATTGTTAAAGCACAAGATTTACCAGGACATGACGGGTAACAACATCAACCACCCGAATGATTACCTGGCCAGGTGGTATGCACAATATATTTTGGGCCTTTTAACCCGGTAGCCCCGGTATTGTCCTTGTTGGTGTTCCCCGGCAATTTGCGGGGGTGTCTCCATAGGTGTTGGCAGGAAAAAAAAGAGGAGCATGCGGTTCCTTCTCGTGGGAACGAGGAGGATGGGATGGTTCGGCCAATAAAGTTCTAATAAAACAAGCGCAAACACCCTCGCGGTATTTGCGGCTTAACCTAAACCTATGAAAACATTCTTACTATGAAAAGAACATAAACAGGTATTCAAAACCCGGTGCCAACAGGCAAAAACTGCCTGTGGATGCTCTAAACGGCATTTTTAACCATGCCCATTTTCCACACTATGGAAAATATTGCCTTTTTTGGAAAAAATGTTCCGATGCGGTTGCTCCCCCCTTTCCTCAAGTCTTGAACAATTGCCTGGCGGACGAACGACTGGTGATTAGTTCAGAATATTTTCTTAAACAGCGCATTCCACAATCGCTGCTTTACCATCAAGCTATCTTTTGCGGTGGTTGCCAAATCATCAATAGTTACCTAACTTAGAACCAAATCCAAAAACTTGATTAATGAATACCGGATTATGGCAACAATGGAACAAAAACTGGGAGCGGATGCTCACCATTGCCATTGATAGAAGATGGTTTGTTAAGCCTTTGCAGATTAAACCTGTAATTGATCTTTGGGATGTTGTAGCGCTGGAAGAAAGGCTTGGTTTTCAGTACCCCAATGAGTTTAAACACATCCTTGTAAATTACTCCGGGGGAGTTCATTTTTCCTGGTCGATAAAAAATGAAGAGCCGCTTTTTGAATTTAAAGACACGTTTGCATCAGGTCACTATTTATGGGATTTTGAAAGCTTGAAACAATACGATTACTGGCTCACAGCGGACAATGCATGTTTGGATAAAAATGATATCATGTATGATGAAGCCTATCTAAACAAAGTTCCGTTTCTGCATGTTTTTAATGGGGATGAAATTGTGTTCGATGTATCCAAAGGATTGGATAACTGCCCGGTAGTTTATTTAAACCACGAGGACGACCTGTTGCACGGAGCTAAACTCGCTGATAACTTCATTGAGTTTATTACAATCTGGTCAAATATTGGAGGTGCTGGTGCAGAGTGCTGGCAATTGGAATCTTTCTATGACTACAACCAACAAAAGCTAACCAACAGAGGCCTTGTTTTTGACAAGTGGCAGCAATGGCTAAATCAACCCGCTTAATATCAATATCAACTAATTTATACGCCATGCCTCCACGCCAAACCATTTCCTTTTTCGATAAGCTAAGCAAACAGGTGATAAGCATACAGGTTGCCAGCTCGGCGCAGCTGCCACAAAGTGCCGGGTATTTCAATACGGATACCAACCAGGTTTTATTGGGGAGGGATCGATTTAGCGAATGGGAAACATTAACCGGCCACCTGGAGCGGCAAATAGAATTTATCTTAAGCTTGCAAAAAGTGACGGGGGAGGAGAGTCAAGAGATTAGAGTCAAGAATTAAGACTTTTGATCGGGGTATGACCGCCCTCTTTATAGCCTGCGCTGCCTGGAGTATTGCAGCTGTTGGAATATCGCCGGCCTTCGAATGATTTTAAGCTTCGGCAATTTTAGCCACATGTAGTAATTTTAAAGCCGGGGATTACTGGTTCTCCGGGCGGGTTTTTCAAGAAAATTTACATGGAATTTCACTTCTGTTTTTTTGTGTGATTTTTTGTATCATTTGTTGAAATAAGTAACACTTTTTTGTTAAAAAATCAGCAATAAATGACTTGTTTTTAGCTATTTATTGTGGGTTTAAGGAGCATTTTAGGAGATAAAAAAGAGTACGTATATTTGTAATGATTACAAGCAAAAAACAGCCTCTCCCTTGGCAGTTGGGCGGGTTAGACAAGACAAGCGCATCCTGGTTAAATGATCCGGCTACCGAAGGGACTTGTATTAGCCAACAACAGGCGCAGGTATTTGGATGCGCCTAAATTGCCTGATCATTTTTAGTGTTAACCATGATAAAATATAAAATATTGATTATTAAATATTTATAAATATTTTATCTGAAATGTGTTAAGTTATGTTAACCCAATTAAATGCGTTTTCCCTTGTGGGGAGGTGCTTCTGTTGTAAGTATTGCGTTTTGTTTATATATTAATCGCGATTTACTTATGAAGAATAAATGGCCGATCAGCCCACGTTAAACCCCGATCAAAAGGCGGCTTTTAAAGCCATTCAAAAGTTCCTGGACCATCCGGCGGCCAACGTATTTGTGCTGAAGGGATATGCCGGAACCGGTAAAACTTTCCTGATGCAGCGGATTGCCAAATGGCTGGAAGAAAAAGAGAAGAAGTTTAGGATGCTTGCCGCCACCGGCAGGGCCGCCAGCGTTTTAAAGGGTAAAACGGGCTTTACAGCCTCTACCGTACACGGCGAAGTTTACAGGTTTAGTAAAATTGACGGCCTCGACGATCATATTGCCAACAGCGCCGCCAGTACCACCAGTGCCCAAATGACCTTGCAATTCATGATTCGCCCGCCAGATCAGGAAGCGATAATTTATATTGTGGATGAAGCGTCGATGCTTTCGGCCGAAATTGGGGTGAGCGACAGTTTAGCGGTTTTCGGCTCGGGCGTGTTGCTGGACGATTTTTTCCAGGCGGCGGGTAACAATAAAATTATTTTTGTCGGCGACCCCTGCCAGTTGCCGCCGGTGGGTTCGGCATTTAGTCCGGCCCTGGATGTTGAATGGCTCAACCGCCAGCAAAAAGTGGCAGTTTCGGTTACGCTCACTATGATTGAGCGCACAAAAGGCACTAACGATATCCTGGTTTTGGCAGGCGCTATCCGGGCTATGCGGGATGATAAAACACCTGGTAAATTTCCAAAACTTCCGGCATCGGGCCTCAACAATGTCAAGCTACATTTAACCGACAGCGCGATGTTTAACGACTACGCCGCTAAATACAAAGCTTTGGGAACTAACATGGTGCTTGCCATAGCCCGAAGCAATAAAATGGTGCAGCAGCTTAACCGCGCTATGCGCCGCGAGTTGTTTGGATCGGAGCACGAGCCATTGCGCGAGGGCGATGTACTGTTGGTTACTCAAAATAATTACGCGTTCCCGTTAACCAATGGCGATTTTGTGATCATTAACGAGCTGGGCACCATAAGTACGAAAGCCACGCTGAAATTCCAAAAAGTGCGGATCACGGCAATTGCATCCGGCAAAGAATACAGTATTATGCTTTCATTA
This sequence comes from Mucilaginibacter sp. GW822-FHT03E02, assembly GCF_058801545.1. NCBI lineage: Bacteria > Pseudomonadati > Bacteroidota > Sphingobacteriia > Sphingobacteriales > Sphingobacteriaceae > Mucilaginibacter > Mucilaginibacter sp. GW822-FHT03E02. The sequence continues at coordinate 1,988,335 of NZ_JBXANJ010000001.1, read as the reverse complement.
GATACTTTAAGCAGTTTAAAGGGCAACCTTACCAACGACGATTCAAAATATTTAATGATTGATTTTGCCGAGCGGATGCGGGCGAAAGGAATTTCCCAACGCAGCGAGCAGTATCAAACAGCCATGCGCGAAGATGAGTACCTTAATTGTCTAAAAGCCAGCTATGGCTACGCGGTTACCTGTCACAAGGCCCAGGGTGGGGAATGGGCAAACGTGTACCTTTTCCTTGAAAAAAGCATGTACGCCATGCCCTATCCCGAATTGTGCAACTGGTGGTATACCGCCGTAACCAGGGCCAAAGAAGAGCTAAACCTGGTCAGCAACTGGTGGGTACGGTAGGGGATTTACGTATACGCGTTTTAAAACTCCCCCTTCAGGGGGCAGGGGGGCTTAGCTCAACTCCTCATAAGCAGCAGTTAATCCGCGTTCAATGCCGTCGCCCTGCCACTCGGGTGCGCCGGGGATAGTTTTGGCGGTCATGATCTCGTCTTTTGATTTGCCCGCTTTAATACTGCTACCCACATAGGTTACCAGGCTTTCCATAAAATGTTGCATGGCTTTTACATCGTCCATATTGCCGGTCACCTTCAACGGATCGAGCGCGTGGCCGAAAACGAAGATGGTGTTTTTATCAAACTGTTTGGTGGCTGCCTCCAGGGTGGTTATCCAGCTTTTGCATGATGCGCCGGCGCTACGATCAACAAACGGGAAACGGCGGTTAAAAACCAAATCGCCGGTGTGTACTACGTTGGCATTTTCAAAGTGAATAAAACTATCGCCATTGGTGTGGCCCGCGCCAAAGTAGTGCGCAGTGATGTGCTCGTCGCCCACCTTGGTTTTCCATTTATCGGTGTAGGTAATGTTAGGGTAAAGTTGCTTGTCGTCGTTATTTTGTTTTGCTGCCGCAGCTTTTTGATTGGTAAGCGAATTGGCATGAGCGGCTACATTGGCTGCGATGCCTTTAAAAGAGATGTTGCCGCTGGTATGATCGCCGTGGTGATGGGTGTTAATGAGCCATTGAAAAGGTTTGTCCGATTTCTTTTTCAGTTCGGCAATAACATGAGTAGCCTGTTCGGGGAACTCAGCATCAACTACTACGATGCCTTCTTTATTTACCAGTCAGGCAATGGTGCCGCCTTTTTCGGCAAACATGCCCACGTTACCACGCAGGGTTTTAAACTGAAAGGCTGGGTCCTGCAGCAAGGCGGCCAGGCTTCTTTTTCCGAATAATGCGATTGAGCCCGCGGTAAGGGCTGTTGTAGCTAAAAATTTACGGCGTTCCATTTTTGGTTCATTGGTTTACTGGTTCATTAGTTCATTGGTCTTGTATGGCGGCCAATGCTGGAAATGGGTTTAGTAAATTTAGGTATTTTAATTATGAAGTATCAAGTAGTTGTATCATGTATCAAGATTGATGCATGGCGCCATAACATACCCAACCTGATGCCGCATGCAAATACCAATGAACTAATGAACCAGTGAACCAATGAACCAATGAACTAAAGCGTTAAATAATGTTAACCCTCCCACTTACCTCGTGCAATCAAATTATCTTTATATGATAAAACAAACCTTATGCTGAAAAACTACTTTAAACTGGCCTGGCGTAACCTTTGGAAAAATAAGGTATTCTCGATAATCAATATTTTCGGGTTGTCTGTGGGGATAGCTTTTACCATGCTTATCGGCGCATATATATGGGGGGAGGTGCGGGTGAACCACCAGCTTAAAAATTTCAGGAACCAGTATATTTTAACCAGCAGGTGGAAAGATGCCGGGCAGGGCAATGAAATTGCTTCAGCCGGGCAAATGCCCCGGGCTTTGCGTGATAATTACCCTAACCTGGTTGCCAATTATTACCATTTTGATGGTGTTACAACCAACGTATCAAAAGGCGATAAACATTTCAGGGAGAGCCTGCAGTTAGGCGATAGTACATTTTTTAATATGTACGGCTTTAAATTGCTGTATGGTGATGTCAAAACGGCCATGAATGATCCGTTTGCCGTGGTGCTTACCCAAAAGATGGCCCTGAAATATTTTGGCCGACTTGATGTGGTTGGGCAAACCATCAACTTTGAAAGTTTTGGCGGCGAAAAGCGCGATTTTACCGTTAGTGGCGTACTTGGCGATGTGCCCAAAAACTCGGTAACCAATCTGGATCAGAACAATAACTCTGATTTCTTTTTTACGGCAGCCGCTGCCAGATTTTTTAAACGCAACCTGGAAGGCTGGACAAACTTCAGCACGGTAGGCTATGTTGAGCTGAAGGAAGGCGTTACCGCCAAAGACCTGGAGCAACCCCTGCGCGATTTGATGAAGCGCAATGCGCCGGCCGATATCAGTAAAAGCCTTACAAACATCGCAATCCCACTTGAGGATTATTACCTGGATGGCTGGGGTGGTGCTGCCAAACGGGTGTGTTATACGCTGGGCTATATTGCCTTGTTTATCTTGTTGATGGCTATTATCAATTTTGTAAATATCTGTATCGGGCGCTCTTCGGGCCGGATGAAGGAGATGGGCATCCGTAAGGTGTTGGGCGGATTACGCGGCCAGCTGATCTGGCAGTTTTTAATCGAGTCGGTGCTGGTGGTTTTAATAGCTACAGTTATCGCATTGGTATTTTACACGCTTTGCAGGCCATATTTTAGTAATGTTTTGGGCGGGCAAATTAGTGGGCTTTTTGCTTTCCCATGGTATTTTATGGCTATACCCGTTTTATTTGCTGTATTGGTTGGGATAGTGGCTGGTATTTACCCGGCGCTGGTGTTATCCGCTTTAAAATCTATCGATTCGTTAAAAGGTAAGCTGGCGTCGGTAAAGGAAAGTGTGTTGTTTCGTAAAACGCTGGTGGGTTTCCAGTTTGGTACGGCAACTATTGTATTTATCGGGGCCCTTATTGTTTCGCAGCAAATTAACCTGTTTTTTAACGGCAAGTTGGGGTATAGTAAAGATTATGTGGTGTATGCCCAGCTGCCCAGGGATTGGTCGGTAAAAGGGGTACAAAAAATGGAATCGATAAGGGTGCAGCTGGCGCAAATGCCCCAGGTAAACAGTGTATCGCTTTCGTGGGATATCCCGAACGGACAAAACGGGGGCAATTACCCGGTGTATAAACAAGGCGGCAACCCGGCACAATCTGTTACAGCTACGGGTTTAATGGTTGATAACCAATACGCGGCAACCTACAATATACCCATGCGCGCCGGTACCTTTTTTAAGCCGGTTTTTATTGCGGCAGATACCACGCAGGTGGTGATTAACGAGTCGCAGTCCAAAATGATGGGGTACAAAAATCCGGGCGATGCTATCGGACAAAAAATAATGCAGCAGGGCAGCAATATCCCTTTAACCATCTGCGGTGTTACTGCCGATTTTCATTTCGGATCGATGCATGACCTGATGCCGCCCATTACTTTCATGAATGTAAACTATACCACCTATTACCGCTATTTTTCGGTAAAACTAAAACCAGGTGATATGCAGCAGAGCCTTACCGCCCTGCAAAAAAAATGGAGCGAGTTATTACCCGGCGCTCCTTTTGAATACAGTTTTGTTGACGATGCCCTTAAAAAACTTTACCAGTCAGAAATTCAACTGAAGCAAGCAGCTTACATAGCCACAATACTGGCCATTATCATCGTGCTGTTAGGTGTATTAGGGCTGATATCATTGAGTATACAGAAACGCACCAAAGAGATAGGCATCCGTAAGGTGCTTGGTTCGTCGGTTACCGGAATCATCAGTTTATTTATGCAGGAGTTTTTAGGGGTGATAGTAATTGCCTGCCTGGTGGCCTGCCCGCTGGCCTACTGGATGATGAGTAGCTGGCTTAATGATTATGCCTACCGGGTAACCATCGGCCTGAATCCGTTTATGGCAGCTATTACAGGTCTTACGCTGGTAACGGCCTTACTGATCAGTATTCAAACAATAAAGGCCGCGCTGGATAGCCCGGTTAAAAGCTTGAGGAGCGAATAGATTAGTCATTGGTCATTTCGCTGCGCTGTCATTGGTCATTGAATGATTAATTAATAGTGAACGTTATTTAATCTAATAGAGTCAGCGGCTCGGCTCGTTTTGTAGTGGCTGGTTATACCCCGTTGAAAATGAACAATGTAAAAGATGGGTGCCATAGGCCCGGCCCATATAATTTAGCAAGGCGTTATGGAAATATCATCAGTTTCACATCTGGTAAGAAATAATATTATATGAATGTATTTATGTATTTCCCGCTTTTAATGCTTTTGGCATTAAAAGCAAACTGTCAACAAAAGCAAATAAATAATGATATAGAAACGTATACACAAAAAGTTAAGATATGTAGCTTCACTGTTCGTGCAACATTTGCCGAATCTGGTAATATGAAGTTTACAATATCTGCCGATTCTGTTCATTATAGCAGTATCCGGTATAATCATGACGGAACAGTTAGTGTAAGGGGAATCGATACGGGCGTAAAACCGGAAGATTGGACAAGGCTACTTAATTCTTTTAATCTTGCTGATTTTGAAAAAGTTAAGACAGGTAAAAGTATTGGTTATATTGACAGATCAGATCTTTTTACAATTGTTGAAACAAGCAAAGGAATAAGGGAAATTGTTAATCCTGATAAAAGAGATTTAGAATATAAACGGATTGCAAAATTTGTAGACAAGCTTTGGGAAGTGGTTTACAGGCTAACAAAAGACTCTCCGGAGACAATCACTCATCGCTGATTTTTTTGCTCTTTCTTGGTTTTGGGGAAATAAATAAAAGGGCGTCATTGAGGCATAATTTATGGTGATAAATGCGATGCAGTTAACACATGTATAAAATGATTGTGCTATGCTTCACGAAAATGATATTAAACAACTATATGCCGATTTTAATAAGCGGGATATCGACAGTGTTTTGAAACTATTTGATGCCGATGTTGAATGGCCCAACGGATGGGAGGGCGGCTATGTACACGGGCACAGGCAAGTACGGGATTACTGGACAAGGCAATGGGGAGAAATTGATCCGCAGGTTATCCCTGTTGGTTTTGATGGCCTTGCCGACGGCCGGTTGCAGGTTGAGGTAAAGCAAACTATTGAAGATAAAAACGGCCAATTACTTGCCGAAGGAACTGTAATGCATATCTACACTTTTAGGGATGGATTAATCAGTAGGATGGATATTGAAATGGTTAGCTGATTTAGTCAGATCATCTCCCATAGTCCCATCTTTTTGTACTGGCTGCCGGGTTGCTCTTTTCCGTTTGGGCTTATCATTGTCTTTAAGCCGGTAACAAAGCAGAATCAAAAGGAATACGGTGGCCCCAATGCTAAATGACGTTAAGATCCAGAACAGTTTATTGCCATTGTGTTTGGCAAATGGTTCATGTTCCGGTAAAAATATAAGGGGTTCTTCGTCTGGAACATCGTTTCTTGAATGAACGGCGGCAAAATAATATTTAAAGTCATCATTATTAGCTGTAATTCTGTTCATATACGTCAATTTATCCAATGGTTCGCTATTAAAATCGGCTTCGCATTTGGCCACGAACACTTTGAAATTTAAATCCTTTTCGGTGGGGGATAACCGGTTGCTGATGGTTTTACTGTACCTGATGGCCAGCCACGCTGCCGGCCATATTTTTTGAGGCTCCGGGTCTTTTTTTAATTTATACCTCGATGTTACCACTGCCAATGCACCATATTTGCCAGCCTCGCCGTACTGCGGCATTACTTGCGATGGGTTTACGTAACGCATAAACCTTATAGAATCGGCAGTCAGTTTTTTTAACCGCTGCATGGTACTTAGCTTGCTATCAATAATTACCAGCGTTTTTGGGTTGGCCCGTTTGCGCATCGCAGTTATGATGTTTGTATCGGGGAAAAGATGATTAAAAAGAGGCACGGCAGTGTAGGCTGTCATCACAAAATCGGTGTTGTTTTTCCCTAAAACAGAAAATACCATCTTAACGTGCGCAGCTTTTTTTGCGCTATAAAATTGTTTAACAGTGTAGTATTTTGTGATGGGCAGGGTGTTAATCTGGCTAATGCTATCAAGGGCAGTTAGCTTACCTGTAGCCGTTTCTACATATTGCTGCGCTATACCTGTTGGTATGGCCCACGCGAGCCCGGTTATATAAATAAAGAATACCATTGGGCTCCGCCCGCCGTTGTTATTATACTTAAGTAATTTTAAATGTGGACGTAGCCAAATAATAACTACGATGAATACCAATACGCCGGGTATGGCAAAGTTTATATACCATTCAGACAGGCTCACAACATTAAACCGGATTGCCAGTAACCAATGTAAAAAAGTGTAGGCAGCCAAAGTGATACCGCCTATATATAGAAAGGGCAGAAATATCAGCTTAAGTTTAGCCTTAAATTGTTGCATACAGGTATAGGTTATTATAAAGTAGCCTTTATCCAGTTATGAGCAAACTCAACAAATGCCTCGTTCACAAACGGAAATACGGTAACGTTGGGAATATGATTAACCTCCAGTAAATATTTTTGACCGTTGTTACCTACCATATAATCAACACCTACGGTTTGAAGGTTAAAATGTTTAGCTATTGCCCGGCTATCTTGTAATAATCCTGCATCAACATCCATTTCCCATGATCCTTCGTTATGGATAGATTTTAACCAGGTATCGCCTGTAAGCCGTATTTGCCAGTACTTATTGCCTACAAGCATAATTCTTACAGCTTCGCCGTCAATAAATTCTTCGATAACCGAAGTTTCGGTACTTGTCCATTCTCCCGTGAACCGGCTTTTGTCTTCGCCGCAATGCCAGATGCCCCACTTGGCCACAACCTCTGTTGCTGCTGCATATTCCTGGGTACCAATAACCATTCCTCTTTTTATGCCCGAATAGGTTGATACTGACAAGGCCCGCACTAATCCGGGAATTCGTTGCCGAAGGTCCATCATCCCGATAGCATTTGGCAGGCACGGCCCGTTCCAAAGGGCTAAAAGGGTAATAAAATCGAAATCATTGTCGTAAATACCATGGAATATTACCTTATCGACAAGCAGGTATTTATCAGGTACAGACGGGCTTTCTACAAACAACTGTCCCTCTACGAGTTTAGCCTGTGGCACCTGGTCGTATTGTACAATTAGGTATTCGAAACCAAGGTTTTGTTTTATCGCGTTAACTTCGGCTTCTTCTAAGCCAACTATTAAAATTCGTTGCTTGTCCATTTTTCAAATATCGGGATATTGTATGTTTGTTGATGTTGTACTGAATATTTTAGGTACTTATTTTCGTGTTAGGGATCGGCGTGGATACCGGCCTCGCGCTTAAGGCCTGCGCATTATGAGCAAAGCCCGGCCGCAGGCAACACCCGTTTTGGAAAGAATCAAGAATTAAGAGTCAAGAATCAAGACGGAAGAAAAAGGTTTTTTTCGAGATCGGTTCTCTTGAAGAGCACCATCCGGATTTTATGCTTAAAAATCCGAAATCGAAATTCCAAAATCCGAAATCAAACCTACTCCATCATCAGCCTCCTGATCAGCTCGGCGCTTTGGGTTTTGCCTTCTTCCAGCCTGTGGCTGAAAAAGGATTGTACTTCGTTGAAGTGCTTTTTGTAGCCCTCCATATCGCCGTAACCAATAATGGCCGACCATTCCCTTACCGCCGAGTGGAACTCCAGATCATCGCCCCGGATGGTTTTATCGTAAAGGGCAGTTTCGATGGATTCTTCTAACAGTTCTTCGTTTTTAAACAGGTACTCGGCAATGCCAAGCCTCAGCCGGAAGGGTGGGGTTTGGCAAATGAGGTTGTCATAAGGGTTTACCCCCAGGTGGTACCAGGCATCAACCATGCTCAGGATACTCAGGTGCGAGTTGGGTTTCTGATGATCAGCATGTTGCGACAGCGAAAACTCTTTCATCACGGTATCGCTCAGCATAATAGGTTTGCGGCTTTCATGAAAAACAAAATCGCGGGCTTTGTACAGGCGTTCCCTGAAGGCTTGCGCTTCTTCTTTGATCATGAGCTTAAATAATTCCGACTCTGACTCCGAGTAGCGTTTTACCTGCTGGCGCGCGTAGGGGTTTAAAATGGCCAGCCCGGCGTATACGTGTGCTTTATAGCTAAAAATGCGCAGGGTGGTCAGTATCTTTACATTATCGATACCGCCCAGGTACGATGCGTTTTCCCAGGGAAAAAAGCCGGCGGCTTTCCAGGCGGTGCCCATGCTTTCAAAACCTACGTGGGTAACAGCTTGGGTATCGGCCACAATTTTGTCGTGCTCGTGGTAATCGGCAATCTCTACAATATCGCTGCCAATAGCTGTAAACAAATCATACATGCGCTGATAAGCATCTGCTTTTGCCCGGTGCGGAATCAGGATAAGTGTTTGCCCTTTAGGTTCAAAGCCCGGCCCGTGCATGGCATGAAAAGTAATGATTTGCACATCGGCGGGCAGGTATTTTTCAAATATGGCTATCTCGGGGTGCTTAACGGATGTTTGGCCGGCAACAATGGCCCCGTACTTGGTAAGCGGACCGCACTCGGCTACTACCTGTTCCAGTTTGTCGGCCTCAACCGAGTAAATAACCAGGTCGTTTGTGCGGGATACATCGCGCGCGCTATCCATTATGGTGATGCCAAAGGGGCTAAGTTCGTTTTCAAGCTTGTCGCGGTTTTCGGGTAAATCGCAGCCGCAAACGGTGTAACCTGCTTTTGCAAAAGCCTTTGCGTACAAACGCCCCATGTCGCCCAACCCAATGATACCTATATTCATGCTGCTAATATAACTATGAGTAGCAAAATTCCGTATGAAACCTTACATTAGCGATCAGAAACATGGAGGATAATAAAATAAAAACCATTAAAATCCTGTTTTGTTAATAACAGGTACCTAATTTTACATGATGAACAAGCATTCTATATTCCGTATCTCTGTTTTAATGGTCATAATTTTAGGCATCAGTGGTATGGGCTTTGCCCAGGATACTGTTAAAAAAGCTGCTGCTAAACCGCCTGCCGCCAAAACGGCTGTTGTAAAACCGGTGGTGAAATATGGCGCGGCCACACCCGCAGGTACTGCTAAACCTGCCATCACTCCCCCAAAATACAACTATCAACCCCGCCCTACAGCTGCCGATTCGGCCCTGGCCAAAGACAAAAGCCTGAACGGACAATATCAATATTTGTTAAGTAAATTATATCGTTACCAGCAGCCCTTGGTATCGGCTTTATGGAAAAACCTGCAGGATACTTTAAAAACGGAACGCCGCAATCTTAAAGAGGCCCAGGCCAAATTGGCCGCGCAAACACAGGATATTACCGGCCTTAAAACCGATGTTGCCACCAAAAGCCAAACGCTTTCCGAATCAAACGCCAAACGCGATGAGATAAACCTGGCCGGCATAAGCTTTACCAAAGCCACCTACAATTTGATGATGTGGGGCCTGGTAATTGTTTTTGGCCTGGCGGCCGCCATTGTGATAGCCCGCTCGGGCGCACATAGCCGCGAAGCCAAATACCGCATAAAACTGTACAACGAGCTTGACGAGGAATACAGAACCTACAAAGCCAAAGCCAACGAAAAAGAAAAGAAACTGGCTCGCGAACTGCAAACCGAGCGTAATAAGCTGGATGAACTGTTGGGTAGAGGGTAGGTTGATTTCGGATATCGGATTTTCGATATCGGATTTATTATTATTGCGTTATCAAAAGAACGTTTAGCCATATCTTCATTGTCGCGGTAAATTATTATTTGCTGATGTTGGCTGTCGGTATTATTTTAATGTTTTTTACTGTATTTGGGGCCCGGTACAATGTATGGGGAATTCTGTTCGTAAATATCATCGCACTTACTGCCTGTATTACCTATGAAATTAGAAGAGCAGTTTTTAAACAACAATCTATTGGTGAATTGATTATTGGAAACGACAATAAAACCGATGTCTTGTTTCAGACTAAAAGATTTACTATAACCCGAATTCCATTATTTGTTTTGCTTTTAATTACCCTGGTATTAAATGAAAGTTTGATAGCAGGGCTTGCTGATAGTATAAAGTTTGGTATAGGGGATATTCTTTATAACGGGCTGGTATTTGTTTGCATATTTTGGGGCTTTAAAAACTTCTTTTTAAGACCCGATTGGCTTCCGCTCGTTTTAATATGTGGAGGCGTATTTTTAGCTGGCTTTATTTTTAAAACACGTCAAAATATACTGTTGTTCGATATCGAATACATATTGGCAATCATTTGGTTATTGGTTGGCATGTTGTATAAATCAAAAAGTGCAAACATCTCCAACATTCCATGAACAATACCCAACTTTTAACCCTTATAACCCGCCTGCGTTCGGTGGCCGATGTGGGTTTGCTGTATGCCAAAAACGAGTATGATATTGAACGTTATGCCGAGTTGCAGCATATTGCAATTGAAATGCTTGATAATGTTACTGGTTGGGGCATAGATGATATTAAGTTTAACTTCCCGATGCCGCATGATTACCCTACAGCTAAGGTTGATGTACGCGGGATGTTATTAAATGCCGAGGGTAAAATATTGCTGGCTAAGGAAAGCGCCGACGGCAAGTGGAGCCTGCCGGGTGGCTGGGCCGACGTGGGCTACAGCGCCAAAGAGGTGATTGTTAAAGAATTTGAAGAAGAAACCGGGCTGGAGGTAGTTGCCGATAGGTTATTGGCGGTATTCGACAAAAAAATGCACCCTCACCCGCCGCAGCCCTTTTACGTTTACAAAATGGTGTTTCATTGCAAAGCAGTAACGACCGCCGTTAAACAAGGTTTTGACATGCTGGATGTTGAATATTTTGACATCGATAACCTGCCAGAACTATCAGAAGACAGGATATTGAAAAGCCAGATTGAGTTGCTTTATCAAAAGGTTATCAGTGGTGATTTGGCGGCAGAGGTTGATTGATAGCCAGCCCCCTCTATATCTCCCCTACCGGGGGATTTAGAGGGGGTTACTGCTCTTACTGCAAACTGCCCGGTGCCGGCGCCAATTGAGGTAAAGCTTTTTTATTGGCAGGCAAGGCCTTATATTTTTTATAGGCATCGTTGATATAGGCCGTCATACTTGGGGCGTTGTTGTTTTTGAGGAAAGCATAGCTTGGGCGATATAGCGACATGAAGTTTTCCAGCTCGGCACCGCGTAACGGTATCACACTTTTTACATAATCTACGTTAAATGCTTCGTCAATTTGCCGCTCTTCCTCGGCATGTTGGAAATATCTTTTTAAGCGCCGGGCATCCTTTCCCTCTTTGCTAAACCAGGTTGATGGCGACATTACAAATACTTTGCTTTTGGTGTAAACCTCGGGATATTCTTTACGCGGGTCGAAGGCTTCTTTGGTAGCGCTTACGTTTACCTGCCTTAATGATATGGTTTGCGATATCATATCTATCCGTTTTGGCCTCATATCAGTAATGTATAAAGTGTCTGATACATAGCCCGGTGCATTAAATATCAGTGTATGGCCCGTTGCCGTGCGAATGCTGAAATTACCATTGTTATCGGTAATCGTGATCTGTTTGTTGGTGACATCTTTTACAAAAACATTGGCCAGTTTTTCGTTTTTGCTTTTTTCATAAACCGATCCTTTTAACACATCCTGGGCTTGCACATGTGCAGTTATAAATAGGCCAATTATCAATATTAGGTAGTTCGGTTTCATGGTAGTTGAATTATGCCGTAAAATAAACTTATTTTTTGAGCATATGGTTTTCAATTTAACATATTTAAATATGGATGGTGGTTTAATGACAAAGGGGTGAGAGATAAATATTTATTATCAAAATATTGACACCTGAAACGTTTCTCGTTACATTTGTAAATGATTATTAGCATTCGGCATAAAGGGTTGCGGCTATTTTTTGAAAAAGGGGATGCTTCAAGGTTAAATGCTCAACACGTAAGTAAGATCAGATTAATCCTTACCCGTTTAAACGCTGCAAAAACTATAGCCGATATGAATGTTCCGGGATATGGACTACATCAGCTAAGCGGCGAATTGAAAGGCTTTTGGGCTGTAAAAGTTGATGAAAATTACCGGATTATATTTCAGTTTATTGCTGAAGACGCTTTTGAAGTTGATTATTTAGATTATCATTAACAAGGAGAAAAAAAATGCAGATGTTTGACCCAGCCCACCCGGGCGAATTAATCCGTGAAACCCTTGAAGGGATAAGGGAAGAAACAGGAAAAAAATTAACAGTTGAGCAGGTTGCCACCGGCCTGGGAACAACCCGTAAAACATTGTCGGCTATAATTAATGGCAAACAGAGCATTAGTTCAGATATGGCATTGCGCCTGAGCGCAGCCTTTAATACAACACCTGAGTTTTGGCTGCACGCGCAGGAAAATTATGATCTGGCCCAGGCCCGCAAAAAGTTCGACATAAAAAAGGTTACTGTTTTTTGGCATCCGCAGGTCGCTTAAAAATTTCTGCCACAAAAAAACCGCCTCATTTTCATGAAGCGGCTAATAGAATATATATTAGTTCTGTCCCGGTAATGGTTGGGCAGGTTTAATAACGGTTCACTTTAAAATCAGATATGCCACCATTCATGTGGATGTATATCTTGTTTTTTGCAGCATCAAAACCCGGGGTTTCGTAGCTGTTATCATTCTTTTTGGTAAAGCCCTCAAATTCATTTGATGACAAACCTGTATTGGCATTTATACTGCAAGCAGCATCTTTAGGCACATTAATAATAACCTCTGATACTCCTGTAGATACCTCTACATTAGTGCTTGCCAGCGGTGCCCCAAGCTTTACTTCAAATGAAGCTGCACCACCCTTTAAAGTTACACTTTTTATTTTAAATTTACTTAAATCAAAATCTAATTTTGTTGCCCCTGTTTCCACATAAATGTCCCAGATAGGGTTCGGGTTTAGTTTGATATCTGCCAGGTTCGATTTGTTGCTATCAGAGTCAAAATGCCAGCCCTTATTGCCCTTCATTTTAAAATTTAACACATATACAGAATCTTCCTTGTTGGCATTAAATTCATATTTGCCGTAAAACTCTTTTGTTTCTGCTTTAAACAGCTGGCTGGTAGTATCATTTAAAGTATAAGTAGTAGCACCGCCATTGATATTCAAACGGGCAAACTTAGCGTCGGCGGTATAATCTTTATTAAAAACGCTACTGCCTTCAATTTTTGTTACGCCCTGATCGGTGTTGGTGCTGTCGCTATCATCGTTATTGTCGTTATCATGGTCGTCATCAAAGTTGATAAAAGTGTTGGGCCAAAAATGATAGCGGTTACCAAAGTTGCCAAACAGCAGCAGCGAGAAGCCACCAATTATTACGGCCAGTTTTACCACTGTTGCCAAAGGCGACCGGTTACCAGCGAATACCAGGTTTACACCACCTATAATTAAAAATATAGGCCACAGGTAAAGTATATTCATCCATTGAAAATGGAAAATATGGAAGTTATGGAGCAGGAATATGGCTCCTATGCATACCAGGATTGTTCCGGGAATAAGTCTGTCGGTTTTCATGGTTTTATATAGTTGGAGGGGTGTTGTTAAAATTGTCGTCTTTTTTCTCTTCGGTATTCATCGGCTGTTCAGCTGCATTTACTTCGGGCTCAGCAGTTGTATTTTGCCAACCTTCTTTTTCCCATGGCTGCCTTTTTTGACCCGATACCATCATCGCCAGGCCACCAACTACAAGGATTGCGGGCCATAGCCTTGCCACATGCCAGAAACGAAAGACGCCCAATTCATGAAACAGGAACACTGCGCCGAAAAATATAAGGATACAGCCAAAAATGATACCAGCAGGTGTTGATGTTTTTTTAGGGAACACGGGCTCAAAAGGAGCACCAGGACTTGCCGGCCTATTGGCGTCAAAAGGAGCGAAAGGCTGTTGTGGCGGTACACGATAATCAACATTGGGGTTAAAATAGCCGACGCCTTTGTTTGGTATAACTATCCACAATACGATATAGGCCATAAAGCCGGTACCCATAAATATAAAGGTGAGTACAAATAATGCGCGTATAATAGCAACATCCATATCAAAGTACTCGGCCAGGCCGGCGCAAACGCCGCCTATTTTCTTCCGGTATTCATCCCGGTAAAGTTTCTTTTCCATAATTTTATTTAAATATCGTTCAGTTGTGATTGTTTGATGATATAAAGGTATATATGGTGGCTCAAAACGCCTATATATTATAGGTTAGCAGGGGCAACAAGTCGGTGAACTGCCGTGTTTCAGCGGTGAAAAAGTTGTGATTGGTCATTTCGCTACGCTGTCATTGGTCATTGTCGCTGCGCTTGTCATTGGTTGGTTTATTAAAAAAATAGAACAGTTGTCACTTAATCAGACTTGCCCTTAATGACCAATGACCAATGACCAATGACCAATGACCAATGACCAATGACCAATGACCAATGACCAACTACAATTGGCCTGGCGCGGGCTTAATGATTATCTCATCTACATTGGCGCCGGGGCTCATCCTGTAAATATTGATGATTGCCGATGCTATATCTTCAGGTAAAACCATGGTGTTTTTATCCACAACTGCATCTTTCCATGAATCTGTTAAGGTTGACCCCGGAATTATTGCTGTTACTTTTATGCCATGCTCCTGCGTTTCAAGCCTCATTATTTTTGTTAAGCCTAACAACGCGTATTTGGTTATGCTATAGCTGCCGGCCTGTACAACGGGGTTTAATGCAGCTACCGAACAGATATTAAAAAAGTGTCCCTTATGTGCGCTCATCATGGTTTTGCCAAAAAAACGATAAAGTTCGTAAGTAGGCATCAGGTTGGTTTTTAGCTGTTTATCAAAGGTGTCATCGGCATCGTCCAATATGCTCGATGGGATAAAAGTGCCCAGGTTATTTACTACTACATCAATAAAACCAAGTTCCTGCTGCGCGGCGGTGGCAAAAGCCAGCAGTTGGGCCTTATTGCTGCCATCTGCAACCTTTGCAAAAACTTTAATACCAGGGTTTGACCTGTTAAGCAGGTCTGCGAATTCAAATAATTCTTTTTCGTTTCGTGAACAAATTGCCACGTTTAATCCTTCATTGGCGAAGGCCACGGCAATGGCGCGGCCCATGCCTTTTGTTGAACCGGTGATGAGGGCGTTTTTCATGACGATGTGCTATATTTTTTTAGTTAAATGTTCGTTATTGCAGCGTCCAGCTTAGCGGCGCAAGTTTTATTTATTGTTTTAAAGCTTTACAGCACGAATTTACGTAAGCTGTATGAATAGCTTGCAAAAAGCGCCTATTTTAGGCAATTAAACAATAGCGGCTGGGATGCTAAATTTAAAAATGTAATTTTATCCAATTTTTAACATATACCTATGATTCAAAGTTTAGGCAGATATATACTTTTATTACGTTTAAGTTTTCGAAAACCCGAAAAATTTTCGGTGTATTGGGCCGAGGTAATGCGCGAAATGGTGTCGGCTGGCATTGGCTCTTTAGGCATCATCATGATCATCTCGGTTTTTATTGGCGCAGCGGTAACTATTCAAACAGCTTTTCAGTTAATCTCTCCTTTAATTCCCAAATCGGTTGTAGGTGGTATCACCCGCGATAGTATGGTTTTGGAGTTCAGCCCAACTATATCATCATTGGTACTGGCTGGTCGTATTGGCTCAAGCATGGCATCGCAAATAGGCACCATGCGCGTTACCGAGCAGATAGATGCTTTGGAGATAATGGGTGTAAATGCGCCGGGTTACCTGATATCGCCGAAGGTTATAGCCGGTGTTACCATGTTTCCGTTACTGGTAATCGTATCTATATTATTGGGTTTTATAGGGGGGTATATAGCCTGCTTTACATCAAGCGAAGTTACTACCGATGATTTCCTGATTGGTTTGCCCGATGGCTTTAACACGGTAATTATTACCGTGTGTATGGTTAAGGCAGTTGTGTTTGGCTTTATTATTACTACCATATGCAGTTACCAGGGCTTTTACACATCGGGCGGTGCGCTTGAGGTAGGCCAGGCTGCAACACGCGGGGTTGTATTTAGCTGCGTAATGATACTCATGTTTGATTTAATTATCTCCCGCCTCTTCCTATGATAGAAATACAAGACATCTATAAAAAATTCGGAGAAAACGAAGTACTTAAAGGCATCAGCTCCACTTTTGAACCGGGCATCAACAACCTTATAATAGGGGGATCGGGATCCGGCAAAACAACATTATTAAAATGTATAGTTGGCCTGCATGAACCTACCCAGGGCGATGTGCTTTTTAACGGTGAAAACTTTACTGATATGGGTTTTGAGCAACGCGTACCCATCCGCACGCATATAGGCATGCTTTTCCAAAACTCAGCTTTGTTTGATAGTATGACTGTAGAGCAAAACATCATGTTCCCGCTTAACCTGTTCACTAACCAAACGCGCGCCGAAAAGCGTGACCGGGCTAACTTTTGCCTGGAGCGTGTTAATCTTGCCGGCAAAAACAAGCTTTACCCATCCGAACTTTCGGGCGGTATGAAAAAGCGGGTAGGCATTGCCCGTGCCATATCCATGCAACCCAAATACCTTTTTGTTGATGAGCCAAACTCGGGCCTCGACCCGGTAACATCTATCCTGATAGATGACCTGATAAGCGAGCTTACCGTAGAGTATAACATGACCACGGTTGTAGTAACCCACGACATGAACTCTGTAATGGGTATAGGCGACCATATTGTTTTCCTGCACCAGGGTAAAAAATGGTGGGAGGGAAGCAACAAGGAAATTGCCCACACCGACAACAAAGAACTTAACGACTTTGTATTTGCCAGCCGGTTTATGCGGGCAGCGAAGGCGAAGTTATGATTAGTAGTAAGTATCAAGTAGTAAGTAGTAAGATTTTTTTACGAGTATCAAGTAGTTAGTAGTAAGTATCGAGATTTTTTGATTGGGCAATTTGAATTAATTGTCAATACACTATCTTTAATAGGCACTAATTTCACATCACACGAGGGCAGCTGTCTTGATACTTACTACTAACTACTTGATACTAAAAAAACATGCACAATTTTAAAGAACTAAAGGTTTGGAAAGCAGGCATAGAGATATCGAAGATTACTTTTCAATTGTGTAGAGCGTTTCCATCCGAAGAAAAATATGGGTTGATTTCCCAAATGGTTCGTGCAGCCATTTCGATTCCATCAAATATTGCAGAGGGTTGCGGCAGAAAGTCAAATAAGGAATTATATCAGTTTCTAAATATAGCATTAGGTTCATCTTTTGAACTCGAAACCCAATTCATTATCGCAAAAGAATTTGGTTATGTAACACAAGAAACACAAGACATAGTCTGCGCTCAGATCAACGAAATTCAAAAGATGATTCGCGGCTTTCAAAAAAGCCTTGTTATATAGTATCAATTACCCGGATGTTTGCCGGAATTTAAATTGATTGGAATGCATTTCCCTGCACCAATCTGCTATCCAAAAAAAGATACTAAATTTGCGCCACACAAGTGCAGCGGTCTTACTACTTACTACTTGATACTAAAATCTAAAAAAGAATGATTCAACTACTTACCCCAGCGCACTGGAAAGATTACGAGCTGATTGATTGCGGCGATTTTGAAAAGCTGGAGCGTTTTGGGAATATTATATTAATACGCCCCGAGCCGCAGGCGGTTTGGAGCAAAGGCTTGCCTGCTTCTGAGTGGCAGCGCTTACACCATATCAAATTTAAAGGTCGGTCGGCCACCGCAGGCGACTGGGTGAAAAAAGATCAGAAAACGCCCGACCGCTGGCACATTGAATATAAAAACAACGATGCAGCCATTAAATTCCGCCTGGGTTTAACTTCGTTTAAACACCTGGGTATTTTCCCTGAGCAGGCTGTTAACTGGGATTACATAACCCAAAACATTAAGCGTTTTAAAACCCCGCAGCCCAAAGTACTTAACCTGTTTGCTTATACGGGCGGAGCATCGCTCATTGCGCAGGCAGCCGGTGCCGATACTACGCACGTGGATTCTATTAAACAGGTAGTTACCTGGGCCAACGAAAACCAGGAGATATCGGGCTTGAGCAATATCCGCTGGGTGGTTGAGGATGCACTTAAATTTGTAAAGCGCGAGTTAAAACGCGGCAAAAAATACAATGGCATTATCCTTGACCCGCCTGCTTACGGCAATGGCCCTAACGGCGAAAAGTGGAAGCTGGAAGATAATATTAATGAGATGATGGCCGATGTGATGCAATTACTTGATCCCGAAGAACATTTCCTGATCCTGAATACTTATTCGCTTGGCTTTTCATCAGTAATTATCGAAAACCTGATAAAAAGCGCTTTCCCTAAAGTTGAAAACCTGGAAATTGGCGAGCTTTACCTGCAGGCCACCGCGGGATCAAAATTACCACTTGGAGTTTTTGGAAAGTTTCATAAACTTAAAGGTAATTAATTATCAATATTTATATTTGCCGCAAACTAAAGCGGCTTTTATTGCTTTATAAGTAGCTGAAAATTAGTTTGCATTTACAATACATCTTACATACACCTGCCATTTACCGAACTTCGAAGACACATGAAATTAAAAAACGTCCTACTATCTGCCACCCTGCTCTTATCGTCTATTATACTATTACCGGGCTGTTCGCAAAACGACAAAACCGGAAAGACCGATAGTAAGAAAACCGCCGCTAAAACCGATGCGGCCGCAGCCGAGGCTGCTGACACGCTTAGCGTTAAAAAGTCGGATTATCCCCCAGTAGATAAAAAACTGTACGACTCATTAATGAAAGTTAATGCGCATGGCGATACTACAGGCAGATGGCCGGTTAAAAACACGCCATACCCTATAGGTGGGGCTATATTGCCATTTAAGCGTGTAGTTGCTTTTTATGGCAACTTATACAGCAAAAAGATGGGCATTTTGGGCGAACTGCCACCTAAGGAAATGCTTGCCAAATTAAAAGGCGAAGTTAAAAATTGGGAAAAAGCCGACCCTAAAACACCCGTGCAGCCGGCCTTACACTACATTGCGGTAGTAGCGCAGGGCGATGGCGGTAAAGATGGTAAATTCCGTTATAGGATGCCGTTTAAACAAATTGACAGTGTGTTGGTACTAGCAAAAAAAGCGCATGCCATTGTGTTTTTGGATGTTCAGGTTGCATTGAGCAACATACAGGCCGAGTTGCCTTTATTAGATAAATACCTGGCAATGCCACAGGTACATTTTGGTATGGACCCGGAGTTTTCGATGAAAGATGGCAGCAAACCCGGCAAAAAGATTGGAACCTATGATGCCGCAGATATTAATTTTGTATCTGACCACCTGGCAAAAATTGTGAAGAAGAACGGCCTGCCGGCTAAAATTTTAATAGTTCACCGCTTTACCAAAAAGATGGTGACCAATTACAAAAATATCAAGTTACATCCCGAAGTGCAGTTAGTAATGGATATGGACGGCTGGGGCGAACCTGATTTGAAAACCGGTACCTACCGTTATTTTATTAACCAGGAACCGGTACAGTTTACAGGTTTCAAACTGTTTTACAAAAACGATATCAAAAAGGCCCCTCATCATATGTTAACTCCTGAAGAGGTTTTATCAAGATACAAGCCATATCCTATTTATATTCAATACCAGTAGGTTGTAAGTGCGACGTTTTACGTTGTACATGCCATAGTTAAATATGTAGTACAGTAAGTAATACAAAACCCGTAAACTCATCAGCTTACGGGTTTTGTATTATATATATTTGCTGTTAATAACGTACAACTTATAACCTGTAAAACTATTATGATCAAATGGGGTATTATTGGCTGCGGGCGGATAGCGCAAAGGTTTATGCAGGGCTTTGCTGCGGTTGATGGCGTTGAGCTGGTTGCCTCCTTTTCGCGGCGGCCGGTTACAGCTGATGATTTTGTAGCAAAATATGGTGGCAAAGCTTGCTACACTATTGATGATTTGCTGGCAAGTGATATTGATGCGGTTTATATTGCAACCTTGCCGGATAGCCACGCAGCATACAGCATTGCTGCCCTTAAGGCAGGGAAGCACGTGCTTTGCGAGAAACCGGCAACGGTAAACTTAGCCGAACTTGATGAAGTTTTAAAAGTGGTTAAGGCAACAGGCTTATTATTTATGGAGGGAATGAAACCACCCTTTTATCCATTATACACCAAACTGAAAGAATACCTGGCAACAGATCCCATTGGGTCGGCCGGTTATGTAAGGGCCGGATCGGCTGTTGCAGATTGCCCGCCCGATCATCCAAATTATAACCTTGAACTTGTTGGCGGCAGCTTGATGGGTATAGGTATTTATGAAGCTTTTTTGGCGATAGACTGGCTTGGCGATTTGCAAGAAGTACAAACCATGGGGCGATTTGGGCAAACGGGTATTGATATGTTTGCCATATTCCAGACGATGCACAAGGGTGGGTATTCACAGTTATACGCGGGTTTCGATTTGCATGGTAAGGGCGATGCGCTGATAGCTGGTCCGCTTGGGCATGTTACAATTCACAAAAACTGGTGGAACCCGGCAAGGGCTACTATTGATTATTTGGATGGACGTTCGGTTGAAATCAATGAGCCTTTTATTGCGGGAGGCCTGAATTATGAATTGGAACACTTTTGTGAGTTGATCAGATCTGGTACCACAGAAAGCCCGGTCATCCCACACCAAATGTCGCGGCAAATGATTGATATGATAGATAAGGCAAGGGCGCAGGTAGGGTTGAAATATCCTTGCGAAAAATAGAGTCAAGAGTTAAGAATCAAGAATTAAGACTTTAAGCCGTGTCCCAACTGTCGCGGGGTTTTAACCCGTGACCAACCTGGTTTCAGCTTTCAGCTGAACCGCGAAGCCACAGGCTTCGGCCAGGTTTACCCACGAGTTACGCTACGCTAACCTCGCGGGAGATAAGGTTAACATAACTTAACACATTTTAGATGTATTTTTTATAAATAATTGATAATCAATATTTTGTATTTTATCATGGTTAACACTATACTGATCGCGCAACTTAGGCGCATCCAACTATTTGTGCAGGTTGTTGGCCAACACGGGTACGTTTGATACCTCAATCATTTAACAAGTATCATGCAATAAAAACAATGTATCGTTTGATGCTTATATATTCCCGACGCTATAAGCTTATTCCGTTAGCGTTAACTGTCGTGGGGGGGGGTAACCCGTGACCAAGATTGTTTCAGCTTTCAGCTGAACCGCGAAGCCACAGGCTTCGGCCAGATTTACCCACGAGTTACGCTGCGCTAACCTCGTGGGAGATTAAAATTTATTTGAATTCAGCACCGGGTTTTGGCTGGCATTTACCTGGTAGGTGTAAATAGCGTTTTGCTCATCAATCTCCACTATTCGGTAGCCCTTATAGTCGGTACCCCAGTTGCCGCCAATATGGGAGTCGAAAAAATGCGGGAATTTGTTGCCCGTGTAACGCACGCCATCCAGTAAATGATCGTGCCCGTGAAAAGCGGCTTTTACGTTGGGATATTTATGAAGTAATTCGATAGTTTCGGGGCAATCCACAAACACATCGTTTTTATTCCAGTTTATCGGCGGGATATGTAGCACCACCAACACAATTTTTTTATCGGTAAACTTATCAAGGGCGGCATTTATAAATACATTGTCGGGGCAAATGTAGGTTCCCTTGGTATCGGCAGTATTAGCCAGCACAAAACCGATGTCGCCAAATTCAACGGTGTACTTATCCTCATAACCAAAGTTGTTTTTCCAAACCGAGGCATCGGCAAAGTCATGGTTGCCCGGTATGGTATGATATGGCACACTCAATTTATCAAAATATCGCGATTTAATTTCGGGCAGCAGGTCGGGGCGGTTATGTACAAGGTCGCCGTTGATAATCACCATATCCAGGTGATTTTTATCGTGATCCTGGTTTAGCCATTTAACCATATTGCCGGTGTTGGCGGCAAAATCGGTGCCGGGTTGGCCGTAGTGAATGTCGGACACCAGTGCAAAGCGTAGTTTAAGTTTACTTTTACGCTCGCGCAGATAGCTGCCGTCTGTATTGGCGAATGAGTTAACAGCTGGTAATAAAGTTAAAGCCGCCATGCCGGTAAGGCTTGTGCCTATGAAGTTTCTCCGTGTGCTCATTTAATGAATGTTGAACTTGAAAATTTAAAAACGCTTATATTATAACTTTCGAGGTTTCATCCTCCGTTTAAACTATTTCACAACTACCCAGCGGTTCACTGTATTCAATTCGCCTTCAATAACAACCTTATAGAAGTTTGATGGCATGTTTTTCACATCGATTAAAGCATGTTCGGTTGTAACCGGTACTTCGGCCAATAGTTTACAGTCATCGGCTTTGCCGTCCTTATAATTATTGGCAGCGGCTACCCAGATTTTTACTTTGCCTTTGCCATCCATGGCTTTCCAGCTTACATCAAGCGAACCCTGAACTAAATTGGCTTCGGGCTGGGCCACAGACACCGCGCCGATAAGCGAAATGCCATCTATCTCGCGCAATTGAGGCTCAGGGACTTTTACATTTAAAAAGCTATTGATGGATGGGGTAATATCCACAATACCGGGGGTATAATACTTAGCGTAATTGTTTAAAGGCCTGTAGCTGGTTACCATCCAGGTGCTGCGCTGGCGGGTGCTTTGGCCGCCATGGCCTTTACCGGTTTGCTCATCGCGACCATGGTCTGTAGTTACAAATATCACCCAATCCTCTTTAAAGTTTTTGTGGCGATATTGAATAGCCTGCCAAATGCGGCCAACCTGGGCGTCCATTTTTTCAATGGCATCATAATATTGCGGGCTATCGCCGTAACGGTGGCCCATATCATCGGTATATTCCAGGTACACCCATGACAAATCCGGCGCTTTATCTTTAATGCAAGTGGCTGCCGAAGATGCCACTTGCTCATCTATCAGGTGCATATAATTGCCGGCTTTATCGTGCGGGAATTTAACGGTATCCAATTCGTAGCCATCGTAAGCATAATCCGGGTGGATGTTGCCGGCTTCGGGCAGGTTATCGCCAATCAGTTTGGTGCGGTTATCGGTCCAGCTTGAAAATACGGCGGTTTTTTTATCGGGGTAAGCGTTTTTAAACATCCGGAAAATGTTCCAGTAGTTGTAGTTAGGCGCTTTAATATCGTTGCCCCAAACGTTGTGCTTATTAACCCATGTAGTAGTAAGCAGGCTGTTATAGCCGTTGGCAGATATAGTAGGTGTTTGAGAGTAGCCCCCTTTTTCGCCACCAACATGCGCCCGCAAATAAGTACCCTGCGCGGCTATTAGTTTAAGATTGGGTGTATTTAGTTTTTCGATAACGTCGGCCGGGATACCATCGGCAATAATAAATACAGCCTTTTTAACCCGCGTTTGGGCGTTTAAAGTAATAGTTGCCAGGCAAAGCAGGCTAAAGAATAATAATGGAGTACGCTTTTGCATTATAATGTATTAATGTGCTAAGCTAAGATGAAGAAAAAACCGCTGAGTTAATAAATTGTTATGTTTTGGCTTAACAGGTATGTATACAAAGCCCGATTGGCATTTTTTTTATCTTTACAACACAAATGACCCCGGATACCGCAACAAGCCAAACAAAATGGATTTACCTTTTCATAGGGATGGCTGTTGTTATCAATTTTACAGGTCTGTTTACTACCATCATGGGTCCCGACCCAAGCCTTTACGCAACCATCGCCAAAAATATGGTGCTGCGCAATGATTACGCTGACCTGTATGCCTGGGGTACCGACTGGCTGGATAAACCGCATTTTCCGTTTTGGATAATTGCTCTTTTTTTTAAATGTTTTGGTTTTAAAACATGGGCCTATAAGTTACCTGCCATATTGTTTATGATGATGGGAGCAGTTTATACCTACTGTTTGGCAAAAGCATTATACAATAAACAGATTGCGTTGTGGGCGGTGCTGATATTACTCACTGCACAGCATATCATCCTATCCAATACCGATGTACGGGCCGAAGCTTATTTAACGGGGCTCATTATAGCAGCTGTATATCATTTTTATAAAGCACAAAACAGCAATAGCATCTGGCACCTGGTGCTGGCCTGCGTGTTTACTGCCTGCGCGGTAATGACAAAGGGTATGTTTGCCCTGATTACCATTGGCGGTGCTATTGTTGGTCACCTAATTATTACCCGGCAATGGAAAGAGCTGTTTCACTGGCGATGGTTGCTGGCTGTAGTGCTGGTACTAATTTTTATTTTGCCCGAGATTCGGTGCCTTTACCAACAATTTGATGTTCATCCGGAAAAGGTTGTATTTGGCCGTACCGGTGTATCGGGTGTTAAATTCTTTTTTTGGGATAGCCAGTTTGGCCGGTTTTTTAATACCGGGCCCATCAAAGGGAGTGGCGATCCGTCGTTTTTTATTCATACAACCCTTTGGGCCTTTTTGCCCTGGTCGCTTTTGTTGTTTGTAGCTGTATTCCAGTTCATCAAAAAGGGGGCAAAAAATGTGCAGGCACACGAGTGGTATTGTATCTGTGGGGCTTTACTTACGTTTTTACTGTTTTCGGCATCACAATTCCAACTGCCGCATTACCTGAATATTGTATTCCCTTTTTTTGCCATCATTACCGCCCAATATCTTTATGGCCTCGCATCACCTAAAAACATTAAGGCTGTACAAGTCACCCAAACGGTGGTTATAACAATCATGCTGATTATTATAAGCGCTTTAGGCTACTTTTTTAGGCCATCGGCCTTTAACTGGCTAACTGGGGTTATTATTTTGATGTTTGGGCTGTTACTGTTGTTTTTGCCCGGCCGCATTTCCACAGGCATGCAGCAAACCATTTTTAAAACAGCACTGGCATCATTTATCGTAAACCTATTTTTAAACCTGTGCTTTTACCCTGCCTTACTGCTTTACCAGGGCGGCAGCGAGGCCGCTATCTACATCAATCGTAATAATCCGGGTAAGCTGCCTATATATGTAGCTGCCGGCCAGTTTCATGATGATTTTAATTTTTACCTGGACAGCTCTTTTACAGAAACCACGCCGGACGACATGGCTAACCTGCCCGGCCCGGTAATGCTTTATGCCGATGCAGATTTTTTGAAGGAGTATATCAAGAAAGGATTTTACGTAAAACCGCTAAAGACTTTTAAAAGCTATGCAATTACCCACCTGGCGCCAGCCTTTTTAAATAAAGCCACCCGCGATAAGGAATTATACGATATGGAGGTAGCCATCATT
The DNA here is from genome assembly GCF_058801545.1 of Mucilaginibacter sp. GW822-FHT03E02. Classification (NCBI taxonomy): domain Bacteria; kingdom Pseudomonadati; phylum Bacteroidota; class Sphingobacteriia; order Sphingobacteriales; family Sphingobacteriaceae; genus Mucilaginibacter; species Mucilaginibacter sp. GW822-FHT03E02. Next base: position 1,963,175 of record NZ_JBXANJ010000001.1, on the reverse strand, counting down.
CAATCGCCAAAAAAATAAAGCAGGTGTAACATTTAGGGGATAGTTTATCGTAATGTAGATATAAACCTATCTTTATGATCCGCAAAGCCATTACCATCCTAAGCTTATCACTCGTTGTAATTACCGGCTGTAAGAAAATTGACAGCAAACCCGACAACGGTAAAGATCTTGTATTGACCGCTACAGAGCAGCAAAAAGTGGCTGCAGACAATGCCTTTTCCCTTAAACTGTTTAAATCCATGTTGAGCGGGAATGGTAATAATAATCTTTTCCTGTCGCCACTGAGCGTGAGCATGGCTATTGGTATGACCAGTAATGGAGCTGCTGGCAAAACCCTGCATGATATCCGCAATACAATGGATTTTAACAATTTTACTGAAGACCAGGTAAATAGCTATTACCACAAAATGATAACCGAGTTGCCGCAGCTGGACTCAAAAACCACGTTAAAGTTCGCTAACTCCATCTGGTACGCCAATGGCTTTACACCTATGGCTGCATTTTTAAATACAAATGAGGCCAACTATAGTGCCCGGATAGAATCGGTCGATTTTAAGAATGCGGGTACCAAAGATGTTATCAATAATTGGGTAAGTAACGCCACCGACGGTAAAATTGCTACGATTATAGATAAACCGACCGATGGTGCAATAATGTACCTTATCAACGCTATTTATTTTAAAGGTAGCTGGGCAAACAAATTTGATGCGGCCAAAACCCAGAAAAGTGTTTTTTACCTGCCTTCGGGCAGTACTGTGCAGGCCGATTTCATGAATCAAACATATGTGCCTTTAAATACTAATATTGTTAACGATGCCCGTGTGCTGGAATTACCTTATAACAATAAAAAATTCAGTATGGTAATAGTAACACCAACTTCTCAGTCGGTACAGGAATATGCCGCCGGCCTCGATTCTGCCAAATGGCAAAGCCTGATGACTGGTTTATCCGGCAGTTATGTTGATGTTAGCATGCCCAAATTTAAGTTTAGCTATGGTAAAGAATTAAGGGGCGTTTTATCAGCTATGGGTATGGCCAATGCGTTTAGCGACCTTGCCGATTTTAGCCGGATAAGCGCGGGTGGCCTCACCATTAGTGAAGTACAACATAAAGCTTATATTGAAGTAGATGAACAAGGTACAACAGCCGCCGCTGTAACATCGGTAACGTTTACCACTACTGCTATTTTGCCTTACAACTTTAAATTAGATCATCCCTTTATTTTCGCTATCCGCGAAATGAAAACCGGACTGGTATTGTTTACGGGAGTGGTTAATGATCCAACAAAGTAGTGTAGTGTTAAGTCATAAGTACTCAGTCTTAAGTTCTAAGTCAAAAAGAGAAGAAATTCAACTTTTGACTCAAGACTTAGTACTATTAACTTAAAAGTAGCTAAAACACAGTGTAACCAATTACTTTGCCTTATTAATCCCGTCAATAGCATCGTCAATTGCGCTTGCCAAGGAAGTATCGTTTAACCCGGCCCTTTGTGTTTTTAACTTGGTTAATACGGCTATAATTTGAGGCCCAACGTACTTTTTAAACTCAACGCCCAATTTTTTTATCTCGGTGATACCTTGCAGTACATGTTCCTGTTTTTTTATCCGGCCTATGTAAGCAGCAAATTTGTCGGTAAGCTTATACCGTGATTCCTGGAAACGGCTCATATAAAATGTGAATATATAATCCCATTTGTCGTCCCCGGCATTTGCTGTATAAACGGTGAACAGGGCGTTGGTTAAATCTCCTTCATTATCTTTTTCATACAGTGGTGCCAACGTCATAGCCTCGGTGGGGTTTACCTGGTTTATCGCCCACAAAGCGGCACCCTGTACGGCGTACGACTGGCTTTTTAATGCCTGCTTTAACAGTTCAAGGTCGGTGGGTTTTCTATATTTCCCCAAAAGCACAATGGCTTGTGCCTGTGCCAACGGGTTGTCGTCTTTTTGGGCAATGTCAGCAATGAATGGGTACGCCGCGGTGCGGATGGTGTCGTTGTCCATGTTTAAAGCACGCAGGGCCTTCAGGCGTAAACCAAAGTATTTGTCTTTTAAAGCACCGATTAATATCCTTTGGCCTAACGGCGTTTTTTGTGCCGATGTTGCTGCTTCAATAGCCTCGTAACGATCAAGATATAAAGGTGCCTGCTCGTATTGAAATGCATACTCTTCCAGTGTTTTATGGTCGTTTTTTTTTGCAAGCAGCAACTTGTCGCCATCAACGTTTACCAGGTCGGGTTTCGACGGCAGGGTGAAAGTTAAGGTATCGGCCTTACCGCGCATCCAAACCTGGTGACGTTCTTTTTTGCCAGCTACGTAAATATCTACCGCAAAAGGCAGTGTGAAAACTTGCCCGCTTTGGGTTTGTTGCAGGTATAAGGTTTGCTTTTTACTGCTTTCATCCCAATTATAGCTAATGTTTAGTTCGGGGTGCCCGGCGCCGTAATACCATTGGTTAAAAAACCAATTCAGGTCAAGGCCACTGGCTTCCTCCATAGCCAGCCGGAGTTGTTGGGCTTCGGCATTTTTAAATGCGTTTGTTGTCAGGTAAATATTCAGTCCTTTGTAAAAAGCATCATTCCCTAAATAATGGCGCAGCATATTCAGTATGCGGCCACCTTTTTGGTAGGTAACGCCATCAAATACATCCTGGCTATCGTGATAATAAAAACGCACCAGGTTTTTTGTGGCATTTTGCGGGCTGCCCAGGTAGCCCTGTAAACCTTCCTGGATATGTTCGTCGGCGGCATCCTGGCCGTAGCGGTGTTCGGCCCAGAGTATCTCGCCCAGGTCTGCAAACGATTCATTGAGGGTGAGGTTGCTCCAGCTTTCGGTAGTTACATAATCGCCAAACCATTGGTGAAACAATTCATGGATGCTGCCAAAATCGTTATGAATCCTGTCAACCAGCTCGCGCCTGGTGGCCTGGGTGCCTTCGCCGGTCACCATTGCCGTTGTGTTTTCCATAGCTCCGCTTACATAGTCACGCACGGTAATTTGCGCGTATTTATTCCAGGGATAATCCACTCCGGTAATTTTCGAAAAAAAGCTCATGGCATCCGGCGTAAACCCAAATATATCTTTTGCGTAAGGCGCGTACTTGGGCTCAACATAGTAGCTTACCTCTTTGCCGTGCCAACTGTCTTTGTAAATCGCGAAATCGCCCACGGCCATCATAAACAGGTAAGGCGCATTGGGCAGTTCCATTTTCCAGGTATCGGTGCGGGTTTTGTCGGCGTTGACTTTTTGTGATGCCAACCTGCCATTTGATAAAGTGACATATTTGGCCGGAACCGTCATGACAATCTCGGCCGTAGTTTTTTGATTGGGTTTATCAATGGTAGGGAACCAGGCCGATGAACTTTCCGGTTCGCCTTCTGTCCAGACCTGGGTTGGCTTATTTTTTTCTGTTCCATCGGGGTTAATAAAGTACAGGCCTTTCCCGTGTTTACGCGAGGTTTTTAATTCGTTGGGCTTGGCTGTGTAATCAATATATAGCGTGTAGCTTTCGTTGTTATGATAAACCTTATCTAATTTAATGGCAACGGTAAGGCTGTCGTAAATAAATTTAAGAGGATAGTTTTTACCATTTTTTACAACAGCAATGTTTTTCAGGTCCATGCCTTTGGCATCCAGCCTTAAGGTATCAGTGGGATAAAAGTGAGGTTTTAACGTAAGCCACTCCTTGCCGTATAGGTAACGTTTTTTATAATCGAAGCTTACCGACAGTTTGGTATGTACCAGGTCATTGATCTTAGCCGGCGTTTCCTGGTAAGTAGTTGCGATTGGGTTTGCAGACTTTTCCTGGGCAAATACCTGGTTAAAAGCGCCAAGGGTAGCTAAACCGGCGCAAAACAGCAAGGTTACAAAAGGCTTCTTCATATTCATTCGATTTGGTACAAACAAATATATGATATTATATAGTACTATTTATAACATAGTACTATTTATTTATTAAATTAACTCCCCATGCTATTGCGGTAATGTAAATGGCTGGTAAATTCAATTTAAAATACTTAAATTTGTACTCAATTAAGTACTTAAGCTATGGAGGTTTTAAATTATACAGAGTTTCGGAAAAACCTTGCCCGGAATTTGGATAAAGTGAATGACGATGCCGAAGTTGTTATTGTATCGCGCAGCAAAGGGAAAAACGTTGTGGTGATTGGTTTGGACGAATATAATGCCATGACCGAAACCTTACATATTGTTAAAAGCGAGGCTAACAGGAAGCGTTTGCAGGATGCTATTGACGAAATGGATAGCGGGGCCTTTTATCAGCACAAATTAATAGAGGATTAACTTGGAATTGGTTTGGCAAACCCAGGGATGGGATGATTATTTATATTGGCAACAAGCCGATAGAAAGGTATTGGAGCGAATTAATGCGCTCATTAAAGAATGTTTACGTTCGCCATTTAAGGGCATTGGTAAACCCGAACCCTTAAAAGGAAATTTTGCAGGCTGCTGGAGCCGCAGGATAACCGACGAACACCGTTTGATTTATAAAGTTAAAGACGGGCGGTTGCATATTTTGCAATGCCGATACCATTACCATATTTAAAACAAAAAGCCTTGCAAAGTTTCAACCCTGCAAGGCTTTTTTGTATTCAGTCATTTTCAATTCCACAAATGCTGATTTACTTTGCCGCAAACAACGTCCAGGGATAGGCTTTCATATCCCGTAAATATTTGGCCTGGTAATTATATTCAGGGTGTTGTTTCAGGAAGGGGGCTGCCAGGAAATCATCGCCGCTTGGGTGGCCCATATGTGCCCACAGTTGGAGTTTGCTAACCATATCGGCAGTGGCAACCTTGCCTTGCACGGCGCCCATAGGGTAGTAGGGGCCTTCGCTCCACTCCGGGCAGCCTTTAGGATCCTTATCAATATGGCCATCAATAACGCAACGGTTTAGCGCGGTTTTATTGTTGAGTGCATCAAAGGTATCGCCTTCAATTGTTTTCCCGTTATCGGCATCAAGTTTGCCCTTGTAATTAATGCAAACCAGTTTTTCCATCCTCAGCTTACGTGCGTTGGGCGAGTTGGTTTTATCATTTACATTAAATGTTGTTTCCTGTTTAATCAGGTTCGGGTCGGCCGGGAAGTTTGAGCCTATCATGGCGGTATCTTTTGATCGCCATACTTTCATGGTTTTAAGGCCCAGCTCCAGTTTGGCCACTTCGTTGGTTTTGGTATCGCCAATAAGCCAGTCGTTAGCGTAGCCTCCGTTGTTATCGGTAGTCATTATTTTTATCACATCATCAATACTATTACTGTACTGGGCCGCTTTGCGGGCGCGTACAAACTCGGGAGTACGGGTGGTATCAAAACCTTTAAAACCGGTGATGGTAGTTTCGGTTATTACAATGCCGCTGCTGGTTTCTACAAAATCATCGCCGCTATGGATAAAGCCCGGCGCGGTATCCATCAGTATATGGTTGCCTTTTTCGGGGATGATATCGGCAATCACATTCCAGCGTTCGCCCACAATATAATCTGTCCAGTTATTATGGCCTATCACTATTTTACCGTCTTTGGTATATTTTCCTGTAGCTATAAAGGCGCTGCAATTACCGGGTGCTTTATTATCGCCGCTGCCAGGTTTTACTTTGTTCATCAAGCCAGGCACATAATATTGGGCCAGTTCAATGTTGGCGTTAAGCGCGGTAATATCCAGGGTATCATATTTCATCCCTTTGGCCTGTAGGCCTTCGGTAATACCACGAATCTCGTCCTGGTATTCTTTGCCAATCTTATTCCACATAAACCGGGCTGATGCCTTACGGTAAAATGCCCAGTCTTTTTTGCTGGTATTAGGCAGGTAATATTGCATCACCTTTATTAAGGTGTCAATTTCTTTTGAGAGGAGGTAGCCATGCTGGTAGCCGATATCGGCCGGCGAACCCGCCAGGTGCACGTAAATCCATCCGTTTTTGTCTTCGCGAGTGGCTTTACCCATCCGGTCATGTGCTACGGTAGTTTTTTCTGTGGGTTTTTGCTTGCAGGCAAATAATAGGGTGGTGATAAAGATGATAGAAAGCGTTTGAGCAAATTGTTTCATCGTGTTTAACTGCTTAATTGTTAGATGGATGAATATAGGGAAAGAAAATGGGGATAGCAATAGAACTTATTTTGCCAATAGGGAAATCGCTTTAAGTTAAGCAATTGACAGGATGCTCCAGAGGAGCAAAAGCTTTGTAGCATAAATGGATTAACGTTTTTGCGTGCCAGAGGTACGCCACCTAAGGTTCCGTACCTCTGGCACGGAGCTTCCTCCCGGGTTTTTTACTACAAAGCTTTTCCCCCGCTGGGGAGAAATTCCCTAACAAAAAATCAGGCTCATGAAATTTTACGCCGTCAGTTAAATGGTCATTTTCCTGCGCCCTGCATTGGTGTTTCGGAGATGGAAGTAACACTCCAATTAAATCGCTTAACCTCCAACTAAATACCCCGAAACCTTCCGTTAAAACAACTACATAAAATTTATAAAAAAATAACTCACTAACTATTTGATTATTACTGTAAAGTTTCTATCTTTGCCGTCCCTTTCGGGGGGAATAATATGTCTTGAACGAAGCCCTACTGCTTCGATGGACACAAATAAATTAAAGAAATGTCAGGAATTATTGGTAAAAAAGTAGGAATGACCAGCATTTTCGACGAAACAGGGAAGAATATTCCTTGCACCGTAATCGAAGCTGGCCCTTGCGTGGTAACACAAGTTAAGTCTGTTGATACAGACGGATATGCTGCTGTACAGCTGGCATATGGCGACAAAAAGGAAAAAAACACTTCTGGTCCGTTAAAAGGACACTTCCAAAAAGCCGGTACAACTCCAAAGCGTAAGCTTGTTGAATTCAAAACTTTCGAGGACGAAAAATCATTAGGTGATACAATCACTGTTGATATTTTTGCTGCGGGAGATTTTGTTGATGTAGTTGGTACTTCAAAAGGTAAAGGATTTCAGGGTGTGGTAAAACGTCACGGTTTTGGTGGTGTGGGTATGCAAACTCACGGTCAGCATAATCGTTTACGTGCGCCAGGATCTTTGGGTGCGTCATCATGGCCGTCGCGTGTATTTAAAGGCATGCGCATGGCAGGTCAAACCGGTAACGTTCGTGTTAAAGCACAGAACTTACAAGTGATTAAGGTTTACGCTGAGCAAAACCTGTTGGTTGTTAAAGGTTCCATCCCCGGAGCTAAGGGTTCATTCGTAATAGTGGATAAATAAGATGGAAGTAAACGTATTAAACGTATCAGGTAAAGAAACAGGTGCCAAGGTGCAGCTTCCTGAGTCGGTATTCGGTATTGAGCCAAACGATCACGCGATCTATCTTGATGTTAAGCAATTTTTAGCTAACCAACGTCAGGGTACACACAAAGCAAAACAGCGTAACGAGATTGCAGGTTCAACCCGCAAATTATATAAACAAAAAGGTACAGGTGGTGCCCGTGCAGGTAGCGTTAAATCTCCATTATTTAATGGTGGTGGTCGCGTTTTCGGTCCGCAGCCCCGCGATTATAGCTTCAAGTTAAACAAGAAGTTAAAATCACTGGCCCGTAAATCGGCTTTATCATACAAAGCAAAGGATAACAACATTTTAGTATTGGAAGATTTTAATTTTGATAGCATCAAAACTAAAAACTACATTAAAATGGAGGCCGACCTGAATGTTACTAATGACAAAACATTATTAGTAGTAGCAGGCGCCGAAAATAACAATGTGTATTTATCAAGCAGAAACCTGAAGAAAACGAAAGTAATTTCGGTTGAGCAGCTAAACACTTATGATGTGTTAAACGCTGGTAAACTGTTATTAACTACAGGCGCTGTAAAAACTTTGGAGGAAGCATTAGCTAAGTAATTATGGAAATTTTAAAGAAACCCCTACTTACTGAAAAAGTAACTCAATTAACCGAGAAACTTAACCGTTATGCTTTCAAAGTTGATCACAGAGCAAACAAAATTCAGATTAAAGGCGCCATTGAGGCAATGTACGGTGTTAACGTTAAGGCGGTAAACACCATGAAATACGTCGGAAAACTTAAAACTCGCAATACTAAGGCAGGCGCCGTATCTGGCCGTGCTGCTACGTATAAAAAAGCGATCATTACGTTAAATGACGGGCAAACAATTGATTTTTACAGCAATATATAATTATAGAGATGGCAGTAAAGAGATTTAAACCGGTTACACCGGGTACCCGCTTCAGAGTTGATGTATCTAACTCAGATATCACAACAAACGTTCCTGAAAAATCGTTGGTTGAAGCAGCCAACACCAGATCGGGCGGTCGTAACAACACCGGTAAAATGACTATGCGCTACATGGGTGGTGGTCATAAACAAGCATACAGGTTAATTGATTTTAAACGTAACAAGTTTGATATCCCGGCAAAAGTTGCAACTATTGAGTACGATCCTAACCGTTCGGCACGTATAGCACTGTTACATTTTGTTGATGGTGAAAAACGATACATGATAGCTCCGGAAGGCTTAACAGTTGGAACGGTAGTTGTAGCCGGCGAGACAGCTACTCCAGAGGTTGGTAACACCATGCCTTTGAAGAACATCCCGTTAGGTTCTATCATCCACAACATTGAGTTAAACCCAGGCCAGGGCGGTGTTATTGCCCGCAGCGCAGGTACTTATGCCCAGCTTTCGGCGCGCGATGGTAAATATGCCATCATCAAATTGCCTTCAGGCGAAACACGTATGATATTGTCAACTTGTTTGGCAACTATCGGTACCGTTTCAAATGGCGAAAGAGCAAACGCGGTGTTAGGTAAAGCAGGCCGCAAACGTTGGTTAGGCCGCAGGCCGCGCGTTCGTGGTGTTGCCATGAACCCGGTAGATCACCCTATGGGTGGTGGTGAGGGTAGAGCCTCAGGTGGTCATCCACGTTCACGTAAAGGTTTGTTAGCTAAAGGCTACAAAACTCGTGATAAGAAAAAAGGGTCGGATCGTTATATCATTGAAAGAAGGAAAAAATAATGGCACGTTCAATTAAAAAAGGACCTTATATTGATCATAACCTGGAAAGAAAAGTTCTGACCTTGAATGAATCAAGCAAAAAATCAGTTGTAAAAACATGGTCACGTCGTTCCATGATCTCTCCTGATTTCGTTGGTCACACATTCGCAGTACACAATGGTAACAAGTTTATCCCGGTGTATGTAACAGAAAACATGGTTGGTCACAAGTTGGGAGAATTTGCTCCAACCCGTACATTCCGCGGTCACGCAGAGAAGAAAAAATAACAGGCAATGGAAGCAACAACAAAAATTAAAAAGTCTGTACGAGTAGAGCAGCAAAAAAAAGCGGCTAAAGCCATCGTTGGCGGCCCTGCAGTTGCCAAGTTACAGGACTGCCCAACTTCACCACGCAAGATGCGTTTGGTAGTTGACCTGGTTCGTGGTAAAAATGTATTTTCAGCTTTAAGTATCTTAAAGTTTACTAATAAAGAAGCTGCCATCCGTGTAGAGAAATTATTAGTATCGGCAATTACTAACTGGGAAGCAAAAAACGAAGGTAAAAAAGCCGAAGATCATGGCTTGTTTATTAAAGAAATCTCAGTAGGCGGTGGCCGTCAGCTAAAAAGGTTACGCCCTGCTCCGCAAGGAAGGGGATACCGTATCCGTAAACGCTCAAACCATGTAACACTGGTTGTGGATAGTAAAAACGAAAACAATTAATTTGAAATGGGACAGAAAGCACATCCAATAGGTAACAGATTAGGAATCATCAGAGGTTGGGATTCTAATTGGTTCGGTGGCAATCATTATGCCGACAAATTAGTTGAAGACGAAAAAATCCGCAAATACCTTTCAGCACGTATCGCTAAAGGTGGTGTATCAAAAGTGGTTATCGAACGCACATTAAAACGCATCACTGTAACTATCCACACTGCCCGTCCGGGTATTGTGATTGGTAAAGGTGGTGCCGAAGTTGATAAGATTAAAGAAGAGTTGAAAAAACTTACCAAAAAGGAAGTTCAGATCAACATCTTCGAAATTAAACGCCCCGAGCTTGATGCACAATTAGTGGCAGAAGGTATTGCAAAACAATTAGAAGCACGTATCTCTTTCCGTCGTGCCATGAAAACTACTATCGCTTCAACCATGAGAATGGGTGCTGAAGGTATTAAGATCATGACATCAGGCCGTTTAGGTGGCGCTGAGATGGCACGTAGCGAACAATATAAAGAAGGAAGAATTCCTTTGCACACTTTCCGTGCTGATATTGACTACGCATTAGCAGAAGCATTAACTACCTATGGTAAAATAGGTGTTAAAGTATGGATCTGTAAAGGCGAAGTTTACGGCAAACGCGATTTATCACCAAACATTGGTGGTGCAAGCAGCGCAAGCGGTAAAGGTGGCAGGCCAGATGGTGCTCCGGCATTCGGTGGTCGTGATAACGCTCGCGGTGGCGAACGTGGTGGCGAACGCAGAAATGACAGGAAACCAGGTGGTGGCGATCGCAGAGGCGGTCCTGGAGCAGGTGGTCAAGGTGGTCCTCGTGGTGGTGGTAACAGCCGTCCGGGTGGTCCAGGTGGCAGCCGTCCAGGTGGTCAAGGTGGCGGTAACCGTCCAGGTGGCCCAGGAAAGAGATAATTAATAACAGATAATAGATATGAGATGTGAGATATGAGATAGTATCCTCTTCTCTTACCAAAACTGCGATAAAGCAAAAAATAACAAGATAGAAGATAAAAGGGATACACAGATCATTGATCTTAAATCTCAAATCTCATATCTCAATACTTAAGAAAATGCTACAGCCAAAAAGAACGAAGTTCAGAAAGATGCAAAAAGGCAGGATGAAAGGTTTAGCCACTCGTGGTGCTGAACTTTCATTCGGATCTTTCGGTGTAAAATCACTCGAAGCGGCATGGATTACCAGCCGCCAGATCGAGGCTGCACGTATTGCTGTAACACGTTTTATGAAACGTGAAGGCCAGGTGTGGATCAGGATTTTCCCTGACAAGCCTGTAACCAAGAAACCAGCAGAGGTACGTATGGGTAAAGGTAAAGGTGCTCCTGAGTACTGGGTAGCGGTAGTACGCCCCGGAAGGATCATTTTTGAGGCCGAAGGTGTGCCTATGGAAGTTGCTAAAGAGGCTTTGCGCCTTGCAGCACAAAAACTTCCGGTACAAACAAGATTTATTGTACGTAGGGATTACGTAGAAGCATAAATTGGAAGAGTTGAAAAGTTGTAAAGTTTTCACAAGTTGTAAAGTTAGATGCCGAACTTTCAACCATCAAACCAAAACAATACAACGTTGAAACTTTCTACTATTACAACAAATAACACAAGAAGATGAAGAACTCAGAAATTTTGGGACTATCTACAGAAGAACTGGTAGCAAAAATCGGCGAGGAAAGGTCAACCCTTACCAAATTGAAATTTGCTCACGCAGTGTCGGCTATCGAGAATCCATCCCGTATAACAAAGGTACGCAAGGGAATTGCTCAGTTAAATACTGAATTAACAAAACGCAAAGCGGCGTCGGCTTCTGAAAAGAATTAATTTTTTAAGCATTCAGAAAAATGGAAAGAAATTTAAGAAAAACACGTACCGGCCTGGTGGTTAGCAATAAGATGGAAAAATCTATTGTAGTGGCTGTTGAGCGTAAAGTGAAACACCCTATCTACGGTAAATTCGTGAAAAAAACCACAAAATTTATGGCTCATGATGAGACCAACACTTGTGGCATTGGCGATACCGTATTGATTATGGAAACCCGCCCGCTGAGCAAGAGCAAAAACTGGAGATTAGTTCAAATTTTAGAAAGGGCTAAATAAGATGGTACAACAGGAATCAAGATTAAACGTAGCCGATAACAGTGGCGCTAAAGAAGTTTTAGTGATCCGCGTGTTAGGTGGTACCGGCAAAAGGTATGCATCTATAGGCGATAAGATAGTAGTAACCGTAAAAAGCGCTTTACCTTCAGGTAACGTAAAAAAAGGTACTGTATCAAAGGCCGTAGTAGTACGCACCAAAAAAGAGATCCGCAGAAAAGATGGTTCATACATCCGTTTCGACGATAACGCAGCTGTTTTGTTAAATAACCAGGATGAGCCAAGAGGCACACGTATCTTTGGCCCTGTTGCAAGAGAACTGCGTGAGAAACAATTTATGAAAATTGTATCATTAGCACCGGAGGTATTGTAATCATGGAAAAGAAAAAAGTTGCAACACCAGGCAAACTGAAAATTCGCAAAGGCGACCTGGTAAAAGTTATAGCCGGCGATTCAAAAGGATCGCAAGGTAAAGTAGTTGAGGTGATAATAGCAAAAAACAGGGCTGTTGTTGAAGGTGCCAATATGGTATCAAAACATACCAAACCTAATGCTGCTAACCCTAACGGCGGAATTGTTAAACAAGAAGCTGCTATACATATTTCAAACCTAATGCTGGTTGACCCTAAATCAGGTAATACAACCCGTGTTGGCCGTAAATTGAACGATGCCGGCAAATTAGTAAGGGTAGCAAAAAAATCAGGGGAGGAAATTAAGTAATGACTTACATACCAAGATTAAAAACAAAATACAAGGACGAAATTCGTACTGCACTGAAAGATAAATTTCAGTACAAAAGCGTAATGCAGGTTCCTAAACTGGAGAAAATTGCCATTAACCAGGGTGTTGGCGGTGCTACTACCGATAAAAAACTTATCGAGAACACCATCACCGAGTTAACAACCATCACTGGCCAGCAGGCAGTATCTTCAAAATCTAAAAAAGATATCTCGAACTTTAAATTGCGTAAAAATATGCCGGTTGGCGTACGTGTTACCTTGCGTGACAACACAATGTATGAGTTTTTAGATCGTTTAATCGCTGTTGCCCTGCCACGTATCCGTGACTTTAAAGGCATCAACGACAAAGGTTTTGACGGCAGAGGTAACTATACTTTAGGTATTACAGAGCAAATTATATTCCCTGAGATAAATATTGATAAAATCAATAAAATCCAAGGTATGGATATTACCTTTGTAACCTCCGCAACAAACGATGTTGAAGCATTGGAGTTGTTGAAACAATTTGGATTACCATTTAAAAATCAAAATAGCAATGGCTAAAGAAGGTGTAAAAGCTCGTGAAGTAAAGCGCGCTAAATTGGTTGCTAAATACGCAGAGAAAAGAGCAGCCCTTAAAGAAGCCGGCGATTACGTTGGTTTAGATAAATTACCTAAGGCATCATCTCCGGTAAAATTACACAACCGTTGTAAATTAACCGGTCGCCCACGTGGTTATATGCGTCAGTTTGGTATTTCACGCGTAACATTCCGTGAAATGGCTCTTGATGGCAAAATCCCGGGAGTAAAGAAAGCAAGCTGGTAAGCAAAAAATAGAATATCGGATTTCGGAATTTCAATTTCGGAATTTGATATTTTGTGTTAAATCGGAAATGGGAGTTTGGCAAGGTAAATCCGAAATCGAACATCCCAAATACGAAATACAAAATGAATTAACCGATGGAAGGTCGCCCCGGATGTTACGGGAAGGAAACCACTATCATAACCCAATAAAATGAATACAGATCCAATCGCAGATTATCTTACAAGAGTAAGGAATGCTATTAAAGCCAACCATAGGGTTGTTGAAATTCCTGCATCAAATCTGAAAAAGGAAATCACTAAGGTGCTTTTCGACAAAGGTTACATTGCCAATTACAAGTTTGAGGAAAATGGTCCGCAAGGCAGCATTAAAGTTGCTTTAAAATACCACCCGATAACTAAAATTTCTGCTATCCGTAGCATTACGCGCATCAGTAAACCAGGTTTGAGGAAATACGCAGGCATGGATAAAATGCCAAGAGTATTAAATGGTTTAGGTATCGCCATCCTGTCAACTTCTAAAGGCGTAATGTCTGATAAAGAAGCCCGTCAGCAAAATGTAGGTGGCGAAGTTTTATGCTACGTTTATTAATAGGAGAAATTAAGCAATGTCAAGAGTAGGAAAAGCACCGATAGCAATGCCAGCAGGAGTAACCGTTACCGTATCAGCAGATAATGTTGTTACCGTAAAGGGCCCTAAAGGTCAATTGCAGCAAGCGGTTGATAGCGATATCACCATTGCACAGGAAGATGGTCAGTTAGTGGTTCAACGCCCGTCTGATCAAAAACGTCACAAAGCATTACATGGTTTATACCGTGCGCTTATCAACAACATGGTAGTAGGCGTAACCGAAGGTTACAAAATACAACAGGAGTTGGTTGGTGTAGGTTACCGTGCCACCAATACCGGTAATACATTAGATTTAGTGTTGGGTTACTCTCACCACTATGTATTTGAATTGCCAACAGAAATTAAAGTTACAACCACTGCTGATAAAGGTAAAAACCCAACTATCATACTTGAATCAATTGACAAACAGTTAATTGGCCAGGTAGCTGCAAAAATACGTTCGTTACGTACTCCAGAGCCTTACAAAGGTAAAGGTATTAAGTTTGTAGGCGAGATATTGAGAAGAAAAGCAGGTAAATCAGCATCTAAAAAATAATCGTCATGGGAGCTAAATTATCAAGAAGAGACAGGATTAAAAAAGGTATCAGAAAACGCCTTTCAGGATCAACAGAGCGTCCTCGCCTGTCAGTATTTAGGAGCAATAAAGGTATTTACGCGCAGATCATTGACGATTTAACCGGTAAAACTATCGTATCAGCATCATCTTTATCAAAAGATTTCGTTGCAGCTGATGGCACAAAATCTGATCAATCAGTAGCCGTAGGCAAACTGGTAGCGCAGAAAGCTATCGCAGCAGGTATTAAAGATGTGGTTTTCGACAGGAACGGTTATTTGTACCATGGTCGTGTTAAGTCACTGGCCGAAGGTGCACGTGAAGGTGGTTTAAACTTTTAATCGAACAGAGAAATGTCAACAATCAACATAAAAAGAGTAAAAACAAGCGAGATCGAATTAAAAGACCGCTTGGTAAGCATACAGCGTGTTGCCAAAGTAACCAAAGGTGGCCGTACTTTCAGCTTTTCTGCCATCGTGGTAGTAGGTGATGAAAACGGTGTTGTAGGTTACGGATTAGGCAAAGCAAAAGAGGTTACCGAAGCCATTGCAAAAGGTATTGATGATGCTAAAAAGAACCTGGTAAAAGTTCCTATTATCAACAACACCATACCTCACGAGCAAATTGGTAAATTCAGCGGCGGTTTTGTATTCCTGAAACCAGCAGCAAACGGTACCGGTGTTATCGCGGGTGGTGCAATGCGTGCAGTGTTAGAGTCTGCAGGTATCCACAACGTGTTAGCAAAATCAAAAGGTTCATCAAATCCGCACAACGTGGTTAAAGCAACCGTATCTGCGTTATCACAATTACGTGATGCCCATACTGTAGCTCAACAACGTGGCGTTAGTTTAGGTAAAGTATTTAACGGATAATCAGTCATGGCCAAAATCAAAATAACTCAGATTAAGAGCGTGATCGACAGAAGTGAGCGCCAAAAAAGGACCGTAGAAGCATTAGGCTTGCGTAAAATTAACCACAGTGTGGAAGTTGAGGCAACTGCAGCTATAATTGGTATGGTTAGAAAAGTTAACCACCTGGTAGCAGTAGAAAATATTTAATATCATGAATTTAAGTAATTTAAAACCTGCAGAAGGTTCTACTAAAAATAGGAAAAGAATTGGCCGTGGTACAGGTTCTGGCCGTGGCGGTACGTCAACCCGTGGCCATAAAGGTGCTGGTTCACGTTCAGGCACAAGCACCAAGGTAGGTTTTGAAGGCGGTCAGATGCCTTTACAACGCCGTGTGCCTAAGGTTGGATTTAAAAACCCTAACCGTGTAGAGTATACTGGTGTTAACCTTGATGTATTGCAAGAATTAGTAACAAAATACACACTTGATGTTGTTGATTTTGATACCTTGAAATTACATGGTTTGGTATCTCGTAACGACCTGGTTAAAATCCTGGGCCGTGGCGAATTGACTGCCAAATTAGAAGTTAAGGCACATGCATTTACTGCTACAGCTCAAAAAGCTATTGAAGCAGCTGGTGGTACCATAGTTAAGCTATAATTTTAGGATGAAGAAATTTTTCACCACATTATCCAATATCTGGAAAATAGAAGATTTAAGAGTGCGTATTATAAACACACTCTTATTTCTTGTAATATATCGTGTAGGTTCCTTTGTGGTACTACCGGGGGTTAATCCTGCGTCAGTAGCTAACCAAAAAGCAGAAGGATTAGTAGGATTGCTGAATATGTTTTCGGGAGGCTCGTTTTCACATGCCTCTATTTTTGCATTGGGCGTAATGCCTTATATTTCGGCTTCAATTGTGGTGCAATTATTGGGTATCGCGGTGCCTTATTTCACCAAATTACAAAAAGAGGGCGAAAGCGGCCGTAATAAACTTAACCAGTGGACCCGTTACCTAACCATAGGTATTACGGCTTTACAGGCTATAGGTTATTTAAAATCGCAGATCTCTCCTGAGGCTATGCTGATCAGTAACCCATTCTTTACTGTGCTTAACATGTTTGTTTTAACGGCAGGTACATTATTTGTAATGTGGCTGGGCGAGAAAATTACAGATAAAGGTATTGGTAACGGTATATCGCTTATCATCATGGTTGGTATTATAGCCCAATTACCAGGTGCATTTTTAACAGAATTTACCTCACGTACCAGCGGTACAGGTGGTTTAATTACATTCATTGTTGAAATTGTAGGCTTAATTGGGGTGGTAATGTTTACTATCCTTATTGTACAGGGCACCCGTAAAATTGCGGTGCAGTACGCTAAGCGTATAGTAGGTAATAAACAATATGGCGGTGTGCGCCAGTATATACCTTTAAAGGTAAATGCTGCGGGTGTAATGCCTATCATATTTGCGCAGGCATTAATGTTTATACCGCAAACCGTACAACAGTTTATGCCAAACATTTCATCAAACGGTATACTAATTGCGTTGTCAAATTATAATTCATGGCAGCACAATACGCTGTTTGGCGTGTTAATTATCCTGTTTACTTACTTCTACACAGCTATTACGGTTAACCCTAACCAAATGGCTGATGATATGAAAAAGAACGGCGGGTTTATTCCCGGTGTTAAACCAGGTAAATCAACTGCCGATTATATAGATGGCGTAATATCAAAAATTACCTTACCCGGATCTATTTTCCTGGCTATTATAGCAATTATACCGGCGCTTGCCAGTTTAGTTGGTGTATCTCCAATCTTCGCAAGATTTTTTGGTGGTACATCGTTAATCATCCTGGTGGGTGTTGTGTTGGATACATTGCAACAGATAGAAAGCCACCTGTTGATGCGCCATTATGATGGTTTAATGAAAACCGGACGGATTAAAGGACGTACAGCAATGCCTGCTGCTGCCGGAACAAGTCCGACAGCGATCTAATAAGGAATGTCGAAAATAATTTACAAGTCTGCCGAGGAAATAGAGTTGATCCGGGAAAGCGCGCTGCTGGTGTCAAGAACACATGCAGAGGTTGCTAAAGTAATAGGCCCGGGTGTTACCACTATCGAACTCGACAGACTTGCTGAAACCTTTATACGTGATAACGGCGGTATCCCCGCTTTTTTAAACTACGGCGGGTTTCCCTACTCCCTCTGCATATCATTAAATGACCAGGTAGTGCATGGTTTCCCCGGAAAACATGTACTGGTAGAAGGTGATTTAGTTTCTGTTGATTGCGGTGCTATATTAAACGGTTTTGTAGGCGACTCGGCTTATACTTTTGCTATTGGCGAAGTAAGCGACACAGTAAAAAAGCTCATGCGGGTAACCAAAGAGTGTTTGGACCTGGGTGTTGCTAAAGCTGTTGTAGGCATGCGGATAGGCGATATAGGCTACGCGATACAGGAACACGCCGAGAAGAATGGCTTTGGAGTTGTTAAAGAGCTTGTAGGGCATGGGGTGGGGGTTAAACTTCACGAAAAACCTGAAGTGCCTAACTACGGTAAACGTGGATCGGGTATTAAGCTTGAAGAGGGGATGGTAATTGCCATAGAACCAATGATAAATGCCGGTCGCGCCGGTGTTAAATTTTGGGATGATGGATGGACCGTATCAACTGTAGATAAAAAAGCATCTGCTCATTATGAGCATACTGTTGCTATAGGTAAAGGAAAACCCGACATTTTATCAACGTTTGAGTATGTTGATAATGTTTTAAAAGAAAAGAATAATAATTAAATAATTTTTATTAATTTTGCATCCCGGTTTTAGGGCGGATAATTAAGTAAAAATCAACAAAATATGGCTAAACAATCTTCGATCGAACAAGACGGTACAATTAGAGAGGCATTGTCAAATGCAATGTTCAGGGTTGAGCTGGAGAACGGTCATGAGATTATAGCCCATATTTCCGGCAAGATGCGTATGCACTACATCAAAATTTTACCTGGCGACAGAGTGAAATTAGAAATGAGTCCATACGATTTGAGTAAGGGTAGAATAACCTATAGATATAAATAAAAAAGAGATGAAAGTTAGAGCATCCATTAAAAAACGCAGCGCAGATTGCAAAATCATTCGCCGTAACGGGAAACTTTACGTTATTAACAAGAAGAATCCTAAGTACAAACAACGCCAGGGCTAAGAACAATTTTGAATTGGAGAATGTTGAATTACTGATTAGTAGTATTCGATAATTCAATGATTCGATAACTCAATAAATTAAGATAAAATATGGCAAGGATATCAGGTATTGATTTACCAAAGAATAAAAGAGGAGAAATCGGACTTACTTACATTTTCGGTATAGGCCGCTCAACAGCTCAAAAGATTTTGACTGAGGCAGGTATCGATTTTAATACAAAAGTACAGGACTGGACCGATGAGCAGTTAGCCTCAATCCGTGGAATCATCAACGATCAGATTAAAGTGGAAGGTTCACTTCGTTCAGAAGTGCAATTGAACATTAAACGTTTGATGGACATTGGTTGCTACCGTGGTACACGTCACCGTAAAGGTTTACCATTACGTGGTCAGCGTACTAAAAACAACTCACGTACCCGTAAAGGAAAACGTAAAACAGTTGCTAACAAAAAGAAAGCTACTAAGTAGTAAATAACGATTGGTTAGCGGCGGGTAGTTATATACTTTAAGCTTACCAGGAATAAAAATTATAATCACGATTAGTGGGTCAGGGTTATTCTATAATCCAGTAATTCATTAATTCAATAATTAAAAAAATGGCTAAAAGTAAAAAAGTTACCAAAAAGCGCATTGTGATTGTTGAGCCGGTTGGCGAAGCACACATCAATGCTACTTTTAACAACATCATCATTACCCTTACCAACAAAACCGGACAGGCTATTTCATGGTCATCTGCAGGTAAAATGGGTTTCAAAGGTTCAAAAAAGAACACCCCTTATGCTGCCGGTCAGGCTGCTGCCGATTGCGGTAAAGTTGCTTATGACTTTGGTTTGCGCAAAGTAGAGGTGTTTGTAAAAGGCCCTGGTGCTGGTCGTGAGTCGGCTATCCGTACTTTGCAAACTGCAGGTATCGAAGTTACCACTATCAAAGACATTACGCCGCTTCCACACAATGGTTGCCGTCCGTCTAAAAGAAGAAGAGTTTAATTAACAGATTTTAAAGCTAAGATTCTACAGCTACAGGCTGTAAGATACTTTAAAAATACACAAAATGGCCAGATATACAGGACCTAAGTCCAAAATTGCACGTCGTTTCCGTGAGCCGATCTTCGGTCCGGATAAAGCGTTAGAACGTAAAAACTATCCACCGGGAATGCATGGCGCTTCAAAACGTCGTGGAAAACAATCTGAGTATTCAACTCAGTTAATGGAGAAACAAAAAGTTAAATACACTTACGGTGTATTGGAGCGTCAGTTCGAGAACTTGTTTCACCGCGCTTCGGCTAAAGAAGGTATCACAGGTGAAAACTTGCTGAAATTCTTAGAAGCCCGTTTAGATAACGCTGTTTATCGTTTAGGTATATCACCTACACGTTCAGGCGCCCGTCAGTTGGTTAACCACAAGCACATTAATGTTAACGGTGCTGTTGTAAACATCGCATCATACGCATTAAAAGCTGGTGACGTTATCTCTGTACGTGAAAAATCTAAAACATTAGAAGCTATTACTACATCAGTAGCAGGTAGAAGAATCAACAAATACAGCTGGTTGGCTTGGGATGCAAATGAATTAACAGGCACATTCCTTAACTATCCTAACCGCGATGAAATTCCTGAAAACATTAAGGAGAACCTAATCGTCGAGTTGTATTCTAAATAAGATATGAGACATAAGATATGAGATTTGAGATTTTTTTTCAAATCTCTTTTCTGGTTTCATACATATACAATAGGAAAATAAGTAAGAAGGTTTAGACAGAGCATTTCAGAGCAACGTGAGATAAAATCTCACATCTCAAATCTCACATCTCAAATCTATAATCAAGTAAACAATAAATAAAGGATATAAATGGCAATTTTAGCATTTCAAAAACCAGACAAGGTTATCATGCAAAAAGCAAATGATTTTGATGGTACGTTTGAATTTCGTCCGTTAGAACCAGGTTTTGGTGTAACCATTGGTAATGCTCTGCGTCGTATCTTACTTTCATCACTCGAAGGTTATGCAATTACTTCAGTACGTTTTTCGGGAGTAACGCATGAGTTTTCAACCATCAAAGGTGTTGTTGAAGACGTAACCGAGATCATCTTGAACCTTAAACAGGTTCGTTTTAAAAAGACTGGTGAATCTGGCGACAGCGAGAAAATATTTGTTATTATAAATGGCCAGGATGCTTTTAAAGCCGGAGATATAACCAAATTCTCTAACAACTTTACAGTATTAAATCCTGATCTGGTTTTATGTAACATGGACTCATCGGTAACGCTTGAAATTGAGCTTACTGTTGGTAAAGGCCGTGGTTACGTTCCGAGTGAAGAGAACAAAAACCCTGATGCAAATGTTGGCGTTATCGCTATCGACTCTATCTATACGCCGATAAAGAACGTTAAATATACCATCGAAAACTATCGTGTTGAGCAAAAAACCGACTACGAAAAATTAGTATTGGATATTGCTACTGATGGCTCTGTTCACCCTGAAGATGCTTTGAAGGAAGCTGCAAAGATCCTTATCCAGCACTTTATGTTGTTCAGCGATGAAAACATGATGTTAGAAGCACAGGCTAAAGAAGAAACTAAAGAAGTTGACGAGGAAATTTTGCACATGCGCAAGATCCTTAAAACCGAATTGGTTGATCTTGACCTATCTGTACGTGCATTAAATTGCCTTAAAGCTGCAGATATCCGCAGCCTGGCTGATTTAGTATCGTACGATGTTGCTGATATGTTAAAGTTCAGAAACTTTGGTAAAAAATCACTGACTGAAATCCAGGACCTGGTTAAATCAAAAGGCTTATCTTTTGGTATGAACCTGTCTAAATTTAAGTTAGACGAGGAATAAGATAGGAGATGTTAGATTTGAGATTTGAGACTTGTCTCGCTCTTAAAATCTAACATTTTTTATTTAACAATAAATGGGATAAGGAATTGACTGTTGAGCTTTTGTCTCATATCTCACATCTCACATCTCAAATCTAATACACAAATAGCGAAGGCATAATTCCGAAGGCTTGAGTAAATCGCCGGACGGTATGCACGTGAAATAATTTAAAACAATGAGACACGGAAACAAAAACAATCACTTAGGCCGTACTACCAGCCATCGCAAGGCGATGCTGTCAAACATGGCAACTTCGCTTATCCTACACAAGCGTATTACTACAACATTAGCTAAAGCAAAAGTTTTGCGCGGTTATATCGAACCACTTTTAACTAAATCAAAAAGCGATACTACTCACTCTCGTCGTACAGTGTTTAGCTACCTGCAAGATAAAGATGCTACAACTATCCTTTTCCGCGAGATTGCTGAGAAGATTGCTAACCGCCCAGGTGGTTACACCCGTATCATCAAGTTAGAAAACCGTTTAGGTGACAACGCCGAAATGGCGATCATCGAGTTAGTAGATTATAACACTGTTTATGGTGTTGATACTGCAGCAACGGCTAAAAAATCAACACGTCGTCGTGGTGGTTCAGCAAAAGCTAAAACAGCAGCACCCGTTGCAGCTGAAGAAGCAGTAGTTGTTGAAGAAGCTAAAGAAGCACCAGTTGCTGAAGCTCCTGCAGCCGACGCTCCGGAAACTGAAGAAAAAGGAGAATAATTATTCTTTTCTTTTAGATATAAAAACGCCCTGTTCATTTGAGCAGGGCGTTTTTTGCTTTAAAGATTTATTGATAAATTTGAACAAAGCGAATAAAATGAAAAAGTATCACTTCCCGATCGTTGTAGAAATAGATGAGGACGGCGTATATATAGTTTCGTGCCCTACGTTTAAAGGTTGTCACTCTTACGGAGCCACTATAGACGAAGCTTTGGACAATCTTAGAGAAGTAATTGAGTTGTGTATGGAAGAACAGGAAACGGAAAGCACAAATCAATTTATCGGCGTTCGGGAGATTGAAATAAGTGTGCCTATTTCGGCATGAGCGATAAATTACCGGTGTTAAGTGGCAAAGAGTTTGTTGCTTTGTTAGAAAAACTTGGGTTTATTGTTATTCGTGTTAAAGGGTCACATCATAGAATGAAACACCCGGATGGGCGTATAACCACTATTCTGGTTCATAAAAATGATTCAATACCTAAAGGCTTATTGAGGAAGATTATCAGGGAAGATGTAGTTATCTCCATAGAAGAGTTTAATAAAATGGTTCAAAAATAAAATCAAATTAATTTGTTTCGGTATTAATAAACGCCCAGCTTGAATGAACTGGGCGTTTTATTTTGACACGATTTTCTGGATTGAACAGGATTGACAGAATTACCAGATAGGAGGTTTTCTATTCAATCTATATGTCAGCAATCCTTCTATCTCCTCCACCTGCTCAAAGCCACACTTATCCATTAGCCTGCGCGATGGCAGGTTATCGGCATAAGTATGCACAATAATGGCTTTTACAAACGGATGCGTAAATGCCCATTTAATCATCGCCTGTATGGCCTCTGTAGCGAAGCCCTTGTTGTGCTGGTTGCCATCAATCATGTAGCCTATCTCGGCTTCGCCATTATCATTTGGATAGCCGGCAAAGCCCATGCCGCCAATGGATGTGTTTGTGCTTTTGTGTACCAGTTCCCAATCGGTATACCATAGGTATTTATCGGGGTAGGTGAGGGTATTGGGTAGCCAGAAGTTGTCCAATGCATCAATGATTTCGGCATAATAAAATGGATCAACCAGCATAAAAGAAGGTGTCAGTCCCATGGAAATTTCCATCAGCGCACGATTCTGCCTCAGCAATAAAAGCTGCTGATGTGTTAACGGTATCAGTTTTAACCGTTTAGATTCTAAAAAAAACATTTGATTTGTTTAGGAATTAAATAACAATAGTAAACCGGTTCTCTTTTTTGAAGTGAAGGTTAAGCTTTGCGGGCAAAGCTTTTGCTATGCAATTCCAGGCGTGATGATTAGCCTGATTTGATTTGTGAGTAACAGAGGCGTCTTGTTTGTTGGGATAAAGATGGGAATTTGGTTTGTAAATAACTAATAATGGAAACGTTGTTGGCGACGCAGAATTTGCGTTAGGGGTAGTAGCGGATACCGGCCCGAGCCTAAGGCCGTGTGTGCGGAGCGGATGACCCGGCCGCAGGCAACGCCCTTGTTGGTTGAATGATGAGGGATTGTTTATACATTCAAATGTTATTCACTTACCACCATTCGCCTTTTACCTTTCTCCTTTCTCCTCCAACGAAGCGATTTCTGCCAACCTGTCACCACAGTTTATGACTTTTCTGACGCAATAATTGTCATCCTGACCATATGCCCTGCCAAACGCGTTTGGCACAAACGTTGATAAATAGGAGTTGTAGTAAATTAATAAAATCAAGAAAAAACAATCATATGTCTAAAATAATTGGAATCGACTTAGGAACAACAAACTCCTGCGTGTCTGTAATGGAAGGTAACGAACCTGTAGTTATAGCAAATAGCGAGGGAAAACGTACTACGCCATCCGTTGTAGCTTTTATTGATAACGGCGAGCGTAAAGTTGGTGATCCGGCTAAACGTCAGGCAATCACTAACCCTACAAAAACCATTTCGTCTATCAAACGCTTTATGGGTAACCAGTTTAACGAGGTTACTAACGAGGCTGCACGCGTACCTTACAAAGTGGTTAAAGGTGATAATAACACCCCACGTGTTGAAATTGGCGACCGTAAATACACTCCGCAAGAGATTTCGGCCATGATTCTTCAGAAAATGAAGAAAACTGCCGAAGACTTTTTAGGAACTGAAGTTACTGAAGCCGTTATTACTGTACCTGCTTACTTTAATGATGCACAACGCCAGGCAACTAAAGAAGCCGGTGAAATTGCCGGTTTAAAAGTTCGCCGTATTATTAACGAACCTACTGCTGCTGCCCTGGCTTATGGCTTTGATAAAGCACACAAGGATATGAAAATTGCGGTATTTGACTGCGGTGGTGGTACGCATGACGTATCAATCCTTGAATTAGGTGATGGCGTATTTGAAGTAAAATCAACCGATGGTGATACGCACTTAGGTGGTGATGACTTTGACCAGGTAATTATTGACTGGTTAGCTGACGAGTTTAAAAGCGACGAAGGTATTGATCTGCGTAAAGATCCAATGGCTTTGCAACGTTTAAAGGAATCGGCCGAAAAAGCTAAAATTGAGTTGTCAAGTTCTGCACAAACAGAAATTAACTTGCCATACATTACCGCTGCCGATGGTATGCCTAAACACCTGGTTAAAACTTTAACCCGTGCTAAATTTGAGCAACTGGCAGATAGCCTGATTAAACGTACAATTGAGCCTTGCAAAACAGCATTGAAAAATGCAGGTTACAGCACCTCAGATATCGACGAAGTTATCCTGGTAGGCGGTTCAACCCGTATCCCTGCTATTCAGGAAGCTGTTCAGAAATTCTTTGGCAAAACTCCTTCAAAAGGTGTTAACCCTGATGAGGTTGTAGCTATCGGTGCTGCTATTCAAGGTGGTGTATTAACAGGCGAAGTTAAGGATGTGTTGTTGTTAGATGTTACCCCGCTTTCATTAGGTATCGAAACCATGGGTGGTGTAATGACCAAATTAATTGAGTCGAACACAACTATCCCTACTAAAAAATCTGAAACTTTCTCAACTGCCAGCGATAGCCAGCCATCTGTTGAGATTCACATATTACAGGGTGAGCGCCCAATGGCTGCGGGTAACCGTACTATAGGCCGTTTCCACCTGGATGGTATTCCACCAGCACCTCGCGGTGTGCCTCAAATCGAAGTAACATTTGATATTGATGCCAACGGTATATTGCATGTATCTGCAAAAGATAAAGCAACAGGAAAAGAGCAAAAAATCCGTATCGAAGCTTCTTCGGGTTTAACTGATGCCGAGATTAAAAAGATGAAGGATGAAGCTGAAGCTAATGCTGATGCCGACAAAAAAGCACGTGAAGAAGTTGAAAAACTGAATGGTGCTGATGCCCTGATCTTCTCGACAGAAAAACAACTGAAAGAATACGGTGATAAAATTGGCGCTGATAAAAAAGCTCCTATCGAAGCTGGTTTAGCTAAGTTAAAAGAAGCTTACGCTGCTAAAAACTTTGATGCTATTGAAGCCGCTCAAACTGAACTGAACGCTGCATGGGCAACCGCATCTGAAGAGATGTACAAAGGAGCTGCAGATGGTGGTCAGCCTCAGCCGGAAGCTAACGCAGGCGCACAAGATCATGGCGACACCGTAACTGACGTTGACTTTGAAGAAGTAAAAGACGAGAAATAATATCAAGTTTCGTTTAATATATAGCAGAGCCCGGTTGAAGAAATTCAGCCGGGCTTTATTGCTATTAACTGGTGTCCTGCTACTACGTCATTTCGAGTTGCTACAGACGCATAATTGTGTCTTCTGCAAGATTGCTTAACATTAAATTAAATTAAAATAGAAATCAATAACGCAGCTAAGGTTATTGTTTTTTAAGAGTGTAAATAAAATTGTAGGTACCCAGGGTTTTCGTCCATACCAGGCTATCGCCTTTGGTGCTTTGTTTAAATGTGCCGTTTAACAGCAAACTCCAGTTAAAATTAGCGGTATGGGCAAGGCTATCGGTAAAAGTTATTTCATTACCTGCTATTGCATAACTACCCTTGCTTAGTTGCGCTGCAGTGCAACCACCCTGGTAATTATTACCGCTGATAACAACTTCGGCAGTACCGCCAAGCAAGCCCGATCTATCGGTTATGGATGCTGTATTTAAGCTCCTGAATGAACCTTTGTATGTTCCCTGTAATTGCTGAGGTGTAATTTTATCATCTTTACAGGCGGCTATCATAAAGCAGGCAAATAAAAAAACTAAGAGGCGATGCGCTTTCATATAATTGGTTTTATATAATTACGGTCAATTATCGGGTTGTGTTACAGGTGATTGAAAATATTAAAATTAAGCCGCACCCTTGCATATTCAATTACGCGAGCTTATCAAGTTGCCCTCAAATAAATTCTTAACTTTGTTTTTGTTATGATGATTAGTGTGGCTACTCCCTTTAATTTACTCAACCAGGATCTTTTACTGTTACCCCAAAAGGCCATTTACTGGCAACAGCAAAAAGCTTTAATAATAGCCGATGTGCACTTTGGTAAAGTAGGGCATTTCCGTAAAGCGGGCATAGCTGTGCCCCGGGATATGGAACAAAGCGACCTGGCCACTCTGTCGGACCTGGTGCACGAGTACAAACCCGAAAAGCTCATTTTTCTTGGCGATCTATTTCATAGCGAAATGAATAATGATTGGGATTGGTTTATCCTTTGGCGCAGCCAGTTTCCGGGATTGCAAATCATCCTGATAAGGGGCAACCATGATATTATAGCCGACAGTAACTACCAAAAACTCAATATCGAACTGTATGACGAATTATTGATTAGCCCCTTCCTGATGCTACACCATCCCTTGACGGACGATAAACTGCAAAACGCGGGCGGCTATGTTTTTTGCGGCCATATCCATCCTGGTGTAAACCTGAGTGGCAAAGGCAGGCAAAGCATTACCTTACCCTGCTTTGCATTTGGCAATAGGCAGGCAATATTCCCGTCATTTGGTAAATTCACCGGCAAAATAGCCATCCACAGCCGGCAGGCCGATAAGATTTTTGCTGTATTGAAAGATAAAGTAGTCGCGATAGCCTGATGCATGGCAACTTAGCCTTTATTTACAGCCGTAATTTTGTGTAATTGCATTGTAATTTCTTAGATTGATTCTAAATAACTTTTTAGGGGTTAATAAGCCGGATGCATTTATATCTTTTGGCATATAATAGATACTTTTGCCAAAATAAATCTAATTCATAATGAGCGAAATTAAACAAACCTTTAACTCATCGCTGGGCAAAAAGCTGATCATGGCTTTAACAGGCTTGTTTTTGTGTACTTTTATTATTGTACACCTTGGGGGCAACCTGTTGCTATTTAGCAACGATAATGGTTTTGGTTTTAATGTGTATGCCAACTTTCTTACACATTTTGCACCAATTGAAGTAATCGCCTATATCCTATACCTGTCTATAGTGGTACACGCGGTTTACGCATTAATTATTACGGTTAAAAACCGCAAATCACGTCCGGTAGGTTATGCTATCCAGCCAAAATCTGATGCTACCTGGTCGTCAAAAAACATGGGCCTTTTGGGTTCAATCCTCCTGTTATTTATCGTTATTCACATGGGCGATTTTTGGTTCAAGTATAAATACACCAATGATGTTGCTTTTAAGGAGTACCGTACCGATCTGGCAACAGGCAAAACAACCGAATCTGTTTACACACCGGTGTCAGAAGATTTCAGCCATTCTGTTTCGGTAGAAAACAATGTAGAAATTGTACGCGTGAAAGATTTGCATGCACGGGTAGTATACAGCTTTAGCCAGTGGTGGTATGTAATATTTTACGTGATTGCGATGGGGGCTTTATCATTCCACCTGTTGCATGGTTTCCAGAGCGCTTTCCGCACGCTGGGCTGGGTACACCGTAAATACACACCTATTGTATATGCTATTGGCACCTGGTTTTTTGCGGTTATTATCCCGCTGGGCTTTGCCGCTATGCCTGTATATTACTATTTTACTTACGTTAAATAGTTGGTTTGTTAAATTAATTGAGTTGGATTTGGTTGAGTAAGTTGAATAAATAGAAGTGCGTTAAACCACTCACCTAATCAACCCAATCAACCACTCACTAATATAAAATATAAAAGAAATGAGTTTAGATGCTAAAATTCCAGAAGGCCCATTAGCCCAAAAATGGAGCAAGCATAAATTTGACCTGAAGCTGGTTAACCCGGCCAACAAGCGTAAATACGACATTATTGTTGTAGGTACCGGTTTGGCAGGCGCGGCAGCAGCAGCCTCATTGGCCGAGCTTGGCTATAACGTAAAGGCTTTTTGTTTCCAGGATAGCCCACGTCGTGCGCATTCAATTGCGGCACAGGGTGGTATCAACGCTGCAAAAAACTATCAGAACGACGGCGACAGTGTGTTCCGTTTGTTTTATGACACTATAAAAGGTGGTGATTACCGCGCCCGCGAAGGCAACGTATATCGCCTTGCCGAAGTATCGGTAAATATCATCGACCAGTGCGTTGCACAGGGTGTTCCTTTTGCACGCGAATATGGTGGCTTACTGGATAACCGCTCATTCGGTGGTTCGCAGGTATCACGTACGTTTTATGCACGTGGTCAGACGGGACAACAATTGCTTTTAGGCGCATACTCGGCATTAAACCGCCAGATACACGCCGGGAAAGTAACAATGTACACCCGTACCGAAATGCTGGATGTAGTTACCATTGATGGCCATGCCAAAGGTATTGTTACCCGTAACATGATTACAGGCTCTATTGATACCCATGCCGGTCACGCGGTATTGTTATGTACAGGCGGCTACAGCAACGTATTCTACCTGTCAACCAATGCTATAGGTTCAAATGTAACCGCTGCATGGAGGGCTCACAAACGTGGCGCATTCTTTGGTAACCCTTGCTATACCCAAATTCACCCAACCTGCATCCCGGTAACCGGCGATCACCAGTCGAAGCTTACGCTGATGTCTGAGTCATTGCGTAACGACGGCCGTGTTTGGGCGCCAAAAACCGTGGAAATTGCCGAGCAACTGCGCAAAGGAACAATCAAAGCCGACCAGGTAAAAGAGGACGACCGCGATTACTTCCTGGAACGTAAATACCCAGCCTTTGGTAACCTTGTGCCACGCGATGTGGCTTCACGTAACGCCAAAGAAATGGTTGCAGAAGGTAAGGGCGTAGGTGGCTCGGGTTTTGCAGTATTCCTTGATTTTGCTGACGCGATCAAGCGTTTGGGCGAAGACACCGTTAGGGCCAAATATGGTAACCTGTTTGATATGTACATACAGATTACGGATGAAAACCCCTACAAACAACCAATGCGTATTTACCCGGCTGTACACTATACCATGGGTGGCCTTTGGGTTGATTATAACCTGGGCACAACCGTACCTGGCTTATATGCTTTGGGCGAATGTAACTTTAGCGATCACGGTGCAAACCGCCTGGGTGCTTCTGCTTTGATGCAGGGCTTATCTGATGGTTATTTTGTGATTCCTTATACCCTTGGCGATTACCTGGCTAAAATTGGCCCTAAAAAGGTTGATACATCGCACCCTGCTTTTGAAGCTACTAAAAAGGATGTAGTTACTTATATCAACAAGCTACTGGCTTTAAAAGGCAACAAAACCGTAAACGAGTATCACCGCGAGCTTGGCCACATCATGTGGGAATATTGCGGTATGGCCCGTACTGCAGAAGGTTTAACAAAAGCCAAAGGTTTAATTCAGGCATTGAAGGCCGATTTCTGGGTTAACGCCATTGTCACCGGTGAAAATGAAGAAGTAAACGCTTCACTGGAAAGGGCCGGCCGTATTGCCGACTTTATCGAACTTGGCGAACTGATGGTTGACGACGCGTTAATGCGCAACGAATCATGCGGTGGCCACTTCAGGGTTGAGTCGCAAACACCAGATGGCGAAGCTTTACGCGATGATGAAAATTTCGCGTTTGTAGCAGCCTGGGAATTTAAAGGCGAAAACCAACCGGAGGAATTACACAAAGAACAACTGGTATTTGAAGCAGTTCATTTATCGCAAAGGAATTATGCTTAGTAGCAAGTAGTTAGTATCAAGTATCAAGACAGAAAAAAATCTTGATACTTGATACTTGCGACTTGATACTAACAACGAAATCTCATATCTCAAATCTAATTAGAATGAACGGAAATATGAACCTGACGCTGAAAGTATGGCGTCAAAAAAATGCTCAAACATCGGGCAAATTCGTGACTTACAAGGCTGAAAATATTTCGCCTGATATGTCATTTTTGGAAATGCTTGACGTTGTTAACGAAAGTTTGACCCATAAAGGTGATGAGCCAATTAACTTTGATCACGATTGCCGCGAAGGTATTTGCGGTATGTGCTCATTATATATTAATGGACACCCGCATGGGCCAAAGCGTGGTGTTACCACCTGCCAGCTACACATGCGTACATTTCATGATGGCGAAACCATCACCATTGAACCATGGAGAGCTTCGGCATTCCCGGTTGTGAAGGATTTGGCAGTTGATCGTTCGGCGTTCGACAGGATTCAGCAGGCAGGCGGTTATGTTTCGGTAAATACAGGTGTAACTACCGATGGTAATGCCATCCTTATCCCTAAAGTTATTGCCGATGAAGCATTTAACTCGGCTACCTGTATTGGTTGCGGTGCTTGCGTTGCAGCATGTAAAAATGCTTCGGCCATGTTGTTTGTATCTGCAAAAGTTACCCAACTGGGCTTATTGCCGCAAGGCCAGCCAGAGCGTTACAGCCGCGTACAATCAATGGTAGCCCAAATGGACGAAGAAGGATTTGGCAGCTGTACCAACACTGGTGCCTGCGAAGCCGAATGCCCTAAAGAGATTAAGCTGACCAACATTGCCCGTATGAACAATGATTTCTTTAGCGCTAAATTGTTCAGGGAAGAAGAAATTCATGAGGTAAAACACTAAGCTATTCCAGCTTAACTACAGTAAGGGCCTGGTGGATTTCTACCGGGCCTTTTTTTGAACTCATATTAAGGCCGGTTCGCCCAGGTGTTGCGGTTTTGTTGCGGTTTTAATTTTATGACAATTAGTAATTTATTGATTAATAGACAGATGTAGTTTTTAACTGTTTCACCTGTTGCGCAACGCAACACTTCGGCTCGTCCTGAAAAACATTCAGGATAGATTGTCTTTAGTTTACAAAGTTGAAAGTGAACAAGCCCCTTATTTCTCCTGTTTAATAGCAAACACATTACCCTGAGTTAAAGAAAACCGGGCACCTTGTCCCAGGAAAACAGCACGTTGTTTATCAACCAGTGTTTGTATATAATTATTTAACATATTACCTGCCTGCGAAATAGCATCGCCGGCATTGCCGGGCTTAACTTTATAATTACTCCCGGCAAATGAGGTGGTTTTAATTGTAACCGTTTGCCACCTGATAATATCGATTCGCATTACCCAGGCATAATAAAAATTATAATCAATCCAGATCAATTCCGTCTGTGTATTATACCTGTTTACATCCCCGCTAAGCTCAACTGTATATAATTGAAACTGCTGATCGGTTATCGTTTGTAAAGCCAGCGATGAATTATCGCCCCCGCAATCGTTATACTTATCATCATATTCTTTTTTAAGATCATTATAATCAATGATGTATTCAATATACAGGTCGTGATATAGCTCATGCGTAGCAATCAGCGCACGGCGGTTATGGGTTGCGCCATCCCGGATATGCTGGCTAAAGCTTAAATGGGCGCGCTCTTCAATTTCACTTTTGGTGCGGCCGCATTCGCTGCAAAACAGGCCATCTTTGTATTCCTGAACATTAAACTCGTACTTTTTTCGCCTGGCATCAATTTTCGATTTTATCTTTTCGAACTTTATTTTACAGCCATCGTCGGCATTATCGGCCAAAACAGAAGTTTGCGCCGATACAGAGCGGTAACTTGCCAGGAAAATGATAATACCTAAAATAGTTTTCATGTTCAAAAAACCGAAAAGCTTGAAACTGGATGGTTTAAATAGGGCAAGCCTTATTGTAAGCTTACTACCAAATTAAGCAGAATATTTTTGATATGCCCAAAATCAGAATATTATTTAAAAAGGCAAAGGTATTGTTGCCTTCAATTATTTGAGCGTTAGGGATAGCAATGAAAAGCCCGGAGCATGGGCGGGGATGTGAGTGAAGGGCTTGCGAGGACTTGCAATGAATAGCCCGGCAGCCGCTTCTACCAGCGGCTGAAACGCCATAACACTTCAATCGGATTCATCTCTGATTGAAGTCATCCACCATTTTCCCTTCCTGATAACGAAGTAATAATAAACCGAAAAGCCTGTATCCTCAATAAAAAAGTGAATATCGGCCTTGGCTTTACCCGTTTGTTTCGGCCTGGCGATTACATCTTTTTCGGGCTGCGCATGGGCAAACAGCCAATCTTTTTTTTTGATAAATTTTGCAGTATCACTTTCGCCTTCGCCGCCAATTATCGTTAACTTTAGCGGGAACTCGATCCTCGATATTTGAAATACAGAATCGGTGCTAAACCTATTGAAGAATATATTAAAATTTTCTGATACGGTACCAACCGCGTTGAACTTAGCTGTTGCTTTAGCGGGCAATGAGCCTTTTACCCGTTTGTTATTATTGCAACCCGGGAGCAACAGCAACACAGCTCCAAATAGCAAGTTATATTTTTTAATGATTTGAAATAACATGGATAACGGTATAAGGTTTATGCAAAGATACATTACTGATGATTAATATTTTAGATAAAGAAAATCAGGCTTTGGAAGCAAGTTTTATAGGGATAAATTGCCATATCAATACATAAACTTTGTTAAAAATGAAAAATCAGTTAAAATAATCGCAAAAAATTCAAAATAATTTGCTTTTTTATCAAAAACACTTCATAAATTACATTTTTAAAAAATAACTGATTAGTAATCTTCAAATCTTCACAATTTCATATGCAGGAATCAGCTTATTTTGATAAATATAACCCCATAAGTGGTGTTTGGGACGAAATGTATGGTCTGGACAGCAATGTTCGTGAGCATTACCGTAAGGTAATAGAATATATTTCGCAGGAATCGGCCGACGATCTGAACAAAAAAGAAGAGTTGGCCAAACGTCTTTTTATGAGCCAGGGTATCACCTTTACGGTGTATAATAGTGGCGAAGGCATTGAAAAGATTTTTCCCTTTGACATTATCCCGCGCATTATTACTGCAAGCGAATGGGCTTTTGTTGAAAAAGGCATTAAGCAGCGCCTTACTGCTTTAAATCATTTTTTAAAAGATATTTACAATAACCAGTTTATTGTAAAGGATGGTATTGTGCCCATAGATATCATTTACTCGTGCCCGCACTTTTTGCGCGAGATGTACCAGTTAAAGGTACCTTATGATATTTATGTACATATCTCGGGCATCGACCTGATCCGCGACGAAGATGGTACTTTTTATGTGCTGGAAGATAACCTGCGCACCCCATCGGGCGTAAGCTATATGCTGGAAAACCGCGAAATTACCAAACGCTTATTCCCGGATTTACTACCCCAATGCGGCGTGCGGAGCGTTACGGAGTATCCTACTATATTGTATAAAAACTTGCTGGCCCTATCGCCCAGGCAAATCTCAAACCCCACTATCGTGCTGTTAAGCCCGGGTATTTATAACTCGGCTTATTTTGAGCATACCACCCTGGCCCGACTGATGGGCGTTGAACTGGTGGAAGGGCGCGACCTGGTTGTAAATAACCACAAGGTTTATATGAAAACCACTACAGGCTTGCAGCAGGTAGATGTTATTTATCGCCGGGTGGACGATGAGTATTTAGATCCCCTGGTGTTTAACCCCGCAAGTATGCTGGGTGTAGCAGGTATTATGGGGGCTTACCGCAAGGGCAATGTGGCCATTGTGAATGCTATTGGTACCGGCGTGGCTGATGATAAAGCGGTTTATGTGTATGTGCCGGATATGATCAGGTACTACCTAAACGAAGAGCCGATCCTGAAAAACGTACCTACCCACCAGTTGGGCAACCCCGACGAGCGCGAACATGTGTTTAAAAACCTGAATAAAATGGTGGTTAAAAAAACCAACGGCAGCGGCGGCTACGGCATGCTGATGGGGCACGCGGCATCGGAAGAGGAAATTGAAGAGTATAAGAAAGAAATACTGAAAGATCCGCGTAATTTTATAGCACAACCTACCATCAGCCTTTCGGCAGCGCCATGTTATATGCAGGGTTCATTAAAACCCCGTCGCATTGATTTAAGGCCTTACGCATTGTACGGGCCTGATGGCATTGAGATTGTACCTGGCGGATTGACCCGTGTGGCTTTGAAAGAAGGCTCACTGGTGGTTAATAGCTCGCAAGGTGGCGGAAGTAAGGATACCTGGGTGCTGGCGTAAAAGCCCCCCAATCCCCTGAAGGGGGAGTGAAAATAGTATAGTTAAATTTTAAATAAACATCCCCTTATCATTCCCCCTTTAGGGGGTTAGGGGGCTTAAAGGGCTAATATGTTAAGCAGGGTTGCAGCAAGTTTTTATTGGTTAAGCCGTTACATTGAGCGCAGCGATGGTATGCTGCGGATGCTCAAAATTAATTATGCCTCATCGCAGGATACTGTACAGGAATTTACCTGGGAGCCGGTGATCAGGATTTTTGCCGGAATTAAAGAGACGGAAATTGAAAAACTGGAGAATGACAGCCGGGCGGTTTTAAAATACATGGTTACGGGTAAAAACAACCCTAACTCGATACTGAACATTATTACCCTGGCCAGGGAAAACGCCCGTGGCGTACAGGAACACATTCCAAAGGACCTTTGGCAATGCCTTAACGAGTATTATCATACTGTAAAAGATTCGCGCCTGGAGCGTTCCCTGCAGCGCGAGGACCCTATTGGCGTGCTTGATATATTGATAAAACAAGTAATGCTTTACTATGGCACTGCCGAGATTACCATGGAGCGTGGCGAGGGCCGGAGCTTTATGAATATTGGCAAATACCTGGAGCGCGCCATACAATCGGTAGATATTTTGGATACCAAATTCAGCTCGGTAAGCGACAATCCAGACCTGCTGACGGACACCACCTACTGGAAACATCTTTTGCTGTCATTAGGTGGGTATGAGTTGTATATAAAAACCTATCGCGAGGGTTTTGAGGCAGAAAACGTACTGGAACAGGTGGCTTTGAATAATGACTTCCCCCGTTCGGTTATCTACTCGGTAAATAACATACACCGCTATTTTGACAGGTTAAAAAATGACAGTAACGTAGATACCTTCCGCGAAATGTCGTTCCAGATAGGCAGGTTGCAAAGCCGGATCAAGTACAGTTCGGTAAAGAGCATCCGCGA
Organism: Mucilaginibacter sp. GW822-FHT03E02; assembly: GCF_058801545.1. Classification (NCBI taxonomy): domain Bacteria; kingdom Pseudomonadati; phylum Bacteroidota; class Sphingobacteriia; order Sphingobacteriales; family Sphingobacteriaceae; genus Mucilaginibacter; species Mucilaginibacter sp. GW822-FHT03E02. Next base: position 1,927,658 of record NZ_JBXANJ010000001.1, on the reverse strand, counting down.
TGACGGGCTGCATTTATTTTTGACACAAACCAGGAAAGAACTTTATGGCATTGGTAACTCATTAAATGAATATTACTTTGCAAACTCTTGATAATTTGAATATTTGAGGATTTGAAAATTTGAAGATGAAGAATAGGGAGTGATTTGAAGACTGAATTAGTTGACCTAAAGGTTATTTTCAAATCTTCAAATTCTCAAATTAAATAATTAAACTCATGCCCGACTTTAAGATACAGCATATTACCAAATACAGTTACGAAGGGATGGTACGCGACAGCGCCAACCAGATTGTTCTTTATCCTATTAAGGACGAATACCAGGATGTAACACACCATGAGCTGCATATAACCGGCAACCCGGTGGTAGATACCCATATTGATTACTACGGCAATGAAATTGGTAGCTTTACCTATAGCGAACCACATTCGGTAATGGTTATCAATTCAAAATTAAGCGTTACAACCAGGCAGCGACCATTACCTGTTACAGATATTTTCCCAGACCAACAGTGGGAATATCTTAAGCACATCCAGTACATGGTGCCCTATATCGACTTTTTGAAGCAGGAATATTTTGAAGGCTTGCCCGAACTACAGGTTATTGTTGAGCAGGAACGCGCTTACGATGATACACCATTCCAGATAGCGCTGCGTTTTTGCAGCTACGTGTACCAAAACTTTGAATATATTAAGGGCGTAACCACTGTTGAAACTACGCTTGACGAGGTTTGGAAACTAAAAGCCGGTGTTTGCCAGGATTTTGCGCACATTTTAATGGTGATGCTGCGCCTGTTAAAAATACCTGCACGCTACGTAAGCGGTTATATTTGTACCAATAGCAGTACCATGCGCGGCGAAGGCGCCACCCATGCCTGGGCCGAAGCCTACATCCCCGATTATGGCTGGCTGGGTATCGACCCTACCAATAATTGCATCGCCAATGAAACCCATGTGCGTTTGGCCGTTGGTCGTAATTTTTCAGATTGCTCGCCGGTAAAAGGCGTTTACAAAGGTACATCCGGACATAAACTTGAAGTAGCGGTTAGTGTAGATGATGACGAGAGTACTTTTACAAATATTGACGATAAAGCCCATCATGATAATGCCATAGAGCATCGCGCCACCGATAACACAGCTAAAAACAGCTATCAAAGGCATTTGGAGATTATTCAGCAGCAACAGCAGCAGCAACAATAATTTGAAGATTTGGTAATTTGAAGATTTGAAAATGCCCTTATGATTGAATTATAAGGGCATTTTCAAATTGCTTAACATCGTTTTTTGGGCTCGTTGTTACAAGCTTAATATAGTTTGAAGATTAGATTTTTAAAAAGTTGAACTATAACAACCCATTTTCAAATTCTCAAATCTTCAAATTCTCAAATTAAAAATTATACCTTCTTAATCGCCTCCATCAGCACCGGAATTTTGGGCACTTTATCGTAAGCCTGGGCAAGTTTTCCGTTTTTATCATAAATGGCAATGTACGGTGTGGTTTGCACGTGGTAATAGCGTTGCACTACGTAAGTATACCCTTCGGTACCTATAATGATATTGTGATACTTAGCCAAATCAAAATCGCGCTGAAATACCTGTATGGCCTTTAGCTGGTTCACAAAAGTGATCATTACAATTTGTACCCCTTTTAACTTATCCAGTTCGGGTTTTAAATCATACATCAGGTGCTGGCAGTGGCTGCAATCCGGCGAAAAATAGATCACCATCACCGGCTTGTTCTTTTTCAGGTCGGCAGGCGTTACGTAAACGCTGTCGGTAGTTAATATGTGATATGGTGCAATTTTGCTATTGGCAGGCATGGTTTGCGCCTGGCTACAGCCGGCGGCCACAATAAGGCAAAGCAACAAACATATTCTTTTCATTATGTTGATATAAATTTTCATTAAAGCATAGTTACGATATTTTTAGCTTTCCAGCAATTCTATCTGCCAGGCTATATCTTCTTCGGTTATCGGGAATAACGCATTTTCGCGTACTGTATGATATACGGCGTCAAATAAACCATTATAATTACCTTTATCTGACGGAACCCACTCTATAGTTTTCTCATTATCAACTCCCATCAACACCAGTTTACCCTCGCTACCTTCGGGTTCAACACCAAAACCTGCTGCATCCGGCATTATTCCGGCGTCAAGTTGTGCTTCTTGTACATCTGTACGCAGCTTCACAAAACTGCCCAATGTGCCATGTACAACAAAGCCCGGCAAATGTTCGGCAATCAACAGGCCCGATGTTAGATACACATTTAATTGGTTGGGATAACTTAAGTGAATGTGAAAATAATCATCTACCTGCGAGCCCGGCCGGTGTATGGCCGTTGTTTTTACGTAACCCAACGGGCGGCCAAAAATACTGATAGCATTATCAACCAGGTGCGCCCCCAAATCATAAGTTAAGCCATTGCCAGGCGTTTCTTTAGTTTCCTTAAATTGTTTTACACCGATTTGCATACGGTACCTGTCGAGCCTGAAATGCACCTCTATCAGTTCGCCAAGGCGACCACTTTCAATTACCTTTTTTACGGAGATGAAACCACTATCATACCGGCGGTTGTGGTAAATCATTACTTTTAAACCAAGTTGCCTGCCCAAATCAAATAGTGCCTTCACTTCTGCCGAAGTAACCGCTGCCGGTTTTTCTATCAGCACATGTTTGCCCGCATTTAACGCCCGCGTGGCATAGTCAAAGTGCGTATTGTTTGGTGTATTAACAATAATCAACTCAAGTTCATCATCATTCAGCAACTCATCTACGGTATTGTAGCTAACTACATCCGGATATACTTTGCCCGCCTTTTTTTCATGGCGTTCTACAACAGCTTTAAAAGTAAAGCCAGGGTTAGTTGATAAAAACGGCGCGTGAAAAATACGGCCCGACATACCATAGGCCATCAGGCCGGTTACTATTGGTTTTGTTGACATTGATATTTATTTGCCTTTAGTTATGGAGTAAAAATAAGATTATTTGTGAGAGGTTTATTTAAGATTGACAAAGTTGTTTTGTGATTTTATTCGGGTATCCGCCAACGGGATTGCAAACAATAATGATATAGCTGCAACGGCGACTCTTGCAGGATGCGCAATATTTTGCGGTGTGTGCAGTAAGAGGGGTATTCAAAATTCATTATTCGATATTATACTTCGTTCTTATTACTTTTACAATGTATGAGCAATACCTTTAACCGACCCATCCGAGTTCTTGTTGCAAAAGTGGGGCTTGACGGCCACGACCGCGGCGCACGCATCATAGCTACCTCGCTGCGCGATGCAGGGATGGAAGTAATTTATACCGGCCTGCGCCAAACGCCCGAAATGGTGGTAAATACCGCCCTGCAGGAGGATGTGGATGCCATTGGTATTTCCATACTATCCGGAGCGCATATGACAGTTTTTCCTAAGATATTGAAATTGATAAAAGAAAAGCAGATGGATGATGTATTGGTAACCGGCGGCGGTATTATCCCAAATGATGATATGATTGCGCTGAAAGAGCAGGGGGTAGGTGAACTTTTCCCTCCCGGCACCAATACGCAGGATATTGTAAAATACATTACCGATTGGGTGCACCAGCACCGAAATTTTTAAATAGCTATACCAATGGAATTTGAAAACATACTGACACAAACGAAAGATAGCATAGAGTACGTTACTATAAATCGTGAAAGCAAGCTTAATGCCCTTAACAAGGCCACCCTGGCCGAATTGCATACTGCCTTTTTTAATGCTTTTCATAACCCACAGGTAAGCGGCATCATCATAACAGGGGCAGGCGCCAAGGCCTTTGTTGCCGGCGCAGATATCGGCGAATTTGTTAACCTTGATGCCGAAAGCGGTACAGCCCTGGCCCGCAATAATCAAATTGATGTTTTTGACCTGATTGCTAACGGCGGCAAACCTGTTATAGCTGCAATAAATGGTTTCGCTTTAGGCGGCGGATTGGAATTGGCCTTAGCCTGCCACATTCGGATAGCAGCCGAAACTGCCAAAATGGGCTTGCCCGAAGTAACACTTGGCCTGATACCCGGCTACGGTGGTACACAGCGCCTTACCCAATTAATAGGTAAAGGCAAAGCGCTGGAGATGATATTAACCGCCGATATGATTACCGCTGCTGATGCATTGCAATATGGCCTGGTTACACATGTAGTTAGCCAGGAAACCTTGTTAGCAAAAGCCGAAGAGTTGATGTTGAAAATTATATCAAGGGCCCCGCTGGCCCTTTCTGCTGCTATCCGCTCTGTTAACGCCGGCTTAACCGATGGGGTAAACGGCTATGAAACGGAAATAGATGAATTTGGGAAATGTTTTGGCACCGAAGATTTTAAAGAAGGAGTTGCCGCATTTTTACAGAAACGTAAAGCGGAGTTTAAGGGGAGATAATAGATATGAGATGTTAGATATGAGATTTGAGACAGGCTTTCCCCACAGGCCGTGTCCCCAGGGCCATAGCACATATTTTACGCAAACAGATAGCATATTGCAAAGATGCCTGTGGGGACACAGTCATCGGGGAGTTGTTTTATTCGCCATTTTCAAATTTTCAAATCATCAAATTTTCAAATAAATCAAGAATCTGATAAATCCGACGAATCGTGGTTCAGACAAGTGCATTAGGGATCGTCGCGGATACCGGCCAATGTGGCTAAGGCCCGTGTAGTATGAGCATAGCCCGGGCCGCAGGTAATGCCCGGAAAAAGAATCAAGCGGTTAGAATCAGAATTAAGGCGCAGTTTAATTTGACTTTTCGTAGCCATTGCGGCGTTTTGCGCAGAAAACACCTTTCTGCCATCCCAAATCCCATGTTAAGCCAGTGTTAATTCTGACAGTAAAAAAGCAATTGGCAAGCTATTTTACAGTGATCTGACTATTGTACTGCATCGGTCAAAAAATAAATTATTGTCAATCAAACGGTTAAATACTCATGACTTTGGGATGAAAAATGATATATGTTTTGGTGCTTTAATTTGCCCTGTGTTTAAAACAAAACAAAATCAAAACACAACAATGGTTATGAAAAATTCATTCAAAATTTCAGCTTTAATTTTAGCTTTTGCCGGCTTAGGTCTTGGCGCATCAGCTCAAACAACAACACCTACTACCACAACAACTACTACTACAACAACCACCCCGGGTGGCATTCGTTACAGCATTGGCGTTGATGCGGGTATTCCTGTAGGCAACTTTAAAGATAATTACAAATGGAACTTAGGCGGATCGTTACAGGCAGATATCCCGGTTTACAAACAACAGTTATTTGTAACTATTAATGCAGGTTACAACAATGTTTTTGGCAAAAAGAATGTTGGTGGCGTTGCTGCCAATGATGTTACCGATTTTAAATTATTGCCAGTTAAGGCCGGTTTAAAATTCTTCCCTATCGAGAATTTTTACGTGCAGGGTGAAGCAGGTGCAGCATTTTTGTTAAACAAATCTGATCTGGGTGCCAACAAATCAACTGCGTTTGTTTACGCTCCGCAAATTGGCGTTCAGTTCCCGGTAAGCAAAAGCAGCTTTATTGATGCCGGTGTACGTTACGAAGCAACTACCAAATATACAACTGGTGTTGATGCAAGCAAGGTGAATTTTATAGGTGTACGTGTAGCTTACGGTTTTTAATATCGATCCTACTTTTACCTGAAAAAACGAAAGAGGCGGCCGGTTATGGCTGCCTTTTTTTGCTTTTTGTGGTATTTTTTTAACCAATGAGACAACTATAGTTTAATAAAATCGTACAAATCCCTACATTGTTTGTAATTTAACGCCTTTAATACATTTTACCACCTGTAGTAACCGATATGAAAAAAATTCTCATCATTGATGATGAAGTTAATGTAGCCTTACTGCTATCTAAATTTTTAATCCGCAACGGCTTTGATGTAAGCACTGCATCAAGCGGTACCGGCGGGATGGAAGCCCTTAAAGTTGGCGATTATAACCTGGTACTTTGTGATTTCAGGCTGGAGGATACCGATGGCCGCGAAATGCTTCGGAATATTAAGACGCATTATCCAAAAACCGGGGTAATTATTATAACCGGCTATTCGGATATAAAAATGGCGGTCGAACTTATTAAGATGGGCGCTTATGATTACATCACCAAGCCATTATATCCTGACGAAATTTTAAATACGATCAATAAAGCCTTTGAAACCCACTACGCATTAGTTGAAGAATCGGAAACTGCCGCAACAGTAGTTGCTGATAAGTCAAAAAGTAAAGAAACCAAAAAACAAGTATTTGCCGGTGAATTTGTGGCCGGCACCAGCAAGGCATCTAAAGAGTTATTGAGGCAGATTGAGCTTGTAGCCCCAACTAACTACAGCGTAATTATTTTAGGCGAAAGCGGTACGGGTAAAGAGTCGGTTGCTAAAAGCATCCACCTGAACAGCCCGCGACATAACCAGCCTTTTATTGCTATGGATTGTGGCTCGTTAACAAAAGAACTGGCCGCAAGTGAATTTTTTGGACACGAGAAAGGTTCTTTTACAGGTGCTTTATATACCAAGATAGGCCACTTTGAAATGGCCAACGGCGGTACTTTATTTTTGGATGAGGTAGGTAACCTATCATACGAGATACAGGCCGCCCTGCTGCGTACTGTTCAGGAGCGCAAGGTTAAAAGGATAGGCAGTACCAAGGAAATTGACCTTGATGTACGTATTATTATAGCCACTAATGAGAGCCTGCAGGAGGGCATTAGTAAAGGCAAATTCAGGGAGGACCTGTACCACCGCTTTAACGAATTTACCATTTATATGCCGCCACTGCGCGAACGGGGCGGTGATATTATGTTGCTGGCCGAACATTTTTTAAGAATAGCCAATAACGAATTGGGCCGTAATGTAGACGCTTTTGCGCCCGAGGTTATTGATTGTTTTATGAATTACCGCTGGCCGGGCAATATCCGCGAGCTTAAAAACGTGATCAGGCGGGCAGCGCTGCTGGCCGAGGATAACGAGATTACCATGAAAGCCTTGCCGCTGGAGATATCGAACTTTAAAACGCCGTCATTTGAGCATTCGAATCATTCGTCGCCCTCATCTTTTGATGCACCGGAGGCTAAAGAAAATAGGCACGATTTAAAAAATGCCGCACTTGAAGCCGAGTACGAAACAATTATCCGTGTTTTAAGGGAAGTGAATTTTAACAAAACCAGGGCAGCCGAGATATTAAAGATTGACAGGAAAACCTTGTATAATAAAATGAAGGCCATCAACCTGAAGTAATACGATGGATTTGCAGGAACAGGAAAAGGACGGAGAAGGTGACCAGTTGCGCAAGCTGAAGCACGATATAAGAAACCAGCTTTCAAACGTGCACCTGGCATTGGAACAATTAAAGTACGAATTGCCGGATATAAACGACGAGGGTTTATTTTTTATAGAAATGATTGACACAAGTGCCAAAAAGATAAACGACCTGTTAAGTGATGCAGAGTAAGTAGATTGCCAATATTCTTTTTAAAAACGCTGAAACTTTTTAGCGTTTTTTTTGTCTCAATTTTAAGGATAGGATCAAGAACCATGAGTCAGGAATCAAGGCAACAGTTTGCGATTTTCTTTCTTGATTCTTGGATCTGATATCTTGATTCTTATCACCAATGTCAATTTTTAACTACAAACAACGCAATAACATTATTCTGGCAAGCATCATAGTACTGGGATGCTTTTTGCTATATGCGCTTAGTGGCTTATTCAGCAGTATACTTGGTGCCGTTGTATTGTATGTTATCTTCAGGCCGATTTATGTCAACCTGGCCGAGAAGCGCGAATGGCCAAAATCATTGGTGGCGCTTATCATTATTTTTACATCATTAATTATTATTGTTATACCCTTTCTTATCCTGAGCATTATGGTGGTAGGGAAAATATCGGGTATTAACCTTAAAGACTTGCCTATTGAACAATGGACTACAAAAGTTGATGCTTTTGCTGCTGCTAACCTTAATCAGCCACATTTTGCCGAAGAAACGCTACAAAAATTAGGCTCATTTGGCACCAGCCTGTTTCCGTCTATATTAAGCAGTGCTGCAAGCATTATAGTTACCTTGCTGGTTTTGTACTTTATTTTGTATTTTATGCTTACGCAAATGCGCGACTTTGAAGCAGGTTTGTTAAAATACGCACCGTTCAGAGAACAGCACGCACTAAAATTTGCAGCTGCCCTACGCGATTCTACCTATTCTAACGTTTTAGGACAAGGAATCATAGCTGTTACCCAGGGTGCCTTGCTGGCCAACGGATTTTTAATATTCGGCATTCCCGACCCGGTTTTTTGGGGGGTTATAGCCATATTTATTTCATTTTTGCCGGTAGTAGGGGCACCTACGTTATGTATACCGGCAAGTATTTTGTTATTTGCACAGGGACATAATTGGCAAGGCGTTGCATTACTGGCTTATGGCTTATTATTTATAGGCAACGTTGACAATTTTCTAAGGATGATTATCAACAAGCGGGTGGCCAATACGCACCCCATTATATCCATCATCGGCGTGTTTATAGGGCTGCCGCTTTTTGGAATATTAGGCCTGGTTTTTGGCCCGCTTTTGTTATCTTACTTTTTATTATTGCTGGAAATATATGAAACTAATCGCATGGCTGCCGACAGGCTGGAACGGATTAACACAGCAGCCGAAAGCTGACAGGCATTGAATAGTTTTGTAAACACACAGCCAAAAAATAACTGACAAAAAAACTATTTACACACAATTAGCATACAAATAACACAATTGGTGATATTTGGCAAGGTATTAGTATTAATGAATCAAATGTTCAACTTTAAATTTATATTACAATGAATGATAACACAAAAGTAGTTGTTGCGTTGCTTGCGGGCTTGGCAGCAGGGGCGGCTTTAGGCATTTTATTTGCACCCGATAAAGGTGATGAAACTCGCGATAAGCTTACAGAATCGTTAAAAAACCTTGGCGATTCGATTAAAGAAACCGCCGCGGCCGAAATTGACAACCTGGTTGGCCTAAAAGACAAAGTGGTTGGAAACATTAAATCAAAAATCCGTGGTGCCGAAGAAGAGTACCAGGACGATTTGGAGCATGCATAATTTTAAATAGCCCGGGTAATTCATGTTATTGAATTATCCGGGATTATAAAATTAGTAAACAAACAACCTATGGAAGCCGAAAAAGAAACACCACCACCATTACCACCAATTATTGATCAGTTAAGGGAATACGCCGAAACACGGTTTAAGCTTTTAAAATATGAGGCTATTGAAAATGGCACTTCCATTTTAGCAAGCGTTATCACCGATGTTGTTGTGGTAATAGGGATGGTGCTGTTCTTTATATTCGCCAGCCTGACCTTAGCGTTTTACCTGGCCGATGTACTGCATTCCAACTGGATGGGCTTTGGATGCGTTGCTCTTATTTATTTAATTATCGCCATCATTATTAAGTTGAATAAAAGCCGCATAGAAAAACCACTGGCCAATATTTTTATTCAAAAAATATTTAAAAGGTAAACATCATGAGCTACCAGATAAGAAGTATAAACGATTTGCAGGATGAAATATTTAGGCTTAAAACACTCGAGAGCCAGCAAAGCACGGCTTTACGGGCAAGGGTAAGCAGCCCTTCTGCCATATTTTCATCGGTTATGTCGTTATTTCCGCGTTCGGTTGATAGCGATGGTGTCCGTAGTCCCGGCCTTTTTCATCCGGATATTGTAAACCTGATATCAAGGTTTGTTATTCCGCTTGCCTTAAACAAAACGCTGTTTAAAAATTCTAATTTTTTAATTAAAACGTTGGTAGGGCTGGTATCGCAAAAAGCATCCAATTATGTTAACGAGGATTCGGTTTCGGGCGTTTGGGGTACGATAAAAGGCCTTTTTGAAAAATTCACTAAAAAGAAAAGCAAGGACGATTATAAGCCCGAGCCTTATAAAAAGCCAGCTGCCGGCCCGGTAGTTTAAAGCTAATTTAAACGTCAGCCTGCTCAATTAGCAGAAAAAGTTATTTTTGCACTTTATTTTATAAAGTGGGAAAAGATAAGTTAAAGCGATTTGCAGAGGTTGACACCTTTAGCAATGTATTACAATTGGATGCAGGCAAACCTTTCAAAGGGGAGTGGAGCAAAGTTTTTTTTAAGAACGATAACCCGGTAGTTTTAGAGCTTGCCTGCGGCAAAGGCGAATACACGGTAAACCTGGCCCGGCTTTTTCCTGATAAAAATTTTATTGGTATTGATTATAAAGGCAACCGCATTTGGCGTGGCGCCAAAACGGCTATTGAAGATGGCGTTCCGAATGTTGCTTTCTTACGCATTCAGATAGAAAACCTGCTGGATTATTTTGCCGATGGCGAAGTAGACGAAATATGGATTACCTTTCCCGACCCGCAGCCGCAACTAAGCCGCGAGAAAAAACGGTTAACCTCTCCGCGGTTTTTAGATAAATATATCAGGATCCTGAAACCATCCGGCTGCGTTAACCTTAAAACCGATAACGATGGCCTGTATGCTTACACGGCCGAAAAGATTGAAGAGCTGAAATTAAAACTACACATCCGCACCGAAGATCTTTATCATTCGCCTTATGCCGATGATGTGCTATCGATAAAAACCTATTACGAAAAAAAATATTTGAAGGATAACAAGAACATTAATTATCTTAAGTTTTCGTTTGAGTAACACATGAAGGCTAAAGGCTAAAAGCGGAAGGCCTAAAGCCTTGAAAGCCAAAATCTGTCAATAATAATACCAGGTACTTAAAGCTTTTAGCCTTAAGCATCCGGCCCTAAGCTTTTAAAATGGACGATATAAATTTCTTTGATAAAGTATATCAGGTTGCAAGGCTTATACCTAAAGGCAGAGTAACTTCATACGGCGCTATAGCGTCTTATTTGGGTACCAAGGGATCATCGCGCATGGTTGGGTATGCTATGCAGGCGGCAGGCAGGGTCAATCCGCCGGTGCCGGCACACCGGGTTGTAAACAGGCAGGGATTGCTTACCGCCAAGTTTCATTTCGGGGGTAATACCATGCAGGAGATGCTGGAAAGCGAAGGCGTAAAAGTAACTGACGACCAGGTGCAGGATTTTAAAACCGTGTATTGGGACCCCAATATTGAGTTGGCGTTATAGGTTAATGGTTTGAATTATGGTGTAATAGATCCACAGTATGGTAAAAAACTCTATAACCGGTATTATAATTGCCATTACAGGATGGTTTTTACCCTTCAACCATTTGTAAGTTAACCAGCAAATTCCGGCTGGAATAATGATGCTAAATATAAAGGCAAACATGATCAGTGTGAAATCAAATTTGGCCTGTCTGAAACTGTGGCTCATAATAATATTATTTAAGCATCTCCAATAATTCTATCCTGTTCCCAAACGGGTCTATAAAAGAAAACCGTTCCCGGCGCGGAATCACCGGTTCTTCCATAAATTCCACCCCATGGTTTTGTAAATGCCGGCGTGCCGCGGCAATGTCGCTTATTTCAAACGCGTTATGCCTTGATGTGCGGGGCATGGCTTCCTCTGTACTTAAATGCAGCTGAATATTGGCAATGTTAAACCAATAACCTTTCGATCTGAACCTGGGCCGCTCAATGGGCTCAAGGCCAATAATAACGGTATAAAAAATCCTCGCCTCCTCCAGCCTTTCGGGCGGAACGACAATCTGGAAATGGTCGGCACGTTTAAATTTAATCATTGAATATTCAGAAAGACTATCATTTAGGGTAGGCTAATTGCTCTTATTATTCGGCCTGCCTGTATGGCTATCGCTTACAACCAAAAATCGGCTAAAAATTGCAAACAGCCAACTCCCTGTTAAAATTGGCCTCTATTTTGCTTTGGTTAAAATATCTACTTAAAACTAAATATTATGGCAAAGTATTCAGAAAAGGCAGGTGAAAAAGTTGAGAAAACTATGCACGAAATGAAAGAGGGGAAGCTTAAAAGCGGCAGCGGTAAAAAAGTGACCAGCAAGAAACAGGCTGTAGCTATTGGTTTATCAGAAGCACGTAAAGAAGGCGCAAAGGTGCCTGAAAAGAATAGCTGATATTTAAAAACAACAAAGCCATCAACTGTCAAAAGCGATGGCTTTGTTATTATAATTGTTTTAAATATCTACTTAAAATCGGTAGCTATCCAGCTGGCCAGGTTGCCTTCTTTATTAATCTCTATCAGTTTTTCCACATCATCATCCTTTTTGTGTGATTCTTCCATGCTGTATTTGGATAATACCGCCCTTAGCGCTACCAGGTTGGCCGTGTTTTTGTCAAAATCGGTTTTATGCTGCAATGCAAATTTGGCGTATTGCGAAGTGTAGGTAAACAACAGTTCGGGATTAAGATCGCTAAGATCATTTATGGATTTGTTGATTGACAACGAAACGCTGCGACTACCCTGCACCCAGGCTAAAATAAATAAGCGCGCTGCCTGCCGTTTTTCGCGTTTATCTTTCCACCCGGTTTGTTGCAGCCAGTCGGCAGTGTTTATTACCTGTTGCTCATACATATCAAAGTCGGCATCGGTTTGCAGTTCGTAATGCATAGGCACATCATATTTTTGTGCGGTTGCTGTAAGTGTAAAAGCTGTAATAACTATAATCAGCGACAGAATTTGTTTCATATTTTAATGCAGTGTTAAATAAATTGAGCGGGGTACTTATGCTCAAACTTCCTTATAAAGGATTTATTGCTCATTTAGTTTTAGTAAATGAATCCATAATATCCATTAAAACAATAGCCTCTTCAATTGAGCAGGGGTTGGGGCCTTCGTTTTTAAAGTAAGCCACAATTTTTTCAATCATCGGCTGCTGGATGTGTTGCGGATGTTTAAACGTTATAGTTTCATCTTCGGTATCTGTTTTCCAATTCACATAATTGCCAAAAAATGGGAAAGTTATTTTCCCTTTTGTGCCGATGATTTCGCAGCTATCGGTGGTCAAACTTTCGGCTACGCTAAAGCACCAGGAGCCATTAACAACCACGTTGTTTTTAAACAGGATTTCGCCGCAAACATGATCATCAGCCGGTGTTGAAGCGGATTGGTTGAGCGAGAAGCCGTGGTATTTTTCCGGTTCGCCAAAATAATATAGCATCAGGTCGAGCTGGTGCGGGGCCAGGTCATGAAAATAACCGCCGCCCGAAAATTCGGGTAATACCCGCCAGTTGGTTTCGCTTTCGGCAATCAGTTTTGGCTTGCGGCTTTGCCACATCCGGATTTGAACCGTGCGCACCTCTCCAATTTTTTGTTTGTCCAGCAAATCCTTCACCATTAAAAACATAGGGACTGCCCTGCGGTAATGCGCTACAGTGAGTTTTGCATTGCTCTCTTTTACGGCCGCAGCCATGGCCCTGGCTTCATCGGCATTGCGGGTAACCGGTTTCTCCACATATACATTAAAACCTTTTTCTAAGGCAGATAAAGCGTACTCCAGGTGTGATGACGGCGGGGTAGCAATATAAATAGAATTGACGCCGGCTTCGGCCATCATTTTATCGGCATCGCTATACCATTTGCCTACCAGGTGGCGGCTGGCATAGTCGGCTGCTTTTGCAGCATCGCGCCGCATAACGGCTATCAGATCGCTATCGGCCACTTTTTTAAAGGCAGGCCCGCTTTTAAGTTCGGTCACGTCGCCGCAACCAATTATACCCCAGTTAATCATAGGAAAAAGGTTTAAAAAAAACTTAAAGGAGTTGTTTAAACAAAAAATAAAAAAACGTCATTGCGAGGTACGAAGCAATCCCCGATATGCAAATGGCGGGTGCAAAGTTCGATAATCGTCCTAAAGAGATTGCTTCGTACCTCGCAATGACGTTGATATTAATTACCCCAATATCGTTTCTATCTGCGCCAGTTCATCGGTCGAAAAAACAATATTGTCCAGCGCCTTTAATGAGTCGGCCAGTTGTTCGGCGCGGCTTGCGCCAATAAGTACCGATGTAACACGGTTATCTTTCAGCAACCATGCCAATGCCATTTGTGCCAGTGTTTGGCCGCGTTGTAGTGCAAGATCGTTAAGTTTTTTTATCTGGCTCAGGCGTTCTTCCGTTAATTGCGAAGCCTGTAAAAAGCCGGTTGATTTTGCAGCCCGTGAATCTTCGGGGATGCCGTGTAAATATTTGTTGGTTAACATACCCTGTGCCAGTGGCGAAAACGGTATACAGCCCACACCCTCATTACCCAGCACATCCATTAAGCCACCTTCAACCCAACGCTCAAACATGGAATATTTTGGCTGGTGAATAAGGCATGGCGTACCCAGCTCTTTTAATATTTTAATGGCTTTTGCGGCAACATCGGCAGGGTAGTTGGAAATACCTGCATATAAAGCTTTTCCCTGGCGAACGATGAGGTCAAGCGCCGCCATGGTTTCTTCCAACGGTGTTTCAGGATCCGGACGGTGGTGGTAAAATATATCTACATAATCCAGGTCCATACGTTTAAGGCTTTGGTCAAGGCTGGCAACCAAATATTTTTTTGAACCCCAATCGCCATAAGGGCCATCCCACATCGTATAACCGGCTTTGCTGCTGATGATCATCTCATCGCGATAACCGCGGAAATCTTCTTTTAAAATGCGGCCAAAATTCTCTTCGGCCGAACCCGGAGGGGGGCCATAGTTGTTGGCCAAATCAAAATGGGTAATGCCGCTATCAAAAGCAAGGTGTAAAATTTTGCGGTAGTTTTCGGTAACATCAACGTGCCCGAAATTGTGCCACAAACCCAGCGAAATGGCCGGTAATTTAATGCCGCTATTGCCACAGCGACGGTATTGCATTTTTTTGTATCTGTCTGCAGATGGTAGGTATGTCATATTAATAAAAGGTATGGATGGAGATGGATTGTATCGGGAGTAAAAATAGAATTTTAATCAGAATATTTTGTGGGAATCAGAATTTACAGGATTTAAGAATTATCAGAATCATTTCTGCTTTAAGCTGTTGTGTTGCGCAACAAGTGAAACAGACAAATTTGTCATTTATCTAATAATCAACAAATTAAGAATTGCCATAAAATGAAAAGCGAAACAAAAGCGCAACAGTCAGGCAAGATTAAACTGTCATCTTAAGTTGAAAAATTTCGTGAAATTCTGGAAGTGGGAATGACGTTGAAAAGAGGACTATCATTATAAGCCTGCTATGCTTCGACAGGTTACCCATGACATGTTGAATTTTTGAAGTGCGCAGGCCTGTCACCCTGAGCCTGTCGAAGGGCCGCGCGGAGAGGCCTTTGCCCGCTATGGTTCGACAAGCTCACCATGACAGCCCTTTTTTACGATGTCATTCCTCCTTCAGCGTTTCGTCGAATTTTACCACTCAGCCTGACAGGCTCGGGGACTTCGGCGAGTTTTTACATTCTGTAAATTCTCAAATTCTGCAAATTCTGATCAGACCACTTCTGCCACCACAAAAGTACTACCTCCCACAAAAACAAGGTCGTTGTTACCCGCATTATTTTGAGCGGCCAGCACTGCCTCTTTTACTGACGGGTAAACTTCGCCCTGTAAGCCAATGCTTTCAGCCTTCAGCCTTAAGCTTTCAGGTTCCAATCCCCTTGGTATATCGGGTTTGCAAAAATAGTAGGTAGCATCTTTTGGGAGCATGCTTAAAATCTTGGTGATATCCTTATCATTCACCATACCAATTACAAAATGGAGGTATTTGTAATTAACGGACGCAATGTTTTTTAAAACCTCCTGTATACCATCGGGATTGTGGCCAGTATCGCAAATGGTCAGGGGCTTTTCAGTTAATGTTTCCCAGCGGCCATGTAAGCCGGTAAGGGTTTTTACCTGCGATAAGCCTGTGCGGATATCATCATCACTAATATTGAAACCTTGAATACGTAGTTCGTCAATAGCTGTTAACACAGTCTTTACATTTTTGAGCTGATATGAGCCGGTAAGATCGAGCTGGATGGCGAGTGGTGAGTGGTGAGTAGTGAGTGGTGAGTGGTTGGTCGCTATTAATTCAAGCAAACCTTCTTTTTGACTTTTGACTTTTGAATTTTGAATTTCCCACGTGTCTGATGCAAATAAAAGGGTGGTATGTTCTTTTGTCGCCTTTTCAACAAATACCTGCGCCGTTTCCGACTGGTTTTCGCCAATAATAACCGGGACGCCGGGCTTAATGATGCCCGCTTTTTCGCCGGCTATCAGTTGTAAAGTATTCCCCAGGATATTCATGTGGTCCCAGCCGATGTTAGTGATAATGGAAAGCAGTGGGTTGATGATATTAGTCGAATCCAATCGCCCGCCCAGGCCAACTTCAATGATGGCTATATCTACTTTCTCTTTTGCAAAAGCATCAAAAGCAAGGCCAACGGTCATTTCAAAGAATGAGGGACGGATTTCATCAAAATCTTTAAGGTGATCTTCAACAAAATCAATCACCGTTTGCTCACTGATCATTTGCCCGTTAATGCGGATACGTTCGCGAAAATCTTTTAAGTGGGGAGACGTGTACAAGCCTGTTTTGTAACCGGCCGTTTGCAATACAGCCGCCAGCATGTGCGATGTAGAACCTTTGCCGTTGGTGCCGCCAACATGCACGCTTTTAAATTTATGCTGGGGGGTATCCAGGCGCTTACAAAGTTCGATGGTATTATCAAGGTTAGCTTTATAAGCCGAAGCCCCATCGCGCGTAAACATGGGGAGTTGGGTGTATAGGTATTGGATGGTCTCGTTGTAGTTCATGGTTCATGGTTCATAGTTCATGGTGATGAAGGGTGAACTACTAACTATAGCGCAAATGTAGTATTGAACAGCTAAATTAAATGCCCGATAATGTAAAATTTGAAGCTAAGTGTTGCCATGAACCATCAACTATGATCCATGAACTAAAAGATTAATTTACCTTAAACACAAAAACGACAGTGCCTGGCTGCGTGTCGGGTGCCGAATCGAGGGGATTGAGCTTGGAGTTTCTGACAGCGTTTTCGCATTTTTCAATCAGTGCCTGGTCGGATATGGTAGTGCCGCGGGCGCCACCGTGAACATAAATTACGTTTCCGTCTTTGTCAACGCGCAGGTCGACAACAATTTTGCCCGTTTGCCTGTTGTCGCCACTAACGGTGGGCCTGCTTACAAAATTGCGCTGATCCATGTTAAGGTTGCCGCCGTTGCCAGACCCTGTTCCGTTATAATTATTGGTTAAAGTACTGCCTTCCGGTTTGCCCTGGTTGCCGGGTTTATTGCCCGTACCATCGCCCTGGCCGGTGCCGGTTGTGGCCTTGCCTTTGTAAAGGGCGTTTTGGTTAACAACAGGCTTTGCAACCGCTTTAGTAGGTTGTGGTGTAGCTACTGCAGTTGTTGGTTTTTTTGTTGGGGCGGCCACTTCGGGCGCATCTTCGGTATTTTGGGTAACAACAGTTTTTTCGCTGGCCTGCGGAGTTGGTTTGTCCTCCGATGGTGGGGCAGGGGTAACCTTGTCGGGCTTGGTATGGTTGGCCTTCTCGGCAACCGAAGGTTCTTCGGTGCTCATATAATCATTACCCATACCTTCATCAGTGGTGCCATAATTCACCAGGATACCGCCTGTACCTTCCTCTTGTTTTGGTGGGTTTTGAAACACGATAAAATAACATGCCGCTATCAGCAAGGTCATGATAATGCCTGTTGCTAAAAACGCCTTTGGATAGTTATTTTGCTCTTCCCTGTATTCCATTTTAGTATCAAGTAGTAGTTGGTATCAAGTATCAAGTATCAAGTGTCAAGACAGCTGCAAACAATTTTAGGCCAATAAATCTTAATACTTGATACTTACTACTTGATACTATCCCTTCGGTTCCGTTGCTAAAACCAGTTTTATGTTTAATTTTTGTGCTATATCCAATACCTGTACCACATCCTGTATGGCTACGGTTTTATCTACCGATAAAACAATGGTTAATTCTTTAGCCATCGCTTTGTAGGTTGATAGCTCGTCCATGAGTTTATCTACCGGTACTACCTTTTTGTCAACGGTGTATACCAGATCTTTAGTAATAGCTACGTTGATTGTTTTTTTGGAGATAGACTGCCCGCTTGATGATTTTGGCAATACCAGCTTAACCACGTTTGGGTTGGTTACCGTAGAAGCGATGAGGAAAAACAAAAGCAGGAAGAACATGATATCGTTCATTGCCGATGTATGTACCTCGGCAGATGCACTTTTATGTCTTTTTCTTAAATTCATTTGCTTGGCTCCTCTAACAGGTCAATAAATTCAATGGCATCAGTTTCCAGTTTCAGGATCACTTTATCCACCATCATATTTAAAATATGGTAGCACACGTAGGCCACAATACCCACAAATAAGCCGGCGGCGGATGTTACCATTTTTACATATAAACCGCCAGATATAACGCCCATACTGATGTTATCTGTTTTAGAAATATCGTAAAAAATTTTGATTACCCCGGCAATAGTACCCAGGAAACCAAACATCGGCGCAATACCGGCTACGATACCTAAAATTCCAATATTTTTTTCGAGTTTGGATACCTCCAGCTTACCAATGTTTTCTATAGCGCCTTCAATATCTTTTATAGGGCGGCCAATACGCAATAAGCCTTTTTGAAGCATTCGGCCCAAAGGCGTATTGCTGTTACGGCAAATAGCGATGGCCGATTCCAGGTTGCCCGAATGGATGCTTGACCGTACCTGTATCATCAGGTTCGACTCATTGCGGGATGCCTTGCGGATGGTAAAATAGCGTTCAAAAAATATAACAAGCCCCAGTACGGCCAGGATGCCAATAGGTATCATTACCCAGCCCCCTTTTATCAGCAGGTCGCCAAAACGTAAATCTTCTGCGGGTGCTAATTGGGTGGCTGCATGGTTAGCGGTATCTACTAAGTGCTTTGCTGTATCTGTTACTGCCTGTATTAATAATAATGTCATTTCTGATGTTTAACGAGTTGATATGGATACGATGTTGTTTCTATTTTCTTTTCTTTTACCAGTCGGTCTTTTTGTGTTTTTGCTTCATCATAAGTCGCAAAGCTACCTGTTACAACCTTAATAAGCTTGCCGGTACCTGGGCCACTGTAAACGCGGGCATCAACTCCTTTTTTCTGGTAAATATCTGCTTCAAGCTGAGCTTTTTTAACGGTTTTAAACGCCCCAAGGATGACGGCAAAAACAGGACCCGTTGATGAATCTGCAGGCGGGACAGCGGCGCTTGCAGTCTTTAACGCAGAATCGGGCTTTAAAATTGCCTTTTTGATCGTATCGGCAGGTTGTGCCACTTTTTTTACAGTGTCAGTATCGCCTTTTGTAACAGGTGTAGCTTTCGGCTCCGTTGGCAGCTGCGTTTCCTGGCCTTTGTTCAGATGCAGCCACTGTGGTTTAAATTTGTAAACAGTTAATGCGGCGCTGGCCAAAATGATTACCACTATTAATATAATAGCCCATAGGCTTATACCGCGCCTTGCCTCTGGTTCTTCATCCACATATTCTTCAGGTTGATTAACAGTTTCAGTAAATTCGATATTCCTTACTGGTGGTGGCAGCGGCAAAGGCTCAGGTGATGGTATTGCAGTTGTTGCCTGTACTGGCGTATCAACTGGCTCTGGCGCAGGAGCGGCTGTTTGAGCAGTTACTTCCGGCGCGGCAGGCTGGTTTAACTTTTTTATGCTGACAGGCGCGTACCCAAAAAAAGAGGCGCTATCGGTATTGCTTATCTTTGATTTAAAGGCAATTCTGCCTTTATCCATAAAAAACCAACCCAGATCGGCAAATGGTACTTCCTGCAAAGCGGCCTCTTGTTTTAGGGCGCTGATGTATTTATCGGTAAAGTATTTAGATGATGCCAGCGAGATTTTTTTCTTTTCGGCAATGTATTTTGTTAAAGTATCATCACCATCAATGGTTTGCGGATCAAACTGGATTTTATAACCGGGTGGATAGAATTTACGCTCGGCATCGTTATACCAGGCACCCACACGCACATGTACAAAATAGCCAAGGCCCGGCACACTTATTTCGCCGTGCTGGCCCAGTAGTTCACTTAAGTAATTGGCTATATCCATTTGTTAAAATACGGTTTTATGGTAATTCAATAATCTTAAAACGAGAAACCAACGCCGCCAAAGATATTAAATCCGTAGTTAGGATAGTATACCCAGTTTTGATAACCCGAGTTTAAAATGTTATTTGCTTGCGCAAATACCGTAATAACCGGTGTAACGCGGTATTCAACACCACCATTCAAATCAGCAAATGAAGCAATTTCGCGGTTCTTGGTTAACAGGCTTGTATTCGGCGACGGCGTTCCTAACGGACCCGGCACAATGCCAAACGGCCTGTCATAGGCAGTTCCTCTTATCAATAATGAACCGGTGATGCTTACTTTATTGTTAATATGAATGGCTGTACCCGCTGTTAACAAAAACTTAGGCAGGTTCCAGGCTTGCGCTTCTGTTGCCATTTTATAATCCTTAAACTCCACGCGGCCAAAAATGTTTACATCTTCGGTTGCTTTAAAATCGAGCTCGCCATTAAAACCGCTTACGCGTGACCGGCCTTTATCATATATTACATCAAATTTATAACCCTGGGCAGTTTGAGTGCTTACAAATAAGGCCATATCTTTTACGCTGTTGCGGAATACAGCTGCTTTAAAGCTAAGCCCAGGTGCCAATGTGCCTTTTAGGCCGGCGCTGATATCCAGCTGATCAACGGAGTTTTGAAGCTTTATATTTTGATTGATGTATGGGTTTACATTTGCAAAATCGCGTATAGATGCCCTGTTTACATCACCTTTAGCTTCAACAAAAAGGCGTACATATTTGGGTATTACCTGGTATTCCAGTTTTGCAGCCGGGAAAACAAAAAACCGGTCATAGTCGCCAAATTCTTTAGCAATGGTTACGCCCGCATCAATTTTATAGTTGGTACCCTGGAATTTAATATATGGGTTTAACCGCAGTATACTGTTATTTAAGTTATAAGCGCTGTCTTTAGGGTTGGCCAGATCAACCGAAGCCCCCAGGCCGGTATAAAACTGTTTAATGGTTTGGTTTACAAAACCCGAAAGCACAATATTACTTTCGCGGGCTTTATAGGCATTGCCGAATGAATATCCATTTAATTTTACCGAATAGGTAAAGTCGTTTTCAACATCCTTAAAGTTTTTGGCCAGCTCAACCTCGCCGCTGATATCATTAAAATATTGCTTTTGCGGGGTAAAGGTTAAAGGGATTGAATCCGGGTGACCGTAAAAATAAACACCACGGCGTTTGTAATTAATGCGGCCGCTGATGGTATTCTCTGAATTGATGCTTTTGATGAACACGCCAACTTCGTCTTTACTTTCGGTTTGCTTATCCCATGAGCCCGATTGCGAAAGGTGTTTCAGGAAACCTCCAACCTGCAAGGCCTGGTCGCGGCCGTTACCAAAATAGGCTTCGCCAAACAAGGTTTTCATGCTGCCCACGCCTGCTTTAACATAGTTGTTAAGCAATACCGAGTCCTGCTCAGCAGGCCGTTTTTGAGCATCAAGACGTTTGATTTCTGAATCCTGATCAAGTTTTTTATCCAGCGGGGTATAAGCTAAAGGCGCTTTAAAAGGCACTTTATCTTCCAGATCGGGGTTGCGGCGAATTTTTACCGCATCGGCCAATACTGGTTTGTAAGCAGTAGTTACCACAATCTCTTCTGATAAACTGCCGCCGTTTGCCGGGTTGTTACTGTTGGCACCGCCTTTTTTGGTGGTATCCTGGCTGGCTTTGCTAACTACATCGCCCAGTTTTTTTGCACCGGCATCGGTTTTTTTGACGGTAGTTTTTGTTGCGGCTTTTTTTGCAGGCGCCTTGGCCGGTGTTTTGGCTTTGGCGGTTTTTACTGTTGCCTTTTTTGCATGTTTCTTTGTTTGCGCTTGTGCAGGAACAAAGTATAATGCTATTATTAAGGTAAGCAGCGTATAGGTGTATCTTAATTTCATTGCTTGTCTTCTTTTATATTACTCTTCGTTATCCTGTTAATTTTGGGCTGGAGTTTTGGTGGTATCTGCAGGAGCCGCTTTATTGTCGCCGGTATCGGGCACTACAGGCGCAGCTATTTTGCTCGATTTGCCGCCGTTTAACACATCCAGTTTTTGTTTGGCCGTTGGCAGTATATCGTCATCGGCTTTATAATTATCAATAATACTTTGCAGGGTTGCTTTAGCCTGAAAATTGTCTTTCAGGGCCCTGTAATTGTCGGCTAATAAAATATACGTTTTGGCTACCCAGTAATCGTAGTTTGGCATTTCCTTAGCCAGGTCAAAACACATTTTTTGCGATGTTTTGTACCTGCCTTTTAAATACTCAACCAGTGCCACATTGTATTTTGCTTCAGCTGCGGCAACTGTTTTAGTATTGGTTATGGTGTAGTTTAATTCCTTAATTGCGGTGGTTGTATCGCCCCTTTGCAAATAAGCCTTACCCGCATATAAACCTGTGCGGAATTTATCTTCCTGCGCGGTTTTATCGTTTTCTCTAACCAGTTTTACATAGTTAAGTGCATCATCCGGCATTTTCATTTCGGCATAGCAAAGCAACAGGTTATTGATGGCAAAGGTATAATCGGCCTTATATTCTGAATTGGTTTCCAGGCGCTTCAGGAACACCACTGCTTCATTATATTTTTGCTGGCTGATGTAGAGTTTAGCCATGGCTATTAATGATTTTTCGCTGTAAGCGCTGGTCCAGTCGTTTAGTATCAGGTTATAATCAACAACTGCTTCCTGTGTCCTGTTCAGGTTGGTTAAGCTTTGCGCCCTTATAAATCTTGCCTGTTTTTCGTAAATCTGCTTGCCCGGAAACTTATCAAAGTAAGCGTTTACGGCACCCAACGCACCTTGCCAGTCATTTTTTAAATAAAGGTTGTTGGCAGCGGTTATCATAATGCTTTCCTGATCGGCAGCGGTGTAATTACCTATCGGGGTGGTCGCCGCGTAAGTAATAAAGGTTTGGGCATCACCTTTATCGGTATAAATTTTTTCTATCTGCTTAAGGGCCTGTTTGGCCTCGTCGGTTGATGAATAATCCTGGATTACTTTTTTGAACGATTCAACGGCCACATCATCGTTGCCCGCATTGTAATCAATTAACCCGATGGTAACCAGCGCACGCGGAATATAGCTGCTGCGCGGGTATTTCTGGATCATAGCCTGCAAATCTGTTTTGGCTTTTTCGCCGTCTGTTTTCAGGAAATAGGTGTATGCTATCTCGAATGATGCGTCATCAGCGTAATCGGAGTTCGGGAATTTGTTCAGCACATCATTCAAGGTGCTTATCTTGGTATCTAATGAACCCTGCAATCCCTGGATCATCCCACGCTGAAACAAAGCATAGTCTTCGCCCTGGCTGTGCCTGGCAATAATGCGGTTGTAGTAATCAAGCGCTTTGCCGTAGCTTTTCAGTACAAAATAGCTATCGCCAATACGGGTTACCGCATCGTTTTGGGTGCTTTCGTCTTTTACATCGCCGGCTATAAACTTTTCAAAATAATTAGCAGCCTTTTTATACTGCTCGCCATAAAAGGCGGCGTAACCCACGGCGTAGTTGGCATAGTTGGCCACTTCGGTTTCCCTGGCCTCGGGCATATCCAAAAACTGCTCAAAGGTTTCAACCGACTCGGTATATTTGCGTACCTCGTACATAGCCTCGGCCATCCAATAAGTGGTAAGGGCTGCGGTTTTTGGGTCGATAGGATTTTTCAATGACCGAAGAAAAATACCTATGGCGTTTTCAAAGGCGCGTTCGTTATAAAATTCCAACCCGCGGTAATAGGTAACTTTTTGATAAGCTATCTGAGCGCTTTCTGATTTGTTGGGGATAGGCTCCAGTATATCTACCGCCTCTTTGTAATTGCGGGAATTTAACAGTTCTTCGCCCAATAAAACCTTCATCTCATCATTACGACGGGAGCGGGGGTAATTTTTAAGGTATAAACGGGTAGCTGCAAGTGCCTCGGTGTTAAAATCCAGCTCGTATGATAGCTTGGCGTACTCGTATAAGGCATCTTCCTGCAGTTGCTTATCATAAGTAAGTTTGGATGCATTAAGGAAAGCATTACGGGCACTTTGCTTATTGTTCATCTTCAGGAACACATCACCAAGGGTGTAGTTACCATTTTGGCTGTATACATCTTTTTGCTCCACCAGTTTTTCAAGTTCGCTGGCGGCCTGGGCGTAGTTACCCACCTTGTAAAAGGTGTAACCTATCTGGTAGCTATCCTGTGTGTTTTGTGTACGACCCTGATCCCGGTCCTGGAAACGGCCGTAGTACTTAACCGCATTATCAAAATCGGCTTTGGCGAAGTATGATGCGGCAATTATGCGCAGCATTTCGGTTTCGTTTTGCTGGTGGGTGCTGTTAACAATTGGCACCGCGTAGTTTATTACATCATCATAGCGTTTATCTAAAAAGTAAACTGCCGATATATAATAAGGGTAGCTGTTTTCATACTTCTTTGATTTTTTTAACCGCTCAAAGTTCACCAATGCCAGGTGGTAATCTTTATTCAGGTAAGCTATGTACGCAAAGTAATAAGTAGCATCTTCGGTAAATTCGGTTTTCTTGGTTTTTACTTCGGCAAAAAGCAGTTGTGCGTCTTTGTAGTTGCCCAGTGAAAAATAAGCATAGCCCTTACGAAATTTATACTCGGTGTTATCGTGCCCGTTAAGTTCGCCGGCTTGTACTTTATCAAACCATTCAATTGATTTTTCGTACTTTCCCTGCTTAAAATATGATTTACCTATCTGGAAATAAGCCAGCTTGGTAAGCGGGTTTTCGGGATGCTCCTTAATGAAACGCTGAAACATGCTTTCGGCATCATCATTATTAAGGTTAAGGGCGCAAAAGGCTTCGTAATATTGGCTGTTTTCTTTTACCAGCGACAGGTCTGATTCAAACTTGGGCTGAGTGGTAGTTTTAAGCCGGGTTGCTTCCAATAGTCGAAATTGCTCAGCAGCCGAAGCATATTGCCCCCGGCTCATGAGGTCGACGGCAGCATGGTAAGTTTTGTAAACCTGGGTAGATGGGTTTTGCTGTGCAAAAGCGGCTGAAGCTATAAAAACAGGGATTAGCAGGGGGATGTATCTTTTTTTGATCATAAAGCGCATACTAACGATGGTGCTAAAATAGCGAAACGAAAAGGGCTAATTAACACAAGTAGTTAACAAATGTGGAAAACACGTTTATAAAACGAAGGTAATACTAAAGATGATATGTGTGTGGAAAACTTTAAAATTGTTGACTTTTCCATAACCACCGGGTCTTGCCAAAAATAACCAATTAGTGTAACCCACTGCAATTTTTTAAATCTTTAAGCATGTTTGATAATATGTTTATTTTCATGTGTTGCCCGATTTTCATATCGGCCGGGATATATCTTTTTGCTGGTAAAAAGCTTAAGGTGTTAGTCATTTTGTTTTTTCCGTTGATTTGTAATGCACAAAAAACAAGCGGGCCAATTGTTTTAACCGAACCGAAAATTTTGTTGCCGGTGAGTGAGTTTTATATAGCTGGAGTTGTTGATGAACGCGATGACCGAAGCCCGGTAGCCGGGTTGTTACCCGCTACACAGGCAACCATAGCTACACCAAGGTTATCGTTGGATTTGCAAGGGGGTGTGCCAACGGCGATTAAGCAATATTTTGAGAAAAGCGTGCCCGCCAATAGGACATTGCGGCCCATAATTATCCGCATTAAGAAGATTAGGGTAGACGAAAAATTACAATCCGACGGCCGGGTTGAAGGTAAAGCCGCCATGATATTATCTTTTTGGCTTAAAAAAGAGGGTGAAGATATACACTTAGTTGATTACCGCGGTGGTACAGGCTATACGAGGAGTACTGGTCAGCAAATGGATATAGGTGGCTTGTTAAGTAATTCGTTACAGGCAGGCCTGGCTTATTTTAACACCTGGATAAATAAACAGGCCGATAGCAATATAAAACTGGCCAAAGGTGTAAAGCTGATTTTTAGCGACTATACCGAAAAGCCCGAAGGAGATACCATTTACTACTCGGCTAAGCGGCCTTTAAAATGGGATGATTTTCAGCAAAAGCCGCCTGCCAGTAAATATGAGGCCGAGGTTTTCCCAAGTATATCCTACGGGGAACAGGCTGAGGTTGTTAAAGGAATAGTTTGTGTACATATAAGCCTTAAACCGTATTTGCCAAAAAGCGCCTGCTGGGTAAAAAATGGTGCGCGTACCCCTTATAATTTAAATCATGAACAAAGGCATTTTGACATTGTAAAACTGGTGATGGAGCATTTTAAACAACATTTGCTAAAAGAAAAACTCACGGTTGATAATTATGATGGCCCCATTAACATGCAATACCTGGATTCATTCAGAGAGATGAATGATCTGGAAAAACAATACGATGATGAAACCAATCACGGGATGAATGAGAGTATACAGGAGGAGTGGAATAAAAGGATTGATAAGGAACTCTCTTTTAGTATCAAGTAGTAAGTATCAAGTAGTAAGATTTTGGGTGGGATATAATTGCAGCCTGTATCCAAGGTCGACCATTTGATATAGCCAGCTTGAAAACTACTTAGCTGCAAATAAAAGTCTTACTACTTGATACTTACTACTTGATACTATTTTGATTTCATTTATTTTTGAAAGTTTAAAAACTTATCTATATTTGTGCATGGAATTGGCAGAAGGAAAACTGAAGTTTATTGAGGCCTGGGGCAAGCTGGGATCAGAGTGGGGGATAAACCGCACGATGGCGCAGGTGCATGCTTTACTTATGGTATCGCCAGAGGCTTTAACTACCGAAGAGGTGATGGCTGAATTGAGCATATCGCGTGGCAATGCCAATATGACCCTGCGCGATTTGATTGATTGGGGTTTGGTTGAAAAGCAACATAAAACAGGCGAGCGGAAAGAGTTTTTTTATGCCGAGAAGGATACCTGGGTAATTGCCCGCCGTGTAGCCGAAGAGCGTAAAAAACGCGAGCTTGACCCGGTACTGAAGATTCTTGCCCAGTTAACCGAAGTTAAAGGTGATGAAAATGACCCTGCTTATAAAACTTTTAAGACATCGGTAAATGACATTAATAAGCTGGCAAAAAACGTAAACACAACGTTAGACACCATGCTTAAAGCGGAAGAAAACTGGTTTTTTGGGTCGATATTTAAAATGTTCAAGTAACATTTTTTTTGAATTTTAATTTCAATATTTTTTGAAAATTCTATAATAATTATATTAAACAAATCGTAAAATCATGAACTACTTTATTTTAACTTACCTTGTTTACCTGCTGGTAAGCATCGCATTAACTGTTTGGGTTGCCAAGGTATTATTCAAAAACGGCCGTATTTTTTTGGTAGATATTTTTCATGGCAATAATGAATTGGCCGACTCTGTAAATAAACTACTTGTTGTGGGCTTTTATCTTATTAACATAGGTTACATGAGCTTGGCCTTAAAGGAAACGGGGACCATAGCCAGTATACAAGTTGTGGTAGAAGTATTGAGTTATAAGTTGGGGTGGATAATTCTGATTTTAGGCGGTATGCACTTTTTAAACCTGGTTGTGTTTTTTAAACTACGAAACCGGGCTAAAAGGGATAAGGCATTTAATGTAAATATTGAATAATCGTTATCGATTAGGTACTTAAAACGTAGTGTTGAAAAGACCGGATAGCAGGTACCTCGCGGTTACCTGCTATTTTGCCGTTAAGCTGCCTGGTTAAGTTGTGCCCTTACGCTGCGCAATAAAACGTCGATATCAAATGGTTTGGCTATAAAATCGTCAGGACCGTCATTATTCTGAAACGAGCGATCAGAAATATTGTGGCTTGCCGAGATCATGATAACCGGGATGTCATGGGTCTCTTTCATGGCTTTGATATGTTTACACAACTCTCGCCCGTCTAAACCGCCGAGCATAATGTCAAGTAAAATCAGGTCGGGATGATGCTTTCTGATCCTATCAAAAATGTAATGCCCATCTGATAGTGTTTCAACCTCATAGCCCGATTCTTCAAGAATGTATTGTAAAACCTCCAATATGTCCTTGTCATCATCAACCGCTAATATCCGTCTCATGGTATTGTATTTTAGTATCTTCAAAAAAATGCTATTAATCATTAATTAATAACTTTACATTGTTGATAAGCAAATGTTATACCAAATTGCTTTGATAAGTACTTTTAAATCAGTATAATGTTCTGTTTATACTTAATTTAAAGTAAAGTAAACAAAAAACCTCCTATCCGGAGGAAACATCAAATTAGGTAATGTTATGAAAAAAGGAGTGTTTGTACTAAGCTTGGCTACTACCTTGCAAAAATGTAGCTTGCTTTTTTACACTTGGCGCAGAAATATTTTTTTATGGGTAAAAAAAACAAAATCCTTTTGGTAAACCAGCCGCGACGCATTTTAAAGTGGAATGGAGTTCCACATTTTGAGCAATAATATACTTTTTTGGGGTTTTCGCTAATGTTTTGATCTTCTGTCATACGATACGGGGGGAGCAAGTTACAATATAGCCTATACAAAACATCAAGCTATATATAAATACTACCAGTAAGTCAGTATAGGTATTCTTTCGGTTTATTTATTAATTAATAATTAATAAAATACATATCGTTTGCGTTGGCAACGATAGCAAATGTACCTTTTGATAGGAAGGAAAAATAAAAGATGCTTGGCAAAGAAGCCTCGCGGAACCCTGTCTTCGAGATCTGCTTTACATCTTGGACATATCGGCCTTTTCTTTTCCAAAGGCCTGATATCTTGCTGCTGATTAATTTGCACAACCATAATACAATTAAGGGGTTATTGTATTTAATTATTATTTAATTTTTACTATCACAAATATAAGGTTATTGTCAATATCTTAACCATTAAGGTTGTTTATTGTTGTATCGTTATTTTTATGGTGCAAAAATTGAATTTTTTGAAAAATACAATGCCTTTTAGAAGCTCTTTTTTTAATTGTTGCTAATTTTTATTGAAAGCAACACTAACAAGGAGAGAGATTTTAGTTAAATGTGGGCAGAATAGTGGGCAATTACTTGATCAAGTTATTAACTTTCTCGACAAGTTCAATAAGGTCAAAAGGTTTATTGATAATGCCATCACAACCATAATTTAAAAGATGGTCGTCGTTACTTAAATAGGCAGAAAATATAATAACGGGAATATCGCCAAATTTGGGGTGAACTTTGATGCTTTTGCAAATTTCGCCACCGTTTGTGCCTGCAACGCGGTAATCCAATATAACCAGGTCTGGGGCAAATTCTTCTATCAGCGGTAACACCTCCTGGCTGTTTGATGTGCTGCGTACTTCAAATTGCTCGTAGGTGAGCGTTTCATGAACTATTTCTAAAATGTCCTGATTATCATCCAATACTAAAATACGCTTTGACATAATGAAAATTAAAATTGAAGGGCCGAAATGTATTCAAGTATCTCTTGCTAACTATATTGAACAATTATGGGATAGTAGGGGCTATTATTTATCGTAACGTCAGCATACAAAACTAAACATTTTTTGCAGAATGGCATGAACAAAAGCACCTCAATTTAGTAATATTTTTGTTCTAATTAACATTTTTAAAATAAAAGAACTTGCTTGTGTTTTTTTGGAGTAACAAATAATTAATGCATAGCCGGGCTGGTAAATTTAGTAATTCATATCAAATGCTTTTGACTGCAAAAGCTTAAAATCAAATATTGTTGTTACTTTAGTCGGGCAAGGTTTGGCTTAAGCCCAACTATTAACAGCTTGATATAATGGTATTAGCAATTATTCTTATTTGTATTATCCTGCTTATTTTATTGGTAAGCTGGGGTAAGGTAAACCCCTTTGTAGCTTTTCTTATTGTTGCCATAGCTGCGGGATTGCTGTTGGGCATCCCGATAAATAAATTGATGGCCTCGATACAAAAAGGCATGGGCGATATCATGGGCAAATTACTTATCATTATTTGCCTGGGCGCTATGCTGGGCAAACTTGTGGCGGTAAGCGGGGCTGCCCAAAAAATAGCCGAGGTACTGGTTAAAGCAGTTGGTGAAAAACATATACAATGGGCACTGGTTACTGCCGGTTTTATCATTGGAATTCCGCTTTTTTACGGAATTGGATTTGTATTGATGGTTCCGCTCATATTCTCGGTAGTGTATAAATATAAGTTGCCGGCTGTTTATATTGGCTTACCTATGCTGGCATCACTATCTGTTACCCATGGTTTTTTGCCTCCCCATCCATCGCCATCGGCATTGGTAGCTATGTTTCATGCTAATATGGCCACAACCTTTATTTATGGTTTGATGATAGCCATACCAGCCATCATCATTGCCGGCCCTTTATTTGCCCGGTTTTTGAAAAAAATACCTTCCGAACCATTAGCTACTTTCCGGGCCGATGAACTGCCGCCCGAAAAGTTACCCGGAGCCTTAAATAGTTTTTTTACCGCGTTATTGCCGGTAATACTACTAATGCTATCGGCTTTGTTTCCTTACCTGGGTGTCAAAAACGCGTTTGCAGTAAAGTTGATAGCCTTCCTTGGCGATCCATCTATCGTAATGCTGATTGCCCTTGTTGTGGCTACTTTTACATTGGGTATTAAACAAGGGAAAAAGATGAGCGCCCTGGCAGGTAATTATACCGATGCTGTTAAGGATATAGCGCTCATCCTGCTTATTATTGCCGGCTCGGGAGCCCTAAGCGAAGTTTTGACCACCAGTGGCGCGAGTGACCAGATAGCCGACCAGTTAAAAACGCTAAACATGCCGCCTTTGCTTTTAGGCTGGGTAATAGCGGCCATCATCCGGGTTAGTTTAGGGTCGGCAACGGTGGCCGGGCTTACTGCGGCGGGTATATTGGTAAAGTTGGTAACCAAAAGCCATGTTGATGCAAATTTAATGGTGCTTTCTATAGGTGCCGGTAGCCTGGCCTTCTCGCATGTTAACGATTCGGGTTTTTGGTTGTTTAAAGAGTATTTTAACATCAGTATAAAAGATACCATCAGGTCATGGTCGCTAATGGAAACTTTGGTTTCGTTAACCGGGTTGGCAGGTGTATTAATTATTAATCAGTTTGTAAAGTAGTTATCCGCAATGAAACGAATTATAAAACCAACAACGGTATTGTTAATAATGCTGATGGCACGCCTTATAAGTTTTGCGCAGGAAACAGCAGGCAACTTTTATACTGCTGCCGATGGAACAAAAATTTATTACGAGGTTAAAGGTGATGGCTTCCCGGTGGTGCTCATCCACGGGTTTTCGGGCACGGGTCAGGGTTGGAAGACTGGTCACCTTTATCCTGATTTGCTTGCTGCCGGTTATAAGGTGATTATACTTGACCAGCGGGGCAACGGGCGATCAGGCAAACCACATACTGATGCCGGTTACGCTAACGATGCTGAGGCTAAAGATATTATTGGTTTGGTGAGCAGCCTGGGCATCAAAAAATATAATGTGGTAGGCTATTCGCGCGGGTCTATCATCGCATCGCGCCTGCTGGTGTTGGATAAGCGGGTGCAAAAACTGGTTATGGGCGGTATGGGCGATGCCTACACCAATCCCGAATGGCCAAGACGCGTACACGCGTATAAAGCCTTAATGGGCGATACCAGTTTTCATGATGTAGATGGCATGATAAAGTACATTCATAGTAACCCTGCTTTTGATGTCCCGGCATTGGCGTTGCAACAAAAATACCAGCCCTCAACAAGTCCGCAGGAACTGGCTAAAGTAAAAATACCGGTACTGCTTATAAACGGCACCGAAGATCATGACGGCGGATCGGAAACAGAATTGCATAAAATGATCCCTACATCCCAACTAAGTTATGTACCCGGCGATCATAACGCTGCCTCAAAAACGGTACAGTTTTCTGCCAGTGTAATGGGATTTTTTAAATGAGTAGTGAGTAGGCTGTATGTTAAATATTGCATTTAAAAAATCCTGGTAATCTTGTTATAATCACTAAATCGTGTTTAAAATCCTGTGAATTCTTTAATTCTGAAAATTCTGATTCAGACAACTTCTCGCGATAGGGATAAAAGCGGATACCGGCCTCGCGCTTAATGCCTGTGCAGTATGAGCGGATAGCCCAGCCCGCAGGGATACGCCCAAACCAACATTAAGCTTAAAAACTTACTGCAAACTGCCTGCTGCTTACTGCAAACTGAATACTTGGCCTGCTATTTGTATAGATGATAATTATTAACACTTATCAGATACATTATACCATGAAAAAGCTAATCATATTTGCCTGCCTGTTTTTCGCGATGTTGTTAACATTTGCGCAAAACACCCAGGCTCAAACTACAAAGAAAAAGGGAATAAGCGACCAGGGTAAGGGCGCTATAATAGGTGGTGCCGGTGGCGCCGTTGCTGGCGGCCTGATAGGCCATAATGTTGGCGGAGCTTTAATTGGCGGTGCCATAGGCGCAGGCGGTGGCTACGTTGTTGGTAATGAGGTGCGCCGGGCAAGGGAGAAAAAAGAGCGTGCCCGTCGTATTGCGTGGCGCAGGGCTCACCCAAGGCATCACGCACACCCATACAGCAAAACAACTACTGTAACTACTGTTAAGTACCAGTAAAGGTTAAAAAAAGTTAAATTTATTTAAAAGCCCCGGTTTTACTACAACCGCGGGCTTTTTTTATTATCTTAAGTGAGTGCTATTATCAGCAAAGTGTAAAATAAAATTTGCTTGATAAATGCGTTAAAGGCGGGTTATTCGTTAAAAGTTTGGGTTTACGGGCAATAATCCCAAACAGCATGTGTACATATTACGTTAAATAAATAATGGGTAAAACGTTTATAGCATTATTGTTTTGTTTAATGCCTTTTGCTATAATGGCACAAACCAGCAGGCCTAATGCCGATACTGCAAAAAGACCAACAGATACTATTCCGCAGCGGGACTTGATAGATGTTTTCCGGTCGGTATTTAATGTTAAGCCAAGGAAGGTGTCAACTACCGAGAAAAAGAAATTTTATTTCTCCTTTTTACCTATCTCAACGTCTGACGGGCGAAGCGGGGGCAGAGCACTATTTACCTCAACTACAGCAGGCTTTTACCTGGGCGATCAAAAGACTACCAATCTTTCTACCGTTGTATTTACCCCTTATTTTAACCTTAAAGGGCGGTACGGCTTGCCGATTCGTTCAAGTGTTTGGCTTAAAGATAATCAGTGGAACGTTATAGGCGATATTCGTTTACTGGTTTACCCGCAATATACCTGGGGCCTTGGGGGGAATATGAACAACCACGACAAATTTTTGGTTGATTATAATTACATACGCCTTTACCAAACAGTGCTAAAAAGAATAAAACCTTATTTTTATGCGGGTGTGGGGTATAATCTTGATTACTATGCCGATATAGATAGCCAGGGCCAACAAACCCTGCGCGATTTTACGAAGTACAAATACGGTACAGCAACTGGCCAGGATGCATTTTCATCGGGAGCCACCCTGAACTTGTTATATGATACACGCAGAAACTCAATTGACCCTTTGCCCGGGGTTTATGCCAACGTGTCGTACCGGTTTAATACTAAAGTGCTGGGAAGCCATACCAACTGGCAATCGTTATACATCGATTTGCGGAAGTATGTTTCACTAACCAATTCGGGCCCTAAAAATGTGCTGGCGTTCTGGACGTATTACTGGACATCGCTTACACCGGGTACCCCTTATTTAAACCTGCCCAGTTTAGGCTGGGAGCCATACCAGCGATCGGGGAGAGGTTTTCAGCAAAACCGCTACCGCGGTCAGCGACTGGCTTATTTTGAAACCGAGTATCGCCGGGATATTACCGGCAACGGCTTGCTGGGCTTTGTTTTATTTGCCAACGTGAACTCGGTAACCGAACCAGATACCTATAAATTTACTTATTGGCACCCGGCAGGCGGCACTGGCCTTAGGTTTAAGTTCAATAAAAAATCGGGTACAAATATTAGCCTTGATTATGGGGTAAGCCGCAATTTTTCGTCAATAAACCTTAATTTAGGCGAAACGTTTTAGCAGTTGATGGTTCATGGTTAATAGTTCATAGATCATGGCCGCTTCAAAAAAAATACCAGGTAAAAACCAACGTTTTAATTAAATCATGGCAAATGCAGCTGCCATGAACGATGACCTATGAACAAACAAAACGCATGACTAAAAAAAGATACTTTTTCCTTATCCTCATATTAGGTTCGCTTACAGCGCTGGCTCCTTTTTCTATCGATATGTATTTGCCGGCTTTTGATACCATTGCCGCCTATTTACATACCAGCCCTGAGCAGATGACACTGACTATGTCGAGCTTTTTTATCGGCATATCCGCTGGCCAGCTGTTATATGGGCCTTTACTGGACCGGTTTGGACGTAAACGCCCCCTTTATTTCGGGCTCGTTTTGTACATCGTTGCTTCGGTAGGGTGTTTTTTTTCGACATCACTACCAATGCTTGTGGGGATGCGTTTTTTTGAGGCCATTGGAGGCTGTGCTGCAACCGTAGCAGCAATGACCATGGTGCGCGACCTATTCCCGGTAAAAGATAATGCCAAGGTATTTGCCCTGCTCATACTGGTGTTGGGCGCCTCGCCCATGCTTGCCCCAACCGCGGGCACCGCTATAGTTAACCATTTTGAATGGCAGGCTATATTTTTGGTACTTACAGTGATAGCTGTACTGATATTTATTGCCGTGTTTTTCTTTCTGCCCGAGAGTTACAAGCCCGATCCTACTTATTCGCTTAAGCCTGTACCCATCATCACTAACTTCTTGGCGGTTATAAAAGAACCTCAATTTTTTACTTATGCGGTAAGCGGCGCTTTTATATTTGCCGGTTTGTTTACCTACGTGGCATCATCATCGCTTGTTTTTATCGGCATTTTTAAGATAAGCAAAGGTGCATTTGGATGGGTTTTCGGCGGACTATCAATTGGCTTTATTGGAGCAAGCCAGGTGAACAGCCTATTGGTTAGGTATTATAAAAGCGAGCGAATTATAAATGTTACAGTGGTTTGCCTGGTTATAATTTCGGCGGTATTTTTAACCGGATCGTTAAATGGCTGGTTTGGTATGGCCGGTACAATAGTTATGATATTTGGTGTTTTGTGCTGTGTGGGCATTTCAAGCCCCAATGCGTCCGCCTTGTCGTTAGCACCATTTACCAAAAACGCAGGCTCGGCATCGGCATTAATGGGCGCACTGCAAATGGCGATAGGGGCGCTTGCATCATACGGCATCACGCTTATCCAAAACCAGGGCACGCTACCTATGGCAGGTGTAATGGCAGCATCCTCGGTTGTGGCTTTTGCGGTGTTATTTATAGGGAAGCGATTTATTAAGAATAAGGTGGAAGCGGTGGCCGGGGCGGCGATGGCAGCGCATTAATGTTTTTTTGAAAGAAAATAATATTGATAAATGATGTTGAACAAGTTTCCATGATGTGATAAATTATCAGGGTAACGGGCCTGTCAGTCTGAACCTGTCGAAGACCCGCGCGGAGAGGCCTTTGCCCGCTATGGTTCGACAGGCTCATCACCATGACATGTTTAGTTTTATATGAACATTGGAATTGAACGCTGGCTACGACTCACCCCGGCTACGCTACGCTGGCCGACCCTCTCTCCGGCTGAAGCCGCAAAGAGGGTTGAGGAAATGAAAAAAATATTCTTCGCCCCTCTATGCGACGCAGTCGGAGAGAGGGGCGAAGGGCGTAGCCTCGTCGGGGTGAGTCGACTCGCCGACATGCGATAGGCATCATCCCCCTCAAAGTCCCCGGATTTTACAACTCAACATTGCCACCGATCTAAAACCAATGCTCCATCTGCACATCTGAAATCTAAAATCAGCACATCCACCTATACCAGCACCTCATCAATTATCCCAAATTCTTTGGCTTCGGCGGCTATCATCCAATAATCCCTGTCAGATACCTGGTAAACTTTTTCGTAAGGCTGGCCGCTGTGCTTAGCAACTATTTCATACAATTCCTGCTTCATCAGTAATATTTGTTGCGCTGCTATCTGGATATCTGATGCCATGCCCTGCGCGCCACCAGAAGGTTGATGCAGCATTACACGTGAATGCTTTAAAGCAGCCCTTTTGCCAGCCGCGCCGCCGCATAATAATATCGCGCCCATGGATAAGGCTATGCCCGTACAAATAGTAGCTACATCGGGGCTGATGAAGTGCATGGTATCGTAAATGCCCAGGCCGGCGTATACCGAGCCACCAGGCGAGTTAATGTACATCTGGATATCTTTTTTAGCATCAGTTGATTGCAGGAAGAGCAGTTGTGCCTGGATGATGTTGGCCACGTTATCATCAACGGCCTGGCCCATAAAAATGATGCGGTCCATCATCAGGCGCGAGAATACGTCCATCTGGGCTACGCGCATTTCACGCTCTTCGGTAATATAGGGCGTCATGGCCGTTGGTAAGCCGCTTTTTTCGACTCCTGAGATGTAGCTGTCTACCAGCGAACCGCCAATAGCATGGTGCATGACCGCATATTTGCGGAATTCCTGTTTATCAATATTCATGGTTTGAAGTAGTAAGTAGTAAGTAGTAAGTTTGAGTTTTAAGTCGGAGCTACTAAGTCATAAGTCTTGTTTTTGTCTATTAAGACTCTGGGCTTGAGACTTAGAACTTTCGACTTAAGACTTGAAAAATAACCGGGTTATTTTCTGTTTGAAACTCAGATGTTCGGGCTGGCTGAATAGTTGCTCATGAGCCGCTTCTATCTCTTGCTTTAATTGTTTGCGGCCATACTGCTGTAACAGGCTATATACCTGTTTTTGGGCAGATACATCAACCTGCAGGCTATCATCCAGCAATAGCCTGGCTTCAAACAGTAAAGCATCTGTGGGCTTTTGGCTGCCAAGCAGGTGTGCTTCTATCCGGGCTATGTTATTTAAGGAAGTCCTCATAGGTTAATGCTTTTTGTTTAACGGTTTCCCTTACTTTTTCTATGCATTTATATTTCTGCACGGTTGCCGATCGTACACCCGAGAAGCCAAATGTTTCGGCAACCTGGGCCATGGGCAGTTTATCGTAATAAAACGAGCGGAGCAGTTCCATACAGCGCTTGCCGGCAGATTCCAAAAAGCGGAGCAGTTTGTTATCATCGGGTAAACTGATGCTTTCCTCCGCAGTGTTGACGATAAGAGCTTCATTTAACCGCGAGGTTTGGCCGCCTTCTTTATAACGTTTTATCCAAAGATACCGGGCCGTACCGTAAATATAAGCTCCGTCGCTATTGTTAACGGATAACCCGGCCTGTGCTGTTTTTTCGTAATAGCTCAACAGGGCATCCTGGAAAACATCTTTAGCCTCATCGAATGAGCCCCCGCAGCGGGCCACGTACTTTGCCACAGCCGGGAATACCTGTTTATATAGCCCTATAAAAAGCTCCTGCCTTTGGGCCGCCTGCTCCTGTAATTTAACTGTATCCATTGTTTACTGTTTATTACTATGTGCAAGTTAGGGAAGATATATCACCTTTTTGAAAGAAAAGATTTTTGTAGCAAGGACTTTTGGGATGAAGATTAATGTTATGTCGGGCGCAGCACGGCAATCGCGAAACTATGTATGTCCGCTTGTATAGTTCGCGATTGCTTCGTATCTTATAATGATGTGTTTGTAAGTCTGATTATCAATATAGCATATGCGTCATTGCGAGGCACGAAGCAATCCCGAACTATGTGGGACTTAGCATGTCGGGGATTGCTTCGTGCCTCGCAATGACGGTAGTTTAGAACATTCGTTTAACTATATTGTTGCACGTAATAACTTTTTCTTCAGGTTTTACCTGATAGACACTCGACATATCCTGGACCTCAGAATTTACTTGCCCTTAACGCCGTTACCTTTGATCCATCAACACCTATAGTTTCAAAAATTATCTTGTTTTCCGTTAGTTCCGATACGGTGAAAACGTAGCTGCGAGTTTTACCATCTTCTAATTTTTCAGTCATGTTCATGTTGCCGCCATTAAGGGTAAAGGTGCCATGCGCTAAAAACTTACCACCCCACACAATCAAAAACTTCATTTCGGGCGTAAACTGGATGTATGGCACCACTTCATCCAATTCGGCTTTTTTCATAGTATCCGGAGGGCTGGCATTAGGGTGCTCTACTTTTACATATTTCCATTTACCGGTAAGGGTAGTAACCGAAACCGAGGGCTTGCACGCGGTGATGAACAGCAATACAACAGCAAACAATAAAAAGCTATGTTTAATCATGATGGGGGATAATTGTTTGCCTAAGCTATAAAATTGCTGCCGAAATAAACAGAAAATTATTTGCCTTTTGTTTGTTTTTTCATTCGTTCTTCGGCTTTTTTTACTTCGTCCTTTTCGCTCATGGGGAAGTCGGTTTTGAGTTCTTCGCCTGCAGGTTTAGCAGCGCTGGCTACAGCCTTTTTGCTTCCGGTTTTGTTCGATGATAATGTTGCCATGATAGTGGGGTTTTAGTAACGTTGCTATCTTAACCCATGGAGATTGTGATTTGTTTACAATTATTTAAAGTGTCACGGGGATATTCGCTTGATAACTTGCAAAGTAACACGTATTATTATAACATGAAACCTGGCATAGCAACAATTACTGCAGAAGAATTTAAAACGCATTTTGAAGAGATATTGGAGAAAGTGAAAGGAGGTTTGGGTTTTGCAATTGCCCATGGAAAGAAAAAAGAACTTATTGGATATTTCCTTCCACCATCGCAATTTATCAAGCCCAAACGCAAACTGGGCTTATTAGAAGGTATTGCCACAGTTAACTTCAACGCGGATTTTAAAATGACCGGCGAGGAATTGTTTGGATAGGTAAACCCTGCCAAATCCGAAATCGAACATCCGAATTCCGAAATCAAAAAATATTTTTTAAAATTGTTGTAACAACCTATAACCGTAACTGTCTAAATGACACTAAATAGCCAAGGACTCCCTTCCAAAAGGTATGCTACTTAGTATTGTGAGGGCCCGCACCTTAAGGGTTCCGTTAAAAAAATCAAAAAAAATTAAATTCTAAATCTTAAAAAAATGGACAAATCAATTGTTATGCTTTTTTATGCTGTGCCCGTAATTTTATTATTGGTGCTGTACAAATTTGTTTTACGCGTATTCTTTGGGATGGTGATCGTCCCTGACGACCGTATTGGCCTGGTGGTTAAAAAGTTTACCCTATCGGGTAAATCAAGGCTGCCCGATGGCCGTATCATTGCCACTAATGGCGAGGCCGGTATGCAGGCCAAAGCGCTTGCGCCGGGCTTGTACTGGGGCATGTGGCCCTGGCAGTATGGTATTACCATGGAGCCCTTTACCATTATTGAGCAAAACAAACTCGGGCTGGTAAAAGCAAAGGACGGTGCATCCTTTGATACAGGCCGTGTGCTGGGTAAACCGGTAAACTGCGATAAATTTCAGGATGCTATTGCGTTTCTTGATAACAACGGTCAAAAGGGCCCGCAGGCGGCTTTCCTTACGCCGGGTAGCTACCGTATCAATACTTTCTTGTTCGAGATTGTAACGGTGCCTATTACCCAGATACAGGAAAACAAAGTAGGTATTATTACCACGCTGGATGGTGAGCCGCTGGCAAAAGGCGAAATTGCCGGTTACTCGGTAGATGGGCATAAAAACTACCAGGATCCTATAGCGTTCATTAACGCAGGCGGCCGCAAGGGCTTGCAGGAAGATGTTATCCTGGCCGGTACTTACTACCTTAACCCTTGGTTTGTAATAGTAGAGCAGGTAGATATGATATATATACCCATTGGTTATGTAGGCGTTGTTAACTCCTTTGTTGGCCCCGAAGGTAAGGATACCAGCGGTGATGCCTTTAAACATGGCAACATTGTAAAACGCAACGAAAAAGGTGTTTGGGACGAGCCGCTTGACCCTGGTAAGCACCCGGTGAACATTTATACCCACGCGGTTGAAATTGTGCCTACCACCAATATCGTACTTAACTGGGCCGACAGCCGTACCGAAGCGCATGAGTTGGATAAAAACCTGTGTACAATTACGGTAAGGTCATCAGATGGTTTTACATTCAACCTGGATGTGTCACAAATTATACACGTTCCGCGTAACGAAGCGCCAAAAGTGATAGCCCGTTTTGGTAAAATGAAAAACCTTGTATCGCAGGTATTGGAGCCTACCATCGCCAACTATTTCCGTAACTCGGCCCAACGAAGTGATGTTATCGGCTTTTTGGCCAACCGTATTGAAAGGCAAAACGATGCTAAGGAGCACATCAGCACTGTACTGCAAAGCTACAACGTAATTGGTGTAGATACCCTGATTGGCGACATAGTGCCACCAGCCGCTTTGATGAAAACCTTAACTGACCGTAAAATAGCCGAACAGGAAAAAGTAACTTACGAGATACAACGCCACGCGCAAATTGAACGTAAGGAATTTGAAAGCGCCCGTGCCGGTGCCGATATGCAGCCAGAGGTTGTAAAATCAACCCGCCAGGTTGAGATAAATACACAGATGGCTGCGTCGAGGGTTGCCGCATCACGTGGTGAGGCCGAAGCTAAAACCATTAACGCTAAGGCCGATGCCGAAGTGAGGATCACGATTGCCAAGGCCGATGCCGAAGCCAAAACCGTAAACGCCAAAGCGGATGCAAACGCCACCGAAGTGAATGGTTTGGCCGAAGGTGCTAAAATTAAAGCCATAGGTATGGCCGAAGCCGAAGTTACCAAACAAAAAACCGAGGCCATGGGTACCGAACAATACGCCATTGTGCGTGTAGCCGAAGCCCTTGCCAGCAATGGTATTAAACTGGTGCCAGAAATAATGGTAAGCGGTAAGGAAGGCGGCGGCAACGGTATTATAGATGCCTTAATTGGCAGCGAAATGCTCAAAAAACTGCAAAAAGCCAATGAAGAAGGCGGAGCAGTGAGTGGTGGAATAGTGAGTGGTGAGTAGTGAATGGTGAAAGCTGGTAAAAGACGAGGGCTGTGCGATTCCTTCCTTGGGGAAGGTAGGGGTTAGATCAGGAGAAAAGCAGTGTATTTGCAAATCAAACGGATAAACCTCTGCCTGCCTTGCGTATATCTCCCACATACTCCATGGGAGCGAATTTCAAAATCACCTATTATTAAACACAAATGGCGCATCGAAAGGTGCGCCATTTGCGTTTAATTCCACTGCCCACCCAACTAAATAACCTTCATTACCTGCAACGCTAAAAAGCCAACTGCAGCAATCATGGTTAGTACCATGGTTAGTATGCTGGTTTTCATTTTGGCGCGGATGCCGGGCAGGCAAACTATTACTGAAATCAGCACAAAAAAACTAATAACAATGAGGTTCCGGATAACTTCGTCTGTTGATATGATATCGGCATAGCGGTCATTCAATTTAATATCCAGGTCCTTTTTAAAAAAATACGCCTGTTTAAGTGCGTTATACATTACCGCCCAGGATAGCATTATCCATCCTAATTGTTTTCTCAAGCCAAAACCAATGGCACCCAGTGGCAACATTAAATACGGTATTACCACAAACAAGAAAGATGGACGGTACGAGCTTGATTCGGTAATCATGCGTAAAACGGCGGTATCGCCCTGGGCAAGCGTAATAAAATACACTGCCAAAACTGTTAACGAAACAATGCCGATTACCCGCTTGGCCGAAAAAAACTGCTGATTTACGGGCGCTTTTTTTGCTTGCTGAGGCTTGGGCGAATTTAACTCCTGTGTTTGCCTGGTAACTTTACGTTTAAGGTAAAGGTTAAATTCGTCATTTACTTCTTTAAGCTGTTCGGGTGGTAAGTCCCTGTGCTGAAGTTCAATATACGCCGTTTCAACAGCAAGAGGCTGAAAGTTTCTTGAATTGCGTATGATAGCGATAAGTTCTGAGCTTTCAAGTCTTTCGTACTTGTACTCAAACGAGTTAGCATTAACAAGCTGGTCCATAATAAAGGTAAGGAGGTCAAA
This sequence comes from Mucilaginibacter sp. GW822-FHT03E02, assembly GCF_058801545.1. Taxonomy (NCBI): domain Bacteria; kingdom Pseudomonadati; phylum Bacteroidota; class Sphingobacteriia; order Sphingobacteriales; family Sphingobacteriaceae; genus Mucilaginibacter; species Mucilaginibacter sp. GW822-FHT03E02. The sequence goes on along the minus strand of NZ_JBXANJ010000001.1, from coordinate 1,885,745 downwards.
TATATTACATCAAACAATATCGCCATATACCAATGAGTTGGTATTATTTTCATTTGTTTCAGCGCGGCCTTCAATCTTTTTTATTACTGTAGTGCCCGCCTGTATAGCTATATATTGATGTTTGTTGTTGTATGTTTTATTGCTGTTAAGCTCCGCGTAAGTGCGCAACCCGGTGCCGCTTTGGACCAGATGGGTTTTATATAAATTGTAATTGTTTATTGCCTGTTCAATTTTATTCCGGGCAGTTGACGGCGCAGCAAAGGCCGTGCTTTGAGCGATATGCTCCATATTAAATTTTAACTGCTGTAGTGGGCCGTTTACTTTAGGAAACCAGGTGCTTATATACTTGGTTTTACCAACCCTAAATATAAAGCCAGATAGCGTTACTGCGTAATTGCCTTGCAATTTATGCACAACTAACAATTGGCCGCCGCTCAGGGTTTCCGAACTTTGTAACTGTATATTCAAAATAAGATCAGAGGTACTTGGTTTAAAACTGGAATCAAATATAATTACTTTTTTAAGTTAAAAGGTAGTTTAAAAATTATCTTTTTTCAATAAAATGACTTTTAAGTATTTGTATTGTAGTGGTTTATGATAAAATGTTAATTTTAGTTAAAATGTAATTTCGTTACAGTTACAGATAGGATTTATGCTTATTTTTAAACATGCTTAAACATCTACTTTTATTACTGCTGGGCGGCGTAATTCCGGCATTGGCTATTGGGCAAACTATCCAAACCGGGGTAGTATTTGAAAATAAAACGCGTGTAACGCTGCAAGGCATCAGAGTTGAAAACCAGGCCACTCATAAAGTTTTCATAACAAATAAAGGTGGCTCATTTACTATCGCAGGTAAAGTGGGAGAGGTGTTGGTATTCAGCGGCAGTTTTTACCGGGCAGATACCGTGCTGCTAACCGACAATAAACCAATGGAAATTTTCCTGGTGCCAGAACATAATATGCTTAAACAGGTTGATGTTACTGCAACCGAAGCCAAGCACACAGGCTCGTTCCAGTCGCCCGATTATCATAATCAAACGGTGGTTTACCAGCCCGATGAAAAATATCCTCAATATTATAAAGGCGGCGTTGCTATACGATTACACTATTTTAAAAAGGATGAAAAACGAAAAGCTAAACAAGCCGCCTTTTTAAAAAACCAACAGCAACAGGATGAGATAGCCAAGGTTTTTAATGCCGAAAACATGGCTAAGTATCTGCCCCTGAAAGGAAAGGATATGGATGATTTTTTGATCCTGTATACCCCGTCAACCAAATACTATTTTAGTGCGGCTTTTAACCTTGTTAGCTATCTGGATACCAGTTACAAAGCATTTTTAAAGATCCCGGCAGATAAAAGGAATACCAACCTGGGCGCTCCGCCGCCCGTTTTAGGAAAACAATAAGTTTAACTTACAGGTTTCTGTACATGATATAGGTGTCTACAAAGCCCAATTGACGGTTCCTGAACCCGCCGGGAGTGGTTCCGATGATAGCGAAGCCGTGTTTTTGCCAAAGCCTTACAGCTTTTTCATTAGTAGAAACTACAAAGTTAAACTGCATGCCCAGGTAACCCAGTTCTTTAGCTTTTTCGAGCGAATGCAGGCACAACAAACTGCCAATGCCTTTGCCGCGGGTATCTGGATGCACCATGTAGCCGCAATTGGCAATGTGGCTTCCCAGGCCCGGCTGGTTAGGTTTTAATATATAAGTGCCCAATATTTTTCCATCTTCTTCGGCAACAAACGTTTCAATAGAGCTGCCAAACCAATATTTGTCTAAGTCGGCCTTTAGGGTTTCCGGGTCAAAAGCATAAGTATCGCCGCTTTGTATAACGTTCGAGAATATTTCCCAAATCGAGTCGTAATCTTGTTTGGTAGCCGGCCTTATTTCCATGAGGGTAAACGTTGATAGTTATGATGCTTATTATGATGGCAAAAGTGCATTATTAGCCATTCAGATAAAAAAATAAAGACAGATAATTTTGCGGTGTGCTGTAACAAGGGGGCAAAATTGCCGTCTGTTTCACAATATAGTTTATAGACAGCTTTATGCAAACAGTAACCGGTATCCCTGCGACAGCAAACAGCAACAGCCCCAAAATAGGCTACGTAGATAATTTAAAGGTAGTGCTTACCGTATTGGTGATCATGCATCATGCATTTATTACGTATGGAGCGCCCGGAGGCTGGTATCTTACCGAAAAAACCACGCTTAAGGCGGCGCTTATCCCCATGACCTTGTTTGTGGCCACCAACCAGGCGTTTTTCATGGGCTTCTTCTTTTTCCTTTCGGCATACTTTACCGAATCGTCATATAATAAAAAGGGTGCTCTGAAGTTTTTGGGCGATAGATTGAAGCGTCTTGGGATCCCGCTGATATTTTATTCATTTATACTTTCGCCGGTTTTAAGTTACCTTGTTTATCGATTTGCCCAGGGGAACAATATTACCTATCTGCAATTTCTGCGCGGCTTTCATCCCTGGATAAATTTTGGGGTGCTGTGGTTTGTGGCGGCTTTATTGTTATTCAGCGTGTTGTATGTTGTAGTAAGATTTTGGTTTGATAAAAAGCCACGTATAGTAAACCCAATGCCGCCAGGTGGCCGGAAGATTATTTTATTTACCGCCGCGCTGGCCATTGCGAGTTACTTTACGCGATGGCTTTTTCCCGTAGGTTGGGTCTTGAATCCGGTTGGTTTCCAGTTAGGGCATTTTGCGCAGTATGTGGCTTTATTTGCTTTGGGTATTATAGCTTCGCGGGGGAGATGGTTGAATAATGTAAATTATCAATTGGGTAAAAGTTTTGCCATAATGGCGTTGGTCATGATAGTAGTATTGTTTCCGGTTTTATACGCTGTGGTAACTATAACCCAAAGCCCAATCGAAGCACTTAACGGGCATGGCAACTGGCAGTCATTAATGTATGCCTTTTGGGAACAATTTATAGGAGTTTTTATCATCGTTGCCCTGTTGGGTATAGCCCGCCAAAGGTGGAACAATCAATCCGTTTTTTTTAAAAAGCTCTCCCGCTTAACTTTCTGCGTTTATATTTTTCACCCGCTGATATTGATATCGTTAACGGTATTGCTGAAACCATGGGCTGTGGATCCGGCCTTTAAGTTGTTAGTTGTTGCTCCAGGAGCTGTTGTTGGTTCATTTTTGCTGGCGGCGGTGTTAGTTAAGGTGCCGGGAGTGAAGGCCATTGTGTAAACAGATTTATGGCAAACATCAAACTTTCGGATAAAACGCCTGTTGCCTAATTTGATTTGAACGGGCAGGTAAACAATGCTTTTGCTGCCACCACAATTACGGGCCGGCGATTTTTATACATGGAATGGTATTTGTATCGTTAAACCAAATTGTAAATAAACTACCGTGAAAGACGAAAACATAAAAACAGCCGCCCGGGTATTATTAGGGGCAGGTTTAATAATGGCTGGCATCAGTCACCTTACATTTGCCCGCAAAGATTTTAAGGCGCAAGTGCCCGACTGGGTTCCATTAAAAATTGACGATACCGTGGTATACTCCGGCATAGCCGAGGTAACCTTGGGAACTGCATTGGTACTTGCTCCCGAAAAATACAAAGCAACTACAGGTAAAATCGCGGCCACATTTTTTACCGCTATATTCCCCGGCAATATATCGCAATATGTAAATAAACGCAGTGCTTTTGGATTAGATACGGATGGTAAACGGTTTGCGAGGCTGTTTTTTCAGCCGGTGCTGGTGTACTGGGCGCTTAAAAGTACAGGTAATATAAAATAGCTCCTTAGCTTTTTATCGAAGCACAAGGCGTAAATGCCTGTTTTTAATCTCGACACAGATAGATAACCGGCATGATCAGGTTGCCGTGGGGTAATCATCTTGAACCTGGTGCCCTAAATCAATAAAAAACTGTTTTATTAACCTGTAGGTTTCGGCATCCGCATTTATTTCTTCGGATGGTTGGATAGCCATGTATTCACAGCCAAGGCAAACGTTTAGTGTCGAGATGATATTGCCATCCTTGTCATAAAATACTACCGCGTCGCGGTAAACAGGCGCGCACATCCAATAGGGAATGTTAACAGCCGGGATATTCAGGATAGTTATTAAGCGATCAACTTCAGGGGTTTCTCGTTTAAATGTATTTGTTTTTACGGCTGATTGATGAAATTGCCCGTCTTCGTTAATAATGTATGACCCAACTTTATGATATACATTGTTCAAATGGGTGCGTCGTTCTGCTTCGCCGGAAGTGAGTGTTTCGTTTTCGCTACGGGTTTTAAGTGCCTCAAGCTCGGCAAGGATCACATTGAGCCGTACCTGGTAATCGCCGCCGCGCTGAAACGAATAGGTTTCAATATAATCGAACGTAAGGCTGTTAACGTAATCTGGCGACGAAATATAGGTTGCAGGCATGTCCATTTTTTTCGCCGCCAAATTACGGTAGTTATTTTATATTTCTTCTTTTTCTTCGCCTTCCGGTTGTTTAGGCTCTTCCCGTTCAACAGTAATGGTACACTCGCCAACTAAAGCGGCTACTGCGCCAACTGCCGCCAATACAGGCGCCAGGAAAATGCCCACAAGGCCTACCGCCAAAGGAAAAGTCATCAGTTCTTTGCCTGAATGATCGGTTATGGTTATTTTTCTGATGTTGCCTTCGGCAATCAGGTCTTTTACTTTTTTAAGCAGGATATCTCCGTTTATCGAGAATGATTCTTTTGTGGCCATGATAGGTGTTATTAATGGGTTAATTTTTAATAATAATTCAGCAAAACTTGCAGGTTATGGTAATCTGTATTAATATGCTTATGACGTTAACCGATTCATTTTGTTACTGATAAAATATAATTAAACATTTAAAGCCCTTGATACTCCCGGTGATGTACCTGTATGTTTCTTGAAAAAGTTGGTAAAATAGGCAGGTTCTTCAAAGCCAAGGGCATTGGCAATTTGGGCGATGGTCCAGTCGGTGTGCTTCAGCAGGGCATGGGCTTCTTTCAAAATCCTGTCGCTGATGTGCTGGGTAGTTGTTTTGCCGGTTATCTCTTTTACAGATCGGTTTAAATGATTTACATGCACGGCCAGGTTTTGGGCAAAATCGTTGGCTGTTTTCAGTTTGAGATACTGCCCAGGCGAATCAATAGGAAACTGGCGCTCCAGGTGTTCTAAAAATAAGCTGGTTATCCTGGCAGCCCCGCTTATGTTTTTTTCCGCAGTTTGTGGCGGCTGTATCTTCAAAGCTTCATGTAGCATAATTTGAAGATAGCTGCGTAATAAATCATATTTATTTGGATAGTCGGAATCCATCTCCTGCATCATTTTGTTAAGTACAGCCGATAAAAAGGCCAGTTGCGCATCGTCCAAAAAAAGAATGTGGTTGGTATCTGGCCTAAACAACGGGAAATTCCGGATGGCATGCTGATGCTCGTGCGATTCAATAAACGCCTCGGTAAACAGGCAAAACCAGCCCGTTTGCTCCAGGGAGTTTTGCTCCCATGACGATGGTACCAATGGGCCTGAAAATACCAGTGCGGGCCTGTCAATAATAACCTGGTTATCGGTATAATGCATAATGCCGGTACCTATTACCAGGGCTATCTTATAAAAATCCCGCCGCCCAAACGGCGATCGTTTAACACAGCCCCTGCGCAAAAAAACGTTGAAATGCCCCTGCCCGGCATTGTTCATGCTAAAAGGGTTGTTGGTTCCGTCGGGGTGGCGCTGGTAAAATTCCTGCAGGGTTTCTGTAAGCATATGTAAAGCTAAAGCGTTGCCTTTATTATTGCAAATTTGTGTTTGATTTTTATAGCTTACATGGTTTTCTATTTGTGCTTGTTTTGTCAATTTAAAGTAAGATTGTTTGTGTTTAACTATAAATGGACTTGGTGTGTATTTGAATTTTATAATTATCTGATTGAATTCTATAAGCCGGTTTTTATGAGGCGCATCTACTTTTGTTTTAAAAAAAATGCCGTATGGAAACCGGTTTCAGAAAGTGGATCATCGTTATCACCATTATCACATCAACAATCATCGAGCTCATTGATTCGACTATTGTGAACGTATCAATTAATACCATGAGCGGTAACCTGGGCTCTACCCTTGAGGATACGGCCTGGGTTATCACCTCGTATGCCATCGCCAACGTTATCATTATCCCCATGACCAGTTTCCTGGCGCAAACATTTGGCCGTAAACAGTACTACATTGGGTCGATACTATTATTTACGGCTGCATCGGTTATGTGCGGTTTCTCTACCAACTTGTGGGAGTTAGTTATCTTCAGGTTTTTGCAGGGCATAGGCGGCGGGGCGTTGCTATCTACTTCACAATCTATTTTGTTTGATACTTTCTCTGTTAAAGACAGGCCTATCGCCAGCGGTATTTTTAGCCTGGGTATCATTATTGGCCCTTCTATTGGCCCGGTGCTGGGTGGTTTTATTGTTGATAATTACCAATGGCAGTGGATTTTTTATGTTAACATCCCAATAGGCCTGGCTGCGGCATTCCTATCCTATATTTTTATCAAGGAAACGCCCAGGCCGCCCGTTCAAAAGGCTATCGACTGGTGGGGCATCATATTATTGGTAATTGGAATAGGCGCTTTACAGGTGGTTTTAGAGCGTGGCCAAACCGACGATTGGTTTGCCGCCAATTACATCATCGCCTTAAGCGTTATTGCCTTTATTAGCCTGTTCCTGTTAATATGGCGGCAGCTGGTTATCGATAACCCGGTTATCAACCTGCGGGTACTTAAAAGCAGTACGCTTGCTATTTCGGCCGTGATGACGTTTGTGCTGGGCTTTGGGTTGCTTAGTGCCTTGTTTGTTTTTCCGTTGTATACGCAGCGCATTATTGGCTATACCGCTTTCCAGACCGGCACTATCCTGTTGCCGGGGACGTTAATGGCTGCCATGATCTCGCCTTTTTTGGGGAAGATGATCCAGAGCGGCATTCGTCCGCAGTATTTGATTATTTGCGGGTTTGGGTTAACAGCTGCGTTTGGCTATCTCATGTCGCGCAATAGCCTGCAATCCGGCGACGCCAATTTCCTGCTGCCGCTTATTTTCAGGGGCCTGGGTGCTGCTTTATTGATTGTGCCGCTTACCGCCCTGGCAGTGTCGGAGCTTAAACCTGCCGACATACCCCAGGGGGCCGCCTTAAATAACATGATGCGCCAAATGGGCGGTTCTTTTGGTATCGCCCTCACCAATACCTATATTGCCCACCGCGAAGCCGCCAACCGGATAGCGCTCATAACCCACGTAACCGCGGCCGACGATTTAACAATACACCGGCAACAATCATACATCAGTAATTTTATGGCGCATGGTGCCAACTACCTGCACGCCCTCAGCCAGTCTATCGAGGCCCTGGAAAGGGTAGTGGTGAGGCAAACCTTTTTGCTAAGCTATATGGACGCGTTTTTGCTGCTGGCCATTTTAAATGCCTGCTGTATCCCGCTGGTTATCCTCACCATCAAAAAAAAGCAACAGGTTAAAGTTGGGAAGGTAGAAATCCCCGATGCGCACTAAAACGGGACCTCTTTCAATCTCCTGTACTTCATGCTTTTATTAGGTTTTGCAAATGCACTGTCATTAAACTATCTTAGGCCATATAAATCCACAAAACCTTATGGAACCGATAAAAACCCAAAGGCCGACAGTAGGTTGGAAAGCGCAATTAGATGACGGCAGCGAATTTTTTACCGAAGAAGCAATTGCTGCGGCCGATGTATTGCTGGATAATTATATTGCAGCCTTACAAGGTGCCACCAATGAACGAACCATCTGGAAAGCCATCGAAGCCGTTGTAAAAGGCTTTGATCAGTTAAATATTGATCATGACTACTTTATTGAAATCACGGAGCGCGAAGATCTGGCCGAATTTATCCAAAAGGCTGCCGAAGCAGCCGGGCTGTTTTATGATGGCGATGTTACCGAAGAGTGGCGCGAGGAGTGGTAGGCGTGATATGAAACATCATCAAAAATAATACACGCTATTAGGTTGTTAGTCTGAAGTTCTGTGCCAAAGGAAAAATGATTTACGACCAGGTATTGATCTTAACAACAGTCTTGTAAACTCGTTATAAAGGCGATCAGGTGAAAATACTGATCGCCTTTTTAATTTATTCCGCCGAAAATCTCCCTGTTATTAGTTTATCATACAATAATAACAGAAGGTTCTCCGTACCTGAAGTGAAATGCATTAGCATCCTGATAGCTTGATGGTTCCTGGGCGTTTGCTACATCTGTGATAAACTTAAGGTCGTCAAGAGGTGGTTCAAAAAGCATAATAATATCTGATCCTCCAAAGGCAAAATAGCCAAACTCTTGTCCTTTATCTACTTGTTGCCCCTGCAGGGTATCTGTGTACATATTAACCGACGATACCTGCGCCATCCCGATAGGTATGGTAGCAACCAGGCCAACGTCAGATCCGCTTGTGCTGGTATCAATTACCAATACGCCCCTGGCTTGGGTAAACTCATATCCATCTTCGGCTGCGTCGGGGGCATCAAACTGGTTATCGGTTATATTAACAGCAAGGTATACATTACCGGGTACTGCTACCAGGTCAAGAACGGTGCCACTCACCGGTGTATGAAAGCGGTGATAGTCAAACGGGCTTAAAAAATAATGAACAAAAGTGCCGTTATAAAAATTGGCGGCATACTGGCTCCCCGCTTCGCCAAGTAAATCGTTGATATTGCCTATGGTATGTGTTTGCTTTAAGGTAACTGTTGTGAAATTCCCATTGCTATCAATCACATTCCCGTCCTGGTCAATCTGGTAATATGCTTTGAAAGTACAATCGGCCGGTGAGCAAATAATGGTATTGTCATAGGGGTTGGCAACCGGGCGCATAGGCGAGCCATCGGGCTGTGTTGAATTAAGTTGCCTGTAAAAAAAGGTGTTGAATGAAACCCAGTTAGGCGAGTCGTTAGCATAGTCGGGCAGGTTATATTCCGGATCGTTCCAGTACGATTGAAGTGCTTCTGGTGTAAGCGAAGCGGGGGTATCTAAAAAGCTGCCCCAGGCTGTAGCATACTCGTCAAGCCAGCCTGCAAACGTAAACTCATTAATGGGGCTCTGGTAGTTCTGCAAGGTAACACCGGCTACACCTTGGTCAACCAGCCAGTAAAATTGGCACAGGCGGTCGTATATCTCCTGGCTATAGCCGTTTTGCCCGGGTGTATTTCCCCAGGGATCATAAATGCCGGTGTTTTCGCTGGGTATTACTTCTGAAAAAAGCGTCAGGTAGGTAATATAATCGCCGGGGATAGTAGGCCACCCAAAGCCCGAGTATAAATCATTGAGTGCATTGTACAAATGAGGATCGAGGTTGGCAATAGCCAAATTATTTGCCGACACTAACGAAATGGTTAGCGCGTTTGCAAAGTCACTGTCATCATTGATCTGGGTTTGGAGTTCCTGAATTACGTCGTACGAGGTTGTGGTTAATGTGCTCATAATACTGTTTTTGATAGTAGGTTTATGTAAATTGGTGATACTAATGTATGAACTATTTTTAATTAATAATAAACAAAAAAATATTATTTTACTATGCTAATAAACTCTATTTGTCAGATTATCAACATGTGTTAAAAAAGATTATTGATATAAATAAATCGTATTGTTTGTAAATTTAATATTAAAAAACAGGCAAAGGATTTAACAAATTTGGTTATATCACCTGCTGCTGTCCCATATTCAGCAGGCGGGGCACCAAACTGAAATAGGGTTTTTGTTTCCGCTTTTGAATATCTCAGCAATCCACGGCTACAGCATTGCCGCGAACGTTGTTCAAATTAGTTTCGCATCAGGCACTATAATGGCGGGCTGCCTGATAATCAACTGCAACAGGCATTATTTGTAAACATGTGGGCTGAAACCCCAAAAGCATTATTTTAACTTAAAATGATGCCATTAAATGCTGCAATTTTTTATTTTTGAGGATAACTACAACTCTAATACCTTTTGCAATATGAATATGCTTTTTGGCGGCGGCAGCTATTATTATTTGGTACTTATTTTAGAAGCCTTTTGTATTATTCATTGCCTGCGCAGGGGTACCCAACAACAATGGCTTTGGATACTTATTGTTATCCCTGTTTTGGGTTGCCTTATTTATATTTATAAGGAAATTTTAACCAACCGCCATTCCATCCGTATACCTAAAGTGGATGTGGGCGCTGTACTTAACCCCGGTGTAAAACTAAAACGGCTGGAAGATGAGCTGCGCTTTACCGATACCTTTGCAAACAAAGTAAAACTGGCCGATGCCTACCTGGAAGCCGGCTTTACCGATAAAGCCGTTGAGTTATACCAGGCCAGCTTAACGGGTGCCTTTGCCGAGAATGAACATGTGCTTGCCCAATTGATTATTGCCTATTACGAACAGGAGCGTTACCAGGAGATTATCCCGATAGCACAAAAGATTTATAAACTACCCCAGTTTGCCCGTTCAAAGGCGCATATGAAGTACGCAGAAGCCTTGGAAAACACCGGCCAGGTTGATTTGGCTGAAAAGGAATTTAAGGCGATGAAAGGCCGTTACTCATACTTTGAGCAGCGTTACCAATATGGCTTATTTCTGGTACGCCAAAACCGAGACGAAGACGCCTACCAGGTTTTTGCCGATATCCTGAACGAAGAACGCCAGCTAAGCGCCATGGAACGCAAAATCAATAAAGTTTGGTTTGCCAAAACCAAGGATGAGCTAAAGAAATTGGCGGCACAGAAGACGGTTTAGCACTAATAAAAGGAGGCCTGTCATCCTGAGCTTGTCGAAGGATGTGCGCAGAGGCCTTTGCCCGCTATGGTTCGACAGGCTCACCATGACAGCCCTTTTAAAAATGTCATTCCCCGTTGTATTTGAAATCCGGGCCTGTCATCCTGAGCCTGTCGAAGGGTGTGTGCAGAGGCCTTAGCCCGCTTTTCTTAGTCAGTCGGGTAGCACAAGCTATTTTACTAATTACTACCCTTGGATTTTGATAGTTCTGGTAATAAATTCCAGTCGCCGTTTATGATGGCCTCTTTTTTTGATCGCCTCCAGCCTTTCACTTGTTTTTCAAAGGCAATTGCCTGGTTCACATCATTAAAAACTTCATTGAAAACAAGCTTTACAGGTCTTCTTTTAAATGTATAACAGTTTATATTTTCTCCTGACTGATGTTCGATGAGCCGTCGTTCAATATTATTAGTTATTCCGGTATAATAGCTACCATCACTACATAGCAGAATATAAACATGGTAGTGATTCATATTGACCATAACATCGTAGATGTTTGTGTTTTGAGATTAGTGTGGTGGTTAAGTTTTCAAAAATAAAGATTAGTATTCACTTACTAATTTCCATAGTCAGGCGTATAGGCCTACCGCACGAGTCTTCGACAGGCTACCCATGACAAGTTTCATTTTCTGTCATCCTGAGTAAGTTTTATTTGTGCGCAAATAAAACTTACTCAGGATGACAGTCTTTTATTTTTGAATGTCATTCTCCCTTCAGAATTTCGCGAAATTTTACCACTCAGACTGACAGCGCTCTTTAATAGCAAGCCCCCCCCCTTAAAAACTCACAAAAAACGGCGCTTCAAAAACATGACCTGGGCTAAGTTTCTGGATAGCTTCTTTGTGTTTAATGTCTTTTTGCTCGCCTGCGGTATCGGCGCAGCCTAACCAGGGCTCGATGCATACAAAATCGGCACCGGGTTTGGCCCAGATGCCCAGGTAGCTAAAGTGAGGGAACTCAACCGATAGTGTTTGCCCGTGCTTGTCGCTTTTTATGGTTACCATCCTCGATTTTAACTCTTTAAACACCAGGGCATCGGCATTAAATAACTCGCGGGTTAATTGCAGCCTGTTTTTGGGCGTGGCTACCGGGTGACTTTCGCCATTAAAAAAACCATCGGCAGATAGTAGTTCTGTTTCCAGGTGTTCGTCTGTTTCAAATTCAATATAATAATCCTCGTACTTCTCGCCTTTGTTAAATGGAACGTTAAATGCCGGGTGGGCGCCAACGGAAAAGTAAATGGTTTTTTTATCCAGGTTAATTACCTTGTAGGTTATCCTGAGGGCGTTATCTATCAACGTATACAGTACCTGGTAATCAAATTTAAAGGGGTACGCTTTTAAAGTATTATCACAATAAGGCAACGAAAAACTTGCCGAAACATCACCGGCATCTAATGTTATAAACTCCGATTGCCTGGCAAAGCCATGTCGCCCCATAGGATACTTGTTACCGTCAACTACCAGTTCGTTGTTAATTAAGCCCCCTACTACCGGGAATAAGTTGGGTGCATGCCATGGCCAAACGGCGGCATCGGCCTGCCAAAGGTGCTCAATGCCGGTTGCCTTATCAATTAATGAACATAACTGCGCACCTTTGGTATCGATGCTTGCCTTCAGGTATTCGTTTTCGATGGTGATCATAACAATTAGAATTTGACAGAACCCGAAGTTAGGGATTTGTTTGAATTTCAGGAATTACTTCAAAGTTAGATTTTCTAATTTCTATTAATTCATATATTCTTCATTAAGCAACCGCGGTAGTTTTTAGTCTAAAGCCTAAAGTTCTAAGTCAAAAGAGATTTTAATTAATACTTTGTGGCTCTTGACTTAGAGCTCAAGACTTTGTACTTAAGACTCAACACTAATCGTCATCTTCTTCCTTCTTTGGCTCCAATATCACAAAGGCGCTCCGTTTTGGCGCTGGCATAACCGCGGTTTCGCCCTTAACAAATTTCCAGATCACTTCGTTCAAATCGATATCAGGGGCTGCATCTTCCTTGGCCAGGTTAAACAATTCCGACCGGCGGCTGCTTTCATTTACAGCAACGTTGCGTTGCTCCAGGTCAACCTGTGCGGCTTTGGCCACGTACGGGCTAAAATCGGCTTTGCTGGTAAAGCAATCATATAAGGGCATGGCGGCAGCATCGTACTGGCTCATGGGTGGCAGGCCTAATATCAGCTCGATGGTGCGTAATACGCCCGATGTGGAGTACATACCATGCACCACCGTGTTACGTTTTACATACGGCCCTGCAACAAACACCGGCGAACGGTGTGCATCCACATGGTCGGGCCCGTTTTGGGCGTCATCCTCTAAAATAAACACTACCGACTCCTTCCAGATGGGACTTTTAGACAGGTGTTCAATAAACTGGCCTATTGCCTGGTCATTATCCCCAACAGCCGCTATGGGCGATAGGGCACCTTTGCGCTGCCCGCTGGTATGGTCGTTCCCAATCCTTACGCTGTTAAAACGCGGCACTGCGTTAATAGCCAATAATGAATCGAAATCGTGTTTCCAGATCTCTACGCGTTTAATATCCTTCACACCCAGGTCAAAGCCAGGCGACTGCGTGCAGTAATGCCCCTCTAACGATTTAAGGCTGGCCTTGCCGGGGTTGCCATCGGTAACAAATTCGCCATAGGTTCGGTAGCTTACACCGGCCCGTTTGCAGTAATCCCATATAAAGCCATCGCGGGGGTAGGCAGTTTTGCGAGTGCCCTCGTAGTCGTAATTACCACCCCGGCTACCATAGCTGGTTGGCCATGTTTTCTCTACAAAATCGGTGGCATAGGCGGCGTTGCTCCAGTTGTGTCCGTCCGCACTTACTTCCGCGTCTACATAAAAGTTATCAAGCAGTACAAATTCGCTGGCAATGGCGTGGTGGTTGGGCGTTACTTTTTTATCAAAAATACATAGCGAAGTATCGCCGTTGCCCTGTGGCATATCGCCCAAAACCTGGTCGTAAGTGCGGTTTTCTTTAATAATGTAAAACACGTGCTTTATGGGAGATTTTTCGCCCATCCGGCGGGGGATAGGGTTCCCTTCTTCGCCCGGTGCTGTTTTGGCTATTTTATTGTTAAAAGGCGTGTTGGCATAAACCTGTTTGGTATAGACCTTAAGCTCACTTACCGATGGTGTATTTATAAACGACAGTGCGCCTTTAAATAAGCCGCCAATGTATTGTTCCCTGCTATTGATAGCCCCCTTTTGATAGCCGCTGTTATCGGCCTTTTTTACAGGCTGCGGGCCTTGCGGGTTGGCCATTGATGTAAAACCTTTGCCGTTGGCAACCAGTATTTTTTTGCCCAGCATTTTAACGTTGGTAGGGTACCAGCCCACGGGTATAAAACCCATACTGCGGCTGCTGCCTGGTTTGCTTACATCAAACACGGCCAGGCAATTGTTATCGGCATTGGCTATATACAGCGTTTTTTCATCGGCCGATAAGGCAAGGCCGTTGGTAGTTGAGCCGGTAAGATGGGTAGGGTATAAGGCTGTAGAAATAGTTTCGAGCGCCCTGTGCGTTGCTGTGTTTATTACCGATACCGAGTTATCATTGGCGTTCGCTACATACAACAGGCTGCCTTTTTTATTCAGCAGCAATTCGTTAGGGTTACTGCCTGTTTTTATAGTTTTAAGCGTTTGGGTAGCTACATCGTAAATACCAAGCTGGCCGCATCCCCATAAAGAAATATAAAGCGTTTTTTCATTTGGCGATAAGGTGCAGCTATAGCCCTCTGATGGCAGCTTGAGCCGTTGTAATGTTTTACCATCGTTAGGGTTAACCGTATAAAGTGTGCTATCCTCTTTAGTAACCACATAAAGCCGGGTGTTGCTTTTATTGACCGCTATTCCACTCGGCGATACCTTGTCTTTTGGCCATGATTTTGGCGCCAGTTTAATAGTATCGGGTTTGCCCAGTTTAGTACCGGTTATATTAAAAACATAGATCAGGTTATCGTTACCGCCCGATGCGTAAAGCCTTTTCTCGTCCTTGCTGAAAGTAAGCCCGTACCATGATTTGGCTACCACCTTTTCGTCCAGCAGCTTCTCGTTTTTTGGGTCGATAAGCTGGATAGATTGGGTGCTTTGGCCGTTGTTGGTAACCGCCAGCAGCTTGCCCGAGGCCGATAGCTGGATGTTGAGTGGCAAATCGCCCAGGGGGAGTGATGTGCCTGCCGGGCTAAGCTTCCAGCCGTTTGGCAATAAAACCTGCCCTGTTTGGGCTATTTTGCCCGGTGTTTGGGCAAATGATGTAACTGACGATGCTAAAATAGCTAAGCCGATGAGTAGCTTTTGTTTCATAACCGAATGATTGTACATCAAAACTAAACAAACAAACCGTTATGATGTGTTACTTAACAAAAACATAATATGTAAGATTATTGCTATAATCAACATAGCTATCATTTCGACGAACAGGTGGTGGGTAAAAGAAAGGGGTGAGGAGAAATCTTTTACGACTTGCGTGTTCGCTTGTCGCTTGTAAAAGATTTCTCCTCACCCCATCGCCCGTGCCATCCCGCTGTTCGTCGAAATGACATGAGTTATATATTTTTTTACTTCAGCAAATTCTTCCAGCTTACCTGGTCGCCGATGATTTTTTCAAGGTCGGCGCTGGCCACACGTTCCTGGGCCATGGTATCGCGGTAGCGGATGGTTACGGTATCATCCTCCAAACTCTGGTGATCTACCGTTATACAGAAAGGTGTACCAATAGCATCCTGGCGGCGATAGCGCTTGCCAATGGCATCTTTTTCTTCGTACTGTATGTTAAAGTCAAGCTTCAGGCGGTCCATAATCTCGCGGGCTTTCTCGGGCAAACCATCTTTTTTGGTAAGCGGGAAAATTGCCGCTTTAACCGGGGCCAGGCAAGGGTGCAGGTGCAGTACGGTACGGCTGTCCTGTTTCTCTTCGGTGCTCAGGTCTTCCTCTTCAAAGGCGTTTATCATGGTGAGCAGGAACATCCTGTCTAACCCTATCGAAGTTTCAATAACGTAAGGCACATAGTTGCCATAAGGTTTGCCTGTTTCCGGGTCAACCTCGGGGTCAAAGTACTGCATCTTTTTGTTCGAGAATTTCTCGTGCTGGCTCAAATCGTAATTGGTACGGCTGTGAATACCCTCCACCTCTTTAAAGCCAAACGGAAAGTTAAACTCAATATCAAAGGCAGCATCGGCATAAAAAGCCAGCTTGGCGTGCTCGTGGTAGCGGTATTTGGCGGCATCGGTACCCAGGGCAAGGTGCCATTTTAAACGGGCAGCTTTCCATTTTTCAAACCATTCTTTTTGTGTGCCAGGGCGTACAAAGTATTGCATCTCCATTTGTTCAAACTCGCGCATGCGAATAATGAACTGGCGGGCAATCACCTCGTTACGGAAAGCCTTACCTATTTGCGCAATGCCGAAAGGAATTTTCATCCTGCCCGATTTTTGCACGTTTAGGTAGTTCACAAAAATACCCTGCGCGGTTTCCGGGCGAAGATAGATCAGGTCGGCATCATCGGCTACAGCGCCCATTTGGGTGCTAAACATCAGGTTAAACTGGCGCACATCTGTCCAGTTGCGGGTACCGCTTACCGGGCAGGCAATTTCGTGCTCAATAATTAGTTCTTTAAGGCGGGGCAGGTCCTCATTTTTAAGGGCTTCGTCCATATCGTGCTGCAGTTGCTCGGCTTTGTCGGTTTTGCCGTCTTTATCGTAACGGTCAATCTTATCCTCCAAAAGCTGATCGGCGCGGTAACGCTTTTTCGAATCCTTGTTGTCAATCATCGGGTCGCTGAAACCATCAACGTGGCCGCTGGCTTTCCAGATCTTTGGGTGCATAAATATGGCGCTATCAATACCAACAATGTTGTCATGCATTTGCACCATGGCTTTCCACCAGTAGGTTTTAATGTTGTTCTTCAGTTCGGCACCATTTTGGCCGTAATCGTAAACAGCGCTTAAACCATCATAAATTTCGCTCGATGGGAAAACAAAGCCATACTCCTTGGCATGCGATATAACATTTTTAAAAAGTTCGTCGGTTGATTTGCTCATAATAGCTGCAAAGATACAATTTAGGCAGAAAGCTGAAAGGGGAGAATAGTAGCAAGTAGTAAGTATCAAGTAGTAAGATTTTTTGATATGGCAGGCCTTTAATCTCATCGTCAAATCGCCCCTTTTTGTCTTGCTACTTGATACTTACTACTTGATACTCGTAATGGCGTTCCCTGCGGGCCAGGCCATGCACTCATACGCGCACAGGGCATTAGGCGCAGGCCGGTATCCGTTTCTGTCCTTAACGCAAAACCCGGAAGCGATAAGGCCGTCCGTCCGCACAGGTGTCCTCACTCTATTTCGGACAAAAGCGGACAGGAATCGTTTGATGGTTATTTTTTAGTACTGTTCTTTATTTTAAAGAAATTTCTGTATATTTGTAATGGGTCTGTTCTGTTTTAAAAGCATTGAAAACTGTCCGCTTCCGTCCGATACTGTCCTACACCTGTGGGCGGACGGACACCACAACAGGCCCACACCACCTTGTCCGCCCTGTCCGAAATGTACCGGGACCCAAAAGCGGACGGACGGAAACATAACCAACCACATAAGCACACCAGATAGCATGCACCCGCCCGCTTTCCCCACTTTAAATAAATTTAAGGTAAGGAGAGGTATTTTTAAAAAACGCGGTTTTTATAAAAACAAGGGCAATAAAAAAATAAGGGCAGTAAAAAATCAGGGTAAACTGCTCAATATACTCTTTAACATATCTTTTGCTGTACCTCTTTGGGTAATTAATTGTATTGATATGGCAAAAATGTAAAATGCCAGGAAAAATAAAATGCCATTATATTGATGGTCTTTTATTAAAGTTATTGAAAGGGCAATAAGTATAACGGTAGGAGCGGTTAAACTTGTGTAATAACTAAAGGTTACCAAAACCTCATCTCCGGAAACGCTGAACTCAAACTTGCCTCCATCCAACCGTGCTACGGCTTCGTGCCTCCACCTTAATTTCCAGGGATTATCGTTAAATTCAACAACACTGCTTGTTAAGTTGGTAACCCTGTATTCTTCACCCTCTAACAGGGATACTGTTTTGTCAATTACAAATTGAGGGGCAACATGGGTAGCCTGTGTTAGTTTAAACTTTATTTTCATTGCGATAAGTGCTGCTAATTTACTAAAGTGCAGGCAATAATAAATATATGGCTGTTTGACCGATTGATTGCCTGCGTAATAAACACACTGCTAATACCTGTGTATATTCCTTTGCCCCTAAACTTAAACAATGGTTGCCCTTTTGTAGTGTCCGTCCGCAAGGGGCAACAGGACAAAAGCGGACAGGGGCGGACAGGCAAACTTTTGGTAAAACTGGTTTTAACCATACCCGTCCGGATTTGTCCGTTAAAGAGTGGCACCCCTGGACGGACGGACAGACTTTTGATTTAACAGAAGCTTGCGTTAAGGACAGAAACGGATACCGGCCTGTGAATAAGGCCTGTGCAGTATGAGTGTATGGCCTGGCACACACTTCTACCGGTGTGGGCAACGCCCGGCTACTCTTTCACTATCTGTACGTTGCGTAGCTGGCCACCTGCATCTTTTATGGTGATGGAGCCTGTTTCATAACCGTTAAGAGGCGGTTCGTTATTCAACATATCGCACAGGCTCACTTCCGAATAATCTTTGCCGTTAATGGCGGTAATTTGTTCGCCGGGTTTAACCAGGGTGGCGCCTTTTTGCCATACCACACCAACTACCAGTTTGTTGCCCTGCATAGTAGGCGAAAAAGGCCAGTGCTTTTCGGCCAGATTGGTTGTTTCTGTACGGGGATCAAAGTAAAACTTGCCGTGTATAAAATCGAGGGTGATGTTACCATAATCCAGGAGTTTGGTGCCAAAGGCCGAATTGCCGTTTTTGTTGGTTTCGGCAGTGATGTTATCAAAACGGGCGCTCCCGATGTTTAGCGATGCAATGCCCACCAGGTATTTATCGGCATTAGCCTGCAAACCATACGCTCCAATCTGGCTTGCGCCATAACCTTTATCAACTACCTGGCAGGCGTTTAGCTTGCCCAATTGGTTCATATAATCGTCGGTGAAGCGCAAAAATGCGCTTTGGCCGCTGTCAAAAGCCATAAACACACTTACCTTATTCATAAATACCTTAATAACCGGGTCGCTTTGGTGGTTGTTATTGGCATCAAGCACCAGCGGTACGCTATGCTTTTTGTTCAAACTCAGTTTATCGGGCTCATCGGTAATAATAATCACCTGCCTGTCGGCAGCTATACTTACAATTGAATTGCGAAGCATATTGCTGCCCACCACCCCCTCAACATGCCAGCACTTATACATATCTGGCAGCAGCACAAGCGCCGGGATGCCGCTAAAGATCACATCGCCCATCCTGATGTCATCAATGCCGACGATGGTGGTGGAATCGGCCACGCCATTGGCATCGTTTATTAAATCAACATGCATGGTTTTGGCCTTTATTTGCGCTGCAAGTTGTTTGCTCAGCGCTACGGGTGCGCCGGTATCAAACAAAAAGCGGTGTTTTACGCCATTAAGCTCAACAGTTACCACCAGTTTACCATAAATGTTTTGATAAGGCAGTTCGGTATAATAGTGTTTAACGGTTGGGCCGCCCTGGTTAAACGTAAAGGTTTGTGCAAAGGCCGATGCACCGGTAAGGATAAATGCCAGCGTAAAACTGAGTTTGTTCATAGGTGTAAATAAGGATAGCGTTCAGGATGCAACTTAAAATATTATATTGGCAGAAACAATATTTTAACATATTTTAGGCTAATTGGCATAATGTTGGCGCAGTGTAAGGTGATACATAGGGAAAACCAAATGGAAAAAAACTATTTAATAATAGTGTTAAAAACATCAAGCCATGGAAACCATAGTAAAAATCATATCAACCCAATTTGTAACCCATAATGTAAAACAGTTTAGGCTCGAAAAGCCCGCGGATTTTTCTTTTACACCAGGACAGGCAACTGAGCTCTCTGTTAATCAGCCGGGCTGGAAGGATAAAAAGAACCCTTTTACCTTTACCCGCCTTACTACTGAACCATACCTGGAGTTCACGATAAAAATATATCCCGATAGTGCCGAAGGCGTAACCAACCAGTTAAGTAAATTAACAGCAGGCGACGAGCTGATATTACGCGATGCCTGGGGCGCCATTGAATATAAAGGCCCCGGTTACTTTATAGCGGGCGGTGCAGGCATTACACCGTTTATTGCTATTTTAAGAGATTTGAACCAGAAAGGAGAACTGGCTGGAAACAAACTCTTTTTCAGTAACAAAACAGATAGTGACATTATACTTGCTGATGAACTGAAAGGCATGCTTGGCGCCGATGCCATATTTTTGATAAGCAGCCAAAAGGACAGCATCCATGATACCCGCCGTATTGACGAAGCCTTTTTAAAGGCCGAAGTAAGCGATTTTACCAAACACTTTTACGTTTGCGGCCCCGACGCTATGGTGGAGCAGATTAACGGTATTTTAACCAGTATGGGCGCAGATGCCGATTCGGTGGTGTTTGAGCGGTAGGCTTTTTGGTTCATAGTTCATGGTTCATGGATCATGGTTGATTGTTCATGGATCATGGCCCCGGCGGAGTTTGAAACTGTTGCTTACTTTCTGCCATCTTAAGCTATGCACCATGAACTATGATCCATGAACAAAATATAATTTGCCAGGTCTTCCAACAGCCATGAACTATGAACCATGATCCATGAACCACGAACAAAACCGTCCACAGTGATGGTCACCTCCGGACGGACGGACAGCCAAAAAATCCGAAATCGAAATTCCGAAATCCGAAATACTCTTTTACATTTGGGGTATGAGTATCCGGGTAGAAGCATTGACAAAAATTTACGGCGAGCAAAAGGCAGTTGATAGCATCAGCTTTACTGCCGAAACAGGTGTGCTGGGTTTTTTGGGGCCTAATGGTGCAGGTAAATCAACCACCATGAAGATACTTACGGGCTTTATACCCCAAACATCAGGCTCGGCATCGGTTTGCGGGTTTGATGTGGTAACGCAGTCGTTAGATGTGCGCAGGCGTATTGGCTACCTGCCCGAGAGCAACCCGCTATACCTGGATATGTACGTGAAGGAGTCATTGGCGTTTATAGCAGGCATCCACAAAATGGCCCAATCCGAAGCCCGCATTGCCGAAGTGATTGAACAAACCGGCCTTGGCCCCGAGCAGCATAAAAAAATTGGCCAGCTATCTAAAGGCTATCGCCAGCGTGTCGGGCTTGCCCAGGCTATACTGCACAACCCCGATGTGCTGATTTTAGATGAGCCCACCTCGGGCCTCGACCCTAACCAGCTGATAGGCATCCGCCGGTTAATTACCGACTTGGGTAAAACCAAAACCATCATCCTATCTACCCATATTATGCAGGAGGTAGAAGCCGTTTGCGATAAAGTGATTATTATTAACAAAGGCAAAATAGTTGCCGATGATACCCTGCAGGGCTTGCGGGCCGGTAATAACAATAAAACGCTGGAGAAAATTTTTATCAGCCTCACCAATTGAAATGTGTAAATATTTGTTATTTTCGCGCATTAATTAACCTTATCATAATAAACATGAAAAAAACATTACTCGCCCTTTTTATTTTATTTAGCGCCGTACTTACTGTTAAAGCACAAGACGATGAACTTTTGCCACGTTTCAGCGCCGGTTTTGGTGTTGGCGTTACAACCGGCCCGCAGCATTCAGGGTTCCCGGCAGCCGGCAGCGTTGGCTTAAAAGGGGAATACCCTATAGCCGGTAGCCCGGTATGTATTACAGCATCAGTGGCATATCAGTTTTACGTATCGAGCGACGGCTATAACTACAGTTATAATAGTAACTATGGTGAAAGCACCACCGGCACTATTGCATCATTTGTGCCAGTAATGGCTGGCGCAAGGGTATATGTTAACAAGCTTTTTTTTGAAGGCGATGTTGGCGCATCTTTCAACCTTAACTCGGCTAAAGCATATACTGCCCAAAAGGTAGCACCTATACTTTCGCCAAGCATTGGTTATGGTTTTAGGTTTGGATCGGAGCAAAAGATTGGGCTTGATTTAAGCCTGTCATACGAAACCCGCCTGGAAAAAACACAAACACCTTCCGATCTTACAGTTGTTAGCCCTTATATCAGCGGATATGGCGCCTATAACCTGGTTGCTTTTCACGTAGCTTTCAGCTTAGGATTGTAATATCCAAAAGATTTAATGAACAGCCCCGGCGATTGATTTGCCGGGGCTTTTTGTTTTAATGAAAATCAATTCATAAAAAATATTAATAGCTTCACATTGTAGCGTTTAGCAATGTGGACGCGTAATTATGATAAAACCTCAAATCTGTATGGCAGTTAAATATATCCGTCTTTTTATATTGTTGATGTTTTGCGCGGCTTCAAGCAGGGTTAGCGCGCAATCGGGCAATAAAGTGAGCCTTAGCATAGGGCCCGATGTGGGTATACCTATCAATGTGGATCACCCCAACTCTTTACACACCCGGGATATTTACCAGGATGGTTTGGGCGGAACGATAAGGGCCGAGTTTCCGTTAACTCCGGCTTTGCATGCTACGGCAAGTGTGGGGTATGTGGTTTATCACTCCAACCTGAAATATTTATACCTTACGCCAACGCAGTTAGGCAATTATGCAGGCCCATCTGATCCAGGCAGCCCGCCGCCATATAAATATCTTCCTTTAAAGGCGGGGCTGAGGTATTATTTTGTAAAATGCCTGTTTGTTAGTGCCGAAGCAGGCGATGCAGTAAAAATTGGGGATCAAGCTAAAGCTTCGTTTATATATTCGGGAGGTGCGGGCGCGGCCGTTCCGTTTGGTGTTCATCACGCGCTCGATATTGGTTTCCGATACGAGCGTGGCTATGAAAATATCGATTCGGATTTTAAAATGGGGCAAATAGGTATCGGCTTTTCTTATAAATACACATTTTAAAGTAACTGCCGGTGGCAGGGTTTAGCAGTCCCGTTTAATTTCTTAAAATTCTCCATCGGGGGGGAATCCATATATCTTATCACATGAAAAAAACATTACTTGCCCTGTTGATCTTAGCGGTTGCTACCTTTACAGCAATGGCACAAACCAACGATACCAGACCTCCGAGGGTTGCAGTTGGCTTCAACCTGGGCGCTACCGTGGGGCCGCATAGCGACGAATACCCCATAGCCAGTGGCTTTGGTATTAAATTTGAATTTCCTATCAAATCAACCCCGGTTAGTATCATGGCCTCGGCGGCGTATACATTTATACTGTCAGAGGCTGCTTACTACAATGATAGGCATAATTACAATAACAGCTATGAGGGCGACGCACATATTGCCTCGTTTGCACCCGTTGAATTAGGTGTAAGGGTATATATGGATGGTAATCTTTTTGTTGAGGGCAATGCAGGCGTATCGTTTAATTTAAATGAAAGCCACAGTAATTACACCAGCAAAAAAGTGGCCCTGGTTATTGCCCCAAACATTGGCTATGCCTTCAGGTTTAAAGCATCAAAAAAATATGGGCTGGATTTAAGCCTGGGCTACGAAACCCGACCCGAAGATTACCAGCCCAATGAGTTTAGCAATTATGGCAGTTACAATCAAATAGCGGTGCGTGCGGTATTTAGCATAGGCTATTGATTGTTGGATTTTCGATTCTTTAAATACCCGGTTGCTGTCAGGTGAACCTTAACCGGGCCAAAAACACGCAGCAATTGGAATAGCGATCTGTGAGGACACAGATCGCGGGTAAAGGAAAGCTTTCGGCATCTATATAAATCCGAAATCGAACATCCGAATTCCAAAATCAAAGATTCCCCCTCAAGTCCTGCTCCCGTTCAATGGCTTCAAACAATGCTTTGAAATTACCGGCGCCAAATGATTTTGCCCCTTTACGCTGAATGATCTCGAAGAAAAGGGTAGGCCGGTCTTCAATAGGTTTGGTAAAAATTTGAAGCAGGTAACCTTCGTCGTCCCGGTCAACCAGTATGCCCAGTTTTTTAAGTGGCCCCAGGTCTTCGTCAATGTGCCCAACCCTGTCTGTAAGCTCATCATAGTAGGAGGTAGGTACCGTTAAAAACTCTACGCCGCGGCTTTGCAGTTCGGTAACGGTAGCTACAATATCATGCGTGGCCAGTGCCAGGTGCTGCACGCCCTCGCCCTCATAAAACTCCAGGTATTCTTCAATCTGCGATTTCTTTTTACCCTCGGCCGGTTCATTGATAGGAAACTTCACGTAGCCGTTACCGTTGCTCATCACTTTGCTCATCAGTGCCGAGTACTCGGTCGAGATCATTTTATCATCAAAGGTTAAAATGTTTTTGAAGCCCAGCACTTCCTCATAAAAATTGACCCACTCGTTCATTTTATGCCAGCCAACATTGCCCACGCAATGGTCAACATAAAGCAAGCCGGCCTCGGTTGGGCTGTAGGTGGTTTCCAGTTTTTGGTAGCCGGGTAAAAATAAGCCCTTGTAGTTTTTACGCTCTACAAAAAGGTGAACGGTTTCGCCATAAAGCTTAATGCCGCTGGTGCGTACCTCGCCATATTCGTCGGTTAGGGTTTGCGGCTGCTGGTAAGGTTCGGCGCCGCGGCTGGTGGTTTGTTCAAAGGCATCGTAAGCATCGTCAACCCAAAGGGCCAATACCTTTACGCCATCGCCATGTTTTTTAATATGCTCGGCAATAGGATGGTCGGAGTGTAGCGGCGTAGTTAACACCAGCCTTATTTTGCCCTGTTGCAATACGTATGATGCCCTGTCGCGCACACCGGTTTCGGGGCCGGCGTAAGCCAGCGACTGAAAGCCGAAGGCGGTTTTATAATAGTGAGCCGCCTGCTTGGCGTTGCCCACATAAAACTCAACATAATCGGTACCGTTAAGCGGTAAAAAATCGGTTGAGGTTGTTGGTTTATCTATGGTTTGTGTGTGCATGTTTTTAATTATTGAATTAGCCTCACCCCGGCCCTCTCCAAAGGAGAGGGAGTGAAATTGAGTGAGGGGGTTGTTTTTAATTCGCGTTTTTTTTAAGTCCTCTCCTTTGGAGAGGATTTAGGTGAGGCTCCAGCTTTTATAATAATTTTCATCCTCAATCTTTATCGCATCTTCGGTAAGCATCAGTGGCCTGAAGGGGTCTATCATTACGGCAAGTTCGTCCGTTGACTCTTTGCCTATTGATTTTTCGACAGATCCCGGGTGCGGGCCATGCGGGATACCGCCCGGGTGAAGGGTTATCTGCCCCTTAACCACGCTTTTGCGGCTCATAAAATCGCCATCTACATAATACAAAACCTCGTCGCTATCTACATTGCTGTGGTTGTAAGGGGCGGGGATAGACAGGGGGTGATAATCAAACTTACGGGGCACAAAGGAGCATATCACAAAGTTGTTGCCCTCAAATGTTTGGTGTACGGGCGGTGGCTGGTGCAGGCGGCCTGTTATCGGTTCAAAATCATGAATGGAAAGGGCCCATGGGTAATGGAAGCCATCCCAGCCAATAAAATCAAAGGGATGTGTGCCGTAAATGTAGGGGTAAATAAGCCCCTGCTTTTTAATCAGGATCTTGAAATCGCCATGTTCATCATGGGTTTCCAGGTTGGCCGGGCGTTTAATATCGCGCTCGCAATAAGGCGAATGTTCCATCAGCTGCCCGTATTGGTTTCGGTAGCGTTTGGGCGCACGTATGGGGCTAAAGCTTTCGATGATGAACAGGCGGTTTGCTGTGCCGTCAAACTCCATTTGGTAAATGGTGCCGCGTGGTATTACCAGGTAATCGCCATAGCCGAATTTAATATTGCCGAACCCGGTTTTTAAAGTACCTGTACCTTCATGAATAAACACCACTTCGTCGGCCTGGCTGTTTTTGTAAAAATAATCGGTCATGCTTTGGCGTGGCGCCGCCAGTGAAATATGCAGGTCGCTGTTTACCAGTACCGGTTTACGGCTTTGCAGGTAATCATCTTCGGGCTGTATATTAAAGCCAATAAGGCTGGTATGCTTCAGGTGTTTTTCGCGGGCTATTTTGGGCTCAACGCTGTACGGCTCGCCAAGGGTTTTAACAATAGTGGGCGGGTATGCGTGGTAAACCAACGAGTAAAGGCTTGAAAAACCTTCGGTAGATACCAGCTCTTCGGCGTATAAGGTACCATCGGGCTTACGGAACTGCGTATGCCTTTTAGGCGGAATTGCTCCTAATGAATGATATACAGGCATGTTGTTTTAATTGGTTGATAATAAAACGTTTAATGTGCCAGGATAGTTTCGGATGTTTTAAATATGCTTACAGCGCGAATGAACCGTATGGCTGTAAACCGGCTTGGGCAGTATCAAAAAAAGAAGATGAGGAAACGGAGTTAGTATTGGGCCAGCACAGCTTTGGCCAGCATAGCATCCCTAAACGATGATGCATCGCTCATGGAGGTAAGCCCCAATGAAAAGTAAAAGTGCTTTTGTATGCTCATGGTTTATATAATACGAAGTTAGGTGGTTTATTATTGCGATGCAAGTTTTTAATTTGACTGATGGGTTAAGTGTAAATGGTCTGTAAAATTATTGATACATGTGCCGATAGCCTGTTTGACTGTTAAAACAAATGAGAGACGTGGGCGGAATTAACCAACTATTTTCGGCAAAAATTCGTATTATTAGCAATTGCTCGTCCTGGTACGGTACTAATTGGTATGACATTAGGGATTAAACAAATTTACAGGGTGCTATGATTGATGACGAAATTCGTTTAAAAGCTGTTGAGCGTTTTAAGAACCTGGACCTGGAGACAGATGAGGAGTTTCAGATGCTTTTACAAATGGCATCCGAAACCTGTGATGCACCCATTGCACTGCTTACCCTGTTGGATAGGGATACCCAATGGTTTAAAATTCGTAATGGCATTGATATACCCCAAATGCCTCGCGGGATTTCGTTTTGTACCCACACCATTCAAAGCGATGAGGTAATGGTGGTACCGGATGCAACTACCGACCTGCGTTTTGCCGATAACCCCCTTGTAACCGGGCAGCCCGATATAAGATTTTATGCCGGCGCCCCACTAATTACCAGCGATGGGCAAAGGATAGGCAGCTTGTGTGTGGTACACATGCAATCCTTTAACCTTAATAAACAGCAAATACTGATGCTGCAAATGTTATCCAAACAGGCTATGAATTTAATGGAGCTGAGGATAGCTGTTGATATGCTGAACAAAAACAAGCTGGAATTTGAGGTGCAACGGAAAATTTTAAGAAATGCCGAAATATCGCAGCGATCATTTTTTGAAAGTGCACCAAACTTTCATATCCTGCTCAATAAAAATGCCGAGGTTGTGGATTTCAATAAAGTAGCCTACAACTTTATTGAAAAAATGCACCAGGAGCATTTGGTAAAAGGCGCCATGTTTATCAAATTTATAGCGCCCGATTTTGTAACCAGGTTTATTGAGGGCTTTAAGAGCGCACTGGCCGGGCAAAATGTTTTTGAAGAAGGTACAACCGACTACGGGCAGCACGGCGTGATATATTGGGAGGCATCGTTTGAAACAGCCAGGGACGCAGCCAACGAAATTATAGGCATATCCTACATCATCCGCGATGTAAGCGACCGTAAGGTTAAGGAAATAAGGATCATTGATCAAAACCGGTCGTTATTAAAAATAGCCCACTTGCAGGCGCACGAGTTCAGGGCGCCGCTTACAACAATAATGGGGATGATTGAGCTCATCAAATCAGAGGATTTTAATGCCCCCCGCGAATACTATAACCTTCTTGAAACTGCCGTACTAAGATTTGACGATAAAATACGGGAGGTAATCAGTGGGATAGATGAATTGATATTGTCGGGCAGGGAGGATGTTTATACCTCGTAAATAAGCAATTTAATTATCATTTGCAGGCACTTTTTGTACAAAACAGGAACAGGTTTTATAGTAAACAATTCTGTAGTGATTTTGTAGTTTGTGGCATTGAAACAGGTTTGTTACGCAAAAAGCTATTTATTATTGGTTTTTTAACCTTGCTTAATGATATGTTAACGTTAGGTTTATTTAATCATTAAACCGCCGGGGTTTCTTTGCAGGGATTTTTAATCCCCATCATAATGAAGAAACTCCTACCCCTGTTAATTATTTTCCAGTTTGTCATCAGCAGTTTTGTTTTTGCCAGCGGTACAATTAAAGGAACCGTTACCGATAGAAAAACAGGCGAACCCCTGGTTGGTGCCACTGTTAAATTAAAAAGCAAAGATAATAACTTCAAAGCATCAACCGGTGTTGGCCTTGATGGCAGCTTTGTATTTAAAAATGTACCTGCCGGCAAGTACGAGGTTGAGGCCAATTACATTTCTTTTGAAGAGGCCGAAACCGATGTAACTGTGCAGGATGGCGCCGTTGCCGGTGTTAAACTATCTTTAAAAACAAAAGAACACGCGCTAAGCGAAGTAGCCATATCCGGCCGGGCCGATAAAGCTACCGATCAATCGGCTACTAATGCCCAGCGCCGGTCGCCGGCTTTGTTAAACGTGGTATCGGCGCGAACTATCGAAGCATCGCCCGATATTACGATAGCCAATGTTACTCAGCGTGTATCGGGAGTATCTGTTGACCGCAGCACCAATGGCGAGGCACAATATGCCATTATACGTGGTATGGATGCGCGTTACCAGTATACGCTTGTAAATGGCGTTAAAATTCCCAGTCCCGACAATAAAAACCGTTATGTGCCGCTTGATATTTTTCCGGCCGACATTGTTGACCGTTTAGAGGTTTCCAAATCACTTACGGCCAATATGGAAGGCGATGCTATTGGCGGTGCCATAAACCTGGTATTAAAAGATGCACCGGACGATTTCACTGTTCGTGCCAACTTAGGTACGGGTTTGGCGGCCAACTTTTTTAACAAAGGGTTTACCAAATTTGATCATAGCGGTAGTTTACAAACCTCGCCGCGTGCCGATGGCCGCATAGCTACCGGCGCCGATTTTACAACCGCGCCTTTTCACTACAGCGAAAACAAAGTGCCATTGGCTACCATAGCCGGTTTAAGTATTGGAGGGCGCAGTGCCAATAAAAAGTTTGGCGCCCTGGTATCATTAAGCTACCAAAATACCTATAGGCAAACCAACGGTACATTTTTTAGCACCGAGGTTAACCCCGCAAACAACCAACCCCTGGTTACCGATATTGAAAAACGTAACTACAACATTCAGCAGCAACGTACCGGTGTTATTACCAAGTTTGATTACCGTATTAACAACGCCAATAAAATCACGCTCGACCTGGATTATATCAACCTAACGCAAAATACCTACAGGTTTAGCTCGGATACCAGTTTAGAGCTTGGCCGCGCCGGTATTGGCACAGGCCGGGTAAGCCAAACCTACCGCAGCGACAGGACGATACAAACCATAAAAAACGGCAATTTACATGGCGATCATAGGCTGAGCGACAACTTAAAGATCAACTGGACCGCTGTTTACTCAAAAGCTACCGCCAACGAGCCCGATAGGGCCGAGCTTAACCTGAATACAGGCCGTAACGTTCAGGCAGACGGAAGCATAGTACAAGCTCCCTTTACTTTTGACGCCCTGAAAGCACAAAGCCGCACCTTCGCCAAAAACTCCGACGAGGATAAAACAGGTTTCCTGAATTTGATTTACAACCCGGTTTTGTTTGATAACAAGGTTGAGTTAACCGCCGGTGGTATGTACCGCGATAAAACAAGGCACAGCAGCTACGATGAATACGATTTGAGACCAGGCGCTGCAAACACCGCGCAAACTTTTAACGGCAATGTAGATGCCAATACTTTTGATTTGTTTAACACCCAGGGTACGCCAACCAACGCGCTTAACTACGATTTTACCGAAAAGGTAGCCGCTGGATATGGCCAGGTTAAATTGACTACCGGTAAATTGCTAACTATTGCGGGCTTAAGATATGAGCATACCAGCCAGGGATGGCATACCCAGGCCGATGCTTCTATCGAGGGCAAGGATGGCACCATAAAATATTACGACCTGCTGCCAAGCCTGAACTTTAAATACCAGTTTAACGAGAAACAGGATTTACGCTTGTCGTACTACTCGGCTATCAGCCGGCCAAACTTTTACGAGTTGGTGCCGCATACAGCCGGCGATCCGGATGCGCTTTACAACGAGCAGGGTAACCCTAACCTGAAACGCATCACTGCCGAAAACTTCGACCTGCGTTATGAACTTTTCCCTAAAGCGCTTGACCAGTTATTGGTTGGTGTATTTTATAAATCAATTAATAACCCGGTTGAATACGCCATCGAAAAATCGGGTACAAGCTTTGTATTAAGGCCCGAAAATTTTGGTAATGCCCATAACTATGGTTTCGAGCTTGATTATACCAAATATTTCAGAAGCTTTGGTATCCGCGCCAATTACACCTACACCAATTCAAAAATAACTACCGATAAGGAAGAAGAGTACCGTAACGACCAGGGCCAGGTAACCCACCGAACAGTACAGCAAACGCGGTCGCTGCAAGGTCAGTCTAAAAATATTGGCAACCTGTCGTTATTGTACCGCAGTGTTAAAAACGGGCTTAATGCGCAACTATCATTTGTGTATACCGGTGCAAGGTTAAATACAGTTTCGCCTTACCTGGATAATGACATCTGGCAAAAAGGTTTCACCACGCTTGATCTATCGGCCGATAAACGTTTGTTTGGCAACCTGTACCTGTATGTTAAGGCAACCAACCTGTTAAATACACCTTACGAACTGGAGATAAGGAGGCCTTACCCGACCGACGCCGTAAATGTTGAACTGCAAAAAGCGGGCGAGAATACAGCTGTGCGTAAAGACCTGTACAAGCAATATTACATACTTGGTTTACGGTATAAATTATAATGATATTAAAGATGAAAAGCTTAAACAAAATATTTTTTGCATGCCTTGCCTCATTGGCCTTAAGCGCATGTCATAAAGCCGAACTGGCAATTATTTCGCCGCCATTGCACCTGGTTAGTAATGGTATTACCTCCGATACCTTGAAGGGTGCTGTTAAAGGCACTATGTTGAGTGGCAAAACCTATTACTTTAAAAGCGATATCACTGTAAATGAAGGCGATACCCTGCAAATGGAGGCCGGAGTAAAGCTGATAGCTATTGGCGATGGTAAAACTTACCAAACAGCGCCGGAGATTATTATGCATGGTACTTTTATCAGCCTGGGTACCAAAGAAAAGCCCAACTACATCACCGTACAAAATGCCGATACTTACCATACCGAAGCAAATGCGCAAAACTACACCAATGTTTTTAAAGGATGGTGGGGAGGTATAGTTTGCTGGCCTGATCCTTCATCAAAAAGTACTACCCCCGGCGGCGATTTGATCATTAAATGGACGCATCTTGAATTTGCCGGCGGCCCGGCAAGCGGCAACGAAAGCGGTGTTTACGGAAGCGGCGACCCCAGGTATATCATTTACTTTGGCAACATTACCAAAAATTTTATTTTAGAAGACTCGTGGGTTTTTGGTGCCAAGGATGATGCCATCAGGGTAGCAGGCGGCAAGATCAGTGTTATGCGTAATACCTTTGAACTTTGCGGGCAATCGGGTGGCGAGTTTTTTAACATGAAAAGCGGTACCGTGGGCGATCTGGCCTATAACTTTATGATAGGCGCGGCAACCAATGCGTTAAAAGCTTCTGATGCAGGCAGCTCGGGCACGCAAACCAATGTAAATATGTATAACAATACCATGGTTAACTGCGGTTTCAGGCAAACAAAATCAGGCCGTGGTGGCTCTATCAACTTTGAAAAGGCAGCCCGTGGAACGGTGTATAATAATATTATTGCCAATTGCCGTTTTGGTTTACGCTTAACCGCCGATGCCGATTTAACCAACATTAAGTACAATAACCAATACTACTACGGCTCAACCCAAAAGATTGTGAATTTGTTTAATGCGGCGGATGGAGTATCAACATTTCAGTCGGCCGATACGCATTCAACCACGCCAAAAGATAATGACCCAGCGTTTTATGGTTACGATTTAACCGCGTTTGATTATACCGCCAACCCCGGCCCGATGACTGTATCGTTGCAAACACCGGCTGCTGTAATGGTTGGAACCTCAAACTTCAGGTTAAAATCAACGTCGAAAGGCCTTAACGCCGGCAAAACTGATTTTACACCAATGCACGCGGTAACCGCTACGGGTACTTACGGAACAGATATTACGCCGCCGGGTAAAGATGCTGGTGCTTATCAAAATGACTTTAGCGGTAACCAGCATTAAGCCCCCTCTAAATCTCCCCCGGTAGGGGAGACTTTTAATTAGTATTTCTGAGCCCTCCCTTTTAGGGAGGGTTTATTAATTTCAACCCATGAAAAAAGCCCTCTTATACCTCCTGCTCCTAACCGCATCTGCTTTAAACGTTCATGCCCAGGATTGCGGTACCGCTTTTTTAGGTACTAAAACTTTGTACAAAGCACCATTGGTAAAATATACGCCGGTGCCTGAAGGCTACCAGCCTGTGTTTATTAACCATGTAGGCAGGCACGGTGCAAGGCATTTAACTAAGGATGTAAATACCACGGCCATATACGCCATTTTGTTAAAGGCCGATAGCGCGGGTATGCTTACCGAAAAAGGCCAACAGCTTAAGCAAATGGTGCTTAACCTGCAAAAGATAGAGAAAGGCAGCACCAAATCTATATCAGCCGAAGGCCGTGCCGGGCTGAAGCAGATAGGCGATAGGATGTATCACAACTACAACAACGTATTTGCCGGCCACCCCAGGTTAAATGTTACCATCACCAAAGAAGTACGTACCAAACAAAGTGCCGACGCCTTTTTATCAGGGCTGAAGGCCGGCTTAAAAGATTCTGCGCAAATAACTGAGGCTAATGATGATTTAAACCTGCGTTTTTATGACGAATCACCGGCTTACACAGCTTATAAAGACGGGGACGATTGGGAAAAGTACAAAGCCATAATCGCCAAAGCCGAACACATTGACCAGATTAACAAAAACATCACTTCAAGACTTTTTAAGCCAGACTTTTTGAAATTACAGGATAAAAAGTGGGTAGATAAAATAGTAAGCGATATCTGGGGTTTTGCCACCATTGTATATTCGTTAAAGGAGGAAATCAGCCAAAAGGGCATCGATCCAAAGGCCCTTGATTTTACCCGCTTTTTTACCTGCGAAGAGTTAAAGGCTTTAGGCCGCACCGATGCTGTTGAAGATTTTTTGGTAAAAGGACCGGGTATAAAACCCAATGGCATACAGGTTATTATAGCAGCCCCTTTGTTAGCCAATTTTATAACCACCAGTGATGCCTTTATAAAAACCGGGCCGGTAAACGCCAACCTCCGCTTTGCCCATGCCGAAACCATTTCGCCATTTGCCGCGTTGCTGGGCATTGTAGGTGCCGACAAGGTATCGCCTGACATTAATCAATTTGATGCCGCATGGCAGGCCTCAAACGTGGCCCCTTTAAGCTCAAATATCCAGTGGGTATTTTATAAAAAGAAAGGATCGGTAAATTACCTGGTCAAAATTCTGCTGAACGAAAAGGAAGCGCACATCACTGGTTTAAAAACCGGGTTTCCGTACTACAAATGGGCCGATGTGCGTAAGTTGTACATGGCTAAGCTTGCCAAACTTAATTATAAATTAGGTGATGACGCGGCAGCGTTTTTAAAGGCAATGAAGTAGGGGCTTGTTATGATTTAGTTTGCCTGCCTGCCACATTTCAAAGCATCCGGAACTCAGCTTGTGACGGGTACTTTGCACGCCCCCAATCTCCCCTAAAACACAAAATCCCGGATGAAACACATCCGGGATTTGCATATCAATTATATTGCATAAAGGGCACCCCGATAATTACCGGGGCGGCACCTTAGGGGTTTATGCCATTATAAATTAGGATTGGCGTCCTGTTCAGATTGCGGAATTGGGAACAGCAGATGGTTATCATCAACGGTAACACCAACTGTAGCCATAGCGGTTTTCAATCGCCCCAAACGTAAAAGGTCCCAGCGGCGTTGTCCTTCTCCGCAAAGTTCGCGCGCGCGTTCGGCCAGTAAGGCATCTATAAATGCATCCGGGGTGGGTGTATTGGTTATGTTCAGCTGGTCTGTTGGTAATGATAAACCGGCCCGTGCCCGCACTATATTTATCCCGTTAAATTTGTTAGGGTCGGCCGGATTGATGTTATGCATGGCTTCTGATTGCAGCAGGTACACTTCGGCCAGGCGTAATACAAACCAATCGCTCCGGGAGTTATTATCCTGTTTCCACTGGCTATCCTTGAATTTATAAATAAAGGGGGTCACCGTTTGGGTTACGCCCTTGCTGTCAACAGCCTTGTTAGATATGCTATAAGTTTTACGCACATCCCTGTCGCCATCAGGGAAGCCGTTATTAAAAAAGTAGTTCTGGGCAAAAAACGAGCCGTACCCGCCTAACACCGTTGGATAAAACATACGTAATATGATATTGCCAACATTGGGCGCGGTGCCAAAGCGCACGGCAAAAACAATCTCTTTATTATATTTATTATCCGAGCTGAAGATACTGGCATAATTGGTAAGCAGACTGTATGAGGCATCACTAATTACTTTATTACATTCGGTAAGCGCGTCCTGACTATCGGTAGTTTTTGCGGCCCCGGATTTAGCACGTGTTAGCAATACTTTTGCCAGCAAGGCCGATGCGGCACCCGATGATACCCTCCCCTTATTGCCGGCAATTATATTTTTTTCGGCATAGCAGTTGGCTTCGGCATATTGAAGATCGGCAACAACCTGGTCATATAGCGCCGTAAGGGTAGCTTTTTTAGGGTACAAATCGGGCGATGATGCTGTAACGGGCTCGGTAATAAGCGGCACCTGCCCAAAAGCGGTAAGCAGGTTAAAGTAGCCCAAAGCACGCAAAAAGCGGGCATTACCAACAATATTTGCCCGCTCAACCGGGTCCATTGAAATTGGCGGAACGTATTTAATAACGTCGTTGGCATTCTTGATCATTTTGTAATCGTTAATATACCAGTTGGCAATTTCGCCGTTTACCGCGGCAAATGTGTGGTTGGTTAACGAGTTCCTGTCTGTTGAAGAGCCAGGCGCGGCATACATCAAATCCGAAGCATTATCAGATACGGTGTAAACCGTGCGCTGATAAAAGGTTTGCGGTTGCATGGTACTAAAAACGCCGTTTAAAGCCGCTGTAGCATCACCCTGGTTTTTATAAAAGTTAGTGGGCGTTAAAAAGCTGTACGGCTGTTCGGTAAGGAATTTCTTACACGAGGTAAGGCTGAAGGTAACTGTCGCTACAGCCATTAAAATTCTTATCTTCATATAAATGATATTAAATATGTTTTTGTTTAAAAGCCTAATTTTACCCCCAATAAAAAGGTTCTTGGCGGCGGATAGGAGTTAACATCGGCCCCAAGGTTTAAGTTCTGGCTGCCTGGGTTCAGGTTTTGTGTACCTGCATTCAGGTTTTGCGCGCCAAAGCTGTTTATTTCGGGGTTATAACCTGTGTACTTGGTGAAGGTGTATGCATTTTGCACCGTAACATATACCGTTGAGGTTTTAAACACCCGTGATTTAGGCGAAACCGGTATGTTATATCCCAACGATACGGTTTGGATCCTTAAATAGCTTCCATCTTCCAGGTAATTATCTACCACACCAGCGCTGCGGATGGATGTGCTGAGCACTCTGGGGATAGTATTACTGCTGCCGGGGCCGTTCCAGGCATTGGCCATATAGGCATACACGTTTGCCGTAGTTCCGTTGCTGTGTGCGTAGCTGGTAAGGTTTAGCACCTTATTACCCTGTACGCCCTGGGCAAATATGGACAGATCGAAGTTTTTGTAAGACAGGGTATTGTTTATACTGAAAATAAACTTTGGCGCTGCCTGGCCTATAATTTCCCGGTCGTTACCGTTAATTATCTTATTGCCGTCAACATCGCGAATAATGGCATCGCCGGGTACTACGCCCGATATACCTGCCGCGGTAATTTGTGCCTGCGTTTGGTATATGCCATCAAAATGATAGCCGTAGAAAGAGCCTATGGGCTGGCCAATCCGTAAAATGGAAGGCGCAAGGCCATTGGTTACAATGTACGGCCCGGTGTTGCCTACCAATATGTTGTTGGTGCCGTTCATATCCAATACCTTGTTTTTGTTGGCAGCGTAGGTAATGGTGGTTGACCAGTTAAAGCCGGCCGATTCGATATTTCTGGTAGTTAAAGAAAACTCGATGCCGTGGTTTTCAACTTTACCGGCATTAAGCAGGATGCTTGAGAAACCGGATGACTGTGGTATCGAGAAGTTAAGCAGCAGATCGCTGGTTGTTTTATGATAATAATCGGCAGTAAGGCTGATACGATTATTAAAAAATCCCATATCGGCACCCACATCCAATGAAGCGGTAGACTCCCAGCTTAATTTAGGGTTGGCAATATTATTGGGCTGTACACCAACCACACGTGTTGTTGAAGTGCCTAAAGAGTAGCTGTTTATGCCATATTGAGATAATGATTGATATGATCCTATTTCCTGGTTACCGGTAACCCCATAGCTGGCCCTGATTTTCAGGTCTGAGATTTGTTTAATATTTTTTATGAATTTTTCTTCAGATGCCCTCCAGGCAAATGCGCCCGACGGGAAATAACCCCATTTCCTGGTTGCGCCGAAACGGGAAGATCCATCAGAACGCATGGTGAAAGTAAACAGGTACTTTTCCATCAGCCGGTAATTAATACGGCCAAAATAGGAGGCGATGGTATTCCTGTACTTGTTGGATTGGGGCGTTAATACATTGGCGCCTAAAGCCAGGTTATCTGTACCTAAATTATCGGTAAAAAAGCCCTGGGCACTACTGCTGAACGCCTTGGTTTTAAACTCCTGTAATGAAACACCGGCTACGGCATCAATTACATGTATTTTGTTGAATTGCTTATTAAACGATAATGTATTTTCATTTAACCAGCTGTAGCTTGTATTATTGGATGAATAAGCCGTTCCGCTGGTTTGCTGCCCTATGTAAATAGTGGTAGGCAGGTACGAGTTTTCGTTGGCCGTATTATAATCAACCCCAAAGCTGCTTTTAAATTTAAAGCCGGGAATAAACTCATATTCGCCAAAAGTATTAATAAGCCCGCGCGCATTGGCAATTCGGTCTGTTGCCAGTTCTACAGCGGCGACCGGGTTTCCGTAGGTGCCAACATAAGCTGCAGGTGCATTTGCAAAGGTATACGCGCCTGTTTCATCGCGCAAAGGGGTAATAGGGCTCATACTAAGTGCGCCGCCGGCGGCGCCATAGCCTACACCTGTTATACTTGGGTCAACCGCCTGTACGTTGTACGATATTTGAGATGAGAACCCCATCTTAATCTTTTTCCCAATGTTCCTGTCAAGGTTTAAACGGATCAGTTCGCGCCTGAAACCGGTGGCCCTCATAATACCGTCCTGGTCAAAGTGGTTTAAGCTGAGGTAATAGCGGGCTTCGTTGCTGCCGCCGTTAAAACTAAGCTGATAATTTTGTATGGGCGCCGTGCGGTAAAGCGCATTCTGCCAGTCGGTTCCTTTGCCAAACCCGGCAATCTGGTCGTCGGTATAAGGCAATGCTTTGGCGGTGGCTGGGTTAGCGGCGTTATATTCCGTGTAATATTCGTCCAGGTATTTGCCAAACTGCGTGGCGTCCATCAGGGGGAGTTTACGGGCAATGTGCTGTAAACCTGTGTACGATTCAAAATTTATGGCATGCTGCCCGGCTTTACCTTTTTTGGTGGTAATAAGTATTACCCCGTTGGCGCCGCGGCTACCATATATGGCCGTTGCCGATGCATCTTTTAAAACCTCGATAGATTGTATATCACTGGGGTTTATGGAGGTGAGGTTGCCAACTCCTGCAAAGCCATCAACCACATACAAAGGCTCGTTCCCCGAGTTGATGGAGTTGGTACCCCGTATGCGGATAGATGTAGCACTGCCGGGTTGCCCGTCTGATTGGGTAAGCTGCAAACCGCTAACGCGCCCCTGCAGCATCTGGTCGGCGCCCAACACCGGCGTTTTATCCAAATCTTTAGCACTTATGGAAGCTACAGAACCTGTAAGGTCGCTTTTACGCTGGGTTCCGTAGCCAACCACAATTACTTCGCTCAGTTTTTGGTTGGCTTCATCTAATTTTAAAACTACGTTGATTTGCGTTTTTGTGCCAACTTCTACCGTTTGCGTCAGGTAACCGATATAGGAAAACACCAGCGATGCGCCCTCCGGTACCGATACATCATATTCACCATTGCCGTTAGTTACTGCGCCGCCATTTGTACCAAGCACCTTTACACTTACCCCCGGCAAAGGGCTGCCCTTATCATCAAGCACCCGGCCCTTTACCTGTGTGTTTTTAATAACAGAACCCTTTAGGGCTATTATCACCAGCCCGTTATCGGTTGTTTGGTAAGCAAGGCCGGTATCTTCCAGTATCCTGTTTAGTACATCAAGCAGGGGCACGTTGTTTACCTCAAGGGTAACCTGCTTGTTTTGCGGCAGCAGTTGCTCGCTATATAAAAAACGGGTTTGCCCTTTTTGCTCAAGGGTGTATATAGCCTTCCTCAAAGACGCATCTTTAAGGTTAAGGCTAACCTTAACATTTTGCGAATAACTGTTTGCCGATACATTCAAACAAAACAGAAAAGTGAGAACAAAAGTCCAGTTAAGCATCAATAAAAATTTTCGGTAATGGGGCACAGAAAATACTTTATCATGAAGTATTTCTTTTTTCATAATTTTACGGTGTTAGTAATAAAACAATCGGTTAGTTATCAGCAACATCCTGTTACTGATTTAATGGATTGATAATACGGCGGGGAATATTCGAGCATTTCCCGCTTTTTTATTGTAATCCTCTTTCTTCTCTCTTTTAGTTAATGGTTACTATGTCATTGGCGGTTATCTTAAATTTAAATGGTCTTATAATTTGCATTTCTGTTAATGCCTGGGTTAGGGTTTCGTTTTCAAAAATGCCGGTAAACCTGTAGCCGGCCGCGGTTTTATTATTAATTTTAAAGGTTACGTTATACCATTTTTCTAACTTAGGTACCAGCTCTTCAAATGATTCGTCTTTAAAAACCAGCTTGTTTTGCAGCCATGAGGTTTCTTCAATATAATCCTTGTTTGAAATTTCAACCGGTTCAACATTTTCAATGACCAGTTTGTTATGAATCGGGGGGGCTGTGGTTTTATCAATATGCTCATTTTGCACGCTTTCCTTTAAGGCGAGTTTCTCTTTGGCGCGCAGCAATATTTTCCGTTGCGGATCGCTGTTAAGCGATAGCTCAATTAATCCCCTGATGAGTGTTGTTTCGGTAACTGCTTCCCCCGGATAAGCTTTAATATTAAAGGCCGTACCTAAAACTTTTACAGCTATTTTTTCGGTATGGATTATAAAGGGATGCTTTTTATCTTTAGCTACATCAAAAAAGGCCTCGCCGTACAGCCTTACCTCCCGGCGGTCTTTACTCAGCATGGCATCATCGTACTGAAGCTTACTGTTGGTATTAAGCCAAACGCTTGTACCATCCGGAAGCATTATTTTTTTGCGCATCCGTTTGCCGCATACAATTTCCATATCGGGGGTGTATGAAACATCGTTGCTTTTTTTACTGCGATATAACAGGTAGAAAGCGAAACTGCTTATGGTTATCAGCGAGGCAGCCACCAACCAGCGTGTAACAAGCTTCTTTTTTAAACTGGTAACAGGTGCTTTGTGGTCATCGTTAGCAAACTCATGCCCGTATTTTTGCTCGTGCAGGGCAAAAGCTGCATCTATGTCAGTTTCTTCCGGAAGTTCGTTTTTAAAAGTAACCTGGTTTAATACCTCTTCGTAATACAAGGCTTCGGGAAATAATGCAAGCAGTTCGTTTAGCTCCAGCAATTCCTGGCTGGTAGCTTCACCAGCCAGTTTCCTGGTTAATAACTGTATAATCCTTTCCTGCTCCATTAATAACTAAATGTTGGGTAATTAAGCCGAAGGACAACAGAAACAGAAAATCTCCCTAAAAAAATTTAATATTTTTTTACCGGACTAAGGTTAAACTCCTTTTTAATAGAAACAGATAGGCGCCTGGTAGCAATAACAAGTTGAGCATCAACTGTTTTGATAGATATGTCAAGAATTTCGGAAACTTCCTTATAACTCAGGCCGTCTTCTTTTACCAGCCTGAAAATTATTTTACACCTGGTTGGTAATTCATTAATAGCGTTATTGAGGCTGGCCCTCAATTCGTCATTAATCAGTATCCACTCGGGGGTGGTATTATCAATCCGTAAATTAACAGCAATATCATCCAAAGAAACTATCCTGCCGCCTGAATTCTTTTTTAAGATATTTAAGCACAGGTTTTTTGCAATAACAAAAGCATATACTTTAATATTACCAATGGTGATGATAGTTTCGCGCTTTCGCCACAGCGTAATCATTACATCCGATGCTACTTCTTCGGCCAGTTCGGGCGATTTTAGCAGGCTGTATGAAAAGCGTTTTATTGAAGGAAAAAGCAATCCGAATAACTTTTTGTAAGCAATATAACTGTCGTGCACAGCTATTTCTTTTACAATATCCGTTAAGTCAGACAAATTGTACGACATTTTTTGATTGCTTATATTATAATTAAATTAGGTTTATTGCGATACAAGGCTTGTATGCAATGATACAAACTAAAATAAAATATTTGTATTAAACTAATTACAATTGCCGGTGAACTTTACCCCAATTGTGATATGGTAATGTGTTATATTGGTGTAAACCAATAAGTATTTTGCAAAAAACACTTTCAGTGCTATTAATTGCCCTGTAAATGAAACTGGATGGTTAATAAAAATGAATTAATTAGCTTATTAAAAAAATAAAAGATATGTTAATTAAGCTGAGTGATTGGCCAATTTTGCTTAATTAAATATTAACAAGCTTATAAAATTGCTATCAAAATGATGGTCTTCGGGATCGAAAAACGCTCAAACCGGTCGCGGAGTATTTTTATGCGTTCTGACAGTCAATAACTTATAACAATATCGCTGCCTCATTGTTATAACTATCTATTTCCAAATAACCCTTTTAAAGTTTTTGCAATTGTGTACATTACATTCGGTATGATTAACGGCCCATCTTGTTTTTTAATAATATGCAACTTGCTTTTTATAGCACTATAACTTTTTAATTATGCCCACCGTTTAACTTAACATCGATTAAAAAAGCGGAAGGGGTAAGTTGGGGCGTGTACATTGTACTTTGTTTTTTTGAAGCAAACTTTATTACTTTCATATTACCAGATAAACCTACATCCCGCAAGATGCAAACACAGGAAAGCCCCCATGATAATTTGATGGCATTTTTTAATGCTATGGATGAAGTTTTCTTTGCTGTTGATATGGTAAACATGCAGGTATTACAAATTTCGCAGGCATGCGAAAAACTATATGGTTATAAGCCCGAAGATTTTATTACAGGCAACCGGTTATTGTTTGATATGGTTCACCCGGAGGATAAAGATATCGCTGTTAACGAGCAAAGAAGCTTAGAACGGGGCGAGCAATTTACCAGTCAGTTCCGCATTATCCATAAAGACGGAACCGCACGCTGGGTAGAAAAAAAGACCATCCCCATACTGGATCCTTTGGGGCGTTTAATAAGGGCCGAGGGGATTATCAGGGATATCACTTCGGTTAAAGCCGAAAGAGAAACGCTTAGGTTAAGTGAGGAGTTGTACCGGCAAATTGTTGAAACCGCCCAGGAAGGCATCTGGACAATTGATGAAAACGAAAAAACAAATTTTGTAAACATCAAAATAGCCGAAATTCTGGGCTACTCCGCAGAAGAAATGATGGGAAAAGAGCTTTACGATTTTATGGATGAAGAGGGAAAGGCCTATGCCATAGCCTGCATGGAAAGGCGCAGAAACGGAGCCAAAGAAAATTTAAATATCAGGTATGTAAAAAAAAATGGGGAAGATGTATGGACAAATATATCTGCCAATCCAATTTTTGATAAAACAGGCAGGTACAAAGGCGCCCTTGCAATGGTTACAGATATTACCCAGAGTAAACAAGATCAGGAGGCGCTTCAAAAATCGGAAGCAAACCTGCGTGCTATTTTTGACAACACTGATATTGCATACGTACTGTTTGATGACGAGAAGAACATAGTTTCTTTTAACATGCAGGCGCAAAAGTATGCCGAAGGGCGCATAAACAAAATGCTGGAGACCGGGCAGCCGATGAAAGAATATTTCCCGGCAGAAAGATGGGCTTTTATAGATGAAATGCTGGCAAAAGTAACCCGGGACGGAAGCGCTGAATATGAATTAAGTTATTTAAAAAGTGACGGCACTGCAGAATGGTATTATGTACAATGGTTTGCCGTAAAAAACGCCGAGCACAAGCCTTGTGGTTTTGTGGTGGCCAACAAAAACATTACCGGGCATAAAATTGCCGGGCTTGAACGCGAAAGGATAACGGCCGATTTGATTCAGCAAAATAAAGACCTGGAGCAGTTTACCTATATCATATCGCATAACCTGCGGGCGCCTGTGGCCAATATAATCGGGCTATCCTACCTGGTTGACGAAAAAGATAAAACGTTGGATGAAATGCACGAAGTACTTGAAAAAGCCGCGCAATCAGCAAAAGACATTGATACTGTTATTAAAGATCTGAACCATATTTTACAAACCCGCAAGGTGGTAAATGAGCAAAAAGACCTGGTGGTTTTTAATGACCTGGTGAACGGCATTAAGGCCGATATGCAACATATCATAGCGGGCGAAAACGCCTTTTTTGAATGCACTTTTGATGAAATAGATGCCATGTTTACTGTACGGAGTTTTCTTTACAGTATTTTTTATAATATTATTTCAAATAGTATCAAATATCGCAGGGCGGGTACCGCGCCGCTTATTCATATTGAAAGCCATCGGCAAAATGATAAAATAAAGCTTACTTTTAAAGATAATGGCAAAGGCATCGATCTTGACAAGAACGCTGCTAATTTGTTTGGCCTGTACAAACGTTTTGATACAACCATGGAAGGCAAGGGCATGGGGCTTTTTATGGTTAAAACCCAGGTTGAGGCTTTAGGAGGGAGTATAAGTGTAAAAAGCAAACTAACCGAGGGGACCGAAATTATTTTAGAATTCCCCTTTACAAAACCAGGCGCCTAATTTGTTAAATATTGAAATTCATATTTGCAGTTTTCTGTTATAGCAGCCACATTAGGTGCTGTAGTGAAATTCTTATAGATAAAGAACAACGCTTGTTCCTATACCACCGTAGTATTCATAGATGAAAACTTTTGGTACGATATTGTATTTAATAAATAGGATAATATCTTATTTATAAATGCCTTATTAATATCGTTCATTTAACGTTATATTAACGGTTCTAATTAATCACACTATATGGACAAACCTTTACTTACGTATAAACTGTATTTTTATATGCGGTACATTTTTATATGCGGTGTACTGGTTATAACTGCCCCATCCACCAGCCTGGCCCAGACTAATCATATAAAGGTTTTATTT
This sequence comes from Mucilaginibacter sp. GW822-FHT03E02, assembly GCF_058801545.1. Classification (NCBI taxonomy): domain Bacteria; kingdom Pseudomonadati; phylum Bacteroidota; class Sphingobacteriia; order Sphingobacteriales; family Sphingobacteriaceae; genus Mucilaginibacter; species Mucilaginibacter sp. GW822-FHT03E02. The sequence continues at coordinate 1,842,366 of NZ_JBXANJ010000001.1, read as the reverse complement.
GAGAAACTCAATTCGGCAAAACACGATACCGACCGGGTAAACATCTACTACTCCATTTCCAGGCAATACTGGGGTCGGAATGCCGACAGCGCTCTTTTAATGGCGCAAAAATCGCTTGAACTTGCACAAAAAATCGATTTTGAAAAAGGCGTTGCACTGGCTTATGTTTCAAAAGGCGTTGCCCTTGGGTACAAAGGCAAGTGGCCCGAAGCACTGGAATGCCATTTCAGGTGTTTGCGCATCAGCCAAAAGTTAGGAATGGAGGGATTAACCGGGAATGAATATAATAACATCAGCGGCATGTACGTAAGTATTGAGGATTATTCAAAAGCGCTTTACTACAACCGGCAAGCTTATAAAATAGCCCTGAAACAAAATGATCCGACCCATGAAGGAGTAGTAAGCTTATTGATAAACTTAGGCGAGATATTTAAGAAAAAGGGCCAGCCCGATTCTTCCATATTATATAATACCCAGGCACTGGTTATCGCGAAAAGAGGGAAAAATCCCCTCAACACCACCATTGCATTGTATAACATTGGCGAAAATTACATTACCAAAAAAGATTACAGGCGGGCCCAGATTTATTTTTACAAAGCGCTTGCTATTGCACAAAAAAACAGCGACGATGAAGATATTGCTTATTGCCATAACGGGCTGGCGCTTACCTGTTATTATACAGGTAACTACAATGCAAGCATGCGCTATGCGCAACAGGGACTGGAAGAAAGTAAAAAATCGGGCATTATTGAACTTATTGCAACCGCTTATAAAGTACTGTACCTAACCAATCAAAAAAAAGGCAGTTATAAAGAGGCGCTATACTACCGGAACCTTGAATTTGCTTTAAACGATAGCCTGAAAACCGCCGAAAAAGAAAAAGTTATCCGTAATATACAATCATCCTATGAGCTGGAACAAAAACAACGGCAAATTGATGTGCTGAATAAAGATAAGGTTATAGGCCAAAAAGAGCTGGAAAGGGTACGAATACGGCGCGATTTATTAACAGCCGGCGCCATATCGTTGCTCATATTCGCCTTTGTGCTGTTCAGAAGTTACGCGCAGAAACGGAAGCTTAGCGAGCAGCTGGCCCTGCAAAATAAAGATATAACAGCGCAAAACCTGCAACTGGAAGAATTGGTACATGTAAAAGACAGGCTATTCTCCATTATAGGGCACGATTTGAGGGGGCCAATCCATACCATCAGTCATATGATGGATGTGATAAAGGGGGATGATTTATCTGATGAAGAAAGTAAGTTTTGGGTCGGGAAAGTATCAGATACCCTCACAATAACCGCGCACCTGGTCGAAAACCTGCTGTACTGGTCAAAAAGCCAGATGGACGGCATCCAGGCTAATCCTTCCGGTTTTGATGTACAAAAGGTAATCGAGCAAAATGTAACCCTGCTTACAGAACGGGCCGCCGAAAAAGAGGTGAAAGTAACAGGGGTGGAACTTACCCGGCCCGAAACTGTTTATGCTGATGAAATAATGATTGATATTGTGATCAGGAATTTGGTGGAGAATGCCGTGAAATTTTCAAAAGCAGGCGATACGGTTACGGTGAGTGCAGAGCAAAAAGAATCGGTTACCATCATCACCGTGAAGGACAATGGTAAGGGTATCCCAGAGGAAGCCCAGTCAAAAATATTTGATAAATTTTCGTCATACACAACTTACGGTACAGCCAGCGAAAAAGGCAGCGGGCTTGGCCTTTTACTATGCAAAGAACTGGTAGAAAGAAATAACGGTACCATATGGTTTGAAAGTAAGGCAGGCATTGGCAGTTCGTTTTATTTTAGCATACCGTCGTTAAACAATTAAAATTAAGCAGGTCGTAAAGTGTTAAAATGTGGTGTGTCAACGGGTGCACAAAAGGTATACTATGGGTGTAAATAAATGTACCAACAGTGCTTATAAATGGCAATAACGTGCTGTTCAGTGTGCGTTTTTTGAATGCCGGCCGCATGAGATTACAATTGGAGCGGGTTTAACGCATCGCGGGAGTGACAAAACCCTGTTAGTGTTCGGTTTTCGGGAAATAGCCATTGCCACAACCCAAACCCGAACACCTGTAAAAAGTTAAAGGATTGATTTTCAGTTACTTGTTGTTTTGATAGAAAATGTATCCGAACACTTAAGTATTTGATTTATAATTATTTATGTTGTAGTCGGCCCGAACGCTCCTGTATTCCTCTCAAAAACCGAACACGTGCACAACAGGAGGTGGGTATAATTTCATCCTTAATGCAACGTTGTATATATTTGCACGTATACACCCCGGTAAAACTTAAATGGAACCTGCCCGTAACAACTTTCACTTCGAGGACCTGCTGAACAGGCACCATTTAAAAAAAACTGCCCCCCGGCTCCGGGTACTGTCCATGATGTCGGCCCGCAACGCTGCCACCTCGCAGCCTGATCTGGAGAGTGTTATGAACGATATCGACCGGGTTACCCTATACCGCATCCTGAATGCTTTTGAAGAAAAAGGCATTATCCACAAGGTGTTTGATTTAAACGGCACGGCCAACTACGCCCTATGCTCATCCAGCTGCGATGAAGGGCATCACCATGATGAGCACCTGCACTTCAACTGTACCCAATGCAAAAACGTATACTGCCTTGATGATTTGCACCTGCCTGCCATAACCCTGCCCCCAGGTTTTGAGCCACAAGGCTTTACCTTATACGCAACCGGCCTGTGCCCCAAATGCAGTAAAAAGGCGGTGAAAAAATGAGGGTTCGTATAAAACTTTTTTCGGCAGGAATCATCGGTTTAGGGCTATGCCTGTGTTGTTGTTTTAGCTCTGGTGCCCAGCAAAGGGATACTATCCCGGCGACCTCTGGCTTCCGCTTTAAAACGGTAATTATTGATGCAGGCCATGGCGGTAAAGACCCCGGCGCCCGCGGATCATACTCGGTTGAAAAAAATGTTACCCTGGCCATCGCCAAAAAGCTGAAACTTTATATTGATACCGGCATGAAGGGTATTACCACGCTAATGACCCGTACCGATGATACGTTTATCCCCCTCAACCAACGCTCAAACATAGCCAACCAGGCGCATGGCAACCTGTTTGTTTCTATCCACTGCAACTCATCGCCCGAGGGAAATGCGGCTTCGGCTCATAAGCGTAAAGGAGTGTTGTTGCTGGTTTACGGTTTCCACAGGCTTAAAGAGCAGGAGGAGGCCGTGCGTGAAAACGCATCTATCTTCCAGGAAAAAGACTATAAACAAAACTACGAAAGCTATGACGAAACCGACCCGTCAAACGCCATCATTCTGAATGCCTATATTCAAAAATATCGCAAGCAAAGTATCCTCTTCGGTGATCTGCTTAATGCCGAATTTACCGATTTTGACGGCCGCCCCAGCGAAGGGGTGAAAGAGCAGGGCGTATTGGTATTGGCCCATAGCGCCATGCCTGCCGTCCTTATCGAAACAGGTTTTATCAACAATCCCGAAGAGGAAGATTACCTCAATTCGCCCGGCGGGCAGGATGCTATCGTGAAATCTATTGTTACCGCTATTACCAACTATCGCAAAGCTATTGGCAGCTTGTAATTTTCATAATTAGTGTGCAAATAGCTATAATCAGCTATATTAGGCTCTGCAAATCCGCATCCATGATAAAGCTAATACATCTGTACAAATTCCTGTTAACTACTTTAAGCCTGATATTAATTGCCGGTTATTCATCGGCACAAATTAAGCAGCAGGGGGTGATACCGCAACCGTATCAGTTTGAAAGGAATGGCGGATCGTTTACCTTTTCGGCAGCGACCGGTATAACTATCGGGCCTGGAATCAAAACAGGCAACCTTATATTTTTCAATCAATATTTTAAGTCGCTTGCCGGCTATCAGCTTAAGGTGAAAAGCGAAGGTACTATCATTCTGAAAATCGATTCCTCTAAAGTTGCTGATAATGAAGGTTATGAACTGGTGGTAACATCAAAGCAAATTAATGTCACAGGTCATGACGAGGCTGGGGTATTTTATGGCCTGCAATCGCTTATTCAGCTATTACGCTCATCTAACGGAAAAATAACCGCCGGGAACTGTGCTATTCAAGATCATCCACGCTTTGCATACCGGGGGATGCTTTTAGATGTAAGCCGCCACTTTTTTGCTGCCGACGATATCAAAAAGTGGATTGATATGCTGGCCCTGTACAAGATAAATACCTTTCACTGGCACCTTACCGACGACCAGGGCTGGCGCATAGAAATAAAAAAGTACCCGCTTTTACAAAGCATATCGGCCTATAGGGATGAAACCATAATAGGCCACAAGCGCGATAGCCCTCACCTTTTTGATGGCAAACGTTATGGCGGTTACTACACCCAGGAAGAGGTTAAAGCCATCGTAAAATATGCAACGGACAGGCACATCACCATTATCCCGGAGATTGAAATGCCGGGGCATGCGCTGGCGGCGTTGGCCGCTTACCCGCAACTGGGTTGCACCGGCGGCCCCTATAAAACGGCTACTTATTGGGGCATTTTTGATGACGTATATTGTGCCGGTAACGATGAAACCTTTACCTTTTTGCAAAACGTGCTCGACGAAGTACTGCCGCTGTTCCCTTCAAAATATATTCATATAGGTGGCGATGAATGCCCTAAAACCAAATGGAAAGCCTGCCCCAGATGCCAGAAACGCATTAAGGATGAGCATTTGAAGGATGAGCATGAACTGCAAAGCTATTTCATAGGCCGGATGGAAAAATACCTGAACAGCAAGGGCAGGCAGATTATTGGATGGGATGAAATCCTCGAAGGTGGCTTAACTCCCGGCGCTACTGTAATGAGCTGGACTGGAGAGGAAGGTGGCATAGCTGCTGCCAAACAACACCACAATGCCATCATGACGCCCGAAAAATATGTTTACCTGGACTATTATCAGTCGTTATACCCAGCTGAACCCATAACAGCCGGCGGCTATACCCCGCTCAGCAAAGTGTATAATTACGAACCTTTGACAAAAGAACTATCCGGCGATGAAGCGCGGTATATCAAAGGTGTGCAGGCCAATGCCTGGAGCGAATACCTGCCCAGCCCAGTCCGGGCCGAGCGGCAACTGTTTCCCAGGATGCTGGCTTTGGCCGAAGTAGCCTGGTCGGCTAAGGAAAATAAGGACTATGATGGCTTTTTGAGGCGGTTACGGTATGAGCAATCACTGTTGAAAAAACTCAATATTAATGCCGCTAATACTTTTGATGAGATAACGGATAATGTAAGTGAAACTGCAAACCACCAGGTGTCGCTTAGCTTAAGCACTACCTTGCCCGGTGGAAAAATATTTTATACCACCGATGGATCGACGCCGGGCTTAGGTAGTAAAGTGTATAGCAATGCCTTGACCATCACCAAATCGGGTACTATAAAAGCCGCTGTATTTGGCAATGGCAAATTAACCGGGCGGGTGTACGTAAAAAGTTTTTCTATTCACAAAGGCATTGGTAAAACCATAATCCTCGCAAATCAACCGCAGGGGGCCTATAATCCCGGCAACACCTTTGGTTTGGTGAATGGCATTTTTGGCAGCAAACTATACAACGATGGCCAATGGTATGGCTTTAACGGGGATGACCTGGATGCCGTGGTTGATCTGGGTTCGGTTCAAAAAATATCGCAAGTGGGTATCAATATTTTAAAATACCACTGGCAAAAAATGTGGGAACCAACACTGCTTACGTTCGAATTATCGACAGATGGAAGTAATTATACCGAAGTTTACCGGCAAACTGAGTTTAATGCGAATGGGATTAACATAGTAAAAGCCGATATTAAACCAACGCAGGCACGTTATGTAAGGGTGAGGGGCACCAACAAAGGCATTATCCCACGAGGCGAATATATTGCTGGCGCTAAGGCGTGGTTGCTGGTGGATGAGATAATTGTAAATTGATGTGCAGATGTGCAGATTTCAGATGTGCAAATGAAAAAACAGACGCGGAGATATGCAAATTTCAAATGTGCAGATGAGGGGCAGTATTTTAGATAAGTAGATTTTATTTTCAAATTTTCAAATCCTCAAATTGATTTAAATCATCTGAAATCTGCACATCTGAAATCTGCACATCCGCACTTTTTTTCATATTTTTATAACCAAACGCCAACATGTGCGTTATGTTGAAATAACAAAGTTTAATCAATTGTTATTTATGTTTACAGCACTGCAAGTATAACTCAATGAGCAAAGTATTTACAATTACCGAAGGTTTGGAGAATATGGGGGCTTTGCGAACGGGCGGACAAGGCTCTGTTTATAAAGGCAGGCGCTATGGCCCTATCATTACAGCGGTAAAATTATTACCCACCCCAATCCATACGGAGAGTACCGACGATAAAAATTTCAGAAATTTTCAGAACGAGGTTGAAAAACTAAAAAAGGTAAACGAAGAGCCCAATCCCAATGTGGTTAAAATCCTCAATTCGGGTATTACCGAAAGTGGCTCGTTTCCTTTTATCGAAATGGAATATATTGATGGCCCCGACCTGGAGGATTTGCTGAAGCCACCGCATGAGGCCATTTTTACCATCAAGGAGATCATCAAACTGGCCGATCAGCTGGCCAACGCGCTTTCGCATTGCCACAAAGTATCGGTAAAGCATGGCGATATTAAAAGCAATAACGTAAAGTTCAATATTCATACGGGTAACTATGTGCTGCTTGATTTTGGCCTTTCGGCTATGTCTGACGATCAGCGCCGTACCAGTATCAGGCATGCCGGGGCTATTGAATTTATGGCGCCCGAGCAAAATGAGGGCCTGATGTATTTTCAGACGGATGTGTACAGTTATGGTATTATCCTGTATGAGCTGATTGCCGGCCAGGTACCTTTCCCGCTTAACGATAACGGCGAAACCGCCCGTAACGCGGTAATGCTGTCGCATATGGAAAAGGAAGTTCCTGATGTAATGGAACTGCGCAAAAAGAATTTGCCTGCCAGCTGGACCGACGAAAAGAAACAGCACGAAATGCAGGTGCCCGCATGGCTGCTTAAAATTGTAGCTAAATGCCTGGAAAAAGAGCCCGAAAACCGTTATGCAAATGGAATCGAGCTGCAGGAGGTCTTGGTATATAGCAGTATATCCGCAGTGAACAGTACAGATGTTGATGATTCCTGGAATGCTTCGGTATTGTTAAAAGAAAATGAGCGGCTGCAAGGATTGTTACTTTACTACCAGGAGGCCGAAAGCGCCAGGGGCGTGCACGTTGTAAACCCCGGTACCGAAACGCCTGTTGTTGTAGGCAAACATGCGGTACGCATTTCTAAACCGCTATTTATTAGTTTAATTGTGGTGTTGGTTGCCCTAACCGGTTTTTCGTCTGTTATGGCCATTAAGCATCGTAAGGGTATTTACAACACCTTTTTTAAATCAACAACGCCGCCAAGGGATACTTTAAGCCAGGGCAGTACCCAAGCCAAACCAGATAGCCAGGTTAAAAGGGATACACATGAAGAAACACAACCGGTTAACAATGATCCTGCTGCCAGTATTCCGCCCGAGGTGGATTCATTAGCAGATTCTATACTTCGTGGCGTAAAACACAAGTCGAAATCCGACCCGCAGTTTTATCGCGATAGCATAAAAAACGCTGACACATCAAAATTGAGTTTTTAGTTAATGATAATTAACATCTAAAAAAAGATTTACCTAATGGAATCCAAATCTACATTTTGGCAAAAAATAGGTCTGCAGGACTGGTTTCTGCCGAATGGGAAGGCCGCCGCGGTGGCTGCTGTAGCAAATAAAACACTCACTCCCGATGATGTGTACCTGTATATCATCGAAAAATTTAAAGAATCCGTCGGTCAGCTATCTTTTGCCGATAGGGTTGTTTTTTATCACGAATACATCATCAGCTTTAACGAAGAAGACTACCAGGAGTTTATCAACAACCGTTCGGGCTTGTTTGGCATTATTGTACATGAATCGGTAAAAAAGTTTTATGAACTGCTGCGCGAACACCAGGAAGTAGGCAAAAAGGTTGAACCATCAAGTTCAAAATGGGTGTTCAGGCTGGTGTCACATCCCGATTATAAAAAGGGTGACAAGGGCTTTATAGGCAAACTGTTACCCGGGAGCAATAAAAAAGAAGAGAACCTGCGGGTAACCTTTATACCCCGCCATACAGGTGTTGCCCAAACTTTAGATATCAGCAATGATATTTTAAAAGGCTTTACCTATTACAGCGAAGGCTATTACGAACTACCTTACGCTAACGACTTGCATTATAACGAAAAGGATGTGGTAAAACCCGGCCAAACTGTTTTGGCACGGCTGGATACTATTATGCCCGATAAGCAGTTTGTTGGCCGTAAGGTGGAATTCCTGATGAAGAATGAAGATATTGTAGTATCGGGTAACGAAGAAACCCGCGAAGATGCTGCCGTATTTAAAATTCCGAGCGACTGGGTAAATACCCCGCACCTGCGCATCCGCATGAATAAGGCCGATGGTAAGCTTTACCTTTCATCATTTGGCGAATTGACCATGATTAACGAGCAGGAAATTACCCGCAGCGATGTAAACTCGCCGCAATGGGTAGAATTGCCTTTTAACTCAAAAATATTGCTGAATGGTATCATTGGCATCAACATATTTAAACCCGAAGCATAATGTCACAAATATTATCAATAGGCCTGCTGGCAATATGTGTTTTGTTATTGTTGGCCCATTTTATCGACATAAAAAGATCAAGCCATGGCAAATAATTATTTCGGACTAACCGATACCGGCAGGCAGCGGGATAATAATGAGGATACCTTTATTGCCCAAAAAGCCAACGATGGCAATTTTATTTTGGCCTGCGTAATTGATGGGGTAGGTGGCTATGTAGGCGGCGAGGTTGCCGCCGAAATTGCGCGCGAGACCATTATTAAAGATCTATCGTACATAGCAGGCAATGTCAGCGCCTTGTTAGTGAACACGTTTGTTGATGCCAACAAACAAATTTATGATAAAAAAATAACCGATAAGGAGTTGCAGAACATGGCCTGCGTACTTACGCTCGCGGTAGTCGACCTGGAAAATAACCAGTTTCATTACGCCCATGTGGGCGATACCCGTTTGTATTTGCTGCGCGATAATTCGCTTATTAAAATTTCAAAAGATCACTCCTTTGTAGGCTTCCTGGAAGACTCGGGCAGGTTAAGCGAAGAGGCCGCCATGGACCACCCTAAGCGCAACGAGATTAATAAAGCCCTGGGCTTTGACCCTAATATTGCTAAGGATGCTGATTTTGTAGAAATAGGACATTCGCCATTTTTGCCCGGCGATATGTTGCTGGTTTGCAGCGATGGCCTTACCGATATGGTGGATAAAAACCTGATAAAAAGTATCCTGACCGGTGCAGGCGAATTAGAAGATAAGGCCGCTAAACTGATACAGGCGGCCAATAATAAAGGTGGCAAAGATAACGTGACCGTGGTACTGGTACATAACAACAAGGCTCCGCGTGTTCAAAATGTAACCCGGCCGGTGGCTTCGGCCAAGGTTGCCGAAGAGATTATAGATCCCAAACATCGCCCGAAATTACCCGATGGGCCCGAAACGGTACCTGTTAAGCAAAAAAGCAATCGCACCGCGGTTGCTTTACTTGCCATATTGTTACTGGTAGTTTTGTGCGGATTTGTGTGGCAATACTGGATAAACCAGCAGCTAAAGCACGATGAAACAAAGCCGGTTGCCACCAGGCCTGTTGCCAGGCCAAAAAGCGCGGGCGAAATAAAGCTACAGGATACGCTGAGTAAATTAAAGGGAAACACCCTTATACTTTCGGCCGCCGACTTTAAGGAGCCGATAGTTTTAAGCGATTCCATTTATATTGGCAGGGATAGCCTGTACATAAAAGCAAGAGGAAAAATTGTTTTTAAACCCGATTCGGGTTATAAGGGCGCGGCTTTCATGCTATCGCCCAAAAGCAAATATGTGGTGCTGGATAGTGTGGTTTTTGATGGCTTTAAAACTGGCGTTATTACACATAACGACGCCCTGGTATTAAAATATGTGCAGTTTAGTAACTGCGTAACGCCTGTGCAAACTACCTACCTGTTCCCCGATAAACAATATGTATCGGGCAGGTTGTTTGGGGGCATGTTCAAAATAGATTCGTTACCCAAAGCCATCAAGCACTAATGGATAAGGGCACACCCAAAGCTCCCGGCAGGCGGTTGGAGCGATTATTTTTATTGCTTACAGGAATTTTGTTGGCCATGCTTTTTGGCCGGCTATATGTGGTTTTGCAGCAAAAATTCACCGACGTTGATAAGCGCCTGCAAGACGGTACCATTGTAAATCTGAATGCCCCAAACAGGGCCAGAAACGTAGCCGCGTTATTAAAGAAAGGCTACTACTTTGATGACCCGAGAGATGTGGACTATATTCAGTCAGTTATTGCCGCCAAGGCAAGCTCGGCTGGCGCTTTTGATAATGCGGGCGAACTGAATAAACGCAAATATTACGTTAATGCAGATGAAGCTATAGAACAAGGCGGCGAATCATTCAGGCAACGGGTATTGGATTCGCGCGAGCTGTTGGGTTATACCGGGGATGATTCTATCCGGTTTAGCCAGGAAAAAAATCACCCGCCCGAAATTCCCGCTCAAAACGATCTTGGCTTGGGCGATTATAGCATCAGCGGAAGGATAACCCACAAAGAGCAACCAGTTGCCGGTGTTTTAGTGAGGCTGAACATGATATTGCCAAGAGACAGTATTTACTCCGACGAGGAAACGGCTGCCAAAAACACCACTACCGAAAATTCGCCAACGGCTAAAAAGGTATTTGTCGCCAACGCCGATAAAAAGCGACAGTTGCAGTCGCTTACAGCATTTGCCCGTACAGATGCAGGCGGTCGTTATCAATTTAAAAACCTTCCTACCGATAAGGCTTTTGAGTTATTACCCTTGCAGCCGGGCTTTGAGTTTGGCCGCTCGCAGGGCGTGGTTGAACTGGATGGCGATAAAAAGATAAATTTTGTGCAGGCGCCGCACAGCATTAAGCTGCTGTCGACCCGCGATTTTAATATTCTTAAAAAAGAGGGCGCGTTTATTGTACGTACTATCGACGATTTTAATACCTGGTATTGGATTATTGCTGCCAGCTTTTTTGCGGGGTTTATTGTTATCCATATCCTGTTAAGTTACCGTTATCCCCAGGCCGATCAAATTATATTGCCCCTGGTAATGATACTTACCGGGATCTCATTTCTCACCTTGTTAAGCCTGCAAGATCCGTTAAGGGATAGGTTTTTAGCAAAAGATACCCTCATTTACCTGGGCATAGGCGTTGGTATTATCTGCGTTATGCTGTTTATCAACCTGCGCAAGCTTACTGCCGATTCGGGCTTATACCGTTTGCTGGTATTTAAAAATACACGCAGCGCCGCAAATGGCTGGCCATGGGTTGTTGTGGCCATGGGCATTTTGTTTAGTACTATTTTATTTGGTACCGGGCCCGAGGGAAGCGGCGTTAAGGTAAACCTGCTGGGTTTCCAGCCAAGCGAGATTGTAAAATACCTGGTGATTATTTTCCTGGCGGGATTTTTTGCTGCCAATGAAAAATTTATAAGTCAATATGCCAGCTGGAGCAAGCGTTTGTCGTTCTTCTCTTCGGCGCTGATAGCCACATTAATTACCTTGTTGCTGTTTTTAGTTTTAGGCGATCTGGGGCCGGCTATGGTTATCTGCTTTACTTTTATCATCCTGTTCTCTTTCTCCCGTGGCGACTTTTTGCCAATGGCCGGTTTTGTGGTGCTTTTTGTGCTCATTACCTGGTTTTTTGATAATGTTTGGTTAAGCGCCGGTATTACTTTCGGCATATTAGGTTTGTTTGGTTTCTGGAAGCCCAAATACTTAAGTGAATCGGCCGTGATGGCGCTAATTGTGATTAGCGCTTTTTTAACCATCGATAAAATTCCCGGCCTGGATAAAATTATCCCCGGTCCGGTTGAACGTTTGGTTGAGCGTAAAGCCATCTGGCAGGATCCGTGGAATAACGAAGTTTATGGTGGCGACCAGGTAGCCAACGGCCTTTGGGCAATGGCCGGTGGCGGTTTAACAGGCGAAGGCGTTGGTCAGGGCTTTGCTAAAACCATTCCCGAAGCACATACCGATATGATTTTGCCATCAATAGGCGAGGAGTTTGGCTGGGCTGGTATGGCAGCCGTATTTATATTGTTCCTGCTGTTTTTACACCGGTCGATAATTATTGGGCGGCAAACGGGTACGCCCTTATTGTTTTACTTAAGCGCCGGTATTGGCGTATGTACCTTTGTGCAGTTTTTGCTGATAGCCGGTGGCTCAATTGGGGCATTGCCCTTGTCGGGCGTATCGTTGCCGTTTGAAAGTTATGGTGGCTCGTCGTTGGTAATCAATTTATTGGCTACCGGATTTTTGCTGTCGGTATCATTGGTAAAAGGCAGCCAGGTGCAAATGGATTACATTACCAAACAGCAGGATAAGAACCTGGTACCCGCTTTGGCGGCAGCATTGGCCGGGGTGATATTGTTAACCGTAAATGTATCGCGCTACAGCGCCGATAATAAAAAATGGGTGGTGAAACCCGCCCTGGTTGCCGATAAAAGCGGGCTGCGGATGTTTAGCTATAACCCAAGGATTGCTATCTTAATGAACAAGCTGCAGGCCGGATCATTACTGGACAGGAACGGATTGATCCTGGCTACCAGTAAACCCGAACTTATTGAAAAACAGCAAAAGAAGCTGGCTGTAGCGGGCGTAAAAGATTATAACCTCGATTCGGCAGTGCATAAGCGGCTGGAACGGTTTTACCCCTTTGAAGAACAAATGTTTTTTTGGACGGGCGACGCGAATACCGGCGTATTTAACGGCAGTACCAACGGCTACTTTGCCGAGTATGAACACGCGGCCGAATTACGTGGTTTTAAAATGCCCATCAGTAGTTACAATGTAAAGGCATCCCGCTACCAGGAAGACAGGTTTTTGCCCCGCGGGGTAAAAGAAATGACGGTAGCCAAGAAGGATTATAGCGAACTGGCGCCATTACTGTTAGCCGATATTAATGGCCCCGAAGTAGCCGCCTTTAAAAACCGTAACCGGGATGTAAAGCTGACTATGGATGCCGATTTGCAAACAAAAATTCAGCAATCTATAGCTACTGATACATCTTTGTATGATAACCGGGTATCCGTTGTAGTGATGGAGGCCAATACTGGGGATGTGCTGGTGTCGGCACAGTATCCGCTGCCGCCGGTGCACAACTGGGATCAGCTAACCATGTCGCAAGCAGATCAGAATAAACTATCCAACTGGATGACTACTACCGATCTGGGCTTCACTTATGCCTCGCAGCCAGGTTCAACAGCCAAAGTATTAACAGCCATGTCGGCATTTAATAAACTGGGCATTGATGCATCTAAGGTAACCTACCACGTAAGCATGGAAGAGCGGATCCGTACCAAGGGAATCGAGCCGGACGAAACCGGTATCATTACCATGGAACGGGCGATAGCCAAATCAAACAACGTATATTTTATTAAACTGGCCAATCAGCAGCACCTGGAAGAATATATGGTAAACCTGTATATGAAAACCGGGATGTTTTTGCATGGGGTAGGCGGCTACTATTATAATAAACCTGCCGAAAACGATGCGCAGGAAGAAAAATGGCGCAACCTGTGGCGTAAAACCGAGTTTAATACCAAGCCCCGGTACGATCCTAACAATATTCATAAAACCAGGGCCAAAGGTATTTCGGGTATGGCCTGGGGGCAGGGAGAGTTGATTGCTACCCCCGCATCTGTTGCCCGGCTGGTATCGGGCGTAGCCAATAATGGCGTGTTATTAGCCAATAGGTTTGTTTTGAATGTTGGCAAAACAAAAATGCCGGTAAAGGCCGGTATTACGCTGGCCGACAAACCAGATTATGCTGCCCTGCTAAAGCAATATATGATAACCCAAAGCGCGCCAAAGGTGCCTATATTGGGTATAGCAGTTGCCGGTAAAAGCGGTACACCCGAACGTATTGTTAAAAATAAAAGCGTAAACGATGGCTGGTATGTATTTTTTGCGCCAGAGGCAAACGGAAAAGGCAATATGGTTGTTTGTATCCGTGTAGAATCGACCAAAGGATCGTCAGATGCGGTGCATTTAGCCGGGAAACACGTGATCCCTTTCCTTTTGGAGAAGGGTTATATGAAGAGTATAGTACCGGGAGAAGTCGCCGAGCCTACAGATCAGCAATAAATAATTTTATCAAATTCGTGCAATTCGATAAAATTCGCGCAATTAGTATAATTAAAACTTAAAAATATGGCATTTAGTTTTTTTAGTAAAAGCGGTGGAGAAAAGGGACAAGTTGATGTAAAGGGCCTGCGCGAAGCCATACTACGTTTTATAAAAGAGGCCCTGCAAAAGGTTGAAGGCGGCGAAGGCAGGCACATTAAGGAGCTGTTGCTTTACCTTGCTCCAGATGCCGACGACAAACATCTTTACGAAGGTGCGGTTTATGTGCACGAGAAGGAAGTATTCAGGAACGAGATTCAGCGGATTGCTGATGACTACGCGATAGAGTTGCCCGATGACTGGACCATTGACGTGATTTTTGCAGATAAGCTTCCCGCCGATGTGCCAAAGATTCCCGAGATTGACGCCGCTTTCCAGATGCATACCCGTAGGCAGGTGGCACATAATGCATCATCGGCCATTGCTTATATCAGGATACTTAGCGGCGAAGCCGAAAAGGAAGAATACCTGATTAAGGCTACCGACGGCAAGATTAATATTGGACGGGATAAAAAAGTGATAACGGAGAACGGATCATACCGGCTGAACAAGATTATATTCCCGGCCGATAGTAACGACCCCAGCAACAAATTTATCAGCAGGCAGCATGCCCATATCGAATGGAATAAAGACGCGGAATGTTTTATGATTTTTGCCGATGAGGGTGGTGTACCGCCGCGTAATAAAACCAAGATCAGCATAGCGGCCGACGATAAGCTGATTAAGCTTAACTCGACCCAGATTGGCCACCCGATGAACGAAGGCGACCAGGTAATATTGGGCGAATCGGTGGTGTTTTTATTTAGTGTTAAGGCAGAAGGGTAATTATTAATAGCAAGTTAATTTATCTATGACGACCCGAAAGGTATTAGTGCTGCTTTTATTATTGTTTTCGGGAGCCATAACCCAGGCTCAAACTGCCGAACAGGTTTACGATAGTTATCTTGATTTTAATGTGGCAAAGCTGAATGATGACGCTGCCCAGTCAATAGCCCTTGCCCAAAAGATTTTGCCCGATACAGCTAAGCTGACGCCCAAAGTGCGGGTTGCATTTTATAACTCGCTCGCAAAGCTTTACGAAGATGATAACCAAAGCATCAATGCCATTAAATATTACAAAATAGTGGTAGCCGCCCAGCCAGATTATTACGTGGCGCACCGTGCTTTAGGCTACCTGTATATCAAAGATATTTCGGGAAAACCAGTGGTGATGAACCTGAATTATATTGAAAAAGCCAGGTTGGCTTTACCCCATCTTGAAAAAGCCCAGGCCTGCGATCCCGATGAAAATACCCTGAAAATTATTAAGGTACTCTATACCAATTTAAATAACGAAGCCGCGCTTGGCACACTGCCCGCCCGCCTGGAAAAATTGAGAAAGAATTGTGTTGATCTGTTGAGTGATCAATAGATTTAGATGTGCAGATTTCAGATGTGCAGATGATTAATCAATTTGGAAATCTGAGGATTTGAGAATTTCAAAATGAGATTCCGAATATCTGAAATTTATCCTTTTCATCTGCACATCTGAAATTTGCACATCTGCACATCCGCTCCTTCATCTGCACATCCGCAGCCTATTTCTGTCTAAAACTATCCCCAATAAAGTTTAGTGCATCTATAATGCCGGTGCGCCAATATGTCCAGGTGTGGGCGCCGTCGCGGATACGGAACTCATGGGGGACTTTTTTGTCCATCAGGGCAACGTGTAACAGGGAATTACCTTTGCTTAGGGCATCATCATCACCACAGTCAATCCAGTAACGCACATCGTTAAGATCGTCAGCTGTTTTGCCTTGAATTAATCCTAAAATGGAATTTGCTTTCCAAGTATCATTTAATCGCTCGGCACCTTTAAGGTTGGGGCCGAAAACTTTAGCGTACGCCTCGGCCCAGCGGGCATCGGTAATGCCCATAAAGTCTTCCTCGTTGCGTACGGCTGCACTTAAAGCTGCCGCAGCCGAGAACATTTCGGGATGTTTAATGCTGTAAATTAAAGTTCCGAATCCGCCCATAGATAAACCGGCTACGGCGCGGTATTTTTTAGTGCCTTTTATGCGATAATCTTTTTCGATGGTAGGGATAAATTCCTTGAAAAAGAAATCCTCATAATTGCGTTTACCATCGTAGGAGTTAATGTAAAATGTAGTTTTTGCATCAGGCATTACAATAATCATCGGCGGTATTTTACCTTCGGCGATGGCTTTATCAGCATAGCGGTTAATCTCGCCAAATTGCAGCCAGCCGGTTTGGTCGTCGCCATAGCCATGCAGCAGGTACACTACCGGGTAGGTACGGTTTGATGTTTCATAATCGGCAGGCAGGTAAATGGCATATTTTACGTTGTAATCCAAAATGTCGCTCTTTACATTTTGTTCCTCTATCACCTTGCCGGCCGGGATATGCTGTGCAAATGCGGTAGATGCAGAGAGGAGGAAGCAGAGCAGAATAAATTTTTTCATCGTATCTTAATCAATTTGAAAATTTGAGGATTTGAAAATTTGAAAATAAAATTTATATATCTGAAATGTTTTCATTTTCATCTGCACATCTGAAATTTGCATATCTGCACATTTAAAATCAGTCCGCATCCCATACCCAAGGTTCTTCGCCTACAAAAGCAATGGTTAGGTCTGTCCCGTCAATTTTAAATTTCCAGGCTATGTTTTCGCGTTTGTCGTTTTTAATATCGCTGCAGGTAAAAAAATAATACACCGTAAATATGCATTTGAATGATCCCGTTAAGTCATTGGTGTTAAACTGAGCCTCTACAATATCAAACTCCCGCACTTCTGGCGATCCTCCGTTATCATAAAAATAAGAAGCCAGGCCCTGCCGCATGTTGGCGTTGTTTTGATCGTCGCCCAAAAATGCGCTCAAAAAGTCAGCTATCGGCAGCGTGCCATCTGTGAGTTTTTCCAGGTGACCCATTAAAACCGGAAGGTTAAAATCTTTTGCCATTTATCAACATTGAAATATTTCTCATCCATCTTTTCAATCCATCTGCACATCTGAAATCTGCATATCTGCACATCCGCTGCATATCTGCACATCAATTACTTCTGCCTGAAGCCATCGCCTATAAAACTGAGGGCATTGGTGATACCTGTGCGCCAGTATGTCCAGTTATGGGCACCATCGCGTATCCTGAATTCGTGGGGCACTTTCTTTTCTGTCAGGGCTATGTGCAGCATGCTGTTGCCTATGGTTAAAAAGTCATCATCGCCGCAATCAATCCAGTAGCGCACTTTGCTCAAATCGTCTGCCGTTTTATTTTGTACCAGGTTCAACACTGAATTTGCCTGCCAGTCTTTAGTCAGCCTGTCTTTACCCTTAAATCCACGGCCAAATAGCTGGCCAAAAACATGTTCATAATTATCATCTGGTTGGTTAACCATCTGGTCATCCGGGAATACTGCTGCGCTTAATGCCGCCGCCGCCGAAAACAGTTGCGGATATTTTATAGCGTAAATCAGCGTACCGTAGCCACCCATAGAAAGGCCGGCAACTCCGCGGTATTGTCTTTCCGTTTTTACGCGATAGGCCTGCTCAACATGTGGTATAAATTCTTTGATAAAAAAATCTTCGTATTTTTCTTTTCCATCGTAGGAGTTAATATACCAGCTGGTACCGCCATCGGGCATTACAATAATCATTGGCGGTATAGTACCATCCAAAATAGCCTGATCGGCATATCGGTTTATCTCGCCAAATTGTAACCAGCCGGTATTATCGTCAGTATATCCGTGTAAAAGGTATACCACCGGGTAGGTGCGGTTAGCCGTTTCATAATCGGCAGGCAGGTAAATGGTGTATTTTACGTTGCGTTTTAAAACTTTGCTTTTAACGGTTTGCTCTTCAATTACTTTGCCTTGCTGGGCAAATGCGCTGCCGGTGCTTACCAGGAAACAAAAGAACAGGCAGGTTTTGAAAATATTTTTCATATATTCTAAATTGAGGTTGGTAGTTGTTAAAAAGTAAGCGGTTTGCCTTGCTGCGGGTAAACCAGGTTTAGCTGTAATTTGTTTTCAACTTTTAATTCGTCTTTTATTTTGGCAATGCTGTTTACAGGCGGTTTTAAATGCGTAACAACAATGTTTAATCCTTTTATCGCATCCAAACCGGTTAATGCGGCCAGTTTATCCATTTCGGCCATTAGCCAATGCGGGGTAAGGTGGCCAAATAATGTTTTATCAGGTTGTTCGCTGGGGAACGAAACCTCAATCATGATGGCTTTTAGTTGTTTGCTTTTAACCAGGGAGGCAACAGCTTGCCAAAGCTTTTGCAGGTTGGTGCTTTTTTCAACAGCATCGGGGCCGGTATCGCCTAAATATAAAATATAAGCATTATTGCTGTGTACCAAAAAGGCAGTACTGGTGAGGTTTGAGTGGCTTAACGGGAATGCCTGTACTTTCAGCGCGGTGTTTTCTATAGCCACCTCGTTGCCAGGCTCAAGTGGTTTGTAATGAAACTTTTTTAATGCGGGGCTTTCTCCATCATCGGCAAAGTTGGCCCAGCTTGCCCAGGTAAAGTAATGGGTTTTCAGTGTTTCAAGCGTACTTTGCAGGCCGTAGATATTTTTAGTGCTGTCGTCGGGCGAGTTAATGACCAGGCCCGCCAGATGATCAAGATGGGCATGCGAAATGAAATATCCTTTGATGTATTGCCTCAATACTTTCTCCTGCGAAACCTGGAAGGCCTTGTTTTCGATAGCTTTTTTAATGCCATAGTGTAGTGTGCCGGCATCTAAGCATATATAATTGTTACTGTTGCTTGCTGCCAGCATGTAAGCCGATAGGTTGCTTTCATCAATGCCCCCAAGTACGCCCAAAGGCACCAGCCTGAATGAGGACGCTGGTTTAACTTGCGCCTTTACCCCAAAAGGTACCAAAGCACATAGAATAACGCTAAAAGCAAGGAATTTACGGATCATTAAAGGTAGATTTTCAATTGCAGTACAGCACAATTGTTATGCTGCTAAATTAATGATATACCCATCAATTAAACAAAAATAAAAGCTGTTTTAAAATGATAGCTGAAGCAATGCTTCTTACAAAATCCGAACGTTTATATTACTTAATGCTTAAACTGATATTATTCAACTTTTAGCTTTTCGGCAACTTTTTTATTAGACTCATAGTCGCCTCCCAAAAGGTAACCCCAGGGTTTAAGGCTTTCAATGCGGTCAAATATAATTTTGAAAATAGCAATAACCGGTATAGAAAGGAACATGCCCGAAAGCCCCCAGATCATTTCGCCAAGGATAATGCCGATGAACGAGATCAGGGCGTTCAACCTCACCTTTGAACCCACAATGGTTGGCAGCAAAAAGTTGGCATCTACAGCGTGTATTACAATTACACTAACAGCCACTGTTACAGTTTTGCCAATATTGCCGGTAGCAAAAGTGATGATGGTGCTTAATAGCAACGCCGTGAAAATGCCGATATAGGGGATGATATTAAATAGGCCTACAATGATACCCAGTAACGCCGCGTATTTTATGCCGATTAATAAAAAAACGGTAATGGCAACACTGGCTACAATAAACATTTCAAGCAATAGCCCCAGTATATACTGCCTCATGATAGATTGAACGTTTTCTACAATGTCCATCACTACCGCCGAGTTCTCGTCCCTGAATACCCAGATGATAAACCGAAGAAGAAGCCGCCTGTAAAGCAAAATAAAAAACGTGAAGATCATGATAAACACATAAAATATCATGAGCGACGAGATTGCGCCGAAAGCAGTGCTTACCACATCGGTTCCCGATTCCATTATTTTTTTGGAGGCATCATCTACATATTTTAATTGTTTGGCCGCATTGATGTGGAAGGCTGATTGTACCCAATCCTGCAAATCATGTATTGATTGTGATACCTGGCTTTTTAGCATTGGCCAATCGTTGGCAAGGTTTGATATTTGGGAACCCACCAGGTATAATATACCGCCAACCAGGGCCACCAACAAAAGGATAGATACCAATGACGACATGCTGCGCGGCAGGCGTATTTTTTTTTCAAGAAAGTTGGAAACTGGCAGCAACAGGATAGCAAATATAAACCCGAAGATTAATGGGTCGAGGATATCTTTGCCTACGATGATGAGGTAGCCAAGGGCCAGAAAACCCAGCAGAGTAAGCGCAAGTCGTTCATAAAAAGGGGCTATAATTTTTTTTGCCGGCATAGGGTAGATGATTATCTGGTGTTGTTCAGGTACCTTAACACAAAGCGGTACCCGAGGTTTGAAGATACATAATTATTAGGCAAAAAGCCATCTTTTCTTCTGCAACGGCAGGCAAACGCATTTAATTGGGTTAACATAACTTAACATATTTTAGATATGTTTTTTTATAAATATTTGATAATCAATATTTTGCATTTTAACATGGTTAACACTAAACTGATCGCCCAATTTAGGCGCGTCCAAATATTTGTGCCCGTTGTTGGCCAATACAAGTCCCTTTAGTACCTGGATCATTTAACCAGGATCAGCCAATAGAAACAAGGTATCGTTTGATGCTTATATCTTCCCGACGCTATAAGTTTATTCCGTTAGCTATTAGTAAATAACAGCTTATTGCCGTTAACTACTTAGATGCGTTTGCCCTGTCTGCAACGCTCGTTGTAAATTTATATCCACTGGTAAAAGGTGAAACTTACTTTGATGATTGAACCCATCGGCCGGCTTAATCGTTTTACTCGTCCTCGGCAAACGTAAGTACGTAATTGTTATTGTCTTTAATCGAAAACTCAGTAGCCCTATAAAAAGTTGTTTCTAAGCCTTTCAAAACAGGCACCAGATCTTTTACAGATTCGAAAAAAGCCCGGATGTTTTTGAGTTTGATATAGAGCAGCATCGACGCTCCATCCTGCCGGCTGATATCGGGAAGTTCTTCGCCCAGGCTTGCCATGGTTTGAAACATCATGGTTACGTTACCTTTGGCCATCATAGCCCAAACCAAGTCGGCGCCGGTTTCGGGCACGGTTACTACCAGTTCGAAACCCAGCAGGTGATAAAATTTGATAGTTTCGTTTATATCCTTAACAAAAATATTGGGCGATAAGCTTTCCATGTTTTTTTAATTAAGCTGTAAAAGTTGAGATAAATACTTGGGATAAAATTATAGATTTTTATTGAAAATGCTAAATAATTTAGTAAAATTGTCAAAAATCAATAATTCAGTAAATCACTAATTCAATAATTAAAAAAGTGGGAAAACTTGTAGAAGAATTTGATAGCTATCGTGCCAAAATGAACGATAGGATTATGGAAACCGCTAACACTAATATCAAACGCTTTTTCGCGCTGGATACCACCAGTTATGCTGAAGGAGCCCTCGATGTAAAAACCAAAGAAATGCTTGGCCTGGTTGCCAGTATGGTATTGCGCTGCGACGATTGTATTAAATACCACCTTGGCAAATGCCACGAGGCTGGCGTTAACAGCGACGAAATGAACGAGATATTTATGATAGCCAATTTGGTAGGCGGATCAATTGTAATTCCGCATTACCGACGTGCTGTAGAGTATTGGGATGAACTAAACGAAGCTTAGCAAGTTTCGGGTTGGAGGGAGAGAGCAGTTGAGCAACCTTTATGTCCTAATATAAGGGACAAAACAATCTCTCAACTCTGCAGGACGAATATGATTGTCGGTAATATGTTGGTTTTTAGTGCAATAAAAATGATAGACGGGCGTATAGTGTTAATAAAAACCTAATCTTATGTATCAATCCAAATCCCGTCATAAACTATTTGATGTAGACATGTTTCCGATGTTCAACTTGTTATTGATTGTGTTAATGTTTCTGGTATTTTACGGCAGGCCTTTAATTCGGTATCCTCTCGATATCAATTTACCGGTTGGACATTCATTTAACATCTGGGATCTCGACGCGGATTTTGGAACCATATTAGTGGGAGAAAACAAGGTAATGTTTGGACTCGAATATACCGATGTTCGCGAAGACGCGTTAAAACAAATGGCCGCGATAGACAACGTGCCATTTTCGCCTGACGACATCGCTAAGTTTGGCCAAACTGATTTTATTGGTACTCCTTTAAATTCATTAAAAAAGTACATCAGCAACTATTACAATTCTGCCGATTATCGTACCCAACCAGGTTTATTGCCCGATATATCATGCGACGACGAGTTATTCAATTGGATAAAATGCTCAAGGAGGGCAACAGTTAATCAACACAATACGCAATTGCGCATTGTTATTACGGCCGATGGCAATACACCCTACCCGGTAATTAAGAAAATAATCAGTGTTTTGCATAAGCAACGCGTAAATAGATTTACAATAATGTATTCTTTTATATGGCAAAAATGAACGAAACCCCACAAGAAATAATCCGTTGTGCTTGGGCCGGAACAGACCCATTATATAACAAATACCACGACGAAGAATGGGGCAAAGAAGTACACGACGACAAAACGCTTTTCGAGTTTCTGATCCTCGAATCTGCCCAGGCTGGTTTAAGCTGGATAACTATTTTACGCAGGAGGGAGGGCTACCGCAAAGCTTTTGCTGATTTTGATGTACAGAAAGTAGCCTCCTTTACTGATGACGATGTAGAACGCCTGATGCAGGATACCGGCATCATTCGTAACCGGCTAAAAATACTGGCAGCTATCAACAACGCTAAACTGTTCATTGGGATACAGCAGGAATTTGGCTCGTTTGATAAATACCTGTACAGCTTTATGCCCGGCGGAAAACCGATTATCAATCATCACCATAAAATCCCCGCCAGTACGCCCGAATCGGATGCTATCAGCAAGGATATGAAAAAGCGGGGCTTCAAATTTTTTGGTACCACTATTTGTTATGCCCATATGCAGGCAACAGGTATGGTGAATGATCATATACCGGAGTGTAGTTTCAAATAATACACACGAATTGTCACGAATTCAGTCTAATTGCACGAATTTTTTTAAACACGAATTATCGCTGATTTAATCGAATTACGGGAATTTTAGTAGGCACGAATTATCATTGATTTAATCAAATTGTACGAATTTTAATCAGCGCGAATTATCATGGATTTAATTCTATTTTTGCATAAAGCCATTGCAGGTAATTCGTGAAATTCGATTAAATCCGTGCAATTAGTGTGTATAAATATGAAAAAACTATTTCTTTTGGATGGCATGGCCCTTATTTACCGGGCGCATTTTGCTTTGAGTAAAAGTCCGCGGTTTACCTCGGGCGGGATGAATACATCAGCGGTAATGGGCTTTACCAATACCCTGCTGGATGTTTTGAAAAAAGAAAAACCAACCCACATGGCAGTGGTTTTTGATACCGAAGCGCCAACCGAACGCCATACAGATTATGAACATTACAAGGCCCACCGCGAGGCCATGCCCGAAGATTTATCAAAGGCATTACCCTATGTAGTGAAGCTAATACTGGGTTTCAACATCCCGGTGATAACATCAGATGGCTACGAGGCTGATGATATTATAGGTACCCTGGCCAAAAAGGCCGAACAAAAAGGCTACCAGGTTTATTGTATGACACCCGATAAAGATTTCGCTCAGCTGGTATCAGATAACATCCGCATTTACAAGCCCGCCCGCATGGGGAACGAGATGGAAATTTTGGGCGTGAAGGAAGTGCTGGAGAAATGGGAAATAGAACACGTTGAACAGGTTATAGATATTTTAGGCCTTTGGGGCGATGCGGTAGATAATATCCCCGGCATCCCGGGTATAGGCGAGAAAACGGCCAAATCGCTTATTAAGCAATACGGCTCGATGGAAAACATCATTGCCCATAGCCATGAGCTTAAAGGCAAGCAGCGCGAGAATGTTGAGCAATTTGCAGAGCAGGGTTTACTATCAAAAAAACTGGCTACTATATTATTAAACGTACCTGTTGAACTGGACGAGGAAGGGCTGGAAGTTGGCGCACCAAGCAAAGAACTGTTAGAGCCCCTTTTTGCCGAACTGGAATTCCGCACGCTGGGCAGGCGTGTGTTTGGCGATGATTTTACCATCACTGAGTTTAAATCTGCCGGCACCCAAACCGATTTGTTTGGCGAGCCTGTTGCCACCGCCCGCACCACCATGACGGTTGATGTAGAGGATATCCGCGAAGACTTTGTAACAGTATCTAAAAATATAGATAACGTACCGCACGAATACCACCTGGCCGATACATCTGAAAAACGCGCCGAACTGATTGCTATCCTTGAAAAACAGGAAAGCTTTTGCTTCGATACGGAAACCACCGGTACTGATGCCAACTATTGCGAATTGGTTGGCCTGTCGTTTTCGATAAAGCCAGGCGAGGCCTGGTATGTGCCGGTGCCCGAAGATCAGGAAGCGGTTAAAGCTATAGTTAACGAGTTTAAACCGGTGCTGGAAAACGAAAATATTGGCAAAATTGGGCAGAATATTAAGTTTGATATCCTGATGCTGAAATGGTACGGTGTGCAGGTTAAAGGCCCGCTGTTTGATACCATGATGGCGCATTATATTATCGACCCGGATACCCGCCACGGCATGGATATCCTGTCCGAAAATTACCTGGGCTACAAGCCGGTTTCCATCACCTCGCTTATTGGCCCCAAGGGTAAAAACCAGGGCAGCATGCGCGATGTGGAGATAGAAAAAATAAAAGAATATGCCGCCGAGGATGCCGATATTACCCTGCAATTAAAATCGGTCTTCGAACCGAAATTAAAAGAGGTGGAAAGCGAAAAACTGATTCACGAGATAGAGCATCCATTGATTTACGTACTGGCCGACATTGAATTTGAAGGGGTAAAAATAGATCACTTTACGTTGGGCGAGTTCAGCAAAGAACTGGAGACCGATATTAGTAAGCTGGAAAAAACTGTTTATGAAAAAGCAGGGGTAAGGTTCAATATCGCGTCGCCAAAACAGTTGGGCGAAGTATTGTTTGAAAAACTGATGCTTGACCCCAAAGCCAAGAAGACCAAAACCGGCCAATATCAAACCGGTGAAGATGTATTACTATCGTTAGCCGCCAAAAGCGATATCGTGAGAGATATATTAGATTTTAGGCAGCTGCAAAAACTCAAATCAACTTATGTTGACGCTTTGCCAACAATGGTAAATCCTAAAACGGGCAGGGTGCATACCTCATACAACCAGGCGGTGGCTGCTACCGGCAGGTTAAGCAGCGTTAACCCCAACCTGCAAAATATCCCTATCCGTACCGAGCGCGGCAGGGAGGTGCGTAAAGCCTTTATCCCAAGAAATGCAGGCCACAGCATTGTATCTGCCGATTATTCGCAGATAGAATTGCGTATTATAGCCGAGATCAGCAAAGACCCAAACATGACGCAGGCCTTTGTTGATAATCTTGACATTCATACTGCCACCGCCGCCAATGTTTATGGCATCGCTTTGGATGAAGTAACCAGTGAACAACGCCGCAACGCCAAAGCGGTTAACTTTGGTATCATTTACGGGCAGTCGGCCTTTGGTTTATCACAAAGTTTAGGCATCCCGCGTAAAGAGGCTGCGGATATTATTGAGCAGTACTTTGCCCAGTTTCCCGGTATAAAGCAATATATGAGCGATACCATGAACTTTGCCCGCGAAAACGGCTATGTATGTACGTTGATGGGCCGCCGCCGCTACCTGCGCGATATCAATTCGGCCAATGCTACCGTTCGCGGTTTTGCCGAGCGAAATGCGATTAATGCACCGATCCAGGGTTCGGCAGCAGATATGATCAAGATTGCCATGATCAACATCCACCGCGAGTTTATAAACCAGAAATTGGATGCCCGTATGACCATGCAGGTACATGATGAGTTGGTGTTTGATGTACCTCATGACGAAATTGAGATTGTAAAACCCATCATTATGCATAATATGAAAACCGCCATCAAAACTACCGTGCCTATTATGGTAGAGATTGGTACTGGGTTGAATTGGTTAGAGGCGCATTGATAATGACATATTTGTGAAATGGTTAATCTTTTTTATTGTTGTCGGATTACTTAGTTGTAAGCCCGCTAAGAAAGCAGTTACAGTGGGTGAAGAATCTGTAACGATACAGAAACAACCTATCGTGCTTGTTAACCCGATAGCGAATAACGAAGAAAGCGACAAAAAGGATAGTGTTCAGCTTAAAACGATGTTAAGTGATATGCTTAGCATTGCTCATAAACTTCGGTCTGCAAATGCCTATCATAAAAAGATAAACCAATGGAGCTACATCTGTGCAACAACAGGCGATATTAAGTTTGGGCATATTTTTGATCATTCAAAAAAGCATTTGATTATTACACGCAATATGGGTACATGGCTTACTTATATTGATGTTTTTATGCTCGAGAGGTCAAAGTTTCATTTAGTTTTAAGTAGTGTTAAATCAGACATGACTATGATTGCTGATACAACGAGGGATATCAATGGCGATCATTTTAAAGATTTTGTTGTG
Organism: Mucilaginibacter sp. GW822-FHT03E02; assembly: GCF_058801545.1. Taxonomy (NCBI): domain Bacteria; kingdom Pseudomonadati; phylum Bacteroidota; class Sphingobacteriia; order Sphingobacteriales; family Sphingobacteriaceae; genus Mucilaginibacter; species Mucilaginibacter sp. GW822-FHT03E02. Next base: position 1,815,640 of record NZ_JBXANJ010000001.1, on the reverse strand, counting down.
CATTGGTATCCGTCATCGGGCTGTTGCCGCAGAAATATTTATGACGTTTACATCTACCAAAAAAACAGTGGCAACTTTACCCCGAAATACGAATTTATTAATCCAACATTTTCACCATCCGAAAAAGTAATAAGAGGCGTTGAATACAGCCAACCAGGAGAAGGCCCACTTTACAAATACAAATGGAATGGCCTGCGTGTTGATACAGTAACTTTTATTTATCCAAGGGACACATTATCAACCGGACTTCCAAATGAGTTTCGTAAAATAGAAGATATCGATTGGTTCACAGATCAGTCTATAGGAGAATTGCCTAAAACCCGCAAAACAAAAGTGAGATGATTACACATTTATTTTGTCAACACAATTAATTATATTCGTGTTATAGCTGTCAAAGGATTAAGGATGAGAAACATAAATATCAAAACTTTATAACAGAGATCCCATCTACCGCTGTTGATATTTATCGTATGTTGCCCGAAGGCACCCGCTGTGAAGTTATAGTCAATGAATTAAGCATGGCGCCATCCCCGTCACGTGAGCATCAGAAACTATTAATAAAGCTAACTTCCCTTTTATTCGGTTATTTAAATAATAAGCCCATCGCCGAGTTGTTCACTGCTCCCTTTGATGTTTATTTTGAAAAACAACAATCCGTAGTGCAACCAGATCTGTTTGTTGTTTTAAATGACCAAATAGATAGTGTTGAAAAAAATGGTGTTCATGGTGTGCCGCGACTAATTATTGAGATTGTTTCGACAAACAGGGCATACGATACCCAAAAAAAACGATCGCTATATGAATCGGCAGGTGTTAAGGAATACTTTATTATCGATCCTGAAAATAATAAAGTCACTTTGCTTACCCTTGGTGTTGCTGGTTTATATGAGCAAACATACGAGGAAACCGGTGTTTTAAAATCGGCGATTCTATCCTGCCAGATATCTTTTTGATAGTTTGATGGCGTTGCATCAACGATGGTTTCTGCGGCTTTGGCAAATCTCACGTATAATTATCGGTATACGTCCCATAAATCCGGCGTCCTGACAATAAAAATCCGTTTTAGGTAGATAATCCCACCTTAGTGTACTCAATACTCAACGTTGTTTAAGTTCAATTTAACCGTTTTTGCTATCATTTTCACAACTATTCCGTCTAAACTTTAATAACATTTTTACAATCTTCTCTGTAAATTTCAAAAACTATATTAATGATTATGGGTTTCTCTTTTGGTAATCTTTCCTTAAATTGAGCCAATAAAACCTGAATGAAAATATTCCATTTGAGTGCCGAATGTTACCCTGTTGCCAAAGTTGGCGGCCTTGCAGATGTTGTTGGCGCATTGCCCAAATATCAAAACCTGGCAGGCTTGCAGGCAGCAGTTGTAATGCCCTATTATGATCGCAAGTTTACCCAGGAAAACGAATTTGATGTTGTTTTTACTGCCGTAACTTTACTAAACACCCGTCGCCTTTACTTTGAAATTTTAAAAGAAAAAACCGATAAGCTGGGTTTCGAATTGTTTTTAGTCCGCATACCCGGACTGCTTGACCGGGAAAATGTATACAGCTATCCCGATGAACGGGAGCAGTTCATCGCATTCCAACTGGCTTTTTTAGATTGGATCAGCTACTCGCAGCAAACACCGGATATTATCCACTGTCATGATCATCACTCCGGCCTGGTACCCTTCCTGCTTTACCATTCCAAATTGTACAAACGGCTGGCCAATGTACCTACGGTATTTACGATACATAACGGCCAGTATCATGGCGCTTTTGGCTGGGAGCATTTTCAATACCTGCCCGAGATTGATCCGGCCTCAACAGGCCTGCTTGATTGGGCAGGCGGCATAAACCCGCTGGCTGCCGCTGTGAAATGTAGCTGGCTATATACTACGGTTTCGCCAACTTATTTACGTGAGCTTACCATTAACTCAAACGGGCTGGAGTACCTTTTTTATATCGAAAGAGCCAAAGGCTATGGTATCATCAACGGTATTGATACCGAAGTTTGGAATCCCTTGAAGGATCCCATGATACCGAGCCATTTTAATACTAAAACACTGGCAAAGGGAAAGCAATTAAACAAAGCAGAAATTTGTACGCGCTTTGGGTTGGATGCCTCGAAGCCCTTATTTACTTTCATCGGCCGGCTGGTGATAGAAAAAGGGGCCGACCTGCTGCCCGAAGCTATCGACCGTACACTGGCGCAATATGGCAACGAAGTCAATTTTTTTATCCTTGGCTCGGGCGATAAGGATATGGAATTGGCCTTACTTGAACTTAAGGCCAAATATCCCGGCAGGTGCAATGTATTTATCGGTTATGACGAAGCGCTGGCACACGTGGTTTATGCGGGTGCAGATTTCCTGATGATGCCATCGCGCGTAGAGCCTTGCGGGCTTAACCAGCTTTATTCCCTACGTTATGGCACCATGCCGCTAGTGCGCAGCACGGGCGGCTTAATCGACTCGGTAATTGATTTTGGCGACGAAGGCGGTTACGGCATCCGCTTTAACCAGGTTTCGGTAGATGATATTTGCCATGCCATAAATCGCGCAGCGGCACTTTATCAAAACCAGCCACAATTACAAATATTACGCAAACGCATGATGGCCCTCGATTTTTCGTGGGACAGATCGGCCAAAGAATATATAAACCTTTATGAAAGTTTAAACCCTCTGATATGACATCTAAAGTAATTTCAATTGTGCTTGGCGGTGGCCAGGGCAGTCGCTTATCGCCCCTTACTGCAACACGTTCAAAACCGGCTGTGCCAATTGCCGGTAAGTACCGTTTGGTTGATATTCCCATTTCCAATTGCCTGCACTCGGGTATTACACGTATTTATGTGTTAACGCAGTTTAACTCGGCTTCGTTAAACAAGCACATCAAAAATACTTATCATTTTAGCAGCTTCAGCGATGCTTTTGTTGATATTTTGGCAGCAGAGCAAACCCCATCAAGCGTATCATGGTTTCAGGGTACGGCCGATGCGGTAAGGCAAAGTTTACACCACCTGGCTGTACATGAGTTTGAGTATGTGCTGATCCTATCGGGCGACCAACTGTACCAGATGGATTTTGACGACATGATAACCAAGCACATCGATGCCGGTGCCGAAATTTCTATCGCTACTATCCCTGTTGATGCGGCTGATGTTCCTGGATTTGGTATTTTGAAAGCAGATGATGACAGCATGGTTACGGCGTTTATCGAAAAACCCAAATCGAATTTTGAAAGCTGGGCATCTGATGTAAGCGACGAGATGAAAGCCGAAGGCAGGGTTTACCTGGCATCGATGGGTATTTACATTTTTAACCGTAAACTGCTTTATGAATTGCTGGAAGGTAACGACCGTACCGATTTTGGTAAAGAGATTATCCCGCAATCTATAGTTAATCATAAGGTTTTGAGCTACCAGTACGAGGGCTACTGGACAGATATTGGTACCATCCCATCGTTTTTTGATGCTAACCTGGGCCTTACCGACGAGATACCTAAGTTTAACCTTTTTGGCGAAAATCATATTTATACCCGTGCGCGTATGCTGCCCCCATCAAAGGTGTCTGGCACTACATTAAATAAATCGATTATTGCCGACGGTTGTATCATCAGCGCTAAAACAATTACCCGCTCTATTATTGGTATCCGTACCCGCATAGGAGTTGATACCGAAATTGAAAATTGCTATGTAATGGGCAGCGATAATTACCAAACGCTTGAGCAAATTGCCGAACTTAAATTAAGCAGTTCGCCGATTATGGGTATAGGCGACAGGGTGAAGATAAAAAATGCCATCATCGATAAAAATACCTATATAGGCGATGATGTGAGCATCAACTGTGGCGAATTGCTGCCCGATGGCGATTACGGCACGCATACCGTACAGGATGGTATTGTAGTTGTTAAAAAACGCGCAATTATTCCTAATGGCACAATTATTTAATTAAACGAAATAAAAAACAATCCGTAGTTAATTTGTTATTGATAGTATAAAAAACTATAAAACATAACAACTATGAAAAAAACACTTTGTATGATTGCTTTAGCAGCAGTCTCTTTCGGAAGCGTTTTTGCATTTGCCGGTAACGCAACAGTGAAAACTACGCATGGTATTATGCAAACAGATACTACAAAGAAGAAAATGAAGAAGAAAAAAATGAAGAAGGATTCGACAATGAAAAAAGACACGATGAAAATGAAGAAGTAACCTTCAACAGCAAAAAAATAAGCCTCCTGAGTATTTCGGGAGGCTTTTTCATTTATTAATTCCGTCATTGCGAGGTACGAAGCAATCCCCGAAATGCTAAGTCCCACATAGTTCGGGATTGCTTCGTACCTCGCAATGACGTTAGTATCGGATATGCGCGATAACACAGCTGTAAGCAAAGTTCGTTCGCTTACAAATCAATAGTTTCGCCAATAACAGGCAACTTCAAATTCAATCCTGCTTTAATGAATTTCTCCCTTACCTCGTCCTTATCAATTTTAATCACATCAAAAGAATCGTAATGAATACCAATGATGTTTTTACAGTTAATAAAACCTGCGGCCTTAATGGCGTCATCGGCACCCATGGTATAGTTATCGCCTATAGGGAGGTAAGCCCAGTCGAGGTTTTCATCTTCCAGTAGCTTCATATCGTAGGTAAGGGCGGTATCGCCGGCAAAATAAATCTTTTTACCTTCAATGGTTAACAGGAAACCTGCGGGATTACCACCAGCAGCACCATCAGGCATAGTGCTGGAGTGCACCGCGTTCACCATTTTAACCCGGCCGAAATCAAAGTTAAAACCGCCGCCAATGTTCATGCCATGCACGTTATTAATGCCTTTGCTATTGAGCCAGTTTGCAATTTCGGCGATGCAGATAACCTTGGCGCCACTATTTTGTTGCACTTCTATCAGGTCGGCAACATGATCGCCATGGCCGTGTGATACCAGGATGTAATCCGGTTTCAGGCTTTGCAAATCAACATCCTTAGCTAACGGATTGTATGTCACAAAAGGATCAAACAAAAGTTTGGTACCGCCGCTCAATTCTATCTCAACGGTTGATTGACCGTAATAAGTCGTTTTCATAATGTGGTATTTTGATGTGATTTTTCTTAAACCCATTGTTCCCCCTTCAGGGGGGTAGGGGGCTTTATTTCCCAAACAAGTTCCCCAAACCTGGCATGCCGCCAAACATATCTTTGGTCATGGCAGCCATTTCGGCCTGGCTCACGTTGTCGGCTTGTTCCATGGCTTTGTTAAAAGCTACAACCAATAATTCTTCCAGTTCCTCCTTATCGGCATCAGCCAAAAAATCGGGGTTGATATTGATTGATTTTACCACTTTGTTGGCATTGGCTGTTACCACAATTTTGCCACCCTCGGCGCTGCCTGTTACCGTAATAGCATCCAGGCGTTTTTTCGATTCGCCAGCCTTTTGCTGGGCTTCCATTATTTTATCAAACATAACTTTATAGATGTGCAGATATGCAAATGTGTAGATTACAGATGTGCAAATATGCAGATGGGTAATTTATTTAATACTATTGATACTTAAATTTTACAAATTCAAAACCAAAAGGTCTGACCCGAAGTTGCTTTACTCACAACTCACAACTCACAACTCACAACTCACAACTGACTAATCATCACTTGTATCGCCATTGCCGTTGTATGCGCTTTTACGTACAATAGGCATGCCGGCGGCTTTAAACAGGTCATCAAGTTTTAACAGGCTGCCATTGGCTAAGTTTGATAACAAAACAATAGTGATATCGTTTTTGATATCGCGCAGGTAAATGTGCCTGAAACCATGCCACCAGCCGGTATGGTAAATAACTTCCTGCCCGGGAGCGGTAAACGTACGCCAGCCATAGCCATAGCTGAAGTGTCCGTGCAGCATAGGGTTACGGGGCACATAAGCCGAATCGAGCGTAGCTTGTTTCAATAGTATTCCGGCACGCAAAGCCCTGTCGAAGAGAAAAAGGTCTTTAACGGTGCTGTAAACCCCTTTATCACCCACGGGGCCATCCAAAAAGTTTTGCGCTACAGAGTACTTCCATTGCCCGCGGTCGTGGCCTACCACATGCACCGGAATTTTATCGTAAGCGGCCTTCGAGTATACAGCGGTGTGCAGCATACTGGCCGGTTTAAATACGTTATCCTTCATAAACTGGGCATATGATTGGCCGCTCACTTTTTCGATGATTGAACCCAGCACCATAAAGTTGGAGTTGTTGTATAAAAAACGCTTGTTGGGCACATTGAATGGACGCGGTTTGTAATCGGCAATCATTTTCATGGCCTCCATATTGGTAAGCCCTTTCCTTTGGTTAAGATGCTGGCTTCGATAGATATCGTCGATAAAATAAACATAGTTCATCATGCCCGAGCGGTGGCTAAGCAGCAGGCGGATGGTAACCCCATCGTACGGGAAATCGGGGAAAAACTTTTTTACATCATCATCCAGTTTCAGCTTGCCACGTTCCATCAGCATCAATATGGCTGTTGATGTCATGGTTTTGGTAACCGAGGCCAGCTCAAATTGCGAGCCGATTTGCAGGCTGTCGCGGTGCAGGTAGTCGGCCCAGCCAATGGCGTTTTCATAAATAATTTTACCTTTTTTGGCTACCAGTACATTGCCGTTAAACGCCCGGGTGCGGTGCAGCTCCTGCATTACCGCGTCTATTTTTTTATCGGCATTTTTGGGGTTGTAGGCCAGCAAGGCAACGGTGTCCAGTGGTTTGGCGGTGGCGGGGCCGGAAGCGCTTTGCGCTTTATCTTTATTTTTTGACGAACAGGCTGTTAAAATCAGCAGTAAGGACGCGAACGAAAGGGTACTCTTGTACAATAACTTCATAGATCAGAATCTCACACTTAAAACGAATGCGAAAATTAGAAATTATACAGCAGGTTAACATTAAAGTTTTTATTTTTTTTCGTTTACTTCATACTCTTTGTATGTTTAAGTATGAATGTTGTTAAAAAAGTCTGGCTCTTGATGGCTGTTTTATTGTTTTCGGCCACTGTCTTTGCTCAGGATACCGATGTTGCCGGGTTGATTAAACAAGGCATCCAGCTTAATAATCAGCATGATTATGCCGGGGCTATTGAGAAATACAAACTGGCCCTAACAACCGAACCGGATAATGCCCAGGCCAATTATCAAATAGCGTTCAGCCTGAATGCATCGGGTAAAGGCACCGACGGAATCCCGTACCTGGTTAAAGTAACCAAAGCCAACTCCAATTTTACCGGCCCGGCGTTTGAGTTGTTAGGTGGTATTTATGACAGCAGTCACCAACCCCAGCAAGCCATTGACGCTTATAAGGAGGGCCTAAAAATAAAGCCCGACTACCAGCCTTTGTATTTTAACCTTGGCATAGCCTACTTCCGCGCCAAACAATTTGCCGAAGCCGAGCAGGCGGCCATAGAAGCCATTAAACTCGACCCCAAACATGCCAATAGCCAGCGACTGTATGGCCTGGTAACTTTCCATCAAAATAAAAGGGCAGCTGCACTGATGAGCTTTTGCAGCTATTTACTGTTGGAACCCGAGGGGCCGCGCAGCGATGAGGCCTATACCAATATGCAAAGCATTTTAAAAGGCGGCACACTTAAAACAGAGGATGCCAAAGCCGGGGCATCAACCATAGTTTTGAACCGGGCGTTGAATGCGGCTATAGCAAAAGCAAAACCAGGTTTAACCCCTGCCGAGGTATTGGAAAATCAGCTAAAGTCGATTTTTGAAGCAGTTGGGCAGCTGGCCGAAAAGCAGGCCGGGAATGATTTTTTCAGAGATTACTATGCCGATTTTTTTTACAGCCTTAGTAAAACCGCCAATATGCCTGCGTTTGTGAGGCTGATGGTTTTAAGTGCAGATAAGGAAGCCAACAAACAGTGGCTGCAGCAAAATGAGGATAAGCGTAAAGCGCTGGATGCATGGGTTGCAGCGACGGAAAGAAAATTTTAAAAATCCTTTTTTTAACTAAAGTCGCTACCTAAATTAAGGCATAGTTAGCTACATGTGGCATAAGGCTAACCTTGTAGCACATGTAGCTATTTTTAACTGTTTGCCCAGTTTGCCCCATCAAAAATTAGGATCAAAATTAAAGAATATCGGGTTTGATAAGCCTACCATATTACCGCTCAATGCCATTGATCCCGGAACCTGCGGGTAGGGTGTAGGTGTGCCTTGTACTTCTACCCGGTAGTAGCTCCGCTCGACAGTTGCCGGCGAATCTGTAAACTCAATCACCGGCGTTTTACCCGTGGTTTTAAAGCTGCCAAAGGGATTGCCGTTTTTTATGATGTTGATGGTGTACTCCCCATCGGCGGGCACTTTGCCGGTTAGCTGTACACGGAATTTTACCGGCTTGCCTGTGGCTTTGGTATTATCGCCCATCATCATATCCATTTTACCATCCTGGTTTACATCAGCATAAAATTCAACGCGTGGCGCGTACGGGTTCTGGCTGATGCACACCCGCCCGTTGGTGAGGGCGTCAATAACAGCCTGCGTGGTGCGTGCTGTTGCAAATACCCAGGTGGTTGGGGTGCCCACATAGTTGGCCTTGGCCTGGTAGCTGTTTTTGGTTTCCTTATCCGGCGAATCGGGAACGCCATGGTGGGCGTCGCTGCCGCCGCGGCCGGTAAGCTTGCGGCCTGATGATAGCATATCGTCCCAGATCATGATGGCGTTGGCATTTTTTGACCAGATGGCCGAGTTCCATACCTCAATAGAGTTAACCATATCGTACGAATATCCAAAATGATCTTTCCCGCTTGGGTGGTTGGCCGATAGGTGGATGCCCAATTGCTTTTTTACGGCGCCTACTACCACATCACGCTGGTCGCGCACGTCATATAGTTTTTGGTGGTCATAAGGCACGGCCGAGAAGGCATTGCCATGGCCGCGGGTGGTTGTCCACTCGGCGCTGTAAAGCAGCAGGACCGAGTCTGATTTAAATTCAGGGTCGGCCCAGGTGTGGTGGGCTACGTCGCCGTTTACATGGTTATCATGATCTGTAATGGCAACGAAATCGATGCCTGCCGATTTAGAAAAGGCGATGATTTTGCTGATCGGGTTGTTGGACGATTCGGTACTGTGGCGGGAATGTACATGCAGTTCGCCCTTTAACCAAACGCCTTTGGTAAGGCTGGCTATTGGCGGCAGTGCACCAACTTCGGTAGCAGCCCACGGATTAGTGTGGTTTGCCTGGGCTAACGCTATATTGCTGATGAATGCCCCAAGGATAACCAGTAATGCTGTACGGAATGTTTTTTTGTAATTGTTAAAAGTCATATTAAATTAATTAACGGGTAGTATGTTTGGCCGGCAACATACCCCATTCATATTAATTGAATGTTAGGGTAGGTAAAATGAATAAGATTGTGACAAAGTATGATCATGAAAAAAGCGCCATCGGTATACCTCAACAAAAACACATAGCGACTACTTTTTATCCCTTTGTTTTTATAATATTTGTATATGGATACACCTGAACCGGAAATCATCGCGATTAACTATCCTGAAAACGATACGCCAATTGTTGCGAAATTTGCTTACCCCAATTGGAAATCGCTTTTCGGGCTATTTTTTATTTTTCTTTTATATACAACAATTGGGACAATACTTTTAGGCGTTTTTCTTGCAGATGCCAAAAACCTGGCTACCCCGTTGGTAAAATCGTTGTTGACATTGGTGTTTTATGTTGCTACGATGTTGCTTACAACCAGGTACGCAATTAAGAAAAGTAAAAAACAGCTTTCTTCTTCCTTTGATTTTAGCTTAAGCAAGCCACAGGGTTGGCTCATCCCTGTAATGATCATCAGCACCTTAGCTTTGGTGGTGGGTTTGGAGGGCGTATCAAGCCTCATACCGATGCCCGAATATGTTCAGAAAATATTTGAAAGGGCATTTGCAAAAAAAGTTTTTTCGATTGTTACGGCTATTTTTGCGGCCCCTATAATGGAAGAAATACTATGCAGGGGAATAGTATTGAAAGGTCTATTAAAAAACTATTCGCCCCAAAAGGCTATTTTAATTTCCGCCTTGTTTTTTGGTATTATGCACCTTAATCCGTGGCAGGCACTCCCTGCTGTCTTCGGTGGTTTATTTTTAGGTTGGATTTTTTATAAAACAAAATCGGTTATTCCGGGGATGATTGTTCATGCTACGATCAACAGTACAGCGATGATACTTTTATTTTTTCCCGGATTTAAGCATGGATTTTTAAATGCGTTGGGCTTGCCGTATTATATTGTGCTTTGCGTGATCGCTGCGTTAGTGTTTGTGGGGGGATGTGTGGTTATTTATAAAAAAGTCCCTGCTTCTGATGATGTAGCGACCTCGTGAAATCAACTAAAATTAGCGTCAACAAAATACTCACACTATGATGCTTTATCTGTTGAAAATAGCTTGGTATATATGAGCTTCTATCGATAATATTGTGTATATTTATTATGTATGAGCAGCTATGTCGACGATCATGTGAAACCCATCAGCCTAAAAGAATCCGTTAGAAAACGACCGTCTATGTATATGGGAAAGGATGGTGTTGTTGGATTTTTTGCCGACCTTATTTACGAATATATACGTTTTTTAAAAACTGACAAACTCGTTTTTGCCTTTTCAATCATTGGAGAAAATGAGTTTTCCCTAAGCTTGTCGTCCAGCTTCGATCTAAAAAGTATACTTCATCCTTTTCATGAGAATGAGATGAGCGATGACAATATTCTCTTTAAAGTTTTAGAAATAATATCAAATAAGTTTGAACTTAAAAACGTTGACAACAACCACCTTTTAATAAACTTTAGTATAGATAGAACTTTAATTTGCGACACACTTATTGACTACCAGGAACTATGTGAAAAGGCAATTCAAATAGCGGTTTTAAACAGGCGGGCAGAGATTATTATTAAAGACCTAAGACAAAAGATACCCAGTCAGAACTATTACCATTTTCCGCAAGGTGTTTTTTACTTGTTTGATAGGCTTATGAAAAATACGTTAGGCAAACCTGTTTTTAAAATAACTTTTGATGGGATGATCCAAAACAACCATTATCAAATCGGGGTAGCGTATCGTACAGATTGGTACCCCTCGCCGACAATTATGAGTTTTGCTAACGAGATCAATACCGTTTGCGGAGGCGCATTAGTTGACGGAGTAATTAGTGGCCTGGTATCTTCCTGTAAAATGTATGTAAAAAATAATGATTTAAAAAACTTTAAGATAAAACGACAGCGCTTTTTTAACGGACTAATTATAGTTTGTGCTGTTAAAGGTGAAGTATTCAATTATGGGGGTAGTTTTAGGGAAACCCTTGAAGATGACGATGTGAAAAGACAAAGCGCAAAAATGGTTAGCAAATTAGTTTATGACTATTTTGAACAAAATAAGGAGGTGGCGAAAAGTTTCCTTTTTCGGTTTGATGAATGCCAACTGGTAAGCAATATGTATAGTTAAAAACAAACATTTTTTTCAAGTGTATCTTCAATCGCTTCTTCCCCCCTATCCATCACAAAAAGATTACCATTTCCCCATCTCCCGCATCAGATAAAAACATAACTTTGCCCCTGCAAAATTTAACATCATGAGTTTTAGGACCGAACACGATACCATGGGCGAGGTACAGGTACCTGCCGATAAATACTGGGGAGCACAAACAGAACGTTCACGCAACAACTTTAAAATTGGTCCGGAGGCTTCTATGCCCAAAGAGATCATCGACGCGTTTGCCTACCTGAAAAAAGCTGCCGCTTATACCAATACCGACTTAGGCGTATTATCTGCCGAGAAACGCGACCTGATTGCCCAGGTTTGCGACGAGATACTGGCCGGCTCGCTGGCAACCGAGTTTCCGCTGGTTATCTGGCAAACAGGCTCGGGCACGCAATCAAACATGAACGTGAACGAGGTGGTGGCCAACCGTGCCCATGTATTACAGGGCAACAAACTGGGCGAAGGTAAAACTTTCATTCACCCCAATGATGATGTAAACAAATCGCAATCATCAAACGATACCTACCCAACCGCCATGCACATCGCGGCATATAAGATCCTGGTTGATGTAACCATCCCCGGTGTCGAAAAACTGCGCGATACCCTGCAGCTAAAAGTAGAAGCTTTTAAATCGGTAGTAAAAATAGGCCGTACCCACTTAATGGATGCTACGCCGCTTACATTGGGGCAGGAATTTTCTGGCTATGTATCGCAGCTAAATCATGGCTTAAAAGCCCTGCGTAATACACTTGATCACCTGTCCGAACTCGCCCTTGGCGGTACAGCGGTAGGTACTGGCATCAATACCCCAAAAGGTTATGATGTTAAGGTGGCCGAATACATTGCCCAATTTACCGGCCTGCCATTTATCACTGCCGAAAATAAATTTGAGGCTTTGGCGGCTCACGATGCTATTGTAGAGAGCCACGGCGCTTTAAAACAAATTGCGGTATCATTAATGAAGATAGCTAATGATATCAGGATGCTGGCATCTGGTCCGCGTTCGGGCATTGGCGAGATCCATATCCCCGACAACGAGCCGGGTTCATCCATTATGCCGGGCAAGGTTAACCCAACCCAAAACGAGGCCGTTACCATGGTAGCAGCACAGGTAATGGGTAACGATGTAACCATATCTATTGGTGGCTCAAACGGACATTACGAACTGAACGTGTTTAAACCGGTTATGGCGGCCAACTTTCTGCAGTCGGCAAGGTTAATTGGTGATGCCTGTGTATCGTTTAATGATCATTGCGCTATAGGTATCGAGCCAAATTACGATGGTATCAAAAAACACCTCGAAAACTCGCTGATGCTGGTAACCGCGCTTAACCCGCACATTGGTTATGAAAATGCCGCCAAAATTGCCAAAACCGCGCTAAAAGAAAATAAATCCCTGCGCGAAGCCGCCATTGGCCTGGGCCTGTTAACCAACCAACAGTTTGACCAATGGGTTATACCCGAAAATATGATAGGTAGCTTATAAAGAGGAGCCTCACCCCAAACCCCTCTCCTGAAGGAGAGGGGCTTTTGATTTACTGCTTTTTGAATAGCAAGTTTATGCTAAAACCCCTGAACGATTTTCTTTCAGCCCCGACACAAAAAAAGGCTTTTCGCTTTCAGCCTTCGGCTTTCAGCAAAAAAGCCTTTCACCTTTCGCCTTTCACCTTTTACCTCAGCAAAGCCTTTTGCCTAAACAGGGCCTTTTACCTTTTACCTTTCGCCTTTTACCTCAGCGCCTGCAGCATGAACCCCAATATGCAAAAGCCGGGATTAACTTATTTGCAGGGCGAGTGGAAGCAGGATTCGGTTCCGGCAGAGAAGCGTTTAGTTACCTATTCGCTATACGACATTAAATTTAGCTGCGATTCGTTTGTGATGAAGATAAGTACCGTAAGCAAAGTAAACTACGGTGCCGATACCTGCATGAATAAGGGCCATTGGGACGAGTACATTCGCGGCACCTACTCGCAAAAGCAGGATACCCTGCACCTGAAAGGCGAATTTTGCAACGCCAACCTGAGTTATAAAGACGAGAAAACCTGTTTCCGCTGGGGCGATTACGAGGAGTTTTTTAAAGTAAAGCAAACTAACGATTCGTTAATTCAGTTCATAAGTACATCAAATGTAATACCCATTAATGCCCGATTGGTTAAACGAACAAGCTGCATCCCAAAACCATTATAATGAAAACATCAATCTTTAAAAAAATCGTTTTTTTTGTAGCCATATGCTACATCCCGGTGCAAAGCATGGCATGGGGTACCAACGGCCATCGTATTTGCGGACAAATAGCCGATAGTTATTTAACGCCCAAGGCACGCAAAGCCATACAGGCCATTTTAGGCGACGAATCGATAGCGATTACCAGCAACTGGGCCGATTTTATTAAATCCGATCCTGCTTACGGCTACCTGTATAACTGGCATTTTATCGACCTGGATAAGGCTTATACCTACCCCGAATTGCAAACCTATTTAAAGGCCGACACAGCTACAGACGCCTATACCAAAATGAACTTTTTGATAGCGGGCCTCAAAAATAGAAGCACAACCAAAGCCAACAAGCTGCTTTACCTGCGCATGCTGATCCACATTGTTGAGGATGTGCACCAGCCCTTCCATACCGGCCACACCAGCGATAAAGGCGGTAACGACTTTAAAGTACAATGGTTTGGCAAGGATAGCAACCTGCACTCGGTTTGGGATAGCCAGCTGATAGATAACCAGCAATTAAGCTATACCGAATATGCCGCCTGGATAAACCACAGCACCGCCGCCCAGCGCGCCGCCCTGCAAAAAGCCCCAATAAGCCAATGGCTGTTTGAAAGCAACCAACTGGCCGAAAAGTTTTATGCCGACATTAAACCGGGCGATAACCTTACTTACAAATACAATTTTAACCACATAGCCACACTGAACCAACAACTGCTGAAAGCAGGCATCCGTTTGGCAGGAGTGCTGAATCAGATTTTTGGTTAATTTTTAGGCGAAAGGTAAAAGGTTAAAGGCAAAAGGTTAGGATTGCTGATCCAAAAACTCTTTCGCCTTTTACCTTTCGCCTTTACCCTTTTACCTCAAAAAGAAATGAAAATACTAATGGTATGCCTCGGCAACATCTGCCGTTCGCCGCTGGCCGAGGGGATAATGCAGCACCTGAGCGATGAGCAGGGGCTGGGCTGGCAGGTAGATTCGGCAGGCACCGGCAACTGGCACGTAGGCGAGGGGCCCGACAGGCGCTCGGTACGCGCGGCCCGAAACCATGGCATTGATATCAGCGGGCAAATTTGCCGCCTGTTCAGAAAGAGCGATTTCGACGAGTTTGACCATATTTTTGTGATGGATAAGTACAACCTGAGCGATATCCTGAACATGGCCCGCAACGACGAACATGCGCAAAAAGTAAAACTCCTGTTAGGCGATAAAATAGTACCCGACCCCTACCACGACGATACCCAGTTTGAACCTGTGTTTGAGCTGATAGAAGGCGGGTGTAAGGATATTATCAGGGAGTTGACAAGCCCCCTCTAAATCTCCCCCGGAAGGGGAGACTTTTGACTTGCAAGTTTTTTTAAGTCCTCCCTACCGGGGAGGATTTAGGAGGGACTTTCTCACCCTAAAAAACGGCAAATCCTCTCCATACCAAAAAGCTTCGCCAAAGCGCTGCAGGCCGGCTTTTAACAAAACCTTTTGCGAAGCAGCGTTATGTGGATGGGTAACAGCATAAATTTCTGTTAAGCCAACTTTATTGAAACCGTAGTTAATTAAAGCCTTTGAAAGTTCGGTGGCGATGCCTTGTCCCCAATATTTGAAATGCAGGCGGTAGCCCAGTTCAATTTTATCACTGTCCGATTCGCTTGGTTTTAGCATGCATACGCCAATGAAATCATTATCGGCCACGTTAAAAATTCCCCAGCGGCCCAGGCCGGTTTTGTTTTTGTAGTCCTTTAGGGTATCCTTAAACACCTGCTTGCTTTCGGCCGGAGTGCGCTTCTTTACATATTGGGTAAGGCGTTCGTCCTCATCCATAACAAGGGACAGGGCTTCGTCGGCGGCAGTAAATTCACGGATGAGCAGGCGGGGCGTTTGTGTGATAATGTTCATGGGCTTCAAAAATATGGTAAATGGGCGTTGATTGGCATTGTGCATGGTAAAAAGAGTGTCATATAAAGGGTGCGGGACCGTTTGTCTGAATATTCGATTAGGTATTGCAGAGGTTTAAGGGTTGACGATCTGGCATCTTCAATCGCGGTGCCCAGCTTAGTATCAATATATTCAAACTGGGTTAACATAACTTAACACATTTTGGGAATATTATGTTATAAATATTTGATAATCAATTATTTATATTTTTGCATGGTTAACACAAAATCTGTTGTTTTCCCTGGTTAAACTCATTCAAAAGGTATTGCCAACAGTTTAGATTTCAATGGCATTCAAAGGAATATTTTTTGCGTTTTTGTGGCCAGCCTGTAACCACATGCCCGCACCCAATTTTGCAAAACGTATAATTTGCTTTTTTGTACATTTGCCGCATGGCATCCATCAAACCATCCGTACCTAAAGGCACCCGCGATTTTTCACCTGTTGAAATGGTGAAGCGTAACTATATTTTCGATACTATTAAAAGCGTTTTTCGTAAATACGGCTATCAGCAGATAGAAACACCGACCATGGAAAATCTATCAACCCTGACTGGTAAATATGGAGATGAGGGGGATAAGCTGATCTTTAAAGTAATCGATTCCGGGGATTACACTGTTTCAACAAGAAAAAGAATCATCGAGATTTTGGATTTGCTGAACAATATTCAACAAAAAGAAGAAAAGACTGAGAGAAATGATGGTGTGGTATCATTGAATGATCTTTCTGGTATTTCTAATTTTGATACTGAAAGGGCTAAACAACGAATAATTGAATTAGTGACCCCAACAAATTTGACTACGGAGATTTCCGAAAAAGCCCTGCGCTACGACCTTACCGTTCCCTTTGCCCGTTACGTGGTAATGCACCAGAACGAGATCACTTTCCCATTCAAACGCTTCCAGGTTCAACCCGTTTGGCGTGCCGACAGGCCGCAACGTGGCCGCTACCGCGAATTTTACCAGTGTGATGCCGATGTGGTAGGCTCGGATTCTTTGCTCAACGAGGCAGAGTTTATACTGATTTACGATGAAGCCTTAAGCAAATTAGGACTGAAAGATTTTACCATCAAAATCAATAACCGCAAAATCCTCACCGGCATAGCCCAGATCATAGATAAGGCAGATAACATTATCGACCTAACTGTCGCCATCGACAAGCTGGACAAAATAGGGCTGGATGGCGTTACCAAAGAACTGATTGAACGCGGCTTTACCGAAGCCGACATCGAAAAAATAAAACCGGTTATTTTACTGCAAGGCACCAATACCCAAAAACTGCAAAGCCTGCGCGAAGCATTGGCCCAATCACAGATCGGCCTTAAAGGCTGCGACGAGATAGAAACCGTTTTTAAATACATTGAAAGCTGCCCGCTGCAAACCGCAACGCTCGAACTGGATATAACCCTTGCCCGTGGTTTAAATTATTATACAGGCGCCATATTTGAGGTGAAAACAAACGAGGCAACCATGGGCAGCATAGGCGGCGGTGGACGTTATGATGACCTTACCGGTATGTTCGGCCTAAAAGGTCTCACAGGCGTAGGTATCTCCTTTGGTGCCGATAGGATTTATGACGTTTTGGAAGAACTAAACCTTTTCCCAACCGCGGCTAACCAAAGCACCCGGGTGCTGATATGTAACTTTGATAAGGAGGGCGAAACCTACGCATTGCCATTATTACAGCAATTGCGCCGCCAAAATGTTAATACGGAGTTGTACCCCGCCGGTGCCAAAATCAAAAAACAGTTAGACTACGCCAATAATAAAAATATCCCCTACACTGTAGTTATCGGTGGCGATGAAATGCAAAGCGGTTTATTAACTTTTAAAGATATGACCAGCGGCGTGCAGGAGAAATTAACTGCGGAAGAGATTGTTAGCAGGATGGCGAGGTAAATAACTATTGTCTGCATTCCTTACAGGTTTGGATAATGGCATTCCTCCCAGATTTGTCATGCTCAGTAGTGAAATTCGCGGCTTCTGAACGGGTTGATATTCAAAAATAAAAGCCTGTCATCCTGAGGTACGAAGGATCTATTCGCGAACTTTTCTGTCGGTCATGCACAGCCTATAGATCCTTCGTTCCTCAGGATGACAGGAAAATAGGATCTATCATGAATGACTTGTTTCGGCCTCCTACTTGCAGATTTGCTATATGCGAGGCGGGCAGCATGTGAGATGCCGTCCTGCGAGATCTTGAGTAATCAGGATGACATTTTTATACAACTTTCCGAGAAAACTTATTTAAACGTGTAGCCCACACTAATGCCACCGGCAGCAATAATGCCTTCGTCATAAAATATCGGTACAAATCCTATTCGCAGGTTGATGCCCCGTTCCTGAGGTTGGTAACGGTAGCCTATTGTTGCAGTGCCAATAAAGCCGGTAACCCTGTCGAAAATGAAAGTTTTGCCGTTGCTGTTGCCGTGCGAGTTTAAAAAGGTAGTACCGCCGCCAAGTTCAATCAAACTGTTTCCTTTTCCAAACAGGTAATTGATTTGTATCGGTACCGAAAATACATCATTGCCATCGGTAGCAAAATAACCCGCACCAGCCCTAAAACCCAGGCCTGTACGCTTATGGCCAAAGCGCATATCGTAATTTAAAGTTAATGCAAGGCCGGGGCCGCCTACCTCAAAAAAAGCAGTTTGGGCACGGTCGCCTTCCGGTTCAGAACTGGTTGAATCAACCTTGGTAGTATCTATAATAATCTTTTTGGTGCCTGTTGGATGTGATTTTTTAACAGTGTCCGTCATATTGGGCTCAACAATTTGTGCTGTTGCGCCAAGACCGGACAAGAGGAGCAGAGTCAGAATAATTCCGTTAAGAGTAAAAAATTTCTTCATTCTTTAGGTAAGTAGAATTAATATACAATTCATGTTCTATTACGCTAACAGTTAATAAAAGGTTTCAAAAAGGATGCTTTGCTGGTTTAAGCAACGGTGTTGGTTTGATAATGAGCTAAATAAATTGCAATTAAAACAGGCGTTTGCTCATGTTTTTTTAATTGCTAAAAAAAGCAACACATACCGTATAAGCAAAAAAGGCGCCTCGTAAGACACCTTTTTTGTTAACTTGTTGTTTAATTTAAAACCGGTTTACTTTCTTCCTTAACCGTAAGGTCAAGCGGCTCGGTTACTTTTTCTTCCAGTAGCGCAAGCTTAATCACGTCGCGCATATCGGTCACATAATGAAAATTCAAATCTTTTATATAATCCTCTTTAATTTCCAGGATATCTTTCTGGTTTGATTTGCACAGGATGATCTCTTTAATATTGGCGCGCTTTGCCGCAAGTATTTTCTCCCTGATGCCCCCAACGGCCAAAACGCGGCCGCGTAAGGTTATCTCGCCTGTCATGGCCAGGTTGGGTTTTACTTTGCGTTGCGTAAATGCCGAAACCAGTGCTGTAAGCATGGTGATACCTGCTGATGGGCCATCCTTCGGTGTAGCGCCTGCCGGCACGTGTACATGCACATCCCAAAGGTCAAAAAGTTTCGGGTTGATGTCAAAGTAACCTGCATGCGCCCTTAAATATGCCAGGGCAATAGTTACCGATTCTTTCATCACGTCGCCCAGGCTGCCGGTAAGTGTTAAACGGCCCTTGCCAGGGCTTAAGCTTGCTTCAATGAACAAAATGTCGCCGCCTACGGATGTCCAGGCCAGGCCTGTTACAACGCCGGCTACATCGTTGCCTTCGTAAAGGTCTTTATCAAATATAGGTGCGCCTAATATTTTTTCGATGTCTTTTTTATTTACTGCCGGATTATAGGGCTCTTCCAGTGCAATGTTTTTGGCAATACCTCGCACTACCGAACCTATCTTTTTCTCCAGCGCACGTACGCCCGATTCACGGGTATAATCAACAATGATTTTTTCAAGGACATCGTTTTTAAGGGCAATGTCTTTTAATTTTAAGCCATGCGCCTCGCGTTGTTTAGGTACAAGATGTTGTTTGGCAATTTCTATTTTTTCTTCGATGGTATAGCCGTTTACCTCAATAATCTCCATCCTGTCTAATAACGCAGGCTGGATACTGCTTAATGAGTTTGCTGTCGCGATGAACATTACGTTAGACAGGTCGAAATCCATCTCAACATAATGATCATAAAAAGTGCTGTTCTGTTCGGGGTCAAGTACTTCCAATAAGGCAGATGAGGGGTCTCCGCGGTAGTCGTTTCCTACTTTATCAATCTCGTCTAATATAAAAACAGGATTTGCTGCGCCTGCTTTTTTAACCGATTGGATAATGCGGCCCGGCATTGCGCCAATATAAGTTTTACGGTGGCCACGAATCTCTGCTTCGTCGCGGATACCACCCAAAGCCATGCGCACATATTTGCGGCCCAAAGCCTTGGCTATAGATTTACCCAACGAGGTTTTACCAACTCCGGGAGGGCCAACCAGGCAAAGGATCGGCGCTTTCATATCGCGCTTTAACTTAAGTACGGCCAGGTATTCAATAATGCGCTGTTTAACCTTATCCAATCCAAAATGATCTTTATCCAAAACCTTTTGGGCGCGTTTCAGGTCGAAGTTATCTTTTGTAAACTCGTTCCATGGCAAATCAAGCAATAACTCCAGGTAATTTATTTGTACCGAGTAATCTGCCGCGGCAGGGTTAGTGCGGGCCAGTTTCTCCAGCTCTTTGGCAAAATGGTCTTTAACCTCTTTGGCCCATTTCTTTTTAACGGCACGCTGGCGTAAACTGTCTATCTCTAAATCGGGTGAGTTACCACCCAACTCTTCTTGTATGGTTTTAAGCTGTTGATTTAAAAAATAATCGCGTTGCTGCTTATCCAAATCAACACGCACCTTGCTTTGAATCTGGTTTTTTAACTCCAGCATCTGTAAATCAAGTGTAAGGTGTTCCAGTACCAGGTTAATCCTTTCGCGCAAACTGGCAACTTCCAGCAGGCGTTGCTTGGCCGCCATATCGGCATTCATGTTTGATGATATAAAGTTGATCAAAAATGAAGTGCTTTCAATATTGCGGATGGCTATGCCCGCTTCACTGGGGATATTTGGCGATAGCTGGATAATATTCATGGCCATGTCTTTTATAGACGATACCATGGCTTTAAACTCTTTATCCTCTTTTATTTTGGTTTCGTGAAAAGGCTCAACAGTTGCTTTAATATAAGGTTCGGACTGAACCTCATCTTTTAAAACAAAACGTTTTTTACCCTGCAGAATAACGGTGGTGTTACCATCGGGCATTTGCAGCATTTTGATGATGAGTGCAATGGTACCTACTTTGTTCAGCTGGCTAAAATTGGGGTCTTCAATACCCACATCCTGTTGCGCAACCACCCCAATCATCCGGTTGCCTTTATTGGCATCACGAATAAGTTTGATTGATTTGTCGCGGCCAACGGTTATCGGGATTACAACCCCGGGGAACAGCACAGTATTGCGCAGCGGCAAAATAGCCAGTATATCAGGCAATTGCTCGTTGTTCATTTCCTCCTCGTCTTCGGTAGACATTAAAGGAAAAAACTCCGAGTCTTCGTTTATAACCGGTAAAGCGTTTTTAAAATCGAATGGATCGAAACTCATTAATATATTTTTTGTGTAGAAAATAACGTCATGTTGTCAGCCCATAAAATTGCAGGGCTTGTAATATACAGGTAATTGATGGTTAAAACCTGTGCTGCATTATGTTTCAAGAGCTGTGCCAAGTTATGTTAATAACAAATAACAATTGATTTGGTGCTGTAATATTTTGATTATGTGGTAATTGTAAATTTAACACCAATTTTTTAAATAAACAGGATTTTGTTGTTAAAGATGAAAAAAAGTCATAGTATCGCTTTCCCGATTGAATTGCCCGATGAAATTATTTTTAATAAAATTAATTTTGGCATAATAATTCGATGTAATGTTAGTTAATGATATACAATTTGTTCACCATTAATCCGTTGATGAGGCTTTCAGTTATTTTACCATTCCTGCTACTGTCAACCATTGAAACTACATTGGCGCAGAGTGCTTATGTAAAAATGGGGCAACAGGCTGTTATGGACGGCGATTTCAGATCGGCGGTGGCACACCTCGAAAAAGCCTGCATTACCGATTCTACCAATGCCAATGCCCTGTGGATGTTGGGCTATTCTTATTATCATAGCGATAACTACAAAAAATCAATAGCGGCCTATACCCGCGTAATTGCCATAAAACCGGCTGATGCTACCGCTTACTATTACAGGGCCCGCGCAAAAAGCTATTTGGGGAAAGACAACCAAACAAAGGATGCCGATAAAGAGCTATATTTATTAGGCGCAATTGTCGACCTTACCAAAGCCATATCTATCAACGATGATCCGGGCGATAGTAAATACTACCAAAACAGGGGTATAGCTTACCGCGATTATGGCATGTTCAAGCTTCAAACAAATTCCCGCTTTTATGACAGAAGCCGCGGTATCAATTCATTAAAAGCTTCTGTTGCCGATCTGGAAAAGATATTGAATGCCAACCCCGGCCGGAATGATATCGCTGCACTCATCGATCAGTCAAAAGAAAAACTGACCCAGGCAAGCTTAACCGCGGCTACCAAGCATTAAAATTTGGCGTATAAGCTTTATATTTGGCTATGCCAGACAATAACCTGCCTGTTACCGGTAAATACATCGATCCTTTAGTTGATTTTGCTTTTAAAAAGATTTTTGGCAGTGAGCCTAATAAGGATTTGCTGATTGCTTTTTTAAACGAGGTTTTCAGAGGCCGCAAGCACATCGTCGATCTGATCTACAATAAAAATGAGCATCCCGGCGATTTACGTGATGAGGGCGGTGCTATATTTGATCTGCTTTGCACCGGCGAAAATAATGAGCGCTTTATAATTGAGGTGCAAAGGGGCAGGCAAGGGTATTACGTAATTTTGTTAAAGACGGTACCCAATTGGAAACCGATTTAGACAGGTGGTTGTATGTATTAAAAAACATGAGCCAGATGGATAAGATTCCGGTTTACCTGCGAAAGCCGGTATTTGAAAAACTATTTAACATTGCCGAATATACTAACCTGACAAAGGAGGAAAAAAACATGTACGATAGCAGCTTAAAATACAAATGGGATAATAAGAACGTGCTTGACTATGCTAAGAAAGAGGGTATGGAAAAGGGCATGGAAATAGGTATGGAAAAAGGGATTGAGAAAGGCGAGCATAAAAAAGCATTGGAAGTTGCCCGTGAACTAAAAAAAATAGGAATAAATCCTGAACATATTGCCAAAAGTACAGGCTTGTCTATAACAGACATAGAGAAGTTATAGCTATGTACGATAGCAGCTTAAAATAGAAATGGGATAATAAGAACGTGCTTGACTATGCTATGAAAGAAGGTATGGAAAAGGGTGAGCATAAAAAAGCATTGGAAATTGCCCGTGAGTTTAAAAAGATGGGATTAAGCGCGGAAGAGATCGCCAAGGGTACCGGTTTGTCAATAGTAGAAATAAACGAGTTATAACTGCATGTACGATAGTAGCTTAAAATATAAATGGGATAATAAGAATGTGCGTGACTATGCTATGAAAGAGGGGATGGAGAGGGGGATCAAAATCGGCATTGAGCAAGGTGAGCGTAAAAAAGTATTGGAAATTGCCCGTGCATGTAAAGAAATTGGAATGAGCACTGAAAATATTGCCAGGGGTACCGGGCTGTCAATTGAAGAAATAGAAAGCTTGTAATAAAAGCCTACTTCTTTAAAACTCCCTTTATTCTATATAAATTCTTTCCCATCAGCCTCACCTGCTGCGATTTTTCTATCTGGTAAACCGAATCGGGGAAGTAGCTTAATTTTTCGCGGGTTTCGTAAAGTGCGTTTTTGGTGTGGTTAAATATTACAATCCATTTTACTTTGTCGCCGTTTTTTTTAATCATCACCTCGGTTGTACGCAAATCAGGTGTTTTGGCCCGGTAAATGATCAGTGAGTCGGTGGCTAAAACACTGTAGCTGTTTTTCCAGGCCGGGCGGTTAATGTCTGAAAGGATAAAGAGGTT
Organism: Mucilaginibacter sp. GW822-FHT03E02; assembly: GCF_058801545.1. Lineage (NCBI taxonomy): Bacteria > Pseudomonadati > Bacteroidota > Sphingobacteriia > Sphingobacteriales > Sphingobacteriaceae > Mucilaginibacter > Mucilaginibacter sp. GW822-FHT03E02. The sequence goes on along the minus strand of NZ_JBXANJ010000001.1, from coordinate 1,791,992 downwards.
AAATTCCTGCCCCCAGTTGGCAATTTGTACGGTTTTGTTTTCTGTTATCCCGTTGTGGGTAACTGTCTTGTCAACCTGCGGATTTAGTTTGGTTAGCCTGGCCGTATCGGCTTTAAAATACCCGGCTATATCAAAATATTTCAGGGTGCCGTTTGATTGCGTTTTATCGGGCCTGCAGGCTTGCAAACCCAATAAAAGCAAAATGCCACCCAATAGGGTGGCATTATATGTTAGTTTCAGTTTATACCAATACATTACCGGTCATTTCCGCGGGGATATCAACCCCCAGTATTTTTAAAATGGTAGGTGCAATGTCGCCCAGTTTGCCATCGCTTACACGGGTTACATCTTTGTCTATTATGATACAAGGCACCAGGTTGGTGGTATGGGCAGTGTTTGGCGTACCATCATCATTAATCATATAGTCGGCATTACCGTGATCGGCAATGATGATAAAGCTATAGCCATTGGCTAAACCAGCCTCAACAACCGCTTTTGTACAGGCATCTGCTGTCTCGGCAGCTTTAACAACGGCGCTAAAAACACCAGTGTGGCCAACCATATCGGTATTGGCAAAGTTTAAGCAAACAAAATCTGGCCAGCCGCTTTCCAGTTCAGGAATAATAGCATCGCGAATGCCTGCCGCGCTCATCTCTGGCTGCAAATCATAAGTGGCCACTTTAGGCGATGGCACCAGCAAACGTTTTTCGTTATCAAACTCACGCTCGCGTCCGCCCGAGAAGAAGAAGGTTACGTGTGGGTATTTTTCGGTCTCGGCAATACGGATCTGCGTTTTGCCTGCATTCTGCAAAATTTCGCCCAATGTTTTGGTCAGGTCTTCTTTATTGAAAACTACCTGTACATTTTTAAACGTTTCATCATAGGGTACCATGGTGATGTAACGGATGTTTAACGGGTGCAGGTTGTATTCCGGGAACGACTTTTGGGTTAACGCCAGGCTGATCTCGCGGCCCCTGTCTGTACGGAAGTTAAAGCATATAACAACATCGCCATCTTTTATAACTGCCAAAGGCTTGCCGTCGGCATCAACCCTTACTATTGGTTTAATAAATTCGTCGGTAACACCATCTTCGTACGATTTTTTGATCAGGTCGGTGATATGCTGCGTAGCTTCACCTTCGCCGTTGACCATCAGGTCATAAGCCAGTTTAACGCGTTCCCAGCGGTTATCGCGGTCCATAGCATAGTAACGGCCAATGGCAGTTGCTATTTGTGCAGATGTGCCTGCTATATGTTGTTCCAGTTCGGTAATGAAACCTAAGCCCGATTTGGGGTCGGTATCGCGTCCGTCTAAAAAGGCATGAATAAATACATTGTTTACATCCACCTGTTTTGCCGCATCGCAAAGGCCCTTTACATGCCTGATGTGTGAGTGAACACCGCCATCAGATACTAAACCGATGAAGTGAACATCCTTGTTGTTTAGTTTAGCATATTCAAAAGCATCTTTTAAAACCGGAATGGTAGGTAATTCGTTATCATCAACAGCTTTATGAATGCGGCCCAGTTCCTGGTAAACCACACGGCCTGCGCCAAGGTTCATATGCCCAACTTCGGAGTTACCCATTTGTCCGGCGGGCAAACCAACTGCCATGCCGGATGCTTCCAGTTTGGAATTTGGGTAAGTTTGCAGCATCATGTCAACAAAAGGTGTGTTGGCGGCAAGTATAGCGTTCGATTGATCGTTACGGCCGTAACCCCAGCCATCGAGGATAATTAATGCGAGTTTTTTTTTATTTTCCACATTGCAAATATAAATGCAACAATGTACTTATGGCTATAAATTTTGAATTTAGATTTATACTTACACCGTGCTGATTGTTAAGATAATAATTGAGTTCAAAAACAGTTATATCTGAACACTGCGCAAAAAAATGCTCCTCTTTTTTGCCAAGTGTAACTTTAAACCGTTTTTTCACGTATTTATGATATGAAGTTACTTTACCTGTCGTCGTTTATACTTTTGTTGCTGATGCCTGGCGTGGTAGCGGCCGATGCCATGGATAATGTGGCTAATTTGATAAAACAGGGTAACATTAAAGAAATGGGTAAGCTGTTTGCACCAACCGTAGAGATGACTGTAATGGCCGAAGAGCAATCATATTCGCAAACCCAGGCCACATCTGTACTAAGCGATTTTTTTACTAAACATAAGCCACAAACAATAAAGCTGCTTCACAAAGTAAACTCCAGTGCAAGCATTCAGCTTGGTGTATATATTTTAACTACAGCCGACAAACAGGAATACCGCATCGCTTTTACCCTAAAAGATGTAGGCGGTACCATGCGCATCATCGAATTGGGGATTGAGGACGAGAAGGTGAAGTAGCCTTTTGAATTTGAGGATTTGAAAATTTGAGGATTTGAAAATGATAAAAGCAAATTTAAAATCCACCAATTCAATTCGGCGTTCAAAACAATTTATAACAAAATGCAATTACAAGCCAATTTACTGAACCCAGGTTCGGCAACTCTTCCACATTTTCAAATTCTCAAATCCTCAAATTTTCAAATTGCTTTATCCTCGAATTTTCAAATAAAGAATTACTTTTGGGGCTTAAAAAAGTAATTATCTTGGATAAAGAACTTGTTGACCAGTTTATAATTAATGCTTTACAAGAGGATGTTGGCGATGGTGATCATACCTCGTTATCAACCATTCCCGCCGAAACAACAGGCAAGGCACAACTTTTGGTAAAAGACGAAGGCATTTTGGCCGGTGTTGAATTGGCTATTGAGGTATTTAAAGTGGTTGACCCCAACCTTAAAACAACCATTTTTTTGCAGGATGGCGCTGTTGTTAAGTACAAAGATGTGGCGTTTGAGGTAGAAGGCAGCGCCCGCAGCATCCTGGTTGCCGAGCGTTTGGTACTGAATTGTATGCAGCGAATGTCGGGAATTGCTACAAAAACCCGTGAGATAGTTGATTTGCTGAAAGGCACCAATACAAAAGTTTTAGATACCCGTAAAACAACGCCGGGTTTGCGCTACCTTGAAAAATGGGCCGTAAAAATAGGTGGCGGCGTTAATCACCGGTTTGGTTTGTATGATATGATATTGATTAAAGATAACCATGTTGACTACGCCGGCGGCATAAGGCAAGCTATTGAAAGTGCAAATCAGTATCTTTTAGATAATCATAAAAAACTTGCCATCGAAATTGAGGTGCGTAACCTGGAAGAATTGGACGAGGTATTGCAAACGGGCAACATAAACCGTATCTTGTTAGACAACTTTAGCTTTGCCGGACTGCGGCAGGCGGTTAATATTATTAACGGCCGGTTCATAACTGAGGCATCGGGTGGTATAACAATTGATACTATACGCGAATATGCGGATTGCGGGGTTGATTACATTTCTGTTGGCGCGCTCACGCATTCGGTAAAAAGCCTCGACCTTAGTTTAAAGGCTGTAAAGTAAATTTATGGTGCATCCTTGTTTTAACATTTGAGTTAAGACCTGGCTGTCTGAATCTGGCTATTAAAGCAAGCGTTTAAATTATGATTAGCGTTTTAGTACGGTATCAATTTTGTAATATTGCAGGTAAATGATCAACGTATACTCAGTTTCGGCGCTCATCCTTGCTTATCTCTGCGGGTCTATCCCAACAGCTGTATGGATTGGCCTGGCGTTTTATGATATCGATGTAAGAGAGTATGGCAGCGGCAATGCCGGCGCAACCAATACCTTCAGGGTACTGGGCAAACAGGCCGGTATTCCTGTAATGCTGCTTGATATTTTGAAGGGGTGGACGGCTACCAACCTTGCTTTTTTTATTGGGGTATCTACTACCGGGGCTTACAATTCTGCAAGCTATATGAACTACGCGCTGGCTTTAGGGGTAGCTGCAGTTATGGGCCATTTGTTCCCGATATTTGCCGGCTTTAGGGGTGGCAAAGGCGTTGCCACTTTATTTGGAATGATTTTGGCTATACATTTGCACGCCGCTTTATTGTGCGTGTTGGTATTTGTTGTGGTGTTGTTACTTACAAAGTATGTGTCGCTTAGCTCCATTGCCGCGGCCTTTACATATCCTATAGGGGTCTCGTTTGTTTTTCCTACCTCTATAAGATCGGTTGTTATATACGGAATGTGCATTTGCATGCTCATCCTGGTAACGCATCAAAAGAATATCGAACGCTTATTAAAGGGCACCGAATCGAAAGTTAATTTTTTAAAGAAAAAAGCTGCCTGACCATTATGAAAAAATTCCTGCCTGCATTTTTAGCAACAACGCTGGTTGTTGTCCTGTTCTCCTGTTCAACTGTGCCGCTTACAGGCCGTAAACAACTAAGCTTGGTTGGCGATGCCGAAGTAAACCAATCGGCAGCCGCGAGTTATAGTCAACTATTATCGGATCCTAAAACAAAAGTAATTAGCAGCGGAACCGACGCCCAACGCATAAAACGTATAGGTAATAACCTTGCCGTTGCTATCGAAGCCTATTTGAAAAGCAACGGCTATGGCGATCAATACAGTTTTCAATGGGAGTTTAACCTCATCCAGAGCCCCGAAGTGAACGCCTGGTGTATGCCTGGCGGTAAAGTAGCTGTATATAGCGGTTTACTGCCCGTGGCCAATACCGATGCCTACCTGGCGGTTGTAATGGGCCATGAAATTGGCCACGCCATTGCCCGGCATTCTGCCGAGCGTATTTCGCAGCAAACATTGGCGCAGTTCGGCGGTTCGCTGGCTGGCGTTGCAGTGGCAAAGCAATCGCAGGTAATGCAAAGCCTTTTTAGCCAGGCTTATGGTGTAGGTACCCAGGTTGTTTTGTTGAAATACTCGCGCGACCAGGAATCGGAAGCTGACCGCCTGGGTTTGACATTTATGGCAATGGCCGGGTACGATCCGCACAATGCGGTTGCGTTTTGGCAACGTATGGCGGCTCAAAACAAAGGCGGCTCGCCACCCGAATTGCTGAGTACACACCCTTCTGATGCTACCCGAATAGCCAATATTCAAAACCTGATACCCGAGGCTATGAAGTATTATAAAAAATAGTTTTGAGCTATGAGTAGTAAGTTTTGAGTTAATTTATTGCATGCTACAAAATGTCAATGAACTCACTACTCGAAACTTAAAACTCATCACTTAAATTATGCCTAATCCTCAATTCTTAAAAGCGCAGTGGAAAAACCTGGTAATGATAAATTACGAGGTGGATCCGAATATCCTCGATCCCTATTTACCACCCGGCACCGAACTTGACTTGTGGCAGGGTAAGGCTTTGGTAAGCATGGTGGGCTTTATGTTCTTAGATACAAAGGTACTCGGCATCAAATGGCCATGGCACGTGAATTTTGAGGAAGTGAACCTTCGTTTTTACGTAAAGCATTTTAACGGAATGGAGTGGAAGCGTGGTGCCGTTTTTGTAAGTGAAATAGTACCTAAGCCAATAATAGCAGTTATTGCTAATAATTTATACAAAGAGCATTATAATGCCATGCCCATGCGCCACAGTATAATGGAAGCCGGAGGCCATACCCAATTTTTATACGAGTGGAAGTTTAAAGGCAGATGGAATAAGCTTGGTGCGACTGCCAGCAATCAATTACTGGATATTCAACCGGGCAGTGCCGAAGAGTTTATTTTTGAGCATTATTGGGGTTACAATAAAGTTTCGGCCACAAGCACCATGGAATACCAGGTTGAACATGTATCGTGGCAAACAGGTAAGGTTAAAGATCATGTTTTTGATGCTGACGTGGCAGGGTTATATGGCGAAGTATTTAAGCCTTATTTAGATAAAGAGCCGGTTTCGGCTTTTTTTGCCATTGGATCGGATATTAAGGTGAGGATGGGAGATAAGATTGTGGTAAAATAGTAAAGTTCGGATACTATCCTCCCAAAACCTCCAGTACCGCTTTTGCTTTCAATAAACATTCCTCATATTCCTTTTCTGCATCAGCGTGATAGGTGATAGCGCTGCCTGCATGGAACGATAGGTATTCGTTATCAGCATTGTACAGCAATGATCTGATTACTACGTTAAAATCAAAATCATCATCCGGGCCAAAGTACCCTACCGCGCCGGAGTAGACGCCGCGTTTGCTGCGTTCATAGTGCTCCATCAGTTGCATGGCGCTTATTTTAGGCGCACCGGTCATGCTGCCCATGGGGAAGCTGTTTTTAATGGATTGTATGGGAGATAAGTGCTCCTGTAACTCGCACACAACGGTCGATATCATTTGGTGCACCTGGCGGAAGCTATGTATGCCGAAAAGCTCTTCAGTTTTAACCGTTCCCTGTTTTGCCGATTTGGTGAGGTCGTTGCGTACAAGATCGACAATCATTACATTTTCCTGTAGTTCTTTGGGGTGGTTGCGTAATTCTTGCTTAACCAGTTCATCAGCTTCTACATCGTCATGCCTTTTGGCCGTGCCCTTGATGGGCTGGGATATGAGTTTATTACCTCGTTTTGCTAAAAAACGTTCGGGCGAAGCTCCCAATATGTAATTGTTATTCCATTTAAAAAAAGTGGAAAATGGATTGGGCGAGACACTGTTAAGCTGTGTAAATACGCTCAAAGGATCAATATGTACATCATCAGCATAAAACTCCTGGCAAAAGTTGGTTACATAAATATCGCCCCTGGTAATATGCTCCTGTATGCCGGTTACCGCATCAATATATTCCTGTTTTGTAAACCTGCTTTTTAAAAGTATTGATGGCTGATTATCATGCGTAATCGGCTCTTGCTCCAAAATACGGCTCAAGACATGTTGAGGACCGTCGCTAATAATCTCCGCTTTATTACCTTTAATAAGGATCAGATGTACCGGCGCAAAAAAGTACAGGTCGGGAAAGTCGAGCGTGTCGAAGTTTTGTGAGGATAATTTTTCCACTTCGTTTTTCAGATCGTAGCCCAAAAATCCACAAATCCAACCTGGATTATCTGTACGAAAGGCTTGCAACTGATCAAACGCCGTGCCTGTGCTTGCCATTATTTGTGCCTTGCTGCCAACGGCTATAAGGGTGTCAAATTTGGTGTAAGGGTCATCAAAGCCATTCGAGTCGAGGTAACATGCCGAATTATATGATGATGCCCACCTAAGGGCTTTAAGCTTGAAATTTTGCAGATCATCTACCTGTACTATCACCCTGCAAAAATAACCAAGTAAATGAAAAAAGGCCGGGTAACCGGCCTTTTTAACATATGAAGTTAAGTTTGTGTCGACACAAACTTAAAGGTTGTGTTAGTGCAATACCAAAGTCTGTTTCCTGTCGGGGCCTACAGATAAATATTTTACCGGTACGCCTAACTCTGCCTCCAGGTAGTCGATGTATGATTGCAGCTTGGCAGGTATTTCAGATAACTCGGTAATACCTGTTAAATCTTCGTTCCAGCCATCAATTTCCTTCAAAACCGGCACCGGACTTACCGAGCAGATATCATAAGGCATGTAATCAATAGTTTCACCTAAGTAGTTGTAGTGGGTACAAGCATAAATTTTATCAAAACCGCTTAATACATCAGCTTTAGTCATTACCAGTTGGGTAACGCCGTTAAGCATTATAGCGTATTTTAAAGCCGGCAGATCAATCCATCCGGTACGGCGGGGTCTGCCTGTGGTAGCGCCAAATTCGTGGCCTATACGGCGTAATTCTTCGCCTGTTTCGTCTTCCAGTTCGGTAGGGAACGGGCCGCCGCCAACACGGGTACAATAAGCTTTAAAAATACCTATCACATCGCCAATTTGTTGCGGGGCAATACCCAAACCAGTACAAGCGCCGGCCGCTGTTGTATTTGACGAAGTAACAAATGGATACGAACCAAAATCGATATCCAGCATGGCGCCTTGCGCACCTTCGGCCAAAACTTTTTTACCTTTTTTAATATAATCGTTCACCAGGTGTTCCGAATCAACCAACGGGAATTGTTTGATAAAGTCAATGGCTTCAAAAAACAAGGCTTCGCGTTCAGAAAAATCAGCAACCTCGCCGTACATAGCGGTAAGCATGGCAGTATGTTTGTCAACCAGTTTCTGGTAACGCTCTTTAAAATCGGGCAGGGTGATATCGCCGATGCGTAAACCGTTCCTGCCGGTTTTATCCATATAAGTAGGGCCGATGCCTTTTAAGGTTGAACCTATTTTTCCTTCGCCCATTTTCTTTTCAGATGCGGCGTCAAGCAGTTGATGGGTTGGTAATATCAGGTGTGCTTTTTTTGCAATCAGCAGGTTCTTTTTAGCTAACAGGTCATGGCCTGCATCCTTCAGTTTATCTATTTCCTTTTTAAGGGTAATAGGGTCAATCACTACACCATTACCAATAAGGTTCATGGTATTTTCAAAAAATATACCTGAAGGAATAGTATTCAACACGAATTTTTTACCGTCGAATTCCAAAGTATGACCGGCATTTGGGCCGCCCTGGAAACGTGCAATCAGGTCATAACCTGCGCTAAGCACATCAACAATTTTTCCTTTACCTTCATCGCCCCATTGGAGGCCTAATAATACGTCAACAGCCATTAATTTATCGTTTGAATATATCTATTAAATTTTTGTATGATATCTTTTTTGATTTTATCCCACTTTAATTTTTTAAAACTATAAGGATCTGAATCCAAATCTGCTTCAACAAAATAAGTGATAGATTTAATAATCATTATCGTTGAATTATTTGGATACCTTGCTTGATAAAATGAAAACATTTGATCAAACGAAAAATGTTCCAATAATTCGTGTAAATCCCAAAAGTCCTTTTTTGCCCCTCGTCCTGCTATTGCGTTTAATTTCAGGGCAATAATTTCTTCCACGGAGGCAAACCTAATACCCTCTATAGTATTACTGGCAAAAGTGAACTTTTCAAACGTATGTACAAAATCTACTTTTACGTTATTTATATAAGTGAACAACAAGCGGGGGCTGGTTCTTTCTTTTGAGAAAAATTGAAAATTGCCGGATAGCTTAAAGTTAATTAAATCGCTATCAAAGGGTTCGTCGGTAAAAAGATCAAGATCGATAGATGCCCAATGACCTAAAAGTAAAGATAGTGCTGTACCCCCAACCAGTCTGAATTGCTCCAGTTCTGGCAGAGTCATTAATTCTGTCAGTAAACCCAAAGTTGCGGGTTCAACTGTTTCTTTATATAACATTTAAAGTCCTTAGGTTCAAGATCGAAAATGGCACAGCAAAAATAAATTTCTTTGTCGCCAATCCACTTAGCATTTACAATTTCTTTTTTGATTTTATCATCACCATAAAATTTCTTAAGAGCGATGAAATCCTCAAAAGATCCGCGGTCAACAACCTTTTCAATAACAAAACGCGCATTCTTTTCATAGTCGATACTATCCATATCAACATCCCAAAATGCCTGTTTGCTTAAAATAGGTTTGTCCATGATTATACCCTTCTGTCGCAATTGCCTTCACGTAATTTGGCACAGTTACCGTAAAGGTTTAACGAGTGGTGTTTAATATCGAATTTTAAAATATCGCCCATCATACTCTGTATTTGCTGAATCCGCGGATCGCAAAACTCAACTACTTTACCGCAGTCGATGCAAATAATGTGGTCATGCTGTTTGTAGCCGTATGATTTTTCAAACTGGGCCATATTTTTACCAAACTGGTGTTTGGTTACCAGGTCGCATGATACCAACAGTTCAAGTGTATTATATACCGTAGCGCGGCTAACGCGGTATTTTTTATTTTTCATGTGGATATAAAGGGATTCCACATCAAAGTGATCTGAGCGCGAGTAAATTTCTTCGAGTATTGCAAAACGCTCCGGCGTTTTGCGCAGGTTTTTATTTTCAAGGTAAGCCTCAAAAATTTTTTTAACCAATGCTATAGTATCCGGTTGGGCCATAATGGTCTGTTAAGCAGGCAAAGTTATTAATAATTTGGTTAAGATAGAGTCAAGAGTCAAGAATCAAGAATTAAGACGTTTTTTATATTTGTCTTAATTCTGATTGCTTTTGCCCTCCCCTAAAAAAATGGATTTAATATATTCAAAGTGTCCGAAGTCCCCGGTAATTTCTCCGTCTTAATTCTTGACTCTTCCTCAAGACGCTTTTTCAATCACCGAATCAAATCTGTTAACGCCGGTAACACCTTTTATCAGTTTTATTTTTTTGATCAGGTTGTCAAGGTGGTTGGTATCGTTTACGTAAACCATTATCGATCCTTCAAAAATACCGTTGTCGCTATCAACGGTAATGGAGCGGATATTTACCTTAAAATCGGTTGATATTACAGTGGTAAGTTTATTAATTAATCCAACTTCGTCTATACCGGTTATTCTCAACCCGGTTAAAAATGCAAGCTCCTGCTGGTTTGTCCAACGAGCCTTTACAATCCGGTAGCCATAGTTGGCCATCAGTTTGGCTGCATTTGGGCAGTTGGTGCGGTGTATTTTAATGCCATCGCTCACGGTAACAAAGCCAAACACATCGTCGCCGGGGATGGGGTTACAGCAATTGGCCAGTTTATAGTCAATTTTCTGCATGTCCTCACCAATGAGCAGCATGTCGGTGTCTTTCGATTTCAGGTTACGAATTAGGTTTTGAACCTGTTCCTGCTCAATTTTATCCTGGGGCTTGTTCTCAACATTCTTTTCAAATGCCTGATATTCCTTCAGGTCCTTCATGTCTATCACGCCCTTGGCAATGTTATAGAACAAGTCCTGGGTTGATTGCAGTTTGAAAAAATAGCTCAGCTTGTGCAGGTTTTCGGAATTATAGGTGATTTTAAGCGATTTCATTTTACGCTCCAAAATCTCTTTGCCGTCCTCTGCAATTTTTCGCTTTTCTTCTTTTAAAGCCGATTTTATTTTGGCTTTAGCTTTTGCGGTAACCACAAAGTTCAGCCAATCCTCTTTAGGCGTTTGCTTGCCCGAGGTGATAATCTCTACCTGGTCGCCATTTTGCAGTTTATAGCTTAATGGCACCAGTTTATGGTTCACTTTGGCGCCGATACAACTTGCGCCCACATCGGTGTGTATCTCAAATGCAAAATCTAAAGCTGTTGCATTAAGCGGCAGCTGGATAAGTGCACCTTTTGGGGTAAAAATGAAAATTTCATCGCTGAACAAATTCATCTTGAAATCGTCGATAAAATCCAGCGCGTTGGTGTCGGGGTTTTTAAGCATATCCCTTACCTTTTGCACCCACTGGTCAAGCCCGCTATCGGTTGATGATTCCTTGTATTTCCAATGCGCGGCAAAACCTTTCTCGGCAATCTCGTTCATGCGTTTGGTACGTATTTGTACTTCAACCCATTGCCCGCGCGGGCCCATAACCGTGGTGTGTAATGATTCGTATCCGTTTGCTTTAGGCGACGAAATCCAGTCGCGCAGCCTGTCGGGGTTGGGGCGGTATTGGTCGGTAACTATGCTGTAGGCCTTCCAGCAATCGGCTTTTTCCTGGTCGGGCGCGCTGTCTAAAATTATCCTGATGGCAAAAAGATCATATACCTCCTCAAAAGGGATCGATTTTTTCTTCATCTTATTCCAGATGGAGTGAATAGATTTTGGCCTGCCAAACACATCGGCGTGAATTTCCTGGGCTTGCAGCGCTTTGTTAACAGGCTCAATAAAATCGCGGATAAACCGTTCGCGTTCAGCCTTCTTCTCGTTTAGTTTCTTTTTGATAAACTGGTAAGTTTCGCGCTCCATGTATTTCATGGATAGGTCTTCCAGTTCAGATTTTATGGCATATAAACCCAGCCTGTGGGCCAATGGGGCATACAGGTAAACGGTTTCTGACGATAGTTTAAGCTGCTTATCGCGCGGCATAAACTCCATGGTACGCATATTATGCAGCCTATCGGCCAGTTTAATGAGTATTACCCTCACATCATCCGCCAGGGTAAGCAGCATTTTACGGAAGTTCTCGGCCTGTAACGAGCTGTTGGTATCAAACACGCCCGATATTTTGGTTAAGCCGTCAATAATTTTGGCTACCTTTTTACCAAACTCCATCTCAATTTCGTCAAGCGTCATGTTGGTATCTTCTACCACATCATGAAGGAGGGCGCATACTATTGATGTTGTACCCAGGCCAATCTCTTCGGCGGCTATCTGGGCAACTGCAATAGGGTGATATATATAGGGTTCGCCGCTTTTACGGCGCATATCTTTATGGCTTTCAAGTGCCATGTCAAACGCCTTGCGTATCATGCGTTTATCACCCTTTTGCAAGGTTGATTTACAGGCGCGCAGCAAAGCGCGATATCTTTTTAGTATCTCATTCTTCTCGGCTTCCAGATCAATCTCTATCTCTTTCATATATGCTATAGGCGGTATTAATAAGATAAACTTGTAATTGAAAATTATTATTACAGATTATATTAAAATACCACAAAAATTTCCTTTAATTTTGTTTTAAGTAAAAATATGAAATTTATTGGTTTTCTGTTGATGTTTTGTTGCTTAGTGGGCAAGGTAAGTGCCCAGACAGATAAACCTGCACCCATGGTATTGGGCAAAAATGATACCATAAGAGTGGCTGTAACTGATGTTGACGGACAGCTGATACCCTGGGTAGTTTGCCCGCCGATAAGAATTGTAGATAGCCGTATATTTGCTAACGATGCCGATAGGGATAATTACCGCCGGTTACGCTATAACGTAATGAAGGTATTGCCTTATGCGCGTTTTGCGGGCCAGCGGTACGCAAAATTACAGCGCGACCTTGCCCTTACCGGGGATAAGAAAAAACAAAAAGAATTGATAAGCACCTGCGAAGGTGAAATAAAAACATTGTTTGATAAGGAAATTAAAAATCTGACAATTAGTCAGGGTGAAGTTTTGATCAAGCTGATTGACCGCGAAACCGGGCAAACCAGCTATACTATGGTTAAGGAGCTTAAGGGCGGTTTTAAGGCGTTTATGTTTCAGTCTGTAGCCAGCATATTTGGCCATAACCTTAAAGAAACTTACGACCCCGACGAGCAGAGAGATATCGAGGCCATACTTACCCAGGCCGGATATAATTCCACTAACTACTAATAATGGACAACACAAGCGTCTACAAGTTTAACGTTCAAAAGTTAAACGGTGATGATATTAGCCTGTCGGCTTATGAAAATAAGGTACTCTTGATTGTTAATACCGCCTCTCAATGCGGCTTTACACCACAGCTTAAAGATCTGGCTGAATTAAAAAAACAGTTCAATGATACCGATTTCGAGATATTGGCCTTCCCCTCAAATGATTTTGGTGGCCAGGAGCCTTTGGAAGGTGCCGCTATAGCTGCCTTTTGCGAAAATGTTGGTGCAAACTACCCGGTATTTGATAAAATCAGGGTGCGCGGGCCTTTCGCACATCCACTATACCAGTTTTTTGCTGATAAAAAAGCAAACGGAAAACTTAAATCGGTACCCAGGTGGAATTTTCATAAGTTTTTGATTGACAGGGAAGGACACGTTACCGACTTTTATTTTCCTTTTACCAAGCCCACATCTTCAAAAATCCGGAAAAAGATTGAACGTCTTTTAGCGGCAACTCATTAACATAAACACAACAATGAAGTTAGATATTTTAGTTTTATCGGTACATCCCGATGATGCCGAACTTGGATGCTCGGGCACTATTTTAAAACACATCGCCCTGGGCTATAAGGTGGGTATTGTTGACCTTACCCGTGGTGAATTAGGCACCCGCGGATCGGCCGAGATACGGGAGCAGGAAGCCGCTGCAGCGGCCAAAATACTGGGTCTTGCTGTAAGAGATAACCTGGCTATTCCAGATGGTTTTTTTGAGAATACACGGGAGTATCAATTAAAGATAATTGCCGCTATTCGTAAATATCAGCCTAAAATTGTAATAACCAATGCTTATCATGACCGGCACCCAGATCATGGCCGCGCTAATGAACTGGTAGAAGCATCTGCATTTTTAGCGGGCCTGCGCAAGATAGAAACGTTTGAAAATGGAGAATCGCAACAGGAATGGCGACCAGACATGGTGTTGCACTTTATACAGGATAACTATATAAAACCAGATATTTTAATTGATATTACCGAATACTGGGATAAAAAGGTGGAGAGTATTTACGCTTACGGGTCACAGTTTTACAACCCCGAATGGGAAAATGAACCCCAAACTTATATATCTACCCCTGAGTTTATTAATGTTGTTGCAGCGCGGGCCAGCGAATTTGGTAAAAGCATTGGCGCTAAATATGCCGAAGGTTATACCAGTAGGAAAATTTTAGGCGTGGATAATTTATTTGCTTTAAAATAATATATTATTTAACTAAAAATAAAATAAGCCGCTATTTGTTTAAAATAGCGGCTTATTTTATAATATTGGTTTACCTATTTAAGCTTTAATGTATTCAAAGCGATTGTTTTCATTGCTTCTTTCTCGTCTCAGTTTATTTTCATTTGCCAATTTTAAAAGGATGCCTGATAACTCCGAGGTTTTGAAATCCGAATCAAATTGCTCTTTACAATAGTTAGCTATTGATGAGATTGAACGTTGCTCATCAAAAAAATCGGTGCTTAGCAATTGGTTGAGTATTTTTGTCGCACCTGGCTTTTTACGACCCGCTGTAGCGGCACTTTCATCGTCTGGGCGTAATTTACGGCCTTTTTTGCTAAAAATTTCAGAACCATCGGCATCTGCCCTTTCCGACTCAATCATTACATCCAGCAGCCTATCGATGATGCGTACCTGCACGGCTTCTGATTGAAATGAGTTAACAACTTCTGCAACTTCAACAAGTTGTTTTTTTAATTTCTCTATATGTTTGCTCATGATGAACTAGATTTGATTCTAACAGGAATGGACAAATCTAACGGGAATAATAATTAAAAATATAGCGTATTTTGGTAAAAAAATAGCTTATGTTAATATTTCACCCCTTTTTGGAGTTAACAATCCCTAAAACATATATTAAATATTAGGATACAATGCTTGTAGTTCAGATGTTTTTTAAATACGTTATCGTCAACTATAGGGTTTTAGCTATTTTCTCCAGCATTTCAAGTCCGGTATCTATATGGCTTTTTTCAATAATAAGCGCCGGCCTAAAACGGATACTTTTATCACCGCAGCCTAAATACATGATATTATTTTCCAACCCTTTGTTGATGAAATTATCGCGCTTGTTTTTGTCGGGAAAATCAAAGGCAGTAAGCAACCCCTTGCCACGCACGTTGCTGATGACAGGCATCCTGGCCGATATATCGCTGAGCTGGTTTTGCAAATAGTCGCCCATCTCGGCCGCATTTTGGCAAAGGTTATCTTCGGCTATTACTTCCATTATTTTTGATGACCGTACCATATCAACCAAACTACCGCCCCAGGTTGAGTTAATGCGCGATGACACATGGAATACATTATTCTCAATCTCGTCAACCCGGTTGCTGCACAATATGCCGCAAACCTGCATTTTTTTACCAAAGGCCAAAATGTCTGGCCGTGCTTTGGGGCCAAAATGCTCATGACACCAAAATTTGCCGGTAAGGCCAACGCCGGTTTGCACTTCGTCATAAATGAGCATAGCCTCGTATTCATCGGCAAGCTCGCGCAGTTTTTCTAAAAATTCCTTGCGTACGTGGTTATCTCCGCCTTCTGATTGTACGGGTTCAATAATAATAGCGCAAACATCGTCTTTATTATCTTCAAAAGCTTTCCTGATTTGGGCAACGGACAATTGTTCGCGTTGCAGTAAATCTTCATGATTGGTATCGCTATATGGGAAATTCATATAGGGTACCGATACTCTTGGCCAGTCAAACTTGGCAAACCATTTGGTTTTATTGGGCACCGTGTTGGTAAGGCTCAGTGTATAGCCAGAGCGGCCGTGAAACGCGTGTTCAAAGTGTATCACTTTAAAGCCGCGCTCTTTGGTATAGCCTCTGGCAAAATTCTTTTGTACCTTCCAATCCATAGCAACCTTTAGTGCGTTTTCTATGGCTAATGAACCGCCTGCTATAAAAAAAGCGTGTGGTAAATAATCAGGAATGCCTACCCTTGAAAAGGTTTCAACAAATTGCGCGTATTGGGTAGTATATATGTCGGAGTTGGATGGGTTGGTTAAGGCCGCCAGCATCAGGTTTTTTTTAAACTCTTCATCGTTCACCATTTTGGGGTGATTATAGCCTAAAGGTACCGAAGCAAAACAGGTAAAAAAATCAAGCAATGTCCGGTCGTTCTTCGAATCGTAAATATATACGCCCTTACTTTTTTCCATGTCAAAAGTGAGATCGAAGCCATCGGCAAGTACATGCTTCTGCAATGAAGCCTGAACGTTTTGGGGTGAAACAAGTAGGTTGTACATATCAATTTTGGTTTATACAAATCTACAAAAAAGCCCCCAAAAACAAAATTTAGGCGGTTTTTGAACCGATTGGGTGAAAAGTATGTTTAAATTGTTTAAAGTTGCTTTTTGTACCAAAGTCGAAAATAGTATAGTGGCATAGACTACATTTTTTTGATTTTAAATCGCTTGATCCTATTTTAGTCTGCCCGAAACAGCCTAAGACGATGTGGTGGATTTAAGTTTTAAACTAAAAATAATCTGTTTGAATATTTACAGCCAAATTGCGAATACCTGATTTTACAGAAAAAATCCTGTTAATCCTGTAAAATCCTTAAATCGTGTTTAAACGCAAAAAGCCCCGGGTTATCCGGGGCTTTCGCAAATAAATGTTTTTGTTAACAATTATTTTTGTTTGAACTGAACACGACGGTTTAATACACGGCCCTCTTCGGTTGAGTTATCGGCAATCGGCATAGTTTCGCCGTAGCCTTTAATTTTTACCTTCTTGGCATCAACACCAGAGTTAACTAAGTAAGTTTTTACTGAGTTAGCACGATCTTTTGATAACGAGATGTTATGAGCGGCAGTACCTTCAGATGAAGCAAAGCCATCAACTTCTACCTTTTTACCAGAAGCACGCAAATCGGCAGATGTAGCATCCAGTACCGGGTAAGATGAAGTACGTAATACCGAGCTGTCAAATTCAAACTGAATGTTTGAGTAAGGAGTGGCAACCGGTTTAGCACCCAGCAAAGTAGAATCTGGTTTAGGGAATACAATAACGCAACCAGAACCATCAACTACGCTGCCTGCAGCAGTACCTGGGCATTTATCAAACTGATCGGCAACACCGTCACCATCCGAATCTTTTTTCAGATCGCTAACCGCAGTTTCAACATTGGTTACACGGCCTTTTAAAGCTTCAACTTCCTGGCGTAAGGCTGCATCGTACAATTCGTCATACATTTGTGCAACCGGGTTAACCCATGTTAAGTTCTGTTTTGATTTCGGGCCAAAAGTGTACTCTAAACCTCCATAGGTATAAGAGTAATGACTAAAGGTTGGATAGGTGTTTTTCCCTGCAAAATTATAACCTTGTACAAAGCTAACAGTGTAACCTAAGTTCAGGGCTACTGCATCAGACAACCTGAATTTTACACCAGCGCCAACAGGTGCGTATAATTCTTTTACGGTGTGTCCGTATGGGTCATTCACCGTAGCACCTGCATCTGTAACATACATTTTAGGTTTGTACATGTCTAAACCTAAACCTGCAGAACCATAAAAGTTAACGCTGTTTTTGCGGTGTAAAAAGCTAACACTTGCAATGTTGAACACGCCGCTTAAAGCCACGGAGTTAAAGCTGGTTTTGTATTCGGTAATGCCAAATTTCTCGGTACCGTCTTTATCAATGCCATGCACTTTACCGCCCAAATAATCTAACTGCAAGCTAAAAGTGTGCGATAGCTGTTGCCTTAAATACAAACCATAGCCCAAATCAACTTTAAATTTGTTGGTAGTGTTAATGGTAAACGGAACAAGCCCATCAGTGATACCGGCGCTAACGCCAATACTGAATGTGTTGTACTGGCCAATGCCACCAAATACCTTGGCGGTAGAGGCTTCAGTCGTGGTGGTAGTTGCTGTTTTGGTGGAATCGGTTTGAGCATTAGCCATACCTACAACCATCAAAGATGCAAACGACAACGCGGCTGATTTCTTCAATGTAGAATAGTTCATAGTTTTAATTTATTTATAAACGTCATTAAGAATCTTAATGATTTAATGCTAAAAACTCATTTTTTTGAAAAAAGTTTTCTGCTATAGAAACATTTTATTTAAATTATTAATTATTAAGGAGATATATTTTGTTGTAAAAGGTATTTTGTGGGTTTTAATGGGTCTGCAAGTATAAAGCTATAAGCATTACATCAACACGGCGCCTGTCGGTTTTAAACTATGCTCAACTACAAATGATAATATTTATACCTTTACTACAGCTACTACAACGTTGAAGTAAAAATAAGCGCAGAATATCTTTTTAATTAATAGCGCGGGTTGTAGAATTGCATGGATTAACCCTAATACATGATTCCATTGAAAGTAATACAAAGTGTACATCCGGAGGATTTTAAGCGATATGATACCACTACCATCCGGTCGCGTTTTTTAATAGATAACCAGGTACAAGCAGGTGCAATTAATTGCACTTATACGCATTATGATCGTATGATAGTTGGCTTTGCCAACCCTACAGATACCCAACTGCTGCTGTCAAATTATCCAAACCTGCGTGCGGAGTATTTTTTAGAGCGCCGCGAAATAGGGATTATCAACGTAGCCGGTGATGGTGTTGTAATTGCCGATGGTATTACCTATGATGTGAAAAAACTTGATTGCCTGTACATTGGCAAGGGTACTAAAAGTGTGCATTTTGCCAGTAAAAACAGTAATGACCCGGCAGTTTTTTATATGCTCTCGGCCCCGGCGCATGCAACGTATCCAACTACATTGTTAACTCATGCCGATGCTGTAAAGGTTACCCTTGGTTCGGCATCAACTGCTAATCATCGTACTATTAACAAATACATCCATCTGGAAGGTACCAAAAGCTGCCAGTTGGTAATGGGCCTTACTATTTTGCACGATGGCAGCGTATGGAACACCATGCCATCGCATGTACATGACCGCCGTATGGAAGCCTATTTTTATTTTGATGTGCCCCAAGGACAGAAAATATTCCACTACATGGGCGAGGGTAACGAAACCAGGCACATCACTATGGATAACTACGATGCAGTGGTATCGCCGCCATGGAGCATTCACTCGGGCAGCGGTACGGCAAGCTATAGTTTTATATGGGGTATGGCAGGCGAAAACCTGGATTATACCGATATGGACCCAATAGCTATTACAGATCTCAGGTAATCATCATCAATAAAATAATATACATTGGAAAATAATTTTTCTTTAGCCGGTAAAGTAATCGTAGTAACTGGTGGCACTGGCATATTGGGCAGCGCCTTTATAAACGGTATTGTTGAAGCAGGCGGCGCCGTAGGTATTTTGGGCCGCAATGCTCAGGTAGCCGAAGAGCGCGCCAATACCATCAATCAAAATGGCGGCAAAGCGGTAGCATTGGTTGCTGATGTTTTAATTGAAGAAGAGCTACAGGCCGCTAAAACCAAGTTGTTGGATACATTTGGCAGGCTGGATGGTTTAGTGAATGGGGCAGGAGGCAACATGCCGCAAGGCGTTTTACAGCCTGATGAAGATATTTTTAAAATGAATATAGCCGGCATGAAAACCGTAATGGACTTAAATACCTGGGGCACCATTATCCCTACGCAAGTATTTGGTGAGGCCATTGCGCAAACGGGTAAGGGCAGCATTGTTAATATTTCGTCAATGAATTCAAAACGGGCTATTACCAAGGTATTGGGTTATAATATTGGTAAGGCGGCTGTTGATTGTTACAACCAGTGGTTTGCCGTAGAATTAGCCAATCGTTACGGCGATGCCATCAGGATGAATGCCCTTGCGCCTGGATTTTTCCTGACTGAACAAAACCGGAACCTGCTTACCAAACCCGAAGGCGGCTATACCGACCGTGGCCAGCTGGTGATAAAGCAAACACCTTTTAAACGTTTTGGCCACCCGGATGAGTTGATTGGCGCATTGGTATGGCTGCTAAGCGATGCATCTAAATTTGTAACAGGGGCCATGATCTGCGTAGATGGCGGTTTTTCTATTTTTGGCGGCGTGTAACAATTTGATCGCACTTCTCTCTATCGCGAAATTTTATCTCAATTATTTTAGGTTTGTTAACTGCAATAAATTACAATTGTGATTAAACTTGCCGTTAAAGCTAAAAAGGGATATGAATTTCGCGGTTGTTACCATAAAGGATATTGCTAAAGAACTGGGGATTTCCACGTCGGCGGTATCTAAAGCGCTCAAGGATAGTTATGAAATAAGCGAAAAAACCAAAGCACTGGTGCGCGAGTGTGCAAAAAGGCTTAACTATCAGCCCAACCACATGGCCCGCAGCTTAAAAAAGGGCAGCAGTAAATCTTTGGGGATAGTTGTATCTACTATTGATAATCATTTTTTTTCGCAGGTGATTAACGGCATCGAATTCGTTGCCCATAGTAATGGTTACAATGTGTTTATTACCCAAACCCATGAATCGTATGAGCTTGAAAAACTAAATGTAAGCCATTTGATGTATCGCTCTATTGATGGTTTGCTCATTTCCCTATCAACAGAAACTGCCGATGTATCCCATCTTAAAGATCTTCACGCAAAGGGCTTGCCCATTGTTTTCTTTGACCGGGTAAGCGATGAAATAGATACACACAAAGTAATTGCCGATAATTTTCAGGGCGCTTTTGAAGCAACACAATCATTAATTGAGGCCGGGTATCGCAAAATTGCGCATATAACAAGTTCGGTAAACGTATCCATCACTGCCGAGCGCTTAAAAGGATACCAGGCTGCCCTTGCCCAAAACAACCTGAAGCAAAACGATGGTTTTATAAAATATTGCCTTCATGGAGGTAAAGACCTCATCGAGATTGAAAACGCCATCAACGAATTGCTTCTTTCACCCAATCGCCCCGATGCTATTTTTACCGCATCCGACAGGATAACTACCACAACCCTGATGTTGTTGCATAAAATGGGCTTTAAAATACCTGGCGATATAGCCTTGCTTGGCTTTACCAATACCCAATTGGCCGATGTGTTAAATCCATCGTTAAGTACAGTTTACCAACCCGGATTTGAGATAGGTAAAAAAGCTACAGAAATGCTGATCAGTTTGATCGAGAGCCGCAGGCCTGTAACTGAATTTGAAACGGTTGTTTTACCCACCCAGGTTTGTATCCGCGATTCATCGCGGCCCAGCCGATAAATTTAGTACTGCTTTAAGCTTTGTGCATGTTGTTTTTAGCTATATATAACTATATCGATGTAGTAAATATTTCTTCGGCATATGGATTAAAACTACCTGTTCCACGATACATTTGGAAACCAGTTATACTTTGCCCTATATTGACTTTTAAATTATACAATTATGCGTTATCGGTTATTTGCAAAAGGTTTAACAGGCTTGTTCATGACTTGCCAGGGCTATAAAGCCACGGCGCAGGTTGTGCGGTTAGACTATTATTTTAACCGCGAAGTACATGCCGTTGCAAGTGAGCCTAAGCGGTTTCATTATTTATGGGACGAAAAGGAAAATACCGGCTATTCCATTTGGGGCGAGGCCTTTAAAAAATGCGGGGCTGCTTTAGATTCGCTCCCCGCCGCTCCTTCAGCGGATAATTTAAAAGGTACCTCCATTTATATTATTGTTGATCCGGATAGTAAAAAGGAAAGCCCCAAACCCAATTACATAACCGAACAGGATGCCGGTGTAATTGCCCAATGGGTAAAGGCAGGTGGCGTATTGGTGATGCTTGCAAATGATAGCGCCAATGTGGAGTTGCCCCACTTTAACATATTGGCCAATAAATTTGGGATGAATTTTAATAACGATTTGCAAAATCATGTAATTGACGATAATCATTTTGATGATGGCGCCATTATAACTACCGGCAACCCGCTTTTTAAAACTGCGCAAAAAATATTTATGAAGGATGTTTGCTCCATAAGTACCAGTGCCCCGGCAAAGCCCGTGTTGGCAAAAAATGGAATAACGTTGATAGCCCAGGCTAAATATGGTAAAGGAACCGTACTGGCCATTGCCGATCCGTGGCTATACAATGAATATACCAACGGACGCTTACCGGCCGGATATGAAAACGATAAGGCGGCAAATGATATATCGGCATGGCTGTTAGCCCAGGTAAAGAAAAGCAAATAATTAGGTACTGTATAGCTTAACTGAAAATTATGAAGATATTTAACGGCATTAAAATCCTGTTTTTTTTAATAATTATGAGTGTTATTGCCCCAGGGGCCGTGGATGCCCAACAAAAACCGCATACTAAAGAAGTTGCCAGTGCAGTTGAACGCTTGCGCCAGGTAATGATAAGTGCCGATAGCGTAGCCCTGGATAAAATAGCGGCCGACAGCCTGAGCTACGGCCACTCCAGTGGTAAAGTGCAAAACAAGAAGGAATTTATACACAGCTTTACCAGCGGCGCGTCGGTTTTTACCGCCGTTGAATTTACAGGCCAAACAATTACTATATCGGGCAACACGGCTATAGTCAGGCACATACTATCAGCATCCACCAATGATGCAGGCAAGGGCCCGGGCACCGTTAAGCTGGGTGTTTTGTTGGTTTGGGTAAAAAATGGCAAAGAATGGCAATTACTGGCCCGGCAGGCGGTTAAGGTGCCGTGAGGGTAGTTTTTAGATTCTTAGAAGTATAAATCAATCGTCATTGCGAGGTACGAAGCAATCCCGAACTATGTGGGACTTAGCATGTAGGGGATTGCTTCGTACCTCGCAACGACGGGAGTTAATTTCTTAGCCATTCGCCCCTAAAACCTATCCTTCATTCCCAATAATCCCCAAATGCCGCCGCTATGAATGGCCAGTATTTTACTGCCGGGCTTAAAATGCCCCTTGCCAATAAGGTCATATAAAGCATACATCATTTTGCCGGTGTATACAGGCTCAATAACAATGCCGGTGGCAGCAACAAAAAGCTTTACAAAATCAATTAGTTCGTCGGTTGCTTTGCCGTATCCGCCAAAATGGTAGTCGGTATGCAGGTCATAATCGGCGGGAGCGGTTAAAAAACGGTCAATCTCATCCCTGATAAAACCTCCGTTTTTAAACACGGGGATAGCATTGAATTTTGTTGTAAGCTGGTGGCTGGTTAAACCGTTAATAATGCCTGTCGCGGTGGTTCCGGTGCCACAGGCGCAAAAAATATGGTCGTAGCTATCCGTTAGTTCGTTTACCAGTTCGGCGCAGCCCAGGGCGCCTTCTGCAGATGAGCCACCTTCGTTAATAAAAAAAGCCTGCTCATTATTGCCAAAATGTTTTTGGAATAATGCGGGTTTATCACGATAGCTCTCCCTATCGGTAAATTCCAGGTGCATGCCGTGCAGTTTGCATAAAAACAGCGTGTTGTTGTCAACTTCTTCGCCACGTACAATGCCGGTAGATTTGAAGCCGAATTTGGCTGCTGCCGCCGCTGTTGCCAATAAATGATTGGAATATGCCCCGCCAAATGTTACCAGGTGACTTTTGTGCTGGTTTTGTGCCGATTTGAGCAGGTACTTAAGCTTGCGCCATTTATTACCCGATATCATGGGGTGAATGAGATCGTCCCGTTTCAAAAAAACTTTAACCTCGTGCTCATCAAACAAGGGATTTGCAATTTGATGTACCGGACTAAAAATTTCGAGATCAATATTCATAAAAATAACCTGCCCTTAATGCTATTGCAATATTACGCTTAACCTACCACAAAAAACGATTACTTTTGCGCCCAAATGGCATACGAACCCGAGCTGATAGAGCAGGAAGAACAGGATTTATTTGAACACTTACGCGTTGTGGTTGATAAGGGTCAGTCGCTGCTGCGTATTGATAAGTTTTTGATGCACAGGGTAGAGAATGCATCGCGTAACCGCATCCAGAATGCTATCGAACTGGGTAATGTGCTGGTAAATGATAAGCCTATAAAAAGCAGCTACCGGGTAAAACCGCTGGATGTAATTTCGGTTGTTTTGCCCCACCCGCCACGCGATACCGAGGTTTATCCGGAAAATATCCCCATTAATATTGTATACGAGGACGACGATGTACTGGTGGTTGATAAAGCCGCCGGCATGGTGGTTCACCCCGGTTATAATAATTATACAGGCACATTGGTAAATGCGTTGGTTTACCACTTTCAGCAATTGCCGACGTTGCCGGGCAATGATGGCCGGCCGGGGCTGGTACATCGTATTGATAAAGATACCTCGGGCCTGTTGCTCATCAGCAAAAATGAGCGCTCCATGAGCTGGCTGGCCAAGCAGTTTTTTGACCACACCATTACCCGCAAATACATAGCCCTGGTTTGGGGCGATTTGGTTGAAGACGGCACTGTAACGGGCTATATTGGCCGCAGCATTGCCGATAGGCGGGTAATGTCTATTTATGACGACCCGGAGAAAGGCAAATGGTCGGTAACGCACTACAAGGTATTGGAACGTATGGGGTATGTTACCCTGATAGAATGCCAGCTGGAAACCGGCCGCACTCACCAAATCCGTGCGCATATGCGGCATATAGGCCACCCCTTGTTTAGCGATGCTACCTATGGTGGAGATAAGATTTTGAAGGGAACAGTGTTCAGCAAGTACAAGCAGTTTGTCGAGAATTGTTTCGAACTAATGCCCCGCCAGGCACTCCATGCTCAAACACTTGGCTTTTTACATCCAACCCAGAAAAAGCAGGTACTATTTGAATCGCCCCTGCCAGCCGATTTTGAAAGCGTGCTGTTAAAATGGCGCAGGTATACTGCGGCTGACAATCAGACCAATGCCAGTAACGAAGAGTAATAAAGAATGATTTGTGGCTGAATGCATAATTTTGCACAGTAGTTTAAGTTTTAATAAAGCAGACGGCATTATAAATCAATCCGGTTTTAAAATCTGCACATTTGCACACTTGTAATCTGCACATCTGAAAATGACACCAGTGTTAATCAATTTTAACGGACAAATACTTCCTCAAAGCAGCCTGCTGCTTAGTGTGGCTAACCGGGCATTTAAATATGGCGACGGTTTGTTTGAGAGTATGCGCCTGATGAAAGGACAGCTTAAATTTGCCGATTTGCACGCCGACCGCCTGCAACGCGGCATGAAAGCGCTTAAAATTGATGGCTATTCGCAAATGGATACCTGGTTTTTAAAAGATATTGTGGAGGAACTTGCCCGCCGCAACAAAGTAAGGCATGGCCGGCTGCGCCTGACTGTTTACCGAGATGCCGAGGGCCTGTATACCCCAACACAAAATAAAATGGGCTATTGCCTGGAGCTTACAGCATCTGACGAGCCGCGGTACTTTTTGAATGAGAAGGGGTTGATCATGGATGTATTTACCGAATTACCCAAGCCATCCAATTACCTATCCAACATCAAAACCTGTAACTCGCTTATTTATGTAATGGCGGGCATCTATAAAACGCAAAATAAACTTGATGATGTATTCCTGCTGAACCAAAGTGGCTTTTTATGCGAGGCCAGCAGTTCAAATATATTTATCCATTACCAAAATCACCTGTACACCCCGGCACTAAGCGAAGGTTGTGTAGAAGGTGTAATGCGCCAGGTAGTAATAAAGCTTGCCCAGGATAACAACATAGATATTACCGAAGCCCAGATAAACCCCGACATTCTTTACGAAGCCGACGAGGTGTTTTTAACCAACGCTACCCGCGGCATCCAAACTGTAATGGGCTTTGGCGTAAGGCGCTATTTCAACAGGGTAAGTAAGGTTTTGATGGATGAGCTGAATAAGTTGTAAAAAAAGTATCAAGTAGTAAGTATCAAGTATCAAGATTGATTTGCTGTTGATATTGACCCTGCTACTGCATGCTGTAGTAATAATAATGAATGTCTTTATTAGTGATGATCTCATATCACTACTGCATGGCTACCGGCGCTTTAATAGCTGCCAATATTCCATCCCAAAGGGCAATCCTTACTTGCAATGCCTCTTGAACTGCAGTTGTTGCTTCTTCCCATTTGGAGTCGTCGTCGCCGCAAAGTTCGGCGGTCATTTCGTAGGCCAGGTGGGAGTGGTGGTCGCCATCAACTTCAATGTGGCGCTCCAGGTAGTAAAGCAAAATATCAACCTTGCCGGGCAGTTGGCGGCTGAGTTCTTTAACAATACTTACAAACATATCGGGTATTAAATCCTCGCGGCCAAAGGTAAATACCGCTGCCTGCACATGGTTTTTGTTGGTGCCGATAACGTCAAAAGTATGCAGCATAAAATTGCGGGCCGCCAATGGGATATCGGCAATAATTAAGGCTTCGTCGATATGTTTGCCGAAGTTTAATTCATGAAATAAATTGTTAATAGCAATAGCTTCACTGCCGCCCTGCTGCATAGCGCGCAGGTATAGCTCAAAATGACTGGTGCGGTTGCCTTGTTCATCAACATCGCTTTCTTCGCCGGTTACAATTTCATTAATCAGGTAGCGTGTATTGGCATTACCGATTGGCATCCATGGTGTGGCAGTACAGGTAAGTTTTTTTTGCAATGATTTTAACAGCGACATAAAATCCCACACGGCAAACACATGGTGATCCATAAAAACGGTTAATTCATCCAACGAGTTAATGTTTTTATATAATTCGTGTTGTATCAGTTGATCGCGTAAAGGCTGAATCCGGGTTTTTAGTAGTGCTATGCGCTCGCTGTAATTTGCCATTGGGTACTCCGTATATTATGGCCGCAAAAGTAGCAATAACAGGTGTTAAAAAACGTTAAGTTGTAATTTTTGACTTTGGCTTGATTGGAATATCATTAGCCTTAATAGTAACAATACTAAATATTCCTTATCCTATTACAAATAATCAATTATGAAAGCAACCGCCTTATTATCAACCCTGCTCATCATCCTGTTTTTTTCGGCATGCAACTCTACGCCTTCGAAAGATATTGCTACACCGAAAACCGATATGCCCGAACCGTTAAAGGACGATAAATCAGACTTTAGCCTGAAGAGGATGCCTTCAGGTTCGTTAATGGATGAGATTTATGACGACTTAGCAAAAAAAGACCCGCAACTTCAAAAGCTGGAGGAGCAACTAACTCATTTTAACAGCGGCATAGCCGATAGTTTAAAGGCGTTTAACAATTATGCTGCAAAATCAGACGGATACTATTTTTCTGCAAACGAATCGTTAACAGCCATAAAAGATACAGTGTTGCGGGCACAGCTTAGCGCATTAATAGCCGATAGTAAATTGAAATACCTGGATAAAATAAGCAGGTTTACAAGCTTAAAAGCACACATCGATAGCAATCAGATAAAAATTGGCGACTACCATGCTGTGCTAAAAATAGTTGCAACCCTACCCGTAATTGAAAAGTACCAGGACAAAAGCATGCCCGATATTACCAGTACGGCCAACCTGGCCAATGAGGCGCAGCATTTAAGGGTTAAAACAATGCAGCTGGCAAGGAAGTATCAGAAAAAATAATTTGTTTTTGACTTTAAGTTCGAAAAGGCCACTTTGCGTATTTCGCAATTATGGCCTCCAACGGAATGAGGTTTGCTTCATCTTCGCTTTCGTCATAGGCTTTAAGTACACCTTCCCGCTGTTCTTCTGTTAATGAAAGCCAGTCGGAATTTTCTTGTTCTAATGATTGATCCATCACAATTTCACCCCTCTTAAAAAATCCTCGATGCCCATGCGCTTTTTGCCTTCCAACTGCACATCTTTTACACTGACAAAACCGCCTTTGGCGGCAAACTTTAAAAATGTTTTACCATCGGTAAGGAAACCGCCTGGTTGTATCGCCGGCTCATCAATCAAAAGTTCTGAGGCATAGACTTTTAAAATCTTACCGTTTAAATCGGTATAAGCAGTAGGGATGGGGCTTAGGCCACGGATTTTGTTGTATACGGTTTCGACCGGTTGCAGCCAATCTATCTTGCAATCTTCCTTAAATATTTTAGGAGCGTGTTTAAGCTCTTCGCCGGTTAACAGCTGTACCTGCGGATGTTCATGATAACGGCCGCTTTCAACCGCTTTTACAGTTTTTACCAGCAGGCCTGCGCCTTTGTTCATCAGCCGGTCATGTAAGTCGCCGGCAGTTTCGGTGCCCGTAAGCGTTATTTTTTCGGTGAATAATACATCACCAGTATCAATTTCATGTTTCAGGAAAAAGGTAGTTACACCGCTTTCCTTTTCGCCATTGATAATTGCCCAGTTGATAGGTGCCGCGCCACGGTATTGTGGCAACAACGAAGCATGAAGATTGATGGTACCTTTGGCAGGCATCGTCCAAACAGCTTCTGGTAACATCCTGAAGGCTACAACCACCTGTAAATCTGCCTTAAGGGCTTTAAGCTCGGCTAAAAAATCGGGGTTTTTTAGTTTTTCGGGTTGTAATACTTTTAAACCATTGGCTACTGCATATTGTTTCACTGCCGATTCGTTTAGTTTTTGCCCACGCCCTGCGGGTTTATCCGGGGCGGTAACAACGCCAACAATATCGCTGCCGGCTTTTATTAATGCATCAAGCGATGCCACTGCAAAATCGGGGGTGCCCATAAATACAATTCTCATGGTATATGCTGTTTTATTTGCTTCGTT
Organism: Mucilaginibacter sp. GW822-FHT03E02; assembly: GCF_058801545.1. Lineage (NCBI taxonomy): Bacteria > Pseudomonadati > Bacteroidota > Sphingobacteriia > Sphingobacteriales > Sphingobacteriaceae > Mucilaginibacter > Mucilaginibacter sp. GW822-FHT03E02. The sequence continues at coordinate 1,763,460 of NZ_JBXANJ010000001.1, read as the reverse complement.
TATTAATTGTACAATAAGTACTTGCTACGTGTTATGTTAAATTGCTTTAAACCTGGTTCCCAACTTGCGCGAATCTCGTTCTCTGTTTTGCCATCTGCAATCTGTTGCTGCAATTCTTTGCCGCCTGCTAACTTGTTAAAGTAGGCATTAAAAAAATGCTCTTTATCCGGGAAAGCTTTGTACAGTTCTATAAGCCACGATAAGTTAATATGCCCCATGGCTCGTATTTGGTTCGGCGTGTAATTTTTAAGGTCGATGCCGAAGCATTGTTTATCTTTTTGCGGAGGGTTCTCGCTCATGCCCGGGATGCCAACAGGCGTGAAAGAATAGGTATAAATACCCTTTAACAGCGGGTGTCCTAATACCAGGAACGGGAAGTAAGTACCCCTGCCCAGGCTAAATGTTGTGCCTTCAAACAAGCAGGTGCTGGGGTAAAGTAAAATAGACTGTTCTGTATTTAAATTGGGCGATGGGTTTACCGGCAGCTTATAGGGCATATTGTGGCTGTAATTGGCCACCTTGATAATTTTCAGCTTGCATTTTACGCCATTTTTTAGCCAGTGTTCGCCGTTTATCATTTGTGCATACTCGCCAATGGTCATGCCGTGGCTTATGGGGATGGGGTGCATGCCTACAAAGGAGTGGTAAGCGGTATCCAGTATAGGGCCATCAACCATGTAGCCATTGGGGTTGGGCCTGTCCAGTATCATCAGTTCAATGTTGTTTTCGGCGCAGGCCTCCATTACATAATGCAGGGTTGATATATAGGTGTAAAACCTGGTGCCAACATCCTGGATATCAAATATCATCAGGTTTATGCCTTTCAGGTCGTCGGCTGTTGGTTTGTAATGCTTGTTGCCATATAGCGAGATGATGGGCAATCCGGTTTTGGCATCTACGGCATCGTTTACTACGGCGCCATTGCTGGCATTGCCGCGAAAACCGTGTTCGGGGCCAAATACCTTTTTAATGCTGATGCCACGTTTTAGTAAACTATCAACACTGGGTGTAAGGTTTTTGCCAATAACAGAAGTTTGATTAACAACCATCCCGATATTTTTTCCCTTAAGATAGTCAATATACAGCGGAATTTGATCGGCACCGGTCAATATTTCTGTATTATTTTTTTTATCGTTTTTTTCTTTTTTTAGATGGCTTTTAGAATATGGAGCCGGATTGGCGCAGGCGGTATATACACTTAGTACTGCTATTAAAGCACTTTGTAAAAAAACAGGTATAATTTTCATAGAATATTGTTTTGAAACAATTTAAAAAGTAGCAGGTTTAATAGCAAAACCGCATATTTGCGAAGGTACTAAAAATCATTCTGCATTGAGTTTCGCCTCCTTTATATCAGCCCGTATAACATTCAAGTCAAAGCGTACATTTTCAAAACTGATTGTACGTATTGCCATTATTGGTATTATGCTTGGTTTGGGGGTAATGATATTATCATTGGCCATTGTAAAAGGATTTAAACACGAGATCCGCGAAAAAGTTCGCGGTTTTGCCGGTGATATACGCATCATTAAGTTCGATCTGAACAGTTCATATGAGAGTTCGCCTATTGTTGAAGACCCTGGTTTTGTAGCGCGGATGCTTAAAAGCCCGCTGATTACCCATGTAATGCCAACCGCTACCAAGCCCGGAATTATTAAAGCTAATAACGAAATTGAAGGCGTGGTACTAAAGGGCGTTGATAAAACATACGACTGGGCCTACTTTAAAAAAATGATGGTTGCCGGAAACGTGATCGACTTTAAAGATTCTGTTGAAGCCCAAAAAGAGATCATGCTATCGCAGCAAACCGCCAACCGGTTAAAGCTACAGGTAGGCGATAAGCTGCTGATGTATTTTGTGCAGGAGCCATTGCGTAAGCGACAATTTAAAATAAAAGGCATTTTTAATATCGGGGTAGAGGAGGTTGACAAAACATTTGTAATAGGTTCTTTATCATTAATAAACCGTCTGAATGACTGGAAACCCGGCGAAATTGGACAATATGAACTTCGCGTAGCCGATTTTGACCAGGTGGATTTTGCTGCAGATAAACTGGACCAAATTTTACCTGTGAGGTTAAAATCGCGAACGGTAATGGAGGACTATCCTAACATATTTGAGTGGCTTAAATTATTGGATGTAAACTCGGTAGTGATGCTGGTGCTGATGGTTGTTGTGGCGGTTATCAACATGATATCTGCGTTGTTAATTATGATTTTAGAGCGGACAGCCATGATTGGTATGTTTAAAGCCATGGGCGCATCAAACTGGAACATCCGGAAAATATTTTTATACAACGCCACCTACCTGATAGGCCTCGGCCTGTTGTTAGGCAATGCGCTTGGGCTTGGTTTGGGCTATTTTCAGCAGCAAACCCACTTTTTTAAACTCGATCAAGCTTCGTACTACATGACCTTTGTACCGGTGCAATTTGGTTTATGGGATGTTCTGCTGCTTAACCTGGGCACGTTAATAATTTGCCTGCTGGTGCTTATTGTGCCATCGATGCTCGTGAGCCGGATTTCGCCGGTGAAGGCAATCAGGTTTAAGTAGTGCAATGTGCCGATTTATCAATTATGGATATGTCACTCATTTAATATTTATACTGAAAATAGGTATCGGCTCTAATTGTAAATTATTGGCTAAAGCAATGATTTTTGAAGGAGTATTCAAACTCTTTTGTAAATCAAACACATTTAAGTTGTTTGATTTACTTTTGTATAAAAAAGTCTTAAAATCAAATTTAATGGCTTCTTTGTTAAATGTATCGGGGTATTGATCTGCAAGCTTTTTAGTAAAAATATCTAATGCGACTTTTATCGATGGCAACAGGGATTCTAATTTATTTACCCAACTATCTAATTCTTCAAGAGCTTGCTTTACAGATGTGTCTTCTACAAAACTCAACTTTTTCAGATGCTTTTTTATATCATCTAATTCGATGTTTAACCAATCTTTAGATGCCAAAACTGCAAGCTGCCATGCCTTTTGCTCTTTTATCCAGTAATCGGTAGTCGCCTTTACCTGATGAATTATAAATCCTGGTAACTCAATGGCTGTTAATAATCCGCCATGGCAAGCCCCGGTGTCTATACCATATGTATTGTTCTTAATTTCCGGATGAGTCCCAACTACCCGATGTCCGTAAATTATTGGCTTCTGTCCCTGGTAATGATCTGTCCAAAAAGTACCTGGCCCATATTTTTTTTCTAAAAATCGCTCGCCCGCCGTTGCCCCGCAAAGTACTTCCGGCTTTTGTTTATCCAGCGGCGTATCATGCTCAAATGCAGCATGTACTATGATGGCTTCGTCAGTTTCAAAGTAATACTTTAGGGTGTTTAACCAATTTAAAAAAGATGGGTAACCTACGCCAAATTGTACTTTTACAATTTCCTGTGTATAACTCAGCACACCATTCAGATGCTTCCTTTCATGGTTCCCTGCTAAAGTTATTGTATTGGGGCGGTTACATAGGTATTCAAAAACTTGTTTCGATTTATTGCCACGGTCAACAATATCTCCGAGGGAGATTAGTAAATCGTCGTCTTTTAATCCAATTTTTTCAACTAACCTGATGAATTCATCAAAGCAGCCATGTATATCTCCAATGATGAACTTTCTTTGCACAGTACAAAAGTAATATTGTAGTGGATTTAAATCAACTAACTCCCAACCTGGGGTAAATTATATCCTGCCCCATTCTATAATAGGGGGCCAAGTATTTCCCAATAATAATATTTGATATCTATGTAGAGTAGGCCTAAGCGGATTTTATAGTCTCGATTCTCTAAATTGGTTCTTTTACCTTTTACCTCCCGCAAAATTAAACTTCAAATTCAAACCTCCTGCGCCAAATTTTATCTGTTGCGCGCCCATTCCCTGTAGTGGGTATTTCAAAAACGGCTCAATAATTAAGCGGTTTTTGCCTAAGGCTGTGCCTACGCCCACCGATAAATTTAGCGTTCTGGCAAAGTAGAAACCATTGAAACTTTGGCGGTTTGTTTCTTCAGATGTTTGCTGGGTGTTGCCGCTTAACAACGAGCTGTGCGGAATGCCATAACTGGTAGTATAGGCCTCATTGATAAACGTACCCGAACTTAAACCAGCCGAGAAATAAGCATCTGTTTTTTCGGGGTCAAACTCGTATTTTAAATTGATGGGTACATCAAGCCCCACCAAACTGGCATTATAATTTTTAAACACCGGGAACGACGAAGCAGGCACCAGCTTGTTATCCTGTGCTGCAGCAGCAAATGTTACCGCATTGGCTGCGCTTGCGGTTGGTGGTACGCTGCTGTTGTATTTCAGCGTGTTTTGTGCTAAGGCAACCCCGGTGGAAAGTTTGAGGTTTTTGCTAAGCCTGATATCGGATGTAAAACCAGCCCCGGCATTTACCTGGTTGGCGCTCCCTTTGGCATAGTTAAAAAAGGTTGCCGCGTAAATGCCAAATTTTACCTTTTTATCATCTGTAGCTTTGTCTTTTGCCTTTGGCGTTTGCAAATTATCGGCAGCAAGCATTGTTGCCATGGCATTGGCCGATGACGGCTTGGCCTGGGTTGGCTGCTGGTTTGTTGCCTTAGGTGATACAACTGTTGTAGCAGCCTTGGTAGTTGGTGCAACAGCCGGATTTGCCGCGTATTGCTGCTTGCCCGCGTCAACAATAGGAATTTTAACACTATCTGCCTTATTGCCAGGTGTGGTTACGATAACGGGTTGTTTACTGGCAACAGTGGGTTGCTGGGCAGCAAACTGGTTAACTGTGCTGTTTACACTGTTATTTTGGTTAACCTGTGGCTGTTTAACCGCAGGAGCATTTACAGGTGCTTTGGTTAATGGCGTGAAAACTGCCACGCTATTTTGACTAACAGCAGCAGCATTTACAGCCGGGTTGCTTATTGCCGGCTTTTTATGTGGGTTAGCTTGATTTTGGGCAATATTGTTTTGGGCTGATATTGTAGTATCAACAGAACTACTGTTACCTGAGCCCGTGTTAGCTGCTATGCGGCTAACGGTATCGGCCTGCGCAGCTTTTTGATGCCGCGTATTTTGCTTAACCGGTTTTATAACAGCGGTATTAGTAGTGTTTGCTTTTTGTTTGTTGTTAAGCATCCATACACCAATGGCTAAAAATAGCAGCAGGCCGGCTGCTGTGCTTGCCCACCATAACCAGATCATTGGACGCTTCTTCTCCTCCTCAGGGAATTTTTCCCTGAGCAGCAGCCAGCCCTCATCTGCGGTGGTGTCTTCGTAATTATCAAACACCTCCCTGATGCGGTTCTTTAAGTCGTTATCCAACTGATCATCCATGGTTTTGTGCTTCTTGCCTTAATATTTTTCTTAATCGTTCTTTAGCCCTGCTCAAATAAACGCGCGATGAGCTTGCCGGGATAGCTAACATATTGCCAATTTCATCATGATTATAACCATCTATTTCGTACATGTTAAAAATGGTAAGCTGTATGGCAGGCAGCTCATTCATCATCTTTAATATGTCTTGTGCATTTAAATTATCAACCGTACCCATATTACTGCTTATGGGCGCGGCATTATCCAACTCAACATTTAACTGGAATTTCAGATCCTTGCGGCGACGGTCGATAGCGGTGTTCACTACAATTGTACGTAGCCAGGCTTTAAAGGGTTTATCTGTATTGTAATTATGCACTGCATTAAATACTTTTATAAAAGCATCATTTACAGCCTCCAATGCGTCGTCGCGGTTAAGGCTGTAACGCAGGCCTATACCCATGGCGTAGCCATAAAACTGCTTATACAGCATTTCCTGGTATTTAAGGCTGCCTTTTTTGCATTGGCTGATAATTTCTTCTTCAGTAATGCCTTTGGGTGGATGCATTAAGTGTGTTTAATTCCGCTTAAATATTGTGTTGTTTTATATTGCCTTTACGCAATATAAAACCCTATTGATACAAATAAAAAAGATTTTCCTATTAAGCCCACAAACAGGCATCAATAGTAGCAACTAATTATTAACTCAGGTTACCCCGACTTACCAAAAAAGCCGCCACCAAAATATGGGCGACGGCGTTTCAGTTAAAAACAATAATAATTAGTTTGCAGTTTTTACAAGGTCATAACGGCCTATAGTATCGGGGCTGATAGATGAGCTTGCACGTAACATTTTAAAGTTGGTGCCATCGTAAATATATTGGTAAACGCCTACCAAATGATTTTTGGTGCGTGGTACGCCCGATTTGAAAGTGCTATCGTTAAACTGGATGTAGTAACCATCAAAAGCAAAAGTGCCGTGGCTGCCGGCATGTTTTACCGTGGTATCGGCTGTTACAGCAAAATGATAGGCATTGGTCATTTTCAATATTATCGAATCTTTCAAGGTATCATATTTACCGGTCGAGTTTTTAGTCAATAGCCTGAACTGGCCGTTGAAAGTTCCTACCGGTGCAGATACTACAACTGATGTTCCTGAGTTTTTGGCGCAGGCTGCAAGCAAGGTTAACAACAGCGGGAGTAAGTAAAATAAATTACGCTTCATATTTTTGTTATTTGTAGTCATTACGAATATAAGCATATAAACGCTACAGCCTGCTTTGAAATTTTTATAATTTTTTTGCTTCGTTCCAAAAAATGTCCATTTCGGCAAGGCTCATATCCTGTAGCTGCTTGCCATGTTCTTTGGCTTTTAACTCCAGGTATTGAAAACGTTTGATGAATTTCTGGTTTGTTTTTTCAAGCGCGTTCTCGGGGTTAATATTAATAAAGCGGGCATAATTAATAAGCGAGAACAACAAGTCGCCAAATTCACCTTCGGCCTTTTCATGATCGATGGTGGTTTCGTCTTCGGCGTTAAACTCATTTTTAAATTCCTGCAGTTCCTCTTCTACCTTGGCCCAAACCTGGTTTTTCTCTTCCCAGTCAAAACCAACGCCCCGGGCTTTTTCCTGTATACGCGATGCTTTTACCAATGCCGGCAGGGAGGAAGGCACACCGCCCAAAACAGATTTATTCCCCTCTTTCAGCTTAATTTGTTCCCAGTTACGTTTTACATCTTCCTCATTTTGTACCTCCACATCGCCATAAATATGCGGATGACGGTTTATCAGTTTATCGCAAACCCCGTTTAATACATCGGTGATGTTAAAATCATTGGTTTCTGACGCTATTTTTGAGTAAAAAACCAGGTGCAGCATAATATCGCCCAGCTCTTTTTTAATTTCCTGCTTATCATCGCCCAAAATGGCATCGCTCAGCTCGTAGGTTTCTTCAATAGTGAGGTGCCTGAGGCTTTCAAGCGTTTGCTTTTTGTCCCAGGGGCAGTTGGCCCGCAGGTCGTCCATTATAATAAGCAGGCGTTGAAAGGCGATAGTTGAGGTAGGTGCAGTTTCAGGGGCTTTTAAAGGCATAGTATGGTGCGGTGTTTTTTGCAAAGGTATGATAACATCTTTAATGCAAACTTATCCCGGTATTAATTTAAAGGTAATATTAATTAACTTTATTGGCCAACTCATAACTGTAAAACCATGATCAAGAAAATCTACCTGTCTGTATTTTTTTTAATGCTGATAATTGAATGCTGCCAGGCACAGCAATTAATGCAAACCACGCCGCAAAACAGTACGCTTGAACAGCCGCAGCCATTTTTATATACCATTAACACCTTAAACCCATCGGGACGAAACTGGAGCGTGAATTACTCGGGTGGTTATGGCGAGCATACCGTTACGCCATTGGGTTTTGACGGGGTTGATCAAAATATATCTGCAAAGGGCTATTTGGGGTCAAAATTTACTTTTTTGGCCACTTTAGGCACAGGTTTTAGCAACAATGGTAGCGTTCACACTTTGGAGCAGGCCGAATTGCTGCGCGATTTTATAGGCGGTAACCAACCCATGGGTTTCCGTATAGGAGCAGGCCTGGGTTTCAGGCATGAGTTTAATAACGATAATGTGGCATTTAGCCGGATAACCGCCGCTTACGATGTTACGCGGTGGAAGATAGGGGCCAACGTACGCTTAGAAAAAGCTTTTGCTACCAATCGCGATGGCCTTGACATTGTTACAAGCGTTGGGGTGCACAGGCATATTACCGGCCAGTTTTTTGGTGGCTTTGAAGCAGTAGGGCAGGATTTGGAAGGCTTTTGGGAAACCGATGAGGCCGAAGGCGGCGCCCGTTTAATGGTTGGCCCATCTATAAATTATGCACCAACAAATTCGCGTTTTGCTTTTACCCTTTGCGGCGGGCCTATTATATATGCTACCCGGAGCGCCAACACCCAGGGCCAATTTGCTGCTTACCGCGAGCTACCGGCCAATAATGGTTTTACCCTTAAATTTAATGTAGGGTTCCGGTTTATGTAAGCTGGTAGTGTTGTGTTATCGATAAAGTGACGGATAGTCTTTAACCCAAAGTCTTAAGTCCCAAGTCAAAAAAGAAAAAAATCAACTTTGGACTTACAACTTAGTACTATTGACTTAACCGTAGTGCTTTAAAGTTTTATTGCCCGCAGCATTTCGCGTTTGCCTGCAGCGCCCGGTACTTTTTGTATGTTAAAGCCAAGCGCTTTAAGCATCCGTTTAAGGTTGCCGGTTATGGCGTAGGTAACAAATACACCGCCGGGCTTTACAAAGCCGGCAACATGGCCAATGGCTTGCTGTTCCCACATTTCGGGCTGGTGGGATGCTGCAAATGCGTCGAAATAAACGATATCATATTGCCGGCCGGATGGAAAATCCAATAACTTGCAGTTAGCAATTTGCAGTCGGCAGTTGCCGTTAATGCTTACTGCATCGGCTAAAGCCCCAGGGTAGTTTTTTAAATATGAATTCCACAATTCGGCAGAGGTATAATCATGATAACCGGTTTGGCTCATCATTTGTGTTGTAAGCGGATATGCTTCAATGCCGGTATAAGTAAGATTGATTTGCTTTGTGGTGCAAGTGTCGGCGCTCAACAAAAAATTGAGCCCTGTGCCAAAACCAACTTCTAATATACTTACCTCTGTTGTATCATTTTGATCAAGAAAATAGTTAAGCCCCGCGTTTACAAATACATGCAGGCTCTCCTGCAGCGCGCCGTTGCGCGAGTGGTAAAGCTCGCCTACTTCGGCGTTGTAAATGGTTTTTGAACCATCGGCGGTGGTAACTATTTTTAGTTCATGGTTCATGGTTGATAGTTCATGGTTTGACGGTTTGGTAATCGATTGGGCAACAAGCTTATCTTGCTAACGGGGCTGCGTTCGCCATGAACAATGATCTATGAACCATGAACATTTTCAGAACCATGAACATTTTTAGCAAACTCCGTTACAACTTCGCCAAGGTCATAAACAGGAACTTCGCTTATGGCCCCTGCTACAATACTTGTTGCGGCAGCCGAGCGGTAGCCAGCTGCGCAGTGCACAACAATGGGTTTATCTGCTGGTATTTCATCGATTCGTTCCCGCAATTCGGGAAGGGGAATACCGATGGCTTGTTTAAATATTTTACCCTCGTTTACTTCGTTGGTATTCCTGACATCTATGATGGTATAATTTTCGGGCCTGGCCTTAAAATCTTCAAGATCCAGGTCGGAAAGGCTTTCGCTGATATTTTGGGGCAATAGCTGTATGGCCATGATGTTGGTTTCATAACCTATTTTGGCAGCTTTTTTTACCAGTAAATCGGCAGTAGCATCATCTTCTGCAACCAGGTAAAATTTTTCGTCGGGCTGCAGTATCGACCCTAACCAGGTTTCAAACTTATCGCCATCCTGCAGGTTGATAGCGCCTGGAATGTGGCCGGCTCTGAAAAGTGTTTTAGGACGGCTATCTATAATCGCGATTTTTTCCTGTAATTGAATGTCGGCGTCGAATTTTACGATGTTATCAATACTTTGCTGAAATTTAGGTGCGCCGGCTTTATTTAACTCCACATCATAACCAAAGTATTTTGGTACAAATGGCTGGTCGGCCATGAGGGTTTTGATGAAGGTAAGCTCGTCCATTAGTTGCAGGGCGTAGTTTTCCTGTATTTCGCGGCCGATGGTACTTTGCAGTTCGGTGCTCATATTTTTGCCGCATAATGATCCGGGCCCATGCGCCGGATAAACAATAACGTTTTTGGGCAGGGGCATCAGCTTATGGCGGGTGCTCAGGTACATTTGTTTGGCCAGCTCTTCTTTTTTAGCTGTAATGTTGCCAACAGTTTCGCGCAGATCGGGGCGGCCAACATCACCCACAAAAAGGGTGTCGCCGGTAAAAACGGCCGTTTCTTTGCCCTCTTCGTCCACCAGTAAAATACAAATAGAATCGGGCGAGTGGCCGGGGGTATTGATGGCTTTCAGCTTTACATCATTCAGCTGGATAACATCGCCATCGTCAAAAGTTTCATGGGGATAGGTTGCGCCGGTAAGCTTGCTGCAATAAATAACGGCATCGGTAACCAGGTGAATTTCCAGGTGCGAACTTACAAAATCGGCATGCGGATGGGTTTCAATAACGCCCACAATATCGGCATTGTGCTGGGCCGCAAGGGCATAATATGGCAGAGGATCGCGTGCCGGATCGATAAGTATCATTTTACCTGTGCGGATAACGGCGTACGATGCATGCGCCAAACCTTTGTCGTAGAACTGCTGGATAATCATAACAGCCGCAAAGATAACTGTTTGGCAGGGATGTTTTAAGGTTGAAATGTTTGGAGGCTGTAAAGTTTGGGATGTTGCTTTGTGTGAAAGAAGATCTCAAAAGTTCATCAATTTGAATTTAAAATCCTGGCCTTTTGTATATTATATTCGTTTTCTGTGATGGCCCCACTATCTAATAACTGCTTATACTTTTGCAATTCACCGGCTGGCGATTGATTGGGGAAGCCGTAAAATGGTTTTTCATCTACGTGCCTGGTGCAATAAACTATAATTACACCTAATAAATTAAAAAATAAGCCTAATAATAACCCACCGACCGGGCCGATCGTTCTTTTTGAACCCGCACTGTATCCCAAAGCAGCAGGGACAAGAAAAAAACTAAAAGCTATAATAATTACAATGATTTCAGGTGCGCCGAGTTCCATATTGTAATCAGGTTTGAGGTTTTTAAAATTTAGTTATTTACGTGGGTTCAATATATGAATTAGTTTTAATTATTTGATTGCCGTAATTAAAATCGAGTAAATCCTATAATCTGATGAATCCACGTTCAGGCAAATTTGCGTTAGGGATCGGCGCGGATACCGGCCAGGCGCTTAAGGCCTGTGCAGTATGAGCACAGAGCCCGGGCCGCAGGCAACGCCCTTTTTAGTATCAAGTAGTTAGTATCAAGTATCAAGATTTTTTGGGGAGAATATCAAGGCGCAAGATTTTTTGAATGTTGGTAACCAGGTTTACGCAGCGCGATTGCATACGCTGTCTTGATACTTGCTACTGAAAAAGTTACCAAATCTTCGTCCTGTCTTGCGGCTTTTTGTACATTTTATCTCCAGGCTTAATCTTAAATGCCTTATACCAGGCACTAACATTGGGTAAGGTGGCGTTAACGCGGTGCTTATCGGGTGAGTGCGGATCCTTAAGGATATTCTGGGCAGTAGCCTCGGGGCGTTCCGAACTGCGCCATGTTTGCGCAAACGACAGAAAGAAACGCTGATCGGGCGTAAATCCGTCAATAATTTTGGCCCGTCGGCTTTGTTTTGTTTTCAGGAAGGCGTCGTACGCTATGCTTAAGCCACCCAGGTCGGCAATGTTTTCGCCAAGGGTTAGTTTGCCGTTTACGTGCAGGGTGTCCAGTACGGTAAGGTTATTGTATTGTATTACCAGTTGGTTGGCGCGTATTTTAAATTTATCGGCATCACTTTTTGTCCACCAGTTGCGCAGATTACCGTCGGCATCATATTGGCGGCCTTTATCGTCAAAACCATGGGTAATTTCATGGCCTATGATACCACCTATACTACCGTAATTTATGGCATCATCGGCCTGTAAATCAAAGAAAGGAAATTGCAGCATAGCTGCCGGGAAAACAATCTCATTGTTGATTTCGGAATAATAAGCGTTCACGGTTTGCGGTGTAATTCCCCAACGGGTTTTATCAACCGGTTTGCCCAACTGGCTCATGTTAAAATTATACCGCCATTTTAAAAAACTACGTATGTTTCCTGCATAGTCGTCGCGTTTTATGATCACCCCATCGTATGTTTCCCATTTATCCGGGTAACCTATTTTTAAGGTAAGTGCGCGCAACTTTTTTAACGCCTGTTCTTTTGTCTCCGGACTCATCCAATCCAGGCGCTTAATACGGTTGGCCAAAGCTATTTTTATGTTGTTTACAAGCGCTACCACGTATTGCCTGGCGGCCGGGCTAAAATATTTCTCTACGTACAGTTGGCCTAATAATTGGCCAAGGGTTCCGTCAATAGTGTGGCTCATTTGCTCGTTACGGGGCACTTGCTTTTTCTCACCTGTTAAGGCGCTTTTAAAAGCAAAGTATGCCCGTACAAAAGGCGAGCTTATGCTTGGCGAAGCGCCCCTTAAAATATTCCATTTAAAAAATACTTTCCAGTTTTCAACCGGCGTAACAGCTAATAAGGAATCGGTTGTTTTGAAAAACGTGGGCTGGCTAACCAGGATGCTGTCCTGGCCAGGCGCGTGAAGCATTGGCAATAATTTGGTCCAGTTTAAGTGCGGGGTAACTTTATTAAAATCGGCCACACGGAATTTATTGTAAATAACATGCGGGTCGCGCATGGCCACACGGGTGAGGTGTGCTTTTGCTAAAGCAACCTCAAGGTTATAAACTACTTCGGCGTTTTTAGCGGCCTCCTCGTCGCTACAACCGCTTAACGTAAATACTGTTATTATGAACGTTTTTAACGCATCTGTAACGCTTTTGGATCGTTTATCATTTTGTAAGTAATAAGCCCTGTCGGGTAACGAGATGCCGCCCTGGCTAAGGCGAACAATATACTTTGATACGTTTTTATCATCCTGAACAGCCTCCAGGCCGAACAATTGGGCAATTACGCCATTAACACGTTCAAAAACAAGCTCGTTGATAAGGTCATTAAAGTCTTTGATTTTGCCAATGCGATCCAGGTCGGGTTTAATATGCGAATAACCTAATCTTTCCATAGCCAGGCTATCCATGCCGCTGGCGTAAAGGTCGCCAACGCGTTGTTCAATGCTGCCTTTGGGCGCTGTTACAGATTGCCGGCTTACTTCTTCCAATAATCGTAAAAGTTTTTGGGTGTTTTCGTGACGTAGCACAGTAAAGCTGCCCCAGCGGTTTTCATTGTCGGGTATGGGATTGTTTTTTATCCAGGTTCCGTTGGCATATTCAAAAAAATCATCGCCGGGTTTAATGGATGTATCCATATTGGCCGGGTCGATAAATTTTTTGCGGAGGGTAGTTTTGCGTTTGTGTTTTGGCGGTTTTGCATTACCGGTGCCGTATGCACTTGCCGGAAGCAATAACGCGCTTATCAACATAAAACACCAAAACTTTAATTTCATGATCCTTTTACTTGTATTTGAAAATTAAACGTAATAATAACCGCAAAATGTATTAGCCAATAAGGTGAGCCAAATATCAGGATAAAGATTGGCAGATAGCCTGGTTTTGTCCTGGTACTCAATACCTGCTGCTAAAAGCTACCAAATCTGCGTCCTGTCCTCTGGTTTTTTGTACATTTTATCGCCGGGTTTAACGTTAAAGGCCTTGTACCAGGCACTAATGTTAGTTAAGGTGGCATTAGTACGATGTTTATCGGGCGAGTGCGGATCTTTGAGGATATCCTGGGCTGCCGCCTCGGGGCGCAGCGAGCTGCGCCATGTTTGCGCCCATGACAAAAAGAAACGCTGGTCGGACGTAAGTCCGTCTATAACTTTGGCCAACCGGCTTTGTTTTGTTTTCAGGAAGGCCTCGTACGCTATACTTAAGCCGCCCAAATCGGCAATGTTTTCGCCAAGCGTTAGTTTGCCGTTTACGTGCAGGGTGTCCGGTAAAGTAAGGTTACTGTATTGCACTACCAGTTGGTTGGCACGTGCTTTAAATTTGTCGGCATCGCTTTTCGTCCACCAGTCGCGCAGATTGCCTTTGGCATCATATTGGCGCCCCTTATCATCAAAGCCGTGGGTAATTTCATGACCTATGATGCCTCCTATACCACCGTAATTTATGGCATCATCAGCCTTTAAATCAAAAAAAGGAAATTGCAGCATAGCTGCCGGGAAAACAATTTCGTTATTGATTTCGGTGTAGTAAGCGTTCACAGTTTGCGGTGTTATTCCCCAACGGGTTTTATCAACAGATGTACCCAGGGGGCTAACAATAAAATTGTAACGCCATTTGCTTATGCCCCGCATGTTGCCAAAGTAGTCATTGCGGTTTATTACCACGCCGTTGTAAGTTTCCCATTTATCCGGGTAACCTATTTTTAAGGTAAGTGCGCGCAACTTTTTTAACGCCTGTTCTTTTGTCTCCGGACTCATCCAATCCAGGCGCTTAATACGATTACCCAAAGCTGTTTTTATATTGTTTACAAGCGCTACCACGTATTGCCTGGCGGCCGGGCTAAAATATTTCTCAACATACAATTGGCCTAATAATTCGCCAAGGGCTACGTCAACAACATAGCTCATTCGCTCCTTCCGGGGGGCTTGTTCTTTTTCGCCGGTTAGTGCGCTGTTATAAGTAAAATTTGCCTGTACAAAGGGCGAGCTTAAGCTTACAGAAGCAGATCTTAATAAATTCCATTTAAAATATACTTTCCAATCTTCAACCGGCGTAGCCGCCAACAGCGAATCGGCCGCTTTGAAAAATGTGGGCTGGCTTACTAATATGCTATTCTGGCCAGGGGCATTTAGCATAGGCAAAAGCTTTGTCCAGTTTATATGTGGTGTAAGTTTAGTAAAATCGGCCACACGGAATTTATTGTAAATAACATGCGGGTCGCGCATGGCCACACGGCTAAGTTGTGCTTTTGCCAAAGCCGCCTCGAGTTTATAAACTATTGCCGCATTGTTTACCGCTTCATAGGCATTGCTGCCACTTAACCTAAACAAAGTTGTGGCGAAATTTTTTAAAGCATCCTGTACATTTTTTGACCGGATGTCGTTTTTTAAATAATAATCCCTATATGGTAATGCGATGCCTCCCTGGCTAAGGCGAACAATGTACTTTGATGTATTTTTGTCGTCCTGGTTAACCTCCAGCCGGAATATCTGGGCGAATATGCCGTTAATACGTTCAAAAGCAAGTTCGTTGATAAGATCATCAAGATTTTTGACTTTGTCAATATGCTCCAGTTCGGGTTTCACCGGCAAATAGCCCCGCTTTTCGATAGTAATGCTATCCATACCGCTGGCGTAAAGGTCGCCAACACGTTGTTTAAGGCTGCCTTTAGGGGCTTTAACTGATTGCCGGCTTACTTCGTCCAATAGCTCTAAAAGCTTTTGAGCATTTTCATGCCTCAGCATTGCAAAGCTGCCCCAACGGTTTTCTTTGGCGGGGATGGGGTTGTTTTTAATCCAGTTGCCGTTGGCGTACTCAAAAAAATCATCGCCGGGTTTAACGGAGGTATCCATGTTGGCCGGATTGATGAATTTTGTTGGTTCGGAAGCCTGGTGTTTGTGTTTTGGAGATTTTGTTTTACGGGTTGTTTGTGCATTTACCGAAAGTGACAAAATACCTATGTAGATGAAACACCAGAACTTTAATTTCATAGTTATTATTTGAAAATTAAAGGTAGCAAATTACAGCAAAAATGTACAAAACGATAGCGCCGGACTGATTAGCGGTTAAACCAGTTTATAACAAAACCCAGCCTTGACCTTTTTAAAACATCGAGCCAAAAACGGTGTATGTGCAGTGATTTCATGACTAATAATGTTTGAGTAGCATAATAACTTTTTAATTGTAAAAATATTGTGGCTGGGAAGTTCATGGTTGATAGTTTAGTTCATGGTTCATGGTTCATGGCCGAGACTCCTTCCTACTATGTTCATGGATTATAGCCGATAATTTATGGCCGAAGGTCACAACAACAACAACAACAACAACAAATTTAATTTGCTCCCTGATTATAAAACTCTTTCATGCCATGAACCATGAACTATCAACCATGAACTAAACTATTTGCTATGAACCCCTAACTATCGTATTTTTGCGCGTTATGAATATTGCTAAAACATATTTGCCTAAAGAAACCGAAGATAAATGGTACAGTTACTGGTTAAAGCACGATTTTTTTAAATCGGTGCCCGATGAGCGCGAACCTTACACTATAGTGATTCCGCCGCCAAATGTTACCGGGGTTTTGCACATGGGGCATATGCTAAACAATACCATACAGGATGTACTGGTACGCCGCGCCCGCATGAAAGGAAAAAATGCCTGCTGGGTACCCGGTACCGATCATGCCAGTATAGCTACCGAGGCCAAAGTTGTGGCCATGCTTAAAGAGCGCGGCATCAGCAAAAAAGACCTTACCCGCCCCGAGTTTTTAACTTATGCCTGGGAGTGGAAAGAAAAATATGGTGGCATTATCCTCGATCAGCTTAAAAAATTAGGCGCATCATGCGATTGGGACCGTACCAAATTTACTATGGACCCCGAAATGTCTGAGGCGGTAATAGATACCTTTATCCACCTGTACAAAAAAGGTTTGATATACCGTGGCGTACGCATGGTAAACTGGGACCCACAAGGAAAAACGGCTGTGAGCGATGAGGAAGTTATCAGGAAAGAAGTTAATCAAAAGCTATATTATATTAGGTACGCGGTGAAGTCGGAAAGTCCGGAAGACGGAAAGTCCGGAAGCCAGGGAAGCTCACTTTCGGACTTTCGGACTTTCGGACTTTCGGACTACTTAACAGTTGCCACCACGCGCCCGGAAACTATTATGGCCGATGCTGCAATCTGTGTTAATCCGAACGACGAACGCTACTTTCACTTGCATGGTAAACGGGTGTTTATTCCGTTAATTAACCGCGAGATACCGGTAATATTGGATGAATACGTTACCATGGATTTTGGTACGGGCTGTTTAAAGGTTACCCCTGCGCATGATTTAAATG
Source organism: Mucilaginibacter sp. GW822-FHT03E02 (assembly GCF_058801545.1). Lineage (NCBI taxonomy): Bacteria > Pseudomonadati > Bacteroidota > Sphingobacteriia > Sphingobacteriales > Sphingobacteriaceae > Mucilaginibacter > Mucilaginibacter sp. GW822-FHT03E02. Next base: position 1,746,441 of record NZ_JBXANJ010000001.1, on the reverse strand, counting down.
ACTATGAGCTTGGGCAAAAACACAACCTGCCCGTTATTGATATTTTAAATGACGATGGCACGCTTAACGAAAAAGCGCAGATTTTGGTAGGTGAGGATCGTTTTATCGCCCGTAAAAAAATTGCCGTTTTACTGGAGGAAGCCGGCGCTTTAGCTAAGGTGGAAGACTATAAATCGCAAATTGGTTTCAGCGAACGTACTGATGCGGTTATTGAGCCAAAACTTTCAATGCAATGGTTTTGCAAAATGGGCGAGATGGCCAAACCTGCTTTGGATTATGTATTGAATGGCGAGATAAAACTGATTCCGGAAAAATTCACCAACACCTACCGCCATTGGATGGAGAACGTGAAGGACTGGTGCATAAGCCGCCAGCTTTGGTGGGGGCAGCAAATTCCCGCCTGGTATATGCCAAACGGTAAATATGTTATCGCTAAAAATATTGATGAAGCGTTAGTTGAAGCTCAAAAGATAGACTCAGAACTCACAACTCAGGACTTAACCCAGGAAGAAGACGTGGTTGATACCTGGTTTTCATCGTGGCTGTGGCCTATTTCGGTTTTTGACGGCTTCAGAGACCCTAATAATGCGGATATTAACTACTATTACCCAACTAACGACCTGGTAACCGCGCCCGAGATCCTGTTTTTTTGGGTAGCCAGGATGATTATGGCCGGGCATGAGTTTAGGGGAGAGCTGCCTTTTAAAAACGTTTACCTTACGGGTATTGTACGGGATAAGCTGGGCCGCAAAATGTCGAAGCAATTGGGCAATTCGCCAGACCCTATTGATTTGATGAATGAATACGGTGCCGATGGTGTACGCGTAGGTATGCTTTTATGCTCACCTGCAGGTAACGATTTGATGTTTGATGTAAGCTACTGCGAGCAGGGGCGTAATTTTGCCAACAAAATATGGAATGCCTTTAAGCTGATCAAAGGTTGGGAGGTTGATAGCAGCCTTGAAAATCCTAATGAGATAGCGATTGAATGGTTTGGCAGCCGTTTTAACCAGGCCCTGGGCGAGATTGAAGATAACTTTGGCCAATATCGTTTATCAGAAGCCTTAATGGCTACCTATAAGCTGGTTTGGGACGATTTCTGCGCCTGGTACCTGGAGATGATTAAGCCCGCCTATCAGCAACCCATTGATAAAGTTACCTATACAGCTACTGTTCAGTATTTTGAAAATATATTGAAAGTGCTTCACCCATTTATGCCATTCCTCACCGAAGAATTATGGCATGATGAAATATTTGGCGAACGCGCCGAAAAAGACTGTTGTATTGTTGCTCAATTGCCAAATATTGGGGAAATAAATACACAACTACTTGGGGAAGTAGAGATCGTAAAAATTGTTCTTACGCAAATCAGGTACATTCGCAATAAAAATGAAATTTCGCCTAAAGAGGCGTTGGAGCTTTCTTATAAATCAAACTCGGGCATAAATTACCTGCAGTACGCGGCCATTATAGCCAAACTGGGTAATATATGCAAGTTTGCATCCGTTACTGATAAAGTTTCAGGCGCAGTTAATTTTATTGCTTCAACCGATGAATTTTTTATTCCGTTAAGTCAGAATCTTGATCCGGTTGCCGAGTGTGCAAGGCTTGTAAAAGAGAAGGACTATCTTTTGGGCTTTTTAAAATCTGTTAACGCCAAGCTTGGTAACGAGCGTTTTATGGCAAATGCCAAGCCCGGGATTATTGAGATTGAGCTACGCAAAAAGGCCGATGCCGAAGCTAAATTAACCATCATTGAACAAAATATGATTGATTTGGCTTGTTAATTGCATGAATGAGAGGCTGCGAAATACAAAACGAAAATAGGTTTTCAATATCAATTGATTGACTATTATATGTTTAGTATAAGCAATGTGCTTTAATCATGAGTAAAGGGATAAGCTTTTTCAATTTTTCAATTTTTAGGATTTTATCAAAGGAACAGTCTTTTATTGATCAGGCGCGCATCCGGCTGCTTTACTTTGGTTTTCCGTTGGTGTTTATTGCCTTATGCGCCGTTTTTATGAGCGTTTATTTCCAGGGGCAAACTATGCTGGCTTATACGGCCGGCGCGTTAATGGTTTGTATTGCCGGGTTGTTTAAGTTTTTAACATACCGGCCCAACTGGCGTTTAGTATGTCATTTGCTGCTTAGCCTGGGCACTATAGTTAACGTTACCATAGTTTATATTACATTACAAACCGTAAATATAGTTACGGTACAGGTAATTATATTGGTTATTGTATTTAGCTACTACATGCTTGGGCAAACCGGCGGCCTTATTTATTCTTTGTTGAATGCGGTGCCGGTATTGGTTTTCATGATTATTGAATTTACCAAGGGTTATGTTATTGGCATTAAGCCAGACAGGATAGATCAATCAACCATTATTATTACGCTTTTTGCCAATTTTATCCTGTTGATATTTATTCACAGCCATTTTTATACAGCTTTTTTAAAGAATATAAAACAGCTGAAAGAAAGCGGCGAAGACCAGGTTGCACTAAACGCCCAGCTTGAAAAAGCAATAAGCAAAGCCGAAAAATCAACGCAGGTCAAGTCGGAGTTTTTATCAACCATGTCGCACGAGATCCGCACGCCGTTAAACGCCGTAATAGGTATGAGCAACCTGCTTATGATGGGCAACCCGAGGGCCGATCAAAAAGAAAACCTGGAGATCCTGAAATTTTCGGCTAATAATCTTTTGGCAGTGGTAAATGATGTGCTTGATTTTAATAAAATTGAATCGGGCAAGGTGGTTTTTGAAAACATCAGGTTTAACCTGGTTGAGTTGATGAATAATATTTGCGGCGCGCAAATAATTAAGGCCGGGGAAAAAGGACTGTTGTTTAAACTGGACGTGGATAGCACGTTGAACAACAAGATAATTTTTGGCGATCCAACCCGTATTACCCAAATTATTTATAACCTGGTGAGTAATGCTATAAAATTTACAGCAGCTGGCAATATATGGGTTAAGGCTACCTGTTTTGAGGACAGGCACGATAGGGTTACGGTAAAATTTTCGATAAAGGATACCGGCATTGGCATCGAAGAGCATAACCTTACCAGTATTTTTGAACCCTTTACCCAGGAGTCATTAACCACAACACGCCAGTACGGTGGTACCGGCCTGGGTTTGGCCATTGTGAAGCGCTTACTTGATTTGCAGGGCCTGCATATGCACATATCCAGCAAACCGGGCACAGGGTCGGAGTTTTCATTTAATATGGAGTTCCCGGTATCAACAGAAATGGCTATTGAAAAAACTATAGCTCCGTTGGTACAAGCGCAGGAAAAAAACGATGCTATATCAGGTATTCGCGTGCTTATTGCCGAAGATAACATTGTGAATGTTATGCTGATGAAAAAGCTATTGTCTAAATGGAACATAACGCCCACCATTGCCGAAAACGGCTTACGCGCGGTTGAACTGGTGCAATACGGCAACTTTGATATTATACTGATGGATTTGCAGATGCCGGTAATGAATGGCCTTGATGCCACTATGGAAATCAGGAAAATGGCCGATCCTAAAAAATCGCTTATTCCTATTATCGCCCTTACGGCTTCGGCGTTGCTGGATATTAAAGAGAAAATTTTTGAAGCAGGTATGAATGATTATGTTTCAAAACCATTTAAGCCCGACGAATTGCTGGAAAAAATGAACCTGCTGGTACACGCGGCTTAAACAGGTTTGCTGTAAAAAGGCAGCTCTTCAATAAACTGATAGTTTCTTAGTTCGTGATTGATTGTGCAATAATAATGCTGCAGTCCGTTACTTACCGCCAATAAGGATACTTTGTGCACCATATTATACCGGGCTACCTGGTCGAAGGTTTTTTGATCGATACTAATGGATGGTGCTTTGCATTCTACAATCAAAATCCGTTGCCCGCTGCTGTCAAATACTACTATATCTGTACGTTTTTGCAGCCCGTTAAGCTTCAGCCCTCCTTCCAGCCGGATGAGTGAACGTGGATAACCCTTTTGCCTGATAAGGTATTGTACAAAGTGCTGCCGTACCCACTCTTCGGGTGTAAGGATGATATTTTTTTTACGAATTTCGTCAAACAAACTCAACTGCCCGTTATCGTCGCTTATTTTAAAAGGGTAGGGAGGGAGATTGAGAGGAGGTAAATTCAAAATTCAAAATTCAAAATTAAAAAGTCAAAAGTAAAAAGGAATATCTGAAACATCGGCCTGTTTTATTGCTTAATTAAAAATTCAACAAAGGAAGTGTGGCATAGGGCCACAAACCCGGCACTTTTCAAAATATTACTTTCCACATTTACATCAAAATTCAAAATTCAAAATTAAAAAGTCAAAATTAAAAAGGAATATCTGAAACATCAGCCTGTTTTACTGTTTAATTAAAAAGAAGTCTCGCCCGGCATCGCAAACCCGGCACTTTTCAAATATTACTTTCCACATTTACATCATCATGCAACATTACCCTTTGATTTTTTTAATTTTGAATACTCAACCAAAAAGTCATTTTTGATTTTTGAATTTTGACTTAAAAGAATGACAGCTGCCGATATAGTAAAGGATATAAAGAACCGTAAATACAAGCCCCTGTACCTGCTGCACGGTGAAGAACCTTATTTTATTGATGTGGTGAGCAACTACATTGAACATCACTTGCTGCCCGAGGCCGAGAAGGGCTTTAACCAAACCGTTGTATACGGAAAGGATACCGAGATGATGGCTGTGCTTAACGCGGCCAAACGCTACCCCATGATGGCCGATTACCAGGTAGTAATGGTAAAAGAAGCCCAGGATATGAAATGGGGCAAGGATGATGACAGCAAAAAAGGAATCGACCCTTTATTGAGCTACCTGGAAAAGCCCTTGCCAAGTACCATACTTGTGTTTTGTTATAAGTATGGCAAGTTTGATAAGCGCAAAAAAACATACAAGGCGATTGAAAAAAACGGGCTTATTTTTGAGTCGGCGCCTTTGTATGATAGTAAGATACCGGCCTGGATAGAGGGCTTTATAAGCGATAAAGGTTATAAAATAAACCAGCAGGCATCGGCCATGTTATCCGAATACCTGGGCAACGATCTATCCAAAATAGCAAACGAGCTGGAAAAATTAATGCTTAATATAGCTGCCGGGCAGGAAATTACCCTGAAACTGGTGCAGGATAACATTGGCATAAGTAAAGAGTATAATGTGTTTGAGCTGCAAACCGCCCTTGGCAAAAAGGATGTTTTAAAGGTTAACCAGATCATTAATTATTTTGAGGCAAACCCTAAAGCAAACCCTATTGTGTTGGTACTGGGCAACCTGAATAACTTTTTCAGCAAGGTATTAGCCTATCATTATGTAAAAGATAAATCGCCCCAGAATGTAGCCCGGGAGATAGGGGTGAATCCTTATTTTGTGAAGGATTATGAGTTGGCCGGCCGCAGCTACAATTACCCCAAAACAATGCAAATCATCAGCTATCTGCGCGAGTACGATCTGAAAAGCAAAGGTGTTGAATCAAACGCCCCCCATGGCGAATTGATGAAAGAACTGATGTTTAAAATATTGCACTAAGCCAACGTCAACCCTAAAGCAGGGCGTTGTTATTGTATTAAATTAAGTAACATTTTTGTTAGGTGTATCACAGGCCTATGCTTGTCCGTAGCATCAATATTTCATGTAAAAATGACCTTTTAGCGTAATTTAAGGGTTTTTTATCCCCATGGTAACGGTGCTTGTTACAATGTAATTAACTATTTACATTGTAACAAAATTAACCGGTAATTTAATTTATTATGTTCACCTCATCAAAGGCAACCTGCAGTGCTTTTGGGCCTGATCATAAAACATAAATTATCGAAATATGATACTTCTATTCTGCGGGTTATCGGGAGCTGGTAAAACAACATTGGCCAGGAATGTTGCCAATGAATTAACCGGGCTGGGAATAAGGACTGAAATAATTGACGGCGATGAATATCGCAACGAAATTTGCCGCGATTTGGGCTTCAGCAAGGCCGATCGCTGTGAAAATATCCGAAGGCTGGGCTTTATTGCCAGCCGTTTCTCGGCTCACGGTGTTGTTACTATCGTAAGCGCTATAAACCCTTATAACGAAATGCGTCGCGAGCTTGCCGAAAAATATGAACATGTAAACATTGTGCATATTGATTGCCAGGTAAAAAAACTCATCAGCCGCGATACCAAAGGGCTTTACAAGAAAGCATTTTTGCCCGATGGGCACCCCGATAAACTGAGCAACCTTACAGGTATTAACGCGCAGTTTGATGTTCCATACGCTCCCGACCTGTATATAAATACCAGCGAAAGCACGGTACTACAAAGTACCTCATCATTGCTTTATTTTATCCTGAATAACCTTCATCCAGTTGATAAGGCTGAAAAGAGAGTAGCCCATAATAGTTAAAATTTGTAGGTAGCCACTATTTATTGCCAAACTCATTATGCAAAAACGAACGCTTATTATAGCCGGCATGCACCGCTCCGGAACGTCGCTTATAGCACACTGGCTTACAAAATGTGGTATGCAACTGGGCGAAAAGCTGGTTGAGCCAGGGCCCGGGAACCCCGATGGGCATTTTGAAGATGTAGAGTTTTTAAAAATGCACGAAGAGATACTGGCCAGTAATAACCTGCCCAAAACCGGCTTAACAGACGGGCATGTTGATGCTTTTTCTATTTACGAGAAAGAGAAGGTGAAAAGTGTTATCAGGGTTAAACAACAGCTGTACGACCAATGGGGATGGAAAGACCCCCGCACTTGTATGTTTCTTGATGTTTATAAAGAACTGATCCCGGATGCCTGCTATTTGGTTATTATGCGCGATTACCGGGCGGTAACCAGTTCATTGTTGCGACGGGAGTTTAAAATTGTTGACAGAAAGTACCTCGGTCGTAAATACCTGTCAAGGTTAATATGGCTGATTTTTAGACGGGCACGCAGAAGAAATGCTTTTTACCGGATAAATACCGAAGCCTATTTAAAAGTTTGGATTAACTATACCAGTGATATTTTAGCATGCATCAAAAAGTTGCCTCCTGAAGCTTTTGTTGTAGTTAATTACGATATGTTGAGCAAAGAGGATACCTGTGTTTTTGGGCATTTGCAAAACAAATGGAATTTTTCGTTAACCTATACAAAATTTAAGGATGTGTTTAAAGAGAATCTGATAGGCCAGGATATTGATATAGACCCATATATTACTGATAAATCCCTATTGAGCCAGGCAAAGCAATTACATGATGAATTGATGGGTTACATGAGCCCCTGAAGGGAAGTCTTTAGTCGAGAGTCTTAGTTCTAAGTCAGAAAAAACTCCGGCTTAGTACTCCAGACTAAAGACTTATGACTTAACCCTACTTACTTTCTATCCATTCTTCTGCCGATTTAACATCTGTAAAAAACTCAATCACCAATTTGCCTTTTAGTGTGTAAATGCTTTTACGGGCTGATAGCTGGCTGAAAACACTTGGTGAGTGTACCCAGGCAAAGTAACGTAATCCGGCCTTTTCCATGTCGGGGAACCATTCGGTATTACCCCAGTCTGATGCTTCCGACCAATTGCCCAAAACATGAATGTTGCTGTTAAGCACCTTACTTACGTTGTTTTTAACAAGCATATCCTGCATTTTTAAACAGCCGTGCTGTACCGATTCGAGGTTTTGAAACCCTATCCAATCAACATCAAGGCGGCTGTGTTGCGGGTTGAATTTGATGATAATGGTATCATCCTGGTAATGGGTATCGCTATCTGCAATGGGCAGGATTTCGGTAACCGTATCAGGTATCAGCCTGAAAAAGAAAGTTGAGCCTTTACCCAGCGTGCTTTCAATCCAAAAACTGCCATTGTGCCTTTTTAATATCTCGGCCGATATAAACAGGCCAAGGCCAAGTCCCTCAAAACGCATGGCGGTGTTGTCAACCCGGTAGTAACGGTCAAACAGCCGCATCAGGTTTTTTTCTTCGATACCGATGCCAAAATCCTCCACAGAAACTATAATGCTGCCATCGGAATGCACGCTGCAATTAACCAATACTTTTTCGCCTTCGGGCGAATATTTGATGGCGTTGCTGAGTAAATTATTTACAACCTGTTCCAGCCGGAAACGGTCGCCGGTATAAGTTACATCGTCTGCTTTTTCAAGGATGATCCGGTGCGATGTGGTAGCCTGCTGTACACTCTCGATGCTATCTTTAAGCATCTCCAGGAAGTTGAATGGCTCCATAGTATACTCTATTTTGCCTGCGTTAATGCGGGTTACATCCAACAAGTCATTAATCAGCTTCTCTAACCGTAACACGTGCGACGCAGATTTTTGAACAAAGCTGGCAAGCTTCTTCGGGTCGGCCGTACGCTGCATCAACTGGTTAAACGCTTTGATGCTGGTGAGCGGCGTTTTTAGCTCGTGGCTGGCAATAGATAGGAATTCATCTTTCTTTTGCTCGTTATTTTTTTGAATCTCGATATTGGTATTTGTACCCAGCCATAACCTGATATGTCCGTTTTCCACCAGCGGAAGGGCCCGGGCCAAATGCCAAACGTACTGCCCGTCGTGAAACTTAAGGCGAAATTCAACCATAAATTCGTTGCCATTTTGCAGGGCAGCCTTCCATTTTTTCGAACTGAGTTGCCTGTCATCGGGATGGATAAATTCCTGCAGGCTCCGGCCTAATATCTGGTCCATGCTTTGTCCAAAATCGTCGCAAACTACTTCGTTTACATAATCCAGCGAACCATCGGGGCGGGCTGTCCATACCTGTTGTGGCATTGCGTTAAGTAAAAAGCGAAAACGCTGTTCGTTTTCCTTCTCTTTTTGGCGGGTAAGTACGGTTTCAGTCAGTTCAAAAGCAAAAACCAAAATGCCGTCAACAACACCGTCGCCATCGTACCTGGCCTGGTAAATAAAATTAAAGTACCGGTCTTCAATGGTGCCGCCGGCCTTGCGTGCCAGCGGTACTAAAAGTTCTTTCCCTTCAAATGTATTGCCGGTGTAATACACTCTTTTTAATATATCAATGATGGGGGTGCCGTTCAGCTCCGGCAGCGCCTCTTTTATGGGTTTTCCTAATAAATCCCTGCCCGGGAAAAGTTGCTGGTAGGATGGGTTAACCAACTCAAATATCAATTCGGGGCCGTCAAGTACACAAATGCCGGTTGGTACCTGCATAAAAAAACGTTTCAGCCGGTCGCGTTCCCGGGCGGCCTCGGCCTGGGCATTAAACAGCTCTATGTTACGCCGTTGAACCCTTTCTTCCAGTTCATCATTAAGCAGCTGTATATTTTGCTGCGCCCTGAAAAGTTCTTCATTAGTAGTCTGTAACTCTTCATTTGCAGATTGCAGCTCCTCGTTGCTGGCCTGTACTTCTTCATGGGCGTTGGCTAAACCATAGTTTAAAGCCAATAATTCTTCCTCGTTTTGCTCCAGCCGTTTTTTGGCTAAAACAAGCTCGGTTATTTCATATTTAAAACTTAAAACCGATGCTATTTCACCATCGTCATTACGGATGGCCTGGTACACGTAGTTAAAATAATGTTCTTTAACGGGGCCGCCCGGCTCATCGGCCAACGGGATATTGATTTCGTTGCCGGCAACAGTTTCGCCGGTTTTATATACGTGCTGTAGGATATCCCATATTGGCTGGCCAGCTACTTCGGGTAGGGCATATAATAAAGGCTTGCCTAAAACTTCGCGGTTAGGAAAAAGTTCGGTTTTATAACGCGGGTTTATAAACTCGTACACCATATCGGGCCCGGTAACTATCGCTATCTGGGCCGGAATTTCGGCAAAAAGCTTTTCAATTTGTCTGCGCAATCTTTCGGCTGTAGCGGCTGCCTGGGTTTCCTTATCCAGGCTATCTTTCAAAGCGCGTTCGGCAAGCACCTGTTGGGTAACATCTTCGGTATGATGAATGATATAACAAATTTCGCCCTCGGCATCCAAAACCGGGGTATGCGAAGTTTTCCAATAGCGCTCTTCTAACTGTTGCGGATCATGATGATTAGGTATATCAAACCGCATCACGGGCAACTGATGTGGCTGTAGGGTTTCCAATACTTTACTCAGCGAAAGCGCAATCCCGCCTTCTTCTGACGACCAATCCGGAATTTTGGGGAATACATCAAAAAGATACTGCTCTTCAATTTCAACACGGGTTTTGTTGGTAAGCTGCAAATAAACATCGCTTGCCGTAAGCATATAAAGTGCGGGCGAGAGTATGAGGTAGGGTTGAGGTAAGGTCTCAAAAACCCTTAACATTTCCGGGGGTAATGCAGAACTGTGTTTTAAAGCCATTTAAGCTATAGAAAGGTGTATACAACGTTACTAAACGAATAGCAGATATTAAAATGATATTAACTGTGAAATTGTTTTATAAATTATTCATTGGTCATGGTTCATTGGTCATGGTTCATTGGTCATGGTTCATTGGTCATTGGTCATGGTTCATGGTTCATGGTTCATGGTTCATGGTTCATGGTTCATGGTTCATGGTTCATGGTTCATGGTTCATGGTTCATGGTTCATGGTTCATGGTTCATGGTTCATGGTTCATGGTTCATGGTTCATGGTTCATGGTTCATGGTTCATGGTGAAAATAGCTATTAAGTTAGGCAAATTTTGTTAATTCTTGATTCCGGGAATTTATTGACTGTTAAACTGCTTCACATATTCGGCCAGCGGCCCTAAATCCATTTGCTTCCGCAACTTATCAACTAATTTGGGGTATTTTAGCGGAAACGGCGCCGATTTGCCTGTTTTAGGATCGCGCTTTATTTGGGTGCCGTAAATTTGTTTTTGATTTTTGCCTACCAATACCCTGTCGGTTAATAAAGCATAATTGGTTTTGCTGGCGTTATTTTTATCCACCTCCTTTTTTAGCAACACTAACACCTGCTCCTGGAAAGCTATATCATTATCACAATGTTGTATGATAGCCCAAAAATTGTTGCTTGTTTCGCCAACCAGGTCGTAACCGGGGAAACCGTATTTTTTGATGATGAGCTTTGCTTTAACCTCGTTTATACTGTCTGTCTCGACCCATTTTTGCTGGATGGTTTCGGCGCTGTAATCCGATTTTTGATTGCGTTGTAGTTTCTGATCTTCTTTCCGCCAAAATTGGTCGTCCTTAAACATCGAATCAATTTTTTTAATTAATGCAGGGTTTAATTTGCTGGTTTGGGCCGTTGATGGAAGATTAAAGCATCCACAAAGTAAGAGTAGGAAGGCTAATGTTTTCATATTAACTAAAGGTATAGTTAATTAAGGTGTTTTTTATCGATTACATCATTTTTTAACACCTGTACATCTGAAATCCGATTGTCTGAACCAGGACTCGTCAGATCAAAGGATCTTCAGGATGCCTGTCGCCTCACAAATCAAAATCTGAAAAATCTGCTTAATCCGAGTTCAGACAAAAAATCAAAACCGGCAAAAAAATACGCCCATCATCTGCATATCTGAAATTTGAAATCTGCACATTTGCAAAGTGTTCAAAAAATATTCCTCCCTCTTCCTTATCGTTGTTTTACTGCTCTGGGCTTGCAACCCCAAGCCCGATTACCTGTATAAAGTGGTAAAAATTAAAGATGGCGACACCATAGGTTTACTCAGCAGCGATAACCAGCAAATGACCGTAAGGCTGGCCGAGGTAGATTGTCCCGAAAAAACACAGGCCTTTGGGCAGGCCGCTAAAAAGTTTACTTCGGATTTGTGCTTTGGCAAATATGTAAAACTGATAGGTAACGTGCACGACCGTTATGGCCGCACCGTAGCATTGGTTATTTTGGATGATGGCACCAATGTAAATTACCAGCTGGTAAAAAGCGGTTACGCCTGGCAATACAAACAATATTCGCAAAATGCTCAGCTGGCAGGGTATGAGCAGCATGCCCGCCAAAGCAAGTTGGGCCTTTGGGCCGATGCCAGCCCGACACCGCCATGGGAGTACCGGAGGGAGAAAAAGCCGGTGTACCACACCAGCGATCCCGATAGCCTGCAACATAAACCAAAAAAACATTACCGCAAGCGCAAACCAAAGCTTGAAGAAGCGTATTAAAACCTTAACTTTATTGTCGATATCCCCCTCATTTGACTGATGAAATTTATAAAAGCGTTTTTTTCCATAGCCTTTACCCTTGGCCTTATCTGGCTACTGCAAACCAAAATTGGCCCGGCACCGCCGGTAGGCCGGTTTTTAAGCCCTGCAGATGGTTTTTGGCAAAATGCCGAGAGTAAACATATTTTAGCTTCGCGTACATTAAACCTTCCCGGGCTTACTGGCAAGGTTACTATTAAGTACGATGAAAACCGCATCCCACACATATTTGCCCAAAACGAACACGATTTGTACTACGCCCAGGGTTACGTAACCGCTACGGAGCGCCTTTGGCAACTGGACATACAAACCCGGAGCGCCGCAGGCAGGCTTGCCGAAATTGCAGGTCCGCAGGCTTTGGAGATTGACCGTTACCACCGCCGTATGGGCATGGTTTACGGCGCCGAAAACTCGTTGAAAGAAATGATGGCCGCCAAACCCATCCGCGAAATGATTTTGGCTTATACAGATGGCATCAACGCCTATATACACCAGCTTGGTCCGCGCGAATACCCGCTGGAGTTTAAATTGCTGGATTACGCCCCCGAAGATTTTAAGCCCATTAACTGCGCGTTTTTGTTGAAGCTAATGTCCGAGACCCTGGCCGGCGGCTCCAACGAGTTTGCCATGAGCAATGTGCTGAAAAAGTTTGGTGCCAATGCCACTAACGATCTGTTCCCGGATTATCCTATGCGCGAAGACCCTATTATCCCGGCAGGTACCAAATGGAACTTTAAGCCGCTGCCCATCCCTAAGCCATCGGGCAGCTTTTTGGCGGCTATGAACGATAGCGCCAAACGTGTGGTAAAGGAGGAAGGCATTGGCAGTAATAACTGGGCGGTTGCCGGTAGCAAAACTGCCAATGGCTATCCCATTTTAGCTAACGATCCGCATTTAAATTTAACCTATCCATCTATCTGGTTCCAGCTGCAGCTTTCGGCGCCGGGGGTAAATGTGTATGGGGTAAGTTTGCCGGGCGCGCCAAGCGTTATATTGGGTTTTAACAATAACATTAGCTGGGGTATTACCAATGTAGATGCCGATGTACTTGATTGGTACCAGGTTAAATTTAAGGATGATAAAAAGAACGAATACTGGTATAATAACCGATGGAGTAAAACCACCCGCAGGGTAGAGGTGATTAATATCCGCGGCCAAAAACCTTTAATTGATACTGTTATTTACACCCATCACGGGCCGGTAGTTTACGAAGATAAAAGTAAAGCCACCGCGCATACCCCTGGTTTTGTGCCCATTGGCGATGCCTTGCGATGGATAGCGCACGACAAATCAAACGAGTTGATGACGATGTACATCCTGAACCATGGTAAAAACTACGATGATTACCGCAAGGCGCTTACTTATTTTAATGCTCCGGCATCAAACTTTGTATTTGCCAGCCGCGATAACGACATTGCCATAACCCCCAATGGAAAATTCCCGCTGAAATATAAAGATCAGGGCAAGTTTATACTGGATGGCACCGACCCGGCCGACGACTGGCACGGCTGGATCCCTTTCGATCAAAACCCAACGGTTAAAAATCCGTCGCGCGGTTTTGTAAGTTCGGCCAACCAATCATCAACAGATCAGACCTATCCGTACTATATCAACTGGCAGTTTGCTCCCTACCAGCGCGGCAAGCGCATTAACGACAGGCTTAGCGTGATGCACAACGCCACTATAGATAGTATGCGGATATTACAGACGGATGTATACAGCATCCGCGCCCAGGATATGATGCCGGTGCTGCTCAGATATCTTGATGCCAGTAAACTGGATAAAACCCAAACCGTAGCTTATAATACGGTGAAAAACTGGGATAAAAACTTCGCCATAAATTCAGTAGGTGCAACCATTTTTAACGCATGGTGGCTTAAAATATATAATACGATATGGAGCGATGATTTTGCCGCCAAAAATCTGCGCGATAATTACCCATCAATGGACCGTACCGAAAAACTGATAGCCAAAGAGCCCAACTCCAAATGGTTTGATGATACCCGCACCCCGGTTAAAGAAACCTGTACCGAGATTATAAATGCCGCGTTTACCAACGTGGTTGATGATATGGTACACAAATACGGCCAGCCCGGTAAAGCCTGGCAATGGGGGATGGTTAAAAAAATGGAGATAGCCCACCTTACTAACCAGGAAGCCCTAAGCTCGGGCAATTTTGAATCGGGCGGAACCGGATCAACCATCAACGCTTTAAATAACGGTCATGGCCCATCGTGGCGCATGGTGGTACAAATGGGCCCTACAGTAAAGGGTTACGGTATTTTCCCCGGCGGCGAAAGCGGCAACCCCGGCAGCTTTTATTACGATGATATGCTTAAAACCTGGCAAAACGGCGAGTTGAAGGAATTGTTGTTCATGCAATCGCCTGCCGAAAAATCAAGCCGTATCAAAACAACCTTAACCATCAGCAATCAAAAATAAGCTTATGTTATTCCTCATTATCCTCATATTATCCTTTGCAAGCGGTTTCTTTTTACCCTGGTGGGTGGTGGCCATAGCCGCGTTTTTGGCCGCGCTTTTTGTTGGTAAAACAGCCAGGCAGGCTTTTATTTCGGGTTTTGGTGCCGTGTTTATTGTGTGGGTAGTGCTGGCATTGTTTAAAAGTATTCCCAATGATCATATTTTGGCCAAACGGATAGCCGCACTGTTTCATTTGCCGTCATGGTGGTTAATATTGGTTATCACTGGTGTAGTTGGTGGTTTGGTGGCCGGTTTTGCGGCCTTATCGGGGTTGCTGGTTAAAAAGGCATTTGAAAAGGAAGAGGTGGTTTAATAAACAGATCCCAGATAAATGGGTCGTTCCTACGGAACTTTAAACAAGTATGGTTGCATTGTCCACGGGTTGAAACCCGTGGCTAATAAATGCCCCGTCCGCTATGCGGACTTTGATGCGGGGACAAAATACATACGGCAAGGCAACAAATTGGGGGCGTTGTTTGACTTAGAACTGGAAACTTTCGGCTCAATTCTGAATGAATTGTATTATCGGGCATCTGTCCTTAATTCATCAAGTTTTGCGCTTGCAGTTCCCCAAGGGCGTAGCCCTGGCGCATTTTGTAGCAACGGGTTTCAACCCGTTGAATATTAAAACAATAGCAATTGAGTGCCATCGGCACGGTTCATTTTAATCGCCTTGCATCGTACCGATATGGAAACCGATGGTAAATTATCTACCCAAATCCTACGTTTTTAAAGCGTTTTTTATTATTTCCAGGATCCGTTCATTTTTCACAATCCACATGCCTAACCGCTCTTCGGTAATGCCCTCTTTTAGTTTATAAGTATTTACCGGGTTGGTATCTTCAAAAATAGTTTCCATATACCGGAAGTTAATATTTTCGATGGACGATAATTCATGGGCAACCTCAACAATATGTGTAGAAACTAAAAAGAAACAGGTTTTTACCTCTGCAAAGGCAGCTATTATAGCCAGGGAGGCATCGTAGGCATCTTTAACATTTGTCCCCCTGAACAATTCGTCAAAAATCACAAAAATACCTTCTGACTCATTTATCTTTTCGGCCACCTGCTTTACCCGCAAAACCTCTTTATAAAAGTGGCTATGTCCCTGTTCAACATCGTCTGCTAAGTTTATGGTTGTAATCAGACCTTTAAATCCGGAGGTCACCATGCTTTTCGCTGGCACTGGAAAACCTATTTGGGATAAATAGATAGCAATTCCAATTGCTTTAAGCAGCGATGATTTGCCCGCCATATTGGTTCCGGTAATAAAGCAAACGTTCCTGTCGGCGCTGAATGCTATGTCGTTACTTTTAGGATTGGCAATAAACGGGTGGAATAATCCTTGGATGGTTAACTCCCTTGCATTATTTTCATTAATTACCGGTAACGTGAAACCAAGTCTTTTACTGCTTAAGCTAACGGATTGATATACATCTAACTGATAGGCAACATTCAACAAAACCTTCATTTTTTCATAGGCAAGTTGCCTGAAAAGCTGATCGGCTTTTGCCATATCCGCAGCGCTGCGATTAGGTTTCTTTATCAATTGTTTGAGCCATACAAGTTCTTCGGGCCGGAAAGTATTTAAAATAATGGAGCGGAATTCCTGTATTTTTTTAGGCAGATAGCCCTGTAACGCGTCAGCGTAATTTATTAAGCTATCGAGTATTGCCAGCGTACTTTCTATGCCGGTTTGAATTACATAGTAATCATTGTTGTTATTGAATGTATGTATGATTTTTTCTAAGAATCCGGTTATAACTGAAAATGCTTTAGCATGATAATGCTTTTTGAGATAAAATTCTACAAAATCGTAATCGTTTCTATTCAGGTCGATAGTAATATTGTGTTCCGCAATGTATAAAAACACTTCTATTCTTTCTCTTATCTGAACAGGATCTGTAAGCGGCTTGTTGAACATATCATGTAGCGCTTCGCTGCCACCAATTGTATTGGTGTGGCTGAAAAGGTTATATATAGATTGGCGGGAATTGTTATTTTGAAATATTGCCAAATCATGGAGTGTTTGCCTATCTATATCGAAATTCATAAGGGTGCCGGTAAGAAACATCAACGCCCAAAATAAGATTGTAGTTTTCCGTGCCTGTATTATTTAAATGAATGGAAATTGCCTTTCGCCAAAAAACACTGTTCGTCATAAAATTTATCAAAGCGATATCCTTCTGTTAATCCCTCATTAAAATTCATTAGCTTTGATATAACCGTTTATAAAATCATCCAAACATGCGGATAAGAGTAATACCCACGTTACTTGCCATCTTAGTTTTTGTTTTTTTGACCGTATTTTACACCAAAAATAACGCCCCTGTTGATGGTGTAATATCAGTGGGCTTCCCCTGGCTTGCTTATTGGAGGCCTGGTGGAAAAACAGCCGGCCACCAGCACCATGAATATTTTTCTGCTCTTTTTTTGATAATGAATTTAGGCGTAGCCTTACTCAGCATAGTAACCTGTAACGTGATGTTTCATTTACTATACCTCCGAAAGAACTATCTAACCACTTATAAAACCAGCTAAGCCATGAAATTAGTATCCTACAAAACCGAA
Source organism: Mucilaginibacter sp. GW822-FHT03E02 (assembly GCF_058801545.1). NCBI lineage: Bacteria > Pseudomonadati > Bacteroidota > Sphingobacteriia > Sphingobacteriales > Sphingobacteriaceae > Mucilaginibacter > Mucilaginibacter sp. GW822-FHT03E02. The sequence continues at coordinate 1,729,298 of NZ_JBXANJ010000001.1, read as the reverse complement.
GACCGGGAGCATTTGGGCGTTTTTGTAAACGGCCATATTTATAACCTCAACTCCTGCGATAAGCTGATACCCGATAATATGAATGAGTTTTTGTGGGGCGGCGACGAGCTGATGGATCACGCACGCAGGGTACACGCCGCAATCAGTAGCGGTAGCATGGAAGCAAAAGAAGAATTGTTTTTTGAGTTGATGGCCCCTGTGCCTCACCCGTCATCGTGCCGCGACGCCTACGCCTTTAGGCAGCATGTAGAAACTGCCCGCCGCAACCGTGGAGTTGCCATGATCCCCGAATTTGATCAATACCCTATATTTTATTTTACCAACCATAACGCGATACAAGGCGCCGGCGAAATTGAATGCATGCCCGATCATTTTGATAAGCTTGATTTTGAACTGGAAGTAGCTGTTGTGCTCAATAAAAAAGGCCGCAACATCAGGGCGGCAGATGCGGATAGTTTTATTGCCGGGTTTATGATCATGAACGATATGAGCGCCCGCACCCTGCAAATGGACGAGATGCTGCTAAACCTTGGGCCCGCAAAAGGAAAAGATTTTTCGACCGTGATTGGCCCCTGGCTGGTAACGCCCGATGAACTGGAGAAATATAAGGTACCAGCCAAACCCGGTCACACAGGTAACGCTTATAACCTGGACATGAAATGCGTGGTAAATGGTAAACAGGTATCTACAGGTAATATGGCTGATATGGAATGGACCTTTGCCGAAATTATTGAGCGTTGTGCATATGGATGCGATGTATTGCCCGGCGACGTAATAGGATCGGGAACGGTTGGTACGGGTTGTTTTCTGGAACTTAATGGAACAGGCTTGTCAAACAATGCATCTTATCAGCCCCAGTGGCTAAAGGATGGCGACCTGGTAGAAATGGAAGTTACCGGCCTGGGTATGCTTGGTAATATAATTACAAAAGCAAAGGACGATTTTTCGATATTAAGCCTGAAGAAGGTGTAGTCGGGAAGTCCGGAAGTGGGGAAGTCCGGAAGTTAAGAAATCCGAAAGTCTTAAGTTGGTAATCAAAAAACGGGCTTCTGACATCCAACTTTCGGACTTCCGGACTTTCCGACTTTCGGACTATTTAAAAGCTTTTAAAGCATCTTTCAAGTCCTTAACTTCTTCCGAATCATTTTTGGCGCTTTCAAAAATGTCCTGCGAAGAATCGGTATTGCCGTAAAAGTTTTCGTCGGCATTGTTATCGATGTTCAGGCCCGAACCGTTCAGGCTGATGCCCGCAAAAAGACCACGACTGCGCGAATAAGAATAAATTTCGGCCTCCAGTTTATAATCGGTAGTTGCCGATTTATTGCGGTTAACCGGGCCGGCTGCAGCCGATATATCGCCACCTATAGTGAAATTGCCTTTTTTGATATCGGTTAACACGCTTTTATGACGGAACACCAGGATCAGATCAACAGATTGTACGCCTATCTGGAACCCAACGCTGCCGCCTGTAAGGGTAACAAAAACCGGGTCGCTCCATTTGCCATCGGCCAGCTTTACCATGGCAACGCCCTTGCCGCGTTTACCGCCAATGCCCAGGCCGGCATTAATGAGTTTAGGAATAATTACTATGCCTTCATACTTTTTCATCAGTTCGCTCGGGATGCTTTCTTTCATCTCGGCAAAGTTTTTCAGCACGGTGGCCGAATTTTGGATTCGCTCCGTTTCTTTATCATCGGCTTTGGCCGATATCAGCACAAAAAACAGGCTTAATATTAACGGGAATTTTAACAGTTTTAACGTTTTCATGGGGTGTGTAAATTAAATGCTATGTTAGCAATTAACGTAAGCAACTCATAAAACGTGCAGTTGTTTGCGATATTTATTAACCTTTGTATGACTTTCCGGCTGAAGAGGGCTAATTGGCGAGAGATATAAAACCAATGACGATGAGCTTAAATAACTCGCCGCCATTAGTTTATTATTGGTTATTTGATTTATAACCCAGTAAAAGCAAATAGCTATCCGGCCTAAATAGCTATGCTTAAAATGTATTCAAAGTTGCCTTTAGGCCAATAACCGACTCTTTTTTACTGGTAGTGGTGGCGAAGATATCCTTTGACGAATCGTCGTTTCCATAAAAATTGGCGTTGCCCTTTTTGTCGATGCCCAGGTTTGAACCATTGATGGTAATACCCGCGAATAAGCCACGGCTGCGCGAGTAGGAGTATATCTCGGCCTCCAGTTTGTGATCTGTACTGGCTGTCGAGCTGCGGCCAACCGGGCCGGCTGCTGCAGAGATATCGCCGCCAATGGTAAAGTCGCCGTTCTTAACTTTGGTTAATACGCCCTTATGGCGGAACACCAAAACCAGGTCGACTGATTGTACGCCAACCTGCAAGCCAAAACTGCCGCCGGTTAAGGTTACAAATACCGGGTTGCTCCATTTGCCATCAGGCAGCTTAACCATAGCCAGGCCTTTGCCGCGTTTACCACCGATGCCTAAACCGGCATTGATTAGTTTGGGTATAATTACAATGCCCTCGTATTGTTGAAGCAATTGGCGCGGGATGCTTTCTTTCATCTTGCTAAAATCCTTCAATACATTTGTGGCACTGTGCACACGTTCATTTTCCTTGTCGCCGGCCTTGGCCGATACCAATACAAAGAAGAGGCTAAGCATCAATGGGATAGCCAAAAATTTTATCGTTTTCATGGGGTATGATATTTAATGTAATAGTTGATGTATAATCAACCCATAAACCCCATCGGTTGTTTTTAAATTAAATTATTTAACTGTGTTATTATCTTCGTTCAATTTTGCAGATAAAACAACAGGCCTGGGCATTGCGCGCATGCAGGTATTCGATGTCAGGATACTGGTCAAATAACTCGTTTATAAGCTCATCCACATCGGCATCGCCAACCAAACGGGTCACGGCCATCATCTGATCTTTATTGTATCCAATAAGTGATAGCGGGAAGCTTTGTTTATTCGCCTTTATTTCGGGCGGGAAGTGGAATATGTCGGTATACTCATCTACCTGTTCGGCGTTCACAAATACCGGCCCGGGTTGGTTGTAAGCATTCTCAAGTTCAAAGGGCGAGTGTTTAAATAGTAGCCGCTTGTCAACCCCTTTGTTAAATGGTTTTAACGAGATGCGACAGGGGCCCAGGCCGGTTGCCAGTTGTTCAACTACGGGATTGCCAAAGTCGTCGGTCATGGTTGTTTTTATTTTTTGGACGAAGGCTTTGGATAGCGGCACGATTTTAAAATTGCTCATGATATTGTTTTTTATATAGATCAAAGGTGGGGCAACAGGCAATGAGTTAAAACCCGGAACTTGCGGAAACGTGTTTTTATCGGGGTTGAATAATTTGCGATATTTCTTGTGTTTTAGTGACCAGAAATTGCAGAAAATGTGAGGTTTTTTGTATGAAATTTGCGATATTTTGACGCATTTATGAGTACATTTCTGAAAAGTCGCGGGAATCCATAAATCATCGATTATCTTTGCCGCCGATGATGGTGCCCGGTAAACAACAGGTTTTTTCGATAAATAATAAAGAGCAGTTTGAGCAAACTGCCTTGCAGGTTTTTAGATACCAGGCCGAAAATTGCGCTGTATACAGCCGGTTTATCGAAGGATTAAAAATCGATTTAGCAAAAGTTGATAAGGTTGAAAAAATTCCTTTTTTGCCAATTGAATTTTTTAAATCGCATCATATTCTTAGCTCAAATGCCCCAATTGAGGTAACTTTTACCAGTTCGGGTACTACGGGTATGATTACCAGCAGCCATCATGTAACAGATAAAACCTGGTACGAAGATAGTTTCAGGAATGCCTTCAGGTTGTTTTATGGTGATATTGAGGATTATACGGTATTGGCGCTATTACCTTCTTATTTGGAGCGTGAAGGCTCATCGCTTATTTATATGGTTGATGATTTGATAAAACAATCTGATAACCCGGATAGTGGCTTTTTTTTGTATAACCATGATGAACTTTACCAACAGCTTATAAATCAGCAGGAAGTTCAAAAGCCTACTTTGTTAATAGGGGTTACCTTTGGGCTGCTTGACTTTATTGAGCAGTACAATATTGATTTCCCTGAATTGATTGTGATGGAAACCGGTGGCATGAAAGGCCGGCGCAAGGAAATGATCCGCGAGGAATTACACCAGGTTTTATGTAAAGGTTTCGGGGTGAGTACTATACATTCCGAATACGGGATGACGGAATTGTTATCACAAGCTTACTCAAAAGGCGATGGCATTTTTGATTGTCCGCCATGGATGCAAATCATCATCCGCGATACTAACGATCCTATCACTACGTTAAGCAATGGAAAAACAGGTGGAATTAATGTGATCGACCTGGCTAATATCAATTCCTGCTCGTTCATAGCCACCCAGGATTTGGGTAAAACCTATGCCGATGGCTCGTTTGAGGTGTTGGGCAGGTTTGATCAAAGCGATATTCGTGGATGTAATTTGCTGATTGCTTAAAACTTATAGCCAACTTAAGTATTATTGTTATTTTTGCACGCATCATAAAATGCTGAAAACATGATTGAGAAATTTTTAAACGAGGAACAAGATCCAAAAACGGTTGAAAAAGTTTATTTCCGCCTGGTCGACCTGCTTTCTTCCGGTGAAGAGATCATTTATATAGCGGTTCAGAAAAAGCCATTGGTGAATTTATTTCCGGATTGCATTGCCATAACCAACAAACGTATTTTATTTTTTACTCCGGCCAACCTGGGCCTGTCCATCAAATTTGTTGATTTTGTATGGAAGGATATTGTTGATGTATATACAAAAGAAGAAATTATTGGCGCTATATTCAGCGTAAAAACCACTAACGGTGCCGAAATGGCTGTTGATTACCTGCCTAAAGTACAGGGTCGTAAACTGTACCAGTACGCCCAGGAACGTAAAGAAGTTGAACGCGAAGCCCGCCGCCAGCGCGATCTGGAACAAAAACGTGCCGAATCTGGCGCTGTTCAGTTTGATAACGCGGCCCGTACAACACCCACACAGCAGGTGTTTGCTGCCCAGGCACCGGTAGCCGCACCACAAATACCGGTACCAGCGCATGTTGCTCCACCCGTTCCAGCTCCGGCCCCTGAGCCTGTTGTGCAACAAACTGCAGCCCCCAAACCGGATGAGCTTACCGAAAAGTTAAAGAGACTTAAAATGCTTTTTGATAACGGCCTGATATCGCAGGAAGAGTACAATGCCAAGAAGCTTGATTTGTTAAGCGATTTTTAATATAAAGTCATTTACAAATTAATCTTTAATACAGGTCAATAAAAAAGCGATGAGTTTTAGGCTCATCGCTTCTTTGATTTCAAGACTTGCGAAGTTTCAAAAACTTCGCAAGTATAATAACGTGTTTATTCTGCTACTATCAAAAAGTAGTTCTTTTTTCCTTTTTGCGCTACTATAAATTTCCCGTTTATCAGAGCATCTGCATTATAAACGTCATCGGCCGTCGCAATCTTTACTTTGTTTATCGACGCGCCACCACCAACAATCGTTTTCTTTGCTTCACCCTTGGATGGGAATATAGCGGTTTTAACAGCTAACAAATCGGTAATACTGATGCCCTCATGTAATTCAGTTAATGAAATTGTAAAGTTGGGTACGCCGGCAAATAAACCCAATACCTCGGCATCGTTAAGTTCGCTTAAAAACTCTATGCCAACATTCCCAAATAAAAACTCCGATGATTTAATCGCTTTTTCATACTCGGCTTCGCCATGCACGCGAATGGTAATATCTTTTGCCAATGCTTTTTGTAACACCCTTGTATGTGGTGCTGCATCGTGATCGGCCTCCCAGGCTTCAATTACTTCGCGATCATACAAGGTAAAAATCCTGACGTATGCCTTCGCGTCAACATCGGTGGTGTTTAACCAAAACTGGTAAAACTGGTAAGGCGATGTACGCTCCGGATCAAGCCAAACGGCGCCGCTTTCGGTTTTGCCAAATTTAGTACCATCTGCTTTTTTTATTAGTTGGGTAGTAAGTGCAAAAGCCTCGCCCGCATCTTTTCTGCGAATCAGTTCGGTACCGGTAACAATATTGCCCCATTGGTCGCTGCCACCCATTTGTATGGTGCAATTATGGTGTTTCCACAGGTAATAAAAATCGTATCCCTGAACCAGCTGGTAAGTGAACTCGGTGAACGACATGCCGGTATCACCTTCCAAACGTTTCTTAACCGAATCTTTGGCCATCATGTAGTTCACAGTGATATGCTTACCAACATCGCGGATAAAATCAAGAAAAGTAAAACTTTTAAACCAATCGTAATTGTTTACCATTTTGGCACTATTCATGCCGCTGTCAAAATCCAGGAAACGGGTAAGTTGCGCCTTTACAGCCTCCAGGTTATGTTGTAAAACGTCTTCAGATAATAAATTACGTTCCTGCGATTTGCCCGAAGGATCGCCCACCATGCCGGTAGCGCCGCCAACCAACGCGAATGGCTTATGGCCCGCGCGCTGAAAGTGGATGAGCGTCATGATCTGCGTAAGGTGACCTACGTGCAGCGAATCTGCAGTTGGGTCAAATCCTATATATCCCGAAGCCATGCCTTTATTAAGCATTTCTTCGGTGCCCGGCATAATGGTATGCAGCATACCGCGCCAGGTTAGTTCTTCAACAAAATTCATATTAAGTGTTGTTTCAAAGGTTGCAAAGATATAAAGCTAAAGCAGAATATGCGTGAATGGATGGCAATTCATGATTTGTAACATAGTTAACTACAGGTAAATTCTATTTCAAATAATTACTTATTCTTTGTATCTTGAGCAAAACGGGGTATTTTGCAGCTCAAGGCTTATGAATTTTTTATCACATTATTATTTCGACAGGGATACCAGTAATTGTTACCACGTATTGGGAACGGTGCTGCCCGACTTGCTGAAAAATGCCGATAAACAAATTATTCTGCACCCCGAAAAGCTGCAACACCCTGATAACGATGTTAATTCAATTATAGTCGGCTGGAATAAACACCTGGCTGTCGACAGGTATTTTCACTCTTCTGATTTTTTTATCACACACTCGCATGAGTTAAAAAAACTCCTGCGCCCTGCAATCGAAGGCTCACCGGTTAAGCCATTTTTTTTAGGTCATATCGCATTGGAACTTATTGTTGATAACCTGCTGTTAACAACCGGCGAAGTAAAAGTGGATGAGTTTTATGACCATCTATCGGGTTGTAAAACAGAAATTATCGACGAATTTTTAACTTTTTCGGGATTAGAACATACCGCGGTATTCTTCAGGTTTTACGAAAAGTTTAAAGAAAGCAAATACCTGCACACCTACGCCGAAACGCACCAAATTGCTTATGCACTAAAGCGGATTTGTATGCGCGTCTGGAAAGATCCTTTTACATCGCAGCAGGAAGTCGCCATGAATGATGTTTTAGGTAGCTATCGCGATTACTTACTGGATAGCTTTATGTCGATTTTTGTCGAGATTCAGGCAAAATTATAACCGGTATAATCAACTGATGCAGAGCGCTTAGGTAAAGCAATAGCTTCAATATATTAGACTTTACTTCAAAACACGCATCATCTTCCCAAAAACTGCCTAATTATCAGCAATTAACATTAAATAATTCTTTTTTAAATAAAAATATGTCTGTACCTTTGCAGTCCCAATTAACAAATTGGGAAAAGGAGATAAATTATTTAATGGCAAAAAAACAAGAAGCAGAAAAAGAATTAAAAGCGAAAGAAGCTGAACTGGGTACAGTTACCGCATCTGGCGAAAAAGAAACTATTGAATCAGAAGCTGATTCAATCTCGATCGAAGAGATCAAATCTAAAATTGCAGCTACACCGAGCGAAGATTTCGACTGGGATGCAGATGACAAAAAGTTTGGTAACTACAGCGATAGCGACCGTGAAAAATTTGAGAAATTGTATGATGGAACTTTCAGTTCTATCACCAAAGGCGAAATCATCACCGGTACTGTTGTTAATGTTAACAACAAAGATGTAGTATTAAACGTAGGATTTAAATCAGACGGTTTAGTTTCAGTATCAGAATTCCGTGATACACCTGATCTGAAGATCGGTGACACAGTTGACGTATTTGTAGAGTCACAAGAAGATGCTAACGGTCAGTTAGTACTTTCACGTAAACGTGCAAAAACTCAAAAATCATGGGAGCGCATTAATTCAGCACTTGATAATGATGAAATCATCACTGGTTTTGTTAAGAGCAGAACTAAAGGTGGTTTAATTGTTGATATCATGGGCGTTGAAGCCTTCTTACCAGGTTCACAAATCGATATTAAACCTATCAGGGATTACGATGTGTACGTTGGTAAAACAATGGAATTCAAAGTTGTTAAAATCAACCACGAGTTTAAAAACGTAGTGGTATCGCACAAAGTGCTGATTGAAGACGATTTGGAAAACCAAAAAACAGAAATCGTTGCCCGCCTTGAAAAAGGTCAGGTATTGGAAGGTACTGTTAAAAACATTACAGACTTTGGTGTATTTATTGACCTTGGTGGTGTTGATGGTTTATTACACATTACTGATATTTCATGGGGCCGTATTGAGCATCCGCGCGAAATTCTTGCATTGGATCAAAAAATCAACGTTGTTGTGCTTGATTTTGATGACGAGAAAAAACGTATTGCTCTGGGCTTAAAACAATTAACTCCACACCCTTGGCAGTCGCTTGACGAAAACATCGTTGTAGGCTCGAAAGTAAAAGGACGTATTGTTACTGTTGCTGATTACGGTGCATTCCTTGAAATCATCCCTGGTGTTGAAGGTTTAATCCACGTATCAGAAATGTCATGGTCACAAAACTTACGCAACCCTCAGGAATTCCTGAAAGTTGGTGACGAGATTGAAGCACAAGTGTTAACACTTGACCGCGACGAACGCAAAATGAGCTTAGGTGTTAAACAATTAACTCCTGATCCATGGCAAAACGCTGGCGAGAAATACGCTATCGGCACAACTCACGTTGCTACAGTTAAAAACATGACCAACTTTGGTGTGTTTGTTGAACTGGAAGACGGAATTGACGGCTTAATCCACATCAGCGACTTATCATGGTCTAAAAAAGTTAACCACCCTAATGAATTCACTAAAGTTGGTGAAAAATTAAACGTGGTTGTTTTGGAACTTGACATCGATAACCGTAAATTAAGCTTAGGCCACAAACAGCTTGAAGAAAACCCTTGGGATACTTTTGAAACCATCTTCACTATTGATTCAATACATGAAGGTACCGTGTTAAAAGTAACCGACAAAGGTGCTATCGTAGCTTTACCTTACGGTGTTGAAGGCTTTGCGCCAACCAAACACCTGGTTAAAGAAGACGGCAAAAGCGTTAAAGCTGAAGAAGCTGCTGAATTCAAGATCATTGAATTTAACAAAGAAAACAAACGTATCGTAATTTCACACTCACGTATATGGGAAGAAGCTCGCGCTGACGCTCGTGTTCAGGAATTTGAAAACCGCAAAAAAGAGGCAAAATCTGCCAGCAATGCGGTTAAAAAAGTGAAAGAATCAGTTGAAAAATCAACTTTAGGCGACCTTAGCGTATTAGCTCAGTTAAAAGAGCAAATGGAAGGTGCTGAAAGCAAAGCCCGCAAAGCTGCGCCAGCCCCTGCCGCTAAAAAAGAATCTGAAGGCGAAGAAGCATAAGCTTAACTGACGTAATATTCTTAAGCCTTTCCGAGAAATTGGAAGGGCTTTTTTTGTATGATCAAAAAATAAAAGAATTTGTTTACAGAATATTGTAAATTTGATTAACACAAAACAATAATGACTACACTCACCATAAAAGTAAAAGATGATAAAACGCTTAAGCTCATAGAAGATCTTGAAGCGTTGGATCTGATACAGGTAGTTAGCCACGATGTCAAAAAAACTCCAAAACTATCTGCCCTATTAAAAGGCAGCATTTCTGCCGAAAAAGCAGATGCGATGCAAGCCGAATTAAATCAAATACGTAACGAATGGGACAGGAATACCTATTAGATACAAACGTAATAATTGATTTTTCGGCATTGAAACTTCCTGAAAAAGCTTACGAACAATTATCCGCTATTATAGATTCATTCCCGCAAATCTCGATAATCAACAAAATTGAACTTTTAAGTATTTCGGATGTGCCCGAACAAATACTTGCATTTGTTGATGAGGCATATGTTATCAAACTTGATGATGATATCGTTTCAAAAACAATTGAAATCAGAAGAAAATATAGGATTAAACTTCCCGATGCAATTATAGCAGCTACTGCTGTAATAATGAAGCTTCATTTAATAACTCATAATGTAAGCGACTTTAAGGGTATCAAAGGATTAAAACTTATTGATCCGTATACTCAATTTAATAAATACTTCTAATAATTAACCTTGATAACTTTTTAGTATTCACTGGCAGATATGCTCTTTGTCTACTATCGTATAATAATACCATGCAGGATACAAAACACACCAGTAAACTCATCAGCTACTGGCTTAGGCATCACCCCGAAGATGGCAACCTCAGCATTGATGATTTTGGCTGGGCATCAGTTGATGAACTGATTAAAGCACTCGCCACGAAGGGGCAGGTTTTTACTCATGCCGAAATTGTGGAGCTAAGCAAATCATTTGATAAAGTGAGGTGGGAGTTTAGTGATGATGGCAGTAAGATAAGGGCAACACACGGCCATTCCATTGAAGTGATTTTAGACGAAAAGGCTGTTAAGCCGCCTGCATTGCTTTATCATGGCACATCATTAAATAAGGTAGTAGCAATTACACAGAATGGCCTGCTTACCATGCAGCGCCAATTTGTACACCTCTCGTCTGATAAGGAAATTGCCATGTCTGTTGGTAAACGTCACGGACAACCGATATTGGTAGAGATTGATGCTAAGTGGCTGGAAGAAGATGGTTGGATATTTTATCAAACAAGTGATAATGTTTGGCTTACCACAAGTATCCCAACAAAATATCTCAGTATTAAACCTTGGGAAACGGTCAGCGACAACGAAAGAAAAGATCTGTTAGCGCAGCTAAATAAAGAAGTTATAACTGGTCATCCGCTTTTTTACAAACTAAAAAACTTAAAGTTGATAATGAGGCGGCATGATAACGATGATACATTGTTCATCGACATTACAGATAACAAGGTTTATGTGGTACACCTTACCTGGAATGCACTTCAATTGCATAATAATTATCCCTCCAATAAAGAATATTCATCTTTTGACGATTGGATAAAGACTGCTTTAAAAGCCGATCAAATGGATTGGTATTTATATTAACTATATAAAATAACTTAAGACATGGCCGGAGAAACCAACCTCGACAACCTATTGAGAAATATGACGCCTTTACTGAATGAAGGTGATTATGTTTATTGCACGGTTACCGATATTGATACTATTGATATAAAAAATGTTTTTGGTATTTTTAAAGAAGAGGAGGCCGTTACAGTTATCCTTAAAAAGGAAATTGCCGATCAGCTGCGTTTAAAATACGAATACATTGCCGCCTGGATTACACTAACCATCCATTCGTCATTAGAAGCCACCGGACTTACCGCCGCTTTTGCCGCCGCCTTGGCCAAAGAAGGAATAAGCTGTAATGTAGTTGCCGCCTATTATCACGACCATATTTTTGTAGCTAAAAAGGATGCAGAACGGGCAATGGTAGCTTTGAAGGATTTAGCAAGTAAATAATCCTTTTTATACCCAGGGAAAAAATTTGCCATGATCTAAAAAAGTCTCCCCTTCCGGGAGAGATTTAGAGGGGGCTTTCAAAACTATTTACTATTTTTGCCCAAATCCACCCATACGATGCAAAATCTAACGCTGCTCGACGGACAGAAATTTCAGATCACCATACAACGTTTATGCCGCCAGCTAATTGAAAATCATAACGATTTTTCGGGTTCGGTATTGATTGGTATTCAGCCAAGGGGCATTTACCTGGCCCGCCGTGTTGCCGAAGAGCTCCGCAAGATCCTCCCCGAAAGTAAAATTATGCAGGGCGACCTTGATATCACCTTTTACCGCGACGATTTTCGCCGCCAGGGATCGCCATTGGTGCCCAATCAAACCAAAATAGATTTTATCATCGAAGGCAAAAAAGTGATCATGATGGACGATGTACTGTGGACTGGCCGTACCATCCGCGCAGCAATGGATGCCATGCAGGCATTTGGCCGGCCTGAGAAGGTAGAATTGCTGGCACTGGTTGACCGGCGATATTCAAGACATATACCAGTAGCGGCAGATTATGTGGGGATAGAGGTAGATTCAATTGCGAGTCAAAAAGTAGTGGTAAGCTGGAAAGACACTGATGGCGAGGATAAGATAGTTTTGATATCAGAAAGAGAATAGAAATAATATCGAACACTGAATATCGAATGTCGAATAATGAAAAAAATAAGAATTTTGAAATAAATGAGTAACGTTAAGTATGATTTAGAGGAACGACTCATCGATTTCGCAGTTCTTATAGCCGACATTGTCGAGGCACTACCAAATACGAGGCTCGGTAATTATATAGCCGGTCAATTGGTTCGATCAGGATGTTCCCCGGCGCTAAATTATGGCGAAGCTCAATCGGCAGAATCAAGAAATGATTTCATTCATAAAATGAAGGTCATTCTTAAAGAATTGAGAGAATCCATGATTTCACTTAAGATTATTAGAAGACGGGGGATGCATGACGTTGAAAATACAGCTATTGCAATAAATGAATGTAATCAACTAACTGCAGTTTTTGTAAAAAGTATAGAGACAGCTAAGAAAAACAATATAAAACCACAATAACGAGACTTACTAATGCCGAATAATACGAGTACTTCTTAATTTAAAATTACTTCATTATTCGACATTCGATATTCAGTGTTCGATATTATTAAAACACCATGGCAGGACTAAGCACAAGGCATTTATTAGGCATAAAAGATTTAAACCGGGCAGATATCGAGTTGATATTTGAAACGGCTGATACCTTTAAATCCGTTTTAAACCGACCGATAAAGAAAGTGCCTTCTTTGCGCGATGTAACCATTGCCAATATATTTTTTGAAAACTCTACCCGTACCCGTTTGTCGTTTGAGCTGGCAGAGAAGCGCCTTTCGGCAGATGTGGTGAACTTCGCGGCATCATCTTCGTCGGTAAGTAAGGGCGAAACCTTGATAGATACGGTAAACAACATCCTGGCGATGAAGGTAGATATGGTGGTAATGCGCCATCCGTATGCGGGTGCCGGCATCTTCTTGTCTAAACATGTAAAAGCCCAGATAGTAAATGCCGGCGATGGCGCCCATGAGCATCCCACCCAGGCTTTACTTGATGCCTTCTCGATCCGTGAAAAATATGGCGATGTTGCCGGCAAAAAGGTGGTAATTGTGGGCGATATTTTGCACTCAAGGGTTGCCCTATCAAACATCCTTTGCCTTAAACAATTAGGTGCCGAGGTAATGGTTTGCGGGCCCACTACGTTGATCCCTAAATATATTGGCTCATTAGGTGTTAAAGTGGAGCATAACCTGATCAAGGCCCTAAACTGGTGCGATGTGGCCAACATGCTGCGCATTCAGTTGGAGCGCCAGGATATTAAGTATTTCCCATCCTTAAGGGAATATACCATGCTTTTCGGGCTCAATAAAACGATACTTGATTCGTTAGATAAGGAGATCACCGTAATGCATCCCGGCCCTATCAATAGGGGAGTGGAAATTACGAGTGACGTAGCAGATAGCAAACAATCTATTATATTAGACCAGGTAGAGAATGGTGTGGCCGTAAGGATGGCGGTGCTGTACCTGCTGGCCGGACAAACACCGTAACGACCTTAAAAAATGAAGGGGGATCTGCTAAAATCATTTATAAGATCGAATTATAAAAGCTCCATTATTGCTCTTCCTTTTGTTTTAGTGTTGGCATACTTTGGTCATTCGTTATATATACCGTTTTTTTTCCTGTTATCTATAGCCCGTGATTATTATCATTACGAAGCAAAGCAATCTTACATCAATCGCTTAAAAGCCAAAGGCCTTACGCCGGATGATATTTATAATATCAATTTTGTTAAACAGTGGGATGAGATACGCAAAAAAGGCTTGTGGTTATATTGCATCACTGATGGCGGCATAATTCTGGGGGCTTATTTATGGTTGGGCATAAGCATCCTGCTGATAGCCACATCTATAGTTAAGTTTCAAAACCTTGTTAATGAGCCTGGAAACATGTTTGCGTTTATAGGTTATACGTATCTAACCGGTGCTGTAATCGGTATTATAATAAATAGGATAAGATGGCCGTATAATGAAGGCAGATTTATGAAACTGACCGACCCACTGAGCGAAGGCTTTCAACAAATGTTACTTGACGAACAATAGATTAACACTATTAAAGATGAAATCCAAAACACTCCATTGTTTAATTATACTCATCGTATTTTCGATAATTTCATCTGCCGCATCTGCCCAAAGCATCCAGCAACGCAAAACCGATTCGGTATTCGCTTTGGTAAAACGCTACTTTAATGCCAAACAGGCCGATTCCATATATGCCCTGGCGGGCGATAGCTTCAAAGCGCAGCTAAGCCGAACTGCGTTTGGGAATGTGAGCGAGAAACAGTTGTTCCCGTTGGGCGTAATCAAGGGATCATCGCTCGTCAGTTTTGTAAATAATAAGGTAGCTACCTATAAAGTTATATTCAACAGCATTACTTTACAATTGCTGATAGGCCTTGATCAGGCTAACAAGATTGATATTTTGCTTTTTCAGCCATTTAAAGAGGCTACTGCCCACCGGATAGAACGTGCTGCAACGTCAAACAAAATGCTTACCATCATAGATAACGCGGTAGCAGAGTCTGTTTCCCCTTACATTGAACAGGCTAATACCGCCGGCCTGAGTATTGGTGTTTTAAAAGATAATAACATAAGCACTTACGGTTATGGCGAAACTGAGAAAGGCAAAAGTAACTTGCCCAATGCTAATACCATCTTCGAGATTGGTTCGATCACCAAAACTTTTACATCGGTTATTTTGGCCTACTATGTAAACGAAGGTAAGTTAAAACTGAGTGACCCTATCACCAAATACCTGCCCGATTCTGTGGCGGCTAATCTCGCTTTAAATGGTATCACACTGCTTATGTTAAGCAACCACACTTCCGGCCTGGAACGGATGCCTGATAATTTGCCCGCCAACACCGATCCTCTTAATCCCTATAAACTATACAATAAAAAGCTCCTGTTTGCTTATCTAAAAACCTGTAAGCTAAATAGTGTACCGGGCGAACAGTATGCGTATTCCAATTTGGCCGTGGGCTTGTTAGGGACCATACTTGCGCAAGTGAGCGGTAAAACTTACGATCAGCTGGTGGCCGATGTGATTTGTAAGCCATTGAAGATGGAAAGCACAGTACAGCATTTAACCATTGCCTTACAAGCCCGTGAAGCGATTGTTTATAATGCCGAGGGTAATGTTACACCTTTATGGGAATTTGATGCCCTGGCACCCTGTGGGGCTTTACATTCATCTGTAAACGACTTGCTGACCTATGTTAAAGCCAATATGGATCCGCCTGACGATAAATTGGGTAAAGCGATGGAATTAACCCACCAGCTAACTTTTAAAAAAGACGCTAAACTGGGCCTGGCCTGGCATATTATCACCGTTAACGGCGTAGAGTACATTTTCCACAATGGCGGTACGTTTGGCAGTAGTTCGTTTTTAGCTTTTAACCGCGAGAAAAATCTTGCCGTAGTGGTGCTATCAAACTGCGGTGAGACAGTAGATATGGTTGGGATAAATATTTTGAAGAAGCTGCAGTAAGCGGCGCCTTTCACCGGCAATATTCAAACGTAATACGATATAACAAAAAGAGGCTGCATCGAAAGATACAACCTCTTAGCTTTTTAAGGCCCTCTCCCTTCAGGGGAGGGTTTGGGTGGGGCCTCTTCTACAATTCCTTAGCCAAAAACGGATACCTGTAATCCGTCGGCGGATCGAAGGTTTCTTTGATAGTGCGCGGAGAAACCCAGCGCAACAGGTTGATCATCGAACCTGCTTTATCATTAGTTCCCGATCCCCTTGCGCCGCCAAATGGCTGCTGGCCAACAACGGCCCCTGTTGGTTTATCATTAATGTAAAAGTTACCTGCAGCGTTGCGTAAGTGCTGGGTTGCTTTGGCAATGGCGTAACGGTCCTGCGAGATAATGGAGCCTGTAAGGGCGTAGATGGATGTTTTATCTACAATATTAAGCACCTCATCAAATTGATCGTCCTCGTATACGTAAATGGTTAGTACGGGGCCAAACAGCTCTTCGCACATGGTTACATAGTATGGGTCATCAACTTTTAATACGGTTGGCTCCACAAACCAGCCTTTGGTTTTATCGTAGCTGCCACCGGCAACAACTTCAACACCTTCATCTGTTTTGGCGGCATCAATGTATTTGGCCAGTTTATCAAAAGATACTTCGGTTATAACAGCATTAATAAAGTTTTCAAAATCCTCAACCGGGCCCATTTTAAATGAGGTGATATCGCGCTGCATGTTAGCCTTTACCGCTGGCCATAACGAGGCTGGGATATAAGCCCTTGAAGCGGCAGAGCATTTTTGTCCCTGGTATTCAAAAGCACCACGAACAAGAGCGGTGCTCACCACGTCGGCATTGGCGCTTGGGTGGGCAAGCACAAAATCTTTACCACCGGTTTCGCCTACAATGCGTGGGTAGGTTTTGTATTTGTGGATGTTGGTACCAATAGTTTGCCAGATGTTTTGGAAAACCTTGGTCGAGCCGGTAAAGTGGATGCCTGCAAAATCCGGGTGATTAAAGATAACCTCCCCTGCAACCGGGCCATCAACGTAAATCAGGTTGATAACGCCGGCCGGTACACCGGCTTCTTTGAATATTTTCATGATCACGTTGGCAGCATAAATCTGCGTGTAAGCAGGTTTCCAAACCACCACGTTACCCATCATAGCGGCCGATGCCGGTAAATTACCAGCGATGGCTGTAAAGTTGAATGGTGTTAAAGCAAACACAAAGCCTTCAAGCGGGCGTTGTTCCAAACGGTTCCAAACGCCTTTGCCCGATACGGGTGGCTGTTGTTTGTAAATTTCGGTCATGTACTCCACGTTGAAACGCAGAAAATCTATCAGCTCGCAAGCCGAATCAATCTCGGCCTGGTAGGCATTTTTTGATTGACCAAGCATGGTAGCCGCGTTGATGGCAGCACGGTACGGGCCGGCAATTAAATCGGCAGCTTTTAAAAATATGGCGGCACGTTGCTCCCAGGGCAGATTTTCCCAATCGGCTTTGGCGGCAAGGGCTGCGTCAATGGCGGCAGTTACATGGTTAGCATCACCTTCGCTAAAAGTAGCTAACAGGTGTTTATGATCATGCGGTGGGCGAATTTCCAGCTTGGTGCCTGTGCGTACTTCCTGCGCGCCAATGTACATAGGTATATCTAACTGTTGTGCGCGGGCCTCGTCTAAAGCGGCTTTGAGGGCTACACGCTCTAAACTTCTGGGTCCATAGTTTAAAACCGGCTCGTTTACAGGAGCCGGGACATTAAAAAATCCTTTAAGCATAATGGGTCGTCAATTAATAGGGCAAAGATAGGTATTTTGTGATTGACGATGGGTGAGGGGAGTGTCAAAATGTTGATGGGGTAGGATTGGGTCTATATTTCAGGAATTTTCTTGAGATACCACAACTACATTTTTTCCTAATGTTTTAAACCGGTCGCCGTTTTCTTGTACCACGGTAATAGTAATGTGCCCGGTTTTGCTGGTGTTTATATCACGAACTTTGCCGGATTTTCCTGCATGGGTTCCACCGATAACTTTACAGTCGTTTCCATCCTTTAAATTTTCTGTAGCCATATTTATCTTTTGTTTAGTTTTTAATGTACGCTTAAAGGTAATTAATGTCTGTTGATATCATTGTAAACCGCCAGCATTTTGGAGTTTAAGGCGATGCTTTTTTTGGGCGGAAAGATATGCTTGCCCGATATAAATTATTCATTTTTTAAATTTATATTCATACTAAAATGGAAATACTATTTATCATCATCGGCGCTATTGTTTTTGCCCTCATCATTTTTGTTGCTTACCGCTTTTTTAAAGTAAAGGCGCAACGAAAAAAACTCGAAAGCCTCCGATTTAACAGGATCCAGCCACTTTTTGATCAGTTGAACAGCGAAACCGAGATATCAACAGATGATATTTTACCATTTGCCCAAAATATCCTCACAAGGCATGATGCTTATCATCTTTTAAAAAAATATGATAAGGCCGCGCTTTTCCCCGCAGAATATTTTACCCTTTTAAAGGGTGCAGAAAGCGCTCTGGCAGTCTGGCTCGAGTTTCCGACGGAGCTCGACGCCTGCCCCGATGAAATTGAACATATAAAACGGGTAACAATTGATTTCGACGGAAACGACAATTTTGTACATTATGAGGTGTTTAAATATCGGGTTGATGCCCCTCACTGGGCCGCAAAAAATGGATGGATGCTGGGTGTTGTCGGCCCGTTTTTTGACGATAGCGAGCCTTATCATTTTGCGCAGGCCACATTCAGCCGGACAAATAGCTCTGCAGACAAAGTAACGCCCGAAGACGAGGCAAAATGGGTACATCAAAATATCTCGATGAGGAGGTAAAGAAAGGGTAGAGGGTAAGAAGCATCGGCATGACAAAAAAAACAATTTTAGCATAAACTTATATCACAATGTTTTCATTTTTTAAGCGCAGGGATAACAACCTGGAGGTGCCGGAATGGGCTTCCTTTTTTAATAAGGCTGAGTATAGCGAATTTATAACCGCCATCGAAAAATACTTTTATAAAAAAAATGTTACCTATACCATTGAGGAGGGCGCTTTAGCCACCGGCGCCAATGATTTTGGTTTTGGTGTTTTGGGTTTGTTAAACTTAGCGCAGAATTGTAAGCAGAATAAACCTGAAAATTATAAAAATATAGTTGCCGCGCATTTTGATTCCATGATCAGGATATATCGACAAAATAAGGAATTCGAAGACATAATAGGTGACTTTGAAAAGGTAAAACAATACATCGCTATCCGCCTGTATGCAGACGATTATATTGCTCATATAGGCCGAGAGAACACAGTGGGCAAGAGTCTGGCCGATGGCCTTTATGCTACGCTGGTATTCGACCAGCCTGAAAGTGTAGCCACCATAAAACCCGACCAGGCTGATAAGTGGGGTAAAACCTACGAAGAATTACTTGATCTTGGCACACAAAATATTAAAGGAAAGTATGAAAACCGAATTTCGAAAGAGTTATTGGACGATTTTGCACTCTGGGTTGTTGCCGGCGAACACTTTTTTACTCCTAACATCCTGTTGAACATCGGGGATCATTCGCAGCTAACCGGTACTTATGGCTCCCTTGTTGGGGTACCGCACAGGCATGCGGTAATTTTGTATCCTATTGAAAATATTGGAGTTGTTAATATAATAACTAAACTTATCCCAATAATTAGCGGAATGTACCAGGAGGGGCCGGGCTCCCTTAGTCCCGATCTTTTTTGGTATAAGGGCGGGCAGCTGGAAAACCTGCCTTATAAGGTTGAAGATAACACCATTCAGTTTACGCCAACGGAAAGGTTCGTGGAGATGCTAAATAGTTTGGGTGGTGAAGAATAACCCTATTATCGTTTTTACTAAGAACCGATTTGCATTGGTAAACATTTTAAGACTTCTTATTGTCTTTGTATTTCTAATGCAGTCTATTTTTGCTTACGGACAAAAGTTTATGATTAACGGCAAAGATACTTTACCGTATAAAGAGAAAATGATAATTCGAAATGATACATCATATGTTGATAAGATAGAATATTTAAAGACAGATACGCTTTATGAAGGTCGGTGCCAAACTTTTGAAAAGATAGAAGACAAAATAGTGAACCGAACCGATAGTACGTGCTCACGTCAGGGCTTTTGGATAGAGCCCTATGGTAAGGTGTACTATCGTGCTGGGATTTACAAGAACAATGAGCGGATAGGTTTGTGGAAACTGTTTAACAGGAACAAAAAATTACTGGAAGAAACCGAAGAACTTTATTTAGGGAATAAATTATATGCAGTAAAAAAGGTTTTGTATATAAACGGCCGACCCAAAATGGTATTATATAAACCCATCTTAGCTTTTTTTATTAGGTATTATATTGTGTTTATTGGCATATGGGTATCTGCATTTTTGATCAGGATGTGTATTAATAGTGAAATTTATAATCTTGAAAATGACACGGGCTTTCCTGTGATTGGATTTGAGAATCGTTTTTTTAATAGGTCTGATTTTGACAATCAGAGCAAACATACCTTACGCAGTGCTTTTACC
This sequence comes from Mucilaginibacter sp. GW822-FHT03E02, assembly GCF_058801545.1. Lineage (NCBI taxonomy): Bacteria > Pseudomonadati > Bacteroidota > Sphingobacteriia > Sphingobacteriales > Sphingobacteriaceae > Mucilaginibacter > Mucilaginibacter sp. GW822-FHT03E02. Next base: position 1,708,951 of record NZ_JBXANJ010000001.1, on the reverse strand, counting down.
ATTTGGTTCTTTAGATACAAGCCGGAGAATCATAAACTGGTGCGTTGGAGTAACGTATTGTTGCTAATTTCTATCGGTGCCTTTGGCTTTTTACTGTGGGGATACGTTAACCTGGTTTATTAAATTAGATAATAAACTTTTATGTTTTGAAAATAAAGCTACTGGTGATCAGAACAGGCGATATGGAGCGGCTTGCCTGTTTTTATACATGGTTGGGTTTCGTTTTTGATTACCATAGCCACGGTGACTCTCCCTATCATTATTCATCTACCGTTGGTGAAACCGTTATAGAAATTTATCCACTTACAAAAAGCCAAACCGAAGCGGATAAAAGCTTGCGCTTAGGTTTTGAGATTGATGATTTTGATACCACCATTGATTTGCTAAAGGAGAATAACATTGTATTTGCAGCCCAGCCGGTATCCACAGCATTTGGCTTTATGAGCGTTGTTATTGACCCCGACGGCCGGAAAATTGAATTGTATAAAAAATAAGATGAAAAAGCTACTTATATTATTCGCGTTATTGATAATAGTTAATTCAATTTTCGCTCAATCAAAAAAGATTGTCTCGGCTAAGCTGAGGCCGTTTATACCGAAGGACTATGCTGTTTTGGCCTATGAAACCGGCGATCTTAACCAGGATACCTACCCCGATATTGTATTAGCTTTAAAAAACAACCAAGAAACAGATAGTGCCCAAACGGCAAGGCCGCTGTTGATACTTTTGAGTAAAAAAGATGGCAGTTTATTGCTTTATGCGCGCAACGATAGCGTGGTGCTTTGTAAAGGCTGCGGCGGCATGTTTGGCGATCCGTTTGAAGGGATAACCATTAAAGGCCGGTATTTTTCGCTGGAATATTATGGCGGCAGCCGCTACCGCTGGAACCGGTTCACTACTTTTAAATATGATTTGGTAAAGAAAGACTTTGTGCTGCATCGTGATGCCGGGATATCCTATGATAGTGTTGAGGAAGGTAAAAAGTATACTAAAAATGTGTACCACAAACAAGCTTTCGGCAAGCAGAGGTTTGTAAAATATAATTATGATACAGATTAACATCGCACCATGACAATAGAAACCCTTCAATCGATTTGCCATCAATTGTCCGGTGTTACCGAAGATATCAAACTGGATCACCACCTGTGTTTTAACGTTGGCGGTAAAACTTTCCTGTTTACAGGGCCCGATTCGGTGCCGGTAACAGCATCGGTTAAAGTGCCGGATGAGGACTTTGAAGAAACCCTTCAAAAGGAATGCTTTTCGCCACAAGCTTATATCGGCCGCTATAAATGGGTGCATATAGCCGATATTAATTGCCTTAGCCATAAGGCCTGGGAGTTTTATATCAAACAATCGTACCGGCTTATAGCTGATAAGCTGCCGGCCAGAGTAAAAAAACAGCTTAATACAGGCGGGGAATAAACACCCTTTAATTGTCGTATCTGCACCGCATTACTTTAACATTGGGGGGCTACATTTGTATCATAACCATTAAAAACAAACTATCATGGCAACACAAATTTTTGTAAACCTTCCTGTTAAAGATCTTAAAAAATCCATCGAATTTTTTACCAGCCTGGGCTATACCTTCAACCCGCAATTTACCAACGAAGCAGCCGGCTCATTGGTAATAAGCGATACCATTTTCTTTATGCTGATAACCGAGCCTTTTTTTAAAACTTTTACCAAAAAAGATATAGCTGATGCTACCAAAGTAACCGAAGCCATCAACTGCATCTCTTTAGATAGCCGCCAGGCTGTTGATGAAATGATAGCCAAAGCAGTTGCCGCCGGCGCCACCACACCAAACGACAAGCAAGACCATGGCTGGATGTACGGTTGGGGTTTCCAGGATCTTGACGGCCACCTATGGGAGTTTGCGTATATGGACATGAGTCAGTTGCCGCAACACGTTTCTTAAGTAGCAAGTAGTTAGTATCAATATTTTTTGATTTGCAGGTGGGGGATTATTGGAAGACTAACTACGTTGAGGCCTTCGCCGTTAGAGAATTTGAAAATGAGTTTTTCCGACCCGGCATTCGTAGGATTATTATAATTTCTTGAATTGAGATTCTGTTAATTCTGTAAATTCTGATTTCAGACAAAAATTTTGCGATAGGGATCGGCGCGGATACCGGCCAATGTGGCTAAGGCACGTGCAGTATGAGCAGAGAGCCCGGGCCGCAGGCATCGCCGTGAAAAGTTAGTATCAGGTATCAAAACAAATTGAGGCTGCTGGTAAGCTACTTTCTACAGTCAATTATGGGGCACTAGGTATGCTCCAGAAAAATTATACTTTCATTTTAAAACGGAAGAAAGTATATTTACTGAAAAGAAACTACTATGAAAAAAATTTGGCTGATTGCCTGCTGCTTGCTGCCTGTTTCGTTGCTGGCGCAGGAGAGTTTTAATATAAACGGTAGCGTAAAAGGGTTAAAAACCGGTGATAAAATTTACCTGTTTTACCAGGTTGATGGCCAAACAAAAACTGATTCGGCTATTGTGCAGGGCGGTGGATTTCAATTTACCGGCAAAATACCTCAACCAGCACAGGCAACAATATGTTTGAATAAAAACCTATTGGTGAACAGAGCTGCCAAGGGCGAGGTAGTGGATATATTTCGTTTTTATATAGAACCCGGCAAGTTGAACCTCAACGCGGCCGACTCACTTAAACATATAGCGGTTACAGGATCGAAAATAAACAATGAAAATAAAGTGTGGCAGGCACTGCGTAAGCCCGCCGAAGACAAGCTAACTACATTAGATAAAGAGTTTGCTATGCTAACCGATTCGCAAAAAAAAGATGAAAATGTTTTTAAAGGAATGATAGCCCGCGAAAAACAATATATGCAGGAGTTAAATATTGCCGGCCTGGAGTTTGCCAAAACTCATCCTGATTCGTACCTCAGTCTTCTTACATTGAAACAGGCGGCGGCAAATACAGAAACAACCGAAGCCGCGGCCCAGGCCTATCACAACCTCACGGCTTCTTTAAAAAATACGGAGATAGGGAAGAGCATTCCTTTATTGTTAGCCTCATCTGCGAAAACCAAAATTGGTAGCCCTGCAATTGATTTTACGCAAACCACTCCCGAAGGAAAGACCGTGAAATTATCTGATTTTAAAGGCAAATATGTACTGATAGATTTTTGGGCAAGCTGGTGTGGCCCGTGTCGTCAGGAAAATCCTAATGTAGTTGCCGCGTACGGCAAGTATAAAGACAAGGGTTTTGCCATATTAGGCGTGTCGCTTGATAACCCGGGTAAAAAAGACGCATGGGTGAAAGCCATAGCAGATGATAAGCTGGCCTGGACACAGGTATCGGACCTTAAGGGCTGGGATAATATTGTAGCACTACAATACGGGGTACGCAGTATCCCTACCAATTTCCTCGTAGATCCGGACGGAAAAATCATTGCCAAAGATCTAAGGAGCGAAACATTGAATACCAAACTGGCAGAATTGTTTGACGGGCCTGCAAAGTAATTGCAGGGGTATGAAAGTATCAGGTAGTTAGTATCAGGTAGCAAGACAAAAATGCTCGTTAATATTAGGAAAATAATGGCTGAAGTAAAGATATATAGCTGAAATTCTGTTAATTCTTTAATTCTGAAAATTCAGGTTCAGACAAAATTTCGCGATAGGGATCGGCGCGGATACCGGCCGGGTGGCTAAGGCCTGTGTAGTATGAGCAGAGAGCCCGGGCCGCAGGCATCGCCCTTAGTAGTAAGTAGTAAGTATCAAGTAGTAAGACTTTATTTAGCAGAACTCAATCGGTTTTTAAATTCTTCCAGGCTTACTGTTTTTCCTGCGGCTATGTCTTCTTGTCCTCTTTGGATGTTCTCTAAAACACCTGGCGGTAAAGCATCTGAACTACTTGTTCATACGGTATATCAGGCGCCTCAAAAAAGGCTACCATGGCTTTAGCTTGTTGCTCTGTGGGATATGCGATATAAGATTTCATCATGGCTATTTGATTTTCTTTATTAGGCCATGGCAGGTTTTCATAACGGTACAATCATATTTACTATCGCCAATAGCCCCCTTAACGTTATCTGTTTCGTATGCGTTGACGACTACTGAATCTGAGGCAACGGTGTTTTCTGTATAGCAGGGGCCATCTACGCGAATGGTGTCTTTGCTGGTAGTGATAACTATTGTATTGGCATGGATATGGGCATAGCCACAATATCCTTTTGTGTGCGATAATACTATACCTTTAATTGGTTGGGTTAATTTAAAGTATTGCCAATTATTTTCACATTTACCCAATGCATCGGTCATCTTGCGTATCCGGTGGGTTTCGGAACATCCAAAATAAAAGGATAGAATTGTTAATACCAAAAGCCCCTTTCGTATAGCTAAAGATAAGCTTTTAAACAAAAAAACACCACCCGAAACCGGATGGTGTTTTTTTGTATGTTGTCCCACACCTTTCAGTGGGCCGGGCATCTATCAAACTTTGATTTCAACTTCAACGCCGCTTGGCAACTCAAGCTTCATCAGGGCATCAACAGTTTTCGAGTTCGAGCTGTAAATGTCTAATAAGCGCTTGTATGAGCATAATTGAAATTGCTCACGTGCCTTTTTGTTTACGTGTGGTGAACGTAAAACGGTGAAAATTTTCTTTTCGGTTGGTAACGGAAGTGGTCCGCTAACTACAGCGCCTGTTGGCTTTACTGTTTTTACGATCTTCTCGGCAGATTTATCTACCAGGTTGTAATCGTAAGATTTTAATTTGATCCTGATTCTTTGGCTCATGTTGTTTGTTAATTAGATTACCCTAAGAGCTATTTATTAGGGTAATTGATTGTTTATTATTGTATTTGAAAATTTGGTAATTTGAAGATTTGAAAATTAAAAAGCATCCTCAAATTTTCAAATCACCCAATCTTCAAATTATTATTACGCGTTTGCAGCAGCTTTTTTGCCTTTTACTTTGGCAACTACTTCTTCCTGTACGTTACGTGGTGCTTCAGCATAGTGATCAAACTCCATGGTTGAAGTAGCACGGCCAGAGGTGATGGTACGTAACTGGGTTACATAACCAAACATTTCTGAAAGTGGTACAGTAGCTTTAATTACCTGTGCACCTGCACGTGAATCCATACCTAAAAGCTGGCCACGACGACGGTTCATGTCACCGATTACATCACCCATGTTTTCTTCAGGGGTAAGGATCTCGATTTTCATGATTGGCTCCAGCAATACTGGTTTACACCTTGGCAATGCCTCACGGTAAGCCATCTTAGCTGCTAACTCGAAAGATAGCGCATCCGAATCGACCGCGTGGAACGAACCATCAATTAAACGTACTTTTAAGCTGGTTAACGGGAAGCCGGCTAATACACCGTTTGCCATTGAAGCTGCAAAGCCTTTTTCAACAGATGGGATAAACTCGCGGGGGATTGAACCACCGCTGATTTCGTTCACAAACTGTAAACCTTCTTTACCTTCGTCATTTGGTGAAAGTATAACCTGGATATCGGCAAATTTACCACGACCACCGGTTTGTTTCTTGTAAGTTTCGCGGTGCTGAACGGTACCTGTAATTGCTTCTTTGTAAGCAACTTGTGGCGCGCCCTGGTTAACCTCTACTTTAAACTCACGTTTCAAACGGTCCATGATGATATCTAAGTGAAGCTCGCCCATACCGCTAATTACGGTTTGGCCGGTTTCTTCGTCAGATTTTACGTGGAAAGTTGGATCCTCTTCAGATAATTTACCTAAAGCGATACCTAATTTATCAACATCGGCCTGAGTTTTAGGCTCAATAGCCAAACCGATAACCGGCTCAGGGAAATTCATCGATTCAAGGATGATCGGGTGTTTCTCATCGCACAGGGTATCACCTGTTTTAATATCTTTAAAGCCTACTACCGCAGCAATATCACCTGCACCCACGTTAGGGATAGGGTTTTGCTTGTTAGCATGCATCTGGAAGATACGTGATATACGCTCTTTGTTATCTGAACGCATGTTGTGCACATATGAACCAGCCTCAAGGTTACCCGAGTATACGCGGATAAAGCACAACCTACCTACGAAAGGATCGGTTGCAATTTTAAACGCCAATGCTGCAAATGGCTCTTTTTCAGATGGTTTACGTAAAATTTCTTCGTTTGTATCAGGGTGGTGGCCTACAATACCTTCAACGTCCATTGGCGAAGGCAATAATTCCATCACGTAATCAAGCATAGTTTGTACACCTTTGTTTTTGAAAGATGAACCGCAAACCATAGGAACAATTTTAGCATCTAAAACTGCTTTACGCAATGCATCAAGCACTTCGCGCTCAGTAATTGTTTCAGGAGCATCAAAAAATTTCTCCATCAGGCTTTCGTCATACTCGGCTACTGATTCAAGCAATTTCTCTCTCCACTCTGTAGCTTCCTCGATCATATCCTCAGGGATAGGCACTTCGGTAAAGGTCATACCTTTATCATGCTCATTCCAAACAATACCTCTCCAGTTAATTAAATCAACCACACCCTGGAATTTCTCTTCAGAACCAATTGGCAATTGCAAAGGCACTGCGTTGCTGCCTAACATGCTTTTTACCTGTTTTACAACATTTAAAAAGTCGGCACCAGAACGGTCCATTTTATTAACGAAACCTATACGGGCAACGTTATAATTGTTGGCAAGTCTCCAGTTGGTTTCTGATTGTGGCTCAACACCATCAACAGCGCTGAAAAGGAACACCAAACCATCCAATACACGCAGCGAGCGGTTTACCTCAACGGTAAAATCCACGTGGCCCGGTGTATCAATAATGTTGATATGGTATTTTTGACCTCTGTAGTTCCAGTTAACTGTGGTAGCAGCAGATGTAATGGTAATACCACGTTCCTGCTCTTGCGCCATCCAGTCCATGGTAGCTGCACCTTCGTGCACTTCACCAATTTTGTGGCTTACACCAGCATAGTAAAGTATACGCTCGGTTGTGGTAGTTTTACCGGCATCAATGTGAGCGGCAATACCTATATTTCTTGTAAATCTTAGATCTCTTGACATGTTTTTTGTTTTATGATTTCACTGATTTTTTAAAAAATGATTACACTGATTTTTTTTGATTTCACCGATTGTCGGTGTAATCTTACTGAAATCAGTGTAATCTTATTATAAAATCGGTGTAATCCTTTCTATATCGGTGTAATCCTTGTAATTAGAATCTGAAGTGAGAGAACGCTTTGTTGGCTTCAGCCATTTTGTGCGTATCTTCTTTCTTTTTAACTGCTGCACCTTCACCTTTAGCTGCTGATATGATCTCGCCGGCTAATTTCTCCATCATGGTTTTTTCACCACGACGACGGGCATAGCTGATTAACCATTTCATACCTAAAGCTATTTTGCGCTCCGGACGAACTTCGGTTGGTACCTGGAAGTTAGCACCACCAACACGACGGCTTTTAACTTCAACTGCAGGCATAACATTGTTTAAAGCCTTTTTCCAGGTTTCTAAACCGCTTTCGCTGGTTTTCTTTTCAACAATATCAACTGCGTTATAAAATATAGCGTATGCGGTAGATTTTTTACCATCATACATCATGTTATTTACAAACCTTGTAACCAGGGTATCATTGAACCTTGGATCAGGAAGGATAATTCTCTTTTTTGGTTTTGACTTTCTCATTGCTTTCTATCCTCCTTAATTATTTTTTCTTCTTAGCTGGTGCGCCCTTAGTAGGTGCAGCTACCTGACCTGGTTTAGGACGTTTTGTTCCGTATTTACTACGACGTTGGTTACGGCCGGCAACACCTGATGTATCCAATGCACCACGGATGATGTGGTAACGTACACCTGGTAAATCCTTAACACGACCACCGCGGATCAAAACAATAGAGTGCTCCTGTAAGTTGTGACCTTCACCTGGTATGTAAGCATTTACTTCTTTACCGTTGGTTAAGCGCACACGGGCAACTTTACGCATTGCTGAGTTTGGTTTTTTAGGGGTAGTGGTATACACGCGTGTGCATACTCCTCTTCGCTGTGGACAGCTGTCCAACGCTGGCGACTTACTCTTGTCAACCAGAGCTACTCTACCTTTTCTAACTAATTGCTGAATAGTAGGCATTTTTTCCTTTTTGTATTTACAGTTTTATCCTTATTTTAAGGACTGCAAAGGTACGGAGTATTTTTTGATTTTCAAGGGATTGGATAGAAAAAGTTTTGTAAAGGGTTGGTTTGGTGGATGGAAGGGGGCGCTGAGGGGTAATTGATTGATATTTTAGGCGTTATGGGGGGTCTTAAGGCACTTCATCTTCATGCGGGCATTGGAATGAAGAAATCTGCAGAGTGTTAACTTAGAGCATAATAATTATCAATAAACATCATCATGCGTACCGATATCCAAAAGCAATATGATCTCCAAATTAGGATTGCCAGGATCTTTTTCAACAACAAATATAATTCGACAGTCATACCCACACGAACAAGCAAGGTATGCGGCAAGTTTACCGCTTAATTTATGTGTTCTTAATGCCGGATCATAAGCATCAGATTGCAATTTACCAAGGGCTTTGGCTATTGAAGTTTTTAAGGCCTGGTTTTTACTGGTGAACTTTTGATATGATTTTTCAAAAGCTTTTGACAATACCAGTTTTCTACCTAATTGCATGGCCTGAATTTACAGGTTATTAAGTTTAGAAATAACATCATCCGCCGAAAGGGGGACATTTTTGCCAGAGTGAAACTCTTTTAAAGACTTTTTTGCTGTTTTAGCAATCTCGTCTCTACGAGCTTCAATTTGTCGCTTTTGTAAAATTTCAAGTAGCATTTCCCTGGATGCAAAATCCAATTGCATAATATCTTCAAGTGTTGAATTGATGGTTACCATGGGTTAGTTATTTAAACAAAAATACAAAAAATCGGAGTATAGCGAATGGTTATTCATGCTCTGAATGGAAAAGGCCAGTCACCTAAACATGACTTCCGATTGGTGTGGTGAAAACCCCATGAGCAATTAAGCCGGTGATACAAGAAGTTGCCGGGTTACCTTTTTATATTGTGGGTATCAATATCAATTAATGGTTTATCATGAAAGCAATTTTACAGTTTGCCAAAGTTTACCGGTTAAGTATCATTGCTTATGTTGTTTATCTCGGCCTTTTCTTTAACCAAATTAGTGCACAACAAAGTTTCAGGGCAGCGGCAAACCATATTAATAACGGCGACCAGGTAGCGTGGGGCGAAGGAATAATGTATGGTGAGCTGCTCATATCTTCAATAGGGGCGGGGGGCGTATTTGTATGTTTGCTGATAGCTGTGACTTATAAAGACAAGCGCAAGCATTTTTTAATATTAGGTTTCCTGTTGTTAATTCCGGCAGGCTATTTCCTCGCTACGGTTTTGAATTAGCAATATTTGCAGGTTTTTCCTAAAATTCGTGGGCAATGCCTGTGGCCCGCGCTGTCTGTTCATACTGCACCGGCCTTAGCCACATTGGCCGGTATCCACGCCCATCGCTATTGCGTTTTAGGATACAAATGAATTTTTCAGGTGAGTTTATAATGGGGCAGCAACCTATATAAACAAACAAAGCGGTGATTACTCACCGCCTTGCCATCAATCACTCACAAACAATCACTCAAAAACAATCTTTTTATTAGTAGTGGTTATAGCCACCCTGGTTGTAATCATGGTCGTGGCCACGTCCGTGGTCGTCATGATCGCGGTCGTGATACCTGTCATGATGATAACCTCTTCCATATCCATCGCGTACCACACAACCCGATGATACCGATACTACTACTGCTGATATTAATAGTGCAAATGCAACAAATCTCTTTTTCATGGTGTTTAATTTTAATGGTACCTGTTAATTAAACAACGTACACATATATGACGCTTTGTTTTTGAAAAGGATTAACCGGGGTGGCATTTTATTAAAAAACCGCGTCGATGATCTGCTGGTAATAGGGTGATTCCGGGAGGGAAAACTCTTTGGCTTTCAGCATCCAGGTTTTATAATCGGCCAGGTTGCCTGTGTTTTTGTAGCAGGTTGCCATGTTAAAAGTCTACCTTGTTTTTATTGCTTGATACCTCTTAAGTGATTGAGGTACCGAAGGGACTTGTGTTGGCCAACAACAGGCACAAATATTTGGATGCGCGTAAATTGAGCTATCAGTTTAGTGTTAACTATGTTAAAGTATAAAGTTTTGATTATTAGATATTTATTAATAATATATTGAAATGTTTTAAGTTATGTTAACCCAATTATATGCGTTTGCACTGCAAAAAAGCCTTCAACTTTTTACAGTTAAAGGCTTTTTTTATTATGGCGCTGCCGGTTTTGGCGGCGGTGGCGGATGCGGCATATTCTTCGGCGGCGCGCAGCTGGTAGCTAAGGTGGCAACCATTGCCGCAAGCAACAGTATGCCGGTGAATTTCTTTTTCATAGTGGTATGTTTTATAGTTATAATATAAGTTGGCTGTTAATTGTTTTCAAAACCATTATCTTAGGTTTTCCAATCAATCATCATGAAAAAAATATCCTTGCTGATTATTCCTTTTTGCATCCTTGCAGGTTGCAAGCCTAAGCCCGCTGCCAATAACAGTGGTACAGTATCCGGCGATGCTGCCTTCCAAAAAGTTGCCGATGACTACCTCGACGGTTACCTGGCCTGGCGGCCGGCCAATGGCGTTGCCCTGGGGTATCATCAATACGATGGTAAGGTTACCGATATAAGTAAGGCATCCATCGAAAAAGAATTGGCGCGGTTAAAAGATTTCGATAGCAAATTGGACTCAGCCGATACTGCGTCCTTTAGCCCCAAAACATTTTACGATTACCGCATTTTACGGTCGGCCATTAAACAGGAACTCTGGACTTTTGAAGACCTGGGTACTTATACTAAAAACCCCATGACCTATGCCGGCGCGGTTGACGTAAGCATTTATGTAAAGCGCAATTTTGCGCCGATAGAGGATAGGGTAAAATCTATCATCGCGATAGAAAAGCAAGCCCCTAAAATGATGGCTGATGCCAAACTTAACCTGAACGATACCCTGGCGAAACCATATGTAGAAACCGCCATCCAGATAGCAGAAGGCTCTGCTGCTTTTTTAGGAGGGGACTTGAAGGTGGCCCTAAAAGATGTCAAGAACGATACGCTCATGAATACCTTCAACAAGGTTAACGTAGCTGCCATTGCAGCAGTAAATGATTTTGCCGCTTATCTGAAAAAAGTAAAATTGCCCAAAGCCAATAACAAATACGCCATTGGTACAGCCAGCTACCAAAAAATGCTGTTATACAGCGAAGGGATAAAGCTTACACCCGATAAGATATTGGAAATTGGCCTGGCCCAGTTAAAAAAAGAACAGGATTCGTTTAATGCCGCGGCCAAGGTGATTAACCCTAATAAAAAACCGGTTGACGTATATCACGATCTGCAAAAAGACCATCCAACTGCCGAAAGCCTGATCCCGGATGCTAAAAAGAATCTGGAGCAGATTCGCCAGTTTTTGATAGATAAAAACATCGTGACTATGCCATCGCAGGTGCGGGTTAAGGTAGAGGAAACACCGCAATACGCCCGAGCCACCGGTACCGCATCAATGGATACGCCCGGCCCGTTTGAAACTACCGCCACCGAGGCCTATTATTATATAACCCCTGTAGACCCTAAATGGACGGCCCAGCAAAAAGAAGATTGGCTGAAACAGTTTGACTATTACACTACCGACAATGTAACCATCCACGAAGCCTACCCCGGCCATTATACCCAGTTTTTGCACCTGAATGCATCATCGGCAACCAAAATTGAAAAGATCTTCGGCAGCTATGCTTTTGTGGAAGGCTGGGCCCACTATTGCGAAAAAATGATGGCCGATGAAGGCTACGGCCACAATGGCGACACGGTAAAGGCAGCCAAATACCGCCTGGCACAATCGGGCGATGCCTTGCTGAGGCTTTGCCGCTTATGTGTATCCATCAAAACCCATACCGAGGGCATGAATGTAGATGAGGCCACCAAATTTTTCATGAACAACTGGTACCAGGGCGATAAACCATCGCGCCAGGAGGCCATACGCGGTACCTTTGATCCGGGCTACCTGTTTTATACCATTGGCAAACTGGAAATCCTGAAGCTACGCGATGATTACCAAAAACAGGAAGGTGCCAATTACTCCCTCAAAAAATTTCATGATGCCGTACTTGACCACGGCATGCCGCAAATTGGTATGCTAAGAGAAATTATGCTGAAAGACAAAAGCACTTGGGGCGATGTGCTTTAGGAGGCTGAAAGCCTTTTAATAAAAAGAGAATGTCATCGTAGCCGAGGCCGCGATGACATTCTCTTTTTATTCTCATTTTAATTCATCATCTGCACATCTGAAATTTGCACATCTGCACATCCAAAGCGGGGACCTACACCACCATATTCACAATCCTGCCTTTAACCACAATCACCTTTTTAGGTGCTTTGCCGTCAAGGTATTTTTGTACATCGGGGTTGGCCAATACTGTCTCTTCTATCTCCTTTACCTCCAGGCTTAGCGGAATATTAAGGTTCATTTTCATTTTACCGTTGATAGATATTGGGTAAGCAAAATCATCCTCAATTAAATAAGTGCTGTTGAACTTAGGGAACGGCGCGTAAGATAAGGTACCGGCCGGGTTACCCAGTAAAGTCCATAACTCCTCGCAAATGTGAGGGGCATACGACGACAAAATGATTACCATATCCTGCAATACCGCACGATTATTACATTTTAAATCGGTTAACTCATTTACAGCTATCATGAAACTGGAAACCGAAGTATTGAACGAAAAACGCTCGATATCTTCCTCTACCTTGCGGATGATCTTATGTAATGATTTCAACTCTGCTTTTGAAGGCTCGGCACCCGATACGCTAAATTCCCAGGCGTCGTTATGGAACAACCGCCAGAATTTACGCAGGAATTTAAATACACCTTCGATGCCGTTGGTATTCCATGGTTTGCTTTGCTCCAGCGGGCCAAGGAACATCTCGTACATACGCAGGGTATCGGCACCGTAACGACCGATGATCTCATCTGGATTAATTACATTCCATTTTGACTTAGACATTTTCTCCACCTCTGGCTTAGTGAAGAATTTGTCACTTCCTGGATGATCTTTAAATGGACTGAATTTTCCTTCTAACCAGAACCCTCCACTACATAGGAATATGTCTTTTTCATATTCAGGCCGCCATTTAACGTATTTTTCAATGTTAAGTTCATTCTTTTCATTCACCATTGATACGTCGACATGCCACTCTCCAGTTTGATACAAAATATTATTAGGGATCGTGGATTCTATTTCTTTTTTTACGTCGCCGCTTATTAGCAATCTTCGTGTTTCGTCTCCAAAGTATAATTGATATTCACCTAAAAAATGAATATTTGAAGCAGTAACGCCGTGGTCATGGCCCGAAATACTTATTTTTTGAGATACACCCTGTATCATCCCCTGGTTAATCAGCTTTTTGAAAGGTTCTTCCTCTCCCACCTTACCAATATCCTTCAAAAACTTGTTCCAAAAACGGCTATACAACAAGTGGCCTGTAGCGTGCTCGCTGCCACCGATGTATAAATCAACATCCTTCCAATAAGCGATAGCTTCCGGCGAAGCAAACTCTTTATCATTGTGCGCATCCATATAACGGAACCAGTACCAGCTTGAGCCAGCCCAGCCAGGCATAGTGCTTAGCTCGTATTCTCCTTCAGGATGTTTCCATCCTTCAGCGCGACCCAAAGGCGGCTCGCCCGATTCTGTTGGCAAATATTTATCTACTTCAGGCAATAGCAATGGTAAATGACTTTCTTCAATTAAATAAGGCAAACCATCTTTAAAATAAACCGGCACAGGTTCGCCCCAGTAGCGCTGGCGGCCAAAAATGGCATCGCGCATCCTGAAATTGATTTTTGCCTTACCGGCGCCAACCTCTTCCAGTTTGGCAATAACGGCCGCGGTACCTGCTTTATAATCCAACCCGTTCATGAATTCCGAGTTGATATAGGTGCCTTCCTTGGTTGGGTCGGCTTCGGTGTCTATTTTTTGGGTGTCAAGAATCTGTACTATCGGTAAGTCAAAATGTTTGGCAAATAAATAGTCACGCTGATCACCGGATGGCACAGCCATAACCGCGCCTGTTCCGTAACCAGCCAGTACGTAATCGGCAATCCAGATAGGGATTTGCTGGCCGTTTAATGGGTTTAAAACGTAGCTGCCGGTAAAGGCGCCCGATACAGTTTTGGCATCAGCCATCCTGTCAAGCTCCGATTTCTTTTTGGTTACCGCTATATAGGCATCAATATCAGCCTTTTGTTCTGGTGTGGTTAAACTGGCCACCAACTCATGCTCGGGCGCTATCACCACAAATGTTACCCCGAAAATGGTATCCACACGGGTGGTGAAAACCTCTATGAAAGCCCCACCCAAACCCTCCCCGGTAGGGAGGGCTTTTGAAAAACCGGCAGATGCAGCTAAAGTCTCCCCTACCGGGGGAGATTTAGAGGGGGCTGCTGCAATAGGAAACTTTACCGACGCACCAGTGCTTTTACCAATCCAGTTGCGTTGCATTTCTTTCAAGGGTTCCGGCCAGTCAATCGTGTCCAGGCCTTGCAACAATCTTTCGGCATAGGCGGTGATGCGCATGCTCCATTGCATCATCTTTTTTTGCTCAACGGGGTAGCCGCCGCGCTCGCTAAATCCGTCTTTTACCTCATCGTTGGCCAATACAGTACCTAAGGCGGGGCACCAGTTTACGGTACTTTCGCGCAGGTAGGTAAGGCGATATTTCAATAGTTCGGCCTGCTGGTCCTGGTTGCTCATCGTTTTCCATTCGGCGGCAGTAAAACTCAATATTTCTTCATCGCACACCGCATTAATACCGGCCGACCCGTTTTGCTCAAAATGTTCAACCAGTTTGGCAATGCTTTCTGCTTTATCAGCATTCTTATTATACCAGCTGTTAAACAGCTGCATAAAAATCCATTGGGTCCATTTATAATAATCGGGCGAACTGGTGCGCACTTCGCGGCTCCAGTCGAACGAGAAGCCAATCTGGTCCAGCTGGCGGCGGTAGGTAGCAATATTTTCTTCGGTAGTTACCGCCGGATGCTGCCCCGTTTGTATGGCATATTGCTCGGCCGGTAAGCCAAAGCTGTCGTAACCCATGGGGTGCAACACGTTAAAACCTTTAAGGCGTTTGTAACGTGCAAAAATATCAGATGCAATATAACCCAGCGGATGGCCCACATGCAGCCCCGCACCCGATGGGTATGGGAACATATCCAGCACATAATACTTGGGTTTGGTGCTTTTATCTTCAGCTTTAAACGTATTGTTCTGGGCCCAAAACTGCTGCCACTTTTGCTCTATATCTTTAAATTGATAGTCCATTTTGTTGGTTATACGTATGAGGTTGCGAAATTAAGAAAATCTCTATTAGTATGGTAGTTTATTGGCGATTAGTTGATTGCTATAAAAATTAATACAAAAAACGGCAGGCGGGTGTTACTTATTGATGTTCGCTTTCGTAATGATAATTAACAACATAAGGGCTATCGGTAAAATTTTGCGCTGAAAGCGTTTTTGCCGTGTGAAAATATTAGGGCTATTTACAAGCCACTTCGCTAATGAGTTGATAGTGATGTGAATATATGTTAATAAATTACCCCAACTTATTTTACAATTAGCCGTAATAGAGTTAAATTTGCATCAATATTTAAAACTTAAACATGAAACACAATTACAAGCTTACCCTGATAGCCGTTGCGGCTATTGTGCTAACCTATTTTGGTTGCAGCAAATTAAAAGAAGATAACACTCCTGTAAACACGGCTGATCCGACATTGGTGAGCACAGAGATTGCTTCAAACCTTAGCCAGGCTTTATATGGCGAGCAAGGCGGCTTCAGCATTTCTGACGGGTTGGATTATCCATCAAACATTGTTTTTAAGTCCAAAGGTAAAGCAAGGATCGAATCTGCGAGCAATTTTGGCTGCGGTTTCAAGATCGATACTACCTTTTCGCTAAAATTGGGCGATAGCGATACTTCAAAACTCGACCTTTGGGAAAAAATCAAATACGAAGTTTTATGTACCAACAGCAAGCCGTCGAGCATCACGGTTAACGATAGTTTAAACCTGGTATTAGTTGGCGGCGGTGCCAATATCACCGAAAAATATGGCAAAAGTTTTGTTTTAAAAAGCCTTAACCCTGGTGTAAGCAATTTAAAGCTTCAGTTAGATGGTACTTTAAATGCTTATGTAAACGGTACTTATACCGAGGCCGGGAAAGCAAAAGCTATATCCGCATCTTTCAACTTTAAACTAACCGGCTTAATGATAGACCGCGCTGCCGACGCTGATATAACCGACGGCCACGCCACATTTGCTACCAAAGGTACCTATGAAGGTAAAACCTGGAACTACAGCGGTACCATTTCTTTTATAGGCAACCATAAAGCCCAGTTTAGCATTAATGGAAAAAAATACACGATAAATATTAAAACAGGCCAGGTATTATAAACAACCTTCGCTCATATGAAATCCCCGTTTGCCTTTATTTGGTAAGCGGGGATTTTTGTTAACAGGCGTTTTGAACAAACTACAACTCCAAAATCGTATACTTGTTTAATATAACACTATCTGATAGTTCATGCCAGTCAAAAAGTTCCCCCTTCAGGGGGGTAGGGGGCTTCGCCTCGTTTCAAATCTCACCTTCCAGGTGCTTGTAGCCATTGCCCTGGGCGTAGTGGTAGGCCTAAACTTTAAAGGTTTTGCGCCCACTGCCGAGTTGATCAGTATAATCTTTATCAAGCTGATAACCATGCTGATAGCGCCAATCATATTTTTCACCATTGTGCTGGGTATTGCCGGTATGAGCGATATGAAAAAGGTTGGCCGGGTAGGAGGGAAGGCTTTGCTTTATTTTGAAATAGTAACCTCTTTTGCTCTTATTATCGGTGTTACGGTTGCCAATATCATTAAACCGGGTGCCGGTTTTCAAAACCATACCCTAACCGATACAACGGGTAAACTGGCCGTGTATGAAAAAGCAGCATCTGAAATGCACTGGGGCGATTTTATAGCTCATATAGTGCCCGGCAATGTGTTTGATGCATTTGCCAAAGGCGATATTTTACAGATCCTGTTTTTTGCCATCCTGTTTGGCGTTGGCCTAAGCCGCATGGGCGAAACGGGGCAAACCGTTATCAGTTTGTTTAATAAGCTATCCAAAGTGTTTTTTAATATCATGAAAATAGTAATGAAGGTGGCCCCTTTGGGTGCTTTCGGGGGGATGGCATTTACCATCAGCAAATACGGTGTAAAAACTTTGCAGCCACTGGTTATATTAATGGGTTCGGTTTACCTTACCATGTTCCTGTTTATTTTTGTGGTGCTCAATATCATCTGCCGCATTTATAAATTCAGCCTGTGGCAGTACCTTAAATATATTAAAGAAGAAATACTGATTGTGTTAGGCACATCTTCTTCCGAATCGGCCCTGCCGGCCATGATGGAAAAGCTGGAAAAGTTTGGTTGCTCCAAATCGGTGGTTGGCCTGGTTATCCCTACAGGATATTCCTTTAATTTGGATGGTACCACTATTTACCTATCTATGTGTGTGATATTTTTGGCGCAGGTTTTTAAAGTGCCTTTGTCGCTGGCGCAGCAGTTAACCATAATAGGCATCCTCATGATTACCTCCAAGGGTGCAGCCGGGGTTACCGGCAGTGGTTTTATCGTGCTGAGCAGCACGCTCACGGCTATAAAAATTATCCCGGTAGAGGGGCTGGCCATATTGATTGGTGTGGATAGGTTTATGTCGGAAGCACGGGCTATTACCAATGTGATAGGTAACGGGGTGGCTACTATTGTAATTGCGAAGAGTGAAGGGGAGTTTAGCCCCCCGGCCCCCTGAAGGGGAAACTTTTGATTTGCCGCTTAAAAGATCCAGGCGAACACATTAATGGGCAAATACACACTATGTATACCAGTTAATGCATACCTTGCAATATATGACGGATTATATCACGCTTATTAAAGACTGGGTTATTGCCTTGGGGGAGAAGCACGAGGTTGACCCTTTGCTTATCGGTATTCTTTATTTAGTTAGTAAGATCTGTTTTTTTTCGTTCCTGGGCTGGGTCATCAAAACTTTCAGGGCCAGAAAACCTATCCTTATTCCACTGCTGCTTGCGTCGCTTAGTTTTAGCCTGCCTTATTTGTACCTCATTATTGCAGGCCGCAATATTTCCATTTGGGTATATGTGTTTATTGGTTTAATGTTTGTTTACGGAGGGTTTTCCATCTGGAAGAAAATTACCGCCAAACCAAATCCGGCTTAAGGCCTTACCAACAAATTTCGTTTGCCAATAAAATGTATCTCTTCTTTTATGAGAAATTGAATTTTTTATTTATCATTGTGTCAATAAAACACAATTAAATCTGATTAATTGTGGGCCAATTATAAATAGGCCGACTATCAAAGGGGAGTCGGTGTTAAAACGAACATAACGCATTAGTATCATCATGAAAAAAACTATCCTGTTATTGGTAAGTGTAGGCATTAGCTTGCAATCGATTGCGCAAAAAGTAACATGGGTTTCCAGCACAAAAACAGATCATTGGGCTGTTAGTAATCTGAAAGCCGGTCCTGTTGAAGGCAATGCCGCCGATGTCGAAATATTGCCGACGAGTACAAAGCAAACTATTAATGGTTTTGGCGGATGTTTTAACGAACTGGGTTACACCTCGCTGCAATTGCTGAGCGCTGCCGATAGGGAGGCTGTCATGAAAGAATTATTTGCTCCCGGTGTAGGCGCCAGTTTTACTATTTGCCGTATGCCGGTTGGGGCTAATGATTTTTCGCTCAACTGGTATTCGTATGATGAAACCGATGGCGATTTTGCACTGAAGGATTTTAGCATTGCGCATGATATGCATAGCCTTGTGCCGTTTATAAAAAATGCCCAAAAGTTTAACCCTGCCCTTAAGTTATGGGCATCGCCATGGAGCCCGCCGCAATGGATGAAAAAGAATAAGCATTATGCCGCCGCCATGATCCCTACTAAGGAGATGATAAAAAAATACGAAGAACGCGGTATAAAACTAACCGGCATGGATTTCTCAAATGCAGAGAATGGCCTGAAACCCGACCAGGTTGGTAAAGAAGGTACCGACATGTTTATTCAGGACGATCGGTATTTTAAAACCTATGCCAAATACTTTGGCAAATTTGTTGATGCCTATAAGCAGCAGGGCATTAAAATAGGCATGGTGATGCCACAAAATGAGTTTAACTCGGCACAGGTATTTCCAAGCTGCACCTGGACGGCTCATGGCCTGGCCAAATTTGTGAGCTACCTTGGCCCCCAAATGCAGCAGCGTGGCGTAAACGTATTTTTCGGAACGGTTGAACGTGCCAACGAGAAGCTGACAGACACCGTGCTAACCAGCCCCGAAAGCGCTAATTACATTAAGGGAGTGGGTTTCCAATGGGCTGGTAAAGGCGCCATAGCAGGTATTCATCAACGATATCCAAACCTTGCCTTGTACCAGAGCGAGCAGGAATGCGGCGATGGCCAAAACGATTGGAAATACTGCCGTTATACCTGGGATTTAATGAAACATTATTTTAACAGCGGCGCCAACGCTTACATGTATTGGAACATTGCGTTAAAAGAGGGTGGCATCAGCCACTGGGGCTGGCGGCAAAACTCGCTGGTGAGTGTAGATACTACCAATCGCACCTATAAGTTTAACTACGAATATTACCTGCTTAAGCACCTGAGCCATTACGTGAAACCTGGTGCAAAGCTGTTGACAGCAAGCGGCGCATTTAACAATTTGCTTGCCTTTAAAAATCCCGATAACAGCGTAGTTATCGTTATACAAAACGATGGCGAAACCGACAAGGTAGTTAACATAAAACTGGGTAATAAAACAATCAGCCCGTTATTAAAAGCTGATTCGTTTAATACGTTTTTATTGGCCGGCAGCAAGTAAGGCAGCGCCGGGTTTTGCCGGTAGCCCGTGCGTTCAACTGTTTAAATTTTGGTGAACTTAAAAAAAAATACATACTTAAAAAAAGCCGCGCAAAAATGGCGCGGCTTTGTAAATGATGTGGTAAATTATTCCAATCCACCCTCAGTTTTTAGGCGCTTAAGCGCTTGGTAAAGCTGGCATGTTACTTATGCAGCTTTCGTTTACGCAGATAGGCCAGCAGCTCCTTAGGCCTGTCGGTTTGTATCATGGTAGCGCCGTGGGCTATGATCCAGTCCCAGCTGTCTTTGATATTGCCATCGTCTACAGCGGTATCATCATCATGGCCTCCGTTAAGGCTGGCCCATAACGAGTTGATCCATATTTTTGAGCCATGTTGGTTAATGAACCGGCTATCGGTTAAAACCGAGGACGTATCTTTTTTAAAGTTGAGCTCGAACGCAACGGGTTTTATTTGTTTTTGATACTCGCTGATGATGGCCCTGGCTGCAGGCTGATCTAAAGAAACTACCGGCATAAAAACGATGCTATCCAACAGTGCCGGGTATCGTTTACGTACCTCAGGATAGGTGGCATCAGTTTTAAAAATGGCCTGCTGCAGGGTGCCGGTTCTTTTTAAAATGTTGTAAGCCTGTGTATAATAATCGTAGCTTTTATCAAGGTTTACCAATACTTTACCTTTGGCAAGCAGCATTACTTCCTCAAGTGTTGGGATGGTTTGTTTGGTTACCCGGCCCAGAGCATTTTTAAGGTGGAATTTTTTAAGTTCGGCCAGGGTATAATCGCCAGGTTTGCCTTTGCCATCGGTAGTACGGTCGATAGTCCAATCGTGCATAATCACAATTACACCATCGCTGGTGGTGTTTAAATCAATTTCTATTACATCAACCCCCATATCAATAGCGTACTGGTATGCCTGCAGGGAGTTTTCGGGTGCGTTGCGCCAGTCGCCGCGGTGAGCGGTTACCATAACACTTTTATCAGCCGGGCGATGTAGCTGGGTGGCAATGTATTGCAGCTGTGCGCTGCTCTGCCCAAAACCTTCGCTTGCGACTAATTGCAGCCCTGCGATGATGATTAATTTTAAAAGCTTTTTCATTTATCTGAGGTGTAATTTAATGAAAGCGACCGGCAGGCCTGCCGGTCGCTTTAAAATTTATTTTAATGTTTAATAACCAGGGTTTTGAGGAAATGTAGCCGGATTATTCATAATATTTATTTCCGTTTGCGGGATGGGGTACAAAAACTGGTAAGGCGGAACAGTCAGTTTAGTTAAGCCGGAGTTTTGCAGCGCGGCGATGGCGGTATTGGTGCGCACCAGGTCGAACCATCGCTGTAATTCAAGCGGCATTTCCAGGCGGCGCTCCTGCAGTACAGCAGTACGGAAACTCGCCTGGTCGGGCAGATTGGCGGCTGTAAATGTTGTGGCGTTGGCCCTTGTCCTCACGGCATTAAGATAAACAAATGCGTCGCTGTTAACATCGGCATTATAAGCTACCTCGTTCAGGGCTTCGGCATACATCAGCAATACATCAGCATACCTTAAAATAATATAGTCGTTACCAAGCGTATTGTTCGATGGATCAAAGGTATCGTAATATTTTTTTACCGGCTTATTGTTGGCGTTCAGGGTAACGGTGTTCAGCAAATCGCGGCGGGTGTCTGTAGGCCCATACGCACTTAATAACAATGGATCCAAAGCCGGCTGGTTAAAGTAGGCAGCCAGGGCATGGCCCTGCCCTACCAGTGTTTTCTCATACCGTACCGCGAAAATAATTTCGGCATTCATTTTATTGGTTACGCTAAAAACATCGGCCACATTGGGCAACAAAACATATTTGTAAGCATTGCTTCCCGGCGGCACAAGGGCGGCCAGCGTGCTTACTGCCTGCGGGTATTTTTTTTCGGTAAGGTAAACCTTGCCCAACAGCGCTTTGGCCGCGCCCGATGTAGCCCTGCCAATATCTGTTTTAGCTGTGTAGCCGGCAGGCAACTGGGCAATAGCCTGGTTAAGGTCGGCTTCAATAGCGCTGTACAATTCGGTTGTTGCATTGCGGCTTAGTTTTTTAGCATCGGCAGCGGTTATTGTTTTTAACACCAGCGGGGCGGCACCCCATAAACGCACAATGTTAAAATAATGTAGCGCTCTTAAAAACCTCACCTCGCCTTCGTACTGGTTTTTTAAAGTGGCATCGGCCACCAGGCTGGTATGTTCCAAAACATTGTTGCAGCGGGCTATGGCATTGTATAACGATGCA
Source organism: Mucilaginibacter sp. GW822-FHT03E02 (assembly GCF_058801545.1). NCBI lineage: Bacteria > Pseudomonadati > Bacteroidota > Sphingobacteriia > Sphingobacteriales > Sphingobacteriaceae > Mucilaginibacter > Mucilaginibacter sp. GW822-FHT03E02. The sequence continues at coordinate 1,686,697 of NZ_JBXANJ010000001.1, read as the reverse complement.
TATGCATCGTTGATGCCGGTATTATCAGCCTTGGCTAAAAAACGGTCGATATTAAAATCGCGCCCTACGTTGCCGCCGGGGTTTTGGTCTTCCACGTTATCGCCACGGGTTTCCATCATGGTAATAAACCTGTCCTGGTACATGGTTTGATCCTGCAGGGCGGCGTAGCTGGCTGTTACGGCATTGGCAACATCGGCAGCCGATTTAAAAAAACTGGCATCGGTAACCTGCGATTGTGGTGTAAGATCAATAAACTGCTTGGTGCATGACAGCAGCAGGGTACTGCTTAATATAATGGTAACGAATATCTTTTTCATTGTTGTTTGCTGTAAATGTTAAAACTTAAGGTTGATACCCAACAGGAAGGTTTTTGATAAAGGGTACGACCCATAATCCACCCCTGGCGTTAAAGGGCTGTTATTGGCAGCTATAGGGTTGTTGCCTGTATCGTTGCTCACCTCGGGGTTATAGCCGTTGTATTTGGTAAACGTGAACAGGTTTTGCCCGGTAACATAAATCCTTAAACCCGCGATCCCTGCTTTTTTAATAAGCTCCTGCGGAACGGTTACACCTAAAGTAATATCCCTGATGCGCAGGTACGAACCATCGGACAGGTGATAGGTTGAAATCTGCGCGTTTAAACCTGTTGCACTCCGGTTTAACCTTGGCACAAAACCGTTGCCTGGCTGGGCCGGCGAAACGTACCTGTTATCGTAAATCAGCGGCGATGAATTTCCATAACCTTCGGTTGAGCTATAATGCCTTTGCCCTATATTGGCTACCGTATTACCAAACAAACCCTGCGCGGCTACGCTTAAATCAACGATGCCATATTGCAGTTGGGTTGAAAAACCGTAGGTAAATTTGGGCATGTAATTACCGGTGATGGCTTTATCATTGCCATCAATAATGCCATCGCCGTTGATGTCTTTATACTTCATATCGCCGGGCTTGGCTCCCGGTACTTTTGCAGGGGTGTTGTCAATATCCGCCTGGTCTTTATAAATCCCGGTTTGTACCAGGGTATAATAATTGCCAATTGGCTTGCCTACCTGCGTAATAAAGTAAATAGTGTTTTCGGCCTGTGTAACGATAGACTTAACGCCACCTAAATCGATCACCTTATTAATGTTTCTCGAAAAATTAGCGCTGTTGGATATTTTTAGCTTACCAATCTGGTTGCTGCTGCTTAACGATACTTCGAAACCGCGGTTATTAACCTTACCAACATTAACCAGGTTGGTGGTGTAGCCTGTACTTTGCGGTACCGGCACGTTTAGCAGCAGGTTGGTGGTGTTGTTATTATAAACATCTATAGTAGCAGTAAGAGCATCATGAAAAAGGCCTATATCGGTTCCGACATTGATGGCCGATGTTTTTTCCCAGCCCAGGTTGGGGTTGCTGGCCGTTGACTGGTATAAACCGGTTGATAACGCGGTGCCGCCTGCCGGACCATAAACATAGTTAGCCGGCGAGTAGCTGGCCAGGTATGAGTAATTACCTATCTGAAAATTACCCGTAACACCATAGCTTGCCCTTAACTTAAACGAACTGATGGCTTTAACATTTTTCATAAAATCCTCATCGCTAATGATCCAGCCCGCTGATGCTGATGGGAAATAACCATATTTATTGTTGGCGCCAAACCTTGATGAACCATCCCGGCGGATAGCGCCCGAAAGCAAATAACGGCCCTTGTAGCTGTATTGAACCCTGCTTAATGCCGATAGCAGCGACCACTCCTGTATAGCAGATGTAAAACCGGTAATACTGGTGGCACCATTTAAAGTTTGCACAATATCTGTAGGATAACCGGTTGCCGATATGGCACTTGAATTACTCCGTTCTTTTTGCGCGGTATAGCCCAATATGGCTTTGATGGAGTTATTGCCAAAGGTTTTGTTGTACGACAAGGTATTTTCAACCAGCCAGTTGGTAATACCGGCGGTTATATAATTACCGGTAGGTATTGATGGCGTAAGCCTGGTAATTGGGTTGGGCAAGGTTGATGGGCGATAGGTGCTCCTGGAAAAATCGCTGATATCTGCACCCGCCGAGATCTTATACTTCAGGTCTTTTAATATTTCATATTCGGCAAAAATGTTTGCTAACAGCTTTTTTTCATAGGTCCTGTCTTTTTTTAACATGGCCAGGGCAACCGGGTTAAGTACACCAGGCTGCGAGTATTGCCATTTATACTGATCGTAGTTATAGGAACCATCGGCATTATATACCGGGAAAAACGGTGATGCTACCAGCGCCGCCGAAATAATATTTTCGGAGTTATCATTAAACCTGCCTTCGGTAGGTAAGTAATTGTAAATACCATAATCATAGTTAATTCGGGTGCCTAATCTTAACTTGTCGTAATGTGCATCAAGGTTTACCCTGCCTGTATATTTCTTGTAGCCCGAGTTGATGACAACGCCATCCTGATCAAGATAATTACCAGAAATGTAGTAGCTTATTTTATCTGATCCGCCGGCTATTGACAAGGTATGGCTTTGCATTGGCGCCTGGTGAAAAATCTGGTTCTGCCAATCAATATTAGTTAAGCCCGGCTGTTTGTTTAAATAAGGCGAAATTTCCGGAGGCAGTAAATAAGCAAGGCTTGTATTGGTTGCTGCCGCACCTAATTTGCTCAGGCGGGTGGCATTATCATCAGTAGCGCTGCCGGTAAGGCCTTTACTTGCCAAAAAATCAAAGTAGGTGTTATTATGTGCGTTATAAATCAAATCGGCATATTGATAAGCATCAAGCCGTGGTATTTTTTTGGTAACCGACTGGATGCCATAATAGCTGTTTAAACTGATGGCCGGTTTATCTTTATTACCTTTTTTGGTGGTGATAATAACCACACCATTTGACCCGCGCGAACCATATATAGCCGCCGCCGAAGCATCTTTTAACACATCAATACTTTCAATATCATTTACGTTGATAGCGTTTAAAGGGTTTACTTTAAAACCCGGCCCGTTAACATCATTATCAGATAAGGGCACCCCATCAACCACATACAAAGGATCGCTGCCCGATGTTACGCTGCCGCGGCCCCTGATGGCTATAGCTATGCCTGCGCCCGGCGCACCCGCGGGTTGTAAAACCTGCACACCTGCCAGTTTACCGGTTAAAGCTTTATCAAGTCCGGTTGATGGGAAGTTATTGATTTGCCCGGCGCCTAATGAGGCAACCGAAGTGGTGATATCCTTTTTGTTTTGGGTGCCGTAGCCCACTACAACCACATCTTTTAACTGGTTGGTCGAGGGCTTTAAAGCTACGTTAATAACGGTTTGCCCGTCAATTGGCCTTTCTGATTTTTCATAGCCCACAAAATAAAATACCAGCGTATTGTTTGCATCGGTTTTGATATGAAAATTACCATCAGTATCGGATATGGTCGTTTTATTATCCTCTTTCACCGTTACAGTAACGCCCGGCAGGGGCAGGCCTTTTTCGTCAATTATTTTGCCGCTTATGTTTATGGGGTTGGGTTTCCGTGTGACTTTTGGTTTGGCTTCTTTATCAATAAGAATATTATCGCCAAGCTGTTTAAAGCCAAGTTTTTTGGGTCCAAGCAACTCTTTCAAAACCTGGTCGACTGCAGCGTTTTTTACCGATAGTTTTTTTACCTGCTGATCTTTAACCTGGATACTTGGGTATACAAAATGAAAACTGGTTAGCTTTTCAATTCTGCTTAATACATCAGCCAGCGGTTCGTTTTTTACATCGATACTAATTTTAACTTCCTTGAGCGCCTGTGCGTCGCTGGTATGCGCTAATAACGTTAGTGCGCTTGCACACACGGTTATTAAAACAATTAAAGAAATTTTCATTGCTTGAATCAGGGTTTTAAAGGCATACGTAGGTGAAGTTTCATCCGCGTTATTGCAATACGATGCCGGTGCATTTCTTTTTAAAAGAAATTTCATAAATTTGATAGATTTTAAATGTTTAAATGCTAATAGTTAAAGTCATTTTAAAACCGTTTTGTCTCGACCACAAAGCGGTTTTGTTTTTTAAAGCCTTGCTTTATATTTTCTTTATAGCGTTACAGGTAATCGTCTTTGTTCATAATCATTTTATTTAATGGTTATCAATTTATTCCTTACATCCTGTTCCTGAGAACGTAACGGTTTTTTCCTTATCGTTTACACTATAAACGATGTTGCTGATGGCCTTTAATACTTTAAGTAAATCGAGAAGCTGAATTTTATTATTAAAGCTTGCGGTATAACGGCAGTTTTTTAACCCTTTGTTATCAAAACTAAAAGTGTATCCATACCACTGCGAAAGCCTGATAGCGATATCCTGCAAGGTTTGATCTGAAAATTGAAGTTTGCCATCTTTCCAGCTCATCAACGCCTGTGCATCAACATCCGATAATTTGCTTTGCCCGGTAGCCGGCAGGTAGGTAATTTGTTTGCCCGGCGTAATTAAACCCAAAACGCGCGGCCCGGCGGCCACCTGTACTTTTCCCCTTATAACAGTTACTGCATTACTACCCGCGTTTTTGTAAGCCGCTACCGAAAAAGCAGTACCCAATACCGTAGTAGTTAATTTTGCCGTATGTACAATAAATGGCCTTGCAACATTGTGTTTCACGTCAAAAAAGGCTTCGCCGCTCAAATAAACATCGCGGGTGGCAGCAGTTAAACTTTCGGTATATTTTAAGCTGCTGCCGGCATTTAGCCAAACAGACGAACTATCGGCAAGTATAATATGCAAGGTATGCCCGGTTGCTGCAGTTACCATTTTAAACACAACTTTTTGCGAAGTATTGATTTTTTGATAAATAACTATGGTAATGCTCAAAAAAAGCATCAGGCTTGCCGCAATGGATAAAGGCTTAAGATATCTTATAATACCGGCTTTTTTAGGAACTGCCCGGTTTTTGCTTAACAATGCTATTTTATTTTCAACCGCTTTTAACGATTCCTTTGCCGATAGGGCTATTTTCCCGGCATCGTTATTATAAAATTCCGGCAGATTTTCGCCCAGGGCTTTGTAATACTGCTCAACCAATAGTTTTTCCTCTGCCGTACATTTTCCGGAAAGGTATTTTTCAATTAATATATCCCACTGATCATCGTGCATTACTTGTCTGTTTTGTAAGCTATATTGCGCTTGCCGCCTGCTACCGCCAGTGCTAAATGAAATATATTTTTGTTTACCTTAATTTAATATATATTTAACGCCAGTAAACCAATTACTTAACGGCATATCAATACTTTTACGGCAACTCAAATTAAAGTTATCAGCGCGCTGCAAAACCATACCGACAATGAACTTATCGGCCTTATAGCTAAGGACGACAGGGCAGCATTTACCGTAATTTATTTCAGGTATTACGAGATGCTGAGCCGGTCGGCCTTTAAAAGGCTGCAAAATGAAGCTATTGTTGAAGAATTAGTGCAGGATGTTTTTGTAAACCTTTGGATAAAAGCTGATGAACTGGAACATGATGGCAACGTAAAAGCTTATTTGTTTGCTACACTTAGAAACAAAGTACTGCATGAGCTGCGTTCATGCATGGTTGTTGCCAAACACGCCCGAGTTATTGCCCAAAGTGATGAAACCTATGCTGAAGATTTTTCTGAAGTATTGCAAGCCAGACAAATGGAGCAAAAATTTCAATTAATGGTAAAGGAATTACCGCCCCAATGCAGAGAAGCATTTACGTTGAGCCGATTTGAAAACCTATCGTATAAATCTATAGCCCAAAAAATGAATATTTCGGTCAATACGGTCGAAAAGCATATTGGGAAAGCGCTCTCCATCATGCGTCAAAAGTTTAAAGAATTTGATCTTATTTCAATTGCCGTGTTTGCATTTATATGGCATTGCTGTAATTAAACTAAAAAGGAGTAGGTTAAATCTGCCTGTTGCCATTGGCGTACAATACTTTACTTATATTTGCCCGATAGCCCCGATCTGGATAACCGGCAGGGCTTTGCCGCAATCAATTAAAGCCATGCATAATCGGATAATCCAACCATGAATAATATCAACGACTATATCAACAGCGGCAACCTTGAACAGCATTGCTTTGATATTTTTGACGAGGAACGCGCGCGGGAGGTTGTAGCTTTAAGCCAGGAACATCCTGAGATTAGGCAGGAGTTGGAAAATATTGAAGATACGATTGAAAAACTTGCCGAAAGTAAGGCCATTACTCCCCCGGCAAGGCTCAGAAACAGCATATTGGCGGCATTAGGTTTCCCGGGTGATGCCATCGATATAGAAAATTTGCCCGCGACCGACGAATACTCCAGCTATACTGCATGGCTTAGCGCAGTTGAACACCTTTTACCGGCCGAACCCTTCGACGATTTTTTTGCGCACCTGCTGCGCCAGGATGAGCATATTGCCCAAACCCTGGTTATAACTAAACTAAATGTACCCGAAGAGGTACATGAAGAGGTAGCCGAAAGCTTTTTTATACTGAAAGGGCAATGCGCCTGCACCGTTGGCGATCAAATATTTACGCTTAATCCCGGAGACCACCTGGAAATTCCGTTACATGTTAATCATGATATAGAGATACTATCTCCTTACGTTATCGCCATTTTGCAACACCGTTTTGCCTGATTTTGACTTTGATGGAAATAGCTCTTTCAGAAAAAGAACTCATCGGTGCTATGGAAAAACGCGATCCTTCGAGCGTTGGCACATTATATGATAGCTATGCAGCAACCCTTTTTAAAATCATTTGCTGCCATATCAGCGACAGGCAAATAGCCGAAGAAATACTGGCAAGTACCATATTGGAGATTTGGGCAAAACATCCAATCCTATCACCAACAGGATAAACGCCTGTTGATCTGGATGGCCGGGATAGCCAGGAACCGGGCATCACAGGCAAAATAACCTAAAGCATGGTTTTACCCATGCATCTCCTATGGGCGTGATTAAGTAGCAGCCGTTGGTATAAATATGACCTTATGGCACCCACAAAAAACTTAGAAACGGGCATTGCTGTTACAACCGGCCAATATCAAAACGTCACTTTTATGTTATCATTCTAAATTATTCTGCTATTAAATTATTATGGGGTTTGACATTCGGCCAAAAACTTTAGATTTGCCGTACTAAACGAAAAAACCAATGAGTGTTCTGGTAAATAAAGATTCAAAAGTTATTGTACAAGGTTTCACCGGTAAAGAGGGCAGCTACCATGCCGAGCAAATGATTGCTTATGGTACCCAGCTTGTTGGTGGTGTTACACCTGGTAAAGGCGGCCAAAGCCACCTGGACAGGCCTGTTTTTAACACAGTTAAAGACGCGGTTGACCAAACCGGCGCCGATGTATCTATCATTTTTGTACCCCCTGCCTTTGGCGCGGATGCCATTATGGAAGCTGCCGAGGCCGGTATTAAAGTTATTGTTTGTATTACCGAAGGTATCCCTACAAAGGATATGATTGCGGTAAAAGAATATTTAACCGATAAGGACGCACGCCTTATTGGCCCCAACTGCCCAGGTATTATTACTGCCGATGAAAGTAAAATTGGTATTATGCCAGGCTTTATCTTCAAGAAAGGTAATGTAGGTGTAGTTTCAAAATCCGGAACGTTAACTTACGAGGCTGTTGACCAGGTGGTTAAAGCCGGTTTAGGTATCACTACTGCCATAGGTATTGGTGGCGACCCTATTATAGGTACCCCAACCAAAGAAGCTGTTGAATTATTAATGAATGATCCGGATACACACGGCATTATCATGATTGGTGAAATTGGTGGCGGTATGGAAGCTGATGCAGCCCGTTGGATTAAAGAATTTGGTACTAAACCAGTTGTAGGTTTTATTGCCGGCCAAACCGCGCCTCCGGGCCGCAGGATGGGCCACGCAGGTGCAATTGTTGGCGGTGCCGACGACACAGCTGCAGCCAAAATGAAAATTATGACCGAGTGCGGTATCCGCGTAGTAGAATCGCCAGCCGAAATTGGCGCTGCTATGGCAGAGGAATTGGCTAAGTTAGCGTAGCCCCCTAACCCCCTGAAGGGGGAACCGGATAAACATATTTAAAATCCTGGTCAATTTTGGCCGGGATTTTTTTATTTTAGGTGAATAAAAATAGTCAAACAATGCCCGAAGTGATCATACGATGTCCGAAGTGTTATTGGGAACCGGATAAAAGGTGTAGGTGGGTTTGTGATGTGTGTAGTACCCATTGGCATACTTTTGAAACAGCGGGGGTTTGCCCCGGCTGCGGAAAGGTATTTGAAGAAACAGCTTGTTTCAAGCGTAAGGGTGGTTGCGGACAAATGAGTCCGCATAAGGATTGGTACAAAGAGATTATATCCGAAAACAATCCAAAATCAAGCGGTTCTTTTTGGTTTTGGAAAGTCCGCGACGAACTGCCGGTTACCGAAAGCGACAGGGAGTGGATAGAACAATCGTTAGTATACCTGGCTGATATTTTTGAGCCGGCGTATTTTAAATCGCTAAAGACCATCACGCCTGACAAGCATTACTTTGACTATCATTTTACAGGCATCGAAGCCGACGCTGAGTACATTTTTGCACGCCTGATAACCATCATGAATATTGATGCCTGGGAAATTCGGTTAATGTTTTTTTCGGGTAAGTGGCCTAACTTAACTGCTTCTCCATCCGGCGGAATAAGGGGAAGCTGGAGTGGCTCATTGGCCAGATATGTAGATAATGGGCCTGGTAATAAAGAGATCTGGATAGACATTGAATTATTAAGCGATCCACTGAAATTGATAGCTACGCTGTCAAATCAATTGACTTACCACAAGCTATTGAGTGAATACCAGATAACGGAAAATGATGAGCTATTAACCGATCTTGCTGCTATAGCTTTTGGATTCGGTATTTTTAAAGGTAACTCGTATTTCAAATTTTCACAATGGACAAGCAATTCGCGCCAGGGCTGGCATATGCAAAAGAGCGGCTACCTGCCTGAACAGGTAATTGCCTATGCCATGGCATGGCTGGCTCATTACCGTAATGAGGAGATTAGCTGGAAAGGTTATTTAAATAAAACTATGCGGAAGTATTTTGAGCGGAGTTATAGGTATATTGAAAAAAACAAGGAACAGGTGTTGTGGACTTAAGTTGCTGCTATCGCTAAAAATTTTTATTTTAGGACACCCAGCTTCAAAACATCTCCCATGATCAAAAAAATCTGCGTTTGGTTACTTTTATCGGCCTGCGGTCTAACCGCCACTGCTCAAACCTACAAACCCGCTGCCTTTACCGATCCAGACAGGCTGAAAAAGATTGAAGCCACTTACCCGATAATCGATCAGATTTATAAAAAATATGCTGAAGATAACCATTGGCCCGGTGTTGCCTATGGTATTATTGTAGATGGCAAGCTGGTGCATACCGTAGGCCTGGGCTATACTGATGTGCCCAATAAAATACCGGCTACGCCAAAATCAGCCTTCCGCATCGCTTCTATGACTAAAAGTCTTACAGCTATGGCTATTTTAAAGCTTCGCGATGAGGGAAAGCTTAAGCTGGATGATCCAGCTTACCTGTATATTCCCGAAATGAAGGGTACTAAATACCTTACTAAAGATGCTACGCCCATAACCATACGCCACCTGCTTACCCATGCTGCCGGTTACCCGGAAGATAATCCCTGGGGCGACAGGCAACTGGCTGTAAGCGATGCCGAACTGGTGGCTATATACAAAAAAGGTGTTTCGTTTTCCAGCAACCCGGGGCAGGGTTATGAGTACAGCAACCTGGGTTTTGCCACACTGGGTTATATCATCAAAAAAGTATCAGGAAAAACCTATGAGACTTATATTAACGATAACATTCTGAAGCCGCTGGGTATGACGCATACCTACTGGGAATACACCAAAGTACCTAAAGACCAGCTGGCCCTTGGCTATCGCTGGCTGGATGATAAATGGGTTGAGCAGCCCTTGCTGCACGACGGCGCTTACGGTGCCATGGGCGGCCTTATTACCACTATTGAAGATTTTAGCATTTATATGGCCCTGCACCTGGATGCCTGGCCGCCAAGGGATGATGCCGAAACCGGCCCTGTTAAACGCAGTTCTATCCGCGAGATGCAATACCCCTGGGATGTAAACTATTTAACAGCCAATGCCAAAACAACCACAGGCCGCCCTTGCCCCAATGTGAGCGCTTACGCTTACGGGTTACGCTGGGCCAAAGATTGTGATAACCGCGTTTATATTGGCCATACCGGCGGCTTACCGGGCTTTGGCAGCCAATGGAACATTATGCCCGATTATGGTATCGGCGTGGTGTCGTTCGCCAATTTAACCTATGCCAGGGCCGGCTATCCCAATACGCAGGTGTTGGATACCATAATGGCCATCACCGGCATAAAACCCCGCCAGCTGCCGGCTTCGTTGATATTGGAGCAGCGTAAAAACGACCTCTTGAAAGTAATTGCCGATTGGAGCAAAGCCAAAGAAAGCGGCATTTTTGCTGATAACTTTTTTATGGATTACTTTCCTGATAAATTAAAAGTTGCAGCCGCTGCCGCCTTTGCAAAAGCCGGGAAAACAGTAAGTATTGGCGATGTAATGCCGGAAAACCAGTTGCGCGGCTATTTTATTATTAAGGGAGAGAATGCCAATATTAAAGTGAGCTTTACCCTCACGCCCGAAAATCCTCCGCTGATACAGGAGTATCATTTGGATGCAGTGACGCCGTAGTGTTAAGTCGACAGTATTAAGTCGTAAGTCTAAAGTTGTTATTTTTCTCTTTTGACTTAAAACTTAAGACTTTGGGCTAAAGAATATCCGTCAATTTATCGTTGACACGACAGTGGCTTATCCAGTTTAAGACACGCCGTTTACTTTAAACCAAATGATGGTTTCGGTAGTCAAATTTATTTTTAGGTTAAAATAGCAGCTTCCGCCGTCCATTACCCTTACAATATTTTTTCGCCAATAATTTTTGTCATTATCGGGGCGCCAGTCATCTAATTTACAAAAGCAATTTACCCAAACTTCTTTTTCGCCCTTTGCATTAATCACCGCCACAATTTGCTTGTAATAGCTGGATGGCGATTTAATCTTAGGGTCGTAAGCAACCGAACCGGGGTACTTTTTTGTATTTGCCAAGTTTTGCTTGTAAATTTTTTCGCTGTCGGTATTGTATTGACTAATTGCTTCGCTAATCAAAAGGTTTGCTTTTTCTATCTCATCAGGCGATAGCACTATAGGTTTTGAACCTTCATCAAAGTAACTGCTTACCTGGTCTTTCCCGAGGTTTAAAATAGCCAGCCTTGAAGTATCAACCTCCTGTGTGTGCATATGAACCGAATGTGGTAAAGCCAAATATTGCTTTGGTTTACCAACTGTTAAAACAAATGTTAATAATAGCAGGTATGGATTCATAGCAACAAGATAACCTTAATTTTGGATATTTATTGTGCAAGTCAACCCAATGTAAACATCATCTTGTCAAGCATTCAATCCCTCAAATTGTCGTACATTTATGTAGTTGACTAAGCCAGCAATCGGTGAAATCAGCTAAAAATCAGTGAAATCATAAAATCAATGGAATACAATAAATTAACACCCGAAGAAGAATATATCATACTCCATAAAGGCACCGAAAGGCCTTTTACCGGCTCGTTATTAAACAACCATGCGCAAGGTTTATATGTTTGTAAACGCTGCGACACACCGTTATACACTTCCGAATCAAAATTCGAATCGCATTGCGGCTGGCCAAGTTTTGATGATGAAATTCCGGGTGCTGTAAAAAGGGTGCCCGATGCCGATGGCCGCCGGGTTGAGATTGTATGCGCCAATTGCGGCGCCCACCTGGGTCACGTTTTTGAAGGCGAATACCTAACCCCGAAGAATACCCGCCATTGTGTAAATTCGGTATCAATGAAATTTGTTCCGGCTGAGTAACTTTCTTAAAACTTTTAGGAATACCCCGTTTGGTTTTTATCCTGCGGGGTATTTTGTTTTTCCACATTTGGTTTTTTGAATCGCTTTTTCAGCTCAATTTCGAGATTGTTACCAGCCCTTAGCAAAGGCGTTATTTATTTTTCAATAACTGTCTGTGTTAAGTAAAGTAATTTGTAATGTTAAATTATTGGTTTGGCCCTGTTTTTACACTATGCATTTGTCGGGCTCATTTTAATTAGCTGTAATCAAGTCTATTAATTTTCTTTCAACAACGGGGCGATAAAAATAAATCGACAAAGTGTTAATAACTCGGGCGTTTGTTAAAAACTATCATTAACAGCATACCAACGCAAACATTAACTTTGTTCTACAAGGTAATAAAAAGGTATTCAACAGACAGTCGGATGTATTCATCATCCAACAATGCAAACACTTATCTGTCAGGAATTTACATACTAAAAAATGTGATTGGCCAAGCCTGATCGCTGGAAAAAAGAGCTTTATTTTTTAATAAGGCCGGGGTTGGTGTCTGATGTCACTAAAGAAAAAATAAAACGGAAAAAAACAGGTACCAAATGATACAGGAAGACGAAATTTTACTGAGAGAGAACAAAGACAGGTTTGTGATACTGCCTATTAAGTATCCGGCTATTTGGGAAATGTATAAAAAAGCTGAAGCCAGTTTTTGGACAGCCGAGGAGATCGATCTTTCGGATGATATGAAGCACTGGGAAAACCTGAATCCGGGCGAGAAGCATTTCATTTCGCATATACTGGCTTTCTTTGCCGCCAGTGATGGTATTGTGAACGAAAACCTGGCCGTAAATTTCATGAGCGAGGTGCAATTGCCCGAGGCCCGTTGTTTTTACGGCTTCCAGATCATGATGGAAAACATCCACTCAGAAACTTATGCCCTGTTAATTGACACTTACATAAAAGATCCTGCCGAAAAGGACCGCCTGTTTCATGCTATTGACACCATACCATGTGTAACCAAAAAAGCCGAGTGGGCGCTGCGCTGGATAAACAACGGCAACTTTGCCGAGCGTTTGGTTGCTTTCGCGGCGGTTGAAGGTATCTTTTTTTCGGGTAGCTTTTGCTCTATCTTCTGGCTTAAAAAACGCGGCCTGATGCCGGGCTTAACTTTCAGCAACGAGTTAATCTCACGTGATGAAGGTTCGCATTGCGAATTTGCCTGCCTGCTGTACAAAATGCTGAACAAAAGGTTAAGCGCCGACGCTGTTTTAAAGATCATTACCGATGCGGTTGAAATAGAAAAAGAATTTGTTACCGATGCACTACCCGTGAACCTGATTGGTATGAACGCCAAAATGATGGGCCAGTACATAGAGTTTGTTGCCGATAGGTGGCTTGGCGAACTGGGCTATGAAAAACATTACGGAGCCAGCAATCCTTTCGACTTTATGGAGATGATATCGCTGCAGGGCAAAACCAATTTCTTTGAAAAACGTGTTGGCGACTACCAGAAAAGTGGTGTACTAAATAACGCTGAAAGCAAAGCATTTTCTCTTGATGAGGATTTCTAAAAAGATTTAAGATGTGAGATTTGAGACGTGAGAAAGGGAAATCAAATCAGATAATAGTACTAACATCTATACTAAATAACATAATGCAAAACCAACAGTTGGCGAAAGTTTCCCCCTTCCTTACGCCGACTACTTAATAATTAAAAGAAAATGCTTGTAGTAAAAAGAGACGGTAGAAAAGAGTCGGTAAAATTCGACAAGATCACGGCACGTATTGAAAAACTGTGCTATGGGTTCAACCTGGTTGACCCGATTGATGTGGCAAAAAAGGTAATTGAAGGTTTGTTTGACGGGGTAACCACGTCAGAACTTGATAACCTTGCTGCCGAGACTGCTGCATCATTAACGACGAAGCATCCTGATTATGCTTTGCTGGCATCGCGTATTGCAGTATCAAACCTGCACAAGAACACCATCAAGTCGTTCTCAGAAACTATGCGTATCCTGTACAACTATGTGGACGGTAAAACCGGTAAAAATGCCTCGTTAATTGCAGATGATGTTTGGGAAGTAATTGAGAAAAACGCAGAACTGTTAGACAGCACCATCATTTACGACCGCGACTTTGGTTTTGATTATTTCGGTTTTAAAACCCTTGAAAAATCGTACCTGTTAAAAGTAGATGGTAAAATTGTTGAGCGCCCGCAGCACCTGTTTATGCGTGTATCTGTAGGTATCCACAAAGAGGATGTAGAGAGCGCCATCAAAACTTACCACTTAATGAGCGAGCGTTGGTTTACACATGCTACACCTACATTATTTAATGCAGGTACCCCAAAACCACAAATGTCGTCATGCTTTTTATTAACCATGAAAGATGATAGCATTGATGGTATTTACGATACTTTAAAACAAACAGCAAAAATATCACAAAGCGCAGGTGGCATAGGCCTAAGCATTCACAACGTGCGTGCCACCGGTTCATACATCAGCGGTACAAACGGTACCAGCAACGGTATTATCCCAATGCTGCGCGTATTTAACGATACCGCCCGTTATGTTGACCAGGGCGGCGGCAAACGTAAAGGTGCTTTCGCTATCTATTTAGAGCCTTGGCATGCAGATATCTTCGAATTTTTAGATCTGCGTAAAAACCACGGTAAAGAAGAAATGCGTGCCCGCGATTTGTTTTACGCCCTTTGGGTATCTGACCTGTTTATGCAGCGCGTTGAAGCCAACGAAGAGTGGAGCTTATTCTGCCCGCATGAAGCACCAGGCCTGGCCGATTGCTTTGGCGAAGAGTTTGTTGCCCTGTATACCAGGTACGAAAAAGAAGGCCGCGCACGCCGTACCATCAAAGCACAGGAATTGTGGTTTGCCGTATTGGATGCCCAGGTTGAAACCGGTACGCCATACCTGTTATATAAAGATGCTGCCAATAGCAAATCAAACCAGCAAAATTTAGGTACTATTAAAAGCTCAAACCTTTGTACCGAAATTATGGAGTACACCGATGCTAACGAAATTGCGGTTTGTAACCTGGCTTCATTAGCATTGCCACGCTACATTAACAATGGCACGTTTGATCATAACAAACTATACGATGTTACTTACCAGGCTACTTTAAACCTGAACAAGATCATCGATTATAACTACTACCCGGTTAAAGAAGCCGAATACTCAAACCTGCGTCACCGCCCTATTGGTTTAGGTGTACAGGGTTTGGCAGATACTTTCATCCAGCTGCGTATGCCGTTTGAAAGCGATGAGGCTAAACAACTGAATAAAGAGATTTTTGAAACCATTTATTTTGCTGCCATGACGGCTTCAAAAGATTTGGCTATTAAAGATGGCCCTTACGAAACCTTCCAGGGCTCGCCCTTATCAAAAGGTAAATTCCAGTTTGATTTATGGAATGTATCACCTGCCAGCACCCGTTGGGATTGGGAAAACCTGCGCCTTGATGTAATGAACCATGGTGTGCGTAACTCCCTGTTAGTAGCGCCAATGCCAACAGCATCAACATCACAAATATTGGGTAACAATGAGTGCTTTGAGCCATATACCTCAAACATTTACACCCGCCGTGTATTAAGTGGTGAGTTTATTGTGGTAAACAAATACCTGCTGCGTGATTTGGTTAACCTTGGCTTATGGACACCTGCGATGAAAGATAAGATCATCACCGCAAACGGATCTGTTCAGGATATTGCCGAAATACCATCAGCTATTAAAGAGCTGTACAAAACAGTTTGGGAAATTAAGATGCGTAACATTATTGATATGGCTGCCGATAGGGGTGCTTATGTTTGCCAGTCGCAATCATTAAACCTGTTCATCAACGCGCCAAACGCTTCAAAGCTAACTTCAATGCACTTCTACGCATGGAAAAAAGGCTTAAAAACAGGTATGTACTACCTGCGTACACAAGCCGCTTCGCAAGCTGTTAAGTTTACCGTTGAAAACCAGGGCGGATCAAACATGGAGCCGGTTATTCCAGACCATGTAGACCAAATGGCCGACAACGTACCAGAAGGCCCAAGCTGCTCGATGGAAGAGGGTTGCGTTACTTGTTCGGCGTAAGTATTTAGTCGGAAAGTCCGAAAGTCGGGAAGTCCGAAAGATAAAGGAAGACCGGTAGCGTAGTAGCTTACCGGTCTTTTACATTATTAGTAGTCGGAAAGTCCGAAAGATAAAAAAGACCAGTAAGCTTCGTAGTTCATTGGTCTTTTATATTTAGCCTACCGTTAGCTTCTGAATTTTCCGACTTCTGATCTTTCGGACTTTCCGACTTCCTCTCTTTTACACAATAATGATCTGAAAAGCTTTTATTTGCTATCAAACTTGTCGACCTTTGACAAAACAACTTTCGGACTTCCGGACTTTCCCGACTTCCGGACTAAAAAATGCACCCCAAACACGAAATCATCCGTTGCGAACGCTGCGAGGCGCCTTTTGAATGTAAAGCCAATTCATTCACCAAGTGCCAGTGCAGTACTGTGCAGCTTACACTGAATGAGGTGCAGTATGTGAGTGAGCTGTATGAGGGCTGTTTATGTGCCAACTGCCTGTTGATGGTTCAGCAGGAGTATAGGGTGGCGATACGCTCAATTTGATGTTGGCCTGCATTTCTTTATTTTAGCATGCGATGCTAACAAACGAAGAGCTTAATAGAATCCTAAACTGGCAGCCTTACAGGGATGACTGGCCAATCGACAGAAATAAAACTGACGATGGTATCGATAACTATTACGGTGATCTTGTCAATCAGTTTAAAAATAACATTGCTTTCGAATCCTATGTAACACAAGATGGAGGGATGTCTAATTTTATTGGTTTTCTTTGTTATTTAACCAAATCTGAAAATCAACAAAACGCTGTTTTGGTTTACATTAATTTGTGTGCGCCTGTCGCTGCCTATGGACAAGTTTCGTATATAATAAACGGTGAGTTAAAAAGCTGGGGTTTTCTTAAATCAGACGACACAGGGTTTGTAAAAGATATTGCATTAACAGTGGTTGAAGATCAAATTAAAAGCATTCTTTATGTAAACAACATAGCTATTCTGGACAAGGACCTGCTAAGCAGGCCACTTCCCCGGGGAATTATTACCACCAATGATTTTTTATTGGGCGATAAATTATTAGATGGCATATTTCAAATGGCTGATTGATTACTTTCTTCATTTTCACCTCATAATTTTAAAAACAATATCTTAGCGCCAACAGCATATATAATCCTGCTGTTAAGCATGACCGCTATCAGCACAAAACAAAAACCACACATTCAACAGGTTGATTATATCCGGGCGATAGCTTCGCTGGTTGTAACGCTGTACCATTTGGGCGGCAAAACCCTGCCTGTTTTAAATTATGGCTGGTTGGGGGTTTATATGTTTTTCCTGTTATCGGGCTTTATCATTTGTTGGGCTATCCCGGAAAATTATAGCTGGAAACTGGCTGGCCGCTTTATCCTCAAGCGGGTTATCCGTATCGAACCGCCGTACATCATCTCGATAGTGATGGCCATCATCATGAACTTTTTTTGGGTAGCACATTACCGCCCCGATTGGGTTAACGCGGTTTGTCACCTGGCCTATCTTAATAGTTTTTTGGGCCAGCCATACCTAAGTCCGGTTTACTGGACACTGGGTATCGAGTTCCAGTTTTACCTGTTTGTTGCGCTGTGCTTTCCATGGTTTACAGGTAAATGGGGGGCTTGGCTGTTATTGCTGTTAAGTATTTTACCGGTATTTTTAAAGGTGCCGGGCAACACTTTAATCAACAGCTTCCCGGTGTTTGCGCTGGGTATTTTGTATTATTTATACAAGGTTAAAGGAAAGGCTTTGAACGGGGTACTTGTTTTTGGTGGTCTGATTACTGCTTGCAGCGTGTATTCGATTGGCTTGTCTCAAACCTGCGCGGCACTATTTGCCCTGGGTATATTGTTGTTACCTTTAAAAAGTTACTCCGTTATTAGCTTTCTTTCTAAAATTTCATTTTCGCTGTACCTCACTCATGATATTATAGGGAGCAACCTGGTTGTTTACCTTGGTACACTGTTACCTAAATCGTTGTTTTTTAAAGGGGTAGAGTTTTTAACAGGCATTGGTGTGAGCATTTTATTTGCCTGGTTGTTTTATTTACTGGTTGAAAAGCCTTGTTTAAAATTATCCAAACAGGTAAACTATAACCTATCATTAAAGGTTATTTCATGATAGTGTAACATGTACATGACAATTTGCATTTTATCAAAAAAATAAAGGATTAGGGTGTAACATTTGAAGTATTTTCGCCTCCAATTACGAAAATACGCACAAATGAAACGTTTTTACTTTTTTATAGCTCTAATTTGTTTTGCCATCTCGGCCAAAGCGCAGTTTGGGGTTGGTGGTGGTGGCCCCACAATTGTTGGCCGCATTTCTGGTACTGTTATCGATTCAGTTACCAAACAGCCTATGGATTATACATCTGTAGGGCTGTATCGCAGTGGCGGTAAATCGCCCATCAATGGTGTCTTAACAGATTCAAAAGGTAGTTTTAAGATAGATAATGTAAAGCCCGGAAGTTACAAACTGGTGATTTCTTTTCTTGGTTATCCAACAAAAACAATCGACCCTGTTGTAACTACTGCTGCAAAGCCCGATGCTAAAATGAACAACATTTTCCTGTCGCCGGGCTCCAAAACACTGGCTACCGTTAACATTGTTGGCCAGGCGCCACTTGTAGAAAACAAGATTGACAAGATTGTTTATAATGCCGAAAAAGATCTGACATCAGCAGGTGGTAATGCCACCGATGTATTGCAAAAAGTACCTTTGGTAAACGTTGATATTAACGGTAACGTATCTATCCGCGGCGATCAGAATGTTAAAGTTTTGATTAACGGTAAACCATCGGGCGCCACATCGGCCAGCTTATCGGATGTTTTAAAAACCATCCCTGCCGATCAGATCAAAAGCATCGAGGTAGTAACATCTCCATCTGCAAAATATGATGCAGAAGGTTCTGGTGGTATCATCAACATCATTACCAAACAAAAAAATGTATCAGGTATCAGCGGCTCGGTAAGCGGCGGTGTGGGCACGCGCCAAAATAACGGCAACGTTAACCTTAACTACAACAAAAACAGGTTTAGCCTGGGTATCAATGCAGGCGGTAACTTAACCTGGCCGCAAACATCAACCACCACGTTCGATCAGCAGTTTAAAGGTGCCGATGGAAGTATAACCCGCCATAACTTTAACAACTCGACAAGCCGTATTAAAAGACATGGCGTCATAAGCTCGGTAACTATGGGTTATGAGGTTAATGCATTCAATAGCTTTAACAGTACCTTCAGGCTTAATGACGGTGGTTTTAATATAGAGGGAAACGGTGATAATAATATACAAGTGGGCAGTTTGCTAACGCATTATACCAGTACTACCAGGTCCAACAATCATTTTGGTGGTTTTGACTGGAACCTTGATTATACGCACAAGTTTAAAAAAGAAGGCGAAGAGTTTACGCTTTCGGGCCAATGGAGCCACAGTATTATCAAAACAAATTACAACAGCATATTTAAAGCGGTTAACCCCAGCCAAAGCGGTGCCAACAATGGTAAAAACAACGAATATACTTTCCAGGCCGATTATACTTTGCCGGTAAGCAAAGTAGTTAAAATTGAGGCCGGAGGTAAAACGATACAACGCCGTATAAACAGTAACTATGATATATTTGATACTGATACTGTCGGTAACAACGCGGTACGCGATTCATTGAACTCGAACCTATACGATTATACGCAGAATGTATACGCCGGTTATACTGTTTTAACCTTCACTTTGCCAAAAAGCTACTCGTTATTGGTAGGTGGCCGTGTAGAAAATACCCGGATAAAGGGCGATCCACAGAATCCTTACCAGGATCCGGATAAGGTGGGCGACCTGTATCAGAACTTAAGCCCATTTAGCACCAGCTATACAACTTATATTCCGAGTTTGACCATACAGAAACAACTGGGCAGCCAAACGCTTAAATTATCGTACAGCAAACGTATACAAAGGCCAAGCCTGCAGTTTTTAAATCCGTTTATTAACCGCAGCTCGATACAAAGCCAAACAGTTGGTAACGTGAACCTGGCACCCGAAGTGTCGCAAACCATAGAACTGAACATTAACAAATTCGTTAAATCATCGGTGATCAACTTCTCGGTTTACTACAAAAATACCAACAACATGATTGAGGGTATCGCTGATACACTGACCGAAACCATCCATAACCAGGTAGTACATGCAACCCGTACCGCTTATCAAAACATTGGTAAAAATAATTCGTTTGGCGCAAGTTTCTTTGGGTCGATAAACCCGATAAAACCTTTAACCATACGGGCAAGCATCAACGGTTATACCTATAACCCAACCATATTTGATGCCTATAAAGATAAAGCTTCGGCAACGGGTGTTTATTTCCAATACTCAGCTTTCGGAAGTGCATCGTACCAGTTCCCGCATAACTTTTTGGCCGAATTGTTTGGCTTTACCAACTCGGCCCGCCGTACCATACAAGGTACCAGCCCGGCTTTTGGTATTTATGCCTTTGGTTTAAAGAAACAGTTTATGGATAAAAAACTTGCTATCGGCTTTAACACCGTACAGCCATTTGCCCGCGACAAACACTTCGACCAAAATATAAGCAGCGATGCGTTTTCGTTAAAAAGCTCAACCGCATTCCCTTTCCGTTCGTTCGGTATCACATTTAGCTACAGCTTTGGTAAGCTAAGCTTCAGCAACCCGCAACAACAGAAAAAAGGTGTAAACAACGATGACCTTAAACAAGGCGACCAGGGCGGTGGCCAGGGTGGCACACCATCAGGAGGAAGATAAGACTTTTAGAGTCAAGAATCAAGACTTTTTGAAAAAGCAGGGCCGGGAGAGTTTATCTTCCGGCCCTTTTTGGTTTTAGCCAAATCTGTTTAATTTGCCTCGGAAAATTGCTATTATCCCTGTTTTCAGGTATTGTTTAAAGTATTTGTCGTGCTTAAATTTATAGCAAGATAAATAGGTATCTTAAATCCAAAACTTATCACATATGCCTCACGGAAATATACTTACCATTTATGGTGCAGATGATATGGGACTTACTTTAACAAGAGTTAGAGCCATTTTGCATCCCTTTCAATTTGAAAACATCGAAACTACTTTTTTTATTGCCATTGAATTTCAAAATCAGGCTGTTCTTATCAGAAATGAGCTTATTGCTGCAAATATTGCTTTTTCTCTGTATTATATTGATGACCCAAGTTCCGATGGAATTGACGGAAATGGAATTGACGGAAAAATTAATGCGATCAGAACAATCCTTTCGGTATGAAAAAGCAACTCATTGGCACCCTCGGCCTGCTTTTTAGCATCGCCGGCGTATGTAATGCGCAAAAAAATATCCATCAGCCTTATTATCCAGTCGGCGATGACCCCAATATTGGGTGGTTCAGTACCATGGCATCGGCCAAAAAGTACGAAACAATTTTGTTTGAAGCCAACCCGATAGTGAGGTATAGCGTGCTCAACAATATATACAAACTTGGCGACAGAAGCGATGGCATACATGGTAATCATTTTCAAGCCTGGTATTTATCATACCGGCCACAATTGAGAATGTATACCGAGAATTCATTGCCGGTACGAACACCATCATACAGGATACTGGCCGGGACCCAGCAAGTATTTAGAATCCATGGCGTCGATTTATTAACGTTTTCGCTCGAAAGCGGTCATTACTCTAACGGGCAGGACGGTGGTGCTTTTACCGATAAATATGCCGATGGCTCGCCTGAAAGTGAGGCCGTGTACAAAACCATAACACCGCAAACAAACCTATCGTCGATACTGAACCGGAAAAGCGCAAATTTTTCAACCGACCTTACCGAGTTTATAGTTAATTATCGTAAAAACATCCTTGATACCGGTTTCAGGAACGACAATACGGCTATTAGAACTTATTCATACAAGTTTGGCGGCACCTTATATCATGACCGGATTTTTGGGGTTTTTGATGCAGGTGGTTATTCTGATGAGGATATTAAAATATACGGTAAAGTAAGGCTATTAGCCGGTTTTCAATACGTTGAAAAAGTGAAATGGGGGAGGTACTCGATCACCGGAAACCTCGAGCGGATATTTAATGCACATCAAAGCGTTGAGCCCTGGCGTTTAGAAACAATATTCACGGCGTACCCCATAAGGGCCACCCCGGATCTTGGTTTTTTTGTGACGTTTATTGCCGGACACGATAATTACAATTATCGGTTTGTCGACTCGGGGCACCAGTTTGGTTTAGGGATTTCATGGAATCTTTTCCCGCCCATTAAACTTAAAAATGTATTTGGGCAGCGATAATTAATTACGCCGCGCTCACATCAAAAATAGAAACCCAGAGAATAAAATTAGGTATACCACTAATAAGTGCCGATTTATTAGTGATTATGTCTTGATTCTTGACTCTTGATTCTACTCCGCCTCTACATTAATCCCTATCTGCTTCAATAACAGCGACGCGTTAAAGGTTTTACACTCGCCATGTTTTATCTTGTAGTCAAACAGCATTTCACCGTCTTTTACCTGGATATCGAAGTAGAAGTTGCGTACATAATCTGGGTATTTATCTTCAAGCCGGGCAATCTGCAAATCGTGGGTGGCCACCATGCCCACGGCATTTTTACGGATGAGTTGTTCGATAACCGCTTTGGAACCAAGGTATTTATCAACAGAATTGGTGCCGCGCAACATTTCATCTATCAGGAAAAATATTTTGGGCTCGTTTTCTACCGCAGCTAACAACATTTGCAGGCGGTCGAGCTCGGCCTTGAAGGTTGATGTGCTTTCGTTTAGTGAATCTTTAATCCGCATGTAGCTAATCATGGTGATAACAGATATCCGCATGCTTTTAGCGCACACAGGAGCGCCGCAAAGCGCCAGCACGGTGTTGATGCCTATGGTGCGCAAAAAGGTGCTCTTGCCCGCCATATTTGAGCCTGTGATAATATCTATTTTATGGGTATCCTCCAGTTCATAATTATTTTCGATACGCTTGGTGGCATCGATAAGCGGGTGGGCAAGTGAGTGGGCGATGAGTGTATAGCCTGGTTTATCTTCAATTTGCGGGTAAGCCCAATCCGGGTAATTAATGGCGAGGCTTGCCAGGCTGATAAGGGCCTCAAATTCGGCAATAACATCAAAAGCAGCTTCCAGGCTCTCGTTATTCTGGCGTTTCCAGTTTTCGATGGCCATTACCTGCCGGATATCCCACAAAAAGAACAGGTTAAGCACGAAGCCAACAATCATATTAAGGTGATAATTGAGCTTGTTGATGAGGTTGGCCAGCTCTTTTATTTTGTTGGAGGTTTGGCTGGTTTTTAATAATGCAGCAAGCGATGTATTATAGCTGGCCTGCCAGGGCTCGTCTTCCGCCTGTTTAAATACATCGGCGTATTTGGCCAGGGTATCGCCAATTTTACCGGCAATCATATCGGCTTTGCTAATGTACATGGCTTTTGAAAACACGATGCCCATGTTGGTAATACCTATTATAATTGCCGCCAGCTTAACCTGCGGGATAAACCAGGCCAGTGTCAAAACACCAGTAAACAAATATGGCGCTATTTTGGTGTACATGGCAAGCCATTTTTCGCCGGGCATATCAAGCGGCATGTGCAGGTATTTGAAAAGGTTTTTAAGCTGATTGACATCCCGCTGAATGGCAAATACCAATAAGGTTTGCACCGAAAGTTTCCAGTCGTTTTTGGTAGCTATTTCTTTAACCGCCTCCTGTCGGTGTAGAATGGTGAATTTGGCTGCCGGTTTATCAAACCAATCCGCAAGCTTCTTATTGCCTGTAGATGTTGCCGTACGGTTAACCAGCTGGTACAGGGAGGCGTTGCCAAAAATATCCAGGTCGGAGGTGTAAAAATGTTTCTCGTTACCAAATCGGGTGCCATCGTTATATATATTGCCGTGGCTTTGGATGCTGGCTATCTCGTTCAGGTTTACTTTTTGCAGGTCATCGTAGTACTGTTTAAGTTTTTCGAACCGGCTTTGGCGGGATACCAGCCACGCAAACGCGAAAATAAGTACTACAAAGGCCAGGGCCACGATGGTAAAATTATCCTGCTGCACACCAATGCTGATGGCTACTACCATAAGGGCGAAGATGCTGAGCCTCAATAATGAATACGTATTGGCAAGCTTTTTATATTTGGCGGCTTCCTGCTGTGCGGCATTGGCGCGTTGTTCATAATTGGTAATAATATCCTGTTGCATACCCGGTAAAAAAGTTGTGGCTAAATAAACACATATATTTTAAATAAACGTTTATTTGTTTGAGATATGAAGATTACGTTTTTAACCGTTGGCAAAACCGAAGATACCTATTTAAAAGAGGGCATAGATAAATATGTAAAACGCCTGAAGCATTACACCAAACTGGAACTGGTAGAGATTAACGAACTGAAAAATACCAAAGCCCTCACGGCAGATCAGCAAAAAGCAAAAGAGGCAGAGTTGATCCTGAAAAAAATAAGCCCGCTTGATCATGTGATTTTGATGGATGAGAAAGGAAATGAATACACATCTACCCAGTTTGCAGCCTATATCAACAAAAAAGAGATTAGTTTATCGGCCAACCTGATATTTGTTATTGGCGGCCCCTATGGGTTCGACCAATCGGTATACCAACGTGCCAACGATAAAATTTCACTGTCACGAATGACCTTCTCGCACCAGATGGTCCGCCTGTTTTTTGTCGAGCAGCTTTACCGCGCATACACGATTTTGAAGGGGGAGCCGTATCATCACGAGTAGATGTGCAGATGTGCAGATTTCAGATGTGCAGATGAGGAGGGATATGCAGATATGCAAATTTCAGATGTGCAGATGACCGGGATAGACGTTAAATGATTTTAGCAGATATGTTTTTTTTATCTGCATATCTGCACATCTGAAATTTGCACATCCGAAGAGTATGAACTTCTGATTAAGATGGATAATCTGCACATCTGAAATTTGAAATTTGCACATCTAAAACCCTACCTTTGCGCCATGGGTCACGATCATTCACATTCTCACTCGCACGGCGGACATCATCACCATGATCATGCGCCCAAGCTGGACCATTTGAATACAGCCTTTATTGTAGGCATCATCTTAAATTCGGCTTTTGTAATTATAGAAACCATAGCTGGTTTTATGACACATTCGCTGTCGTTGTTAACCGATGCAGGGCATAACCTGAGCGATGTGGCTTCGCTGGCTTTGGCCCTGCTGGCCTTTAAGCTTACTAAAGTAAGCGCCAACAGTAAATATACCTACGGCTATAAAAGATCGACCATCATCGTATCTTTTTTTAATGCCATGATCCTGTTTGTAGCCGTTGGCTTCATTGTTTACGAAGCCATCATGCGTTTCCTGAATCCTGAGGTAGTATCAGGTGGGACCATGGCCTGGGTTGCTTTTATCGGTATTGGTATAAATGCACTTACAGCCTGGTTATTTGTAAAAGACAAAGATACCGACCTGAATGTTAAAGGTGCTTATTTGCACATGGCGGTTGATGCCATTGTATCACTCGGTGTTGTTATATCAGGTGTTATCATCTATTTTACCAGGCTGTACTGGATTGATAGTATTGTGAGTATAGTTATTGCCATAGTGATATTACGCGGCACCTGGGGGCTGTTAAAAGACAGCCTGCGCCTGGAGATGGACGGCGTACCTGCCGAAATGGATCTGGAAAAAATAAAAGCCGAACTGATGAAAGGCAAAGGCGTAGTAGATGTGCACCACATGCACGTATGGGCACTTAGCACTACCGAGAATGCACTTACCGCCCACCTGGTTATCAAACCAGAGAATATGGCCGATTTTGATAGTATTAAACATGACCTCCGTCACCGGTTGGAACACATGGAAATAAACCACAGCACCTTTGAGCCCGAGTTTGCCGATGAAAAATGCGGGCAGCCGGAATGTGCGTAGATAGATAGCCATGATAGAATATCCTGTTAACTATAAAGATATTCAACCGGATATTGATTTTTATTCCGAGTTACCAGGTGTTTATAGAAAAGCCGAGAAGTACCTGTTTGATTTTAAATGGTGTGCCGCGATAAATGATAGCTTTCTTTATTACAACCTTGGGGAAGTATTTTGCATTTTTCTTTTCGAAATAGACAATATACAAAGCCAGGAGGATAATTTTCTTTGGGTGATTGTCGGTGATATCCCTTCAATGTATTTAGATGTTTACGGACCGGATTCTACTGTTGAAGTATTGGAAGATTACATTCGATTGGCTGAAGATTGGATTGCGCACATCAAAGCTAAAATATCTGTAGATGAATGTTATCCTTTTAATGCCGAACCGACGATAGAACTGGCAGAACTTTTAGAAACGAAAGTAAGTTTTATGAAAAATACTTTACTAAACGAAATGGAGAATATTTCGCTTAAGCGATTCAAATAATTCTTCCTAATTTAACGCTCGATAATAAACCCTATTATGAGCACTACCAACAGACGAAAATTCATAACCACTACAGCCGCCCTGGCAGCAGGAACGGCAGCAGCATCTGCAATGTCAATGATAGATCAAAAAGAAGAATGGCCCGTAATACACCATGTGTTTTTCTGGCTTAAAAATCCCGGTTCGGTTGAAGACAGGGATAAACTGGTTGCAGGCGTTAAAACCCTGTCGAAAATAGAAACCGTTAAAAAACTGCGTGTAGGCATTGTTGCCAGCACCGAAAAACGTGATGTGGTTGATAACAGCTGGGCTGTATCTGAACTGATGTTTTTTAGCGACCTTGCCGGGCAGGCAACCTATCAAACCCACCCCCTGCACCTGGAGTTCATCAAAAATTGTAGCCACCTTTGGGAAAAAGTGATTGTTTATGACGCGGTGGAGGCGTAAGGAATGAGAACCGCGTTTGGTGCAGTCGCGTTTGTGCTTGGCATTGCCATTTTACTGGCAAGTTGTGCTAATGAAGCTACTGATCCGGCCTTGCAAAAAATTAAGAAACTTAACCCGCATGAGCGCGAGAACCTGCTGAAAAAATTGTTGACCAGCTATAAAGATACCTTTAAGGTTGATACAACGGAGATTTTAGCGAACGGCGATACGGAAACCCTACGCGTTCGCCATTATTGTATTCATGATAATAAAATAAGTGTCCCGAAGGAATACCTTGATGTTTATGGTTTAACGGCTTTTCAAACTCACAATTTTGTGTCGGATGTTGAGTTTAAGATTAATTCCCGGATAGTATTCAAAGGAACCGTCAGCAAGGCAACCTTTAATAAATCGATGAGTGACAGGCTGAAAAAATCAGGTACACTTTCATTGCCTTTTGCAAATGTGGATAGTAGCGGCTTTACGATAGAATATGGCATAGGAGTACCGCTCACCGATTATGAACAGGGCTTTGTTATGGGCGTTGATTCAACCGGAAAGATAAAATATACCGGTAGCCTGGATTAAAAGCAAAAAGCCGATTACTCGGCTTTTTTTGTGGCTTTTTTAGCTTTTGCTTTTGGGGCAGGAGCGGGCTCCGGTTCGGCGGCTACTGCTTCGGCAACAGGCGTTTCAACTTCAACTTCGGCAGGGGCGGCCTCGGCAGCTGGTGCCTGGGTTGGGTCTGCCTCGTTAAATGCTGGTAAATCTTTAAGGATATGAAACCAGGTAAGGATCTTTTTCATATCAGAGGCATATACTTTCTCCTCGTCATGATCCGGCGCTACTTCGTAAAAGAAGGCACGCATTTTTTTACCATCAGCTTTAGCGTCGGGTACGTTTGCAGCGGCTTTCATCTGCTCAAAAACATTGGTGAGCTTGATATCATCCTCAACCCCAAAAATAGTTATTTCGGTAAGGGCAGCCAGTTTAGCTGTTGATAGGTTGGCTACCAGCTTTGTTTTTTGTGCATCCAGGCTCTCCAGTACATAACCGGTTTTGTTTTGAGCCAATGCCCGCCATAATCCCGGTTTGCCAGATACGGCTACAATTCCTTGTAAATTCATGTTTTATTGGTTGATTAGGTTGATTGGGTGAATGGTTGATTAGGTTTTAAACTCAATCAACCACTCACCTAATTAACCAATAACTTAATCTTCTATTACTTCGATGCTTAAAATTTTATCGCCCTGGCGAATAGCGTCAACAATGTCAACGTTTTCAATCACCTTACCAAACACGGTGTGGTTACGATCTAAGTGAGCGGTATTTGTACGGTTATGGCAGATAAAGAATTGTGAGCTGCCGGTGTTACGGCCGGCATGTGCCATTGAAAGCACACCGCGGTCATGGTATTGGTTATCGCCTGTCAATTCGCAATCAATTTTGTAGCCTGCGCCACCAGCACCTGTACCGGTAGGGTCGCCACCTTGTACCATAAAGTTAGGGATAACGCGGTGGAAGATAACACCATCGTAAAAGTTTGATTTAGCTAATTTTTTAAAGTTAGCTACAGTATTTGGGGCATCCTGATCGTAAAACTCTACGGTCATGTCACCTTTTTCAGTTTTGATTATTGCTTTGCTCATTTCTTTGTTTTTTTGAAAACAGTTGGCAAAGGTAATAAAAAAGCAGAAAGCGAAAAGCATAAGGCTGAAAGCTTTTTAGCCTTATGCTGCATGATTAAAGCTTCACGATTCATGGTAATAACATTAGTTGTTTATTCGTTACATTTGATAAATCAGCACAACCGGACAGTGAATAATAAACTATATAAAAAATACCTTTTGCCTTTCACCTTTCGCCTCTTACCTTCTTTTCGGCTTTTGGCTTTCAGCCTTCTGCTTTTAGCCTTAACGCCCTGTATATCAAAAGCGGCCTCTATCCTTATCCCTATGGACGATGAGCAAAAAGATCACCTGAAATCGTACGGCATAGCTTTCCTGGCTTTAAAAAATGGGGAGGAAGTTGACTGGCTACTTAACTATCGTGGCGGCAGCTTTATGATGAAGTATAACCAGAAGATGGAAGAGGAGTGCAAAATACGTGGGGTGAGCTACCAGGTGCTGGCAGATGCTAAAGTAAACGAGATTATTACCGAGGTAAGCGACCCATCGGTAAATATGGATGTGGTTAAATTGGAGAAGGCACCCAAAATGGCTGTTTATTCGCCGAAAAATAAACTGCCCTGGGACGATGCCGTAACCTTGGTTTTAAAATATGCCGAAATACCTTATGATGTAGTTTATGATGAAGAAGTTATAAAAGGCGACTTGCCCAAATACGATTGGCTGCACCTGCACCACGAGGATTTTACCGGGCAATACAGTAAGTTTTACGGCGCCTTTAGGTTTGCACAATGGTATAACGATGATGTAAAAGGACAGGAAGCGCTGGCCCATAAGCTTGGTTTTAAAAAGGTATCTCAAATGAAGCTGGCAGTGGCCAAAAACATTCGCGATTTTTGCGCCGGCGGCGGTTTTTTGTTTGCCATGTGCTCGGGTACCGATACGTTTGATATTGCCCTGGCCTCATCCAATACTGATATTTGCGAGCGGATGTTTGATGGCGATGCGGCCGACCCGGACGCACAATCAAAACTGGATTTTACACAAACTTTCGCTTTCCAGAATTTTACGCTGGACATGAACCCGATGTCGCACCAGTTTAGCAACGTTGATGTAACGACTACCCGGCAGGTGGAGCGTCAGCGCGATTTTTTTACACTCTTTGATTTTTCGGCCAAATGGGATGTAGTGCCCAGCATGCTCACCCAGGATCATGATAAGGTGATAAAAGGCTTCATGGGCCTCACCACAGCCTATAATAAAAGCATGCTTAAGCCCGGCGTAACCATCATGGGCGAAATGAAAACCGCCAATGAAGCCCGCTACATCCACGGCGAATATGGCAAAGGCCAATGGACCTTTTACGGCGGCCACGATCCCGAAGATTACCAACACGCCGTAGGCGACCCGCCGACAGACTTAAAGCTTCACCCCAATTCGGCAGGGTATCGCTTGATTTTGAACAATGTATTATTCCCGGCGGCAAAGAAGAAAAAACAAAAAACTTGATTTTAGTATCAAGTAGTAAGACTTTTTGAGGTGCAGGTTATAGATGTGCAGATGTTTTTGTCTGAACTCGGATTAAGCAGATTTATCAGATTTTTGGATTTTGACAAATTTTGACCATCCATACATCATAATCCAAATAATCCAACAAATCAGATGAATCCCGGTTCAGACAAATGCGTAAGGGATATTAGCGGATACCGGCCCTGTGAATAAGGCCTGTGCAGTATGAGCGATTAGCCCGGCCCGCAGGGATACGCCCAAGATAATCTATATAGGCTGCTTACTGTCAAACTGCCCACCGCCTCTGCAAATTACTGCCCACTGCAAACCGCCCACTGCAAACTGAAACCTAATTATAAAACGTCCAGCTTACACCAAACTTCAGCAAATGATCTTGCATGGGGTAGCGGTTTACGGTGTAAAAACCTCTGCTTTGCAGGCCCTGGTTGGCATAATCATACATCAGGAACAGGTTGGTACGTTGCAGGGTGGCCTTAAAGTAAACCGATGCTACGGGGTACGATGTAAAGGTAACATCGGGCCCGTTGTAAAACTGGCCAATGCCTACCGCGTATGATGGCGCCACATACGGTGTATTATACCTCACGCTTACGCCAATGTTTGATTTAAGTACGTTAAAAAGCGTTTGGCTGAAATACAGGTTGCTATACGTATAAACCTCGGGTGTACGCAGGGTTGATTGATAATCTGTTTTCTGGTAAACGATGTAGTTATCAAAGTGCAGGCTGTGGTAGCTTAAATTTTTACCCACGCTTACTTTTAGCAGGTTGATATCATTACTCAACTGGGCAGGGTGGGCGTCGATACCGCCATCCTGCGCGGTAAAATACATGTACCCGGCAATTAAAAAGTACTCGGCTTTAATATCCAGCTGTAAGGGGTTGTTAATATAGCTAAACGAGGCGCTGGTTGTTTTTTGGTTTTTGAAACTATTATGGAAAATATAATGGTTACTTATCCAGTTGGTGTAAATAAGCGGAGGTGAGCTGTTTTGTGAATACGCTTCCAAAACAATTTTGCCTGTTTTATCATTACCTGCAACGTTAAGCTTTGCGCCATAAAAATAATCGCCAAAATCGCGGCCCTGCACTATCTGCCTAAAGTCGCCTTCAAGACCAAGCCTGTCGCTAAAGCGGTAGCTGAATTTGGCTTTCAGTGTAATATCCTGGAAGGTATTATTCTGCATTTTATTTTGATGGATGTACTTGTATCCATACTGGTTTAGCACGGTGTCGCTTACGTATTGCGCGTAGTTATAAAGGTCATGTATCAGGCCCAGATCCAGCTTTACTTCGTTTTTTACAAACTTTACCGATTTACTGCGGAGATAGAAACTGTAAGAAAATTCGTTTTGAACATGGGTTACTACCAGCGAGTCTCGCGACCGGTTATAGCTGTAATAATAATCCGGGAATACATTATAGGTATCGGGCTGGTTTGTTTGCAGGTAGTTATAACTGCTGTTTTGAACAAGTAAGGTGTGTGCTACGCGCTGGGTAGGCAAAATTTTGGAGTTAGCCTTGCCTTTGTTCAAACTATCAATACGGCCCAGGTAATAAAACTGCTTTATGTACAGGCTTTTGTCTGTCCACTGCTGGTAACTGTTTGCCAGCCGCACGGGGGCCGAGTTTTTAAAGAACAGGGTATTGCTTTTGCCTGTGAAAATAGTATCGTTAAGGATGGAGCCCGTTTCGGGCGCTTTTAAATTATTATAAATGATGTTGGCCAGCAAATTGTAACGCTTGCCTGGCGATTGGTACCAGGTAAAAAACGCGGCGTTTACATCGCTCACATTTTGCTGCAGCACGCTACTGGTGCTATAAAATCCGCGCGATCCGTTGAAATTGAGGTTGAAACCCACATTCCAGTTGGGTTTTACATTTTGGGTATGGATGATTTTAAAAACCTGCTCGGCCGAGCTGCCAAAGCCATTAAACAAGGTGAGGTTGGAATAGGCCACCCTGGCGTTATAATACTTAATATCCTGTGGTCTTAAGGCATATACATCAAGCGAGTGCAGGCCGGTGTTAAAACCTATGGTTTGGTCGGGCTCAAACAGCATGCTTCGTTGCGATACACCATTGTAGCCCAGGCTAATGCGCGGATGGCGGGGATCGGTAAGCGGGCTGTAATTTTCAAAGTTATAGATGCCGGTATCCAACGCGAAAGTTTGTGTGCTGTCGCTCAGGAAACGCTCCATCGTCACCCGGATAAACTTGGAGCTGAAAACAACAGAGTCTTTTTTATTATCCTCTTTCTTGCGCAGGCTATCCAACAGTTCGTCGTCGCTAACTTTCCGTTGGGTTTTTAATGTATCGCGCGTTGATAGCGGCCTTGCCCGGTTTACCTGGCCATATTGTGCAAAAGCCGACTGTATGCCAAAGCACAACAGGAGCAATAAAATATATTTGAGCTTATGATGCATTAATTACACTAATTACCGGCTATCAGATTTTTGAGGATCAGGGTCAGTTTTGGCTCGGCTTCCTCGGCTACTCTTATAATTTCTTCTAATGATACCGGCTCCAGTACATCAGTAAAGCCCTCGTCTGTTAATACCGATATGGCAAATACGGGTATGCCCATATGGTTTGCCACAATAACTTCGGGTACGGTGCTCATGCCTACTGCGTCGCCGCCAATGATCCTTAAATAAGTGTACTCGGCCTTGGTTTCTAAATTAGGGCCGGTTACAGCAACATAAACTCCTTTATGGCAGGTAATATTGTTTGCCGCGGCAATACTTAAAGCTTTATCAATCAGCGTGCGTTTGTAGGGCTGGCTCATATCCGGAAAACGGGGGCCAAGCTCTTCGTAATTTCTGCCAACGAGCGGGTTTTGCGGTTGCAGGTTAATATGATCGGCAATAACCATCAGGTCGCCTTTTTTAAAATCGGGGTTAAGGGAGCCACTGGCATTTGATACGTAAAGGGTTTTAATACCCAGGTATTTCATCACCCTAACCGGGAAGGTGATTTGCTGCATGTTATAGCCTTCATAATAATGAAGCCGCCCCTGCATGGCTACCACTTTTACACCGCCAAGGGTGCCAAATATCAATTTACCTGAATGAAACTCCAATGTCGAGATTGGGAAATCGGGGATGTTGGAGTACATCAGCTGTTTTTCAACAACTATATCCTTAACCAGGCCACCCAGGCCTGTGCCTAAAATTATACCTACCTCGGGTTCAAAATCGCCTATGCGGTTTTTGATGTACCGGGCGGTGCTTTCAATATTGTCTAACATATTTGGTTACTAAATTATCAAACTGCTGTTTGCCGTTATTTAAAAAACTAATACCTATCGGCAATACCAAAACAGGTAGTTTTTTAATGGCCGGCTGCAATTCCTGTTCCCCTAAACGCTGCGCATCCTTTTCTGTTGTGATGATTAACTTTTTTTGTGATGTACAGGCAAAAAAATCATCGGCAAGTTTACTGATATTTTTTAAGGTAAACTGGTGATGATCGGGATATTTATGGTGATTGATGATAGATGTATGGTTTTTTAAATGCGATAACAAAGGCGCCGGATTTGCAATACCGGTAAGTACAAACACGGCGGTTTGCTCATCAATGTTTTGATACACTGTAGCCCCGTTCATATTTTGCAGGGCCAGGTAGTTTATGGAGGTAAAAAATAGCTGCTGGTTGGGCAAGGGCTTAATGTGTTTTTTTATGATAGCCATTTCTGCATCTGCCAATGTTGGAGGGCATTTGCTGATGACAATAACATCGGCCCTTCCGCGGCCACTGAACGGCTCGCGCAGGTTGCCGGTTGGCAGCACCAGTCGCGGTTGGTTAAGACGATTATAATCAAACAATAAAATGCTAAAGCCCGGTTTAAGCGCCCGGTGCTGGTAGGCATCATCTAAAATTACAAGGCTGTATTTATCCTTTAGCTGTTGTATTCCCGCTACCCGTTTTTCGCAAACGGCAACGGAAACCTTCGGAAATTTATGTTTAAACTGGGCCGGCTCATCGCCTATTACAGATGCCTGCGGGTTATCGCCCGCCAGCAAAAAGCCTTTAGTTTTACGGCCGTACCCGCGGCTAAGTATTGTTGGTTTTTCATCCTGAAATAACCGGATCAGGTACTCGGTCATGGGGCTTTTGCCCGCGCCGCCTACATCAAGGTTACCCACCACAATAACCGGGCGGTTAAAACCGGTACTTTTAAACACCCCCGCATCATAACACCAGTTACGGATGGTAACAACCAGGCCGTAAATGAGCGAAAAGGGGAAAAGAAGCCAGCGGAGGAGTTTCATATGGGATAAATAGTATTAGGCCTCATTTGATTGCGGGCGCAGCGTGGCAATCGCGAACTGTTCCGGTTAGTTGTGTTTAATTCGCAATTGCTTAGGTCTGTATAGTGAAGTAGTTTTAAGTTTTTGATTATCAATCTCATATTTATATTTCCAACGTAGAGACGCATAATTGCGTCTTCCGCATGCAAATCGACCTTGCAAATCCTGAATGTCCTGCGGGAGACGCAATTATGCGTCTCTACAACAGCCCCATTTGCGGTCATGTCATTACTGTTTTTTCCAGACTGGCTGGCATATACATGCAATAACGTGGAATCGATGGTTTATTCATTTATCCTTTTAAAGAAGAGACAAATCTAAAAAATTAAAGGCTATTTGTTGCAGCGTCGCGATTAGATGCCAGGCGAAACAGCTTACAGGAAATTTAATCGCTGTTGTTTATCAATCAAAAACATGGCCTGCTCTTTTTTAACCGAAGGGAATTCGTCTAAAAACTCCTCAATCCAAATTCCAGCTTTTAAATGATCAAAAAACGATTCGACTGGCACGCGTGTGCCGGAAAATACCGGTGTCCCGCTTAAAATACCCTGATCTATATTGACAACCTGTTGAATATCCATATCATAAAGATACGATTATTGATTTTACTGAGTATTTTGCATCTGTTAAACAATTCATCTATGAAACTCAAACTCCTCACCCTCTTTTTACTCCTCACCACCGCCACCTACGCCCAAACCGATAAAAAACTAACGGCGCAATTGCAGGATGCCGTTAAGGGTTTTCATGGCCAGGCAGGCATTTATGTACAAAACCTTAAAACGGGTAAAACCGTTGCCATTAACGCCGATACGCTGTTCCCTACAGCCAGTATGATTAAGGTGAGTATTCAATGCGGGCTGATGGACAAGATAGCGAAGGGCGAACTGCAATATAACCAGAAGCTGGTTTACCGCGATTCGCTTTTATATGCAGGTGAGGATCTTTTAGGTTCGTTTAAAGATAAGGATACCGTACAATTGAGTAAAGTTGCTATGCTGATGATAACCATGAGTGATAATACCGCGAGCCTATGGCTGCAAAAACTGGTTGGTGGCGATTATATTAACAACTGGCTGCAGCAAAACGGGTTTAAGGTGATGCGGGTAAACTCGCGTGTGGCTGGCCGCGAGGCTATCCGCAAAATTTATGGATGGGGCGTGAGCACACCCTATGAAATGTGCCGCCTGTTTACCATGATCAGAAAAGGCGAAGCCGTAAGCCCCGCCGCCAGCGAAAGGATGTACCGTAACATGGGGCGTATTTACTGGGACGAGCACGCCCTGTCGCAAATTCCGCCATATGTGCATACCATATCCAAGCAAGGCGCGGTTGATGAGTCGCGGTCAGAAACTGTGCTGGTAAACGCGCCCCATGGCGATTACGTATTCTCGATCATCACAAACCATAATACCGATCAAAGCTGGGGAACAAGTAACGAAGCCGGCCTGCTCATCAAAAAAATATCGGCCCTCCTATGGCATTACTACGAACCCGGCAGCGACTGGAAACCCGCCGAAGGCGTAGATAAATTTATGCTGAATGAATAGGTTGTTCATTGGTTCACTGGTTCATTAGTTCATTGGTCTTGTATGTTCGTTCATTGGTTCAATT
This sequence comes from Mucilaginibacter sp. GW822-FHT03E02, assembly GCF_058801545.1. Classification (NCBI taxonomy): domain Bacteria; kingdom Pseudomonadati; phylum Bacteroidota; class Sphingobacteriia; order Sphingobacteriales; family Sphingobacteriaceae; genus Mucilaginibacter; species Mucilaginibacter sp. GW822-FHT03E02. The sequence continues at coordinate 1,650,820 of NZ_JBXANJ010000001.1, read as the reverse complement.
GTTCATTGGTCTTGTCTGGCATTCAGCCAAAAAGCTATTTTCCGCTATACCCGCGTTCCAATGAACCAATGAACCAATGAACCAATGAACCAATGAACCAATGAACCAATGAACCAATGAACCAATAATAATTAAGTAAAATTTCTGTTTGCTTTGCAGTTAAATGGATGCCGTTTGTTATAATTGGCAATTATATCAATGTGTTAAAAATACACATATCAGTTACAACCAATTAAATGAAAAAAACACTTACTTTATTTGTATTGCTTATACTTTGTATTATAGTAAAAGCACAAACTATTGCCAGTTTATCGGGTACCATAACCGACGAAAAAAGCCAGGGCATTGCCGGTGCTACGGTTTACCTGCTGAATACCAATTACCGTACTGTTGCCGATAAGGATGGGAAATTCTCATTGAAAGATATTGCATCGGGAAGTTATATTTTGCACATCAGTGCCGTTGGTTATGCTGCAAAAAGTCAATCGATTGTTTTAAGCGGCACTATGCGCCCCATCAGTTTTCAACTGAAAGATGCCAGTAACCAACTGGATGAAGTTACGGTAACGGCTCAAAAATACGAGGAGGATGCCCAAAAAGTACCTTTCAGTGTTACAACCTTATCGGCCAGGCAAATAAAAGACTACCGGCTTTGGGATTTGAAAGATTTGACAGCTATTGCCCCCAACTTAAACTCTGCCGGCTCCGGCGATGGCCGTACGGTTAGCGGTATCAGGGGTATAGTTACCACATCATATGATCCTGCCGTAGCTACTTATGTTGACGGCGTTAACCAATATGGCCTGGATACTTACATCCCACAGTTGCTTGATGTAGATAGGATAGAGGTGCTGCGCGGTCCGCAGGGCACGCTGTACGGCCGCAATGCTACAGGTGGTGTTATTAATATTATTACCAAACAGCCATCAAACACCTTGAGCGGTTTTGCCGGGCTGGATTTTGGCAACTACGGCCAGCAGCGTTTTACCCTGGGTATAAAAGCACCGTTGATAAAAGATAAATTGTTTTTAGGAGTAGCGGGTGTTTACTCGGGCTTTAATGGTTTTTATACCAATACGTTTGACAATAGCCATTTTGATAAGCAGCACTTCTTTTTAGGTAATTACTACCTTAAATTCCTGGCTACATCCAAACTGGCTTTTACGCTGAATGTTAAAAACTACAACAACCGTAATAACGGCGCGTTCACATTGGCCGGTTCGCCGGGTGACGCTTTGAGCAAACCTTACCAGGTAGATCAAAATGCCACCACCAAAATGATTGATAATACCTTCAATACCTCGCTGGCTATCAATTATTCGGGCAGCGATTTTAACTTTACCTCACAGTCATCATACCAGGTAAATAACCGTTACTACACCAAACCTATTGATGGTGATTTTTCGCCTATCGACGCAGTATCGGTAGTAAACAACTATGGCGGCGACTGGAATAAAGTACGTACAGGTATCCAGGAGTTTAGGTTTACTTCACCTGCATCGTCAACCTCTAAATTAAAATGGACCGCCGGCGCTTATGGCTTTTACCACTACGCCCCAAACAAGCAGGGAACCTACTTTGGCACCGATGCTGCGGCTGTTGGCTCGCCAATAACCAACTTTACCAGCATCAATACCAATATCGACAGAAATTTTGGCGTGGCTGTTTATGGCCAGGTAACCTACGTTGTTAGTCCGCAATTTGATATTACGGCCGGTTTGCGTTATGATCATGAGCATAAAAAAGAAAGTGTGAAAGGCGAGTTTCAGCCCGATGGCGGCGATGCTATGGTTACCCGGTCGGATACCTCTTCATCGGCAAATTTTAAAGCCTTTTCGCCAAAACTTAACCTGGCTTACCATTTATCGGCTACCAATAATTTATATGCCACATACAGCCGTGGTTTCAGGGCTGGCGGTATTACCGAGTTAGGGTCAGATCCGTCGTCGCCACCGTTGTACACTTTTAAACCAGAGTATAGCAACAACTTCGAGGTTGGATCGAAAAATAGCTTTTGGGGTAACAAACTGCGCGCAAACGTAGCCCTGTTTTATACACGGGTAACAGATGCGCAGGTACCAACTTTGGTATTACCGGATGCTATCACCATAACCAAAAATGCCGGTAAATTAAGCAGTAAAGGTGTCGAAGTTGAATTAAGCACCACACCGGTTAAAGGCCTGGAAATAGAAAATAATTTTGGCTACACCGATGCTCATTACACCGACCTGGCTGTAGGCAACAATGGCGTTATCGTAGACTTAAAAGGCAACAAACAAATTTACACACCTAAGTTTACTAACATGCTGGCACTGCAATATGGCTACGCGCTTGGCGGCTGGCAAAAAACAAGGTTAGTAGCCCGTGGCGAATGGCGTTACCTTGGCGACCAGTATTTTGACCTGGCTAACACCATCGAACAAAAAGGCTACAGTAAATTCAATGCCAGGATAGGCATCGATACCAAAAACTATAGCCTGTTTTTATGGGAAAGCAACATAGGCAACAAAAAAGCTATTGATTACGCATACGATTTTGGCGCTACCCACTTAGGTAACCCAAGGGTTTACGGCATATCGGTAGCCGCTAATTTTTAGTATATACCTCGCCTTTATAAGGATGAATGGTTGAGTAAAAGGCATAACCTGCTACATGCATCAGGTAGTAGGTCATGATGTCGCACCAGCAAATTTCATCATGAAACATCGGGACCGCCGGGAACTTGCCTTCCTGGCGGCTTTCGTTTTTATTGTAATCGTACTCGCCGCCGTGTTGCTTTATCCAGTCTTTAAACAAGTCCGTTTCTGCGGGGTCTGAAAAAACTATTTTAAAAAAGGTTTCCTCTTTAACCGACTTAAGATCGTCGTTAATATAATGGTGGAATTTATGCCGGTGGCGGATTATTTTGGCGGTTATCATACTGTATATGCTTGTGGTGCAGTAGGGTAACACTAAATGGTAGCTAACGTTTTAATTATTAATTTAATTATAGTTAAATAAATGACAGCTATGTATCTTTAGCCTGTTACAACATTGTATTTTTTACCTATGAAAAAACTTATCGCAATTATAGCTTCTGTGCTATTCGTAAGTATCAACATTAAAGCTGTGACACAGGCAAATACCACGGCCAAATCGCTGAAAGTATGGTTGCTGGCCGGGGTAAACTTAAAAAGTAATCCTGACGACAAGAGCAAAACCATTGCGACCATTCCGTACGGAGCTATTGTAAAGCCTGTTAAATCAGAAGGAGAAGCTAAGGACTTAACGGTTGATTTTAACACCGCGGCTTTAAAAGAACCGTACAGGTTGAGCGGTAAGTGGATAAAGGTGGAATTTAAGGGTAAACAAGGATACCTGTTTGATGGCTATCTGTCTGCCATGCCTGCGTTAGAAATAGATGATCATGGCTTTGTAGAAACGGAAGATGCTTACCTTAAGCGCAATTACGGGGTTTTAAAAATCGCGAAAAGAACACCCAAAAAAGGAGCCAAAGAAACAAGCATTTATTACAAAAACGGGGCCGTAACTACCGAAACCTATTTTGACGGCTGCGCCAACCACAAACTGCTTTTAAAGAACATTGGCCTGGATGAAGCGATGCTTTTTGAAAAGGTATTACATAAAAATGCAGATGCCGCGCAAAATATTAAAGTTGAAATACAGAAAGCCGGCGGAGTAAAAATATCATCATATGATTGTGACTGATATTGTTTAAATTCGATTTTATTTAAACCTCTCTAACGATATTTCCTGCTCATGAAAAAATCAACCGCTCTAACCCTGTTTTTGACTATTGGCTTGCTGCAATTTGCCGCAGCACAGGTTGTAACCAAATATGGCGATAATGTAAGTACCCTTGATGGTATCATGAAAGCCTATTACGATGTGGTGACTGTAAAAAAAGGGGAGAAGGTAAGCTATGAGCGCGATAGCCTGCTGCATATTGCTGACGCGCATGTAGGTTCGGCAGGAATGAATAAAGAAGGCAAGATAAAGTTTCATTACATGACGCTGAAAGAATATCACCGGCTGTCCGATGCGTCATTATCCCGCGATGGCTTTGACGAAAGGGAGATCTCAAGGAAAGTAGAAAAGTTTGGCAGCATCTACCATGTTTTCAGCACCTACGAATCGCGCAATGTTGCCGGCGGGCCAATTATTGAGCGCGGCATCAACAGTATCGAATTATTTAACGATGGTGCGCGTTTCTGGATCCTGGCCTGGTTTTTTGATGGCGAACGGAAGGATAATCCGATACCGAAGGAGTATGGGGGTAGTATCAAGTAGTAAGTATCAAGTATCAAGATTTTATGGGGAAGGCTTCCGAATAAAGATCAATTAAATTATGCCGATAGCCTGGTCTTAGCCTTGTGTTATGCTGTTGCGGTTTTGTTTCGATTTGTAAAATATGACAATTCGTAAGATGTTGATTATGAAATAAATAGTCTCTTGTGCTGTTTCACTTGTTGCGCAACACAACAGCAAAAAATCCTGTTAATCCTGCCAAATCCTGAAAATCGTGTTAACTCTTCATCTTCTTCAGTAACGCTTCCACCACCTTGGGGAAATGTAGGTGCTCCAGTTGTTGTCCCTTGAATTTGACCATCTCGATGTTATCGCCCTGTTCAATTTTGAATTTCGATTGGTGGATAACTTCGCCTTCATCAAAGTGCTCGTTTACAAAATGGATGGTAATACCGCTTTCTTCCTCTTTGTTATCCAAAATAGCTTTGTGCACATGATCGCCGTACATGCCTTTGCCGCCATATTTAGGTAGCAGGGAGGGGTGCAGGTTGATGATTTTATTGGGGAAGGCTTTTAATAATGAGCCGGGGATAAGCCACAGAAAACCTGCCAATACAATCAAATCAACCTGCAGGTTTTTAAGCAGACGGATTACATCATCAGTTTCAAAAAATTCGTGGCGGGTAAAAATGTGCGATGGCACTTCAAAATTGTCGGCACGCTGTAATACGAAGGCTTGCGGGTTGTTGGTGAGTATCAGTACAACTTCGGCCTCGGCATTGCGTTTAAAATGCTCCATTAACTTTTGGGCGTTTGAGCCTGAACCTGAAGCAAAAATGGCAATTCGTTTCTTCATTAAAGTTTTTCAAAGGTGTTGAAGTTACCGCGGGCAACAGTTAAACATATCCCTGGTAGTTTTATAAACCGTTCAATAATATCCAAATATAATTTTTTACGTGGTTTAATTGGTATTTGTTATAGCTTTTTGCCGTATAAATCCATAACGCCTAACGGTGCGGGCTTTGGTAGCCGAATAATTGGGCTCAACATCGCCGGTTTGCAATACAAGGGAATAAGTGCCAAGTGTTTCAATCTGCGTGTAATTAAATGGTTTTTCGGTACTCGTGCTGCCGCCTGCTATAGTATCTTTAGCTACGATATCTGACGAAAAGTATAACTTGTTCTCGGTCAAAGTCCAGGTGCCGGTTGATGTTTGCTCAATACAATCAAAATTAGTGTAGCTACAGGTATTGTCACTTTTGAAGGTAAAGTACTGGCTTTTATTGCAATCGGTATTCAATGTATCCGGATTGCCTATCTGTGTATTCCCCGTATAATAGTATACCTGTACCGAGGCCAGTTCCCAAACACCGCTGGTTAGCAGGGCTGGGATATTGCTGTTTTTATCTTTTTTGCAGGAGTTTGCAAGTGCGCCGGCAACAACTAAGGCAATTATAAAAAGTAATGGAAATTTATTTTTCATGAAATAATGTACGCGCAAAAATATGAAATCCTGCAGTTATTAATCTACCGGCAGGGGTTATATTTAACTAACTGTTTTAAACGTTTTTTATTTTAATGACGCTATTAACATCCTCAACATGGCGTAGTGGTTTTTCCTTTTGAATTTTTACTTTTAATTTTTGAATTTAAAACCATGCGCATCCCACTCCCTCTGCTTAAAGCCGAATTTAAACGGGTTTTATTAAAGCTCAATTTTACTGAAGATAAAGCCAATCAATGTGCCGGTATTTTTGCAGAAAACAGCAGGGATGGTATATATACCCATGGATTAAACCGTTTCCCTGTTTTTGTGCAGCACGTAAAAGATGGGCTGGTTAAACCAGACAGTCAACCCACCCGGGAAGGTGGTTTTGGCGCCATGGAACAATGGAACGGCAATTTGGGCCCGGGTATGCTAAATGCCAGGTTTTGCATGGATAGGGCTATGACGCTGGCAAACGACAATGGCATAGGTTGCGTGGCGCTAAAAAACACCAACCACTGGATGCGGGGTGGTACTTACGGCTGGCAGGCAGCAGACGCTGGTTATATTGGCCTTTGCTTTACCAATACCATTGCCAACCTGCCACCCTGGGGCGGGCTCGATCCGCGGCTGGGCAATAACCCGTTGGTAATAGCTGTGCCCCGTAAAGGGCGGCCTGTGGTGCTGGATATGGCCATATCGCAATACTCGTTAGGGAAATTGAAGCAATATGAAAATAATAACGAGGCTTTACTTTTGCCTGGTGGATATGATAACGAGGGTAATTTAAGTACCAGCCCCGCGGCAATCCTTGAGTCAAAAAGGTTGCTTCCTATTGGGTTTTGGAAAGGATCGGGGCTTGCTTTAGTACTCGATCTTTTGGCTACGGTTTTAACTGGTGGTAACTCCACAGCAAGAATAACCCAAAGCGGGGCCGATTCCGGCATATCGCAGGTATTTATATGTATAAGGCCTTCAAACGACCAACAAACAGCGACATTAATTGAAGAAATTATCGCCTACACCAAAACCAGTACCCCTGAGCAAGAGGGCGGTACTATAAGCTATCCCGGCGAAAATACCATGAAAACCCGCGAACGAAACCTATCCGAAGGAGTTTTGGTTGATGAGCGGATTTGGGAGGTGGTAAAGGCGCTATAAAGCCGCTCCTCTATTTTTGAATTTTGAATTTTTACTTTTGAATTACCCAACCATCATCCCTTCAAACTTCTCCCAAAAGCCGTCGCGCGGAACAGGGGCGATAATTTCGACAGGCTCGTTTTTTACCGGGTGAATAAAGGTAAGCTTACGGGCATGTAAACAGATGCTTTTACGCAGGCTGCCACGCGGATATCCATATTTATTATCACCCACGATAGGCGAACCCAGTGTTGATAGCTGCACGCGGATTTGGTGCGGTCGGCCGGTTATCGGGTCAACTTCTATCAGGTAGTAGCCATTAAGCTCGGCAACCAGTTTGTAGCTTAGTTCAGATCGTAAACTACCCTGTACCTCTTTATCGTGGGCCTTGGTTACGTTTTTTTGTGGATTTTTTACCAGCCAATGCACCAGTGTTCCCGATTCGGGATACGGTTTTTTGCGCACTACGGCATAGTATGTTTTATGCATTTCGCGGCCTTTAAACATTTTATTGATCCGCTCAAGCGCTTTGCTGGTTTTTGCAAACAGTATAACGCCGCTCACCGGCCTGTCTAACCGGTGCACCACGCCTAAAAAAGCGCCATTGGGCTTGTTGTATTTTTGGGCTATGTACTTTTTAACTTTATCGTCCAACGATTCGTCGCCGGTATCATCAACCTGTACAATGTCTCCGGCACGTTTGTTCACCGCAATAAGGTGGTTATCCTCATAAAGGATATCCTTATCAGTAACATCAAAACTGGTATAATTAAACTCGGGGCGGGCCATTTTTTTATTTCGGATTTGGGATGTTGGATTTCGGATTTAATGATTTAAAAGCCAAGCTGGTTAATTCCCTCATTTTCAAATTTTCAAATCCTCAAATTTTCAAATCATTTGCATATCTGCACATCTGAAATCTGCACATCTACTTAATATTGTTCCTTATCACTCGGGAAGCTTTTTGATTTTACATCGCTGATGTAGTTTTTAAAAGCTCCGTTCATCTGCTCGTATAAATTAGAATACTGGCGTAAAAAACGCGGTTTAAAATCGTTGTTGATACCCAGCATATCATGTATTACCAAAACCTGGCCGTCGCATTGGCCGGCACCGATACCTATAATAGGTATTTGTACACTTTTACTAACTTCTGTTGCCAGTTTAGCCGGTATTTTTTCAAGTACAATGGCAAAGCAGCCAAGCTCCTGTAACTTAAGCGCATCTTCACGCAGCTTCTGGGCTTCAACTTCTTCCTTGGCGCGTACGGTATAGGTGCCAAATTTATAGATAGATTGCGGCGTTAAACCTAAGTGCCCCATCACCGGGATGCCCGCTGTAAGTATACGGCTGATAGATTCGGCAATTTCTACGCCCCCTTCCATTTTAACAGCATGCGCGCCAGACTCTTTCATGATCCGGATAGACGAGTTAAGCGCCTCTTTGGAATTACCCTGGTACGATCCGAAAGGCAAATCGACAACCACCAACGCGCGCTTGGCCGCGCGAACAACCGACGATGCATGGTAGATCATCTGATCGAGCGTTATCGGCAGCGTGGTTTCGTGCCCGGCCATCACATTTGAGGCCGAATCACCCACCAGGATGATGTCCATACCGGCTTCATCTACAATGGTAGCCATCGAGTAATCGTAGGCGGTAAGCATGGCAATTTTTTCGCCACGGTTCTTCATCTCCTGCAGAATATGCGTGGTAATCCTTTTTACTTCTTTGTTTACAGACATAGTTAAATGTGTTAAAGAAAGCGCAAATGTAATTTGAAATGCACGAATTTCACGAATTTAATCTAATTACAGTAGGCATGGATTTATAGACACGAATTTCACGAATTCAATCGAATTAGACTAACGCTAATAAATTAACTTAATTGACAGTGCATTCAATTCTTATTAATTTATCCCATTCGTGAAATTCGTGTCTATTAATTCGTGAAATTCGTGTTTTAAATTCGAAATATTCTCTTACTTTTGCACCGTGAATCCGGAAGTTCCTTACTTCAATATTTCTATCAGTTTTCACGGGGCTTTGAACCAGGCGATCCGATTTAATAATCCATTCAATTTTTTTGCTAAATGACGCACTTCACCAAATTACCGGCAGTACTTTTATTGGCCGATGGCACCGCATTTTACGGTAAAGCTGCCGGAAAGATAGGCACCACTACTGGCGAGATCTGTTTTAATACAGGGATGACCGGTTACCAGGAAATTTTTACCGACCCATCGTACTTTGGGCAAATAATGGTTGCAACCAATGCGCACATTGGTAATTATGGCATCGCCGATATCGAAGTTGAATCGGGCAATATCCAGATTGCAGGTTTGGTTTGTAAAAACTATAACATTGCTTACAGCCGTAAACAGGCTAACGAATCTATCCAGGATTATTTCCAGGCGCAAAATATAGTAGGCATCAGCGATGTGGATACCCGCCAGATAGTACGCCATATCCGCGATAAAGGAGCCATGAACGCCATCATTTCATCCGAGATATTGGATATCGAAGAATTGAAAACTAAACTGGCCGAAGTGCCTTCAATGGACGGACTGGAATTATCGTCGCAGGTATCAACCACCGAAACTTATACTTTTGGTAATGAGGATGCCGCCTACCGTGTTGCAGTACTTGATCTGGGTGTAAAGAAAAACATCCTGCGAAACTTTGATGATCGTGACGTTTACGCCAAAGTTTTCCCGGCAAAAACTACTTATGCCGAAATGGAAAAGGACTTTGCGCCGAACGGCTATTTTATATCAAACGGCCCCGGCGATCCATCGGCCATGCCTTACGCCATTGATACGGTAAAGGAAATTTTAGCTGCCGATAAACCGATGTTCGGAATTTGCTTAGGCCACCAGTTGCTGGCTTTGGCTAACGATATCCCAACCAAAAAAATGTTTAATGGTCACCGTGGCTTAAACCACCCGGTAAAAAATATCATCATTAACCATTGCGAAGTAACATCGCAAAATCACGGTTTTGGTGTAATACCCGAAGCTGTACGCGCATCTGATAAAGTAGAAATTACCCACGTGAACCTTAACGATCAATCGATAGAAGGTATCCGTGTAAAAGATAAAAAAGCATTCTCGGTACAATACCACCCGGAGTCATCACCTGGCCCGCATGATTCAAGGTATTTGTTTGATGATTTTATCAACCTGATGAGATAATTCTTTTCGATTTGAAAATTTGAGGATTTGAGAATTTGAAGATTTTTTGGAAGCCTTTTGAGTTTTAAACTTGAAAGGCTTTTTTATTGTTGGTTTATGCCTCGGCCGGCGTGGCAACGGCTGGCAGCGTAAACATAAATTCGGTGCCTACTCCCGGCTCGCTGGTTACCCATATTTTGCCGTGGCATTTTTCAACCAGATCTTTGCAAAACAACATGCCCATGCCGGTGCCCGATTCATTTTTGGTGCCCATCTTGCTATTTACCTTGCCTTTAAATAGTTTATCGCGCTGATCGGCAGACATGCCTACACCGGTATCTTTTACCTTTACAACAATTCTTTTATTATCTTCCATCGTTGCCGAGATCTCTATGGTATCACCTTCACGGCAAAATTTGAGCGCATTGGTGATCAGGTTACGAATAACAATGCGGATAGAGTTTGGATCGGCCCAGGCAGATAAATTGCCAGGGATGCTATCCAACAGGTTGATGCCTTTTAACTCTGCTTGTTCATGGTAGGTTTCAATCTCTAAGCTCACCAGCCCTTTTATCGAAAAGTTTTTTACCGATGCTTCAAAGTTTTCCATCTGGCTGTTTATCCAGAACAGCAGGGTATCCAGGAAATCGGAAGTATATTCCAGCTTTTTTAATACGCCGGGTATCATTTCCAGCAGTTCTTCGTGGCTGATGCTATCATCCTGCAACAAGCTGAACAGGCCGCGCAGCGTGCTTAACGGCGCACGAAGGTCATGGGCTAAAATGGATATCAGCCTGTCTTTTAAAACATTCAAATCGTTTAGCTTTTCGGCCTGGTCGTCAATATTGGTTTTTTGTTTCAATATCTCGCTGTTACGGTCCTCAAGCAACGCGTTAATCTTTTGCTGTTTTCGTTTTTGCCGGTAATAAATACCCACAGTAACAATCATGCCCACAATTATGATAGAAAATATGGCATTAACCAGCCGCTGGCTTTTTATTTTCTGTTGATATATCAGGTCGCGTTCGCGTTGTTGCTGGGCAAGCTGGCGCTTTTTTTCGGCAAAACCCAATTCGTAATTATATGATGTCAGCTTTTGAATGCTTTCATTATCGTTAATCTGATTTTTAAGGTTAATGTACTCATTCAACATCCGGTTGGCATCCTCAAATTTGCCAAGGCCGGCCATCGCTTTGTTAAGCTGTAAAGCAGAGTTTGAGCGTACCGATATATTGCCCAGCTTAATGGCCTGTGCCTGGCCATCCACAGCGTATTTATAGGCATTTTTATAATCGCCTAACAAGTTATACACAGTGGCATAACCATTTAAAGCATAGGCCTGGTTATACACAATCTGGTATTTTTGGGCTATCCGCAATGATGTGTCCAGGTATGATTTGGCAAGTGGAATTTGATTTTTATGTGCGTAACACATGCCAAGATCTGTATAAACCGAACTTAGGCCGTCTTTATCATCCTGCTGTTTAGCGGTTTTTAACGATTTTGATAAATACACTATAGCCTCATCATACTTATGCTGGGCAAGCAGTACTTCGCCAATATTTTCATTGATGGTGCCAACAGCCTGCTTGTTATTGGTAGCCTCAAACACCTGTATAGCCTTTTTAAAATATTCAAGGGCATTGGGAAACACCTCCATATTTTGCAATACCACCCCAATATCATTATAAATCTCGGCCGACGTTGTTACATAATTATTTTTTAATGATATAAAAAGGCCTTTGTAGTAAAAGTCGAGCGCATTTGAAAGCCGGCCTTTGCTAAAGTAAGTTATACCTATGTTTTTGTAACAATCTGTTAAGGTAGGCTCGTCCTGGTTGCGCAGGCAAATCAGGCGCGCTTTGTCTAAATAGTCTATGGCAAGTTTGTATTCAGCCAGTTGGTTATACATCCGCCCGTACGAAATGTAGGCCTTACTAAGGCCCTTGTCATTATGCAGCTTTTTGAATATGGCTATCGCTTCGTCAAAATTTTGTTTGGCTTGTTTGGAGTTGCCTTTAAAATAATTTACGTGCCCGGTTTCCAGCAAACCATTAGCTATACCTTCCGGGTATTTAATTTTGCGCGATAGTTCGATACTTTTTTTGCCATAATAATAAGCGCTATCAGGGTTCGATTTAAAATAGCCCGATGCTATTTTGTTGAGCTTATTAATGGTAGCAGTATCCGGATTTTTTTGATACGCAGACGCGGGCAATAACAGGTTTTTAATACTGTCAACTTCGGGATGCGATTTGGCAAATGCCGGGAGACTTAAGAATATAAAAACAGCCGCTGATATCAATCTCCGTGTACCACTATCGCCTATAATAATATATTTTTTAAATCTCAAGATCAGTTAATAGTTAATGCATTATACGAAACAAATGCCGAAATTGGTTTGGTTTATTTTAATTAATAAATATAGGGTATTTTAGTTGTGGGCTTAATTAATTCTCTTCAATTAATTTTAATGCTTTAACAGGTGCAATGAAAAAGAATATCGACCTCAAATTAAATGCCGGCGAAAAAGCAATACTTAAAAGCCAAAAAATAAAGATAAATACGTTGGCCGGTTATGCGCCTGATGAAATAGCGGCTATACTGAAGGCATCGCCCGAAAGGGCTAAAGAGATTGCTGCCCTGATGGAATTTCAAAGTATCCCATCGTTAGGCATTAACTTTGCAACCGAACTTATTGAACAGGGGTATTATTCATTAAAGCAGCTTGAGGGAAAAGATCCGGTTGAACTATACAATGCATTTGAAAAACATTGCGGCGCCTGGGCCGACCCCTGTGTTGAGGATTCGTACCGTTTGTTAGCCCATTATATTGTACACCGCGACGATAGCAAACGCTGGTGGCATTTCACAGCCGAACGCAAAGCCTACCGCGCCCAACACGGCTTCCCTGCCGACAGGCCAAAGCGCGCGTGGTATGATTCGCCGCAATACCCCAAAATGAAACAGTATGCCGATAGCCTGAACAAAGGTAATACTGCTGTTAAGTCATAAGTACTTAGTTGTGAGCCCTGAGTCAATTCGTTATTTTTGACTTAAACTTTAAGGCTTTCGGCTAAGACTATCCATTATTTGATACCTAACATAGGAGATCGCTTTGAAAACTTGATGTAGAAAGGTAGCCCCCACGGGGCAAAAGATACGTTTTAGCATGTCTACAAACGGGTAGCCTCTACGAGGCAAGGCAGTATTAACAAAAGTCCGGTGCCTCGTAGAGGCTACCTGTTTGTAGCAATATTTATCTAAAATTCTTTATGCCCCGTATGGGGCTACCTATTTCAGCATTAAAAGCTATTACATAGGTAATAAAGTCTAAACATGATTTCCTGACTGTTTACACCGCGGTGTGGTTTTCTTAATTCTTGACTCTTATCTCTTGATTGTGATTTATTTGTTATTTTTATTTGGATTTATTCTAAATAAGAATTTACTTTGCTTTTGTCCGACACGGATCGCGCGGAGCCTGAAGAAAAGCAAGGTCCGAAGGGAGTTTGACATTGCCGTTGAAAAAACACTTTAAAATATAAAGTCCTGCTCTGCGATAAATGCCGTGATGGCTTTATTACAGGGCAGGCACCAATTAAATCTATCTATTTATGTGCGACGCAAAAGTATTGAGCCAGGTTGGTGCATCGGTTATAAGCCGGTGCCAGGAGTGCCGTTGTATCTTCATCTGGAATAATAATCTTATCCTGAGTTTTACACCCGAGCAGTTTGTACAATTCCGGGATTTTACACTTGAACTTAATTTTGAGAATTATACCTTCCCGTTTCCCGACGGGCAGGAACGTATGGTAATGCGTACCCCGGTAAATGATGTACAGTTTACCTTCAGCAGCGATGAATGGGAAGATTTTCATGCCGCCATGGATGAAGCCGTTTACATGCAGGAAGTATACAGCCTGATGGAAGGAGGGGAGTAGATGTGCAGATTTCAGATGATTTGAAAATTTGAGAATCTGAAGATTTGAAAATGAAAAAAATCGAAAATTATGAATTTACAAATCCGAAATCAAAATTAGCAAATCCGAAATCGAAATTCCGAAATCCGAAATCAAAGATTACACCAGTAAGTCCACTTAACTACCAGCTGGCGGTTTTTAATGGTATAGGGCGATGGTATGGAGTTATCCCCGTAAACAATAAAAAAATCTGATGCCGGTTTGTAGCGCCATTGCAGGCGTACGTTGGTGTTGATGTTTTTTACCTGGCCGTTGTATTGTACATAAGTGGTAAAATACAGGGTATTGCTTAAGGTGATATCTGCCTTAGGGCCAATCAGCCAAAATTGGGTATCGCCATAAGGTTGGGGCAGGCGCAGATCGTTGAAAGAGGAGTTTACAAACAGGTTAACGTAAGGTTGAAAGCGGTAGCCCAGTTGTGCAATCAGACTGGTACGATATCCATCGTAATAACCACCGTGCAGGCCCTCTAAAAGGTAAGTAAATAGCGCCTGCGGCTTCGATACAAACTGCATGTCAACCGTATTCCAATGATGTTGCGAGCCAATAGGCAGCGGTGTTTTGCCTGTATTGGTTGGATCAAACGGTACCAATAATTTGATATAGGTATCAATGCCCGATACTGTAAATGTACTTTTGTTTCGCAGCGTCATGATATAGGCTAAAGTGCTTTCGTTATCGGTGCGCTTAAAGTTTTCGTCAAAATAATAGTTGCTGGTTAGCTGGATGCCATGGATAAGCACATCGCCGCCCTTGGGGAAAAAATTATGTAATAGCAGCGGACTGATTTTATTATAGCCAACCCTGGGTACGTAGCCAACTCCCGCAGTATAGTTTTTGCCAACATATTCATCTTGTAAATAGGCCGTCCAGTATTTGCTCAGGTATTGCACATGGGCTGCTGCTACCAGGTCGTGTCCCTTAAGGCCGGGTGTAAATGATTTTAGGCCTAAAAGTTTACCGGTCCATAAATTGCTTGGCGAGGCCAGGTTGTACTCCACCCCAAAGTTGCGGTTATAGGCATTGCCCGGGGTTGATGTCCCTGTAGCATCCTTATTAATAAACATAAAGCCGATGTTTGAACGGCCAAAAACGCGCCGCTGAAGCGTGAGTACACCATAGTTTTGGGCAGGGGTAAGGGCATCGTTTGATGTTCCGGTTTGTATATCCATCAGCCCAACACGCCAATCTTTATCCAGCTTGCCCGTTAGCCTGGTGCCAAACCTGATGGGGGCGTTAAGCCCAATCCTGCGCGAAAAAAACGGCCTTATATCGGCGTAGCCAAAATTGGCAAACAGGTCGCCGTTCTCTAAAAAAAACTGCCTCTTCTCGGGAAAAAACAATTCATACCTGTTCAAATTTACCACCTGCTGGTCTACATCAACCTGCGAAAAATCGGGGTTAACGGTAAGGTCGAGGTTGAGGGACGAGGTAAGGCCTATTTTGGCATCGCCGCCTATTTCTTTTTTCCAGTCGGTTTTGGTTCCGGCTATGTAATCTTTAGATAGGCCGGTAAGCGCGTAGGGGATGAGCGAAATGTTGGTGCCGGCATCGGGCGGTAATTCGTCCCAAACCAGTAATCCGGTATAAGCCAGCGACGCCGTGGGGAACTGCCTTGGCACCGGCGCCCAGCTCGATTTTTCGGTAGATATCAGGTCGTTGCGGCTAAAGTTAATGCCCCATTGGCCAACGCCTTTTTTATAGCGGATACTTTTAAAGGGAATGGCTGCTTCAAACACCCACTTATCGGGATAGTTTTTTACCACCGATATCCATTTGTTATCCCAGCTCAGGTCAACCTTGCCGCCCTCGTACATGGTACCATCCCATTGAGCGCCTGCGGCGTTAGCGCCAAAGCTGAAGCCATCTGTGCGGGCATCAAAGGGATCCAGAAAAAATATGAAGTTATCGTTCTTCAGAAAGGCGAAATCGCGCTTCAGCGATTCGACCATGTATTCGCCCGGTCCGGCAGTGTAACAAACGGCAATAATATACAGGTTGTCGTTATCAAAGGCCATCCTCACTTCGGTGCGTACTTTGGCCCGGCTGGTATCCATGGGCGTTACCATAAAAAAGTTGGCAGCCGAATCGGCTCTATGCCAGGCCTCGTCCATTACTCCATCAATAGTGATGGGCGCCGTGGTTTTACGGATATGGTATTGAAAAGCCGAATTCTTTTTTTGCGCCGATGCAGCAAATGGCACCCAACATAAAACCAACAATAGTGATATAATTTGAAAGGGCGACAGGTGTTTGCTTGGCTTCAACAGATTTTAATTTTATTTTTCGAAATGCTTAAACACAAACCAGCCTGCATTTTACCGCAGGCTGGTATATTTTTCCGAAAGATAGTAATTAACAGATAATAATTAAGTTACAAATGATTCTCCGTTAATTATCCAAATGTTTTCTGTCTTAACTCTTGATTCTTAACTCACTGTTGTCCGGTAAACATATTAAAGAAAAAGAAACAGGGGCATGATGCCCCTGTAAAGTTTAACTTTGAATTACCACACCCAAAGTTTGAACGATGCCCAAAAGTACATTTTTTACCGGACAGCCGATATTTAATCAGCTACTTTCTTATATACCACGCACAAAGGTTGAGCAGTTAACACGTAAGCACAATTCTGATCATTATTGTAAGAAGTTTAAAGCATATGATCACTTGGTAACTATGCTTTTTTGCTGTTTTCACCATTGTACATCGCTTCGCGAACTGATAACCGGCATCCAGGTAAACGCTCATCGGTTAAACCACCTCGGAATGGTGCATACTCCCCGCAGAAGCACGCTGGCAGATGCGAATGAACGCCGTTCTGCTGATTTCTTCGAAGACCTGTACCATGAATTGTTCAAACATCATTTTGGTGTTTTACCGGACAGCCTGTCTAAGACTAAACTGTCTAACAAGCTATTTATAGTCGATTCAACAACAATAACGTTATTTTCCGAGATTTTTAAGGCTTGCGGAAATGCCAATGCCAATGGAAAAAAGAAAGGAGGCGTTAAAGCCCATGTTTTGATCAGGGCTAAGGATAACGTTCCTTGTTTTATTAACATTACCAGTGCCTCGACCAACGACAAAACGGTAATGCCCAAACTGGAATTGCCCAAAGGCTCGATCCTGGTTATGGATAAAGGCTATAACAGCTATATGCCCATGGCTGAATGGACGAAAAAAGGCATTAGTTGGGTAACCCGCTTAAATAAAAGAGCAAGATGGGAATGTGCAGAAGAGAAACAAGTGAGTGAAAAGATGGCTGCCCATGGTGTGCGCAGCGATAAAATCATATTGTTAGGTAACCCCGAAAAAGCTCATAAAGTGCCGTTGCAGGAAGCCCGGTTGGTTACTTATTATGATGAAGAAACAGGCAAGGAATTCGAGTTCCTTACTAATAATACGGAACTCAGTGCCTTAACAATAGCAGGTATATACAAACGAAGATGGCAAATTGAAATTCTATTTAAGCGCATTAAGCAAAACTTTCAGCTTACTAATTTCCTGGGAGACAATCAAAATGCTATTAAAATACAACTATGGTGCACTTTAATAGCAGATCTGCTGGTTAAAACAGTAAAAGACAAAGTTGATAAGCTAAAGAACAACAAATGGTCATTTGCAAATGTTGCCGGTCTTATAAGGCAACATCTGGGAACCTATATCAACCTGTTTGAATTTCTCGTAAATCCAGAAAAAGCCATTGTCGAATATAACAAAGAAGTAAAAAACTACCAGCTATCACTTTTTAAAACCTGATTGGGGGGCTTTGATTTCAAATTATACTTAAAATACCCCTCTATTAATCCCAAACCGCATTTTTATTTCATTTATTATTTTTACCGGACAACAGTGATTCTTAACTCTTGATTCTTTTTTTTACAAGTTAACTACCATCGCTTTACCACTGTATTTAACCACTTTATCGGCTTTGGCTGTAACCTCCACATCCGAGCCGTGTGCGCCCTTAACCAGCACAATATTAAAGGTGCGGTTTTTTAACATGCCCTTAAAATGGCCTTTGGTATCTGATATAGTCAGTTTATGGGTTTTATCATTCCAGTTAAAGCTGATGGTGGCAAAAGCTCCTTTTTCGTAGTTGTAATTTTCGTTTTCGTCTTCGTACAGCTTAAAGGTACCGTCTGCGCCGGGGTATATCCTTAACTCGATATTGCTGGCGGGCTTTTCGGTAGCGTACTCCATGTGCGGGCCCATTGGGATAATAGAACCGGCTTTTACATAAAGCGGCAATATCTCGATAGGGGCGGCAGCACTTACGGTTTGGCCACCGTCAAGTACTTCACCATTCCAAAAGTTGTACCATTTGGTTGCTGCGGGCAGGTAAACCTGGCGTGCTTTAGCCTTTTTATCAGCATTTGATGATGTATACAATTGCTCGGTAACCGGGTTAACCATAAAGGCAGGGCCAAACATAAACTGGTCTGGTATATTGTAAACTTTATCATCGTTCCTGAAATCGAAGGCAAGTGAGCGCATCATGGTATAGTTATCCAGGGTGGTGCGGCCGGCTAACGAGTAGATATAAGGCAACAAACGATAACGCAATTTATCAAAGTTCAGCAGAATGGCTTTAGTATTGTCGTCCCAGTTGTTGCTGAACAAAGCACGTTCGCCTTTACCGTGAATCCTGAAAATGGGGCTGAAAGCGCCAAACTGGAACCAGCGGGTAAACAGCTCGCGTTTATCCGGCTGCGACCAGTCGGCCGCTTTCCAATGCCAATGGTAACCACCAATATCAGATGTCCAGTAGGCAAGCCCCGATGCGCAGGCATTAATTCCCTGTGGAACCTGGTTTTTGAAATCTTTAAAAGTACACTCAATATCGCCCGACCATAATGTAGACGCGTTGCGCTGCTCACCGGCAAAAGACTGCCTTACCAAAAAGAAAGCGCGTTTGTTTGGAATATCCCTGCGCCAGCCTTCATAAACGCCTTTGGTATGTTGTAACGAGTAGGTGTTAAAATAGTCAATCCCCTTGCCTATGCTGAAATTGCTTTGACGGCGGGCATCCTGCAAAGCGCCGTTATCAGGCTCGCACTGGTCAATCCACCAGGCATCAAAACCGTAGCGTTTTACCAGGCTATCGCGTGCCTGGTCCCAATACAATTCGCGGGCTTTAGGGTTGTGGGCATCGTAATAAGTATCAAAAGTGTGGGTAACCACGTTATCCCAGGTAATATCGGTTAAGCCGCCCATTTTTTCTAATGCATCATAGTTGGGGGTGCCTTTACCAAATACAGGCCATATCGAAATCATGGCATGGATGTTTGCTTTGTGCAATTCATCAACCATTTGTTTTGGGTGGGGGTAACGCTCGGGCTTCATCACGTGCGAGCCAATTGGCAATGGATCCCAGTAGTACCAGTCCTGTACAATTACGTCAACCGGGATGTGGTTATCGCGGTATTTATCTTTAACAGTCAATATTTCCTTTTCGCTCATGTACCTATCCTGCGATTGGAAAAGCCCGTAAGCCCATTTACCAAACATTGGCGCACGGCCGGTTGCAATACGATACGAATCGATAATATGGTCAAAGGAAGGGCCGTAGAAGAAGAAGTAATCAACCTGTTTACCGCTTTCGGATACGTATTTAAATTTGGTATTATCGGCCTCGGCTCCATAAAAGTTTGATGCCGAATAGTTGTCCCAAAGCAAGCCATAGCCTTTGGTTGATAACAAAACAGGGATAGCACCGGTAAGGTATTTGATAAGCAATTCCTGGTTGCGGCCTTTATAGTTGATAGATAAAGAATCTAATGGGTGGCAGCCCAAACCGTAAAGCGCTTCGTTTACCGGTGAGGTAAACTGTGTGCTTACATTATAGGTACTGATGCCGGCTATAGTTGCAGGTTTTATCGTTTTGTTTTCGCTGTCTTCGGCAGTAATTACATTGCCTTTTAAATCGGTATAAGTAATGGCGTTGGTGCCCTTATTTACTATTACCTTCATTTTTGCCGTGGTGATGACTACCTCGGTTTTGGTTGCCGTTACCTGGTAGGCAGTAGGGGTTTTCCAGCTGTTAACCACCACCAGCGAAGGCTTGGTTTCGAAGGCATCAAAAATGGTATATTTTACTTCGATAATGTCGGCACTGCGCACAAGCACCTTCATCAGGCCCTTATCTAAAGAAAAGGTAACGCCATCGGGACCTTTTTTAAAGGATTTAACGGTGGCGTTTGCAGTAAGTGTGGCCATAGCGCCTGCCAGCAAGATAAACAACGCAATCGATTGTTTTATTTTTGCATTTAAGGTGGGTAACATTTTAAACATATTGAACAGCAATAAATTAGTTTATAATAAGTGTAAGAATAACACCTGTTTTGAAAACGTGAATATAGATACTTTTTTTAATTGAAGAAAAAATATTTGCAGTGTGGCTGAGACACACCCGACAGGCATAATCCCGTGCTGTTCAAAGCCGATGTTTGTTGATAGCTAAAACATTTTAGCATTTGTGATAGTGGCGATGAGGTTTTAACCCCATCGAATGAGCAGGCTCAACACTTCTGCAAACACCACGTAGTCATGCATCGTAGGTTTTGCACGTTAGTCGTTTTTATCGGCTCGTAAAGCGTACCGTTTAGCTCAAAGCTATAGCGCAGCAGGATTTGTTCATCTACCAGGAAACGTTCAGAACCGTCGGGGAGCAGGAAGCGGTTGTTGTTATCAACAGGTTTTACCAGGTTTTCAATCCCGATATCCGATGCCAGCCGGGCAAAAAAGTAGCCGCCGGGTTTAAGCACCCGCCAAAGCGAGTGTACCATGTTGTCGAAATGTTCGATGCTTTTTGCAAAATGTAAAACCGCGCTGCAAATCACCAGGTCGAAAGTGTTATCCGGATAAGGCAGATCTTCAACACCCGATACTGCAAAGTTTGACAGGGGGTTAGCCGGCGCTAACGTGGTGGATAATTGCTTAACCGCATCAACAGCCGCCTCGCTTTGATCAACCCCGTAAACTTCAAACCCGTTTTGTAAAAAGTAAGCCAGGTTTCGGCCACCACCACAACCGGCATCAAGCACTGTTTTACAGTCATCAAACCGGCCTTTCAATAATTGATCGAACAGGTAAATATCAATATTGCCAAATGTTTGCTGTAGCTGATTTTGCATTGCGAAAATTAAGAATAATATGAAAATTACTTAACTTTAATTATGGCTACAGATATGTCAATCTTCATGCACTTTCTGCGCAGCATACTGCTCCCTTTGCCAGGTGTTACCGAGGGAATGCATTTTGAATATCCGGCCTTTTATGTAAATAAAAAGATTTTTACCAACGTAAAACCGGCGCAGGAACTGCTTGCGGTGTATACCATTGAGCGTGAAAAATGGATGGCGCGCGATCCGCATACCTTCTTTATTACCGATCATTACATCAATTATAAATACATGGTGGTGCGCCTTGAAACAGTATCGCCTGATGATCTTAAAACCCTGTTGATAACCGCCTATCGTGCACGGGCGACAAAAAAACTGGTAAAGGAATATGAAGCAATGATATCAGCAGGGTAAATACACCTCTTCGCTCAAATTGTTACCAAAACGGAACGCACATTTAGCGTTAAAACAACTACTTTTGCCTACCTATTTGACTATATGATAAAATTGTACCTGAGCTGCTTTCTCGTCCTCGCTACAGCTATAAATGTTGCCGCCCAAACCCAAAGAACAGGAATCAACGATACAACTCACCTTAAAACCGCAATTGTGCGTGGCTACCTGAGCGAACAACCTGTGTTAAGTGTACCGGCTTCGGTAAGTGTATTGGGTGCCGCACAACTAAAATTACAGCCCGATAATTCATTTGTTACGGCATTAAATACCGTTCCGGGTATCCGGGCCGAGGAGCGTTCGCCGGGGAGCTACCGTTTATCCATCCGCGGGAGTTTGTTGCGGTCACCGTTTGGCGTGAGGGACGTAAAAATTTACTTTGATGAGATCCCCTTAACGGATGCCGGGGGCAATACTTACCTGAATACTATAGATATAGGCAGTATTGGTGGCATCGAAATACTAAAAGGCCCCGATGGCAGTTTGTTCGGCGCCAACTCCGGCGGGGTAGTTTTGCTAAGTTCTGTTAACCGATACAACGATAGTAGTTATTTAACAGCGGGTGTTAATACCGGCGGCCATGGCTTATTTCATGAAAAGGTTACCCTTCAGCAGCGTTCAAGAGCAAATCTGTTTAATATCAGCCAAAGTTTTCAAACCTATCATGGTTACAGGCTGCATAGCGATATGCACCGTAGTTATATTCAACTGGCCGATAAATGGAATTATAGCGGTAAAAATGAGTTAAAAGTGCTCGGTTTATACTCCAACCTGGCTTACCAAACCCCGGGCGGTTTAAATCTGGCGCAGTTTACAGCCAACCCAACACTGGCGCGGCAGCCAACCGCGACTTTACCAGGAGCTATACAACAGCATATTGGCATCACCACCAAAATGTATTTAGGCGGATTGACCAACGAATACCGTTTAAGCGACAGGATCAGGAACGTGCTGTCTGTTTTTGGAAGCCATGTTGATTTTGCCAACCCATTTATTACCAATTATGAGCAGCGCAGCGAGAATACTTATGGGTTACGTACTTATTTTGAACTGGCCGGTAATCACCAGAAAAACCTGGATTGGAAGGCCGACCTGGGGATAGAGTGGCAGCAAACCAATTCGCAGATCAGCAATTACGGCAATAAAAAGGGGGTAAAGGATACCACCCAAACCAGCGATAACATTCATACCAATCAGCATTTTATCTTCGGACGCTATTCGGCAGATCTGTTTAAACGCCTGCACGCGGAAGCCGCGCTAAGCCTGAATTGGTACGATTATGATTTTAAAAATATTTACCCGCTTAACCAAAGCGCTTTTACCAACCGTAATTTTACACCGCAGCTAATGCCAAGGCTGGCCTTAAGCTACCAGCTTACCAATAATTTCATCTGGCGGGCATCCGTAAGCCGCGGCTACTCTACACCAACCACTGCCGAGGTGCGGCCTACCGATAATATTGTAAATACCAGCCTGCAAGCGCAAACCGGCTGGAACTACGAAACCGGCTTCCGCCTGCGTAACCAGGACGAAACTTTACTGCTCGACGCATCTGTATTTTATTACCGCATCAGCAATGCCATAGTACGCCGTTTAAATGCCAACGAAACAGAACACTACATCAATGCCGGCGGTACCAATCAGCCGGGTTTTGAGTTGTCGTTTACAGATTGGATCATCCGCCAGAATACTACCCATTTTATCCGTGGCCTGCAGTTTAATGAATCATATACTTACAGCGGGTTTACTTTTCGCGATTACACGGTTACCAGCACCAGCTATTCGGGCAACAGGCTAACGGGGGTGCCCAGGCATGTGTTTGTATCCAGCCTGCAGCTCAAATTCCCGGCAGATCTTTCGTTGTTTGCACAGCATAACTACACCTCAAAAATCCCCCTCAACGATGCCAATACAGTATATGCCGGGCATTATAACCTGTTACAAGGCAGGGTTAGCTGGCAACCAACAATCGGGCATAAAACACGGTTGGAGATTTTTGCTGCCGCGGATAACATCCTGAACCAAAAATACAGCCTTGGGAATGATTTAAATGCAGTAGGGAACAGGTATTATAATGCTTCGCCTTTAAGGAGTTATAATGTGGGGGTTAATGTGAGGTTGTAGTTGATTTCGGATTTCGGATGTTCGATTTCGGATTTTGCTTTTTTTCCGCCGCTTGTATCCTCACAAGCGGCTATTTTGCTTTGTCGGTATCTGGATTAAACCGATTTATCAGATTAGCAGAATTTGACAGTAAGTTGGCTATTAAATCCCAAATCGAAAATCGGAAATCCGAAATCAAATAATCCCCATCCTGTTGGAATCGAACTTAATAAGTACGAAAAGGAGGATGGTAAAACTTAATAAGGATGAGCCGCCGTAACTTATAAATGGTAGCGGAATACCGATAACGGGTACTATCCCTATCGTCATACCAATATTGATCACTACGTGAAAAAAGAGCACAGATGCTACTCCATAACCATAGATACGCGAAAATGGAGATCGCTGTCGCTCGGCGATAAAGATAACCCGGAGAATGAGGAAAATATAAAGGCCTAATAATACAAGCGAGCCTGCAAAGCCCCATTCCTCGCCTATGGTGCAAAAAATAAAATCGGTACTTTGTTCGGGCACAAACGAGTATTTGGTTTGGGTGCCATGCAAATAACCCTTACCCCACATTTTTCCCGATCCTATGGCAATTTTTGATTGGTTTACATTATACCCTTTGCCCCTTAAATCGGTAGTGATGCCCAAAATGATGTTGATGCGGTCTGTTTGGTGGGGTTTTAAAACATTGGTGTAAATGAATTTTACGCTAAATACAAAGGTGATGGAGATAGCAAGCCCTATCAGCATCGTACTGATAAGTTTGCGGTTACGCCTGAATAAAAAGATAACCAGGGCGGTAAATGCCACCAACGCAATGATGATATGCAAAGGATTAAACAGCAGGGCCACTACAAAAAGCGTAATCAGCAAACCGGTTACGATGAGAAAGTAGGGTGATAAACCTTCCCGGTAGAGTACGAAGATAAGCGAACAAAATACCAGTGTTGAGCCTGTATCCGGCTGCAGCATAATCAATATCATAGGCAAGCCAATGATGGCTCCCGCCGCCATAAATGATTTTGGATCGGTAACGCGGATATTCGGCCCGCTCAGGTACCGGGCCAATAACAGGCATGTAGCAAACTTGGCAAACTCCGACGGCTGTAGCCTGAATCCACCACCAAGGTTTATCCAGGCCTGGTTACCGCCAACGTTGCGGCCAACAACCAATACAACTATTAACAAAAGCACTGTTACAACATAAAAAGCCGGAGACAAGGCGCTAAAAAAGCGACTTTCTAACAGCAGGATGATCATGCCAATTACCACAGCCACAATGATGTATATGAATTGCTTGCCATAATTGGTGGCTCCATCTATTATGCTTGGATGCCTTTCATCAAAAACGGCGGCATGAATGTTGAACCAGCCTATGGTGCACAGGATAAGGTATAGGAACACCGTAACCCAATCAACATTAAAAAAGAAGCTGCGCTGATTATTATTGTTGTTGTTCATGCTATTTGCCAGTCCCCCTGCCTGCTAATAAACTGCCCCAGCTATTTGGTTTGTTATTGTTTGCCGTTTTTAAGCGCGCTGCCTTTTTTATGGAGTCGGCCTTGAATTTTTTTATGGAATCGGCTTTTACCGCGCGGATACTATCGCGCATGCGTTCTTTCTTCAAATCCATGGCGTAAAGGGTCAAATCGGGCATGCGGTTAGCATTGGCAAAATAATCAACCGTAATGCCCGATTCGCGTGGTGTTATCTTACCCCTTAAATATTTTTCGACAATAAAGCTGGCAATAGGAGCGGCCCAATGCGCGCCCTCGCCCGAGTTTTCAACTACTACGGCTATAGCTATTTTGGGGTTATCGCGCGGGGCAAAAGCCACAAAAACCGAGTTGTCTTCGCCCCGTGGGTTTTGCGCTGTACCTGTTTTACCGCACATGATAATGCCTGGTATCTTTGACCTGCGGGCCGTACCATCTTCCACCACGGCCTGCATTCCGTTAATAACCGGTTCAAAATACTGAGAATCGATACCCACATAGTTTCTTTTGGTATACTCGGCCTTAATTACATTTTCGGTACCAATGGCTTTAATGAGGTGTGGTTTGTAAAAAAAACCATGATTGGCAATGGTACACTCCAGGTTGGCCATTTGTAATGGGGTAGCCAATAGCTCACCCTGGCCTATGGCTAAGGAAATGATGGTGCTGGCACGCCATCCACCTTTTTTATAAACATTGTCGTAATGTAAGGGTGTTGGTACGTTTCCGCGACTTTCGGCGGGCATATCCAGGTCCAGCCGGGCGCCTAAACCAAATTTCATCACGTTGGCCCTCCATTTTGTAAATTCGGCTTCGGTATATTTTGCGCCGCTGCGTTCCAATATCCGTTGAAACACCATCGAAAAATAACCATTGCAGGATTCGGCTACGGCCCTGCCCATGTTAACCGAACCGTGAGCTTCGCCATTGTTACATGGTACCAGCCGGTTGCCAGCCCTGTAATGCCCGGTACAATAGTATGTTTCTGAAGGGGAGATGATGTTTTCCTGCAAAGCTATCAAAGCACTTAAGGGCTTAAATGATGAGCCTGGCGGATACTGCGCCTGTATGGGCCTGATGAAAAACGGCTTATACGGATTGTTGTACATTTTAGCAGCGTTGTTACCGCGCTCGCGCCCAACCATCAGGTTAGGGTCGTAACTCGGGCTGCTTACATAAGCCAGTATCTCGCCGCTTGATGGTTCAATGGCTACAATACTACCCAGCTTATTTTGCATCAGTTGTTCGCCCAGTTTTTGTAGTTCGATATCTAACGAAGAGGTAAGCCGCTCGCCGGTGCGGGCCACTGTATCAAAAGCGCCATTGGCGAAAGATCCTTTTTGTGCCCCGCGCGAATCAACCATCATGTTTTTAACACCGCGCTGCCCGCGTAAAACATTTTCGTAAGCTTTCTCCACACCGGTTATACCAATATAATCGCCCAGCCGGTAATAGCCGTTTGAACGTTTGATATCGCGGTCCTGTGCCTCACCAATATAGCCTAAAAATTGAGCTGCAACCGAATCGGGATAAGTACGTACTGTACGGGGTAATGCATAAAAGCCGGTAAAGTCATTTATTTTTTCCTGTATCGAAGCAAAGCGTTCGGCCGAAATTTGTTTTTCAAAAGGGGATTCTTTATTAGGCGAGTATTTGATGGCTTTTATCCAGCGCTTGTTAAAGCCGTCCTTATCAATGCCCAACAGATTACAGAATGCAACGGTATCAAAAGGTTTTACATCTTTGGGCGTTACCATGATATCGTAAATAGGCACGTTTTGTACCAATATTTTACCATTTCTGTCTAAAATGGGGCCGCGGGCCGGATATTGGATAAAAGGGCGGATAACGTTTTTGGTAGCGTAAATGGCGTAACGGTCGTCAACTATCTGGATATAGTAAAGCCTGGCCAGCAGCGTTAAAATTATAGCAACAAAAATACCGGTGATGACGTAGCGACGCTCGAAAAAATTATTCATTTCCGTTCTTTCCTTTTGAAAAATAGCAGGCCCGAAACAAGTATCAAAAATACCGTAAATATTGAACTTAGAACAACACGGCTTAGTGTGTATTGTATTTCAGTAAACCGGAATACTTCCAGGGTTAGCAGGAAAAAATGATGGGCAAAAGTAAGTATCACCGCATAAGTGAAAAACCACCTAAACCCCATAATGCTCAGGGTTGGTTCAGGCTCGTTGTCAAACCCTTCTTTTTGCACGGTTATATTGATGAAAAGGATGCGAACAAGTGCCAGCACAACGCAGGCCGCAGCATGCAGGCCGGGAGTATCGTAAAAGGCATCTACTGTAAGGCCTAACAGGAATGATAATACAAACAGCAGCGCATTCGGTGTCTCAAACGGAAGCAGCAATATAAACAGGATATAAAAGTAAGGGGTAGACAGGTTGTAAAAAGTGATGTTTTTAAGCAGGAATGCCTGCATAAACACCAATAACAAAAAGCGGATTACATTGATGATAATAGTGCGGCCCATTATTTAATTGCTGCGGCCTCCAGTCCGGCTTGTTCCTGTGCGTATTTGTTAACTACCACGTATATGTATTGCAGTTTGGTAAAATCAACCGAAAGGCCAACCTCTATATTAAGCAGCAAGCCGCCTTCTTTGGCATGCAGGTTGGTTACCTTACCAAAAGGGATCCCGGTTGGGAAAAGCGAATAACCCGAACTTACTACCATTTCGCCCATGGTGGGTTTGGCGTCATTTTGCAGGCTTAGCAAGCCCTTACGCGGATTAAGATCGTTTCCCCATGTAAATGAGCCTACAGATTTATCTTTTACCAGCATAGCGCTAAACTGGCTTTTTGAATGTAGTAATGATTTAACAATAGCATAGTGGTCTGTTACGTCGGCTATCATGCCCACCACACCGGCGCCGCAAATTACACCCATATCTTTGGTTATGCCATCCCTGCTGCCCTTGTTTATGGTAATGTAATTATTGGATTGATTGGTTGAATTATTGATAACACGGGCCACCAGGTATGTGTACTGTTGTTTGTAAACAGTATCAACAACTTTATGCTTTTCGGTAGTATCAACATAAAATGATGTTTTAAGCATTCCCCGTAACCTTGCGTTTTCACGTGCAAGGCTGTCGTTTACATCCTTTAAAGATAAATATCCCTTAAACTCGCTTACCTGCCCGTATAAACTGCCGGTAACCTGGTTTTGCGAACTGATAAAAGTAGCTTTTTGAAAAGAGTTGTATTTAATGTAGATAAGCAACGCGCTCACCTCAAAGATAAGGAATAAAAAAAACGCGTTATACTTAATGATAAACATCGAGAGGTTACGCATCGGGGAGATAGATTTGAGATTTGAGATTTGAGATATGAGATATGAGATAAAAAACACTGAAGGCAATGTCTCACATCTCACATCTAATATCTCACATCTAATTTACTGCATTAAAAATTTAAAATTACCTATGTTTTTAAGAGCGGTTCCTGTGCCACGTACTACGGCGCGTAGGGGGTCTTCGGCTACGTGAACGGGCAGTTTGGTTTTGGCTGCCACACGTTTATCAAGGCCGCGCAATAAGGCGCCACCACCTGTTAGGTAAATACCAGTCTGGTAAATATCTGCCGAAAGCTCGGGCGGGGTAATTTCCAGCGCTTTTAATATCGCTTCTTCTATTTTGGAGATAGATTTATCAAGGCAATGTGCAATCTCGGTATACGATACCATGATCTGTTTTGGCACGCCGGTCATCAAATCACGACCTTGTACTGCAAAATCAGCCGGTGGATCTGCCAGTTCGGGCAGTGCTGCGCCAACTTCAATTTTAATTTTCTCGGCAGTACGGTCGCCAATCATGATGTTGTGCTGGCGGCGGATGTATTGAACAATGTCCGAGTCGAAGTTATCACCCGCTACGCGGATGGACTGATCGCAAACGATACCCGATAAAGCGATAACGGCAATTTCGGTAGTACCACCGCCAATATCGATGATCATGTTGCCCATAGGCTCTTCCACATCAATACCAATACCTACCGCAGCAGCCATTGGCTCATGAATTAAGTAAACCTCTTTGGCGCCTGCAATCTCGGCCGAGTCGCGCACCGCGCGTTTCTCAACCTCGGTAATACCCGATGGGATACAGATAACCATACGTAACGATGGAAAGAACCATCCTTTACCCTGGTTTATCATTTTGATCATACCGCGTATCATGTGTTCGGCAGCGTTAAAGTCGGCAATTACACCATCTTTAAGCGGGCGAACGGTACGGATATTATCATGTGTTTTACCCTCCATTTGCATGGCCTGGCGCCCAATGGCAATAACCTTGTTGGTAGTCCTGTCGAACGCCACGATGGACGGTTCGTCAACAACAACTTTATCATTATGTATAATGAGGGTATTGGCAGTACCCAAATCAATAGCAATTTCCTGTGTAAAAAAGTTAAATAAACCCATCTAATGTTTCCCTTGAAATAATCTGCAAAGTTAATAATATACAACACTAATTTTCACGAATATGTCAGGTTGGTTACGAATTTCACGAATTAAAACTGACAAGTAGTAATAACTCTTTTTTTTTGAAAATCGTGCCTTCGCAAGATTTTTAATAATGTCATTGCGAGGAACGAAGCAATCGCGAACTATGCATATCCGCTTTGCATGCGTGCGATTGCTTCGTTCCTCGCAATGACAAAAAAATGAGTTTTTCCCGATGCAAATTACTCTTAATTAATGCAATTAAGCCTAAATAAATTCGTAAAGTTCGATTTTATTTAGGCACTCTATGTTCAGCTAAAATTTGTGTAATTCGACTCAATTCGTGTAATTCGTGTTTATCAAATTAATGCTTAAAATGACGCACTCCTGTAGTTACCATCGAGATGTTTTTTTCATCGCACATAGCTACAGATAGTTTATCGTTTATTGATCCGCCTGGTTGTAGTACCGCGGTAACACCGGCTTCGGCAGCCAGTTCCACACAATCAGGGAACGGGAAAAACGCGTCGGACGCCATCACTGCACCATTCAGATCGAAGCCGAAGCTGTTGGCTTTGATAACCGCCTGCTTCAATGAATCAACCCTTGAGGTTTGCCCAACGCCACTTGACATCAGCTGGCCGTTTTTGGCAAATATGATGGTGTTTGATTTGGTATGTTTTACCACTTTATTGGCAAAAAACAAATCTTTCAATTCCTGCTCTGTTGGTTTGCGGTTGGTAACCGGGGTCATTTGTGCCGGGCCTTCAATAACTGCGTCTTTATCCTGCTCAATAACACCGTTCAGCAAGGTTTTAAACTGCTTAACAGGTAATTCAACCGGTTGGCGAACTAAGATAATACGGTTCTTTTTAGCCTGCAATATTTTAACTGCTTCGTCTGTATAGGCAGGCGCAATCAGCACTTCGTAAAATATCTTGTCAATTTCGGTAGCGGTAGCGGCGTCTATCTCATCGTTAGCGATAATTACACCGCCAAAGGCCGAAACCGGGTCGCAAGCCAATGCATCAATCCAGGCTTCTTTAATGAACGAGCGGGAAGCAATACCGCAGGCATTGGTATGTTTTAATATGGCGATGGTTGGCTCGCCGGTAAACTCGTCAATTAACGCAACAGCGGCGTCAACATCTACCAGGTTGTTGTATGAAAGCTCTTTACCGTTCAGTTTGTTAAACATGGCATCCAGGTTACCATAAAATGTACCTTTCTGGTGCGGGTTTTCGCCGTAACGTAAGGTTTGGCTGGTTAGGATGCTTTGCTTAAACACCGGCAGCGGCTCTTCCTGGTTAAAATACTGGAAAATGTGGGTGTCGTAGTTCGAGGTAATGTTGAATGCTTTTTGCGCAAATGATTTACGCTGATCAATAGTGGTTACGCCATCCTGTGTTTTCAGGATGTCTTCCAGTATGCCGTAGTCGTCTTTTGAAGCAACGATGGTTACATCTTTAAAGTTTTTTGCACCGGCACGGATCAGGGAAATACCACCGATATCAATTTTTTCGATCACATCTTCGGCACCTGCGCCAGATTGTACAGTTTCTTCAAACGGATAAAGATCTACAATAACCAAATCCAACTCAGGGATTTCGTATTCGGCCAGTTGTTTCTCGTCGCTATCAAAGCTGCGGCGGGCCAAAATGCCGCCAAACACCTTAGGATGCAGGGTTTTAACACGGCCACCTAATATAGACGGGTACGAGGTAAGATCCTCAACAGGTATCACATTCACCCCTAAATTGCGGATAAAAGTTTCGGTACCACCGGTTGAATATATATTAACACCAAGGCGATTTAACTCAAGAATGATAGGCTCTAAATTGTCTTTGTAGTAAACAGAAATTAAAGCGTTTTTTATTTGAACAGACTGGCTCATTTACAGTGATTTTTTGAGCCGCAAAGGTAGTGATATTTAGTTAATTGATTTATTTTTTTGTAAACGAAAAGTTTGCAGTTCATGGATCATGGTTAATAGGTCATAGTAACTTAGTTTGGGGCGAAAATAAATTGGTTAGATCATCTAAAGTAGTTGCAACCGCTAAACACCACAACAGGTTAAAGTGATTAATTAGGAAGGTTAACAGGAGATTTAAACGACTTATTCATACATTTATCCATCAGAAGTTTAAGCCAACAATGACGATTAATAAAGCCAAAACGCTAATTACATCTATTGATAATAATTTAGATGGGCGAATGAAATATACTTATGATTTAATTAAAGCGGATAGCTTTAGAATGAAGATGCAGGATTGCGTTAGTGGAACAATACGCTATCTGAGTTTTGAACTTAAAATGGCTCCGGGTAAATTCATCAATGTAGAATTTGCCTGCGATGGATTCAGTTTCAATTTTCCACTGAAAAAGAATGTTAGTGCGATGATTTTTAACCTAAATGATTTCAGGTTGTTATTAACATACGGGATAAAGGTTAACGAAAACTCATCGAATCCTGAATTAGATTTAGATGTAGAGTTTTGAGCTTTTCAGGAAACATTAACCATGCCGACTTGCTGTTTTTCCAACTTTAGTACTTATTAATTTCATCGACCGAAATAGTACATAAATGAAATCGGGAACTGCGAAATCTATGAAAATCAGCAAAGTTCTAAAGTTTTATATTATTCACAAATGAGTTAAGTTTGATGGGTAAACTAATGGGCTAATAAAAAATGAAAAAGCGTTGTTTGATAATATTTATCACTCTTTTGCCAGTTATTTTATCATTAAAATCGATAGCGCAAACCAAAAGCCCGTTATATGGTAAATGGAAGTTTTCAGCATACAATGTTGATCCTGGCGATGGCAGCGGAAAATGGCAAAAAACAGCAGATAGTATAAAACGATTTGTGCTGTTTTTTAAAAATGGACGAATAAAAGGCAATTATTTTGGCGGGGCCAAAACATATAAAATTGAAAAACACAAAAGATTTTCTATCACCTCATTTAATCACAAAGTACAAACTTATACTTACGAGGTTAAGCAGGATACTTTGCAAATAAGTCCGATCTACCCTTATTTCTGTTTTGAGGGTTGTGCATATCAATTTACAAAGCTAAAGGCAAACTGAATACTGCAACTGCCGACCAAACTCTGTTTTTCCAACTTTCGTACTTATTAACTAACTTCACCGCCCGAAATAGTACATAAATGAAATTATTAGAAGGAAAAACCGCACTTATCACCGGTGCATCAAAAGGAATAGGCCGTAAAATAGCCGAAAAATTTGCCGAGCACGGCGCTAATGTAGCTTTTACTTACCTGTCGTCTGTTGAAAAAGGACAGGCTTTAGAGCAGGAATTGCAAAGCGCTGGCACACAGGTTAAAGGCTATCGCTCCGATGCCTCAAAATACGACGAAGCCGAAAAATTGATAGCTGATATTATTGCCGATTTTGGCACCCTTCATATTGTGGTTAACAACGCCGGTATCACCAAAGATGGTTTACTGATGCGCATGACAGAAGAAGCCTGGGACGAAGTAATGAACGTTAACCTGAAATCTATCTTCAACGTAACCAAAGCGGCATCAAAGATCATGATGAAAAACCGTAACGGTGTGTTCATTAACATGAGCTCGGTTGTAGGTGTGCAGGGTAACGCCGGGCAGGGTAACTATGCCGCTTCAAAAGCAGGTATCATTGGTTTCTCCAAATCAATGGCTAAAGAATTAGGCTCGCGTAATATCCGCACCAACGTAGTGGCTCCTGGTTTTATCAAAACAGAAATGACCGAAGTGTTAGACCCCAAAGTTGTTGAAGGTTGGGCGGCAGCAATCCCGCTTAAACGCGCCGGCGCAACCGAAGATGTAGCCAATGCCTGCGTTTTCCTGGCATCAGATATGGCAACCTATATTACCGGGCAGGTTATTCCGGTTGATGGGGGGATGCTATAATTGTAAGTCAAAATTCAAAAGTAAAAAATAAAAAAGCTTTTGCGTTGGAACCAAACGATGGGAGACTTACGCAGTTTTTAAAACTTCGTAAGTCTGAGATTCGACGATAGCAAAGGGATTATTTACAACTCATAATTTAATAAGGCAGGCATTTAGCTTGCCTTATTTGTTTTTATGCCACCCTCATACAATTTGGCGATAAAAAGTAGTTAACTTTAAATATCGCCAACCATGCTTAAAACCGTGAAGATATTCCTGCTTACTTTACTCACATGTTTTGCTTTTGCAAGCAGCCATGCTCAAAGTAAAAAGGTGGTGGCGCATAAGAAGGTAGTTTCAATACCACAACGACACATCTACGAGTCTGTAGAGGAAATGCCAATGCCGAAGGGTGGAGTAGAAAAGCTTGTCGGTACTATTGCCAGGAACCTGCATTATCCCGATAGCTGTGAATTACCCGGCGGAAGGATAATTATTGCCTTTGTTGTCGAGGCCGACGGAACAATTGATAACGAAACCGTTGTAAGAGATCCCTGCGGTAACGATCATTTACTTTCGAACAGACTGTTTGATATAGTCAAAAAAATAAAGTGGACACCTGGCAAGATGAATGGCAAATTTGTAGCTACAAGATATCATCTCCCGATATGCTTCATGCCAAGCTATGATGATTAATTTATCTCAATTCAGCTTAAATTTTCTGATATTGCACCATAACGTAAAACGTACAACGTAATACGTATCACTTAAATATGCTATTTCTATTTTCACTTACATGGGGTTCGGTTTCGGGATGGTGGGTGCCTGCCTGTTTGCTGTTGGGGATAGTATATGCCTGGCTGCTTTACCGGCAACCGGTAAATCTTGGTAAATATTTCAGGTATGGGCTGTCGGTTATCCGCGCGGTGGTGGTATTTTTTATCGCGATGCTGCTGGTATCTCCATTGGTAAAATCTATCAAATACGATCCTCAGAAACCGTTGGTATTGATAGCACAGGATAATTCATCATCCGTAAATACTTTTAAAGCCCCTGGTTTTAGTGCCGGTAAACTGGTAACTGATCTTGCCAAACTTAAGGAACAGCTGGGCGATAAATACGATGTGCAGGAGTTTAATTTTGATAAAGACCTGAACAATGGCCTATCCAATAAATTCAACGGTAGGCAAACCGATTTAGCAAATGCACTGCACCAGCTAAACAACAAATTTGTTAACCAAAACATTGGCGCGCTGGTTTTAGCTACCGATGGCCTGTACAACCAGGGTAACGATCCGCAATACGAGGCCAAAAACATCAGGACGAGTATTTATACCGTTGCCCTTGGTGATACGGTAGCCAAACGCGACTTATTGATTGGCAATGTAAACTATAATAAAACCGCTTTTTTAGGTAACGATTTTGAGGTAGAGATTTTAACCGCCGCCTACCAAAGCAAAGGCGAAAATATCCATTTAGCAGTTGCCGAAGATGGGAGACAGGTTTTTTCGCAAACTATCCCCGTAACCGGTGCCGATTTTAAAAAGCTTGTGCCTGTTAAGTTAACAGCCGATAAAAAAGGTGTACGCAAATTCACCATCAACATAGCTCCGGTTAAAAACGAACTATCAACCTCAAATAATACCGAAGTTATTTATGTAGATGTACTGGATGCCCGCCAAAAGGTATTGGTGCTTTATCAAAGTGCGCACCCTGATATCACGGTCATTAAACAAGCCATCGAAACAAATAAAAATTACGAGGTAAAAACAGCACTGCTGGCCGACATGACCGGCATTAAATTGCCCGATTACAGCCTTATCGTATTATATCAAATTAGTGCAGGTAGCCTTGCACCTGTTAAAAAATTCATTGCCCAAAGCAAAACCCCGGTTTGGTATATTTTAGGTTCGCAAAGTGACCTGCAGGCATTTAATGCCGAGCAAAGTGTAGTAAAAATTAGCGCCGGCCGTAGCGAGACGCAGGAAGTTTATGCCTTGCCCGAAGCTGGTTTTGCCGCTTTTACCCTGTCTGATTCGTCGCGTAAAAAGATCAGCAATTTGCCGCCATTGCTGGCCCCGTTTGGTAGCTACGGAACAGCAGCAGGCACCTCCATTTTATTAAAGCAAAAAATTGGCGCTATTGGCACAAGCTACCCCTTACTGGCTTTTGGTGATGAGGGGGGCCACCGCACGGCTGTTTTAACCGGCGAAGGCATCTGGCGCTGGCAGCTATCCGAGTTTCAAAACTTCGGCAACCGCAGTGCTACAGATGAGTTGTTGAGCCAAACAGTACAGTATTTAACGGCCAACACCAACCGCCAGCGCTTCCGCGTTTACCCGGCCCGCAACGTGTTTGACGAGGGCGAAAACGTAATCCTGAACGCCGAGTTATACAATGATGCGCTTGAATTGATTAACACCCCAGATGTAAAAATCGACCTGAAAAGCAGCACAGGCAAAAACTACAGCTTCCTTTTCAGTCGTAGCGGCCCAAGTTACCAATTAGATGCCGGAGCCTTACCTGTTGGCGAGTACGGCTATACTGCATCAACCCAAAACGGAAAAAGCCAGTTTAAAGCAGCCGGTCAGCTTACCGTTAAAGCCCTAAACCTGGAAACCCGCCAAAGCGCAGCCAATCACCAATTGTTAAAAGCACTTGCCCAACAAAGCGGCGGGCAAATGCTGGGACCTGACCAGATCAGCCAGCTTGCAGAGATGATCCGCAAGAACGACAATATCAAAACCGTAGTGTATGAAGATAAACACTATAGTGACATCATTGATGTAAAATGGTTGTTTGTGCTGATAGTGATTTTGTTGAGCAGTGAGTGGTTTTTGAGAAAACGCGAAGGGGAAATATAGAATCAAGAATTAAGAGGGTACAAAATGCGGAGCCAAAAGCAGGGGGCTGTGCGATTCCCTCCCAACGGGAGGGTGCAGGGAGGGGTTTATTAAAGCGACAAAATGGCGAATAGAAAGATCATTCCATACAACCCGGCGCTAAAAGCCTTAGCTCGCAAACTACGCAAAACCATGACCGATGGCGAATTGCTGCTTTGGAATGAATTGAAACGTGATAAACTACTAAGATTTGACTTTGACAGGCAGCGTTTTATAGACGAGTATATTGTTGATTTTTACTGCCGCGATTTAATGTTAGCTATTGAAGTTGATGGAATGTCGCATAACAACGAGGAAGCGTTTGTCAAAGACCAAATACGTCAGCAAAAATTAGAGAATTTCGGGATAAAGTTTTTGAGATTTACTGAGGCTGAAATGAAGAATAATATGTTTAATGTGCTCAGGACAATAGAGACAACGATAATAGAGATAATAAAAAATGATAGTACTATTAAATTACCGAAGGGTTTTGATCTGGAGTTACTTAGTACATAGTGCTTTATTAATATGAAGTAACCCCTCCCTGCACCCTCCCGTTGGGAGGGAATCGCGCAGGCCCACAGTTTTTAAGTATTATCAAACACAAAACCCCACTAATGTCATCTCCCGAAACTGTTCCGTTAAATATATCAGATAAGCACAAACTGTTAGGCTTAGATCACTTGCGGGCCTTGGCTATTACCTATGTTTTATTGTTCCATTACCAGATTTTTGCGCACCCGGATTGGGTGAACAAAGCGGGCAGTTTCGGGTGGACAGGGGTCGACCTGTTTTTTGTTTTGAGTGGTTTTTTGATAGCAGGACAGCTTTTTAGTACTGTTGCAAAAGGGAACGCCATTTCAATGCGGGAGTTTTTTGCCAAACGCTTTTTCAGGATTATTCCGCCTTACTTGTTAATACTGGGCTTGTACGCAGCTTTCCCGGTTTTACGCGAGCGGGAACAAATGGCGCCGCTTTGGAAATACCTCAGTTTTACATTTAATTTCGGGTTAGATTATCGTTACACTGGCACGTTTACCCACTCCTGGTCGTTATGTGTGGAAGAACAGTTTTACCTGGTGCTGCCACTAATGTTCTGGGTGTTTGGCTATTTTAAGGGCGGGCAGAAAGCCATATACCTGCTTGTCGTTTTATTTTTGGCAGGTTTTGCAATCCGTTATTTCAACTGGCACCACTTTGTTGAACCAGTATCAACGTCCGATCATTTCGGAGCTTTTTTTAATAAATACATCTACTATTCAACCATAAACCGGCTGGATGGCTTGCTGGTTGGAGTAAGTATTGCCGGTGCTTATACATTTTATCCAACTGTTAAATCAGCAGTAAATAAATATGCTAACCTGGTTATGTTAGGAGGGGTATTGGTTTTGATAGCGGCTTATTTTGTTTGTACTCCACAGGCTGCCTTTAGTACCGCCATTTGGGGGTACCCTTTAATTGCTTTAGGATATGGGCTGATAGTGGCGGCCATAGTTTGCCCGGGAAATTTTTTGTATCATGTCAAATCTAAAGTAACATCACAAATTGCAACCCTTTCATACGGAATATATCTTAGCCATAAATTGATCATACACGCCACCCAGGCCCTTTTGGGGAAGGCAGGGGTTGATATAAATGGCAACCTGATGATGTTGTGTTGCTTTTGTGCTTGTGTTGTTGGTGCTTTGTTGTTGAGATACTCGGTTGAAAAGCCATCGATGAGGTTAAGGGATAGGGTGTTGCAGGGGTGGAAGCAAGGGGTAGACAGCTAAATTGCATTAACATTGGCAAAAAAAATAGCGATGAACAAATTCACCGCTATTAAATATCTAATATCTTGAGGCTAAATCTCTTGCCTCTATTTCTTATTTCTCTGTTTTCTCCGGAACGATCAGGTAAACGTCCTCGTTATCTTTTTTCATGAGATATTTTTCGCGGGCGAATTTTTCTAATTGCTGCGGGTTGGATGTAAGCTCGTTAAGCTCTTTGGTAACCTGGTCTGTTTGGGCTTTATAAAAATCGCGTTCTTTTTTAAGCTTGTTTACCTGGGTGCGGTATTCGTATTGCGAAAACAGGTCATTTTTATCGAAAAAAATCATCCATACTACAAATGCGAGCGTAACCAAAAAGAATTTATTCTTAAAAAGGTTAATGAGGCGTTTCATCGATATGGGTTCTTTGAATTTCATTTAAAGCTATTTAATTTTTTTTTCCGAAGCAAATATGCTTATTAACTTATTAACATGGAAATTGGTGAGTGGTTGATTAGGTGCGCAGTTGGTTTTAACCATTCGCCCAATCAACTACTCACTTAATGAACTATCTTCTGCCCGATGATCTGCTTGCACCGCTCATGCCGCTTGAGCCGCCTGAACGACCGCCGCCGCCTGCTGGCCTGCCGCCGCCACCTGATGGTTTGCGGCCACTACCGCCACGGCCACCTTCGCGTTTAAAGCTGCCCGATCCTTTTTTGGATTGGCCTGCCACTAAGTTTGCTGCCATCGCCACAGGGCTCATTGGGTAAGGGTGTCCTTCCTCAACAGGAATCTCTTTTCCTATCAGTTTATGGATATCGCGTAAAAACAGGATCTCTTCCGAATCGCAGAACGACATGGCTATACCGTCGGCGCCGGCCCGGCCTGTACGACCGATGCGGTGTACATAAGTTTCGGGGATGTTAGGCAACTCGTAATTTACAACGTGGGTAAGCTCATCAATATCAATACCGCGGGCTGCAATATCAGTAGCTATCAGCACGCGGGTAGTACGGTTTTTAAAGTTGGTTAAAGCCCGCTGACGTGCGTTTTGTGATTTATTGCCGTGAATGGCCTCGGCAGTGATGCCAACCTTGTTCAAATCTTTTACAACCTTATCGGCACCGTGTTTGGTACGGGTAAATACCAGGGCAGTTTTAATTCCTTTATCTTTTAAAATGTGGATGAGCAATGATTTTTTATCATTCTTCTCTACATAATATAAGGCTTGTTGTATGGTATCAGCGGTTGACGATACAGGAGTAACCTCTATCCGTTCGGGATTGGTTAAGATGGTGTTGGCCAATGATGTTATTTCGGCAGGCATGGTAGCCGAGAAAAACAGTGTTTGCCTTTTTGATGGTACTTTGGCGATGATTTTTTTTACATCATTTACAAAGCCCATATCCAGCATGCGGTCGGCTTCGTCCAGTATCAGCATTCTAACCTGGTCAAGGTGTACAAAGCGCTGGTTCATTAAATCCAGTAAGCGCCCCGGGGTTGCTATCAAAATATCAACACCACGGCGTAAGGCATCAACCTGCGGGTTTTGTGATACACCACCAAATATTACCAGGTTTTTTAAGCCGGTATGTTTGCCATAAGCCGTAAAGCTTTCGGCAATCTGGATAGCCAGTTCGCGGGTTGGGGTAAGCACAAGCGCCTTAATAGCTTTTTGCTCTTTATGGGCCATCCTGTCCTGGAACAGTAACTGCAAAGTTGGCAACGCGAAGGCGGCGGTTTTACCGGTGCCTGTTTGCGCGCAACCTAATAAATCGCGGTGATTTAGTACGATAGGAATGGCTTGCGCCTGTATAGGAGTGGGGGTTGTATATCCCTCGGTTTTTAAGGCCTTGAGGAGAGGCTCAATTAATTTTAAATTTTCGAATGACATGTTTGTTTGAATGTGCAGATGTGCAAATTTCAGATGTGCAGATATGCTTGTAATATTATAGACTGATATGCCTATGTTTTTAACGAGGCATAATTTTCTGCAAAGATACGCTTTTTTATGTTAAGATTAATTTGAACGGACCAAGGGTTACTTTGCTGATAAAAAAGGTATCGATGATATCTAAATAATTATAAAAAGATGGGCAAAAAAAACATCGCCATAATTACAGGTATAGCTATATTTTGCTTTTCGTGCATTTATGATCCCGGAAATAATGATATCACTATCATTAACAGTACCGCCGCCTCATTATATTATTATGTTCATGATTATAAATCCGAAAATGAATATACTTATAACTTTGCTTATGATTCAATAGCCGCAAACGATACAGCTAAAAGGCAGTATGATATAGCCTATAACATTAATGGTAATCAGTTATCACCGCATGATACCATCCACCCTTCAATTAACGCCTCGAGTTGGAAAATTAAGGCAGCGGATAAGGGTGGGTTAACTTTTTTGTTTTATAGAAGAGATATTCAGCAATTGCCGGAGAATACACCGCTTACCTATAAAAATATCTATAAAAGAATTGATTTAACAGTAGGGCAGTTGGA
The DNA here is from genome assembly GCF_058801545.1 of Mucilaginibacter sp. GW822-FHT03E02. Classification (NCBI taxonomy): domain Bacteria; kingdom Pseudomonadati; phylum Bacteroidota; class Sphingobacteriia; order Sphingobacteriales; family Sphingobacteriaceae; genus Mucilaginibacter; species Mucilaginibacter sp. GW822-FHT03E02. The sequence continues at coordinate 1,610,098 of NZ_JBXANJ010000001.1, read as the reverse complement.
TAGTCTGAAATATAAAATTGAACTCGAAAACTAAGCCGTAACCGCTTTCCCGGCAGCTGCCTGCCTTTTTTGCTCACGTTCGCGCATAAAGGCGTTCAATAGTAGTATGCCTACACCAACCATAATAGCTACATCGGCAATGTTGAATATGCCGGTTTCAAAAATGCCAAAGTTCATGTGTACAAAATCGGTTACGCTGCCATAAACGGCCCTATCGTACAGGTTACCTATGCCACCTGCCAGTATTACAATAATGCCGGCCTGGTTAAGCAGTGTTAAACCACGTTTTAATAACACGTATAATAAGCCCCATGCCAATGCCGCTGCCGGTAAAACCGAAAGCAGGATAAAATGCCATGGATTGGGCAACTTATCGCCTATGCTTAAAAACGCGCCGGTATTCTCGGCCCTGGTAATGGTTAAAAAGTCTTTTATAACGGTTATAACAATGGCAAAATGAATATGATCACGAACATATATCTTGCTGACTCTATCGGCCCCGATAACTAAAGCTAAAAGCAATAACAACCACAATCCCCTCGAAATCCTTTTCTTATCCATCAAAATTTAGTACTGGTATTTTGTTTATAACGTAACAGGCGTTACATAAGTTGTAGGCCTGTACATCAATTGCGGCCCCAAATATTGGTCATTTTTATAAAAAAGAGCCATCTGTTTTGTTTACAGATGGCTCCCGATATCGGTCGAAATTATTTTTTGTAGAATTTAAAATCCTTACCAATGAATTTTGCGTTTGCGCCTAATTCTTCTTCAATACGAAGCAATTGGTTGTATTTGGCAATCCTGTCTGAACGTGACGCCGAACCGGTTTTGATTTGGCCACAATTTAACGCTACAGCTAAATCGGCAATGGTAGCATCTTCAGTTTCGCCCGAGCGATGGCTCATTACTGAGGTATAGCCGTTAGTTTGTGCTAAAGTTACCGCGTTGATGGTTTCTGTTAACGAACCAATCTGGTTTACTTTTACCAGGATTGAGTTTGCAGTATCCTCGTTAATACCACGTTGTAAACGTTTGGTGTTGGTTACAAATAAATCATCACCTACCAGCTGTACAGTTTTGCCCAGTTTTTCGGTTAATAATTTCCAGCCATCCCAATCATCCTCGGCCATGCCGTCTTCAATCGAAATAACAGGGTATTTGGCAACAAGTTCAGCAAGGTATTCAACTTGCTCGGCGCTGGTGCGGATAGCACCTTTTTCGCCTTCAAATTTGGTGTAGTCGTATTTGCCGTCTTTGTAAAATTCAGATGCAGCGCAGTCAAAAGCTATAAAGATATCTTCGCCTGGTTTGTAACCTGCTTTTTCAATAGCTTTCAAAATGGTTTCAACACCATCTTCGGTACCTTCAAAAGTAGGAGCAAAACCACCTTCGTCGCCAACAGCTGTTGATAAGCCACGGTCGTGCAGAATTTTTTTCAGGTTGTGGAATACTTCGGTACCCCAACGTAAAGCCTCAGAGAATGAAGGAGCGCCAACCGGCATAATCATAAATTCCTGGAAAGCGATAGGCGCATCAGAGTGTGAACCACCGTTGATGATATTCATCATCGGGATAGGTAAAGTGTTGGCATTTACACCGCCAATGTAGCGGTATAAAGGCTGGCGGCTTTCTTGTGCTGCCGCTTTTGCAACTGCCAATGAAACGCCTAATATAGCGTTGGCGCCAATTTTACCTTTATTTTCGGTGCCATCAATTTCAATCATCAGGGCATCAATGCTGTTTTGATCAAATACATCAATACCTTTTAATTCGGGAGCTAAAATGTCATTTACGTTGGCAACAGCTTTTAACACGCCTTTACCCATGTATTTTGTTTTATCGTCATCGCGAAGTTCAACAGCTTCGTGCATACCGGTTGATGCACCAGAAGGTACCGCGGCGCGACCGAATGCACCATTCTCAGTTAATACTTCTACTTCGATAGTAGGGTTACCGCGCGAATCTAAAATCTGGCGGGCGTGTACGTCAATTATTAAGCTCATTTTTTTATTGTCAGATATTTGTAATATGTAAACCGGCGGCTAAGTTAGCAGCAAAATCAAGAAATCACAATCGAAATTTTGTATTTGTTATCATTATTAATCAATAATGTCAAAGGGTAACAGCAATTTAACATGAAATTAAAATGTTTTTATGCTGATTTTGCCTTTAAAAGGAAAAATTACGGCCTTAATCGGTCGTAGTAGGCACATGTTCACGCTGCACAGCATTTTTGCGGTTAATGCGATACATCAGCATCAGCATAATATTGCTTTTGGCGCTGCTTTGGATGGCTGTATAGTTACGCTGATTTATCCAGCCGGCCTGTACTATCCAGCTTTTATCAACCTGGTAACCCAAAGCGGCAGATATGCGGTTACGCTCGAAATTAGGTGCCCGGTTATTAAAAAACACCTCGTCGAAAACCGAGATAAACCAGGTGCTGGCAATAATTTTTTTGTGGTTTAAGGGAATAAACATGTTTAAGCGATATCTGAAACGGTTGCGGTAGTCGCCATTTACCCAACGCTGCTCTATACGGTAACGATGTTCGAATTTAAGACGGTCCAGAAACTGGTTAACCGTCATCTGCTCCCAAAACCTGAATTCATTGGTTGTTGGGCCTTTGTCAAGATCGGTATAATCATAAGTATGATAAGTTCCTGTGCCAAGCAGGGCTGTAAAATTTTTATCCAGATCGTAACTTACACCTGCTTTTGCCTCGTAGTACTGAAACTGTTTAAACACGCCGTTTGTTCGGGTTTGAATTTCGGAGTATCCGCCCCATTTATGGGCACTATCGCCCGGTAATACAACGGTGGCTATACCCCAAGTACCTAATTTGCTATCCTGGGCCTGTACGCCCGATGCCCCAATAATAAGCGCCAATAAAAACAAGTAAAATTTGTTCACGTTAAATCAATGTTAATAAAATGCAAATATCTACTTTATTAACATTAATTTAATGTTGATGATTAAAATTATTTAACTGGAAGTCCGTCGGGGAACATGGCCGAAGATACTTATGCACCAAATTAAATTATTAAGGCGATGCCTTCGGGCCGGCTATCCGCTCATACTGCACAGGCATTAGGCCAATGTCATTAAGTTAAGAAAAACAAAAGGACAAATAATATCGAACACTGAATTTCAAATGTCCAACGCCGAAGTTTTTCTTCATTATTCGATATTGGACATTCGGTGTTCGATATTAAATCGACCATAATTCCTTAACTTAATGACATTGGGCATTAGGCGCGGGCCGGTATCTGCTTTTATCCCTATCGCGAATTGTATGAATCAGAATTTACAGAGTTTGAGAATGATCAGGATACGTCAAACTGGAATTTTTCGAATTAAATAATTAGCAGAATTTTGTCTGAACCGCGATTTATCTGATTAACGGATTCCAGGATTTCTGAGTTTGCAATCAGAATCAAAAAAATCGAATAATTTGCTTAATAATCCCAGTTCAGAATACCCAAAAAACTTACGAAGTTTCATAGAAGATACTTCGGGTCTTAATTCTTGACTCTAACCTCTTGATTCTCCCCCTATTCCCATTTAAAAGTTTTGATCGCCACAGCATAAACAATAACAAACCATATCAGTAATATCAGCAATTGATGTGTTACATCTGCTAAGCCTGCACCTTCAAAAGCCACTTTTCGCATAGCATTGTTTAAGTGCGTTAAAGGCAAAGCGTTGCTAATTACCTGTAGCCACTTGGGGAAAGCTGTTACCGAAAAAAAAGTGCCCGACAGTAAAAACTGAGGCATGGTAATAATGTTTGACAGGGGAGGCACTGTACCCTCGTTTTTGGCAATGCCCGAAATGATAAAGCCAAACCCCATAAATATAATGAGCCCGAAAGCCGAGAGCACCAGCATATTAACTACCGTGATAAACCCGTGGATAAGCGTAAAGCCAAACAGGTAATGGCCTACCAATATAATAAACAGCGCCCCCAGTAACGAGAAGGTTATCCTGGCCAAAGCCTCGCCCAAAACAATGCTTGATCGTTTTACCGGTGTAGCAAAAAAACGCTTGATAACCAACGTTAAACGTAAACTCAGGAAAACAAAGGCAGTACCAAAAACGCCGCTGCTTAAAATGGAAAAACCTAACTGCCCAGGTAAGATGAAGTCGATGTATTTATAAGCGCGGCCTGATACGGTAGTTTCCTCCAGGTGCACGGCTTCTGGTATTTTTAAGCCCGATACGGATTGTATTTTGGCTATTTCGGCCAGCTGTGCATTGTAGGAAATATTGTTCAATATCGATTTTAAAATACCTCCTTTGTTTGAAGCCTGGCTGTATTGTATCTTGATATTCAGCGGCTGCATAGGCACCAACGGCTTAATATCTATAATAGCATCTATTTGCCCTTTAGCCAGGTTCTTGTTCATATCATCTGTTGACTGATCTGTTATGAAATTTATCAACTGTCGCTGTTTGAGTTGCTGATAAACCTTTCCTGCAGTATCACAGCCTTTGGCAACACCAACATCAACAGAAGGGGCCCCGCCACCTATATTGGCAAACACCACTATAAATATTAAAGGGAAGGCCAACGTAAACACAACCGCCGATGGGCTGCGCAGTATGGCCCTGAAACTTGCCTTGGCAATAGCCAGGGTTGCTTTTGTATTGCTATATCTTTTTTTGTTCATTAGTTCACTTGTTCATTAGTCTTTTCTGGCGGCGTTATTGGTCATTGAGTCATTTGCCTGCGGCGTGATTAGGTCATTATTTTTTTCTAACTGCAAACTCAAAACTGCCAACTGTAAACTTGCTCCCCCTTCAGGGGGCCGGGGGGCTACCCTTCCCGCCATTCCTTGCCCGTCAGGTTTATAAAAACATCCTCCAGGTTGGCCAGTTTAACTTGTTTTTTACGCTCGAAACCGGTTTCTACCAGCTGGTCAATAAAATGGTCGGGGGTATCTATACCGATGATATGGCCGCCGTCAACAAAGGCTACCCTGTCGCATAACACTTCGGCCTCGTCCATGTAATGGGTGGTTATCACAACGGTTGTGCCCTGGTCGCGTATTTCGCGGATCAGGTCCCAAAGGTTGCGGCGGGCCTGCGGGTCAAGGCCTGTTGTGGGTTCATCTAAAAAGATGATGCGTGGGTTATTAATAAGCGTAGTGGCGATAGAAAAACGCTGCTTTTGCCCGCCCGAAAGGTCTTTATATTTTGCTTTGGCTTTATCAACAAGCGCAACTTTTTCCAGCATTTCGGTGGGTGTTTTGTCAACCCCATATAAGCCGGTAAACAGTTCAATCAACTCCGATAGGTTAAGGTTGGGATAGTAGCCGGCGGCTTGTAGCTGTACGCCTATGCGCTGTTTGATGCTGTCTTTATCGGTATCAATATTAAAGCCATCAACAGTGATTTCGCCCGATGTTTTTTCGCGCAGGGTCTCAATAACTTCAAGGGTGGTTGTTTTTCCGGCGCCGTTTGGACCAAGTAAGCCGAAGATCTCGCCCTCATAAACTTCAAAGCTGATGCCTTTTACGGCTGCAAAATCGCCGTAGTTTTTTACCAGGTTTTTTACAGTGATAATGGGTGGTTTTGCCATAGGGTAAAAATGCAATAGAATAATGAAATAACCATGAATTATTTAGCCCCCTCTAAATCTCCCCCGGAAGGGGGAGACTTTTGTTTTAAGCCCTCCCAACCGGGGAGGGTTTGGGAGGGGCTCGCTCTTTATATTTTTGGTTACGGGCTCATCGTACTTTTAACCGTTTTATCTTCGGCTGCCGATTTCGCCCTGTTCCGGTTCGTTTTATCTCCCTTTTTGATAACGTTGTTTTTTATAAATAGCATTATGGGAGTACCATTGATTTATATTGAACCTGGCAATCACAAGCTCCCCCTTCAGGAGGCTGGGGGCCTATTTTATCAGGTGACCTATGGAGTGAATAATAGTTTCGGCGTGCTCGGCAGCTTTAACTATCAGGTGGATGATTTGTATAGCAAGTAAAGTTTTCATGGTGATTGCGATTTGTTGATTCAAAAGTGCAAACAGAATGGGCTTTTAGCTATGGTTATTAGGCGAAGCAAAGCAAACTTCCGGTAAACGGCGGAAAATTACCGATGAATGATATCCGAAAATGAAGAGCTGCCGGTAAACATCAGGAAATAATTTGGATGGAAGGCTTTATGATATTGGTATTTGGTGCGGGATTTATTTCGATACAATTTGTAGTTGTTCTGAAATCTATTTTTATCTATTTTTAATCGCCAGTTATTAAAACCAAATGAAAAGATCTTTATCACTACTCCTGATAGTTTTATTTTGTGCTACAGTTAAAGCCCAGTTCAAACCTATTGCCGAAGGACCTGTTTTTAAGGAACCCGAAGATGGTTTTGCCAAAATTCTGGAAATGAAGAGTGGGGGAACCTTGTTTTTTCGCATTACCAATAAAGATGGTATCGATATCCGCGTTTATGATCCAAGCCATAAAGAAACAGTGGTAACCAATGTGAAACCATCATACGGCAAATTAAAGCAAGGTTATATTGAGGGTGTTTTTGAAATTAACGGCGATGCTGTTTTACTGATAAGCGAAGTGGATTCCCGTACCCCTGTTTTATACAGGCTGATAGTTGACGCGAAAACCGGCGCATTAAAAGACGATAAAAAGATAGGCGAACTGAGCCGCGTAGGTTTTATGCAAGGCTATGCCATGGCCTTTGGCGATGTGCCCATGCCCGAGTTTTATGTGCGCAAAGATCCTAATAGTGATAACTATGCTGTGGTAAAGTTTAACTCCTTTGAATCGGAAAGAAGCAAACGAATAGAAATTGTAACTTATGGGGCCGATAATAAAGAAACCGGCAGGGCTTTTTATGCCTCGCCCGAAGAAAAATACAAATACCTGCGCTATGTAGATATGGCTGTTATTGGCAGCGATAAAGTATGCGTGCTGGCCTACGGCTTTAATACCAAAAATAGCGGCGGCAAAGAGAGCGAACTGATTATGGCCAACCTGGATAAAGGCGCTACCGCTGTTAACTTTACCGAACTTGGTTTTTCAAAAGACCTGATAGTTGATAATGGCATTGCCCGTTACAGTCCCGCTACCAAATCATTAGTATTGATTGCTTTAGCCAGAGAAAAACAAAGCAGCAATAGCTATATTCCGCTGCTTGCTTTTGTAAATCCTTTTGAGCGAAAGATAAATAGGGTAGACCCAATATCCCCCTCCGAAAAGCTGGGAGGTTATAATGGCTTGCCACAAAACCTTTTTGTAAATGCCGATGGCACCTTCACTGTGGTATCTGAAAAGATGACCATAGACACGCACACCGGAGGTTCGTATGGTGGTAGTATTACCGAAACCATTTTGGGCGATATGGCGGTAGTTAACTACAGCAAAACCGGCGAGATGGTAAGCGAGTACCTGATCCGCAAAAATCATGTGCTTAATCAAACATATTTGCAGCCGTTTTATCACTCTGTGAGGGAGGGTACAGCGCAAACGCTGGTTAAAGGGAACCAGTTTAAATCATTTGCCTACCTGGATGGAAAAAGCAAAAGTTTTATTTTGTTTAACGATACAGAACGCAACAACGATAAACAGGAAAGCGGAAAACTGGTTGGCATCAAGGGTGTGAGCGATTGCGACGGCTTCTACTATCCCCTCGCCGGTGCCGCCGTTACCCCAAAAAGAGATTATGTTTTTGGTAATCCTGCCAGCAAACGCGACCACGATCTTGGCCTTTTCTCGATATCTGATTATGATCGTAAAAACGATTTGTATATCACCCTTGAGCTATCAAAAGAAAGCGGCAAAAAAGGTGTAAAAGTTGTTTGGCTGCAGCCATAAAAACAAACTGCCCGGCGGGTATAAACCTTCAGGGTAGTGTTAAGTCAACAGTACTAAGTCTTAAGTCTAAAGTTGATTTTTTTCCTTCCTTGACTTGGAACTTAAGACTTTGGGCTAAAGACCATCCGTCAATTTATCGATGACACGACAGTAGTTTGTTTTAAACTTTCATTCGGCTATCGCCAGCAAACGCTTCCACTCCGGGTGGCGTTTTAAATAAGCGATGATATATACGCAAAGGGGCACAATTTTCAGGTGATGTTCTTCAATATAGTTAAAAGCCTTTTCAACAAGCGCTGCGGCAACGCCGGTGCCCTCCATTTCGGCTGGCACTTCGGTGTGTATAAGGTAAATTTTATCGCCCTTTAATTTGTAATCAATAAAGGATCTGTTGCCATCTATAATAAGTTCAAAATTATGGATGGCCTGGTTATTAATAAGGGGAATGTCCTGGTATTTCATGTTTTTTTAAATTTGCGCCGAAACTAAATTAACAACAAAATTAATAAAGCCGTTTTGTTATTGTATTTTTAGGCAAATGTTGCTGATAGGTTAAAAAAGAAAGCAAGCAAAGCGGTTTAGTATGTTATTTAACCGGTCACAAACGTCTGATATTAACTTAGTTGTTTGTGTTTTTTAATTTTAATTAATTTTGATTTGTGGTTCTATTTTTATAGAATTACATGTAGAAACATCCCTGGTTTCGCCGTTAATGAAAACTATTGTGAAGCAGTTTAAGTGTATTTTACTTCAGGCTATATTATTGTTATGCTTTATCTGCGCTTTTGCACAGGTAAAGCACCCGCGATATTTGGCCGGCAACAAGAAAAAAACTGCCGCTGCTACACCGGTTAAGCCGGTAAAGGGCAGTGCGCAGTTTCGCGAGTTTTCAAAAATTTTGGCCAATGCTAATGTTACTTTTACGTTCCCCAAAGGTTTCAGGGAAATACAGGCTGTAAACAATGAGAATTTTTCTTTTGATTACGCTATGGAAATTCCCGGACGCGAGTTTGAAATATGGTTCCAGGTAAAATCCTTAAAACAAAACTGGCTGAGTTTGGAGCGCAACCATGAGCAGCAAAATCCCGATTCATCATACCTGGAGGTTGGTAAAGCACAGGCAACCAATTTTTCTGGCGAACAGGAAAATCTTGTCAGGTCCATTCCTGCCAATGTGCTGGCGCGTTATAATGCCGATGCAGGTAAATCGTACCTGCTAACGCTGATGGACATGCCCGAAACCAAGAGCTACAAATACGCCCTGCTTATTGTTTTGCAGCGTAACCATACCGGCACTATTATGGCTGTTTGTTTTACCAACGAAAAAGATCCCGAGTTTTTCAGGAACATTGACAGAGCCAGCAATTGCCTCAAGTTTAAGCCCCATTAATAGACACACTAATTCGCACCAATTTAAGGCGAATTTCACGAATTGAGGAGTGGATTTTCTTGTCAGTTAATCATGATAGTCATGAGATTCGTGAAATTCGCTTTAATTAGCGTGCATTCGTGTATTTCAGATATAATGTTAATAAGTTGACAGTTTTGAACACTCAATTCATTGCCGAAACTTTATTTTTGCAGATAGGTGCATAGTGACACCTGTTTTAAAATTCTACTTTATAAATGGCAGAACCAGTTAATTACAGTGAAGATAGTATCCGTTCGCTCGATTGGAAGGAGCACATCCGTTTACGGCCCGGTATGTACATTGGTAAACTGGGCGATGGCTCGGCTTACGATGACGGGGTATACGTATTGCTTAAAGAAATTGTAGATAACTCGATTGATGAGTTTGTGATGGGCAGCGGCCGCACCATCGAGGTTACTATGAGCGATCATAAGGTATCTGTGCGCGATTATGGCCGCGGCATCCCGCTGGGTAAGGTTATTGATTGCGTAAGTAAAATAAATACCGGAGGTAAATATGATAGCAAGGCCTTCCAAAAATCGGTTGGGTTAAATGGTGTGGGTACCAAGGCGGTAAACGCGCTATCAAACAATTTCATCGTACAATCGTACCGTGATGGCCGCACCAAGCTGGCCGAATTTGCCAAAGGCGAACTGATTCGTGATGAAGCTGAAAAGGAAACCACCCAGCGTAACGGTACCGCTATCAACTTTATACCCGATGATACCATTTTCAGGCATTACCGGTTTATCCCGGAGTTTGTTGAAAGCATGATATGGAACTATGTGTTCCTTAACTCGGGCCTTACCATAAACTTTAATGGCCAAAAATATTTTTCGGAACGTGGGCTGTATGATTTGCTTACCCGTAATACCGACGTAGAAACATTGCGCTATCCTATCATTCACCTTAAAGGCGAGGATATTGAAATAGCCATGACCCACGGGCAGCAGTATGGCGAGGAATATTACTCGTTTGTAAACGGCCAAAACACTACGCAAGGCGGTACCCACCAGCAGGCTTTCCGCGAGGCGGTTGTTAAAACAGTCCGTGAGTTTTATAAAAAAGAGTTTGACGCTGCCGATATCCGGGCATCAATAGTGGCCGCCATAGCCATCAAAGTACAGGAACCTGTTTTTGAATCGCAAACCAAAACTAAGCTTGGCTCACAAAATATTGGTCCGGAGGGGCCATCGGTACGTACCTTTATTAATGACTTTGTTAAAAAAGAATTAGATAACTATCTCCACAAGAATCCGGCTGTTAAAGACGCATTAGAAAAACGCATCCTGCAGTCAGAGCGTGAGCGCAAGGATATTGCCGGCATTAAAAAACTGGCCAATGAACGCGCCAAAAAGGCATCGCTGCACAATCGCAAACTGCGCGATTGTAAGCTGCATTTTGAAGATACCCACGAGCGCCGCCAGGACACCACACTGTTCATCACCGAGGGTGATTCGGCCAGTGGAAGTATCACCAAATCGCGCGATGTAATGACCCAGGCAGTTTTTAGCTTAAAGGGTAAACCGCTCAACTGCTTTGGCCTAACCAAAAAGGTAGTTTACGAAAACGAAGAGTTTAACCTGCTGCAACACGCCCTTAATATTGAAGATGGCCTGGATGCCCTGCGGTACAACAACATCGTAATAGCTACCGATGCCGACGTGGATGGCATGCACATCCGCCTGCTACTCATGACTTTCTTTTTGCAGTTTTTTCCCGACCTGGTAAAAGCCGGTCACGTTTTTATCCTGCAAACGCCGCTGTTTAGGGTTCGTAATAAAAAAGAAACCATTTATTGCTACAGCGATGAGGAGCGCCGTAACGCCATAGCCAAATTAGGCAACAAGCCCGAGATAACCCGCTTTAAAGGCTTGGGCGAGATATCGCCCGACGAATTCGGCTTGTTTATAGGCAAAGATATCCGCCTTGACCCGGTGATACTGAAAGACGCCAACATTAAAGGCTTGCTGGAATACTTTATGGGCAAAAATACCCCAACCCGCCAAATGCATATTGTAAACAACCTGCGGGTTGAAAAAGATGACGAAAGCATTAACCCGCTGGTAGCCGAAGAGGCCGAAGGTGTGGCATTGCCGGTGGCGGTCTAAGGTTTCTGAACTCGGATTAAGCTGATTTATCAGATTTTTGGGATTTTGATTGCAGCTTAAAATCTGACAAATCCAAAAAATCTGTTTAATCGTGGTTCAGACAAAAAATTCTGTAAATCTTTCGCAATCCCGAAATCGTGTCATAATATTCATTACCTTGTATCCCCCTATTCTTTAAATGGATAGGGGGATAGTTTTTTATATAACTTTTAAAAAAAGAACCCTCTCTTTTGGAGAGGGCAGGGTGAGGCCATGACTAACCACGAAATTAAAATAGCTTTCGACGAATACGACGCTATTGAGCAACTTGATAAAACCGATTACAAACTGTGCCTTGAAGCAGCCGAAGCGTTAAAAAACTCCCATTCGCCATATTCAAAATTCAGGGTAGGGGCCGCATTGCGCCTGCGAAGCGGAAAAATTATTTACGGCAGCAACCAGGAAAACGTAGCCTATCCATCCGGCCTATGTGCCGAGCGCGTAGCATTATTTTACTGGGGGGCGAATCATCCCAATGATCCTGTTGAAGCCATGGCTGTAACCGCGCAAACTGATGAGTTTGAGCTTACAAGGCCTGTAACGTCATGTGGCTCATGCCTGCAGGTATTGGCCGAGGTTGAGAAAAAACAAAACAAACCCATTAAAATTATATTATATGCACAGCAGGGGCCGGTTTGGGTAATACAAGGCATTGAAAATCAATTGCCGTTTTTGTTCTTTGAAGAACGCCTCACTACATAAACCATGAAATTAAAACTCCTTTTATTGCTGATTGGCTGTGCTTTTACCACTTACGTATTTGCGCAACAAGGATTCCCGTTTGATAACGAGATCAGGGCCTTTAAGCACCAGGATAGCATCAGCTTCCCCAAAAAGGACGGCATTTTATTTATCGGCAGTTCATCCATCCGCCTTTGGGCCGACCTGGAACAACGCTTTGCCGATAAGCCTATTATTAAACGCGGCGTTGGCGGCAGCACCATCGAACAATTGGTTGATTATTATACGCCTTATATCCTGGTGCCTTATCAGCCCCGCAAAATATTCATCTACGCCGGCGAAAATGACATAGCCGCCGGCAAATCCGGGCAATTTGTAGCCGATGAGTTTGCTAAGCTATGGGGTATCATTCATGCCAAATTGCCTAAAACAGAGGTCTATTTCATGTCGGTAAAGCCAAGCCCGTCGCGCATTAAATATTATGCCGAAGTATATAAAGCTAATGCCCTGATAAAAGCCTACCTGAAGAATAAGCCCCAAAGCCATTATATTGATTTAGTGCCGGCCATCTATAAATCAGGCACAACCCAGACAGACAGTAGTTTATTTAAAGGCGATTACCTGCATTTAAACCCAAAGGGCTATGATAAATGGGAAAAGGTGCTGAAGCCGCTGGTGCGGTAGGTAGGGAAGTTAAGGAAAACACGAATTTCACGAATTAAGCGAATTGTCACAAATCTTGGAGGTCAAGAATTATCTAATTGATTAAGAGTAGGAGTTTCATGCGTTTAAGTGAATGATCTCAAATCTCTACGGCTGCGAACCATTTAATTGAGTTAATTGAAGCTGATTGGTAAAGTTCGTTTAATTAATGCCATTCGTGTTTAGTGAAAATTCGTCCCATTCGTGAAATTCGTGTAAATCACATTCGTGTCAAATAAAAAAGACCCCGCCTGGCGGGGTCTATACTTACTTACATTATAAACACTAAACTAAAACTCTCTTCTTTATTTAAAAACGCTGTACACGTTGGTAATTTTCCATCCTTTGCCGGTATTGGCAACTGTTACGTAGTTGGTGCGCACAAAGCCATCAAACTGCATATCAACTTTTACTACGGCCAGGTCGGCGTTGCTTTCCATGATGGTAGTGCTGGTGGTGCAATTTTGCTCGATATTTTTGTTTGATTTTATCGATTCAATCATTTCGTTTTTGGTAAAACTTAACACGTTTTTACCACGTAACATATTAAATTTAGCCGATTGATCAACCACATCGCCAAGGCCCTGGATTTTGCCGCGAGTCATGGCGTCTACATACGTATTTATTGCGAAATTGCGGGTTAGGTTATCGCCTTCTGAGGTTACATTGGCTTTGGCTGCGCCACATACTATTACTAAAGCAAATGCTGCGATTATTGATTTTAAGGTTTTCATATTGTTGTTGTTTGGAGGTTATTTGTTTTTTAATTTATATCTATAAGACAGCGGCACTATTCCATTCGTTACAGCTAAATCAATAGATTTGTACGATTTAACAAACATTTAACAATTGGTATTTTTTATTAAATATTTAGCAACAGAAATATAATATATACCGCGCTATGGTTGATTTTACTACCATTATTTTGCAATTTGCTGAACAGGGCGAGAAAACCGGATGGACTTATATTGAAATTCCGGCCGATTTAGCGCAGGAAATGAAGCCTGGGAACAAGAAATCCTTCCGGGTAAGGGGCAAACTCGATAATTTAGACGTACGCGGGATGGCCCTGATGCCCATGGGAGAGGGCAATTTTATCATGGCGCTAAAAAAAGATGTTTGCAAAGCCCTGCACAAAAGTCGCGGAGCTATGCTGCGTGCGCAACTTGAACCCGACGACGACTTTAAATTTGCCATCCCTGCCGACCTGCTGGAGTGTTTTGAATACGAACCCGAAGGTGAGGCGTTTTTTAACAGCCTTGCCGAAAGCCACCGCGGCTATTTTATAAAATGGATAGATAGCGCTAAAACCGATGCCACCCGCGCCAACCGCATAGCCAGTACCATAAACGCTATGGTAAGGCGAATGGATTACGGGATGATGCTGAGGGAATTAAAAAAGGCGAGGGAGTAACAATACCTTATTAATGAGGAAAATAAACTTAAATTGTCAGTTAAAAAAGGTAATATTTAATGGCATTGCTTTAACAAAATGCATAAATGATAATAGCAATACTTAGATTTGCAATTCATCAATAAAAAGAATGGTAAAATTATTTGTTGTGGGAATACCCCGCGATATGGACGAGATTGAATTACTCGAGATATTTACCTTGTACGGCCAGGTTGAACAAGTAAAGATCATTACCGACATTGATACAGGCCAAAGCAAAGGGTATGGTTTTATTAATATGACAGATCAGCCCGGTGCCGATAGGGCCATCGATGCGTTAAACGGCTCAACAATTGACGACCGTGAAATCAGCGTACGCGTAGCCGACGACAAACGGCCTGCACCAGAACCTCCAAGGCAACCTTTTAAAAAATCCTTCACACCCAAAAATCAATACCAAAAGGTAAACCCGCGAACATCAAACGAAAAACAAAAACGGCCAAGAAGGCCGCTTTGATGTTTTAGACCGCCTTTTTTACTGCTGCTGTTTAGGAATAACGTTTTTTGCATCAGGCTAAATTTTAATATATTAGCGTGATATAAATGAACTAAACTAACGCCTAAACCGTATGGAAATTCTTGAACAGGAAGATAGAATACATGAATCGGTTTACAGTGGCAAACAAAAATCGAGTATTGTAAATAAAAATGATTTGGTTCAGATTGTATTTAATCGGGAAACAAAGCAATTGGCTATCAAGGGTAAAGATACTATTGATGTTTTTACACCATAAATTATGTGCTTCTATTTCCCCATCAACAACTCATCTATTAACTCATCTGTCAATACCGTTCGTTCATTATCGGTTTTCCACTTGCCACTGCTCGGCGGGAAAGCATTGCGCGAATACCCAACTTTGTTTTTAAAATCAAATATGGCGTGGCAGTAGTTATTGATTAATAACGAGGCTAATTGCCAGTCGTCGGTCCAGGCTATTTTAATATTGCAGGGGATGGCTTTATCCGTTATATCGGCTACATTATAAATATGTACGGCATCCTGAATTGCCTGGCCGGGCATTTTTCCTATCGCATAAAAATATCCTGTTGTAAGGTCATCCTCAAAAACAACACCATGCGACGAATCAGGAACAACGCTATCCAAAAATGTATCCTCACCAACAATAAATTCTTCTTCTACCTCTAAAATCATAGGGCGAAGTTACGTTAAGGCGGTGAATTTTATTTAAGATCGAATTAACAGAATTTAACATTATCGAAAGCAACGGATAGTAGGAATAGAGTATATCTTTATTTTATATGAAAAGGCCGTTACTGATCTTATTCACAGTGTTAAGCATGGCGTTGGCAAGCAATACAGCCACAGCACAGGTAAAAATAGGGTACATTGATCTTAAGGCTTTAATAGCGCAAATGCCCGAGTCAAAGGAAGTAAAAAAGCAGGTAGATGCTTATCAGCAGCAATTTGTAGACCAACTAACAGCCATGATGAATGAATATATTTCTGAACCACATGATTGGCCCAGGAAGCTCACAGATTCCGCCCGTATAGCTATCACTAAAAAGTTACAGGCTATTCAGAAAAAGATGGAAGATGTACAAAATAAGGGATGGGAGCTGGTTGCGGCGAAAAAGGAAGAACTGTTAAAACCTTTATCGGATAAAGCAATAGCGGTACTTAGCGAAGTAGCCAAAGAAAACGGAATCAGTTATGTGATAGATTCGTCAAAAAACACCAGGCTAATTGTTGCTTTTGTCGCTTCGGACGAAATTAACCTAATGGATGCCGCGAAAGCCAAATTAGGTATTAGGTGAAAATTCGGCGCCTGATCAGAAAATTTCTTCCTTAACCAACGCCGGCAGATTGAATATCATCCACCTTCCAGTCATCCGGAAACGGAATCTCCTTCATAGTAACTTCCTTAAAGCCCGGCACCTTAAAATCCAATCCCGATTGGTTGTAATAGAAAAAAGGATTGATTTTAAATGCCTCGTAGTCGGCCAGCATTTGCTGTTCTAATTTTATTAACCGGTTACGGTATTTGCTATCAAAAGGGGCTTTATCTGGTTTTATAGCCAATAGCCTCATAATATGTTGCAGTAGGTTATAGCAGGTGGTAAACTGTCCGCAGGCTATGATACAGGCTTCGCTATGTTCTTGCTCGGTTGATTGTTTATCAAACCACAACGTGGTACCCATATTAAAGGCAACCTGTGCTACAATCTGGATATCGCGGCTGGGGTTAAGCTCCGGCGGGGTTGGCGAATGATAGCCATCATTGGCTTCGCGGTTAATGTTGTTTGAAAAAGAAAGATCATAAATGTGATTGCCCTTGCCCCGGTTTTTCCACTGCGGCGAAAAGTAAAATTTATTGTAAAGCAGTTGCCTTATCCGCTTTAAAAATATGCTCAGGTTAAGCATCAGTACCGATTGCACCCTTGCGCTTATCATTTGTTTAATAACGCTTAAGGGTGTTTTTGCAAAATAACCAACCAACACTGTAATTATTCGCTCGGTAAAATTCTTTTTAAAGTTTAATATCAACGCCGAATTGGCAACGCCTAACAACTGCTGCCTTAAATAAAGCGTTGCTACCAAAAAAATTAGAGGGACGGTAGTGAGTAACGAGCAACCTATTGTTAATAAAGCACAATTGTGTTTTACACCGTACCAGGCGCCCACCGATAATATGGCAATAACCGCCGCGGCTATCAGCATCAATCCCCTTATGGATAGTTCCCAGCCCTTTTTTACTTCGGGCATTACATAAGGCGTAATAAAATGGCTGCCAACATCGTTAACCATCAGGAAATCAAAATGTCGCAGGTCGGTTTCGTGCCGGGTGCGGCGGCCATCGGCATACATCATGCTTTGCAGGCCCTGGTTGTCGGTAATGCCGCCATCCATCAGCCCAAAGTTTTTCTTGCTTATAAATTCCTTTTCCTGTTTATCGCCGGTTTGCGGCAGCATGGTAAGTGCCTTTTTTAGGTCTGCCGGGTACAGGCCGGGGTAAGTAAAATCATCAGGAAAAACTATAGGCTCAAAACCTGCAGGGAAACATGACGATGCCGCCAGTATATCGCCCAGTTTTAGTTTGCCTGCCGTTTTTTCGTCCAGGTATATCACCATATTGCCATAGGTAAAATAGGGGTCTTTACCGGCAGCGGGCACCAGTTTGATATCCTGCCTGAAAGATTGGCCTGTAAAAAACTCGGTGGCATTAAAGCAAACTTCCTGTAAGTGTTTACCGGGCGTCCCGTCATGGCAAAGCGCTTCAAGGTTGGCATGATCAAATAAATATTTATCATAAGCCAGCGCAAACGCGTTAATGATATTACGGCTTTTAAGCTCCCTGGTTTTCCAGTACTTTTTATCGGCCAGCATTTCCATCGCGTGTTTTAATAGCTCATCGCCGGTTAGCGCCGTTAAAAGTTTACTATAGTAATCGCCGAAGCTTTTTCCCTTGCTGTTGTAAAGGGCATACAGCGTGGTTGCTATGGTACCGCCCGATGCCGACGACATGTAGCTAACCTTTTGCAACAGGCTTTGTCCAAAAAGCTCGTCGGCGGTATCATCAAATTTTACTTTGTCGAGGTATGATAATACCCCTAACGCGAAGGAAGCCGCCCGAAAGCCACCGCCCGAAAATGCGAGCGCGATGCTATCAAACGGTTTAATTATGGTAACCTCCAGCTTGTTTTCTGATAGAGGTTCAGGAGCGGCTATCTTATCCATAATAACATAGGCTTGGTTATTTAAAATTAGGTAAAATATTATATAATAGTATCTTGTGCAAACAAAAAGCTAAAGTTTATTTAAGCTGATTTGGCGGTTTATTATTAATATTGATGGTAAGTTGATTTGGAAACAGGTTAGGCAAATCGCAGTATACAGCGTACTTGAAATGGGGGGGGGGGGTACAATAGATACCTTAACGCGCATTATTTTTAATGTGATAATTGCCTTTTTTTCAAAATCACCTAAAAGTATGACCCGGAATATAAGCCCTTACTGCAATTTTGGACGTGCTTTAAAACTTAAATAAAAAACAATGAGAAAAAATATTTTGGTTTATGGGTTTATTGGCGGCCTCATAGCCGCCACATGGGCCGTTATTGTAGAAGCAATGCTGGCCGACAGCTTAAGCTTAAATACGCGAATGGTGCTTGGCTATACATCTATGATCATAGCCTTTTCGCTCATTTTTGTAGCCGTAAAAAACTACCGCGATAATTACAACGGCGGTATAATTACTTTTGGAGGCGCACTTAAAATCGGGCTTTTAATAACGCTTATAGCATCCACGGTGTATGTTATTGTTTGGATGATAGACTATAGCTATTTTATCCCCGATTTCGGCGAAAAATACCAGGCCCAGGTGTTGGCTGAATTGAAAGCGGGTGGAGCAAGTGCCGAAGTCATAAAAAAACAAGGAGCCGAAATGGCTGTCACGATGGAAAAATACAAAACAAGCCCCGGTTTTAGGATGATGTTCACCTATTTGGAAATTGTGCCGGTTGGCATCGTGGTATCTTTAATAGCCGCGCTTATACTTAAAAATAAATCTAAACAAACTACTGTTGTGTCAACGATGAATTGACGGATAGCCTTTAGGCAAAAGTCTTAAGGTCTCAGTCAAAAAAAGGAAAAATTACCTTTGGGCTTGCGACTTTGTACTGCTGACTTAACACTACAATGATCTTATAATTTAAAACAGAAACTAATAAATATGAAAAAAGTAACGGGCATAGGCGGCGTTTTTTTTAAATGCGAGAACCCGCAAAGTATGAACGAATGGTATGTCAAAAATCTTGGACTACCCGTTGGCCAGTACGGAACAACGTTTGAGTGGCGCGAGGCCGATGATCCGTCGAAAACAGGATCAACATCCTGGTGTACGTTTCCGCAGGATACCAAATATTTCAATCCCTCAGCAAAGCCATTTATGATTAATTACCGGGTAGAAAACCTGGTTGCGCTGGTTGAGGAGTTAAAAAAGGACAACGTGACCATTGTTGACGAGATTGCCGAGTATGACTATGGCAAATTCGTGCATGTGCTCGATCCTGAAGGGAACATTATCGAGCTTTGGGAACCGGCAGATGAATAGCATCAAGGTAATGTGGCTGGGTAAAACATAGTTTAGGTATCGGGTATCGTGTTGGGTTTTCAAGGCGGGGGGCAGCCCTGTCGAAGGGTCGCGCGGAGAGGCCTTTGCCTGCTATGCTTCGACGGGCTACCTATGACATGTTTTCTTTTCGAGGTGCGTGGGCCTGTCACCCTGAGCCTGTCGAAGGGTCGCGCGGAGAGGCCTTTGCCCGCTATGGTTCGACAAGCTCACCATGACAGCCCTTTTCACGATGTCAGTCCCCCTTTAGAATTTCGCCAAATTTTATCACTACCCATGACATGTTGGTGTTTACAAAAACATTCGCTGAAACGCGGCCTCGACTCACCCGGCCGACGCTGCGCTGGGCCACCCTCTCTCCGGCTGAAGCCGCAAAGAGGGTTGGTGAAAGAAAAACAACTTTTTCGCCCCTCTATGCGCGAAGCGGAGAGAGGGCAGACGCCCCGATAGTTATCGGGGTCGTCGGGGTGAGTCGTCGCCGCTACTCGCCACCACATTGCATTTTCTTAGAATATATAAGTACTTTTACAAAGTCAAATACTTGTTACATGCAGTTGTAAGTATCTCACTTACAATTGGTAAAATTCTTTTGGCAAAACACAAATATCAAATAAAATTAAAGCAGGCTAACTGCTACCCCCATGGATAAAATTACCGATAAATACCATCAGCCGGTTAATGCGGGTACTAAGCGCCCGGATCTTTTATTTGATTTAAAGGAAGTATCCAAACGCACTTACCAGCTGGGGCTTTCGGCCTTGTCGCTGGGGGTGTTTTTATCGGTTTATGATGCCTTTATCAGCATGTATGTGTCGTCGTTTTTGCTGGCTTGTTTTTGCCTGGCTATTTTAATGTTTGTGGTATTAAAATGGCAGGATGCTATTAAAGATCTTACCATATCTATATTTTCGGTCATCTGCGGGCTGCTGGTGTGCCTGGTACTGCTTGAAGGGTTGCAAACCGACCAGTACCTGTACTTTTTCCCCGCCCTGATAGCCGTACCCCTGGTTATCGACCTGAAGCATAAACACGCCAAAAAGCCCGGTATTTTTGTGGGCATCATGATATTTGCCTTTGTAGCCTGTATTGTTATTGGTAACTACGTACCCCCGCTGGCCGATTTTACGCCCGGCCAGGCAGCCCGGCTTGCGCTGGTTAACCGCTTTACGGCGCTTGGCTCCACCATTGTGCTGGCGGCGCTGTACACCTTTTTCGAAAAAAAGTATATTGAAGAGATAGTTACCCAAAGCGATAGGGTTATCAATACCAAAACCCAGTTCCTGGCCACTATGGGGCACGAGTTGCGCACACCCTTAAACGGCATCATTGGCATTGTAAACCTGCTGAAGCAGGAAAACTCGGCCTCGCGCCAGGCCGAGTACATCAGCATCCTCCAAAACTCGGCCGACCATATGCTGCAGCAGGTAAATGATATTCTTGATTTTAATAAGATAGAGGCCGGTAAGCTGGAACTGCACCCCATCACCATCAATTTAAGCAACTTTTTGCTCAACGTATGCCTACCCTTTAAAGTGCTATCGGCAAACAGCAATGTTGAGGTACTGGCCGACATTGACCGCCAGCTGGACATCCTGATACTGGCCGACGATATGCGCCTTACCCAGGTGCTCAACAATATTTTTGCCAACGCCCTTAAATTTACCGGTAACGGCTACGTAAAGCTAAAAGCCACCTGCCTTAAAAAAACCGACAAGCAAATAGCCGTGGATTTTGTGATTGAAGATACCGGCATCGGTATTGATAAGGCCGACCAGGAAAAGATTTTTGAAGGCTTTTGGCAGGTGTACCACGAGGGCACCCGCGAGCTTACCGGCACCGGCCTGGGCCTAACCATTTGCAACCGCATATTGCAACTGATGGGTGCCAAACTATCGCTCGAGAGTGAAAAAGGCAAAGGCAGCAAGTTTTCATTCGGCTTAACCTTCAACATTGCCCATGTGGCGCCGCTTCCCATACCGCTAAAACCGGCGGCAGGCAACGGCGACCTTAAATTACTAAGGGTACTACTGGCCGAGGACAACAAAATAAACATGATGGTGGCCAAAAAGGCCCTCACCAGCTTTGGCGCCACGGTTGATGCCGCCTACGATGGCGTGGAAGCCCTGGCCCGGCTGGAAGATTTCCCCAACTATGATGTGGTACTGCTCGACCTGGAAATGCCCGTAATGAACGGCTACGAAGCCGTTTTCGAAATAAAAAAGAAATACCCGCTGGTACCCGTCATCGCCTTCACCGCCTCGCTTGTTGACCAAAAAATGCTTGCCGACCTGCTGGCCAGCGGCTTTAACGATTGCATCCTTAAACCCTTCAACCCGCAGCAGCTATCAACCGTTATTAAAAAACATACCGGGGTTAAAGAAGGGGTGTAGTGTGATTTCGGATTTCGGATGTTCGATTTTTAACTGTTGTTTGTTATCAATGGTGTTAAAGAGGGCTACGCCGTTTCGGATTTTTTATTTTCAGTCCCCTCGGGTTCTCTCAACGAGGAACCTGAGGGACGATGTCCGTCGTGTCCAAATAATTCATCGCCTGGTACGCCGCCTCAGGGTCCTTTTTCAAAGAGACCCCGAGGGGACAAAAATCTTAATTCTTGATTCTAACCTCTTGACTCTTTTTATTGGGCATGTCCCCCGCTGGTAGAAGCGGGTGCCGGGCTTTTCGTTCATACTGCGCAAGGCATTAGCCACAGGCCGGTACCCACTTCAATCCCTAATGCAGAAGTTGATGAATCGTTTGGCTTTGTGCTTTGCTAAAACATCGTGATTTGCATGCGGCACACCCCGGTATTACCGGGGTGGTAGCGGGAAGTGTTTGTTGTAGTGAGGACGGCGCGAGAAGTTGCAGCAGGCACACTTGCCCTGGCGGTCAATTTGCAGTGAAGCTCATAGATCGGAAGTAACCTCCATTATTGCCTAACATATAGTTTTTCAATTCAACAGAATTATAAAATGTAGTAATATCTGGAATAGGTACACCTGGATTAGAAGACCAGTCAATTTCTACAGACACAGTATTATTTAAATACGGTTTATATTGAAATGTATATGAGCTGTTGAATATCAAAGTGTCTTTGTGCATTACTGTATGATTTTGAGAATTTTTTTCGGTAATAGCAAACACATAATAGCCTTTGGATGTTGTTTGTACTTTTACGATACTGCCTAATTTAGTTGAAACAGGAGGATCAGGTGTCGGTGTGGGATTATTTTTCTTTGAACAACTTGCGCACGCGAAAGCGAGGATACAAATAAGTAAGAATTTATTCATGATAATGATTTAGTGACCGCGAAGATATTATATCTAACCTAAAAAACAATTGGCAAAGTTCCTTTTGTACCTCGAAAAATTTAAGTTATCAATTACAATTTGCGGTCTTCATTGAAAGTCATTCGTTTATGAAGCGATCACAGATGATTTCAACTTTCTCTGATTTCGCAACCGTCCTTTTTGCTGGCGTACGTCTGTAGCGTGTGAAAGACATACTGCGTTGTGGCGTTTACCTGTCAGTGAGGCTCACGCGTACGCCAGCTGGGGCGGAGGGGTGCAGTACACTTAGCATGTGGGGTGCCGAAACAAGTTCGGCATGACGTTGGGGATTGAATCGTTGTCATTTCCGGTCGGAGTTTCGCGAAATTTTACTACTACCCATGATGTATAGGTGTTTATATAAAACATTCGCTCAAACGCTGGCTAAGACTCACCCGGCCAACGCTGCGCTGGGTCACCCTCTCTTCACCTGCGGTGGAAAGAAGTTTTTTTAATTTATTATTAATCAGTTATTTAAGTATTAAAAATTCCAATCCCCTCTTTTCAGCTTCGCCGCCGTGTGATATATGTTATCTCGCTCCCAAAAAATCTTTCCTAAAACATTTGCAATTATATAAGCACTTATATAAATTGCACTATGAATTTATATCAAAGCCTGGGTTATTTGGTATTGGGTAGCAGGTTAAGGCGGTTAAGCGAGGCTTTTTTGGCCGAAATTAACCGTGCCTACCAAAATGAAGGGATAGATTTTGATGCCAGCTGGTTCCCGGTGTTTTATTTACTCTCTAAAAACGATGCTTTATCTATTAAGGAATTAAGCGAACAGATAGAGGTTTCGCACCCGGCCGCAAGCCAGCTGATTACCAATTTGAAAAACCGGGGCCTGGTTACCAGCGCAACCTGTACCAACGATGGCCGCAGGCAACTGGTTACGTTAACCGATAGCGGCCGTGCACTGTTAAAGCAGATATTGCCGGTTTGGGATGCCATCAGCCAGGTCATGACCCAACTGGTAGATAACGATGCTGTATCACAACAACTGCTGCCTGCCATTACGGCTGTTGAAAACACCTTCCGTTCAAGCAACCTATCTGCCGTTATCAGCGAAAAATTAACAGCTAATTTAAAACCCGCCGACCATGAATAGCATTTTCAACTACGGCACAAACCATTTAACCATTGGTATTTGCCTTGATATTGCCGCAGGCAAAACCAGGGGGATTATTGATGCAGAAGCTGATAAGGCTATCCGCGCCTCATGGGGCGAGGTAGCGAAAATTGTTCATGCGCAAAAGCCGGTTTATGGCATTAATACGGGTTTTGGCCCGCTATGCGATACCCATATATCCGAGGCCGATACAAGTTTGCTGCAAAGTAATATCCTTAAAAGCCATAGTGTAGGGGTGGGCAAGCCCATTCCGCAGGAAATAGCCAAGTTGATGCTGATAACCAAAGTACATGCCTTGGCGCAAGGGTTCTCTGGTGTCGCACCGGATACTCTGACGCGTATCATCTGGCATATTGACAACGATATTGTACCCATTGTGCCCGAAAAAGGATCTGTAGGTGCTTCAGGCGATCTGGCCCCCTTATCACACTTGTTTTTACCTTTAATAGGTTTAGGCGAGGTTTATGAAAATGGAGAGCGCAAGCCGGCAGCGCAGGTACTGCAAAAACATAACCTGGCCCCATTAGTGTTAGGCCCTAAAGAAGGGCTTGCTTTAATAAACGGCACACAATTTATATTAGCTTTCGCGATAAAAGCAGTTGAGCGTTTGGATGATGCCCTGAACCGTGCCGACCTGATTGGTGCCATGTCATTAGAGGGGCTGATGGGCTCTGCAAGGCCTTTTGATGCCCGAATCCATGCTTTACGCCCTTTTAAAGGTACTAAAATGGTTGCCGACCGCCTGTTTACCTTATTAAACGGATCAGAGATCAACTCGTCGCATATCAATTGCGATAGGGTGCAGGATCCCTATTCCTTGCGATGTATGCCGCAGGTGCACGGCGCGTCGCGTAACGCCTGGCTGCATTTAAAAGAACTTACTGAAATTGAATTGAACTCGGTTACCGATAACCCCGTTATTTTTAGTGTCGATGATACCATTAGCGGTGGCAACTTTCACGGCCAGCCGCTGGCTTTACCCTTGGACTATGCCACCGTGGCCGCTGCCGAATTAGGCAATATTGCCGATAGGCGTTGCTACCTCATGAGCGAAGGCCGTTACGGATTGCCTAAACTGCTTACCCATGATGCCGGCTTAAACTCGGGGCTGATGATTCCGCAGTACACAACGGCTGCTTTGGTTACCGAAAACAAAACCCTGTGTTTTCCGGCCAGTGCCGATAGTGTGCCTACTTCGTTAGGGCAGGAAGATCACGTATCCATGGGTTCTATCAGCGGGCGCAAACTGCATATGGTGTTAGATAATATAGAGTACATCCAGGCCATCGAGTTGCTTTACGCGGCGCAGGCGATGGATTTCCGCAGGCCATTAAAATCAACACCGGTGGTAGAGGCGTTGCATGATTTTGTGCGCCAATACGTTCCGTTTATAAACGACGACCGCGTTTTTGCGGATGATATTAACCGTTTACATCAAATTATTACCGACGGCTCGTTTTTGGCAACTGCCAATAACGCGGCTATTCATCACCAAATAACCCTCAGCCATGACGAGTTCGGAATTTATTAATACCTACGCCAGCCACCCGGTGTACAAAGCGCCCCGGGGTATGCAGCTGCATGCCAAAAGCTGGCAAACCGAAGCCCCATTGCGGATGCTGCTTAATAACCTTGACGACGAGGTTGCCGAAAACCCTGCCGAGTTGGTTGTGTATGGCGGCATTGGCCAGGCTGCACGTAACCCGGAATCGCTCCGGAAAATCATTGAGTTGTTGCTGGAACTGGATGAGTATCACTCTTTATTGGTACAATCGGGCAAGCCGGTAGGCATTATCCGCAGCCACCCCGAAGCACCACGTGTTTTAATAGCCAACAGTAACCTGGTGCCGGCATGGGCCAACTGGGAGCATTTTAATGATTTGCGCGCCAAAGGGCTGATGATGTATGGCCAGATGACCGCCGGCAGCTGGATATATATAGGTACACAAGGAATTTTGCAGGGCACCTACGAAACATTTGTAGAGTGCGGCAACCAGCATTTTAATGGCGATTTGGCCGGCAAGTTGATTGTAAGCGCCGGTTTAGGTGGTATGGGCGGCGCTCAGCCATTGGCGGCAACCATGGCAGGCGGTGTATTTTTAGGTGCCGATGTGGATGCAACGCGTATCCAAAAAAGGTTGGATTCGCAATATATCGACCGGATGACCTACTCCTACGAAGAAGCCATCGCCTGGGTAAAAGAAGCTATCGACAAAAAAGAAACCCTGTCTGTAGGCCTCGTAAGCGATGCCGGCGACCTGCTGGAGAGATTGCTGAAAGATAATATTATTCCCGATATTTTAACCGACCAGACATCGGCACATGATCCTTTGAACGGATATATCCCGAATGGTCTGTCGTTAACGGAAGCCTTGGATTTACGCAAGAGCGATCCGGTAGCGTACAAGCGCCTGTCGTTAAAAAGTATGGCCCGTCACGTAGGCCTGATGCTTGATCTGCAAAAACGCGGTGCCATAACTTTCGATTACGGTAACAACCTCCGCGAGTTTGCCCGTCAAGGCGGTGAACCGGATGCTTTTAATTTTCCGGGCTTTACGCCGGCCTATATTCGCCCGCTGTTTTGCGAGGGTAAAGGACCGTTCAGGTGGGTAGCCCTTTCCGGCGATCCGGAGGATATTTATACTACCGATAGGGCCTTGATGGAATTGTTCCCGGACGATAAACCCCTGGCCAAATGGTTGACCAATGCCAGGGAAAAAATCTCGTTTCAGGGCTTGCCTGCCCGTATTTGCTGGCTGGGGATGGGCGACAGGGAGAAAGCCGGACTGATGTTTAACGAATTGGTAGCAAAAGGCAAGGTAAAAGGCCCGATAGTGATCGGTCGCGATCACCTGGATTGCGGCTCGGTAGCATCGCCCAACCGCGAAACTGAATCGATGAAAGATGGCTCGGACGCTGTGTCCGACTGGCCGCTGCTCAACCTAATGGCCAATGCATCGGGCGGCGCCACCTGGATCTCGTTCCACCACGGCGGCGGCGTAGGTATGGGGTATTCGCAGCATGCCGGCATGGTAGTACTGGCCGATGGTACCGACAGGGCCGCCACCTGCCTCAAACGCGTTTTATATAACGATCCGGCCATGGGAATATTCAGGCATACCGATGCCGGGTATGATAAGGCTGAAGAGTGGGCAGAGAAGTTTGGATTGAAGGTGTAAGCCCCACCTAAATCCTCCCCGGTAGGGAGGACTTTAAAAGAAATGTTGAATAAATAAGTTTTCCAAAGTCTCCCCTACCGGGGGAGATTTAGAGGGGGCTGGCTGCTGTTATTTATGAAAAAACTAATAGGTCCATTCACACAAATCCTTCCTTTAACAGGGCTGCCATTGAAGGGGGCTCTAAAGGACGAGCAGTTACACATCATCCCCAAAGGAGGTGTATTGATTGAGGACGGACTAATACTTGCAGTTGATGACTTTGAAAAACTCCGGTCAAACTACCCATCGGCGCAGATCGAAGAAATTAACGGCGACCATGTACTATTGCCTGGTTTTGTAGATTGCCATACCCACATTTGCTTTGCTGGCAGCCGCGCAAAGGACTACGCCATGCGAAACAGTGGTAAAACCTATTTGGAGATAGCGCAATCCGGAGGGGGTATCTGGGATTCGGTTACCCAAACCCGCGCCGCAGAAGAGGCGCAGCTCACCAATCTGCTTTTGAATCGGGTACAACGGCATGTAAGCGAAGGTGTTACCACTATCGAAATAAAAAGCGGCTACGGCTTAAGTGTCGAGGCTGAAATAAAACAGTTAAACGCGATAAAAGCGGCGGCGGATAAAACAAATGTGAGTTTAATATCAACCTGCCTTGCCGCGCATATATTACCTAAGGATTTTAACGGAAACCACCAGGAGTATCTAAATCATGTTTTAAATAACTTATTGCCTGTTATCAAGCAAAAAGGATTAAGCAACCGGGTTGATATTTTCGTTGAGCAAAGTGCCTTCAATACCAGCGACGCATTAAACTACCTGGCCAAGGCAAAGCAACTGGGCTTTGAGGTAACTGTTCATGCCGATCAGTTTACAACTGGCGGCAGTGAAGTTGCCATTAAGGCCCGCGCAGCATCGGCCGATCACCTGGAAGCCAGTGGCGATTATGAAATAAAATTATTGGCCAATTCCGATACTGTAGCTGTAACTTTACCCGGTGCGTCCTTAGGTTTGGGAATGGCTTACGCCCCCGCCCGCAAGCTGCTGGATGCCGGCGCCTGCCTGGCTATTGCCAGCGACTGGAACCCTGGATCGGCCCCAATGGGCGACCTGCTGATGCAAGCCGCTGTAATGGCCGCCGCAGAAAAACTAAGCGCCGCCGAAGTATTTACCGGCCTGACCGCCCGCGCAGCCCAGGCCCTGAAACTAAACGACCGTGGTGTTTTAAGCAAAGGTAAACTTGCCGATATGCAGGCCTACCCATGCGATGACTACCGCGAAATATTATACCACCAAGGGAAATTGAAGCCTGAAATGGTATGGACGGAGGGACTGAAAAATTAAAAGGCGGCGGAACGGGCGATTTTCGCTTTGAGAGGGGCGGAGGGGTATGTTGGTAAAGCGGCGATGAACGCTGGTCAACACACCCCTGCCACCGCGATTCCCATCCCACCCCCTCTCGAGAGGGGAACTTAAAAAGAGGCAACCTTCGCCGCCATAACCAATGAACTAATGAACTAATGAACCAAATCAATGAACAAACTAATTGAATGCGTACCCAATTTTAGCGAAGGTGTAAACCTTGATATTATTAAACAGATAACCAACGAAGTGGAATCGGTTGAGAGAGTAAGGTTACTGAATGTTGACCCTGGTAAGGCCACCAACCGAACTGTCGTGACATTTGTGGGCGAACCTTCCCGGGTGATTGAAGCTGCTTTCCTCGCGATAAAAAAAGCGGGGGAGCTGATTGATATGAGTAAGCAGAAAGGCGAACACCCAAGAATGGGAGCTACCGATGTTTGCCCGCTGATACCCATTAGCAATATCAGTATGGAAGAAACAGCCGAATATGCACGGCAGTTGGCCAGGCGGGTAGGCGAGGAGTTGCAGATCCCGGTTTATTTGTACGAGGATGCGCAGCCCAATAAAAGCAGGAGCAACCTGTCGGTAATTCGTGCAGGCGAATATGAAGGCTTTTTTAAGAAGATAAAACTGCCCGAATGGGCGCCCGACTACGGCCCGGCAGAGAATGATGTTAAGCGGGGGGCAACCGTAATAGGCGCAAGGGATTTCCTGGTAGCTTACAATGTGAACCTTAATACTACATCAACCCGCAGGGCAAATGCTATTGCCTTTGATGTGCGCGAGGCTGGCCGAACTTTGCGTGAAGGCGACCCGGTTACCGGCAAAATTATTACTGACGAGAATGGCAAACCCAAATCAATCCCCGGCTCATTAAAAGCGGTTAAAGCCATCGGGTGGTACATTGAAGAGTATGGCATTGCCCAAATCTCGATGAACCTGACTAATATACAGATAACCCCTGTCCACGTTGCTTTTGACGAGGTTTGTACCAAAGCCAATGAGCGCGGCATTCGGGTAACAGGCAGCGAATTAGTGGGTTTAATCCCTTTAAAAGCGATGCTGGATGCCGGTAAATATTTCCTGAAAAAGCAACAACGCTCTGTTGGCGTTAGTGAAAAGGAACTGATAAAAATAGCCATCAAGTCGATGGGGCTTGATGAACTTGGTCCGTTTGTTCCTGAAGAGCGGATCATCGAATATTTGCTGAAAGATAAGGCCGGCAGTAAACTCATCTCCATGAGTCTTGCTGATTTTGCCGATGAAACAGCGAGCGAAAGCCCTGCACCTGGTGGTGGCTCTATTTCGGCCTATGTGGGCTCTTTAGGGGCTTCATTGGCTGGTATGGTTGCAAACCTTAGCTCGCACAAAAAAGGCTGGGACAGCCGCTGGCTGGAGTTCAGCGACTGGGCGGAAAAAGCGCAGCAATACAAGAATGAGTTATTGGCTTTGGTCGATTTGGATACTACGGCTTTTAATAAGATCATGGAGTCTTTCGGCCTGCCCAAATCTACCGATGAAGAAAAGGCTGCCAGGGATCGGGCTATACAGGATGCTACCAAATATGCCATTGAAATCCCTTTTAAGGTGATGCAGGCCGCACTGAACAGTATGGAAGTGATTAAGGCGATGGTGGAGATAGGTAACCCCAACTCTGTAACCGATGCTGGTGTAGCTGCCCTTTGTGCCCGCACCGCTGTTTTGGGCGCGTTTATGAACGTGAAGATTAACGCCTCAGGTTATAAAGATAAAGATTATGTTTTGGATATTGTTTACCGGGGCAACGAGATTGAACGGCAGGCTATGGCTTTAGAAGCAGAGATTATTGAGACGGTGAATGGGAAGATAGGCTTGTAAGAAAAAGTCCATGGACCATAGTATATGGTCCATGGACTAAATGAACTAAAACCTATATCTCACAAAAGCTTCCATAGCTTCATATTCTGCTAAACCTAATCTGTCGTATTTTTTAGCGGTGTCACTTGTCCTGTCTTCTGCACGTACCCAAAACTCCCTCGCATCGTCACCTGGGAAAACCGGCCTGTCTTTTTGGGATTGGTGTTTGAAGATAGCATTACGCTTACGGATAACCTCCTGTGGTGAAAGCGGTACAGCCATTTCAATTTCATGGGTTTCAAACTCGTGCCATGCGCCGCGGTACATCCATAACCAGCAGTCTTTTACCCACTCTTCGGTGGCTTTCAGGCGGTCGAGAGCAGCGAGAATGATGTTGAAGCAAACCAGGTGGGTTCCGTTAGGGTCGGCAAAATCGCCGGCTGCAAAAATTTGCTGTGGTTTTATTTTTTGCAACAACTCGATGGTTAACTGGATATCTTCCTCGCCAACGGTGTTCTTTTTGATCTTACCTGTTTCGTAAAAAGGCAAGGCCATAAAGTGGATATGATCATCCTGCAAACCTGCATAGCGTGCACCCGAGATTGCTTCTGTCTTGCGGATAAAACCTTTTACATCGCGAATTTCGCGGGTATCAATCTGGTTGGGCTGTTTTTGCGGGAAAAAGGCACGCATCTCTTCGTATAAGGAAGTCAGATGTGTGCTGTCTTCGCCAATACTTTTGGTAAAGTCGATAGCGAATTCCATGTAGCGCAGTACATCGTCATCCCAAACTGCGGTATTGCCTGATGTTTGGTAGGCTACATGCACATCATGTCCCTGGTCAACCAGGCGGATGAATGTACCACCCATCGAAATTACGTCATCATCCGGGTGCGGGGAGAAGATAACCGAGCGTTTTTTTGCCGGTAAAGCCCTTTCTGGCCGTTGTGAGTCATCCGCATTGGGTTTGCCACCAGGCCAGCCGGTAATGGTATGCTGTATCTGGTTAAAAATATCAATATTGATGTTATAAACAGGGCCTTGTTCTACCGCTAATTGCGCCATACCATGGTTGTTGTAATCTTCCTCGGTAAGTTTAAGTACCGGTTTGCCAATGGTATCAGCCAGCCAGATCACGGCTTTCTTTTTCAGCGTATTATCATCCCATGAACAATCTTTTACCAGCCATGGGGTGTCAAAACGGGTCAGTTCAGATGCGGCTGCTTCGTCCAGCACAAATTCAACATGATCTGATAATTGCAAATAGGTGGCAGGTACTTCGCCTGAGATTTCCCCTTCAACCGCTTTTTTAACAATAGGCGCTTTTTTGGCGCTCCAGGCCATCAGGATAATTTCTCTCGCTTTAAAAATGGTGCCAATACCCATGGTAATGGCTTTGGTAGGCACATTGGCCTTACCGCCAAAATCGCGGGCAGCATCACTGCGGGTCAAATCATCTAAAGTAACCAGTCGGGTGCCCGAATTTGGAGCAGATCCAGGCTCATTAAAACCGATGTGGCCGGTACGGCCGATACCTAATATCTGCAGGTCTAAACCACCTAATTCTTCAATCTGTTTTTCATAATCCAGGCAGAAAGCCACCACGTCTTCTTTATCCAGGGTGCCATCGGGTATGTGCACATTGGCGGGCTCGATATCAACATGGCTGAAAAGATTCTCATACATGAAAGTAACATAGCTTTGGGCGGCGTCGGGTTTCATGGGATAGTACTCATCCAGGTTAAAGGTGATGACATCTTTAAACGACAAGCCTTCTTCCTTGTGTAAGCGTACCAGTTCGGCATAAACACGGATGGGGGTAACACCGGTTGCCAGGCCAAGCACTGCCTGTTCGCCTTTTGCCTGTTTATCGCGGATAAGTTTGGCTATCCTGCCTGCTACGGCAAGGGATGCCTCCTGCTGGTTGCCATAAACGCTTACCGGCAGCTTCTCGTACCGGGTCTCTTCCAATAAATTTAATCGGGCCATAATTTTCTAAAGAACCTTTGTTATATATATGTTGAATTAAAAAAAGCGTATTAAAAAAAATCCCCGCCGAAACGAGGATTTTATCAAACCAATTAACAAAACTGTTTTAACCTCACCGACATAAGGCTAAAAAGAATTCTATTTAATAACAAGTTGTGCATTACAGGTACAAACATAATAAAACTTATTTTCAATAAAAAGAACTTTTTAAATTATTTTAATAAGTTATTTTTATGTTGCCTGTAGGTTAATATAAAATAAGAAAAGAGCTCCTGATGGGCAGGAACTCTGATCTAACCAATTATAAAACATAAATATGAGAAGAGAAGAGATGCAGGGGATGGGGTCGAACCATCCGCTTGCTGCCAGCCAGCGCCTGCTTTGGTAGTTATTAAAAGCACCCTTTTATAAACTATCTGCTGCAAATATATAATTAATTCTATATTGTCTATGTATTTAGTAGAATAAAATAAAATTTTTATACTAATGGTCCGGATTGCCATCAAAACAAAAAAGGTGGCTATATCACGAGCCACCTTTTCATGTAGATAATTAAAGCATTGATCAAACCAAATCAAACCTATCCAGGTTCATAACCTTGGTCCATGCGGCAATAAAATCCTTAACAAACTTTTCGCCGCCGTCTGCACAGGCATAAACTTCAGCAATTGCCCTAAGTTCGGAGTTAGAGCCGAAGATCAGGTCAACACGGGTACCAGTCCATTTAATTTCCCCTGTAGCCCTGTCCGATCCGGTAAACACCAGGCCGGCATCTGATGTCGGTTTCCAGGTTGTCGACAAATCAAGCAGGTTTACAAAAAAATCGTTGGTAAGTGTTTCAGGGCGCTTGGTTAACACGCCATGTTGCGATCCGTTAAAATTGGTACCTAATACACGCATCCCGCCAATCAAACCCGTTAGTTCCGGCGCGGTCAATGTCAGCAGTTGTGCCTTATCAATCAGCATTGCTTCAGCGGCGCTGGAATGCTGCGGGTTAAAATAGTTACGGAAGCCATCGGCACCGGGTTCAAGGTATTCAAATGATTCCACGTCAGTTTGTTCTTGTGATGCATCGGCCCGGCCCGGCGTAAAAGGAACACTAATATCAAAACCAGCATTTTTAGCCGCTTTCTCGATACCAGCGGATCCGGCTAAAACAATCAGGTCGGCAACAGAAACACTTTTACCACCAGCCTGGGCACTGTTAAATTCATGCTGAATGCCCTCGAGCGTTGATAAAACCTGCGCCAGTTGAGTTGGGTTGTTTACTTCCCAATCTTTTTGCGGGGCAAGGCGAACGCGTGCGCCATTGGCACCACCACGCTTATCAGATCCACGAAAGGTTGATGCCGATGCCCATGCGGTTGATACCAATTGCGACACGGAAAGTCCCGAATCAAGGATCTTGCCTTTTAATGCAGCTATGTCGCTATTATCAATTAGCTTATGGGTAACTGCCGGGATAGGGTCCTGCCATATCAATACTTCGGCAGGTACGTCCGGGCCAAGGTAACGGGCACGCGGACCCATATCGCGGTGCGTGAGCTTAAACCAGGCGCGCGAAAATGCATCTGCAAATTCGCCGGGGTTTTCGTAAAAATGCCTTGAAACTTTTTCGTATGCCGGGTCAACTTTTAAAGCGATATCCGATGTAAGCATAAATGGCGCGTGGCGTTTTGCCGGGTCGTGCGCATCGGGTATTAAACCCGCGCCGGCATCGTCTTTAGGTTTCCATTGGTGTGCACCGCCCGAGCCTTTGGTTAGCTCCCATTCGTAACCAAACAAGTTTTCAAAATAGTTGTTGCTCCATTGCGTAGGTGTGGTGGTCCATGCTCCCTCTAAACCACTGGTAATAGTGTAGCCGGCGTTACCGCTGCCAAAACTGTTTTTCCAGCCAAGGCCTTGCTCTTCAATAGCGGCGCCTGCGGGTTCTTTGCCCACATATTGGCCCGGATCGGCAGCGCCATGGGTTTTACCAAAGGTGTGTCCGCCCGCAATGAGCGCAACGGTTTCTTCATCGTTCATCGCCATACGGCCAAAAGTTTCGCGAATGTCGCGTGCAGATGCAAGCGGATCGGGGTTTCCGTTGGGGCCTTCGGGGTTTACATAAATTAAACCCATTTGTACTGCAGCAAGCGGATTTTCCAGTTCGCGGTCGGCAGTATAACGGGCATCGCCCAGCCATTCTTTTTCAGATCCCCAATAAACATCCTCGGCCGGTTCCCAAACGTCGGCACGGCCGCCGCCAAAACCAAAGGGTTTTAAACCCATCGACTCGAGGGCACAGTTGCCGGTAAGTATCATCAGATCGGCCCATGACAATTTTTTGCCGTATTTTTGTTTTATCGGCCAAAGTAGTAAGCGTGCTTTGTCCAAATTGGCATTATCGGGCCAGCTGTTAAGTGGCGCAAAGCGTTGGGTACCAAAGCCCGCACCGCCACGCCCGTCAGAAACCCGGTAAGTGCCGGCACTGTGCCAGGCCATGCGGATAAAGAAGGGGCCATAGTGGCCATAATCGGCAGGCCACCAATCCTGCGATGTAGTCATCAACTCAAAAATATCTTGTTTAACAGCGTCAAGGTCCAGGCTTTTAAATTCTTCGGCATAATTGAATGCCTCGCCCATCGGGTTTGAAAGGAGCGAATTTTGTCGAAGAATGTTCAGTTTTAGCTGGTTAGGCCACCAGTCGCGGTTCCTGGTGCCGCTACCGGCGCTTTGCTTTAGGGCTCCATTTAAAAACGGGCATTTGGCTGCAGCGCTGGGGCTGTTAACATCGCTTAGTTTGCTGTTATCTGCGTGGTTTTCCATAATTAATAGGTTGTATAAGTTTATGTTTAAAATTAAGAAAATCTAATTTGAGATAGCTACTTAACGTTTATAAATAAGTAATCTTTTCTGCAAACAGCATTGCATGCCTAACTGGTATTGCAACTGCGCCCTTGTCGCCGTCTCTTTGTTTTACAGCTTCGTCGATAAAAAAGTGCTCTATGTCGATGCACGCTTTGGCAGCCGCAATTTAAGCTGAAAATTTACCGTTAACCTGGTAATTAATTAAAGGTTTAAACATCAGCCTGTTTTACGTTTAGCAAACTATTAATTTATGATCATACTACTTTGTGGCCTGTCTGGCGCCGGGAAAACAACCCTCGCCAAAAAAATTAAGGAAAATCTTAACCGGGTGGAAATCCAAACAGAGGTAATAGATGCCGATGAATACCGGCAGCAATTATTTCCTGATCTTAAGTATTCAAAGGAAGACCGGTTTGAAAATATCAGGCGGCTGGGCTTTATAGCCAGCAAGTTTAGTAACCTGGGCATCGTTACCGTCATTAGCGCCATAATGCCCTATGAGGCTATGCGGAGCCAGTTGATTAACAATTATGATGACGTTAAAGTAGTTTATGTGGACTGCCCCTTGCCCATTTTAAAGGCAAGGGATACCAAAGGACTTTATCACAAAGCGCAGCTGCCAGATGGACACCCGGAACGGGTAGGCAATTTAACAGGCGTGAATGATCCGTTTGAAGCACCGGCAACGCCTCACCTGTATATTAACACCTATGCCCATGACATTACAGAATGTACGGTGATGCTGCTGGCTTTTATACAGCAAGAGCGTCATTTATTAAACCGGCAGTACATCGCCTGTTAAATATCTTAACAATATAAACTCATAAATTAATACTCATGCAACATCAAACTTTAATCATCACCGGGATGCACCGTTCCGGAACGTCGTTGATAACAAACTGGCTTAATCGCTGTGGATTGCAAATTGGCGAAAGCCTGGTAGCCGCCGGCAATGGCAATGTTGAGGGGCATTTTGAGGATGTAGAATTTTTGAAGCTGCATGAGGAGATTTTAAATAACAACAGCCTTGATATATCGGGGCTGGTAGATGCCAAAAAGATAGAACTATCGGCTTACCAACTGGCCAAATTGCAAGGCGTTATCAACATAAAACAGCAGTTGTATGAGCAGTGGGGGTGGAAAGATCCGCGTACCTGCCTGTTCCTGGATACTTACAGTAAGCTGCTGCCCGAAGCCAAATACCTGGTAATCATGCGCGATTACAATGCTGTTATAAGTTCGTTGATAAAAAGGGAGTTTGCACATGTCGACAAAAAATACAAGGGTCGTAATTATCTCCAACAGATGATTTGGAAGTATTGGCGCCGTAGCCGCCGTGAGGAAAGCTTTTATATGGAGCACGCCGAAACCTATTTAAAGGTGTGGATAAACTATAACGAAGAGATATTAAAGACCTTAAAAAGGTTACCGGCGGATGATTACCTGGTTATTAACTACGAACTATTGCTGGAGAAAGACGAGCAGGTTATTGAATTTTTAAAAAACAAGTGGAAGTTTAATTTAAACTACTTTGATTTTGGCCAGGTTTACAAAAATAGTTTAATGAGTGCGCCGCACGATATTGAGCGTTTTATACAAACCAAAACCTTACTTGTAAAGGCGCAATATCTTCAGTTGCGTATAGGCCATTATGTTAGGTTGGGGTAGGTTATTGATGTGCAGGTGTGCAGATTTCAGATGTGCAGATGATTGGTCTGAACTCGGATTAAGCAGATTCTTCAGATTTTTTTGATTTGATTTGCAGGAGGCCGAATGGTCAAAATTTCTAAAATCTGTGTAATCTGAAGAATCTGTTTAATTCTGGTTCAGTCAAATCACTAACAACAAAAAAATCGTGAAATTCGAATCAATTCGCTCCATTCGTATTAAAAAAATCATCTGCACATCTGAAATTTGAAATCTGCACATCAGCATTATTTTTTATCTTTACCCATCCAAAAGTTTTTAGCGAATAATGAGTGAAGATCTGAATCAAAACGAGATACCTGACAATAACGACGACAAATTACATAACGTTACCTCACTCGACGGGTTATACGAAAACTGGTTTCTTGATTATGCCTCCTACGTTATCCTCGACCGGGCCGTACCACACATCAATGATGGTTTAAAACCCGTGCAGCGTCGTATCCTGCATTCCTTAAAGGAAATGGACGACGGGCGTTTTAACAAGGCCGCCAACGTAATTGGCAACACCATGAAGTATCACCCCCACGGCGATGCATCCATAGGTGATGCCATGGTACAAATAGGGCAAAAAAACCTGCTGATTGATTGCCAGGGCAACTGGGGCGACCCGGTAACCGGCGATTCGGCGGCAGCGCCACGTTATATCGAGGCCCGCTTATCCAAATTCGCGCTGGATGTGGTGTTTAATGCTGATACAACCATTTGGCAGGCCAGCTATGATGGGCGTAATAAAGAACCTATTACCCTGCCTGTAAAATTTCCTTTGCTGCTTGCCCAGGGCGCCGAAGGTATTGCGGTAGGTTTGGCCACCAAAATATTACCGCATAATTTTATTGAGCTGATTGATGCATCGATAGCCGCCCTCAAAGGTGTGCGGCCTAATTTGCTGCCCGATTTTCCTACCGGAGGCATGGCCGATGCATCTGCCTATAACGAGGGGCAGCGCGGCGGCAAGGTAAGGGTACGCGCCCGCATTGCTGAAAAGGATAAGAAAACGCTGGTGATATCCGAAATTCCGTTCAGCACTACAACCGGCGGGCTGATGGAAAGCATTGTGAATGCCAACGAAAAAGGCAAGATCAAGATTAAAAAGATTGAAGATAATACATCAAAGGATGTAGAGATTGTAGTGCACCTGGCACCGGGTATATCGCCCGATGTAACTATTGATGCATTATATGCCTTTACCGATTGCGAAGTATCTATATCGCCCAATACCTGCGTTATCCAGTCGGATAAGCCACGCTTTATGAGCGTGAACGATATGCTTACCGAAAGCACGTTTTTTACCAAAGAGCTGCTAAAACAGGAATTAGAGATCAGGCTGAAGGAATTGATGGAGAAAATTTTCTTCAGTTCGCTGCTTAAAATATTTATACAGGAGGGGATGTACAAACACCCCGACTATGAAACATCGGGCAATTTTGAAACTGTATTGGAGGTATTAAACCGCTTGTTCGAGCCGTTCTTCCCCCAATTTTACCGTACCATAGTGGCCGAGGATTACAAAAAGCTGATAGATAAACCTATGAGCAGCATCACCCGCTTTGATGTTAAAAAAGCGGATGAGCAGATGAAGGCCCTGGAAAATGAAATAAAACAGGTAAAGCATCACCTGAAACATCTTACCGATTACACCATTGCCTGGTTTGAAAAGCTGCGCGAAAAATATGGGAAAGATAGGGGCCGTAAAACCGAACTGCGCACCTTTGATAAGGTAGAAGCTGCGCAGGTGGCATTGGCCAACATTAAATTATATGTTAACAAAACCGACGGCTTTGTTGGCTCTGGCCTTAAAAAGGATGATGCGGTTGAGTACGTTGGCGATTGCTCTGATATCGACGAGATCATCGTTTTTCGTGCCGATGGCCGCTGCCTGATCACGAAAGTACAGGATAAGGTTTTTGTGGGTAAAGACATCATCCACGTTGCCGTATTTAAAAAGAACGACGAGCGTACCGTTTATAACATGATATACAAGGATGGCGAAAGTGGCATCGCGTATATCAAACGTTTCTCGGTAGTGGGGGTAACCCGCGATAAGGAATACGACCTTACCAAAGGTACAAAGGGCACCAAAGTGCTGTATTTTACAGCCAACTCCAACGGCGAGGCCGAAATAGTGAATGTGCAGCTTAAGCCGCATTCCAAGCTCAAGAAACTGCAGTTTGATGAGGATTTTGCTTCGATAGCTATTAAAGGCCGCGGATCGATGGGTAACATCATTACCAAGTACCCGGTTAAAAAAATCGTGCTGAAATCAAAAGGCGTATCAACCCTGGCCGGCAGAAAGATTTGGTATGATGAGATATTGAAACGCCTTAACGCAGACGGACGTGGAAAATACCTGGGCGAATTTGATGGCGACGACCGGATCCTGAACGTATTAAGTACCGGTTTATATGAGCTTACCAATTTTGATCTGAACAATCATTTTGATGATAAAATGATCCTGATTGAAAAGTATGATCCTAAAAAAGTTTTTTCGGCAATTCACCTGGATGGAAAATCTAAAAACTACATGGTTAAACGCTTTGTGTTTGAAACCATAGCTATAGGCAAACAGGTAAGCATCATCAGCGATGAGCCCGGGTCAAAACTCCTTTATATTGCCAAAGCAAACCAATTGGTAAAAATTGTACAGCTTAAAGGTAAAGAGCAAACGCCCGAAACCATTGAGGTAAACCTTGCCGACCTGATAGATGTAAAAGGTATGAAAGCTATGGGCAACCGCCTGTCGCAATTGCCTATAAAATCCGTTGAGTTGATAGCTACTGAGGAGGTTGTAGAAGAACCAGTTGAAGAGGAAGGTAGCGATGAAGAAGATTTGGGTGAAACAAACATTGAGACTGATGAAACCGAACCAGAAACAGAGCCGGTGAAACCAGAAGCACCGGCAATGAAATCGGCCCCAAAACAGGTTGAATCTCCGAAAGAAGAATCACCCAAAACAGAAGCTGCAAAATCACCTGAACCTGAGGTGGGCGAAGCCTCAAACGAAACATCGAATTTGCCCGCAAAACCGGCGCAAATTCAAACAAAGAAAATTGATTTCGAGATTACCAACCCGGATGATATTGATATAGACGACAAAGGCCAGTTAGGGCTGTTTTAAATTATTAAGCCATCGGTGTTTGTGTTGAGATTTAATCGACGTAAAACTGGTGGCTTTACTGTAATGTAGTTGATCAGGAAATTAAAACCGATTTAATATAGGACACCAAATGTCCGATTTTGAATAATGAACAGGGAAATTGGTTGCTCTGTATTCGATATTTATTATTACTGTCAATCTTTAATCGTATGGGGCTTTATCTTATAACAGTTACCGGGCCCGACATGGCCGCCGTGTTTTTATCCAGCCTGATAATGTAATAATAAACAGCCGCAGGCACTGATACGCCATTATAAGTACCATCCCATGGTTTGGCGTACCCAACCGAATGATAGACTTGTTGCCCGTATCGGTTATAAACGTTCACCACGTTATTGGCATAATAAGTTAACGCAGGAATATTCCAAATATCATTATTACCATCGCCATTAGGGCTAAAAGCGTTAGGTACAATAACAGCCGGTGGCAAAGCATTAATGGTTAAAATACCCGGTATATAAGTAATGATATAATTTAGTGATGCCGCACCACTTGCCGTGATCGGATACTCGCCCGCTGCAGAGGTGGTTACTGCTGTTGTGCTTGTTACCGGCAGGTTGTTTAATTGCGCAGCGGTTTCATTATTTACAAAACCCGAGTAGCTTACAGTTAAAACAGGATTTATACTACCTGCAACTTTAAGTTTGTTATCGGCGGTTATGGTTAATTGTGCTGGTATAACTGTACTGTTTGGCATAGCCCAGTTGGCAGTTACCGCGCCGCTGCTTAATACAATGTTACCGCTGTAAGCGCCAACAGGAGTTGTCGCTTTTAGCCTGATGTAAATGGTGGCAGCTGCAATATCCCCAGCCGAACCTACACTTACTGTTGGAGAAAAACTGGAATTATTTGTACTCACCTCAAAACCCTGAGGCGGTGTTATAAGGATTCCTGCGGGCAGGCCGTTACCAGATATGCTGAAACTGGTGGATGCCGACGGTGTTCCGTAAATAGTATTTAACGGGCTCAATACTCCAGTAGCTATAATAGTTACCGGGGGCAAAACAGTGATAGCACCTGTTTTATAGGTGATAATATAGCCGTTTGGGATAAATGTGCCGCCAAAAGCCGACGATGGATTTATAGAACCCGGGTAATTTCCCACTGGGTCTGTAGCTGCCGATCCGCTGCCATAACTTAAGGATACGCCCTCAATAATTTGATTGTTTTGTAAACCGGTTGTGGTAAATGCAATAGATACATTAGTTGGCCTTAACGTAGTGCCGAAAGGTTTATTAACATCGTTGGCAATAATAGTTAAAGGTGCAGGTACAACGTTGATATTACCCGGCATAAAAAAAATGGAGTAATTATTGGCCAAAAATCCATTTCCAGAGCCGCTTATGGTTGCTACAATAGTAGGATATTTGCCGGGGAGTGCTGTGGGGTAACCGCCGTTACCATAAGTTAAACTTAGTGATGTAATGGTATTACCGTTTTTTAAATCGTCTTTACCTACAGTAAAAGCGGTTGAGCTGGCATCAATGGTAAGGGAAGCGCCATATAATTTGTCAACATCATTTGGCACAATTTCCAGCGATGTAGGGGTAACGATACTAATGGGCATTAATAAATTAATAGGCGTTGCGCCATTGGCACTAAGAGTGATATTACCGGAATAACTGCCTGCATTGCTGGTAGCCGTAAGCCTGATATAAACCACCACATTATTTGCATTACCGGCTTTGCCGGCAGCTGCGGTGGGGCCAAAGTTTTTATTATCAATACTTACCTCGAAACCTGCCGGTGCAGTAACAGTAATACTGCCCAATAAATTACTGCCCGATACGTTAAGCTCCACGGATGATGATGGGGTACCGTAACTGGTATTAACACCGGTTAAAGGAGTTGCGCCTGTAATTACCGGTCCGGGGTTAACCGTAATATTAAAAATTGATGTCGCGCCTGTACAAGTAGAAGTTTGGGTAACGAAACTGCCAAAGGAGTAAGGTGCAGCGCCTACATTAATAGTTGACACTATTGAATTATTGGCAGTGTTTATAACAGAAACATTATTTGATAACTGATTGCTTACATATAACCGGGTACCATCTGCATTTAGCGAAACGCCACGGGGATAGGTGCCCACGGGGATAATCGCTGTTATAGCGCGCGTGCTATTGTCTATAACAGAAACAGTTCCGTCGCGCGAGTTTGAAACATAGATTAAACTACCATCCGGGCTTAATGTTAAGCCTGTAGATTCCGGCCCAACAGGAATTTCATATAAGGTTGAAGTGGTGGCGGCATCAATCACTGATATTGAGTTGCCGCTTGAATTGGCAACATAGATCTTGCTGTTATCGGGGCTAACCGCAATCCCTAAAGGCCAGCCACCAGCTTGTACCGATCCTACTACTGCATTTGTTGCCGTGCTATAAACTGTCAACTGAGCATTTGAATTATTGGTAACGTATAGCTTACTGCCATCGGGGCTTATAGCCAGGCTTTGCGGGTTTTCGCCCCCGGTAGGTAGGGTTTGTATAACGGTATTAGTTGCGGTATTGATTACAGATATTGTGTTGGAAGGGCTTTGATTGGTTACATAGGCACGGCCGCCGTCAGGGCTTATCACAATCCCGTAAGGATGGTATCCAACAGTTATATTACTTATCACCTTATTGCTGGCAGCATCTATCACCGAAACTGTACTGGGGTTAATAGACCCTATGAGACTCTGGTTTGTTATATACACTCTTTTGCCATCGGGGCTAACTGCCACGCCTGTTGGTTGTATGCCCACGGGTATTGTAGCTACAATTGCATTGGAAGCAAGGCTGATAACTGATACTGTATTGTCATTAATATTGGTGATGTAAGCGTAAGCCGGCATTGGTAATGGGGTTATAGTTACAGTTGCTTTAATTGGGTTGGCCGTTTTATTTACCGCGGTAAATGAAGCAATGTTACCGGTGCCACTTGCTGGTAAACCAA
Source organism: Mucilaginibacter sp. GW822-FHT03E02 (assembly GCF_058801545.1). Taxonomy (NCBI): domain Bacteria; kingdom Pseudomonadati; phylum Bacteroidota; class Sphingobacteriia; order Sphingobacteriales; family Sphingobacteriaceae; genus Mucilaginibacter; species Mucilaginibacter sp. GW822-FHT03E02. The sequence goes on along the minus strand of NZ_JBXANJ010000001.1, from coordinate 1,567,300 downwards.
TTTGGGGCGAGTCATTTGTCCAGGTAAAAGAATTGCCTGTGCCGGTAAAGTTAACAGCCGCCGTTGCAGTGCCGGTTACTACCGTTTGGGAACCAATCATGTTTACTGTTGGCAGGGTATTGATAGCGGCTTTTACCGGTATATTTTGATCTGCAGCTCCCGGTGCACTAAGGACTACATAGCCCTTGATATTGCCCGCTGTTGCCGATGCTGCTGAACGCACAAATACTGATGTGCTGCCAATTGAGCTAAAAAAAATGCTATGCTGGTAACCGCTGTATTCGGCAGTTGATATTTCAAAACCGGGTGGCGCGGTTGCAGTAATATTTCCTGACAATGCCCGGCTGGATACAGTAAAATGCATAACGTTGGGGCTTAATGACGAATAACCTGCGCAGCCAATAATGTTGCCACTAACTGAACTGGCTGTAATAACAGGTTCCGGATCAACAATAATAGTAAAAGTTACTGGCTGGTTGTTGCAGCCTTTGCCCCTGGCAATAAAATTACCTATAGAATAAGGATTAACGCCTACCTGCACCCGCCCTGCAGTATTGTTAACGTTTGCCAGGTTTACATAATTAACGGCATTATTACTGTAGTCAACCATGTAAAGGTAGGAAGCATCCGGCGTCATCGAAACAGAATAGCATTGACCGCCATTTGCGTATGAAAGCCCCGAGTTGGTAGCAATATCTTTGACGAAAAAATAACCGTCGAAGTTACCGCAATAAAGCCTTTTTCCATCCGGACTAAAAGCCATGCTGGTAACACCTACTCCCGGTAGTGTTGTTTGTATTGGGGTGTCATCGGCTACGTTAATAGTAGTTAAGCCCCTGGTTCCTATATCAGCAACGTAGGCCGTTTTACCGTCGGGGGTTACGGCTACGCTAATAGGGTTAAATGAAGCATCAACGGTAGCCTTCACACTGGCCGATGCCGTATTGATAACGGTTACCGTTCTATCATCAAAGTTGGCAACGTAAACTTTGGTGCCGTCAGGAGTTATGGTTAACCCCCAGGGCTTGTGGCCAACAGGGATTACAGATTTTGCCAAACCCGTGGCAACATCAATAACTGATACCGTATTGTCGTCCGAGTTAGTAACGTACGCATGGCTACCATCGGTGCTAAAAACTACACCTTTTGGGCCTTGCCCCACGAGAATTGTGCCTATAACGGCATTGGTTGAGGTACTGATAACTGATACGTTGTTTGACCCATTATTGGTTACGTAAACCAGCGTAGCATCTGGGTTAACAGATACCCCAAATGGCTTTACATTTACTGGAATTGTGGCAATAACCGTATTGGTGAGGGTGCTTACCACCGATACATCATTTGATCCGTAGTTAGCGATATAAGCAAAATCTGAAGACGCCGGAGTGGCGGTAATAGTAGCAATAATGGGGCTGTTGCTGGTGTTTGTAGCTTTAAACGATGCAATATTACCTGTACCTGCCGCAGCCAATCCTATTTCCGCCGAGTTGTTGACCCAGCGGTAAACGCAGTCGCCGGCCGGGAAGGCTACTGCGGCAGTGCTTTTGCCGCCTGTTAGGTGTTGGTTTGTTTGGGCATTAATAGCGATTGAAAAACATACAAGAAACGCTGCCATATGTGCAAATAGTAAGTATTTCTTCATTGCGGCAGGCCTGTATCCACTAATCTGTTCAAGGTTTTTGGTATTGAATTTATAACAGCTCAAATATATTTTATTCCGTTTAATTAAAACTGATATTTAAAGGTAATAAAAAATATTTATGACTATAAAAGTACCTGGCTACACGAGCAGGTTGTAAGAGACGGTTGCACCAAATCAGATATGCTGAAATTCAAATGGTGCAACCAAACAGGGGCTTAGTATACAGGCCAGGCAGCTTTGCAATTAAGCTTGAATAATTTTACATCTTCCTTGTAGCCACATAAGCCACCAGGTACTGCGGTTCGGCTTTAGGGCCCGCCTTAAGTACACCTTGTTCTGCACCGGCAATTACCTGGTTTAGCCGTGTAGCTACAAGTCCGGGCACGGTGGCAAGTACATCAGGTGCCAGCAGGGCCGATATTACCGGGTAGTATTTCTTTTCGATAGCTGCTTTTTGTTTATCGGCGGCAATGCTTACATTCCACAACTCGTCTTTAGCAAACCCGTACTCACTGGCGCAGTTGGTTAACTCATATAAAAAATCCCTGGCCTGGGCCTCGGCAGATTTGGCGGCCATTATTTGGCTTTTTTATTGGGTACTATAATTTCTGGCTTGGCTTTGCTGGTTTTACCGGCCTGGTAGTCAGACGGGGCTTTTTTACCTACCGGATTTGGCATGCTTTTTTTGTCTTTGCTCATGGTAGTATGGGTTTTATAACCTGCCGGATGTATTTCTGGCTGTGTGTAGTAATCAAAGATGAACTAATAAAACGACGTTTGCGCTATGTTAAAATAATAATTAAATAATTGGGCTATCTTTACTTTTAGATTAAAAAACAACAAAACTAATTCGTAGTTGATGTGTTGTTTGGTTCAATAATAAAAGGTAAACTGCACTCATGAACGCTGAACAAGAAAAAACAAGATATAACGAAACTGAACTACTGGAATTTAAAACGCTGATACAGGGCAAAATTAAATCGGCCCGTGAAGAACTGCTCGATCTGACCTCTTCCATCAGTAATCCCAACGCCAATGGTACCGATGATACGGCCAGTTCGCACAACACTTTGGAGGATGGCTCGGCTACGCTGGAGAAAGAATCTATCAACCAACTGGCATCGCGCCAAAAGAAATTTATCGACCAGCTGGAAGCAGCCCTGGTGCGCATAGAAAACCGTACTTACGGGATTTGCCGCGAAACAGGCAAACTGATCCAGCGCGAACGTTTGCTTGCCGTGCCACACACTACGCTGAGCATGGCAGCTAAGCTGAAGCAATAAGTTGTAGTAAGTTATTTGAAAAATCAAAGCCCGGATGGATAAACATTCGGGCTTTATTTTTTGGTCAATTTCTCCCGTTTGATATCCATGTAATTTTCGGGTGTTTATTGAAATCAAATATTTTGACATCATTCCAGAATTGCCATATATTTATCAGCAAAGAAATCATTATCACAATACCTGCTTAATGGTTTGCCTTAACGTATAAAACAAACCTAACCTTACCAGATGAAAAAATGGTCAATAATTATTGTATGCTTTTCTTGTTTATTTCTGGGCGCTATTTGGTATATCGAATTTAAATATAAATTAGAATCGCTCGATTGGTTATTAACCAAATTGGCAGGTATGACGTTGATATCGGTAGCTTTAATTTTTGTAATTGTTACCAATAAGGAATCAACCGGGAGTAAAATTTTAAGGATATGTAATTTGCTTTTTTGGATGATATTTATGGGGTATAAAGATATATCCAAATACAACAATAATGTCCATCTGAATAAGTTTGGCTTAGTGTTTAATGGCACCAGGCGAAAGTTGGGCGTGCCCGAAATTCCTGCCAACTGGAAGATTGAATCCCGGAGAGATGGATCGGTTAGCTGGACATCAACGGACACTACAATTGGCCATCAATCTAAAGAGATTTATATTGATTCGGTTTATAATGTTGATTTTGAAGATGATCGCTATAAACTTAAATCAATTGACAGCGTATCCAGGAGTATCTCTATTACCAGCCAATACGCACGCGGTAAAGCCAAAGATTCCATTTTTTATTATTTTAACCCGGGTGATAGCAGCCGGTTAATTTCCAGGCAACAGGCTGATAGTATTTTTGCGGCGGAAAGAATTAGAAAAGATTATCAGCGCTAATATATTAGGAATACCCGGCTGATAACTTCGAAGCATTATTCGCCATGTTTTTAATATTAAGCGATATTTAGCGTAGTTTTATAAACCATTAGCCTGAATACCACCATGAAAATAATAGCATCGATATTAATAGCCCTGGTTGCCGTTGAGCACATTTATATTTTATGGATAGAAATGTTTGCCTGGACAACCAAAGGCCGCGCAACTTTTAAAACCTTCCCGGCCGAGTTGTTTGAGCCCACCAAAAATCTTGCAGCCAACCAGGGGCTTTATAATGGCTTTTTGGCCGCCGGGCTGATATGGGCGCTACTCATTGGCGATGCCGTGTGGGCCAAAAATGTAGCCATGTTTTTTTTAGGCTGCGTAGTAGTAGCAGGCCTGTACGGCGGCTTTACGGCAGGTAAGGCTATTTTTGTAAAGCAAATGCTGCCCGCCGCCATAGCTTTGTGCGCGGTATTGGTATGGATGTAGGTTAACCCGCCTCGCTGTTTAATTACTAAACCTGTTATATTGGCCCCGCTCCATCCTGATATCCAGGCGCTGCAGCATGGCCGGTAAATTGAACCCTTGTTGCTGGTATTCGGCCTGCACCAATTCTTTCGCGTTTTTTAGGGCTTCTTCACTGGCCCATTTGGCTATGGTTACGCAAATAAAGTTGCCCTCTTCGTCGGTACGTTCATAAGCCTCATCGCCAATAAAACCGGGAAGTTGTTTGATAAACGAACGATTGATGTGCATGCGTTCGGTAAATTCCGCTTTTGCGTTTTGGGGCATTATAAAGCGGTCGATAAATATTTGTTCCATTTGATTTGTGTTATTAATTATGTTAAAAGAGTGCAGGCATAACCCTGCCTGTTCATGATATGGGTAACCTGCGGCAGGTTAATTTCCTGCTGCGCCGATTCAATACGCAGTATCCGGTCGCAATCCTCCAGGTCAAAATTGATGCGGCAATGGGGCAGATGTTGCAATAGCAGGCTAATCAGCGTAGTAGCTTCGCACTCCTGCATTACATCGGTTTTAAATATTTCAACCTGGGTGCTCATGCTCAGTAAGCAATTTCGACGGCCGCCCTGTAAATGTCTTGATTGACGAGGTTGCTTACCATATAATGGGCTACATCCGCACGCGATATCTGGAGGCAATTTTTTAAAAACCGGTTTACAGCGGTGCGATAATTACCCGTTAAAGGTTTGTCGGTTAATTGTGGCGGGCGGATAATTGTCCACTCGGCGCTACTTTCTTTTATAATAGCTTCCATCCGGTGCAGGTCGGCATACATATGTTTAAGCAGTTTTTGAATTACATACCGGGCAACCAGGCGCACATACCAGGGAATTACGGGGCTGATTTCCACCGCCGAAGCCGAGATGCAAAAGATGCGCTTAACACCATGCTGCTCCATTGCTTTTAAAAGGTTAGCGTTGCCTTGTGAATAAAGCGTGGTATGCTTATCGCTAAATAAACCGCCGCTTACGCCTAATGCCGATAGCACAATTTGCTGGCCTTTCACTTCATCCGCAAAACTTTCGGGCAGCATGATATCGCCCTTTATTATATTAAGATTTGGATGCATCAGCTGCAATTTAGCCGGGTTACGTACCAGCGCGGTTACCCGGTGACCGGCCTGCAAAGCCTGCTCTACCGCCCGGCGGCCAATGCCGCCGTTGGCGCCTGCAATAAATATGTCCATAGTTATATTAGTTAAATTTAAAAACGCTTAAAAAAATAATCAGTAAAAACAGCAGCAACTGCAGCAGGTGAAAGGTTTTAATACGGCTTTTGATCCGGGCAACTTCGGTTGTAAGCACCCATCCTTCAACCTCCAATAATTTGCGAAGCTTCAGGCCCTGCCGCCGCCCTACTAACAGGCTATTGAGGATTACCAGGACCACCAGTGCAAACTTTATCCTGAACCAGAGCTGCTCGCCAAAAACGCCGTGGGTTATGGCCATCATGCCTATGCCGCTGGTGATAAGTACGGCGGCACCAATGCCAGCTACCCGTGGCAGCATGGCCATCATGTTCAATAAAGCTTCGGGACGGTTGCCCTGGCCGGCAAACTTCCAAAACGATGCGTACGCCAGGTAATCAACCAATGTGGTACCGGCCATTAATACTAATGCTGTTAAATGCAGCACCAGCAAAGTGGGTAAAAGATAAGTGATTTGCATAATTTAAACCTTTTGGTAGTAAATAATATACAATATTATACCATGTGGTAGTATATAGCAAATAACTTTTGTCATTTTTTTATAATTTTGCTTCCAAATGGTAGTAAATCAAACAGTGGAGTTAGTGAAGCGCTGGGGCGCTTACGAAGCGCAGCATCCCGGAGCCAGTATTGAAGATTTTTGCCGGCACCAACTGGCGCAAAATGTTAAGCCCGAAAGTTATGGCACGCCCAAAGGCGACCTGAGGCCCGACCTGAACGGCCAGCTGGTAATCCTGTTGCGCCGGATTGGTAAATTCCATATCGCTTATTCAAATAAAGCACTGGAAGGTACCGGGTTAGATCAGATGGAAGAGTTCGGGATCCTGGTAACCATTTATAACCAAAAGAACCCCATCAAATCAGAAGCCATCTACAATAACATTATGGAACTATCCAGCGGTAGCAATATGTTGATCAGGCTAAAGAAGCGGGGCCTGGTGAGCGAATACGACGATGAGCAGGATAAACGGGTAAAACGCCTTAAACTAACCGCCAAAGGCGAGGCTACATTATTAACTGCCAAAGAAGTGGTACTGAAAGTGGCCCGCATGATGGTTAATGACCTGAGCGATGAGCAAAAGCGCCTATGCATCCAACTGCTTAGCCCGATTGACCGCCGCTTCTCGGGCCTGTTCCAAAAACAGCGCGCCAAGTCATTTGATGAGATTTACCTTGAAAATATAGGGTAAGCCGTTTTTATTGAACGGACTTTTGAAAAGCCCCGCTTTTAAACAAGCTCTGTTTCCCGGGCTTTCTTGCTATAATCTGCGTTTGGTTTGTGTGGGGCAGGTGCGGCTGCTTTTTGGTATTGTGTGGTTATGAGACTGCCTTTTGCCGCCGCGCCAATTACAATAGCTGCAGATACCAGCACAATGTTTTTAATAATGTATTGACCCAGCAAAGTGGGAATAAATACAGATGCGCCAAAGGTTTCATGAGGGAAGAAAAATAAAGGCAAAAATGTGCCTGCCATTTGAAAATAGAGCAATAACAGCGTAAGGCGCAGCCATTTTTTAAACACCAGCCCAAAGCCAATAGTACACTCCCACATGGCAAGTAATGGTAACGAAACCTGGGGTTTAACCAGCCCAAATGTTAACGTGTAAATGGTTTTACCGGCAAGGCCCTCGGCAGGGCTTACACCTGGAAAAAATTTAAGCAGGCCGAACCAGATAAATACCAGCCCCAGGGATATTCGTAATATATTTAGGCCATTTTGAGCTTTCCATGCTGCTAATTTCTTCTCCTGCGATGCTATCAAACTAATTACCCGGTTATTTCTCATTATTCTTTAAAACCCATTAACACATTTACAGGAATGCTGCCGTTAAAGATGCAAATAAAGAATCAATAAACTAAGCGGAAAACAAGCAGATTGAAATGGGTTTTAAAGATCCTTTTTAAGTAAAGTTTTAACAAACAATTTTTAATGCACCGTTGTACTTGATGAAAAAATGGGATATGTTATTTAATTTAGCTTTATTGGTTTTTTTTAACTACCAATTAGCTATAACACCTTATGGATTTCATAGCCTACCAGCAACTCTTTCAGCATATTTTAATGGATACCAATCCCCGGTTTCCTTATGACGATCCCCATTACCTGAATTATACCCGGCTAAATTGGTCGCGGCAGGAGCGGTGGTTAAAAGTGGGTGTGCTGAATGAAGAATTAGTTGAACTGATAACAAGTATCAGTACCAAACAAAACTGGACTATTATTACCGAACCATGGTGCGGTGATGCATCTCACAGTTTGCCGTTTATTCAGCGGCTATCGGCTTTAAACCCATTAATAAAAGTTGATTATCAATTAAGAGATAGTGAGCCATTTTTAATAAATAATTACCTCACCAGGGGCAGCAAATCAATACCCAAACTGATTATTGCCGATGCCGAACATCAAGACCTTGCCACCTGGGGCCCACGGCCGGCCGGTTGCCAGCTGTTATATGAGCAGCTTGTTAAGGATCATGTTGTTATGGAGCAACAAAAGATAGCTTTACAACAATGGTACAATGCCGATAAAGGCGTGAGTTTGCAGCAGGAGCTGATTGTTATTTTTAATGCGATTGGGCAATGATTTATATCGCATGGCGGAGACGACTCACCCCGGCTACGCTGCGCTGGCCGACCCTCTCTCCGGCTGAAGCCGCATAGAGGGTGAAGCTCATTTTTTGTTTCTTATCTTTTTCTTTTTTTTGCCCCCTCTATGCGACGCAGTCGGAGAGAGGGGAAGACGGGCGCAGCCTCGTCGGGGTGAGTCGTAGCCGGCGTTCAAAGCCAATGTTTGTGTAAAATCAAATACATCCTGAACAAAAACTCAACTCAATAACCCACCCGTAAATGACACCTTAATCTTTGACTGAAAGTTTTCAATAATCTTGAAAATTTCCTTCAGCGTAACGCGTTCAATTTTTGAAAGTTGCGAGATGTCGATATAGTTATCCGGTTCGGTATGGTCCTGGATGATTTGTTCGGTTTGTTTTTTTAGCCGTAGGTTCATCAGGAAGTAGTAGGATTGAATCAGCTCGTGATATTCCGATTCTGAGAAAATTCCTTTTGCTTTAAGCGCTTTCATGCGTTCGCCGGTGTTTACTTCAAAAACGCGGTTTTTAAGGGCGTAAACCCGTACCAGGTCAACAATGGGGCTCATTGTTCTTTTGATATCAAATACCTCACGGCTATCTTTTTTAAACGTGCGGATGGTATTGAAAAACGTTAACGGCGGCTCATATTGCAGGGCGTTTTTGGCCATATGGAAAAATAACTTTTCCAAAGGCTGCTGCAACCGCTCGTCTAAAAACTGGTGCAGTTCGTCCATAATGGTGCTGTCGCCATAAATGCTGCGGCAATCAAAAAAAGTAGAAAAGTTGATGACCGTTTCGGGGATAGATTCATCCATCCAGTAATCGTAATTGCGTTTCCAATGCGATAGGGAGTGGGTCCACTTGGGGTTTTGGGCCATAAAATCGCCTGTGCAGTAAACAAAGCCAATGTTATTCAAGTCGTTAGACACCCGGGTTGCCAGGTCAAGGAAATAGGCACGTACCTCTTCGCGGTGTTCATTGGCTTTATCTTCATAAATAATGGCGTTGTCCTGGTCGGTTTTAAAGGTTTGTTCTTTACGGCCTTCGCTGCCCAGTACCATAAACACAAATTTGGCTGGCGGCGGCCCAATTTGGGCAATTACGCTTTCAATTACTTTTTGGGCAATGGTATCGGCAACGGTGGTGATAATCTGGTTCACAATTTCGGCGTTCACGCCGCGCCCCAGCAACTGGGTTACAAATTGTGGTACGCTTTGCCATTTGCGTTTTAACTCATCTGTTGATAATGCCAGCTTAACCGATTGAATAAATACCATCGGCGATTGTGCCTGCTCGCTTAACAGCTTGTTTCGGCTGATAAAGCCCACATACCCGCCAGCGTTTTCAATGAGGATATACCGGGTTTTGGTCTGGAACATCAACAGCAATGCCTCGTAAACAAAGGCATCCGCGCTGATACTTACTATCGGCACATCCATCACCAGGCTTATGGCACCGGCCATGTCATGCTGCCTGGCTATCACTTTATCGCGCAGCGTTATATCGGTTACATAGCCAATAATCTTTTGCTCATCATTTAATATAAAAAGGCAGCTGGTTTTTTGGGCAGCCATTAGCTGGGCAGCTTTGTATATGGGTGTGTGGCCGTGGCAGGCTATTACAGGCCGGTATTCAATGCTTTCTACCCGGCGCGAGTATAATTGCTCAGAAGCGATATAACTTTCGGCAAACGAGGCCGGTTGCTTAAAAAAATGGACAAACTCCTCGTTTTGCATCCGCTTGCCAAACTCGGCAGTAAAATGCAAAAAGAAATCTTCGTAGGTTTTGCACAGCAGGCGAAAATCTTTACGGTGTAAAAAATAAACCAGCGTATCCTTTTTGGCAACAACGGTTCGTAATGATCGCCGCCTGTTGAGTAATACCGAAACGCCGCCGTAACAAAAACCAGGTTGGTGGTTTTCTATCAATCGCTTATTGCCGGTGCTGTCATAAAAAAAAGATTCATAACTACCCTTTACTATAATGTCAACACCTTTCATCATCGTAACATCCTGCTGGTAAATTACCACATCTTTTTGATAGCTGATTTCCTGCAATTGTTCGGCTACGCCTTGCAGTACCTCGGTGGGCAGGGCGTTAAAAGGTGTAATGGATTTTAAATATTCCAGTCGGTTGTTCATAGGCTGTAAATGATAATGACCATTAACAATATAAGCATTAACGCGGGCAATAAACAGCCTCTTTGCTTTTGGGTCGGATCGCGCTGCTGCTCGAAATCAAGGTTTTGCTGCCTGATGCTTTTATCAGATATTTCGCCACGATTACGCAATTCAAAAAAGCAAGCGGCTGTAGCCTGAGCATCATATAGTGCATTATGCTGGTTTTGCAAATCGGTGTTAAACAGCATATAGTACAGCTCTTCCAGCCGTAAATGGCGCGTAAGCGAGCTGTGTACCAGTTGAGTGGTGGCTACCATGGTACAAAAAACAGGAAGCTTGCCGAGCGGGTTTGCTATGCCCGAGCGGTAAAATGCCGCACCAAGCAGGTAATAATCCAGCCGGATAAAATGGCCTATCAACATGGGGTTGTATTGCTGTACATCTGCTGCCAGTAGTTGTATTACCTCGGTTCGTGGTTTACCGCTCAGCTTCAAGAATTCCGGTGTCAGGTGGTGGATAGCCAGGGCAGCGGGAGTAATGGCAATTCCGTCGCTTTGGATATAGTGGTCCTGTTGTTTAATCAGCTTGTGATGTTTATCGTAAATAAGCCAGGATACCTGTAATGCGTGCGGCCAGTTTTCATCGGCACTGTAGGGCAGGTTCCACTTAAGCGGCAGGCCCGAGGCTTCTGTATCGATAAATAAAAAATAGTCGTTCAAGGTGTTTGCCGGATTGCTGTTTGCGCTGGAATTCAAAAGTAATTAATTCCGGTAAAAGTTGATGGGAATAAAATGGCGGCGACTTTTCAAGCCGCTGGTCATGCTGGTGTTTAATACCATGCTGAAACCTTCGTTAGCAGGAGCGACTACCTGGATAAGGACCAAAAGTGACATTTATAGGTACGACTGGCTTATATGTAAAATCAGGAAATAGGCACTGATTACTAATACGCACAGTTATTGCCTCCCTATTCATCTTTTGGAAGCATCCGCACAGAAATTATGCACACTATTGCACTTAGCAGCAGGACTGTTAAAATTAGAGTTATCAATGGGGGTATTAATTAATTGGTAATGATAAAGTTACACAAAAAATTAATATAGGTAAAATATTTTAAAAAAAATATCGTTGTGTTGATTTTTTTGCGCTGAGGAGATTAATTAGGATCACCAGCCGGGAGGATATGCTGAAAATAAAAGTAAGGAGCCTGAATTGCCTTTATTTACAACGTAGGGCTATCGTAAAATCTTGCTTTTAGCTTATCTTTTAAATAAATTTCCAGAACCTGCACCTGGCCGGCCTTGTAAATATCCTGTATACTTAGCGTATGTTTTTGGTTTTCAAGCTCAATAATTAACGAGGGAACTTTTCTTACCGCTATGTAAATGCAATATATGCCCAGCAGTACCGGCAAAACCGGCAGTGCTATTGATTCTATGTAGATGCGGTGTACGGTAGGATCATAAAAGTTTTGGTATACGCCTATGGTATTGTACACCGAGAAAGTAACAAATAATATTCCGACGATTAAGGTAAGTGCAACGTTTTTTGTTTCGACAGCCCTGGCGAAAGTGGCTTTGTGAATGTCGTAATAATTGATGGTTTTGTAGTTGAACCGGTTGCGCAGCAGGTGAACGCCCTGTGGGGATAAAGCAAAATCTTTTGATTGGATATCGTAATTGTTCATGACAGGTTAGTTCAGGGTGGTTTTACACAGGGATGCTAAAATACAGTTGCTACCCCAATTGCAACTTGACATTTTTAAGCAATTTGCAGTAGTTTTTCGTAATCGTATTTGCTGTATTTTTCGTCTGATTCCTTTTCTTTTCCCAATTTTAGCAAGTCATTTTTCATTTGTACTTTTAGCCAAAGGTCTATAGGCGTGTGAAAAAAATGACCGAACTTTAAAGCAAGCGTTAAAGTGAAGCGCCGTTCGTTTTTGTAATATTTATTTAAGTTTGAACTGCCCATCTCAATAAATCCGGCAAATGTACCTTTATTAATCCCCAACACTTTCAAAAAATCATTTACAAAATCTTCAATATTATAAATGTTTTCATAAGTAACCTGATCGTCATTAGCATATTGCTCCATCCGGTATTGAATAGCCAGCATTCGATTTTTACGCAGTTGCTCTGGCGATCGGCTACCGCTATGAAGTTTGGCCAGGGCCGCTATTTGGGCCGATTTTTCCTTGCTCCGGCTATGTCCATCGTTTAACCCAATGGTTAAATTTATAGTTTCAGCCTTTGTAAAGGTTTTAACCTCGTTTGTGTTTTTTCTTGATTTGTCCATTCGCTTAATTTTGTTCGTTGTAAAGATATTTTTTAACAAGGGCTTCTCCATCTTCATCCATAATAACCATTGTTGTATCTCCCCATCGTTTGGCATTGTATTTTGAGGAATATATAGTCATCAATTTTACTTTATCCGCTTTGTTTTCTTCCATCACATCAAACTGAAGTATACTGTTATAATCTCCAACACCTTCCATCACACTTAACTGGTAGGCAAAGGCAATCAAACATCCTGCCACATGATCGTATCTCTTGCCGTCCTTTTTATTGTGAGGGGCTATCTCTAAAAAAGCCATATACGGTTCTTTCTTATCTATGAGTTGGAAAATCATGCAGCCTTCGATTACATTGGGCGTTTCGTCTGTTACTAAAATGTAACCAGTAGCGTTTTTTAACTTCTTTAGTCCTTTATCGAAATTGAACCGCCAACCCTGCTGTATAGATGGCATTTCAGATGGCTTGCCTTCTTTAATTAGTGCATCCACTTTTTCGGCAGTTGCCATCTTAATTATTTTGATTTTCATTTATTTTGTTGCCATAGTTTCCCCGGTTTTAAAAATCTATATAAAGATAATTAATTGATACAAATTGTACTAATTTTTATTGTTTAATTGACGATGCTTTTAATTGGGCATTTGAGTGAACTTTTGGCTAACGAATAGATTGTGGATTATTAAAAAGGCTTAGCTTACACTTAGCATGTGGGCCAAAAGTAGTGGACGCTTGCGGCAACGAAAGATACTGTAGGTGAATTTTGCGCCACTTGTAAAGGTACGCAACAAAAGAAATAACCATTTACCCCAAGTTTTTATTACCTAAACGCTCCGTTAGCGATTGTAGCGGATACCGGCCCGCGCCTAATGCCATGTGCACGTATGAGCGAAAAGCGCGGGCCGCAGGTAACGGCATGATAAGGAATCAACGCAAGAAAGAAAAGCTACACCTGCTGCAATTGCTATCCATAAGAATAGCTTAAGCAGATAAACCTACTCCCCAAACAAATAACCACTGTAAGCCAAACCTGTAGCTACACTCTTAAAATTATCGCCCGAATTGAGGTTAACATGCGGAAACCTGTTTTTGAACAGCTTTTGAATACTACCTACCAGCGATGTGCCGCCGGTTAAAAACAAACTATCAATATTTTCAGGATCGATGTTGTTTTGTTGCATGAATTGATCCAGGTACCCGGCAATCCGGGCTACATCTTTGGCTATAATTTGTTCGTAACCAGGAAGTGATATTGCCTCATCAATATCGATATCCATGTTATGGTAACTAAACGCAGAAGTATCGGCGTTTGAAAGTTCAATTTTTGTTTTTTCGATAGCCTGGAATACCGAGTAGCCCAGGTTATTGTCAATAAGCGTAATCAGGTTTTTAAATTTCCGGTTGTTGCCCGAAAAATAGTAGTAATCTTCTATATCTTTTTTAATACGGGGGCCATTAAAAAAGTTCATCTGCTCCCAGGAACAAATGTTTGCAAAAAGCGAATTAGGGACGGTTAGCACTTTGCCGGGTGTGGCTTCATATTGTGTATGCTTGCCAAAATATGGCGTTCCTATATCCCACATAAAAGCCGAATCAAGGCTATCGCCGCCAACGTAAATACCGCCGTTGGCTATCATGTCGTCCTTGCGGTTTTTGCTGCCAACTTTTTCAGGGTCGAGCACCAGGTAGGTAAAGTCTGTGGTACCCCCGCCCAAATCCGCCACCAACACGTTTTCTTTTTTTGCCAGCGTTTTTTCATAGGCAAAGGCGGCGCCGATAGGTTCAAACTGGAAACGTACATTGGTAAAACCAGCAATTGCTGCAGCCTTGCTCAGCCTGGTTTGCGCCAGGGTATCTTTTTGCACATCGTCGTCGTCAAAAAATACCGGCCGGCCAATTACCGCTGTGCGGCAATCCTGCCCGGTTAATTCATCGGCCCGCTCTTTCAGTTCCTTTAAAATAATAGCCACAAGGTCGGATGCGTTGAATCTTTTATTTTGGATACGGGTTTCGGTGAAGCTGCTCCTGGATAAAATTTGTTTAACCGATTTGATAAACCGCCCCTTCATCCCGTCATTTAGATAAGCCGCAATCGCTTCTTCGCCTACTACGTAGTTTTTTACATCCCCAAAACCCGGCTGACTATAGAAATAAATGAGCGATGGGATGATGATGGTATCATGAATTTCTTTGGTTTCCTGATTGTAAATTGCCAAAGCTGAATTGGTTGTTCCAAAATCAATTCCGTATAAAAACTTATTCATAACAATACAGGTAAAGCAATAAAAATTTAAAGGGCGGCGAAAATATAAAAAAATAGCTTAGCAACGAAATTGATACCCCATAAAATATCATTTGCATGGCTATGCATAATGCCCGCCATTCAGCATAAAAAAATCCGGATAACCAAATTATCATGAGAGCCGTATAAAAAACGAAATTATGGCCCGGGCAGTTTGAAAAATACTACGATTTACTGCATTGGTTTTCAAAAAATGCCTGGTGGCCTGGTTACAGTTTATACATGAAAAATAAAAATTACCCTATTCGCTTTTTAGCCGCCGCAATGGTTATATCGTCTTTTACGATGTGTACCAAGATCATAAATAACATTGAAAAACCGGTTTTAGCCCCTCCCGGGCAGGATAGTATTAAGTTAAATTCGGAAGTCGAGGTAGTTTCTAATTACACATATACGGTGCAGCCTAACGAATGGATGGTTGACGGTACTAAAATACCTGCGGGGGCTACTATATACATCCCTGCCGGAACAAGGGGCGCCTTGTTGCTTAAAAACATTAAAGGAACGGCTGAGGCCCCTATTACCATTATCAACAAAGGAGGTAAAGTAACCTTTTCTACAGCTGTTACCGCTTCATACGCGTTTAAAACACAAAATTCTCAGTATTTTAAAGTGCTTGGAAACGGAGATCCCGGTGTTACCTATGGGTTTGATGTAAATGGAGGCAACAT
Organism: Mucilaginibacter sp. GW822-FHT03E02; assembly: GCF_058801545.1. Lineage (NCBI taxonomy): Bacteria > Pseudomonadati > Bacteroidota > Sphingobacteriia > Sphingobacteriales > Sphingobacteriaceae > Mucilaginibacter > Mucilaginibacter sp. GW822-FHT03E02. The sequence continues at coordinate 1,551,816 of NZ_JBXANJ010000001.1, read as the reverse complement.
AGGGATGACTATGGATGGCCTGAGCACAGATTTTGAGATAGCGAATGTTGAAGTAAGGAATAGCGGGTTTGCGGGTATTATGGCAAAAACAGATCCATCGTGCGATGCCGCTACCTGGCGTGGCCACTTTACCATGAAAAATGTTAGTATTCATGACAACTATGTTCATAAAACAGGTGGCGAAGGATTATATATAGGAAATTCTTTCTACGCCAATGGTGTTTCAATTTCATGTGGTAAGGTTTTGCCTCATGACGTAGTAAACCTTAAGGTGTACCAAAACCTTACCGATTCTACCGGTAGCGAAGGTATACAGGTTGGCAGCGCTATTTCAGGCAGCGAGATATATAACAACACAGTTAAAAACCCTGGGGTGAGCCCTTTTTCGGCTTATCAGAATAATGGCATCCAGATAGGTGAAGGCACCGGGGGGAAATGTTATAATAATGTAATCAGAAATGCGCCCGGCAATGGCATTATTGTTTTGGGCCTTGGCGACAACGTGGTTTTTAATAACTACATTCTTAACTCAAAAGCGTATGGCATTTTTGCCGATTCCAGGTATACGCCGGGACCTGATTTTGAGTTTATTAATAATACCATCATTGCTTCGGAGTTGGGCGGCATCAAATTAAACTCCGAAATTATCCCGATGAATACGGTTATCAATAATGTGATTATACAGTCGGCATCGGTGCTGCCAATAATCAGAAAAAGCAGCAGTGTTAAGCTTACAGTTGCAAACAATTATACCGGTACTGATGTAAGCGCGTGCGAATTTGTAAATTATACCGACGGCGATTTTCATCTGTCGTCGTCTTCGCCGCTTATTAATAATGGGGCAAACGTGTTATCATACGGTGTAAGCTTTGATTATTACGGTGCTAAGCGGCCGTCGGGTATTGCTTTTGATATTGGGGCTACGGAGTATTGAGGTTGGGGTAGCAGATAAGCAGCCTCATCGCTCATTTCCATTATTCAAGACAATGGTTGAATTTTTTTGTCTTTAAAACAAGCTTCAATTCGGACTATCAACAAACCTTACCGGCGCATCAACAGGCACTGCGCCAAGATGCAGTTCGTTGGGCTTCCCTTCTTTTAATAACTTATATTGGTTTTTAAACCATATGTTTAAGGTCTTTATATATGCCAACCTGGTTTTAATGTCAGCCGCGGAATTATACCCTGGAGTATCACTTCTTAATTTATCTATGGCCAAAACGTAAAAGTCGCTTTGCGTTAGCATATTGGTATCGCCATTGTTTTCCTTAAAAAGTTTGGTCTCTTCCTGGGTAAAAGATTCCAAATTTTTATTAATAAAATTGAATGTATAATCGCTTTTTACGAGGAGTAATTTTCTAATAAAATTCAGGTAATAGTCCCAGTCAATAAAACTTTGGAATTGAGGTTTATTCAGGATGCCTTCCGCCAGCTTCAAAGCCCGCTTATCTTTCAAACTTAAAAGCAAATCCATTGCATACGGATAATAGGCTGTCCCATCGCATTGTTCAAGGACAGATGCGAGTTCGTTCATTGCTTGTTCGTAACTATCCTTGTCATATTTTAACAGGAACAAAGACGACCAAAGGTTCACCCATACGTCTGTAGTATCCTTACTCCATTTTTTAACAGTACCAATATGTTTTTCGTTTCCCAGATCGAACATGGTTTTGGCTAAAACTCCTTGACTGGTAGGCCAGCTTCCGCCTTTGAAATCATTAAATCTTTCAACAATTATGGGCAATAAAGATTCATATTTCGCTTTTCTTGCCGTTTCCAGCGCATGGCGGAATTCAATCCATTGATCAGTTGTTTTCAGTGTTTTGACGGTCAGGGCTTCCGGCGATAGCGCCGCGTTTTCATCGCACCAAATTTTTATTTTTTTTAACTCTTTTTCTTTCTGATCAAGGCTTAAAGAATCAAAGGATGCTTGCGCGAAAAAACGCTTATTTGTAATTTCAAAGATTAGGTTATAGGTAACCCAGCTAAGTTTATGCAAGGTTCTTTCCTCAAAAAAGTCTCTGAAATAAGTATAGGTAGGTATATAAGTTGTGGTAATCAAATAAGGCAACAACAACTCAATTTCAGGCGGGTTTAATTTCATTTGAAGCAGCTCGGAATAGGGATTGACAACATTATACCTGGCATTATATTCCCAATACGGAATATCTAATTTCCCAGCTTCGGCGCAGGAAATGGAAAATTGGTACATTTCATAGCTTATGCCCCCCGGTTGTCCGGGTTGTACACAATTCAATAACCTAAGCCTGTCAGCAAGATAAATTATTTGTTCTTTCCGGCCGAGTTTTTGCTTTAACACGCTCCATTCTAACGAATCTGGTATGTGAAAGGTCTTGAAATCTTGCGTGTTGTTTTTTAACTGAGCCGTTAACGCAATGACTTCTTTTTGATATTGATATCCTGTAAAGATATTACCTGAAAGATGATTTCCAAAATCAATTGCTTTTGAATAATTTCTTTGATTGGAAAATGCAGAGAGCATGGCATCAAAATAGATAATACCAAAATCATTTTTTATATTATCATCGCTAAAAAATTCGTCATTTACGGGTAACAGTTGCTTGGAGTAATTAAATTCCCCTTTTTTGTACAACCATAAGTTCAGTAGATAATTTTTCCCGAAACTGCGCATATGGCGCCCGCTTTCCCTTAGTTTATTTGCAAAAATTTCAATAGTTGCATCATTTATTGGCAGCCGGGTTAAAGCGGTTATTTGCTTGTTTTCAATTTCAAGTTCTTTTCCATCGGTACTTATAAACAACAAACTCTTTTCGTTCCGCTTATCAATCCAACCGTAATATTCCTCCGGGTAATCCTGACCGTGGACGCTAAATAAAACCGAAACCTTGTAAAGTGTATCGTAATCTTTCATTTGATAAAAAGATAACCCATCTATCAATTGCATCTTACGCTGGTAAGTATTTTCATCTATTTTTTGCGCGGATGCACTATAGGTCAATAGAGATGATATAAATACCAGCAAAAGATACTGTGAGCTTTTAGGAAAGGTCATGGAGTTATTTATGATACGGTTCTTTGTTATATTAAACTAAGTAAAAATGAAGCAGATTTGTAAGCGATAAATATATACTTCCCTCATACTTTGGCGGCTGCCAATTTCCAGATCGACGTATTAACCCGCCATCAGTAAAATCTGCCCTACTTCATCTAATGCCGTCAAAAGAAAAACGGCCGCTAACCTGTACCAAAAGGTGGCAGATAACGCTTCCCCACAATCCCCTTGTTTGTAAGGATAACGCCCTGTTTAAATGATTATTGCGCTCAAAAAAATATAGTTTAAAAACGGCATTTTGATAAGTTATACCTTCTATTTTTGGCTGCATATACCCAAAATACATCCAATATGATGCCTGAAAATAGACTAAGCCCAGCAAAAAAATCTTCCGGATACGTACTAAGTTTTCGGGAGATTGACAGATCAATGCTCATGGTTGCCGGAGGCAAGGGCGCCAACCTGGGCGAACTTTGCCGGATTGAGGGGATACAGGTGCCCTACGGCTTTTGTGTTACCACCGAAGCGTATAAAAAGTCAACCTTAAATGACGCGGAGCTTAACCGCCTGCTGGATGAATTAACTCGTTTTAGGGCAGATAAACGGGAAAGTATCAGCATTGTCTGCACGAAGATACGCAGGGTTATAGAAGAGATAGCTATTGCAGGGGATATAGCACACGGGATTACCGAGCACCTGTCGAAGTTTGGGGAACAAAATGCCTTCGCTGTACGCTCAAGCGCTACGGCAGAAGACCTGCCAACGGCATCTTTTGCGGGGCAGCAGGATACGTATTTGAACATTATTGGCCAGGAGGCAATCCTAAAGCACATTAGCAAATGCTGGGCATCGCTTTTTACAGATAGGGCGGTAATTTACCGCATCCAAAACGGCTTCAATCATCATAAAGTGCAGCTGGCGGTGGTTGTTCAGCAAATGGTTTTTCCGCAGGCTGCAGGGATTATGTTTACTGCCGACCCCGTTACCGGTAACAGGAAGGTTTTATCTATTGATGCCAGTTTCGGCCTCGGCGAGGCCATGGTAGCCGGGCTGGTAAATGCAGATAATTATAAGGTATCTAATGGCGGGATTATCGATAAAAAAATCCCGGCAAAGAAACTGGCTATCTATGCCTCAAATGGTGGCGGTACGCGGGAACAGGAGATTGCAACCGAAATACAGAACAGCCAGACGTTAACAGATGAACAAATTTTACAGTTAGAACGCATCGGCAGAAAGATAGTAGCGCATTTTGGTTGCCCGCAGGATATTGAATGGTGCCTGGCCGATGATTCATTTTATATTGTACAAAGCCGGCCAATTACCACCCTATACCCAGTTCCCGAAGGCAATGAACAGGGAAATCACGTTTATGTATCTGTTGGCCATCAGCAAATGATGACGGATGCTATGAAACCGTTGGGATTGTCGTTATGGCAGTTAACAGCCTTTAGGCCCATGTTTAAAGCCGGTGGGGGGCTGTTTGTGGATATTACGGAAAACCTGAGCACGCCCGCCGGCCAAAAAGTGATAATAGATGCCATGGGCGCACACGACCCGCTCATAAAAGACGCGCTGATTACCATTGTGGAGCGCGGTGATTTCATAAAATTGTCGCCAAATGATAAACAGGAACCGGCTGCTATTATAAACAGTACAGGCAAATCGTTCGCAGATATCCTGGCGCAAGTTAAAAATGACCCCGCGATTGTTGCTGATTTGATCAAAAGTAACCAGCTATCGGTAAAAGAACTAAAACAGAACATCCAGGCAATATCAGGACCGGAGTTGTTTGATTTTATTGTGCAGGATGATCAGCAAGCAAAAAAGAATTTATTCGCACCACAAAATAGGGGCGCGATTATGGCTTCTATGGATGCTTTATGGTGGATTAATGAAAATATCAAAAAATGGTTAGGCGAAAAAAACGCGGCGGATACGCTTGCCCAATCAGCACCAAACAATATTACATCAGAGATGGGGCTGGAGCTATTGAACGTAGCCGACGTGATACGGCCTTATCCCCAGGTGATTAAATATTTACAACAGATAAAGGATGATAACTTTTTGGATGGCCTGGTTAAGTTTGATGGCGGAAAGGAAACCCGGGAGGCTATTGACGCTTACCTGGACAAATATGGTATGCGCTGTGCCGGCGAAATTGATATTACTAAAACCCGCTGGAGCGAAAAACCGGGTACGCTTATCCCCATCATCCTCGGTAATATCAAAAACTTTGAGCCAGGGGCAGGCAGCCGGAAGTTTGAGCAGGGGCGGCAGGAGGCTTTAAAAAAAGAAGCAGAATTATTAGAGAGGTTAAAGCAATTACCGGATGGCGAGCAAAAAGCCCACCAGACAAAACAAATGATTAGCCTGCTCCGCAATTTTGCCGGTTATCGCGAGTATCCAAAATACGGGATAATCAGTCGCTCCTTTGTTTATAAGCAGGCTTTGATGAAGGAAGCCGAAAAGTTGGTACAAGCAGGAGTAATTCATGACGAAGAAGATATCTGCTATCTTACTTTCCAGGAACTCCGTGAAGTGGTACGCACCAATAAATTGGATTACCAACTCATTGGCAAACGAAAAGAGGAGCATAAATTAAATGAAAAACTAAGCCCGCCGCGTGTTATAACCTCTGATGGCGAGATTATTACAGGTAAGTACAACCGTGAAAACCTCCCGGCCGGCGCCATTGCCGGCCTGGCAGTGTCTTCGGGAATTATAGAGGGACGCGCCCGCGTTATTTTAGAGATGGAAAACGCCGACCTGGAAGATGGTGATATATTAGTAACCACATTTACCGACCCCAGCTGGACACCATTGTTTGTAACCATTAAAGGCCTGGTTACCGAAGTTGGCGGCCTGATGACCCATGGCGCGGTCATCGCACGTGAATATGGCCTGCCGGCAGTTGTAGGAGTGGAACAGGCTACCAAACTCATCAAAGACGGCCAACGCATAAGGGTAAACGGAACAGATGGGTATGTAGAGGTACTATAGTTTGTTTCTCCCCGGGTTCTCTCGTAGAGGAACCCGAGGGGGGATGCCCGTTGTAATAAAGTAGTTCATCCCCTGGTATGCAGCCTTTTTTCAAAGGGCCCCTCAATACTATGTAAGTTAGGCTGCTCCATCGGAGCAAAACATTTGTAGAACTTGTAAATCAATATTTTTGCGTGCCGTATTCTAGGTTTACCATATTTCCAAATTTAATTTAAAATAAGCTTTTTAAGCTGTTCTCTTATAGTTATCCACATACATTTCACCTCTTTTTACCAGAGAGAACATACGTAATATCAGCTTGAATTTTACATTATTCAGCACCAGGGAATAGTTTTTGCTTTGAAGTTTACGCTTTGCATAGGCGCTTATTTCCGGATCATGTGTTATGGCCGTTTTGGCTGCTTGGTTCAGTTCCGATTTTAGTTCTTTTTGCGCCAAATGGCTTACCCGTTTTCGGCCTTTAATACTGGTACCCGAATCGTGGCCGAACGGGATCACGCCAACATATACACCGTATGACCGCGCATCTTTAAAACTGACAAAGTTCTCAGTGTAGGCTATTGTCATCCATCCGTTTACTTCCCCAATTCCCTTGATACTTGTTATTATCCGGTAGTTTTGCAACAGTTCCTCATTACTTTTGATCAATTCCCTGATCTTCCTTTCTACCTCATCAATGTGCTTTTCATCTTCTTTTATCTTTGCCTGTGCAATACGGACAATCGTATCGGTATCCTTTACTTCATAGATGTGTCTTCGTTCTTTTAAAGTGCTCATTAGCCCGGCCTTTTCCCTGATGAGCCTTTTACGGAAAGACAGGAGTTGCTTAATGGATAAGATATTCTTGTCCAGTGGTTTAGATGGCGACAGCTTATGACTCTTTTCTTCACCATAGCGACCGATACGGAAAGAATCTGCTTTGTCATTTTTACCCCTGACCATACCCATGGATTGTTTAATTTCTAGTCCAGGTACCCGGCAATAGAGAATAGATTTCGATTCACAGAATTGCAGGAACCGATATTCGTACCCACCGGTATATTCCATCACCATTAATGTATCTTTCAGATCTATACAATTGGTTTTGCACCATTTCTGAAACTCAGCAAACCCTTTGGAGTTATTGTCAATTTTGATATGCAAATTCCGTTTTGCACAACTGACGTCAAGCGTTAACTTTGAAACATCGACACCTAAAATAACATTCCAGTTTTTCATACGTTTGTGTTTTAAGTATTCCAAATAAATTGCCTTTTGCCAATTACCTTTGTTGAAGCAAAGAGAGTATTCTAGCTGGGCCTTGGGCAATCATAAAAGGCAGGGACTAATACGGCACTTAGTTCTCAAAAACATAGGAGGTACGAAAGTTCACCCTGCCTTTTATAATAACGTTTTCCACAAAGTTTTTAGTTTTTAACACCCCCCAGACCCCCCATTCCAACAACAACAATATTTACTGATAAATTGTCTTTGTAAGACCAAAGGTATCTTTCAGATCTATACAATTGGTTTTGCACCATTTCTGAAACTCAGCAAACCCTTTGGAGTTATTGTCAATTTTGATATGCAAATTCCGTTTTGCACAACTGACGTCAAGCGTTAACTTTGAAACATCGACACCTAAAATAACATTCCAGTTTTTCATACGTTTGTGTTTTAAGTATTCCAAATAAATTGCCTTTTGCCAATTACCTTTGTTGAAGCAAAGAGAGTATTCTAGCTGGGCCTTGGGCAATCATAAAAGGCAGGGACTAATACGGCACTTAGTTCTCAAAAACATAGGAGGTACGAAAGTTCACCCTGCCTTTTATAATAACGTTTTCCACAAAGTTTTTAGTTTTTAACACCCCCCAGACCCCCCATTCCAACAACAACAATATTTACTGATAAATTGTCTTTGTAAGACCAAAGGTAGGTACGCTTCATAAGTTCCGTACCTACGGCGCGGAACATTATTTTTCTACAAATGTTATACCCCTACGGGGATCAAAACGCCATATTTAATAGCTTTAAAAAGAGCCTGAGGGGCATCAAATACAAAAAAAAAGCTGCCCCTTTTTTAAAGGACAGCTTTTTACCTGGAAAAAGTTTGTTTAAGCCTCAATAAAAGCCAACAAATCTTTATTAATGGTATCGGCTTCGGTAGCCGGCATGCCATGAGGGAAACCCGGGTAAGATATCAAGGTGCCGTTTTTCAATAGTTTTGCAGCCTTTGCGCCCGAGATAGGGAAGGGAACAATCTGGTCGTCTTCGCCATGCAAAACCAAAACCGGGATGTCTACGCTTTTAAGGTCTTCGGTAAAGTCGGTTTCCGAGAAGGCTTTGATGCCGTCGTGCTGTGCTTTTACGCCGCCCATCATGCCCTGGCGCCACCAATTGTCTTGTATGCCCGGTTTTATGGTTGCGCCTTCGCGGTTGTAGCCATAAAAAGGTACGGTAAAATCTTTAAAGTATTGAGCGCGGTTAAATGCCGTGCCCTGCCGTATCTCGTCAAATATAGCCATCGGCACACCTTCGGGATTGTTTTCTGTTTGAACCATCAATGGCGTAACCGCGCTGATGAGTACAACTTTGGCCACACGGCCTTTGCCCAGGTTGGCAGCATAATGAATAGCCTCGCCGCCGCCTGTTGAGTGGCCAATATGTACGGCATCTTTCAAATCCAATGCCTCGGTAAGTGCGGCCACGTCGGCTGCATAGGTGTCCATATCGTGTCCGCCGTCAACCTGGGTCGATCTGCCGTGACCGCGGCGGTCATGTGCAATTACCCGGTAGCCTTTTTTCAGGAAAAACATCATCTGCGCATCCCAGTCATCGCCAGATAATGGCCAGCCATGATGAAATACCAGTGGTTTTCCTGTACCCCAGTCTTTGTAGTAAATTTCGGTTCCGTCTTTTGTGGTGATAGTGCTCATGTTTTTCAATTTTTAAGTAATGTATTTGTTTTGTGATACAAATGTGCATCTTTTTGGATTCAGCCGCACTTGATATAGATTAAGAAATGATCATTTCAATGCAAAATTTTATACGCAGTCTTCAACGGAAGCTCGATTTAATATCGAACACCCAATGTCCAATATCGAATAATGAAAGAAGGACTTCGGCGTTGGACATTCGAAATTCAGTGTTCGATATTATTAGCCCTTCTGTTTTTCTTACTTGATGATATTGCCCCGTAGCCTACCCTCGCCATTAAAAAATACGTAAAACTACCTGCGTAAATACCGTATTTTAACGGGTATTATGCGCAAAACTATTATCGATTTTTATTAAAAATATTTAACAAATACCATCATAACCTTAAAACGAATCAACATGCCCGCATTACCTCTTATCAAACTGAACAGCAAAGGCCAGGCTGTAGAAAACTGGCAGGACTTTTTAATAGGCCAGGATTTATTAGATGAACCTTCTGACGGAGATTTTGGCCCTTTAACCTTAGCTGCTACCATCGCGTTTCAAAAAATGGCAGGCCTGCAGCCCGATGGCGTGGTTGGTAATAAAACCTATGGCGCCGCCATGCAAATTGGTTTTAACGGCGTACACGACAACCGCACAGGCAAGGAAGGCGCCGACTGGCCGCCAAAGCCCGATTTTGACCCACTGGTAAGCAATGCCCAGCGCCAGAAAGTTTTTGGTAAATTTGAATTTGTGGCCGATCCACAACCGGGCGATAAAGAGCATATCAGGGTAACGGACAACTGGGCAAAGGACAATATTATTATGGTGCCGGTGCCGCAGTTAAAAAACATTAGTGGCGGTAGTCATATCGAATTTCATAAACTGGCGGCCAACCAGCTCATTAAACTTTGGGCAGATTGGGATGCGGCAGGCTTGCTCCACCTCATCCTCATTTGGGACGGGTCATATAACCCAAGGTTTGTGAGGGGCAGCACCAAAACTTTAAGCAACCATGCCTTTGGGTCGGCATTTGATATCAATGCAAAATGGAATGCCTACGGCTCGCAACCTGCATTAGTAGGCCAAAAAGGATGCGTGCGGGAACTGGTGACCATAGCCAACGCCAACGGCTTTTATTGGGGAGGCCATTTTACCAAACAAGACGGAATGCATTTTGAAGTAGCCCGGATACAAGGGTAATAGCTGTTGGAGTAGTAAGTAGTTAGTTAGTAGTAGGTAGTAAGTAGTAAGTAGTAAGACAGAAAGCTACCGTCATTGCGAGGCACGAAGCAATCCCGAACTATGTGGGACTTGGCATGTAGGGGATTGCTTCGTGTCTTATGATGACATGGTTGTAATATGTTGATTATCAATCAGTTTATTAATGTAGAGACGCATAGTTGCGTCTCCCCCATGCAAATCACACTTGCAAATCACGAATGCAAATCGGCCTTGCAAATTCTGAATATCCTGCGGGAGATGCAATTATGCGTCTCTACAACAACCCCATTTGCCGCCATGCCATTGCTGTTTTTTCCAGCTCGGCTGCCGGGTACTCGCATTGACGGATATTCGATATTCGTAATCAAATACTTGCGCTAAGGAGGACGGACTCACCCCTAAACCCTCACAAACCACTTCCCGTTAAACTTATAAACCACCCGCTTGCTGCCAATCTTCCCCTTATCCGATACTTCAGGCATCGAAATGGTGCCAGAGGCTTTATCATAATCTATGCTGAAGGTGTCTTTGCCGTCCAGGTCGTCAACGTTACCGCATATTAGCTCATTTTCAAGCGTATTGCCTGTTTGCACCAGTTTTATGTTATCGTTAACCTGGCCGTTCTCTATCGTCATAAACCGCAGGCTGTATTCGGTAAGCAGGCTGCCAAATGCTATGCGTTGGGCAATGTAGTAGGTTTTGCCGCCTGCTGTTAGGGTGTAAATTTTGTAAATGGCATAATCAGGCCCCCGCTCGTACAGAGGCTTTGCATGCCTGGCCAGCACTTTGCCATTAGCCCTATATTGGTACACATTATTATACCAGGGCATCGACCGCCGCCTGTGCCTGTCGTACGAGTAAATGCGCAGGTTGCCATCGTCCGAGGTCGAAATATACACCGCGCTCGTTTCGCTCAAATTTTTAAACGGGTAACTGATTGTTTTGGGCAGCTGCCTGGTATATTTCATCAGCAGCCTTTCAAAAAGCACCATCCTGGCTTCCTTTTGGTCACTGGTGTACCGCTCCGGAACATTTTCGTAAACATCGGCCAGCTTCTTGTCTACAGCCCTCAAACTCTGGCCAAAGCAACGGGTTAAAGTTAGGAGGAACAGTAGGGTTAGGGATATTCTCATGGGTTTATTGGTGATGTTAATAACGTGTTTGTTGGGAGAATAGTTTGGGGGGTACAGGTAGGGCAAGAGTTTGCTGGAAATTTATGGTTGTGCTGCTGTTAACGGCAGTGTCTGGTTTTACTTGCCGGTGGGGGGCATTGGATTTCTTGACTTGGTCTAAAGGAGTCACACGTGATTCATCGCTCATTACATTACACAAGACTGCGCCGAGAGGGGGCAAGGTTAAAAAAAGGCAAACTCCTAAAATGTGGTATATTTACGTAAAATCATACATGTATTTATAAAGCAACCTAAATCAAAATGGAAAAAATAATATGGTTACTAATTGCTGCTGGAATATCAGCCTTTGCGAAAATATTTTCTGATGCATTTTTTCCTGACAAGGAAAAAAATAAAACATTTATCATTAAAGCTTTTAACGCTATCCCGTCTTTTCTATTACCAATAGGTTATTTGTCATACCTTTTTTTGGAGGACTCCCTGATTGATAAACCTTTTATATTTAAGGTTGTATTAATGGCACTTATTCTAATTTCTAATGCAATGATGGAACTATTTGCCCTCTATAATAGCAAAAACAGGAAAGAATTAATAGAAGCAATAGTGATAACAGTTAACCAGTTGAGCGATGTACATGGTAAACACATTGATTTAACTAATGAATCCGTAAATGCAAATATTTACATCAGAGAAAAAACAATGGATTTGATATCTGACATCTCTAAAAGAGTGACGGCATTAGAGAAAAAGAAAAGGCAAGAAAAGTAAATTTAACTGGCATTTTCGAAGAATGTCACTTACGGTCCGTCATCGAACATTTCTCACTTCACAAGACTGCGCCAGGGGAGTAGCAGAAAATTTAAGGCGTTAAATTTTCCAATGTTAACTTATAAGTTTATTTAAAATAGCCCAGTGACGCCTAACTTGACCCTTAATTTTGTTGTTTGGTAGCTTGTTTACTGCTAATTGTGCATATGATATGTAGTTACCCCAATCGTAAGTATCTGTACGTATCCAATTTTTGGGGTCTGCCTTATCTTGAATATATTTACGTCGTCTCCCTGCTCCTAAATATGTGAATTTTTTGTAAAGCCGAGTTTGAAAAATTTGACCGTTAGATTCTTTTAGAGTTTTAGAATAATATCGACTTCTTTGTACACTACGTTTCATTTTACGGTAATATGATGCCAAGCTCGATGACTTTAAAAAAGTATGAAAGCCATCAAACTCGAATCCGAGATATTCCATATTCTTATATGGATATAATACATTTCCGTATTGTTGGGCACACTGGAAACGGCCACTAACGCGGCTGAACTTGAAAATTTGAGTTTTATCATGTTGTATTTCCAATTCTCTTTCTTTAATCTCTCGGTCAAACATGTCTATAATATCTTGGGTGTATTTCTCACTACAAATAACAACCATGTCATCTGAGTAGCGTCGGTAAAGGCCTTGCAAATCAGTAACGATATCATTAATTCGCTGATCAAAGTTGATCATATAAACGTTCGCCAACACAGCACTAATTGGTGTTCCTTGCGGTATACCTTTAGAGCGTTTCGGATGGTGTTTACTGTGATTACCTACTATAAGATTTTTTGACCTAATTTTTGGGAAATCTGAAAGTGCGCAAAAAGCAATAGCTCGTTGATTTTTTAGATACTTAAATCGTTTTATAGGTTTACGCTTTATAATGCCGGTTTTAGATTCTACAATAATTTCTGTTTTAAACGCTGTAAAAAGTTGATTCTCATTAATAAATGAAAAGTTCGTGATGCTTTTAAAGATATTATACTCTGCTTCGGGCAATGTTTTTTCTTCATCAATAATTTCGTACCAGGCTTTTTTCAAATGTTTATGATCCAAATTGTCGAAAAAACCTTTAATGTCAAAAGTAATCGCTACTAAATGATCTTCCTTATGTTTCAATATGTAATTGAATACTTCTGAGGCGAAATCAGCGCTGGACTTATGAACAGAATTTTCATCTGCAGGGTTCATTTTAATCTGGCGGTAAGCTGTAACAGCATTGTGCAGTCCGTATTCATCCAATTTTTTATCATAGATAATGTTCAACATCTTTGCATAGTAGCTGTAGATACAGGAATCCAAATGATTGGCATAATATAATTCTCGGGGCTTAGATTTGACAAATCTTTCCTTAGAGCGTTCCCCGGTTTCTTTATTGATTTTTTTTCTGAATTTTCTAACGGTCGAAGTTCGGTGAATTAATGGGTAAAAGGAATGTGTTTCGATGGCGTTAGGATTAGTTACATAAGCGCTCACCCAAGGTCTGTCTTTAGCTTTCAGCGGCGTACCGATGTGCGGATACTTTTTTAGTTTAAACCAATCTTTCTCTTTTTTCATTTTAAAAATGCAGCAACTTTAGGTGACACGGGCTCGCTTTTCGAAATGGGCAGACACATGCTGTAACCGGTGCTTTCACACCGCCCTTTCACGTCGGGAAATTAATTGCTTAACTTTACATACAGATACTATGGAACACAACTGGCTCACAATTCTCATTAGTGTACTGACTCTTTCCTTTATAAGGAACATTTCAGGTTTCACTTGGATGTTTGAAATTTCGCACCCTCAAAGCCGTTTGTCGCTCTGAGCAAATTTTAATAAACGTGTCTACCGGCTCCTTCAGTTGACTGCATTTTAACAAATGTATTAATAATTACCTAATCATTTGTACACCTTATATCTGTTTGTATTTCAATAAACTACAAATAAAACAAATCCACACTAATAGGAACTTCTTCGTAGTAAGGTTGTGCACTCGGGCGGAGTTTTATTAAATCTTTAATAGAATAATCTTGATTGAATGCGTCGTTTTCCGAATAAATACTTATTACAATTTTTGAGTCAATTATATCTCTTACGTTATTGTTAGTTACAAGTAGCTTGAAATTCACACTTGATATTGATTGTGACGGGAACATTTTTTGACTGATGGTGCCGTTGTAGATTGTAAGGTTATCAACGACATCATATTTTCTATAATCTTGTAAAAGGCTTTTTGGGCATTTAAATTGATAAGCGAAACCGTCCACTGGTTTACTTGAAACATTTTTAAAAATTGCAAAAAAGTCAAATTCGATATTTTTGTATAATCCAGCAGAAAGGCTTGAATTTCCAGTTGGTTTTATTTCAACCCGTTCAATCCTAATTTGAGGAACCATTTCATTAAGATTAAATTCAGATATCAAGTTAGGTTTTAAATCAGGTTTTTGAGATCCAACGTCGGAAAATTGATAAGTAGGCTGGTCCATTAATTTCCTAAAAAGTTGTTCTTCACCAACAAGTTTAGAAAGATCTATGATATCCCGGCCTCTAAGGCCAAAAGGCACAATTTCTTCAGATCGTCCATCAAAGCTCACCAAAATATATTTCCGAGGACTTTCTTTTATGTCATTCAATAATAATTGATATTCTTCCCCTACACCACCAGTGAATAACTCAGCTTTTCTTTTATATCCAGATGATAAAACTATGATAACTTTTGGATGTATTTGCATGGCCGTGTGCATCATTCGAACGAAATTTATAGCCGTTTCTTGTTGAGTAATCATTTTATCAACATGTGCATTAAATCCCTTCTTGCGGAGATAATCTGTAAACTCGAGTACTTTTTTTTCGTGTGCTAGCGAATCCCAACTGTAGGAAATGAAAACTTCACCATCATTTTGCTCAACCGAATCTTTTACAGGTAAACTATTAAAAGTCAATGCTTCACTTTGAATTGAAATTGCTGGTTTTTCGACAGGCTTTAATAGTAGATTTTTTTTCTCGGATAGCCATTCTCTAATTAATTCTATATACACACTGTCTTTCTTTTTTTTCTCGATTATCGGAATGATGACAAATTGTATATGTTTTAAGAACGTCTTTGAAGACTCTGGAAATCTTTTGATATAATGTTCGAAATGGTAATCTAGTAAATTTTCAACATCATAGGCAGGGTTAGTTTTTTGAATACGATTAGCAAATTGTTTGTCATAATCAGCTGAAGTCGTGGTTCTATAATGACTTGTATAGTCCCCAGATCCTCCGCCTATTGTTATAAGAGGTATTTTGTCGCCTAAATTATTTAATTGCAAGGCATCATCTGGATTGCTCTTTTTTTCGCTTATATAATAAAAATCATTCACTGGTTTAGATTTGTTTGTTGTTTTATTTTTATTAGCCTATGGATTGGAAGTAAAGATACGATTGAATAGTTACTTGTTTGTATTCGTTTTTTACACTGTTTATTTGGAGTGGATTTTTAAAGCTCTCCGTCGCCGCGGGGTCTCTCGTAGAGGACCCAGCGGTTTGTACAAGGCCAGTTGTAATCCCGAAGCCGCGTTTATGCGAGGTGATTGGGTACCTCAAACCCCTCTATCGAGAGACCCTGAGGGGACGAAGAATCGTCTACTTTCTCGTTAAAATTACGCTATCAACCAATTTAATATTTCTTAGATTGGTATCTATCTTACGGCTTTTCAATAATTTATCAGCTTTTACGCCAAATCCCCCTGTACTTAAGGACAATAGGTTAATATCTTTACTTTGATAGACATCAGTAGATTCTTTTAAAACATCGTAAAAGAAAACATAGTTTTTACTTCTGCCTATGTAATAATAAGACTGAGTAGAAAATATTTTTTCATTTCCAATTTTAATATAACTTCCATATGTTGATAGTAATTTAATATCCACTGAAGAATGTATGCTAAACATTGCTGTGTAAAAAAAGACGAAATAAAGCGCACTTATAACTATGTGATATTTTGCATTAAAAGGTCTAAAATAGACCGTTTGAAAAAATAAATCCACATAAAACATAACCGTTACTACGAGTACGCTGATGACATAGATACCAATTCCCAGTAGCAACAGGTCTTTGTGAATATTCTTTAGCAAGTCATTGCCTATAAATTTAATATAAGCCATTAACAAGCCAGTAAACAAGACTATTATAAATACGTAAATGATGTGGAGGGTCTTGAGACTAAAACTGATGCCTGAGTTAATTCTTTTATCGTTACTTTGGGTGATCTTTAAAACACGATATCTGAAAAATACCGTTAATTCTACAAACAGGAGATGTCCTAAAAAAAAAGCTGCACATATAAGTAGATTAGAAAATGTTTCAAATATAATTTCATTTAAATCTGTGTAATCTAATATATTAAGGTTAAAAGGATAGTAATAAATTTTGAGGTTTAGAATACCGATGCCTAAGCACGATAAGGTTATTATTGGTAAATATTTAATGATTCTTACCAAAAAGTCCTCAGTTTCGGGTTTTGCCTTTTTTATGGTTTTATGTACGGGAATTCTATTTTCGTAGTTGATCATTTGATAAGGTTTATTCAAATATAAGCAATAACGATTTAATGATGTTGTATCTTGATTTTGTCATTTAATTTCGTCGCCGCGGGGTCTCTCGGTAGAGGACCCAGCGGTTGTACAAAGCCAGTCGTAATCCCGAAACCGCGTTGTTGCGAGATGTTCGGGAACCTCAGGGTCCTTTTTCAAAGAGAACCCGAGGGGACGGTGTGAGTGAATTTCCCGTCCCCGCGGGGTCTCTCGGTAGAGGACCCAGCGGTTGCACAAAGCCGGTCGTAATCCTGAAACCACGTTGTTGCGAGATGATCGGGAACCTCAGGGTCCTTTTTCAAAGAGACCCTGAGGGGACGGTGTGAGTGAATTTTCCGTCCCCGTCGCCGCGGGGTCTCTCGGTAGAGGACCCAGCGGTTGTACAAAGCCAGTCGTAATCCCGAAGCCGCGTTGATGCGAGATGATCGGGAACCTCAGGGTCCTTTTTCAAAGAGACCCCGAGGGGACGGTGTGAGTGAATTTCCCGTCCCCGCGGGGTCTCTCGGTAGAGGACCCAGCGGTTGTACAATGCCGGTCGTAATCCCGAAGCCGCGTTGAAGCGAGATGTTCGGGAACCTCAGGGTCCTTTTTCAAAGAGACCCTGAGGGGACGGGGATTTATTGAAACACCTACTTCACCCTACCCACCACCTTCACCTTCCCCACAACTTTACTCAACGCCTCCACCTCTCCCCAAACATCCAATTTACCCAATACCTCCGCAGGGATAACAGCCGGCTTATTAGCCGCTAATACCTCTGTGTAAATTTCCAGCAGCTTTTTTAACCCGTTGGCGGGCTTGTCGCTTAAACGGGCCAGGCAGGCGTTTAGGAGGGCTTGCAGGACCTGGTTGTGGGGTTTGGATACCTGGAACAGGTTGGATTGCAGAAGGTCGGTAAAGCGTTTAAAGGGCGTTAGTTCAATGGCCTGGTGCTTGCCAATAATGTCGCCAATTTGCTGGCTGCTGATGGTGTTTTGGGTTACGCCGTTTATCCAAAGTTCGGCGGCGTAGGCGCGCACGGTTTTATCGCTGCTGACCATGGCCGATGCTATCAGCAGGTGCGCCATGGGTCCATATGGCTTGTTGAGGGCCATCATGGCCTCAAGGGCGTGGATGATGAGCCGCTTATCGGTCTCGCTGTCAAAATCCGGGCTTCGCATGGCCGCGCTGATGATCCGGGCCAGCCATAGTTCGGGATGGTTGGGGTTTAAGTAAATCAGGCGCATCACGTCGTTATCCGCGTCTGAGTTGTATCTGACAGTCATGGTAGCCATGTCATACACCGATGGGACTATCGCCGTTTTGGCGGGCATCAGTTTGGCAAACAGGTTTTTGATGGCGCTTACTTTCTTTGCTGTTTCGGCAAACTCAATAACTATTTTGCTGCGTTTGGCCGGGGTATCTATGTTTTTGCGGGTTACGTGGTCCCACTTTGGGTAGGTATAGGGCTCCACTACCGGTGCCCAGGTAAAATTGGCGGTGAGGTAGCTGGCGGGCAGACTGCTGTAGGCAAACCATTGGGGGTTTGGCGGTTGTTTGGCGCGGGTAAGGGCGGCCACCAGCCATACGGGTTTGTATTTCAGGGTTTCCTGGGGGTGGTAGTCGCCGCCCAGCATAAAGCTGATGATCTGGCGGTACTCGCCGGCCAGTTCGCGGGCGGCCAGTTCCAATGCTTCCTGCTGATGTTCGGCCGAGCAGCGGGACACCGCCACCTGGAAATCGATATCGGCAGGCGCCACATTGGCCACCTTGTATTTAATAAGCCGCTGCACCAGCACCAGGGGCGATACCCAGCAAGGCGAGTGCGTTGGGGTGGAGAGCATGGGCAGGCTCATTTTACGCTCGAGCATAAAAAAGGCGGCCAGCAGGAGGTGTTTATGTGTTTTGTAGCTCGAGCCCCGGTTCCAGCTTTTTACATTATCCAGCCGGCTGATGTACTTGCCCCACATTTCATGCTTCTTAAACGTTTCTGCAAACGAATCGCGGAGTGTTTTGAGTTCGCCGGTTTGCAGGGGGTAAAGCTCCACCAGCAGGCGGCTGAAATCGGCAAAAAAAGTAGCCAGCAGGTTGTCCAAATAGCCCATGGTGCTGGTAAAATCGGACGAGATCACCTTGCAGGCCCGCTGAAAGGCGGGGATAAGCTTGCTGATATTTTTGGCCGTCATTTCGGATTGAAAACGCAGCAGCGCGGCAGGCAGCAGGTCGAAATGATAGGGCTGGTTTTGGTCAAAGGCCTGGCTGGCCAAGAATACCAGCTCGTCAAACGTTTGGGGGTATACAATTTCGGTAAGCGCCTGTTGGGGTTCGGCAGGTTCGTGGGGATGGTCTGCTTCGGGGTGGGCTTCTTCAGCCTCATCCAAAAAAGCTGTCAACAAACCGCGGGCATCAAAAAGCAGGGCATCCTGGTAAGCGGCCAGGGCGGCTTTCAGATCCTCCGAAGCGGCATCGCCATATTTTTGCAGCAGCTTGGCGGCCCGTACCTGCAAACTGTTATCCTGGTGAATAAATGCCTGGCAGCTGATGGCCATGATGGTTTCGGCTTTGTCCTTGTGCTTTTTGGCCAGCTTATCCAAAGTCATCAGCGTGGTAGCTACGGCGGTTTTTGACTCGGACGAGAGCAGCAGCGGGGCATGATCCAAAAACGCGTCGATATTAAATGCCGCATCATCACAAATATCCTTTAAATATTTTAAGGCCGCGGTTACAGGTTTGCTGTGTGGCGAATTGAGGAGGTGCAGCAAATCGTCCTGCAGGTGCAGTAATTCGGTTTTTGTGGGTTCCAGCCGGCTAAAAAGGTCTGTAAACCAACCTGCCGAAAGCTGGTTGAAATTACTGTTTGCGGCCGCCAACGACGATTTTAGCAGGCGTTGCCGGTCTATTTTGCCCTCGCTAAGGTATTTTAGCAGCGTGGTTGTCCATAGGCCGTCTTTGGTTTTTTCGGGCACATCCAGGTACCGGTCGGTGTTATACAAAAACGATTCGTAGCCGAACATGTACCAGATGTGATCGCGCAGGGTAACTTCGTTTTTAAGCAGGTTTTGGGGTAGGTATTCGTGCTTTTGGTAGGTGTGGTTAAAAATATAATCGGGGAGTATTTTGGCAATATACGGTTCGCTCAGGGTAACATAGCCTTTCTCTGCCAACTGCAGGTACCAGCCATAATCCATGTAGCGGGGTAAAAACACATTATCGGCCTGGTGGTTTATAAAATCGCTGAACCAGGTGGGGCAGTACCAGGGCAGTATGACATCCAATACTCTTTTGTTGAGCGCGCCGCCGGGCATCTGCGTAAAATCTTTTTGGTTGTGGCATACAAAGCCCGCTATGCCTAATATTTCGCGCTGCGGATCGGTCCATTTAACCCTATACCGCCCGCGCGTATCTTCCTTGTATTCCGAATAAATTTTATACAACTTTTTTAGTTCGGGCACCAGTTGCTTTTTCTGCGCCTTATCAAGCGTTTGCAAAAAGGGGATGATTTGGGCTTCCTGTTCCTTCTCTAAAATGCGGGTAAAATCGTCAACTACGCTCATGGTGGTATTAGTTGGCCAGCTTTTTTTTAACTGCTAAAATATGTTTGCAAATGCCCCGCTCGCCCTGGTTTTTGCTAAACCAGGTACAGGTGCACTGGGCTTTATCGCCGTTTAATACAACCATGTGGTGCACGCCGCTGCCCTCTACACGGGCCTCTACCTTATCGTCCTGTTGTTTGGTTATCTGTACCTTGCCCTCCTGCAATAGCTTTTCGGCATCTTTTAAGCGCGGGTTAAGGCTCATGATGCGGCTGAGCTTAAAGGGCAGGCGGCGGTAAAAAAAGTTGTTCTCGTCCAGGTCGTACCCCAGCAAACCAATGGCCGAGAGGCGGCCGGTAATGTTATCGACTTTTTGCAGATCGAGGCCTTCGTTTACGGCCAGCAGGGTAGGGTTAAACTCCTGGTTGGCATAGCTGTAGTTATCTAAAGATTCTACCCAGTTATCGGGCACATCCTCTATCAATGATTCCAGCGCGGCGCCCTCACCCGAAAATCCCCGCCAGGCATCCCGCGAAATGGACAAGCTAAACCTTACCGCCCCGATATAAATTTGCCAGGTGGTTGATTGCATGGTGGCATGCGGAAACACCCTTAACTCATCGGCAATGGCCAACAGTGGTTCTATCAGTTTTAACCGGTGCACACCGCCAACCGTGATGGCATCGCCCGATTTTACCGGTGAAAATAGGGGTTTGCCGCCGCGGGTTATCAGATAATAATCTGTTTTGGGTTTGCCCGGCGGGATGGTTTTAAACAGCTGCAAAGCCTGCAGTCGGTTAAAGCTGTGCACCTTTTCCGATTCGGCCAAAAACATTTGTACCGAGGTAAGGCCTTTTATCCATTTGGTGGGCAGGGGCACTTTGCGTTCTACCACCTTTTCGCCCTCGCGGTGCAGGGCCACTTCTTTTTGGCCTACCGAAAGCAGCACTTTTTCGCTCCTGCGGATATTGCTCAGTGCCGCCAGCATGGGCTGGTTAAAATCGACATTGGTGGTGCCGTTATCCAAAAACTCGCCATCGTGTCCGTCGCCCAAAATATCTACCCGGGCATACACCCCCGCGCAATGCGAAAATCCCTCAAAGCGGATCTTCTCGTTCCCGGCCGTTACAATAGGATCCTTAAGCATAGCCAACTCAAACGGCGACAGGCTAAAGCTTGATTTTACCACGTTGGAGAGCGTGAGCAAGCAGCGGGCCACGGTATACGGGTCGGTGAGTTGTCCCCAGAAAAAGCAGGGGGAGTTATTTTTTTGCACCTCGCTGTATTTGGCCAAAAAAAGCTCGTCGGTTAATGTCGACTTTTTTAGGGTTGATGGCTGGCTATATTGATAGGTTATCGTTTCGGACATAATATTGTTTAGGCTATGCTGCGAAATAAAATTAGTAAAATAATTTCGGCGATGGAGGGAAAGGGGGGGATAAAATTTTGCGATGGCCGGCGAATAGCCGGTGCCTGAATGTTGCCGGTTGCTAAATCGATTTTTAGCTTATCCTATAATTTACCACAATGTTGTGTTATAGCCGTTTTCGCGTTAAGGACTGCAATGGATACCGGCCGGGGGAGAGGGCCCGAGCGTTGGCCGGGCCTAAGGCCTTGTGCGCGTATGAATGGAAGGCCTGGCCCCAACTTCTACCGGTTGGGGAAACGCCCATAACTTTTTTGATATGATTTGGCCGGTAAAAAAGCTTTGAAAAAAGTGTAAATAAGTCTAACTTTTTTGCAGAAAAAATACACCAGAGCTCAGCATTTTTTGATTTTTATTGTCAAAAAGTTAACGTTTTGTGCGATGTTTTCTGCCGGCCGCCGGATTACAAGAAAGAAGGTGTCCGGGAGTTGATTTTGCTATTGATGTAACTTGTTGTTTTTTAATAAGTTAACATGCTGTTGATTTTATCCGAACACTTAATGTTCTGATTGTCAACAATATACAAAAGTACCCCGAACACCCGAACAGGCCCACTCAAAAGCGAACACCTGTACAAGCAGTTTATTATTTTACGCGCTCGATATATTCGCCGGTGCGGGTATCAACTTTTACTTTATCGCCCTGGTTGATGAACAATGGTACTTTTATTTCGACACCATTTTCGGTAGTTGCGGCTTTTAGTGCACCTGATGAAGTATCGCCTTTAACGGCTGGTTCAGAATAGGTAATTTCCAGTTCAACAAAGTTAGGTGCCTGGGCCATAATGGGTTCTTCACTCTCGATGGAAACGATCACATTCATCCCCTCTTTTAAAAACCTTGCCGATGGGCCAAATAACGATTTTGGGATACTTAACTGATCGTAGGTTGTATTATCCATAATTACCATGTAATCGCCTTCCTCGTACAGGTATTGGTAATCATTGGTTTCTACACGGCAAATTTCAACCTGCTCGTCGGTTGCTAAACGGGCCTCTACAATTTTTCCGGTTTTTATGTTACGAAATTTATCTAAGTAGAAAGCTCCGCCTTTACCGGGTGTACGATGCAGTACTTCGGTAACTGTTACCAATTCGCCGTTGTAGCGTAAAATGTTTCCTACTTTAATTTCAGATGCCTTTGCCATGAAAATATAATTATAAAATTTGTGCGCAAAGATATACGCTTTTTTGAGTATTCCGTACTTGAGCCCCCTCTAAATCTCCCCCGGTAGGGGAGACTTACCTGTGAGCCTGATTATTTAACCACAATGGTTTTGCTTTGGGTGGTATGCGCGCTAAAATAGCCCAAAACTGTGGGTGTAATATTGCCTGGCGGATCGGCCGGGGTAACCCCGCCGCCGGGGCCGTTATCGCCTTGCTGCATCAGGGTAAACCAGTAGGTGTAGACAGGCTTATCTATACATTGCATTTCAACGGTTACGGTGTCACCGGCGTAAATGCCAAAATCCCGGTCGCTGCTGTTATCGGTGCGCAAATCGATGCTAACTGTGCGTCCGTCGTTAAAATCATCATTAAAGGCATAAATACTTTTAACCTGCACGTTATTTACAAACATTACAAAGCGATACTGGTTAACAACGCCTGCCGGGTCATGGTAATGAACGGTAATATTCTTTTTGTGCTTGCTGCTGTTAAATTCATCGTCTTTTGATGTCAGCGAGTCTAACGCGATTGGTGCCGGCATAGCCGAGGTGGCAGTATAAGTTTTTGCGCCAGTTGTTATTGTCATGGTGTAGGTGTTTCCGGGTATGCCCGAAGATGTACTGGCCGTGTAGGTGCCTGGGGTGCCTTCTGTAAACGCGTAACTTTTGCCGGCCTGGTCGGTTACGGCAACAGTGGCCCCCGTAACCGGCGGATAGGTATTGGTGCTTGAAAACGGCACATTTTGGCTCAGCTTTATAGTTTGAGGCCCGGTGGCATTGGTAATGTTGCCTTCAATAACCAGTTTGCCTGTATTGTTGCCCAGGTTAAGGTCAATAACTTTGGTACACGAGCAAATGAGCGGTAAGGCAAATAAAAATATGATATAGTATTTAAATGTATTCATCGGGCTTAAAATTTAAAGTTCCAGGTAATAGATGGTATCTGGGTGGCAAAAATGCTGGTTTCGGCAGCCTCGGTTGTGTTGGGGCTGGTTTTGCTGTCGCGGAAGGTGATGCTATACGGGTCACGGTGGGCATAAACGTTGTATATACTGAACGTCCAGCTGGAGTGGTATCGTTTGTGTTGCTTGCCTTCTAACGTGGCGCCAATGTCAAGCCTGTTGTTGGCCGGCTTACGATAGCCGTTGCGCTCCGAGTACGAGAAAGTGGTAAGCCCGCCAACATTATATTTGCCTGTTGGGTAGGTAACGGCGCTACCGGTTTGGTAAATAAATGAACTTGAAAAAGATAAACGTTTGGTAAGCTGGTAAATGCCAACCACTGATAGGTCATGCGTACGGTCTTGCCTTGACGGATAGTAACGGCCATTGTTGATGGCGGCAAATTTATTCTCGGTACGTGATAGGGTATAACCTATCCACCCGTTAAACCTGCCATATTTTTTCTTCAAAAACAGCTCAATACCATATGCCCTGCCCGAGCCGTAGGTGAGCAGCGATTCCACATCCTGGTTGGCAATCAGCTGTGCACCGTCTTTATAGTCAATTTGGTTTTGCAGCCACTTGTAATAGGCTTCGGCCGAAAATTCAAACAGGTTATCTTTAAAATTGCGGAACCATCCGGCTGATACCTGGTCGGCTATTTCGGGTTTGATATTGTTGCTGCTCATCACGTAAAGGTCGGTTGGCGAACTGGTGGTAGAGTTGGTGAGCAGGTGGATGTTTTGCGTATTACGATTATAGGATACTTTAACGGAAGTGGCATCATTTAACTGGTAACCGGCAGATAGCCGTGGCTCCAGGTTAAGGTAGCTTTTAACTGTTGAACCTGAGCCATATCTCGTTGAATCGGCAGCTTTGCCCGTGGCATCATATGACTTAAAGGTACCAGGACCAATAAGGGAAAACGAGCTAAGCCTTACTCCATACAATATGCTTAGCTTCTCGGTAACTTTCCAGTCATCGCTAACGTAGGCGGAGTTTTCATAGCCAAAACGCTTTTCGATGCTTTTGGCGTTGAAGCTGGACGAAGCATCGGTAGTGATATCGCCGGGCGCTATGCTGTGGTGTAATATATTGATGCCGAATTTAAGCCGGTGCTCATTATTAACCGCATATTGCAGGTCTTCCTTTAAATTAAAATCGGTGATTTGCGAGGTGGCCTTAAAGCTATTATCGCTCAAAAAACTCTCGATGGCATAGTTATAATTGCTAAAAACCACCGATGTATTAGAAAATAGCTTACTGGTAAAAATATGATTAAACCTTACAGTGCCTGTGGCGTTGCCCCAGTTGGTGCCAAAAAGGTTTTTAAGCCCCAGTACGTCTTTACCAAAATAACCCGATAGGAAAATGGTGTTATGGTCATCAAAATGGTAATTGGCCTTGGCGTTAAGGTCATAAAAGTAAAGCTTGCTGCCTTTGATGGTCGAATCTTTAGAGGCCTTTAAAAAGAAATCGATATAAGTTCGCCTGGCGCTTATCATGAACGATCCTTTGTCTTTAACAAGGGGCCCTTCTACTTTAAGCCTCGACGCGATGAGGCCCAGTCCGCCCTGAACGGTAAAATCCTTATTATTGCCATCATTCATCTTAATATCAAGTACCGACGATAGGCGGCCACCGTATTCGGAAGGCATGCCGCCTTTGTATAGGCTAACATCTTTTATAGCATCGGAGTTAAAGGTGGAGAAGAAGCCAAACAAATGCGATGCGTTATAAACCGTGGCTTCATCAAGCATGATCAGGTTTTGATCTGAGGCACCACCCCGCACATAGAAGCCGGAGTTTCCCTCGCCGCCCGATTTTACGCCCGGCATCAGGGTTATTGTTTTTAAAATGTCCTTTTCGCCCAATACTACCGGCACCTGGTTAATCTGGGTCATGTTTAATCGTTCAACCCCCATTTGCGGCGAAGCTATCTGATCGTTATTGGGCCGGTTGGCATTGATAACTACTTCCTGCAGCTCGCTTTTGGGGGATAGGGAAATGCTGATAGGCAGGTCATGCTGAAGCGAAACCTGTTTTAAAATAGTTTCATAACCTATGTAGCTAAACAGCAAGGTATATGAGCCATCGGGTACAGATAGGGAGTAAAAGCCATAATTGTTAGTAGCTGTGCCCACCGAAGAAAGTTCTTTAATCCTTACAGAAGCGCCAATAAGTGTTTCGCCGGTTGCAGCATCTTTGATGGTGCCGCTGATAATATGCCTTTTTTGAGCAAAAGCCGATATGGCGAATAATGAAAATAGAAAAACAAGTAGTGATTTGGTCATTTAAAATGTTTTAAACGGATAATCTGATGCTGCTGATAGCTGGCCTTCCTTCGAATATTGGTCGACGGTAAGCGTGGGCCACCTACTTCTTTAGACGATCAATGAGTAAAAACATTTCAAGATGGCGCAAAAATATTTATTAAGTTGTTTGTTAGGCTCTGGGCCAGGTAAAGAGGTCCCCTGCACGCTATCCACTGAAAGCCTCCCCAACTGCGTCATATTTACACAATAATAGTAGAAGTATTTCCACAAGCTGTTACGTAAATAAAATTAAAGTACTGTTTTATTTATTTTAATCAACATGTAACTTTTGGTACTGTAATTGAGTATAAATTAATATCCTTCTCAAAGGATTGTTTTTCATAGGTAGATGTAGGGCCGATCAAAAAACTGCGAGAGTTTTTCGGCCCTTTTTTATGAAATAAGGTTTTTAGGGGGAAAATAATTTACCCTAATTTAAATGAGCCGAATTTTAGCTTCAGCTTACGCTTGGCTTCAGGTTCATTAATATACCAGGCCCCAAATAGCGAATCTCCGTTATTATCTCTGTAATCAATCCAAACAGTGCTGGAGTTTGTCATTGTTATCCAATCGATCTTGCCCGGACTTTCGACGTCTGCTATTTTTTTGAATGTTTCAAGGTCATTCCCCGAGCAATATTGTTTTCCTGCGCCTTCGGTATTGTAAGCAAAGGCATGCTGGTCGATGA
Source organism: Mucilaginibacter sp. GW822-FHT03E02 (assembly GCF_058801545.1). NCBI lineage: Bacteria > Pseudomonadati > Bacteroidota > Sphingobacteriia > Sphingobacteriales > Sphingobacteriaceae > Mucilaginibacter > Mucilaginibacter sp. GW822-FHT03E02. The sequence continues at coordinate 1,525,105 of NZ_JBXANJ010000001.1, read as the reverse complement.
TGACTGATCTACCCACTCTTTCAGATTTTTTAAATATATCCAGGTAATAAAAGAATTCTTCAAACGCTTTTTTGTCGTCGTTTAAATTCCTGTTATGGATTTGCCAGTGCCAGCCGCCGGCCAGTCCGTGGTGCTTTTCCAGGTGCCCCAGTATCCATGTATTAAAATACGTAAAATCCGGGCAGCCCGGTTTCTGAAGCTGGTCGGCCCCGGCAGCAAAAGTGAAGCCGGTGATAAAACCATTTAGCGTTTCAAAAGTGTAGTCATTTCCCAGGAACATCGCAGTCCGCTTTTGCATGTGCTCCAGTATATCATAAATGTTGTCCATGATATTCATTAAATCCTGTATTTAGTAAGGCACATCGCATTTAAGATTAAATAGGTATCAATGGTATCAAGTTGTTAGATATTTCACGAAAAGGCGCTAAGCCGCAAAGAAAAAATAAGCAAATCACTTTGCGTCGTTGCGTCTTTGCGCGAAATAAATCTTATAAAGTTAAAATGCGATTGCCCTGTGTATTTAGTAAGTAATTTACTGAATATTTAATTTGCAGGCAACGTTTTTCGGCTTTTTATTGAAACAAAAGAATATCCCCTTTAACTATTTGACTGTATCAACGCCGTTACAGCCGCCCGGTAAGCTTCGCCTATGGGAATCTCTTTTTCATCAATGATTACAGCGGTTTTATTAATGGCCTCAATTTTTTGCGTGTTAATGAAAAATGACTTGTGAATGCGCATAAAATGCGATGGCCATTTTTGTTCTACATTTTTGAAGCTGAGCCGCACAATGGCCGGCTTTTTATGGCCTGTAAAGTATATTTTAACATAATCCCGTAAGCCTTCCAGGTATAGCACCTCATCAAACGTGATTTTAACAACGGTGTACCCGGCATTTATATAAGTATAGTTTAAAGCGGGCGAGGTTAATGCTTGTTTTAAAGCCTTAAGTTCGGCAAGCTCTTTTGCCTTGTTACAGGCCTGCATAAACCTATCTAACGGCACCGGTTTGGTAAGGTAATCAACCACGTTTAAGGCAAAGCCATCTAAAGCATATTGCTTGTAGGCAGATACAATGATAACCAAAGGCTTTTTAATTAAGCTGTTAATAAACTGAAGCCCCGTCATTCCGGGCATCTGGATATCTACAAATATTAAATCGACGTCGTTTTCCTGCATGGCTTTATTTGCCGAAAATCCATCGTCGCAAGCTGCCTGCAGGTTTAAAAACGGAATTTTACTTATGTTATCGGCAAGTAAACTTAAGGCAAGCGGCTCATCATCAATTGCAATACAATTTATCATGCATCTAATTTTAGTATCAGGTTAACCTCAAAGCAATTGTTTTCGCTTTTAATGCTTAACTGATGTTTGTTTTCATACAACAGGTTTATTCTGCGGCTCACGTTGGCTATGCCTATACCCGACGATTCGTCTTTTTGCCCTGTATTTAATGCGTCATATTTATTGATAACGGTAAAATTTAAAAATCGCTCATCAGTAACTAACTCAATTATAATGCGCGGGTCATCTATCGAACCCACCCCATGCTTAAAGGCATTTTCAACAAACGGGATTAACAGCATCGGTTCAATCAGCTGGTTTTTATTCAGGATGGTAAATGAGGTTTCTACCTTAACTTTTTTGCCAAACCGCTGCTTTTGCAAATCAATATAATGGTTAAGGTACTCTTCTTCCACCTTAATATTTACTTTCTCTTCATCAGTATGGTAAAGCATGTATTTCATTAAGCCCGAAAGCTTCATTACCGTAGGCTCCAGCTCGGCACTGTTTAACCTTACCAGCGATACGATGTTGTTAAGTACATTAAATATAAAGTGGGGGCTTATTTGCGACCGTAAAAAAGACAACTCGGTTTTTAATTTCTCTTTATCCTTTTCGCGCAGCTTTTCCTGGTAGTCAAGCAAGCCGTTTATGGTGGTATAAGCCAGGCTTGCCGCCATGGTGAGTAAAAACGCGGGCAGGCGCAGCCAGCTGGTGCGCAGCAGGCCATAAGGCAAGTCTATCTCCAGCCAGTTATAAATATAATGATATACAAACAGGTAAATGGCATAAATTGAGAGTACGGCCAGCACATAGTAAGGGTATTTACCCTTCATAAACAAATGAGGGATAAGAATTAAGCTGTTAAAATAAAAAGCGGCTATCCAATAAAAGTACCCCGCGTAATCAAGCTTAATAAACCCGCTCATTTCTTTGCCCGTAAATGTGCGGGAAGGCAATACATTGATTGAATGCATGATGTATGGTAACGCCATCAGAACAAGCCAAACGCATACATGCGCCCAAATCCTGAATTTTTTATTGTACAAATTCAAACCTATTATATTGTTTTTATCATGCATGGCTAAAGTACATTTATAAAAGGTTTAATAAAATTATATACATAAATGCAGTATTATTTTTACAATACAGATAGTAACAAATAGGACGCAATCGATTGTTGATGTTTAAACATGTGATTGCCTGGTTGGTACACACTAATTCATTGCGAAATATTGACACAATAACTGTTGTTGTTAAAATTATCCAGGTTTTATACGAGAAACTGGTTTTAAATCGGTTTTTTGCTAGTTTTTTAAACTCTTGCTAATATATAACATCCCGGCAGGTTCTGGTATTCCAGCACCCCAAAAAGCAAAAATATTTTTGTCGCATTATTTACCTGTTTGGTCTTACAATAAGTATGTTTTGTCGCTTTATTAAAATCTATAATTCTATTATTTTATTATTTGTGAACAATTATAATAAACCGGGGCATTTACCTGGGGCGCGCAGATCGTGTGGCCTCTTTTACATAAGTAAACATTTTTAATACGAGCCTTTTTGTGCTCCTGATGATCGGGATAAGGAATTAGCGATACGGGTGTATTGATGAACTGATTTGACGGTTTTGCGCAGCCAAAACTGTAAATCAACAAGGTCGATAACATCGGTATCTGAAGAGCTTAAATGATTTAGTAAACGTGTCATTTGAGAATTAGTTGATCAATATCACTTGAGAAATGATATTGGATTTGCGTTCCGGGGTGAGATCCGGGACGCATTATTAACAGCTGATTAAGAAATGATTACGCGTTCTGTTTGCAATCAATAAATAACCAAATATATATCAATTAAATCTCAAATTCATGTTTAAAAGTTTACTCCTAAAAGGGAGATTCCTGGGTGTGCTGTTATGCTGCCTGGTATCTTCGGTGGTAGTTACTGCCCAAACAAAGTACAAGGGAAAGGTTATCGCCAGCGATGACAAATTACCTATCATTGGCGCCTCGGTACGGGTAAAAGGCGCCGCTACCGGTGCCATTACCGACGTTAATGGCGATTTTTCCCTCTCGTTAAGTCCGGGTAACACGCTGGTTATATCCTATATAGGCTATGTTACCAAAGAAATTACCGTTGGTACCGATGTTAATTTAAACATTACCCTAATTGCCGGTAACAATACCTTAAACGAGGTGGTAGTAACGGGTTACGGCAGCCAGCGAAAAAAAGACCTGGTAGGTGCGGTAGCTGTAGTTGATGTAGCCGCCGCCAACAGACAGCCAACATCATCGGTTGAAAACCAGTTGCAGGGGCAGGCAGCGGGTGTTACCGTTATTGCATCGGGGCAACCGGGCGAAAATCCTTCAGTAAAAATTCGTGGCGCCAATACGTTTGGCAACAACCAGCCCCTGTATGTGGTTGATGGTGTACCTACAACAAACGTAAGCGACATTAACCCTAATGACGTGGCCAGCATGCAGGTATTAAAGGATGCAAGTTCGGCATCAATATACGGTGCGCGCGCTGCCAATGGTGTAATTGTTATCACCACTAAAAAAGGTACCGGTAAGGTAAGCGTATCATATGATGCTTATTACGGTACCCAGGTACCTAAAGGCGGTAATGTGTTTAACCTGTTAAATCCGCAGGAAATGACCAGCCTGAGAACGCTGGCCATACAAAATACCGCTGCCTTAAAAGGAATACCTGTTGATTTAAGTAGCAACCTGTACGGCCCCAATGGCAATGTATTGCCCGATTATATTAGCGCGGGCAGTACAGGCCCTTATGGCGTACATGCGGGCGACCCGGCTGTCGATCCGTCAAAGTATAACGTTAACCCGTTTTATACTTCCGGCGATCCATCGGGCTTTTACCGTATTACAAAGGCCAACAAAGCAGGCACCGACTGGTATCATGAAATATTTAAATCGGCCCCTATCCAAAGTCATAACCTGGCTTTAAGCGGCAGTTCAGACCTGGCCACTTACTTGTTCTCCATGAACTATTACAACCAGAAGGGTACCTTGATAGATACTTATGATAAGCGCTATACCGTAAGGGCAAATACCAGCTTTAATGTATCTAAACACATCAGGGTAGGCGAAAACTTATCCTACTCGGTAACAGAAAATCCGCTGATCAATGAAAATGACGAGGGGTCTGGTATTGGTATGGCTTTCCGCGAGCAGCCTATAATTCCTGTATATGATATTGCAGGTAACTATGCCGGCTCAAATACAGCAAACTTAGGTAACGCCCGTAACCCGGTGGCTGTACAGCAACGTACCGGCAATAATTACGGAGCTTATAACAGGCTGTTTGGTAATGCCTTTGCCGAGGTTGATTTCCTGAAATACTTTACCTTACGCACCCAGTTTGGTGGCGAGTATTATTCTGATTATAACCATTCGTTTACTTTCCCTGAATATGAGAATTCTGAAAATAACACGACCAACTCATACTCAGAGAACTCATTTAACGGGTACAATTACACCTGGACAAATACTTTAACCTATCACCAAACCATTCGTAAACACGATATTAAATTATTGGTAGGTACAGAGAACTATAAAAACCGGTACGAAACCCTGGGTGCTACCAATACCGGGTACTTTACTTTTGATAAAAATTATACCACTATAACAACAGGTACCGGTACGCCAACTGCTTATAGCACCATCCAAAGAGATAAGCTACAATCGCTGATTGCGCGTTTAGATTATACTTTTAATGATGAGTTCCTGTTAAATGCAACGCTCCGTCGTGATGGTTCATCACGGTTTTTAACTTACCAATATGGCTGGTTCCCGGCAGTAAGCGCGGGCTGGCGCATATCGCAGGAGAGTTTCCTGAAAAAAGCGGCATGGATAAGCGATTTGAAGATCCGCGGTGGATACGGTGTAATGGGTAACCAGATCAATGTGGACCCATCCAACGCCTTTACCACATTTGGCGCAATCAAAACCAATTCATACTATGATATTGCCGGTACATCAACCAGTACAGTTGCCGGCTTTACCCAAACCAGGATAGGTAATCCCGATGCTAAATGGGAACTTGATAAAAACTTAAATATTGGCTTTGATGGTTCGTTTTTTAACCAGAAATGGGATATATCTGCCGATTATTACAAAAAGATCATCACCGGCTTGCTATTCAATCCAAACCTGCCGGGTACCGCAGGCTCTGCAACAGCGCCATACAGCAACGTTGGAGCTATGAATAATACGGGTTTGGATATTGCCATTGGCACGCATCAAACACTGGGTCATGATCTGAAAATGAACGCTTCATTGACGTTTACCACTTATCATAACGTTATTAAGGCCGTAACTGTAGGGCAGCCTTACTTCGACCAAAACTCGGGCCGTTTTAATGGCAGTTCCATTATACGTAACCAGGTAGGTGGCCCTGTGGGCGGTTTCTTCGGTTACAAAACTGATGGTTTCTGGAATTCGCAGGCCGAAATTGATGCAGCTAATACAAAAGCAGGGGGCACTTATCAAACCGATGCCGCTGTTGGCCGCTTTAAATATGCCGATGTAAACGGCGATGGTAAAGTAGATGCCAGTGACCGTACATTGCTTGGAAACCCTAACCCTAAATTTACCGGCGGTTTAAATCTCGATTTTACCTATAAAAAATTCGATCTGAATATGTTCTGGTATGGTTCATACGGCAACAAGATTTGGAATGATGTAAGATGGTGGACAGATTTTTACGCCAATTTTGCGGGTGCAAAAAGCAAAACTGCTTTGTATGATTCATGGACGCCTACCCATATGGATGCCAAAGCACCTATACAGGAAATTGATGGCTCATTTAGTACCAACACTGTACCCAACTCTTATTATGTAGAAAACGGCTCGTACCTGCGTTTAAAAAACCTGCAAATAGGTTACAAGTTTGCGCCTAACCTGATCAAATCAATTGGTTTAAGCAGCGCACGTATTTACTTATCAGGAGCTAATTTAATTACCATAACCAAGTACTCTGGTGTTGATCCCGAGATTGTGGGTGGCGGTACCACCAGTAACACCAACAGCAGCACCAACTTTGGTGTTGATAGGGGTAACTACTCGCCAAGCCGTACTTATTTATTAGGTCTACAAGTTAAATTTTAATTAAAGATTTTATGAAAAATATCATACGTTTATCAGTTTGTACTTTAGTTATAGCTGGTATAGTTCAAAGTTCATGCAAAAAGTCGTCTCTTGACCAACCTGCTTTGGGTGCGCTAAGTACGGCCCAAATAACAACGGCGGCAGGTGTAGATGGCCTTTTGATTGGTGCATATTCGGCGCTTGACGGCCAAAAAGGCGGCAACGTTGCTTTTGGTGGTGGCAATCCCTGGGAATCATCACCCGATAACTGGATATATGGCAGCGTGGCCGGTGGCGACGCTCACAAAGGCAGTTCCGGTATCGATCAGCCTGCTATCAACTCAATAGCAACATTTACAGTTGATGCCAGTAACGGTTTTTTAAATACCAAGTGGATAGCCGATTATGAGGGTGTAACAAGGGCGAACAATGTGTTAAAAGCGGTAGCGGCTGTTACAAGCATATCTGCCACCGATAAAGCAAATATTATTGGCCAGGCCAGGTTTTTACGCGGTCATTATTATTTCGACCTGAAAAAGATGTTTGGCAATGTGCCTTATATCGACGAAACCACAACCAATTTCGTGCAGCCCAATACCACCGATATATGGCCCAAAATAGTTGCCGATTTTGCATTTGCCTACGCAAACTTACCGGCAACGCAAACACAGGTTGGTAGGGTAAACAAATGGGCAGCGGGCGCTTACCTGGCTAAAACCTACCTGTACCAAAAAGATTATACCAATGCCGATAAAACATTTACCGAGGTTATTACCGGCGGAACAAACTCGGCAGGTGTTGCTTATGGGTTAACGGATAATTACGAGGATAACTTTAACGCAGCAACCAAAAACAATAAGGAAACCGTTTTTGCCATTCAACAAGCGGCAAATGATGGTACCGGAACCATCAGCGAAGCCAATAACGGCGATATGCTGAACTACCCGTACAACAGCCCTTTTGGATGCTGCGGATTTTTTCAGCCTACCGAAGATCTGGCTAACTCGTTCCGTACCGATGCTACCGGCTTACCTTATTTAGATGACTACAACAGCCACGCTGTAGTTAACGACCAGGGCATTGCATCAACTGCTGCTTTTACACTTGATGCCGGCAACCTTGACCCACGTTTAGACTGGACAGTTGGCCGCCGTGGTATTCCGTATTTGGATTGGGGCAATCACCCTGGCCAAAACTGGATCCGCGAGCAAAGTTCGGCAGGCCCGTACTCACCTAAAAAGAATGTTTATTACCAGGCTACGAAGGGTACTTTAGGCGATAGCCATACCTGGGCACCGGGCAACGCAAACCAGGTTAATATTATCCGCTTTGCCGATGTATTGCTCATGGCGGCCGAAGCCAAAGCACAATTAGGTACGGGCGATTTGGGTTTATCATACGTAAACCTGGTACGTGCAAGGGCAGCTAAACCGGCAAGTGTAGTGTATACTTATAAAGATGCGGCCAACCCAATGGGCGGCTATACTACCACACCGGCTGCAAAGTATGTAGTAAGCCAATATCCTGCCGGCTATTTTTCGGGCAAAGCAGTGGCATTAAAAGCCATTTATTTTGAACGGAAGCTGGAGTTGGGTATGGAAGGCCATCGCTTTTTTGATATCGTTCGCTGGGGTACAGCCCAGCAATCATTGGCTACCTATTTTGGCTACGATGGCAAAAATATAACCGATGTTACCGGCGCACATTTCACAGTTGGTAAAAACGAGGTTTATCCGATTCCGCAGGCACAAATTGACCTGGAATCAACAGGATCATCATCTGCGTTGAAACAAAACCCGGGTTATTAATATTGTTTATTTTTGATAAAACAGAAAGAGGTGGCGTTAGCCGCCTCTTTTTGTATGTATAAAATATAGTAAGACTTTAAAGATAACTTAAGTACTTTAATTGTCGGGCGGCGAATGTTTTACCGGTCTCGAAGTTAAAGTCTCCCCTACCGGGGGAGATTTAGAGGGGGCTTACACATTCATCACTAAACTTTAGCAATCAGTTATGAGGTTCAGCAAACATCATCTTTTAACGTTAACCCTTTTTTTATTTACAGCAGTAGTTTGCCTGGTATCTTTGAATTGTAACAACCCCCAACCGCATGTGGTTGCAACCGATGGAAAAAGTTTGTCAGCTACCTATTGTAAAAGCTGTCATCAATATCCCGAACCTCGGCTGCTTGACCAGGAAACCTGGGCAAAACACGTACTACCCGCAATGGCCCCCCGTTTGGGCATAAAAGTTTATGCCGATGACCAATACGTAAACGACCTGTCGGCAAAATCGGCAGTATCCTATGACGATTGGTTAAAAATTGTTGATTACTATACCAAGGTATCACCAAAGAAATTGATACCCGCAAAGGTTCCCGTTGCCCCGTTAAAAGACTGGGCTAATTTTAGCTTAATAAAGCCAGCTCACGACGTGCCTTTAGCAACAACTACCATGGTGGCATTTGATACCGCCGGGCAGCGTATTTATACCAGCGACAGGATGAATAGCAGTATTTTCCAGTGGTCAAACCAGCTAAAGCTAATGTCAACCGTTAAATACCCTTCGCCCGCGGTTGATGTGCAATTTGGTAAAGATGATAAGGGGGGCGGGCAAAGTGTATTTACTTTTATCGGTTCGATGGATGCCGTTGATATAGCCAATGGTTTTGTAAAACAGGTGGTTTTAAAATCCATAAACTATCAACAGGAAATACAGATTGCCGATAAATTGCCAAGGCCAATACAATCTGTACCGGCCGATATTAATAAAGACGGTTTGCAGGATTGGGTGGTATGCGGATTTGGGCACAATTTGGGGGGCTTATACTGGTACAAGCAATTGGCCGGCAACCAGTTTGAAAAACATGCCATCAGCAACATGCCCGGTGCCGAACACGCCGTTATTGGCGATTTTAACCACGATGGATGGCCCGATGTAGCCTGTTTATTTGCCCAGGCCGATGAAGGTGTGTGGCTGTTTTTGAATGACCATAAAGGAGGTTTTACAAGCAGGAACATTTTGAGGTTTCCGCCTATGTATGGCTCAAGCAGTTTTCAGCTGGTTGATTTTAATAACGACGGGCAGTTGGATGTTTTATACACCAGTGGCGATAATAGCGACTATTCAAAAATATTGAAGCCCTTCCACGGCGTTTACATATTCCTTAACCAGGGCGATTTTAAATTTAAGCAAGCTTATTTTTATCCCGTGAACGGAGCCACCAAAGCCATTGCTTCCGATTTTAACGGCGATGGCAAGCTGGACATAGCGCTGATTGCCTTTTTTTCGGATCTGAAGAAGAATCCCGGCGAAGGCTTTACCTATTTTGAACAGGACAGCCCCATGCATTTTATACCCCACAACCTCCCTATATACAACCAGGGGCGCTGGATTTGTATGGATGTTAAAGATTATAATGGCGATGGCAGTCCGGATATTATTTTAGGTAATTTTTCGATGGGTTTTATTAACGATGATAGCATAAAACCCGGCTGGAATTCCCACACGCCGTTTGTGATATTGAAAAATAATAATAGTTTTTCCGGCAAGCGTTAAGAGGGCTTTTTGATATGGTCAAAAGTGTTGTGTTGCGCAACAGGTGAAACAGTGAAAAATGTCATCTATCTAATAATCAATAAATTGCGAATTGTCATAAAATAAAAAGCGCAACAAAAGCGCAACAGTAGGTAAAATGGCTGGTGAAGTTTTTCGGTTTTTCAAAGGCTCTGCCGGTAACTGATTAGAAAAACTCGTTCCTCGTTCAAACTCTCGTCCATGTTACCATTTAATCCAAAAACTGAAAACTTTTAAGAAGCTGTCTAACAATAAAAAACAGACCGTCCCTGCTTCGTCCCAGCCCATTGACATGTTTTCTTTTCGAGGGGCGCAGGCCTGTCACCCTGAGCCTGTCGAAGGGTCGCGCGGAGAGGCCTTTGCCCGCTATGCTTCGACAAGCATGACAGCCCTTTTTACGATGTCATTCCTCCTTCAGAGAGTTTCGCCAAATTTTACCACTCACAATGATGCGTGGATATGTGCTTCATTCGAAGCATAAAAACATTAATAAACCATTTTTAGAAAACGTTTAAGAAGCGAAAAGCCTGTTGCCTATCTACCGGCTTCAATCACCCTAATCCCATCCTCATCGGCAATGATGGCTTTGGTTGCCATGCCATAAAACAAAGAATGCTCAACAATACCCGGTATCATTTTTACCTTGATGTTTAACTCATTCAGCGGTAAAAGTTTCGCAAAAAATATATCAACCAGCATATTACCATTATCTGATACCACTGCGCCATCCTTTTGGCTGCTCATGCGCTGAATAGTTTTAGCACCCGGAAAATCTGCTGCCAGGCGTTTCAATACAATTTGCAACGCGGCGGGCAAAACTTCAATAACCATGGGGTAGGTGGTATCCAGCTTATTTGTATATTTTCCCGCATCGCCAATCAGTATAAATTCATCAGCCATTGATGCCAGGATCTTTTCGGTAGTGTGGATGCCGCCACCACTTTTAAGAGCATTCAGTTGTTTATCAAATTGGTCGCATCCATCAAAATAAATATCAAGGCGGTTTATCAGGGCAGGCGCCATTACCCTTAAGCCGTTTTGGGCAAGCATAGCTGTAGTTTTAAAAGATGACGATGTGAAGGTAACTGATGCTGCAAGTTCATCATCAGCGGCTACCAGTGTAACCAGGTGAGCAATGGTGCTGCCCGCTCCTAAACCTATGGTTTGGTGTGGTTTAATAAATTTTACGGCTGCTTTTGCCGCCTCAAGTTTTAAATCGTTCATAAGTGTAAGCTAAATAGAGATTTTGAATTAAAAAAAATATATTTGGATCGCTTTCCAAAGCTTTAATATATCCTTAAATTTAAATTAATATCATTGGCGTTACTTTACCCCTATAAAAAAGGCTTGTGAAACAATATTCGGATGCTCAACTTTTATTGGAACTGCAAAGCGGGAATCATCGGGCATTTCAGGAAATTTACGAGCGGTACGCCGATAAGCTGATAGCCTTTGCCCTTAAAAAAACGCAAAATGAAGATGAGGCGATGGATATGGTGCAGGAACTTTTCCTATCGGTATGGAAAAACCGCTATACCATACAGGTAAACGGCCCGCTGGAGGCTTACCTAATTGTTTCGGTAAATTACATGGCCTATAAGTGGTTCAAAAAACAAAGTAAACAACCACAATCATTAAATGATTTTATGGAGTTGCCGGATATGGCCGAGGACAGTACCGCGCAAAAATTATCATTTGCCGAATTAAGCTTTTTAATAAACCGCGAAATTGCCGATATGCCCGAAAAAATGCGCCAGGTTTACCTGTGCAGCCGCGAGCAGGATATGAACGGGCAGCAAATAGCCGCAGAATTAGGCATATCGCACCAAACCGTGCGTAATCAGATTAGCAGTGCCCTGGGCCGGTTAAAAAAAGCAGTTCACCATTATTATAACGTCATCCCACCCGATAAGCTCAGCGAATTTTTGCTGCTGATAATTTTTTTACGTTTGCTATAGTACATAGCCCTTCCTGCTGTCACTTGGTAAGTATAAAGGCTTATAAGTGAAAGAAAAGGAAATCAAAAAACTACTTGATAAATTTAACGAAGGCAAATGCACCGACGAAGAATTGGCGTATTTGCAAATGCTGATGCAGGATTTAAACCGCCGGCAGGATGCGCCGCAACCTGTGGGGCATTTAAAGCAGGCCCTTTGGGATAAAATACAAGCGCAAACCGTTAGCCAGCCCCGCATAACCAGGTTAAACACCGCATGGCTAAAAGTAGCCGCCGTTGTTTTAGTTAGTCTTTTTGCCGGTATTTTGAGTTATCGCATGTTTACGGGCCCTAAACCTGCAGAGGTAATTGCCTACCAGGTTATCACCGCGCCTAAAGGGCAGATGAAAAAGGTACTACTGCCCGATAATACCCTGGTGCAACTAAACGCGGGCAGCGCTATCAGGTGTCCGGTTAAATTCAGCGCTGTTGTAAGGGAGGTAACTTTGCTGAACGGCGAAGCCTTTTTTGATGTAAAGCACGATGCCACAAAACCTTTCCTGGTTCACACAGCCGGTGTTACCACACAGGTGTTGGGTACCTCATTTAATATTAAATTTTACCGCGAGCTGCCAACCATACAGGTATTTGTAAACAGCGGTAAGGTTGAAGTACATGACAGGCAGCATACTTTAGGTATGTACACGCCGCAGCAGCAGGTAACCTACAACAAACAAAACCAAAATTTTTCAAGACAAACCATTATTGGCGACCACGCCCTAAGCTGGATGCATGACGACCTGATTTTAGATAACGTTGAGTTTAAAGAGGTAGCTGTTTACCTGCAAAACAGGTATAACGTAAACTTTAATTACACTGGTAAAAGGCTGAGCAGGCAACATTATTCGGTTAGGTTTTCAAATAAGCTAACCATTAACCAGGTGCTTGATATTTTGCAGTTTATTGATGGCCGTAAATACCGGCTTAACGGGGACGTAGTAACTATTAAATAATAGATATAAAAGAAAACCAATGCCTGCTACTAACAAGCACTGGCTTATTAAGTGTAACTGCCCAAACTAAAACCAGACAGGCGGTTACTAATCACTTTTAAAAACAAATGTATGGAAAAATCTTTATCCCAGATTTCAAGAAAGTTAATGACCGCAATTTTATTGCTCTTAACAATTTTCGCAACGTTGGTGCCGGGCCAATCCCTGGCCGAGCGTAAAGCATCATTGATTGACCAGCCGGTAACCGTAAAATTTGCCGACGAGACAATGGATGCATCGCTCGAAAAATTAAAAAAGGCGATGAACAACGTGGCCTTCAATTACAAATTAGATGATGTGGCAGCGGTGAAAGTAAAAGCAAGCACTTTTATAGGCAAACCCTTAAAGGATGTATTAAATGCTTTAACCAGCAACACCCAGCTGGAGTACCGCGAAAAATATAATACCATCATTATCTCGCGTAAAAAAGTGGTAAAAGTGCCTGCAAAAGTAGTGATAACCGGTACTGTGAGCGATAAAGAGGGCCCCCTTGCCGGTGTTGCCATCCGCAGCAAAACATCGCAGGCCGGCACCTCAACAGATGTTAACGGTGTTTTTAAAATATCGGTTGAGCAGGGCGAAGTACTGGTTTTTTCTTTTATCGGTTACAAAACCCAGGAGGTAGTTGCCGATCATTCGCCGCTTGATGTTATTTTAAGCGCGGATATTACCGGCTTATCGGCGGTAGTGGTGGTTGGTTACGGTACTCAAAAAAAATCGGACGTAACGGGCGCTGTAGGATCATTAAAGGTATCAAATGTTAAGGATCGCTCAGTGGGCTCGGTTACCGAAATGCTGCAGGGGCAAATAGCCGGTGTTACCGTTTTAAATGAAGGCGGCGACCCAACATCGGGCCCAAGCATCAGGCTGCGCGGGCAGAGCTCTTTTAACAACGAAGGCCCGTTAACCGTAGTTGACGGAACTATCTACAACGGAGGTCCGATAGACCCTAATGATATCGAATCAATAGATGTGTTGAAGGATTCATATGCCGCTATTTACGGCGCCAAAGCTGCCGGTGGTGTAATACTAATAACCACCAAACGCGGCAAGCAAGGTAAAACCAATTTAGATATTTCGGTAAAAGGGGGTAATCAAAACGCCTTGAAAATATTGCAGGCCTTAAATGCAGCCGAATATGCTGATGCTATTAATACCGCCTATGATAATGCAGGCAAAACCCGCCTGCCGGCTTTTGATGCCACTGTAAATCCGGACTCGCGCATAACACGCACCAACTGGACCGACGCATTGTTCAGAACAGGCCATGTGCAGGATTATAGCCTGAACATTAGCGGTGGTAATGATAGATCAACGTTTTATGTATCGGGCGGCTATCGTAAAAACGACGCTATCCTTTTAAACACCAACGCGCTGCGTTACAACTTCAGGGTAAATTCTGATCACCAGATAAAAGACTGGCTTAAAATGGGCGAAAGCATGTCGTTTTCCTACAATAACGGCCAGGGAGCTAATACAACAAGCGCTTATACAGGTGCTATATTATCGGCTATATTTTATCCGCCCAACGCGTCAATTTATAATGCCGATGGCAGCTTTGGTGGTGTGCCGGCTGCTTATGCGGGCTCATACGGCGATGTTATAAATCCGGTAGCCTATTTAAAACGCCTGGATAACAGCGATGCGGTTACCAGCTTTACCATAAACCCGTATGTGGAAGTAAGTATAATCAAAGGGTTAAAATTCCGCTCGAACCTGGCAGTTACCAAAAACCTGGAAACCATCAAAAACTTCAGCACCAGGATACTGGAGCCTGGAAAAAAGTTTTTTGATAACAACCTTTTCCAGGAGCAAAATAATTCAAGAACAATACTTGCCGAGCAAACCTTAAATTTTGACAGAACATTTGGAACCGACCATCACGTAACTGCTCTGGCAGGCTATACCTACCAGGATGACACACAGGAATTTTTTAGCGTAAATACCGATAATTACCTGAGCGAAGATCCGGCATATCGGTACATCATCAATGGTACATTAAATCCTACAGGTGTTCCTTTACAGGGTAACAAGAACGAGTCGGCCCTGATATCTTATTTAGGCAGGGTAGGGTACGATTATAAAGGCAAGTACTTTGTAAACGGTATCATAAGGCGCGATGCAACTTCAATGTTGAGTAGTAAAAACCGTACTGAAACCTACCCGGGCGTATCTGCAGGATGGTTAATTAGTAAAGAATCATTTTTTCCGGCCGATGGTTTAGTATCATTTGCAAAATTGCGTGCAAGTTATGGCCAATCGGGTAACCTTGCGGGTTTGCCTAACTTCCCTACCTCGGTATCTCTAACCAAAACTGCGGGCTACCTGGGCAGCCCTGCAACGGCAATAACCGGATCGGCAATTGATGGCCTGGCCAATCTTGACCTTAGGTGGGAAAAAGCAACCCAAACAGATATAGGTTTCGATTTGGGCTTGTTAAACGGCCAGCTGAATGTTACCGGCGATGTGTTCATGAAAAAAAACACCCGGTTTTTATTTCAGCCACCCGTAGCCGCTGTTTTTGGCGTATCCAACCCGCCATTTGTAAACGGTGGCGAAATCCAGAACAAGGGTATCGAATTGGCTGTTAAGTACCAAAGCAGCATTGGTAAGCTTCACTACAACCTGGCTGCCAACGGATCTTATATTAAAAACAAGATCATGGATATTTTGCCGGGGCAACAAGCTATCCTTGCAAACCCCACAGTAAGAGGTAACCTTGTACCGGTTCAGTTACAACAAGGGTACTCATTGTATTCTTTCTTCGGATACAAAACTGCGGGCTTGTTTCAAACCCAGGATGAGGTAAACAACTATAAAGGTTCATCGGGCGCACTTATCCAACCAAATGCAAAACCAGGCGATATTAAATTCCTCGACCTTAATGGCGATGGTAAGCTTAGCGATGCCGATAAAACCTATATAGGTACTCCTTTCCCCAAATTCAATTATGGGTTTACTGCCAACTTTAACTATGGCAACTTTGACCTGAGCGTGTTTTTACAGGGGATTGCCGGCAATAAAATTTTCAACGCGGTTAAATACACCGGTTTAAACGCATCAATCCAAAACTATAACCTGCTGGCCGATGCTAAGGATGCCTGGAGCCCTACACATACCAACACAAGCATACCAAGGCTTTCGGCAAGTGACGCTAATGGCAACTTTGGTAATGTATCTGATTTTTATGTGGAAAACGGATCATACATGCGCATTAAAAACGTAACACTGGGTTATACCCTGCCAAAAACATTGATGACCAAAATAGGCGTACGCAGCGCAAGGGTTTTTGCCAACGCGCAAAACCTGGCCACTTTCACCAAATATTCAGGGCTCGATCCCGAAGTAGGCATTGGTCAAAACGGTGTCGATTTGGGCCTGTACCCGCAATCAAGAATCATTTTAATAGGTATTAACGTAGGCTTATAATAACAAGGTATTTAGAGAATTAAGGAGATAATTAAGATGAAATTTAAAAATATAGTTAAAGGCTTGTTGGGTGTGATGGTAATTATACTTGCGCAAAGCTGTAATAAAAGTACGTTAGATAATATTAAGCCCACCGGTACGCCAACCAGCACCAATTTCTGGAAAAACGCCAGTGATGCCCAGGCGGCTGCTAATGGCTTGTACGAAAAGCAAAGTAACAGCGAGGATATGTATGGCCGTGGTTACTTTTGGCTTATTGACGCCAGCGACGATATGGTTGTTGGCCGTACATCTGCCGATAGGGAAAATATCAAAAACTTTGTTTGTACAGGTAACGAAAGCAGTATTTACGCCCCATGGTCGTTACATTTTGTGGTGATGAAAAGGGCCAATGATGTTATAGCCAATGTGCCCGGCATCACCATGGATCAGGCTACCAAAAACTTTATATTGGGCCAGGCCTACTTTGTACACGCAGTAATGCACCTGGAAATTGCCGATTTATATGGTACCGATAAACAAGGCGCACCGGTTCAAAACCGCGCTAACCCGATTGCCTTCCCGGCGCAGCTGGCATCAGTTAAAGACAATTACGCCTACATCGAGGCTGATTTAAAAAAGGCGGCATCTTTATTACCTTATTTTGATCAGCTGGCTGCTACTGATAAAGGCCGTGCGCACAAAACGGCCGCATGGGCATACCTGGCCAAAACCTACCTGCACGCTAAAGATTATGCCAATGCCGAAAAATATGCCGATTCGGTTATTTTGAGTGGCAAACATGCTTTGTTGGCCAATTACGCCGATGTGTTTAAAATAGCCAATAACTATAGTTCAGAGTACATTTGGTCGGTAGCCAGCAACTTAAATGGGCAAAGTATTTTGCCGGGTGCCATGCTGGAGAATAAAGGTTGGGGTTTATATAACGGTTTCGGTTATTTTCAGCCAACTAAAGAGCTGGTTGACGAGTTTGAAACTGGTGATAAAAGGCTGGCGGCAACCATTCTTAAAAATGGCGATACTTTCCAGTATTTTGGCCAAACTTATACTTATCCAATAGGGGGAAAAAGCAACAGCTTAACAGGTTACCAGTTTAATAAATACATGGAGCCATTTAGCTATGCCGGAGGTATTCACGTAAGCCCTAATGGTGATGAGCCATCGACAGACTTAAACGTTCCGTTATTACGCTATGCCGAAATTTTGCTGATTAAAGCCGAGGCACAAATTATGCAGGGTAAAAACGGCGATGCAGCCTTAAACCTGGTACGTGTACGTGCAGGTCTTGCACCAAAATCGGGCGCTACCATGGCCGATTTAAAACACGAACGCCGTGTAGAGCTGGCAGGCGAGTGGAGCGACCGTAACTTTGACCTGGTGCGTTGGGGCGATGCCCAGGCTACTTATGCCAAGCCATTGCATGGTGCTAATGGATCTGTAGTTTGGAAAGCACGTAACTTTGACCCGGCAAGGGATAATGTATGGCCTATACCGCCAAAAGATATCCAGATAAGCCAGGGACAGCTAAAACAAAATGCAGGCTGGTAAATAAATTTATACCTAAAAAACCGGGCAACGCCCGGTTTTTTAGGTATAAATTATTTGAAGATAACAAGCTGCACCCGCCAGGGCACATCATAATTACGGGAAGCAAAACATAGAAGTACAAACCCAACAATGAAACGACCACTCTATATTATAATCAATGTCTTTTACCAGGTTATAATATGCTGGGTGCTGGTCATTTTGAACGCGTACTATAATGATTTGATCGTTCCCGAAAGGTTAGCACATTCATCAGGAAGGGTTTGGCTGAAGATACTTATAGCACTGGCAGAAGGAGCAATACTAATATCAGCGGCCTATGCAGGCAATCGGGTTTCTTTAAGTGATATTGATGATAAAGTAAGCCCAAAAAGCATTGCAAACAGAACCTGCAAAGTGCAATTAATCGTCACAATGTGTTTTATGATAGCGGTAATCTTAAGCTGATTGACAAATGAAAGCCTATCCAGCCTAAAGCTGCCCAGGTATGCCAGGGGCAGCTAAAACAAAATGCGGATTGGTAATTTAATAATACAAAGTTTAAAACCGGGCAATGCTTGGTTTTTATATTTACAGCATTATGATAAAAATAATTAGAACAGCAGCAATGTTAGCGCTGCTCGCGGGTCTGCGCATCACTGCTCATGCCCAAATTAAGGCTTATACTGTTGCCGATGCGCACTCGCATAATGATTATAAAAACAATATTCCCTTTTATAGGGCTTATGAAAAAGGTTTTGGATCAATTGAGGCCGACGTGTATGCGGTAAACGGGCAGCTGATGGTAGCACATGATAAAAAAGAGATTAGCGCCAACCGCTCGTTGAAGATCCTTTACATCGATCCGCTAATCGAGAAACTTAGCCGCGATTCGCAAAGACACCTGCGGCTGCTTATCGAAATAAAGGAAGATTATAAAGCCATACTGCCCTTGGTGATCAGCGAACTTAAACCGTTAGAGAAATATTTTGCCTATGATGGGCATCCCGGCAGGTTATCTATCGTAATGACGGGGGCGGTGCCTCCGGCAGCTGTAATGCCAAACTACCCCGACTGGATTTCATTTGATGTTGACCATTTAGATGGGTTTACGCCCGCGCAATGGAAAAAAATTGGATTGGTGAGCTTTCCGTTAAGCAAATATGTGCATTGGAATGGTAAAGGCGTATTTAATGCCAACGAAATTAAAAGAATAAGAGATGGTATCGACAGCGTTCATAATGCCGGCAAAAAAGTTCGTTTTTACGAAACTCCCGATACCAAAAGTAGCTGGCTGGCCATGTTACGTTTGGGTGTTGATGTTATAGGTACTGATGACATAGAAGGGCTCGGCAATTTTTTAAACAGGAAAGAGAAATCTGAATACACAGCTCCTGAGCCTTATGTTATCTATCATCCCAGCTATAAATCAGATGGCGAGGTAAAAAAGGTTAAGAATATTATTTTATGTATAGGCGATGGCATGGGCTTATCGCAATTATATGCTACCTATAGTGCCAACAGGGGGCAGCTTAATATATTCCAGATGCTGAACATGGGCTTTTCGGTTACCTATTCGGCTGATGCTTATATTACAGATTCGGCTGCCGGCGCAACAGCTTTTGCATCGGGACAAAAAACAAATGATAGGGCAGTAGGGGTTGATCCGGAAGGTAAGCCATTAAAATCGTTGGCCGATTACAGCGCCGAAGCAGGAAAAAAAACGGCGGACATTGTTGTATGCGAGCTCACCGATGCTACACCCGCCGCCTTTTACGCTCATAATGCCGAAAGGAGTAATGCTACCGACATTGCCGGTCAAATAGTATCATCGCCGGTTGATATATTTTTAGGGTCGGCTTATAAAGATTTTACCCAGCCGGTAAATGGACAAACGCCTATCGACAAAATGAAACAACGTGGGTATACCATCATTCGTAATTTTGATGATTTTTTAAATACACCTGCAACAAAGATCCTGGCATTAATGGATGATAGTGTAACCAGGCCCAAAATGGAGGGCCGGGGGAACTATTTGCCACTGGCATTAAAAAAAGTAACCCAAACTTTTAAAAATGCACCAAACGGGTTTTTTATGATGATCGAAGGATCGCAGATTGATCACGGCGGCCACAGCAATAACCTTAAGCAGGTAATTACCGAAAACAGCGATTTTGACCGGATGGTTGGCGATGCCCTGCGCTTTGCCGACGAAGACGGCGAAACGCTGGTTATTGTTACTGCTGATCATGAAACAGGCGGTTTAACGCTATTGGATGGCAATATCAGAAAAGGATACGTTTGGGGCGATTTTAGCACCAACGACCATACCGGAACACCCGTGCCCATATTTGCCTATGGCCCGCACTCGCTTGATTTTAGAGGTGTTTTTAACAATACCGAAATTTTTAATAAACTGAAGGCTTTGATAAAATAGGGAAGGCGTTGTTTTTTGAAGCATAGTCATAAAAGCCGTTGTCATTTCGAACGAGGTACGAGGAGAAATCCTGAACGCCCTGCATCCTGGTAAGCCTGTTGGGAAGAAGGATGCTGAAGGTTTTTCTCTACACTCAAGAGATAGTTTCTCTTTCGCCGAATCGCTTTTCCCTCGCTGATTTGCGTGTGCTGTAGTATCAAAGTACAAAAAAGGCCGGTCTATCATAATGATAAACCGGCCTTTTTAATTATTGAGATAGCTTTTAAACCGTGGCCGTTTGCGTATCGCTTTCATTAGTTGCAGCAACAACGTTAACCGGCGGTACTTCGCAATGGAAACCAAACAAGCAGCGCTCTTTGATCATGGCGGCTACCTCGTTGGGCACATATTCTTCCCATCCGGCAGCGCCTTGCTTTATCAGTTGGAGTACTTTATCGGTATCAACATGCAAGTTGCCCTCGTTATAATGTCTGATGTCTTCAATCTTATTGTTGGCAATCAGGTAGCGGTATAAATCAATAAGATGTGGCGGCGGATAAAACTTAAGGCAATTCCATATTACGCCGTCGCGCAACGTAGGGTATATGAATAACTTTACCTTACGGCTAAACAGCGTAGCAAACGATTCAAGGATGCCACCTGGAAGATCCTGGTAGTGTTCTTCAGAGAAAATATACTCCAGGTTGGGAAAGCCCAGCACCATACCAATTTTTAACCTGGTAATTTTTGAAAGGTAGGCCACCAGCTTATAATACTCATGGAAATTACTGATCATAACCGTTTGCCCAAGCGAGCACAGGATATCTACACGGTCCAGAAAATCTTTTTCATCAATATCGGCGTTCAGGTCGGCGTTTCGTTCCTTTAAAGCCTGCAGGGTAAGCTCGGTAACTACAACTACTTTTGATTTATCAACATCGGGCTCCTGCAAAAATTGTTTAACGCCATTATTAAGCATATCTAAATGCACATTAATAATTGGGCGGAAACGGCCGCGGATAACCACAATGTGTTTTTTATACAGCGCTTCGGTAGGTTGCATGTTTTTGCCATCAGGCCCAAAAACGGCAGCGTCAGAAAAACCATATTTTACCAGGTGCAGGCTCATCAGCCGGTTATCAACCTTGGTAAAGTCAGGACCTTCAAAGCGGATCATGTCAATTTGGATCCTGTCTCTCGACAGGTTATCCATCAGCGACAGCAAAAATACCGGTGGTATTTCGTTGTAATAAAAGCAGGCATACATCAGGTTTACACCCAAAATGCCCACTGCCTGTTGCTGCAGGTTGGTATCATTATCCAACAGTTTTACGTGAATAACCACGTCATTAAACGCGCCATTTGGTGTAAGCTGAAAGCGTACCCCCATCCAGCCATGGCCATCGTTGGTTTTGTTGTAATTTAAAGCTGATACCGTATCAGAGAAAGCGAAAAACGTAGTAGAGTCTCCACGTTGTACGGCCAAACGTTCAATAAGCAGCCCGTATTCATGGTCAAGCATCGATATTAAGCGGGCTTCGCTCACATAGCGTCGTGATTGTTGTACGCCGTAAATGGCATCAGAGAAAACCATATCATAAGCCGACATGGTTTTGGCTATAGTGCCCGATGATGCGCCGGCCTTAAAAAAGTTAGCCGCAACATCCTGTCCTGCACCAATTTCGGCAAATGAGCCGTATATTTTAGGATCAAGGTTAATGGCAAGCGCCTTTTGCTTGGTCCCGATATCCTTGTTGTGAATGGCATTCATACCCTTTAGTTAATTATAGTTTATTGTTGCCAATATGATAATCTGAAAAGAAGCCTAAAAATACGGTTTTTTAAATAAGTTGAGGTCAGGTATTAGTAAAAAGGCAAGTAAATGGGGTTTATTTTTTGATTTAGATAGTAACGTAGGCTTTTGGTTGAACAGATTGTTAACAAATGTGGAATTTATTCATATGCAAGATCATGATATGGTTACCCGATGCTTTTTTGTATTTTTGTTACATAAACGTATCCATCAGTTTAATAATCAAGTATTGGGCATGAAACATAGCAGGAAAATAGCGTTAGTAGCCAATCATGTAAATGTTGAAGAAGAGGATGCTCTTGATGTTTTATTTTGGTTAGATAAGGCGCCTGCCGAAAGATTGTCTGAAGTAAGCCGCTTGAGGAAAAATTATTTTACATGGGCCGACGGCAGCTTCCCGGAAAAGATTGAAAAAGTGATTCATTTTAGGAAAGTATAATTTTTGAACAGGATTTATGCCTTTGTATTGATACGCTGTGTGTACCGATACGGGCGACACACCTTGGTACACCCTGGTACGGGGTGGTACGCCTGGCAAAAACCTATAATCTGGCTCCAAATCCGGCAACTACTTTACTATAGGACCTGTTTTAAAGTTAATCGGGCAATGTCCAAACAATATCCCCACGTTTACCGTAAAGAGTACCAGAAAAGTTAATACAGGTTACTAACAGGGCCGAAAACTGCTTTTGCTACCGCTTGTAAATTTTTTACAATCATTTCGCCTGCTTTTTATAACTTACGGCTTTGTAAATACACCTTGATGCTTAATAGCGCAGTAACTTTTTGCGGCATACCTTATCCATACCTTAAGCTAATAATAAAGGGCTTTTTTTGTGCTGTAATTTTGTTTTTTTTGCCGGTTGCCCGTATATATGCCGAAGGCAGTAAGGAGCTGGCAGCCAACGGGGGATACCGCGCATACCTGTTTTCGAGCAGTACAGTGGCCAATTCTTCGTTCCCTTTCCCAACTTTAGGTACGGTTAAGGTTTATGTAAAGGCAGGCGAAAGCATTTATTTGGGCTCAAGCGCCCAGGGTATTGCCGGTGGTACCATTAACCTGCGCGCGCCCGATGGTAACAACTATACCAGCGGCACTGATGTTAATACAGGCAATATCAATAGCCGTGCCCAGGAAGTAGCAGGCCCATTGCCTAATGCCGGCGGATTTACACCATTTATAAAAACAGTAGGCGCAGGACAGGAGGGTGTTTGGGAAATTGATTTTGTAGCCGAAAACCCCGGAACGGTATTAAACGGCAATCCGCCTACCATCCCTGCCAATGCCAACTGGACACAGCCGCAAGCCGAATATATTACCGCCTTTGATGTATCGGTACGCAATGCTTCGAACTCGGGCTTTATAAATGGCAGGGTATATACCCAGGTATTTTCGGGGATATTGGGTACGTTTAACGTGGGCTTTAACGCGATATTCCACATCCTGACCAAAGACGGATATCAATACATATTAAATAACAACGGCCAGGCCGGTAACGGCTTTACCTTTTTTGTAAATAACAAAGGGTTTAGGGGCGCGGATGGAAATGCATCGTACAAAAGCATCAACGGCCTTAGCGCCAACGTTAACGTGCAGGACCCGCGCGTGGCGGATACACAAACCGATATCACCCAAAAAATATTTTTTAATATTCCGGCTACCGATATGCCCGCCGTAGCCAATACGCCCGGATCGGCCACAACATGGCTTTTAAATACGCCCGTAGTTCCGGCCATAAGTAACGTTACTTTTACCGGTGCCGAAGGAACCGTGGGTAAAGCCGGAACTAATCCGTTGGGAGGCAATTTTAACTTTAACATAACCGGGAATGGTAATTATTTTATTGGTATTGATATAAACCATAACGGTTTGTATACCGATGCAATCGACCGTAAATTAACCGGGCAGGCAACCACGGGCGGTAACCAGGTATATTGGGACGGGCTTGATGGCCTTGGCGCCAAAGTAGCCGGTAACAGCACTTTATCGCTACAGGTTGATATCACCATAGCCACTACTGCAGGCGAAGTCCATTTTCCGTTTTTTGATGTAGAGCGCAATGTTAACGGTCTTTTACTTACCCGCACGAACGGCACTTTTGCCCCCGATGATTCCTTGTATTGGGACGATACACCTATCAGTATTGTAGGTACACCATCAAACCCTATAAAAAACCTTACGGGATTAAGCAGTGCTATAAACGGGCACAAATGGGGCACCACTACCAGTATAGCCACCAATGATGCCGATTTTGGCAACAATAAATCTATTGATACCTGGAGTTATATAAAAAGTAAGCCGGTAACAACTTCGGTAAGCTTTGTAATGCAGGAAGCCGATCTTTCTGTAGAAAGTATAACGGCCGTGGCGGCCTGTTCGGGCCAGCCGGTAATATATAAAGTGGTGGTAAAAAATAACGGCCCTAATGATGTTACAGGTGCAGGTTTCAGCTTTAGTTTTCCTAATGATATCAGTGGCGTGGTAGTAACAAGCGCTGCTACCGCCGGCAGTTCGTCAACCTCTGGCGGCGCTGTTGCGGCAAATGCATACCATGCTAACCTGGATATTGCAAATGGTGCTGTACGCACTTTTACCATTACGGGGAATATAGCGCTGGCAACAAGCGGCAACCTTACCGTTGAGGCTGCTGTATTAAGGCCTGCTGATGTAACAGACCCCGATGCCACCAATCCGGATGCTGCTGTGCCAACCGATCCGAATAGCGAATGTGACGCTTCCCCTTCCGGCGTAGGTTGTAATAATGTTAAAACCAACACGGTAAACATTGCGCCGGGCCCAAATGCCGGTGCCGATCAAACAGTATTTGAGTACGCGCCGGCCACCATGTCGGCAACGGGCACGGGTGTATTTACACAGGCGGTGGGCGATCCGCTGTCGGCAACAATTACCACCCCCGCAAGCAATACAACTACAATAACCGGGCTGGATAAAGTTGGCTTGTATCATTTTGTTTTTACCAACGCCAATGGTTGTGCCGATACCGTGGTGTTGAAGGTGATCCCGGCCGATTTGCAGATCCCCAATGTAATAACACCCAACAATGATGGCAAAAACGATACTTTTAAAATTGTTGGATTAGAGAGCTACTCTGGTTCGCAACTAACGGTGTTTAACCGCTGGGGTAATGAGGTTTACCGTTCTGATAATTACAAAAATGATTGGAGCGGCACCGGCCTGGCCGAGGCTACTTATTTTTATGTGTTGAACCGGAAAGAGCATACCGGCGAATTTACCCCGGTTAAGGGCTGGGTGTTTTTAAAACTGAGTAAATGATGCGGGGCTTTAAACTATATATCCTGGTAGCAGGCCTGGTTTTACTCACCGTAAAATTGCAGGCCCAGCAAAGTATACAATTTAGCCAATATATGTTCAATGGCCTGGCGGTAAACCCGGCCTATGCCGGTTATAAACAGGACTGGACCCTTAACTTAAGCAGCCGTATCCAATGGGTGGGTATTAATGACGCGCCAAAAACAGGAACAGTATCTGTTGATGGCTTAACCAATAGCACTAACCAGAATATGGGCTTAGGATTGATAGCTACTTTTGACAAGCTTGGGCCCGAGAGTACATCGTCGGTTTATTTAAACTATGCCTATAGGCTGAGGCTTGATGAGGATGATACCAAACGGCTGAGTTTTGGCCTTGGCTTTGGCGCTATACAGTATCGCCTGGATGGTACTAAATTTAACGCCACTGATGATGGGGATGCCAATATACCCGCCGGAACGCAAAGCAACGTTACACCCGATTTTCGTTTCGGGGTTTATTATTATTCGCCAACGGTATATGTTGGTGCATCAGTGTTTAACCTACTTTCGGGTTTGGGTAATGCTGTCGATCATTTGCAGCAGTATAAACAGGCCCGTACAGTTTACTTAACCGGCGGCGCGATGATACCGTTAAATGAAACCATGGATATTAAACCCTCGTTGTTGATAAAAGAGGACTTTAAAGGCCCAACCAACCTGGATGTAAGCAATTATATAGTATTTAATAAAACCATTTGGATAGGCGCATCATACCGCACCGGGATAAACCTGTGGAAAAAAAGCAACCTGCAAAGTGGTCTTGATAAAACAGATGCCGTGGCGGCTATGGTGCAATTTTATGTAAGCGAAAACTTCAGGATTGGTTATTCATATGATTTTACCACAAGCAGGCTGGCAAGTTCGCAAAGTGGATCGCATGAATTGTCGTTAAGTATTAGTTTTCCGGGCAAAAGCCCAAGGGTGGTTAGCCCGAGATATTTTTAGGCAGATGAAAAAGTTAATATTGATTGGTTTGTTGATGGCTTTGCTGGCGAAGGTTACTTTGGCGCAGGAACAGCTATCTGTAAAACAACGTGCCGATAAGCTTTTCGACCAGTATGAATATTTCAAAAGCCTGAAATTTTACCTTAAACTGGTTGGCCATAAGCCGGATGTTAAACTTGTTGAGCGTATTGCTACCTGTTACCGTTATATTAACCAATACCAGGATGCCGAAGATTGGTATGCCAAAGCCCTGAATGATCCCAAAGCCACCAAACTCGATCATTATTTTTATGCCGAAGTATTGTTTCGCAACCAAAAGTTTGATCAGGCCAGGCAACAGTACCAACTGTATTTTACAGATGATGCAGGCGCGTTAGCCTTAAAGCTGGCCGATGTGGATTCGGCTATGGTGTGGATGAAGCAACCATCGCAGTATAAAGTGAATAACGTTGGCGGCGTAAACACCCCATCATCTGATTGGGGGGCAGCCTACGGTGGCCAGACAACCATTATATTCACATCTGACCGCGAAACCGAAGATGGCAAAAAAGATAACCGCACCGGCAACGGCTGGTTTAAACTATACACCTACGATTTAAATACGAAAGAAACCAGGCAATTGTTTTTAGACCCCGGTACCAGCAACGAGTTTAAAGATGCTTACCATGTAGGCCCTATGGTGCTGAATAATAAAGGAGATACCGCCTATATTACCGTTACTACCGAAGTTGCTGCTAAAAACCTACCGATAGACCAGCGCAGCGGCAAAAATAACACCCGCCTTTATACCCGTCGCCTGCAGTTGGTTACCGCCGTGAAAAAAGATGGTGGCTGGGTTATTTCGGGTAGTTTCCCGTACAATAATGTACAGCAGTATTCTGTGGGTAACGCGGCATTGTCAAAAGATGGCAGGCTGATCTATTTCAGTTCGGATATGCAGGGCGGACAGGGTAAAACAGATATCTGGTATTGCGAAAAACAAAGTAACGGAAGCTGGGGCAAACCGGTAAATTGTGGTAAAACTATCAACTCCAAAGAAGAGGAAAGCTTTCCGTTTGTGGATGAAAACGGTGTTTTATATTACGCATCCAAAGGGCTGCCCGGTATGGGAGGGTACGAAATTTATGTCGCCCGTGGCCAAAAAAGCAACTGGGATATCCCCAAGAACCTTAAGTATCCTATAAACTCCACCAGCGACGATTTTAACCTGATAACACGCGATGGTCAAAGCGGCTACCTGTCGTCAAACCGCGATAACGGCCAGGGCAGCGATGATATTTATGCCTTTACCCGCGTAAAGGATTCCATTTTTGTTAAACCAATAAATGGTAATCCGCAAACAATTGTTGCAACCGGAAAACCAGGATCGCCGGATTCATCCGATCCTCTTTCGGGCACGTTTCGTCCTGATTTCAACATCAGGCCTATTTATTATGATCTTGATAAATCATTCATACGGCCAGATGCAGCAGTCGAACTTGACAGGCTGGCAGGCATTTTAAAGCAATATCCCGCGCTAAAAATAGCATTGGCATCCTATTGCGATTCAAGAGCATCGTATTTATACAACCTTGCGCTATCTCAGCGCAGGGCCAAATCTGCTGTAACTTACCTGGTAAAAAAAGGAATTGCCCCAACCCGGATGGCAGCCAAAGGCTATAGCGAAAGCAATCTGGTAAACCAATGCGCCGATAAGGTTAAATGTTCAGAAGCTGATCATCAGCTCAACAGGAGAACAGAGATTAACGTGGTTTCGGGTAGCAATTGATTTTGATTTCACCGCTGCGTTAAGCGCAGGCCAACGTTCGGTAGTTTTTTGTTGGCGGCTATCTTATGCATCTATTTCCTCGACTATTTTCTATAAAACTAAATAACCTTGTTAGGTGGTTTTTCATTTTGATATTACCACCCTTTCAAAATGATAGGTTTTTTAAATGCCTAAATGTACCTGCGCTATCAAATTAATCGGTTTAAAGCGGTTTTAGCTGCTATAAAGCATTTTAAGCGGTTTTTGGCATGCCTATAGTATACACAGGCTGTAATTGATAATACATTAAAAAATTAAGTCATGACATCATTTTATATCGTACTGGAAGTAGTAGCCTTTATTGCAGTAATTGTAATACCAATGGCCGGCCCAAAAGCAAAAAAAAATTTACATGTTGCAACTACCAGTAATCTGGCGGTTAACAACGAGGGTTACCTGGAACCAATTCCTGCAAACCAGCAAGATCATCATCCGGTGCATTAATTGCTAAAACCACTTAAATTGAAAATAAAAGCCTTTATGCATTAAAGGCTTTTTAAATAGGTATGCAGCTTTACTTATTACCATAAAATGTTTATCTCTTTTCTGTTTATGGAATTTATAGGATAATATTGCCGGTAAATACTAAACAAGATTTGTATTGACCGCTTATGATGAATTGGGAAACTTTACTATCGGCCAAGCGCTGGGGATACGAGGATAAATATATTGCAAGCCAGGTTGATGCCCGGTCGGAATTTCAGCGGGATTATGACCGTATTATATTTTCGTCGCCTTTCAGGCGACTGCAAAATAAAACCCAGGTATTTCCTTTACCGGGGAGTATTTTTGTGCACAACAGGCTTACCCATAGTTTAGAAGTAGCCAGCGTTGGCAAATCATTGGGCCGCATCTTTTATAACAAACTTAAGGAAGAAGATCCTGGGATTGATGCCCGCCTGCCGCTGATGAGTGATATCGACACCATTATTTCGGCGGCATGCCTGGCGCATGATCTGGGCAACCCGGCATTCGGCCACTCGGGCGAAGCCGCTATATCACATTATTTTATTGAGGGTGATGGTGCAGGCTATCAAAAAAGTATGCCCGCTGAGCAATGGGCCGATTTGATCAATTTTGAAGGTAACGCCAATGCATTGCGCATCCTTACCCATTCCTATTCGGGCAAGGGGAACGGAAGCTTCGCGCTTACTTATGCTACTATAGCCGCTATTGCCAAATATCCCTGCGCTGCTATCGTAGGGGGAAATAAAGCAAATATCCATACTAAAAAATATGGGTTCTTCCAGTCGGAACAAGCCGGATTTAAGAAAATAGCCGACGAACTGGGACTAAATAAAATGCAGGATAATCCCCCTATTTACAAGCGCCATCCATTGGTTTACCTGGTAGAGGCTGCCGACGATATCTGCTATAATATTATTGATATTGAGGATGCTCATCGCCTCAAGATATTATCTTATGATGAAATTGAAGCCTTGCTGCTGCCTTTATGCAACGACCCGAAAATGAAGGCGCGCCTGGATGATATTGACGATGACGACGCAAAGGTTGGCTACCTGCGTGCCCGGTCAATAAACACACTGATACAGCAATGCTCCAAACTGTTTTACAATCAGCAGCAAAATATCCTTGCCGGCGACTTCAATACATCGTTGATAGATATGATAGATGAACCCTATCGTACCATCATGAAAAACATCGAAACGTTGTCGGTAAAAAAGATATACAATTACTCGTCGGTTGTGCAGATAGAAGTTGCCGGTTATAAAGTTATGGGTGGCATACTGGAAGAGTTTATACCGGCTTACCTGCAAAATTCATCCAAGTATCATAAAAAACTGGTAGAGCTTATCCCCAAACAGTTTTTAACCAAAAATCAGGATGATTACTCCAAAATTCAAACCGTACTTGATTTTGTTTCGGGGATGACCGATTTGTATGCGGTGGAGTTGTTCAGGAAAATCAAGGGGATTTCGTTCCCATCCCTGAGTTAGTAAGCATGAAATAGTATTTTAATATTGGCGTACTAAGTTCAACATGTAGCCAGGCTGGCTCATCAGCTTTCAAACCGCAATCGATTATTTTGAAAACGGATTTACGTAGCGGGGGGTTCCCCAGTGAAAAAACCGCTGTGAATCTGTTCCTTCGGGGGGGGCGTTGTATAATAATTTATTTAATATTTTTCCTGCCGGGGCGAACAACGGTTAGACTTCAACCGTATCTTAACCCAAATAAGAGGCCTATTCCTCTTTTTTTAACAAAAACAGAGGAATGAGGCTAAAATCCGGCTAATGATTGCTAAATTGTTAGTTCAATAATTTAGTAATCCACCGTACTTTTGATAAAAATAAGAAACAATGATAACTTTTGACTGGAAAGGCGTATTCCCTGCGGTAACCACCAAGTTCACCGATAACGACGAATTAGATTTTGATGCTTTTGATGTAAACCTTGCAGCGCAGCTTGAAGCTGGTGTTGACGGGTTTATTTTAGGCGGTTCATTAGGCGAGGCCAGCGTGCTTACCGATGATGAAAAGTTTGCGTTATTAAAGCACACCATTGATTATGTTGATGGCAAAGTACCTGTAATACTCAATATTGCCGAGCAAACTACTAAAGCGGCTGTAGCCTGTGCTAAAAGAGCTTTTGATACCGGTGCCGATGGTTTAATGCTATTGCCGCCAATGCGCTATAACAGCGAAGAACGCGAAACTTTGGCTTACATAGGAGCAGTTGCCGAAAGTACCGAACTGCCCATCATGATATACAACAACCCGGTTGATTATAAAATTGAAGTTACACTGGATATGTTTGAAAAGCTATCGGTTTATAAAAACATCCAGGCGGTAAAAGAATCAACTCGTAATGTATCAAACGTTACCAAAATGTTTAATCGTTTTGGCAACCGCTACGCTATATTTACCGGTGTTGACCCATTGGCTATGGAAAGCCTTGTAATGGGTGCCGACGGCTGGGTAGCAGGTTTGGTTGATGCCTTCCCTAAAGAAACTGTAGCTATTTATCGTTTGGTAAAAGCAGGCAGAATTGCCGAAGCTTTAACCATTTACCGTTGGTTTTTGCCGGTATTGGAATTGGATATTCATCCAAAACTGGTTCAGTACATTAAACTGGCTGAGGTTGCTACAGGTATTGGTACCGAAAATGTACGTGCCCCACGTTTACCGTTAATTGGCGAAGAACGTACCAAAGTATTAAAGATCATCAATGATGCTTTAGCTGTTCGCCCGGAGCTACCTGTTGGCAGTTGGGGTAAACTAACCGAAGTTGAAGCTTAATTATCATTTAGTAAAATTATAACCAAAGCTTAAGGCCGGCTTTATGCTTTCGGCCTTAAGCTTTATGCTTTCAAATGAGTAGTAAAACATTTTTTTGTATAGATGCGCACACCTGTGGTAACCCCGTGAGGGTAGTGGCGGGTGGTGGCCCAACGCTTAAAGGCGATAACATGAGCCAAAAGCGCCAGCACTTTTTAAAAGAGTACGACTGGATTCGCACCGGGCTGATGTTTGAACCAAGAGGGCACGATATGATGTCGGGAAGTATCTTGTTTCCGCCTCATGATCCGGCAAATGATGTGGCCGTTTTATTTATTGAAACAAGTGGCTGCCTGCCCATGTGTGGGCATGGTACCATTGGTACTATAACCATTGCTATTGAAGAAGGACTGATTCAGCCTAAAATACCTGGCATAGTACGTATGGAAGCGCCGGCCGGCCTGGTTTTGATAGAGTATAAGCAGGAAGGTAAAAAAGTTACCTCGGTTAAGCTCAGAAACGTGGCTGCCTATCTTGCTGCCACGAACCTGGAGGTAGAATGCCCGGATCTGGGTATGCTAACCATCGATGTATCATATGGTGGTAACTACTATGCTATTGTTGACCCTCAGCCAAATTTTGCCGGGCTTGAGAATTATACCGCCGGGCAGCTCATAGCCTGGAGCCAGGTATTACGCAAGCGCATTAACGAAAAATATAACTTCGTTCACCCGCAGGACCCTACTATAAATACGTGTACCCATATCCTTTGGGCAGGCGCGACATTAGATAGCACTTCTACCGCCCGTAACGCCGTATTTTATGGCGATAAGGCTATCGATAGATCGCCTTGCGGCACCGGTACATCGGCACGTATGGCACAATGGTATGCCAAAGGCAAGCTGAAAGGGGGCGAGCCTTTTATCCATGAAAGCATCATTGGCAGTAAATTCATTGGCAAGGTTGAAGAGGTGGTGAAGATTGGCGAACTGGATGCCATTATTCCGAGTGTTGAAGGCTGGGCAAAAGTTTACGGTTACAACACCATCAAAATAGATGATGACGATCCGTATGCACATGGTTTCCAGGTGATATAATAAAATATTAATGTCCAATTGTCATTTCGATACGAGGTACGAGTGAGAAATCTTATACGAGCGATGGGGCGTAAAGCCTGTCGTTTAATATTTCTCCTCACTCAACGCTCAATGCCCGCCTCGATTCGTTCGAAATGACAAGCTTTTAATTATACCGATTACAAAATAAGCTTTCGGCTTTACGCCTTTAGCTTTAAGCTCCGATAACAAAATGGCAAAAGTGCTGATCATAGGTGGTGGAATTGTAGGTTTAAGTTCTGCATATTATTTACAAAAGGCCGGGCACCAGGTTACCGTGCTGGATAAAGGCGACCTGACTGATAGCTGTTCGTTCGGTAATGCGGGTATGATAGTGCCCAGTCACTTTATTCCCTTGGCGACTCCGGGTATGGTTTCGCAGGGCATCAAATGGATGTTTAACAGCAAGAGCCCATTTTATGTAAAACCATCATTTAATCCGCAACTTATTTCGTGGGGACTAAAGTTTCTTCAAAAAGCAAATGCAGGGCACGTGGAGCGGTCTGCAACACCCCTAACCGAACTTTCTTTACTGAGTAAAAAGCTTTATGAAGATCTGAGTAAAGAGCCTGGCTTCAATTTCGACCTGGTTGAAAAAGGCATCCTGATGTTTTACAAAACCGAAAAGGCCGGCGAAGAAGAAGCCCACCTGGCCGAAAAAGGCCGTGAACTGGGATTGGACATGGCAGTGCTTAGCCCCGCCGATTGTATCAAGCTGCAGCCCAACCTCGAACTTGATGTTTTAGGAGCGGTGCATTACCGTTGCGACGCACACCTATCGCCAAATAAGCTGATGGCGGCGCTGGTAAAATACCTCAAGAGCGCGGGGGTAAATTTAATTACAAATAAAGAGGTTACTAAAATTGAAACCGTTGCAGGTAAATTAACCAGGGTTTTATCACACAATGAAGAATTTACAGCCGATGAATATATTGTTGCGGGTGGCTCCTGGTCGCCGGCGATAGGTAAATTACTGGGCGTTAAAATATTACTAATGCCGGGTAAAGGCTATTCTTTTAATGTGAAAGAAGAAGTTCCATCCATGCAGATTCCTGCATTGCTGGCAGAAGCACGTGTAGCTATCACCCCGATGAATGGCGGCCTGCGCTATGGCGGTACTATGGAACTGGATAAAATTAACAGCCGCATCAACATGAACCGGGTAAAAGGCATTGTTGAATCGGTGCCTAAGTATTTTCCAGATTTGAAACCTGCTGTGCCTGCCGAAAAAGATATCTGGTTTGGTTTCCGGCCGTCATCTGCTGATGGCTTGCCTTATATTGGCAGGAGCAACAAATTCAGCAACCTTGTTATAGCAACCGGGCACGGCATGATGGGCCTGAGTTTAGGAGCAGCTACAGGATTCTTGGTACAGGAAGTGATTTCGGGTACAAAAAACAGTATTGATATTGAGGCTTTTGCGCCGGATAGGGGCTAGCGAAAACTATAACTGTCGCGAGGTTTTAACTCGTGAAAAAAATCAGACTTACGAAGTTTCAAAAATTTCGTAAGTCTTTCGCCGGTATTTCATTACTCCTTACAATGCCTCATCCACCAACTGTTTCAACGCGTAATATCTTTCATGCCTGCCATCGTTTTTAATGTAAAAACACATCATAAAAGCAGCATAATGCTTATCGTTGTTAATCCAGGGGAAGCTGCCAAATAAACCCGGACTACTTACCGCCGGGGTTGGGTTTTGCGGGCTGGATGCTTTCAACACCCACTCGCCGAAACCATAACCGGCATTGCCGGCCTCTTCAGGCGCATAGGCTATTTTTACGTCTTTGGTTATCCGGTCTATCTGCATTTCATTAACACTTTTTTCGGTTAGCACACGTTTGCCGTTAATAGTACCTTTGTTTAATATCATCACCAAAAAGTTAAGATAATCATTAGGAGTGCTCAAGGCGCCGCCGGCGGGGAAGGCTACGGGGCCTTTGCCAAAATCGGTATCAACCATACCGCATGGGCCGGCAATGCGTTCGGCAAAAAGGGTTTCGAAATTTTTACCGCTAATTTTTTCAATAACAGCGGCTGCCATTTGCAGGCCTACATTGCTGTATCTGAACAACGTGCCAGGCTTGCCCTCAATGGGCATATCCGCAATGTTTTGGATAGATTGCTCCATACTGTGAATATCTTTCATGTCCTGCAAAGCCTCTTTTATGGGTGGCGCCTGGATGCCGGTAAGGTGCGACAGGCATTGGCCTATGGTAATGGCACCTTTGCCGGTTTTGGAGAGTACAGGCAGGTATTTACCTACGGTGTCGGTCAGTTTTAGTTTACCCTCATCAACAAAAGTCATCACCAAAGCCGCGCTAAACCATTTGCTGCAACTGGCTACAGGGATTTTGGTGGTGGTTGTAAAAGCATCAAGGTTAGGTGTTTTGCCCATTTTACGGGCTATCATTTTTGTGGCAAACCTTTGCTTCAGCGTCATTTCATCCTTGCTGCCGGTGCAAATGATTTTGCCATCTTTATAAACCATAAGCACGGTACGGCCGCCCATTTTTTCCGTATTATCGGCAAGCCATTGGTCAACCTTTTCAAAATGGTGCTGGGCTTTTGCCGTGGCAAAAGCAAAGACAAACAGGATTGCGGTTATAATCTTTTTCATGATATCAATATTATTTCAATCTGTAATATAGCGACGGGTTTTAACCTGGAAACTGTAGTGTTGCGCAACAGGTGAAACAGCGAAAAATATTATCTATCTAATAATCAATATTTTATGAATTATCATAAAATAAAAATCGCAACAAAACCGCAACAGCAGGCTAAAATATAGCCAACCACAGATGCCATGCCCTCAAATTATTGTTTCTCCTTAACCTTTTCCATTAGTTTCGCTTTCATCTCCTCCTCAAAATCCTTGTATTGTTTAAACTGGGCCGGGGTGAACACACCTTTTAACTCCTTGTCTTTTGCTTCCTGCAAACTCCTGGCCTGTTTCATTTTGCTAAAACGGCCATCATCGCTTTTTATAATGGTCTGCATTTTACGGGCGTAAGTTAAATTAATAGCCTGCACTTTGCTCTCCTGCGCGGCGTCCAATTTTAGTTTGCTCTTCATCATTTCCGTCTGAAACTGGGCCCGTTGTTCAGGGGTAGAGTTTTTAAAATCGGGCATGCCGGTTTGGGCAATTGCCGGTTTGCCCATCAATATTGTAACAGTTATTACAGCGGCTATTAGCCAAAGTGCTTTTATAATTCCTTGTTTTTTCATTGCTCGTAATTTGGTTAAAAATACATTTTACCATTGAATAGCATAACTGGCCCCGCTATTTAAAAGCAAAGTAGCTTTATTGTCGCCAAGGAAGGTAATGGTACCTGCAAAACTGAAAGACTTGCCGGATGACGACGAACCTGTAAGCTTAACCGCGGCGCTGCCCGATACTATTTTCAAAGTGGCTTTATCAACCAGTATGTTTGACGATGTAATGCTTAAATTGCTTGTGAAGGTGTATTTACGCGCTATTTTTGAGGTCTCGGTGCCGCTATGTGTAAATGTGGTGCTTAAGGAATAAGTTGATGCAGATGGCTGCAAATTAGTGAGTACAAAGCCACCCGTGCTATTGCCGTTTGACGACATGCGCGTGCCATCAAAAGTATGCGTACCGGTAAAATTGAAGGTAAGCTGGTTGGGCACAATACCAGCGCAGGTGAGCATGTAATTCCAGCTGAGGTTGTAGCTGTATGATGGTGTGGCACCCGCCGCGCTTGTTTTGGTTAAGGTTGAGTCCTTTTTGACGCCGCAACTTAGTGCAACCGTTTTATAGATAGTTACCGAGCTGTTTACCTGTAAGGCAAACCCGCCTGTTGTTGGCGTTACAGCATCGGTAGTAAGTTCTGCCGCGTCGGCTTCTGTAACAGTAACGTCGGTGGCAGCCACGCCATCTTTTTTACACGAGTTTAAACCTAAACCAAGGCTTGATGCAATCAGCAATATCACCATTGTTGTTTTTACGTTTTTCATAATATTAAATTTTAATGTTGTGTATATGTTATTTAGTTTGATTTTTTATTGATCATGATATTACCTGCCGATAGCTTTGTTGAGCTAATACAGGTTTCTCGAAGGTGATTGTACCTTGATCACCCTTTATTTCGGAAAGTTTTTTGCTTTTAAACAGATCTATAAATCCGCGGGCAACCAATACAAACGGGTTGTTACTCACAAAACCGGTGGTTAGGCCATAGTTTACCTTTTCGGTTTCGGCCTGATAAGTGCCAAATAGTTTATCCCAGATAATGAACACGCCGCCAAAGTTTTTATCGATATAAATAGAATTACTGCCATGATGCACCCGGTGCGATGATGGTGTATCCATTACATGTTCTACCAAGCCCAGTTTGCCAACAACTTCGGTGTGTAAAAAGAATTGATAAGCCAGGTTAAGTACATAGGATATCACAATAAAATCTGTTGGCATACCCAATAATGCTGCCGGTATAAAAAATAGCGGACTAACAATTGCTGAAAACCAGTTAAGCCTGTAAGCTGCCGTAAGGTTCATGTGCATGGCCGAGTGATGGATGAGATGGAATGCCCAAAGCGGTTTCCAATGGTGAGAGATGCGATGAAACCAGTAGTAGATAAAATCGGCTGTAAAAAAAGTGAGCAGGAAAATCCAGCCATTCCTGGGTAACGTAAAGGGCGCCAGGTTGGCAAAAAAGCCAAGTACGGCTAATTGGTAGCCGGCGAAGATATATTTGGAAAATTGGAAGCCAACAAAAACATAAAGGTTTGAAAAGGTTTCTTTAACATCATATGCATTTTTATCTTTTTTCCAACTCCAGATAATTTCGGCGGTTACAAGTACGGCCAGGAACAATAATATGTATATGCGGCATGGGCCAATTTGATGTTTCATTTCTTAGTCGTTTGAATTATTTTGTCGTTTTTGATTGACAATATAAAGTTGACCAGAAAATGCGGCTTAAGTTTTATGAAACCCGGTGAAGCTGAAAAACCGGGGGGCGAAGTGACGGGAGGCGTTAAATCCTTCTCCTTCAAATCCGAAATCGAACATCCGAAATCAAAAATCTCAGCTATCTACCCATTTTTTAAACTCGGGCACCCTTGCTTTGCTGATGAGGATTTTCTCCGGTGGTTCCGGTTTCATTTTAAGGGATAGGCGGCCGTTAAAATAAAAATCGACCTCGGTTAGTGCCTTGCGGTTGATGATGAACTGCCGGTTGGCTCGAAAAAACATGTCGGGCTCCAACTGTTGCTCCAGCTGCTCCATTGTAAATTCGATGTTGTATTGTTGGCCGTCTGTGGTTTGGGCGTAAACTATTTCATGGGCTGTATAAAACCAGGCTATTTTAGCGGTCTCAACCGGGATGAGTTTATTCCGGAAATGAACCAGGAAGGATTTTTTGTACGGTTTTGCCAATATTATTACCTGTTGCAGCAGTTGTTCAAAGGGCTGGTTTACATCGCTTTTGGGCCCTTGTACTACCAGGCGTTTAAATTTATTTAATGCCAGCTCAATTTCGGGCTCATCAAAAGGTTTAAGAATATAATCAATGCCATTATTTTTAAATGCCTGTATGGCATAGTCGTTATAGGCCGTTACAAATATTACAGGTTTCAGGATCTCGGCCTGTTTAAAAATATCAAAAGATACCCCATCGGCAAGGCGGATATCCATAAATACAAGATCGTAGTTATCCGGATTGGTGTTAAACCACTCCACAGCCTCCTTTACATCAGGCAGGGATGCCGTAACAATGATGTTTTCATCAACGTTTTGCAGCACATGTGCAAGGTTACGGGCGGTAACCGGTTCGTCTTCAACTATAACAACACGTAGTTTATTCATGTTTCAAAGGGAGCTTAACTGTAAAATAGCTGGTAGTTTTTTCAATGTCTATTTCCCGTTGCATCAATATTTTGTAGCGCTGGTTAAGGTTGGCCAAACCGGTTCCGGTACCATCTGCATCTGCCGGGTTAAGGTTGTTACTTACAGATAATTCGTCGCCGCACATTTTAATGGTTACCTGCAATGGCGTTTTTAAGGTAGCGGCGTTGTGCTTAGCCGCATTCTCCAACAAAGGCTGTAACGATAAATGCGGCAGCTTATATTGCAGGTAAGTATCGTCCACATCAATTGTTAGCTCAAAAGCATTTTCAAACCGCATTTTTAACAATTGGGCAAATGATTTTACCATGGTTAATTCCTCGTTCACGGTAACCAGGTTGCTGACAGGTTTGATTAATGTATACCTGAAAACCGACGACAGGTGTTTGATATATTGCTGTGCCAGGGCCGGGTTTTCGCGTACCACGCCCGATAAACTGCTCAATGAGTTGAATAAAAAGTGTGGGTTAAGCTGCTCTTTTAATAACTCCAGTTCGGCTATGGTATAGACATTTTTAAGTTGTTCGTTTTCAATGGCCTGTTGTTTGTTTTGGCGTAGTAGCAGCACTATTTTTATAATAATGCCTATTAATAAAGCCGCTAAAGCGTACCGCATTAAATACCCCAGCCAAAAAGCGCCCCTTATTTGGTTGGGGTTAAAGCTAAATACCCGCTTTTGTACGCCACCTATCAGCACCATGCCGGTAAATGCCATCAAAAAATTGAGCGATATATAACGCAGGTATCTGTTATTGTCGCGATACCGGGCCAATAGGCCACGGCCTAAATTGAGCGAAAACAGGAGGTAGCAGAAACTAAGCTGCGCCAATAGCTGGTAGGCAAATTCGGCAGCATTAAAACGCCAGTAATGGGCTACAATGCCATTTTCGCGCAGGGCAAGCAACCTCCCGCTATTAAGCATTACGGCTATCAGCAGCGAACAGTAAAACCATAACTGTTTCCCGGTTTTTTCCATCAGGTAAATCTAATTAAAGATAACTACTGCTAACAGAAAATTAGGGTGAAGCTGAAAATTTGGGGGGCGAAGGCGTTCCCTTTCTCTCAAAATTATTACCCACATCTATAGTTAATTTCTTTACATTTGTTTATCCATATCCGTTATAATGAGAAAGTTATCATTGTGCCTTGCCATACTGGCGCTGGCCTTTTGTGCAGTATCCTCGTGCAAAAAGAATGGCGAGCCTAACGCCCCTGAAGGAGAAATTGCCGTTAGCAAGTTAAAGATAAAAATAAACGAACCCGACTCAATGTTGCTGGTGGGGGCCGATAACAGCAATGCAGTTACCTGGACGGTGGTCCCC
Organism: Mucilaginibacter sp. GW822-FHT03E02; assembly: GCF_058801545.1. NCBI lineage: Bacteria > Pseudomonadati > Bacteroidota > Sphingobacteriia > Sphingobacteriales > Sphingobacteriaceae > Mucilaginibacter > Mucilaginibacter sp. GW822-FHT03E02. The sequence continues at coordinate 1,485,337 of NZ_JBXANJ010000001.1, read as the reverse complement.
GCGGGTTTTGATACTTTGCGCACCGCAAAAAATGCCGCCCGAATTAAGTTCACCAAAGCCGGAAACTACACCATCAGTGCAAAAAATAACGATATTACTTCGAAAAGTATAGTGATAACGGTTATCGATTCGGTATATGCACCCCCGGTGTATTTTATTCCGTTCGATAAAGGTGAGCAAATCACCTTTGTACCGCAGTATGTAAAAAGCGCTACGTCCGATTCGGCATACCTGGCGTTTACGGTTAGTACCCAAAAAAAATATTGTACCAACTTTATGTTTACCTATAGTATTTATATGCCATACCCGTTACATGATAAGTATTATATCAATTTCATTGGGGCATCTATAAAAAGCTTCGACAATACAGCCTGTACAGGTACTGCGGTATTAACGGGCCACTATAATTATGCATCTTACCAGCCCGTGTTAAAAGAGGGTACCTATGGGTTTTATGCCGGCTTTGGCCAGGATATTGACCATGATTACGTAGGCAGCATGGAAGTTACGGCCACACAGATCATCTTTCACTGGGACGATTCAACCGGGATAATTATTTCGCCGAAGGTGCTGGCACGGTAGCGAACGTATAGCCGCAAATTAAATCTATAATTCGGCGCGCGCCCATATGCTTAAACCCGATTGTTGCAAAAACGATCATTATGATCATGATAACCTCTGCCAGATGCTTGCATAAATCAAAGAAAAATAGGCTGATCATAATTTATGATACAACCTATTCAGGTGAGGCTTTTCTTATCTTTTTACAAAAGTCCACTTAACTTATCGTAGCTTTTTAACATCTTTACGGTACACATATTTCAAGCACAAATGCAGCATTGGTTAGTAAAATCGGAACCCATAAAATATAGCTGGGAAAAATTTAATAAAGATGGCCGCACCTTTTGGGATGGCGTGCGCAACTACCAGGCACGCAATAATTTAAGATTGATGCAGGAGGGCGACCTGGTGCTGTTTTACCATAGTAACGATGGCAAAGAAGTAGTAGGTATAGCCAAAGTGGTTAAAGAAGCTTACCAGGACCCGACAACCAAAGACCCAAACTGGGTGGTTGTAGACCTGTCGCCGGTAGAAACATTGAAAAAGCCTGTAACACTGGAGACGATAAAAGCCGATGAACAATTGAAGGACATTGGGCTGGTAAGGCAGGGCCGCCTTTCGGTAATGGCATTAAAACGCGAGGAGTTTGACCGTATTTTAGAATTGGGCAGCTAATGGCCACGCCATTTGCAATCGGTCGCTGTATACAAACGTTGTTTCTTACAGCGGTGTTATTTTCCCCAAAAATAACTGAGGCACAATCGCCATTTGCCGGGTTGGAGAATTTGTTTGCGACACCCGAAAATTACGTAGTAAGGCATATTGCAAACGCCCCGGTAATTGATGGCGATATTAATGATGCCGTTTGGCAGCAAGCAAAATGGACAAAGGATTTTGTTGATATTGAAGGCGACCTAAAACCCAAACCGCCTTACAAAACCAATTTAAAAATGCTTTGGGACGATAACTATTTATATATAGCCGCCCGAATGGAAGAGCCGCAGGTATGGGCTACTTTAAAAAATCACGATGATGTGGTATACCACGATAATGATTTTGAGTTATTTATCGACCCATCAACAACAACCCATTCCTATTACGAAATTGAAGTAAACCCATTGAATACTATTTTCGATTTGTTTTTGAATAAGCCTTACCGCAACAGGGGCGGCGGCCTTACAAGTTGGGAAGCTAATGGCCTGCGTTCGGCAGTTAAGGTGCAAGGCACACTCAACAATACTTCGGATACAGATGCGGGCTGGACGGTAGAAATGGCCATTCCTTTTAAGGCCATTACCATGGGTTTTAGGTCGCGTACTCCTGAAAATGGCGCCATTTACCGCATTAATTTTTCGCGGGTGGAGTATGATACCAAAATTGCGGAAGGCCGGAATGTAAAACTGAAGGATTCTACCGGGCGCGATCTCCCGGAACATAACTGGTCCTGGTCGCCGCAGGGCGAGATTGCCATGCACAGTCCCGAGCATTGGGGATACCTGGTGTTTAGTACGCATGAGGCCGATGATGTAGTATTTGCCATGCCTTATGCCGAAGAACAAAAGAAATACCTTTGGCTGGTTTATTACAGGCAAAAACAATGGTACAGGCAACATCATGAATATGCCTCGTCGCTTGGCAAATTGGGTATCAACAGTAAGTATGATATTGCTGGCGTCAGCAATAAATTAAAGCTGCAAAGCACTCAAAACCAGTTTGAAGCTTTTATTACTGATAAAAAAACAAACACCACCTATACCATAAACCACGAAGGTTTTATAGAGCAATTTAACCCTGTACTCCATGAATAAGCGCGAATTTTTAAAAGCCGGTTTGTTGGCCGGCGTTGCTGCCCAGCTACCACTTTTAAGTACTGCCGCCCCCGTAAATACCGCGGCCGCGAAAAAAAAAGCAAGGAAAAACTGGATCTGGATAAATCCTAATTTAAAGGATACTGATGACGATTTAAAAACCAATTACGCCGCCTACAAAGCCAAAGGGATAACCGGTATATTTTTTGAGAATGACAGCGAGCGGCATTTTCGCGCGGCTAAAGCTGCCGGAATTGAGGCCCACCGCTGGATATGGACTTTTAACCGTGCCGAACTATTAAACGAGCATCCCGAATGGTACAGCAAAAGCCGCAACGGCGATTCATGTGCCGATAAACCACCCTACGTAACTTATTACCGCTGGCTTTGCCCATCGCGCCCCGAGGTACAGGATTACCTGACCACTACGGTTGATAAGATACTGGCTTTGGATTACGTAGATGGCATTCACCTGGATTATGTACGTTATTGCGATGTGGTACTGCCGGTAAACCTTTGGGATCATTACAAAATTGAACAAACCAAAGAATTGCCCGAATATGATTTTTGCTATTGCGAAGTTTGCCAGGCCAAATTTAAGGAACAATACGGACAGGATGTAAAGGCTATACAATACCCGGATGCCAGCCTTTCGTGGCGCTTGTTCAGGTATGGTAATATTATCAGGGTAGTCAACAAAATTTCGGAGGTGGCTAAGCAGCATAAAAAGGCCATTACAGCCGCCGTGTTCCCAACGCCCGAGGTTGCGCGCCGCAATGTGAGGCAGGACTGGACAAATTTTCACCTGGATGGTGTTTGCCCAATGATTTATCACGGCTTTTATAAAGAGGGTGTAAGCTGGATAGGCGATGCTGTGGCCGAAGGCGTACACTTTTTGGATGGAAAATTCCCGCTGTATGCAGGCTTGTATATATCCGATTTTAAAAATGACGACGAAGTGCGCGCCGGGATCCAGTATGCGTTGAAAAATGGTGCTGCCGGCATTTCGTTCTTTGGCAGGGTGACGCCAACTATATTGGATATTTTGCACGAGGAAACGGGGAAGTAGATGTGCAGATTATAGATTTCAGATGTGCAGATGATGGGAGAATGATGTGCAGATTATAGATTTCAGATGTGCAGATGATGTAAAGAAACTAAGTTTGACCTCCACTATAATTGGTGATTACCATATGAACTACAGAAATTTCAAAAACACACCTATAGCCGAAGTTGGCCTGGGTACCTGGCAATTGGGCAGCGCCGACTGGGGCAACGTAAACGACGAGGATGCTTTTGCTATACTAAAGGCATATACCGACGCAGGAGGTAATTTTATCGATACCGCCGATGTTTATGGCATGGGTGTAAGTGAATCCGTTATTGGCAGGTTTTTAAAAACAACAGATAAGGAAGTATTTGTAGCTACCAAATTGGGTCGCCGGGGCGATGCGCCAAATGGCTGGCCGCAAAACTTTACCTACGATATAATGAAACGGAATGTGGAAGACTCGCTGAAGCATTTGGATGTGCCGCAACTATTTTTAGAGCAATTGCATTGCATCCCTACCGAAGAAATGAAGTCAGGCAAGGTATTTGATCATTTACGTTCGTTGCGGCAACAAGGCCTCATTAAACACTTTGGCGCCAGTGTAGAAACATCCGAAGAAGCACTTATATGCCTGGAGCAGGAAGGCCTGGCATCGTTACAGATCATATTTAACCTGTTCAGGCAACACGTGGCAGACGAGGTTTTTGCTAAAGCAAAGGAAAAAGAAGTTGCCATTATTGTAAGGGTTCCCTTAGCCAGTGGGTTATTATCCGGTAAATTTAACGGGCAAACCAAATTTGCTGCAAATGACCATCGTAATTATAACGCCAACGGCGAGGCCTTTAATACCGGCGAAACATTCTCGGGTATAGAGTTTAATCAGGGGCTGAAGCTATCTCAAACAATAAAACAGCTATTGCCAGATGGCAGTATGCCCCAATGGGCTATCCGTTGGATCTTGGATCATCCGGAAGTTACCACCGTTATCCCCGGCGCATCAAAAGTATCACAGGTTGATAGTAACGTTCGGGCATCTGCGTTAGCGCCTTTGCCGGCCAGTATTCATCAGCAATTAAGGAATTTGTATGATGCGGAAATTGTTGGGAAAATAAGAGGACATTATTAAGCCTTCTTTTAAAAGCCCCCTCTAAATCTCCCCCGGAAGGGCAGACTTTAAATTTTCTAAAGCCCTCCCTTCCGGGGAGGGTTTGGGTGGGGCTGCTATCCCCTCAACTTATCCAGCAAATCACTCAACTGGGCGGCTTCATCGGGTGTAAGGTTATCCTGAAGTACTTCGCGGGTTTTAAACTCCTCGTCCATTTTGGCGAGGGTTTCCAGGCCAAGGTCGCTTATGCGGATATCAACAGCCCGGCGGTCTTTATTATTGGTGCAGCGCGAAACCAATTCTTTTTGAATCAGGCGGTCGACAATACGGCTGGCGTCAGACATTTTATCAATCATCCTTTCTTTTAGCAAGTTAATTGTGGCCGGTTTGGGGTACTGGCCACGTAGTATCCTTAGGATATTAAATTGCTGCTGGGTAAGGTTGTGCTTATCAAAATGACAACGGAAGAAGTTGTTTAACCACCCGGAAGTATAAGCAATATTAATGACTACTTTATGGTAATTATCTTCAAACTTGTTACTTTGTATTTCGTCGTCTATCCGCATAATAGTATATAATGACTAAAGTACAAATATGTTTATTTATTTTTAAATCGCGGTAAACTAATCAGCTATTAGCTTTGCTGAAGCTGGTCCTCCGGGTCAATATTGCTGCTATTTGCTTTGGGTTTACCATAGTCCCAGGGGCAATGCAGGCATTTGTTTTTACAGCAATAACCGCGCGTTAAATGATAGTGCTTTGTAAAAACAAAATTGCCATCTTCATTAATATAATAATCAATGCCCTCTTTCAGCATCAGTTTGAATTTAAATATGCGAAATTTAGATGTGCAGAATTCAGGTGCGTATGATTCCAACATTTGCACATTTGAAATCTGCATATCTGCACATCATCAATTGAGTATTTTTACAAATATCTCATCTTTAAAATAATTCTTCAAATGGCGGCCATCGCCATGCAGGGTCCATACTTGTTTGGGTTGGGTACGGGTAATGGTTTCCAGGATATCGTTCCAGTCTACATGGTCGGATATAAAAAGCGTATCCTGGTTGTTTACCTGCAGGTTTTTCCAGCCCGATGCAAATAATCGCTTTACGCCCGTGGCCCTGATGTAGCTATCAAAAGTAAAGGGGGGCACTATATATACAAATTCATCCTGCACTTTCATGAGTTTACGGCCATAAACCCGGTATTTGCCGGGGCGGTAGCCCATGTTTTCGTAAATGGCATTGATGGGCATAATTTTATGATGTACGAGGATTTTTTTTTGCGGGGCGTGCTCGGTTATCAGGTTAATAAGCCGCTGGCTTTTGCCCAGGCCGTAAGCGCCCAATAAAATATTGATCTTGATATCATTGATCTTTTTAATCTCCTCAACCGGATCGGGGTGTATAACAGCCGGGTCGGCAAAGGTACTTTCGGTTATCAATACATCGGTTTTTACCCATTCTATGGGTTCGCAGGTGGCATCGGGTTGTAGTTTATAGTCACCGGTGTACAGGTAACGGGTACCCTCGTGCTCCATAAGTATTTGTGCCGAACCGAGCATGTGGCCGGCCGGGATAAAAGTAATTTGCACTTTGCCTATTGTAAAAGGCTGGTTAAAGGGTACAATATGAAAAACTTTAGCGGCAGTACGTTCATACCTTAACTGCATTACGCTTGCCGTGGCGCGGGTACAACATACATCAGTATTGCCGCTGATGGCATGATCGGCGTGGGCATGTGTGATAACGGCGTTTTTAGCAGGTAGTTTAGGGTCGAGGTAAAAATCGCCATACTTGCAGTAAAGGCCTTTATCATCTATAAGTACAAAATCGTCGAGTATCATTTTCAGGAGCTACAAGCTTAAGGCGTACAGCTAAAAGCTAATGTTTAATTCATTATAAGTTATGGGCAAGGGCCAAATATTTTTGGTGCAGGGCAAGCACCTGCGGAATCACCGGTTGGCTGTCATCGTTTATGATCACGTCATCGGCCAGTTTTTTCTTTTCCTCCTCGGGCATCTGGCGACCTTCGCGTTTTTTAACTTCATCAATGCTAATGCCGTCGCGCTGCACTACGCGGGCTATGCGTTTATCCAATGGGGCGGTTACAATGATAGTACGGTCGCAGGTTTTGTATGAGCCGCTTTCGAATAATATAGCCGCCTCGCGAATGATGTAGGGGGCATCTTTGGCTTTTGCCTCAAGTGCTTCAAAAGCCCTGAAAACGGCGGGGTGTACCAATGCGTTAAGTTTCTCTAACTCCGCCGGATTATTAAAAACAATAGCAGCAATATATTTGCGGTTTAATGAGCCATCTGCAAAATAAGATTCGGCACCAAAGGTTTGCTTAATGGCATCAATCAGGATGGTATCGGTAACCATAACTTTTTTGGCTTCGTCGTCGGCATAAAAAACTGGTACCCCCAATAGTTCAAATACTTTAGCTACAGTGGTTTTGCCGCTGCCTATATTGCCTGTTAAACCAATTTTAAGCATGATGTTCACGTTGTTATGGCTCTTAAAACAATCAGATCAAAATACATTAACCGCGTTTTCAACCGTTGATCTTGCGCTATCTTCAAATATTCTTTTTCCTGATCTTCTGTACTGAAGATTGTTTCGAATCCGTTTTTTGTGTAATAATGTAATGGGATAGGCTCGTTATATGAATCGACAACAATATATCTGCATCCTGTTTTATTTTCAGGATCTATAAACCAGGATTTAATAAACTGCATCAACTCACGACTTACCGTTGTTCCCTTGTAATTAACATTAACGCCAAGTCGACCTATTAAAACAGCTGGATAATTTCTGAGCGCTTTTTCTCGTGGTACTAATTTCGTTACTTTTTTTCTCCTTGAGCCGGGCAAGTCACTTGCTTTTACACTATCATTGGAGATAGTAAAGGCACATACTATTATTGTGGGATCGTTATCTAAAGTAAAACAATGGGTTTTTCCCAATAGTTCTTCATGGAATTTAAAAGCGTCATCTTTAAAAAACGAATTTAAATCTTTATGCCCGCAATCAAACGGACTACAGCCTTCCAAAAGAGATGGAGTATATTCTTTAAAAGAACACTTTTCAAAAAGGAAGTTTTCTTCGAAGTTGAGCAATTTATTTCTTCGCTTTACTTAGAATTTTATGCGCGATCAAAACCTCCTTAGAGAAATCGACAGTTGATTTTTTATCTAAGTTAGCATCCGCTTTGTTTATAAAAGCTTTAGCAACATCCCCTTTGAGGACAGGAACCGATTTGATTGCTATTGCCATATTTTTATTGTTTTGTAATATACAAAGATAACACTTTTATAAAAAGATCGATGCTGAAATTTATCAACCAGTCTGTCAATCTTATTTCTTGATTATAAAATCAATATTTGCCGGGCTTACCTTCACTATTTTACAAAAAGGAGGGAAGCGTGTTAATTGCACCGGCAGGGTAGAGTAGCCATGATCCCGCCACAGGTCAAGATCGGCGGTGGCCTCAAAAAGGTCATCGCTCATATCCTTATAACGGTTTAACGATGTGGTGAATGTCACTTTCACCTTTTGCGGAAACACCTTAACGTTATCGTAATTATGGTTGTTAATGAGCTTAACCGGGATATCCAGTGTTTTCTCAGTAAACTCGTCAACAGGGATATTCACCTGTACACTTTTGGGGTATATGGTTAAATTACCTTCGGTTACCGGCTGCAAATTTATCCGCGTGGCAATGCTTTCATTTACATTGCTTGCCTTTATCGAATCGGTTTTCCATTCGTCTATCTTTTGCAGCCTGTCGGTAGGGCCGCTTACCGTTACATAAGCCGGCGTGATTGATATATTGCCCGATATGGCAAACTGCTTTTGATAATCAATGCCCAGTAAAGCCTTTACCGGTACTTTTTTTGTAAGCCGGTTGGTAAAATCAAAATACAGGGTATCGGGGTCAATGGCCGTAATTTGTTGATTGGCGTCTCGTTTGGCATTAATAAGCTTAAGCTGTGTGCTAAGCACCACGTAGTTGCGGCTTTCCAGGGGGGCCAAATCAACCGTGATGGGCTTACTATCGGGCCTCATTTTTGAAAAAAGCATTTGCCAGCCTGTGCCTTGTAGGGTAATTTTTATGGTATCTGCCTGCAGCGGGTGGAAAGCCTTTTTTTGCGGTGAGTTTTTGTATACCAGCGCCTCGTTAATAATAAAAGGCAGCGGACTTGATAGCGTAGTAAAAATCCAGGCAACAATGGCAAGGCCAAGACAGGTAAAAAATACCGATAGCCGCCGCCGTTCTGTTGTGGATAGTTTTACTATTGCCATATTGTTGAGGTTGTTATTGAGGTTAAAGGGTAAAGGCGAAAGGTTAAAGGTAAATGTTCACAGGTTGAACTGCTAACTACCAATCGCCTTTCGCCTTATTATTTAGATTAAGGATAAGACACCTTTATCCTTTTAGCTTTTACCTTTCGCCTTTAACGTTTATCCTTTCACCTACTTAACTACAGCCGGTGTATTCAATGCTTTTGATGCATCTAACGATATTGCCGATTTATCAAAACGGATTTTGCCGTTATCAACCTCAACCAAAAAAGTAGTATCGTTAAGGTCGATGATGCGGCCGTGGATGCCTGCAGTGGTTACCACTTTGTCGCCTTTTTTAAGTTCATCTACGTATTTCTTTTGGTCTTTTTGTTTTTTAACTTGCGGGCGTATCATAAAAAAGTAAAACACTACGATAATTAATACCATTGGTATTAACATACCGTAACCTCCGCCTGCTGCGGCTTGTGCTAAAATTGTTGCTATCATTGTTTAAATTAATTGAAATTATTATTTAAAAACCTCGCCAATAAGGTGTACCATAGTTTGGGCCGGTACGGTATTGGCGGTAACTGTAATTTGTTTATCCTGTAAACCGTTTTTGCCTGCGCTGTTAAAGGTAACCTTAATGATGCCGCTTTCGCCTGGTTTAACAGGAGCTTTGGGCCACTCCGGAATAGTACAGCCACAGGTGGCATGCGCCTCGCTGATGATGAGGGGAGATTTGCCGGTATTGGTGAATTTGAAATCGTAGTTAACTTTATCGCCGGTTTTTATCTTGCCAAAATCATGGCTTTCTTTTTCAAACTTCATTACCGGCGCGTTAGCCGCATTGGCAGTGGTTGTAGCCGCGCTATCGGCACTTGCAGTGTTGCCTCCTTTGGACGATTGGTTACAGGCCGATAATAGTAAGCCTGCTGCTACTAAGCTTAAAAAAAGTTTTTTCATTTTATATAGTCGGTTTTTATTTAAAATCTGTTAAAAATCGGGTGTTAAATTTTGCAACTTAAAACCCAATACTTATAACTCAAAACTATTCAATCAATCCTCTGCCAATTTTTTTGATCTTGTTTTCGGCTTTAAGGTCTATCAAAATCTTGTCTAAGATACCGTTTATAAATGAATTACTCTTAGGTGTGCTAAACTCCTTTGAAATTTCAAGGTACTCGTTAATAGTAACTTTTACAGGTATCGAAGTAAAGTTTACAAATTCGGTAATGGCCATTTTCATCAGCAGGGTATCCATCATCGCAATGCGGTCGGGCTCCCAATTGGTGGTTTTAGCGGCTATCAATTCCTGGTAAGGTTTATCAAAACGGATGCTTTTTGCAAAAAGGTCAACTACAAATTCACGGTCTTCTGCCCAGTTACCGGTTATCTCGGCAAGCTGATTTTGTTTAAAATCTTCGCTGCTGAAGTTTTTGAATGTTTTGGCAATCAAAGCTTGCAAAACATCCCTGTCTACCGGCCAAAAAATGAATTTATCCTCAAAAACCTGCTCGGCCAATGATGATTTTAAAATCACTTTTTTGAAAATAAATTTAATAATGTCTTTATCCGTTTGGATGGTGTCGTCGGTTTTGGCCAGGTATTCGGCATACTCGGGCGATTTTTTTAGGGTTGTAAACAGGGTTTTAGCCAGTTCGGGTTCAAAACCCCAGTCAACCTTGTATTTTTTTAAGGCGATAAGATAATCCCGGTTATCATTCAGGGAGAGGATAAACCTGTTGCTGACTATTTTGGTACTTGCATTAAGGTCTTCGGCTGTGGGTAAATGTTTGTTGGCGCGCTCCTCTTTATCATTTGCGGCGTAGTTTGCCACCTCTGAAATGAGTGATAACATCCAGATATACATTTCAAAAACTTCATCTATACTTCCCAGCATGTTTTTTTCATACTGTTTAATGTCGGTAGTGTCCGATTGGTGGAACGCGTATAATGCCTGTAGTACTTTTACCCGTAGGTGCCTTCTGTTTAACATGTGTAAGAACGATTTGGCCGGCCAACAGGCCAGCGGTTTAAACTATAATTAATATGACGATTTTACTTTTTTAATATCCGTAATTCTTTTCTCTGCTATTTTATTTGCTGCTACAATGGTAGAAATGTTTTCCAGTTTCGAGAGCTTCAAAATATTGCGCGTTACCTCGTAAATATTCTCGGTAAGCTGCAAAGTGCGTTTTTTACTGAAACCCATTAATTCCGAATAGCAATTAATAATGCCGCCGGCATTAATAACGTAGTCGGGCGCAAATAGTATATTTTTGTTCAACAACATTTCGCCATGAACCGCCTCATCCAACAACTGGTTATTGGCCGACCCGGCTATGATGCTGCATTTTAACTTGTTTATAGTTTGGGTATTTACCGTGCCACCCAGCGCACAAGGGGCATAAATATCGGCGTCGATATCAAAAATGCTGTTGTTTGATACGGCTTCGGCTCCATATTTCTTGGCAATTTGCCCAACGCGTTCTTCCTGGATATCGCTGATATACACTTTTACTTTCTCATCGCGCAACAGGCGCACCAGGTGCTCGCCAACGTGGCCTACACCCTGTACAATTACTGCTTTGCCGGCCAGTGTATCGGTACCAAACTGCTCTTTAACACATGCTTTTATTCCCATAAAAACGCCCTGTGCTGCCACAGGCGAAGGATCGCCACTGCCGCCAAGCGTTTCGGGGATGCCGGTAACATGCTGGGTTTCCATGCGGATGTATTCCATATCGCGTGGATTGGTGCCTACATCTTCGGAGGTGATGAACTCGCCATTAAGATTTTTAATAAAGCGGCCAAATTTGCGCATCATCGCTTCGGTTTTATCCCGGCGCGAATCGCCAATGATTACCGAATAACCGCCGCCCATATTAAGGCCCGCGATGGCGCATTTATAGGTCATGCTTTTGGCCAGTCGTAACACATCATTTAATGCATCGCCCTCAGTTTTATAACTCCACATGCGGGTGCTGCCAAAAGCAGGCCCAAGGGTGGTGTCATGAATAGCGATGATAGCTTTCAGATTGGTATCCGGATCGCTGCAAAACACCACTTTTTTATGCCCGAAAACTTCGAGTTGGCTGAAAATGGATTGTTGTGATTGATGATCGGGCATTAGTTATACTACGGTAAATGTCTTAAGGCGGCACAAAAGTAGATGTTTTTTTGGTTACAGCAAAGTTTAGTTGCTATATTAAGCATTGTGGTGCGCAGGCCGCGCTCTTTTTGTAGAGGCGTATAGGCTTATAAGTCCATTTGTTTACAGGAACATGTTATTTCTAATTGCTGAAAATGTAAATTTGTAGTTATAATAAGCGACTCGTTATGAAACCTGTGCCTAACCACGACTTTTTCATATTCATTATCATTATGGCGGGAATGGTGTGTTTGCTAACCCTTCACATTGTGCTTATTAACAAAGCGGTCGCTAAAGCATTAAGCAAATATGTGCGACCTAAGTTTAAAGCCCTGGGTTTTGAACAGGTGTCGTTTAGGCGTGTTGGCTTCAACGAAAAAGACGATTTTAGAATTAGTCAGCGCTCTTTTTTCTATTCAACCAACGGATCGGCAGTCATATCAATTTATCTTTTTGTTTACTACAGGCTGTCGGGTGAAGAAAAGAGGATCACCGTTAAGATAGAAACTTTTTTTTATATGGTTACCGGCGTTGTTTACAGCCACGAAATAGTTTATAAATAATTGCACTGTCGCAAGCGCACCCCTAAATTGTCTTTAACTCCCCAATAAAAAAAATAGAATTAGTTTTAGGTTTGTATAATACGCAAACCATCAATATGTTACTTCAAAACAAAAACGCAATTATATATGGCGCGGGTGGCTCCCTTGGCGGCGCGGTTGCAAAAGCCCTGGCTGCGGCCGGTGCAAAAGTGTTTTTAACAGGCCGCACGCTGGCCCCCTTGCAAATAGTTGCCGGGGAAATTACTGCCCTTGGCGGGCTTGCCGAAGTTGCACAGGTTGATGCATTTGACCTTGACGCCATTAACCAACATATAGCTACTGTTTTACAAACAGCAGGCACATTGGATATTTCCTTTAACGCGGTTGGTGTTGATGTTAAACAGGGAGTTCCGCTGGTTGATTTATCTGCAGATAATTTTGTGAAGCCGGTAACGGCCACGCTGCAAACCCGGTTTTTAACAGCTACTGCCGCAGGCAGGGTGATGATCGATCAGGGTTCGGGCGTTATCCTGTTCCTTACTGCAACGCCCGGTGGTATTGGTTATCCATACACCGGCGGCTTTGCCGCTGCCTGCTGCGCGGTTGAAAGTTTTAGCTGTAACCTGGCATCCGAAGTTGGTGTGCATGGCGTACGCGTAGTAAACATCCGTTCGGGCGGCTCGCCAGACTCCAGGGTATTTGCGGATGCCATTAAAGATCGTCCCGAAGTAATAGTCTCGGTATTGAAACAGATGAAGGCTGATACGATGCTGAAAAAGCTACCCGACATGGCTGATATTGCCAATACCGCCGTATTCCTGGCGTCAGATTTAGCCGGCAGCATAACCGGCGTAACTATTGATGTAACCGGTGGCACCACGGCAGCCCTCAACTATCGGTCAAACCCGGAAGTCAGACAGGTGGCACGTCCGAAATTCGACAAAGACTGATAATCCAAAAGTTGGCTAATTTGATAACATAAAAAGTATTAAAAAAATGAAAGTAGTACGCGTACAATACACCACCCGACCAGAGTTTGCAGCTATAAACCAGGCCAATATAGCAGGCGTTGTTGCCGAACTAAAACAGCTAAACCACCCGGGAATCAAATACACCTGCTGGCTGCTGCCCGATGGCAAAACCTTTATGCATTTTGATCAGCTGGAAAACGAAGAAGCTCACCAGGTACTGCAATCATTGGCCTCATTCAAAAAATTTGCCGATGAACTTTGGGCAAGCGGACTGGAGGCAGAGCCGGTTTTGGAATTGTTGAACCTGGTGGCATCAACTGAGACATATTTTGGATAGTTTTAGTTTGATTGTTGCTAATAAGCTGTTATCGAAAATTCAACCTTTCAATGTGCCGAAAAAACCTGTGTCCAATACTTCCCGCTGGTGGCTACGCCCATTTGGGTGAAATCGCCATTCATAATGTTTTGGCAGTGGCCGGGGCTTTTAATCCAACCTACCATTACATCAGTTTCATTAGCATATCCCTCGGCAATGTTTTCACCATAGGTTGAGAAAATATAATTTAGGCTCATCAGCCTGTCGCCGGTGTTGGTACCATCGCTGCCGGTATGGCTAAAGAATTGTTTCTCGTCCATATCGTTACTGTGCCTTTGAGCAGCTACCTGCAGGGTATCGTTCCAAACAACAGGGTTAACCGATGGATAATAAACAGTGCCACAGGTACAGCCCGATGCCCGGTAACTGTTCACCAAATTCAATAATTTAACTTTTGATGGATTATCGGGCGCCAGTACTGCCTTACGGCAGGAGGTTCCCAGTATAATCACACATATAAGGAGGAGTATCAGTTTCTTAACAATATTCAGCATGCCAGGTTTTACCGGTAATAAGGCTCCAATTTAATTTAAAATATGTTAATAACAACGGTGCACGGAAGTTATTGTATATATAACCGCCCAACTCCTCGATGAAGTAAATTAAATAAAGTCCCACCTAAAACCATTGGCATGAAATTTAGACTATTATTAAATATAGCCAATGCCATGAGCAAGAATATACTAATTGTCGACGACGACTCCGAAATGGTTGAACTCATTTGCCTCATACTGATGGAAGAAGGCTACAATGTTTGGACGCTTACCAGCGGCGAAATGATTGAACAGACGATGGATACCTTTAAACCCGACCTGATCCTAATGGATGTAATGCTGGCCGGCCTTGATGGCCGTGAACTATGCAAAAACCTAAAGGAAAGTGCCGAAACCAATCATATCCCGATAATCCTGATTTCCGGCTCGGACGAATTGCGCCTGGATGGCTACGAAAATAGCGCTCCTGACGATTTTATCCCCAAACCTTTTGATATCGATTCGTTACTGCAAAAAGTAGGTAACCAGTTGGCGGCTTAGGTCGTGTATGTTTTTGTACATCCCGCGAGTATGCCCCATCGGATTATTAAATTTGTGGACTAAAAAATGGTCAGCAAAATTGGTTTTGGCGGAAGTTGCCACTGGTGCACCGAAGCTATTTTTTTATCGTTGAAAGGAGTGGCAGCTGTTCAGCAAGGCTGGATAGCTTCTGATGGCCAAAATTCCACGTTTAGCGAAGCCGTTATTGTTGAATTTGATGCAAAAGCTATATCATTACAAACACTTATTGCCGTGCATCTATATACCCACAGCTGTACGGTAAGCCATAGCATGCGGGATAAATACAGATCGGCTATTTATACTTTTAATGAAAGGCAGACAACGGCTGCTCAAAACGCCGTTGACGCCCTGCAACCGGAGTTTGAAAGGGCTATTATCACCAAAGTTATCCCATTCAAACGATTCCGGCTTAATAGCGATAATTACCTGAATTACTACTACAGTAACCCCGATAAGCCTTTTTGTAAAAATGTAGTGAACCCTAAATTGAGGGTCCTGCTGGCGCGTTTTGCAGATGTGGTAGATGCCGGCAAACTAAGCCGCCTTTAAAGCCAATCTGACAACTGAGTATATCCAGTTTTCAGTCTTGATACCTGATACTCGCTACTTGATACTCCTCCCCAAAATTGGCACATTTGTTAAAATTGAATTGTCATGAGTTTTAGTCTCGAATCGCCGCGCCTTATCATCCGGCCTTTTATTGCTGCCGACGAAGCACCTTACATTAGTATACATATGGATCCGGTGGTGAACGTGTATTTACCCGTACGCACGGCCGAACAGTACAGCGAGCTGTTACAGCAAAGCATGGCACAGCCCTATGCCGCCCTCAACCGCTGGGCCATTATTGAACGCGAAACCGGCAATTTTATGGGCAGCTGCCTGTTGCGTGAATTTAATGTGGGCGATGATACCGTGATTGAACTGGGCTACAGCCTGGCTACACCGTATTGGGGCAAAGGTTATGCTACCGAAATGGCAAAACTGGTTGTTGATTATGCTTTTACTATCCCCCAAACCCAAAAAGTAGTGGCCGTTACCGACCAGGAAAATAAAGGTTCGCAAATGGTGCTGCTCAAAAGCGGCTTTAGCGACCAGGGGCTGGTTGACAGGTATGAGGGGCTTACCCTGTCGTATTTCGAATATCCGAAGAGGTAGTCTTTAGTCGAAAGTCTTAAGTACCAAGTCAAAGAGGGATAATTTAAACTTTTGACTTAAGGCTTAGTACTATCGACTTAACTCAACTGTTCCAGCGGCAATTCGGTTACCGTTGTTGCCCGGTCATAAAACCCTTTAAGCAATTTTGTTACCTGTCTTTTCAGCTGCACCGCCTGTTTTTTCAGCAGCGCTACCGCGGTTTCGCCCTGTGTGGCTTCGGCGGCAAAAAGGTCGATAGTAACGCTGTTATCGTGCCAGTTGCCAACCGCGTTTTGTACTTGTTCCAGGTAATCCTCATTAAACGGCCTGTCAAGATTAGGTTTTACAAGGTGATAATTGTAAATCAGCATTTTAATTTGCTTGCGGGCTGTGTGCAAATCTTCAGCGAAACCATGTGTTTGCAAACCGGCAGTAATGCTTTCCAGTTGCTGTTGATAATATAAACCGATATGTAGGTTTTTTAATTTCGGGATACGTTTTTTTACCTTACGGTGTACCTTTTGCAAGGTAGCCAGGTAGTGTGGCCCCTGTGCTTTAAGCTGCTCCGCCAAAGTGTTCATCAACTGTTCCTGGGCATGCATGAAATCCAATTGTATAGCTTGTTGGTTTTTGCCCAGCTGGATATTGATATAGGCGTTGCGTACCTCACCGGCCTGCTTAAAAATTTCGCGCACAGGTTTAAACAATTTCATTGTGTTGTGGCCCTGTTTAACACTTTCGGTCAAAGTAAAAAACGCCCTTAGTTTTTTAACCCCTGTGCGAAAATGGTGCAGGCTTTCCTGGTCGCCGGTTTTTATGAAGGCTTTTAAATGATGGGTCATGGAACGCCATTCGCGCTCCATATATTTCTTTTCGTCCTTTTTCTTCATGTGGTAAAACCAGTTTAAAACAATGTTAAATAACAGGATAACCTTTTATAACGCCGGTGTCCTTCAATAGTCTGAATTTGGCTGCAATATGGGATGCATTTTTTCAAACCTTTTAAGCCCCAAACTGTCTTTTAAATACAATTACTATTAAAATGAAAGCTTTTGAAATACGTGTTGGCCAGGGCCAGCGGCTGCTAAAATTCGAACCGCAGGATAAAGTTAATCAATTTAAGATTTACGCGGCCGATAAGGCCGAAGATTGGATAGGTTACGAGCAATCGCGGTCTGTAGATGTGCCACAGGATGGCTTGCTGGGTACTATTACAGTATATAGTCATCATCATTTCGATTTTGATGGGCCGGGTGCTTTCACCGGCCAGGACTTATTAAGCATTGCGGCGCAAATTGTAAAGCATCCGCAGTTTAAGGCCGAATAAAAAATACAAAAACAGGATAAGCATTTTTTAAATTATATAAGCCATGAGTAAGAAAAGAACAATGCCCAACGAGCCCGACGAAATGCCGGTTAATCCCGAAAGGCCCGAAATAAGGCAGCCAACCGACCCCGGTGAACCTGATATGCCCGAAGAAGGTCCGGAAAATATACCAAATGAACTGCCGCCCGATGAAACCGAACAGCCCGAGTTAAACCCGGATGAGTTTGAGAAATAGCAACAATGTTAACGGGATAATGAGTGAAATTGAATTAACCTTTATTTCATTCATTATTTTAATAATACCTTTGACCAATAATTACAGCAGGGGCTAAATGAAAAAAATCTGTGCTTTGGCTTTTACCGCGTTTTACCTGTTATTAACAACAGGTGCATATGCCTGCCTTTTGCATTGCACAGCCAGTTACCTGTTTACCAATATGGCCGCCGCCCGGCAAATGCACCAATCACATCAGGACGCCGGTAAAGATCAGGACAAAGATGATGACTGCAAAAGTGGCAACTGTGATTGTTGTTACCACCACGGTACTTATGTGGTAAAGGAAAATTTCAGCTCCAATTTTGATTTTCAGTTTTCAATTGGCCAGGCGGCAGTAATGTTGCCTGTTAAGGTGCACCTATTTTACGTGCCACGGATAATAGCCAAATCAAAAAGCTGGCCAAGGGCCACCGGGCCGCCGTTTGTGGCATCGCAACCCATTTATATTTATACTAAAACTCTTCTTATCTGATTCGGGCTTTTGCCGTACCCACCGGCCCGGGTTTTTATTGCCCGATTTTTTACTCGAATTAAATTGATATTGCCGCCATTAATGCATTTGTGTTTGGCATTTGCCTGTTCGCCAATCTGGTTTTAACCTGCGGCAAAATCAATAAATAACATAACTTAAAAACCAAATACTGTAAAAGATTAAGCTGACCTCAGGTTAAATTTGTACTGAAAATAAAAAGGAAAGCTTTTTAACAACTATTTAAAATACTGCCGAAACACGTGTTTCGGCAGGTGATCTGTTTATATTAAATTACTAAAATCATGAAAAAGATATTTTTATTGGTTGCTTTTATCGCAACCGCATTTACCCAGCAACTTTTTGCACAGGATAATAAAGCAACTGCGCTTAGCCCATTGCTATCATCTTATTACGGCGTTAAAGATGCATTAGTAAAATCAAACAGCGCAGATGCCGCTGCCAGTGCCGGCGAATTTTTAAAAACTGTTAACGGGGTTGATGTAAAGTTGCTACCCGCTGCAGATGCCGCCGCTTTTAAGCCTTTGCAGGAAAAGCTGGCTTTTGACGCCAGGCACATATCCGAAAGTAAGGACATAGCCCATCAAAGGGAACATTTTGCCAATTTTTCGGCAAACTTCTTTAAACTGGCCAAGGCCGTAAAACTAACCGATAAGCCTGTTTACTATGCCTATTGCCCCATGAAAAAAAGCTACTGGCTATCGGCAGATGAAGCTATTAAAAACCCTTATTACGGCAACATGATGCTTACCTGCGGCAAGGTTAGTGAAACCATTAGCCCTGCAACAAAATAAATTATTAAATGCTGCCGGGTAATTCCGGTAGCTTATTTCACTAAGGCAAACTTTCAAAATAACTTCCGCTCTCTGAATTGTGTAAGGTTATATGCTGAATTCATTCGGTAGGGAAGCTAAGTCTCCCCTACCGGGGGAGATTTAGAGGGGGCTTTTGCGGAAGTTATTTCGACACAATTATTATGAAAAGATCCACAGTAATTTTATTGAGTTTCTTTTTGTCTTTTTCGGCCCATGCACAACATATGGCTATGAAAATGGACGAAAAGGAGCCGCGCAAACCCTTTTACACCAAAGTGGGCAATCGCGAAATATATCATATATACATTGGCGATACTACGGTAAACTATACCGGCAAACTACGACCTGCCATGGCCATTAACGGCAGCATACCTGCCCCTGCATTGGAGTTTACCGAGGGTGATACCGCCGAAATATATGTGCATAACCAAATGATGATGGAAACCTCTATCCACTGGCACGGGCTTATATTGCCCAATCGTTATGATGGTGTTTCGTACCTTACCACCGCGCCAATTGAGGCCGGGCAAACTCATTTTTACAAGTTCCCGCTGGTACAGCATGGCACCTACTGGTACCACTCGCATACCATGACACAACAGCAAAGCGGTATGTATGGGGCATTTATTATCCATCCCAAACAGGCTGCCGAACAAAAAGAGTACACCTTACTGCTGAGCGATTGGACCAATGAAAACCCCGACCAGGTAGAACGATCATTACATAACCAAACCGATTGGTATGGCATTCGTAAAGGCAGTACCCAAAACTATGCGGAAGCAGTAGCCGAAGGCCATTTTAAAACCAAGCTAACCAACGAGTGGAAGCGAATGGTGGCCATGGATGTAAGCGATGTTTATTACGATCGTTTTTTTAGCAATGGCAAAGCAGTTAATAACGCCCCCCGGTTTAAAAAGGGCGATAAGGTGAAACTGCACATCATTAACGGCAGTTCATCAACCTATTTTTGGCTGAAGTATGCTGGCGGCAAAATTACCGTTGCGGCTAATGACGGCGAGGATGTGCAACCGGTACCTGTTGACAGGCTGATTATAGCCGTAGCCGAAACTTATGATGTGATAGTTACCATCCCCCAAGACGGCAGCTTTGAATTTTTGGCGACTTCCGAAGATCGCACCCGCTCAACCTCATTATGGCTCGGTAGCGGCACGCAGTTTAAAGCCAAACCCTTGCCCAGGCTCAAATATTTTGAAGGCATGAAGATGATGAACGACATGATGGGGATGGATGGCAACATGAAAAAAATGGATGGCATGGTGATGACCAACCAGGTAATGGACATGAATACCGTAATGTATCCCGAAATAACAGGGGATGGAGCAGCCGCAAAAGATACGAGTGCAACCGCAAAAAAAATGAGCGATATGCCCGGTATGGATATGGGGGGCAGCACCGATATAGTTACCCTAAATTATGGAATGTTAAAGGCCATTAAACCAACCAATTTACCTACCGGCCCGCTAAAGATTTTGCATTTTAACCTTACCGGTAACATGAACCGTTACGTTTGGACGATAAACAATAAAACGGTTTCCGAATCGGATAAGATCCTGATCAAAAAAGGAGAAAATGTTCGCATTATCCTGTACAACAACACCATGATGCGCCACCCCATGCATTTGCACGGACATTACTTTAGGGTGCTAAACGGGCAGGGCGATTATTCGCCGTTAAAAAACACGCTGGATATTATGCCGATGGAAACGGATACCATTGAGTTTGCGGCTACCGCAAGCGGCGATTGGTTTTTTCATTGCCATATCCTTTACCATATGATGAGCGGGATGGGTCGCATATTCAGCTATGAAAATTCGCCACCTAACCCCGAACTGCCCGACCCTGCAAGCGCCATAAAAAAGATATATGCCGATGACCGCCGCTTTTTTCCGGCCGCTAAAATAGGCCTGGAAAGCAATGGCAGCGACGGTACCGTGAGCATAGCCAATACCCGGTGGAAATTATCAACCCTTTGGCACCTGGGCGTAAACAGCCGCAAGGGCTATGAAAGCGAGACCATGGTTGGTAGATATTTTGGGCAAATGCAGTGGCTGTACGCGTATGCAGGTTTTGATTACCATTACAAAAACACAAACGAGCAGGAAAAAAACCTGTTTGGCCAGCAAAGCAATAAAAACAATCGCCATACCGTAGTTGCAGGGGTATCGTATATATTACCTATGTTGTTTGTTGCCGACGCCCGTGTGGATGGCAATGGCAAATTCAGGTTTCAATTGGGGAGGGAAGATATCCCTTTAACCAGCCGCTTAAGGTTTACGCTGATGGGGAATACCGATAGAGAATACGCTGTAGGCATGCGGTATATTTTTACCAAGTATTTCTCTTTATCATCCCATTACGACAGCGATATGGGCCTGGGCGGTGGGTTAACAATAACTTATTGAAATATAGATTAATATAATGATTTTGATCACATATCAACGTGTTGACGGTCATTTGAACAGGGCTTGAAATAAAGGAGATTTGAATAAATTAAATTCCACAATTATGAAAAAGCTACTTTTTATTTTATTCATATTAACTACCACAGCAGCGGTTACGGTTAATGCCCAGGTTAAAAAAGATACAACCTATAAAATCTTTATCACTAATAAAGGATGGATTAGGGACATCAATGGCACCCAGTTGGGGCATATCGATAAAGACAATATCGTACGCAACAACAAAGGCGAAAAACTTTATTTTATTGATTCCAACGGTAACGTGATTGATGCCAAGGGCAATAAATTAGGAGCCGCTAAAAAGAATGGTTCCTATTATAATATCAATGGCGAAAATGTACTGAATACAAAGGATTTGGATAAAGAAAAATGCGCCATTTTAGATCCAAAGGGTCATAACTTCGGTACTGCCCATTCAAATTATAAACTGCACGCATGTGCCGCACATTGTTACTTCCTGGAGCAGGAGAAGAAAAAGGCTGAAGCAAAAAAAGCCAAGGTTTAACGGATTATTTTGACAAGCCTTTTGAAATCTCCGGGCTGGGTTTTCGGCAAAGAATACCCGGCCTGATTTGTGTTATAGAAATCAGGTCTCGGAAAAAGTAAAAATTCTCTTCCAGGTATTTTACAAATGCTATTGCTGCAACAACAGTAAAGAGTGTCATGAAGGAAAAAATTAGAGCCGTTAAAACCGATTAATATGGAGATGAACAAAATGCACGAGGGTATGGAGCATCAACAAATGCACCATAACCATGATCCGCACATGGGAATGTCAGAACACGACCACCATGCCATGATGATTGCCGATTTTAAAAAGCGGTTTTATGTGGTATTGGCGCTTACCGTCCCTATCATGTTGTTATCAACCATGATCCAGCATTTTATGGGGGTTAGCTGGCAGTTTAAAGGTTCATCCTACATTTTGTTTGCCTTATCATCGGTGGTGTTTGTTTATGGCGGCTGGCCTTTTTTAACAGGTTTGGTAAGCGAGGCAAAAGCCAAAAATCCGGGGATGATGTTCCTGATAGGTTTTGCTATTACGGTAGCTTATAGCTACAGCGTAGCCATCGTTTTTGGTCTTAAAGGAATGGATTTCTTTTGGGAATTGGCCACCCTTATCCTCATTATGCTTTTAGGGCATTGGATAGAAATGCGATCGGTAATGGGCGCGTCAAATGAGCTTGAGCTGTTGGTTAAGCTCATGCCGGCTGATGCGCACATGGTGATGGAAGACAGCGTACACGACGTTAAAACAGATACCTTAAACGCGAATGATATCATCCTGGTAAAACCCGGAGAAAAAGTAGCGGCAGACGGCATTATACTGGAAGGAGAAAGCTACCTCAATGAATCGATGCTCACAGGCGAATCAAAGCCGGTACAAAAGATAAAGGGCGATAAAGTAATAGCGGGTTCCATCAATGGCAACGGTTCGTTTAAAGTAACCGTTTCACATGCCGCCAAAGATTCCTACTTGTCGCAGGTTGTTAAGTTGGTTGACGATGCGCAAAAGTCAAAATCGCAGACGCAGCTACTGGCCGATACCGCTGCAAAATGGTTAACAATTATAGCCCTGGTAACAGGTATCGGCACATTTATATACTGGTTTTTAACCGGACAAACCATAGCCTTCGCCATGGAACGGATGGTAACCGTTATAGTTATTTGCTGCCCGCACGCTTTAGGGCTGGCCGTTCCGCTGGTGGTAGCCAAATCAACGGCTTTATCAGCCAAACATGGCCTGCTCATTAAAAACCGCACCGCTTTTGAAAATGCCCGTAAAATTACCACTGTGGTATTTGATAAAACTGGCACGCTTACCGTAGGCAAATTTGAAGTATCCAAAGTTGTTGCGTTTAATAAAGAAAACAAACAGGACGACCTCATCCGTCTGGCTTCTGCATTAGAACAAAACTCCGAGCACCCCATAGCCACCGGCATCCTGCAAAAAGTAAAAGACTTAAAAATTACCATCCCGCAGGCACAAAACTTTAAGGCCATAACCGGGCAGGGTGTCGAGGCAACGGTAGATGGTAAAAAGATATTGGTGGTTAGTCCGGGTTATTTAAAAGAAAATAAGCTGGCCGTTCCTGGTGAATATAGTGCCAACGATACCGAAACGGTAGTATTTGTAATAATTGACCAGCAACTGGCCGGGTACATTGCCCTGTCGGATGAGATCCGCCCCGAATCAGCCGATGCAATTAAAACCTTGAAGCAGGAAAACATCAGATCTGTTTTGCTAACCGGCGATAACAGTAAAGTTGCGGCAAGCGTAAGTAAAACTTTAGGTATGGATAGTTTTATTGCCGAAGTATTGCCTCATCAAAAATTAGATAAAATTAAAGAACTGCAAAGCAAGGGCGAATTTGTAGCCATGACCGGCGATGGGGTTAATGACGCCCCCGCGCTGGCCCAGGCCGATATCGGCATTGCAGTAGGCTCGGGCAGCGATATAGCGGCCGAAACTGCCGGGATTGTACTGGTGAACAGCAACCCGAAAGACATTGTAAGCCTGATCCTGTTTGGTAAGGCAACCTATCGTAAAATGATCCAGAATTTGATTTGGGCAACCGGGTATAACATTGTGGCGCTGCCCCTGGCTGCGGGTGTGCTATATAGCCAGGGTATTCTTTTAAGCCCGGCAGCGGGGGCGGTGTTAATGACGGTAAGTACCGTGGTTGTAGCTATAAATGCAGGTACGCTGAAAGTGAAAGAATAACAAACCCTAAACCAGGCTCCATCAACAGGCAAAATATTAACCAATATAAACCACCAGAAAAATGAAAAGAATGATGATTGCCCTGATTGCCGTTACCTTAAGTTGTAGCGCTATGGCACAAACCAAAACAACCGACACTACTATGCACAAGATGTCGCATAAAATGTCGCACAAATCAATGCATAAGATGTCGCACATGTCGATGGATAAAATGCACGATTGTGTAATGATGAAAGATGGTAAAATGATGACCATGATGAATGGCAAAACCATGCCCATGACCGAAGCTAAAACCATGACAAACGGTACCATTGTTGAGGCCGACGGAACCTGTAAGATGAAAGGCGGCAAAACAATGAAGTTAAAAGAAGGCCAATGCGTAATGATGAACGGCGAGATGCCCAAAATGCCAATGAAAAAAGATACTACAGGGCATAAAATGTAGGGTGAATTTTTAAAACGGCTTACCGTCATTGGTAAGCCGTTTTTTACCGGGCAGCAAAGCCCTTGCGGCAACCGGCAGACATAGGCGGCATGAAAATGTAACTATAAGCTTTGCTTTCATTTAAAACACATCTCACATCTAATCCGGGCGTATCCCTGCTGGTAGAAGCAGGGTCGTGCTTTTCCCTCATACGCCTGCAGGCCTTAAGCGCGAAGGCCGGTATCCGGTACAATCACTTACGCGAACTGTGGGGATACAAAAACTCCCTGTTGAAATTAAACACCCGGGAGCTACATATTCATTACTTAGCATGGCATTGACCTGTCAGCGAGCCACAAGGGAGGGAGACCCTTGCGGCTGTTGGATGGAACTCTACGGACAGCAGCGGCTCCATGACCGCTTCATTTTCCAGGATCTCGGCCAGCGAAAAGGATTTTGCCATCCTTAGGTTGCAAGATAAGCATAAGTTCACCTCCACCATGTTGTCCATGAAGTGAGCCCATAACCATCCAGGTTCCATATTCCGTCAAATCAGCGTCAAACGGTTCTTCATCATAGATATCTTTTCCGTATATGGGCAACCATACTGCTTCAGCTATTTTAATTGCAGTTTCCTTGTCAGGAACAAGGCCTTTCACTTTAGGCCCGTCAGATGCTTTTTGTTTGCATGACCAAAGGAGTATGAAGAAAAAAAACATCACTGTTATTTTAATAAGTTTGTTTTTCATATTATTAGATCGTTAGTTTAATTGAAGGTTTTTTCTGAATCCAGGACATAGTTGTATTGTCGGCATCGTTCCCTCCATTTACACTTCTGTGCTGTTTAAAAATACAAAATCCCGGATGAAACATACACCTGGGATTTGCATATTTATTACTTAGCATGGCGTTTATCTATCAGCGGGTCACAAGCCCGGAGGCTTGCGGCAGCGAAAAGAGACCCTTGCGGTAACGTAGGCGGTAGCGAAAAGCCCTTGCGGCAGCCAGGAGAATTAAGCCATTAAAGTTTACAATTTAATTATCAATAGTCCATGCCATACTTTTTATAATCCACTTCACTTTCTGAAAGTAATAATTCAAAAAAAAGCTGTAGTGATTCGGTAAGTTTCGTTGCTCCAGAAATTGTTTCGTAAAAATATATCTTAGCTAAATCGGCGCTCTGTTGTTTACAACAAATTATCATGCCTCCTTTAACATCGGCAATTGGGAAAAGACCATACTCGTTTAGTTCGTCTTTCACATAATTCCAAACTTTATTTAGCTCCGTTAAGGAAAAAAATACCTCGATATCGATGTAACGGTCAAGTTGTTTTTTTTCCGAATCGAAATTTGCCAATTCGAAAAAAACCTTCTCTGTCTTACCTCCATTGACTTTATTAAGAAAGTCTTTATATTCTTTAGGTAGAACTAAACCATTTTCTTTAATAAAATGTCCAATTTCTGCAGCCGATACTGGGTTGCCGTGCGAAATAAAATACTGTTCCATAGTCTAATTAATTTGGTCTCCACTGGTGCACACGTGCCGTATGTATCCTTGATGTTTTTCTCCATAATTTCCGGTTGTTCTGGTAACCTTCAAGAGTCAGTAAAAAAGTTGACAGGAAGTTTTTCTATATCGAACAATTTATTGGCTACCCGTGCCGACCAAATTCCCTTTATATTGGGGCTTAAAGAAAGCTGTTTTTTATCTCTCTGAAACTTCTCTCTTAAATATTTACAAGGGTCTTTTTGAATAGCTTCGTCAATATCTTTATACATTTCGTCAAAAATATCAAAGTAATATACCAGTAAGTCACCTCGATATATAAGCCACTGGCCATAAGCCATATCACCTAACTTATAAAGGTGTCTTCTGCCTGTAATGGTAAAAATCGTTATGTTTTCTAATAAAAGTTCCATATTTAGTTGCTTTATAATAGCCCTACTTAAAAGAAAAACTTTCAAACTAAAACATCGGTCGCACATGCCAGCGACGAATATTTTACCTCAGATCAGCTATTACTAATCCAAACGCCTGTAGAGGCTCGCAAATAGGTATGCTGATCCATTAGGTATCGAGAAGCCTTTTGGTACATCTACACTTACATTGGATGGAGGTTGAAAATTAACATCTTGAGGATATATACAAAACCCTTCGTTTTTTATATCAGGATTAACCAAATATTCAGGCGCCGTTTTGTCCATTTCAAAAATAAAAATCAACTCTTTACTGTCTTGTTTACTGCAGATGTAAAGATTTGCAAACCCTTTTTTTTGCTCCCGGTCTTTTACAGGGTAGGCTTTAAGCAGAACTACCATTGTGCAATTTCTCTCTGTTGCCGCCATGGTGTAATGGTTAAGAACGATATTTAGTGGCTCGATATTCTCAACCTTATTTCTGCAACCGATAGCAGTGAAGATTAACACGAAAAATATAGCTGCGCACGTTTTATTTAAAATCCCGCTGTTGCCACAAACCCTACAGCACATTTAACCTCCTTACCACAATTAAAAATACAATATATAAAAACATCAGGCCGAGTGTTGTTGGTTTCCTGTATTTCTCACCCACAAAATTAAAAGCAGCGCTAATAAGTAAAAAGCTTATTAATTGCAATCTGCTTCCCATTATATTTAGTGAATGATCGGGCTTCTCAATCAGTGGTGCTGATAGAAAATATATCGCAGCAAGCTCAATTACAAACAAAATTGGAAAGTAAATTTTCCTGATCATAAATGCTGTTATTAGGAACGAAAAAATATATATATCCTGCACTTGCAAAACGCAGCGGGCCAACCATCGTGGTGCTTACATACAAACTCTGAAAATCAAAATGATGATTAATAATATAATACCGTACAAATAGTCTAAAATGTTGCTATGTTTTTTAAATACAAAGTGCTTTAGTATAAGCATAAGTTAAAAATACAAAAACTACCTGATGAATTGAACATCCTGGATTGGCATATTCATTCCTTAGCGTGGCGTTTACCTATCAGTGGCTACAAGGCTGAAGCTTCGCGGCAGCGAAAGATTTAAACTTTCCATACCCTCATACCTCAATCATCCGGTTGCCTTCGCAAATATTTTTGCTTAACCGTAACTACAGCCGCCCACATGCGTCTATCCGGTATATATAATACTTTAACCATGACAACGCCCCGTTTATTTTTCCGCATATGTTTTTCGGTAATGTTTATTGCCCTTGCAGGTGGTTTTGCAGCTAAGGCCCAAACCGCGGTTTTTAAGCCAAAGGATGCCGCGCTGTTTAAAACCATAGCGCACATGGATAGTGTAATGTTTAACGCCTTTAATAACCGCCAGCTGGATGTGATGAAGGGTTTATTTACTGCCGATGTGGAGTTTTATAATGATGGCAAAGGCGTTACCGGTTATGATGCCACCATGGCGGGCTTTAAAGGCATTTTTGAAAACAAACAAGCCAACGACCTGCGCCGCGACCTGCTGCCCGAAAGCCTGGAGGTGTACCCTATGCCGGGTTTCGGCGCTATTGAAATGGGCACCCATCGTTTTACGCATACCGAAAACGGTAAGCCGGTAGTTGGCGTTATGAAATTTGTACACATTTGGCTGTTAAAAGACGGGCAATGGAAGGTGAGCCGCGTGGTGAGCGTTGGGCATTGATAAAAAACCGTAAACATTTGAAACAAATATCCGAATAACGGTAAACAGAATATTTTTTGTTGAAGTTGTTGGATGTTTTTCGAAATTTTTTTGCCGCTGCTTCAATTAGTGTACACTACCAGGGGCGTGGAATTCCCGGCCCATCGTAAGGATGTTCAAGTGCGTTGATGATGCGCATGAGGCGATGCCTGGCGCCGCTATGTTTAACTTCGGTTCGCATGGTTTCCAGGTTGCGGGCCACGGCTTCTTTCACGTCGTGTTGGGTGGTTGCCCGGTCAATTCTTAAACTTTGGGGTAAATCTGCGGTTTCAAAATAAGCTGTGAACTCCTGCTCTGTCATGCCGCAAAGGTAAAAAAGCAATCCGGTAATCGGTTATGCCTTTTTCACCTTTCACTTTTTACCTTTCGCCTTTTACCTGTTACTTTCTTACATCAATGTTACTTTTCGGTCGCCAACAATCCACTCAAATTTTAATACTTTTGGTCAGCATAAATGAAAGACCTCGCATACCTCAATAAGTTTTTTTACAAATACCGCTGGCGGCTAATCCCGGGCGTGTTGTTTGTAATTATATCTAACATTTTTGGTGTACTGCCGGCCCAGGTTATCCGCGTAGCATTTGACCTGGTTACCGAAAATATTGGTGCTTACCACCTTTTTGCTGGCTTTAACCGCCAGGGGATGATATATGATATTTTTGGCAGCAGCCTGATGCTGTTTGGGGTGCTGGTACTGGTGCTGGCCTTGTTAAGGGGCTTGTTCCTTTTTTTTATGCGCCAAACCATCATCCTGATGTCCAGGCATATCGAGTATGATTTAAAGAACGAAATTTATAGTCACTACCAGCGCCTGTCGTTGGCTTTCTACCGCCGCCACAACACCGGCGACCTGATGAACCGCGTTACCGAAGATGTAAGCCGGGTGCGCATGTACCTTGGGCCGGGCATTATGTATACCATCAATACCGTGGTGCTGTTTGTAATGGTAATTTATGCTATGCTTACGGTAAATGTGCGGCTGGCAGTATGGTCGGTATTGCCGCTGCCGGTGCTGGCCGGTATCATTTACTATGTGAATAATATAATTAACTACCGGAGCGAACAGATCCAGGAACGGTTGTCGGGATTGTCGAGTTTTGTGCAGGAAAATTTTTCTGGCATCAGGGTAATCAAATCCTATGTTAGGGAGGCTTTTGTAAGGGAAAAGTTTGCCGCCGAAAGTGAAAATTATAAAATGCACTCGATGGCCCTGGCCAAAGTGCAGGCTATGTTTTATCCCATTATGCTTTTGTTGGTTGGTTTAAGTAACGTAATTACAATGTATGTGGGTGGGGTAGAGGTAATGAAGGGCAATATTACATCGGGCAATATTGCGGAGTTTATTGTATATCTGAATATGCTCAATTTTCCGGTGATTGCCCTGGGTTGGGTAACTTCGCTGGTGCAACGGGCGGCTGCGTCGCAAAAACGGATCAATGAATTTTTGCATCAGCAGCCCGAGATCATTTCATCAAAGGCGCCGGTACATGTTATTAAAGGCGCGCTTGAATTTGACAACGTATCGTTCACTTATCCTGATACCGGCATCCGGGCTTTAAAAAATGTGTCATTTAAGATTAATCCGGGGCAAATGATTGCCATTATTGGCCGCACAGGCTCGGGCAAATCAACCATTGCCAACCTGGTTATGCGCATGTATGATACTACCGGCGGCGAAGTTTTGGCAGACAACATACCCCTGCAACAGCTTAACCTGGAGGGCTATCGGTCGCAAATTGGCTTTGTGCCGCAGGAGGTTTTCCTGTTTAGCGATACTATTGCCAACAATATAGCCTTTAGTGCCGATGTGCTTGATTTGCCGGTGGTAGAACAAGCCGCCCGGGATGCCGCTGTTTACAATAACATTATGGAGCTTGAGCACGGCTTTACCACTTTAATAGGCGAGCGTGGCGTAACCCTATCGGGCGGGCAAAAACAGCGTGTATCTATTGCCAGGGCCATTTTTAAGCACCCGCAGATATTGATATTTGACGATTGTCTTTCGGCTGTTGATACCCGCACCGAAGAGGAAATATTAAATAACCTTGGCCGTGTTATGCAGGGTAAAACCAGCATCATTATAGCGCACCGCATATCAACCATAAAAAATGCTGATAAGATACTGGTGATGGACAATGGAGAAATTGTTGAACATGGCAACCATGAATACCTGATGCAGCTTAAAGGAACCTATTTTGAACTGTATGAAAAGCAGTTGTTAGAAGAAGAGCAGAATGCCTAACTCCTCCGGCTGACGAATATCCAGGTTTCACAGTGATAATAAATTTAACTTGCGCACAAAAAAAGCACTGTTTTGTTTTAAAAGTTGCAATAAAAATGAATAAAATACTTGCACTTTGAATTTTTATTTATATTTATGCCAACCAAAACTAATTTCAGGGATATTTATGGGAGATTTTGACAATAGAGAACGTGAAGAGGTATTTTCTAAAAAGGTGAGAGCCGGGAAGAGAACTTATTTTTTTGATGTAAAAGCAACCCGCTCAAACGACTACTATGTTACGATAACAGAGAGCAAAAAGCGCTTGGAGGATGGTGTGTTTATTAAGCACAAAATTTTTTTATACAAAGAGGATTTTGAAAAATTTGCCGAAGGTTTAAAAGACACAGTTGATTACATCAGGGCTAACCAGGATGTGGTTGAAAAACGTTATGAATACGGCGAAAACCCAGAAGTTGCCAAAGCATCGGCAGATGAGGATTTTTCGTTTGAGATTTAACAATGCGATACCAGGCTACAATGATATAGTTAAACCCTGCCCATAAGGCAGGGTTTTTATTTTAGTAGACAACCGTTACATTCCTGCAGGCATATCTTTTGCCATAGTTGCTGCAAATACTACAAAACATACTATTGCTAATATGTAAATGCAAATGAAAACTATGGTTACAATTCCCCATAGCTTAAAAAAAGATTTTAGCTTACCCAGGCCGGCAGTTATATGGGCTGTATCCTTAAAGTTTACACCTGCCTTTATTTTTACTGCAAACTGGTAAAGATAAAGCGCGAAGAAAAAATAAAGCAAATCAATTAACAGGTAAAAAATAGAGACGCCGCCGCCAAAACCTGCCATCATTTTCAGGCCGGGATTGTAGGGCATCGTTTCGGCCATTTTTGAAAAAATAGTACCTATCGATAAGGCTAACAAAGCAAATAAGCCGCAAAAAATAAAGCCCAGGATACCTAAAAAGGTAGCCCACTTGCCTGCCGACAGTAAATAACTTTGCGCTTCGGCGGTTAAAGTGATTTCGGTTGAACCGGGAGGGGTGATGTAGGATTCGTCAGTTTCCATTATTAGTGTTTAAGTGTTTATATGGTACTAAAGATATATAAATAATTAAGCAAACAATAATTTGGAATTTACTGAAACTACAGCAAAGTACCCTTCATAAACAATAACGCTATTGAAAAATAAATGATAAGGCCGGTAACATCAACAAGGGTGGCTACAAACGGGGCGGAAGATGTAGCCGGGTCGGCACCTAATTTTTTCAGGATCAGTGGCAGCATTGATCCTGCTAATGATCCCCATAAAACCACACCTACCAAAGCGCAGCCTACTGTTAACCCAACCAGCATCCAATACGGGCCGTAAAGGTGCGGCCAAACCATAGCAAAAGCAAAAATACGGAAGAAACCGATGATACCTAAAGTGGCTCCCAGCATCAGGCCCGAGAGTAACTCGCGGCGCATTACACGCCACCAGTCGGTTACGGTTACCTCTCCAAGGGCCATCGCCTGTATAATTAAGGTAGATGCCTGCGAGCCGCCATTGCCGCCACTTGATATAATAAGCGGGATAAACAATGCCAGCACTACCGCTTTTTCTATCGACTTTTCAAAAAATCCCATAGCGGTAGCGGTTAACATTTCGCCTAAAAATAAAATAATGAGCCACCCTACGCGTTTTTTTACCAGTTTAAACAGGTTAATATCAAGGTAAGGCTCGTCCAGGGCTTCGGTACCACCAATTTTTTGAATGTCTTCGGTATATTCTTCGTTGGCTATCCAAAGGATATCATCAACAGTAACAATCCCTAATAAAATATTTTCTCTATCAACCACCGGGAGGGCAGTGCGGTTATTCATCCTGAAAACGTTGATAGCTTCCTCCTGCGGGTCGCTGGCGCTTAGGGCTATCAGGCGGCCATCCATCAGGTCAGATACCTTTGTTTCGGGTTTTACCAATAGTATTTCGCGGATACGGATATCGTCAAGCAGGATGCCATTTTCGTCAATTACATAAATTACATCAATGGTTTCGGAGTTTTTACCATAGCGGCGGATGTGCGAGAGTACCCTTGTAACATCCCAGTTTTTTTTAACGGCAATGTAATCAGGGGTCATCAAACGACCAACGCTATCTTCTTCGTAACCTAAAAGCGACAATGCCTCTTTACGATTTTCGGGCGATAAATGAAGGATCAGTTTTTTAACAGCGTCGCCATGCAATTCGGCAAAAAGGGCAGTACGGTCATCCGGGGGCAGTTCGTTAACCAATTCGGCAACCCTTGGGCCTGATAGTTTTTTAATGATGCGCTCCTGCGTAGGGAAATCCAGGATACGGAATACATTAACTGCGCGGTTAAGCGAAAGTATCTCGATAAATAAAGGGCCGTGTTCAGGAAGTTCATCAATAAGTTCTTCAACATCCGATATATTGAGGTTATTCAAATATTCCTGTAATTGGGTATTGTTGTCCTGCTCCAGTAACAATTCTATTTGCTCAACCATCTCTTCCATATAAATGCCCTCGTTTTTTACATCGTATTATTAATGTGATCCTGTTTTTTATCGACGGCAAAAGTCGTTTATTTTTTCAAATAATCCGGCAAAAAATTCTGTTATCTTTGCAGCCTTTTGGTTCATGGTTGATAGTTCATGGTTGATAGTCTTTGATGCTGTTTCAGACTGTTTATTTGGCCATGATCTATGAACCATCAACCATGAACAATTTTAGAAATTAGAATTTAGAGTTTAAAACAATGGGTTTACAATGTGGGATAGTAGGTTTGCCAAATGTGGGTAAATCAACACTTTTTAATTGCTTATCAAATGCCAAGGCACAGGCGGCTAACTTTCCGTTTTGCACCATCGAGCCAAACGTGGGCGTAATTACGGTGCCGGATGAGCGTTTAACAAAGCTTACTGAAATAGTTCAGCCCAAAAACATAGTGCCAAATGTCATCGAGATTGTAGATATTGCCGGCCTTGTAAAAGGCGCCAGCAAAGGCGAGGGGTTGGGTAACCAGTTTTTGGCCAACATTCGTGCTACAAACGCCATCATCCACGTATTGCGTTGCTTTGATAACGATAACGTGATCCATGTTGATGGCTCGGTTGACCCGATCCGCGATAAAGAGATCATTGATACGGAATTACAACTAAAGGATTTAGACTCAATTGAGAAAAAGATTCAGAAAGTTGAAAAAATGGCCAAAACCGGTGGCGATAAAGAGGCTAAAAAAACCTTTGATGTTTTAACCGTTTATAAAAACCATTTGCTTCAGGGTAAATCAGCCCGTACTGCCCCGGTAGCCGAAGAAGACAAAGAATATATTGCCGACATCTGGCTGCTTACCGCCAAACCGGTAATGTACGTTTGTAATGTTGACGAAGGATCTGTAAGTACAGGAAATGCTTACGTTGAACAGGTGAAAGCCGCCGTAGCCGAGGAGAAAGCCGAGGTGCTGATTATATCGGCACAAATTGAAGCAGAGATAGCAGAGCTGGAATCGTACGAAGAGCGCCAGATGTTTTTGAACGATTTGGGCTTGACGGAATCAGGAGTTAACAAACTGATAAAAGCTGCTTACCGTTTGTTAAACCTTGCCACCTATTTTACAGCCGGTGTACAGGAGGTACGCGCCTGGACAATTACCCAGGGTTTTACAGCGCCGCAGGCAGCAGGCGTTATCCATACTGATTTTGAAAAAGGCTTTATCCGTGCCGAGGTTATTAAATACGATGATTTTGTGAAATTTAACGGTGTTGAAGCGACGATAAAAGAGAACGGTAAACTGGGCGTTGAGGGTAAAACTTACATTGTGCAGGATGGCGATATTATGCACTTCAGATTCAATGTTTAACCAAACCCCGTCGATATTAAAGAACATAAAGCAGGAAATTAAAGGCGTTATCGAAAGTAATCAATACGCGGTTCCGCCCGGCCCTGCAATAAAAAAAGGGAATGCCTCGAAAAGCATTCCCTTTTTTGGTGCTGAATTTACGCATCTGAGATGGTTGAATAACCTCATCGCAACGCTATCAAAACCTCCTGCCAATAATGATTTTAACAATTGCTTTATCCGCATTTGAAGTAAATCCATAGCCTATCCCTCCGTTAAATTCCCATTTCGGGTCGAAATTTAAGTCTGTCGCCACAAATAATTGGTGGTCCTGCTGTTTAAATGGATCATAATGAAAAAATGGCCCGGTACTTCCGTAATATTCTAATCCAAGCGCCACAACTTTGGTTACATCATAGCTGCCTTTTACATTGGGAGAAAAGGTAAACCCACGGTTAACATCGGGGCCGGCGAAGCTTTTTTCTAATGTTGGATTGATAGAAATATATAGTTTGTTCCATTTTTTATCCACAATAGGCCTTATTTCCAATGTGCTTGTATTGGCAGAGAATGCACTTTTTTGAAAACCAAATTCGGTAGAGATACTGCCGCCCACAGGCCAGTTCCAGCTTTGCAGGGCTGCTACTCTTGGCCGGATGTGCGAGCCTACATATGCAGTCCGCCCGCCATCGCCTATGGAATTGAAAAAATAAAAGCCTGTTTCAAACCAGGGAGTCCAACCATGGGTTATCTCGATAGTTTCATGTACAACATGGTTGGTAGGTAATTCGCCATTGGCAGCTGTGTTACTTCCGCTAATGGTATAATTACTGTGGAGCTCTACCATGGTATTGCCTTTTTCTACGGTTTCTGAACCATATACCTGGATCTCGTAATTATCCTGCGCTTTAAGTTGCAGGGTGATAAAGGCAAAAGCCAGCAAGAATAAATATTTCATTGAGTTGGTACTTTTATAATGTATGCAAGCTGCATACACAATAAAACTATGGCTACAATCTGAAGCAAAATTGTAGTTAACTGCTAAATGTTAATTGTATCACTAAGGTGACAAAACACCTTCTAAAACGTAATTATAAAAGCGTGTAAACCTGTTTCGTGATGATAATGGATGGTGTAACCGTAATGCTGGCAAATGTTTTTTACCAGCGTTAATCCCAGGCCGGTGCCCTGCGATTCTTTGCCTTTTTGAAAGCGCTCAAAAATCAAGTCGGTGTTTAGCGGATTGGCGCCCCCGCTGTTTTTTATGGATAACGAATGCGCTGTTAATTGGATAATAACTACGCCCCCGGTAATGTTGTGCCTGATGGAATTGCTGAACAGGTTGTTTAACAAAATATCAACCAGGTATTTACTGGCCAATATTTGTTTAGGTTGAAGTTGATGCTGAAACGATAGGTTTTTACCTTGCATCAATTCCTGAAATTGCTGCATCTTTTCGGCCAGCATAATGTCAAGCTCAATGGGTTCTTCCTCGGTTATGAGTTTGTTTTCTAACTTGGCAAGTAACAATAAAGAGTGGTTAAGCCGGCTGGATTTATTAATTGAACTGTAAATATCTGTTATCTGCGCCAATTGATCTGCACCCAAAGTTTCGTCCTGTATCAATGTATCCAGTTTGGTTGTTACTACTGCCAGCGGCGTCATCATTTCATGCGATGCATTTTCTGTAAACTGTTTCAGTTTCAGGTAATCATGAGTTACCCTTAATGACATTTCCCTGATCGCCTCGTTTAGCTCGGTAAATTCGTCTACCTCGCTTGGTTTTCCGGTAAATTGGTCAACGTCGGCAATATTGAATTGCTTTATTTCCGTCAATGTTAACTGGAACGGTTTCCAGAGCCCGTTAAGCAGGTATTTATTGGTAATAAACAGCACAAACAACAAGCCGGCCAACAGGGTGAGGGTAATAATGGTAATAACCTCGATTAGATATTTTTGCCCGGCCCGGGAAATGGTGATAACTACTTTGTAATTGTTGTTTTTTACTTTAACCAGGTCTTCTACCGCCCGGCCGGCTTCAGCACGTTGTTCTTTAGGGTTAAAATAAATTGTATCAAAAAAACGCTTTTGCAATTGCTGCAGGTTTGTTTTTACAAATACAGCATGGTCCCTGTCCAGGTCGTATAGCTGCGGGTTTTGATCATTACTCCTGGCATATTCTTCGGCCTCGGTTAGCTGTTGCTGAAGGCCGCGGTCAAGCTGTTGTTGCGCTATATAGTTAATTGCAAAATAATAGATAACCGCCCCAAACAGTAAAACGGTTAGGGTAATGTATACGCTTGTCCGCGTGTAATGCTCAGATAGTTTCATGAGCTCACAAATTTGTAGCCAAGGCCGTATATTGAGGTCAGATAGTCCTTGCCGCCTGCATCCAACAGTTTCCTGCGCAGGTTCTTGATATGTGTATAAATGAAATCGAAGTTATCGTGCATATCCATCTCATCTCCCCAAAGGTGCTCGGCAATGGCATTTTTAGATATTACCTTACCCTTATTGGCAATAAAATAAAGAAGCATCTCATATTCCTTACGTGTAAGTATAATGGGCGTATCATTTACTTCAACAGTTCTGCCCGGTATATCAATTGATATTTCGTTGAATATTAGTTTATTGTTGGTGTTTAATGCTTTGCGGCGGTACACGGCCATTAAACGCGCCTTTAACTCGGCAAGGTGAAATGGCTTGGTCAGGTAATCGTCGGCGCCAAGGTTTAGCCCCTTTAGTTTATCATCCAGCGAGTTGCGGGCCGAGATGATCAGCACGGCCTCGTTCTTATGGTGGGTCCGTAAAAATTCGAGCACGTCAAATCCCTGGCCGTCGGGCAAACCTATGTCCAGTAGCACGCAATCGTAGTCATAGTCGGCCAATTTTTGCAGCGCTACAGTCAATCCACCACAACTTTCGCATACATTGCCGTCAACATTCAGGTAGCTTGTGATGTTTTCACGTAAGCTTTGCTCGTCTTCTATTACCAGGATTTTCAATGTGGTTTTTTGATCAAAGATAAAATGCGAATTTGAAGATAAACTGAAGTACGCCTTCTTTTGGGTATCATGATGTACCAGTATTAAGTCAACGATAAGTTGACGGATAGTATTTAGCCCAAAGTCTTAAGTTCTAAGTCAAAAGCGAAAAAAAACAACTTTAGACTTACGACTTAGTACTGTTGACTTAACCAGCCCAAAGTCTTAAGTTCTAAGTCAAAAGAGATAAAATCCGATTTTGGACTTGTGACTTATTACTATTGACTTAACACAACTACAGATTTGCTTCATATTCTTGTGGTAATTTACAAAAAATATGCCTCAAACCACCGGTATATCATTGTCGCCTAAAAGGATAAATGCTTCGTTGAAATAATCCGGAAGGTGAGCAAGTGCAAATTGGCATGATAAATGGAATTGTTTATCTTTTGGGCAAAACAGGCAGCTAAATAAAATCAACATGGCAATTATCGAACCTATTCGCGAGGATGTTACTCATCCGGGACATATTAAAAAATATTCGGGACCTCTTCGCTTTTGGCATTGGGTTAATGCCATTGTCATCAGTGGTTCGCTGCTTACCGTATTAATCAATGCAACAATTACCGATAGAAGGTCGGTAACAGCACTGGTTAAAGATGAGCTGAAGCACGCGGGTGCCGTAGTAACCGACGACCAGGCCGGCTCTGTTGCCCACGCGCTTGGCGATAGCGTATGGAGTGTACATACCTATTTTGGATATGCGTTGGCTGCTTTACTATTATTCAGACTCGTGCTGGAGTTTTTTCAGTTAGCCGATCAAAAATTCATCGGTAAAATAAAAGGAGTATACCGGCAATTTCAAACTACAAAAAAAGAAAGAGAACTTGCCAGGCATGAACTTGCTGTAAAAAGTATTTACGCTGTGTTTTATTTGCTGCTTATTATTATGGCGGTAACCGGTTTATTCCTGGCTTTTGAAGATCTGTTGGCGCCATTCAAATCT
Organism: Mucilaginibacter sp. GW822-FHT03E02; assembly: GCF_058801545.1. Classification (NCBI taxonomy): domain Bacteria; kingdom Pseudomonadati; phylum Bacteroidota; class Sphingobacteriia; order Sphingobacteriales; family Sphingobacteriaceae; genus Mucilaginibacter; species Mucilaginibacter sp. GW822-FHT03E02. The sequence goes on along the minus strand of NZ_JBXANJ010000001.1, from coordinate 1,446,979 downwards.
ATCAGGCACAGTGTTAAAGAGGTTCATGGTTTTTGCATGTACCTTATTATTGCATTTATTGTTGTTCATATTGCCGGAGTTTTCCTGGCCGAGCGAAAAGATGATGGTAAAGGCATTGTATCGGATATGATCAACGGCGGTAAAGATAGTCATTAGTCGAAAGCCTTAAGTTCTAAGCCCAAATGACAATTCAGACTTTAGACTTAGGACTTCAGACTTAACGAGAGTACGGTTATTTCCCGGTAATTAACTTTGCCATCAGGAAAGCTGCCCCGGCGGCAAGCGCGCCAATTACCACTACTTTGAAAGCACCGCCAAGTGCAGGCTGACCTGTCATTTTGCTTTTAAAATAACCAAATATGAACAGGCATATCAGCGTGACACCGCAAGAGTAATATAAAGCCTCCTGGGCGTGGTCGATAATGATATAGGGAGATAGGGGAATAATGCCGCCAACAATGTAGGATAAGCCAATGGTAATGGCGCTTTTGGCGGCGCGGTTTGCATTTGGTTCTTCAAGCCCAAGTTCATAACGCATCATAAAATCTACCCATTGCTTTTTATCTTTAGCCAGTTCATCGGCAATTTGCCGTTGCAATGGTTCAGACAGGCCGAACCCGGCAAACACTTCCATTACTTCGGCTTTTTCCTGTTCGGGTAGTTTTTCCACTTCCTCATACTCCCGTTTTAATTCCGATTGATAATGATCTACTTCCGTGCGCCCGGCAAGGTAACCACCCAGGCCCATGGCAATTGACCCTGCAACAATCTCGGCAATACCAGCGGTTACCACAAGGGTAGATGAACTGATGGCCCCGCTTAAACCGGCCGCCAGGGCAAATGGAACGGTTAAGCCGTCGGACATGCCGATAACAATGTCCCGGATAGTTTCCGAGCTGGTTACATGGTGTTCATGGTGCATTTGCGCTGGTTTTTAATAACGAATATACTATTGTTAATTAATAGTAGTAAGGCTGAATGGTAAGTTAGAATTATTCTTGATTTAGAACCTAAAGAGTTTGACTAATTCTGTTGATGTTTTGGCGGTGGTGGCAAACTAAACCGTGTTAGCTTGTCATTTTCCTATTATTATAGAAATAAAAAAGGACTACTCTTTTGGAACAGTCCTTTGTTTAAATATCAAATGATAATTAGTGCTCCCGACGAGATTCGAACTCATATCGATGGTACCGGAAACCATAATTCTATCCATTGAACTACGGAAGCAATGGCGCAAATATATAAAAATGATATTTTAAAACGGTCGAAATTCGAAAGAAGATATATTAGTTCAGCAAGGTTAATATCGCCATTACAGATACAAATTTACCATCTGTTTCCAATACCTTGGCCGGTGCGCGTAATTATCCCAAATGTATAACTGATGTGGGATGTCTTTGCCGCTAAGCAAGGCGCTAAAATCACGATTACTGTGTACAAATGGGTCTGTTTCGCCCACTGCCATAATGATCTCGACTTTACGAATGGCGTCTAAAATGGCCCCATCATGCAGGTTGGCCATAAATTGCTGGGGCATATTAAAATAAATATCCTCATCGCGATAGCCATCAAATAAATCTTTAAAATCGTCTATTTGCAGCGTGAGATCGTATCGTCCGCTCATGCAAACTACTTTTTTGAAAATAGCGGGGTGTTTCATGGCAATATTGATGGCATGGAATGATCCCATGCTACAACCTGCTACTTCCAGGTAATCGCCCCCATTTTGGCTTTGTATAAATGGTATAACTTCGGTAAGAATATACTGCTCGTATTGCAAATGGCGCGCTATACGTGTGGCGGGATGCACCCAATGGTTGTAAAAACTTTCAATGTCAATACTATCTACACAAAAAAGCTGGATTTCGCCATTTTCAATTTTGGTTTGCAGTGCTTCAACAATACCCCAGTTTTCGTAGTCGTAAAACCGCGCCATCCGGGTAGGGAAAAACAGCACTGCCCGGCCTGCATGCCCAAATACCAATAGCTCCATATTGCGGTGTAAATTGGCGCTAAACCATTTGTGGTATCCTCTGTTCATTTGTGGCCCGGCCTTTTGCTGCGAAATTTCCAAAACAAATGTTAATCAAAATTAAATAAATGGTAATGCTTACCTGTTAATATTAGCTGTAATAACCTGTTTCCATAACTGGTAACCAAGGGGGCTCAAATGCAGCCCGTCGCCTACAAAATATTCTTTTTTAGGGTAGCCTTTGGCATCAATCATCTCTTTGTAGATGTTAATAAATCGCCAGTTGTTTGTGTTTTTAACAATTTCGGTCTCGATAAGGTTATTGGCGTACTTAAATTTATCAATAATATTCCACCGGCTAAGGCTTGGTTTTAATGAAACATAATAGCAGGGCAAATCGCCATAGCGCTGCTGTACTTTGGCAACCAGTTGCTGAAAAAATATGAAAACTTCTTCGGGATGGCGGCCATCACCCAAATCGTTATCTCCGGCATATATCACCAGCCGTTTGGGGCTGTAGCTTTCCATTACCCGCTCAAAAAACCAAACGCATGCAGCCAGCGTCGACCCACCGAAACCCAGGTTAACGGGTTTTAATTCCTTAAAATCCTCTTTAAGCCCTGTCCACATTCTTATTGACGAACTCCCGTAAAAAATAGTTTCGGGCTCATATTCCTTGTTCAAACTAACTTTTTCAAGTTGTTTTATATCTTCTTCGTACCAGTACATTAAACTATTTTAGCGTTTGCACAATAAATAAACAGTATTTAAAACCATTGGCGGGCAATATAGTACAAACATTTATTTCTATCGTTAATTCAACGGATTTTTATCGCTCCCATTTTATACAAGTCAATCGCTTGTTTCAAAACTTCTTCTATCGTTTCAACCGGCAAATCCTCCTCAGCATCAAAAAGCATAATTTTCATGCGTGCCCGTTTTTCGATGATCAGCGCCGGATGATCAAAATGTTTGCCTTCAACAATGCCGATATAAGGCTGCAGTAATTTTTTATGTACCCATAGGTAGCAAAACATTTTGCCTTTATAGCAAAAAAATGGCATCCCATATTTCCAGGCCGCGGTTATATCGGCGTCTTGTTTCAGGATGATTTGGCGCAGGGCCAACAGGCAGCTTTTTACGGGTTCATCTTTTTGCAGATAAAAATTATCCAGCTGCGTTAGCATGTCATCAATCATAATAATTCCAATCGTAGGGGGATGGGCTGGTTAGCCTTAAAATTTCTTTGTCCCTATCGGATAAAGAATTGTAATAAAAACCATATTTCATTGCAGCGTCTTCGCCTTTCCCCATACCCCAAAACATGCCCATCGATTCAACTCCCGGAAACACTTTCCATGGCGGCGGCACTAAAGGGGCAAATGCTTCAAAATGGCCAAATTCCTTTAAAAAATCCCTTACTTCCATCAGCGCGAAGCCTAAGAGGTTTGGTCCGCGCCAGCAATAAATATTATTTACATCTTCGTCATCCTGCGCCAGGCCAATACCCCAAATGGTATCAACCGGGCTGGCTTCTACCAATACCCGGTCGCCGGTGTTTATCAAATACTCGGCTAATTTGGGGTGCTGGTTAAACTTATGGATATTGCCGGTAACAACTATCCCAAACCGTTTTTGTGCCCATATAATTTCGTCGAACCCCAAAACCTGCCGCCCCAACTCCTTTACCTCGCCGGGGCTGTTGGCGGCAATTATTTTTTCGCTGATTTTGGGATTGCCAAACAACATGGCTTTGTTGGCCATCATCCAGTGTTCGGCGGTTTTGTAGGTAATGCCATCAACAGTAAAAGGTAATTCAAACCATTGGCTAAAACACGACTTATCAATTTCGGCCCGTTTGCTCCGGTGTCCCCAAAAGAACAGGTATTTAATATCGTCGCCGTTTTCAAATTTATTGGTGAGCCATTGCAGGCTGTATTTTTGTTGCATCTTACAAATCTCGTTTTACTAATTCAATCGCCATATCCAAAAGCTCTTTAATTATATCTGCAGGCAGCTGTTTCCCCGCATCTAATATCATTATTTTTATCCGCGACCGGTTTTCGAAAGTAAGGGCGGGGTGTTCCATCCGTTTGCCTTCACTGAAACCAATAAAGGGCTGTTGTAGTTTTTTATGTGTCCAGATATAGCAAAACATTTTTCCCTTGTATAAAAAGAAAGGCATATTAAATTTCCAGGCGTTGGTAATGTCGTTATCGTGTTGCAGGATGATATCCCGCAAACTGATAAAATAACTCCTTAAAGGTTCGTCCTGTTGTATGTAAAAACTTTCCAGGTTTGTAGGCATGGCTATATGACTGTTGGTTTGCGTTTAACAAATTTTGAAGCTACAAGGGCAAATAGCCCGAGTATTAACCCCGAGACCAATCCGGAAAATATTCCCAATATAATCATCGCCGCTTTAGGCGGCATGGGTAGCGCTTCATAATGGTACAGAACTGCTTCTGAACCATGATGCAGCAGGTAAGTATCGAATAATATGAGATGCGCTGCTGTTATCCAAACAGCGTTGATGACGCCTACCATAAAGCCATTTAAAAAATAGAGCGCTACACAATGTTTAGCAATTAAATAAGCACAAAGTATAAATATAGGTAGCCAAAAAAGCGCTTCAATGTTTGAGGGAATAATGTAAACCGTAGCAGGGCCCATTACCAGGCCGAATAGTGTTAGTTGCAGAATGAGTTTCCAATTCACGTTTACTTATTTTTTTTAGACTAAACGAAATACTTAAGCAGCCATGGTGGGCATAATTGATGAAATGATAAGCGTGGCAATGCATAGTGCTAATATAAAGCAGACAAATAATTTGACATCATCCAACGTGCGACCTTCTTTTAAAATCAGCTCCCTGAAAGGTGCGATAAAAATTAGCCCCAAACAAATCAGGATCATATACACTGATGAAAGTCGTGGCCCGGTATGAAAGTATTGGTCCTGCTTTAATACAATGACGCGATAAAAATTAGGCAGTAAAATAACATTCCAACCAATTATGATTAAAATAATAGCCGGCAGCTTTATGGCGAAGCCGCCCTGGGCTTGTAAATTAAGTATATGGGCTTCAACATCTGGCGGCAATGCCGATTTGTTATTCAGGAAGCCGGTTCGTGCTACCTGTTCCATCAACTCACGCGCGTCACCAAATGATTTAAATATAACAGGTGTTTTATATTTACTTACAGTATGGTTTATGCGGATGCCGCCGCTATCAGATGGTTCGATTGATACTACGTCGGCCGGCCTGAAATACAGCGTATATAATGAAATATTTAAGCTCAGCTGGTTTTCGTTAACTGTTAATTTTGCAAATGGCCAGGTTGCCCGTAAGGAAGCGTAATTACCGCCGCCAGTTTGTTTAAATTGGTAAGTATTCATATGATAAGGCAGTGTTGGCCGTTGTTATAAAGGTATTGATTATTTCAGATTTTTAAATAATACGGCCGCGAAATAACAACTGCCAGGTTGATTATTGAACTATTTATCCCGCTTTTGCCTTTCGCGACCGGGGGACGGGGCTTTTACCTTATCTTTGCCACACAATGATAAAGCAAGCGCTCGAAAACCTAAAAATAAACGCCCTGAACCAGATGCAGGAGGCTGCCATCAACGCGGCCAAAAAAAGCGATGTGATCCTGCTATCGCCAACAGGTTCTGGTAAAACGCTTGGGTTTTTATTGCCTTTATTGGGTTTGCTGGATGCCAATATCCCCACAGTGCAGGCGTTGATTATGGTTCCATCGCGTGAACTGGCTTTGCAAATTGAACAGGTTTTCCGGACTATCGGCAGCGGCTTTAAAGTTAACTGCTGCTATGGCGGCCACCCGGTTAAAATTGAGCGCAATAATTTTTCGCAGCCGCCGGCCTTGCTTATAGGTACGCCGGGCCGCATAGCTCACCACCTGCGCCGCCACAGTTTTAGTAGCGATACGATCCATACCCTGATATTGGATGAGTTTGATAAAGCGCTGGAATTTGGTTTCCAGGAGGATATGGCTTTTATCATTAAGCAGATGCCCAACATCAAAAAGCGGATGCTGACATCGGCCACCAAAATGGACGAGATCCCTTCATTTACCGGCATGGTGAGGCCAATAGAATTGGATTACCTGGCCAATGCCACCAACAAACCCGACATTAAACAAAAAGCTGTAATAGCCGAAGCCGCCGATAAACTGGATGCCTTGTTTGCATTGATTTGCAAAATAGGCGACCAGGCCACACTTGTTTTCTGTAACCATCGCGAGGCTGTTGAACGCATCAGCGATCTGCTATACGACAGGGGCCTGCCACACGATATTTTTCACGGTGGTATGGAGCAGGACGATCGGGAACGGGCCTTGCTAAAATTCAGGAACGGCAGCCACCGTTTGCTTATCACCACGGATCTGGCGTCGCGCGGGCTGGATATTCCCGAGATAGAGCACGTGGTACATTACCAGTTGCCTCATAACGAAGAAGCTTACCGGCACCGCAACGGCCGCACGGCCCGTATGCATGCCAAAGGCACATCATACCTGATATTAGCGCCGGACGAAAAGCCATCCTATTTGAAAGAGATGCCGGAGGTGGAAGAATTGCCCGAGCATCCTGTGGTACCCAAGCCATCGCCCTGGGCAACGCTTTATGTAGCTGCCGGTAAAAAAGACAAGGTAAATAAAATAGATATTGTTGGTTTGCTGCTAAAAAAAGGCGGATTGGATAAAGAGGATGTAGGCCTGATAGAGGTACTGGATTACACCTCATACGCGGCCGTGAAGCGCAACAAGATAGAAAAGGTTGTGCAGCAGATTAAGGGCGAAAAGATTAAAAACAAGAAGGTTAAAATAGATATTTCCATATAATTTAATACCAATAGCATGAGCAATAATGATATCATGAAAAAGCTGCGGGTAGCTATGAAGTTTACCGACGATGATATTGTAAAAGTATTAGAATTGGCCAACTTCCGGATTACCAAAACCGAACTGGGCGCCATTTTCCGGGCCGATGATCACCCCAACTTTAAACCCTGCGGCGACCAGATCCTGCGCAATTTCCTGAATGGCCTTATCATCTACAAGCGTGGCCCTATGCCTGATAAGCGCGCGCCTAAGACTGAAGCGAAGAAAGAGGAAAATAAATAAGCTTTTTGGCGGTAAGGCCGACTGTGGGGACACAGCCGGAGGGGGGAGCCAACTATATCCTAGTAATAAAATCGGCGGTGAGGACACTATCCCGTTGGCTGTGTCCCCACAGCCAACTATATCCTCGCAAAAAAACGGCTGTGAGGACACAGCCGATCGGATAAAGGGTGTATTGTAATGCAGATCAATATTTTTGGAGCATCGGGCTCCGGTTCAACCACTTTGGGGAAAGCCCTGGGTAAGGCGCTTGGTTACCCAGCTTTTGATGGCGATGAATACTTTTGGATACCAACGGAAACCCCGTTCACCATTAGGCGAAAGCCGGAAGAACGTAATACCATGCTTAACCTTGATACGGCCCCTCACAAAAACTGGATACTAAGCGGTTCGGTAGTCAGCTGGAACAATAATTGGGATTTCGACCTCTCGGTATTCTTATATATCCCAAACGCAGTAAGAATGGAAAGACTCAAAAAACGTGAGTTTGAACGTTATGGCGATAAGATATATACCGACCCCGAGCGTGCCGCACTCTACCATAAATTTTTAGATTGGGCCAACGGCTACGACGATAATACCACCGATGGCCGCACCCTGCAAGTACACCAAAACTGGATGAAAAACCTTAAAAAGCCCTTGTTGCTTATTGAAGGAGATACTACTGTTGATGAGCGGGTAAGGGCTGTATTGCGGAAACTGGAGGAGTTGAAATAACTTTCTGTTGCGCTACGAATTTGATCATGTGCCGGGGAGACTCAAAAAAGGCGGGGAATGTGCGATTCCTTCCTTGGGAAGGGGAGGTGGGGGCAAATCAGGCGTTCAAGTCGCTTTACAACTCATCGCGCGTACAAACCCCTCCCTGCCTTTGCGCTCGTGACCATCACACCCCTCCCCGAGGAGGGAATTTTTAAAACCCCATTTCTCCTTCGAACATATCGATAAACAAAAAGAGCGATGATCCTAATCACCGCTCTTTATAAGTCTCATATCTCAAATCTAATATCTCACATCTAAAAAGATTTACCTCAAGTCCACCACTTCAACGCCGGGGTGTGCTTTTGCGTCCCAGCCAAAGGTGCTGTCGGCAACGGGAGCGTTGGGGGTAAAGCTCTTCACAACATAGTTGTATTTGTTGCCGTTTTTATCGAATAAAAGAGCGCTGTAGATCTGTTTTTTGGCTTTATCAACCAATAGGCGTACTTTAAAAATGCTCGCTTTTTCGTTTTCAGGTGTCAGGTCGATAGCCTGGTATGCTTTGCCGGCAATTTTTTGTTCGCCGGTGTACATGTATTTGTAGCCCTTTTCATAGATGGTAAAAATCTGCGAAGGATTGCTTAAACCATCACCTCCTTTACCAGCATCGCTTACTTGTACTTCTTTATCTTTTTTAAGGTAAGTCCACTGGCTTTTGCCATCGCTGATGATCTCTTTATCCACATCCTTTGCTGTAGCCGCACTGTATAAGGTAACCTTGTATTTGCCTGCTTTGGCTTTGGATATCAGCGTACCTGTCTGGGTTTCTTTTACGCCGGCCTGTTGGTTATCAAGTGTGAAAGAAAAATCGGCTTTAATTAGATCGTATGATTTGTATTTGGCGCTTACCTGGTTTAAAATGGCTTTGGCCTGGGTATCTTTCTGGGCAAAAGCGCTTGTGTAAGTGCTTAAAGCTAAAAGGGTGTATAAGATTGTTTTTTTCATGTTTGTTTTATCATCAACAACTATTCATGTTAATAGTTATTGGTTTAGAGCATATTTATTGTATTTGGTTTAATCTTTGGCTTTTTGCAGAGTTTCCAGGTAGCGCTCCAGGCTATATTCGTCGGGGTAAAGTACATCACGGGCTTTGCTGCCTTCAAAAGCGCCAACTATGCCGGCCGCTTCCAACTGGTCGATGATCCGGCCGGCGCGGTTGTAACCCAGTTTCATTTTACGCTGAATGAGCGATGTTGAACCTTGCTGATGCAATACAATCAAACGGGCAGCTTCCTCAAACATTGGGTCGCGGTCGTCCGGGTCATACTCTTTAGGGCTGCTGGTTTCGCCTTCGCCAAGGTATTCCGGCAGTAACATGGCAGTTGGGTAGCCCTTTTGGTTACCAATAAAATCAGATATCGCCTCAACTTCGGGTGTATCCACAAACGCGCACTGCAGGCGGATAAGGTCGCTGCCCGTTGAAAACAACATATCCCCGCGGCCAATCAGCTGATCGGCGCCGCCCGCATCCAAAATGGTACGCGAATCTATTTTAGACAGTACCCTGAATGCCAGCCTGGATGGAAAGTTGGCCTTAATAGTACCCGTAATAATGTTTACCGATGGCCTTTGCGTTGCAATAACCAGGTGTATACCCACGGCGCGGGCCAGCTGGGCAATACGGGCTATGGGTACTTCTACCTCTTTACCGGCGGTCATCATCAAATCGGCAAACTCATCAATTACCAGTACGATGAATGGCAGGTAACGGTGTTTTTCGGGATCGCTTATTTTGCGGTTAACGTATTTGGCATTGTACTCTTTCAGGTTACGTACCTGCGCATCCTTCAACAAATCATAACGCTGGTCCATCTCGATACAAAGCGAATTAAGGGTGTTCACCACCTTTTTGGTATCGGTAATAATAGCGTCGGCTTCATCGGGCAGCTTGGCCAAAAAGTGCCTTTCTATCTTACGGAAAAGTGTAAGCTCTACCTTTTTAGGGTCAACCAGTACAAATTTCAACTCGGCGGGATGTTTTTTAAATAGTAAAGAAACCAGTATCGCATTGATACCAACCGATTTACCCTGCCCGGTAGCACCAGCAACCAGCAGGTGAGGCATTTTGGCCAAATCGGCTATAAAAACTTCGTTTGATATGGTTTTACCCAAAGCAATGGGCAAGTCCATTGTGGTGTTCTGAAACTTCTCGGTCATCAGTATCGAGCGCATCGACACCATTTCGGGGTGCTGATTTGGTACTTCGATACCGATGGTGCCCTTACCAGGCATTGGCGCGATAATACGGATGCCCAATGCGGCCAAGCTCAGGGCGATATCATCTTCGAGGTTTTTGATTTTGGAGATGCGGACACCCGGTGCCGGTATAATTTCGTATAGGGTAACCGTTGGGCCAATGGTGGCTTTTATTTTATCAATCTCGATATTATAATGGTTCAGCGTTTCAACAATTTTGTTTTTGTTGGCTTCCAGCTCTTCGGCATTAACCGAAATTTTGTTTGAACCATGGTTTTCCAGCAAATCCAGGTGCGGGAATTTGTAATTAGCCAGGTCAAGGCGATGGTCGTAGATACCAAACTGGTTTACCAGTTCCTGCGCTTTTAAATCGTCGGCCTTTTCAACACTCAATTCAGGCAAAGGGCGGTTAACATCGATAGTAAGAGGGAGGCCCTCGTCATCTGTCCCCGTCTTGCCGCTTCCGGTAGGTGTTAAAACAATGGGCTCATGATAAATAGGAGTTTGTACCATTGGCGGCTGTACAAGAGGTTCGGGCCTCACAACATTAACCGGGGTTACCGGTACATCCTTTACGCGGTTGCCGCGGGGCCATTCAACAGGCAGGTCAATTTCGTCGTCAATCAGCTCAACAGGCTCTGGTGATACTTCGTCGACAGCTATGGGTGTTACCTTTTTTTCTTTACGGGATGGTATTTTAAAGTCGATGTTATATGCTATAACCAACACGGTAAGCGCTGCAAATACAAGCAGGCCGCCGGTACCTGCCGGGCCTATCTGGGCATCAAGCAACCGGTTGCTCCAATAACCAAAGCCACCCTCTAAAAAATGAGGGTAATCTATAATAAACGCGTGAAAATAGCCTATGGCTGTTGAGATGAATACGATACTGAAAATGGAGTAAGCAATTGTTTTAGCGAGCGAAAAAAGCCTTACCTTAAACAGCAGGCGATACCCCAAAACAAAAAATATAAACACAAACAGGAACGATGCTACGCCAAACCACTCATAAATAAATTGGTTGCTTAGCAGTGCGCCAAATTTACCCAGCCAGTTTTGGGCAATATGCGGCGTACCGGTATCGGCAATTTCCTGTACGGTTTTGCCGGTGGCCAGGTTATGCCAGCCGCCATTGGTTGATGAAATATAACTTTGGTCTTCCTGCCAGGTAAACAGGTACGATGTAAACGCGATCAGGAAATAGATGGCCAATAAAAGCGAAAATAAGCCCGCTATTTTTACACCACGCCCATTTTCCATATCAAAGCGGGGCATTTTAGGGAGCAGTTTTTTTGCTTCCTTCTCTTTTTCGGCCCTGCCGCCTGGTTGGCGTGGCTGATTATCGTCCTTAAAACTATTTGATTTAAACTGATTTGCTTTTACCGGCATCCTGATGTAACATCCTTTAACTGCAAACTTACATAAAATTTCACCTATGTAAACTTTGCAAAAACAACATATAAATTTTTATCTACTGTCAAGTCAAATGCGTTTAATCGCATGTGTTTAGCCGAAAGTTGTAGGTTCTAAGCCGAAAATGACAATCAAACTTAATGGCTTGCAACTAATTACTTATCACTTAACATTACCCTCATCAACCACCCGAAAAAATACTAAGTGTTGAAATATAAAGTTAGCAGATTAAACAAATATTTAGGCGTATTTTTATTTTTTTAGTATAATTGAAACAATGGTACGCTTTATGTTTACCATGTAGATTTTGCCTTTATTTATGTGCAGATAATGAGTATAGAACAGGTTGAAGAGTACATTGCTACTGCCGATTTAACCGGACTGGCACAGCTGCTTGCCCAAAACCCTAAACTGGCCACAACATTAACCAGCCAGCGGGTTTCGCCGCTGATGCTGTCATGCTATTACAAAAAGCCCGGCGTAACCGAGTTGTTGTTAAAATACGCCGGCGAGCTTACCATGTTTGAGGCCGCCGCTGCCGGTAAACTGGATTTGATAGCCAACCTTGTTTATGACAGCCCCAACTCGCTTGACGATTATGCCGACGATGGCTTTACCGCCCTTGGGCTGGCCTGCTACTTTGGCCACTATGATGTGGCCCGCTACCTGGTGCTAAAAGGGACCGATGTTAACAGGCCTTCAAACAACGGGTTCCATGTGTATCCCTTACATTCGGCCTGTGCGGGCAACTATACCCAGATAGCCCGGATGCTGATAGAAAACGGGGCCCTTATCAACATCAAACAACAGGCAGGGGCCACCCCACTGCACTCGGCTGCTCAAAACGGCAACACCGAACTGCTGATACTATTACTGGAAAACGGCGCCGAAATTAATACCCGCATGGAAGGCGGCAAACTCCCCGCGGATCTGGCCCGCGAAAAAGGCTTTGTTGAGATAGCGGAGATTCTGGAATAGGGGAGAAGGTAGAATCAAGAATCAAGATGGAAGGGGCTGGATGAGATAATATTAAACATACGTCATTGCGAGGTACGAAGCAATCCCCTACATGCTAAGTCCCACATAGTTCGGGATTGCTTCGTACCTCGCAATGACGGTAGTTTAGAACATTTGTTTAACTATATCCGTTGCACGTCATAACGATTTTTTTCAGGTTTTACCTGATGTATACGCGCAATGACATGATTGTTGTGAGGCTCTAAAGCCTGAAAGTCCCTAAGACTTACGAAGTTTTTAAAACTTCGTAAGTCTTTCGCGGTATATTCTGTTCATTTTTAAATTCTGAAAATTCTGATTCAGACAAATGCGTAAGGGATTGGCGCGGATACCGGCCAATGTGGTTAAGGCCTGTGCAGTATGAGCAAAAAGCCCGACCCCAACTTCTACCGGTTGGGGTTACGCCCTATTACATTAATACACTTTCAGTTTTAGGCTTCTCTCCAATCTTCTGCTTCTCCAGCTCCTCAAAATATTTTTTCTTTACAACGGTTGTCATTTTATGGTCGCCGGTGTGGCTCCAGCCGGGGGGCATTACGATGTAGAGGAATTTATTCTTGATGCCGGGGGCTTTATACACATCTTTGGCCAGAGCTATTATTTCGCCAAAGTAAGCATCGAGGAAACTGTTTTTAATCATTGGGCGGCTTATGCCGTATTCTATCGGGATGTTACGGTCTTCGTTTTGGTAGGTGCCAAAAACACGGTCCCAGATGGGGAGCAGGTTGCAAAAGTTGGTATCCATATAGGTTACGTTGCGGGCGTGGTGCACCCGGTGGTGCGATGGTGTAAGGATAATGTTGTTCAGGAAACCCAGGCGGGCATCTTTCATCGCATTTTCGCCAATGTGGATAAACGTGCCCCAGAAACCATCAATAAACATGATAACGCCCAGCATAAGCGGACTAACGCCTAACAAGATACAAACCGTAGTACGGATAAAATCGGCATAGGGAGCCTCTAAAAAGAAGTGCGCATTGCTGATGGCAATATTCATGCTTTCGGGTGCGTGGTGCGTGGAGTGCAGGCACCAGAACAACCTTACCTTATGGCCAAAATAGTGGTACAAAAAGTGGGCAAACTCCCAAACAATATAGCCATATATAAACCAGTACCAGGTAAACGTGGTTTTAAAAATGGCATACTTTTCAAACAAGCCTATACAAAGCACCACCATGGCAATTGAAAAATACCTGCCGATAAAGGAGTTTAAAACGAACGAAAAAAACGATAGCTTATAATGAATAACATGAAAGCGTTTATAAAAAGCACCGCGAATAATCTCAAGTAGTAGTAAAAAAGGCATGATGGGGAATAGCATAGCCTGGAAACCCTCGTAGGTAAGCAGCCTGCTGTAATTGCCCGATTTAATAATGTCGGTTAAACTGCCCCAGCTGCCCCAGCCAAAAAAGCCTTTAAAAAGATCAAGTATGTAATTGAAAAAAGCACTCATCTGAATTTTTATAATTGGTATAACCGGCAGGTTAATGTATATACATTACAATATTATAAAAATAGATTTGTAAAATGAAAAGATTTGAGTGTTCTGTAGTGTAACAATTTGCCGTTTGGGTGGTGTTTAATAAACAAAAGCTTCCATGTGCTGTACGTATTCTTCAAACTCCAGCAGGTAATTGGCATCCTGTTCAAAGTACCTGGCCTTCTCATAATCTTTGCCGGCAAACAGCTTAATTGATTCAAACGAATCCCATTTGGTAACCGTCCAGAAATGGCAAACATCACCTTCTGTTTTTCGCCATATTTCGGCAGATAGGTTGCCTTTTATGTTTTTGTATTCGGCGATGCCGGTATCTTCAACATATTTAAGGTATATGTCGGCATCGGTGGCTTTTGTGCGGCCGTGCCAGATACGTGTTATCACTTTTTTCATAAACTATATAACGCCGCCTTTAAAAGTTTGTTTAACGGCCATTTTGATTTGATTTGATGTGCCCATGTAAAACAGAATGGATAGGTGGATGTTATTTGCACAGTAATATAAATCAAAAACCCGCACCCAAAGGCGGGTAAAAACACAGTTATGAATGTTTATCAACAAAAATGGCTAACGGTATTGCATCATACCAACTTGCCCGGATGGAAGATTGAGGCACAGGGAGATGATATTTTTATTGAAATGCCCCACGTAACCGACCTGAAACTAATACGGGATAACCTGCCTGAAACACTGGCTTTAATGTCATTAGATATTGCAGGGCCGAAAGAAAGGTTGAAATTTATTATCCACAACGGTTACGAGCAGTTTGATTACCTGCTAAACCCGGGTGATGCTGATTTGAATAAAGCTTAATGTACTAAACTACCACTATTGCGAGTATCCACCAGCCTATGCTTGAAAAAACAGTGATGACATAATTGTAAACGGGGCTTTTGTAGAGACGCAACATTTTGCGTCTCCCGCATGCAAATCCCGCATGCAAATTGGGCCTGTAAATTTTGAATGTCCTGGGGGAGACGCAAAGTATTGCGTCTCTACATTAAAAAAAACTCTGATAATCAACAGCTTACAATCATGTCATTATAAGGTACGAAGCAATCCCGAACTATTTGGGACTTAGCATGTCGGGGATTGCGTCGTGCCTCGCAATGGCGGACATCTGATATTGATAATCAATAACTTACAAGCATGTCATTACAAGCAACTGAATAAATTACTCGCTCCTTAAACTCTTCACCGGGTTTGCTTTTGCCGCTTTTACAGCCTGGAAACTAATGGTTAAAAGCGCAATAATTATGGCCGCCAGGCCGCCTATTGCAAATAACCACCAGCTTATATCAATACGGTAGGCATAAGCCTGCAGCCATTGGTGCATGTAATACCATGCTATGGGTGCAGCAACAGCAAAGGCAATTGTAATGAGTATGACAAATTCTTTCGAAAACAAATAAACGATACTGCCCGAGGTAGCACCAAGTATTTTACGGATGCCAACTTCTTTTATGCGCTGCACTGTCATAAATGAGGCTAAACCATACAATCCCAAACAGCTAAGGAATATGGCAATGGCGGCAAAAATTTTGTACAAAGCGGCTAACTGGTTTTCCTGTTTATAAAAACCTGCAATTTTATCATCCAAAAACTTGTATTCATAAACAAAATCGGGAATTGACTTCTCAAATATTTGTTTAACAGATTGCATCGTCGAAAAGATATTTGTTGTTTTAAGTTTTATGCCTACCTGGTTATACATGGTGCCATTTGTGGCAATAAGCAATGGGGCAAGGCCATGCCGAAAAGACCTGTCGTTAAAATCTTTTAACACACCAACAACCGGACACTTGATAACACCATCCCAAATGCTGATTTCTTTATTCAATATATCCTCGGGTTTTTTAAGCCCTAAGCTTTTCACAACTGATTCATTCACCAGGAATTCTCTCGTAGTCATGGAAGGCTGCAAATTTCTTCCCGCTATTAATTGTAACTTATACACCGGAATATACCCTTCGTCTGCAAATTTGGTGATAGCCTTAAAGTCCGATTCTTTAATTGAATGGTTAAACTTTATAGTACTCCAGGTATCGTTATTATTTTCAATAGGCGTATTTGAACTGTAACTCACCGCCTGTACGCCGTTTATCGCTAATAACTGGTTTCTCAAAAAATCATACCTGCTGATGCGAAGACTATCTACACGGAATGGAATATTTACAACGGCATCTTTATCAAAACCTAAGGGTTGATCCATAAAATAGTTCATTTGCCTTACTATAATGATTGTGCCGATGATGAGTGCCTGTGCAATAATGAATTGAAATACCACCAATCCTCTCCGTAACGAAATTCCGTCTGCGCTATTGGTTGAAAGTTTACTCTTTAAAGCATTAACCGGACTAAAACGTGATAAAACAACAGCCGGGTAAAAACCTGCAAGCGCGGTCACAACAATGGTTATTGCGAAAAGAAATAAAATGATTGCAGGATTGCCGAATATATTGAACGAAAGCGAAAGCTCCAAAAGCCGGCTTACAGCAGAAACTGCAAAAAATGTAATAACTGCTGCAAGTATTACAGCGCCAGCAACTATCAAAAATGTTTCGACGATGAACTGAATTTGTAGTTGGGATTTACTGCTTCCCAAAACTTTTCGTACACCAATCTCCTTTGCCCGGTTAACAGCTTGCGCGGTAGAAAGGTTGATGAAATTTACGCAGGCAATTGACAAAATGAACGCCGCAATAAGCCACAGCACATTTAGCAGCTGACGACTGATTGATTTATTGCTGTAATTAGCTACCTGGGTATCATAATGTACAGCGTTTAAAGGCTGTATCATTTGAATATCCTTGTTAACGGTTGATTTAACCTTTTTTGAATATGCGCTCAGCTGCTGGTTGAAATTACCGGCAGCAACATTCGGCGGTAATAAAATATAGCAACCAAAATCGGCTACCGTTCTGTCCCAGTCGGTTGATTTGGCCAAATAATCTCCGGTAAACCCTGTTCCAAAACTAACCACAAGTTTTAGCTGAAAGTCGGAATTTGCAGGAATTGTTGCCAGGATGCCCGAAACTTTTAATACATCGGTGCCGTGCTCAAACATAAAGCCGCCCATTTGCAGTTTAATGGATTTGCCTATTGCCGTTTTCCAGTCGCCAAAATATTTTTCGGCGGTCTCTTTTGTGAGCAATACGTTGTTCGGATCTTTTAACGATTCATAAGAACCTGCAAGCAGCGGAAAATCAAATATTTTAAAGAAAGAAGGCTGTGTATAAAATAGCCCCCGTTCCTCTTTAAATACTTTTACCGTAGTTCCGTTATTATCAGGTATCAATAACTGATCATTTTGGCTTGCAAAAATTGGCGCTACCTGTTCTACCTGGGTAAAAGCAGTCTTCAATCCCAGTGGTAGTGGAAACGGTAGGTCTTTTCCATAGGATATATTTCCTGCGTCCTGGTGATGATATTCGGTTAGCACACGGTAGATGCGATCTTTTTTGGAGTGAAAAGCATCGAAGCTTGTATGGTATTGTATAATGATAAAAATCATCATACAAACGGCAATGCCAACAGCCATGCCAATAATATTAATAGCCGCGTAGCTTTTATTGCGCGTAAGATTGCGCCAGGCTATTTTAAAATAATTTTTGAACATATAATTGCGATTTAATTTGTGAGTAGACCACGTAGGTGTGGTTTCCTGGAACGAAATTACCTTCGCAAAGCGGGGCGAACGCCCCAAACTATAAGATGGGCCTTCTTTTTTTTGATGATTTTTATATTCAGCCGGGCTTTTCCCGGTTATTTGTTTAAAGGTGCGGTTAAAAGTAGTTTTAGAATTGAAGCCCGATTCAAAAGCAATACCCAGCAGCGTAATATGATCATAAGCCGGGTTTTGCATTTTTTGAACAACAGCTGCAACGCGATACTCACCAACGAAATCGTTGAAGCTTTTCTTGAGTGCTGTATTGATGATGCGCGATAACTCATGAGGGCTCAGCTCAAGCTTTTCGGCCAGCGAAGTTAGGCTTAGATCAGGGTCCTGGTAATACAGGCCTGCTTGCACGGCTTTTTTTAGCCAGGTACCCCTTTGCTTCATTTCGGCAGGAAGCGGTGCGCTGAACAACGCGGGCGACTCGGCCGGTACACTTGTTTCCTGCCTGAAAAAAGCGACTGCCGACAGCCAGATGGTCATTACCGCTAATAAGGAATACAGAGGATAATAGGCATGTATACCTAACTGATGATGATAATAAAAATAATCTATAGCGATATAAGGCACCCACAATAGCCATAACAGGCCAAAAATGGTGAGTAATCGATGCAGCCACCGCAGCTGGTACCGGTAACGATCGTTCACCGTATTAAATTCCAGCTGCTGGTAAAAACGTTCAATCAGCCTGAAAGAGAGGTATAAGTATACGGTGACAGATATAAACGCGGACAGGTCCAATACCGGGCTCAGTTGCCGAAAGATCAGTGTATCATAAGTGGCGCCTCCCGTCCTGATGCTCTCCATGATCTCCAATACCCAAACGGCCAGTTGCAACAACCATGGGCTAAAATGCAGCAGATTCTTCCATCGGAATAGATATTCCGGCCGGGTTATTTTAAGCACATAAAAATAGATGAGGGGGCCGAGTGACATGGAAAATTGCAGCGGCAGCCAGTTCCAGCCGGGAAAAAAGCTATCCGGCCTGATGTCAATGCCCAATACCCAGGCCATCCACAAAACGACAGTTGCCGTGGCCAGGCCAATAAACCGGTTTGCAGCCCGGTTCACTCCTTTGGCAAACCATAACTGCAGGCTAAAAGTTAGCCCAATAAAAATGGCTCCCAGGAAAACCAGGTCGAACAAGCTGATATGGAATGTGTATGGATTCAAATGAAGTATTTAAACACAATCGCTGTTCCAAACTTATAACTTATTGATAATATAAAAGTTATATAAAATGCAATATATGTGCTGTAGCAAAACCGGACATTGAGACGTCCGGTTTTGGATTGTGGTGACCCGTCTGGAAATATACCGATTTGCGGATTGTTTTTGAAGATAGGGATGAAAATAATGAAGACCCTTGACGTGTTTTGTTACATGCTAACCTTTGCACAGTAACTTAGTGCCCCGCACTACGAATCGAGTTTAGCTTTGGTTGATACCAAAACTACCGAAAGCCCCATGAGCGCAATAAGCACAAACGACGCCCGCAATGTTGCGATGCCTGCAATAAATCCGATAACCGGAGGGCCAACCAAAAAACCAAGAAAGCCGATAGTGGATACCGCTGCCAAAGCAACGCCGGGCTGCATGGTTTTTGATTTACCTGCGGCGCTGTATACCATTGGAACAACAGACGATACACCGGCACCCACCAGTAAAAAGCCAAACATGGCTGTATAAAGATTGGGGAAAATTACCGCTATAGTCAGGCCTGTCGCAGTTAGTGAACCGCTTAATTGTAAAGTGCGTTTTAAACCAAATTTATGTGCAAACCAATCGGCGACAAAACGACCGGCGGCCATCGTAAACATAAACGCTGTAAAGCCAAGGCCTACTAATTTTGCCGGAGCAACCACTACATTTTGAAAATATATAGAACTCCAATCAAACATGGCACCCTCGCAAATCATCGAACAAAACGCGATGATACCCAGTTTGATGAGCGATTTATCAGGCATTACAAAGGCTGGCCCCGCACTGGCCACTTTATCATCTTTTAAATAGCGGGCAGAAATAAAAACACTTAAAGCTATAACTAAAAGCATTAATAAAAAGTGGTAGAACGGTGCAACATTGATAGCTATCATAAACGCGCCCACTACACCGCCGGCAAAGCCAGCCAAGCTCCACAAGCCATGAAACGATGCTAAGATTGGTCTTTGGTATAGTTCTTCGGTAGCTACAGCCTGAGTGTTTACAGATATGTTTACGGCGTTACTGCTAAAACCGAAAAATACCAGGCAGGCAATAAGCTGAAATGGATTTTTTGCCAGGCCTAAAGTCACCAGGGAGCTCCCATATACCAATAATGAACTTATCAATAAACGCCTGCTTCCAATTTTGGTTATAATCCATCCGGAAAATGGCAATGAACACATTAGGCCAATTGGCAACGACACAAGCACAGCACCCCAGGCGGCCTCCGAAAGGCCTAAGCTTTGTTTGATCGTCGGAATACGCGACGCCCAGCTTGCAAAGCTTAGCCCGGCCATAAAAAACATAGCGCCCACCGCAATGCGCAGTGTTCTTTTGTTATTTAAAACCGGTAGGGCGGGAGCATCTATCATTACTATCTGTATTGAACTAAGTGTATTTTTTACACTTAGTTATGTTAATGCAAATATAGGTGTTTTATTGACACAATGAAAATGCTAAATCGTTTTTTACTTTGGCTTGTTTTTTTTGAAAATAAAAATGCTAAATCGTTTTTTACTTTAACCTTTTTTTGAAAATAAAAAAAGCAGTTGCTTTTAAACAACTGCCTTGCAAATATGACATTGGTTTGGGTAAGGTTATTGCTTTAAGTTAAACGACCCTTTAACATGATGGGTATTAAATGATGCGTCCATCTCGTCGCCGCTAAATGTACCTTGTACGGTTCCTTTTATATTAGATGAATGACTTAAAATGGTAGCTTTCACTTTACCGTTTGCCGAGGCCGACAGCTGCAAGGTTGGAGTAGTAATAGTTACTGAAAAAATATCATACGTGCCCGGTGTAATACCCGTAAATACCATCATAAAAAGAGTATTTACATCACTTGGGTTTAACATCGAAATTTGCGTAGCCCCGTTTGGATATAAAAGACTTACGCCGGGTTCGCCGGGAGAAAAAACAACAAACGATGTATGTGCAGAATAGGTAACCACAGCACTACTATCTACCTGGTAAGAAATTGTACCAACCGGACCAATAGCCACATCTCCACTACTGCCAGTACCCGTTCCAGTACCTGTTCCAGTACCTGTTCCAGTACCTGTTCCAGTTCCTGTTCCAGTACCCGTACCCGTACCCGTACCCGTTCCGGTGGTGTCTATTTTAACAGCATTAGCCGGTATAACATCGCCGCTAAGCCTGCAGCTGCTAACAGTAGTAATTAAAAATAAGCCGGTAAATAAATTATAGTATATTTTTCGCATACACACATCATTGATTTTCAATTCGTTTTACTGCTTTAAATATAATATTGTTTCGCCTTATTTAAAAATGTTTAAAACTATTTTTCTGGTTAATTGTATAAGGCGGGGTTAAAAAAGATACAGGTCGAATAACGAAATTTATTTAACCTGTACATTCTGAAATTTATATCAAATGAAATATTGTCGTAAAAAAACAATATGTTGGATTTACAGCTATTAATCAGTAATTAAGCGCAGTCGCCATCAGGTCCGCACGATTCACCTTCGATAATAGTTAGCGCTGGGTTGCTGTTTTCCTGCTGCCACTCTGCAAACGATTTTTCTATAGTCTCCTGGAAAACCGGAACCGCCTGCGCGCCTGACACGCCATATTTGTTATTCATCACAAAAAACGGAACGCCCCTGATACCCAGTTGCTGTGCTTCGGCAATGTCGTGCTTTACATCGTCGGCATAAGTGTCACTTTCCAGCACTTGTTTTATTTCGGCCGCTTCAAGGCCAATGCTGGTGCCCAGGTTTACAAGGGTATCGGTATCATCAATATTTAAACCGTCGGTAAAGTAAGCTTTAAACAATGCTTCTTCCGCCTCGTCGCCCAAGGCATGCTTTTTGGCCAGGTGGCTAAAACGATGCGCTTTAAAACTATTGGCAACAACCGACCGGTCGAAATCATAGGTGAGGCCAACTTCGGCCGCCATCTGGGTTACGTGGTTGTTCATTTGTTGGGCGTATTCAAGCGTCCATCCTTTTGCATCGGCCAGGTATTGGCTAATGTTAATATTGGGGTCGGTTTTCATATCCGGGTTAAGCTGAAAGCTTTTCCATTCAATCTCAACCTGGTTTTTATGTTCAAATTGTTCCAAAGCTTCTTCAAACCGGCGTTTGCCTATATAACAAAACGGGCACATTACGTCGCTCCAGATCTCTACTTTCATCATGGTATTTTAAATTATTTGCTATACAAATTTAAACTAAGCGTTTAGCATCACCGTAAGGGCAAAGTAAAATTTAAGTATTCGGCCACATTGGTCTGAACCAGGATTCGTCAGATTTTTTGAATTTGATTTGCAGGTGGTGAACTAATCAAATCCAAAAAATCTGAAGAATCTGGTTAATCCTGGTTCAGACAAAAAAATGTGGCTGCACAAAAAGCAATCAAACTTAATTATGTTCAATTAGTTGGATAGATACCAGTAAAACAATTGTTTTGTATACCCTAAAACAACAACAACAGAAATGCAAAAACGCTATACTATTACCTGTTTATTATCGGCGCTTATTTTATGCTGTAACAATTCTATCGCCCAGCAAAAAACAAAACCTGGCGGTACCGGCGATAACCTGTTCAGCGCCGGTTTTGCCTCAGGCTTTATAGGCGGCCTGTATGATAACTGGTATCCCTACAAACAACTAAAAAAACATGGCGATTTTGGCCTCGGCGCCCCCGGCCACCTTGATGGCGAGCTGCTGATGCTGGATGGAAAGATTTATCAGACAAGATCAACCGGTAAAACAACCCTGGTAACCGATACCGGTAAACTGCCTTATGCGATAGTTTGCTTTTTTAAAGCAAAAAAAACATTTAAACATACGGGCAACTTAAATAAAACAACGCTTTATGCCCTGTTGGATAGCTTGCTTACCAATCAAAACGGTATTTATGCCATTCATATCAACGGTAAATTTAAGCTTGTTAAAACACGCGCTTTCCCGCCGGTTGAAAAGCCTTACCTGCCGCTTGCCGCCATGCTAAACAGGCAGCGTTTTTTTGAACATACCAACGTGCAAGGCGACCTTGTGGGCTTCCGTATTCCGGCGTATATGGAGGGGGCGCATATCAGCGGGTATCACTTTCATTTTCTGTCGATGGATAAAACAGCCGGCGGCCACCTGATTGACCTGGAAGTGACGGATATTACCATAGAAGTTGATACCCTCACCAGCTACACCATGGATTTGCCCCAAACTGCCGATTTTAATAACTTCGATTTTAAAAAAGACCGCAAGGAAGAGATAAAGAGTGTGGAAAACGGTAAGAAGCAGTAAATTAAGCGTTGGGGTGGCGAGGTTCGAGGAACGAGGTTCGGGTCGAAGGGTCGAAATTCAATTTGTTCTTTTCAACTTACCCCGAACCACGCTACACGAACCCCGCCCCTCAATAATAATTTACAATAGATTGTTGTTTATTTAATTTTTTAGATAAATTAGGGTCGATTATAAAACCTTGTATTTAAATTTATTGGCTGGCTACAACGCCGGAAACACATAAAACTGGTATGCCCTATATCCCGTTAGACAAAAACCTGCCCGGAATTACCGGTTTGCTTAATTATAGGCAGGATACGGCTTTGCCTATAAGGCAGCTTACCCAAATCCTGTTGCGGGGAGAATCGACCCTGACGGAAGGCGAGCGCGAATTAATTGCCACCGTTGTAAGCAATGGTAACCAATGCCGCTTTTGCACCAATGCCCATACCGCAGCTGCTAACGTTTTGTTGGGCGAAACCGCAACTGCCGAAAAGGTAAAAAACGACCCCGACAACGCCCCGGTGACTGAAAAAATGAAACATCTGCTTGAAATTGCGCGCCAAACACAGGTAAACGGCAAAAATGTAACCCCCGAATTGGTTGCAAAGGCCAAACAGGCCGGCGCTACCGACCTGGAGTTACACGATACTGTGTTAATTGCCGCTCTTTTTAGCTTATATAACCGTTATGTAGATGGATTGGCCAGCGTAACACCAACCGAACCTGCTTTTTATAATCGCCTTGCGGGTATCTTGAAAACAAATGGGTACCTGCCATCGGCAAACAGGTACGCCGCCTTAAATGCAGATTAAATGAAGAAATATATACACAGACCAGGAATATTTTGGATTGGGATTATTTTGTTGGTGGTACCGGGCCTGGTACATGCCTACCTGCTGATGCCTTTTCCCGGCAGCCAGGATTTGAATGCTATTACGGTATGTTATTACCTTGAAAAAATAGTAAACCCGTTACGCTTGATAGGGGCAATTTTTATTATTTGGTACCTGTTTAAGTTTTACTCAAAAAACACGCAGAAAGGCAAAATAGTTAAAGCCGTGATATTGTTGCTTTGCCTGGGCAGCTTTTACATTACCGATTATATGTACAAAGCCGAAACCATGTTTAAAGAAACCGAGGCTGCTAAATTTGCTAACGGATTATCAAACAAGGTGCCTTTAAATTATTTGGTTGTGGGAGTGGTAAATAATGGTGTTGCCAAAGCTTACCCGGTTATTTATTTGGGCTATCATCATAAAGTACAAGATAATGTGGGCCAGCAGCCTGTTCTGGTTACCTATTGTACCATGTGCCGCACGGGCAGGGTTTATAACCCAATTGTAAATGGCATACGTCAAAATTTCAGGTTGGTAGGGGCAAGGCATTATAACGCCATTATTGAAGACGAAAGTACCAAAACCTGGTGGTACCAGGCTACCGGCAACGCCGCGGTTGGTAAACTAAAAGGCCAGCATTTACAGGAGTTGCCTTATGAGCAATTAACCCTGGGAGCCTGGCTGCAAAAGCATCCCACATCGCTTATTATGCAGCCCGATAAGTTGTATGCTCCTGATTATGCCGACCTTAAGAATTATGATCGCGTGCAGTACATAGATAAAGATAGCACGCTGAAAAACAAGGATTCGCTGATCCGTAAAAGCTGGGTTATAGGGGTAATCATCAACGGGCAAGCCAAGGCTTACGACTGGCGGCACATGTTTCACAAGCGGATTCTGAACGATGAACTTAATAATAATTCGCTGCTGATTGGCATCGAGAAGGATAGCCTGAGCTATCACGTATGGAATGCCGTCCTCAATGGTAAAACACTCCATTTCGACCTGGATAAGAATGATCAGCTTACCGATAAGGAAACAGCCTCTGTTTGGGATTGGGATGGTTTATGTACCTCAGGGGCACAAACGGGGCAACGACTTACCAAGGTGCAGGCCTACCAGGAGTATTGGCATTCGTGGAAACATTTTCACCCCAAAACCATATTCTGGAAAGAAGGTGAACGCGAGGAGCCTTTGGCAGTTATTTTTGGTTTTTAGCTTAACCTAAATAACAGCAATAATTTTTGCTACATCGCCGTCGTTTAGCAGGTCGCCGTTATCAATGTTCGGGTAATATTTGTTCAGGATTTTTTGGATAAGCAGGTAGCTTTCCATCGACTGGATAGGAGGGTTGGCCAGTTCATTGATGATAGAACCAATCATTTTTATTTTTTTAGCCTCATACTGGTTCAGCACAAAGTCAGAAGTCTTCGTTTTGCGGCTTTGGGTAATCAATTCGTCCAGTTTCTTAATCTCCTCAATCAGGTCAATCAGCTTTAATACTTCCACTTTTTTCATCGGCGGTAAAAATAAACAAATAATGTAGATGTGCAGATTTTAGATTTCAGATGTGCAGATGAGAGTCATTTAAAAATTTGAGAATTTGAAGATTTGAAAATGAGGCTGCAATAGATTATAATTCAATAATTCTTCCCCTCGTAACAATTCCCCCTGCCAGCCGTCTATAAAGCGTATGCTTCAGCTTGAAAAGGGAAAATATTTCGGAATCCAGAATAAGGCTATTCATTTGGATAACCTTATCGTTACTGATACCGAGTATACATATGATAAGGTTGACTGGCATACCCATGAAAACCCGTACTTTACTTTTTTGCTTACCGGTAACATGCAGGAAACCAACAAAAAAGAAAGTTATGAATGCAACGCCGGAACTCTGTTATTCCATAACTGGCAGGATGCGCATTGCAATACCAAGCATCCCGGCTATACCCGTGGTTTTCATATCGAATTGGAGCAGGACTTTTTTGACAAGTACCAATTGCCTTTAAGCCGGATGGAAGGCAGCCTGAAACTGGACAACCCGGTTTTGAAACTGCTGTTCCGCAGCATGTACATGGAAACCAAATACACGGCTGGTGTCGAACTGCTTTCAATCCGTGAATCGCTTTTTAAAGTCCTGGGCTTGTTAGCCAATGAAAAATGCCGGGAGACAGCGAGGCAGCCAACCTGGGTTAAAAAAATAAAAGAGGTTTTAAACAGTAGTGATATATCCGCTTTATCCTGGGATACACTGGCATCCATAGCACAGGTGCACCCGGTACATTTATCGCGCTGTTTCCCAAAATATTTTAATACCACTGTTGGCGATTACCTTAAAAAACTACGAATAGAACAGGCGGCCGGGTTGTTAACCAAAGCAGATGTTTCACTTACCCAGGTTGGTTATGAATGCGGTTTTGCCGATCAGAGCCATTTTATCCGGAGTTTTAAGCAGGCGGTAGGGGTTACGCCATTGCAATACCGAAAAATAATTACCGCACGTTAACAATGTGCTATTTTGCCGGCATTATTGCCATTACTATTGTGGTATAAAATATATATCATGTTATTAAGCACGTATTTAAAAAATAGGTTACCCACATTGTTATTTCTGTTGCTAATCAGTTGTGGCTGCATGGCCCAGGCCGGGATGAAACCATACGAAGGCCATTGGGAGGGTTTACTAAATCATCCGGAGAATTTCAGCATTAATGTATCGGTAAAAAAGTTGAGTGCTAATGCGTATACCTTTCAATTGTTATCTGCCGGGAAATCAATTCAAAGGAAATTTGGCTTATCGGCCAATAGGTTTGATATCAAAATAGATAGCAATCTTGCTGTTAAAGGCATTATCGGGGAGGGGCAAATTCGGCTCTTTATCCGTTCTGTTCAGTGGAGCTATCACCTGGTATTGAAACAGCAACCGGGCAATATTTATACCGGCCGGTGGAATATTCTTTTTGTGCCCAACCTGAAACCTCAATTTTATATTGATGTGGAGAATACCGATTCAACCAAATACGAAGCTTATATTTTCTTGGGCGATCCTCGTTTTTCGGGTTTCGCCAGTGGCGGGCTAAGGCTTACAGGTGATAATATTCATTTCGGAGATTATCGCACCGGGTTAAAGTTTAATGGCAGAACTTTAAAGGATGCAATAAACTTACAGGTTTCCATAGCCGGCTTGCCTATTGCTGCGGTTTCATTGCACCGCTCGGTTAATGATTGGGATTTAACGGGCGGAAACCCCAAAATGCCGTTTAATGGTAAAGTGCCGGCCGATATGCACGATGGCTTACCTGTAAATAGTTTAAAAGCTGCCGGTTTTGATGTACGTTATTTAAAGTTGATGGCAGATAGCATTAACGCCAATAAAATTACAAATACACATAGTGTGCTCATTAGCCACAACGGTAAGCTGGTTTATGAGCAATATTTTAACGGCTACGATGAAGCAACGGTGCATGACCTTCGTTCGGCCTCAAAAAGTATCTCGTCGGCAATTGTGGGCATTGCCATGGACAGAGGCCTGCTGAAAGACACGGCTCAAAAACTGTTTGGATTTTTACCCGCAAAGTACAAACACGCCGCCGATGGCGATGCCAGGAAACAAGCCATCAGTATTGGCAGCCTGCTTACCATGAGCTCGGGCCTTGATGCGATAGATTTCGGGATTGATCGTAAATCTGTGGCATCTGAAGATGAATACCAAAACTCGGCCGACTGGCTTAAAACGGTAGCAGAGGCACCAATGATCAATTATCCGGGGACGCATGCCAATTACAGTTCGGCTAATCCATATCTATTAGGTGTCATAGTAGATACTGTTGTAAAACAACCGCTCGATTTTTTTATCGACCAAAATCTTTTTGAGCCCTTAGGTATCTCCAACTATATTGTTTTTGACGATCCTTTGCACCGCCCTTATTTTGGAGGCGGCATGCTGCTGCGCCCGCGCGACCTATTGAAATTCGGCCTGTTGTATGCTGATGGTGGTAAATGGCAAAGCAAACAGATCATCAGCAAAAACTGGGTTGATGCATCATTTAAAAAATACCTGGTGCTTGAAAATCATAATGAGAAAAACGAATATGGGTTTTTATGGTGGCATTACCACTATAACGTAAACGGCCAAACTATCAACACTATTGAAGCCCGCGGGGCGGGTGGCCAGTACATTTTTATTGTGCCGCAATACCAAATGGTAGTAGTTATTACATCTGGTAATTTCAGGAACCGAAGGGTATGGCAACCTGAAAAGATCATGGAAAATTATATTTTGAAGGCGGTAATGGCCAAGTAGGCTGTCATATAAGAAGGGATAGGCAGCATTGATTTTAAAACTATAGTGTTTATCCTTTTTTATAATGTCCCTTTAAAAAGAATATCCTAATCTCATCGTCGATTACGTCATAAACGATACGATGTTCTTCATTAATTCGTCTCGACCATTTGCCAGAAAGTTCGTGTTTTAACGCTTCGGGTTTCCCAATCCCTTCGAATGGCGTTTTCTGAATTGAAATTAATAATTGCTGAATTTTTTTCTGTACAATTTTATTTCATGATTTTTTCCAATATTTCAAGTCTTCAACAGCTTGAACCATGTAAACTATTTCCACAGATCTTCAATCTCTATTTTAACGCCTTTCCCTTTTTTATAATCTTCTTCTCCCTGGCGCACTTTGGCTACAGCTTTAGGGCCATAATGATTTTTCTCTGTTTTAAATTTTACATTTATAGCCTTGGCAAAAGCTTTTATGGCACTTAGCTGCTCTTTATTTTCGGGTAACATAACCATCGTTTCCATAATTTATTTTTATAATCAAATTTACATAATATCAAAGTTAAAGCCAAATTACGTCGGTACCTTGTTGTCACCGGATGCATTGAGTTAAAACGTTGACACAGAATTTTTTTTATAATAATTTGGTAACTTAAGTGTTTAAAAAACATCTTATCTTAGATATCAACAAAATTAAATTATGAAAAGAAAGTTTTTTACTACAGCATTATTGGTTGGCTGCTTTATGGTGTGCCTTGCAGCCATTGCCGACCTTAACGGAAAATGGGCCGGAAAAATTGACATTGGCGGTACCGAGTATCCATTGCTTTACAATTTTAAAGTTGAAGGGGATAAATTAACAGGAACGGCTTTAACACCCGAAGGTGATGTGCCTTTAACCAACGGTAAAACAGATGGTACCACGTTTTCATTCAGCATAGCTACCAGCGGAATGGATATTGCTCATACCGGCAAATTCTACGGCGATTCAACTGCTATCGACCTGGAAATTAACGGCTCAAAAAATCACGCCGTATTAAAAAGGGCTGAAGAAAAGAAATAAAAACTTTTTGATAAAAAAACTCATGTCGAAGCTTGTTTCGGCACCTCTATAAACAAGTTCGCCATTATATTGGTTAGCTGTGACGTGCTGAAACAAGTTACACATGACATATTAAATTTTCGATGTGTGAAGCTTAGCCGGCTTAAAGCTGTAAATGAAGCAGATCTAACGTCCGTTGACGGCTCTGCAATTTTAAATAACAGTTCTGTAAGGGATTTACAATTCTCAACCGTTCTTCTCCGCACAAAAAAAAGACTGCCCTTTTGAGGCAGCCTCCATAAGCAACAAGGTAGTGGAAATATTTTAGTTTACATTAACTTTTAAAACTATGGGGATGATATCGCCACTTTTTGAAGTACCTGTAACACTCATTTTTCCGGGCTGATATTGCAGGCTGCCGATGGGCATCAGGCGATTACCAAGCACTTCTTTAAGTTTATCCATCATGACTGGTTTGGCGCTTTCTTTTACCTGGGTAACAATATCACTGATGTTTTCTATCTGGTTGTAGCTGTATAAAATCACCATATTATCAAGCCCGCTAACATCTGTGGTAATAACCTTATTGTTGCCTGGTATCTCCAACACGGCGTTATCGTAAATACGTGGCACCTCGGTTACATTGCCACTCAGGCCATGTGCCGCGCTAAAAGCTTCATTTTTACTGAAGGGGTATAATACCTCGCCCTTGCCATTAGGATCGATACTGAATACATAGATATAACAGTTAGAACTCACGTTTTTTGCAAAAAGTCGTAAATAATCGCCTTTGCTAAATTCGGCATGCAGTGTATATTCGTTATTCTCGAGCTTTGGACTCACCGCATCAAATACAGGCTTATCCTTTTTATCATCCCATGATTGGAAGCGTTCTATCGCAAAATCGCCGCCAACTTTCACCGCGGCATCGGGAGTGGGCCGATCATCAAGCGTTACCTGGTAGCCGTAATTGGCAAGCCTGACAAAATCCTTATAGCTGATGTTAAAGTAACCACCATTGCCCCAGCCTATGCCCCAGCTGTTCATCACCTCGAAGGTTTTCAGGTAATCGTTGTAGCCTACTATGCACATAGCATGCGACGCCAGCTTTTGCTCGGCAGCGGGGTTGGGCGACCATAGGAAATTAGTTGAATTTACATCGTAAAAGCTGGAATACAGCTGAAAACCGGCGACAACAGGTTGATGGTTTGCAATGCTATAACGGGTTTCATCAACCTTTTTAGCCGAATCGGAATTGAGGGGAAATACCGTGGCAAAATCTTTAATGCGGTATGGTAAAGCCACCGGTTTTAAAGGTTCAATATCGCCCAAATGATTATCAGATGTGTAATAAGTTTGCGGGTTAAAATCGTTTATGGAACAAGCTCCCTGTTTTTTGAGTACGGTTAATGCATCGTTCAGCCTTGACCCGCGCTCGCAGCTATTGGCTATCTGCACATAAACAAACATAGGCGATTTGGCATCGTTTGTGATTTTTGCCCTGTCGGTTATATTGTTTTTGTAAGCCCACGAGGTGGTAAGCGCACCATAACTGGCCGCCCAGCACACACAGGAGTTACACTGCCCCTGGTTACCAGGATAGGGTGTGTAATTTTTAAGCGAAAATTGCGGGGCTGTAACCGGCGATTTACTGCCAACGGCCAACCGCGGCGCGCTGTCATATAAGGTATCATCCAATATCAAACCAAACTGCCGGCCATTTTTAAACAAGGTGTCCTGCTGCGATTTTAAACCAGAGTATTGCATGTTCGGCTGAGTAAAGCCATGATGCAAGGCGCGCGCGTTAAGCGCCAATGTTTTTGACTGGGCCATCGCTCCGATACAGCAACCCAGGTTTAATATGATGAATACGAGTAAAAGTGCAGGTTGCTTATTCATTTTAAGTGCTTTTAACGGTGACAAGTCCGGCTATTTTATGTAGATGCTGACATCGCCCCGGGGATTTACCATTTTAGGAGTTTGCGTAACGGGATTGCCGTTTTCGTCTTTCTTGCCGGCCTGGCTTATCAGGTCGGCCACCCGGATTTTTACATACTCAAATAATTCATTCATTGTAACAAAGCCATTGCCGTCTTTGTCGGCCTTCATATCCTGCAGGCCATCTTTTATTGCCCTGGTAAAGGCGCCATTTCCCCAGCTTTCATCTTCCCAGCTTTTTTCGGTGCTACTGCTCGAGCTGATGATGGTAATGCCGTTGCCTGATGTTGCCATCTTATTAATTTCGCCGGTTACGTCTTGCAAGGCAGCCTTGCCGCCATCGCCCAGCCCGGCACCACTGTTGCAGGCATCAATAAAAATAAATTTCTTACAATTCAGTGCCTCCAACTGGTCAACCACCTGGCTTTTAAAATCGATAGTTGTTTGCCTGCTATTGGTGGCCTTATAGTCCGACCCGGTAATTACCAGGTGCCCATTTTCAATTAATCCGTGAGATGAGATAAACAACATAAGCACATCCCGTTCATTATATTGCTTGCCGGCCCACATTCCAATTTCGTTGGCCATATTTATAGCTTTGGCATCATCGCCTATCAAAACTTTCGCACTTACATCATGAAATAATTTGCCGGCGCCTTTTTGCTCGCTGAATATATTTGCAAAATCGGTCGCATCCTTTTCGGGATATTTTAAGCTTTGCCCTTCGGTACCTATGGCCAGTATGTGGAGACTTATATCCTGCGGACGGTAAACAACAGTCAGGTCATCGCTTGGTGCGTAATTTTTGTATGCAAGCCTAATAACGCTTGTATCAAGCCCTACCTTAACGGTGGTTATATAGGTGTATTGATAAGTATTTGCCTTGCGCTTTAAATCCTCAATGCTGGCGGTTGTCATTTTATTGCCGTTACTTACGTCGGCATTGTTCATATACAGGTGAAACTCCTTTGCATCAAGCGGCACGTTGGAATTTACCTTTATTTTAATCTGTATTTCATTGCTGTCAAAAGGTTTTAAAACACCATTGGGCAGGCTGCTGACGTCGTCAACCGGTTTAATCCACTGGAAGTTTACAAAAGTGTTATTTGCATTGTTTTCCGGCGGTGCAATTGTACTTTGGTTTACCACGGGCGGTTGTTGTGGCTGGACTGTTTCTGCCTGTTTTATGGTTGCAGGATTAGCAGGCACATTCGTTGCCGCTGTTTCGGTTACAGGAACAGGTTTTATCGGCGAAGGTGTTGCCGGAGGTGTCGTAGCCTGGGTAGTTGGTTGTGAACTGCTTGAAGATGAGTTGACTGTAAATTTAGTAACCGGTACCATTGCCGTTACTTTTGATGCAATGGCAACTGCGCCCCCTTGTTTATTCAATTTAGCTTCGGCATCGTCGCGGTATTGCCAGTAGGGGTTGCTATCGTCCTCTTTATAATCGGTGCTGGTATCATCATCTTTTATAGCCAGTTCATATTTACCCAGCATATAATAGGCGTATCCCCTGTAATTGTAGGCTTTGGGGTTTTGCAGGTCGAGGCCAATTGCTTTACTGCAATCTTCTATCGCTGCTTCATATTTTCCCAGTTTTATTTCGGCATTACCGCGATTACGGTAAGCGCCTGCGGCAAGTTTAGGGTCTAAACGAAGCGCCGTATTGCAATCATTTATTGCCTCAACGTTTTTACCCATCACCGTGCGCGCAAAGGCACGGTTGTTATAATAGGTAGCGTTGGCAGGATCGATAGCAATCGCCTCCGAAAAATCATTTATTGCCTCATTATATAAATGTACGCACACCTTTGCATTGCCCCGGTTGGCATAAGCCGATGCATATTTGGGCGAAATACGAATGGCAGCGGAAAAATCTTTTATAGCCTCAAGCACCTGCCGCTGTTGTTTATCCATTTTGTCTGTTTTGCCAAGTATGTACCGGCATGTGCCCCTGTAGTTAAAAGCCAGCGCATTGGTAGGATAAACGCGAATGGTACGGTTAAAATCTTCAATTGCCTGTTCGTATTGCCCCAGGTTAAATGACGATAAGGCTCTGACATTGGTTATATCAGCAATATTTTGCCCAAAAGTCAATGCCTTGTTACAATCGGCAATTGCTCCCTCATTATCTCCTGAGCTTTGTTTGTCTATAGCGCTCTTTAAATAACTTTCGGCAGTTTGCTGGGCATTTAGGGTAAAAGCTGAAATTAGTAAAACAAACGCGAGTAAAAGTTTCTTCATAAATAACAATAATTACAATATATTAAAATATAACATGCGATTTAACTCCTGCTTAAGTCGATCGGGTGTATGGTTTGTAAAAAACAAGCTGAGGTATGGCTCATAATTATTTAAAGCTTAGGTGTTTAGTAGTAATTTATCGATATAGTGAATTTAAAAGTAAAGCAGGCAACGTATTCTAAATTATTAGCCTCAATCCTTATGCACAACCTAAATAATTTGCTGCGTTTATATTTTAAATATAACTACAAATATTTTAGTTTTTATCTGTGCTGCAATATTTAAAAAAAAGCAGGCAAAACTTCCCATTGAATTGAATCAGCTTCAAAAAAAATCCTCAATTTTAAATTTGGATCGTCAACTTAAATCGCAAGGAACACGTCCGCCAACCCCATCAAATTTAAGCATTAAACATTGTAAATGAATACCATGAAATGGGTATTTGTTTATAATATACCATTGATTATTTTAGGCGATATTAAATCAAGGGTTAAATTTTTTTTTGCTGTAATTGGGAAGATATCATAGGAAAGCTGACCGCGGCATTGTATATCGAAACTACTAAGGTTATATATTATTTATTATTTTCTGAAGAAACATCTTGGTGTTTGTTTTGAGTTTATTAAATAATTTACAAGTTAAATTTACCTTTCTTTTTATGTAAAAAGCTGATTTTTAGTACAATAATTGATAATAATGAGCTGATAATTTTTCATTGCGCATTTAATTATTATATTTATGATACCTAATGCCAAAGTGATTTCCTAATAGTTAATTATATGATTAAACCTTTACAAAAACTTTTCACTAATCGCCAGCTTGCATTCCCGATATTGATTAAGGCGGTGTTAATTATTTCATTATTTTGCTGTTCGCGCGTTGCAAATGCACAGGCTGTTATTTATACTGTAAAGGGGGGTGCAATTTCCTGTAAGGTGCAAGAAATTGGCGATGACTCGGTGGCATACAACGAAGCTACCGATCTTGCAGGCAAGCCCAAACTGATTTTGAAAAAAGAAATAAGCATCATAAGGTATACTAAGGATAATTACGAAGAACCTTTTAACACCGATGCTATATTAACAACCGCAGGAAAGCAGATATATGCCAAGGTTATTACAGCCGACGAGGCAAGCGGAGCTATAACATATACCCTGCCCGGTGCTACAGATCCGGAGAAAATGGCAACAAAAAATATTCAGTTTGTTAAATACGCCGATGGAACCAGGAAAAGTTTTAACATAGCCGGCCAAAAGCCTGCATCGGCGGTTGTAAAACTGCCGCCGAAAGTTGACATGGAAACCGCGCAAAAAAACAATAGCATGTTAACCATATTGCAAAACTGGAAAAACAAGTATATAGCCCCGCCACTTGATGTACTTTAAGCGTCCGTAATAGCAAACCTAATATACCCCTAATCACTATACCCGAAATGAGAGTTTTTTACCTTATAATTTTGTTGTTTTTTGTTTCAAAGGCGTCGGCACAGGATATCCTGTACACGGTCAGCGGCGAAGCCACCCCTGCCAAAATTGTAGATATACAGGCCGAAAAAATAAAGTTTAAAGATCCCGAAAATGTAGCCGGGCCCGATCATTCAAAAAGCATCTCCAAATCCCTTTTTGCATTTAATGCTGCCGGGAGCTACCTGGTGTTTTCGGATAAAAGAAGCGTTGCCGATAACAAAGACCAGTTCATCGCCGAAACGTTACAGCCCCGTGCGTTTGATGTTTTGGTTGATAATAAAGGCGTAGCGCTTGATATGAATATTACCGCCGAAGGAGATAACGACATTACCGGCACCCGCCACTATAAAACTATCAAAGCGCCGAAAGCGTCGCTTATATTTTTGATCCGCAAAAATGGTACACACCAGTTGTTTGTTCCTGCCGACAAAGCGGCCCCTTACCTTATCAATGCCAAAGCGAAAATAGCGCAACTATTTGCACCGGCTATAGCTGGGCCTGTACCAACTCCTGCTGTTTCAGCAAAACCGGCAGTTGTAGCAGCCGGCGATATTGATGTAGATATGGCATTGTTTAATAAAAAAGCACTCGATAAAACCAAGGAATTATCAAATTACCTGGCCACAATATGCTCGGTAAATACATCTGCAACAATAGCAACCAAAACCATCGGCCTTGCAGTAGATTTATTTGTGAACGAAGATGCCAAAGTTGAGGTGTCAAGCGTAAACGCTTTAACCAAACCACAATACAAGATCCGCAGCTACCTTAACCGGCTGCAAAAATTAAGTGGCCAATATGATAAGGTTGATATTGAATACGCTAATATTAATTATGCATCAAAATTTACCCTTGGCGCCGATGGCAATTATTATGCGGTGATAACATTTGTACAAAAATTCAGGGGGTTTAGCGATGGTAAAGTAATTTATGGCGATGTAACCCGCCGTAATGTAACCGTGGTTTTAAAATCGTACCTAAAAACCGGCGCCGATGGTGATACTAAGAAAGCATGGGACGTTTTCCTTGAAGATATAGGTGTTGTACAAACCCATAAAGCATGACTTTTAAGCCTTATAATTACCTTATTATGTTAAAATACGCGTTTGCTTTTTTACTGGTTTTTAACAGCACAACGCTGTTGGCGCAGGATTATGAGAACGAATATCAAAATATATTTGTATGGCAGGTAAAACAGGTTAACGAGTTTATTGAACGTTTTAACAATAATGATAGCACATTATTAAAAAAATACACTGGCGATAATACCCAAGCCAACCTCATAAGCCGCGAAAGGCTGATATTAAGCCTTTTTAATGCCGAAAAAAAAGATTGGGACAAAACCGAAGTAAAAAGCTTTATAAAAAGCGTTGATGATAAAGCAAATCCCAGGTTTTTGAGTATGTATGGCGACAAATGGTACGCCAGCCTCAACTGCGATATTAACTGGAAGGGTAGGCGTGAGAATGCAGTATTAAGCTTAAAGCTCATAAGGTTGCCCTCAAATGGCTATAAATGGATAATAACGGCAGTTAACGCCAAATTTTTAAACGCCGTTGCTCCAGCCGGTGCTGTAAATCAGCCGGAGTTTACAATGCCTGCTGCAGTAGATAAAACTACCTCACTTAACCCCATGAGCCACGGTACCGATTTTATGGATATTTACCAGGTTAACACCGATAAAAAGAACATAGCCAACTATTTTGACGAAGTGCAAAACCTTGATGCGGCAACACAGCGCTTTATACAGGAAAACATAAATAACAACGCGCAAATTACCAGGGTAAATAATATAACCTACCACTTTAATCAAATTGACGGCTGGGCGTTTGACATTCAACAGTATAACCGGCAAACCCGAAACTCCGGATGGCTTATAAGTAAACTTACAAAAACATCCGCTAATTAAAATCCCCTCCCTGTTATGGATAAAAAATTACTTATCAAAAATTTACAACTAAAAAGCGCCGGCAGCATACTTTTTTTGCTGTTATTTTCGGCAGCTGGTTTTGCCCAAAAGCTTACACTTAAGGATGCGCGTGAAATTAGTTACCAGGCTACAGAGACTGTGAAACGGATACCAGACCTGCTGAATGTTATTAACGATCCTAACAACATAGCCAGCGACCTGATTCAGATTGAGGGCGACAGCTATAAGCCATCGCGAAATCAGCTTTTTTACAATAAGGACATTACGGTTGAGAATGACATTGACCCCTTAGCCTCGCTGGGCAACAGCAAAGATATAAGCATTGATAAGTACATGACTACGCTTGATTTACAATACGATAAATCAACAGATGCTACTATTAATTATAACAACCTTGTGCCGTCGTTCATCAAGAAAAAAGATTTTGTATTTGTTAACGTAAAGTTTGACGGTGAGTTTAAAGGCAAATACAAGGTTAAAAACATCGCCTATAAAACAAGGCCGCGCATTGCAACTATCAGGATGGTGAGCGGCGGCAATGGCAAATGGTCGGCTTATGTTATGGGTATCAGCTTTTATGATCCGGCGAAGCCAATAGAATCTACAGAAAATAATACAGATATATATACAGACACATCGGCTACTGCAACCGTTGTACCACCCGATAGCGTATTTAAAGAAAGCAGTTCGTTCCGTACGGCCAAAGAAGAACAGGAAAAAGCGATTCAAGCCAATTTTAACGAATATGTGAACACCGGCAACGGCTATTTTGCCGATCAGCGTTATAAAGATGCTTTGGAGATGTATGTAAAGGCTCAAAACCTAAAGGCATTTGTTCCGGCGCTTGATAAGAAAGTAATGGACACCAAACGCATGGTTGCCGAGTACACTTACGACAACTTTAAAAACAAAGGAGATAAAGCCAGAGACGAACGCAGATACAATGAAGCCATAAGGTTTTACCAAAAGGCGCTCACATTAAAACCAGAAGCCAATGCCGAAATAACTGCCGCAACTGCGCCGCTCAATAAAATGCTTATCCTGATTGCTTCTCCGGGCAATAAAGTTGGGTCTGGGTTATTAGATGAGGCTATTGACGAATGTGATAAAATACTAAAGGAACACAAAAAAGATAAAAGTGAATACCCCGAGGTATTTTTTATTAAGGCTAAGGCATATGAAGCTATGATTGCTAAAAAGCCCGATGAAACCAGAGCGATAGACAGGGCTTTGGAAAATTACTCATTTGCGATACAATATTTCCCAAATTACCTGGATGCCCGCATTGCCCGCGCTGCCTTTTATATTAAATATAAAAATGATTTTAGCAGCGCCATTTCCGATTACGATGTGTTAACCTTGAGCGCTACCGATGACGCGCCCGAAAAACCAATTTATTTTGATACAAAAGGGCATTGGAAAGATAAAGTTGGCAATTATGCCGGTGCACTTGATGAGTACGGTAAAGCGATAGCTTTGAATGATAAAAACGCTGTTTTTTATTTTGACAGGGGAGAGATTTTATACCGGTACGGAAAAACTGAAGATGCCCAAAAAGATCTTGATGTCGCGCTTAAATTGAATCCCAAATATGAGGCGGCTTATTATATCAGGGGCTTAAATTATGTGGCAACAAAAAACAACAGCAGCGCCGGCGCCGATTTTATTGAAGCCGAAAAGTTAGGATTTGAGCCGGCGCAGCAACAAAAGGTTGATTCCATCAGCAATGCATATTTCCTATCGGCCGAAGATTTACGCCAAAAGCATGATTTTACTAATGCCGATACCGCTTATGACAATGCGCTCAAAATACGCAAATGCAATGCACTGGCGCTTCATGGCAAGGCCGAGATAAGGTTTACAAGAGCCGTGGAGTTTGGCAAAAAAGATATCGGCGCAAAATCACAATACCTGGAATCAATTGATTTTAACCGGCGCGCCATTGCCTGTAATAACGACTTATCTGACGCCCATTTTAAGATGGGGCTTGCTCATAACCGTATAACCAATTACGATAAGGCTATAAAGAGCTACGATGAAGCCATCCGCAGTGATAAAAATAACTACGGTGCGTACCTTGAACAAGGTAACACGTACCAGATACAGCAAAAATATGCTAAAGCCGTTGAGGATTTTGGCCAGGCTATCAATATCCTGAAAGTTAACCTGGAGGCAGCTAAAAATGGCTCGAAAAGTGACCTTGCGAAGGAAATTACCCTCAACCTTTCAACCGCTCAGGAACTTTATGGCGAAGCATTGTATAACTCCAAAGATTATGATAACGCGCTGATATCGTTAGATCAATCGCTTAATTATAATGAATTTAATTCAGAAGCATTATACTATCGCGGTTTGGTGCGTGTGCAGCAAGCCGATTTTAGTAGGGCGTACAAAGACTACTACGCCGCTATAAAAATAACTCCTAAGTACAAATACTTTTACGCCAACGGTGATGCATCTTTAACCAATAAAAATTATGAGCAGGCCATTAGCAATTATAACGATGCTATAACCGCTGATACCTTATCAACCGTAAGGAACAGGTTTTACCTGCTTGGCCTTAGTTACTTTAAGAATAAATCGTTTGAAAACGCCGCTACAGCTTTTGCCAGTTACGAAAAAGGGGGCACCTTACGCAGCGACAGTTCATTTAACGCTGAGTATGGTTTAGCATTATTATATAACAACCAGGATAGCCTTGCCATTAAGCATCTTACCCAGGCATTAGCCCAAAAAAATAATGATGCCAGCGCGTTATACAGCATGGGTTGCTCTTTTGCGAAAAAAAGCCAGTTTGACAAGGCATTGGAATATTTTGAAAAAGCCTTTGCCACCAGGCAGCTAACCCGGGATGATATTAAACTGGCCGAAAATACATTCCTGGCAGATTTGTATAAAACCAAGCCGGTGAAAACCAAATATAACCAGCTAAAAAAGCAGTATACTGATTGACGGCCTTTTGATAACATGCTGATTTAGTTTAAGGGGGTAGTGTCGGCACATAAAAGCAACCTTATGTATTATTAGTTAAATTAAATCATGAAAAATATTGTAATGCCTTAAAGTAAAAGATCAAAAAATAGGGTAAATTATCAATAAACTACATAAAAGTTCCAAAAAGAGCAATATTGGCAAGGTATTTTATATATCGGGACATTGCTTGGTAATAAAAATTTTACATATATTCATCCTGTCGAGTTTGCCCTCCTGCACAGCCTGATTTGTAAAATGAAGAAGTATTTAGGTCTTTTATTGTTGCTAATATTTGTGGGTAAGGTTGGCTATTGCCAAATAAAAGATATCGACTATATCCAAAAACAACTTCCTTTAATAAACGATAGTATAAAATACGTTAACGCCCTTAACCGCCTGGGGATGCTGATGTATGAAAGAAACATTGATAATTCATTTTACTACGCAAAGCTTGCACGGGCTATCTCTACAAGATTAAAATACCAGCAAGGCGAAGCCGACGCCCTTAATATTATAGGGATAGTTTATGACCTGCGCGGCAATCTTCAACTATCGCTTAGGTATTATAATGACGCATACAACCGCTATGTTGTGTTACGAGACTCGGCCAATATTGTTCAGACCTTGATGAATATAGCGCTTGTTTTTAACGAACGTAAAGAGGATAAAAAGGCTGTAGAAACTTTAAAACATGCGCTGGCCCAGGGTACCGGCCTTAAAAAAGATTCGATCATGTCTTTGTTGTATTGCAACTACCTTTTGATATATCCCGATTCGGTTAGTGAAGATTTAACTAAAGTATACCTTGACCGCGCCCGCCGTATAGCCACTAAGTACAAAGATGAACGGGTGTTGTTGGTGACAGATCAGGTAGAGGCAAACCTTTACCTAAAAAATGGCAAACGCGAACGAGGTATAGCACAACTGCAAAAGGCCGCCGCCGAAGGTATAGCCTTAGATGTAAACTACGTAACCCTTGATATATTAAAAAGCCTCGGCGATCTTTTTATTCTTACCGATAGCTCAAAGGCCATCTATTATTATAAACAAGGGCTTAAAATATCGGAGTTAAAGGGCTATCATTTTTACGGCAAAGTTTTTGGCAAAAGTTTATACAATATCTACATTAATCAAAACAATCTGCGCGAAGCGCAACGTTATAGCGGCAAACTGCTTGAACTATATGAAGCTGAAGAAGTATTTACCAACACATCGGGGCTTGATTATATTGACTATGCTATAAAAGACCAGCAAATTGAAGCTTTAACGGTAAGAGCCGAGAATCGCAATACGCTGATGTTAGTTTTCGGCTTTCTGCTTTTGCTTACTGCGCTTTCGGTAGGCATATTTTATCGATTATACAGGCTTAAACGCCGCCACAGCGAAACCCTGGAAGAGTTGAACCGCACGGTACAATTGCGCAATCAAAAATTGGAGGTTGACCATGAATTTAATAACCGCCTGGTGTCTATCCTGGCCCACGATTTCAGACAGCCGTTGGGTACATTAAAAACACTGG
The DNA here is from genome assembly GCF_058801545.1 of Mucilaginibacter sp. GW822-FHT03E02. Taxonomy (NCBI): domain Bacteria; kingdom Pseudomonadati; phylum Bacteroidota; class Sphingobacteriia; order Sphingobacteriales; family Sphingobacteriaceae; genus Mucilaginibacter; species Mucilaginibacter sp. GW822-FHT03E02. The sequence goes on along the minus strand of NZ_JBXANJ010000001.1, from coordinate 1,405,621 downwards.
CTACAGTTTTGAAGGATCCGGATGCTTTTACCCGCGAAGAATTGATAGCATTGGTAGAAACCATGGAACGCTCATCGGATGTATCGCTGGAAATTTTTGAAAATATTTTACAATGGATAAAGCAACAGCTATCGGGTTTTAGTTATAGCCCAGTTGTACTGCCACTCAGGGAGCTGATAGACGAGGCCTTACAACCATTTGCACTTATGGCCAGGGAAAATGATATTACATTAGTAAATAACATAGACAGCCACATTAACCTTTATGCCGATAAAGAACTTGTGCAATTTATCCATCGTAATTTTATCCATAATGCAATTAAGTTCTCGCCAAAAAAATCAAGTATCACCATTGTTGGATTTGGCGGCCCCGATGAAGTAACAGTTTGTGTACAGGACGAAGGCAAGGGCATTTCGCCGGAAAAACTACCGGGAATTTTCAATTTCAAGATAGACCTGAAATATAGCAGCGAAAAGGAGAAGGGAGCCGGTGTAGCCCTCATGATATGCAGCGATTTCATCGACAAAATGAATGGCCGTATTTGGGTTGAAAATAATAAGGGTAAAGGGGCTTCATTTTGCTATGCACTGCCAGTTGTTCAAAAATTATCAAAAAGAATAATTTTAAATGTACAAGCTACAGTACATTAGTAATTTCACCAGGTAAACCAATCAAATCCAAACCGTTAAGCACAAATAGCATGAAAAAAAACTTACCATTATTTTTAAAGATAGCAACTGTCTTTATGAGTATTATAACATGTTTCTCCATCAGTAAGGTATCGGCTCAAAGCGGCGATTATAAAAAAAACAACATCCAGGTTAACTTATCCTCGTTGGTGTTGCATAATTACAGTTTTAACTACGAACGTTCAGTTGCCCGTAAGATCACTATATCAGCAGGATATAAATTTATGCCCGATACCCGCATTGGCGACGTATCGTTAATTAACACCATAAGCGACAAAATATCACATGATGGCGACAATATTGATTACAAAAACACCCGCACCTCAAACCAAACGTTTACCGCCGAAGCACGGTTTTATACCGGCAAACATGATGGCCCCCGTGGATTTTATGTTTCGGTATATGGCAGGTACAACAGTATGAAAGTTGATTATCCATATGTTTATAATGATGGTAATGGCAATAATGTAAATGTGCCTTTGAACACCACCTTAAACGGCATAGGAGGGGGCGTGATGATTGGCGCTAAATGGCTTATCGCCCAAAAGGTATCATTAGACGTCTATATCCTGGGATTACACTATGGCAGCATGAGCGGCGATGTAATAGGAAATACAGATTTGAGCGGCTTATCAGCAAGTGATAAACAGGGGCTTAAGGATGATATTGACAGCAAGTTTGTTTTATTAAACCACAACTACGTTAAAAGTTCTACAGTTACCAATAGCGGCGTTACGGCGCATGCAAGCGGCCCTTTTGCCGGTATCAGGGGCTTAGGCATCAACATAGGGTTTTCATTTTAACATTAATCAAACTCTGGCAGAGGGTTTCTTAACTCATACTTGACAGATTGATATCGTAATCAAGCGTATTGGAGCGCGTTTCACAAACTATCTATAGCTTTGCTGTGAAAAGATAGAACAGAATAATTACTATATTAGCAGAAATGCAGCTGCGGTTAAAAGTAACTTCATTTCTGCCTGTCATAAGCGTACAATAAAATGTGTTTGGGATATGCTCATTGTAGATATAAATAAAAATACGTCAAAGAAAAAACGCAAATTACACCTGTGCCCAAAGTGCAAAAGCAACGGCGGACAAAGAAAGCAACGACCATTATTAGTTAAGTGGCTTTTATTTTGGCTCCCCATAAAACGTTATCATTGTAAAATTTGCAGCAAAAACTTCATGACTTTCGGCAGTTGGGGATAAACCTTGATAATACCTGCTCGTAGACACTAAACGTGGAAAACTACATTTCTATGATTTTTTCAACACAATCACCCCCAAAATCCCTGCAAGCAACGAAGCCAACAAGATCCCATACTTCGCCTGGTCAACCATCTCAACATGCGTAAATGCCAGGCCAGATATAAAAAGCGACATGGTAAAACCAACACCAGCCAGTAACGCTACGCCGGTTATTTGTTTCCAGGTGGAGTTTGCCGGGAGTGGGGCGCCAAACTTTACCATGAGCCAGGTGGCTGATAGCACCCCTATAAATTTGCCGGCTACCAGGCTAATCATCACACCCAGGCTTACGGGGTTTAGTAACGACGAAAAGAAATCAGAGCCAATAATGATGCCTGCGTTTGCGAGGGCGAACAGTGGCATCACCACAAAGGCCACCCAGGGATGCAGTCCATACTCTACTTTTTGCAGCGGTGTTTCAGCATCGGTAGTCATTTTCTTTATTTTTTCGATGGTATCATGCTGTTCGGGCGTGGTAAGTGTGCTGTTATTGGGGATTTGCGCTTCAAAATCAAACAAAAGCTTGCGCAGGCTTTCGGCATAGTTTTTTTCGTTGATGCGGGTTCGTGCAGGAATGGTAAAGGCAACCAATACGCCGGCAATTGTAGCATGCACACCCGAAAGCAAAAAGGCTACCCATACTGCAAAACCTATCACCAGGTAAAAAATAATGCTGCGGATGCCAAGTTTATTGCCAATAAGTAATATGGTTAACAGGCATACGCCAATGGTTAAAGGCGCAAAATCGATATGCGAACTGTAAAAAATGGCTATCACCAGTACAGCGCCTAAATCGTCGGCCACTGCCAATGCCGATAAAAACACTTTTACCGATGATGGGATATGCTTGCCTGCAATAGATAACAATGCCAGCGCGAAGGCGATATCCGTAGCCATAGGGATACCCCAGCCATGTTCGGATGCTGTTCCTTTGTTAATGAAAAAGTATATCAGGGCGGGCACTATCATTCCGCCTAAAGCGGCTACCATGGGCAGGGAAGCTTTTTTTATGGTCGATAATTCGCCGGCCATAAATTCGCGTTTCAACTCCAGGCCAATCACAAAAAAGAACACGGCCATTAGCCCATCATTAATCCACAAGTGCAGCGGGTGATTAAGCGCGTGATTGCCAAAGCCCAATGATACTTTAATATCCCAAAGTTGATGGTACGAATGCGCAAACGGCGAGTTTACCCAGGTTATAGCTACCAAAACACCTATAAAAAGCACAATACCGCTGGTATGCTCCTGGTGTATGAACTTACTTGCCGGTTCGGTAATTTTGTCAATGGGTAGTTTTTTTCGCATCGTTTTTAGTTAGAATCAAGAATTAAGAGTCAAGATAGCTGCATTTGTTGTTATCGATTTTTACAAGACCGTCATTGCGAGTATCCATCAGGATGATCCTGAAAAAAATGGGGATGACGTGCAACGAAATATAGTTAAACCAATGTCCAAAACTACCGTCATTGCGAGGCACGAAGCAATCCCAAACTATGTGGGACTTAGCATGTCGGGGATTGCTTCGTGCCTCGCAATGACGGATATTTGATATTGACAGTCAGTAACTTACAAGCACGTCATTATAAGGTACGAAGCAATCCCCGATTTGCAGATCAATTACGCAAAGGTCAACAATCGTCCTAAAGAGATTGCTTCGTGCCTCGCAATGACGGTGAAGAATCGCTGATTTTCAGTCTTTGTTTCTTGCTCCTGAACTCTTTGCGCCCTTTTTATGGTTTCCAAACATTATTGCTCTTATCCGAATCTACATCGTAAGTAGTACCTAATGTTATTTGCTTAATGGCGCCTTCGGCTACAAAGTTAAGCGTTGTTGTTTTATTGCCCTTTGCCCAGGCTGCAATACTTGTTCCTGCCGACTGTTTGCTGCCATCAGCATAAAAAATGGTAAGGTGCACGGGTACAGCTTTGTTACCAATGCTGGTAACTGTAACCGTATATTTTTTTGCCACATGCGCTACCTTGCTGATGGCCAGGTCGGGGATGCCGTTATCAAAGAACCAGTTTTTCCAAAACCAGTTCATGTTAATGCCTGCGCCGGTATTCATGCAATTAAAAAAATCATACGGCATGGGGTGTTTACCATGCCACAGGTTAATATAGTTGTGCAGTGCTTTGGTAAATAGTTTGTCGCCCAGCATTTCTTTTACATAAAGGTAGCCAAAGCCGGGTTTAGGGTAATTATCGGTAAAGGCTGCAATGCCTGTAAGCGCGGGGGTAAGCGTCATGATAGGTACATCCTGTTCGCTGCCTGCCGAGTTTTCAACGGCTGTAATGCCATACAGATCGGTTATTTTAGGATCAATCTCGGGGCTGATCAGCCATTCGCCAATGGTGGCCCAGCCTTCGTCCATAAAAGCATACTTGGTTTCGTTTATACCCATGTAAAAAGGGAACATGGTATGGAAAATTTCATGGTCGGTCAATTCTATCGCATCTTCGCTTTGCTCTAATGGGTTGTCGTTCACCATCATGGGGTATTCCATTTGGGCAAGGCCATCAAAAACGGTTTCGTGCGGGTAGGGGTAAGGCCATTTAGGGAATTTATAGCTCATACTCTCTACCGTTTTGCGGGCGTAATCTACCACCGCGTAATAATCCTTATGTGCCGGGTTAAATACAGCATCCACGCGGGTACGCCTTTGGGTTTTAGGATCAACCACCAGGCTGCTGGCTTTCCATATATAGTGGTTGGCGGTGGCAAAAGCCAGGTCGGTAACACTGTCGGCTTCAAATTTCCAGGTGTTGATAGCATTCTTTTTGGTGATATCGCCTGCGGCTACATCAGCTTCGGTAACAATATCTGTTACGTTATCGGCGCCGGCAGCGGCGGTTATTAGTTTTACATATTTAGAGTTGTAAACTTCATCAGCATTTTTCAGGTTGCCGGTTGCCCAAACCTGGTAATCGCCGGGAACGGTAATCTCGGCATTAAAATGGCAAAAATCGTTGTAAAACTCCTGCGAACCGGTGTAAGGAAATTCGTTCCATCCGTCTATATCATCATAAACAGCCACCCGCGGAAAAAAGTAGGCAATAAAGAAAGCGCCCGGATCAACCTGCCCGCCGCGGATGTGCGAGGTTTTGTTGAGGATGAACGAATAAGCAATATCCAAATGCACCTTTTGTTTAGGGCTGATAGGTTTAACACTTAACGACATATTGGTAGCATTAACACGGCGTTTGGTACTATCAACAGGCTGATTATCCAAAGTGATCGACTTTATTTTAACGCCATCGCTTACATCATTTGGCGAAATAGCGGCATCCCGCGGTGCTCCTTTTTGGTATACATTGGGATATAGCTTAAAGCCAAGTTTTTTAAGTGTATCGGGACTGTTGTTTATATAATCGATACCAACAGTGCCGGTAATTTCGAGGGTCTTAGGATCAAAATTTACTTTTATGGAATAGTCGGCAGTGTTTTGCCAGTAATTTTTACCCGGTGCGCCGCCCCGGGTACGTGTGCCTTTGGTATATGTTTTTTGCAGGGTAGTATTTATGGGTAAAGTTATTTGTGCCGATGCCATTGTGCTGCCAAGGAGCAAAGCCACCGGGAGTAATTTTTTAAGGTTGATCATGAAGGCAGTTTATATCTATATTTGACGTAAATATAATAAACAGGAATATACCCAGGTTGGCGTAGCAGCTTTAATGTATAAATATTACATAACTTAAAGCTATTTGTGCCCGTTTAAGTAGTACCAATTATAACAACCATATGACCGCAGAAAAAATGATCATTATAACAGGTAAGCAATACCTGGAACTTAAGCAAAGTTTAGAGAGCGGCGAAGGCCTTACCTATAATATAGGCACTGATAAGCACCCCGAAATGGTGAAAATCACCAACATGTACATGGATACCGACCCTGATTTTACGCGCAACTCGGGCCAGTTTGCCAAAATGAACGAAAGCCTGAATGTGCAGGTGAAAATGGAGTATATGGCGGAGTAGGTTGTTGGGCGAATTCCTGCAAGCGGTTAAACTTGTTTCAAAATTTTACAATTCCAATTTCCCTGTCATCCTGAGGTACGAAGGATCTATCAGTTGTGTATACCTGACAGAAAAGTTCGCGAGTAGATCCTTCGTACCTCAGGATGACGGTCTTTTATTTTTGAATGTCATTTCTCCTCCACAGTACCCGGATTTTAACACTCAGCGTGACATCCGAATAGGGTCTTCCCAATGCTATTAAATTAAGTTAAGTAATTGACAGGTTGCTCCATCGGAGCAAAACATTTGTAGCATTTGTAAATCAACATTTTTGCGTGCCGTAGGTACGCTTCATAAGTTCCGTACGGCACGGAGCATTGTTTTTCTATTTTTCTCTGCAAATGTTATACCCCTACGGGGTTGAAAACGCTTAACTTAATAGCACTGAGGGTCTTCCTCAAGGTTCAATTCACTAAATCACTAATTCAGTAATTAAAAATCACCATCCTCCTTTAAAGCCCTCTGTCAGCGCGTGTTTATAGCCTTCCAAATCAAACGAATAGAGGTAGGGCGCTTTATGGGCGCCTCCCTTACGGGGCTGTTCTGCACGGTTCAGGATGCCAAAGCCCAAAATCCGGCGCTGAAAGTTGCGGCGGTCCAGCTTTTTATCAAGGATGGTTTCGTATAGTTTTTGCAGTTCGGGCATAGTAAACTCCTTTGGCATCAGGTTATAGCCGATGGGCTGGTAGTTTAATTGCAGCCGCAGGGTATCTAAAGCAGTTTTAAATATCAGCTCATGGTCAAGCTCAAGTTTGGGCATATCATCCAAATCCCGCCAGCCGCATAATTCCGAAAAGCGATCGGCCTGTGGTGTTACTTCAAAAAAATCAACCAGTGCATAATACCCTATTGTTAAAAAACGGCCCGAAAACCAGTTCTTTTCAGGTGGCAGCATACCGCCATACATCTCGTTGTGAACTTTCGACCTGTCGGGATCGCCAAATACGTGAAATTGCTGCAAAAATATCTGGTCGAGGCCGGTACGCTCTTTTAAAATGCGGTTGGCAGCCATTTCAATAGGTTCGCGCTTAAGCACAAAGCCGCCTGGCAGGTACCATTTTTCTTCTCCTATGTTTTTAAGCAACAGTATTTTCATCTGGCCTTCGTGAAAGCCAAAAACAACACAATCAATAGAAATATGCTCGAGGTAGTTTTTACGGGCCTCGTCGCTGTACTCAATAAGTTCTTCTCTGGTCAACATTTTTGCTATTCTACAAAAATACTTTGATTATTTAATTATAATAATTACAATTGTGTACTTTATACACAATCATTTTGTTGTTGTGTTATAGCCAATTATAAGCGATGATTTTTAATTAAATAGTTTTGTAAGGGCTTAATCGCGCTTTTACCTGTCCAATTTTGGTTAATCAATATCCCTACAACGTAAATTTAAAAAATGAACAAATATTTTTCAACTCAACTTATAGCCAGGGTTATTCCGCTTTGTGTAGCGTTGTTGCCTTTTAACAGGGTGTTGGCTCAAAATAAAACCGAGGATGCCAAAATGGATGTTTTTGTGAGCGGTTTGATGAAAAAAATGACGCTCGACGAAAAAATCGGCCAGTTAAACCTGGTAACCATCGGTGCGCCAACCACAGGATCGGTAGTTAATAAAGGTGTAGAGGATAAAATAAAAAAGGGTGCTATCGGCGGAGTGTTCGGCATTTGGGGTGTGGATCATACCAAAGAGGTACAGGAAGCGGCTGTTAAAAACTCTCGGCTACATATTCCGTTGATTTTTGGGTTGGATGTTATACACGGGCATCGCACTATTTTTCCAATTCCGTTGGGCATGTCGGCAACGTGGGACCTGGATCTGATCAAACAATCGGCACATATTGCAGCAAAGGAAGCAACTGCCGAGGGCTTAAGCTGGGTGTTTTCGCCCATGGTTGATATCGCCCGCGACGCACGCTGGGGCCGGATATCAGAAGGTGCCGGCGAAGACCCATGGTACGGCGGGCAGGTGGCAAAGGCTATGGTACAGGGTTACCAGGGCGCCAGCCTGAAAAATGCCGATGCGGTTATGGCCTGCGTAAAACACTTTGCTTTATATGGAGGCGCGGAAGCCGGCCGCGAATACAATACCGTTGATATGAGCCGTATTAAAATGTTCCAGGACTACCTGCCGCCTTACAAAGCGGCCGTTGATGCGGGTGCAGGTAGCTTCATGAGCTCATTTAATACCGTTGACGGTGTACCCGCAACAGGTAACCAATGGCTGCTTACCGACTTGTTGCGCAAGCAATGGGGATTTAAAGGTTTCGTGGTATCGGACTATACTGCAGTTAACGAAATGGAAGCGCACGGCCTTGGCAATTTGCAAACGGTATCGGCCCTGGCGTTAAAAGCCGGGTTGGATATGGATATGGTTGGCGAAGGCTTTTTAACCACGCTAAAAAAATCATTACAGCAAAAAAAGATAACCCAGTTTGAAATTGACCAGGCTTGCCGCCGGGTATTAGAGGCCAAGTATAAATTGGGTTTGTTTGATAACCCATACAAATCAATGGATGCCGCGCGCGAAAAAACGGATGTGATGTCTGAGGCGAATCTTTCTGCTGCCAGGGAAATTACCAAACGTTCATTTGTGTTGTTAAAAAACGATAACCAAACGCTGCCGCTTAAAAAAACGGGCAGTATAGCGCTTGTTGGCCCGCTGGCCAATAACCAGCGCGATATGCTGGGCACCTGGATATTAGCCGGCGAATGGCAAAAGTCAATCAGTGTAATGCAAGGGATTAAAAACGTTGTTGGTGATGGTGTTACTATCAATTATGCCAAAGGATCAAACATTACCGAGGATGCTGAATTTATAAAACGCTTGAATTTTGGCCCCGGAATGGTTACAATCGATCCGAAATCGGCTGATGAGCTTTTGAAGGAAGCTATTGATGCCGCCAATAAATCGGATGTGATTGTGGCGGTGGTAGGGGAGTCGCAAAGCATGTCGGGCGAATCATCAAGCCGGTCGGATATTGATATCCCGGAGCCGCAAAAAAATATGCTGAAGGCATTGTCTAAATTAGGTAAGCCAATGGTTATTGTTTTATTTAATGGCCGCCCGCTTACTTTGACCTGGGAAAATGGCCATGCAAGCGCTATACTTGATGTTTGGGCGCCGGGTACCGAAGCAGGCAATGCAATTGCCGATGTTTTATTTGGGCAGTATAATCCTTCAGGAAAAATAACAGCTACTTTTCCGCGTAGTGTGGGGCAGATACCTATATATTATAACCACAAAAACACCGGCCGTCCGTACAGCAGCGGACCAACTAAGTTTAAATCAAACTATCTGGATATTTCTAATGATCCGCTTTATCCATTTGGGTATGGCTTAAGTTACACAACTTTTGGCTACAGCGATGTTAAGTTGAGTAAAACCACGCTTAAAGGCAACGAAACGCTGACCGCAACTGTTACAGTTACCAATACCGGAAAATATACAGGCGAAGAGGTTGTACAATTGTACATTAGCGACCCAGTTGCAAGTATCAGCCGTTCGGTTAAAGAGCTGAAAAATTTTAAAAAGATAAGCCTGCAGCCGGGCGAAGCCAAAGAGGTAAGTTTTTCCATTACACCCGAGCAACTGAAGTTTTACAACAGCCAACTTAAGTACGATTGGGAGCCAGGCAAATTTGTAGTTGAGGTAGGAACAAACTCGAGCGATACCCATTTGGCATCGGTTTGGTGGAACAAATAGCAGTCACAATTTTTAATATAAATTATAAAAAATAATATATGAGGCTGAAACTACGGGCAGTTTAGAAAATTAATTCTACCTGATAAAAAGCACCGTGCATTTTTTAATGCACGGTGCTTTTTTGCTTAAAGGGAGAGTTTTTGGGCGAATTTTTCACAGTTTTATAAATCGATAAATGTTGACGGAACATTTATTATTTCGTTTATAAATGTTTGTATCACAGTTATAATGCAATAAAATAATAAATGTTGTAGTGACATTATTACAAAATCATGATGATATTTTAACACTAAGCCTGCAATGTTTTTGTAACATTCATGTAGCATTGTTCCAATAAAAAAAATGAGGTTTGGCCCCTGCAACATTAAACATGTGCCCATAAAGTGTGGTATCGATTGTGTTTTACCATAAGTGCTGTTATTTTGGCTTTGCAAAATTTACAAACAAGGCTTTGATTTGTTAATGATTTATTAATAAAATATTCACAATTTGTAATTTTAACGCCTTTTTGGTTCTATAAATAATTAATTTGTAAATCTGCATTTTTCACTTGTGTAAACAATACACTCTCTTTACATTAGTTGCATAGCCAATATAAATTTCTGGAACGCCAGAAACCATACAAATTCTGATAGTATTATAACATAGTTCACGTACACTTAGTTTTTAGGCAGCGTGAAACCAGGGTAACGGGGATAAATTAAATTTGTTACAGGAAGTTCATATATGATAAAACTTTTACATTCCAACATTTTAAAGTCTTCAAATTTTACCGGTCAGCACTATGCTGCCAAGCCCCATGATTTTTTTGTTCTCACCAAAAAAATTATAACGAGGCATGTTATTGTTCAACTGCAAACTTAATAAACACCAAAACCGCCCAAGATCTTAAATCAAATATATTAATCAACTAAATCTCAATCTCATGTTTAAAAGTTTACTCCTAAAGGGAAGATTCCTTGGCGTGCTACTATGCTGCCTCGTATCTTCATTGGTAGTTACAGCCCAAACAAAGTACAAAGGTAAAGTTATCGGCAGCGATGACAAGTTACCAATCATTGGAGCGTCAGTACGCATCCAGGGATCTACTACAGGTGCAGTAACTGATGTTAACGGTGAATTCACCCTTACATTAAGCCCGGGCCAAACGCTTGTGGTTTCGTACATTGGCTATCAAAGCCAGGAAGTTAAAATTGGTGCAAGTACCAGCATCACGGTTACTCTTGTTGCAGGCAGCAACGCGCTGAACGAGGTGGTAGTAACAGGGTACGGTTCGCAACGTAAAAAAGACATCACCGGTTCGGTTGCTGTTGTTAACGTTGCCAACTTAAAAACTGTACCAGGCGGCCAGGCGGCAGCATTATTGCAAGGCCAGGCAGCAGGTGTTACCGTAATCAACAACGGTCAGCCAGGTAGCGGAAGCTCGGTGCGCGTGCGTGGTATTACATCAACAGGTAACTCCGATCCATTGTATATTATTGATGGTGTGCAAGGCAATTTTAATGATGTTAACGCAAACGACATCGAATCAATCCAGGTACTGAAAGATGCAGGTTCTGCTGCCATCTATGGTGTGCAGGGTTCAAATGGTGTGGTTGTAATTACTACCAAAAAAGGTAAATCAGGCCGCGCTAGTATTAGTTATGATGCTTATTACGGTAGCCAAAAGCCGCTAAGTAATGGCTTTAACCTTGCAGGTACCCAGGAATATGCAGAAGCTCTCCAAAAATCAGTAGGTAGCGTTCAGTTCCCAGGTACTTCGGTTACAATCCCTGATTATATTACGCCAACTGCAACAGCATCTGGTGGTGCTAATACCGACCCTGCTACTTATAACATCAATAGTAACCAGATCACCAAAGCCAACAAAACAGGCACCGATTGGTTTCATGAAGTATTTAAATCTGCCCCTCAAACTTTCCACAACATTACGGCAAGCGGCGGTAGCGATAAATCAAGCTATTTGATGTCTGTTAATTACCTTAATCAACAAGGTACTTTGCTTAACACTTACTTAAAACGTTACGCATTGCGTGTTAATACAAATTTTGCCATTGGTGATCACATTCGTGTAGGCGAAAACGCTTATATGTTCTTTAAAAGCAACCCAACAATTGGTAACCAAAACGAAGGCAACGCCATTTCACACACCTATCGTGAACCTCCGATTATACCAGTTTATGACATTAAGGGTAATTTTGCAGGTACAAAATCAGCTGGTTTAGGTAACGCGTCAAACCCAGTTGCTATACAAACACGTGCAAAGGTAAACCAGGGGAATGACTGGCAGATGGCTGGTAACGTGTTTGCAGAAGTAGACTTCCTGAAACACTTTACTGCCCGCACGCAATTTGGCGGTACTTTTGATAATTACTACTTCCACTCTTTTAATTATACTGCTTACGAAAACGCCGAAGGTAACACCAACCCTAATAACTACACCGAAGGCGCAGGCTACAACAGTACATACTTGTGGACTAATACTTTAAACTATAACCAAAAATTTGGCAAACACGATGTTAAGGTGTTTGTAGGTTCAGAGTCAAATAAGGTGTATAATCGTGGTTTACAGGCCGGAAGATCAAACTATAGTGTATCAACCGATCCTAACTATGTGGATTTGGATACTGGTTCGCCGTCTGGTCCAAGTAACCAGAATATCAACATCTATTATAGAACCATTTATTCAGTATTTGGAAAAGTGGATTATGCATTCAATGACAGGTACCTGTTAAGCGGTACCTTGCGTCGTGATGGTGCTTCTGTATTCTCTTCTGCCCACCGTTATGGTGTGTTCCCGTCGATAACTGCTGGTTGGAGGATTTCGCAAGAATCGTTCATGAAAAATATCAGCTGGTTAAACGATTTAAAATTACGTGGTGGTTGGGGTAAATTAGGATCATTGAACAACGTAAGTATCACTAACATTACTAACCTTTATGCAGCAGGTCCGCAAAACTCTTATTATGATGTTACAGGTTCTGGTAACAGCGCTGTGTTAGGTACTTACGCAGCTTCATTAGGTAACACTAACACTACCTGGGAAGAAGATAAAGTGACCAACGTCGGCTTTGATGCAACTTTGTTAAACAATAAATTAGAGATTGGTTTCGAGGTTTACAAAAAAGAAATCAGTGGCTTACTTTTCCAGAACCCAGCTTACAATCCGCTTGGTGGTGCAGCCCCAGCTTATAGCAATTCCGGTAACATCAGCAACAAGGGTTTTGACTTTAATATCACCTACCATGGTAACGTTGGCAGCGATTTTAAATATGACATAACAGGTAATATTACCTCATACAAAAGCCGTGTTGTTGCCTTGCCTCCAGGTTTAAAATATCAGGACAGAAATAGTGCTGGTTCAACCCGTATTGGTAACTTCACCAGGTTACAGCCAGGCCAGCCATTAGGCGAGTTCTTTGGTTATGAGGTTTTAGGTTTATTCAGGGATGCTGCAGATGTAACTGCTTCTCCAACCCAGGAGAGTGCTGCACCGGGTTTCTTCAAATATAAAGATGTAAATGGTGATGGTAAAATAACTTCGGATGACAGAACTTTCTTTGGTAACCCAAATCCGAATTTCACTTATAGCTTTACTTTGAACACCAACTACAAGAATTTTGATTTGAATGCATTCTTCTACGGTTCACAAGGTAACAAAAACATTAATTACATTAAATACTGGACAGATTTTCCACAAGTATTCAAAGGAAACGTATCTAAAGGAATTATAGCTAATTCATGGACACCAACTAACCAAAATGCTACAATCCCTGTGTTAACTGCCTCTGCAAACTTTAGCAATACAGCTGTATTTAACTCTTACTACATGGAAAGTGGTTCTTACCTAAGATTAAAAACTTTAACATTGGGTTACAGCATTCCAGGCATACAACTCAAAAAGGTAGGTTTATCGAAGCTAAGAGTTTATGTTCAAGCGGTTAACTTGTTTACCATTACCAAATACAAAGGTTTAGATCCGGAAATTCAGCCATCTGCTTTGGGAGATAATAGTAACTTTGGTATCGACTTTGGTAACTACCCGGCAAACCAAAAAACTTATTTATTAGGTGTACAGGCTACATTTTAACAATATTTTAATAGATTAAAATCATGAAAAAATTTCAATTAAAATTAATCATCCCACTGTGTTTGCTGCTGATATGTGCAGTATACGCGTGCCAGAAAAAAGGCTTTTTAGATAAGCCAGCGCTGGGTAGAATTGATCCTGTACTTCTTGCAAATAAGGCGGGTGTCGAAAGCTTATTGATAGGTGCTTATTCAGAATTGGATGGTTACGGCGGTGCCGGTGGTGGTCAATCAGCAGCCCCTTCAAACTGGATGTTTGGTAGTATTACCGGTGGCGATGCTTATAAAGGTTCTGATCCATCAGATGGTGCTGCCGATCAAACTCCGGTAGCAACATTTAACCTGCCCGCTACCAATAGCTTTATAACAGGTAAATTTGCGGCTCTTTACGATGGTGTACAGCGTTCAAATGATGTTTTGCGCGGTATTCCTAACGCAAAGGATCTTACTGCTGATGACATTAAAAGGATAAGTGGCGAAGCCAGGTTTTTAAGAGGCTATTTTTACTTCGAGTTGCGTCGTAACTTCTTTATGGTTCCTTATGTAGATGAAACTACAACAAGTGATGCAGTTTATACCACTAAAAACGATAAGGATATTTACCCTATGATTGAGGCCGACTTTAAATTTGCAGCCGATAATCTTCCGGAAACTCAGCCTCAAAAAGCGCGTGCAAATAAATATGCTGCAATGGCATACCAGGCAAAAGTTTTTATGGCCGAAGCTAAATATACTTCTGCATTGCCTATATTAACTACTTTAATGGCAAGTGGTAAAACTGCCGGTGGTTTAACATATGCTTTAAATGATCACTTTCAGCAAAACTTTAGCCCGGAAGCAGGTCAGAAAAACAGCGCCGAATCAGTATTTGCTGTTCAGGCATCGGTGAATGATGGATCATTGGGTAATAATAGTAACCAGGGCGATAACCTTAACTTCCCTTACAACGGTGGTCCTGGTGGTTGCTGCGGTTTCTTTAACCCATCGCAATGGCTGGCTAACTCTTACAAAACAGATGCTGTAACCGGTTTACCATTGTTAGATGATTTCAACTCGGCACCTGCTGTAACTGATGTAACCTACACCGGTACATTAGATCCACGTATTGATGTTACTATGGGCCGTAAAGGTATTCCTTATCTTGACTGGGGTCCACACCCTGGTGATGCATGGATTCGTAACCCAGGGTCTGATGGTCACTTCAGCCCTAAAAAGAACGTGTATTCAAAAAGCGAAGTTGGTACTAACACAAGTACAGAAAATACCTGGACTTCTGCTTTGAGTACTTCGAACAACGTAAATTTAATCCGTTACTCAGATATCCTGTTATGGGCTGCTGAATGCCAGGTTGAAGCAAACAACCTTCCTGCTGCAATGGCACTTGTTAACCAGGTACGTACCCGTGCCGGTGTCAAAAGCGGATGGGTTTATTTGAACTCCCCTTACGATGCTTCAAAATCAATTTATACCGTTCAAACTACGCCGGCAGCTAATTATAAAGTTGGTCTTTACACCGTGTTTGCCGATCAGGCTTATGCACGTAAAGCCGTACGTTTTGAGCGCAAAATTGAGTTAGCTATGGAAGGTCACCGTTTCTTCGACTTACAACGTTGGGGCAGCGCTTACCAGACTGCTGAGATGAATACTTTCTTTGCAAGCGACAAATCAATTGATATTACCCTGAAAGATGCCAAATTCACTCCTAACAAGAGCGAGTACCGCCCAATCCCTCAGGCACAAATTGATATTGCTAACGCAAAAGGTCCAATCATTTTAAAACAAAATCCTGGTTATTAATTTTTGATAACCCGTTCGATTATTCTAATTTAGGTGGAGATAATTTTCTCCACCTTTTTTTATAGCCTACTGTCCAAAATTCATGAAGTATACCTACATATTTATTAGCCTGCTTGTGTCTTTATCTGCCTGTAAAAAGTCGGCGCTTTTTCAACAGATACCCTCATCGGCATCAGGTATTACCTTTAGTAATACCATTGTTGAAGATGATAAAATAAACCCTCTTACCAAGCTTAACCTTTACAATGGGGGCGGGGTAGGTATAGGCGATTTTAATAACGATGGCTTGCAGGACATTTATTTTGTTGCCAATACACTCTCAAACAGGCTATACCTTAACAAAGGCGATATGAAGTTTGAGGATGTAACCGCAAAGGCGGGGGTTGGCGGAAAAGGAGGCTGGGGCAGGGGAGTTGCTGTTGTAGATATTAATAACGATGGCCTTGCCGATATATATGTTTGTAATACCTTGCTCGACGATTCTGTTAAGCGTACTAACTTGCTATACGTAAATCAGGGCGTTGGCGAAGATGGTGTACCGGTTTTTAAAGAAATGGGTAAAGAGTATGGTCTGGATATTAACGTGCACTCTACCATGGCGTCGTTTTTTGATTATGACAACGATGGCGACCTGGATATGTACGTTACTGTAAATGAAGCTTTAGCCAGCGATAATCAAAGTACTTTTAGGCCTACTATAAAGGATGGCAGCCACAAAAGTACAGGCAGGCTTTATCGTAATGATTGGAACGCCGCACTTAAACATCCCGTATTTACCAACGTATCAAAACAGGCGGGCATAACTATTGAAGGCTACGGGCATGCTACAACTATTGTTGATATTAACAAAGATGGCTGGAAGGACATTTATGTAACCAACGATTTTTTACCCGATAATATACTGTACATCAATAATGGCGATGGTACTTTTACAGACCGATCTAAAGAATACTTTAAGCATACTTCATTTAGTGCCATGGGACAGGATTTTGAAGATGTTAACAACGATGGGCTGGTTGATGCATTTGAAGTTGATATGAACCCTGAGGATAATTATCGTAAAAAGATGTTTATGCCCGGCAATAATTACCAGATATTTCAAAATTTTGACCGCTATAACCAACAATACCAATATACACGCAATACCTTACAAATAAATAAAGGCCCGCGCCTGGGCCAAAATGATTCAATAGGCGCGCCAGTTTTTAGTGAAGTTGCTTTTTTAAGCGGCGTGGGCCAAACAGACTGGAGCTGGGGCCCAATGCTTACTGATTTTGATAACGATGGCTTACGAGATCTGATAGTGACCAATGGCTATCCCCGCGACGTTACCGATCATGACTTTATTACCTTCAGGAACCGGGCTTTTGCAATCGCGTCAAACAAACAAATCCTTGACCAGATACCGATTGTAAAAATACCCAACTATGCATTTAAAAATACCGACGGGTTGCAATTTACCGATGTAACTAAAGAATGGGGCCTCGGCACACCGTCATTTTCAAACGGGGCGGCTTACGCCGACCTGGATAATGACGGCGCTATGGACATGATTATCAATAACATTGATGACGAAGCCTTTGTTTACAGAAATACAGCCCGCGACAAAAATAAAACCGGCAACAACTATTTACACATACAATTTAAAGGCGGCCCGCAAAACCTTGGCGGCATTGGGGCATTTGCCAATATTTATTACAACCACGGCCAGCAGCAGGTATATGAAAACACGCCATACCGTGGCTATCTGTCTACCATTCAAAATATAGCCCATTTTGGCTTGGGTAACGTACCTCAGTTAGATTCGGTTGTTATCAGTTGGGATAATGGGAAAAAACAGGTGCTGAAAAATGTAAAGGCCAACCAAACGCTTAAAGTAAGCATGGCCGACGCAAGAGAGCCCTATTCATTTAAGCTTCCGGCCCAAAACACGGGCGCACTTTTTCGCGAGATAACAAAATCGGCAGGTATTAACTATAAGCACCAGGAAAAAGACTATATCGATTTTAACGTTCAAAAATTAATCCCTCATAAATTATCGCAATATACCCCGGCAGTGGCAGTTGGCGATGTAGATGGCAATGGTTTTGATGATATGGTAATTGGCGGTACAACTTTATACCCGGCACAGTTATTATTGCAACAAGCCAGCGGTAAATTTATTCAGCGCAATTTGCTGCCGCAATCGCCGGTGAAGGCACCTGCTTTAAACCCCATGGATATGGGTTCATATTTGGCCCAGGTAGCTGGTAATAAAGATGAAGGTTTGCTGTTATTTGATGCCAACGGCGATGGCCATCCTGATTTATATATTGCCAGCGGCGGGTTTGAAACCCAGCCGGGGTCGGCCAATTACCAGGATAGGTTTTACCTGAATGATGGTAAAGGTAATTTTATATTGCAGCCAGATGCATTGCCCAAAAACCTCACCAGTAAATTGTGCGTAAAGGCAGTTGATTTTGACCATGATGGCAAGCTCGATCTTTTTGTATCGGGCCGTGTTGATCCATGGAATTATCCTAAACCAGTATCCAGTTTCATTTTGCGTAACGACAGCAAAAATGGTGTTATCAAATTTACCGATGTATCTGCAGTGGTAGCGCCCGCGTTAAAAAATATCGGCCTGGTATGCGATGCTACTTTTACCGATTTTAACAATGATGGCTGGCCCGATTTAATACTTACGGGCGAATGGATGCCAATTACCTTTTTGAAAAATGATAAAGGCGTATTCAAAAACATTACAAGCAACACCGGGGTAGCCGATAAATTAGGCTGGTGGAATACCATTGCCGCAGGCGATTTTGATCATGATGGTGATATCGACTACATTGTAGGAAATACTGGGCTGAATACTTTTTACAAAGCATCAGACCAATACCCTATTTATATAACAGCTAAAGATTTTGATAATAATGATAGTTATGATGCTTTCCCATCTGTGTTTTTAAAAGATCAGGATGGCGTGAAGCGGGAGTTTCCGGCATTTGGGCGCGATGATATTGTGAAGCAAATGATTAGCATGCGTATCAAATTCCAAAACTACCACTCTCTTGCTGTGGCGCCTATGGATTCGGTAATCACCCCAAAAATGCGTGAGGGTGCTATCCGTCTGAAGGTAAACTACCTGCAGTCGTGCTATTTGCGCAACGATGGTGGCGGTAAATTTACAGTGACGCCGTTACCAATTGATGCCCAGCAGTCTGAACTTTGCGGTATTACCGTTGATGATTTTGATGGCGACGGCAACCTTGATGTAGCCCTGAGCGGCAATGATTACGGTACCGAGGTTGCAACAGGCCGCTACGATGCATTTAACGGACTGGTGCTAAAAGGTGATGGCAAAGGTGGTTTTAAACCCTTAAGTATTTTGCAAAGCGGTTTATACATACCTGGCGATGGCAAAGGCCTTGTTAAATTAAGAAGCGCCAAAGGGAGTTATATGCTTGCAGCAACCCAAAACCGCGATGCGCTGAAGTTATTTGAGCTTAACCGCAGTGTTAAAACGGTTGCTTTACAGCCATTGGATGCTTTTGCAACCATCAAATATAAAAATGGAAAAATGACCAGGCAGGAGTTTTATAATGGAAGTTCTTTCTTGTCGCAGTCAGGCAGATTCTTTAATATTGAAAGTAATATGGCATCAGTAACCATAACTGATAGCTATGGCCACCAACGAACCGTACAGCTTAACTAATTACCTGTTTATGAGATGTTTTAAAATACTTTTAGCCGTTGCATGCTTATCTTTGATTTATAGTTGCGGACAAAAAAAAACAACGCCCTTGTTAAAAGACGCGGATGTACTACATAATAACGTTGATCAGTTAACGCAGGTTATTATTTATGATGTGTTTACACCTCCGGTTGCAAGCCGGATTTACGGCTATACTACATTGGCAGCTTACGAAGCTGAGCGTTACGCTGATACCAGTTATAATTCAATAGCTGCCCAGTTAAAGGGCTTTGGCAAACCGCCTAAGCCCAACAAAGATTTTAAATACAATTTTACACTGGCCGCAACCAAGGCTTTTTTTACGGTAGCACACAAAATTACTTTCTCGGTAGATACGTTGCAAAAATACGAGGATAAGGTTTACGCTATGTATAAGAATAACCTTGATGATTCGACTTACTCGCGTTCAATAGCTTTTGGCGCCCAGGTAGGTAAATTCATCCTTAAACGCGCATCAGTTGATAATTACCCGCAAACCCGTGGCAAGCCTCGTTTTTTGGGTAACGATGGCCCTGGTCAATGGCGCCCAACTGCCCCCGATTATCTTGATGGAGTTGAGTTTTGCTGGGGTACCATGCATACTTTTGCTGTTGATACTTCAACGCAATTTAAATTACCACCGCCCCCGGCTTTTAGCGACGACAAAAACAGCCCTTATTTTAAGCAGGTTGTTGAGGTGTACGAGTTAAGTAAACACATCACCCCCGAGCAAACTACTATAGCCCGCTTTTGGGATGATAACCCTTTTGTAATTCAGCACAATGGGCACATGATGTTTGCCAATAAAAAAATTACCCCCGGTGGCCACTGGATTGGTATTACGGCTATTGCCTGTAAACAAACCCATGCCGATGGTATAAAAACCGCGCAGGCATACGCACTTACTTCTATAGCCTTATTTGATGCTTTTATAAGCGGATGGCAGGTTAAATACCAAACCAACTACATAAGGCCGGTTACGGTTATTAACGATAAAATTGACCACGACTGGCTGCCTATGCTGCAAACGCCACCATTCCCCGAGTATCCAAGCGGACATAGCGATATCAGCGCAGCATCTGCCGTGATGCTTACCCACTTGTTTGGCGATAATTTTGCTTATCAGGATACCAGCGATTTAAAATATATAGGAATGCAGCGTCATTTTGATTCGTTTTTAAAAGCGTCTGACGAAACATCTATAAGTCGTTTTTACGGCGGTATTCACTATCGGAACAGTGTTGACCAGGGGGCTGTACAAGGCCGGCAGGTTGGCGAATACATCTGGAAGAAACTTAAACTTAAAAAATAACGGTACTTAACGCTTTATATGTACTTCAAACCAAAATACCTGGCGGCTACTTACCTGCTTTTATTTACAGTTTTATTATCGTTTGCTACGTTGATTTATGGCTGCAAACCCAAAACAAGTCAGCCCTATAAGTTAACCGGTAATGTAAAGTTAGATGGCGAAAACCTGGTACAATTAAAATGTACAAGATGTCATGCATTAACACCCATAAATGCTTTGCCAAAGGATGTTTGGATAAATCACGTGTTGGTAAGTATGGCGCCTATGCTAAAAATTTCTACTTACGGAGGGCAATTTTTTAAACAGGATGCTAAAGATACTACGGGCGCAAGCATACTGGAGTGGCTGGCTATTGTTAATTATTACAAAAAGTTTGCGCCCGATACATTGTTACCCGCCAAAAAACCTACGCCACTGGTTGAAGACTGGGCTGGGTTTACTTTAAAAAAGCCAGCGCCCTTTAATTCAACCAGTTTTACCACCGCTATAAACTATAACCCGGCTACCAAAAAGTTGTACAGTGCCGATGCAGTTAATGAAAAATTATATGGTTGGGATAGCAATTTAAAAGCCGATACGCTGGCATCGCTGCCCTCAGCGGGCGTTGATATCAGCTTTGATAAAGAAGCTGGCAGTAACATTGGTTTTGTATCGGCCATTGGTCGCATGGCACCAATTGATTTCCCTAACGGGAAAATTGTGAAGCTTAATCTTGATGCTAAGGACGTTCACGCTTCTGAAACTTATATAGCATCAGATTTGCCCCGGCCCGTTCAAACCATTGTAGGCGATTTCAATAAAGATGGCCTGAACGACATTGTAGTATGTGGGCAGGGCGATAAAAAGGGCGGCGTTTATTTGTTGGTTCAAAATAAAGACAAAACCTATACTCAACAACCTATTTTAAATAAAGCAGGATCGGTGCAGGCTTTAAAAGGCGACTTTAATAAAGATGGATGGCCTGATGTGATGGTTTTAACTGGCACAGGTGACGAGGGACTATGGCTATTACTAAATGACCAGAAAGGCGGATTTACGACGAGAAAATTACTTACTTTCCCGCCGACAAACAGTTCAACCAGTTTTCAGTTGGTTGATATGGATCACGATGGTAATCTTGATTTGGTTTATACCTGTGGGTATAATTACCATGATTCGCGCATTTTAAAACCCTACCATGGCCTGTATATTTTTACCAACGCCGGCGACTGGAGCTTTAAACAGAAATATTTTTACCCTATAAATGGCTGTACCAAGGCAATTGCTGCTGATTTTGATGGTGATGGCGATGTTGATATTGCCACGATAGCCTTTTTTGCAGATATGCAAAACACAGCCTATGAGGAGTTTATCTACTTTGAACAAAACAAACCGTTTGATTTTAAACCGCACGCCGTGCCTGTAAGTAAATATGGCCGCTGGATGTGCATGGAAACAGCCGATTTAAATAACGATGGGAAGGTTGATATTATATTGGGTAATTACGCTGATGGGTTTAAATTCATCCATGGCCTGCAACCGCAATGGGATAGAAATTTGCCGCTGATTGTGCTTGAAAATCATACAAAAAAATAGGTTATTACTATAATAGATTATATAATAAGCGTCTATCTTCAAAGCTTTGAAAGCTGCTTCGGAAAACGGGATAAGTGTAAATGATTAATAAACAAAAGTTTTTTTTCCATTCATTAATCATAGCGCTGTTTGCTGCGCTCACAACATGTGGCAGTTGCAATAGGGATAATGGGCAGGCAGACGATGAAAGGTATATTGAGGAGGGCAAGCAACTGGCTCAAAAGCGCTGTTCCACCTGTCACCAGGCGCCAGATGCATCTTTGCTTGATAAAGCAACATGGGATAAGGGTATTTTGCCGGCAATGGCAGCTAAGTTTGGTGTAAGGCCCTTTATGGGCGACTACCTGGTATACTCATCCTCGGCCATATCAAACGCCGATTGGCATAAGATTGTAATGTATTACAAAAGTGCTGCGCCCGATAAATTGGCTATCCCTAAGCCCAATGCGGTGAAAGATTGGGCTATTTTTAGCTTAAAACGGCCGGCAAAGGCAGATACCACCAATGGTATGGCCATGACAACTATGGTTGCTTTTAACCCTAATGATAAAAGTTTTTATACTGGCGGAGCCGGTGATAAGCTCTATAAATGGGATAGCAACCTCAACGCCACAGTTGTCAAAAAATTCCAGTCGCCGGTAGTTGATGCGGATTTTTTTAAAACGGTTGCAAATCCTAATGGCGCGGTTATTACCTGTATCGGAGTGTTGCCCCCTAATGATCAGCTTAAAGGGAAACTGATCAGCCTTAACCTTAACAGTAAAATGAAGGGCAAAGATTCGGTTTTAATTACCGACAGCTTGCCCAGGCCGGTAAAAAGCGCTTATGCCGATTTTAATAAAGATGGCTTAATGGATTATGTATCCTGTGGATTCGGCCACAATAAAGGTGGCCTATTCCTGGTGCAGCAACAATCGGCGCATCAATTCACAAAAAAAATCATCAGGGCAATGCCAGGGCCAAGTCAGCTTTATATTGATGATTACAACCATGACGGCTGGCCCGATATTGTATGCCTGTTTGCCCAGGCTGATGAGGGTGTGTGGCTGTTTCTGAATGACAAAAAAGGAGGGTTTACCACGCAAAATCTGGTGCGTTTTCCATCTGTTTATGGATCGAGCAGTTTCCAGTTCATTGATTTTAATAACGATGGCAAACCGGATATTTTGTATACCTGTGGCGATAACAATGATTACTCGCCTATATTTAAACCCTACCATGGGGTATATATTTTTACCAACCAGGGCAACTGGAAGTTTAAGCAAACCTATTTTTACCATATCAACGGATGCTCAAAGGCTATGGCCACAGATTTTGACCATGACGGCGACCTTGACCTGGCCGTTATCGCTTTCTTCCCCGATTTTAAATACCATCCCACTGAAGGTTTTACCTACCACGAACAAGTAAGTCCTGGCAAATTTAAAGTACACGAGATCCCGGTTAATCCTTATGGCCGCTGGCTCGCCATGGATGTGAACGATATTGATGGCGATGGCAACATGGATATCGTTTTAGGTAATTTTTCGGTAGGCGCAAAAGGACTTATCAACCAAAAAGACTACAATCCTAACTGGGACATGTATTCGCCCATCACTGTATTACACAATACCACCAAAAAGCGGCCCTGAAAGTTGTATTTGTATCATTTGTATGATAAAATGATAAATAAGTACAATATCATCCTGCCGATTGTTAATTAGTTTTACCGTTGTTAATTATTGCCCAATGGGTGTTTCCATGCCTATTCATTGAATGGCCGGTGGGCATCCCTGTTAAAAAATCATTATGATGAAAAAAACTATTAATGCGGTATTTGGTGTTGTCGCAGCCTGCGTTTTTCCCGCCTTTTTGTCGGCCCAAACGGCCCCCGTAAAGCAGGTTAAACTGGTTAACTTTGATTTGCAATCCTCGGCATTGATTAACGCCAGCGGTGCCGAGTTATCAAGTATCCAATACCATTCGTCCATATACTGGTTTCCGGTTAGGGTACCTTCAACCGTGTTAACGGGGCTGGTGGCCAATAAAATTTATCCCGATCCATACCAGGGATTAAATAATATGCTGATCCCCGATGCATCAGATCAGTTTAATAAAGAATATAACCTGGAGCAATACAGTCATTTACCCAATGATCCCAATCCATGGAGAAAGCCCTACTGGTACCGTACCACATTTAAAGTTGCAGCGGCAGATAAGGGCAAACAATTTCAGCTGATATTTAAGGGCATCAACTACCGCGCAGCAGTGTATTTAAACGGCAAACAAATTGCCGATAGCACCCAGATGGCCGGCATGTTTGCCGAGCACAACCTGGATGTTAGTAAAGCTATCAATGCCGGTGGCGAGAACGCGTTAGCTGTAAAAATTTACCCCTTGGATTACGCAGGTTATCCTGCAAAGGAACAGTTAAAAGCCCTTGGCCCATTCTACGAAAATGGAGGCCCTACCGGCGATATCGGCAAAAACGTAACCATGCTTTGCTCTGCCGGCTGGGATTGGATTCCCCCGGTTCGGGATCGTAATATGGGTATCTGGCAGCCGGTTTTTTTACGGACCACGGGCGCAGTTACTATAGGAAGGCCAAAATTGGTAACCAATTTGCCAAACCTGCCCGATACCAGTACGGCTAAACTATCTTTAAAACTTACTTTATCAAACAATACTTCGGTTGCCAATGCAGGTAAGCTAACCATCAGTATAAAACCCGAAAACTTTGCAGGTTTACCTGTGCAGTTTACGCAGGCGTTTTCCGTTCCTGCAAACTCGGGTACAGCGGTTGATTTAAACGCCGATAATATTAGCCAGCTGGTTATTCATCAGCCTAAATTATGGTGGCCCAATGGGTATGGTAAAGCCAACTTATACCGTATTCGCCTGCAATATGCCGATGCCAAAGGTATAAGCGATGATACTACTTTTGTTTTTGGGGTGCGTACGGTATCGTCAAACGCCGAAAAAGTGAACGGCTTTGTACGCCGGCAGTTTTATGTAAATGGCAAGTTGGTACATTTAGTAGGCGGCGCCTGGGTACCCGATATGATGGTGAACCGCGATTCGGCCCGGTATGATTACGAGATGCACCTGTGCCGCAATGCCAACGTGAACCTGGTTCGCATTTGGGGCGGTGGAGTTACCGAACCTGATGCGTTTTGGAACGCAGCCGACAAATATGGCCAGATGGTATGGTCGGATTTTTGGATCACCGGCGATACGCAGGGTGAGTTTAAAGGCTCGCCGGATTGGCCTTTGGAAGGCAACGTATTTACCAAAAATGTTCAGAGTACTATTTATCGTATCCGTAATCACCCAAGTCTGTTGGTTTGGACCGGGGGGAACGAAGGCCATGCCCGTAAGGAATTGTACGACAAAATGCGCAACGATATCATTGAACTGGATGGCACCCGTCCGTTTATACCAAGTTCATCGGGCTTTGCCAAGCTACCCGAAGGTTGGAAGGGCTCGTGGCCGGATGATATGCCTTCTGGCGTTTATAGCGGTGGCCCATATGCCTGGAAAGATCCTAAAGAATATTACAAACTGGCCAATTTGGCTCATGATTGGGTATTTAAAGACGAAACTGGTTTGCCATCGCAGCCACCTTATACCACGCTGCCAAAAATAATTCCCAACCTTACCTGGGATAAAACTTTGCCTTTCCCCTTAAATAATACCTGGGGATATCATGATGCTGCCACAGGCGCGGGTCAGTATGATAAGTACTATGACGAAATGGTAAAGCGCTATGGTGCACCAAGCAGCATCGTCAACTTTTCGGATAAGATGCAGTTCTTGAACTACATTGGCTACCAGGGGATTTTTGAGGCAGATGGCCATAAGTTAAACCAAACAGGTGGTGTTATGCTTTGGAAACTGAACGCTGCGCTCCCAAGTGTTATCTGGCAAATTTATGACTGGTACCTGGAGCCAAATGCAGGCTACTACAGCATGCAAAACGCCTGTGAGCCTGTGCATATCCAGTATAACTACGATAATTCGAGCGTGTCTATTATTAACCGAACGCACCATGCAACAGGTAGTTTAAGCGCTACAGCCGATGTTTTTGATATCGATAGCAAGCTCATTAAATCTATCAAATTAGATCATGTTGGTTTGGCTACAAACGGTGTGCTGGAAATTATTCAGCTTAAGGATGTTTTGGCAGGTACACAAGGTGTAAGCTTTGTAATACTTAACCTAAAAACTTCAACCGGCAAAGCGGTTTCGCACAACGCTTACTGGCTATCTGCAACAGATGAATTCAAAACGCTTAACGATATGAAACATGCACAGGTAAGCGCCAAAATTATCAAAACCGAAAAAGGTACCGTAGAAAGTAAATGGACCGTTCAATTCACCAACACATCAAATAAACTGGCATTCTTTGTACGCCCGCAACTAATGAAAAACGGCGAAGAAATTATGCCAAGCTACTGGACAGGTAACTATTTTACCCTGGCCCCGCATGAAAGCATAGCCCTATCGGTAACCGCCCCGGCAGCCAAATTAGGTAACGTAACCCCAACCATATTGCTGGAAGGCTGGAACCTGGATAAGCAAGTGATCGGGTTAGCTTCAAAGTAGTAAAGAAAGTTCCTATAATAGAAAAGCCCTTAAAAAAGGGTTTTTCTATTACCAAAAGTTATAATTGTTGCGGTTTTGTTGCGGTTTGTAAATTATGACAATTCGTAATGTGTTGATTAATAGTGATATGTGATTTTACAGTGTTTCACCTGTTTCGCAACACAACACTTTTTCATCTGCACATCTGTAATCTGCACACCTGCACATCAAACCGAAGGTTCCTGCTGGCTCAAACAGTGGAAGCTACCCAGTCCCCAGATAATATCTGTTGAATCAATGCCTACAACCTCGCGGCCGGGGAAACATTGCTGGATGATTTGCAATGCTTTATCATCATTTGCCGAACGGTACGTAGGTACTACCACCGCCGAATTAGCGATATAGAAGTTAGCGTATGATGCCGGCAAACGGGTGTCTTCGTAAATTATTTCGTCGGGCATTGGCAACTCAACTACATTAAGTTGTTTACCGTTAAGCAAGCGCATGGTTTTAAGTGCTTCAAGGTTTTCTTGCAGCAGATGATAGTTATCGTCGTTTTTGTTTTCTTCAACAACGGTAACTACGGTGTCTTCATTTACAAAACGGGTAATATCGTCGATATGGCCGTCGGTATCATCGCCAACAATACCATCACCCAGCCATAAAATTTGTTCGGCACCGTAAAAATTACGCAGGTAGCCTTCAATCTGGTCCTGGTTAAGATGTGGGTTACGGTTTTTGTTAAGCAGGCAGGCGGTGGTTGTTAAAATAGTGCCCTTGCCATTAAAATCGACAGAGCCACCTTCCATTACAATCCCCGGGTTAAATACCGGCAAACCAAAGTGATAACCAATTTTTGTAGGGATTACATCATCCAGGTCAAACGGCGGATATTTACCGCCCCAGGCGTTGTAACCCCAATCAACAGTAGCTTTTTGTTTGGTATCCGGGTTTATCAAAAATGCCGGTCCGTGATCGCGACACCAGGCATCGTTGGTAGCAAATTCAAATAGTTCAATTTTGCTCATATCAACCCCGGCATTTTGCAGCTGGAAGGCTACCGAGGCTTTCATGCTTTCATCAACCACGTTTATGCGCACTAATTCGCCTTTGGTTAGTACTTTGATGAATTCAATGTATGCTGGATAAATCAAATCTATTTTACCCGGCCATGAAGCCTCTTTATGAGGCCACGAAAGCCAGGTGGCGGTATGTGGTGTCCATTCCGCGGGAAAGACGAATCCCTGCGAAGCGGGAGTTTGTATAGTAGAAATTTTTTGACTCATAATTGGTATATGAAATACCCATTATGTCATTGCGAGCGTAGCGCGGCAACCTCGTAGCGGGCAGGGCAAACATGCATAGCTACGAGATTGCCACGTCGTTCCTCCTCGCAATGACAAAGGGTGGTAAATTAATCTTCGTCCAGTAACCGTTTTGTTATCGGCTGATAGCTGTCAATCCTTCTGTCCCTTAAAAAAGGCCAGTGACTGCGGTAGTAATCAGATTTATCCAGATCCAACTCCTGCACAACAACTTCTTCCTGGTCATGTGATGTTTGATGGATGATGGCGCCAAACGGATTGGCAAAAAATGATCCGCCCCAGAATTTTACGCCGGCTTCTTCGCCTACGCGGTTGATGCTTACAACGTGTATGCCATTTGCAACCGCGTGCGAACGTTGGATGGTTTGCCATGCGTTGTATTGTTCAATATTTGTAGCCTCGTCCTGAGTGGTAGCCCAGCCAATGGCGGTTGGATAAAACAGGATATCGGCACCCATCAACGCTGTAATGCGGGCAGCTTCGGGATACCATTGGTCCCAGCAAATCAAAACGCCTAAACGACCGTATTTGGTATTGAATACCTTGTAGCCCAGATCGCCGGGAGTAAAGTAAAATTTTTCGTAAAAACCCGGATCATCGGGGATATGCATTTTGCGGTATTTGCCAAGGTAGTTGCCATCGGCATCTAAAACAGCTGTGGTGTTGTGATATACACCTTGCGCACGCTTCTCAAAAAGCGAAGCAATGATCACCACATTTAACTCAGCAGCAACTTTCGACAATTCGTCAGTTGATGGGCCGGGGATGGTTTCGGCCAGTTTAAAGTTGTCGTAATCTTCTACATCGCAAAAATAAAGCGAGGTAAATAGTTCTTGTAAGCAAACAATCTGCGCACCTTTAGCAGCTGCTTCCCTTACTTTAACAATGGCCTTTTGCAGGTTCTGCTGCTTATCTGCAGTACAGCTCATTTGCACAATGCCAACTTTTACTTTGTTCATACCTATAAAAATTTGCGCAAAAATAACAATTATGAATTTATGATTGCGCCGATAATTATATGATTACACTGATTTGATTTGCAGGTTATATGGGTGTCGGTTTTAACGCGGTTTTTTCTCGCGCAAAGACGCAAAGGCGCTAAGAAAAATAAGGAGTTTGACTTGCATCTTTGAGCGGAAAATAATCTTGGTTTTAAATAGCTGTTTTAGGAAATCGTTCTTGATTTTTTTGACTAAAGCTTTGCGTCTTACCGTCTTTGCGCGACAAAAATATCCTCCCTGTTAAACTTTTATACAAAAAGCTTTAAACTTGATTTTACCTTTAAATAACGTGCCGGTTATATCCAAATAAAAAAATACCATAGCTTTGCACCCAGATGACAGATACCGAAGAAATTATAGACGAAGGCACCGAACATAAAACCTGGAAAGGCAAGCTTTGGGGCGTTGTTAAAGTTATCCTGATTATTGTAGTTACCGGCGGCCTGTTGTATTGGGTTTTTAGCAAAGTACCATTTGCCAAAATAAAGTACAGGTTGGTACATGCCGACAGGGCCTGGCTGGCAGCCGCAATTCTTTGCTATTTCGGTTCAATGTTATTTTCGGCCTGGCGGTTATTGAGCTTTTTTAAGTCGATAGGCTTAAAGCTTGATTATCGCTTTAATTTACGCCTGTATTTTTTAGGCCTGTGTTATAATGTACTACTACCCGGCGGTATAGGTGGCGATGGGTATAAAATTTACCTGCTGCACAAAAAATATAAACTACCCACCAAAAAAGTATTCTGGGCTATTTTGTTCGATAGACTAAGCGGCTTTTGGGCTATAGGCGTTATCACCGTTGCACTTATTATTTTAATACCGCACATCAGTATACTGGTAGGTTTAAAAATTCCGATAACTTTGCTGGTTGTTGGCTCTGTTGTATATTATGTAGTTGTTCGCAAATTTTTCAAAGAGTATACTCATAATTTTTTTGCAGCGCATTTAAAGGCTATCGGCGTACAATCCATGCAGTTGCTGTGCATTGTATGTTTACTGCTTGCCCAGGATTTTACCGGCAAATTTGCACCTTACCTGCTTTCGTTTCTCATATCTGCTTTTGCATCTGTGATTCCATTTGGTTTAGGCGGCGGCGGCGTACGCGACGCTATTTTTTTAAACCTGGCCAAGCCATTTCACCTTACCGAGGATATGGCTCTTTATTTAAGTTTCACGTTTTTACTTATATCTATCGTAGTAGCCTTATTGGGTGTGTATTACGTTTTTCGTACCGATAAACTGCAGGCTGGTTTGCCCGATATTGAAGAAAAATAGACAGGTTTATTAAACCTTATTTCCTAATTTTACGTTCTGTTATAAACCGTACCCAACGTACATGAGCCATTTTAATGATTTTAATAATCCGCAGGTTGCGGCATTGCCCGGTCATTTAAAACAATTTATAGTCGACCAGCACTACGAGCATTACACGCCTATTGACCACGCGGTTTGGCGCTATGTAATGAGGCAAAATTATAGCTATCTTAAAGATGTAGCCTACTATCCCTACATTCCCGGTTTAACCAAAGCCGGCCTTACCATCGAACGGATACCCGATTTGCAGGAAATGAACGATGCCCTGGCTAAAATAGGCTGGGGCGCGGTTACTGTTGATGGCTTTATACCGCCGGCCGCCTTCATGGAATACCAGGCCTGCAGGGTGCTGGTTATTGCTGCCGATATCCGGCAATCGCGACATATTGAGTATACACCGGCCCCCGATATTATCCACGAATCGGCAGGGCATGCGCCAATTATTGCCGATAAGGACTACCACGAGTATTTGAGCTATTTTGGCTCGATAGGGGCAAAAGCGATGTTTTCGGCACAGGATTTTGAACTTTATGAAGCCATAAGGGCTTTATCAATATTAAAAGAAATGCCCGACGCCGACCCCGAGCAGATCAAAAAGGCCGAAGAATTGTTGGCCCACCGGCAGGAAAATATGGGCGAACCTTCAGAAATGGCACTGCTTAGCCGCCTGCATTGGTGGACGGTAGAATATGGCCTGATAGGTACACTCGAAAACCCGAAGATATACGGGGCGGGCCTGCTATCGTCAATAGGCGAAAGTGCCAGCTGTATGATGGCCGGGGTAAAAAAACTTTGGTATACCATAGATGCCGTGAATTATAGTTATGATATTACCAAAACACAGCCGCAGCTTTTTGTAACGCCAACATTTCAAAACCTGATAGATGTGCTGGAGGAATTTGCCAATACCATGGCCTTCCGCAGAGGGGGCGCATATGGTTTGGGTAAGGCTGTTGAAAGCAAAAATACCTGTACCGTAGTTTATAGCTCGGGCCTGCAGGTTTCGGGCACGGTTGCCGAATTTAAGGTAGATAAAGATGGCCAGCCCTGTTTTATCAAAACCGCAGGATCTACAGCTTTGGCAGTAAATAATAAACAACATAAGGGTCATGGCAAAAGCTATCATCATAACGGCTTTAGCTCGCCTGTTGGCAAGCTAAAAAACCTTGGCCCGATTGAAGATTTGAATGCAATGCAATTGGAAAATACCGGCATCAGTATAAACCAAAATGCGGTGCTGAATTTTGAAAGTGGTATTACGGTGAAAGGGATAGTAAAAAGCATCCTGGAAAATGAAGGCAAAACGTGCCTTATTACTTTTACAGACTGTACGGTAACGGATAAAGACGATACTGTACTGTTCGACCCATCGTGGGGTGTTTATGATATGGCCGTTGGCCAACAGGTAACGTCGGTGTTTTGCGGCGCCGCCGATAAAGAAGCTTTTGAAGATGCTGTTTATAAATCAAAAACAGCAACCCATCATGTAGAATACGATTTCAAAAACAAGGAGCTGCACAAACTGTACAAACAAGTTAGGGATTGCCGCCAAAAACAAGGCGATTATGGTTTTTTAGGTAACGTTTGGCTCAAGCTGCAAAAAGACCATCATGACGACTGGCTTTGCGCCCTGGAAATACTTGAACTTCTGGAACATGAGGATATTGAGCCGTTATTGGCATCCGACATCCGCAATTTTCTGCAACAAAAGGCAAAAGATCAGCCCGAACTAAAAAAACTGATTGACGATGGTTTTTACCTTATAGCGCACCCGGTTGAGCAAAAATTGGTATTTTAGGCCGGCGATAACAATAAAGCTACGACATACGAGTAACCATCAGATGAAACCCGAAAAAATCGTTATGAGGCGCAAAGAAATATAGTTAAATCGAGGTACTATAAACTACCCGTCATTGCGGGTATTCATCAGGTAAAACCTGAAAAAAATCGTTATAACGTGCAACGGATATAGTTAAACGAATGTTCTAAACTACCGTCATTGCGAGGCACGAAGCAATCCCGAACTATGTGGGACTTAGCATGTCGGGGATTGCTTCGTGCCTCGCAATGACGGATATTTGATATTGACAATCAATAACTTACAAGCGCGTCATTGCGAGGCACGAAGCAATCCCAAACTATGTGGGACTTAGCACATCGGGGATTGCTTCGTACCTCGCAATGACGGTACTTTAAGGCATTGACTTAACTATATTTCGTTGCACGTCTCAGTGGTTTTTTCGGATTTTACCTGATGGGTACTCGCAATGATCTTAAATATATAGGGGCTGACACTTATGAACATTATTATAACAGGCGCCAGCAGCGGCGTAGGATTTGAAGCTGTAATTGAACTGATACTATCCGGTAATCATAAAGTAATAGCCCTGGCGCGCTCGCAGGATAAACTGGAGCGTTTGCTGGAAATTGCCAATGGCCTTAACCCCGATTGCCAGTTATACGCTCTTACGTTTGATATTGTACATGATGATTACGAAGGCCTGCTTCAGTTTATTGAAGCCAACTTTGATAACCGGGTTGATATTTTAATTAACAACGCCGGTGTACTTATTAATAAGCCTTTTGCCGAACTGCAGGAAACTGATTTTGTAGAAATGCTGCAAAGTAACTTTATTGGGCATGTACGCATTATACAAGCTTTATTGCCATTGGTGCCGGGTGGCGGCCATATTGTAAATATTGGCAGTATGGGCGGCTACCAGGGCAGCGCTAAGTTTCCGGGGTTGGCGGCATATTCGGCAAGTAAAGCGGCATTGCATACTTTAACCGAGTGTTTAGCCCAGGAATTAGCCGGTCAGGATATTAAAGTGAATTGTCTGGCATTAGGATCGGCACAAACTGAGATGCTGGAAAAGGCTTTTCCCGGTTATGAATCGCCTGTACTGGCATTTGAAATGGGAAAATACGTGGCCGATTTTGCGCTTACCGGTCATCGGTTTTTTAACGGTAAGGTTTTGCCGGTTGCTGTAAGCACCCCTTAAATTAATATTTGGTTATTGTAAATATTTTATAACTTAGATATAGTAAAATATGCCATAATAGCCTGCTATGGATAAAAGATTCATATCCTTTTTTACACACTCAAAAGATATATTTTTTGTGATGGATATGAGTGGTGTAATATTACATACCAACCCATCCTTCCGGCAATTATTTAACTATACCGAGGCCGAACTGCATGGAATAAATATTGCAGATATTTGCCACCCGGCGGATAAGGAACGCAGAGAAGAATCAGTAGGCAGGTTAGTTGCAGATAAACAGTTAATAGGATATCAGAGCCGCGTTAAAGCTAAGGATGGATGTTACTATAGCGTAACATGGTCTATCTTACTGAATGACGATGGCCTTATTTATTCAACCGGTAACGTGGTGATTGGCGTTCCTGCCAAATCTGGCGCCACAAGTGATGATATTGTGCAACATACCATTCAAAGCCTTACCGAGGGTTTCATAGTACTTGATACCGGGTGGAATGTTTTAGCCTTCAATCCTGCCTTCCAGGTGATGACCAATCTGGATGAAAACCAGATAAGGTCATCTCGCTTTACATACATCAAAAGCCTGGGTTTAACACCCAGGGTAATAGATGAGTTACAGCGATCATTGGCCAGCGAACAAGCATTACAGGTACAGTATCTGAATACATTTTGTAATTCGTGGTTGCGAATGAATGTATATCCGTACCATAACAGGTTAGCTGTTTTTATAAGGGATATTACCGAAATAATGATTCAGCAATGGGTTTTAACGCTGGAAAAGAAGGTGTTAGAATTAAATACCACCTCGAGGTATACCCTTGCTCAAACCGCGAATGAATTGTTAATGGGAATTGAGGGTATTTTTCCTGAAATGATTTGCTCGGTTTTAGAGGTTGATGATGTGGAGGATAAATTACATAACCTTGCCGCCCCACAATTACCCAAAACGTATTGCGACGCAATCGAAAATCTTTCGGTGGGGCCAAATGTGGGCTCATGTGGTACGGCGGTTTTTCACCGGAGCCAGGTTATTGTGAGCGATATTGAAAACGACCCACTTTGGGCCGACTATGCCGGATTAGCTAAACAATTTGGATTAAAAGCGTGTTGGTCTACCCCGGTTATCAGTTCAAAAGGGTCGAAGGTTTTGGCGGTGTTTGGTATTTATTATAACACTGTGCGCGAGCCTAAGGATAGTGAACTACAGTTGATTGGACGTACGGTAAATATTTTGCGGGTTTTGATAGAAAGTAAAAGAAACGAAGAAAATATACTTGACCAGAACAACAGGCTGCAATCCATCGCCAACATTAGCTCGCACGAACTCAGGCGACCGGTAGCTACCATCCTCGGCCTGGTAAATTTATTCGACAAGGATGATATGGAAAATCCTTTGAATAAAGAAATAGTTGCCCACCTTGACACCACAGCCCGTGAACTGGATGGGGTGATACACAATATTGTCGAAAAAACCGTTTATATGCGGGTTAACGAAACAGAGATGTATGGCGAGGAAGTGAAGGGTGGAAGGTAAACCATATCAAATGTTCGACAAAAAAGTAATCACAAAAGATACATTGGAGCAGCATTTAGCCGAAGCGACGGTTAGTTTGCTTGCTATGACCCGTGATATGACATGGAATACAATTTCAGATAGCTGTTTGTATTTTATTACAAATTATCAAGAAGCGGCGGGGATTGGTCGTATAGAGAAGACCAGGGAATTTAGATTTGATAAAACGGAACCACAATATTTAGCCAATGTTATGCCTCAACTGTTAACATTATATTCCAAGCTGTGTGATATTAACCTTTTTATTTATGAAGCTTCAAAAGCACTTACAATAATTGAAATTGAGTATAATCCAAAAAGTGCATTGGATGACGATTACCGGAAAATAGTTGAAAATAACCCGCCAACACTTCATTGCAAAGTGGCATTGCCTTTTTATTATCATTTTAATGGAAAAAAAAAGTTCGACATCAACTGGCAAAATAATTCCCTTTCCTATAAAATAAATTCTTTTTGGGCCAGGTTTAAATATAAGTTTTACAGGACTATTGGCCGGGATCACTACGCTATATTGACAAAATAACCTTGAAACGGTCTTTCTGTGCAATTATAAACTTCAAGAAATTAATGAGGTCCTCGAATTTCAGGCTATTGGAATAGTAAACCAAAAAGTACTCCCTTTCCCCGGTTCGCTTTCAACGCCTATCTGCCCTTCATGTTTTTTAATAATTTCGGCGCTGATGTATAATCCTAAGCCCAATCCACCTGTTTGAAAGCCGGCTGTTTCAACCCGGTAATAGCGTTCAAAAATACGTTTTACTTCTTCAGGGTGTATGCCTGGTCCTTTATCTGTTACGCTAACCCTGGCCATATCGTTTATTTTTTCAATCGAAACAATAATATCCTTCGACCGCGGAGCGTATTTAACAGCATTGTTTATAAAGTTCACCAACACCTGGTCTATCTGGTGCTCGTCGGCAAATACCTCCAATTCAAGATTGCCGGTTGCTATTATCTTATATTCTTCTGCCAGCCTTATTTCGCTGCTGCCTGCACTTACTATTTTTGAAAGTACAAACGTTGATTTGCTTAATTGCAGGCGGTCCTGGTTTATCCTGCTCAGGTTTAACAGGTCTTCAACCAGGGCAGTTATTTTGTGCATGCTCCTGCTTGATTGAGTTATCAGTTTAGGCAGCATGGGCGAAGAGGGGTTATTGGTTAACCGCTCCAATAATTGCAACGAACCTTTGAGGCTGGTCATCGGAGTTTTAAGCTCATGGCTGGCAATACTAATGAAGTCGTCTTTTTGCTGTTGCAGTTCTTTAAGTTGGTTTATCTCGGTGGCAGTACCAATCCACAGCTCAGTTTCGCCCTCTTCGTTTTTAACCGGCACCATCCTTGTTAAATGCCAGCGAAATACGCCATCAGTGCCTTTGATCCTGTTTTCGATGCCGCCACCATTACTTAAGCCCAATTGCATATCCCTGAATTTGTTAAGGGCTGCTTCCACATCGTCAGGATGCATCGCTTCTTTCCAGCCATATCCTTTGCTGGCTTCAAAATCAAGCCCGGTATAGTCGTACCATCTTTTGTTAAAAAAGGTTGCTTCGGCGTTGTTATTAACAGTCCATGCCATTTGCGATATGGTTTCAAACATTGTTCTGAAACGGGTTTCACTATCGGCTAAAGCTTTGGTACGCCTTAAAATGCGGTCTTCCAGTTCGGTATTGAGCAGCTGCAAACTTTCGCGCGATTGTTCCAGCAGTTCATTTGATGTGTATAACTGTTCGTTTGTAACGGCAAGCTCTTCGTTGGTGCAAGCTAATTCTTCATTTAGTGCACGCAGTTCTTCATTAAAGTTTTGCAATTCATTATTGGCGTTGGCAAGCTCTTCGGCCATCTCCAATTCTTTTTTCCTTGATGCTGCAAGGGCCAGTTTGTTCAGCTCCTGTTCTGTTACATTTTTGGCAATACTTAGCAGGTATGCTACCTTACCTTCGCTATCAAAAATGGGCGTAATTTCTGTTTGCGCCCAACCCTGAACGGTTGCACCCCCGGGTACAGGAATTTCGAAATAGAGCAGTGGGAGCTTAACGTATTTTTTTTGTTCTACGGCTTCAATGAGCCCGTTTTTTAACAGGTTTAGTTGTTCTTCGCTGTTTTTGTCCCAGGGTTTAAAAACATCAAAGGTATCCTTGCCAATCATTTGCTCTGCGGTCATCGAAGTTGCCCTTATCCGCGCCTCATTCATGGCTATTATAGTAAACCGGGGTATGTTGGGCTCAATAATAGTCATGGGGAAACCAATCTGGTTAAATACAGTTTCAAACATAGCGGCTTGCTCGGGGGCCATATTGGTAGATATAATTGGATTCAAATATACTATTCAAAACTCAAAGCCCCTACAGACCCGGCCTAAAACATGGAATCGTTTTTTTGAACGTTCGCAAATAGCAAAAAGCCACAGGAAAGCTTTTAACATTGATAAGATTTATTTCGCGCAAAGACGCAGAGGCGCAAAGGGATTTGCTTGTTCTTTTTGGGCCTCGACGATCCCGGCGCGAAAAACCTAATAAGCAATCATCAGTTATAATCAGCCAGGACCAGCAAACAAAGCGGTGCTTCCTGATCCAGCTGATTATTGATATCGTAAACGCGATTAAATAAAGTCGGGTCATTTTTCATCGTCTTTATTTACCGGTGCTACAAACCAGCGGCCCGAAACCTTTTTTACTTCCTTGGCTTTCTCTTCATCAATACTTGCATCAGGTGCTTTGAGTTCTTCGGCCACCGGGGATTGGTTTGCGGTTTTGCTCTTCAGCCTTTTGCGCCAACTTTCAAAAAGTCGTTTACCACAATTTCAGATACGTAGCGTTTAATGCCGTCTTTATCTACGTAATTGCGGTTGGCCAGTTTGCCTTCAATGGCTACTTCATCGCCTTTTTTAAGCAAATCTTCTGCAAGCTTGGCTGTAGTGTTCCAAAATACCAGGTTATGCCAGGTGGTATCGGTTATTTTTTCGCCTTTGTCATTTTTATAACTTTCGTTAGTGGCCAGGGATACCCGCACCATTTTTTTGTTGCTGTCAAAAACTTTTACTTCGGGGTCCATACCTAAGTTGCCTACAAGGCGTACACTGTTTTTTAATGTGTTCATCGTTTTATTTTTTAATGTTACTGTTGTTTTGATAACGATACAAAGGTGCAGTGACTCTGAAAATTTAACCGGATAATAACCGTTTACAGTCGATAGTATCCATTTGTAAGCGTTTGCAAACGGATAAATAATTGCCTAACTTTATATCATGAACCAGGAAAGAAACTGTTTGGATTGCGGCGAACCCCTGCATGGCCGGGCTGATAAAAAATTCTGTAACGACCTATGCCGAAACAATTACAACAACCAGCTTAATAGCAACAGCTATAACCTGGTGCGCAATATCAATAACATATTACGCCGCAACCGCCGGGTAATGGAAGAGCTAAACCCCACCGGCAAAACCAAAACCACCCGCAAAAAAATGGCAGCTAAGGGTTTTGATTTTGATCATATCACAAGTGTCTATCAAACCAAAACAGGGTCGACTTATATGTTTTGCTACGAGTATGGATATTTGTTGCTGGATGGCGATGAGGTTTTGTTGGTGAAAAGGGAAGGGGAGTAGTTGGTGTTTTGAAGATAACTAACGTGATTTACCATACTTCCCTTTTAAAGCCAATTCTGCTACAGATTTAATTGTACCATCTTTTCCTGATGTTGCAACGCAATGGTTTAAGAATGGAAGTGTTAAATCTTTTTTCCACCCCGCGCAGGCAAGTGCTAAGCCATATCTTGGGTCTAAGTAGCCGCTCGATAATCCAACGCGATCTGGGTGTTGATGGAGGTCCCAACTCAAATTAATTAATTCACAAATCTCATTGTCTGAGGGTATCATTCTGTCGTTCCCAATGGGGATCAATGCACCCGTTACTACAGATAATCTCCCGAATGTTAGCAACTGAATGGCAGGAGAAGAGTCAGCCAACGTTTCTCGTTTCAAACGGACGAATGTAATTGCGGCGGCGTAGGTCACCATATCGTGCGGTAAATTAGCTTTAGTAATCATTTCCATTTCTGAAAGTGCTGCCTTATATTCAATTAACCCCAAGGCCAAAATCATTTCTACTTTGGTTTCCCAGGTCCTGAGATCTTTTTTTTCTTTTAAAAATGCGTCAAAAAGTTGTTCACCTGCTTGTTTAATTTTAAGCTTGCCGATAGCTTTTGCAGCCTGTCGCCTATCCGAGGATTTGGTTGATTTAAGTTTAGTTGCGATTTCGTTATTAATCATAAAATAAATTTGACCACAGTAAATGGCGGCCTATAAATGTATTTATATAAATACGAATTTCAACTCAAAATAAAGTGAAATCCGAACACTTAAATTTGTGTTAGGGATTGAAACGGATACCGGCCAATGTGGCTAAGGCTTGTGCAGTATGAGTGTAAAGCCCGGCCGCAGGCAACACCGTAATAAAGTATCAAGTAGTTAGTATCAAGTATCAAGATTTTTTGATGTGCAGATATCCAGATTTTAGATGTGCAGATGAGTTTATCTGAACCGGGATTCGTCGGATTTATCAGATTTTTTTGGATTTTGATTGCGTTGCATTTTAAAATCTGTGGAATTCGATAAATCTGCTTAATCCAGGTTCAGACAAAACTCATCAATTAAAAAAATCCGAAATCCCAATTCCCAAATCCGAAATCAAAACCGCCATCCAAAAATCTCAAATCTCATATCTCACATCTCATATCAAAATCCTATCTTTGCCCATGCAAGAAAAAATCCTCATTCTTGACTTTGGCTCGCAATTCACCCAACTTATAGCGCGCCGTGTCAGGGAGCTCAATATTTACTGTGAGATCCACCCCTTTAATCATTATCCCGAAATTGACAGCACTGTAAAAGGTATCATCCTTTCCGGCAGTCCTTATTCTGTAAGGCAGGAGGATGCGCCACGCTTTGATTTTGAGCAATTTCATGACACCCGCCCAATTTTAGGGGTTTGTTACGGGGCGCAGTATGTAGCCCATTTTCATGGTGGCGAGGTGTTGGCATCAAGCACCCGCGAATATGGCCGTGCTAATTTAGATTACGTTAACCGCGAAAACCCGCTGTTTAAAAATATTCCCGAAAATTCACAGGTGTGGATGTCGCATGCGGATACCATCGCGCGCATTGCCGATAATTTTGAGGTTATTGCAAGTACCGATACCGTGAAGGTTGCGGCTTACCAGGTTACGGGCACCCAAACTTATGGCATCCAGTTTCACCCCGAAGTTACCCACAGTATTGATGGCAAGCAATTGCTGCAAAACTTTTTGGTTGATATTTGCGGCTGCCACCAGGACTGGACACCAGATTCGTTCATTGAAACTACCATTGCCGCTTTAAAAGAGAAACTGGGCGATGATAAAGTAGTTTTAGGCTTATCAGGCGGAGTTGATTCGTCTGTTGCGGCTGTATTGCTGCACCATGCCATTGGTACCAATTTGCATTGTATTTTTGTTGATAACGGCCTGCTGCGTAAAGGCGAGTATGAGCAGGTGCTCGACTCGTACAAGCACATGGGCTTAAATATAAAAGGTATTGATGCCAAACAACGCTTTTACGATGCGCTGGCCGGCTTAAATGACCCCGAGAAGAAACGTAAAGCCATCGGCCGCGTATTTATTGAAGTTTTTGATGATGCAGCACACGAGGTGCAGGATGTAAAATGGCTTGGCCAGGGTACCATTTACCCTGATGTTATCGAGTCGGTTTCTGTTAAAGGGCCATCGGCTACTATCAAATCGCACCATAACGTTGGTGGACTGCCTGATTTTATGAAGCTGAAGGTAGTTGAACCTTTAAACACCCTGTTTAAAGACGAAGTTAGGCGTGTTGGCAAAGCATTGGGTATCGATCCTAATATTTTAGGCAGGCACCCTTTTCCTGGTCCGGGCCTGGCTATCAGGATACTGGGTGATGTTACGCCAGAAAAAGTTGCTATATTACAGGAGGCTGATGCGATTTATATCAACAATTTACGCAGTTACGGTGTTTACGATAAAGTTTGGCAGGCAGGTGCAATATTTTTACCGGTACAATCGGTAGGAGTAATGGGCGATGAGCGTACTTACGAGAACGTAATTTGCCTGCGTGCTGTTGAATCGTTGGATGGAATGACAGCCGATTGGTGCCATTTACCGTACGATTTGCTGGCCAAGATCAGTAACGAGATCATTAACAACGTAAAAGGAATTAACCGGGTAGTATATGATATCAGTTCGAAACCACCTGCTACAATTGAGTGGGAATAAATGGTTACTGTTTTTTATAACGGCGCTGGTACTGGCTGCATGTTCGCCAAAAGTGCGGCAGGTAGCGCCTGTTAAAAAACCAACTGACACAGAAGCCGAAAAGCCAAAGGTTGCCGAAAAGCCACCTGTAAAGCCCGTAAGTGCCAAGCCTTTAACCATTGCTATGGTATTGCCGCTGGGTTTAGATCACCTGAAACCCGGCGCCAGGTATACTTCGCCCGGCTTAACCAAGGCCAACATGAGCGTGGAGTATTACCAGGGTTTTAAATTGGCCCTGGACTCGCTTACGGCCAGCGGAGCCAATTTCAAGCTCCGGCTGTACGATTCAAAAGACGAGGGCGCGCAGGCGCATAGCCTCGGTTTTAATCCCCTCATCAAAAACAGCGACCTGATTGTGGGTCCGGTTTTTCCTGACGGGATGAAAGTTTTTACCGCGGTGCTCAATACTAAATCGCCCGTTGTTTCGCCGCTTTCTCCTGCATCTCCGGCCACCATCAACAGCAATAATTTAATTACGGTAATGCCCCCCTTGGAGTATCATGGCTGGGGTGCTGCGCAGTATATCAACGATAAACTAAAGCCTAAAAAGATTTTTATCCTGCGGTCGGGCTTTAGCCAGGAGCAGGATTACGTGCGGGGCTTTAAAAATGCCACTGATAGCTTGAGCAATAAAAAGGTTAAGGTTATTATCGTTACCATCTCAAAAGGCCAGTTAGGCGGGCTGATACCACAGTTGTCAAAAAAAGAACAAAACATATTTGTGGTAGCGGCTACCGACCAGGCATTTTTATCGGTTACCTTAAAATCGCTGGATACTTTAAACAGGCATTATCCCGTAACCTTGTTTGGACACCCAAGCTGGGAGAAGTTTAATTTTTTGAAAATAGATATTTTGCAACGGTTGAAAACCCACATAACATCGGCCGATCAAATTGACTATAAATCAGACGCCAATATGGAATTTGTGCGGGTTTACCACCGTGTTTACCATGTTGAGCCTACCGACTTTGCCATTAAGGGCTTTGACGAGGGCATGTACTTTGGCCGCCAATTGATTGATAATAATTTCGC
This sequence comes from Mucilaginibacter sp. GW822-FHT03E02, assembly GCF_058801545.1. NCBI lineage: Bacteria > Pseudomonadati > Bacteroidota > Sphingobacteriia > Sphingobacteriales > Sphingobacteriaceae > Mucilaginibacter > Mucilaginibacter sp. GW822-FHT03E02. The sequence goes on along the minus strand of NZ_JBXANJ010000001.1, from coordinate 1,363,339 downwards.
GGCATTGGACAAAGCCGATTATACAGGCCTGCACAATCAGTTTCACTTTATTAAGAAAAATGGACTGGGATGGGTAAATACCCATGTAAATGTGTTAATGTATGCTAACTTTGAGCTTAAACAGGTAGAATGAAGGCGATAAACCAGCTTAAAACGTTTCAGCGCATAATAGGGGAGTACCCGGTTGATACGCCCTTAAGTAAATTTTTACCAGGCTTTTACAGGCAAAACAAGCAAATGGGATCAACCGACCGGCGGGTGGCCAGTCGCCTGGTATACAGCTATTTTCGCCTGGGGCAGGCACTCCCCAATTTAGCTACTGATGAAAGACTGATAGTTGCGGAATTTTTGTGCAATACCCAAAGCAATTCATTTTTACTGCATTTTAAGCCCGATTGGGCGGCTTGCATTAATTTTACTATTGATGATAAGCTTGCGCTAATAAAAACAGCATACCCTGCATTTAAATTGGAAGATGTTTTCCCCTGGACATCACAGATCTCGGCAGGCATTGATAAAGATGCATTCCTGAAATCATTTTTTTGCCAGCCCGATTTATTTATCCGGGTGCGCAATGGATACGATCACCTGGTGAAAGCCGAACTGAATAAAGCCGGAGTTGTGTTTAAAGATGAAGGCAACGGCTGTTACGCTTTGCCTAACGGAACGAGGCTCGAAACCATCTTCCCAAAACAAAACTGGTTCGAGGTGCAGGACCTTTCCTCGCAGCAAACCGGCGATTTTTTCAGGCCCCAGCGCTGGGATAGCTGGTGGGATGCCTGCGCAGCATCGGGCGGTAAGTCGTTATTACTGCACGAGGACGAACCCAATATTAAACTGGTAGTATCAGATATCCGCGAATCGGTTTTAGCCAACCTGGATGAGCGTTTCCAGTTAGCCGGCCTAACCAAGTACCAGAAAAAGGTACTGGATTTAACCACCAATATCGCTCAAACCCTGCACGATTACGAATTTGATGGAATCATCCTTGATGCCCCCTGTAGTGGTTCGGGCACCTGGGGCCGCACACCCGAGATGATAGCCCAGTTTATGCCGGCTAAAATCGAGTTTTTTCAGCGCCTGCAAAAAGGGATTGCCCAAAACGTGGTGAAATACCTTAAACCCGGTAAGCCGCTTATTTACATCACCTGCTCGGCCTTTAAAGGCGAGAATGAGGATGTGGTTGATTACCTGGTAAAAGAGTTAGGATTGAAACTGGAGGAGAGCAAGGTGCTGAAGGGCTATGAGCATAAGGCGGATACGATGTTTGTGGCGAGGCTTTTAGCAATTTGAAAATTTGAGGATTTGAAAATTTGAAAATGCCAAATTATCCTTAACCTGGTGGCATTTCGAGTCGAAGAGCAATTCTACTTTTTCATTTTCAAATCTTCAAATTAACTCATTCTCAAATTAAAGATGCGTATTTGCTCTAAACAACTTTATTGCTATTGCCAGCAAAATAATCCCGAACGATTTACGCAGTATACTCAACCCAACAGGCCCCAACAGCTTCTCTATCCACTTTACATTTTTAAGCACCAGGTAAACTACAATGGTGTTTAGCACAATGCCTACAATGATGTTTTGGGTTTGATATTGAGATTTTAAAGATAACAACGTGGTCATGGTGCCGGCACCGGCTATCAGCGGGAAGGCTATGGGTACTATGGATGCAGATAGCGGCACCTCTTCCTTAAAAAAGTCGACGCCTAATACCATTTCCATGGCTATGATAAAGATGACCAGCGAGCCCGCTATCGCGAAGGAAGAAATGTCCAGGCCGATGATGGCCAGCAGCTCATCGCCCACAAATAAAAACACCACCATTAATACCAGTACCGCGATGCTTGCCTTTTCCGATTCGATGTGTCCTACACGCTGGCGTACCTGGATAATTACAGGTATGGCGCCCAGTATATCAATAATGGCAAACAGGATCATCGTAACAGATAATATCTCCCTGAAAATTAATGGACGCATGGCTTTAAGGTTTTATGTTTTTGACTTTAACCGGAAACTGAGCAAAGTTGCAATTAAAGCTCCGGTATAAAAAAGAACTTAACAAAAAAGGTTCTGAAATTTCAGAACCTTTTTTGTTTGTATGGATATTGTTATCAGTTATTCAACAAATTTGGGATTGATGGGGTCAATTGCTCCTTCAACTTTTCCGTGTCGTACGTGCGAGCGTTTAACACTGTAACCAAAGTAAATTACAAAACCTATCAGCAACCAGCCTATTAACCTTAGCCAGTTTTCAAGACCTTCACTTGCTATCATACAAAGACAAATAATTGCTCCTAACGGACAAACAATCATATACCATGGAGTTTTGAAAGGGCGAACAATAGTAGGATCTGTTCTGCGGAGAATAAAAATACCTAAACATACCAGTACGAACGCGAACAAAGTTCCGATACTTACCATTTCGCCTACTATACTATCGGGAATAAACCCGGCAAATAAGGATACGAAGCCAAAAAACAACCATTGCGATTTGTATGGAGTGCGGTGCTTAGGATGCAGTTTTGAAAATATAGGTGGGATTAAGCCATCTATACTCATGGTATAAAATACACGGGTTTGGCCCATAAGCATCACCAGGATAACTGAAGAAAAACCCGCAAGAATAGATACCGTTACCAATGATGATAACCAGGTATAACCTGGCATTGCCGTTTTAATGGCGTAGCTAACAGATGCTTCTTTACCTTGTATCAGGAATTCTTTGTATGAAACCAGGCCGGTTAATACGTGCGAGAACAGGATGTAAAGTGCGGTACAAATTACCAGTGATATTAAAATACCTTTTGGCATATCTCTTTGAGGGTTTTTTGCCTCCTGTGCCGCTGTTGATACGGCATCAAAACCAATAAAGGCAAAGAACACCACACTTGCACCCCGCAACACACCCAGCCAGCCGTGATTAAAAGTATCGGCATAATTTACAGGGCCTGTATTTGTATTTACTACACCCGCATCGGCCGGGATCATATAAGGGATATGATTGGCGGGGTTTATAAAATGCCAGCCTAAACCAATGATCATAAGTACAATAGCAACTTTTACAATTACAATAATATTGTTCACGATTGCCGATTCTGCGGTACCACGGATCAATAACAGGGTAAGCATCAGCAAAATAAAAATGGCAGGTAAATTAATTATTCCATGAGCACCCAGTTCGGCAGCATATATGCCTGTAGTGGTTTTAGAAATCTCCCAGGGAGAATGCGACCAGGCAAACGGGACATGCGTATGAAAAAATGTATCTAAAAATGCGTTAAAATATTGCGACCAGCCTATAGATACTGTTGCCGCGCCTAATGCGTATTCAAGCACCAAATCCCAGCCTATTATCCAGGCAATAAATTCGCCCATGGTAGCGTAGGAATAGGTATAAGCAGATCCCGCGATAGGGATCATACTGGCAAATTCAGCATAACATAAGCCCGCAAGTGCGCAGCCTGCAGCCGCAATTAAAAAGGAAATGGTAACCGCCGGACCGGCATGCTGGCCTGCTGCTGCTGCCGTTCGTACAAAGATACCGGCACCAATAATTGCGCCAATACCCAGTGCAATAAGCGATCCAACGCCTAAAGTTCTTTTCAGCGTTTTCTCAGTTTCCTTTGATGCAGCCATTAACTGCGCAATAGGTTTTTTAATAAATAACTTCATGTTTAATTAGTAAGATCAGTCGTAAAAAAATTAAAAATTCACATTTCCCCAAACGTACTTAAATTTATTGAAAAGATAAAGGGCAGAATGTAACAATGGAAGCGAATTAATAACCCAAATTATAGTTTGAAAATGAAGTGTTTACAACACAGTTTAAAGCAGGTGCCAGCCCTATTGTTACAATATTGCAGGGAAAAAAACGCGGCATTGTACTACTATAGGCTGTTTACTCAAAGTTATGCAGTTTTTTTAACGCTTTTAAGCTATACACTTTAGTTTCGACTGTTCGCATAGTATCTACCAGTATGTTATTATCATACAAGTATTTTTTTTCTTTAGCCAATATGGTGTCCCCTTTTAATATGAAATCAATATAGCCGGTTTGATCGTCATAAGTGCCCAATTTGATGCTGAAACTTGCCGAGTCGGTAAGGTAGGCAGTGGTATTGGTTTCAAACAACCCGGTGCGGTAAATCTGGATGTATAGGTTGCTATCTTTAGCGATGGTGTATTTGAGCCTGTTTGGGCTTTTACCGTTTTTGCAGGAGGTGAAGGCTAAAATTATCAGGAGGAGTTTAAATGGCTTTTTCAGTTTGATTATCTTTTTATTTCCTTGGAACATGCAATTGTAATTGAATCTTTCGTGCTTTCACGTAAATCTTCTGTTAATCCGTTAGGGTAAAATTGCTTTAACCTGTTAATATAGCAATTGCAATAAATTTTCTGATTTTCGATTGATAGCTTTTTCATTGATGGAGCTTCCATTAGTTTATCCCTAATTAAATTATCCACAGTGGGTGACCATCCCAAGTTGATATTTGTTTCTTCGCTACAAATGGAAATAAATCCTGCTGTAACATTTTTTAGCGAGTCATCATTCACTGAATCCACTCCTTGTGGATATTTATCTTTAAGCTTTGTTATGGCGCAATTAATAAGGTTTTTCTTAGAAGAGCTATCTATTGCCATTTTATTAAGGTCTTCATTTAATGAGTTGTAAACATCCTTTGTGTGTTCTGGAGACCACCCATTTTTGTTAGAGTTGGCAAAATGAATGGATTCTTTTAAAATCGCCAAAAATATTGTTATCAGTATTGCCCATCCCCATAAAGGCATTTTCTTTTTAGAGTTTTGTTTAGCAGCCCATTGCGAAAACTCATTGTTTTCGTTGTTGTCAGATGACATGATGTGTAGAATAAGTTAATAAAAAAGCCATTTGTTAGTGGCCTAAATCTATGAATAATTGCAATTAGTTGCTTTTAAGACTTTGAGTTTTGGTAACAATAATACCCTGGCCCCTCAGATGTGCAGATGAAAGAATTATTTGAGGATTTGAAAATATCAGATCCAAAAAATCTGAAGAATCTGTTTAATCCGGGTTCAGACAATTATTCTGTTCATTCTTTAATTCTGTAAATCCTGATTCATACAACAAAAAAGCCACCCTCAACAGGTGGCTTTCCATAAATATCCTAAAAAGGACAATTATCCTTTTTTATCAACTTTGGTAACAGGCGATGTATAAGCCTGAACAACAATTTGTTTTTTAACCTCGTGTTTCATAGCGGTTGGTGCCACATGGTTCGCATTCAAATGCGGTGCGATAACCAGTGAAACTATCGACATCAGTTTGATCAGGATGTTCATTGACGGGCCTGAAGTATCTTTAAACGGATCGCCTACGGTATCGCCGGTTACTGATGCTTTATGTGGTTCTGATTTTTTGTAGTACATCTCGCCATTGATCAGGCAGCCTTTTTCGAACGATTTTTTGGCGTTATCCCATGCACCTCCGGCGTTGCTCTGGAAAATACCCATCAAAACGCCCGATACGGTTACACCGGCCAATAAGCCGCCCAATACTTCGGGGCCAAAGGCAAAACCGATAACGATAGGGGTGATCAGCGCGATTAAACCCGGGGCAACCATTTCGCGGATGGATGCTTTGGTAGATATAGCCACGCATTTTTCGTATTCGGGCTTGCCTTCATAGGTCATAATACCCGGAATTTCGCGAAACTGGCGGCGCACTTCTTCAACCATGGCCATGGCGGCACGGCCTACTGCCGAGATACACAATGCCGAGAAGATGAAAGGGATCATCCCACCCACAAATAAGCCGGCCAATACGTCGGCTTTATAAATATCAATATGTTCGATACCTGCAACACCCACAAAGGCTGCAAATAAGGCCAGTGAGGTTAACGCGGCTGATGCAATGGCGAAACCCTTGCCTGTAGCAGCGGTAGTGTTACCTACAGCATCCAAATTGTCTGTACGGTGGCGTACTTCTTCGGGCAGGCGGCTCATTTCGGCAATACCACCGGCATTATCGGCAATTGGCCCAAAGGCGTCAATAGCTAATTGCATAGCTGTTGTTGCCATCATGCCGGCAGCCGCTATAGCCACGCCATATAAACCTGCAAAATGGTACGAGCCATAAATACCCGATGCTAAAACCAGGATAGGCAATACTGTCGATTCCATACCTATAGATAAGCCACCAATAATATTGGTAGCATGGCCTGTTGACGACTGGCGGATAATGCTCAGTACCGGGCGTTTGCCCATGGCGGTATAGTACTCGGTAATGATAGACATTAAAGTACCCACAATCAAACCTACTACTATCGACATGAATACGCCGTTTTTGGTAAATGGAATTATGCCAGCTTTTACTACGCCGTTAACTTCATCGCGTACCATGTGAAACTCGCCTTCGGGCAGCATCCATTGTACTACAAAATAGGTAGCAATAGCGGTTAGTATGATTGAAGCCCAGTTGCCTATGTTCAGTGCTTTTTGCACACTATCGGTTTCACTTTTAATCCTCACCATGGCTGCGCCAACAATTGAGAATATCAAACCTAAACCGGCTATAACCATAGGTAACAGGATAGGGGCAATACCTCCAAAAGCGTCATGTGAAACAATTTCGCGGCCCAAAACCATGGTAGCCAGCATAGTTGCCACGTACGATCCGAATAAATCGGCGCCCATACCTGCAACATCGCCTACGTTATCGCCTACGTTATCGGCAATGGTGGCAGGGTTACGCACGTCATCCTCGGGGATGCCCGCTTCAACTTTACCTACAAGGTCGGCGCCTACGTCGGCAGCTTTGGTATAAATACCGCCGCCCACACGGGCAAAAAGTGCTATTGATTCGGCACCTAATGAAAAGCCGGCCAACACATCAAGTGCTTTGGCCATGGCCTCGCCGTTTACGGTGCTGCCTGCAACGTTAACTACATAAAACTGGTAAAATAATATAAACAGCGATCCTAAACCAATGATAGCCAAACCGGCAACGCCAAGGCCCATTACGGTACCGCCGGTAAACGATACTTTTAATGCCTGCGCCAAACTGGTACGGGCGGCCTGTGTAGTACGCACGTTGGCTTTGGTTGCAATGCGCATGCCCAGGTAACCGGCAAATGCCGATAAAAACGCTCCGATGATGAATGATACAGCAATTACCGGGCTCGATGTAGCCACGGTTGTACCGCTCCAGGCCAGCAGCAATGCTGCTACGGCAACAAAGCCGCCAAGTACTTTCCACTCGGCGCGTAAAAAGGCCATTGCGCCATCGGCAATGTAGCCGGCCAGCGTAACCATGTCGCCATCGCCGGCATCCTGTTTGGTAACCCAGGCGGCTTTAACTGCCATAACGGCAATGCCGATGAGCCCAAACACCGGAATTAAGTAAATTAAGTAAGAGTTCAAAAAGTCCATAGTAACAATTTTGGTTTATTAAAGTAAGTTTTGCTAAGTCTGAAGTCTAAAGTCGCAAGTCAAAAGTCTTTTTTTACTTTTTTCCTTGATTCTTAAGACTACTGACTTAAGACTAACGACTCAATACTACACCGGCTATAGCAGGGTTTAATTGGTGGTTGCAAAATAGTAAATTTATTTTCTTTACAATAGCCTGTCAATATTAAAGTTTTTTGAATAGTTTAGGGCTTTAAACCCTTTTTTAATTTATGGCAAAAGATTCCGGACAACCAAAAATGAAACATGAGCTTGGCCTGCTTGATGGCACCATGCTGGTAGCAGGTTCGATGATAGGCTCGGGTATATTTATAGTTGCTGCCGACATTGTACGTAATGTAGGCTCAGCAGGTTGGCTGATAGCCATTTGGCTCATCACCGGTTTCATGACCTTGACAGCAGCCTTAAGCTATGGCGAGCTAAGCGGCATGTACCCCAAAGCAGGCGGACAGTACGTTTACCTGAAAGAAGCCTACAATAAACTTATAGCATTTTTATACGGCTGGAGCTTTTTTGCGGTGATACAAACCGGAACGATAGCAGCGGTTGGTGTAGCTTTTTCGAAATTTACGGCGTATTTGATACCGGCGGTGAGCGAAGATAATATTCTTTTTCAGCAGGGCTTTATAAAAATCAGCGCGGCTCAGCTTGTTTCTATCTGCGTTATTTTAATATTAACGTTTATTAATACCCGCGGTGTTAAGAGCGGGAAACTAATACAAACCACGTTTACACTAACCAAGCTTGCAAGTTTATTCGGGCTGATAATTTTTGGTTTTATAGCCCTAAAGCCTGAGGTATGGCACGCCAACTGGAATGATGCCTGGAACCTACATAAATTAAATACCGACGGTAGCTTTACAAGTGTAACCCTGGCAGCGGGACTTGGCGCTATTGCGGCATCTATGGTGGGTTCAATTTTTAGCAGTGACTCCTGGAACAACGTAACTTTTATAGCAGGCGAAATGCGTAACCCTAAAAGGGATGTGGCATTAAGCTTGTTTTTTGGTACCATGATAGTAACTATAATTTATGTGGCTGCCAATGTGGTTTACACAGGGGTATTACCATTACATGAAATAGCTACGGCTCCAAAAGATCGTGTTGCGGTAGCTGCTTCACAGGTGATTTTTGGTCATACAGGAACGCTTATTATTGCTGTGATGATCATGATATCCACTTTTGGTTGTAATAACGGTTTAATTATGGCAGGTGCAAGGGTTTACTACACTATGGCTAAGGATGGTTTGTTTTTCAAAAAAACAGGCGAACTTAATAAAGCATCAGTACCCGAATTTGGCTTATGGATACAGGCATTGGTGGCATCAATACTTTGCTTAAGTGGTAAGTATGGCGACCTGTTGGATATGATATCTTTTGTTGTCGTAATATTTTACGTGCTCACTATAATTGGCATTTATATTTTGCGTGCCAAATTGCCTAATGCAGATCGCCCTTACAAAGCATTTGGGTACCCGGTGTTACCGGCCATCTATATTGTGATGGGAATAGCCTTCTGTATATTGCTGATTATTTACAAGCCGCAATTCACATGGCCCGGTTTGATAATAGTGTTGATTGGTATCCCAATATATTATATTACCAAGGGGAACGTTAAGGAGCAGGATGAAGCGGTTATTGATAGTTAGTTTATTTATTTTAAGCGGGCAGGCTTATGCACAGGACCTGCAATCGAGATTATCAGCGGCATTTAACAGGTTACAGGCCGATAGCCAGTGCCGTTATGCATCGCTTTCGCTCACTGTTTTGGACGCCAAAATCGGCGAACAGGTATTTGCCGCCAGCCCTAACATGGGGCTGGCTACTGCATCAACCTTGAAGACCATTACCAGCATCACAGCCTTTAATGTTTTGGGCGCCGATTTTAGGTACCAGACCCAATTAGGTTACAACGGCGAAATTGCCGCCGACGGCACACTCAATGGCGATATCATCATCAAAGGCTCGGGCGATCCAACCCTGGGCAGCTGGCGGTACGAGCAAACCAAAGAAGCTCATGTACTTGCCTTAATGGTTGATGCCCTTAAAACTGCAGGCATCAAAAAAATAAACGGGCGCATTATTGGCGATGATAGCGCCTTCGGTACTCAATCCATCCCCGAAGGCTGGATATGGCAAGATATTGGCAACTACTATGGCGCCGGAACATCGGGCCTTTGCTGGCGCGAAAACCAGTTTGATATTAAACTGCGCACCGGCGCTGTTGGCAATCCTATTGGCGTTTCGTACACTGTGCCCAATGTATCGTACCTCACTTTTAAAAGCGAATTGGTTAACGGCCCGGCAGGTAGTGGCGACAATGCCTACGCCTTTTTGCCCGTTGGTAGTAAAGTGATGTACCTGCGCGGCAGCTACGCAATTGATAAAGATAAAAAAAGCATCTCGGTAGCCACGCCTGATGCCGCTTACGATGCTGCGTTGCGTTTGTCGGATACATTGAAGAAATTAGGTATTGGAGTGGGGTTCGATCCCGAATCTGTTGCTACATTAACCGCGAAAGGATTAAAAGCGCCGTTGATCACCAAAAATCTGGCTGCCATTCCATCGCCGCCGCTGAGCCGGATCATTTACTGGCTCAATCAAAAAAGTATTAACCTGTATGCCGAGCAATTGCTTAAAACCATAGCCTGGAAACAGGGCCGTAAACCTACCACGGCAAACGGGGTAGAAGAAGTACAGAAATTTTGGCAGGCCCGCGGCATTGATGCGAATAGTATAAATACCTACGATGGCAGCGGCCTCTCGCCCGGCGATAGGGTAAGCACCAATACCATGGCCCGCATTCTGCAATCGGCCAAAAAAGAAAGCTGGTTTCCTGATTTTTACGAAAGTTTGCCGGTTTATAACGATATGAAAATGAAAAGCGGTACCATCAACAGCGTGCTTTGCTATGCGGGCTACCAAACCCACAATGGCCGCGAACTTTGCTTCTCTATCATGGTCAATAACTTCAGTGGATCAAGCAGGGGGATTAAAGAAAAAATGTTCAGGGTATTGGATGTGTTGAAGTAGGAGCCCTTAACCTCCTGAAAGGGGATAGATTCTCATTTCTGGAATACCGCGAAATACCAGGCTTTTATTACCGCTATTGATATTTGCCAAACTGAGAATGCAGATATATATATTCCCTATAAAGACGATATTTACGTGATGGTTCCAAAACGGGGTTTTTGAAAGCCGGATTATACCGTTCATCATAAGTGATTTACAAATCAATATATCATGAAAAAATTAAGCACCGCAGCAATCCTTTTGACAGTTTTTTCCTTATCAGCCTGCAAACCTAAAGCTAACCCTGCCGATGCCGTAAAAAGCATCCAATTTAAATTTACAGAACTTGGGCGCGAAACCCAATTCCGGATCCCCTGCGATAAATTTGATTATTATTTTCCGCAGGGTAAGGTCAAGGATTTTACCAGTGCAGCGGGTATTGATAGTGTGATGCATTTGCTTACCGGCTTAAAACTGGCTGGTGAAGGCATTCTGCCCGATGTAAGGGGAAAGATTTATATCACCCATGCCGGCAGTGCTGTAGATACCCTCTGCGTAGGCGTAAAAGCTTTGGATTATAAGGGGACTACTTACGAAACACCGCAGGAGTTATTGGTGTTGATACAAAAATAAGGAAGCAAAAAAATATGTCATTGCGAGTATAGCGCGGCAATCTCTTAGTCTACAGGGCGAACATGTATAGCTACGAGATTGCTTCGTTCCTCGCAATGACATAGAGGAGAATTATCGCTTACGCGTAAGTAACATTCAACGTAAATGGCACGCTTAACGCTTTTGATATAATGCAATTTGCTTTTGCATCTTCGGCAATGGCTTTAAATTTAGCTTCGTCTACACCGTCAATTGCTGTTGCTTTTAATTCTAAATGAATACCGGTGATGCTTAGTGCCTGCATATCCAGGTCAAGAATGGCATCGGTTGTAAGGTCGCCGGGAGTAAAGCCGGCCTGGGTTAAAGCAGCGCCAACAGCCATAGTGAAGCAGCCTGCATGAGCAGCGGCAATCAGCTCTTCGGGGTTGGTGCCAATGCCATCGGCAAAGCGGGTTTTAAAAGAGTATTGGGTTTTGTTAAGCACGGTGCTTTGAGTGGTAATTTCTCCGCTGCCGGCCTGTAAAGTGCCGTTCCAATGGGCGTTTGCTGTACGTTTCATAGTTTGTGGTTTTATTGTTTGTGGTTTTATTGTTTGTGGTTTTTATTAGTTCATGGTTCATGCTTTTAGTTCATGGTTCATAGATCATGGTTCATGGTTTTTCGAGTTAATGCAAAAATTCATAATTTCCGTATAGTGACCATGAACTATGAACCATCAACCATGAACGCGCTACCCTACCATTTCGCCCGAACATACTGGGCGGGCCATTCTACTTCGTGACCCAGTTCATGGGCGGCACGTAAAGCAAAATGCGGGTCGCGGAGCATTTCGCGGGCTATAAATACAACATCGGCTTCCCCTTCCTGTATAATTTCGTCAGCCTGATGGGGTTTGGTTATTAAGCCTACTGCACCGGTAAGTATACCGCTTTCTTTTTTAACTTTCTCGGCAAATTCAACCTGATAACCTGGTTTTAACGCTATTTTAACACCGGCAATGTTGCCACCTGTCGAGCAGTCAATAAGGTCGATACCTTTATTTTTTAATATTTTGGCAAGCGCTACCGAGTCATCGGCTGTCCAGGCGCCTTCCGTCCATTCAGTTGCCGATATGCGTACAAACAGCGGGTTTTCTGCAGGCCAAACTTCCTGTACGCTTTCAATTACTTCCAGCAAAAAACGGATTCGGTTCTCGAACGGGCCTCCGTATTCATCCGTACGTTTATTACTTGCCGGCGATAAAAACTCGTGCAGTAAATAACCGTGTGCGCCATGCAGTTCAATTACGTCAAAACCTGCGGCCAGGGCCCTGGCAGCGGCGGCTTTAAAATCAGCTTTAATTTTTTCGATGCCGGCTTTATCCAGTTCTAAAGGCGCCTCTTCACTGTCGATAAAAGCGATGGGGCTTGGTGCGTATGATTTCCATCCGTTAGGCTCATTTGATGGTACTTGCTTGCCGCCCAGCCACGGTTGCAGGTGGCTGGCCTTGCGGCCGGCATGTGCCAGCTGTGTGCCGGCATAAGCGCCATGGGCGTGCAAAAAGTCGGTAATCTGTTTTAATTTGGTGATGTGTTCATCTTTATAAAGACCAAGGTCGGCAGATGAAATGCGGCCTTCGGGCGATACTGCGGTGGCTTCGGTGATAATTAAAGCTGCACCGCCAACGGCCATGCCGCCAAGGTGTACCAGGTGCCAGTCATTAGCGAAACCGTCTTCGCTGGAATATTCGCACATGGGCGATACCACGATGCGGTTTTTAAGTTCGATGTTCTTTATTTTAAGCGGTGAGAATAGATGGGGCATATGTTTTTGTTTGGTACAAATATGGTAAGTAACATTGATTGTAACCACACTGTTTTGTAAAATAGATATAAGCTAAAAGCCGAAGGCCTAAAGCAGAAAGCTAATTGCAGGAAAAAAGCTTTTTGCATCCGAACTTGGTTTTATGCTTTTCGGTCGGACGTAAATTCTTTAGCTTTGAAAATCACCGCAATTTGTTCAATCAGTATGGATAATAAAAATTATATCGAACTAAAGGTTGCCGACGGAAGCTCGATGGCCGTTTATGTTGCTTTTCCTGAAGCCAATACGGCGGGCGCGGCCGCTATTATTGTATTACAGGAAGCATTTGGCGTTAATAACCATATCCGTCATGTTGCTGATAGATTTGCGGCCGCGGGCTATGTTGCGGTTGCTCCTGAGCTTTTTCATCGTACAGCGCCAAAAGGTTTTGCAGGTGACTATGCCGATTTTAGTACGGTAACACCACACACATCAAAACTAACTAATGATGGTTTTAAAGCCGACCTGGAAGCTGTTTGGGAGTGGCTAAATACGCAAACCAATGTAGATATAAGCCGGGTATATGCTATTGGTTATTGCATGGGCGGTAGGGTAGCTTTTATAGCCAATGCCTTACTTCCCTTAAAAGCGGCTGTATCCTATTATGGCGGCGGGCTTGATAAGGTTGCACATATAGCAGCCGACCTGCATGGCAAACACTTGTTTATTTGGGGTGGCAAGGATGCGCATATTAAGGATGACAACATCAATGCTGTTATAGGTGCAGTTGAAGCTGCGGGCAAAGATTATATCAACGTAAAAATCTCTTATGCCGACCACGGCTTTAACTGCAACGAGCGGTCAAGTTATAATGAAGCTGCATCCAAAGAGGCCTGGGCTTTAGTTATGGCTTTTTTGGGAGAGTCTTAAATATCGGGTTGTTCAGGATGCAGTTTCTTCTTCCTCCTCGTCCTCATAGCTTTCATCTTCCAAATCCAGCCGGCAAATCCAAACCCCCAATAACAAAGGGAGTAAAAATGGCAGCAGCATGGCCGATAGCTCAAAGGGCGAATAAGCGTTTTTAGCCGCCGATGCGCCTATAAACACCAAAACAACGACAATACCCAGGGCGATTGAAACCCGTTGCTTAACGGCTATCACGGTTGACTCCCTGGTCATTCGCGGGATAATAAAAGTGAGCAGCGCGCCCAGCGGGCAGGTTAATACCATTAACACGCCAACCGACAATGGATACTCTTTAATAAAGGCGATGGATAGGATACTCCCGGAGTGAAAGAAAAACTGGCTGATAAGAATTTGCAGCACAGGCGCGATGATCACCATAGTTAGCCACACCTTAAAACTGTAAAATTGCGCCGGATCCATAGGCTATTATTGTTAAAAAAGTAAATATAAAAGATATCAGCTTTCAAACAAGGGATGCGCCGCATGCGGCAAAAAAAATTGGGAGACAATGTTTAAGTTTGAAATGTTAAGGTTGATTTCTATGTACTCACCCATTCGTAATTTATAAGTCTCACCTCCCGGGGGAGATTTAGTGGGGGCTGCCAATATCCGCAAGTTCCGGGTTTTATGAGGGATAATATCAGCCTACATTTGTTTATAAATAACAAATAATATTATGAACACACAAGAAAATATTAATTACGACCGTATTGCCGAGGCAATAAATTACATAAAGCTCAACTTTAAAACCCAGCCAAATTTAGATGAGGTGGCCGAAAAAGTGAACCTGAGCCCCTTCCATTTTCAGCGTTTGTTTACCGATTGGGTAGGCATCAGCCCTAAAAAGTTTTTGCAATACTTAAGCCTGGAATATGCCAAAGGTATTTTGAAAGATAAGCAGGCCACGTTGTTTGATACGGCATATGAAACGGGCCTGTCGGGTACCGGGCGTTTGCACGACCTGTTCATCAGCATTGAAGGCATGACTCCGGCCGAATACAAAAACGGTGGCAAGGAGCTGAGCATTAACTACAGCTTTGCCCAAAGCCCCTTTGGCAATATCATAGTGGCATCAACCCCCAAAGGTATTTGCTATATGGCCTTTGCCGACGACCATGCTGATGCTTTAGATCAGCTTAAACAGCATTTCCCTAACGCGGCTTATACCCAGGTAGTTGACATGATGCAACAGGATGTTTTGCATATCTTTAAAAAAGACTGGTCGCAATTGCCCGCAATAAAATTGCATTTGAAAGGCAGTAATTTCCAGCTGAAGGTATGGGATGCATTGCTTAAAATACCAATGGGCGGGCTATGCAGCTATGGCGATATTTCGCAAAAAATACAATTGCCCAATGCCGGCAGGGCGGTAGGCAGCGCCATAGGGGCCAACCCGGTAGCGTTTTTGATCCCTTGTCACCGGGTTATCCGGTCGACAGGCGAATCGGGGCAATACCATTGGGGAGCAACCCGTAAATCGGCTATTATAGGCTGGGAGGCGGCAATGGTTAATCAACCGGTATCAATATAAAAGGTGATGGAAATTAAAGAACGAATTGATAATTTAAATTGGGCTGACATTAAAGCCGGTATGGATGCCCGTGGATATGCCATTGTAAAAAACGTTTTAGCTGCGGATGAATGCGCCGCTCTGGCTAATCAATATATTGATGATGGGCTTTACCGCAAAACCGTTGTGATGGAACGCCATCATTACGGCCGGGGCGAGTACAAGTATTTCAAATACCCCTTGCCGGCAATCATTCAACAGTTACGGGAGCATGTTTATCCCCACCTTGCGCCCATTGCCAATAATTGGATGGAAATGCTAAATAAGCCTACGCGTTTTGCCGATACTTTAGATGAATTGCTGCAGTATTGCCATCAGCATGACCAATTGCGCCCAACCCCCTTGATACTGCAATACACCGAAGGCGGTTACAATGCCATGCACCAGGATTTGTATGGCGAGGTGTTTTTTCCCATTCAATCGGTTTTTATTTTGGATGAATCCGGCTTAGATTACGAGGGTGGCGAATTTATTTTGCTGGAACAAAAACCGCGCGAACAATCAAGGGCGATGGTGTTAAAACCCGGCAAGGGCGATATGATATTATTTACCACCAGCTACCGCCCCGCAAAAGGCAGCAAAGGGTATCACAGGGTTAACATGAAACACGGTATAGCCGAGATTACCAGCGGTCGGCGGCACAGCATGGGTATTATTTTTCATGATGCCAAATGATGGTTGCAAACCGGGATTGGAGGTAAATTAATGCTTTAAAACGCCTGCGATTGCGATTGATTTGTGCCATAAATTACATCAATAGTTAATTTTTGCTAAATTTATCGCAATTCTATGTTAACCCCCCTTTCAGGATGGCAGAAAAGGTAGCTACAAGCGATGTGCAATTGATCGACCGGTTAAAGTCGGGGGATGAAAGTGCGTTGACCGATATCTACAAAGAATACTGGCAGCAATTATTCCTGTCGGCCTATAATGTTTTAAAAGATAAGCAGGCCTGCGAAGATGTTATCCAGGAGTTGTTCATCAAGCTTTGGAATAGCAGGGATAATATCGAGATAGCCGTATCGTTAAAAGCATACCTGTATGCATCCATCCGTTATGAAGTTTACAGGCAAATCCGTGCCGGGGTTGTAACAAGCGATGTGTTTGATGCCCTTGCCAACCGTTTGCAAAGCCCTGCCACCCATGAAAATTTAGAATACAAAGAGCTGGTTTCACAGGTAAATTCGGTAGTTGAAACGCTACCCGAAAAATGCCGCGAAGTTTACAAGCTTAGCCGCGAAGAGTACCTAACCCATAAGCAAATTGCATCAAGGCTCAATATCTCTACCAAAACAGTCGAAAATCATTTAACCAAAGCGCTTAAGCATTTGCGTACTTCGTTGGGGACTTTGTTTTTGTTGTAGATTGGGGTGTTTTCTGTTGTGGATGGGTGAAAAAGATGTGTTATTGCACGAGTTCAAAAATGCCGACCGATGTTCGATTGATTAGTTATGGCATTTATCGTAACTTTATACTTAATTAAAAATATACGGAAGTGAAAATGAAGCCTAAAAACGATCAACAGGATAACCGCTTATTTGCCATGCAGCAGGTTATAAAAAAACTCAGGAATGATGATCTGAACCAGGGACATTGCTTTATGATTTTTGATGATGAATTGCCTGATGATGAAGCCTACTATGAATACCCAGATGGCCAGATAAAAGTAGAAAGATTGGATAAAAGTAATTTAGATGCCCCGCGCGAAGTGATCAAGGTACTCACAAAAAGTGAAATTGCTGCCGTAAAGGAAAAACATGAAGTTTTCCATTAAGCCTAAACTATTTATTATTACTGGGAGCAACGGTGCCGGCAAGTCTACCTACAAACAAACGTTGATCCCATCCGAATTTGCTGATCTCGATATATTTGATGGAGATGTTTTTTACACACAAAAAAGCATTGAGTTTTATAAAATAAATAAATCGTCAAAAGAGTCAAGAAAGCTTGCGGAAGAAGCACTTGAACAAGAATTTCTTCGTCTTGTTAACTTAAATATTGAGGACAAAGCTAACTTTGCCTATGAGGGGCACTTTACAGGCCCAGGTGCTTGGGCAATCCCAAAGAGATTTAAAGAAGCTGGTTTTGAAACCCATTTAATTTTCTGCGGGCTAAATACTTTAACAAGATCAATCCAAAGGGTAGAAATGCGTGTTAAAAAAGGAGGTTTCCATGTTCCCCCACTTGCAATCGAGAACAACTATTGGGGAAATATGGAAATGCTCGATAAGAATTTCCCGATGTTTGATTCTGTTGAACTAATTGATACGTCACTAAAAATGATTTCTATTGCTAAACTTCTAAATGGAAACGTCGGAAGATCCATACCTCCAGATCAGGTACCAGAATGGTTAAAAAGCGGAATGCCAATTATGTTTGAACTAATCAAGAAGTTTTACAATGTTGCATGATTTCTGCCATCATTCATCGTGAGAAAGAAGTATATAGCATAACTGTATTTTCAGCTATGCTATATATATGCTATTTTGTATTGATGTTTGCTCTGAAAATAAGCATCCAAAGCTTTCTTTTCATCAAAATCAATTGGAAGTTTAACACAGCCTGCTATCCTTTTTAATTTTGGGGATAATTTCTTTATACTTGTTTCTTCCGCCACTAACTTCTGCTTCGTTTTCATAATATTTTGCCTGTAAAACAAATTCACTTATCCGGACAATCTTCCCAATTTTATTTTTTTTCTCCCCACGTAGGGGATACCCCTGTTTTTATACTCTTACTATGAAAACCAGGTTGTGCAAAAACAGGAATTTCAACAATTGATAGATAAATACCTTAACGGGCAGGCTACTGCCGATGAGGTGCAGCTGTTAATGGAATTGTTTGACAATGCCCAAACCAATAATGATTGGGACGAGCAAACCCTGGGCGTAAAGCACGAACTGGAAGATAAAATGCTGCAACGTTTGCAATCGGCTGTGCAGCAATCGTCAGCAAAGCATCAACCTAAGGTATTCAAAATCTTTCCTTTACGGAATGTAGCTGCGGCGGTAATTGGCCTTATGGTCATCAGCAGCGGAGTGTATTATTGCATGCAGCATGTTGCGAAGGATAACACCTTGGTAAAAAACAAGACGGTGGTTAAGCACGATGCCGACCCCGGTAAAAATGAAGCAGTCCTAACCTTAGATAATGGCGAAAAAGTGGTGCTCGATTCTGCAAGGATCGGCACCCTTGCCAAAAAAGGCAACATCAGCATTAAAAAAACTAAAGACGGGCAACTGGTTTACCAGGCCAACGGCGGTAACGCTTCAGCGGTAAATGGCCCTGTAGCTTATAACACCATCAGCACGCCGCGTGGCGGCCAATACCAGGTTATATTGCCCGATGGTAGCAAAATTTGGCTCAACGCCGCATCATCGCTAAAATTCCCCACGGCATTTACCGGTAGCCAACGTGATGTGGAACTAACCGGCGAGGCCTATTTTGAAGTGGCTAAAAATCCGTCGAAGCCATTCATAGTAAATGTTAATGCGCTTAATGTAAAAGTACTGGGTACCCATTTTAACATTAATGCTTACGCCGATGAGGACAACATTAAAACAACTTTACTGGAGGGCTTGGTACAATTAACCAGCGGCAATAGTCATAATTTGCTAAAACCAGATGAGCAGGGTATTGTCAAAGGCGATAATATCCAGGTTGTTGAAGTAGATGCTGAAAGGGCCGTAGCCTGGAAAAACGGTTTTTTTGATTTTAACCGGGCCAGTATCAGGGATATCATGAAACAACTATCACGCTGGTACAACATCCAGGTGGTTTACAACGGCAAAGTATCCGACGATGAATTTATGGGCAGAATTGAACGAAATGTGAAGTTATCGCATGTACTGCACGTTCTGGAGCTTAGCCATGTCCATTTCAAAATTGAAGATAAAAAGATAACAGTATCACCTTAACCATATCAGTTTTTAATATCAACCTTAAAAAACATCTACCTATGAGCAAAAACATACATCTCCATTAACACCCTACAACTACCTTACCCATGAAAAATGCCGGGAGTACTGCAATACTCCCGGCTTAAAATGCATGGGCTAAGCTTTTACTGAGTTTCCTTAACAGACACATTCACCCAAAACACGACGAAGTTATGCAATTAAACTTTAGGGGTAAAGTATTTTATGTACCCCAAACATCAACCTCCAAACTGTTTTTGACAATGAAGTTAACGGTTATCCTGATTATGATTGGCTGTTTACAGCTTAGCGCCAAAAGTTACTCGCAAACTATAACGTTAAGCGCAAACAATACTGCTATTGATAAAGTATTTACCGCCATTGAAAAGCAAAGCGGTTTTTATTTTTTTTACAAATACAACGAAATCAAGCAGGCCAAGCCCGTCACGCTTTCTTTAAAAAATGCCACGCTTGAACAGGCCTTACGCGAGTGTTTTAAAGACGAACCTTTTACCTACACCATTGATAACAAAACCATTATTGTAAATAAAAAGGAAGAGCAGACGGTCGCGCCCGATAAAATAACGGTTACCGGGCAGGTGCTTGATAATACCAAACAGCCATTGCCCGGTGTAAGCATTACCATTAAAGGTTCAAATACCGGGGTAATAAGCGGGGCCGACGGTAAATACAGCATCCAGGTTGATGATAACGCGGTGCTTGTTTTCAGGTTTGTAGGATTTAAAACCAAAGAGGAGCCTGTTAGCAAACGTGCGGTTATCAATGTATCCCTTGATGAAGATAACCAGCAAATGAGCGAGGTTGTAGTGGTGGGATACGGTAACCAGGAGCGTAAAAACGTTACCGGAGCCGTTGGAACCGTAAAAATGGCCAATATTAAAGAGATAAAAGCTGCCAGCCTTGATCTGAAACTGGCAGGGCAATTGGCCGGTGTTACGGTAAACCAGGTTACAGGCACACCGGGTGGTGGTGTGGCGGTTAATATACGTGGAGCCGGTTCAGTAGGTGCCGGTGACAACCCATTATACGTGGTAGATGGTTTTCCGCTCTCGCCGGGTTTTGATCAATATTCGAATCCGCTGAGCACCATTAATCCGGATGATATTGAAAATATAAGCGTGCTTAAAGATGCGGCTTCAACCGCCATATACGGTTCGCGTGGTGCAAACGGGGTTATCCTGATAACCACTAAGCGGGCAAAAAAAGGAGAATCGTCTATTACGGTAAACACTTCAACCGGCCTGCAATCGGTATTGCCCAAAAGCAAACTTAAAATGATGACTGCGGCCGAATTTGCCCAATGGCGCACTGAAGCTATCCAGGATGCAAACGCGGTCAATGGTACCAATACCCCCGTACCCGATGCGTATAAAAACCCTCAGTCGCTTGGCAAAGGTACCGATTGGTTTGACGCCGTAACCCGCGTTGCACCAATGCAAAATTACGATGTTACCATAGCTAACGGTACCGAAAAAGTACGGTCGTTGTTTTCATTGGGATACTTTGATCAGCAGGGTACTGTGCTTAATACGGCTTTTAAACGCTATTCGTTAAAGGCTACAATTGATGCAGATATAGCTAAAGGCTTAACCGTAGGGTTAAATATAGCCCCAACTTATAGTTTCAGAAATTTACAGGAAACAGACGGACACTTTCTTTCGGCAGCCTTAAGCCAGGCCTACCTGGAAAGCCCGCTTGTGCCGGTGAAACAACCGGATGGATCGTATACCAACGTTATTGGTTCGCCGGGTACTTTTCAAAATAATAACCCCGTAAGTTCGCTTGTAAATACTACCAACAAGCGTAACGAATTCAGGGCCCTTGCCAACACTTATATTGATTATGAAGTTATTAAAGGGTTGAATATAAAATCAACATTCGGTGTCGACTATCAAACCAAATCACAGGACTATTACAGGCCATCGTACCTGGGCGGGTTTAATGTTCCAAACCGCGATGGTAACCAGCAAAAAGCAGTGGCATCATTTACCTCGCAAAATGTTTTTAACTGGCTCAACGAAAACAGCATCAACTACAAAAAAACCTGGGGCAGCCATACGTTAACTGTATTGGCCGATTACTCCATACAACAGGAAAACTCGCATGACCGTTTTACTTTCGGCACCGGCTTTCCCGATGATGCCATACGGTCTGTTGCCAACGCAACTATCATAACCGCCGATGCCGGCGATGCCGAGTGGCGTTTACAATCGCTTATTGGCCGGGTAAATTATGCATACAAAGATAAATACCTTTTAAGCGGGTCTATCCGCCGCGATGGTTCATCAAGGTTTGCACCCGGACATCGCTGGGGTACCTTCCCGTCGGTATCAGGAGGATGGCGCATTTCCGACGAATCGTTTTTTCCTAAAACGGCGGCAATTGACCAGGTTAAGTTTACCGCAAGCTACGGCCTGGCCGGTAATAACGATGTAGGGAACTATGATTACATTCCCGTTGTTGATGTAGCCAATTATACATTTGGTGGTGGCCTTGCACCAGGGGCCTCCATAACCGACCAGATCGGCAATACCGAGCTTGGCTGGGAAACCACCAAACAGCTGGATATAGGCATGGATATATCGCTGCTAAAAGGCCGCATTTATTTAATTGCCGAATATTATAACCGTTATACCCAACGGATGCTGCAGTATATCCCAATTCCAATCGTATCAGGCTATGGTTACGCTTTATCAAATGTGGGTAATGTACGTAACCGCGGATGGGAGTTTACGTTGACCACAAAAAACATAGTAGAGCGTAACTTCAATTGGTCAACTGATCTTAACATATCATTTAACCGCAATAAGGTGCTTGATTTAGGCCCCACTCCATATATCTACGACGCGCCTAAAAACGACAACCCAACAAGTATTACCAAAGTTGGCTTGCCTTTAGGCCAGTTTTACGGGTATATTTTTGAAGGGATATTTCAAAACCAGGCCGAACTTGACAAATACCCGCATTTTGACGGTGAACAGGTTGGCAACATCAGGTACAAGGATATCAATAACGACGGCGTAATTGATGGCAACGACCAAACCAATATAGGCAACCCCTGGCCCAAATTTACATTTGGTTTCAGCAATCATTTTTCATACAAAAAATTTGATCTGAATATCATTACGGCAGGTTCGGTTGGCGGGCATGTATTTGATATGTACAAGCAGTTTACAACCAATTTAGATGGGGTTTTTAATGTCGAAGAGTCGGTTATTCATCGCTGGCGGTCTGCAAGCAATCCCGGCGATGGCATATTGCCAACCACTGTTTCAAACACCAATCTTGCGCGCGATTATTACCCATCATATTGGGTCGAAAGTAATTCGTACCTCGCAGTTAAAAATATTGATTTTGGATACAATTTTAAAACAAAGTTCACTAAAAATTTCAGGGTGTATTTCAGTGCCCAAAACGCCATACTATTAACCGGCTATAAAGGCGGTAACCCCGAGGTAGGCATAGATGGGCAGCAGGGTAACAGGTCGCTTTCGCCCAACGTAAATTTTACAGGTTACCCTGTTTCGGCAGTCTATACATTGGGATGTAACGTGACATTTTAATTGAAATGAGTATTCAAACGAATGATGGTGAAACCATAACAATCGAAATCATGAAAAAATACATATACGTTTTCCTGGTACTTATCGCATGTGGTATGTGGGGGTGTAAAAAAGACTATCTTAACCTTCAGCCTGCCGATACTCAAAACACAACCAACTTTTTTAAAACACAGGCACAGTTTGTTCAGGCGGTTAACGGGGCTTATGCACCATTACAAGGCCTGTATAATGGCAGTTTTTGGGCAATGGGCGAAATGCGGTCTGACAATACATCGTACGAGTTTGACCCCTATGATCGCTCTGGTACTAACAAAGAAGAAATAGACGAGTTTAGGGAGTTGAACAATAATGATATGGTAGGTGCCTTTTTCAGCGCCAGTTATACAGGTATTGGCCGCTGCAACGCCATCTTAGCCCGTTTACCGGCGGCAAAACTGGATGCGGCCGTTGCCGATACCATTGCAGGGCAAGCCAGTTTTTTACGCGCATTTAACTATTTTAACCTGGTGCGTATGTTTGGCCGGGTGCCGCTGGTACTTAACGAGGTAGCATCGGTAAGCGAGGCTTACAAGGTAGCAACCAAGGCCGAGGTAGATGCTGTTTACGCGGCTATTATTGCCGATGCGCAGGTTGCAGTTGCCAAACTGCCTGTAACCTATGCCGGCGCCGCAAATAAAGGCCGGGTAACCAAGGGAACTGCCGAAACCATGCTTGCCGAGGTGTACATGACCCGGAAAAAATTTGACCTGGCCATTCCCTTGCTGCGGAATATTATTGCATCAAATGCTTATCATCTGAATACAGATTATGGCGATAACTTTGATAATAATAAAGAGAACGGCCCCGAGTCTATTTTCGAAATACAATACATTGAGGGTTCAAACGGACTGGGTAGCGATTTTGTAGATACGTTTATACCCTGGGATTATTATGACTCGGATGTGACCGGTTTTGAGATAGCCAATGGCGCGCAAAACGGCTGGAATATACCAACACAGGATTTGGTTAATGCATATGAGGATGGCGATAACCGCAAAGATGCCTCGTTAATTGAATTTACATCTGATGAGTACGGCGTGGATTTGCCCTTTATTAAAAAGTTTGCAACCACCAGCGCCGTGCAGGGTGTAACCGGTAAAAATTTCCCGGTGTACCGCTATGCCGATGTTTACCTGATGCTGGCCGAATGCCTTAACGAGCAGGGATTTGTGGGTGGCGGCGATGCTTTTAAATATTTAAACCTGGTACGCGAACGGGCCGGCCTGGCCGCTAAATCCGCCGGGAATGATGACCCTGCTTTAAATGTTTCGGGGCAGGATGCCTTTCGGGATGCTATAGCGCATGAAAGGCAGGTTGAATTGGCGTTTGAAAATCACCGCTGGTTTGATCTTTTACGTACAGGTAAGGCCGTTGCTGTAATGACAGCCCACGGCGCCCGCGAAAAAGCCTTTAAAAAACCTTACTGGAATGTTAACTCGGCTGCATACTCAAATATCCGCCTGCTTTTTCAATACCCGTTAACCGAAGGCACCCTGGAACATTAGCCCGTGGGGCCTACCGGTCCCCGCGAAACTTTTGCGGGGCCATTTTCGTTTACTGATAGATATTGCAATTACCACATCATTTTTACTTGTTTTATAGCTAAATATGTACGGTACTTAAAACAAAAATCGTTCTAAAGCTATATTTAATGCATGAATTATATTCAACAGGTAAGCGTGCTCAAAAAAGGATGCTTCAGTATCGTTTTATTATTTTCTGTTTCCCTAAGCTGTTTCTGCCAGGTTAAGTCATTACCACCACCCATCACGGTTGATAACCTTATTTGTGAGTATAAAACCAACCCCATATCGGTTGCAGTTGCTAATCCGCGTTTGAGCTGGAAACTGGTATGCCCGGAGCGCGACATTCAGCAAACATCCTATGAAATAAGAGTTGGCAGCAATGCCGTATCGTTAACAAAAGGCAAGGATATCATCTGGGGTACAGGCCGCATTTATTCCGCTCAGTCTATCCAGGTTTATTATGGCGGGCCTATGCTTGCTTCGCGCCAAAAAGTTTACTGGCAGGTTAGGGTATGGGATAACAAAAACCGGGTAAGCCCCTGGTGTATGGTCAACTTTTGGAAAATGGGTTTGCTAAACCCAACCGACTGGTCGGCCAAATGGATCCAGGATACTTACCCGTCTGACACCACCAACGGCCCGGCGCCCATGTTCCGCAAAAGTTTTAAGTTAGATAAAAAAGTGCGTGCAGCACACTTATACATCACCGCGCACGGTGTTTTTGAAGCGCAAATAAATGGCAAACGTGTTGGTAATGATTATTTTGCCCCCGGCTGGACGAGCTATAACAAACGCCTGCAATATAATGTGTATGATGTTACCACCAATATGCTAAAAGGCGCCAACGCCATTGGCGTAACCGTTGGCGATGGCTGGTACAGGGGCTATACTTATAACCGTAAAAAAAATATATATGGCAGCAAACTGGCCCTGCTTTGCCAGTTGGAATTAGTGTATACTAATGGTAAACGGGAAATAATTAATTCAGATAAAAGCTGGAAGGTAACTTATGGCCCAATACGCTCGTCATCTTTTTTTGATGGCGAGGTTTATGACGCCCGCAAGGAAAAAAACGGCTGGACAAGTCCCCTTTATAAAGACATGGGCTGGGATACGGTTAAAATGGATACGACCATAAGGAATAACCTGATTGCCACCACCGGCCCGACTGTAAAAAAACACGAAAAGTTTTTGCCCTTAAAGGTATTTACCACACCGGCAGGCGAGCGGGTTGTCGATTTTGGCCAAAACCTGGTAGGCTGGGTGCAGTTTAAACTGAAAGCAAAGGCAGGCGATACCGTCAGGCTTTACCATGCCGAAGTGCTGGATCAAAAGGGAAATTTTTACACCAAAAACCTGCGTACCGCCAAACAGGAAATTACCTATGTTTTTAAAGATGATAGCATTGCCACTTTCGAACCTCATTTTACCTTCCAGGGGTTCAGGTTTTTAAAGGTGGTGGGTTATACCGGCCCGCTGGATTCCACAAATCTGGCTGCTTATGCCGTTTACTCGGATATGGCACAAACAGGCAAATTTTCCACTTCAAACCCATTAGTTAACCAGTTACAACATAATATTCAATGGGGGCAAAAAGGAAATTTTATTGATGTGCCTACCGATTGCCCGCAGCGCGATGAGCGCATGGGCTGGACGGGCGATGCACAGGCCTTTTGCCGTACCGCCACGTTTAATATGGATGTGGCAGGCTTTTATACCAAATGGCTGAAAGATTTAACCGCCGATCAGCATAAAGATGGCGCGGTGCCTTACGTAATACCTAATATGCTGGATAGCGCTTCGTCTGCCGCATCCGGCTGGAGCGATGTGGCCACTATAGCTCCCTGGAATATTTACCTGGCTTATAATGATAAACAGGTGTTGCAGCAGCAGTACGAAAGTATGAAGGCCTGGGTGGGCTATATTCAACAACATAGCCGCAACTATTTGTGGGATACAGGCAACCACTTTGGCGACTGGCTGTTTTACGCCGGTACCAATTACGAAGATGGCGCCGCACTAACCGACAAAAACCTGATAGCGCAGGCTTTTTATGCCCACTCAACGCAATTGCTCATCAATGCAGCCAAAATATTGGGTAAAAGCGATGATGTACAAAAATATTCGCAGCTGTTGTATAATATCAAAAAAGCTTTTAACAGCGAGTATGTAACACCCAACGGGCGCATGATATCGGGTACGCAAACCTCATACGTGCTGGCATTAAATTTCGATTTACTGCCCGAGAACCTGAGGGTATCGGCAGCAAAAAGGCTGGTAAAAAATATTGATGATTACGACGAGCATATCACTACCGGCTTTTTAGGCACACCCTATATTTGCCATGTTTTGAGCCGCTTTGGCTTTACAGATATTGCTTATGACCTGCTGATGAAAGAATCGTACCCATCGTGGCTATACCCGGTTAAAAACGGCGCCACCACCATTTGGGAGCGCTGGGATGGCATTAAGCCGGATGGCACTTTTGAAGACCCTGAAATGAACTCTTTTAACCATTACGCATACGGCGCCATAGGCGATTGGATGTACCGGGTAATTGCCGGTATTAATACTGACGAGGCTGATCCGGGTTTTCACAAAATTATTATAGCGCCAAAACCGGGCGGTAAATTAACCAGCGCGCAGGCCGAACTGGAAACCCTGTACGGCAAAATAAAATCGGCATGGAGTATTGATAATGGCATATTTACCCTGGATATCGTAGTGCCGCCAAATACTACTGCACATGTTATTTTGCCATCGGTAACAGATCAGATCACGGAGAGTGGCCTGGATTTTAATACCGAAGAGGAGATAACCGAAATTAAAAAAGTTGGTAATGATGAACAGATGAATGTAGTTTCGGGTACGTATCATTTTGTATATACGCTTAAGGCCCCGGGGAAAAAGATCTGACGGCCTGATGATTTATGGAAATAATAAAACATGGCAAATACAATAGTTGGCGATAAGGCCACCAGTACCAGCAGGCCAAGACTACTTTCGCTCGATTTTTTTCGTGGCTTTACCGTCGCGGCTATGATCCTGGTAAATGATCCCGGCGATTGGGGGCATATTTACTGGCCGCTGGAACACTCTAAATGGAATGGCTGCACCCCAACCGACCTGGTGTTTCCTTTCTTCCTTTTTATGGTGGGGGTATCCATCGTTTATGCTATGCAGGGCAAAAAGTCAGATGAAGCAAATCATGGTAAAGCTATCCTTTCTATACTGCGACGCACATTAATCATCGTTGCATTAGGCGTTTGCCTGCCATTGATCAGCGATTTTCAGTTTGCGCATCTTCGCTTCCCCGGCGTATTACAGCGCATAGGGGTGGTGTTTGGCATTACTGCCATTATGTACCTGAAAACGAATACCCGAACACAAATTATGATAGCTGTAAGTTGTTTAATTGGCTATTATTTAATCATGACTTTTGTGCCGGTGCCTGGCGTAGCTCACCCCAACCTTGAAAAGGAGACCAATTTGGGCGCTTACATTGATAGGATGGTTTTTACCACCAATCACCTTTGGCAAGCCTCTAAAACATGGGACCCCGAAGGGTTGTTGGGTACCGTACCCGCTATTGGTACCTGTTTGTTAGGCGTATTTACAGGCACCTGGCTTAAAAGCGACCGGCTTAAAAACGGCAACGAAATTTTTAAACTTACCGGCGCGGGTGTGTTGCTGGTTATACTTGGCTTAATATGGAACACGTTTTTCCCTATCAATAAACAATTGTGGACAAGCTCATTTGTGCTGTTTACAGCCGGGCTGGCTATTATTATCCTGTCGTTATCGTACTGGCTTATCGATGTAAAAGGCTATAAGAAAATCCTGCCGCCATTCCTTGCCTTCGGCCGCAATGCCATAGCCGCCTATGTTTTAGCCGATGTAATCCCGGAAATACTATCCATTATTCAGGTTACGGACAACGGGCATAAAACAAATGTCTGGTCGTACATGTACTTTCACCTCCTTACGCCCAATTTTTCGCCAGAGAATGCGTCGCTGATATCGGCCATACTTACGGTTATCATTATATTTATCCCTGTTTGGATATTGTACGTCAAAAAAATCACCGTAAAAATTTAAGCCCCCCTTACATTACATGAACAACATCAGCATAAAGTATTTAGCCGCGGTTTTTATAGTTACTTGCATCAGTTTACAGGTAAGGGCGCAACTACACATTATACCCCAGCCTTTGCACTTAACCGAACAAAAAGGCAGCTTTGTTTTAAGCAGTAAAGCAGTTATCGGGGTTGATAAAGAAAGTGAGGCTGTAGGTAAATACCTGCAAACCTATCTCGCTACGTATTATAAGCTTAATTTAAAGCTGAAAGTTTACCCTAAAATTCCGGCTGCTGCGGCAATAAAATTGGTAACCGCGGTAACCAATAAAGAAGGTGCTTATAACCTGGATGTAACTCCCGGCACTGTAAAAATATCGGGTAATGGAGCCGGCGTGTTCTATGGGGTACAATCATTTATTCAATTATTACCGGGGCGGGCTATTGCTCCTTTAAAATTAGCGGCATGCCGTATTGCCGATGAGCCCCGCTTTCAGTGGCGTGGGTTAAGCCTGGATGTAAGTCGCCATTTTTTTACAGTTGATGAGGTTAAAAGGTATATTGATGTGATGGCCCATTATAAGCTGAATATATTTCACTGGCATTTAACGGATGATGAAGGCTGGCGCATCCAGATTAATAAATACCCAAAACTGACCGAAGTTGGCGCTAAGATTACCTATTATGAAAAACAAGGGAAATTTCGCAAGTTGGATAATTTGATAGATGGTGGTGGCAAAGATGGGTTTTATACCCAGGCCGAGATTAAAGAAGTGGTAAAATACGCGCAGGACAGGTTTGTAACCATCCTGCCCGAAATCGAGATGCCCGGCCACAGCGAGGCGGCCATATTTGCCTATCCCGAATTAGGCTGCCAGGATTCAACCGGCGCCAAACACCGTGTACGCATGCTGGATCCAAGCGAATATACTTTTACCTTTATGGAAAACGTGCTTACGGAAGTGATGGCATTGTTCCCTAACCAATACATTCACATTGGCGGTGATGAAGCCGAAATGGAGGCCTGGCTGAAAAGCCCGACAGCCGTTGCTCTAATAAAAAAAGAGGGCCTGAAAAGCGAGAAGGAAGTACAAAGCTATTTTATTAAACGAATAGAAAAATTCCTACTCTCCAAAAATAAAAGACTCATTGGATGGGACGAGATATTACAGGGTGGCCTGGCCGAATCGGCCACGGTAATGAGCTGGCAGGGCGAAGCGGGCGGCATAGCTGCGGCAAAAATGCACCACCATGTGGTGATGACACCGCTGCCTTATATGTATTTTGATGCGCCTCAGGCGGCCGAGGATTTGGAACCGGTGGGATGGAACCCAACGGTAACCTGGCAAATGGTGTACAACTACGAACCCATGTCTAAAGAGCTTAACGCCGAAGAGGCAAAATACATTTTAGGTGCCCAGGGTAATATTTGGGCCGAGAAAGTGCCCACTGCCACACATCTGCAATACATGGTTTATCCGCGTGCTTTAGCTGTAGCCGAACTCACCTGGTCGGCAGCGGAAAATAAAGATATAGATAGATTTGCCTACAAAATGAAACAGCAATACGGCTACTTCAAACTCTGGAACTGGAATGCCCGCCTGCCCGATATTGTGGGTATGGACAATATTGTAACCAATAGCAACCAGTTTGGGCTGGTGCTTAAATACCCGCTGTTGGGCGCGCAGGTACGTTATTCGCTTAACGGCAAAATGCCCGATAGCACCGCTAAACCACAATCGTTCCCCGTAAAAATCAATACCATGCTCCAGGATACCTTCAGTATTAAAACTTATACCACCTGGACACTAAATAAGCAGCATATTTTGCAGGAGGCCATGATCAGGCATGTGGATATTAAGCCCGTTATTATCGACCAGGCGGCGTTTACCCCCGGCTTCAGCTACCGGCTGATTAAGAGCAAGGAATACAATATTGATAAAGTGGATACCACACAGGTGGTGACAACTGCTATCATTAATTCGGCTACGCCGATGGTGCTGCCGGTAACAGACGGAAACCTCACCTGGGTAAAAGTAAACGGCTTTATCCGGATTAATGCCGATGGTGATTACCAGGTTACTTCGGGCTTTTTAGTTAGTCCGGCGCTGTTTATCAATGGCGAGCAGATCATATACCGGGGTAAGGATAAGTACGCGCAGCCGCAAAAAGGGATGCTGCATCTAAAAAAAGGTGCCTACGCCATTAGCGGCCATTATATTGCCGATAACACCAACCGTAATGAGGATTTGCTGATCATCAAAGCTGCCGATGGTAAGGTGATAGATCCTCAGGTTTATATGTTCCATCAATAGCGTTTGATATGAGGTTATCCTGGTGCCCGAAAGTTGTTTTGTTGCTATTTTGCCTTGTTGCGGGTAGTACAGCCTATGCCCAAACATATGGTAAATATGTAAACCCTTTTATTGGCACATCGGCAACCGGTCATACATTTCCCGGCGCTACCGTTCCCTTCGGATTGGTGCAGCTAAGTCCCGAGACCGGCAACTTTGGCTGGAATTATTGCTCGGGCTATCGTTATGAAGATAGCGTGACTACCGGTTTTGCCCATACCCATTTAAGCGGCACCGGCGGTGTTGATTTGGGCGATGTATTATTCTTTCCATTCCAGGGGAATGAACCCATAAAATTCGTGAGCAAATTCTCGCACCAAACAGAAAAAGCATCCCCGGGGTACTACGAGGTTGTTTTAGGCGATCATAATATCAAGGCACAGCTTACGGCTACAGCGCACACGGGCTTGCATCGTTATACGTTCAGCAAACCTGGCAAGTCGCATTTGCTTATTGACTTGCAAAGCGGCCTGGTTGAGGATGCGGAACAATTGAAAGAACATGTGTTTGAAGGCAGCATTACTGTCAATAGCAAAAACAATATCAGCGGGTATGCTTATACCAGCCAATGGGTTGAGAAGAAGGTTTTTTTTACCGCTACGTTCGGCAAAGCCTTTACCGGCTATCATTTTATTGATGGCGACGCCCATCGCCGCCTGGTTGTTGATTTTGACACTCAGCCCGGCGAAACTATTGAAGCCAAGGTTGCCATATCCACGGTGAGCATCGATGGAGCCCATAAAAATCTTGCTGCCGAAATAGGCAATAAAACCTTTGCACAGATTAAAGCCGAGGCGGCCAAAGTTTGGGAAAACTATTTTTCCCGGTTGAAGGCCGAGGGGGGAGAGGAGCAGAAAATAGCCTTTTACACCAGTATTTACCATGCCCTTATCCAACCCAATAATATTGCCGATGTAGATGGCAAATACCGCGGAGCTGATGGCTTAGTGCATCAGTCTGCCGATAAGGTTTATTATTCTACGCTATCGCTATGGGATACCTACCGGGCCGCTCATCCACTGTATACACTCATCTGTCCTGATAAAGACGGGCAGATGGTTGAGACGATGCTGCAACACTTTAACGTAGCTAAATTATTGCCTGTATGGACATTGTTTGGCAAAGAAAGCTACGCCATGATAGCCAATCACGCCATTCCGGTTATTGTGGATGCCAGCTTGAAAGGGATTAAGGGCTTTGATAAGCAACAGGCATTTGCGGCCATTAAAGCTACGCTTACCACCAATAAAAACCCTAAATACAATTGGGATTTGTACATGAAGTATGGCTACCTGCCATCTGATTCGGTGAAGCGCGAGGCGGTATCACGTACGCTGGAGGCAGCTTATGATGATTGGTGCGCTGCTCAGTTAGCCAAATTGCTGGGCAAAATAGCAGATTATAATTACTTCAGTAAACGGTCTTCCTTCTACAAAAACCTGTTCGATAAATCAACCAACCTGATGCGGGGCAAACTGGCTGATGGCAATTGGGTACAACCATTTGCCCATTTGGATAGCGGGCAGCTGGCCATAGGCGGCGATTATACCGAAGGCAACGCCTGGCAATACACCTGGCAGGTACAGCAGGACATTCCGGGGTTAATCAACTTAATGGGAGGGAAGAAGGCTTTCTTAATCAAACTCGATTCGCTGTTCAGTATGGATTCCAAAGTATTTGGCAAAGGCTCAACGCTTGATGTTACTGGGTTGATAGGTCAGTACGCGCATGGTAATGAGCCTAACCATCATATTGCTTATTTATACACGCTTGCCGGCGATGCCGCTAAAACGCAGCGTTTGGTAAGGCAAATTGCCGATCAGTTTTACCAAAACAAACCCGATGGTTTATCCGGGAATGATGATTGCGGGCAAATGTCGGCATGGTATATCTTTACAGCTATGGGCTTTTATCCGGTTAACCCGGCCGACGGTAAATATGTGTTTGGCGCGCCACAGTTGAGTAAGGTTAGCCTGGCATTGCCCGGTAATAAAAGTTTCCTTATCGAGGCCAGGAATCTAACGGTAGCCAATAAATATGTACAAAGCATCAGCCTGAATGGGAAGCCTTATTTGAAGAGTTATATTAGCCATAAAGATATTTTGAAAGGCGGGAAGCTGGTTTTTGTGATGGGGGATAAACCAAATGTTGGAAAATATGATGGGGGATAAAGCCTTCTGCTGTATTTGAATTGACTGAAAAATTATGTTAGGTGATAAAATAATCTTAACTTTAATTTATGAAAACAACGTTAAAAAAGGAGTCCAGACATACCACCGAAGATGGATATGCCTATTTAACAAAGAGGACTTTGGTTGCTAAGGCGAAAAGTGCCGGGAGGTTAGCCGCAAAAAACGCAATGGAAATTATGGGCTATGTTGTTACCGTTAAAGATGGTTGGGTTGTAGAGGAGCACGAAGATGGACATATTGTTAAGCTGTCTGAAATATAATTCTAATACTAACCTTAGTACAGTCCCATGCAAAGAGATAGCAGCTCTGCCCAACTCAGGCTTAGAGTATTTGCAGGACCCAACGGATCGGGAAAAAGCACTGTAGTCAGGTCAATAAGAGAAACGAAAGTAGATGGAAAGCCCATTGATTTTGGTATATACATTAATGCAGATGATATTGCTTTAGCTTTAAAAACAGATTCATTTAGTTTTAAAGCCTATAAAGTTGAAACAACTAAAGAATCTATTCTGATCTTCGCCCGGCAATCGGGGCTTTTGAGTGATAAATTTACTATCGAGAATTTGGGAGCAGGATTTGTGCTGAAAGGAGATCGCCTTACGATGGTTATAAGCACAATTTTAGATCGGTTGGTCCAAATCATCGCGCGTTATTTAAGAGAGGTTTTACTATCCAAGCGGGAAAGGTTTTCATTTGAAACTGTGTTTTCGCATGATTCAAACCTTGATATCATGAAGCGGGCGAGTAAAGCTGGATATAAAGTTTATTTGTACTTTGTGTCGACCGAATCTCCAGAAATAAATATCTACCGTGTAAAATTGCGTGTAAAGCAAAATGGACACGATGTCCCCGAAGATAGAATAAGAGAAAGATATAAGAGAGCTTTGGGTTTGATGTACGAAGCTTCACAAATAGCCTATCAGGCCTTCTTTTTTGATAACTCTAAAAATGATGAACCATTTACTTTGGCTGGTCATTTTAAAAAATCAGGTCAAAGAAAAATTTGGGATGATATCCCCTCAGTTCAGGTACCCAAATGGTTCAAGACTTATTATAGGTCGAAGTGATTTATTTAAAGTTTTTTCTATTGTTCCAAAGCTGTAAATTGATAACCAAGGATGGCCCAAGGATTCAAGCTCTTCACAATTTTCCACTCCTTCAATTCATCAATAAACTCCGGATTTTCCAACCCCGCATCCGCGGTAGCCTGTGCATAAAACACTGATTTTACAGGATGATCTGGTGCACATCCGTTAAAAAGGTATCCAAAGGCATCGTGGCCAACAATAGCTTTTGTTAATCCTATGCAATCATCCAGGTGAATGAGGTTAACCGGCGCATTCCCATTTGGGATATTTTTTTTACCCGCAAAAAAACGTCCGGGATTTCGACCGGGGCCAATTAATCCCGCGAAGCGGATAATGGTTGTTTTAAATGTTGCCCCTTGTCTGAGAAGGTTTTCGGCAGCAAACAGAACCCGGCCCGCTTCGGTGTTGGGTTGTGGGTCGGTATTTTCGTCAACCTCGTAATTTAAGTCGGCATAAACACCGGTGGAACTGATGAATATTACTTTTTTAACGTCATGTTGCTTTATCGCATTAATTATCTTTTCTATCTTATGAATAAAATCCACACCCTCGCCCGCGCGTGTTTTAGGCGGGGTGGCTATCAAAAGTATGTCGCAGTCAAAAAAGCGGGCATCGTAATTTTCGGTGGCGGCAGTAAAATTAACCAGGTATGGTTCAATGCCTTCATCCGCCATGGTTTCCATTTTGCCGGGCGATGTGGTTGACCCTTTTACCCGTATTCCATCGCTAATCAGTGCTTTTGCTAATGCCAGGCCATACCAGCCGCAGCCTAATATACTGATGGTGTTTTTGTGCTGAAATGCCGCTGTACTCTCCAAATTTAATACTTTGTGACAAAGGTAATTAAATATTTCAGGGCGTTTAATAACATAAATATCTGTACCGGGGTTAAACTTTTTGCTCCTGCTGATCGTTAGTGAAATATGAAGAAAGAAATTTTGGCAACTTCTGTAGTATTGGGTTTGGCCGCTGCTGCTGCTTTGGCATTGCAACAGGCAAAAGAAAAACCTTTGGAAACCGTAAATTACGTCGACATAAAAAAATACCTGGGCACCTGGTTCGAGGTAGCCGCTTTTCAGCAGCCTTTTGAAAAAGGATGTTCCTGCACATCGGCAACTTACGGCCTAAATAAGGATGGCAGCATCATTGTTAAAAATCGGTGTATAAAAGGTAATAAGCTTAAAGTGACCGAAGGACGGGCCACCGTGACAGATAAAGGCGTTAACTCCAAACTTGACGTGCAGTTTTTTTGGCCTTTTAAAGGCAAATATTGGATTATCGACCTGGCTAAAGATTATAGTTACGCTGTGGTTGGGCACCCCAATCGCAAATTTTTGTGGATTTTGAGCCGCAGGCCAACGTTGGATGACCAAACTTATAACCAACTAATGGTGCGTGCTGCAAACAAAGGATTTGACATACGACGGCTGGTAAAAACCGAGCAAATAGGGGATTTATCGGGGATATAAATAGTAGTAAGTATCAAGTAGTAAGTAGTAAGACCTTTAGGAAGGTTGCAAGTTCAAAAATCCGTTATCCGAAATCAAAAAATCTTGTTACTTGATACTTACTACTTGATATTCTCTTAAAAACTATACCCTAATGTCAGGAATGCGTTATTGTTGGTCTTTTTCAAATTGGCTCCTGGGCTGCCTGTACCTATTTCATAGGGGTAAACTGTTTGGTTGCCGCTTAAATGCGCATAAGTGGCATCAACATAATAGCTACCAAAGCGTACACCAATACCACCAGTTACGGTTTTAATATCGCTGCCGTTAGTTTTTAGCGGGCTACCCTGTATCCCGTAACCACCGCGCAGGTAAAACATGCTGTTAAGCCGCGCCTCGGCACCTATACGGGCATTTACGGTTGAGCGGTACAGGGCTTTTATGTTGCTGTTATCAAAATCGGCGCTATAGCTGTCGTTGCTGCTAATGTGGGTAGTAGTGTAATCAATATAATCCACATCGCCCGATACGAAGCCGTATTTGCCTATAAAAATGGCGGCGCCGCCGGTTAATTTTAAGGGAGTGCGCATGTTATAGGATAATGGGTACTCTACCGGGCCGTTTTTAAAGCTGCTGTTATTGGCAAAATTGGTATTCAGGCCTTCGGAGTACGAGTCGTCAATGGTATAATAAGTTGGCGATGTAAAGGTAAAGCCTAAGCGCAACGCGTTAACGGGTTTGTAAATTACCCCCAGTTTAACATTGGCGCCAGATCCCTTGGTAACCTGGTCCTGTACAAAATTGGAGTTAAAGCCAACATTTGTGCCCACGTTATTAACTAATATATTGGCTGTGCCTGTTTCATTGAACACGTTATAGGAATTGTAACGGATGTCGGAAAAAGAAACGCCTAATCCCAAATATAGTTTGTTGCTGTAGTTGGCGCCAAATGCCAGGTTAACTTCTGATTGCCCGCCTGTGCGAATGGTGTTGCTTAATTGATTTACAGTGCCAAATGAATTTCTTCGATATTCGCTCCCGCCCGTGATGGCATAGCTATCTATCAGGTTTTGTTGATAGGCCCAGTCATCTAATCCCCCTGAGCTCACCTGGCCATTTGAATTGGCAATTCCCGCGTAATAGTCGCCTATGGAGTTGCTGGCGTTTTTACCGCCGTAGGTAATGTTTTCATAAAAATTATTGGTACGGCTGTATGCTGCGCCGTAGTTGATACTTAACCATCCTTTGGTTTTGTCGCGGCCTCTTGGCGTGCTCAGTCGCTGGTAAATTACAATCGAACCGTTACTGAAATTCAGATTGCTTTTGCTGTCGGTATTAAACTGGCCAAGGTAGGTTGAATTTACTTTCGACCCGTCAAACTCCGGCGTAATGCTTGCCTCGGAGTGCGTAAAAAAGCCCAAACCTGCGGGGTTACCGCTGATCGAGCTTAAATCGCCCCCAATTGCCGTACCCGCGTTGCCTATCCCCTTGATGCGCGACGTTGAACCGGTTTGAAAGGTGCTGAAACGAATAGCATCCTGCGAATATTGCGCAAAACTATCTTTAGTAATTGCTACTATAGCAATCACACTAAGTAAATATTTAATCTTCATAGATTTAAGCTGATAAAATTATGGTCTAACTGGTCTGCCGCCACCACCGCCGCCGCCACTGTTACCGCCGCCACCTGAACTTGAAGATGATGACGATGGAGCAGGCGAAGGTGAGGAACGCTCAACACTTTGGGTTTGCGGCCTGGTATCTTGTTGCCTTACAGGGCGAGAATCACGAGAGTAACTGGTATTGCCGTTGTTTGAATTGCCGCGGGTTATAGTACCATCGGTTGTTCTGTTTGCACGGCCGCCTGGTATATAACCAATTCCGGTACGCGTAGGCGAGCCTGCACCTACCGGGCGGGCAGTACGGGTAAATGAACTTGGCGTGTAACCACGGCCGCTAAACGGACTGCCGGTACCGCGCACAGGGCGCGGCGTACCTGATGAAGCATAACCCCCACGGCCATAACCGCCGCCGTATCCATAACCGCCGCCATAAAGGCCACCGTAGCCATAACCGCCACCGAAACCGCCGTATCCATAACCGTACGGGTAGCCATAGCCTAAACCAAGGCCCCAGCCGCCACCATAGCCATAACCAAGTCCCCAGCCGCCGTACGCGTATGGCGAGTAGCCATAACCATAAGGACCATAATTAAAGCCTAAGCTAAAACCGCCATTGTAATAGGGGTTGCTGTAACCGTAATATAAATTATCATAATAACTAAACGGAGAGTAATAACTAAAACGATTTATACGCGATGCATAATCATCATAATAAAAATAATCGTCGTCATCTTCCTGCTGTACCTGCTGGTTATCAGCATCAGTTTGGTTGTAAACAGGTTGCACGGCATAAATAGGTTCGTCTCCCGCCTTCGCGTTCGAAAAGTATACATCGTCGTTACTGGTAGTGGTTGCGAGTTTTTGGGTGGAGCAGGAACTCAGCGCCAGGGCGCCGATGAGAAAAATTCCTATTGCAATATTCCGTTTCATATGCAGGATTGTAAAAGTTCGGGTTCGAATAAGTTTTAAATTTATAAATTTGGGCGCAATATACAATAATTGCAAAGTCAAAAATTCTATTCCAATCAATATGAGCAAAGGTGTTATCAGTAAAGACGAAGATTATTCGCAATGGTTTAACGACTTAGTAATTAAATCTGACATGGCCGAATATTCGCCGGTTAGGGGCTGCATGATCATTAAACCGTACGGCTATTCTATATGGGAAAAAATACAGGCTGTGCTTGACGGCATGTTTAAAGATACCGGGCACAGCAATGCCTATTTCCCGCTGTTAATACCCAAATCGTTTTTCAGCAAAGAAGCCAGCCACGTTGATGGTTTTGCCAAAGAATGTGCTGTTGTTACCCACTACCGCCTTAAAAACGATGGTAATGGCAATATTATAGTTGATGAGGATGCCAAACTGGAAGAAGAGCTGATCATCCGCCCAACGTCAGAAACCATTATCTGGAATACCTATAAAGGCTGGATCCAATCATACCGCGATTTGCCTATTTTGGTTAACCAATGGGCCAACGTAATGCGTTGGGAAATGCGTACCCGTTTGTTTTTGCGTACCAGCGAGTTTTTATGGCAGGAAGGCCACACCGCCCATGCTACAGCCGAGGAAGCCATAGCCGAAACCGAGCAAATGCTGAACGTATATGCCGATTTCGCCGAAAACTGGATGGCACTACCGGTAGTAAAAGGCCGTAAAACCGCTAACGAGCGTTTTGCAGGCGCCTTGGATACTTATTGTATTGAAGCTTTGATGCAGGATGGTAAGGCTTTGCAGGCAGGTACATCGCACTTTTTGGGGCAAAATTTTGCAAAGGCCTTTGATGTAAAATTCACCAATAAAGAAAATAAGATAGAGCATGTTTGGGCAACCTCATGGGGCGTATCGACGCGCTTGATAGGTGCTTTAATTATGGCCCATAGTGACGATGCCGGCCTTGTATTGCCCCCAAAACTGGCACCTATACAGGTTGTAGTTGTGCCTATTTATAAGCACCAGGCAGAGTTGGACAATATATCAGCTTATGTAGATTCTTTAAAGAAAGAACTGAAGGCCAGAGGTATTTCTGTAAAATTCGATAATCGCGATACCCACCGCCCGGGAGCAAAATTTGCCGAGTACGAGTTGAAGGGCGTTCCTTTGCGCGTAGCCATTGGCAGCCGCGATATGACAAACGGTACCGTTGAACTGGCCCGCCGCGATACCAAAACCAAGAATACCGTTAACCAGGAAGGGTTGGCCCAGCATATTGAAGCTTTATTAGAAGAAATTCAGAACAATATCTATAAAAAAGCTTTTGATTTCCGCGCCGAAAACATGACCGAGGTGGATACCTACGAGGAATTTAAACGCATGTTGGATGAACAACCAGGCTTTATAAGCGCCCACTGGGACGGAACCCCGGAGACCGAACAAAAGATAAAAGAGGAAACTAAAGCGACAATCCGTTGCATACCTTTGGATAATAAGCAGGAAGAAGGGAAATGTATTTTGACAGGTAAACCATCTACACAAAGGGTGTTATTTGCCAGGGCATATTAATTCAGCATATAGTTCATAGATCATGGTTCATAGCCGAATCTGATACTGCCATGAACTATGATCCATGAACCATGAACAAACCAAAAATGAAATTCGCAACTAAAGCAATACACGCAGGGCAGGAGCCCGATCCAACCACCGGTGCTATCATGACGCCGATATACCAGACATCTACCTATTGGCAAAAATCGCCGGGGGATAATAAGGGATATGAATACTCGCGTGGTACCAACCCAACCCGCAAAGCGCTGGAGGGCTGTTTGGCCGCACTGGAAAATGCCGAATTTGGACTGGCTTTTTCAAGCGGAATGGGCGCGACTGATGCCGTAATGAAATTATTACAGCCCGGCGACGAGGTGATTACCGGGAACGACCTGTATGGTGGTTCGTACCGGATTTTTACAAAAATTTATGCTCACTATGGCATTAAGTTTCATTTTTTGGATCTGTCTGATCCCGAAATTGTTGCCGAGTACACCAACTCATACACCAAACTGGTTTGGATAGAAACGCCTACTAATCCAACCATGCAGATTGTTGATATTGAGGCTATAGGCAAAATAACCAAAGATAAAAATTTGCTGTTTGTGGTAGATAACACCTTTGCCTCGCCATACCTGCAAAACCCTATCGACCTTGGGGCCGACCTGGTAATGCACTCCGTAACCAAATACATTGGCGGCCATAGCGATGTGGTAATGGGTGCCCTGATGACGAACGACGAGGACCTGTACAAAAGGCTTTGGTTTATTTACAATGCCTGCGGTGCTACACCCGGCCCAATGGACAGCTTCCTGGTGCTTAGAGGTATTAAAACCTTGCATCTGCGCATGAAAGCCCATTGCGAAAACGGTCGCCAGGTAGCCGAGTTTCTGAAAACACATCCCAAAGTAGAAAAGATTTACTGGCCGGGCTTTACCGACCATCCAAATCACGAAGTTGCCAAAAAGCAGATGCGCGATTTTGGCGGCATGATCTCTATCGTACTGAAAGGTGCCGACCTGCAGGAAACCTTCCGCATTGCTTCATCATTTAAAGTATTTGCCCTCGCCGAATCATTAGGCGGTGTAGAATCCCTGATTAACCACCCTGTAAGCATGACGCACGGATCTATCCCAAAAGCCGAACGCGAGAAAGCCGGTGTGGTAGATAATTTGCTGCGTTTAAGCGTAGGGGTTGAGGATATTGAAGATTTACTGGAAGATATAAAGCAGGCGTTAAGCCCCCTAACCCCCTGAAGGGGGAACGATAGTTCAGTATGTTAGATCAATCAAAGGCATCCCCTTTAGGGGACGGGAGGGGCTTGGAGGCTTTGCAATCCTTTCTCGATTCCAAAGTTGCCCAATACAACCGCCCGGAGTTTATTGAGAACGATCCTATCGTAATCCCGCATATGTTCAGCAAAAAGCAGGACATCGAGATCATGGGCTTTTGGGCGGCTACACTGGCCTGGGGGCAGCGGGTTACCATCATTAAAAAGTGTAAAGAGCTTATTACATTGATGGATGGTGTGCCCTATGATTTCATCATCAACCACGAAGAGCCAGATCTTAAAAAGCTGCTGAGCTTTAAGCACCGCACTTTTAACGATATCGATACGCTGTACTTCATTAGCTTTTTCAGGTATCATTATGAAAATTTTGATTCGCTGGAGGATGCTTTCGTGCCAACTCAAAATAAAGAATTTGTCATCCTGAGCGATAGCGAAGGATCTATCGGTCGGATAACCGTTGTGCAAAGTAATGAACCAGCGGAGAAATATCTTAACCACTTCCGTTCCTATTTCTTTTCCCTGCCAGATTACCCGCATCGCACCAAAAAACACGTATCCTCGCCTTCGCAAAAATCAACCTGTAAACGGTTGAATATGTTTTTACGGTGGATGGTACGGCAGGATAATAACGGTGTAGATTTCGGCATCTGGAACCGCATCAAACCTGCCGACCTGATCTGTCCGCTCGATCTGCACGTAGACAGGGTTTCCCGCAAACTGCTGCTCATCACCAGAAAACAAACCGACTGGCAAACCGCGCTTGAACTAACCGAACGCCTTAAACAATTTGATCCGCTTGACCCGGTAAAATACGATTTCGCCCTGTTTGGGCTGGGCATTGAAGAACGTTGGGGAATAGAGGGCGTACTTCCAAACTTTAGCTAAGTTCTAAGTCTGAAGTCTTAAGCCCTAAGTCCGGATTGTAATTTTGACTTAAGACTTCGGACTTCAGACTAACTTTTCGCCTTTTCAACAACCACTACTGTGGGCTTCGGCTCTTCAATCCGTTCCATACGCACCAGGCGTCCGTCTTTAAAATAATAGTACATGTTTGCTACTACTCTTTGGGCATCAACTTCAACCACACGTTTGTAAACAGATCTTCCCTGTGTTGCCTCAACAAGGCTTAAATTATATTTCTGCGATGCGGTAA
The DNA here is from genome assembly GCF_058801545.1 of Mucilaginibacter sp. GW822-FHT03E02. Classification (NCBI taxonomy): domain Bacteria; kingdom Pseudomonadati; phylum Bacteroidota; class Sphingobacteriia; order Sphingobacteriales; family Sphingobacteriaceae; genus Mucilaginibacter; species Mucilaginibacter sp. GW822-FHT03E02. The sequence goes on along the minus strand of NZ_JBXANJ010000001.1, from coordinate 1,321,176 downwards.
ATTCTGTTTCGCTCATGCCAATGGTATACCGTTTAACCGCGCAGCTTGCTAAAATAACAGTCAGGAATAAAATGGCGAATGACTTTTTCATAAGGGAAATGTGACAAGTTTTATAATATAATTTGTTTATGGAGGTATGACTTATAAGCACCCGAAAGGTTTACTTATTGATGGCCAAGAGTGCGTTTATTTATTGTCAATAAATGTTTTTTTTCGGACTATGACTATCGTGACAAGGTCTCTTTAGCCTCGTAATGCATAAAAGTGATGCAATATTTACTATTTGCGAACGGCTATCGTTTTGATAAAACCTATCAAAATGATAGGTTTTTCGATATTTATAAATCCCTGTATTTTGTAGTTAATTATCTGTAAAACAGATTTTTAATTATAATAATTGCCCTGTAGGCATGTGTTTTGACTACGAGGTTTCGTTATTAAAAACAGTTTATGGTGATAGTATTTCCTTGTTGCCGCGGCCAACATTCAATGTGGCTGCAAAAAAAATTCCTGGCAACAGTATTGTCACTTTTTCCAACCCCTAATTTTTTATTTATTAAATGAACTCACACGTTAAGCACCTCACATTTGCGGGCATGATTGTTACGCTCGGTATCATTTTTGGCGATATCGGTACCTCCCCGCTATATGTATTTCAAACCCTGCTGGTCGAAGGCGGCAAGGTTAATCCGGCCCTGGTTTTAGGCTCCATCTCCTGCATCTTCTGGACGCTTACCCTGCAAACCACCTTCAAATACATCGTAATAACCCTGCAGGCCGACAACAAAGGCGAGGGTGGTATATTCTCATTGTATGCCCTGGTAAGGCGTTACGGCAAGTGGCTGGCTATACCGGCTATTATAGGCGCAGGTACATTGCTTGCCGATGGTATAATTACCCCACCAATATCAGTTACCTCAGCCATTGAGGGCTTGAACCTGGTGCCTTACTTTTCGAATGTTATCATTCCGGGTAATAACCTTATTTTGATCATTGTAATAGCAATAATTATACTGCTTTTCTTTTTTCAACAGTTTGGCACCAAGGTGGTTGGCTCGGCTTTCGGGCCTATTATGCTGATGTGGTTTTTGATGCTTGGCATTTTAGGTGGTATCCAGGTAATCCATTCCCCCGGCATATTTAGAGCCTTAAACCCTTATTATGGCGCGCGCCTATTAATGGATCATCCAAAAGGTTTCTGGTTGCTGGGCGCGGTATTTTTATGTACAACAGGTGCCGAGGCCTTATATTCAGATTTGGGCCATTGCGGTCGTAAAAACATCCAGGTAAGCTGGATTTTTGTTAAAACTACGTTGGTTATTAACTACCTTGGTCAGGGTGCATGGGTATTGGCGCAGGCCCCAACCAAGAATTTTACAGGTGTAAATCCTTTCTTCGAGATAGTGCCTCACCAATTCCTGATCCCGAGTATTGCATTGGCAACAATGGCTACTATTATTGCCAGCCAGGCTTTAATCAGCGGATCGTTTACCCTGATCAGCGAGGCGGTGAGTATGAACTTTTGGCCGCGCATTACTATCAAATACCCGTCTAACATTCGCGGACAGATTTATATCCCCAGCATCAACTGGATGCTGTGTGTAGGTTGTATCCTGGTATCGTTGTATTTTAAAACATCAAGTGCCATGACCGCCGCTTATGGCTTTAGTATCACCATTGCTATGCTAAGTACTACCATTTTAATGTACTACTTTATGCGCTATGTTAAACACTGGCCGGTGTGGTTGGTCACTATTATTTTGTGCCTGTTTTTAACCGTTGAGTTCTCGTTTTTTGTAGCCAATGCAGTTAAAATAGTTAAAAGGTTATTCTTTGTAGGCTTTGAAGTTGGGTTGATATTTACCATGTACGTTTGGTTCAGGGCGAGGAAGATTAATAACCGTTTCCTGCATTTTGTAGATATTAAAGAAAAATTACCCCTGCTAAATGCACTTAGCGCCGATACTACCGTAAATAAATACGCTACACATTTAATCTATCTAACTAAAGCTAATAACAGCAAGCAGATAGAAGAAAAGATCATTTACTCCATCATGAGCCGCCGCCCTAAACGTGCTGATACCTATTGGTTTGTGCACATTGAGCGTACAGACGAGCCCTACACCATGGAGTATAGTGTTGACCATATTGAACCAGGTAAAGTTATCCGCATCGAATACCGCTTAGGCTTCAGAATACAGCCGCGGGTTAATGTGCTATTCCGCAACGTGGTAGAAGATATGGTGAAACGTAAGGAAATTGATATCGCCAGCAAATACCCATCGCTTAACGAATACCACATCCCGGCCGATTTCAGGTTTGTTATTATGGAAAAATTCCTGAGCTATAACAACTTATTCAGCGTGAGCGAAGGATTCATATTGAACAGCTACTTCGCCATAAAAAAACTGGCCCAGTCAGAAGCCAAAGCTTTTGGTTTGGATACCAGCGAAACCCGCATTGAGAAAATACCGCTGGTGGTAAAGCCGGTGAGTAATTTACATTTGAAAAGGGTGGAGCCTGTATAGTCATTAGTCATTTGCTTCGCGTCATTGGTCATTGGTTTTGAGCAAGTGTGTTAGAACTTACGAAGTTTTTGAAACTTCGTAAGTTTTTGCATAAAATAACCTAATCGATACTGTAAACATACCTGCAAACCAACTTGCCATTGTTAATTATCCACACAACATCGTAAGCACCGGCACCATCGCTATTGCCTGGCATGTACAGGTAGATATTGCCTTTTTTATCGGAGTAAATATTGAGCTTTTTTATGTTTGACTGATAGATATCTGTAAACGAAGCTTTTGGTATCGCAATAACTTTGTTGTTTATATTTAAGCTAAAAGCGCTAATTTCAACAGCCGGCAAACCTCCGTCAACACCAATCGGGAGCCTATCGTCAATTTTATCGATAATGGTACTGCCTTTAGCATAATGGATGTAATGACTTTTGTTGTTAAACTGCCGCGTTTTGATAGTTAGCACCACCGAATCTACCTTAAGGATAGCCTGTCTTGCCGATAATATACGGTTTAGCTTTGTGAGTTTCTTGTGCGGTAGGTTTTCGAGTGGCATCAGCCTGCTTTGGCTGATAAAGCCCGAAATGTATTTGGGATATTTTTTAATATAGACCTGGTTGTAAAACTTGAGGCTATTATTATCAAAACTTACGTCAATCCAATCTTCCTTGTCGTTTTCGGTATAAAACAAAAATACCTGACCAGTATAAAGCTTGTCCACAATCTCGGCACCGGGCGAGCGCCCCTTTCGCACGTTAACAAACCCATCCGGATCATTAATGATAGCCAGCTGCGATTTTGCCGTAAAAGCAAAAAGCATCAGGATGATTGCAGTTAGGTAAGATTTCATGACGATAAATGTACAGGCTAAATGACGGATAATAAATATGGTTGATTTTGAGGCTTATTTTCAAAAATAGAATGCTACATTGTTTATATCTGCCCCTCTATTTTTTTTAAAGTAACACCCGCTTCTGTTGTCCACTCTCCAGGACCAGTAGCCGATCTGCCCAAAACCATAGATGCTGCCCGCGATGAAGAATTAAAAGTGTATGTTTTTTTTAGAATCAAAATATCTTCATTGTCAACTAAGATTCCATCAATAATCATCTTCGCTTTTTCATTTCTTATACTTTCTGGCAAAGACGGCTGATGCTCTCTTATAAATAAACTTTCTTCAAAAACGATAAAGCCTTCGGTTGAAGGACTTCCTTGAGCATATGCGCCAGCATTGTTTTTGCAAATAAACTTTATGTCTTTATTCTCATTCTTCTCTAATGTTTCGCCGATGTTTTCAAATATTTTATGACCTAATGTCGATGTCAATAATTTGATGTTAGAAAGAAATTCTTCTAATTCGGCTTGCTCTGCTTCTGAGACGCCAGACATAGTTGGGATATTGCTATTAAAAATATAATATCTGTTTGCGTTATCTCCGATATTATGAAGCCTGTTTTCTAAATATTTGATGCTGGCCTTATTTAAATATTTATCCTTACTGACGAAAATTACCACCTCATTCCAAAAATCCTTTTTATTTAAATGATCTTTTATTCTGTCTATAACTGGTTCTCCTTCGCCAATATAAGCGGCTTCCTCATTCTTTTCATTTTTCCCAAATAAAATATAAATCCCGGGGCTTTTAAATTCTTCCCTCGTCAGATATTCTTTAACTTTTATTCGAGGAATTTTAAAAGCTTTGCCAGTCCAATTTGATAATTCAGCTGAGATAAGGCCGTTGGTGGTTCCATCAATCAAAAAGAGTCTTATGGTTTTACCGAATGAAATTGCCATTATATTGATTTATATACCTAAATTAGAAATAATATGAGAGATAGATCGGGCTTTACGCTTCTTCCTTAAAATAAACCTTATAAAAGTTCATCGCTTTATCATCGTCAAAACCTTTTTCGATGAGTTGTTTATCCCCATGGATATAGATGTGAAAGTTTTTGTCCAGCTTTAAAACGCTTTTGTAGTCGCGGGCTTGTTTTTTTACGGCATTACCGGATATTTCAAAGCTGTTGCCTATCGGGCTGTCAAACTCCTGTTCGTACTGGTTTTTGAAGGTTTTGAACGATTCTATGGCTTCCGGGTTGCCTATCACCTCGTTACCAAATTCGTCCATATCAAAGGTTTCTTTTTCTTTAAAATATTTCATCGACCGGTTGAGCAGGTCAATCTTATCAGCCTTGCTCATTTCAAACTGATCATCGAGCTTTTGGGTAACAAAGTTTTTGTAAATTCCCAGGGTATTGTTGGTTTGGTTAAAGCTATCGTTGCGGATCTTGAGCTGTAAAAAATCGTCTTTCCAGTACACAGCTGCATCCTGGCCGCCGTTGGTTTTATCAACCACCACTACTTTATAACCGTTTTCTTTCTCGATGTTGAAGATGAGCACGCCTTTATCCAGCTTGTTAATGTTAATGGCGTCCTGCTCATAATCAACCTGGAAACCACCTTTATCCGGGTAAACCTTCAGGTAAGTTTCTTTGTTTTCTGATTTAAAAATGCCAATGGTATCCAGTGGGTTACCTTCAATTTGTACGTTGTTAAAGTAAACTACGTATAACTCGCCGCCTTTAATATTGGGGTGGGTGGTAACCTTAAAAAGGTGTTTGGTAATTTTTTCTGATGCTTCATGAAATTTTTCCTGATCCTCAAACACCTGGGTGGCAAAGTTATGCAGCTCGTTAAGCGCCAGGTCGCCGCTGCTATGTGTCAGGTGATAAACTTCGTTAACCTTTTCAAACGGCTTTAAAAAATACTGCATCAGCAGGTTAGGAATAATCTCATCCTTCAATTTCAGCGGACTATCCGACAAGGCGTACAACTCATCCTGCAAAGGATTACCAACATGATGCACCGAAATAGTATCGAGCGAAGCTTCAAAAAAAGTTACCATAATGGGGGCAAAGGTAGTTTTTTTAGTCCATAGACCATGGACGATGGTCCATAGTTAGGTTACAAAAGGATGATAGGAAGATTGATCTTAAATTGCGACTTTTGTGCTTTGGTCCTTTTGCTATGGGCTATCGACCATCGACTATTGACCACCGACTATGAACACTCACCACTCACCACTCACCACTCACCACGAAGATACCATCGTTGCCCTTGCCACCCCAAACGGGATTGGTGCTATTGCGGTTATCCGCCTTTCGGGGCCGGATGCCATAGCTATTGCCAACAGTGTATGGAAGGGTAAGGATTTAACCAAACAGGCATCGCACACCATCCACTTCGGCCATATTATTGATGGCGATTTGGTGTTGGACGAAGTTCTGGCATCGTTGTTTGTTGCCCCGCGGTCATACACGCGCGAAAATGTTGTCGAGATAAGTTGCCATGCCTCGGGCTATATCATTGAATCTATCATAAAGCTATTCATCAAAAAGGGAGCACGTTCAGCTAAACCGGGCGAGTTTACCCTCAGGGCTTTCCTGAACGGGCAGCTTGACCTTTCGCAGGCCGAAGCCGTTGCCGATTTGATAGCCTCCAATTCCAAAGCATCGCAGCAGGTAGCTTTACAGCAATTGCGTGGTGGCTTTAGTACCCAACTGCAGGCCCTGCGCGAGCAACTGGTAAATTTTGCATCGCTGATTGAACTTGAACTTGATTTTGCCGAAGAGGATGTTGAGTTTGCCAACCGCGACCAGCTGAAAAAGCTCATACATGAGATAACCAAAATAGTAGGCAGGTTAATCCAGTCATTCGAGCTGGGCAATGCCATCAAAAATGGCGTGAATACAGTTATAGCCGGCCGACCCAACGCCGGTAAGTCGACCTTGTTGAATGCGCTCCTGAACGAGGAAAGGGCTATTGTAAGCCATATTCCTGGTACTACACGTGATACCATTGAAGAGGTACTGAATATCCAGGGCATCAATTTCCGGTTGATAGATACCGCTGGCATCCGCGAGGCCACTGATGCTATTGAGCAGATCGGGGTACAGCGTACAATGGAAAAAATAAGCCAGTCGGCATTGTTGGTTTACGTGTTTGATGCTGCAGAAATTACTCTTGACGAATTGAAAAGTGACCTGGAAAGCTTACAAAGGCCAGGTTTAACTATGCTGATGGTGGCCAATAAAATGGATTTGTTGGAGTCAGAAAGTCGGCAAGTCGGCAAGTCGGAAAGTTTCGGATCTGGCAAGCTACAAAGCATCGATAATTTCTTCCAGACTTCCGGACTTCCGGACTTCCGGACAATTGCCATATCCGCCAAAGAAAAACAGCACATTGACGAACTGAAACAACGTATCTATTCTTCGTCCATTAAAGACCAGCTGAGCGGCGATGAAACCATGGTAACCAACATCCGCCACCTGGAGGCTCTTCAAAAAACTGAAGAAGCACTCATTCGTGTACTGGGCGGGATAGATGGCAGCATTACTTCCGATTTTTTGTCGATGGATATTAAGCAGGCCCTGCACTATTTGGGCGAGATAACCGGTGTGGTTACTACGGATGATTTGCTGGAGAATATATTTAGCAAGTTCTGTATCGGCAAGTAGTCGATATAACTAATTTATTATCAAGTAGTTATAAAATAAAAACAGAAGGTAAAAATCCCCATTTTTATTTCTTAAATTCCATGTTATCAGGTAGTTACATGGATATTCCGGAGTCGTTGATCAATGTGTTCCGGTGATGATAGCATGGCATTCCGTTACACTTTGACCATGCTATCATCCAGAATTACATTCTTGAAATTTTATATTCATCAACACAATCCATTGGTCTAATGAGCACGGAACAGCATGGTCAAGCATGCCGGAATATCCAACCTTACAGCGGATTCATACTTAATACCGCCTCATGGAGTTTTCCTCGAATACCTAGACTACGAATCTAATAAAAAGATGTGTCCACACCATAGCCATTGGAGATGGCTGCGGTTGCAATGTAAAGCGACGGGAAGGGGTTATACCGGGTGCACCAGTTAGTAAACAGAGTTAACCGGTTTGCTATCCGCGGCCGCAAATGCTGTTTCATAGCGCAATTTATAACCAGCTGCTTCACTTAGTTTGTTTTGGGCTTTCATGCAGTTATACATGCCCAGCAATGACCACCCGTTACCGGGGTTGGCTACAAGGTCATCATGGTAAACTTTCGCAGCCTCGGTAGCTTTATTTGTTTTTAAGAGATAATAGCCGAGGTATTGCCTGGCAGGTATTAACCACTCATGGGGTTCACTGTAAATCAGTTCATCTTCCTCGTCGACGGCTTTTTTAAAGGCATCAATTGCTTTGTCCGTCTTGCCTTCAGCATACAGCATCTCGCCCGATAAAATATCGGCCGCAATTTGCGCTGTCTGTTGGGGTTTGTTAAAAGGCATAAGGCGAATGGCAAGCAAACTATCAGTTAAATTACTTCTGAGCTCATTAAGGCATTGTTTGGCGCGTGTTATATTGTTATTGCGGACGTGGGCCAGCCCCTTTGCAAAATCATCAAGCACCACTGCATATTTCCACCTCGCATCCGGACGGGGTTCTTTTAATATTTCCTGCCATTTCCCTAACCGGGCATAGGCCATCTCCGGTATCATATAAACAAACTGCGCATAAGGGTTTTTTTCGATAGACGGTGATATTGCCATCAGCTTTTCCCTGACCCGGCGGTAAATCGGCATCCCTTTAGTAAACATCCCCGCACTCATGGCACAGTATGACTGAACTGCATAAATATGGATGAAATTATTTTTACTTAAATGCAATACTGGTACAGTTGAATCCACATTGTTAAATGCAGTAATTGCATCGTCGTTCACCGATACGCCTTTAACAAACAAGCCATTGCGCTGGTAGGAATGTGTGGCCATATGCACCATATGGGACACGCCCGGCATTTCATTTTTTAACACTTCTGCATAACGCAACGCACGTTCAGGGTGCCGGGATGCTTCTGTAAGGTGTATATAATAATGAAGCCCGCCCGGATTTAAGGGATCACTTTTCAGGATATTTTCGCATAATTCCACCAGTCCGGGTGTCCAGGGTTTTGGCGTACCATCCGGGCTCCAGAAATCCCATTTATGGCATAGCATCATCGCGTCAATGTATAATGCTTTGATATCGTTATCCGTTGGATATTTAACTGTCAGATTGTACATTGCATCAGCATAGCGCTCATCCAACTCCTTCCGGTCGGAGTTGGTTGTATCCGAAGAATATCTCTGCAACATTGCATTGATCAGGTCATTTTCTTTTGCAACGGCACCCGTATTTATCCTTTGCAAGGACATTAAAACTTCAGGCACCCGCGGACTCATTTTATAGTAATAATTATTATAATATGGCCCCAGTGCAAGTGCTTGTCCCCAGTAAGCCATTACGCAGTTTTCATCAAAGCGGGCAGCCTCCTTGAATGATGCCAGCGCTTCGGTGAAGTGAAAGCTGTTATAAAAAGTAAGCCCCTGGTCAAAATAAATTTGCGTACTGTCCGACTTGGTATTGATGCGATAATGATGATGGCCAAGGCCTGCAAGAACGGGAATAAATTTACCATTTTTATCGGCGCTTGATTCAGATGCGTATACGCCGCACATACTTACATTGTGCCCGTATTCGTAGTCTGGGCCATTCAACCATAGCTGGATTTTCTTTGCCCCGGTAAAGAGAAAAATCGCAGACATCAGAAAAAGGGCAAGTACAATTTTTCTTTTCATGATAAACTAATATTAAATGTATAAACTATAATAATTTATTATCTACTGTTGTTTTCTGAAATGTATCTACTTTGATAAGTCCCTGTTCTGTCAATTCAAGTCCCCTTGTTTAATTAGTTCTCGTCTTGATATTTTTTTCGCTTCAGTCATTTGTTTTTTAGATGTGTGTCGTTTCTTAAAGTTGCATATAATGGTCACAGCTTTGCCTTCGACAGGGCATCCGGAAAACGTCCAGCCCGGAAAATAATGTTTTAAATTTTGAAACAAAGGTAATCTGCCAGTCAGCGAAAGTATAGTAAAAATCGGAAGTGCTAATCCTTGTAGAATATGTGTCCGAATTCGTTGTCGGTTTTGATGAACGCTGATGGTGAAAGTCCTGTAAATCGCTTGAAGTCCTTGATAAAGTGAGTTTGGTCGTAGAAGTAATGGTAAATATCCTTTTTAAAAAAATCAGCAGTCGGGTTTTTTGCACTTGCTGCATAAAACTGCATGAAGCGGGTAACAGATAATAGGTTCTTAGGACTTAACCCAACTTTTTCAATAAACTTTTCATAAAGCCATCGGCTGCTGTAACCTGTTTTCTTTGCTAACTCGGTAACCGTTACTAACCCTTTTGAACTTTCTATTTGTCTCAGGCAATAGTCAAGAATTAAATCAGGTTCTGATTGCGAAAGTAAGTTGAGCAGGTAGGATTGAATGATTTGTATTTTTTCACTTACAGGTACTGCATTGGCAATGCGTTCATTTATAACCTGCGCCGATTTTCCGAACACATCGGTCAGGGGAAATATTTTGTTCTTGAGTTCCGACTGTCGCAGTTGAAAAAAGCGATATGCTCCAATTTGTGAAAACTCAATGCCGATATTTCCGTGTGGTGCATCATCTTCCACATCAACAATGGCGGGGCTGTCCGCAATACCGATTAAAGTGATGGATGCTTCCTTTGAAAGATGATACCAGTCTTTATATTTACCCGAAAGTCCGTTGCGAAAAGGAATAACAAGTTTTGCCATGCCATTCGGAACAATCAACTTCATGTCGTCATCAGGCAATCGTTTGTCGTTCTCAAACACCCACATTTTGCTGATGTAAGGTCTAAGTTCAGGTCTGGGTTGCATGAGTTCAAGTTTCATTTTGTCGTCTTAAAATTTTCAGTCAGCGTGTTGTCGCACTGACGGTTGAACTGTGCGTCAAACTTGCCGCTAACGGCTACGGCTTGGTGATGTGGCGGCATTTGAAAATCGTCAGCCTGGAACCGCAGCTAAATTTACAATTTAAAGTGCATTGTTTATTCTATTGCCTGGTGCTATTCTTTGCCTGGAGTTAAAGCTGATTAGCGAACACAAAGTTGAGCGTATATTCGTCGCCCCGCCATATTGCCAATGCAAGGTTAGCAACAGACATTCTTGCTACAATAACCACCTCGGAGTTTTCTTTTTATATTCTAAGTATGGCTCTCCAAACCATTCTGCCATCCATTTCTCTTCTCGAAGTACAAATTGTGTGTGAAGTATCAAAAAGATGATTGGGATTACAATGAGAGGTGAAAATGTTCCTAAAAGCATTGAAGTGCCAATAAGCATAGTGATAAGACCCAAGTACATCGGGTTTCTTGTGTACTTGAATGGACCTTTTGTTACAATTAGGGTTGCCTGGGTGCCTGGGCGGGGATTTGTGCCTAATTTTCGAAAGAACATGCCACTTCTAACACTAAGAGAAAATCCAAGAACAATTATTATAATTCCAATGTATCTCCATGGATAATGTAACCAGTGTCCGATTGGAACAAATGAACTGAGTAGTATCATCACAATTAATCCTATAAGAAAATAAATTGGAGGAGGAATACGAGATATTGAAGTGCTCATGATGATTTGAATTACAAATTACTTGCTGCTAACGGTTAACGACTTGGCGTTGTGGCGATATTCCGTCTACTCACGGCTGAAGCCGAATGACAAACTAATGTACAAGTATTATTCTACTGCTCAATAGCGTTCGGTTAAGCTGGATATGCAGCACAATATCGAACTATTGCTGATGCTGCGTTGTATCAGCAGCCACAACGCCAAACCGCATATTAAATGCCCTTTTATTGTCATTTTAAAAAATCTACTTCTGTCATAGCGTTATTTAAAAATACTCCTGTATTATTCCCTGTTGATATCGCATATGATACAGCACGTAGCGGATTGGTATTGTCTCCACAAGCGAAAATATTATCTACTGTTGTTTTCTGAAAGGCATCTACTTTGATAAGCCCTTGTTCTGTCAGTTCACAGCCCAATGCTTCGGGGATTTTACAATGTTGTTCAAAAGGAGGTCTTGAATAGATAACTTTCAATTGAAAAGTCGAATCGTCTGAAAAAATTATTTCTTCAATTACTCCGTCTTTGTGTTTCAATGAGGTAATTTCCCGTTCAACTATTGAAATATGGTGTCTTTTGATTTCATCGGTTTGCTCTTGTGTCAATTCCGATTTCCCATTGGTAAATATGGTTAAATCCTTTGTCCAGTTACGAATGAGCCGCGCCAAATGAAATGCAGCATATCCGTTTGCAAAAATCCCTGTTTTTTGATTCTTTACTTCATATCCGTGGCAATAGGGACAATGAAGTACCGTAATTCCCCAACATTCAGAAAATCCCTTAATATTTAGCATGGTATCTTTTAGTCCTGTTGCAAAAACTAATTTTTTAGCTGAAAATATTTTTCCTGATTGAGTTGAAATATCAAAACCTTTATCAGTTTTCGTTCCATTAACGGCAAGGTCAGTTAAGAATTTTACCGTGTCGTATTTCAACACCTGTCCTTTTGCTTTTTCTGCAATAACGCCTGGTTTTTCACCGTCCTGCGTAATAAAGTTGTGTGAATGAGGTGTTTGCCGGTTACAGGGCAAGCCGCTGTCAATGATTAAAACATTTCTTAATGCCCGTCCCAAAGCCATTGCTGCCGAAAGTCCTGCATAGCTTCCGCCAATGATGATTACGTCAAAATTTTTATTATCTGTCATTTCTTTAAAATTTAAAAATGCTGTTAATGGAAAGGTAAAGCTAAAACTGATAAAACAAGTTCCCCTTGTTCAATTAGTTCCCGTCTTGATATTTTTTTCGCTTCAGCCATTTGTTTTATAGATGCGTGCCGTTTCTTAAAGTTGCAAGGCTCCATGCCGCGATCCGCTCGGCGATCGCCACGGGTGCCTCGATGTGAAGGAAGTGGCCGACGTCCGGGACGACCTCTATCGCATGCTGGGCGGCGAACCGATGTCGGTCGTCAACCTGCGCGGGGAGGATGCAGCCGTCGTTGGCACCGTAAAGCTGCAACAGGGGCACCTTGATCGGCTTAGACATGCGGCGAATCGCCCCAAACATACCGGGTCGTAACATCGCACGGTAGTACTTTAGAGGCGCAGGCATGCTCGCCCGCAGGTGCTCATGTAGCTCCGCCTTGAGCGCAGGATCGAGCGAGAAGCCGGGCGACCACTGACGCCAGAGGTGGTCGATGAGGGCGAGATCGCGGGCGGTGGCTATCCAGCCGCTCCCAGGCAATTGAAAAAGCCCCATGTACCAGCTCAGGCGTAGCTGAGCCAGGTGCGTTAGCCGGCCCATGAACGTGAGTGGATGAGGGATTGCGAGCGCGACCGCGCGTACAATCTTCTCCGGTGCTGTGACGCAGGCATCGTAGGTGATCAGGGCACCCCAGTCGTGGCCAATCAACTCCACGGGCCGTCCCTGAGACCAGCGGTCGATTAGGGCGAGCACGTCGCTGGTAAGGGATACAAAGTCGAACGGCCCGGCGGTCGGGGACGGCGAGTAACCGCGAAGCCAGGGTGCGACGACGTGACGTCCGCGGCGGCCGAGCTCGGCCAGGAAGAGCCTCGCGGTCGGCGGATGGTCTGGGAAGCCGTGCAAGAAGACAGTTGGTTGACCATTGGGATCACCACCCTGCAGCGCGTGAAAGGTGCCGTGTGGCAGGTCGAAGGTGACGTGTTCGAACCCCATGTGTGTCATGTCTTCTCCGGGAGTCGTTGGATGAGAGACGGTGTCTTTGGTTTTTGGCTCACCTTGTTCTGATTCGTCACGAATTTTCTCAATTGTATTCATATTTAAGATGATTTATTTTGCTGTTTTTACGCTTGACATTTTTTCGTTTTACTATAGCCATCTTGGTGTTTTCTTTTTATATTCCAAGTATGGCTCACCAAACCATTCTGCCATCCATTTCTCTTCCCGAAGTACAAACTGCGTGTGGAGTATCAAAAAGATGATCGGGATTACGATGAGCGGTGAAAATGTTCCTAAAAGTACTGAAGTGCCGGTAAGTATAGTGATAAGACCCAGGTACATCGGGTTTCTTGTATACTTGAATGGCCCTTTTGTTACAATTAAAGTTGCCTGGGTACCCGGGCGAGGGTTAGTGCCTAATTTTCGAAAGAACAGGCCGCTTCCAAGACTAAGAGAAAATCCAAGAACAATGATTATAATTCCAATATATCTCCAGGGAAAATGTAACCAATGTCCGATTGGAACAAATGAACTGAGTAGTATCATCGCAATTAATCCTATAAGGAAATAAATTGGAGGAGGAATACGAGGTATTGAAGCGTTCATGATGATTTGATTTACAAATTGCTTGCTGCTGGTAATTCATTTTATGCCATTCACGTTTTTTAAAACGGAATTTTCAAACACGTCATTTAGCACTTGCGAGCTTCATCTTAATTTTCATCATTACAGCGTCCGGCAGTATTCCTGCTAAAATGGAATTAAACCGGTTTTGAAAGCCTACAATTTTCTTTCCTTTTCCATGTAGCAAGAGTTTTACGCCTTCAGTAGCCACTGTTTTTACGGAAGTGGGCTTGTTGGATTTCAACAGGTTGGTTTCCCGCATTTCCGGCGAAATAAATGCTGTTTCTGTAACCCCAGGGGCAAGCGTGGTAACCACTACGCCGGTTCCTTCCAGCTCAGCAGCGATGGTTTGCGAAAAGGCTAAGACAAAAGACTTGGTGGCTGAATACACCGACTGGTAAGGGAAAGGCAAATAGGCAATCACTGAAGCCACGTTCATGATTCGGCCCGACTTTCTCGCCGCCATATCTTTGGCAAACAATTTGGTAAGGATAACCAGGCTGCTGACGTTGAGATCGATCATACTCAACTCCCTTTCCAGCGAGGTTTCCAGAAAACTTCCATAGTCACCAAATCCTGCGTTGTTAACCAAATGAGATACCTGATAGCCGGCGTCCTTGATCTCATCAAATAACTGAGCCGCCTGCGCTGTTTTGCCTAAGTCTTTGGGTATGCAGTGCACGGTAATGCCATATTTGGAAGATAATTCCTGCTGCATAGCTGCCAGTTTATCCTCACTGCGGGCAGTAAGGATCAGGTTGTATTTTAGAGCCGCAAGCTGTTGGGCCATTTCATAACCGATTCCGGATGATGCTCCGGTTATTAAGATGTATTGTTTCATTTTGTTTTGATTTTATGAATGTTTAAATACTTTCGATAGAAGGTGGTATTAGCTTATACATTACCGGCGTTACAATTCTTGAAAGAATGGTTGAACTGATCAATCCGCCGATCAACACGATCGCTAACGGAGCGATAAGCGGGTTGGGATTCGAGGCAAGAGGAATTAATCCGCAAATAGCTGTTATGGACGTTAGCACAACCGGTAAAAAACGGGTTTCTCCTGCCTTGTTAATGGCATCGTCTATGCTATATCCTTCAACCCGCAACTGGTTGGTAAAATCAACGAGTAACAGCGAGTTCTTGACCTGTATGCCGGACAAACCAATGAAACCGATAATAGAAACTATTGACATCGGATGGCCGGTGATCAATAGCATTACCACGCCTCCGAGAATACCTAATGGAATAATAGACAGTACAATGATGATACCTTTAAACGTTTTAAATTGCAGTAACAGAACGCCAATAAAAAGGAATGTACTTAACAGGATAACTGACAGAAAATTTCCACCCAGTGTATCACCTTCCGATTCTGCTTCACCGGATAGCTTGTAATAGTAACCGGGCGGCATTTTAAGTTTGTCCAGTCGCGGAACGATATCCTTTAGTACATCGTTTGCCAATACACCTTCCCGGGTTAGAGAGGTAACCTTTGCGAAACGCGATTTATTAAAATGATTGATTGCCGTAGGTGATGTTTCAAAAGAAATGGTCGCAATCTGATTAACCAATACAGGAACCCCTTGCATGTTGTTTACGTACAGATTTTTGAATGCATCTAAGTTTGAAAATTTGTCTTTGGGAAGTGTCAGGACAACATTGCGGGTATCGCCTCTGTCATCTATATAATCACCGACAGTCAATCCTGCTACCGCCATTCGAATTACCTTATCAACATCGCTTGTAAACACACCCAGTGTGCGGGCTTTTTCTTTGTTTATTGCTATTTTAACGTCAGACTTGTAGGTGTTTAATTCGTTATTGATGTACACAGTACCTGGGTTGTTGCGTAAAATATCCTCCACTTTAAAGGAAAGCTTGCGCAGCGTGTACGGGTCTTCACCAAAAACCCTTACCACTATGTTGGCTTCTATCGGCGGGCCCTGTTCAAAATCTTTTACTTCAATTTTGGCATATGGAAAATCTTTAAACTTTGCCCTTAGTTGCTTAACTAACGCTACTTTAGAGTCAGGGCTTGCCTCATCATCCATCTGTACAAAAATCTGGGCGAAGTCGGGCTTTATGTCCTGCTGATGTAAATTATAATATATCTGCGGATTGCCCTTGCCTACATTGCTTGTGTAATACACGATCTCTTTATGTTGCTTCAATTCATCTTCTACAAGTTTAGTCACCCGGTCACTTTCAGGAATATCAGCCTGCAGCGGCATTTTGATATTGATCAGGAACATCGGTTTTTCAGAGGTTGGGAAAAGCTTAAATCCCGTTTTTGTAAATAAGAAAAAGGCGAAGGCGCTGAGTATGATAGATATGCCAATGGTTGTCTTGGGATATTTTAAAGCCCGTGGCATAATACCGCGATAACTGTAGGTGAGAAATTTTTGCAGTTGCTTCAGGAAAAAATTACCTTCTCCGTCTGTGTGTGGTTTCAATAACCGGCTTCCCATGAAAGGAACAAGCGTTAAAGCGACGATCATCGATGCCAGCACACTGGTGATGACAGCCATAGGCAGGCTGCGCATAAATTCACCGGCTGCATCCGGCAGGAAGGCAAGCGGCAAGAACGCAAATACCAAAGTGGCTGTACATCCTACAACTGCTACACCTATTTGTTTAGTGCCTTTCAGGATGGCATCCATTCGTGAATGTCCTTCTCTGAGCCATCTTTCTATATTTTCAACAACTACGATACTGTCATCTACCAACAGTCCCAAAGCCACCACGAGCCCGACAATACTAAGCTGGTTTAATGAATACCCGAATAAATTCAGTGCGATAAGTCCTATTGCTAACGAAAGCGGAATAGAAATCATTACGATGAGTGATGCTCTGAATCCCAAAGGCAATAAGGTAATGGCTACTAAAAGAATTGCTAAACCGAAATCAAATCCGAGATGCCCCAAACGTTGTGAGACCATAGTAGCCTGGTCGAACGTTTTTACAAGGCGGATATTAGCAGGCAGCCCTTTGGAAAATTCATCCAGTATCGGGGAAAATTCCCCCTGCACCCGCGCTATATTAACACCATCTTTCATTGCTGCCGTAACCAGTACACAACGATGCCCGCTTACACGTGTAATGTGGCTGACCATTTCGTTTCTATAACTTACTTCGGCCACATCTTTCAAATAAATAATTTTTCCGTTGGCATTGTAGATGACGGTATTGGCAACATCCTCAACATTCTTCAGCTTGCCGCTGGTTTTTACATTAAAAACCTTGCTGTCCAGGTTGATACTTCCACCAGGAATGTCTGCCGCTTCGCTTTGTAAACTGCCTATAACTACGTTGAGCGGAATTTTCAGCTGCGCCAGTTTATCCAGTTGCATATCAACACGGATTTCCTGTTCCGGCATTCCGGAATATTTGACTTCTTTAAGGTCCGTTATTTTCTCCAGGCGTGTTTTCAGTATGTCGGCTTCATCTCTCAGCAATTTATCGGAGGCATTATCCGAAACCAATGCAACCTGCAAGATTTTTACATCGGAAGAAGAAATTTTCTCTGTTTTGATCAGATAGATATCCTTGGGAAGCTCGCTGTTTTTTAACGCGTTCATTTCCGTAGAAATCTCCTGGTATTTATTGTCTATATTAACGCCATATTTGAATTTCACCTGGATTGCCGCCACACCGTCTTCAATTGTGGTCAGCAGTTTATCAATGTTTTCCAACCCATAAATTTTATTTTCAATGGGCTTTACGACTTGCTCCTCCATGTCTTTAGGACTTGTGCCGGGGTATATGACAGTGATGAGATATTCCGGTGGATGGATAGTCGGGTCTTCCGAACGGGGCATAGTGAACAAGGTCAGTACCCCAACTACCGCAAACAACAGGAATATAATGAGGGTGAACTGATAATTCTTAACGGCAAAGTTTGTAATTTTCATAGCTGTTATTTTTTACCTGATAATTTTTACTGTAGATTTTTCGTTGAGATAGGCACTATTGGATATCACGATTTCTTTTACACCCTCAAGCCCTGCTCTTAGATACACCTGCTGGTTGTCGAACTTTGAAATCGTTACCGGAATTTTCCTGACCTTACCAGGTCCGTCAGGTGTAAATACAAATGCCTTATCACCATCCGCTTCTACTAACGAACTATACGGGATGACCTTGACATTTTCGTCCTGATTTGTGGAAATTTCCGCTTTGCCAAACATACCCACCGCCGGTTTTATGCCGTTTAATTTCAATTTCAGTTCTACCTGAAAGGAGCCAAGTGCAGGATCCGCGGCCTGTGACTTACGGAACACGAAGGCGTCAAATTTTTTATCAGTATATCCGTCCAGCGTCACGGTTGCCGTTTGTCCCGGATTAATCGCCGCCCACTCCCGGTCAGTTACGCCGACTTTAAGCAGGTAGTTGTTATTTTGCTGGGTTTCGTTAATGGCAAGCACCGGCGTACCTGGCCCGACTACTTCCCCTTCACTGGCCATTTTCTGACTTACGAAACCATCAGATGCCGCATATATTTTTGAGTAGCGGTCATTAAAGGCAACGGCTTCTTTTGCCTTATGTGCAATATCTAAGGCGGTCCTGGTATTTTGCAACTGCTCTAAGGTATAAACACTGTCTTTGTAAAGATTAACCGCCCGTTCATAATCACGCTGCGCCTTGCCGGCACTTAAACTGGCCTGCATTAGTCCGGCAGCAATTTCTGTTGAATTGAGTGTGGCGAGCAACTGGCCTTTCCGGAAGAACTGACCTTCTTCTACAAAAACACGGCTGATTACGCCGCCTATTTTGAAAGAATATTTGGCTTCATTTTCCGTGCTTACGAGACCTGTAGCACTTATTTTTTGGGGTAATCCTAACGCGGACACAGCAGCAATCTTTACAGTGACAACGTCTGCTTCTCCCAATGAATTTTTTGTTTTTTCTTTATCCTTGCAGGAAAATAAAACCAATATTATTGCAGCAAGGCTGAGTGATTGTATTTTTTTCATAACAGTTTGATTTTTTATTTATTGAATGATGAAACTTGCATTGGCGCGTTCTATTTCTGCCTGCTTTATCAAGGTGTCGTAAAGTGAAATATTTGCCTGCAGTTGGGCAGATACCAGTTGGTTTTGTGCATCCAGCAGTTCTATGTAAAGTGCGGTGCCTTCTTTATACAGCCGCAATTCATCCTTATAATACTTTTCGGAAGAAGCCACTTGCGAAACAGCAGCATGGTAATTAATAAGGGCAGCGTTAAATGCATTGGCCGCAATTTCAACCTGTAATTTCAGTTGCTGCTCGGTATTGCTTGTCTGCGATGCGATCACTTTACCATCCGCCTCCGCCTGTTTTACTTTGTATTTATTTTTGCCTCCTGAAAAAATGTCCCAGCTAAGTGAGATCCCCAAAAAATAATAAGGCGATTTATCATTTACTTTAAAATCGAAAGCCTGGGAGCCCAAATCAAGAAAGGAATTTAGTTTGGGTATTTTGTAGGAATTGGCAAGGCCAACCAGGTTCTTATTGATGTCGGCTGCAGTACGCAGCTTTAATAATTCTTCTCTTTTATTTAACGCAGTATCATCTGCGATATGCGGGTCAGGTGTACTTGTCAGTGAATCAATAAGTATGGGAGTGTTCAGTGGCTGGTTGATTAAAAAATTAAAAAGGTCTCTGGCATTATCCCTGTTTATCATGCCGGTTTTCAGTTGTGCAGTAATTTTTGTTACTTCGTTATTGCTCCTTACAACTGCCGTACGGTTTACTTTTTGATTATTAAAAAGAGAAGTGTTTATCCTTTCATTTTCTTTTACGAGTGCAAGGGCATTTTCATAAATGCCGATGGCTGTCGTTGCCTGTAAATAATTATAATAAGCGATTTTGATTTCTTTTACAAGTTCCCGCTTGTAAATGCCGGTTTCTATCTTTTGCAAATCATACTGCTGGCTTTTTATTTTTTTATTATAAGCGATTTCTGCATTGATGACCGGAAAAGTGGTATGCAGTTTTACATCATAAAAGTTATTGGGGTTCAGCAGTACACTTTGGTTTTGTATTTGCGGAAAATTATTGGTGCCCGTCAATTGATTAAGCGTTTTGTAAACGGGATTCATTAAATCTCCCACCGGAATATCCACGGTGCGCCCGCCGCCCGCAAGGGTATAGCTTCCATTAAGCTCAACATTGGGCAGGAATAATGATTTGGCTTCCTTCAAAGCCCACAGGCTTTTATCCAGTAAAAATTGCTGCTGCCGGATTGTTTCATTACTGCTGAGACCCGTGCGGATATACTGCTCCAGGTGTGTTTGAGCATAGGAGCTGCCAACCAATAGCAATAAAAATAGGGTGAGTGTTTTTCTCATTTTATTTTATCTTAATGAACGTAATAAATTAAATGAACAATGTTCAGTACGTGGGTAAAAAAATTTATAGCTTATTTATAATTTTCAAAAATTCATCATACCCCGCTGCTACTATGTTTTCAGGGTTTTTAATACTTACATTTTTCGTACGGGAGCTTATTTCCAGGCTGCACATGCCATGCACACAACCCCATATCAGAAAAGACAGCGGTTCCAGTTCATGCCCTTCGAAATGGCCGGCCTTCATACATTCCTGCACTGTTGCCCGCAATACCTCGAAGTTAGCAGTTCCTTCTTCCCACTCTTTTTCCTGCATGTCGTCCAGAAACTCCATTGGCGCCTTTAAACTGAACATCAGCTCATATTTATCGGGATTGTCCATGCCATACTGGATATAAAGGTGCCCCATTGCTTTTAACCGCTCCATCGGGTCTTTTACACTATTCAGCACCCTGAATTGGCTCCCCAATTCGGTAAAGCATTGTGTGTGCAGGGCATGCAAAATGGCATTCTTATCCTTAAAATAAAGATAAACGGTGCCGATACTGTAATCAATTGCATCAGCAATATTACGGATGGTTGTCTGGCTAACACCTTTTTGAACAAACAACTTCATTGATTCTTTTAGTATCAGGGCTTTCAGCTCTTCCTTCTCTCTTGCTTTACGGTCTGCGCTACTCATAGTTATAAATTATATCGCAAAGAAAATGAACATTGTTCATTTTTCCAAATAAATTTTATTTTTTTATAAGGGCTGGAATAAATCTTTTTGATCTATAAATGACTCCAGATGTGCTTTAAATGTCTTTGTAAAAAAGCGAGCCACGTGGGGGCCCTGCTACAAAAAGCTACGATGCGCCTGGTTGGGCTCGAACCCAGAACCCACCACTTTCTTGACCGGATTTTTGTTATTTTCGAGTACATTTCAGTACTTTTACAATGCCTGAGCGGTCAGCGACCAAAGCGGCGACCAATATCGCCGGTGCCTCTTGCAAGTGATTGATAATCAACGAATAAAGACATAGCCAGTTTAGCCCGGGTGGACCTCACTTTCAGGGTAATGATCTCAGTTAATTATACTTTATGTATTTATTCTTATGTAGCTATATTGCCATCTAAAAAAAATAAAATACAATGTAGAACCAAATGGAAAATCGATCCGAATGCTTGATTTTGACAAACGAAACATAAAAATGACAAGTTTTCCACACAAAAAAATGGTCGAATTTTTTGTTACTGTTTGGTAACTCAAAACTTATAACTTGCTGATAATCATTACATAAGTATTTTCTGTATCGGTAAGTAAATGATATAACTGATTGATAATTAAGTGTTTTTTTTGATTTTATCCAGAAAGAAAAAATCCAGTTTTATTTTTCTTAAGCATTATGAATAATTACTTGCAAGCATCGCGCTTTGCATGAAGAGTTAACTTTTGAAGCATGGTCAACTAACTTGTTGTGGATTCCTCGAGTCGCTTTTTATCGATGATCCTAATCTGCTTGCCCGTCAGTGCTACGATATCATCTTTTGTGAGATCCATGATAACCCGGAACACCGTTTCATAGGTAGAAGCTGAATATGCAGCAAGATCATGCCTGGATAGTGTCAAATTGATATAGCCATTCGAGTCTTTGCCAAACTGTTCTTCCAGCGAAAGCAAGGACTGCGCCACCCGCCCTTTGACCGGCATATGCGCCAGGTCGCGCATTTTCCGCTCGGAAACATCCAGTTCTTCTGCAAACAGCACCATCAATTTATAGCTTAGGTCGCCATTGATTTTCAGCGAGGCTTCAAAGAACTTGATGTCCACAAAACAAACTACCAGCTGCTCGACAGCGGTGGCGGAAACGCCGTAGACGAGCTTGCTACCCAATCCCCGGTGCCCCAGTATGGAACCATCAGCAGCAAACCTGATGATCAGTTCTTTGTCGTCTCCCCATTTCTTATGAACTTTTGCCGCGCCGGAATAAACAAAATAAATGCCCGTTACCGGTTGCCCCTCGCTGAATATCCCCTCTCCTTTTTTGAATTTCAGGTTTTGTTTATGGAGATTGATGGTTTCGCGCCATTCGGGAACGGTATTACTGCAGAGAAAACATTTTTCGAGGTTACATTCTTTCTGGGGTTTGTTCATGGACTTTTATTTAAATATTTGGTTGGTAATGATAGAATAGTTCCAGTATGATCATTGTTCCCCAGCCGAGCGCGGCCATATGGGTGATAGCAAGGATCTGCGGATGAAAATAGTGCCCGGTAAAAGCTTTTACAGAGAACAGCATCATCACAGAAAGCACCAAAAAGCAAAACGCGGCCGCCACATAATGGGTCACCACGATTTTATAAAGGCCAGGGTTCTGCTTGATCCCACTCATTTTTTATAGATCAGCATGTTGATATCGGCAGGGCCGATCGTTTTAAAGACATAGGTCAATTCCTGTTTCTCCAACTCCGGCAGCAGGTATACCGGGATCTTTTTGTGGTATACAAATAAAGCGTTACCCGCCACAAGGTTCGGTGTTTGCTCCAGGATGGCAAGCATGGGTTTTGGCATGTCCAGTTGGCGGACATCAAGAAAAATAATTCGGTGTTCGTCAAATCTTTTCAGCAGCCGGTCAAATTCATCATTATCATAGGCCGGGACTGTTAAGGGAATGGTAACCGTTTCGTCCGCATCAGATCCTGCTTTATTAAAATAAGTTACGACCAGGTTTGGTTCGGGATGTTCCACACGGAAGGAAAATCCTTTGTCTGCCAGCAAATGGATCAATGGCAGCGGCTCGAAGGTATTAATAAGTTTTAGTCCCTGACCGTTTTCGAGTTTCTTGATACAGGCTAATATTTCTTTTAGCGGGTCTTTATCCTGGGCCAGTACAGGACGGACATCCAATTCAAGATAATCCAAAGGCTCCTGGAAAGAAGCATTCTGCAGGGCTATATCATTCCCAACGGAAGTGTCAGCGGTTACTTTGAACCCGATCTGCTTCATGCTCCACATAAAATCAGCGATCTCGGTTTTGGATATTTTGCAGGCATCGGCGATGCTAACCCTTTTGACCAATAAATTCCGTAGCAACGGATTTTTAAGTCTTGAAAATTTTTTATTCAAACCGACCAGCGTCCTGATCACCAGGTCACGGTCAACTTCAAGCAGCTGACTGATCTTTGTTTGCGCGTTAATTGTAAGTTCCATCGCACAAAAATGCGGGTTCGTATCCGATTAAAATATGATATAAATCATGATATGTGATGACTTTAACTAAGGCCGGTTGCGGCGGCGGTGCTGAGGGAACACCCTGCCAAATATTTTGGCCTGATTTATGCCGACTTTAACTTGCTCCCGATTTTCCTTTTTGTCAACACACTCTGTTGCTCTAAATATAAATTCTTCTGCTATAAATTGCAAAATGCGATTAGGCTTTTTTCTATCTAAAAAAAATGGGACTTAAATGTATTCAATACAATATTGATTAGCCAAAACTGAATGCAACCTTAAATCGGGATTTTACTAAATCAAACAGCAGAGTTTTCTGAATGTTACACGCAAAAATCTTTATTACTATAACATTATATAAGTATAGTAACAAAAGATAGTAGCTTTTCCTAATATAACCAACTTATAAATAGGGTATTGTAGGGCGTATGCCTATTGTTTTACACCAAACCGCTCGATGGTTTGTGCAATATTGTCCTGTGAATTAATCAATCTGCAACAAATCGTATCAATATTTCGCCAAATCGTATCAATTTGAACTGTTGCGAAAAGTTAGTTCATTTTTTATCATATTTTTATTTCACAATTATAATAATACAATACCGGCTTAAAGTAATTAAAAATTAGCAGTCGGTATTTAACGAACATTTACCAAATTATGAATACAAAACAAAATGCTATTATGGCCATGGTGGCTATAGTCAATTATTACTGCCGGCTACCGGTGGTCACTCCCCTAATGATTTATAGTAACCTAAAATGTTAGGATTTAGTGCTGAATATTTATTCCTGCCTGCAATTAACTCAGTAAATACTTAAACTAAAATCTATGCCCACAAACCTTACTCAACATCACTCTTCCTGGCAAATGCCTCAGATGCTTAAGCAGCATACTGTCTTGGTGAAGGTATAATCCTTTACAACATCAATTTTTATATCCATTAATCAAATTATCCATTAATTATGCGATACTTATGGCTGTGCTTTGTAGTTTTTTCAGCAATTACTGCAAATGCACTTACTTGCTTAGCTAAAGATAATAGGGGAGAGAGAAGCAAAATCAACTATATTGTGTTTAACAATGACACCACAGTTCGTCGCGATACAACTGTTAAGGACTCGTTGTTAAAGGATAGTACCAACTTTATAAAAAAGCGTACTATTTATAACTTTTTCGCCGATAGCGTTACAAAAAAACCTTATGAATTATCCTTATTTCCGGCAGTTTCATTACAACAACTTTTAAAAGGGAAATTCGCCGGTTTATATGTTCAGGAACCTTCGGGCGAGCCCGGTTCTATACAAAATATGTTTATCAGGGGGGCACCAATGCCCTTGTTATCACAAAGGGAAGTTTATCAATCACAGCCGCTGGTAGTACTTGATGGCATCCCGATAATAACCGAACATCCGTTTGCTTTTGATATTCAGCAATATGAGTTTAACAGGCCCGGCCCTGCTACTAACATATTTGCAGGTATTGATATGAACAATATTGCTTCGATAGAAGTACTGAAGGATTTGGCGGCTACTGCGGTTTATGGGCCACGGGCTGTAAACGGAGTAATTGTTTTATCCTCAAAAACGCCGGGTGCCTCAAGAAGCATCACTTTTGATTCATATATCGGATTGGCGCAACGCCCGCACGTAACTACTATAAACGGTAAGTACGAAAACGCTTTCAGGCAAAGGTTTTACGACCAGTATACTACCAATGGCCGATATTCTGATGATGAAAATTATCCTATTTATTTAAGCGATTCGCTTAACAATGTATATAGCGGGAAAGCCGACTGGAGCGATCTTTACTACCGCAACGCTTTAGTTTATGGTATCAACTTCGGCATCTCGGGAGGTACAAACCGGGCGAATTTTCGCTTTTCCTTAGGGGATATGAAAAATGAAGGGGTTGCTGATGGAACAGCGCTAAATCGGTATAGCGCCATGTTTAACATCAATATGAAACCTGTAAAGTGGCTTTTGTTTTCAACCATGGTAAATGCAAACAGGTTGGACCGTACCCGTAATAAAAATTTACGCGACAGGTTTGCGCAAATCAACTACTTCCCGGACCTGAGCGCGCCCTTACCCCCCAATAAAGATTATTATGCCAACTATCTTAAAGAATATCAAAAAGGCTTTGATAATAACAAAACCAACATTATTGACGGGTACGCAAGGATTGGCGTTGAATTTGGAAAGTTCAACTTCAGTACCACTTTTGGTGTAGATTATAATGAAGGTTATCGCGATGTGTTTTATGCCCGTACACTTTTGCAGGGTAATAGTTATGCGTCAAATTACTTTGGCTTTAACCAAAGATTGATGTTGGATAATAAAGCAACATATTCTTTTAACCTAAACAAAGTAAATGATTTTCAGCTGGAGGTTGGACAATCAACCCAATGGAATATTTATAAATACAGTAATGCGTATGCATATAAAGGGGTAAACGACTTTATCAAAATAAACCTGCTAAACTCAGACCCCAACGATCCTAATTATTTAACCCCGGTTGCTTTTCCACGTGAATTAACCTACCGCTTTTTGGATAAAACCAGGGACAACCTGGTATCGTTTTATGGTAAAGTAGATTACACACTAAAAGAGAAGTACCTGTTATCAGTTACATTACGCGCTGATGGTTCTTCAAACGCTCAGCCAACAAGCCGTTGGTTTTATTCGCCTGTAGTTTCTGCCGCATGGAACATTAAAAAAGAAATGCTGAAGGATAACAGCACTATCAATGACCTTTTATTGCGGGTTAGCGCAGGTCGGTTAGGGCGATTGAATGCGTATGATAATTATGCACAGGGCCCGCAGTATACTGCATCGGTAGGCTATACCGGCAACTTAACTGTACCTGGTTACAATGCATTTGGTGTATTAACCAGGCCATACTCAACCGGGTGGATTGGCTACGGCATCCCGTGGTCGTATTCAGATCAGCTTAATCTTGGTGTAGATGCCGGTTTACTCCACAACCGTTTACACTTATCTGTTGATTGGTACAATAAAGAAGAAAAGAACCAGCTTATTGGCATCCCTGCCTTTGCCGAATACGGTTATAAGCAATCGATAGAAAGTGGGATGGCTGTAAATAACAGCGGTATAGATGTTTCGATAGCAGCCAATATAATCAATCATAAAAACTTTGGCTGGACATCATCTTTAAACCTTAACCACAATACTAATAAATTAAAAGCACTCCCAAGGGGCTTAAATGAAATTATAATTGGTGATAGGCTTTTAAAGGTAGGTCAACCGGTTGATCAATACTGGCTTTTAGTGAACGATGGTATTTATACTTCAAATGACCAGGTACCGGTGGTTAACGGACAACCCACTAAGTATAACGGCATCCCACTGCAGGCCGGTGATCCTAAATGGCGCGATATGAATGGCGATAACGCTATTGACAATAGCGACAAAATATTAACAGGCCATTCGTTGCCCAAAATATCGGGTGGTTTTGATAATAATTTCAGATACGGTAACTGGAGCTTAAACCTCAATTTTTATTTCAACCTGGGCAGAAACCTGATTAACCAGGAAATGGCCAACCGGTTTGATTTTATTAACAGGGAAGGCAACAGTGATGTTAACTCTGTTAAAGAGATTACTTATTGGGAAAAACGCGGAGATTACAGCAAGTACCCTTTGTATAATCCATGGAGCACAGTAATTCCATACCGTGTTGATCAGAATTTATTTCTTGAAAATGCTTCATTCCTGAAATTGAGGACGGTGTTAGTTGGGTACGACCTTACCAAAACACTGCGCAGAAAAAGCATAAACGTAACACGGTTTTATGTATATGCATCAGTAAATAATGTATTTACAATCACTCCTTACACCGGCCAGGACCCCGAGCTGGTAAATTATAATGGGTATGATACAGGCTACGGACTGCCAATACCAAGAACGTACACATTAGGAGTGAAAATGGAATTATAACATGGAAAAACGAATTACAAAAATGAAAAAGATATTATATATCACGCTTCTGTTTTTTGTGGCCTTAACCGGTTGTAATAAAACACTGGATATAAATTCTGTAAGGGTGGTTGCCGAAGTGAACATGTGGAATAAGCTGGAAGACACCCGTGCCGGTCTGTTGGGAATTTACGCGCTTACCCGTGCTGCATTATCTGATAACGACAGCCATTGGCTGTATGGAGATGTTCGGACAGGCGAATTTATCAGCCCAAACAGGCCCGACCTTAAGGCTATCGCCGGCAATAAACTAAATGCATCCTACCCAACCGTGGACGCTTTATCCGACTGGACCAGGTTTTATGCCATCGTGAACGCCGCCAATATTTTCCTGGAACGCGTTGGCGATGTAAAAGCCGCAGATAAGCGCTATACAGAAAACAATATGATTGTTGATGTTGCCCAGGCCCGCTTCCTCAGAGCCTTCGCTTACTTCTACATGGTTAGGATATGGGGCGATGTACCCTTTATTATCACCTCGCACGATGGCAAGTTTGAAAACAAGCCCCGTGAAAATCAAGGTAAGATATTGGTTTGGGCTCAGCAGGAAATGTTGACGGCCGCCACCGATTTGCCATTTATTTATAGTGGCGGCGATGTTCAGCAACCCGGTAACTATTACAACGAGGACAGAACCAGGTGGGGAGGTGCTTTGGCAACAAAAAATACAGCTTATGCTGTTTTGGCTCATTTGGCCGCCTGGCAAGGCAATTATACCGATGTTGCCACCTATACCAAATTTGTTGAGGATAACTATGGCAAAAGTGGCATAGGTTTCCAGAATACCGAGGACCTGACCAAATCAAATGGGTTCTTTTTTAATAAAAACACCAGTCAGATGTTTGGTTTCAATTCCGACTGGGGGCATATTGATGGGTCTGGAACTGGCCATATAGAGGAGTTGACCCTGGCCGAACCTGTTTTAAATAAAAAGGTTCCTGATATCTATATGCCCAAGGATACTATTTTAAAAATATTTAATCAACCAAATGACGAACGATTTAGCGTTGATACGCTTGGGCTGCCACGGTCTGAAAGATATTTTACCAATATAAATGGTAAGTACCCCATTTTTAGTAAGATAAAAGTTATACAAGGAGGTACCACCGACCCTACTTTCAGGTATTTCACCAGTGCGTTGATTTTTACCAGGCTTGAAGATATTGTACTGTTGCGTGCTGAGGCATTAGCTGTTTTAGGTGATCAAAACGGTGCTTTAAACGAGCTATTAAATGTAATGACAAGGCGGGGAATAACAACTATCACCATCAATAGCGGAGAGCTGATTGAGCTGATTTTTGATGAGCGGCATCGCGAATTACTGGGCGAGGGGCAACGGTGGTACGACTTGGTAAGGTATAATAAAATCAAGCAAAACAATCCCGCTTTTTTAAACCTGATAAACTCCCAGGGAATTTACTGGCCGGTATCCCGTAAGCTTATTTCACAAAACAACTTATTAACTCAAAATCCATTTTGGAAATAATCAGACCATATATGAAAAACTTTGAAAAATATATGAGTGCCTTAAAGCTATTAGTAGTTATGGCCCTATTGCTGTCTGCCTGTAAAAAAGATGGGGGATACCATAGCACCGCAACCAACAGCCCCAGGTTTGCCGGTAACACCTATGAATATTTAAAAAGCAAACCGGGTGTTTACGATTCGCTGATAGCAGTGATTGACAGGATGGGTTTAAAGCAGACGTTAACCGATAGTAATATAACCCTGTTTGCCGTTACAAACCCCAGTTTTCAACTGGCAGTTAATAACCTGAACACCTTAAGAAGACAAGGGGACAAAGACCCGCTTTTTCTTTCAAACATTGATGGTGTACAGCTGGATACGATGGCCTCGTATTATATTATGAGGGGAAGGCGCACTACCGATTCGTTAACCTTACAGGATGGGCTTGATTTGTCAAGTGTGCGGTTTGGTTATCCAATGCATGGTAAAGTTACCCGGGCATCCTCATCAGGTTTGGTTGATGGTGGCCCGCAGGTGATTGAATTCAGCAATACCAAAAAGAGTAAATTCATTCGTTTTTGGTCAACAACTACAACAGGATCTAATAATATCATTACCAAAAATGGGGTAGTTCATGTAGTAAGTGCCGACCATATCTTCGGGTTTGATGAGTTTGTTCCCAGGCTCACATTTATCCCACCGCCACCAAACTTAATATCATTAATAGGAGGTAAACTATCCGTATTAAGAGATAATAATGGCGGTCCTGATAATGGCGAAGGATCTAAAAAAGTTATCGACGGAGATGATCATACCAAATTCCTGGCAGAACTACAAGGTAGGTTATGGATCAAATTTGAGCTGAATACGCCGGCTGTATCGGGCGTATACACGCTTACATCGGCAAATGATGCGCCCGAACGAGACCCGAGGGCATGGACTTATGAGGGCTCAAATGACGGACAAACCTGGGTTGAACTGGACAGGCGCAGTAATTTCTTTTTTGAAGAGCGGTATCAAACAAAAGTCTTCAGTTGCCCCAATACAGTAGCTTATAAATTTTACCGCATTGATATTACCGAACTCAGGGACGGCGGGCTTTTCCAGTTAGCTGAATGGTCAATAAATAAAGCTAAATAAGTGATGAAAATTCAAGGAATTAATACAATTAACCATAAACAGATGCGAACATATTTTAAAAAAGAGTTCATTTTCTTCTTGTTTGCTATTGCTGTATTAAGCAGTTGTAAAAAGATATTTAATCTGCCAAATGAAAAGGACTATTTAAGCTCAAATGTAAATTACAGCAATAAGATATTTGAACCAATTATTGGGCGCACTACCGTTATAGGCGGCTTTAACGGCGATAATTCAACACAGCCTATAAAGTTTGAAATTGTTAATCCCCGCTATGGCGATGGCCGGCCGGTAACAGACCTTTTTCAAAAAAAATCAACTTACGTTTGGACTTCGGCTTATAACGGCCTGGAAAAAAGCCTGGCCGAAATTGAAGCCAAAAGAAAGCTGCAGGAACATCCATTATTTGAAGTACTCCCGTCCGGCGAGTTCATTTTATGGGCATCGTCAACCAATGAACTTATTGCTCCCAGGCCGGCCGATAGCACAAATTTTCCGCAGGATACCCGTTTTTTTGATCTCAAGATCACCAACACAGGCGGCCATACCATTATCCGCGATTTCCAGATAAGGCCTTTCCGGGAGCGCCCTTATGAGCCATCTGACGATTTTAATATTTACTCAGGCGGTCCGGCCCCACATCCAAAAACACCTTATAACCCATTAAGCAGGAATTACATAAGGCCATTTTTAAATAATGTTATTGGAGCTACTACCGATATACCACTTGAAAGTAATGACGATAAAAAAGACGTGGTGGTTTATATCCGCCCATTTACAGGTGGTACGGGGAATTCGCTGAGGTTTAAATTTTTAAATAAAGACTCGGTAGAGATGAACCCAGCTTTGTTTAATGAAACCGTATGGGATAAGATAGTGCACGGGTTTAACTTTCAAAAAACACTTACATACGCACAGTATGATGTGGCTTACCCAATTCCTTTAGTTGAAATACCTACTATATATGCCCCCGGGGGTACCCGTGATCATGCCGAATTCAGGTATTCACGAATTGGTTTTGGTGGGGTTAGGGTAGTGGCAAGTTTCGGGATCGATTTTGCCATATACAGAAAAGGAGACTGGGAAATAGTTTTCCATTTCCGGAAGGATAATCCAAAGTTCGAAAACGAATAATAGCATTTAAAGCCACTGAAATGAGAAAACATATACTATTTTACGTAGTACTAATAGTTTGCATAATCTGCAGTGCAGATATATATGCGCAAACAAAAAATATAACGGTTTCTGGTAAGGTGCTTGATAAGCCCGAAAACAAGGTGCTGGTGGGGGTTAATATCTCTATAGATAAAAAGGGAATAGCCCAAACCGATGCCAGCGGAAGGTTTTCCATTACGGTACCTGCCAACGCTGTAGTTTCATTCTCCTTTATTGGGTTTGTTACTCAAAAGTTAAAAGTTGAAGAAAGCCAGAAAGACGTTATCATCACATTAAGCGAAGATAAAAAAGGGCTTAATGAAATAGTTATTGTAGGTTATCAAAACCGCAGTAAAGAAACTACCACAGGCGCTTCGGCAATTATTACCAATAAGGATATCGCCGATATCCCGGTATCAAGTTTTGAACAGTTACTGCAAGGCAAGGTTGCCGGCTTAAACATCCAGAACAATACGGGCGCGCCGGGCTTCAGGGGTTCGGTACAGGTGCGTGGCTTGTCAACCCTTAGTGTTAGCGGCAGCGGTAACGAGTCGTTTTTACAGCCAACATCCCCGCTGTACATTATTGATGGCGTTCCGTTAGATGCCGATAAAGCAGCCGAATTTGGTTTTCAAACCCAGGGCCCAGGGGTTAGTCCATTGTCCTTGATTCCGGTAGAAGACATCCAGAGTATCCAGATCATGAAAGATGCCCAGGCAACGTCCCTTTACGGTTCAAGAGGTGCCTATGGTGTAATTATTATCACCACCAAACGCGGAAATTCAAAGGTGCCAAGGGTGCGTTATACCACTAACTTTTTTGTTAACGCGCCGCCAAAACTGCGCGAAACATTAGGAGGTAACGATGAGCGCCGTGCAAAAATTCAGCAAATATTATCAAATGCCACAACTGTTGATGAGTTAAGAAAAATAGGATTGACAGGCTTTTTGGCCGATAGTTTGAACGCTTATTGGAATAACTCAACCAACTGGCAGTCTATATTTTATGCAACTACCTATAACCAAAGCCATAACCTGGCTTTAGATGGTGGCGATCAGAAATTCAACTACAAGGCAAACGTTGGTTACTACTCAGAAAAAGGGGTAATAAAAAACACCGGATTTGACAGGTATAACCTGAATATGAACATGGAGTTTAAACCAAATGACAAGTTTAGGTTTTTTGGGTCCTTATTCGGCTCGGTAGGCAGCCAGGCCAAAGGCGATGGCCTGGGGCTGCTGCAACAGGGTGTTGCTTCAAACGGCCAGGCATCAACGTTATTGCCACCGCCATCGTTCTACCTGTCGTCAGACGGTGTTACATCGGCGTTGAAAACGTTGAACAGTAACAGTTCAAGAAACATTAGGGCCAATGTAGACGGCCGGTACGAGTTTATTCCCGGGCTTGCTTTGTCATCAAGCATCAGTTATGATTATACCTCCGATGCCGAATCGACATTTACGCCGGCTGCGGCCAATTCACAATTTGCACAGGTATATGATTTTGAGGGCCGAAACTACACCTTGTATAACCGTAACGCCATTACTTACGCCAAAACGTTAGGCAGTAACCATAATATTTTTGTTAACTTATTTAATGAAATATATAAACAGGGTGGTCAAAGCGGCATCATCAGGCAGGAGCGCACGCCCAATGATCAGCTTCAGGGACCGATTGGGTATGATTCGTATAACTCACGTGGTGGTGGTGTACTTTCAAATTACAAAAATGCCACCATCGCGTCATTTGCCGGGGCAGTAAGTTATGATTTTCAGCGCAAATACGTGGTTGAGCTTTCATACCGGTTAGATGGTACGTCATCAAACGGGTTAGAGAACCCTTACTCTAAAAACCCATCGGTGGGCCTAAAATGGAATTACAGTAAAGAAAACTGGTTTAAAGATCTGTCCTGGCTTACTTATGGTGGTATAAGATTAACCTGGGGCCAAAATATTGTGCCTACAGGTAGCTTGCAAAGTATTTACGGTATCTATAACCTGAATGGCAACTTTAACAATAATCCAACTATTGGTATAAATTATGATTTTATACCCAATCCTACATTAAAACCAACTACCACTACACAATACAATTTAGGATTTGATATCGGGCTATTTCAAAGCCGGGTTGATTTAAACTTCGATACCTATTATAAAAAGGTTGATAATTTATTGTTCGACAGGTTTTTATCAAACACTACCGGCTTTAACCGCCGGGTAAGCAATGACGTAGCTATTGCCGATTATGGTTATGAGTTAACGCTTACGGTAAGGCCGGTAATTTCGAAAGATTTTAACTGGAGTATTTCGATGAACGGCGCCATCAATCGTGATGTTTTATTAAAGCTGCCTGCCGAGTATAATGGTCAGTACATTAAGTTTGATAACAGCCCTTATTTACAGCACATTGTTTTCAGGGTAGGTCAAAACACGCTGTCAAACTATTTGCACATCAACCAGGGTGTATATTCAACAGATGCTGAAGTGCCGGTAAACCCTGCAACAGGAAAAAAATATTCGTCGAACGGGGTACCGTTTAAAGCAGGCGATCCTATTTTTAAAGATGTTAACGGCGATTATATATTAGATGACAGAGATTATGAAATAACCGGTAATTCCCAGCCTTTGGTAACCGGTGGTATATCAACAAACATTATCTATAAAAACTTTGGCCTTAACATTTATGCAACATTTACCGCCAAAAGAACTGTCCTGAATAATGCATTAGCCGATCGTTTGGCCATATCACGCAATCCTTATGATTTACTGGCTGTTGTGCCTTTAAGTAATATGGATATCTGGAGGCAGCCCGGCGATCATACGGTTTACCCAAATCCTTATTCATTTTCCACCTATAACCAGATACAACCTTTAAGGCCCGATCAAACATTATGGGCCGAGGATGGATCGTACTTTAAAATAAATAATGTAACCCTGTCGTACTCGTTTGATCGCAAGCTTATCCGCAAGATTGGTTTTAACAACCTAAGGGTATATTTTTCAACCAATAACCTTACCACGTTTTCAAGCTATAAAGGACCAAACCCCGAGAACGTAACAACGCTTGGGCGGGATATATCCAGCGGATACCCTGTGCCGCGTACCTATAATATTGGTTTAAACTTAGAACTCAACACAAGTAAATAAAACTTAAAATCATGAAAAAAAGTATTTTATACATTTTAGTAATTACAGGAAGTTTCTGTTTACCTGCCTGTAAAAAGTTTTTGAACATTCAACCTATTGATAAGTTAACGGGTAACAACTTTTACCGCTCAAAAGAGGATGTTGTTGCCAATATATATGATCTTTCGCGGCTGTTTTTTGGGAAGATCAACGAAACTCATTTCATAGGTGCCACCGGCGAATACCGCTCTGGCGAGGTAATGCACGAAGCACAATCAGACCTGGGCCCGGCCCGCGAGTATGTTGAAGTATTGGGCAGAAATGATTTGCTGGGTCTTATCAACGGTAACCCGCCATGGAACTTTTACAATTTTTATAAAATTACCAACTGGACGGGCTATTACCAGGTTGTACAGGGAGCCAATATCCTGATATCCAAACTGGACGAAGGTATACCCGGAGTATCCACCACCGAGAAAAATCAATTTAAAGGCGAAGCGGCTTTTATACGGTCGCTGGCTTATTTCTTTATGGTACGGCTTTATGGCGATGTGCCTTATTATACCGATGCTTTTCATTCAATTTCTTTACCCCGTGAAAACATGGTTTCGGTTTTAAATAAATGTATTGCCGACCTGAAGATATATAAAGACAACATGCCATGGACTTATTCGGACCCTGCCCTGAAAGGGGTACGGGCAAGCAGGGGCAGCATCATAGCGCTGATGATGAATATGAATATGTGGAATGCCGGCTTTGATAAGGCAAATGCCCCTAAGTATTACCAGGAAACTGTCGACCTGGGCCAGGAACTTATTAAAAGCAACGCGTACAGGTTATTGCCAATTGCAGAATGGGCCACGGTTATTAAAGGACGATCGGACGAAAGCCTGTTTGAATTTTATCGCAGCGTTAACTATGGTGATGCAAACTCAAACATAGCGCCCATTGGAGATATGTTTTTGCATTATCCCTACAAGCGACCAGAATATACACACAGGATAAGCTTTGCTTATTTCCGCGGAGAATATATGCAAAAACTATACCCCGGAACTGCAGATAAACGGGCTACTATATGGTTTAATGAAGACATATATGCCGATAACGGAAAATTCATGATGCTAAAATTTGCTCAGAATGCATTTGCAACGGGCGAAGAAGATAGTAATCCCGATAATACTTTTATGATTTTCAGGTATGCCGGCGAAATTTTACTATGTGCCGAAGCAATGGCCGAATTAGGACAGGATAATGAGGCAATAGCGTTGGTTAACAAAGTGAGGGACAGGGCCGAAGCTTCGCAGTATTCCGGTTCGGGCGGCCAGGATCTGAAGGATTTTATCTTTTTAGAAAGATCACGCGAATTGATGGGCGAGGGGCATCATTATTTCGACCTGGTGCGTACCCGCAGGATACTTAGCAGCGAGTGGTCATACAACGTATTAACCTTAGATAAATTTAACAGGGGCGCCTGGACATGGCCTATCAGCAGTGATGCATTAACCAATAACCCTTTCATGACACTAAATGCCTATTGGGTAAACGGTGGTAATTAAAACATAGTTTAAAGAATAATGATAACGATTATGAGAAATATAATTATTGTTTGTGCTGGTTTATTATTGGTACTTACCGGGTGTAAACGGGATGAATACTACAGGGATGGAGGGAAAGCCAATGCAGATTATCCCGGAGATATGTTTCAGTATTTACAGGCAAAAGCAGCTCCGTTTGATACCATTGCGCAAATTGTGAAGCTGGCAGGGCTTGAGAATACTTTTCACCAGACTGATTTTACCTTTTTTGCCCCTGACGATGATGTTATAAAAAGAACTATCGGCAATGCCAAAACTTCAGGCTCGTTAAACCAGTTTCTGTTTGATGTAGGGCGCGATACAGTGAAAAGGTTAGCAGATATCGATTCATTAATATGGCGTAAATACCTGCAGCGCTACATGTTTAAAGGTATCAACCGGCTTAAGGACTACCCGCAGATTGACCTTGATCTTCAAAATCAATACCCCGGCGCATTATATTATTCATACAGTGGCGACGTATCCAACATCGGGGTTATTTATGGCGATGCAAACAAGGTTAGATACATAGGGCCGCGTAGCCTTATAATCAGCTATGTGCTTGATATAAACAATGCCGAAAACGCGGTTTTTCGAACATACATATCGTCGTCAGATATCAAACCAAAAAATGGGGTGGTGCACACCTTGCAGTATAACGGGGCATACTTTGGGTTCGATAGAAACGATTTCTTCACTGATGTTTATAATACAGGGCTTCATTCATCCAATTAAAATATTTGCGTTGATGTTTGATCAATAACGAATTGACATATGAAAAAAATCAGATACATAATAATATTTGCCATGGCAGCCTTAGTTATACAAAGCTGCAAAAAGAATAAGGAGACCTTTGAAGCCCCCTATGGCGATGGTAAGCCACCGTTGGGCGTTTCCCTTAGCCGCGATGCGTTACCCAGCCCGACATCAGGTGCGGTAGGTGCCGAAATTACTTTTAAAGCAACCGGGTTGCTGCCTTATAAGGATAAACTGAAATTTATGTTTAATGGCGAGGAAGGACAGATTACCGAGGTTACGGCAGCGGGCATCAAAGTAAAAGTTCCGCCGTTTGGTAGCAGTGGTATCACTTCTATAGCTATAGATGACCAGCTGGTGTTGGGGCCGTTGTTTAAGGTTAACGGACTTATTAACATCGATCCTTCCTTTAGGGCTACCTTGGGTGCAAATAACTTTGTAAGCCAGATATTTCCACTGGCCGATGGCAGAAACCTGGTAATAGGCCGGTTTACCAATTACGATAACAAGGGAATAATTACGCCGCTTAACCGGATTGTAAGAACATCATCCGATGGCGAGTTTGACCGTACATTCAGGACGGGTAAGGCTGCTAACGGTGCTTTAGCCAGGGTGATGCAGATAAACTCGAAGTTTATTATCGCAGGCGGCTTTAGCGGATATAACCAACGCACAGATAATATTAGCAACATAACAAGTTTGGGCGTTGACGGCAGTGTTGATACTATAGGTTTAAAAGTATACCGGAGGCCTACGCAAAAAGATACCTCAAGGGATACCACCAAGTATTTTCCAAAATTTAATGGCGGTACAAACGAGTTTATAAACAGGGTGTATAATCATCAAAACAAGATACTGGCAACCGGAAACTTCAGGTACTATGTACACCGCACCTATAAAAAGCCCAATCACGACTTTACAAAAGATACGGTTATTGTAGATAGTACCGAGATAAGGCAAGTGCTGCGCTTTAACCTGGATGGATCATTAGATAAAACGTTTCGTTTTAACGTGGCCGCCAATAAAGGCCTGCCGGCGGCAAACGGCCCCATAGATTCATATATGCACACAGATGCCGCACTGATAGAGAAGCTTGTGGTTTTTGGAAGCTTTACAACGTTTGACCAAACCCCGGCAGGGCGTGTTGTAAGGTTAAATGCCGATGGTGGTATCGATAATACCTTTAAAGCAGGCTTGGGGGCCGATAACAGCATCTCGTCATTAACCTATAACACCGTTACAAAAAAATACCTCATTACAGGGGTGTTCAGAACTTATAATGGTAAACCTGTAATAAGTATGGCACTACTAAACCAGGACGGTAGCCTTGATGAGTCATTTGCGCCAAAAGTATTTGAGGGCGGCTACCCGGCCTTTGCAAGGCAGCTGGATGATGGCTTAATAGTAGTTAGCGGCGGGTTTAAAAAATACAACAAGGTAACACGCAACGGATTTATGGTACTCGACTCCAAAGGCAACCTTGCCGGTAATTATAACACTACCGGTCCGTTTTCGGGTGGCTTGTCAGATATAATTGAAACAAAATCGGCCGATGGAAAAAGGGCGTTATATCTGATAGGTGGGTTCGACAGGTTTGATAACCAGCCGGTAAATAACATTATACGGGTAACCATTGAATAAATTAAAAAGAAATTATAACTATAAAAAGATGGGGCAGAAGAAAAAATACCAGGGAATAGTGTTTGGAATAATGTGTTCCATACTGGCCATTGCGGTAATATCCTGTAATAAAGATTTTTTAAAGGCGTTGCCTGATAAAAATTATAGCGATACCACCAGCGTATCATACGGCCAACGCAAAGTGTTGTATTTGATTGTTGATGGGGCCAGAGGCGCATCTGTAAACAGCGCTAATGTGCCTAATATTAAAGCCTTATTACCAAATTCCATTTACAGCTGGGTAGCGTTAAGCGATCCTGATTCAACCAGGGATGTTAGTAATTGGGCCAACATGTTAACCGGGGTAAAAAAAGAAAAGCACTTGGTTTTAAACGACAATTTAACCGGGGCAAATTTGGCAAACTACCCGGTTGTGCTTCAACGAATAAAGGACGAAAAACCTACCGCCAAAATGGTAGCGTTTTCGTCTTCGGCAATCTTTAAAAATAATTTTACCACGGGGGCCACTGTAAGTGAGTTGTTTGATACCGATGAGCAGATCAAAACAGCCGTTGTAAACAATATCAATACCGATACTGCAAGCCTGATTTTGGGGCATTTTAATGATATAGACGAGGCAGGGGCCAAATACGCTTATGATAACTCGGCACCCCAATATAAAGCCGCTATTGAAAAGTTTGATGGCTATGTAGGTGCTATAATGGATGCATTAAAAAAACGGAAGAATTATCAGAATGAAGAATGGCTGGTAGTTATAGCATCAAGTGGTGGTGGTAAGTTTACCATACCGGCAAATCAAAACGACAACACGGTTTTTAGCAACACAGCGGCCAATACCTTTACTATCTATTACAGTTCAAGGTATAAGCAACGCGTAATAGGAAAACCGTTTACCGGAAACCGTTATTTAGGTAAAACAGTGAGGTTGTACGGCGAATCGGTAAGGGCAGAAATTGATACGGCAGATGTATTTAATCTTGGGGATACTACCAAATTTACAATTGAGCTAAAGGTTAAAAAAAATGAGGATAAGTTTTTTTGGCCAAGCATATTGGGTAAAAGACGCGAGTGGTCAGGCGGCCACCCAAGTGTGGGCTGGGTAATTTACCTGGAAGATGCCTATTGGTATTTTGAAATGAGAGGCACAAAAGATGGCGATTACAGGCAATGCAGGGGGGCTGATTTGCAGAAAGGCAGATGGCATAACCTATCTGTAAAATGCGAGATCCGTGCCGGCAAACGCTTTATCAGAACGTATACCGACGGTAATTTTAATAACGAAATGGAAATTACAGCATCGGGAAGCCTTGATAACAATAACCCCTTGAAATTGGGTTTTTTAAATGGCAACGGGCATGGTACGCCAGATGTATATGTAAGCGATATCAGGTTTTTTAAAGTAGATGTGCCAGATGCTGTAATTGGTAATTACGCTTGCGAAACGTCTATTTCAGAAGGGCACCCTTATTACAGTTTTCTTGCGGCCTACTGGCCGGGAACCGATGGGCAGGGTGATAAACTGAAAGATGTTGGTCCGCAGGCCCGTGACTTTCAATTAAAGGGAGATTATAAATGGGAAGATTTTAACGACCTGATATGCCCGCCACCGGCCGAAGCACTTGCCGTATTTGTGCCGCAAACAACAGATATACCTGCACAAATAATAAACTGGTTCAGGATTCCTAACAGGCAAAGCTGGGGCCTTGATGGCAGAGTTTGGTTAGATCAGTAAAATTAATACACCATAAATTAATTGATGATGAAAAATTATATATACAGTATACTACTTGGGATAACCCTTGTAACTATTTCTTGTAAGCACAATAACCTTGACGACGTAGGTTTAATAAAAAATAATGCCGTAACCATTTCTGGTGATGGCGTTGTTGTTGCGGCGGTAACAAAGGATAATGAAACAGTAAAAGTTCCATTTAAAATATCGCTATCTGCGGCGGCAACTAAAGCGTTCCAGGTAGGTATAACACTTAATAGCGATACCGTTAATCAATTAATAGCCAACGGCACTTTAAAAAATACAGTAGTGCTACCTAACGGAGCTATTGATTATCCAAGTGTAATTAATGTATCCTATGGTGCCGATACAGCTACAGGAGTTGCAACAGTGAGGCTTACAACGCTTGAAGCTAATTATGGTAAAGACGTAGCATTTGCTTTTAAACTTATCGATCCCGGAAAAGGCAACGTGGTTAAAGCGTCTAAATCAAATATCATGGTTGTGCTTAATACCAAACAGCTGATAGCCGAAAAAGATATCCATTACCTGTCAATTGTAAATGGCGGAACCATTATGAGTGTTGATTATAAAAAGAATTACACTACTTCTCCTGCCGGCATTATTATACCGCTAATTGTAAATCTATCCGGTCAGGCCGGTACTGCATTTAATGTGCACGTAAAGCTAAATACCGATACCATTAACAAGCTTGTGAGCAGCAAAGTATTACCGGCTAATGCCATCAACTTAAGCCCTGCCAATTTTACTATTGATACCCTAATCAGGGTAAACTCCAATTCAAATACGGCTCAAATACGCTTACAGATAGGGTGGCCGGTTTTTGATGCCAATATCGTGGCAAACAAAAAATTTGCATTTGCAATAAGCTTAAGCGCCCCAACAAGGCATATTTTACACCCAACAAGCAGCAAAATAATTGTTTTGGTGGAGCCTACGGTTAATCTCGACAACAATTCATACATAACGGGTAACGGCACCGGCCTAAAAGCCGAATATTTTTCAAACAACCAGCAACTTGATTTTGACGGCAGGGCGCCATCACTGGTGAGGATAGACGAAACTATTGATTTTGGCGGAGATTGGTTACCCTCAAACATTGTCAGCAACGATAACTATTCATCCAGATGGACCGGCGAGTTTTTAGCCCCGGTTCGCGGCGAGTATATATTTTATCAAACACGCTGGGACGACGGCGCCAGGTTATTTATTGATGGTAAAGCGGTTATAAACGATTTTACCACCCAGTGGGACCTGCCAAGCAGATTTGCCAAGGTAACCCTTGAACGCGGGAAGCGATACAAGATAGAAGCCGATCATCGTGAAAATGTTGGCGGTCAGCAGGCCAGGCTTGAATATGAAGTGCCGTCGGCAGGCATCAACGGAAGGCGGATTGTACCCAAAAGCCAATTATTTCCAGCACAATAATCATTTATAACGATTAATAAAAAGGCAAATGAAAAAGTTATTTAGCATAATATCAGCACTTATATTCATAGTAATGTTGTCGGTAGGATGTAAAAAGGATAAACCTGTAGATACTACCGTAGTTGAAGAACCTGTGCCCTTAACAGGCTTTACGGCGGCGAAGGCAGATAGTGTTGATTTTCTGAAATATCAGTTTACCAACACCTCAACCAATTATAAAGAGTTATTATGGCAATTTGGAGATGACAGCACTTCTGTCGAAAAATCGCCGCTGCACAAATATGCATTTGAGGGCATATACCACGTAGTACTTACATCAAGAAACTCGCAGGGGCTTTCATCAAGCCGGGAAATAATATTGAATGTAGCCGATCCTAATTTTGACAGAACAAAGGTGGGCGAAAGCTATTTTGCCACTATTGGCGGTACTTTTACTGTTTCGCGCGATAACGGAGGCGGTCCTAATTCAAACGAGGGGTCGCTAAAAGTGGTTGACGGCGATCCGAATTCAAAGTTTTTTCAATCCGGCTTTTCCGGCGACCTGGTGATGAAGTATGAGCTTAAAACAGCTGCACTTGCAGGAGCGTACACTTTAATAAGCGGTAATGATTCGCCCGATCGGGATCCTAAAACCTGGATATTGCAGGGTTCTGAAGATGGGATAAAGTGGATAAACTTACATTCGCGCACAGGGGAGCTGTTTTCTGGCCGTGCCCAACGTAAATTATATCATTTCAATAACAATGTGCCCTACAAATTTTACAGATTAAGCATTAAGGCAAATAACGGCAGCCGCGATTTTCAAATGGCCGAATGGACAGTAAATAAAAAGCAACCTTAAGCCACAACATTTATGGGCGCGTTTTTACGTACGCTGAACTCGTAATTGCATTAAGCTAAATAAAATATAGATCGCGATTTAAAAAACGGAGAATCTTTTGAGTGGCAAGGCATTAAAAAGTGTCACTTTGGTTACAGTTTTTAATTTTTCAAGTATCGGCTTTATGGTAAATGCAATTTTACTACGGGGTAAAATTGTATTTATCATAAGCCTAAACCCAGTGCTTAGCATTAAAAATCACTTTGGGCTTGCATCTGACTCTGGAGGTATTAATAATTAATTTACCCGAAATGAGTTCCTGGAGCCATCACCTTTTGCCCAATCATGACCATTAATTGTCAAGCCTTTATAATCGCCCCAAAACAAGCATGTTACTTGGCACGGCGGTTAATGATTCATTTTTACACGATAATAAATTTACAAACACAGACCAACGAATGACGAACGGAATTAATAAATTAAAGATACTTGCCGTTATAGGATGCGTTTTTGCCGGCATGTTGCTCAAAGCACAAGATCGGAAGGCGCCATCTTATCCATTAATTACACATAACACCTATTTTAGCATTTGGTCAAATACAGATAAGTTAAACGAGTCATCTACAGTACATTGGACGGGGGCAGAGCAGTCACTTTTGGGGTTGATAAATGTTGATGGAGATGTTTTTCGTTTTATGGGCGTGGAAAGTCCTAATTATATCACCATTCTGCCTGCATCAGATGAAAAGACATACCAGGTACAGTATACAGAAATTGAGCCCCAGGGAGATTGGAAATCACCTGATTATGCAGCCTCGGATTGGAAAACAGGTTCGGCACCAATAGGGGACGATATTAAAAACATAAAAACCATTTGGCGCTCAAACGAAATATGGGTGCGAAGGCCATTCAGGATTTCTAATCTGGCGGCAATTAACAAGCTTTTTTTAAAGATAAACCATGATGATAATATTCAGGTTTTTGTTAACGGGAAAAAGGTATATGCTAAGGAAGGCTGGACAAGCAATTTTCAATACATCGCACTAAATGATAAAAATGTCCTTAAAGAAGGCGATAACACTATCGCTATACATTTAATGAATACTGCCGGTGGCAGATATCTTGATTTTGGACTGGTTGACAGGCAAAAAGATAATGCTGTAAAAATACAGGTAGCCAGGCAAAAAAATGTTGATGTAAATGCTACCCAAACCATTTATGATTTTACCTGCGGTAAAATAGACCTGAAATTAACGTTTACCTCGCCGCTATTGATGAATGACCTGCAATTGTTTGCCAGGCCTGTATCTTATATTACTTATCAGGTTAAAGCCAATGACGGTAAAATGCACCAGGTTAAGGTTTCCTTAAGTGCATCATCTAATATTGCCGTTTATAATCCCTCGCAGGAGGTAACAACCCAAAAATACGCTACGAATAAATTGTCGGTTTTAAAGGTAGGAACTATTGAACAACCGGTTTTGAAAAAAGCAGGTGACGATATGCGG
The DNA here is from genome assembly GCF_058801545.1 of Mucilaginibacter sp. GW822-FHT03E02. Lineage (NCBI taxonomy): Bacteria > Pseudomonadati > Bacteroidota > Sphingobacteriia > Sphingobacteriales > Sphingobacteriaceae > Mucilaginibacter > Mucilaginibacter sp. GW822-FHT03E02. Next base: position 1,277,450 of record NZ_JBXANJ010000001.1, on the reverse strand, counting down.
ATTGATTGGGGATATTTTTATGTTGCTGCCCCCAACACAAGCAATGCTATTCAATTTGTTACGCCGGGAAAAGATGCTGCCGGCGCTTTTATAAAAGGTAGTTATCAATCAACGGCTAAGCAAGGCAAAATGCTGGCATTAAATACCATTATACCTTTTGGCGCAGTTGGTAATGCCCCGGTCGAAAAATTTGTCGAGTTGGGTTACGATGACATTTACTCCGTTCAATACTTTAACAATAATTTAAGGCCATGGTGGAATGCTTCGGGAAAAGCAACCATTGAGGGGGAATTGACTGATGCCGCTTTGCAGTACAAAAAGGTAATGGATAAATGCGATGCTCTTAACAAATCAATTTACGCCGATGCTGTAAAATCTGGCGGGGTGGAGTATGCACACCTGTGTATGTTAAGCTACCGGCAAAGTATTGCGGCACATGCACTGGTTAAAAGCCCGCAGGGCGACATCTTATGGTTGTCTAAAGAGAACAACAGCGGCGGTTTTATCAATACTGTTGATGTAACATACCCATCTGCACCTTTATATTTAATTTACAATCCATCGTTATTAGAAGGGATGCTAAATGGCATTTTTTATTTTAGTGAAAGCGGAAAATATCCTCATCCATGGGCTGCGCATGACTTAGGAACTTATCCGTTAGCAAACGGCCAAACCTATGGCGAACCGATGCCAATTGAAGAATCTGGAAATATGCTGATTTTAACAGCTGCAATTGCAAAAGCCCAGGGTAATGCAAATTATGCAAAGCAGCATTGGAAAACACTTAGCACCTGGGTCGATTACTTGGCAAAAGAAGGACTTGATCCTAAAATGCAGTTATGTACCGACGATTTTGCAGGCCATTTGGCCAGAAACGCTAATTTATCGGTAAAAGCCATTGTGAGCATTGCCTGTTATGCCCAACTGGCAGAGACGCTGGGGTATACCGAAGTTGCCGGTAAGTACAGGGCCATAGCTGTGAGTATGGTGCCTAAATGGATAGAAATGGCTGACGCCGGCGATCACTATGCATTAACTTTTGATGATAAAAGTACATGGAGCCAAAAATATAATTTGGTTTGGGATAAAGTTTTAAACCTAAACTTGTTCCCGCAAAAAGTATATGATACAGAAATCAGTTACTATTTAACTAAGCAAAACAAATACGGTATTCCGTTGGATAGCAGAAAATCGTATACTAAAAACGACTGGATTTTGTGGACTGCTACCTTTGCTCCAAATCAGAATGAATTCCAGGCATTGATTCATCCTGTTTATAAACACGCAATTGAAACAGAATCAAGAGTGCCTTTAAACGATTTTTATGATTCAAATACAGGCATACGCGATAATTTTAAAGCCCGCAGTGTAGTTGGTGGTTTCTATATGAAAATGCTTGCTGATAAACTAAAAATGACAACAAAGTAATTTCAAATAATGCCCGTAAACGGAAATACAACGTTTAAAATGCTACTGTTGAATAGGAACGTAAGGCACCTTTACCAATAAAACATTAACACGCTAATAGCACTCAACTAAATCCGCAATTAGGCTACAAATGCCCCCAATTAGGCTACATACGGCCGGCTGGTACTCCTGATCTTTGCTTTATCAATAATTGAAAAGATAAGGAACATGGAAAGTAAATTGAATAGTAAAGTTTGGTTCATTACGGGCGCTTCGCGCGGTTTTGGACGTGTTTGGGCAGAGGCCGCTCTTGAGCGTGGCGACAAAGTTGCGGCAACGGCACGTAAAGTAGATAGTTTAGCCGGACTTAAAGAAAAATATGGCGAAAATGTGTTAACCCTGGAATTAGATGTAACCAGCCCTGGCCAGGCAAAAACGGCCATAAACCAGGCATATGCCCATTTCGGGAGGTTGGATATTGTACTGAACAATGCCGGCTATTCATTAGTGGGAACTATTGAGGAGGCGAGTGCCGAAGATGTTAAGGCAATGTATGAAACCAACATTTTTGGGGCAATTGCAGTTATCCAGGCAGCATTACCGTTGCTTCGGGTGCAAGGCGGAGGCCATATTCTTGGCACATCCAGCAATCTTGGTCATGTTACCCTGCCGGTAATTGGTTACTACTGCTCGTCAAAGTGGGCATTTGAGGCTATTCATGAAAGCCTGGCGGCAGAGGTAAAAGACTTCGGCATCAAAGTGACTATTATTGAGCCGGGTGCTTACGCTACTGAATTTGGCAGCCAGGACTCTTTGAAATTTGCAGCCGGCATGGAAGTATACGCGGATTTTAAAACGCAGTTTTTCGGAAGATTAAAAGACGCGGAACGAGGCGACCCGAACGCCACTCCACAAGCGCTTTTCCAGATTGTAGATGCGGAAAACCCGCCGTTACGGTTTAACCTGGGTAGCCAAAATTTGCCATGGGTACGCGCTGCTTACGCAGAACGGTTGGCCTTATGGGAAAAATGGGACGCCGTTTCCAGTTCGGCCCAAAAGGTAGCTGAGTAATAACCAGATCATAACCGGTAATTAAAATGGTTGCCGGTTATGATTATATTTGTTTTGAAATGAAAAAAGACGAAAAAAGTCTGCATAAATTTGAAACGCTAACCGATGCCCATCGGGCCTTCGGCCTGCCTCATCCAAAGCACCCATTGATAAGTATAATCAACGGGGCGCAATCCGGGGCTCAACTACACCAGCCGGCTCAGCATCATGTGTTGGGCTTTTATAAAATTTCTTACAAGCCAAAACTTGGCGGCAAATTGAAATATGGTCAGGGCTATTATGATTTTGATGAAGGCGGCTTGCTGTTTGCTTCCCCCGGCCAGGTCATAGGTAGCGGCGATAACGAGGGAACGGTATGTTCTGAGTATACCTTGCTAATTCATCCGGATTTCTTTTTAGGTTATCCTGTAGCTAAAAAGATCAGTCAGTACGGGTTCTTTTCTTACTCAGCCAACGAAACGCTACACCTTTCTGAAAGTGAGAAAGTTACCATCATTTCTATTTTCAGGATCATGGAAGAGGAACTGAATAGCCGTATAGATGATTTTAGCCAGGATGTCATCATATCCCAAATTGAGTTGTTGCTAAATTACGCCAACCGCTTTTACAAGCGCCAATTCATTACCCGTAAAATAGTAAGCCATGATCTGCTGCAAAGGCTGGAAGACTTGCTGGCCGGCTACTTCGGCAATGAACATGCTTTAAGTAAGGGTATTCCAACCGTTCAGTATCTTGCCGAAAGCCTGCATCTGTCGCCCAGCTATTTAAGCGATATGCTGCGCGCGCTTACGGGTCAAAACGCGCAGCAGCACATCCATGATAAGTTGATCGAAAAGGCAAAAGAAAAACTTTCTACCACTACACTATCGGTGAGTGAAGTAGCCTATGCGTTGGGGTTCGAACATCCACAGTCATTCAGTAAGCTATTTAAAACAAAAACCAACCTGTCTCCACTCGAGTTCAGGCGGTCTTTTAACTGAGCAAGCCCTTGCAAAGGGTACTGGGGGTATTTTTAAATAACATAAGATTGATTTGTATACTATATGATGAAAAGTCAATCAAATAGTATTTCTTTTTGAGTATATTTACATCGTGAAAGAAAGATTAATTTATACTGCCCTGCTGGATCATTGTAAAAAAAAACAAGTTACCGTCATTACCGGCATGCGTCGGGTTGGCAAAAGTACCGCTGTAAGATATATCTTAAAACAGTTGGGAGGTTCCAACCATCTTTATCTTGATTGTGAAAGGATCGAAATCCGTGTGCTTTTTAATGCCACTAATTATGAAGGTATTAAAAGTGAACTGGAATTAATGGGCATCGATTTTTCGCTGCCCGCGATCGTTGCGCTCGATGAGATACAGTTGGTGGAAAACCTACCCAGTGTGATCAAATATTTCTATGACACTTATGGGGTCAAATTTATCGTGACTGGATCAAGTTCTTATTATATGAAAAACCGGTTCTCTGAAAGCCTTGCCGGTAGGAAACGTATTTTTGAAATGTATCCGCTAAGCTTCAGTGAGTTCCTGGCTTTTAAGGAACTGACTCCGCCAAGTATTGAAAAATATGCCTGGAAACCTTTTGACAGGGCATGGTACAACAGGTTTTCAGCAGCGTACGCAGAATATATCCGTTTTGGCGGTTTTCCGGAGGTGGTATTGGAAGAGAGTCAAGCCGACAAAGTGGAGTTACTGAAAGATATCATTAATTCCTACATAGAAATTGATGTCAAATTATTAGCCGACTATTCGCTGAGTGAAGACCTTTATAAACTGATCAAGGTGCTGGCTGCCCGTACGGGTAACAAAGTGGATTATACCAAGATCAGTAGCGTTACAGGTATTAACCGTCAAAAAATCGCGAGCTACATCCAGTTGCTGGAATATACCTACCTGATCTATCAGGCCAAACCCTTTACAAAAAATATTGATAAGGAGATCTCACAGCAAACCAAGCTATATTTCGCAGATACAGGCATCCTTCAGGTATTAGCCGGGATGCAAGTCTCCAGTGGGCAAGTGTTCGAAAATGCGATCGCCGCACAATTGAAAAGTCAGGGTACCATTCAATATTATCAAAAGAAGACAGGGCAAGAGATCGACTTTGTTTTTAACGGAGATATGGCTATAGAGGTAAAAGAAACACCCTCACAGCAAGACCTGCAAACCATTTCCCAGCGCGCTGCAGGTATCGGTATCTCTCAATATCTTGTTATTGGAAGATATCTGCCTGCCAGTGCTTTTACAGGTTTTACCTGGGGCGGCAACATCTATTGAGTAGGGCCTCGTCGGGGTAAATTGTAAATGCTATTACTGTAAAAAGTATAAAGTCGTCTGGGGGTATTTACATTATCAAAATATTTTTTAATGATTTACATCAAGGTGAGTATAAATTTATTCAACTGTTGTCTTTTCTTCAATAATACACAGTTTTAAAATGATATGCAGGCTGTTTTATGCATCTGAACAACCGGGCTGTAACAAATACAAGGTTGGAAGCGAGACGGACCCTTCGCCAAACCCGGTGAATCCACCGGGCGATATTTTACCACTATGGCTATCCGGAACCCACTTACCCCGGATTTCTGACTGCAGTTACAGTAATTACAACTTATTAAGTTAACAACCTCTTTTTCGTTAGTAGATAATACCAACGATCATACAAACGCCGGCCTCCGGTTTCGGGAGTAGCTTATTCCTTGAATATAAAGTGTTAAGCTGGATGTAGTGTAGATTTAGCCCGGTTTACTTAAGTCGGCTATCTTTAAATAAGTGTTTTAAAAACAATAATTAATTTGATGATAAAATGTAATAATCACTAAATTAGTGAGCCAATTAATAAATCGCCCCTGAGGGTAAATTCTGTTGCTAAAAAATCGCACTGTAGCTTGCAGCCATTTTATGAAGAGATTGCTTTTTATAACCGCATTTATACTATTAAAGTATAACGCCGATTCCTCCTCGCTCCCGATGTCGTACCTGGGGATTGAGCAGGGCTTATCTAACAATACCGTAACCACCATTTTTAAAGATAAATTCGGCTTCATGTGGTTTGGCACCCTTGATGGCCTTAACCGGTTTGATGGCTATTCCTTCAAAAAAATCAGGAACAAGATAAATGACCCGGCAAGCCTACCTGAAAATACCATTACTGCCCTGGAGCAGGATGAGCTGGATAGGATATGGGTTGGTACCCGTCATGGAGTTGGTATTTTAGATAGTAAAACACTCTATTTTTCGCAGATAACTTACAAAACGGGCATAGCAGAAGCCCTGGCGCCGCTGCCGGTTGATAAAGTAGTTAACGTGTTAAAAAAAGATCTGTCGGGAAATATGATGATCGGATCAGCAGATGCCGGTTTACTGATTTATTATAAAAATAAAACCTTTGCGGTTGAGATTCCGCTATTAAATGCCCAAAAAAAGCAACAATGGAAATACACGGTAACCGCGCTTACAATACTGAACGACCACAGTATTTGGCTGGTTGTTGATAATGTTGGTTTATGCAGGTTTTTACCTGGCAAAAACGTTGTGCTCCCGGTTACCAACTCGTTTCCGTCGGCTACCTATTTGAAGCAAGGGCCCGATGGTAACCTGTGGGTAAGCACCAATGCAGGCATGTTTTCTTTCAATACCTTAACCAGCCAGTTAAAACATCAGTCTTTCAGCAATAAGGCGCTTGATAACATCAAGATATTTGATTTTTATTTCGATAAGGCTAAAAATCTATGGCTGGCAACCGATGGTATAGGTGTTGGTATTGTAAATATTTTTGGTTCGGGGCAATGTACCCTGCTTCAGCAGCAGGATGCTGGTACGCTTTCCAGTAATTCGGTTTATGCCATTTATGAGGATAACCAAAGCCGCAAATGGATAGGGACGTTAAGGGGCGGGATCAGTGTTATCGACCCTAATAAGAATCAGTTTAAAACCATTGTACATCAGCCTTATAATAAAAACAGCCTGGTATCCAATTTTACATTTTCGTTTTGTGAGGATGCCGGCCACAACATCTGGATAGGCACAGATGGTGCAGGCCTTAGTTTGTGGAACCGGGCTAAAAACACTTTTACCACTTTTATACATGACGAAAACAATCCGCAATCGTTAAGCAATAACCGTGTTTCATCAATCATTAAAGATAGCCAGAACCAAATATGGGTGGCCACATTTGGAGGTGGAATAGCTATATACGATGTCAACAGCCATTTGTTTAAAAATGTACCGTTTGAAAATACCCTGAATTATAGAAGGTCTACCTGGAAAATTTACATGGATGCTGACAACAAAATTTGGACAACAGCCTTACGGGGAGAAAAGGCGGGGTATGAGCGTGGCCGGCTTTTTTATTTTGATAAGGTATCCGGCAAATTTGTTTCGGCCGGGTTTGATGTTAAAGACGATGTACTGTCAATAGCTGATGATGGAAAGGGTAATTTGTGGCTTGGCGGTTTTAAAAACCTGGTGCGGGTTAATAAACATACGGGGCAATCGACGGTAATACAGTCAAATATTGCCGTAAGGAGTTTGCTGGTTACAGCAGGTACCCTATTTGTTGGTACCCATGGCAAAGGCTTAATGACTTACCAGCTGGCTACGGGTAAAATGGCCTGGTATAACGAAAATAATGGGCTGCCCAACAATACCATATTAAATATCGAAAGCGATAATAAGGGGAATTTGTGGATGAGCACCTTCAACGGCTTATCAAAACTAAAGATCGCCACAAAAAAATTCGAAAACTACTATGCCTCGGATGGCCTGCAATCCAACCAGTTTTACTTTAACGCATCCGGGAAACTGGCGTCCGGCGAACTGCTTTTTGGCGGGATAAAAGGCTTTAACATTTTTTACCCGGATAGCATCAGGCGTTTTAACAGCTTCCCTGATTTGTTGATTACGCAGGTTAATATCGAAAATGAAAGTGCCAACGCCAATAATGCTTATATAAAAAACGCCGCAAACATTTATGATATCGATAAAATCCGGCTGCCATATGATAAGGCCGTACTATCAATGGAGTATGTTGCCCTGGAGTATTCGCTCCCCGAAAAAATTCAATATGCCTACTACCTGCAAGGCTGGGATAAAGGCTGGAACTACGTTAACAATGCGCGGGTTTTAAATTATTCAAGGCTAAGCGAAGGCAACTACACGCTGCATATTAAGGCCACCAACGGTTATGGCGTATGGAATACAAAAGAAAAAATCGTATATATTACCGTGCTGCCGCCCTGGTTCAGAAGTTGGTGGGCCTATTTGCTTTATATGGGCATCGTCTCCGCGTCGGTTTACGGTTATATTTATTACCATAAAAAGGAAAACCGGCTGCACTATGAAGTTAAGCTGGCCAACCTGAAGGTGGAACAGGAAAAAGAGCTTAACGAAAAGAAGATTGCTTTTTTTACCAATATCTCGCACGAGTTCAGGACACCGCTTACACTTATAGCGAATCCTATTAAGGAGTTATTACAAAATAACGGCAAAAATATCGACCTGATAGACCTTAGTTCGGTGTATCGAAATGCAAGGCGGCTCCTTAGCCTGGTAGACAGGTTGTTGCTTTTCCGGTCGACGGATAATGAGTTAACCGAGTTGAAAAAAGAATGGGTAAGCCTGTCGGACGTTGCCCGCGAGGTTTTTTCATGCTTTAATAACCAGGCTAAAGCAAAACACCTTGATTATCAATTGCACATGGACCAGGAAACTCTGGCCTGTATTGATAGGGAGAAAATTGAAATCGTGTTGTTCAATTTACTTTCCAACGCGCTTAAATTCACGCCCGATCATGGAAAAGTGGCCATGCACATCCGGGAGACAGGCGACAGAATTGAAATAGAAGTTCATGACAGCGGACACGGAATTTCGGCAGAGACAGGAGGACGTCTTTTTGAAAAGTTTTACCGCGAGGAAGTAATAGACAGGGCTAACCAAAGCGGATTTGGCATTGGTTTATTCCTTGCCAAAAAATACGTTGATATCCATGGCGGAGATTTATCATATACCAGCGCGCCGGGCGAAGGAACGGTTTTCAAAATTGGATTGCCAGGATCGGACGAAGTGACTAAACCATTGGCAGTAACTAAACCGGTTTTCCGTTCCTCGGCTTTTGAGATCCTGAACGAAGCTATTATTGATCCTGAACCCGGATTGTTGAGGGAGCCCGAAAAGCCAGATCATGTAAGTGAATTAATGGAAAGCATTGTAAAAGACAAGCCATCGGTGCTGGTTATTGATGATGATGGTGATATTCGTCAATATCTGAGGAGGTTGCTTAAGGATTCCTATAATGTTTATGAGGCAGAAGATACGGTGCAAGGGTTTGAAATTGTGATGCGGGTTGACCCCGATATTATTGTTTGCGATGTTGTGATTAAGGAGTTTAGCGGAATTGAGTTTTGTTCTAAATTAAAAGATTCGCCCTCGTTTAGCCATATACCTGTAATTCTTTTAACCGGCAGTTCTTCGGCCGAAATAAAGTTAAAAGGGGTTGAATGCGGAGCTGATGATTACATAACCAAGCCTTTTGAAAACGACCTGCTGGTTGCGCGCATTAAAAGTATTTTAAAAGGCCGCAACACGCTTAAACAGTTTTTCCTGAACGAGGTAACGCTAAAAAGTAACAACCTGAAGATTCCGGAGGAGTACAGCCTGTTTTTGGCAAAGTGTATTGCTTTGATAGAAAAACACCTGGATGACGAAAATTTTTCGGCAACTGTGTTCACAAAGGGCATGGGGATGAGCCGGTCTAATTTATTCAGGAAGGTTAAAGCTATTTCGGGGTTAAATATTTCTGAATTTATCAGGCATATCAAACTCAAAAAAGCTGCTGAACTATTGATTCAAAGCGATTTGCAGATTAAGGAGGTTGCCTATAAAATTGGTTTCCAGGATGTGAGGTATTTCCGGGAACAGTTTTTTAAGCTTTTTGAATTGAACCCGTCGGATTTTATCCGCAAGTACCGGAAAACTTTTGTAAAAAGTTATAACCTGGGGGCCGGAATGGCACCCGAAAATACCAGGTAGGCGGGCAGGCGGGCCTATGTACAAAGCGCTTGTATATGAATCTAACCCGGTTTAGGAACGACTTCCTGGCCGGGTTTCTATTTAAAATGTTTTTTTGCCGCGCCCGGTAAAACGGCGGCAATCCGGCCAATTGCTTTAATTGGCGTTTTATAGCCCTTTTGGGGCTTAAATATGCAAATCTACCACCGTTGTTTGGCCGTTTAGCCGCCTCCAAAAGAGTGGTTTTCAATCGAGATTAGCACTCGAAATCCTGTCAGCGCCCAATTTGACCGGACCGAAATCCAATTATTTAAACTTTTAAATCCAAAATTATGAGAGATTTTACTTTCCGTATCCGATGGCTGCTAACCATCTTTTTTTTGTGTTTTTTTACCGCGCTTGCCAGCGCCCAGGACAAGCCGGTTTCCGGTAAAGTTGTCGACGCTGGGAATGGGACCCCATTGATTGGCGTATCGGTAATGGTTGCAGGAACATCAAATGGTGTTGCTACAGATGCCGATGGCAAGTTCACCATCAGCGTGCCCCAGAAGGCAATTTTACGGTTCCAGAGCATGGGTTATGCCGCTGTTAATGTGGCGGCCGATTTTAGCGGCCCTATGGTGGTTAAAATGGCGGCGGCCGGTAAAACCCTTGATGAAGTTGTTGTGGTGGGGTACGGCGTTCAGCGCAAATCAGACCTTACCGGCTCGGTAACAAGCATTAAGGCGGCCGATATTACCAAAATTGGCGGCAGCAATGCTGCCGAAGCTTTACAAGGCAAGGCGCCAGGCGTACAAATACTAAACCAGGGTGGCCCGGGCACAGCTCCATCTGTATTTATCAGGGGCCTGGGTACCAACGGCGATGCAAGTCCACTTTATGTTGTTGACGGTATGATGGTGGCCAATATCACTTTCCTGGCTCCGGGCGATATCGAATCAATGGAAATATTAAAGGATGCTTCATCTACGGCCATCTATGGCTCACGCGGTGCAAACGGTGTTATCCTGGTTACTACCAAAAAGGGCAAAGCCGGTAAACCGGTCATCAACTTTACTACTTCTCACGGCTTCCAGTTTCTGACACGTAAGTACGATGTTGCCAACGGTAAAGAGTACGCGCAGCTGGTAAACATGTTTAAAACCAATGCCGGCGCATCCCCGGTTTATAATAACCTGGATACTATTGGTGCCGGTACCGATTGGATTAAAGAGGTAACCCAAAAAGGAATGGTGAGCGACTATGGCCTTTCGGTAGGCGGGGGCAACGAAAATGTAAATTATAATATCAGCGCCAGTTACCACAAAGAAGAGGGCGTTTTAAAATATACCGATTATAACCGACTCACCCTGCGGGCCGATAACGGGTATAAGTTAAGCAACAAATTATCTATCGGGCACAATCTTTCACTGGCCAGCAGCAATTATAATGGCGATGGTGTTTCTAACACCGGGCGTGGAATAAACTCTATCTCCCGCATCTCGCCATTGTTACCGGTTTATAACCCCGATGGGTCTTTTTCAAAAGGCCAGGATATTGATATTGTAAACCCCTTTGCCGAGTTATATTATCATAAAGACAATAAAGTACATCCCCTGCAATTTGTGGGCAACGGGTACCTGAACTACAATTTGCTTGATGGCCTGGTATTCCGCAGCAGTTACGGGGTAGATTATACGCAAAACAAAATAAACAAGTATACGCCATCTTACAACTTGGGGGCAAATCAAGCAAACCAAACCACTATCGAAAACGGGTACACTACTGTTTCATCGTGGTTATGGGAAAATACCCTTACTTACAACAAACAAATTGGCAAACACCATATTAATTTATTGGGTGGCTACACAGCGCAAAATACCAATTACGGCGGTGTTGACGTAACCGCCAGCGGACCGCTGACCACAACTGACCCCAATTATCGCTACATCCAGGTGTATCCAACCAGCAGCATCAATTCATTAGGTGCATTGCCTTCAAGCGAATCAATCCTGTCCTATCTTTTCAGGGCAAATTATAGCTACATGGACCGTTACCTGCTAACGGCTTCATTCAGGAGTGATGGCTCATCAAAATTTGCTGATGGCAACAGGTGGGGATATTTTCCTTCGGTGGCATTGGGCTGGCGGGTATCCCAGGAAAAATTCATGGAAAACGTAACCTGGATCAGTAACCTTAAACTACGCGGCAGCTGGGGACAAACAGGAAGCAACAAAATTGCCAACTATCAAACCTATAGCACACTTAACCAGGAAACTACTTACGATGGCGTTTTTAACGGGGTATTTTATCCAATGGCAACCATAATTGCGGCCGCCAACCGCGATATTACCTGGGAAGTTTCACAACAATCCGATCTTGGTTTGGAGTTTACCACGCTTAACGACCGCCTGCGAATTGAAGCCGATTACTACAGGCGCGATACCAAAAACCTGCTCCTGGTGTTACCCATCCCAGGCGGTTCTACAGGAACAAGCGCTGCTTACTCAAATGCCGGAACAGTACGCAACAGCGGCTTTGAGTTCCAGGCAAGCTGGAACGACAGGGTTGGCCAATTTAAATATGGTGTAACAGTTACCGGAAGCGCCAACAAAAATAAAATCCTTGATTTTAAAGGGTTAACATCCTACGCTTCAGATTTTATGGTGCCATCTACCCACATATCTAAACAGGGCTTTCCAATTGGCGATTTTTATGGATATAAGTCGGCAGGGATAGTTCAAAGCCAGGCGCAAATTGATCAGTTAAATGCCGATGCAGCTACCAAAAGTGGTGTCGCCGGCAAACAATACTGGTCGGGCCTTAAACCGGGCGACCTGCTGTTTAAAGATATCAATGGCGATGGCTTTATTGATGGCAACGACAAAACAGATATCGGTTCGCCCTATGCAAAATTTGTTGGAGGTATTTCAATAACCGCTGCCTACAAAGGGTTTGATATCGCCATTGATATGATGGGTAGCTTTGGCGGGAAGATTTATAACGATTCGCGTAACCAGTTTGTAAGTTCGGGCCTTTCTAACCTTAACGTAGAGTGGCTTGACTCCTGGACACCAACACATACCAATACCAGCATTCCCCGTTATGCCGTAAATACTTCAACAACACAATCGTCTGATTTCAACATTTTTGACGGTACTTACATTAAAGCGCGGTACATGGAATTAGGGTACACGTTTGGCAAAGCAGTAGTAAGCAAGCTGGGCATTTCAAGCCTGCGGGTATACGTTAATGCCACCAATCCTTTTTATATCACAAAATACAAAGGGTTTTCGCCCGAGGTATCCAATGCTTACGGAGTATCAACCATTGGCGACGACTTCCGCACGTATCCTGTTTCGGGAACTGCAAGGCTGGGTATAAACTTAAATTTTTAAAAGCTTTCAGAATTTGAATTATGAAAAATATAGTAAAGATATTAATGCTGCTCAACCTGCTTGCTTTATGGTCGTGCAAAAAAAGCTTTCTTGATAAACAGCCTTTAGGAGTGCTTTCCAGCGCTACTTTCTCTTCGGATACAACTACGCTTGGTTTGGCTGTTAACCGGCTGTATGGCTCAATTGCCTGGCGCGAATTCAGGATAGGCCAGCACCAGTATTCAACCAAAGAGATGTGCGGTGATGATTTTATAGTAGGCACCAACGCCGATTTTAGCGTATTCCAGAACTATAGTTTTTTAGCCGATAACTATATGATTGAAAGGTATTGGGGCAGGGCGTACGAAAATATCCACTATTGCAATGTGGTTATCGACCGTACACCTGCATTTGCCGCCCGCTATTCGGCCGAGTTGTATGAGGCGCAGGCTAAATATTTCCGCGCGTATTACAATTTTGATTTAACCAATGTTTTTGGTGATGCGCCTTTACGTGATCATGACCCGGTAACCCCTGCGGAGTACAATATTCCAAAAAGCTCGCATGCCGATATTATTAAACTGGTGATATCCGATTTAAAATATGCCATAGCTCATTTGCCTACCCGCTCACAATGGGGAACCGCCAACCTGGGCCGTGTTACCAAAGGTACGGCGCAAGGTTTGCTGGCCAAAGTATACCTGTATGATCAGGACTACGCCAATGCCAAAACTTATGCTGAGATGGTTATAAACGGCGGCGAGTACAGCCTGTATAACGATTACCGGGATTTATTCAGCCCCGACCACTTGTACTCATCTGAAAATATGATGCCGGGCGGACTGATTTATAACGCGTCGTTGCCGGCGGGCCGCCAGTATGCCCCTTACCTGCAATACCAGGGTTTGCCTTCGTTGGGTGCAAATGGTGCTATATATCCATCGCCAAACCTGGCCAGCAATTACGAAAGCGGCGATCCGCGTTTTGCTGCCACGTTCTTTACCCGGACGGATATTATCCCCGGTTACAATAACAACCAGCCTGTGGTTTTTCCGTCAAATACCGATTACGCTAATAAAAAAGTAATATGGCCTTTTGCCTACTGGAATGCCGGCAACTTTAATTTTCAAAGCGTTAACCCCATGTACCTGCGCTATGCCGATATTATTTTAATAGCTGCAGAAGCAAGCAACGAATTGGGTAACACTGCCGATGCGCTCAAATATTTGGAGATGATAAGATACCGGGCCCGCGGTAATAAAACCTTTGCCGCATCGATAGCTGCCGGCGATAACGGCGGCGCCGGGGTACTGCCTCAAATTATAACAACCGATAAAACAGCCCTGCGTTTAGCAATCTGGCACGAACGGCGTATTGAGCTGGCGCTGGAATTTAACAGGTGGTATGATTTGGTACGTTACAATAAAGTAGCCGCCGCAAACGGAAGCAGCGGAACGGGTTACACTGAAAACCTGCTGAAGAACGTTTATGGAAGAACAAACTTTAACTACACCAAGTTTAGCCATTTCCCAATACCGCAAACGTTTATAACCTCCTCAAACGGTGTGCTTACCCAAAATAGCGCATGGTAAAAGTTAGGATGTAAAACAGTAATATCCAATAAAAAAGCGGGGCCGCCAATAAAGGTAGCCTCGCTTTTTTTATTATGGCGTGTATTAACTATTCGCCATGACGTGTTTGGGTTCAAATAAACATCGGCTTTGAACGCCTGCTACGACTCACCCGGTCGAGGCTGCGCCCGACCACTCTCTCCGGCTGAAGCCGCAAAGAGGGTGAAACTCATTTGCTTTTTCTTTTTTGCCCCTCTATGCGACGCAGTCGGAGAGAGGGGCGACGGGCGAAGCCTCGTCGGGGTGAGTCGTCTCCGCCATACGATAAACGCCATTTTGCCGGGCAATTACATCTAAAGAATTGCTTTAAAACAATTCCCCGGTATTAACTATGGCCGGTAATAATGCACTGGCCAGATCCGCTGCTGGGCAAATGAAAATAATAATTTACGCCGCCGATATTCATCGTGTAGGTTTGATTAGGTAGCAATGTATATGCGCTGCCAATCCATAAAATATATGAACTTGTATGAGGGTCGACACTTTGTGTGTTGCCTTTAAATGTAAACGGTACAGGCCCAAGAAATGGGTTGTCAACCAGCGACCAGTTGAGTGAAACCCAGGGATTGCTGGAATCATAACCGATAGTCCAGGTATAGCCTGTCGGAAAAGTTGCGTAGGGTTTTTTAAAAGCAACTTTCGCTTTGTGCGGTTTATGCGCTTTAGGCACAACTGTACTGGCATGCAACGATGTTGCAAGCGATAAACAAAATACTGCTGCAACAGCAGTGAGGCTGAAGAATTTTTTCATATGGTTATTTTTTAAATTTTAGCTAAAATAAATAACCATGTTATTGATGCACCCGTTTCAGAAAAATGGCGCAAACGATTGTCTTATAGAAAGTTATTAACAATATCGTTGTCCGGCCAACCCGGCAAGGTAAAGGCCGTTTTTATAAGCAGCTACATAGCGGGTGCCGTTCTGGTGTAGCCTTCTACGGGCCGGGGGGAGCATTGCCGGTAAATCAGGCAAACCGTGCTTAGTTAAATTCGGGTAGCACTCATGACTTTATAATTTGATACCTGACCATTGCGCATAAGTGCACCTGTAATTGCTTTTTGCGCCGGTAGAAGGGACGGAGATTGCCCAGAATTTCAAAAACTGCATCTAAACCGGTTTTTTAGGCTTTTTTGGCCAGTTTACGTCCGTTGAATGGTTGTTTTATAGCCTTTTCATCGCTCAAAATCCACTCATATTAGCTGTTGTAAAACCAATTATCCGGCAATCGAGAAAGTTCGGGCCAATTTTTTTAGCCTGATTTAAAATGGTTGTTTTTGGGAGCAGTGGGAACCAAAATCAATTTTAACTATCCATTTTTTATGAACATGAATGACCAGTTAGCCATACGTTGGGAAAAAAGCCGGCAGGGCGATGTAAGTGAATTCGGAGCTATTCATCACGAACTGTACCAGGTGCTTTACCATTATGTGCTGAAAATTACCCGCGATGAAATTGTATCACAAGACCTGGTTCAGGAACTGTTTATAAAAATGTGGGAACGCAGGGAAAGGCTTGGGCCGATATACAATGTCAGGGTTTACTTTTTTAAGGCGGCCCGCTCACTCGCGCTCAATTATTTTAAGAGCCAGAAGAACCATTTACCAATAGCCGAGGACCAGCGCGAAATTGACCTGGCATTTTCGCAGGAGGAGATTTGGGTGAACGGTGAAAATGATGTGGAGTTTAACAGGTTATTAACGCTTGCGCTAAACGCGTTACCCAAAAGGCAAAAGGAAATGGTGCATTTAAAATATTTTGACGGCTGGACGTATGAACAAATAGCTGAGGTAACCGGGATAAATTACCAATCGGTAGTAAACCACGTACACCGGGCTATGCAACAGCTGCGCGCCAATTTGGTGGATGACAAACGGGTTCAATCCTGTCGTATTGCGGTTTAAATGAAGTTAAAAAATCTTTCGTGCAAAGACGCAGAGCCGCAAAGTGATTTGCTCACTTTACTTGGCCGCTTGGCGCGAAATTAAAGTTTTAATATTTTCCTCAACTTAATGGCATTGTCCATTTCCCCAGGGCTACTGCGTGTAGACACTTTGATATGAGATAGTAATTTAGAGAAGCCAACCGGTAGGAGTGAATTCGGATTGGAATTTGAACAGTCAATTCACCGGGGTTGTTAAGCCGCATCATCAAAATGGTATATGAAAATTTTAAATGCTGCCGGTAGTTAAATCACACTGCCTTTATTCTATTACAAAGTAGCGTCTAAATAGGGTTTATTTTATTACAAATAAATAGTAAATTTGCCTTTATTCTGTTATATTTTCTGTTGTGGCCTTTAAAAGAAGTATTGAAAATCATCTTAATCGCTGGAAAATAAGTGCCGCGCGCAAGCCGCTTATTATCAGGGGCGCGCGTCAGGTTGGCAAAACCACATTGATACGTGATTTTGCCGAAACGTATGCACACACTATTGTACTCAATCTGGAAAAACCAGCCGACCGCCGTTATTTTGATGACTTTGAGGATGTTCAAACCATTTTCGAAGCTTTATTTTTAGCACATAGCATTCCTTCATCGGCTGTCACAAATACCCTTTTATTCATCGATGAAATACAGGAGAGCCCCAAGGCCATCCAGCTATTGCGCTATTTTTATGAGGAAATACCAGCGCTTCATGTCATCAGCGCAGGTTCATTACTGGAGTTTGCCATGCAAAAAGTGCATAGCTTCCCGGTGGGCCGTGTGGAATTCTTATATCTCCACCCGTTGAATTTCCAGGAATATTTGGAAGCCACCGGAAAGCAAGCATTGCTCAAACAATTGCAGCAGGTACCGGTAAAAGCTTTTGCACATCAAACCTTAATGGATGCTTTTCATCGCTATGCGATTATCGGCGGTATGCCCGAAGTAATAAAAACAGACGTTGAGAAACATAGCCTTTCAGATTTACCAATTATTTATGAAAGCATTTGGGGTACTTATAAAAATGATGTAGAAAAATATACATCCAACGACACGGAAAGAAAAATCATTAAACATATAATGGATACTGCACCGCTGTATCTGGACGAACGTGTAAAGTTTCAGGGCTTTGGAAATTCCAACTATCGGTCAAGAGAGGCAGGAAAAGCATTTAGAACCCTTAACGAGGCAAAGATTGTGCGGTTGATATACCCAACCACAGACCTGCACCCGCCATTGAAAGCCGATTTGAAGAAAGCGCCACGTTTACAATTCTTAGATACTGGCCTGGTCAATTATTCTTTGGGCATCCAGGCAGAAATGCTGGCTATGGATGATTTGAACAGTGCTTACAAAGGGGCAGTTATACCCCATTTGATCACGCAAGAACTGATATCCCTCCAAAGTATTTCGGCACATACACCGAATTTTTGGGTGAGAGAAAAAGCCCAGTCCAATGCAGAAGTTGATTTGCTGTATGCTTATGGCAAGTTTGTAATTCCCATCGAAGTAAAATCAGGCAGTACCGGCAGTTTAAAATCACTTCATCAGTTCATTGAAGCCGCAGACCATCCGTATGCCATCCGCATGTATGCAGGCGCCTTCAAGATAGAGAAAGCCATCACTCCTAATAAAAAACCGTATTTGTTGATGAATCTACCTTATTATGCCGGCACAGCATTGCCTCAATATGTTGAATGGTTTATCGGGCAGACACCTGACACAAAGATTCCAGATTAATCCTAAATAGCATGATATATGGAAAGGTAGTTGATTTTAAAGAACGTATTAGCCGGATGGATGAATTAACGGAACGGTTTAGAAAAGTGGCTGAGATTTAGCAATATCTTTAAAAAAAACTTGCCCACATCTTGTTTACTGGCTTAACCCAAGTTCCGTAAAAAGGGGTTTAAAACAAAGTGTTTTCAAATGTTTTTCGAATAGGGAAATAAATTGGCGAAGTGTGTTCAATGTAATCGGTTTTTCCAACGTACCTGCACGTAAAACTATTTTTAATCTGTTTCTACCAGCATTCAATCCTTCTGGGGTTTTCCTAAAACAATGGGTACACACAGTAGTTGATCATACGTATAATTTAAACCCCTGCCCGCATCACCACGCTCTACATTTTTGCTGTTAGAGTTAACTATTGATTAATCCGTAGCCTCTTTTTGGTTAATCAAACCCCGCTCATAGAGGTTTTTATAACAGAGATTTGTATTCTGTAAACCAATTATCAGCCATTATAAAACCTATGCCGCCCTGTTTGTGGGTGGCCTTTAATTGTGCCCCGACAACGCAACACGATTACTGCCATACTATTGCGGCTGGTGCTTACGTACAATTAATTAAACCAACATACTTAACCATTTATTATGAAAACAAGATTGCTAATTCTGTTTTGTCTTTTTTGCCTGCTTCCTTTTTGGAGCTGCAGGAAATCAGCTGCCCCTGTTGCGGCTGTTACCGATGATGTAAAAACCGGTAAATCATCCAAGCTAAAGGTTGCCGCTGTAAGCCCCTTTATCCATCCGGGCCTGTTGCATACCGAGGCCGATTTTATCCGCATGCAAACCATGGTAACAGCAAGCACCGAGCCCTGGCTTTCTGGCTGGAACAAGCTTACTGCAAACTCCCACTCGCTGTCTACCTATGTCATGAAGGGCCCGGTTGATACTGTGTACAGGGGATCTGGCTCGCCCGAAAATTACTCCAAGCTGTATAATGATATTGCGGCGGCGTATCAAAATGCCCTGCGCTGGAAAATTAACGGTGATGTGGCCTGCGGCAATAATGCGGTGGCTATCATGAACGCATGGTCATCTACGCTCGTAGCGGTGTCCGGTAGTGCCGATAGGTGGCTTGCTGCGGGCATTTACGGCTACGAGTTTGCCAATGCCGCCGAAATTATGCGCTCATACAGCGGCTGGGCGGCGGCCGACTTTACCAGGTTTAAAACCATGATGCTTACCGTGTTTTACCCCATGAATCACGATTTTCTGGTGAACCACAACGGGGCCTGCATCACCAATTACTGGGCAAACTGGGATTTGTGCAGCATGGCATCAATCCTGTCTATCGGCATTCTGTGCGACGATGCCACCAAATACAATGAAGCTGTTACTTATTTCAAAACCGGTGCCGGTAATGGTGCAATAGACCATGCCGTACCATTCTTATACACAGGCGGGCTTGGCCAGGGCCAGGAAAGCGGCCGCGACCAGGGGCACCAGTGCCTTGATATCTCCTTACTTGGTGCCTTTTGCCAAATGGCCTACAACCAGGGCGATGACCTGTTTGGCTACGAAACCAACAAAGCGCTGGCAGTAAGCGAATATACGGCCAGTTATAACCTGGGCAATACCGTGCCGTTTACAACCTACAACTGGGGCAGCGGCACTACCTGCGCGGCAAATTCACAAACTGTAATTTCGGCATCAAGCAGGGGCGATATCCGGCCATCCTGGGAGTTGATTTATAACCATTTTGCCAATGTAGCCGGGGTTACAGCCACTTATAGTGCCCAGTATGCCAGTAATATAAGACCCGAAGGTGGCGGCGGCGATTATGGCAGCACAAGCGGCGGATACGACCAATTGGGATTTGGCACCCTCACGTTTACAACGTCCACTCAGCCCATTGCCAATGGCACTTATCACCTCCTGAACCGGGCAAGCGGCAAGTATCTGGATAACCTTGGCGCTACCGCCAATGCTGCCAATGTTGGGCAATGGGCCAGCAGTACATCCGGTAATCAAAAATGGGGGCTATCCTATAGCGGCGGCTATTACAAGCTTACCTGTGTTTCAAGCAGTAAGTGTTTGGATAGCAATGCCAATACGGCCGATGGCTCCAATGTTACCCAGTGGGCAAGCGGAACCTCGCCAAATCAGCAATGGATAATTGTGCCCGTCGGCTCGTACTATAAAGTGGTAAACCGCACCAACGGCAAATGCCTTGATACCGGTGGCGGTACCGCCAATGGCTCCATTATGCAATTCTGGGGCAGCAATACCAGTTTAAACCAGCAGTGGTCTATTGTGCCTTGATGCTGAGGGTTAAAAGTTAAGTCGAAAGTCTTAAGTCAAAAGTCGGATTGTTTTTTCCTGACTTAGGGCTTAAGACTTTCGACTTTAATTTAAATGATGATTATTGAGTATCAAACCCCGGGCAGGTTGTCATAGCAACAGGTTGCCCAACTTTTAACTTATTAACTACTGCAGCCTGCTGTTAAACCTGATGAAGAAATTAGTTATAAAAGATATTGCCGAACAATTACAGGTATCAAAATCGACTATTTCATTTGTTTTAAATGGCAAGGCAAGGCAGCATGGTATTAGTATCAAACTCGAAAATAAAATACTAAAGTATGTTGAAAAGGTAGGCTATCAGCCAAGCCGCATAGCTGTTGGGCTTAGTACCGGAAAAAGCAAAACCATAGGTATGCTTGTTGAGGATATTTCGGATCCGTTTTTTTCTTCAATTGCCCGCGTTGTCGAACGGTCGGCCCTCTCTTCGGGTTATAGAGTTATTTATGGCAGTACCGAGAATGATACCGTACAGGCTATTGATCTGTTGCAGGCCTTTCGCAACCACAATGTCGACGGATATATCATCGCCCCGCCGCCCGGAACTGAAAATTATATCCGGGAACTGGCAGCCGATGGTTTCCCGGTTGTTGTATTTGACCGCGATGTGCCCGGCCTTAACTGCGATAAGGTGCTGATTGATAATTTTAATGGTGCTTTACAAGCTGTAGAACACCTAATAGCCCGGCAGTTTAAAAATATTGCCATGGTAACGCTGTTATCAAAGCAAAACCAGATGGAAGAGCGCGCCAACGGCTATTTAAAGGCGCTGAATGATTCGGGGCTGGTGCAAAGGATCAAACAAATACCCTACGATCTTGAAAAATCAAAATGTGTAGAACAAATCCGGAGATTTTTAGCAGGCCAAAAGGCTATCGACGCCATATTTTTTTCGACCAATTACCTTGCCCTGAGCGGTATAGAAGCTATAAGGCAACTTGGCCTGCAGGTTGCCAGGGATATCGGTATCGTTGTTTTTGATGATAATACCAATTTCGAATTGTTTAGCCCGTCCATTTCGGCCGTCGCCCAGCCTGTAAAACAAATAGGGGAGCAGGTAACCGAAATAATGCTGGGCCGGCTGCAATCAAACAGCCCCGTCGATTTTCAGCGGATAGTGCTTAAAACTAACTTCATAGCAAGAGAATCCACATTAAACCAATCGCGTTAAGCCAAGGTGTTTTAAAAGCGATTTATTCTGCGCTAACAATACTAACACCAACTATTAAATAAATTAAAATTATATATTTATAACTTAAATGTTGTTTAGGCCGTAAAAATCCTGTTGGCAATTGTATAACAGTGCAATGGCGTTTGCGATACAGTTTAAACAACCTTTACTTTAAAACCCTAATTCTATTTTTTTTTGATTGAATGAATACCAAAATATGGCTTAGTATTTTATCGCTTTTTTTATGCAATTTGTGCTCAGCCTATCGTTATGAAGCAAAACCGGATAGCCTGAGAAACGAATTACTTAAATCCATTGCGGCCAAAAAGCAGGTAAATGATACGGCAGTTATAAACGATTTAAATAAACTGGCTGTAGCCTACACCTCATACTATCCGGATAGTACCATTTACTACGGGCAAAAGGCAACACAGATTTCGCGTAGTATAAACTACAGCACCGGCATTGCCGATGGGCTGCTGGCCGTTACAACGGTTTACATCAGCCAGTCTAAATATGATATCGTATTAAAGAACATTAAAGAAAGTATGGCCCTTTACACCCGGGCCAAAAGCGCCCTGGGCATTAGCAATTGTTATAAGCTTTACGGCGATTTGTACTACCAGCTGAGCGATTATCAAAAAGCGTTAAATTATTACAACAAGGCGCTGCCAATTAAGCTTGCTATTAATGATTTGCCCGGCCTATCGCGTTTATATTTAAGCATGGGCAACAATTATGATAACCTTGGTCACTCATCCACGGCGCTTGATTACTATTTTAAGGCTCTCAACATCGATACAAAGCTTCATAATAAAAAGAAAATATCGGCAGACTATAATAACATCGGCGTTATCCTGCAAAGTATGGAGATTTATCCCCAGGCTTTAACCTATTTTACCGAGGCACTGCAAACCTGGACTCAAATGCAATCGGACGGTGGCATTAGCGTAGCCAAACAAAACATTGGCGAAGTATTAATGGCCCAGGGAAAGTATGACAACGCTATTAAATACCTTAACGATGCCCTGGCTATTGACCAAAAGCAGGACGACAAGGACGGTATAAGCACATGTAATAGCGATTTGGCAGTATGTTATATTCATAAAAAGCAAAATCAAAAAGCTTTAGGCTACCTGCAACTGGCCCTAAAAGTAGCTACGGATAATCAAATGGACTACAATAAGGTAATTGCTTTGATTAATACAGCCCTGTTTTACAATGTAAACCACGATTACGCTAAAGCCTATGGTTTCGCCCTGCAGGCCAAAACTCTTGCCGACCATATTGGCAGCGTTTTGCTGCGTACAAATGCCGCTGTTCAACTAATTGAAACCCTTGGAGGGCTTAAATTGTACAAGGAGGCATATGCCGCCCAAAGGGATTTTGACAACATGAAGCGTACTTTCCGTAAAGACGAAAGTGTTCAAAAGTTTACCCTGTACATTGCACAATACAACTATGCCGAAAAACAGCGCCAGCAATTATTGCAGCAAAAGGCAAATGCCCTGCTCTATCAGCAAAAACTACATGATAAAGACCTGTTAAACATTATATTTTTTATAATTATAACGGCTGTATTGTTAATGGCTTTCCTGTATTACCGGCAAAAGCAACAGCAGCTAAAAATAAACGCCCAGCTTAAACTAAAAAATAATGAGGTTTTGGAGCAAAAGGTTAATATTGACGAGCAGGCCGAAAAGCTGAACGACTTGAATAAACTAAAAGATAAGCTGATATCTATATTGGCGCATGACCTGCGATCGCCGCTGAGTACCTTGCGGGGTTTGTTTGACCTGTTGTCCGACGAATCTATCAGCCACCAGGAAATGCTGGAGATGATCCCATCTGTAATACGAAAGCTCGATTACACGTCCGATTTTCTTGATACACTTTTATTCTGGATCAACAGCCAGCTCGAGAATTTCAACGCATCGGGCAAAAGTTTTTCAATAGATGATATCATCCAATCAGAAATTAAAAACCATACGGAGCAGGCCTCGTTTAAGGGCATTACCTTGGTATGCGGCGGCAATAAAGAACTACTGGCCCTGGCCGATCCAAACTCGATAAGGATAGTTGTCAGGAACTTAATTACCAACGCCATCAAGTTTTCGGGCGCGGGTGATGTTATCGAAATATCTGCCATTGAGCAAGATGGGAATGCACTGGTAACCGTAACCGATACGGGCATGGGCATGCCGCCCGACCGGGCTAATAAACTTTTCAAAAGTCAGGTGGATAGTAAAACCGGCACACTCAATGAATCGGGCACAGGTATGGGGCTGTTACTTTGTAAAGACCTTATCGAAAAATGCAACGGCCGTATCTGGGTAACCAGCGAAGAAGGCATCGGCACCAAATTCAGTTTTGTTATCCCGCTGCAACCCTCGGCTACCATGGCTGCGGGCGAGGTTGATTGATAAGGGCAGGCAGCCCCCTCTAAATCTCACCCTGTTGGGGAGACTTAACGGCATTCATCTTTAAAGTCCTCCCTCCCGGGGAGGATTTAGGTGGGACTTACCGGTCCGTATCCGGTAGCTGTTTAATCTCGATATTCCTGAAATCAACCGGTTGGCCCTCGCTTTGCAGGGCAACAAAGCCGCTGCTTAATAACTTTCCGTCCTGTTTGTATTTAGGGTCGTAACCATTGGCCACACCGCCTCCAATAGAGGGTTTGGAATATTGCAGCACGGTATCGCCGTTAATGATATGGGTAACTAACTTGTTGCCCAGAACAATCAGTTCACCTTTTACCCATTGCTCACCATCATAGGTTTTTGATGTCGAACTGATGCAATGGTCGGGCCAAACCCTACCTTTATAAACTACATCGGTGCCGGGCGAGCACATATTGCCTGTTGGTCGTGGTTTTCCGTCGCCAAGGCCGCCCAGTAACTGCATTTCTATGGATATTGGCCAATCCTGGTCTTTAAGCATGGTCCTGGGGTCTTGCGAATGAAACATAACGCCGCTGTTAAGCAGGGTGTAGTCGGGCGCGCCTTTTTGCTGTTTGCCAACAAAACGATACTCAAACCGCAGTTTAAAGTGCGAAAACGGCGTTTTGTAATACAAATGGCCAAATTGATTGTCAAACTCGCCATACTGATCATACCTTATCTTAATTATGCCATCTTCTACCCTAAAGGTATTGCCATAGTTTTCGCCCACCAGGTGATGGTTAATCTTTACAAACCAATCCTTTATATCGGTTCCGTTAAATAGCGTCTTCCAGCCTTTGCCGTCGTTACCGGCATCGGCCAGTTTTTTAGCCCCGGTACAGCCAAGTAACAGGAAACAGGAAAATATAAAAAAATAGCGTGTGTTTTTCATGGCAGGGCAGGTGTTATGGTTTATGACCAGGTTGTTTTAATGGTACCAAAATAGCATTAAATTCAATAAGGTAAGCAAAAAGAGATATACAAATAATATCGAATAATGAATTTTGAATGTCCAACACCGAAGTCTTATGTTCATTATTCGACATTAGATATTCAGTGTTCGATATTAAATCATTTTTACACCATTAACGTAATGATACAACGTGGCAGTAGGCGGCCATCAGCTTTTATCATCTCTTTGTTACAATTAATCAAAAAAGTAAAAAAGATAAATGCCAACATGTAGCTTAGTAAAAATTAATGTTTAGCGATGATACAAATCCCTAAAGACCTGCTTGATCATCATTCGCATATCAGGTTACGATTGTCTGATATGTACGGAATTATCATTGATAAAAAGCGCCCTTTCAGGTGCGATGATACCCTGCAAACCGCGCATTGCCTCGAAGTAATTTTAACGGGTACCATTGATGTGAGGTATGGCAGCTATGTACAGCACCTGACCGCAGGCGATATCCAGTTTAGGCGGCGGGGCAATTACCAGCTGTTCCCATCTGATGACTATTCCAGCCTGCTCATTTTTATGGAAAACGAGTTTGTTGATTATTTCCTGGAAAGCCACGTGCCCGAATTTAAACAGGAAAAACTATGTGCCGATTTGCCTCCATTTACTTTTAAAACTTCCGAATTTATAAAAGCCAACGTAGCCCAGGTTATGCAGCATATTTTACAGCCGCAAAACTACTCCAGGTGCATTGTTAAGTTTGCGGCCCACCAGGTGCTGTTGCAGATATTATCGGGCGATCAATCAAAAACCTTTGCCTCGTTTTTGAAAGACCTGGTAAGTAATAAAAAGGTTGATCTGGCTTACTTTATGGAAACTAACTTCAACCGGCAGCTTTCCATAGCCGATATGGCCAAACTTACCGGGAGGAGTATAAGCGCGTTTAAAAAAGAGTTTACAGATCGTTTTAAAACCACGCCAGTAAAATGGCAGTTCAACCGCCGGCTGGAGTATGCCGAGTACCAGTTAAAACATTCTAACGATCCGGTGTCGCTGGTAGCTTATAGCAGCGGGTTCGAAAATATTTCGCATTTTTCAAAAGTTTACAAGCAAAAATTCGGCGCTTCGCCCAAAAGCGCGCGTAACGAGCTTGCGTTATAAAAACAAACAAATAAAGCCTCACAACAAAATTGCGGCCCTTGCAAAGCTGCAATTTTGGGGTATGGAAACACTACAGAACACCAACCCCGCATTAATACTCGTTGATATACAACAGGGTTTTGATAATATCCCTTACTGGGGAGGCGAACGCAATAACCCCGATGCCGAAGTTAATGCCCGCAAACTGCTTGATTACTGGCGGGCAAATAGCCTGCCGCTGTTCCACATCCAGCATTGCTCAGTTAACCCCAACTCGCTGCTGGCCGAGGGTAACGCCGGCAACGCTCACAAAGAAATTGTAAAACCTTTGCCCGGCGAGGTGGTGATCAAAAAATCGGTAAACAGCTCCTTTATCGGCACCAATCTGCAACAACAGCTGGATGCTGCGGGCATTGAGACCGTGGTTATAGTTGGACTTACTACCGAACATTGCGTATCTACCACGGCCCGTATGGCCGGTAATTTTGGCTACCACACCTTTGTAGTGGCCGATGCTACCGCCGCCTTTGCCAAAACCGGCATCCAAGGCGAACACTACGACGCCGAAACCATCCATTTAACCGCACTGGCACAAATCAACAACGAATTTGCCACCGTTTTAAATACCGATGATGTACTTCAGGCTTTAAAAAAAAACGATGATTTTCTTTAGCAATTTAATCAGGAAACTATCGGCACCCTATTTGCCGTTTTCGCAAGTACTATCGGTGATGAAGTGATCATTGGTATGGCTATAATAGGGACAGCGCTGTCTTGATACTTGATACTAAACAGTGCGTTCCCCCGCTGGTAGAAGCGGCGGTCAGGCTTTTCGTTACAAGTCCTCGCCTTGCCTTTGCCGCCCCGGCCTGCCCGCGCTGTGGGCTTTTCACTGCAATCCTTAACGCGTGATGTGGGTATACAAAAACTCCCGGATGCAATTAAACATCCGGGGGCTATTTATTGCTTAGCATGGGCGTTTGCCTATCAGCGGGCTACAGGGCTGGAGGTTTGCGGCAGCGAAAAGCCTTTGCGGTAGCTGCGGAGAGCCCTTCGTCAACCATGGTTCGACAGGCTCAAGATAGCCCCTTTTACATACGCCCTGTTTAATATTACCAGCTAAAGCTTGATGATCTGGTTCTGAATAGCATACAATACCAGGCCTGTGCGCGATTTTATGTTCAGTTTGGCAAACAGCGCCTCGCGGTAATTATCAATAGTGCGCGGGCTGATGTTCATTTTATCGGCCATTTCTTTGTAGGTAAGCTCCGAACAACAGAGTTTTAAAAATTCCACTTCGTTTTTTGAAAATGATGCCTCGGCTGTTTGGCTGGTCATCGACCGCATCAGTTTGCCCGATACCATTTCGTTAATGAAAACACCTTTGGCAAACACTGTTTTTATAGCATTGAACACTTCGCGCGGGTCGGCTTCTTTTAATACATAACCGCAGGCACCGTTTTTAATCATTTTAATTACAGCCTTATCATCTTCATACATACTTAAGGCTAATACCTTAACCTGGGGGTAGTGCTTTTTTAACCAGGCCGTGGCAGTGTAGCCATCCATAACCGGCATGTTAATGTCCATTAAAATCACATCGGGCATCGTTCTGTTGGTTAAAAACTGCTGCATATGTTCGCCGTTGCCGGCTTCAAAAACAATATTCAGCTCGCCAAATTCTTTCATCAGCGCGGCTACGCCGTTACGGAATAAGGTATGATCGTCTACAATGGCAATATTTATAATAGTGTTTTGTTGCATGTTACGGGTACGGAATAAAAACGTGAATATGGGTGCCTTCACCGGGGGCGGAGTTGATCGTAGTTTGTCCGCCAATAATTACAGCACGCTTATGAATGTTTTGCAGCCCCATGCCCATTTGGCCGGCCTGTATTTCGGCCAGGTTAAAACCAATACCATTATCGGTAATATCCAGTTGAAGTTGTCCGCCGTGATAGGTTATTTTAATGCCAACAGCTGTGGCCTGCGCGTGTTTGATGGCGTTATTGAGCACCTCCTGAACTATCCTGAAAATAATCAGGTCCTTTTCAGGATTGGCAGTTACTCCGCTTAATCCCTCGTCGTGGTAATTAACATGGTATTGCCCGGTTTTTTCCAGCCATTTTACTTCTTGTTTTATAGCTTCGGTTAAACCGATGCCTATCAACTGCTCGCCCTGTAGCAACTTACCCAGCAGGCGCATTTCCTGTATCGACCGCGAGGTAAGCTCAATGGCGTCACTCACCTTTTTCATCATTGTATCCGGCTCACCATAGGCAATTGATTTGAGGGTGAAAGAGGTAAGGCTTAACAACTGCCCCACATTGTCATGCAAATCGGCCCCAATGGTTTGCATGGTTTGCTCACGGATCTCGTGCTGGGTTTTGATTAGTTCATTATTGAAATTCTCCTCCATCTGTTCTTTCTCCTCCATGTGTTTTTTTTTGCGTTTGTTGTAAACTGAAATAAATCCGAACAACGACACCGGCGCCAAAAAAAATATCAGCGTTGTTACAACAATTAGCTCTTTGATGTTATAGGATGGGTCCGTTTGCATATAAAAGAATAGCTCCAACAACCGTACAGGATCAGGTTTGCGGCCTTATAAATATAGGCAAATGTATCGTTCGGTGCTATAAGCATTTTTGATAAAACCGGGTAAAAAACATTGAGGGTTGTATCAACAAAATAGTAAAAAAAAGTACCGAACACCCACCAAAATGCAGCAGAATATTTTAGGTTGATATACTCTTCATCTTTAAGCAAACTATAAAAATAATAAAGGCTTAATATCACCGCTGCTATGGCTAAGGCAATATTGGTATAATAGTTCCTTTTAAAAATACCATGTAACGATAGGTCATAAACATATATAGTTGCAAGCACAATTGCTGAACCAATTACCACAGTTTTATTTTTAATGTATTTACCTGCTATTGTTTGTAACATGATCAATACGGTGCCGATTTCAAAAAACAGCAATATATTATAAACCCAACTATTGTGTTTATCCTGATTTTTTATGTAAACGCCGCAAAACTCGGTAACACAAACCAGTAACATGTAAAAGGCCAGCCATTTCCAGGCTGGACTTTTATCTTTATAAAGGCACATCGCTGCCACAAAAAAGCAGATTAGTTCTGAACAGGTGTTTATGGTGAAATAAGGCTGCATAAAAAGGTTCGATAATTTTAAGGTAAGGTTACTCCAGTACAAAATACAGGGCATTCTTCACCGTGGTCGTTTCCGCCCAGAAATTCGTGAGCGTAACACATATAATCATCCTCATGGAAGTCTTCTTTTTTATCAGTCCGGATAAAAATAAACCGTTCCATATCACTATTATCCTTGGCAAAATATATCCTAACCCCATCAGCATCAATGCCCGCTGATGTTGCTGCATCCAATTGCATTTTTATTTCGTCTATTACGGCTCTACCATACCAAACACTTGTTGTGGTAATGTGGCCGCCTTTTAAATTTGTAACCCATTCTTTGGCGTCTTCGCAGGAAATAAAAGATGGTTTGTGCGGCTCACAACCATCATCATCAGGACAAGGACTATCAGTATACAGGTAAGCACCCTCAGCAGAGCCATCGGCATCGTCCTCGTTTGTAACATCTGATAGCGGTAAGAGCACAGGATCGTGATCAAAATAATCAAGGTGCAGCCGTTTTGACAAATTTGGATAATCAACCGGACTTGGTCCGTTATCTTTTGTTGATACGATTACTACTGTATTATCTGAATTGACGTCCGTGGGATCTTTCATTGCAAAGTAAACCCTTATGCCATCTCCATTTTCAGTGTCCAAAGCCTTCTGAACTCTGTCGATAAATGCTTTTTTAAACCAAATATTTGTTTTGGGATGTTTAAGTGCTCCGGGAAAGTTTTGCACCATTTTTTGAGCATTGGCATAAGGAATACCGTTTAACGTAATTTTTACTGATTCATTAGTTAGATTTTCCATGACATTAAGATTTGGGTTGGTTTTTAAATATAGTTAAAAGTTGTGAATTGATAACTCCAAAATTCAATATCGCCAGCTAAGTCACCTTCGATACTTATACGGTTTTTAATACCGTAAAAACACCCGGCCAAAAAAGGGCCATAGTACGCTAAAACGACGTCATCAAACTTCCGAAGTTTGGATTATTCAATCCCGGCTTAAAATGAACAAGAAATCGCTCTTATTAATACTGGCTGCCATTTTAATGATAATAGTGGCGCTCATTATAGTTCATCATTTCCGTCCCGCGAGGGCTCTCATAGAGGACCCAGCGGTTGCACATAGCAAGTCGTAATCCCCCAAGCCGCGTTTATGTGAGATGATGGTGCACCCTTTAGTTCTGAACAGGTGTTTATGGTGAAGTAAGGTTGCATAGTAAAAAAGTATGGATCTATGGAAGTGCGGTACCATTACAAAAAACAGGGCATTCTTCACCATGGTCGTTTCCGCCTTTTTTCTCCGTATCGACAGGTATGTTGCTAAAACATTCGTGATAATCCACCTGAACACCGTTGACTAACTTCGTTGTCACGAAAACAAATGTATTTTTTCCACCGTTATCTTTAGCGAAATAAATTCGTACACCATCAGCAATATTATTATTAACTGCCTGGGCTGCAATTAATTCGAGTTTTATTTTCTTTATCATTTTAATATTATACCAAACACTTTTTGTGACTATCCCTTCCCCCTTGAAATTTCTTATCCATTCGTGGGCGTCATCACATGAAAGATAACTGGCTTCCTGTCGATTACAAATATTGCCGGAACCAGCCGGAGGGCATGGCTCATTGGGATTCAATATTGGATCATAACTCTCTTTTACTTGCATTTCCGGTAAACTCAAGACAGATGTGCTGTGTTCAAAATAGTCGTTATGGATCCGTTCTGAAGGATTTGCATCTCCTGCAGGGCTTGGCCCCCCATCATAAGTTGACACTATAACTATCGTATTACGCTTGTCAGGCCTCTTAGCAAAATATATCCTAATTCCGTCTCCTCCCTCATATTGTAATACACTATAAATATTGTCAATAAATGCTTGGCTAAACCAAATGCTCGTTACAGGATCACTGCTAATGGTGTCGGATTGAAAACTCCGCACTCTTTTGGATGCAGTGACAGAGTCCACTCCATTTAAAGTGATTTTTTTTATTGTTAAAGCCTTAGGCGAAGACTTATTGACCGATACATTTTTATCGCAATGGCAAGCCGCCACGCTAAGTATACAAAGGATGAACATTAGTTTTTTCATGACATTAAGATTTGGGTTGGTTTTTAAATATAGTTAAAAGTTGTAAATTGATAATTCCAAAATTCAACATCGTCAGCTAAATCCCCTTCGATGCTTATACGGTTTTTAATACCGTAAAAACACCCTGTTTTAGTATCAATAAGCTTAATGCACTTATTAATACTAAATCTGCCACCATTACATCTCAATAAAGCCGCGAATGATTTGCAACATGAAATATCTAAAACCAATAATGATGACCAACTTTAATTACAGTGACTTGGGCAAAGCTCACCATTATCCTGAGGTGGTGTGCCCGATGTGCCATTACTACTCTCGCTATTTACTGTCATTTTAGTTCTGCAGCCGAAAATGTCCGTAGTTAGTTCGGGATGAAGAGGGTCTGTGCCGGTAGCGGTTATAACAAAAGCATCTTTATCACTTTTATAAGGATCATTGCTTTTTGGGTGCCGGGCAAAATAAATCCTTATACCGGTATAATCAGAATTGTATGCTATGTTATCTAATAAAGTACGATCAAACCACTCGCTGTAAGTAGTAATTGTATGTGGCTCCTGAAAATTGGCAACCATTTTTTCGGCATAGTCAACACTAATATCGTGGGGCATAAATAAACATCCCGAATTATTGATCGCCGAGTTTCCTGGATGATAAAGTTTTGCACCTGCGTTTTGTGCACCATCATTTTTCCCTTGAATTGATTGAGACTTAAATAAATCATACAACGAAGTGTTTAAATAAAAATCCTCATGTTTTTTTCCGGATTGTATTGGAAGGGAAAGATCAGCGCCCATTTCTTTAGTAGCAACTAAGATGATTGACAAATTTAAATCAGTTGTGGTTGACGGTTCTCCCGCAAAATAAATTCTAAATCCATCAATCTGAGAATCTGAATCAAGGACCTTTATTATGCCGCCAACAACTTCTTTGCTAAACCATACACTCCCGGACGCAGAATTTTTATAATCTTCAATATGATTGTAAAAGTATGCTATTTTATCTTTGGCTACCGCTTCGTCAACTCCATTCAATGACTTATAAGCTGGTAAAGCATCGTTGCTGGTCTGTGTTTTTTTTAATATTCCTTTTTGGTCACTACCCAGATCTGTTATTCGATTTGACGTTGTTTTACTGCATGAGTTGAATAAACACAATAGTATGCACAAAACTAATGATGTGGTGATTTTTTTCATTGTATTAAGAGTTAGGTGTTTAAATGTAATAAAACATTTATAAAATACATAAAAACTCTTCGATTTAATTTGTGCGGACTTAATACCATAAAAACACCCTGCCAAAAAGAGGCTTGGTACGCTAAAAGCTTTTTGTTAAGTTCCCAAAGTTTGGATCATTCAATCTATGGTAAATAATATACCACCACCTAACGATATTAGTTCCTGTTTTACGTACGATGACAGTGGTTAATATTATTAATTGAACGCAGAATACGAGGCCTGCATTTAGCTGCGATCTTGCGTTGCGAGTCTGCTTTTCAGCCTGATAACACCCACCAGAAGCTGAAACTGAATAACATTCTGGTCTATTTACCTTTACTCATCAGTTCAACTATTTTTAGTACGCTGGCGCTATCAAATTCATTTATCGCCGATATTGTTTTACTTTCATACAGTTCATATTTTTCGGCTAATAAACTATCTATTAGTTTGGCAAAAAGTTGATCACTTGCAGTTGGCGCGTTTTGTAACGCAGGTGGTATATCGTTAGCTGTATCATCGCTTTGCGTAACGCTTGCTTCTGCAGTATTATTGAAATTAGCTGCCCTTATATCGTTTAACTGCAATACATGAAAGAAGTTATACAGTTTTAGGTAGATGGAATAAAATAATTTATACTCGTTAAAAATGATCCGGTATTGCTTTAAAAAGAAAAATGTAAATGTTTCTATAAATACCAATAACAAAACCGGCTTTAGTAATGAAATGATACTTTTAGGGTTTAATAAATCGCCAATGGTTACACTGGAAGAGCTGAATAATATTGATGCGGTTACAACACCGCTGGTGCCGAAAAGTATACCCAGTACCAACATCATGTCCGACCGGAATTTTAAAGCCTCTGCAGCTTTTTTTACGCCTTTAAATTTTTCTGTATACGTTGGCACTAAAGTGACGCTCTCTACGGCCAGCAGTTTTTCTTTTGGTGGAGCTTTCACAAAAATAAGCCCGATAAGAAAGGCGGTGATGAGCGTGATAACCAATACAATTACATAATAATAATCAATTTTAGCGTTATAGGTAAAAACATTTTCATCAAAATGAATCCCATCTAAAATGGTTATCCTTGGGGCACCATCCACCGGGCGAACCAATTTAACTATCGTTCTGTTGTATGCTGATACTCCAATAAATGTGGGCTCCTTTGCACTTTGAAGGACACAAAACTCAAAAGTGTCAAAGTTTTTTAAAGCATCTAAATCATTTTTACCAGGCGTAAACAATTGCAGTGTATTATTAATAAAACGGTATGCGCCGTCTGCTCCAAGCCCGAGAACACAAATCCCCTTATCTGAATACCAATATGCACGATTATCATCGACTAAAGATGTTATGTTCTCAACGTTATATAAATCTTTGGAGTTACTTTTGAAGCGGCAGAAAGGCCTATTATCGTACGATAAATAGAGATTTTGGCCGGTGGATATTAATGCTGTCTTATTGAAGTTATTCACACTTATGTCAGTCAAAAATGTATTATTGCCTACAACTTTTGCCTTAGACGGAGAAATTTCGACTATGCAAACGTTTACCTTTCCAGCCACAAACTGTACGATAGACAAGTATACTTTAGAATCATTAATAGCTTTGGTGCGGGTTGCTGTTATTACCGTATTATCTTTTGTCACGTTATCAAAGGGGATTTTTACAGCAATGGGTGGGTTAGATAGTCTATCAGCGTTGTACCTGCTCCACTTATCAATCATCAAAATATTTTTTTTTGACGAGTCTGTTCGCAATACATAAATTTCGCTGTCACTTTCTCTCCCGGGTGCCTTACCAGGGAGGGCCATGCCAATAATTTTGCCATTTGCCTTGTTGAAAACATTTTTCAAAACCTTCTCTTTCGCGTTATTTAAATCCGCCGTTAGTGGGCTGAAAACTATAGCGTTATCATTATAAGAAATGCCGAGAAAACCAGTGTCGAAATTTCCTGTAAAAATGACCGGACTTGAAGTGAAGTCACGAAAAAATGATTTTGGGTCCTTGCAATACTGAACAGCTACCCCTCCTTTATAATCAATAACACTTAATTTAAAAATATCTTTTTCTCCGGAATCAGTACTTTGAACGAGCAATTGCTGTTCAGCATCATCAGAAACGTGAAGGCAACTCATCCCACAAGCACTATCGGCTAAATTGTTTTCAAATTGAAGCTTACTGATGTTATATATACTTAGACCATTTTTTTCTTCGTCTTTGTTATCGTCGTTAAAGACCAATCTATCTCCATATATAGCTGGAGATCTGCTATCAACTAAATCATTTTTTTTGGGTACAATCTGATAATCTTTGGTAAATGGAAAAGGAAACAACGGAAATTGTTCCTCTTTATAAAGTTTTTGAATAATTTCTAATTTCGTATTAGCATCGCCATCATTAATATAGTCTTCAAGAATCGTTGTGTCCTTTCCGCCCTCAATAGAGTTGGCTTTAAAATAAAGCACTATGAACGTAAGTAATATCAACCAGCAAACAATGTAAGTTAACACCCGGTTTACTTTTATACGGGCATAAATTGCCCTGGCCGTTTTTAAACAATAGGATAAAATTTGTTGTGCTTTGTTCAGGTTTATCATAAGCAGGCAATAAGTTAGGTATTGGTGTTTAAGCCGCAGGCCCAAGTGGGTTAGGTTTCACTGAGGCAAGCTACTAAAATTATTGCATATATTTTAATGTAGCAATTTTTATATCTCTTTAAATTAATGAGTTACAGTTTAGTTAAGGGAAACATAGGTATACTTGCCGAGTTTTATCAATATAGAATTAGAAGTTTGTTTTTTTTCCTCACAAGGTTTCTTAACGAGGATACTGCGGTTGCACCATTCCTCAATTTGTGGCGGAAACCGTCATTGTCTCGGCATGCAAAGTAACAAATATGCAACTCCCGAATGTTTAATTTCATCCGGGAGTTTGTATTTTCAATTGTGCAAAAGAATAATACGAGGGCATTAAGGCCGGCAATAAACATTGTTGATTGTCCTAAAGGTATGGTGTTTACCTATCAGCGGGCGCACAAGCCTGGGGGCAGCGCAGGGGCACTCCGATCCAGAGTTGTTTTAGCAAAAGATACAAAATAGTTGTAAATTCTAAATAAATACTACCCAGGGTTTAGGCTAAGAGGCGATGATGTCACCCTTTCAGGGCTGTTTCGTTGATGTATTTGCACCCATCGCAGGAGGATGCCCACCCTTTCAGGGCGGTAGGAGGGGGGCTTTAAATTGCGATGCGTTGTCGTCACGACAAAGTTTGAGGTTTTAGGGTAGGCATGCGATGTAATTGGCACAGTAGTTAACCGATCCTGAAAGGGGCCCATATGCCAACACAGCGCATAGCGCTGTGTTATGCAACACCATACAAAAGCCCTGAAAGGGTGACATATATCGGGGATCGCAGTCGCGGAGACAGGGGTTTTAGCAATCACGGCGGTCGCGTTAAGGACTGAAATGGATACCGGCCCGCGCCTAACGCCCTGTGCGCGTATGAATGTAAGGCCTGGCCTCGTTTCTACCAACGGGGAAACGCCCTGTTAGTTCATTGGTTCATTAGTGAAAAGTTTATTATCGCAGGGCTTTTAGTTTGAGCAGAATACGCTTTAGGTGATACAAAACAGGATGAACCTGCTTTGCTAAATCGATATAATACAGCCAAATTGTTTATTGGTTCACCGGTTCATTAGTTCACTGGTGAAAAGTTTGCTATTGCGCTGCCTTTAGTTTTACTGGAATGTACCTGGGCGATGAACCAACCCATGAATCCCGCCATCCAAGACCAATGAACTAATGAACCAATGAACAAGCCCTCCTTACTCGCTCCTCAAACTCTTCACCGGGTTGGCCAGCGCTGCTTTGATGGATTGAAAGCTGATAGTAACAAACGCGATGACGATGGCGATAAAAGCTGCCAGTACAAAAACGGTCCAATGGATGGGAATGCGGTAGGCAAAGCCATTGAGCCAGTTGTTCATGGCATACCAGGCCAGCGGGAAAGCTACTACGATGGCTATGAGTACCAGTTTGATGAAATCTTTAGCCAGCAGGCCTATTACGCCGGCAACTGATGCGCCTAATACTTTGCGTACGCCAATTTCGCGGGTGCGTACCTGGGCGGTGTAGGCGGCAAGGCCCAGCAGGCCCAGGCAGGATATCAATATGGCCATGCCTGCAAAGTAGTTAAACAGGGTGCCTTCGCGTTGTTCGCCCTGGTAAAGGTCGTTGAAAATCTCGTCCAGGAAGTTATAGCTAAAAGGGAACTCGCCGTTGTATTGTTTAAACTGGTCGCCGGCCGCTGCTATAGCTGCAGCGGCGTTTTTGGTATTGGTTTTTATATATAAGGTTTGGTAAACGGCTGGTCTGTAAAAAAAGAGGGCCGGTGCAATTTTTTCGCGCATGCTGGCAAAATGGAAATCTTTTACTACGCCGATGATGGTGCCGTTGGTTCGTTGGAAACGGAAGCGCTTGCCGATGGGGTTTTTAAGGCCTATTTCTTTTACGGCGGCTTCGTTGAGGATAAAATGGGTGGAATCGGACACTGCTCCGCTGAAGCTGCTGCCCTGCTGCATTTTTAGCTTAAAAAACGAGATGAAATCCTTATCTATCCCCATAGGGTGCAGGATAAAGGTTTGGCCCGGCGCTTTGCCGTCCCAGGAGTTGTCGCCCGAGATATTGCCGCCGCTGTTGATGATGTTGCCGGTTGCACGGGTTACGCCTTCTACACCGGGTTGCTTTAAAAGCTCGGCCCGAACGGCATCATAGTGTTTTGATGCATCGCGCATCCAAACCCCAAAAACATGGCTTTTATCGTACCCCAGGTTTTTTGATTGGATGTATTTTAATTGCCGGGTGATAACCAGTGTGCTCACAATAAGCACTACCGAAAAGGTAAACTGCACCACAACTAATATTTTGCGGAAAAGGGCATCGCCAATACTGCCGTTTATTTTGCCCTTAAGCGCTTTTAATGGTTCGAAAGAAGATAGTAGCATGGCCGGGTAAATGCTGGATAGGGCCAGGGTAGCTACTACTGTTATGCTGATGATGAGCCAGATATGCGGATTGAGCAGGTTAAGTACCAGTTGCTTGCCGGCCAGCTGGTTAAATACCGGCATCAGCAGGTATATGGCCAATAATGCAAACAGCGTGGCGACGGCGAACAGCAGGGCGGTCTCGACCAGGAATTGCATAAACAGCTGTACTTTGGCAGCCCCTATAATTTTGCGCATACTGATCTCTTTAGCGCGCAAAAGCGAGCGGGCGGTAGAAAGGTTCACATAGTTGATACAGGCTATAAGCAGGATCACCAAAGCTATGATAACAAAAATGCGCACCGTTTGAATGCCGTGGTCGGTGCCATCGGCGTTGTAGAGGTGCATTTTATTGAGAGGCAGCAGCAGGTAGTCGGCATCGGTATCTTCGGCGCGGTGCTTAATGTGGATCTTGAACAAATCGGCCGAGAGTTTTTTTAACGATGCGCCGGGCTTTAATTTGAAATAGGTTTGATAAGAGTAGCTATTGAAATCGGTGTTAGCATCTACCTTGCCGTGTTCCAGTATATATTTAACGTGGTAACTCATGGGCATAATCATATCAAAGTTGATGCTGGAGTTAAGCGGGAAATCGTTGATAACGCCTGTCACGGTGAAGTTTTCCTTACCTTCTGCCACAATCACTTTGCCCAGGGCACTCTCGTTACCAAAATATTTTTGGGCGGTGTTTTTGGTGATAACAACTGAGTTATCATTAAGGAATGGCCTGGCGGTATTGCCTTCAATAAGCGGAAAATCGAAGATGCTGAACAAGGAAGGATCGGCAAAGCCTACGTTTTGTTCGCCGAAAACTTTTTCCTTGTATTTATATAACGAGAAAAACCAGTTGGGGGTGGTGCGTACCTGCTCCTGCACATCGGTGAGTTCCTGTTTGGCTAATGGGCCGATAGGGGCAACGGTAGTTTGCCAGATCTGTTTACTGGCGCCTGTGCCGCCAAAAAGTTCTACGCGGTAAATGTTATCGGCGTTTTTATGGAAGCTATCGAAACTTAACTCGTCCTGCACCCAAAGCAATATCAATATGCCAATGGCCAGCCCGGCAGTAAGGCCGGTTATATTGATTAACGAATAGAACTTGTTGCGAAACAAATTTCGCCAGGCGGTTTTAAAATAGTTTTTCAGCATAGCCACAATGTAGTTGAACCTGTAGGGTAACAAAATCATGCCAGCTTTATAACTAATTGAAAGGTAGTTGCTTGCAGGTTTAATTGCAACCTTAAATGTTCATAAGCGTACAGTTGCGTTCGCTTATGGAACAAGGGGGCGACCGAGCCAATTCAATTCAATTCAATTCAATAATACTCCTCTATTTGCTAATATTTGGTATAGCCCCGATTTTTTTACTGTTTATCCTTTCAAAAATCCAGTCTTTAACCGATATCAACACCAAAACGGTTGAAATACTATTCAGGGATAAGGCATCGATGATTTGATTCCGGCTGTAAATCAGGTTGTTAAAGCAAACCATAACCAAAGTAGCCAGCAGTAAGCAAAATACATCCAACGCTAAAAGATATATAATCTTATATTCTTTGAGCATACATTTCCGGATGATCCTGTAATCGACCCAGTAGCATAATATCGAAAAAAACAATAAAGCGTTAAATACATACTGCGACACTGATATCGGGGTGACGTACCGGAGGCTGGATAACGATTGTACAAAATACTGCTGTACCGGGAAATACGAACGGTCGACAATGAAGTAGAAAATCAGGAAAACAGTGATATGAAATCCATATCGAAGCAAGCTCATCAGTAAGAAATTATTTTTCAGATTTTCTAACATTGGGTTTAGGTGGCAGGTTGGATTGTAATATGATGTGCTGTTTTGTTTAAAAATTAGTTGGGATATAAAGCTACAATGATTCTGTTAAAATCAATCAATTTATTAATTGATCCGGGTACCAAAAGCCCGGGTGAACCTGGTGTGTTTTGGTTAGGCAGGTTATATTGTTATGTTTGCTGTTGGTGGCGGGCGCTATCTGAACAGCAAAAAGTTGAGTGGTTATTTTTGTTCTTTTTTTTGCAAAAAACGGTCGGATAATGTTAAAATATTGCGCAGGCATTGAGCTTTTTTGTTAGCTTTT
Organism: Mucilaginibacter sp. GW822-FHT03E02; assembly: GCF_058801545.1. Classification (NCBI taxonomy): domain Bacteria; kingdom Pseudomonadati; phylum Bacteroidota; class Sphingobacteriia; order Sphingobacteriales; family Sphingobacteriaceae; genus Mucilaginibacter; species Mucilaginibacter sp. GW822-FHT03E02. Next base: position 1,237,669 of record NZ_JBXANJ010000001.1, on the reverse strand, counting down.
TAACATCTTCCATATCATAAACCATGAAAGCTTTCCAGTTTAAAATAACGCTTACTTATACGGATGACCCGGTAGTCTGGCGGCGGCTGCTGGTGCCAGAAGATATTAGTTTTGATGAATTACACCTGGCGATACAAGCTGTATTTGGCTGGGACAATAGCCATTTGTACCAGTTTTCGGCGAAGGGATGGGGATCAAAGCCTTATTACCAGCTGCTTGGCGACTGGGCTGAAGATGACGATGATATGCGCGACAGTGAAGACTACCTGATTAGCGAGGTGTTTAAACGGGCCAGGCAAAAGTATACCTACATTTACGATTTCGGCGATGATTGGAAGCACGAGATTTTGTTGGAAAAAACCACCGGACAGCCGGTGTTTGCCCCGCATTGCCTTGGCGGCGAGGGTGCCTGCCAGCCCGAAGACTGCGGCGGCGTGCACGGTTACTACCGCATGGTAGATATTGTGAACGACCCCAGCCACGAAGAACACGAAGAAATGAGCGGATGGATGGGCATACCCGAGGGCGGCAAGTGGGATGTAAACGCCTTCGACCTTGAAGCGGCCAATAAGCGTTGCGCCCGCCTGGTGGGCGATGATGACGACGAAGAATAATTTTTGATATTGGAATTGTATTTATCCGAACACTTAAGTTGTTGTTATTTAGATAGTTAATAGTGTTCGCATCCGAACACCCTTGTATTCCCACAAAAAACCGAACACCCTGGTTGTTTCTTAAGCATACAGCGGCTACTTTTGCGGCATTATGCTGCAACGTGTAACAGCCTATTTATTGATCTTTTCGCTGGCAACGGTCAACTTCTCGCGATTTTTTGTTTACGCGGGATTTGAACTGAACAAGAACTACATTGCCACCACCCTTTGCGAAAACCGGGACAAACCCGCAGTGCATTGCGATGGCAAATGTTACTTTGCCAAAAAGATTAAACAGGCTGATGACAAGCAGGCCAGCGACGAAAGGCAGTCGCAAAAGAGCCTCTTCCAGGAAGTGTTTATGATCAGTAGTACCGACATGAAATTCCACTCCAGCCTGTTGCAAGTAATTGATACCCCGTATGATGACTGCCTGCCACCAACCCCGGCCGCAGTGATCTTCCAGCCCCCGCAGTTAGGATAAATACCACTTATTTTTTTCCGGATGTTTTTTTGATTGACATGGCGTTGCTGTGCGCATGTGATAGCCGTATGTATCATTTTATCTAACTGCTGTCATCCTGAGGTACGAAGGATCTATTCGCAAACTGTTCTGGCGGTCATGCAAGGCGTACAATAGATCCTTCGCTATCGCTCAGGATGACAGAAAAGGAAACATGTCAAGGGTAGGAACGAAGGATCTATTCGCCATCTTGCATGGTTCACAATAGATTGCCGCGCTACGCTCGCAATGACATCATTAAAATCACTCATCCGGATACAATTTATTTATCCACCGGAGGTAACTCCCCATACTTAATACATGAAGAGATTTTTCATTCTATTTATACTGTTTTTAATACTCAACACCCTGGCTTACAGCCAGGCCAACATCCAGGTTATCGTAATAGATGCCAATACCCATGAGGCCATGCCCGGCGCTATCATTACGAAATCCAGCGGCGAAAAGCTGGGTTTAACCGATGCCAAAGGCAGGTACGTTATTGTAAGCTCCGGCATCAGCCAAATTAAGGTAATAATGGTTGGTTATAGTACACAGGTAATTAATGTTACCGGCGGCAAGGCAGACGTCGCTTTGGTACCATCTACTTTAGACCTTCAACCCGTAGTAGTTACTGCCAGCCGGGAAGGCCAGGCCAGGCAGGACGCGCCAATTGCCATCAGCAAAATAAACTCTACCCAGATAAAAGATACCAAAGCAACAGCCCTGTACCAGCTGCTCAACAAAGTAGCCGGCGTTTACATGGTTGATTTGGGAAACGAGCAGCATACTATGGCCATACGCCAACCCATTACTTACAATGCCCTTTACCTGTATATGGAGGATGGTTTGCCGATACGCCCAACCGGGATTTTTAACCATAACTCGCTGTATGAAATTAACATGTCGGGCGTTAAGGATATCGAAGTGATTAAAGGCCCGGCATCATCATTGTATGGCAGTAACTCCATTGGTGGTGCTGTAAACTTCATCACTCAAGGACCGCCTTCGGGTTATGCGGGCAACGTTTCTATCCGTGGCGATAACTATCACTACCGGCGGGTTGATGCAGATGGTGGCTTTACACAAGGCAAATTCGGCCTTTATATAGGTGGGTACATCGGTCACCAAAAAGATAGCTGGCAGGATTATTCTGATTTTGATAAGTACTCGGCCAACTTTAAAACTACGTATGATTTTAATGCTGGCACGCGATTAACAACTTCTGCCGCTTACAATTACCTCAACACCCAAACACCAGGCAGCCTGGATAGCGCCCACTTTTATAACAGGAGCTATGGTGCAAATCAGCGGTTTACCTATCGTAAGGTAGAATCATTCAGGGCCAGCACCAGGGTGGATCGCCAATGGAATGAAAAGAACGCAACATTTGTGACCTTGTTCTTTCGCCATAACTCAACTGCTCAGCTGCCAAGCTATTTCATATCCGACGTTAGGGATAATGCAGGCAACTACCTGAGCAGTAACGGGCAGGTGAATGACCAGCGTTTTCAGAGCTATGGATTGTTGGCACAACATAGGGTTAATTTTGATTTTCTGCATTCCCGGCTGATAGGAGGGGTTTATCTGGATGATAGCCCAAGTTCGTACTATGCTCAATACCTTGATATTGATAAGGATGTGCAGAATAACTATTACACCGGCTTTGCCAATACTGGCCGGTATATTGACGATTACCGTATCAAATTATTCAACACGGCCGCTTACCTGCAATATGAAATAAAGCCTGTAGAGGCCCTGCGCATCGTAGCCGGTTTGCGGTACGATAGGGTGCACTACAATTTTACAAACGGCTTGCCTGCCGGTAATACTAAGTACAAACAGCAAGAAACCAATAACTTTAACATTGTGGCCCCCAAGCTGGGCTTAACGTATGATTTGGGCAGCAATAAGGGTTTCTACGCCAATTACAGCGTAGGTTTCCAGCCGCCCGAAACCGGCGACTTGTACAGTTCCAGGCAGTTAACCCCTTTAAAACAAGCCACGTTTAACAATTACGAGGCGGGTGGCTGGTTCTCAGCCTTTAACAAAACGCTGTATTTTGAAATGAGTTTATTTGATCTGGAAGGCCGTAACGAGATCATCAGCCAGCTAATGCCCGATAATACCACCCAAAATCAAAACGCGGGGGCAACCCGTCACCGGGGTATCGAGTATTCGTTAACTGTTGCGCCTGTTAAGGAGCTGACTTTCAGGTTTAGCGGTACCAATGCACGGCATACTTACGTAAATTACAGTGAGGTAAGCACCAATTACAGCACTGGCACCAGCACGGTAATTAAATACGACGGCAATCGCATGAACAATGCCCCGGCCTGGATTGCCAATTCCGAACTTACCTACAAGCCCGCCTATCTGCAAGGCTTCCGGATAGCGGGCGAGTGGCAGCACATTAATCAGTATTACACCAACCCGGCCAATACCAAAACCTACAGCGGCTATAATATTTACAACCTGCGTTTGGGGTATGATGTTAAAGGCAGCGTATTAAAAGGGGCAGGCATCTGGTTTAATGTACTAAATTTAACCAATAAACTGTATGCCACAACGGTAACCAGCAACCAGTATGGCGATACTTACAATGCCGCCGCGCCGCGTACATATACCCTGGGCATCAGTTATTCATTTTCAAAATATTGATCAATGGCATTAGCAGCAGTAAAAAGCAACTTTTATAAATGGCACCGGGTGCTGGGTTTAATGGCCTTGATCCCGGTCATCTTCTGGACATTGAGCGGGTTATCGCACCCGTTCATGTCCAACTGGTTCAGGCCGTCCATCGCAAAGGAAGTATTTAAACCTTTGCCACAAAGTAAAATGAAACTTGTGCTTACCATTCAGCAGGTGTTGGACCGCAACCATATTACTGCCTTGCGGAACTTCAACCTCATCAGCTTAAAAAAAGGCGCCTTTTACCAGGTACTTGGGGTAGATAGTACATATAATTACTATTCGGCAACCGACGGTGTATTATTACCGCATGGCGATACCGACTATGCCGAATACCTGGCCCGCTATTTTGTACAGGACAGCACAACGGCCATACAAATTAGCCTTCAGCGTTGTTTTGATAGCGAGTACCAACCTATTAACCATTTGCTGCCCGTATTCAAAGTGTCTTTCGACCGGCCCGATGGGATGGATGTTTATGTAGAAACAGGCCAAAGCCGTATGGGTACCTTCAACAATAATACCCGGAAGGCTTTTTTGTCGTTGTTTGAGGAGTTTCATACCTGGCAGTTTTTGGCCCGCTGGGGTGGCGATACTTTCCGGAATGTGGTATTGCTCATCATCATGGGCATTATGCTGTTCGCGCTTATCAGCGGGTTAACGGTTTATGGTTTGATGTGGAAGAAGTTTAAAACCATTGCCCAAAACCGTAATGTTAAAGGAGCGGAAGATAAACGCTTTGTACACCGTTTTCACAGGCAGATAGGGCTCGTCGTATCTTTTGTAATGTTCACCTTCGTCATCAGCGGCGTGTTTCACCTGGCAGTGAAGCTGCACAACAGCAGTCCGGTTAAGGCAGATTACGGGCAGGTAATTAAACGAGGCCAGTTGGTGGTATCCAATCTGGCACTGTCGGTTGCGGATAGCCTCATTAGTAAAATTGGCCTTACCAGCTTTAACGGCAATGTATTTTACCAGGTGACCGACAATCAAAAGCAGCTAACCTATTTCAATGCCGCCAACGGTAAGGAACAGCTTAATGCCGATGAAGACTATGCCAGGTTCCTGAGCACTTATTATCATACCGATAAGCTCAAAACCTTTAGCGGCCGGGTTACGGTACACGATGTGAAGCAATTTGATAACGAATACGGCTTTATCAACAAACGCCTGCCGGTTGAGCGTGTTAGCTATCCTAATGGAGATAACTGGTATATCGAAACCACCACGGCTAAACTGGCCACCAAAGTAACCGGTATTGATAGGGCCGAAGGCTTATCTTTCATCTTCCTGCATAAATATTTCGGCATGACCTGGGCCGGCAAAAATATTCGCGACATCGTAAGTATGCTTGCCGCATTGGGCGTACTGGTTGTATCTTTGTTTGGCTTTGCCTCATTTATAAATAACAAGTAACCATGAAAAAAATCATTATCATATTGGCAGTAGCCGCATTTGGGTTGGGCAGCACTACGTCGTGCAGCAGCCCGGCCGAAAAGACAGTAGTAAAAAAGCAAAGCAAATACATGTGCACCATGCATCCCGATTTAGCCTTTGATAAACCCGGTACCTGCACCAAATGCGGTATGGAATTGGTAGAACGGGATACAACGGCGGGGAAGTAAAAGCAAAAAAAAAGCGGCAGGCTGTGCGATTCCCCTCTTGAGAGGGGCGGAGGGGTGTGTTCATTCAGGCGGCAATGAACGCTGGTTAACACACCCCTGCCACTGCACTTTCCACCCCGCCCCCTCTCGAGAGGGGAACTGAAAAAAGCCCCCCTCCAACGCAAAAAAGCCATCCTTTTTCGGGATGGCTTTTTATTTAAAGTTTGTATTGCTTTGCTGTTTTCAATAATGCCGTGCTGTTACGTATACTTAACAACAGCGGCATTTTAATTATTAAAACACAGCAACAGCATTCAAACAATTAAGCTTGTTTGGCAAACTGAACGTTAATTAACAGTTTGATGTCTTCGCCTACTACAATTGAGCCGGCTTCGGTAACGCCATCCCAGGTAAGGCCAAATTCTTTACGGTTAATTTTACCGCTGATCTCAAAACCTGCTTTAGTATTGCCATAAAAATCAGCAGCCGAACCGCCAAATTCTACAGCTAACGATACTGGTTTGGTTACGTCTTTGATAGTTAAATCGCCTTTTAAAGCAAACTCATCATCACCTGTTTTGGTGAATGAAGTTGATTTGAAGCTGATTTTTGGATAGGTTGCTGCATCAAAAAACTCAGCCGATTTCAAGTGCTCATCGCGTTGGCTTTGGTTGGTGTCGATACTGTCGATATCTAACGTAAAGTCGATCTCTGCATTTTCAAAATCATCGCCATCGGTAACTAATTCACCGGCAAAGCTTTTGAAAAAGCCACTCACGGTTGATATAACTAAGTGTTTTACTTTAAATTGTACTTCTGAATGCATTGGGTCGATAACCCATTTTGTTGCTGTTTGTGTTGACATGATATTTGTTTTTTTTGTTGATACAAAGATAATACAAAAATAGATGTTTAAACATCTATTTTTACTAATTTACAATTCGCAGACATTGAATGACAATTTTTAGACGTTGAATTACCAGTTTAACCATACAATTGCGCCATTGTTTAAATTAAAATCTACTTTTATATAATATAACACCAGCTTCATACCAATTTAACAGCCCAATGAGAAAACTCTTTATAGTTTCATTCTTTATCATATTTGCCGCCCTTGCCGGGTGGACTATCATCTGGAAACCCGCCGCCTGGTCGTTCGTGATCATGGTGCCTATTTATGCGGTGGGCTTTTACGACCTGGTACAAAAGAAACACAGCATCGTGCGTAACTTCCCGGTATTTGGCCACCTGCGCTTTGTGATGGAGGACCTGCGCCCCAAGATATACCAGTATTTTGTGGAAAGTGATACCAATGGTACACCGTTCAACCGCCAAAACCGCAGTGTAGTATACCAGCGCGCCAAAATGGTTGATGATACCCGCCCATTTGGTACCGAGCTGGACGTTTACGAAAACGGCTACGAATGGCTTAACCACAGCATTGCCGCTATCGATCACCATAAATTAAATATGGCCCCCCGCGTAAAAGTTGGCGGGCCCGATTGTACGCAGCCCTACATGGCCAGCGTATTCAATATCTCGGCCATGAGTTTTGGTTCGTTGAGCGAGAACGCCATACTGGCTCTTAATGGTGGTGCCAAACTGGACAACTTTGCCCATAATACGGGCGAAGGCGGCTTGAGCGACCACCACCTGCAGCCCGGTGGCGATATCATCTGGCAGATAGGCACCGGCTACTTTAGCTGCCGCCATAAAGATGGTACTATTGATTATGACGCCTTTGCCCAGCGTGCCGTATTGCCGCAGGTAAAAATGATCGAGATTAAGCTGTCGCAAGGCGCTAAGCCGGGGCATGGGGGTATTTTACCCGCGGCCAAGGTAACGCCCGAAATTGCCCGCATCCGTTTGGTTGAGATGGGGCAGGATGTGGTATCGCCGCCATACCATACCGCTTTTAGCGATCCTATTGGCTTAACCACCTTTATTAAAAAACTGCGCGACCTATCCGGCGGCAAACCCATCGGCTTTAAACTGTGCGTAGGCCATAAAAGCGAATTTTTGGCTATTTGCAAAGCGATGGTTAAAACAGGGATCTATCCCGATTTTATTACCGTTGATGGGGGAGAGGGAGGCACCGGCGCAGCCCCGCTGGAGTTTTCCAACTCGGTAGGTATGCCGCTGCGCGAGGCTTTGGCCTTTGTGTATGACGCCCTTACCGGTTTCGATATTAAAAAACATATCAAGCTCATTGCCTCGGGCAAGGTAGCTACCGGGTTCGACCTGGTGAAGAACTTTGCCATCGGGGCCGATATGTGCAACAGCGCCCGCGGTATGATGTTCGCTCTGGGGTGTATCCAGGCGCTGGAGTGTAACATGAATACCTGCCCAACCGGCGTGGCTACGCAGGATAAAGGCCTGATGCGCGGCCTGGTGGTCGATGATAAAAAGGTACGGGTGGCTAACTTTCATAAAGCAACCGTAGGCAGTGCCATCCAGATGATAGGCGCTGCCGGCCTCAGCAAACCCTGCGATTTGCACCGCATGTTCATCTACCGTCGCATTAACCACAGCCAGATTCAAACGTACGCCGAGCTGTTCCCCTATATCCCCAAAGGCAGCCTGCTGAACACACCATACCCCGCCAGTTTTGAACTGGACATGGCCCTGAGCAGCGAAAATACTTTTTTACCGGATTACAGTGTGGTAACTAATATTGATTATAGTAATGTGAGTTCTTATTCAGTATCAAGTACATAGTATCAAGTAGCAAGATTTTTTGGACCTTCGGATAAGTATTTTAAATGCGATTTTCTAAATTCCCTCCCTCGGGAGGGGCGCGACAGAAATGTGGGCAAAGGCAGGGAGGGGTTTAATGAACTATTTACTTTTCGGGGAACGATTTAGCTACCCGCAGCTAAAATTCTGCTAATTCTTTAATTCTAAAAATTCCGGTTCAGACAAAAAATCTAAACTCAAATTATTACCTCATATTTGTATTAAATGGAGAAACTAAGAAATTTTTATGCCCTGTTTTGGATCCTGGGTTTAACCCTGTTGATTTATGCTTTCTTTAGGATTAAGCAGGAGATTTTCCGGAATAGAAAACCGGCTACTGAAATAAAAAAGACTACCAAGTAATCGGTTTGAGTAACCAGTTTAAATCAATTGGTAATGCTACGTATTGCCTTTATATAGAAATAAAAAAACTACTCATAAATAAAAAATCACGTTAGATTATGTGCAAAAGGTACTTCTTCTTCCTTTTTGTGATGTTAATATTTTTAAGCGCCTGTGGTCGGAGCCAGAATCATAAAATACAGCGATCAATAAGTACATCAGTTGATAGCTTAAAACGGCTAATCGACTTTCATTTGGATGTTAAGGCAGTCAGATGGGAAATGGTGACAATTAACAATGAAGATAATCGATCTATTCCCGGGCCCAACGACAATACTTTATTTGCTGAAATTGAAATAAGCAGAATTGATTACCAAAAGCTTAAGGATACTTTTATTAAAGGTAAAGCCAATATCAAACGTGATGTGTACTTAGGAAAAGACTTTGTGAAAGATTGGTTTTCACCGAAAGTTAAATCGGTGTTTTATAAAGAAAATGAATATATACGTATTAATGTTCCGGTATATGAACTTAACAAGGAGATTATTGGGAAAACTTATTTTAGAGACGGCTTCTTTAGTTTGATAGGTGGTGATAAAATTTTTATCTTGCTGGATAAGTGATAGGTAAATTAAAAGTTATAATAACTTGCCGAACCTGGCAATAATATTACAGTAGTGCGAGTAAGTATATGGAAAAGGGAGCATATTGATGGATATAGAAACTTTGTTCTAAAGGAGTCACAAGTCCGCCATCGCTCAATGTTCACAACACAAGCCAAGGGGGAGGGGGGGTAATGAACTTTTTACTTTTCGGGGATCGATTTAGCCGAACAAAAAACTATGTCATTGCACGAGCCAATCTCGTAACTATGCCTGATGTTTCGTGGTTGCGAAATTACTTTGTAGAAGCTATAACATAGGCCCGCTCTTGGCCGCGGGAGGGCCAGACACTTTTGTCTTGATACAAAAGTGTCCAAAAATTCAAGTCAGCAGAAATGCTTCTTTGCGCTCGGGGCCATTGCCCTGCAAAACGGCCAAAACCTGGGCTGGAATTATTTGCCCCCTTTGCTTTGCCGCACAGGCCTCCCCCTTCTGGCAAAACTTCCTATGCCCTGCCACCGCACCATCCACCATCGTTTTGGCCGTTTTCGCCCGAAGCTGTTCTGCTGACACATCGGGGAACACAAATTTTTTGTGGATCCCGAAGTTGCTTTTTTACAATTCCCTCCCTCGGGAGGGGCGCGACAGAAATGAGAGCAAAGGCAGGGAGGGGTTTAATGAACTATTTACTTTTCGGGGATCGATTTAGCCGAACAAACTATGTGATTACGGGGCACGAAGCAATCCCTGAACTATGCCTGGTGTTTTGTGGGTTACGAAATTATTTTGTAGAAGCTACAACATAGGCCCGCTCATTCGCCGCGGGAAGGGCTTGTTCTTTTTCTTGAAAAAAAGAACCAAAATTCAAGTCAGCAGAAATGCTTCTTTGCGCTCCAGGCCTTTGCCCTGCAAAACGGCCAAAACCTGGGCTGGAATTATTTGCCCCCCTTTGCTTTGCCGCACAGGCCTCCCCCTTCTGGCAAAACTTCCTATGCCCTGCCACCGCACCATCCACCATCGTTTTGGCCGTTTTCGCCCGAAGCTGTTCTGCTGACACATCGGGGAACACAAATTTTTTGCGGATCCCGAAGTTGCTTTTTTACAATTCCCTCCCTCGGGAGGGGCGCGACAGAAATGAGAGCAAAGGCAGGGAGGGGTTTAATGAACTATTTACTTTTCGGGGATCGATTTAGCCGAACAAACTATGTGATTACGGGGCACGAAGCAATCCCTGAACTATGCCTGGTGTTTTGTGGGTTACGAAATTATTTTGTAGAAGCTACAACATAGGCCCGCTCATTCGCCGCGGGTGGGCTTGTTACTTTTGAAGCCCCAAAAGTAACCAAAATGGCTGTCAGCAGAAATGCTTCTTTGCGCTCGGGGCCTTTGCCCTGCAAAACGGCCAAAACCGGGGCTGGAATTATTTTGCCCCGGCGCGCTTAGCCCCATGCACGTGCAAAAACTTCCTATGCCCTGCAGCCGCACTGCCCACCATCGTTTTGGCCGTTTTCACCCGAAGCTGCTCTGCTGACACTTGGGGAAAATGAGAGCTTTTTATCATCAATAGCCCGCAGCTAAAATTCTGTCAATTCTTTAATTCTGCAAATTCCGGTTTCAGACAAAAGAGCCGAAGCTGTTCTGCGGCCTCGGGGAACATGTGAACTTTCTACCATCAAATAACCTGCAACTAAATTCTGCTAATTCTCAAATTCTGCAAATTCTGATTCTGACAACTGAAAAGCAGCTCCGCCGGCATATTTCATTTTAAAAGATCCTCCGCCGTTCCCTTTACTGCCGGGCCAATGTTGGCAGGGAGGCTGTCTTTGAGTATTTTTAAGGCTTCCGCTGCTGTTCCGCTGCCCAGTAGTTGGTTGTTGGGCAATCTTACTTCAAAATAGCCTTTGTCAACCGGATTTATGGTTGCTATATCGCCGGTGTAGGGATAGCCGGTACATTTGCTAAAGCAAAGCCTGTTGAGGCTGGTGAACGGGAAAAGTTTACTTAAAACGTCGTCGTCCATTGCCAGGCTGATAAACTCTTTTAAGTGGTCTGTTGGCGGGTGGTTTAATGTTTGATGCCAGCTGTATTCAACCTCCCGGCCAATGTCAAAGGCATGGGCTTTATCATTGGGTGTAACAAACGGGAATTTTTGATATAGTGCTTTTGTTGTAATGTTATTACCAAGCCAGTAATCAATAACCATAGCAAGCTGGCCAATATCGGGTGTTGAACCATTGGCTAAACAAACACCATCCCGCCAAAAATCGGGCAAGTAAAGCTTTTGTTTTGCAGCGATGTATATTTGCGAAAACTTATTTTCGTTTTCAACCCTGGCATAAACAATCGGGAACTTTGCTTTTAAGTCCTCATCAACCTTTACCTTGAAGGCAGAATTTATTTTAGCCAGTTCCAAATCAAGGGCTTTATCAAGGCTGCCAACCTTTTCTATTTCAACATACTTGCCGCTTTTTTCGCCTTTGCCGAACATTAAAAACACAAACAACCCGAACGTGGTGATGATAATTGCAACAATTACCCAATCCTGAGCCATTCCCGGTCTGAATTGCAGTTGCCCGTGCGAACCCACTACCCAAACACCCAATGTAACCAGGCAAAGCAGTAAAAACAGTATGGCGAAAAGCTTTTTTAACATGTAGTGAATGGAAATTTTTTGGTTTGACAACTTACCAATTGGCCATCACGCATTTGCACGACACAAGATTTGCGCTTTTTTAGCGCAGGTCTTGTGTTCGGGGTTTTGAGCAATGGGTGACCTGTGCTAATTGAACGTGTGTAAACGTATAACAGGATTTATCAATTAACCTGTAAACTTTTTTAGGACGATACATTTTGCCAGATCACAAGTCCACCTCCCGCTCGCAACCGCACGACACTTGCGCTAAAGGTGGGGCACATTGTTACTGATTTCGTTCTTGACGATCATTTGATGGCGATTCTTGTTTATTATATTTATCAGTGCCAAATATTTTTTTTGAAAGGCTCCTCATTAAATCCACAACATCTATTATTCCAAAACCGGCCAGGATCGTTAAACCCATAAGATAAAAATTTGGCTCGCCAGACACATTTTCTCCAGGGCTTAATATTTTAGAATATAAAGCTATCACGATGAACCCTCCTCCTAAAAAGCCAAAAACAGGTCTTAGGACATACCAAGGCCACCATTTGATTAAATCAACGTCATTCTTGAAACAAGCGTGCCCGACAAGATCAAATAGGCTTCTTATTTGAACACCGAGTATCGACGCCAAGCCGCCGATTATTAACAAAACGTACAAAGGAATATTGGCTTTACTATTAGAATAAAAAGCTAGTTTATCGATCGCTTGAACAAATTCTAAATCTTTAGTAGTATCTATAATACTCTTAAATTGTTGTTTGTCTTCAATATTCATAATTTTTGTCGTTGCTATAAATGACGAATCTTTTTCATATAAAAACCAAACTGGTGTTTCTTTAATAGTAATTTTTTTTTCATTCTTCCAATTTACCCTTGCAAACAATTTATAGGTCTCTAAATTTTGAAGTCGTAAATAGAATATCCAGCAAACAAAGGCTGTAAATAACACAGATAAAATTGACATGAAAATTATATGCTTTTGACGGTTTGCTGGTGAGGGATTAGGATCCATAAGATTATGTTAAGAAATTAGATAAGGTTGATTCAATTCCAGGAAAAAAGATTAATAAATCGTCTCGCTTTTGCCCATTCGGTAAATCTGCGAGAGTATATTCTGCAAGTCTCAATAGTCTTATCATTGCATAGAATTTCAAGTCTTGACTGATTTCTAAAAGACCTAGATTTAGGCATGAAAAAATATCAGCCAATATATCTTTCCCAAAATATCGGGCATAAAAATAACCGTAAGTTGCAATCACATCTCCAGATAGAGAATGTTCAAAATCTATAAAGGCAGCTAGCCTATTATCCTTCACTATGATATTATCCAAGCTAAAATCTGTCCAAATAAAATTCGAACTATTTTTTCTATTTGATAAATGCTCAATGAAGTTTGCGCAGAAGTTTTCAATCGCCTCTAAATTGTACTTGTAAAAAGCGGGATTTCTCTCAATAAATGGAATACCCCTTTTTACGACATCTTTAAGAAAATCTTGGTTACTCTCATACAATGCTTTGGAATTGTTCAAAATATCGCCATAACCAGTAAATCTTTTATCTGAAATAGCCATTAAATTAGAACAAATATCATCTAAAAGTTTTTGAGGTGGATTATGTTTAGTAGAATTAATATAATTATTCAACGTGATACCGTCAACCCATTCGTATATTATAAATGATGTATCGATTATATTTAAGGACGCTGAAGTATATGATAATTTAGGAACTTTAACTCCAGATTGATAGAAGTCTTCTAATAAAAACGGTTCATATTTCAGTTTTTCGTTCCCGTTAACTAAATAGTACCTAATAACAAAACTTTGGCCAAAGCAAACCACCTTAAATTTTACGTTCATAACACCAAAGTCAAGATGTGAAATTTCCAGTGGAGGAAGACCTAGTACGTTTGAAAATATGTTTTTAGTTTTCTCTTTTAAGCTTTCAATTTTATCCATCGTTTAGATATGATAAGTTGAGATTGATGTAAGATCAGGTATGAAAAAGTGTCTTTTAAACTTATCATGGAATTCAAGTCGGAATTTGTTTGCCCTTAACCAATCTAACGTTTTTTGTTCAACTTGAAAATTTATAGTCGAAATAATATGAATTATTCTGAACCATAAAGTAGTCAAAGGCGATATAGGGCAAGTAACTGAAATATCATCGTCTCCAAAATCAAATCTAATGGAACGAATAACCCTTTGGTCAATATCTTTTAATGCGTCAAACGGGTTGTAGAATTTTCGATTTCGAATATTTAAGGCGACGGCGTTGATACTTATATCAAATTGCAATAGTAACTCGTCAATATTATTGGGTATAGAAAGCCCGAGATTTATCTCGTTAAAATGAACTATATCGTAATAGAACGGGTGTTTAGCGTTTGGATACCATCGAATCGATCCAAATGGAGTACGCTTTATTAAGCCTTGTTTTTTAAGGGAATCACAAAACAGCGCGAAATTATCGCCATTTACGAAAATGTCAACATCATTCACTTTAATATCAGTCTTATTTAATAAGTATCTCCTTATATATCCTCCTGCAATATAATAATCCAAACCGTTATAGTTCTGGAATAATTCGTCGAGCAAAGAAAATCCTTCAAGGCGTTTTATCTTCCTTATCAATCCATCTATTTCGTCCAACGTGGGTTCGTTCAATAACAATGTTAATAAATTTGATTATCGCAATGCAAAACAAAATTACTAATAATCTCTTACAAGATTTTATATATAACTACTTCGCTATAATACCAAGCCTAAAGGGTAATTTACTCTCTGCCGGTTCGTTCATAAATTTCAGCTATATTTCAAAAATCCTAATAACTGTAATCGTCCGCTGGTGTACACGTGTCGCGTGTCTCCTCCCACTGATAGGTATTCGTCGTGATAAATAACTCAAAACGCCTCGATGTATAGGTTCCCTGGAGCGTTTGCATGCAGTTGACTAATTTTGAGGAAATGATCTTCGGCTTTCGCTACTTGGTGTCTTGTGTAAAGGGTAGAGCGATGGGGGACTTGTGATTGTTTTAGTTCTGAAGTATGCAAAATCCTGTAATCCGAAAAAACTGCTTAATCCAAGTTCAGACAAAATCCCCCCGCGATAGGGATGGAAACGGATACCGGCCACGAGCCTAATGCCTTGTGCGCGTATGAGTGCACAGCCCGGGCCAAAGGCATCGCCATAGTTAGATATGAGATATTAGATGTGAGATTTGAGACGGTCAATGCTTCGGCAACTCCGGATACGCGAGACGTCAGTTTAGTGTTAACCATGATTTTAATATAAATTATTGATTATAAGGTGTTTGATGTATTTTATGTTTAAAATATGTTAAGTTATGTTAACCCAGTTTTGGTGTATTTGCCCCGCAACAATTTGCTTAAAGCTGTCCCATCTGCAAAATATTTCCTTATTTTGAATTATGGAACCACTAACCCTCACCAAACCCCAGGTCCGCAAAATTATCCTGCATGCCGCTGGCCTGGCCCGGCAGGCGCAATTTGGGACGGGGATTGAGGCGGTTTACCGGCTGATTGATCACCTGGGTTTTGTGCAGCTGGATACCAATTACGTGGTGGAAAGGGCGCACCACCACGTGATGGCCGCGCGGGTGCCCGATTATGAGCCGGAATGGCTGGGCGAGCTAACTGCGGATGGGCGGATTTTTGAATATTTTACTTCGGATGGGGGGTATATCCCGATGGGGGATTTTCGCTTTTCGCTGCCGGTTAAGGAAGCTTTTTCGGTAAACCGGAAGCCTGTAAGCCCGGCAGAAACCCGCCTCATGAAACAGGTGCTCGACAGGGTGGAACGCGAAGGCCCCCTGATGGTTGGCGATTTTGAAAACGACCGCCTGGAAGCCAGCTCGGGCTGGTGGGACTGGCGCCCCGCCAAAGTGGCGCTGGAAAGGCTGTACCTTGATGGCAAACTGACCATTACCCGCACCAGGGCTTTCCATAAGGTATATGATGTGCCGATGAACTTAATCCCCGCAGATACGGATTTGACGATGCCCACGGCAGAGGAGTTTGCCCGCTT
This sequence comes from Mucilaginibacter sp. GW822-FHT03E02, assembly GCF_058801545.1. Taxonomy (NCBI): domain Bacteria; kingdom Pseudomonadati; phylum Bacteroidota; class Sphingobacteriia; order Sphingobacteriales; family Sphingobacteriaceae; genus Mucilaginibacter; species Mucilaginibacter sp. GW822-FHT03E02. The sequence continues at coordinate 1,221,854 of NZ_JBXANJ010000001.1, read as the reverse complement.
CGTGATCAGGCGCACGCTGGGTGCATTGGGTATTGCCTACGTTAAAGAAATGGCCTGGCGCGCCCGTTACGTAAAGGGTAACCTGGTTAAGAAGGAGCTGGAGAAAATGGTAGCCACCGGCGAAGTGCGCACCGTACAGGTGGAGGGGCTGAAAAGCGCCCCGCTTTATATGCTGCCCGGTCAGCAAACCGAGGTTGAACTGGTGGGTGATGCCTTTATCCTTTCGCCCTTTGATATCCTGAATGTTTTCAGGCACCGGCTACGCGACTTTTTTGACTTTGACTACCAGGTTGAATGCTTTGTGCCCGCACCCAAGCGTAAGTATGGCTATTTCTGCTTACCGGTACTGGTTGGCGACACCTTTGTAGCCCGCATGGATGCCAAAGCCGACAGGAAACAAAAGGTACTGATTGTACACAACCTGCACTTTGAGGAGGTAGAACTTGACGAGGCCATGATAGAGAAGATAATAGCAGCGTTAAAAGCCTTTGTGCAATTTAACAAGTGCCGGGACATTGTTTTTAAAAAATGCAACAGGGAGGATTATTTAGCGGTTATTGGTGGAGCTTTTTGATGGGGGGAGATTAAGGTTGAGAAATAAGATAGCAGGAAAACGTTGGTAAAACATTTCTTGATTTGATTTGTGGAGTTTATTATATTTGTATACAATGTCACGCAAAGTAGTAAAAAAGACAGTTTCAAAAGGAGAACGTTTAGGCTGGACTCCGCTTGATGAAGTGAAGCCGGTAACACTTTCTTCAATTGTTGTTACAGGCCGCCGTGTAAGTGTGCCTCGCCGTGACCGTTTATCAACCGAATCCCAACAAGGTCAGGTTCCGTTTTTAATCCCTTGATTTTTAATTCTCCTGGTTACCCGTTAAGGTTTATTCAAAAGCAAATTTGCCGAGATGCAAGTAGTCATTTGTTTACCTTGATTTTTAAGTTCTATTCTCCCATAACCCGTTATGCTTATATACTTCGTGCAGAGTACCATGAAGAGCATGTATTTGCATTGAAGTTTTATGCTCAAAAAGACAGTAAGAGTGATTACAAATATTCGCACATCATTAATCGGGGCGATGTTTTTAATATTCTTATCACCTGTTTAAAATCTGTGCAAATAATTTTACAGGATTACCCTGAAGCCTCTTTTGGTTTTATTGGTGCCAGGACAATTGATCCGGTTGCTAACCGGGCAGAAGATTATGAGAATACTCAGAGGTTTCGTATTTATAGCCAAATTGTAGAAGATACAATTGGAGATCAAACTTTTGAACATTTTACCTACGAGATGGTTAGCGGGTATTTGTTGGTTAACAAATATGGCGGGAATATTGAAGGCAAAGAACGCCTGATTAAGCAAATGTTTATTCGTACCTATAATCATTTATTAGATATCTGATTTTGTTATGGCACTGGCTCATTATCGTTGAGGATAGTTGCGGGGAAGAACCCAAAAAAGGGGCACAAGGCCCCTCTTTCAATATATTTCAACCAGCTTTAATTACAAAGCCAATACTTCTTTAACTCTCTCCGCAGCTTCTTTTAATAAGATGGCCGAGAATACTTTTAAACCTGAGTTATCGATGAGTGCTTTTGCTTCGGCAGCGTTGGTGCCTTGCAGGCGCACGATGATAGGTACAGGGATGTTGCCAATTTCTTTGTAGGCATCAATAACACCCTGTGCAACACGGTCGCAACGAACGATACCACCGAAGATGTTGATGAGGATAGCTTTAACGTTTGGATCGCTCAGGATAATGTTGAAACCTGCTTTTACGGTTTCGGCATTGGCAGTACCACCAACGTCAAGGAAGTTGGCAGGCTCGCCGCCGGCAATTTTAATAATATCCATGGTGGCCATAGCTAAGCCGGCGCCGTTAACCATACAGCCTACGTTACCATCAAGCTTTACATAGTTAAGGTTTGATTTGCTGGCTTCAACTTCGGTAGGGTCTTCCTCGTCGGTATCGCGCATAGCAGCGTAATCGGGGTGACGGTATAGTGCGTTATCATCCAGGTTAACCTTGGCATCAACAGCCAAAATTTTGTTGTCAGATGTTTTTAATACCGGGTTAATTTCAAACTGCGATGAATCGGTTGCATCGTAAGCTTTGTACAGGGCCGCGATAAACTTGGTCATGTCCTTAAAAGCCTCGCCCGATAAACCCAGATTAAAAGCGATTTTGCGGGTTTGGAAAGCCTGCAAGCCAACTTTAGGGTCAATTTCTTCTTTAAATATCAGTTCGGGGGTTGAGTGTGCAACTTCCTCGATATCCATACCGCCTTCGGTGCTGTACATGATAATGTTACGGCCCTTAGCCCTATCAAGCAGTACACTCATGTAAAACTCTTTTACTTCGCTTTCGCCGGGGTAGTAAACATCCTGGGCTACTAAAATTTTCTTAACTTTTTTACCTTCGGGTCCGGTTTGTGGGGTAACCAGCTGCATGCCAATAATATTACCGGCAATTTCTTTCACCTGGTCGTGATTTTTGGCCAGCTTTACGCCACCGCCTTTACCACGGCCACCGGCATGGATCTGGGCTTTTATAACCACCCAGCTCGATCCCAGGTCTTCTTTCAATTTTTGGGCAGCTGCAACAGCCTCTTCGGGTGTGTCAGCAACAATGCCTTCCTGTACTCGTACGCCAAAGCTTTTCAATATCGCTTTGCCCTGATATTCGTGGATATTCATGTTTTTTGAAGAATTTGCGGTAAATCTACAATTTTTGTTTAAAGTAGGGGAGGATTGTAGCGTTTATTTGACAGTACTTATTTTATCATCGCCTTTTAGCCAGAAAGAAATTTTACTGCCCTTGCCCAATTTGCTTTGGATGGTTAGTTTGCCGCCATTTTTTTCGATAAAATCCTGGCAAAGCGAGAGCCCCAGCCCCGAGCCTTTTTCGCCCGAGGTGCCATCTTTATGGAAGTTTTCTTTGCGGAATATTTTGGCAATATCCTCGGCAGACATGCCGCCGCCGGTATCTTCTACATACACTTCAACAAAGCCGGGTTTGGTACTGTATCCCAGGGTTATTTTGCCGTCAACCGCGGTAAATTTAGTAGCATTGCCAAGCAGGTTGCGCAATACCAGTTTTATCATGTCCCTATCGCCGTAAACAGCAATGCTTTTATTAATGTTGTTTACCAGTTCAATATGTTTGTTGTCGGTGTTCAATTTAAACAGGTGATAGTTTTCGTCGGCAATTTCCATTACGTCAAATAAAACGGGGTTTACCTGGATGCCGTCCATCTGGCTTTTTGCCCAGTAAAGCAGGTTATCCGTAAGGCTAAATGCCGAGCCAATATTTTCGTCGAGATGGGGGATAAGCTCCTCCAGTTCTGCAAGTGAGATCGAACCGGATTTTACCAGGTCGAGGGTTTGCTTGAGCTGGCCTATTGGTCCCCTTAAATCGTGTGAAATGATGCTGAAAAGTTTGTCTTTGGTTAAGTTTGATTCCTGGAGCGCCTTGCTTTGGGCCAAAATCTCGTCGTTTTTATCACTTAACTCCCTGGTTTTTTCCTTCACCTTTTGCTCAAGCACCAATTTTTGCCTTTTAATACGGCTGTTGTTAAATATACTGAACAGGTAAAACAACAGCGCGGCTGTAAATGCATAGAGCAAATAAGCCCACCACGTTTTAAACCAGGGCGCATTAACATGAAACGAATAGGAATCTGTGCGGCTTATTTGCCCATAAATGTTTTTGGCCCGTACAAAAAAGGTGTAATCGCCATCGGCAAGGTTGGTAAATGAAATCTCGCGGTCATGGCTCCAGCCCGACCATTTATCCTCAAACCCGTTTAATTGGTATTGATATAGAATTTTATCGGCATCTTCAAAAAACGGGCTTGTAAAAACAAATTTCAACCTGTTTTTTGAAAACGGGATATCGTTTTGCGGTAACCCTACCCCGGTAGCAAAAATGGTTGAATCTGCCGCCTTTACGGTTTTAATGTATACCGGCAAAGGTTTATTGTAATAAGTTGGCTGATTGGGGCTGTAATTTACCACCCGCTTTAAATTACCAATCCATACCTGGTTGATGCCGGCTGCAAGCACCGGAGCATCTACATCAACAGGCAGCATGCCATGTGTAGCCAACGCGATTTTTTTAAATGGTGTAAACAGCAGCCTGAACGCGCCATTGGGCTGCTTAATAAAAGCTCCTGCACTTTGCTCTTTTTTTGATGGTGCGCCCCAGAAGTAAATATCGCCTTTGGTAGTTTGTGTAGCTGTATAAATGCAAACGCCCTGGCTTACTTTGCCAAGTACAGCATCGGGCTCAAACCTGTTTTTTGTTTTGTTGTAGCTATAAAAACCATTGGTGGTGGTAGCTATAATCCTGCCGTTTAGGCGGTAAATGCGGTTGTTAAGGGTTGAGGGCAGTCCGTTTTTTGTATCATAAAAGGCGGTGCTGATTACCGAATCCATCTGCGCGTTTAGCCGGAGCTTATAAATGCCTTTATTGTAGTGGCTTATCCATACGTTACCCTCATCATCTTGTTGTATGTAACGGGTTTCCTGTTCAAAACCCCTGATCTTTTTCTCGTGCCAGGCGTTGCCTTCTTTTGATAAAAGCCAGATGCCTGTGTTGTAGGTGCCCATGATCATACAATCGGGCTTGTTTTTTACCTCGCCCAGGGTTTGGATAAACCAATGATGGATGAGCGGGATGGCTTTTTTACCCTGTATTTCAAAAACCCCGGTACGATGAGCTAAGTATAGTTTGTTGCCGAAATTAAACATGTTCCAGTTTTCGCTTTCGGTTCCGGGGATGGCAGAAAACGTTGAATTGTCGTTTTTATAAAAAAGTGCTTTATCGGTACCCACATATAAATCGTTGCCTTTTTTACCAAGCGATAATATAGTCCCGTCGAGGCCATTATTATTGTCGTATATAGATAGCGGCGAACTTGAAATTAACTGCGTAATATAGGTATCGGCACCAAGCCAGATGTTTTGGGCCCTATCCACAAAACAAAAGCCGGTGTTAAGGTTAAGCCCCAGCATATCCTTTGAGTTGAAGTTTACCGTTTGGCCAGCCTTGTTTAAAATATAAACACCTTCCTCGGTAGCCACAACTATTTTTCCCATGTCCAGGTAAAGCAGGCTTCGTACCGGGACGTTTTTTGTGCTGGTTACCGGATTTTGAGTAAGCAGCAACATTTTTTTATTGCTATCCGCTTCAAGCGGGTTTAATGACCATATCCGGTTGTTATCGTCGAGCAAAAGATATTTGCCGTTTTCGTAATCGGCAATTCGCTTTACATGCAGGGCACCGGGTTGCTTGCCAAAACCAGCATCTACAAATTGCCCGTTTTTATAAATCAACAAACCATTACTGCTTAGCGAAAACAATTGCTCTTTTAACCTGAACAGCCAGTTATCGGCAATGTTGAGTATTTTAAGTGTGCCTTTGCTGTACCGGAAAATGTTTTTATTATTATTAAAAAACACTTCGTCATTAAAAACTATTGTTTGGCGTATATCGTTCAGGTTTTTGTACGTTTTGGGAAGCAGTGGCAATAGGGTATGATACTTGTAATTTGCGGCACTATCTTTCCTGAAATAACCAAGCTCGTTATAGGAGCCAACAAAAATCTCGTTTTTTGAATTCAGGCCCAGCGAAAACACATAGTTTTGATTGGCAATGGGCATTAAATCCCAGGTTAGGCCATCATATTTAACAACGCCATCGTTATTGGCAATATACAGCACCCCCTGGTTATCCTGTGCCATAGTCCAGCTTTGTATGCCGGCGCCGTAAACGTTCATTGGGTATTTTTCAACAAATAGCTGTTGAGCATTTATAAGTGATACATTGAAAAGTATAATGCAGCAAACTATCAGAAGGCGCATATCTTATATTTAGGTGTTTGCGATAAGTTTATTGCTATTTTAAAGTTTTGTATTATCGCCCTTTATACGGGTTTTGGTATATTTTGTTATACTATTTTAACATCATCGCCTTAAATTTAGCTAAAATTTAGCAGGTTATTGGCGCCGCAATAAAATCAACCAAAATAGTAACTTTGCGTATGCTTAAAGCTAAATCCATCTACAAGTCATACGGGCAGTTACAGATATTGAAAGGTGTTGACCTGGAGGTTAAACGTGGCGAAATTGTTACCATTGTTGGCGCATCGGGCGCCGGTAAAAGTAGCTTGCTTAATATTTTGGGCACGTTAGACAGGCCGGATTCGGGGCAGTTATATATTAATGATATTGAGTTAAGCCAGCTTAATAATAAAAACCTGAGCGATTTCAGGAACCGTAAAATTGGCTTTATCTTCCAGTTTCACCATTTACTGGCCGAGTTTACCGCCCTGGAAAATGTATGTATCCCGGCGTTTATTGCAGGTGTATCAAAATCAGATGCCGAAAAGAAAGCCAAAGAGTTATTGGATTTATTGGGCCTGGGCGATAGGATGAGCCATAAACCCAACCAGCTTTCGGGCGGCGAACAACAACGGGTAGCCGTTGCACGCGCCCTTATTAACAACCCCGCGTTAATATTTGCCGATGAACCATCTGGTAACCTCGACTCGGTAAACGCGCTGGAATTGCATGAACTTTTCATTAAGTTGCGTAAAGATTTTAACCAAACCTTTGTAATTGTTACTCATAATGAAGAACTTGCCGACCTATCTGACCGTACGGTTATTATGAAAGACGGTTTAATTGTACCATAAGCTTAGCTATTAAATTGAAGATACTGATAACGGCAGCAAACGCTGCACCGGCTTACAAGCAGAAAAATAAATTAAACGGCGCCGATATAATCATGGGCGATTACATGGACCTGCCGGACTTTATGCTGAAGCCCGGCCAGCTTATTAGGCTGCCTAATCCCGCATCGACCAGTTATACGCACGAAATGCTGGCTTTATGCCTCGACTTAGGGGTGGGCAAGGTTTACCTCTTCCGTGAACAGGAAATCCAACTGCTAAAACAATCGGAGGTATTATTTAACGAATATAATATAACAATCATTGCCGGCAACGATGACGTATAAGGATATTGATAAGCGCAAAACCGCGTTTGTACTGGAGCTGGATGATGTATTATACCCGGCCAAAGACTATATATACCAGGTTTACTACCTGTTTGCAAACATGCTGGAGTATGTTGAATTGGTTGATGCCAAACAAGTAATTAGTTTGATGACAGATACCTATGTTGCCGAAGGGCCGGAGTTTGTATTTGATAAACTTGCAGAGGAGTTTCCTGTTGCGGCGCAATACAAGGATAAATTTTACGGTCTTTTTGATACTGCCAAGCTGCCCTTGAAATTGCTTTTATACCAAAATATACTTACCTTACTTCAGGAAGTGGTTATTGACCGTAAAAAGCTATTTATTGTAACCAACGGGAAAGTTGTACAACAGGTAAATAAGATAAAACAGGTGGAGTGGCATAAGCTTGAACCGTATCTTACCTGCTACCTGGCCGATGAAACCGCCCCAAAACCCGAGCCGGATGTAATACACCTGTTAATGCAGGAGCATAACCTGCAACGTAGGGATATTTTGATGATAGGCAATTCGGAGGTGGATAGTTTATGTGCTGAAACCGTTGGAGTTGACTACATCAGCGTCGATAAATTTTTGTAACGTCTGTTGTAACATACTTATTTTTATTTCGTTAACACATTATACTCGTTGTACATGAAAAAAATATTTTACTTAACTATAATTTTGGCAGCCGGTTTATCCGCCTGCTCAAAAAAGAAAAATACCACCACAGATGATGGTATATTAACTGCCCCCACTAAAACAGGTACTACCCTCGACTTGATAAAAGATTCGGTTTATCTGTATGCCAAGGAAACTTATTTATGGTACGATGCCATACCCGATTATAAAACATTTCAGCCACGCAAGATCACCGCATCTACCGATGCAGATGCACTTACCAAAGAGGTTGACCAAATCTCGCAATACAAAATAAACCCTGCCACGGGCCAGCCTTATGAGTATTATGCAGCAGATCCGGGCTCGGCCAAATATTCATTTATTGATGACGGTTCGGTATCTACAGAGTTGGGTGGTACCAACGGCGATTTTGGTTTTTCGGTTTTATACCAGGAAACTACCGATTTGCGCATCAAATACGTATATCCCGGTTCGCCGGCCGATAATGCGGGCCTGAAAAGAGGTTACCAGATAACCAAAATAAACGCCCGTACCAACCTGGAATATGATAACGGAACAAACGTTCAGTTTGTAGTAAATGCTGTTTTTGGGACCGACCCGATTACCATGACCGTGAAAAAGCCTGATGGGACATCTGCTGATGTAACATTAGCCGTGGCAACTTATACCACAAACCCGGTTTTAACCTATAAAGTATTTACCGAGGGGGCAAAAAAAGTGGGATACGTGGTGTTTAATACCTTTACTTCGCCAACCAATGCCAGCCCGCAATTATTAAAAGCGTTTAAGGCGTTTACGGATGCTGGTGTTACCGAGTTGGTTGTTGATTTGCGTTATAACGGCGGCGGCTATGTATCAACCGCCGAATATTTAGACAACCTGATTGTGCCAACTGCAAAAAATGGATCGAAAATGTACACTTATTACTATAACGATAAGCTACAGGCAGATAACCACCCGTTGTTGAGCGCGGTTTATAATATTCAAAAAGGCGACTTTTTACCTGCAAACAATACCGTAAATTTTGCTAAAAACGGCACGTTAAATATCAGCCGGGTGTTTTTTATTGTAACAGGTTCAACAGCCTCGGCCAGCGAATTAACTATCAATAACCTGCGCCCCGAAATGGATGTGCAATTTATTGGCCGCACAAGCTATGGTAAACCGGTAGGCTTTTTTGCTATAGATATTAATAAATACCAGTTATATGTACCCCAGTTTGAAACCAAAAACTCGGCCGGCGTAGGCGGCTATTACGCTGGTATGAATCCTGGTACCACCGATTATCCCGGTAAAAATGATTATGATGATGTTACCAAAGATTTTGGCGATAGTACAGAGGTGTTATTGCAACACGCTTTAAACTTTATTAAAACAGGTACCTACGCTGTATCCGGGCCAAGAGTTCAAAGCCTGGGCAAATCACAAACTATGACAGCCGACCAGGTAAATACCATGACCCTTAAATTAGACGAACGTAAGTTTAGAGGGATGGTAGGCAGTAAAAAGACACTTACGCATAAATAAGCGGAAAGCAGGAGATTACATATGAACAGGGGGCAATGGATTTTATCTGTTGCCCCTGTTTAATTTAAGTGGTAATGTCTGCTTTTACAAAATTTGTGGCATTGACCTTTAGTACCCACCTGTCATTTCGAGTCCCTTGAAGGGGGCTGTGCAGGGGGAAGGGTGAGAAATCTTTTAAGCCATGCAACTGCGCATATCGCTCGTATAGGGTTTCTCCTCGCCTTATTCCGTGGCCCACCCACGTTCGTTGAAATGACAACTGTTTTTTACTCATAATATATATTAAAAGATGTAGACAGGAGTGAGGGGGGTAAAATGATAGAAGCTTGCGCCGTAGGTGCTATATATTTGTAGAAAAGAAACCGCCCCAGATATTTTGCCTCGTAGAGGCTACCTGTTTTGCCGAGAGATTTAATCGGCCAGTTCCCGCAAATCAACCGCCACTACCCGCGATATGCCTTGCTCAACCATTGTTACGCCATAAATAACATCGGTACTGGCAATGGTGCGTTTATTGTGCGATACAATGATGAACTGAGAGTCTTTAGAAAAGGTGCGGATGATGTTATTGAATTTATCAATATTGGTATCATCAAGCGGCGCATCAACCTCATCAAAAATACAAAAGGGGGCAGGTTTTAACAGGTAAAGGGAAAAGAGTATGGCTGTTGCTGTAAGGGTTTTTTCTCCGCCCGATAATTGGTTGATAGACAGCGGGCGTTTACCTTTCGGCTTCGCGATGATGTCAATGTCCGATTCCAGCGGGTGGCTTGGGTCGGTCAGGATCAAATCGCATGAATCTTCATCGTTAAACAGCGAACGGAACACTTTGATAAAGTTTTCGCGCACCATCACAAAGGCATGCATGAATTTTTCTTTGGCGGTATCATCAATCTCCTGAATGGTGGCCAGCAGCGACGCCTTAGCCTCACTCAGGTCCTTCTTTTGGGCCTGGATGAAGGTGTAACGCTCGTTCATCTCATTATAGGCCTCAACCGCCATAGGGTTAATGGCACCGAAATCGTCCAGCTGTTTTTTTAGCTTTTCAGCTTTTTCGCGCAGGTCCTGTTCGCTTTCAGCTGGTACTTCCGTTTCGGGCAGGTCTTCAATATCAATGTTAAACTCGACAGAAAGGCGTTCTTTAAGCGCATTTAGTTCAAGCTTCAGGTTATTACGCTCATCACGAAGCTCGTTTTCAATTACCTCGTGGTTATCCTTTTTACGCCGGAGGGCGGTTATCTCGTTCTCGTTTTCGGTAATGATGCCACGCCACTGGTAGTATTCCTGTTCGGCCTGCTGGGTGGCTTTCTCCAGGTTTTCCTTCTGCTCGTACATCTCCAGCAGGTCATCGTCGGAGTTGTCAGATTGCTTCAGGTTATCCTGTATGGCAATTTTTACTTTTTCCAGTTCGGCGCTGTTTTGTTTGATGCGGACCTCCAGGCTTTCCTGCTGATTATCGCGGTATTCCAGGTCCTTTACCAGGCCCGATACCTTGTTTTGCTGCTGGTGAAAACGGATATTTTCCTGGTTAAAGGCGTTTGATTGGACAGATACATATTCGTTCAGCTCGTTAAATTCGGCCTGTTTATCAACCAGCAACTCGCTTTGAATTTGCTTTTGGGCTTTTAAATCGGCCAGCTGTGGGTGCAGGGCTTCCATTTCGGCTTTAATACCTTCAATTTTGCGGGCTATATCATCCTTACGGTTAAGGCTGTTTTCAATAAATGTCTGGTACTGCTCCTGCCTGGTTTTAACGGTAATCAGTTCGGTATTCAGCCGGTTGATGATCATTTGCTGCTCGTTGATCTCGGCGCTTTTGGTTGATGATTTTAAGGCCGATAATTTGCTCTGTAATTCGTCGGACTTGCTTTTCTGCGTGTTAACCAGGCTTTCGATACCCTTAATCTCTTTAGCCAGGTTTTCCAGGTTTTTGGCGCGCCCAATCCTTTTCCCCTCAAACAAACCCACCGATCCGCCCGCCATGGTATGCCTTGATTTGTTGAATTTGCCGCTTTTGCCTATCAGCACAACGCCATCGGGAAGGGCAGCGTTGTTAATTTGCTGGTCTTTGTCGTCATCAACCAGGTATACATCTTTCAGCAGATGGTTACACAGGTTAATATAGCGTTTATCAACCTCAATAACTTTAAGGGCCGATACCGCGCCCGCGTTTTCAAAAGCAGGATTAGTTGGGTTTATCTCGTTATAATTTTCAAGGATAAAAAAATGCGCCCTACCGCGCGACGAATTGCTCAATAGCTGGATCGCCTTTATCGCTTCATCATAATTTTCAACTACGTAATAGTTCATCAGCGGCTCCAGGTAGTTTTCAATAGCTACGCGGTATTCCTCTTTACAAAACAGTACATCGCTAAACAAGGGGGCATTTTTTGCCCAGTCGGTATTTTTCTTTAGAAAGCGGATGGACTCGGGGAAACCCTCCAGGTTATCAACCATGCTTTTGGTAAGGTTGTACTCGTTTTGTTTGGCATCCAGCTTGCGGCTTTCTTTAATGATGGTATCTTTTACCAAACTCAGCTCGCTGTCTGTTTCGGCTATCTGTTCCTTTAATTTATTTTCAAAATCAAGGGACTGCTGGTAATCAAAGTCTAAGGTTTCCTTGCGGTTTTGCAGTTCGGCAACTACCTGGTTAAAGTGCGAAAGTTCCACCTCCTTATTGGTGGTATCCTCCATATTTCGTTGGCTTTCCTGTTCCAGGGCCTGCTGCTGAATTTGCAGGATATCAATGTCTTTCTCGGCCTTATAGGCCTGGTTTTGCAGGCGGGTGTTAATGCCGGTTATTTCGGTAAGTTCGTTTCGGGCCGATGTTTGCTGCAGGCGTAACTCGTCAACCGCTTCTTTTAAATCGGCCAGGCGGGTTTTAATGGTTTGCAGGGTTTCATCTTCCAGCGCCTTTTCTTCCGACAGGCGTTTGATGTTATAAAAAACGTGGTTTAACTGGTTTTTATCTTTGTCCAGTTCCTCTGTCAGCCGTGCCTCTTTATCCTGCTGGAATTTTAGCTGCTCGTTCTTAATCTTTTTCTCGCTTTCGTAAGCACGAATCTTCGATACAAACTCGTTAGTGGTTTTTTGCTGTACTGATAGATTTTTCTCTTTGGTAATGCTATCCAGCTTTTGCTGTTGCAGGGCCGCCTCCAAAGTATCTATCTGGGCAACAATGCCGCCTTTGTCAGCTTTTTGTTTTTGCTCCTGGTCCTGAATTTTTGCCAATGATTCGCTGAAGGATACGATGCGGAACGAGGCCAGCATAATGCTCAACGACTTGTACTGATCCTTTATCCGGTAATAACGCTCGGTTTTTTTTGCCTGGTTTTCCAGTGTTTTTAGGTTCTTTTCAATCTCGAAAAGCAGGTCCTCCACGCGCTCCAAATCGGCCTCGGTATCCTTTAGCTTGTTAAAAGTTTGTTTTTTGCGCAGTTTGTACTTAGAGATGCCGGATGCCTCCTCGAATAAATTACGGCGCGAGCCTTCCTTGTTGGTAATGATCTCGTCAATCATCCGAAGCTCGATAATAGAGTACGAATCTGAGCCGATACCCGTATCCAGGAAAAGATCGGTAATATCTTTTAAACGGCACTGCACATCATTAAGCCGGTACTCGCTTTCGCCGGTGCGGTAAAGCTTGCGGGTAAGGGTAACCTGCGAATAATCAGTAGGCAGTACGTTTTTGGTGTTATCAAAAGTAAGGGAAACTTCGGCAAGATTGGCTGCTTTACGGCTTTTGGTGCCGTTAAATATTACGTTGTCCATCTTCTCCGAGCGCAGCATCTTGGTGCTTTGTTCGCCCAATACCCAGCGAATGGAGTCGACAACGTTTGATTTACCGCAGCCGTTGGGGCCTACAATGGCAGTTACACCCTCATTAAAATTAATGGTGATCTTATCTCCAAAACTCTTAAAGCCCTTGATTTCTAAGCGGGTAAGCTGCATTTAATTTGTTGTATCCCTTGCAAAAATTTAACCTTCAAAGTAATCATAAAAAATTGAGTTTATTAAACTTTTTTTGGGAAAGGGGGAGGAGGTAAAGGCGAAAGGTAAAGGGTGAAAGGTTAACGTGTTTTGTTTGGTTATTTCAGTTTTGGGTAATGGTAAAATTTGGCGAAAAGCCGAAGGAGGAATTACGTTTATCGCATGCCGGCGAGTCAACTCACCCCGACATCGCTGCGCTTGTCACCCCTCTCTCCGCTTCGCGCATAGAGGGGTTAAAAAATAAAAAAAAAGAGCTTCACCCTCTTTGCGGCCTCAGCCGGAGAGAGGGTCGGCCAGCGTAGCGTAGCCGGGGTGAGTCGTAGCCAGCGTTCAAAGCCGATGTTTATTTGAACCGAAACACGTCTGAGTAGTAGGAACCGAAGTTATAAGTCCTTAGTCGATTTTGTATTTTCCGACCCCAGAACATGAACAAAGCTTAACCTAAACTTAAAACAAATAATGCCGCTGTATTTTATAATACTGTGTAACTTTATATCAGCAATAACCAATAAAACCAATTGAGATGAACACACAGGAAGTAGCAGAAAAATTAGTTGAACTTTGCCGCGCCGGCAAAAATTTAGATGCCATAGATGAGCTTTATGCTGATGATGTGGTAAGCCATGAACCCAAGGGCTCGCATATGGAGCTTTCGGAAGGCAAGGAAGCCGCGATAGCCAAAAATCAGCAATGGTATGATATGGTTGAAGAGGTTCACAGCGGCCAGGTATCTGACCCCATTGTGAGCGGTAACTTTTTTTCGGTTACCATGGATATGGATGTAACCTATAAAGGCCAGGGCCGTAGCATGATGAGCGAAGTTTGTGTTTACGAAGTTAAAGATGGTAAAATTGTAACCGAAACATTTTTTTATAACCTTCCCCAATAAACCTGAATATAAAAGCCCTCCGGATATACTATCGGGAGGGCTTTTTTAAATTATGGACGCGGCGGCAAAGGCGGGCGCGGCGGCGTTGGCAAATGCAATGGATTTGGCGGTGCTGGCGGACGTGGCGGCAGCCTTAAATGTAACCTGCGATGCCTGCGTACGCGCCGGTGATGCCTCCTGAACGGATTTGGCGGTGCAGGTGGCCGTGGCGGCGGTGGCGGAAGCCTGATCTGCAAAACAGAAGTTGCTTCAACAACCGGCAATGCTTCGGCCGTGGCATCAAAAGCCTCAAAGCTCATTAGCGCTATGGTTGCAATCGTGATAATTTTTGTTACTTTCATATCTTGTAGTTAATTGGATCAAAGCAAGTTCAACATTATAACTACAAAAAACAACAATTGTTTACTCCGGTTTCTTAAATAATATTTCGTAGTAAAAATCGGCTGCAAATTGTGCTGCCTCAAGCCATCTTTTTTGCGTGGGCTTACCTGCATCAAACAAAGGGTTGAAATGCCGTTGCAACTCGTGGCCAAAACCTTCAAACACTTTTACGCTATTTTTGATATGCAGTTCATCAGCCTTGTGGTGGATAGCGATACTGCCATACATCCCGGTATCGGCTTGTAAAGGTTTTACGATACGGTCATGCGAGCCATAAGCACTCACAATAGGTACCCGCGCATTTTTTAACCAGCGGATGTCAAGAATGCCTCCCCAAAAGTTAATGATGCCCGCAATTTTGGCTTTGTCGCCGGGTTTAAGCAGGGCTGTCGAGTCAACTACGCCTGTACGTCTTGATAGTTCGGCGTTGCTGCTATAAGCGGCTTGTAAGGCTATAATGCCGCCTGCCGAATTGCCGGCAAGGATTATTTTGTTGGTGTCAATATTGTATTCGGCCTGGTGTTGTTTAAAATAGGCAATGGCTGTTTTAACGTCTTCCACGGCGTAATAAATACTTTTTTGCAATTCATCAAAATGAAATACCGGGTTGTTTTTGCTTAGCCGGTAGTTTATAGCCGCGCATACGTATCCGCGCTGAGCAAAATCATTACTCCATATTTTGATGCCATTGTCGGCCTTTGAGCCATATTTAAAACCACCGCCGTGCATCCAGATAATAAGCGGCCTTGCCGCGGTATGGTCGCTTTTGGGTTGATATAGATCAAAAAGGTATGAATTACCGTCGGCAGGCTTTGCACCGGGATTATAAGTTAGGTTTTCTGTTATGCTGATATTAGGGAAAACATGGTCTTTATATTGATGGATAGGCTGGTTTTGCGCCAGCAGGTTAAGGGCGGCGGCTATAGCTATGAAAATAGATAGGGTGTACTTATACATTTGCTTGTTTAATGTATATACGTTACAACCAACACTATCAGATGTTTGCAAGCATGCTTGTTA
The DNA here is from genome assembly GCF_058801545.1 of Mucilaginibacter sp. GW822-FHT03E02. Lineage (NCBI taxonomy): Bacteria > Pseudomonadati > Bacteroidota > Sphingobacteriia > Sphingobacteriales > Sphingobacteriaceae > Mucilaginibacter > Mucilaginibacter sp. GW822-FHT03E02. The sequence goes on along the minus strand of NZ_JBXANJ010000001.1, from coordinate 1,206,385 downwards.
TAACCTGAAGTTGGAAAGAAGATGATTTTTTGATTTTTGCGAAGTGCCCAGAACGAGATTCGAACTCGTACATCCTTACGAATGCCACCCCCTCAAGATGGTGCGTCTACCAATTTCGCCACCTGGGCATTATAGATTTGAGATGTTAGATTTGAGATATGAGACCGGAAAATAATCACACATCCGATTCAATTCTGACACTCGATAACCAGATGTTGGATTTGAGACGAGACGTGAAATTTTCTCAAATCTCACATCTCAATTCTCATATCTTAAAAAAGGCGTGCCCGAAGAGAGACTCGAACTCTCAAGAGACAATTCTCAACGGCTTCTGAGACCGCAACGTTTACCAATTTCGCCATCCGGGCCTGTTGTTTTATTAACAAGCGTGCAAATATAAACGTTTCCGTCAAAAAGCATTATAATAAATTAAAAAATTGGTGGGCAGTTGTTACTTGCCCGGTTTAGGCTTAATTTAGGCTTTATGAAACGTTTTTACCAGCTAATAATCACAGTTTTACTGTTTACGCCATTTATTTCGGCCGCGCAAACCATCACCATTTTACAGCAGGATAAGCCAACCAGCATCCGCGGTTTATCGGTTGTAGATGATAAAATAGCCTGGATAAGCGGCAGCAAAGGCCACATAGCCATTACTACTGATGGCGGCACAACCTGGGCCTGGCAACAGGTTGCCGGCTATGAAAAAGCCGATTTTAGGGATATTGAAGCATTTAACGCCAAAGAGGCCGTGATTATGAGTTCGGGCACTCCGGCGCTGGTTTTAAAAACTACCGATGGCGGTAAAACCTGGCAGGAAAAATGCCGCAAAACCGATAGTATCTACTTTTTTGATGCCATGGATTTTGCAGATGCCAAACACGGCTACATTTTAGGCGATCCTATAAAAAATAAATTCCTGCTGATGGAAACCAAAGATGGCGGCGAAACCTGGGCCGAGATGCAAAACACGCCCGATGCCTTACCCGGCGAGGCCGCTTTTGCGGCAAGCGGCACCTGTTTAAGGGTTAATAAAGATTTGGGCGTGGTTATAGCGAGCGGCGGCATGGCTGCCCGTTTTTTACAATTGTGTAATTGCGATAAGCCACAATGGCAAACAAAAAGTTTACCGCTGGCACAAAATGCAGGCAGTAAAGGCGCCTTTTCGATATCTGATGATTTGCTGGTGGCAGTAGGAGGTAACTATTCAAAAAATAAGGCAACAGATTCTGTAATTTGTAAGTACGACAAAAAAAGCAATGCCTACAAGGTTTTGCCGGCAGGCGTTACGGGTTTTCAGTCATGTGTGGAGCGCATACAGGGGCGGATATATTTATCCACCGGGACATCTGGCACCAGCCTATCAGCAGCCTACGGCGAGTCATGGAAAAAAATTGATAGCACCAGCTTTAATGTTTGCCGCAGAGCTAAACACGGAAAACTGGTTTTATTGGCCGGCGACAAGGGTAAAATAGCTATATTTAAAATGTAGTTTATTGGCAATTAATAGCTTAACAAATACTTTACAATTAATTACAATTAGCACTTGCATCGTATTATTAATCGCCCTATATTTGCACCACTTTAAACGGGAACGGTAGCAGTATCGAGAAAGTTGAAAAGTAATGATTCCGTAGCTCAGCTGGTAGAGCATAACACTTTTAATGTTGGGGTCCTGGGTTCGAATCCCAGCGGGATCACGAAAAGCCTTTGAAAGAAGGCTTTTCTTATTTAAAACCATAATGAATCGCTTTGAACCGAAACGGTAGCAATACCAAGAAGGTTGAATTTTGATTCCGTAGCTCAGCTGGTAGAGCATAACACTTTTAATGTTGGGGTCCTGGGTTCGAATCCCAGCGGGATCACAAAGACCACCCAACAGGTCGATCGTTTAAAGCTAAAAGGCGCATGAAAATGCGCCTTTTCTGCTTAAAATGCATTTTAAATGCATATTTGGCCCCTTCCGCCAAAAAATAATCAGATCATTTCAAATCAAAGCGATTCATTCTAACTGGTGCCCTATTTCGATTGGGCACCAGTTGAATTATATTTGGGCACCAGTTCGGCAGTTAATTAATTGCAAGAGAATGGTTTAGGGCAACAATTTAAGTTTCGGAGTTCCGCAAAACAAATTGTTCACCAAAGTTCATTAAAATGAGAAATCATCAAAAATTGACGTTGCTATTTTGGCATCGTAAATCAAAACCAGACGCAAAAGGATTTGCGCCTGTCATTTGCAGAATTAGTATTGAAGGCGAAGTTTCTGAAGAGCTCGCCATTGGGATGAAAGTCCATCTCAACGACTGGGATGTCGAAAACAAAAAAGCGAAAGGCGGCAGCCATGGCAAGAAGGTTAACCTTAAAATCAGTGAGGTTACCGTCGATCTTAACAGAGAGTTTGTCATATTACAAGCTGGCCACGAGCTAATAACACCGTTGATGGTCAAAAACGTATACAATGGATTACCGGCTAATAACATAAAAACTACCATTAAGCCGGTGCTTAAGCTAATCCCTACCCTGTTACAGATTTCTGATCTGCACATTGCTAACTTTAAAAAGATGGTAGATAAAAAGCTTCGTTCACCGGAAACGTTAAAACAATGGAATGCCACCAGAAAGAAACTGGAGGAGTTTTTAATCTATCACTTCCGGTCAAAGGATATGGATCTAAGTTCAATAGAATTTTCATTTGCTGTCCAATTTTATAATTACCTAACCGTGGAACGAGATAAAGTTCTTGGGGAAGCAGCAGCAAAAAAGCAAGTTAAAAATTTAAAGGAAATCCTGACGGTAGCTGAAACACATAACTGGATAGTAAAAAACCCTATCATTAAGTTTAAGTGTGGTGGTGACGAGACAGACGTCCCCCCATTAGAATATTTCGAGGTGGAGAAAATATGGAACAAGGATATCAGGATCCAAAGAATAGCCGAGGTGAGGGATGCGTTTATCTTTCAATGTTTTACAGGTTTCGCCTTTCAGGACGTCTTTGCACTGACCACTGAAAATATTGTTAAAGTGGGTATCAAAGGTGAAAAGTGGCTAATCAAAGACAGGGGCAAAACCGGGGTCAGTGAAACTGTTCCAATCCTTCCTATTATTGAAGAACTTATCGAAAAATATAAGGACCATAATTGCCGGAGAGAAAATGGCTTACTGATACCTGTTAACAGCAATGCGCGGTATAACGGATATCTCAAGGAACTTGCAGTGATCTGTGGAATTAACCGGGAATTAAATACGCATTTGGCGAGACACACCTTTGCTGATATTATGTTGAATATAATGGAGTTTTCACTGGAGGAAGTAAGTAAAATGCTTGGCCATAAAACGACCAGGACTACGCAGCGTTACGCAAAAGTGAGGAAAAACAAGATCAGCAAGACGCTGGCTCGGGTTAAAGGAATTGTATTTACGGAGGAGGGACAATTGAGGAGAATTGCCATCTAAGGAATAAAAAAATGGCGGAATAAAGTTGGTAATTCACCAACTTTATTTTATCTTTGATTTATCATTCCGGGAAGGTCCCGGTTGAGCGACGTAAAAATGTAAAAAAGTAAGAAATTAAGGAGATCGCCGATGACAAACAATAAACGCAGAAACGATGATCATCATCCGTCAAATGAAATTGAAGGAATTTGCAAAAAAACATGCAGACGCCGCTAACAGTATCACTACCTGGAAAAAGGTAGTTGAACAAGCCAAATGGAAAAAAGGTGCCGATATTTTGGCCGACTTTCCGAAAGCTAAACTTATACCCGCGAAACGGGCACGCTTCAAAATAACAGGTAATAAATACCGGTTGATTATCGAACTGGATTATGCCGATCAAATCGTAGAAATTCGATTTATAGGCACGCATGCAGAATATGATAAAATTGATGCGAGTACCGAATAGGGTTAACTTACTAAGATATGACCAAAAAGCATTGGTTTTTACTAGAAACCGAACAACAGTATAATGAAGCTGTTGACCGGTATGAAGCAATCAAATATGCAACAGCAGGAGAAGATCATCAGGAAAAACTCCTGTTGGTGCATTTGATTGCTAATTATGAAGAAAAAAACTGGGACCTTCCGGAAGTAGATCCTGTCGAGATGATCAAGATCCGTATGGAGGATTTCGGGTATAAGGCGTCCGACCTGGCTGCTGTTTACGGCGACAAAGGTACCGTGAGTAAGGTGCTCAATTATAAGCAGCCCTTATCGTTGACCATGATCCGAAAATTCAGCGAATTCCTGCGGCTGCCTGCAGCAGCGCTGGTTAAGGAGTACGACCTGACTCATTAATATTGCCCCTTCCGCAAAAATTTAAGGAGTTGTAAAAAAGTTTTTGCGGACTGCTGTAAGCGGCTATTTTTGGTTCTTATGACTACAGCAAGGGATCAGATCAAAGCAGAATTAAAAAGGCTTTCTAACCAGGGGGTTAACCTCTTCAACGCCATGCAGGTAGAGCAATTTCCTGAAAATATGGAAAGTCACTTTACCAACGTATTAAAAAAAGATTACCAGTCCTTCGTTAAAACACTGCCCGTCTTTGGGCAAGAATACCAAATCTGGTACTCCGCCGCTCAGGCAGTTATCAGGCAGTTTTTGCCGGGCCGTCTTCCGGATTTCATCAATCTTTATGAGCAGCCTAAAGGACGAAAAGAAATTCGGTCGGATAATTATGTCATCGAAGATTATTTAAAAAAGGTTGTCATTACCGCCGGATTTGACAAAAAAATCGTCGCCAGTCCCCCGGACGCCATACCCGTTTTTCAGCAACAGGTAAATATCCTGAATGCTGTTTTTGACCGGCTGGATAATTCTCTTTTCGAAATCAGGCAATTGCTGCAGGCAGAGTTGCTGGACCAGGAACTGGCCGTAGCCCGCCAGCTGGGTAAAGGACAGTTTATCAGATCTGCGGGTGCGATTTGCGGTGTCGTAATGGAAAAGCATTTCAACGAACTTTGTCATGTTCATCATATCAAAGTGAGCAAAAAGAATATGCTGATCAAAGATTATAATGAATTATTAAAAAAACACCAGGTCTACGGGTTTGAGACCGCTCGTTTCATCCAGTATTTGGGCGATTTGTGGGAGTTAAGCTGCCGCAATAAAAAGGAAATGCCTACAAGTGAGGAAATCAACGATTTGATTGAGGGTACGGAAAAGTTTATCAAAACAGTCTTTTAGCAATTACTGGCTTGAGATATTTTACGGTCAAGTATCCAGTTCCAGGCAGCAGCTTTCCAATTGCGGATGCGGGTTTGCCGTTTATTTTTCCATTTCCTTTTATGAAAGTAATCATAAAAGGAAATGGCTTCCTGTTCCGGTACATATTTTTGAGAAAAGTAGACCAGGACATGGGCCTTTACAGGTGGTACTGATCTCCCTGCTCCATTAGCTGAAGTTGTCATATTGGTAACTGGGTGTTTCTATGCTATATACTTTTGCGAACCCTGTTGGTTTCAAACAATTGGTATATATCATCCGGGTCATAATAAATATTGCCACCTATTTTGGTGAATGACAATAATCCAGAATCGCGGATGGTTTGTAGTTTACCGGGAGAAACGCCGATCAGTTTCCGGACTTCAGATGATTTCAACCATTTTTTGGGGCCATTTTCACTTTTGATCATGGACTTTATGGCGGATAAAAGATCGGTTTTGAAGATCTCCAGGTCTTCGATCGTGACCAATTGATATTTATTATCTTTTGACATGGTTACAAAAATCATGGATAAATGAGTGAGACAGAAAGGCTACTGCCTTCTACCTTTGGGAGAAATGTCGTTATTGATATTTCGGAGCGCGTCCCGCTTGCTTATATTCTCCGCAATAAAAATGTCCAGGCCTGTCGCTGATAAAGGGGTCACTTTTGCCTTCCAGTTCATTTGAAAAGGATGCTCAAACAAAAGATCTGTTTCACCGATGCCGTACTCGCGGGCGACGGCCACTGGATCGAGTTTCAATTCATTGGGAATTTCGAGCACGACAACATTTTCGGGCATTTCGAAAAGGTTCTCATCAGCACTAAAGAGCTCATGCGATTCCGTATTATAAAAGCATAAATATTCTTCACCGCTGTCCGACATTTCCATGTCCTTAAAGCTGATGGACTTCCAGGGTAATTCTGTTTCTCTAAATTCTTTCAGGCGCCAGTCGATCGTGAAATCGGTTCCTGCTAAATCAATGTGTGGCAGCCTGCCTGAAAGCCTGAGTGCGGTATCATGATCACCAAGATAAAAACCCCATTCATTATGCTGGCTCATCGCGTTAATATCCTTTTTAAACGTTTTTGTCCACGATGCCGCAGCATCGATTACCGGTGCCGGAATTTTAACGGTGATATTTTTTTTATAGATATTAAAGACTGCAGTATAGACATCATCCGATTTATCTAAGGCGGAAAAGTTAAGAACGTTGTCGGGCTTGTTGAACTGCCTGAATTCCTTTTTTACCGGATCAATGATAAAAGGCGTTGCGCCGATAGCGATCATGGCTATACTATTTTTCATGCGATTCGGTTTTGGAGAGTACCGGTGCTGCCTGGTCGAACAGGCTGTCGATGTAGTCTTTCCGGGCTTTTAAAAGTTCGAGGATTTGGCCAAGTGCCTTTTTCAGGACAGTATTGTCAACTCCGGTAAAGGTAAATTGAACCTTCAGATCGTCCACACTGATAATGGTGACGTGTGAGATATTTAAACAGTGCATAAGTTTAGTCTGCCGTACTTTAAAATCCTTGATCTGCATGGGCTCCAGCCAGGTCACTGTTTTGACTATGATACCGGTGCTGCTCATGAACATTTCAGGAGAAATGATATACAATTCCGCACATAATAAACTGACATGGCAGACAAACGCAATTAGCATCAGCCAGCTTATGATGACCAGTAATGGGTTTAACAGGTAAGCACCTGCGATACAACAAAGGAATAATATGAACCAGGAAAAAGTGCGAATAAATATAAATCGGACGGAAGGCCGCATGGGCGCTATCCCAAAAGGAAATGGTTTCATAAATAAGGAATTAAGTAAGAAGTCAGCAGGCGTTTTCAAGGAAGAGGAAAAGCCTATAATGCATTAAGGTGAAAGCATCGTTCACCTCAGAAAATGATTTAAAAATAAAAATCCCCAAACACTCGCTGCCGGGGACTTTCAACCTAAACCTTATCACAAATTCGGGCAGAGAAGCCCGCTTTTAAGATGTTGCAAAATAACAATTAAATTTAATAGTTCCTGTTGTAGGAGGCATTGCGCATGTAATCGTTAAACCTGCGCTGGAATTCTCTTTCCTGGTTTATCCGTTTATGGAGCACTGAACATCTCCAGGCACATAAGCCAATGGCCAGAAAGGCCACAGATAAACAAGTCAATGTTTCTTTTCTTGCTTCAGCGGCCTGGGCAGGGGTCATTTCAGCTTTGCTGTGTTTTCTGCCTACTGCGCCAAAGAAGCAAAACATAGAGATTACACAGGTTAGTAAAATGTTGCGAATAATAGCTTTCATAGCGCCGATTTCTTAGTTAAAAATACTAAATTACTTAGTAATATACAAGCTTTTTTTCAATTTAATTCATAAATATGATTGTTATGCCTGGCCTGCTGGACCCGCTCCCGGATGGTATCGGTGACCTTTGATACCGGGATACCCCGGAACAGTACCACCTGATTTTCAACATCCGTCGTTTTCAGGGTCAGGTACATGAGCTTGAATAATTGCAACAAAAAAGGTTGTGTAATAATGTAGTCTTTTACCCGGAACATTTCGACCTGGTCAATGCGTTTAAAGAATATGCCACGGGTGATCAGGATATATTCGGCGCTTATTAAATACTTAAAACTGCGTATATAGAGCAATCGATACCAGGCCACGCCGCAAACGGCCATGCTAAAGACGATAAAGTATGGGGAAAGTGTCCAGGCCAGAAAAAGGAAAGCGATAGCGAACAGCATTAGCGGCGCCACTTTAACAAAAGCGAATAACATAGCCGGCTTCAATAAGATATCATCATTCTGCGTCATGTTTTAATTGGTCTAAAAAGTTTAATGATCCGACCGGCTTGGCCGTGCGGAAGCGTGGACGTATGGAAAAAGTTTCCTGAAAAGCATGCAGGGAAATCTTTTCCTGATTAAAAACCTGTAAACGTTGGCCACGATAAATATGGATTTCTGAGCCCATATAGCTGATCTGGACAGGGATATTTTTTATTGCCGCTGCTAATTTTATATCGGTGATATGCCCGATCAGGTCTTTACCAAATACCAGTGTAACCAAACGGCCAGGAAAACTTTGCCTGATCCATTCAGCCTGCGCGTTATGCATCCTGTTGCCTATGGCGATAAATGCCAGCTGCTCCAGCCGTGGAAACCGATGGCGGTTAAGCGTGATAAAGGCCATGGCTTCCATTACGGAATAGGTAATGATCAAATGTGTTGCATGACTGGTGCCTGCAAACCACAGGTTGGGCGTGGATGGTACGATGTGAAAACCTGCACCATATCGTTCATGCTGATCACCATAGGAAAAGAAGAGTTCCTCATCTGCCTTAAAAAACGCCTGGATTTCCGATGGAATACCAAGTCTTATTAACTGTTGATTCATCACCGCTTACCTTCCCTTTCGGGACTGCGACCGTTCGAACTGGTGCGGCTTGAAACCATGCTGGTTCTCGATATCCTTAATCGCCTGGTAATAGCCTGGGCTTAATTTTTCAGCAGCTTTTTGATCACGTTTCTGGTTAAATAAGGCATTCAGCCCTTTAAATACCATATAGGATATGCCGCCGTCCATCAGGATGGATGCAACCAGCGCCAGTTTATTGGAGCGGATACCATGCCGGTCTGTTGCGGAATAGCTGAAGCGGGTGCCGTCTGGTATCTGCACTTCTTTGCCCTTTCGGTAATTCTCTTTTTGAGCAGGGGTCAGAAATTCCTTATTGACCATATCGGGGGCTAAGATCTTCTCCGTATCTGAAACGATAAATTCCTTTGTTTCCGGATCGTATTCGACCAGCATTTCCTTTTTATTGCCATGGTTATCGAGGGCTATTCTCAGCACACTCCCAACTTCACCCTTTTGTAATTGAAGGGCTTCATTCCTGGTCAGCAGATCGGGGATCACCGCATCGCGATAGATCGGGTGGATCAAGAGGTCTATCTGCCCGTTTTCATTCGGCTTTAGCGATATCTTGGCATTGATCGATTTGATCTTGAAATTTTCTGATTCCAGGTCATGCAATTCGAGTAAGCTGGTACGGCGACCTGAAAGCAAAGCTTTCAGGTCATCGACGTTCAACAGCAGCTGGCCGCCAGCGGCCAGCCCGATGGTCTCCAGGTCCTTGACCGGGAGATTATCTTCGTGATATAATACCGGGTTCATCTTATCGTCCTATTTTATAGTTTTGTCCCTGTTCTTCGGATTGGCCCTGTGCCTCGTCGAGCGCCAATTCGGGTTCCCTCGGATTGGTTTTGGCCTCTAACAAAGATTTGTAAAGCCCGTATTCCGGCTTCAGCACTTTACGGGCACCATCGGCATCTTGTACTTTGATGCTTTTGGTTTTGTAGGTTTCCAGCACCTTGTAAGTGGTGTCCAGGTAGGCGATCTCGTCACCTTTCTTAAACCCGGTTTCGACACTTTGCTTTTGTTCCCTTTTCTGGTTGACACCCAGGAGGAGGTTGGCGATCTTTTGTGCATCCCGGGAAGCCTTGGCAATTTCAAAAGGTTCATCCTTTAATATTTTAACGAAATTGTTCATATAGGCCGCCTGCTGTCCGAAGTTATGGCCGATCTTCAATTCGCCTCCGATCAGAATGCCGGCAATGGCTGCGCGTAATTCTTCGCGGGCATAATCCATAGAGCCGAATTTTCCCTCCATCGGGCGGTTAAGGCGGTTTTCATGACCGGTCCAGTGCGCCAGCTGGTGGATAGCTGCCTGCAGGTATTTAACCTCATTGCCAAATGTCTCCGGTTCTGGCAGGAATATGGCATCCCGTTTTTTGTCAAAATAAGCTTCCTGTCCGCCATGGATAATGACGGCTTTGCTGTCATCGATCAATTTCATGGCACGTTCCGTTGGATCCATCGTTTGTCCGGCCTCCTGTTTTTGCAGGAACTCCTGCAAGGGAATGACATCGTTCATTTGCTCGGCATTAAAAAGGAACGCCTGGCCTCGCTGCGGTTTTTCGAATTCTACGGTTTTGGTTTGGGTGACGCCATCTTTTTTGATCCTGTCCCCTTCAGCAGTACGGATAGCCTGGATATCGCTCGTTTTCGGGAACTCGATCAGCGTACCTTTTTCATCTTTCTTCACCCAGTTTCCTGCGAAACGAGCGGCATCGGCTGACATCCAGCGCGGATCGTCGTGGCGCTGCATGCCGAGGATCAGCGCGTTCATCGCGCTGTAGCCTTTGCCGGTGGTCGGATTGATGGGTGTGACAAAGGCAGGCATACCATTTTCCTTAATGGGTTTCTGAAAGAGGGAATTACCCTCTTTGATTTCCGCTACCAGCTTATCTGAAAGCTGCACGGGTAGTGCTTTGAAAGTTTTGCTCATTTTCTTGTTTTTTTAGCAGTTCGTATAAAAATTTAAGTGGATTGATGTATTTGTGCCTGTAGATGATACTGAAATGCAGGTGTTCGCCGGTTACCCGTCCGGTTGCGCCGGTGAGGCCGATAGGTTCACCAGTGCGTACGGTATCGCCCGGAAAAACAAACATCCTGCTGAGGTGGCCATAGACCGATTCCAACTCGCCATGTACGAGCCGCAGGCGCAGCCCCAAACCCTCATCATTGCCGGCAGCTTTTACCCGGCCAGCCAGAACAGCATATACCGTATCATTCCGGGCTTTGAAATCAATACCGGCATGCAGGCTATATTTCCCGCTAAGCGGGTGGATGCGGTATCCGTAGTCAGAATTTATTTTCAGGTGTTTGAGGGGAAGGCAGACCAGGCAAATGCCGATCAGCATTTTCAACGGGTATAGGTTTTCGCCAGATCCTGATTTGGTCCCTGGCTGATGGACTCCAATACACGTTCCTGCACGCCTGGATGATCTCCGGCCAATGCCAGCGCGGCATTTAAGGCCTGTGAAGTTCCCCTGTCCTGCAGCAGCATGATCTTGTACATGGCTTTAAAGTCATCGAGCGGCATTTCTGAACTGTGGTTGGTGAGGTCGTCAAAGACCTGTTTTTTGTCTTTGAGCATCATTACCTGGGCGGCGGGAAAAAAGGCCTCGCCGCCTTCGGGAAAGCGTACATAATTCTCTGTTTCGGACCTGGCATAGGTCAGGACGCCGATCTGTGCCTTATTCCTGCCGGTCTCGTTTTCCGGATCCGGCTGTACCAGGACAAGTGTCCCGGCTAGAGTTGCATTTTCCATATTGTTTCATTTTAAAGATTTACCTGCCTATTTTTCGGGATGGGGCAATTTCTATGATCTCATTCAGCCGGATCGTTGCCCAGCGATGGAGTTCCGGGTCGTCGTTTAACTGTTGGAAAGCATTCCTGCGTTCCAAGTCAGATCCGGTTTCCTGTAGTCTTGCAAGATTTTGGAGGTTCTCAGGTATGGGCGCCCATAGCGCCGCCCTTTTATTTTCTGCTGTTTCCTTTAACTCTACAGGAGTTCTCATGACGAACAGGTGTTCCGAACGAAAGGGTTCCACTTCCTCATCCTCAAACCTTACCCAAATTTTGTCGTCCGTAAAGTCTGCGTATTCAATGATGCCGATTTTGCCCATGAAATCGGATAACCACAGACTGGGACTAACCATGACCATTAAGTCTATCGTGTCTTGTTCATTCATCATGTTTTCAAGTTTTTATTACCTGCCCCGTTTGATGTCCTGATCGAGGCCCAAACTTTTTTCAAGTGTGATCAAAGCGGCTATTATAAGTTCAGGGTCTTTTTGGACGATCTTCATGGCTGCCCGCTGGTGTTGCCTGGTGCCGTAATCCAGCAGCAAGGCGATAGTTTTGAGGTCTCTGAAGGTGTCGACCGAAAGCGTCAGCGCATTTTGATGTATAAACCCATAGATGTCCGAGGGGTCTTTAAAGGTCAGCAAGGCGTCAGCACTGTAAAGGCCAACCACCTTGTCCTCAAAGCCGACAAAAAATTCGTCTGTATTTAAAATGGCTGCGGTAATGATGCCGATCTGGCCCTGCTTATTCACCGGGTCATCATTCAAGTCCGGGTGTACCAGCAGGAATTCAGGCAGCTGCACTTCATTGGTTTCTTCTTTCATTTTTTCATGGTCGCTTTTACGGGTATGGTCGGTAGAGGCGGTTTAAAGGCCAGTACCATTTCCTGAATTTCCTGCGAGATGTGATTAAAGTTCTGCCGCAGCTTTTCGTCCATTTGCCCGCCAAAATCATAAAAGGACGGCAGGGTTCTATAACCCCGCTCTTCCTTCCTGATCTCTTCCATATCCAGGTTGATGCGGCAATTGACGGCGGAGGTTTCAAACTGGCCGGTATATTTTTCCTGGGCATCAGCGGCAATCATGCCCACCATTTCTCCCGAATTGAGGGAAGCAATTTTCCCTGCCGGGATCAGCGCCTCCAGCTTTTCATTCAGGGATGTGGAGGTTTTATTGCGGTCTATGGACAGCCCTTCACCCAATTGCTTGGATTTGCCAAAAAGCCTTTCCAGCCATTCCAGGGTTTCCTTATTCCTGACGGAACCGGAAAGGACTGTTCCCACCACTGCGGTGATGGTGGCAGCGGTATCTTTCCCGTACTGCTGATTGAATTGGGGCAATTCCTGCAGGCCCATCAGAACAGCGACCTTATTCGACCGTGCGGTGGCGATCAGGTTCTCCACCCGGTGAACAAATAAGGTGGGCACTTCATCGACGATCAGCGCCGATGGCAGGTTGCCTTTGGTGTTGATGAGCTTGGTCAGCCGGTTAATAATAATGGAATAGCAGGCAGAGTTAATATTCTGCGTGTTCGGGTCGTTGGCCAATACGAGCATTCCCGGGTTTTCCTTTGCGGATATCTTCAGGTCAAAGTCATTGCCGGAAAAGACCCAAAAAGTTTCTTTCGTTGCCAGCCGGCTGATAAAGATCTTCAGCGTACCGATCTGTCCCTCTAACTGGTCAAATGCTTTGGCATTATAAGCCGTCATAAAAGGAGACAGCAGGGAACGCAGCTCCGGCTCGGAGGTCAATGCGTTGAAGATCTCCTCGTAAGACCGGTTCAGTAAGGCCAGTACATGGGGAAAGCTGGAATAGATGCCGCCTTTGTATTTGCTCATAAAATACACGCAGGATGCTAAGAAATTTATTGCAGACTGTGTGAAGAACTGGTCGCTGCCGCCGGAACGGTCGCCTTTTTTTAGCGCTTCTACGAGTGCCTCGGCGGTTTCCGCCGCGTCGGCCAATGACCTGATATAATCTGCCCGCCAGGGATTTATACGACGGCTCTTTTCAATATCGTTCAGGTTAATGACATGAAAGGCAAAGCCTTTCAGCTTCCCGTTCTGCTTAGCCAGCAGGTAATGGTAATAAGCAATGTGACCCAGATCTGGGAACTTGAAATCATACAGGCAGACCGCAAACTCTTTGGCGATCAGCTGCCGGATGAAAGGATTAACGATAGAAAAGCTTTTCCCGCTGCCGGGCGTTCCGATGACCATCGTGCCCCGGAACACATTACAGATATTGATCCAGCCCTTCCAAACTTTGCCTTTATGGTAAAAAAGCATGGGTATATTCACCGAGTAAGGCGTATCTATCCGTTTTACCGGCTGCATAAAGCTTTCCGCTTCCGTGTTCCATATATCCTTTCCCAGGCCCGATTTAATGAACTTGGAAATGTTGTCCATCGATAAACTCACCATGAGTGCCCCGCCGAATGAGCAAACCATGTACAGCAGATCATACCAGCTCGTATAAGCAAATGCCAGCGGGGAACCGCGGCCCTGAAAAACGAGACTGCCAAAGAATAAAAACAGACCGAATGCAAGCGGATAGACGATGTGCTTTTTAGGGTCGAGGTCTGTTTTCTTTTTTGCCAGCGTACCGATGCTGACCAGGCAGGTCAGGCCAAACGTTGTCAGCTTACTGTAGACCAGGCCGGAATAAATGACCAGGTGGCTGATCCTGTCCAGTGGGGTAAAAAAAATGCCCCAGAAAGGGGCATCGTGATAAATGAAGATAGCGGCTTCTAATCCTATGGACAAATAGATCGCACATTGCAAAAACCCATGGAGTTTTTGCTGTTCCCTGGTTTCTTCCATCGGGCACCTGTTAAATTTAAAAAGCCACAGCCATATGGTGCGGCCCATCCTGGTATAAGGCAATAATCCAAGGCTTACTTTATCGTCTTCCTAAGTATTACAGGTTTGACAAGCCAGAAACTGCCTGTTTTCTATACCCATGGGTAAATGCCTAACCTAAAAGTTTAGCGTTTGATGGATGCATAAGCTACTTCTGTTTGTTGTGCCTCCTGCGGAATAATTAATTGTTCTGTCCCGGCTTCACGCTCTCTTTCTGCGATCTTGTTGCTGATCTCCAGTTCCAGTCTGGCCAGTTCCTTTTTCAGGGAGGCCAGTTCATATTCCTGTTCAAAGGGACGTTGGGTGAGTTCTCTGACTTCAGGGATCTGCTGAATGATACCGGTTAGCTCTTTTTCATAGCGTTCAGCCATACTAACCACCCTGTTGATGGCTTCCAGGAAATACCTGGCGGCCAGTTTAGGATTGTCAATATTGGGTGCCCCGCCGTTTTGCATGTATTTGATACCAGTAGAACGGCTTTCCGCGTAAAGGGAGGTTACCTGTTCAATCCGGCTGGTAAACCCGGTCTCCACTGACTGCAGTTTGCGCCGGATAAAAAGATCAAAACCATATAACTCACCCAAATGCTGTTCAGGTTTGCTGAGATCGGCCGGTGCCCAGTTTTTATACAAGTCGATAAAGCGGTTTCCAATGGCAACGGCATCTGATTCGGCTATATTGGTCAATCGCAGGGGATTGAGCTTTGTTCCTTCAGCATCATATTTCAGCACCGCTTTGTATGCCTGCTCATCCTTGCGGACCAGTTCCAGCGTTTGCGTTGTTTCCCGGCTTTTCTTTTCCAGGTCCTCCAACAGGTAGCGGCTCCTGGCAACCTCCTTGAAATGCGCGCCTTTATAGCCTTCTAATTCAGCAACCTTCTTTTCGACCCTCGTCTTTTCCAATAATGAAGTATCACCTGACAGGATCGCGATATATTCGGAAAAGCTCATGCCGCTTTGCTCATCGATGGCTCCTTCGTCGAGTGTTCGCACGGACAGTTCATTGTTCTTCATCTGGCTGATGAAGATCTGTTTGTTTTTGAGCAGGTTGAATTTATAGTTATCCAGGGATTGTTCGACGGCGTAAATAAAATTCCTGACCTTGTTACCGTAAGCCATTTTGGCGAGCCAGTTTCCCTGCCTGGCGCCTCTTCCGTCCCGTTGTAGGCTAAGCACCCAACGCCTTGCCGTATTACTACGGTAGGTTTTCAAGTACTCGCCCCCGAACCGTACGTACATGTCTCCATGTATACGGCTCTCCACTAATATTATCAGTCTATCCTCCATGATGAATTTTACCGTGACAATCAAGGCATACTGCCATCGTTTTGCGATTACGGGCGATCATTAGTGTTTCCCAATAGCTTTTGCCTTTGAGATCTTTTAGTTTTCGCACATGATGCATTTCCAACTTACAGTCTTCCTTTCCACATAACTCGCATTTATTGGCGGCAAGCCTGTCAATAAGGCTCGTTGAGCTTCTATAAATGACCGAGTTAGGGATGATGTCAATTGATTTATCGTACCATGAATTTTTTATTCGCTTAAAACCATCATTATAAAACACCCTTGTCTTTGTTTCACCTTTTTTATTGCGGTATTTCACCACAAAGTCCTTATCCTGTCTAAATTTCTCTATGACATTGTGGACGGAGGTTCGGTATTTAGTACCGTATGTTTTATACATACTGTACTTCATGATGTAATAGAATGAGTTGATTAAAGAACTGTTGTTGGCAATTGAGTAGTAGTTATAGAACCCTCTGATTTCAGCATTGTATTGTTCCAGGATTTCGAGGTCGTCATTGTCTTTTAAAGAATATCTGCCTTTGGGTTTCCATACTTCATGTCCGTTATGATTAACGATTTTCAGTACCCGGTAGTCCAGTAGCTTTTTCTTAATAGTCTCGTTTGTTATTTCGAGAACAATTCTTCCACCGTAATTCCTTACTAATTTTCCTGCTTTATCCCTTTTTGTCAGGTTCGATTTCCTTACATAGATGTCATATCCCAAGAATTTTGCAGGCTTATTGGCATGGGTAATCAGCGTCTTTTCTTCTGAAAGCTCTAACTTCAATTCCGTTGACAGGAACTTGCCTATCTCGTTTTTGATAAGTTGGCTATCTTCTTTACTGCCGATTATGCCAATCAGAAAGTCATCTGCATATCTCTGGTAAACAATCCTCCTATATTCGTTATCTTGCGCTAACGTGAATGGGATATTGGGGCGTTCTTTTTCTATGTCCCTAATAGTTTTAATCAGTTCCTCTCTCTTAATCTCATTCGTTTCTGTTTTAAGTTTTCGAACCGCATTGCCTCTTTGGACTTCAAGTTTTCGGT
Organism: Mucilaginibacter sp. GW822-FHT03E02; assembly: GCF_058801545.1. Classification (NCBI taxonomy): domain Bacteria; kingdom Pseudomonadati; phylum Bacteroidota; class Sphingobacteriia; order Sphingobacteriales; family Sphingobacteriaceae; genus Mucilaginibacter; species Mucilaginibacter sp. GW822-FHT03E02. The sequence goes on along the minus strand of NZ_JBXANJ010000001.1, from coordinate 1,189,779 downwards.
AAACAGGATTTCTCTGCCTTGCTTCTCCTTTGTCGAATTTTTTCTTGTATTCGGACATATGTTTATCCAGTTTATCCAGATAAATGTTTGCCAGTATGGGGCTGATGATACCACCTTGCGGGGTTCCGCTGTTGGTTCCATGATATACCCATTCTTCAACATACCCAGCGTTCAAAAACTTTCTGATAAGGCGTATAAATCTATCGTCAGAGATTCTTTCCTGAAGTATGCTAATCATGGTTTCATGATTGATATTATCAAAAAAGCCTTTTATATCTCCTTCAACAAACCATTTCACGCCGGTAAAAGTGGTTTGGATTATCTTTAAGGCTGTATGGCAGCTTCTTTCGGGTCTGAACCCATGAGATGTTTTCTCAAAGTAGCCTTCATAAATAGCCTCTAAAATCATCCTGATTACCTCTTGTACCAGTTTGTCATTGAAAGCCGGAATTCCAAGAGGACGTCTTTTCCCATTTTTTTTGGGAATGTACGTTCTCCTCGAGGGCATTGGCTGATACGCTTCATTTTTCAGCATATCAATAAGCTGTTCAATTCTGTCGATACTCATTTGGTCAATGGTTTCTTCATTGACCCCTTTTGTCATGTTGCCTTCTTTCGCATAAATGTTTTGATAGGCAATAAAGAACATCTCTTTGTTGAACATAATCCTGTAAAGTCTCTCAAACTTGTACTCTTTTAAAGCACTGTGTTCTGTCAGACTGTTTAACACTCTTTCTGGATTTCTCATAATGTCTCTCACATTTTCCATTAATTGTATTAAAAATATTAGCTGTCCTCCTTCGCCATGTACAAGGCTTTCCCTTGCTCGGACTACTACGAGGACTCCGTTACCATATCGGATATTCAAAAGCCTGCGCTTTATAGCCACGCCAGTGGCATTCCGACTTAGGTAATCCCCGTTTAGCTGCATACTAACTATTGGCGCGACAGGTTCTCGGATACGACTTCTACCTTTTAATGCTTATTGCACTTGCGCTGTGGTTTGTTTATGCTGATGCTCCTGAACAGCGGAACAACAGTACCACAGTATGACGATTTCAGTTACCTTACGTCATAGTCCCGAGACAGACCACTTAGGCTATCGTTCAATCAGTATGGATTTTATCCTTATACCTGTCTTTTCGTCTCACCATTCAGTCGCAGCGTTGGTAACTCGCTGACTTATGGGTTTGTCATTGTGCTATGTTCCCTGATATTTGGTTTCCCTCACAGGTCAAATGACTGACGATAGACTTATAAACACACGTCTACTACCTTGCCATAGGTAGATTTATTATGCAGCCTTTACGGGCGCACGTTCCAGCTCGGATGGTTTCCAGGGTATATCCAGATGATGCATGGCGACGATGCGTTCCTGCACATTTAAGCCTGTTCCCGCTTTCTCGGTGCTGCCGATCAGGATGCGGATGTCACCGGAATTCATTCTTTTGAAAAGTTCCTTGCGTTGTCTATCCGTTGCCCAATGGTGGATAAAGGTGATCTGGTTCGCCTGAATATTAAAATCAGTAACCAGCTTGTCCCGCAGCGCATCATAAACATTGAATTCACCCGGCTTTGGCGTGCCGATGTCGCTGAAAATGATCTGTGTTCCCTTATGCGGGGTGCTTTCATGATAGATCTCTGCCACGTTTCGTGCGCATACATTAACCTTATTGCCGGGGTGGTCATCGTATTTTTCCGGGTTGACCAGGCGCATGTCCACAGCCATTTTCTTGGCGTAATTGGTGGCAATGAGCATCCGGCCCTTATCCTCATCCCGGGTTAGCGGACGCCTGCCGATCACGGTCGCATCACCGGTTTTGGCAAATTGCATCAGCCGTTTGATAAATTCCTGCTGATCAGGTGTCGGCTTGATATTCACCAGGGTTTCATCGATCTCCGGCTTGTCGAGGTTGATATGTTTCGCCGTTTTGTAATCGGTGATCTGGTTATAAAAGAGCGCCAGTTCAGGCACCTTGATAAAATGGCGGAATCGTTCCTTTGCCCGGATCTCGTTGGTTACCGTAAATTCAAAATCAACAGTCTTCCGCGCGTACACCGCTGCCCAGGCATCAAAATTGGAAATGCACTGGCGTTCCAGTTCCCGTGGCCGGAGATATTTGAAGATCAGGTACATCTCGGTCAGGCTGTTGGAGATCGGTGTGCCGGAAAGAAAAGTCGCGCAAAGGTCGGTATCATTGCGGTCCTGTAAGGTACGGATGGCAAAAAGCATGTTGAGCGCTTTCTGGCTTCCCGCTATATTTCCCAAACCTGCGACCTTGGTATGCCGGGTAGTGAAAGTGAGGTTCTTAAATTTATGCGATTCGTCGATGAACAAATGATCAATGTTCATCTCGCGAAAATTTATGCCGGTGTCTTTGCGTTGTTCTATGGCCTCGATCACGCCTTTTAATTTTGCTTCCAGGTTTTCCTTGCGTATCTCCAAACCTTTAAGCATCTCCCGGCTGATCTCCTCGCCGGCTTTCCGGATGGTCAGCAGGTCCAGTTCGGTATTGCCCAGCTCAATTTGCAGGATCTTCTTTTGAATTTCCGGTGCCTGCGGGATCTTTCCAAACTGGTCATGGGTCAGGATGATACAATCCCAATTGTTGTTCTTGATCTCATGGAAGATTCTTTTCCGTTTGGCCGGTTCAAAATCATTTTCACCGGGCGCCAGTAGTTTCGCTTTCGGATAAGCTAGCCGGAAAGTGTCCGTGATCTGCTGCACATTGGCTTTCAGCGCCAGGATCAATGGCTTATGCACTATACCGAGCCGTTTCATTTCCATTGCAGCAATGATCATCGTGAGGGTTTTACCTAAACCTACTTCGTGGTCGATCAGACCGCCATTGTTTTGGATAACCCGCCATGCCGCATTTCGCTGTGAGGGATACAGGTCTGTGATCTTTAATGCCTTAAAATCGACGCCAGGAAGGGAAAGATGGCTGCCGTCAAATTCCCGGAGCGCATAGCAGTTATACGTTTCATTATATATCCTTTCTAAAAACTGTTTTTCCTCGTTGGGCAGTTCCAGTAGCCAGAGCAGGTATCGTGACCGTATATGATCGATCTTGCGATGGGCGTTCTGGATCGCTTCCGTGTCGGGCACCCGGACTACTTTGCCATACTGCTCTACCGGGTAGGTAAAATGCGGAGTGGTATTGAGCAGTGCATATTCCAGCAGGACACGTCCCGTCACCTTATTGCTTTCCTTGGGGGTAACTGAGAATTCTTCGTTGGTGATCGTGTTTCCTTTTTTTGGATAACTTACTTTATAGTCGTCTACAGAAACAAGGTAGTTGATCTTTGTATCCAACTTGAACAGGTCCGAAGCAAAGCGCTCGTAATATTCGAGCGGTACCCAGCGTTCGCCGAGGTTAAAATCCAGCCTTTCAAAGGGTATCCGTTCGGGCTGTACCCGGCGGATCGCGGCAAGGCTCCGGGCAAATTGCAGGTTATGCGGTTCCTCAGCGGCGAGTTTCTCGGCGATCTTTAATTTGTCTACTACGTTGCCGGACAAATAATTGTCGGTCGTTTCCCATCCAAGCGTTTGGGGGTTCAGCAGGATCTGCTTATCCAACCGGACAATGATCTCGTCCTCTACCAGGCCGGTTACCTGTGCGATGACGGAAAGATCGACCCGCCCTGTATCATTCAGGCAGCGTGCCAGCGCTTCCAAGGGATCATCTGTTTTCAGCAGTTCCTTTTGCTGGAAAAGCGGTCCGTAAAATATATCCGACCGTACCATTTTTTCCTGCTCCCTGATTTCCAGAGAGGAAAGCACCTTAAAGCCCAATGCTACATCCTGGAGGATCCGGTTACGGTTAACAGTTTTGTTGAGCACCCCGTATTTGTTGACAAAGTCCTCGTAATAAGAGTTCAGTGACTGGCGCAGTTCAGGAAACTGGATAGCATATTCACTTTCATTGCCTGCAAGTTCCAGGTAAATATCGCGCAGGGTCAGGTAATCCTCGAAAAAGGCCACTTCCGGCTGCGGGTCAAGGGGCTCAAATTTGGCCTCAAAATGATGTGGTTCGCCGATCAGGCCGACCTTTCCCCCGAAGATGACCAGGGTATCTTTACTGTAGAATGGTTTCAGGTCCGTAAAAGACCTGGGACGTTCCTGAGCTAATTTAAAGGCCGGTTCCAGACTTGTATCGCCTTCGTAGCGGTAATCATGACCGAATTGTTTGAGGCGAACGGATAGTGCGTCCAGCTCCTGGCCAAGGCTCGTGCCCGACATCCATTTACCCGGGAATGAAATTTCAGAGAGGTTGCTGTACAGCTTATAGGTATACCTGTTATTCGATTGTGCGCGGGCGGTCAGTAAGACAATACTGTCATGCAAGGGCCGCTGTGTTGTCCGGATAATGCTGATCAGGCGTGCGGATTCTGTTGCTATAAATTGCCTGTCCAGATCATCCAGGTAGTCCAGCGCTTTATTTGCCGTCTCTGCCTGTGCCGGTGCATCAAACAAACCCAGTTGTCCAATAGTTAACACGGGCTTTTCATTTGCTTTTTCCTTTTCAGGAACCGGTAAAAAAGTAAACTGCTTGAGCAGGGCCTCTTTTTTGTTAAATGAATTGGACTCCCATTTCACGTAGTCAAAGTTTGCAAAACCTGCAACCAGTTGTTCTTTGAGCAGGGGGACGATATCCAGCATATCGCCGTTTTGCCAGGCTACCCGAGATGCTTTCCCCCGGGCATTGGTGCCTTCGATGATCTCATCTGCATAGATCAGTTCGTTCTTATCTGCAAGCCAGGCATTCAGGTGGTATCGTCCAAACGAGTTTTCGACTTCCACGGTTTCGAGCAGTTTGCATTCCGCTTCGGTGAGCGTTTCCTTGGTATCATTCTTCTGCACGAGAATCAGGTGCATCCCGACTTCGACATTGGCGTTTTCCTTCATCAGGTTGGCAGGTAAAACGGCTACGGTCAGCAGGTCTGCAGAGGTGAACAGGAATTTCCGCGCTATGGCATTGGATGGGTTATTCAGAAAGGCGTCTGTCACGATATAGGCCAGGATGCCGCCGTCTTTGATCTTATCCAGCCCTTTGGCAAAGAAATAGGTATGTACTTTTGCTGAAATGCCGCTTTTATTATAGGCCGGATCATGAACTGCGATCCTGCCAAAAGGAATATTACTGATCACCAGGTCAGACTGACCTTTTTCCGTTGCCGCAGTTTCCTCCAGCTTTTTGATCTGTACTTCGATTGGTGTCGTGTAGGCCGAACAGATAGCGGTCAGGATCCGCCCGGTGATGATATCCTTTTCCACGGCTGTAACCTGTTCCAGTTCCGGAAACCCAAGCAAAGCTTCTTCAATAAAAACACCGGCCCCGGCGCTTGGTTCATACAGACGTTTAGGCAGGATATTACATTGCAGCATAGCGGTATAGATCGCCCTCGGAATGTAGTCTGGTGTATAGTAGGCGGTCTGGGAGCTGCTTTTCAAGGCATCAATTGCCGCTTTATATTCCTTTGCTGTCAGTTTTTGTTGCAGCACTTCATGCAGTTCCGTCACCAGGGGAAAGAGTTTCATGTCAGCTTTTGAGGCACCGAACTTTTCCCATGCGGAAATTTCACCGGGCGGGAAAAGAACGGCCTTTAGACCGCCAAATCCAGCATATTGTTTAAGTTTTTGAAGATCCGGATCAGAAAGCCGCTGGCCGGTAAAGTCCAGGGCGATCCGGATGGCCGAAAGATTATCGGCCATTTTCCTTACCGGATTGAAGGCCATATCATATCTCCTGTAAATAATCTGCTATGGTTCCGATCACCTCATATTTTAAGAAGCGGTCGTCCTCGTCGAGCCCGGTGACCAATGGTTCACACAGTTCGAGGATATTAGTAAGCTCGTAGTGGAGAATTCCATGATTGGAAAAGCGCAGGTAGGTCCTGTAAAACTCCTCCTCCAATACCAGCTTTACGTAATCGTAGGCTATGGAATCAGTCATAAAAATAAGTTTGAGCGTTAATTCGGCAGGATATCGGCATCAAGGATATCCTGGTAGGAGATCGTAAGTGTGATGATCCGCCCGGACAGCTGCCTTTCGCTGAGTTCCATATACAGAACCTTATTGCCAGGAAAGGACATTTTTTTAAAGACAAAGATGTTCCGGTAGTCCTTTAAAAAACCAGGTACTGCCGAAAGGATAAATTCGGGCCTTATCTCCACGGATTGATTGTTTGCGGCTTTGGTTACCTTTTTATCATCTATCCGGAACCGGAGATCGGCGATATCATATTTCAAATTGGTGTTATTGTGAAATCCGATGTCCAGGAATAAATACTCATCTACCGTGTAAACGTGATACAATTGTCCTTCGATCCCAAATGCCTTCACTTTTTCCACCCGTTTTTCGGGACGCCTGGCTATTAAACCGAGTGCGAGTCTTTTCAATTGGTTTTGGGAGAGTCCGATGCCGGAAATATCCAGCGGGTTCATATCCGCAGGAACGATATCAATCGCGGAGGGAACACCGGGATAACCCGGAAGCAGACGGTACTGCGCAAGAAACTTTTCACCTGCGATGGTGATGACCGATCCCTTAAAGGACTGCAGGGAATCGCGCAACTTCAGACGCAATACGTTTTTTATGGGCAGGTCACCGGCCAGTTCTTTAGTGGAAATGTCGACGTATTGGATTGGCTCGGGAGAAATAAAATGAATGGTCAGGTTTTCCGGCAGGTAGACAACCGGTAGCGTTTTTTGGGCATAGATTTCCGTTGTGCAGAGCACAAGTAAAAAGAAAAAGATCGTTTTCATGTTTATAGCTTTTTATATGTGATTATGGCTTTTCAGCGATACCCAAAAGGCTTTCGCGTTTCTGGTCGTTTTGTAAGGCATCCGGATCGATTAAATAGAGGTAAGAGTTGTACTTAAGCTTTGCCTTGTTCTTTCGGATCAGCGAAGCAATGGCGGAAGAAGTGGACTGAAATACTTTGTCAATTGAGCTCATGATAAACTGGCTGTTCCCCGAGCTTCCGTCGATCGTTACGCCCTGTACAGCGTTACCGCCAAGATCCTTTGTAAAATCCCGGAAGGCTGATGAGGGTACATACAGGCCGGGTAATCCGTCCATGTCATAAACATCAAGCCTTACCGGCAGGATCTTTCCATCAAATAAGATCGAGGTGATGGAAAGCGTCACTCGCTGTTCTGAAAAGCCGCTGACCTGGGCAAAGACATAAGTACCTTTTTTAACTAGGTTGTTACCTGCATGTATATCTTCCAGTAATTTCAGCCTTAGCCGTGATCCCGCGTAACCGGTGATATTTTCGTCTATGACAGCGCTGATAAAGGCCGGTGCTTTTTCAGGAAGTACGGTATTGAAATCAGCCGAGACGGTATTGGCTTTTCCCACGGTCAGTTTAACCTGGTTTGCCTTTAGTTTTGCAGCTTTATCAGCAAGCTCTTTTTTCTTTAGCTCATCTTTGTAGTCCGGGTCATTCTGCTTGCTGACACTATCCATGATCGCCATTTGCTGCCGGAAAATATCCATAGGATCTTTTTCCCGGGGCACTTTTTCCACCGGCTGAACATCGCTGGACCGGCGACGGCTCATGGCTTCAACCGCACTGGCAACCTGCTGGTCCTGCATTACCACGGGTGTCCGTATTTTTCCTGAAACAACCCGATCAGCCGTTCCGAAACGCAGCTTCATCGCCTGGCGGATGGAATCCAGTTTTTTCTTTTGCTGATCTGAATAGTCGTTGTTGTAATCCGGGTTAATGGAACTATCACGCGGGATCACATTTACTGCGGTCAAACCGTCTGCTTCCTTGTAGGTGTTGCGGTAGGCATCCAGCTTATCGGCTAAGGCTCGTTTTTGTACATCTGCAGATACCTGGCCGACCGATCCATTGAGGGCAACGGTTTCTTTGACTGTTTCCTTTGGTTTGGAAAAGCCGCTGTCCCAGGTATAAAAAAACAGGCACAAAAACGGCAACAGGATGACCGGCAGCACATATTTGGGCTGTTTAAAATTAATTTTCATAGCATATTTACTTTAATGTTTGATGAATTTCCGCAAGATGGCTGAGCGCGCTATCCAGCAGGATGCTGTCTTGTCCGGACAGTTGTTTCTTAGCTGTAAGGCTATCCACCAGCTTCTTAAGTTGCATCGTTGCACGGATATTACCGGTGGCCTGCAGTATCTTGCTGAAGCCGTCTTCTACCGGGCTGACCGTTTTAACCACGGGAACGGCAGCTTGCTGTGGCTGTCGGAAAACCGAAAAGGATAATACCAGGGAGACCATCATCAGGAAGACCATGCAGCCGAAGATGAACTTTGGATATGCTGCGGCGAGTCGCCTGGTGGCTTTTCCGGCAATCGTAAAATAGGTTCCGAATTCCTTTTGTATTTCGCTGTAAAGCGTATCCCGGGGATCCCGGTTAGAATGTATTCTTTTCCACATCTTGGAGGTCTTTATTTTCAAGGGTCTTCCAGCCACAGATCAGGACGCCATGGGGATTATTATCACTCCTTGGAATGTCCTTCAGGTTTCCTTCGGTGATCAATGAGCGCAGGACGGTAGAACTGCGCCGGTCGATCTTTAGCTTGCCGTAATAGCGGAAGTAATGTTTGGGCAGGTCTATTAAAATGGAATCCGTTTGCAGCGTTAATACCGAACTGGAAGATAGAATCGAGTTGAAAAAGCCGTTCTCCTTGAGATTGTTATATTGCTGCATTCCCGATTCGTCCACCAGGTACATAGCTTTTTTCATCTGGTATTCCATATAGTTATCATCCGGTGTGAGGGAAAAAAAGAGCGAGTGAAAAAGGTCGACATCCGCCCGGTATTCTGCCGGCCGATTGAGCTGTACATCCGTTTGCCTGGCCAGTATAGGCACATTATTATCCAGGATATATATGTTTTTATGGGCATTGGATACCAGCTTGAAAGCATACAGGCAATTCATACCCACAATGACCAGCGAGGTCAGCAGGCTGCCTGCTGCAATAAATGTCGCCAGCCTGATTTTGGCTTCGATATTTTTGATGATCATAGTTTTAGTATTAATAAAAATGGCCGGCCCGTATGCACGGGTCGGCCTGACATTAGAAAAATGGAGAAAATGAAAATAAAAGAAGAAAAGGAAAGAATTTGGGATCAGAAAAAACTTCCGGCAGCCTTGCGGGCTATACCGGTCACGGTACCCGCGCTGCGGCCAAATGTTGATACGGCAGAACTGATTCCGGAGGTCGAGATGATCCAGGTCGAGATGCTGGGCACAGTGAACATACAGATTGCGCCGATCAGGAATACGATAATGACCGTTCCGAAGGACAGTACGCCATTCCCTGCAAACCAGGCCATTTTTTCGAGGTTGGCATTCAGGCCGTTTTCGCCGACCAGCTCCTTATATTTGCTGATCTCGGATCTTAAGGCATATTCCTGCATCAGTCCGCATAAATACATAATGAGATAGGCTATACCACTGTAGAGGTTAACCGAAATAAAACGGGCGATCCAGGTGCTGAAGCTATCGCGGAATGCCGGCAGAATGCTGGCTGCAACAGCGAATGGCCCAAGTATGATCAGGATAGATGAATAAATGATCTGTATCATAAAAATAATATAGACCGCTATTCTAAGGATCCATATCCCTAACAGTTCCAGTAATTGTGTAAATAACAGCTGCATCCCCACAGTGAGGCGGTTCTTTAATTCCAGCAAGGGCGAGACTACGTTACTGATCCCTTCCTTTACGGTACTGGTAACCGAATCCCATGCCCGCCCGTACCAGGTGTCGCTCTCTTTTTCCGCTACCTCTGCCTGTGCCTGGTAAGTGTATAAGGAATTCGCAACGGCCAGCATCAGGCTGGAACGGTTAAGGCGCAGGTTATTGACCGTTGTCTGCTGACTGTTAAACATCTGCTCGGTTTGGTTGGCGACGACGTCTGTCGGAAAGGCGATCATTTTGACGAATACACCCCACCAGAGGATGACCATTGCCAAACCAAAGGGACGCAGCAGCGGCATGATTTCCAGCTGTTTATCTCCGACCATCATCTCATATGATTTTATGGCGAAAAAGATGATCATAAAAATGGCGGAAAGCGCTTTGGCATCGGTAATAAACAGGCCAAAATGTGACCATACGGATGCTTTAAGTCCTTTTAAAAACACCATTACCCCCGTTTCATATACGCCATCACCCTGGAGAAACTGCAAGGTTTTGCCATTGTCGGGTGCAGGTGCGGTTTGGGCAAATAAGGCGCTGATGCAAAAGCACAGCAATATGACTAATAGGAGTTTCTTTTTCATTGGAGGTGCTTTAAAACGTCTTTAGCGATCTGGATATCGGTTTGTGGTGTCCAGTCGCTGACCGTCACCTGGCCAGCCTGTATCTTTTGCTGCCGGGCGGTCATATTAATGGTGGCCTGCGCGGATGAAGTGCGGATCGCCCAGACGCCCGCGAGGTTCCGGTATTCCAGCAGCAAGCGGTGATACGCCAATATTCTGGCGCCCCTGTCCATGGTTGTGGAACGGGCGGCATCGAGCCGTTCTTTGAGCATATCCAGTTCATTTTTATACCAGCTGTACAATCCTTCGGCCACCAGTTTCGCGCTGACTTCCGGTGAAAGCCCGCCTAGAATAGCCGACATAGAATGATCCAGTACTGGCCTCAGTTCCCTGCTGTAATAAAGCCGCCACAGGGGGTCGGCGCCGGAAACCAGCCCCGACTGATTAGCGATTTCTGAAATGGCTGTGTTGCGAACCGTATCGGATTGCAGCTTGTATTTATTGTCCGTATTGTTCATGGCGCCTACTAACACCAGGCGCTGGGTTTGCGGACCGGCAGCGCTTAACGGCCGAAGATCATTTTTATGGTAATTGGGATGAAATAAACCCCAGGTGAGCCAGTAATAGGGATTGAGGCTGAGAAAGCCGGCTTTCGGTTCGAATTTGTTTTGGTCCCATTGCAGGTACACCATGCGTTCCTGCTGATAGCGGACGGCCCTGTCCCGGGCGGTTGTCTGACTGATACCTTGCTGGATCAGCGCAAACCATATGAATGGTAGCGGAATTAGAAATTTCATTGTCTCAAATATTTTGCGTTCTGAATGATCTCGCCAACCAGGCGGGTATCCTGACTAATAAAATTTGCGAACGGGTTTAAAGCAGCAATTACACCGCGTTGTTTGGCCCAATACATGGCTTTCCAGGCACCATAGGCCAGGCCGTCCAATAACTGTAATTGCGTGATCACCTTGCGCAGTAACTGATCCCGGGCATTATAGTCGGCCAATACATTATTGCCTTCTTTCAGAATGTAGCCGGAGACATCGGACACCAGGGCCAGCGAACGCTGCCGCATTTCCGAGGCGATATTTCCTGCAAATACCAGCAGGTAAGGTTCGTTCCTGGCCATAGCCAATGCCTGGTTGATGTAAACTGTCATATCTGCGATAATGGCGGCCATATTTTTAACGGCCAGCCCTTCTTTTAAAGCGGAGTTCACATTGGATAGCCCTTCATAGATCATCGTCTGCGCTAATACCACAGAACCCACATTGGTATTGAGGTCGTTGATATGGTTATTGATCTTACCCAGGTATTGGTCATGGGTCATTTCTGCGCTGCTCCTGACACCAGCATTCTGAGAAACCGCGATAAGGTGCTGATAATCGATTACATACTGCTGCGCTTTTGCCCAATAACCAGGAAGGAGCAATAGCGGGATAATAATTAACGATTTCATTTTAGATACCTGGCGTTTTGAATGATGTCACGACCGATAGCCTTATCGGCGTCAATAAAATGCTGAAAAGGATTTGCCGCCTTCAACAGGGAAGCCAGGCTGGAATATTGCATCATGTTCAGCATATTGCCGGAGAGATCCTGGATATTACTTAACTCGGAGATCACGTAGTCAAAAAGTATCTTCCGGTCGGATGCCTTCATTTGATTCACATCACCAAGCGACAGCGAGAGTCCCGTTACATAAGCCACAAGGCTTCGGGCTTGCGAAGTGAATTGCAAGGCAGACTGATATCCGAGTGCTATCAAAGCTGGATTTTTCTGCACCAACTGAACGATCTGCGCCTGGTTATTCACGATACGTTCAACCATCGGCGTCGCATAGATACCGATTTCCGCGATATTGATGACGGTACCTAAAGTATTGTACCGTTGCTGCAGGGTTCTGTACATCGCTTTTGTTTTTTCCAGTAAAGTCAGGTTTGCCTGTTCGTTGGCGGTTGCCAGGGCCTGTTGGTTCTTTGCTTTAACCTGCAGTTTGTTTTCAGATTCCGATGCATTTACCAATTGATGGAGCGCCGGGATATTGAGTATTTTTTGCTGGGCAAAACAGACTGTTCCCGCCAGTAAAGCAGTAAATAATACGATTATATTTTTCATGAAACTATTTGATTTTACGACCATTTTTATGCAACAGCGTCCAGCCGGGCCGCTGGTTCCAGCCATATAACTGAAGCTTCTCTTTATATGGAAATTCACTTTCAAGGAACTCATAAGCGTCCTTCGGCTTTTCGATCCTGTTTTTCACGCTTCCCGTGAAAGCAGATCCAATCCTGTTCATGCAATCATCTGAAAGCGCAGGTCTTTTACCTTTGCTGCCGATCAGCAAAAACTCTACGGCTTTTTCGCCGGAACCAGGTTTCCATTTCGGTCGTACCCACATCAGTGTTCCCTGCATTTCATATCCCAAGCGGGTCATATACTCCCGGCAGTCGACCGAATGTTTTCCCGGCGTCCAAACGAAAATGAGGTGATCGCCGGCCGTAAAATCGTGCAGGGCGTGTGCAATGAATTCGAATGCGTCGAGTGCCCGCCATATTTTTGGCGGCATTACATCCGATAAGATGACCGGCCTGGTCCTATATGTCGTAAACCATTTCCATGGCGGACAAATCATTACCATATCAAATTTCATGGTTTGAGATATTTAGCGTTTGTTAAGACGTCGTTGGCGATCCTGACGTCCTGGTTCTGCCATTCTGCCCAGGGATTGAGTGATCGGAAAATGCCGTTGATCTTTGCCCAGTACATGGCCCGGCTCATGCCATAGGCGATGCCGCGCAGGATACGTATCTCATCGGCAATATGATTGAGCAGCCTGCCGCGTTCGCCGGAATCCATGAGGTTCTTTGTTCCGCCCTGCAATACAAAGGAGCTGACCTCCGCAGCAAGCATCGTCGCCCTTGTCTGAAAGTCCCTTGCACCCCTTTCCGCAAACAGTAACAGTACCGGATTGGATTTGGCCAGCCTGACAGATTCCTCCACGTCGCCGATGATATCCACGCCGCATTGGGCGATCTCTTTAACGGTATTCAGGTTATTGATCACGGATGCGACCTGGCTCAGGCCCTGGTAAATTTTATTTTGCAGGTTATTGACGATTACGAGCTGGCCGGTGACGGCAAGCTGCCCTTTCTGGATCAGATCGAGTTTGTTATTGGTTGTATTCAGCTGCCCGTTGATTACACCTGCATTAATGGCAATCGCGGCAGATACGGCAGGGTCAACTGTTAATGTCTGCGCGCGCGATGAAACGGAATTCATGACCAGCAAGGACAGTAAAAGCGGCCATATGATAAATTTAGTTTTCATGATGATTACTGATTTGGTTAACCTGCGAAATGAAAGCGGGTAAAGATTTTCCGCTATCTTGAAAATCCCGGACAAAGGCGTCCAGCCCTTCCGGGTAAGAACCAAAGCGTCCTGTATAGCTCTCAACCGCGGATTTTTCGGGCTTTTCGGTCGTATAAGTAAGATATTGTTGAAGCGAAACTTCTACGCCGTAGACTTCACCAAATGCCCCGCGACGGATATATACCTCCTTGAACCGTCCCCGACCATCTGTATTATCCAGCTGGTTGATTGTAAATATCTTCCTTCGCTCGGTTTCATTAATGGAGAGCAGTGCGGCTATATCGTTATAATTATCCTTGAACTTGGTTTGGTCCAGCAGGCAGATGGTATCCGAGTTATTGATGATACTGTCTTTGACCACAGCATTTCCAATAATGTCCCCAAGTTCCTGGGTAACAACAATTGCTTCGCCCCAGAATTTCCTAACGGTCTTGTAGAGGTATAATAAATATCCGGCCATCAGGGGACTGGCAATGGCCTTCCATGCTTCTTCGACCACCAGGGTTTTACGCCTGTCCGAGCGGTAACGCATCTTTTGGATGAATACGTCCATGATGATGAGCGTGGTTATCGGGAAGAGAGTCTTGTTCTCTTTTATGGAGTCGATTTCAAACACGATGAATCGTTCCGTGAACAGAGATTTATCCGCTTCTTTATTCAGAATAGGCGCAAACTCGCCGCCTTTGTAGAATTTTTTGAGAACATATCGGAACTCATCGAAATCAAACAGAATCTTTTCTTCCGTCTTGATCTCGGGGATTTTATCCAAGGCGAATTCATAAAAAGTGTTGAAGCTCAGGTCACCGTTTTCAGCAAAGAACTTGCTGTAATAGGCCGAGATCACATTCGCGATCACGTCTCGTTCGACGGGAGTTAATATGCCCTCGGCACCTTTCCAGGTGACCCCGATCAGTGTACAGAGAAAATCTTTTTTCTCGATATTATATTCTTCCTCCGTTATGCGGAAGGGGTTCATGGTGATCGGGTTTTTATCCGTATAAGTGATATATTTGCCCTGATAATACGAACAGAGCCCTGAGTAAGAGTGCCCGGTATCTACAATGACCATGTCCATGTTGTAGAGCATGTACTGCTCGATCATGGCATTCATAAAGAAACTTTTACCCGAGCCGCTGGGCCCCAGCACGAACTTGTTCCGGTTATTGATGCGGCCGGTCCGCATGGGAAGGTCTGCTGGATCCATGCCAACCGGAATGCCCTGGCGGTCCGTAAATCTTAACAGGAAATCAGATGGCTCATCCCTTGGCAGAGACTCTTTGAAGAAAAAACAGATCGCGGCATCACAGGTGGTCAGGAACCAATCGTATTCTTTCAGCTCTACACCATTGCCGGGTAATGCTGTCCGGAACAGTTCCAGCTGATTATAGGCATTTTTGCTGGGGATAATCCCCAACTGGAACAGTGAACTTTCTATAAAATTGACCGCCTTTTGGATAGCTGAAACTCGTGCAGCTACCAGCATATTGAAATGGCAATTGACGAGTAACTGGTTTTCCCGGACGACATCGTTCAACAATAGATCAATATCCTCAACGCATAATTGATTGGCAGGATCAGGAATACCAGCATGTCTTTTCTTTTTCTGCTCCAGCTTCCGTAGGGTCACGACCTGGTTTGGTATTTCAATAACCTGGTTATACACGATCACATCCACGCCCGGCACTTTAAACAGGAATGACAGGAAGTCCACGGGAAAACCGCGCATGCTTTCCTTGTCATTTAACTCAATATGCGGGGAGACCTCCGGTGGCAGGTCAATGCTGTCTATATTAACAAGGCTGATACTTCGAACCGATCGGTCACCTATCCTGATCTCTGTTTCAGAGGGAGCGATATTATCAAGTACAATATTTGACCTGCCAAAATCCATACTGAGCAGTTGCAAGATCAGGCGGTTTAGCTGTCCCTCGTTCAGCGTTTTGGCTGATGGCAGTACGTCTAATATTTTTCCTATTGCCTGCCTGAAATCACTTAGCAACCTGGCGTCATAAACATAAAACGCGCCTTTCTTTACCTGGCGCGTTATGGTTAAATAGGTTGCCACCTGCAGGCATTCCCGGCCGTTAAAATGGGCATTGTATTGTTTTTGCAGGTACTCGGTGGCCGGTGGCCCTTTATAAGGTGAGCGGCTGATGACATCCTGTTTTTGCAGGAGATAACCATCGCCTAAGATCTTAATTACATTATTGAGGAGATGGTGAAATTCCTCATAGCCAGCCGGATAAGCAGAATAGCGGATGACCGGGTTTACCAACCGGATCACCACGGAACATTCGCCGTTCGGGCCGATAAGCAGATCATATTCCCCATCTTTATCCACGCCCGCATAGGGAATGTTAAATAAGGTTTTTGCGGCCATAACGATTTAGAATGTTAATATTTGAGGAGCGGCTTTTAGCATAAAGGCCGCCTTTTTGTTTGCCGGCGGTAAATAGCAGACCACCGACAATAAAACCGATCAATACCATAGCACCCAGCCACATATTGATCAGTGACATGGTCAATGCGCCGAATACAAGGCCGGAAAGCAAGGAGGCAATGCCCCAATAAATAAATTTTCCTTTGAAGCCTTTGAATATAAGGGGCCGTTGGAGCCCCTTATAAACCGGATATTTCCTGGCCATAATTATAAGCCAAAAAAAGCCTTGACTACAAGCGCGGAAACCACGAGAAAGACGCAGGAGCCGCCCCAACCCATCAATTCTTTGTTAATATCTTGGTCGCCGGAATTCCACTTGGAGTATACCCGGATCGCACCAACGATACCAACGATGCCGCCGATCACCAAAGTAATATTGGTTACGGGTGCAACATAGGTTTTTAAGGTGGAGGTCGCTGTGTTCAGGCCGTTAACGCCGCTTTGGGCGAGCACAGGAAATGACAGGGCCAGCAGTACGGCTGAAGCCCATAATTTTTTTGATTTTGAAAACATTAATTTGGAGAAAAAATAAAGGCGGAGATCTTTTAGAGCCTGTTGAGTGCAGGCCGGCTATCCTAAAAGAGCGTTCAGATCACGAACAACGCCCCGATTATTTCACCCTTGAGTAATGACAGTATCGCAACTGCCGGACAAATCCCCTATGGATCTGACATTTTGAAGTAAGTTATGAAGGGAAACTTTTATGACTTCCAGGCAGAAGCATTAGAGAATAACGGGCATTCAGATTCCGAACAATGCCCGCAGAAAAGGACCCGCAAGGATCATAAAAAAGGAAGCAAAGAACCAGCCGGCAACTGCCGAATCAATATGGTCCCTGCCCATCTGCCAGTTATGGTAGATCCTAAGACCGCCGAAGAGGCCAAACAGGATGGCCAGCACCAGGCAGCAGTCAAAAGCCGAAAAGAACGACCTTGAAAGGTCTTGTTTAGCCTGCTGCATTTCGGCGATGCCGGGTTGTGCATAAGTTGCCGCAGTTAACAGACAGCATCCAGCAGACAGTAGAAATTTCATGCATTTAAAAACTTACAGATTTGATGTACTCGACCGATTCTTCACGGGCAAGATTAAAAAGCTGTTTAAGGCTGACACCACCGGAAAAGGCGACCGGCGACTCCTTGCCGGAACCGGAGCTCTCTTCGTAATGAGATTTTACGGGTTCGATGTCTTCCACAAAGGTGAGTTCATGTTTATCGTTATCGGTTTCCCCGCGGCTAAGACGGAGGTAGTCCCAAATGATCAGGGCAGCATAATAGGTGGTATAGATACCAAGCAGCCACAATGCAAATTTTATCCAGGTCATAATTGATTTCTGTTAAGGTATGTTTGAATGATAATTTTAAGTTCGGGATAGGTCTTCAGTAGATGATGTACCGAAAACGCCACGAATTTGGACATATCCACGCCGGTGGCCAGTTTAAACTTATTCAGCGTATCGACCGTTTGCCGTTTGAACCGTACATGCATCAATGTCTGATGATCACTGGTGTCATAAGCAAAAAGTTCTTTTTTTATACTGCGATCCGAATACCGGGCAGTATCTGCCATATGGGTGGGTTGTATTGGCGCTATGGGTTTCGCCGCAGGTGTATTCATACCTTTGCCGATGTTTGGACCACTTTCCAAATATTCCTGCCACCTACGATAGGCATAATGGGAAAGGAAACTGCCCAGGAGCAATGCCGAAACTTTTGTGATATTCATAAGTCAGTGTTTTGAATGTATTTTTTGATGATGGTTTTGAGTTCAGGGTGGGCTGCCAGGAAATGTTTGACCGCAAAAGAAACGAACTTGGTGACCTCGATACCTGTCGCCATTTTAAATTTATTCATGACATCGACCGTCTGCTTATCAAACCTGGCATGGACCATGCTTTTGTTTCCGCTGTTATCATAGTCCTTCAGCGCGGTAAGAATAGTTACTTCCGTTTGCTTCTCTGCTTTATTATTGTTGGTTTTCTTTGGCTTTGGCCCGGTATTTCCGGCCTCTTTTGTCTGATTGCCAGCCGGCTTGCTCATTTGCTCGCGAAGCTGATCAGCTAAGGTTTTCATTTTTTCCATAAGCGGTCGGCAAATATTTGTTCAAACACCGGAGTGATCACGCCGTAGAGTGATAAGGGGGTTTGGAACGTGGTGATACGCTGAAAATCTATGCGGTCAGGAATTGCGGCGGTAATGATGCCAAATTTGGAGAGCTGTTCATTGACCTCGCTCATGATCTCAAATTTTACATTGGCCTTGATCCGGTTCGGGATGAAAAAAACCTGTACGCTGGGGTTTACCTTTTTTAGGACCACCGTAAACAAAACTGTCGATTCAAAGGTGAATTCATCATAAGCAAAGGGACAGATCACCATGTCAGCAGACCTGAAGACGGGAATCAGCCCATCATCATCCAGTTTACCCGGCAGATCGATGAGTATGGCGTCCTTCTTGTTTTTGGTCAGGACATTGGCCAGCATCGGAAAGTTTTCGAGGGTTGCCGGCAAAACATCATAGGGCTCAGCATTTTCCAGCACCTTTGCCTTTTCAAACTTCTGTGAAATGGATTGCTGGTAATCCATATCAATAATGGTACAGGGCCATTCTCTAGCCAGGCTCAGGTAATTCCCTGATAGGACGGTGAGCGTACTTTTCCCGACGCCGCCTTTTTGGTTGCCATATAAACAGATCATAATTTTTCAATGGAGTAATAAGTTTTAAATGAAATACAAACTCATAAAAATGGCTGGCCTAACGGCTGCCACCTGAGCTAACGGGTATTTGTACGGGCCTTTTTTTTCCGCCGGCGTCTCATCCCCATTACCTGCTGATCATCCACATCATCAGCGATCATCACCGGGCTGATATACACGGGTTCCGGCGCGAATTCCGAATAATAGGTGATGGCATTTTCGGCCAAATAATCATGCAATTCGATGCTTTGCGGTCGGTAAATATTTTCAGTTTTGATATTTTCATCCAGCAGGTATTTGAGGTTGAGGATTTCGCTTCCTTTAAAAACCTGTTTAGTGGCATGGTCTATGACCGAATACCCGTAAGGCTTTTTACTCCCGGAAGAATGAAAAACCAGGTCAAGCTGATAAATGGTGTGCATTGTTTGCACAAAATCAGGGTCTGCCTTTCGGGCATTAAAGAGGTCCCGAATCTCGGATATTCTTAATTTATCAGGCGTATAAGCCTTCATTTTTTTTTGTAATTTTTCATCCTCGACATAATCCCTGCCGAGAAATCCCTGGTTCTCCAGGATCAGATAAAACTGGGCTTTAGTGCTAAAGCGGTATTGCAAGGCGAATGAATAACCCAATACCTTATTGATATTCCGGACCGCCCTGACCTGCTCATAATCCCGGTCTATCTGTCTGCCATCCTTACCGACACGCGAACTCACGATATGTACGTGATGATTATCCGTGTCTTTATGAAACACAATAAGATATGGCTGTTCGCCATATTTCATTTCCTTCAACCACATTACAGCAGCTTTTGTTAATTCCTGCTTGTTATAATTGCGACCACGGGCGGAGATTGTTGCATGGAACTGTGTGTTTTTGATGCCTTTATTTTGCGCGGACACCATCAGGAGGTAATTGACCAGGTCCTGTGGTCTAGGATTGCTTAATGCCTGAAGGATGCCAAAGTTGGCGATCAGCATAAGCTCCCCTGTGTTTCGGTCGACCTTATTGGTATTATATTTTACCCCAGCAAATGTTCGTGACGTTTTTTCTAATATGTGAGCGATCATGGGAACCGGGGTATTATAACATGATGGCACCCTACCAAGCAATCCAGATAACGCAGTTTCGGGCAACCTTTATAAGGGTGTAACACCAGGACACGATAACACCCTAACACTGGATCGGCCGAACACGATAACCCACTAACGTTGTAACACCGTAAGCCTGTAACTTGGTAACATGCTAACTCAATAACTTCATAACGCGATAACACCAGACCGTGGTAACAAAATAACAGTGTAACACTGTTCCCCGATAACGAAGTAACCGGCTAACACTGTAATTTGCTAACGCTGTTCCTTTATAACCCTATAACATGCTAACTCCATTCAAGAATAGATTATAGTCCCATCGCCCTAATGATTTTTCGGAGCGTAACTTCCAAAGATTGCTGGATAGTGATATAGGCTTCAAACAATTCCTTATAGTCCTGGATGATCACGGGAGATAGCTGGCCTTTAAGATTTAAGGTATTGGCGTGCCTGGCCAATTGATTGATATTGTTACCGATCCGTCCCATTTCAGCGCCGATGCCATCCATGTTCCGGATCAGTTCCCGGGCGTTGATCACTACTTTTTTGGAGTCAGAGAGCACACGCAGTCGTATCAGGTTTGTTTTGGAAATTCCCAGCTGATTTTCCAGTTCGGCAACTTCCGCATACTCCGTTTCGGTAAACCTCACATTAATGAATTTGGTGCGTTTACCCTCCTTTAAGGCGGGCCGCCCATTCAGTTTCTTAACGTGCTCCATGAAAAAATGAGTTGCGAATTTTTTTACATCCCCCCGGGAGGGCAAGTGACTTTTTGTGAAACAAAAAGACATCTTGCCGTTGCGAAAGCAACGGAAATGACCATAAGCCGAATGGTTTTTTCAACCATTATATTGGAAGGAAGGTGCCGATATTTCCGGATTTCAGACGAAATATTACGCCACCTTAAAAAAGTACCTACGGTATATTGAGCAGTATAAAATCATCGCCCTACAGGTTTATAGCCACATAGATCACCAAAAACAGAATGCCTAAATAGAAAGCTAAATTTTGATAGATAGCCAATTCGCTATAGGGTGATAGTCGTTTGGTTGGATCATTTTTATAAGCAATGTCAGCACCTTCCAGTATGCCTGTAATTGCGCCATGATTAAGTAACCCGAAGAAAATGCTTAGGAGCATAAATCCCCAGGTTACATATATTACCCATAGGTTTGGGATAGGCTGGCCTACCGGAAGCCTGAGGATATCCTTTATGAATGTTGCCGTTAAAGCCAGGGTGCCGGTCGATAACGTGATCAGCAATTTGGTCAGGTCAAGGGCGCCATCAAAAGCTTTCTTCTGATGTTCCTCGAAAACAACTTTGTTTGGGTTTTCACTTTCCATTACAATATGTTTTTAGCTTGGATCATATTTATTGCAGGGTTCACGAAGGAACGGATAAAGTGGACAAAGCCGTCTTTTCGCTTTATCTAATGACCATTCATGTAATCGGTAGGACCCATCTGCAATAGCGTCGTTTGCCATTTGGTCGGCGAGCCTGATAATATTCTTAAAGGCATCTTCCAGATTTTTAAACATGATTTTGGAGATGGTTTGGCCGTTATAGGCTGTTGGAATTTCATTATGTTCAATCGCATGTTCAATGCTGTTTTGAATAAAAGCCTCTACTTCCATACCTGAACCCGTTTCCGGATTGACATTTTTGGAGATCACATGATTTACAAAGGTCGTATAGAGCGAGCTAATCAGTTCGGAAGGCAAATTGTAATTGGTCATCGTATTTGGTTTGTCGGTGATTGTTTCCTTTTGCAGCAAAAATAATTTCCTGGAGATGATGAGCCCGTAGAAAAACCCACAGACCGCAAATACCACTATAACGCTTTGTATGGCCAATGGCCCTGATTTATCCAGGTCATAGGTCTTGCTATAAGCATCAGCAAACTCGGAAAAGGCCTGGTAACCCTTGGTAAGATTAATTAAAGCGAGGCCTGTCAATATTTTCGTCAGCCAATCAGCTATTACTTCAAGGTTCGAGTTTACCGGCGATCTTTCATCTTTATTTGTGTAAGGGATCCCGAATAAAAAGCCGACAAAGGTTGCGCCTGCAAAACATATCGCTCCTAAGGAGAAACCCATTTCAATTATGACAAAGGCTTTGGCGGAATCTTTTAATAAAAGGTAGGGCAAGCTGATCAAAAAGGGATATAAAAAGGCTATCAGCGGGGTAGGGAGATTAGAAAGCCTTTCCCGGTAAATATTACGGATTAATTTGATTGAACTGACAGGCATAGGATGTTGGTATTGATACCAATAAATATATAAAATATTATTTTACAATACATTACGGTTTTTATTGCGGCCGCCAAAAAATAATATAAATTCCAGCTGTGTTTATTAACGCTTTTAAATGCACGATAAATCCGCATTTAAACCGACAGCATGAAATTTCGATCAGGCATACATCATGACGTTGATGGGGTGCTGCCGCTGCTAGATCCCTGCTATCCTAAATGCACCGTACACCTTCACTTTATTGAGTGCCGGCTAATGGTCGTATGCAAGGGCGTTACCTTTCAAAAGGTACATGTACGTTGGCAAAGAAATCTGTTTTATTTGAGGGCGGCATATCGTGTACCTTTAACTGCGACTTGATCTTGTCATTATAGTCGTTAAAGCCCTCATAAATAACTGATCGATCTGTTGCATATGGCAGTGCTTTGATAAAGTCCCTGCTTGCTAACTTACCTGCTTTATCCCGGTCAAAGTAAATATCGAGCGATGAAAAGGCTTTGGCCTTCGTGATGCCCTGATGAAGTAGAGTAAGTGAGTTGAGCACGATAATACTGTGGTCGGCCTCCGGGTTATCAAAACGCCAGCTTAAAAAATCTATAAAACCTTCAAATACCGCGGCCTTTTTAAGGTGTCCCGGAATAACAGTAATGCCTTTGTGCCCCATACAACCTTTAAAATACCGGTTTCGAACTTCCCAGGAATTGTTTTCATTAAGCCAACCTGCAGCAAAGTAATGTTTACGAACATCGTTGTCGTCCTCTACAAAATAATAGACTTCGCTCAGGTAAAATTTGGCTACTTCAAATACACCACGGCTTTTCAAATAATCGGTTATAGCGGGATGTGCGCCTATTGGCCTAACTTTCTCTACCACATGACTGACCTTTATTGGTCTACGTGGCCGAGGGGGCCGAGGTTCGGCAGCTTCAATAGCGCATACATCCTGGATCTTTTTAACGACCTCGTTAAATCCCAGGTGCTTCCAGTAGGCCAGGCCAAAATCGATAATATTACCGCCCTTCCCGGCACCATGGTCAAACCATACGCCAAGATCATCATTCACGCTAAAGGACGGGTTGCTATCGTTATCCCGTAGCATACTGATGTACATTTTTTCCCGGCCACGTTTCGGCACGGGCTGGTATCCTAAACGGCTTAACAGATCTACCAGGGAGGCTTGTTCCTTCAGCTCCCTGGCGGTTAATAACTTCGACATATAAAATGGATTTGAGTTAACAGAAAGCCGGTAACCGGCAAAAAATAAAAAGACACCTGTTCGTCCAAGAAAGGTGTCTTTATTCAATGTACCGGCAGCGGGTATCGAGCCCGATAATTCGCTTCTGCCGGTATATATTTTCGGGATTACTCACGTCAGATCCTACGATCCGGGCTACCTGCCTGCCTTCGCGCTTTCGGTTTTTGCGGCTTTACGCTCACCTTCGCGAAATTTCCGGCTCCCCGCCGGATAATGCTTTATCCCCCCATGTCAAATAACGCTCGCTTGATAACCAGATCAACTGGTTGATCGACTACCGTTGCGGTAATCATGTAGGCAAAGCAAGCGGATATGGGGATGCGCAACCAGTGAAAGGGGGTGAAAGAAAGTTTTCACCCCCCTGTTACAGATAGTCGTCTTCTTGTACTTACAATAATGTAAATACTTAATATAGAGAGATTTACTTTAATTCGTCTGCATCCATTAATTCGGCAAGAGTAATTTCAAGGCCCTTGCATATTGCAGATAAAGTACTGATGGAGGGGTCGGTTTGTCCCAGTTCAACATAAGATACCTGGCGGTAATCTACTTCAGACAATTCAGCCAGCTTTTCCATAGAGAGCTGTTTATGTATTCTGAGAAATCTGATTCTTTGTCCTATGGCTTTTATTAATTTTTCGTTTCTGACGTGCTTCACGCAGCGAATGTGCAATACAAATCTGTTGTTTAGTATGAAGTATATTTCATATCCACATTATTTGTATTTAGGTTTGTATGATAATAACCAATTTTGATATATTCAAAATGTAATTAATTTTCTGACACAATGCTAGAAGTGAGTAAACTTGATTGTTCCTTTTCGACACTGGGTGTAGGAAATCAATTTATCCAGCAAGCGGAGCGGCTCGGCTTATATAACCTTGGGGATATTATGAAAGTAAACCTTGCAAAACTGAAAAAGCACAAAGAATTTAGCTTCATCTGGTACGCAGATATGCTCGACTTACTAAAAGAACAGGGCTTGCTGCGTCAATTCCAGGAAAATCAGTTATAGCATTTTTCAGCTATAATTTGACAAGTTAAAATTTGTATTTAGCCAGTTCAGCATGCCTATCAGATGTCCTTTCATTTTTTGCGCGGTTGAAAATTCCACATCGGTAGATTTCTTTTGCAAACTGTCAGCTGACATAAACAGGGTATGAGGAGTGTAAAAGTGTAGGGCAAAAAAACTGAAGAGATCGCCGAGGTTTTCTTTAGGCAGCAAACCTTTTTCTATTTGCATCCGGATAAAAAGGCCAAATTGCGGCACCGGCAGATTCATTAGGAAGCGTATACCGGCATGGGCTCTTTCCTTATCCATGACGGCTTCCCGCCGGAGTTTCAGCAATTGTTTTACAAAAAGGTATTTCTCAGAAAGAAATTGTTCCAGATCTTCGTATAAAACAGACGATACACCAGGCATCCGTAATCCTTTTTCGATACGTGAATTATAAAGCAGATCTTTTTCGGTCAATAACATTTCCTGTTGTTCATGCAATCCCGGGATGTCTGACAAACGCTGACGCCAGGTGATGACACAGTAATGGAAAAATTCCGGCAGGTTGAAATCGTTAATGATCAGTATTTCCATTAAAGCCCGTGTATCCAAATCCTGCTTTTGTAAAACAAGTCCTGCCAGGTTATGCAGATAGGCTTCATCAATTCCGCGAAGTCCCTTTTTTAATGTAATCTGGTTAAAGCCATGGAGTACAAGCTCCTTTAAATGATCATCGATATCCATTCGCTGCAAATGGTCCCTTAATAGGGAATGCTGTTGTTTCAGCTTCATTTTGACCTGCTTCAAATCAAAGTTGGTGATTTTTACGAGGCCTTTGCAACGATTTCTATCGCACAGGCTGGAAATGAGCTCTTCGAAAATATTGCAGGTATGCAGGTAATTGGACCTGATTTGATCGGCCTGGGGATGGTTTTGCCAGATCGGGTGGAGTCTGGTCAGGTAATGATGCACCGAATTGCTTATATCAACGAGTTGATTGATAAATATGGTCATGCCGGTTTTACTTTTGCCGATCTTCACATTTTGGCAATAAGCGGTTGAGCTTTTCAATTCAGCAATTTGATGAGCTAAAAAGACCCTCCAGTTTTCAAATTCTTTATTTGAAATCTGGTGTCCAGCGAAATTTTGCGGATTTAATGAATCGCTTACAAAAAGCTGAAGCTGTTTGGATAATAAATTCATAGTTTACTTCAGATAGATTTTTCATTTGCAATAAATAATTGGGAACGAAGGAGTTACAAACCTTCGAAACATCAGTTGGAGAACAGTGGTTTAAATTTGAAAATATCATATGCCTGATTAATATTAAGATAATGGTTTACTTGTAATTGTTGGAAATTTGAAGCTGTTTGTCAACTTCGACGAAAGCGTTCAGGACCTTATCGAGATGTTCGGTGGTGTGAGTCGCCATTACATTCATCCTGATCCTGGCATTCTTTTTTGCTACGGCCGGATACATGATCGGGTTGGTGTAAATACCTGCCTTTAAAAGCAGCCTTCCCGCTTCCAAGGTTTTCATGATATCACCCACTTTGACAGGTATCACGGCAGAGGCGGTTGAACCGACCTCAAATCCTAACCTGATCAATCCATTTTTCAAATAATTGATGTTTTCCCAAAGACGGTTTTTCCAGATTGGTTCTTCATCAACTAAATCAATGGCTTTCAAAATACCCATTACTGCCGGGGTTGCGGTTGTGGAAAATAGATGCTGTTTAGACTGATATTTGAGATATCTAATGAGCTCGGGGCTAGCAATGACATAACCACCGATGTTCCCCAGTGCCTTGCTAAATGTGCCTGTTATGATATCCACCTGGTCAAAGGCATCATCCAGTTCAATCACACCTCTTCCTGTTTCGCCGATAACTCCAATACCATGAGCATCGTCGACTACCAGGTAAGCACCGTAACGACGGGTCAGAGCCGCTATTTTAGCGATCGGCGCAATATCCCCATCCTGGCTGTAAACGCCATCAATAACCACAATCTTTGTCCGGTATTGATGTTCTGCATTTTTCAGCACATGCTCCAGCATGACCAGGTCATTGTGCAGAAAGGTTTTGACTGTTGTGGTCAATACGCCTTCATATACGCTGGCATGTACATTCATATCCAGGATCGCGATATCGTTTTTCCGGGGATTGCCGTCCCTGTGCAGAATACATTGCAAAGTGGCGCTATTAGCGGTGTAACCGGTTGTATATAAAATGGCGTCCGTACGTTTGTAGAATGCGGCGATTTTCCTTTCCAGTTCCTCATGGTAAACAAAATGGCCACCAATAGCAGGCGAAGCGCCTGAGCCTGTCCCAAACATTTCAATGCCCCTGATCACGGAAGCTTTGACCAACGGGTGCTGGCTAAACCCGAGATAATCATTTGAGACCAGGCAGACACACCAGGTGGGGTGTTGATCACCGGGTAAGATCAGGTTCATTTCCGGGCCTACCGGTGATAAAGATTCTATCCGGTAATTCAGATGGCCATTCGCACGTAAAAAATCCAGGTACGCTGCAAATTCCTTTGCGGTCTCATAAATATTCTGACCTTCAATATTCTCAAAATCCTTGAAGCTGGCATTGTTAAAGTCTATTCGCATAGATTAAGATTAAATTAACTTTAATTTAAAATTAACATCAGAAAATATGCGAAGTGGTGAGTTATGTATATTTTTTCGATATTTTTTAATTTTTAGATAATATTAATCTCCTAACTCACCACTTTTAATAAAAAATGCACTTTTATTTGTTGTTTAAGAGTTTGAATAGGATATTATAAAACTTCTGACCAGGGGTTTTTATGTTCAATTTGATTTGCCGTATACATTGAACGTTTATGAATGGGGAATCACTGATCGGCTATTTATCTGCCATTACAAAGTTATCACCCGAGTTTCAGGAAGATTTACAAAGGGTACTAGATAAGGAACATTACAAACCTCACCAGATAATTCACTCATCAGGGCAGACAGAAAATCGACTTTGGTTTATAGAATCCGGCTTTGCCCGCATCTATTATTTTGACCATACAGGAAAAGAGCATACGATCAGTTTTTATGTGGCAAGAGAGATTATCTTTTCGTATAAAGGTTACTGGAAAGAACCTGTCGATTATTATCTGGAGATCCTGACACCATCTGTCCTCATCTCGCTGTCGTACGAGTCACTTTATAAGCTGGAACATTATGAAGAAGTGAAGTTGCTAATCAGGATCTTCATTCGTCAGCGTTTTTACCAGGAGCTCTTTAAAAGCCGGCTCATGACCTGGGCCGCGGAAGAGCGTTATCACCAGTTCCGCAACGTCCATCCCGACATTTTTAAAATAGCCTCCATACGTCTCATTGCTTCCTACCTCAATATGACCAGGGAAAACTTAAGCAGGCTAATGGGTCGGGAAACGTGATCAAATGATATCGTTTCATTACAAAAACTGGTGATTTAATTTGGACAAACTGGTGATGGATATCACAACCGAAATCTTCATCTGCCGCTATCTTAGCCTTCATAAATTATCAATTAAAGTAATCTACTTAGCTATTGAATTAATCCTTAGCTGGAAAAGAAAGGAGTATAGTGACAAAGAGAAAAAATTCAATCCGCAGGTTATATACCTGCTGGTAACGAAGTTACCATTTAATCATTGATGGACAACCCAGCTTGCTATGGAACGAATAATCAGAAGCAAAATAAAATTCAATATTTCACTAGTAGCCAAAGAAAGAATAGTTACAACCATATGTTGGATCGGCATGGCCTTATTCCTATATACCGCTTATGCCAAAATAAATGATCACGACCGTTTTCTAAAGGGACTGACAAGAGTACATATCATTAGCGCTTTTGCCGTATTTATTTCCTTCGCTGTACCGACCGTTGAAATTATTGTTGCATTGTTACTACTTATTCCAAACACTGTGAAAATTGGGCTCTACAGCTTTATTGCTGTGATATTATCATTCACTATTTATATCATCTGCGCAATGATCTGGGAAAAAAATCTTCCATGTAACTGCGGGGGTGCCATCGAAAAACTAAGTTGGCTGGGGCATATTTGGTTTAATTTCTCATTTATAATTATGGCAAGTTTTGCCCTCCGGCTCATCAAATTTGATACAACATTAAAAACTTAAGAAAAATGAAAAACATCAAAAAAGTAACATTTGGCCTACTAGTAGGTGCAATGGCAATAGGTTTTAGCGCATTTACTAATGCAAATTCCACAAAATTGCCTCCTGGGGATTTTAGGTTCTACAATATTAGCGGGGTCAGCAATACAGATCCTTCAAACTACAGGTTCAGGAGCAGCACCACCCTCTGTAATTCCGCATCCACTGTATGTTCGGAGGTTTGGAACATTGGCGCTTCATCTACCCCTTCTGATGGCGATTTAGCAAGCGATTTCGCCGTGCATACCAAAGTTGGCTCTCCCATTTCAGGCGACTATACTGGTAATTAAACATCATAAGGCCGTTCCTAACGGACGGCCTTATATTACTTATCTTTTATCACAAGTACATCTGCTTTTCGTTTGGCCTTAATAAAGCTGAGGCCATATTTTTTTAATTGGCGATTTACGGCCTGCATGTCAGTAAGATTACAGTTTATAGTTATATCGACCAAATAAGCGATTCCAGTTTCGTCAAAAAAAGGTGTTGAATTATGTCCATACACGTAATTATCAAAAAAGCTCATAAAGCGTTTTAAGGGCATATGATTAAGAACATACGATTCCTTTGAATACCGCTCGGCTCTTGTAGTTTTTTTAGTTCTCAAACTATCATTGTCACCAATTTTAACCAATACATATGATAAAACCAGTCTTTTTTCGACTACTGAAATGACATTTAGGGGCTCATTAATATATCTTGAAATGTCTTGTTCTAACATCTTATAACCCTTTAAAATATCTTTAGGGTTCTTCCATGTCAACTGATAGCAAAAGCCATTTTCCTTACTCCATTCGTCATATTTTTGTCCTTTAGCACTAGAATTAATACGATTAGCAGTAGTTGAATCTTTCAATTCCATCACAAACCTTCCTGGACTAAAAAAGATTGTGCCATATTTTTGATCTGTGAGTAACGCATAGGCGATCTTATAGAAGAAGGAAGGAGCAACATTTGTCGCGCTGACTTGAGTCGAGTCATATCTCATTTGACCCTTAAGATTCGAGATATGCTTGGTAAATATAGACTGATAAACGACGCTCTCCGGGTTAACGGCCCGGTTAAATACACTGCCGTTTTCTTGCACCAGTGGGTTTGCGATCTCAAAAAATCGCCTATCTTCTGGCTGTTCAAATATGAAATTGGCATTGTTTATTTTAATATTCCTTAGTTCCTTAAAATCACCTTTTAGCGCTTTATTTATGTTATTTTCGTTAACCTGATCATCTTCTGTGATCGCCGAGACAATGCCATTTTGGTCTATCCACATATATGTTGGCCGGTATTGGTAGGGCATAAGTTGATTGAATATCGTATCACCTACGACCGATACTGGTTTAATCCCTTTTTCAGCGTAAACCTTGTTATAAAATTTCACTACCGTTTCGTCCTTTTCTTCTGTTACCGACAAAATTTGAAGATCAGTTGCGAATTTTTTTTGTAGTGAATCAAGTTTTGGCAGGGCAGTTCTGCAAGGGCTGCACCAGGTTGCCCAAAAATCGAGTATCAATAATTTTCTTTTATAATTCGACAAAGTTGTAGTAAGCAATTTATTATAAGTTCGGGTTTTCATTTGTGTAACCTCCGGCATTTTTTCACCGATTTGTATAGGTTTTATTTGCGCCTTAGCATTACTTAAGATGATGATCATAAGTAAAAGACTTATTTTAATTTTCATACTTATTTACGGGGGTTTTGTTGAATGCCACTATTAACTATTTCTTTATTCTCAATCGGTAAAACAAATCTTAAATCGTTAGGTGGAAGTTGATAACTTTGGCTATTCAAAAGCCGAACTAATGTCGTTTTATAAGTGTCTTCGTTATTAAGCCTTCTAAGATCAGTCCATCTTAAGCCTCTAAAACATAGCTCTTTCCGGCGTTCCAAGATGATTTTTCCTATTAGTACGTTTTTATCTTGTGTGGTAAAATCAGAATAACCAGATTTTGAAAGTCTGTTTTTGAGCAATGTGTTTAGTTCATTTAGCGCATCCTGAAGATTTCCGGCACGTGCATTGCATTCTGCACTAATTAGTAAAATTTCATCAACCGCCAATCCTGAAAAGAAAATTGCGCTACTGTCGTATGATCCGATGAATGCAGTGTTTGAACCGTTATAGTTAAAAAAGATCCTTAATCTTAAATCATTTGGAGAATACAAATTAAGAAGATCAGGAACCACATCTAAATTAGAATCATAAAAAGCAGATACCATTCCTAAAGTTGAATGGAAGATTACCTCGTCATTAAATTGAGGTACCGGATTTGCAAAGGCTAAATCAAGTGTTGAGTAATCAATGAGGATATTCGAAATTGCAAGACATGCTTTTGCATTGATTAAGGCATTAGTATAGTCGCCCATGCTTAAGTAAACTCTCGCGAGCATTGCGTAAACTGCTGCTTTTGAAGGCCGGGTCTTGAAGCTTTGAGTAGCTGGAAGCAAATCTTTAGCCTGATTAAGATCGTCAATAATCCTGTCATAAGTTTCTTTGACACTTGATCTTTTTGAAACCTGATTAACATCAGAATTTACCCTAAGTGGAATACCTAAATCTGTTGTTGCAGAGTTAGTATATGGTTTGCAATATTGTTGTGCGAGATTATAAAAGGTATAAGCTCTATAAAACAAGGCACTACCTTTGATATTGTCCCAACTCCCACCATTTGTAATATCACGTGGAATTTTATTTATCCCTTCCAGTGCTAAGTTTGTGAATAATACTTCTTGGTAGGAATAACGCCACTCGGGGTCATCGCCCTCGTAAAAATCATCTGACGCTGACCAGACGTATGCATTGCGGTACCTTGCTTCGAATGTTAAGAACGATGAGTAAGTTGTTTGAAAATCCCCAGCGCCAATTTCACCCAAATCGCCCGTTTGATTTTGGTTCATCGTTGAGGTATTATCTAATAAAGCTTGAAAATCCTGAACTTTATTAGGTACAACCAACGAGTTATTCGGCTTTGCATCTAACCAGTCTTTTTTACAGGAAGTCAATAAGAAGATGCAGGAAATTATTGTATAATAAATAAGCTGTTTCATAACAATTGTTTTTATAAGGTTGCTTTTAAACCTATTGAAAATGTTCTTGTGTAAGGTATTCCGCCGGTGGCAAAATCCGGATCTAATCCCTTTTTATTGGCTCTCCAAAGTATCCCCAAGTTATTCCCGTACACAAACAGTTGTAATTTGGTGATGGGAAATCGCAAGTCCTTTTTGTAATAAAAAAAGTCGTAGCTGATATTAATATCCTGCAACCGTATATGGTCTCCTTTTTCAACAGTTGCTTCGGAGTATTGGTAAAACTGGTCCCTGTTTGAATTGGCCGGATAGATCATGGAAGGAACAGTGGTTGTTAACTCATCACCTGGCTTTTGCCAGCGGATGTTGTAATCTTTGTTACCACCGCCACTTTGAAATAATGAAGAATAATTAATGGTGGAGCGCCTAAAGAAATAATCGAACTTGTAATTTATGTTAAAAATAAAAGCAACTTGTTTATAGGCAAGGCGATTAGTTATTCCACCGAAAAAGCGTGGCCGACTTGGGCCGACATAGGCAATATCACCTATTGAACTCGGGGTAGTCAATGCATTATAATCTTTACTAACAATACCATTCACGTAACCCTGGGGATCGCCTGTACTAGGATCAAGTCCGCCGTATTTGTAGGAATATAGTGAATATACAGGCTTACCTATACTGGGTATAATATTCCATCCACCACCAACAAATGCTGCGAAACTTGGATTGGTTGATTGATCATACTTTGTAACCTTATCGGTCGAGTAGCTTAGATTTATTGTTGTAAACCAAGATAATGCTCCATTGATATTTTTTGAAGTTAATTGAAGATCTACTCCCCGTCCGGACATATCGGCAAAATTCCCCGACAGTGTGCTGGTTCCTGTAGTAGGATTGAGATAGCCAACACTTGGTGCTAATGACTGATTCCCAATCAGATCACTGCCTTTCCGCGAGAAGTACTCAATACTGCCGGAAAAAACGTTATTCTTTGTGCTGAAATCCAGACCAAAGTTTAAAATGCTATTTTTCTCCCACCTCAACTCAGAGTTTCCAATATTTGAAATACCTGCATTTGGCAAATTAGTTAACTGATCATTTGTTTGATAGTAAAGGGTAGTAACTCCTGTTACAGTCTTATTAAGGTTACCATTGTATCCATAAGTCACCCGTAATTGCAATAATGGCAACCACGAGACATCATAAAATTTCTCTTTATCAATTGACCATTTTCCACCGACCGACCAAAGTGGTACAGTCTTTTGATTGGTAGCGACTCCAAAGTAATTGGAACCATCTTGCCGCGCACTTGCCGAAAGTGTATATTTATAATCGTAAGTATAAGATCCTGCAAAGAAGTAGGAGCGAAATCGGTCTACGCCGCTTGAAACCCCGTTGCCGTTAGGAATTATTCCATTTCCCCTTGGACTCACTGGATAAATAGTATTGAAAATTACAGAGGTAAAATTGTCGGTATTTGGATCATAACCATAAAATTGTGCAGTGTTTGCATTGTTCCGTGATTGCGTAATTTCTGCACCAACTATTGCATTAAAACTATTCTTACCTATACTGCTATAATTTAATTGGCTTCTAAAGTTATTGGTAGTAACTCTGGAATTTATAAGATTTAAAATATCTCCCAATGGTATATTGTAGCCGGTTACTTTCCCACCTGTTAAAACCGAAAATCTATTAATTAAATCCCTTGTTGTAAATAAATTTTGGCTCTGTAGATTAGACAAATTGCTATCATATTTTTGATACTGGTATTTGCCTTCAATGCTAAACCCTTTAATGAAAGTATATTTTAAACCAGAATAAAGTCGTAGATCATTTGACTTGGTGCTACTTTCATTTTCGCCCCGTTCTGATAAGGGGGTATAGTCGTAATTTAAAAAGTTATTTTGAGCGGTTCTAGCTTTGTAAACATTACTGTAGCCACGATTTATGCTAAGGGGCGTACCATTCTGATCGGCAAATTCTGTGTATGGAAAATATATATTTGCTACAGACGTTGCATTTGATAAAGTCAATGGAATACCCGAATGATTGTTACCCAACACATAAGATATTTGAGTGGCTATATCCAGATTCTTAAATGGCTTATAAGTATGGGAAAAATTAAGCGTTAACCTATCATTATAAACACCTTGTTGTGCACTTTGATTCTTATCATAGCCAACGGAAAAATAAGACGTACTTAAATTTGTTCCAGAACTGGCTATAAATCCATATTGTTGATGGATTGGATTTGTATAATAATATTTAAGCAGGCCGTTGCGGATATCAATATTACTCAATTTAGCAATTCGATCTAAGGAATCCTGCTTAGTAATTTGCCCGCTTCTTCTTGCTGCCAAAATTTCAACTGCCGCTGGAATTGACGGGTAATTACGAACATTTATAAGATCTGCATCATATTTACCTTGTCTAAATAAATATTGCTGTATGTCAATGTAGTCTTTTGAAGATATAAAGTTAGGGTCATAATAAAGGTTGGGTTTTTCACCAACCGTGAGATTTGACACGACATCGAATTTAGTCGCCTGGTTTAATTTGCCTTTTTTGGTCGTAATAACAATAACACCGTTACCAGCCTTCACTCCCCAAATTGCAGCAGAGGCAGCATCTTTGAGTATATTAATAGACTCGATATCTTGCGGATTTATATTGCTTAAGTTGCCATTATATGGGAAGTTATCGACAACAATTAAAGGTTGATCATTAGAGTAAATAGTACTTCGCCCTCTAATATTAATATCAGGATTAGAAGGATCAAGTCCTCCAGAACTGGAATTAAAGACTAAACCACTCGTAATACCTTGCAAACGCTCTACTATGCTGTAGCTAACTCGTGCATTATACATATCCTTTTGTGGTTGTGCGAAACTTCCAGTTGCTCGCTCTTTTGGTATATTCTGATACCCAGTAGATACCACACTTACTTCCTGAAGAATATTTTGATCTTTAGGAAGTAATATTCGAAATGAGCGTAATTGGATTTGGGGAAAATTGATTTCGACTGATTTATAGCCAACAAAACTGATAATTAATATTCCTTGTTTAATATCAGTATTGATTGCAAAATTCCCATCTTGATCACTAGTTGTTGATATTTTTGAAGATTTTATTTGAATGGTTGCGCTATGAAGTGGTTTATTATCGGCCGAGTCAATCACCTGGCCTGTTATACGGGTGTTACCTTGGGCAAACGTTCGAAAATTTGGGCAAAGCGCAGCCAGTACTAATATTAGTATGATTTTTTTCATTTAATTGGAGCTGTTAATAAGAAACTATTCTGTGATTGAAGCGAGAAAGAAGGCAGCCCCAAAAACTTCAACTATTAACTTATCTTCGGGCTGCCAATCCTTGGAGATCAGACTGGAGCCTTAATTATGTTTTTAAATCTATTTTTGAGTTGTTTAGAAGAAATTTCTTGACAAAATATATAACATACATAATGACCGTTGCTTTTGAAAGCAATTTGTAAATGGTCATTATTTAAATGTTTTTTGCTCATTATTGATTGAATCAATAACAAGTCTCATAAGGCATATAAATCAATAGGGTTGAAACCTACTCCGCCATTTGTACTCCAGGCTCTGACAAAGCCTCCGCCGAAGCGGTAGAACCACAAATACGTAAGCAGGCCCAACCCTATTGATATAGGGATTGGGCGCTTAAACTTACTCTCGCGGTTCTATTGAATTGTCAGATTCGGAGTGCGAGACTTGTTAAGCGCTTACCTTCTTTCTATTTGAAGAAGCGCTAAATTACTACTTTTTCTAAGAATGTTAATTTCATTCAAAACACTAATTTGCAAAATTTAATTTATTGATTGCCAATAATCTAAATAAAATTTGTTCCTGTGAATTACATTTTGTAACTTAGATTATGCAAAAAGATATCGATATTGTTGAATTGCTGAATTCATTAGGGCGAAATGTATCAGCAATTAGAAATGCGAAAAGGGAAACGCAATATGGTGTTGCTAAGTCTATAGGCGTTACGCATCCTGTTATAAGCAAAATTGAAAACGGCACTTATAATATCACTATCGAATTATTAGTAAAATTATGCAACCATTTTAAAATTTCGTTGAAGCAGGTTTTAGAATTAGATAACAACCAGATTTTTTACTTTACCCAAAAAAATATAACTGGTAACTTTCACAAACAGTATGTCGTTCATGAATTAGCCGATGGCTACGATATCCTAATTCATCAATTGCAATCAGAAGTTACCTATCTTCGTAATTATTTTGAACAACATTCAAAAAGTAATCCACCATTAGAATCATAGTAATGTTAAAACATCAAACGAACGATATTGTCCCAGAAGAGCTTTTGAAGACCATAGGGAAGAACCTAAGTAAAATCCGAAATGATAAAAACGAAGAAATTAAAAATGTTGCAAATGCGGTTGAATTAAAACCATCCATAATTGAAAAAATTGAACAAGGCTCTGATGAATTATCGATTAAAACTCTTGCTATTTTGTGTAACTACTATGAAGTAAGCCTACAAAAGGTTATGGAGCTTGAAGGTGCGCAGGTATATCATTTTACACAAACAAATTCAGCCGGTAACAACCATAAACAATACGTTGTTAATGATCATACTAATGGTTACGAACTTTTAGTACAACAACTACAATCAGACGTAGAATATTATAGAGCTAGATATGTCGCGTTAACTGAGGGTTCTAAGAATCAGTAGTAGATCATCGTAATATAGGATTCAAAATAGGCACCTTATGGCATCTAAAGACCAAATTAAAAATAAGATTTCTGCATCCCTGCTAAAAAAAAACTCACTCGCCAATGATCAATAATATTGTTGTCATTAATAATGTAAGTGTTGCTCTGAGTATTAAGTTTCGATACCACATTGGCCATGATGAATTCCACAATATTGGAGAGGAGTATGTAGATGCGGGCAGTTCAGGTGGAATATTAATGGGCAGCTGACCTTAACCGCCATTGGTGTCATTCACTTGGAAAGGGTGAAATTAATTCAGTTCCGTGCGCTGTTATTTTTTTCCTGTTACTCTTGATCTTACCGTTGCTATACAATCAAGAAACTTATCGTAAGCAATGGGCTTTGGTAAATAGTAAAAGCTTTCATCTTTAAATAACTCCTGAACAAAGCGTGGAGTTGAAGTGATAAAAATAATGGTAGTGTACCTTTTTGCCGCTATCGCAAAATCAA
The DNA here is from genome assembly GCF_058801545.1 of Mucilaginibacter sp. GW822-FHT03E02. Lineage (NCBI taxonomy): Bacteria > Pseudomonadati > Bacteroidota > Sphingobacteriia > Sphingobacteriales > Sphingobacteriaceae > Mucilaginibacter > Mucilaginibacter sp. GW822-FHT03E02. The sequence goes on along the minus strand of NZ_JBXANJ010000001.1, from coordinate 1,152,999 downwards.
TTCCCGACATCTCCGGCATATCCACATCCAGAAAGGTTAAGTCGGGTCCATTCTCTATTGCCACTTCCTTTAGTGCGCTAACCGGATCTGTGGATGAGCCGGCTAAAATTAAGCCCTTGGTGGCATCAATTAATTCGATAAGGTAATCGATAGCATGCTGTTCGTCATCCACGATATAGCAGCTTAATTCTTTCATATTTTGCATACTCTTCAATGAATAAATTAAGTTTGATCAATAAGCTTTTACCTTCAATTTCTGATAATCCCACGCATTATTTTTATCCGCCTCTGCCAGTTCATCATAATAACGGTTGGCCAGACCCATAAAATATTCGAATTTCTTTTTTCTTTCCGCCAGTTGGCGGTCACTAAACCGCCAGACTTCTATCGGCGCATACCGGTTGGTAAGCTCTTTACATATCTGCGCCCTAAGTACTTTCAGCATAAAATTATGCATCTGCAAGCTATCTGCACGCTCAGCCATTTTCAGGGCTAACAATAATTTATTGGTCGCCTGATTAGTGCTAAAATCCGGATTGTTAACGAAGCTGTTATGCTGTACATAAAACAATGCCCTGTAAAACAAACTGGTCGTATCGTTTGCATTCACCTTTAGGTTTCTGTCCAGGCTATCCATGAATGGAGCATATTTTTTTTCATTCCTGTCCAGCGAGCTACTGCCCACGAAAATTATTCCGTCCATCATTTTTACAGGGAGCTGTGCATGCGAGGCATGCAGGACAAAAACCATTGGGATCGTTAAAATGCAGCAAGCGGCGAATGTTTTCATAGTGCATTATATTGGTGACTGAAAATACAACTCAACGGCCTACAAATTAAAGTGCATTTTTTATTCAAAGTGGTGAGTTGGTATGAATTTTTGATGATCTTGCATTAATTTAAACTCAAATTTCGCTTTGTTTTTTTTGTCGGGTCTCTGCCTGTTTGTAAATATTCTCGATAAACTGCTTTAGTTCCTCTGGAAAGCAAGGGGTATTTTCACCGTTCAACTTGCAAAGATCAATACTTTTATCATCCAGGCTTTTGTAGAACCACTCATTCAAATCAGATTGAAACTGTTCATAAGGCACCCGGGAAAAATATTCCATAATTCCCGAAAGGGTACTGAAATCAGGTGGATTATTTGAGAACACATTTTTCTCCATACTTATATATTAGGGTATTCAAAATCCATAAAAAGGCACCGATACTTGTTTAGATTTTCTAAACAAGTATATAGAATTTCTATCCAAATTTAAATATATTGTTGCATTAAATAATACAGATGTACATTAATTCTAAATAAGTGTTTAGAATTATACAATTAATGACTGAGTTAGGACTCTTTTTATCAAAACGATCTGTAAATAAAGCCGAAATTTCCCGGCGAACCGGAATCAGCAAATCACGTTTAACTCAGCTTTCAAATAGCAGCTCCACTAAATTAACCGCTGATGAACTATACCTCATCGCCTTATCCATCCAAGTAACTCCTTGCGAACTCTTGAATTTTATTTGCGCTAGTATTACGTTGCCTGATCAAAAGTAAATGGCAGATGCATCCTGTCAAATACTTTGATGGCCATTATCTTTACTTGTCGCCTGATACGCCCAGCTAACAATCATCTCAATTGCTTTCAGCATTTCTTCTCTACCTGTCTCCGTAGCTATATCAATATCAGAAAACACACCACCATTAAAACGGGTGTGTAAAATGCTATAATAAATACCGCCGACCAGTAAGGCCGCTACCGCCCGGAAATTAACACCCGTATTGGCAAAATGCTGATCTGTTAATTCAAATAGTTTTTGCCCCATGCTTTCGCGCGCATTATGAATACTTTTCATTAAAGGACTGTTGGTGGACACCTCCCACAGGATCAGCTTCTGCATTTGTTTATCCAGGAAGAAATACCTAAACTGATTTTGCAGGATCTCGGTGATCAGCTTCTGATTCTCCGTATAAGATTTCCCATCGATCAGGTCCTGAACACGATCAGCGAATACCATCCAGTAGTCTGTTTCCAAAATGTATGCTTCCACGAGATTATTGAAATCACGTTCAAAGTAATCATAGATCAGTTTTTTGGTTACACCGGCCTGCTTGGCTACTTTATTTACGCCGAGACCGGTATGCCCTTCTTTTCGGAATATCTCGCCTACAGCGTCGATTAGTTTCCTTTTGGTGAGCTCTTTGTTTCTGGTGATTTTGGGTTTGTTATTGCTTTTCATAGGTCGGGTAAGTTTAGGTCATTGTTCTGTTTGCCATAAAGCAGTTATGGATAAACGGTCCAGGGTTTTCTCTCGGAGCGCGGCAGAAGAAGGAGGCAGAATTTTCATCGCAAAATGAATGAGCTCGCTTACCACAATACGTAGTATGTCGTATTTGTGAATGTAATCGGAATAAAGCTCCTCAATCATCCGATGAAATACTTCGTCAAAAAGCTTCACCTGTTGATCAGATAATTCAAAAACGTGATGACCACCGGGTTGAAAAACGGCGTATTTAAGGAGGTTGCAGAACTGATCAAAGAAGGCCTGATCAAAAATGCAAAAGTAACCGCCATTGGCCCCTTCGGCATTCTTCCATCTGCATGGAATCTGCGAATTAAAGAACATTAAAGCCGGCTTCTTAACGTGAACAGCATGATTGGCATATGCAATGCTGCCTTGTCCCGTCAATAGTATTATCTTAAAACATCCGCGGTTTTTGAAGTATATATGATTAGCATTCCGCCCCTTGTAAGATTCCAGTTTAAAAACATGGATATGCCCGAGCTCCAAGCGCTTGTTACCGGACACCCCATGAAAAACGCCATCCATGGTAAATTTTCCTAATTGCTATCCATAATCGTATTGCTAATAATAAATACAAAATTAGAACCGGACGACACAGCGGGTTAACGAAAAAGAAACAATAGTCTACGAAAATCAAACATTTCTGAATTTAACGGGATTTTGGTGTACGTGTTTTTTGAAGAAGTTATTGAAATGGGTCAATTCAGTGAAGCCCAAAACATAGGCAATTTCGGAGACCGTCCATGGGGTTTGCTTCAGCAGCACCTTTGCTTCCTGCAATAAACGCTCGTTTATGATGTGAGAGGTTGTCTTATTGGTAATTTTCTTGACCGCGCGGTTTAAATGATTGACATGTACATTTAACTTTTCGGCATAATCAGAAGCAGAACGAAGTGTAAGTGATTGGCAGGTGCTATCAATAGGAAACTGCCTTTCCAGGAGTTCCATAAATAAAGCGGAAATTCTCTGGGCAGCATTTATCGGTTGTTTATCAGAAGTTCCGGATGGCTGCATTTTCAAAGCAAAGTGAATGATCTCAAATACGATCGTTCTCAAAACATCACACTTGTGAATGTAACCAGAAGCAAGTTCATCCACCATTCTTTCATATAGGCCGGTTAGATGCGTTACCTCTGCGTCATTCAGTTCAAATACGTGATTGCCATTGGGCTGAAAAAGCGAATAGTGGTTGAGATTGCCATAATGATGAAAGAAAGCCTGATCGAAAAAGCAAAAGTAGCCATGAGTAATGCGGTCCCTTTGTTGCCAGCTATAAGGTATTTGCGGGTTGGAAAAGACGACAGCGGATTTTATAACTTCAATTTCCTTATCTGCATAAAGAAATTTTCCATTGCCATTTACAAGGGTGATTTTATAATAGTCTCTCAGTCTGAAAGGGGCGGGCTTTGCTCCTTTACCAACATAGGGGTCCAGCTTAAACACGTTGAAATGCCCGACTTCATTAGCATGATTATCAGGTAGAAAATCAACTTTGTTTTTGTAAAGGTCTTGTATGGTCTCAACCCTGTCCATGTATCTAATTTACGAATTTCTACTCATATTATGGGCAAATGAACAAGCGGGTTCATTTGACAAAAGAGGTATAGTCATTTATTCTTCACTTTACGGGACACTTGCATCCTCTCTCCAGCATTTTCAACCAGTTAACATGGTGGTGATTGTAAAAGGGGGTACCCTACAGGTATAAAAGCGGCTTTATCAATGTTCCTCAAAAACCTGTTCCGATAGCATAAAAAAGCCTCCCCTGCTCCAGGGGAGGACATCACTATTAACTAACCTTCATATATCGTTATGAAAAACGTAAGAACAAGGAAGCAAATTCTTAATTCCTGAGACCATCGGTCAGGCGTTCAGCCCGAGACCATTCGCCGTTAAAACTATTGATCTGCGGATTTACAATAATTCATCGAGGGTTTTGCCCTCTTTTTATACATTACCTGGCTTGATTTTCTGGCATTAATACCATACGGATATAATTTGCTCCGCTAAGGTATTTTGAAGCAGCGGCTTTAATAAGGGCCGGAGTAACTGCCTGCAAATCCGATTGGTAGCTGTCTAAGGCATGCAGGTCATCATTATTGAATTGCTGGCCATTCAGATAACCGAGCCACCAACGATTTGTCTGCATGTCTGCTTCCGAACTCCGGATGCTTTCTGCCCGCCATTTGTCCACGTTGACTTGTGGCGGACCTTCCGTTTTCAATTTCATAATTTCGTCAAGGGTTGAAGCAATAAGCTTATCAACATTCTGCGGGCCGCAGCCGAATTGAACTTCCAGGGTATAACGGCTCCGGGGGTATTTGGCACTTTGCACGTCTACACCGGGCGAATAGACACCGCCCTCATCTTCCCTTAATCTTTCCAGCAAGCGAATCTCCAGGCACTCCCTGAGCGCATCCATGATTACCTTTTCCGACCTGCTGTAATTAAAATTGCCGGACCAGTAAAGCTGAACACTTGCCTTGGGCTCCGCACCTTTATAAACTATTTTCTCAATCTTTCCTTCAGGAACGGAGATGCCCAGATCCTTTGCAGGCGAATCATGCCCGCTGGCGGGCAGGCTGCCGATATATTTTTCGAGCAGTGGTTTAAGCTGTTCAACATCGAAGCTGCCCACAAAAGTAAATACAAGACCGGATGCATCGCCGAATCGCTCCCTGTAGATTTCAAAGGTGCGGTCCAGGCTGACCTGGTCGAGTTTAGCAAGCGTGGGACCTGTGCGGCGAATATTATAGTTTCCTAAGGTAGCGCTGACTGAATCCCGGAACACACTGCCCGGGTCGTTGGACCTATTTTGCAAACTGGCTTTCGATCGGGCCATAATACCCTGAAAAAGGTCAGCGTCTTTTCTTGGCGCAGTGTAGTAGGCATTCAAAAGCTGCAAAGCCGCTTCCAGGTCACCGGGTATGGCAGCGCCGTTTACGCCTTGCATGCGGTCACTGATAAATGGCCTCACGGCCAGATGCTTGCCTGAAAGAAATTTTTCAAGTTGTGTCGGATTATAATTACCAACGCCAAATGCCGGGATCAATCCCCCGGCGTTTGCGGCGCTCTGGTAATCCGGATCACTATAAAGGGAAGTACCACCGGGTGCATAGGCTGTAAATAACACCTCGTTGTCTTTAAAGGTTGTAGGCTTAAGCAGTACTTTCACACCATTACTCAAGGTGATGAGGCTTGTGCCTAACTTTTCGTCTTTCACTGTACTGATTACCTTTCCGCTTACCGGCTGTACCGCCACTAATGGCTCCGTGCTCACTTCATCTTTATATGGCTCCAGTTTTTCCTCTGCCACAGCGTTCAGCCAGAAATTGACCATGGCCTGATTTGGAAGCTTGTCCTTATCGGTTTCCGGCGCCATCAGTAAAATATCCCTGTTCACCTGAGTAATATATTCAGCAGACAACCGATTAACTTCATTGAGCGAAATGCCCGGCAGATCATTTTTGACCATGTCATATTCCTGTTGGATACCCGGCGCTGCTGTTCCTTTTAAAAAATAAGCCAGGTATTCATTTACATAATCCTGTGAATTGGTCTTATTCTTTTCTTTCAGCATCGACGCCATGTTGTTCATATAGGTTTGCTTCGCTCTGTCCAGTTCAGTAGATGTAAAACCAAAACGTTTAAGCCGTTCTGTTTCGCGCCAAACAGCTTTAAACCCTTTTTCCAGTTCACCGGGCCTTGAGACCAGGCTCACGCCAAAATTATCCAGGCCGCCTATAAAACTGCCGATGCCGGCATTTCCGCTTACAAAAGGAGGATTAGCCTGGCGGGACAATTCCGTATAGCGGTTATTCAGCATTTGATTGTAAAGTTGGCGGATAATGTTCTGACGATAATCAGCAGCAGTATGGAGAGACAACATCGGTCTCTTCATGATAACTTCCATGGCGGTGGAAGTCATTTCCTTATCCGTTACGGCGATAAATTGATTGTTACCGGTCAGGCCAACAGTATATTTGGAACGAGGCTTTTCATTTGCCGGATTTTTCAGATTACCGAATTGTGCTACAATGTTTTGCTCCATTTGGTTGACATCCACGTCTCCTACGACGATTAGCGCCTGCAGATCGGGACGGTACCAGTCATGATAAAACCTCCTGATCGTTTCAGGCTTAAATTTATTCAGTACTTCATCGGTTCCTATTGGCATGCGCACGGCGTACCTGGAGTTGTTTAAAACTATCGGCCAGTATTTCGAGCGCATACGTTCCTGAGCACCCTTCCCAAGTCTTTTTTCCTCCAGTACCACACCTCGTTCTTTATTGATCTCCAGCGGGTCGAGCGTAGCTTCCTGTGCCCAATCCCGCATAATGGCGACACCTTTTTGCAGGAGTTCCGGATTGTCGCTAGGCAAGGGTAACTGGTATACGGTTTCGTCAAAGCTGGTGTAAGCATTCAAATCTGCACCGAACCGGACACCGCTTTTTTGAAGATAGTCGATCAATTCGTTCTTTGGAAAATGAGTCGTTCCATTAAAGCTCATATGTTCCATAAAGTGGGCCAGACCCCGTTGGTCATCGGATTCCAGTATGGAACCTACCTTGTTGACGAGGTAAAAAACGACACGCTTTTTCGGTTCCTCGTTATGTCTGATAAAATAGGTGAATCCGTTGGCGAGTTTGCCTGTACGGACCGCAGGATCGAGCGGCAGCGGCTTTTCCTGTGCTATTGCAGCGGCTGACATGAAAAATACTGCGAAAAATATAGGCAGTCTTGGAATTTGCATCATGAGTGATTGTGTTTCGTTTGAAAAAGCCGATTGATTGGGCCTTTATCTTATTGTAAATTTGAAATGGTTCTATTTTTCCGACATCCAGCTGGCCATGCCATCGGTATAACCAGCTGGGAACCGGAATAGATCATTAGTATTTTGCTTTGCGTGTTATCTTCTTTTTCTATAGATCAATACCGATGAAACGGAAAGTGCGATCAGGCCGGGCAGTATGCCCATCCATGCCCAGCGTAACCAGGTTATCCGGGAGCTGTTCACCATGATTTGATTGTCCTGAGGTTGGGGGCGGGTCGTATCAATTGGAAATTCACCATTACTAAACCATTTGAACAAATCCGTAACGAAGGCAAAATTGATTGACCGTGGTGTTCTTCTTCTGAGCTCGGCATTATTCATAAAATCTGCATCGCCAATAACAAAAACACGCTGTTCGCCACGCAGCATCTTACGACTAAGTGCCAGGGCTACCGGATAGGACTTTTTATCTTCATTTTTTCGGTCATCCATTAACTCTGTGGTTTTATCGACCTGAACAGACGGCATGAGCCAGGTATTCGCAGCCTGGGTAACCAGGATAGGCATGGTTTTAAAAGGTGAATTAAGCAGCACCTTCAGGGGTGTAGCGGTGGGTGTCGTTACAAATGCGCTGTCCTTATTTAGATACTCGGAATCACCTGCCATTTTAATCCAGTTTCCTGTGGCCAGCCCGCTTAAAACAAAAGACGCCTCAAAATTCTGGCTCCTTTGCACGAGCATGCCGTCCCCCATTTCAACACCTACTAAATTCAGCAACGGATTAGAGATGCTCTTGCTGCCTGGTTCAGCGGCAATCAGCAGATTTCGACCCTCGTTTATATAGTTTTCCAGGTTTTTCAATTCTCCGGGCGTATAAGCAGTCAAAGGATCTGCGATAATCAGGACGTCTGCCTGCTTTGCAATTCCGGGTGTTTCCAGGTTGACCGACTGCACTTCAAATCCCTGATTGACCAAAGCATAGCGGAAGGCTATTTCGGTGCTGGACACCTGATAATCATTGTCGCCGGTCTTGTTGATATTCCGTTCGCGGTGACCGGTAACAAAACCGATCTTAGGGGACGATGTCACCAGTTTTTTCAGGGCTGCAGTGGTCTCTTTCTCCGACGGGTACCTAATCAGGTCGTCAAACATCCGGAGAAAGACTTTCTTCCCTTTGTAAGAGAGTGTTCTGACCATTCTGTTACGTTCCTGCTTGAGATCGATGATTTTTCTGATCTGTTCCGGCCGCAGGAATTCATTGAAATTCATACCGGTGATCTTGGCCATTTTCTTAGCCAGTTGTTCATCACTTAATCCGGGATTCTCCTTATATAATCGTTCGTTTTCGGAGTGGTCCCAGTAATAGATGTAATCCATGCGCATATAAGGCATGAACCGGAGGTATTTATCGAAAGACTTCCGGTCATTGTTCTGATTGGATGGCAGGCCCATAGAATAGTTTTCATCCAAAAGATTGACATAGGTGGTCATCGTAACCGGCTGATCGATGCGGCTGATGACGTCCTTGCTCGGTTGCGTCAGGGTGCGGTTTTGATCAACCGTCATATCTAAATAAACGATATTTTGAGGCTTGGAGCTGAAATACCCGATCAGCAGCATAAAAGCTATCAAGCCGACGTATCCTGTTAATTTGCGCGGCAAGGATATGGTCCTGCGCTCAAATTGTAGCTTTAAAAAGGTCAGGCCGAGAAATAAGCTGATAACGACCAGGAAATACAGGACGTCGTTACTGCCTAACAGTCCATTGATGGATTCCTCCGCTCTCCCGGAAATGGAAAGGAAATAGGTAATATCCCTGACGAACTGGATATCCTGCCACAAACCGCCAATGAAATTTAAAAGGGCAAGTACGACCAATGTACTGATCGCGGCTACCACCTGGTAGCTGGTCAGGCTGGACATGAAAAGCCCAACCGCGGAATAAGCGCAGATCAGGAGATATAATCCTATAATACCCGAAAGGATAAAGGTAAAATCAACGTTTTTGATGGTAAAAACGGATATACCGCCAAGGCCCAATAACAAACCCATCAGGAGCAGGCAATAGGTAACCATAGCCAGGTATTTTCCCGCTATGATATCGAATACCCTGATCGGGGAGGAATATAACAGTTTAATGGAGCCACTTTGCGTTTCCCTGCTGATCAATCCCATCGTAAGCAGGGGGATATATAAATAGAGGTATTGCTGCATTTTTGGAAACAGCCCGCTATAACCTGCAAAAAAGGTATAAGTTAGCGAATCAAGTTTAATGCCCATCTGCTGTGCCTGTTCCTGGCGCTCCAGCAGGGTCATATATCCCCAGCCGGACTGCACAATAAATACCAGTAAGACAATCCACGCTACTGGGGAATAGAATAAAAGGCTCAGCTCGATCCGGGCAATCCTTAAAATATTTTTCATGATTAATTCTTAGGTGATTTATTTGATAGCTGGGCAAATATTTGGTCCAGAGAACTTTTCTCCAGTGTAATTTCCCGCATCTTCCAGCCCTGATCAATGCTTTGTTGAATAAGTCGTTCGCAGATCTCCGGGCCGGCTGTAAAATGAATTCTGAATTTGGTATCGCTCAGCACTTCGACACTTTTCACTTCTCCGAAATGCTCCAACTGTTCTACCGGCGGCGGATGGAGGAGTGATATAACAAGGCTGTCCGGTTCTATGTAGTTGTTGAAGTCATCCATGCTGCCTGTGAAAACCATTTTTCCATTTTCAATCATCTTGACCTGACTGCAGGTGGCTTGAATTTCTGAAAGAATATGAGAGGAAAAAATAACGGATTTTTCTTCACCGATGGTTTTAATGAGCTTTCGGACTTCGGTTATTTGATTGGGATCTAAGCCGTTCGTCGGCTCATCAAGCACCACGAGCTTTGGTTCATGAATGATGGCCTGAGCAATGCCTACCCGTTGTTTATACCCACCGGAAAGGTTAGCGATCAGCCTGTTCTTGAAATGTGTTACCCCACATTTTGCCATGGCTTTGTCGACGGCAAAAGGGACATCCTTTTTATCGATCAGCCGGAGATGGGCACATTGGGTGAGGTATTCCCTGACGGTCAGCTCCATATATAACGGCGCATTTTGCGGCAGAAAGCCAATCAGCTTCTTCGCACCGATTGGGTTATCCCGCATATTAAATCCACCGATTTCCACCGTACCTTCGGTCTGATTGAGCACGCCGCACATGATATTCATGGTGGTTGACTTACCGGCACCATTGGATCCTAATAAGCCAAGTACGCCGTGCTCGCTGATTTCGAATCCGATGTCGCGGATAGCCCATGAAGTTCCATACCGGTGTGACAGTCCTGTCAACCTTACTATATTATTATCCATTAATTTAAGTTTGAAGCCTGGTACCCCGCGCCATATTAGCGCGGGGGATTCGGCATGTTTCTATCTGTAACCTTGGTTTTGTCTAAGATTCGGGTTAGCATCAATAGCTGTTTGCGGTATCGGATACCATTGGGCAAAAGGCTGCCAGGTCGGCTTGAGCGCGCCGATCACGGCATTAACCCTGCCGGTCCTTTTCAAGCTTAGCCAACGGTCGCCCCGTTCACAGAACAATTCTATCCTGCGCTCGTGCTCGACCGCTAATCGTAAATCAACGCCCTGTGCTAGTGGTGGCAAACCCGCTCTGTTGCGTATGATATTGACATCGGCCAGACCTGCGGTGTTGTTCCCCAGTCCTGCATATGCCTCAGCCCGGATCAGGTAAACTTCCGCCAGGCGAACCACCATCGGTGCCTCATTCCTACCGGATGCAACTGCCGAGTCATTGTCATAATTCTCATATTTAAATGGTTCCGATGCGCTGACGCCGTCCAGCGTAACATCCCGGACCCAGGCGCTGCGCCGCAGGTCGTTTGGTTCAAATGCATTCAGCAGCCCATCTGTCAGGGTGTAAGGCAAGGCGAAAGTATATTGATTACTTACAAATTCCTGCCCCTCATTGGTATAACCGGAAGTGGCGTTAAATGCCGGCCCCAACTGCAGGATCGCCTCTCTCGACCCGGCGAGAAAAACGTTGGCAAGCTGCATGCCGGGCAGGAGTCCATAAAGATCGGTGTGGTTAATGACTTCCGTTGCATTATCAACGGCCCCCTGCCAGTTTCCTGTTGCCAGGTAAGCCTGCGCTAACAAAGCGGCGGCAGCACTGCGGTTAAACTGGGACCGGCGGCCTATACCGGCATTAGCAGAGTAGGCTTCGCTTAAACCTGCTTTTGCTTCTGTCAGATCCGTAATGATCTGCGCATAAATTGATGCAGCCGGCGAATTGGGTAACAAAGCAGAAACGTTCACATTTGTGGTGATCACTAAGGGAACATCGCCAAAATGTCCGACCAATTGCAGGTAACAATATGCACGGATCGCCTTTGCTTCAGCAAGCATCTGGGTTGCTGCTGTTGCGTTGATAACAGTGTTGTTTGTCAGTCGCTCAATAATAGTGTTAACACTATAGATAGACGTATAAGAATCTGCCCAGATATCTGATGTATAACTGCTTGTCAGCGGCTCATAGGTATTGTTTTCCTGTTGGACATACCTGGCCAAACCTGAAAGTGCATGCAGTTCGTCTGCCGCTAAAGCATCCACTAAAGTTAAATTAACACTATAGGTTTGTGATCCGGATAGCTGACTGTAAGCTCCGGATAACGCGCTTCTTGCCGTCCCTTCTGAACTGAATATCACTTCTGAAGGTAGTTCATTTTTAGGCGGTTCTATATCCAGTAATTTCTGACAGCCGGAGGCGAGAAAAACCGAGAGGGCAATAGCAACTGTCTTAACAAATTTTGATATATGATTCATTGCAGTTAAATTAAAAGGTAAATTGAATAACACCGACAATTGTCCTTAAAGGCGGCAGGTTGACACCCTGAGATTCCGGATCAAAACCCAGGTAGTTGGTTACCGTAAAGAGGTTTTGCGCCTGGACCTGAAGCCGGAGGTTTTGCAGTTTCACCCGTTTCAGCCACTCTCCTCTAAAGTCATAAGCCAGGTTTATATTCTTCAGCCGGATGAACGAAGCATCGGTTAAGATGGCATCCGAGGTATTGTAATAACTATAGGCAGTATAGGCTGCGTTGTAGGTGCTGGTGATCTGCGGCTGCGCCGGTAGACCCGCACTGATATAGGCCAGGATCGGCTTGGCTGCCCCGTTATACATCATCCCCGGCGGATAGAAGGACTGGGATAATACGGATCTTCCCTTTTGTTTAACAAACTGAAACAGGAAATCCAGGGTGACATTCTTGTATACGAGTGTATTGGTTAATCCTCCGTAATATTTCGGCTGCGAAATACCCGCATAATAACGGTCTCCGCGTCCGTTGGCGGCGAAGCCGGTGTTCACCCTGCCGCTGCCGTTAAGATCTGCAAATTCCGGTAAGCCGGTTTGTGGACTGAATCCTGTATATTGATAGAGGTAAATGCTCGAAAGCGGGTTTCCAACCAGGTAACGCGAGTAATATGACGTATTCTCTATGTTTGGGAACGACAATAATTTATTGCTGTTAAAGGAGATATTGAAGGAACTTGACCATTTGAACGCTGAATTTTTGATATTTTGCGTGTTCAGGGTAAACTCCCAGCCTTTGTTCTGCACCATCGCTGGCATATTCGCCTGATAGCTGTAAAACCCAGACTGGATGCTGAGCGGGAATGCCACCAGCTGGTTGCCGGTCCGGTTCCGGTAATATGCAGCAGTCACCGAAATTTTATCCTTCAGGAACGAAAGGTCGATTGCCGCTTCCAGTTTCCTGGTCTGCTCCCAACGATAAGTAGGGTTGGCGATACGGGTCGGCACCAGGCCGGTCACGGTATTATAAACATAAGGCACGGAGACATAAGAGTCCAGGTACTGATAATCACCGATCTGGTCGCTGCCGACAACGCCATAGCTCGCCCTTATTTTACCAAAGCTGATCAATGGAACTGCCCGCAGGAAATTTTCCTCTGTAAATACCCATGCGGCTCCGGCCGAACCGAAGTTACCGTAGCGGGAATCAGGACCGAACCGGGAAGATCCGTCTCTTCTGAAATTCAGGTTCAGGATATATTTCCGTTCCCAATCGTAGTTCAAACGTCCGAAAACAGAGGCATATTTATATTGGCTTGAACCACTGCTGGTACTAACATTTTGTGCTGAGTTCAGGTTTTCGAGGAAGTTATCCGACGAAAAACCGCTGGCTGTAGTTGAATATGGTGTCCTGGAGCTTTGATATTGCCAGGTCCCCCCGACTAAAGCTGTCAGGTCGCCTTTCGCTATTTTTGCCGTATAGGTAAGCTGTGGCTCAACGATATAGTTGTTACTCACATTGTAGGCGAATGAACTGCTGGAGACGTTATAACTGATGCCCGGATCCATTGAAGTGCTTGGATTCAACCTTTTTTGATCCATATCTGACCGGCTGAACCCAAAAGATGTCTTAAAATTCAAGTCTTTGGTAATATGATAACCAAGCATCATGTTGCTGATCAGGTTACTGCCCTTATTGGATTGCTGAGCGTTGAGCTGCCCCAGGGGATTTGCCCGGATGCTGGCAACACCACTCCAATACAGGCTGCCGTCAGGGTTACGCAAGGGATAATTTGGCGGCAGATAATAGGCCGCAGAGGTCTGATCGAGCACCGATATATTATTTTGGTCCGCGCTGTAAATGACTGATAAGGCTACTTCAAACTTTTGATCTGCGGTCTTATGTCCGAGGTTGAAGTTTAATGAACTGCGCCTGTATCCCTGGTCGCCGATAAATACATTCCCTTCCAGGTGATGTGTTGCGCTAATGCGGAAGTTCGTACCTGCATCACCGCCACTTAGGGCAAGATTGGCATCCGTGGTGTGTGCCGTATTGCCGATCAGCAGTTTTTGAAAATCTGTGTAAGCGTTTTGATCCCATCGCGTTAAATCATATGCAGCATCATTTACCGGATTGATACCGGTATTTTGGTATGCCTTTGTCCGTATGGCGAGGTATTCCGGAGTGGATAGTGTTTGGACGAAATGGTTCACTTTTGATGCACCATGCTTAACCAGACCTTCCACATGAATATCGCCCGCTTTACCTTTTTTGGTTGTGATCAGGACAACACCGTTTGCGGCCCGAGATCCGTAAATGGCCGTCGCATCCGCATCTTTTAATACGGTAATGCTTTCAATATCTGCAGGATTGATGCTATTAAGCGGACTGGTGGCGCCGTTGGCTGCGGCCATAGCCGGCAGTGCATCTGCAAGGTACGGCACACCATCCACGATGAACAGCGGATTATTCCCGCCGGCAATCGAATTAGTTCCGCGAATAGTAAAGGTCATGGGACTGCCGGGCAGGCCGTTGGCTTGCGTGACATAGACGCCGGTCATCCTGCCCTGAAGGGCGGAAGCGGGATTGGTTGCAGGGGTATTTATCAGATCCTGGGAGGAAATTTCTGTTTGGGAACCTGTACTCGTCCTTCGGGTGGAGGTTCCGTATCCGATGATCTGTACCTCATCGAGTTTTCCAGGGTCGGTTTCCATTATGAGGACCATTGCCTGGTTCCGGTTTGCTATCCGCTCTGCTTTTTTGTAGCCGATGAAGCTAAAAATCAGGACCGATCCGTCGTTTGGTATGCCTATGTTGAAATTACCGTCCCGGTCAGTTAAGGCAACATTGGCCGCATTGTTGAGCCGAATGGTAACCCCCGGCATCGGATCGCCGTTTTCGTCTTTTACAGCGCCCGATTGCAGGAAACCGGTCGTAGAAGGCTGTTGCGTTACAGTTGGGGCTGCAGCCGGCCGCGCTGGAGATTTAGTGCTCTTCAACACAATAAACTGATCATCGATGACTTCGTAATCAATATCAAACTGGCTTCGCATCCAGTTAAGGACTGTTGACAGGCGCTGACGCGTAAACGTTTGGTTTAGCAATATTTTTTTATCGAGTAGTTTATCGTTATAAACGAACTTGATATGGCTTTGCCTTTCCAGGAGTTTAAGACCGCTCTCAAGCGGAACATTGTTAAAGGTAATGGTTACCGTCTTTTCCGCAGGTGTTTGTGCGAAGACAGGATTGGTGTGAAACAGCAGGAAGCCGAGCATAAGAAAAGTGGCCACGTTAGCATAAAAGAGTGCCCTTTTCCTATTCAATCCTATGGCTGCCGCGTTCCACGAAGAATTGTTGTGAATAACCCTTTTAGA
Source organism: Mucilaginibacter sp. GW822-FHT03E02 (assembly GCF_058801545.1). Classification (NCBI taxonomy): domain Bacteria; kingdom Pseudomonadati; phylum Bacteroidota; class Sphingobacteriia; order Sphingobacteriales; family Sphingobacteriaceae; genus Mucilaginibacter; species Mucilaginibacter sp. GW822-FHT03E02. The sequence continues at coordinate 1,137,731 of NZ_JBXANJ010000001.1, read as the reverse complement.
TATGGCACAGAAAGGCCATGTCAAATCTTTTTTATACATTTGGTAGGTTTGATTTTTGAGAAATAAAAAAATTAGGAACCAATTGACGGGGGTGTTGGTAGCACTCCCGTTTTAATTTAAGTAAAGACTATTTATTCATCGAAACAGCCTCCTCCTGTTAATTGAATTTTATTTTCATGAATCTTGTAGGTAGCATTAATGGAGCGGCAAAGCAGCATCAACGACTGCTCCAGCGGCTGGTTAGTAAGATCGGCAGTTATTTTGCAGGATTTATATTCGCCGGTATATCCTTCAAAGTGAACATCAAATTTTTGTTCAAAACGATGCATAATCTCTTCGAAGGGCGTTTTTTCAAAGGCCATGTCATACTCCGTTCCCGCAGTAATTGATTGAAAGCTCTCTTTCTTGGACTTGCTTACTACGGTTTCTACCGCTCCCTGGTCTGCCTTGAATACCTGGTTTGCCGTTACAAAAAGCACTTTACTCTCCTGACCTGGTGTTTTTTTAATTATACCGACTTTACCTGTGAGAACAGCAATTGAAAAGTCGCGATCATCTTTTCCAGACTTAAGGTTAAAGCTTGTACCCAGTACAGTAGTAAGGTAATTTCCTGACCTGACAATAAATGGCGCTTGAACATGATGCCTCACTTCAAAAAGCCCCTCGCCGATGAGTTCTACTTCTCTTGTATTCTTTCCGAAATTTGCCGGGTAAATAAGCTTGCTGTTACCCTTTAGCCAGACAATACTACTATCCGGCAGGATGACCCTCCGGACGGTCCCGATACTTAGTACCTGCTGATCGGCATTTGGTGCCATTGGTTTTGAGTAATATTGATAAGCAAGAAAGGACATTCCAAAGAACAAAATGACGGCTGCCGCAGTTTTTGCCCATACCGGCAATCTCCTGAAGATGGTTTTTTGCCCTTCGGTTCCTAAAGCGGTATTGATCCGTTTAAACATGCGGTTTTTCAACTCGGGTTCGTCAGTGCCTTCCAACTCGAAAGCGTCAGGAAGTGGTGCGTTATACCAGGCATCCAGTTCGCTTTTTTCAAGCGCTGTTAAACTGCCTTTTTTCCACTTAAGAATCAAATGTTTGATATTTTCAGGGACGAACATAGCTAATGATTCAATTTACTGATACTATAGCCGGTTTTTTTCTGCCGAACACGTACGCCCAGGTGAAAAAAAGTAGATTTTTTTTAGTTTTTTTTCTGAAAACAGAAATATGGGCTAAAAAAATATAGAATTTATATTTTTTAATGTGCGCCTCAGCAGCTTTAAGGCTTTGCTGATCTGTGTTTCTACCGTACGCGTTGATAAATTGAGCTCAATGGCAATTTCACGGGTGTTCAAGCCTTCATTTCGGCTCATTTTAAAAATTAACCGGCATTTTTCTGGCAGGCTATTAATAATTTCATTCACTTGTTGCTGAAGTTCTTTCATTTCCAGTGAATAAAACCCTTCTTCCTGAATGAGCAACTGCAGATCGGCTTCATCTATGGATAGCTGATTTTTCAGGTGAATTTGTTTGGCAACAAAATCCAGTGTCTCATACCTAAGGGCAGCGTAGATGTAGGTTTTAAAAGAATATTGCAGGGTAATTTTTTCCCTCCTTTGCCAGATTTTTATAAAAAGTTCCTGAACAACCTCCTCTGCATCTTCCTGACTTTTTAACCGGTCGAATGCCTTGGCCAGCATGGCACTCCAATACCGCTCATACAATTCACTAAATGCCCCAAAAACGCCATTTTTTAACATGGCGATCAGTTCTTCATCAGAAGCGGCACTTATTTTGTTCATCAGGGGGTATATAGAAAAACTTCTAAGGTAAACAATATTTAATCCTTTCCCTGTCCAGCGTATGAATTTGCTTTCCCAGGCATAAACGCACAATAAATTCCTGTAATCTGTCCATATATTTAATCGGGGTTACCCGATCCCCATATACCCTAAGAATTTAAGCGTTCCAGTCTGGCCTTATTGAATTCCTTTTATCCATTGTACAATAACTTATTAAAGATAAAGTATTCTGTCCGGGACACTAACTGATGGCTGGCTAATCAGTAAAATTGGTAAGTAAAACAGTAATCTGTATAACAATGATTACAAATATTGATGGGATTTTTGTACCGCTTATGAGTACACTGCTCAAAGAGCCTTTATGAATAATCATGGGCAATTGTGATCGCTTTTCGCAGACCATGAAGGCCGGCCAGTTGATGCATCCGAAGAATATTCCGATGAGCAACCGGTGTTGATGGCTAACCTAAATTCCAAAACTTTTACTGTTTAAAATGCACCAAGGCTGCATGATTAATAAAAGGAGGGGATCATCGTTACCAGGAAATCAGGTATGCCTGTAATCCCTGTTCAATGAAAACGAATACAGTTCTGGTAATTGGTAAACGACGAAAATAATGACAGTAATCAATTTAAAAATTAAAGGAAGGAACGAGGCTCAGCCACCAAGTCAGTCTGAAAAGCGCCGGAATTCACGCTTAAGACAATACCTGACGCTGAAACGGACCCTGTTCAAATCCATTGATGGCTATGCCGTTCCACCAATAACATGTATATTTTCATAAATTAGTTGATAATTCCGCTGCCATGTTAAATAACTTTCCTTTTTATCTGAGCCTGATCATCGTTATCTTACTACTGATCATGTTAAGCAGGAAGATCAGGGTCGCCTACCCGGTTTTACTGGTATTGGCTGGCCTGGCAATTAGTTTCATACCCGGGCTCCCTGCTGTGCATATTGAATCGGAATTAATTTTCATTCTTTTTTTACCACCACTCCTATATGATGCAGCATGGCATATTTCCTGGAAAGAACTATGGCGATGGCGAAGGATCATCGGAAGTTTTGCCTTCCTGGTGGTGTTTTTTACAGCCCTGGCGGTTGCGCTGACCGTACATTATCTTATACCGCATTTTACGCTGGCGCTAGGGTTTTTACTGGGGGCCATCGTATCGCCGCCCGATGCCGTTAGTGCAGGCGCGATCCTGAAGTTTGTAAAAGTGCCTAAACGGGTTTCCAATATTTTAGAAGGGGAAAGCCTTTTGAATGATGCTTCATCCCTGATTATTTTTCGGTTCGCACTGATCGCGGTGGGCACCGGCAATTTTGTCTGGCACCAGGCTGCACTAAGTTTTCTGTGGATGCTGACCGGCGGTATTGGAATCGGGCTGATCATTGGCTATATCTTCATGAAATCTCATAAATATTTGCCAACAGATACCAATACAGATACGGCCCTGTCTATTTTAACACCCTATATCATGTATATTTCTGCCGAGGCAGCCCACAGTTCGGGGGTGCTTGCAGTAGTAGGCGGTGGCCTGTTATTGTCCAACTACAGGCTGCGGTACCTGAGCAGCAGCTCCAGACTGAGCGGGCTGAATGTCTGGGATAGCCTGAGTTTTATTTTGAATGGTTTGGTCTTTATGATCATCGGGCTTGACCTTCCGCAAATAACGGCCGGACTCGAAGGGGTGTCCATTCGTACGGCTATAGGTTACGGGCTTTTAGTTACAGGGGTGCTGATCATCGGCAGAATCTTATCATCGTTCGCAGCGGTACTGGTTACCCTGATCGCCAGGAATTTTATAACTGTTGCCGACAGAAGAAACCCCGGCTTAAAACTGCCTTTTTTAATGGGATGGTCAGGTATGCGTGGTGTAGTTTCTCTGGCCGCGGCATTATCCATCCCGGTCTACCTCGCGGACGGTTCGGCTTTCCCACAGCGTAATCTTATCCTCTTCATTACTTTCGTTGTCATTCTCAGCACATTGCTCCTACAGGGGCTGACTTTACCCTACCTGATCAGGAAACTGGTTTTAACAGATCCGGACGACAACGTTTCCGACGAAGAGGTTTACAACGATATCAGAAGGGAATTAACAAGGCTGGGATTACACTATTTAAATTCAAATTACGCGTTGCAACGAGGCAGACAACCAATGCTTCAGCAAATCGCCCGCAAATGGGAGGATAGTGATTCCCTGCCTGATGATATCATTTTCACTGAAGAATTTAAATCAATATATCTGGAGATATTGGACGTGCAAAGGGAATGGCTTATCAAAAAGAATAAGGAAGACGGGGACATTGATGAAGAAATTATCAGGAGACACCTCATGTATCTCGATCTGGAAGAAGAAAAGCTGCAATATATTTAGGTTATAAATCAGTAATCCGGTTCCGGTATCGTTATTCGATGCAGGTAACCATCAGTTAATTTGAATTTCTTAAATTTATCCAATGGAAAATAATAAGCTTTCCCCTGTTTGTGAAACCAGTGCAGCAGACTTAAAACTGAGAGGCTTTAAAGTTTACGAACTGGAAGAAACGGTTACCGAGGTTCCCGCCTTTAACAGGAGGGATTTTTATAAGGTATCTTTACTTACCGGCCATAGCATCCTTCATTACGCGGACAGGAGTATTGAAATGAATGGCACATCCCTGTTTTTTTCCAATCCCCACATTCCTTATTCTCCGGAGGTGCTTTCAGAGGAACGATCCGGATATGCCTGTCTGTTCACAGAGGATTTTCTGGCTGTTAAAGAACGTTCTGAAAGCCTCCAGGAATCGCCGTTATTTAAAATTGGAGGGAACCCGGTTTTTCCTCTAAACAGTCAGCAGGCCGAATTTGCCAGCAATATTTTTCGAAGAATGCTGGAGGAACAGACAACAAGCTATGTATTTAAAGACGAGCTGATCCGTAACTATATTAACCTGATCATTCATGAGGCTTTGAAAATGCAGCCATCCGAAAATTATCACAAACAAAAGAACGCATCCTCCCGGATCACCTCCTTATTCCTCGAACTTTTAGAAAGACAATTTCCTATTGAAAGCCAGGGTAAGCCGCTCCGGTTAAGGAACGCGCAGGATTTTGCAAGCAGCCTGTCCCTGCACGTCAATCACCTGAATAAAGCAGTACGGGAGATCACCGGAAAACCTACTACCACACATATTGCAGACCGGGTGATCAGCGAAGCGAAGGCATTATTACAACACACCAACTGGAGCATTGCCGAAATCGGTTATGCGCTGGGGTTTGAATATCCAACCTATTTTAATAATTACTTCAAAAGACTTACAGGAACAATCCCAAAATCCTTTCGGGTTCAAACTACTTGAGAATCATACTTTTTTGTTTGATTATCATTATTTGCCAGTGTATTTGTCAGCTTAACTTTGTGTCATCCAAAAGGAGACGCAAAATTTATGAATACATCAGCGCATCAAAATATCTTTCCCAAAGGCGACCGGGCTCCAGCCGAATACTTCACAGGAACGGCCTGGGTTAAAATGCTTGTACCCAATGACCCTGTTTTTAACAGCGCAATTGGCAACGTCATTTTTGAACCGGGCTGCAGAAATAACTGGCATAGTCATGCGGGCGGCCAGATCCTGATCTGTATAAACGGCCTTGGTTATTACCAGGAAAGAGGCAAACCTATTCAATTGCTGCAGATGGGTGATGTAGTGACCATTGCACCGAATCTGGTACATTGGCATGGAGCAACGCCGGACAGCGAGTTTACGCATATCGCCATCAGTACCAATACCCAAAAAGGCATTGTTGAATGGCTGGAGCCCGTGTCTGACGAACAATACAATAGCTACAATAAGGAAGACAAGTTATGAAAAAGAGAAAATTAGGAATCAGCGGCCTTGAGGTTTCCACGCTGGGGCTCGGCTGTATGGGACTGAGTTTTGGCTATGGCCCTGCCACTGATACCCTGGATGGCATCAAGCTGATCAGAGCAGCGATTGAAAAAGGTGTGACTTTCTTTGATACCGCGGAAGCTTACGGTCCGTTTACGAACGAAGAGTTGCTCGGCGAGGCGATTGCACCATTTCGCGATCAGGTTGTCATTGCTACCAAATTCGGTTTTGCAGGCGGCAGTTCCAAAGCAGGCCTTGACAGCAGACCGGAGCGTATCCGGGAAGTGGCTGAAGCTTCACTAAAACGTTTACGAACCGACCGGATTGACCTTTTCTATCAGCATCGTGTTGATCCGAATATACCTGTAGAAGATGTGGCAGGAACGGTAAAGGACCTGATCCGGGAAGGAAAAGTAAAGCATTTCGGGATGTCTGAAGCCGGTGTTCAAAGTATCCGAAAGGCACATGCTGTACAGCCCTTAGCTGCTTTGCAAAGCGAATATTCCTTATGGTGGAGAGAACCTGAAAAGGAGATCATTCCCACTCTGGAAGAACTGGGGATCGGATTTGTTCCGTTCAGCCCGCTCGGTAAAGGTTTTTTAACCGGGGCGATCAACGAAGATACCAAATTTGACAGTACTGATTTTCGTAACAGCGTACCCCGTTTCACGCCCGAAGCCCGTAAGGCAAATCAGGCATTAGTGGCATTATTGAGTAAAATAGCCCAACAAAAAAATGCTACACCTGCCCAGATCGCGCTGGCCTGGCTGCTCGAACAAAAACCGTGGATCGTTCCTATCCCGGGCACTACGAAAATACACCGCCTGGAAGAAAATATCGGTGCGGCAGACATTGAGCTTTCCGCCGGCGATCTTCAGGAAATTCAGCGCGCTGCTGATCATATTACTATCGAAGGCGACAGATATCCTGCGCATTTACAACACAGGGTAGGTAAATAAAATTCCCTCTTCCGGCTCCCGGCAACGCATGTTCCGGGGGCGGAATATCCGTGAGCTAATGCTCTTCCTACAGCAAAATAATTGCTTTATTAATATATTCAAGATGAGCAACCATCTAAGTCCTTTCTCATTCGATCTCCACCCTGCTGAACCCAAACTTAGGGGATTTAAGGTTTATGAAATAGAAAGCGGGGCTAATCATGCACTGAGCAATAACAGGAGGGACTTTTACAAGATATGTCTGAATACCGGGAACAATATTATCCACTATGCAGACAAAAGCATACCAATGGATGGCACGTTCCTGTTTTTTGTCAATCCACTCATTCGCTATTCCTGGGAAATAGTTTCGCCTGTTTACAGCGGTTATGTCTGTGTTTTCACGGAGGACTTTTTCAGGAAAAACGAAGGTTTAGGGAATTTGCAGGAGCTTCCTGTATTTAAGTTCGGAGGTGCACCTGTAGTTCCGTTAACCGATGAAAAAAAGGTATGCGTTACCACCATCTTCAGGATGATGCTCGCCGAACAGGTTTCAGACTATTTCTTCAAAGGCGATCTGATGCGTAATTATATTGATTTGCTTATCCATCAGGGCATTACTTCCCTTGCAGGTAGTTGATATTTATCAAGCCTACAAACCGGAGAGGAAGCATAACCTCCTGTTTTTATGTTGATACTTTTTTACCAAAATGTAAGCATATCATTTCATCCGGAATATTTTTTTTAGATAGCTGTGTATTTTACAGTTATTTTTAGAAGTATAATTTCGGCCCGGTCCAATAACGCTATACCTGATCAACTATGAAAACTTTGCGCCTTTTGTTGTTGCTCCTGATTTGCTGCCCCTCAATCCTATCCGCTCAAACGGACGGTAGCGGGCAAAAATCAAGGACGCACCTTTGTATAGATACCGGTTGGAGGTTTGCTTATGGCCATCCGTTTGATGCCAACAAAGATTTCAGGAACGGAACCGGTTATTTCTCCTATTTTGCCAAGGCCGGCTACGGTGACGGCGCCGCCGCCGCTGATTTTGACGACAGGCCCTGGCGCAAACTTGATTTGCCTCATGACTGGGCAGCAGAACTTGGTTTTAGCGAAAAAGGAAGCTATAGCCATGGCTTCAAAGCGCTGGGCCGGAATTTCCCCGAGAGCAGCGTAGGCTGGTATCGTAAAAAATTCACCATTCCACAGCAGGATTTTGGCCGGCATATCACTATCGCATTTGACGGTGTTTTTCGAAACTCCACCGTTTGGGTAAACGGACATTACCTGGGTACCGAGTTAAGCGGCTACAATGGTTTTGAATATGATATTACCCAGCTTTTAAATTACGGTGGTGATAATACTATCGCCGTGAGGGTCGATGCCACTATGGAAGAGGGCTGGTTTTATGAAGGGGCCGGAATTTACAGGCATGTGTGGCTCAATAAAACATCGCCGCTGCATGTGGTTACCAATGGTACATTTGTGAGCAGTACTGTCGGGAACGGCAAGGCGCAGCTGGCGATTAAAATCGATATAAGCAGTTACGATACGGACGCTGGTAATTTTACCATTGTACAAAAAGTTTATGACCGCGACGGGCATTTGCTGGCCACTAAACAAAGCGGCGGCCATAGCCTGCAGCCTTTTAAAACGGGTGAGTATAGCAGCGAACTGGAAATAGCGCAGCCTAAGTTATGGTCGGTTGATACGCCGTATCTGCATCGTTTGGTGACCACCATTTTGGTTAATAACCTACCCGTTGATGAATATGTGACCCGTTTTGGTATCCGGACACTGCGTTTTGATGCCAATTCCGGCTTTTATTTAAATGGAAAACGACTGGAAATAAAAGGCACCAATAATCACCAGGAACATGCCGGAGTAGGAACAGCTATACCCGATGAGCTGCAATACTATAGAATTGCCCGTTTAAAAGAAATGGGCAGTAATGCCTTCCGCTGTTCGCATAACCCGCCCGCACCCGAACTGCTGGATGCCTGTGATAGCCTGGGTATGCTGGTGATCGACGAAAACCGCCTGATGGGCATAGATGATTACCACCTGGGCAATCTGAAAAAAATGATTGACCGCGACCGAAACCATCCAAGCGTGATCAGTTGGTCGGTAGGAAACGAAGAATGGGGAATCGAAAACTCAGCGCAAGGCGCACGTATCGCAGCCACTATGCAGGGCTATGTCAAAAGCCTGGATACCACCCGCGCGGTTACCGCAGCATTTAGCGGCGGTTGGGGAAAGGGCTTATCCGCAGTGATGGATTTAATCGGCTTTAACTATATTGCCCAGGAAAATCCCGACGCGCAGCATCAGAAATTCCCGCAGCAAAAAGGCTGGGGCACGGAAGAAGGGTCAACTTTTGCCACCCGCGGGGTTTACTTTACCAACGATTCGCTCCATTATAAAGCTGCTTATGATGCCAAACCAAGGCCCAGCTTTTACAGCATTGAAGAAGGTTGGAATTACTATGCCAAACGGCCTTTTTTAGCAGGTATGTTCATCTGGACCGGTTTTGATTACCGGGGCGAGCCTACACCTTATGGATGGCCATCAATTGGCTCGTACTTTGGGATGCTCGATCAGTGCGGTTTTCCCAAAGATAATGCCTGGTATCTGCAGGCCTGGTGGGGTAATAAGCCGGTGCTGCACCTTCTGCCGCACTGGAACTGGAAAGGCAGGGAAAAACAACCCATCAATGTTTGGGCATATAGCAATTGCGATGAAGTAGAATTGTTTTTAAACGGCAAAACCCAGGGCAAAAAAAACATGTCCAGAAACGGGCACCTGGAGTGGACCGTGCCATACAGCCCCGGAACACTGAAGGCCGTTGGTTATACCGGCGGCAAAAAGGTTTTAACCGAAACCGTGCAAACCACCGGGACCCCACAGGCGATCGCGCTTAAAGCCCATAAAAATGTACTGAAAGCGAACGGGCAGGATGTGGCCGTGATTAAGGTCAGCCTGCATGATAATAAAGGTCTGGCGATACCTGATGCCGGCAATGAAATAAGCTTCAAAATTGAAGGTCCAGGAAGAATTATAGGAGTAGGTAACGGAAACCCTACCTCGCTGGAGCCTGACAAATTCCTGGAAACGATGGTAAATATGCCTGTTGAAGACTTGAAGGAATTGCCGGTACCTGATACCATTCGCAAAAGCGAAATCGCCGAGACCTATGACGACAGCGGCTGGCAAAAGGCGTTTACCAATATAGGCGATACTACCGTAAAAGCCTGGGTTTATCGTGGCAGTATTAAATTAACCAATGAGACGACACGTTTTCCACTCACCTTTTTTTACAAAAGTATCGGCCGCAAACAATCGGTATATTTCAATGGCCATTTGTTAGCTGCCCAGTTAGACTATCATAAGGACCGGGACGTGTTCACCATACCTAAGGCATTATTGCACCCGGGAAAAAATAGTATAGTCATCGTTGCCCTGCCCATTAAAAAGATTAACGCCTGGGATACGCCAAACCAGGACCCCGGCGTAATTCAGTTTAAAGCCCCCGCAGCAACGTGGAAAAGAAAGCTGTTTAATGGCCTGGCCCAGGTTATTATCCAGTCGGACGGAAGCCATACCGGCCCCATCACCTTAACCGCAACATCCCCAGGATTAAAAGGGCAAAAACTTATTATTAACGTCAACGATTAAATTTCAAAAGGGGTACATCGTACCATTTTGCGTTTGTATTGGCCGGAGTCCGCTGTTTAATCGCGTGACCCCGGCAATTGCAGGATTAGTCTTGCTCCACCTGACAAAAAACCGGCAGGTCAGTTTTGACCATAGCATCGAATTAAGCATATCCTCCTGAATATCCTGAACGGCAGGGGGATTTCCGGTAATACGACTTTAATTTCAGCGAATGATTTATCCGCTGAATGACTCCGGAACGACCGGATGCCTATCCCCGTGAAATTTCCTCACTGCTTACAAAGAGCATACCCTGCTTATTACGGAAGAAATATTCGCGCAGCAAAAGAGTACCGGAAAATAACCGGACATCCATGACTACCATCTGTGGAAAGCCGTCCATGCCACGAGCGATGCGGGAACGCGTTTATTTCCTCCAATTATTATATGATGTTTGTCGGGCAGGCTGCAGGCTCGTTTTTCGGACAAGCTTTCCCGCAAATAGCTTTGAATCCCTATCTATCAGGGCACTAGCCGCATTTCGATACCTGCGACCGGCTGTAAAACTACTTGAAAATCATACTTAATTGTTTGATAATCTTTACCCCGCACCCTGATGCAAGGGTAACTTTGTCTTAACCAAAAGGAAAACGACAACAGCAATGACCACGGCAGAAAATCCCAGTACCGGCACTCCGCAACAAAGCACTTGTTGCGGGAATATGACCTGGTTCACAGATAGCCGAAAACAGATCCCGGTAAACCAATCTATTGCGGCTATAAATATGAACGTGATCAGGGACGAAGGGGTACTTACTATCTGGCATGCACATGATGGCATCCAGATTCTAATTGTCGTAGGAGGTGAAGGCTATTACCGGGAAAAAGGGGGTGAAATCAGGTTGCTGAAACATGGTGACGTGCTGTTTATCCAGGCAGGAATTGAACATTGGCACACCGCCATGTCTGACAGTGAGTTTATACATGTGGTGATCCAAGCCGGCAGTAAAAGTGAAATTGTTACCTGGTTGCAAAAAAGAAAAGATTAAGCATATCATTCTAATATAATTTAATATGAAATCGAGGAAATTAGGCGATAGCGGCCTGGAAGTGTCCGCTTTAGGCATGGGTTGTATGAACCTGAGTTTCGGAACCGGAAAAGCCGTAGATATCCATGTTGGGGTAGACGTTATCCGCGCAGGGGTTGAAAAAGGTATCACCTTTTTCGACACTGCTGAAGGATACGGACCCTATACGAATGAAAAATTGGTGGGTGAAGCCTTAACGCCATTTCGTAAAGATGTCATTATCGCAACAAAATTTGGTTTTAAACTGGAGAATGGCGCCATTGCCGGGCTGGACAGCCGTCCGGAACATATACGCCAGGTAGTGGAGGAATCCTTAAAAAGATTAAAGACAGATTATATTGATCTTTTCTACCAGCACCGGGTAGATCCGGGCGTACCTATAGAAGATGTAGCCGGTGCATTGAAAGACCTGATCCAGGCCGGCAAGATCAGGCATTACGGTCTTTCAGAAGCTGGTGCTGCCAGCATTCGCAGGGCCCATGCCGTTCACCCTGTAGCTGCCATACAAAACCAGTATTCGATCTGGACAAGAGAGCCGGAAGCGGAAGTCTTGCCCGTATGTGAGGAACTGGGTATAGGCTTCGTGCCCTGGGGCCCGCTCGGTACAGGATTTTTGGCAGGAGATATCACCCCGGACAGTAAGTTCGATCCCGCGACTGATCTTCGTGCGAATTTCCCCCGATTTACACCGGAAGCGATCAAGGCCAATATGCCTGTCGTTGAAATGCTGGATAATATTGCCAAAAGAAAAAATGTATCTAAAGTACAGGTCGCGCTGGCCTGGTTGCTAGCACAAAAACCCTGGATCGTTCCCATACCAGGCATGGACAAAATCGCTTACATAGACGATAATATACAATCAGCGGACCTTAATCTGACAGCCGATGATCTGAATGAGATCGACCAGGCGATGGAAAAAATCACACTGCACGGTGCAAGGCTTGATGAAGGTCTGCTTTCCATGTCAGAAGACTAAAGAGCATAAGGCTAACCTCCAGTTGGTGATTAGCCATGATATTAACAATAACGATTACTTATGGATAGTGTAAAATTAAATAACGGCGTTGCAATGCCCGTCCTTGGATTCGGAGTTTTTCAGATCACCGATGCGGCGGAATGTGAACAAAGTGTCCTTGATGCGATCAGCGTTGGTTATCGTTCTCTGGATACCGCAGCTTCATATCTGAACGAAGTTTATGTAGGCAATGCCATTAAGAAAAGCGGCGTTGCAAGAGAGGACCTCTTCATAACCACTAAACTCTGGATTCAGGATGCAGGTTACGAAAATACTAAGAAAGCGTTTAAGGCATCTTTGGACAGACTTCAATTAGAATACCTGGATCTATACCTAATCCACCAGCCTTATGGCGATGTGTATGGTTCGTGGCGCGCAATGGAAGAATTATATGAAGAAGGAAAAGTGAGGGCTATCGGGGTTGCCAATTTTCAACCAGACAGGTTAATTGACCTGATCCTGCATAACAAAATTAGCCCGGCCATCAATCAGATTGAAACGCATCCCCTCCATCAGCAAATTGAATCACAAAAATTCTTAGTGGACAATAATGTTCAGATTGAATCCTGGGGGCCATTTGCTGAAGGCAAAAATGACATTTTTAAAAATGAATTACTGCTTTCTATAGGCAAAAAATATAGCAAGAGTATTGCACAGGTCATTCTTCGCTGGTTAACACAGCGTGGCGTAATTGTCATACCCAAGTCGGTAAAAAAAGAAAGGATGGCAGAGAATTTCAACATTTTCGATTTTAATCTTTCGCCCGGGGATATGGTAGCCATTGCAAGCATGGATACCAATCAAAGCTTATTTTTCGACCACCGCGATCCCGAAATGGTCAAACGGCTTAGTGGCAGAAGATTGGATATTTAATTAAAGAATTCCGGCATGCTGATTATCAAAACTTCCACTGGATAAAAAATATTTATATGAATCGTAGAAACCTGTTAAAAACAGCCGGACTTGCCATAGCTGGCGGTGCATTATTACCTGCGGCCGGATATGGTCAGCCGATAAGTCCTAAACCTGAAAATACGGGAAATAACCCTGCTTCGCGGTTACTTTCCGGCAGGCGAAAATTAGGCGATACGCTTGAAGTTTCCAGTATTGGATTGGGTGTTCAGAACATGAGCCGGACCTACCAGACCATCATCCCTTCACGTCCGGAAATGTTAAGGATCATCCGGGCTGCATACGATAATGGGGTAACCTTATTTGATGCAGCAGAGGCATACGGCCCTTTTGAAGTAGAACGGATACTTGGGGAAGGTATCGCTCCCTTCCGCGATAAGATAGTGGTAGAGACCAAATTCGGTTGGAACATCGACCAGGAAACCGGTAAGCGAAATCCTGGATTGAACAGTCGTCCGGAGCATATCAAAATAGTTGTTGAAGGCATGCTTAAACGCCTTCGCACTGACCGGATTGATTTATTGTACCAACATCGTGTTGACCCAAATGTGCCGATAGAAGACGTTGCAGGAGCCATAAAAGACCTGATAAAAGAAGGAAAAGTGTTGCATTACGGGCTTTCAGAGCCGGGTGTGCAAACGGTAAGGCGGGCCCATAAAATACATCCTGTTACGGCTATTCAAAACGAATATTCCATGTTATGGCGTGGCCCTGAAAAGGAAATTATTCCATTGTGTGAGGAACTTGGTATTGGCTTTGTTCCCTGGAGCCCGCTTGGTGTAGGTTTTCTTACCGGAGCCATTGATGCCAAAACAAGGTTCGCCCCAGGTGATATCCGTGCCATAGAATCCCGGTTTTCACCGGAGAACTTATCAGGTAATCTGGCACTGGTGGAGATACTGAAAAACTGGAGCGGGAAGAAACAAGCAACGCCTGCTCAAATTTCGCTTGCCTGGCTACTGCATCAGAAACCCTGGATAGTTCCTATACCAGGCACCACACAAATGCCCCATATGTTAGAGAATATCGGGGCAGCCGAAGTGACATTCACTCCGGCAGAACTGCGGGAATTGAATAACAAGCTGGATACTATAAAAATCTCCGGGGAAAGACTACCTCCCGAAGTATTGGTTTTTTCAGGGGTGGAAGCACCAATTAGAAAGCAATAAACGAAATGGATGTGTTATTAATTAAGGATGCATAAGTGATAGAAATAATGAAATTACCTCACATGTTATTGCTGCTGACACTTATCATAACCAGTGCAACCGCCTGTTCTCAAACGAAGACAAAACCTCAACGTGCTATGGAAAACGAACAAACAGATCACAATAAATCGCAGATAATAGCCTTATCCCGGCAGTTGACCCAATTGATGATCGAAAAGGATACGGCAGGACTGAACAAGATTTTAGATACGCATTTTACGCTTACCCATATCACAGGATATGTGCAATCCAAAGACAAGTGGCTCGCTGAGATCACAAGTGAACGTATGAAATATTATTCCTACAAAGAGGTAAAGACATCTGTAGATTTAAAAGGAAACGAGGCCACCTTTATCGGCCAGAATGTACTTGATGCCCGGATTTGGGGTTCGCGAAACAACTGGCGTTTACAACAGACGATGCAGCTTGAAAACCGGGGTGGAAAATGGATCATCCTGAGATCGGTAGCAACCACATTTTAATGAACGAACAAAAAATAAATGAAGACCAAAGGGGAAACCAGGAATATTGCCCCTGACATAATTGCTGGTTGATTGCCTTTAAGGCTATGGTTAAGGTCCTGTATTGTAACACATTTCAAGCTTATACAAACCATTTTATAAAAGAGCCTGACACGGTCAGCCGATAAATAATTACTCATAAACACTTGTTTCACCATTAAAAAATTACGCTATGGAATACATTAAATTAGGAAGCACTGGTATGGACGTTTCCAAAATCTGTCTTGGTATGATGAGCTTTGGCAAGCCCGGCAAAGAATTTGGGCTTTTTCCCTGGGCAAAAGACTTTGACGACGCGAAACCTATCTTTAAAAGAGCGATTGAATTGGGAATTAACTTTTTTGATTCTGCCAACGTCTATCAAACGGGCACCTGTGAAGAAGTCACCGGTAAACTCATTAAAGAATTTAATTTAGACCGTGATGAGATCGTGGTTACGACGAAGGTTAGAATGCCTATGCGTCAGGGACGTCCGAACGGCGGCGGTCTTTCGCGTAAGGAGATTTTAAGCGAAATTGATAAAAGCCTCAAACGCCTGCAGATGGATTACGTTGACCTCTATCAGATCCACCGTTTAGATCCGGAAACTCCGATGGAGGAAATTATGGAAGCGCTTCATGACGTGGTTAAAAGTGGCAAAGCCAGATATATCGGGGCTTCCACCATGTATGCCTGGGAATTCGAAAGAATGCAAAACATTGCCGAGAAAAACGGGTGGACCAAATTCGTATCGATGCAAAATCACTATAACCTGATTTATCGGGAAGAAGAACGCGAAATGATACCACTTTGTAAGAACCCTAAAATTGCCATTATACCATGGAGCCCGCTGGCCGGCGGCCGTTTGACCCATCCATGGGGTACCAGAACTCCCCGTGTAGAAATAGACGAGGTTTCAAAATGGGTATGGGATAGCTGTAACGCAATGGATAAAGTGGTGGTTGATAACCTGGAAAAAGTAGCCGGGAAGCGCGGCGTGTCAATGGCGCAGGAAGCCCTGGCCTGGATGCTAAGCAAGCCATTTATTACCTCTCCTATTGTAGGGACCACAGCTGTGAAACACGTAGAGGAAGCCGTTGCAGCCTTGGATATCAAACTTTCGGAGGATGAAATTAAAGCGCTTGAAAGTCCCTATGTTACCCATCCCGTGTTAGGTATGATGTAATTCCGGATCCCGGACCGGGTATTTTAACCGCCTCATATGATACCCGGGTACACCAACTAACGAGGAAAATGATTCACTTGCAGCTTAATTACGATCAGAAATAATAGTAAGTGCAGCATTAATCATGTAATAAAAGATTTCATTGTATGTCATGAAATCCGGAAATATATTCCACCTGCGGAGGAATGCAGATTCTAAAAAAAATCTGCGGGAGGAATATATTTCTATCAAAAAAAATGAGCAATAATTAATTCATCAATTATGAAATTAACCATCAGAAATCTCATTTTAATCGCCATTGCCTCAGTATCTCTTTCAGGCTGTACAAAAGCACAACAACCAGTGTCTGCTAAAAAAATATTGATTGTTTATCTTTCCCGAACTCATAATACAAAAGCGGTCGCAGAATTCATTAAGCAAAATACAGGGGGAGATCTGGTTGCGATTGAATTGGTAAACCCATATCCGGCTGATTACCAAACAACGGTAGATCAGGTCGTCAGAGAAAATGAAACAGGTTATCTGCCGCCACTAAAAACAAAAATTGACAGTATTGAAAAATATGATTCGGTTTTTATCGGATTTCCCACCTGGGGGATGCAATTACCGCCGCCGATAAAGAGCTTCCTGAACCAATACCAGCTGAAAGGGAAAACAGTTATTCCCTTCAATACCAATGCCGGATATGGCATAGGAAGCAGTTTTGATCAGGTTAAAGCGCTCTGCCCGGATAGCAGGGTATTGGATGGTTTTACCATCAAAGGAGGCATAGAAAGAGATGGGGTTTTGTTTGTAATGGAAGGTAAAAAAGAAGAAGAAGCGAAAAAATTGGTCAAAAGCTGGCTAACAAAAATCGGTATGCTGTAACATAGCGAGAAATCATATAAAAAACACGCAGCAAATGAAGAAAGTAATCATTATCGGCGCAGGCGGCAGCCTTGCGGCCCATGTTATTGTAGCCCTGAAAGAACTTGCAGGGGTTGAGCTTACGCTGTTCGTCAGAAATAAAAGAAGGCTGGATCCGGGCCTTGTCGGAGGATCTGCGGTTATCGAAGGTGATGCGATGAATTTCGCGGAGGTGAAAAATGCTGTCGCCGGTCAGGATATTGTCTATATCAACCTTGCCGGCAACCTGGAAGCTATGGCCAATAATATTGTAAAAGCAATGCAGGAAACAGGTGTGAAAAGGGTAATTGCCATCAGTTCAATTGGCATTTATAATAAACCTGTTCAATCTGTAGTTATGCCTTACCGAAAACTGGCAGATGTTATTGAAGCATCAGGACTGGACTATACCATACTTCGGCCCGACTGGTTTACAAATGCCAGTGAAATTGACTATGCCCTGACCAAAAAGGGTGAGCCGGAAGCAGGCACGGCCATTTCAAGAAAAAGTATCGCGGCCTTCGTAGCTTCTGTTATTCAAAATCCCGGGCTGCATATAAATGAAAATCTGGGGATCAGCAAGCCCGCCTAAAGATAGGCGCCCCGGCTAAACGAAAGGTTTGGTGCGCTTGCGGATAAATCTGTTAGATCGGGTTTTGATAAGCAGCGCAGCCGGACAAGTTTTTGTATGCTTTTTAAAAAGCTTAAAGCCCAAAGCAATTAAATTGCTAAATTGTACCATATTCCTTTTGCTATGCCTGACCGTCAAATCCTGTTACTCGCTCCCTCAGCATGTTCAGACGCCCAATTGCAGGCATTTCACGACCTGGTGGTATCAGGCGGACAAGTGGACCCGGAAGGATTGCCGGGCCGGATAGCTAACGCAGCGATACTTGCTTTTGCCTATATAGGCGATCAGCTGGCCAGTGTAGCCTCGATAAAAAATCAAAAACGAAGTTACATCACCGGCATCTTCCTGAAAGCAAAAATTCCCCGGCAGGCCGTTCATTACCATTATGAAATAGGCTATGCGGTAACCCATCAGCATTTCAGGAGGCTTGGGCTAAGCCGGGAAATGATCGCCGCGTTAATGGCCAGGGAAGCGGGCGCCTGTTTCTATGCGACGAGCAAAAATGAACATATGTGCGATCTCTTACTGAAAATGGATTTTAAAAGAGCGGGATCAAGCTGGAAAAACCCACAGGAAGAAGAACTTCACCTCTTCGTATCGAAAGAATTTTAACCGGATCAAATATTTAAATAGAACGGAAGCCCTGAATTTGTGACCCGCTATTGTAATATGGCAGGTAAAGGATTTTATAGGGCCAACGTCTTTTATCTTGGAAGCATTTTGATCGAACCGGATAATCCCGAAAGAAGGGAAAATGTGGTCTTTTACTCCAAATTATTACGGTACCAAAAAATAGAATTACATAACATTACATTTTGGATCAACGAGTTTGGCAGCGGAATTTCGCTGCAGAAAATCCCCGGCGCGGATAGTTTAGAACAAGCAATGCTCTTACCATGACCCCGGAGCGGTTTCCTTTGCGGGCAGGGTTGTGAAAGGCAGCATTAGAAATATTGTTTATGCAAAACATACTCCGGTAGAAAACCTATATTTACCATCTAAACGAATCTTATCACATGGACCGCATCAAAAGATTACAAGAGCTGCAAAAGCTCATTGCACCCCTGAATGAAAAACGGAATTTCCTTGCGCTCAAGAAGTACCTGAACCAGATAACAGCGGCAGAAGAAGCAGAATTAGCAGGACTCATTCAGGAGTTACTACCCCTGGTAAAAGAGTTTGATGAAAAGCGTATCCGGTATTGGATCACTTATAAGGGAAAGTTGTATGATCACCTCAACAACAGTTATTACTGGGGAGAACCCATCTTAGAACAACGGTTTTTCTTTACAGATTGTCCGATCGATTCGATGACTACCCAGTCCGTTAACCTGCCTGATTTCAGCGATTTGATCGCGGAGGTCGGCAACTATATTTATATTCAGCAATTTAATGAGTATGAGATCCTGAATATTGCCCGGGTCAGGTAAAGTTGCCCTTCTGGGAAGATCAACCGGGTGTTTCTCCAAATACCACAGGCAGCCCCGGCTTAGCCGGGGCTGCCCGATTTTAATAACTATAATTACTGCCTGCCATTTCCTGATGTTTTTTACGCAGCTGCCCATGGGTCATCCCGTCGCTATTGGCCAGGATGACAAATGATTTGATAACCGTTTCCCTGATCTTCCAATTGAAATAATAAACCAGCACCTCATTTTGCAGCTTTACAGTTAAGGGAATAGGCAGGCGGTTTCGGTGTGCTTCAGCCAGTATGGCCATTTTCTGGCAGATGGAATGATATTCCTTTTCGTCATCGCCTGCCGCTTTCAGTCTTTCGGAAAGCTTTTCCAGCTGACAGCGGCGGAGATCAAGCACCTGTTTATGTTTTCGTGTTTTAGGATTGCCCGGTTTTCGGTGCAGATCATTGAGCAATTGCCATTCTTCATAATCGGGATACCTTACCTTGATCTCTTCTAAAGCAAACAGCTTGTTTTGTTTAAAAACACGCCTCACAAAATTCTTGCGGCTGCGCTCCTGGGACTGCAGCGCTTTCCTTTCAACAGTTTCCTTTGTTATCGTATTTACAATTTCATTTCGGCTGGCGGCAGCTTTATACAATTCTCTCAGCAGTATTTTAATGGCTAACCGGTTTTCGCCATCCTGCTCCTGCATCATCATCATGGAGATTTCTTTTGCCGAATAACTACTGCCATTTTTGATCAGCTCCCGCATAAGCAAGGTTACCTCGTTTTCTTCGGATGATTCAGTAACCGATCTGAGTTTCACCGCCTGTGAACCTATCGGGCATCGCTCCCGAAAAGTTTTTAATTGCTGTAAAAATGCTTTGCCTACTCCGGGCGTTTCCCGGTCTAAAAACTCCGCTTCCTGTTCTTCCGCATAGATCAGTTTATCCCAATGCTCGTATTGGTGATAACAAAGCCGGATGTCAAAATGGTGGTATTCTATTTCCTCCCGGTTCATCGGGCGTGACAAAAAAGGAACAGCATGGTAAAGCCCCATCGGCCTGCGATTGCGGTCGCACCATAACTCCGCGTGCATGAACACATAAATGCGGGGCGGGTATTTGGTTTGCGGTTTATAGTAAAAATCAACCCGCCCCGAAGTCTTGCGTGGCAGGGCATTTTGCCTGTCATATTCCGCTTTTTCACGGGCATTCATTACATAGCCCTCTTTGATCTTTACCATAATTTTAGTTTTGAAAAAGGCCTGTGTTTCAAAAAAGCAAGCTGGCCATAGGCAGGCATGATTTTATGAAAGTCAGGCAACCCCATACGCCAGCCTGCCTGTTGCGGATGAAAGCAGCAAGTGGCAGGCTGGCGCGATTTTTTATTATTCCCTCAACCGGCTTAATTTTTGGAAGACATCTTCCCAATAAGCCTGCAAGCCCTCATCCAAAGTTTTGAATGAGGGATCGGTATGCCGGTAATGGCGGTAATCGTCCGCTTGCAGGATGGCTAAATCGAGGTTTTCGATGGTAATCACCTTGCCGTTTTTGTCTTCAATGTTCATAACCGTCATGCTGCTTGAGATAGTTGGTCACCCTGCAGATTGTTGATTACAGGGGAAGTGATTTTGATTGGTGTTGTCCTGAAATCTTTTAAGTTCATAAAGAACCCGCAATAAAATAAAATGCCCTCCCTGAATAACTGCCACAGCAGGGATGAACCCATATTGGCTAAACTGGAATTAATAAACAAATCCTGTTTGGTCAATGCTTCGGCTAATGAACAGCTCGGTGTATTGTCGGCAGCATCTGCCGTTAGCAATAAATCCTTAAAAATTTCGGTAACGAACGGGAGGTTTCCCACGGGTGCGTATTTTTTGGATTCCGGCTGCTTATGCTTACCGATGGTCGAAAGAACTACCTGCCCCGTGTCCTTGCTGTTACCCAAGTCCATCCAGTATAAGGGTCGGTTTCGCTCGTAGGTGTTGTAACTGCTGAACTCATGCAGGATGTCAGCAATTTCAAATCGTGAAATCGCATTGTCCACGCAGGAAATGAAAAGATTAGCTTTGCCCTCATTAGAATGGCTTTCCACGTAACCCGCATCATAGCGGCGGGTTACCGCTTTCCAGTTGGTGCCAAAAAAACGGTTGATGCGGTTGATCAGCACCACGCTTTTATATAAACCTAATTCGGCATCGGCAAAAAGCTGCCTGCCGAGGTTGGCCTCGCTCACGGTGTCATCATCATAGGCATAAACCATAAAGCCCGGATGGTTGAGCGCAAGCATGGCCTGATGCATACGGGCGAGGTTGGTGAGCATCTGACTGCCCGTACCACCGCAGCCAATTAAGTTCACGGTAATCGGGTTGGTCGGATTGACGAGGTAGTTGTCTGTTATATGAATGGGTGTTAGTGTTTTCATTTCAGTAAATTTTTCAGGTGAAACTTATTTCGTATCAGCACATCGGTTGGGAATGGCTCTTTCGTAGCGGTCAGACTTTGCCAAAGCTGGATGATATTACCGTTGACAGGCTGATGCCCGCCAAACAGGTGGCTGAAATAGCTGTTGAAAAAATAGCTTTGCCAAAGTTCCATGAATTGCTCGAGTCCGCAGTCTTTGGGAATGCCTACCCGTACGTTACCCATGCAAACCCTGCCGTCAGGGTAGACGTTAAAAAAAGGCGCATGACAAAGGGCGGTTTGTGCTGAAAATTCGGTATCGGCAACCGCAAAGACCTGTAAACTGTTCTTTCCGGCTTTCCAAACCAAAGCAGGAATGCTGGCGATGCCTGACGGAATATGCAGGTTTTCGGTAAACAGCAATTTGACCGACTGCGGCGGCGTATGCCAAACCGCATAACCTGCCTGACCGCTGTTGATGGTTAATACGTTGGCAGGCATCAGCCCCGCAGGGTTTAAGAAGCCCTGTGCTTTTTTTTCGCTTGCCTGTAAAGCTTTCGCTAATTTATTGCTTTCAGCTATGGACAAGGGATGCCCGTTGATGGGGCAACCTCTTTCGTCCATATCGTAACTTTCTATGTAAAAATCGCTTTGGTGACCATCTCCTGTTTTCTGCATAATCAGCAGGGCTTTTACAGGCTCGTATAGATTACCAAATGTTCCTGTTAAATCTTTCATGGCTTGTAGTATAAAAGGGTACATAAATCATCTATCAGTTTCAATAGTCTTTCCTCGTAGGCGAGTTCATCAGTATAAACTGATTTGGGTTCATTGAAAAAAGTCACGATTTCGGGTTCCTGATAGCGGCTGCGTTCATTAAAATCATCATTGACCATGTTTTTAAGGTCGTCGCTGATGCTGTCCCGCACACTTCCGATAAAGGAGAAATATTCATGCATACCCACGTAATCATCATCGTAATCTTCGGGTTCATAATCTTGCAGGCTGGCATGTTTATACAGGTTTTGTTCAGGAAAGGACTGCCATAGTTCCCAGGTGGATTTAGCGACCGTCAGGCATTGTTTATCAAATTCGGTCACCGCATTAAAGTTGGCTATCAGGCTGCCGAGGCTGTGGCGAAACCCGTTCGCCATCATTTTTTCCTGTATGAAGTCTCCCTTCGCTGCGGCCTGCGCATAATCGTATTTCTGCCTGCAATAGTCATCTTCATCCTCCGCTTCAAATGCCCTTTCGTTGATCCACTCCTCCAAGTACTCGTAGTTACGGTACATATAGGTATCCTCATCACGGTAATAATCTATACCCGCTTCCGCATACAGGTAGGCGCAAACAGCGGTGAGTAATTCGCCGCAATGGGCATGTTCAGGCTGTTGCCAAAGGTCATATACCGGCATGACGGGGATGTAATACAGCCCGAAATCGCTGTTGAATGTTTCCGTTATCGTGATGAATGTTTGCTTATCATCCTCCTGAACAATTTGTAAAGCCCGATACCTGCCCTTTGCTTTTAGTTTGCGCTTCGCTTCCCGTTCCGCCATCAGGATATTATACGGGTATGGCAGGTAGCGGTAATCGTTAAGCGGTAGCCCGTAATAGTTTTCGAGGCAGGAAAGGGATTTGAAAAAATCCATTTCTATGGTTGCTGCCTTGTGTAAATCGGGTGCAGGCTTGTACAGGGGCATAAAGCTGTGCCTTAAAAAACCATCGGCAGCAAGTGCTGCGGTGCTGATTTCGGGCGGTTGAGCCTTGCTTCCTGCGCATCGGGCAGCCTGTCGAGGTCTTTGGCGAAGTGGGCGATTTGCTGATGAAGTTTCCATAGCTGTTGCTTGCGTTCTTTGATTAATCCTTTATCGTTTTCTGTGCTCATGGTTTTACCCTTTCACCCCTATGGTGGACACAAATTCATATTCCCTGCAATCGTTCACAAATTCCGGCCCTGTGATTTTGGCGGTGGTGAGTATGGCGTACAGGTTGCTGTAATAATTGCAGACCGCTTCGGGGCTAAAATCCTCGTTGGGGTCAGTCAGGCGTATCTTTTGCCCGTTCTCGGTATGGACAAAAACTCTCGGTAGTAATTTCGTTGCTAACATGGCATTAGGGTTTTATTCTGCGTTAAAATTTAAGAGTGCTTTTTCGTACAGGTTGGCTTGCTGTTCGAGGTACTGGCGTTTCTTTTTCAGTTCGTTTTCCTTATTGGGGTGTTCCTCAACGCTTGGCAGGACGGTCAGGGCTTCTGAAAATTTGAGTTTCTTTATCAGTTCGCTTACCTGCTCCATTGCGGTATCGTAGGCTTTCTTCTTTTCTTCCTTGCTGATTTTTGGTTCGGGCAGTTCCGCATCGTCCGACTTTTTCGGGGTTGATGCCAATGGTGCTTTTTCCTTGTTCTTTTTGTCCTGTTCCAGTTTAGAGGCTGCTTTAGCCTGTTCCACGCTTTTGAGGTGGGCTTCCAGATTGGTTTGCAGTTCAGCTGTTTTGGTTACAGGCTCGGTTATCTTAGTAAAAAACCCCTCGTCCAAATCCTGCGCTGTGCCTGTAAGCGTGTAGGGAATAATCAGCTTTACGGCTTTATCCCCGCAGGTGGCGTTAAAAAGTTCCGATACGGTCATATTGCCCGCTGCATCGGTTTGTATCACCAGCTTCCATGTGCCGAGAAGCCCGAGGCTTGCTATATTTTGAAAAAAGTTCGTTTTCATGATGTTTAATTTTTTGGTGTCCGTTTGTTCAGTTCAACTAAGTGGTTTGCCGACCTGCCGTCTGCGGTAAAGAGGTATTCATTGTTGAGAATGCTTTCCTTGATGGCGGTATCGCTTGTCAGGAACTCGTATTGGTTTTCGAGGGATTTGTATAGGTGGCGGTTCAGGATTTCCGCAACGGAGCGCAACCATTCTTCCAGTTTGTCCAGTTCTTCGAAGATGTTGTCATGCGTTTTACCGTCTTTGATAACTTCCGATATGCCCAAGTCGGTGACGATGCCGTATTGCCTTGTCCTGCTGATAATTTGCGGTTCGCTTGGCAATAAGCCTCCTGCTACCAATGCCAATACCCTGCGGTCAACCTGCGGAACGATGAATAAAAACTCCTGCATCGGGGCGTAGTCTTTCCACGCTTGACCAGCGATTGCGCTAACCAGTTTAGGTATGTCTACCATAGCGGAGAACCCGCTGCCGTCCCCCTGTGCATAGAAGCCCCTGAATTTGATACTGTCTTTATTAACCGTTATGCCTAAATAGGAACACAGTTCTATAAAATCCTCCAATTCATCGTTCCACCAATCAAAGCCGATGTTCAAATCCTGATAGGTGGTCAGGGCTTTTTGTTTAGCATGTTTATCCAGTTGATTAAAGTTGTATAGTTTTAGGGTTATCGTTTTCATGACCGTTGCCCTTTCTTCCTTTCCAACAGGATTTCCAGTATTTCCCCGCTGTCTTCGTAGGTGTAATTTTCAAAGGTGTAGGTGTCGGCTTCTTCGTCATATTCATACAGGTCAAAATCGATCGGCTCTAAAAAGATGTCCTGTAGTTCGCCCTGCTCATAGGTTGCCTGACCATAAATCAGGTTAGCCGTTTCTGTATAGTCCAGTATGAATCCTACCTGATAATGGTCTGCTATTTTTTGCATCGCACTAAAATTTGGCGACCATCGGGTATCATAAAAAAGCCTGTCGCCGTCCCATTCGATATTAAAGAACCAATCCTTATCAGGCGTGATAAAGGACGGTAGCTGTCCTTTTTCCTCCTGTTTTTCCTTGATTGCCATGTGAGTGAACAGCATGGCTATTTTTTGTAACTGGCTTTGCTCACCTGTGAACACCGCCATATTTCTGCACATATTTGCCATTGTTTGAATTTTAAGGGTTAAAAAAGAGTTCAACTGCGGTTTTGAATTTGGGGTCTGTATGTTTACCCTGCCCGGTGTAGGTGGTCAGGCAGTGATGCAGGTACAAAGCCCCGTAGCCGTCAAATAACTGGTCGGCAAACAGGTTACTGCTTTTCTCCAGTTGCCTGCCGTACTGTTTGATTTTGCGGTCTGAATCTGCTGAAAGCTGAAACCAAAAGTCAACCCCGAAAAGCTGATTTTTCCAAACCTTGCGCACCTCATCGGGATGGTCTTTGATAAAGGCTGACAGTTCCTGTGTATAGGTTAAAAAGCCGGGTATTTCAGGGAGGAATAAGGCGTGTATCAATTTGGCCTTTTCTACATTATTGAAGGTGTTTAACGTTTTCATATCATCTGCTATAGTTTTTTAATAAGGGGGATTGCTCCCCCTATGGAATCTTAGTTAAGGGTTAATATCTCTGCTCCGTTCTTGGCATAGCCAAGGCATAAATCAAAGGCAGCCTGTGTGCGCAATTGCCCTGTACCGCCTATAATGGATTTTACTTTGGCTTCATCGTCCTTGTATTCCTTGACATTTTGGAAGTAGCCTGTGATGGCGTTGAACGCGCCGAACAAAGTACCTTTGGTGGTTTCGGTCTGTTGGGTGGGGCTTGCCATAGCGTACATAAAGGCGTTGTCGCAGATGTTTTTGAACACGGTCGAAAGTTCCTCACCAGTTTTCAGGCTCTTCAAAACCTCTTTACTGGGTGCCATTGCCTGTTGTATCAGTTTCATGATGTCCTTATCGGTGATGCGCACTTTTGTCCATTGGTTAAAGATGCCGTCGAGTTCGTCCGCCATTTTATTCGATATGCCCATGACCTTGTGGGCTTCCTTCAGCCTGTCCTCCGCACTGGCGGTGTGGCGTATCTTAATGGTATTGGAGCTGTTATGGAGTGCAGCACTTAGCGTATTTTGGCAGACAATTCTGATAGGGGTAAATGCTGCGGTGATACTGCCCGAGCCATCGTGCGAGGTGGTCAGGAAAAGATATTTTTCGATATAATCATCGCTGCCGACTTTGATATAACCGGGAAGTTTGGCGGTGATAAAAATGCGTTCGCCCTTGCCTAACGCCCCTGCGGTTTCATACTGCATCCCGTCCCCGCCGACAATGGCGTCAAAGAAACTGAATGCATCTGCATTCTGAACAATGTTATAATCTGTGCCCACTTTGTCGCCTAATACTTCACCGTTATCCGTACGGTAAGTGAAAAATGAACTTTTGGAAATGGTTTCTGTGCCGTCCTGCAGGCGGTGGATGTTCGGCATTTTAACGACATTAAAGTCGAGCCCCGCAAAAGCTAATGCTTCCTTACTGGTGGGGTAATCCTGTACGATTTGTCCTAATCCGTGCCATGCCTTTTCCTTGACACTGAAAAAACTGTGTTGTCCTGTCTGCTCGTTAAAATTGATATTGTGTGCCATGATTTTTGATGTTTAATGTTGCTGCTGAAATAGATTTTAATGTTGCGGGTAGATTTAAAAAGGCAGGTCGTCGTCGTCTGCGCCTGCGCCCGTGGTGTAGGGTGCAGTTTGCGTTGTTTCGGCTTTTGGTTCGCTCTTAGCGGTAAGCGAAAACAGCTTGATGGTATCGCAGGTGCATATGAGCCTTGCCCGTAAACCGTCCTTTTTGCTTTGGTAGGCCTGCGCCTCCATCCATCCCGATATTTCCACTACGGCGCCTTTGGTCAGGTATTCTGCAATGCCTGAATTGCGCCAGTAGGCGCAGTCAACGAATGCGGTCTTTTCTTTTTTTTCGCCCGCCTTGTTTTTCCATTTTTGGTTAATGGCTGCGGTAAAATTAATTACCTGTTTGTCCCCTTTGACCGCTGTTACTTCGGCGTTTGCGGTCAGTCTTCCTGTGAATAGCATACGATTTGCTTTTTTAGTGAATAATTATTTTGTTTACTGCTCTTCTTTCGTCGCCCTTGCCTGATGGATTATTTTTAAAAGAAAAAGGGAAAAAAGAAAGCAAATCGTAAAGCCCGGCAGCAGGCAAAAGGAAACGAAATAATTGGAGGGGACCCTCTGGGGAGGCAGCCGTTTATGTCGTAGTCTTTTGCCAACCCCACGACAGGTCCGGGCTTGATTTTAGCTGCGCTTTTTACCCGTTTCGTTTAAAATAATAATGGATTAAATAAAAAAATGCCATTGGAGCCGCAGGCGATAACATTCCAGCGAATAGAATCGGAAGAGGAGAATCCGGCTTGAAAGCCATTGTTCTGCACTTAGCAATGGTGCAGGAAATAGGGTTCGGGCAGGATAAATTAGCGGAGATAAACAGGCAGGTTTGCACACTTCACCCGTCGCTGACAGGTTTCCGGATTGTTTCCGGAGCTACCGCCGGTCTAAAGGAGGGAATCAAAAAAAAAGGCCCATGGCGGGCCCTTTATCAATAATTGATTTTAGAATTTCAGTATTACCTTCACATAGATTATGGCTGAAAGTACGATTAGATTACTTCCGATTGGTGAAGTTTTGAAGTTGATCAGTGCAATCAGCTGCTGACCGGTTTACCCCCGGGCTGCATCAACACTTGACCTGGTCTGATCGCGGGTATTCATTTGTTTTCCTTCCATTGATAGGTTTGATCCTCGAATATTTCTCTCCCCCAAATTGGCAATTCCTTTTTCAGCCGTTCGACTACCTCTGCACAGGCACCTGTAGCGGCCTTCCGGTGTGCTGATGAGGTAAATACAAAAAGACACAATTCGCCGGCCTTAACCATGCCAAGGCTATGGTGGATGTGCATACAAACAAGCGGGTATTTAGCGAAAATCTCTTCCCGGATGATCTGCATTTTTTCAAGTGCCAGGGGCTCAAACGCGGTATATTCGATGGCTGTTACCGTTTTGCCATTCACCACATCCTTCCTAACCTGGCCCAGGAATATCTGGTGGGCACCGATGTCAGTTTTTGAATGATGCCCGGCAATGTGTTCTGCAATAAAAGACGGCGATACAGCGCCATTGATGAATATGTTTTTTAGTTTTTTATCACTCATTTGACCATTGTAATTGTTCGGACCAGCGTGTAACTCCGCCGGCCAGACTGTAGATGTTTTTTTTGTTTCCGTAGATAGATTCAAGTATCCTTGCTGCTGTCATGCTCCTGCCGCCATGCTGGCAAATTAAAACGATATGCTGTTCATTGATCTCTGCGGGAAGGACGGCCTTAAAAACCGACATCGGCAGCTTTAGATGTTTTATAGATAGTAAAGGCCTTTCGTGGATCTCCCTGACGTCGATAATCAGTGTTGAATCCGTGCCGAGCAGTTCATTTAATTGACCAATGCCGATTTTTGCTATATCCATATAATTTTCGGCGGGGAACAATTGGCATTTGATATCGCTGAATTCGGTCTTGCTTTGCTGGAGTAAGTAGGTGCCTGCGGGGGCGGGAGTAATGTCTAAGGTATATATACTTTGTTGGAGCAGGTTGTAATTCAGTAACTGATTGATCAGCGGCTTGCCGCTGCCGGTAATCAGTTTAATCGCTTCTGCAGCCTGCATAGTGCCGAGAATGCCGGGAAGCACGCCTATAACCCCGTTTTCCTCGCAGTTGGGTATTTCATCGTTTCCCGGCTGGTTGGGGAACAGGTCGCGATAGTTTGTTCTGATGTCCGTATCCGTTGCTTTATGGAAGACAGCCAGTTGCCCTTCCCAGGCAGAAACAGCGGCAAATATCAGGGGTTTATCGAGCAGCACACAGGCATCATTCACCAGGTACCGGGTTTCGAAATTATCGCTGCAATCTAATACCACATCATACCGGTCGAGTATGTCAAGGCAGTTGTTAGCTTTGATCCTGAAAGGATAAGTGTCGATGCGGAGCTCCGGATTAATAGCGGTCAACTTTTCGAAAGCAACCTCGGTTTTCATTTTGCCAACATCTTCCGTATTATACAGCACCTGACGGTGCAGGTTATTCAGGCTGACGGTATCGCCATCTGCAATACCGATATGCCCAAGGCCGGCGCCTGCTAAATACTGCAGCGCAGGGCAGCCAAGGCCGCCGGCACCTATGACCAATACAGCGGCCATGCCGAGTTTTTCCTGGCCGGCGGCACCAAAATTCTTCAAAACTATTTGCCTGCTATATCTTTCATTCATACATCATTCTGCTTAACCACCTGAAAAAGGCGACATGATGGCTACAGCGGAACCTTCCGGAACAGCCATATTTTGATGAACAAGTGCTTTGTTCAAAGCCAGTTTGTACTTTATCCCAGCCAGGCGGGGATAGATACGCTCCAGGTAAGCTTTAAGCTGATCTGTGTCGGTTTGATCCGGAAGCGATAGGCTGCCATTTGCAATAACGTCGGTTATATTTCCAAATGTGATGATCTCTATTTGCATGTAAAAAGACTTACCTGTATATAAAAAAAAACATCCTGCGCTGACCGGGCTGAAACATTGGCGCCATGATGAAACGGGTTGATGATTAACCGGTATAACGGTACCTGCTGTTTAGCTATGGTATATTATACTTCCGGTTCCTTGCTTATCCCTATCCTCCGATAGTGATCATACTCCGGTTGTTAAGCATTTCGGGCAACAGTTTCTCAAAGTTTCGTCCCAGTTGCCCGCCAAGTTCCTTTTCCTTTTGCCAGATACACGCTTTGATCACCGGCAGCACGTCGCCCCCCGCGCGCAACACCGATAGCAAGTCAGCCTCCCCGGAAGAGAAGAGGCAGTTTTTTAATTTGCCATCCGCCGTCAGGCGCATGCGGTTGCAGGTATCACAAAAGGGTGCGGTCATCGTACTGATGATGGCAAAAGATCCCTGGTGGCCGTCCAACCGGTAATTTCGTGCCGTATCATTGGGCTTTGAGGCAACTGCATGATAGGAATAGACTGCCCCGATGACCTCTAAAATCTCCTGCCGGGAAAAAACCTGATTACTTGTCCAGCGGTTGCCGCTGAACGGCATAAACTCAATGAATCTGATCTGGACCGGTTTCTCTTTTGTCCAGGCTATAAAATCGATGATTTCATTGTCATTAAAGCCTTTCATCAACACCATATTGATCTTCACGTTGATACCATGCTCCAGCAACAGATCAATATTGTTCCAAACCTGTTTAAACGATTTGCTGCGGGTCGCCAGTAGAAACTTATCTTCCTGCAAGGTGTCCAGGCTAATATTTACCGAGTGGATGTTTGCTTCAACTAATGCCGGCAACATTTCATGCAGACGGCTGCCATTGGTGGTGATCGTCAGTTCCACAGGAAGCTTGCCCAGCGCGGAGATGATCAATGCCGCATCTTTACGCACGAGCGGTTCGCCGCCGGTCAGCCTGATTTTCTTCACCCCCTGATCTACAAATAATTTAGCCAGCGTAATAATTTCATGGAGCTGCATCAGCCTGGATGCAGGGGTAAAATCATAGTCTTCGTCGGGCATACAATAGAAACACCTGAAATTGCAATTGTCTGTAAGGGAGATCCTTAAATAATCATGAATCCGTCCGAAAGAATCTTTTATCATATATATTGATGTTAGGCGGCTGGTTGGGGACTGAAGAAGCCGTCAGGTATAATTTTCGTTGCCACCGGAATGATCAATAACCGTTCAGTTCCTGCTCGTTAGCGAGCAGGTCTTTATAGTTCTCTTCCGTATCTATATCTATTGCCGCCTGTTGCAGCGGTACACATTTCAGGTCACGCAGGTTGGCTGTCAATACATGTTTTGCACCTTCATCACCTGCCAGTTTTTTTAATTCCGGGTAGTAGGTGACCTTAAATATAGCCGGGACACCCATTGTATCCCCGTATTCCGCTGCGACGATGCCGGCACCTGTAGTCAGTGCCATATTTTTAAGACCTTCAAGAAAGGCAGCGGTAATAAAAGGCTGGTCGCAAACCATAAAAAGCACGTGGGTAACATCAGGATATTCACTTTCCAGGTGAGTAACCGCTCTGCGTATAGAGGAGGCCATCCCTTCAGGCCATTTGGGATTGGAGAGCACCTCTACAGGTGCACTGTATAGCGTCGCTGCGACAGATTCCTCATCTGACCCCAGGACCACCAAAACCTTGTCAGCAACCGCTGCTGCGTTTGCTATGGCGTGCTGCAGCAAGGTCTTTTCCCGGAATACCAGGTTTTGCTTCGGCCGGCCCAACCTGCTGGAGGGGCCAGCTGCAAGTATTACGGCGTATATCATCATTTATCGGTTAACTGTTCTTGTTGGGCAATAGTCTCAGACCGGTCATGGATATGCGCTTTATTTTTCAGTGGCCGGGGATCCCGCTGCTTTAAAACTGACTGGATCTCAGAAACGATAGCGAGCGCAATCTCTTCCGCGTTTTCGGAGCCGATATCCAGGCCCGCCGGTCCGTGGATATTTTTCGGGATACTGTAATCATCCGCCGGCAACCGGGTCAGCTCTTCCAGCATGCGCAGCAAGCGCTTTTTCGGACCAAGTATCCCGATATAGCGAAGCTTAAACGGCAGCAAGGTTTTTAGCAGTGCGGTATCATAATTGTAATTATGGGTCATCAGCATAAACACGGTATGCCTGTCGACTGCCAGTTGGGGCAGCACATCCTCCGGCCTGGCGATGATCAATCGGTCAGCCAAAGGGAAGCGATCGGCAGTGTTATAATTTGCGCGGCCGTCGGCCAGTGTAACCGACCATCCCAGAACCTTTGCGATCTGTATCAGCGGCATAGCGTCATTCCCGGCCCCGGCGATCACCAGTGAAACAACAGGCTCCAGCAGTTCTATAAGGCAGGTATAATCACCGTGGCACAGATAGGTATGGTTGGAACGCATTCCATG
This sequence comes from Mucilaginibacter sp. GW822-FHT03E02, assembly GCF_058801545.1. Classification (NCBI taxonomy): domain Bacteria; kingdom Pseudomonadati; phylum Bacteroidota; class Sphingobacteriia; order Sphingobacteriales; family Sphingobacteriaceae; genus Mucilaginibacter; species Mucilaginibacter sp. GW822-FHT03E02. The sequence continues at coordinate 1,105,541 of NZ_JBXANJ010000001.1, read as the reverse complement.
AGCAAGAACGTACAAGGCATGATTTTCTACAACCCCGGCAAGGACATCGTCGGCTATTGTCCCTTCGATCCGTCCACCGGATTCAATGAGCATCGACGTTCCGTATTGTTCCTTATAACGGTCTTCCATATTAAAGACCGTGATGAGCATTGCCCGTTCACGCTTGCGCAAAAAGGACCTGAAGAATTCTACCGGATTAAGCTCCTGGCCGGGTGACACCGGCTCTATCAGAATTTGAATAATGCCGTTGCAGCCTAATCCTACACCAAGTTTTGCATCGTCATCGTCAGTCGTATCATAGGTGACCAGCATCGCTTTTTGCTGCACCATGGCCAGCCTTGCTTTGCGCAGGGCATCACCCTCCAGACAGCCGCCGCTGATCGCACCGGTAAGTTGCCCGTCCTCCGTCATCAGCATACGTGCACCGGCCCTCCTGTAAGATGAACCGTCGACGTGTACCACTGTGGCCAAAGCGGTTTGCTTTCCCAGGCTTTGTGCCAGGTCATAGGCCTTTACGATATCATTCAGCTCTTTCAAATTTCCTCGTTTAAACTGTCGTCAAATCAAACGGTAGTTTCCGTATACGCTTACCGGTCAGGTCAAAGATCGCATTGGTTAATGCCGGTGCAAAGGCAGGTAATCCCGGTTCGCCCACACCACCTGCGTCTTCATCATTCTCCATGATAAAGACGTCGATAGAAGGCATGTCGGTAATTCTCGGCATTTTATAATCATAAAAATTCCGTTGTTCGACCAAGCCGTCTTTGAAGGTGATCTCATGAATGGTCGCTGCACCGAGGCCCATCAGGATCGCGCCTTCCACCTGCGCCTTAACGATATCGGGGTTTACATACCAGCCACAGTCCATGATTGCCCATACATGGTCTATCTTCAGTTTTCCTTCCGCATTCTTAGAGACTTTAACCACCTGGCCTACGGTACTTGAAAAACATTCGGTGATCGCGGTACCAAAACCTTCGTTCCTCTTCCTGTTTTTCCAGCCTGAAACCTCTTCCATTTTGTCGATCAGTTTCTGGCTCCGCTGGTCTGTCAGATATTGCCTGCGCAGATCCAGCGGATCTTTAGCGGCGGCATGTGCCATTTCATCTAAAAAACTTTCATAGGCAAAGCCATTGGTTGATGCGTAGACAGAGCGCCACCACATGGTAGGTATCGGCGTTTCAAAAATGACCTCCGCAAAGCTGATATTTTTAATCGTGTCATAGTAGGGCTTTAAAAAGCCCTCGGAGGTGCTGCGGTTCGCCTTGCCGCTTGGTCCATCCCGCCAATGGTCATTGTTTTGACCCGCCATTCTGAATTTAAGCGCTGTGATGTCCCCGTTTTCTATGGCGCCTTCGCAGCGATAGCTGATACCGGGGCGGTATGGCCCTTGTGTGGCATCATCCTCACGTGTCCAGATTACCTGGACCGGGGCGCCTATCTCTTTGGAGATCATGGTCGCTTCGTGCGGGTAATCCATAAAGGCTTTGCGGCCAAAGCCGCCGCCAAGGAAGGTCATATTGACCGTAACTTTGTCATTCGTCCAGCCAAGTTGCCCGGCAATATATTCCTGCACCCATTCCGGAGCCTGGATTGGCCCCCATATCTCCACTTTGTCGCCCTGATAATGCGCTACACAATTAACAGGCTCCATCGCACTGTGGGATTGGTAGGGTGTTTGATAAACAATATCCAGCTTTTTTGCGGCACTGTTGATAGCGCCGTCCGGATCACCCTGTTTTTTCAGGATCAGACCTTCTTCCACCTTTAATTTATCCTGCTGGCTTTTAAAGATATCCGCGGTGTTAACATGATCGAAACCGGTATCATCCCATTGTACCCGTAATGCTTTTTTGCCTTGAAGGGCAGCCCAGGTGGAGGTAGCTACAACAACCACGCCCTCCCGGAAAGTTTTAAAAACGCCCATTCGGATTTTGAATACCTTGGTTACGCCCGGAACTTTCAGGGCAGCGGTATCGTCGAAGCTTTTTACTTTTCCGCGAAGGCGCGGATTACGTTCCACGGCTGCATACATCATGCCCGGAAGTTTTTTATCCAAACCAAATCCCGCAGTACCATTGGTTTTGAGCGGTGTATCCTGGCGGTGCAATGGCTGGCGAATCAGCTTATAGGCCGATTTGGGTTTCAGAACCACATCTTTGGGCGCTTCCAATTTAGAAGCGTCGGTTACCAGTTCGCCATAATGAAACTTCTTGCCTGAGGGACGATGGATGATATGCCCGGCTTCGGCATAACAGTCCGTTACAGGCACTTTCCATTTAGCGGCAGCCACAGTGGTTAGCATAACCCTTGCGGTGGCTCCCAGTTTCAACAGGTTTTTGTAAGAGCCGCGGATAGTTGAGCTGCCGCCGGTGATCTGGTTGCCGTATTTCGCCTTGTTTCCCTGTGCAAAAATAATATTCACATCTGCCAGGTTAACTTCCAGCTCTTCAGCAAGGATCTGCGGGACTGACTGGTAAGAGCCCTGGCCCATTTCTGCGCGGTGATCGACGAGGGTTACTTTACCGCTCGCATCAATTTTTATCCAGGCGTTAAGTTCAATCTCTGAAGGATCTGCTGAACCGGTGTTGATCACATCCGTTTCATCTGTTGCCGAAGAGAACATAAAGCCAAGACAAAGCGCTGCAGCGGATACGCCGGTGGTCCGCAGAAAGCTTCTTCTTGATATATAACTCGTATTCATGGATTTAAGCATTTATTGGTAATTGACAACTGATAAGCTTCTTATTTACTCGGTGCATAAGCCCCTGTTTGTAACCAGGTCAACCATGCTTTTTTGAAGGCCGCATGGCTCATTGGCGGAAGTTTTCGGCCTTCGCCCGGATTCCAGCCGGATTTAACCAGCCCGTCATCGGCGTGTTCAATCAGTTTCTTCATATCCTTATGTCCATTCTGATTAGGATCTATCAATTGCTTGGCTAACTGACGAGGTGTCCTGCCCTGAAATACCATCTTCATGTCATCAGGTGGCAAATGCCAGTTAGGGTTTCCCGGAGGCGTATGCAGGCCCGGGGTATTGGTTGGCTGGTGGCAATTTGAGCATTTCATCGCATAAACACCTTTACCATCAATACCCCTGCGGGGCGACATGGTGTGCAGGTGGCTGTCTTCGCCCTGTAAAGGTATATTTCCTGAAGGGTGGCAATTCATACAACGGGCACTCATCAATACCGTATAGACCTGTTGGAATGCTTTAACGGAGGCCACGCTGTCTTTTTTTACAGCAGGGATGTCTGCCCTGTTATTTTCCGGGCTTTTGTTGGAGTCGCCCACCGCGAATGCCATTATGCAGATCATGGAAAAAAGTCCGATGATCACGGACAGTGCTTTCAGCGGAAACTTCCGGGCAGCGTGATTTTTATTTTGCTTTCTCATTTTTTTACGGTCTCCTTTCTCTGCAATCTGGCAGCCAGGTGAATTGCTTTCCGGATACGCAGGTAGGTTCCGCACCGGCAGATGTTACCGGCCATTGCCGAATCTATATCTTCATCATTGGGATCAGGGTTCTCGCGCAACAGCACGGCGGCCGACATGATCTGACCGGAATGACAGTAGCCGCATTGCGGTACGTTTTCCTCATTCCAGGCTATTTGCGCGGGATGATCATTGTTTTGTGATAAACCCTCAATGGTTACGACATTTTGACCTTCGGCACGACTGACCTTGGTGACGCAGGAACGGACCGCCTCTCCGTTTAAATGAACAGTGCAGGCACCGCATTGCGCGACGCCACAGCCAAACTTCGTCCCTGTCAGGCCGATGATATCCCTGATCGCCCATAGCAACGGCATATCAGGATCAGCATCGATCCGGTAGGTCTTTTGGTTAACATTTAGTGAAATCATAGTTTATTCCTTTGATAGATGGTTACAGTTCATTTGATAGGTCTGTTTTGTTTCATTTGCCGGTCATTCTTAAATCCAATGGCATTTGCCGGAAATCAAAATACAAAAATACCGGGGTTTGATCCGGAGCGTCTTATACCATCGAGATTTCAACAAATCCGCGATCTGACGCATATAATCGGTCATTTCTTACGTAAGAAGTGGGGACATCCGCCAGATAACACGATTTATTCAAATTTACCCTGACAAATCATAAGATCACTTATACATATTACTGTTTTACCTACCAATTTTACTGATAACGGATCTTTCTTTTAACGGTCCTGCGGAGATATGCGATGTTAATGATCAACCTGATATGCCGTTATCATGCTGCTGCTATTACTTAAAACTACACAGGGCCAAATCGGTAAAAATGCATGGAAGTAAGCCACCTGTAAAACTGGTAGGTAAAACAGTAATTCATATAAGTTCAGATCGGGTCAAAGACCTGACCTTTGTTCCGGCAATTATCAGAAACCACCATCTATATGAAAAATGTAATATTAAATAATGGCGTTGAAATGCCGGTTTTAGGATTGGGCGTTTACCAGATCCCCGAGTATGATGTATGTAGACAAACGGTTTTAGATGCAATGGAATTGGGTTACCGCTCTATTGATACCGCAGCAGGTTACCGGAATGAAGAAGCAGTAGGAGCAGCAATCAAACAAAGCGGTTTAGCAAGAGAAGAATTATTTATTACGACCAAGCTTTGGATTGCAGATAACGGCTATGAAAAAACAAAGAAAGCATTTGAGCTATCCTTAAATAAACTACAGCTGGACTACCTGGACCTTTACCTCATTCACCAGCCTTACGGAGATGTACACGGTTCATGGAGAGCGGTGGAAGAGTTGCATGCAGCGGGTAAAGTTCGTGCGATCGGCGTCAGTAACTTTCATCCGGACAGGGTAATGGACCTTATCGTCAATAACAAGATTGTACCCGCGGTAAACCAGATCGAAACCCATCCATTCTACCAACGGGAAACAGATCTTGCATTTTTAACAGAAAACGGCGTTAGAATGGAATCGTGGGCCTCTTTTGCGGAAGGCAAAAATAACATGTTCCAAAACGAACTGCTTAGCGCTATTGGCAAGCAATATGGAAAGTCAGTGGCGCAGGTTATTTTACGCTGGCTCATACAGCGTGACATCGTTGTCATACCCAAATCAGTCCGGAAAGAGCGACTCAAAGAAAACCTGGACGTATTTAACTTCCAATTGTCCGACGAAGACATGCAGTCTATTCAGTCGCTTGACACCCAGCGTAGTCTGTTCTTTAGTCATCGGGATCCTGCGATCATTAAATGGTTTTCCACAATGATCAGGTAAGAACATGACGGAAAGGAGAAAGGGGAAAAACTGTCCATCAGCAAACAATTTTAAATTTATCAGAATATGGAAACAAAAAATATCAAAGCCTATGGCACTTTAGGTGCCAAAATGCCCTTGAAAGCAATGACCATACAGCGCCGGAAACTGATGGCACATGATGTTGAATTGGAGATCTTATACTGCGGTATCTGTCATTCGGATATGCACCAGGCGCATAATGATTTCGGTGGTTCCAGTTACCCGATGGTACCTGGTCACGAGATGGTCGGGCGTGTTACAGCCGTTGGCGGCCATGTTACTAAATTCAAGGTGGGTGATCTGGCCGGCGTTGGTTGTATCATAGACAGCTGCCGGGAATGCGTGTATTGTCTGCAGGATGAGGAGATGTTTTGCAAAGGCGAAGTACTCTCTTTCAACTCAAAGGACGTCTATTTAGGTGGCTCGACCTATGGTGGCTATGCCGAGAATTATGTGGCTGACGAACGGTATGTTTTACACATTCCGGAAAGCCTGGAATTAGCCGCGGCCGCGCCACTGCTTTGTGCCGGTATCACCGTATACTCACCTTTTAAACACTGGAATATCGGCCCTGGCAAAAGGGTGGGAATATTGGGTATCGGGGGTTTAGGTCACATAGGCATTAAAATTGCAAAAGCGCTCGGCGCATATGTAGTGGTACTGACTACCTCTGATGCCAAAGTTGCCGATGCTAAACGCCTTGGTGCAGACGATGCTGTTTTGTCAACAGATGCTGAACAGATGCAAAAACATACAGATAGTTTAGACCTGATCCTGGATACGGTATCCGCCGACCATGATATCAACGTCTATTTGAACCTGCTGCGGGCTGACGGTACCGTTGTTTTGGTGGGGCTGCCACCGAAGGATCTGGCCATCAATCCTTTCAATGTGGTCAAAGGCAGACGAAGCTTCTCGGGTTCCAATATCGGGGGGATTGCAGAAACCCAGGAAATGCTGGATTTCTGTGCCCTGCACAGTATCACAGCCGATATCGAAATGATTCATATCGATGATATCAATGAGGCTTACGACCGTTTGCTGAAAGGCGACGTACATTATCGTTTTGTCATAGATATGGCCTCCCTGAAAAATTAATTATCAGGATCGGCACATGCCGTTTGCATGATTTACAGGAGTTATCTATCAATCAGCTAACCGGGATTTTCCGCTATGACTGAACTTGAATATCATATGAACTAATACCGCGAGCTTTATGGAACTTATCAACAGTGATTCCCTGACCTTTAATTATTCGGACATCTTTTTCAGCTACCTGCATAACAATGAAAGGCAGTGCACGCAGATGGCCAGGAACCACGTGCTGCTTTATGTATATTCCGGCGAATTCATGGTCGAAGAAGGAAAAAAGAAAACGACCATCGGAAAAGGCGAAAGTATATTTATCCGCCGGGATAACCGCGTTATCATGACCAAGCAGCCATCCGCTGCTGAGCCCTTTAAAGGTATCTTCCTTATTTTCAAACGCCAGTACCTGCGGGATTTTTTCCAAAAGGCGGACAAGGCATACATGCCCGCTGAGCGACTGAAAAAATTGCTCAGCGTCATCAGGATTAACAACAATGCCAATATTGACAGCCTTTTTCAATCCATGCTGCCCTACTTTGACAAATCGGTAATACCGCCGGAGAAACTGATGGAGCTCAAAATGCAGGAAGGGATCTATTCCTTGTTGAATATCGACCCAATGTTCTATCAATGCCTCTTTGATTTCAGTGAGCCCTGGAAGATCGACATTATGGAGTACCTGGAACAAAACTTCAGGTATGAGCTAACCATGGAGGAAATAGCCGCCTTTACCGGCAGGAGCCTGGCCACGTTCAAGCGTGATTTCAAAAAGATCAGCAGTGTTTCACCTCAGCAATGGCTGATCCAGCGGCGGCTGAAGGAAGCGTATGAAAAACTGAAATACGGAGGTAAGCGGGTTAAAGACGTTTATTTTGAAGTGGGATTCAAGAACCAATCGCATTTTTCACTGGCTTTCAAAAAGCATTATGGGTTTTCTCCCGGACGATAAAATTGAGCCGCACAACAATATTCTTTGAGCCGCAGAGCAACACGCTACTGTGGCTTTTTTGTGTCCTTTGTAGGAGCAAACAGATAAGGAATGATCAGCAGGAATCAGTGGGAAATGATGGACTTCTTATACATGGTCAGTCCAAATGCTTTTGCAAAAGAAATTAAATATCATACCATTATGCTTAGCGCAAAACAACAGAAGATCGCTTTGATAGCAGCCTATACAGCGATTAGCGATACCCCTAAATTAACTCAATCCCTCGATGAAGGCCTGGATGCCGGATTAAGCATCAATCAAATTAAAGAGATCTTTCTGCAGATGAATTTATACTGCGGATTTCCACGGGGAATTCGCGGCGTAGATATTTTCATGGGGGTGCTGGAAGAAAGAAAGGCGAAAGGCGTTCAGGATACTGATGGTCCTGCTTCATCTGCATATTCCGGTACCCGCAGCAGGTATGAACGGGGCGAGGAAGTGCACCTTCGCATCACCGGACTAAGCGCTGAAGCGCTGAAATTTGGCGCCATGGGTTTTATACCGAAAATTGATGTACAGTTGAAGGAGTACATCTTCGCCGACGCTTATGAAAGCGATTTGCTTTCTTATGCGGATCGTGAAATTGCAACGGTGTCGGCCATACTTACCATGAACGACCTGGAACCCCAGGCGCAGTTCCATATAAATACCGCTTTGCAGGTAGGGTTAAGCGAGCAGGAGATTAACCAACTGATCGTTCTCCTGGAAAATGAATTTGGCAAGGCAAAGGGCGACACCGGCAGGAAACTGCTGGCCAATGTCATAGCAGCACGCATTAATAAATAATCAAATACCAATAAAATGTATAACAATCAAAAAGTATGGTTTATAACCGGCGGCAACAAGGGACTGGGTGCGGCCATGGTCAAAGAAGCGCTGGCGAATGGCTACAATGTCGTCGCTGCTGCCAGAAATATTGACGGTGCCAAAGAAACGTTAGGGGACCATCCTAATTTATTACTGGTAAAACTGGATATCTCCAATGATGGAGAGGTTTCTGCTGCGGTAAAGGCCACCCTGGACCATTTTGGAAGAATTGACGTACTGGTCAATAATGCTGGTTACGGTTTGCTGGGCTATTTTGAAGAAATGTCTGAAGACTCCATTCGCCGGCAGATAGAAACCAACGTGTTTGGCACCATGAAAATCACGCGTGCCTTTTTGCCTGTCATGCGTGAGCAAAAATCAGGTTTCGTAGTAACGGTGAGCTCGACTTCCGGTATTAAATCTGTAGCCGGCGGTTCAGTTTACAGCGCATCCAAATTTGCGTTGGAGGGCTGGTCGGAAGGGATGAACATCGATATGAAACCGTTCGGTATTCGCTTTATGTTACTGGAGCCGGGAGCATTCCGCACCGATTTCGCCAACGAACAAGCATCCATGCAATTGCCTGACCTGAAAAATGAGGCTTACCAGGAGCAGCGCGAAGTTTTGGAAAAAATATTCCGTACGATGAACGGCAACCAGGCAGGCGATCCCGCCAAACTGGCCAAAGGTTTGGTCAAAGCAGTGAATTCCGAAAATCCCCCGGTACGCCTGCTGATCAGTAAAGGAGCGATCCCTGCCGTTGAAAGCTATTACCATACCCGGTTCGCAGAGTTTGAACAATGGAAAGAAGTTTCGGCAGACAGCGACTTTGAGAATTAATAATTTATAGGAATCTAATTTTAAATATCATGTCAACATATAATTTGAATGGAAAAGTGGCTTTGGTCACAGGTGGTGGAACAGGGATAGGTTTTGGAGCTGCCAAACGTTTGGCAGAGGCCGGTGCCTTTGTGTATATTACGGGTAGAAGACTGGACGTACTTGAGAAGGCCGCGGAAAAAATCGGCGATAACGTGCGTGCGATACAGGCGGATGTGTCCAATAATGATGATATGCTTCATGTCGCTTCGGTGATTAAGGAGGAAAAAGGCAGCCTGGATATCATTCTTTCCAATGCAGGCTATTACAAAGTCAGTAAACTGGGTGAAATTTCCGGAGAATTCTTCGACGCGATGTACAATACCAACATCAAAGGCAATTTATTTACGGTTCAAAGCATGCTCCCGATTTTAAAAGATGGAGGTTCGATCATCCTGACCTCATCCATGACAGCGCTGATCGGCTTACCTGATTATACTTGTTATGCAGCCACCAAAGCGGCTATCATAGCCATGGGCCGCTGCTGGACAACGGATTTAAAAGCCCGCAAAATACGGGTAAATGTGGTTAGTCCCGGGGCCGTACCGACAGAGGGGTATGAGACCGTACAGGGATTATCTAAAGCGCAGATCGATGCCTTTGCGGACACCCTGGCCTCACAGATCCCGGTTGGTCACATGGGTACTTCGGAGAACATCGGAGATGCCGTAGTTTTTCTTGCTTCGGATGCCAGCGAATTCATCAATGGTGTCAATCTGGTGGTTGACGGTGGGCAAACACAGGTATACGCCGGTAAGCTATAACTGCTCCCATTGATGATGGCCAAAGCCTTCTGAATCTGAATGTTTCCTGGAAGGCAATGAAATTTTCATTTGGAAATGATCCGGCAGGCCGGGTACTGGCTACCGGGTCATTTTTATATACCGGTATAGGTTACAGGATGACCAAAGATCATTTGATGCTGTCCGGATGGAAATTTATAACTTCGCAGCGTATTCCTGATCGGTAACCTTTTCCTGCCAGATCGCAGCACCATTTCTGATATCCGGCACGGTTGCAATATGGGTCATGCTGCTATCAGACGAGGCTCCATGCCAATGAGAAATGCCCGGCAAACAAACAATCACATCGCCCCGGCGAATGATCCGTTTCTGTTTACCCTTTTCCTGGTAATATCCGGTACCTTCGGTTACGATCAGTACCTGCCCGCCGGGATGCTGATGCCAGTTTGTCCTCGCGCCAGGATCAAAAGTTACGGCACCGACTGAACAGTTAATGCCATCCGCTTTGCCCGCAAGCATATTTGTTCTTACCGTTCCGGTAAAATTTTGCGGAGGTGCGATCTGTCCTTCTGCATAGAGATTAGCAGTTTTAGCCGTTTGTGCATTTGATGAACTACTTATCATCAGGCTCAGCGCCAGGATGGCCAGGTTGGCTTTTATATTGATTTTCATGTTACAATTTTCCGTTATTAAAAGAACAGGCCGATCATACGCTTTAACTGTTGTTGGCCCTATTTAGTTATTTGCTATTTCCGATGGAGCGATTTCATTTAAACAGGCCAATGCGGTTAAAGTCCTTGGATAACCAACGTATGGCAGTAGTTGCGTGATGACATCGATCAGCATTTGCCTGCCGTTGCCAACATTCAAATTGCCGCGTATATGTCCTTTGATTTGCGGCTCCGTACCGCCTAATGCGATCAGCACGCTAAGCGTAACCAGTTCACGGGTTTTAAGGTCCAGCCCGGTTCGGGTATAGTAATCGCCAAAGCAATTCCCTGAAAGAAATTGTTGTATGTGCAGGAGGTCTTTTGGGGACTGGGCGTACATGTTATCGATCGCATCGCCGAATATCGCTTTTTGTGCGGCCAGGCCCTTTGCCATTCTGTCTTCTGCGGAAGTAGTCGACTGTCCGGCAAGAGGCAACGTAAACCCTTTCGCAACCAGGAACTCATTCGTTGTATGTAAAAAGTCAATTGCTTTAGCTACCCCAACATAGGCTACCGACTGGTAAAGGATCTCTTTGATCTCGACAGGGGTCAGGCCGACATGTAGGCCGGCACCCAGCATTACTTTATATTCGGTAAGGGCCTGTGCACCGATAGCGGCCGATAATATAGCGGTCAGCCGGGTTTTTACCGGCAGTTCATCGTGAGCGATCACTTCGTCAAAAGCGAAATTATCGAACAAAGTGATGAATTCCGGATCAGTTTCTTTCAACGTTGATTGATGGTTCGGCATCAGTTCTTCATGATTCCTGATGGCTGCTTCTGTTATTTTCATCATAATTTATGTAATGTTATCTTATGTTCAGGAATCAGCCCTTAGCCGGCCGACTCGGGATCGTTTTGTACCGCTATTGCATATGGACTGCTGAGTTCTCCCGGATCTCTTCACTTGCCTTTGTGATCAATTTATCTGCTACCTTTAACTCATCGCTGTATATTTCTATATCATCCGCCTCGGTCAGGCCTTGCTCCACTTTTACTCTTTTTGCTTTGCCATTCTCCACACGTATCACAAATACCCCCTCGCTGGTTGACATTACAGCTGTTTTTTGGACGACAAATGGCATCTTTCTACTTTTAAGCGGCAGCTTAACCTCGGCAACCATACCCGGCAAAAGGTCACTGTGACGGTTGTCTACATCAAGCTCCACACGTTCTGCACGCAGGCGTGAATCGAGTGCACCGGACATCCTGCTGATCTTTGCCTTAAAAAGTTCCCCTTTCAGCGCATTCACTGTGAAGCTGAGGCTATCGCCCGTTTTAAGGTAACCGGTATAATCTTCAGGTACGGATATAGCCAGCCTGAGTTTACGCTGATCCTGTATCGTCAGCATAGGTACAGTTGCTCCCTGTGCTATATAGGCACCTGTATTGATGTTACGGCCTGTGATTTTGCCTGTAAAGGGAGCTCTGATCACCAGGTAACTTTGTGTGACCCGCACTTCCCTGTACGCCGCGCGGGCAGCCTGCAACTGTGCATTGTCCGACTTCTGCCTGCTGAACGCGACTTCCAGGTCATTTTTTGAAATCGTTCCTTCTACTTTACTGGTTTCGAGCAATCGCTTATAGGTGCTGCTGCTTGCCTCATATACAGCTTCCTGCGAGTGGAGACGGGAAGCGGCTGCCGCTAATTGAGAGCTGATTTCCGGAGCCTCCAATACCACCAGCACCTGGCCTTCTTTTACCTCACTTCCGATATCCACCTGCAGCGTTTTCACGTAACTGTTTACCTTGGCAAACAGGTCAACCTGTTTGAAGCCGGCAAGTTCGGCCGGCAAGGAGATCTCTGAGCTGATCGATCTGCGCTGTAGTTCAAAAACAGGTGTCGCGGCCGGTTTGGCTATTGTATCAGCCATGGCCTGCCCGCCTTTTTCGCCGCTGCTGCAGCCGGAAAATGCGATGGCCGTGAAGGCGATGGCCATAATGATATAGGGTGATTTCATATGCTTATTTTGAGATTGTTTCGAGATCATAGAATTTGCTTTGGTCGTCATCCGGATCAAGCGATACCGAGGCGGTGGTTGATTTATCCTGAGCCCATGAAAAGATCAATGGTAAAATGATCAGTACGGCGAACGTTGAGAACAGCAATCCTCCGATAACAGCTCTGCCCAGTGGAGCTGTTTGCTCGCCGCTTTCGCCATGTCCTATGGCCATTGGCAGCATACCTACGATCATGGCAACGCTGGTCATCAATATCGGCCTTAAACGTAGTGAGGCGGCTTCTAAGGCGGATTTGCGTGCATCGCCGTTTTGTCGCCGCAAATGTTCAGCATTGGTTACCAGCAATACCGCGTTCGCTATGGACACACCAACAGACAGGATGATCCCCATATAAGATTGCAGGTTAAGGGTCGAGCCGGTGGCCAGCAGCATGAGCAATGAGCCCAATACTACAGCCGGTGCTGCCGAAATGATGATCAGCGAAACTTTAAAGGATTGAAAGTTAGCAGACAGCATCAGAAAGATGACAACGATGGCAACCAGCAAGCCCGTTTGCAGACTTGATAATGTTTCGTTTAAAACCAGACTTAAGCCAATAGGTTCGATTGTTAACCCGCGCGGCGGCGTACCCAGGCCGGCGATGATTTCCGCTACTTGTTTAGAAGCCGTACCCAAATCGGTGTGGTCCGTGTTGGCTGTTACAGATAAATAAGGCAGTGCGCCCAGGTCGTCGCTTTCGCCATTGGTTACCGCCGGTTTAACGGACGCTACATCACCGATGACCGGGCGGATATTATTGTTTAGCAGCGAGATCTCGTTGATCTGCTGCACCGTAGACATCTGGTTAAGCGGCACCTGTACCTGAACGTTGTAAGACAAGCCTGCCTTGCCGTCTATCCAAAGGTTTTTTTCGGTATAACGCGAAGAGGATGTTGATGCGATGAGTGACCGCGATACCTGGCTCATGTCAACCCCTACCTGTGCTGCCCTTGTTCTGTTAATATCAATGTTCAGCGCCGGGTAGCTGATGGATTGCGCCAGTTGCACATCCCTGAAATTCGGCAATTTCTGCATGGCAGTTATGAGTTTATTGGCATAAATGGCGCTCTGGGCTTTATCCCGGCCCGCCAGCCGGACTTCAATTGGCGTAGGCGATCCCTGGCTTAATATTTTATCGGTCAGTTCGATAGGCTCAAACGATAATTTTACGTGCGGCATTTTCTGCAGGATTCTGACGCGTAAAGAATCTTTGAAAGCATCCATATCGGTATGGATATCTTTGAGCGCAATCTGGAAAACTGATTCCTGCGACCCCGCCATGAAAAGATAGATCGGCGACACGGAAAACTGCGTCGGATGCATGCCCACGTAAATCGAGGATATCCCCATATGGTCTTTTCCGGCCATGTTTTCTATTTCGTGCAGCGCGGTAAGTGTCAGTTCTTCAGTTCTTTCGAGACGGGTGCCCTCCGGGGCGCGTAGTCGGAGCTGAAACTGGCTTGAGTTCACCTTAGGGAACACGTCCCGGCCGATAACATTAAGCATGATCACTGCCAGTATAATAGCAGAAAAAATATAGATGAGGGATGCCGTCCTGCGTGCCATTGTTAACTTTTCAAGCATGGACATAAAGCCATTTCTGAACTTGTCAAATCGACCTTCCTTATGCCCGGTTTTTCCCGGCTCCTGGCCGTGTTTGGCATCCGCTTTCATCAGCCAGTTAGCCATAACGGGTACAAAGGTCTGCGATAACAGGAAGGAGGTCACCATGGAAAAACCGATGGCTAAAGCCAGCGGAAGGAATAAGGCGCCGGGAATGCCGGCCATCGTAAATGCCGGGGCAAATATGGCCAGGATGCAAAGCAGGATAAGAAGCTTGGGAAGCGCAACCTCCCCGCAGGCATCAATGATGGCCCTGGCTTTTGATTTACCCATGTCCAAATGCTGGTGGATATTCTCAATGGTTACTGTACTTTCATCAACCAGGATGCCAATGGCCAGCGCCAGGCCACTTAAAGTCATCAGGTTGATGGTAAAGCCAAATAATTTTAAGAACAGGACACCGGAAATCAGTGATATCGGGATAGTCATGATCACGATCAATGCAGCTCTTTTGTCTCCCAGGAACAGGATGACCATCAAACCTGTCAGAATGGCCCCAATAGCACCCTCTGTGAGCAAACTTCTTAACGAATTGATCACGTACACAGACTGGTCAAATTCATAGGTAATATCAACATCAGGAGGCAGGGTGCTTTTTATCCTGGGAAGGCTCTCTTTTAGTTGCTTCACGATATCCCAGGTCGATGCGTCAGCTGCTTTGGCAATACTGATATAGACCGAGCGCTTGCCATTAACCAATGCATACCCTTGTGTGATGTCGGCACCGTCTTTAATATTGGCCACATCCCCAAGCCTGATATTGGCTACATCGCCTTTAAAAAGAGGGATACTTTCAAAGTCTTTAAGTGATTTAATGGTATTATTAGTTGGCGTAATATAATTGATATCACCTACCCGCACATTGCCGGAGGGCGCTGTCTGGTTATTTAACCTGATGGCTTCCACGATCTGATCGGGGGTAAGATTATGCGAACGTAGCTTTTGCGGATCGACATTTACCTCAATGGTTCGCGGGCTGCCACCGAATGGCGGCGGCGATAATAATCCGGGGATGGAGGTAAACGACGCACGCACATAGACGTTCGCCAGGTCTTGCAGTTCGTTGTTGGAACGGGTCTTACTGCTCAGGACCAGCTGACCTACAGGCAGGGATGATGCATCAAAACGAATAACGAACGGCGGTTGAGAACCCGGGGGAAATATGGCCTGCGCCCGATTGGTCAGCGCAGAAAGTTCGGCAGCGGCCTGCGCCATATTGGTGGTTTCGTAATAGGTAACCTTCATTAAGGTTAAGCCCTGTATATTCTTTGTTTCAATTGACTTCACGCCGTTTGCAAAAAGCATGGCATTTACATAGTTCTTGGCAAAATAGGCCTCCATCTGGTCTGGCGTATAACCACCAAAAGGGTGTGCCACATAGATAACAGGGAGGTTCATTTTTGGTAAAATATCAATCTTGATACTGCGAATTGCGCTGATACCGAAAAAGAACAAGGCTGCTACAAAGACCAAAACTGTAATGGGCTGCCGCAGTGCAAATCTTATTAATTTCATGTCTGATGTTTAAAGTTGATTGCTGAACATGGTAAAATCACCGGTGCTGGCCGCTTTCAGCAGTAAGGCCTGCCATACATTGGTAAATGCAATATCCCGGTCAGTTTCGGCACGATTAAGGGTATACTGTGCCGTAGTAACATCAGTAAGAGTAGTCAGGCCATTGTTATAAAGTGTAATTCTTTGCAGATAGGCCTGGCGGGCGGCCTTCACTTGTTTTGGGGCTTCGAGGTAATTGCGGAAGGAGTAATCGAGCCGGGCGTTGGCCGCATCGTCACGGGCACGCAATTCTACATCAATCGCCTGATATTCGTTTTCCAGCCCTTCGCTGACCAGCTTTTGGTAGCTTACTTTCTTAGCCGATCGTGCAATGGTAGTCAGGTTCCATACGAGTCCAACGCCTAACAAATAATTTTGCCGGGTAGGGTTTATACCGGTCAGGTAGTTTTGGTTATATGAATTCTGGTTGCTGGCGTAATCGTTGCCAAAGCCCGAACCGCGGGCCTGATAGATACCAAAAAATGAAAAAGAAGGCATGTATTCCTTTCTAAACAGCTGTTCCTGCTGTTTGCTCAAGGTGATCTGGCTTTTAAAATATTGGCGGGTTGGATGGTTAACCGTGTCGGAAACAGCTTTAAATGCTTCAATGCTCAGAGGCGCTTTTAAAACCATAGCCGTATCCGTAATGAAATTTTCGGGTGCAATACCCATCAATCTTACCAATTCGTTGTTCTGGACTTTGACCTGCTCCAGGGTCTGGTTGAGGACTATTTTGGCCCTTGATACTTCTGCGGCGGCTAAGGTAGAATCCACACCGGGCAATAGTCCGCCCTTTGCCCGCACGGAAATATTGCGGTAAAAGATCTCAGCGCGGTCAAGGTTTTTCTGCTGAGAAATTTGCAGTCGTTGGCTTGCCAGTAAATTAAGGTAGGCCGCAGAGATCCTGATCTTATGCTGAAAAACCTCCTGTTCATAATCTTTTTGGTAGCGCTGGGCATCAGCACGTGCAACGTTTACCCGCTGCCGGCTACGGCCAAAATTAAAGAACTCCCAGTTGGTGTTGATGAGGTATAGCGCACCAAAGGCCGCATTCCAGTTTTGGCTGGCCAGGGGCAGTCCGGAGGATGCCACGCCCAGACCTCCCAGTCCATACAACGGACCATTTTGGCCGTTTACGGTACCATAGTCCTGCTGCGCGGATAAATTGACATTGGGAAGGTACTCTCTTTTCATTTGGCTGATCGTTTCGCGGGAGGCGGCAGCATAATTGTTTTTTGCTTTTACGATTCCATAATTGGTTACTCCCTTTTCTATCGCCGCCTTCAGGGACAGGTTTTGTCCAAAGGCTGATGCATGGATCGTTGTCACAGCGATAAGGCCGTATTTAAGAATGCCTAAGGGGTTATTAAATCTTTTCAAACATATTTTCATTTCGGATCGGATGTATTTGAGCGCATATTACTTATTCATCAGTTTTGACATCGTATAATGACAGGTTGGAATCCATGCCCTTTGAGCCCGGAACCTACAGGGCCAGTTGGTTAGAAAAACCACAACTTTACCCTGATACAAAAATCTCTTCAATATTTTTGATTGCTGTTATACAGATTACTGGTTTACTTACCATTATCACTGATTGAGCGGCGATCTGTGCCGGCACCTGCCGCAGAAGCCGATAGCTGTCTTCAAAGCAGTGTCTGAAGCGGTCTTTTCTGAAATATCGAAATACTTGCCAATGCCCCGGGAAAGGTAGAAGAAGATTTTCCTGCCTGCCGCAGAAACTATTTGTGCCCCCAATATTTAAGGTGGGCGAACGGTTGTGGGATAGTAAAGCCTGCGATGCTGATTGGTATCAACAAAAAGCCTGACACAGGTGGTCAGGCTTTTTGCTGGAGTTTTATTTACAGGGTGCTCATGTCTATGACAAAGCGATAGTGCACGTCGCTTTTCAGCATGCGCTCATACGCCTCGTTGATGTAGGGCATCTTGATGATTTCGATTTCCGAAACAATTTGGTGCTTACCGCAGAAATCAAGCATTTCCTGGGTTTCTTTTATACCACCTATTACAGATCCCGCAACTGCCTTACGGCCCATTACCATTGGTGCCGAATTAAGGAACGGATCCAAAGGACCTAAGTACCCCACCAAAACCAACGTACCACTGATCCCTAAGGTTGACACATAAGGGTTGATATCATGAACGTAGGGCACCGTATCAATGATCAGGTCAAATTCCCCTTTAACAGCAGCCATCTGTGCCTCATCAGTAGAAATGATCACCCGGTCTGCGCCTAAGTCCAATGCGTCCTGTTCTTTGCTAGCCGAACGGGAAAACAAGGTAACGTTAGCCCCCAATGCTTTGGCCAGTTTAATAGCCATATGCCCCAATCCGCCCAGGCCAACAACGGCAACGTTGCTTCCTTCAGTCACATTCCAGTGCTTCAAAGGTGACCAGGTGGTTACACCTGCACAAAGCAATGGTGCAGCGGCAGCCGGGTCAAGGTTTTCCGGAACGCTTAAAACGTAATGCTCGTGTACGACAACTTTTTCTGAATAACCGCCGTAAGTTTGACCGCCGATATTCTTATCGGGCGAATTGTAGGTGCTGGTAAATCCAGGCACACAATAGTTCTCCAGGTCTTGCTTACAGCTTGGGCAGGTGCGGCAGGAATCCACTATACAGCCAACCGCTGCAAGATCACCTGCTTTAAACCTGGTTACCTCAGCACCAACACGGGTAACCCGGCCCACTATTTCATGTCCCGGTATTGCCGGGTAGATGGTTCCGCCCCAATCATTACGTGCCGTATGCAAATCTGAATGGCAAACGCCACAAAACAAAATTTCGATTTCTACATCCGTTGCCTGCGGTTCGCGGCGATCGATGCTTAATGGTTTTAATGATGCTTCGGCAGCTTCTGTTCCGAAGGCTTTAACTTTGGTAGTTTCCATTTATAAATAATAAAATTTCTCTGACAGTACAAAATTGAGGTCTCTTTTTTACCTGTAGCTTATACAGATTACTGTAATGCTTACCATTATTACTGATCAGTGAAAAATATCACTTCATTGGCGCTGATCATGGAATAGTTTACGCTTTCTTAAGGCGTAATATCCTAAGATGCCGGAAAGGGCCAGCAACACAATGCCGGTAGTAAGGATAGCTTTAAAATCGATCAGGTCGGCCAGATAACCCCAGCCGCCTGCCATCAGCGCACCTCCCGCGGCTAAAGCAATCGAGATATTGGAAAATATCTTGGCATAATCTTTTCCGCCGAACACTGCCCTTACCAGTAAAGCCGTTTCAACGGTTACACCGGCATATGCCCAGCCGAATAAAAATCCCCCGCCGGTCATAACGGCTATCCCGGATCTTCCGAATAATAAAAAGACAAAACCCGCAATTCCCATTCCCACGGAAGCAATGATACCGTAATACGAATTTTTGTCGTTGATCCAGCCCAAAGCGACCTTGCCTATGGTCACCCCTAACATGATGGCGGAAGCTACGACAGCCGACTGCGCAACCGAATAACCGGAACTAACCACATAGGCCGGTAGAAATAAGTTCATAGTGGAAACCGAGATCATCAGGAAGGCAAAAACGATCAGCGAATAAAACACGGGAGATCTGATCGCCGAAGCGTAGTCAACCCCGGTTTTTACGGTTTCAGTCTGCTTTACACCAAAAGCTTTCTGGCCTTTGTCAGCAGGATAATCCCGCAGTAATAAAGCCAGCAAGGGTGTAACCAGGATAAGTACGATACCCCCGAAAACGAGGTAGGTGTTACGCCAGCCGTAGTGAGCGATCAAATAGCCGCCTAAAGGATTAAAGATCACTCCGCCAATCCCTGAAGCGGCACTGCAAAGACCAATGAAAAAACCGATGTTCGCATTGAACCAGCGGTTGATCATCGTCGGGTAACTCAGGTATAGCAGGAAAGCGAGCGTTAAGCCAATGACCGCTCCGGCCATATAAAACTGCCAGACCGCATTAAAAGCAGACATCGAAAGGAAGGCAGCTCCCAGGAGGGCCGAACTTAAGGTCAATAGCCAACGTGCACTGTACCGGTCCATTAGCTTACCTGCCTTCGTCAGCATAAGGGTAGAAAACAGGTAGATGAAGGTCATATATAAACCGAAATCGCCGACCGAAACCTTTAATTCTGAACTTACCGGTTTGTAAAATATTCCGGCGCAACTCATCGCCAATCCGATGTTGATACCCATGATCAGGCAGCAGCAAAAAACGATAACGTAACCGTAATGAAAATTGATGAGTGTTGTCATGACGATATTTTTTAATTTTTTTCCGGCTGAAGCGGACCATAGAAGTAAGAGGCGGTAGCGCCGCCGTCGATCAGGAAATCCGAACCGGTAATAAATGCCCCGGCATTAGACAGCAACAACTCGGCAACGTTGGCTACTTCATCAGCAATGCCGGGCCTGCCGGCAGGGCTCCTGGCGAACATGTTCCTGTAGAATTCTCCTCTTGGTCCGTTAATTTCGTCCAGCGCTAAAGGGGTGATGATGATACCCGGCGAAATGGCGTTTACCCTGGCGCCTCTTTCACCCCATTTAACGGCTTCTGCCATTACCCTTTTACCGTTGGCACGCTTGGCCATTTGGTAAGCGTGAAGCGTGTCTTTGATATTTTCGGGTTGCAGCATTTCCAATTGCAACAGTTCTTCAACCGGTGTTGTAGCGAGCAGCCTGTCTTCATCAGGGGTTAAAGCCGGCATTCTATAGCCGGATTGGCTGGAGATAACAACTCCTGTTCCACCCGCTCTGATCACCTTACCGAACTCATCCAGTAAGAGTGACGTTCCGTAAAGATCCACTGCCAGGATATGTTCGATAGAGGCCTGGCTCGGTGATAGCCCTGCTGCATTGATAAACATGGAGATCTCGCCTTCCTTCCGGGCGGCTTTAATCAAGTCCAAAACAGATTCTTTAGAGGAAATATCCACTTTAAAGGGAATTACATCGAAGCCGGCTTCCGTCAATGTTTTTGCGATGGCCTGGGCATTTTCCAGCTTCCAGTCAGCGACAAAAATTTTATTGCCATAACCCATTCGCCTGACGATAGCCATTCCTAATTGACCTGCCCCGGTTAATACGATGACGTCTTTTTTGATTCGCATAATTTTTAATATTAATATTATTGTTCCTGTTGTAACCCGCCGGGAAGAATTTACTGCTCCGGAATAACGCTGGCATGCAGCGCCAGTAAGGTCCAGGCCCCGTTGGATGATGCCCTGGTGAATACCTCCAGGTAGGTCAGATGTGGTGTTACCTGCTTGCCGTTGACGGTTATCTTAAAAATTCCCTTGCCGGTAACAGTCCCCGTATTCCCGGATACCGTAGCCACATTTTGTTCAACCCGGATGTCATTATGCACAAATTCCCCGCTCCTGAGACGGGCGAGATATTGAGCTTTCGTTTGCGTGGCCCCGGCAGAATTCAGCACCACAAGGCGGTCAGCCAGGGTATTTTCAAGTGAGTCAATCTTATTTTCTACTTCCCACCTGAAAATCTGAGCGGATAGTTTGAGCAGGTTTGATTCGTCCGTTGACTGAGCAGATACAGCTGTGCATATCAGCAAGAACAGTGCGGTTAAGCTGGTTTTCATAGTTTAATTTTTTGTTGATTTATAAACCGGTTGTTTTTTCCAACGCCTCGGTATAGCGTTCGCCTTCTATTTTTACGGACTTCAAAGCTTTTGCGATGTTGTCCAGATCACTTTTGGTAAGCTCTATTGCTGCCCCGCCCAGGTTCTCATCCAGGCGATCCAGCTTCGTTGTACCCGGAATGGGAACGATCCATGGCTTTTGAGCCAATACCCAACCCAGCGCAATCTGTGCAGGTGTGGCATCTTTTTCACAGGCTATAGCGCTCAGGAGGTCAACCAATGCCTGGTTAGCTTTCATCGCTTCAGGCTGGAATCGTGGCAACTGGTGACGGAAATCGTTTTCGGCTATTTGGGTGTCCTCCTTTATTTTACCCGTCAGGAAACCTTTGCCGAGCGGGCTGTAGGCCACCAGTCCAATACCTAATTCTTCCAGCACCGGAAACACCCCGCCTTCATGCTTACGTGTCCACATGGAATATTCGTTCTGCACTGCAGTAAGGGGTTGAACAGCGTGTGCTTTACGGATCGTATCTACACCGGCTTCAGATAGTCCAAAGTGGAGCACTTTACCCTCGGCGATCAGGTCTTTTACTGTTCCGGCAACGTCCTCGATCGGCACGTCAGGATCAACCCGGTGTTGATACAAAAGATCGATCACATTAACATGGAGGCGTTTCAATGAACCTTCAACGGCCTGCCTGATATGCTGAGGCCGACTGTTCAGTCCTGCCATTTTATTGCCCTCGATATTAAACCCGAATTTGGTGGCGAGTACCACGTCTTTACGGAAGGGTTCCAGGGCTTCACCAACGATCTCTTCATTGGTGAAGGGGCCATACATTTCAGCGGTGTCAAAAAAAGTCACGCCTCTTTCAACCGCCGCCCGCACAAGTGCGATGGCATCCTGCTTTTCCAGCGCGTGGCTGTAAGAAAAGTTTAAACCCATGCAGCCAAAACCTATTGCGGAAACTTCTAAACCCTGTTTCCCTAATATCCTCTTTTTCATGGAAATCGCCATTGAATGATTTGTTATCGGACAGTTCCAAAGTTCTGTTGTCTGTTTCACTAATTGCTTATACAGATTACTGGATTACTTACCATTATCACTGATGGCCTCAGCGACTTTTGTCCGGCCCCTGGATAACCCGGTCATGGCCTCCTGCAAGTCCATAGGAATCCGTCCATTGCAGTCGGGGGATGGTCATAGCCTATCATCGCCCATTCACTTATACATATTACTGAATTACTTACCAATTTCACTGATTACAGCGGCTTGTTTTCGAACTCGGTCACCAATGGCTTACATTTGATATACAAAATGTTAAGTGATGGAAGATATTATCAGTTTTGACTCGATCAATCAATATAACAAGTTTAACAATAACGAGACCCCGCATCCGCTGGTTAATGTGATAGACCTTTCCAAAGCGGATCTGCGTACGATACGAAAGCAGCGTTTCGGTTTTTATACGGTGTTTTTAAAGGAAATAAAATGTGGGGATCTGCGCTATGGCTGTAATTACTATGACTATGAAAAAGGGACGCTGGTATTTGTTGCTCCCGGGCAGGTGATCGGCATCGAGTCCAAGGAGCCTTATCAGCCACTGGGGAAGGCCTTGGTATTTCACCCGGATTTTATCAGGGGAACCACTTTAGGGCGCCATATCCAGGAATACTCCTTTTTCTCTTATGAGGTATATGAGGCCCTGCATTTGTCCAGTGCCGAGCGCAAAGTCATCTACGATTGCCTGAAAAAAATAGAAACAGAACTACAGCATGCGATCGATAAACACAGCAAGACACTTATTGTGAGCAATATCGAGTTGTTGCTCAATTATTGCATCCGGTTCTATGATCGTCAGTTTATCACCAGGGAAGTAGCCAACAAAGGCATTTTGGAACGTTTTGAGGAATTACTAAATACGTATTTTGAGTCCGACAAGCCGCAGCGTAATGGTTTGCCTACTGTGGCCTATTGTGCGGAGCAACTTCACCTTTCTGCCAATTATTTTGGAGATCTGGTGAGGAAGGAGACCGGCAGATCAGCGCTGGATTATATCCAGTCCAGAGTGATGGATATGGCCAAGGAAAGAATCTTTGACCCTAAAAAGTCGCTGAGTGAGATCGCCTATGAACTTGGTTTTAAATATCCGCAGCATTTCACCAGGCTTTTCAAACAGCGTACAGGACAAACGCCGCAGGAATACCGGTCACTCAATTAGTTTAACTTGCGTAGTCCCCCGGGGAATGGTTCCGCTTTTTCCGTTTGTTCTTAATTGTAATTATTGATAACCCTGATTATTGAATTTGAATCTTTAACATCCTGGTACATCCGAAGTATTCACAAAAGTTACGAATGTGCCATATAGTATATCTTAATGAATTAACGCTGATCATTATGCCAAAATATACGTTTTCCGTCAATAAGAAGACCGTTTCGGTGGAAGCGGATGCAGATACCCCGCTTTTATGGGTACTGCGGGACAATTTGAACATGCTGGGGACAAAATTCGGTTGCGGAGTCGCCCAGTGCGGCGCTTGTACGGTCCATGTGAACGGACAAGCCATGCGTTCATGTGTATTTCCTATCGCCCATATCGGAGATAAGAAGGTAGTCACCATTGAAGGATTGAGTGCAGCCGGCGACCATCCCCTCCAAAAGGCATGGGAGGAACTGGATGTCGCCCAGTGCGGTTACTGCCAGTCCGGTCAGCTCATGTCGGCGGCCGTGCTTTTGCGGGAAAATCCACATCCGACCGATCAGGATATTGACAATGCAATGGGTGGTAATATTTGCCGGTGCGGAACCTATTCCAGAATACGAAAAGCGATACACCTGGCGGCCTCCGGAAAACTCAATTCAAAATAATTATGGGAACGACGACATCAAGAAGACATTTTTTGAAGGTATCTGCCCTGTCCACCGGGGGCATGCTGCTCAGCTTTTCCTTCCTCAACCAGATCGTCATGGCAGACGCGGCAGATAGCGGGATTTTTGAGCTTAATATGTTCATCCGTATCGGCGCCGATGACACGATCATCTTGCAGGCACCTAACCCGGAGATCGGCCAGGGCGTTAAAACCTCGCTTCCCGTAATCGTCGCGGAAGAGCTGGAGGTGGACTGGCGCAAGATCAAAGTTGAGCTTGCACCGCTGGACAGCAAATTCGGCCGGCAAACAGCCGGAGGAAGCGGGTCCGTACGCGGAAGGTTTACGGCATTGCGCACCGCCGGTGCCACAGCGCGCGAGATGCTGATCGCTGCCGCAGCCCAGGGCTGGGGTGTACCTCAAGAGGAATGCCGCGCGGAGAACGGGATCGTGATCCATAAGGCCAGCGGCAAAAAACTAACCTATGGTCAACTGGCTGCCAAAGCAGCGACCATGGCAGCACCGGCAAACCCCGCCCTGAAGGATACGAAAGATTTTAAGCTGATAGGCTCCCGCATTAAGGATGTGGATGCTCATAAAATAGCAACGGGCCAACCGCTTTATGGCATCGATACACGGCGCGACGGCATGCTGTTCGCCATGGTGGCCCGTCCGCCTGCTTATGGCAAAACCCTGGGTACGGTAGATGATACCGCAGCAAAACAGGTTAACGGCGTCAAAAACATTATCAGGTTGAAGAACTCGGTGGCCGTCCTGGCGACCTCTACCTGGGCGGCGAAGAAAGGGCGTGCAGCATTGATTATTCAGTGGAACGCGACGGATAAGCTGGAGAGCAGTTCCGAGCATTTTGCTGCATTTAAAGGGATGCTGGACAAAGGTGCAGCTACGCCATCGAGGAATGACGGAGATGTGGAAGCTGCGAAACAAAGCGCAGTGAAGACGTTGGATGTGACCTACGAATTGCCGGCCTTATCTCACGGGCAGATGGAGCCGCTTAACTTTTTTGCGGACGTACGCGGCGGCAAGGCTGAACTTTATGGCCCTACACAGGTGCCGGGCCAGGTCCGTAGCGAGGTATCGAAAGCCTTAAACATTCCGGAAGAAAATATTAAGGTAGGTGTACCGCGCCAGGGAGGCGGTTTCGGACGCAAGCTGATGCCGGACAACGGCCTGGAAGCAGCCCTGATCTCTGCCGCGGCACAAAGCCCGGTGCAGGTACAGTGGACACGCGAGGATGATATGCAAAATGACTATTACCGCCCTACTGAAATGTACCGCTTTAGGGCAGCGCTTTCCAATGACGGCCTGCTGGCCTGGCATCAGTCAGGTGTTGGAATTGCCGGTGGCCCGCGTGGCGATGGTTATGTTGCAGGAGCGCTGGCCAATTACCGGTCGGAAGGTCAGGGGTATAAAAGTAATACGCCGACAGGTTGGTGGCGGGCGCCCGGCGCAAATACCCTGGCCTTTGTAGCGGAAAGTTTTATGGATGAGGTATGTTCAGAACTTAAAAAAGACCCGGTAGCCTTTCGGCTGGAGCTTTTCGGTAAGGCTAAACAAAGTCCCGTTGGACGCCTGGGCTATGACCCCGATAAATACAGGAGCGTGGTTGAACTGGTGGCCAAAATGGCCAACTGGGGAACCAGCACTGCCGGCGTGTACAGAGGATTTGCGACCTGGTTCTCTTTTGGCTCTTATGCAGCCCAGGTTGTCGACATCAGGATGCTTGATGGAAAACCCAAGGTGGTGAAGGTCTTTTGTGCGGTCAATTGCGGGCGGGTGATCAATTTAAGTGGTGCCGAAAACCAGATCGAGGGAGCGATCACGGACGGCATCTGCCATGCGATGTACCCTAAAGTAACTTTTGTGGACGGCGCGGTTGCTGAAACCAACTTCCATACCTACAAGTTTTTGCGGATGAATGAGGCCCCGCCTGATATAGCGGTACAATTTGCCCAAACGGAGGCAGCGCCTACAGGTTTGGGAGAACCGGGACTCCCGCCAATCGCCCCTGCACTGGCCAATGCCATTTTTGCAGCCACTGGTAAGCGGATGAGGAAAATGCCTTTTGCTGAGCAACTGGCATAGGGGACGGCAGCCCTTCCGACAACAGTTACATGATATCAACATACAAAAACACCTATTATGAAAAACACAAATCCAACTTCACGAGGTCTCCTTTGTTTTTTTTCGATCTGTGCGATCTGTTTGTTAACCCTGATGAGCTGCTCAAAAAAAAGCAGCACCTCCCCGGATGATGAGGAGCCGACCACTCCTCCGACCGGCGTAAACCCTGTAGAAACCGGCAGAGCCAATACCACTTACTCACCGGCCTTTGCCGGTCAAACAAGGATCTCCGGCATTCGTACAACAACGGCGATCCAGACGGGCGTTTTAACATCTTCTTTAACCGCGCCCTGGGGAATCGCTACGCTTCCTGATGGCCGTTTCCTCATTACCGAAAAAGCCGGCAATATGCGGATCGTAACCTCGACAGGTACGGTAAGCCCGCCTATTACGGGATTCCCTGCTGTTAACAATGCCGGGCAAGGAGGCTTACTCGATGTAGCGGTAGACCCTGGTTTTACCTCCAACCGAATGATCTACTGGACCTACGTTCGATCCGTCAGCGGCGGCGGTGCGATCGCCGTGGGCAAGGGAAGGCTTTCCGATAACGAAACATTGGTAGAATCGCCTGTGGTGATCTACAGCTCCACGACGCCCGCTTCAGCCAGCAGTAACTTCGGGTCACGGATCCTGTTCGATCCTACCGGAAACCTGTTGGTCAGTTTTGGTGATCGTACCTCTAATGAAGTACGCATTGAAGCGCAATCGGTCAGCAGCAGTATCGGAAAAGTGCTCCGTATGACCACAAACGGTACTGTAGCACCGGGAAACCCAACTTTCACGCAGGCCGGTGCGCTACCAGTACTCTATACAATGGGGCACCGCAACCCGCAGGGATTAGCGATCCACCCGGTTACGGGCGAGATTTGGGAAAGTGAGCACGGTCCCCGTGGCGGAGACGAAATTAACCGCTTAACGCCTGGCGCAAATTACGGATGGCCGGTCATCACTTACGGTATCGAATACAGCGGGCAGGCTGTAGGTTCCGCCGTACAGCAGCAAACCGGCATGGAACAACCGGTTTATTATTGGGACCCTGTCGTTTCGCCAAGCGGCATCACCTTTTATGCGGGCAACAGAATACCCGAATGGCAGAATAATCTCTTCCTTTGCTCGCTGACGCAAACCCATATTATCAGACTGGCCTTCCAGGATAACAGGGTCATCGGCGAGGAAAGGTTGCTGGCCAGCGAAAATCAGCGTTTCAGAGATATTGTCCAGGGTGCGGATAATGCCTTGTACGCTATAACCGACCAGGGCCGGTTATACCGGATAGACCGTCAGTGAGCGGTTAGCTGCCATGACGGAACTGCTGAATACGTATCTTTAAGGCAAACATAACAGCTTATGGAGTTTCGATTCACCGGTAAATTATATCTTGAAGTAAACGGCGAACGTGTCATTGGCCCGGGAAGGGTGGAATTGCTGGAGAAGATCCAGGCGACGGGGTCTATCAGGCAGGCCGCCCTTCAGATGAAAATGTCCTACCGGCAAGCCTGGCAGTTCATCGATCATATGAACACGCACCTTGGAGCGCCGGTAGTGATCTCTGAACGTGGCGGAAAGGGCGGCGGTAAAGCGGAAGTTACGCCAAAGGGCCTTGAGGTCATGCAATTATTCAAGGACTTTCACGCCAACTTCAATCAATTTTTAAAAGAAAACAGCTTAACTATTAAATTTTAGTGCCTTTCCGGGGATCGCAGGTTGGCAGCATTCGTTATTCACATTCAGGAATAACGAAATCAATCCTAAGAGCAAGGCGGTGCCAACGAATGATAACACAGCATAATTTTTATCAGCATTAAGCCCCAACCTATGAATCGAATGAATATGGAGCATTACAGCTATCTGAAAACTATTTTATTCCTTTTCGCCCTGGCGCTGTTGTACCCTTTGCATGCGCAGAGCCAGGCGGCGAAAGATTCAGTGAAACAAGCGGACTCGATAAAGAACCGGTCCCTTCAGGAGGTAGTGGTCACGGCTTCCCGAATCAATGAAAGCATTTTGCGGTCACCCGTCAGTATTGAAAAGATCAACAAAGGCTCGTTTCAGCGTTCAGCAGCACCTTCCTTTTTCGATGCACTTGAAAATGTGAAAGGCGTACAATTGATCACCCCCAGCATGGGCTTCAGGATCATCAACACGCGCGGATTCGCCAATACCACCAATGTTCGGTTTACGCAATTGGTGGACGGTGTGGATAACATGGCACCGCATTTAGGGGCGCCGATCGGCAATGCCATGGGGCCGAGCGATCTGGACATCGAAAGCGTCGAAATTATACCCGGAACAGCTTCAGCGTTATACGGTTTGAACGCGATTAACGGACTTGCCAACTTCATCACCAAGGATCCTTTCACCACCGGCGGGATCAGCTTTCAGCATAAAACCGGTGTTAACCATATCAATGATGCTTTAACCTCAGCAAAGCTTTTTTCGGAAACCAGTTTCAGACTTGCGCATTCGCTATCGAACCGTTTTGCATTTAAGCTGAACGGCACCTTCACCAGGGGCTACGACTGGATCGCCAACGATCATACCGACCTGAATGCTTCGGCCAATTCGCGGCTGGGAATTTCGGGAGGCCCTGACAATCCGGGGTATGACCCTGTCAATGGTTACGGAAATGAATCCTCTGACCGCCGGACGATCACACTTGGCGGCAGGCAGTATGTTGTGGCAAGAACGGGCTATGATGAAAAGGATGTCACAGACTATAACCTGAAGAATATCAAAGCAGATGCTGCGCTGGCGTACAAGTTCAGTGAGAACGCAAGACTGACCTACACATTCAGGTTCGCCAGCCTTGATAATATCTATCAGCGTGCCAACAGGTTCCGGCTCGATGGCTATACCTTACAACAGCATGCTTTGGAATTAAAGACACCGGTTTACCAGGTTCGCGGTTACTGGACACGGGAGAATACCGGCAATTCCTACAACCTGCGCTCAGCCGCGGAAAACCAGGATCGCAATTTCAAACCGGATAATACCTGGTATACAGACTTTACATCGGGGTTTAATAATGCAATAGGGAGCGGCGCAAATGTACAGCAGGCCTTACTGAACGCCCGGCAAATGGCGGATGCCGGCCGTTATCAGCCAGGCACGGCAGCTTTTAACAATAAACTGCATGAGCTTGCCGATATCAATAACTGGGACACCGGATCAGCGCTACGGGTTAAGGATGATATGTTCCATATAGAAGGGCAGGCAGACATTTCCAGCGCCATCTCCAAAGACTTTACTGCGAACACCGGATATCGTTTTATGGCCGGTTTTGATCACCGGACTTATTTGATCCATCCTGACGGCAATTATTTTATCAATTATGAGCCAGGACACACTTTTGATGATTTTACCTACAATAAGACCGGGGGATTCGTTCAGGCTGCCAAAGCATTGTTCGAAAACAAGGTCAGCATCACGGCCACGCTCCGTGCGGACAAGAATGATGAATTCGGTATCAAACTCAATCCCAGGATCACCCTCGTCTATTCGCCTATAACAGATCATAATTTCCGGTTTTCCTACCAGAGCGGATACCGCTTTCCCAGTATCTTCGAAGGGTTTTCCAATGTGAACAGCGGCGGTGTAAGGCGCATCGGCGGTTTGCGTATCGCCTCTAACGGGGTATTTGAAAATGCCTATGTCCGTTCATCCATTGACGCTTTTCAACGCGCGGTGATCAACGACTTTAACAGCGGCCTGTCTACCAGTGCAGCGATCGAGCGGGAGAAAGGTCTTTTGGTAAAAAACGATTATACCTATCTGAAACCCGAACATATTAATTCCTTGGAGGCCGGATACAAGGCATTATTTTTTAACGGAAAGCTTTCTGCGGATATTGATTTTTACTATAACAAATACGACAACTTTATTGCGCAACTGGAAATGAACGTCCCTAACACCGGTGTTGCTGATTCCATACCCTATGCCTTAAATGACAGGAGCAAACAGTCGCGTTACCGGGTTTGGACCAACTCCAAAAGTACCGTTTACAATTACGGCGGCAGTCTTGGCTTGTCCTACAGGATCTGGCCGAAATACATACTGGCAGGCAATCTCACTTTCGCAAAGCTTGACCGCAAAACACAGGATGATGCCCTTGAGGATGGATTCAATACCCCCAAATGGATCACCAATGTATCCTTCGGCGGCAACCATGTTGTCAGCAACTTTGGCTTTAATGTCCTGTATAAATACCAGTCTGCCTATTACTGGCAGTCCTTTCTGGTAAACGGAAATGTTCCTTCTTACGGAACCTTTGATGCACAGGTAAATTATGATTTCGTTAAAATAAAATTGAATTTAAAGATGGGTGCAAGCAACCTGACCAATAAGTATTATAACTCATTTCTGGGCGGCCCGGCCATTGGGGGCTTATATTATACGACATTAACTTATAACCTGCTGTAAGGCTAGGCGATTAAAACAACGGTGAACGGGATAGATGTATTGACCTTTCGTTTAATGACAACGGATCAAAGTTTTTTCATGATTTTGATCCCATAAGTTATCACCGAGGGCTGACCGTCCATTTTCACGTTGCCGATGAGCCGCTCGGGTTGAAGGCTGGTTGATGATGTGCCCAGCGAGAAAACCCTAACTTCCGGCATTACGCTGAATTTTGCGGTCTCAAATCCCAATATTCCTATCGAAAGATAGGCGATGGCAATATGCTCGTTCCAGCCTTTGTCGTAATTAAAATCTTTAACCAGGGCCTGCGTTGCGACATCCTGTCCATTATTGTGCAGGTACATATACTGCGCGCCAAAAGCTGTTGAAAGTACGCTCATCCGGAGTTTTGATGAAAGCAGGATGAGCCACTGCGCCCTGAAATAAAGGGAAGCGCCGGCAGTTATCCCGCCCGCTGATATTTGATTGTTCTCATCGTTCAACCAATTGGCAGTCGTTTTGGCCGAAGGATTAAAAAGGATATCTGCGCCGAAGTCAAAGTCCACGAAATTAAAAACAGGGTCGTAATGGGTATCAATATAGTTACCATAATGGTCATAATGACTGGAAAATATGCCATCTCTTAACGCGGGGGTGCCCAACATGGACCTTTTTTCAATACCCAGGCTGAACAGTGTACGGCTCACATCATGGTCAAATCCTCCGGCAGCGTTAAAAAAAGGATCCCCGGTGCCGGGCGGTGTTTGCTCATATTTCCAGTGGGTGGTTTGTATGGCGCCATAACCACCAATCCCGACATACCAGCCTTTACGCTCCCTGACATTTTGTAAGGCCTGTTCTTTGGTTTGTGCCGCGCTTAAAAGCGGCAGCGCTGCTAAAAGCAGCAAAGAAATGATCTGTTTCATGATGGAATAATTTTAGTAATGAATTACTCAAAATTACCCCGTACGGATAAGCCGGGAAATAGAACAAAAGTTACATTTCCTATTAGCGCCTTAAAGCTCATCCCTGCTTTCCGAATATTTTATTGATGGCTTCGGTGCGGTTCTGTACATGCAGCTTTTCATAAATGCGATGAATATGCTGCCGTACGGTACCAGTGCTGATAAATAACTGGTCGGCGATCTCTTTATACAAAAATCCTTTGGACAGCTTGGCGAGCACTTCCATTTCGC
This sequence comes from Mucilaginibacter sp. GW822-FHT03E02, assembly GCF_058801545.1. NCBI lineage: Bacteria > Pseudomonadati > Bacteroidota > Sphingobacteriia > Sphingobacteriales > Sphingobacteriaceae > Mucilaginibacter > Mucilaginibacter sp. GW822-FHT03E02. Next base: position 1,073,682 of record NZ_JBXANJ010000001.1, on the reverse strand, counting down.
GCGCCGAAAGCACGTTTTGCGCATCGGAAACCCGGAAAGAGTTTACCACTTTCCGGGCGATGGATGCGCTCATGGGCGAACCGCCTTCCTGCAGGTCCCTTAATGCTTCAGCGATCTTGTCCGGAGATGCGTTCTTGAGCAAATAACCGCTTGCGCCGGCGGCCAGCGCTTCAAAAACCTGGTCGCTATCCTCGTAAATGGTAAACACCATGAATTGTATCGTGCTACCGGCGGCCTTTAGTTTTCGTATACAATCCAGACCGGTGCCGTCCGGTAAGGAAATATCCATGATAGCCAGCTGCGGAGGATCAGCGAGCAATCCCCGGCAGGCATCAGCCACATTTGCATAAACTGCCAGGCAGCGGAAACCATTGGTCTGGTTGATCATGAAACGCAGGCCCTCGCGGATCTCGTCGATATCTTCTACAATGCTGACAGGGATATTTTCCATGCTATAAATTTCGCCAGATTTATACAAATTTTCGTTGTAACAAAAGTTATACGGGTAAGGGCGCTTCAAACCGGATCAGAGTTCCGTCCTCGCCGGAAATATCCATATTCCCGCCGCACCGTTCTATTCTTAAACGCATGTTTTTTAAACCGTTGCCAAACTTCTCTTTTCCCGTCGGACTAATGCCCCGGCCGTTATCCTGTATCCGTATCTCCAGTTTTCCGTTTCCGGCGGATATCGTGAGCGCCACTTTGGATGCGGCGGCATGTTTGACCACATTATGTACCGCTTCCTTTACGGCCAGGTAAATATTACGCCGGTATTCACCGTTTAATACCGAATCGTTTAAAGGTTCATTCACCCCAAATGAATATTCCAATTGGGCATTTTCCAGCATATCCGCTACGGTAGCGCGGATATAAGCTATCAGGCTGTCCAGGCTATCCTGGTCATCGTTCATGGTCCAGATCACCTCGTTCATTTTTCTGATCAGCTCCTGAGCGGTTTCTCCTATTTTTTCAGCGGATTGATGCTCAACCAGCGTCCTGCTTAAAAAAAGCATACGGGTAAGTCCAGCACCCATGTCGTCGTGCATTTCCTGGCTGATCCTTTTGCGCTCCTGTTGTTCCCCCTCGATCACGCCCTTCAAACGCTGGCTTTCCTGCTCAGCTTGCAGCACCTGCAGCGCTTTGACATTAAGTTGTTGTTTTTGGCGATAATAACGGTAGCCGAAAAAGACCAGCAGCGCCAGTATCAGCATTCCTCCGGTAGTGCCGAGCAGCCATTGCCGCTGCCGCTGGGCATCCCGCTCTTTTTGTTCCAGCAGCAGGTTTTTTTGCAGGATCTCCCGCTGTTTTTTTTCCAGGCCGTATTTGGTTTCCAGTTCCTGGATATTTTTCAGCAGGGACGTATTCGTCAACAGGTTACTCACAGAGTCGTACCGGCTTCTATAGGCTCGCGAGTTTTCTGCTTTACCCATCGCGATCTGCACATCGGCCATCAGCAGCAGCATTTTGCTCCATACTTCTTTTTGATCATGCTGTTGGGCGAAGGCAATACCACTGTTAAGTAATTTCTCGGCCTCATGATATTGTTTCTGCCAGAATAAACCGAGGCAGATCCCGTTAAGGGCATATGCCTGGCCTGAAACATCTTCAATAGCTTCTGCTAAAGGGAGCGCCTGCCGGAAATAACCGATATAACGATCCGGCCGGTTCAGCTGGACATAAGCATCAGCAATACCTATCAGCGCCGTTTCCTGGCTATTGTCATCATTGATCTTTACACCGATGTGATGTGCTTTTTTCAAGTAATATATTGATCGCTGTACCTCTCCGTTGTCTTTAAGTGCATTGCCAATATTAATGCAGGCTGAGGCAGTGGCATACAGGTCATGATCGCGCTCGGCATATTTTAAAGACAGGCGGGCATAAGTCAATGCTTTTTGTGGTTGCTTGAGGTTGCGGTAAAGGCCGCAAAGATTACCATAAGCCAGTGACAGGTTTTGTGTACTGCCGGCTGCTTCTAACAGGGGAAGTGCCTGCAGGTAATAATTAGCCGCGCGGGCGTAGTCCTCTTTATATTGATAAACAGCACCGGTATTCATCAGCGCTTTAACCAGCTGCTGTTTCAAGCCCGCTTTGCGGCAGATGGCTACTGACTCGAGGTTTAATTTTAATGACTCGTCAAATTTTCCTTGCACGTTTAAAACTGCGGTGTAATTGGCAATATAACGCACTACGCCGGCGGGATAATGGATCTGCTGACTGAGGTCGCGGGACAATTGGTAATAATAAACGGCGGAGTCCGGCCGGTTGTTTTCATATTGCTGGCCCAGGGCGATCAGTGTTTGTACTTTCAGGGTATCACCGGGCATTTTGCTCAAAACGCGCTTCAGGCTGTCTTTATTTAAGCCGACCTGCATCTGCGCCAGGGCCGTCGAAACAACCGTCAAAAGCCCCGCCACAGTAATGATGGATACTACCTTTGTAAACCAGGCTCTTAGTGATGTTAAACCCATCAGTGATTTTGTAATGGTCGTCCAGGATCGTTACAGCAGATATATTCTGCCTCCTAAAATTAAGAAAAATCCGGTAAAACGAATATTTTGAGTAAAGGCAATGGTAAATGCATGATCCGGAAAAGGTAAGAATGTAACTTTTGTTCTATTGACCAGGGAAATGGCACCCGATAATTTTGTTGTGAAACATTTACTTCATTTAAAACCAGCAACATGAAAAAACAACTCACATTAATCGCCATGTTATTTATTTGTCTTTTGAGCGCCTGTAAGAAAGATGGGAATGATCCCGGTGGCGGCGGTTCGGCCATTACCGATGAGGCCACTGCGAAAGCAGCCTTTTTAAAGATCAATAATTTGTGGACAGCAACACTTGAACCGATGATCGCTAAAACGGAAAAGACCTATAAAGATGAGACGATATCCGGGCCTAACGGTGGGCAGGCGGTAATAAATGGCCGCTACTATAAAACAAGAATTTCGTCCTCATCATCAAGCACCAGCACTACTAATTTTGATATGCTGATTACATTTAAGAATTATGTTACTGATGGAATGACGCTGGACGGCACTGTACGATTTTTCGAGTTCAGTGAGTCGCGCTCAGCCTGTTCATCCTCGGGCTGCGCGTTTACAAACCATTACAGTATCAGTTATGACACCAACGACGGCCTGGACAACAATTTCCCGCCGTTAGGCATTCAGTTCGACAACAATGGCAGCAAGGTAAATGACAAAATCCTTATTGAATCGGGCAAATCGGACAACTTTCGCTGGGGAATCACCGTGACCAGCAGCGCGGGACAGGCGTTTACATTTAATTATTGAACACTTAGGGGATATCCCGTAAAGGCGCATGGCTGGTTTTAGCCGTATGGCAGGCATAAGCAGTATGACCTGCGATTGTGGTTTTATCTGTTTAATGTTTACGTCAATAAACCGCGAGAGGGATAGGAGCGGCATCCTGCGCAGCAGATACAGCGTATAGCCCGGCCCGGAGGGCTTGCCATTATTCCCCTTTCGTCCGGTTTTGCACTTGACAAAGCGGAACAGCATTGCTTATATTTACAATAAGCGAGGCTTTTACGATATTGAAAGGCTATGGGATTAGTAAATTTCTTATTGAAGCTATTCCGGATCAAACCGCGTTTTAACGGTACGCCGGAGATGTTCCTGGCAATGGTGATGGAGTTCCAGTCAAGGAATAATAAAGAATTTTTGGTACACGAGGTACTGCAATGGGGTGAGGTGATGCAAAAGATGATGAATGTTGATCTTGCACCCTATAAGAGCTTTGCTGACCTGATGCTAAACGGTGTGCCCGATTATACCATGGTAGAGAAAGTGAGAGGGAAATTTGACGAGATACACGGAAGGGTCGAATTAAAAAAAGCGATCTATGGGGAGCATGCCGATCTGGGCGATGACGACGTGATGAAAAGTAACGATGAAGGCGCGGTATTCGCGAGAAGATTTGTGAAAGACCTGTCGAAGTATGTGGATTTTCCGGAAGAAGAACAAAAGAAGATCGATCAGATCGACGATTAACTTTTATATAAATTAGTAGTTTCGACGCTTAGCATAGGATAATATTACGCAGAACAAGGATGATTTCCAACTGGGAAATGGGCAGTGGGCATAAAAAAGGCCGGACGGCGCCGGCCTTGAGAATCTTTGCATACCCGGTAACTGTTACTGGTATGGCCTCTAAATTACTTTTTGAATTTAGCCTTCAGATTATCGAATATCTGCAGCAGTATAAAAACTGCAGACACCACATCATAAAACGTCGTCATAATAACTTGCTTTAAAGGGTTCGGGATTCGATTGTGGTGTACGATAACCAAAACTACCGGATGGTATGATGGCGTGTGCGATTTGTTGAACTTACATACAAAGATAACCACATATATCCAGATTAAAAAATCGGTAGCCGAGGGGTGTTTACCCTGGTCGATCAGGTTCAATAGAAATTGTCAGCGGTCAAACGACATGAGTGCACTATTGCTCTGCTTTCCATGCAGACATAAAGCACTCCAGCGATTCGTTGCGGAGGATTTACAGGCAGAACCAGATTAAATAGAGCTTCTTAAAAAATAAGCTATCCTGTCACGAGGCAGATTTCCAGATCTTAAAACTGTTCTCATAGCGGCCGTCCATATCACGGATAATCAGTGATAAATGTTCTTTTCGTACCGGAAAATGGTGGTCGACCGCGCGATAGATTTGCTGCAGTAAATGTCCGAGGCGGTGTTCAACTTCAAATTTGGAGATGGAAACAATGATCTGGTTGGCCACTGCCTGAACGGTGCCGTCGGTGGCCAATTCACTTTTGATCAGCTTCGCTACTGAGGCCCCAAGATCTGCGACTTGGGAAAGTTCCAAAGGGTTCATTTTCAGTTCGGTTTGCAGTAAAAAAATAAACCTGTTTCTGTGGCGGTGCGCTGCACCGCTATACAAATATAAGCCTTTGATTTATTCCTGCAAGTTTTGAAGCTGCACCAGTTTTCAATTTCTCCGTTTCGCAGCGTACACCTGAATGCTAAACTTAGAATACCCAAGATCCGCAGGAATAACATTTAACAGATGCTGCATTACCCCGGAACAGGCCGGAAGAAATTAAGATTATTATTTAGAATTAGTTTAAATAAACATACTTTTGCAGCAAAATTTTATCATATGAGACCAAGCTTACTTTCATTATTCTCCACGATTTGCCTGCTGATACTAGCCAATATCGCTTTTGGTCAAAGTGCCAAACTACAGGGAACTGTAAAAGACTCCCTGACCGCAATTCCGTATGCCACCATTCAAGTCAATTCATTAAAATTTTCTGGTGACGCCAAAGGCCGCTTCGAGGCGATTGTACCTAGCGGCCAACATTTGCAGATCAGCGTATCCGCAACCGGTTATCAAACCTTATTCTTAAAGCTGTCACCAGTTAAAAAAGATACCGTTATTGCCTTAGCCCTTAAAAGATCAAATCTTTCTCTGGGAGAGGTTATTATTTCCGCCACACGTAAGCCGGAAAGCCCGCGAAACATAGTATCGTCAGTGAGCGTGGTTTCTAAAAAGAAGCTGGAAACGGAGATTGCCGTAAACCCTGACCTGACCAGTATCCTAGCTAACCAGGTGCCCGGATTTGCTCCGGGCGCTCAATCAGGAAGTAACGTCGGACAAAACCTGCGGGGTCGGCCCATGCTGGTAATGATCGACGGCGTGAGCCAGTCTTCGCCGCTCAGAAATGCCGAAGTTGATCTGCGTTCGATCGATCCGTCAGTTCTTCAACAAATTGAAGTGGTCAAAGGCGCAACAGCCATTTACGGCAACGGTGCTGCCGGCGGCTTGGTAAACTATGTAACGCTTGTACCCGATACGGCCAAAACATTTTCCGGTAAAACAGATATTTACCTGAACAGCTCATTAGTCAAGGTACGAAATTCCGTGGGTGGCCGTATAAACCAGCTATTTTATGGCAAGGTGGATAAATTTGATTACGTGGTTAGCGGTGTTGCAGAACAAACCGGCGAATATAAAGATGCAAAGGGTGATGTGGTTGGCCCCAACTACAGCCTCGGTGAAACAGACACCTATAACGCGTTTGCCAAAGTTGGCTTTGAGCCAACCAAAAATCAGCGCCTTCAGTTTGTATATAACTACTACAGCAGTTTGCAGAATAGCAATTATACACTCGTTAACGGCAACCTGGCGACCGGTCAGAAAGCTACCGGGGTGCTGGGAAAACCCCTTGGTATTCCTACCGGGGCCAAATTCAACCATAACCTGCATTTCTCCTACAAAGTTGACAGCCTTTTTCTAAATACCAGTTTAAATGCGGACGCTTTCTACGAAAATCGTGAGGACGTGTTTTATGTTTCCCTTGGGCGGTTTGATGGTGGCGATGGTCAATCTTTGGCACATAATAATAAAAAGGGTGTCCGGTTATTTTTACAAACACCGCTGCTGAAACGTAATACGATCAGTGCCAACCTTTCTTACGGAGTTGACCTGTTAAAAGACAAGACCTCACAACCATTGGTAGACGGACGTGTTTGGGTACCGACCATGGATATGACGAACCTGGCTCCATTTGCCCAGGCAGATGTTACGATCATCCGTGACCTGGTATTTAAAACAGGTTTCCGTTATGAGCGCGTTAATATTGATGTTGACAATTACCGCACACTCCGGATTACGAATGCCACCGGGGCAACCGTTACCCCATCTTTTGATGTGACCGGCGGCACCTTGAAGTACAATACCGGCCTTTTCAATGCCGGTTTTAAATACAACCGTTTTGACTTGTTCAGCCCATATGTAAGTTTTTCGCAGGGGTTTTCTGTAATGGACATTGGTCTTGCCCTGAGGGATGCTAAAGTAAACAGTATAGACAAGATCAATACGGATGCGGTGAAGGTAAACAATTATGAGGCGGGCTTTGAGAGCCGCTACCAGGGCCTTACCTTTTCTGCTTCTGCCTACCGCAGTACTTCAAAACTGGGTATTGAGGTCGTTTACGATCCGGCAACAGACCTGTTTAATACAAGCCGCAGTCCTGAAAAAATATATGGTTTTGAGCTGGCGGCAAGCTATCTGTTGAATCGTCAATTGACCATTGCGGGAAGTTATAGCTACACCGAAGGTAAACGTGACGTGAACAGGAACGGAAAATACAACGACCCGGAAGATGCTTACCTTAACGGAAGAAGGATTTCCGCACCGAAAATCACTGGCAGTATCGCCTATTCGCCGGTACAAGTGCTGGATATTACGCTTAATTATACAGGTATTGCCGGCAGGGACCGCTTTGTAAAAAACAGCACTGGTATTTATAACGGTAATGAAGGCGCGGTTAAAGCCTATAATTTATTTAACCTGATTGCCGGATACCGTGTCAACAAAGGCACCCGTATCAGCCTCGGCGTAGAAAACCTGTTTAACGAAGATTATTTTCCTGCACGCGCCCAATGGTTCATGCAGCCGGGCTTCTATTCAAAAGGAAGAGGAAGAGCAATCAATCTCGGCCTTTCGGTAAGATATTGACATTCGCAGCGCGTTTAATAAATACCAACCGGTTCACCGAAAGGGAAGACATACTATCTGTTTTGATTAAAATGAAAAGGCCTTGTACGGGCCTTTTCATTTTAAGAAGGTAATTAACCGGAAAGATAGTAAACTGAATGAGGCTTTGACCGCGCTTGGCAAATCAGCTCACTTATTTCGCTTGCTGATAACAGATCGTGAAAGGATGATCTATCTGATGAGCCTCGGGGGCGTAATATTTGTGCCCAGTTCTTTATTCATTTTTTTGATAATGTAGTCGCACATTTCCGGACTGTTATTCTCGTCCAGCTGATGTACAAAAAACCACAGCGTCTGTAAACCCTTTTCCATCCAATCCTTAATTCTTGCCACCCATGTATCCGCACGGGAATAATCAGTAGGGTGTAAATTGCTACCGACAAAACGGATCATAGTGTGGGGAGTTGGTAATTCCATGTGTACACAGTCTCTTCGGCCAGCGCTGTCTGTTATCACAGCACCAATTTTCAAGTTATGCAGCGTCTCAAATAGTCTGTGCCTGGCTTCACCTTCTTTAAACCACTCTTTATTACGGACCTCCAGGAATACGGGGGTACTTGTTGGCAGCGCTTCAAGGTAGCTTTTCAGGTTATCAAAACTTTTTGGACTAAAGTTATCTCCAAGTTGTAACATTAAAGCACCTAGCTTATCACCAAACCCATTAATAGATTCATAAAACTGGGCGGTCTGCGTCCCGGCGTTCGCAAGCCTACGTATATGGGTGATGCTTTGAGGAAATCGGGGGCAGAACTTAAAGTCAGATCTCCCATCAACTTGTTCTCTCCATCTTTTTACATCATCCGGTTTGGGAATAGTGTAAAAAGTTGCGTTCAGTTCCAGTGTATTAAATTGTTTACCATACTCAAATAAAAACTGTTTCTCATTGGTTTTTGGCGGATATAGCCTGCCTATCCATCCCCGATTGCCCCATTTCGTACATCCAACATGAATTTTAAAAGGTTCACTACTATTCGACGCTGCAAGGGTCTTATTAGTTAAATCAGGATCAACGGGTAGCCCGAAGTCAATTTCCGCCAGTTCTAAAGAGTCAACTCTGCCAAATTCCATATTGCAAAGTAAACAGTAAAGAACAAAAGTTGTGCATGGAACGGTTTTATAATTAACTTCATATATCGTTTAAGCCACGAGCGATTGCAATTTTGGATGCAAATTTTTACATTGGCGGTAATGGCAAACCCTGTGATTGGATTCGGGATACAATATGGTGAATACTTAATTTATTGTGAAGCAACCATGGCCGAACGGAGTTATGAAATATATTTTGACGGCAAATGGATGGCATCAGTCGAACATACAGACCAATTCAATTGGATTCAGGCATCCGGGGTCATATTACCGCAAAGTATTATCGACGAAATCGGGCAAAGAATCGAGAGCCACTATAATTAAAAGAACACAGTATTTACGATCATTCGCACCTGTATCATGCCGGAAATTCCAGACTTAAACATATTCAAAAAAAATCTTAGCAAGCGTCTCATAGGTAAAGAACTCAACGAGATCAATATACTAGTCCCCAGGAAACTCAAGGTACCGGAATCTGCTTTGAAAGAAGCCTTCGAAGGACAAAAGTTGGCAACGATAAACAGGGAAGGTAAAGAGTTACATTTCGTATTTAAAAACGGGCATGTACTGGGCCTTCATTTGATGCTGCATGGAACTATGTTTTGGTACGACGGCAACAATGAGAACAAGTTTACCATCGCTGAGCTCCTGTTTTCTGATGGGACAGGATTAGCGATTACAGACTGGCAGAAAGCGGTGATAATAACACTTGATCCGAAACCTACAAAAGTACCTGACGCTCTAAGTATCCCTGACGGTTATTTAATTGCAGCATTAAAAGCCACAACTCACCCTATCAAAACGGTTTTAACGGAAGGAAAAGTGGTGCGGGGAATTGGGAATGCATATGTTGACGAAATACTTTATGCAGCAAAGATATCCCCGTTTTCCAAATCGAATAAGATTCCTGAAAACAAGGTGGGCGTTATCGTCAGCGCTATTAAAACCGTCCTGGAAGATGCCGAAAACCATATATCCCAGCTATTCCCTGATACGATCACGGAAAAGGAACGTAATTTCCTTCAGGTGCACCTCCCAAGGCATCAACTGACGCCCTCCGGCGAAATAATTTTAAAGGCCGAAATAAATTCACGAAAAACCTATTACACGGAAAGTCAAGAACTCTTCGAGTAAAATTCTAACCATTGATCCCGGTATCCTGCGTTTTCTAATATTTCATAACGATAAAAGAAAAACCAGAAATTTAAAAATTAACCAGGTCGAGGGAAAAGGCAACACCATTCCACCATTTTTTTTGATAGATCCAGTTCTGGTGACGATCCCCGGAAGCAAAGTCCCAGCCGCCAGCATACCCAAAACCGAACCTGCCGATGCCTACCAGCGCAAAAAGGCCAACAGATTTTGTCAATGACGTACGGCTATAACCAGCCGGCGCGCCAGGCACCGTGGTCTCGCTGAACGAAGTGGTCCCAAGTCCGGCGAACACTCCTGGCGTAAATGACAAGCCGGTTCTATTCAGTCCAAGAAAGTCTTTCTTTGCCTTATAATAGTTCCGGGCAAATTTATAACCAAAGGAAAAGTTTCCGGTAAAACCCGTCTCGACCGTCGAAGGCACCGTCGCTGAAACCGCAGAGCGGAACTTGAACGGAATCGTCAAGGCCTGTAACACCGCGTAACCCTGGTTGACCGCCAAATTTCCGGCAACCGGAAAGCCGGGTTTATTCGCCGGAAAATCTTTATAACTTTTCTTGACGATACTCGAAACGTCCGAAAAGAAATAGTCATTACCGGCTGCATCAAATAAAGCTTTGGGCATATTGGTGAGTGGGATCATCGTACTTATCCCCGGCTTCAATACCATCGATGTCTCATCTAGCACGATCAAGTTATCAGCAGTAGGTACTATTTCGTCCGAATAAGTCTTGACTTGGTAGCTCCACAATTCATTTTGATGGGTAGCTGCATTTTGTTTTAACTGGTAAACCGTAGAACCCGATACGACATTTTGCATCTTACAGGCAGATCCCGAAAGTACAACGGCACCCAAGATCAATGTGCAAAGTTTCCTCATGGCTGTACCCCCGCGTTAATTGGCTTACCCGTACGAATAAATTCCTTTAGCCCGTCATCAAAATAAACATCGTCATTGACCAGAATGGAAGAAAGTGCGGCCACATCGGAAACCGCTAACGCCTTTGTGAAGCGAAAAGTGGTTTCACCATCCAGTTGATATTCGACCTTACCGCGGGTCGGTTCGCCATCAGCCGAAATAGGCAGGTGGATCTTATAAGCAATTACTTTTTTCATAATGGGAACTGAAGTTTTGGTGTTGGCGGTATGAGAGCCTGCGAAATTGTTGGATTGCGGTTTAAAGAACCAGACAAGCAAGCCACCGGCGATAAAAGCCGCCAGGGCGATCAGTAAAATGGCACTCCTGCTAACGCGGGGTTTTAAGGTCATCGGGAAAAGGTTATGGTATAAGACCTAAAAATACTCCTTAATAAATTAATATCCAATAGCTTGCAATAATTTAACAGAGAATTATTTACCGGTAAAGGAACATTGAAAAGATATAAGCCAATCCGAACGATCAGCGATCACGGCACCGCCTGACCCGTATCATGGCAGCGCTGGAACACCGTTACGACGGCCCGGAAATACCACGACGATAGGTTAGCGACAGTCAGTCTAAAATTGTTCAAAAGGTACGAGGCTTTCTTCCACGACCAGACTACTCTAAAACAGTCTGGGCTGTTCGGCCGGCGGCTCTTCCTGGCCATAAACCGGCAATTTTTTACCCCAGTCATAATAAGCGTCCCGTGGCTGACCCGCTGGTAATGCGTTTTTGCCGCGGATGGTCCACACCGGGTAGTGCGCGATAGCATCAGAAGGCATTTCAAAATGGAAAAATTCATCCATGTCATCATCACCGAGGTCATCGAGTACCCATGCTTGTTCCATTTCAGGTGTCAGGAACAATGGCATCCGATGCTTATTGTCACCCGAATTGTGTATCCATTGCATTTTATCATTGGCGTGCCGGGTGATCATCGTGAATGATGCAACATTGTGCAGATCGCCGGTGTATTGGTCCACTTCCTGGCTGACCTGGTAAAGTGCGGGCACATAAAATCCCTTACGGCCTTCCAAACTGATATGATAAGGGATCTTATTCCTGAAGCCTTTTACTTCCCGGTGCTCATAGATGCCGGTAACCGGGATCAGGCAGCGGTTGTTGCGAATTCGATACCAGTAAGATTTTTTATCATCTATAATTCTTTCCGAACGGGCATTAACGTAATTGAGTCGCTGTTTTTGCCTTTCGTTTGGGTCGTCGATAAATGTCGGCACTACACCCCAGCTCATATTCGCTAACACCAAAGCCTTCCTGTTGACTACGATAGGATGCGTAGGTAGCACTTCACAGGTTACATGCACCATTTCATTGGGATAATGCGCCAGGCTGGGGGCCAGTTGAATACCCTTAAAGTCCTGGGTGATGATCTGTATTTCTGAATGAAAGCTGATATCTCTGCACATAGCTATTTGATCATATCATAAAAAAGGGCCGTATGACTTTGCTCACCCGAGGTGATTTCCGCTTTTAAACGCCCGTGCTCCACAAATATACGCACATCATAGTGATCTTCTTTTTTCATGCGGATATAGTGAATATACGCAGAAACATTTTTCACATAGGCTTTTTGCAGCCTTTTTTCATGACGGGCATCTATTGTACCATTGAAGAACATCCTAATGCCCGATTCGTTTTTCAAGAGTTTAACGACCGTCTGATATTGGTTGAGATCGAGCAGGCTCTGGGCTTTGCCCTCCTTAGGTGTTAATTCCAATTCGTGATAAAGGGCTTCCTGCTCATCCGCATAAGCCGACAACAAAAAGGTCTTTTGCAAGGGCTGGCCTGGCCACCAGAAGCGCTGAATAACGACATAAGGCTTGCCTGCTCCCATGAGTTTTTTCAGGGTGTCTTCCTTAATGCGCAGAAATGGATTATAAAACAAGCTATCAGTCATTTAGCCCAGCTCTAAAATTATTTTCAAATATAAACAAAATGCTAATATTTTTAGTATTAGTTTTGTTATCCGTTTTCTGAACGAATAAAAGCAAAAATAATGATGTGATTAAACACTGATGTTATACTAATTAATTGAAGGCATAATGAGCACCGACCGCCAGATCATCCACATGGACCAGGATGCATTTTTTGTATCCGTGGAAGTCCGTAAAAACCCGGAACTAACAGGCAAACCGGTGATCATCGGCAGCCTGTCGGATCGTGGTGTGGTGGCGTCCTGCAGTTACGAAGCCCGTAAATTTGGTATTCACTCCGCTATGCCCGCCCGTATGGCGCGGATGCTTTGCCCGCACGGCATTTGGATCAGGGGTAACATGGATGAATATTCCAGGGCGTCGCACGAGATCACGGAGATCCTGAAAGAAAATGTGCCGCTCATTGAAAAAGCCAGCATTGATGAGCACTACATCGATATGACCGGGATGGATAAGCATTTCGGTACACTGCTTTATGCAAAGGAATTGCGCGCCAAAGTCATTCGGGAAACGGCGCTGCCTATTTCGTTCGGGCTTTCAGTTAATAAAACAGTGTCCAAAATGGCCACCAATGAATGTAAGCCTAATGGCGAACTGAATATCGAAAAAGCTGTTGTACAACCATTCCTGAATCCCTTGTCTATTCGTAAAATTCCCGGCCTTGGTGAGAAAACTTTTATCAAGCTGAGCGACATGGGTATCAAGAAGATCTATGAGCTTTCGCAGGTGCACCCGGAATATATGAACAGCATATTGGGTAAGAATGGCATTTGGCTCTTACAGAAAGCCAAGGGTATCGATGATTCGCCGATCATTCCATACCAGGAGCAAAAATCCATCGGTACGCAGACTACGTTTAAAAATGACAGCATCGACCTGATAGCTATCAATTACCTGCTTACGTCAATGGTCATGGAACTGGCCTTTGAACTTCGCCAAAAAAAGAAACAAACTGCTTGCGTTACCGTCACCGTTCGCTATTCTACACGGGAAGATGTTACTAAACAAGCCAGCATTCCTTATACAGCATTGGACGGCCCGCTGATCAAAAAGGTAAAAGACCTGTTTAAACAGGCCTATCAAAAGCGATTACTGATCCGATTGGTGGGCGTTCGCTTATCCAGCCTGGTCAATGGTTTTGAGCAGATCGACCTTTATGCGGAATCCGAGGAGCAATATAGTCTTTGCCAGGCAATGGATAAAATACGTCGGCGCTTCGGCCCTGATTCCATTAAACTGGCTTCCGGTATAAATCTTAATCTTTAACGCCATGTACCTGAATGTTCACTCCCAATATAGCCTCCGTTACGGTACCATGTCGATCCCGGCACTGGTGGAGGAAGCTATTGCCTGCGGTGTGACGCAAATGGTATTGACGGATATTAACAATTCCACTGGCATCATGGAATTTATGCGGGAGTGCGATGAAAAAGGAGTTAAACCTATCGCAGGTATGGAGTTCAGGCGTGATAAGCGCCTGCTTTACTTTGGCATTGCCCGCAACAAAGAAGGCATGAAGGAATTGAATGACTTCCTGACGGAGCATAACCTGGAAAAAAAGCCGTTGCCGGCCTTTGCGCCGGCATTTGTAAACGCCTGTATTGTTTATCCTTACGGGCATCAGGAGCCGCTGAAAGAAAACGAATATTTAGGCATCCATTATAGTCAGCTCAATAGCTTATTTAACAAGGATCTTAGCGCTATCAGGGAAAAATTACTGGCTTTGCAACCCGTTTTTATCGCGGATAAAATTGAATACCGATTGCATGAATACCTGCGGGGCATTGATCTGAACGTGGTGCTTACGGAAGTAACCGCTGAAGATAAATGTGCGCCTACCGATAAATTCCTGGCACCAGGCCAACTGGAAGCGAAGTTTTCCAGGTATGCATTTATACTGGACAACACCCGGAACCTGATGAACGGCTGTGTGATGGATTATCCCAAAGGCAGGGTTAATTTAAACCGCAGAACGTTTACCGGTAACAAGAAAAATGATCGGGAACTTTTAGAAAAACTGGCGCTCAGCGGTATGGAATACCGTTATGGCAAATCCAATAAAGAAGCACTGCGTAAGGTCAAACATGAATTGAAAGTTATTTACGAACTGGATTTTTGCGCGTATTTTCTCATCACCTGGGATATTATCCGCTATTCCAGTTCGCAGGGCTATTATCATGTAGGCCGGGGGTCGGGGGCAAACAGCATTGTAGCCTATTGTTTAAAAATAACGGATGTTGACCCTATTGAACTGGACTTATATTTTGAAAGGTTCCTGAATGCACAGCGGACTTCACCGCCCGATTTCGATATTGATTATTCCTGGGACGAGCGGGAAGATGTGCAGGATTATATTTTTAAGCGCTACGGCAGCCAGCATACCGCTTTGCTGGGTACGATGTCCACCTTTAAAGACCGCAGCATTATTCGCGAGATCGGTAAGGTGATGGGTTTACCTAAATCTGAGATCGACGGTTTTACCGACCAGACGCGCGCGGCGGTTAATCAAAACAACGATACATTCAGAAAGATCGTCGCCATTCATGAGCGGATGGCCAATATGCCGAACCAGCGTTCTATTCATGCGGGCGGTGTGCTAATTACCGAAGAGCCGATCACGTACTATACCGCACTTGATCTGCCGCCAAAGGGAATGGCAACCGTACAGTGGGACATGTATGAAGCCGAAAAGATCGGCTTTGATAAATATGATATCCTGAGCCAGCGGGGTATTGGCCACATCAAGATGGCGGTAAAGCTGGTCGAAGAAAACCAGCAGCGCAAGATCGACATCCACCAGGTCAAGAACTTCATGAAAGACCCGGCGGTCAACGCCAATTTAAGGATAGGTAATACCAAGGGTTGCTTTTACATCGAATCGCCGGCAATGATCCAGCTCAACCGTAAACTGGGTTGTGATAACTACCTCATACTTGTCGCCGCCAGCTCAATCATCCGCCCCGGTGTAGCCAGTTCGGGAATGATGGGAACTTATATCAAATACCATCACGCTCCTGATACCGTGCAATACCTGCACCCGGTCATGGAAGAAATTTTAAAGGAAACTTATGGTGTGATGGTTTACCAGGAAGATGTGATTAAAGTCTGTATTCATTTTGCCGGGATGGACGGGACGGATGCCGATATTTTAAGACGGGGAATGAGCGGCAAATACCGGTCAAAAAAAGAATTTGACAGATTGGTTGAAAGGTTTCATCAGGAAGCCATTGCTTTGGGCCGTCCGGAGGATATTGTAAAGGAAGTATGGCGGCAGGTATCCTCTTTTGCGGGTTACAGTTTTTCGAAAGCGCATTCAGCCAGTTTCGCGGTGGAAAGCTACCAAAGCCTGTACCTGAAAACATACTTCCCACGGGAATTTATGGTTGCAGTATTAAACAATTACGGGGGATTTTATGACCGGGCGCTATATGTGCAGGAGTTGCAGCGTTCGGGGGGAATTGTACATTTGCCTTGTGTAAATAACAGCGACAGCATTGTTAATATAATGGGTGTAGATGTTTATCTCGGCTTCGTGGGAATTCACGGTTTGAATGAGACTTACATCGAACTCATCCCGGAAGAACGCAGGAAGAACGGTCCATTCCGGAGCCTGGAAGATTTGATCAAAAGAACCGGTATCGGTTTGGAACAGGCCATCACGCTTATCCGCGTAGGTGCGCTCCGGTTTACCGGAAAGAGCAAAAAGGAGTTATTGTGGGCCATACATCTTCTATTGGGAGCTAAAGCAAAACCCAACAATAACGCGGAACTATTTTGCCTGGAAGCAAAGAACTATTCCCTGCCTGTACTGGTCAATACCCAATTGGAGAATGCCTATCATGAACTGGAATTGCTGGGCTTCCCGTTAAGTATGACCATGTTCGACCTGTTGCAAACCGATTATCGCGGTGAAGTAGGTGCTAATGACCTGATCAATCATGTAGGGCAGGTGGTTAGGATGGTCGGTCAATACGTATGTGAAAAAACAGTTCTTACCAAAAGAAACGAAAAGATGTGGTTCGGCAACTTCCTGGATGTAGAAGGGAACACCTTTGATACGGTGCACTTTCCAAACAACACACCGGTTTATCCCTTTCGTGGCGCAGGGTGTTATCTGATACTCGGCAAGGTTGTGGCCGAATTTGGCTTTGCCAGCCTTGAAGTGCTTAAGTTTGCTAAGCTGCCAATTTTAACCAACCCTGTTATTTCATAATGATGTATATAGCAGGCTTTAAATATTAAAAAATGGATAGAATTAATATTCAATGCCTGGTTTCTGGTCAGAATACCAGCTTGCAATTAGACAAAAAATCAATGCCCGGCGAGGCTGGGCCATGTTTTATGATTTCAGCAAATGGCTGTTTTCAAGGCTATATATCGCGCCAGAAAAACGGTAATTATAAATTTTTAGGCACACCATATTATACGAATGAGGACTTACAACTCATCACCGAACAACTCGGTAAAAGTGCGCAATAATATTTTTGCCGTTTACAAGAGATTCATGTTTCTATATTTGCGCAATTTTTAATATGCATGTTTAAGCCAGTTAATTTTATAGTTGAGGATTTCGAGATATCGCCTTTAAAAGGAGAAGATTTGGACAGGTTTGATGTACTGGCTGAAGAAATTTATGCTATCCTTTCCGATCAACAAACGTTACATTTTATTCCGGAAAAAAGGCTGAATAATAAGGACGAAGCGATGCAGTGGCTAAAATTATCGTTATTAAATTTCCATTCAGGCAGGAATTTCATTCATATGATCAGAGCTAGAGTCACAGGGAAAATTATAGGAATTATTGATTTTTTGTCTCCAACACTCGTGAGAGAATATTATCAGCTGTCTTCTTACCCGTACTTCGTGGAGTTTTATATTAAAGGCGAACATCAAGGTGATTCTTTGATGAGCAAAATCTTACCGGAAGTTCTTGAGATCATCAAAAATCAGAATATCAACGTTATTGCTGCAGTGGTGGATAGGAAAAATTTTGCGGCGCGGAAAGTCCTGGAAAGATCCGGATTTGCTAATATAGAAGTGTTTGACTCTACAAAAGATCTCTTTCAAACAGGCAACTGAAATTTAATCACAGTTTCTCACAGTCGTTAAAGGAATGGCGTTCCGTCCAGATCGGTGCTGCCAAATAAAGATTAATTAATAAACTTTGGGTACAAATATGTGTAATAGCATAGTATGTCAAGAAAATATAAGTGTTTTATAGTTTAGCTATACCATTTTCTTAATCCTATCATAATAAATTTATATCTTCATTATCAATTTTCACCGGCGATAAATTTTAGTATTTAGGTTAATATTCAACAAGAATGTCTTTCTGCTGAATGCAGATACTAATTCATTTCAAGGGACTTTTAAGAACTCTTTTGCAAGACATTCTTTATGGATGATGAGATTATACACAACCCGACGTCAAATAGCGGCATAGGTTTTCACCTTGAGCATTGGGTACAGACTGGCTATTTAGCATCACTTTTATTAGGAACCCCTGTTCCCTTCAAAGGCACAGTACAAATTATTTCTCTTGAATTTCAGGCACGAAGAAAAGCGCAAACTGATGATTTAATTATTCGCCTTAATAATGATGCTGGAAGTCATTTTTTACAATCCAAAAAAGGGTTGGAGATAAATAACAATAAAGTGTTTAATGATTTGATTAAGCTGACTTGGGAGGATTATCAAAATAAAGCTCTATTTGTTAAGGGAAGGGATAAATTTATTTTCACTACTGATCAACTTTCAAAAATAGATATTAATGATACTTTGGTAATGCTGGACTGGCTTAGATTCAGTTCAGATTTGGAAGATTTTAAAGGCAAAATTGTTTTTAATAAAAGTAAAGAAACCAGATTCAATTATTTCAAAGAAGCTACTTCCAAAGCCGCCGGTAAAGTTGTAAAAGAAAAAGATGTTTATGATTTTATAAGTCATATCTATATTCAGGGTTATGATTATTTGACACAAGGTTCCCGCGATAAAGAGATTTTAATCTGGTCATTGCAGAATTATCTCAGTGATGGCATCACCGGAGTTGATGCTGTAAATCAACTAATAAACTATGTAACACTTTGCAACGCCAATGCAGCAAAGCTATCAGCCGGTAACATTGATTCTGAGATAAAAAAGCTTTTTAACTTAATAGGTTCAGGTAATATTTCGAATAGTCTGGCAAGTTTGCTGAAAAAGAGTTCATTAAGTTTAGACCACACTATTTTCTCAGATATAAATGGGTTCCACATTGAACGAACCGGTATCGTAGATCAGTTAATTGAGTTAATAGAAGAAAATCAATTAACTGTATTGGTTGGCGAGCCTGGGACTGGAAAATCGGCTCTTTTCAAAGATTTAGCAAAGAACTTTTATTCGGAGTTAACGGGTTTTATTTTTTTTAAAGCAGATAGCTTGGATCGGGATACGCTGGCAGAAACCATGGCGGATATTCAAATTCCAGTGGACTTTGAAACGCTAATCAACCAATGGTTGATTCTCCCGCGTTTGGTTATTTATATTGACAGCCTTGAAAAACTTTATGAAAGTGATAAAAAAGGTGCTTTTCTTGAATTGATTGGTGTCGTTTCTAAATATTCAAAGGTAAAGATCATTAGTTCCTGTAGAACTTTTGCTTTGAGTGATTTAACTTTCAAATTCAGATTGGATAGGTTGAAACATCAGGAGCTCAATATTCCCGACCTTCAGGATTCAGAATTGGCACAGGTAAAAAAGCAATTCCCCTCTTTAGTTACCCTGATCGATAATCCAAAATTGGGTAGTATTATTAAAAAACCCTTTTATTTAAATATCGCGATACGTGTAATTTCCGACGCAGAAGGCGGCTCAGTCGATCTTGCAACCTTCAAAAAGCACTTACTGGAGCGCGGTATCCAAAGAAAGGGTGACAGCCTGCCGGGCGTTTCGGCTAAAAGATTAGCTGTTTTCTCCCAAATCGTACTTGATCGTGCAAAAAGCAAAAAACAGTTTTCCGAATTACGGAGTGAAAATAAAGAAGATATTGTAGCAGCACTACTCGCCGATAATTTACTGGTTGAAGGAACTGCACCAGGTCAATATGCACCTGCCCACGATGTTTTTGAAGATATTATTGTCGACAATTATTTCGATGAGCTTTACTCATCAATTAACGAGGATATAATTTCATTTATAAAGTCCGTTGAACCCTTTCCCGTGTTGCGCCGCGGATTAAGATGGTGGATCATAAACAGATTTGAAGTTATTGATGAGGAATATATCAAATTCATTAAGCTTATTTTATCATCTGATAAAATAAACAAATACACGAGGGATGAGATTTTTTTGGCGTTTTTATATACCCGTAATTGTGCCGTATTATTAGAACACTTCAATGACCATCTGCTGACTGATGGTTATCCAATGCTGAAAAGGTTAATATTATTGCTACATATCAATTTCACCATAAAAACAGCCCCGGATTCGAATAACCAAATAATTAAGACAACCGGCCCAGGTTGGCTTTCTATCCTTACCTATATAGATTGTCATGACTTATATGCCCCCTTGATGTTATCGATTTATCGATTAATAGATAAAGCCAGCCTTAGTTATCCTGTAGATAGTGATCTTCCTGGCGATGCTTTGATTATAGCTAAAGCAACTTTAAGGCATATTGCGGATATCGAAAAGGAAACGAAAGATTTCGAGACTTTAAAAGGCTTATATAAAGTTTTATTTCGACTAACTAATTTGGTTGAAGGTGAAGTACGTTCTTTAATTGATTCCACTGTGAAAGAAGCGGAAAGTAATTCAAGCGATGATTTTTTCGAAGATTTGGCAGAATTTATTTGTAACGATACAACGAGTTGTATTCAGCTATATCGTCACTTTCCCGACCAGGTAATAAGGATATTTAATGCATTGTGGTTGGATGATAAAGAGATAAAATTTGATCCATATGAAAATAGATTTCGGGACATATATAGTGAATGGGGATTGATTGATCTTCGGGATACTCAGTCAGGGCCAAGCGCATACCGATATCCAACACATTATCTTTTAAAATTTCACCCAGAAAGAGCTATTGAATTTATAATTGGATTTGTTAATCATGGGGCATTGGCTTATGATAAATCCGAATCAAAAGAAGGCCATATTGGTCAGCTTACATTCCAATTGGAAAATGGTGATAAGGTAACGCAGATTTATAATTCACAGTTATGGTCACTATATAGAGGGCTGGGAAATGTACCCGAGGTGATGCAATCGTTACACATGGCTTTGGAGGACTTTCTATTATCCAGCCTTGACCAGGGAACCAGTATAAAGGATGTTGCTATTCGCTTGATTACAAAATCAAAAAGTGTTTCTATTACAGCCGTTATAGCCAGTGTTCTAATGAAATATCCATTTGCTGTCGGTAAAGAGGTTCTCAGCTTTTTAAAAGTCAGGGAATTTTATGAACTTGATTTCAATAGAAAAACAGAAGATATGTTCCAAGCAAGCATAGGTGTAACACCGAACAACCCCTATTTTGCTAATGAAAGAAAGAAAAGCAATGGTTATCCATTTCGTCAAGGTGATTTTGAACAGATGGTTTTAACACTGCAAGTTTATGGTATGAATGAACTTAATTCAATCATTGATGATTTAAAAAAATTGCCCGAAACTAAAAATTCTAATTGGCAATTTCGTTTTCATCGGATGGATAAGCGTGAACGGGAGGTTGTCGAGACAGAAACAGCGTTATTACTTAACCCCAAGCCTTTACCTAAAAATTTGCAAAAAATTGCAGCATCGACTGTAAATGATGAAAACGAGCGCAAATTATCAGCGTCCTACATGTGGGCTACGAATGCATTTAAGGAAGAAAAAGTGACAACTTTAGAGGAATGGCGTAGTCATTATGCCAATTGCCAGCTAACGTCATCAGGGATGCTAACTCGTATAATGCAACCGCAAGCATTAGTAGCCGCTTTAGGTATACGAGATCACCTTTTAGATCTAAATTCCGAAGAATTTAGCTTTGTAACCAAAAAAATGCTCCAAAAACTAAGTGAAATATGCACCGGATTTCGTAACGGACATTGGAGTGTTCTTGATTTAATGGAACGTCCGTTACTTCAAATATTTCCATTCGTATTGCATCCAAAGTTTGATGATATTGAAAATATATCATCTATACGAAACAAATTAATTGAAGTTCTCTTGTTTATTGACACCCATTATATTGGCGATTTTGTAGTTGGAATTCAAAAAAATGGATGGCAATGTAATTCAGTATTTTGCGCAGAATTAGCTAAAATATCAATCAACTTATACGATAAGGCTGACACCCATCAACAACTTTCCCGGCTTTTGCGCAGCGAAGATCCATTGCAGGAAGCTAACTTTAACAAACTTGTTAAAGAATTAACTTCAGGAGAACTTTCCTTCGATCCCAAAAATGAGCATGAGTCCAGAGGGCACTATGACCGGTTACAGCAAGGCTTAATTATGATCCCATTTCCTAATTTGTCTGAAAGTCATTTGGATGTGATCAAAAAAATGTATGATCATTTTATTGTGGTAAAAAGGCACGGAACTACTTTTACCACTAAAAAAAAGAACTTCGGTATTTATATAGGCGATTTTTTATCCAGTAAAAGCGATCTTGCTAAACCGATGCTTGAATTTGTTCTTGAGAAATTACCGGCAGATCCAGAGTACGCTTTCAAAAACATAAACAACATGACCCTTTCGGGTCATGATAAAAAGTATCCAATTGAGCTTTGGCAAAGGATTGTTAGGCTAGTGAGGTACTTTCTTGAAAATCAAGCATATAATGGCCTTGCCTCCGCTTTATTTTTCGGTGATATGCCCGCTCCTCTTGATATCAGATATAAAGTTCCCAATCAGGAAACAGTCAGAAATATTTACAAATCACTTATAACTTCCGGTTACTTTGATGATGCCAATATTGGAAGTAAAGTTTTTAAATTTTTAAGCGGTATAGGCACAACATTCCAACCGGAATGTCTTGAGTGGCTCTTAACCGGTTCGCAGAAATTTAATAATGGATTAATATATCAGAGCCATGAGGATTTGGAAAGGTTTGTTAAACAGCTGTACAACGATCATTTACCTTACGTTTTATCAAAACCGGAGTTAAAAGACTATTTTCTGACGTTTTTGGAGTTTTTAATTGACCGGGAATCAGTGACTGCATTTCGCATTCGTGAAGAAATTTATTAAATCATTTTAACATTAAATGAACCTATCTATCGACCCAACAGAACTATTAAAGAAGTATTTTTTTAAAGCACTTCTAATTCAACAAGCGACCAAAATGATAGATGAGAATTGGGGAGAGAATATTTCCAGGAGTATTTCGAATTTTATATTTACAGATCCTTTGAACGTTGCAATTCAAACGGATAAGCAGCAGGTAGCGTTCTTTAATAAACTTCTTGGAACATCGCAAGATACTATCCCATGGAGTATGAAGAAGAATTCGCAATGCTCATTGGATATAACTGAGCAAAACAAAGCAGAAATTATTCCAGATGTTCTCTCGCAGGTTTATTGCAATTTAAGCATATCGTTGTTTGAAAATCTTGTCATGCTACTAAAAAAATTATGTTCTTTTGAAAAGAAAGGTACAAGTTTTCAAATCATAAATGAGTTTTACGATTATTTTAAGAACGAATTAAAGCTATTAGATCAAAAGAAGATAGATAAAACACCTACGATTTTAATTATTCATAACCTGCGGATTTTTCGTAATTGTATAACTCACGCTAATCCCACAATGGAAGAAGTAGAAAAAGAATTTGATCAATATAACTTAATGATAAAGGAGGGAAATCAGGCTTATAGCAAAATTCAAGATTTAGGTCACCTCCCAAACAACTTATTCTATTACGATTTTGACACGTATAAAAAGAGGATCTTTCTATCCCCTAAATCATTTAATGAATTATTAGATTTTTATTCCCAACTTGCTTATATCGCCTATTTATGTTACTGTGACAAGTTTAAACATAATGTAGAAATAGAATAGTAACAATTGATACTTCAGGTAAGATGGTCTGAGGGTAAACCAACATCCGCAGGGTCTATTCCTACTTCTTTACTGTGAGTGATGTAAGAATTTATCAGGTCTTTTTTTTGTTGAACCATAGATGCTATAATATGCTTCAAGCCATCTAATGGTTCACCAATAGGATCAAAGGACATATGGGTGACAAATACGGAATCGTATATAGCGTAAACGACCCGCTGGACTATTTCAATTAATTCCCTTGCATCCTTTATTGACAAACTATTTTTTACACCAGCCCTACTTTTATCTGTGTGGCTAAAAAGTTTATCCCGTTGTAGTAATAAATTTTCAATCTTATCTTTTCCAGATATCAATTGGTTTTCCCAAATGATAAGTGTTTTAGGATTAATTGATTTAACTGAATGGTATTCGAATCCAGGCATGAACTTTTCAATGAATTTGTGAAGGTTGTAAAAGTCTCCCGGTCGGTTTGCCAAAAGTTTGGAAAGTTCAGTCACATACATGCGCCAATGTATTTCACGCGTATATTTTAAGAACTGATTTTGTGTAATTACCGCAAGTTCTAAAGGCGTTTTATCCAAATATAAATACTCTACAATCTTAAATGAGGACTGCGCTGAAAGCATAATATCCCTGATTTCCTTTGTATGATTTTCTAATTTATTTAATAGGGCTTCCATGTACTATTATATTGTTAGTAAAGATACTTTAACGTTGCATGAAAAATATATACATAAAAAAATATGATAAGCTATTTTATCATAGCTTATCCGACTATTAATAATGGGTGCCATTTGCCAAAACGTTGTGGAAATCAATATTATATTTGAAAAAAAAATAAAACATGGGTAGTATCAGCTTCGATTTTCTTAATGACAGCTTTTTATTTAACGAAAATGAAATTCTAAAAGCATACAAAGATCGTTCGGTCGATAATCCTTAATTAATACCTTAGCCATGAGAACACTTATTGAACAATCCGGAAACCAGTGCTGAAACCGGTTGCATCCTGACTGCCATGACCCCGTTCGGCGTTATGCTTGCAGAAAAGCAAAAACTGGTCGACGCATTACGCCACTATGCCGCAAGCGTTATTTATCTGAAAGAAGGATTATATATTTACGCCAGTGTCCATGACGATACGTTGTCAATCGTGATGATGCGGGACAGCAATAACATTCCGGATAGCGAACAAGATCTGGACCTGGCTTTATAGCACTGCATATGCCACTTAAAACGCCACGTGAACAAAAGATCGACGAGTTTTGCGCCCAAGGCAATCTGGAACCATATCGCGCATTAGTCACGCGCATATTGGATGATCTGCAGGCGGAAGGCGTGAATATCTCTGCACGTTATGATGTCGAGTTTTCTAATTTTGAAGCCTACGACGATAACCCTGAGCATATACGCATCAGCCTCAAAAATGTGAAAGTGCCGCTAAACGTGCTATGGATTCTGTTTCATGAGTTCGGCCATTTTCGGTCACCGAAAATAAGTCCCGGAGATAACAAGGTCGCCAGGGAGGAACTCGCCTGGGAATTCGCAGAAAAAACGATGGCCAAATATCCGGAGCTTGCCGCAGAAAAAGAAAGTTATGAAGCCTGTAAAAAGTGGTGCCTGAATTCGTATTACCGCAAATACGGTCTACCGGAAATTTAAGCGCCTTTTAGATCCGAGCGGGGTCCAGCACGATCGAGCCGCCCCATTGGTCAATTACAGCGCCAACAGCTGAAAACACTTCTTTTAACAACCGCACAAGCACAAATACTTGGACCTCGGCAACCTTGAAAAAGGTTAGGAGATCTGCTTGCCGGTATCTGGCGAAATCCCCGCTATCCATCACTACACCTTTCTCCTGATCGATCGTTTTCAGCAAAAGAAATTTGCCCGGTTTATTACCCGCTTCTATAGCCGTGCCTGCAATCGTCCGGAACCCGCTAACCTTTTTTTCAGTTTTCCGGAACAGTTCCCGGCGGTTCGCAATGTTCTCATTCAACAAGTAAAGTGCGTTGCCCAATTTGATAAGTGCGGCAACTTTATCATCATCAATATGCTTGGCAAAGATCGGGTTATTAACGATGGCCTGAAAGCTATCCTGTAAACTTTCGGTGTTTTTGAATAATTGGAAGCCCATAAAGTCACCGGCACTCAATAGTTCTGATAATTCTTGTTCTGTAAGATCAACTAAAGTGAAAAGGTCACGCGGCGTGATAAAACCCTTATAGCCGTAAAATAGTTTATACCCCAGATTAGCGATTGCCATCAAATGCTGATCGACCTGTAGTTTGATGTTCTCATAGATGACATCTTTGCTGTGCTGTTTATCCAAAACCGCCTGAAGTGATGTTTGAAGCGCGGCTGCCAGATGGTTACGCTCAGCGGCTTTCGGCCCCGTTTTACTAACCTGGTATTGCAGCGGCCGGCGGAAACGCAAATCAAATGGCAATTCTTCAGGTTGACCATATCCCGTATTATAAACACAGATGATATTCTCCCAGCCAACGCATTTGGCTGCGTAACCAAGTTCCAAAAGCACATTCGGATTAGGTGTGCGCTTGCCTTCCGTATTAATCAGGCTAACGTCCGCAACAAAAACTTGGCATTTGTCGATCTTTTCAAAAAGCGTATTGACAATATCAGGGGTCCCGCTGCTATGCTGCGTATCACGGTCGATCGCCACTTCGAGATGTACTTCCTGGCGGCTTATCCCTTTGATCGCTTTTTCAAGGCTGTCCTCAATAAACCCCCGGTTAGTATTATTGGCCAGATCAGACTGCCAGGAATAAAAGATCGTTTTTTTCATAATCAAATTTAATGGGCATTCAAATTGCCGTCGTTCCTAATAGTTGCGGTTATAGATACCAACCAGGGGAAAATCGGTTGCGGCGTCCTTCCTCAGTTCCAGTAAGCTCACATACCCGGTTCCTTGCTCAATTCCCAATATTTCAAATTTAGCGTGCCGTCGGAAAAGCACCTCCCGCTCAAACTCGTTATTCGTAAGTTTGGAAATATCCTTGCCAAAGCTATCGGCAGCCAGTGTCCGGATTTTCCAGACGACGGGCGTATTATGGTAATCCTCCTGCGCTGTTGAAAGATAATAAGGAACTTCGAACTTTGCGCCTACATGTTGATCAAACCAGCTTCTAGTCTCATCGTCATCGTCAGGTGGGATATCCATCCGGTAGACGATTTGATTATTGAATGAGGTAAGCTTACGAAGCACCTGATCTAAAGATTCCGCGAATGCTTGCTTGCAGCGGCTTGATAGTTCCTCACCGTTCCGAAGTTCGCTGTTGATCCAGCTGGAGTGTGTACCGGTATAAGCTAAAATAAAGAAAGCTTCCTCTTTCGGAATCTCAAGTTCGCGCATGTAAGCGAGATGCTGGTCAAACTCATTGCTGCCGTTTTCAAAGGCCGCAAACCATGCTTTGAATCCCTCATAGCTCCGGGCAAGTGTCAGCCCGTGGTGATTGCGCTCGCCATTGCATAACCGAAGTGTGTCTTCTAAACTTAAACTCATTCCTCAAAAGTGCGCAAAGAAATCAAGAACCGCGATTCAGTCAAAGCCGGCTGAAAAATAAAAAAAATCATAGATCAGTGAAAAATAAACACAAAACACTGATTGTCAGAAGAATTATTTTTTAATAAAGGCAAAATTTCCTGTGAATTACCCTTCAAAATTAACTTTTTGCCTCCATTTTAGCCCGTTTTTTCACGACGGGGATACCATAATTTATCTTAATGATGGGCGGTATAAATTTTTTCGCCGCTTAATGAAACTTCCGGCGCCGCTTGAGTACTATATGCGCAATTTAAAACCCGTCTTTCCGCGGGGGTGAAGTACTTGACACCGCGCCAACACTGTGCTATAATGTTCAGGAAGCCCTAATCATTAACTAACATAATATATAACGTATGGAGACCATATTAAAATTATTGCCTTTTATCACTGTGGCAGTCGGCATGCTGACCGCCCTGCTTAACCTGAAAATTAGTTTAACAAAAAACCATAATAACAAAGCCATGTCTGAAACTTCTTTCGCCCTGATCGCTATAGTAGTGGTCTGCCTGATCGTAATCGCCGCCATCTGCTACCTGGTTAAAAAGTGATGGCAGCGAATCGGGAAAGTGAGGGTTTAACTAACCCTAAAAACTGTTAAATGACGTGGAAACCCGGTTTGAAATTATATCAATACACATAATCCCATATTATGATCGGCGGTACCAAAATGTTCCTCTATAAAATGCCCGTCATTCATTTGCTCAAAGGGCGGTGGAAAAGAAATTAATCCAAATGCAATACAGAAATGTACCGGCACGAAAGCATATTAACGACCATGCTATACTAATCTGACTTTTCCTTTAAAAAGGCGGACGTGGCGGTTGACGCGGTGCTAGACTTTTGAGTTGAGAGAAAAGAATGGAATTTATTCGGACACCGCGATTACTTGTCTTTTCGGTTTGTCTTGTGATGTCGATGTAAATATCACTTCGTTGATCACGAATGTATTATCATCAATCGGCACCCTTTTATACTCATTAATATCGGATCCCGACCCGACCCGCCAAATATCTATATCAGGGAATTTGACTGATAGTAACATAGAGATAAATGTAAATGGTTTCGGACCAAGAGGCGCGACAATAATACTGTAATCTTCTCTAAGCAAGTAGTATAACGAGGTTAACTGCCGCTCCAAGTAAAGCAGATCGTCGAATGGATAAGTAATAATATTGGTATAATGATCTAATATATTTTTGTTATTTGCCTTGACCGTAGAAACAAATTTGGAATCCAGGGCAGGCTCTGTGTAAAAAACATAACAGATCTTTGGATCTAAGTGATCAATTATTCCTTCCGCCTTATTCTGTTCGTAGCCTAAACAGACAATTAAAGCTTTGGGCTTATTTGTCGGCACAACATATTTTCCCGGCAATGGGGCTATTTCTGTATTGTGCTTCGGCTTCTGAGGTGCAGAATATTTAGAGGGTGTATAAAAAAATAATGCATTCACTTTTGATATCGCAAGATCTCTTTTGGTTAGGTACAGAATTATTGAATAATACCAAGATTTAGTCATACAGGAATAATCGACAACTATATTAATCTCTTCATTACCATATTTAGCAAATTCTAAATCGAGAATGTCGTAAATTTCTACATGACTTTTAAGATGAATTAGCTCAATTGTACCTTTCTTTTTCTTCGTTAACGGTTTGTAAGAAAATCCAATTGATTTGATAACTGTGTTACTGTCTTGAATTTTGTTATAGGCACATAAAATCCTCTTTTCATGATTGCAGGCAAATAAGAACAAATGAATGGTCTTATTTTGTACTTCGCTTAATTGAATTTGTCGTCCGTATTCCAGTTTCATAATCTTAAAATAATGAAGTTTGTCCTGCCCGTTCAATCTGTAATCCGCGCAAACATTCGCTCAATTTTATATCCGTGTATTTCCTTAGAGGGATATCATATAATGGAGCAAATAAATACGACAATTTTATTCGTTTCCCCCGTAGTTCGAAATCAAACGACTGACCGTCGCTGTCTACCAGGATAAGTGCACCTTGCGCTACACCTTTTTCTAATAGATTTATAATCTCACCTGACACCTGGTGATGATTTTCGTCGACCACAAATGTGCCTTTCGGATCAAGGTTAAAATTCGGCCCCAGGACTTGATATTTAAAAAACTGACCAACCCTTTCAATGATTTCCGTTAAAGGCGTGGAAATTGTTGCGCCTGTTGGGATATTTGCAATTACATTTTGAAAGCGTTTGGCTGCACTTATAATCTCATCATATTGCAATTTTTCAGACATTCCCCGGGTGGCAGCTTTTGATAAAATTGAAGTCACAATTGCTATTAACCAACGTGGATTACCGTCACAGATTTTTGTCAGCACTTCTATTCCCGAATAAAGCTCACCCGTTTTCCTACTTCGATAGCCAGTTTTAAACTTGTTGCCATCCACTTTTCTATTTTCAGACAAATAGTAATTCCTGAAAGCAACAACTGGCTTAATCTTCCTGAATAAGACGTCTTTTTGATTATCGACTGGAATCGGTCTGCTAACGTCCACATTCTTATCTACCATAAACTCTCTAAAAGCATCGTCTTTCTTTAAAAGCTCGATCATCTCCTTATAAAATTCGCTGCCTTCGTTATAGCTATCCGGGCTTTTATTATAGATCTCGTTTGAACCGAAATAGGTTTTGACATCGCGAATGTTAAGTTTTCTGGCTAAATAAGATTCTATTATTTTTTTAGAAAAGTTGTCCGCTTCCGACGAACCCCACATTTTAATGAGGGACACATCGTTTCCGATTGTCGCGCTATATTCGTCTGATAACGATCTCGCTAGTGCTAAAGGAAGTATTGGACTAGAACTTAGTTTATAAAGGATGTATTGGGTCCTGCTACGCAATGACCTAAATAATTTTTCCTGAAGCCATAATGGCGCGAATTCAAGTTCATCAAAACATAAAGCCCATTGCCTTTTGTTTTGCAAACCATATATCCTCTCAAAGATTGGTATTACATATTCCAACGAAGTTTCGAACGACAGATTGAAAAAATCGGGCGTAATAACTTCTTGATTTTTCTTATGGTTAAAGATTACATCCTGGATGAACTGGTTTACAAAATCAACTCTTTCATTTAATGCTTCTTTAACATATTCAATCTTCGGAACCGTAGCGTTCAACTTCCAAGCCTTGATTAAAACTTTGCATAATTCTAGTTCCTTTGCCTCGTCATCACAACGAATATCGATTTCCAAAATGTTTTTGAAAGTGTCGCAGAGTGATGAAAATACATTACTTGTCACCGAGAACTGTGATATTCGTTCGGAAAAATTACCGAACGATTCCAGTTCCGAGCTGTATGTTTGGTTTTTAACATCCCAGTAAATGTCTGTCGAAATATAAACTGCATGAAAAGGCAGACCCGTACGGATATCAGCAGCCCTCTCATGGTCCCAATGGTAAAGAGCGGGCAGCGTCAACATCTTCATCAACGTGGTTTTACCACACCCCCGTGCACCCAATATTACGGAATGGTCATTCTGGATCAGCTTTTCAAAACTGTTTGAAAAGATAAAGCTCTCGGCAACCTCGGATGGCTTTAAATGCCGCGCATTGTAAGTATTGTAGAAATTGTCAATCTCTTTCATAATATACGTGCTTCGGTTTTACGCCGATCTTCGATGTTAATAATATTTGTTCTGCCAACAATTGTGCCTCCAGTTCGTCCATTTTATCGGGTGTGAGGTAGCGAATTTCCGGAATATCTTCCACGACGGCGTCCCATTTAAGCATGCCGGTAGCTGACGCTTCCAGCTTTGTTTTTATCTTTTCTACGATTAATTTTAGATTATCTAAATATCCAAACCCCGCATAAGGGTAAAAGCCATCCTCACGGTCTTTTTTCCATCCGATTCTATTTTTGAAGGTAAGGGTTTCCAACATACCAGTGGCGGGTGTGTCTTCATCCTTAGTAATTTCAATCAAGTGGAAATAGTTAAACTTGTTGATCCAGGAAATCTGGTTTGTTGCTGAAAAACTACCTGACGAGAGTATTGGTATCTCAAATCCGTTTTCTGTAATATTGTATCTCAGCCATGGATCATGTTTATGCCCGTGGATCAATAGGTCGTAGCGGTATGTTCCCAAAACATTTAAAAAACTTTCACCGTTCTCGATGAAATCGTACTCGCCTAACTGTTGTCGGGCATGTTTGATCGGATGATGATGTACCAGTGCGATTTTGATTTTTTTCGGATCGTTGTGCTCCTTCAGGTACTTCTCTATTTGTTCAATCTGCGCCGTGTCCATTTTGCCTTTAACAACCGGGTTGTCGATCGGATTGTCCTTGTCAGAATGAGTATGAAAATGGGTGCTGTTGACTACGAGGATTTGAAAATCCGGTTCTTCGATGAATGCAAAACCAGTATCCCAAAATTGTGCAAGCCTTGTCTTATCAAGCGGAAAATCTTGGCTTATTTTCTTCGGTATATCAAAACTATAGTTAGAATAGGTATGCCGCGAGTCAATATCATGATTGCCAATAGTGGCTATTACCTCGTCGGCCTTTAAGGCACGGGCGATCTCGTTTACATAAGACCATCCTGAAAAAAAACCTTGCTTATGCGACTGATGAGTAAAGTCGCCAGGGCTTAATACCAAATCTACTTTAATCTTTTCATCTTCAATGATATCCAGCAAATTCTCTACCGGGTGCTCGTTGGTGGGCAGTCGTAATTTATCACTGAATAAAAGCGTATTATTTTTCGCGTACTCCTTTTCTTCCGGGTGGCAATGCAGATCGCTAATTACAGCTATTTTAAGTTTCTTCATTGCCATATTACCTACAGATATTTGAGATGACTAATTCATTATACATGCGCCTGGTCTTGTTCCTGCCGCCGACCTGGCTGTTCCGTGACAATTTTTTCATCGTGCCGATATTTTTATAAAGTTCGGCTATTGACGTATGGCTGGCATTAGTTAAAATAAAGTATGCGCCCAAATCCATCAGGTTTTCAATCAAACGCCTTAGTCTTTCCTGATCCTCCCAGGCGAAGAGATGTTGATTATATTCAATAAAACCATTGTTTTCATGTGCGACTGTATAGGGGGGATCCAAGAAAACCAGGTCCCCCGCTTTCACGTCCTGAATGCAACATTCGAAGCCTTGTGCCTGAAGGTGCACACCTTGCAGACGATCACTGACATCCTGTAACAATCGTTCCGTTACGAAGTCTACTTTTGCGCGATTACCATATGGTACATTGTACAGGCCATTACTGTTCACTCTATATATACCGTTAAAAGAAGTTCGGTTCAGATAGATGAAACGCGCTGCACGTTCCTGTGCACAACCAAGGCTCAAACTTCTGATATGGTAATAATCTTCTTTAGTATTTTTAAACGATTTCAGACTGTGAATCACCTCATTTGGGTTATCTCGTAACTGCAGATAAGCATTAGTCAGATCTTCGTTGGAGTCAGAAAGAAAGAATTGTTTCCCGCTTGGAACTTTATTCATCAAATGAAAAAATACTGCTCCTGCACCTAAAAAAGGCTCATGATAGTTGCCAAATTCGGCCGGCAAAAAATCTTCGATATGGCTTTTTGTAAACCATCGCTTAGAACCTGTCCAGCGCAGGAAGGGAATAACAGTTTTATTTTCTACTTCAGACTCCATTTAAAAACGAATATAGAACTTTTAAATGGCCCAATACCCCGCCATGATTTACCAGACAAGCGGTACCCGCAACGGATCAGAAGTGATTTTTTTGATAATAAATTCAAATCGGAAAGATTTAGACGCTGAATTTACAACAAAAAGGGCTTTCTATCATCATCGTTAACTCTTTTATCAATAACCCAGATTTTCATTAAGTAAACCATTGGCGCTTGCTAAGTCGTCCGGCATATGATAAAAGGCGCGAAACCAATGACCTAATCTGGTATTTGGTCATTTTTGCACGTAGGCGTTAATGGCCTTAAGTTCAGCATCTATAAAGAATAAAAATAACCTAATAATCGGCGATTTCGAAATTGTCCCTTTAAAGCTTAACTGTAAATAATTTGAATGCAGCGGTATTCGGCACTTTGCCGCCTTCCTCAACAGCGATTAGCAGATAATTTTTTTTATAGTGCCTGATGTTATTTGTATATTTGTACTCGGGATAACCGAACGTTCTTAAATTGTAATAAATCATGTCAAAATAATTGGTGCCCCATATGGTGCCCTGTTTTGATTTCAAATGAAAAAAAGTGCTTTTAAAGCACCTAATAGCATATAACTGACTCGCAAAAGGATCAAAAATTATCCCAGCGGGATCACAGAATGTAGCTGGATACAATGTATCTGGCTACATTTGTTTTAAACACATCCATTTCTTTTTTTTATTATTATTCAAGTCATGCATTTCATCGATAATTTATAATTATGAGGTTTTGTTACGTATTTTTGGATCAAGCAGACTAATACGTCATCTTCGCATAATGGATACAATAATTGGCGTACTAAATGGTGATTAATCACTATTTAGAATATTGCTCAAAGATTATAAACCAACAATCTGGTAAAAATACTTTAAAAATGATTTTTTTAAAAAAAAGCATATTCTACTTGTTTGTTATATTAACCCTAACGGTGAAATCAAACGGTAATTCTTTCGCGGCAGATGCAACTGCCTTACCTGTAACAGTTGGTATTTCCGAAAAAACTGATGTTTATGTGGCGGGCTACTCAAATAATGATAAATACAATTTTATTGCTACCTATTGGAAAAATGGAAAGCCAGTATATCTTACAGAGGGGAACCATCAAGGGAAAGCGACCGGTATAGTTGTTGTCGGGAGTGATGTTTATGTATCGGGTGCAGTATATAACGTAGGACACAGTGTAGCCACCTATTGGAAGAATCGCATAGCGGTAAGTCTGACTGATGGAAATAATAAAGCTTCAGCTACAGGAATAGCTGTTGTTGGTAAAGATGTTTATGTATCAGGATATGAAACTGGTAAAAACGGATTGTACATTGCGATGTACTGGAAAAATGGAATACCAATTCGTCTGAGCGATGAAAACCACTATGAGCCAACAACAGCAATTGCTGTTTCGGGTAACGATGTGTATGTAGCGGGTTTTGAACAAGACATGCACAATTTACGCTCCTCCGTTGCTAAATATTGGAGAAACGGTAAAGCTGTTTTGCTTGCCCCAGCCGACAAGGAAGCAACTGCAAGCGGTATTGCTGTAGTGGGCAATGATGTTTATGTAGCAGGACAACAGATGGGGAAGTTCAGCTTTATGGTTAAGTATTGGAAAAATGGAAAAGAGATCAACCTTAGTGACATAGAAGGAAGAGGTGCATGTTCACGTGCTATTGCAGTAGTAAGCAACGATGTATATGTAACAGGAGCTGAAAAAGGAACTGACTACAACCTGGTGCCTGCCTATTGGAAAAACGGAAAAGAAATAATCCTTAGTTCGGATACGCGCAAGTTTAACGGATATGCTGAAGCAATTGCGGTTTCAGGCAACATCGTTTATATAGCGGGTGAAGAAAATAATGGTCATTGCGATGTTGCGAAATATTGGAAAAACGGCAATGCTATTTACCTTGGTGATGGTAAGCATAATTCAGCAGCCTATGCAATTGCCGTTGTTCGTATTTAACTAATCCTAATACCCAAAAAATACTGGCCCTGCAGGCGATTTCTTTTTAAACTAATTTAAAGCCCTCAATTTTGATCCGCCATTTGCACAGCAAGGCTGGGGCTAAATCATAAAGTTCCGATAAACTTTTATGCTATATTTGAATATCGAAAAGGCCGCCATAAACCTTAAAGGGTAAGCTGAAATTAAACCTACACATGATGCAACTCCATGTTCTGACAAGTGATATTTTCATAATTGAAGATTTTTGGACGCCGGAAACGTGTGACGACTTTATTTTAAAAAGTGAGGCTGTTGGTTATGAGCCTGCAACCATTGAAACAGGGGGCGGACAAAAAGTTGTTACAACGGTTCGTAATAACAACAGGGTTATTTATAAAGACGATGAACTTGCCGGCATACTGTGGCAACAACTAAAGCCATTTGCACCTAACCAAATTGGGTATAGCAAAGCTGTCGGACTAAATGAACTTTTCAGATTTTATAAGTACCAGCCCGGTCAGGAATTTAAACGCCACAGAGACCAAAGTTATATCAGAAATAATGGCGAAGCAAGCTACTACACCTTTATGATTTATTTAAATGAAAATTATGAAGGAGGCGAGACGAATTTCGGTAGCCTCACTATTCAACCGAAAAAGGGGTTGGCGCTTGTTTTCTTACACAATTTAGAACACGAAGGAAGGCCGGTGATTAATGGTATAAAGTATGTTTTACGTACCGACATCATGTTTTGCCTGGAAGAATAAAACTAATTGTTAGGCCCGGAAAAACAAGCCTGGCATGTAATTAAGCAACATTAAAAGATTTTCTGAGTTGCGAGCTTAATATGTTTGGAATGCTTTTCTAAGCTTGCGTGTATTGATAAATTGTTAATAAATAAATAAAATTGTTATGGTATTTTTAATAAAATATTCATTTTGTTATTAATATCGTATATTTGAATATGTAGAGGCCAGTCTTCTTACAACTTATAACTTAAAAGACATACTATGAAACAAGGACTTTTAATCGATATGGATGGTGTTATCTATAGCGGCGAGGAACTGATATACGGGGCGGATAAATTTATCAAATATTTAATTGACAGCGATATACCTTTTGCATTTATGACCAATAACAGCCAGCGAACAAGCCTGGAAGTTGTACGTAAATTGAAAGGTTTGGGAATTGAGGTTCAGGACAAGCATGTTTATACGAGTGCTATGGCTACCGGAAAGTTTTTGGGCGATCAGAGCCCCAACGGCACTGCCTATGTTTTAGGCGAAGGAGGTTTACTGACCAGCTTGCATGAAAATGGCATTACGCTGGTAAATACCGATCCGGAATTTGTTGTTTTGGGCGAGGGCCGCAATTTTACGCTGGAAATGGTTCAGCGCGCGGTAGATATGATTTTGGCAGGTGCCAAATTTATCACCACAAACCGTGATCCTTCTCCTAAAAAACCGGGGTGGAACAATTTGGGCATTGCTGCAACTACGGCGATGATTGAAGAGGCCACAGGCCGAAAGGCTTTTGTTACTGGCAAACCAAGCCCGGTAATGATGCGGTCGGCCCGTAAATTCCTGGGGTTGGAAACAGCCGAAACTACTGTGATAGGTGATACTATGGAAACGGATATACAGGGAGGCGTACAAATGGGTTACAAAACCATCCTGGTTTTGTCGGGTATATCAACCAAAGACAGGCTTGCGCATTATGCATTTAAGCCGGATATGGTAGCAAGTTCGGTAGATGAAATTAAATTCCCTTTAAAATGGTGGGATAAAGTTGCCGGTTAAATATTGGTGCATGCTATCGGGGGCTTAGTCATGAAGCCCCCGATGCCTGCCTTTTTTTGTAAGCAATAGCTGATATTTATGCTGCCGAAATTGAAAAATTGGTGCCTGCCTTACCGCATTTTTCCGGATAAACGTGGCGGTAAGCACAGGACTTTGTTTGTTAAATGATTGCCAGGTAATTTTCGATAACCTTATTGATTTCCGATTTATTTTTGGCGGTATCCCATTTTTCTTTTGCAGACCGATCGGCCAGGTCAAAAAGCCTTTCGTATAGCAGCTTTCCATCTGTTTTTCCTTTTAGTTTTACCTGTGCATGCTGCGCATAAACTTCGTCCCAAACCTGCCTTACAGATGTCCAGTAAGACTTCCGGGTTTTCCACCAGCCTTTGGCATAATTAAATTTACTTTCATCTGCTTTGGTAAATTCTTCGTAGCCCTTTTCGCATACCAGTAATTTATCTTCGGTGGCCGAACGTATAATTTTTTGATTATCTTGTTCAAACATCCAGCCGTTAGCTGTCAGGTAAATCCTGTTTCCCCTCCTGAGTACATTATAATCGCTGCGCTTGGTAAACTCCCGCCGGGGTAGGGGGGCATCACATTCGCTGTGCCACTCATGCCTGCCATCAACATGTACCCATGTGCCTATGCTTTCATAGCGGGGACTGTCATCAACCTGAAATACTTTTTGTACCCAGCGGCCTTTTACTTCGGCTGGTTTTAAGCCCACCTTTTTCCAGGTATTGTCCTTGTCAAATGTCAACAGGTTATCTTCTTCATAAACCCAATCCTCCCGCCAATGCTTGATTACAGAGGTATCACCGGTAACCAGGATATGCTGGATCACGATTTTTTTGGGCGATTCTTCCTCAACCACAGCCCACTCATAACCAGAGGCATGGTATTTAGGATGGTTTTTGTAAGCAGTATCGGGCGCAAAAGTTTCCGCATAGTCAAAGGTTACTTTATAAAAGCCGCCGAGCGAACGGATGGCCGTGCGGTCCTGGTCTGTTTTTGATTGCGCATACAGGGCCGCTGTAGTTATAACCAGCAGGCCAAGTGTTAAACATATTTGTTTTTTCATGATGATTTGAAGTGTTTTATTTGTTTCTTTTTTAAAGCAAACTATTGTAAACTGGTTGTGCCATCGCCCTGGTAAGCAAAACGGAAGGTATAATAGCGCGATGCCGGCCTGGTGGCCAGGTTGGCAAATTCGGCGGTTGTTGTGTTTGGGTTGCCTTTGTAATAACTTATCATTTCAATCTTGGCATAATTACCCGCCGATGTTTTAATCACGATAATCTTACCTGGCACGGTAAGGATAGCATGCTGTGGCTCGGTGGTAGCAGTGTAGGTGTACCATCCTGATATGGCAGGCGCACCGGTTGCATCCGTTTTATAATCGGCGGTTGGCGCCGTAGTTAAAGTTTCAAAAGTGCTGCTTACTATTTGGGCCTGGGTAGTTCCGGTGCCTGATGTGCCGCCGTTTATAAATATGCTTGTCCCCTTAAATTTGATATCCCATTTGGTAGTGGCCGTATCGGCACCGGTAATTTGCGCACCGGTTGAAAGGCTATAATAAACGTTAGTTGTTGAGCCGTCAAGATCGGTAACTGTTTTTGTGCTGAGTTTACTTACTGCCGGAGTAGCGTCGTCGCTGTTTTTACTGCATGATGATGTTAGTAAAATGATAGCGCTGCTTAATGCCAATGATAAAGTTGTGAATTTGTTCATGTGTTTTATTGTTTGAATGGTTATTTAATTTGTGTGTTGTTTTTTATTGAAATTATAAGCTATCCCGGCGTAGATGAGCCTGCCCGGCAGATTAAGAACAACCTGGGCATCTTTGTAATTCAGCAGGTTTTGCGCCGTAAGTTGTACCCTGATCGCATCTTTCAGTACGGACTTGGATAGTGACGCGTTAACCAGTACGTATCCTTTTGTATATTCATCATTGCGGTTTACAATGCCATTTCCATCCGCATCCTTATAGCCATACCTGCCACGATAGATGGCCCTTACTGAAGCATTGATGCCTGAACTTTCATGGAGATAGTTTACACGAATATTGTATGTGTATTTTGACCGGCCGAGCAGACCGCCGTAATCACTTCTTTTGATAACTTTAGTAAGATTGGTTTCGGGATCTTTGGTAAAAACTTTACCCGCGGCTATCTGGTTCAACACCTCCTGGTCATATGCTTCCAGGTATTGAAAACCGCCTGCCACCTGTAACGATTTGAATAGCTGGTAGCTCAGGTCGGTTTCAATACCCTGCGTATAAACTTTATTGAGGTTGAAGTAGGAGAAAACAGATTGACCATTGGTTTTTATAGCTATGGCCGCTGTTTCGATGAGGTTGGTGATGTTATTGCGGAAAAGGTTGGCTGTCCAATAGAGTTTGCCTGTTGGTTTGTACCGGTAACCTAAATTAAAAGCGGTGGAACTTTCGGCATTTAACCTTTTCAGCGTAGCGGGATCTATCAATATGGTTTCAATTTGCCCGGCCTGCTGTAAGCGCTCTATGCCTGCACTTGCTTCTTCGTAACCAAAAACACTGTAGCCAACCTCGGCATTAGTAAAGTTTAAATAAAGCTGGCGAAAGTCGGGGGCCTTATAACCTTTACCAACCGACCCTAATACCGTAAATTTTGGACTAAGTGCATAGCTTGCCGCCAGTTTGGGGCTTAACTGCGATTTATAAACACTGTGCACATCATACCTGCCACCGGCTATAATATCCAGTTTTTTTACCGGCAGCCAGTCGGCCTGGAAGTAGCCGTAGCCGGATGTGAACGATTGTAGTTTGGTGTAGCGTGTAGCCTCAACCGTTTCATACTGACCACCTGCACCGCCGGTTAGTTTCAGGTTATCCTTTAAAGCATAATCATTTTGCAGTTCGGCACGGTTAAAGGCCTGGTTAAAATAGGTCTGGTCGTATACAGACTGGTCATCCTCATACCTTACATCCGATTTTGTTTTATAGGTTGAGCGGTAAAGTTGTAAGGTTGAAAGTAGCTTATTGGTAAAGCGATGGGTAATTACCGGTGCTATGTTAAAATCTTTTTCGGTGCCCGTCCCTGCAGCATAACGGTTATCAACCAGGTACCTGCTGTCCTGGTCATTGGTATAATACCTTACAGAAAGTTTGATGGTTGTTCTATCGTCTATTTTGTAGGATGTTTTGCCATTAAACGTATAGCCCGCGAAGGGCGAAACCGTAGGCAGTCCTGATGAAGGCTGCAATGTATAACCGCCGCTGCTATAACGGTTGGCAAAGCCCGAAATGTAGAACCGGTCATTTTTGTAGGCCGAATTTAAGCTAAGATCTGCGGTATTGTTGGTACCGTACCTGGCTGCCGCCCCGCCCGATATTCCCTTTACCGGATCGGCAGTAATGATATTTACAACTCCGGCCATAGCTTCACTGCCGTACAGGGAAGATGTTGGACCTTTTACAATCTCAATCCGGTCGATATTATTAATGGTGATCCTCGAAAGCTCCAGTATACCCGTATTGCGGCCAATTAAAGGTAGCCCATCTATTAAAATCATGGTATAGGCAGGGTCAAATCCCTGGATTTGTATGCCCTGTCCGTGCGGGTCATCTAAAATGGTCATTCCGGTTTGCTCGGCCAAAATCTCGTTCAGCCGTACCAGGCCCTTTTTCTTTATTTCGTCAGCTGTGATGCGGGTAATTGGTATTGGCACCTGTTGCAGGCTTTTCTGCGTGCGGGTGCCGGTAACCACTACTTCTTTCAGCTGCTTAATATTTGCCGTATCCTTTTTTATCGTATCCCGCCTTTGCGCATAGGCCATATTGAATGTAAATGACATGACAAAAGCGCAAAGGATATATTTTATTTGCATTTATTTAGACTAATTAAAAATAATGATGCAAATTTGAGCGATTTACAAACAGTATGATAACGCCAGCGGGATTTTAATAAACGCGATACGGATTAATAATGATCAGGATTACTTCTGCCTTATTGGATGATGATGTTTACCATTTTGATGGTATTTTAAGGGATAAAGCCTTATTTAATCAAACCGGGAACTGGGGCCATGTAAGCATTATCACCGTAAAACTGGCTGATATCCATTTCTTTGTGATAGATTTCAAGAGTGATAAAATATGCCCGGCGACTGTGGAGATTGATACCTTATGCCTGATGATGAGCTTTACCTTATCAGGGCCAACACAACCAGGTTTAGCGGGCTTCCCATTTTGTGAAGGCGAACACAATAGCCTTTTTTCGCCCGGCCAGTTAAGATTTAAGGCCAGCCTTCGGGGCCATTTATTACTCTTTGTGGTTTGTTTCCTGGGAGATAGTTTGAAAAAAAGTATACCGGGTGCAATTGATCCCGAACAATTGGAGTTGCTGCAAGCAAGCAGGCCAACCACGCTGCAAATGAGCCAGGCTATTCAGGGCATAATGGCTAATATTGAAAAAAGGGGGAACCATCACATTTATTTTGAAGCGAAGGCGTTGGAGCTACTTTTCCTTGAATTGGAACAGGTAGCTGTTTTAGCCGGGCAACCGGCCAATTCATTTTTGAAAATGCACGACCTGGAGCGTATTAGCCGGGCCAAAACCATAGTAGAGGAAAATTTGTTAAACCCCTGTTCGCTTATTGAACTGGCGCATAAAGTTGGCCTCAATGATTTTAAACTAAAAAAAGGATTTAAGGAGGTTGTTGGGACAACGGTTTTTGGCTATTTATATGATTTGCGGATGGATAAAGCAAAACTGCTTTTAAAAGAGGGGAAACCTGTAAGGGAAGTAGCCTTTGAAGTGGGTTATAAAAACGCCCACCATTTTACAACGGCATTCAAAAAAAAATTTGGCTACCTGCCCAGTAAAATTAATAAGCTTTTGGGGCTATTGGCTTTTATGCTTTCACTTATTGATTAATGTTGCCGCCACCATCGGGGGCAGGCAACAAAAAGAGAAAGGGTTCGAAGGCAAGAAATGTAATCGTATTAGTTAAATGCCGCCTGGCAGCTTTAAAATATTATGAGCCATCCAGGCATTGTTATTGATTAACGGTTAAGCAATTATTTAAGAACATCCTAACTAATATTCACTTATCTTTACTTTCGGAGAAAATACTTTGACTTTATGCAAATGTTCAATCAGTATAATTTATCCTACATAGTGCTGAATGCACCGGTGGGTATTTGCATAGTAGATGCGGCCACCCTGGTGGTCGAAATGGTTAATGCTCATTTTTTGAAACTGACCGGTAAGCCGGAAGAGGCGGTTTTGGGGAAGCATTACCGGGAAGTATTTCCTTTGGACAGGCTTGATCAGGATGACGTGATCCTTAATAAAGCCGTTCGGGAAGGCCGCCCGTATACTGCCCGGGAAAGGGAGATCCCGCTGGTACATGACGGTGAGATGGAAACGGTAATGGCTAGTTTTGTTTATTCTCCTATAAAAAACAATGAAGGCAGCGTCACCAGTTTAGCGGTATGGCTGCTGGAGAATTCCGCCCATGGACTTAATGAAGAATTGGCTGCTACCAATGAAGAATTTGCCGCCGCCAATGAAGAACTCGCCGCGGCCAATGAAGAACTGGCGGCCACCAACGACGCATTAGTTGAAACCCAGGCCAGCCTGCAGCGAAGCGAGAAATTGTTCCGCTCCATCGCACTGAATATTCCCGGATCATTGATCATGGTGATTGACAGAAGCCACCGCTACATGACAATTGAAGGCGATATCATGGAAAAGATGGGCTTTAATCGCGATGGGTACGAAGGCAGGCACCCCGCAGAAGTATCGCCCGAAAGCTACGAAGTTTCAAGGCCCCTGTATGAAAGGGTTATCGGCGGAGAACAGTTTTCGATTGAATGGAAAACTGGTACCGGCGAGTTTTATATTGTTCATTTTGTGCCGTTAAAAAATGAAATGGACGAAGTAGATGCGGGTCTGATCATCACCCTGGATATCACCGGCATTAAACAAGCCGAAGAAAAAAGCGCGAAATTGGCAGCAATTGTTCAATCTTCTGATGATGCTATTATTAGCAAGACCCCGGA
The DNA here is from genome assembly GCF_058801545.1 of Mucilaginibacter sp. GW822-FHT03E02. Classification (NCBI taxonomy): domain Bacteria; kingdom Pseudomonadati; phylum Bacteroidota; class Sphingobacteriia; order Sphingobacteriales; family Sphingobacteriaceae; genus Mucilaginibacter; species Mucilaginibacter sp. GW822-FHT03E02. The sequence continues at coordinate 1,030,954 of NZ_JBXANJ010000001.1, read as the reverse complement.
AAGCGTGATCACGAGCTGGAATGCGGCAGCCGAACGGATGTTTGGCTATACTTCAGATGAGATGATAGGCCAGACGATTTATAAAATTATCCCTCCCGACCGCCAGGATGAAGAGCCCCGCATACTGTCCCGGTTAAAAAGAGGCGAGCGCGTAGAGCATTTTGAAACTAAGCGATTAACAAAGGATGGGCATCTGCTGGATATTTCTTTGACAATTTCTCCCATCAAAGATGCCCGGGGCAATATTATCGGTTTATCCAAAATAGCAAGGGATATCACCGGGAAAAAACAGGAAGAGCAGCGTAAAAACGATTTTATTGGGATGGTTAGCCACGAACTTAAAACACCGCTTACCTCCCTTAGCGCTATCATCCAGGTAGGCACAAGCAAGCTACGGTATAATGAAGATGAGTTTTTATCCGGCGCCATGGAAAACGCCAACCGGCAAGTCCGAAAAATGACCAGTATGATCAATGGTTTTCTGAATATTTCACGGTTGGAGTCGGGGCAATTGTTCATTGAAAAAGAGCCTTTCGCGCTTGAGCAATTGTTACAGGAAAACCTGGAAGAAATCAGGCTTACCGTTAACAGTCATAGCTTTAGTTTGGCGGGATGTAATGATATCATCGTAAACGCCGACCGGGATAAAATCAGTTCTGTGATTTCCAACCTCCTCAGTAACGCGGTTAAGTATTCGCCAAAAGGTAAACTGATTGATGTTGATTGCCAAATTAAGGGCCAAACGGTAGTTGTGAGTATAAAAGATGATGGTATCGGGATTAAGCCACCAGATATTCACCGGATATTTGACAGGTATTACCGGGTTGAAAACAAACACTTGCGTCATATTTCCGGTTTCGGTATCGGCCTATACTTAAGCGCCGAAATTATTAAAAGGCACGACGGCAAAATATGGGTAGAAAGCGAAAGCGGCAAAGGCTCTACTTTTTATTTTTCGCTGCCCCTGGCCTGAGCACGTGCTCAAATTGCGTAGCTGCCACATCACCTTGACGTATTTATACGATTGTATATCTGTGCTTTAGGCTGGATATTTATCCCAATTTAATCATCTGATAAACATCATGAAAAAATTGATCATCCTGCTGCTGTGCGCTGCTATTGGCGTGCATACGGCCAACGCGCAAAGTTGCAACCAGTTCATCAACAACGTTAACGGCAAAAAACTCAGCTATATTAACCACGATGCCAAGGGCCAGCCACAAATGACCGCCGTTTATACCAGCATCAAAAAAGACGCGTTGACTGTGGCGGTGCATGCCGTTATCAGCGACCATAACGGCAAGGTTATGGGCACCGGCGATTCGGAGATGATTTGCAGCGGCAACGCAATTAAGATTGATATGAAATCGTTTATCCCGGCCGCCTCTATGAAGCAATACGGCGATATGCAGGTGAGCGGCGAAGCCAGGTACCTTACTTACCCCGCTGATATTAAAGCCGGGCAAACGCTTGACGATGGCTCGATAACTATTAATCTGAACAACGGCGGCGCAGCCAAAGGCGAGATGCAAATGGATATTGTTAACCGTAAAGTAGAAGCGGCCGAGACTATAACCACAGGCGCAGGTAGTTTTGATTGCTTTAAAGTAACGTACGATGCTACAAACACGATGAAGATGATGGGTATCAGCATACCATTCCGCATAAAAGTAACCGAGTGGTTTGCACCAAAACTGGGCCGTTTTGTAAAGTCGGAAACCTATAGTAAAAATGGCAAGCTAATGGGCACCATGACGCTGGAATCTATTAACTGACCAAACAATGGCGGTGCTTTTACTTTGCAGATACTGGAATAAGCGTCAATCACCGACTTGGTATGTTTCTGATGAATTGAACAAATTTGTTACGATTATACCCGGATAGTCGCCAGGGAATCCGTTGCTATAAAAAGGATTAGATTTCTAACTTTGGTAACGAAATGAAATGGATTACCCGCGAACATCCGAAGATAGACCGTATTGCCTGTCCCTGGCTCATTAAACGCTTTATTGACCCTGATGCCGAGATTGTTTATGTGCCGGTAGACCAGGTGATTGCGCAGGCGGCGATTTTAAATGCAACTCCTTTTGACCTGCCGGACGTTGAATATACCCATTATGATGACCAATGTACTTTTGATTATTTTATAAAGAAACATCAGCTTAAAGATGCAGCGCTTGATCGTATTGCTGCCATTGTTCGTGGTGCTGATACCGACCGGCATGATTTCGCCCCGCAGGCATCGGGTTTGTCGGCGATCTTTTTAGGGTTATCAAAAAACATCCCAGACGACCACGAACTGCTGGAACTGGGTATAAAAGTATATGACGGCTTATACACCTGGGCCAAATACCTGTACGAGCAAAAACATATACAGGAGCCTGTAGAATTCCTTTTACTGGAGGTTTTTAATAAATACCTGAAGCAGCAGGGATCAAAAAAAGCACCGGTATGGGCAAAGGAAATTAAGGAGATGATCCAGGACCAAATTGATACCAATATGAGCTTAAGCTTGCAACAGGTGTCGGAAGAACTAAAGATTAACCCGGCCTACCTGTCGCGGGAGTTTTCAAGGTACTTCGAAAATTTATCCTTCGGCGACTATATCCGTAAAATGCGCATCGAAAAATCAATAAACCTGATGGAAACCACCGACTACTCTTTAACGGAGATTGCTTACCTCACCGGATTTTCGGACCAAAGCCATTTTAACCGGATTTTCAAAAAACAAATGGGGATGAGGGCGTCTGAGTACAAAAAAAACGTGGTAAAAAAGTAAAGCAGATTCTATTCGGTAAAATCTGTTCTATTTTAAAATAGTAAATTGCCATAGTATTGCGCTTACATATACAGCACTGGATTTCCAGCTATGAAATATTCCGATTTACCCGCCTTTCCAAAAATCAGCATGCTTGCAGGTGTGCTTCTTTGTTTTTTACTTCCCAGGCAAACTTTGGGGCAGCAAAGTAAGCCCTATCTTGATTCCCTGCTGCATACTGCAACGGCTAATTATCCTTTGATAAAAGCCAAAAAGTTGCAAACCCAGGCCCTGCAATATGCTGTAAAGTATAAGCAGAACGGTTTAATCCCATCGCTAAACGCATCGTACCAGGTTGATTACGCCACCGCGAACAATATTACCGGGATGATTTATCCGCAATATATTACGCCCATCAGCGGGCCGCCAACGAGGGGCAATGATTACAGTGGCGTGCCAGGCAGCGCGGCCGCGCTTAACCTGCAATGGGAACCCATTACTTTTGGCCAGCGTAGCGCCGAAGTTGAATTGGCTAAAGGGCGGTTGAAATATGGGCAAGCCGACGAGAGCTTAACCTTGTTTCAGCACCAGGTAAATGTAATTGGCGCCTGGTTAAACTATTTACTGGTAAGCGATTTGGTTAAAGTTTACCAGTCTAACATCAACAAATCGGCTTTTAATTTAAAACAGGCGCAAACCCTTGTAATTAGCGGTTTGCGGCCGGGAACAGATTCTTCTTCCTTCCACTCAGAATACGCCCGGGCCCAAATGCAATTGATTGCTTTTGAATGGCAGCGGGATTCTACACTGATAGCCCTCAAAGAATTGGTTGGTGGCAAGTTACCAGCCGGCCTGGTGGTTGATTCTTCACTTTTTGAAAATCTACCGGTAATCGCTTTAACTGATACCATAACAACCGATCATCCCGAAGTGCAATTGGGGAAGGCCAATGTAAGCACTAACGAACTGGCTTTAAAATCGCTGAAGAAAAACATCCTGCCAAAGTTAACTTTATGGAGCACCGGCTATGGCAGGGGATCTGGTATCGGCGCGGATGGTACAGTTAACTCCGGCGACGGCTGGCATTTTCAGCGGTATAATTATGGGGTAGGTGCCCAAATCGCTTTTCCAATACTGGAAGTTTTTAGGCAGAAACCCCTATGGAAACAACAGGAACTCATTACAGCATCCAGCCGGGAACAACTTGCTCAAACCGAGCTGCACCTGAATACCCAAAAAGAAATCGCGGTATCCAATTTTCAAAAAGCAGTACAATCGGCACAGCTGGCGCCACAGCAATTCCATTCTGCCGAATATTCTTATAAAGCCATCCAATCCAGGTATAAATCGGGCCTTATCAATTATTATGATGTGATACAGGCACAGCAATTATTATTTCAGGCTGAAGCCACTGTCCGGATAGCTTATTACGGGGCATGGCGGGCATTATTAAATGAGGCGGCCTATAGCGGCAACCTGAACCTGTTTTTAAATCAATACGGCAAATGAACATCATCCAGTTTTTATACGCCTCATTAAGAAAGCCGGTCACCATCATCGTTGCCGTTATTGCCATAGTTTTTTTCGCGGTGGTATCCATCAAAACCATGCCGGTAGATATTTTCCCTAAGCTGGGTACCCCCACCATTTATGTGGCACAAACCTACGGCGGGCTGTCGGCCGAGCAGATTGAAGGTTTTGTAACCTCGTATTATGAGTACCATTTTTTGTATGTAACCGGCATTAAATCTGTCGAAAGCAAAACCATCCAGGGGGTTACTTTATTAAAACTTAATTTTTACGAAGGCACCGATATGGGGCAGGCCACCGGCGAGGTTGTATCAATGGTGAACCGCGCAAGGGCTTTTATGCCTCCCGGTACGGTATCGCCCTTTGTAACCCGTTTTGACGGGGGCAGCGTGGCGGTTGGCCAGCTGGTTTTCAGCAGCCCGACCAGGTCATTGGGCGAGGTATCAGATCTGGCCCTATTTAAAGTACGCCCTATGTTCTCCACATTACCGGGTGTTTCGGCACCGCCGCCGTTTGGCGGTAACCAGCGTTCGGTGCTCATCAAGGCCGATCCCAATAAACTAAGGAGCTATGGGGTTAGTCCCGAAGAACTGGTAACCGCCATTGCCAAAGGGAACACCATACTGCCGGCAGGTAACCTGCGTGTGGGCGATCAGATGCTCATTGCCCCCCAAAATACGGTGGTAGATAATATCCAGGATTTGGGCAACATTCCCGTAAAAACCGGCAGCGGCCCGGCCGTGTATGTACATGACCTGGCACAGGTAGATAACGGCGCCGATATTACAGCAGGTTATGCATTGATTAACGGCAAACGTTCGGTTTATATCCCCGTTACCAAAAGGGCCGATGCATCAACCTGGGATGTAGTACAAAAAGTGAAAGCAGCCTTGCCCGACATGCAGGCAGCTATCCCATCGGATATTAAAGTAAGTTATGAGTTTGATCAATCGGGCTATGTTATCAATTCATTAAAAAGCTTAATGACGGAAGGCATTTTAGGCGCTTTGCTCACCGGGCTTATGGTATTGTTATTTCTGCGCGATTGGCGTGGTTCGCTCATCGTGGTTTTAACTATCCCGCTGGCCTTGCTTTCGGCGGTTATCTGCCTCAAACTTTTTGGACAATCCATCAACATCATGACCCTTGGCGGCCTGGCACTGGCCATAGGTATTTTGGTAGATGAGGCCACCGTAACGATAGAAAATATACACCATCACCAGGAAAAAGGCGAACTGAAAGGGCGGGCCATTTTAGAAGCTTGTAAGGAAATTGCTTTGCCTAAATTGTTAATCCTCCTTTGTATACTGGCGGTGTTCTTCCCTGCTTTCTTTATGTCGGGTATTCCTAAAGCCATGTTTCTGCCGCTTTCGCTGGCTGTTGGATTTGCCATGATAGCATCTTTCCTGTTATCGCAATCTTTTGTGCCGGTTGTTGCCAATTGGTTGTTTAAAGACCAACCGGCCGAAACCGCAAAAGAAGGCAAGCGTATGACCCGCTTTAAAGAACAACATGAAGGACTGATTAACCGGCTTTCGCCCGGCAGAAACATCCTGATACCCGTTTACCTGATCCTTTCATTTGGCCTGGTGGCGCTGCTATTTTTAACAGTTGGTAAAGAGTTATTTCCGAAAGTTGATGCCGGGCAGTTCCAGGTAAGGCTAAGGTTGCCAGAAGGGACGCGTATTGAACGGACGGAAGCAAAAACAAAACAACTGCTTCACCTGGTAGATAGCCTTTCGGGCGGTAATAAAATTGCCATATCATCGGCCTATGTTGGTTTGATGGGTTCAAGTTACCCGGTGAGCGTTATTCACCTGTGGACGAGCGGACCCGAAGAGGCACTGCTAAAGGTTAAATTTATTACAGGCTCCGGTATCAAAATAGATGATTTCAGGGAAAAGGTACGCCAGGCGGTAAGTATGCAAATGCCCGGGGCACATATTTCTTTTGAACCCGCCGATTTGGTAGGCCAGGTAATGAGCCAGGGAACGGGCACTCCTATACAGGTGCAGGTTTTAGGTAAAAGCCTGGCACAGGACCGCCAGTTTGGGAAAAAGATTGTTGAGCGTTTGAAAACCCTGCCTTACCTGCGCGATGTGGCTTATAGCGCCCCGCAGGGTTACCCAGCCATGAAAATTGAATTTGACAGGGTAAAGCTGGGACAATTAGGCTTAACCGTGGAAGATGCCGGGAAATCATTGGCTGCGGCTACTTCATCCAGCCGTTTTACGCAGCCCAATTATTGGGTAGATAAAACAGCCGGGACAGCGTACCAAATACAGGTGCAGATACCAGAGCTGGTGATGAATGATCCTGCGCAGGTGGATAATATTTTGTTAAGCTCCAATAACGGCAAGCAGGTTTACATGCGCGATGTAGCAACCTGGAAAATGGGCAATACCGAAGGCGAGTTTGACCGCTTAAACCAAAAACGCTTTATTACCATAACTGCCAATTTGCAAGGCAAAGCGCTGGGTTCGGCCATTAACGATATCGATAAGATTATCAATGAAAGCGGCAAACTGCCCGAGGGCATGAAAATACAGCAACCGGGCCAGGCCGAAGTTTTTTTACAAACTTTCCAGGAATTGCAGAATGGTATTTTGCTGGCTATCGTGGTAATTTTCCTGTTGTTAGCGGTAAACTTCCAGTCGTTCAGGTTATCGCTGGTCATTATCTCGGTTATACCGGGCATATTAGCCGGGAGCCTGCTGTTGTTATGGATCTGCGGTAAAACACTGAATATACAATCCTATATGGGCTGTATCATGGCTGTAGGTGTGGCCGTGGCCAATGCCATCCTGTTTGTGACGCAGGCAGAAAAATATAGAAGTGAAAAATTACAGGAGCCCTATTTGCAAGGAATTAAAGACCGGATAAGACCTATCCTGATGACCAGCTTAGCAATGATTGCCGGAGTGATGCCAATGGCCTTAGGCTTAGGCGAGGGGGGCGATCAAACATCCCCCTTAGGTACAGCCGTGATAGGTGGCCTTATCTTTTCCATCTTCTCCAGCCTGGTTATTTTGCCGTTAATATACCAGTTCTCCATAGGTAACCGGCCGGTGCCTGTTATCTCTTTAGATCCGGATGATCCGCAAAGCAAATATCAATCCCTAACCGAAAATCAATCATGAAAGCTGTCAATTATATATTCTTAGTCCCTGTTTGCCTTTTGGCGGCCTGCGGGGGCAACCAAGCCGAAAAAGCAGCCCCCCAGGGCCTGCCGGAAAAGCCGGTGGTTAAACTGTTAACCCTGAAACCAGAACCCATTGCTAACAAACTGAACCTCACCGGAGAAATTATTCCGTTCGATCGCGCCAATATTTATGCCCGTACACCGGGCTATGTGAAGGAAGTAAAGGTTGATATCGGCTCAAAAGTTACTAAAGGCCAGGTTTTATGCGTCCTTGATGCTCCCGAATTAAAAGCGGCGCAAGCGCAAAGCCAAAGTAACAGCATGGGCACCAGGTCAAAATATGAATCCAGTAAATCAACATATTTAAGGTTATTAAAAGCTGCGCAAACGCCCGGTGCTGTGGCTGATAACGAGCTGGAAATTGCGCATAACCAAATGCGGACGGATAGTGCTGTTTACCAGGCTTCCCGTTCGGCTACCCAGGCCAATAAAGCGATAGAAGATTACCTGGTGATCCGGTCGCCTTTTAACGGTGTGGTTACAGCCAGGAATATATTTAAAGGCGATTTTGTAGATAATACCGGTAAAACGTTGCTGTTCCGTGTTGAAGATAACTCGTCGTTAAGGGTTGATGTAGCAGTGCCCGAGGCGTATAATTCCACCACGCTAAAAGATAATGAGGCAAGTTTTACGGTATCGGCCAATCCCGGCCAGGTGTTTAAAGCCAAACTGGCACGAAAATCAGATGCCATTGATCCGCAAACCCGCAGCGAAACCTGGGAGCTTACCTTTCCAAATACTAACGGTTTACTTAAGCCTGGCATGTTCGCCCAAATTGTATTGCCGGTTAGCCGTCCCAAAGAGGGCTTCCTGGTGCCGTTTAAAGCAGTGGTATCTACCCAGGAACGTAAGTTTGTGATTAGGGTAGTAAACGGAAAAACCCAATGGGTAGATGTAAAGACCGGTTTTACCGGCAAGGAAAAGACCGAGATAGCCGGCGATTTGAAGCCCGGCGACCAACTGGTGGCGCAGGCCAATGAGGAACTGAAAGAAGGTATAACCGTGCAGGTAAAGCAATAGGAAAAAGGCAAATATTGTAACCTGGCAAAATATGCGCAGAGAGGAGAAAATACCCATGGAAGAGCAATTAACCAAACAACAACCGGCCTATTCATTGCCGGATATTACAAAATACTTTTTAAAACTGGGCACCTGGGGTTTTGGCGGCCCGGTAGCTTTGGTAGGCTATATGCAGCGCGACCTTGTTGAGCAAAAAGGCTGGCTGACGGCCGAAGAATATAAAGAAGGATTAGCTTTGGCCCAACTGGCTCCAGGCCCTTTGGCTGCCCAATTAGGTATCTATATCGGCTTTGTTCACTACGGGCTCATTGGTGCAACACTAACAGGATTGGCTTTTGTACTGCCGTCGTTTATCATGGTGGTATTGTTAGGCATGGCTTACCAGCTTTACGGCGGCTTAACGTGGATGCAGGCCGTATTTTATGGGGTAGGTGCAGCGGTTATTGGTATCATCGCGATGAGCGCTTATAAACTAACTGTTAAATCTATCAGCAAATTTGAACCGGCTGCCATGAAATCCAAATGGTTGTTGTGGCTTTTTTATATAGCCGGCGTTGTGATTACGGTTATTACCGAAAGAGAAGAAATACTATTGTTCCTGAGCTGTGGCATCATGTACATGATTATCAAAGCGCCGCCGCGGTGGATTAAAAAGCCTGCGGTACTGCCGGCCGGAATATTGATAAGCACCGGTTTCTGGAAATACGATGGCAAGACCTTGCAGGAGATTGCCTGGTTTTTTGCGAAAGCGGGCGCGTTTGTATTTGGCAGCGGCCTGGCAATTGTGCCGTTTTTGCATGGTGGCGTGGTTAAAGAGTTTGGCTGGCTTAATGAACACCAGTTTGTTGATGCGGTTGCCGTAGCTATGATCACACCGGGGCCCGTGGTTATCACGGTTGGGTTTATCGGTTACCTGGTTGCCGGTTTTCCGGGCGCTTGTGTGGCGGCTTTGGCTACTTTTCTGCCTTGTTATTTATTCACTGTCGCCTTAGCGCCATCCTTCAAAAAGATCGCCAAAAATACCAGCATCAAAGCATTTGTAGAGGGCATCACTGCATCCGTAATAGGCGCCCTGGTAGGGTCGGTAATCATTATCGGGTTGCGGTCAATTGTTGATATCCCGACAGCACTGATTGCTTTAGCTACTATAGCGGCGCTTATCTATATCAAAAAAATACAGGAACCTTATATTATTGGTATAGCTGCCGTTATCGGTTTAATCATCAAAATCAGTAGTTAAAATGCTGAAATCAGTGTGAAATCACCGGAGCAGATGGAATAATTAAGGCTTGTTAACTTTATACAAGGCTTTTTTCAATCGTGCATCGGCATAAAAAATATCTTTATAGGTAACCAGCTGGCCGTTTTTGATATCGCAGGTAAGGTAAGTAAGCGATACAGGAACAGGCTGCTTTTTGCCGATGTTTGATAACTGTGCGGCAAGTTTAGCCCGGTGTGCAACGCTAAGCAGTATAGCGGTGGTATCCCGCCTGGCCTGGTTAACAACCGGGTTTATAGTTAACTCTCCCGGCTTTTGATATGCAGGCTTGCTTATCTGTAAAAAAATCTGCCCTTTATTGGTGATGATATTTATGGCCGAATAATCCAGTCCTGCCGCCAGCAGATCCATGCCAGGTTTGTCGATTTTTATTTTGAAGTATTGATCGCCGTTTTTGGTATGTACAGTTAAGATACCTGAAGGGACGTTGATATCTACAGGTGTTTTTTTCCTGGTGCTGCACCAGCGCAGGCGCTCCATATTGATGGCTACCCGTTGCACATCGGCTACGCTAAATTCGTAACAATCCAGCTCATATAGTCCTTTCATCAAATACATTTGATGTTTCAGGGAAGCGTAAGCCTTGGTTTGAGGTTGTACGTTGCTAATCTCTTTTTCAAATTGCTGGCTTTTAAGTGCCGTAATCAGCACCTTTTCGGCATTAAACCCATTTTTAATTCCCGAGTCGATTTTTGCGGCAGGGTAATTAGGGTTAAGCCGGCCATAATGGAGGTTGTTTTCAAAAGCGAGGATTGCATCGGTTAACAGGATGTCGAACATCGCTTTTTGCCTGTTGCTAACGGGGGCGGTAGTTGATCTGAGTAACTTTAACTTATCGTACAATAACTGATCGGGATGATAGTCAGCATGTTTTAGCCCATAGGTAACTACACAATCAAGCAACAGCATAGCATCGGTAGCATGAGTTTTAACCGTATCGGGCGCTATCCAGGCCAGCTTGAAGCCAGTTTGCCGGTAAAAGCGTTGAACGCTGTTTGGAAAATAAAGATCGTTACGTTGTGCCGCTAACTGGCTTTTTATAGCGGTTGCTATGGACGTATCTTTCCTGGCACTATGTGCGGCATTTGCAACAGTGCCAATTAACAATAACAACAAAGTTACTCCTGCCGAAAAGAAAAACAAGCGGTGATATTTTTGCATCTTTATCTGATTTTAGCTTTATAAAGATCGCGCTAAAACCTGCCATTGTTCATGATGGCCGTCATGGTAAAAACTGATATTGAGCACAAAACGCCAAATCAATTAACAATTAATATATAGATACGTTACTACGGTCTATACATTTTTTCGTAATATTCGGCTGCCAGCCGCCCGGCTTCGAATGCCGGTACCACATCCGCGGCCGCCTGTTTCATGATGCCTAACCATTTTTTTGGAGCGCCATAATACATGGGCAATACCGTTTTTTCCAGCACGTCCATCAGGTTCCTGTTTTCCTTGCTGTCTTTTTCGTGCTCCTGAAACTCGTTAGGTGCTGGCTGAACCAGGAAACAGTTTTTCAGGTCTTTGGCAAACTCAGGTACCCAGCCATCGGGCAGGGAGAGGTTAATGCTGCCATTCATGGCCGCAGTCATGCCGCTGGTGCCCGATGCCTCGCGGTACATCTGCGGATTGTTAAGCCAAACATCCGATCCTTTTTTTAGCAAGGCCGATAATTGCAGTTCGTAACCGGTTAACACGGCACAGTTAGTAAATGCCCGCGTACGTGCGATGATCTGGTTGAATAAGGCGATAGAACCTTCATCCTCCGGGTAGGGCTTGCCCGCCCAGATGATTTGTACAGGATATTTAGCATTATTTACCATGGCCACAAACCTGTCCCAGTCCTGCATTACCAGGTCGGCGCGTTTATAGCCGGCAAAACGGCGGGCCCATACAATGGTCAGCACATTTGGATCAAACAGTTTTCCGCACTGGTCTGCTATCACCCGGAACAGATCGAGCTTCATAGCCTTTTTACGGGCAACAATAGCTTCTGCATTGTTCGCAGCGATGGCCTCATCTAAAGCAGCATCCCGCCAATAGGCTTTATTTTGTGCGTTGGTAATGGATGTAATTTCGCAAACACCGGGATTATCGCCCCACATTTGCCGGGCTACCTCGCCATGAAGTTTAGATACGCCATTGGCTTTACCCGAAAATTTGAGTGCCGCCAGGGTGTAGTTAAAACTATCTCCGTCCATCCCTAACAACGATTTTACTTCATGCTCCTGTAAATGATAAAAAAACGACATTTTTTTTAGCAGGTCATATCTATGCGCTTCGTTACCGGCCATTTCGGGAGTATGGGTGGTGAAAACCACTCTTTTCTTCACTTCTTCCAGGCTTTTATATTTGGCGTACAGGTAAAAGTTTAATGATACCGAGTGCCCTTCGTTCATGTGGTAAACATCTGGTTCAAAGTTTAAAATATCCAACAGCATAGCGCCGCCAACGCCTAAAATAATGGTTTGCGCTATCCGGGTTGCCTCGTTTGAATCGTATAGCCTATAGGTAATCGACTTCGACACCTCATCGTTTTCCGGAACATCGGTGCTCAGCAAGAACAAGGGCGCCGAACCAAATGTCTCCGGTTTTAACAACCAGGCTTTAACATGTACAGGCGCATCATGTACCTGTACTGTAAAAACGATACCGGTATCCTGTAAAAAGGAATATTGCTTTTCAATAAAATCGGGCTTCATAAAGCCGTTGCCATCCCTCACCTGGTCATAATAACCGTATTTCCACAGCATCCCTATGCCTACCAGGTTTTGCTTCAACTCATAAGCACTTCTTAAATGCGAGCCGGATAAAAACCCCAGCCCGCCGCTATAAATTTTTAAAGCCTGGTCAACCGCAAATTCCATTGAAAAATAAGCAACCGATGTTTTATATTTCTGATCCGGCTCATAGCCGAAAATTTCTTGTTTATTCAGCATATTTAACTTTTAATCCTATAAGGTGTCCATTTAAAACATCTGTCCTCTGTTATTTTACGTTCAACCAATTGAATATTTGCATCAACAAGGTTTATGTGCAAATCTTCATAATGGTCCATCCGGTATTGCAATAATGCTGCCATACCGGCCTCGCCTTGCTTAATGTAAGCGTTTATGCAGGCCAGCGCGCCCTCCTTGGCTTTTTTCATGGCGTTTACCAAACTGGTGGTTTGATAATATAGGCGATAACCGTCCTGTAAAGTATAAACCGCATATTTACTGTAAACAAATAAGGAAGGTACCGGCTTAAAATCATTTGCCGATACCACTTTTATCCCGGTGTCGTTTTTATCAACGCGATAGCTGCGGTAATAGGTGTGCATATCGGGCCTTACAACTACCTCTTGCGCTATTGTTTCCATTTCCAGTTAAGTATTTCGGGCATATCCTTGCCGTTGGCTTTAATGTATTGTTTGTGCTGCGTTAGCTTATCTGTTAGTTGTTGTTTTAGATAAACGCCTTTGCTGCCTGTTTGCGGCAGGCGGTCAATAACATCCATCACCAGGTGAAAACGGTCCATTTCGTTAAGTACGGTCATGTCGAAAGATGTGGTGATAGTGCCTTCTTCTTTATAACCCCGCACATGCATATTAGCATTATTGGCGCGGTTATAGGTTAAGCGGTGTACCAGCCATGGGTAACCATGAAAAGCAAATACCACGGGTTTATCAATGGTGAACAACGCGTCATAATCCTTATCGCTGAGGCCGTGGGTATGTTCGGTGCTTTTTTGAAGTTTAAACAGGTCTACAACGTTAACAACCCTTATTTTTAGTTCAGGCAGGTGTTCCCTCAAAATCGAAACCGCGGCCAGGGTTTCTAAAGTTGGCACATCGCCGCTGCAGGCCATTACCACATCAGGTTCGGCTTCCCGGTCGTTGCTGGCAAAATCCCAGATGCCAATGCCGCGGGTACAATGCTCAACCGCCTGTTGCATATTAAGCCATTGCGGCGCTGGGTGTTTGCCGGCTACGATAACATTTACATAATGATAGCTGCGCAGGCAATGGTCCATTACCGATAACAGGCAATTGGCATCGGGCGGTAAATAAACCCGCACAATGTTGGCCTTTTTGTTCACCACATGGTCAATAAAGCCGGGGTCCTGGTGGGTGAAGCCATTATGGTCCTGCCGCCAAACGGTAGATGTTAATAAAATATTAAGCGATGCTATGCGCCTGCGCCAGGGCAGTTCGAGTGTTGTTTTTAACCATTTGGCATGCTGGTTAAACATCGAATCGACAATATGGATAAAGGCTTCGTAACAATTAAACAGGCCATGCCTTCCGGTAAGCAGGTAGCCTTCCAGCCAGCCTTCGCATTGGTGCTCGCTCAGCATTTCCATTACGCTGCCGTCTGCTGCCAGGAATTCATCGTACGGAATTATTGGTGCGTCCCACTGGCGGTTGGTTACTTCAAACACAGCATCCAGCCGGTTTGATACCGTTTCATCGGGGCCAAAGATCCTGAAGTTTCGCTTTTCCTGGTTCGCCTTGATCACATCGCGCAAAAAGCGGCCGCTTACGTAAGTATCACCTTCGCCATTAGCGCCGGGACTTTCTACCGTGGTCGCATAATCCCTGAAATCGGGCAGGCGCAGGTCGCGCAGTAAATTGCCGCCATTGGTATGCGGATTGGCCCCCATCCGCCGGTCGCCTTTCGGGGCAAGTTCGGCCAGTTCGGGCACCAGTTTGCCCTGTTCGTCAAATAATTCTTCCGGATGGTAACTTTTCATCCAGTCTTCCAGCATTTGTAAATGTTCGGGCGGTGCCGAAGCGGAAACTGCCAGCGGGATCTGGTGCGAACGGAAGTTACCTTCAATTTTATGACCATCCACTTCCTTTGGCCCCGTCCAGCCTTTGGGCGACCGTAACACGATCATCGGCCAGCGCGGGCGTTTGGTATTGGGTTGCCCGGCATCATATTTTATTTGTTTAATGCGGTCAACCGCGTAGTCAAGCGCGGCGGCCATGTCCTTGTGCATTTGCTCAGGGTCTTCGCCTTCCACAAAAATGGGGTTCCAGCCGTAGCCGCGGAATAGTTGCTCCAACTCTTCATGGGTGATGCGGGCTAAAACCGTTGGGTTCGAGATCTTATAACCGTTCAGGTGCAGTATAGGCAATACAGTTCCGTCGGTAAGCGGGTTCAGGAATTTATTGGAGTGCCAGGCTGTTGCCAAAGGGCCGGTTTCAGCTTCGCCATCGCCTACAACACAGGCAACCACCAGGTCGGGATTATCCAGCACAGCGCCGAACGAATGGCTTAAGGAATAGCCCAGTTCGCCACCTTCGTGGATAGAGCCCGGTGTTTGCGGCGAAGCGTGGCTGGATATGCCGCCGGGATATGAAAACCGGGTGAACAGTTTCCGCAGGCCGTCTTCATCCTGGGTAATATCCGGATAAACTTCTGTATATGTTCCTTCCAGGTAGGTGCCGGCAACAACAGCCGGGCCACCATGCCCCGGACCAGAAACATAGATCATATTCAGATCGTATTTATTGATGATACGGTTTAGGTGCGTATAAATAAAGTTTTGCCCCGGTGTAGTGCCCCAATGCCCCAGCAGCATGTTTTTTACATGCTCCAGCTTAAGCGGTTCTTTTAGCAAGGGGTTGTGGTGCAGGTACAATTGCCCCACCGATATGTAATTTGCAGCGCGCCAGTAGGCGTGTATTTTTCTTAATAGTTCGGGCGATAATTCAGCCTGTTCTATATCTAAAATTTCGGTTTCCATGGTGAGTTTTATTTTAAAATAATAGTTTGTGTATGTTTTGCAATCATTGCTTCTTCATTAGTTTTTAGTACCATAACCTTGACCTTGCCTGTTGGCGACGAGATGTTTTTGTTATGATGGTCGTTCAGTTTTTCGTCGATGCGGATGCCTAAAAAATCCAGGTCGCGGCAAATCAGTTCGCGGATAACGGCCGAATGTTCGCCTATGCCGCCGGCAAAAACCAGCAGGTCTAAACCACCCATCGCCGCAGCCAGCGAACCGATGAACTTGCGCGCCTGGTAACAAAATGTGGTAATTGCAGCGTGGGCTTTGGCATCATGGGCTGCAAGGCCCAGTAATTCCTGCACATCACTTTTGCCGGCAATGGCCTTTAGCCCCGATTGTTTGCTGAGTAAGGTATCAAGCTGCGTGGCTGTTAATCGTCCTTGTTTCAGCAGGAACAATAATACACCGGGGTCAAGATCGCCGGAACGGGTACCCATTACCAGCCCGCCAATAGGGCTAAGGCCCATAGTAGTTTCTACACTGGTCCCATTTTTTACCGCGGCCATGCTTGCACCGTTGCCCAAATGAGCTATAATTATTTTTTGCTCTTTTACCTTTACACCATCGGCAGCCAGTTTCTGCATAATGTATTCATATGAAAGGCCGTGAAAGCCATAATGCAGCAGGCCTTGTGCGCGGTATTTATCGGGCAGGGGGTAATATTTAGCTTCATCCGGCATATCAGCGTGGAAGGCTGTATCAAAGCAGGCTACCTGTGGTAACTGCGCAAAAGCTTTTTGAAAAGTCTTGATAGCTTTTATTTCATCGGGCAGGTGGTTAGGTGCCAGGTAAATAAATTGATGCAGGGTTTTCAGTAAATCGTCTGTTATGAGTTGCGGCGCCCTGTGGTTTGGCCCGCCCTGCACCAGCCGGTGCCCTATGGCCAACAGCCTATCGTTGTATGGGCTTTTTTTAACCCAACGGATCACCGCTTTTACCGCTGTATCCAGGTTTTTAAATCCGCCGGCCTGGCCGGGCAGCGATTTTTGCTGATTGGTTATAACCAGTTTACTTGCTGTACTGCCAATAGCATCAACACTGCCCGATAACTCCTGCTGCAGCGAACCTGTATGGTACAAACTAAATTTAAGGCTGGACGAACCGCAATTAATGGTTAATAGAAAAGTATTTAAGGAGACCGCCATACTTGTTTTTATCATGCAGTTTTAAATGGACTACAATGCAAAGCTATAGCTTACTACCGGCTCGCGGAATGACGCTCATGACCATAAATAGTGATGTATATCATATCCTTAGGTACAACTCGGCGGCCTTTGAAATGTTTTGAATGGTTTTACACAAACGTTCGCTTGAACGCTGGCGGCGACTCACCCGGTCGGGTTACGGCCGACCATCTTCTCTCCGGCTGCGCCGCGAAGAGGGTAACCTCAATTTTTTATCTTTCGCCCCCTATGCGCGAAGCGGAGGAGGGGCAGATGGGCGCGGCCTCGTTGGGGTGAGTCGACTCGCCGCTATGCGATATACGTCATTCCTCCTTCAGAATCCGCGGATTTGCCACTACCTATGACATAGTTAATTTCCCTGTCATCCTGAGGAACGAAGGATCTATCAGCTGTGCATGACCGATAGAAAAGTTCGCGAATAGATGCTTCGTTCCTACCCATGACATGTTATAAATAGCCCCTCTGTCATTCTGAACGGAGTGAAGAACTACCTCTTGAACGAAGTGAAAAATCTGTTAACCGACCTGCATAGCCGACGGAAAAGTTCGCGAATAGATCCTTCACTACGTTCAGGATGACAGTTCTCTTATTGTATGTCATTCTCCCTTCAGAATTTCGCGAAATTTTACCACTCAGCATGACAGTCTTTTATTTTTGAATGTCATTTCACCTTCAGAATTTCGCGAAATTTTACCACTCAGCATGACAGTCTTTTATTTTTGAATGTCATTCCTCCTTCAGAGTTTACCTAAATTTGATAACTACCCATGACTGGCATGTGTGATTTGCACGGGGGAGACGCAATTATGCGTCTCTACAGAACCCCATTTGCAGCCATGTCATTACTGTTTTTACCAGCTGAGCTGATGGGTTCCTCGCGATGATGTTACTTATTAATGTGATAAACAGATACTTAAAATTGTGTCATTTAAGGTACTGGTAATCCCTGCCTTACAGGTTGGCAAGCATAAATACCAAAAAGGCCCCATCAACTATGCCTGGAAAACCAGTAGTGGAACAGAAAGGTGGGCAGCCATTTTTTTTGTATGACTTAGGTTAAGAATATCGCCGATAACGCTATAAGGGCCATGGTTCATGGCCAGGATATCTACCTGCCCGTGTTCACATAGCCAGGTAAGGCCTTTTTCGGCATCGGTGTCCTCCAGCGCGCGGTAATAAATGTGGGGATAATCAGCTTTGTTAGATAGCTCGGTCATCAAGAGGTCTGTCAATGGTTGCATAACCGCAGCATCATGCTTGCCGGTATAAACGTGCGTAAGCAGAATTTCGGCTTTGAGCGGCCTGGCCAATGCTATTAATTCATATATTGATTTAAGGTCATTCCCAATCTTGTTAAAATCAGTAGCAAAGGCAATCTTTTTCACTATTTGCACGCGCGCCTGCGGCGGAACGATTAACAGTGGTTTTTTGGCAGCGTCAATTAGGGCACCGGAATGGTTTCCTAACAAAAAACTACTTAAAGAGCTGTTGCTATGTTGCCCTATCACAACCAGGCCAACGTGGGCAGCTGCGCTGTGGGTGTTCACTACATTGGTAACCCGGCCAGCTTCATTTACATAACCCACTTCGGGCCTGAAGCTATCGGTTTGGTCGGTAAGTTCGAGATGGGCTTTCAGGCGTTGTAACTCATCGGTACTGTCATCTATCAATAATTCGCTTTCTTCCGCCATGCAGCTTGTAAATCCTGTTTGCGGCATTTCTGCCGGTACAATTACCGCATTGCACAGTAATACATTAGCTCTCATCTGTTTGGCCAGGTAATAGCCGTATTCGGCAGCATGCCTGGCATTGGCCGAAAAATCGGTAGGAATTAATAATGTTTTCATTTTTTGCCGTTTTAACCGGGAGTAAAGTTGGCTAAAGCACCCGGCCAAAAGTATGACGATGGTCACGGCACAAAATGATATGTGCTACAAAATCAAAAGGGGTAATGGGTGAAACATGGTTCACCCAATAGCTACCAAAAATATTGTTGGATCTGGGTTATAAAACCTCCATTAAATGAAAACCGAAGGGCTCAATAATCAGGTATCCGCCACTATTGGCAATTTCGTATTCATTGCCGGTCCAATGGTCGGTTAACGGTGTTGTAATACCCTCATTTAACCCAAAGGCTTCCCATGCGAGATAGCATACCTCATTACTGAAATTAAATATCCCGTAAAAGGTTTTGTTTTCATAAGTCCTGGCGTAGCCCGCCACATGAATGTTATATGGCTTAAACCAAGTCAGGTTATTATGATCGGCCAAGGCTGGTATTTTTTTGCGGATGGCGATTAGCTTTTGGGTGCCCGAAAAAATAATATTTTCAACTGTTCCGGGGGTGTTTATCAATTCATTTTTGTGCCAGTCAATCACCGGGCGGTGCATCCACCGGTTATCATAACTTTTAGCCTCATCGGTTAAGTACGAATAGTCGTTAGTATAGCCGGCCTCATCGCCGTAAAAAATCATGGGTATGCCACCAAGAAAAAAGCTGTGCGCCTGCATCAGTAAAATTTTTTGAACGGCGGTGTTTATTGCACCTGTATCGTTACGTTGTATTGCCTTTTCAAGGCCGCATAATGAAGCCAGCGAACCGCTGATACGGGCATCGCCCGTTTGGGGGTTCGCCGAAAATAAAGCGCCTGCCGATGGGCTCGATACAAAATTACCTGTGTAATAATCCTGCAAAAACCGGCGATGGCGATAGGGATCGTAGCCCGCCCTCCTGATCATTTCATCATCGTAACCTAAACCAATATCGTCATGGCACCTGGTATAGGTAATCCACGAGGCGCCGTATGGTTTTTGTTGCAATTGGTTTTGCGCGGCAAGCATTACACGGGTGTCGCCGGTGGCCAGCATATCCCATTGTAGCGCCATTTGGGTGGCATTGTAGGCAAAATCACATTCTTTGGCGGCAAACCGGCCGCTGCCAAAGTATTTCATAATCTCGGCCGGGGCCACAATAGCTTCGCCAAGCAGCGCCATCCCGGGCGAGGCTACCAATACGCATTGCTTAATAAGGCGCAACAAGGCATGTGCCTGCGGCAGGTTTTGGCAATTGGTACCCAGTTGCTTCCAGATGAACGCGGGCGCGTCAATCCGCAGAAGATCTACACCCAGGTTGGCGTAAAAAAATACGATATCCAGCATCTCCAGGAACACAGCGGGGTTGGTATAATTTAAGTCCCACTGGTAGTGGTGGAACACGGTCATTACCCATTTATTACACTCCGGTACGTAAGTAAAGTTTCCGGGCGAACTTTCCGGGAAAATCTCGGGCATGCTTTGGTCGTATTGATCGGGAATTGCCCTGTCATCATACATATAAAAATAATCCTGGTATTTAGGGTCGCCATTTTTTGCCTTTAGCGCCCATTCATGCTGGTTGGATGTATGGTTAAGTACAATATCCGTCATGAGGTACATTTGTTTGGCGTCCATCTTCCGGCGCAACCGTTTTAAATCGGCCAATGATCCAAACCGCTCATCTATCTTCCTGAAATCGGATACCGCGTACCCGCCATCGCTTGCAGCGGGCGGGCTTTCAAACAGGGGCATCAGGTGCAAAAAGTTTACACCCAGTTTTTCAAAATGGGCCAGTTTATTGCCAAGGTTGCCTAATGTGCCGCAAAACCTGTCGACATATAAACTCATGCCGGTAATTTGGTTGCTTAAAAACCAGTTGCCCTCTGCAGCTTTTGCTTCATCTTTATTTTTAAACGCCGCCGGCCTTTTTGAATAGGCTTTGATGATATTTAAGAACAGTTGTTCAAATACAGGTGCAGCGGCCGCGTGGTTGCCGTAGATCTCCTGATAAAGGTCTTGTATGGTATCGGCACTGGTCATCAGCCGTATATAAAATGCGTTGTCGGTACCGGCAATGTCAATATTGTATTGGTTTAAAATACTGTTAACCTGCTGATGTAATTGATGGTTGTACACGATTATAATTTTTATCCAAAAATGGGTTGATAAAAGAAGTTCTATGACCGATGGTATGGTTAACCATTTTTAATCATTTTATTGGCCTTGTTTAATTTTTACCCCGGGCCACAACAACGGCGCGATAGCGAACCGGGCAGATACCCGATTTTTCAGGCTGCTTTTTCGGAAATTTTGCGCAAAAAACCTCCATTTTATTTTTTTGAAATTACTTGTATTATTTTTGAAATAAACTGCGTTTTTTTGTTTAAAAATTGAATTTAATTACCTTATTTTTAACTATTTATGGATGAATAAAGAGCGGTTTTTAAATATAAAAGCAAGCATGTAAATTTGTACTGTTTACCCATAAATAAAAACGGTTTCTATGTTGTTTTTCAAGCATTGGGTTTGTGGAATCCGCTTTAATTTCATGAATTAGCTTCTGTTAATTTTGTCCACGATATTATACGTCACAGATCCATAAAAGATGTTATCCATGTGGTTAATGCACAGCTCCGGCGGGCACTATTACATCATCTGTTATTTTATCTTTTTTAATGCGTATGGTTGCTGCGGCTGCAATTAATAACAATACTCCTGCAAAAGTGATGGCATTTAAGGGGTTATCGCCCAGGAAATTTTTATAAATAAAGCCAAAGCTAATGGTTTGTAATATCATAGGTACAACAATCATCATGTTGATGATGCCCATGTAAACGCCATACCGCTCTTTGGGGATGCTGCCTATTACCATAATGTAGGGTACGCCCATCATGCTGGCCCAGGCTATACCAAAGCCCACCATTGGCGCAAATAGCAAATTTCTGTCGGTAAGGTGCGGGAATATCAGCAAAGCGGCACCGGCCATGAGCAGGCAGCCGATATGCACATATTTGGCGCTGAACTTGTGCGCGAGCCAAACCAGGCCAAATGCCGAACAAAAGGTAACTATATTATAAAATCCGTTTACTTTGCCGGCCCATACTACGGCCTGCTCATACAACTCTTTGTTGCCGTCGGGCGTGGTATGAAATACCGATTTAGCTATGCTTAACGATACAAACTGCCAGTAACAAAACATGGCATACCATTGAAACAGGTATACCAATGCCAGTTTCCACATAACGCCGGGCATATCTTTAATGGCCGCAAAAATTTCTTTTACCGGTTCAAAAAGGCCTCTCTTCCTGCGCCTTAGTTCGGCCAATTCCGCTTCGGTAGGCGGGATCTCGGGCGTAGTGGTTACCGACCAGATGACCGAAACGATAGAGCATATGGCGCCCACAAAAAACGACCCGAAAACCCAGTAGGGGATACCCGACTGCCCGTCGCTGGTTTTTGTACTGCCCGATATAATGTTTTTAAAAAAACCAAGCGATAAGTTGGCCAGGGTAATACCCAGGCCAGTAAAAAAACTTTGTGTTAAAAAGCCAAAGGCCCGTTGCTTTTCGGGCAGTTTATCGGCAATAAAGGCCCGGTAAGGTTCCATGGCCGTATTATTGGCTGCGTCTAATATCCATAGTAAGCCAACAGCCATCCATAGCGCCCGGCTAAAGGGAAACGCAAACAGGCAAAGGCTGCAAAAAATGGCTCCTATTAAAAAGAAAGGCTTACGCCGGCCCCAGCGCGGGTGCCATGTCCTGTCGCTTAAGGCGCCAATAAGTGGCTGGATGAGCAAACCTGTCATTGGCCCTGCTAAATTGAGCAGCGGCAGGTCTTCGGGCCTGGCGTGTAGAAAGGTATATAGGGGATTTATAGCCGTTTGCTGAAGCCCGAAACTATACTGGATGCCAAAAAAACCGACATTCATGTTAATGATTTGCCAGAAACTTAAACGGGGTTTTAAAACGGACATGGATGGTTGTTAAATTGTGATGAGTTAAGAAAGTATAGCATATTTAAGCTGATTTCACATAACGGCCGGCTTCATTAAATGAAGCTTTAAACAAAGTAACCCCATCCGTGTCATCGGCAGGCATATTAAGCCTGGCCTTAACGCGCATTTTATAAACGTAGATGGTATTGGCCGAATATTCTAAAATGCCGGCTATAATTTCACAATCGGTAATGCCAAGTTTCATGAGGGCAAAAATGCGCAGTTCGGTATTTAACTGCCCGATGCGTTTTGGCCATATCTGGTCTTCCTTTTTCAGCATCGCGTTAAATTCCATAACAAAATTAGGGAAGGCTTTTAAAAAATATTTGTCAAAGTCGCGGCAAAGCGATTTGCGTTCCTGTTTAATGTCTGTTTCGTTGAAAAATGGAAGTATATCCCGGTAAGTTTTTACATCGGTATAGCGTTTTATGCTTCGGTGCAGTTTTTCAAATTTGGTAATATAGTCCGATACCAGGCAAACAAAGTAGCCTATATGGTCGGCTTTACTTTGGCCGTTCTGCTCTATTATGGTATTTAAACTATGTAACCTTGATTGCTGGTCCGCAATAATATCCTGCTGCAGCTTTGTTTGCTTTGATAATGTAAAAACTCTGGATATACAGGTAACCGATATCAATACTGATATTGCCAAAGCAATAGCCATACCGGTATTTATTTGCGGCACATGAAGCATAAGCGCAGGAATATCTTTTAAAAAAGATGTCCCGCTTATTTCTAAAAGGTACGTATAGCAAAAAAATGAAAAAACGGAGGCAGTATGATATATGCTCATGTCTTCGGTAATTTTAGCTGGCAAAAAAAAATAACAGGTTATAATTGGGAATACTTTGCTAAAAGTAGGGTTTAGCTTTCACGTTTTATACGCACGGCAAACAAAATAAGGTTCGCAAAACCCTGCAAACGTTTGCGATAATGTTTGTTGTTGAAAAATAGTTAGGAAATGCCGGCCATAAGCGCCGGATGAATGTAACGACAGCCCGGGTACGGACTTTGTTTAACAGGATATTAACAGTTAGCATAACTGTTTAAAGCAGGCACATGAATTGAAACAAAAAAATATACTACTTTTAATAACCGATTACCAACAGCCAATGCTATGCCCGATATAACTTTGAAAAAACTTGCCGAAATGCTTAATTTAAGTATCTCAACAGTTTCGCGGGCACTTAAAGACCATCCGGACATCTCAAAAGAAACCAGGCAAAAGGTTAAGGAACTTGCTGCCGTTGCAGAATACGAGCCTAATACCTACGCAATTAACCTGCGGACCAACCAAAGCAAGGAATTGGCGGTAATTATACCAACAATAGCCAATGATTTTTACCAATCATTCATCAGCTCGCTCGAAGAAGAGGTGAGGTTGTATGGTTATTCGTTAATGATGCTGCAATCTGGCGACGATCCGCTGGTAGAGCAGCAAAACCTGAAACGATGCAGGCAGGGGAGGGTTTCGGGTATATTTATCTCGGTAACTACCAAAACTACAGATATCAGCAGTTTTTTTAAGCAAGGCGATCATCCTATCCCCATTGTTTTTTTTGATAAGGTACCCGCGGCCGAAAGCTGTATTAAAATATGTGTTGATGATGTAATGGCGGCAACCATAGCAGCCAAAACACTGATAGCTAAAAACAAACAAAATATTCTGGGCATTTTTGGAAATGAGGAGCTATCCATCACCAAAAAAAGGTTATCTGCTTTTACCGAAACGATACAGGGGGCTGATCCCGAAGTTAGGTTAGCGATTCATCACGCAGGCTCAATAAATGAATCTTTTGAGGTTGTGATGAGTACGTTAGTCCGGCAGCAGGCCGATGCCATATTTTGCATGAGCGACGAGATATTGATAGGGGTAATGAAAGCTGTACAAACCTCACAGTTAAGGGTGCCTGATGATATAGGTATTATAGCAATAAGTGAGGGCCAGGTGCCCACATTTTATTATCCGCAAATTACCTATATTGAAACCAGCGGCTTTAAACTGGCAAAAAGCGCTTTTGTAAAAATGATGGCCTGCATAGCCGGAAGTACCGGTATGCAGGAGATAAAAATTAACTCCATCCTTGTAGAAGGTGGCTCGCTTTAGTACGCGGTGGTGGTATTACCAATACGCCTGTAGGGTTTAATAATGTTAATAAAGTAAGCCATAAAGACTGCTCCTTTATATATCTTTGAGATATAAACCCTTAATTTTAATTTCATAGTAGTAAAGTAAAAAACGAGCTGTGCCGGGCGCTATTTAGTTTACCTGAATATTGTTCCGTGAAGGGTTGGTTAATCAATTTGTTTAAACCTTTGAATTATATAAGCATGAAGTATTTTTTCTGTTTCTTATTGTTATTAACTTCTTTGTCAACATTTGCATCTGATACTACAAATAATTTACTTGAAGAATTAAAAACCGAGATTGGAAAAAAAAGCGCTTACGAGCATACTAAAGAGTTGCGGATTAACAAGCTGAAATTATACAGATCGAGGCTATCCAAAAATGATTATGACGCTCAGTTTTCTACATTAAACAGCATTTACAGCGAGTATAAGGGTTACCAGTTTGATTCGGCCTATGTTTACGTGGATAAGATGATAGCCTTAAGTAAGCAGCGGGGCGATAAGCAGGGCGAGTATTATAGCTATGTAAAAATGGCGTTCATCCTGCTATCATCGGGCATGTTTCACGAAGCTTTTGACTATTTGCACAAGGTTGATGTTAAGGTTTTGGAGAACCCGGCCAAAATTGATTATTATTTTTTTTTGGGCAGGTGTTATTACGATATAGCTAATTATAGCAACGATAAGTATTTTACGCCCGGTTACATTACAGCCGGCAATAAATCTATTGATTCGGCAATATCTTTTTGCGGCGATGATTTTGTGAGCCGTAATTACCTGCTGGGTTTACAAAAACTGCAGGAACGTAACTACGTTCAGGGTAAAGTTTGGTTTGGTAAGCTGCTTGAAAAAGACATGGTGATAACCATGCACTTAAGAGCGATGGTTTCCTGCTCGTTAGGGATGATTTATCTGCAGGATAATCAAAAAGAAGAGGGGATTAACCTGATGATTCAATCGGCCATAGCCGATATTAAATCTTCTACACGTGAAACGGTTGCACTTTATACCCTGGCCGACCTTTTATATAAAGAGGGTAATATAAAAGATGCTTATAGCTTTATACAATTGGCCAAAGAAGACGCCGATTTTTATGGCGCAAGGCAGCGAAAAATACAAATAGGGTCGATTTTACCGATTATTGCCGCCGCCGAACTCAATAACTCCGAACATCAAAAAAACCGCTTCCTGATCCTGCTGCTTACATTAACTGCCCTGGCATTGTTGGTAGTATTTTTCCTGGTGATGATTGTAAAACAGCTTAAAAAACTAAAAACCAAGGAAAAGATAATTGAAGGGAAAAATGTACAGCTTAACGATATAAACGGCAAGCTGCTGGTAGACGCCAAAATTAAGGAAGAGTATATCGGGCAGTTTTTTAAAGCGATCTCGGGATATATACTAAAACTCGAGAACCTGAAGGTTTCTATCGAAGCCAAAATTTCGATGAAAAAGTATGATGCCATTACCTCCCTCATCAATAATATAGATATTAAAAAAGAGCGCGAGAATTTATACTATAGTTTTGACCATATTTTTGTGAAAATATTTCCAAACTTTATTAACGTATTTAACAGCCTGTTTGACGAGAAGGATCAGATTTGGCCGCAGGAGGACGAGTTATTGAATACCGATTTAAGAATATTCGCGCTTATCAGAATGGGTATTTCCGATAACGAAACTATTGCAAAAATATTAGAATATTCTGTGAATACCATCTACGTTTACAAAATGCGCATCAAAGCCAAATCACTACACCCCGAACAATTTGAGCAACGCATCATGAATATCAAACCATTTGACATCAACTAATTCTTAGATACCCCAATAAGCGTTTATAAAGTTTAAAAAGTAATTTTTAGATAATTTAGTACCGGATTTTGTTAAAATAGAGGTAATAAAAACTTTATATTTTTATAGTGCTATTGTTTTTTAAATAGCTGATAATTAGATTAGTAAGAAATAAAAACATCGAAAATGTTTATATAAATTTAAAATTATCCACATTTTAGCAATCTTGTGTCCTTCATCACATTTTTCTACTGCTTTAATAACTAAATTGCATAAGATTTTCAGGTGTAATATTATAAACCATTACATTTTCAGTAGCCGGTATTGTTAGTTAAGTTCTTAGTAACGCCATGTTAATTGGCTTTAAACGAGAGTTTTTAACGTTTAACTAAGTATTTTTTTCTCAAGGTCTCAACTAAAAATACTTAAATATATGCCGGTCGCTAATTTGAAAGGTTATTTTATCAACCAAAAAGTCTAAACCAGTTAATTAAACCAATTCAACTAAATCTCAGTAATTATGCAATTTAAACACTTACTCAAAGTATGTTTCTTTGCTGTAATTCTCTTTTTCTCGGCCGCAGCAATGGCTCAGAATAAAGTAATCACAGGAAAAGTAACTGACAAGAAAGATGGATCAGCACTTCCGGGAGTATCGGTAACCGCCGTAGGCGCTACGGGTGGCGCCATTACAACCGCAGATGGTGATTACAAATTATCTGTTGCCGGTAACGTTACCGCAATTAAATTCACTTACATCGGCTACGTTGGCCAAACGGTAAACCTTGATGGCCGCACATCTATTAATGTAAGCCTTGAAACTTCAAGCAGATCATTAAACGAAGTAGTGGTAATTGGTTATGGTACCCAAAAGGTAAAAGATGCAACAGGTTCTGTAGCTTCTCTTAGTACCAAAGATTTCAACAAGGGTGTTATATCAACCCCCGATCAATTACTTCAGGGCCGTATTGCCGGTGTTACGGTAACACAGTCAAGCGGTGAGCCGGGCGCCGGAGCGTCAATCAATATCCGCGGTACAGGTTCTATCAGGGCCGGTAACGATCCTTTGTATGTAATTGATGGCGTG
Organism: Mucilaginibacter sp. GW822-FHT03E02; assembly: GCF_058801545.1. Lineage (NCBI taxonomy): Bacteria > Pseudomonadati > Bacteroidota > Sphingobacteriia > Sphingobacteriales > Sphingobacteriaceae > Mucilaginibacter > Mucilaginibacter sp. GW822-FHT03E02. The sequence continues at coordinate 1,003,383 of NZ_JBXANJ010000001.1, read as the reverse complement.
CCGGTATCAAATGATAGCTATGCTGCGTCAAGCGGTTCAAGCCCGATTGGTATGTCATCGGCCAGGAACCCTTTATCTTTCCTGAACCCTAACGATATCGAAAATATCTCTATATTGAAGGATGCTTCGGCTTCGGCAATTTACGGTTCACGTGGCGCCAACGGCGTTGTTTTAATTACCACCAGGAAAGGCCGTAAAGGACAAGGTATCCAGTTTTCAGAAAATACTTCATTAAGTACCACTGCAAGCCGTTATGATATCCTGAATGGCCCCGACTTTTTGAAGGCAGTTGCGGGTGTAGGCGCCGATGCTAACGCCATTAATAAAGGTTCAAACACCAACTGGCAGGATCAGATCTTCCGCAAAGCTGTTTCACAAACCGTGAACCTTGGTTTCGGTGGTGCTAAAGATGGTTTTACCTACAGGGCTTCGTTTGGTTACGATGACCAAAATGGTATCATCAAAAAATCTGGTTTAAAACGTTTAACCGGTCACTTGAACGCCAATCAGTCGTTATTTAAAGATGTGGTAAAATTAGACCTTACGCTGGCTGGTTCAAATGTGAAAAACCAATACGCCCCGGTAACCAACGATGCTGGTTTTCAGGGTAGTTTAATTGGCGCTACAATTGGCCTTAACCCAACCTATCCGATTAAGAATGCCGATGGTACTTATTACTTTGATGGCAGCAACCTTAACCCGGTTGATATGTTGAATAACACCTATGACAGCGACAATGTGAACAGGTTACTTAGCAATATAGGCATCACTGTAAAATTGGCCAAGGGCTTAAGCTACCGTGGTACTTTTGGTAACGACTATTCGCTGGCAAAACGCACCACGTTTTACGACCCAAGAATTCAAGGATATACCAGTAGCACCACTATTAGGGGCAAAACAGTATCATCAATATCGGGCATTGGCCAGGGCGATTTGCAAACTGTAAAATTGAGCAGCCAGATCACTGAGCAAACCTTAACCTATGAAAAGAAATGGAGCGATAACAGTTCATTTACTATTTTGGGTGGTTATTCATACCAGGTATTCAACAACAAAAGCCTTATTGATATCAGGACCCAAACCTCTACAAAAAACGTGTTGGTAAAAAACATGAATGATTTTACAACCAGGTTTCCCCTTTTTGGCGATACAACCAAGTCTGAACTGCAATCATATTATGCAAGGTTAAATTACTCTTATAAAGACAAGTATTTATTGACCGCTACAGTACGTACCGATGGATCATCTAAATTCGGTTCGAACCATAAATATGCTACTTTCCCGGCTTTAGCACTTAAATGGAAAATCATTAATGAAAGTTTTGCCCCTAAAAGCTTATTTGATGATTTAAGCCTGCGCTTAAATTACGGTAAAACAGGTAACCAGGAATTCCCTGCTTATCAGTCGTTGTCTGTATTCCAAACAGATTTGGCAGGCAACAGCAGCCAGCTTTATTTTCCTAACCCTAACTTGAAATGGGAAACAACCACTGCTTACGGCGCCGGTATTGATTTCACAATTGTTGGCGGCCGCTTGTCAGGTACCATTGATTACTTTAACAAAAGCACTAAAGACCTTTTGTTTTTCAATGCGTTCCCGCAACCTACAGCAGCTCCAGGTATCTGGATTAACTTACCAGGTAATGTTATTAACAAAGGTTTAGAGATTGGTTTAAATCTTGAAGCTGTTAAAAGTTCAAAATTTCAATGGGATGTTAATTATAACATGACGTTCCTGAAAAACAATGTGCAGAACTTTACAGGTCGTGTTGTACAAACAGGTGCTATCAACGGCCAGGGCCTTTCTGGTGCGTTCTCGCAGGTTATCCAAAACGGCTATCCATTGTTCACATTTAAAGTGGCCCAATACAACGGGTTAGATAAAGATGGTTTTGGTATTTACCCTAATGGTATTGACGTGCAGACTTTGCAAGGAAGCGCGCTTCCTAAATTTACCGCCAGCTTAACCAATAACTTTACTTATGGCAACTGGAATTTAAGCGTTTTCTTAAATGCGGTTACTGGTTTCTACGTGTATGATAACACTGCCAACGCTTACTTCTACAGAGGTAGCTTGCTTACTGGCCACAACGTATCGCGCGATGTAGCTTTCACTAACGAAAATGCGTTAAACTCTGGACAGGTATCAACCCGCTGGTTAGAAAAAGGCGACTTTTTACGTGTATCAAACGTTAACCTTGGTTATACATTCCCTATCAAAAACAGCAAGATATTTAAAACGCTTAGGTTTAGCTTAACCGGACAAAACCTGGCTTTAATTACAGGCTACAAAGGACTTGACCCCGAAATTAACGTTAACAAACAAATTAACAACGTGCCATCAAGAGGTATTGATTATACCGGCTATCCAAAGGCACGTACCTACACTTTTGGAATTAATGCAGGATTTTAAAAATATTGATATGAAAAAATTAACAATAAAAATTGGAACAACCTGCCTGGCAGTACTTGTGCTTGCCTCATTGAGTTGTACAAAGCTGAATGAAAAGGTTTATGGTTCAAAGGAAGTTAGGGCGGCAAGTAATGGATCTTCCGGTGACCTTGGTGGCGTATACTCGCAATTAAACGGTCAATCAAACCAGGCCAATACTTACGCTTTGCAAGAGCACCCAACAGATGAAATGATGGGCCCAACAAGGGGTACTGACTGGGGAGATTTTGGAACATGGCGTAAATTGCATACCCACACCTGGGATGCCTTCCACAACCAGGTAAATGATACCTGGGACGAATTGAATACAGGTGTTTACCGTGCTACACAGGTTATCAATGCATCTGGTGTAACCAACCAGGTAAAAGGCGAAGCCAGCTTTTTAAGGGCTTACTTTATGTTTGAAGTAGTTGATCTTTACGGTCAGGCACCTTTCAGAGACCCTGCCGGTTCGGTAGATGCAATCCCTACAGTATATAACCGTAGCGCAGCAACAGATTTTATCATTAAAGATTTGGAATTTGCAGAAGCTAACCTGGGTACTGCAGTTGATGTGGGCCATGCGGGCAAAGCTGCTGCCCAAGCGCTCTTAGCAAAAGTTTATCTAAATAAAGCGGTTTACAAAGCTACTGCAGTTGGTGGCCCTTTTACATTTGATGCTGCTGATATGAACAAAGTTATAGGTTATTGTAACGCTGTAACTGCCGCTGGCTTCCATTTAAATGGCCCTGGCAAGTACTTTGATAACTTTTCATGGGATAACACCACGTTAAGTACCGAGATCATCTTCGGTCGTATCAATACTTCAACAAATGCGCCTGCCAATACCCACAACCGTTGGAGAATGGGTATGCACTACAACCAAAGTCCAAGCAGCTGGAATGGTTTTACAACCCTTGCCGATTTTTATCACAGCTTTGAGGCCGGCGATGAGCGTGTTGGTGGTACTTATCCAAAACTAACCGAGTACAATGGTTTAAGAACAGGTTTCCTTATTGGCCAGCAATACGGCCCGGGAAATGTGGCCTTAAAACAACGTGGTGGCGCTCCATTGATTTTTACTCCGGATGTAAACTTAAATTACTCAACAGAGGCACAAGGTATCAGGGTTATTAAATATTTCCCTCAGCCTAAACCAGATGGCTCTGTAAATGATGATTATGCTACAAATACATACATCCTTTTACGTTACTCTGATGTGTTATTGATGAAAGCTGAAGCTATTATGCGTGGCGGTACCGATCCTAACGGCCAAACTGCTTTGGGTATTGTTAACAGCTTAAGAACAACACGTGGTGCTACTGCATTGGGCGCATTAACAGCAGCCAATATATTAGCCGAACGCGGCCGCGAGCTTTATTACGAAGGATGGAGAAGGAATGACCTTATCCGTTTCGAAAAATTCAATGACCCGGTTGATCAGCGGCCTAACAAAACTGATAAAACAAGAACTTTATACCCTATCCCTCAGCGTGCTGTGGATACCAATCCTAACCTTAAACAAAACGCAGGTTATTAATATATTGGGGTTTATTTGATTTATAACAGAACGTAGCGGAAAATTTCCGCTACGTTTGTTTTTTGCCAATTATATGATGCTATTTAAAAAGTGGTCCTTAGTTTTTACAGGAGTTGTTGTATTATGGAGCTGCAACGGTGGTAAAAAACACACGTTGTTTTCTTTACAACCCAACGATGAAACCGGCATAACTTTTATAAACCAGTTAACCGATAAGGACCGTACCAATGTATTTAGCTACCGCAACTATTATAACGGCGGCGGGGTTGCCATTGGCGATGTTAATAACGATGGGCTTAATGATGTTTACCTTACCTCAAATACCGGGGGCAACCAGCTTTTTATAAATAAAGGCAACTGGAAATTTGAGAATGTTACGGCCAAAGCAGGAGTAAAAGGCACCAAGTACTGGAGCACCGGCGCAACTATGGTTGATATTAATGGTGATGGCTGGCTGGATATTTATGTTTGCCATAGTGGCAACGCCCGGGGCAAAGAAAAAGGGAACGAATTATTTATTAACCAGCACGATGGGACGTTTAAGGAAGAGGCCGAAAAATATGGCCTGGTAGATAATGGTTTATCAACCCAGGCCATATTTTTTGACTATGATAACGATGGCGACCTGGATTGCTTTGTGTTGAATAACTCGTTCAGGCCAATTGGCTCTTTTGATTTCAGCAAAAACCTGCGCGAGGTTGTTGATCCGCTGGGTGGCGCACGTTTGTACCGGAACGATGGTGGCCATTTTACCAACGTAACGCAACAGGCCGGTATTTTTTCAAGCGATATAGGTTTTGGGCTTGGGGTATCCGTGGCCGACGTAAACCAGGATGGCTACCCGGATATTTATGTATCAAACGATTTTTTTGAACGCGATTACCTCTATATTAACCAAAAAAACGGAACTTTTAAAGAGGATATCCAAAACGAGACGGGCCACCTGAGCCTGGCATCCATGGGATCGGACATCGCCGATATCAATAACGATGGGCAGTATGATATTTTTACTACCGAGATGCTGCCCGAAGGCGATAAGCGCCTCAAAAAGATGACCTCGTTTGAATCGTACGATGTAATCAAGGCTAAACAGCATGATGGCTATTACAACCAGTACATGCAAAACTGCCTGCAGGTAAATAATGGCGACGGAACATTTTCCGAAACAGCTTTTTACTCGGGTATAGCCGCTACCGACTGGAGCTGGGGAGCGCTGATGTTTGATATGGATAACGACGGCTGGAAAGATATTTTCATCTCCAACGGAATTTACAAAGACCTTACCGATCAGGATTATATCGAATTTTTGGGCAATCGCGATAACATGGCTAAGATAGCCGAGGGGCGGAAAAAGTTTGATTTTAAGGATTTTACAGATAAAATGGTATCAACCCCTTTATCAAATTACGCCTATCTCAATAATCACAACCTTACTTTTAGCAATAAGGCAGCCGATTTTGGTTTGGATAAGCCATCCTTCAGCAACGGCGCCTCCTATGCCGACCTTGATAACGATGGTGATAATGACCTTGTGGTTAATAACGTAAACATGCCTGTATACGTTTATAAAAGTAATGCCGAAAAAAATGGCAATCACCGTATTCAACTAAAACTAAAAGGCACCGGGTTAAATACCTTTGGCGTGGGCACAACCATCAAAGCCTTTATGAAGGGCAGCGCGCTTATTTATTACAACCAGCCCACCCGTGGTTTTCAAAGCTGCACATCGCCCAATTTGCTTACTATTGGTATTGGCAAATTTAAACAGGTCGATTCGCTGCAGGTGATATGGCCGGGCGGTAAATATCAGCTCATTAAAAATGTTAAAGGCGATAGTGTTTATACCTGCAAACAGGTCAACGCAAATTTGAATTATAACTGGAACAAGCCGGTAATCAAATCATTATTTGCCGATGTAACCAAAGCTGTGTTTGATAGCATCCCCAAACACAAAGAAGATGACTTTATCGATTTTGATAACGAGCGGCTAATGCTGCAAATGCTGTCAACCGAAAACCCTTACATGGCAAGCGCCGATGTAAATGGCGATGGCTTAACTGATTTTTATTTTGGCAGTTCCAAAAACGGGGCGGCGGCTATCTACATACAGCAAAAAAGCGGCAGTTTTAAACAAACCATCCCCGATGATTTAGCTAAACAAAACTATCTTGAAAATGCAGGTGCTGTATTTGCCGATTTTGACGGCGATGGCGATCAGGACCTCATCATTGGAGTAGGGGGCAATGCCGATGAAGCAGGCACGCCGGTATATTTCCCCAGGTTTTATGAAAATGATGGCAAAGGGAACTTCCATCGTGATGCAAGCCGTACCTTACATGCGGGGGTTAACGCGTCGATGATCGTATCTGCAGATTATGATGGCGATGGTCACCCCGATTTGTTTATTGGCGGCAGGAGTGTACCGGGGCTTTACGGCTGTTCGCCCAAATCATACGTTTTTCATAACGATGGTAATGGCCATTTTACCGATGTGTCTGCTTCGGTATTAGGGAAGGATACCAAATTGGGCATGGTTACATCGGCCAAATGGGCCGACCTGGATAAAGATGGCTACCCCGATTTAATTGTAGCCGGTGACTGGATGGGCATCCGCATTTTCAGGAACAACAGGGGCAAATTTACCGAAGATACCCAACTGGCCAACTACAAAGGCTGGTGGAGCAGCCTGGAAGTAGTCGATGTAGATGGTGATGGCCACTTGGATATTATTGGCGGCAACATCGGGTTAAACTCCAAATTCAGGGCATCGTTTACCGAGCCGATGAAGATTTATATTAAAGATTTTGATAATAATGGCACAAAAGAATGCGTAACATCCATGTACCGCAGCGATGATATTAGCTATGTTTTTCATATGAAGCCCGATTTGGTTGGGCAACTGCCGATATTGAAAAAACGCTTCCTGCAATATGTGGATTATGCCGGTAAACCTTTTAATGAAGTATTTACCCCCGAGATGCTGGAAGGTGCCGAAACCCACGAGATGAACTTTTTAGCATCGGCCGTATTTTTAAATAACGGCAAAAAATTTACCTGTAAATTGCTGCCTGCCGACGCACAGTTATCTATGGTGAATACCATTTTGTGTGATGATATGGGTAGCGCCGGTAATACTAAAATAATTTTAGCCGGCAATTTTTATGGCTTTAAGCCAGAGATAGGCCGGCTTGATGCCAACCGCGGCCTGGTTTATCAATATAACAAAAATGGCTTTACCTATCTGCCTCCGGAAAAAACAGGGTTTGATTTACGTGGTCAGGTGCGGTCATCGCTGGTTATAAAAAATCCGCCGGGAGGCAAATACTACCTGTTTGGCATCAATGACGAACCTTTAAAAGCTTATAAACTCCGTTAATATTTAAAATGTTGTTTTACAAAATATACAAATCATTGCCGGCGAAGTTTTTGTTGTGGAGCTGTTTTATCGGGATGGTTTTGCTATCGGCCTGTAAGCCTAAAAAGGCTGGCGAGGGCGTTTTTAAATTGTTGCCTGCTGATGAAACCGGGTTGGATTTTGTAAATAAAAACACAGTTTCTGATTCTGTTAACATTCTCGATTACCTGTATTTCTACAACGGTGCCGGTGTGGCCGCTGCCGATTTTAATAACGATGGTTTGCAGGATTTGTATTTTGTATCTAACCAGGGTTCCAATAAACTATACTTGAACAAAGGCAATTTAAAATTTGAAGATATTACCGCCAAAGCAGGCGTAGCGGGTACCGGTAACTGGAAAACCGGCGTAACGGTTGTTGATATCAATGGCGATGGGCTTAAAGATATTTACATATCAGTAGTATCGGGCTACAAAGGTTTTAAAGGTAAAAATCAGCTTTATATCAACAACGGCGATTTAACGTTTACCGAATCTGCCGCCAAATACGGTCTTGATTTTGCAGGTTTTTCAACCCAGGTTTCGTTTTTTGATTATGATAAAGATGGCGACCTGGATATGTTTCTGCTCACCTCATCGGTACATAGCAATGATACCTACGGCGATTCTACCTTAAGGTTTAAGTACAGCCACGATGCCGGTGACCATCTTTTCAGGAACGATAACGGGCATTTTACCGATGTTACTGCCAAATCGGGCATTTACAGCGCCCCGATAGGCTATGGCCTTGGCCTTAGCATTGGCGATTTGAACAATGATGGCTGGGACGATATTTATGTAAGCAACGATTTTTTTGAGCAGGATTATTACTATATCAACCAGCACGATGGCACTTTCAAAGAACAGCTAAAAAGCGCTTTCGGTCATACCAGTTTATTCTCGATGGGTAACACCATCAGCGATATCAATAAAGACGGCCATCTGGATGTGCTCACCACCGATATGTTGCCCGAGGATTTGAAAGCGCTGCGGTCGACAATTAATGATGAGCCACTGGATATTTACAACCAGGAAGTTAATGCCGGTTATTACTACCAGTATTCAAAAAATTGCCTGCAGCTTAATGTTGGTAACGGCAATAAGTTTGTTGATATGAGTTTGTACAGCGGCGTATCGGCTACCGATTGGACGTGGTCGCCCCTGGTGCAGGATTTTGATATGGATGGCCGCAAGGATATGTTTTTTAGCAACGGCATAAAAAAACGGCTTAACGATATGGATTACCTGAAATACCTGGGCAACCCTGATGTAATGAGAGAATATAAAGCCAGCCGGGTATTTGATAAAGACAAGATCAACATGATGCCTGATGGAGCTGTGCACAACTTTTTTTACCATGGCGATGACTTGTTGAAATTTACCGATGCATCTTTTACCAATGATATGCAAAAGCCCTCTATCTCGGCGGGCTCGGTAGCGGTGGATCTGGATAATGATGGAGATCTGGAAATTGTAACCAACAACATGGATGAGCAGGCTTACATTTACAATAACACCACCATAGAAGGTAGGGGGAAAGATAACCCATCGTATTTGAAATATGCTGTTAAATATACCAAGGCCAATCCGGATGGTATTGGTACAAAGTTTTTTCTGAAATCGGGTAAACAGTTGGACCACCAGGAAATTCAAACCAGTAATGCCTACGCCAGTAACCTGAGCAACGAGTTGCTTTTTACTTTTTTGCCTAACGATAAACCCGGCGAACTGTTGGTGGTATGGCCGGATAACAGCTGGCAACTGGTACGGGATTTTAAGCCGGGGACTAAAACGGTAATGAAATTTGATAGCGCCCAAACGCAATCAACGGGTGATGTATCGTCGGTAATAAATACATTTATCAGTAATAAGCAACCCTTTGATTATACGCCGGTTCAGGCTAAGTTATTGGCAAGGTTAAAGCCTTTTGATACGCCCGATTTTAATTACTATTCGTTGTTGCCACATACTTATTTGCCGCACACGCCTGCTGTTGCTGTGGCAGACGTTAATGGCGATGGTATTGATGACATTTATGTGGGTGGCTTTGCAGGCGAGGAAAAATACCTGCTGGCAGGCGACAAAAGCGGCGGCTATACCAAAGTTGTGGTGCCGCAATTTAACCAGGTTAAAGATTACGGCGATGGCCAGGCAGTTTGGGCCGACGTTAATAATGACGGCAAACCCGATTTGCTGGTGATCAGCACCAATCATCCCTTACAGGAAAGTGATAAACTGCTGCCGCCACGGTTGTACATTAATAAAGGAAATTTCCAGTTTGAGTATAAGGCATTACCCAAAATAGTTAATCAAGCTGCTAAAATAGCCGTGTTTGATTTTAACGGAGATGGACGGACTGATGTTTTATTAACAGGCAGCATTTCTTATACCAACTATACCGCACCGCGCCCGTCGACCATTTTGATTAACAAGGGTAACGGGAATTTCGAGGTGAGTCATGATAAACAATACAACGATATTACAGCCATTCAGTACGTAACGGATACAGCCACAGCTGATATTGACCACAATGGTAAACCCGATTTGGTAGTCACCGCCGAGTGGCAGCCGATACAGATATTTTTGAATGATGGTAAAAAACTGAATAAATTTTCATCGTCGGTGCTGGATAGCCAAAAAGGCTGGTGGCAATCGGTAATGGTTGCCGATGTGGATGGCGATGGCAAAGCCGACCTGGTAGCAGGTAATTGGGGAACCAACAATAAATACAATGTATCGCCGGAACAACCATTATATGCTTACAATAACGATTTGGATAAAGATGGCAAAAACGATTTGATACTATCCTACTGCGTGAAAGGACTATACTATCCATTTCGCCCTAAAAACGATTTGGAGCAGGAGCTACCCTATCTGAAAAAAGAATGGCTGAGCTACCAAAAAATGGCCGATAAAACCACAGCCGAAATATTTAAAGATAAACTGGATGAAGAAAACCGTTTAACCGCCAATCAGTTCAGCAGTATTTTTGTGAGCGATGTGCTGCATGCCACCAAATTTGAGCCCTTGCCTTATCAATACCAGCAGGCACCCATCCGCTCGATTATGCGTGCGAATAATAAAACCGGCGATTTGCTGTTGAATGGCAACTTTTGGGGTGTGGTACCTTACGAAGGTAAGTACGATGCTTTAGGCCTGGTTGGCCTGCACTATGATAAAAATCAAAAACAGTTTTCGGCACCCGGCTATATGGTAAACGCGGCTTTTAATTTCCAGGAGCTTCCGTACATCAGTACTATAAAAAGGGCTACATCCACCAATTACCTCATCGTCACTTATGATGGCAGGCTGATGTTGGTTACCCAATAATCGCCTTTAAAATATGGGGTAATATATTTTGGTAACCCATTTTGAGGTGTCCTTTTCAAGATACCTATCGGTCACCATCGATTCAAAAGGCATGGCAGGGGCTATCAGTTTATGATCTTTCATGTAAATCCTCACTTCTTCAAATGCATCGTTCACTGTATTGGGGCCGCCTTTTACATCGGCTATCAGTAAATTGCCACCCATTACCAGGTTGTTGATAATTGATCCTTTACCCGGAGTTATTTTTTTATCAATTGGGATAGCATAGCTAATTTGGTATTCTTTACTGCCCACCTGGGTGATATTCAACATCGGGAAATTTGTCATTTTGGCCCCTTTGGCAATAGCTTCTTTTTTTAGGTTTTCGATACTGCTATATATACTTTGCATGTCGGGATAGGTAGCAGCGCTTGCGGTTGTTGTCAGTAAAAACGGGTCTGTTACTTTATTTATGTAAATTTTATAACCGTAGGCGTTTTTCTGATCCTCTAAAAATGTTTTAAAGCCGACTAAAACCTGCTCTGTTTTGTTTTGAAGATCGCGCGCGGCAAAATAATCCATCACCCTTTTTACCGGGTTTATGCTGCTTTGCCTTTGCGCCTGCAAAGATATTTTGGCTGCGAAATCTTCGGCTAAATAACTGACATCTGCATTGAGTTTGAAATTGCCTTGTTGCAGATCAACATTTGCGCCGCTGTTGGTGGTTTTATTGATGGTAAATTGCACGCCTTCAAAAGCAAACTGGTTGTCATTAACTTTTGTGCCCGGCCACCATTTTTCCCAACGATGCTGGTGTACCAGGAATTTAGCTACCACACCATCAGATGCTTCAACGGTTAATTGGTTGCTTACGGTTAGGGTAGATGGGATTATCAAATATATTGGGGCGGCAATAACTACAATTGCAGCTAAAATTATCAGTACGGTTTTCTTCATTTGGGTTATAAAGGGCATTCAAATTTAAAGATAATGGATCAATGCACGGCATTTGAAACGCAAATAAGCAGCGGTATATTAAAATAAAGCCGATGGCTATGTTATTCGGCTACTGTGCTCTTATCATAATGAAATTGAATATATCAGTTTTTTATAGATACTTTTTCATAATAACTTATCTTTGTATAAGACGTAAAAACTACGATTATGCAAACCTGGATATTGATTTCTATAGCTATAGTTTGTTTAGGATTGCCCCTTATACTTGCGATAATTAAGCTTGTTAGGATTTTAACTTCTGACAAGATTACTTTTATAAAAGGCGATAAACAATTAACAGTGTCAACAGGCCATTTAACATCAGAAGAAAAAAAGCAGCTTCTTGATTTTTAATGGCTATTTAACATGTAACTTTTTATTTAGAATTGCGTTATATTTGTGTAGGACTTATTAAACGAATACAAGGAGGTATCATGACCTTAAAAGTTAATATCATTAAAACTAATAATGCTTCCAACTTTAAAAGAGTAGAAGTAGATAAATATATTATATCCAGTCCGCCGGAATTAGATCAAGACCTGAAATCTGATTTTAAAGAATCATTACATCAAGCTTATGATATTTTAGAAGGTAAACAGCCTCATAGGACCATAAGAGATATGATTAATGGTTAATCAGGTTATCCCGACCCCTAAATTTGAAAATCAATATAAAAGGCTAAAGAAAAAATTCAAGACTTTAGACAATACTATATATGAATTAGAAAATCAACTAATTCAAAATCCGTATTTGGGTAAAAGGTTAAATCAAAATATTTTCAAAATAAGAATATCAGACCCAAGCAAAGGAAAAGGAAAAAGTGGGGGATTTAGGGTGATAACTTATGTAATAGAAGAAACATCGGATTTAACGAGCATATTTCTGCTGACAATTTATGATAAATCAGAACAAGGCAGTGCCTCGTCATCAGATATTGCCGGCTGGAAACGAGAAGTTGACAGTGAAAGAAAGTGAAGGTCGCCATCTTAGTAAGGCGACTTTTTTATTATAAAAGCTTAATGTTTTGATGAATGGGAGTGTGGTTGACTTATAGTTGGCATTTTAAGTTCTGAACGCCACAGGTGTAAACGAAGTTTGTTTTTTAAAGTATTTAGAAAAATGTGCAGGGTCATCATAACCCAGTGCATAGGCAATTTCGCTCACGCTCCAATGGGTTTGTTTCAACAGTATTTTGGCCTCCTGTATTATCCTGTTGCTAATAATTTCGGTTGTTGTACTGCCTGTAACCTCTTTTAGTACCTTGTTAAGGTGATTGACATGCACAGCCAGGCGGTCGGCATAATCTTTAGCAGTTCGTAAACCAAGTTTTTGGTGTGGCGGCTCAAGCGGGAATTGTCGTTCCAGCAATTCGATAAACAGGGAAGATATCCGTTCAGACGCGTTTTGCGCGGTACTTATGGCCAACATGGGCTGTAGTTTTTGGCCGTAATGAATAAGTTCTAAAACAAGGGTGCGTAAAAGGTCATATTTATACTGGTAATCGGCATCAAGCTCCCGCTGCATCTTCCTGAAAATGTACTCAATTTCGTTTATTTCTGTTTCAGAAACCTGGAAAACCGGTACCTGCCCGGGTTGAAATATGGGCAATTCATCCAACAATACCGTCGACTTGCCTGGCGAAAGAAAATCGGGTGTGAAAATGCAAAACATACCAGTTTGGTTACCATCTTCGGGCAGCCAGCGATAGGGGATTTTGGGCGTGGCAAACAGGAGGGCATTTTTCTGTATATCTATTACCTTATCGGCATACTCGGCCTTGCTTTTGCCTCTTAACCAGCTAATTTTGTAGTACGCCCGGCGGCTGTAGGGCATTATTCTTGTCCCTGTCGTTTTATCAAACAACTTTTCGGCTTCAAACACATTGAAATGGCCAAGCTCTTTACTCGTCCCATCATGAAACGGTGCGCCGTTCCGGTGGTAAAAATCTTCGAGGGATGTATTGGTGATCATGCTGCTTTTTCCGAAATTTAAAGTTAGCAATTTAATGCATTGTTATCAGCAATTGCCATTAGCGGCAGGTAAAAGCAGGACGCACCATTCAATCAAGTACTGCCCTGCTTTTTACTCAGTTTTATTATACCAGCATGCCGCCCGAAGCTTCGATGCGTTGCCCGTTTACCCAGCGTGCATCTTCGGTACATAAAAAGGCTACTACGCCGCCAATATCTTCGGCCACAGCCGGCCGGCCTAATGCCGTTACCGAGCTTACTTGTTTTTGTGTTTCTTCACTTGCCCGGAAGTGCCCGCCGCCAAAATCTGTCATTACCGCGCCGGGTGCCACAGTGTTGGCCCTGATGCCCCTTGAACCTAACTCTTTGGCGAGGTAACGGGTAAATACTTCAACCGCGCCTTTCATAGCAGCGTAAACCGACGACCGTGGAAAAGATACCCTGGTTAAACCGCTGGATATGTTAACAATGCCCCCGCCATCATTCATCAGCGGGATTAAGCCTTGGGTTAAAAAATAAACGCCTTTAAAATGAATGTTTAGCAGCTCATCAAAAAACTCGTCGGTAACCTCTTCAATCAATTTATATCCCCCGATGCCGGCGTTATTAATCAAAAAATCAATGCGGTTTGCACCAAAAGTATTGGTTAAAATATCTTTAACCTGATCAGTAAAAGCGGCAAAGCTTTTAATGTCGCCGGCATTGAGTTGTAGCGTTGCCGCTTTTCTGCCGCTTTGTTGAATTTGGTTAACCACATCTTGCGCCTCTGCCAGTTTGCTGTTGTAGGTAAGTATCACATCAATACCCTTTTCGGCAAGCCGAAGCGCCATATCTTTACCTAAGCCCCGGCTGCCACCGGTTACTAAGGCTATTTTATTTTTACTCTCCATTTTGATAATTTTTATGATACAAAATTGCCATTATTAGTATTGCAATCGTTTGTAATAATCAATCCGTTACTTGTACAATTCAAATGATATTGATGCTGCAGCCTTGTAATGGTTAATTAAAATTTGGGTAGCTTAAATTCCAGCAAAAAATCACATAACCCCCCCCCCCTTTTTATAGCGTAGTATAGGATATAAAAGCCTATATTAGCTGTCAATCAATGCAAAAAACAGCAGGATTATCCTCTTTGTCCGGTTTGTTTTTTAACCTATTTTATAATTTATGAGATCCTTTCTATTTTGTATTGCAGGCGGGCTATTTTTACTCTCCTCCTGCAAAAAGCCCGAGTACCAAAAAATAATGCACGATCCTGAACTGTACCGTGTTACCGTAAAGAAGCTGAACGATATTGTGCTGGAAAATAACTTTCCGCCAGTTACTGCTTCACGTAATTATGTGTATGCCAATATCGCGGCCTACCAGGTTATCGCGGCCGGCGATCCGGCGCATTTCAGGTCGCTATCCGGCCAGATCAAACATTTGCCGCCAACACCAAAGCCCTCAAAAGATACCACTGTTGATTACCAGTTTGCATCGCTGCTGGCATTTTGTTATGTGGGTAATGCGGTAACGTTTCCGGAGGGTAGTATGGACCAGTATGTAGATGGGCTTAAACAAAAAGCAAAAGATGCCGGCATGCCCGACGATTTGTTTGAAGGATCGGTAAATTATGCCAATAAAGTGGCCAAATCTATCATGAAATGGAGCAAGGGCGATAATTATTTAAAAACCCGTTCGGCAAGTAAATTTACGGTGAAACAGCAGGATGGCCGCTGGATCCCGACGCCGCCTATGTATGCCCAGGCACTGGAAGCACACTGGGGCGAGATAAGGCCAATGGTTTTGGATTCTGCTTCGCAATTAATCCCGCCAGATCCTCCGGCTTTTGATGTTAAAAACAAAAACGGAAGGTTTTACCTGCAGGCGCTTGAAGTGAAAAATATTGTTGACAGCCTTACCACCGAACAAAAGCACCAGGCCGATTTTTGGGACGACAATGCATTTAAGCTGAACGTAGTGGGCCATGCCTCTTTTGCCACCAAAAAGTTTTCGCCGGGCGGCCACTGGATGAATATTACCGGAACGGTTACCCGCGCCAAAAAGCTTGATTTTAACACCACAGTAAGTGTTTACACCGAAACTGCCATTGCCTTATTTGATGGTTTTATCAATTGCTGGTACCTCAAATACAGGTCGAACTACGTACGCCCGGAAACTATTATTACCAAATACATCAACCCGGATTGGAGACCGTATATTCAAACCCCGCCGTTCCCCGAATACAGCAGCGGGCACGCGGTGATCTCATCAGCCGCGGCCGAGGTACTGACCAGCAAGTTTGGCGATAATTTTGCCTATACCGATTCGTCGGAGATGGAATTTGGGATAGCGCCGCTCTCGTTCAAGTCATTCAGGGAAGCCGCGAAGTCAGCAGCTATGTCGCGGGTGTTGGGCGGTATCCACTTTAAAAATGCCTGTGTTGTGGGCAATGAACAAGGTGCCGAAATTGGGCAGCTGGTGGTAAAAAAACTGCAATTGAAGAAATAATATATACAATATTGATGATGAATAAGCTATCAAAATGGCTCATGTTGCTGGCCTTTGTTGTTCCTGTTGCAGCAAATGCCCAGGGTGCCGACCCCTGGACGGTTAAAGCAGATAAAATAGACCCGGCAAATTATTACGGTATCACGGTTGCCAACGGGATGATAGGTATTGTATCGGCACCCGAGCCTTTTAAAGTAAAAAATGTGGTGCTGGCAGGTGCGTACGACCTTTACGGCCGGGGCAGGGTAAGCAATTTTTTGAACAGCTTTAACCTGTTGAATATGTACCTGGAGATTGATGGCCGACGTATTGATGCCAAAAATATCAGCAATTTTAAGCAGGAACTGGATATGCGGCATGCCGCCTTTACCACCACGTTTGATTATGGAGATAAAGCAACCATCAAATATACTTACTATTCCCTGCGTCAATTGCCTTTTACCGTATTGATGGATGTGGCCGTTATAGCCAAAAAGGCCATTAATATTACATCGGCCAGCGTAATGGAAGCGCCGGATGCTTTAAAGGAAGTTCAAAACTATTATAACGAGATTGACAGGCCACATGTAACCATCAGCCTGTTAACCTCTACAGCGAAAAGCCCCACAGGCAAAATGCAGCTATGTGCGTCCACCTCGTTTTTATTCAACGAACCACACGGCCAGGAACCACGCATTATCCACGAAATGTGGGATAATAACATGCACCTGATGAAATTCGGCAAAGCCGTTGCCGCAGGCGAAACTTATAAATACGCGGTTACGGGCTCATCCATAACTTCGGCGCACCATGCCGATCCGTTAAACGAGGCCGAACGCCTCACTATTTTTGCCAAACTGGAAGGCCGCGACCGGCTGATCAAATTTCATAACAAAGCCTGGGACGACCTTTGGGCCAGCGATATCCAGATTGAAGGCGATGCGCAGGCGCAGCAGGATGTGCATAGCATGCTGTATCACCTGTATTCGTTTTCGCGCGCGGGTACTGCTTACTCGCCGTCGCCAATGGGACTTTCCGGTTTAGGTTATAACGGCCACATTTTTTGGGACTGCGATATCTGGATGTATCCCGCTATGCTGGTGCTACACCCCGAGATTGCCAAATCTATGGTTGAATACCGTTTTGAACGTCTGGATGCTGCCCGAAGAAATGCTTTTTCGCATGGTTATAAAGGGGCTATGTTCCCTTGGGAAAGTGCCGATAGCGGGGTAGAAGAAACCCCTGTTTGGGCCCTGAGCGGGCCGTTTGAGCACCACATTACAGCCGATGTTGCGCTGGCTGCCTGGAATTACTATTGCGTAACCCAGGACAAACAATGGCTGCGCGAAAAAGGCTGGCCCATACTATCGGCCACTGCCGATTTTTGGGCAAGCCGGGTTGAGCGTAACGGCCCAGGGCACTACGATATCAAAAACGTGGTAGCCGCCGATGAGTGGGCCGAAAATATTGATAACAACGCCTTTACAAATGCTGCCGCCATTGCCAACCTGCAAAACGCAACCGCCGCTGCCAAAATATTGGGCGAAAAAGTGGATGCCGACTGGCAGCTGGTAGCGCAAAATATCCCTATCCTGAAAATGGATAACGGCGTAACCCGCGAACATGCCACCTATAACGGCGAAGGTATTAAGCAGGCAGATGTTAATCTGCTGGCCTATCCGCTGAAAACAATTACCGATGCCGGCCAGATTAAAAAAGACCTGGAATACTACGAAACCCGTGTACCCAACGAAGGGACCCCGGCTATGACCCAGGCTGTTTTTGCCCTGCTATATGCCCGCCTGGGTAACGGCGATAAAGCATATCACTTTTTTAAGGACGCTTACGAGCCAAACCTCAACCCGCCATTCCGCGTAATTGCCGAAACCAAAGGCGGTACCAATCCCTATTTTGCAACAGGCGCGGGCGGTATTATCCAAAGTTTACTCATGGGCTTTGGAGGGCTGGATATAACCCCCACAGGTATTACACAGATTAAAAGCAAGCTGCCATCCAACTGGAAATCGTTAAAGATAACCGGCGTTGGGGTGGATAAACGTACTTACGTTATTAAATAGCCGATGGGTAGATCTGCTTCATGTGAATGTTTGAGAAACGGAAATTAACGACTAACTCTTTTGTTGCAGATGATAAAAATGAGAGGTAGTATTTGTAAATGCTGTGTAAGGAGATCGAAAAAGCTTTGATATAATGAAAAGCTTTGTAAGGAGTTTTTACGAAAATAGCTATATTTGTATTGAAGTTTATCAAGTACAGATTTAAGAACCACCAAATTATGGCAAAGCCTATTAAAGAAACGCCAATTCTTCGAGGTAAGGATGCCGTTAAATTTTTTCAAAGAATAAAAGAATCAGAAAACGTAAAGATTTCAGCTGAAAAACTGAATCAAATTAAAATGGATGCTAATAAACTAATCTCGATTGCTAAGTTTTAATGGAGTTATTAAATACCGAGTTTAAGAGAATATCTCTTGATTTCGAAATAAAACCATTTGATTGCGGCGATGAAGATTTAAATGATTTCTTTTTAAATAGTTCAAAAAACTTTTACAAGCAACTTTTAGCTGTTACATATGTAATTGAAAGCGATGATAAAACCATCGCTTTTTTTAGTATAATGAACGATAGGGTTTCTGCTGATGAATTGGAAAGTAATAATCAATGGAAAAAATTCAAACAATTGATATTTCCACCCGATAAAAACTTAAGAAGTTATCCTGCGGTTAAAATAGGTCGGTTGGCAGTACATAAAGACATTAAAGCATCTGGTTTTGGTAAAGCCATAATAAATTATCTGATATATAGTTTTACAAACGGGAATAAAACAGGGTGCAGATTTATCACTGTTGACGCTTATAAAACATCTTTGAAATTTTATGAAAAATGCGGATTTGTTTTCATGACAGAAAAAGATAAGGAACGAGATACACGGTTAATGTATCTGGATTTATTACCGTATACAAAATGAAAAAGCCACTACTCTAAATGAGGGCACTGAAAAAGTCCCGTTAAATCGGAGAAAAAAAAAGGGGTTGTGTCATAAATCATGAACAACCCCTTTTCCTTGCCCTAAAGCAGGTAACGACATATCTTTGATTCGTATAAACGATTCTCAGGGCATCAAATTGGATTTTTAACTTCCTTTTTTCCGCCTAAAATATTGAGGGGACTTTTTCAGTGCCCTCCTCTAAATGAAGTGGCTTTTTTATTTTCAATCAGGCTAAATAAGCCATTATTTTAATCCGGCATCGTTATCCCTGTCAAAAACCGAACGCTTTTTTAATTCTGATTTTCCGGCAAATCTTTGCTTTCATGTTCGGTATCTATATGGTACCGGTTAATCAGGTGGAGCAATACCCCGTTGGTCCAGCCGAAGCCGTCTTGTAGTGGGTACTCGCCGCCGCCGGCGGTAACTTTGGTGTCTACCACGTTATATTTTTCCAATAGCTTTCCGGTCTGCTTAAACACTCTGATGTTCAGCCTGAGCCAGCGCGTAGCAATTTCTTTGGCCAGGGTGTTGTAATGGTAATTTTCTAAGCCATCAATAGCCATATATTGTAACGGGGCCCAGCCATTTGGCGCATCCCATTGCTGGCCCGAAAAGTTAAGGGTAGTAACCAATCCTCCGGCTTTCAGGAAGTTGTTCTTTAGTCCTTCGGCTACCAGGCGGGCCTGCTCAACGGTAGCTATTTTAAATTCCAGCGGGAACTCGGCTGCCAGGGTGGGCACAGTTGATAGCTGGTTTAGCTGCCAGTTATAGTCATCAAACCAACCTGTCTTCTGGTTCCAGCAGTACTTTAAAATGGCTGCTTTACGGCGGGCGGCCCTTGCGCTGTATAGCTTGGCCAGCTTGGCGTTTTGAATTTGGTTAAGGCTTCTGGCTATGGTAAGTTCAAGGTTATACAACAAACAATTCAAATCAACAGGTACCAGGTCGGTTGTTTGTATGGTTGGCAGCTTGCCCGATGCATCAAACCAGCGTGTGCTGAAATCCCAGCCCGAAGCTGCTGCCGCCCTGATGTTATGGTAAAACTGTGGCAGCGGCTGTTGGGTTTCTTTGCCGGCGGTTACATCCTGCACAAATGACTCCTCGCGTGGTTGATCGCTTTCGTCCCAGTAGCGATTCAAAAGTTCGCCATCTGCCATTCTCACCACCCTGTGCGAGGCCTGGTTGGCAGCCAAACCTTCCCAGCCCTGCATCCAGTACAGATATTCTTTAATTAACTGTGGTCTGAAATGGATCAATACTTTCTCTCCTTCGTTTTTTGCCAGCAGGTTTACCATCATGGCAAAAAATGGCGGTTGCGACCGGGTGAGGTAATAAGCCCGGTTACCATTGGGTATAAAACCATATTTATCAATCAGGTATGCAAAATTCTCAACCATATTGTGGATCACCTTTACCTGGTGACTTTCCTGCAGGCCCAGCATGGTAAAGTACGAATCCCAATAGTAAATTTCCCTGAACCTGCCACCCGGTACTATATAGGGGTTTGGCAAGGCCAGTGATGACGAAAATGGTTTGGCCTCATCCGGATGGCGTTGTAAAACATGCCATAAGGTATCAATGTGTTTGCGGATACCCGCCTCAATATCGGTCTGGAACGAGTTATGGCTAACCGGCATATCAAAATGTGCCAGTACAAATGTTTTAATGTCAAAGCCAGGTTTATCCTTTTCGTCCTGGTAGGCTTTCATGATCATGGCCGGGTCCTGTTTGGGCACCGCATCTACAAAAGTTTTATTATCCGGAAAAATCTGGCCAAGCTGAACGGCTTCAAATAAGCCCGGAAACTGCTGTCGCGGTGTTAGCGTTTGTGCTTTAACGCCAAGGGTAAAAAATAAAAACGCGAGTAAAAAGAGTTTTCTCATTTAACGTATTGATGTGCCTTTTTAAGGGTAAGGCAATTGGTTTATAATAATGTATAAATTTAATGTTTTTAAGTATAAATGTGTATTGTTAACACTATTAATTTGCGGCGTTTTTTAAACATATTTTGCAGCATGCATAAATTGTTATAACTTGAACATTATTACCAGGAACGCCAATTTAACCTGCTGCTGTTTAGTTATTTGCTCATCATGAAAATTTTTAACACGCTTATCATAAGTGCTGCCTTTTTGCTATTGGGTAGTAATTACAGCTGTGCCCAAAACACCCAGCCCCATAAAGATAGCCTTGATCGTAAATGGTGGAAAGAGGCTGTTGTTTACCAGCTTTATCCGCGCAGTTTTAATGATGTAGATGGCGATGGCATTGGCGATTTAAAGGGAATAATTGCCAGGCTTGATTATATTAAAAGTTTAGGTGTCGACGCAGTGTGGCTTAACCCGATATATGGGTCGCCAAATGACGATAACGGTTACGATGTGAGCGACTACCGCGACATTATGAAAGATTTTGGCACCATGGCCGATTTTGATGCCATGCTTAAAGGCATGCATGCCCGAGGCATAAAGCTGGTGATGGACCTGGTGGTAAACCATAGCAGCGATGAGCATGAATGGTTTAAAAAAAGCCGCAGCTCGCGCAACAGCCCTTACCGCGAATATTACCATTGGTGGAATGCCGAAAAAGGCAAACCGCCTTACCGTTACAGCCTTTTTGATGTAAACCATGATGCGTGGCGGTATGATTCGCTTACCAATGCCTATTACCTGCATTATTTTTCGCGCAAGCAGCCCGATCTTAACTGGGAAAACCCCAAATTAAGGCAGGAAGTATACGATATCATGAAGTTTTGGGGCGATAAAGGCATCGATGGTTTTAGGCTGGATGCTTTCCAGTTTGCGGCAAAAGATACCACCTTCCCGGCTTTCCCGAATGGGTTTGAAAAAAACTTTACCCAATATTACGGCATGCAGGGCAACCTGCACGGTTACCTGCAGGAAATGAACCAGCAGGTTTTGAGCAAATACAATGTAATGAGTGTGGCCGAGGGGGCTGGCAATACGTTTGAAGATGCACACAATTTGGTTGATGCCGACAGGAATGAACTGAACATGGCTTATGCATTTGAAGCAGTAGACATAGCCAAGCCCGAGGGTTATAGCGTGTTGCGTTTAAAGCAGATATTTACCAAATGGGATAGCGCGTTTGCTGCAAAAGGATGGTTATCCATTTTCCTGGCCAATCATGACCAGGCAAGGCTGGTTACCCGGTTCGGCAACGATAGCCCGGAGTTTAGGGCGGTATCATCAAAAATGCTGACCACCTTTTTAATGACGATGCGCGGTACCCCTTATTACTATAATGGCGACGAACTGGGAATGACCAACGCCGGATTTAGTAAAGCAGAAGACTATCGTGACGTGCAAACCCTGAACGAATACCAGCGCCAGAAAAACCTTGGCACCGATATGCAAAAGTATTTACAGCGTATGAGTTTTGAAAGCAGGGACAATAGCCGCACACCCTTTCAATGGAACAACCGCAAAAATGCCGGCTTTTCGACCGGAAAACCATGGATTGCGGTAAATCCCAATTATATCACCATTAATGTAGCTGCCCAGGAAAAGGATGCCAATAGTACCCTTAACTATTTCAGGAAGGTTGTAAAACTGCGTAAAGACAACCTGGCGCTTGTATATGGCAAATACACGTTGCTTGATGGCCAAAACGCCGATACTTACAGCTATACCAGGGAACTGGATGGTAGAAAATTGCTGGTATTATTGAATTTTACAAGCAAGGCGGCCACAACCAACACCGGGGTAGATTTTAACAAAGCCAGTGTTTTATTGGGTAATTATCCCCAATCTTCAACAAACGGAACGCTTAGACCTTATGAAGCGGTAGTTTACGAATTGAAATAAAGTATTTGAAATCAGTTATTTGATTGCGAATGGCTGCGATTATTGCGGCCATCGATTTTCTGCGTTTATACCTAATGGCGAGGGCTTTGTTGTCACCCCTTAGAAATCTATAAACTCCACACAAATTTATTGGATAATCACCGCCGCCTTTGCCGGTACCATGCTTATGGGCTACAGTTATTGATGTATCAATGAGGGATAAATATTTTTTTTAAAGCACATGTCCTATTCTGTACATCTCAATCGCTATCAGGGCATAAGTAAAACATCAATAAATAACACCATGAAACAACGACTCAATGTTTTTGAAAAAGGCCAGGGCGCTATGAAAGCTTTGTATGGCCTGGGTATCTACCTGGCTAAGTCGCCGGTTGATCAAAGGCTTTTAAATTTAATTTATTTCCGGGTATCGCAGGTTAACGGTTGCGCCTATTGCCTGGATATGCACTCGAAAGACCTGCGTGCTAACGGCGAAACCGAACAACGCCTGTATATGTTAAATGCCTGGCGGGAAGCCCCTTTTTATACAGATCGGGAACGCGCTGCATTGGCATGGGCCGAAGCTTTGACAAAAATTGCAGGTGGCCCCGTACCCGACGAAATTTACGCAGCAGCCCGTGAACAGTTTACTGAAGAAGAATTGGTTGATTTAACGTTGGCTGTTATTACCATTAACAGCTACAACCGCGTTAACCTTGCATTCCCTAATGTGGCTGCTGTTGGTACGTACAAAGTTGGCGCGCACGCCGTTCAATAATCAACAAAGCATAAGGTAACAAATTGAACACCTTAATTAAATAAGCCCGGGTATTTATCGAAAGATAAATACCCGGGCTTATAAATACAATTTCAAACATACGTTCTGCCGGTTTTGGCTTCTGTATCAACGGGATAGCATCAAATGGTTACAACCAGGCGTTGCCCGTCGGGTACATCTAAATTCCAAAGTTCGGCAATGTCTTCCAGTTTAACAGCGATGGTATCCACTTTGAGTTTTCCTTCGGCCGCAAGGGCAAACATTTCGGGCAGTATAGTGGTAAAAAGCTGGCCAACCTCCTGCTTTGACCATGCGCCAAGCCCCGACCCGGTGAGCTGAAGATCGACGCTTCGTAAATTAGCGGCAGATAGCTGGATGATATCACCCGCCATGCTGCCAACCGATACATACCTTACCTTGTTTGTAAATGAACCATCGCCCTTTAAACAAGCAAGTATCATTTCGGCGGTGTGGCCCCACAGGTAATCTATAATAATGTCAATAGGTGTCTGTGAATGGATGGCTTTAATACGGGCCTTAAATTGTTCATCATCCTGCAAAACAGAAACCGCCTCATCGCCACCCATCGTCAGCAGGTCATCAAGCGATTTTTGATTTCTGCCGGTTACAATCACCCTTTTTGCGCCATAATGTTTGGCAATTTGCACGGCTACCCGGCCTGTAAAACCGGTAGCGCCATTTACCAGTACCACATCGCCCGGTTTAGTACCCGCTTTAAACCGTAAACCCATTGCCGCGCCTATTATGGCGTTAGGCAAGGCTGCTGCTGCCGCATCATCAAGTCCATCGGGTATTTTTACTATCCGGTCTTTGTTAATGGTTGCTTTTTCGGCCAGCATACCACTCACACCCATGCCATAAACCCGGGTTCCATCTTCCAACAGGCAAACGCCATCGCCTCCAATTACCCGGCCGCTTGCCGCAGGCGCATCACTTGAGTAATGTTTGCCGGCGGCACGCCCCTTATCAAAGTGTTTAATGGCCACGGCCTTCACCGTTACCAATAGCTCATCGCTATTTTGAATTGCCGGCTCCGGAAAATCTACATATTGAGGTAATTCCCCTTTTTGATACATTACTGCTGCTTTCATCTTTTTATTTTTTTGTTAAGACAAAATTAACTGCAACGTTAGCAGCGCAACGATAACATATGTTATCAAGTTCAGAAATGTAATTTGCCTTTTGCAAGCTTGCTTTTGATACGGCTTAAGTGTACTTTGCTGATACCCAGGTATGATGCGATATAATGTTGTGGTATCCGCTGCACAATATGCGGCCTTTCGGTCAGCAGTTTCT
The DNA here is from genome assembly GCF_058801545.1 of Mucilaginibacter sp. GW822-FHT03E02. Classification (NCBI taxonomy): domain Bacteria; kingdom Pseudomonadati; phylum Bacteroidota; class Sphingobacteriia; order Sphingobacteriales; family Sphingobacteriaceae; genus Mucilaginibacter; species Mucilaginibacter sp. GW822-FHT03E02. The sequence goes on along the minus strand of NZ_JBXANJ010000001.1, from coordinate 978,360 downwards.
GATAGCGCTCTTCGGGCGTATCCCTGATGAAAGAAACAAGTTCATTAATGTAATGGGATTGCCTGGCGGCAGATAGCCGAAGGGTCAATTGTGCAAAATCGGGCTCCCGGCTTAGTTCATCCATCAATTGAGTTACGTATTGTTTTGGAAGCAAATAAACTATGGAAGGCTCTATCGTTTCAACAGTGAACGCGCTTGGCGTATTATTGACAAAACTTTCGAGCGAAGCGAGACCTTCATCTTCAAAAAAAAATTGTACAGTTTTGTCATCCCCCTTGTTGTAAAAAAACGCGCGCACACAGCCTTTCTCAATGAAAATATAATGCTGCGATACCTTTCCTTCTTCCAGCAAAATGGTTTTTGCCGGTACCTCCAGCCGTTTCTGATATTCCAGGTACTTATCCCAAAAAGGATTCAATTGGGGAAACTTATTTCTGAAATGGAAAATCATAACCTGTATAATTAATATGCTAAGATAAGCTCCCTGTTTATAAAATACGTTTTTTATAAAACGAGATGTAAATTCGGCATTAATGATCAAGAGGCTTAAAGAGCCATTTGCGGCAGGTAGCCCGCACTAAAGGCATTGACTGTTGATCGGGGTGTGAGTACAGTAACCTGTTCCGCCTTTATTGGTAAGCCCGGTTTTTCATACCCCGCAGGCGTCCAACGATAAAGCTGGTTATTGGCTACCAGGTAGGGTTCGCCGTCAACCTGGATAAAAGTACCGTTGGGCAGGCCCTGTACATCGGCTTCGAACATTACTTTGTTGGCATCTTTATCTATCCTTTGCTGGTGAATGATCTCATCAATTTTGCTGATAGCTGTTTTTTTGTCGAACCCATATTCGGGGTTGCCCTTAAGCCAGGCTGTTTTAAAACGATTGGCGTCATCGCGACGGCATTCAAAACAAGGGCGGTGACCGGCTGCAAAAGCCGTGGCCTCATCCAAAAAGAACAGTTCTGTCCACAACCCCGGCGACATTACCTCGCGGTGCCTGCCTTTAAACTGCAACAGGCAGGTAATCCAGGCCTTTAACTTAAAGGGGCGCAGTATGGTTTTGGTATTGCCATGCAACTGACCACGGTTACCTATCCAGGCACCACGTGCACTGGTTTTGATAATATCGCCATGAGGGCTTACACGGTTTTGCAGCATGTTGAATAATTATATAGAAGCTAAAAGCAGAATGCAGAAAGCTTAAAGCTAATGGATTGATCGATAGATGTTATGTGAATTTTACCCAAAAAGCCTTTTTTGCTTTTAGCTTTCTGCCTTCCGTTTTCAGCTCCTTCGCTAATCGCACTCAATATTGTGGCCTACCCGCAAAATGTGCCCATCGGGATCTTTTACCAGCATCTCGCGCATAAACCAGGGTTTATCTTCGGGGGGCGATAAAATTACAGCGCCTTTTTCTTTAATAGCTGCGTAATATTCATCCACATTTTCAACATTAAGGCAAAGCCATGTTCCGGCATGTCCCTGGTTGCCTTTGCAAAAAAAGATGGTGGTATTGCCAACCAGTACACCTCCAAATGTAGGCACATCGTCCCATGTCCACTGTTCTTCAAAACCCAGTACCTGTGTATAATAGGCAAGGCTGCGCGGAACATCGTCGGAATAAAGCACGGGGATAACGGATTCTATTTTCATGAGGAAAAGGATGTGTAGAGAAGCTAAATATGGGAATTAATCTACGTTTCAAACCAATCTTTAATGGTTAAATCAAGATATGCATATTAGTTATAGCAAACAAAATAAATGAGAAAAGGTCGTCATTTTTCAAGATATGCGACCCTTATTTATTGTATATATCCTCTAAGAATTTATTAAATGAAGTTAAAATTAAATGTTTTAGTGGGTTATCTCTTACAATCATCAATGATCCATACACATAAGTGTTTTCATATGGAATAACATTGTCGTGCTTTTCAACAGATAAATCTAAATCGCTGCACCACTGGTTAAAAACAATTTTTCTATGTCTTGAGTATCCGTCGTCGCCGAAACAAAAATATATAAGTACTCGGTGGTCGTTTTTATTAAAAAAGTCATTAACGATAGACATAATAGTAGCTCGTATTAATCTATCATACTTGAATGAGAAAGGGGTAGATGAATGATCCCCGTCCCTGCTAAACCCTAAATTATAAACTATATGAATATTACCATCTGAATCGGGCAAAGTAGATTCGGAAAAGTAAATTAAGTAATGATGGTTTTGTTCAGAAATGAAACTATAAGAACCGTCTTCAGTTACATCAAAGCTATACAGGAGAGACAATTTTAATTCCCTTTAGCGTAGATAAACTTTCTCCATTTTTAATTGCCTTAACAATCCTTTTTTTATCCTCAATCATTTGGATGATTGGATTGGAGTTTTTTTTGGGTTCAGAAACAGTGTTTTTATTTACTTGTTCCATGATGCGTGTTTTTTTGATATACTTTAAAGTGAATACAAATTTAAACAAAAAAGAAGAAATATTTGTTCGGTGTATGCAATTTATCCTGGCAAATAGAATAGATGTTATATACATCACAACCCATTAATAACGTTTATTGTTCATTTTTCCAGTCCGAATATTTAGTCTCCTCCGGTACGTCTGTCGGGCTTTCAAAATCCAGGTTATAGCCGTCGGGATCCTTTATGGTAACTACCCACATGTTGTTTCCAACAAAAGGCTCATTGGGTTTAAGGCCTTGTTCCACAAACTCGTGATATAATGCCAGCGCATCCTGGCACTGAAAGCAAACAGATACCCCAAAACCGCGCCCGGGCATGTCCTTATGCAGGGTTTGCAGCATGAGCGCACCACCGCCACGTTGAAGCCAGCACCATTCTATTTTATCTTTTGGTACCCATTGATTAACCAGTGTAAAGCCTAATCCTTCCACATAAAAGTGTAATGATCGCTCCATTTCGGCGATCATAAAAAAAGGTACCGATTGTGTAATGTTTGGGGCTTTGATGGTTTGACTGGCCATAGCGTGGATGGTTAATAGTGGTGTGTATCACAAAGTTAAGGTGTGGGATTGGTTTTAGCAATGGTAGTTTGGGGGAGAGTAACGTATATCGTATGGCGGCTACGACTCACCCATGACGAGTTAAAAAACGGAAGTCATCCCGAACTTGTTTCGGGATCCCACAGGACAGGTGACCCGCATGAAGTTAACTTAGCATGTGGGGTGCCGAAACAAGTTCGGCATGACATCGGGGGGACGTTGTCATTACTCCTTCAGAATCTGCAAAATTTCACGACTCAGCCCAACAAATCTTTAAAAAACATTATTCAAGCATAGCCATAACTCACACCCTAATCAATCACCCCATTAATATCAGTCACCAGCACCTCGCTCATGTAATCTAAAAACGGGCGCATATCCTGCAGTGCCTGGCAAACACTTTCAAAAAAGCCGGAACTCAAAAATTCCTCGTCGGTAAAGCGGTGCACAACCAGGTATTGCTTGTACCGCAACAAGTCGATAGCCTCATGATCGGCGGGGTAACCTTTTGGTGTGGTTTTCACGGTTTCACCACGCAGCGTGCCAAAGCTTTTGATAAAAGTTGCGCTGTTGAGGATATTGCGGAGCGGCTTATCATCAAAAGCGATATCATCCCTGATGCGTTTTAAATCCTGCGGATTGGGTGCCCAAAATCCGCAGGCAATAAAGGTGTTTCCGGGCTCAAAATGGTAATAGTAGCCGCCGCGCCTGTATTTGGTGGCACGCCTGAAACTGCCGCTCCAATTGATTTTATAGGGCGTTTTATCTTTACCAAACCGGGTATCGCGGTAAATGCGGTGCATGCTTTTTTTACCGGTTGGCGTTTCAATAACATCGTGCAGGTTTAAGTTGGCCAGTATGGCATCTACAAAACCCTCCACAAAACCAAGCTGTTGCTGGTAAAACTCCTTATGCGCGGTAAACCATTCCCGGTTATTGTTATTTTTCAGGTCGGTTAAAAAATTGATGGCAGAATGGGGCAATACAGGTTGACTCATGGCGTCAAAAATAACTATTTACGCCTTAAAGTAAGCACGGCAATTTCGGGCCAGATGCCTATACGGCCTTTCAGCCCAAGAAAACCGAAACCGCGGTTTACATATAAATATTTGCCGCTTTGCTCATAAAGGCCCGCCCATTGCTTATACACATACTTAATGGGGCTCCACTTAAAACCAAACAATTCAAAGCCAAATTGTGCACCATGGGTGTGGCCAGATAAAGTAAGGTGAACGTGCTGGTGGTGACCCATAGTTACCGCATCCCAATGCGATGGATCATGTGACATCAGTACTTTAAAAGCATCATCGGGCACGCGGGCGGCAGCCTTTTCCAAATCGCCATATTTATGAAAACCGCCCTTGCCCCAGTTCTCTACGCCGATGAGCGCCAGCGATTCGCCATTTTTATCTATAGTTAACGATTCGTTTAAAAGCAGGCGGAAACCTATTTCCTTATGCACATTTTTCAGGCGTACAAGGTTGGCATCCTTATCGTTCACGTTATCCCAGCGCATATAATCGCCATAATCATGGTTCCCCAATACCGAATATTTGCCATAAGGCGCTTCCAGTTTGGCAAAGGCCGGTATCCAGGGATCCATTTCGGCAGCGTGGTTATTTACAAGGTCGCCCGTAAATAATATCATATCGCTCTGTTGGGCATTCACCAGGTCGAGGCCTTTTTGCACACCTTCGGCATCGCTGAAACTGCCGGAATGGATATCAGATAACTGGGTAATGGTAAAGCCATCAAATTCTTCGGGCAGGTCGGGGAAGTACAAGGTTTCGCGCCTTACTTTGTAATAGTGGCGGCCGCGGGTAACGCCAAACAACAGCAGCAGGAAAAACACCCCGGCTATGATGAGCACAAACTGGCTTACGCCCACGCTATGCGGCGGAAAGCCACGGAACAGGCGCGTAACATCTTCCAGTAATAAAACAATGCTGCCAATAAGTTTGGGCACAAATGATAACAGCATTAATGCCATTAACCACGATATAACTTTGGTTTTGCCGGTAAAGGCGCTGAAAACGATTGTGGCGCCCAGCAAGCCATCAAATAACCAATAGGCCAGGTAAACCGTTGTATTGGCGGTAAGCGTTTGTACCGCCGCAAAAAAATAAACATCAATAATAAGCCATAGCAATACAATGGCAAGTACTCTTTTCTTCATACTTAGGTTAGACGAACAAGTATCAAAAAGATTTTAACCATTTAAACTTCATTGCGTTAAGATGACAAATGGGGGGTATTGAACGGTCGGATTCGTAGGTGTTTTTTTCTGTAGAGACGCATCACATGCGTCTCCTTTAGGATATTCAGGATTTGCAAGGCCGATTGCAAAAGTCTGATTTGCATGGGGGAGACGCATGTGATGCGTCTCTACAAAAAGGGAAAATATAAAATCATATCACCACCCTAAACGTCAAATTAACCCTCGCTTTCATCGGTTTTACAGATTTGGCTATGCGGTGTTCCCAATGCTCCTGCAATCCGGCTTTCATCAGCAGGAAAGAGCCATGCTCCAGCCGTACCGAATATTTTTCATGGTGATGCTGTTTGCTGCGGATATCAAAGCTGCGCACCTGCCCAAAACTTACCGATGCGATGACCGGGTTTTTGCCCAGTACATCTTCGCGGTCGCTGTGCCAGGTTACCGAATCGTTGCCATCGCGGTAATAATTGAGCAGTACGCTGTTGAATTGGATGCCGGCCAATGGTTCTATTTTATTTTTAATCATCAGCAGTTCGGGCGTCCAGTAATTGGGTGTGCTTTGGGTTAGGGAAGCATAATCATAAACCTCCGGGTCGCCGTACCAGGCGGTCAGGCGTGGGGTGATGATGTCTTTATCATAAATCCTTTGCATGCGCTGTTTCCAGGGAGTTTCGGCAATAAACTTTTGGAGCAGGCTGTCGCTTTCCTGTTCACTAAAAAGGCCGGGGCGGTAATCTAATAAATGGGTGGGCAGGCCCTTACTTTGCCCGGCATCGGGAAAAAAACATAGCTGTTCCATATCAACCTCCAATTTTTTCTAAAACAAATCTGTGCTAAAATAACTTCCGCGAAAGCCCCCTCTAAATCTCCCCCGGTAGGGGAGACTTTAGCTTCACTACTGAATAAAGTCAGCATAGAACATTTGTCATCCCAATCGAAGTGCGTAAGTTATTTTGAAATTCTCTAAAACAAATCTTTGCTAAAATTTTTTTACAAAGATATTAAAATGCTAATATTTTTAGTATTAGATTTGTAGTCTGTTTCTGATGGAAGAATTTTATATCGATGTGAAGCTCAGCCGGGGCATGACCCGGATACAGGTGGACGAGGTGCCGCCTGAGCAATGGGATTTGCCCTATGCGCCGCAATTTATCATCGAGTTTTATAATGGCCGGGAATTTATCACCATGATGCTGCAACTGGAGCAGGGGGAGTGGTACGACCGTAACGCCCGTGTGCAGGATGACGACATACAGCGTTATTTTGAACCTGTGCCCGACCCGCGTAATGCCGATTATGAAAGCCCGTTAAGTGTACAGGCCATCCATGAAATTGGGCAGGCTATCAGCAGGCACATGGTAGTACACCTAACGGTTTATATGGGGTTATTTATACCTGTTTTTCGTGAACCAACTTTAAACTGAAACTCATGGAAGCAAAAAAGGATATTATCAGCCAGCTGAAAAAAGATATTTTATTGTGGGAGGGTTTTAAAGCGCCCATTGCCGGTGCCGACGATAGCTTTGGCCTGGGGCCTATTGAGGCTGCTTTTCCAAATGGTATTTTCCCGGTAGGTGCGGTGCATGAGTTTTTAACTACCGAGCCGGAGCATGCCGCGGCCACCAGCGGTTTTATGGGCGGCATACTGGCCCAACTGATGCGTAACAATGGGGTTTGCTTGTGGATAAGCAAAGCGCGTACGGTTTTCCCACCCGCGCTTAAAGTATTTGGGGTACCGCCCGAGCGGGTGATATTTATAGACCTGCAGCGCGAAAAAGATTTGCTATGGGCAACCGAAGAAGCCCTGAAATGCGATGGCCTGGCAGCCGTTATTGCCGAGTTACCCGGCATCAACTTTACCCAGTCGCGCCGTTTACAGCTGGCGGTTGAAAGCAGCAAGGTCACCGGATTTGTGTTGCGCACGGATGCTAAAAAGCTAAGTACCACCGCCTGTGTGTCCCGCTGGCAAATAACGCACCTGCCCAGCGAGTTGGAAGATGGTTTACCCGGCGTAGGCTTCCCGCGCTGGCAGGTAGAACTTTTAAAGGTGCGTAACGGCAACCCCGGCTGCTGGCAGGTAGAATGGGTGGCCGGCAGCTTTGCGCTGGTTGTTGAAGAGAAGGCGGTAACAGAAATAGCATACCATCAATATGCCTAAGCGGTTTATGTCCATATGGTTCCGTCATTTAACTACCGACTGGCATACCCTGAAGCAGCCGGAATTGAAAGATGTGCCTTTTGTTTTTGCGATAAAAGATCACGGCCGCATGGTAATAACCGCCACCAACCGTGCCGCCGAAGTGCATGGTGTAAAAGCAGGCATGGTTGCTGCCGATGCCAAAGCCATAATAGTTGGCCTGCAGGTGATAGATGAACAACCCGATAGGGCCGCCAAATTATTACATGCCTTAGGCGAGTGGTGCATCCGCTATACGCCCACCATCGCCATTGATTTGCCCGATGGATTGATCCTTGATGTATCCGGCTGTACCCATCTTTGGGGCGGCGAGCGGGAATACCTGAAAACGATAGTACTTAAATTAAGAAGCAAGGGCTACGATGCCCGCGCCGCCATGGCCGATAGTATTGGTGCGGCCTGGGCCATTGCGCGTTTTGGCAGGCTGAGCCCCATTGTTGAAAGTTATGGGCAGGCAACGGCATTGCTGCCATTACCGCCGGTGGCCTTGCGGCTGGAGCCGGTTATTACCGAACGTTTGCAAAAACTGGGGCTGCGTACCATTGGCAGTTTTATCCGCATGCCACGGTCGGTACTACGCCGCCGGTTTGGGGAGCATTTGCTGATGCGGCTTAACCAGGCTTTGGGCAACGAGGATGAGCCGATGCAATTATTACAGCCGGTTGAACCCTACCAGGAACGCCTGCCCTGCATGGAACCCATCAATACGGCTACCGGTATCGAAATTGCCATCAGGCGGTTACTGGAAAGTATGTGTAAAAGGTTGCAGCAGGATGGCAAAGGGTTACGAACGGGTGTACTGAGGTGCTACCGGGTGGATGGCAAGGTTGAGCGGGTGCAGATAGGTACCAACCGGGCATCGCACCATGTGGAGCACCTTTTTAAATTATTCGAGCTTAAAATAGCCACCATAGAGCCTGCCCTGGGGATTGAACTTTTTGTGCTGGATGCCCCCAAGGTAGATGATGCCGACCCTGTACAGGAACGCCTGTGGTGCGAGGTTGGCGGCCTGGATGATACAGGAGTAGCCGAACTGCTGGACAGGATTGCCGGTAAAATAAATACCAATGTTATTCACCGTTACCTGCCTGATGAGCATTACTGGCCCGAGCGATCTGTCAGAAAAGCCGCTACTATACTGGAGAAACCAACTACCGCCTGGCGCATCAGCAGGCCGCGGCCCACACAGCTTTTAGCCCGGCCCGAACCGGTTAAGGTCACTTCGCTGGTGCCCGATTATCCGCCCATGCTTTTTATCTACCAGGATAAGGTGCACAACATTAAAAAGGCAGATGGCCCCGAGCGTATTGAGCGTGAATGGTGGCTTGAAAATGGCGAACGCCGTGATTATTACCATGTTGAAGATATGGATGGCAAGCGTTACTGGATCTTTCGCCTGGGGGCCTATGTGGCCGGTGAAACAAATCAATGGTTTATTCATGGCTTTTTTGCATAGGTTATGGAGTACACGGAATTACAGGTTACCAGCAATTTTAGCTTCCTGCGTGGCGGCTCGCACCCCGCCGAACTGGTTGAGGCAGCCGTAAAGCTGGGCTATACTGCTATTGCCATTACCGACCGTAATACCGTTGCAGGTGTAGTGCGTGCCCATGCCGCTGCAAAAAGTGCCGGCATCCGTTTTATCCCGGCCTGTCGGCTTGATTTGTTGGACGGCCCCAGTCTGCTGGCTTATCCTACCGATATTACAGCCTGGGGGCGTTTGTGCGCTATGCTTACCAAAGGCAATCTGCGTACCGAAAAAGGCAAATGCGATCTGTATAAAAACGATGTATTTGAACATGCCGAAGGCATAAAATTTATAATTATTCTCCCCGATGAATTAAACACCTGTTTTGATTTTGATGATTCATTTAAGCAGGATTTAAAGGAGTACCAGGCAGTTTTGGGCCATGATTTATATATAGCTGCAACCCGATCCTACCATGGCGATGATGCTAAACGCTTTTACCGGCTTTCGCAATTAACCATCCCTATGGTGGCTACCAATGATGTGCATTATCATGAGGCCGAAAGACGCGAGTTACAGGATATAGTAACCTGTGTACGCGAAAAGTGCACCATTCATAACGCCGGTTTCCGGCTGCATGCCAATGCTGAAAGACACCTGAAACCTATTGAAGAGATGGAACGCTTGTTTAAGCAATACCCTGATGCTTTGGCACGTAGCCAGGAAATTGCCAATGCCTGTCATTTTTCGTTAGATACTTTAAAATACCTGGAGCCGGAGTGGATTAGTCCCGATGGGCGCACGGCAGATGAGCACCTGGCATCACATACCTGGGCCGGTGCCAAAAAAATGTTTACCGATGCGGAATTTGAATTACAAAAGAAACAGATCCAGTTTGAGCTTGATTTTTTTAAGAAGCGAAAACTGGCCCCTTATTTTTTACGGATTTTTGAATATACCCAAAAGGCCGAGGAGTTAAAAATTTTGCACCAGGGAAGGGGCTCGGCGGCAAATTGCGCGGTTTGTTTTTGCCTGGGGATAACTCCCGTTAATCCTGCTAAATCTAACTTGCTGTTTTCACGCTTTATGTCCGATTCGCGGGAGGAATGGCCCGATGTGGATGTTGATTTTGAGCACGAGCGCCGTGAGGAAATTATCCAATGGATATATGAAACCTATGGCCGCGAACATGCGGCTATTGTTGCCACGGTTACACAGGAGCGGCATAAAGGCGCAATCAGGGATGTGGGTAAGGCTATGGGTATTTCGGTAGATACCATTAACAGGCTTTCGGGCGCTATCCGGGACTTTTCGGAAGATGATTTTGACCGTGAGTGTATTATTGCACAGGGGCTGAACCCTGATGATCCGCTCTTGAAAAAAGTACTGCAACTAACCGAAGAACTGATGGGCTTTCCCCGACAGTTGGGGCAGCATACCGGCGGTTTTGTGATTACCCAATGCAAGCTTTCAGACCTTTGCCCCGTAATGAATGCCCGCATGGAAGATCGCACCCAATTGGAATGGAATAAAGACGACCTGGAAGATTTGGGCATTTTAAAGGTAGATGTGCTGGCTTTGGGCATGCTCACCTGCATCCGCAAAGCGTTTGACCTGGTTATGCAGCATTACGGGGAAGAACTGACCCTGGCAAACGTGCCGCAAGACGACCCGGCGGTATATGAAATGATTTGCCATGCCGATACACTCGGCGTTTTCCAGATAGAAAGCCGCGCACAAATGTCAATGCTGCCGCGATTGAAACCACGGGTATTTTATGACCTGGTGATAGAAGTAGCCATTGTGCGCCCGGGCCCTATACAGGGCGATATGGTGCACCCTTATTTACGCAGGCGCGATGGGATAGATAAAGTTGAATATCCTTCGGAAGAACTGAAAAAGATATTGAAACGGACATTAGGGGTACCTTTATTCCAGGAGCAAGCTATGGAGATTGCCATGGTAGCGGCAAATTTCACCGCTGCCGAAGCCGACCAGTTACGCCGCAGTATGGCTACGTTTAAGGCCAAAGGATTGGTGAGTAACTTTCGTGATAAACTGGTGGCCGGTATGATGGGTAAAGGCTATACCGAAGATTTTGCCAGACGTATTTTTAAGCAGTTGGAGGGCTTTGGCAGCTATGGTTTCCCCGAAAGCCATGCTACTTCATTTGCCCATTTGGTATACATTTCATCATGGCTTAAGTGGTATTATCCGGATGTTTTTGCCGTGGCTTTGCTCAACAGCCAGCCAATGGGTTTTTACCAGCCGGCGCAGATAGTGATTGATGCCGAAAGGCATGGTGTAGTTGTGCGCCCGGCAGATGTAAACCACTCCATGTGGGATAACACGCTGGAAGAAAAAGATGGTAAGTTTTGCGCCGTTCGTTTAGGCTTCAGGCAGGTGAACGGCCTGCGTGAGGACGACATGCAGGCGCTGATAACAGGGCGCGGAACAGGTTATACCAGCATCAGCCAGTTAAGCGATGCCGGTGTACCGCAGGCCGCCATTGAAAAACTTACCGATGCTGATACATTCCGCTCCCTGAAGCTCGACCGCCGCGAAGCTTTATGGGAAGTGCCCGCACTTAACGATAAGCCTATCGGCCTGTTTGCCGGCCAGCTATCCGAAAGTGCTATGGAGGCTCAGGTTACGTTGCCATTAATGACCCAGGCCGAGCATGTGGTGCAGGATTATGTCTCTACAGGTTTATCGCTAAAGGCACACCCCGTTAGCTTTGTACGCGAAAAACTGGATCTGTTAAAAGTAACAGCTACCGGCCGGCTGGCGCAGCTAAAAGATGGCGACCCGGTTAAAGTTACCGGCCTGGTAACCGTACGGCAAAGACCCGGTACAGCTAAGGGGATTTTATTTATTACCATAGAAGACGAAACCGGCTTTGCCAACCTGGTGGCGTTTGAAAAGGTTTTTGATAAATACCGGAAGGAAATAGTGCAAGCCCGCCTGCTGATGGTAGAGGGTAAATTGCAGATCGAGGGGGAAGTAATTCACGTGATAGCACATCGCTTTTTTAACCTGTCGACACTATTACGCGGCCTTACCGCCGCCCACACCGAAGATTTGCCGGTATTAACCTTATCGCGTAGCGATGAAACAACGTCGTTGGTTACGCCGGTTAAGGAGGTTTTTCACAAAGGCAGGAATTTTAAATAACAGGGGAAAAAGGAAAGTCAAGAATTAAGAGTCAGGAATCAAGAATCAAAAAAAATAAAACTGTCGCGGGGTTATAACCCGTGACGAAAGGCTGGTTTCAGCTTTCAGCTGAACTCCGTAAGCTATAAGCTTACACCAGTTGTACCCACGAGTTACGCTACGCTAACCTCGCGGGAGTGGAAGAAAAAGGCAAAACAAAAAATGAGCTTCACCCTCTATGCGGCGCAGCCGGAGGAGGGTCGGCCAGCGCAGTGTAGCCGGGGTGAGTCGTGACCGGCGTTCAAACCTGGCACTGCCCCAAATGCAAAATGTTATGGAAAAAGACAAAACAAAAAATGAGCTTCACCCTCTATGCGGCGCAGCCGGAGAGAGGGTCGGCCAGCGCAGCGTAGCCGGGGTGAGTCGTGACCGGCGTTCAAAACCGCCATTGCTACCAATACTAAATGCTCCTGAAAAAGCTGTTTGTTAATTGAAGTTGAGTGTTAACCATGAATATTTATAATATGTTAATTATCAATTATTTATAATTTAATTTTTTAAAAATGTGTTAAGTTATGTTAACCCAATTTATATGCGTTTGCCATAATTCATGACTTTAATATCCGGCTCAAATAAAATTTATATTAACATTGCAACCGAAAATATGAACGAGACAAACCCGGCAATGCAGATGGCTTTTGATTACCTGGAAACAACCAACACGGTTGTTTTTTTAACGGGTAAGGCAGGCACGGGTAAAACCACTTTTTTACAGCGGGTACGGCAGGAATCAAAAAAGAAAATGGCTGTTGTAGCGCCTACGGGCGTAGCTGCTATTAATGCGGGCGGCATGACTATTCATTCGCTGTTCCAGATCGCCTTCGGTCCCATCATCCCGGTAGGGAATACCCGGCCCGAGATGCATTATAGCCCGGAAAAAAAGGAATTGCTTTCCAGCCTGGAGCTGCTTATCATTGATGAAGTAAGTATGGTTCGGCCCGATGTGCTTGACCAGATAGACCTCATATTACGAAACCTAAAAGGTACCACCCAGCCTTTTGGCGGTGTACAGCTTTTGCTCATAGGCGATCTGTCGCAACTAAGCCCCATCATCCGCGATGAGGAATGGATGCTGCTTGGGCGGTATTATAGTACCCCCTATTTCTTCAGCAGCCTGGTGATGCAAAAGGCACCTTATGTAAAAATCGAGCTCGATCATGTGTACAGGCAAAAGGAACAGGCCTTTGTTGATATCTTGAACGAAGTGCGTAACCAAACCATCAGCCCCGGTAACCTGGAGTTGCTGAATGCACGTCATCAGCCGGGTTTTCGCCCTACGGCCGAAGAGCCTTACATCACCCTTACTACACATAACTCCATTGCCCAGCAGCTGAATAACGAATTTGTGGAAGCATTGGAAGGGCAGGAGTTTGAATTTGCGGCCACTATCCGCGGCGAGTTCCCCAAGGATGCTTATCCTACAGAAATCAACCTGAAGCTTAAAATAGGCGCCCAGGTGATGTTTGTTAAAAACGATAGCTCGGCCGAAAAACTTTTTTATAATGGGAAAATAGGGGTGATCACCCGGATAGAACCCGATACTGTTTTTGTACGCTGCGGTCATGAAGAACGTGAAATTGCCGTACAGGCTTTGGAGTGGACCAATATTAAATATCAACTGGAAGATCAGCAAATTAACGAGACCAATGCCGGTAGCTTTGCCCAGATCCCGCTGAAACTGGCCTGGTCTATCACTATTCATAAAAGCCAGGGCCTGAGTTTTGATAAAGCCATTATTGATGTAAGCGAGGCTTTTGCCCACGGGCAGGCTTATGTAGCACTCAGCCGTTGCCGGACACTGTCGGGCATGGTATTGCGTAACCCCATTGCCGCGCACAACATCATCGGCGACCCGGCCGTTGCCCGTTTTAATGAGCAAGCAAAGTCCCTTAAACCGGATGAGGAAAGACTGGAACGCGACCAGGAGCTATATCGTCAATCGTTACTGGCCGAGTTGTTTAACTTCAGTGGATTACAAAATCGGATTACTGGCTTTGAAGAGGCAGCGCCTGACATGGAAAAAGATATTTTTGATATAGCAGAAAAGCTATCCCAGCAATTAGCCACTTATCAGCCCGAACGCATCCAAAAAGCGGCCCTCTATTTCAAAGATAAACTGGCTTTAGCTGTCGAAAACCTGCATCAGCAAATCCCGGTGCTTATGGGCTTATCTAAAGATAAAGAAACCAAAGCGGCCAAAGCAGATAAACTGATTCAATGGATGATGGCCCGGATTGTGTTAATGGACCACTTTTCTGAAAATACTTTTACCGCTATTACATATCTTGAAGAAAAGCGGAAGGCACAAGATCAGGCTGGTTCAAACCAATCGAACTCCTACGTTAAGGCTTTGAACGAAAAGCCAAATCAACAGCTTTTTGACCAGCTGATGGCTTGGCGCGATACCGCGGCTGAGAAGGAAAATATAATGCCGGGAATGGTGTTGTCCGAGAAAACAGTTGCTGCAATTGCCGAAAAATTGCCACCTACCATCAAAGCTTTGGGTGCCATTAAAGGGGTCGGCCCGCAAAAAGCCACACAATATGGCCCGCAGCTCATCGCCATGATCCGCTCTTATCTGCAGGAAACATTGGGTGCCGAAATGGAGCAGGGGAACTTGTTTTAGGGGCAAGCGTAGGTTTAATAGAATCATGTCATTGCGAGTGACCATCAGGATGATCCTTAAAAAAATCGTTGTGACGTGCAACGAAATATAGTTAAACCAATGTACTAAACTACCGTCATTGCGAGGTACGAAGCAATCCTGAACTATGTAGGACTTAGCATGTCGGGGATTGCTTCGTACCTCGCAATGACGGATATTCGATACTGTTACGAAGCAATCGCAAGGAGCAAGGCGAATCTGCGCAGTTCGCGATTGCTTCGTGCCTCGCAATGACATGATTTTTGTTGAGTCTTAAACTCCTGCGGCATTTACATTTTTATATGTAAATGGCTCCGTAGGTGTCTCGCGTTGTGATCCGAATTTGAAAATGATTCTCTGAAATCTGAAAAAGAACCTTCCCGATTAATTAAGTTGAAGTATCTTAGGCTATTGAGAGAGGATATAAATAAACATCATCTTTCAATACTACATCTATAAAAACAAACTTCTTTTAAAAATGGTCATCAAAAAAGCATTTCCCATTTTGTTTGCGACTTTAGTTTTAAGCGTTGTAACCCAGGCACAGCTTTATAAAAATCCTAAAGCGCCCATTGCACAACGCGTGGCCGATTTGTTAAAACGGATGACACTGGAAGAAAAAATTGGGCAGATGAGCATGTCATCGCTAAGCGAGGCAAGCAAAAGCAAGATTGCTTACGGTGTATTGGAGAGCCCTTTTACCAATGTTTATGATATTGCCCAACAAGCTGTTGCCGCTAAGAAATACTCGCGCGAGCATACCCGGCTTGGTATTCCACCCATACAAATTGGCGAATGCCTGCATGGGCAATTGTCGGCCGGCGCTACTACATTCCCGCAAGCGATAGCGCAGGGGAGCACCTGGAACCCGGCACTGATTGAGCAAATGGGAGCTACCATTGCTTACGAGGCATCAACATCGGGTGTTGATGAAGCGCTTTCGCCGCTTTTTGATTTGATCAGGGATGCCCGCTATGGCCGGGTAGAGGAATGCTTTGCCGAAGATCCGTACCTGGTTGGCCAGTTGGGTTCGGCATTTGTACGGGGCATGCAGGGCGACCCAGCCAAAACAAAAACAAGCTTTGCCTTTGATAAAGTAATGTGTACAGGCAAACACTTTGCCGCCTACAGCAAACCTATTGCCGGTATTAACCTGGCCCCATCCGAACTTGGTGAGCGTGAGCTGCGATCAATGTTTTTACCACCGTTTAAAGCAGCTGTACAAGAGGCCAACATAGCGGCTATTATGCCATCATATAACGAGATTGACGGCATCCCGGCCCACAGTAACGAGTTTTTGCTAAAACAGATTTTGCGTAAGGAATGGGATTTTAAAGGTTATGTTTTTTCAGATTATGGCGGCTTAAGCCAACTTTACAATTTCCACAAGGTGGCCAAAACTGCCTCAGATGCGGCACTGTTGGGTATCAAAGCCGGGGTAGACCTGGAAGCATCGCGCCCGGATGTTTATGGTCATTTGATTGAGCTGGTGAAGGCTGGTAAAGTAAAGGAAGCGCAGATAGATACAGCCGTAGCCCGTATCCTGACTATGAAATTTAAGGCAGGCCTTTTTGAAAAACCGCTGCCCGATACGGCACGCATTAAAAGCAGGTTGCACACCGAAGAGCATATCAAACTATCGCAGCAAATAGCCGAGGAGTCTGTCATCTTACTAAAAAATGAAAAAAGCCTGTTGCCTTTAAATATCAGCAAATTGAAATCGATAGCTGTTATTGGCCCTAATGCTAATAAAGTGCAATATGGCGATTATAGCTTTACGCGTGATAACCTATCGGGCGTAACCGTTTTGGAGGGGATAAAGCAGTTTGTGGGCAGCACCGTTAAGGTAAATTATGCCAAAGGCTGCGAGTTATCCGGACTGGATAAAAGCGGCTTTGATGAGGCTGTAAAAACCGCCAATGAATGCGACGCGGTTGTTGTAGTGCTTGGCACAACAAGTGTAGTATGGTCGGGCGTGGGTTGGAACGGGCAAGCGCCGGGTAACGAGCCGAAAGACCCTTTTACCTGCGGCGAGGGTTATGATGTAACCGACATTAATCCGCAAGGTGTTCAGCGCGAATTGTTGCAGGCCGTTTATAAAACCGGCAAGCCGGTGATATTGGTGTTGGTACACGGTCGCCCGTGGAGTATTAGCTGGGAAAAGGAGAGTATCCCGGCTATTTTAGAAGCCTGGTACCCTGGCGAAAAAGGCGGGACTGCCATTGCTAATATTCTTTTCGGGAAAGTAAACCCATCCGGCAGGTTAAACATGAGCGTGCCACAATCAACTGGACATATCCCGGTATTTTATAACTACGTTAATTCATCAAAAGGAATTAACCGCCAGCATGGCACCGTTGAAAAGCCAGGGCAGGATTATGTGTATTCGTCAACCGATCCTTTGTTTGCTTTCGGGTATGGCTTAAGTTACACCACTTTTCAATACGATAACTTAAAGGTATCTAAACCCGTATTTAGTAAAAATGAACAGGTAACTGTTTCGGTAGATGTTAAAAATACAGGTGCAGTTGTGGGCAAAGAGGTGGTGCAATTGTACCTGGGCAACAAAATTAACTCAGTAAGTACGCCCGAAATGAGCTTAACACGATTTAGCAAAATAGCCCTTGCCCCGGGCGAGGTAAAAACAGTGAGTTTTACCATTAGCTATAAGGATTTAGCAATTTGGAACAGGCAAATGAAATTGGTTACAGAGCCGGGGATTTTTGATGTGATGATTGCAAAAGCCGCCGATAATGTGGTGCTGAAAAGACGGCTGGAATATAGATAACCATTTAAGGTTAAGCCGAAAGCTCATTAAATATGCCTTTAGGAGGTTTTATAACTCACCCAAAATATTTTCCAGGAAAAATTGTAATCCGCTAACAATCGTTTTTTCATCCAGGTTGTAATGCTTTTCGCCGGGAGTTATTACAAAAGCCCTGGTTACCTGCAAGTCATCAAGCACATTATAGAAACCTTTAGAAAGGGACGGAGTTGTTGCATATTTAATTTCGATAGCGGCCAGTGGTTTGATGCCATTTACAAGTACCAGATCGCATTCCGCACCATTATGGGTGCGGTAATAATACATGTCCAGGTGCCTGGGTTTTAATTGATAAATTTGTTCAATTACATAACCTTCCCACGAGCTACCCACAATTAAATGTAATGGCAATTCGTGGCTATTTCTAATGCGGTTTAATTCATGCAGTAATCCACTATCCCGTATATAAACTTTAGGTGCTTTTACTACACGTTTTTTAACGTTAACGTACCATGCAGATAATTGTCTTATCATAAAAGCGCCTTCCAAAAAATCCAGATACTTTTTTATCGTTACGCCGCTTACACCTAAAGCTCTTGCATAGCTTTCTGCCATCCAGATACCTCCGTTATTTGATGCCAGCATGTACCAAAAATTGCGAATAAGCTTTTCTGAAAGATTGAAGCCAAACAGTAAGGCAAGGTCGCGTTCGATATAAGCCCGGATAAAATGTTCTGCCCATCGGCTAAAAGCCTGGTCAGTTTTGCTTGTGAGTGCATTTGGAAACCCTCCTCTAAACCAATGTTGTTCCTGGCCGATGCCGCTTTCTAAAGCTTCCAGTAAATTTATCGGCGATAATTCTACAAAAGCTACCCGGCCGGCAAGTGACTCAGATACGCCTTTAACCAATGCCGGTGATGCAGAGCCTGTCAGGATAAAACGGCCTGGTTGGCGGTTCTTGTCTATCGCAGGTCTTAATTGCCTGAATATATCAGGCTGGCGTTGCACTTCGTCCAAAACAATGCAACTATCGGTGTATTGCTCAAAAATAAATGCAGCATTTTGCATTCTTGCTATATCTTCATCATTTTCGAGATCGAGATATAAAACGGCTTTATCTTCTTTATTACCCAACTCTTTCGCCAGTGTAGTTTTACCAACCTGCCTGGGTCCTAATAAAGCAATTGCCGGAAATTCTGCTAATAAATGATTTAACTCCTTTTCTAATCTACGTTTAATCATATTCAAAGTTAGTGTTTACCATGAAATATTAAAACTAAACTTTAATATTTCATGGTAAAATACTTGATTAAATCATTCGATAGGCAAAATCATACCTACACTATCTTCATCTCTTCTGCATTCCACTTAATTACCTTGTTTTCAAAATAGCTATCGTTACAAGCCAGGCAAGGCGCCGCAGCCCTGAAACCGAATACGGCGTCTTCTACAACGGGTTTGCCTGTACGTATCGAGTCAAAGAAGTTGGCAAAGTGATCATTTGATGCATTATACCCTTCCGGGGCGCGGTAGCTCTCGCCAGGGAGAGTGGGTTGCTGCTGATCAGCCTGAGAGAAACGTTTGTTATAATCGTCCATTAACGCTTTTTGCTGGGCTTCGGTAAAGGTTGATAATGAGTCCCAGCCTCCGATGCCCGTAGCTACCGGCATTTTGTTTTTGCGGATAGAAAAGCTATCGTCGCCCATCAGGTCCATCACACCTTCCGAACCTACTATTTTGGTGGTACTATGATCGCCCTCGCCGCTGATGAAGTTTACCCGCAGTGTTACCTGGAAAGCGGGATGTTCTTTTGTTTCGCCGTAGTGGATCACCGCGCTCATTACATCTGGCACGTTGCGGCCATCTTTCCAGTACGCCAGGTCGCCGATGGAATAGATTCTTTCGGGTCCTTTGGAGCCGGTTATAAAGTGTATGCCGCTTAGCAGGTGAACAAAAAGGTCGCCGGCAACCCCGGTACCATACTCGCGGTAATTGCGCCACCTGAAAAAGCGCTTGCTATCATAATCATATTTCAATTTGGCGTTTGATTGAAACCTTGCCCAATCTACGGTTTGCGGCGATGCATCAAACGGAATAGTGTATTGCCAGGCCCCGAGTGCGCTTTGCCTGTTAAAAGATGCCTCGATAGAGTTGATTTTGCCAATGGCACCGGCTTCATATAACTCCTTTGCTTTTTTATAGGCAATGCTGCTTACCCGCTGGCTGCCAACCTGTAAAACCATTTTTGTTTCCTGCTGCGCCTTAATCTCGGCCAGGCCCTGGCTTATCTGGTGTACCATTGGCTTTTCGCTATAAACGGCTTTGCCGCTGCGCATGGCATCAATGGCTATTTGGCTGTGCCAATTATCGCTGGTTGCTACAATAACGGCATCTATATCCTTGCGGGCCAATATTTCGCGATGATCGCCGGTAGTGAACAGGGTAGATCCGTAAAGTTCTTTAGCCCTGTCAAGGCGGCCTTTGTAAAGGTCGCAACAAGCCACCAGCTCAAC
Source organism: Mucilaginibacter sp. GW822-FHT03E02 (assembly GCF_058801545.1). Classification (NCBI taxonomy): domain Bacteria; kingdom Pseudomonadati; phylum Bacteroidota; class Sphingobacteriia; order Sphingobacteriales; family Sphingobacteriaceae; genus Mucilaginibacter; species Mucilaginibacter sp. GW822-FHT03E02. The sequence continues at coordinate 958,340 of NZ_JBXANJ010000001.1, read as the reverse complement.
ACCGGGTACAGTTAACGCGGCCTTGGTATCGGCAAAACCCATAATGCCCATGCCGATGGTAGCAATCCGGATTTTATCATTAGGCCCTACGCGCTTTTCGGCACTCAGGATGCGGAGTTCATTTTCTTCTTTGGCGGCCAGGCTATTAAGCGTAGCCGAAGTAAGCAAAACGGAAGCACCCAGGTGCTTAATAAATTTTCTGCGGTCGGTTGACATGGTGGTAAATAAAGTTTAATAATGTTGGCACAAACCGCAAGGGGCGGTTACAGAGGTTTGCAAGAGGCAATTTAGCAAACCAAAACTAAAATGCAACCAAAATTTATTAATACTTAAATCACACGTATCAATCACCTTTGGTGTTTTTACAACGCTATTAAGTTGAGGCGAAAACAAAGGCATATAATATCGAACAATGAATTTTGAATGTCCAATACCGAAGTTTTTACTTCATTATTCGATATTGGACGTTCAGTGTTCGATATTTAATCTTTCTTAACTTAATGGCATTTGACTTTTACCTCAGCCCTTTCTCCTTCAAGAATTTTACTAATAAGGCAGGATGGTCTGTCAGCAGGCCTTTTAATCCTTTATCTAATGCTTTGTTCCAATCGTTTGGTCCTTCGCCTGCGCTTTGGATATCGGGCCAGGCCGGGATGTTGTATTTGACTGCAAGGGTTACCATCTCATTGGAGTATTGGTTGTATGAGCCGTCAAGGATATCGGGTTGATATTTATTGATAAAGCTTTCCATTGCCGCTACCGTTTTAACGCTATCGGGCATGCTCAGCATCAGGGGCATTTTTGGCGCGGCCTTACGCCAGCCTGTAAACTGGGCAGCGCTATTGATGTATACCAGCACTTGTTTTTCCATGCCGTATTGTTTTATCATCTGGTAAGCTTGTTCCGGGTCGGCTGCTTTAAAATCAAGATAAATATTGATCTTGTTTTTGCAGGCAGTAAGTATCTGCTTAAAAGTAGGGATACGGTATACGGTTTTATCTGTGGTATCCTTGCTTTTTACTTTTAGCTGTTCCAGCTCGTCAAGGGTAAAATCTTTAACATTGCCTTTGCCATCGGTCATGCGGTTGATGGTGCCATCGTGCATACTCACCAACTCGCCGTCTTTAGTAGTGCGCAGGTCAATCTCTACGTAATCAGCCTCGTTTTTGATGGCTTCCTGGTAGGCGGCTAAAGTGTTTTCGGGATAGATGACATGATCTCCGCGGTGGGCGGCTACTATGAATTTATGCTTTGATTTAGGGGCGGGGTTGGGCGTAAACAAGGTTAGGCCTGCTATGAAGGTTATAATGGTGATAAATGAAAGTTGCATTTGTTTTTTAAGTTTTGTGGTAGATGAATTTTGTAATCGCAATATCGTTTTAGCAAAAAATTGACTTACTGAATGGTTTGCGATGCTTTGAGCGAAGTACTATGATACCTTTAAAAGTTTAATATAGATTCTTTGTTTTTGTTCCATAAGGTGTTGAGGTTTATATATAAATAACTGTTTAAACGCTGGTTAATACTCACCCGACGAGGCTGCGCCGCTATGTGATATACGCCATTCCTCCCTTCAGAATTTCGGGAATTTTATTATTGCCATGAAAGTGTTGCGGTTTTGTTGCGTTTTTAATTTTATGACAATTTGTAATTTGTTGAATACCAGGTATTTAATTTTTTATGCTGTTTCACCTGTTGCGAAACGCAACAGTTTGGAATAATATCGGATAGCGCTTTGCCCGCCATCCGATACATTGCTCCTTTAAGCATTCCATGAAACTTCATCACCCAGGGTTACCGGTTGTTATTTATTTCAGGGATGCCACTGTAATCAGTTACAGCACTTTTTAATTCACTATTGTGCCCGATGTTTTTTTGCCTTTTTGTTTGTAATGGTCGTTGCGCTCCCGGTCTTCATCATCCATATCAACACCTTTTTTAATTTTGCGCCAGTTGGTGTTTTTGCTGTAACGCGCCATTGCCTTTTTAGTATCAAATACGCGCGTATCGCTTGGTATAAAAGTATATGGGGTATAGTCGGGCTTATCGGTAAAAAAATCTTGTAATAGCGATGCAGTAACATCGTACTGGTTTACATAAGGCACATCCAGCACGTTATAAATGGTTTTTAATATCGACCCAAAATTGGCGTGGGTGTGGCTAACATAGCCCTTTTTAACATACGGACCAGCCAGCATCAGGATAGAGCGGTGGGCATCCACATGATCGACGCCACCTTGCGGATCATCCTCGGTAATAATCACCAGCATGTTTTTCCAGTATTTGGTATGCGACAGAAAATCGAGCATGCGGCCCACAGCAAGATCGTTATCTGCCATGTACGATTGCCGGTAGGGATAACCATCCTTTGGCCTTACATCGGCCCCGTGATCATTAGGCACCTGCATAGTAATGAGCGAAGGCATTTTCTTTTTACCGGTAATCCACATCTTAGTAAACTCGCTTTTAAACTGCTCTACACGGAATTGGTCGGGGATGTTGGTGTTAAAGCCGGCGTAGTTATGGCTGGTACGTGTGTATAGCGCTTTTTGCATAGGCACCATAACAATATGTGCTGCGCCGGTGTTGGTATCTTCCCATTCTTCGCGCACGTGCGCGGTTTCGTTGGCCTCGCCAAAATTATAAAACTCTACATGCCTGCGCTCAAGGGCCTCCCAAAGACCACCTGTTTCGGCATAATCTTCGGGGTCCATGCTACCTGTTGAGCCAGGAAAGCGGCGACCGGGCGCCTTTGAAAACAGCTTGGCTGTTTTGCTTACATTGGAGTTGGCTTCCACCCATTCGTTGGGGATAACGCCCATCATCCAATGGTGGCCGTGGATAGATGCATCGCTATCGCAATAATAATTATCACTGAAAGCGTACTGCGTGGCTACCTTAATATGGTTTGGTGATACATTAAGGTTGCGGAACTGCATCCGGGTAGCATCCGGCAACGTATACTCGCAATGCACGCCGAAACGGGCCAGGGTGCTGTCGCCTTTGGCGTTTTTCATTTGCCCTAAAACCTCGTCATAAGTGCGGTTTTCTTTGGTAATGTATACAATGTATTTGATAGGCGTGGGCGATGTGCCCGGCAATACAGGTAACGGGTTGTTGGTAGCAGCATCAACTGGTTTACTTATGAAAGTATTGCTGATAACCTGTTGTGTGTACGCAGCCAGTTGCGCATTATCGGGCATGGCAACTTTTTGAAAGGTGCCTAACTGAATATCGCCGATGTAGGTACCTTGCGGTGGGGCAACAAAGCCGTACCCACCGTTGGGGCCCGCGCCGTACCCCCGGCACGATGTAATATAAAGTTCTTTTTCATCGGCCGATAACTTTACCCTTGATGTTCCCCAGCCGGTGGGGATAAGCCCTTTGGTGGTTTGGGTAGGGATATCAATTACAGCAACGGCATTGAAGCCTAAAAGCGCTACGTATAGCGTTTTCTCATCTTTACTTAAGCTGATGCCAAAAGGTAATAGTCCGCGGAATTTATCAATACGGGTATCAACTTTAATCGGGATATCGCCCAGCAGTTTATTGTTTTTGTAATCGATAATGGTGATATTATCATTTGTGGCATTGGTAACATAGGCATATTGGCTGCCAACAGCTATTGAATTTGGGCTTGCACCGCCGGTTACTTCGGCATCTTCCAGCATTTGGCCAACCTGGTGGCCTGTTTTAAATTTATTGGTCACTTTATTGGTAGCCAGATCAATGGTGAAAACACTCATGGCCTCGGGCGAGGAAGGGCTGCCGACACCGGGGATCTTTCGGCCTTCAACAACAGTGCCCTCGCGTGATTCTTTGGTGTTATCGCCATAAGGATGCCTGGAGATCATGATCGAATCGGCATTTTTGGGGGTAGCACCGGTTATTAAGGGATAGGAGTACATACCCACATTGGCCACAAAGGCTGTCTTTTTATCGGGACTTAAAGCCAGGCCAAAAGGCTGGCGGCCTACATTGATAGATGCGGTTATTTTTTTTGTTGCCAGGTTAATCCGCACCATGCGAAAGTTTCCCCTATCCAGCACCAATAACTCATTTTTATCCGCATTAAAAAGCAGGTCGGATGTGAAGCTGTCATCATAATCTTTATTGCCAACGCGGCCATTTAATGATAGCGAATCGGTTTTTATAAACTTCCCGGCATCGTATACAATCACAGCGCCATTATCGCCACCACTCAGGTACAGTGTTTTTGAATCGGGAGAAAAGGCTACACCCAAAAACGAACCGTTGGATAAAGGAGAAGCGATCTTTTTATCGTATGATGGTACTCTTGAGCTGCCCATGGTGGCAATATCAATAAGGGTGATAACACCGTTGTGAAGCGTTACCGCTTTTTTGCCATCGGGCGATATGGATAAGCCAAAAGGATCATGCGTAATGCGAATGGTTTGTCCGGCCGGCGATATCAATCTTCCGCTGGGTAAAACTGAAGTGCCGGCGGTGTCTATTTTACAGTATTGATTAATCCCCGGCACCTGTAAAATGCTTACCTGCTTTTGGGCAAAGGCGCCTGGTATAAGCCCAATGCCGATAGCGAACGATAGAAGAAACTTATTTTTAACTGGCATAGATAAATTGTTTTTAACCAAACAAAGGCCCCCGTTTAATGAGGGCCTTTGCAAAGTTGAGGTTAATAATTTTTATTTAAGAATGTACATAATGCCATTAATATCATCATTGCCACCAAATTGGCTTGATAATGCTTTATTATAGTTAACAGCATTTGAAGTACGCTCGGAACCAGGGTACTGGAAACGCAATGCTATACGACCACTATTACCTGTACCCGGACCAGTTGTAAATGTTGGTACACCGGTACGGCGGTAGTTGTAGTAGGCTTCTAAACCTGAGTGACGGAACAACGCCAGGTATTTTTGCTGTAATATTTTGGTAAGTCCGGCAGCATCGGCGGTATACTTAACGCCTGACTGTGCATAGTAGGTAGCCCAATCAACATTAATAGTGTAATTATCATAATTAGCAGGATTTTTAGTGCTTGTAGAGCCAGGGCGGTAAAACGAGGCCGTAAAAGTACCTGAACCCGTTGGGATACCGTAATAAGCAAAGGAAGCCTGGATGCCTTTGATGTAATAGTCTTCGGCGTTACCTGTTGCCCAGTCACGGTTAATACCTTCGGCAATGTTAAACATGAGCTCAGGGTAACCAACCTGGATGCTTGGCTCGCCGGTGTAGGTTGAGTAATAACGTTTCCTGTTCAGGAACGAATATTTCTGTAAACCTGCGTTGTTATACATCACACCTAAATCCAAACCCGGATCGGCACCTATGAATGATGAAAACGCTGTAGGGCTTTGGTGTAGGTTATCAACATTATAACGGGCAGGCTCGGCGGTTACATAAACGCGCGGGTCTTTTAAGTTTGTTAATAAACCTATATACGTAGCCGAAGTGTTTTGTCTTGAACCGTTTTGACCAAAGTTATCAGGTGTTTGCGGATAATAATTGGTTGGGTCAAGAAAAGTATATTGAAAGTTATCGGCGGTGCTGGTCATAACAGGATATTTGGTTGGGTTGCCAACAACGGTAGCAAACTGGCTTGCAACATCAATGTCGCCGGCTTTTTTACTTAGTTGTACCAATAATCTTATCCTGAATGAATTTACTACTTTTTGCCATGCGGCTAAGCTATTACTCATATAAATATCACCCGCCAGGGTAGTATTGCCAGATGCAATTAAGGCGTTCATATCGGCATTTGCACTTTCTAACCAGGCTAATGATTGTGTCATTACAGTTTTTTGCGAATCATAAACAGGAGTGAGGTTCTTTTCGCCCTGTAAAGCCTGGGTCATAGGGATATCGCCTTCTTCCATGCTCATTTTACTAAAAAGGTAAGCCCTGAAAAATTTACCCAAAGCGCTGTAAGGGTTAACAGCTGGGGCACCCGATTTAACAGCCTGGGCTTCCATGGCTACTACGTTTTTTAAAGTAGTATAATAGTTATCGCCGCTACCAAAATCATAACGGTTATTACCGTAATAATCGTAGTTGTAAATGTAGTATTGACCGTAAATTTCTTTTGATCCATCCGGAAATTCAGCGATGTTATTTAATATGCCGGTTAAAAGAAGCGATGCCGGCACCGAGTTTGGCACGTTTTGGTTAACGGTTAATTCCTGGAAACTCTTTTTACAGCTGGTTACTGTCAGTATCATAAATACCGGCAGTAAATAAATTTTAAATATCTTTTTCATATTCATCTGTAGTTTAGAATGATAAATTTAAGTTGAAGCCGTAGCTACGTACAGTTGGCGATTGCAATACAGTTTGGGCCTGGGCACCGTTGTATTGGTCAAGATCCACATCTTTAAAGCGTTTGTCTTTGTAGAAGTACAATAGGTTACGGCCGTAAAGCGACGCAGAGATTTTCTGGATAAAGCTTTTTTGCAACCATGCTTTAGGGAAATCGTAGCTGAAAGTTACTTCGCGCAGCTTGGTGAAAGTTTTATCCATCAGGTTTGACTCATCAACGTTGTAATATTTACTTACATAATCCTGAACCAATGCGGTTTGCTTGTTTGTAGAAAACTGTAATGCGCTGTAGTTTAATATAGCACCGGTTTTTGAATCAAGGTTGATTGGAACTGGTTTGTTATCGCTACCAAGGTTTGATACATATACACCCGGGCCAACATAAGTGCCATTGTAGCCTGTTACACCAAAGTTTTTCCAATCCTGGTAACGGGCATCTCCAAGGGCGCCTGTAGCAGTTTCGATATTGGCACCACCACGCATGGTTTTGTTGTGCATATAATCAATAATAACACCACCAACAGCACCATCAAACTGGAAGCCCATGCTGAAGTTCTTGTATCGGATTTTGTTGGCAATGCTCCAGTTATAATTAGCATTTTCGTGGCCTAATACCTGCCCACCAACTGAAAGTGGCTTACCTGCCGCGTCATTGATAATCTGGCCTTCTTTGGTTCTTAAAAATTTGCTGCCGCGCAGTATGTCAGTACGGTCGCCCACGCTGTAATAACCTAAATAGGTGCCGTTTTGGCCCGGAGGCAATTCTTTAAATACCTCTTTATTGTTTGCAACGTTTACTAAGATATTCCAGGTAAAGCCACCCATGTTTTTGATAGGGGTACCTTCCAATGATCCTTCATAACCTGTGCGTTTAGTTTTTAACGCGTTTAAGTATAATGTGGTGTAACCAGTTGCAGTTGAAATTGCACTTGGGAAAATCCTTGGACCATCGATGTATTGGAACGCACTGGCGCTAAAACCTAAACGGTTTTGCAGGAATTTGATATCAAAACCTTCTTCGTAGTTTACACGGGTAGATGTTTTAATGTTAGCAGCATACAGGTAATCTGTTGCGTAACCAGCAGTTTGACCGCCGTAAGGCTTGTCTGTGCGGAATGATGTGTTCAATGAATAATCCGGCCCGTTATATGGCGATGTGTAAGTAGAGCCATAACCCAGTGGGTTGTTAAATAATGACGCACCTGTGCTGCCACCAAACGCTGTGATAGAACTAAAAGGGGCAGGTCCAATTGTTGAGCTTGATGCATCAGCCTTAACGTTTGCGTATGATCCGCGTAATTTCAGGAAGGAAATTACACTTGGCAGCGGGATATAATCTGAAACTACAGTGGCTGCCGATACACTTGGATAAGTGTAGGTAGTAGGAACCTGGAAAGCGCTGGTATGATCGCTACGGTAAGTTGCGGATAGTGTGGCATATTTACCAAACGTCATATCTAATGAAGCGTAGTAACTCAATACACGTTCAGATGATTGGAAGCTGGTAGCCTGTATTGGGTTTTTTGAGTTGCTGAAAGCATATACCTCTGGCACGTTCAAATAATCGGTAGATACCCAACTTGAGTTGTAGCTCATGGTACGTAAGTTTGAACCTACTAAGCCCGATAGATTTAAGAAATTCTTGATGGTATAATTGTAGTTTAAAATCAACTCGGTGTTGTTATCAAACAAATCACGGCGATCTTCGCGGTAGTCGCCCTGGTTACCTTCACGGCCATAAGGGTGGGCCGAGAATGGCAGGTCTTCGGTACGTAAAATGTTATACGTATCAATTTGCGAACGTAACCTTAAATTAAGGTTGTCATTAAACTTGTAAGTACCGCCCAAATAACCGTAAGTGTCATTTTTGTAATGGCCACGGGTCCATTTTTGAGTTAACAAATATGGGTTATGGTAACGTTGGTATTCTTCAAATTGTGATTGTACACCTACTTTACCTGGCTGCCATATAGCTTTAATGTCAGGAGCATTAACATCCCAGTCGGCACCGGTCCAGATAGAGATGTTATAGATAATACTGTTAGGGCCGTACTGAACATCCGGGAAGTTATCAGTTGATTGCCTGTTGAAATCGATATTACCTTCAAATGTCAATTTAGGGGTTGGCGTAAATGACGCGTATAAGTTGGCATTGGCTATATTCAGGTACTGCGAAGGAATATAGCTGGTTTGGTGTTGTTGCGAAACCGAAAAACGGGTTGTATAGTTATCGCCAACTACGCCTAATGCAACGTTATTATTGGTTTGTGAGCCTACTTTTAAAAAGTTTTTCAGGTTATCCTTACCACGGGCTAACCAAGGAGTTTTTGAACGTACACCAGTTACGGGATCAACCGGACTATCATACTGCGCAATTAGCTGGCCATTAAAGTACGGTCCCCAAACGTCATAGTCACCATCTACACCACCTGGTGCGCCACCTTTACCATCAACAAATTGGTAAAAAGTATTTTCGCCTGGTCCGAAAGTGTTCTGGGTACGCGGGAACGCTAAAAAGCCGGAATTTAATACTGTACTGCTGTTTACATCAACAGTTAAGCCTTTTTTGTTTTTATCACCTTTTTTGGTGGTAATTAAAATAGCGCCATACTGTGCGCGGCTACCGTAAAGCGCTGCAGCGGCAGGGCCCTTCAATACAGTATAGGTTTCAATATCATCCGGGCTGATATTATAGGTATCTGTGTTGATAGGGAAACCATCAACAACATATAAAGATACCTGGTTACCACGGATTAACACGTTAGGATTGCCCAATAACTCGGCAGACGGGCCTACCGATACACCGGCAACCTTACCTATTAAACCCGCAATAGGGTTAGGGTCGCGCGCTGTAGTCAAGGCATCGCCTTGTACGGTTTGAACGGCGTAACCTACCCGGCGGGTTTCTTTTTTAACACCAAGCGCGGTAACAACTACCTCGTTTAATGTTTTGGCATCGCCTGTAAGGCTAATGTTTATTATTTTTTTATCGCCAACCACTACTGATTGTGTGGCGTAGCCAATAAAAGAAAACGACAGCGTTTGGCCTTCATTTGCCGAAATAATGTAACGGCCCTCAATATCGGTAACCGTACCTTTGTTTTGTTCTTTAATGCGTACACTTACACCGGGTACTGGTAAGTGGTTCTCGTCGGTAACTGTACCGCTTATTTTGCTTTGAGCTAATAATATAGATGGCGCAATACAAAATAACAAAACCGTAATAACGGTTTTTAATCTCTGGTAAAACTTATTCATCTGCTAAAATTTAAGGGTGAAACATTTGCTTTTTTCATACAGCAATGCTAAACTTTGTTTATTATTAGTAAACCAATTTAGTATTAAGCAATACTTAAGCTTTTGTTTGCCCTGTGTTAAGCAGGTGGTTTTTGTAACGGAAATATCATATCTCCGTTACAAAAAATTAACACATTCCTGTTAAGCGTTTACCTGTTGCAAATGAGTAAGGGCAATGCTTTTTAAATAGTCGATGTTATCAACGGGCGTATTCATTTCTTTGGCCATATCGTCCCAGTACCTGAGGCGTATAATCAGTTCAGCGTCTGGATTAAGTTCAAAGTCGTCGGCTTCGTCGGCTGTCATTACCCCGCCCTGGAAATTAAGGGTAGCTTTGCTGGCATCTGACAGGCGATTGTAGTATTCCGGGTATTTAAAAGTGAGGTATCTTTTGGCAATTACGTGGCCTTGCACCAGGGCGGCAACTCGTTCGGAAAAACCACGTTCCAGTAAAAAATCGGCGCCAATTTGTTCATGATCAACATTGCCCATGCCATCCATACTTTCGGCTTCGCCGGCCTCGGCACATAAATGGCCAATGTCATGAAAAAAAGCGGCTAATATTACTTCGTCGTCAAATCCCTCGGCTTTAGCCAGGGCAGCAGCCTGCGACATGTGCTCCAGTTGCGAAACAGGCTCGCCTATGTAATCTTCGTCGCCATATTTTTCATAAAGAGAAAATACTTCTTTCACTACAGCCTGGGGGTCATATGCAGAATATGTCATGTTGTTAGGTTTTTATTGCAAATTAAGCCGATTGAGGTTACGATATTATTAAATGTTTATGAAAAAAGCCCCCTAACCCCCTGAAGGGGGAACATTTTGATTGATACGTTTTTTATCTGTTTTATGTATAAGATACCAAAAAGTGAACAGTCAAGTTTATTATAATAAGGGGGCTAAGCACCTTGCAATTCAAAAGCTCCCCCTTCAGGGGGTTGGGGGGCTTAACAATTTTTTTTTTACTTTGCGAAAGTTTACCAATACTAAACAAAATGGAACAAGACATACTGATACAAATCAGTAACCGGATAAAAGAACGCCGTCGCGAAAAAAATATAACCGTACAGGAACTGGCCATACGCGCTAACGTAAGCAAGGGACTGATATCGCAAATTGAAAATAGCCGTACCATACCATCGCTTATTGTATTAATAGATATTATTAAAGCGCTTGAGATAGATATGAACGATTTTTTTAAAGATATCCGATCGAAAAGCAATTATTTTCCGGTACTCATTAAACGTAAAGATGAGTATGAGCATTTTGAAAAAGAGCATGCATCGGGCTTTCATTACCATAGGATATTTACCCAATCCATTAACCGGTCAACTGTTGATATTGTGGTGCTTGACCTTATGCCCGGTTCATCGCGGCCCATGGTTACTACTGAGGCTTTTGAATACAAATATATTTTAAGCGGCGATGTAGAGTATCATTTTGATGACTACAAGGTGCTATTAAAACAGGGTGATTCGATGCTGTTTGACGGCCGCTTGCCGCACACGCCTAAAAATACGGGCAGCAAAACTGCAAGCATGCTGGTTGTTTATTTTTTTGAGGAAAAGAAGTAGGGTTGATTTGAAAATTTGAGAATTTGAAGATTTGAAAATTGCCTAATTGGGTTTAATTTTCAAATTCTCAAATCTTCAAATTCTCAAATTGATATTAACCAAACCTTAACATAAACTTAGTTTGTCATTAATGAAATAAGTTTAGTATTGCTAAACATTTGAAATTTTACATTGATTAACCAATGACGGGTATGAGGCTGATAGAACAGTTAAGGGGCAAAGTTGCCAAATGGCCTTATTCCTTGTTGTCGGTAATGGCGGCCGTGTCTGCGTTTGGGTTGTATACCTCAATGTATGCGTTCCGAAAAGCTTTTGCCGCCGGTACTTTTACCGGGCAGCAATATCTGCATATTGATTACAAGGTTTGGCTGGTTATAGCGCAGGTAGTGGGTTATACTTTCAGCAAATTTTATGGCATCAGGTTTATTGCCGAGGTAAATGCTAAAAACAGGGGCCGGTACATATTAACATTAATTGGCATAGCATGGGGGGCATTGCTTTGCTTTGCTTTTGTGCCTGCGCCATGGAATATCGTTTTCCTTTTCATTAATGGCTTTCCCTTAGGGTTGATATGGGGACTTGTTTTCGGTTACCTGGAAGGGCGCCGGTCCACCGAGTTTATGGCGGCTGTATTATCTATCAGCCTCATATTTGCATCGGGTTTTGTAAAAACGGTGGGGCGCACGCTGCTTACCGTATTTCATGTAAATGAATTTCACATGCCTTTTTTAACGGGCGCCATATTTGTTTTGCCCCTGTTATTATTTGTTTTTTTTATGGAGTTAATGCCCGCACCAACGGCGGAAGATATCAGCCTGCGGGCCGAACGCAGCCCCATGAACGCCGCCGAACGCAAAGCTTTTTTGATGCGCTTTTTGCCCGGTATTATCCTCACCATTATCATTTATGTATTACTGACCATTATGCGCGATGTGCGCGACAATTTTGAGGTGGAAATATGGGCCGACCTTGGTATAAAAAGCAACAGTATTTATACAGGAATTGATTCTATAATTTCGGTGATTGTATTGGTAGGTATTAGCTTGCTGATATTGGTTAAAAAGAATTTGCGGGCGTTTAGCATCATCCACCTGTTTATCATAGGCGGATGCGTATTGGTGGGTGGTGCCACTTTACTTTTCTCGCTTAAAATAATTGGCCCTGTAACCTGGATGACGATGGCCGGCCTTGGCCTTTATATGGGTTATGTACCTTATAATGCCATCTTTTTCGACCGGATGATTGCCACCTTTAATTACCGCAGCAATGTAGGCTTCATTATGTACATAGCCGATTCGATGGGCTACCTGGGCAGTGTAAGTATTTTGTTTATAAAAGAACTTGGCCGACCCACCATCAGCTGGGGTGCTTTTTTTAAAGAAGGTGTAATGATAGTGGCTGTAGTAGGCGGCATATGTGGTGTATTATCGCTGCTGTATTTTCTGCAAAGCGCGAGATCAAGTCAAAATTCAAAATTAAAAAGTCAAAATGAAAGCGTTGACCTGGTGACAGGACCAATGAACTAATGAACCATTGAACCAATGAACAAAAAAGCTATAGTAATAGGTGCGGGCATAGTTGGCCTGGCCACTTCGCGGGCGTTGGCCATGCGTGGCTACAAAGTAACCGTATTTGAACGTAATGAGCGCGCGGTTGGCGCATCCATCCGCAATTTTGGGATGATATGGCCAATAGGGCAGGCTACCGGCCCCATGTATGAGCGGGCCATGCTATCGCGCAGCATCTGGAAAACCATTTGTACCGAGGCTAAAATATGGCATGATGAAGTTGGCTCCCTGCACCTGGCTTATCACGATGATGAGCTACTGGTGATAAAGGAATATGTGGATGCCAACCAGGCCTATCGTGATTGCGCGTTGCTAAGCCCCGGCGAGGCATTTGTAAAATCACCGGCCATTAATACCGATGGTTTAAAAGGCGCTTTATGGAGCGGCGAAGAAATGATTATTGAATCTCGGGAAGCTGTTGGGCAGGTGGCTGCATACCTGGCCGATAAATACGGCGTTGAATTTCATTGGAATACCGCTATCAGTCGTATTGAATATCCAACAGTATATTCGGGAAAAAGTACCTGGGAGGCCGACGAAATTTACGTTTGCAGTGGTGCCGATTTTGAAACGCTTTACCCGGAGTTATTTGCTCAAACAGATATTACCAAATGCAAGCTGCAAATGATGCGGCTGGTGAGCCAACCGGATGGATGGCGCATTGGGCCATCACTTTGTGGCGGCTTATCTATGATACATTATCCTGGTTTCCAGGTTGCTGCTTCGTTACCTGCCTTGCGTGCCCGTTACCAGGAACAATATGCTACACATTTGAAATGGGGTATCCATGTAATGGCGTCACAAAATGGCAATGGGGAACTAACCATTGGTGATTCGCACGAATATGGCCTGGTGCATGATCCGTTTGATAAGGCGTTTATTAATGAAATGATAACAGGCTACTTACATACCTTTGCTAATTTTAAGGACTGGCAATTGCTGCAATCATGGCACGGCATATTGCCTAAAATGACCAATGGCGCAACCGAACTTATTGTTGATGTGGAGCCGGGCGTAACCATCATTAATGGCCTTGGCGGTAACGGGATGACCCTTTCATTAGGCCTGTGCGAGCAGGTGATAGCCGCCAGATCATAGTTGATGGTTCATAACCACCAGATCATGGTTCATGGTTGATAGTTCATGGATCATAGTTGATGGGGCTGGTTGATGGATCATACTATATTAAATATTTCACGTACAACGTATAACGTAAAACATACAACCCAATAATATGCTCGATTCAAGACGGGATTTTCTTAAAAAAGCGGCTTTGCTAACCGGGGCGGCCGGATTAACAAGCCTTTTGCCCGAATCTATTCAAAAGGCCATGGCCATTAACCCTGCACCTGGCAGCACTTACCTTGATGCAGAACATGTGGTAATCCTGATGCAGGAAAACCGTTCGTTCGATCATACCTACGGGATGCTGAAAGGTGTGCGTGGCTATAACGATCCGAGGGCTATCGATTTGCCCAATAACAATAAAGTTTGGTTGCAGTCAAACCATAAAGGCGAAACTTATGCGCCTTTTCACCTGGATATTAAAAACACCAAAGCCACCTGGATGGAATCGCTGCCGCACTCCTGGGCCAACCAGGTAAATGCCCGCAACGATGGTAAGTTTGACCAATGGCTGAATGTTAAACGCAACAGCATCAAAGAATATTCGGATATGCCTTTAACCATGGGTTTCCACAATCGCGAGGATATTCCTTTTTACTATGCTCTTGCTGATGCCTTTACCGTTTGCGACCAGAATTTTTGTTCGGCCTTAACCGGTACCAATCCCAACAGGCTTTTCTTTTTTACGGGCACCATCCGCGCCGAGCAGCATGAAAATTCCTTAGCCCACGTCTGGAATGATGATATGGATTACGGCACGCTCAACTGGGGTACGTTCCCCGAGCGTTTGGAAGACCATGGCATCTCCTGGAAACATTACCAAAACGAGATTGCCATAGATACTGGTTTGGTTGGCGAGGAAGACCCCTGGTTATCCAACTTCCAGGATAATGCACTGGAATTTTTTGGCCAGTATAATATTAAACTGTATGATAAGCACATAGCCCATCTGCAGAAGCAATCGACAGATTTACCAGGGGAGATAGATGTGATTGAAAAGCAAATTGCTGCCCTACCAGTGGGCGATGCGCATATCGATCACCTTAAAAAACAGCGTAAGCAAAAACGCCGCGACCTGGAGAGTGTTAAAAAAGACATGGCCAGCCTTGATCCGGGTAAGTTTGCCACGCTATCGCAACGCGAAAAAAATCTTCACCAGAAAGGTTTTGTAACCAATACCAACGATCCGCATTACCGCACTTTAAGTCCGTTAAAATATAATGACAATGGCACCGAGCGTGAATTATTGGTACCTAAAGGCGATGTGCTGCACCAGTTTAGGGAAGATGTAAAAAGCGGCCAGTTGCCAACAGTTTCCTGGCTATCAGCACCCGAGCATTTTTCTGATCATCCCAGCTCGGCATGGTACGGTGCCTGGTATGTATCCGAAGTGATGGATATATTAACCCAAAACCCCGAGGTTTGGAAAAAGACCATTTTTATTTTGGCTTACGATGAAAATGATGGTTATTTTGACCATGTGCCACCTTTTACGGCCCCGCATCCGCATAAAGCAGGAACAGGCAAGGTATCGGAAGGGATTGATACCAGCGTTGAGTTTGTAACCTACGAGCAGGAAAAAGCACGAAACAACTTCCCCGAAGTTTTTGATCGCGAAAGTCCTATTGGCCTTGGCTTCCGTGTGCCATTGGTTATCGCATCACCCTGGAGCAGGGGAGGTTGGGTAAATTCGGAGGTTTTTGACCATACATCAACCCTGCAGTTTTTAGAAAAATTCCTGAGTCATAAAACCGGCAAAAAGGTTGTTGAACCTAATATAAGCAACTGGCGCCGTACGGTTTGTGGCGATCTTTCAACCACCTTCCGTCCGTACAATGGCGAAACTATTCCTAACCCCGAATTTGTAGCCAGAGAGATGTTTTTAGAAGGCATCCATAAAGCGCAATTTAAAAAACTGCCAAATGATTATAAGTTGCTAACTGCTGAAGAGATAGCGCTGATTAACAAAACTCCGCATGCGTCACCTTACATGCCGCAACAGGAGAAGGGAATAAAACCATCATCGGCCCTGCCTTACCAGTTGTATGCTGATGGGAAATTAAGTGCCGATAAAAAATCATTCGGGATAAAATTTAATGCGAGCAAACAATTGTTTGGTGATAAAGCTTTGGGCTCGCCGTTCAATGTATATGCCCCTGGCAAATACGCCAGTTTTAAAGATCCGCAAAAAATGGAGCCTTTGCGTACCTGGGCATACGCGCTAACCGCTGGTGATAGCCTTGCAGATGTTTGGCCTTTACATGAATTTGAAAATGGCGAATACCACCTGCGTGTGTACGGACCAAATGGTTTTTATCGCCAATACAAGGGTAACGCGGCCGATCCGCTACTGGATGTGGCCTGCGATTATCAGCAAGCTAACATCGCGCTGAAAATGGCCAACTTAAGCCATGATGAGGCCTACAGTGTGCAGGTGACTGATCATGGTTATAAAACCAATAATCATAAAGTTGTAGTAAATAAAAAAGGCCAAAACACGTTAGTTCTTGACCTTTCCAAAAGCCATGGCTGGTATGATTTCAGCATAAAAGTAACCGGGTCGCACGCTTTCGAAAAAAGATATGCCGGCCGTGTAGAAACCGGTAAACATAGCTTTAGCGATCCATTGATGGGCAAAATGGTTTAAAGATTCATTTGTACGTTTATTTTTAGCCCGGTAACTTTGTTAAGTTGCCGGGTTTTTTTGTGATCGGGCAGCGTAATTTGGCTACGCCGAATTTGCCCGAAACAAAAAAGAATTTTTTATTTAAAAATAATCTTGTAATTATGCCTATCCAATTCAGAAACCGTTTTACAGTCCATTTATGCTTCCAGGCGAGGAATATCAAATGTGGCCCGATGCTAAATTGTTAGATTTACTAAGGCTGGATGACCGTGAGGCATTTGAATTACTGTACAAAAGATATTCGGCCAAGCTATTCCACGCTGCTTACAACCTTTTTCGCGACCGCGATGTTTGCGAAGACCTGGTGCAGGAGTTGTTTATTGCCCTATGGACAAAACGCCACCAGCTTAACATCACCTCGCTTGAAGCGTACCTGAAGGTGGCTATCCGTCACCGGGTTGTCTACTATATTCGCACCAAAAAGGCCACGCTTGATTTGGAAGTTGTAGAAGAACTGATAGAAAAATATACAGCAGACAGCAAATTGTTACAGAGCGACATCAGCCAGCTGCTGGAAAACAATGTGGCCCTGCTACCCGAAAAATGCCGCCAGATTTTTACGCTAAGCCGCAAAGAGTACCTCTCCAATAAAGAGATAGCCTCACGGCTAAATATCTCTATCAAAACCGTCGAAAACCAGATAACTATTGCCTTGCGCTATCTGCGCACCGGGTTAACAGATTACCTGCCATCGGTTGTTGCCCTGTTAATGATGTATATGATGCAATAAGGATTATTCATCCGGCGGGTATTTAAAAACTATTAATTAAATTTGTTAGTACCGATAGCAGCCCGGCTTTTATCGGTCTCCAATTACAAACTTTACCGGTTGCCTGTTTATAATTCACGTCTGTTAAAAAAACTACAATGAAAAAGGTATCGCTTTTTTTTGTGTTCCCCGTTATTTTCACCGGGACCTGCTTGCTTGCGTTCAAACTGCATAATTCATCTGGCAAAGAAAATCTAAAAAAGAGCTACCCGGTTACCTGTGGATCATTTGCTGCAGACATCATCGATACTGCAGCCAGCGGAAAATATATGATAAAGCTGCCTGGATGGGGCGACTATAGCTATCCGATTTCAACCCATAATGATAGCGCCCAGTTTTACTTTAACCAGGGCCTAACTATGTATTATAGCTATCACATGAAAGAGGCGTTGGCATCATTTAAAGAAGCCACCCGGTTTGATCCGTCTTCGCCGATGGCTTATTGGGGGCAGGCTTTAACTATGGGGCCTTACTATAATGCGGTTCACCTTTATAAAGTGCCACAGGGGCTACCTGGTGTTTTAAAACAGTTAAATGCAACTGCCGGTAGCGCGTCGGAGAAGGAAAAAGCGCTTATCAACGTCATGAATTTGAGATATCCGTTGGTGAAAAATCAAACAACGCATGACGAAAACGCCTATGCGCAAGGCATGCGGAAACTGATATTGACATACCCCACAGACGCGGATATAAAAATGCTGTACATAGATGCCATGATGCTGATACACCCCTGGGATTTTTGGACGCCTGATGGATTGGCGAAAGAATGGACGCCCGAACTGGTGGATTTATGCAAAGGCGTATTGAAAGTAAAACCCAATAATCCGGCCGCATTGCATTATTATATTCATCTTACAGAAGCATCCCATAATCCTGAAGTGGGTATAGCTAATGCCGAAGCCTTAAAGCGGCTTTTCCCGGCGGTAGGGCATATGGTACATATGGCAAGCCATGTTTATCAACGGAACGGGCTTTATTTTCAGGGTGTGGATGCCAACGAAAAGTCGGGCAAAAGTTCCATTTTGTATGCCTCGATAGTGAAGAATCTATCCCTTGCCAAATCAATCCCTCATGTGTACGCCGTAGAAACCTACTGCGCCTTTAGCGGAGGGATGTATGAAAAGGCGCGGGAAGTTGCCCTGCGTTGCCGCAATAGCGTTAAGCCAACAGCTACAGATAGTTATGCTCAGTATTTATATATGATGCCCGTGCTCACGATGGTACGCCTTGGTAAATGGGAGGAAATATTGAAGGATAATAACCCGCCGGCCGCCGATTGGACTTACGCGCAAGTACTCCATGATTTTGCAAAAGGACTGGCCTTTATTTATACCGGTAGGCCGGATTCGGCAAATAGCCAGCTGGGGTTAATACGTGATAAAATTAATGCCCCGGTATTAAAAATAAGAGATATCCCTTTTAATACACCGTTTGAAGGCGCTACCATAGCCGAAAATATATTGGAAGGCGCGATTTTATTGACACAAAATAAATATGAAAGCGGTATAGCCAGCTTTAACAAGGCCGTAGCAGTTGAAGATCACATGATTTACTCCGAACCCGCCCAATGGCCTATTCCTGCCCGTCAGTTTTTGGGTGCATATCTTTTAAAAAACGACGATAATATCAGGGCCGAAGAAGTTTACCGGGCCGACCTGGTGCACAATCCTGGCAATGGATGGTCGTTATTAGGGTTGTACCAGAGTATAAAAGCGCAAAATCATAAACAAAACCTGGCCGAATATAAATCGGGTTTCCTTCGTTCGTTTTCGCATGCGGATGTTGTGCCAACAGGGTCGGTTTTTATGAATTAAGATCCACAATAACTCCATTTGAACTGGTTTTTAGGAAAAAAATAAAAGTCCCTAAGCGCTCGCCGCCGGGACTTTAAACCTAAACCTTATCACAAAGAGGCCGACAGGATGTCCGCCCCAAGTAAGATCAGCAAATTGCAAAATTTATACCGTAATTGCAAATCTGTAATGTGAAATTCGCTTTTCGCGTTCAATTTGTTTTTTGGGCCGTTGCGGCCAAGCCGAAATTAAGATCGCCAGGTACCTTCGTTCATAAAATTCAGGGAATCGCGGCGTATAATTGCAACTGTAAACGGTATTACCGAGATTTATCCCAATAAAGCCCAGTTGTTTTATAATTAAATACATGCCCGACGGAGCCCTTAAAATTTATTACTTAAGCGAAGTAGCCGTTACCATTGAGTTTGGGCAACAAATTGCCGAAAACTTATTAAACACGGTTAATGGCTTAGGCCGATTGCTGTATCAAAAGCCATTTCCGGGGTTTAACACAACGGTGCCGGCTTACGCTACCCTAACTGTTTTTTACGACCCCGTTTTGGTGATCAAATCTGATTTACCGGGAGCCGGCTGCTTTGAAAAGGTATCGGCCTATCTGAATGACTTAAACCTTCAAATGACAACGACCAAGTCAGCGCCGGGGGATATAGTGACTATTGAAGTATGTTACGGCGGCGCTTTTGGCCCTGATTTGGCCGAGGTAGCCGATTTTAACAGTTTGAATATCAATGATGTGATTAAGTTGCACACTGCGGCCACGTATAAAGTTTACATGATAGGTTTTGTACCCGGATTTGCCTACCTGGGCGGGATGGATGAACGATTGGCAACGCCACGTAAAGCAACGCCCCGAAAGTTGGTGCCGGCCGGGGCAGTAGGCATAGCCGGGCAGCAAACGGGCGTATACCCATTGGATACCCCGGGAGGCTGGCAAATCATTGGGCAAACGCCGCTTAAAATGTTTGATCTGGACCGCGGGCAGCCATCTCTATTAAAAGCAGGCGATATAGTGATTTTTAAATCTATTGATATACAGGAATTTAACGACTTATCTGCCGGGTAATATGCAAATCAAAATACTAAAGCCCGGCATCATGAGCACCATACAGGATATGGGCCGTCACCAATATCTTTCGCAGGCGGTGCCGGTATCCGGAGCTATGGATACGTTGTCGGCCCGTATTGCAAACATGGTCGTTGGTAATGGCGACAATGCAGCCGTAATTGAATTTACTTATGCTGATGCGGAATTTGTTGCGGAAACCGACCTGCTGATTGCTTATGTTGGAGATGGTGCGATATTTCAATCGGGCGAACAAATATTACCGCCAGAGCGCCCTCTTTTTATCCCACCGGGAACAATTATAAAGCTAACAAACAACCCATCGGGCAGCCGCACCTACCTGGCCGTTTCGGGGGGATGGGACGTGCCGGAAATTTTGAGAAGCAAAAGCACCTGCCTGACCGCCGGTTTTGGCGGATGGGAAGGACGGGTGTTAAAACGAGGCGATGTGCTTAAAAACAGGCAGGAATCAACAAGTAATGCTCAAATAATAGTAGAAAATTTCAAAAAAATACAAAAAAGTGTAAAGAAAGATCAGGTTTTTTACCTTCCATGGAGCATCCCCCGGCGGCTGCTTTTGCCGGCCGATCGTAAAACGATAAGGGTGGTACCGGGAAACGAATTTGGGTGGTTTGAGGGCCGGAGTATCGCCGGATTTTTGTCGGCACGATACGTCATCGGCAGGCAAAGCAACCGCATGGGGTACCATTTGGAAGGAGCGGTTTTAGCGCGTATCAAAAAGGACGAATTACTTAGTACTGCCGTAACGCCGGGCACCATACAAGTTACCGGCAGCGGTAGCATGGTACTTTTAATGGCCGATTGCCAAACAACAGGTGGTTATCCGCGCATAGCACAGGTAGCAGCGGTGGATATGCCCTTATGCGCCCAGCTGAAACCCGGCGACACCATTTATTTTAAAGATATCACCCGGCTTGAAGCAGAAATGCTGTATATTGAACGTGAACAACAATTGCACCAGCTAACCATAGCAGTGCAAAGCAAATTTTTATAAGATACCACCATGCAAAGCATTGATCTGAACTGCGATATGGGCGAAGCATTTGGCAACTACCCCATGCCCAATGATGATATCCTGATGGACTACATCACATCGGCCAACATAGCCTGCGGCTTTCACGCCGGCGACCCGGAGGTAATGCAGCATACCGTTGGCATGGCAGTAAAAAAAAGCGTAGCTATTGGCGCGCACCCCGGCTTACCCGATTTGCAGGGCTTTGGCAGGCGCGAGATGAAGATATCGGCAAACGAGGCCTACCAGATGACCCTGTACCAGATAGGCGCCTTATCGGGCTTTGTGAAAGCAGCCTACGGGAAACTTCACCATGTAAAGGCGCACGGGGCATTATACAATATGGCCGCTAAGGATGTTAATTTAGCTAAGGCTATTGCCGAGGCTGTGCACGATTTTGATTCTTCGCTGATATTATACGGGCTGGCCAACAGCGAAATGATTACCTGGGCCAAAAAACTGGGTTTGACAACCGCATCCGAAGTATTTGCCGACCGTACCTACCAGGACGATGGCTCGCTTACCCCGCGTATCCAGAGCAACGCGCTGATAACCGATGAGCAACAATCTATCAGCCAGGTGCTGATGATGGTAAAGCAACAGCAAGTGATATCGGCCAATAATAAAACCATCAGCCTTAAAGCCGAAACGTTATGCCTGCATGGCGATGGTGCCCATGCTGTTGAATTTGCCAAAAAAATAAACGAGAAACTGAAAGCCGAAGGCATAAGGATTAAAGCACCGGCACAATAAATGAAAAAGCAGCGCAACTGGAGTGTTTTAATGGGTGCCGCCTTCCTGATGGCATCGTCGGCTATAGGGCCGGGGTTTTTAACACAAACGGCTGTGTTTACCGCGCAGTTGGGTGCAAGTTTTGGTTTTGTGATACTGCTGTCGGTGGTGCTGGATGCTATAGCCCAGCTAAACATCTGGCGTATTATTACCGTGGCCGGTAAACCCGCGCAGGATATTGCCAACCAGGTTTTTCCTGGCCTGGGTTATTTTATTTCGTTGCTGGTGTTTTTGGGTGGTATGGCGTTTAATATTGGGAATATTGCAGGGGCTGGCTTAGGATTGAATGTGCTGTTTGGCGTAAGCGTAGGGCAGGGGGCCATAATGAGTGCTATCGTCGCAATCGGCATATTTATTTATAAAGAATCGGGTAAGGCGATGGATTTGTTTGCCAAATGCATGGGATGCCTCAAAATAGCGCTGGCCTTGTATGTTGCTTACATCAGCAACCCGCCGCTGGCCCAGGCGGCCATCAGGGCGGTAAACCCCACGCAGTTTAGCTTTACGGCGGTGCTAACCATTGTTGGCGGTACTGTTGGCGGCTACATTACCTTTGCCGGAGCACACCGCCTGCTGGATGCAAAGATCACCGGGCAACAGAATTTGCCGGTGGTTAATCGTGGGGCTTTAAGTGCAATTGGCTTGGCATCGTTGATGCGGTTGTTGTTGTTTATAGCTGCTTTGGGGGTTATAACTGCCGGTGGCAGGCTCGATCCGGCTAATCCGGCGGCCTCTATATTTCAATTGGCTGCGGGGCAGGTGGGTTATAAACTTTTCGGGGTTATTATCTGGGCTGCCGGGATCTCTTCGGTAGTGGGCTCGGCTTATACATCGGTTTCGTTTATCAGGAGTTTTAGTCCGCTGATATTGAAATGGAACCGCGAGATTATTATCAGCTTCATTATCATCTCCTGCTGTATATTTCTGGCTATAGGTAAGCCGGTGAAAATACTATTGGTAGTGGGGGCCATCAACGGCTTTATATTGCCCGTTGCCCTGGGCGTAATGCTGGTTGCGGCTTACCGGTCAAAAATCATCGCGACCTACAAACAGCCTTTATGGCTTACTATTTTGGGCGTGCTGGTAGTTGGCACCATGACCTGGATGAGCATTGGGGCGATAGGGCAGATGTTGGGGTGGTGAAGTAGTGAGTGGTGAGTGGTGAGTGAGTCAGTTCGCTGTCCGATTCTCTGGGTTCGGATGATTATGTCGATAGTCTCCGACTATCGAATGATCAGGTCAAACGCATCTTGTTGGGTTAACATAACTTAACACATTTTAGATAAAATATTTACAAGTACTTGATAATCAATATTTTATATTTTATTATGGTTAACACTAAACTGATAGCGCAATTTGGGCGCATCCACATATTTGTGCCTGTTGCTGACCAATACAAGTCCCTTTGGTACCTGTTGCCCGATTCTTTGGATGATTATGCCGATAGTCTGTGACTATCGAATGATAAGGTGATGGATCGGCAATTGAAGCAACATGGATTGCCTATTTTAAAAATTGGTCAAAAAAACTTATTTTTGATCAATTGATCATTAATGAAAAACATCAAAGATGAACTACAAAATATCATTCTCGGAGATGAACCTGCTGGCCAGGCAAATAAACTCAAAAAAGCCCAATGTTTCCTTAGATCAGATGCGGCAGCAGGCTTCACAGCTAAAAAACAGCAGTACGTCAAAAGTAAAGAAACAGCAAAACTCTTAACTTTCGCCGAAAGGGAGAATCTTTTCTATACTCCGCTAATCCTGCAAAGTGATTTTATCAGCGAAGGCGCCGAACAAAAAGTATACAGGCTTAATGGAACCCACGTTATTAAAACCAATGCAGGTATCTTTTATGAAAGCTGGCTTGATTATTTCACTAGTCTAATTATTCACAATTACTTTTTCCCAGCTACTGCATATACATTCCTCGGTTTCAAAATAATTAACGATGAGCTTAATGCAGTAGTTATGCAAGAGTTTATAGTTGCTTCAGAGCCAACAGACCTTACTGCCGTTAAAAACTTTTTAGAATTCAATAATTTTCGCAATAATCGCAATAACGATTATATCAACAATAAGCTGGGTTTAATTTTTGAAGATCTGCATGATGAAAAATGTGCTCTCTTTCAATGGCGTCCTTTTCTTTATTGACACTATATTTTATTTAACACCAGATTTTTATATTTCCTGAGTTCCTCCGCTGTCCGATTCTCCGACTTCGGATTTAGAATTTACAACACGTTCGCTTGAACGCGGGCTACGACTCACCCGGTCGAGGCTACGCCCGACCACCCTCTCTTCACCTGCGGTGGAAAGAGGGTTTTGTATGTAATTATTTCATAATCAGTTATTTAAAAATATATATTTCCAAGCTCCTCTTTCCGGCGAAGCCGAAGAGAGGGTGGCCCTCGATGCATCGGGGCCGGGTGAGTCTTCGTCGTCACGCGATATGGATCATCGTCCCTTCATTGGAAGCATAAAAACATTGGTAAACCAATTTTAAACAGCCTCTAATAATCCTGTAGTCGGAGAAACAGGCGTAATGGTTCGAAGTCCAGAGAATCGAACAGCGGGGTGTTAAGTCAACAGTCCGAAGTCGTAAGTCAACAGTTTTTTTGGGGCTTAGAACTTAAGATTTTGGGCTAAAGGCTACCCGTCAATGGGTAACTAACCTACTATTTACCATTATTTACAAAGTTTACATTTTTATTTACAATCCAAATTCGTGGCACCGAAAAGTATCAAAGTAGGTTTGCTGAATCAATTTTAACAGGATATGAAAAATAAAAGAAATGTTTTGTACAGCGTGGCTATCATGCTGGTTGGAGTAACTTATTTCCCCGTACAGGCTCAACAAAAAAATGGCGCTCATCGCGCTGATTTTTCTGGCGAATGGAAATCCAAAGAGTCGATAAGTATGGGCGGAAATATTGTTTGCACCTATGATGAGGGTGATCGTATGCTATCTAAAACAATGAAAATAACAGCGCAGGCAGATTTTATGACCATAGACGTGTCAAACCCGTCTGCTGGCGCAGCGCCTGTTACAAGCCAGGAGAAACTGGCCTTCGACGGTAAAGCAAGCGAAATTAATCATGGCCGGGGAAGAGGAAAGAAGTTTACCGTAAAGTTGTCGGCTGATGGACAAACGATGACTGTTAACTCCATTGTACACCTGGTGATTGATCAAAAACAAGTATTTGTTAACGTAACAGAGGTTTGGAAGTTGAGCAATGATGGCAAGTCTATTTCTGTTCAGGCCAATGCAAAATCAACCATATTCGACAGCGGGCGTTCCTGGAAGACCGTATTCGAAAAAGCCGGTTAGTATTCAAAAACTCCGCTGCCCGACATTCGAACAGGCAATTGGTATAACCTCCGCTGTCCGAAGTCTCTGACTTCGGACGATTATGCCGATAGTCTCCGACTATCGAATGATAAGGGTTATGGATCAGCAATTGCTAAATGAATACATTAAAACTATCGGCGGTAATAATCCTGTAGTCGGAGACTACAGGCATAGTGGTTCGAAGTCGGAGACTTCGAACAGCGGGGATGTGGGTGGCTGACTTGTGATATGCGGAACTTTTTTAGGACGAGACACTTCATAGAGGCAAAACTTTCAGACTAAGAAAGTCACAAGTCCGCCATCGCTCAATGTCCACAACACAAGACTTGCGCCAAAGAGGGGGGATTACTTAGTTATATAATTAAGACGAAAACGTAAATCATCGATAGATAGGACTGTTTATTGTAATTATGCGGTTTAATTACGTTTTCAGTTTGACCATTATTTATAAATGCTATTGATACATTAACTCTTTTAAGATATCCCAAGTAGCATTGGTAATTTGGCTTGCAATAAAGTAGTGCTTATTATTTAAGATTATCAACTTAGAATAATAATTTTAATAAGACGCCGATTTAAAATTAAGATATTTAATTAAAAATCAAAATCCGGGAATAAGGAACACGTGTTTTATTTTTTAAAAACAATTGCTATTAATAGGTTTAGTCTGTAACTTGTTGGTTCTTAAACTGCTCAAAATTTTTGCACCTAAATTTAAAGAAAATGTCTCTCCGAAAAACCTTATTCTTTCTTGATTTTGCAAACATTAACAGGACAGCAACCGATAAAAACATTGAGTTAGATTTCAAGCACTTGAAAAACTACATGGGAGAAGACCGTGACTTATTGGACTCTTATTGCTATGTCCCTAAAGATCCTCGAAATGAACACAAATTTGATGGAGATATAGAAAGACTTCAAAAAGCAGGCTATTTTTTAACGACTAAGATAGGAACTTATGCTGGGGATACTTATAAATGTGATTTTGATGTTGAAATGGCTATTGACATAACCAAAATGGCTCATGTTATACGACCGGATATTATAGTCGTCGCCACTGGAGATAGCGATATGATACCAGTAGTTAAAGAATTGCGAAGAATGGGCATAAGAGTAGAAATAGCAGCATTTAACTCCTCAATGAGTAAACAGCTCAGGTTGGAAGCGACCAGTTTTGTTGATTTAGATATATATTATCAAAGTGAATATCTTGAAGCTGTTGAAGGAAGTGAAAATGATAGTATTTTTAATGACGAACTATTCCCAATCCCCGAAGATGAGATAGAAATTGCTACTGAAATCATGGAAGATGAGGGGGTTGAATCATATATTTTTGAGCAGAATAAAAGATATACCATTGTTAAAGACAATGAAATTATAAGGGAATCAGTGGAAGTTATAAAAGAATTTACCAATGATTTTGGAACCTATTTAATTTACAAAACAATAGATTATTCACCAAATTAAAACCATAATTTATGCCATACGTAGAGATAAATGGTCGTCAAATGTTTGTCCCAGATGCGGGTCTTTCAGGACAAGAACTTATTAATTCTGTGAACCCGCAAAAAAAGCCTGGCAGGGGAACTACCATAATTAAGGGTCCTAACGCCGAAAGGGTAAATCCACAAAAGGTATATAGAGCATCGGATCTCGTTGGAAAAAACGGGCAGCCAGTAAAATGGGGCGATATGCCAGACAGAACAAAAGGCGGTTGGTTTGATGAAATAATTAATATGCTCTTTGATAAGCCTGCACCTATACAAAGAAATACATACAATCAACCCACTACAGCAAGGCAATTTACCCCGCCCACCGAAAAAAAAAACACCGCACTTTTTTGGGGCGACCGGTCTCCTTTATCGAAACGTATTATAATTGAACAGTGCGAAGACATCGCGAAAAATCGTTTTGCAAATGATGTGCAAATTGATTATGATGGTGCGAATACATTGGTTATCAATAACTACTTGCTTCCTTCCGCTTGGCACAATACTCCAGGCGTCTATAACCAAAGGACACCGTTGGCTATAGTTTTCCCTACCGAATATCCCAAAATTGCGCCTATTGGCTTTTATCTAAAAGCAAAAATTGCCGATGCCCCTAATGGGCATTTTTACAATCAAGCATATCATGATGCGGATAAGGTAATGTTAGACCATGGGTGGAAATGGTATTGTGTTTATGTAAATTCCGGAACATGGCAACCTGCTATGTATAGAAAACCCAATGATTGGCGATTTGGCGATAATTTGTGGACTTATTTTGATTTGATTAAAGAGGCACTAACATCAAATGACTAAAAAATCCTTGTTAAAATTTGGTAGAGTCCCGAAAGATTCATCAAACTCAAGTAAGGACTTAGGTTGTATTATTAAATTTAAACAAGGCGACTTAGGTTATTTGCGAAGAGAGATTTTGTCGGATCTTTCAAACGAGCAGTTTGCAATCTTGCTTGGTAAAAAAGAATCAATTGACGGACACTCTTTCGTGAATATAATTGATGTGCGCTTTTTAAATAATGAAGATTATTTAGGTCAAAGTTTAACTCACTTAAGCTTAAACAAAGAATTTATTGGCGAGATTTTGGTTGAACTTCAAAATCGTTTTGATATTGATACAATAATTGATGTGCATACACATCCATTTTCTATAGGAAACGTTGGATTTTCCGGTGTGGATGATAGAGATGAGCGAAACTTTACATTTTTTCTATCTGAACATTTTGAAAACGTTAATTATGCAAGCATTGTGTTTTCACAAACTGAATATTCGGCAAGGATTTGGGAGGTTAAAAATGGAAGCCCCATCTTTAAAATCGCTTTAATAAAAACCCAAACACCCCCCGAGAATATCATTAGTTCTGATTTTAGAAACACGAAAGAGGATGATTATGACCATTACTCTTTACTGGAAAAGGACAGTTTTTTAAATCGGTCGACCTTGGCCTTGGGGTTAGATACTATGCGATTAATAACCAAAAACCAATCGATTACAATAATAGGTATTGGGGGGTTGGGTAGTATAATAGCGGAGAATTTAATTCATCTTGGGTTTTCCTATCTAAATATTGTTGACAATGACTATGT
Source organism: Mucilaginibacter sp. GW822-FHT03E02 (assembly GCF_058801545.1). NCBI lineage: Bacteria > Pseudomonadati > Bacteroidota > Sphingobacteriia > Sphingobacteriales > Sphingobacteriaceae > Mucilaginibacter > Mucilaginibacter sp. GW822-FHT03E02. The sequence goes on along the minus strand of NZ_JBXANJ010000001.1, from coordinate 929,879 downwards.
AGAAATGTCTAATCTAAATAGGATAGTTGGCGCTTATTATTCAGATGCAGAAAGTAAAACCAAAAAAGTTAACGCAATTAAAAGACACTTAAATAATATAAATCCAAAAGCAACCATAAATGATTATTTGAATGATGTTCATGACGATGAAATCGAAAGTGTTATAGCTCAGAGCGATTGGGTATTTCTAGCGACTGATAATCATTCTAGCCGATTTAAAACCCAGGAGCTTTGTCTGAAATATTTTGTTCCCCTTATTTCAGTGGGTGTAAATATTACTATTGAGAACGGCGAAATACAAGATATGAGCGGAGAAGTAATAACTGTTAGAATTGGTGATAAACTATGCTTAAACTGTTTAGGAAGAATAAACCAAACAAAAGTGGCCTTTGATTTACATCCAGACTCTCAAATAAAAGAAATTCTAGTCAATCGAGGTTATGTTAGCGGTCAAGAAGTAAAAGAACCCGCAGTTAAAACACTTAATTCATTCCTAGCTACTATGGCGGTCGAAACAATAGTTAATCAATTTACTCTGCGACAAAAGCATAAGGCGGTATTAGTATTTGAAAATAATCAATCTATGTGTATAAGTGAAGATACAAAAAGTGTGATGAATAGAAATATGAATTGCTTTTATTGTGGATTTTAATGTGGGTTCTAGCCTTAATATGTCTCCTGTTTTTGGGCTATAAAATTTATGGCAACGAAAGAAGAAAGAAACTATCAGAAAAAATCATCCAAAGATTTTATGTTGAGGGTTTTTTCTATCCACACGAAAGTTATATATCGGCGAACCTCACTAATGCTATATCAATAGATAGGGAGAATAATATAATCGGTTTCCAGAACAACGGGCATAGTTGCGCTTACTTTACAGAAGGGAATATTATATCGTCCCAGATTATAATTGATGAACAATCCTATCAAAAACATTCTCCTATTAATACTTGGGGCAGGTATTTACTGGCGAAATATATTTTTAGTGAGAAAGTTGCAGAAATTTCAGCATTAACTAGCAAAGTTAAAGTTGAGAAATCGGTGACCTCAATAAATTTGAAAGTTACAGTTAATAGCTTAACAGCTCCTGTTTTTATAATAAATTTTCTTTCCGGCAACACTTCTAAACGTAAACAAAATACTGCCTTACAAGATGCGGAATATTGGGATGGTATTTTAAGAATATTTATCTGGCGGCAAAACTAAATGAGAACTGTATTTAGTAATTCTGCTTGCCCTTTGTTGGTGTTGTCACCAACAAATTCGGCATGCACATGGCTTTAGCTCTCATTAAATGCTTTTTTAATCAATAACTTTGGCTTGTTGACGACAACTCCAACAAGGGCACAGCGGCCAAACCCTTTAAATCCCAAATCTTGTAACTCGAATATGCAGGTAGTGGTGTCGTTTAATTAGATCATCATAAGTTAACAACCTTACGTTCGCCTTTGGCATTGCCATGAATGCGTTTAAACCAGAAAGGTTTTGCAATTTGTCTTCATCAGTTCCCATTAATAAAGAATATTGAAAATCTAAATTTTTTATTGATGCGTCATGTTGAAGCGATTTTGATTGTATTTCTTCCAAATTAGCGGGGTCAGAAAAATAATCAAAATACTTTGTGCCTATTTGATGAAAATACTTTTGAGCAGGTTTAAGCATGGTGAGAGTTTGTTTGGAGAAAAAACGCTGGTTTGGCAGCTTGACCTCGAAAAGCTCATTCAAATTCATAGAATATTGATGTGCGATATTGAAAAAATCAACTTCTTCATATTTCCTGGAATTGTTGTGGTAATAGTGCTGTTCGTAAATTGATTTATGAAAATGCTCAGACTTTAAAAGGTGGTGATAAGTCTGAAGGAATACGTGAATTTGTTTCTCATTTCGTAAAGATGGGTTCAGATTATACGTTTTCAACAACTTAATTAAAGTATCGGCAGTAGATTCAACAATTTGCAGACCGTTGCTAACCCATAAATAGTCCAGTGGCTTTTTGTTTTCAAAGAACACTTCCGACAACACTTTTAACTTATAGGCTCTCGCATTAAATATGCACATATTCATTTTTGTAAAATCCGAACCGCTATCTAAATCCAAGTCATCAATGTCCGATTTTAATCTGTCTAACCATCTGTCCATTCCTTTCGCTAAGGGATTATTAGTGATTCCTATTCTTTTATTATTTTCCGGTTTATAAACCAATCCATCAAATACATTTTCAATCAGTTCATCCACGTGTTCATAGTGCTGGCGCTCATATCCAAGCATGTTGTTCATCAGAAATAGTGGCAATGAGGAAAGTCTGAAATTTCTGTCCGAGTAGGTAAAGGATGAATCTCTTAACCACTGCGCCAGTTCAGTATAGCTTTGAGAAAAAGTATCGCTGGTAAAATCGGCTATGATAAAATCAATATGTTTTTGATTCTCTATCAATTCCGTTTCAATGACCGTTTTAGCATCGGCAACAGAATACTTGATAATCACATCGGTTTCGTGCTCTATGTACTCACCTATATACATTTTAAGATATTGCTCGACATCAATAGTTGCTTCTGAAATGAGAATAAACTTCATATCGATTTAATCCCCCTCATAGAAGTTACCCATAGATCCCAACACCTTTTGAAATATATCTCGCCCAATATTTTTTTAAAGTTTAGTACAGGATATAAATTTAGGGAAAGCCTATTACACTTCGCTATATTTTGCTAATAAACCTTCAAGACAAATAAATAAAAGTAACCTGATTAAGAATCGCAAATCATAAGTTCCTGCACTTTGTAGGGTGTTGTCACCAACAAATTTCGGCATGCACACGGCTTTAGCGCCTCACTAAATGCTTTCTTAATCGATTAACTTTGGCTTGTTGTAGACAACTCCAACAAGGGCAGAAGATGATTATACTTTTTATTTTAATTTCTTTTTACTTTAGTAATGTAGTTGTAACCCAATCACAAGACAAATGACAAAGTATCCTGAAATTAAAAATAAAGACTTAGTCGGTTCATATCCGGCATTTGTAAAATCCGGTGGAGGTTACGTTTGGGATGAAGTATTGGAATATCGGGTCTGGTGCCATCCCCATGATGGGGCTCCTGATGTTTATGAAGGGGAAGATTATTATTATGCTTTTGAAACCTATGAAGATGCCATTGGATTTTCAACAGAAAATGCAGGATCAGAGGAACCATTGGCTCTTATTTTGCAAGAGGAATATATAGACGAGCCTGACCCGGGCAATTATACCCATGTTAAAGAACAAAGAGTAACGGAATGGCCAGTGGAGTTTCTTAGTCGTCCGAAAAGAAACCCAAACACTATCGCAGACTTTCTCTCTCCAAATGCTCCGGGTAATAGATTGCAGATATTACGTGGATTGGCTTGAGATATCGGAAAGTCAAAAATACCCCAATCATCGTATAAACCCTGAAGTTGGCGCACGCGTGCCGCGTGTGCCCCGTGTGCAAATCACAATCTCATTGTATAGCCCTAACCCCACAATCTCCCCGCGTTCGCGTTAGGGATATTAGCGGATACCGGCCTCGCGCCTAATGCCTTGTGCGCGTATGAGCGGTTAGCCCGACCCGCTTCTACCAGCGGGAACGCCCGGTTTAGAGTCAAGAATCAAGAATCAAGAGTCACTGTTGTCCGGTAAACATATTAAAGAAAAAGAAACAGGGGCATGATGCCCCTGTAAAGTTTAACTTTGAATTACCACACCCAAAGTTTGAACGATGCCCAAAAGTACATTTTTTACCGGACAGCCGATATTTAATCAGCTACTTTCTTATATACCACGCACAAAGGTTGAGCAGTTAACACGTAAGCACAATTCTGATCATTATTGTAAGAAGTTTAAAGCATATGATCACTTGGTAACTATGCTTTTTTGCTGTTTTCACCATTGTACATCGCTTCGCGAACTGATAACCGGCATCCAGGTAAACGCTCATCGGTTAAACCACCTCGGAATGGTGCATACTCCCCGCAGAAGCACGCTGGCAGATGCGAATGAACGCCGTTCTGCTGATTTCTTCGAAGACCTGTACCATGAATTGTTCAAACATCATTTTGGTGTTTTACCGGACAGCCTGTCTAAGACTAAACTGTCTAACAAGCTATTTATAGTCGATTCAACAACAATAACGTTATTTTCCGAGATTTTTAAGGCTTGCGGAAATGCCAATGCCAATGGAAAAAAGAAAGGAGGCGTTAAAGCCCATGTTTTGATCAGGGCTAAGGATAACGTTCCTTGTTTTATTAACATTACCAGTGCCTCGACCAACGACAAAACGGTAATGCCCAAACTGGAATTGCCCAAAGGCTCGATCCTGGTTATGGATAAAGGCTATAACAGCTATATGCCCATGGCTGAATGGACGAAAAAAGGCATTAGTTGGGTAACCCGCTTAAATAAAAGAGCAAGATGGGAATGTGCAGAAGAGAAACAAGTGAGTGAAAAGATGGCTGCCCATGGTGTGCGCAGCGATAAAATCATATTGTTAGGTAACCCCGAAAAAGCTCATAAAGTGCCGTTGCAGGAAGCCCGGTTGGTTACTTATTATGATGAAGAAACAGGCAAGGAATTCGAGTTCCTTACTAATAATACGGAACTCAGTGCCTTAACAATAGCAGGTATATACAAACGAAGATGGCAAATTGAAATTCTATTTAAGCGCATTAAGCAAAACTTTCAGCTTACTAATTTCCTGGGAGACAATCAAAATGCTATTAAAATACAACTATGGTGCACTTTAATAGCAGATCTGCTGGTTAAAACAGTAAAAGACAAAGTTGATAAGCTAAAGAACAACAAATGGTCATTTGCAAATGTTGCCGGTCTTATAAGGCAACATCTGGGAACCTATATCAACCTGTTTGAATTTCTCGTAAATCCAGAAAAAGCCATTGTCGAATATAACAAAGAAGTAAAAAACTACCAGCTATCACTTTTTAAAACCTGATTGGGGGGCTTTGATTTCAAATTATACTTAAAATACCCCTCTATTAATCCCAAACCGCATTTTTATTTCATTTATTATTTTTACCGGACAACAGTGAATCAAGAGTCAAAACAGCAGGTGAAAGGTTAAAGGCGAAGGGTAAAAATTCTTCGCTGTCCGATTCTCGGACTTCGAACCATTATGCCTATATTTTGCAACTGTAGAATGATAAGGTTATAGATCAGCAATTGCTAAATGAACACTATAAAACTATTGGGCAAAGGCGATAATAATCCTGTAGTCGAAGAAACAGGCATAATGGTTCGAAGTCTGGAGAATCGAACAGCGGGGGCTTTCGACTCAAAACTCAGAACCCAAAACTCAAAACAACCAACCATATGAAATTATCTAAACTGATACTGTTTTTATTGAGCTTAAATGTTGTGGTATATGCCCAGCAGCGTGTTAAACCTGTTGCTGTTGAAACGGGGGTATCGTACGGGTTGGCGCAGTACAGGCATTCGGTGATCAGTAGTGTGGAGTATGATTTGTCGTTTTTGGTGCCGTTGAAACGGGCTGATGATATCGCCGGTGTGGAGCATATCGCATTTGATTTAAAAAACACCGGTCAGCCGCTGCAAATTGATTTTAAGCAGGATGCGCAGCACATTAAAAATGTGCGGTTGGCCCGGGGGCTGGTAATCCCTTTTGAGGCGAAGGACGAACATATCATTATAGCTACTAAATATTTAAAGGCCGGGCGTAATGATATTACGATTGATTTTGTGGCCGGTAATGGATCGTTAAACCGGAACGATGATTACCTGTACGCCCTATTTGTGCCCGACCGCGCCCGTACCGTTTTCCCCTGTTTTGATCAGCCGGATTTGAAAGCTACTTTTAAATTAGGCCTGCGGGTACCAAAGGAATGGAAAGCATTGGCCAACGGGAGCATAAAGGATGTAACTGATGAGGGCGACTTTAAGCATTATGTTTTTAATACCAGCGATAAATTGCCCACCTACCTGTTCTCTTTCACCGCGGGGGCGTATGCTGATGTAAGGCAGGTGATAGGGGGGCGCAGCGCCGAATTTTTGCACAGGGAAACAGATTCTACCCAGATCAGGTTGAGTGTCGATTCTATTTTTAAAACCCACCGGGATGCCATTAGCTTTTTAGAAAGCTGGACGGGCATACCTTACCCTTTTCAAAAAGTGGGCTTTGTGGCCGTACCCGATTTCCAGTTCGGCGGTATGGAGCACCCGGGCGAGGTGCAGTACAAGGCCTCGGGTTTGTTTTTGGATGAGGGGGCTACCAAAGATCAGTTCATCGCCCGGTCTAACGTAATTTCGCACGAGACAGCGCACATGTGGTTTGGCGATATGGTGACCATGGAGTGGTTTAACGATGTGTGGATGAAGGAGGTGTTTGCCAACTTTATGGCCGATAAGGTGACCGAAAAACTAATGGGTGCCGAAACCTTTAACCTGAAATTTTTGCAGGACCATTACCCGGCCGCTTACGGCGTTGACCGCACCATGGGCGCCAATCCAATTAGGCAGCAGCTGGATAATTTACAGGATGCGGGTTCGCTTTACGGCAATATTATTTACCACAAAGCCCCCATTATGATGCGCCAGCTGGAAAGCCTGATGGGGAAGGCCAACTTTCAGAAAGGCATCCGCGAATACCTCAAAAAATATGCTTACGGCAATGCTACCTGGCCACAGCTGATTGCCATCCTGAGCAAATACAGCTCCGCCAACCTGTACACCTGGAACAAGGTTTGGGTAAGCCAGCCCGGCAGGCCGGTGTTTGATTACAAGGTGAGTTACAGTGATGGTAAAATCGGCGCTCTTAACATCAGCCAGCATCCCGAAGTTGGCGCGCCACGCATATGGCCGCAGGTATTTAATATTACGTTGGTGTATCCGGCTTACAGCAAAACCATCCCGGTGAATATGAACGCGCGGCAGATTGTACTAAAGGCGGCTGCGGATTTGGCGAAGCCGCTGTTCATTTTATTTAATGCGGACGGGATGGGCTATGGATTGTTCCCGGCGGATAAGGCGATGACAGCCAGTCTGTTTAATTTAGAAAGCCCGCTGCAACGGGCTTCGGCTTATATTAACGGGTACGAGAATATGCTGGCCGGGCGTGCTTTTAAACCGGCTGAACTGTTAAAGCTTTACCTGCACGGCATCAGTATCGAGAAAAATGAAATGAACCTGCGCCTGCTTACCGGCTATATTACCAGCATATTCTGGACGTTCACTTTACCCAAAGACCGGTTGATTTTAAGCACCGAACTGGAGCACACCCTATGCCAGGCCATGGAACAGCAAACCGCGCCGAATAACAAGAAAATACTGTTTGGCGCTTACCAAAACACCAGCTTAAGTGCCGAAGCCAAAAGCCGCATTTACCAGGTATGGCTAACCCAAAAGCCGCCGGCCGGTGTTAAACTGGCCGAAGATGATTATACCGGCATGGCGCTATCGATAGCCCTGAAAAGCGATACCGTTACTTCGGTATTAAAGCAACAGCAAGCCCGGATCAGCAACCCGGAACGCAAAAACAGGCTGGCTTTCCTGGCGCCCGCCCTCTCGCTGAACGTGCAGGAACGCGACGCGTTTTTTAACAGCCTGGCCGACCGTAAAAACAGGGCAAAAGAAGCCTGGGTTACCACAGGGTTAAGCTATTTAAACCATCCCTTAAGGCAAAGCACATCTATCAAATACCTGCCCAAAAGCCTGGAACTGGTTGAAGAGCTTCAGCGTACCGGCGATGTGTTTTTCCCGCAATCGTGGCTGGGCGCGGTGTTGGGGAGTTATCAAACAAAAGAAGCTTGTCAAATTGTGCGCGATTTTCTGCAGCGGCATCCTGGTTATAACCCTAAGTTGAAGGATAAGATATTGCAGGCTACTGATAATTTGTATCGGGCGCAGGGGATATTGGGGCGTTGATTTCTGTCCCCGCGGGGTCTCTCCAATGCTATTAAGTTAAGCTATTCAACCCCGTAGGGGTATAACATTTGTAGAAAAAATAGAAAAATAATGCTCCGTGCCGTAGGTACGGAACTTATGAAGCGTACCTACGGCACGCAAAAATGTTGATTTACAAGTGCTACAAATGTTTTGCTCCGATGGAGCAACCTGTGAACTCCTTAACTTAATAGCATTGGAGAGATCCTGAGGGGCAAAATGAACATTGAAAGAGCACCACCACCAACCCCTTAACCCCGTTTAATTTTTTTGCTGCGACAGAAAAGTTACCAGTGACGCAAACTCATCGTATGATAGTGCGTTGGCAAGACCGGTTGGCATCATGGATGTTTTCAGCTCTTTGCGGCTCAGTATGTCGGCGGTGTTAATGGTGAAAACGTCGCCGGTAATATTCCTCATCACTATTTTGCGGGCCGATTCTTCGGTAATAAAGCCCATGTAGCTCTTGTTGCCTTTCGCGGATATCATTACTGTGGCAAAGCCCTGTGAAATGGATGCATTCGGTTTAAGCACAGATTCTGCAATTTGTTGCCGCGTCATGATCGAGCCTATCTGCCCCATAAACGGGCCTTTCTGTTTTTCGGCCCTGGTTAAACTGTGGCAGGCTATACAGCCCTGGCGGGCAAAAAGAACCTTTCCCTTAAAAGGGTCGCCCTTTATTTTTGCAAGCATCAGCATGATATCTTCAATAGATGATTTTCCTATCTGGCCTTTCTTGTTGGCAATTTTTGCCAGGTCTATCTTCACTTCTTTGGTGGTTTCGGTTTTTTCTTCGCCGCCAAAGGCTGCAATCCCCATTTGATGGCGGGCGTTTAAATCGGCAAAAAGCTGTTTCCCTTTCGGGGTTGATTTTGTCCATTCGGTTTTTAAAAAACCGGCAATCCGGGCCGAGCCATCCCAGGTAACACCCTTGTAAATTGGTCCGTGCGAATCGGGCCTTGTGCCCCACCACCACGAAGCATCATAGTCAGCTTCTTTTTTGTACAGGCGCGACAGGGTTACCAGTATTTGCTTTTTTGTTTTTTCGTCTTTAACGGTTGAGTACGAAGCTATTAATCCATCAACTGCTTTGGTATCATACATATACCTTAAAGCCCATAATGCCAGGGTTGAATGTGCCGTGCCGATAGCTTTAACGCAATCATTAACCGCGTTTAAACCAACAAGGGCCCTTACCGCCAAATGTGCCGGAATAATTGCCGAATTTGGTTTGGCATGCGGGCCTTCCGCATTTTTGCCCGGTGCTACAAAACTGGCGGGTACAGGTGTTGCCAATAAGGGCTGTGCCGCCGCCTGGTTGCCAATACGGCCCAGGCCCACAATAGCTGCTGCCTTCACACGGTCGGAAGGATCTTTCAGTCCGGCCAAAAATGGATTCAATGGGATATTTTGTATGCCTTGTTTCCTGTCGGCCAGGGCCCTTAAAGCAAATTCTCTTAAATTGCCGTCCTGCGTTAGTTGTATCAATGCAGGTACGCCTTTTTCGCGTGTTGCCTGGGCATAGGTAAATACACCGGCTACACGGGCATATAATGGCAAGGTAGCGTCAGTTGCAACGGCCAGCGATAGCCTGCCGACTTCATCGGCCGAACGGGTGATTAATTCTTGTGATGCATTTAGCCTGGTAACCGCGCTTGCCGATTTCAGGTAGTTAGCCAATTCGGTTGCCGAAGCAGCCTTAAGGTCGGGGAATGCTTTATAGCTCCAGTTACGGGGTACCGCCCGCACTACGTAGCCTTTGGCAGGGTCGCCGGAGTAGCCGGCGCCATCCCAGGCCGAAAGGTAAAGCCGGCCGGAGCCATCTACGTCAAGGTCGGTAATTTGCGGTAATGCTATAAATTCTTCTTCTTTTTGTTGAAAACTGGCGCCATCAGCGGTCACCCTGTTAATATACAATTCGCTTCGACCCCAATCGGCAGTCATGGGTACATCGTTGTATTTTTCTGGCCAGGTAGGTTCGTCCATAAACAACGATCCCGTGCCCGATCCTCCGCCCAAATCTACAAGGGCGGGTAAAATCTCGTCGGTAAAATGCTGGAACAATACAGGGTATCCGTACTCGGCCGATTGGATGTGGTGCGAAAAACGGATGTTCCAGCCGCCACCATCATTGGTATTATCCCTTGTGAAAATATTCATGTAAGGGTCAATGGCCACATCATAAATGTTGCGGGTGCCGTGCGTATAAATTTCCATCTCGGTGCCGTTTGGCCGTACCCGCACAATGCCGCCGCCCAGCATGGTTAGCTTTTTGCCGCTTCGGTCGGTAGCGTCATGAAAGCCGAAATCGCCGACGGCGATATAAATCCAGCCATCAATGCCCATTCGTATGCCGTTTGTCGCATGGTCAGTTCCCCGCTCGGCCAGCATGTGCGCGTTGCTGATATGTTCAATAAGTGGCTTTGCTGGTCCATCGGCAATACCGTCCCTGTTTTTATCTTCAAAAACTTCCAGGTTCATGCCGGTAGCTTTGCCGGTTTCTTTTGAGAAAACGGTATGCATTACAAAAACCTGGTCGCCCATTACCAGTATCCCCCGCGGATCATCCACCTCGGCAAATTCGGTATGTTTATCCAGCTTGCCATCATTGTCGCTATCCACCAGCCTTAAAATTTTTCCTTTGCCGGGCGTTTTACCTAACGAGCCTATCATATCCACGCCTACAAATACCTCGCCTGTTGGCGCTGCAGCAATACAAGCCGGGCTTGGTGTTAGTTCCGGCCCCGCAAATGTGCTCACCATTAAATCGGCAGGCCATTTCAATGTATCCGGGTGCGGGTTAGTGTTACGTTTTTTTTGATGTTGTAACGCTGGCTTAGGTCCACCGGGTTCTGGATTAAACATGGTGCCGGCTAAGTAGCTAAGCATACCTAAAAAAATAATGACGAAAATAAGGTTGAAGGAAACTTTAAGCATAGGTGTGTAAATTGGTTTTGAATGAGCAGGTTAATCAAAAGATAAATCTATGTGTTTAGTTGAAGTATAGGTACAATTATTTTCAAATTAATTTGGGGGGCTCAGCTAAACCTAATGAGTTGGCAGAACTTATGGTTGTAAAACCATGCTGACATGGGATTAAAATTCAGGTTTTAAACAATGCTTAAAAAAAATAAAATTCTTTTGGGGGGTAGGGCATGTTCAATGCATCCTGCATATATAAACCATGAGAAAGTTTAATTTCAGGAAAAAACAAGTCTCTGCTAAAGATCAATCTTTGCAGGAAGAAATCGTAAATCAGTATTTTGACGAATTGGATTTGGGTACCTTGCCCGAAGCAAATCATCATGGTGTTGAATTTAACGGCGATAAGGTATACAACCGTATTGCAGCTCAAATTGATGGCGGTGGTAAAATAAAAACCTTAACCAAACAATGGTTGGTTGCTGCATCGCTGCTTGCCGGCTTGTGCTTGTCGGCATATTTGTACCGTAATGATATCCTTAACTATGTTTCGCCGATTGCCACCAAACAAATTACGGCGGCCAATGGCAAAATTGTAAATATAACACTTGCCGATGGCACTAAAATATGGCTTAACGGCGGCAGTAAACTTACCTATCCCGATAAATTCCGGGGCGACCGCCGCGAGATTACTTTAACAGGTGAAGCTTTTTTAGATGTAGCGCACGATGATCGTCAATCATTCATTATTCATACCGGCGCTGTGCGCACCCAGGTATTGGGCACAAGCTTTAATATAAAAGCCTATCCCGAAGATCATTTTGTAAAAGTGGATGTGTTGAGCGGTAAGGTGGGTGTAATAGCGGCGGCTAACAATGCCAAAAAATCGCAAACTGTTTTCTTGACCCCCGCGCAGGAAGTGATTTTTAATAAGGATAATAACCAGGCCGTTAAAACCGAAATGGTTGATGTTGATGTACTGGTAAGATGGAAAAGCGGCGACCTGGTATTTAAACGCATGCCGCTGCCAGAGGTAATAAGTACCATTGAGCATCGCTTCAATGTAAAAGTTGATGTAGATATCAACCTCGTGAGATGTTCAATAACAGCCGACCTGACCAATAAATCGCTGGAAACTGTAATGAAAGTTTTATCAAAAATTGTAAAAGGCAAGGCTATACAGGATAAGGGGCGCTACCGCCTTAAGGGCAAAGGCTGTTAACCAATAAAATAAACCAATTCATCCAAAATATAACCAATTATTAGCTAACCTAAATAGAAGAGCATGACAACATAAATACATACAAAAAACCCTGATCAAAGGGATTTGAACAGGGTTACTAAAATGCAGCGTATTAATAAGTGCAACGTTTCGAGGTCCAATTCAGAACAAAGCACTCAATTTCAAACACTTTAATTATCTCAAATCTATGAATATATCTCTATTTTCAAATGGAGTAGTTCGTTATGTATTAATATTAATGAAATTTACCTCGCTCGCCTGCTTTGTTGTTTGCTTCATGTGCCTTTCGGCGGTAGCAAATGATTCATTTGGCCAACGCTTTTTGGAGATTTCGGTTACGCTGAAGCTCAAAAACGCAAGGCTTTCTGATGCGCTCGATAAAATATCGGCCGATAAACATATTAAATTTGCTTACGCGGATAATGTGCTGAAGCCGGATTTCAGGGTAACGTTGAATGCCAAAAATGAAAGCATCAAAACCGTGCTGAATGAGGTGTTAACTCCATTTAACCTTAGCTATAAAATTATTGATGACGTAATTGTTATTGATGAAAAAGCCGAGGTAGAAAGCAGTACAGGCGGCATACAGCAGGCCCCGCCGGTCCCCATTAAAATTACAGGTAAAGTAACCGACGAAACAGGCCAGCCATTTCCTGGCGTGGGCATCAAAATAAAAGGAACCACAACAGGGACCATAACTGGCGTAGACGGTACTTTTGCCCTGCCTAACGTGGGCAGCGATGATATACTGGTATTTAGCTTTATTGGTTACGCACCAAAGGAAGTACCCGTAAACAATCAAACCACCTTTACCGTGCAGCTATCGCCCGAACGTACTTCATTAAACGAAGTAGTTGTGATTGGTTACGGTACACAAAAACGGGCCAATATTATAGGCGCTGTTGATCAAATCTCGTCAAAAGCCATTGAAGGCAAACCGTCTGTAAATTTAACGCAGGCTTTGCAAGGCACATCGCCAAATCTTATCATTCAGCAAACCAACTCCGAGCCGGGCGCTTATCAAAACATTAACATCCGTGGTGTAAGTACTTTAGGCGATAACAGCCCGTTGGTGGTTATAGATGGTATTACCGGCGGCGATATCAACCTGCTTAATCCGCAGGATATTGAAAGCGTTTCTGTTTTAAAAGACGCCGGTAGCGCTGCCATATACGGTTCGCGATCAGCAAATGGCGTAATATTGGTTACCACCAAAAAGGGCAAGAAAAACTCCAACACTCAGCTTACCTATAACGGGCAGGGCGGTGTACAGGAACCACATGTGGGTTATAAGCCTGTTCACAGTTACGAAAATGCTATCCTCAGGAACGAGGCTGTGGTAAATGCAGGCTTGCAACCAATTTACAGCCCGCAGGACATCCGCAATTTTCAGCAGGCAGGCGATCAGCAGTGGTTTTTGGATGCTATTTTAAAAAATGCGGTATTGCAAAGCCATAACCTGGCATTAACCGGTGGTAATTCATCATCATCATACCTGGTTTCGGCCGGAGTAACGGATCAGCGGAGCAACCTGGTTGGGCCGAACTATGGTTTGCGCCGCTACAATTACCGCATGAACCTGAGTACCGAATACGGTAAATTAAAGCTGACCAGCATCCTGGCTTATTCCCGCACCGAAATTAAGGAACATTCCTACAACACATCAACCCTTATTGTAGATGCGGGCAGAACGCCAACTTATTATAAAATTAAAGACGATCAGGGCCGGTATTTAACCAATGATGTGTTAACTGAATTTAACCCGCTTGGGATTTTAGAAGCAGGCGGTTACCGCAAACGCGACAACGACAACATCTTCGGTAATTTAAATGCAGAACTGGCCATTACCAAAGACTTTAAACTGAAAGGTGTTTTTGGCGGAACACTTCTATCAAACCACATGTTTGGCAGGGTGATTGAAGTTGATTATTTCCCGAAAGGAACATACGGCGCAGATAGGAATACCAACGACGAAAACAACAAGAACTTGTTTTTAAATACACAGGTAATTGCGCAGTATACCAAAACATTCAATAAATCGCATAACGTAGATGTATTGGTGGGCGTGGCCAACGAGTCGACAACTAACCAGGGGAACAGCCTTTACCTGAAATATACCGACCCTGAGTTGGGTACGCCCACAACAGGTACCATAATTGACCCTGCATCGTCAAACACCAATAATAACACCACGGAAACAAGCTTGAACTCAGCTTTTGGAAGAGCAAGTTATAATTATCAGAATAAGATATATGGTGAGTTTGATTTCAGGATAGACGCCTCATCAAAGTTTAATACAAAAAACCGCAACGCTTTCTTCCCATCGGGATCGGTAGGTTACCGCGTTACCGAAGAGAATTTTATGCAAAGCTACCGCGATAACTATGGCGATTTAAAGTTGCGCGCATCATACGGTATTTTGGGTAACCAGAACGTTGGCGATTACCAATATCAACGTACTTACGGCCCATTCCAGAATGCTTATGGCTTTAATAATGCCGGCGTTGGCGGCGCAGCCATATCATTTGCCAATCCGGATATTCGCTGGGAGCGTGCTGCCACATTTAATGCGGGTATAGATGCGGGCTTTTTAAAAAACACCCTAACCATATCTGCCGATTATTTTAATAAAGTAACAAAGGATATTTTGCTGCCACCAATAGTGCCAGGTGTGTTTGGCGCCGGACTGCCCGATTATAACGCCGGTAAGGTGCAAAACAGGGGATGGGAACTGACTGTTAACTACCGCTTATCAGGCAAAAACTTTAACCATTCGTTTTCATTTAACGTAGCCGATACTAAAAATAAAGTATTATCGCTTGAAGGTGGCGATCAGATTAAAACCTACGACGAATTGCAGGTTATTAACAAAGTTGGCCTGCCGATTGGCTCATACGTTGGTTTAAAACGCGATGGCTATTTTCAAAACCTTAACGATATTGTTAACGGGCCAAAACCTGCCGGTTTAACTGTTTCGCCGGGCGATAACCGTTATGTGGATGTTAACAAGGATGGCGTAATTGACGATAACGACAGGTTTGTATTAGGCAATGGTTTCCCACGCTTAACATTTGGCTTTACCTATAACGTAACTTACAAGGGCTTTGACTTCAACCTGTTTATGCAGGGCGTAGGCAAACGCAGCATGTTTGTTCGTGGCGAACAGGTTGAGCCCTTCCATTTCAACTATTCGCAGGTGATCTATCAGCACCAACTGGACTACTGGACACCTCAAAATCCTGATGCCCGTTATCCGCGCCTGGCAGCTGCCGGCAGCCAGTCAAACACCAATAATTTCAGGCGCGGGTCTGATATGTACATTTTTGATGGTTCGTACCTGCGAGTTAAAAACGTAACGCTGGGTTATTCGTTACCGCAAAGCATAGCTAAGGCCATAGGCACTCATAAAGTAAGGGCTTACGTTTCAGGTCAAAACATCCTCACCTTTTCGGGCATAAAATTCCTTGACCCTGAGTCGACGGAGTTTGATGGTAATGTACAGGCTCGGGGTGCTAATAGCGGCAGGGCCTATCCAACGCCGATATATTATGGGTTTGGTATTGATGTAACATTATAATTTATTATAGATGAAGAAATTAACGACATATAGAACCGTGTTTTTTATAGCCCTGTTAACTGTTATGGTTTCAGCCTGTAAAAAGCTCGATCTGGCACCGGTAAATAAATTTACCGATATCAACTTCTGGACAACTACCGAAAAAGCGAACAGCGTATTAAATACCGCGTATTCGCAAATGTTTCGCTCAGATTATTTCTTTTACAATGAAGGCGCATCCGACAATGCGTACAATGGCCGCGGCGACGCCAATGGAGTGGCGTCACTTGCAGCCGGAACTTATGATCCTTCGCTGGGGCGTATTAAAGAGGAATGGCAATATCATTACTCAGGTATCAAAACCTGTAATATTTTTTTAGAGAATGTGGACAGGGTAACCTCAATGGACGCCGCCCTTAAAGCCCGCATGAAGGCCGAGGCTAAATTTATTCGTGCTTATCATTATTTTCAGCTGGCTACCTGGTTTGGCGATGTACCGTTGTTTGATAAGGATATTTCGATAGCCGATGCCAAAACCATTGCCCGTACGCCAAAAGCGCAGGTGATTGATTTTGTATTGAAGGAACTGGACGATGCAGCCGCTGCATTACCGGTAAACACAGCTTATGCCGCTGCAGACAGGGGGCGTATTACCAAAGGCGCTGCCATTGCGCTTAAAGCAAGGGTTTATCTTTATGACAGCCGCTGGCAGGATATAGCAACAACCTGCGAAAAGTTGATAAATGATAACAGCAATGGCACCTATAGCCTGTTCCCATCGTACGAAGGCGTGTTTTTACCGCAAAACGAGTATAACAGCGAAGTAATCCTCGACCTTGAATTTGTACCGCTTATTAAAACATACAGCCAGTTTTTTGATTTTGCCCCACTTGCAGTTGGTGCCCGCCTTAATGCCCTTGCCCCAACACAGGAACTGGTTGATAGCTACCTGATGGCCAATGGTAAAAAGATTACCGACGCAGGATCTGGCTACGACGAGAACAATCCGTACGTAAACCGCGATCCGAGGATGACTAATACGGTAGTTTATAACTTATACAAATGGAAAAAACCGGATGGCAGTACCCAAACCATTTATACCAAACCCGGATCTGATCCTGGTACGGATAAACTGGATGAATATGCACCCGGTAAAGTGAGTTCGCCAACAGGTTATTACATCCGCAAATATTACGACCCTACATCTGCCGTAAATTTCCAGTCGGGTTTAAACCTTATCCTCATTCGTTATGCTGATGTTTTACTTATGTATGCTGAAGCTAAAAATGAATTGGGCCAGTTGGACGGCGGCGTATGGGACAAAACCATCAAAGCTTTAAGGAGCCGTGCCGGTTTTACCGACCCCGCCGCGCTTACTTTCAGTGGCGCTCCCCAGGCCGATCTGCGTACCATTGTTCGGAACGAACGCCGTACCGAGTTGGCTATGGAAGGCTTACGCATTTTTGATATCCGCCGGTGGAAAACTGCCGAAGTGGTATTAAACGGCTGGTCGCATGGTGCCAAATTCGGGCCGGCTTCTGTAGATAACGGATACATCAGGGCCGATTTGCGCAGTTTTGATAAAAGCAAAGCCTATTTATGGCCGGTTCCGAGAGACGAACGTGCTGTCGATCCAAATCTTACACAAAACCCAGGTTGGTAGTTCAATAATTATTTGTAAAAATATTATAATCAATTAAGATCATGAAAAAAATTACTTTCTGCCTGATGGCAGGCATATTGGCATTAATAATTGTATCCGGCTGTAAAAAGGATAAAACCCTTAACCATACGCAGGTATCGGCAGTAAAAAACTTTTTTGCGCCTGTTGATAACAAATTCATAAAACTTGAGCCAGCTTCCGGTTCGGCATCGTTTGAATGGGAGCAGGCACAGGCCGAAGATAATGGCCTGGTGATGTATGAAGTAGCCTTTGATAAAACAACCGGCGATTTTTCCAAGCCGATTTTTACCATGCCATCTGATGGTAATGGCTTATACAACAAGCTAACCATCTCTTTTAAAGACCTGAACAAAATTGCCGATCTGGCAGGTATCCAACCGCAGGAAACCGGTAAATTAAAATGGACGGTAATGTCGTCAAAAGGGATCAACGTACAAAAAAGTAGTTTATCGCGCACTATTGAAGTGCAGCGCGCGCCTGGATTTAGCGAAATTCCTGCCGATTTGTATATTACAGGAACAGCAACCGAAGGTGGTGATGACTTAAGCAAGGCCATACATTTAAAACAAATATCAACCGGCGTTTTTGAAGCATATACTTCATTAAAAGCAGGAACACTTCATTTTGCCGAACGCAACACAGGTACACCAGCAACTTATTCAATTGATGGCGTTAAATTGTTAAAGGATGGCAATACTACCATTGCAGGCGCTACCAAAGTTGAGCGGATAGTGGTTGATTTTACTACAGCATCGGCATCGATGACAGAAGTTGTATCGGTAGGTTTATGGTTCGCTGCCGATAACAAAATCTGGTTTAACCTTCCATACGTTGGTGGCAGCAGCTGGGAAATTGATAATGCATCCATCGTTTTCCACCAGGAATCATGGGGCAGGGATGAGCGTTACAAGTTTATGTTTACGCTTAAAGATGCTGCAGGAACAACATCAACGCAGTACTATGGCAGTACCAATTCAGATAACAGCCCGGCTACCGCAACCACTGCCGCATCCTATTATTATATGGTGCCGGTTAACAATTCACAATATGATTACTGCTTTAAATTTGATCACCGTGCCGATAATGGTAAAGCGGATATTAAAATTATCTGGAGCGCGGATGTACCTGCATATACCCATGTTGTTACCGTTAAGTAATAAATAAACCATCAATTCTGTACCGGCATCATTTTACCGGTACAGAATTTAAAACACAATTTATGAAGATCATAACCCAACATATTCAAAAATGGGCACTTACCGGCTTGATACCGCTTGTGCTTACATCGTGCTTAAAGGATAAGCCCTTTCCGCTTTATCCTAACAATAAAACAGCAACGGTTGATTACAAATACGCCGCCACTGCCGACTCGTTGCAGGAAAAAACTTACAGTACCTATCTGTCGGCAAATGGAAATTATTTTGTGCAAAATAACGCCGGTAATACCAATTATAACTACTGGCCCCAGGCACATACGTTGGACATTTTTACCGATGCCTTTTTACGTACCAAAAACGACGTTTATAAACAACGAATGAAATCGTTGTTAAATGGCACCCGCGTTACCAACGGTAATAAATATCAAAACGAATATTATGACGATATGGAATGGCTGGCCCTGGCAAGCCTGCGCGCCTACGCTGCAACCAATGATAATGATTACCTTGATGCCGCAAATACACTTTGGACTGATATTAAAACCGGCCAAAATAATAACCAGGGCGGTGGCATAGCCTGGCGCAAATCGCAGCTGGATTATAAAAATACCCCCGCCAACGCGCCCGCTGTTATATTTGCCTGTCGCTTGTATGCTTTAAAAAAGAACGATGCGGACCTTACAATAGCAAAAAGTCTTTACATCTGGCTGAACGCTACCCTGGTTGACCCTTCAAGCGGGATTATTTGGGATGGCATTAATGGAAACCACGACGGGCAAATCAGCAAGAATAAATTCACCTATAATCAGGGTGTTTATATGGGGGCCGCGCTTGAACTTTACCATGTGACTAATAATGCCGATTACCTTGCCGACGCCGTACGCAATGCCAAAGCTTCCATTAACGACACGGATATTTCGCCGGGTGGTTTACTGAAATCAGAGGGACAGGGCGACGGAGGGTTGTTTAAAGGTATTTTGGTGAGGTATCTTACTTTGCTGATTGAAGAGCCGGCTGTAAGCTCGACCGACCGGGATGCCTTTGTTAAGTTTCTGAAATTTAATGCCCAAACTTTATACACCAAAGGCATTAGCCGGCCGGCGCTTTTTGTAAGTCCTGACTGGAAAAGCCTGCCATCGGGCACCACAGATTTAACCACACAATTAAGTGGCGTAATGATGATAGAAGCTGCCGCAGCTTTAAAAGCAGATGGTAAGTTTTAATTTTGAAAATATCTATGAAAAACATAATATTAACCATCAGCTTTTGCCTGGCAATAGTTTTGAATGCTACCGCCCAAACTACAGCCAGTTATAAGGAACGTATCGCCATCATTAATAAAAACGTCTATGATGGGTTTTACGATGCCAAGGCAAATCTGTACTTCGAAACCAATGATAGTGCGGCCAATAAAGGTAATCACTCCTTTTTGTGGCCCCTGTGCGCAATGGTGCAGGCCGCCAATGAAATGGAGGCTGGCAACCCTTCAAAAAATCACATAGCTCCCGTTATGAAAGCTATTGATCAGTACTATTCTGCCAGGCAGCCGGTGCCGGCTTACCAGGCTATGGTAGTTAAAGAAAAAGTTGATTCACGTTTTTATGATGATAACGAATGGATTGCCATCGCCTTGATGGATGCCTATGCGCGCAATCATAAAAAGGATTACCTGGAAACTTCTCAAATGATTTATCGCTTCCTGTTATCGGGCCATGATAGGGTTGGTGGCGGCGGCTTTTATTGGGTAGAGGGCGATAAAAAAGGGAAAAACACCTGTTCTAATGGTCCGGCTATATTGGTGGCGTTGCAATTATACCAGGCTACCCATCAAAAAGCCTATTTGGATACCGCAATCGTAACTTACAATTGGGCAAAAAAACATTTGTTATCATCTAATGGCGTTTATTACGACGCAGTGAGGGTACCATCGATGAAAGTGGATTCGGCTTATTATACTTATAACGCGGGGACAATGCTTCAATCGGGTGTGATGCTATATAATATTACCAAAAACAAAAGGTATCTCAATGATGCACAAAATGTAGCCAAAGCTGCCGAACAACATTTTTACCGGAACGGCCGCTTACCGGGCAACTACTGGTTTAACGCCGTACTGCTTAGGGGATACATTGAATTGTATAAAGTGGACAAAAACAAAGCTCAATTGCAGTTCATGATAAACGATGCCAACCGTATCTGGGCCCAGGAAAAAGATGATCAAAACCTTTTGGGCCCTAAAAAGGTAAAATCATTGATAGACCAGGCCGCTATGCTCGAGATTTATTCCCGGCTGGATAATCTGAAATTATAGTTACAGCCAACTATGTTCAGCACATGTTCATTTTTTTAATAAAAATGGACATGTGTTTATTTTGTGTCCACTTCATGGTCACGATTTTTTATTATCTTTTAGTTCCCGCACTTCCTGTTGAAGGATAACCACTTCCCCCTCGAGAACTTTGAGGCGGATTTCGTTAACCCTGTTTTGAGTTTCCTGGGTTGAGCGGACATCGCGTATATCCCCCTTTAATTGAAAGTAAGTTGTCATCACCGAAACAACTATACTTATCGTGCTGATAATAGTAACGGTGATGTTTTTGAGGGTAATCCCCCTGATTTCACGTTGATCGAGTGTTGTCATAACTGGTTGAATTAATTATTTTTCCGAAGCTGTAATATCGGGTTCGGATTGTTTTACTGCAAGCTGGGCAATTGCCCCCATGGTTGTGCCCACGGCAGCTATTATGCCTGTAACGGCAGCCGGAATGATGCCAACTCCGGTGAGTGAAACCGAAATAGCCACAAGGCCCGCACCTAAAATTTGAACTTTTTTAAAAAATGAGGGCGTATCACTGGTGATACGTTCCCAGAACGAATATTTCTTTTCCATGATGAGGTGGGGTAAATAGCCTTCGGTTGAATACGGTTATGGGGTGAATAATATTGATAGAGCCTAATTTAAGCCTCTTAGAAAGAGCGGGGAATTGTTTTACGGGAGATTTAGAAGGTTTTGTTTTATGCCTGTAAAAACGTACGGATCAAATGGTTTTAGGCCGATTCTTACTGTTCAAAAAAGGGCGCTCGAATGCTAAATAAAACAAATATGATATTCCTATTATTGTTGGCAGGCCGACTATAATGAGCGCATAATAGGCACACAGTTGCGTTAAGTTAAAAGGGCGGATAACGTATTGCCAAATTACCTGTATTAAAGGAGCGTGTATCAAGTAAATACTGTAAGCAAAACTTCCTGTAAAAACCAAAGGTTTATATGATAGCACCTTTTGTAAAAATATCCCCTTCTGGCGGCACACCCCAATTAGGAAACAGAACGATACGCATCCGAACAAAACGTCATCCAGCAAAAAAGAGTGGTGCATGGGTTTAAAGTATGGGGAATTTAATAAAACACGGCTAGTAACAAGTAATAAAAAACTCAGTAGCAACCAGGGTACGATAGAACGGATAATAAATGTTTGAGCACTAAATGATATGTGGGCAGCTAACATACCTAACGCAAACAGGATAATATAAGGATTTATACCATCCAATTCGTCATTGATTTTGATAGACAGGCAGTTGTTGAAAAAGTTAAGCAGTATAAAAATGATAATGGATATTAAAATGGAGGTTAAAAGAGTATACATCGGCCCCAACTTTCGCCAAACAAACAGCAAGAAGGGGAATAATAGGTAAATTCTGAATTCTACCGAAATAGACCACATTGCATGATTTATTTTGGCCGCAGTATTGGAAAACAAATCTTGAATAAGCAGTAAATGGGTTACTATATCGCTCATAGATACGGGTATGCTAACGTCCCAATGTGAGCCTGTTTTTTTCCCAATTAAAGTGGCAATGAGTAACAGTGAAAACAACAAAGCAAAAAAATAAGGTAATATAATGCGCCTAAATCTTCTGCTATAAAAAGTAATAATACCATTACTCAAGGCAAACTTATCTGCTTTAATTATGGGGATAGTAAGGCAAAATCCCGAAAGAACAATAAAAAAATTAACTGCATAATGGCCATAAAAAAAGATACTTGTACTGTGACTTTGGATGCTGTTAAAGCCTGAATAGTCAAACTTAAACTGTAGAAAAATATGGTGCATTACAACATATAAAGCTGCGATAGCACGTAAGCCGTCAAGATAAGGTAAGTAGCTTGATTTTTTAAATGCTTTGTGTTCCATGTTGCCGTGACAAACTTAGAATTTATAATTATTCTTAGAGCGTTATTGCTGTAATATCGAACGGGTAAAAAGGATAATCAATCAGGTCAAGGCATCGGTCAATAAATATCCAACGGGCATACCTTCCAGGTAAATATTGTCAGCCTGTACGGATTAATCTGCAAAATCTGGAAAATATTCTAATTCGACACCACTTAATATTGATAAATCAAAATGAAATCAAAAAATACTATCAAAAGATTAAATCCGCTTGCAACGTGTTTTAGGAGATTTTATGGCAGTCATTTTAAACAAATGTGCTTCAGATCGCCTTTTTATTTGCCAATTTAAGCCCATAACGCAGGCGTTTTAAACTGCTAAATAGGGCCTTAAAAGACGATTAAATTGTATTACAAAGCAAGCTTATGTGTTGCTTTGGCTAAGTGGCCAGCATCGTTAGGGTGCAAGCCATCAGGCCTCAATAACGATGCGCCGCCATTGTTTTTCATATAGGCATAACTATCGTCGAAAACAACGCCGGTTTCTAAGCAAGCCTGATTTGCCGCCAATACATGCGCTTCATGCCGTGTTAAATCAGCGGCTACAGTTACACCATAAAAACCAACATACCCATCTCTGCCAGGCTGCTCATAGTATGATGGACTTTCAACGATGATATCCCTTAACGGCCACTCTCTTGAAATAGCGATTGCAATTACTTCTTTTAGCTGTTGTTTGTAATTGACTGCTGTGAAGTTTACGAGATTTAATCCTACATCATTAGTTCCGTATGATATAAATAATTTACCATATCCGATCATATAAGTAGGTATTAACACGCTGGCCGCATCCCTGAAGTTTGGTGCACCGGTGGGGTTCAAAGGAGTTGAGTTTTGTAAAGGAACGCCACTTACTCCATGATTTTCCTCAATATCGCCCTTTGCCGCACAATATAAAGCGGACCAACGATGTGAGTCATCAGATGCGCCAACGCCCATCGTAATGCTATCACCAAAAAAGATATGAGTTTTTCGCCCCTTTAAATTTAATATATGATTTAATATACTCATCGTGAAATTGCTGCAAATAGGGTTGACATAGCTGTATCTAATATTGCTGCTTGCGTTGTTGTTAAGCCCTTGCCAACAGATATAAATCCTAATTCTTGTGGTGAATAAGAATCCGCAGTACCCCCATCCATACTTGCAAAAGCGGATAATTCAACACTGTTTCCCGATGAAGTTGGACTTAGGGCTGTACTTGCCACATTAACGCCGTCTATTAGCACATAAGCATTGGGGGTAGTATTACTGGCTATAAAACGTCCGTTGGTGTTTGTTGTATTATGACTTAATGCCGCGCCGATACTAAAATAACTCGGATAGCCTGATGATAACGGATTTACACTGATAAGTATTTCAGTTCCTGTTGTACCTCTAACACCTACAGCATCATGACCGGCCCCACCGCCGCCAGCCTCATTAAGTCTTAAATAGGCACAAACATGGATGGAACCACTATTGCCGTTTGAAATTGCAGACCCGCCATCGTCCGGACTTATACCTAATCCCATACGACCTGTTGCACCATCACCCTTTGATCCTGTGGCCGAATGAGTAATTGTACCGTGTATAACACCATTAGAAACCCCTTTAAAACCCAAAACATTTGTTGCGGCGGTCCCCCCCTCAAACATCCACGCTTCGGTAATTAAGTTATAAATACCGTTTTGTTTCATGGTATCCCAAAATTCCTGATATGCAGCCCTGCGAGGACTTGAAATGCTATAGCCCGCTGTTGACAAACGCGCCACCCATGCCGCCACCTCGATATTTGCGTTAGGCAATATGACCTCCCCGTTTTGAGTTATGGAGGCATTATAGGAAACGCCGTCATAAAAAAATACTAAAAGATTAACAGTACCAACACCGTTATCATAAGCAGATGATGAAGCTAATACTTTAAATGCTGATATGTCTGGGATATTCGTGCCATCCGAAATTATCCTCTGCACCGCCCCACACCCCGCAACCGCACCAACAGTATTTGGTGTTATAACCAATGCTCCGCTCATGGTATGATCGCCAACCACGGTAAGCATATTATTAAAAGGAATACTATTAGTATCTGCAATACTAACGGGTAATGAGCCGCTGCCGCCAGATGGTGTTACCCAAGTGGTGTCTTGATCTGTGTTGCTGGCTTTGGTTAGTACCTGCCCTGTTGTTCCACCGTCGGGTACGTCGCCGCCTGTGGCTGGTAATTGCGCTAATGGAACCTTACCTGTGCCGTCTAATCCTGCATAGCCATTGGCTGTACCTTTGTTGGCGGCGTTTTCGGGGGTAAAGCCTAAAGGCTCCTGTTTAGTGTTCGCCTTTGAGGCAATATCGTTAATTTCGGCGGCGGTTAAGGTATCACCGGTGTTTTTGGTTGCAACTGTATTGTTTGCCATATCTTTAGCTTAATATTAGGGGTAATGTGTAAGTAAATCCTTCGCCTTCAGCAGGCAGTTTATAGCGCAGTTCGCCGGTATCGGTTTTGTAAAGTGTATAGGCCGATAGCCCGGCGGTTACTGCGGCTGCCTCGTTGGCGCAAACCGGGGCCATGGCAATAAAGGCCCGCATATCAAAGCTGCCTGTTAGCGCATCTATCTGTTCCTGTAATTCCTCGTCTGCCGCGCTTCTCAACTCAGCCTCATTAGCTATGGCTTCGGCATCTGTGTTATCCAGCGAAAATCCGGCCGGCCAAACACCGGCTGTCTTTGGGCCGAAAAAGGTGTAGGTTGCTGTGTTAACATAATAATCGCCATTGGTGCCGGTATACAAATTGGAGGGGTTGGTAGTGCCGCTTAAAATGGTTTTGCCATTGGCTCCGGCCGGGCCGGTTGCGCCTTGCGGACCAGCAACCCCGGCAGGGCCTGTTTGCATGGAAAATACCTGCGCCCAGGAGCCTGCCGCTTTTTTATAGAAAATGCCGGTCAGCGTGTTTATATAGGTATCGCCATTTTTGCCAGTGGCGGTTGCCGGGATGCTGGTGCTGTACAAAACAGTACCGTCGGCCGCATTTCCAGAGGGGAGGGTGTAAACCACTGCCCAGGTGCCGGCTATTTTTTGCGCCAGGGTACCCGCGGCAGTGTTAATAAAAACGTCGCCATTTTTGCCCGATATGTTGGCAGGCAGGGTATTGCCGAAGGAGATGGCCGCGCCTACGGTTACCCCGGCGCCGATAAACTCCAGCAGGGTGTTGAATGCAAACTGGTAATCAATACCGTTTTTTACCAGGATGGAGCTGTCGGACGCGGCGATGGCGGATGCTACCGGCAGGTCGGTTATTTTTTTGTCGGTTGCCATCAGTTTAAAAATTCGGTAATGGTTAAATTGTAATTGTTGTAGCTACCCGGATAGTTAAAGTCGGTTTTATCCACACCCCTTATCCGCGGACCGGCCTGCCTGCTGCTTTTGTTTTTGGCGTTGTATCGCCATAGCGGGAAATCGGCCTTGTTATCCCACAAAAACTTTTCAATGTCGTTGGCGTAGGCGTTAGCAATGCTGCGTTGCTGCTGTACCAGTTTTACCACTTCGGGCGATGAAAGGGCATCGCCGTTTTCATGCCTTTTAATTACAGGGCCGATTGCTGTATAATGCACCGCATCGTTTTCAATAAAACGGGCAAAGGTGAAGTATACCATGGTAGGGGCAAGGCCTTCGTACAATACAATATGGCCATAATCGTCAAGGTACTCGGTGCCGTTCAACAGGTCTTTGTAGGGTTGCGGGGCATCATCCTGCAGGGTGCCATCTTCGTTAAAATGGTTTAAAAAATCATAGTACAGGGCATGCCCTAAAAAAGGCTTTAAATCCAGTTCCTGCGCTTTTTTAATGAATACCTTCAGGCGTTCGGGTTTTATATTTACAGTAATATCCTCGTATTGCTGAAACGTGGTTTGGTTGATGAGATAGATCATAGGATAGCCCCCTCTAAATCTCCCCCTGAAGGGGGAGACTTTTGATTATGTTAATAGATAAGTTTATTGTAAGCCCCCTCTGAATCTCCCCCTGAAGGGGAGACTTTGGGCCGATGGATTAATGTTTGTTTTTAACTCCTCCCTTCACGGGTGTCCGGGAGAAATAAAAAAAGCGGCGGGGGTGCGATTCCTTCCTTGGGGAAGGAGGAGGTAGGGGTTAAATCAGGCGTTCAAGCCACTTTGCAACTCTCCGCTCGTGTAAACCCCTCCCTGCCTTTGCGCTCATTTCCGACCGCACCCCTCCCGTGGGGAGGGACTAAAAATTCTTCCGAACACATATGGTCCTTCCTCGGGGAGGATTAGGAGGGGCTGACTGCTATTTACACATCGCCTCCGCTTCGGCTTGTTTAAAGCCATAGGCATAAACCAGGGCAGCAATTTTATTTTGCAACGGGATGGCAGATGAAAGCAGGTTATTAATTGCATTACCCGCTTTGATCCCCGGGCTATCATCAGCGGCTATAGCAGGCACAGGTGTAATGGCCCAATTACCGGCCGGATTGATGTTGGTATAAAAGTGACTGAATACTTCGGCCAGCGTTTCCGCCAGGTCCAGCCTGTCGGGCGCGGTATTGTCGTTAAATTCGATGATGGCCTGTTTCTTTTCGCCGCCGTTGCTTAAGCCGGATGATTTTTCGGGATTAACCAGTTCTTTCGGTACCGAAAAGCCTTTGATGATGCGGGCTTCAACAGATCGTTCGGTTGTTTCAAAAAGCTTATCGTTATTCTGGATAGGGTAGGCCTTAAACTCGGGCTTTGAATTTTCATCCTCATATTCAATAACAATAATTTTTTGCGCGCTTTTTGTTCCCTGGAAAGCACCTAAATCCTGTTCCAACTGCGATGGGGTATTTATTCCTGCAAATTCATCTGCATCAGGCCTGCTGTTATCGGCCTCTTCGCGGCGCGATTTCATGAACAGCATGGTTGATGGCAAAAAGCCCGTGGTAACCTCGCGGTTGTTAAAAATCTTGATGCCGGCTTCGGTTTCAAAATCCTCCCAAACAGAATCTGCTTCTATCAGGGGATAATCATCAATTTCGGGGTTAAAATAAAGCAACTGTCCTTTGTATTTGTCCCACCCGCCGGCGTCGTCAACCTGTTGCTGCACAACCGCGGGGTTGGGGTCATATTTATCTAAAAATATGACCTTGCTGCGCATAATGTTTTTCCAGGTTTTGCGGCCCCAATCGTTATAAATGGCAAACTTATTGGCAGTTTCGGGGCAATCGGTATCGCCCATGCGGATGTCCTCGAACTTAATGTAATTAACCGAAGCTATTTTAAAATTGGCATTGTAATTTACATGGATGCCGAAGCCGGTAAAAAGCGCTTTATCTGTTGCCAGCGCTTTCAAAAGCTTAGCCAGGGTTAAGCCTTTGGCATTGATGACCTGTTTGCCTAAACCAGCTGCTTCAAACCCATTACCGCCTATAAATTTGGTCCTTTTGTTCCAGCAATCCTTAGCCGTTGGCGATCCGGCAACCAGTTCAAGCATCCGTTGGGGATAGGCGTTATCCAGGTCGTAATTTAGTATCCCGTAGGTTTGGTTGGGCCTTACCAATATTCTTCGCTCAATTTGCGGTAAGTAGGTTTTCATTTTAATTATTGAATGAGTGAGTTATTGAATTATTGATTGATAAGGGGGGTAATTAGTGAGTTATTGAATGAGTGAATTAGTGATTGATAAGGGAGGGTGAATGGAGTGCTCGGATTTATAATCGGTCATAATTCAATGAATCACTAATTCACTAACTCGCCAATTCACTAATTAAGCCGCCAACAGCGCCTCGATAGCCGCAATAGTGCTGGTGTAAGTGGCCGAACCTGTTTCGGGTGCGATAGAGATGGCACGGGGAGGGTAGGGCTCTTTTAATTTATCGGGGTTAGTTAATTTTAGTTTGTAGCCACCATCCAGGGTTTCGTCGGCTGCGTTACGTTCGGCATCTGTAAGGATCAATCCGTTCACGGCGCCAAAAAGCTCGATTGCCGAGTCGCTCGATTTGTAGTTGTTAACCGCTATGGCGCGTAACCGGCCGTAGCCCATCGCCATCAGCTGGCCTTTAATATCAACAGATAAACCGGCAATGTTAAAATCTATCTCTTCGGTATAACGCGGTCCCACCTGCGTTTTGGTGAGCTTGCTCATGGTGTTAAAGCTATTGTTGGTACCCTCAAATTTGTAAATTTTGGCGCTGCCTACCGCTGCAAGGCCGGTAATGATTAATGGATTGGTGACATCATAAGTAAGGGTGATATCATCCTGGTTAAAAATGTAAATAACATCCTCTATTCCCGATGTTACAGGCTCGTCTGTACCCAGTTTAAAGCCCGCGTTTATTTTATTGTAAATTGACATTGATTAATTATTGAATTATTGAATTATTGAATGACTGAGTTAGTGATTTTAGTATCAAGTAGTAAGTATCAAGATTTTTGACTTTCGGACAAAAGACTTTCGGATTCAAACTTCCTGCAGCTGTCTTGCTACTTGATACTTACTACTTGATGCTCTTATGCGCTTAAGTAAAACAGTTCGTTGGCAAACTTGAAGTTTACGGCTGCTTTCATGCGGGCTTTCATGCGTACTACGTTATCGTTGGTGTAGGGCTTCATGTAAACTGTTGAAAGTTCGGAAGCATCGCCTAACAGATCGACACCTAAAAATAGGTTTGATGAGCGGGCGCCAAGGATGGTGTTGGCCTGCCAGTGGTTCATGATTTGCAACGGAATACCCAGGTAATCCATCTTTTTCATATCCGTAAAGGCATTGATAACGTTTAGCGCCTTATTGGCCTGTGCCTGTGCGTAAGCATAACCTACGTGTAACGGGATCTGCAGGTTAAAATCTTCCTGGATGCGATCGGCAGGGTCAAGCTGGGCGTAAACGCTGCCCAATACCTGCAAAACATTGCTTACGTTAATGTAGCTGATGGTTGCCGCAGATGATGTATTCAGGAATGTTGCCGGTTTGCGGCTGTTAACCTCATTGTAGTTGCGCACCAGCCTAAACGTGGTTGGCGTTAATACCTGGATAAAGTACGATTGGCCGGTTAAATCGATGCCTGCGCCGCCGTTGGTAGTATCCTTGCTGGTACCGGTAACCTGGGTAACGGTTACTACATCGCCATCGGCTAAGGTTGATGTATCGGCTACGCTAACCACGCCGGATGCATTAATCGCGGTTGCACTCATAGATGTTGTTGGTTTGCCCAGGGCTACTTTGTACACGCCCGATGCTGCGGCAATGGTTGGCAGTAAGCCGGCGAACGGGGCACTAAAGGTGGCTTCTTTGGTTGAACTTTTGCCTAACCAGTACAGGCGCTCGTTTGCTACCTGTATTTTGGTTAAATAGCGCTGCACCATAAAGTCGGAAAGGTCTACAATGCCTTCGTAGTCCATAAAGGCTCCGGGTTTAAGGGATTGTGCTTCCCAGCTTTGGGCCAGTTTGTCCCATTGTTCCTGCTTCATAAATTCGTAAACTACAGGGTCAAGGTAGCTTTCGGTTTGCATGGTGGTGGTACCCTGGTCGTGGAATATGCCAGATGGATCTTGCAGTACCACGTCGTCGTCCACATCAAGGATTATTTTGCGGGCTTTAACGTCGTTAATAACGGTGAGCAGTCCACGCTTTACTGAGTCGGCTTCCAGCAGCGTGCTTGCCATGAACCCGGCCAGCGCTTCGCCGGCATAGGTGTTGTTGGTGAATGTAAATTGAGCCATAAAAAGGTTTGCCCCCCAGCCCCCTAAAGGGGGAGCTTTTTGATTAATGTGATTGAATTATAGGGATTAGCCCCCCGGCCCCCTAAAGGGGGGAGTTTTTGATTGGAATAGTTTTGACTTTTGGGGATAGCTTTATTAAATAAAAAGGACTAAAATGAATTTGCGAACTATCGTTCCCCCTTCAGGGGGTTAGGGGGCTGCGATTGCCCTTTTCACCGCATTTTTAGCCAGTTCGCTTTGCGGGGCGAAGAAAGGTGTTGTTTCGGTTTTTGCTTTGTTGCTGCGTTTGGAGCCTTCGGGACTGTAGGTTGATTTTATTTCGTTTTTAACTTCGGTGCGGGTTTTTTGTAGGCGGTTACTTGCTTCTTCAAGTGCTGTGCGGGCTTCGGTTAACAGCGCGTTTTGAGCGTGCAGCCGTGCTTTCAGTTGCTGCAGGCGGTTTTGAATTTCGGTAGCTTTTTTTGCCGGGTTTAATTTGCTTGTTGGTACATCATCGTCCTCATCTTCGGCCTCGGGGTCGGCTTCCGGGGCAGCGGCTACTTTTTGCACCTGGCCTTCTTTTATGTCAATCTTTTTACCATCGGCGGTGGTGTAGATGTCGGTTGCTGCCGGGGTGCTCATGTCTTCGTCGTTGTACACTTCGGCGCCTTCGGCCAGTTCGCCGGCGTGGTGCAGGGTGCCTTTGTCGGTAATGGTTTGCTTGTTAACCACTTTTTTGAAGAAGTTCATAATCTTATCCAAAACCGACGTGGTTTTCTCGATAAGTTCTTTGTTTTCGATGTTCATGTTGTTTTTATTGTTTAAGATTTTGTTAATGCATCGCTGGTAAACCGCGGGGGCGGTGCTGGTGTATTTTTTAATGAGGGCACTGTTGGTAATATCCAGGCTGTAATCCTCCACCTGGTCAATAAAGCCCATGTCAAGCGCCTGGTCGGCAGTCATCCAGGTGACGGAGTTTATTAAACTATTTACTGTTACTCCGTCCAACCCGGACTTGTCCATGTAGATTTGCGCCAGGCGCGATTGTACTACATTCAACATCTGCACATCTTTTAAAAGCTCATCGGCGTTACCGCCGCTGCCAACCATTGGTTTGTGAATCATGAGCAACGCGTATTTGCTCATCACTATGCTTTTACCGCCCATGGCCACTATAGAGGCTGCCGAAGCAGCCAGGGCATCAATATAGGTGGTTACATTGCCAGGATATTTTTTAAGGAGATCATATATGGCAATGGCATCAAACGCGCTGCCGCCTACCGAGCTGATGTGCACTTCCAGGTCCTGCCCGGCGGCCTCCTGCAGCTGCGTTTGTATGTATGCCGATGATAAACTGCCCGACCCGATGCAATCGGTTTCGGTATCGTATAAGTAGATTTTGTAGGTCATCTTTTTTAGATTTGAGATGTTAGATATGAGATTTGAGATTTTTGTCCGGAAGTCCGGGAAGTCGGAAAGTCCGGAAGTTTTATTTGGCTCAGATTAGCCTGAATTCGATTATTATTACTGATGTTATTAATGCCGATTGGCATAATTCAAAGGTCGTTATTAGTTCTTGTTTTGGTGGTGACAGTAGTTTGTCAGTAGGTGAATTTTTTTGTCTGAACCGGGATTTTTCGGATTTGTCAGATTTTTTGGATTTTGATTAGCAGGGTTTTGAATTCTGTTAATCCTTGAATTCTGTAAATTCTGATTCTGACGATTGAACTATACAAATATCGGAACAATAGTTTAATGCGATGGTGACAGTAGTTTGTCAGTAGGTGAATTTTTTTCTGAACCGGGATTTTTCGGATTAATCAGATTTTTTGGATTTTGATTAGCAGGGCTGTCTTGTCCTTTAAAAATCGTGTAAATCCTTTAATCTGCTTAATCGTGGTTCAGACAACCGAACTATACAAATATCGGAACAATAGTTTAGTTTGATGGTGACACTACTTTGTCAGTGGTTGACTTTTTGTGAACCGGGATTTTCGGATTTATCAGATTTTTTTGGATTTTGATTTGCAGGGTTTGGATATTCCGCTAATTATTGGATTCTGTAAACGGCGTAGCCCTCTTGAACACCTCTTAAAAACAAACAAAAGGTGAAAAATTCTGATTCAGACAACTGAACAATACAAATATCGGAACAATGTTTTAATGCGATGATGACACTACCTTGTCAGTGGGCCGATTTTTTTGAACCGGGATGGCTTTGTCGAAATTCAAATTAAGTAAAGTATTGCTTATAAGCATACTTTACTTAACGTATTATCTTTAGTAATTAAAGAGCACTAAATTTAACTTGCTTTAAATATTTTTTGGCGCTTTTTACTTTTTCAGGAAATAGCGTTTTATCCTTTAATTTATCTGCAACTAAAGATAATAAGACAGATTCCGGTACCTCGACCAGTTTTTCTTGTTTTTCTGCTTTAGTTTTCATAATACAAATTTATACATTAATTATTCTTAATTACAAATACTGAGTCGTATTTCTCCTCCGGAACATATGGCTCAATGAGGTTTTTGGCTTTTGAACCTCCAAAAAAACTGTATAATACTTTTAAATCGTCATAGTTTTTATTTACATAATTTCTGTAAACGTTTATTCTCCTGTTTTGATTTTTACAAATGGAGGCGTCCCCCACATTTTTTTCTGCAGGTTAATTTGCAGTTTTCTACAAATTCTGGAGTGCTATCGCTACCCTCAACCATTATAATTCCGTCACTAAATGCCTGGAAAAATTTGGGGATGGTATTCAACACTGTATGAAAAACTTTATAGGTATCTCCGTTATCAGAATTGGATGAATCATTAACAGTATCATTCACAATATCATAATCGCCAAATCCAAGGTTGAAAACCCTTTTATTGTGCATTGTACCTACTTCATCGAAAGCCACAACCTTAATAATAGTTTTGTATCCTTCACTGATAAAAAAATGTTTGATGCCGTTTTTTGATATTGTTTCTTCCGTATTATAACCTGTAGTAGCCATGAAATAAATTGTAAGGTAAATATAGCTACCAGAAGCGTTAGTTTGCGGTTTGATATCAATTAATTAGAAGTACCGGCGTCATCTGTAAAACAATTCAAGGCCCGCCAGATGGTACGCTCATCCCTGCCAAATTTCACCTCGGCTTCCAGCACCGCCTGGTTTTTGGTGATATTGCGGATCTGCATCTGGGCGTGGATCCAAAGGTAAATTTCGCGGTAAGTGAAAATTTTAGTGGTGATAAACCCCGCCTTGTACATGGCCGAAAATACGCCATCGTCAAATAATGTGTTTGCTGTTTTAATATTCATTTTTTAAAGTCAAAAGTCAAAAGTCAAAAGTCAAAAGTCAAAAGTCAAAAGTCAAAAGTCAAAAGTCAAAAGTCAAAAGATATGTTCGTTATGCTTTTTGGCATGGATATTCTTCAGCATACTCCTGTTTTTGACTTTTTAATTTTGACTTTTGAATTAAAGATTCACCCTATCCACCGTTTGCGCCAGTATATTTTGTTGGTTGTTAACGTCCTTCACATCTACATAAATCGGGGGGAAGTTGTTTATCATTTGGTAGGCTACGGTGTTGGCCAGTTCTTTTACATCATTTACCGGTTGGTTATAGTAGCGGTTGGCATTGCCGCCATCGGTAAATATGCCGCCGATGGCGTAGCCTTTGCCCGGGTTTGGGGCCGAAAAATCACGGCCGCCGTGGGCTACGTTAATGGCGCTTACCAGATTACGGGCCCAGGGGTTGCGCATGGCTTCGGATACCACTACCGCCTCGCCCGAGCGCAGGTAGGCGTTGGTATTGTCAGTACGGCTGTAGCCGGGTAACAAAGCCCCACGGCCATCAGAAATAAACTGCCCACCTCTTGCAAATTTTGGCGGCTTTTGCGATGCTATGGTGGCTATTTGCATGGCCGTCATAGCTACATCTGCCGCTATAAACGGAATGGCAGCTGGCAGGGCCATGGTCGACAAGGTTTTTGTAACGGCGATGGCCCCGTTAATAACCGCCTGGGCTATTTGCATTTTTTGCTCGGCTTTAAAGGCTCTTACTTTTTCGTCGTTTTCCTTTTTCTTGTATTTGGCCTCGATGGCTGCTTTCTGGCTTTTGGTGAGGTTGGTGTTGCTTAGCTCTTTGGCCTTATCACTTTCTAAAGCCTGTACTTTGGCTTCGCTGGATGATTTAATGCTGTTGCTGATGAGGGAGAAAGCGGCGCTGGCAACTTGCTGGGCTATCTGTATCTCTTGGTCCTTGCGTTGCTTTCGGCTTTGTTTATCCAAATCGGCAATGGCTTTATTTCGTTTGGTTTCAATTTGTAATATTTTTACGCTGTTACCATTAGCCGCATCAACTTCATATTGGGCCTGGTCCCATATTAGTTTCTTTTGTGCTGCCAGTTTTGCTGAAGGATTATTGGCGTTATCAACTTTTGATTGATCCTCATCAATATTATCCTGGTCTTTTTTTAGCTTTTCTTTTTGAGTGGTTTCTTTATCAATTTTCGCTAATTCCGCTTGTGTTTGGTTTTCAATTTCAATACGTTTGGCTGCGTTTGTTGCCAGTAGCTTTTCCTTTGCGCTTATTTTTTGGGCCAAAAGGCCTGCATCTTTGGTGTCGCCGGTAGCTATTGCCAATGCCATCTGAATCTGGAGGTTTTGCTGCTGTGCAATTATTTCATCGTCGCTTTTTTTAATTTGTTGTAAGCTTTCTTGCTGTTGCTGTATCAGGATTTTCTTTTGTTTTTCAGCGCCCTCCTGCATTCCTTTGTTTTGCAGGTCAATCAACTCGTTTTGGGCCTGCTCTGCTTTAGCTGCATCTTCACGGTTATACTTATCTATAAGTTTGCTTAAGTTACCATTGTGCTCGGCTGTAAGTTGTTTACTTACTTTATTAAACTCTTCCTGGCTGATCTTCTTTTTGGCTAAAAGGGTTTTCAGTCCTCCCAGTTCCTGTTCGTATCTCTTGTTTTCTGCCTGAGCTTCGGCACCATAACCCTCAAAAATAGTTTGAAGCTGCCGGGCAAGGGAATCCTTACGGAGTTTTTCGGCCTTGGATAGATAGTCTGTGTGGTCTTTTTTTTCTGGCGGGGTAACATCACGAACTGTGCCATTAAGTATATCAAGCTTTATTTGTAGTTTTTCAATTTCTTTAAAAGTTTTTGAACCAATAACCCCTGCGTCGGTTGCTTTTTTTAGCTTTTCAATCTCGGCTTTGGTTTTGTTTATTGGGCTATTTTTCTCTATTTCAGCAGCTTTTTCCATATAGTCAGCCGCAATTTTTAACAATGATTTTTCCTTTTCTTCAAACGGTTTCGCCGCATTTTTTCTGTTTTGTGCGGCGTTGTGTTGATACATTTTTTTTTCGGCCTCTCCGGTGGCATTTGCAAGACCGCTGGTTAAATAGTCTACACTTTCTTCATCCGATTTTGCCAGTTCTTTCTGCGCTAAAATTTGATTTTCTGCAGCTTCTTTTATTGTTGACATTGCCGCAGCTTTAAAAAGCATAGTTTTTACATAGTTGCTGGCATTATCTTTTAACATTGTTTCAACCTGGTCCAAAGATTTTACCTGGCCAATGGCTTGCCCAATCGTTTTATTGTACTCCTTAACCACCTCCGATTTATCAGTCATACCTTTTTTCGCAAGATCTACTTTTATCTTAAGTTGATTTAGATTTTCTATCGCGTTAGAATAATCTGTAGATGACAAGCCCTTATTTAGGCTATTCAAACTAAGCTTAGCTTGGTCAATAGCGTCTTTTCCTTTCAGTAAAGCCGAAACCCACTTAATTATTTCGGGACCAAAAGCTGTTATTACGGCCAGTCCTCCAGTTAAGGCAATTTGCCAGCCTTTTAAGGTTTCGGTAACCAGTGTTATAACGTTGCCCCATGTAGCAAAGGAACTCGAAAGATCAGCCAGCTTATTTGTAGCTTTATCTCCAGAGTTGATAAATTCCTGGTTTTTGGCATTGAGCTTATCCATCGAGCCGGTAAATTTCGTGAGGTCATTATTTAAGGAATTTAAATTGTTGGAGATTGTATTTAAAGGTTTTGAAAGATTTGTGATCGAGCTACGCAGATTATCAAACGCCTGTATGTATTGATCAAGTTGTTTCTGACCATCACTGTTAATATTAACATCAATGGATATCTTGTTATCATCGGCCATTATTTTGGTAGTTATTTTATTTGTAAATAAATATGAAGTGTGATTTAATAATTGTGAAAATGTTAGATTGAGAGCACAAAGGGTTAAACAATTCTTTAAACTAAGCAGATTATGTTCTTGATTCCGTTTGGCATAATTGGTCTAAAAAAACGGCCAACTAAGAACAGTCTGATATTATTATTTGCCTTTTTTTACTATTTTTTTGAGGGTAAAGTTAAATGATGGGTTAGAAAAAGCCTCTTTATCACCTTGGCCTATTGAATAACCTGTAAAGTCGATATTTCCTGTAACATCCTTTTCAAAGAACCCGTTAACTAAAACTGTATCGCCGCGCAATAATTCTTTAAGCGAATTTTTAAGTATGTTATCTGTTTGATCAACTTTGGCATTCAATACAACGGCATTAAAATCTGGATATTTTTCATCTAATTTAATTCCCTTTGAGATTAATAACGTAACGTCGATATAATTGATTGGATACTTTACCATGCTTATTTCGTGAACAATAGCGGGCCATTCTTTTACATCGGAGTGTAACGTGTCTATGATAAATTTTGAAATGTCACTCTTTCCTTTTTCAATTGCCTCTGTCTTTTTTATCTCATTTTCACTCGCGTTATATGCTGAATCAGCGATGCTAAGTCTTTTGATCAGGGATAGCTCGGTAGCCGGTCGGTTATCAACGGGCTTATTCATATAGCTTTGGTCGCAACTGGCAAGTAAAATTGATAAAAAAAGAATGTAAGGTAATTTCATGTTAAGGTTTAAAACGTTTAGTTGTTTTTTTTGCTAATTTTATTGGTAAAAATAATAAACACATTTGTTTGTTGCAAATAAGCCAACAACTTTATTTTTAGTATCATCCCAGCTTCACCAACTCCACCTTAGTTGGCTGGCCTTTGCGCCAGCTGTCAATTTTATTGATGTAGTAGTAACAGCTGTCCTGCTCCAGGTAAACGGGTATCAGCAAGTCAAGATCCAGGATGTCGTGCGGTGTAAGTAAAAAATAGCGCACTACCTTTTTGGTTTGCTGTAGTATTTTTTCCAGTTCGGGATAATACAGGGTTTTTAAACCTGGTAGCATTTTGCCCTGGCCGTTGCCCGGCATATCGGCAAAGCATAGGTTGTGTTCACCGTCGGGCTTGTAAAAATAGGGTGCCGATATAAAGTCGTTTACAAGCATATCATTGGCTGCGTCGCCATCGGTAAATTTGATGGTTTTGCCTGCCAGCGGCAGTTTGTGATCTATCAATATCCGGGGCGTAACGCCAATGCTGAAACTGTTATCGTCGGATGTATCGTCAATCATTTTTATCTGGGCAACGGTGCCGCCAATATAAGGCCGGTTAAGGGTGGGGGCAAACTGGCTTTCAAACAAATCGGCAGTGGCGGGCAGGGTTTTATCGGCTACTTTTATCTGCGCATCGGCAAAGTTTTTGGGTAGCACATTGTCGTCGGTTTTGTATTTCATGTTGTTTACCTGCGCGTAGCCACCCAGCTGGAAGCTTACGGTTTTACCCTGGTCGAGGCATTTGCTTGTCCAGTTTTTGGCCTTGGGGATATTGCCTACGATATCCTTAAAGGATGCGAAATTAATGGTACGCGTGGTATTGTCGGTTTGGCAGATAACGCCAAATCGCTGCAAGGTATCTTTCAGTAGGTCTTTCTGGCTGATATCCGGAAAAATACGTTCGCATTGAACATCCTGACCATATAACACCTGCTGATTTTGAACCGTTACTGTAAATGTAGCGCCTGCGTATATTGTAAAGTTGTAGGGGGCTTCGCCGTGAAAATCGTACTCGATGTGCAGCTGCTGGCCGGCGCCCAACTCCAGATCGGCTGTTTTGATAACCGTTCCTATGTATGTTTTGCCAGCCTTTAACGATTTACCACTTCCTTCGTATGTATCAAAGCCATCGTCGAAATTAAATGTCTTTATTGCCGGCGACTGCATACCTTCCCCTGGTGTATCCAAAATAATGCTGATATCTACCGAGCTTTTGTTATCACCTGCACTTCCGTAAAAATGGAACCTGGGAATGGTAAGGGTAGCCTGAACCGTAACAGTTTCACGCGCGGTGTATTTTCCATCGGTATAGTGGTTTGTTGGGTCCCATTGTACATTCGGAAAGGCAATAAGGCCGCCGGGTTGATGGCCCGAATTTTTTTTCTCTGCCTTAACGATGTCCATTCCATTGTAATAGCTGATTCCGTTGGTTGCCGGCTGATTTTGGTAATCACTGCCATGGTCAAAATTATCATTGCTAAACTGCGCTATCAGCAGCGGGTAAACCGGGTTTTTAAGTAACGAGCCCGTTGCCTTATACCCGTTACTCACCAGCATCAAATCGATAGCTGTTTTTATAAAAAAGCCCGGCCTTAACTGGCGTACATTGATTTCGTTATCGTTGGTAACCTTGTAAACCAGGCTACCATAATCAACAACAGGCCAAATCCAGCCATCTGTTTTTACTTGCGATTTTGCCGCATTTTCCACAGTCCATTTGTGCTGATAGGCATCGAAGGGTTTGTTAATGCCATACGGCGTTTTGTTATCGCCCATATCATACATCTTACCTTCAATAGCATCAAAAAAATCAACATTGCCGCTTAGCACGGTTATGCTGGCTGTATTTTGTTCGATGGTGTTTAGCTGGGCAATGCCGTAGGGCACAATCTCTAACCCATCCTGTAAAATGCGGGCATCGTAGTAACTGTAGGGTTGGGCAGTAGTAAAGGCCACATCATCGGGGAAGCCCAATATTTGCCGGTTGCGCTGGGTAAGCGGCAGTT
Organism: Mucilaginibacter sp. GW822-FHT03E02; assembly: GCF_058801545.1. NCBI lineage: Bacteria > Pseudomonadati > Bacteroidota > Sphingobacteriia > Sphingobacteriales > Sphingobacteriaceae > Mucilaginibacter > Mucilaginibacter sp. GW822-FHT03E02. The sequence continues at coordinate 890,523 of NZ_JBXANJ010000001.1, read as the reverse complement.
TAAACTGGTTGCTGGTATTGCCCTGCTGGTTTTTAACCTCGGCCAGGTTATTAATCTGGAAGGTAAGCGCAATCGGGCTATCGTCGCTCAGATCGGCCTGCTGGTCATTGATATATAATTGTAAATCGTTCATCTTGTTGGTTCATTAGTTCACTGGTTCATTGGTTCATTGGTGCAAAGTTCATTAGTTTACTGGTAAGGCTGGCGTAATAGCTATTAGTTTTGATCCATTGGGCCCCACCTTATCCAACCAGACAAGACCAATGAACTAATAAAACAGTGAACCAATGAACGCTCACTGCGTTTGTATATTGATAGATGGCATATTAAACGTGATGCTGAAAGGGGCCTGGCCGTTGCGGGTTTCATACTCGCTGAAGGTGGCGGTGTTGATGACGATGGTTTGCCATTTAACCGGGTTTTTGTTGACCAGCATTTGTACTTTGGGTGAGTACTTGATGGATTGCAGGCCTTTAATATCAGCTACCGAGAGGTCTTCGGCCATTACTTTCATTTTTTGGCCTGCCGTTTTGCTGATCACTTCTTCAATACCCTGCTGGTTTTCCCAATCGTGTACGTAGTTTTTGATGATGGTGGCATTTTGCACATCAAGGCTAAGCTCCTGGTTAAAAACAAAACGGTAATAATTCCATGAACCGCTCAGCCCAATCCAGCGCAGGTAAACCGATTGATCGTCAACGGCGTCATCTATCCTTAGTGTCTGCGTTTGGGTAACTGTATGTGTGCCATGCTCATCGTCATACTTAAGGGTAAGGTTAAAGTAAAACGCCTCGCGGGGGAAGCTGTTATTAATCATTACCCGGTTTAAGCCCAACTGGCCGGGAACAGGAAAGGTTACCTGATTTTGCGCGGCAATGATGTATTTGCTCCCGTCCTGATTTAGCAGCCATGAGCCATCTTCGTTTAGCAGACTGCTTACCCCGGTTCCGCCGGCTAAGGGCTGGCGGTTAATATTTAGCAAGGTTAATTCGCAGTAGAGTTGCCGGCCAACCATCTCTTCGCTGTAAATAAATCCAATATCAAAAGGATAGCCTATGGAGTAGGCTGGTTCGGTAAAGTCGGTTATCCAGCGGGCGCGTTGGGCGGGGTTAGTTACATTGGCAAAGGGAACAAATGCAGCCAGGTTACCGGCATAGGGTTCACCCAGTTGCTTTGCGGCGTAAACAATATAGTATGGGTGTACTAAATTTACGTACTCCGATGTATGCCCATCGGTTGTGCCATCGTCCCAATGTTGGGCATATTGTATTTGGTAGCTGGCGCTCAGGTTATCGTCGCGGAAATTGGTTTGGGTATAATCGCTGTTATCGATGGGTAGTAAAAGGCTTTGCAAAAAGTTAGATAAATCTGCCTTTACCAGCCCCGTTCCATCGGGCCGGTTGTTTGAGGTGATGGTTTCCTGGCGGCCGGTGAGTTTATCGATATAGGTTATTTGGGTAATTACCTTGTAATAAGGCCGCAAATTATTAATGTTGATAAAGCCTGTTGCATCGCCAATAAATGGCGTTTTTATAACCAGCTGATTATAAGTATAGGGTTTTACTATTTCATAAACACCCTGGTAAAAGCCCGCGTTGATATAAATTTTGTCGCCGGTTTTTACCAGGTAGTCGCCGGCAAGGTTGGTTAGGTTTGTGTTTAGGGTGATGCAGGCGTAGCCGGCTTCGGAATTAACGGTAACGGCCGATACGCTAAAATCTTTACGCTGGTATGTGAACACCACGGGGTTAAATGCCGCGTTCCAGCGGGAGGTATTGCCGCCGATGGTTACCGATGGATCGCTGATCAGCAGATCGGATAGGGTAGGGATGTTTACCGAACCATAGGCGGTACAGCCCAGGCTGTTGCCATCTTTAACTTCGACTGAGAATATACCCCCGCTAAAGTTTGTAAACGTAGCCCCGGTTTGCCACGTGGTACCAGCATCAGTACTGTACAGGATAGGGCCATAGGTTGATGACGCATTAACCGTAACCTGGGCATCGGCTGCCCCAGGCGCAGATTCGGGCTTATCTATATGGATGAAATTGATCTTCAGGTCGCAGGTGTTTACCGGTGGCTCCGGATCGGGCACGGTGCCCAGCTGTGGCGTACTGAAAGTAACAAAGTAACCGGTTATTTTATCGGCAATTAGTCCGCCAAATATTTTGATGCTTTGCCCGGGTATGGTTACCGACCTTGTAGATATGCTGCCGTTTATATTTTGGGTAAAGGTTACAACAACGTTATTGCCATTAACAGGCTGATTAGTTTCAGAATCTGTTAAAAAAATGTGAGCGTCGCCATAAACCTGGTCGTCGCTGGGGCTGGTGGTGTTGGTAATGGTGATGTTTGCTACTATAGCCATATTTTTAATGTTTTGATTTTTAGGTGGTCATAGGTCAGCTTAAAATGTATCGTAGTACATGGTTGGGAGGGTTATAGTTAGCCCAATCCCCGTTGTATTTACATCAAACTTATTATAAACGGGCAGGCATTTTGCCTTGATGCCTGCCTTGATGCGGAAGTACCGGCCTTCGCCCTCGCGGTACTTTGATGCTTTTACTATAAACTGGTTGGCCATTTGCAGCGCCTGCTGCACATAGGTTTCATTATCAGCAGTAAACTGCCCGAAATCTGTTTTGAACAAAAATTCAAGATAGATGGTAAAAGTGTTATCAACAGATCCGTTTACCTGCGGCGATACCTCGATGGGCTGCAGAGGGTACAGAAACACACACGGGAAAGTTTTATCATCTGCCAGGGTGTTTAGCTCGTTTTGGGTACCGTAAGCAAATGTTGGGCTGCCGGTTAATGAGTGTACGATGGTTTCTAATTGGTTGCGCATAAAATTGAGCCCCCCGACCCCCTGAAGGGGGAGTTTTGAATATTTATTGCCTTACAGGGATAGGCGTTGTTAATAATTTAACTGTTGTTCCCCCTTCAGGGGGTTAGGGGGCTAAATCGCCGTACCTTTTCTGGTATTCTGCCTCGGTTTTGTTGAGCAGGAGTTTGGTGAGTACCCTTTCGTAGGGCATGTTCAGGATGATGTCCCATTTGGTGATATCGCCATCGGCAAGGGCGTTTATGGTGTTGATATATTTAAACTTTTCGAACGATTGGATGCCCGCGCGTTTTTCCAAAATTGTTGCAGGCGATGCCAGAAGCTTATTTTCGGTTTCGATAAGCTGGGATAACAGGAAAAAAAATGCTTCGAGATGGGCAGTGCCTCCGTTACCCGCATGTTTTTTATATGGTTGATAAATTCTTCGGCCTGGTATTCGTTATAGGGTTTGCTTGTTACCCGGCAATAAAAATAGTGGGCCAATACCTGGCAACAGGCGTTTAATGATGGGTTAAAGTTTTCTTTCCAGTCCTCTTCGCCAAATTGTTTAATGTGGGTGGTTACCTCATCGGCAATAATCTCCCGTGCGGCCATAAAAGCGCCTGCGGGCTCCACCGATAGGTTATCTAACACTTTTACTGTTTTCGGCCGGTTTTGGCCTGGCAGCAGGAAACTCACCTGTTTGGGTATCGCGTCGCTGTTGTACAGGTATTTAATCTGGTATGCCAGCGCAAGCACGGCGTCAGCAAAAACAAGAAAATCATTGGCATCTTTTACTTGTTGAAGTTCTTGAATAGCTATGCCCGATAAAATGCTGATGGCTTCAATGTCGTTTAAATTGGGTTTGGCCTGCATGGCCATCATTTGCCCAAGCGTAACATCGCTTAATTGAGTGGGAATTTTGATGTGCAGTTTGCCGGTAGTTGTTTTTAAAGTTTTTTCTATCATAATGAGCCCTCCAGCCCCCTGAAGGGGGAGTTTTTGATTGGTTAATTTACAGGGATAATGTTATTGGTTGCCCCAGCCCCCTGAAGGGGGAGTTTTAATGGTCGATTAAAAACGCGAGCCAATTAGTTCATCGAACATGCTGCGGCCAATTGATTTTGGATTATATGGCAGCCGAGATTTTAGTTTGGTGTCGCGATTTATTGTTAGTTTATTTAAAGCCACATACCTTAGCGCATCTATCAAGTGGTTGTAGGAATCTACGGCTTCGTTGATGGTTTTGCCGCTGCGGTCGATGCGCCATTTATAACGGTCGAGCTCCTTGCGCAGGTTAACGCTGGCGCGGGTTACATTTAATTTGTACCTTTTAAGTATATCAATAGAATTGTTGATGCTATCGGCACCTTTTTTTGCCCCGGTGATGTACCAGCCCATGCGTTTAAATTCTTCTATCGATTTTGGCTCGGCGCTATCGGCAATAATCTCGGTTTTAATGCTCAGACCTTCGGCTTTTAGCCTTGTGGCTATATCGGTATTGGTGAGCCCAGTTTGGTATATCAATTCGTGTATCCATAGCTCGCCATTTTGAAGGTATACCTGTAAGCAGGCTGTGGGGTCGTTGGTAAAACCAAAATCCAGGCCGGTGGCAATTAGCCTGGCCTCGGGAGGTATCTGTTCGCAAATATACCAGTTAGGGAATATGAGGCCCGATATTTTACCGGTAAGGCCCCGGGCATACACTTTCCATAATTCGATATCCTCAGTTCTTAGCGATTCTATTTTGGCCCTTACGCTATCATCCAAAAAGGGGTTATGCCTGTGATCGGATATAATGGTTTGTACTCCCGGCCTGCCTATTACCTGTTCATGAACCCAAAAGGTGCTGTTGGGGTTATAATCTATATAAATGCGTTTGCGGGTTCGCAAGGCCAGCTCGGCATAAACCGCGTAGCTGATGCCATTGGCTTCGTTTATAAACAGGTAATCGCGCTTGCCCGATTTGGCGTCCTGCGGATCGGCATAGCTTTTAAATTCGATTAGCGTACCGTTATGGAACTCAAATATCCGGTCGCTTTTATTATAGCTTTTCACCGCCGTTTGTAATACAGCCGAACTATTGTAAATGCTTAGCGCATCGCGCAGCACACCTGCTTTTAAATTGGGGATATCCTGGCCTACTATGGTTATAACCTGTTTGGGTGCCTGGCAAGCTATACAAAACAGCACCTGCCCAATGGCGTAGGTTTTACCCGAGCTTGTGCCACCCTGGTTTACCACAACATGGGCATCGGTATTATAATTTTGCCCAAACAGGATGGATACTTCAAATTTGGGGTCGTCGGTTAGTTGGTCATTAGTCATTTCGCTGCGCTGTCATTAGTCATTGGTCATTTCGCTGTGCTGTCATTGGTCATTGAATGGCGGGCAATCAATTTTCAAATTTTCAAATCCTCAAATTTTCAAATTCGAAAAATCCTCAAATTAAAACATCCACTTCCTTTTCGGTAGATGCAGGTTTGGGGCCGGTGCTGGTCATCTCGACCTTGAGGGTTTTGTGGGTTTCGGTTGATGTTTTAGTTGCTCCCGGCTTGTCATTCCAGCCCATGCTTTTCAGTGCGAATATGGTAGCGGTTGGTTTTTCAAAAAGTAATTGCTGGTATGCAGCTTCAATACGCAATCTGGCATGGTTAAAAGGTCTTGAATACTTTCGCATCTCTTCATATTGCTTAAAATCTGTCATACTATCAAATCCCAGGAATAAAGCCAGGCTGCTAATGGTAGGGAATTCTGGTTCACGGCTATAAATTTTCTGAATTGGTTTTGCTGATCGTCCTTTTGGCTGTGTTAATTCATACTCTCCTTTAATGTATAAAAAATAATCGTCTATCAATTCCCCCAACTGTTGGGCGTTTTTGAATTTATAAGAAGTTTTCATTGTTATGTTTAAAATGCCGATTGGCATAAAGTAGAATCAAATGTAAGGATTATTTTTTAATTATGCTAATTTTTTTGGTAAAATATTTTGGTTCATTGGCTCATTAGTTCATTAGTTCATTGGTCTTGTCTGGCGGTGCATGCCGTTTAATACGGCCGGTTCATAGTATTTTTCGGCGATATCACCATTTTAATTATCGAAGCGATACCAATGAACAAATGAACCAGTGAACCAATGAACTAAAAGAACTAAATTATTTTCTTTTTAAAAAGAAAATAATTACATTTGTGTATGAAATCAGTAAAAGGGCAATATACCACAACAAAGGTTGAGCAGGCGCCTTCAAAGCCGTATGTAATTCCTGAACATGATGCATCGGCATTTATGTTACGTGATTTTTTTGTGCCTTACGAAACGTATTTTAAATCGCCCCTGGCCAAGCTTGGCGCTATAAAACAGGGTTTGCAATCTGCTGCCATTACCGATTTGATTCGTGTTACAGGGGCCACGCAAATTGATGTTGCTAAATGGCTTGATATTACCGAACCAACCCTGCGTAAACACATCCAGGGTTCACGGGATTTGAACCAGGGCCTGAGCGAGCACATTATCCAGCTTTTTGAGCTTTTTAATAAAGGCCTTGATACCTTTGGTACGCTTGATGAATTTAAAAGCTGGTTAAAACATTATAACCCAGGTATTGATGCTGTTCCCTTTGATTTGCTCGATACCATCACCGGCATAAACATTGTAATAACCCAGCTTATTCGTATTGATTACGGGGTACTTGCTTAATTAATTATTGAATTATTGATTGTGCATGGTTGCCTCAAATTTAGATAATCCGACTAAATCAATAATTCAGCAATTCAGTAAATCAATAATTCAATAAATCAATAATTCAGCAATTCAATAATTAAACTTGCTCACCTACCGCATAAGCCAAACCAAATATGCCTATGACCGTAAAGGCTCAGGAATCGACGGGAGATGGAACTCGTTGGGGCAGTATGTAATTTACACCGGCGGTTCGCTGGCGCTTTCCTGTTTAGAGAAACTTGCCCATTCGGTTGGTACGTCGTTACAGAGCGGCGATTTTTCGGTGATCATTATTGAGGTTCCGGATAAGTTGGCTATCACCGAAATTACGATCAGGCAACTTACCAAACTCAACCAACACTGGGCTAAAGTGATTAATTATCCCATTACCCAACAGTTGGGCGATGAGTGGCTGTATAAAATGGAAACCGCGATTTTAAAAGTGCCATCGGCAATTATCGACCTGGAATATAACTACCTGCTTAACCCGGCCCATCCGGATTTCGAAAAAATTAAAATTCGTAGCGTAAATAAATTTACCTTCGATCCCAGGTTAAAGGCGCAATAGGCAATTAAGGTAATTCTATCATAAATTTGACACCTGGTTATTTAAAAATGACAATGACCATTTATATTGTATTTTTGTTGATAAGGGTAAACTAATTAAATAAATGAATAGGATATATTTAGCAGAAGCTAAACTACAGGGTTACCGAACTATTAAAAATCTGGACGTTAAGCTAAACCCAGGTTTAAATATCATTATTGGTAAAAATGGTAGCGGTAAAACCAATTTTATAACATTTTTAAATGACGTTTTAACTTATAACCATAAAAACCTGATTAACAGTAAAACAAGATTGACTTTCACCGGAAAGGATAAATTTGAAATATCTTCCGATAAAACTATCGACATAAATATAAGCGACGCTGCTGATTTTAAAGAGTTTCTTGCCAATGATAACGGAAAATTTATTTTTGAATATAACGGAAAACCTAAACGTTACAACTCTTCTAATTCACTTCAAAAAGAAATTTTAGAAAAAGGGCTATATTGTTTCCCTATTTTGCTACCTCATGGTTTGCGGAATCCTGAAAACAATCTGATTATTTCTTCACCCTTTTCTTTTGAAGTTGGTGGCACCATAGGAAATAACAAGTTGATTGAGACAACCAGTGAGGAACAAAATTCTTATTATTTAAGAACCGTTTCATTTGATTTGTTTGTTGAATTATCTCAAGTTAGAAAAAAACTTAGAAGTGGTAATATTTCAATTGTTGGTGAGTCGACTGAGATTATCTCCAATTATTTTAAACTGCAATGCGACCTTTTCAACCAATCAATTAGTAGCTATCTTCCAATTCAAAAAATTAGGCTAAGTCCATTTTTCAAAGTATACTTTGATGAAAGTAATAAATTGTTAAAAGTGGAAAATGTAGTTTTGGAATATCTTATAAATGATGATTGGTTGCCTTTCTCGAGTCTTTCTGATGGAACCAAAAGAATGTTTTGTTTATATGCAGACATTTCAATAAAAGAAACTCTAAGTGAGCTCCCAGGTGATGATCTAACCGCAGATCGAAGCAGGATAATTTTACTCGAAGAACCTGAATTAGGTATCCACCCGCACCAGTTAGAGCAATTTATGAACTTTTTAAAGATTGCTTCAGAAGATGCGCAGATAATTATTACAACCCACTCGCCCCAGGCATTGGATGTTTTAACTAAGGATACCCTGAGTTCTCTTTTTATATGCAGCCATGACCCTGAGAATGGAACAACCATATCAAACTTAAATGCTAATCAAACCGAAAAAGCAAAAGCTTATATGGATGAAATGTATTTAAGTGATTATTGGCGCTACTCGGATTTAGAAAAATAGTATGAAGATTGGGTTAGTGGGTGAAGCTCCACACGATACAAATTGCATAAGTGTGTTATTGAATCAGATTTATAACGATGTGCTGTTTTTTCCGTTGATTAATCACATTCGCGGATCGCAGCTTGATCAGGTTCAGCCAACCAAAAGATTATTGCGCCTTGAGTACCAATATGAAAAACCTGATCTGGTGATTTTTATCCGGGATTTAGATGGCTTAATTAATGAACAAGACAAAATAAGATTGAGAAAAGAGTACTTTGCCGAATATAGGCGGGTAGTAGATGGCAAAGCTATTTTCCTGTTAAATATTTATGAACTGGAGGCGTTGATATTTTCGGATATAGATAAATTCAACCATATATATAAATGCAATATTCCGCAACACAGCGATCCATCTTCGATACCCGATCCCAAGGGCGAACTTAAGTTGCAAAGCAAAGGAAGGTATTCAGAAACCCATAATTTAAGAATCTTTGAAACTTTGGATATTCAAACAGTTGCTACAAATTGTTCGTATTTTAACCAGTTCTTAAATAGCCTTCAAAATCATCTGGATATTAATTAAGAATTGTCAAGCCGAAAGGTTGAGTAATTATGCTATACTTGCAATTTTACCGAACTTTAAAATGCCAATAATAATGCCTGGCAAAAAAATATTCACTTTTAGCTTTGCACTCATTGTCCTGTTGTTCAGTTGCACGATTTCCTACGCGCAGGATAAAAAGTACATCCCCCTTGGTCACTCTAAACTTAAAGATACCATTGTTGTCGCCCCGGCCGATACCGCCAATGAAAAAGATATTATTGATGTTATCAGCTCGGTTTTTGTTAAGGCTGATAAAAATGCAAAGGTCGATTCTATTGGCACAAAACCTGTTATTTCCATTTTACCGGCTTTTGGCTATACTCTGCAAACATCACTGGCAGCTACCATATCCGGTAATATCGCTTTCCGCACGGCTTTAAAGGCCCGTATATCTACAATAACTGTAAACCCGGCCTATACCGAAAAAAAGCAAATTATAATCCCGCTGCTGGCCAGCATCTGGACGAAGGACAATCAATTTAATATCATCAGCGATTTAAGGTATTTTAAATATCCGCAAAGTACCTTTGGCCTTGGCAGTTACTCTAACATCGCCAACGAAAATCCGCTCGATTACTCTTTTTTCAGGATTAATGAAACGGTGCTACGAAATGTAGGCGGGAACTTTTTTGCCGGCCTGGGTTATATTTTTGACGACCGCTGGAATATGCAGGAAAAAGGCCAGCTAAACGGTGGAGTGTCCGATTACGAAAAATACGGACCCATAAAACGTGCCATATCAACCGGCCTGACTGTTAACGCATTGTTTGATAGCCGCGATAATTCTATAAACCCGGCGCACGGCTTTTATACAGCAATAACTTACCGGGATAACTTTACATTTTTAGGCAGTACAACACCCTGGCGTTCGCTCATTATTGATATCAGGAAGTACTACCATTTGCCTGGCAACTCTGATAACGTTTTTGCCATATGGTCATACAACTGGCTTATACTTAACGGGCGCCCTGCTTACCTTGATTTGCCCTCAACGGCTAATGATCAAAACTTCACAACCGGCCGGGGCTATATCCAGGGGCGTTTTCGTGGCGCCCAGATGATGTATCTTGAGGGGGAGTATCGTTTTAAAATTACCCGCAATGGTTTGTTAGGCGGGGTAATGTTTGTAAATGGCCAGTCGTTTTCGGCAGCACCGGGCAGTGGTTTGCAGGCTGTACAGCCTGGCTACGGGCCTGGCTTGCGTATTAAACTTAATAAAGTATCAAAAACAAATATCGCCATTGATTATGGCTTTGGCCGGGAAGGATCAAAGGGCTTGTTCATTAACGTAGGTGAAGTTTTTTAGGCCTGTAATAAGTATCCGGATACGGCGTGCATACCCTCTTTCGGGGAGCTTGTTAATTAATTATATTGGGGGCTAACCGGTGATATTTTTAATAATATCCTGAACAATAATAAGGTAACGTTATTTATTTATCATAAGGGCGTTAAAAAAAGTTAAATATTTACTGAATTAATTTGAATTGATAAAATTTTAGAATTTTTATTGTTAGCTTTAACCATCAAATAGCCTATGAACGGTATCCGGTTTACTAAATGGTTTGCGTTATATGCCTTGCTCATTTCGATGGTGGTTTCATCCTGCCAGAAAGATGAGAATGTTAAGGATATGGAAACCACTAAGCCGGCAACTGCAGCTGATAGTACTGCCTTAGGTATTATTAATACCCCCGGTAATTTTTTAGCAGGCAAAGGTGTGTTAAAAATAACTATCGAAGATTCTACCTACACTTTTGACGCCGCTACAGATTCAATAGCCTTCATTAACGTACATAACAGCGATAATAAGTATTTTGGTATTACAGCTATTAACAAAGCCCATACCATGAGTTTTGGTATAAGCTCGGAGGGTCTTGCCTCGGGCAGTGTTAACAGCAAGGTTGCCGGCAGCCAGTTTTTATTTACAGTTGACGAGAAAAAGCCACTGCTGCAATACACACTGACTAAATTTGTTGGCAAGGATGACGCGGGCAAAATTACCATTGATAAATACAATAAAGATAATATGATAGCGAAAGGTACATTCTTTACCTTTTTAGCTAAAGACGATAAAGAAAACTCCCCATTTTATCGTGTAGAGGGTAGTTTTGAGCTCCAACTGAAATAATTATCATTCAGTTTAACAGCAGTTATTTATATTGTAAGCCAGTATTGTTTGCGTAATTTAAAGGTAAAAAAGCCGTTGCAACTAAGCTATTTATAAAGGCAGCAGCTAAAATCCCCCTTATTTTTTGTACCTTTATGCAAATTTTAAAGACATTGATGAAAGTATTTATTGCAGGGCTTCCTTTAGAAGTAGATGAGGCCGAATTAACAGCAGTTTTTGGTGATTTTGGGCCGGTTAAGTCCCTCAGGATCATTAAAGACCGCGAAACAAAAGAGAGTAAAGGTTTTGGGTTTGTAGAGATGGTGAACGATAACGAAGCGAAGGAAGCGATAAGGTGTATGAATGGTGCAAGTTATTATGGACGCAGGATTACGGTTAACATAGCCGAAGACAAGGGTCCTGGTTTTAACGGCGGTGGTAACACCGGCGGTGGTAAAGGCGGTTTCAGACGCAACTAAGAGCTTTAAAATTTATTCTTTTTTAAATATAAGCCGGGCATTGCCTGGCTTTTTTATTGGGGTTATTTCCTGCTTTTATTCAATTCAAATGATTGTGCCGGTTATTAGTGTTTTCGAAATAATTGTATAAATTAGGCAATGATTATATGGTGTTATAAAGCTATATAATTAAATATTGATATGCCCAAACCTGCATCTGTTTTTCTGCAATTTCTGAAGAATAAAAACAGGCATCGGTTGGTTTCACAATTTAACCTAAGCACGTGCGCTCATCTGTAAAAATCGGGGTATTCTTTCTGCTTTGGCTGGCGGCTTTAACTGTTTTTGGGCAGGCACCGGTAATTACTTATACAACACCAAATGTTTATAAAGTTGGCACAGGCATACCTGCCTTAATCCCGGCTAATACCGGCGGCGCCGTGCCAGCGACGGTTTACGGCCAGACAGATGTGTTTGCGGGCACTGGTTTACACGGTACACAGAATGGTAATACAAACCAGGCACAGTTTACTGAGCCGTATGGGATGACGATTGACGCCGCGGGCAATATTTACCTGGCCGATGCCGATAACTACCGCATCCGAATGATAACACCTGCAGGCCTGGTATCAACACTTGCCCCGGATGGCATTCCGGGTGGTCCCAATTTTGCTTCACCCAAATTTAACCTGCCACATGGCGTGGTGAGGGACGCCGCGGGTAACCTGTTTGTAGCCAATTATAATAACCACAATATATTAAAAATTGTGCCTGATGGCACAATTACCGTATTTGCAGGCGGGTTATTAATTGGTACGCCGTTGGATGGACAAGGTACGGCTGCCAGTATTATTAACCCCAATGCAATAGCGATTGATGCAGCCGGTACGCTGTATGTATCTGATGGGAATAACCTTATCCGCAAAATTTCTCCCACTGGTTATGTGTATACATTTGTTGGTAGCGGGGCAGCAGCCACAGTTGATGGTAAATACAATACTGCAAGTTTTAACCAGCCGGCCGGTATAGTTGTTGATGCCGCAGGAAATATTTATGTGGCCGAGCAAAGAGGGAATGTGATCAGAAAGGTAACGCCATTTGGTGATGTAACTACTATAGCAGGCAGCGGGCAATTTGGAGCAAATGATGGCACGGGCTCAGCAGCAAGTTTTGCTTCGCCTACCGGCATCACCATTGATAAATCTGGAAATTTATATGTAACCGATTGGGGTAACGGCAAAATAAGAAGAATATCTCCGGATAATGTTGTTACTACCATAGCTGGCGGCGGGCCACAAGGAACAAATAGCGGGGTTGGCAGCCAGGTTTATTTCAATCTTCCGGCGGGTATTATTTTGGATAACGAGGGTAACTTACTTGTATCTGAACTCAATGGCAATATTATCAAAAAGGTTATTGCTACGGGCTATACTATTGATAAAGCGCTTCCGCCCGGTTTAGTATTTGACCCTAAAACAGGTATTATTACCGGAACGCCTACTGTGGTATGGCCACCTACCGATTATAAGGTTACAGCTTATAATGCAGGGGGCAGTAGCAGCTTTACATTAAATATTGAAGTAAAACCCAATGTTTTCCCCCCGGTTACAATAGCCCCTCCCAAAATTAGTTACACAACTCCCAATGTTTATATCGTAAATAAAGTTATACCTGCGTTGACTCCTAAGAACACCGGTGGGCCGGTGCCTGCAACTATTTACGGGCAGGTTACTACTTTTGCAGGTGGTGGCAAAGGCGACTATTTTAACAGCCCAACGCGGCTTGCCCAGGACCCATCCGGGAATTTGTATCTTGCCGATAGGGATAACAACCTGATAAAGAAAATTACGCCCGATGGAGTTGTAACTGTATTTGCAAGTGGGTTCAACCAACCCAATGGAGTTACTGTTGATAGCAAAGGAAATATATTTGTGGCTGATGCTGCAAGTAATCAAATTAAAAAGATTACTCCTGACGGAACTGTTTCTGTTTTTGCAGGTAGCGGCTCGCGCGGAAATGCAAATGGTCCGGCGGGTTCGGCAAGCTTTTATTACCCTTACTCGGTAGTTGCTGATAAAAATGATAACCTTTATGTAGCGGATTCTCAAAATAATCTTATCCGAAAAGTAACACCGGCCGGCGATGTTTCGGTACTTGCAGGAAGTGGAGCTGCCGGGTTTGACGATGGTGATGGTATCCTGGCTTCTTTTTATAGCCCCAGTGGTGTAAATATAGATGCCGATGGAAATATATACGTAGCAGATCATCATAGAATAAGAAAAATAACCCCTGCCGGGGCTGTAATCACTATTGCAGGCAGCGGTGGAATCGGTTCAGCTAATGGAGCTGCGTTGTCAGCAACTTTTAACGGTACTGTCGGTGTAGCAGTTGATGCTGCCGGTAACGTTTATATTGCAGACATATTAAATAACCTGGTCCGGAAAATGGACCCACAGGGAATTGTTACAACGCTTGCCGGTAGTGGTAGTTCGGGGGTTGCCGATGGGGTAGGGGCTTTAGCGAGTTTTAGTCACCCTAACGATGTGCAGGTAAACCCTAACGGCTTTTTATATATAACAGACTCTGGTAGTAGCCTGGTACGAAAAGTTGTTGTTACCGGCTATACCATTGATAAAGCGCTTCCGCCCGGTTTAGTATTTGACCCTACAACAGGCATCATAACGGGCACTCCAACAGTAACCTGGCCTGCAACAGATTATTTGGTTACAGCTTATAATACAGGTGGCAGCAGCAGTTTTACATTAAACATCGAGGTTAAAACCCAAACTACGCCACCGGTACTTGTAGCCCCTCCCAAAATTAGTTACACAACTCCCAATGTTTATATCGTAAATAAAGTTATACCTGCGTTGACTCCTAAGAACACCGGTGGGCCGGTACCGGCAACCATTTATGGCAAGGTAAGCACTTTTGCCGGTAGTGGAGTACAAGGTAATACCGATGGCACAGGCACCGGTGCCACCATGTATTTTCCTTTTACTGTTGCCACCGATTTGCAAAACAATATTTATGTGGCAGATGAAGGTAACCATAATGTGCGCACAATAACACCTGCCGGCGTTGTAAAAACACTGGCAGGCAATGGCAATAGCTTTTCTGTTGACGGAAATGGCCTGGCTGCAAGCTTTGATGTCCCTTTGGGGATATCCACTACTGCAGAGGGTAATATATTTCTTTCAGATGCAGCTTCAAATCTAATACGCCAAATAACCCAGGCAGGTGACGCTACTACGTATGCTGGTAGTGGTGCTCAGGGTTTTGATAATGGGCCGCGCCATACAGCTACTTTTAAAAATTCTGCAGGTACGGTGACCGACGCTGCGGGCAATCTATATATTGCTGATCTGGGCAATAATGTAATCAGGAAAATAGATGGGAATGGCAATGTAAGTACGTTTGCAGGTAGCGGAATTGCCGGTAATGTTAATGATTTGGGTTTGGCTGCCAGTTTTAATGCACCTAACGGACTTGCTATTGATGGTAATGGCAATATATATGTTGCCGATGAAAACAATAACCTTATACGTAAGGTAACACCTGCCGGGCTGGTTTCAACGCTTGCCGGGAGCGGAGTTGCCGGAGCCCAAAATGGTACAGGTACAGCGGCTTCTTTTAATCTTCCAATATCTGTGACTGTTGATGCTGCCAATAATGTCTACGTCGCGGAACTTGGAAACAACCTGATACGTAAAATAACTCCGGATGGTGTGGTGACCACTTTAGCAGGCAGCGGGCAAGGAGGGGCTATTGATGGTATTGGCAGCCAGGCATCTTTTAACGGCAGTACAGGCGTGGCTGCAGATCACAACGGAAACCTTTATGTTGGCGATTTTGGTAACCATAAAGTGCGTAAGATACTGATTACCGGCTATACTATTGATAAAGCCTTACCTGCAGGTTTAGTTTTTGACCCAACAACAGGCATTATTACCGGCACACCTACCGTTTTATGGCCTGCAACAGATTATTTGGTTACGGCTTACAATGCAGGTGGCAGCAGCAGTTTTACATTAAACATCGAGGTTAAAAACCAAACTACGCCACCGGTACTTGTAGCCCCTCCCAAAATTAGTTACACAACTCCCAATGTTTATATCGTAAATAAAGTTATACCTGCGTTGACTCCTAAGAACACCGGTGGGCCGGTGCCTGCAACTATTTACGGGCAGGTTACTACTTTTGCAGGTGGTGGCAAAGGCGACTATTTTAACAGCCCAACGCGGCTTGCCCAGGACCCATCCGGGAATTTGTATCTTGCCGATAGGGATAACAACCTGATAAAGAAAATTACGCCCGATGGCGTTGTAACAGTGTTTGCAAGTGGTTTTAATCAGCCCAATGGAGTTACTGTTGATAGCAAAGGAAATATATTTGTGGCTGATGCCGCCAGTAATCAAATTAAAAAGGTTACTCCTGATGGTACTGTTTCTGTGTTTGCAGGCAGTGGCTCGTCCGGAAGTAATAATGGCCCGGCCGGGGGGGCAAGTTTTTATTACCCTTATTCGGTAGTTGCTGATAAAGATGATAACCTGTATGTGGCCGACTCACAAAACAATTTAATACGCAAGGTAACACCGGCCGGCGATGTTTCGACACTTGCAGGTAGCGGTGTTCCAACATTTGCAGATGGTGACGGTATCCTGGCGTCTTTTAATAGTCCTACTGCTGTAAATGTGGATGCCGATGGCAATGTGTATGTAGCAGACCCGTATAATTACAGGGTAAGGAAAATAACCCCTGCGGGCGCTGTTGTCACTATTGCCGGTAGCGGCGGGGTCGGCTCGAATAACGGAGCGGCATTGTCGGCAACTTTTAATGTTCCTGCCGGTGTGGCAGTTGACGCTGCCGGTAATATTTATGTGGCCGATATATCAAATAACCTGATCAGGAAAATAGATGCGCAGGGAGTTGTTACAACGCTTGCCGGTAGTGGTGGTTCAGGGGCTTTTGATGGGATAGGGGCCTTTGCAAGTTTTAGCCGCCCTAACGACGTACAGGTAAACCCCAATGGTTTTTTATATGTAACAGATTATGGTAACAGTCTGGTAAGAAAAGTAATAGTTACCGGCTACACCATTGATAAAGTACTTCCGGATGGTTTAGCGTTTGACCCGACAACCGGTATCATAACCGGGACGCCAACAGTAACCTGGCCTGCAACAGATTATTTGGTTACAGCTTATAATACAGGTGGCAGCAGCAGCTTTATTGTAAATATTAAAGTAACAGAATTGGGTGGTAGTATTTCGGCTTCAACGGTAAGCGGAAATATAAGTAATTGCGAAAACGTAGCTTCGGCCTCATATCAGCAATTTACGGCTTCAGGTACCCTTTTGTCTGATAATATTAAAGTTACAGCGCCCGCCGGTTTCCTTGTTTCATTAAGCCCAACTGCCGGCTACAATAATTCGATCTCGCTTGCCCAAAGTGGCGGTAAGGTAAGCCCAACAAAGATTTATGTAAAACTGGCTGATAAAGCGATTGCCGGTAATTACGCAGGTAGCGTAATTTTATCATCTGCCGGTGCTACTGATGTTTTGGTACCTGTAAGCGGCGAAGTGCACAAATTACCGGTGGTTGATCCCATATCTGATCAGCCTGGAATTTGTAGCGGTGCCACGCTAACTGTAAACTTTGCAGGTACAGCAGATGTTTACAGCTGGGCAAATAGCGACACCCGTATCGGGCTTGCTGCAAGCGGTACAGGCAATATATCCTTTAAAGCTCAAAATAGCACCAGTGTACCCATAACAGCAACAATAACCGTTACACCAAATTCAACATCGGGCGTGTGCCCTGGTAAACCGGTTACTTTTAAAATTACGGTTACACCTTCTGTTACGCCTGTTGTCGATATTAAGCAAGTGAATGTTACCTGCCCGGGTCAGGTAGTAATATTTAATGCTACGGCAGGTAGTGCGGGCATTAGTCCTGTATATCAATGGCAAGTAAACGGCTCAAATGCGGGTATCAATAATGCGGTATTTAGCAGCAGCACTTTGCAGGCCAATGATTTGGTTACATGTGCAGTTACCAACACCGGCAATTTTTGCAATGTACCGGCTTCGTCAAATACACTTAAAGTATTTTATAAGCCTGATGATGTGCCGCCAACCGTAAGTATAGATAAAGTGGGTGACGTTAGCGGATGTGCAGGGACAGATTTTTCTTTCACGGCTATTGCGGTAAAAGAAGGCATTAACCCAGCCTATCAGTGGTTGTTAAACGGCCTGCCGGTCCCCAATAATACGGGCAAAACCTACACCAGTAATACATTGGCCAACGGCGATAGGATAACATGTGTAGTTATTAATAATGATGGCTGTAATCCAATTGTTTCACCTGTATCAGCACCGGTAAATATTGTTATTTCACCATCTCAGCAGGTAAGCACCGTAGTTATTAATTCGTCGGTTAACATGCCGGTATGTGCAGCAAGTACGCTTACTTTTACCCCAACACCGGCAAACTATCAAACAGCCGCAGGGGTACCAACTTATGTTTGGTATGTTAATGGGAGCATTGTTGGCAATAAAGATACCTATACTACAAATACCCTTATCGAAGGCGACCTTGTGTATTGCGTTATGACTACCTATGAAAAATGTTTTGCCCCGCACCAAACTAAATCAAACACTATTAAAGTAATAAACAGGCAGGCCCCGGCACCGCCCTCGGTGAGCATTAGCCCCAATGGTGGGATTGCTTCTTGTGCAGGCTTTCAGCTTGTGTTTACAGCGGCCAGCCAGGGCGCGGGCAGTAATCCAACTTACCAATGGATGGTGAACGGCCAGCAAATTAATAATCCAGGGAGTGTTTTTACCACGAGTACACTGGCGGCTGGCGATAAAATAACCTGTATAGTGATTAATAACGATGGATGCACATCAGTTTCTTCGCCGGTATCTGAAACTGCTGATATTATTACAACGCCGGTTCAGATAAGCACGGTAACTATTTCGGCTTCTGTAACAATGCCGGTATGTGCTGGAAAAGAAATAACCTTTACACCTACACCCTCAAATTATCAAACATCGGCAGGTGTGCCAACTTATGTCTGGTATGTTAACGGCATGCTCGTAAGTGATAAAGATACTTATACCACCAAAACCTTAGCCGATGGCGACCAGGTTTATTGCATCATGACCACTTATGGCAAGTGTGTTGCCCCCACACCTGCCCAATCAAATATCATCAATATAAGTCTTGCCCCAGAAAGTGGCTGTATAATACCGCCAATAGTTATACCCAATGCCTTTACGCCCAATGGCGATGGTCAGAATGATACCTGGAACATACCGGCCCTGGCAAATTATCCCGGATGTATCGTAAGTGTGTTTAACCGTTATGGGATTTCGGTATTCAGATCGGTAAATTATGCAAAGACATGGAACGGGAATTATAACAACAGCGCGGTGCCATCCGGAACCTATTATTACATTATTGATCCTAAAAACGGCCAGGCAAAATTATCTGGATATGTGGTTGTTATAAGATAGGGGCATAAAGTAAAACAAGCAAAGCCACCCTCGCTCAAAGCAAGTGTTTTTATGTTGATAAAGGTCAATTAAAAAGATTGCGATAACTCTGCGCCATCTGTATTGAATTTACTCAATAAGCTGTCGAGCTTGCTATTTAACTCGTTTAAATGAATTTTACCCTCGTTAAAGGCTTGTGTTAACTGCGCTATTTCAAGCTCAATTTCGGTTAAGGCTGTTGTTTTGCTTTCAATTTTTTCGCGCCTTAGCTGCTGCTTGTTTTCTAACGCGTTAATTTTATATTCGGCAGTTGTGAGCAGGTAAAGTTGTTGCACATCATCAGTGTAGATGTTGTTACTTACCTTGCTACTTTGTTGCTTATTAAGCATAACTAAAATAATTGCGGCAACGATACCACTAATTAAAAGTGACATTACAGGATCCATCTTTATTCTTCTTCTCTTTCGTTTATAATTTAGTTTGCACAGTTTTGGAGTATTAACCGTGACATTGGCTGAAATAAATATATGGTTATTGTATATGAATGTTTAGTATGTGTTAATAAATCGGTCAAATGTTAATAACTATTGTATAAATCGATGTTATTAAGTGTCTTATAGACTAAAAATGCGATATTTATTGGCGTTTGCAAGTTGCTTATCTAAACAGGCAATAATTGCGGGCTATTTACTCATGCTCTAATCGAGTCGTTTTTCGTAACAATAAAATCGCAGGCCGGGCCTGAAATTTAAGCCAATCTCTCCGGCAAAAACATATCCCAATTTGGGGAACAACATTTGAGTGGCCTTATTATGTGTGTTGGTATCAATCCTAAGTGTTTTTATGCCACGCCGGATAGCCTCAAATTCAGCTTGCTTCAATAATGCAGCAGCGATGCCGAGGCCGCGATAATTCGGGCTTACTGCCAGTCTGTGTGTAACAATAGCCACCTCAGTAATATCCCAGCCCACTTGCGTGTATTCCGCCTCTTGGTTGGTTGTTATAGCGGTAACGCCGGCAATCATTCCATCTATCTCTGCCACCCAAAGGTAGCCAAGAGCTACATCATCTGTAAAAACACCTGTGTTGGGGTAAGTGCTATCCCATTGAAGGTTGCCAGAGGCAATCATTTCGGGTATAAGCCCCGCAATAACTTCCATTATAAAAGGGATGTCATTTAATGTAGCAAGCCTGATAAGCATAAATTGAAAGATTAAACAGTGAAATTATGATTAATCTGCTTATGGCTGGAAGGGTATAAAAGATTTTCAGCGGGTATTACTGGCCAGGTAACTCTTTTTGGTTCACTCGGATATTGCCCGCTGCCGGATAGGTAGATGTTTAGTTTGTAGCTGCGCAATAATCAGGCAAACTAAAAAGGCTAACATCCCGTAAAAAAGGATGTTTTGCAAGGCACTGCCAACGCTGAGTTGCTGGGCGATAAAATATGGTACCTGGCTTGCCATGTTTGTTGTTTATATTATAAACGAAACGGTCATTAAAAAATTGTTTTACAGCTTTTGGGAATATAATAAAGATAAAATTTATATCATTGGTACGGGTGCCGCTGCAATATAAACCGGATACAGTGCAGGGGAACCGCCCGTTTGTTTATACCTTTGTTGGGGTATATAAACAGCGGGTTATAAAGTTAAATAATAAATTATGAATCCCGAAGAGTTTTTGAAACAAATAAAAAAGGAATCGGTTGATATTGAGGGTTTAACTAAGCGTAACTACTTTGTACACCTTGATAAGATGTTTAAAATGATAGCTTATGATGGCGATCGTTTAAATAAAAAGCACAATCTTATGATTACTCCTTACCTGCAATATTTGAGTAACACCAGCCGGGATGATTTCAGGGAAGCCTTATCCCAAACAGAACTGGATGAGTTGATTGAAAGTGTAAAAACAGACCTCGACTGTATAATCTTCAGGATGAGTCCGCCAATCTCTTGAACGCAGTATCTGCACACTTGAAATTTGAAATCTGCACATCAGTTCTCTTAGATTAATGATTGTGTTTTTTATGAATGTCTTTTACCAGGCAAAGTTTTTTGATATCGGTAATGTTGATAGGGAAGGGGGCGTATTTTAGGCGATTGCCAATCATTTCGGTGGTATTATCCGAGTGTGCTATCACTTCATCGGGGGTATCCCCGGCCAACAGCCTTTTATACATGCGATAATCGCCCCATTCAATATAGTAAACTTCGCCCGGTAATATTTTCTTATCGTGAATAATTTTTAAGGCTACCCAGCAACCATTTTCCAGGTATGGATACATGGAGTGTCCCCAAACTGGTAAAGCAAAGTCACAATCCTCGATGCCCGGGAAGTTCATGCGCCCCACTGGTTGGGAGTCATTAATGTCATTATACACTTCTACACCCGATGCTGTGGCAATAATTTCATACATCGGAATGCCTTCTTCTGTTTTATTTACTGTAGTTTTTTCTTGATTTATTGATGGTTTCTTGCTATGGATAAAATCTTTATATTTTTCTTTAAAAATTCTGAATTTTTCTGGATCGATATTCTGCCTGCTTTTTACAATTTCGGTAATGGAGCTGGGTGAATTAAAGCCTAATGCTTCTGCGAGTTGTGCATTGCCCGCAAAGGCTTTTCCTTTCAATTGAGTATATAAAATAATAAACTCTAATGTTTCGGGGCGAATTGTCTTGATTTTGCCGGGTTTTAATGCATCATCCATGGTAAAAAAATATTACAGATTTTTCTTGATTATATTAAAGATAATTCTTTATATTTGTCCTGTTGTCTTTTGCTAATTTAAAGTAAATTAAATCAAAAACAAATTTAATTACATAAAATTTAAAGAAATTCAATACAGAGAAATGTTTAGCAATTAATAGCCGGAAATATAAATAACCAAAATCTACTCATATGCATATTGCCTACTCAGCCTTAAATCAACCAAATGCAGCCGCGGTGTTTCCACTGGATTCAAATATCGATAGTAACGATGATTTGCCCGAGTCACTGCTGCGTTACCAGGCCTACCTGGCCGCCTGTCAAAAACTCAGTAAAGAAATTACAGCCATTCAAAAATACAGCCCCGGCTGGATGCCTGCCTTTCGGTGAGCAGTTTGCGGTTGGCAGTTTGCAGTTGCCAGTTTGCAGATAGCAGTTTACAGTTGCCAGTTTGCAGTTGTCAGTTTGCAGATAGCAGTTTACGCTGGCAGTCCCCTGCCAGGCAATGACCAATGACCAATGACCAATGACCAATGACCAATGACCAATGACCAATGACCAATGACCAATGAACTAATGAACCAGTGAACCAATAAACTAACATAAAATGAAAATTACACAAAAACTAAAAGACCAGCTATGGTGGATGATTATATCTGTTGATTACGATTATAGCCGCATAGCCATTGCCGATTATGAACTTACCGACGATGCCCTGATTTTATGGCTGGAGGACAAGCAGGATTTTAAAAACTCGCTGGATGAATGTTTGCAGCTGGATGTAAAAGCACGCGATTTTGCAAAGGTAATTAAGGCCGAGAACCTGAATAGCTACGAGGGCAGCAAAATGCACCCTACAAAAAGCTTTGTTTATAAAGCCCGTATCGAAATTAATAGCCCGCTTAAATGGTACCAGGAGGATGCCTCGGCTATTGAGCAGCAATGGGCGCGTGAGGCAACATTGAAGGCTATACTTACCCAGCTTGTAGAAACAGAAGCCGCTGTTACTTACGATTGATTTATGCTGATTGGAATTGTAAGCATATTTAAATCCTTGTCAACTGCCTTGAATTTTATCCGCTGTTATCAAGGTTTATTCTTCAGGGTACCTAAAAATGAATTAAAATCAGCATAATAAACAATTATTATGCTGATTTTAATTGCAGTCAATTCGCTGCTGGTTTAATTTACCGAACATCAACTTAGCCTGTTTGTTTATTTAACTTTTACCTGTTGTTGTTCTTTTTCCAGTTGCTCTATCAATTCCTCTACTTCGCTTAATGCCTCGGCTGGCTGGCTGGCGTAATTGAGTTTACGGAAACGCCATTGGGCAAACGCTGGTTCCTGGAAACGGTTTATCAGTTTAAAAAATTTAGGAAAATTGTGTACCTCTTCCAGTAACACGCCTGTAACAATGCCATTATTATCCAGTATCTCACGAATGGTGTATTCCTTATCCCTGGTTATCCAAATCTCAAAATCACGCCGTATTTCTTCGCTTTTTTCGGGATCTATCTTATCATTAATGCAAATTACCTTATCTCCTGGTTTCATATAGTATTAGCGTTTTAAAATGTTGTTTTGTTGCGCTATATTAAGTAAATACAAAGTACTGCTTTTTAAAGCAGATAAAAAAAAGAGCTTACTAAATTACTGCATAGTAAAATCGTTAAACATTGAGCAAAAGAAAGCTTTAAACTATCCCCTGGTTAACCGCCCGTTAAGCTGTTAAAAACTTTTATTAAATATGCCGTAACCAATAGTTTAAAATAAGCGTATTACGTGGTAGTTAATCACTATTTATTTTAATGTTATGGACGCTTTTTACTTTTTTGTAATCCTGGGATCTGCCGCTGTGTTTTTAATATTACACTTTGATAAGCAACAACGCCGTAAAGTGAACCAAATATTACATCAAACCAATGATGTTGAGCCCTTGTTGCTAATGCAAAGCCTCGGACAAAAACTGGAAAGGTTAAATAGTGCCTTTAATAAAACCGCTGCACCCTCAAACGCCGAACAACAATTCCAAAAGCTAACTTCAGACTATAAATCGGGACGAATGAGTATCAGCGCCTACAACAAGCACCTTACCGAACTATTGCATATGGTAGAAGTTCCAAAGCAAGAAATTCGGTACTAATTTGTTCATTAGTTCATTGGTCTTTTCTGGCGGGATTGCCAGATAGGCAGGAGACATTCAGCCAAAAAGCCATTTGCCCGCTATGCCCGCGTTCCAATGAACCAATGAACCAATGAACCAATGAACCAATGAACCAATGAACCAATGAACCAATGAACCAATGAACCAATGAACCAATGAACCAATGAACCAATGAACCAATGAACCAATGAACCAATGAACCAATGAACCAATGAACCAATGAACCAATGAACTAACGAACAAATTGTTTATTATTGCAGGCATAATATGTCTGACGAAGCAATAATAAAACGGTTAAAAGTAATTGTACAGGAGCATGGCGGTCAAATGGGCTTAGCCACGGCTATCGGTGTTGATCAGGGTTTTATCAGTAAAGTGGTTAATAAAAAACAGGATATCAGTTACTATCTTATCCGTAAACTTTGTTTCCAGCTTAAATACTCGCCCGAGTGGCTTATCCTGGGTACAGGCGAAAAAAAAATCAACAAACCCGAATCGGCCAAATTAATTACCGAAATACAAATGATGCGTACCGAAGTTGATATTTTGCAGGCCCGGATGCGTGCCTATGAAATGGAGTTAAAGGAATTACGCGATCATCTGCACGATGAGGGCAGAAAAGCGGTTTAAAAATTCAAAATTAAAAAGTCAAAATTCAAAAAATATAGAGGGCCAGGTTTCGTAACGATGCCTGGTTTTTTTATAGGGCTAAGATTTGCCGGGCTATAAGTACGATTGTTCTTATTTGCAATATTTTGCGATAATCGCCGGGGCATCTTTCGATCCAAACTCGGCGGCTTTGCTCATATCGGCACAGGCCCCGGTCTTATCATTAAGCGCTATTTTGGCAAGGCCGCGTTGCAAATAGGCGCGGGAGTGTTTCAGGTTGAGCTTTATAGCCAGGTTACAATCGGCAACTGCGCCGGCGGCGTCCTTCAGGTTTACCTTGGCAGCGGCACGGTCGGTATAAGTATCGGCGCTGTTTGGGTCGGCTTTTAGGGCTGCTGCAAAATCGTCATTTACACCTTGTGTATCGCCCAGGTAACTTTTGGCTATACCGCTATGAGATAGTGCCCTGGCGTAGGTAGGGTTAAGGTAGATGGCGTTATGATAGTCGTCGGCCGCACCGGCATAATCTTTTAAAATAAGCTTCAAATCGCCCCTGAATAAAAAAGTCTCCTCGTTTGAAAATATGGAAACCGCCTTGTCAAGATCTTTCATCGCGGCTTTATAGTTGCCTTGTTTGGTTTCTATGTAGCCCCTGTTTTGGTACGGCAATGCTGCCGCGTCAGATGTTGAATCTATCTTTAATGATGTATTAAAATCGGCCATGGCACCTATGTAATCGTCTTTGGTGGTTTTAACCAGGCCGCGTTTAAGTAGTATGGCCGTGTTTTTGGGAGCTTTGACCAGGCCGGCATCAAAATCGGCCATGGCGCCTGCAAGGTCGCCTCCTGCAGCCTTAGCCTCGCCACGATGCAGGTAAAAATTTGAATTGGCCGGGTTTAGGGCGATAGCTGCAGTAAACAATTGCACGCCGTTGGTGGTGTATTTATAAAAATTGCTCACATTCCCCAGCCGTGTATATGCTTCTTCCTTTTTTGGTGCTATAGCTATCAGTTTTTCAAAATCTCTCACGGCGCCAATCTTATCATTCATCTTATCTTTTTCAATCGCCCGGTTTAAATAAGCATATGTGTAATTTGGATTTACCTGGATGGCTTTTGTGTAATCATTTATGGCGGCTACCATATCACCAAGATCGCGGTGGGTATCGCCACGCACCAGGTAGGCTTCGTCGCTTTTGCCATTAATGGCTATAGCCAGGGCAAGGTCGGCCATTACACCGGTGGTATCCTTCATGGCCAGTTTTGCTTTACTGCGGCTTATATAGCCATTTATGTTTTTAGGATCAATGGATATTGCAGTATCGGCATCCAGTTTAGCTCCCGAAAGGTTGTTTGCAGATAGCTTTGCATACGACCGGCTTTGATAGGCTTCGGCGCTCCTGTTGCCTAATGCAATCGACTTGTTAAAGTCATTCATAGCCGCCTCATAATTATTCATATTGCTCTCAACTACACCGCGGTAAAGATATAGTAGGGCGAGTTGGGGATGCTGCGTAATTGATTTGTTAAAGTAATCAAGCGCACCTTTACTGTCGCCCATTTTGCCCTGGGTATTGGCCAGGTAAAGAAAAACATTTTTCAGTTCCGGATTTATTGAGGCTGCCTTTTTATAGTCCTCAATAGCACCTTTAAAATCCTGGAGTTCGGCTTTGGCATTTGCGCGGTATAGAAAAGCTTCGGCGTTTTGAGGGTTAATGGTCACGGCGATTGTATAGTCGGCAACTGCTCCGTTCTGATCGCCCATGCTGGCTTTTGCGCCGGCACGATACCCATAAACAGCACCTTTTTGGGGATTTAGTTTGATGGCGATATTATAATCGTCAATGGCGGCAGCAAAGTTTCCTTTGTTGTTTTTAGCCAGGCCCCTATACTCATAAATCTCTGCCTTATCCGGCGATAACTGTAACGCTATCGTGAAATCGGCAATGGCGCCGGCATAATCCTTAAGGTTTGATTTTGCATTGCCCCGATAAAGGAACATTTCGGCTGTTTTCGGCCCCAATGCAATTGCCCGGTTAAAATCGTCAATAGCAGCCTGGTAGTCCTGTACATTGCTTTCGGCATTTGCTTTATAAAAATATGCAGTGGTAAAATCAGGTTTAAGGACAACGGTTTTGGCATAATCGGCAATGGCCGACTTGAAATCACGAAGATTGCCGTTTGCATTTGCACGATAGAAATAAGCATCGCTGCTTTTATCATTTAATTCGATAGCTTTTGTGAAATTTTGAACAGCTGCTTTATAGTCTTTTTCATTAGCCCTGGCATTTCCGTTTTGAATATAAGTGCTTGCTGTTTGAGCAAATGCAGTAATCGGTAAAAGTAGGAGGAATAGGACTTTTTTCATTTAAGAAATAGCTGTTGGTCAAATGTCGATAAAAATACCGATATCGGTAGAGCAAAGGCCATACCGAAAGCCAATGTATTGAAATTTTGGCAAAAACATCGATGGAATTATATTGTAGAGGAAATTTGGGGCATAATAGCCCCATTTGGACCTGATGTATTCACCAGATGTTCATATCAATTTAACAACCGCAATGACTTTTATGCTCACAACAGCTTGTTTGTTTTAATCTTCCAGTATCTGGCTGCGTTTTTTACCATAGCTAATTGCAGCAGTACAAATCAGGATGCAAAAAATGAGCCCTATTTCAATACCGACGTGGGTTAACGGTATGCTGCCTGGGTTTTTTGAAAGTAAAACGCCTGCGTCTGGTAATAGCAACCCAAATAATGGGAAGCAGAAAAACATTCTCAATATTATTAATTTTTCCATAATTATTAACATTTAGTATGATAATGCTAAGGTAGTGATTATTTTGTTATAATTTAAATAAAAAGCAAAACTTAACTGTATTACAAAATAAGCCATGCTTTGTTTGGTTATTTATTACTTTTTATGATATTATTTTTTGCAGAGGCGATAGTGGGGGATTGTGCCGCTTATCTGATTAGCAAACAGAATAAAAAACACGGCTGAGTTTCGGTGTGTTATTTTCCGCGCGGTGTAAAAATGATAATGCAGGCACCCGCCAAGGCTACCAGGGCGCCAATTACATCGTACCTGTCGGGCTTAAAACCGTCAACGCGCCAGGCCCATATCAAAGCCATTATTATAAAAATACCGCCATAGGCTGCATATACCCGCCCGAAACCGGCCGATTGCCAGGTTGCTGCCACGCCGTAAGCCGCCAGTATAATACAGCCCAAAATGCCATACCACATTGGTTTGTCCTGTTTTAACCATTGCCAGATTAAATAGCCGCCGCCAATTTCACACAAACCGGCAACTATAAAAACTACAAGGGAGCGGAGGATGTTCATACCGCAAAATAATAGTTTTTAAGCTGAGATTTTGGCCATTGAAAAGAAAAGTTATTTTTGAATAAGCGAACCTTCACTTTTTGCCAAGCGGCTGCTTTGGGAGTCATCTACGCAATTTTGTAGTTGTACCTGTTGCATCCGATATGGAATTGCAACAATTTATTAATAACCACCTGGCAGTAAAATAAGAAGATTTTAAAGATGGTAAGGGCTGTACTCCTTTTTAGCGGACTGCACCCCGTTAAAACACCTACTGTGCTATAGGTTAAAACACGGGGTGCTTACACTTGCATATGCGCGGCCCACGTAATAGTTTTGGTAAACTATACAATGGAGTCATTTGAATTACAGGTTGATCAAAGAACCTACAAGGTTATACAGTCGGCTATCGGGAAAACAGCAGTTTTTAGCGTTTTTAGTCATTCTTCATTTCATACCATAACTAAGGTAGGTGCCGATTGCTGGGAGGTGGTTGAGCATCGCTTTGGCAATCACAAAATTCCTTTACAGGTAATAGGCAAAAGTATCGACGATTATTTTGGTTTATAATTGGCATTAGACCTTAATAAGTTTTGGCGAGAAATTGGTTATGTGTTTAATTACATCGAAAATATATTTTCTTTTTAATTGTAATAAATTGGTTTTATTCCGAAAAGTTGTATCTTGTGGTTAATATACCGACTTATAAACTTAAATTTAATATCCCCTGCCTGGTTGCGCTGCAAACCAGGCATTTTTATTTGTTGTATCAGCACTTCCACGTAAAAGCCCCAATTACAAAACCGTAAAATCCGAATGATAAATCCGTATTACCCCTGGTAATTTTAACAAACGGATAGTATACTTTTGAATAATAAGTTATGTAATCAGGGACAATAGCTTAGGGGCAGCCGCCTGCAGTAATGCAGCGGCTGTTTTTTTATTTAAATTTCACAGGTTGCACCAGATTTTACTGATTTTGAAATTGGGGCTCAACTACTTCAATCTTAATAGGCAGGCATCTATTTATATTAAACAAAAATGGCTTAGTTTTATGGGAATAAACCAAAACATCAACCATGAGTATCCGTATTTCAAAACTCCCTGCATTGGCAGCTGTACTTTGTATCGTTTGCCTGAGCTTTTATACAGCCAGTGCACAAAAAAATAAGCCTTTTAAAGTAATAGCTTTTTATACAGGCCGTAATGATAAGGCGCATATCAGTTTTATGCACGAGGCCAATAAGCGTTTCCCGGAGATGGGCAAAAAATACAATTTTACCTACGATTCTACCAATAACTGGAGTAATATGAACGCTGCTTTCCTGGCCAAATACCAGGTGGTACTTTTTTTAGATACCCGGCCGGATGACCCTGCTCAGCGCGCCGCGTTTGAACTATATATGAAAAATGGCGGCGGCTGGATGGGTTTCCATTTTTCGGCTTTTGCACTCACACCTTCAGATTATCCGCAAAACTGGGATTGGTACCATAACGATTTCCTGGGATCTGGCCAGTATGTGAGCAATACCTGGCACCCAACCCCGGCTATTTTAAGGGTTGAAGATGCTAAACACCCGGTAACCAAAGGCATACCGGTAACTTTTAAAACACAACCCAACGAGTGGTACCGCTGGGAGCATGATTTGCGTAAGAATCCGGATATTGAGATCTTATTGTCTATAGATTCAGCCAGTTTCCCGCTGGGAAATGGGCCCAAGCAATATGAAATATGGCATAGTGGCTATTACCCCGTAGTATGGACAAATAAAAAATATCGTATGGTTTATTTTAACATGGGCCATAATGATATGGATTATGACGGAGGCACCAACCGTACTTTATCTTATACTTTCGATAACGATACACAAAACCAACTGCTTATTAATAGTTTGTTGTGGCTGGGCAGGGGGAAGTAGCCCCCGGCCCCCTCAATGCTATTAAGTTAAGAGGTTTTTCGCGCAAAGACGCAGAGGCGCAAAGTGATTTGCTTATTTTTTCTTAGCGTCTTGGCATCTTTGCGCGAAACTTAAATTTTGATATTTTCCTTAACTCAATAGCATTGCCGGCCCCTGAAGGGGAAGTTTAACCTTTTTAGGGGGCCGGTTACTCAGCATTTTTTTACATTTACTTTTTGAACATGATACCGCCAAATGAAGAAACTAAAACTGCTGCACCGCTACATCCTCGCTTTAGAGAATAAAGAAGATGTTGATTTAACAGATTTGCTTTGGCAACTCATCTGCTATTCGCCCAAAATGCAGCCGAGGCTGCAGCAACAGCAATTGTTGGATGAAGCCCAAAAGTTTACATTGCTGGTTGATGATCCGCATTTTGCAAAATCGGTATTAAACTTTAATGGATTTATTTGGGGCGACGGCAGTAAAAAGGTTTTGATAACCCATGGCTGGGGGTCAAAGGCCATTGATTTTGATGAAGTGATAACCGGATTAAAAGCAATTGACGATATCCAGATCATCGCCTTTGATGCGCCGGGCAATGGCAGTTCAGAAGGTTCACTATCCAACCTGATATTATTTGCAAAAGCTGCCGAGGCGATTATTAGCCGATATGGCGCACCGGATGTTATAATAGGCCATTCGTTGGGCGCCATGGCCAACGTTATAGCCATAAACGAAACTAATATTAAACCGGTCTTGCAGATCAGCATTGCCCCGTTAATTAAACTAAAAGAAAACTTTAAAGCCACCATGAATGCCGCCGAAGTACCGGTATCGGCACAGGAGAAGTTTTTTGAAAGTTTCAGGGAACTTTTTGAACTGGATGCTTCTTTTTTTGATATCAACAACAAACACATAGCCGGGGCGCTAAAGCATTGGCTGGCTTTTGATAAGGAAGATAAGGTATCGCCATATGACTATCTGCAAGAGTTTTTGACTTTTAACCCGGAGATTGTTACTCATGAATATTTGGGACTTGGGCACGAAAGGATTGTTAAGGATGCCGGGGTTGTGGCGGATATTGTTGGGTTGGTGAAGGAGATTGTTGTCTAAATAAGATGTCGGGGAACGAAGCAACATTGTTCGCGATTGCTATGCTGCGCTTATAATGACGTGTTTGTAAGTTGCTGACTGTAAGTATCGAATATCCGTCATTGCTTCGTACCTCGCAATGACGGTAGTTTAGTGCATTCGTTTAACTATATCCGTTGCACGTCATAACGATTTTTTTTTAGGTTTTACTGATGGATACTCGTAATGACATAAAGAGTTTTTAATATTAATGGTTTTGATTCTCGACTTAAACCTCTTAATTCTCCTCTAAGCAACTTCATTTTGTACCCCCGAATAATACTTCAGCTCAATCAAATCATGCGGCAACGTTTTACTATTCCAACAGGAATGGATGGCTAAAGCCGTGCCCACAGCGGTAGCCTGCGCCATAGATGCGGCATAAACCTCCAGTTGGGGAAACGCCAGCGCCAGCAGGTGCATAAACACGCTGTTTTTGCTGAAACCACCATCTACAAAAATCCTTTGCACTTTACAGCCCTGTAGTACGTAATTAGTAGAGATGGTTTGCTGGTTAACAATATCGATCATCAGTTGGTGATATGCTTCAACATCATCGGCAAAATCATTTAAATTTCGCTGTTCAAAAACTGATTTTTGCAGTTCGCCATCCTGTTTGCTGCTTTTTAAAGCGCTATTACGCGAGGTTAGCTTCGTGGCTATTGCGGCATCATAATTAATGGTCCGGTAAACAATTACATCCTGGTTAAAGTGGTCTGCAATTCGTTTTACCTGTTGTTCATACTCGTACCCGGTAAACAGTCGTGAGGCTTTAACCGGGCTGCCTTTGTATTGCAGGTAGTTGAGGCAATCGTTTTTTAATTCATCCGCTGTAAGCGGTGTTTGATTAAAAGGGTTTAAGCTGAT
Source organism: Mucilaginibacter sp. GW822-FHT03E02 (assembly GCF_058801545.1). NCBI lineage: Bacteria > Pseudomonadati > Bacteroidota > Sphingobacteriia > Sphingobacteriales > Sphingobacteriaceae > Mucilaginibacter > Mucilaginibacter sp. GW822-FHT03E02. Next base: position 858,732 of record NZ_JBXANJ010000001.1, on the reverse strand, counting down.
AGACCATGTGCCGGTAGATATCAGCACAAAAGGCATATTGAAGCTTACAAGGTAGGGGATAAGCGCCGCCGAGCTATCATGCAGGCCAACTCCCACACAAAACGTGCTGCCCGGAAACACCGATGGTAAAACACTATCGGCAGGCTTTAGCGGAGCCATTTTAGGTAGTATAGCCTCATCTTTTACCCATTTGTGGTAGTCATTTGCGGCAAAATCCCAAAGGGCAGTATGGCAGCCTATGCTGGTTAAATCGGTAACCATTTGGCCGCTTAACAGGTAGCTCATGTATTGGGGCAGGTGCAGAGCGTATTTAATTTTTTTTAACACCTCCGGTTGCTGGTATTTAAGCCGGTATAGTTGCAAACCCGAGTTGAGGTTGCCCAAAACCGGCGAGGCAGTTTCACGTGCAAACCGGGCTTCATCGCCGTAGGTTTGGTAAAACTGCCTGCTCAACTCTGGCGGATATGGTTTAAGGTAATTATACAATGGGGTAAGCGGGGTGCCATCTTCATCTACATAAACAAAGCTGGCGCCGTAGGTTGAAAAGTTCACTGCCTTCAGGTCGAACTCTTTATGCTTAAAAATCTCGCGCAGCGAGTCAAATACTGATAGGCGCAGACTATCGAGGTTTTCGCATGGGTCGCCATCTTCGTCGTGGGTTTCCGTGAAGCGGGCTGTGCGTTCAAAAACTATCTTGTAGTTCTCGTCGAACAGGAACAGCTTCTTGTTGGTTTTACCCACATCAAAAACAGCTATAACAGGTATTTGCGCCATATTATAATCCGGTTGATACAGCTTTTGCTCCGCGTTCTTTAATCAATTGATTACGTACTGCCTGTGCCCTGTACAGGGCAAGAGGATCCAATGCTCCGCCGGCGCACAAACGTGCCTCGGCTAATAGCGATCGTACATCAGTACGGTAAGCATGCTGTAATATTTCCTGTGCTTTAACTACATCATTATCCTGTTGTGCTTGTTTTAGCGCAGTTACATCAACCAATAAGGCCTGAGCATAGGCAATTTTAATAGCCTCTACCGATTGGATCAGATCCTCGATAGGGTCTTTCACGTTATGAGATGCATCAATCATCCAGCCAATGGCCGTTGCATGATTCATGCCGCGGGCGTCCATACCCTCTACCAGTTCATTAAATATCAGGAACAACTGGTATGGATTGATGCTGCCGACGGTAAGGTCATCATCACCGTATTTAGAGTCGTTAAAGTGGAAACCGGCCAGCTTGCCTTCCATCAGCAATAAAGAAACAATTTGCTCAATATTGGTGCTGCCCAAATGGTGCCCCAAATCGACCAGGGTTTGTGCCTTGCTGCCTAATTTGGACGACAGGAGGTAGGATTGGCCCCAATCGCCAATGGTAGTTGAATAAAAATTCGGCTCGTAAGGTTTGTACTCCACCCAAACTTTCCAATCGGCGGGCAGGGCCTCGTAAATTTCCTGCAAGCTTTCCAGCGTACGCTCAAAAGCGCCACGCATGTTTAGTTGCCCCGGGAAATTTGATCCGTCAGATAACCAAACCGATAAAGCTTTTGAATCCAGCTCTACACCATACTTAATCACTTCAATATTGTGGGCAATAGCCTGCTTGCGCACAGCTTTATCTACATGGTGCAACGAGCCATATTTATAGCTCAGCTCCTGCGTTGGCTGGTCCTGGAAGGTGTTGGAGTTAACCGCATCAAAATGCAGGCCTAAAGCAGCGGTGTGTGCTTTAATAGCATCCGCATTTTTAGGGATATCCCACGGAATGTGCAGCGAAATTGAATTGCTGCTGCGGTTTAAGGCGTGGATCAACCCCACATCTTCAATTTTTTCTTCCAGGCTGCGTGGCTCGCCACCGCCAGAGAAACGGCCAAAACGTGTACCACCGGTACCTAAAGCCCAGCTTGGTATGGCGATATTAAAATCACCTAATTTTTTCAGGATGGTATCCAACCCTTTTATATCCTCAGCAACAAAATCAAACTTACGCTGGTGCGCGGCTTGTTGCTGATGGTTAGTTTCTTCGATTATGCTCTTCTCTAATTGCATGTTTATAATGGTTAAGCCCCACCCAAACCCTCCCCTAAAGGGGAGGGCTTAAAAAGGACAATTCAATCCTCGTTGCAGAGGAGATTTATTTTTTAGATGCTCTTTTTTTAAAGTCTCCCCCTTCAGGGGGAGATTTAGAGGGGGCTTCTACCTCACAAACGCCATTGCCACCCCGCCATCAACATTCAACACGTTGCCGGTTGATTTGTTGAGCAGGCCGCCGGTAAAGGCGAAGCAGGCGTTGGCGATATCTGCCGGTAAAATTACCTCGTTTAATAAGGTACGTTTGGCGTAGTAGGCAGGTAGTTCGGCTACGGTGATGCCGTAAGCTTTTGCCCGTCCCTCGGCCCAGCCGCCGGCCCAGATGTTACTATCGCTGATAACCGCATCCGGGTTAACTACGTTCACGCGGATGTGATCGGCACCTAACTCGGCAGCGTTTAAGCGGCTTAGGTGTAGTTGGGCTGCCTTGGCAGAGCCGTATCCAGCGTTGTTTGGTCCGCTTACTAAGGCGTTTTTACTTACAATGTTAATGATATCGCCACCAATAGCTTGCTTTTTCATGGTGGCTACGGCGGCCTGGGTAATAAAAAACTGGCCTTTTACCAAAACATCATACAACAGGTCCCAATCTTTTTCGGTATGATCACCGATTGATTTGGAGATGGATAAGCCCGCGTTGTTGATAACAATATCCACCCCACCAAAAGCAAGGGCGGCAACTGTTAAAGCAGAGTCGATCTGCTCGCTGCTGGTAACATCAAGTACTGCGGTGGCATACGAGTCTTTGCCATACAGCTTTTTAAATTCTTCGCCTGCACTTTCCAAACGTTCGGCATTCATGTCGTTCAGGATCACAACAGCGCCTTCGTCAACAAATTTTTTGGCGATGGCTTTGCCTATGCCGCCGGCACTGCCGGTTATTAAGGCAATTTTGCCCGATAAAGCCTTTGGTTTTGGCATGCGTTGTAGCTTGGCTTCTTCCAATAACCAGTATTCGATATCAAACGCTTCCTGGCGAGGCAGCGAAGTATATTCCGATACTGCCTCGGCGCCCTTCATTACGTTGATGGCGTTGGTATAAAACTCTGCTGCAACGCGGGCGGTTTGTTTATCTTTTGAAAAGGAGAATAAGCCGACACCCGGGTACAGGATAATTACCGGGTTGGTATCCCTGATAGCAGGACTGTTTTCGTGCTTGCAGGTGTTGTAATAATCGGTATACATTTGGCGGTAGGCCTCAAATGCGGGGGTAAGGCGCTCCTGTAAAGCTTTAACGTCGCTCAAATCTTCGCCCGGTGTAAGATCCAATACCAGCGGACTAATCTTTGTACGCAAAAAGTGATCAGGGCAGCTGGTTCCTAAAGGCGCCAAACGGTCAAGATCATTGGAGTTGATAAACTCCAGCACGCGGGCATCATCTGTAAAATGCCCAACCATATGGCGCTCGCTCGAGCAAAAACCACGCAGGATAGGGGCAATAGCGGCAGCCTGTTTTTTACGGTCGGCCTCGTCCAGGCTTTCAATTTTTTGACCGCCAAAAACAGGGGCTTTTTTGCCATAGTTTTCTTCCAGGTATTCGGCACAGCGCTCAATTACTTCTAATGTGTTAACATAGCTTTCATAAGCGGTGTCGCCCCAGGTAAATAAACCGTGCGAACCTAACATGATGCCACGGATGCCAGGGTTTTCGTCTAAACATTGTTTCAATTGCAAGCCCAGTTCAAAGCCCGGTTTTTTCCACTCTACCCAGCCTATGGTACCTCCAAAAAGCTCTTGTGTTATTTTTTTACCATCTTTTGCTGCTGCGATAGCTATAGCTGCATCGGGGTGCAGGTGGTCAATATGGGCGAAGGGTAAAAAGCCATGTAAAGGAGTATCAATAGACGGCGCTTTGGAGGCAAGGTCATAAATGCAATGGTTAAACAATTCCACCATTTCATCTTCATATTCCACACCGCGGTAAACATTTTTAAGGCTGCGCAGCCGGTCGACATACAGGGCTGCCAAACCGCTTTTTTTCAACGTGCCAATGTCGCCGCCCGATCCTTTAATCCACATTACTTCAACATCACTGCCGGTTAAAGGATCTTTGGAGATTACTTTGCACGAAGTGTTGCCCCCGCCATAGTTAGTTAACCGCAAATCGGCACCTAATAAGTTTGATCGGTATATTAATAATGCTACCTCGTCGCCGGCGAGCCCGGCTGCTTTGGCATCATCCCACAGGTAGCTTACATGCTTAAATTGTGTTGTTTTGACAGACATATGTGTGTTTAATTATTGAATTATTGAGTTATTGAATTATTGAATTATTTTAATTGTTGAATTAATGTTTGCTCATTATTGATAAAACCGTATTGCAGCTCAATCAGTAATTCAGTCAATCAATAATTCAATTTTTAATTGTTGAATTAATGTTTGCTCATTATTGATAAAACCGTATTGCAGCTCAATCAGTAATTCAGTCAATCAATAATTCAATTTTTAATTGTTGAATTAATGTTTGCTGATTATTGATAAAACCGTATTGCAGCTCAATCAATAATTCAGTCAATCAATAATTCAATAATTATTTTAACGAGTTACCGTAACCCACCACCAGCACAGATAATATAATTACGGCTATGCCGGCTATAACCGTGGTAAAGGCTTTTTTACTAACGCCTTTCCATTCTTTTAGCACCAGGCCCCAGGTGTTGGCTACCAGGATAATGAAAGCCATGTGTAAAATCCATGAACTGGCCCCGTTGCCCATTTTGCTTTCGCCCATACCGTAAAAAAAGAACTGTAAAAACCAGGTGGTGCCGGCAAGCGCAGCAAACAGGTAGTTTTTAAGCAGCGGCGTTTTTTTATCGGTATAATTACCAAACGTTTTGTTGCGGGCGTTAAGCACCATACACCATATAAAATTGGTGGTTAAGCCACCCCATAGTATAATAATGTACGTTACATTGTTTTGATACAGAAAGTTACCCTGCCCCGGGTGTGCAGCCTGCCAAAGATGGTTTGCGGTATCGGCCATTGATTTACCCGCTTCGATGCCAAAGTTAAAACAAGCGCTTAACACCCCCGATACTACAGCTACCAGGATACCCAGCCCAAAACGGTAGTCTTTGTTTTCGTTGGCGATAGTTTTATCGGACGATAGCTCTTTCTCCTTCATCATCCCGGCTTTACCGCATATAACTATACCAGCAACACATAGTAACACACCTAATAATACAAACTGCCCCCATTGGTTATGCAACATCATGCTAAACGTATCCTTACCCTCTTTTGGAACCAGGTCATAATATACCGATGGTATTAATGCCCCGAATACCGAACAAAGGCCCAATATAATAGTACTGCCCAGCGATACCCCAAGGTATCGTACACCTAAACCATAAGTGAGGCCACCGATGCCCCATAGTAAGCCCATTAAATAAGTCCACCCGATAACGGATGTGCTTGTATGGCTGATGATATCGGCAAAGCCAGGTATGGTTAACCATGCGGCCAGCGGCGGAACTATAAACCAGGAAAAAATGCCACCTACTATCCAGTAGCTTTCCCAGGCCCAGCCCTTAATTTTTTTGTAGGGGATATAAAAACTCCCCGAAGCGAACCCGCCGATAAAATGGAAAAAGACTCCAAAAATAATTTGCATACTCTTAACTGGTTTAAATTGGTAAAGCTAATGTAGGCAATAGTAATCCGGGAACTGTCATGGACTGTCATGAGTTAGGCGGGGCGGCAATGTAGAGGATTTTCGCGCAAAGACGCAGAGACGCAAAGTGATTTGCTTGTTTCATCTTAGCGTCCTGGCATCTTGGCGCGAAATCAATTTTTTAAAGCTTTCCTCAATGACGTTGGGAGAATGGTATTGACTTAAGAACGTGCAAACCGTATAAGCGGTTCAATATCACCTTTATCGGCGGCTCTTATGGCAGTTAGGTATAATTTTCTGCTCTGGTCTGCTTTTATTAGGTTTGAACTTCCCCATGAATACACCGGCAACTTAAAAAGATGTTCAATTATAATATCACCTATCAGCCTGGAATGTCTGCCATTTCCATTTGCGAAACAGTGAATGCTGACTATGCGATGTTTAAAACGAATAGCTATTTCATTTGGCAGGTAAATGGATTTATCCATCCAGAAATTAGCATCGTCCAATAAGGTTCTTAATTCTACGCTTACCCTAAAGTAATCTACTCCAAGGTTTTTATTTGTGTTTCTGAATTTGCCTGCCCATGCCCAGGTATCCCCAAACATCCGGTAATGAAGTTCTTTAATGAATTCTTCCGTTAAAACTTTGTCTGGTTTAAACTTTCGGGTTAGCGTCCACTCAACAGCTTTTTGAATGTTCAGTTGCTCAAATTCATCCAATTCTGCGCGGGTAGTAATTGTGCCGATAAGCAAGCCCTCTTTTTCCTCTTCGTCCAAAGGGGTTTGTCCATCCTGATATTCAAAGTTTATTCCCATAAATATTTTGGCAATTCTGCTTTGATTTCTTCTGCTTTCTCATTTATGGCTTTTTCTATCCTTTCAGTCGAATTTTCCTGGTCTTCCAATTTCATTGAATTAGATGTTCGCAACACAATCTTTTGGGCAAGCTCCTTAGCTCGTTTTTCAATCATTAATTCGATGGAACCGTCCTTTGGTATTATCCCATATACAAATTTCATATCTAAAGCATTAGCAGCTTCCCGCAAACGGTTTAAGCTTATAGTGCCCAGGGCTTCCCGCATTTCCAGGTCATTTGCGCTTTGTGCCGTAATATTTAAACGATTGCCTAATTGTTGTAAAGTCATTTTAAGAGATACCCGCACAGCATTTAACCAGCCTTTTGACGGTATAATAACATTCTCAACTGATTTAAAAACGGTAAGCTTTTTATCCATTTGTTCAATAACCAGCTGTTGTTTTCTGTTTTTCATATCCTTTATCGCTTTACTACCAAACAAAGTTAAGGCTATAGTATGAAATAAGCAAACTTATTTCATACTATAGCCTTAAAAAATAATTTATTTATCAGTCTTAAGGCTGATATTTTTAAAATCGGTTTTTATCGTTTATTGAAAGATTTTTCAAAAAAGTCATCAACCAGTTTGTTAAACTCGTCTTTATGTTCAACAAGCGTTGGATGCCCCGAGTTGGGTACAATCCATAAATAGGATTTAGGGATATTTTGAGAAATAATTACCGTATGCTCAACGGGGATAAGGTCGTGGTCGCCGCCTATAATAAGCGAAGGGCACTTGATTTTGTGTAGTTCGGTTAATTTGATGTGCGGTTGGTTATAATCCAGCATGAATATTTTCCAGTCGTTTTTTTCTTTAGCAGTTTTCCAAACCTCATTTTTATGTGCCGCGTAGTTTTTCTGCATATCTTTCCATAAGCTGGGTATTAACCCGGTCGAGTCGGGCCAAAGGTTTGCACCTGTCGACGCCAGTTTTATAACTTTATCCGGATGGCGCATAGCCAGTTCCAGCGCATTAATGCCCCCGTCGCTCCAGCCAACCACGTAAGCCGAATCGATATGCATTGCATCCAGCAGGGCAGCAAAATCATCGGCCATCTGCTCAAAACTCAACGAATCGGCTGCATCAGTTGATTTGCCATGCGCACGGCTATCCACAGCTATAACCTTATATTTTTTTGCAAAATAAGGGATGTTGTTTTTGAAAGCGCTCATTTTATCGCCGTTGCCGTGTATCATCAGCAAGGGTTTGCCGCTTCCGTAAGTTTCGGTATATAGCTTAATACCACGTATGTTGTAATATTTGCCTACCGATGCATTGTCGCCGTAAGGCAATTGTTTTTGCTGGCTGTAACTGGTTTGTACAAAAAAGATGGAAACGAACAGGGTAAATAGTAGTTTTTTAATTGGCATATATCAAATGGTAAGTAGTAAAACATAAATATAAAAATTTAAACATGATTTGTATGATCCCGGTATCGCTTTAACGATTTTGTTGTTTTTTGAATCGCAGTGACGTTAAAATGTTAACTAATACTACCTTTGCGGAATTTAATTAAACATACATTTAAACTGAGTACACCAAACAATATCTTAATTATGGCATTTATAGTTAAAATATTTAAAGTACCTATATACAAAATTCTTCATGTTTTCCATCTACCTAAAAAGTACGCGTATACTTGTATTTGCTTGTTTTTTCTTCGGTTTGCTTTCTGCTAACACTTTATACGGACAAGAAGGCGGTGCATCAAAACCGGTTACAAATCACTTCAAGTTCAAAACACTTATAATTGATGCTGGCCATGGCGGTAAAGACCCCGGCGCGCATGGTGCTACCTCAAAAGAAAAAGATATTGCCCTTAGTATAGCCAAAAAACTGCGCGATTTGGTAAATAACGAAATGCCCGGTGTTAAAACCATCATGACCCGTAGTACGGATACCTTTATCGAACTGCATAAACGCACCGAAATAGCCAACAGCAACCACGGTAACCTGTTTATTTCTATCCATTGTAATTCATCGCCCCAAAAAAGGGCCAAAGAGCACGGCACACTGGTGTTGGTTTACGGTTTTCACCGCAGCCAGGAACAGCGTGAAGCATTGCGCGAGAACGCTTCCATTTTTATTGAAGATGACTACAAGAACAAATACAACGGTTACGGCGAAGATAATGTGGTGAATACCATTGTGCTGAACGCTTTTCAGCAAAAGTACCGTAAGCAAAGTATTCATTTTGGCGATATGATTATTCACCAGGTTAAAAAAGCGGATGGCCACCATACCTTTGGCGTAAAGGAACAGGGTGTACTGGTACTGGCCCAAAGCGGTATGCCGGCGGTGCTGGTTGAAACTGGCTTTATCAATAACCCGGCCGACGAAGAATACCTGAACTCAAAAGACGGACAGTTCACAATTGCTACTTCGATATTAAGGGCGCTTAAGGAATATAGGGGTAGTTTGGAGGGACGGTAACTCTGGCGATAAAATCAAATTAAACGCCGGTTATAATCTTATATTATCGCGAAAAATATTTATTTAATAATAGACTTTTTGGTAAAATAACGGCAAATAAATGCCGTTTCAACTGCTCAACAAACTATTATTACAATATGAAAAAAATCCTGCTTTTAGTCCCTGCATTTTTATTGGCTTTTCAAATTTCAAAAGCCCAAACCGAAAAAGGCTCGCAAACATTAGGTGTGAATTTAATTTTCAACACTCAAAAATCAAGTAATGTAAGCGTAAATCCATCTACCGGCGCTTCAAGTAATACCAAAAACAAGTACAATAATTTTGGTATAGGGCCCAATTACAGCTATTTTATTGCCGATAAATTGGATATAGGGGCCAATTTGAGCTATGATCATTTAAGTGTCGACAATGGCGAATTCAGTTCGCCGTCAACACAACATCAGTATGATTATGGCGCTCAGATATTTATCAGAAAGTACTTTATGTACGGCGAAAAATTAGGTTTACGCGCCGGCCCATACCTGGGCTATAGCCGATACAATGTAAAATATACCTACGATTATCCCGGCGCTACTGTAAATTCAAACTCAAGCAAAACTGATAGCTATAACGCCGGTATAAATCTTGGCCTTGTTTATTACCCAACAAAAAAAATAGGAGTATCGGCCACATTGGCTAATATCTATTATGCTCATTCAAAATCAGATGATGGAGCGCAAAGCCACGGAAGCACAGATAGCTTTAACGGCAGTTTTATAAGCAATGGATTGGGCTTTTCATTATTTTATGTGTTTGGCGCTAAGTAAAAAAAGCAACAAGGCAGATAAGTGAAGTATTTATCTGCCTTAATTTAAATAATATCACCAACATGGTCTTATAGAGGTCTCAGCCGCAAAGAGGTATTGTTGGCTAAGTCAGATAAATAGTTTTGCCGCTCGTGTAAACCGAAACGTAAAAAGCGGGATCTCTGGAAGGAGAACACTTAAATATGATAGCAATTGACACCATTCACCGCAGCCCCAACTCAGTGAAAATAGGGTACTTGTATGCAAAATATCGTTATATTTGTGTTTAATTTTCTAATATGACAACTAAAAGTGTTCAAGAACAAATTGCCGCTATAAAGGCTGTCACTTCTAAAGCGAACGTGTCAAAGGAAACCGCTATGGCATTTTTAAAAAGTGCGGGCATAATTTCTGCCGATGCTATAAAAGGTGAAACGTCTAAATTATCTTCAATAACAAAGTCTAAATAATTAATGTCCGACTATCAGTCATTAAATGTCATTGGTTTTCATAGCTGTGACAGAGAAGTTGGTAACAACTTGGTGATGGGGCGGGATGAGTTGAGACCGAGTGATAATGCTTGGGATTGGCTCGGACCAGGAAGTTATTTTTGGGAAAGCGATCCGACACGGGCTTTACAATATGCCATTGAAAACGCAAAAGGAATTCAAAAAAATAAAGAAGCAGTTAAAACCCCTTTTGTAATAGGCGCTATTATCGAACTTGGGAATTGCCTCAACCTTGTTGAAGCAGAATCGTTAGAGATATTAAGTGAATCGTACAATGGTTTAAAAGATCTTCTCGGCACATCGGGTTTAGCAATGCCTGTCAATCGTGAAAATAACAGGGCACTTGATTGTGCGGTAATTAAGTATATACACGAATCGAATAAAAACACCGGCCGGGAGCCTTATGACACTATACGTTGTGCTTTTCCGGAGGGAATAGAAGCTTTTCCAGGATCAAAAATTACATCAAGGTTGCACATACAAATATGTGTTTGTAATCCGGATTGTATTAAAGGCTATTTTTTACCAAAACCGCTAAGTAAATATAATCCCTATTTAATCGCAAGGTTAGCTTAAAGCTTATTACCCCACTAAATCAGTCGTGATTTGTCATCCCAATTTAATAATTAAATGTTTAAACATTTAACGGCTTGTTATTCCAATTCTTTGTATACTTTTGGATCATAAAAAAAACAAAACCTCAAGTAAAATGAAAAAAATCTTTATCCTGTTAGCGTCAGCATTTTTGTATACTGCCGCTTCGGCACAAACAACCTGGACGGTTGACAAAGCACACTCAAATGTTAAGTTTACAGTTACCCACTTATTGGTAAATGATGTTGATGGTACCTTTAAAACTTACGATGCTACTATTGTTGCTGCAAAGCCAGATTTTAGCGATGCTAAAGTTTCGTTTACTGTACAAACAGCATCTGTAAGCACAGATAATGATTACCGTGATAATCACTTAAAATCGGCCGATTTTTTTGATGTTGCAAATAAGCCAACACTTACTTTTACAAGCACAGGTGTTTCAAAAACATCTGAAAAACATTACGCAATTACCGGTAACCTTACTTTAGCAGGTGTTACCAAACCTGTTACATTCGACCTTTGGTACCGTGGTACTATCCAAAACCCAATGAGCAAAGCCGATGATGCTGGTTTCCAGTTAACAGGCACAATAAAACGCGCTGATTTTGGCTTTGGTAGCAAATTTGGTTCGGCTATGTTAAGCGATGAAGTTACCATTAAAGCTAACGGCGAATTTGCTAAAGCTAAATAATTATAATATTGCTTAAAACGCTAAACGGCGTACCTGGCAAACCGGGTACGCCGTTTGCTTTTTTGTTAATTTTTATTGCGCTGGTACTGTACTTTAAGTTGCTGTTTTTGCAGATAGTAAATGATAATACTACAAATGGCAATTGCTGCCACAAGTGCTGCACCGGCAATAACGTGTATAAGTGGCACCTTGTAATTGGGGTTTATTAATGATTCGGTAACGTTGGGGATAATAAGCGCGATGAGGGGTAAACAAATAAATAACCGTAGTAGTCCGAGTTTTTTCATAATGATCAATAAATTATGTAAGCCTTTGCTACAGGTGGCCAATTAAATAGGGGGCCAGGAGATAAAGGTTTTAGTGATGGTTTGTAGTGCCAAATATCACAAATTGGTGTTTAATAAAAAATACCCATAATGCGGTATTTTAACCGGATTGCTTTTATGCAAAGCACAACATATTTCAGGGAAAAGTGTGTTTCGGGTATAAAAGAGGCTTAGTCGGCCAGGAGTTGTTTTAAGGTATCAAACCAGAGTTGGTTTTTTGTGCCGAAAAACCGAAGATCAACAATGAGGTACACAACAGCAGTATCGTCGCCTTGTTTGTAGCGCAACCTTAAGGGCTGACAAAAGAGACCTTTATTTCTGACTAACGATCTTTTATAAATGTCATCAAAGCCAAGGTATACCTGTTCAAGCTTGTTTAAAGGGATATTTAAGTAGTTGTACCCATCAATAACCAGGTTTGTTGGAGTCAATACAATTTCACCCTCACGATGGTGGGGAGGCGGAGTTAGCGAAAAGAGGGCTCCGGCTTCATCGATCAGTGTAAGCGCCGCGATTTCGTAATCGTAGCTCCACAAGACCTTGCCAATTTGTAAAATTTGCATTGATGTAATGTATAAATAATAATTGATAACTGCAAGTATTACATTTTCGTCAAAATTTGGCGCTGTATAAATTCCTATATTTGAGGTGCGAAAATGTTTTTCGCGTGATAAAAAGTATGGCTACAGAAGTTAAGTGCCCCAGTTGTGGTTTTGGTTTTCCGATAGAGGAGGTGATGGCCGAGGAGTATAAAAAAGAGCTCCGGGTTAAAATGCAGGATTATACCCGCCAAAAAGAGGAGGAATACCGTAAAAAAGACGAGGAGTTTTTGAGCAAAGAACGGCAGCAAAAAGCCGAGTTTGAACAGCGCCTGAATGCCGAAAAAAAGCAACTGCAGCTGGTGCTGGAGGAAAACCTGCGTAAATCCATAAGCCAGGATTATGAAAACCAGGTGCTGATGCTTAAAAATTCGGCGCAGGAAAGCGAGGAAAAGCTAAAGCTATCGCGCCTGAAAGAGCTTGAGTTTTTACAGCGCGAAAAGCAGTTGCTGCAAAAAGAAGAGGAAATGGAGCTTGCTCTGCAACGTAAATTACAGGAGCAGCGTAACGAACTGAGCGAGCAGATACGCCGGCAGGAAGCCGAACGCCATAGCATAAAGGATATTGAATACCAGTTAAAAGTAAAAGAACTGGAAAAACAATTGGACGACCAAAAGAAGCTTGCCGAAGAAATGAAGCGCAAAGCCGAGCAGGGATCGATGCAGTTACAGGGCGAGGTGCAGGAACTGATATTGGAAGAATTGCTGCGTAACTATTTTCCGTTTGACGTGATAAGCGAAGTTGGTAAAGGCGTTCGAGGTGCCGATTGTATTCAAACTGTACGTAACCAGTTTGGGCAGGAGTGCGGTAAAATTATTTACGAAAGTAAACGCACCGCTACCTTTGGCGCCGACTGGATTGACAAACTCAAAAAAGATATGCGTAGCGTTGGCGTTGATGTAGCGGTTATTGTTACGCAATGCTATCCTAAGGGGATGGACTGTTTTGGCGAGAAGGATGGGGTTTGGATTTGTAGTTTCGACGAGGTGAAAGCAGTATCGTATATCCTGCGCGATGGCGTGATCAAGCTATCAAACCTCATCAAATCGCAGGATAATAAAGGCGATAAAATGCACCTGTTGTATGATTACTTAACCAGCAGCGAATTTTCTGAACAGTGGAAAGCCATTCGGGAAGGTTATATGGGCATGCGCCTGTCTATCCAGAAAGAACGCGACGCAATGGAAAAAATGTGGAAATCGCGCGAGAAACAGCTTGATAAGGTATTGTTAAATGCTGCGCACATTAAAGGCAGCATTGAAGGTATTGCCGGGGCTGATAGCATTCAGCTAAGCCTTACAGATGATGAGGATACTTTGTTGTTGGATTAGGAACGCAATTTGATGATTTGCCAGATTATCAGGACCTTTCAGGGTGAAAAAGATGGTTTTAGTATTTATTTGGCCATTAGATTTTTAAGTGTCCAACTTTGGCATTAAATTTATCTGCTCGTTTTCGGATTTTCGGATGATACCTAAGATGATGTTATCGAGTTCATGCACCGATAAGGAAATGAAATTGAGCAACTGGTCGTAATCCGTTGCATGAGTATTTTCATCAAGTAATAAATCAACCAGGCCAATGAGCCGGGCAACCGGGGTTCGTACTGTGTGGGCCTGGGTCCATGCTATTTCTTTGAGTTTAATATTTTGTTTTTCGATAGCGGTAACGTGGTTTTTTGTTTGGGTAACATCGCGCTCAATCGAGATCCAATGGGTTATTTTGCCAGCCGCATCCTTAACAGGTGATACCGATTTACTGCTCCAAAATCTTTCGCCATTCTTTTTATAGTTAATTACCTCAACCTCAAATGCCGCTTGCTGATCAAATGTAGTCATCAAATTGTTTTGAGCTGTTCCGGCAATGTTATTACCCCATAAAACATCGGTTACCATTCCAATTGTTTCCTGCTGGGTGTAGCCGGTAATATTGGTAAACGCCTCGTTTACATATACTAATTTTCTTTGCTGATTTTCATTGGCTTCGGCTTCAAAAATCAAAACCGCGTCAGTGGCATATTTTAATACCGATTCGGTAAGGCGCAGCCATTGCTCTTCTTCTTTTTGGCGGGTAATGTCCTGCATGGCGCCAATAACCCTTACGGGTTTGCCGCCTGCTTCTCTTATTATCAAAGCTCTGTCAAGTATATGTTTATACTTACCATTGGCGCATAAAAAGCGGTATTCAAGCTGTAGGTGATTGTTTTTGCCTGTAAACGCCCTGGTAAGGCCTCCGGTAACTTTTTCGGCATCGTCTGGGTGTAGCTTGGTGTTCCACCAGTTGGTTACATTGGCTACTTCGCTTAATTTGTACCCAAAGGCTTGGTTCATCCCATAATTGTACTGAATGGTATCGTTAATGATATCCCAGTCCCAAATGGTATCGCTTGTGGCCTGTGCAACCGTTTCATACCTGTTGTTACTTTGCTGCAGCCCGTTAAAAAGCGTGGGTAATAGTTGCGCCGTAACAGCACTTAAAATAATAAGGTTTATTGATACAGCTATCCACGAGCCAAGACTATATTGCAAGGCAATACCATCAGATAAAAGTTTAAA
Organism: Mucilaginibacter sp. GW822-FHT03E02; assembly: GCF_058801545.1. Lineage (NCBI taxonomy): Bacteria > Pseudomonadati > Bacteroidota > Sphingobacteriia > Sphingobacteriales > Sphingobacteriaceae > Mucilaginibacter > Mucilaginibacter sp. GW822-FHT03E02. Next base: position 843,679 of record NZ_JBXANJ010000001.1, on the reverse strand, counting down.
GTGAATGCAAATACCAACCGAAATGCAAATGGCCGTGTTGATGTAAACAGTACAAAATGGGCGCTTACCGGGAAATATAAGCAAACAAAAAATGGTTATTACCAGTAAATAAAGCAAGCCTGGCCCGTACCAACCAAGGTAGTAAAGCAAAAACACGGCAAGCAGGTACAGGAATGTAATAAGCAGCAGTTTACGGGCCGGTATACTTATACCATGCAATAATGCTACTGCCGAAATAGCAGCTACAATAAGTAAATCAAAAACAGCAAGCGCGTAAAAATGATTTATAATGCTCATATACCCTCCGGGGACCAGGGCGACGACAAAAAGCGGCAACAAGTAGGTCATTATTACGGCAAATAACTTGTTGCTCCAGTAAGGCAAGCCATGCAGTTGCTCGGTATTACCTAAACAATTGCGGTTAATCAGGGTTTTATAATGTTGCCATATATAATGCATCAATAGCGGTAAATGCCGGTATTTTAGGGGGAGGCCGACATTATGCGCTACAAGATATTAAATAAACGTAAAATTTACACGAATAAATGCTTCAATGGGTGATTTTTATAATATTTACATTTTATTATTGCCATTAACGGTAATTTTTTGTGTTTTTTTGGCTGTTTTTAACTTAATTTTTACTTTTTTTTATCGATAAAGCCCTAATTTGATGAAAAATATACATGTCCGGTACCTGTTTCTGTTGATGACCGTTATTTGGTTAAGCCCCGCGGCTGCACAAAAAGCTGATAAATTGCCACAATTGCTGATAAGGCTTGACGATATAGGCATGAACCATTCGGTAAATATGGCCGCCGAAAAAATGGCTAAAACTGGCCTGCCTTTTTCTGTATCGTTGCAGTTTGCCTGCCCCTGGTACCAGGAAGCCGTGGAGATTTTAAAAAAGTATCCAAACGTGAGCGTTGGAGTACACTTAACACTTACATCCGAGTGGAAAAACTACCGCTGGGGGCCAGTTACCGGGCGAACTGCAGTGCCAAGTTTAGTTGATGAAGTAGGCTATTTCCCGCATTCAACGTCATCGTTCGCGAAGAGTGGATATAAAATGGAGGAAGTAGAAACCGAGCTATCGGCACAAATTGAACGTGCACTGGCCTCGGGGCTTAAAATTACCTATATCGACCCGCACATGGGGATAGCGTTATCGACACCCGAGTTGCGGGCACTAACCGAAAAACTGGCCCATAAATATAAATTAGCCATATCAACCCTAAGTAGCGTTACCTATTTTGGAGAAACCTATATGGAAATGTGGGGCGAGCCGATAGCCACCAAGAAAAAGGTTTTTCTGAACTATGTAAGCACTAAGCTTAACCCCAACAAACCAAATCTGGTGGTTATTCATACAGCTACGCCCAGCCCCGAGATGGACGCACTGGTGGATATGAACAGCAACATGATGAATGCCAAAGACGGCAAACCCCTCACCAGTATTCACCGCCAAACAGAACTGAATATGTTGCTTTCGCCGGAATTTAGAGCGATGGAGGGCAAAAAATTCAGAATGATTAATTATGCGCAGTTATTGGCCGATAAAGATATAAGCGTGCTTAAGGCGGTCGACAATAAATAGCGTTTTGTCATGCTTAGTCTTTAGTCGAAAGTCTTAAGCCCAAAGTCAGAAAAGAGAATTCAGCCCAGGGCAAAAGACTTATTACTTAATTCCAGCTTATTTACTTTTTGATAAGGCAATTACTGCTATGCCGCCAATAATTAATGCACCGCCTAAATACGGGGGCCAGTTAACCGTTTTTTGCTTATCAACAGAAACCTGGAGTGGGCCGGCATCAATAACCTTTTCCTTTTTAGTATAAGTAAAGCTCGTCCAGATGAGCATAATGGCACCTATAATTATAAGGACTCTACCGATGGTTTTGTTCATGGTGATGATTTTGAATGTCTTGCTGCAATAAGAATGGCTATTGGTGTAAATTGTTTGCCCGGATATAAAATATAAGCTTTAGTTTTTGTTGACAGCAAACTTTTTATAGCTTAGGTGCTTTATTAGGCCTCAATTATTTGCCTTTACCAAAACTTAAGCGATAAAAAGTACACAGGAATGCAAGATGATTTGATACTTGAAACCATATCTGTTACCAAAAACTTTTTTGGCGATAAATCAACCGGGGTAAACAATATAACCATATTTGTGCCCAAAGGGAAGATAACCGCTATAGTTGGCGAAAGCGGCAGTGGTAAAACCACGCTCCTGAACTTATTGTTTGGCACGCTGCAGCCAGATCATGGCGAGGTTTTTTTTAAGGAAGAAAGGGTATTAAGCCGCGAGCACGGGATACAGCATGCCCACAAGGTAATGCGGATGGTTACCCAAAATGGTGTTGATATGAACCCCAAATCGTCTGTTTGGGAAACTGTGCGCGATGGGATGCCCCCCGAAGACCGTAGCCACGAAATAAAGCTGGTTACCGAAGCTCTTAATATGCTTAATATTTACCCGCTGCGAGATTACCCTTTTGGCAAACTAAGTGGCGGCGAAAAGCAGCGTGTTACTATAGCCAAAGCCCTCATAAGCCGGCCACAGGTATTGCTGCTTGACGAACCTTTTAACCAGGTTGACGCCTATTATAGGGAAGCCCTGCAGCACGATATCAGGCAGATTGTGAGGGAGTGGAAGACAACCGTGGTATTGGTATCGCATGATCCGGCCGAGATATTATCAATGGCCGATGAACTTATTGTTATAAAAGAGGGCGAAATTGTTGAACACGGTCCGCCCGATCAATTGTATCATTCGCCCAAATTGCTGTATACCTCGCAAATACTGGCCAGTAGCAGCGTATTAACATCAACCCAGGCCAAAACTTGTGGTATCAAGAGCAGGCGTGGCATTGTTGTTGTGTATGCCGAGCACGTAAAAATAGTAAGGATTGGAAAGAAATGGCTGGTAAAAATGATCCTGTTCAAAGGCTTTTTTGAAGAATTGATTATCGATAATAACGATGTTACCCTGCGTGTAATGAACTACAACAGGGGCAAATATAAAGTAGGCGGCAAGGTGAGTATTAAAATTACCAGGTACTTTGAGTTTGGGAAATGGGAAAATTAGAGTCAAGAATTAAGAGTCAAGATTCAAGATAGGCCATCAATTTCCTGGATCGTGACTCTTGACTCTTCTCTTCGAATGTGTTACTCAACCAAAATCGCTTCCTGTTTCACTGCTTTCTCTTTCCGGTACTTGCTCAAATTAATCAGCAGCACGCTTGCCAATATCACCACCAGGCCGGCTACCTGTATCAGGGTAACGCCTTCGTGGGCAAAAAGCACACCTAATATAACAGCGATAACCGGGTTAACGTAAGCGTAAGTGCCGACTTGTGTAGCGGGGCGCACCTGCAACAGCCAAACATAGGCGCTAAATGCAGCTATCGATCCAAAAACGATGAGGTATAGCAGTGCATACCAGCTATGTGCCGGGATGGCGCTCCAGTTAAGTGACTGAACTTCGTGGTGGAAAAAGCTTGATGGAATAAATACAACGCCTGCAACCAGCATTTGCCATGCCGTGTTTACCGCTGCCGATCCTTGGGTATTGTAATATTTTGAATATAGGGAGCCCGATGCCCAGCCCAATGTACCCACTATTAATAAAAGCATTCCGGGGAGTTTTGACGGCCCGGATGCCGGGCCCATCATGCTTTCTATTTGCTCACTAAATAACAATATTACACCCACAAAGCCAATTATCAGGCCAATAATGGTGCTTTTGCTTTTAAAGTTAGTGCCCCAGTTTGGTTTGTCAAGTAATACAAACCATATGGGGGGCGATGATACCATAATAGCAACCATAGCACTGGGCAGGGTTTGCTCAACCCATATTACAACGCCGTTACCAATTACCAGCAATAAAAATCCGCTCACCGCCGCATGAATCATATTGCGCTTTACAAAAATCTGCTCGCCTTTAATAGCACACCAAATAAGCAATAAAGCACCTGCCATAAAAAAACGGATTGCGCCCAGCAAAAATGGGGGGAAACCATCCACCGCCATTTTTATAAAAAAGTAGGTAGAACCCCAAACCAGGTAAACCGTAGCAAAAGCTATGATAACCAATAGGGGCGAAGCTGATTTTTGTGAAGATGAGGCCATGGTATATTTATTTTTCGGGTATAACTAATTGTTGTTGTTCTTTCACGGTCTCGAGCACGATGGTGGTCCGCGTGTTCAAAATGTGTGGTATTTTGCTAAAGTGCGTACGCATAAGGTGCATTAACGATGCCGAATCATAAGTGCGTACCTTAATAAGATAGCAATCGTCGCCGGCTATATGGTGTACCTCTTGCACTTCGGGTATTTTGGCCAGCTCCTGCGTGGTTTTATCCGAGCCTGGTCCATCGGCCGCTTTCATGAAAATGAAGGCCAGCAGTTTTTGCTGTAGGGCAATCGGGTTTATTTTGGTTACATATTGCTGGATAACGTTTTTCTGTTCCAGTTTTTTCACCCTTTCCAATATCCCCGAGGGCGCCATCCCCAGCTCGCGTGCCAGGTCGGCGTTTGATATGCGGGCGTTGTCCTGCATCAATCGTAATATCTGCAGATCTGTTTTGTCTAAAACGATGTCTGTTTCGTTAATCATACGGTAATATTACTAACTATCAGAATTAAATTCATTAATTAATTATAAAAATGAATTTAGTTCGACAATTGTGGTGTTTTGGTGGCTGGTTGGATTAGTTAACCAAAGTCGCTTTATGAAACGTATAATCAATATGGGGTGATTCCCGTTTTCGGCTGACTGTAATTTGAAGCTTTCTTGATTCTTAACTCTTGATTCTTCCCAAAGGGGCAAAAAAGCAAACCCCTATCAAACGTATGACAGAGGTCGCTTACAAGGTTAAGGTATAAAAATGAAGGTTTAGGCTTTTTGTTAGTTATTTTAGGCGGAAAGACTCAATAATCTGTCGGATTTTGTTTCATCAAAAACAGTACGCAGATATTTAAGACCACCTTTAGTTATTGCTGTAAGCAACCTGAATTTATTGCCTTGCTCGTCAAGAACATAAGCCATTCCGTTATCATTTATCCAATCGAAGAGTACATCCCTGGTAGTGATGCCGCGGTTTTGAGTATGATCATCAATCCACATTAACGAGTTGATAGCCAGATAGGGGTTATCATGCACATCGTTGGTTCTGTGAACACCGATTATTTGTAGGGGCATCGTTAGTTAATTTCAGGGGTTAACGATGTTAAATCTCCGAAATTTAATAACGGCTGTCAATCCGTGAAAACACTGTATTTGACCCCGTTAAAATACGGGGTCAAAAAGTTGTATCAAGCCTTTGTAATATGAAAATAAATGTTATAGTAATTAAATTTTAATAACCTTATTGCGCTTACCGTCAGGCTGCTTGTGGTTATCGGGCTTGGGTATATTTTTAACTATAGTGATAAGCGCATTTGCAATAAGCCTGGTGGCCTTTAGGCCAAAATGAACAAAAGGCTTCATCACGTCCCAGGTACTGTGTACTGGTTTTACCGCGGTGTTCTCTTTTCCTATTTCTTTTACGTTGGATGTTGCCATGGTTTTATGTTTTTATAGATATGGCATATTAGGTATAAAAACCTTGCCAGAAATCAGGATGCCCAATCCATATCGCATAGTACAACAAACCAGCTTCCTTTTTTCTTCTCCAGGAAAATGTCATAACCCTGGGCTACAACCAACCCGCCGCGTTTTTCAATGTAGGCAAAGGCTTTAGTTCTATCCTGATTGAAAAATACTGCCGACATCCTGAACATTCCGGCGTTAAAGAAAACCGGAGGCAAATTTTTTCGCTGGTTATACAGCGTGTATTCGTAATTACGAGTGAAAGCCAAATTTTTCAGTTGGAACATGCCTGGTTTTTCGTTGATGACCACTTCGGGGGCCCAGCTATCTACCAGCATGTTTTTTATCATGTCCTTATCATTCCTATGGCGGCTTTTTGCTTGTTTTTTTAGATAATCTTCTGGTATCCTTATTAATGTATCTGCAATAAAAATATACAGCCTGGCGGTATCTAACTGTTTTTTTAGTTGCTCAATGTTATCCGTTTCGGATGCGGGGAATTTGTATTTAATTAAATGCGCTTTTAAAACACTGTCTGATGGCATAATGTAATTAAAAGCAAGCGTTGTAATCTTGGCCTCGTCTGATGGGACATATAATTTATTAACCACATGCGGTTTGGGATTCCTGCACGAAGCAAAAATCAGTAGTACCAAAATCAATTGCAGCAATTTGTTCATATCGATGTGGCTAAGCTGTAACCTTTTTCTTCAACTCAATAACAGTAACCTCGGGCCAGATGCCCAGCCTGCCGCTAAAGGCCAGGAAACCAAAGCCCCGGTTTACGTATAAATAGCGTTGGTTTTGGTTGGCCAGGCCGGCCCAGTCAAGATACCTGTATTTAACCGGGCTCCATTTAAAGCCAGGGATTTCCACGCCAAATTGCGCACCATGTGTATGGCCAGCCAGGGTGAGATGAATATTGGCCGGGTTATGCCGCACATGATCTTCCCAATGGGTAGGGTCGTGCGAGAGCAACACCTTAAAAGCATCTTTCGGAACGCCTTGTAAGGCTTTATTTAAATCGCCCATTTGTATAAATCCCCTGCCCCAGTTTTGAACCCCGATGAGCGAGAGCTGCTGGCCATCTTTTTTAATGGTGACATTCTCGTTAAGCAGCAAACGGTAGCCCAAAGTTTTATGGTGCTGTTTCAGGGTCTCCAGGTTGGCAGCTTTGGCTTCGGGGCTTTTCCATTCAATATAATCACCATAATCATGATTACCCAAAATAGAAAACTGGCCGTAGGGCGCTTTTATCGATCCAAACCTATCTAAATAAGGCTCAATTTCTGTGGCTGCATTGTTCACCAGGTCGCCGGTAAAAACAAACAGGTCGCTTTTTTGCGCTTTGGCCATATCTATTCCTTTTTGCATAGCCGCTGCATCGTCAAAACTACCCGAGTGAATGTCGGAAAGTTGGGTTATGGTAAACCCATCAAAAGCGGCAGGCAAATCATCAAAATAAAGGGTTATTTTGTGTAAGCGGTAATCATATTTGCCCTTCAACATTGCGTAAAAAAGAGAAGTAAATGGAATTGCGGCTACCAATACAGCGATTTCGCTGATGAATTTTCGGCGGGCCGGAAATACCGGCTTCTTGTGAGATTGTGTCGCCAGTTTAAATAAGCCTGTCAGAAACCGCCCGATATCGCCCAAAAACATCACGACTATAAAAAACAGTTTGGTGATAAAAAAAGTGAGGAACAGGCTCAAGATCCATTCATGGAATGGACGCATGCCGCCAACGGTTTTAAAAGCAGGCAAGCCTATTACAAGTAAAACGGTAACACCAACTGAAATCAGCAGGTATCCCCATAAAACTATTTTTTGCCAGAGCCGGGAGGGCCAGCCGGCAATTAATGTTTTTAACCCGGAGAACACATACCAGTCGAACAACAAGCTAATTGCGGATATAACCAGGAAAACTTTCAGAAGACCGTTGCCATGCATAAATAGAAGAAAAAGGAACCTATGAGGTGTAGAGTAGGTGATCAAAATTGATGTACCGTAATTTACATAAATAATGCAATCTCACAAATTCAATGCTCACAAAAACCAACATCCAACCCGTTTTTGTTTGTGAGTAATCAGTACAAATTTACGCGCTTCCTTTTATATTTCAAAACTGCCATTTATTCATGCATAAATAACTAAAAATAAGGTAATTATTGCTCATTTTTTGGCAATAAATGCACAATTTATCGACACAAAAACTACAAATATTCACACAAAAATAACATGGAGATTTTTTACGCAAAAATTCAAAAAAGACAGCCTGAAAAATAGGGTATCTTAAGTTTTAAAGCCGCCAGGTTCGCCACCACTCCGTCGTTGTTGTTGAGGGGAAATTAAACCAGGCGGCTAAAATAATTGAAAATGGTTAGCCATACTATCTGTCCAAAAACCATAAAAAATTTATTTAATAAAATATTAGCAGTTCTCAATCGTCATCATATTAAAGGGCGACCGGTTACGAGCTATTTGTTAAACAATGTTAAACCTTTTGAGGAGTAACAATAGATAGAGTTTTTAAGGCGTTTTATAAAAGTTAATCAAATGATTAATTTTTGACTTTAAACAAACACAGCATTAACAACAAACAATTATTTTTGAAATATCAATTAAAACAAACAACTACCATGGCAATATTAACAATCCAAATCCCCGACACCGAAGTAACCACGCTATCAACCATTGTTGAGCGTATTGCAGGCAGCATATTAAAAGTAAATGCAGATGAAGACGTTTACACCAACGATTGCTTACAAAAAGAAGAAGATCATTTTATAAAAAGCAAACTGGCCACATCATACCCATTTAACCACCTCTGGAACGATTAAGCCCGTAGCGAAAATAATTTGATATCCTGTTAATACGCCATATGGGAAAGCTGAAAACTCAAAGCTTTCCTAAAAAAAGACGCCGGACTTGAAAAATCCGGCGTCTTTTTTTGTTTTATGGCGCTTTGTATGGGTAACATCGATGTGGTTGCTGATCGGTTTCTAAAGATATATTTTGTTGACACATCGGGGCTTATTTAGAGGCGTAGCCTCGGCCAATCTTGTAGCCACGGGTTTTAACCCGTGGAAAAAAACGAAGAAAATGATTGAGAGCCGTAGGTTCGATCCATATGAGCGACGCGTATATATCGTTTGAACAAATTGAAAATACCTGGATTTACACCCTAATATGTGCAGTGCCGACGGCCCTTAGGAAGAGTTATGTAGAAGCTAATTGAAATTGAACAACCCATACTAAGCGTCATAGAGCCTTTTTTTGTTTTTAATAATATTAACCACGCTGTGATTTATAAGATAGAGTGTGCTACTCTGTATAAGGTGCTATTTATATGTTCTTGCTGCCAGCCTGTTGTTTAGTATCATAAATAAGCCCCCAAACAATAAAAAAGCTACCATCACAAAAAAAGAATTGATAGCCACTTGCTGATAGCCCAGTTTATCGGCATCAACAAAAGGGTAGGGGTAAAAATGGTAAATAGCACCGCGAATAAGCACATAAACAAGGTATAATAAAGGATACCACAACCAACCTGCCGCCTGCCGCCATGATAGTTTTGTTTTAGGGGTAAAAAACAACCAGAAGATAACGAAAGCTATAGGGTTAAATACGTGGGTAAGCTCGTTGGTTAGTGCAAACAAGCCCTTTAAATGTACAATACTACGTAATACAGTGTTGAAAATTAGGCCCACTATGGTGATATAAAGCGCTACAGCGGTAACTACACTGCTGCTGCCAAAGAATTTTTTAAAAGCCGAAGCTTTGTTTAAAACAACAGCAATAAGGCAAAACCCAACCAGTATATTACTTAGTATTGTAAAAAAACTAATTATTTGAACTATGGCGCCACCAAAGGTGCGGCCCTGTTGCACATAGGCGGCTGTAGAGATAAAAAATTGCAAAATGACAGAAAACCAAACAATCAGCGCTAACAATATGGCGTATATGAATGCCGGTTTATTTAGTTTTTGCACAATCATGGGTCGGGTTTTATCGCTTATTAACGCTGTCTAACATAACTTGTAACGAATGGTTGTTTTTACGCACACTCTCTATTACACCAACATTTGTTTTTACGAAGGAGATTAACTTATCCGAGGGCTCATCGGCCCTGATCACCTTGTTGGCTTTCATGTTACGGAACAATGCCTGCGATGTGCGTATAATTCCCCAGGGTAACCCCCACCAGCCCATTAAGGCTGTTGACGAGGTAGCACGTTGGTTGGCTTGTTGCAGGCATGACGGGCAGGCAATCATGAGCTTTTTTTTGTACTGTGTTAGTATAATAAAGCTTTTAACGCTGCCAATTACTATTGCGTTAAGTGGTTGGGCCGTACTACTGCAAACCGGGCATGGCTGGTTGCGGATAAGCGAGATATAGCTATCAATGGCTAAACTGTCCGGAGTGGTAAGTTGCACATTTACGCCGTTCATAATACCTTCATCCAGCCCGCGGCTTTTTATCTCGGCTTTTAGTAAATCTAACGCTTCGGGTCTTAGGCTTGCGGCTTCGGTTATGGCAAGGCGGGTAAGCTTATCGTCGCTTAGGTTTTTGTAGGTGGTTTTTAACTGTTCAATATCGGGTTGCATGGCAATAAATGTAAATAAAAGAAATTAATAGGCGGCCGGATATTTAATAAGTTCGGGGGCTGCTTGAATACCTGGGGGCAATAAAATATTTAGGCTAAAATATTTTTATTGTGTTATGTTAACAATAAAGCAACCGTAACAGATTATTGAACGTAAACATGAATAATATGAGGAGTTACGTTAATATACCAAAAACCATAAACTGCATGTTTTGTAAAACATGCGGCGCGCGCCCGGTTATTGAACTGGCGCCAGAAGGGCTTTATGTAGTTAAATGCCCTAACGATGACGGCCATTATCAAACCCGTATGGGTTTAATAGATATTGACGACTGGAACAGGAATAATACGGTTAATGTTGTACCCGAACACGAGTTTAATCACCAATATCTGTTTAAGTAATATTTCTGTGATTTGGTCTTAGTGTTATATAAACACATATCTTTAGGTTTTTTAACCAAAAAACTTAAAATGAGCCTTTTACTCAATCTTAATACCCGCAAACCGGGTAACCTAAAATTAATATGTTTAATTGCTGCCCTTGTGTTACCGGGCTTTTGCTTTGCCCAATCGGGTACCGATGCCGTACCCGTGGTTGACCATATTGCCATCTGCGTAAAAGACCTTAAAAAAAGCGTTGCTTTTTATACCGATGTAATGCATCTGCGCAAGGTAGGCAACCCTTTTAAAGATACCGTGCACCAATGGTACAGCCTGGGCAACGGGGTAAAATTACATGCCATCCAGGGCGACTGCGCCGGCGTACACCCAATAGCCGAGCATTTGTGTTTTTCGGTAGGGTCGGTTCAGGAGTTTGCCAAAGTTTTAGACAGCCGCAATATTAAATACAGCAACTGGAAAGGTGATAGTAAAGAACCAACCTTAAGGGCCGACGGCGTGCTGCAACTTTATTTCCAGGATCCGGATGGTTATTGGATTGAAATTAACAGCCCGGCGCCTAAGAAGTAGTTTAGGTTGTACGTTTTACGTGATACGTTTTGCTTGGGTCTATAAGAATTACGTACAACGTCCAACTTACAACGTTATCCGTAGAGTAGCTTGTACGTTTTGCGGTTGTGTAATTGTTACTTTGATAATTATTTAATGAACTATAATGTAATTGGCAACGCCTTAACTTTTGCTAATAAAACAAATGTCGATTTTGAATACCCTATTTTAAAGATATTAGAAGTTGATGATTTGCTGATAGTCGTATTAGATACCCCGAACACGAAGGACGACAATAGAAACGTTTTTGCATTTAGCATAATAGGCGATTACCTGTGGCAAATAAAGGATGTAGAGCTTTATTACAAAGGCAATTGGTGTCCGTACATTGGTGTGGCTATCAACAAAGAAAACGAAGTTGTTCTTTTTAACTGGTGTGATACTGCTGTTGTGATAAATCCGCAGGATGGTGGAGTACTCAGAAGATACCAGACAAAATAACCTTTGCGTTTTTGGAAGTATTAATTTACGCAACAGTTTTCGGGATAGTAGAACTATGATCTGTTTGATATTTAGCTATCACATGTAATTTGTGTAAAGTGATTATATATCACACGAGAAAGTTACCATTCCTCAAGGTACTATTTGAGGGGCTTCCAGAAGACAAAAACGATTTGTTTATTTTGTATAATGAAACCGTAGCGAATATACTGTAATGATGTTTTTCTCTACTTTATATACTATGCGGTGTTCCTGATTGATCCTTCTTGACCAGGCGCCAGAAAGATTATGCTTCAATGCCTCTGGTTTGCCGATACCCGAAAATGGATCGGTGGATATTGCCTGCAATAATTGGCGAATACGCTTTAAAATAACTGTATTACCGCTTTTTTTTCAGTATTACAGTTCTGTTAAAGCCTCGGTGGTAAAATTTATTTCTTCCATATATCATCAAGACTTAGCTTGGTGATTTCTCCCCTTTTTTCCTGCTCTATCGACTTTTTTAAGTGCGCAGCATTGGGCGGTGATGCGTTCAGATATGTCGTGTCGTCCATTTGTTCGCTGGCATCATAGTCTACATGCAGCGCATCCAAAAAAAATCGGATTGCAGTTTCTTGCTTATCTGATACAGGGTGGACGGTCAATGTTGTCATATAACAAATATGCTTTTTTTTTAAATGTTCCGTCAATCAAAATTGTTTTTGCATTTCTTTTCAAGAGGTTCTGTGAAACGTTTGCGATTTACGCCGACTTTCCGGCACAGGAGAAGTAAGTTTGGAGGGGTTGCACGTCGTACGTTTTACGTTTTTTGTTCGGGTGTATAGGAACTACATACAACGTCCCATTTACAACGTCATCAGTATTCCGGAACCGCAGAAGAAAGGTTGTAAAGGTTGTACGTAGTACGTTAGATGTTTTACGCTTTTGGGGGTTGTATAGGAACAACGTATAACGTAAAACGTCACACGTACAACGTTATCAGTATTCCAGCTCCTGGCAATGTATCCCTGCGCCAATCAATAGCCTTTCGATGTAGCGGGGCGAAAGGTTGTCGGCCTCAATGCGGAGTATATTATCGCAGTCTTCCAGATCGAAATTCCATTGGGCGATAGCCGGAATTTTGGTAAGCAAAGTGGTTACTTTGTTTACCTGCCTTTTTTCTTTAACGCTTGTTGAAAATACCAGGATATCCATATTCAGTAGTAAGTAGTTAGTATCAAGTAGTAAGATTTTTGGAGGATGGTTGTGGTGGGTAGTTTCCTTTTTGAAACTACTCACCACTCACCATTCAACCATTCCCTAATCTCCTTTTTCCTCCGTCGATGCAAAATCGTCCCATGGGCGGCGGCCAAATCCGCCGTGGCCGTGGTTGTCCCAGTTGCACATGCGGTCTTTCAGTTTGGCTTTAAATTTTTCCTTTTCTTCGGGGCTCATGTTTTTAAAACGTTCTTCCATACGTTTGCGCATCCACGGCGAGCCTCCGCGGGCCCAGCCCGGTTTACTGCCCTTACCAAAGCCAAACAGTATTTTGCATAGTATAAATATGCCCATTGCCTGCCAAAACGTTATTACGCCTACGTGCAATATTACAGGCAGCAGATTGTTCCATAACTGCATCACCACAAAACTGATGAGCGCCAGGATGGCGGCTGCTCCTATAGGGAACAGTATAAACCGCGCTTTATAAAATGATCTTTTCATTATCTTTTAATGTTTTAAATTCTTTTTAATATTCTGTTATTTCAAGGTATAACTGTTTAAGCCTTTTGCGCAGGTGCAGCACGGCGTACCGCTTGCGCGATACCAGGGTGTTGATATTTTGGCCGGTGCGGATAGCTATCTCCTCAAACGGTACATCATCAAGCTCATGCCAAATAAAAACTTGTTTCTGCTCTTCGGGCAATTCATCCAGCGCCAAAAATAATTCGTCCCAAAACAGGTTGCGCAGGTATTCGGTTTCGGGTGTACTGGTTTCGGCAAACAGGATCGATTTAAAATTATCGGTATCCTCTTCATCGTCATCAGTAGCAAGCATATCATCCAGCAGGGTCTCCGTCTTTTTTTTATGCTTATCGGTTATTTTGTTGCGGGCTACACGGTACAGCCACGCGCTTGTTTGCTCAATAGGCTCCGAGTTGATAACCGAACTAAACTGGTACCACACATCCTGCAGAATGTCTTCGGCATCGGCATCGTTGTTTACCCGCCGCCTTATAAAACTCAACAGGCTTTTACCATACGCTTTAATGGTATGTATAATATGACTGTTTTTGTCTTCGGGCATTACGGCTGTTATCAATTTATTATTCCTTTAAAGGTACAGACGATTGATGATTGAAAACATTTTAAATTATTTGAAAAAAGATTTTTGGACAGCCGGACGAAGACTTCCAGATGTATGGACATAGTTTTTTGGGGATTTACTATCAGCCCACCCGAAAAAGCATTATAATAGGTTTTTCGCGCAAAGATCGCTAAGGCGCAAAGTGATTTGCTTGTTTGTTCTTAGCGGATATCGAGATGGTTTATCTGGACAGTGGGTAAAGGCAACTGTACAGGACTCTTTAACAAAACTTAGCGTGGCAGGCTCGTCCAGGTTGAATCTAAATGTATACGGAACGGGCATATCTATCTACCTAAGTTGTTAATTTCACTTCGCCAAAATCCACTTTCTTTAAATATATTGGCGTTAAGTTTTTTAAATTCGTCCTTTAGGTCTGTAATTTGAGCGGTAGAGAAATCCGAGTTCAAAAAAGCATCCTCGCCATTCTCATCTTGTACCCTTTTAACAAAGTTTTTATAAAATAGCAAGCACGATGCTAATTCTACAATATTGTTATTTATCACAGTAATAATTTCAAAACCCTGTTCGTGGTCAAGAAGTATAATTTTATCATCCCGGGTAATATCAAAACAAATTGGATTGCCGGTATTATCAGAACCAAGAATCCAGTAGTTTTTGGTTCTTTCATCTAAGTTAAACTTGGAGTAGCAATCCCAGATACTTAGAAATTTCCCTCGATAACTTCGCCACCCAAAGTCAAGGAATGGAGCAGCAGTTTCTGGAAATCCAATTTTTAAAAAATCCTTTGTTGAATTGTTAATTGGGGCCTTTTCTATTTCACTAACATCAAATATTTCCCATTTGCTAAAGTTGTCAGGTTTCCATGACTTTTTAAATTCTTCTATAAATTCCATTGTTATGACGGTGATAAATTAGATTCTATAGGTACGGTAGATGATAACTGTTCTGTTTGTTTTTTACCCTTAAAGGTATGAGTTATTATGAATAGCTACAAATTGTCGAAAAGGAAGGTGAGTCTCGACGTTGTCCCAAATATTTGGATGCGCCAAATTAAGCAATACATTAGTTTAGTGTTAACCATGTTAAAATATAAAATATTGATTATCAAATATTTATAAGTTTTTTATCTGAAATGTGTTAAGTTATGTTAACCCAATCAGATGCGTTTGCCCTGTCATCCTTATTGCTTTTGTTGCTTAAATTACAAATTGTACTTACTTTCAACCTTTAATGAACAAATGCCCATCTGCCTATAAAATATTGCCCAAATTACTGCTGCCCATATTGCTTGCGGCGGTTACCACGGCCAGCGCCCAGGAGTTTGGTGGCAATCCGCCATCTATCAAATGGAAGCAGGTAAATACGCCGGCAGCTAAAGTTATTTTTCCGTACGGCATGGATACCGCAGCGTTTAATGTGGCCAATATTGTGCAGCAAATGAACGGGCTGATAAAACCTACTATAGGTAATAGGCAACGGCAAATTAGCATTGTGTTACAAAACCAAACTACGATATCAAACGCCTACGTAGGTTTGGCACCGTTCAGGAGCGAGTTTTTTTTAACACCCGAGCAAAATAGCTTTGATATAGGCAGCCTGCCCTGGCAACAGCAACTGGCCATACACGAGTTTAGGCATGTGCAGCAATACAATAATTTCAACGTAGGGTTATCCCGTTTTCTGCGCATACTTTTTGGCGAAGGCGGGCAGGCCCTGGGGAATGACCTATCGGTACCCAACTGGTTTTTTGAGGGCGATGCCGTATTTAACGAAACCCATGTAAGCCAACAGGGCAGGGGGCGCCTGCCATACTTTTTTAATGGCTACCGGGCATTGTGGGCGGCGGGCAAAAATTATAGCTACATGAAGCTGCGCAACGGATCGTACCGCGATTATACACCCGATCATTATCCGCTGGGCTATATGCTGGTTTCGTACGGCCGGGATAAATATGGCGCCGACATCTGGAAAAATATCACACATGATGCGGCGGGTTTTTATACGGGTTTATATCCATTTCAAAACGCCGTAAAAAAATATACGGGGACCAGCTTTAAAGCATTCGCAAACCAGGGACTTGATTACTTTAAAGGGCAGTTTGCGGCAGATATGCAAAACCAGCCTGTTAAAACAGCAGCCCCCAAACACTTTGATGCCGATAGGGAGTACCCTGCTTTTGTAAACGACAGTACGCTCATATACATGAAGAGCAGTTACGATCATGTGCCTGCCTTTGTAGTTAAAACAGGGGATATCGAGCGTAAAATAAGTACACGTTCCTACTCGCTCGATAATTATTTTGATTACCGCAACGGTAAGGTAGTTTATGCTACCTATCGCCCCGATGTCCGCTGGGGATACCGTGATTACAGCGAACTGATGCTGTTGGATGTAAATACTGGCCAGGAGCATCGCATTACCCAAAAGGCCAAATATTTTGCCCCTGCTTTTAGTGCCGATGGTAATAGTATTGTAGCTGTGCAGGTTGGTCCGTCGGGTAAAAGCGAACTGCATATTTTGAATGCCGATGGTAAGCTGCTGAAGGTTGTGCCTAACCCGCAAAAGCTGTTTTATACTTACCCTAAATTTTACAAAAGCGACCTACTGCTTTCGGCAGTGCGCAATTCCGAAGGTAAAATGACCCTGGCTCTGATTGATATAGCCACAGGCGATGCCAAATATTTGCTGCCGTTTACATTTAAACCAATAGGTTTTACAGCGCTAAAAGGCGATACGGCATATTTTTCGAACGTAGCAGAGCGGCAGGACAGGCTGTTTGCCTTAATGATTGGCGCTAATAAGCTTTACGAGTTATTGCCAATGGCAAATGATGCTACGATAGGCAGTTATCAGCCGGCTGTTACCGATCATAAAATGGCCTGGGTTGGCTTTACCGCAACAGGTTACAAAATAACCGAGGCAAACCGTAAAGAGCTGAAATGGATTGATGCCGGTGATTTATATGCCAATAGTAATTTGCCCCTAATGGGGATACATGCGCTTGAAAAAGACAGCTCGGCCAATATGCTGGCCCGCGTTGCAGATAAACCATTGCCGGTTTCCAAATATTCAAAACTGCATGGCCTGTTCAACTTTCATAGCCTGATCCCCAACATCAGCGACCCTAATTATTCGGTGGCCATTGTGGGCGAAAACGTTTTGAATACATTTCAATCGCAGGTTTCTTTCAATTACAATACTAACGAAGGTTACAAAGAGTTCAGCTTTGATGCCATATATGGCGCGCTGTTCCCGTACCTGTCTGCCGGTGCCGATTATACTTTGGATAGGCGGGGCTTTGCCAAAGGCAACTACGTATACTGGAACGAAACCCAGCTACACGGCGGTTTACAGGTACCACTCAATTTTTCGCAAGGCAAAAACTTTACCGGCCTCACCATTGGCAGCGACCTGTATTTTAATCGTACCAGTTTCCAGCAGCCCTACGCCGCGCAGTATGCCGATAGGAGCTATACCTACCTCAATAATTACATATCGTTTAACAATCAAACCCAAAGGGCCCGCAAAAATATTTACCCGGCCTTCGCGCAAAGCATCAGCATAAATTATAAGGCTACGGTTGCAGGCGCAAGCGCTACACAATTGTTGGCTACAGGTTCGTTTTATTTCCCGGGCCTTGTTACCAACCACAGTTTTGTAGTAAGCCTGGCGCACCAGCAAAAGGGTAAGGATGATGTAATCAGTTTCTCTAACAACTTCCCTTTCAGCAAAGGTTACGCCGCCCAAAACCTGGAGGATATGAACAAGTTGGGCTTAACCTACCATTTCCCGATAGCCTATCCCGATGGCGGCTTTGGCAATTTGGTTTACCTGCTGCGTTTGCGCGGGGCTTTATTTTTTGATTACACCCACGCTACCGCCGGTAATTTTTACACCGATGGCAGCAGCTTTAAACAAAATTTCCGCTCGGCCGGAGGTACTCTGTTTTTTGATACCAAATTTTTTAACCAGAACAGCATCTCGTTCGGTATCAGGTACAGCCGTTTGCTGGATGAAGATTTTTTTGGGGGAACCGGGAGGAACAGGATAGAGCTGGTATTGCCGGTTACGTTTTTTTAGGGGGAGAGGGCTGATAATAGTGATATAAGGGCAAGCAAAAGCAAAGCCCTGTGCAATTCCCTCCCTTGGGAGGGCAGGGAGGGGTTCTACGCCATTAAGGTAGCCGTCATTTATTTTAATAATTCAAGATTGAACTCCTTCGGTAATTTTATTTCAGGATTAACCTTAACGATATCGACAATTGCGCTTTCGATGACCCTGATCACATTAAGCATATCATTTTTCATTTCAGATTCAGAAAATCGAATAAAAAATATCCCAAAGCTTTCCAGCTTTTGCTGCCGCAATTCGTCTTTTATAAATGCTTCCTCATAATTGTGCGACATGCCATCTATTTCTATAGCAAGCATCAAATCTTTACAATAAAAGTCGACTATGAAATTATCAATACAACGTTGCCTGTCAAAATCAAAGCCCATGACCTTATTGTCCTTTAATTCATTCCATAGTAACACTTCGCCAAAGGTCATGTCCTTTCTGAGCTTGCGGGCTAAAGCTTTTAGTTTTGGATTATAAGGGATGATTCTTGACATGGGTATTACGTTGGTTTGAAAGGACGCTTTGAGAAACCCCTCCCTACCCTCCCAAGGGAGGGAATCGCACGTAGCCCTTCTTTTTTTGCAACGTTAAAATGGTATTGCCTTAACCCTTGATTCTTGTCTCTTGATTCTAATTTCCATTCGCCAACTCAATCAATTTCTTCACCCTTTCAACACTGGTAACATCGATAGTCTCCTCGTCACCAGGCACATCGCTGAGCAGGATATGGTCGTTATGGTATTCCATTTTGCTATGAACAGGTATGCGTGCCGATGAATGCACCTCAGTTACTTTGGTAAAACGCACCAGGTCGGCAACGTTGGCTTCGTTTACGCCGGCGCCTGGCATAATGCTAATACGGCCGGCTGCGTTTTGTACCAGGTGGTTTAAAACAGCAGCGCCTTCCATCGCTGTGCTTTTACCGCCGGAGGTGAGGATCCTGTCGCAACCTATTTCAACAATATCTTCCAGCGCTTTATAATGGTCTTTACACATGTCAAAAGCGCGATGAAAGGTAACACCCAGTCCCCATTGTTTAGCAAGGCGCACCATTTCAATACAGCGCTCTTTATCTATAGTACCATCGGCATGCAGGATACCTATAACCACTCCATCGCAGCCAACGTCAATGCAATAACGAATATCGGCCATCATGATATCATATTCCAGGTTGGTATACAAAAAATCGCCGGCGCGGGGCCTTATCAATACAAAAAGTTTAATATGCAGTAGCTTACGGGCCATAAGTATTTGCCCGTGCGATGGGGTTGTGCCGCCTTCTTTCAGGTTCTCGCAAAGCTCAACACGGGTAGCGCCGCCTTCCTGTGCAGCCACAGCCGATGTAACCGAATTAGCGCAAACTTCGAGAGAAACTTTATTGGTCATTTTGAGATTCGTGTTTTCTGGTTCGAGGATCATGTTTTCTGGTTCGAGGTTCGGGTTGCCGGGTTCGAGATTGCATAGTCATCAACGAAACCATCATTGTTTAAGCCCTGCACCTGATCCTCGCACCCCGATAACCGAACCTCTATTTATAATAGCTTTTACCTGGTATTAATAAATCCTGTTGTTTGGCATCACACACCGCGAACGAGAAACCACTTTGGATGGCATAGGCACCATATTCGCCCTTTTTATTGATAGCTAAAAAGCCAACCTGTATTTGTTTGGCTGTTTCGGGTTTCTTTTTGATGATGCGGTGCACAGCTTCTTTACAGGCATCCTCGGGCGATAGGCCCTGGCGCATCAGTTCAACCACCAAAAAGCTGCCTACGTTACGTATCACTTCTTCGCCAACACCGGTTGATGTGGCGCCGCCAACTTCGTTATCTACATACAAGCCCGCGCCAATGATGGGGCTATCGCCCACGCGGCCATGCATTTTAAAAGCCATGCCGCTGGTAGTGCAGCCACCAGATATATTGCCCTTGGCGTCAATGGCGAGCATGCCAATGGTATCGTGGTTATATTTACCACCGGGGCGCTTACTGCCATTCTCTATATTCATTACGGGGCTGTATTTGGCGGTTTTAAGCCATTCTTTCCAGGCTGCTTCGGCCTTTGGGGTTAATAGCTTTTCCTTCTTCATACCCTGCTCAACGGCAAATTGGGTAGCACCCTCGCCAACCAGCATTACGTGGGGTGTTCTTTCCATCACCATACGCGCAACTGATATAGGGTGCGCTATGTTTTCCATTGCCGCAACAGACCCGCAGTTGCCCAGCTCATCCATAATACATGAATCAAGTGTAACGTGGCCATCACGATCGGGCGTTCCCGTACGTCCAACAGTGCCGTTGGTTATGTCCAGTTCTTCGGGTACGCGTGCACCCGCTTCAATAGCATCCAGCGCGCGGCCGCCTTTTTCGAGGGTTTTCCAGGCCTCCTTGTTGGCTAAAATTCCAAAATCCCAGGTGGATATCACGATAGGGAAATTAGCTTCGGGTTTTAATGAAACGGTTTTTGCTATAGCTGACTTTGAAAGTGCTGCTAAAGAGGCACCTGCAGCTGATATTTTGATGAACTTACGGCGATTGTACATATCGCTAATATAGGTAAAACATGCAAAAAGTAAAGAGCCTCACCTAAATCCTCTCCAAAGGAGAGGACTTTTAAAAGAATAGTTTGGTATGTTTAAAACCATGATTTTTTATACATATAGAACCTGCAAATCAAGAACCCTCTCCTTTGGAGAGGGCAGGGTGAGGCTCTTTACTCAAAATCCTGGTGACAGTTAAAACAATGCCATGCCTTGCGGGCATAAAACGGGAAAACCAGCAGTAAAAACGATACAATGGCGGTAAGCCAATGTACCCTTTCAACCGTAGCCTCGCCATGGCGTACGTTGGTTGAGCCACAAAAAGGGCATATTACCGCGCTGTTGGTTTCTTCATCCAGTTCTATATGGTCAAGCTCGTGCATATCGCCTTCGGCGGCTAATATGGCGCGGCATCGCTCCAGGTCGCGTTCAAATATTTTAAGTTTGATGCCGCCTACAGCCTGGTTGTATAATGGGTTTGCGGTAAGTGTATTTTCGTCGGCGATAAAACAGGGAATTCCATTATCTTCCAGCTTGGTGCGCACAATGTGCGCCAGCATAACATCGTAATAGTTTTCAAATGTTATAATTTTGTCGTCCTGTTCAAGAGCCATAAAGCTGATAATTGAAATAATAATACAAATGTAACCCCTTTTTTGTTTAATTTGGTGTATGAACCGCATCGACCGCATATCTGCCATTTTGATTCAGTTACAATCGCGCCGGGTTGTTAAGGCCGGTGATATTGCCGAACGCTTCAATATCAGCCTGCGCACGGTGTACCGCGATATTAAAACCCTGGAAGAGGCGGGTATCCCCCTGATAGGCGAAGCTGGTGTAGGTTACTCCATTATGGATGGCTACCGCCTGCCGCCTGTAATGTTTACCCGCGAAGAGGCCACCGCTTTTTTAACGGCCGAAAAGTTTGTAGAAAAGCTTACTGATGCAAGCACCAACGCGCAATATCAATCGGCTATGTATAAGGTGCGGGCTATCTTGAAAACATCAGAAAAAGATGCGCTTGAAAACCTGGATGGCAGCATTGAGGTGATGAAAAGCCACAGCCAGCGGCGGGCCACTGGTACTAATGATCACATTCAAACTATACTGGATAGCATTATTCATAAAAAGGTATTGTGTATTGATTATTTTGCCGCCCATAGCCAGGAGAATACCCGTCGCGATATAGAGCCTGTTGGCGTGGTTTACCTGGATGCTTTCTGGCACCTGATAGCCTATTGCCGCCTGCGCAATGATTACCGCGATTTCCGGATCGACCGTATTCGCAAACTGGTGGTTACTGATAACAGCTATAGCAGTAGCAAGCACCCAACTTTAAAAGCCTACATAGCCCAAACCATCAAAGAAAAAGATTTGCAGATGGTGGTGATCAGGGTTGATAAAGAGATTTACAATTACCTGGAGCACCAGAAATATTACAGTGGCTTTATCTCGGAAAAAAACGTGGGCAATAAAATAGAGATGACCTTTTTAACCGCGTTTATAGAAGGCTTTGCCCGCTGGTATATGATGTTTGGCGACCATGCCGAGATCATTAAACCCGATACCCTGAAAGATAGGGTAGCAGAAATAATTACTGCTATAAGCCAGAAAAATTTGCAGGAGTTAAATTCCTACTGACATACTGCTGTCATCGGCCTGTGTTTTATTTGTGCTATCATCAAATCTAAAACACATGGAAATTAAAACAATCCTTCTTTGGGTGCTGTTATTGGCATATTTGGTACCCGGTTACATTTTTGGCTTCCAGAAATTACTCGGTCAAAAAGAAAAAGTGCAGCAATTTAAAGACTGGGGCTACCCGCTTTGGCTTATGCACTTGCTGGGCTTTGTAGAAGTGCTGGGCAGCAGCCTGATGCTTTACGGGCCAACCCGCATATACGGCATGGCGCTGTTCCCGGTAATTTTGGCCGGCGCCGTTTACACGCACATCAAATTCCGCGACCCTAAAAAAGAGGTAATGACACCCGTTTACGTAGGGCTGCATTTATTGGTCATATTTTTGTTAACCCTATCAATAGCTTAACGTTATGAAATACTGGATAACCGTAGTATCAAAAGATCATATTACCCGCGGCGTGGCCGGCGGGTTTATGCAAGCCAATCATGGTAAACAAGGGCCGCTAACCCGCATGGCAACCGGCGATTGGGTAATCATCTATTCGCCTAAGAAGAGTATGGACGGCGACGAAAAACTGCAGGCATTTACTGCCATAGGGCAGGTTGCTGCCGATGAGATTTATCAATATAAAATGAGCGAAGATTTCAAACCTTTTCGTCGCGATGTTACTTACTATCAATGTAAGGAAACACCGATAGTGCCCCTGGTAGATAAATTGAGCTTTATGCCTAATAAAAAATCATGGGGCTATCCCTTTAGGTTTGGTTTTATTGAACTGCCCGGACACGATTTTGAGCTGATAAAAAATCAGATGCTGATAAACGAACCAACACCAATAAACAATAAATAAAACACCTGATTATGGAAAAGCTAACGTTAAAAACCGAAATTAAATTTAAAGCCCCTGCCGCTAAAGTTTGGCAAGGCCTTACCGACCCGGCAATGGTAAAAGAATACTTTTTTGGTACCAATTTAGAATCGACCTGGAAGGTAGGAGAGCCCATTAAATTCAGCGGCGAATGGGATGGGCATAGATATGAAGACAAGGGTACCATCCTGGAAATTGAGCCGGGCAAATTTGTTACCTACAGCTATTGGAGCAGCATGGCCGGTACCGAAGATAAGCCCGAAAACTATGCCAATATCACTTACAGCCTGGACGAAGAAAACGGCGAAACCACATTAATCATTATCCAGGATAATATTAAAAATCAGGAAGCCAAAGAGCACTCTGAACAAAACTGGAAAGGTATGTTTGAAGGGCTGAAAAAGATGATTGAGTAAGACTCCGCTCGTTATTGCGAGGTACGAAGCAATCCCGAACTATGTGTGACTTTGCATGTAGGGGATTGCTTCGTACCTCGCAATGACGGTTCGCAATGATGAATAATAATATTAAGTAAGCTACATAATAAATTGACTAAAAGTTAATTATAAATCAGTATAACAAATAGTAATGACATCAATAACAGCAAAAGAGCATCTTAAAGGCTTCTTTTTGGAAGGCATTTCTGTACGCACAACAAATCAAAATGGCCAGTCGGCAAAGGACATTGGCGAACTATGGGGCCGGTTTATGGACAATAACGTGCTGCTGCAGATTGAAGACAGGATAACAGACGAGATATACTGTGTATACACCGATTACGAAAGTGATTATACCGGCTTTTATACTGCTGTGTTGGGTTGTAAAGTAAGTTCGCTGGATAACATCCCCGAAGGGCTGATAAGCCTGATAGTGCCTGCGGCCGATTATGTAAAATATGTTGCCAAAGGCCGTCTGCCCGATTGCGTGGCCGAGGCCTGGCAAAACATATGGGGCAGCGATTTAGATAGGAAATACATTGCCGATTTTGATGTTTGGGGAACCAAAGCCCAAAACCTGGAAGACGCTGAAGTGGATATATATGTTGGGGTAAAGTAGCAATTTCTCCCTCTTGGTACCTACCCATGACATGTTCTATTTTCCTGTCTGTCATCCTGAGGTACGAAGGATCTATTAGCCGTACGTGACCGATAGAAAAGTTCGCGAATAGATCCTTCGTACCTCAGGATGACAGTCTTTTATTTTGAATGTCATTGCACCTTCAGAGTCCCCGGATTTTACAATTTGCTATGACGGATGGCTTAAAGAATTTTCTGTATCAAATAAATGTCACTCCTGCTACCTGTTAAAATTCAGGCGTTTACCGGCTTTACCTTCTACCAGGCTTCCGTTGGCGTACACAATATTGCCCGATACCAGTGTGTAAGCTATCCGCGAGCGGAAGGTAGTGCCTTCAAAAGGGCTCCAGCCACATTTATATAAAATGTTGGCCTTGTTTACGTTCCAGGGGTTATTCAGGTCAACTAAGGCCAGGTCGGCCCAGTAGCCTTCGCGGATAAAGCCGCGCCTGTCAATCTGGAAGCAGGTAGCAACGTTATGGGCCATTTTTTCGGCTATTTGTTCAAGCTTAATTTTGCCATGGTGGTAAAGTTCCAGCATGGCAGGCAAGGCGTGTTGTACCAACGGGCCGCCCGAAGGGGCCTGTAAATAAGGCTGTGCTTTCTCTTCAATGGTGTGCGGGGCGTGGTCGGTGGCTATTACATCAATACGGCCATCTAAAACAGCCTGCAAAATAGCGTCTCTGTCGCTTTCTTTTTTTACAGCCGGGTTCCACTTAATCAGGTTGCCTTTAGTCTCGTAGTCGGCATCTGTGAACCACAGGTGGTGTACGCAGGCCTCGGCAGTAATGCGTTTGTCTTTAAGCGGGGTGGTATTATCAAAAAGGTGCGTTTCAAGCGCTGTTGAAATATGCAGGATGTGCAGGCGTGTATTATGCTTTTTAGCCAGCTCCACCGCCAGCGACGACGACAGGTAACAAGCCTCGGCGCTCCGGATCTTCGGATGAAGTGTTATCAGGATATTTTCGCCCAGTAACTGTTTGTAGTGGTTAAGGTTGCCTTTAATAGTGGCCTCATCCTCGCAATGCACCGCTATCAGCATGGGGGAATTAGCAAAAAGGTTATCCAAAGTTTGCGGATTATCTACCAGCATGTTGCCCGTTGATGATCCCATAAAAACCTTAATGCCACAAACATTAGCTGTATCGGTGCGCAGTACCTGTTCCAGGTTGTCGTTAGATGCGCCCATGAAAAACGAGTAATTAGCCAGCGAATTACGCGATGCAATATCGTATTTATCCTGTAGCAACTCCTGGGTTAACGTGTTAGGTACCGTGTTGGGCATCTCCATAAATGATGTGATGCCTCCTGCTACAGCTGCACGCGATTCAGAATGAATATCAGCCTTGTAGGTAAGCCCCGGTTCGCGAAAATGCACCTGGTCGTCAATGCAGCCGGGGAAAAGGTAAAGGCCTTCGGCGTTTATAACTTCCTCGGCATGGGCATCAATTTGCGGGTCTATCCGGTCAATCAAACCATCTTTAATCAATACGTCGGCTATCAATTGTTTGTTTTCGTTAACGATGGTTGCTGATTTAATGAGAATAGTTTTCATATGATTTGGGAATTCGGATGTTCGATGTCGGATTTATTGATGGGCAAATTTAGAATTTAGGGCGATATATTTGCGTATGGTCCAAGCACTGATTTTGGTAGCACCGCCGATATTCAACAACATTCAGCAACCTGAACTAATATAAACTGTATCTTCAACCCATTATCACAATTTATTACCTATGGAGCAAAAAATAATTCATATTAAATTTAACCGCGTACTTTTTGCGAGCGCGCAAAAAAGCCTTTGGAAATTTGCTATGCGGAAGCCCTTTAAGCAATATATCTATATGTCGGTAGTGGCGGCCATATTAACGCTGATAGAATTCGCGCCCGACAATAAAAACCAGTTTTCTGTGAGCAAAACAATCGCCTCTGGGTTTATTTTTTACATAACCTTGGTGTGGATAGGTTTGATAGAACGATGGATAAAGCTCCAAAAGAGAATTAAAACTGTTGGCGACCGGTTTGAAAAAGAAAGGATGGATTGCACCTATATTTTTAACGACGATGGCATTTTTTACGAAGACAAAGAAAAATCCATGAAGCTAAGCTGGCAGCTTTTTAAACCTTTTGAAGCTTATAAAGATAACATTTACATTAAACAGAAAGAAACGGGTTCCGTTGTATTTCATCTCAGCCGCCAGGAACTTGGCGATAAGGATTATGATGAGGTTTATGCCTTATTGGAAAAGAAAATAGGGTAATGACGATAAAAAACAGGGGGGATTTTTCCGGGATCAAAGCTTGCTTAGTTCTTGGTCAAACTCAACCTAATCGCGCCACAAATAAGGAAAAAGCAATAATGCTGTTGTAATTACGATAGCGTTGATGGCAAATAAAACCCCGATATCGCCGTAACTCAGGCTCCGCTCTAAACCATCCATTGCTCTTTTGCTTAGGCGGATAAGGATCAGTATCACCGGTATAATTACCGGGAAGCTTAAAATAGCCATGAGCGTGCCGTTGTTGCCGGCTTTTGATGCTATGGCCGATATCATGGTAAATACTGTTGAAAAGCTAATGCTGCCCATTAACACCGCCAGCAAATAAAACCATAGGTCGCCAAGCTTATTGGTAAAAAAAACCTGGTATACCAGCAGGGCCAAAAAGCTAATGAGGGTCATCAACAAAATATTGTATATGGTTTTTGAAAGTATAATAGCCTGTGGGCTGGCAATGGAGTAGTAATACAGTAATCGGCTTTTACTCTCCTGCATAAAGCTTTTGGCAATGGCATTTACCGATGCAAACAGCATAATGATCCAGAACAACACATTCCATACCAGTGGATAGGCGGTGGTGCCGCTGAGACCCGAGCTTTGATTAAACGAAATATAGCAAACAAACACGGTGGATACCACGTACAGCAAAACCCCGTTAAAAGCATATTTCGACCGCCACTCCAGCAAAATCTCTTTTTTTAATAAATGGATGGTTTCCTGAACAAGCCTCATGCGGCAAAGGTAATAATTTGTGATAAGGGATTTTGAAGCATTTGTTTGATAGCCCCGATTACTTTAATTTTGATTACAATTAAGAAACCATGCCCATAGCATATTACCGTACGCCTATCGGAATCGTCCGCATTACGCAGGATGGCGATTTTATTTCGGGGATCTCTATCCGGGACGAGGAATATGAAATAGAGCCGGCCTGCACCCCGCTCCTGCAGATGGCTATTGATCAGTTGCAGGAATATTTTGATGGGACAAGAAAAACCTTCGATTTCCCTATTAAGCAACCGGGCACCGATTTTCAGCAGCGGGTTTGGGAATGCCTTTTAAATATTGAGTACGGCACTACAACAACTTACCTCCAGCAGTCGCAGCAAATGAACAACCCTTTGGCCATTAGGGCCATTGCCGCTGCCAACGGAAAAAATCACCTTTGGGTAGTAGTACCCTGTCATCGGGTGATAGGCTCAGACGGAAGTTTAACCGGTTACGCCGGCGGCCTTTGGCGCAAGCAATGGCTGCTGCAACACGAAGCTAATGTTATGGGCGTGGGCCAAACCAGGTTAAATTTTTAGCTTTTGGATACCGGCATTTAAAAGCTTGCTCATTTTTTCGTGCAGCTGATACGGCTGGAATGGTTTCGACAATACATCATTCATGCCGGCTGTTAAGGCCTCCTGTTGCTCGTAGCCAAATGAGGCTGCCGAAAGTGATATAATAGGTATACTCCGTTTTGGTTCCGCAAAATCAACCCTGATGGTTTTTGCCGTTTCGTAACCATTCATATCGGGCATGTGGGTATCCATCAATATAATATCGTAGTGGTTGGTTCTTAACTTATCAAGTGCTTTGCGGCCATTATCAACCATATCTACCTGTACCTGCCAGTCCTTCAGTATTTTCGATAACATAAACTGGTTTACCATGTTATCTTCGGCTACCAATACGCTTACATTTAAAAAGGGAGCAAGTGTTTTATCTGGTTTCGCAATGGGCTTTTCAACCGGTTTGGCCGATATGGTGTACCAGTTATAGAAACTGAAAGTACTGCCCTCGCCAATTTTGCTGTTTACTGTAAGTTCACCGCCTTTTAGCTCCACCAATCTTTTTACTATAGCAAGGCCCAGCCCGGTGCCTCCGTATTTGCTAACAGTATCCTCATCGGCCTGCTCAAATGATTCAAACACCCGGTTAAGCTTATCTTCCGGAATCCCTATCCCGGTATCTTCAATGCTATATTTTACCCTTACCTTATCGGTGTGCCTTTGTATAACCGATATTTTTAGCTTTACGTAACCTCTTTCGGTGAATTTAATAGCATTGCTAAGCAGGTTCATCAATATCTGGTTTAAACGCAACGAATCAACCATCATATACGGCGGCAATTCAGGATCTATCTCCAATAAAAACTCGATATTTTTTTCGTCAGCCCTAAATTTAAGAAGGTCAAATGCTGATTTAATAATATCATATACATTGCTTGCCGTACGGATAATGTTAAACTTGCCAGCCTCTATTTTAGAAATATCCAGCACATCATTAATAACCCCAAGCAATGATTTTGATGAAGTTTCCAGCAGATCAAGCATTCCCCTTTGCTGATCATCTACATTAGTTTTAAGCAGCATAGCGGTAATACCAATAATGCCGTTAACCGGGGTCCGCAGCTCATGGCTCATATTGGCCAAAAACGTTTCCTTAACTTTTTTGGTGTATTCTGCCTGATCTTTTGATTTGATGAGCTGTTCCTGGTAGCTTTTTTGGGGCGATATATCGCTGATATTGATAAATATCATTTTATTATGGTATGCTGCCCGGCACTCTCCCCATATTACCTGTTTATCAAAACGTTCAAACCTGCCTTCAAATACCGCGAAGGCCAGGTTGTCTTTAATAATTTCGCCCAGTTTTTTCCGGAATGCAGGCTGATGCTCGGCAATAGCAAGGTTAACAACGCTTGTACCTTGTAATTCGCCGGGCTTAAAGCCCAAAATGTTTTCTACTGCGGGATTAATATTTTCAATCCGCAGGGTTTGTGCGTCGACAGAACAAATGATATCTGCCGAGTTTTTTACGACTATCGAATAGTTTTTCAGCTCTTCATTTTTGAGTTTTATTTCGGCCTGCGCGCGGGCCAGGTGAACAAAAGAATCAACCTTGGCCGATGTTATATACGGGTCGAGCGGTTTGTACAGGTAATCAACAGCGCCTGTGCCGAGGCCCTTAACTGCATATTTGGTTTCCTTTGATATAGCGGTAACAAAAATTACCATAATATCTTTTGTCCGCGGGTTGGATTTGAGCATTTCAACCAGTTCAAAGCCGTCCATTTCGGGCATTTGTACATCCACCAATGCTATGGCAATTTGCGTTTCCCAGGCTATTTTAAGCGCCTCGTTAGGGGATGTTGTAGAAAATATGCGGATATCATCGCGTTTTAATAAGGCCTCAAGCGCTATTATGTTCTCTTCTCTGTCATCAACAATAAGAATATTCACAGGGGTCATGTAATATTGATTAGTGTATGGTGAATTACCTATGTACTTAATAATGTAAAAATTTCGTCAGTATGTAAAATATATTCTGCGGCTCCAATATTAATTGCCGCCGTCGGCATTTCGTCCATTTCTGCATCTTCGGGATGCTGGGCAATGGTTGTGGCGCCGCTATTCCTTAATTTAAGTAATCCTTCTGCGCCATCCTGGTTTGCACCGGATAGCAGGATGGCCATACAACGTTCTTTGTAAACTTCGGCCGCGCTTTCAAAAGTTACATCAATTGATGGTTTTGAAAACCAAACCGATTCTGATACATCGAGGGCAAATATACCTTCCTTTTCAATTAAAGTATGGTAATTTGCCGGCGCTATATAAATAGTATTCTTGTTTAAAATATCCTTGTCGCCAATTTCGCGCATCAGCATCCGGCTGTTTTCGGCAAAGAGTTTTTCAATTTCACTAAAAAAGTTCTTTTTGCGGTGAATTACAATAATTACAGTTTTGTTTAGGTTGGGAGCCAGCAATTTAACTATCTGGAATAATATTTTAAACGAACCGGCAGAACCACCGAGCAGCAGTATTTCGGCAGATTTCCAACGTTCGACCAGGTGTTTATCAGGAGCCAATTTTTTGATAAATATTTTCCTTTGGATTAATCACCTTAAACTTCTTTTTAAAAGTATCCGATCGGATTGTTTCTTTACTCCCCAGGCACAAATAACCCAATGGGCATAAACTTTTATAAAAAAGCTCCAGGATGTGTTCCTGCAACTCAGTTTCAAAATAGATAAACACGTTACGGCAACTTATAAGCTGAAACTCGTTGAATATACCATCTGAAACCAGGTTATGTACAGAAAACAACGTATTTTGTTTCAATTCATTGTGAATTGAAGCCGCATCGTACAAGATAGTAAAATGATCTGATATGGAACCCTTTAAACCGGTAAATTGATAATTTTCTGCATAACTTTTTATATTACGCAGGCTGTATATGCCACGGCGGGCGTCCCTGAGCACTTCGGTATTAATATCGGTGCCGTAAATGAACGATTTATTGCTCAGTCCGGCTTCGCGCAGCAGGATAGCCATTGAGTACACTTCCTCGCCGGTAGAGCAGCCGGCTACCCATATTTTAGAATGCTGATAAGTGGAAAGGTACGGTATAACCTGGTTGTTTAAACCTTTGTAAAACGAAGGGTCGCGAAACATCTCGGTTACATTCACCGTTATCTCTTCCAAAAACTCCTGGAAAAAATTCTGATTGTTTACCAGTGCATGCTTAAGGTCATAAAAGCTTAGTTTTTTTAGCTGCATGATTCTGGTAATCCTGCGTTTTAATGAGGCTTTGGTATAGCCCGAAAAATCAAACCCATGTACCCTTTTAACAAGGTCGATAAGTTCGGTTATTTGGGCTGCGGTTATGATTACATTAATATCAGTCATAAATTAGCTTTCCAGCCATAATTGCATGAGTGAAATTAACCTGTCCATATCAACCGGTTTTGTAATATAATCGTTGGCTCCTGCTGCTATACACTTTTCGCGGTCGTCTTTCATTGCTTTGGCTGTTAAAGCTATTACAGGTAGTTTGGCCCATTTGTTTTGCTTACGGATATATCTTGTAGCCTCGTAACCATCCATTTTAGGCATCATTATATCCATCAAAACAATATCGATATTCGGAACCTCTTCCAACTTGGCAATAGCTTCCTCGCCATCGTTGGCAATTTCCACAATCAGGTCATAGCTTTGCAGGGCGCTGCTCAGGGCAAAAATATTGCGCATATCATCATCAACAATAAGTACTTTTTTGCCTTTAATGGCATCCTTGCCTTTTGCCGGTAATTTTGGTTTTGATAGCTGTGCCGTTTGGCCACTGCCCGACGATTCGCTGATTTTGTTCAGGAACAGGTTAACCTCGTCAATCAGCCTATCGGCCGATTTATTGGTTTTAACCACCATGGCGTTTGCATATTGCATCAGCCTGTTTACCGATACTTTATCCAGCTCCATAGCTGTGTTTACAATTACCGGCAGGGCGGCAAACCTATCAACCTCTTTTATTTTATCCAGCAGGTCTAACCCCGAAATGTCGGGTAGGTTAAGGTCGAGTATTACGCACTGGTATTCATTTTCATGCAGCATACGGAATGCCGATGCGCCGTCAAAAGCCTGGTCTACAGTGATGCCCTGGCCCTGCATCATATCTTTTAAGGCCTGGCTTTGCGCCCGGTGGTCTTCAACCAGTAGTATTTGTTTAAACCGGGTGCCGCTTTGCAGCATAATATCGGCAAACAGCTTATCCAGCGTTTCGGTATTGATAGGCTTTTTAAGGAAGCTGATAGCGCCTTCTTTACGCACACGATTGGCTGCCGCTTCGCCAGCCGACATGAGGTGTACGGGGATATGCATAACAGCCTCATCGGCCTTTAACTCTTTCAATACCTGCCAGCCATCCTTGCCGGGCAGCATAATATCCAATATTACAGCATCGGGTTTGGCTTCTTTTATGGTTTCAACTGCGCGGTTGCCTTCATAAACCACAATGGATTTATAACCATGGTCCCGGGCGTAATCCTGTAGTATGCCTGCAAAGTTTTTATCATCTTCAACAATTACCACCAATGGCTCGCGGTTATCTTCGCGGGTTATCGGTTTAGCCGGTTTCAGGAAATTGCTCTCGGCCTTAAAGGTTTGGGCGGCTGGTGGTACCTCTTCGTTAATAACCGGCACTACTTTGGCCTCAAACGGAATTGTCAATATAAATTCGCTGCCTATTCCTGGTTCGCTGGTCATGCTTATGCTGCCCCCAAGTAGTATTGCCAGTTCGCGACTGATGGACAGCCCCAACCCTGTGCCGCCATATTTACGGCTGGTAGAGCCATCGGCCTGCTGAAAGGCTTCAAATATGATCCGCTGTTTTTCGGCCGGGATACCGATGCCAGAATCTTTAATGGCAAAGCTGACGGTGCTTTCTTTAAGCCCGGGTTTTACGCTGATGGAAATTGACCCGTTCTCGGGCGTAAACTTAAACGCGTTCGAGAGCAGGTTTTTTATCACCTGCTCAACCCTTACCTTATCGGTAAATACGGTTGCAGGTACATCTTTAATGCTGGTGGTATAGTTTATCTTTTTGCTGCTTGCTACTTCGGCAAACAGCATTTCCATATCGTTCACAATTTCGGATATGCTGATATCCTCATTTTGCATATCCAGCTTGCCCGATTCTATTTTGGATAAGTCGAGAATGTCGTTTATCAGTGTGAGCAAGTCGTTACCTGCATTGAATATTACACTGGCGTATTTAATCTGATCTTCTGAAAGGTTTGCCGGCTTATTATCCTTCAGGATACGCGCCAGCACCAGGATACTATTAAGCGGTGTGCGCAATTCGTGGCTCATGTTGGCCAAAAATTCCGATTTGTATTTGCCGGTAGTTTCCAACTCATCAACTTTAAGGTTAATGGCTGCACGCGCCTCTTCAATGGCCTGATTTTTTTCTTCAAGCAAGCTTGCTTTTTCTTCAAGCTCGGCGTTAATAGTTCGCAACTCTTCCTGCTGTACCCGTAATTCTTCTTCCGATGCCTGCAACATTTCTGTTTTATTTACCAATTCTTCGTTGGTAACGCGCATTTCTTCTTGTTGCGCCTGCAGTTCTTCGGCCTGCTGCTGGGTTTCTTCAAACAAGTCGTGCATAATGGTGCGGGCCTGGGCTGTATTAACAGCTATGCCAATATCATTGGCTACGGCCAGGATATATTCGCGTTGGTTGCCGGTCAGTTCGCCGGTAAAGGCAACCTCCATTACACCCTTTAATTTTTTATCAAAAAGAAAGGGGACAATAAATGTTTCGGTAAGCACGTCCTTTACTACAGACGATGATAGCTCCAGGCTGTTATTCAGCTTGCCTTTTACAACCGCTGCCCTTTCATCTTCTGCCACCTGGCCAAGCCATCCTTCTGATAACTGTATCTTCTTTTTTAACAGTTCGGGGTTATGAAAAGCGTATGCCGCAAATAATTCCAGTTGCTGCTCGCGGTCATCATATAAATACAATGTACCGGCGGCGGCCTTGGTATAAGCACAAACTTCAGACAGGATACTTTTTGATAATTCTTTTTCGCTTTGCTGGCCCTGCATTTTCTCGTTAAGGGTGCCGGTACCGGTAAGCAGCCAGTTTTTGGCCTCGTTTTCGGCCAATACTACGCTTAGCTCGGCATTAGCAATTTTAACTGCTTCTTCGGTTTTCTTTTGCTTATCAAAAGTTCCTTGAATGTAGCGGAACAAAAACAGAATAATAAACAGGAATATTAATGAACCGTAAATGATTACATAAATAGCCCGGGTTGAAGCCGTTTCGGAGTTGTTTTTGCGGATGCTGAGCAAGCTGTTTTCGTTTTCGGTAATACGGGCAACCAGTGCGCGTATCATATCCATATTTTGCTTGCCCCTTATAAACATATGGCTGGCAACCATAAATTCGAGCCCCTTGCTGTTGCGGGTATCGATATTTTCTTTTAGGTAATTATGTTGCAAATTAACAAGGGTGGTAAGCGTATCAATACGCTTCACCTGATCACCGTTATCTTTTGTGAGCGTCTTTAACGTTGTCAAATCGGCATCAATAAGCGGCAAAGCCTCGTTATAGGGTTCAAGAAGAACCTTGTCGCCGGTGGCTGCAAAACCACGTACCCCGGTTTCGGCATCAATCATGTGCTGCAGCAGGTTGGTTGACGACTTGATGACATGCTGAGTATGGTCAACCCAGGCATTATCGTCTTCTAACTGGCGAATACTTTTGTATGCCAGGATACCTACCACAAAAACCAGGACAACAGATATAGCAAAGCCGGTTAGTACTTGCTGGCGAAAAGAGAATTTAACCATCAATAAATTTATTTATCTGGCTACAAATATGTTTAAAAAAAACATGTTTACGTAAAAGTATGCAGCAATAAACATATTAGGAATGGTTTGATTTTGTTAAACCACCCCGGGCGGTTTAACAAAAGTTTTAGGCTTGCCACTTAGCGCTCCTGCCAGTGCCAATACAGGCCCCGCGAATAGTACAAACCAGCCCCACTTAAATTTGATTTGCCTGGTTAAAAGCGCATCAAACTTACGAAAAGGAATAAAACTAAAAGAGGTTTCAACCTTTACAATGGCGGCTATAAGTAATACCCCCACCAAAATAACCGACGCCCATGCACAAGCACGTGTAATTTTATACTGGTTTAAAAATGATGAAATAACACCAATGACAGCCACCAGTACAAGTACTATACCGTACGGCTGGTTAAGCTGATAAACGTTCCAGTTAAATAAATGAAACGGACGTAACAACGGACAGTATGTACCTGCAAAAAGCAATACAAAGCCCACAAATGATAAAATTGAACTAAGGCGCATATAGGTTTTAAATTAGTATCAAGTAGTAAGTATCAAGTAGTAAGATAGCTGCAAGCAAAAATAGTATCAAGTAGTAAGTATCAAGACAGTTGCAAGCAAAAATAGTATCCTCACTCACATTTCCCAATCAAAAATCTTGATACTTACTACTTGATACTTACTACTAAATTATTGTTTAATTTCCATTTTATCGGCAAAGTGGGCGCAGTAGTCGCGCAGGTCTTCAACGATGTTCTTTTCGCCGGTGGCGCGTAAAAAACTGTCGCCCATGGTTTGCAGGGTTTCGTAAAAAAAGCGTTTCATTTCGTCAACGGGCATATCCTTGGTCCACAGGTCAATGCGCAGGGTGTTTTTGTAGCTTTGGTCCCACAGGGCCAGCATGAACGATTTTACGGGCAATGCCTCTTTTGATTGCGAATCGGTTGATTCCCACATGATATTTTCGGGCACGTTATTATCATCCAGCGTAACGGTGAGCTTTATTTCGGCAGTTTTCATTTTCTGTTTTATTGAAGTCGCAAAAGTAGGTTATTTTACAGCGACCAGATTATAATGGGTTTGTAATTTTTGAAGTATGCATTTTTTACGACTTAAAATCAAGGGACGAAGGAAACAAAAAAGCCATTCTATGTAGGAATGACTTAAGTTTTTTCTCTGGGTATAAAATAGCCCTTGATACAATCAGGGTTTCTTACACATATCTGGATATGGTTTTTTTGTCTGAATCCCGCATTGTCATATAATTCATTGCCCTCCAAAAAAGCAGACATAACGCTATCGTATTGCCGGTCTTTATTTAATTTGTGAAGCGATTCTATTACAAAACAATCTAACTTTCTTAACAACGTTTCATCTGATCCCTGAGGCCTTATGTTCTCCGGCATTTTTAATTTTGCAGATTTCATTATTTCTGACAATAAATTATAAGTATCCTTTACTATCGTCAGATTTTTATATTCCAGTAAATCAAGGCAATATTTTAAATCGATAACGGCGCCTAAAACAGATGGAGTTTTGATTTTTGAACTTAACCTCTGTTGACTTGCAAATTCAAGGGCTCTTTCGGGAGAATTTGCCCAAAAATATATGCCGGAACCAAGCCAATCGTGATCATTTGAACTTGGCTTAAGTGTTGTTTTATTTAAAACAACACTATCCCTAACACTTTCGTCGCATCCATGAAAACCAAGTATTAATCCTGATCTATCGGAATACATATATCTCTATATTGCCTTTTTACTTTTCCCTCCCGATTGAGCAATCCAATGTCAGTGAGAAATTTTTTTGATTTATCTTCATCTTTGGCAATATCATTAGCTTCCTTTCTTATTTTAGAAAGGTATGTTTTCAACTCTTTGTCGCTCATGATTAATTGATTGATAGTTCAATAACAAATATACGATTTTATCAAATATAATTGAAAGCACCATTTCGTTAAAAAACTACTTCCATTGGGAACTTAACAAGTTCAGAAATATTTGTACCAAACCTCGACAACGTTTACCTAACCAGGAAAAAAATCACAGCTATTAAGGCAATTACGCACAATTCAATAATCCACAGCTTTTTAAGTTCGGCAAAAAAGTTGCGGAACATCAGATCCATAAAAAACACAACCGCAGCAAATAACAGGAATATCCAACCAATGGTACCGCTCCAGTTTTCTAAAGGTCGGCCGGCAATGGCTGCTCCGTTTATCCAGATATAAACAGCCACCACCAAAAAAAATGTGGTTGCAAAATTTAACGGGGTAATGCGCAATTTCATGTAATTGACTGTCTGTTTAAAGTTTTTAAAATCGGTTAACGTTTTTTTCGGGAGGATGATGACCTGGTTTTTCCGCCGGCGGCTTTATAGGCTTTGCCATATTTTACCTTGTTCTTGGCCTCGTCAAACTTTTTATGCTGATTGAGGGTTTTCTTTTCGTGGAAAGCGCCTTTAAAATCCGGGTCGTCTTTACGCTTTTGCATATCAATTTCCTTGGCAATTTCCTGGCGCTCATCGTAGCCTGTTTCCTCAATAAAAACATCATCCGGAATAGCCGAAACCGGAATACTTTGCTTAATGAGTTTTTCTATCTTTTTAAGGTAATATTCCTCGGCAGGGCCGCAAAAAGTAATGGCTTCGCCCGATTGCAGGGCCCGGCCGGTGCGGCCTATCCGGTGTACATAATCCTCTATAACAACAGGTACGTCGAAATTAATTACGTGGCTTACATCGCTTACATCAATACCGCGCGATGCTACATCGGTTGCTACCAGTATTTTAACCTCGTCGTTTTTAAACGAGTTGATAGAGTTGATACGAGTGTTTTGCCCTTTATTGGCATGTAACACTTTAACACCTCCTTCGCCAAATTTGCGCAGCAGAAATTTGTAAACATCATCGGCCACAACACGGGTTTTGCAAAATATCATCAGCTTGGTAATCTCTCCCTCGGCCTCCAAAAGTTTTTTTAACAGGTGAATTTTGGTTTTTACATTGGGTACATAGTACAACAGTTGGTTAACCGTTTGCGCAGGCGTGGCCTGCGGAGTAACCTCAATAATGGTTGGATATTCCAGGAAGTTGTTGGACAGCTCATGAATCTTATCGCTCATGGTGGCCGAAAAAAGCAGGTTTTGCCTTTTTACCGGTACCACTTCAAGCAGGCGGTTAATCTGGGGCATAAAGCCCATGTCCATCATTTTATCGGCCTCGTCAAGTACAAGCACCTGCAGGGTTTTGGTAACTATATGGCCTGCCAGGTATAAATCCATAAAGCGGCCGGGGGTGGCTACAATGATATCTACACCTTTATTGAGGTTTTCTATCTGTGTTTTTGGGCCAAGGCCGCCGTATAGTACCACAACCCTAAGGTCGGTGTTGGCGGCAAAGGTTTTAACGTTTTCCTCAATCTGCATGGCCAGTTCGCGCGTGGGCGAAATAATTAGCGCGCGCGGGGCTTCGCCCTGGGCATATTTAAGCTTCATGATGATGGGCAAAACGTAAGCGGCCGTTTTACCGGTACCGGTTTGCGCTATGCCCATTACATCCTGCCCGTTCATGATAGGAGGGATGGCTTTTTGCTGTATAGGCGTAGCTTCGGTATAACCGGCATCGGCAATGGCGTTTAAAATTTGCCGGTTAAAATTAAATTCTTCAAAAGATACACCCATGGCGCAAAGATAGGCTTTTTGTTGATAGGGCTATTGGATGCCATATCTAATTGTATGCAGGCAGTTCAATTGAATCATAGGCTAAGGTATATCAAATAATAACTTATGAAATTAAGCA
Organism: Mucilaginibacter sp. GW822-FHT03E02; assembly: GCF_058801545.1. Lineage (NCBI taxonomy): Bacteria > Pseudomonadati > Bacteroidota > Sphingobacteriia > Sphingobacteriales > Sphingobacteriaceae > Mucilaginibacter > Mucilaginibacter sp. GW822-FHT03E02. Next base: position 805,284 of record NZ_JBXANJ010000001.1, on the reverse strand, counting down.
AAGTGAGCCATCGATAAAAAAGCGCGAAAGGACTTGCAAGTCTTTGCGTTGCTGCTTTAATCAATTTACGCTACCTTCCCGAGTATTCCTTTAAAATACTCCCGCTTTTAACCCCGTTAGTTGTTGTTGACCAATCATAAAGCATGCCCAGGCTGTTATTTGTAAGCCTTATAACTTTAACCGTATACGTCTCTGCATCATAATTACCACCATTTAACACGTACGCGGCGGCCTTAATAGTTAAGTTGCCCGCCGAAAAATTATATGTGAATCTGGTGTTTTGGTCGTTACCGGTACCGTCCTGATTAAAAACCCACCAGGCATCGCCGTGGTATGATGAATCAACCTGCATTTTTACACTCCCCTTGTTGTAAAAATACATGGTATCCCTTAAAATATTCCATTTACCGCCTGCAAGCTTACTATTGGCTGCTAAAGTTACACTGCCTGAAGAATCTTTTTTACAGGCATTAAATACAAAACAGGCTATCAGGATCACTAAAATATTTTTCATTGTAATAAGTTTAGGAAACTATTTTACAACGAAAAAATCAATTTATATCAATTTATTTTTTAATATTTTCATTCAATACGAAACTGCCTGACATTTAGTTATATATGATATATCGAGCGAATAACCTGAAAGTCTTTACTTATCTTGGCCTAACCTTTAGTATCACTTTTACGTTTAAAGCCGTAATAAAGGATGCATGAGATGTTAACCATATGCAGTACTTTACCTTATCTGTTTTATTGCCTGGTGGTTATATCCCGTTGCTTTCGTTTTTTACACCTATAAAATTCAGCAATGAAAAAACACTTATTTACACTTTTATTTATTGTGGCGGCTTCTTTTGCTGCAAAAGCTCAAATTGGCACCGGCCGGTATTACACTGGCGGTAGCCTTAACTACAATTATGATGGGTATGGCTACACCAATACCTATTCGTTCGCGGCGGGTACCACGGTTTATACCAATCATGGTATATCTAACCTGCAAATTAACCCCGATTTTGGAATGTTCCTGTCAAAAAACTGGACTATTGGTATCCAACCCGGTTACTCACGTACAGGCGGTACCGAAACATCTGTTTACACTGCCCTGGCCGGTAGCGGCACTACCAGTTATCGCTATGATCATAAATACCATACCGAAGCTCTGTCGTTAGGTATCCACTTCAGGTACTATTGCATGCTGAATGACAGGATAGGCATATTCCCGCAATTTGGCGTTACCGAGGCCAATGACATCAACAACTTTAATTCCGGCTCGATAAGTGTTGGCGGCAACCCCAACATCGTGTTTTTTGCCACAAAAAAGCTGGCCGTAAATCTTGGCTTTGGCAACATTTTGTATACTCATGACTATCAAACCAAAGCCAATTCCTTTAACATAGGCTTGAATACCAACATTGGTTTTGGTATAAATTATTACTGGGGGAAACAGTAGTATCTGATTTACGATTAGTCGGAAGCCTTAAGTTATGTCTGCCCTGAATAACGAAATCAGGGCAGGCATTAGTAAGGGAAAGGAGGTAATAAAAGATTCAACCATTCCCACGAACCCCGCAACACGCTCCCCGCAACCGAACCTCATTGTAAAAATCTTATATCAACATCTTATATCAACAAATAAATACTTTGGCAATTCATGTTGCGTTCATAAAAAATGCTTTTTTTAGTAGCTTGAATAATTATTTCAGTATTTTTAGTTAATGCGGCCAATCCGGATAGTTTTTATAGCCTTTGTTTTATTATGCCCGTTGTTTGTTTTGGCGCAATCCGCTACTATTACCGGTAAGGTGGTGCACGGCGAAAGCAAATCGCCATTGGCCAATGCCAGCGTGTTTTTAAATAATGCTACTTACGGTACCTCAACCGCCGAAGATGGCACATTTACCCTATCGGGTGTTAAACCCGGCCAGTATGAATTAATTGTTACCGTAGTGGGGTATGAAGACTATGCACAAACTGTGCAGGTAGGTAATGTGCCATTAAAGCTCGATATATCGCTCACCCAAAAAGTACTCATGCTGCGCGAAGTGGTGATAAGCAGCAATGCCGACTGGAAAAAAAACTATGAGCAGTTCAGGAGGGAGTTTATAGGTACTACCGAGAATTCTAAATTATGCAAGGTGCTTAACCCGCGCGTGCTTAACCTTAATTACCACCGTAGCAAGCAACGGCTGGAGGCAGATGCCGATGAGTTTTTGGTAGTCGAGAACAAGGCCTTGGGCTATCGTACCAAATATTTGTTGAAAAACTATGTGAGCGATGGTATTGAGCATACCATACAATACTCGGGCAGGGCATTGTTTGAAAACCTGCCGGGATCTGCCGAGCAAAAAAAGGTGTGGAAACATAAGCGGGAGGAAGCTTACTACGGCTCGCCCCAGCATTTTTTCAGGTCGTTATATAAAGACAAATTAAAGGAAGAGGGTTTTGAAGCTCACGACTTTACCCGCGCCCTGAACCGCGAACGGCCGCCAGAAGAACTGATTCAACAAAAAATAAAAAGGTATAAAGAAACCAACCGCGACTCGGTTATGCACTGGTACAAACTAAGCAACCTTACCAAATGGAGCGATGAAAATGTGGTGAAGATTCCATATCAGCCGATGGAGATTTTGCGCAGCACACCCGAGGCTGGGATTTATGCCATCGCCTTTCCGCACTTTTTGTACGTTGTATATACCAAAAAGCACGAGCTTACCGAATTTAAGGATGTATACCGCCCGCTGGATATGGAAAACTTTGAAACCAGTATAATTACCCTGTATGGGAGTTATGCCTTGTTTGATAATAACGGCACCGTAATATCAAATCCGGCCCCACTTTACGAAGGCACCTGGTCAAAAGCCAAACTATGCGATTTGCTGCCGGTTGACTATGAGCCGGGAGATTAAGCTTCGCGTCATTAGTCATTGTCGCTTCGCTTGTCATTGGTCATTAGTCATTTCGCTTGTCATTGGTTATTGTCGCTGCGCTTGTCATTGGTCATTAGTCATTTCGCTTCGCTGTCATTAGTGGATTATTTGAAAATTTTTAAAACAAGGACTCCCCAATAAAACTTGGCCCTAAATGACCAATGACCAATGACCAATGACCAATGACCAATGACCAATGACCAATGACCAATGACCAATGACCAATGACCAATGACCAATGACCAATGACCAATGACCAATGACCAATGACCAATGACCAATGACCAATGACCAATGACCAATGACCAATGACCCAATTAAACCACCTTCCCTTTATCCAGCGTTAAAACCTTATCAACACTGTTTGGGATTTCATGTTGATAGTGGGTTACATATATCATGGTTACATTGCTTAGTTTGCAAATGGTATCTACCATGTTTTTAAAATGAAGCTGCTGATGGTCATCCATGCCCTGGCAGGGTTCATCAAAAATAAGGAGTGAAGGGTTTTTTACCAATGCACGTGCAAGTAAACACAAACGTTGTGCACTTGCAGGTATGTTTTTTAAAAGCATCCGGGCATACTGGTCAATTTCAAGTATTTTCATCCATTGTAAGGCTGTGGCGGCCATTTGTTGGTTGCCTGGCCTAAATAATCCAAGGGTGTCGTAGTATCCCGATTCAACTACCTGAAGGCAGCTGTTATCAGTAGGGAAATATTGGTGCAACTCCGGCGATACAAAACCTATTTTCTTTTTTATATCCCAGATACTCTCTCCGGTACCGCGCTTTTTATCAAATAAAACAATGTGGTTGGCGTAAGCTTGCGGATTATCACCATTTATTAAGCTGAGTAGTGTTGATTTGCCTGCCCCATTGGGGCCAAGCAGGGCCCAGCGCTCGCCTGTTTTAATTTCCCAGTTTACATCATCCAGTACTACCTTATCGGCGTATTGAATGTGTACCTTTTCCATTTTTACAATATGGTTGTAGGCTATGCGCGGTTTATCGGGATTTAAAAGTATGTTAAGTGCCGCTATATCAATGCTGTCGGCAACATCGGTCATAAACTCTTCCGGCCTAAAATCGGCCCTGGTAGTTTCATGAATAATTGCGCCGTTTTGTAACACGGCTACGTTGGTGATACCTTCCGGAATTTCGTGCGCTGGCGTGGCAATAATTAAATTGATGCCAGATGCGGTAATCTGGCTGACAATGCCATTAAACTCTTGTCTTGTTTTTACATCAAGTCCGGTTAATGGATTGTCGAGTAATAATAAAACGGGGTTTTTAAGTAGGGCAGCTGCCAACATCAGGCGCTTTGTCTCGCCGTTTGATAGCTTTATTAATTCCTTATCCTGCAGATAATCAAGGTTTAACAATAGTATTACCTTATCTAAGGTCCAGTATTCGCCAACAGTATCAGTGGTAATGTTGTTTAAGTAATTGTTAACGGTTAGGGCATCCTCCGAGTCGGACGAGTTATATCGCTGCTGATAGTAAAAATCGGAAGTGTTTGATAAGTTACGGAAGTGGTGCCTGGGCTCAACAATGGCAACCAGTTTTGTTTTAATGCTAATGCCAGTTGTAACCAGGCTTTCGCCATCCTGCTCGTTTTCAGGATGATAAACGATGGAACCGCCTGTAATATTAAAGCGGCCTGCAATAGTTTGTAACAAGGCACTTTTGCCCGAGCCGCTTGGGCCTACGAGCGCCCAGTTTTCGCCTTTGTTTATTGTAAATGTAAGATCCTTGAACAAGGTGTTGTTCAAAAATCTTACGGTTGCATTCTTTATCGAAAAAATAGCTTTATTCATGGTTGCTCAATGGCGGGCAAAATTAACCATCTGCCCCGAAAAGCACCCAGGTGTGATGCTATTTTTATTTTACCATGAATAATTGGATGCGCACTTAAGCGGTTTTCTTAAGGGGTTGATTAGGTGCAATGTTGGCGCTACTCTTGTTTAGCCTGTTCCAGCCCTCTATATCAACCAACTCACCTTTAACAAAGTTATTACATTTTTTATTTGGACAAGTAACAATCCAGTATTTTTTTGATTGTTCAATTTGAGGTCTTGTGCCACATTTAATGCAATTTTCGCATTGAATGTTTGGTTGTATTTGAAAAGTCATAGCAATATGTAGTTATAAATAGATAATTCAAAATTATGATAATGTCGCGATACCACCAAAAATTTAGCAAAAACCTGCGCTATAAGTATGTTAATACTTATAGTGTGCTGCGGCCGAAATGTTGTTGACGCTTTCTTCTCAAATTAGTATTCTACAATAAGCGTTCCGTTTTTTTAATTGTTTGTTGATTGGCACCTATTTGATATATTAATAGATAAATAAAAAGCGTGTTGTGGATAGCCCTTCAGTTAAAGGCAATTATTGGGTGTTTATCCAATTAATATATAGCCGGATATGTCGAAACCGGCGTATGTTTTACTATACATTTTGAGTTAAATTTAGGCATTGGGGTTCTACGGGGTAATAAAGCGCTAAATGCAAAAAAGGCCTGATTCTTGCGCTGGCTAAAGCGCGATGGCAAATGGCTGTCACTACACTTCATTAACTCAAATATTATTATGAAAAAGATTCATTTACTGATGATCGCACTGATCATGTTTACGTTAAACAGTTGCTCGGTTATCACCGGCATATTTAAGGCAGGTGCCGTTGTTGGTATTATCGCCGTTATTGTTGTTATTTTGGTTATCGTTTGGTTGATCTCATTATTTAGGAAGTAAAGGATTGTTATTTCCTATGGGGATAATTAATAATTATTTAATTAAACAATTTAATTTTTGATAGGTTGTAATTGTATAAAAACATATTTATCATGAAAAATACACAAGCAACAGCAGAAGTTTTGAATGATCTGGTTCAGATTAATAACGACAGGATAAAGGGCTATGAACGTGCCCTTAAAGAATTGAAAGATGGCGAAACTGATTTAAGGATGCTTTTTTTAAGCTTAATTGACGCAAGTAACCGTTATAAGAACGAATTGGGCAAAGAGGTTGAAGTTTTAGGAAAAGATATTGATACAGGTACTTCAACCGGTGGTAAAATACACCGCGCCTGGCTTGACGTGAAGGCCGCTTTTACCGCTCATGATACACGTGATATTTTGGAAGAATGTGAGTTTGGCGAAGATGCTATTGTAAAAGCTTACCGTGACGCATTGGCCGAAGAATACATTCCCGAATTTTTACGCGACCTGATAACCGGGCAAAGGACCGAAATACTGGAAGCCCATGACGAGATAAAAGCATTGCGGGATAGTGTTCACTGAATTTAGTATCAAGTATCAAGACAGCGCAGATGCGCTATCTTGATACGACGCGGTATCCCGAAACTAGATTTTCCCAAAAAAATCTTGACACTAACTGCTTGGTACAAAAAAAACGCCTCCGAAACCGAAGGCGTTTTTTTAGAAATCTAAAAAAAATAAGATTACATTTTTTTAGCAGTGTCTTTCTTAGTTGTGTCTTTCTTAGCAGTGTCAGTTTTAGCTGTATCTTTCTTAGCAGTGTCCATTTTTGCAGTGTCCATTTTAGCGGTATCTGTACCTGAAGCAGAACCAGAACCTTTACAAGCTGCAAATGAAGTAGCGATAGCTAAGGCAACTAAGCCTAATTTGAATGAATTTTTCATGTTCAATTTTTTAATGAGTGATTTATTAGTTTTTCTGTTAATACAGTAAACAAAAAAAGGTAACCCATAATTTTGAAAAAAATTATCGATTACCCTTTTATAATTGTAAAAAAACTAAAAAATCAGTAAAAAGGGCCCCAAAATTATACTAATAAGCCCTTTTTACAGTGTTGGACAGTTATTTTTTAACTGTGTCTTTTTTTGTAGTGTCGGTTTTAGCAGTATCTTTCTTTGCTGTATCAACGGCAGCAGTATCTTTCTTTGTAGTATCAACTTTAGCAGTATCAACATCTGTTTTTGAAGCGCTACCGCCACAAGCCGAGAAAGAAACAGCAATAACTAAAGCAACTAAGCCGGTTTTTAATAAATTTTTCATGTTCTTGAGTTTAAATTTTAATGTTTTTTGATCGTTTTCGGTAGTTAATACCAATCTTTAAAAAAGGTAACCCATAAAAATTAATAAAAAAATAAATTCTATAGGTTTTGTAGTGTATACTGTTGAATGTAATTTTTTGTAGCCCGTTTTTTTATTGCAGATTTGCCCCGGTAATTATTTTGACCAGGGTTACCTTAGCTGCATTCGCAGTATTAATTTAGGGCGAGGGTGGGAAATTAAGAATCAAGGCAGTATAATGGTTGGTATTCAACCTTGATATTGTTTGCAGTTAAAAAAAGCATTGGTGCAGAAACAGGTAAAAACAAGACCGTTCGTCTTGAATCTTGATTCTTAACTCTTGATTCTGCTTCACTGGGTAATTATTTTTTACAACGTTGGGTTACATTTTGGCATAAACAGTATTAATAGTGAGTAAAGACTTAAAAGCTTCGGCACCAACAGATAGCGAAATAGTTCTTGGGATACTTAACAATTCGGAAATAGTTCTGAAAAGACTATATACAACCTATTTCCCGATGATATTACAGTTAATTATCAACAATAACGGAAACGAGGATGATGCCAAGGATATATACCAGGAAGCTATCATTGTTCTTTATAACAAGATAAAATCGGGCGAATTTGAATTAAGCAGCAAGCTTAAAACATACATTTACTCGGTTTGCCGCAGGCTTTGGCTTAAAAGGTTAAGCCAGATGAACAGGTACGGGGGCGATATCAGGGATTTTGAAGAGTACCTGCCTGTTGATGATGAGGTTGAAAAACATAATGACCGGGATATACAGTTTAATAAAATGGAGGCGGCCCTTCAGTTATTAGGAGAACCCTGTAAAACTATTATGGAAGATTTTTATATACATAACAGATCGATGCAGGAGATCTGTGAACGTTTTGGGTATACCAATGCCGATAATGCCAAAACGCAAAAGTATAAATGCCTGCAAAGGCTGAAGAAATTATTTTTTCAGCAGAAGTAAAAGGAGTGTAAAGAGATGAGCGAGAACCTTATTCTGGAATTGATTGACAGGTACCTTAACGGCGATATGACCGCTGCCGAGCGTGCCGAATTTGAGACATTGCGTAAAAACGACGCTAATGTTGACAGCAAGGTAATAGAACACAAACTATTTGTAGGGCTAATCAAACAATACGGCGAACGCGTTGAGCTGGAGAAACGCCTGGATGCTATCCACAGCGAGATTGATGTGCATACATTGAAAGAAGAGCTTTTAATTAAGCCCAACTGGATAGTAAATATGTGGAGGCACCACCATTCAAAAATATCGGTAGCGGCATCGATAGCTATTTTTGCTGTATTGACCACTTTGATTTTTACGGGGAAGCTTAATAATCATCAATCTAACTATGAGAAGTTAAGCGAGGAAATAGGCAGAATAAAAAAATCGCAGGCGACACTCGAAGGTAGAACCAGTGGTTTGTTAAAAGATATGAAAGGCAGTAAAACAAATACCAATCCCGGTAAATACCGTGGTACGGGGTTCGCTTTATCATCTAACGGTTATATAGCCACAGATTTTCATGTTGTAGAGGGTGCCGATTCGGTAGATGTTCAGAATGCAGCAGGCGAATCATTTCATGCTAAGGTGATCTATACTGAGCCACAATATGATATAGCAATATTGCAAATTAATGATCCTGCATTTAAAGATCTTGGTAATGTGCCTTACAATTTCAAAAAATCACTTAGCGATTTAGGCGAAGATGTTTATACCTTCGGATACCCAAGTGGTGAAGAAAATTTCGGTCCCGGATCGTTAACTGCGAGGAATGGTCATTCCGGAGATTCTACAGAATACCAGGTTTCTATCCCGGTTAACCCGGGTAATAGCGGCGGCCCGTTATTGGATAGCAAGGGGAATGTTATTGGTATCATCAGTGGCAGACAGCCCGATGTGGCCGGTGCAGGATTTGCAAAAAAATCGACCTTTTTACTAAAGGCGATACAGAATATACCAGCTGACTCATTGAGTAAAGATTTAACCTTAAGCACAAAGAATACCCTTGCCGGCCTAAGCCGCCCGCAACAAGTCAGAAAACTAAAAAACTATGTATTCATGGTTAAAGTTTATTAACAACGCCCAATTCCAATAAAAATTAATAATTAAAAGGAGATACCGTAAGGTGTCTCTTTTTTTGGTTAGGGGGCTTTTTTTTCTGAACCGGGATTAAGCAGATTTATTGGATTTTTTTGATTTTGATTTGCAGACGGAGGAATAGTTGATAGTTTAAGAAAAAAAAACCGAAAAAATCTGATAAATCTGCTTAATCCGAGTTCAGAGAAATGCGTTAGGGATTGGCGCGGATACCGGCCGGGCGAAGGGACAAGAGGGCAGGCAGCGGCTAAGGCCTGTGCAGTATGAGCAAAAAGCCCGGCCGCAGGCAACGCCCATTTTAGTATCAAGTAGTAAGTATCAAGTAGCAAGACAGTAGTCTACCGATCTACTTCCCCAAGTACAAAATCTATCGACCCTACAATGGCAATCAAATCGGCAATTAGTACGCCTTTTGAAATTTCGGGAAGTACGGAGAGGTTGTTAAAGCTTGGTCCGCGGGCTTTTACCCGGGTGGGGATCTCGGATTTGCCGTCGGCTACAAAGTAGAAACCCAGTTCGCCTTTGGCGCCTTCGCAACGTACGTAGTAATCCTGTGCTTTGGGGATAGTTTTGCGGGGCATTTTGGCGCGCGGATCAAAATCGGGCGTGCGTTTCAGTTCTTTTTGCAGGCGGTCGAGGCATTGCTCTACAATTTTTACAGATTGTTGAATTTCGTCGACACGCACTTTGTAACGGTCCCAGCAGTCGCCCATTTTGCCCATCAGGCCGGTACCTATGGGAATCTCGAAATCAAGCTCGGGGTAGGCCGAATAATTATCAATACGACGTAAATCCCATTTAAGGCCCGATGCCCGCAGCATAGGGCCGCTGCATCCGTAGTTAATGGCCACATCTAAAGGCAGTACGCCAACATTTGCCGTGCGCGATATAAATACCTGGTTATCGGTTAGCAGCTGGTTAAGTTCAACCATTTTGGGTTTAAAATACTCCACAAAATCGCGGCAACGCTCCTCAAAGCCAACCGGCAAATCGTAAAACAAGCCGCCTACCCAAATGTAATTATACAGCATACGCGAGCCCGAAGCCCACTCCAGCATGCCCATAATATGCTCCCTATCCCTAAAGCACCATAAAAAAGGAGTAAAAGCGCCAATATCTATACCGTAGGTGCCAATAGCTATCAGGTGCGATGCAATGCGGTTAAGCTCGCAAACCAATACGCGGATGTATTCGATACGTTTAGGGATGTCTTTATCGATACCCATCATCCGTTCAACCCCCATTACAAAAGCGTGGCTGTTGTTCATAGATGCCAGGTAATCAAGCCTGTCGGTAAACGGGATGGTTTGTTGGTAGGTTAATGACTCGGCATGTTTTTCGAAGCAACGGTGCAGGTAACCAATATGCGGTATCACTTCCTTTACAATTTCGCCATCGGTTATCAGCTCCAAACGCAAAACGCCATGGGTAGATGGATGCTGCGGGCCCATATTGAGCACCATATCCTCTACGCTGGCATCGGCAATTTTTTTATTGTAGTTGAGAAGCGCTTCTTCGTATTTTGAATTAGTAATAACCAATGTTGCGTGCTGTTTTGTTGGAGCCAAAAATCAGTATTTTTTTCATTTATCGGGCAAAATTCGCGTAAAATTAAATACAGGGCATAAATTTTAATGAGCTTTTAATTGCACCGCTGCCGGCATTCTTTAAAATACTTTAGGCTTTTTTACTGTCAGGTATCGCCCGGTAATTATAATTTTATAGTTTTATGGCAAATTATTTCCCTGCATAAATAATTCAAAACTCAAAGTATTTAATCACCAATCAAAAAATGAAAAAAGTAATTCTTGTAACAGGGGCATCATCCGGTTTAGGTTTGGCTACCGCAACAGCACTTGCTGCCCAGGGCCATACTGTTTATGGTACCACGCGCGATATCAAACGCATCAGTGATGTATCATTTATGCCTTTACAAATGGATGTTACCGATGACGCATCTGTAAACGCGGCTATTGCAACTATTATTAAAGCCGAAGGCAAGATTGATGTTTTGGTTAACAATGCAGGTAACGGTATTACCGGCCCGCTTTATGCCATGCCGGTTGATGCTGCAAAAAAACAGTTTGAAGTTAACTTTTTTGGCGTTGTACGTGTAAGCAGCGCCGTTTTGCCGGGTATGATTGAAAAGGGTACAGGGCTTGTTATCAACATTGGCTCGCTGGCTGGTTTGTTTGGCCTCCCTTACCAGGGCTTATACAGCGCATCAAAATTCGCGATAGAAGGCTACTCCGAAAGCCTGCGTATGGAATTGCAAAATACAGGTGTTAAGGTATCGGTTGTAAATCCTGGTGACTTTAAAACCGACTTTACCGGCAACCGCGAAAAGCTGCCTTTTACCCTTAAAAATGATAAACTGAAAGCCGAATTTGACGCAGCCGTTGCCGCCATGGAAAAAGATGAAAGCATTGGCGCTGCGCCTTCAAAACTGGCAGCTCAAATTGTAAAAATAGTAGGCAAATCAAAACCTGCCCACAGTTATCTGGTGGGTGCCATTGGCCAAACCATTGTACCTACCCTGAAGGCCATTTTACCAGGCCCCATCTTTGTAAAATTAATGAACGACCATTACGGGATTAAGTAGGTAGGTGAGTGGTTGATTTAATTTGAGAATTTGAAGATTTGAGAATTTGAAAATGCTTCTTTTTCAATTCTGCTTATTCTTTAATTCTGATTCAGAATATTAACTACTCACCATCGACCCCTCACCAAAACAATGCAAGAAAAAAACAACAAGAAAACCATCTGGGGATGGGCTATGTTCGATTGGGCCAACCAGTCGTATAATATGGTGATAACATCTACCATATTCCCGGCTTATTATGTAGGTATTACGCAGTACAATAATCCGAAGGGTATGGTTACTTTTTTTGGGCATAGGTATGCAAACACGGTACTGTCAAACTATATCCTCGGGCTATCGTACCTGATCATTGTAGCGCTATTGCCAATTTTAACTTCCATCGCCGATTACAAGGGCCACAAAAAACTGTATATGCAACTGTTTACCTGGCTGGGGGTACTTGCCTGTTTTGGTTTGTATTTTTTTGACATGAAGACCTTTGAGTTTGGGATGATATGTTTCGGACTGGCCTCTGTGGGGTATTGTGGCGGCTTTGTATTTTATAACTCCTACCTGCCGCAAATAGCCACCATTGATAAACAGGATGCTGTAAGCGCCAAAGGCTTTATTTATGGCTTTGCCGGTAGTATTGTGGTGCAGGTACTTTGTTTGGTGTTTGTGCAATGGCATGCCTGGTTTGGCATGACAGAAGACAAATCGGCGCAGCTTTCGTTTCTGATAGTTGCCTTATGGTGGATAGGCTTCTCGCTTATTCCATTTTACCTTTTACCCAAGGGGACGCCAAATGCAGGATCGCATGAGTATAATGTGGTTACCGGTGGCTTTAAGGAGTTGGCTAAAGTTTTCAAAAAAGTTAAGCAGCTGCCCTTATTAAAACGGTTTTTACCGGCATTCTTCTTTTACTCGGTAGGCGTGCAAACCATTTTGCTGGTGGCGGCCAATTTTGCCGCCAAAGAGCTTAAAATGCCCGATGATGCATTGATAGGCATAATACTGGTTATCCAGGTGGTGGCCATCATTGGCGCTGCAATAACCGCTAAAGCATCAGAAAAATATGGTAACGTTAAAGCCCTATCGGTTATAGTAGGACTGTGGTGTGTAATATGTGCATGTGTTTATTTTATTGCAAACGCAAACCAGTTTTATGTTGCCGCCGTTTTTGTTGGCCTGGTTATGGGGGCGGTACAGTCGTTATCGCGCTCAACTTATTCTAAATACATACCGCCAAACATTCCCGATACAGCGTCGTATTTCAGCTTTTATGATGTTACCGAAAAATTATCAATTGTGGTAGGTTTGTTCACCTTCGGCTTTGTAGAAGGCTTGACAGGCGAAATGCGCGATTCGGCCCTGGTGCTGGATGTTTTTTTTGCTATCGGGTTTATTTTACTGATCACGTTGTTGCTATTTGAACGCAAAGTGAAAGCTGCCGAAACGCTGGCGTAAATTGTCTGAATCAGAATTTTTCACCTTTTGTTTGTTTTTAAGAGGTGTTCAAGAAGGCTACGCCGCTTACAGAATTTAAGAATTAACAGGATAAAAGTTGCATGGTAACTTCTGGACATTCTTAAATTCTGCAAATTTTGATTCAGACAAAAAAATCCTGTTAATCCTGCAAAATCCTTAAATCCTGTTCAATAAATAAGCCCGATGAATTGCTTCAACGGGCTTCCTCACTGTAACTATTTCCCCCTCAGAAAATGATGTGATAAGGTCGTATATTTTCTAATTACTCAGCTTTTATAGTCTATAACAGGTTTGGTTGAACAAACATAGCTTATATATGAGGTTTATAAAATACCCCGAAATAGGTATTTATGAGAAATAATACGTGGCTAATTGAAGTTCGGCAGGTCTGTTTGCCTGATTTTGATAATTAGAGATTGAAAAGACACAGCATCTGCCAAAACTGAGTACATTTGCGGTTTGTTAAGTAAAAGTAATGGCTAAAGTTTCTATCAACCTGGCAACAGGCTCGCTGCAAAAAGAAGATATCATTGTAGGTATCGATCTGGGTACTACCAATTCGCTGGTGGCTTTTATTAATCCCGATAAGCAACCGCATGTTATAAACGATACGGGTAAGGGCGTATTGGTCCCTTCAGTAGTCCATTTTGGGCCTACAGGCGATGTTTTGGTAGGTAACGAGGCTAAAGAATATCTGGTAACCGATCCGCAGAATACCGTTTTTTCGGTAAAACGTTTATTGGGGCGCAGCTATCATGATATCGAAAATTATAAAGATTTTTTCTCGTACAAGGTTATTGACGATGATACCGAGAGCCTGGTTAAAATTAAAGTAGGCGATAAATTTTATACGCCTATTGAACTATCGGCGCTGATACTAAAAGAGTTGAAAGCTCGTGCCGAGCATGCGCTTAAAACCCCGGTTAACCGCGCAGTAATAACGGTTCCGGCTTATTTTAACGATTCGCAACGCCAGGCTACCCGCGATGCCGGTAAACTGGCCGGGCTGGATGTTTTACGTATTGTTAACGAGCCAACTGCAGCAAGTTTAGCCTATGGTATTGGGCTCGACCCCGAAGAAGTAAAAACCATAGCCGTGTATGACCTGGGCGGCGGTACGTTTGATGTATCGATACTGCAAATCCAAAACGGCATTTTTGAAGTATTGGCCACCAACGGCGATACCTTTTTAGGCGGCGATGATTTTGACCGCATTATTGTTGATTACTGGATTGAAAAAAACAACCTCAATAAAACCGAAATAATAGCCAATAACGAACTTGCCCAGCAACTGCGACTTAAGGCCGAGGAAGCCAAGAAAGCATTTGCCCACCAAAGTTTGTTTAACGAAAAGATAGGCGAGATATGGTGTACGCTGGACAGGAACAGGTTTGAAGAACTGATTATGCCCAAGGTGCAGCAAACCATTACCAGCTGCCAAAACGCGCTTAAAGATGCCAAACTGACCGTAGCAGAGATTGATGAAGTGATCATGGTAGGCGGATCAACCCGTACGGCATTGGTTAAGCAAATGGTGGCCGAATTTTTTAACCGCCCGGTACATGATGATGTTAACCCCGATGAGGTGGTTGCATTAGGCGCTGCTATACAGGCCGATATATTGGCCGGTAACCGTAAAGACATCTTATTGCTGGATGTTACGCCATTATCCCTCGGTATCGAAACCATGGGCGGTTTGATGGATGTAATTATCCCCCGCAACAGCAAGGTGCCTACCAAAGGCGGCAGGCAATACACTACATCGATAGACGGGCAGGTGAATATGAAAATTGCCGTTTACCAGGGCGAGCGCGACCTGATCAAGGAAAACCGTAAACTGGCCGAGTTTAACCTGAAAGGCATCCCGAGTATGCCAGCCGGTTTCCCGAAAGTAGATATCAACTTTTTGCTGAATGCCGATGGCATCCTTACCATACAAGCTATTGAATTGCGCAGCGGCGTTAAGCAGGAGGTAGAGGTAAAACCCACCTACGGCATTACCGACGAACAGGTAGAGCAAATGCTGATGGATAGCATTACCCACGCCAAAGACGACGTAGCCGAGCGTATGCTGATAGAAGCACGTACCGAAGGCGAGCAGATGGTTTATACAGTGGAGCGGTTTTTGCAAAAGAACGGCAGCTATGTATCGGCAGAGGAAACCGAACAAACGATCAGTTATATAACCGCTTTAAAAAATGCCATTGCTACCGGAGATAAAGACCTCATTTTGAAAAATATAGACAAAGTAAACGAATTTACCCGGCCCTTTGCCGAACGTTTAATGGATCAGGCAATAAGCACTGCGATGCGTGGCAAGAGTATTGAATAATATACAGAACTAACTTTATAGATGAGAAGAATTACAGCAGTACTTACATTTTTGGCCCTCGCGGCTGTTTTTTTACCAGGTTCATTTAATAAAGTTTATGCCAATAGTTTTACAATCCGGGATACTACACTTAAAAGCGGGGCTACGCTTGATACCGCGAAGTACGATTCGCTGATGAAATATATGGCCAATGGCGATAAAACAGGTAAATGGCCTGTAAAAAACGCACCGCTACCCTTACCTGGCGCTATTTTGCCGTTTAACCGGGTAGTCGCTTATTATGGTAACATGTACTCCAAAAACATGGGCATATTAGGCGAATATGAGCCAAAAGTGATGATGGCTAAACTAAAAGCCGAATGCGAGGCCTGGGAAAAGGCCGATACCCTTACGCCAGTGATACCCGCCCTGCATTACATATGCGTAACTGCCCAGGCCGATGCCGGCCGCAATGGCTTACATAACCTGCGGATGCCTTTTAGCCAGATAGATAAAGTAATAGCCATGGCAAAAACCATGAATGCCCTTGTTTTTCTTGATCTGCAGGTTGGTTTCAGCACCGTACAAATCGAGATTCCCAAACTTGAAAAATATCTGCTGATGCCTAATGTACATTTAGGTATCGATCCGGAGTTTAGCATGAAAGAGGGGAGTGTACCCGGTAAACGCATTGGTACATTTGATGCCGACGATATTAACTATGTATCCAAATACCTGGCTGGCCTGGTCAGGAAAAATAACCTGCCGCCTAAAATTTTTATCATACACCGCTTTACCAAACGCATGGTAACCAATTATAAAGACATCAAACTAAGCAGCGAAGTTCAGTTGGTGATGGATATGGACGGCTGGGGCGGCCCCGACCTTAAAAAAGGAACCTACAAATATTTTATTGCTGCCGAGCCTGTACAATTTACCGGCTTCAAGCTGTTTTATAAAAATGATATCAAAAACGGCCCTAAACGAATGCTAACACCTAAAGAGGTTTTGGCACTGAAACCGAGCCCTGTTTATATACAGTATCAGTAAAATAGAATCAAGAATTAAGAGTCAAGAATCAAGACAGGATTTTTTTTGCTTAGCTGCCGCGAGGTTTTACCTCGTGGTGAACCATGGCTTCAGCTTTCAGCTGAAGTAGATAAAAGAGCTTAACTCAGTACGGTTAAAGTTATACGTCATCCTACGGAGGAAGCTGTTTTGTCATTCTGCTTATTCTTTAATTCTGTAAACGGCGTAGCCTTCTTGAACACCTCTTAAAAACAAACAAAAGGTGAAAAATTCTGATTCAGACAATTTGCGATAGGGATAAAAGCGGATACCGGCCTGTGAATAAGGCCTGTGCAGTATGAGCGGTTAGCCCGGGCCTCAGGCATCGCCCTTACTATTAAAACATTGCCATTTTCTTGATTTTTATATAGAGGGTACGCTTTATATGCTTTTCAAATGATATATTAGCCTACCTAAATAATCATAATGAAGCCGTTTTGTAAATATCTTCTGATCTTTTTAATTGTTTTGGCCGGGAAAATATCTTCGGCCCAGAATATGGGAGCAATGAATTCTATGCAGGCGCAAATGCGGATGAGCTCGCAGATGCAAATGAGTATGATGGCCAGGATGCATTCAGATGGCAATCTTAAATATAAGTTTTTTGTAACAATGGCGGATAGCAGCCGGAAAGAAGTAACCTCAACAATACTAATTGATAAAAGCACGCATAAAAATTATTTGTTATATGTAGATAAGAGCCTGCCAAAAGGTGATACAAACCGAAACCAACGGATATATCCCAATCAAACAATAAGTATCGAACGTAGTAGTCCCCTGATAGTTGAGTTGAGGGCGCCTGTAAATACTCCGCGCGAAAAACTCTATAAAGGAATAGCTAAAGATAGTTGCTGGATGTTTAAGGTTTTATCGGGCAGTATTAATGTATACGCGTATTTAAGTTTCGAAACTGATCGGTATTTTGACGAAGGAACGATAGTTGGAATCCAATTGCACGATGATGGCCCCATAGTAAAATGCACAGAGGAAAACTTAAAACAGATGGTGGGAAATGATATTGATGCATTGGAAAATATCCAGCGCAAAAATTATGTAAAGGCAATAAATAAATATAACCGTAACAGGAGGAAAGAAGCTGAAAAGGCAGCGGGGAAATAAATAGCGAGCGTCTGTTTGGATCAAAGAAATGATCACATAAAAAGCGCCTTAGTTCAAGGCGCCTTTTTTATGTCGCAACAAATTTTTACAATTTGCCAATGGCTTCCTGCTCTCTTAGCGCGGTAATGTTATTTTTATCGCTGTAGCTTTCGGTTTGGCTGGCAAAGTCTTGCAGGATGCTGGCAATAGTGTCCAGGTTATCGGCAACACGCTGGTGCATGTCGGGCAAATCTTTTTCCAGGCGTTTATCGCCAAGGTCAATGTTATCTACTTCTATTTTAGCCAGTTTGGTGATGATTGCCTGCTGGCTGTTTTTTAAATCTTCCAGTTCATGGACAATTTTCTCCATCAGTCCGAATTTCTTTAGCTTATCCATAAGTTGTGTTTTTTAATTGTTATATCTACTCAACCTCAAATAACAAAAATTGTTTACCATTTGGATATTTGATATATAACTAATACTTTAGTTTAAAGTAACTAATGTGTTAGTTGATATGAAGAATATAATAATCTGCCTGTTTTTAGCGTGCTTAATTAAACCTGCAATTGCCCAGCAAAACACAGTCGCAAGTGATGCTTTGCTGTTAGATTACTACCAAAGCCAGCGGTTTGCCGAGGCTGCCGACCTGTTAAAGCAAACTTATCCGGAGCCTGTAACCGATATAAAAATACTGGGCAAACTGGCCTATACATCGCAAATGGCCGGCAAGCTGCCCGATGCCGAGGGGTATTACCAACGCATGTATGCGATAGATTCGACCAGTAAGGCGGTACTTTATAGCCTGGGTTCTATCAACTTAAGGCGGGGCAATAATGTTAAGGCGTTAATGTACTACCAGGTATTAGCTCAAAAAGATTCGACCAATTTTTATGTTTTTAAACAGCTGGCAAAAATTAGCCAGGATAAAAACGACCTGGATAAGATGACCATGTACCTGCAAAAAGCCAATAAGCTAAACCCTGCCGATGCCGATGTAGCATCGGACTTAAGCGATATGTATGTAACCCTAAAGCTTAACGCACAGGCCGAAAAGGTGCTGGATGGAGCTATTAGCCAGGATCCCGAAAATATCGTGCTATTGCAAAGCCTGCTGAAGCTTTCATACGCCGAAAAGAAATATGATATAGTAAAAAGCACCTGCCTGAAACTGATAGCGTCCGGGGCCGATAATGGTTTGGTACTGACTAAACTGGAATCGGCCTATTACAACCTGAAGCAATATGAATGCAGTATAGATGCTTTTAAACGGATCCCGGAAGTAAGCCAGTCGGAAACCAGCTACTATATTGCCGCGCTGGCTTATAAAGAACTCAAAGATCAGCCTATGGCGATTGAAAACCTGGGCAAGGCTATTGAAGCAGGCATATCGCCCAATATAAGTGATTATTACACCGAAATGGCTGATAGCTACGATGTACGGAAAAAATACAAATCGGCGATAGCGGCCTATGAAAAAGCCCTTCAATTTGATGAGAAGCCGATTATTTACTACCTGATGGCTACGATGTACGATGGATCGCTTAAAAACAAAAAAATGGCCGTTAAGTACTACAAAAAATTCATGACCAGTAAGCCAACCGGTAAACAGCAAAAGTATGTAAGCTATGCAATGGCAAGGGTTACGGAGTTATCGCGGTAGGGCGTGCTTTTAATGCAGCGATGGATTTCAATGTTATAGTCTTCACCAGAAAAGAGCATGGAATTGTGCGATTCCTTCCTTGGGGGAAGGGGAGGTAGGGGTTAAATCAGTCGTTCAAGCAACTTTGTAATTCGCCGCTCGTAAAACCCCTCCCTGCCTTTGCGCTCATTGCCGGCCGCACCCCTCCCGTTGGGAGGGAATAAAAAAAAGCGCGTATCTACTACCTATTCATCAACCGTGCCACGTACTTACCTATAATATCAAACTCCAGGTTCACTACTGATCCTTCGCGCACGTTGTGCAGGTTGGTGTGCTCAAAAGTGTAGGGGATAATGGCTACCGAAAAGCTATTGGCCTGCGAATTAACAACCGTAAGGCTGATGCCGTTTACGCAGATAGAGCCTTTCTCGACAGTTACATTGCCCGTGGCCGCATCATATTCAAAGGTATATTCCCAGCTGCCGTCAAGCTCTTTAAAGGCGGTACAAACGGCGCTTTGGTCAACATGGCCCTGTACTATGTGGCCATCCAGGCGGGCGTTCATTTGCATGCAGCGTTCCAGGTTTACCGGTTCGCCAATTTTAAGGTGCGACAGGCTGGTTTTATTCAGCGTTTCTTCAATAGCGGTAACCACATGCAGTCCGTCGGCTACGGCCACTACCGTTAGGCAAACGCCGTTATGCGCTACCGACTGATCGATTTTTAACTCGTGCGCAATAGCCGATTCAACCGTGATATGTAAATTGCCCTGATCCTGTTTCAGATCGGCTATTTTTCCTAAAGTTTCTATAATGCCTGTAAACATAAGCGAAGTCCCCTAACCCCTGAAGGGGGAATTTTTTGATTGACAAAGCTATAATTATACAGCGGTTTGTTTGTCAGTGTAAAATGAATTTATTTGAAATTACTGGCTACATCCAGCCGCTTATTGCGGAGGTCGTTGCCACCTTCGATAACCGATTTCAGGTTGGCCAGGTAAAACGTCCAGCCTATCTGGCATTGCACAAACAGGTTTTTTGACGGATCATCTTCTTCAGGAATGTTTTCCTGGGTTAATTCAACAACAGTTAATCCGTACTTGCTTTGGATATCGACGGTAACAATGCTGCCGCCCGAAAAAGTGAACTTCAGCAAATCGGAGCCATTGTTGTCAAGTACCTGCCCGTTCTCTACGGCGGTATCATCAAAACCATGCCAGTACCAGGAATAGGTATCTTCTTTTTTGATAAACTCTTCGGGTTCGCGTAGGCGGCCTGCAATGGCATAAAAATCGGCCTTACGTAAAAACCATTTTTCGAGGCCGGCCGAAGTGGCCCATGCCTCATAAATGCTGCGTACATCGGTGTCAAAATCCGCAGTAATTTTAAATTTACTCCATCTTTCGTCTGCCATGGATTTAATTATTTTAGGTTGTAGTTGGATATAAAAATAACAATATTACTTTACGCTTGTATAATAAAAGCTGAAAGCTGCCATTGATAAGATTTATTTCGCGCAAAGACGCAGAGGCGCTAAGTGATTTGGTTATTTTTTCTTTGCGGCTTAGCAACTTTGCGCGAAAAAATTAATATTATTGATATTGGGTAACGGAATATGGTTGACCATGAAATTTAAAATGCTTCCCTGCCGAAAGCTTATAAACCTTAAAAAACTATGCCCAAACAAAGTGCAGGATTACTGCTTTATCGCAAATTTAACGATGTGTTACAGGTTTTCCTGGTTCATCCGGGCGGCCCGTTCTGGAAAAATAAGGATGATGGCGCATGGTCAATCCCGAAAGGCGAATATGAGGGCGACGAAGACCCGCTTGCAGCTGCCAAACGCGAGTTTTACGAAGAAACCGGGCAATATATCGACGGAGAATTTATACCCTTAAAACCCATTAAACAAAAAAGCGGCAAAATAGTGCAGGCATATTTGGTGGAAGGTGACATAGATGCCCACAACATTAAAAGCAATTTATTTGAAATAGAATGGCCCCCAAAATCGGGCAAAATGCAGCCGTTTCCCGAGGTGGATAGGGCAGGATGGTTTACTGTTGACGAAGCGAAGGTAAAGATTAATGCGGGGCAGGTGGGGTTGGTGGAGGAGTTGGCGCACAGCCCCCTCTAAATCTCCCCCGGTTGGGGAGACTTTAAATAATTTTCATAATTTTATACTTGCAAAGCCCTCCCTTCCGGGGAGGGTTGGGAGGGGCTCCTCCTCAAATATTTAACTTAGTACAATGAAGTTTTTCAAATACATTCCCGCCGTTTTATTATTGATTACCATAGCATCATGTAAGCCCAAACCAAAGGCAGTAAATATCCCGGTTGTTGGTTTTGTTGATGCTTTTGAAGATGCAACCATATCCCAGGCCCGTACCGGCTTTACCGATGCCTTGAAAAAGGAGGGCTTTAGCGAAGAAAAGAAAACGGTACAGATAGAGTACCGCAATGCGCAAAGCAATATCCCCACCCTTACACAGATCACCAATTACTTTATATCCGAAAAGGTTGACCTGCTGGCTACCTGCACCACTTTGGCCACGGTAACAGCCCTGCAAAACACCAAAACCATTCCCGATTTTGCGATGGTATCGCCCGTACCCGAAAGGATGAAGCTATTGAATGATAAAGGCGAGGCCCCTGCAAACCTGTTTGGTGCTTTGGAGGATCTTAATTATATCGACACCTCGTTCTCTATCATTCCCAAACTGCTGAAGCCCAAAGGGGCTAAATTGGTTATCGGGATGATTTATAATCAAGCTGAACCACAATCGGCAGATGCACTTAACCGGATCAAATCATTGGCCGAAAAGCAGCATATAACTATTGTCGCCTTGCCGGTAAACACTTCGGCAGATGCCCAGCTGGTTACGCAGTCGCTGTTAAGTAAAAATATTGATGCCTTTTTTGCCAACCCCGATAATACCGTTTTTGCATCCTTTGAAACCATCCTGAAAAGCTGTAATGAAAAAAATGTTCCCATTTTTACCAGCGAAGCCGGTTTGGTACAACGCGGCGCTGTAGCCGCTTTTGGTGCCGATATTTACCAATGGGGGTACCAGGCAGGCACTCAGGCTGCCCAGTACTTAAAAACACATAAAACCGGCGGCCTGAAATGGGAAATGGTAAAAGTGAGGAAGCGGGTATACAATCCCGCTGCTGCAAAAAAATATAACATTACCGTACCATCAAACTTCGAAGCTGTTAAATAATCACTTTACTGTAAATTAGCTTTCAGCTTTACACATTAAGCTTTCAGCTCCAAAATATGGATTTTTACCTTACCGCTTTGTTGCAGGGATTGTGCTTTTCGGCCATTGCGCTGGGAATTTATATCTCTATGAAGATTTTTAATATTCCTGATATCACCACCGATGGCAGTTACGCTTTAGGCGGTGCTGTTACGGCTGTAATGCTAAGTCGCCATTTATCACCCTACCTTATTTTACCAACTGTGATTATAGCTGGCGGGCTTGCCGGAGCTTTAACGGGGCTTATTCATACCAAGCTAAAAATAAATGCTTTGCTGGCCGGTATCCTGGTCATGACTGCCTTGTACTCCGTCAATCTTACTATTATGGGGCGCTCCAATTTGCCGCTTATAGGTACGGCTTCGTTGTTCTCGCTTTTAAACATCGTGGCCGATCCTAACCAAAACACATTTATCCTGCTCTCGGTGTTCGTGGTCATAATAACCTTACTTATTGGCTACCTGCTCAAAACAGATTTCGGCATAGCCATGCGGGCTACCGGCAACAGCGAATCGATGATCCGTGCATTGGGTGTTAATACCGACAGGATGAAAATTACCGGCCTGGCTCTGGCCAATGCGCTTACGGCACTCAGCGGATACCTCATCGTACAGTTCCAGGGTTTTGCGGATATCAGCATGGGTATCGGGATAGTTATTGTAGGTTTAGGTTCGGTGATTATTGCCGAAACGCTCATCAACTGGTTTCGTATTACCAAAGTATGGGTTAGTTTGGCCCTGGTTTTAGCGGGCGCGGTAATATTTCAGCTGGTGTTGGCTTTTGTATTGGCCATTGGTGTTGATGCCAATTTGCTTAAGTTGGTTACCGCCGCCTTTGTGTTGCTCATTGTTAGTCTTCCCCGTTTATCATTCAATAAAGCCTCATGATAGCTATAAACAATGTACATAAGGTTTTTAATAAGGGAAAGGCCAACCAGGTAAACGCGGTTAATGGTATCACGCTTCAAATTAAAAGCCAGGAGTTTTTGGTGATAGTAGGCTCCAACGGATCGGGTAAAACCACCCTGCTCAATCTGGTTGCAGGCAGCGTTATGCCGGATAGTGGTACAATTGCTATTGATGATAACAATGTAACCAAACTGGCCGACTATAAACGCAGCCAGTGGATAGCCCGTGTTTTTCAAAACCCCATGAGTGGTACAGCATCAGACCTCAGCATCCTGGATAACTTCAGGCTGGCGGCTATTCGTACCAGGTCCAAGGGTTTATCTATCGGTATTAATGATAAATTTAAGCGCGAAGTAAAAGATAAGATTGCCACCCTGGGCATGGGGCTCGAAAATAAAATTGAGCAGTCCATGGGCACGCTTTCGGGTGGGCAAAGGCAGGCCCTTACGCTTTTGATGAGTGTAATGGATAGCTGCAAGGTTTTACTGCTTGATGAACCTACGGCAGCGCTCGACCCCCGCTCGGCCGACGTAGTGATGCGCACTGCAGATAAGCTGATTAGCGATTTTAAGCTTACCGCCATACTAATTACCCATAACTTAAAAGACGCCTACACCTATGGCACACGAATAATACAAATGGGCGAGGGGTTGGTAATCAATGATTTAAATAAAAAAGAAAAGGCCGCGTTGAAACAAAATGATCTTTTTGACTGGTTTGCTTAAAAACTGGCAAAGTAATTGTAATGGTATTAGTACCATGAAAAACAATAATTTTGAAAATATATTCGACGCCTACCAGTTGGTAGCCGGCGCAAAAATAAAAGGAAAACAACAAGACGAAATTTTCGAGCTTGGAACCTATGATGCCCTTAAACGCGGCTACACCCTTTATCCGCTTGATCACGGCGTTAGATACGACGATTTTAGCGTACTGGTATCTGAACGGGAATTGAAAAATAATTTTATGATAGAAAGCGGTAGAGGGAATACGGCTATTGCGGCGTAGTTGCTCTTACAACACTGTCAGGCAGACGTAATCTGAAAGAGGGAATGATGACGATTTAATCCCCAATGTCATGCTGAACTTGTTTCAGCACCCCACATGCCAGGTGTACTTCATGTGGGTTACCTGTCCTGTGAGATCCTGAAACAAGTTCAGGATGACTTCCGTTTTCAATGTGTCATTCTGAGTGGTAAAATTTCGCGAAATTCTGAAAGGGAAATGACATTCAAAAATAAAAGACTGTCATCCTGAGGAACGAAGGATCTATTCGCGAACTTTTCTATCGGTCATGCACAGCTGATAGATCCTTCGTTCCTCAGGATGACAGGGAAATCGAACATGTCATGGGTAGGTACATAGCATCTATTGTACCCACGCAAACCACCCCTGCAAAGTTCATTATTAGATTCTTCGTACCTCAGAATGACAGGATGTGTTAGGTTTTAGACAAAGGCAAGATGCTCCTCGGAGTGCATAGAAGATCTTAGGTTGCGGCGGTTGAATAGACACACTGCTGGCGTCTGTTTTAAGGCGAGGTATCATAATTCCCCCCCATTTTGCAAATTGCCACATTAATTGTAAATTTGTAAAAAAATAAATGATGCTGTTTAAAAATTCATTCTGTAAAACTATAATGTGGCCCATGGTGCCGCAGCAGAAGGGTTATGCATCAATCATACGCTTCTCCACCCCGGTATAGCGGCAATACTTTTTATACCGAAACATTTTTATTACACATCATTATTTATTACAACAAGTGCTGAGTTTTAGCACAATTTTTATACAACAAAAATTTATGGACACTTATTATACTATCGAAGAAAAGTATTTGCAGGCCGTGGATAAACTCTCTTATGGTAAAACTACCAAAGGGCTTAAATTACTGAACGAAATTATCAGCAACGATCCTTTATACGCGCGTGCCCATCACCAATTGGGTATGTTATACTATTACGAAGTTAAAGATTACCAAACCGCGGGTTACCATTTTAAAACCTGTATGGAGCTGGAGCCTTCATTTCCGGATAACTACACACATTATCTTGATTTGCTTGTGTTTTTGAATATGGAAAAACTGGTAAACAACGTATCTGTTAAAGCCCTGAATACGCCCGGAGTTGATACCGCCGAAGTTTATAGCCTGCTTGGCTTGTTCCACGAAAAAAGCAAAGACTGGACAAAAGCCTTAATTAACTATCAAAAAGCCTTTATGGAAGTAACCGACCATAACGATAAAATTGATATTGAGCAAAGCATGAAACGCATCCGCTCAAAAATGAAGCACACGCTGGCTTATACTTACCAGATAACGGAGTAAGGTCAAAGGCGAAAGGTAAAAGGTGAAAGGCGAAAGGTAAAAGGGGAAAGACCCAAGGTCCGACATAGAAGGACGAAAGCAAAAGAGGCTGTATCATAAATCATGATCAGCCTCTTTTTTGTGCAATTCATTCGTGTACCTGATGGAGGCAATTTTCGTACAAGCGATGCTACCCATGACAAGTTAAAAAACGGAAGTCATCCTGAACTTGTTTCAGGATCCCACAGGACATGTGACCCGCATGAAGTATACTTAGCACGTGGGGTGCTGAAACAAGTTCAGCATGACATTAGGGCGAAATCATTGTCATTCTTCCTTCAGAATTTCGCGAAATTTTACAACTCAGACGGTCGTTTTGATTTATGATAAAGCCTTTGAAAAACCTTTTCAGTTTTTTTAACCTTTAACCTTTAACCTTTCGCCTTTCACCTATTTCGCCGCCCTTACTGTTTTTACCTGCGCCGCGCTTACTGCCGATGCTTTGTTGCCAAAGCTATTCCTTACATAAGTAAGTACATCGGCAATTTCCTTATCCTGCAAAAAATCGTGCGAGGCCATGGTGTTGGAGTAGCGTTCGCCGTTAATGTCCACATCATCGCTAAAACCGTTTAGCACAATCTTTATCAGCCGTGTTTTATCGCCGGTTACGTAGGTGGTTTTGGCCAGCGGAGGGTTCATATTGGGCACGCCCATACCATCGGCCTGGTGGCAGGTTACACAGTACTCCATAAATACTTTGCTTCCGGCGTCCATAGCTGCTTTTAGTGCTGCCACATTAGCTGTTCTGTTAACCGGCTTATGCTTTTTGGTTTGTGCCTGTAATCCGGCAATGGTAAAAAATGTAATTAACGGTATTAGTACGAGGGCTTTTTTTAAGTCCATTGTTATTTTTTATACGTGATTTTGTAAATAGTTCCCTGGTTATCGTCGGTTACGTAAAGCGAGCCATCTGGTCCCTGCGCCAATCCGCATGGGCGATGCTCGGCACTGCCTTTGGCCGCTTTTTCGGCACTTCCTGCAAAATTATCTGCAAATACCTCATAAGCCCCGCTTGGCTTGCCATCTTTAAACGGCTGAAAAACTACAAAATATCCGGCCTGCGGTTCTGGCGCACGGTTCCACGAACCATGGAAAGCTATGAAAGCGCCGTTTTTATACTTTTCGGGAAATTGGCTTCCGGTGTAAAACAATAAGCCGTTGGGTGCCAGGTGGCCAGGAAATGCGGCCGCCGGATTTATGGCTGTTTCGCCACCTTCTTTTTTACCATCGCCGCCATACTCGGGCATTAATATTTTTTTGTTTCGCTGCCAGTCGTAATACATATATGGCCAGCCGGCGTTATCGCCTTTTTTAATGGCATACATGCACTCGGCAGGTAAATCGGCCGATTGTTTGGTGGTAAAATATTCAGGGAACAGGTCATGAAGCTGGTCGCGGCCATGCTGCATTACAAAAAGTTGGTTGTTTTGTTGGTTCCAATCCATCCCCACCACATTACGCAAGCCGGTGGCATAACGGATGCCATCGCCATAGTGCTGGTTAAGCTTATCAGCTTTAAACTGCCAGATGCCGCCTGCCGAATCTAAAATAGGGCAGCCTTTTTGGCCCGGCGAGCCTTTTTTTCTATCGGCTACCTGGCAGGCGTTGGAATACGCGCCAATATTAACATACAGGTTGCCATCGTTATCAAGCGTTATGGCTTTGGCCTCGTGCTCGTTGCGGCTTAACAGGCCTGTTACAATTTTTTCGGGCTGACCGGGGTTTATTACTTCACCTTTGTCATTCAATTTATAACGGAAAACTTCTTCGTCAGATGAAGCGTACAGATAGCCGTTTTTCACAAAGGCGCCGGTGCCTTTATAATCGCCAAAGCTTGTTTTCAAAGTGGCTTTATCACCATCCTGTGTTAAATACAAAATGGTTTTGCCATCTTTTATGGTGTTAAGCTTTACGTAAATGTTGTTTTGCGGCGTAATGGCTATTTCCCTGGTACCACCCAGTTTTTCGGCAATTGCGGCTGCGCTGAAACCTGCAGGAAGCTTAAGACCGGCACTGCCTGTAGTTGCTGTTGTGCCGGTAGTGTCGCTGCCATTTTTATTATCGGTGTTGCCGCTTTTGCAACTGTTAAACAGTATAGCACCGGCAATAGCTGCAACAGGCAGCATTGTCCATACGATGTTTCTTTTTTTCATGGCTTCTGATTGATTATCAAAATAAATAAATATACAGGGAATCCCGAAATCTGATTTGTAGTAATTGTATGACAATTAGGATTTTTCGGAAATCATTCCAGATAGCGGTTAATACGAGCTATAGGTAATACCGCCAAATTAAATTTCTCACAATCGATGCCGTTAACAAATTAAGTACTGATTTATAGCTGTTGTAACATATATAGCAACAATGGATTAAACCATTGCCTTTGCAAGTGGTCATAGCTATATAAAATTTAACAAAATGAAAAAGTTATTCATATTATCGGCAATAGCAATGAGTGGTTTAATAGCTAATAAAGCAAACGCTCAATTATCAATACATGTAGGTTTTAATGTTCCTGTGCACCGTGTTTATGTGCCAAGCCCTCCGCCTGTTGTGGTTGAAGAGCAACCGGTTTATAACGATGATTATGCCCAGGTAAACTACAACGATGATAGTGATGATTATTACTATTTACCCGAAGTAGAGGCTTACTATAGTGTTTCTAACCATTACTACTACTATAATAATGGCCGTGACTGGGTAACCTGTGCCTACTTGCCAGGCGCTTACCGCAACTATGACTGGCGTACCGCTACAAGATACGAGGTACGTGGAAACCGCCCTTATATGCACCACGATGTATACAGGCAAAGGTGGGGTGGTTATGCCGGCGACCGCGGCAACTGGGGTCACCGTTTTGAAAGACGATACGATGGAGGATATGCTTACCAAAACCGCGATAACAGGTTCAACAACCGTGGATGGGACAGGGGAAGAGATAATAACCGCGACCGTGGTAACTGGGGTGGCAGGCCAGATAACAGAGGCGACCGTGGTAACTGGGGCGGCAGGCCAAACAACAATGATAACCACGGTGGCGGCAACCAAAACCATGGCAACTGGGGCGGGCAGGATCATGGCAACCAAAACCAGGGTGGCGGTCATGACCGCGGCAGCAATGGCGGTGGTCAGGACCATGGAAACCGCGGCGGTGGACGCGATTTTGCCGGAAACCGCGGCGGGTTTGGTGTAAGGCAATAAGCTTTCTGCTGATACCAGATAATACAATTCATCTCCCCATATATATAAATGAAAAGGCTGCCTATACGGGCAGCTTTTTTTATGCAATGTTCCGGAGGATGAGGCCGATGCCCCCAATAAAAAGTAGTAGTCTGTTTACCTACACATTTCGTTTTATTAAGCAAAAAATCCTACTTTGTATCCAAATTATAAACCTCTCCCCGGGATATGAAAAAGATTGTTGCTTTACTGCTGTTTGTTGCGTTTGCTGCTGATGCCCTTGCGCAGGGTAATACTTTGCAAATTGGTACACCGGCCAATGAAAAATTCTCTGCCGACCGCTTGCAGCGTATTGATAACATGATTGAGCAAACCATCGATTCGGGCTATATCAATGGGGCAGTAGGGTTGATAGCCCGCAACGGCAAAATGGTTTATTATAAATCATTCGGCATGGCCGATGTTGAACAAAAAAAGTTGATGAATAACGATGCTATCTTTCGCATCGCCTCGCAAACAAAGGCAATTACCAGTGTAGCTGTAATGATGCTGTTTGAAGAAGGTAAGTTTTTGCTGGATGATCCTATCTCCAAATACCTGCCAGCGTTTGCTCATCCAAAGGTGATAGATACCTTCAATCCTAAAGATACTACTTATACCACTGTACCCGCCAGGCGGGAAATTACCATTCGTGATTTACTTACCCATACTTCGGGGATAGCTTATGCCCAGATCGGCTCGCCCACGATGAATGCCGTTTATGCCAAAGCCCATATTCCGGCCGGCTTTGTTACCGATAAAATACTACTGGCAGATGCCATGAAAAAACTGGGCCCATTACCATTGGAGCACCAGCCGGGCGAACGCTGGACTTACGGCCTTAACATAGATGTTTTAGGCTACCTGGTCGAAAAACTATCGGGCAAAAGCCTGGACCAGTTTATGAAGGAACGCATTTTTGATCCCCTTGGGATGAAGGATACCTATTTTTATATCCCCACAGCCAAGCAAAACCGGCTGGTGGCAGTGTATACCCCCGATAAAAAAGACCACCTTATTAAATGGAATGCATCTACTTTTGAGGGCCTTAGCGCCGATTACCCCACTGTTAACGGCACCTATTATGCGGGCGGGGCTGGTTTAACATCCACAATTAAAGATTATGCCACTTTTTTGCAAATGATGCTGAATGGCGGCGTTTATAACGGCCAGCGTTTATTAGCACGGCACACTGTTGAACTAATGACCACCAACCAGATCGGCGACCTTTACATTAACCCCGGTAAAGATAAATTTGGATTAGGCTTTGGCCTGACAACCGATATAAGTTCAAAAAAGCTGGGCATAAGCGAAGGCTCATTTGCCTGGGGCGGCTTCTTTGGCACCCTGTATTGGGTTGACCCAAAAGAACACCTCGTGTGCCTGTTGTTTGTTCAGAATTGGCCATTGCCACACAACGCCTTCCAGGATAAATTCCGGGCGATGGTATACCAGGCGCTTACGGATTGAGTTTTTGAAAATATTGTAAATTGGAATATTTTTATTCCCTCCCAACGGGAGGGGTGCGGCGGACGTCGTGCGCAAAGGCAGGGAGGGGTTTCGCCGCGCGACTATGAACCTTGTACGCGAACGCTTCATAAACCCCTACCTCCTCCTTCCCCAAGGAAGGAATCGCACAACCCTCTGTCTTTTTCGAAATTGTACTGATACTAATACGTGCCCTTAGGATTCTCCAACTCACCTTTCAAAACCTCCCAAACATTCCCGGCAACAATTTTAGCGCCTTTTTCTGTTGGGTGGATGCCATCGCCCTGGTTAAGGTCGGGGTGGCCGCCTACGCCTTGTAACAGAAATGGCACCAGGGCCATATTATTTTTGGTGGCCAATGTGGGGAACACCGCTTTAAACTTGTTTACATAATCGGCGCCCATATTTGGCGGTACCTGCATGCCCAGCATGACCAGTTTGGCCGAGGGATATTTTGCCTTTACCTTATCAATAATAGATTGCAGGTTTCTGGCAGTTTCGGTAGGCGATATGCCGCGCAGGCCGTCATTTGCACCCAATTCCAGTATAAATATATCAACTTTTTGTTTTAATGTCCAGTCTATCCGGCCGTTGCCTCCGGCAGATGTTTCGCCGCTTACCCCGGCGTTAATCACTTTATAGGGCAGCTTTAACGAATCTATTTTTTTTGCGATAACACCGGGAAAAGCATCAGCCGGGTCATCCAACCCGTAGCCTGCTGTCAAACTATCGCCAAAAAATAAAATCGTTTGCACTTGTGCCGATGCAGCAGACTTCGCGGCAGTATCGGCCGGCGCTGATGCATTGGAGTTTGATTTATTGCTTCCGCCGCAACTTGCCAAAGCAAATGTGGCCGCAAGCATAAAAAAGATTTTTACTTTGTTCATAAAACTAAATACAACGCGGTTAAGCGTTTGTTCTTAATATCTCTAAAGGCGGCTTGTTCAATACGCCCCTGCTGTTTAACAAACCAATAATTACCGTTAGCAAAGCGATGATAAAAAATAAAATCAGCGCGGGTATAAAGCTAACCGAATAGGGGATCTCGAAACTATATTTCGCTAAAAACCATGTACCTGCCACGGCTATTAATATACCTGTTAATGCCGATAAACTACCTAAAAACAGGTATTCTAACGCTGTTATAGCTAATATTTGTTTACGGCTGGCCCCCAATGTTCTAAGCAAAACGCTTTCCTGTATGCGCTGGTACTTGCTGATGCGTACCGAGGCTATGAGTACTACTATACCCGTAATGATGCTGAACGCGCTCATAAAACGGATTACATAACTGATTTTGCTTAACAATTCATCTAAAATACTTAAAACCAAACCCAAATCGATAATGGATATGTTAGGGAACTGCCTTACAACTGCCTGCTGAAACGCCGCCGACACTTTGCTTGAGGGCACATGCGTCATCAGCACCTGGAATTGCGGTGCATCTTCCAGCACACCGGTAGGGAAAACCACCTGGAAATTGGTTTGTACTTTGCCCCAATTAACTTTACGCACGCTGGCTACATAGGCAGGCATGGGCACACCCTGAACATTAAACACCAGCTTATCGCCAATTTTAAGGTGCGCACGTTTTTGCAGGTTCTGTTCTACCGAAACGGGGATGTCTTTCCCGGCCTCGGCCTTGCCTATCCATTTGCCGTCCAGCAGTTTCTCTGATGATGATAATGTATCCCTGAACGTTACCCTATACTCCCAGGAAAACACGCCATGCGGGATTTTGATGGTGGTATCTTTAATTACATCAGCGGCGGTTTTGCTGTTTATTTGCTCCAATCGTACAGTTACTATCGGCACCTGCTGTAAAACTGGCAATCCGTTTTTACGGGTTACATCGGCTACCGCATCCTTCTGGCTTTTTTGGATATCAAACAAAATCATGTTGGATTGATTGCCGCTGCTTGATAAATTTACCTGGCTAATGAGGATACTCTGGATAAAAAACAGCGTACAAATAAAGGCCGTGCTTAGCCCGATAGAAACCATCAGGATTAAAGTTTGGTTATTTGGTCGGTATAAGTTAGCAAAACCCTGTCGCCATAAATAGCTCCAGCCGCTGTTGATAAGCAGTTTCATCACGCGCATCAGCAACCAGGCCACGGCGGCCAATATCATAAAGGCCACTAAAATACCGATAGTGAAAAAGATACTGCCTATCCAGCTATCTAACTGTAAATAGGTAAAGCCCAAAACAAAAGCGATAATAAGCAGGTAAACCAGCCAGCTTAAAGGATCGCGTTTGCGGCCTGCCTCGTCAAATGACATGCGCAGCGTGTTCAGCGGTGATATATTACGCACCGATATCAGCGGCAGCAAAGCAAACAATATCGATATAATTACCCCCAATAAAATACCCTGACCAATTGCCAGCCATGATATCTCGACAGAAATAGTGAAGGGCAAAAAGTCTTTAAAAACTATAGGCAGCAAATGCTGGATGGCCGTACCCAAAGCCGCGCCCGCTACGGAGCCTATCAGCCCGATGCCAACGATCTGGATCAGGTAAATCAAAAACGCCTCAGACGCTTTAACGCCCAAACAGCGCATAATGGCTATGGAGGCTATCTTTTCGCGTACATAGATATGGATGGCGCTGGCTACGCCCACGCAACCCAACAATAAGGCAATAAAGCCCACCAGCGATAAAAAACGGCCCAGGTCGCCAAAGGCCCTGCCGGTGTTTTCCTTGCGGGTTTCAATGGTATCGTAGTTCATGCCATTTTTATCCAATATGGGGTCCAGCTTTTTGGTTAGCTTTTCCATATCAACTTTATGGTCGTACTTGTAGTAAAAAGTATAGTTTACGCGGCTGCCCGTTTTCATGAGGCCGGTTTGCTCCAGGTATCGCATCGGGATGTACACCACCGGGGCTATGCCCGCCATAGCGCCACTTTGCCCGGGGGCTTTATCTAACGCGCCGGCAATCAGGAAATGTTCGGTGCCTATGCGTACCGAGTCGCCAACCTTGGCACCAAATTGCAGCATCAGCGTTTTATCAACCAGGGCTGTTTGGCCTTGCTTAAAGGAGGTGCCGGCAATCTCGGGCGTGGTTTCTATAGCGCCGTAGTAAGGGTAATCGCCCTGCAAAGCCCTGATCTGTACCAGCCTGGTGCCTTTGCTTTTAGGGAAATAGGCCATCGATGCAAAACTCCGCTCGGTTGATCTTTTATCGCCCAGCGAGTCGAGCATCTTCTTCAGCTTCGGATCTACGGGTCTATTGCCCGATATCAGCAAATCGGCGCCAATGAGGGTTGCGGCCTGGCCATTTACATCGTTTTGCACATTGTACCTGAACGAGTAGATAGCCACCAGCGCGGCAATCCCAAATATGATGGCCGATATGAACAGGAACAACCTCGACCGGTTTTTCCTGCTATCGCGCAAGGCCATGTTAAACAGCCAGGCAACGTTTGTTTTTCGTTTATAATTAACCGGATTGGTGTCCATAACTTACCCGTTAATTGTTTTTTCGTCGGATACCAGCTTGCCGCCTTTTATCCTGATGATGCGTTGTGTTTTGGCGGCCAGGTCAAGGTCGTGGGTTACTACAACCAGGGTAGTACCGGCTTCCTTGTTTAGGTCGAAGATGAGTGTAATCACCTTTTCGCTGGTTTCGGCATCCAGGTTTCCGGTTGGCTCATCGGCAAACAGGATCTTGGGCGCGTTTGAAAACGCACGTGCCAATGAAACCCGCTGCTGTTCGCCGCCGGATAGCTGGGAAGGGTAGTGATGCCCGCGGTCGGCGAGGCCAACTTTGTCCAATAAATCCAGGGCACGCGCTTTAATGTTTTTTTCGTTCCGTAACTCCAGCGGCACCATCACATTCTCTAAAGCGGTAAGCGTTGGCAGCAATTGAAAATTCTGAAAAATAAAGCCCACGTACTGGTTACGCACCTGCGCGCGCTGGTCTTCGGTTAAATTGCCCAGGCTGATGCCATTTAACTCTACCGATCCTGTACTTGATCTATCCAGCCCGGCACAGAGCCCCAGCAGGGTAGTTTTGCCGCTGCCCGATGGCCCGACGATGGCATTGGTAGAGCCTTCGGTTATCGCGAAATTGATGTTGTCAAGCACGGTGAGCGTACGCCCTGCGCTTTGGTATGTTTTACTGAGATCTTGAATTTTAAGGATAGTTTCCAACGGATAATTTTTATGCTTTGATGATTTACCAACCAATTTGTTACCACATCGGTTTGCATAAATATCCGTGAAATAGCCTGTTTATAGCTATAAGCTGATGTGTTTTTTAATTTAATGACATAACCGTGTTTTAAGTCTAAAGTCCGGAGTTCTAAGTCTAAAGTATTTAGCCCCAAAAAATCGAAATAGGTACCGGTGACTAAACAATTTTAAGATAGCATTTCCGGTTTTCCGCCAAAGACTTCCGACTTAAGACTTCCGACTTGATAACCCCTCGCTAATCTTCGATGTTTGCGTAGCCACAGCAGCGTAAGCATACATAGCAACGGCCTTCAGTTTACTCTGGCGTTTTTTAAATGTCCACACATCCTGCATAAACTCCTTGTGGTTTTTGCTGTTGAGGGTATCAAACGCTACCGAAATGGTTGGCGTAAGCGAGTAAGCCGTATGCCAGGTGCCAAACGGGATAAATAATGTTTCGCCGGGGCCAACTACAAAATTTATTGGGGTGGCATCTTTAAACAGCGGATGTTTTTCGTAATCGGGTTCAAATACGTTCACTTCCGAGCGCCATGGATCATCCGGGCGTGGGTAAAGCAGGTGCTCCTGTCCGCGTGGGAAAACGGTAAAACGTTTTTGGCCGTACAGTTGGGTTATCCAGGCGTTTAAATGGTAATAATCAATATGCATGTACGGAAATCTGCCGCCCGGGCCGCCAATAAACAGTTCGGTAGCGCCGCCCCATTTGCCAATGCTGAACATTTTATTTTTTAACCAGTTTGGCGATGCGTAATTTAAATCCAGCGGATCTAAAAGCGGCATCAACTCCGGTATGGTTGCCGGGATATCAAAAATAATAGGATATACAGCGGGTTTTTCTTCGGTACTGGCTTCTACCATGTCCATAGCATCCTTCATGGTAAGGATATTGCCACGTACATCCGTTTTCCTGTCGGGATAGTTTTCCCTGAACCAATCGGGAGTAAACAGTCCATTAGCTTTCCAAACTTTGGCGGCATTTGTAAAAACCAGCGGAATGCCCGGTTTATAATGTTCTTCCATAAATTCGTCGTAGGTAATGTTGTCTCTTCTGATAATGTCCATGGTTTGTATTGGGGTTTATTGATACAATGCTAAGTAAAAGATTTAACTATTTGATTGATATTTAAGCCATAGCGCCAGGCTTTTTTTAGCGATGGTTTTTACGTGAATAATTAAGGATGGGTTATAGAAGAAGGCTCGCGATAGTCCCTTGATTTGAACGCTGGCCACGACTCACCCCGGCTACGCTGCGCTGGCCGACCCTCTCTCCGGCTGCGCCGCAAAGAGGGTTAAAACGTATTTTTCTTTTCGAGCCCCTCTATGCGACGCAGTCGGAGAGGGGCAGAACGAGCGTAGCGATGTTCGTGGTGAGTCGTCGCCGCTATACTATAAGCCAGTGATTTTACCACTAACAATCGGTGTAACCGTTACCAATCATTTCCAATCAAACGTTACCTTTGCGCCTAATGAAAGTATCCGGATTTACCTTTATCAGAAACGCGGTTAAAAACGATTATCCAATTGTGGAGGCTATCAACTCCATTTTGCCCCTTTGCGATGAGTTTATCGTAGCCGCAGGCAACTCTGACGATGGCACCCGCGAACTGATTGAAGCCATTGGATCGCCAAAAATCAAGATCATCGATACCGTTTGGGACGATTCGCTGAAAGATGGCGGGCGGGTGTTCGCGGTAGAGACGGATAAGGCTTTCGCGGCCATATCGCCTGATAGCGACTGGGCATTTTACATCCAGGGCGATGAGGCGGTACATGAGAAATATCATCCGTTGATAAAAAAGGAGATGGAGGATGCGCTTAACAAACCTAACATTGAAGGCCTGCTGTTTAAATACCTTCATTTTTACGGCTCCTATGATTACTACGGCGATTCGCGCAGGTGGTACCGCCGCGAGATCCGCCTGGTTAAAAACATCAAAGGTATGCATGCCTACCGCGATGCGCAGGGTTTTCGGTTAGATGACCGTAAAATAAAAGTAAAGCTGATTGACGCATACGTTTACCACTACGGCTGGGCCAAGCCCCCGCAGGGATTAAATAACAAGATCCGCAACTTTAACAAGTTTTACCACGATGACGCCTGGATGGAGCAAAACCTGCCCGAAACTTTTGAGTTTGACTACAGCAACGCCGATAAGCTGGTCCGCTTTACCGACACTCATCCCGCATCCATACAAAAACGCATTGCCGCCACCAACTGGAACATTGATTTCAGCACCAAAGAACTGCGCAAAGCGATGACCTTTCGCCGTAAATTTTTGCAGTTTGTAGAGAAGTATACCGGCTGGCGGATAGGGGAATATAGGAATTATGAGATAGTGGAGCGGTAGGTAATAAGCCCCACCTAAATCCTCCCCGGTAGGGAGGACTTAAAAAAACGAAGCGGACGAAGCTAAAGTCTCCCCTTCCGGGGGAGATTTAGAGGGGGCTTTGTGCTTCGTTTTCCTTAATGACCGTACCCGTCAGTTGATAAGTATAAAAAAAAATCAAATATTCTGCGCAATCACAAACCCGCTGGCCCAGGCCCATTGAAAATTGTAGCCGCCAAGCCAGCCGGTTACATCTACGCATTCGCCGCCGAAGAACAGGCCGGGGATTTTTTTCGCTTCCAGGGTTTTGGACGATAGCTCGCCGGTTGATACCCCGCCGCGCATTACTTCGGCTTTGTCGTAGCCTTTATCGCCGGCGGGTTTTACTTTAAATTCGTGGATTAATTGACTAATGTCTTCGATTTCGGTTTTGGTGAGCGATGCGAGGTTTTTCTCTACGGGCAAGCTATCGCTCAACGCTTCGGCAAATTTGCGGGTGTATAGGCCGGCCAGGTAGGCCAGCAGCATTTTTTTGCCGTTGGCTTCTTTTTCCTGCTGAATCAGGTCGGCGATGTTTTGGTTGGGGAGCAGGTCGATGTAGATGGTTTCGCCGGGTTTCCAGTAGGATGAGATCTGCAATATGGCCGGGCCGCTTAGTCCCCAGTGCGTAAAAAGGATGTTTTCTTCAAAGCTGATCCTGTCGTTCCAAACGCGGCAAAAAATGCTGTTGCCGCTTAGTTGCTCAAACCAGGGCTGATCTTTGCCGGTAATGGTAAGCGGCACCAGGGCAGGGGCGGTATCGGCTATTTTTAAATCGAACTGGCGGGCAGTGCGCAATCCAAAATCGGTGGCGCCCATTTTGGGGATAGGCAGGCCGCCGGCGGCAATAACCACGCTTGGCGCGCTTAAAAATTCCTGTTTGCCATTAACCTCAGCCCTAACGGTAAAACCATAGTCAGTTTTTTCCACCATTTTCACCTCGGCATTGCACCATATCTCCTGTTCCATATCGGCACACAGGTTGGTGAACACTTCTACTATATCTTTAGCCTTATCACTTTCGGGGAATAGCTGGCCCAAGGTTTTTTCTTTGCCTATAATGCCGTAGGTTTCAAAAAAACTGATGGTATCGTCCACCGTCCATTGCGAAAAGGCTGATTTACAGAAGTGTGGATTTTGCGATATAAATTGCTGGTCGGTAGCGTACAGGTTGGTGTAATTACAGCGGCCGCCACCACTTATCAGGATCTTGGCGCCTACGCGGTCGGCTTTTTCCAGCACCAGGGTACGCTTGCCCAAAAAGCCGGCTTGCACCGCGCACATGAGGCCGCAGGCACCGCCGCCAATAATTATTGCGTCAAAATCTGTTTGTTTTGTTAATTTTGTTGTCATGACCGAGGTTTCGCAAATATCAGAATTTGGAAAGATACTCATCTTTCTTATCACCGGGATAATAATGGTGTGCGTGATATTTTTTTTCAACCGTTTACTGGCGCCCAGTAACCCCAATTACGAGAAGCTAACTTCCTATGAATGTGGCGAAGAGCCTACCGGCAATGCCTGGCTGCCCTTCAATTCGCGTTTTTACGTTATCGCCTTAATATTTTTATTGTTCGATGTCGAGATGGTGTTTGTATTCCCCTGGGCTACCGTTTTTGGCAACCACGAGCTCATAGCTGCCGATAACCGCTGGGGGTGGTTCTCGTTAGCCGAAATGTTTGTTTTTTTAGGCATCCTGATATTGGGCCTGGTTTACGTTTGGGCCAAAGGCGATTTGGAATGGATAAAAGCCAAACCAACCGTACCCACAACCGATGTAAACATCCCGTTATCGTTTTACCAACAATTGAACCTGGAGCAAGGCAAATTTGTTGTAAAACCATTTAGCATGACCAACGAACCTGTTGCACCGGAGCCTGTTGCTGCCGAAGTAACTGAGGAAGCAACCCCGGTACGCAAGCCCATGTTTAAACCCACCTTTAAAAAGCCCACAAATGAGTAGCGATATAACCAGCGAAGACGGCGGTGTAGTGATCACCAAAATGAACGACCTGCTTAACTGGGCGCGTTTATCATCCCTGTGGCCCCTGAGTTTCGGGATAGCCTGCTGCGCTATTGAAATGATGGGTTCCATGGCATCTACGTATGACCTCGACCGTTTTGGAGTGTTCCCCCGCCCGTCAGCCCGCCAGGCCGATGTGATCATTATAGCAGGTACCGTTACCTTTAAAATGGCCGAACGCATTAAACGCTTGTACGAGCA
Source organism: Mucilaginibacter sp. GW822-FHT03E02 (assembly GCF_058801545.1). Classification (NCBI taxonomy): domain Bacteria; kingdom Pseudomonadati; phylum Bacteroidota; class Sphingobacteriia; order Sphingobacteriales; family Sphingobacteriaceae; genus Mucilaginibacter; species Mucilaginibacter sp. GW822-FHT03E02. The sequence continues at coordinate 765,971 of NZ_JBXANJ010000001.1, read as the reverse complement.
AATGCCCGAACCCAAATACGTGATCAGCATGGGCTCATGCTCCAACTGCGGCGGCCCGTATTGGCAGCACGGTTACCACGTGGTAAAGGGAGTTGACAGGGTGATCCCCGTTGATGTATACGTGCAAGGCTGCCCACCCCGCCCCGAAGCTTTGATTGGCGCAATTTTGGAATTGCAGAAGAAGATTGAAGGGGAGAGGTTGATTGGGGCGTAAACATTGATTAAACCTTACTTCCATTAAAAAGATTCGTTATGCTTGAAAATGAGTTAGTCGAAATTAATAAAAAGGCAAAATCTTTTTTTTATTTGGAGCTGGCCATACTTTCATATTCATTTCCCATCCGGGAATTGAATATAGCCGCAAGCGAGGATTTTCTTTATTATCACGATTTTGAAATAAAATTCAGAAATGTTTTTTCGATGATCGTAAATTCAGATTGGAAAGTAAATACGGCGGAGGGCATTATTGAACTCGTTACCGATCTAAATGAGTTAAGAGCGATAAACTTGAAATATAGTGTAGAGATTGGTAATAATATCTTCAAACTCAAAAATGAGGATAATATTGATTTTTATGTAATAGCAGAGAGCGTAGAGCTTGTAGATAAAGTTGTTACATACCAATAGCATTTTATAAAATCAGCTCAAAAGGTGTTAAAGTAAATGATTTAGAATGAACTGTTTTAATGACCAAACTGCATCAATTTAAAAACTATATCACTCTTTTAGTGATCGCCATTATTTTAGTTGGCGCTTTGTTTATTTTAGTAAAAAAGGTCGACAAAGATAAAGCAGCTAAGGTTGTTGAGATTCGTAAGCATCCCCTATATTTGAAGGGAGTGATAACAAAACTATCTTCGTTCAAAGGACACAGTGTCCGGATTAATTTTGTTGTTAACGGAACCACATATGAATATGATGGTGGTTGGGACAAGAATCCCAACGATTTAGATAAAGGGGATTCTGTTTGGCTTAAATGCTCGGTTGACAATCCGGAGGTGGCTATTTCGGAGCTGGAAAAGGACTACTAAAATTTGTTTAATCAGTTTAATAAAGGCGCAATAAATGTCTGCACGTATATGGCCGAAGTACTTTATAAATCATCACCAAAGCTTTTTATTATAGCAATAACATCCCTGGGTACTTTTTTCTTCGCGCTTTTATCCCGGCTGGCCTGGTCGCAATATGTAATTGCAAAAGGTAAGATGGCTCTGTTTTTTTTCTTTTTGTTTCTTGCGGTTTCTTTAGTTTTTTTTTATTTGTTCATTACTGTCAAAAGGGTGAAACTTACTGCGGATAGTCTCATTATCAGCTATTTTTTACTTCCTTTTAAAGATAGGTTCTTGTTTTCGGAAGTTAAAAGTGTATCTCAGAACTCAAAAAAAATCGAGGCCTCGGTCGGTAGTTCGTGGCAAATGGCAACAATATTTGTTAATGTAACTACCACATTCAATTTCACAGATGGAAGACAAATAAAATTGAATAGTATTGGTGAGTTAGATTTTGACATTTTCGTTGTAGTATTTAACAAATTAAAACGGAAGGAAGGAAAAGTGAGAAAACCAAAATGGGACGGCATTCTTTACCTCATCGACAACTTTAGCGGAATTTCCTGGTTAATTTTATTGATGGTTTTAATTTGCGGGTTATCATATGCATTGATAACGAAATAAAATTGACAAGCAGATATGTTTAACTGGTTTAAGAAAAAGAAAAGCTTAAAAGATCAGGTACTATCATTACTCCGTATTGCGGAAATATTGGGGCTTAATCAGCGCGATTTAGATAACTCAAAAGAATACCTGGAATATAACGAGTATGGATTATGCTTCGATATCCTGATAACCCAAATGCATGAGTATAATATCGAGATAGATAACGATATATACTTACTGATAAACGATATTGCAGCGAAGATGAAGTTACCTGTTGAAGAATATTCCTTTATGCAGGAGTTGGTGCGAAACGAGCATTAAATTCCCAAACCTGTTAAAGATGAGTTGGGTAAAATTATTGGTAGCTTTAAGTGATTTTTTAGCTAAGCTACCCAGCCAGACCTATCCATGAAAAAACTATTGTTGATTCTGTCAATTATATTAACTGCAAAAGCTTGCTTTGGGCAGCACCCCGATCAAAAGGTTATTATTCAATTATACTCAAAAACAATAGAGAACTATTTTAACCAATTAGCTTCGCAAGCTGTAAAATCCAATAGTTTGGACATCAAGCCTCAATTTATATTAATTGGAGACTCCGTTACTTCCGAAATCCCGACCATCTACCCCAATTTTACCCTCAAAATTGTAAAAGATCAAAATGATGGCATCCGCGAAGTTGAAAAACTGCCCAACAAAAAGGGAATGGTTAACGTCATCAGCAAAAAAATCAATATCGATACACTGGATATCAGCATAAATAATTGGATGGTAAGCGTAAGGAGAACCTTCGAAATACACGACTGGCAACTTGTTACCAAACATGTTCATTTGCGCGCAAACTGTGGTGGTACTCTTGGCTATATTCCTACAGGCAGAATGGTTTATAATGCCCGGTCAAAAGAGTGGAGCTATGTGTCGGGAGGGGAAATACTGGCTGAAAAGAGAAAGCGTAGCCCTTATCTTTGATATTATAATTAGAAAGTATAAAAGTCCTCGTAGTCCTATTGTCAGCTTTCATTCTTTCTTCAATTGTTTCTCATTTTTTTGTTGGGGAAACACAAATTGTTGGGTAGTAATGTGGCATTTGGATTATCCAAACATTCAAATAAACGCCGGCTACGACTCACCCCGACCAGGCTTCGCCGGTCGACCCTCTCTCCGGCTAAAGCCGCATAGAGGGCGAATCCCATTTTTGCTTTTTTTCTTTTATTTTTTTGCCCCTCTATGCGACGCAGTCGGAGAGAGGGGCAGACGGGCGCAGCCTCGTCGGGGTGAGTCGTTTACGCCATGCTTCCTCGGGTCCAAGGTTATTACCCCTCCGGGTTCAACCGCCAAATACACCTTTTATCACATCCGCGCTGCGTTGGCCATTGTTTCGCTAAATCCAAAGGTTACAAAGATTTTTTAGGTGAAAAACAGCTATCTAAAACCTATCTTTAAACAACCAATAAATTATGAAAAAACTTATCGCTTTATTCCTGCTGTTTAGCAATTGGGCTAACGCCCAAACATCCACCCCCAAACAATCATTTTTCCCGAAGGGGACGGTACTTTATGGCGACATTAATTACGCCGGCGATACGTTAAAAAAACACCTGCTGGATATTTACCTGCCGCCGGTGGTAAAAAGCAGTTACCCGCTTATTGTTTGGGTACATGGCGGCGCCTGGATGCTGAATGATAAATATGCCGATATGGGTTACATGACCGAAACTATTAAAGGTTTTATTGACAGGGGGTATGCCATAGCCTCGATAGATTATCGCCATAGCACAACCGCGCCTTTCCCTGCGCAGATTCAGGATTGTAACCAGGCGGTGGAGTTTTTATACCAACACGCGGCTAAATACAAACTGGATAAGGATAAAATTGCTCTTATCGGGTTTTCGGCAGGCGGGCACCTGGCTTCGCTGGTGGGGTTATCCAATAACGATAATATTAAAGCATTTTATGCTGATGGCAAAAAGCCTTCGTTTAAAATTAAGCTGGTTCTTGATTTTTATGGGCCGTCGGATTTTCTGTCGATAAAAGGCAATGAATCAACCGACCCTAACAGCCCGCTAACCCTGTTGCTTGGCGCCAGGGTATTTGACCGGCCCGACCTGGCAAAAATGGCCAGTCCGGTTACTTATGTTGATAAAAACGACCCGCCATTCCTGATTGTACAAGGCGAAAAGGATGAATCTGTAAACCCCGGCCAATCTATTTCGCTCAGTTTACATCTCAAACTTGCCGCCGTAAAAAATGAATTGATTATTGTGCCCAACGCCCCGCACTATGGGGTAATGTTTGATGCGGAAGATGTCAGGAACAAGGTGTTTGCCTGGCTGGATGAGTATTTGAAGTAATTTTTTGTAGAGACGCATCACATGCGTCTCCCGCGTTTAAGTTTACGCACAAAGTTGGCCTACATGGCGAGAGACGCATGTGATGCGTCTCTACATTTTTCTTACGATAGCATCACATTGCGCTCTTTAACAATCTCTTTCAGCAGTACCTGTAATATCACCGCGTTCCAGTCATTGGCGAAGTTTTTGCTTTTGCACTGCTTTTTGTTTTGGCAGTTGTAAATCATAAAATAGGTACTATAACTGCTAACGGCTATGGTGTGCCAGGGTAAAATATCTTGCTGGTCCCAGCATATACCGTCAAAATGAAAACTGATACCGCAAAGCTCAAAAGTCTGGTGAATTTTGTAAAGGTCGTGGTAATAGTTAAACAGGTTTACAAAATAGTTTTGCCATAATTGCTGGATAATATCATTCCAAAGCTTGCCATATAATTCTTTACGGATACCGTAATAACTACCCAGTTTAATGCGCGAAATTTTACGGTCGTAGGTTTGCACCTCGATAAAATACTGGCGGCCAAAAACAAACTGATAGCCGCTTACCCAGCTAACCCCATACCTAAAAGCTGCAATATTGGCGGCAGGCAAAAAAGCAGAAGAAGCAAACGGCGATTTTTTTTGTATAGTAATGCCATCTGTATTAAATACCAGCTTTCGGGTTATTTTTTGCGTAATAAGGCCCGGTATTTCAATTGTGTTGATAGCATTCATCCGCATAAAAATAAGCATCAGTTTTAATATTTTTTTACAGATAAAAAATAAAAGGCCCTGTACGTACGGTTTTTATAAAAAGCATAACTTTATACCATAAAATAAACCGCCATGGCAGCACAAAACCAACCATCAAAGTTCAAAGATGCCTTGCCTACTATTTTCTGGCTTGGTTTTTTAACCGGCACGCTTGATGGTATGGCAGCCATCATCTGGAGTTTTATTACCAACCCCAAGGTGGGCGCCGATGTTATTTTTGAATTTATTGCAAGCGCCGTATTTGGCAAAGCGGCTTTTACCAGCGGCACGCAAATGGTAGTGGCTGGCGTGTTTTTTCATTACCTTATAGCGTTTTGTTTTACCACTGCTTTTTACCTGCTTTACCCGTTTTTTGATAAACTCACCCGTAATAAATACATTATCGCTGTAGTTTATGGCATTATTGTTTGGCTGGTAATGAACCTGGTTGTAGTGCCCTTAAGTAAAATTGGTTACCATCACATCAAAGTGCATGTAGCTTTAACCGGGCTGGTTATCCTCATCGTTTGTATTGGTATACCTGTTGCGCTTATTGCGGATAATAAATACTGGAAGGCTAAATTTTCGCCAAAAAAATAATGGGCATTGTTTTTCCATCAGCTGTTTTCCCGCAATTAAAAACCGACAGATTGGTTTTAAGGGAACTTGTACCTGCAGATAATGAGCAGCTTTTAGCCATCCGCAGCAATGCCGCTATAAACCGTTTTATAGGCCGTAGTAACCAGCAAACTATGGAAGCTATTAATCAATTCATCCAGGCCCGCAAACAGGATAGGATTAGCGGGAAAGGCGTGTACTGGGTTATTCAATTAGAAAGCACTCCCGGCGTTATCGGCACCATTTGCTGTTGGAATTTTGATTACGACACGGCAACAGCCGAGATTGGCTACGAGCTGCTGCCAACATACCAGGGCAAAGGCCTTATGCGCGAGGCCATTGAAAAGGTTATAGCGTTCGGGTTTAACAACATGCTGCTTAAAACTATAACCGCCTGGCCAATGCCACAAAATGAGCCATCGGTTAAACTATTGGAACGCAACGGATTTACTTATTCGGAAACGATAGACGGTCAACTGGTTTATAAATTGAACAATACCGGGCCGGTTGATTAATAGCAGCCAATAAAAAGGGCCTGGCGTTTTACTGCCAAACCCTTTGGATTTAAAATTGATCATTAATCCCGTGTTTATACCGGGATGCCTTTCAGCTTTATTAATGTTATTACGGCATCAATACGCCATTTATGCCATGGATAACCCCGTTTGAAGCCATGGTATCAAACGAGATAACTAATGCGACATTCCCTTTGGGATCTACTATTTGTAAATTGCTTTTGTCGTTTACCGACAAGGTAAGGCTATCACCATCAATGGTTTTTAACACTGCTTTCCCTTTACCGGCAGTTAACGCTTTAATGATATCGGCTTTGGTGTATTTACCGGCAACTACATGGTAGTTTAATACCTTAGCCAGTTTGCCATGGTCTTTAGTCAAATCGTCCATAGTTGGTTTTGGTACTTTGCTGAATGCTACATCATTTGGAGCAAATACAGTGAATGGGCCGGGGCCTTTTAATTCAGGTTCCAGGTCGGCAGTTTTAACGGCCAGTGCTAATGGAGCAAAATCTGTAGTGCTGCTTAATACGCCAACTACATCGCCCGATGCGGCAGCAGGAGCCCCGGTTGTTGTTGCAGGAGCTGTTTTAGTTGTATCGGTTTGTTGGGTTTGCGCCATTACGTTGTTCGATAAAAAACCGATGCCTAACGCGGCCACTGCAATTAAAACTGACTTTTTCATGTTCATCTTTCTTTTTGATTTTGTTCGTAAATTAAATGTAAATGAGTAGCAGTTTATCTGATAGTATTTTCTTTTAAGTTATATAATTCGCTTTGTTTTACAGGTATTATAACTAATAATTACACAAGATGTTTTGAATTGACACGAATTTCACGAATTAGGGCGAATTTCGCGAATTGGAAAAGAAGGCGAATTTCTTGAATTTGAGCAGGTTAAACCGGTGTGGATGCTGTAATTATTTTTTGAAAGAAATTCAAGCCGGGGGCGCAATTGATTGTTGAATAAGGCGTGGCAGGACGGAAAACTACCTGAAAGCGCATTTATTCCTGGGCGTAAATAGCGGTCTTTAATCAGTATTTCTATTTCGGCAATAAAAATGTAGTTTTAAAAAATTTGCCATTCAGCCTTCCGGGGCTTGTTATATATATTATGAAAATCTGGAAATTACTTTTGTTGCTGTACCTGTTTTCGGTGCTATTATCCATCGTGCTCAGTTTTGCATTCTTTTTAATCACGGTTAAGGGGCAGTGGGATAGTCACCTGGTGCCATCAACCCTGGTTGGCGCTTTATTGCTTAATCTCCCATTAACCCTGCTCTGGATCCCGGGCCTTTTTATGTCTATCAACTTTAAAAACGAAAAAAATAAGGCATTTATAGTGTGTTTTATAACACCCATTGCAATTTTGGGTTATGTGCTGTTTGGCGCGAAGCTGCAATACGGCGATAAGGAGTTTTACGCCACCCACATAATTTCGCAGATAATTGTACTTTGCTTTATGTTTTTCAGGAGGTTGACGCCTGATAATATTGTTGAGGAAGATTGAAAGAATGCTTATGTCATTTTGTGACATTGATATTAAAGCTTTAAGCAAGCTATTGCCTTATTTTGCACCTGCATACAAAACATGGCCTGCGGGCTATGCTTAAAAACATTTAACTATGAAAGTACTCGCCAGGCAGCTATTTAAAACGGTTATATTTTCTGTCATTTTATCAATTGCGGTTAACAGTATTTACTACGCCATTACCCAAAAAGGGGCCGACTACTCCACCGCTTTGCCTAAAATTTGCGAAGGGATAGTATTGCTCAACATTATTGTTTTTATAATGTCGCTGCCATCGTTATTTCTGGTGAACCCAGCTTACTGGAATAACCTGCCAGTAAGGTTGCCGCTGTATTTTGGCGGGGCGATAGCTTTTATAGTAACCATATTTACCATGCAGTTGCCCCCGCAGTATAAGGTGATTTACCTGTTAACCGGGTTCATCTTTTTAGTAGTGCACAGCGTTTTTTACTACCTGAGGGTAAAAAAAGGATAACAACCCAGATATAAAAGCAGGTTATGGGTTTTTGAAAGATTTCAGGTAAACTTGCAACATCAAATGAAAGCATTTTACGGAGATTTAAAATTAGGTATTTTGGGCGGCGGCCAGTTAGGGCGCATGCTGATACAACAGGCTATAAATTATAACGTTACGGTTAAAATCCTCGATCCGGACAGGGAAGCACCCTGCCGCAAACTTTGCGACGAGTTTACCGTAGGATCGTTAGGCGATTACGAAACTGTATACAACTTTGGTAAAACTGTTGATTTGCTTACCATCGAAATTGAGAAGGTAAATGTAGATGCGCTGGAGCAGCTGGAGAAAGAAGGTGTGCTGGTTTATCCCCAGTCGCGCATCATCAGGCTGATACAGGATAAAGGTTTGCAAAAGCAATTCTTCAAAGAAAACGATATCCCTACTGCCGATTTCCAGATCATATCATCGCACCGGGAATTACAGCAAAGCACCATTCCTTTTCCTTATATCCAAAAACTCCGCAGGGATGGTTATGATGGTAAGGGTGTTTACAAGGTAGTTGATGAAAGTTACCTGGATAAGGCTTTTAAAGAACCCAGCCTGATTGAGCAATGGGTTGATTTTGAAAAGGAAATAGGCGTAATAGTAGCCCGCAGCGAAAATGGCGAAGTAAGTACTTTCCCGCTGGTGGAGATGGAATTTAACCCAGAAGCCAACCTGGTTGAGTTTTTGATTTCGCCATCCACCCTGCCATTTGAAGTGCAACAGGAAGCAGAGCAGATAGCCAAAAAAATAGCCGAAAGCCTGAAAATTGTAGGCCTGTTAGCCGTTGAGATGTTTTTAGATAAAAACGGCAAAATATTGGTTAATGAACTGGCCCCGCGCCCACATAACAGCGGGCACCAAACCATTGAGGGCAACGTGGTATCGCAATTTGAGCAACATTTAAGAGCCATATTTAACCAGCCATTAGGCAACACCGCCTGTCTGAACAACGCCATTATGGTAAACGTTTTAGGCGAAGCCGGCTACGAAGGCCCCGCCGTTTACAAAGGAATAGAAAAAGTACTGAAGGTGCCAGGTGTATATATTCACCTTTACGGCAAAGCGCTGACAAAACCGTTCCGCAAAATGGGGCATGTAACGATAGTGGATGCGGACAGGGAAAAGGCGATAGAGAAAGCGAGATTTGTGCAGAAGACGCTGAAGGTGATAAGTTAGCCGCGATATGTCATTGCGAGTATCCATCAGGATGATCCTGAAAAAAATGGGGATGACGTGCAACGAAATATAGTTAAACCAATGTCCAAAACTACCGTCATTGCGAGGCACGAAGCAATCCCAAACTATGTGGGACTTAGCATGTCGGGGATTGCTTCGTGCCTCGCAATGACGGATATTTGATATTGACAATCAGTAACTTACGGATAAGTCATTATAAGGAACGAAGCAATCTCCTCGTATGCGTGACCGCTGTGCATGCGAAGAGATTGCCACGCTATTGCTCGCAATGACATAAGCTATATTGGTGTGGGTAGATACTGGCTGTTATCGATAAAGCGAAAAAAGTTATCACTTATTGAATTGTTAAACCCCTTATCATGAACATTAAAATAATTGTACTAACAGTCCTTGCTGGATGTATCGCAACGGCGGCTTTTGCCCAATATTCTTATAAGCAAAATCTCGGAGGTATAGCAACCGTAATGTTGCCAGATACTCCTAAACTCAAGCAAGTAGATGGTGTTAATAATTATCTTATTAATTACAAGGGCGTAATATTTATGGCGCAGGTGGCTGATGTGGCTGGAAGTCTGAGAGATCTTATTGACAACCAACCTATCGACTCCACCTATGCAACTTATATAAACAGTTTGCTGAAAAGTTCGAAGGCTAAGCTGGTTTATAAAAATAAAATAGATATTAGTGGAGTTAAGGGAGTTGAATTTGGGTACAAAACAAAATTGAAGGGACAAGATACTTACGGGTATCATCGTTTGGTGTGTTTAAATGATTCATTGGTATCCTGCGGAATACTGGCCGCGGATTCATTATCAAATAAAGACAAAAATCTGAAAGTATTTTTTGACGGATTTAGAGTTCTGAATGCCAGCGAGGCCCGACAGGATGTCTCTTCTAACCTGGCGTACAAAACAGGGAAGGTAATAGGTTTCTTGATGTTTTTGTGTATCCCGATTTTAATTGGTGTTGGGATAGTGTTTTTGATCAGAAGAATAATTTATAAGAAACATAAAGATAGATAGCGCCCCATCGCAAAGGGAAATCTTTTTACCTTGCATAATTGCGTTGCAAATCAGGAGATTGCTTCGTGCTTCGCAATGATGGTGCTAAAACCTCTTATCATGAACATTAAAATATTTGTACTAACTGTTCTTGTTGGCTGTATTGCTACGGTTACCTTCGCTCAATACCCTTATAAGCAAAGGCTTGGAGGGATAGCGAGAGTAATGTTGCCAGATAGCCCTGCATTCCAAAGGGTAAGTGGTGTAAACGTTTACATGGTTAACCATAATGGGGTGACGTATACGGGGGCGATAGCGGACGCAGAAGGAGGACTATTGGATCTGTTTAAAAATGATAATGTCGACTCCGTTTACAACAACTACATAAGGGGGGCATTAAAACGAACTAACAGCAAAACGTTTTATAAAAATAAAATAAAAATCAGTGGACTCGACGGAGTTGAGTTTGGTTATAAAGCACATTATAACGGGTATGATACGTATGTATATCAACGTGTGGTATGTTTAAATGATTCCATGGCAATATGCTCATTATCTTGTTCCAATTTATTGCCGAGTACGGATAAGAATTTAAAGGTGTTTTTTGACGGTTTTAAAGTTTTAAATACATGGCATGCCCGGCAAGACATGTCTTCGTTTGAGTACAAATGGGGGAAAGTGGCACATTACCTGATGTTTTTATGCATCCCAATTTTGATTGGCCTTGGTATAGTATTTTTGATAAGAAGAATAGTTTACGAAAAAAAACAATGAATAAATAACACGTTGCTGCAAAGCGAGAAATCTTTTTACCTTGCATAATTGCCTTGCAAATCAGGAGATTGCTTCGTGCCTCGCAATGACGGTGCTAAAAATATAAATACAATAACAACAACATGAGCCAACCAAAAGTAGCCATCATTATGGGCAGCAAATCTGATTTGCATATTATGCAGGATGCCGCCGATGTATTAAAAGAATTAGGTGTTGAATACGAAATTACGGTAGTATCGGCACACCGCACTCCGGATAGGATGTTTAGCTACGCCCGTGCCGCTGCCGACAGGGGTATTAAGGTAATCATCGCCGGCGCCGGCGGCGCTGCGCATTTGCCAGGAATGGTAGCCTCACTAACCCATTTGCCGGTTATTGGCGTACCTGTAAAATCAAGCAACTCTATAGATGGATGGGATTCGATCCTTTCGATACTCCAGATGCCAAACGGGATCCCTGTTGCAACTGTAGCCCTTAATGCAGCCAAAAATGCAGGCATACTTGCCGCCCAAATCCTGTCGACTGCCGACGAATACCTGGTTAAAAACCTCATCGACTTTAAAGAAGACCTGAAGAAAAAGGTAGAAGAATCGGCAAGGGAAATGGAGGGGTAGTTTGCAGTTTGCAGTTTGCAGTTTGCAGTTTGCAGTTTGCAGTTTGCAGTTTGCAAAATTTGGTAAACAAGTTAGCCAAAAATCCGGCAATCCATTAATCTGTTTAATCCGGGTTCAGATAAGATTCTGCCCATTCTTAAATTCTGTAAATTCTGATTCATACAACTGCAATAGGGATGGGCGCGGATACAGGCCTGTGTGTAATGCCTGCAGGCGTATGAGCATACAGCCCGGGCCGCAGGTATTGCCATAATTTAATAAGCTACGCACTAAATACCGCAACCCGTACCAGGCAACCGGCAACAGATATCACCTAAATTCAGCAACCCGCACCAGGCAACCCGCAACCGATACCTCAATTCAACGCCGGGTTTTCCGGAAAGTTGGCTATATGCGCGTAGCGATTGCCGAGGCCTTTGATTACGTCTTTCCACAGGTTGTGCTCTTCGCCTTCAAAAAGGGTTTCGGGGGCAAACTTGTCGGTTACTATCCAACTGTCGGCGGCAATTTCTTCGTCGAGTTGCTGGGCTGTCCAGCCGGAGTAGCCTGCAAAAAACTTTATTTCTGTTTCGTTAAGCTGGTAGTTACTCACCAGCTTTTTTATTTGCTCAAAATCGCCGCCCCAGTATACGCCGGAAGCAATTTCAATGCCGCCGTCAATTTTTTCGGGTACCCGGTGGATAAAGTGCAGGGTGTTTTTGCCTACCGGTCCGCCTTCATATACAGGCATTTCGGAGTACGATACATCGGGCAATACGTCGCCAAGCATATATTCGCCCTGGTGGTTTAAAATAAAACCCATGGCGCCATCGGCAGAAAATTCTGTGAGGATGATGACCGATCTTTTAAAATTCGGGTCTAACATAAAAGGTTCAGAAATAAGCAGGCGTCCGGCGGCTGCCGATATAGTACTTAACATACAGGTTTAAATTTAAATGACACAACAAGCATAGTAAAAATATGTTCAAATATGAAAATGAAAATATATCAATATATACGGATTAATTAATTAGTAAGTTTGCACAAATGGACGAGCAGCAACTACAAAATTTAAGGCAGGAGTATTCTGCCGCTACTTTATTGGAAAACAGCACCAAGGCCGACCCGATGAACCAGTTTGAACAATGGTTTAACGAAGCACTGGCCGCAAAATTGCCCGAGCCTAACGCCATGACCCTGGCTACGGCAACTACAAACGGAAAGCCATCGGCCCGTATTGTTTTGCTGAAAGGTATTAATAAAGAGGGATTTATGTTTTATACCAATTACCTGAGCCGCAAGGGTAAAGAGATAACTAAAAATCCGCATGGCGCCATTACCTTTTTTTGGGGCGAACTGGAACGCCAGGTGCGTATTGAGGGTACATTGGAGAAATTGAGCAAGGAAGAATCTGAACGGTATTTTCACTCGCGCCCTGTAGACAGCCAGATTGGTGCATTGGTATCGCCGCAAAGCCAGGAAATTGAAGACCGGAAAGTACTGGAAGAAAAACAAGCCCAACTTACAGCCGAATACGAAGGCAAAGAAATCCCGAAGCCATCATATTGGGGGGGATACATTTTAAAGCCGCAACTGGTAGAGTTTTGGCAGGGCAGGCCAAGCAGGCTGCATGACCGTATCCTTTACAAAAAAACTGATAAAAAAATCTGGAAAAAAGTACGTTTGGCCCCATGATGTTTAACGACATTAAATTATTACTTATCCAAAAATTTGGCGAGGCTGTTATTGCCGGCGAAGAAACCGGTGGCCTGCAGCCTGCCTTGCTAATTAACCCCGACGATATTGACCGGGTGTGCCTGGAGTTGCGTAATAACCCCAAAACATACTTCGATTTTTTATCGAGCATCAGCGGGCTGCATTATAACGATGAAACTAATCGCTACGGCGTGGTTTATCACCTTGCATCTATTCCGTATAAAACCCAGCTTACCCTAAAAATAAGCAAGCCCCATGACCGGGAAAGCGACCAGTTACCCGAATTTAAAAGCATCACCGCCATATACCGCACGGCCGACTGGCACGAACGCGAAGCTTATGACCTGTTAGGCATCTTCTTCACCAACCATCCCGACCTGCGCCGCATTTTATTACCTGATGACTGGGATGGTTTCCCGTTACGCAAGGATTATAAGGCCGCCGAGCATTATAAGGGGATTAAGATAGATTAGGGAAGCCCCTTTTTAATTTATGCAGGTTACTATAAACTTCGATCAGATTTACCCTCCGCTAAAATTGGTGGACACCTTGACAGAGATGACTTTTGAGGCTCCGCAAGTCGACGGCTCGACGCAGGAAATACTCATCCTTATTGGTCCACATCCAGATCCGTTGTTGCCAGATGTATTCAACCTTGGCTTTGGTCCTCCTGACGGGAGGGGCGGATTTAAGGATAATGTTAAATTGAGACATCTTAATCTGGATAAGGTATTTTCCACTGTTTTATTTCTTGGCCTTACGTTTTTACAGCAAAACCCTAATTTAACTGTTGGCATTGATGGGTCAGATGATTTTCGGGCCAGATTATATCATAGAATGTATAAGTATAATAGAGAATACCTCAGTAACTACTTTACTGCTATTGGTGTTGATTGGTATGTACGTATTTTTAGAAACGGAGATTACGAAAAAGATGATGATGGTCATGCTATCGCAAAACCAAGACCCGAATCTTTTGATTATGCACGGGAAAATAAAGATTTGTATCGCTATTATATGTTTCGTCTAAAATAAGCGATAGTATATTTGTTTATAATAATTGAACTTTAGTTATATTTGTATATGGATCAGCAAATGTTAAAGAAGATTGAGCAGTTTAAAAAACTTGCTACCGTTAAAGGTGGTGCGCCGGTTGCATCAAATGGTAAAACCATCAATAACGACAGTTTGAGCCAGGTGATCCGCTCAAAAAAGGATGCTGATGATTTTATGGCCGAACTTGAGGCTGTGGCTAAACGTGCTAAATAAATAAACTGCAATTAAACTATGATATTAAGAAGCCGCTTTTAGCGGTTTTTTTTATGCCAAATTTTCAATACGATAACATCCAATTCTTGGCTTTGTTAATTTTTGTTAAATAATTTTGTTATTTACGAGCTATTCGTAGATTTACGAAATAATCGTAATTAATAATGGAGAAATTATCAAAACAAGAGGAAGAAGCCATGCAGGCGGTATGGCAATGCGAGGTGGGTTTTATAAAAGATTTTCTTGACCAGATGGAGGAACCCAAGCCGCCATATACCACGCTGGCATCAACCATAAAAAACCTGGAGCGCAAAGGATTTTTGCAAAGCGAAAAAATGGGCAACTCCTTACGCTACAGTGCGGCCATAAAAGAGGAGGAATACAAAAAACGCTTTATGAGTGGTTTTGTGAACGATTACTTCCAAAACTCCTACAAAGACCTGGTTACCTTTTTCGCTAAGGATAAAAAACTAAGCGCCAAAGACCTGCAAGAGATCATTAAACTGATTGAAAAACAATAAACCCTAAAGCCATGCCAGCACTGTTTGTTTTTTTGCTTAAAGTAAATATTGCCCTGTTGTTGTTTTGCGCCGGTTATTACCTGGTATTAAGGCACCTTACGTTTTATACCCTTAACCGCGTTTACCTGCTTGCAGCTATATTGTTTGCCAGCATTTACCCCCAAATAAACCTGTCGGATTTTATACAGCGCCACCAGCAATTGGCCCGGCCTGTTCAGCAGGTAGTTATAAACTGGCAGGCGCCCGCGCAAGCCCTGGCAAAAACAGTTGATAAGCCCGGTTACTGGGCTTATGTTGAGCTTATATTTTGGGTAGGAGCAGCCTTGCTGGCCATCCGCTTGTTTGTGCAGCTGTTTTCGTTGTACCGTTTATATAAAAATTCCAAGCCTGCTACCATTGGCAACCACCAGGTTAGGCTGATGGATAAAGATGCTGCGCCATTCTCATTCTGGCAAAGCATCTTTGTTAACCCGGCCAACCATGAGCCTGCCGATTTAAAGGCAATTTTACTGCACGAGCAGGTGCACGTAAACCAATGGCACACGGCCGATATTTTGCTGGCCGAACTAAGCAGCATTTTTTATTGGTTTAACCCGGGCATTTGGCTCATGAAAAAAGCCATCCGCGAAAATATTGAGTTTATAACCGATCAAAAGATCCTTAAAAAAGGTATCGATAGCAAAACTTACCAGTATAGCCTGGTATCGGTAAGTTTTAATAACACGCAACCTGGCATTGTAAACCATTTCAATTTATCAACCATTAAAAAACGTATCATCATGATGAACGCCAAACGATCTTCAAAAATAAACCTAACCCGGTACGTGTTTATGGTGCCGGTTGTAGTTGGCCTGTTGTTGGTTTTTAGTATTTCAAAAGCCGATTTTGTGAAAAAAAGCGCCGCATTTAAATCGATAACCATATTATCAAATAATGTAGGTAATGCTGTAGGCATAAATAAGCTGGCTGCCACCATAAAATTGATTTTACCAGGTAAGGATGTAAACACAGCTAAGGGTAAAGCCGATGATGGCAACACCAGCCCTGTATTTTACCTGGATGGGGTACAGGTATCAAATGCCAATGGCTTTGCCGATGATACCGAAAGTATAGATTACCTTACAGCAACTGATGCCAAAAAGTATTTTAATGCCGGCGATGGCAACCATGCAGTGGCCTTTGCAACAAGGAAAAGCTCGATTGCCGGTAAAGCCCTGAGAGAAAAAATAGCACAACTGGTAGCAGCAGGCAAAATTAAGGTAAACAGCGTTAATAAAGGGGCTACTGACCACGTGAATGCCAAAGTGAATTTTATTTTAAAAGATATGGTAAACGCCGATACCACCAAACGGGCTTTTGCTATCCACATCAACGGCAACGACTCGGTTGTATATTATATTAACGGTAAAAAGGGCGACATCAAAAATGTAAATCCCGACGATATACTTAGTGTTAATGTTTTTAGAAACAGCGATGCGGCACAGCTTGTGGATGATAAGGTGGCCGATAACGTAGGGCTGGTATTTATCACCACAAAAAACTCGGCCGAGGGCTTAAAATTTAAAGAGAAACTGGATAAATTTAAAGGCACAACAGATGCCGGGTTTGCTACAGTAATGGATTTTAGCCCCACTCATACAAAAGGCCGCGTTGATAAAATTTTTGTAAGGGATATGAAAATTGCCGGTGATACTTTAAAGGATGCAAACGGCAAAACGAAACATGTTTATTACACGTACTCCGTTAACTCTGCCGATCCTGTAGTAGTAGGTAAGGTTAAAGGCCTCAGCAAAGTAACCGTGTCGGCCAAATCCACGAAGGTAATTAAATCTAACCTGAAGATAGATGATGTTGTTGTAGGCACTGCAGATGATAACGACGATGCTGAACCCGTTACAGTAACAGGCACAGGGGTAAGCAGTGTAAGGGCCACCAAAAGACTTACCGGCAGTGCTGCTTCGGGCGCTACAACAGTTACCAGCTGGAACAGCAAGCCAATCCGTAAAAACATAGTTGTAAAAGGTAATGCCATTACCTTAAATGGTACCACACCAATGGATACCATTGTGATGGTGACAGCCGATGGTGATCCGGTAACTATGGTTGATAGCAAAAATGGAATAAGTGCTACCGCAACTAAAATTTTGCGGATACGCCCCCGGAATGACGATAAAGCAAGCCCGCTGATTTTGGTAGATGGTAAAGAGGTTACCCAGGCCGAATTTAAAAAGGTAGACCAAAGTAATATCAAAAATATAAGCATTCTTAAAAACGATCCCGCCACCGATAAAAAATATGGCGAAAAAGCCAAACAAGGTGTGATTGTTATTGAGCTAAAAAAGAAAAAGTGAGTAGTTGATTAAGTTAGATTGGGTTGATTAAGTCGTTGCTAATCAAAATTTTCATTCAAAATAGCCGACCACTTAACAGAATCAACATAACAAACCATCCACTACAAAAAACAAGGTTGATTAAGTTAATAATAGGATCAGTTAAATGGTTAGTAGTTGATAAGTTTACTATCCCCGTTAGCTTAATCAACCATGTTGCTTGGTGAATGGTTGATTGTGTTATAAAAGGCTCCTTAATTCTGTTGATTTAAAAATTCTGAGTATTCTGATTCCCACAATCAACCAAATCAACTCGCTACCGCGAGTTTTTCTGTTTCCAGGAGTTGTAAAAGGGCTTTTTCGGCAATATTCAGCTCGGCGGCTTTTATATTATTGTCATTGTCAATTTTATCAATGTATTTAAATATGGTGCCTTCCTCGTAGCTTTTTATTACCGTTGGGTGTACATAGTATTTTTTGCAAACCGTGCGGGTGTTGCCAAGGTTAATGGCTACCTCGTCCAATACGCTTACAATTTTCTTTTTGCATTCGGTAATGTTTTGAAACTCGCCGGCCTCTTTAAAAGCGTAAAGGGCGCTTACGCTGCCGCTCCAGGTGCGAAAATCTTTGGCTGTAAAATCTTCGCCGGTAATGCCTTTAAGATAGTCGTTAACATCGCCCGAGCCGATACTACACCGTTCGCCATCGGGTTTATAATACTGGAAAAGTTCTTTGCCCGGTATATCGCGGCATTGCTTTACCAGGTTGGCCAGGCGCCTGCTTTGCAAGGCTATTTTATGAAAAACACCCTTTTTGCCCTTAAATTCAAACTTAATTTTTGATCCTTCAATGGCCACATGCTTGTTAAGCAGTGTGGTTAAACCAAACGACCCGTAAAGCTTTTTGTACGATTCATTGCCCACGCGAATGCTGGTCAGTTCCATAAGGCGTACCACCAGTGCCACAACTTTTTCATGATCAAGGTTGTGGCGGGCCAGGTCTTTATCTACCTGGGCGCGTATGGCAGGCAGGTGTTCGGCAAAGGTTTGCAGGCGGTGGTATTTGCTTTGATTACGGATTTGGTTCCAGCCGGCATGGTAACGGTATTGTTTACGTCCGGCCGCATCGGTACCTGTAAACTGCAGGTGGCCGTTTTCATAAGGTGAGATCCATACGTTGGTGTAAGCCGGGGGGATAACCAGTTTGGCAAAACGGGCAATCAATTCCTTATCCTTTACCAGCGCGCCACCGGCATCATAATAACTCCAGCCCTTGCCCGCTTTTTTGCGGGTATATCCAGGGGTTGAATCTGAGACATAACGTAAGCCAACTGCCTTTGCAGTAACTTTTGGGTCGCGACCAATTTTTTCGAGTTTTTGTACCAGGCGATTCATGCAAAGTACAACAAGGGGTAGGGGATTAAGTTTTAGGTGAAGGGCTAAGAATCAATAGCCCACAGGGGCATGTCATAATATTTTTACAGCATATGCAGGCTATCCTCAAAACCTATTTGTAGTTTTAGCTATTAATGTATTGTAAACATTTATTAACCAAATTCATGCTGCCTAACAACTGTAAAACATTCATTTTAAGCCTGTCGTTAACAGCCGGGATAGCTGCCTGCCATGCAGCCCCGCAACAAACTGCGGCTGCCGATACCGGCAAAGGTGCACCTGTTGAAACCATTAAGCCAAATAGCGATTATAAATCAGCCTTCCCCGGTCAAACGCGTATCACAGGCGTTAAAACCAAAATGGCGGTAACCGCAACCGTTATTAATAGCGAGTTAAAGCAGCCCTGGGCGCTTTGCGTATTGCCCGATGGCCGCTTTCTGATAAGCCAAAAGGGTGGTACTATGCGGATCCTAAAAGCTGATGGACAGGCCGATAAAACGATAAGCAATTTGCCTGCAGTGTTGGCCCAGGGCCAGGGCGGCTTACTGGATGTTAACATCGATCCTGATTTTAAAACCAACCGGATGATTTTTTGGGATTATGCCGAAGTAGCCCCCGAAGGTAACGTACTGGCCGTAGCTAAAGGTAAATTATCTGCAGATGAAACCCAGGTAGAGCATATTGAAGTGATATACCGTGCAAAGCCCGCTTATAGGGGTGCTTTACAGTACGGCAGCCGCATTTTGTTTGATAAGCAAGGCAACTTGTTTGTAAGCACCGGTGAACGTTCTGGCGGCGATATACGCATGAAAGCGCAGGACCTGAGCGCTGCTATTGGTAAAGTACTGCACTTAACCAAAGATGGTAAGGCGGTGCCGGGTGGCCCCTTTGCCAATACCCCAAATGCCTTGCCCGAAATTTATGCCTACGGTTTCCGCAACCCCGAAGGGATGGCCTGGAACCCCGCAACCGGTGAACTGTGGGAAGATGAGTTTGGGCCGCGCGGCGGCGACGAGATCAATATCATCCGTCCGGGTAATAATTACGGCTGGCCTGTGGTTACCTATGGTATCGAATACAGCGGCGAAAAAGTTGGTGATGGTATTCAGCAAAAAGAAGGGGTAACCCAACCCATTTATTACTGGGACCCTGTTATATCGCCCTGCGGTATTACATTTTACACCGGCGATATGATACCGGAATGGAAGGGTAACCTTTTTGTAGCCGCCCTCAGCGGATCGCACATTGCACGCCTGGTTATTAAGGATAATAAAGTAGTAGGCGAGGAGCGCCTGTTTAAAGACAAACGCGAACGCTGGCGGTCGCTTGCCACCGGTAAAGACGGCGCGTTGTACGGCGTAACTGATAATGGCAAAATGTACAGGATAGCCAAACAATAGTAAATACAAAGCATCGCAAAATCCCGGACGGGCAACCTATCCGGGATTTTGCTTTTAATAAAGATGGTTAAAAACGCCGCCGAATATTTGCCCGGTTTGATATTAATCGGTATTCTTGAATACATCACATATAATCTTTAAAAAGCGCTGTAGCTAATGGCCGGTGCAATAATTATTCATGAGCACTATTCCTGTAACTTTAAAAACCAAACAACACTTCGAGATACTGGACGGCCTGCGTGGCGTTGCCGCTTTGGCGGTAGTGGTATTTCATTTTACCGAGTTCCTTTTTCCAAGTTACGATGTAAACTTTATTGGCCATGGCTTCCTCGCTGTCGACTTTTTTTTCTGCCTGTCGGGTTTCGTAATAGGTTATGCTTATGATGACCGGATTGGTAAAATGGGCGTGCTGGAGTTTTTTAAATCGAGGATTATCAGGCTGCACCCGTTGGTTATTTTAGGTTCGGTGTTGGGCCTTATTGGTTTTCTTATTGATCCGTTTGGCGGTCATCCGGAAGCTTACAGCGTTGGCCGGCTGGCGCTGATATTTGTAAGCTCGATGCTGCTTATTCCGTTCCCGGCCATGCAGGAGCGGTATTTTAACCTTTTTAGTTTTAACGCGCCGGCATGGTCGCTATTTTGGGAGTATATAGCCAATATTGTTTATGCGTTAGTGCTTTACAGGCTTGCGCGCAAGTATTTGGTTGTATTGCTGGTTATAGCCGCGGCGGCGCTAAGCTTTGTGGCCTTCCATGCAAAAATATTATCGGGCGGCTGGGCCGGCGAAAACTTTTGGGAGGGCGGCGCCCGCATTTTTTATTCGTTTACAGCAGGGCTGCTTGTATACCGGTTTAACTTCATTATCAAAAACAGGCTTGGCTTTATTGGTCTTGCCTTGTTACTGTTAGTGGCCTTAATGATGCCCCATAGCAAATGGAACTGGCTTGCTCAATTGCTTGTGGTACTTTTTTATTTTCCGCTGCTTATCGCTTTGGGCGCTGGTGCCACGCTCTCGGGCGGACTTAGAAAACTCTGTAATTTTTCGGGTAATATTTCTTACCCGCTGTATATGACCCATTATGTGGGTATTTGGTTTTTTGGTAATTATGTAATAAGCCACAAGCCACCAACCAGCCAAATTGTTTATATAGTTATTGCAGGTGTAATATTGCTGGTTGGCATGGGCTACCTGGCCATGGTGGCTTACGATATCCCGGTAAGGAAGTATTTGAGTGGTAAGCGGAAACAGGGTTGAGATAGGCCACAACAAATGGTCGGTTTTTATTACCGTCAACTCTTTTTTTACTGGTAAATATTTCTTTATTATTGTTTGATGAGAAGAAAAGACGACATCCTTTGGAAAGGGATTTTGGAAGATGTTTTTGACGATTTCCTATGCTTTCTTAGTCCTGAAGCCACGGAGATTTTCGACTTTGATAAAGGATTTGAGTTTCTGGATAAAGAGCTGGAACAGGTTTTTCCGCCCGAAAACGACGAGTACTCGCCAAAGGTGATTGATAAGCTGGTTAAAGTATTTACTAAAGCAGGCAAAGAAGAATGGATTTTGGTGCATGTGGAAGTGCAGGGCCAGTATCAAAAAGATTTTGCCAGCCGCATGTACACTTATTTTTACAGGATACTGGATAAATATCAGAAGCCAATTGTAGCCTACGCCATATTTACCGAAGCCAATACTAAAGAAAGGCCCGATCATTTTGCCATAGACTTTATGGGCACCAGCTTACGTTATACGTTTAATACTTATAAAATAGCCAGCCAAAGCGACGACGCACTACAAGCCAGTAATAATCCTTTTGCCCTGGTTATACTTACCGCAAAGGCTGCACTTGCAGGTAAGGACCTGAAAAGCAGCAGGGAGCGTGATGAACTGCTTTTGAACTTGAAGCTTAACCTGACAAGGCTATTGCTGGCCAAACATATAGCAAAAGAAAAAATAAGGGTACTGATGAATTTTTTAAGGTATTACATACGCTTTGAAAATCAGGATATAAATACTAAATTTGAACAACAGGTAGAAATTTTAACAGAAAGGAGCAACACCATGGGCATTGAAGAACTTTTATTGGATAGAGCCGAGAAAAAAGGGGAGAAAAAAGGGGAGAAAAAAGGCAAGCAAACTATTGCCCGTGAAATGAAAAAAGAAGGCATGCCTGTTGCCCAGATCGAAAAGTTCACCGGGCTTTCGGCTGAGGAAATTGAAAAGCTTTAGAACCGCTGTAAACATTTAAAAATACCACTCGCTATTGTACGCCGGTTAATCGTAATTAGCTTGCCACCGGGACTTTCTATTAAAGATTTAAAAAAACTTTAGTTCTCTATAATATATCCGTTCTCATTATAAGCCATTTGAGGTTGAGCTGCAACCAAGTCAGGCCTACATTTCTGTATATCATTATATTTAGTCTATAGTTTCTGTACTATTGTTTAACGGCCTCTTGCTATCGTTTACCGTAGCAAGAGGCCGTTTTATACAAACCAATCAAACCGTTACTTATTCAGCAATTGCAAAGCCTTTTCCAGTGCGGCATCGGTACCTTTCCATAGGTCTTTAACAGTTTTGGTTATGGCCACATTGGGCGCAATGCCTACACCCACAAACTCCTTACCATCGGGGTAGGCATCATGTTTACCGCATACGCGTGCCGATCCGCCGCCTGGCAGGTTAAAGCCAAAGGGCTGGCCAGTACTGCCACCGGTAGTTTGTCCAATAAGCTGCCCGCGTTTCATATAATCAAAAGCCACGGTAAAATCTTCGGCTGCCGAAAACGTACGGGCGCTTATTAATACTACTACCGGCTTATCATAATATTGTTTGCCGTTGGCATCCCACTCGCCGGGCATGTTTTCGTGCCATTGGATGCCGTTAATAGTAGGCATATACCTTAATACTTTTGAATATGAGCCTTTAAATGGCTTATTGGTTAACGACGAAATAATGTGGTAACCAATACCACTGCTGCCGCCACCATTATTCCTGATATCGATGATAAGTCCCTTTGTGGTAGCTATCTGGGTAAATAACGAATCAAACTGCTTCATTATCTTTTCGTCTTCAAAATTGTTTACCGTTAAATAGCCAATTTGCCCTATGCGCTTATACTCCAGCGATGTCAAAGCATTTTTTACATCGTGGTACCCGGTGCGGGTAATATCCTGTTGCCAGGTTTTACCGGTGCTGCTGCGTAATTGTAAATGCAGGGCTTTAGTGGCCGGGCCCGCCAATAAGGCGTAGGTATAGGTGCGTACATCCAGGTCCTGCGCGGTCGAGCTGCTTTGGTAAGGCGCTACCTGCGTTTTGCCGTAGGTTGTAACCGGGATGCCATCTATACTCAATACTTCGGTGCCGGGGGTAATGCCCAGGGTTTTTAAGCTGTCGCTAAAAACCTGGCTTACAAATACCCTGCCTTCAATCAGTTCGGTTCTGAATGGCGGGCGGGTGTAAAATTCGGCCGATAATTCTTTTGGTACGTATACATTGGTATGCCCGTCTTTAAGTTGTGCATAAAACTGTTGCAGTACTTTATAATATTGCGCGGTTGATGTAGTGTTTTTTACCAGCGGAAGGTAATCAAGATAGGTTTTGTCCCAATCTATCGCAGCGTGGTCAAAATTGACGAAATTGTATTTTGCCTGCGACCATAGCAGCGATAATCCCGCTGTTTTTTCAGCATCCGATATGTTTTCCTTGTAGGGCGTTTTTAAAGATTCGTCTTTCCAAAGCGCCTGCCTAAGTTTAAGCCTGCTTAGTGCCGATTGAAACCTGGGGTTCGATCGCATGGGTATAAACAGTGAGTCGGTTTCATAAAAATCGATACGGTAGTAATCGCCTTCGTTTCCCATTTTGTCAAATATGTCCAAAGCCTTCTCATACTGTTTACTTAGGGTATAGCACAATATCATATCGTAATAAACATCACTTTTACGACCTTTTAAGTATAAATTATCCTGGGCAAGTTCTATCACCTCGGGCTTGTCCAGGAAATTTACCGCGGTATTTAAAATAGCCAGGCCGCTATCGCACTCAGCTTTGGTAGGATTATCCTTTTCGTAAAATTTACGGGCTTTTGCACGCAGGTTTTGCGCATTGTTATAGGCCTGGCTACCTGTTAAAGCCGTTTGCGACTTTACTTCAAAGCAGATAAAAGCTAAAAAAAATAAGGTTATAAGGTTGTGTTTCATAGGTTTATTATTAATTGAATGAGTTTTTTAAGGTTATATACTTTTGAATGTCTTTTGAGTTTAATCCCTTTTGCTTCATTGACGTTACATAGGCGGGGGTTACGCCAGCGTTTTTAAGTACAAAAAGCTGGGTTAAGGGTATGTTTTTAAACCCGAGATCGCTAAAGCCTTTAATAAATCCTGGGGTTATTTCTTTTACCTTAAGCTGCACCAATGTGGTGGGCTCAATATTGATGTAACCCATTGTTTTATAACCCATAACCAAATCGGGTGTGATACCCTGCGATTTAAAAAGCGTTAAGGCATTTAACGGGATGTTGTTGTACCCCACATCATGAAAGCCTTTGATATATTCGGGTGTTATTTTTGAAATTTTGAGACTTAGCAGTGTGCTTGCCGGTATATTGCTATAGCCTGAATTTTGCAGTCCGGTAATGTATTCGGGCGTGATGTTGAAGTTTTTGAATGAATGCAGCTGCGATGCTGTTAAATCATATCCAAAGCCGGCCAGTGCCCGCAGGTAGGCGCTATCAATATGCATGTATTTGGCTGTTGAAATTATGCTTACAGGTATTACCGTTCCGGTAGTATCGCCTGGTACCCTGGCGGCTAATTTTGCCCTGGTAAGGCCCTTAATGTAGTCGGCTGTTATGCTATCCGATTTAAGCAGGCATAGTTCGTTAAAGGTAATGTCGGGATAGCCGGCCTTCTTTATTTGGCTAACGTAACTGCTATCCATATTGGCGCTTTTTGCCCGCTGTAAATCCCTGGCAGTTAAATTTTTAAAGCCCGAATGCCCCCAGAATTTTATTTCGGAAGGTGTTACTTTAAATAAGGCCAACATAGATAGTTGTTCGGCGGTTAAGTCCTTAAATCCGTTATCTATCAGTAAATTGATATAATCCTCTTTTACATCGTTTACCACCAGGCCAATAAGGGCATCCTCATTGGTGTTTTTTACACCGGCTTTTTGCAAGTGCTCAAGGTAAGTTTTATTAAACGTCATTTTAAACCGGCCAAGTCCCTGGTCGCCTTCAAACTTGCCATTAAATAATATAGTGCCTGCATCGCGTTTTACATAAAAATCGCTTTGTTTTTTTAGTGGTAAAGATGAAAATGCGCTCACCGGGAAAACGAAGCCGTTATAGCTCCAATCCTGCTTCTTGATCACTATCTTCATGTCCATATTGAGTACATTTCCCTCTTTGTTGGCATACCAAAAACCCACGATATCGCCCTTGTATAAGGAATCGGGAATAATACCGGTATCCATCCCTTTACTCATCAACCGGTTTTTTCCGGCAGCAGGCTGATTAAGGATACAGGTTAATCCTGTAAATAGGGGCGCCAGTAAAAAATACTTCCACAACGTATGCAGGTTTGACTTTTTGATACTCATCATCAGGATGCGTTTTTTCAGGATCGACTGGTTATAATTGGTGGCAATTCGGAGCGATAGGTGAGGGGCCGATACCTTAAGCAGGCTTAATTGGTATAATGCGACATCAATATTATGTTTGCTGGTAACCGCCTCATCGGTAAGATACTCCAGGTTATTTTCCATTTCTGTACGGTACCACCAGGCAAAAGGGTTAAACCACTGTAGTACGATAACCAATTCGGCCAATAAAATATCGATGCTGTGCAGTTGGCGGGCATGCACTTTTTCATGTACTAAAATTTGGTTGTAGGTGTCCCAATCGTACTTTTCGGGGTTAATAAATATGTTATTCAGGAAAGAGCAGGGTACCTTATCGCCGGTAAGTTCAACAATACGGTAGGTGCCATCAATAATTACCGGACGGGCATAAGCCATGTAAAGCGTGTAAATAAGCTGTATAAGCAGGTTTAAAGCAAATACCGCCACACCGGCTATATAAATAATAAATAACCAGTGCACTATATCAGCCAAGGTAAAATGCGATGCGATTGTAGTTAACGGTTTTGCCAGGGGCGCCACGGCAGGCTTTGGTGTACTTGCCGGTTTTGAACCTGTTTTTGGCGGCTCGGGTACAATGGTTTTAACCGATTGAACTGGTTTTACCGGCAAGGTAACCTTCGGTAATTCATCCGCAATTACGATGTTTTGCGATTCGGTATTCCTTATCGACCATTGCTGCGGAACGTGTATAAGCGGGAGCAAAAAGGAAAGGGGTAAGCAGATGAGCAGTATCCACCTGTTAAGGTTATAAAAAGTTTCCCGTTGTAAAAACAGCTTATAAAACAACAGGCAAATTGTTATTAGCAATGCTACATGCAACAGGTAGGGTATCATTTTTTATTCGATTTAATGATTTCTATAATGTCATTCAATTCTTCTTCGGTAAGTTTTTGCTCTTTGGCAAAAAAAGCCAGCATACGTGAGTAGGAATTATCAAAATACTGGCTCACTACATCTTTCATGGCATGTTTTTGATATTCTTCTTTGGCAATTGCCGGGAAATACTGAAAAATATTGCCTACGCTATCATGTGCTAAAAAACCTTTTTCTTCCAGTATTTTTACTATGGTAGCTACCGAGTTATAGTGGGGTTTTGGCTCGGGCAACTCCTGTATAATCTCTTTAATAAATGCTTTATCCAGGTTCCATACGGCCTGCATTATTTGTTCTTCCCGTTTAGCTAATTTTTGCATCGATTTTCTGTTATAAACAAATGTAATACTAATTGGTTAGTATTACAACTAATAAATTAGTAATGTAACTAATTTGTTAGTATTTGGTGCTTTGCCAATCATATTTTATATTATTGTTTAATGAGAAGAAAAGATGATATTCTTTGGAAAGGCATTCTTGAAGATGTTTTTGACGATTTCTTGTGTTTCCTTAATCCTGATGCCAGGGATATATTTGATTTTGATAAGGGATTTGAGTTTTTGGATAAGGAACTGGAGCAGGTTTTTCCGCCCGAGGACGGTGAGTACTCTCCTAAAGTGATTGATAAATTGGTTAAAGTATTTACCAGAACCGGTAATGAAGAATGGATTTTGGTACATATCGAGGTGCAGGGTCAATATCAAAAGGATTTTGGTAGCCGTATGTTTACCTATTTTTATAGGATATTGGATAAGTATCAAAAACCTATAGTTGCCTATGCCATCTTTACCGAGGCAAACACAAAAGCACGGCCGGATCATTTTACATTAGACTTTATGGGTACAAGTTTGCGATATACTTTTAATACCTATAAAATAGCCAGCCAAAGTGATGAGGAATTGTTTGGGACTGATAATCCGTTTGCATTAGTAGTACTAACTGCCAGGGCGGCACTTGCCGGCAAAAACTTAAAAGATAGTAGTGCCAGGGATGAGCTGTTGCTTGAGTTAAAACTTAAATTGGCAAAATTGTTGTTAACCAGGCAAATATCAAAGGACAAAATAAGGGTGTTAATGAATTTTTTGAAGTATTATGTTCGTTTTGAAAACCCGGATATAAATACTAAATTTGAGCAAGGGGTAGAAATTTTAACAGAAAGGAGCGCCACAATGGGTATCGAAGAGCTTTTATTGGACAGGGCCAAACAGGAAGGCATACAGGAAGGTAAGCGGAAAGGTAAATTGGAAGGTATACAGGAAGGTATACAGGAAGGTAAATTGAAAGGTAAACACGAAGAAGCTGTTGCCATAGCCCGCGAACTCAAAAAAGAAGGTTTAGCGGCTGAATTTATTGCGAAAACAACCAAGCTTTCTATCCAGGAAATAGAGAAACTTTAAGTAAAGCTTATTTGTTATTAAGATATGATCACAAGGCCCTTTGGGGCTTTTTTTGTTTATATCACGATGGATATGTTTATCTGCCCAAAAAACATTAAATCTTGATTCCGTTTTCCTGATTGTTTTCCATTTCCCTAACTTCACCATCAACAAAACATCAAACTTATGAAATACAATTTTTTAGGCAATACCGGCCTGCTGGTGTCCGAAATTTGCTTTGGCACCATGACCTTTGGTGGCAAAGGCTATTGGGAAGCCATAGGCCAGATAAAACAGGAGGGCGTCAATGAACTGATGAAAACCGTTGTTGAGTCGGGTATCAATTTCATCGATACGGCCAACGTTTATTCCTTTGGCGAATCGGAAACATTGCTTGGCCAATCAATTATCGATCTTGGGTTAAACCGCCAGGAACTTATCATCGCTACAAAAGTACGCGGCCGCATGGGCGAGGGGCCAAATAATACAGGCCTTTCCCGTTACCATATATTTAATTCGGTTGATGACAGTTTGAAACGCTTACAGGTTGATCATATTGATGTGCTGTACGTTCACGGTGTGGATTTGGCAACCCCGGTTGAAGAAATTATGCGGTCATTAAACGATATTGTACTCACTGGCAAAGTACGCTACATTGCCTGCTGCAACTGGCCTGCCTGGATGGTAATGAAAGCCGCCGGTATAGCCGAAAAGAATGGCTGGCATAAATTTGTGGGTCTGCAATATTTTTACTCTTTAGCAGGCCGCGATATTGAAAGGGAACTGCTACCCGTAGCCAAAGATCAAAACCTGGCTGTGATGCCATGGAGCCCTTTGGCAGGTGGCTTTATTTCGGGTAAGTTTACCCGCGATAATCAAAAATCAGAAGGATCGCGCAGGGATACATTTGATTTCCCGCCAATAAATAAGGATAAAGCTTATGATATTGTGGATGTGATAAGCGAGATAGGCAAACAGAAAAATGTATCTGCTGCCCAAATCGCCCTGGCATGGGTTCGCCTGCAAAACGGTATCACCAGCACCATTATCGGAGCCAAAAACATCGATCAGCTGAATGATAACCTGAAATCAATTGAAGTAGAACTATCTGCCGATGAACTAAAACGCATCGACGAAGTGAGCGTCCTGCCAAAAGAATACCCCGGCTGGATGGTTGAACGCCAATCGGCTGATAGGGTACCGAAATAAGTTGGGAAGTCAGTAAAGTCCGAAAGACCGGAAGTCCGAAAGTAATTGTAGAATCAAGTTTTGAAGTGGGCTGTTATTTTCGGTCTTTCCTGACTTTCGGACTTCCGGTCTTCCTGACTTTCGGACTAAATTCCCTTCAGCACCCCAACCAAATATTCAACCTGATCTGCATGCAAATCAAGGTGTGTTACAAAACGGATGCGGTGTTTATCGGTATCGCTGGCTTTGATGCCTTTTTCGGCCAGTTTGGCCAGTACGGCTTTGGCGGGTTCTACAGTATCAAATAGTACAATATTGGTTTCTACCGGCATTACATGAGTTATCCAGCTTAAATTAGCCAGTTCTTCGCCCAAAATGCGGGCGTGGGCATGGTCTATCTTCAAACGCTCTACATGGTGGTCCAATGCGTAGATAGCTGCCGCGGCCAGGAAGCCTGCCTGGCGCATACCGCCACCCATTACCTTACGAATGCGGCGCGCGTATTTAATAGTCGCCTTATCGGCCAGTAAAACCGAGCCAACGGGTGCGCCCAGTCCTTTGGATAAGCAAACCGAAATACCGTCAAAATAGGTTCCATAATCAACAGCTTTATCGCCTGTATGGGCAAGTGCGTTAAAAATGCGGGCGCCATCCAAATGGAGTTTTAAATCTCTGGTCTGGCAAAGCTGAGCTATTGGTTTAATATCATTTAAAGTATAGCAACTGCCGCCGCCTTTGTTCACCGTGTTTTCTAATACCACCAGGCTGGTGTGTGGGTAGTGAATGTTTTCGGCATTAATTTCAGGCTCAATCATTTCGGCAGTGATAATACCGCGATAGCCGTTGAGCAAACGGGTAGATACGCCGGAGTTAAAGGCAATACCGCCGCCTTCATAACGGTACACGTGGGCTGTTTGGTCGGCAATCAGCTCATCCAGTGGCTGGG
Organism: Mucilaginibacter sp. GW822-FHT03E02; assembly: GCF_058801545.1. Taxonomy (NCBI): domain Bacteria; kingdom Pseudomonadati; phylum Bacteroidota; class Sphingobacteriia; order Sphingobacteriales; family Sphingobacteriaceae; genus Mucilaginibacter; species Mucilaginibacter sp. GW822-FHT03E02. Next base: position 735,849 of record NZ_JBXANJ010000001.1, on the reverse strand, counting down.
TAAAGCATTTAATGGCTATCTGGTTGGTCATGGTACCCGATGGGCAAAAAATGCCGGCCTCCATGCCAAACATGGCGGCGGCTTTTTCTTCCAGGGCATTTATGGTTTCATCTTCGCCAAAAACATCATCGCCAACTTTGGCGCTCCACATGGCTTCCAGCATGCCTGGAGTTGGTTTGGTAACGGTGTCGCTGCGTAAATCAACAGTCATCATATTAAATATCTAAAAATTACGTTCTTTGTATTTTATACTTGTTATGCGCTCAATTTTAATCATTTTATTTTTTATGCTGTGTTTTGTATCAGCAAAATCGCAAAAATGGCAGCCGGGTGCTTTTACCGATGTAAAAGGTAACCGCACTGCCGGTTTTATCCGCGTAAACCCCGGCGGCAAAGGCCCTATTAAAGATGAAGGCTTTATTGAATTTAAAGACGACGAAAAAATAAATCCCTATAAACTCAGCGCCAGCGATATCCGCTCTTTTGTGGCTGGCAAGGATAGCTTTGTGGTCGCCCACGCCCCACGCAACGAAGACTGGAGCAAAGAGGAAACCGATTTTGTACAGGTAGTGCTTGACGAACCACTTAAACTATACGCAGCCAAAGGCGCAACCGGCGGTGGTGGCGGTGTCCATTTTTCGCCGGGTGTAGCTATGGGCTACGGTAGTGGTGGTTACGGTGGCGGCCTTGGCGGCGGGGTGGGTGTTTCGCTTGGCGGCGGCGGCGGTAATGGTGGCGGTGGCAAAAGCTCAAAAACTACCTACTATTTTGGCGAAAACACCGCCGATATGCAGCGTATAACCGATGCCAATTTTGAAGATATTATGATTGAGATATTGGGCGATGAAGAGCAGGTGGTGGAAAGCATTAAACAGCACAAGTATAACCTGAAGAATATAGATAAGCTGCTTGACTATTATAACAAATCAGTAGCTGCACATAAAGGGCAGCCGGCGCAGTAAACCGGCTAATAAAACGTTTGAGATTACAGGTCGTTTCCAAAAGGAGCGACCTTTTTTATTGAACCGTTTTGTTTTTTAAATAATCCATACTAAGCCCGTAGATATTATCATAATTAAAAAATTATGGCATATCTTTTATTAAATCAATTAAAAAACTATCTTTAAGCCTTACATAATTGTAAAGCATAAAACTGATCTTATTGAAAACAATTACCCGCAGAGATTTTCTGGGTAAGGGTGCTATGCTGGCCGGTGGGGCTTATCCCGCTATGTTGGCACTGGGCATGCTAAAACCCGCTCCCGCGCACGCCTTTAATTTGGAGGGTGATGGCAAGGGCAAACACATTATTATATTAGGGGCGGGCCTTGCCGGCCTAACCTGCGCTTATGAGCTTAATAAATTGGGCTATCAATGCACCATACTGGAGGCCCGCCAGCGTACCGGTGGCCGTTGTTGGAGTATCCGTAACGGTGCAACTAACCAGGAGATTGACAAACCCGCCGTTACTGCCAAATTTGATGATGGCCTTTACTTTAACGCCGGCCCTTCGCGTATACCGCACAATCATGAGTTAACACTACATTACTGTAAAGAGTTGGGCGTACCCATACAGGTGTACAACAACGTTAATGAAGGCGCTTATTACTTTGCCGAAGGTAAAGGCTCGCTCTCCAATAAAAAAGTCCGTGTACGCGAAATTCATAACGATATTCGGGGTTATATGACCGAAATGCTGGCCAAAAGCATCGATCATGGCGGTTTGGATAGCGCCATGACCAAAGAGGACGGCGAAAAGATAATTGCCTACCTGCAAGCCGAAGGAGGCCTTGATATAGATAAGCTTTACAAGGCATCTGCCAGGAGGGGGTATACCGAGTCGCCAGGGGCTGGGGACAGGCCCGGCAAAATTGCCGAGCCGCATAAACTGGCCGATATCCTGCACTCGGGCCTCATGGATCCTGATTTTTACAACGTGGCCGAATATACCTATGAACTGCAGATGACCATGTTTCAGGCTGTTGGCGGGATGGATCAGATTGCCAAAGCCCTTGAAAAAAAGGTGGCCCCATCCGTAAAAATGGGTGCCGAAGTTACTTCGATCAATAACCTGGCCGAAGGGGTAAAGATCACTTATAAAGATGCCACAGGCGTTCATGAATTAACCGGCGATATGTGTATTTGCACTTTGCCGCTACCTGTTTTAAGCAACGTAAACAACAATTTCTCGGGCGATGTTAGCAGGGCTATCGATTATATCAGCTATATACAAACAGGTAAAATAGGCTTGCAGTTTAAACGCAGGTTTTGGGAAGAGGATGAGCATATTTATGGCGGTATTACCCACAGCAACAACGATTTAACACAAATTTTTTACCCATCTTATGATTATTTAGGAAAAAAGGGTATCTTGATTGGATATTACAATTTTAACGAAAAAGCCCAGAAAATCGGCGCTTTAGGTTACGCCGATCGTGAGAAGTTTGCGTTGGAAAAAGGCAGGCTTATCCACCCTCAATATGATAAGGAATTTGAAGGGTCTTTTTCAGTTAGCTGGCACAAAACAAAGTACAATTTAGGCGGATGGGCTGTTTACAGCACCGAAACACGCAAAACACAATACCCGGTACTATTAAAGCCCGATAAGCAGGTATACTTTGCCGGCGAACACCTAACCTATCTTAATGCATGGATGGCCGGCGCATTTGAATCGGCCCGTAGCACGGTTGCTGCCTTGCATGCCAGGGTAACCGAAGGAAGGGCTTCGTACCCGGCGGTAAAATAGGTTTTTGGAAATAGAATCAAGAGTTAAGATAGCTGTCGGGGAGTGGAAAATGTTTCGGGACTAAGATTGAATTGGTTAAAACTATAATAATACAAGATAAATAAATCTGTCATGCGTCAGGATCATCAGTCTTGATACTTGATACTAACTACTTGATACTTAAAAAAATGGCAAACTCACTTAACCGCAGAAACTGGATCAAGTCCAGCGCACTTATGGCCGGGGGACTGGCCTTCTTTTCGGGGACAATCAGTAAGCTGGCCGCTATGCCGGTTGCTAAGAAGCTGTCCCCGCTGGCTAAACGCTTTACCGATATGGATGCCATAGCAGATGCGCCACCGGTATTAAAAGCGCGTTTGCTGGCCAATGAAAACCCATTCGGCCCATCGCCCGCCGCAAAAAAAGCAATCCAGGAAGCTATCGACCTGGGTTACCAATACCCAATGCAATCAATGGGGATGCTTTATGATAAAATTGCCAGCTATGAGGGAATTTCGTCGGGTAATGTCCTGATGGAATCCGGCTCATCACCGCTATTGCTGGCTGCCGCCATGTATTACAGCAAGGGCGGAAAAAGTATCATCACCGGCGATCCATCTTATGACGATCTGCCATCGCATGCCGAAAGGTTGGAAGGCAAATGGGTTAAAGTACCCTTAACCGCCGATTACAAGCTTGATCTGGATGCCATGGAGGCTAAAATTGATGCCAATACAGGCCTGGTTTATATCTGTAACCCTAATAACCCAACGGCAACTATATTAGATACTGCAAAGCTGAAAGCATTTTGCGAACGGGTATCTAAAAAAGTAACTGTTTTTGTTGATGAAGCCTACATCGATTACCTGCCCGATCCTAAAGGTTCCTCGATGATAAGCACTATGAAAGCCGGCAGCAATATTATAGTTGCCCGCACATTCTCTAAACTATACGGGTTTGCCGGCCTGCGCTGCGGGTACATTGTGGCTCAGCCGGATACAATTAAGGCCTTATCTAATTACACCACAGGTTTCTCGCTGTCGGCAACAACAATTGCCGGTGCTATTGCCGGTTATCGCGAGGAGGCATTTTTGAAAGAAGCTTTAGAAAAAACGCTGGCATCAAAAGAGTATTTGTACTCGGTGTTGAAAAAGGAAGGCTACGAATATATCCCGTCATCGGCCAATTTTGTAATGTTCCCGCTAAAAATGGACAGCAAAAAATTTGTAAGCGAAATGATGAAACGCGGCGTGGGCGTACGCAGCTGGCAATTTAACGGTAAAGAGTGGTGTCGCGTAAGCATCGGCCGCATGGACGAAATGGAAGCATTTGCCGAGGCGTTTAAACAACTAAGTTAAAGCCCCACCCAAACCCTCCCCTAAAGGGAGAGGGCTTTACGAGTGTATTCGAAAATTATAAATTTAAAAAAATAAAGTCTCCCCTACCGGGGGAGATTTAGAGGGGGCTTATGCGTAAACTAACATTAACAATACTTTTAACCGGTTCTATTTATTTAAGCCGTGCACAAACAACAGCGGCGGTAAATCCTCGTCCGCTTACGATGGATGAGTACAACAAAGCGCAAACTTTTACCATTGCCGATCTGGATAAGGATACATATGTGAAATTTGAGAACGCCTACGTACTGGACAGGTATGAAAACCGGAAACCGTATTTTATCACCGGATCTGACGGGCTGAAAAAACGTGTAGACCTTTATAAGCTGATAGCTAAGGAAGGCATGCAGGAAATTGGGCTGATGGTGTTTTATACCAACGAAAAAGGCAAATTATATAAAGCCCTGGTGCCCGATTTTACTGCCGATGGCAAAGTATGGGAGAAGTACTTTTTAGATATTGACAATATTAACAAGGTTGAAACCAATTTTATTCTGAAGCTATCGTATGTATTGTCAAAAGAAGTAAGTTTTCAGCAATATAAAGTGCTGAACGGCGGCAAGGATATGAAGGAAGAATCGGCTACTTACGGTAACGATATTTGTTTCCCTGGCGATGAGATGGTAACCATGGCAAATGGAGGCAAAAAAATGCTGAGCACTATTAAAAGCGGCGATGAAGTTATTACCATTGACCCGGCTACCAATAAAAGCTCGGTAGTTAAGGTAAAGGAGTTAACAACCCATGAAGCAAAAAATTACGCATTAACACGCCTGGTGCTTGTTGCCGCTGATGTTAAAAACACCAGGGCGGGCTGGTTGATAAAACTGAATACCAAAGTATTGCAGGCCACGCCAAACCACCCGATGCTTACCAAACAAGGCAACCAGAAAATGGGCGAGATTACTACCGGCCAAGAAGTGCTTTGCCTTAACGAGCAAACCGGAAAATACGAAGCTTTTACCGTACTTCAAAAAACGGAAAATGGCGGCGGTATCCAAAAAGTTTACAACATAGTAGCCGATGGCGGTAGTACTTTGTTGATGAACGGCGTTATGGTAATGCAGAAATAGACCCTCCCCAAACCCTCCCCCAATGTCATTAAGTTAAGAAAAACAGAAGTGAAAAATAATATCGAACACTGAATTCCGAATATCCAACACCGAAATTTTTCCTTCATTATTCGAAATTGGATATTCGGTGTTCGATATTAAGTCAACCTTAATTCCTTAACAAAAAACCTCTATCTTGCCAGTCAAAAAGCTCCCCCTTTAGGGGGCTGGGGGAATGGCAATAAAAACAACCGTTATTACAGGTGCCACATCAGGCATCGGGAAAGAAACCGCACTTTCATTGGCCCGGCAGGGGCATTCGCTTTACTTGCTGGTGCGCAACACACAAAAAGGCGAGGAATTCAAAGCCTATTTAATTAACGAAACCGGAAACAAGGAGGTACACGTTATTAAATGCGACCTGGCCGATTTACAAACCGTGCGCGATGCCGCCGCCGAATTATCCGGCAAGTTATTTGCCATTAACACGCTCATTAACAATGCAGGTGGTATTTTTGCAGAACGCGTGCTAAGTAAAGATGGTTTTGAATTAACCTTCACCGTCAATCACCTCGGGCATTTTTTGTTAACTAACCTGTTGATGCCGCTGCTGCAAAAAGGGCAGGCACGTATTATCAACGTTAGCTCAGAAGCGCACAAGCGCGGTACTCCGCAGTTTGATGATTTGCAGTGCGGGAGGTCATACAACGCCTGGAAGGTTTATGGGATGAATAAACTGTTCAATATTTATTTTACGCAATCGCTGGCGTCAAAATTTGCAAATAAAGGTATTCTCGCTTTTTCATTGCACCCCGGTGTAGTCAATACCCATTTTTGGGATGATTTTAAAGGGCTGGGCAAACTGATGACCACCCTGATCCGCCCGTTTATGATCAGTGCGCAGCAAGGCGCTGCAACTACCGTATTCCTGGCAACTGCGCCACGCCTTGATAAGTATAACGGAGGCTATTTTAAAAAGAAAAAAATTGCCAAAACATCGGCTATTGCCACAGATACCGCCGCCCGCGACAAACTTTGGGCTATCAGCGAGAAATTAAGCCCCCTAACCCCCTGAAGGGGGAACGAAGTTGCCCAGCTTAAAGCCATTTGCAAATCAAAAAGCACCCCCTTTAGGAGGCTGGGGGGGCATGTATCTAAAAAGTTACCAATTAATCGTCATTTTGAAGGTTGTAACATTCAAACTTAATATCTACATTAGATGACTTAAATATGACAATTATGCTGGTAAACAAAAAAATATTAGTTACCCTTGGTTTAATGTCGGTAGTGGTAGTAGGCGCCATGACATCGATGACGCCCAAAAAGGCCGATGAGCCAGGTTGGAAAAACCTGAAGGTATTGCCCAAAAACATCACCAAAGATCAACTTCATGGTGTTATGGAAGAGTGGGAGCACTCATTGGGTGTACATTGCAACTTTTGCCACGTACGTGATGAAGCTGCAAAACAGATGGATTGGGCAAGTGATGCCAAGCCAGAGAAGAAAATGGCCCGCGATATGTTCAAAATGATGAACAAAATCAACCAAAAATATTTTGATGCTAAAAAAGACTCATTAGGCTTAACGTTAAAGTCAGGTGTTAACTGCTACAGTTGTCACCGCGGCGCGGCGCATCCCGAAGTAACATTGCCGGCAGGCCGTGGCCCGGGCGGCCCCCCTCCAGGTGCTCCTGGTGTTGGTCCTGGTGGCCCGCCTCCGGGTGGTCAGCCTGGCCCACCGCCGGCAGGTACACCCGCGCCGGATAAAAAGGAATAATATAAAAAGGCCTGTGGTACTAACTACAGGCCTTTTTATATGGCCAAAGTGGAAAATAAATACATAATAAGCTAAAAATACCCTTTTTAAATGTTTTACTAAATGTTCATTATAAATTCATAATCTTTTGACTACATTGGGGCTTGAAAGTACCCCTTAATAAATAAACAATATGACAGCCGAATTAGATGCAAAAAGCGGCATTGATAACATCGCGAAAATAAAACCTGTAACGGCCCAAAAAGACTTGCGTTGCCGTGGATGCGGCAATGTTGGTTTATCCCGGATAAAAAGAGGCCCTTTGGTTAGAACGCTGTTTTTTTGGTTGCCGCTTAAACATTATGTTTGCTATCGTTGTAGCCGGAAAAGCTACAGAATTGATAGGTCTGGCAGATAACCGCGTATTGCCCGGTTAGAGTCTCTTCAATGCTTTTAAGTTAAAAACAAGTGAGGTCGGTTTAAATACCGGGCGCTGACCGTTTAGTGTCGAATAAACACAAAAGCCCCGGTTGTTGGATGTGAAAATTCATTATCTGATATTATTTATATCCAATGTTTTTCCGGGCTTAATAAGTATTATCAAACCTAAAAATTTCCGGCTGTTAACCGTTAAATCAGCTACATTTGTTTTATGCAAAAAATACTGGTAGCCAACCGGGGCGAAATAGCTTTAAGGGTAATGCGTTCGGCCCGCGAAATGGGTATTAAAACTGTCGCCGTTTATTCGGATGCAGATCGTAATGCATTGCACGTGCGGTATGCTGATGAAGCTGTTCATATTGGCGCTGCCCCATCTAATCAATCGTATCTTGTTGGCGAAAAGATTATAGCGGCCTGTATAAAAACCGGTGCCGAAGGCATACACCCTGGTTATGGTTTTTTGAGCGAGAATGCCGCTTTTGCAAAACTGGTGCGCCAGGCGGGCCTTATTTTGATAGGCCCATCGCCCGAAGCCATGGAGATTATGGGCAATAAGCTATCGGCCAAAGCAGCTGCGCTAAAATATAATATCCCTATGGTACCCGGTACCGAAGAAGCGATAACCGACGTAGCCGAGGCAAAAAAACGTGCAGTTGAAGTTGGCTTCCCTATATTAATAAAAGCAGCTGCAGGCGGCGGCGGTAAAGGCATGCGTATAGTTGACGGTCCCGGTGATTTTGAAGAACAAATGCAGTTAGCTGTATCAGAGGCTACTTCGGCCTTTGGCGATGGATCCGTATTTATCGAGCGCTATGTTTCGTCGCCAAGGCATATCGAGATTCAGATTCTGGGCGATACGCATGGCAATATTGTGCACCTGTTTGAGCGCGATTGCTCGGTGCAGCGCCGCCATCAAAAGGTGATTGAAGAAGCGCCTTCAAAAGTGCTTACTCCGGCCATAAGGGAGCAAATGGGCAAATGCGCGGTTGATGTAGCCCGGTCTGTAAATTACACTGGTGCCGGTACGGTGGAGTTTATTATGGATGACGCGCTCAACTTTTATTTCCTGGAGATGAATACACGTTTGCAGGTTGAGCACCCGGTTACAGAATTAATTACCGGGATTGACCTGGTGAAGGAGCAAATTAACATAGCCCGCGGCCTGCCTATCAGTTTTAAACAGGAGGATTTGCAAATACGCGGCCATGCCATGGAACTACGGGTTTATGCAGAAGATCCCGCCAATAATTTCCTGCCGGATATTGGCACCCTGCAAACCTATATAACGCCAAAGGGGCCGGGTGTACGGGTTGACGATGGTTTTGAACAGGGCATGGAAATTCCCATTTATTACGACCCGATGATAGCTAAACTGATAACTTATGGCAAGGACCGAGCCGAAGCCATAGAACGCATGATAAGGGCAATTGACGAATACCAGATAACCGGCATTACAACTACTTTGGGCTTTGGCAAATTTGTGATGCAGCACGAGGCTTTTACATCTGGCAATTTTGACACCCATTTTGTAAAAAAATACTTTAGCCCCGAGGATTTACAAACCGGGACTGAAGATGAAGCAAAGATTGCCGCAATATTGATGGAACAATTGCTCGGCAACAAGAAAGCCATTGTGGCGACTAATGTTATTGCCGAACCAAGTAATTGGGTAAAAAACCGGAGCCGGTTGTAGTTACAAAAGCTTGGTCAGTTCAGCAAAGCTATCCACCGTAGCCACCATGCCGTCGGGCACAACCCCGAAACCATAGCTTGCAAAAATGAATGGTAAACCTGCTTTTGTTGCCGATGTGTAATCGCCCATGGTATCGCCTACGTAAACAGGTGCCTGCAGGCGATGATCGTTTACAATATCCTTAATATTATCTGCCTTGGGGGTGCCTTTGGTGCCAAAGCACTGGTGCGCCAGAAAATAAGGGTGCATGTTATTTAAATCCAGGAATACCTCAATATATCCATTTTGGCAGTTACTCACGATGTACAGCTTGTATTTTGTGCCCAGGTATTTCAGTGTTTCTTCCAGTTCAGGGTAAAGCTCACCACCTTTTTTATGCAATATTTCCAGTTCGCTTACAGCGCATAGGGCCTGCACTTCCTTACGCTGTTCATCGCTCAGGGTGGGGAATAGCTTATCAAATATGGCATCATAGGTCATGCCGGTAATTGATCTTACACGTTCAACTGTCATATCTTCGTTCAAATAATCAACCTGGTTAATGGCGTGTTGCCAGGCCAGCGCCACGTTTGCGGTGCTATCCCAAAGGGTGCCGTCCAAATCAAAAATTATACTGTCGAATTTGTTTTTTAGTGAAGTGCTCATGATGGCGGCAAAAATAGGAGTTTATTTATTGAAGCGGCAACGGGATTGCCCAGTAATTGATAATTTAGGCTGAAATTACTGGCAGATGATCTACTTCAAGAAAGTTTACTTCAACTACGATGACAGGGCTGTTATCGAAGCTGCATTACGCAAGGTTTCACTTAAGCGAGGGCGCGCGCTGGATTGGGAGTCAACGAAGTCAAACATCGGGTCAGATAAATATTTTCTGGGTCATGAAGGAAAAGAGGCTTTGAGTTTCACTCGCTTAAAAAGCTCGGTCGAAATTTTACCTAAAATTATAATCAGCCTGCCTAAAAATCCAACGGATACCTATTATAAATTTCGTTTAGCTTTGTTTCCTTTTATGCTATATTGTGTTACACTCCTGTTCCTGTTGGTAATGATAGTATCATTAATATCCGGGCGTTCGGACTTTGAAGGTTTTATGGGGGCAGCATTCTTTCCGGTCCTTTTTATCGGGCTGTTTTTTCTGGAGTTGAAACTAACGTCTATGATGATTAATAAAGCAATGGCAAAATATAAGATTATTGAATAGGAAGATTTTTGCTTTTTGTAAATAGTATTTAAAAAGAGGTTCATTTTGTCATCCACCCCTCACAAATGCTTGCGCTGTATGTCAATCCCTTACCAATTGATTATTTTTGTTTAAATACATTAAACAACGAAAGATTTATATTGAACACCAACCGCCCGCCCAAGAACACCATCGACAATAAAATAACCTTAAAAGAACGTTTCGACGCGTTGCGCAACCTGCCTGCTTTTTTTAAGCTGGTATGGCAAACCAACCGCTGGATGACTGTAGTTAACGCCCTGTTGCGTATTGCCCGTTCGGCCATGCCGCTTGGCTTACTATATGTGGGCAAGCTGATTATTGATAAGGTGGTTACCATAAGCCACAGCCAGGTAAAAGATATGACCCAGCTTTGGGAACTGGTTGGGCTGGAGTTTGCTTTGGCGATATTGACCGATGCATTAAGCCGCGCTATCACCCTAATGGATAGCCTGCTTGGCGATTTATTTAGCAACCATACATCTGTAAAAATTATGGCGCATGCTGCCACGCTTGATCTTGACCAGTTTGAAGATTCGGTTTTTTATGATAAACTGGAGCGTGCCCGCCAGCAAACCGTTGGCCGTACCATTTTACTATCGCAGGTAATGAGCCAGGTGCAGGATTTAATTACCATGGGCTTTTTGGCTGTAGGGCTCATGACATTTAATCCATGGCTTATTATATTGTTGCTGATAGCCATAATCCCGGCTTTTTTGGGCGAATCGTACTTTAACGACCGTAGCTACGCCCTTACCCGCGGCCAAACGCCCGAAAGGCGGGAACTGGATTATATCCGCTACCTGGGCGCAAGCGACGAGACCGCCAAGGAGGTAAAGATTTTTGATCTTTCGGGCTTTATCATTAACCGGTTTAAGCAGCTTTCGAATAAATTTTATGCCGATAATAAGCGGCTGGCCATCAACCGGTCATTATGGGGTACTTTTTTTGCCATGCTGGGCAGCCTGGGCTATTACGGCGCTTATGTAGTGATTATTATGCGCGCGGTACAAGGCAGTGTAACTATAGGCGAATTGGCTTTTCTTGCAGGCTCGTTCAGGCAGCTAAGGGCTTTGCTTGAGGGAATACTTACCCGATTTACAGCCGTATCGCAAGGTGCTATTTACCTGCGCGATTTTTTTGAATTTTTCGAGATCGAACCTAAAATTAAACTTTCGGTAAGTGGCCTGCCATTCCCTGAAACTATTCGGCATGGCTTTACTTTTGAGGATGTTGGGTTCAGGTACCTCAACTCCGAGAAATGGGCTAACAGGCACCTTAGTTTTACCCTGTACCCCGGCGAAAAGCTGGCGCTGGTAGGAGAGAACGGGGCCGGAAAAACCACCCTGGTTAAATTATTAGCCCGTTTATATGACCCCTCGGAAGGACGCATTTTATTAGATGGCATCGACCTGCGCGAATATGACCTGGCCGATTTGCGGCTTAACGTAGGTATTATCTTCCAGGATTATTTACGATACCAAATGAGTTTTGCACAAAACATAGCAGTGGGTAAAATAAGCGAACAGGATAACCGGCCACTGATAGAGCACTCGGCCCGCCAAAGCCTGGCCGATGTATTGGCTGCCAAACTACCCGGCGCGTATGACCAGCAGCTGGGCAAGCGCTTTGCCGATGGCGTTGAACTATCGGGCGGCGAATGGCAAAAGGTTGCCCTTGCCCGCGCCTACATGCGCGATGCTCAGCTGTTGATATTGGACGAGCCAACATCGGCCCTTGACGCCCGCGCCGAGTTTAATGTTTTTGAACGTTTTGCCGAGCTTACTAAAGGCCGGTCGGCGGTACTGATCTCGCACAGGTTTAGCACCGTGCGCATGGCCGACAGAATACTGGTACTGGAAAAAGGCGAACTTGTTGAAATTGGCAGCCACGAAGAGTTGCTCCTGAAAGGCGGCCGCTACGCCGAGTTGTTTGACTTGCAGGCGGCAGGGTATAGGTAGTTGTGAGTTTTGAGTAGTGAGTTGTGAGTTTTGAGTTTTGAGTTTTGAGTTGTGAGTTGTGAGTTGTGAGTTGTGAGTTGTGAGTTGTGAGTTGTGAGAAAATAGAAAAAGCCATCAAGTTAATCAAAATCCTCTGCCACGCGTATTTACAATTCACTCAATTTAAATGTATCCTTTACCCTGATACCTTTTTCTGTTTGTTGCAGTGTGCAGCACTCGTTTATCGGGTCGTGTTCAAAGTAAAGTACGTAATCCTGCTCCAGGGCCTCAGTAAGGAATAATTTTTTCTCTTTGAGGGTAGTGAGGGGGAACATATCATAAGCCATTACGTAGGGCAGCGGAAGGTGCCCCACTGAAGGCAGCAGATCGGCCATGTAAAGTATTTTTTTGCCTTTGTAGCTAATAAGCGGCAACATCATCGCTTCGGTATGGCCGGATACAAAACGGATATCAAATCCTTCGGCGAAGGTTATCCCGTCCTGTGCATCTATAAATTGCAGCTGGCCGCTTTCCTGTAGGGGTAATATATTCTCTTTTAAAAAAGAGGCTTTTTCCCGGTCGTTAGGGTTTATTGCCCAATCCCAATGTTTTGGGTTACTCCAGTATGTTGCATTTCTGAAGGTGGGCAGCAGCTTTTCGCCGTCGCGTACTACCGCACCACCTACGTGGTCAAAATGCAGGTGGGTTAAAAATACATCGGTAATATCGTCGCGGTGAAAACCAAGTGCAGCAAGCGAACTATCCAGCGTGGCATCACCATGTAAATAGTAATGGCTTAAAAACTTTTGGTACTGCTTATCGCCAATGCCGGTGTCTATCAATATTAAACGGCCTTCATCTTCAACCAGCAAACAACGCATGGCCCAGGTGCACAGATTGTTGCTATCGGCAGGGTTGGTTTTGTTCCAAATTGTTTTTGGTACCACCCCGAACATGGCGCCTCCATCTAATTTAAAAAAGCCGGTATTTATAGTGTGTAGTTTCATTTTAAGTCAAAATTCAAAAGTCAAAATTCAAAAAGGATTAGCAAAATTGAAATTCAAAGGTCAAAATTCAAAAAGCCTTTCTGACGTAATATTAAAGAAAAAATTAAAAGGCCGACAGTTTATGACTATCGACCTTTTAATTTTTATACGCCATGCCCTAAGGACAAGCATTTTTGACTTTTGAATTTTTACTTTTGACTTACAAGTGTATTACTTCGTCGTAAGCGGCGGCGGCAGCTTCCATTACAGCTTCGCTCATGGTTGGGTGCGGGTGAACCGATTTGATGATTTCATGACCGGTAGCTTCCAGCTTGCGGGCTGTAACTACTTCGGCAATCATTTCAGTAACGTTAAGGCCCAGCATGTGTGCGCCCAGGAATTCGCCGTATTTGGCATCAAATATCAGTTTTACAAAACCATCTTTAGCGCCGGCAGCACTTGCCTTACCCGATGCCGAGAATGGGAATTTACCCACTTTAATTTCGTAACCTGCTTCTTTAGCGGCTTTTTCGGTATAACCTACTGATGCAACTTCGGGCGAGCAATAAGTACAGCCCGGAATGTTGTTATAATCTAAAGGATGCGGATTTTGGCCTGCAATTTTTTCAACGCAGATAATACCCTCGGCAGATGCTACGTGGGCAAGGGCCTGGCCTTTTACAATGTCGCCAATGGCATAAACACCATCAATATTGGTTTTGTAATAATCATCAACCAAAACTTTGCCACGCTCGGTTTTCACACTAACTTCTTCCAGGCCGATGCCTTCAATGTTGGTAGATATACCTACGGCTGATAAAACGATTTCGGCTTCGATAACTTCGGTTCCTGTTGCCGTTTTTACATTTACCTTGCAAAGTTCGCCTGTGCTGTCAACAGATTCCACGTTGGCGCTGGTAAGTATGTTGATGCCTTGTTTTTTAAGAATACGCTGTAGGTTTCTTGAAATTTCTTCGTCCTCAAGCGGCACAATATTATCCAAATACTCAACAACGGTAACTTTGGTGCCTATTGAGTTATAAAAATAGGCAAACTCGATACCGATAGCGCCCGACCCTACCACAACCATTGACTTTGGCTGTTTTGGCAATATCATAGCCTGGCGGTAACCTATAACTTTAACGCCATCCTGTTTTATATTTGGTAACTCGCGGCTGCGGCCACCTGTTGCAAGAATGATGCTTGTGGCTGTAATTTGTTTAGTGCTGCCATCGTTTAATTTTACTTCAACAACGCCTTTTGATTTTAATTTACCAAAACCGTTAATTACTTCGATTTTGTTCTTTTTCATTAAAAACTGTACGCCTTTGCTCATGCCATCGGCTACGCCGCGGCTGCGTTTGATAACTGCGCCAAAATCAACCTCGCCTGTGCCGTTTATTTTGATACCATAATCCTGTGAGTGATTAAGGTATTCAAAAACCTGGGCGCTTTTTAATAAGGCTTTGGTTGGGATACAGCCCCAGTTAAGGCAAATGCCGCCCAATGATTCTTTTTCGATAATGGCAGTTTTTAAACCGAGCTGAGAAGCGCGGATAGCTGCTACGTAGCCACCCGGGCCCGACCCTATAACAATTAAATCGTAGTCCATATTTTTAATGATATACTTTGATAACTAAATTTTTGTTTTGAACGGATTTATAGCCGGATGTGTAATGAACGCAGGGGGCTACATTTTAAAGGCGCAAAGCTAAGTAAAAAGGGGCGAAATGAGAAAAGTGAACATTTGACCACGGCGATAAAAAAATATTTTTACAGGCGTATGTTTGGTAGTGGATTAAGTAACAAGATAATTACAAATATTACATTAAATCTACCTTTTTACTATGCATTTTATGTGATTTTATGACATTATGTTGAAAAATATATAAAGATTGTTAACATAAACTTAACATTGACAATGAGGGGATTAGTTATCTTTGTCGACAATTAACTCAAAGTATAATTAAAAAAGCAATTTATGAGGAAGCATTTACTTCTTTTATTATTATTAACCGGTTTTACATTCTTTATGAACAGGAATGCGGCTGCCCAGGGTGTTACCACCGCCAGCATTAACGGTATCGTTACCGACGCTAAAGGTGCCATCCCGGGTGCTACGGTAACCATTACACACGTGCCAACCGGTACCGTGTATGCAACTGTTAGCCGCTCAGACGGCCGGTTTAACATCCCCAACTTAAGGGTTGGCGGTCCGTACACCTTTAAAGTAAGCTTTATTGGTTACAAAACTTATCAGCAGGATAACATTACCTTGTCTATCGGCCAGGATCAAAAGCTTTCTGCCGCACTTGAGGATAATACAGCTACTTTGGGCGAAGTAAAAATAACAGCTTCGGGAAGTAAAGTAATTAACTCTTCGCGTACCGGTGCCCGCGAAACCATCAGCCGCCAGCAAATTGAAAGCTTGCCTACCATTAACCGTTCATTATCTGATTTTACTAAATTGACTCCATCTGCAAACGGTTTAAGCTTTGGCGGCCGTAGCAGCGGTTACAACAACATCACCGTTGATGGTGCGTTGTTTAACAACTCATTCGGTTTATCAGGTACTTTAGGTGGCCAAACCGCTTCACAGCCAATTTCATTAGATGCGATTGACCAAATCCAGGTTGATATTGCTCCTTATGACGTTCGCCAGGGTAACTTTACAGGTGCAGGTGTTAACACGGTAGTAAAATCGGGTACCAACGAATTTAAAGGTACTGTATATGATTACATCCGCAGCACCGGCCTTACCGGTTACCATGCAGGTGTTACTGATATTGCCAAAACGCCTTTTAACTATCACCAGGATGGTTTAAGCATTGGTGGCCCAATCATCAAAAATAAATTGTTCTTCTTTTTATCAGGCGAGCAGGAACGCATCAGCAATCCGGCTACTGCATACGTTGCTGCTGCCCCAGGTGTAAGTGGTGCTACTGTGTCACAAGCTGATGCTGCAACATTAAACTCAATTTCTGATTACCTGAAATCGAAATATAGCTATGATCCGGGTGCTTACCAGGGCTACAGCTATACTACACATAGTGATAAAATCACCGTTAAGTTGGATTGGAACATCAATAAAAATAACACTTTGAGTGCTAAATATTTTTATTTGAAATCATACAAAGACCAACCTGCAAGTAACTCAGGTATCACAGGTATCAGCAATACTACCCGTGCGCCAGGTGTTACAACTTTACCATTCTATGGTTCAGGTTACCGTATCAACAATAACTTTAACATCGGTATTATCGAGTTAGATACACGTATCAGCAATTCATTTTCAAACAGGTTAACTGCCGGTTACTCGGCCCTGCGCGATTACCGTGCATCATTGGGCGGCGCTAAGATACCTTTGGTTGATATTGGTAACGGCGTTTTTGATCCATCTACAGGTAAAGAAACTACCGCGTCGGCTGTTACAACCAGTTTTGGTTATGAGTTGTTTACCGCAAACAACTTATTAAGCACAAACATTCTTCAGTTTTCTGATGATTTAACTTACTACGCAGGTAAACACGAGGTTACTGTAGGTATCACAGGCCAGGCACAACGTTATACCAACGGTTTTGCGCCAAACTATAATGGCTTATATACTTACAACTCGGCTTACGATTTTCTGAATGGCTTACCGGCTACTCAGTATTCAACACGTAACTCTGCATTGCCAGACGGTTCATTCCCTTATGCTAAAATCAACGCTTCTATTTATAGCGCTTACATACAGGATAAATGGCATGTTACTGATAACTTAAGGGTAACTTACGGTTTACGTGCTGATTATGACGTTTTCCCAACTACTTTACAGCAAAATGCTAACGTACCTCCTTTAACATTCCAGGGCGGTACGCATGTTGATCCATCGGTATTACCTAAAAACAGGGTGCAATTATCACCACGTTTAGGCTTTAACTATGATGTATTTGGTGATGGTACTACACAACTACGTGGCGGTACAGGTTTATTTGCCGGTACAGTTCCATTTGTATGGGTATCTAACCAGGCATCAAACAATGGTGTGTTATTTGGTTCATACACTGTTAACAAAAGCGCAACTCCTAACGATCCTCGTTTAATATTTAACCCCAATGTTGATGCTTACCGTGCCCAGGCAGGTGCTGCAAATACATCATACGAGTTAGATGTAGCTAACCCTAAATTGAAGTATCCTAAAATCTGGAGGTCGAACTTAGCTATCGATCAAAGATTACCAGGCGGTATCATTGCTACAATAGAAGGTTCGTACACTAAAGATGTTAACGCTATTTACCACCAAAACCTGGTACTATCTGATGGTTATTCAACATTAGCTGGTCCAGAGGGTCAAATCCGTTACGATTCAAAAAATACAACTCCGGCCGCTGCTGCTGCAACTGCTGCAAACCCAGCCATTACAGGTTTGTATTACATGACCAACACCAGCAAAGGTTATTCATACTTTGTTACTGCCCAGTTACAAAAAAGCTTCAGCAATGGTTTATATGCTAACGTGGCTTACACCCATACAGGTTCAAAAGATGTTAACGATGGTGGTTCAACCGCGTCAACTATCTGGAGCACACGTTATGTAGCAGGTAATCCAAATGCCGATAACCTTTCAAACAGTTCATATGTACAGCCAAACAGGGTAATTGCTTCATTCTCATACAAACATGAGTACTTTAAACATGCTGCAACAACCATTGGTTTGATATTTGAAGCAGCTAACAATGGTGCCGTATCATACATAACCTCGGGCGATCCTAACGGTGATGGTGCTACTAACGATTTGATGTTCATACCTAAAAATAAAGGTGACATTACACTGGTGCCAAATGATGCAAAGGATTTGCGTACAGCAGATCAACTTTGGAACCAGTTAAATAACTTCATTAACCAGGATCCATACCTGAGCAAACACAGAGGTGAATATGCTCAAAGGAATGGCGCTATATTGCCAACCTTTAAAAGAGCCGATTTACACATTGCACAAGATTTCTTTGTAACTGCAGGTAAAGTGAAAAACACTATTGAAATATCTTTAGATATCATCAACATTGGTAACTTACTTAACCGTAACTGGGGTGTATATCAAAACTCATTTACCGGTTTCAGCAATGGTTCATCAACTGTTACCAAATACATGGGTACAATTACCAATGCAGCAGGTCAAAAACAAGCTACATACTCATTCCCGTATCTTGATGCAACTAACTTAGTGCCATTGCAATCATCGTACAAAGCCGATATCAGCCAGGCTTCACGCTGGCAGGCTCAGTTAGGATTACGTTATATATTTAACTAATATCATCTAACTATAAAACAGAAAACCCGGCCAATTTGGCCGGGTTTTTTTGTGGATCTTAAAATTCGTAAACGGATAGGTATCAACGCGATTAATTTTCGGCTAATTTTTATAGGTTTTGAAAAGCCTATCCCAAATAGTAGTGTAAAACCCATAATTATAATGGATGTTTAAATGATGATTATGATGAAATGACGATGTGCCGAAGTATCTGAAAGGAATAGCTTTCCTGATAGCCGCCGGAACAGGCTCGATACCCAAATGCCCCATGATGCCAAAAAATACGTTTACGGTTAGGTAAATTATAACTGCGTAAAAATTAAAATTAAACATCGCGATTATGATAAGCCATAATGATCCAAAGCCAACAGTTTCTACCGGGTGCAGTACAAAAAGATCAATGGGGATAGGATCGGCATAATGATGATGGAAACGGTGAATAGCTTTGTAAACGGCTGAGTGATGTATAGCGTAATGGAAAACAAACATGGCCAGGTCCATCAGCATAAATAAAGCCACAAAATCAACCAGGATAAACCAATTGATGGCAAAGCCCATCACGATATACCCATGCTGCCAAAGCCAGAAACCGGCATAGGTTATGGCCGTATTAATTAAATTGGTAACCAGGCAAATCAATACCTCGTTACACGATGCTGCTTTTACCGGCTTCCGGTTAAGTTTGAGTACAAGGTAACCAAAGGCCAGGGCCATTGCGGTAACCAGCAGGTTTTCGGCCAAAAATATGACCCATAAATTAAATGGTGGCTGTGCTGATAGAAACTTGAACATACAGGATTTATTTTTTTAAAATAAATCTACTCAAATCGTATTTTTTTGTGGCAGACAGTAGTGGTTTATAAAAACATGGCTACACGAAGTATTGCAGTGCCAACTAAATCCATCATCTGCATATCTGCACATTTAAAATCTGCACATCTACTCGTACTCAAACACCCCAAACTCCGATGTTACGGTTACTTTTTTGGTGTCAGCTTTTTCCACCCGGCCAATAACCTGTGCATCAACACCAAAACTTTGCGATATGGCTATTAAATCCTGCGCTACCTCTGCAGGTACGTAAAGCTCCATGCGGTGGCCCATATTGAAAACCTTATACATTTCCTGCCAGCTGGTTTTTGACTCTTGTTGAATGAGTTTAAATAGTGGCGGAACAGGGAAAAGATTGTCTTTGATAATATGCAGTTCATCAATAAAGTGCAGTACTTTGGTTTGCGCGCCGCCGCTGCAATGTACCATGCCGTTAATCTGGCTGCGGTATTTATCAAGTATGGCTTTTATAATAGGTGCATAGGTGCGCGTAGCGCTTAATACCAGTTTACCCGCAGTAATGGTTTGGCCGTTGCCAATATCAACCAGGTCGGTAAGGTTTTTACTGCCGCTGAAGATAAGGTCATAAGGGATGGCCGAATCGTAACTTTCGGGATATTTTTCGGCGATGGTTTTGTTAAACACATCATGACGGGCAGATGTTAATCCGTTTGAGCCCATGCCGCCGTTATATTCTTTTTCATAAGTGGCCTGGCCGTATGATGCCAAACCCACAATAACATCACCGGGCTGGATGCGGTGGTTTGAGATAACATCGGTACGTGGCATACGGCAGGTAACGGTAGAATCTACAATAATAGTGCGCACCAGGTCGCCTACATCAGCAGTTTCGCCGCCGGTGGAGTAAATACCTATTCCGGCATCGCGCAATTCGCTTAAAATTTCTTCGGTGCCGTTTATGATGGCAGCAATAACTTCGCCCGGTATCAGGTTTTTGTTGCGGCCAATGGTTGATGATAACAGGATGTTATCCGTTGCGCCAACGCAAAGCAAATCATCAAGGTTCATAATAATAGCATCCTGGGCTATCCCACGCCATACCGATATGTCGCCGGTTTCTTTCCAGTAAGTATATGCTAATGACGATTTGGTGCCCGCGCCATCAGCATGCATAATATTGCAATAGGCATCGTCGTTTGTTAATATGTCGGGGACTATTTTGCAGAATGCTTTTGGGAAAATGCCCTTATCAATGTTTTTAATGGCATTGTGTACATCATCTTTAGAGGCGGATACACCTCTTTGATCATATCTTTGCGAAGAAATCATGGGCAAATATAAATAATCAGACACGAATTCCACGAATGGGGCGAATTGTTACGAATGCTTGTTAAATTGCGTAAATTGTAAAGCATCGATAGGAACCACGTTTAATTAATGAAATTGGTATAGTTCAATCATGAAATTTGCCTTCAATTGTTTGCGTTAAGTTTGGTGCCAATTCGCCTTATTCGTGGCATTCGTGTTAAATAATTATGTTAAAATCTATCTCCTACAAAATAAACCGCTGGCGCCTGAGGCGTAATAGTCAACGGAATTTTTTGATTTATTGTAGCGTGTTTGTTGGTTTTTTTGGCGGCCTGGCAGCAATAGCCTTAAAATTCCTGGTGCACTTTATGGAGGATGTAAGCCGTAATATTTCATCGCACCTGTATTATCATATAGCTTACGTGTTTTTGCCCGCTTTGGGTATTTTTTTAGCGGTAACCTGGCAGCACCTGGGCAATAGGGATAAAATTCAAAAGGGGATAGGCAGCATCCTGGCCAATATTAAAAAGAACCGGTCGAACATCAGGCTCAATAACATTTACTCGCATATTGTAACCAGTTCGTTAACGGTGGGTTTTGGCGGCTCGGCAGGGTTAGAGGCGCCTATCGTAGCAACCGGGGCTGCCATAGGCTCAAACGTGGGTAAGTTTTTTAAGCTTACCCCTTATGAAAAAACAGTACTGCTGGCTGCG
This sequence comes from Mucilaginibacter sp. GW822-FHT03E02, assembly GCF_058801545.1. Taxonomy (NCBI): domain Bacteria; kingdom Pseudomonadati; phylum Bacteroidota; class Sphingobacteriia; order Sphingobacteriales; family Sphingobacteriaceae; genus Mucilaginibacter; species Mucilaginibacter sp. GW822-FHT03E02. The sequence continues at coordinate 714,535 of NZ_JBXANJ010000001.1, read as the reverse complement.
GGGGCATCGGCAGGTATCGCTGCAGTATTTAATAGCCCCATAGCCGGGGTGCTGTTCTCGTTAGAGATACTGATAGGCGAAATTACAATCCCCACCTTTATTCCTTTACTTATAGCATCGGCAACGGGAGTTGTGGTATCCAAGTTGTTATACTCGGGGCAGTTATTTCACCTGGTTACCGAGGGTTGGGTAGTTACCGCTATTCCTTTTTACATTCTGCTGGGCCTGTTTAGCGGCTGGATGGCTATATATATTAATAAGGTAGGGGGTAAGTTGGAGGGTGGTATTTTAAAAAAGCAAAACAGGTATGTGCGTGCACTTTTGGGGGGGCTGTTCCTGGGCCTTATTATTTTGGTTTTTCCGCAATTATTTGGCGAAGGGTATCATTACCTGCAAGCTATTTTAAACGGCAACATTGATGCGCTTAAAGACGAATCGTTGTTTGCAGGCTGGCTGTCAAACCAGTGGTTTATGCTGGTGTTTATTATCGCGCTGGTTTTTATGAAGATAATTGCCAGCGGCATAACCCTTGGCTCGGGTGGTAATGGCGGCTCGTTTGCGCCCACCATGTTTACCGGGGCTTTTTTGGGATTAACAGTGGCTTACGGAGTAAACCTTACCGGGCTGATACATTTAAATACCGTTAATTTTATAGCAGTGGGCATGGCGGGCGCTTTAAGTGGCGTAATGCATGCTCCGCTTACCGCCATATTTTTGATTGCCGAAATTACCGGGGGGTATGTATTGTTTATCCCGCTGATGATTGTATCATCTATATCCTACATCATATCGCGCCTGTCCTCGCCTCACAATATTTACTGGCAGCACCTCGTTCACGAAAAAAATATCCATCCCGGGCAGGATTACGGCATGCTGAACGCGATATCACTTGATAGCATCATCAACAAGAAATATACCGCGGTTGACAAGCAAATTACCGTTAATGATTTTTATAAGATACTTGCTGTAACCGATGCCAATATATTCCCGGTACTTAAAGAGGATGGAAGGTTGGAAGGGGTAGTACTGATTGATGATATCCGCAGGCGCCTGTTTAACCGGGAGATGGCGGATAACATCATCGCCGATATTATGACAGCGCCGCCAACAATAATTGATTACGAACAGCCCGCCAGCAGCGTAATGGAAACTTTTGATGCCATTGATGTATGGCAGCTGCCGGTAGCAAAGGATGGCTTATTCATCGGCTTTATATCCAAATCGGCATTGTTAAGCAAATACCGCGAGGCAATTATTGAGCAGCATAAGGCGAGTGATTTGTTTGCGTAGACACGAATTTGAATAGACACGAATTTCACGAATTAAGCGAATTAGCTCGAATATTAAGTTGATACGAATAAAACGAAGGCGACAATAAGTGGTAACGCTTGTGTATAAAAATGCCACCAACTCCTAAAATTGGTGGCATTATAAAAAAGATGAATTCGCGTTAATTTGCTTAATTCGTGAAATTCGTGTTTATTTAAGAAACAACAGCTCCCTGAATTTAGGTAATGGCCACATGCCGTCATCTACCAGTTGCTCCAGCTTATCAACCCTGTAGCGGATAGGGGCAAAAAATGATTTTACCTTTTCATCATAGTCAATGGCGCGCTGGCGAATGTCTTCTACCGCGTTTGCTGTTTTACGTGCATCAACCATTTGGTCAACATTAGTTTTAATGAAGTTTACGTGTTCGGCAATTTTTGTGATTATATCAAGCTGGGCCTCATAGGTTGATGCCGGAAGGCCTAAATCTTTTAAGCCTTTTACATTGTTTATCAGATTGGTTTGATAAGCTATTGCAGCAGGGATAATTACATTTTGCACAAGTTCGCCCATTACGCGGGCTTCTATCTGTAACTTTTTATAAAAGCTATCTAAAAGTATTTCATGACGGGCATGTGCTTCACGGGGAGTAAAAACACCGGTTTCGGCAAACAGGATCTCTGCTTTTTCGGCCAAAAATGCGTCCAGCGCCTTTGGCGTGGTTTTAATATTGGCCAAACCGCGCCGTTCGGCTTCTTTTTCCCACTCCTCGCTGTATCCATTGCCTTCAAAACGGATGTTTTTTGATTCTTTGATGTATTTTTTAATAACAATCAGGAGCGCAAGATCTTTCTTTTCACCCTTTTTAATCAGTTTATCTACATCGTATTTGAATTTCCTGAGCTGCTCGGCCACAATCAGGTTAAGGATTGTCATCGGGCTGGCCGAATTGGCCGATGAGCCTACTGCCCTTAATTCAAATTTATTACCGGTAAATGCAAAAGGCGAGGTACGGTTACGGTCGGTATTATCGGGCAGTATCTGCGGGATCTTCGGAATACCCTGCCATAACAGGTTATCCTCTTTTATTTTTTTGCTGATGCGCGATGTTTCTATTTCATCCAGCACATCATTTAGCTGGCTGCCCAGGAAAATAGATATAATAGCCGGAGGGGCCTCATTAGCACCCAGGCGATGATCGTTATTAACCGATGCTATTGATGCCCTTAACAAGTCGGCATGTTCATGAACCGCTTTGATGGTATTTACAAAAAAGGTAAGGAACATCAGGTTGTTCTTAGGCGTTTTGCCCGGTGATAACAGGTTTTTACCCGTATTGGTAATTAACGACCAGTTGTTATGCTTACCAGATCCGTTAATGCCGGCATAGGGTTTTTCGTGCAGCAACACCTTAAAGTTATGCCTGCGCGCCACACGGTCCATCAAATCCATCAAAAGTTGGTTATGGTCAATGGCCAGGTTTATTTCTTCATAAATGGGGGCGCATTCAAATTGCGATGGCGCAACCTCATTATGACGTGTTTTTAAAGGTATACCTAATAATAAGGCCTCGGCCTCCATATCCTGCATGTAAGCATACACCCGCTCCGGTATCGAACCAAAGTAATGATCTTCTAACTGCTGGTTTTTGGCAGATATATGGCCAAAAAGTGTGCGACCAGTTAAATAAAGGTCGGGGCGGGCGTTAAATAAGGCAATATCAACTAAAAAGTATTCCTGCTCCAATCCTAATGATGCATTTACCTTCTCGATACCTTTGTCAAAATAATGGCAAACGTCAACCGCCGCTTTATCAAGTACACTTAATGCCTTTAATAAAGGTACCTTATAATCCAGGGCTTCGCCGGTATAGGAAACAAATACAGTAGGTATACATAAGGTACGCGCCATTAAAAAGGCGGGCGAAGACGGGTCCCATGCGGTATAACCGCGGGCTTCAAAAGTATTACGGATACCACCGCTCGGGAAGCTGGAAGCATCAGGCTCCTGTTGCGATAAAGCATCGCCGCTAAAGCGCTCAATAGCGCCGCCATCGGCTGTAGATTCAAAAAAAGCGTCGTGCTTTTCGGCAGTTGTGCCGGTAAGCGGCTGAAACCAGTGTGTATAGTGGGTAGCCCCTTTGCCCAAAGCCCATGATTTCATGGCCGAGGCTATTTGTTCGGCCAGGTCGCGGGGGATGGCTTCACCTTTTTCTATGGAATTAACGATACCCTGGTACGCTTCTGTAGAAAGGTATTCCTTCATTTTCTTTTTATCGAAAACATTGGCGCCAAAATATTCTGAGATTTTGGCTGCAGGCGGTTTCACCTCGGGGATGGTTCTGCTTAGAACGTCCTGAAGCGCTTTAAATCGGATGTTAGGCATTTTTATATATAGGTTTATATACGGTTTTAAATAAAGACAAATTCAAAAATAGAACTATCCTTTAAAATATGCATCAAAATTTAACGAAATAAAATGATTTGCAGTGCCATTTAGCTATTCAAATACTAAATCTTTTGAACGTTATAGATGTATTTCAGGAAAAGATGGGGTTGAAATTTGCTTTTTGTGTTAGTTTTTTCAAGTTTTTTTGATAAAACAGGTGCTTTTTGGTATTTTATATAGTAAAATGTCTTTTTTGTTTTTGTAAATCTGTTTTATAGGTATTTATTGCTTTTTGCAATTAAAAATTCATTAAAATTTAACCTGTTTTTTAGTTTTGAATTGCGATTATGATAATTTTTATAATTTTTATCATGTTTTTTTTGTTAAAAATTTGTTATTGTTAAAATAACTACCTAATTTCATGAAATAATTTACATAAACCCTATAAATATTATATTTTTTATAAAAAAGTGTAGTGTTTATTGGTCAAAACCTAAAGAGTGCTTTTTTAAGGTTGTTTTTTGAAGAATTAACGCTGTGCAATCAAACTATTTAAACAATACAACAATCAAACTAAAATTAAACTATTAAAAAACAATCAAACTAAATTAAAAGACAAATGAAAGTAAGTTCTACAAAATTAAACCTCCTAAGTTCAGTCCGACAGCTGACACGTGAGAAATGGGCGCTGGGAGCTACCATTTTTACAGGAAAAATGATTGGCCTATTGCTGGTTTTTGCCGCAATGATGGTTTTACCTGGTGTACTTGGCACATCTGCACACGCTGCCGAAACCTACACCGCTCATGAAACATCGTTAATTAATACAGTTAACACTGTTTGGACACTGGTTGCTGCCTTTTTAGTATTTGGTATGCAAGCTGGTTTCGTTATGCTTGAAGCAGGCTTTGCCCGCAAACGCGAAACCGTGAACGTATTAATGGAGTGTATTTTTGATACTTGCCTTTGCGGTTTGTTATTTTACGCTGTAGGTTATGCCTTCATGTTTGGTAATGGTAACGGCTTTATTGGCTGGGGCGGCTTAGGTGCTGATGGAAAAACCATCACCAACTGGTTCTTCCTGCAAAACACGCCTGATACTTATGGTTCAACAGGTATTCCTGTATTGGCACACTGGATATTCCAGTACGCTTTTGCTGATACTTGCTCAACTATCGTATCTGGTGCAATGATTGGCCGTACCAGCTTCCGTGGCGATATCCTTTACAGTATAGGTATTACAGGTTTTATTTACCCAATTATAGGTCACTGGGCCTGGGGACCAGATGGTTTCTTAGCATTAATGGGTACTTCTGGCATTTTCCAATCATTAAGCGCTCAGCCTTTCCGCGATTTCGCCGGTTCAACAGTGGTGCACACTATTGGTGGTGTGGCATCAATAGCAGGCGCAATGGTATTAGGCCCACGGTTGGGTAGGATATTTGCCCGCGATGATAAAGAAAAAGGAGGATTGCCATCAGGTCACAACTTATTAGTTGCCGCAGTGGGTGGTTTCATCCTGTGGTTTGGCTGGTATGGTTTTAACCCTGGTTCAACATTATCGGCAATGGATATGCAAGGTATTGGCCGCGTTGCTGCCAACACTACGCTTGCTGCCTGCGCCGGTGGTTTTACTGCTATGCTTGCTGCGTTATGGTGGGGCCCAACCAAAGGTAAATTCGATCTTGGTTTTACCATTAACGGTTTCCTTGGCGGCCTTGTAGCTATTACCTGCCCATGTTACTGGGTAAGCCCTTTCGGTTCAATTATGTTAGGTGGTATTGCTGGTTTTGTGATTTTTGCAGGTATTTACATAGTAGAATGGTTCCGCATTGATGATCCTATCGGTGCATTTTCTGTACATGGTTTAGGAGGTATCTGGGGTACTTTATCATTAGGTTTATTTGCATCTGGCCAATATGGTGCTACCGGCCCAACCGGAGCTGATAACTCTGCACCTGTTGCAGGTTTATTTTACAAAGGTGGTTTTGCAGTGCTAAAAGCGCAGGCAATAGGTAGCTTTACCATTACGGCAGCTGTGTTTATAGTAACCTTTGCAATGATGTTTATTATCAATAAATTGCCTAACCCATGGAAATTGCGTCTTGAAGAAGAAGGTGAAACCGGACCAGGCGGTATCGATGTATTCGATCACGGTATCGAAGTTTACCCAGCTCAGGATGATGAGATCAGCTTAAGTGGCCTTTTTGATAAAGGTGTAGCATCTCCATCTGCCGTATAATAAAATTCTTTAATGCCTTGTGCGGTTGGTTGGTAAAAAACACCGACAATCTTTTACAACCAACCGCACAGGTATTTTTATCAATCTTATAAAATTTAACCGCTTTTTACTAAAGGCTATGTTGTGCATTAGCTTAATGGGAAAGCTTTATTTCAACCCAAATCAAATTCAAATCAATTAAATCGTTATCATGAAAAAAACACTTTTACTTTTATCAGCTCTCGTTGCCGGTTCTTTCGTTGTTAAAGCGCAGGATACCGTTAAAACCACTGCAGATGCCCCTTTGGTTATCTACGGTTCGGTAGATACCTACTTCAAAAAAGATTTTGCTAATAAGCCAAACATCCAAACCTCTTTCGGTTCTGATAATAATTCGGTATCAATTGGTATGATTGATCTTGGTTTAAAGAAAAAAGTAGGCAAGGCATCGTTTGTGGGCGAAATGTCTTTTGGTCCGCGTGGCCAGGAGCAATCAATTCCTGACGCTATTTATGGGTCATTGCCGGCTGGTACTTCAAGCTACCACATTCAAAACTTATACGTTTCTTATGATGTAACCGATAAGTTTAACTTAACCGCAGGTTACATGGCTACATTTGTAGGTTACGAGGTAATTAGCCCGGTAGGCAACTTTAACTATTCAACTTCTTATTTATTCAGCGCAGGCCCGTTCCAAAATGCAGGCTTTAAAGCAACTTACGCTTTCTCTGATAAAGTAAGTTTGATGGCCGGTATTTTTAACGACAACTGGAATACCTACAAATCAAATTCAGCTACACCAGAAGTATCAACCTTTGGTAGTCAATTGTTTTTAGCACCTGTTAAAGGATGGACAGCTTACATTAACTTTGCAAGCGGCAAATACTCTGGTACCATATTGGATTTAACTACTGCTTACCAGATTACCGACTCGTTTAAATTAGGTTTAAATGCTGCACGTAAAACAGGTATGGGTGCTTATAACTACTTTGGTTATGCCTTGTATCCTCAATTGGCTGTTTCAAAAGCAGTTACTTTTGGTTTAAGAGAAGAGTATTTCAAAGCTAAAGCAACAAATGGTGGTGCTGATATTGGCATTACTCCAGGTAACTCGGTTATTGCTTCAACTTTAACTTGCAGCATCAAATCAGGTCCGTTAACTTTCATTCCTGAGTTTAGGTTAGATCATACAAAAACTGGTGATGTTTTCTTGAAGAGTGATGGTACTGCTTCAAAATCAGCCGGTCAGTTTTTGTTAGCCGCTGTATACGCGTTCTAATTTAAAATAAAACATTATTTTACAAAAAGCCTCCCGATATAACCGGGAGGCTTTTTATCTTTATAGCTACGTAGAGTCAAGAGTTAAGAATCAAGAATTAAGATAAGAATTTCAAGGTAGGATAATTTGAAATTCTTAGTTTGGTTCCTTAGGTATTCAATAACAACGCAGATATGCTTTTGTCTTAACTCTTGATTCTTAACTCTTACTTATTTATATGAAAAATATTTTTGTTGCCCTAATCTGTATTCTTTCTGCAAAAAGCGCCATTGCCCAAAAAGATACGCTGGCTTTTGATGAACGTAATAAATACATTTACTACCAAACGGTTGATCAGCCGGGTTTAAGCAAGGATACCTTGTATGGCAGGGGATTGTATTTTATGCACAAGGCATATCCTAAAGGCAAACTAAAAATTACCAAAACTGACGAAGCCCTGGGTGTGTTGAGCGGGGATGGCAGCTTCGCTGTATCAAAACGGTCGCTTTTATCTGGTAGTCTTGGCGGCGAAATAAGTTATACTTTAAGGATAGAAGTTAAAGATTCAAAATACCGCTACTGGTTTACCGATTTTAAGTTTACCCCTTATAAGCGCGACAGGTATGGTATGGAGGTTTTAGATCCTGGCATTACATTCCCGATGGAGGAGGCAAAAAATAAACTGGAGAAAAGGGATGTTGTCGTCTATTTAGATAAGATACTCAATTACAGCAGGCAAAACGGCACGGTTTTAAAATCGTATATGTTAAAAGTTGCGCCAGTGAAAAAAGCCGCTCCGGCATTAAAAAAGATATCGACGAAAGATTGGTAGGTCATTGGTCATTGGTTCATTGGTTCATTGGTTCATTGGTTCATTGGTTCATTGGTTCATTGGTTCATTGGTTCATTGGTTCATTGGTTCATTGGTTCAAATTGCCGGGGCGATTTTGTTTTAAATATTTGATTTTTTGCCGCGGTGGCCGTGCTGGTTGCTTGATGTTCTTTTCTTCGATACAATAATTCATAAACACCACCTTTCTTATTGAGAGCTTTCAAAGCAGATTTGTGAAATTCGCCCCAATTCGTGACATTCGTGTGAATCAAATTGGTGTGAATAAAAAAAGCCGCCCCTCAAAATTTAGGGCGGCTTTAGTTTTTAGTTAGCCTTGGCGAGACAATAGTAAAAACGTTAATTCTTTTTTGTTAATTGATATTTGTTTGATTGTTGTTTGTCTGATTCTCTTTTTTCGATACGATAATTCGTAAACACCTCCTTTCCTATTAATAGCTTTCAAAGCAGATTTGTGAAATTCGACCCAATTCGAGAAATTCGTGTGAATCAATTCGTGTTATTACAATTCTTCATCGTGCTGGCTGATATCCAAACCAGCTAATTCCTCTTCAGGTGTAACACGTAATGTGCTTATCATGTCGGTTATTTTTAACAGTAATAACGAGCCGAAGAAAGCGAATGCTGATACGCCAACCAAAGTTACCAGGTGAAGGAAAAATAAGTGGGTTTCGCCATAAAATAAGCCGTTGCCTGTAGTGTTTGCACTATTTACATTTTGATGCGCGAATACACCTGTAAGTAGCATACCAACCATACCGCCTACGCCATGGCAAGGGAATACATCAAGTGTATCATCAATGCTGGTTTTGCTTCTCCAGATAACTACCAGGTTGCTTACAACTGCTGCAACAATACCAATTATTAATGAGTGGGGGATGGTTACAAACCCCGCAGCAGGCGTAATAGCAACCAGGCCAACTACGGCACCAATACACGCGCCTAACACGCTTGGTTTTTTGCCACGCAGGATATCAAAAAACATCCAGGCCATTGCTGCTGCTGCAGATGCGGTTGTAGTAGTAGCCAAAGCCGTAGCCGCAAGCGTGCCCGAACCTAAAGCAGAGCCGGCGTTAAAGCCAAACCAGCCAAACCATAATAAGCCGGTGCCCAATAATACGTAGCTGATACGGGCCGGATTGTGCGATGTTTCGTTACGTCCTTTTAAATATAGTGCCGATGCAAGGGCTGCCCAGCCGGCGCTCATGTGTACAACGGTACCACCTGCAAAATCAAGTACTCCTTTACCAAACAGGAAGCCATCCGGATGCCAGGTGGAGTGGGCCAAAGGCGCATATATAAATACCATGAACAGGCAAAGGAAAATAACATAAGAGTTAAAGCGGATACGCTCGGCAAATGCGCCGGTAATAAGGGCCGGGGTAATAACCGCGAATTTTAACTGGAACATAGCAAACAGTACCAATGGGATGGTTGGCGCAAGTTTCCAGGTGGCGTTACCCAGGGTGCCCTTCATCATAAAAAAGGTACGCGGATCGCCAATGAAGCCGCCAATGGTATCGCCAAACGCAAGGCTAAAGCCAAAAATAACCCAAATTACAGTGATAACGCCCATACATACAAAGCTTTGCAGCATGGTTGATAGTACATTTTTTTTGCTCACCATACCACCATAAAAAAAGGCAAGTCCTGGTGTCATGATCAATACAAGGGCAGTACTTACCAATAGCCAGGCGGTATCGCCGGTGTCAATTTTACTGTCTTTAACAGTTGTTAAAGTAACCGAAGGAAATATAAGGGCAAGTACTATAATAAGTATAAGTATGCCAAATGGGATGAATTTTTTCATGCTTAGGGTTTTAGGGAATAGTTAATAAAAAGCTAAGGGCTTAATGCCTGAAGCAAAAAGCCAGGTTTTAAAAAAGCCCGGTTTATAAAATATTGATGGCAAACTACAATAACTGACCTTATTGCAATAGCGACCAACTGTTGAAGCTTCGCCCTTGTGCAGGCATGCTTAACGTTGTATAAACAAGGTTGGTTAATGTTTTTAGTTTAATTGCAGTTAAAGAAACTGCCCGGTACCCAATCAAAATACCGGGCAGTTCAACAACTATACTTGCAGGGCACCCAATCAAAATGCCAGCAAGTATTTAAACTAAGTTTTAAAAAACAATAAACACGGTTGTGTAATCAGCACAGCCGCATGTAATTGTTTAACTATTACCAAAAAGCGTGGAATGGAAAAAGAATAAGTTTGCGGAACCGCGATAGCTCGCTTGTACCCCTGCCGCAAATAAAATTGAGATACTTTACGTGTATGATGTAAAAATTGGGGTTTGTGTAAAGGAATGGCAGCGAATGCGAACCCCGGTGCTGCTGCAGATTTATAATTTGTACCGGTACATTATTAAGGCTGTAATCATAGTTGTAAGGGCTATGATGATTGGTTGTGGCCGATACGGATGTTTTTTTATCGTCTTTATGGTTGGCATGATACAATCCTCCCCTTGCCGAAGCCGAAAGCCCCGAAAATAAAAGGAAAATTAACGCCGTAAACCGATAAAGGCTATTGAACATGTCTAAAAGTAATAAAAAAATAAAATAATTGCACTTTTTTTACAAGTTTTTTAACTTTTTGTGCATTTGTGTGAAAAATATGTATAGGTTTTGTTTTTTTAAGTCGCTGAATACAAGAAAAAGTATACGATAATGCGGCTTTTGTAGGAAATAATCGACAAAAATGAAATTTTGCAGGTTTTTCATTGGACGGTAGGTTTTGATCTGGTTTGTTTAATTTATATGTGTATTATATAGGTTTTGTAAAATATAATATCTTTAAAATCGTTATTTATGTATAAATAATTCTTTGAAATATGCAATCGGCCAAATTTAGTTTGTACAAAGCCGAGTGGCTCGACTTTGTATTTGACCATCGTAACAAAGTGTACGGTGCTTACGAATTAAGGCAGCATTATGGGCGTACTTTGGCAAAAGCACTGGCCATTACTTTGGCCGGTGTGGCTGTTTTTGTAGTGCTAAGCCTGATTTTTAAACCAAAATCGCCCGAAATTTTTAAAATAACAGAAGTGGACCTCAGTGCTCAACTGGTGAGACCGGTTACGCCGGTAAAACCGGTTGAGCCTCCAAAGCCTGTAGCCCCGGTTAAACCGGCGCCGCGGGTAACAACTACCCGCTTTGTTACCCCGGTGGTTGTAAGTTCGGGGCCAACTGTTGAACCGCCCGTAATCAGTAAAATTGAAGGTGCCATTGGTAACGTGGATGTGAAGGTTCCTGGCAGTGGTATTGTTGATAACGTGCTTGATGATAATTCAGGAACAAGTAAAGGTGCCGCAGGCGGCACTGCGGAGGTAGTGGTTCCTGTGGCAGATAACTCGATACATGATTTTAGCGCGCTGGAAGTTATGCCCGAGCCTGTTGGCGGGCCTGCTGTATGGAGTGGATTTTTGCAAAAAAATTTAAGGTTCCCGGTGATAGCGCAGGAGCAAGGTGTATCCGGCCGGGTGATAATGAGTTTTGTTATAGAAAAAGATGGCCGCTTATCAAACATAACAGTTGAGCGCGGCGTAGGATTTGGGCTTGACGAAGAAGCTATAAGAGTGCTAAAACTGGCCAAACCCTGGAAGCCGGGCATGCAGAACGGTCAGCCGGTACGGGTTAAATATGTAATAGCAATTAAGTTTCAATTGGCCGAGAGTAATTAACAGTGGGCCTACAGGTTGCCAGGCCCCCGTGTTATGATGGGCAGGAGTGGACGATTGGCCCCGCACAATGCGGGGCCTTTTGCTTTCCCGATATGAATGTTTTTGGCATATGGCAGAATTTTATTTGGCAAATATTGATTTATTCAAAATAAAATATACTATTTGTTTTGATTTATCGTTATTTTTGAAATAAAATTCTTTAAATCATGTCAGCAACAAAATTTAATTTGTACAATGCCGAGTGGCTCGACCTTGTATTTGATCAGCGTAACAAAACTTACGGTGCTTACGAACTGCGGCAGCATTACAGCCGCACCATGGGTAAAGCCATGGCAATAACCTTTGCCGCCATCACTGTTTGGGCGATGGCGAGTTTGGCATTCAGGCATAAACCTGATGATGTTATTATGCATGACTATGATATGCCAAAGCCAATGCCGCCGCCGCCAACTGAAAAAGAACACAAAATTTTACCCCCAAAATCGCCGGATCTGCCTCAGCCCAAAACACTTTCAAAAATACTGCGCTTTCCGCCCCCTGTTGTGGTGCCTGCAGAGCAGACGGTTGACCCGCATACTGCGGCAGAGCTCCAAACAGCAATTATCGCCAGCACCGACCGTAAGGGTGATGATGCAGCCGGAAATATAATAGACGAGGGTATAAAAGGAGGAAGGGGTGATGTTGCTCCCGTTACAGAGGATGAAACAGTACACCCATTCGGATCTATCGAGGTATTACCACAGCCCGACGGTGGAATGGCCGGCTGGGCTAAGTTTTTACAAAAGAACCTGCAGTACCCAGCTCTGGCACGTGAAAACAACATATCGGGTAAAGTATTTGTGAGTTTTATTGTGGAGAAGGACGGACAGCTAACGGATATAAAAATAGTGCGCGGACTTGGTTACGGCCTCGACGAAGAAACCATACGGGTATTGAAACTGGCCAAAGCATGGAAACCTGGTATCCAGAATGGGCACCCGGTCCGCGTAGCTTACAGTATACCATTTGCTTTTCAGCTGGCGGAGGAGAATTAGTGCCAGGTTTGTGTTGCGTGTCGCGAGGTTCGGGGTGTCAGGTCCAGGTTGCGTGTTGCGCGGTTCGGGCAGAACAGGAGCCAGGCAACTGGCAATCCGCTACCCGAACCCCGCAACCCATAAGAAAATGAAATTTTGATGAAATTTATTTTTTTGATAATGCGATATTTTTTCATGTTTTGTAAAATATAACAAATGCTTATTCGTTATAATAGAAATTTAATTCTTTAAATTATGCCTATCACAAAATTTGATTTGTACAACGCCGAGTGGCTCGACCTTGTATTTGACCATCGTAACAAAGAATACGGAGCTTATGAATTAAGACAACACTACGGTCGAACCATGAGTAAAGCTATGGGATTGGCTTTTGCAGGTATCGCGGTTATTGTAATATCAACCTTTGTTTTTAAAGGCAAACCGGTAGAAATGGTTAAAATGACGCCGGTTGATTTGACCAGGGTTTTAGTTCAGCCCCCGGTTGCGCCGCCAAAAAAAGCTGAGCCACCAAAATCTACCGATCCGCCTAAACCTGTTGAGCCGATAAAAACGGTTGCAAGCCTGCCACCTGTTGTGGTACCTAATGACCCCATTGTACAACCACATACTACTGCCGAATTACAGGCAAGCACAATTGGCCCCACAGATAGTAAAGGAGCTGATAAGCCCGGTAACGCCATGGACGTTAATACAAATAAGGGTACAACAGGTACTGGCCCTGCAGCTGATAATGCCATACATGATATGGATGGCAACCTTGAAGCAATGCCCGAACCGGTAGGTGGTGCAGCGGCGTGGAGTAAATTTTTGCAAAAGAACTTGCGGTTCCCGGTGGTAGCGCAGGAGCAGGGCGTATCTGGTAAGGTATTGATGAGTTTTGTGATAGAAAAAGATGGCTCGTTATCAAATATAAAGGTTGAACGCGGTGCGGGTTTTGGGTTTGATGAAGAAGCTTCCCGGGTACTAAAGCTGGCCAAAGCCTGGAAGCCAGGCATGCAAAACGGGCAGCCCGTGCGCGTTAAATATGTAATACCAATGAACTTTCAATTAGCCGATCAGTGAGTAGTGGATAGTGAATGAACGAAAGTGATGAATGAGCAGTGTGTGTAGAATGGTGATTGTGTTTAGCCTCCGGAGTTTGTCTGGGGGCTTTTTTATCCAATATTGCCAGCTATCCGATTGTAGATGCTTGATAATATTACATTCCGGGCTTTGCCCAGGCGCATCCTTTTAGCCATGCGTATTTCTTTGTACCCGTTTTGATACAAAAAGTTTACAGCAATGCTGTTATTTTTAGGGAACGCAATTTTATCATTGGTGCTTAAATGTAGTTTCATCAACTCAATGCCCGCCTGCGGGGTATTAGCAATTATTAAGCCCTCGCCAAGGCCTGGTAAATAATAGCCTTCAACTGTATCATCATTGCAATATATTAACCCTGTTTTAATATGTTCGCGGAGTAGTGGTTCCCTGTTCTCTTGTGCGTTTGTTTGGTCGATAGCCAGAATTTGCTGTAGGAATTTGTCCTTGTACGGTTTGATGTTAGGTGTGGGTAATCCTGGTTTTTGTATCTGTATATCTTTAAAAAACAGGTATTCAGTATCGATGATAAAACCAGCTTTTTCATAAACAGGCGCACCCATCGCGGTAGCAATTAAATTGATGGTTTGGCAGTGCTGTTGGTGGGCAATATCAACCAGGGCTTGGGTAATATAAAGGCCAATACCTTTGTTTCTGTGTTCGGGGTGCACAATGATGTGGCCCAGCCATGCTACATCGGCATGTATGATGGCAGCGCCGATGCCGGCAATGGCGCCATTAACAACTATTTTAATTGGGAAACAGAAAGGCGAATCAACATAAAAGTAAAAATTAGGCACAATATCTGGCCAGTCGGCTGGTTGTAACCGATTAAGCAGGCCAATGTCTGGTCGGGTAAATATTGAAGTGTCCATTCCGGGGAAGAATATTAGTAGTCTTAAGTTAATAGTCCTAAGTCTCGAGTCAAATTTATTCTTTTTGACTTAGAACTTAAGACTTTTGACTAAGGACTATCCGTCATTACATAATTACATGACAGTAACTACAATGCCTTCCTGAAACAGATGCTATCCGGCAAATCAACATATGGCCCATATTGTGGGATGGGCACGTAGCCCGATTTTGGATATAAACTCAACGCCTCTACCTGTTTTTCGCCGGTTTCAAGCACAGTATATTTATAGCCTAAGCTATACGCCCATGTTTCCAGTTCATTTAATACCATTTTGCTTATGCCGTTGCCACGCGCGCCAGGGCGAACAAACATTCGTTTAACTTCCACAGCTTCGGCATCGTACCATTTAAAACAGCCGCATCCGGCGGGCTCGTTATCAACATAAGCTATCACCACAGTATCATTTTTTTCGATCACGTTGTGCTGGTCGTAAATATCCATCATGTCGCCATTGCGGTCGCGCAAGTCTGTATCAAGCAGGTTTACGAGCGTTCGGAAATCGGCATCGTCGCTGGTGGTCCGGGTGAGATGTACTGTTTTCATTGGGGGTAAAAATAGCAGAAGATAAAGATAAGTTGGATTGGAGATAAGATAATTTTAAGGAATCGAATTTTATCAACCATGAGCCATGGAAGCTGCATGCTTATAGGGATAAATTATATGTGCACGAATCAAACCTTTTTGATAATGCATTGTCGTACCTACAAATTAACTTTATATGAAAAAAATAATTTTCGCCGCAATGGCACTGTTAAGCTTTTTTAGCTTTAAGGCAGCCGATGCCCAGGTAAGTGTTAGCCTTGGTATTAATATAGGAAGCCAGCCTGCATGGGGACCAGTTGGCTACGATTATGCCCGTTACTATTACATGCCGGATATTGATGTATACTACTCGGTGCCAACACATCAGTATGTTTATTACCAAAACAACGCCTGGATAACGGCAAGTGTATTACCAGGCCGGTACGGTAATTTTGATCCTTATCAAAGCTATAAGGTAGTAATAAACGAAAGGGACCCTTGGTTAAGGAATAATGTTTACCGTACAAAGTACGCAACTTACAAGGGACGTCATGACCAGGTTATTATCCGCGATAGCCGTGACGAGAAATACCGTAACCATTGGGATAACGGTAAACACAAAGGCTGGGATAAGCAAAAATATAAAAAGCAAAAGAACGATGAGGGCGATGACGACCACGGCAAGGGTCATGGTCATAAAGACAAAGATTAATTGCCTGTTTTTTACTAAAGCTTATTTTTTACCGAAAATTAAACTATTTTACCAATAGTAAAAATGTGGATTATTTAGTGTATGTTTGCAACTTATTAATATACAATATAATGCAACAAGGAACAGTAAAATTTTTTAATGACGAAAAAGGTTTCGGATTTATTACCCCGGCAAATGGCGGAAGCGAAATCTTCGTACACTCATCTGGTTTAATTGACAACATTCGCGAGAATAACTCAGTTAGCTATGATGTAGAAGAAGGTCGTAAAGGCCCAAATGCAGTAAATGTTAAAATAGTTTAATACCCTATATAATCATTTGTAAAGCCCGCTCCTGCAAAGGAGCGGGCTTTTTTTGTACTTTTTAGTCGTAGTGTGGTTTTCTATCGGTTACGTAAATCAATTTTGACTTTTAACTTTTGAATTTATAAAATCAATTTCTTCATTCCCTTGTTAAGCAACCAGTAAAAGTCGCCGTGGTGGTTGCTTAATGCAAAAGCAAATAGAATATGACGGCTTGGGTTTTTAAAAACAGGGGGCGAAAAATAGTTACAATAAGCGGGGCCATACTGGCCGTCATCCTGTTGGCTGTGGTACTTTTTTTAAATAGTTTTTTAAGCGGAATGCTTTCGGCGAAGCTCAAGGAAGCTGTGCTTAAAAGCACCGACAGCCTATACCAGGTAAATTTCAGCAAACTTGATGTTAATGCATTTAACGGTGGTGCCATATTGCACGATATCACTTTTACACCCGATACTGCGGTATGCCAGCGCCTGCAACAGGCAGGCCGTGCGCCCGGCCGCTTACTGGAGCTGAAAGTGAAACGGCTTGAAGTTTCCGGTGTGCACCCGCTCGATATCTGGCTGCATAAAAAGATAGAAGTAGCTTTGATCGACCTGAATAACCCAGAAATATACATCAGCAAAAACGGCGATGAGCATCAGCCTAAAAAACCTGCAGACAAGCGTACCCTTTATCAAAAGCTTTCTGCAAGTTTTAAGCTTATCCATGTAGCCAACATCCGCCTGGGCGAAATCAGCTTTACCTACCGGGATAAATCGGGCCCCAGGCCATCGGTTCATGTATTAAAAGAAATGGACGTACACGCTACCGACCTGCTCATTGATTCGGCCACTCAGGCTGATACATCCCGCACGCTGTATTGCCGCGATATTGTTACCCGGCTTAAGCATTATACAGGCAAATCGGCAAACGGGTTGTATACCTATAAAATAAACTCGGTAAAGTTATCAACCAAAACCTCGAGGCTGGACATTGCAGGGGTAGATGTGCAGCCGCTTGCCCTGAGTGCCTACCTGGCTAAAAGCCGCACAGATCGTTTTGGCCTGCACCTGGATGCCGTTACCCTGTACCATTTTAATTACCGCAACTACCGCCGCGGCCAGAGTTTAGATGCAGAGAAGGTGGTATTAAGTAAAGGCGAATTCAGCATATTCAGTAACCCAAACGGTCCGCTTAAAACTACTGATAGGCTGGTCACCTTTCCTAACTGGGCCATCCGCCAGTTAAAAATGGGGCTTCAGATAGATACGCTCGATGTTAAAGATCTTGATGTGAATTACAGTGAATTCAAAAAAAACGAATCGCGCAAAACCGGTACAGTAAGGTTTAGCGCAGTTACAGGCAGGTTCTTTAACCTTACCAATAAAAAGGCTTTGTTACAAAAGCAACCCCTGGCTACAGTACACCTGAGCACCATGTTTATGGGCAAGGGGCGGCTAAACCTGCAATTTGGCTTTAACCTTGCCGATGATGCCTATAGTTACAGCTACAAAGGCCATATGGGCGCCATGAATATGGCCGATGCCAACCCCGCTGTTATGCCGCTTGGTTTGGTGCGCATTACATCGGGCACGGTAACCAGCCTTGATTTTGATATTCACGGCAACCAGCATAGCTCGGCAGGTAAGGTTACCTTTTTGTACCATAATCTTAAGGTTGATGTATTAAAGCCCGACGATGAAAAAGGTTATGCAAAAAAAGGCATCATTTCGTTACTGGCAAACGCCGTGATTCTCAAAAGCGATAATCCCGACAACGGCAAAACCATTCCACGCGTGGCCGACGTTGCCTTTATCCGGCCCAAAAACTTCCCGTATTTTAAAACCATCTGGTTTGCCCTGCTTAACGGCCTTAAAGCCTGTGCCGGCGTAGGAAAGGCCGATGAAAAAGAAAAAAATCAGCCGCTTACCGAAAAAGAAATCAAGGAAAAGGCCGGGGCGCAAAAGAAAGCCAAGGAGTATAAACAGAAGGAGGATAAAAAGTTTAAGCAAAAGCTCATCGAAAAACAAAAGCCTTAATCACACCGGGCATAAACTTTAACAATAGGGCTGTGTTTTCAACATCAAAACAGAATCAGATGGTAACTTAAGCAGTGATATTACGTTAACAGCACTAAGTAATAAATTAAAAGGTTGTTTTTAAGACTTACTGCTTACCGTTACCGACTGGAGATTGAAGGCCGATTTGCCACTAACACCATGGTACCTTGGGCCTTAATGTAAGGTTAATGGATAATTAATATGAATAACTAAATACTTCAAACAACTTTTTTTACGTTTAATCAATCAACTTGCTACTTACTTTTTGTAACCCCGACATAAAAATAACTTTGCTGATACAGGGAAAACTCCGCTTTTATAAATTTTTTATCGTTAATAAATTAAACGCAGCCGGCCTGGCTATTTTACTGTTATTTTCAATACATGCTGCCGCGCAGCAAACAGATAGCCTTAAAACAAGCAAAGCCACAGTTACCACTGTAACCGGGCATATTGTTGATGATGTTTCGGGCTTGCCGCTGGCCTATATCAGCATCACTTTTAATGGTAGTCGCTTTGGTACTACATCAGATAAAGACGGCAATTTCCGGTTAAGCAGCGTCGGTTTGTTTAACCGTATTACGTTTAGTTACCTGGGGTACACATTGCTTACCCGGGCTATAAAACCCGGGCAGGCCAGCCAGTTGCAGGTGCGCATGCACAGCAAGCAAACCCAGTTAAAAGAGGTTTCGGTTACATCTGGCAAAAAAGCGCGTTACCGCAATAAAGGCAATCCTGCCGTCGAGCTTATTCAACAGGTAATTAATCATAAAGATGAAAACAGAATGGCGGCTGCCGACTACTATCAGTATAACCAGTACGAGCGTATCGGCATGTCGTTTTTCCATTTATCGCCCAAGTTTATTAATGGTAAGTTTTTTGGCAAATACAAGTTTATGCTCGACAGTTCGCAGGTGATTGACGGGCGCAAAGAAACTTCGTTGCCAGTTTACTTTAGCGAAAAGCTTTACCAGCAGTATTACCGTAAAGAGCCTGCCAAATCCATCAGCATACTGCAGGCGCAAAAAGAAACCAACATTATTAAGTTTGTTGATACCGCCGGGCTTGATACCTATCTTAACCGCTTCTATGGCAATAATATTGATATTTACGCCAACAACATTTTTATTGTAACCAACCAGTTTTTAAGTCCGATATCCAATCACTCGCCCGATTTTTATAAGTTTTTTATTACAGATACTATACAAACCGATAAAGGGAAACTGGTAGGCATCAGCTTTACACCCCGCAACAAAGGCGACCTGCTTTTTGAAGGTCGCTTGCTGGTTTCACTGGATGGCCATTATGCGGTACAATCATGCGAGCTTAATGTAAACAAGCAAATCAACATCAACTTTATGCGCAGCCTTAGGGTGAAGCTTGATTTTCAGCAATTTCCCGGCGGGCGCTACTACCTGCAGAAAAGCGATGTAACGGCTGATTTTGGGATTTTAAAAAACAAGGGCATAGCCGTATACGGCCAGCGTACGGTTTTTTATGATAACTATAAACTAAACCAGCCCCAGCCGGCCGAATTTTACGAGGGCAAAAGCGCCCAAACCATGGCCGACGCCAACAAGCCCGATACCGCTTACTGGGCGCAACACCGCAGTGATACCCTTAACAGCCAGCAAAAACAGCTGTACGCACGCATTAACCGGCTGGAAAGCATGCCATCATATAAACGACTCACCTGGATAGCGGCTACACTTACCGGGGGCTTTGCCGTGGTAGGGCCGGTACAGATTGGCCCCATAGGATCGATATTTGCGTATGATAACCAGGAGGGTGCCCGGTTCCAGTTAGGGGGGCGCACAACGCCTGCCCTGAGCAAAACGATCTATTTTGACGGCTATACCGCCTACGGTACCAAAGATAAAGCCGCCAAGTACGAATTGAATACCTATATATCGCTCAACAAAACAGCACCATACCGCTATGCCAACAACTACTTTAAAATAGGTTACCGGTATGATGTGGACCTGCCGGGGCAAAGCCTGGCGGTAAGTAACCAGCAAGCCGCGCTTACATCGTTCCATACCGGTACTACCAATTACTGGTTGTATAACCGCACATTTACGCTGGCCTATGTAAGGGATTTCGACAATCATTTTTCATACAACCTGGCCCTGCGCAACTGGAACCAGCGGCCCGCAGGCACCCTTCAATTTCAATCAAATACCGATAATAGCCTTATTCCCAGCCTTACCACTACCGAGGTTGCCCTGGGCATGCGTTACGCCCCGCATGAGCAGTTTATACAAGGCACCATATTCAGGCATACGGTATTTAGTAAATACCCCATTTTTAACCTGCAAATCAATCACGGTTTTGCGGGCCTGTTAAACGGGGCTTATAGTTACAACAACATATCGGCCAATATTTTTAAGCGTTTTTACATGTCGCAATTGGGCTTTACCGATATAACGCTGTTGGGCAATCTTGTTACCGGCAAAGTCCCGTTCCCGCTGTTGAATATGCCCGCGGCAAACCAATCGTTAAAGTACGATCCCGCCGGCTACAACAATATGAACTACCTTGAATTTGTGAGCGATCACTCAGCGGGCATCAACATTACCCACAACTTCAACGGCTTTATCCTCAATAAAATTCCGTTGATAGAGCACCTCAAATGGCGCGAGTTCCTGTCGTTTAAAGCTATATACGGCGGCTTACGTACCGAAAACAATCCGCTGCTATCGTCCAACCTGTATAACCTGCCCCCGGCCCTGGGCAATGCCAATGGCACTTACGCCCTGGGTAGCACCCCCTACATTGAGGCAGGCGCCGGTATAGGCAATATATTTAAATTGCTAAGGGTTGATGTGATCAAACGTTTCAACTATCTGGACCATCCGGGGGTGAACCAGTATGGTATTAAATTTAGTATTACGCCAGATTTGTAGGGGGGAGGGGCTTAGCCGCCATGCTTCTATTAAAAAACTTTCGGACTTCCAGACTTCCAGACTTTAGAAGATTGAGCAGCAAGAGTTTACAGTATCTGGATGGCACGTGGTTATTACGGAAGCGCGTTAACGATTATAAAAATCAGCCGGAACAGGCTATAGATTTTGATACCGCGATGGGTGATATCGAAAAAGATTTGTAAATGTATAAGGTTATTATTAAACAAGCAAAGAGGTTGACCTTTTTGAGCCAACCTCTTCGCCTTATCATTTTTATTGACACTTATTTCTTTGGTAAACGCGCTGGAAGGTAGGTGTTTACATGAAATTATTTGGCTTGTGCAGCTTTATCCAAAACAAATGAGGATATTGGTGTTATTTTAAACTCACACCTACGGCAGCCCTTGTTTCGTCATAAAACAAATTCAATGTTTTGGGTTTGGTGCCTGTTGGCAAACGGTAGGTTATCTCGTTTGATTCTTTTGTAGATTCAGCCTCGGCAGAAACATACCCTCCGGACGTTTGCGATATGGAAGTATTATTATCAAGCACCAACCTGAAATCCGACGGTGAAACACCAACGCTGCTGCTGCCAATTTTATTTTTGTTGGTAACCGTAATTTTAAAGGTCATCTCAATACCTTCCGATTTTCCGTCTGGGTCGCTCAGGTCTGTCGCGCTTACAGGAGTTACTTTTATGCTTGCTTCTTTTTGTTTGCCAAGTAGGGCGCTATCGGGCGTAAACGATATAGTGTACGTTTTTGGGGCGCTACCGGCTGGCGCATCGGCATGGGCTGCAGTCTCTTTTGGGGCATCTTGTTTAACTGTACTATCAGGTTTGGCATTAGCTTCGCCGCCGCCGTTTTTTGGCTTACAGGCAAATACGAGCAGTGAAACAGAGAGAACGGCTAATAACGATTTTTTTTTCATAGTGATTTTTATTGTGGTTGATAAAATATTGAGTAGTTAACAGGAACCCCAAAAAAAAGTTTCAAAAAATATTGGGCAACCTGGTATCCGATTGCGGATTACAAAACAAACGGCCCAATTTTAGGCGACCGGCGTATTAAGTGCTTACCGGCTAATTGCAGTTGGCTATACGTGGGTTGGTTGCACTGCCGCAGGTAAACTGATATTTATTTTGGCTGTATTTGGGGCTTGGATTATCGGTAACCTCCAGCGGTGCCATAAATTGCCCCTTATAACCGGGCATGGTCACCTGTTCGGCCGAGCCATTGCCCAGTGCCACATTTTTGCCGGCAGCGCTGCCGTTGAAACTGTAGTCCATCAGCGCATCAAGCAGCCTGTATACGCCGTAGTAATCATAAGCATCATACGCGTCTCTTGAATTGGGGAGCGTGTGGTACGTGGTGTAATTGTAACCGGCCACTGCAGACGGTTTAAGGTAATAAAAATCCTTTTCACTATTGGCTATGCTGATGTTTTTAAAAATATCAATGGCCAGCCGGTGGTCGTTAATCACATCTTCATCATACACCTGGCTTATCATTTTGGTATTGGCCGGGAAACTTTGCAACTGTGCCTGGGTAATCTGGTAGCTGTACCATGGCGCCATGGTAAACAGGAAGCGCCCGTTTTGTCCCCAGCCGTTTTGGGTAAAGGCTTTATAGCCCAAGCCTATAGAAGCGCCGCCACCAAAGGAATGACCTATAAAGCCCACTTTTTTGGTATCGATAATATTAGGGTAATCTGCCGCGGCTTTGGTAAAGCCGGTCCACAGGGTGTAGTAACGATGATCGACACTGACATCAATGGTTGCATACGGAACAAACACTACCACATAGCCTTTTTTTGCAATAAATTCAAACAACCCGCGGTTGTATTCCTTGTTTTCGCCTCCGTAGGGGTGCGAGTAAAATATGGTTGGCCGGGGAGTGGTTATGCCGGCCGGGTAAAAAATAGTTACGCTGGTGCCCGCGTATTCGGGATTGGGAAAACTGATTTCGGCAACCTGGTAGGTACCATCGGCGCCGTATCCTGATGCGGGGCGGGAAATAGGCCCCTGCAGGTCGTCGTCCGGAGATTCGGTGTTGGTAGTGTTACCGCTTTTGGAACATGCCGGCAATAATAAAAGCAACAGACTTGTTTTAAATAGGATGTTTTTCATTTTTTGAATCGCTTTCATCAGTTGAATATTAAGTTTAACCTTTTTCAGGGTTATTAAGCTTCACACTTGTTTATACGATGTAAAGATGGGTTTTTAAGGGTTGCGGGAAAGGGTAACAGGGGCGAGGCTGTAAAAAGTGGGGGTGAAATGGTTAGGGTAAAGGTTATTATTAACCTTTTAACGAAGTTAATCCCTCGTTGTCGGTACGCATGCGCCGGGGGATTACATCAACAAAGACACTGTTATTTTAGAAATAATAATTAAATTTGAGATATGAATATACAGGCGGAGAAACTAAATGTATTACAACAAATTATAAACACCGATGACGTTGGCTTAATCAAAGATATTAAAGCTTTGATTAATAACAGGGATTTGGATTGGTTTGATGGTTTGAGCAAAAGTCAGCGGGCTGATGTTGAAGAAGGCCTTGCGCAATTAGATAATGGCCAATCGTTTAGCCATGAGGAGGCAAAAAAAAGATTTGGTTTTAAATGACAATAACCTGGTCTGAAAAAGCTGGCGAGACCTTCCAAAAGAATATCGACTATCTTTTGGAAAACTGGCCCGAAGCGGAATCAAAAAAAATTATTGAAAGGGTTTTCCAGTATCTTGATACCCTGGCCAACGAGCCTTTTATTGCCCGTAAAACTTATAAATCAAAACATACCTATATAGGGGTAATCATCCCGCAAATCTCGGTGATCTACCGCATTAAACCCCGGAGCAAAATTATAGAACTGGTTACTTTTATAGATAACAGGCAAAGCTTGAAAAAAAACAGGCGCCTGCTTTAAATTGAATCCCCGTCCTCTTAGTGTCTAAGAATGCTATTAAGTTAAGAGGTTTTTCGCGCGAAGGCGCCAAGTGATTTTCTATTGAATTCACGCAAAATAAAAAGAGGTTGACCCTTTTTAAGCCAACCTCTTTGCTTTATCATTTTTATTGATGGTTATTTCTTTATTAAATGATCTGGAAGAGGGTGCTTGCGTAAAAATTCTTTGGCTTCTTCGGCTTTTTTCACAAAGTAAGGATCATTGCTGCGATCTTTAACCTTGTCGCTAATAATAGCATCGCCATAAAAACCTTTTTCATCAATCACTTTCTTAACGGTTGGCATAATAACTCCTTTCTTTTATTCTTATAACCAAATTTAACGTTTTATTTCCTGCCTTTACCTGAAGTGTTTACTTTTTTTGATGCCACATACATGTTACGATGCCCACTTTTTAGTTTGAAACCCGGCGCATACTTAGCATGCGGGCCACAAGCCGGGGACGCTTGCGGCAGCGGGGGGGGGATATAAGCGGATACCGGCCTTGTGGTTAAGGCCGGTGTAGTATGAGCGTTTAGCCCGGCCCGCTTCTATCAGCGGGAAACGCCCTTTTTAGATATGAGATGAATTTGGTTGATGGTTTCCCTTGCTTCTGCCGGATTGTTGTGTATATGTGGACTTATCGCATCGAAACAGAAAAGCACTCATTAATTTTTTAACAATTACTAAAAGAAATCCTTTTGTATCAGTTCCTTTGTATATAAACCAACCACAATTGAACATAGGGATTTTTACTTACGGAACACGGGGCGATATACAGCCCTATATTGCTTTGGCTTTAGGGCTTAGCGAAAAAACACACCAGGTAGTTATTGCAGCACCTGAAAATTTCAAGGAATTGGTTGAGGGCTATGGCCTTGCTTTTCATCCGCTGTATGGTGATGCCGAGGAAATGATGAATTCGGCGGAAGGACAAAACGTGTTAAAAACAGAGAATACCATTAAGCTGATGAAGTACTTTTTTAAAGCGCTTCATGAAATTAGGGGGCCTTTGCGCAAAAGCTATATAGCAGGAATTAACCAGGTAGATTTTATTATAGCTAATGCGGCAACGCTGCCAATTACAAGCGCGATTGCCGAAAAGCAACATAAAAAAATTGCGCTAACCTATTTTATGCCGCCGGTTGTTCCTACAACTGAATTCCCTTTGGGCGATTTTGATTTCCTGAATTTTCCCTGGTATAATAAGCTTACCTATAAGCTGGCGCACCTGTTTTTCTGGAAGTTTGTAAAGAAAGAGACCAACGAATTCAGACAAGAATTAGGCCTGCCCATTTTAAAGGAAAATCTTATAGACTATATTGGCAGGCAAAAGCCGCTCGACTTATATTGCTTAAGCCCCAGCCTGATTCCGCAACCTAAGGATTGGGATGATAACCATAAAATAACCGGCTTTTTAACTGTTCCCGAAGAAAAAATACCGGGCCAGTTTAAGGACGAAACCCCGGCTACATTAAATGATTGGTTACAGCAGGGTGATAAGCCCATATACATTGGCTTTGGCAGTAACGGTGTTGGCAATACCGAAAAGTTTTTAAGCATTTTAAACACCATTTTAAATAAAACCAACGAGCGGGTTTTGTTTTGTACAGGCTGGTCGCTTTTTGAAAACTTACCGGCGCATAAAAAACTGTTCGTAACAAAATATGTAAACCATGGGTCCGTTTTACCAAAATGCAAAGCTGGGGTGTTTCACGGCGGTGCGGGTACGCTGGCAGCTATGTTGCGACACGATTTACCGGTAATTATTATTTCGTTTTACACCGACCAGCCAACCTGGGGCAAAATAGCCGAACGGATGAAATTTGGGGTTCATATCCCGGTTAAAAAACTCGATGCCGATAAACTGATTTCGGCATTAACAAAAATTCAAACCGATGAAGTAAGAAACAATGCGGCAGCTATTGGCCGGCAAATAAGGAATGAGAACGGACTTGAAAACGCGGTGAACGAAATTGAAAACTTTTTTAATGATGTAGTTACGGGAAATTAAGCCGGGTATGCATAGTCTTATACATGGCTGACGTCAGGGCCCTTTTTTAACCAGATTCTGAGGAGACGGAAATAAAAAACCGCCCCATAATTGCATATGAGGCGGCCTTATTGATGGTCTTGCTAACGATATTCTTGAATATATTTAAAGGTAGATTTTAAAAAAGGGTTAGTTTAGCCCCCAACCGTAACGAACGCGGAAAACGCCGGAAGAATTTACAGTGGTTAGGGTGATGTTATTGCCGCTTCCGCCTCTTGTTTGGATGCTGTAACTATCATTGTCTCTCAGGCCAGGCCAGTAAACGCTGGCGATGCCATTGTTCCTGAATACATTACTCGATCCTACGATGTAGGCAATCTCATTGTCGGATTGCGAACCATTCTGGTAATCTTTACCGCTGTTCATTGTTGCCCCAAACTCGGTCACTACAGTCCTCGAACCATAACTTCCATACCTGTTTTGCCAGTCGGTTTGCCATGCAGCGGTAGAGTGTGTTGACCAATAAGCATAATTATGCAACGAAAGCAGGCAACTGGTAAAGCGGCTGTCGGCGCCAACTCCGGTTACATTGTCTGAATAGCCTGTACCGCTTAGCAGCACCCTGCCTTTTGCAACGCTGGGATAATTAGCCAGCCACTGCGCATAGATGGTTGTTAAACTGGATAAACTGTAACCGTGGGGTTCATTAAACACCTCGAAATAAACGTTGCTGTTGCTGCCATATTTATTAACTACGGTTTGCCACATGGCCCAAAAATTGGTCATATTATCTATCAATCCGTCGTTGGCCGATGAACTATCCCAGCAACATATAATTACTTTCATGCCCTTGTTAAGGGCGGCATCTATAGCGCCGGTATAAGCGCCCCACCACGACTGGGATACACTGGGATAATTAATAGGTAACCTTACTGTATTGACGCCCGGCATGTTGGTTTGAAATGCCGATAATATTGAATTGGCCTTTGCATTAACCGTGCTGTAATTGTCGGAAGCGGTTAAACCAGATGGAATAACCCATCCATCCACAAAGTTATCGCGGCCATCGGCCCAGTTTACGCCTGCGATAGAGGCGGCCCCTACCGCCATTGTGGTTGCCGAATTTGTTGGTTTGGCAGTTGCCAAGGCGTGCTCTGGTGTCAGGTCGGCAGTATTTTTTGTACAACTACAAAAAATGGAAATGGAACATAAGAAAATTAAGGTCTTTTTCATTTGGTTTTTTGGTTTTATAATTGGTTGGTTAGCAAGCATATTTGGTATATATCCCGTAAAGCCGTCAAAGCAAAGGCTACGGAATTGGTTAGTACGCAATAGTTGATAATCAGAACCAGGGAGCTTTGGTTGGTTTATAATGTGGGGCTAAGGTAGATGGCAATGTGCAATGTAGTGACTGCCTTAATCGCCATTGTACGGGGGTAAACTCGGCATTTACGTGTTTTTTTTTGTCCCTCAACTTTTTAACAACGAACGCCATGTCCTATGAACCTCCCGCTGCCTCAAGCCTCCTGGCTTGTGCGGCCGCATGCAAATAACGATTTTGTTGTAAAGCCTTAAGCCCACAATTTCTCTGCCTTCGCGTTAGGGATATGAGCGGATACCGGCCAAGTGGCTAAGGCCAGTGTAGTATGAGCGTTTAGCCCGGCCCGCTTCTATCAGCGGGAACGCCATTTTTAAGTCAAAATTCAAAAGTTAAAATTAAAAATGATTTGCGGGACGTAGAACGCGTTTTGTGCCGGCGAGTAGTTGCCGAATGGCGTTAAATGGAGAGACTGACGCCCATGAGGGTATTGATTAATGTTGTAGGCCTGAAGACAACAGGGTTGCTAATGTCTTTATAACCGGGAATAAATCTTGATACTCGCTACCTGATACTATTTCACCAGTCAACCACCTTGTAATTTTTAAGTAAAACGCCAAAAAGTGATTTATCGCCATTCAGTACTTCCACTATGGGGTGCACAATTCTGGTAGCGCCGTCGAGTGGGTCGAGTGGGGGAATTTTGAGATCTGCAAATTGCTGAGCTCTTTTTGTTTCGTTGGCCCCGGTTGATATCCAGCCTACATCAACAGCTGTCATGAAGATGGAATCTTTAATAAATTCTGGTGCCGAGGTGCGGGTAAGCATGTTTAAGGCCGCCTTGGTCATGTTGGTATGCGGATGAAATATAGTTTTGCCGGGATAGCTAAACTGCCCTTCGGACGAGGTAACGTTGATAACAAAACGTTCGGCGAGCGGACTTTTAAGCATCAGGCTTTTAAGGCCCGAAATAAGCCGATAGGGCGATATATGGTTAATGAGGTTTACCTCAAGCAGTTCTTCCAGCTCAATTTCGGCTAAAGTGGAGTTCCAGCTGTTTTTGTCCCTTGTATCTACAGGCTGTCCAAAACGGTTAACCGGCACCTCCGCATCGGCAAGGCCCGATAATAGTTGGCTATCCTGGTGATACAATAGCGGGGTTTTATTGGGCAGCAGGTTTGCGGTGTTGTTTTTAAGCAAAAGCGCGTTTTCTTTAACCATTAAGGGCTTATAATAGTCGGCCGGGTATTTAATGGTTTGGGCGGCGTTATTGATCAGGATGTCGACACTGCTTAGGTTGTTATTGCAGTAAACAATAAATTCTTCCACAGCTTTCAAGTTCCGTAGATCTAAGCCGTAAACGCTGAGCCTGTGTTTCCATTGTTCATAATCGTCTTCGGCCTGTAGTTGCTGCAAAGCCAGCGCCGGGAAACGTGTGGTAAGTATTACATTGGCGTGCGAGCGTAAAAACTTTAAAACAGTGGCGTAGCCAATTTTAACGCGACCGCCGGTAACAATTACATTATAGTTGGCAAAATTATGTTGCCGGGTACGCCACTCATAGTTTACAGCAGCGCAGGCGGGGCAAAGCTTATGGTAAAAAAAATGAAGCTGGGTAAAACCCTCGCCGCACGAATAGCAGTAACGCGGTTTTTGCAGGTGCCCGCCCTGGGTATTTTCACTTTCGGCATGTGCAAATTGGGTGGTTAGCCCCCGGGCATTTGTAACAATGGCTGTGCCGTTAAGCAGCTCCAGGTCTGCTGCCTTTTTATCGGTGCGCAGTTCCTGTTTGTTTTGCTTTTTGGCCTGTTTATAAATAGAAGTAATGAGTGTTTTAAACTGCTGATTATCGGGGTTTTCAAAAGGATTATCCTTTAGCGAGTTAAGTACTTTGAGGCATGCCTGCCATTCCTGCTCACTAAATTTGTATTGCATAATTTTGAATTAAAAATGGAAATCGGGCGCCGGACTTAAACCGACATCTCCAGTTTAGCAAACTGGTGTTTTTTCATTTAAACTAAAATCCCGATCCCCTTATCGTTATACCAGTAGTATTTAAAGCCTCATAATTTAGAAAGGCAAAAAGGGATTTGAACCCTTACCTCCCGATTGTCGTTCGGACGTTCTTCCAGTTAAACTATGATTTTGCCTTTCAAGGCTGTAAATATCGTTTTTTTAGTATCAAGTAGCGAGTATCAAGTATCAAGATTTTTTTGCAACAGCATCAGGTATCCCGATTTTTAACTTTCGGACTTCCGGACAAAAAACTTTCGGACTCAAAAGAAATTGCAGCTGTCTTGATATTTGATACTTGCGACTTGATACTAAAAAATTATTGCAACCTTTATACGATAGCCCGGTCTAATCAGCAAGTGAGTCACCAAAAAGAATATCAGCATCCAGATCAGCACCTGGTTTCCCGGGTTTTGGGTGGCGATAGGTATGCTTTTGGTATCATTATTAAAAATACCGAAGGATTGGTGGCGCAGCTTATCTTTAAGATGATACCCGTGCCTGCCGATAGGAAAGATATTGCACAGGACGTTTACCTGAAGGTTTACAAAAACTTGCCTGGTTTTAAATTTCAATGCAAATTATCAACCTGGATAGGGCAAATTACTTACAACACCTGCCTGCATTACCTGGAGAAAAAAAAGGTGGTACTGATAGATGCTAAGGATGATGATGACGGGCAACAGCAAACGCTTGAGCGATTGCAACAAAAAGATGGTGGCCGATATGATAACGAGGCAGAGCGTTTGCTATCAGCAAAAGAATTATCGGTTATTTTAAACGCCGAAATGGATAAGCTATCACCTGTTTATAAAACGCTTCTATCCTTGTATCATCAGGAAGAAATGAGTTATGCCGAAATAGGCCAGATTACCAACCTGCCCGAAGGCACCGTTAAAAATTACCTGTTCAGGGCACGAAAAGCCTTAAAACAAAACCTGCTAACCAACTATAAACGCGAAGATTTATGAGTAGTTACCATCCAACAGACAATGAATTACAGCAATATGCCCTGGAAGGCACGTTAGCGGCCGAAGATATTGCCGCCCATGCAAAAGTTTGTGCCGCCTGCAGCGCTAAACTGGCCAATTACCGGCTGCTTAGCCGGCAAATGCATACTTTGCAAAAGCCAGCCTTCGATTTTAACCTTGCCGACCTGGTACTGCAGCAATTACCGGCCCCAAAGGCAGAATTTCCGTGGATAGCAGCACTGGGCGTAACCCTCACTGTGGTTTTCCTTATTGCTGTTTCGTTGTTATTTGGCACTTACTTGTTGCAGCTATTTCAAAACCTGCCGGCCTTGTTTGGCACCATTTTAACAGCAAGCGCGATAGCTGTATTTACCGGCATGCTTAATACCATGATTAAAGAACACCACGACCAGATGAAAAAGCTGGATTTTAATTAATTAACTGCAACATTAACATGGGCTGCCGGTCTCATCCGGTATTACAACGATAAAAACAACAACATGAAAAAAATAGCCACTATCATATCCCTAATGTCGGCAAGTATTACTGCCAATGCGCAAACCGTATTTGATCCCTTTACAGACGAGCGGGCCTTTTTTGAGATGATGCACAGCATCGTGATCATTATCCTCGTTTTCCTGGCCTCATCGTTTGTACTGACACTCATTAAGCTTTTTTTAGACGACAGGTTAAAACGCACCATTGTTGAAAAAGGCGTTGCCGAGGGGGTAATTGCCCAATTACTGCCCGCAAACCAAAAAGGGAAAGAAAATTCGCTTAAATGGTTTGCCATACTAACCGCTATAGCCATCGGCCTTACCGTCATCAGCTTTTACATGCCATCGGGTTTGTACGCCGCCATTGTGATGATATTTAGTATCGCTCTTGGTTTCCTTGGATACTACTTCCTGTTAAAAAAGCTTAGGTAGGAGAGCCACGAGAGTCAAGAGTTAAGAATCAATAATTAAGACAGCTGCGAAATTCGGCCAGCACGTTTAAACGTCCGCACTATGGACATGGGCAAGCTATGCCCTTTAATTAACAAATCAATCAATCATAAACAGATGCTTAAAATATGTCACCCTGAATAGTTAAAATTTGCGAAATGCTGAAGAGGGAACGACATCTACGGCATGGCGCAGACGACTCACCCCGAACATCGCTACGCTCGTTCTGCCCCTCTCTCCGCTTCGCGCAAAGAGGGGCTATAAATATAAAATGAGTTGCACCCTCTCTCCGGCTTACGCCGCAAAGAGGGTCGGCCAGCGCAGCGTAGCCGGGGTGAGTTGTGACCAGCGTTCAAGCCGATGTTTGTGTGAAGCCAAATACTTGTTTCACTACCCTACAGAACGTTTATCCGGTATTGTGTTACATAGCACGTGGGGCGACGCAACAAATCAGGCATTACACACCTTTTACACCATTTAATCAATCTTTAAAAATCACAACACATGAAATCGTTTTATTATCTACTCATAACAGGCATTATATCCATTACTATTTGCCTGGCCTTTACTATTGCTAATAACGGCGACCGCACCAATATCAAAATAACCGAAACCCCTGAACTGTTTAAACTTGAGGCCTCCTACAATCGCAACCAAACTAAAAAGGTGGAAGCCTTTATCAACGAAACTTTAAAACCCGTAACCGTATTTAAAAAAGCAGATGAACTAAATACCCGGGTAACACTGGGCGATAGCAGCAGCTTTTATATCAAAGCCTCGGCCGGTTGGTTGTTAATTAAGGTTGATAAAAGCACTAATTCCGCAGCATCGTTACTGCGCCTCAAAAACCTTTGCGGGCAATTAAGTAAAAACGTAATTAAGGCCGAATAAGCCTGTACACGTACCAAACCCTTTAATCTTATTGAAATGAAAAAACTGATCATGGTTATATTAACCATATGGATAACTATTGCCCCGATTTTTGTAAACGCCCAGATAGCAGCCGGTAAAATAACCGGCAAAGTATGGGGTGCCGCCCAAAAGCCTGCTGATGGTGCTACCATAACATTACGAGGCGTAAAAGATTCTATCGTGCTTAAATATGAACTGGCAGATGCCGGCGGCGCCTTTGTTTTTAACGGGCTGAAAACCGGCCTCTACC
This sequence comes from Mucilaginibacter sp. GW822-FHT03E02, assembly GCF_058801545.1. Lineage (NCBI taxonomy): Bacteria > Pseudomonadati > Bacteroidota > Sphingobacteriia > Sphingobacteriales > Sphingobacteriaceae > Mucilaginibacter > Mucilaginibacter sp. GW822-FHT03E02. The sequence goes on along the minus strand of NZ_JBXANJ010000001.1, from coordinate 682,006 downwards.
AGGTATTTATAACCGCAGCCGGTTATGCCCCTTATAAAAGCGATACTATCACTATCAGCGATAAGCGACCGGCGGTGGCGTTAAAAGAGGTGGTTTTACAAACAGGTAACATCGCGCTTAAAGAGGTAATCATCACCGGTAAAAAATCATACATCGAACATAAGATAGACCGGACGGTGGTAAATGTAGATGCTATTATTAGCAATGCCGGTACTACGGCGCTGGAGGTATTGGAGAAATCGCCGGGTGTGCTGGTTGATCAGAGCGGGGTAATCAGCCTTAAAGGGCAGCAGGGTGTTGTTATCTTTATTGATGATAAGCCCAGCTACCTGTCGGGCGCCGCCCTTGCCGATTATCTGCGTAGCCTTCCATCGTCAAGCCTGCAGCAAATAGAGATTATGACCAACCCGCCGGCAAAATATGATGCGGCGGGTAATGCGGGTGTTATCAATATCAAAACAAAAAAAACGCAGGTCAGGGGCTTTAACCTGGGGCTTAGTTTAAGCGTTGGTCAGGCCCGGTACATCCGTACCAACAACAGCCTTAATTTCAATTTTCGCAAAAATAAGCTTAACCTGTTTGGCAACCTGGCTTACACTGTGCGTAACAGTTATGCCGATGTAGCCATTTTCCGCCGGTACAAAAATACCGATGGCCAAACTACGGGTAGTTTTAACCAGGATACCTATAACCGCCGCCAGGGGCATGGCGGCAAGCTTACCCTTGGCGCCGATTACGATGCATCGCCAAATACAACCTTTGGCATAGCGCTCACCGGTTTGGCCCGCTATCCTTATTTGCCAAGCATTGGCACCGGCAACCTGCTAAATGCGGCAGGGCAGCCCGACTCCAGCGTGATTTCAAAAAACACCGAAAAGGGTAGCTTTAAAAACACGGCCCTCAACCTGAATTACCGGCACGAGTTTAAGAAAGACGGTCCGGATGTTACCGCCAACCTTGATTACCTGCATTATGCCACCACCAACCAGCAGGATTTTGATAGCCAAACCTTTTTGCCCGGCGGTGCCTTAATAAACCAAAGCAGCTTAAACGGCAGCCTGCCATCAAATATTAAAATCCTATCGGGCAAGGCCGATTACGGGCATCCGCTGGGCGGCGGTATTAAGCTGGAAGCGGGGTTAAAAACCAGCTATACCCAAACAGATAACGTGGCCGGTTATTTTAATACAGTAAACGGTAATACCACGCCCGATTATGATAAAACCAACCACTTTAATTATAAGGAGAACATCAACGCGGTGTACCTTAACTTCAATAAGGAATTTAAAAGGCTCAGCATTCAGGCTGGTTTACGATTGGAGAATACCAGCTCAAAAGGGCATCAGCTGGGCAATGTTATAAAGCCCGATTCGGCCTTTAACCGTAACTATACCAACCTGTTCCCAACCTTATTTTTGCAATACAAGCTGGATAGCCTGGCCGATAATCAAATTCAGCTGAACTATGGCCGCCGTATTGACAGGCCGTATTACCAGGACCTGAACCCCTTTGTTACCCCCCTGGATAAGTTTACTTATTACGTAGGCAATCCTTACCTGCAGCCATCTTTCGCCAATAAAATTGAGTTGGCCTATATATTCAAAAACCATATTACCGGTACCCTCAGTTACAGCGATACAAAAAACGATACGGACGAAACCATCCAGATAGTAAACGGTATTTACTACAGCCGCCCCGGTAACATCGGCCATAAAACGGTAAGCAGCTTTTCTGTTGATGCCGACTTTGAGCCTGCAAAATGGCTTACTGTACAGGTAAATTCCGAAGTTACCCACGTACACTCGCGCAGTAACTTTTACACCGGTATATTGGATACCAAAGGCACGTTTGTATACGGCCAGGGCATTTTGCAGTTTAAGCTTAAAAAAGGCTTTAACCTGCAGCTTGATGGCAATTACCAAAGCAGCATTACCAGTGCCCAGTTTGTTACCGGTAGTAAGGGTGCTTTAAATGCAGCGGTATCAAAAAATCTATCGCCTAAAGTAACCCTTAAATTCAGCGTGAACGATATTTTGTATACAAACATCAACCGGGGCACCATCAATAACCTGTACCTTACCGATGCCAGCTACACCAACCACGGCGACACCCGGTCGGCCCTGCTAACGCTCAGTTTCCGTTTCGGCAAAGCTGTAGCGGGCCAGCGCAAAAAAGAACAAACCGGAGCGGATACCGAGCAGGGGAGGGTGAAGAATTAGTAGCAAGTATCAATATTTTTAACTTTCGGACTTAAGAAATCGCAGCTGTCTTGCTATTTGATACTATAAAGTGCAGCTGTCTTACTACTTGATACTTGCTACTTGATACTAAAAAAGCAGCTGTCTTACTACTTACTACTTGATACTTGCTACTTGCTACTAACCGAAAACATGGGCGTACGCCGCAGGTAGAAGCGGCGCCAGGCTTTCTGTTCATACTGCACCGGGCTTAGCCACCTGGCCGGTACCCACGCCAATCCTTTACGCAACATATGGTAATACAAAAACGCCCGGGTATCAATAATATCCGGGCGTTGTGTAATCAGTTTCTGGCTGTGCCATCAATCTATCAAACAAGCTCAACGCTTAAAATTGCGTGTTATACGGTTGCCATGTCAAACGGTAATTTGCGGATGCGTTTGCCTGTCAAATCAAAAATAGCTTCGGTAAGTGCCGGTGCAAATGGCGGTAGTCCCGGCTCGCCAACACCACCGGCATTGGCATCATTTTCCATAATGTGCACTTCTACCAAAGGCATGTCGTTAATGCGTGGCATCAAATAGTTATAAAAGTTTCGTTGTTCTACCAGGCCGTCTTTAAAGGTAATTTCATGGGTAGTAGCAGCGCCAAGGGCCATAACAATAGCACCTTCTACCTGCGCATGAACAATATCTGGATTTACGTACCAGCCGCAGTCTACAACAGCCCATACCTTGTCAATTTTTACCTTTTCACCGTTCTTTTTCGATACCTTAACAATCTGGCCAACCGTGGTGCCGAAGCATTCTGTAATGGCAACCCCAAATCCGTCGCCTTTATTTTTCGATTTCCAGCCCGAAACCTGTTCCATTTTGTCGATTAGCTTTTGTTCGCGCTCTTCGTTTAAATAGCCCCTTCTAAAATCAAGCGGGTCTTTACCGGCAAGGTGCGCCATTTCGTTCAGGAAACTTTCGTAAGCAAAGCCATTGGTTGATGCATATACCGATCGCCACCAGATATTGGGGATAGGTGTTTCAAACGGCACATCGGCAAAGCTAATGTCTTTTATGCTTTTATAATATGGGGCCAGGAAGCCTTCGGCAGCGCTGCGGTTGGCCTTATCCTTCGGCCCTCCCTGCCAGTGCGCCGTGTTTTGCCCGGCCATCCGGAACTTTAAAGCGCTTAGTTGCCCGTTGCTGATAGCACCCTGGCAGCGGTATGAGATCCCGGCCCGGTAGGGGCCTTGTGTCATGTCGTCTTCTCTTGTCCAAACTACCTGCACCGGCGTCCCGGTTTCTTTCGAGATCAGGCAGGCCTCGTGCGGATAATCCATGAATGCTTTTCGCCCGAAACCGCCGCCCAAAAAGGTCATATTAACAATCACTTTTTCTTTCGGCAGCTTAAACTGCGCACACATGTAATCCTGCACCCATTCAGGTGCCTGTATCGGCCCCCATATTTCCAGCTTATCCGGCTGGTAAAAAGCCACGCAATTCAGCGGCTCCATAGCGCTGTGCGATTGGTATGGCGTTTCATAAATCAGGTCAAGTTTTTGGGTGGCGGCATTTAATATGGCATCCGGATCGCCCTGCTTCCTTGCGGATAAGCCTTCTTCTTTACTAATGAGTTCGTTTTGTTTTTTATAAATATCGGGTGTGTTTACGTGCTCAAACCCGCTGTCGTCCCATTCAATGGTTAACGCTTTGCGGCCCTGTATGGCGGCCCAGGTACTATCGGCCACAACAGCAACACCATCCCTGAAAGTTTGAAAAACGCCAGTTTGTATTTTGAATACTTTCTTAACCCCCGGAACTTTTAGTGCCGCACTGGCATCAAATGATTTGAGCGTTCCGCGTAAGCGTGGGTTGCGCTCTACCACGGCATATAGCATGCCCGGAAGTTTAAAATCTAACCCGAAAATGGCTGTACCGTTGGTTTTTAAAGGGGTATCCTGCCTGTGAAGCGGTTTACCAATTTGTTTGTATTCGGAACGTTTTTTAAGCACAACCTCTTTAGGCGCTTCCAGCTTAGATGCTGCCTCCACCAGTTCGCCGTAATGAAATTTCTTTCCTGTTGGGCGGTGGATCACATGCCCGGCTTCGGCATAACATTCTGTTACAGGTACATTCCATTTGGTGGCAGCTGCCGTTATCAGCATTTCGCGTGCCGACGCACCTAATTTCAATAAATTCTTGTACGAACCACGAATGGTGGAGCTGCCGCCCGTTACCTGGTTGCCGTATTTTTGACGATCGCCCTGCGCAAAGCGGATGTTTACATCATTCAAATTAACTTCCAACTCTTCTGCAACAATCTGCGGAACAGATTGGTAAGCACCCTGGCCCATCTCGGCCCGGTGGCTGAAAATAGTAACCTTGCCATTCGTGTCAATGTGTATCCAGGCATTCATCTCTATATCCGAAGCCACCGCCGAATCTGCGGCAGCAACCTTAGCTTCTTCGGCGCCCGATGGAAAATACAGGCCAACAAGCAAAGCTGTTCCGGTAAGGCCCGCCGCCCTTAAAAAGTTTCTTCTTGATATGTTACTCACACTCATGGTATTCTGGTTATTGGTTAGGCTTTCAATTATTTCTTTGGTGCGTATGCCCCGGTGGTAAGCCAGGTAATCCATGCTTTTTTAAATGCTGCGTGGCTCATGGGTGGCAGGGTGCGGCCTTCGCCGGGGTTCCAGCCATTTAAAACTAAACCGTCATCAGCATGTGCAATCAGCTTCTGCATATCCTTATGGCCATTTTGCTTTGGATCAATAAGTTGTTTGGCCAATTGCCGCGGGCTCCTGCCCTGGAATACCATCTTCATATCTGCCGGGGGCAAATGCCAGTTGGGGTTGCCCGGAGGTGTATGCAATCCCGGTGTGTTTGCCGCCTGGTGGCAGTTAGCGCATTTCATGGCATATACACCCTTGCCATCAACGCCCCTTTGTGGCGACATGGTATGCAGGTGACTGTCGTCGCCTTGCAAAGGAATATTGCCAGATGGGTGACAGTTCATACATCTGGCGCTCATCAAAACGCTGTAAACCTGCTTAAACGCCTTAACCGATGCCACACTATCTTTCCTGATAATGATAGGAGTGGCCCCTGTTTTTTCGGGTTCGGCGTTTAGCCCGAAAGCCATGATAGCTATGGCGGATAACAGTACGCCAACTACCGCAAAGGCTTTTGCAACGCTTGTATAACGAGGCTTATTTTTTAATTGCTTCTTCATTTGCTGGCGCTCTCCTTTCTCTGCAATTCTGCAGCAGTATGAATAGCTTTACGAATACGCTGATAGGTGCCGCAGCGGCAAATATTACCGGCCATAGCCGCATCAATATCAGCATCGCTCGGGTTGTTATTTTCGCGCAGCAACACCGCCGCTGACATGATTTGCCCCGAATGGCAGTAACCGCATTGCGGCACCTGCTCCTGGTTCCAGGCAAGCTGGGCGGGATGGTCATTGTTTTTAGAAAGACCTTCAATGGTTACTACCTTTTGACCTTCGGCCCGGCTTACCTTGGTTACACATGACCGAATTGCTTCGCCATTGAGGTGGACAACGCAGGCACCGCACTGTGCCACGCCGCAGCCAAATTTTGTACCAGTGAGGCCAATAATATCCCGTATTACCCACAACAGCGGCATATTAGGATCTGCCTCAATCTGATGCGATGTTCCGTTTACATTAATGTTGATCATAGCATTTATAATTGGTATTAAATGTTAAAGCTTCGATTGTTATTTTTAGATATTGCAAAAATATCAAAAAAGCGCCCCGGTATCTCACCCCCGGAACGCCATTACCTTTAGGTAATCAACTAAATCACCAATTTCACGCTGGTGATGCCTTTGGCGCTTTCCGGAAGCACACTAATATATGACTTTTGTAAATCTTCAATTCAACGAACGGTATTCATGGGGTGTTTGGCCCACCTGCTTTTTAAACAATCGTGTAAAGTGTTGCGGGTATTTAAAACCTAACTCATAAGCAACCTGGTTTACGGTTTTTTCGCCGTCGAATATCTTTTCTTTGGCAAGGTTAATAAGTTTAAACTGGATATACTCCTGGGCGGTTTTGCCTGTTTCTTTTTTCACAAGATCGCCAAAATAATTTGCTGATAAATTTAGCGCTTCTGCACAATAAGCAACCGATGGCAGGCCAACTGTTTGGGGTTTTTCTGAAGAAAAATAATTATTCAAAAGCTTTTCAAACCTTTCAATGGTACCCTTATACACGTGGTCGCGGGTGATGAACTGCCTGTCGTAAAAGCGAACGCTGTAATCCAAAAACAATTCAATATTGGATACAATTAACCGCTTGCTGTGTTTATCGATACCCCGTTCCAGTTCGTAGTTTATTTTTGAAAAGCAATCCAGTACGATGCTCCGTTCCCTTTCAGATAAATGCAGCGCTTCGTTTGATTGGTAGCTAAAAAAATTATAGTCCTGAATATGCCTGCCCAACGATGTACCATGAATTAAATCTGCATCAAAAGCCAGTACATGGCCTTTGGGCTGATAGTACTCGCCATTGCTGTTTACGCCTGCAACTTGTCCCGGCGCCATAAAAACCAATGTGCCCTCCTGGTAATCATAGGTATTACGGCCATAAACCAGGTCGCCGCATTTAACATCTTTTAAAAATACGATGTAAAAACCAAAATACATTTGTGAGCCTTGCCGCGGGGCAGCCTTTGACAGGTCGACCACGCTAACCAACGGGTGCCTGGTTTCATTGTTATTAAATGCATTGTATTCGCTTATCGTATTAAAACGCCGCATGCTGTCCATAATCTATTCTTTTAATTCGAATTTACATTATTAATCAATGCATTAATCATACCAGCGCGCAAATCAGTAATAATGGTAGAAACATCTGTAATCTGTATCCTATCCGGGCAAATAAAACGCCTCAACTTTGTGTAGTTAAATATCTTTATGCAAAAAGTAAAATTAAATAACGGTATAGAAATGCCAATTTTGGGATTTGGCGTTTTCCAGGTAACCGACCTGGCAGAATGTGAAAGAAGCGTGGTGGACGCCATTGAAACCGGCTATCGGTTAATTGATACCGCGCAATCCTATATGAACGAAGAAGCCGTGGGTAAAGCCATTAAGCGCAGCGGCGTGCCAAGGGAAGAGTTGTTTATTACTACCAAGCTGTGGATTCAATCAAACGGTTACGACGGTGCTAAAAAGGCTTTTGAAGCTTCGTTGAAGAAGCTGCAGCTGGATTACCTTGACCTTTACTTAATTCATCAGCCTTACGGCGATGTATATGGCGAATGGCGCGCGATGGAAGATTTGTACAAAGAAGGCAGGATACGTGCCATCGGCGTAAGCAACTTTCAGCCCGACAGGTTGATTGACCTGATTATCAACAACGAAATTGTGCCGGCTGTTAACCAGGTAGAAACTCATCCCTTTCACCAGCAAATTGATGCACAGCAATTCATGATTGATAACAACGTGCAGATAGAATCATGGGGGCCTTTTGCCGAAGGTAAGAATGATATGTTTAAAAATGAGCTGCTGCAAGCCTTTGGCAACAAATACAATAAATCAATTGCCCAGGTAGTATTGCGCTGGTTAACCCAAAGAGGTGTGGTAGCTATTTCTAAATCGGTACGCAGGGAGCGCATGGCCGAAAACCTGAATAGCCTTGATTTCGAGCTTACGCTTGATGAAATGGATAAAATTAAAACATTGGATACCAAGGCCAGCAGCTTTTTCGATCACCGCGATCCGAAAATGGTGAAATGGCTGGGAGAACGAAAATTGAATAACTAAAATTTAAACCTATGAAAATTCAACGTATTGGCTCCAAACCGTCGGCAAAAGGGCCTGCCGAATATTTTACCGGTACTGTACGAATTGATCTATTGAATGAACCACCTGCACCTGCCCGTGTAGCAATGGCGCTGGTAACATTTGAGCCGGGAGCACGTACTGCCTGGCATACGCATCCGTTCGGCCAAACACTTATTGTTACCGCAGGAGCGGGCTGGGTACAGCGGGAGGGAGGTGTCAAAGAAAATATCTTTCCGGGTGATGTGATTTATTTTGAACCGGACGAAAAACGCTGGCATGGCGCAACTGCCACCACGGCGATGAGTCATATTGCTGTACAGGAAAAGGAGAATGATTCACCGGTAGATTGGCTGGAGCAGGTTACTGACGAGGACTACAACGGTTAAACAACGGAACATGAAAAAGAGACAATTAGGAAATAGTGGGTTGGAGGTTTCAGCCCTTGGATTGGGTTGCATGGGGCTGAGCTTTGGCTACGGTCCGGCAACAGAAAAACAGGAAGCAATTAAATTAATACGCGCTGCTTTTGAGCGAGGTGTTACTTTTTTTGATACAGCGGAGGCTTACGGACCCTTTACTAATGAAGAACTGTTGGGCGAGGCCCTGGAGCCTTTTCGCGACCAGGTGGTTATTGCCACCAAATTTGGCTTTAGAGACGGAAAACCGCCCCTTGGTTTGGACAGCAGGCCCGAGCGTATCCGTGAGGTTGCTGAAGCCGCATTGATACGTTTGAGAACAGACCATATCGACCTGTTTTATCAACATCGCGTTGATCCGAATGTGCCCATGGAGGATGTTGCCGGTACGGTTAAAGATTTGATTGCCGAAGGCAAGGTTAAGCACTTTGGTTTATCGGAAGCCGGCGCTGGTTCTATCCGCAAAGCGCATGAAGTACAACCTGTTGCGGCGCTGCAAAGTGAATATTCGCTTTGGTGGCGCGAACCTGAGCAGGATTTATTACCTGTACTGGAAGAATTGGGCATAGGCTTTGTTCCGTTCAGCCCGTTGGGTAAAGGGTTTTTAACCGGTGCAATTAACGGGAGTACCACATTTGATAAAAGCGACTACAGGAACACGGTTCCTCGTTTTTCTGAAGAAAACCGGAAAGCGAACCAGGCGTTAGTTGATGTACTTGGCCATATTGCCGAAGATAAAAACGCAACGCCAGCCCAAATTGCACTGGCTTGGTTGCTTTCGCAAAAGCCCTGGATAGTTCCCATCCCGGGTACCACAAAAACACACCGTTTGGAAGAGAATTTGGGCGCTGCTGATATCCAGCTATCGGCCAATGATCTCCTTGAGATTGGCAATAGCTTGTCGCATATCGAAGTGCATGGGCATCGTTATTCCGCACAGGGACAGCAAATGGTTAACCGTTAAACCGAAGCCGGGTACAATAGCGCAAATTAATTTTTTAATAAACACATCAAATATTAAAACCAAAATCATGAAAGTAACCATTATCGCATTATTCCTGTGTATTGCCGGTGTGCGGCTCTCCCATGCCCAGGCCAAATTGCCCGGTGCGGCATCAACAAACACAACCAAAGACGAACAGGAACTACTTGATCTTTCTAAAACGAAATGGACATGGATGGCCGATAAAAATGTAGATGCATTAACCGGACTGTTTGCGGAAAATTGTGTATTTGTGCACATGGGCGGAAGCTGGGGTAAAACCCAGGAACTAAATACCATTAAGGGGGGCTTCATCTGGTATAAACAAGCTGAAGTTTACGGGGCATCGGTAAATATTTTTGGTAATACGGCCATCCTGTTAAACGATATCGATTTGCTGGCGGTAGTGGGTGGTAACGAGGTTGTGCATGCGTTTATGGTAACCGAGGTATACATTAAAGAAAACGGAAAATGGAAAATGGGCTCGCTTACTTTTTCAACATTGATACGTCCGGTTAAAATGAAAACTAACATAGCGCAACCGGCACAGCCACAACACTAATATAAAACGATTCTTTTTCGATGATGGTTATCAAAAATGAACCGTAGATATAAACATAAAGCCTTGATATATATTATTTATATCAGGGCTTTATTGTAAAGGTTTGGCAATATGCTGGCCTGGGCGAACAAATCAACAATAATCTTGCCCGTCCAACCACCTGAGTCCATAAAATATCAGGATTTCAGCGGCCCAACGTGCCGGTAGGTGTTGACGAGCAAACCGGTGGGCGTTGCTTTTGAGTCGATAAATGCCAGTTCCCGGGCGTCAATACTATCTGCCAATAAGCGTTTACCACGGCCAAGCAAAACCGGGTAGGTGATCAGCACAAGCTCGTCGGCCAGTCCCTGGTCAAGCAATACAGTTGTTAGGGTCGAACTTCCCACAACAATCAGGTCGGGGCCGTCTGATTGCTTGAGGTCGCGAACCGCTTCTATAACGTCCTCGCCCAAATGCTTCACCGGTCCCCATTCCAGGCTGGCGGGCGTGTGGGTTGCAATGTATTTTGTTGCAGCGTTTATGGCATTTGCCATCGGGAAATCTCCGGCTTTAGGCCAAAAGCTGCTAAAAATATCGTAGGTGTGGCGGCCAAGCAGCAGGTCGAAATTCGGCCCGTATGCTTCAAATAACATTGCTGCCCCGGCAGGACTTCGGTATGGCGTAGTCCATGCGCCGTAGGTGTAGTCTCCGTCATGTTCAATCACGCCATCCAGCGAGATATGTTCAAAAATTCTGATTTTTCTCATTTTGTTTATAATTAATTCATAGATAGATCTGACATCAATACCCCTCTTTAAAAATACCGGTTCAATTTTGTTACTTTAAAAAGTCGTCCAGGTAACCTGCTATTGTTTTTGTTTGCATCATCAGGCTCACATGGCTCTGTGCAGGCACAATGGCTAAATGTGATTTTGGCATCGGCCCCAAATCGGCAGCTACGCCACCTCCCAGTAATTGGTACGTTTTCATCAATTCTACTTTGTCAAGGCCATCATTGTCGCCCGAGATGAGCAATACCGGCGAAGTGATTTTGGCAATATTGGCGTCGCCAACGTCAAAGGGCACCCCGGCAAAAGCAATCATTTGTTCAATAAACTTTATCCATTTTGTTTTGTCGGGTGCTACCGCATCATATGCCGTTTTTATAGGCGTATTGTTAAAAAATTCGGGCTTAAAACCTTTAAACCCACTATTTATAGCGGGCAGCCAGCCACTGGTTTTGTAGGTAGAAGAAATGATCACCAATTTTCGTACCCGTTTAGGGCTTTTTACAGCCAATTGGTAAGCTATAGAACCACCCATACTATAGCCTGCAACATCGGCACTGTCAATTTTTAAAAAATCCATTACCCCTACCACATCACTTGCCAGGGTAGCAATATCTAATTTCCTGTCCGAAAACGAGGTGTGCCCATGTCCCTGCATTTCTAAGGCAATCACCTTTCTTGTTTTTGCCAGTTCAGGTATCAACTGGCTCCAGTTCATCTCGATGGTATAAAATGCACCATGCAGCAAAACAAGCGGCTTACCCTCGCCATATACCTCATAGTAAACTTTAATGCCATTAACAGGCGCATAGCCACTGTTTGCAGGTTTAAGCTGCTGGCCATAACACTGCAATACGGTAAAAAAAAGCATAGCAATCATCAATGCAGGTTTCATGACATCAGTTCCTTTAAATACTCTTTTCATAAAATGTGATTTAAGTTGTTTTGATTTTATTGACAATACAAATATCGATGGCTTTTCGGGATTTTATGCTGTGCAGAACTGACATTTTGAGGGGTGGATAACGACATGGTAGTGCGATTAGATAGGGGGAGAGTATCCGGTGGTACGTGGTAGGCCCCCGCTACAAGAGTACAAGGGCTTTCGCGGCCAGTTATCCGACCACAGGCTGCCGCACAAGACCGCGCCAAGGGGCTAACCATTCCTTTGGCCTCGGTTTGGCCGTCTCAAAACAAATTATAGAAGCACACGGCGATCGAATCTGGTTTGAAAGCCTGCCTGTTAACAGAACTACTTTTTATGCAGATTTGCCGGTTTAACGGATACATAATCGGCTTAACCCCTTAAATAATTGTCGTCGGTTTATTAGGTACAGCCGCTGGCAATTTTAACTATAAAACACGATCAAAATCACACTTCTCCCCGGCTAAAGAAAAACTTATTATAGTTAAAAATACTATATAAACATATATTCTGATCTTTTTCCTTGCTGTTTTTTTGCCAGGAATAAATATATCAAAAAAGCTTATATGTATATCAATTTAGGTTATTTAATATAAACTACGTTTACAGCCTGTTTTGACCGCTCGCCAAAATGATGACTGTCAAATCAAGTCAGGGTGTGGTTTTATAATGTAAATATCTCATAAATAGTTATTTATAAAATATAAATTACGTTTTATTGTCAAGTATACCCTGGGGCAAAGCTCCTAATAAATAAAATTTAAATTTTTCTTGGAATTAACAAAGAATGTTTCAATATTTACAAATACATATTCTTAACGAAGAATATATATTAAACCTAACTTTTATTACAACGCCTTCAATTTAAATTCATACTTTTTATTGACAGATTAATAAAAGTTCATAAAAAATGGATTGTACAATCAGTGTTATATAATTAAATTTTATTAATCAAAAGTTATGAAAACAGAAACAAAAAAAATGACTCTAACTGAGTTAAAAGCTAAAGCTGCTAACATTACAGAAAAAGAATTACTTGACCAGATTAAAGGTGGCAGTTTAAATGATTGCCATGATGCCCAAGGCAACCCACTGCCAAGCAAAACTGCAGGCGTTGCTTAATTAAAGTAAAAGGGGCTTTGGCCCCTTTTACTCCTTGTTTGCACAATCTTATTTTATTTTAATGAATAATCCAGTTTTGCTTTCCCTTGAAGATAATCAGGGAAATATCGCCGAAAGACTCAAGATTTTGCTATATAAAAAAGCCCCTCAGTTAACCGAGGCATTGGATATAGAAAATGATCAGATTTTTTTAGAACCTTTGCTCTTTGCCGCCTTCAATAATCATGAAAAGAAAACGGCACATGAATCTGTTTTAAACGGGTATCTCGAAAACCATGCCGGTTATACCGTTGATCTTGAAACTAATTCACGCGGCGTTGCTTACCTGCCCAATGTAGGTTATTTTGACAGCGGGATATCAAACAGTAAAATTAAATTATCATTTAATAAACAAAACCAACTTGAGTTTAACCATTCAAACATTAAATTCAGAGAGTTGTCTTTTTTACCCGGCTCTCAAATTGAACATCTTACTGAAAATATCCCACTTTTAGATCCTTATTTTAAAGTATACGTTCCCGATGGCGAAGATATTGAAACAACTTATGTGGAGATTGCCGAAACATCAAAAACCCATAGCGTTCACTTATCAACGGCGTACAGGTTGCTTGCCGATTATTGTCCCGATTTTTTTAACGATTACAACAAAACAAATAAAAAGATAGTAACCTTTACTAATCCAAAGGTTATCAGTTTCGTCACTTTTTCGGTTCATGGAACAATTTTTTTAAGCTGCCATCACGAAAACAATGAAATATTTTTCCTGGAAGAGCTTATCCACCAGGGGGCACACAACTATCTAAACTCGGTAATGGATAATAAGGGCGCTTTTTTTAAAATTGATCCAGAAACGGCGCTGTTAGGCAGTTATTTAAATGATCCTACTGAATATCGCACAATATTTTCAACTTTTCATGGCCTGTATACCGTTGCCAAAAGGGTTGAACTTTTTGAAGTATTTTACTCGCAAAACGTTTTTCAAGGCCGCAACAAGCATGAATTAACAGGCCGCTACTGCGATCAGTTCAGAAGATTTAGAACGGGTTTGCAAAAACTTGATCTTGACCATATTTATACCCCGCTTGGCAAAGAGTTTTACATGGAAATTGACCGAAAATGTGCTGAGATACTTGAAACCCGGAGAAGTCTGGCAAAATCGTATAATATATACACTCAGCCACAGGAATTTAGTTACAATAAATTTTGCATTGATAATCCTTTTGAAGAGTTTATGCGTAAGGAAGAAACCTTAGTGTAATAAGCTTCGGCAATATGGAAGCAGAGGAACCCGTTACATACGATAATCACAATGAATACCTGCAGGAATACCTGAGTAAGCAACCCTCGTGGCTTGAAAAATCAGGGTCGTTACTTATACTATTTGTTTTATGCGTTGTTTTATTGATGGCGTTTTTTTTTAAATATCCTGAAACAATTACCTGCAAAACAACGCTGATCAGCACCTCTCCCCCAATCAATCTTGTTGCCAATTCAACAGGTAAAATAGTTTATTTTAATGCCGTTAACGGCAACGAGGCAGATAGTGGCCAAATCATAGCTATTTTAGAAAACGAAGCCAATTATAAGGACGTAGTTGCCGTTAAAACCATTATTTCAAAATTAACCGACGATAGCACCCCGACCGAACTATCATTACCTGTAAAACCTTTATTAGGCGTTTGCCAGGTACCCTATGATAATTTTGTAAAAGCCTGGAATGAGTATACTCTTTTTAATCAGTTACAACCCGAAAATAGAGAAATAGAAAGAATTGATGCCTCGATAGCAGAAAACAACAGGCTGATTGCAAACTACCAAAACCAGAAAAGCATTCAGCTTAATGAAATTAAGCTGGCCGACCAAGCGTTTAAACGAGTAAAAATACTGTTTGATCAAAAAGTACTCACCAACCAGGAAATGGAAGACAAACAAGCAGTGTACCTGGAAAAAAAGCGCGCGTTTGAAGCAGCCAGTGAAAAATTTCTCCGCACCTCGCTGGATATCCAAACATTACAGAAAGAAAAGAAGCAAGTTGAATTAAACGGAGGGATGAATAATAAAAGAAGGCGGGTTGAACTGACACAGGCAAAAAGTAGCCTGCTTAATACTATTAAGCAATGGGAACAAATGTATATTATAAGGTCAAATTATAATGGTTCCATATCCCTCGGCCAGGTATGGAGCGCCAATCAATATGTACACCAGGGTGATATTATAGCCACAATAATACCGAACGGACGGAAAACGCTCTTCGGCCGACTTTTGATGCCAATAAAAGGGTCGGGTAAAGTTAAAATAAACCAGATGGTGAACATCGCTTTAGATGCTTACCCCTCTCAGGAATTTGGATTTATTAAAGGTCAGGTTAAAAATATATCTGAAATACCCGAAAATAATAACTATGTTGTTTTAGTTTCAATTGCGGATATGTATACTACTTATCATAAAGTATTACCCTTTAAAAATGAAATGGAGGGTTCGGCCGAAATTATCACTGAAAAACGCTCGCTGCTCCAACGGGTTTTTGATTTTTTGAGAAGCACGCAACATTAATCATCCGTCCTCACAAACCATTTTTAATTTGATAAATGCCAAAAAAATTCCCCTTTTATAAGCAGCTTGATCTTATGGATTGCGGTCCTACTTGTTTAAGGATGGTTGCTAAGTTTCACGGCCAAATTCACCCGATTGCCTTTTTAAGAGAAATTTCAAGCATTACAAGAGAGGGTGTTTCATTGGGCGGCATATCAGATGCGGCCGAAACAATTGGATTTAACACATTAGGCTTACAAATTGACTTCGAAACATTAGTAAGAGACATTCCGCTTCCTTGTATAGTCCCATGGCGGCAAAGGCATTTTGTAGTAATGTATGGAGTTGAAAAGAACGAGATAGCCGTGGCCGACCCAGGGTTTGGACTAATTAAATATTCGCAAAGCGAATTTATAAATGGTTGGTTAGGCAAAGCAGGTACACATACCGGTTCCGGGACGGTACTTGTGCTTGAACCCGGGCCCGAGTTTGGCAAAATCATGTCACAAAGTGACAAAGAAGAAAAACCAACCCGTCCATTCGGCTTTTTGCGGCCTTACCTGCAACCTTATAAAAAGCTTTTGGTGCAACTTGTACTGGGGTTAATTGCCGGCAGCATTATTCAGTTGGCATTGCCATTTTTGGCAAAAGCAATAGTTGATAAAGGCGTTAATTACCGCGATCTTAATTTTTTATACATTGTATTAGTTGCACAACTTGCCCTGTTTTGCAGCCAGATATTAATACAGGTTATACGCGATAGGCTCCTGTTATTTATAACAGGGCGGCTTAATATCAAACTCATTTCTGATTTTTTGTTCAAGTTGATGAAGCTTCCGCTTTCGTTTTTTGACCGGAAAAACGTAGGTGATATTGTGCAGCGCATCCAGGACCACCAACGGATCCAAAGTTTTCTTTCGAGTACTACTTTAAATACACTTTTTTCGGGCGTTAATTTTTTAATTTTCAGCGCCGTTTTATTTTACTATAGTGTCACTATTTTTTCTATTTTTTTTGCGGGAGCCGTGCTTTACGTTTGCTGGTCGCTGTTTTTTTTAAAAAGGAGACGCGAACTGGATTATAAACAGTTTGACCAGCTTTCATTAAATCAATCAACACTTATACAGATCATTAATTCTATCCAGGAAATTAAACTCAACAACTCGCAAAAGCGCAGACGATGGGAATGGGAGGGTATCCAGATGAGCCTTTTTAAAACATCAATGAAAACTTTAACGCTTGCCCAGTTTCAAACTACCGGATCAGGGTTTATCAACGAGTTGAAAAATATACTGGTAACATTTATAGCGGCCAGCCTGGTTATTAACGGAAAGCTTTCTTTAGGCGAAATGGTATCAATACAATACATCATCGCACAATTAAATGTACCCATTAGCAATATCATCACCTTTATACAAAGCGGCCAGGATGCCAAATTAAGTATAGAAAGACTATCAGAAATTCATAACAAACAAAATGAAGACGATGATCTTCACGCCATCAGGGAATTAGATGAAAACCGGGATATTATAATTGATAATTTAAGTTTTAGCTACGATGGCAAAAGCGAACACAATGTAATTTCAAACTTGAGCTGCATAGCCGAAATGGGGAAAGTAACCGCCATTGTTGGCGAAAGTGGAAGCGGAAAAACCACACTCCTAAAACTATTATTAAAATTTTATCCCGAAACCGGGGGAGATATTAAAATAGGAAACGATAAGCTTGAAAAAATCAACACTGATTTTTGGCGAAGTAACTGCGGGGTTGTAATGCAGGATGGATACATATTTGCCGACTCGGTTTTAAGAAACATAACAGAAAGCGAATCTTCTGATCATATCAACAAAACAAAACTGATTGATGCCTGTAAAATCGCCAATATTCATGATTTTATTGAATCGTTGCCTGGTGGTTATCAAACCAAGTTAGGCCCTGCAGGCATTTCATTAAGCGGTGGGCAAAAACAACGGATTTTAATTGCACGTGCAGTATACAAATCGCCCCAATATCTTTTTTTTGACGAAGCAACCAGCGCACTGGATACTGTGAACGAAAAAATAATAATGGATAATTTATATCAATATTTTTCGGACAAAACAGTCATCATAGTGGCTCATAGGTTAAGTACCGTAAAAAATGCCGACAAAATTATTGTATTAAAAAAAGGCAAAATAGTTGAACAAGGCACCCACAAACAACTTGTAGATAATAAAACAGATTATTTCAAACTTGTAAAAAACCAATTGGAACTTGGAGGATAGAAGCACATGAAACACATATATATATTATTGACAGTAATAATGATTTCCCCTTTGTTTGCGAAAGCGCAGATCATCAAGCCCTCCTATTTGCGAATTGATGTACCTGACTCAACAAAAACAATAATAACTAACTCCTTAGATACCCTGTTTAAGAATATTAGCGTAGGAAAAACGCCCGGTAATATCAGCGCCGGCAAAGACAGCCTGCTTACAGCATCCATATTGGGCAGCTTTAAAGACTTAGAGACCAATGAAAAAAACAAACAAAAATATTTTTACCAAAAACAGTTAATTAATTGCTACCCGCTTGCTAAAGATGACTTTATAATATCTGTTGCCTATATTGCTCAAAACCAGGATAGCCTGCCGAAGTTAAAAAACATCATAACCCTTAACGCTCATATCGAAAACAAACAGGTAACGTATACTCTTCCGTTAAAATATTTAACTGCCGACTGGAAATTAAAAAAAGTGGGTAACATCACCTATCATTACGCGGGTAAGTTTAACGCAAACATTGCCACCGGGTTTAACAGGAAAAACAGCATTATCGCCCAAAGATTGAACTTGCCTGTTGATCAGTTTGAGTTTTACTTATGCGATAATTATCAACAGATACTCGCTTTGTTAGGATATAGCTACGATGCGGATTCCAACGGGCGCACGAGGGATGGTTATGGCGTTGATGCCAGGACGATATTTTCAATAATGCACAATGAAGACTTTTCCCATGACCTGGTGCACTACTACATTGCAAAAATCAGGACTAACCCACGAAACATCTTTGCCGAAGAGGGATTAGCGTATTATTGGGGCAACGCCTATTATACTGATAGTCAGGGGTTGATGATTAATCAGCAAAAGTTGGTAACGGCGCTGCATAAATACCTGGCCGGCCACCCCGGCACTACCTTGCATTCGCTTTTTAAAGCCAACCCTAAAATATTTAATGAATACGCCAAAGAGATATCCGTACGCACGGTTATTAGCGGAATCATTTGCGCGGAGGTTGAAAAACAAAAGGGTATTGCGGGCATAAAAGAACTGGTTAATTGCGGGCGCGGAGAGGAAGCTTTTTATAAAGCGATAAATAAGCTGATTAATGTAACTGAGGCCAACTTTGATGAAGTGCTTTTACGTCATGCTTTTGACAATTAATTAATAAAGCACTTTATTTACATTTGCCGCATCGCAGGAACATAACCCAGCTATGGCAAGCGTTTTTTCGCTCCAGCCTTGTGGCCCGCTGATAGGTAAACGCCATGCTAAGTAATAAATATGCAACTCCCGAATGAAATTAAACATCCGGGATTTTGTGTTTTTAACTGTGCAAAGGAATGATTCAAGAACATTAAGGTCGGCAATAAACATTGTTGATTGAACTAAACATGGTATAGGTGCCACCCAAAGAGCCCTGAAAGGGTGACATATGCCGACGGTCGCAGTCGCGGAGACGGTGGTTTTAGCAATAACGACGGTCGCGTTAAGGACTGAAATGGATACCGGCCCGGTGGTGGGTATGGGCATTGGCCGCGCCAAACGCCCTGTGCGCGTATGAATGGAAGGCCTGGCCCCGTTTCTACCAACGGGGAAACGCCCTCTTTTTAGTATCAAGTATCAAGATTTTTTGGGGAAAGTATGGAGTAGTTGGTATTCGACGAGGAATTTTTGCGGTTCATAACGATATGACCTCATGACCGAATGATCGCCATGCACAGTCCGCGATTGCCGCGCTGCGCTTATAATGACGTATTTGTAAGTCGTTGATTATCAATATAAAATATCCGTCATTGCGAGGAACGAAGCAATCCCGAACTATGTGGGACTTAGCATGTCGGGGATTGCTTCGTGCCTCGCAATGACGGCAGTTTTATAACCATACCTACTTCCGCAGCTGTCTTGATACTTGATACTCGCTACTAAAAAGCTATTACCCAATTTCTATCCACACCGGGCAATGGTCGCTGGTTTTTTCCCAGCCGCGTACATTGCGGTCGACGCCGGCGGATTGGAGGCGGTTGGCTACGTGGGGGCTTAGCAGGAAATGGTCGATACGGAGCCCGGCATTGCGGCCATAGGCATCGCGGAAATAATCGAAAAAGGTATAGATCACTTCGGTAGGGTATAGTTTGCGGATGGCGTCCGTCCAGCCCTGGTCGACAAGGTTTTTGAAGGCCAGGCGTACTTCAGGGCGGAATAGGGCATCGTCCAGCCAGCGTTCTGGTTTGTAAACATCCAGTTCGGTGGGCATTACGTTATAGTCGCCGGTAATTATCGTGGGTATGCCTTGCGCCAGCAGTCCCGAGGCGTGGCTGGTAAGGCGCTCAAACCAGCGCAGCTTATAATCCAGTTTTGGGCCGGGGGCGGGGTTGCCGTTGGGCAGGTACAGGCAGCCGATGACGATGCCATTTATAAACGCTTCAATGTAGCGGCTGTGCTCGTCGTCCGGGTCGCCGGGCAGGCCTTTGCGCAGTTCCTTAATTTCATAGTTGTTACGGGCCAGGATGGCAACGCCGTTCCAGCTTTTTTGCCCATGCCATATGGCGTTGTAGCCGGCATCGGTGATCGCCTCCAGCGGGAACTTATCCTGGGGGGCTTTTAACTCCTGCAGGCAAACCACATCGGGCGCTGTTTCGGCAAGCCAGCGCAGCAGCACCGGCAGGCGGCCGTTTACACCATTAACATTATAGGTGGCAATTTTCATGTGTTAAAAATTGAGTTTTTGTGTAAAAAAAGTTAACGAAAATTAAGCCATAATTACTTAAAAGCGGAAACTATTTGCACAAAAATTGCAACTATGAGAATAACCCATGCGTAATCTCTTCAACTTCCGAATCGCCGTAGAAAAATATGGTTAAGCCGCGTGGGCCATCGGTGATGGTAAGGATGTCCTGGCGTTTAATATTGTTTTCGTTAATGAAAAGCGCCAGCCGGGCCGGGGTGCTAAAATAGTCGGTTTTTACGATGGTCATAGTGGTATGTTTTTAAGTTAGACAAAAAAACGGCGGCGTTTGTTACACGCAGCAAGTTTGAAAAATAAGGTGGCCCCGCGTGTATGGTGGATGCCTGGTTTAATATATATGTATTTGATTATCATGAATTTATGTTGTTTTTAAAATATGCGAACACTTAAATGCCTTATAGTCAGCTATTTGCATCATTGCCCCCGAACACCCGAACACCCCACAAAAAACCGAACACCTGTATGCAAATATTTTTTTTGACAATTCCCAGGCTATGGTGCAACCTTTTGCTAAAAGCATGCGTCACATAACATAGCGCTTATATATTATTAGATAATTTAATATATAATACAACGTTTATTTAGGTATGATACAATTACATGCTACCCGCACTGAAAAATAACCAATAGCCCCGAATTATATGGAAGATCATATTTGGATGCTTGTTACCAAAAAAATGGCAAATGAGGCTACCGGGGAGGAGTTAGATGAATTAAACAGCTTGCTTAAACAAAATCCAATTGCCCATAATTCGTTGAGAATGCTTTTTGATTGGTGGGATACTGATGATGAACCAGCCGAAGACAATACCCATTTGCAGTTTAAAAAAATATTGGAACGGATAAGCATTAAAAAAGATTTATCAGATTAGTCCTTCGTTTTTTAAATGCTTAACGATGCGGCCGGTATCAATACTGTCACGTTCGCTCTTAAGGTAAATGTTCGATAAATAAACGATTTCCTGAATTACATCTACGTAAGTTATAACCCTGGCGCCGCCAGATTTACCTTTATTTGTCCCTGAAAAGCAACCAACCCCATAACATGGTGCCGTTTTTTAAGTGGATGCGATGAAAAGCAACAAGGCCTGGATTTATGCTGGATTGTTGGTTGGTAATTGGCAAGCGGTAAATCTATCAAAGCATGGGTGCAATAAAAATAGGTAAGACTTAACATTTGATGGATAATACTTTTAAACTATATCCGTTTACCTATTTTATAAAATATTACCTAACCATCTTTATTATGAATTGCAAAACCCGCCGTAGCTTAATTATTAGCAGTATTATCCATTATAATATGCAGATTGTCCATTTTTAGGATACATTATCGCTCATATTTTTGGATGAGCCGTTAACTGACCTCATTTTTTAAGTATCCACCGGGATAGCAAAATCCCTTTTATCAAAACGCCACCAGCTTTTATGAAGTAAACTCCTGCCCGTTATAAAAAAACTGCCACAAGCCTTCATCTACCTTATTACACCTTATACATCCATGCGCTATCTTATTGTCCTGTTATTCCTTTTTACCGGTATATCCATTTCTTTTGCCCAAAAACATGTAACTATTAAGGGCCATGTTGTTGATTCATTAAACAAAAAGCCCCTTGAATTAAGTACCGTGGCCGCGGTTGATTTAAAAGATACATCGCTGATAGCTTATACCCTAAGCAAAAAAACTGGCGAGTTTGAACTAAGCAACCTCCCGTCGGAAAAAAAAATCAAACTGGTTATATCGTACACAGGCCATAAAAGTTTTATCAGGGCTTTAACTTTCCAAAAAAACGAAGTGGTTGATCTTGGCGAAATTGCGTTGAGCAATAAAATGCTGGATGAGGTTGTGATCAGGGCCGAGCGGGTGCCCATCACCATTAAAAAAGATACCATTGAGTTTAGTGCCGAAGCCTTTAAAACCCGGCCCAACGCAGTGGTAGAGGAGTTGCTTAAGAAACTACCCGGTGTGCAGGTTAACGGCGATGGCACCATAACTGTAAATGGCAAAAGTGTAAGTAAAGTATTGATAGATGGCAAACAGTTTTTTGGCAGCGATATTAAAATAGCCACCAAAAACCTGGATGCCGCCATAGTAGGTTCGATACAGGTTTATGATGACAGGGAGAACGACCCCGACCACCTGATAAGCGATACCAAAGTACAAAAGGTGATTAACCTGAAGCTAAAAAAAGCCATCAAGCGCAGTACGTTTGGTAAAGGTTTTGCCGGTGCAGGCACGCGCGACAGGTATGAAAGCGGCGGCCTGTTTAACATGTTCAGGGATACGCTGCAGGTAAGCCTCATCGGTCTAAGCAATAACCTTAACCGTACCGCTTTTTCAAATGATGAGTTGTATTCGCAGGGCGGGTTTGATAGGAGCGGCGGCAATAACCTTTATAACGGCACTGTGAATACCGGCGGCCAAAATTGGGGCGGCGGTATCGAAAAAATAACATCAGGCGGATTCAATATCAATACCGACTATGGCAAAAAGCTAAAATTGAACCTGCTGTATTTTTACAGCCAAAAAAACAATACGTCGCAAAACCAGGCGCACGTGCAAAAGTTCCTGGGCGATACCACACTTAGTACCACATCAACTAATGATAACCGGTCAAACAGTTACTCGCATTCCATAACCGGCCTGGTTGATTGGAATCCGGATACGCTAAATACCATCCACTACTCGCCCAAGGTTATTTTTAAACGGGATAATTCGTCAAATAATTCCTTTTCTGATAATTATAACAATTTTGAAGGTCATCTAAATACCAATGGAGGCAGTTCGAGCAACAAAAGCCATGGCACAGATTTTCAGCAGGACTTTTATTATAACAAGCGACTGAAAGGGAAAAAGGGAGCATCCATAAATATAGGCCATAACCTGCAGTACAGCCCCAACCAATCGCAAAGCCTGAGTAAAACAAACCTCAATTCATTTGTATCGAGCCTTAAATCGGATACCTTAAACCGGCAGGGCAATGGGAAAAACTCCAATTTTTCGGCAGGTTTAAATGGGAGTATCAGGTACCCGTTTACCAAGAAATTGATTGTTGATATTACCACATCGGGCAATTATAGCCGGTCGCGCGAGGAGAACGCCGTTTTTGATTTTAATAAAATTACCCAGGTTTATGATATTTACCTGCTAAGCCAAAGTACCAACCTTAAACGCAATTTATTTACCGAGGATGTTAAGCCCGGCATTACCTACCAGTTTACCAAGGAGATATCCCTTATAGCAGGCTTATCATTTAACTGGCAGCAGGCCGAAAATAAATTTGCTGTCGCGACAAATTATCACAACTATCTCTTTTTCCTGCCGACTATAAGGATGGAGTTCGGGTCTTTTTCTGTCGGTTACAACCGCTCGGCCAGTTTGCCTTATTTATCCGCCTTACAACCACAAACTATTGTTTATAGCCCGTTATACAGCTTTACAGGCAATCCCAATTTAAAGCCAACCATTAACGATAATATCAATATCAATTTCAATAAATACTTCCAGGCATCGCAGGTTAATATTTATAGTTATGCCAGTTTCAGTACAGAGCAGGACGCCATTGTACAAACACAAATAAGCGTATCTAATGGAGCGCAGGCCACCAATTTTGTAAATCGCGACGGGCAGTTTAGTGTAAATGGATCAATGGGGATGTACAAACAATTTAAAAAGATGGGTAAATGGACGCTGAACACAAATACCTCCGTTTATGGATTTTACCGGCGAAATATTAATATCATCAACGGGGTAGATGGATGGCAAAAGTATTTTTCGCTCGGCTTTAATCAAAATTTCAATATAAACTGGAACGATAAGATAGAGCTTAATGCTGGCGGCGGCTATCGCCCGGTATACACCTCCTATAATTATGGCGATCATAAAAGAGTGTTTACAGATAACTATAGCATGCAAAACAACCTGGTGGTGCGCTGGCCAAAGCGGATAGTGTGGGAAACCAAACAGGAATTTAACTATAACTCGCAGGTGAGTAATGGCTTTCAAAAAAGTGTTAACGTGATAAGCAGCTCTGTAGCCCTCCAGTTCCTGAAAAAAGACAGGGGCGAGATAAAAGTAACCGGTTATGATTTGTTTAACCAAAACACCAGCGTATACCGCTTTACCGGTAATAACACCATTTACGATGTACAGAACAATACACTGAAGCGCTATTTTTTATTGACGTTAACCTACAAGTTCAATACCTTGAGTACAAAATAGCCAGACAGGGCAAACGCATCAAAACAGCTAATGGAATGAGCTTATGGCGTCGGGAAGATAAAAGCATCAAACGACACCTTGTTTTTGTTGGTTGATCCTGGTTAAATGATCCGGCCACCGAAGGGACTTTTATTGCTCAAAAACAGGCACAAGTATTTGGATGCGCCTAAATTGCTTAGTCAGTTTAATGTTAACGATGATTAAATATAAGATATTAATTATCAAATATTTGTAAATTTTTTATTTGAAATGTGTTAAGTTGTGTTAACCCAAATAGATGCATTTGCCCTGTTTGTATTCGCCTTATTTTTCGAAACACGCCAAATTTTTCATAATCAAAATAGGGGTAAACCTTAATACTGTTGTATAACGGTTATGAAAATATTAGTTACTGGTGCAACCGGCTTTATTGG
The DNA here is from genome assembly GCF_058801545.1 of Mucilaginibacter sp. GW822-FHT03E02. Lineage (NCBI taxonomy): Bacteria > Pseudomonadati > Bacteroidota > Sphingobacteriia > Sphingobacteriales > Sphingobacteriaceae > Mucilaginibacter > Mucilaginibacter sp. GW822-FHT03E02. Next base: position 657,053 of record NZ_JBXANJ010000001.1, on the reverse strand, counting down.
CCGTCAGCTTACATTAGCGCTTGCCCAAAACGGCTTTGATGTGAAAGCCTTATGCCGAAATACGGCGCATCCCTACCTGCCCAAACATAAAAACATTGAGCCCGTTAAAGGCGATATACTCGATGCTGTCGGTTTGCTTAATACCATGCGGGGTTGTAGCCAGGTTTACCATACTGCCGCCCTGGCCAAAATGTGGAGCCGCAATCCAGATGATTTTCATGTAACCAATGTTACCGGCACACGTAATGTGCTGGAAGCGGCCGCTAACGCAGGTATTCAAAAAATAGTTTATACCTCAACCTGCGGTGTATGGGGTCCAACGCTAAAATACCCGTTAAGCGAGAACGAACCCCGGATAGTTGGTTTTCCGATAGCCTACGAGCGCACCAAATACCTGGCCGAGCTGGAAGTGCAGCAATTTGTAAAGCATGGTTTGGATGTGGTTACCGTAAACCCATCCCGCGTGTTTGGCGAAGGGCCGGTAACCGATAGTAATACCGTTGGTAAAATGGTTTCCGGCTATTTAAAAGGTAATTGGCGCATTATCCCCGGCAATGGACAGCAGGTGGCTAATTATGCTTTTTTAGATGATGTAGTAGGCGGTCACATGGCTGCCATGAAGAAAGGTATTGCCGGCAACCGTTATATTTTGGGTGGCGAGGATATTAGCTTCAATCAATTTTTTAGTACGCTTACGGCTGTATCTGGCAAGCACCGCCGCATGCTCAATATTCCGCAGCGGGCTATTAAAGTTTATAGCAGGGTAGAGTGGCTGAAAACCAGGCTCACCGGCTTGCCGCCATTTTTTTTACCGGAGTTTGCCGACCGCTTAAAGTTCGACCAAAAGTATAGCAGCCAAAAAGCTGTTGACCAGCTGGGCTATCAAATAACTCCTTTTTATGAAGGAATGCAGCGCACCGTTAACTATTTAAAGGTAAACTAAGCCATGACGCAATTAACCGCCATAATTACCGGTGCCAGCGAAGGCCTGGGCAAATCATTTGCCATTGAGCTGGCCCGGCGTAATATCAATTTATTGCTGGTAGCGCTGCCCGGCTCGGGGCTTGGCGATTTGGCTGCCTACATCCGTAAAAACTTTGATGTGCATGCCCATCACCTGGAAATGGATTTGACCAACGTAGAGAATTACCCGATAATATTTAGCTATCTACACGAAAAAGGTATTACCGCCAACCTGCTGATTAACAATGCCGGGTTGGGCAATTGGTCGTGGTTTGAAGAGAAGGAGATAGCTTTTTATAAAATGCAGATAGAGCTTAATGTAGTAACGCCGGTATTGCTTACCCGTTTGTTTTTAAAACAGGCCGATGTTAAAGTAACATCATACATTTTAAATGTGGGTAGCCTTGGCGGCTTGTTCGTGGTACCCAAAAAACAGGTTTATGGCGCCACCAAATCATTTATCCGTTATTTTACAAAATGTTTGCAGCTGGAGTTATCCGGCTCAAACGTGAGCATCAGTTTGCTTAGTCCCGGTGGCATTAATACCAAACCCGAATTGCTGGTGCTTAATAATAAATTAAAAGGTGTATCAAGGGCCACCATCCTGGAAGCCGAGGATGTGGCACGTATTGCTATTGATGGTTTGTTAAAAGGGAAAAAAGAAATTATCCCCGGTGTAATTAATAAAATGATGTTTATTTTAGATAGTATTTTACCTGGATTTTTAAAACAAGCTATCATTCAAAGCCGTTTAAAAGTCATCCTTAAAAACCAATGATCATAGCCCTGCACGCATATCGCCCTATTAAACAACTTTGTCGTTATTGCCGGATCAGCAGTAGCGGCTTCAGGTTGCTTGATGAAGAAACAGTAGCATTTATTTCCGGTATTTTTTGCGGTATCACATTTGAGTTTCACCGCGATTATTGTGACGTAAAGATTGGGCATATGCATACCAGTTTAGATTTGGGCGGCGATTTTTCGACAGATGTTTTGATTGGTTTTTTGACAAAACATAATGTACTCAGGGCAGGCGAGCTGGACAATCAGGTATATATGGCCTAAAAGAAATTAAACCCTGCATTCCAGCCCACCCACCAGGAATGATGCTGGTTTGCGCTGAAATTATGCTGTAGGTTTTGCGCCAGCCCATAGCCTTTAACCGCAGTTTCCTGGTCGGAGTAGTAAAAATTCAGGGAGGGGCCAGCAAATAATGATGCTTTTTTGCCCAGTTTAATGTTCAGGTTGGCATCAAACCGTTGCAGCAGGTTGCTATAGCGCCAGCTTCCCTCATACAGGTAACGGCTGCTAATTTCGGGGTTAAAAGTAAGGTGTTTGCCCATGTCAAGTACGGTACCCAGTCCCATTCCCATGCCGTATATCTTACTGTTTGGGTTAATCCTTATGCCTCCGGCGTAAACCGTATAAAAATTATTGCTGCCCGTTTTTATGGCGATGTTGGCATTCAACGTTTCGTTGGATGATAAGGTTAGTTTGTTATAACCATTGCGGATACAGTTGATGAGCCCAAAACTGAAACCCGATGAGGTATCGGCCACATTAATCAATCCTAACTGAACACCCCTTAGTTTTTTGGCAAAATTAAAAAAGCCAAATTGTATGCCCTCAAATTTTTGCTGCGCTATATTGCACGCGCCTATCTGCAGGCCGCTTACGTTTTTCCCGGCGATATTGCCTAATAGCGCTACCTGTAACCCGGAAACCTTTCCCCGTACATGGTTGTAAGTACTTAATTGCACGCCCGATAAATCGCGCTTAATGCTGTTGTGTAAAAAGGTAAACTGAAAGCCTTCTACATTGCCCAAAACATTGTTGTACAAGCCGCTTAACTGCACGCCGCTAACGTTACCGCCAACCACATTAAAAGCGCCTGCCACCTGTACACTTTGCACATCGCCTTTATCAAGGTTAAATATTATACCCATCTCGGCTCCGCGTACCCCGGCGCTGTAGCCGCCTATAGCGTTTATAGATACAATATTGATGATTTGCCCGTTTAACGCACCATGTGTGCTTACATTGGGTATGGCCGACGCCTGGAAAGGTGCATTAGCCACCAGGCCGCGCAAATTGGCTGCCTGTATTTGCTGTTTTGTTGACAGCAGCAAACGGCCCAGCCCTGTTTTGGTTATATCGTCGTTGCTATCATTGGCTATATAGCTAAACAGGCTGCTATCCGGCCGGCTTGTGATTTGCACATCGTTTAAAAATGTGATGGTTGTATCTTTATAAAGCTCTTTACTGATGGTTAACCGTACCGGCCGGCCTTCATTTTTCAGGTGCAGTTCAAAGTAACCGTTCTGATCGGTCATGACCGATTGCAGCAGGCTTTTTTCGTATACGCTGGCGTTGGGCAGTTTTTTTCCGGTTTGCTCATCGGCAACAAAACCGGTTATAATGTATTCCCTGTTTTCGGTATTTGATTTTTCGGTAGTTAAGCCAAGCTGCAGGGGGGCATAACGCAGGATAATAAAACCTTTGGCATCTTTGTATTCAAAACGCTTCATCAGCATTTGGTCAAGCACCTCTTTAACGGTCCAGTTATCGGCATCAAGGCTTACCAGGCTATCGGCTTTTATCAGGTTGCTGTTATATGAAAAGTAAAAGCTGCCCTTATCTTCCATTGTTTTAAAAACCGTGCCCAGGCGCTGTTTTTTTACGTGAATGGTGATATTACGGGCAAGGTTAACCTGCGCCGCTGCATGGTTATGCAGGCTGGCCAAAAACGCGACCGTAAACAAGACTAAAAGCACCCGGTTTAAATAATACATAGAACGAGGTAGAAATATCAATTATCTCAGGATGATTTGGTTGCCCATGTGTACCGTTGTAATGGGGAATGTGCCTGTTACTACCAATAAAATCTGCTCAAGCGATTGATCTTTAAACACGGTTGTAATGGGCAGTTTATTTAATGATGGTTTTGCTATTACAATATGTGCGCTGTAAATCTCATTCAGTGCGGCTACGAGTTCGCTTAAACGCGTGCTGTCGCACACTAACTCTTTGTTGATATAGTAGCTGTACAATTTACCCCGCGTGCTTTGTTTTGTAAAACCGTTCCCTGTTTTTAACACCACAGTTTTTTCGCCGGGCTTAAGGCTAATGCTGTTTTTATCCCTGCTTACATTCACAATTCCGGTTTCAACAATCACTTCGGTTTTTCCATTCCTGCTTTTTACATTAAATGACGTGCCAACCACCCTAACCGTTACACCATTTACATTAATAATAAAAGGTTTTGTTTTATCGGGAGTGATTTTGAAAAAAGCCTCGCCAGATAGTTCAACCGTACGAGTATCACCGCTAAACCTGTTTGGATAGGATAATTGCGATAAAGTGTTCATAGTAACCACAGATCCGTCGGAGAGCGTATCTACCAGTACTTTATTATTGCTTTGCAGGTTAACGGTAGTAACCCTGCTAAAATAATTTAGCCCGAAATAGCTGAGCATACAAACCAATACCACGGATGCCGCTATAGCCAGCCAGTTTACCCGCGTTAAATGGTGTGATAAGGTTTTGGATGTGGCCTGGTTATTATTTATCCGGTTTTGCAGGCGTGTAAAAGCAGCATCTTCATCAACAGCACGCGTGCCGGCAACTTTTAAACTTTGGTCCCACAGTTTTTTAAACTGATGATAATACAGGCGGTTCTCTTCGGCGGCATTAAACCATGCCTGCACTTGTTCCTGCTCTTCAATGTCTGCTTCGCCAAGCAGGTGTTTTACCAGCAAATCATCGGTCATATGGGGGGTACTATTACTCATCTGCTAACGGCTGATAATTAAATACAAAATGATCATTAAAAATTCGGCCAGTTTAGTTCGCATCAGTTTTAATGCTTTGCCCATCTGGTTTTCTATGGTTTTTACAGATAGCCCCATCTGGTCGGCAATTTGCTGGTATTTCAGTTGTTCAAAGCGGCTGAGCTGAAAAATGGTGCGGCATTGCTGCGGCAGCTCACTCATGGCTTGGCTAATGTGCTTTTCCAGTTCATCGGCCAGCATTGCCTTGGACGAATGATCTTGCACCTGGTCCATTTCATCAGCATAGTAAACCTGGAAAGATGCTTTTACTTTTTGATGTTTCAGGTAGTTCAGGCTTTCGTTATGAACGGCCCGGTATAGGTATGATTTTATCGAGCCGTCCGTTTTTAACAACTCCCGCTTTTCCCAAATCCGGCAAAATACATTTTGCACTACTTCTTCGGCTTGCCCGTCGTCCTTTAAAAAAGTATAGGCATAGGCATGCAGGTTTTTAAAATGGCTTTTAAACACCATTTCAAATACCTTTTGGTTGCCCTGCTTTAATAAGGAAATGACCGTGCTATCGCTGTATTCCACTGATAAAGGGTGAAAGTATGCGTTAAATATAGGGGCTTTCCCGGTCATATACCTCATGTTGTTTACTATGGCTTAGGCCAGCTGTACCTGGATGGTGTATAATGAATGGTGGATATCTACCTTACTGCAAATGCCATTGGCGTAAGTATAATAGTTGTAATTGCCATCGGGCAGGTCAATCCGGTAAACATGCACCCCAGCCTTTTTAACAATTAAAAATTGCTGAAAGTTATCGGAGTAAACAAGGTTGCCATCTGCCGGCTCATGGCAATACAACAGCATCAAGTTGTTGCTTATACCGGCTTGCTCAACCCGGCCGCTTTTACCTTCGGCCAGGGTAAGGTAGGCGTTCCCTGCTGCCTTTGTTTCCCGGTTGGCTTTCTCTTTACCATTAACATGCCGCAAAACATGCGAGCTGATGAGCTTGCCGTTCTTAAAGGTTGATTCCTCATTACAATTAACATTAATACTGAAGATGAACTTCATTTTAACTTCTGATATCATTTTGAGGTAAAGCTCATCGCCGGTGTTTTTTTGGTAAAAGTTAAGATGCCCTACCACTTTACCGCTGTGCAAAACATTGTATTTGGTTATTGTTTCAGTAGCGTATAACCGCGTACTGGGTATCGACAGTAAAATTACGGCCACAGGTACTTTTAACAACTTGCCAAATTTTAAAGCCGACCTGCCTTTATAATTAACCAGGGCAGGAATGGCATATTTTTTAAACAACCAAATAATTAAAGTGATAATCATGGGCGGTGTATTTTGTTTTTATACACCTGATACAACTCAAAAGCAAAACACCCCTATTGGGAGAAGGAAAAATTCTAATGAAAAAAACTCTAAATTCTAAACCAATCGCAACATAACATTTACCCTTAAACTTCTCCCTTTAGAATTTAGGATTTAGAATTTAGAGTTTTTCCCTTAGAGTTTAGAATTTAGGATTTAGATTTTTCCCTTAGAGTTTAAGATTTCCATTCAACTACTCGCTTTTACCTTTTTTCGGTACTCGTTAGGCGAAGTACCCATCAGTTTGGTAAACATCCTCGAGAAATAATATTGATCTTCTATGCCCAAAGTCAGGGCAATGTTTTTGATAGACATGGCAGTAAATGAGATATACTGACAGGCTTTTTGAACCTTTAGCTGGTTAAAATACTCAATAGGAGAGTAACCCGTTTTTGCCCGGAAAATAGCCGAATAGTGGGAGGTGGATAACTTTGCAAAGCTGCTCAGGTCGTCAAGCCTTATCATGGTATTAACATGATCTTGCATATATTGAATGGTTTTTTCAACTATATCGTTATCGGCAGGCTTGTCGTCTACATGGTTAAACTTATCCTCGTAAATAAGTGATGACAGGAAGTGCGAGAATATCATATTTACATAACGCAGCGCATCGCTGCTATAGCCTTTCTCCAGGTTAAAACAAATGTCTTCAAACAGCTTTATCCGGTCTTCATTAAAAGAAAGGTATGGCTTGTAATTCTCTGAGTTTTTCAGGATCAGTTCTACTATAAAAGATGCTATCTCGCCTTTGAAGTGAATCCAGTATATCGTCCATGGTTTATCCATGTTGGCGGCGTACTTGTGCGGGGTGTTGGCTGGTATGGCAATAAATTGCGATGGCGAAACCTCCACCTTTTTCTTGTTGATCTCCAGCCAGCCATAGCCTTCGGTACAATAAATTATGATATGCTGGTTAATGCCGTTGGGACGCTCGGCGTAATGGTGCCGGGCTTTGGGGTAATAGCCAATATCGGTAATGTAAATTTGTTTGGTAACCAAATCCTTACTTAAAAAGTTGGTAATGATCTTTTTGGGCAGCACAATAAGCTTTTGCCCTTCAAAACCGTCCCGCCGCCTGATAGCTGTACTTTTAGTCATTTTTTGAATGGATACCGTGATAATCGGTGCTCCGTGTTAACTGGTTGATCTTCGGATACAAACATTAACAAAAAATATCAAAACATTGGTAAAAAATAGAAATAATTGAAATTGACAGGGCGTAATAAAGTCCATCATTTCCGTAACATTGACTATTTTTTTATTCTGCTCAATCCATGACATTTACATTGTAACCAATTAGCGATACCAACAGTAGGAAATGCCTTTTAATTGTTTCTATAAAAGAGATAAGCCGGCAATATTAGTGTGTTAAGCGTTCAGTGTTTATTCCTGATAATAACAGGAATAGATGTACCGGCAAACACGATTCAAAAGATTTAACAAGGTTATCGAGATAAAAAAACTATAACAACACTAAATGCAGCACTTTAAAAAAACAACAGGTAATTATAAAATAAGCTTCATCAAAACTTCCGGCCTGATAGCTTTTTTGATTTTATCCGTGACCATGTTGAGCGCACAGGAACTCCAAAAAAGTGCAGATAACACCGCCATTAGCAGCCCGCAGGTAAAAATTACCGTCGATAAAGCTACCGGCACAATTAACTATGTGTTTGCCAATGGTATGCACATGGATAACACGGTAGCTTACGTACGCGATTTAACTTCGGGATATTTATCAACTACTGATCTTGCTAACCATGCCTGCACAACCTGGCAGGTTAACGATAATGTAGGCAAAGGTTTGAGCCTTGTTGTTAAACACGGTGATGCAAAGCACAGCATCAGCATCACACAGTCCTTCACCCTTTACCAGGGCAAGCAATATGCTCTTGTTAATGTAAGTGCTACATCCACGGGTAAACCTATCGAAACCCGCGACATCAGCCCGATAGCTATACTTCCGGCCAATAAAGGCAAGTTGTTTATTCCCGGTACCGAGCCGCGGATTTTGGATGTGCCCTTTGATAACGACGATTGGACGCCAACTTTAGAGCGCAGCTGGCCAAAAGGAACTGACGCTAAAAGCAAAGGCATTAGCTACGAGTTTTTAGCGGTGTATGATCAGCTTAAAAATTCGGGCCTGGTAATAGGTAGCGTAAGTCACGATTTCTGGAAAACAGGTTTAGCTTATCAAACCGGAATGCAACTGGGCTATGTAGATTCATTAAACGTTTTTGGTGGTGTGGCTACGGCCGATAATCCATCCCTTAAATCGGGCTACGGCGGGTTGGATGGTACGCATGATCATGCCGACCATGGTACCATGCTGGGCCAAACCGTAAGCTCGGCCACTGTTTATATCTGCGGATCGGATGATTTGCACGAGGCTTTTAAGGATTATGGACGGGTAAATTCCATCATCAATGGTAAACAAACCTGGGAGGGGCCAGCTCCTGTTTACTGGAACAGTTTTGGGGTTGAAGGTGTGTTGGGTTACGAAAAGGTGATGATGCCGCCTGCTGTAAACCAGATCTCGGATTTCATCCACTCCATGCCCAACTTTGGCGCTTACTCCAAACCTGTTTTGAGTATCGACTCGTACGACCAGGGCATCTATTCAACCGAGGTTTTAAAATCAATAGGGGAGTATGGCTCAAAAAATGGCCAGCAGATGGGGTTTTATTTTACGCCATTTGCCATGTGGAGCTGGAAGAATGACACCAAAGGGCGCAAGCTGCCGGGTACCGATGTAATGTTTGAGGATGTGCTTTTGCAGGATAAAAACGGTAAGGCCATCATGTACAAAGATGGCGATTGGGGCGCTTATGCCCTGGATCCCACGCATCCGGCGGTCAGGCTTTCTATCATATCGCAGTTGAAAAAGGCAAAAGCCATCAACGCCAAATTTATCAAGATAGACTTTTTGACGGCCGGTGCTTTGGAGAGTACCAAACGTTACGATCCAAAGATCCGTACCGGGATACAGGCTTACAATTATGGGATGAAAACGTTGCGCCGCCTGGTTGATTCAATTATGGGTAAGGATGTTTTTATCACCCAGGCCATCTCGCCGCTGTTTCCGCACCAATATACCCACACGCGGTTTGTATCTACCGATGTATACTCGCACCTGCGCGATGATCAGAAAGGTTTTCCTAACTGGGGGAGTACAGAATCGTCGTTAGCCACAGGATCGCATATGGGCTGGGTACAGGGCACTTTGTTTCCTTATACCAACCTGGATGTCAGCATCATGAAAAACTTCCAGAAAAACCCGGATCTGAACGAGCAGGAAATAAAAGTACGACTGTATGCCATGATGGTAATGGGCAGTATTCTGGGCGATGGCTCTGATTTCAGGAACCCGATAGCCGCCTACCGGGCACAGGAATTTTTGAATAATAAAAACATAGCCCAATTTTTTAGCGATCCTAAAGCTTTTATCCCCCTTAAAACAGCCGATGGCGAAAGCTTTGATCAGCAATTGTCATTTTACCTGCCGGGCGATACTACTATGCTGGCCTTATTCAATTTCGACCTGAAAAATGATTTTAAACAATTGTTTAGCAGGCAGGCCTTGGGCCTTGATGCGCATAAAAAATACGAATTCCGCGATTTTATGACCGATAAGGCAATTGGTGAATTAAATGCTGACGCCCAAATGTTTAGCATGGTCGCCAACACAGGCGATGCCTTGCTGATAAAAATAGTAGCGGTAAATTAATGATAAAAATAAACAGTAATATTATGCCACCAGTTAAACATAGCCAAACAAAAAAATGAGTAGTTCAAAAAGCTTTAACAGCAGTTATATTATTGGCATTTCCTTTATCTCGGCCCTGGGCGGGTACCTGTTCGGGTTCGATTTTGCGGTGATTTCGGGCGCATTGCCTTTTCTGCGCACCCAGTTTGCCTTAACGCCGGTATGGGAGGGTTTTTTAACCGGGTCACTGGCTTTGGGCTGCATAGTTGGCTGTTTACTGGCCGGTAACATTGCCGATAAATATGGCCGTAAACCGGGGCTTATCATCGCTGCATTAATTTTCGCGGTGTCATCTATCGGGATTGCTTTTTCTGCATCCTTAACTTACTTCTTAATCCTGCGCTTTGCCGCCGGCATAGGTGTGGGCATGGCCTCCATGCTTTGCCCCATGTATATCGCCGAAGTATCGCCTGCCGAAGTACGCGGCCGAAATGTAGCTATTAACCAGCTTACGGTGGTTATCGGCATATTAATAACCAACCTGGTCAATTACTTTTTGGCCAATCATGGTGCCGATTCATGGCGCTGGATGTTTGGCCTGGGTGCCGTGCCATCGGCCATATTTTTAATCGGCGTTACCTGGCTGCCCGAAAGCCCAAGATGGCTCATGAAATCCGGTCAGCCCGATAAAGCCAGGGTTATCCTCAACAAAATTGGCTCACCTGATTTTGCCGAATCAACCTTTAAAGCAGTCGAAAAATCATTGATTGGGTCAACCAAACAATCATACGCCATGGTGTTTGAAAAAGCCGTACGCCCTGCCGTGGTGGTGGGGATAACACTGGCGGTGTTTCAGCAGTTTTGTGGCAGTAATATATTGTTCAATTACGCCTCAACTATTTTTCAGGCAGCAGGCTCAAGCGTAAACCACCAATTGCTCGAGACAGTTTTTATTGGCGTGGTAAACCTGGTATTTACGGTTTTGGCCATGTTTATGGTTGATAAACTCGGCAGGCGGCCATTAATGTTGATAGGCTCCATTGGATTATCTGTATCATTCATTGTGCTTGCCTTTTTATTGCAAAACCATGCTCCGGTAATACTGCTATCCACATTTGTGTTACTGGCTATCAGCGTGTATTCGTTTACCCTGGCCCCGGTAACATGGGTACTTATTTCAGAGATTTTTCCCAATAAGATTCGCGGTGTAGCCTCATCAGTAGCTATCGTATCCTTATGGCTGGCCTATTTTATCCTGGTATTTACATTCCCAATACTGGCCAAAAAATTAGGCACATACGGGCCATTTTACCTGTACGCGGGCATCTGCTTTGCAGGTTTCCTGTTTGTAAAAGCAAAAGTGAAGGAAACCAAGGGCCAAACTTTAGAAGAGTTAGAAGACAATTTAATAAGACATTAAAATATAATACATAGTATGCAAAGTTCAACTGTTTCCGTTTGGGAAGAGCAAGTAATTATCCCCACTTATGGTGTTGGCAAGCCTGATAAAAACCCCATGTTTTTTGAAAAACGGGTTTACCAGGGCAGCAGTGGGGTGGTTTATCCAAACCCGGTGATTGAGAAAATTGCCGACGAAAAAGAAGATAAAGAATACACAGGCCTGTTCCTGGAGAATAAATACCTCAAAGTGATGATACTGCCGCAGTTAGGCGGTCGTATTCAAACAGCCTTTGATAAGGTGAAGCAGCGCCATTTTATTTACCATAACCAGGTAATTAAGCCCGCTCTGGTAGGCTTAACCGGTCCATGGATTTCGGGCGGCATCGAATTTAACTGGCCGCAGCACCATAGGCCAAGCACCTTTGATCCGGTTGATTACAAGCTGGAAGAGCATGCCGATGGCAGCAAAACCGTTTGGGTGAACGAGGTGGAGCGCATGTTCCATACCAAAGGCATGGCAGGTTTTACCCTGCATCCCGATACGGCTTATATCGAAATAAAAGCCAAACTGTTTAACCGATCGGCCCTGCCGCAAACCTTTTTATGGTGGGCAAACCCGGCAGTTAAGGTGAATGATTATTACCAATCGGTATTCCCGCCAGATGTGAACGCCGTTTTTGACCACGGTAAACGCGATGTATCCGATTTTCCGATAGCAACCGGAACCTACTACAAGGTTGATTACTCGCCGGGTACCGATATCTCGCTGTACAAAAACATTCCTGTACCCACATCATACATGGCCATCAATTCCGATTATGATTTTGTGGGGGGATACGAGCACGATAGCGAAGCCGGTTTACTGCACGTGGCCAATCACCATGTATCCCCCGGTAAAAAACAATGGACCTGGGGCCACAGCGATTTTGGCCAGGCCTGGGATAGAAACCTCACCGACGAGGACGGCCCATATATTGAACTGATGACGGGCGTATTTACCGATAATCAGCCCGATTTTAGCTGGCTGATGCCCTACGAAGAAAAAACTTTTACCCAGTATTTTTTACCCTACCGCGAACTGGGCATGGTAAAAAACGCATCGAAGGATATCCTGTTAGCTTTAAGCAAAAATGGGGATAAAGTAACCATCAAAGTGCAGGTAACATCAGTCCAAACAAACCTGCATATCAGCCTCAATTATAATGGCGAAGAGCTTTTTGCATACACCGGTACAATTGTGCCCGAAGTTGTTTTTGTACAGGAACTGACGGTAGCTGCCGATGTAAATGAGAATGAACTACTGCTCATTATCACCAACAGCAGCAACCAGGAAGTACTGCGCTACGAACCTGTCAAAAACAAAAAGAACGAAATGCCCATCCCGGCCAGGCCCGCTTTGGAGCCAGCCGATGTGGAAAGCGTGGAGCAATTGTTTTTAACCGCGCAGCACCTGGAGCAATATCGCCACGCCACATACAGCCCGGTGCCTTATTATGAAGAAGCCCTGCGGCGCGAACCAACCGATATTCGTAATAACAACGCTTTGGGTAAATGGTATATCCGCAAAGGGCAGTTTGCCAAAGCCGAGCCTTTTTTACGGCAGGCGGTTGAAACCGGCATTCAGCGCAACCCTAACCCATACGATAGCGAGCCTTATTATAACCTGGGCTTATGCTTAAAATATTTAGGCAGGGCCGATGAAGCTTATACGGTTTTTTACAAATCAACATGGAGCAATGCCTGGAAAGATACCGGCTTTTTTGAGGTAGCCAAAACAGATATGGCCCGTGGTCACTTTGCGTTGGCTTTGGATCATATTAACCAATCGCTGGATAGGAATGCCAACAACAGCAAGGCCTACGTAATAAAAATGGCGGCCCTGCGTAACCTTAAACAACTGGATAAAGCCTTGCAGGTAGCAGATATTGCCCTGGAGAGGGATAGCTTTAACCTGGGTGTTATTTTTGAGAAAGTACAGGCTTATAAATTATTAGGCGAGGCCGATAAAATGGCAGCTTGCATTGATGAGCTGGTAGCGCTTTCGCGTAAGGACGATCAGAATTATCTTGAATACGCGCTTGATCATGCGGCTGCCGGTTTGTATGGCGAGGCCAACCAGTTATTGCAATTAGCTTTAAAAGATGGCGGCAACAACCCGATGGTTTATTATAGCCTGGGATATTTCAATTATAAAAACGATTTAGCTGATGTTGCTAAACAATGGTTTAAAAAAGCCGCCGCTGCCGATCCATACCTGTGCTTTCCTAACCGCTTGGATGAGGTGAATATCCTGCAGCTGGCCATGGAACTTAACCCCGCTGATGCTAAAGCGCCCTACTATTTGGGTAACCTGTTTTATGATAAACGCCAGTACGATGATGCCGTAAGCAACTGGGAAAAAGCAGCAAAGCTGGACGAAACATTCCCTACTGTGTTCAGGAATTTGGCTATTGCCTATTTTAACAAGCAAAACAATGCCGAAAAAGCGCTAAGCTATTTTGAAAAGGCTTTTGAACTGGATAAAACCGATGCCCGCGTGCTGATGGAGCTGGATCAGCTTTATAAAAGGCTCAACTACCCGGTTGATAAGCGATTGAAGTTCCTGGAAAATAACCTTGACGTTGCCAACCTGCGCGACGATGTTTACCTGGAACGGGTAACGCTTTACAATTTAACAGGCGATTACGATAAAGCACTCGGTTTGTTGATGAAACGCCAGTTTCACCCATGGGAGGGCGGCGAAGGTAAGGCATCTGGCCAGTACGTGTTTAGCCTGGTGCAGTTGGCTAAACAGTATATTGACGAGGGCGACTTTAATAAAGCCGTTGCCAATTTAAACCTGGCCAAAAGCTATCCGCATAATTTGGGCGAGGGCAAGCTGTACGGTACCCAGGAAAACGATATTGATTACTGGCTGGGCCGTGCTTATGAAGGCTTAAACCAAGCTGAAGCCGCCAAACACTATTTTACCCAGTCAACCATCGGTTTGGATGAACCATCGGCCGCTGTATTCTATAACGATCAGCAGCCCGACAAGATTTTTTACCAGGGCCTAAGCTGGCAAAAACTGGGCGACCAGGAGCATGCCAAACAGATTTTTGATAAGCTGATAGCCTATGGCAAAGCCCATGAAAACGATGTAGTGAAAATAGATTACTTTGCCGTATCCCTCCCCAACCTGCTCATTTTCGACGATGACTTAAACCTGCGCAACACCATTCATACGTACTTTTTACAGGGATTAGGAATGCTGGGTTTGCATGAGTTTGATGCAGCGCTGGCCCTGTTTACCAAAGTGCTGCAACTTGATAGTGCCCATGCCGGTGCAAAGGCCCATTTGGAGATGACCAAACAGCAATTGAACGTGACAAACTACTAATTTAGTCTTAAGTCAGCAGCCTTAAGTTTTAAGTCAAAAAATGCCAGAGCAGCATTTGGGACTTACGACTTAAGGCTTCTGGCTAAATAACTTATGCATCATTTAATCAAGCTAAATAGTTTTAGCTTAATTAAATATGTGTTATAATTACAATAATATAATTTACCTTGAGCTATAAAACCAACCAAATCATGATCAAAAGCCAAAACAGGATATCGCAACAGGAATGGGGCGAACATGTTGGCTGTAAGATTTACTTTTTCAGGCTCGAAAATAGTTCAGGGGCATATGTCGAGCTTACCAATTATGGCGCTACGCTGGTATCGGCAGTAGTGCCGGATAAGGCGGGCAACCTCGAAAATGTGATATTGGGCTACCGTTCATTACCAGGTTACATTGCCGACGAATGCTATTTAGGAGCCACTATAGGCCGCTTTGCCAACAGGATTGGAGGGGCGGAATTTACTTTGAACGGAACAGCTTACCACATGGACGTCAATGATGGCGACAACTCCAACCATGGTGGTAATGCCGGCTTTAATACCCGGGTTTTCGATTGTCAAATAACCGAAAGTGGCGTAGCGTTTACCCTGCTGAGTAAGGATGGTGATGGCGGCTACCCCGGAGACCTTAAACTGGTAGTAACTTATGAGTGGACTGAGGATAATGAACTGAAAATCAAATACCAGGCCACAGCCGACAAGCAAACGGTGGCCAATTTTACCAACCATGCTTACTTCAATCTATCTGCCGGGGACTGTGGTGTTTTTGATCATACCCTTAAAGTTTATGCAGATAATGTACTGGACGTTGATGCCGCCTACGTACCAACCGGCCTGGTGAAACCAGCCGGCAAAAGGACTTTAAATGGCGAAGTATTAAGGGATAAAATGATGGCCGGCGGCGATACCATTAACGGTTATAACAATTGCTTTTTGCTGCAAAACGATACCCGGCATACCCTGAAACCCGCCGCGCTGCTTATAGATAACGCCTCGGGGCGCCAGGTTGAAGTAGCTACTTCCTACCCATCAGTAGTGGTATATACTGGCGATTATCTCCAAAGCAAAATTCCCGGAAATTATTCAAGGCCATACCGGCCTTTTGACGGTTTGTGCCTGGAGTGCCAGCATTATCCCGATAGCCCCAATCATGCTCATTTTCCATCGGCCATATTAAATCCCGGCGAAGCCTTTTTCCAGGTTATTGTGTACAAATTTGGGGTGGTAGCTTAAGTTTTCCCAGCTTTTTTATAAGCAGCTCTTTTTGAATGAAAAAAACAATACTTTTTTATACAAATGAGATACTAATGCTATACTTTTTTTCAAAAAATTCACAAAAAGTATCAACTTTTTCACACTCCCCAAAGTGCTGTTTTTTCATGGGGCAGGTAATTAATGGACTAACCCATTTTGATGGCCAAAAATCATAAAATTGTCCATCCTTTTTGAAAGTAAATCCATTTTTTGGTGCGCGCTCCCCACCTACATTTACAGAACCAATTATTAACTAAACCCATAAAGTATGTGAAGATTTTGACTCTTGACCCCAGGGGAGAAAAGCAGAACTACCAATTATAAAAAGCCAGGGAAGTATCCGCCTGATGAGATTTATGAAATTTGACAAGTGTCCCCAAAAGTGGGCGTACACCATTTTCATATCTCCGAATTAACACCCAGGCCCGCTCCTTAAAAAGATATTGCTTTTTTTTCGCCAATAACTGATCCTGCATTTGATAGCAAATATTTGATCGCAAACCAATTAATGAATAACAAATTATGAACCAAGTTTTATGAAGCCACTTTACATTTTTAGTAAACTACTTTCAAAAAATAACAGGCACCTTATCCTGGGGCGTTGCACTATCCTTTTTGTGCTAACCCTGTTTTTTGGCAGTGCCTATTCGCAAACCAGGGTTACCGTTACAGGTAAGGTAACCGATACCCTTGGCGTAAAAATACAGGGTGCTACCATATTGGCCGAAAACGTTAAAAATATCTCGACGTCGACTGATGAGAACGGCCGCTTTGTACTGGATGTGCCTGTAGGTACATCATTACGTATAAGCTTTGTGGGTTTTACCGAGCAGCACGTTGTTGTTACTGCCGATAAAAAGATCTTCAACATCATC
Organism: Mucilaginibacter sp. GW822-FHT03E02; assembly: GCF_058801545.1. NCBI lineage: Bacteria > Pseudomonadati > Bacteroidota > Sphingobacteriia > Sphingobacteriales > Sphingobacteriaceae > Mucilaginibacter > Mucilaginibacter sp. GW822-FHT03E02. The sequence goes on along the minus strand of NZ_JBXANJ010000001.1, from coordinate 640,311 downwards.
CTGAAAGAAAACAAGCTGATTGCCGAAGAAGTTGTGGTAACAGCCTTTGGTAAAAAGGAACGCAAGGAAGCGCTGGTAGGTTCGGTAACCAGCATAAAGCCCGGCGAACTTAAAATACCGGCAAGTAACTTAACCAATGCTTTGGCAGGGCAGGCAGCCGGTATTATTGCCTACCAGCGCAGTGGCCAGCCGGGGCAGGATAACGCCTCCTTCTTCATCAGGGGGGTAACTACCTTCGGTTACAAGCGCGACCCGCTTATTTTGATTGATAACGTGGAGCTATCCACCAATGACCTGGCACGCTTAAATGTGGATGATATTGCCAGCTTCTCTATCCTGAAAGATGCCAGCGCTACGGCCCTGTATGGTGCACGCGGCGCAAACGGTGTTATTTTGGTAAGCACCAAAGAAGGTAAAGAAGGCGCGCCTAAAATCAATTTCCGGTCGGAGTACTCGTCCTCGCAATCAACAAAGACGTTGGACCTTGTGGACCCGATCCAGTACATGAACCTGTACAACGAGGCTACGCTAACCCGCGACCCCAAATTGCCGCTGCCTTTCCCCGAAAGCAAGATCAGGAACACGCAGAATACCATAAACGGCACGCCCGGCAGCAACCAATATGTATACCCCGCTGTGGATTGGCTTAACCTGTTGTTTAAAAAACGTGCCACTACCGAGCGTAATAACCTTAGCGTAAGCGGCGGCGGTAATATTGCCCGCTACTATATAGCAGGAGCATATAATGTGGATAACGGAGTATTAAAGAACGATATCCGCAACAATAACAACAATAACGTTAAGTTTAAAAACTACCAGTTACGTTCAAACATCAACGTAAACATGACTAAAACCACCGAGGTGGTGGTAAGGCTATCAGGTACGTTTAGCGAATATAACGGCCCCATTACTACCGATGGTTCTTTCGCATCCGATTTATATAACGTGGCCATCCATACCAGCCCCGTATTGTTCCCGGCTTATTTTCCGGCCGATTCGGCAAACCTGAACGCCCAGCACATCCTGTTTGGTAATACCGGTTTAACAGGTGGCTCTACAAGCAACAGTATCTCCTATAATAACCCTTACGCGGCTTTGTTAAGGGGGCATAAAAACTCGTCCGAGTCAAGGATGTCGGCCCAACTGGAGTTAAACCAAAACCTTAAGTTTATTACCGATGGTTTAAAGTTCAGGGGGCTGTTTAATACCAACAGGTATTCTTATTTCACCTCACAATCGGCCTATTCGCCATTTTACTATAACGTTAATACCTACGATAAAGAAACCAACAAGTACACCCTTACCTGGCTTAACCCACAGCCAACCGGCTACAACGTAGCGCAGGAATACCTGAGCTATTCGCCGGGCGGTACACAGGTAAATACCTTTATTTATTTACAGGGCGCTTTGGAGTATGCCAAATCGTTCGGCAGCCATACCATAAACACCACATTGATAGGTACGCAGCAACAAACGTTGTATGCCAATGCCGGCGATTTGTTATCGGCCTTGCCATATCGTAACCTTGGTTTGGCAGGCAGGGTAACCTACTCTTTTAAAAGCAGGTATTTTGCCGAGTTTAACTTTGGCTATAACGGATCGGAGCGATTTTCGGCCAATCACCGTTACGGTTTCTTCCCAACTATTGGCGCATCATGGGTAGTATCTAACGAAGACTGGTGGACACCGGGCATCGTCGATCGTTTAAAAATCCGCGCCAGCCATGGTTTGGTGGGTAACGATGCCATTGGCTCTCAGCGTTTCTTCTACCAATCGGTAGTTCAGTTTAACCAGGGTTATAATTATGCGCAATTTGGTATCAATAACCAGTATGAGCGTAAAGGGGTAACCATCCAGAATTACGAGAATACTGATGTAACCTGGGAAACCTCGAGACAAACCAACGTTGCCGTTGAAATGACGCTTTTGAAAAATTTCAATATCGTGGCCGAGTTTTATAAAAACCACCGCTATAACATTTTACAGCAACGCGCAAGCATCCCTGTAAGCGAGGGTTTAGAGGCGCCTATCAGTGCCAACCTGGGCGTGGTAGATTCAAAGGGTATCGATTTATCTATGGATTACAAACAAAACTTTGGCAACAGCGCCTGGGCATCAATCCGCGGTAACTTTACCTACTCCAATAATAAATATACTTACATCGAGGAGCCCGACTATAAGGAGCCATGGCGTCATGCTATTGGCCAGCCCATAAGCCGCGGCTACGGCTACATTGCCGAACGCTTGTTTGTTGACGACCAGGAAGCGGCAAACTCGCCTACCCAGATCTTTAATGGCAGCGGTATAAAACCACAGGGTGGCGATATTAAATACCGCGATTTAAATGGCGATGGTAAAATAGATGTATTGGATATGGCCTATCTGGGTTATCCGCAAACGCCCGAAATTGTTTATGGCTTCGGTTTTTCAACCGGCTATAAGGGTTTTGATCTTTCGGCATTTTTCCAGGGCCAGGCAAGGGTATCGTTCTTTGTCGATCCTACCAGGGTAAGCCCTTTTATCCAAAGTCCTGATCCTTATGTGTACGGCAATACACAGGTATTAAGCGAGTTTGCCAACAGCCACTGGAGCGAAGAGCACCAGGATTTGTATGCAGCCTACCCACGCCTGGGTGTTAACTCAACCGTGATATCAAACAACCTGCAGCCAAGCACCTGGTGGCTGCGCGATGGCAGCTTTATGCGCCTTAAATCATTAGAGGTTGGTTATACGCTGCCTGCACGCATAGCCAAATCGTTAAGGGTATCAAACTTGAGAATTTACTTTAACGGCCTGAATTTGCTTACCTGGAGCCCCTTCAAACTATGGGATCCTGAGCAGGGTGGTAACGGCTTTGCGTACCCGATACAAAAAGTATACAACATAGGCTTAAACGTGAATTTATAATTAACAGAAAAAAGCAGAAGATATGAAATCGTCATATTATAAATTGATTTGTGTGATTGTGCTGTGTTCCATGAGCCTTTCATGTAAAAAATACCTGGATGTTACCCCCGATAATGTGGGCACGCTTGAATATGCCTTCCGGAACCGTAACGAGGCCGAAAACTACCTGTTTTCGTGCTACGCTACCATGACGCAGATGAACAACGTGGTAAATGATCCGGGTTTTGCAACCTCGTCAGAAATTGTGTACCCCAATACCCTTAACGATCATTACTTTAACGAGGTGGGCTTCAACATCATCAGGGGCCTGCAAACCACCGCAAACCCAAGCATTAACTACTGGGACGGCACCAACGGGGGCAGCAATTTGTTCCAGGCCATCAGGAGGTGCAATATCATGCTCGAAAACATTGATAAGCCTATTGATTTAAGCGCATCAGAAAAAAAGCGGTGGATTGCCGAGGTTAAATTTTTAAAGGCCTACTATCATTATTACATGATAAGGTTATACGGCCCCATCATTTTAATAAAAACCAACAACCCGGTTAATGCCAGCACGGCCGATGTAAAACGCAGCCGCTCGTCGGTTGATGAATCATTCGCCTACGTGGTATCGTTATTGGATGATGCCATACCCGATTTGCCGCCTGTTATTGAAAGCCAGGCTACGGAGTTTGGCCGCATTACCAAATTTATTGCCATGAGTGTAAAGGCCGAGGTTTTAACCACGGCTGCAAGTCCGCTGTTTAACGGTAACCCCGATTATGCCAATTTTAAGGATAATACAGGCAAACTGCTTTTTTCGGCAAGCGCCGATGCCAACAAATGGAAGTTGGCTGCCGACGCCTGTAAAGCCGCTATAACCGAATGCGAGGCGCAGGGCCTTCACCTGTACAATACGCCGCCAACGGTAAGTGTGGGCAATGTATCTGATAAGCTGAAAAAGGTATTAACTCTGCAGGCCATGATCACCGATAAATGGGAGCAAAACCCCGAACTGATCTGGGCCTTAAATTACGGTTTTGGTTACCAGGGTTTTACTATCCCAAGGATGACGGATAAATCCGAAAGCCTGGCATCAACCTATCCATCAACTTTCGCGGTGCCTATTTCGACCGCCGAGCTGTATTATACCAGCAATGGTGTGCCCATTAACGAGGATAAAACTTTTGACTATGCCAACCGCTACACCCCGCAAACCGGCGATGACGCCAATGGATCGTACATCAAATCGGGCTATCAAACAGCAAAAGGCCACTTTAACCGCGAGCTGAGGTTTTATGCCAATATTGGTTTCGACGGTGGCATTTGGTTTGGCAACGGCAAGCTTGACGAAAGCAGCGCTTATTACGTGCAAGCCCGTGGCCCTTACGCGTTGGCAGGCCCTAAAAGTTTAAGCGCCACCAATATTACCGGTATGTGGCCAAAAAAACTGGCCAATTACCTGTCGGTTTATGATGAGGTTTTTACCGCGGTTGATTTTCATATGCCGCGGATGCGCCTGGCGGGCCTTTACCTGCTGTATGCCGAAGCGCTCAATGAATCGCAGGGCCCTGTTGCCGAAGTTTTTACTTACATAGATAAAGTAAGGGCAAGGGCAGGCTTGGGCGGCGTACAGGCTTCATGGGGCAGCTATTCAAAAACACCCGACAAGCCAAATACCAAAGATGGCCTGCGCGAAATTATCCACCGCGAAAGAAGGATTGAACTGTGCTTTGAAGGCCAGGCCGGCTGGGATTTGCGCCGCTGGAAAGAGTTGCAGGATGTGCTAAGCAGGCCTATACAAGGCTGGAATGTTAACGAAGGCGATGCCGCGAATTATTACCGCCCCCAAACGGTTATTATACCCGTGTTTGGCATTAAGGATTATTTATGGCCTATCCAGACAAGCGACATTGTGGTGGATAACAACCTTAACCAAAACCCATACTGGTAGTTTACCGGTGCTGTAAAAATTTCAAATGATTAATATTAAAATATAAATTATGAAAAAGATCAATAACCGCAGATACCTTTCAGGTTTGCTGTTAGCGCCCGTGTTGCTCATGATGCTTTTTGCGTCCTGTAAAAAAGCCGAGTCGAACATCGAGGTGGTATCCAACGATCCTACCAAACCGGGGCCTGTAACCAATGTTAACGTAATCAATTTAAACGGCAGCGCCAGGTTAACCTACACCTTGCCCAATTCAAAAAACCTGCTGTACGTTTTGGCCAAATATGCCATTAACGATAAAACTGTGCGCGAAACCAAGGCCAGCTATTATACCGATACCATTACGGTTGATGGCTTTGCCCGTGCCCAGGAGTACACGGTTACGCTGTATGCTGTAAGCCGTGCCAATATCATGTCCGATCCGGTTACCGTAAAGGTAAACCCGCTTACACCAAACTACCAGCTGGTTAACGCCGCGCTAAACATCACTGCCGATTTTGGCGGCGCAAACTTTTTTGGCCTCAACCCCAATAAAGCGCCTATTGCCATGCACGTGCTTACGTTTAACACCAAAACCAACAAGTACGATGAGCAGGACCCTAACTACATCAGTACCGATACCGTTAACTTTTCGGTACGTGGTTTTAGCGCTGTATCTACCAAATTTGGCGTTTACACCACCGACAGGTTTGGTAACCACTCCGATACATTGTTTAAAACCTTAACGCCGCTGTATGAAACCCTGCTGGATAAAAGCAAGTTTTATGTGTACCACCTGGCCAGCGATAGCCCTATTGGTTACGGCTGGGAGTTAAAATACCTGTTTGATGGCAACACCAACGAGCCTGGCTGGCATACTTTAGGTGCGCCAACCAACCAGTGTACATTTGGTTTGGGCGTAACCGCCAAGCTGAGCCGCTTTGTGCTGTGGGAAAGGCTTAACAGTATTTACTCGTACCAAAACATCCAGAACTTCACTTTATGGGGCACCACGGTTGATAACCCGCATGATTCGGTTCTGCCAAAAAATTCGGCACCGGGCACCATATCCGGCGATTGGGTTAACCTGGGCAACTTTGTGTTTCCGCCGCCGCCGTCGGGTTTGCCAAATAACCAGGCCAACGCGTCAGATCTGGCCTTTGTTGCCGCGGGCGTAAACTTTGCCATCCCGTTTGCTGCACCGGCTACCAAATTTATCAGGCTGGATGTATCGCGCACGTTTGGCGGCTTAAACTATGTAAACGCTATTGAGGTATCGTTATATGGCAATCCTTTGTAATACAACGTGTTGTTAACATTAAAAATTAAGAAAATGAAAATTAATTTCAAGGTTGCTGTTTTCTTTTTGCTGTACCTGTCGCTGGCCGGCTGCAAAAAATACGATACAGACTATAAATCTTTTTTAGATCATCACGAGGTAACTTACCCTGGTTTAGCCAGCGGGGTTACCTACCACACCGGCAATTTGCGGGCCGTACTGGTTTGGCACCCCAGCCCCGATCCGAGTATCAAAAACTACGTGGTAAGCTGGAATAACGGCAGCGATTCGGTAGTTGTTAATGCTACCTCGCACAGTCCGGCCGATTCAATTACCGTATCAATCCCCAATTTAAAAGAGTATGTATATACTTTCACCATTGTGACACATGATAACGATGGCAATAAATCGGTAGGGCAGGATTTAAACAACGTGCGGGTATACGGTCCATCGTACATCTCGGCGCTGTTTAACCGGGGCTATAACACGTCAAACCCATATTCGTTAAATGACGACGGCACCGTAACGTTAAACTTTAACAAGGCCGATACAGGTAACGTATCAACCACCATTATGTATACCAATAAGCTTGGTGTTGCCGCCCAAAAATCATTCGGGCCAAATGATAACTCGGTAACTTTAACCGATTATAAGCTGGGCAGCCCTATAAGCTACCAGTCGGCATATAAACCAACGCCCGACGCGGTGGATGCGTTTCCGGTAAAAACAGCCGATAGCTTCCCAACCATTTACAATATTGTGGAGTGCGATAAATCATTGTTCAGGGCCTATAACCTGCCAACAGATGTGCCATCGGCCTACGGCTGGGAAACTTATTACCTGTGGGATAAAAGCACCGGCGAGCCTGGTTTTCATACCCCCGGCCAAAATTTTCCAATTTGGTTCACCTTTGATATGGGGCAATCGGCATCGCTGGCGAAAATGAAAATCTGGCAGCGCGAATCGGGCCTGTATAACTACGGTAATCCAAAACGCTTCGAAATTTACGGCAGCAACAACCCAAGCTCAAACGGCGACTTTAGCAATTGGGTAATGCTTGGCAGCTTTACCTCGGTTAAGCCATCGGGCCTGCCGGTTGGCCAAAACACCGATGCCGATCTGGCGTTTGAACGCGCCGGCGAGCCATTTACCTTCCCGGCCAATTTAGCGCCATACCGCTACATCCGGTTTAAAGTACTGGAAACATGGGGCGGCGGCAACTACTTCCACCTGTGCGAGCTTACGATGTACAAAACAGATAAATAATAGGTTTATAAATTGGTTAAATGTAGCCGGTAGCCGTAATGGTTGCCGGCTTTTTTGTGGGGGGGGCGAAGGCAGTTTTGTAGAGACGCATCACATGCGTCTCCCACATGCAAATCATCCCGCAATAACGGTTGCCGGCTTTTTTCTTGCGGAGAAATGTGGCAGAAAGCGGGGGAAAGCGCGATTCCCCTCTCAAGAGGGGCGGAGGGGTGTGTTTATACAAGCGAACGATGAACGCTGGTTAACACACCCCTGCCAGTGCTCAATCCGGTGCGCCCTTTTTTGAGAAAGGACCTCAAACAATCGGATATTCCAACAAGGCGTCCTCACTTCTTTTTAGCTGTATCCGGCCCGGAAAAAGTTGTTCTGCCAATTTGGGTAGTTACCCTTAGTTTTTGAGTGGTGGCCACTTTATCTTTCTGCACCATGGCCAGGTATTTTTTTAAGATGGCCTTTTGCTTCGTAGTTCCTTTTTGGGCTAATTGGGTTAGCTGGTCGTGAAAGGCATCTGTAAAAAGCGTGTCGTTGCCAAAATTGCCAAAGCAGGCTATCTTTTTGGCGGTAAGTTCTTTATGGTCAGATTGCTGCGCCGAAATATCGGGTTGATAAGCCTTGCTTTTATAGTCCCATACATAATTTACCCCCTCTTCGCCATCAATAAGCGAAATGTCTGAATGGGAACACCAGGGGCAATCGCCTTCGTTAACAGCGCCGGGAAAAAACTTGTATTTATAATTAACCCAAATTTCATCGGCATCTTCGGTGTTAAGGTCGCTGCTGTTAAATGTAAAGCTTGTGCTCACTTCCTGGTTTATATATAAACCCCATCCGTCAATGTGGGTTTTATTAACCAACTCGAGGCAATGATAAACCCTGTTGTTAATCAGTTTATAAAAACTATAACCATCTGAATAAATTCCCGAACCCCGTTCATATAACCGCCTGAAATAAAATGTTTTGTTTGCCGAAAAGCTATTTGCCACATAAAGTTCGGGCCCCGAATAAAAAATGTAAAATTCTTCCAGGTAAACCAGGTACCAGTTACCGGCAATGTTTTTAAATACCGCCATCGAGGGGTAACTCGCATCCCAGCCCATCAGGCATGCCAGTTCTTCGCCTGGTTCCTGGTCAAGGTTTATAAATAGCGGGTTTAGCAGCGCCATTCCTCTTCTAACCGAATCTACGTCACCCTCATCCTTGATTTTAAGAAGCGAATCGGGTTTGGTATACTTCTCAAATTCGCGCAGCAATAAATTGGCGTGCTTGTGTTTGTATTCAAAATGCCGCACCTTCTCTATCCAGGCCGTTGGTATAGATATCCTCACATTATAATCGTCGTGCCGGCTAGTGTCCCGGTAAACGTTTTTCTCCGGTTTTGGGGGATTATTATCGTGACGGCCGCAGCCAAAAAACAAGGGAAATAAAAGCAAAACAACAGAAAAAAAGCGGCGCATGGTTAGGTTGGTATTTGGGTATTAATTTACAGAATAAGTGCCGCATTTATTTAATAGAATCTGAAAAAATTAGCATCATTTGAGAAGCCATTCACCAATTTAATCTTTGGGCGTTCCCCTCTGGGTCGTGCTTTCTCCTCATACGCCTGCAGGCATTACGCACGAGGCCGGTATCCGGTACAATCACTAACGCGAAATAGGGGTGCTGAGGGGTATGGGTAAAATTGCTAATTCGATTTAGCATGATGTTTAGTTGTCAATGGAGGTGCTTATAAGCCATGGATACAGTTGCTAATTCGTTTTAGTATTGTATATATCTGTCATTAAGGTAGACACGACATCTCTCATTGCGCCCTCTCGAGAGAATAAAAAAAAACGCCAAAAACATGTGTTTTTTTTAACCTTCATCTTTTTCCCTATATTTAATCCCAAACCCGGCCCTACATGAAAAAGCTGATCTTATTCATACTCCTTATCTCTCCATTTTTTGTAAACGCCCAAACCTTCCGGGTAAATATTGATCCTTCGCTTGGCGAAAGCAAGGAATTAGATGGCAGGCTGTTATTGTTGCTGTCAAAAAACAACAAAGCCGAGCCCCGTTTCCAGGTGAGTGACGGTGCCGAATCGCAGCTGGTTTTTGGGATGGATATCAACGGGTGGCAGCCGGGCACCAGCCAGCTAATAGATGTGCAGGCTTACGGTTACCCGCTGGAGCGTTTGAAGGATGTGCCTGCCGGCGATTATTATGTGCAGGTGCTGTTACATAAATACGAGACCTTTCATCTTAAAACCGGCCAAACCGTAAAGCTGCCCATGGATAGGGGCGAAGGCCAGCACTGGAATATAGCGCCGGGCAATATTTATTCGACCCCGGTCAAAATTCATTTCGACCCGGCTGTTTCTAACGAATTAGCGCTTAATATCAGCAAGGTTATCCCACCTATTGAAGCCCCCAAGGATACCAAATACATCAAACACATCAAAATTCAAAGCAAGCTGCTCACCGAATTCTGGGGCAGGCCGATGTACCTTGGCGCCAATATATTGCTGCCTGCCGGTTTTGATGAGCACCCTAATGTGAAATATCCGCTGGCTATTTTCCACGGGCATTTCCCTGCCGACCTGGAAGGCTTTAGCACCACGCCGCCCGACCCGAATTTGAAGCCCGATACTTCGGCACGCTTCCATATCACAGGTTATAACAGGATAGTGCAGCAGGAGGCCTACGATTTTTATAAGCAATGGACAGGGCCTGCCTTCCCGCGGGTGCTGGCCATCGAGATTCAGCATGCCAACCCGTATTATGACGATTCATACGCCGTAAACTCGGCCAATCTTGGTCCGTACGGCGATGCGATCACTTACGAATTGATCCCCGAGATTGAAAAGCAGTTCAGGGGGATAGGTAAAGGCTGGGCCAGGTTTATGTACGGCGGCTCCACAGGTGGCTGGGAAGTACTGGCCGCGCAGGTTTTTTATCCCAACGAGTATAACGGCTGCTACGCCGCCTGCCCCGACCCGGTAGATTTTCACCATTACATGACCATTAATCTTTATGGTGATAAAAACGCCTATTTCCTGTCGTCAGATTTTAAACAGACACCCCGCCCCGAAGAACGCGACTACCTGGGTCACGTAGGATCGACCATGAAAGAGGTTAATCAAAGCGAACTGGCAATAGGGACACGGAGTCGTAGCGGTGGTCAGTTTGATATCTGGGAAGCGGTATTTTCGCCCATGGATAAGGATGGCTACCCCAAACGCATTTACGATAAAAATACCGGCGCTATAGATACCTCGGTTGCCGCCTACTGGCGCGAGCACTTTGACCTTACACACATCATCCAACGCGACTGGCCTAAAATTGGCAACCGCTTAAAAGGCAAAATTCACATCTATGTAGGCGATATGGATACCTACTATCTCAACAACGCCGTTTACACTGCCGAAGACATGCTCAAAAAGCTCAATAACCCCAACTGTAGCTGCGAAGTTGACTACGGCGACCGCGCCGAACACTGCTGGAACGGCGACCATACCCAACCCAACTATATCAGCCGCCTGCGCTACCACCAAATGTTTATCAAAAAATGGGCCGCCGAAATTAAAACAAGGGCACCAAAGGGAGCGGATTTGAAGAGTTGGAGGTATTGAGAGGATGAAATGCAATTTACCCAATAGCTATGTTTAAACACCCCATACCGGCAATACTATTATTTAGCCTTACTTTTTGTTTGGCGGCCACCTTGCCCAATAAAATCAAACACAGCGGCACGCCATCTGGTAACAGGTCTACACTGAAACCATTGCCCCGGATAGCCATTTGCGGCCTGGGCATCGAGTCGAGCACGTTTTCGCCGGCACTAACGGATGAAGCCGCTTTTCATGCCAAATACGGGGCCGAGGTTTTTAGTTCGTACCCATTTATGGCTGCCGACTCGCCTTTGCGCAGGAGCGCGCTTTGGTTCCCTGCTTTGGTGGGCAAAAGCCTGCCTGGCGGGGCGGTTACCAGGGCTGCTTACGAGTCGCTGGTTGGTAAAACTTTAGATTCGCTTAAAAAACACCTGCCTTATGATGGGTTGTATTTTGATATTCACGGCGCCATGAGCGTTGTGGGATTGGATGACCCGGAGGGCGACCTGATAACCAGGATCAGGAAAGTAGTGGGCACAAAAACGCTTATCTCCACATCTATGGACCTGCACGGCAATGTTTCCTGGCGGCTGGCCCAAAACACCGACCTGATTACCTGCTACCGCATGGCCCCGCATGAAGATGCCATGCAAACCAAACAGCGGGCTGTTGCAAACCTCCTTAGCCGGATTGAAACAGGTAAAGGAAAACCGATGTTCAAGGCTTATATCTCTATCCCGATTTTACTGCCCGGCGAAAAAACAAGCACCCGGATTGAGCCCGGTAAAAGCATATACAAGGCTGTAGCGCCGGCTTCGGTACAGCCGGGCGTTATTGATGCTGCTATTTGGATTGGCTACGCCTGGGCCGATGAGCCGCGCAACCATGCCGTTGTAATGGTAACTGGCGACGATAAAGCCGTAGTAACAGCCACCGCCGAAAAACTGGCCCAAAACTTTTGGAATGCCCGTAAAGCTTTTGAATTTGTAGCTCCAACAGGCACTTTAACAGAATGTCTTGATAAGGCTGTAGCCAGCCCAAAACATCCATTTTACATCAGCGATTCGGGCGATAACCCAACTGCTGGCGGTGCAGGAGACGCCACTTGGACGCTGACACAGATATTGGCCCGGCCGGAGTTTAAAACCGATGCAGGCCCATCGTTGCTGTATGCATCTATCCCTGCGCCGCAATTGATCAAAAGCGCCATAGCCGCGGGCGTAGGCGGCCATGTGGATGGTTTGGCCGGCGCAGCCGTTGATGCGCGTTTTGCACCACCCGTAAGGCTATCGGGCGCGGTAGAATCTATCCAATACGGCGATAAGGATGCCGAAGTGGAAGCCGTGATAAAAGTGGGCAGCGTACACGTGATCATTACCCAAAAGCGCAAACCTTATCACAAAGAAATTGACTTTACCCGCCTGGGCCTAAACCCGCGAACCGCCGGTATTGTGGTAGTGAAAATTGGCTACCTTGAACCCGAACTATATGCCATGCGCGCCGATTGGCTGCTGGCCATAACCCCCGGCGGGGTTGATCAGAACATCGAACGGCTGCCGTACCAACGCATCCAACGCCCCATGTTTCCATTGGATAAGGACATGAAAGACCCGGATTTGAAGGCAAAGCTGGTGCCGGCGGCGGGTGAATAATAGTTTTTTGATGTAACGCTATGAAGCTGACGGAATTTTATTCAATATTGTAACCTGTTTTTCGTCGTCCTTGTGCGTATTCGTCGGTAAAACCCAAAGAAAAGTAATAACACTCAACAAAATATATTAAAAATCAATATTCTAATCTACCGTCATTGCGAGGTACGAAGCAATTCCAAACAATGTGGGACTCAGCATGTAGGGGATTGCTTCGTGCCTCGCAATGACGGATATGTGATATAGATAATCAATAACTAAAAAATGAAAACAACCGTCCTCATATCCCGCCTGCTGCTTGGCTTTTTATACCTGGTGTTTGGCCTTGATTATTTTCTGCATTTTATACCGTACCAGCCCTTACATACCGGCGCTGCGGGAGCCTTCATCGCCGGGTTAAAGGGGACGGGGTACTTTTATCCTATCCAAAAAGTGATACAGATAACAGGAGGCCTGTCGCTGCTCACTAATCGTTACGCGCCCTTTTCGGCAGTAGTACTGTTCCCTATCAGTTTAAATGTGTTGTTGTTCCACACCTTCCTGGTGCCGTCGGGCTGGCTGATGGGCGTTTTCCTGGTAGCCCCAAACCTGCTTTTAGGCGTTGGGTATTGGAAGTATTATAAAGCAATGTTTGTTGCAAAGGCGGTGGCATAACAGCTTAGTTAATACCTTTCTTTAAATCGCTTCTAATCAGCAATCTCAGCAGCAAAAAACACGGGCCGATTGCTTGTTTGTATCCATCAAATACGCTAAATTCGTTCATGACCAATAATCGACGCAGTTTTATCAAACAGGCGGCCGTACTAACCGGCGCTTTTTCGGCTACAAGCTTGTTTAACCAGGCGCATGCCGCCGACTGGACATCAGCATTAAACAGGGTAAGCCGTTTAACGCCGCAAGAGGTGGCGCAGGACGAGGATTTTTGGGGCGTTATCCAGCGGTCGTACTCGGTGAGCGCCAATATCATCAACCTGAACAATGGCGGTGTGTCGCCCTCGCCAATTGTGGTGCAGCAGGCCGTAGAGCGCTACAACCAGCTTACCAACGAAGGCCCATCGTATTTTATGTGGCGCATCCTTGACCAGGGACGCGAGCCATTGCGCGAAAAGCTTGCCTTGCTGGCCGGTGCCCTGCCCGATGAAATTGCGGTAAACCGCAACGCTACCGAAGCGTTGAATACCATCATCTGCGGCTTGCCCCTGAAAAGCGGCGATGAAGTGATTGGCGCAAAGTTAGATTACCCGCATATGGTACAAGCTTATCGCCAGCGGGCTCTGCGCGACGGCATAGTATACAAACAACTGACTTTCGACTTTCCGATTGAGAATGACGAGCAGATTGTAAAAGCCTACCAGGATGCCATCACGTCCAAAACAAAACTGATACACGTTACGCATATAGTGAACTACGTAGGCCAGATTATGCCCGTGCGCAAAATTTGCGATATGGCACATGCCCGGGGTATAGAGGTTATTGTAGACGGGGCCCATTCTTTTGGGCTGCTCGACTTCAAGATTCCCGATTTAAATTGCGATTACTTTGGCACCAGTCTGCATAAATTCCTGTCGGCACCTATTGGCAGCGGCATGATGTGGATTAAAAAAGAAAAAATAAGTAAGGTAATGCCCCTTTTGTGCGATGATAACCCACTGGGGCCCGATATCCGCAAGTTTGAAAACCTGGGCACCCGCAGCTTCCCGATAGAGCAGGGGATAGGCGAGGCCATCAACTTTCAGCTGGCAATTGGCAGTAAACGTAAGGAGGATCGCATCCGTTATCTTAAAAATTACTGGGCTACCAAAGTACAGCACCTGCCCAAAGTAAAGCTGCATACCTCGTTAAAACCCGAATACTCCTGCGCTATCTGCGGCATATCTATTGATGGCATGACACCCGCGCAACTGGATGCCGCGTTATTTAGTCAATATAAAATTCACCAGGTATCCATTGTATTTGAAAATGTAAACTGTGTGCGCATAACCCCGCACGTATACACCACCCTTGCCGACCTGGATAAGCTGGTAAAAGCGATTACAGAAATAGCCGGCAAGGCCACCTGATGTTAGGTTAATTATGATAGTCCTGAGTCGAAAGTTTTACGTTCTGAGAGGCTGTTTAAAATAAAAAAAACGACCGTCATTGCGAGTGACCATCAGCCTATGCTGAAAAAAGCAGTAATGACATGGCTGCGACCGGAATTTATGTAGAGACGCATCACATGCGTCTCCCGCCAGACCGGCTTCGATTTGCATGTGGGAGACGCATGTGATGCGTCTTTACAAAAAAACATTAATAATAAATATATCATAATCATGTCATTGCAAGGTACGAAGCAATCCCCGACATGCTAAGTCCCACATAGCTCGGGATTGCTTCGTGCCTCGCAATGACGGTAGTTTAGGACATTGGTTTAACTGTATCCGTTAAGTCAAAAAGAATAATTTCCTTTTAACTCAATACTCAGTACTGCTCACCTGACACAAACAATTGTTTTGGGTACCAAAGGATGATATAAAAAAAAGCTGCTTAACATTTGCTGTAGAAACTGTAACATTTGTGGCATTAAAAAAAAAGGCAATCGCATAGTTTTACGCCATAAACCGTAACTCCTGGTTGCCAATAATTTAAATGTATCAAATGTCGGTTCCTAATGTGATGCGCGAAACAACGTCCCTGAATATGGGCGATTGTTTTTCGATATTTTCGAAAGTAAAGGAGAAGTTTGATTTTCCTTTACATTACCACAACGAATATGAGTTAAACCTGATCATAAATGCCAAAGGCGCCAAACGCATTATTGGCGATAGTATAGAAACTATTGACGATATCGAGCTGGTGTTTATCGGCCCAAACGTTTACCATGGCTGGTTTACCGGCGAGTGTACCAGCGAGGCCATTAATGAGGTTACCATTCAGTTTCATACTGATTTATTTGATGAAAAGTTTTTGCAACGTAACCAGTTGCATTTTATCAAAACTATGTTTGAAAATTCGCGGCGGGGCCTGGTTTTCTCCTATGAAACCACCCGCGATATCACCCGGCGTATATTAAACCTTAGCAATAAGGATGGCTTTAACTCTGTGGTGGAACTGCTTGCCATACTGCATACCCTATCTACATCCAAAAACAGGAGGATGCTATCCGATCCCGGCTTTTCGGACGAAAAATTCCGGTATACAAACGGGCGTGTTGATAAGGTTTTTGATTATATGAAAAACAATTTCGACAAGCGCCTAACACTTGCCGAAGTAGCCACGGTAGCCAACATGCCCGAGGCCTCATTTTGCCGGTTTCTGAAAAAAAGCACGGGCAAATCGTTTATTGAAAGCCTTAATGATATCAGGCTGGGCAATGCGTCGCGTATGCTCATTAACACCACCCACTCCATTGCCGAAATTGCTTACCAGTGCGGCTTCAACAACATTTCAAACTTCAACCGGATATTTAAGCGCCATAAGTTATGTGTTCCTAAAGAGTTTAGGAAGGCATACACGCTTGGCACAAGGGTAGCCGGGTAGTTAATGGTTTTTATTAATAATTAAAATATATTGATGTTAATATAGCACTTATTACGTAATTTTATAAACCCCGCAAACCGGATTATTAAACCCCGCAATCGATTGTTGGTAATTATTTAATAATGAGCATTAAAGGTTATATTGTATTTGTATTTTTTGTTTGTACTCATCAATGGCTATCTGCCCAAAATCATTTATATAAATTTTCGCGTTTAGATATTACCGATGGCTTATCTGATAATCACGTTAATTGTATTTTTAAAGACGAAAAAGGGTTCATGTGGTTTGGCACAAACTCGGGCCTGAGCAGATATGATGGGTTTAAATTTAAGGTTTTTAAGCACGAAGCCGATAACCGCAATTCGCTAAGTGAAAGCTTTGTTTCGCGCATCAGCGAAGGGCCTGATAAAAAGCTGTGGATTTTTACGCACAGCAACATCAGTATTTATGACCCCGCTACCGAGAACTTTGCCGTTAACGTTGCCGATGAGCTTAGGCGGTATAAAATTATAACCAGTGATGTAACACTCATACGAAAGGATAAAGACCGCGGCTTTTGGTTTATCACTAAAAATAAAGGCGTGTACAGGTATAACCCGACAGACGGCTCCACGTCGTTTTATTGCACATCGTCCTTTTCAAAAACCATTTTGCATTCAGATGCCATAATGGATGTGGCAGCCACAAAAAATAATGCTGTTTGGTTAATTTATAGCGATGGTATTATCGATTTGTTGGATACCCGGTTAAATAAGATCATCAAACGTTTTGATGGCCTGGCCAGGGCCAACTTAAATAAGCAGGAATTGTACACGCTTGCAGTTGATAATAAAAGTAACCTGTGGATTTATTCGGCCGCGGGGCCTTTTGGCACCTACTGCTTTAATACCCAAAACTATTCGCTATTACACTTTAGTAAAGATACGCCCGATGGCCGGCTAAACTCCAACATTGTGAATACCATAATACAGGGCGATGACAACAAAATATGGATAGGTACCGATCATGGCGGCATCAACGTGCTCGATCCGGTAACCCATAAAGTAACTTACCTGGTAAATAAGGAGGATGACCCGCAATCCATCAGCGGTAACAGTGTTTTTTTATACAAGGATGATGCCGGCATTGTTTGGGCAGGCACCTTTAAGCAAGGGATAAGTTATTACCACAGTGCCATCATTCAATTTCCGGTTTACAGGCATTTATTAACAGATAAAAACAGCCTGCCCTATGAGGATATTAATGCTTTTGCCGAAGAACGGAACGGTAATTTATGGATAGGGACAAATGGCGGCGGTCTTATCAATTTTAACCCTGAAACCAAAAAGTATACCCAATTCATGCACGATGCGTCTAATCCTAATAGTTTATCAATCGATATTATAATAAGCTTATACGTTGACCATGAAAATAAACTTTGGATAGGCACTTATTTTGGTGGCCTGGATTGTTTTGATGGTAAAAAGTTTATTCATTACCGTCATAGCGATAAAGATAAAACTACCATTACCGACGACCGGGTTTATACCATAATTGAAGATGGCGCCCGGAGTTTATGGGTAGGAACCTTTGCGGGCGGATTGAACGTACTTGACCGTAAAAGCAATACCTTCGGCCATCCCGAGTATAAAATGGTATCTGACTACACAGCTTTTTTTTACCGGGACAGGCAGCAAAATATTTGGATAGGCCGCGATAAAGGCGTTGATGTGATAGAGCGCAAAACAAACCGGGTGCGGCATTACTACTATCAGCCTAAAAATCCAAACAGCCTTGCCGGCAGCGACGTAAATATAATAACCCAGGATAGCCGCGGATTGATGTGGATTGGCACAAAAAGCGGCTTAAGCATACTTAACACCCAAACCAATACATTTTTAAATGTAGATAAGGGCGTGGGCTGGCCGGTAAATAATGTATCGAACATTTTAGAAGATAACCAGGGCAGGATGTGGGTAAGCACCACCAACGGCCTTTCAAACATCAGTTTAACACCCGCAGGCGGGCAATATAAATTCCAGGTTGATAATTACAATGAGGCTGATGGCTTACAGGGGCGGGATTTTAACTTATATGCCGCTATAAAACTACGAAACGGGCAAATGGCATTTGGTGGGGCGCATGGATTTAATTTATTTGATCCGGCAGTAATAAATACCCTTAAACCCAATCCCAAATTGGTATTCACCGATTTTAGGCTATTTAATAAAAGTGTGGCCGCCGGCGATTCGGTAAAAGGACGGGTTGTGCTGGATAAGGCTATATCAGAAACAGAGTGGATAACCCTGAATCATAATGAAAATGTATTTGATATAGAGTTTGCCGCCAACGAATATTTTTATCCCAATAAAATAAGTTACCAGTATACCCTTGAAGGCTTTGATAAAGGCTGGATCACTTTCCCGGCCAACAGCCATAGTGTTACCTACACCAACCTTGACGGTGGCGATTATACTTTTAAAGTGAGGGAATTAAATACCGGTAAAGAGATCTCGCTTAAAATTACCGTTCAGCCCCCGTTTTGGAAAACACCTTTAGCCTACATCGCTTACATGCTGTTTGCACTTGGGCTGTTATTTTACATCAGGCACCGCGGTATAACCAAACTGGAACGGCAATTTGAATTTAAACAGGCAGAGATAGAGGCTGAAAGAAAACTTGCCGGCCAGCGCGAAGAAGCGCAGCGCATGCACCAGCTTGATTTAATGAAGATTAAATTCTTCGTTAATATCAGTCACGAGTTTCGCACGCCGTTGTCATTAATCTTGTCACCAATTGATGATCTTATCAAGGTATCTGACAATCCCGATCAGCAACATCATTTAACCATGATTAAGCGCAACAGCAAGCGCTTACTTAACCTGGTTAACCAGTTGATAGATTTCAGGAAAATGGAGCATAACGAATTGAAGCTTAGCTTAAACAAGGGCGATATTATTCAATTTATAAAAGAAGTTTCCTCGTCATTTACCGATGTGGCCCATCAAAAAAAGATTCAATACCTGTTTGAGAGTGAGTTACATTCATTTATAACCAAATTTGATCAGGATAAAATAGAAAGGATATTGTTTAACCTGCTGTCAAACGCGTTTAAGTTTACGCCGACAGGCGGCAGCATCAGTGTAATTTTAAATACCCCGCAGGTTGCTAATTTGCCTGCTGATAAAAGAATGCTCGAAATCAGGGTAATTGATACAGGTATCGGGATCTCGAAAGAAAACCAGGAGATGATTTTTGAACGGTTTTTCCAGGATGATATCCCCGAAAGCCTTTTAAACCAGGGCAGCGGAATTGGGTTGTCAATTACAAAAGAGTTTATAAAAATACATGGAGGAACTATCAGGCTGGAAAGCGAACCCGAATATGGCAGTTGTTTTATTGTAAGCATACCATTTGAAGGCAAAACCGAGAAACTGACGCTTGCACCCGCAATACAGGAAAATAACACGTTGCCAACTTTAAAAAACACTGATGGCATACAGGGCTCAAACAAAAAACCAACGGTTTTATTAATTGAGGACGATGATGATATGCGTTTTTACCTGAAAGAGAACCTGAAAGATCATTTCCACATTATTGAGGCCGTAAATGGTAAAGAAGGCTGGCAAAAAGCGCTTGCCTTGCACCCCAAATTAATAGTGAGCGATGTAACCATGCCCGAAATGAGTGGTTTTGAATTGTCGCGAAAGCTAAAGGGAGATAGCCGTACATCACATATCCCCGTTATATTGCTAACCGCTATGGCCGGCGAAGATGACCAGTTGGTGGGCTTGGAATGCGGGGCTAACGATTATATTGTTAAGCCATTTAATTCGGGCATACTGCTGTCCAAAATCAACAATTTATTGCTGATGCAGCAAACGTTTAAAGAAACCTATCAAAAACAGGTCGATATTCAATCGCAGGATGTGGTGGTAGTATCTGAAGACGAAAAATTCCTGAAAAACGCGCTCGATTTTATTGAGCAGAATATCACCAAACCCAATTTCTCGGTAGAAGAGCTGGCCAGGCACCTGGCGCTGAGCAGGGTATCCCTTTACCGTAAATTATTAAACCTTACCGGTAAAACGCCGGTTGATTGTATCCGCACCATCCGTTTGCAACGGGCAGTACAGTTGCTGGAGAAAAGCAAGCTAAGTATTGCCAATGTGGCTTATGAAGTGGGCTTTAACAATGCCGCTTATTTTGCAAAGGTGTTTAAAGAAGAGTTTGGCATGCTGCCGTCTGAATACATTGCCGAGCTGAAGAATAAGGAGCATGAAAATATTTTAGCGTAGCACTAGCACGATTGATACCGGTAATTGATAAAATTGTTAATTTGCGCACCATGAGGATATTTAAAACCCCGTTGCTGATAACATTATTTTTTAGCTTTTTGCTGATAGCCCATGCACAAACAAAGGCTGTAAATAATCCGGTTGTTAAAGGCTACTATGCCGATCCTACTATACTTAAAGATAAGGGGCTTTATTATATCTATGCCACCATTGATCCCTGGGGAGGCAACGAGTTGGGGGTACTGGTAACCCAAGATTTTGTGACCTTTAAAACAGAACATATTAACTGGCCAACTAAACAAGCCTGTACAAGCCCAACTTCCAATGGTTCGATGGTGTGGGCACCATCCATCCGCAAGGCCGCCAATGGCAAGTATTACCTGTACGTAGCAGTAGGCAGCGAGTTGTGGGTAGGGGTAAGCAGCCACCCGCTTGGCCCGTGGAAAAATGCGAAAGCCGATAATACACCCCTTGTTGCAGGCAATAAATACCCTGGTGTTCATAATATCGATCCCGATTGCTTTATTGACCAGGATGGGCAGGCCTATTTATACTGGGGATCGGGCTTTAAGTGGGTAAACGGCCATTGTATGGTAGTAAAGCTTAAAAAAGATATGGTCACTTTTGATGGCGAACCAAAGGATATTACGCCGCCACATTATTTTGAAGCCCCGCATATGGTTAAGCGCGGCGGCTTGTATTACCTGATGTATTCATACGGTAAAGCCATTGACGCCACTTACCAGGTACGCTATTCGGTAAGTAAAACCCCCTTTGGCCCATGGACAGAAGGTGAGTACGACCCTATCCTGGCAACCACACCCGATAGTACCACAGTTGGGCCCGGCCATCACACCGTGTTTCAGCAAAACGGCCAATACTATATTTTATACCACCGCATTCATCCCCAAAATAAAGAATATGTATTGCGCGAGCTTTGTTTAGATAGCCTGAACTTTGATAAGCAAGGCAATATTTTAAAAATTAAGCCATCGGCGTTGAGCCGTTTTTAAAAGTGCCTGTTTTTTAAGTCGAAAGTCTTTAGCCCAAAGTGTTAAGCAGCTGTTTAAATTTAATTTAAACTACCGTCATTGCGAGGCACGAAGCAATCCCGAACTATGTGGGACTTAGCATGTCGGGGATTGCTTCGTACCTCGCAATGACGGTCTCTTTTTAATTAGACAGCTTCTAAGTTAAAAAGAGACCGGATTTGAATAAATGGTATTATCAGGTCTTTTTCCTTAGTCCATCAAGTTTTACGAAAGGGCTATGCGAACTCCTGGCCTTCCCCGTTAACCAACACTTACCTCCCAATCTATTTTAAGCCTGTTTTACCTCAAACCACAGCTTTAACACCTGTATCAAAAGTTGTATCGGCTTAGTGCTTATGGTACTTTTTTGACCATTAATACTCGGTATTCTGTTTATCTTATTGATAATCATTGATTTAAATGCGTGTAACATTTGTTGTATCAATTTAAACATAAGTAGTACAATCGATTGTGCGGGTTGTATAGTTTTGGTATCAAGGTTCGGTGAAATTTTGCCGACATAAAAAAGCCGAACCGCTTCGATCGCAAACCAATTTTCAAAATCTAATAATTAATGTATGAGAGGAAAACTACACATCAAAAAGTTTGTGGCTTTAATCTGGATCAACTTAGCACTTATGCTGGTAAGTATGTCTGGATATGCACAAAGCAAAATTACCGGTAAGGTAACCGGAGCCGATGACGGGCTGCCAATACCGGGCGTTACCGTAAAAGTAAAAGGCGGCGTAGCCGTAACAAGTACCAATACCGAAGGTGCTTATTCAATTACAGCCGGCAGCAATGCTACATTAATATTCAGCTTTATTGGCTACACCAGCCAGGAAGCGGCAGTTGGCGGTAACGCAACAGTAAACGTAAAATTATCGCCCGAGAATAAAGCACTTAACGAGGTAGTTGTTGTGGGTTACGGCAGTGCCAAACGCAGCGATGTTACCGGCGCAATTAGTTCTGTTAACGCTGCAACCATTGCAAAAGTACCCGTTACATCGTTAGATCAGGCTTTGCAAGGCCGTGCGGCTGGTGTACAGGTTACCAATAACGATGCTTCGCCGGGTAGTAACATTACCGTATTAATACGCGGTACAGGTAGCCTGGCCAGTGGCGGTAACACTCCGTTGTATGTAGTTGATGGTTATCCAATAAATGCAGGCGGTATCAACAACATCAACCCAAGCGATATCGCATCTATAGATGTATTGAAAGATGCTTCGGCAACCGCTATCTACGGTGTTAGGGCAGCCAATGGCGTGGTTATGGTAACCACCAAAAAAGGTAAAAAAGATGGTGGCGCGCAGGTTGAGTTTAACGCTTACAACGCGTTTCAAAGCAAGCCTAAGCAGTACGATTTGTTAAACGCGCAGCAGTTTGCCACCCTGGCCAACGATGTAGCAGCAAACGACCCCAACAAACACTTTACTACATTGGCCAACTGGGCCAGCCCATCGTCGTTAACCAATGCCGATTGGCAAAATGCCATTTACCGTGGCGGTTTAACCCAAAATTATGATTTGGCTATCCGTGGTGGTAATGAAAAAGTACAATCATCAACATCTATAGGTTATTATGATCAAAAAGGGATTGTGCTGGGCTCTTACTTTAAAAGGATCACTGTAGGGACAAATTTAGACTATCAGCCAACAAAATGGCTTAAATCTGCAACCAGTGCCAAATACTCTTACCAAAATTTAAATAACCCTTATGGTACCGGTAATTTAGGTAATATAAACCAGTTGCCACCAACACTTGATGGCGGTAATAAATTAACCAGCCAGATAAAAGACGCTAATAGTAATTACGGTTTTTTTAACCCTATTTACACTTATGTGGCCAAAAATAACAACCCTATCTACTCAATCGAGACCAATAAGTATAAAAATATAAACAACTACTTTTTGGTTAACTCATCATTAGAAGCTACTATTTTTGACGGCCTTAAATTTAAAACCAACGGCGGTATTACTTATACCGGTTACAACGGTTCTTACTTCCAACCTTCAGATAGCCGTAAAATAGATCAGTATGGCGCTTCTGCCGGTGCGTCGGGCACCGCTTTATATTCGCAGCATATCAACAGTACGTTCGACTGGTTGTGGGAAAATTACCTGTCGTACGATAAAACATTCGGCTCACATACTATCAATTTTGTAGCTGGTGTTTCTGAACAGGAAAGCGATTACAATAGTTTAGGTGGCAGTGTTACACCGCCAAACAATACTATTAAAAGCTTGAGCCAGGGTACCAACCTTATATTGGATGCTAATACCAATGGTGCTGTTAACAACGGCGAAGTAAAACGTTCTTACGCTTCGCAGTTTGCGAGGTTGGCATACAACTACGCCAGTAAGTATTATTTAACAGGTACGGTTAGAAGAGACGGTTCATCGCAGTTTGCGCCAGGCCATCAGTATGGTACTTTTTACTCAGGTGCTGTAAACTGGAATGTTAAAAAGGAATCTTTTCTTACCAATGTTAACTGGCTTTCGGGTTTAAAATTCAGAGGAAGCTATGGCGAGTTGGGTAACCAGCATGGCATCGGCGATTTCACCTACCAATCGTTATATTCTGCAGGTGCTTCTGCAACAGCCAGTGGTAACCTTGGTTATGCTTTCGGTAAAGTAGGTGGTTCAAACGGAACTTACCAGGCAGGTGTGGCTTCAATCCAGCCAGAAAATGATAACATCAGGTGGGAAACTGACTACGTGACCGACATCGGTATGGACGCGTCGTTTTTAAATGGCGAATTAAGCCTTACTGTTGATTATTTTAACAGAAGATCAAAGGATTTCCTGTTAAACATAGCGGCATCACCACAAACAGGTTATAATACATTACCTTCAAATGTGGGCTCAATGGTAAATAAAGGCTGGGAGTTTGCCCTCAATTATAATCACGCTGTAAATAGTGATGTACACATTGATTTAGGTTTAACGCTCTCATTCATTAAAAACAGACTTACAGGCTTGTATTCTGGTACTAATGCAATCTCCAATTTTGGTGGCCTTGGATTAACAGGCGATGGCTGGAGTGAATTTACCAGGACTTATATAGGCCAGCCAATTGGCGAGTTTTATGGATACAAAGCAATCGGAATTATCCAGAACCAGGCTCAATTAACCGCTTTAAACGCAGCTGCACAAGCAAAAGGTAATGACTTTTATTACAAAGCTACTACCGGCGTAGGCGATAGGTTATATGCCGATGTGGATGGCAGCGGTAAAATAACAGCCGACGATAGGGTAGCCCTTGGCAGTCCCCAGCCTAAATTTTTTGGCGGGTTTAACCTTGGCGGGTCTTACAAATCGTGGGATTTTAACGCCTATTTCTACGGTGTTTACGGTAACAAGATTTTGAACTACCAGGAAAGTAACCTCGAGAGCTTTGCACAAAGAGGATCGGTAAGTATCGAAAACGTGAGCAAGCAGTATTACAATAACTATTGGACTCCTACACGCTCGTCAAACCGTTATGCCGCGGTACATTATGATGATACCGATTACGGTAACCTTTTGCCATCAAGCGCCTGGATTGAAAATGGTAGTTTCCTGAAATTGAAAACTGTTACGGTTGGATACTCATTACCACAGGATTTGGTTAAGAAACTTACATTATCAAAAATAAGGGTATATGTTTCGTCTCAAAACCTGTTCACCATTACCAAATACACTGGTCTTGATCCCGAAATTGGCACTCAAAACGCCAACCCAACCCAAAACGGTGTTGATAACGGTACTTATCCATCATCAAGGTTTTACACTATCGGCTTAAACGTAGTATTCTAACCAAGGACAAAAAAATTAATGATATGAAAATCAATAAAAAATATTTCACTATAGCGGCCTTGTGTGGGGCTATGCTGATCCCGCTCAGCTGTAAAAAGAATTTCTTAACACAAACCAATACTACAGCATCAAACGCCGACGCAACCTTCGAAAAATCGCAGGATGTAGTAGCGTTGGTAAACAGTATCTATGATGGTTACCAAAACAGCGATTTGCTGAAAAAATCAATCTGGTACTATGCCAATTTTACCAGCCATGACTGGTTTAATGACGGTGGCGATATTGCCTGGAACAATTATACCATCAGCCCAACTTTTGGAGCGTTGTATACCTTTTGGCAAAATGCTTATTTTGACATCATCAGGGCAAACTCGGCGTTAGAGATCATTGCAACTGCAAAAACAAAAGGTGTAGTTACCGCAGAATTGGGTAACCGTTTATTAGGCGAAGCTTACTTTTTAAGGGGGATGAGCTATTATTACCTGGCAGGTAGTTTTGGCGGTGTGCCGTTGGAGTTAAAAGCATCAACTAACGGTTTAACGCCAAGAAATACACAAGCCGAAGTATTTGCGCAGGTTGTAGCCGATATGAAACAGGCTGAAACCCTGCTGCAATCAAAAACGGTATTGCCGGCTACCGAAAAAGGCAGGGCTACCAAAGGTGCGGCCTATGCTTACGAAGGTTCGGCACAAATGTGGTTAGGTAAATATGCTGAGGCACTTACCGCATTTAACAATACCGAACTGACAGCCAATTACCATTTATTGCCAAAATTTATTGATGTACATGAATTTAGCAATCAAAATAACGACGAGTCGTTATTTGAAATTCAGTTTGATATCCAGGGCTCACAAAGCTGGGATGGCGGCTGGCAAAATGGTGGCGAAGTAGCATGGATAGATGACTTTAGCTGGCCACATGAGTTAAGCGGTTTTGGTTATGATTATGGTAACCCAGGTTTAGAATACTCATACCAAACAGGCGATTTACGTAAAAATGCGACTATCATTGGTCCCGGCGATCAAAACATCAGCCCAGGCATTATTGCCAAATGGGGTGGTATAAAAGGTTACCAGGTGGTTATTGATGGTTTCAAAAACGGAACAAAAGATAACTCGGCACAAAAATACGGCTCATTTGTTGGCGATGATGGCAATATCATTAATACCTGCGGAGCCTTAAGGCAGCCATGGTATGGCGATGACCTTACCCGGTCTGGCTTCTATTGCGCAAAAAAATGGCGCGATCCAAACCTTACCGGCGCCAACGGTTCATCAACCATATTTGGTTCGCAAAACCAAATCCTGATGCGTTATGCCGAAGTGTTATTGTCAAGAGCAGAGTGTAAAGTGCGTACCGGTGATATTCCTGGTGCCATGGCCGATTTGAAATTGGTTAGAGACAGGGCTTTTGGTGGCTCGGCCCCTGCTGTTATGCAGGATGGGCTTACTTACGATGGTAAACCAACTACCCCTATCACCGATCCGTTGCAAATGGTATTAAGCGAGTACAGGCACGAATTGACCGGCGAGTATTCCTTATTTTACTTACTGCGCAGGGCAGGTCCGGGTGTAGCTGCTTCGTTTATTCAAAAAAACTACGGTACCGATGCTACAGTAACCCCGCAGCCTTATCCTTACGGCCCAACTGCCGATGGAAAACTGCATGGAGTTTGGCGCACATCGTTACCTGCAAACCACGATATATTGCCTATACCGCAAACCGCTATAGGGCTTAACCCTAACCTGAAACAAAACCCAGGTTATTAATAAGGGTTATGATGAATGAACTGAGTTTAGTTATATAATTGGTTACTTGCTTTGGCTTTCTCCTTCGGGAGAAAGCCTTTTTAAATTCGGCCCAACCCAAACCCTCCCCGGTAGGGAGGGCTTTTAAAAGGAGTGAAGTTAAGTCTTCCTGTAAACGGCTTAGAGTTTAAAAAAAATAGATTTTAAAAGTCTCCCCTACCGGGGGAGATTTAGAGGGGGCCGGGCTCGCTGTCATGAAAAAAACACTAATAGTAACAAGCATATTAATTACACTACTGGTAGTTATCTACTTCCAGTTTAGGGGTAATAATGCCTATGCCGATCCCCGCGGCCCTTTATACGCCGGTTCAAAAGCCTGTGCTAAATGTCATGGTAAGCTTTATGACTCATACTTGCATACTGCACATTATATAGCGTCAATCCCTGCATCGGCAAATACGGTACACGGCAGCTTTGCAGCAGGCTTTAACGTCTTTAACATCAGCCAAAATCAAAAAATATTGATGGAGAAACGCGATAGCGGCTTATACCAAACCCTTTACCAGGATGGCAAGGTTAAGCAAAGCAACCGATTTGATATTGTTTTTGGCGGGGTAAAAGGCGAAAGCTATTTATACTGGCAAAACAACCAGCTTTACCAGCTGCCATTATCTTATTATAATAAACAGGAGCAATGGTCAACCAGTCCAGGCTATCAATTTAATTTTGTCAACTTCAGGTCGATAGGTAAGCGTTGCCTGGAATGCCATGTATCATATGTTGATGAGCTGCCCCAGGAAAACCAGCAGTTAAGCCGCGATGAGCAATTTGATAAAAGCACCATGGTATATGGTATTGATTGCGAACGCTGCCACGGTCCCGGTGCACAGCACGTCGATTTTCAGGCTAACAATCCCGGTGTTAAAACGGCAAAATTTATAGCCCGCTACGCAAATTTAAGCAGGGAGCAAAGGATGGACATGTGTGCGGTATGCCACTCAGGTATCCATACGGCATTGTTAAAAACAACATTTGGCTTTATGCCCGGCGATACCTTTGCCAAATATAAACTTCCCGAATTTCAGCGCACGTTGGATACCAGTCATTTAGATGTGCATGGCAAGCAGTTGCAACTATTACAAAGCAGCAAGTGCTACATGAACAGTACCATGGATTGCGCAACCTGCCACGATACGCACCGGAATACGCGCGGCAACGATATTTTATATACCCAAAAATGCCTCAGCTGCCATAACAAGCCCAATCATGTGTATTGCAAAATGACGGATAAGCTGAGTGCTGGTGTGCTTAAAGATAAATGCATCAGCTGCCACATGCCCGAATTAACTACCAATGTAATATCTGTGCAAACTGCCGATAAAGCCCCGCCTGTAAGGTTTTTTGTGCATACCCATCATATAGCCGTATATCCGCAGGAGGTTAAAAAGATAATGGCATTTGTTAACAAATAATTGAATATCCCCCATATGAATAAGATCCATTTCCCGGTGCTGCTTTTATTGTCGATATGCTTGTTTTCCTGCAAAAAGCATACGTTGTTTCAGCAAATTTCTTCATCGCATTCGGGCATTCATTTTAATAACCAGATTATCGAAACCGATACCATTAACCCCATCGACCTCACCAATATTTACAACGGTGGCGGCGTTGGCGTTGGCGATTTTAATAATGATGGCCTACAGGACCTGTACTTTACCGGCAACCTGGTGTCAAACCGGCTTTATCTGAATAAAGGAGATTTTAAATTCGAAGATATTACTGATGTGGCCGGCGTAAACGGTATGGGCCGCTGGGGCAGGGGCGTTGCCGTTGTTGATATCAATAACGATGGCCTGATGGATATTTATATATGTAATACCATTTACCCCGATTCGTTGCGCCGTAAAAATATTTTATACATCAACCAGGGGCTTGATAAGGATGGCATCCCGCATTTTAAGGATGAGGCAAAAGCCTATGGCCTGGAGCTGACCAAACAATCAACCATGGCCAGCTTTTTTGATTACGATAATGATGGCGACCTGGATATGTACCTCACGGTTAATACCGCGTCATCGGCCTATTACCCTAACGTTTTTGGCAAAGCCACCCGTACCAGCAACAGCAGTACCGGGCAGCTGTACCGTAACGATTGGGACGAAAAGCTGCATCATGCCGTTTTTCATACTGTATCGGCACAGGCCGGCATCAATTTAGATGGCTTTGGCCATGCAGCCACTACGGTTGATATTAACGGCGACGGCTGGAAAGATATTTATGTATCTGATGATTTTGTATCCAGCAATATTCTGTACGTCAACAACCATGATGGTACGTTTACAGATCGGTCCAAAGAGTATTTTAAACATACATCCTACAACGCTATGGGGCAGGATATTGTGGATATTAACAACGATGGCCTGGCCGATGTGATAGAGCTGGACATGAACCCCGAGGATAA
The DNA here is from genome assembly GCF_058801545.1 of Mucilaginibacter sp. GW822-FHT03E02. NCBI lineage: Bacteria > Pseudomonadati > Bacteroidota > Sphingobacteriia > Sphingobacteriales > Sphingobacteriaceae > Mucilaginibacter > Mucilaginibacter sp. GW822-FHT03E02. The sequence continues at coordinate 610,875 of NZ_JBXANJ010000001.1, read as the reverse complement.
CTATCGTAAAAAAATGATCCTGGGTGCCAACAGCTATCAAACCTTCCAGCTTTTTGATATGTTTAAAACGCAGTATCAATACGTACGCAACACACTGCAGGTTAACCAGGGGCCGCGTTTGGGCCAAAACGGAACCATTGGCAGCCCGGCATTCAGCGAAGTAGGTTTCATGAGTGGCCTATCCCAAACCGACTGGAGCTGGACACCATTGGTAACCGATTTTAATAACGATGGTTTCCGCGATCTCATCGTTACCAACGGTTTCCCTAAGGATGTATCCGACCGCGATTTTATGACCTACCGAAGCCAGGCTTATGCGGCTGTGCCCAAGGAAAAGGTGCTGGAGCAAATCCCCCAGATCAAAATACCAAACTACGCTTTTCAAAACAATGGTGATCTCACTTTCCATGACGTAAGCAAAAGCTGGGGATTGAATACGCCATCGTTTTCAAACGGAGCTGTTTATGTTGATCTGGATAATGATGGCACTATGGATATGGTAGTCAACAATATCAACGATGAAGCATCTGTATACCGCAATACCTCGCGGGATGATAAAACAAAACTGGATAGCGCCCATTACCTGCAAATTGGCTTTAAAGGCGATAAAATGAATATTAACGGCCTGGGGGCATTGGTCGAAATTTTTTACGATAATGGCAAGCACCAGGTTTATGAACACAACCCTTACCGGGGCTATTTATCATCGGTACAAGCCATAGCCCACTTTGGTTTAGGCAAAATCAGCAAGGTAGATTCGGTAGTGGTAAAATGGCCTGGCGGCAAAAAGCAAGTATTACTTAATGTAAAGGCCGATCAAAAGATAACCGCAAACATTGCCGCTGCCGGCAGCAGTTATTCGCCCACACAGCCTGCGGTTTACGCAAAATCGTTGTTTAAAGAGGTAACAGATTCTTTGGGTATTGGCTATGTGAGCAAGGATGGCAACTTTGTCGATTTTAACATTCAAAAGCTTTTACCGCATAAATTATCGGAGTATTGCCCTGCATTGGCCGTTGGCGATGTGGATAACAACGGGCTGGACGATATGGTGATAGGGGGGAACTCTAACTTTCCGGCGCAGGTGTTTTTACAGCAAGCGAACGGCAAATTCATCCAGCGAGACCTGGTGAAAAATAATCCTGCAGTAAGTCCGGGCAAATATAAGGACGGCGGCTTGCTGCTGTTTGATGCCAACGGCGATGGTAAACTGGATTTATATGCGGCCGGCGCAGGGTATGAAACTGCCGCGAATAGCCCTGAATACCAGGACAGGCTTTACTTAAACGACGGCAAAGGCAATTTTACCCTGACAACCGATGCTTTGCCTACAAACTTTACAAGCAAACTGTGCGTGCGCGCCTGCGATTATAATAAAGATGGCAAACTTGATCTGTTCGTATCAGGCAGGGTTGAGCCATGGAAATACCCACAGCCGGTATCGAGCATTATTTTAAGGAACGATAGCCAGAATGGCCACATCAAGTTTACCGATGTTACCGCCCAGGTTGCCCCGGCATTAAAAAATGCGGGCCTCATTTGCGATGCCTTATTCACCGACTTTGACAACGACGGCTGGCCCGACCTGATCATGGCCGGTGAATGGATGCCCATTACTTTCCTAAGAAACGACCACGGTAAGTTTGTGAACGTCACCGCTAAGTCGGGCGTTGCCGACAAACTGGGCATGTGGAACACCATAACCGGTGGCGATTTCAGGCATACCGGTCGTACTGATTACATAGTGGGCAACCTTGGCCAAAACAGCCTGCTGCAGGCCAGCGACCAATACCCGATTTACATCACCGCAAAAAACTTCGACGGCAGCGGATACAGCACCATCCCATCCGTGTTTTTCCCGGATGTAAATGGCGAAAAGAAAGAGTTTCCGTTGCAAGGGAGGGAAGACCAGCTGAAACAAATGATCAGCCTGAAAAAGAAATATACCAACTACAAATCATTTGCCACCGCCACCCTGCAGGATATGCTTACGCCCGAGCAGCTAAACGGCGCTTTAAGGCTTAAAGCCAACCTGCTTAAATCATGTTACCTGCGCAACGATGGAGATGGCAAATTTACGCTGATACCGCTACCAATAGAAGCCCAGGTATCCGTCCTTAACGGCATGCAAACCGGCGATTTTGATGGCGATGGCAACCTGGATGTAGTGATGAATGGAAACGATTACGGCTCAGATGCATCAGTCGGTCGCTACGATGCCTTGAATGGTTTGATGTTGAAAGGCGATGGCAAAGGCGGCTTTAAGCCAATGAGTATTTTGCAAAGCGGCATTTACATTCCGGGCAACGGCAAGGCTTTGGTGCAGTTGCGTGATAAAAACAGCCATATCCTATTGGCCGCCAGCCAGAACAGGGATAGCCTGAAGGTTTTTAAACAAAATATAAAGGTTAAAACCGTGGCGGTACAGGAGCGTGATGCTTATGCTATTATTAAATATAACGATGGCCGGGTAACCAAGCAGGAGTTTTACTATGGCAGCTCCTTCCTGTCGCAGTCTGCCAGGTTTATACAGGTTGATGATGGGATGAAGAGTGTGGTTGTTTTTGATGATAAGGGGAATAGGAGGGTGATGAAATAGTGGGGAAATTGTTTGCTATAAAGAATTTTAAAGTGAAGAAGGAATAAAAGAGAGCAGGGGGATGTGCGATTCCTTCCTTGGGGAAGGAGGAGGTAGGGGTTAAATCAGGCGTTCAAGTAGTCTTTTGCCGGTCGCTCGAATAAACCCCTCCCTGCCTTTGCCCGCATTTCCATCGCGCCCCTCCCGAGGGAGGGATTTGAAAAATAAGGTTTTAGGTTGCGGTGTTTTGTATCAAACAAGTTATTCAAATAATTCCGCAATCGATTGTATAATTTATTAAATTGCACGGGTATAAGGCTTAATCATCTTATGCCACATAAACCAAATTATAATTTAAATAAAATGTATTGTATCAAGTATCCTCCTATAACCCTTGACGGTAAAAAGCTGGTTATGTTGTTGGGCTGCCTGTTGGGTTGCCATCAATTGATGGCACAAAACACAGTGCCCCTAACCGATCTTTCGGCTTTCCAGGAGCCATCCTCAAACTGGAAACTGGCTACCGGCGCGCAGGCCGACCTGGATAAAGACGAAGTTTTAACCACCAAAGATGGCACCGGCATATTGGTTAACCTGCCCGGCAAACAGGGTGCGAAAGACCTTTATACCAAAGCCTCCTACGGCGATATGGATCTGGAGCTGGATTATATGATGGCCAAAGGCTCAAACTCGGGCATCTATTTACAGGGCCGGTACGAAATTCAGCTGCTGGATAGCTGGGGTAAAGTTAATCCCCAATCGGGCGACAACGGCGGTATTTACGAGCGTTGGGACGATAGCAAGCCCGATGGCCAGCAGGGCTATGATGGCCACGCACCAAGGCAAAATGCCAGCAGGGCTCCCGGCTTATGGCAGCACATGCGTATCTCGTTCCAGGCTCCGCGCTTTGATGCACAGGGCAAAAAGATAAGTAACGCCAAAGTAATTTACGTTTGGTTAAACGGGGTTTTGATACAGGATAATGCAGAACTGGCAGGTCCAACCCGCGGTGCGATGGACAGCAAGGAAACAACCGCCGGTCCGCTGCGTATCCAGGGCGATCATGGTGCGGTAGCTTTCAGGAATATCAGCATTACCAGTTTTGATAAAGCGCCACCTGTTTTATCTAACCTAAAATATGCGGTTTATAAAGGCGCAGCCACCGCAGCAAATGACGCTAAAGTTAAGGCAGTAGCCGAAGGAAATTCGACCATATTATCATCAAACGTAGGTAAACTAACTAACGATTTTGTGATCCACTACACAGGAACCATAAAGATTGCCAAGGCCGGGCAGTATACTTTTAAGCTAAGTGTGCCGGGGGGTAAAGGTTCCTTAAAGATAGGCGGCAATGATGCCATAGCGTCGGCCAATAACCGCGGCGATGGCAAAATTCAATTGCAGCCCGGCGATCAGGCTTTTGATCTGTATTATTCCAAAACTGCCGATTGGGCCAAGCCTGCTTTAGGCTTAACCGTTTCGGGGCCCGGCATCCGCGAATATCTGCTGACTGATGCCAACGTAAGTAATAACGATCCGGTTGATCCTATTCTTATTAATGCCACATCAAATACGATTTTGCGCAGCTTTTCTGATCTGCCGGGCGGCATCCGCGTTACCCATGGCGTAAATGTGGGGAGTGCCGAACAGGTACATTACACCTACGACCTGGATAAAGGGATGATAGTACAGATCTGGCGCGGCGGCTTTTTAGATGCCACCCCCATGTGGCACGATAGGGGCGATGGCTCATCGCGTGTAGCTGGTTCGGTACAATACCTGGGCAAACCGGTACCGGGGATAGAAAAACTGGCCAATGCACAGGTTGCCTGGGCGGCGGATACTACAGGAACAGGATACCGCCCTAAAGGATATGTTTTAAATGCGGATGACAGGCCAACGTTCAGATACATCATCTACGGATCGACGGTAAATGATGCCAGCACCGTTATAGAAGGAGGCCATGGCATCCACCGCGAAATTACTTTGCAAAACCCGGTTGACGGCTTGTTTGCGCGCCTGGCTACCGGCAACAATATTGAGGATGCGGGTAACGGATTATATATAGTTGATGATAAATCTTACTATATCAAAGTAGAAGATGCTGCTGGGGCTAAACCCGTCCTTAGGGATGCGGGCGGTAAGCAGGAGCTCATTATCCCCATCAAGGGAAAATTAACCTATTCAATTATCTTTTAAGCAGCCGTCATTATGAAATACATATTAAAACAAATGATAAACAGGGCAGGCTTATTTACTACACTGATAGTTGGCGCACTGTTAAGCAATACGCAACATACCCTGGCCCAGGCCGAATCGCCTAAAGAAGACGATTTTTTCAAGATCATGAAAGTACCCGCACCCGAAGGTACTATACTGGAAGTTGGCGGTTTATGCACCCTGCCTAATGGCACTTTGGCGGTAACTACCCGCAGGGGCGATATTTTTATGGTGGAGAACCCCACAGGCCAGCACCCGTATTTCAGGAAATTTGCATCGGGCCTGCACGAGGTTTTGGGCGCGGCCTGGAAAGACGGTGCTTTATACGTAGTACAACGAGGCGAACTGACCAAACTGCAGGATACCAATATGGATGGCAAGGCAGATGTATTTGAAACCATTTATGCCTGGCCATTATCGGGCAATTACCACGAATACAGCTTTGGGCCAAAACTGGCACCCGATGGCTCTTTCTTTGTTACGCTTAATCTCGGCTTCCCGCCGGATTGGTGGCACCCCAAAAGTTTTGTGCCTTACCGTGGCTGGGCTTTAAATATCAAGGAAGATGGTACGGTTACGCCTTGGGCCGCGGGCTTCCGTTCGCCATGCGGTATCAGTATGATTGATGGCGAACTATGGTATTCCGATAACCAGGGCGACTGGGTAGGATCGGGCAGTATCATGAAGATAGAAAAAGGCGCTTTTATGGGCCACCCTTCAAGCCTGGTGTGGACTAATTTGCCAAACTCGCCATTGAAGTTAACGCCGGAGCAGTTCTTCGCCAAAAACAACCCCAGGATTGAATTTGATAAAGACGGCCAGCCCTTTAAACCACAGGATATCGTAAACGAAAAATTCAGGACAGAATTTGAAGTAAAGAAGGAAATTCCAGAACTAACATTGCCAACCGTTTGGTTACCGCACGGCATCCTGGGCATTTCCAATTCCGAAATAGTAAAGATCCCCGAAGATGCCTTTGGCCCCTTTGCCGGCCAGTTGTTGGTTTGCGACCAGGGGCAGAGTATGGTTGACAGGATCTTTTTAGAAAAAGTTAACGGCCAGTACCAGGGAGCAGCATGGGCATTCCGCAGCGGCTTTCAGTCCGGCATCGTTAGACTGGCCTGGTTACCTGATGGTTCATTGGCAGCCGGCGAAACCAACCGTGGCTGGGGATCGGCAGGCGAAGCCACCATGGGCCTGCAACGTTTGGTATGGAACAATAAAGTACCCTTTGAGATGCGCGCCATCCGCGCCATGCCCGATGGATTCGAGATTGAATTTACCAAACCGGTTGATAAAAAGGTAGCGGAAGATATCGCTTCATACTCGGTAGAAAGCTACATCTACAAATACCAGGCTGTTTACGGAAGTCCGCCGGTAAATACCGAAAAATGCCCTATAGTGGGTGTTAAAGTATCGGAAGACGGACTAAAAGCCAGGTTAATTGTAAACAACCTGCGCCGGTATTACATCCACACCATTACGTTGGATGGCATGCGCGATAAGGAGAATTATTTTAACCTTGTCCATCCAACCGCTTATTATACTCTCAATAACATCCCCGAAGGGCAAAAGCTTTCGATGGCGGGGGTGAGTACCCTGAATTCGGCCAAAATGGTAAAAACTGGGGCAACTGCAGATGCTAAAAAGGGCGCTTTAGCTAAAGGCGCCGGTGCAAAAGCATTGGCTATGGCCAACGCTGTACCTACGTATGACGAGGTAAAACCACTGTTACTAAAAAACACCTGTTTATCGTGCCATAACGCCAATAAGCGCCAGGTTGGTCCGGCCTATGTTGATGTGGCCAAAAAGAAGTACAGCGTGAACGAATTGGTACAACTGATCCACAACCCCAAACCAGAACACTGGCCCGATTATTCGACACCGATGCCGCCAATGCCGCAGGTGCCTAAAGATGAGGCCCGGAAAATAGCGCTTTGGATTAAATCACTGGCTAAATAATTTATTAAAACAGATCATTAATAGTTAAAATGAAAAACGTTATCATATTATCAGCATTATTAGCTGCTTCGGCAATAGCTGCAAACGCGCAGCAAAAAGGAAAACCAGAGGATACCGAATACTGGACACCGGTACCAGCTGTAGTAACACCCGGCCAAAAAATGGGCGAGGCCCCATCTGATGCCATTGTTTTGTTTGACGGTAAAAACCTGGACGAGTGGGTTGCCCTTAATGATTCTGCCTCCACCCATAAATGGATAGTGGCCGATAATGCCATTACGGTTGATAAAAGCGTAGGCGATATCCGCACAAAAAGAAAATTCATGGATTTTCAATTGCATATTGAGTACCGCATCCCATCCAACATTACCGGCACCAGCCAGGCACGTGGTAACAGCGGTATTTTCCTGGCGGCTTTGCCCTGGGGCGCAGGTGGTTACGAGTTGCAGGTGTTGGACAATTATAAAAACCCAACCTATGTAAACGGCCAGGCCGGCAGTATGTACAAACAATCGCCGCCTTTGGTAAATGCCTGCCGCAAACCCGGCGAATGGCAGTATTACGATGTAATTTGGACAGCCCCACGGTTTAATGAGGATGGCACCCTAAAATCGGCAGCCCGCGCTACCGTTTTGCATAACGGTGTGCTTGTGCAAAACAATACTATCCTGAAAGGAGATACCCCTTACATCGGTCAGCCTGAATACCGCAAGCACGGCGCCGAGCCCATTAAGTTACAAGCCCATGGCGATAAAAGCGAACCTATCAGCTATCGCAATATCTGGGTAAGGGAGCTTTAGTTTATATTGGGCAATAAAAGTGATGTACCTGCTGTGCTAAAAAGCATACCAGGTACATTGTTTCACGTATGTTACGAGATCATCTTTAAAAAAGGTTTGTTAAACAATCAGATGTTGCAACATGCCCGCCGCTTGTAATTGACGATGGCTTTCAATCGGACTATGAAAATTATCGTTTCCAATATAATGTTAACCGAATTCTGTAAGTGGAGGGTGCAAAAATCATATCAAGTGTTGCATGAAATTCGGTATTGTCCCAAACCGTTTCTCTTGAGAAATATTTTTGACCATCTGTACTTACTTCTTTTACGGCAGTATCAGTTGTAGTTGGCGTTTCCAATTGGCTTACTACATCTTTTTTTATTCTTTCGTATTCGCTGTTATACACTTCTAATTTTGAACTTTCCTCACCCCACATTTTCTGTTTTTTAAAAAGATTGCCATATCGGTCTTTTTCCCAATCATAGGATATGAGCCGTAAGGTTGAGTCGGCAGGTGTATAAAAATATTCTGCATTGATCGGTAAATAATTCGATTCAGGTCTTTGAATTACAATGGGGTTGGTTACCTGGTATTTATCTGCCAAAGGGTAATAATCTTTAGAAAGAGAAATGTTTTTCGACAAAAATTGCACCGATGGATTTACACCTTTTTCAAAAGCTATCACCTCAGAAATTTTTGTTTGCTTTAGCCAAAGGGGGACCTGAGCGTAAGCTGTTGTTAAACTGAAAAATATAGCTATTAATGAAATTAATCTTGCGGTCATAAGGTTATAACGGTATAATGCAATATTAACAAATAATAGCAAGAAAGTCACTGCTTTTAAAAAGAGTGTAATGAACCAACGATGAAATTTAACCCTTACCTTTTTGTTGGTTAGTAGTAACTTCTTGATTTTATATTATTAGCATAAACATTAAGGCGCTCTCTATCTTGATGCCGTTTATAATGTCGAACCGTAATAGCGAGATGGTTTGATTAACGGCAGTATTTGCCCTATGTGACGAATAAAACGTATTACGAATTACTTTTGGTTAATAAGTTATTGTTTACGAAGAAATTTTTGATGGCGGCAATCTTTCCTGTACGGATAAGGTAACCGGTGAGTAAGGCTATCAGCATAATTTAATTTATTTAACAATTCCTGCAAAACGCTGATAAAACGCGGTAGGGCTATCAGCATTTTTTGGTTCGAATTTGCCCGCTATGATGGGTATGTATATTACCCTGCGCCTGCTTGCTTCGCCGGTTATGGTTGATTGTGCCACACGGTGCCATAAGCGGCCATCGTGTATGGTCAGGTCGCCGGCATTTGGTGTAATTGCTACCTCGTTTTCATCAGTATCATGATCCAGGAAATACTTTTTACGGAAAAGCATCTGGTAAAGGTTTTGCCTGTGGGTACCAGGCAAAATGCGTAATCCTCCGTTTTCGGGTTTCAATGTGCTCAGGTGGATACCTACATTCAGCATCGGGTTTAATCGCTGCCCGTGAAATATATCGCGCAAGCCATCGGTGTGCCAGCCCATTTTGGTAAAGCTGCTTTCGGGGCCGTTAACATAGTGGTTAAAAACCATTCCGTCTTTTTCTTCAGTTCCCAGCCTTGCACCATCGCCAATGAGGTTTAACAATACCTGGAATCTTGGGTCCTGCGTAAATTCATTGAGCACGGCATGGTGCTGGTTAATGAACGCGAAGCGCTGTACAATTGCTGAGCCGTCCAAATCCTTGCCATATTTAACCGGGACACCGTTTATCTTTTCTACTTTATTATCTATCCATTGCTGCTGTACCTGTTCAGATGCTTTGATGATATCGGCCACGGTTTCGGGCTTAATGAAATTGGTAAAATGGATAAAACCGTGCTGGTTAAAAAAAGCTTGTTGTTCGGCCGTAATAGTTGTGCCTAAGGTGAATTTTTGATATACCGCTGCCATAAAATGGGTAGTTAAAATAATAGATAATTAATGTTGAATTGGATAAAAGCGCTACGCAGCTTTTAAATGGGGGAGCCTGGGGCCGGTGATAATTAACAACAACAGCTACACATCGCCCTTTTTAAGGAGGGCATTCGCATGGAGGATGCAAAGGTTATATGTTGTGTTTTGTTCAATGTATATAATGTCTATGTATTTTATAGACTATGCAAATGTAGATAAATTGTTTAATCAAACAAATTTTCCTGGAAATATTTTTATCGCTTATATAAACCGGCCGTTATACGTTCAATAAGGCGTTTGGGGCTGTGCCTGGCCGCTGTTGACGATAGCTTATTTAAAAAGCCGGGCACAATTTCGGCTTTGTTGGCAAACATACCGGCGATGCCTATAGCCGCAACATCATCAGGACTCATGTTAAATTTGGCTGCCAGTTCTGCTATGGCGTCCATCCCTGCACGGTGCACAAAGTTGGTATCAGTAGGGCCCGGGCACAGGCAACTTACAGATACAGGAGTGTTCTTTAATTCGTAGCGCAAGGCCCTGCTAAATGATAAAACAAATACTTTGGCAGCCGCGTAAATAGCCATCGTAGGTACGGCCTGGTAGGCCGTAGTGCTGCTTACGTTAAGCATATAGGCTTGTTGCTGTAATTTTAAAAACGGAATAAAATAATGTGATAACTCGACAACTGCATCTATATTAACCCTCATCATGGCCATTTGGCCTGGTAGTGGCAGTTCATCAAAGTTACCCCACTGACCGTAGCCCGCATTATTAACCAGTATAGATAGTGGTAGAGACAACCCGGTAAACCAGGCAGCTATATCTGCGGCCGCGCCCGCGTTTGATAAATCGGTCGCGTAATAGTGCACATCAACCTCATGGGCCGATGTGATAGCCACGGATAAAATATTCAATTCGGCCTCTGAGCGGGCAACAAGCAATAAATTATAACCTTTTTGTGCCAATAGCCAGGCTATCGACTTGCCAATCCCTTTACTTGCGCCGGTTATTAAAGCATATTTTTTCATCCTGAAATTGTCATTTTAAAGCAAAACCCAAAAAACTCCGCAAGTTAAATAAATACTCTACTAAATTTGTAGACTATTTAAAATGTTATTACGTTTGTAACGGATATGAAAAACACACCCACATGTTTTAATTTTTTAAGTTGTAGCAGCAACTATTGTTGTTGCCGGTAAGCAAGCCGTATATACCGTTTACCAATAAATTACGTTAATACAATATCCATCTAAGCTCCTTTTCATGAATAGCCATCGAATAGCGCAATGTTTAAAAGCGTTTACCATTATAGGTTATCTTTTATATAGTATACCCGTTCATGCCCAGTTATCGGCCGCGGTGCATTATAAACCAATGCGGGCAGATACGTCGGCAGATGTTATAACTGATTACGATGTTAAAAAAGAGTTGTTGCCAGGTGAAAACAAAGCATCTGTAATAGTTAATAAAACACGCGTGCCGGCCGAAGGCAACATTAATTTCCTGGAGAATATGGAAACCCATTTAAGCAGCCGCCAGGAGCGCAAGGCGCTGATGGGCTACTTGAAAGAGTTTTCGACCGGGAGCAACGAAGTAAATTATAACAGGTCGAGGGTTAAGATATACTACAAACTGGCCAATGTATTTGCCCGGTTGCGTATGTACCCGCTGGCCATGAAATGCTTTTTTAAAACGATGCAATACAAAAAAGGCCAACAAGCGCCTGATTTGCAAATAAAGCCTGTAGCTGATTCGATATCAGTAGATACATTGGGTGTTGATTCGGGCCTTAGCACACGGTACCTGGCAATTAATTCAAAAGACGATTCGTTATTTGTAAACGATCCAAAACCTTTGGCATTGAATGATAAGGGCGAAGAGAAAAGCAAGGCTGTTACTTACCAGCGTATTGTAAACACTTTTAATGATGGCAAAAAGGCGGTTGCGTACGCGCTGTTATTTCATGTGAAACAGCCGGTACCCGGTAAACCACGGATATTTAAGATAGTTAACACGGGCCATACTTTTATAACACTTATTAAATATAATACCGATTCAACTTCGGTTTCCATATCGTTTGGATTTTATCCTCAAAAAGACAACCTGTTTTCGGCAACGCCGCTTGATCCTTCCTGCTCGGGCACGTTCAAGAACGATAACGGGCATAACTGGGACGAGGTGATGGGTAAGTTTATCTCCAAAAAAAGGTTTGATAAAATACTGCTGCTTACCAAAAGCTACGATGGGCTTGAATATCATTTGTCTAAAAATAACTGTACCGATTTTGCAATTAAAGCTGCTTCATACGCAGGCATCGGTGTGTCTGATACAAAAGGCTCGTGGCCCCTGGGGCATGGGAACAATCCGGGCATAACCGGGCAAAGCATTATAACAGGCGGCGTTTATAATACCGAAGGCAAAGACGGCCTTTTTATTGATTTTGATGCCGCGTTGGGCAAATAATATGGCTGGTTGGCAAGTTATTTAGCAGGGTTATTTTGGGTATAAAATGAAAATGATGGCTCTATGGCGGTTTGAATGGGTTGTTCGATTTCAATTAGCTTCTACATAACTCTTCCTAAGGACCATCGGCCCGGCACATATTGTAGCCGCGGGTTTCAACCCGTGGCCGATTGGCCAAAGGACAACAAGAGTGCCATCGGCACGGCACATATTAGGGTGTAAATCCTGATATTTTCAATTTGTTCAAACGATATATACGCGTTGCTCATATGGATCGAACCTACGGCTCTCAATCGTTTTTTCCATTTTTTTCCACGGGTTAAAACCCGAGGCTACAAGATTGGCCGAGGCTACGCCTCTAATCCGATTGAACAAGCCCGGATGTATCGGCAAAATATATCTTTAGATACTAATGAGCAACCGCATCTGTGTTACCCACATGAACCATCATAGCACCATAAATAACCTAAATCAAACTCAACCAACTTCGCAGAGGTCAAAAAGCCGCACAGATATTTCTATATATTAAAACACGTCTTCATAAATTCAGAATTATATTTTACAGGCATATTAATATGGAAATTAATTACCGACTGAAACGTCTTAATATCTCGTTCTGATTGTTCGTGCAATATATTTATCTAAATATCAAATAGTTGAATTGCTATTCTGGTCTGAATTTTCACATTAAGCGATAATTAATCTTTTATTAATCGCCCCCGGCTTACTTTATGAGCAACCAATAATATCAGTGAAAATTTCACAAAATCTACTAAACAAATTAATCTGCAGCTATGAAAAGGAAACGCTTTGTACCTCCGTAGTGGGTACGCAACTCCGTTGTTTAACCAATTATTAATTTTTAACATCAATCTTTATGAATTTTAAGAAAACCAATCTTATCTTGATGATAGCATGCACGGCTGTCATCATCAGCTGTTCCAAAAATAAACTTAGCACGCCTGCTACAACTCCGAATGGAAAAACAACTAAGCTTAAAACCTCGGCTTCTGCCGCCGGCGACGTTGTAGGCAAAGTAATAGTAGGCTACCAGGGCTGGTTTGCTGCACCGGGCGATGGTTCGCCCCTTAATACCTGGTGGCACTACGCTTCCGGCGATCCTTTCGGCGTTCCTACACCAACCAATGCCAGCATTATTTCCTGGCCGGATGTTCGCGAGTATACCAGCACCTATACTGCATCCAATTTTGGCAACCTGGGCAATGGCCAGCCTGCCAAATTGTTCTCTTCGTTCAACGATCAAACAGTAAACACCCATTTTTTATGGATGCAGCAAAACAATATCGACGGAGCTGCCTTACAACGTTTTAACCCCAACGGGCAGGAAGGGCCAATCCGCGATGCTATCACCGCTAAGGTTAAAACAGCAGCCGAAACCTACGGGCGTAAATTTTACATTATGTATGATGTGGGCGGTTGGACTAACATGCAATCGGAAATTAAAACAGACTGGACCAACAAAATGTCGGCCTATACCTCATCATCGGCTTACGCTAAGCAAAATGGAAAACCTGTTGTGTGTATATGGGGTTTCGGTTTTAATGATACCAACCACCCCTGGTCGGCAGCGGTTTGTCTTGATGTTATTAACTGGTTTAAAGCCCAGGGCTGCTATATCATTGGTGGCGTACCTGCTTATTGGCGCGATACAAATAGTACCGAAGTTAGGCCAGGCTTTTTGGCAACTTATAACGCCTTGAACATGATTTCGCCCTGGATGATTGGGAAGATTTCAAGCAGCTCGGAAGCCGATGGTTTCTACACCGACCATAACGTTGGCGATCAGTCTTATTGTAATACCAACGGCATCGATTACCAGCCATGCGTTTTACCAGGCGATTTGCAAAAACATCAAAGAGTTCATGGCGATTTTATGTGGAGGCAATTTTACAACATGGTAAGGCTGGGCGCCCAGGGTATTTACATTTCTATGTTTGATGAATACAACGAAGGCAACCAGATTGCCAAGACTACCGAAACATCGGCCTATACGCCTGCCGGTTTGGGCTTTTTTTCGTTGGATGAAGATGGTACGGCCTGCTCTGCAGATTATTATTTACGCCTTACGGGCGATGGCGGCAGGATGCTGAAAGGTCAGATTGGGCTTACAGCTACACGCCCTACACTACCGGTGGTATCGGGCAGTGTTCCTGCACCAATAGGGCAAACAATTACCATTAAGGGAAATAATAATCTTTATGTGAGTAGCGAAAACGGTACCCAGGCTATGAACTGTAACCGAACTACAGCACAGGGCTGGGAACAATTTACCATCGTTGATGCTGGCGGAGGTAAGGTTGCCCTGATGAGCCAGGGTAAATATGTGTCTTCTGAAAACGGTACCCAGGCTATAAATTGCAACCGCACGTCAATTGGGGCATGGGAACAGTTTGATTGGGTAAACAATGGCAACGGCACATTTTCGCTGAGAGGAAACAACGCGAAATATGTTTCGAGCGAAAACGGTACGCAGGCCATGACCTGTAATCGCACCGCTGCCCAGACTTACGAATCGTTCCGGGTTAATCAATAAATATCTTATCGCGATTGAGTTTTTAAACTATTTTTTAGATGGCCGGCATGTTGATGGCCGGCCATTTATTTACACTCCGGTATAAGGAAGAAAGCTTTTTAAAACCGCTTCCGTAACCGAAAGGCGAGCCCTTAACTCCCGGTCATTAGCCATTTTAATAAATGGCTATTGGAATGTCCAATGTTTTCGGAAATTAATGACCGCGAATGACGACTATTGCTTTTTTACTTTAATTGCATTCAAACCCTTGGCTCCCTGCTCGGTTTCAAAAGTTACTTTATCGTTTTCCTGGATAGCTTCCGTAAGGCCGTTAGCATGTACAAAAATACTTTCCTGGCTAACCAGATCTTTGATAAATCCATAGCCTTTAGAATCATTATAGAAGGCAACCACACCTTTACGCACCGGATCGGCGGGCGCAAGGTTTTCCTGTTTGGGTACGCCAATCTGGATATCCTCTGCTATAATCTTTTTCTTTTTAGCCGGATCGGGTGGGGTAGAGGTGATATTGCCATTCTCATCGATATAGGCCATCATATCTTCCAGTCCTTTTCCTTTACCTGAATTTGCTTTCCTTTCTTCAGCTTTATCTTTCTTATCCAGTTGCTTTTTAAACTTTTTCTTTTCTCTTTCTTTTTTACTAAATGTTTCTACTGATCTACCCATAAATTTAATATACGAAAAAACAGGGACATATGTGACATTTTTCAGTGGTTTTGAAAAATATTTTTTTCGGCCCGGATGCTGCCTGCTTAAAGGTAAGGTAAACCGAAGATTGGCGGTGCTTGGCTTCGGCTTACAATTGTGGCTAAAGCCCCGGGCGCGATGGCAACGTTGATCCCGTTCACTCTAACCTGGATCGCTGAGTTTGGCTATCTGTTTCGCGCTTTTGAAATTATTACAGGTGAATCCCAACGCATACAAATCTTATTTCGCAGCGTTGACCAGGTTTAAAGCACTGCAAAAGGTTATCTATTCCTGCTTGCTGCTTGTTGCTTGTTGCTTATGTTTTCGTCGTGGTGCCGGCACAACTTTACAGCAATTGCCATCTTTATCAAGTTGTTTGTTCGGAGGTAAGTATAATCCGTTTGTTTTTATATCCTTGTTTCTTGTTAGCGTATTATCCGGATGGATTTTTCCTTCACGTATTTCGTAGTAAGCCGATGGTATATAATACATCGAATCGGGATTAACATACGCTTCCGTTAAATCCCTGCCCCCAAATTCCAGGTATCCATCATTGTCATAATCTTTAATAGGTGAAATAATGGCGTCAACCAGCAAAGTAGCTTTTGTGGGCGTGATTAAAAATGCGTTTAAGCGGTCAATATTGGGGTTGCCTGCCATCGCAATAAATAAAAAAACAGAACCACGATCTTCTATTAAGCGATTGGCCTTGCTTTCATAAAGTACGTCGTCGGCGTACTGTATTTTAAGTATTATCTTATTATCGTAAACAATTTTCCCCTTGGCTACTTTGATAGTGTGTCCTGCCAATGTTTTAAAGCTTAAGATATTTTTTACAGGTAACTGAAATGCAGACAGCGTAACAATGACGATTGCTAAAACTAAAATGTACTTGTAGTTCATGTTACGTGCAAAATAGGTACTTATTTTGATATCATCCGGTTTTTGAACTAACTAGTTTTTTGCCACTGGCCACCAGGAACTGGTCACAAAAAAAGCCCCTCTTTTTACAGAAGGGCTTTAATGAGCGAAAGACGAGATTCGAACTCGCGACCCCGACCTTGGCAAGGTCGTGCTCTACCAACTGAGCTACTTTCGCGTTGGTATAGGCTCTCATTTATAACAAAACCCGATACGCCGATATCAGGTTTTGTACTCAGAACGGGAATTGAACCCCGTCTGTAAGTCCTTAATTTATAATAAGTTATAAACTCTTAAAAGATCATTCGACGATTTGTACAAAACTGAATTTGACCAGTCCATCGTCGCGCTGCAAATATACGAAACTTTTGATCTTATGGAAATTCCTAAATGATTAATTTATAAAAATTGGACTGGACTCGAACCGAATCCAGGAGCACTCTTATTTTCAATAACTTACAAATGCTGTTTAGTGATTACTCGCCAGTTTGTCAGAAATAAGAGTTTGACATAGCTTGATCCCGGCTGCCAAATACTTGTGAAGGTTTGTAGTCCCCGCTGTTCTTATATCGAAACATCTTCCTCCTGATTTGCGTCTGATATCTGAGCCGGATTAATGATCCGGCGAACTGCACCGACCACACAAACGATGTTTAACCTGCAACGGGGTACAATAGCTGTCCATCGACGTAGTATAACGGCAATATAGTTAGCCAACAATGGTTTAGCTTCAGGGATCGCTACTACCAGTTGAACCGGCTTACTGCGGATGTATCGGGCACCATGACCGAAACCGGAATAAGTTATGACCTGGACGGCAATATTCAGTCGCTGAAAAGGGATGCTGCAGCGGCATATGCATATGCTTACAATGCGGGTATCAAACAGCTGCAATCTGTTAGCGGGCTTACAACGGGCATCTATGTGTATGCCGTGAACGGCAACGCTACCTCCGATGCCCGTACAAGAGCGGCATAACATACAATTTATTCAATATCTGCCTGCTGCAGCTATTAAAACCGGCGCAGGCGCGTTTAATATAGCTTATATCTACAATGCAATCGGTGAGAAATTAAGCAAGGTAAGCGAAAGCAACACCACCGAGTAAATAGGCGGCATCCGGTACGACAAGCTGAGCGGAATGAACTGGATCGACTTTATTGAGACGGAAAAAGGCCGGGCTCACATGGCGTACTGATGACACTACCGTTACGATTACGACCTGTGGATCATCTTCGAAACACAGGTGTCAGTTTTTTCAGAGACCAAACAACGCAGGCGGCGATTTCAGATCAGCCAAACACTTCAAATCACACGAACTATACTTTCAAATCATTTTTTTCTGAAATATTAAAGCTTTAATTAACGATATTTTATTAACTTTCACTCCAAATTAAAAATATTGCCCCGAAGCCTGAGCCGTTTATTCGCTATTTTATGTTTTTTGTCAAGAAATACCTCAAACCAAACCCCGAAAGCGCGTTAAAAGCGCTGTCACTCATGGAAATACTGGTTGTACTGATCATTATCGGTATTTTAGTGTTATTGGCCCTGCCCAACTTGTTGCCCGTGATTACCCGGGCAAAAACCACCGAAGCTAAACTACAGCTTGAACACGTATCGATGCTGGAGAAAACCTATTTCTACGAGCATTCTAAATATACCAATGACCTTAACGAACTGGGCTTTATCCAGGAAAAGCTAAGCACCGAAAGTAAGGATGCGAGGGCGAACTATAAGATAGAGATTATCAATGCTTCCAATACCGGTTTTACCGCCAGGGCAACTTCGGTAGTTGATTTTAACCAGGACGGTAAATTTAACGTTTGGGAAATGAACCAGGACAAAGTGTTAAAAGAAGTAACCCCGGATTAAAGTGTTGCTGATTATTCGTTTTGCTTTGTTATTGTCTCTGCTCGTCATCCTCCTGCAGGATTTCTGGTTTCGGGCTGTGCATTGGGTGTTGTTCCCTTTGCTGACTGTCGGGTTGTTAAGCCTCAAACTACTCGAGGGTAACGATGCCTCCTTGGCCGGCGAACAGATTGCTGTTAACTTAAGTTTCCTGGTGCTGGTGCTGGCTGTATTAACCGGCTACCTCTTCATTAGCAGGAAACGGTTCATCAACATTACTACAGGGTTAATGGGCTGGGCTGATATTGTATTTTTGGCAGCCATCGGGTTTTATTTATCGGTACTTAACTATGTGTGTTTTTATATAGTTAGTATCCCTTTAGTTTTAATATTATGGGTATTTTATCAGCTTATAACCGGCAATAAGGGCAAACATATTCCACTGGCCGGGTTACAGTCCTTATTATTTATTGTATTTTTAGCAGGCGACTGGTGGTATTTTCATATCGATATTGCTGATGACTACTGGTTGCTCCGTTACCTTACACCATGGATACAGCAATAAAGATCACATTACTAACCGAGCATATCCATATCCTGTCTAAAGATATGGCATGGCATTACCGTGTGCTGCCCAAAGGCCGCGTTAATGGGCAACTTGCATTGTATTGTGAAGAAAATGCTGATACGGGCAGCCTTACCGCCGAGCTGGAAATCATGCTGGGGCTAGATATTCTCCTGGAACCCATTGCTGCTTCCGAAATTGCCCGGCTGCTGGCTACCTACTATATTAAGGATAATACCACAACCGGGGCACTGCAGGCCAATGTACGCCATGACGAAGATAGCTTTTTGATGAACCTGATTGGCGAAGCAAAAAACCTGAAAAGCAGCGATATTCATATTGAACGGTATGAGAACAAGTGCAGGGTGAGGATCAGGATTGATGGTAACATGGTAGAGCGTTACCTGCTGAAAGAGGACGATTACCCCGCGCTGATTAACAAAGTAAAGATCATGGGTAACCTGGATATTGCCGAAAAACGGCTGCCCCAGGATGGCAGGATTAATTTTAGTCACCAGGGGCACCAGTTTGATATCCGCGCGTCCATCCTGCCTACGCTTTACGGCGAAAAGGTTGTACTAAGGTTGTTGAACAACGATGCTACAGATATTGATTTGAACAGCCTTGGGTTTTCGGCGTTTGATTTGGATAATTACCTCCAGGGGGCAAAAAGGCCAAACGGGATCCTGCTGATTAGCGGACCTACCGGCTCTGGTAAAACTACCACGCTGTATGCTACATTAAAGCTGCTTAACAAAGAAACCCGTAATATCCTTACCATTGAAGACCCGGTAGAGTATACGCTGGAAGGGGTTAACCAGGTGCAGCTTAAAGAGGCTATCGGCCTTACTTTCGCCGCCGCCCTCCGTACTTTCCTGCGGCAAGACCCGGACGTGATTATGGTTGGCGAGATCCGTGATACCGAGACCGCTAACATGGCTATAAGGGCCGCCCTCACGGGGCACCTTGTATTGTCGACCATCCACACCAATTCCGCCTGGGGAACGGTTTCCCGGTTGATTGACATGGGCATTCCATCATATATGGTTGCCAATACCTTGAACACTACTGTTGCCCAGCGGCTGATTCGCCTGCTTTGCCTGCATTGTAAAGTGGAAAAGGGCTTTGACAAAACATTGTATCCCCGGCAGTTTAAGCCTTATCGCGAAGTTGCCGCCCATTATACACCCCGGGGGTGTGAAAAATGTTATTACACCGGCTACAAGGGGAGAAAAGCCGTTTACGAAGTAATACCCGTAGACCTTGACCTGGCCAACGAAATAAAAAACGGCAATATGCAGGTGCAGGCACTTTTAGAAGAACGGGGCATTAAAACCCTTGCCGAAAATGCTTTCGGCCTGTTTGCCGATGGGCAGACATCTATTGACGAGATATACCCGTTGTTATTTAATTATTAAAGTATTATATGCTAAAAAAAATTACCTGCCTTATCATTTGTTGTTACTTGTTTACCGCAGCTATAACGGCCAGCGCACAGCAGCAGGACAGGCTACAGGTTATTAAACAAAAACTGGATGAGCTTGCAACGGATGTTCCCGGGCTTAACCAAAAAGTGCAATTGTTGGTTACCGGCGTATCCATTCACGAATACCTGAATGCCATTGCGCGCTCCAATAATTTAAGTATAAGCTCTGACCCAGGCCTTAATTTTAGTATCTCGGATACCTTCACCGGTGTTTCGGCATCCAATATATTGCTATTGCTTGCCCAAAAATATAACCTGGATATTGCCGTTGTTGGCTCCATTATTAATATCACGCCTTACCGGGATCCCAACCAATTTTTAAAGCCCCCGCCTAAAGAACTGGGTGTAAAATATAATGCGGCAAACAACACCCTCTCACTATCATTAGCTAACGACAGTTTGGCGGCAGCGGCAAAAAGAATAACACAGTTATCCGGCAAAAACATTGTGGTGCCTGGTTCATTGCAAGGCAAAACGGTTACCTCTTATATTACTGATGCCCCCTTCGAGACGGCTTTGGGCAAGCTGGCCTATGCCAATGAAATAAAAATGGTGCATACGGCAGATGACTTTTACCTTTTTCAACCGCTTGACGAAAACGAGGAAGTGTATGTTAACGGCGATAAAAATACCGGTGTAAGGAAATCGTTCCGCAACACAACCCAACCAGGCGCTGGCGGTGCCAGCGGTTTATTTGTAAGGCAGGTTAATGGCCAAAAGCTCATCTCGGTGGATGCCGTTAACAGTCCCATTATCGATCTGGTTAAACGTGCTTCGCAGGAAACAGGAAAAAACTATTCCATTTACTCTGATATTAAAGGGTCTATAACCCTCCACGTAAATGATGTTAGCTATGACGACCTGCTAACTTTGTTATTTAAAAGTACCGAATACACCTTTCATGCCGAAAAAGGCATTTACGTAATTGGCGACCGTAAACTGGAAGGTTTGCGTACCTTCAGGGCTATTCACCTGCAAAACCGTGCAATTGACACCATTGTTACCATGATCCCCTCAGAATGGAAACGTGGTATCGAGATTAAAGAATTCCGCGAACAAAACACCCTTTTACTTTCCGGGTCGGGAGCACAGATAGATGAGGTAGAAGGTTTTATTAAACAGATGGACGTGCTTGTTCCGGTGGTACTGATAGAAGTTACCATGATTGACGTGCACAAAACCCGGAGTGTTTCAACCGGTATTTCTGCCGGTGTTTCAGACAGTGTAAAAACGGGGGGCACGGTTTTGCCCGGCATAGATTATACTTTTGGCGCCAAAGGCGTTAACGACTTTTTAAACAGTGTGGGCAAGGCTACTTCGCTCAACCTGGGCCATGTGGTGCCTAATTTTTACGTAAGGCTTCAGGCGCTGGAGAATAACAATAACATAGATGTGCGCTCGGTGCCTAAGTTAACAGCACTTAACGGCCATTCGGCTACGCTGAGCATAGGCAGCAAACGTTATTATAAAAACACCACGCAAAACGTTATCCCATCCATTCAAAGCGCGCAATCTATATTTACCAATGTGTACCAGGAAGTAAATGCCGATTTGTCTATCGCCATAAAACCTATCGTGTCCGGCGATGACCAGGTTACGCTTGGTATTAAAATAAACATATCCGATTTCACGGCTATTCCTACCGATGGCTCGCCGCCACCGCAGGCCATCAGCAAATTTGAAACCAGCCTGCGGGTACACAGTGAGGATACCATTGTTTTGGGCGGCCTGGAGCGTACGGAAACCGACGACAGCGGCTCAGGAATACCCCTGCTTTCCAGGATTCCTATTTTAAAATGGATATTTAGCAGCCGCACCCGTAGCAAGTCGAAGGTGGTTACTGTACTGTTTATCAAATCCACTATTATCAGGTAATATTATGGGTATATTATCGCCATATTACCATATTAACCAGGCGGCCGGTATCACTATAGATATTGCGCAGGATGGCTCCTATACCATAAACTGCTGCCAGGTTAGTACCGATCATAAGCAGCTTAGCATCGAAAAAAAGTTCGGTGTAAAAGATGACGCGGAGGGACTTGCCAAACAACTTGGCGCCAAGGTTCCCATCGCTTTAAATTTATCGGGCAAAGGCATCTTAACCAAGCAGGTAGCAGCAGCATCTGGCGATGAGCAGCAGGATATGGCTAAAATAATCCCGAACCTGAATGTAGATGATTTTTACCTGCAGCAATTTGCATCGCACGATCAGTTGTTTGTATCCCTGGTAAGGAAAACACTGGCCGACCATTGGATAAATATATTGGAACAGCAAGGTTTTACTGTGCTGATGCTGAGCCTTGGCCCCTTCGCCGCATCCCACATGTTAAACCAGCTTAATGTTTACGAAAGCGATGTAGTGTTTAACGGCATCCAGATAAACCGGGATACCGGCCTGAACTGGACCGCCGTGCAATACAGCCCCGCGTTTGTGGCCCCTTTCACTCTTAAAATAGGCACGGAACCCCTCGATCAGCAACTGATTATGCCCTATGCTGCAGCTTTTCAACTGGTGCTTGCCGATAAACTGGAACCGGTTAAGGCGAAGGTTGATGCCACCGATGCCCGGTACCTGCAAATTATCGGAACAAAAAAACTTAAAGTAACAGGCGCCTTAATATTGGGTGTTTTCTTTATCCTTTTGCTCCTCAATTTTGTAACCCTTTCCTGGCTCAATTCAGAAAATAGCCGCCTCGATGGCCAGGCCAGCCTATCGGCAAACAGCAGCAGCGATATGCAGATGCTCACCGCGCAGATCAAAGCAAAAGAAGCGCTCCTGAAAGACATGGGCTGGGACGGCGGTTTTAACAAAGCCCGGATTATCGATCAGCTTGCTGCATTGCTGCCGGGTGAGGTAACCCTGAAGGAAATAGCGATAAACCCTCCCGATATCAACAACAAGGATTCGCGGGGGCAGCATTTTTTAGATCGTAGGATAAAGCTTACAGGGAATTCGCAACAGGTTATTGCTGTAAATGAATGGATAGCGCGCATCAAAACATTAAAATGGGTAAAAGGCGCGGGGTTGGATAACTTCGAATTTGATAACGACCAGAACACGGGGAAGTTTAACATTATCATCAACTATTAGCATGCCGAAAAATCTCAACATCAAAAAGGAATACCTGCTGATAGCCGGATCGGTGCTGCTTTTACTGGTATGCTACCGTTTTTCATTCAGCCACACTGTAGAAGCCTGGAAACTCCGGCGCCAACTACAGCAAAAAATAGCCCAGGCCGGCGACCTTACCTACCAGCCCGGCTACCTGGAGCGGAAAGATAATAACCTAAACCATATTATCGCCCGGTTTAAAATAGACACTGCCACCATGCGCAGCAATATGATCACCACGATTGCCCTGCAGGCCGAAAAACTGAACGTGAGGCTATCGAGAGTACCGGTGCAACCCAGCCCGGCTCCCGACGATAAATACATCATCCAGCGGCTTGATTTTGAAGGCGATTTTTTTTCGCTTTGCAAATTATTGCAGCAACTGCAGGTTACAGAAGGTACCGGTTTGATACGCGCGGTAGATTTTGTATCGGGTAAGGTTGTTGGGGGTAATGTGGAGATGAAGGTGCTGGGTATGCGGGTGTTTGTTGCGGTGATTAGGTGATGGATTTTTATGAAATGGGGGATTTGTAATCCTGCTTGTTTTGTTGTTCCTACCTGTTATTTGGATAAACGCGACATTTCTGAAGGCCTAACCTAATATGCCCAAAATATATTTATCTGCTTTTTTGGATATATCGCTTTCATGTAATACTTTAGCAGCACTTGAACAATCACAATCATATGAAAATAATACCCCGAAAATTTACTGGAATTAAAGTACCAGTTGCTTTAAAGTCAAAAATTATTCTCCTTATTTGACCAGGGTACCAGCCTACCAGATAAACGATATTTATTGAACCCCACAATTTAATGCTCCATATGAACAATAAAACCCTTTTGGCGTTTTTTTTCGGCCTGTTTTTATTTACAGGCACTACTTTTGCCCAAAAAAATAATGTAAACGTAAACCCTTTAACCGGCGCAGGCAACGTGGTTATACCCTTGTATGAGTATAAACGCGGCCAGGTTGATGTACCTATTAGCATCAGTTACAACGCCACCGGCGTTAAAACCAAAGATGTGGAAAACACAGCCGGCATGGGTTGGCACCTGAATGTTGGCGGCGAAGTATCAAGACTGGTACGCGGGCTACCGGATGATTGTGTTAAAGACAATACAGGACTTGACCGTAAAGGCTGGATGAATAACAGCAACGCATCAAAAATAAGTGCTCTTTTTGCTACTACTAATGATAATAACCCTGCAACCTGTACCGACGGCGATACCCAGGTGAGTTATATTAACAGCAACTTTGCCGATCTATCGGACACCGAACCGGATATTTTTTACGTAAATGCACCTGGTTTATCATGCCAGTTGGTTTATGATCAGGCATCTGCCAAATTTCAGGTTATGGGCCGGCAGGATTTAAAAATCAGCTACACAACAAATATTCCTACATCCTTGACTGTGCCGGGCGGCATTAATTACTTTATCATTACCAACGACAAAGGTATTAACTACTCTTTTGCTTCTCCTGAAACTATTACCCAAACAGCAACCGGGGGCACCCCCGTCTATTTTAAAAACAAATACAACCAATATCAAAACGGCATAACTTATTACAACAACTGGCACCTCATCGGTATAATTGATGATGGTGGCTTTGGGGTAAGGTTTTCTTACACTCAGGCGCATGACCGTACAGCTACCGATCCGGTATCGCTTTATATGCCGGGAGCAACTACACCCACGCTTCAATATAAAATACAACAACGGTTTTCGCCGCAAATACTTAATACTATTCAGGCCATTTACAGCAGCGATATGCCGGCCGATGTACTTACCTTTTCCTGGTTATGGACAGATTCTGAAACCTACCTGGATCCCAATACCAACAAAGAGGTAACTTATGGCAGCGGCCAAACGCTGCTCACCGGCATTACCGGCGCAGGGATGAACTACGCATTTAATTATGATTTTCCGGGCGATCCGGTATATGGTACCGGCTACAAACGCAAGTTTTTAAGAAGCGTTACAGACAACCGGGGATGCGCCCCTATAAGCTACAGTTTCCGGTACGCAGGCGAAACTTATTCGCCCACCACAACGCAGTACACTACAACGCTGCCCGATTCTTCGAGTACCAAGGTTGATTACTGGGGCTATTACTCTACCGCCAACACCAGCACTACATCCCTTATGCCTAAGGTATGGATAGCTGCCCCAACAACAACTTTACCGCAATACGCCATTTATCAAAACGGCACAACAGGCGGTAATTATCCTTATTATACCACCAACGGAAACATCCGTTCGGCCGATGTGACTAATGTAGCATCGGGTAGCCTGGTAAAAGTCATTTATCCGGAAGGTGGCAGTACTACAATAACGTATGAACCCAATGATTACCTGGATGTGCCATCCGGCCTTGTTTTTCCTGGTAATGGCATCCGTGTTAAAAAACTGATTGACAGTGCCGGCACAACCAACCCTATAGTAACCAATTATTCGTATTTAAACCCGGCAACCGGCGTAAGCAGCGGAAAGCCGCTGTCACTGCCTGTTTATGCCTTCAACGTTCCTTACAGCGGCAGCGCTACCGGTAATACCCTGTATAATAGCTGTACAGTAGTGTCTGATAATGATTTGTCTGCCGAAGACCATACCATTATGTACGGTTATGTAAAGCAAAGCAATACAGGCGCGGGCAGTACCTTGTTTCAGTATTACGTGCCGGCTGCATACTGGAGCCCTTCGGGCACACCGATATGCCCGAGCTGCGGCACTGATTGGTGGCCAACAGCAAATAATGTGCAGCGTACAACCTGCGCTACCGCTACCGGGCCGGCCGCCGCTAACATATGGGGCTACCCATTTGCACCAAACTCCAATTATGATTTTGAAAGGGGCCTGTTACAACAGGTTACAAATTACAATGAAAGCGGAACGCCGGTAAGCATAGCAAGCTACACCTACAACAGGTCATATTCGCCATTAACTATCAGCGCTGCCAGAATAGACGACCTTCCTTTTTCAACGGGCACCGCCGGCCTCAAAGCAATAACAAAGTACACTTTAAATTACAGATCAGATGAATTGCTTGTACAGGAAACAAACCAGGTGTTTGATTTGCCGGCTCTTACCCAATCAAAAACAACCACGGTTAAATACTTTTTTAGCAGCGCCAATCATAAGCTGATGACCCAAAAGCAGGTTATAAACAGCGATAACAGCACCTTAACTACCAATATAAAATATGTAAAGGATTATACCGGCCTTGGCACAAGTACCAACCGCAACATTAACGCTTTATATAATTTACAACTGTTAAATGAAAACCTGCCTGTTGAAACCTACCAGCAGGTAACCCGCGGCGTCACCACAAAAACAACAGGGGCAAACCTGACAATGTTTAGCGATTACCATGTGGGTGCAAGCTCTTACAAATACCGGCCTTCGGCTTCCTATAATTTTGTCAATGCCGATGGCGCAACTTCTTTTACAGCATCGAGCGTAACTATGCCGTCAACATTTAATAAAGATGCCGGTTACCCTACATTGCCCGCTATGAATTACCCCGAATATGACTACAACGGCACGCTGCAAACTGTAGATGATGGCCGACATCATGTAAATGGTACTATACTTGATAATTACAATGCCAGCCCGGCAATTACCGTAAATAACGCGGCTGCATCAGAAATAGCCTTTGCCGATTTTGACAGCGATATGGCAACTCCATGGACATATAGCAAAACAGGAACTTCATCTTATGTTGTCCCTGCCGGGAGTCATGCAGGTGCGGCCACGGGGTTAGGTACCGGGCAGGCCTTTAGCCTGACACTCAATAAGAATGCCAACGCAGGCAACTATATTTTGTCGGCATGGATAAACACTGCGGCGTCGGGCACAATATCTTTCAGTTTTTCGGCGGCATCGGGCAGTAGCGTGGTTCCCGGGCAAAATATCCCTAATACTGCCGGCGTATGGAAATACCAGGAATGGAAAGTTTCGTTGGGTACTATAACAGGTACCTTTACGGTTAATGTATCGGCAACGGTAAACGCGGGTGTTGATGATATTATCTTTTACCCCGAAACAGCCGAAGTAAGCACTTACAGCTACGATGCGGTAACCCATCTTAAAACATCGGCAACCAACACCAACGGCATTTCGGCCTATTTTGCCTATGATGCGCTTGGCCGCCCGGTTTATACCATGGACGAAAAGCATAACATTGTGGCGAAGCAAACGTATGTTTTGCAATCGCAGGTTCAAAACTGGAACCCCGTGATAGTGGCGCCAAACGGCGGCGGGCATGCCAATACGCCAACCCCTTTTACTATTGGCGGCTATGATTATTGTACCACTGCAGGTGTGCTCATTACCTGGAATTTTGGCGATGGTACTGCCCCGGTAACCACGGCCCTGTCAAGCCCGCCATTGCATACATATGCAACCGCAGGCAGCAAAACCATAAGCGCTACGGTTACATCGCCCATTTTTGGCACAAAGGTATTAACGCCGCTTACCGTTACCGTGGGCGTACCGCTTATTACGCTCAGTTACACCAATTATACTACCTATAACGATAATAACGTATACCTCACATTTTATAATAACACCACCGGCGAGGTTTTCAATATTGTTGGCAGCCAGTTTGTAAATACGCAAACCATTACCCAGGGGGTATATGGTGTAAGCGTTACCACAAGCCCGCTTGGCCAGGCCTATGATGCCGGTACGGGTATTGGCTGGAACAGCACACTTTTACATAACGACACGGGCGTGTTTGTTTGCGGCGATCGTAATGCTTCTAACACCGCCGCCATTTATAACGTGAATTTAAGTGCCACTACCGCGGTTACCATTGATATTAACCGTGTTACCTGCGCTATTGCAACCCAATAATTAAACAGCAATTATTGTATGAAAAATTATATTAAACCTATCATAGTGCTGTTACTGTTAATTACAGGTGCAGTAAATTACAATGCAGGGGCGCAAACCAGCGGCTTTGTACAGCAGGATATTATTAAAATCCCCGGTGTAACTACCGATGCACAAATAGGCACATTAAGTATAACCCAAAAGCAAACCACACGCGTTTACTTAGACCAGCTGGGCCGCACCATACAAACTGTAGATGTACAGGCCAGCCATTCGCAGCTGGATATTATACAGCCCGTGGTATATGACAACCTGGGCCGCTCTCCAAAGGCTTACCTGCCCTATGCCGGCAGCAGCAGCGATGCCATTGGCAGCTACCGTACAAACGCCGTAACCGACCAGGCTGCGTATTACAATAATGGCACAGGCGATAAAGTGGCCGATGATAGCTCGCCTTTTAGCCAGCAGGTATTTGAAAACAGCCCCTTGCAACGCTTGTTAAATTCAGGCACGGTGGGTGCCGGTTTCCAGGCCGGCGTAAGCGGCAACCATTATAAAACCATCAATTACCGTAGTAATAATACAACTGCCGATGGTAATATTATTATGTGGGGGCCCGATGGCAGCAACCAGGGTTATTACGGTGCCAATTTGCTATCAGTTATTAGTGGTGTCGACGAAGATGGTATAACCAACCTAAGCTACGCCGATATTGCAGGGCGCACCATATTAAAACGCCAGGTATTTAGCAGTACGGTAAATTACGATACCTATTACATTTATAACAATGCAGGCATGGTAAGCTACGTGGTGCCGCCAAAGGCCACAGCGCTGCTCATCGCCAACAGCAGCTATACCTTAACCACACCCGCTGTAGCCAGCCTGCTTTACCAGTATTTTTATGATAACCTGGGGCGGGTAATAAAAAAAGTTATCCCCTCGCGCGGTACATTAACAATTGTATATGATCCACTTAACCGCCCTGTGCTTACTCAGGATGCCAACATGGCCCTCAACCACCAATGGAATTACATTAAGTACGATGTAAAAGGAAGGGCCATAAGTCAAGGGATTTATACTAACACTTCGGCTACTGATGCCACTATTCAAACTGTAGTAAATGCGTTTGATTATGCCAACCATTGGTACGAAAGCCGTTCCAATGCTCCAACAACAGGATACTATACCAATACATCGTTCCCGGTAACCGGCGGAACCACTTTTCCACTGGCGTTCAGTTATTTTGACGATTATGACCTTAAACGGGACGGTAGTACTTTGCCATATGCTTATCTCCCTCAAAATATCAGCGGCGAAGGCACTCAAACAGCATTGCCTATTAAAGGGGTGCCTACCATGATCCGTACGCATACTGTTGGTTCGGGCTTAAATGCCTGGCTGTTAAAAGTGATGTTTTATGATGATAAAGGCCATTTGATCCAAACACGTAGCAACAACCAGCTTAATTATACCGCGGAGGTACTTACCGATAATCAGACCAACCTTGTTGATGCCTTTACAGGGGTGCCTGCCAAAACCTATTTAGCCAAAGTTACCGGCACCGGCACGGTTAATACACAAACGGTATTAACCACCCTAAATTACGATCACAGGAACCGGGTAAATACTATTGACCAGGTTTATAGTGGCGGCGCAGTACAGCATATTGCCAGTTACAGCTATAACGAAATGGGGCAGGTGGTTGATAAAAAGCTGGGCGGCAACGCGGCATTAACCAGCTGGCTGCAATCGGTAGATTACCGTTTTAACATTAGGGGGCAGCTTACCAGTATCAACAATAGTAAGTTAAGTAATGATGGTACTTTAAACGATGATGATACCGATTTGTTTGGGATGCAAATGTATTATAATACCAACGATACTTACCTTAACAACTGGGTATATTATAATGGGCGGCCCAATTCGGTTAAATGGATGAATAAGGATGCCGCCGGCGCTAAAAGTTACGAGCGGGCATTTACGTATACTTATGATGCTGTGGGCAGGTATACGGCATCGGGCTATGAAGAGCGTACGAGTGCCGCTACTACCTCTTTTGCAGCTGGGCACGGCTGGGACGAAACCATTACCGGTTATGATGCCAACGGCAATACCACCGGCCTTACGCGTAATAGAAGTACGCAGGGATCGGATACTCCGATACCGATAGATAACCTTACTTATACTTATGACCCTAACAATGCCAACCAGTTAAAAACAGTAACCGATGGAACAGGCACGGGTTATACGGGCGCGGGTTTCATGAACCTGACCGGTTCGACAGGATCATACACTTATGATGCCAACGGCAACCTGGCAAGCGATCCCTACAAAGGACTTTCGACTATTGCGTATAACGTGCTTAACCGTACAGATAAAATATCTTTTACATCGTCAGCTAACCGTTACATCGATTATACCTACGATGCCCAGGGCAGCCTTATCAGGAAAAGGCAGTACGATAATGTGAGCGGTGTTGCCACGCTTCAAAATACGACTGATTATATAGATGGTTTTGTATATTTGAACGGCGTTATCAGCTACCTGCCCATGCCGGAAGGCCGGGCAAGGTATACAGGTAGTTCTTTGAAACCCGAATATATTATTACCGACCAGCAAGGCAACGCCCGGATTAGTTTTGAGGATAACGGCAGCGGTGCGGCCGTAGTAAGGCAGGAGAACAGCTATTACGCAACCGGACAGGTAATGCCAGGCAGTACAGTTGCCGCGCCGAACACGCCCAACAAACAGTTATATAATGGCGGCAGCGAATGGCAAAATGATTATAGTAACCTGCCCGATTATTACCAGACTTTTTACCGCAATTATGATGCGGCGATAGGCAGGTGGGTAGGGGCTGACCCCTTGGCGGAAGCGACGGACGAGCTAACACCTTATCAGTATAGCAACAATAACCCTGTGGTATTTAACGATCCCCTAGGAGATTTATCAGGAGGCGGAGAAAGTACCCCCGACGGCATTTGGCATCAGCATACAGGTAATGCTGAAAGTGATTTTAATGCCAGGGAAGATAACGCGGCATTGTTAAATCAGTACCAAAACGATTTAGCGGGTGCTGGCGGCCCAGGCGGGAAAGGCGACCCAATAGCAATGGCTAACGCCAGGTGGAGCAGGATCTACTCCTGGAATTCGATGGCAGCAGCAGCGCTAAGTGCGCACCAGAACTCCATAGGAGCTATTATGATTGAACGTGGGCCTACAACTGCTTACTTTGTGGATGATGATGGGAATGTTTCCACAATGGAGGGAGGCAAGACTAACTCTTTGAACTGGAGGGATGAGCAGGGGAGATATGTTTTTGTAAATTTGAATGACGGTGATAGTGCCAATCAGGGAGGGCCTGATATGAGCCCTTCATATCCAGGTTCTTACGAAAATGCAGCAGGGCAAATTATCTATAGAGACGGTGTTGTACAAAATTGGGTAAGCCCTTCTGGAACAAGAATTAGCGCGCAATTTATTGATAGAAAGGGTAACATAACTGAATTGCCTGGAGTTAATATAACAGTAGCAAATACAATGAGAGGCAGAGGCGCAACCTATGTAGAATTAGGGAAAGGCTACATTCATCTTGATCCAACAGGAAATGGATTAGTAGATATCCAACATGAATATGGACATTACTTGGATTACCTATCCAGAGGCGGTTTATATTACAATTTAATTGTAATACCATTGAGTGGTTTTAACGGTGCAACAGCGGGCGCACACGAGTATTACTGGACAGAGATACGAGCAGATCGATTATCTGTTCAATTCTTTGGACCTAATTCTCCTATAGCAAAAAGTAATTATTATCCACATTAACTTATACTTCAATGAAAAGATTAAATCTTAATTTTTCTATTATATTAATAATATTCCTGTATAGTTCGTGTGTTATTGATTGGAAATCGGACCTCGTAGTAATTAAAAATAGCTCTCCAAATAGTATTTTGATTGCATATCAGCCAACAGCAACAATGACGGATAGTATTCTGTATAACGAACGTTTTGATGAAATTTGGATTGATGCAAATAAATTTCAGATTATTTCTTTGCCCAATATAAAATTTAGCACAAAGCCAGATTCAGTTAAGTGCTATATATACATTTTTAATGGCAATGTTGTAGATAATTATCAAAAAATAAAGAAAATGAAAGGAATAAAGGCAGATGCGTTTATTCAGAAAACAGAAATCCAGCTAAATGAAGTAAAAGAACCTTTAGACACAATTATAATTAAATGATGTAGTTGCCAATCAGGGTGGTGATGCTTTTCAGTATAATAGATATTTAGCTCCAAGTAATTTCAATTTTCAGCCAAGTTTTGGTGTGAATTGGCAAGCGGCAGGTATAAAAGGAATTACAATAGGGCTAATACCCAGTTACCGCAAGGTCTTTTCCCCCTGCTAAGGCAAGGTCTTTTCCCCAGCTACCGCAAGCGTTTTGTCGCTGCCGCAAGGCTCCAGCCTTGTGGCCCGCTGATAGGTAAACGCCATGCTAAGTAATAAATATGCAAATCCCGGATGTAAGTTGCATCCGGGATTTTGTATTTTTAACGTATGAGCCGTAATTATAAATTCAAAATCCTGAAGGATTATATTTTGTAAGCTTTGCCACGGTGTTTTGGGCAGATGTTTTTGTTCGGCTGCACTACTTTGACTGTTTGGTAAGAAACCTCAACTACTGTGTCGACAATAAAGGCATGGAAATTTATGCATGGTGCATAATGCCGAGCCATGTACATTTGGTTTTTAAATCGACAATTCAAAAACCAGAAGACTTGATCAGGGATTTTAAATCACTTACGTCAAAACAAATGATAGCTTTAATAAAAGATAATAACCAGGAAAGCAGGCGGGAATGGCTGTTAAACTCATTTAAAAAAGCGGGTTTGGCTAATAGCAATAACACCAGCAACCAGTTTTGGCAACAAGCCCATTGAATTATGGAGTGCAGCAGTAATTGACCAAAAAATTGATTACACACATAATAACCCGGTCATAGCAGGTTTTGTAGAAAACGATTATGATTACCTGCACAGCAGCGCACGGGATTATGCAGGTATTAAGGGATTGGTAGAAGTAATAATTACGTAGCGCACCGTCCTAAAGGCATGACGTTTACCTATCAGCGGGCCACAAGTGAGGACACTTGCGGCAGCGGGGGGCAAACCAACCATATGGTTGTCGAACATTTTAAAGTATTTTAACTCTAAATTGATATGATAAGTATACTTTTTTTCTCGTTTATTTTACAAACAAGTAAGTTAGCCCAGGTCAACTCTTTAATTGATAAGTCAAGTGACTACTATGAAAACTCAATTGATGCTTATAAAAAGAATGAATTTTGGGGCAATTGGTCAGTGCCGATAAGTAAATCGCTATTTGCATCATCGACAAAGCCACCTAAAGGGAAATTATTTTATAATATAAAGAATATTCAAGATAGTAATCTAAATACGGCTTGGGTCTTTGAATCAAATATTACAGCTAAAGATTGTTACTTTGAATTTGATTTTGATTTTCCGAAGGAGAAAGCTTATGCGCAGGCTTATCAGTTTCAGGGAATATGTAATGTTTTTAACGGCTATTGTAAATCACTGAAAACCTGGAATGAAAATGCGCGAGTTAAAAGACTGTTGGTTTATTACAACGACAAACCGATCTGTTACGTGAACTTGTTGGATACCTGGCATTTTCAGGAATTTAATATATCCCGCTTTTTTTTTAAAAATAGCGACAAAAAAACAACAAATGATAAATACGAAATTAGAGACGGCGATAAGTTAAAATTTGAAGTTATAGAAATTTATAAAGGAACTAAATTCAATGATGTCGCTATTTCCGAATTCTTATGTTTAGGAACGATTAATTAATCAGTAACCAGTTGTCCGTAGTCTACCGTTGTTCGAATGTCCCCAGTTGCCCGTAGTCTTCCGCTGTTCGAATGTCTCTGACTTCGAACGGCTATGCTTGTAGTTTATAACTACAGTATTTTCGCTGAATAAATATGCAACACCCGGATGTTTAATTTCATCCGGGGGTTTTTGCATCCCAGCGGGTTGCGTTAAGGATTGCAGTGAAAAGCCCACAGCGCGGGCAGGCCAGGGCGGCAAAGGCAAAGCGAGGACTTGTAACGGAAAGCCTGCCCACCGCTTCTACCAGCGGGGGGAACGCCCTGTTAATTCAAAATTCAAAATGTAAAAGTTGGAAGTATCGCCATGAGGGGGGCTCCTCCCCAAAATATAAGGCTCCAAAGAATATCATCAGGCACAGCAGAAAGTATAACCAACGGTGTCCTGATAAAAAGCCTTGGTAAAAAGTGCTGCATTTTTAAAGTTTTATCAGAGAAGTGTTGTACTTTGCTCAATTTTTGGTGGTTATTTGTAAATTTTTGAATGTTTATTGCCATATAAAGCCGTGGCGGCCGTTTTTTCACGTGTAGTTTAAATTGTATTTGGGCTTTATCAAGTCGTTTGGCAGATTCTTAATAGTAAGTCTTTGATAATGAATGTATTATCATTTGGTTATAAAATCCGAACACTTAAAAGACTCAATATCAACCATTTGAGCAAACTTGCCCGAACACCTGTTATCCCACCCAAAAACCGAACACCCGCTACCTCCGGTTTCTACTGAAACGTATTGCCCATCTGGAACATGGGCAGGTACATGGCAATCATGATCACCCCCACCAGGAAACCCACTACGATGATAAAAAGAGGCTCCATGATACTGCTCAGGGAGGCTGTCTGGTATTCTACCTCCTCGGCGTACTGCTCGGCTATTTTGGCAAAAAAGTAGTCCAGCTTATTTGATTCTTCGCCAATCCTCACCAGTTGTATCATTTTGGAAGGGTAGATCTTGAACTGCTGCAAACTCTGGTGCAGCGATTTACCGTTCAGGATATCATCTTCTACCTTTTGCAGGGACGATTCGATTGGGTACCAGCCCACCATCTGCCTGCTCAAAGCAATAGCCCTTAACAGCGGCACATGCGAGCCCGTAAGTAACCGCATGGAATTGCAAAACCGGCCCAGGTATATCTTTTTCACCAGGTTGCCCGCCACCGGCACCTTCAATACAAAACCGGAAGAGATTTTGCGGTAAGGTATGGTTTTGCGCACCCGGAAGAGGAAAACGACGATAGCGGTAATAAATAGAAAAGCGGGCAGAAAATAGGTTTCCATCCCCTTGGATATCGTGATCACGAGTTCGGTGATCCAGGGCAACTGCCCCCCGAAGCGTTTGAGTACATCGGCAAACATGGGCACCACCACTTTCAGCATAAAATACACCGCACCAAATGATGAGAGCAGTACCATACAAGGATAGGAGAGCGTGGAAACTATTTTGCGCCTTTGTTTTATCCTGCCCTGGTAATATTTGGCCAGGTCTTGCAGCACCATGGCCAGTTGGCCGGTTTCCTCGCCAATCTGGATACTGTATACCTCGTACAGCGAAAACTTACCCGATTTTTCCAGGGCTTTGGAAAGGGCTATACCATTATTCAATACGCTATCCTGTATGGCTGCAAACAGTTTTTTGTCGCTTTCCTTTTCCTGTTCGGCGGTTACCAGCTCCAGGCTGGTTTTTAAATTGATGCCCGCCAACAGGAGCGAGCTCAATTCCAGGTATAGGTATTCCTTTTTTTTATCGTTGAGTTCCTTGCTTCCAAAACTGATGTCTCTGTTTAAAAACGCAATAATGCCGCCCTCGCCTTCCTGCTTTGAAGGTTTGGGGGCTTTCTTCTTTTCGTATTGGCTCAGGTCAATTGCCGGCATGGGTATCTTGTTCAAAAAGGTTGGCAGAACTATACAATTTATAATAATGAAAGGTTATTTTATCGTTGTGTAACAGCAAATCAAGTTCCAGTTCGTCAACCCTGTTATTTAAAGCATCGGGGTTGGTTTCAATAGCGCGTTGCTCAAAAAGCATACTGGTGCGGGTTGTTTTAAACTTAAAGGTGTCTGTTATGCCATTGGTACGCACAATGTAATCACTATTGAGCTCGTATCGTATACCGCCGTTATTATTCTTAAAAAATAAACCGGAATCGGTTTTTTCGATCAGCTCGGCGCGCCGGAAATCGCGACTAAGCAAAAGATCAAGCTGTGCCAAATTTGCCGATTCCTCATTTTTGAATACAAACGCATGGTACGAATTGCCAACAACCGCAAATGCCACGTAAACAATAGCGATCAGTATTCCCGATACCAACAGTGCAATGGTGACTTCCATAATGGTGAAGGCCTTTAATTTATGGTTTAACATTGTCATTATTGATCATTATTTCCGAAACCTTTGCTATCTCCTGTTGGTTTTCATCGTAAGCGGTCAAATAAAACTCGCTGAGGCCTGATCCGCTCTCAAACGGTTTAACCACCGGTATAATGCGGAAGCCACCCTGGTTAAAAGCCTCTTGCGGCAATTGTCGCGATTGTTCTGCTTTAAGCAAGGCATTTCTGAGCACAGCCGTTGCCCGTATTTTTTTTGTTGATATTGCTTGTTGTGTTACATTGGCAAATATCATCATAGCCATACCAAACACAACAACAATAATCACAAGTGCCACCACCACTTCTACAATAGTAGCTGCCTTCAGCATCCCGTTTTTCTTTATTTTACCTCCAGCCATTGCAGTATTTTTTTCTCGGACGAGGCTACAGGAATAAGGTCGCTGGTCAGGTAATATGCTGATAAAGCGGGTGCATCTATTTTTAGGTTTATCAGGTAGTTTTCATACCGGCTAAATGCAGTTTGGTACATAAAACGCGTGGTAAAAACGCTCCCTTTAACCGCAGCGTTGTCTTTGGTCGAAAGAATATGTTGCGCATAAATTTGTCCGTTCACCTGAGCCCCTTTGTCCAAACTGATGGTTGCCGGTAGGGCAGAAGCTTCTTTTTCGTATGTGAATATGGCGCCATTGAGCTGGGAGTTTTGACCAATGTTAATTTGCGGCGGAAAACCAATCGTAGGCGACTTATAACGCAGCAAGCCCAGGCACGAAGGATACTCCAGCCGGCAATTTTTTTCGATACTGATAGAATCAGAAGCAAAGAGCTGGCAACTCCCGTGAAAACCGCTTTTAACAACGATAGCCTTTGCAAATACCAGTACATTATTCAATATCGCGGTACTATCTATAGTAAGCAGCGTATCTGCATACAGGATGATATTACCCGACAATTTGGTGTTTTTTATAGTATAGAAGCTGTTGCCCAGGTTAATAATATTGACGGGGCTCCGAAACGAATTTGCCAGGGTATCTACGCGCCAGTTTTTATTAACCGGGCCTTTTGGATTATTAAACTGCTGTTCTAAACGGTTCAGGCGAATGTCATTCAACGGTGGTAGTTTACGCTGGCTGTCGTGAATGTTGCCAACAACCAGTCTTTTGTCGCCTTCATAGGCTTTATTATCCACATAAGCGGCCTTTACGCCGGCTTTTGGTAGGTATGCGTCACCACGAATCGCAGTCTTTCCGCTTACTGAGACTGATCTGTCTTCGTCGATAAGGTAGATAGCGGCCCATTTAGACGAATCGATCCCAAAAGCGGTCGAAAATACTTTAATTAGCGTGTCTTGCTGCTTGAATGCTTCCACGACGCCGATGTCATAAATACCCCATGGAATATTTTTGATCCGTACAGAATCATCGCCATCATTGAACAAATTCAATGTCTTCCCTTGTAAATAGGCTGGGTCTTTTGTCCGCAGCAGGATATGTATGCCTGACGAAAGGTTGTCCTGTAGGCGGTCAAATCGCGACTTTACCAGGTATTGCCCCCTGAAAAAATAAGCTGCCAACACAAGGGCAGAGCATATTAAGGCAATTACCAGGCTGATAATAATGACAATATAAAGCGCCGAGCCTTTAAGCATGACCCTTACCCGGCTTGGGCTTCTTTTTAAAAATATTGACTTTGTCGAAAAGCGAACGCGGTTTTCCTTCCAAAGCCTTACCATTGTTATAATAAATTATCCGTGTAGAATCGCGGCTTTCGTGAAATACCACGGGGCCATCTAACTCGTTTTTGTGGTATTCCCCGCTTTCTTTCAGGCTGCCATCCGGGTTAAAAAAACTAAAACTGCCCGAACGTATTCCATTGCGCCAGTTGACAACTTGTATCAGGTTGCCATGCTCATCCCAATCCTTCCAGGGTCCGTCCTTTAATCCTTTTTTAAAGGTGCCCTGAGTCCGGTTGTTGTGGTTCAGGTATGTTTCTATGTAGGCGCCGTTTAATAAGCGGCCACTGAAGCCGCCCTGAAGGGTATGCACCTTGTTAGTCGCGTACCAATAATAAGTAAGGGTGCTTTGCACATCCGGATTTGAATTAACAGGTATAATTTCTGCCAGTATTGTCCGGTCGGTATCTGTTATCCTTACTTTGTGCAAACCATAATCAGGCATTTTTTGCCCAAAAGAGCAGTAGTACACAAAAATAAAAAGGGTTGTATAAATGAACTTCATTAAATTGCAGGTTGGATATGAATATATTTGGTTTTGCCTCCGCTCTTAACTAATACAGAATCTCGCATATTCCGAATCAGTTTGAATTGCCCTATCGTTTCTCCCTCGCTCATCATCGCTTCCTGGCCGTTTACTTTCATAAAAGCAATCAGTTTTTTAGACCCCGGATTTTTGATATATCCTGAATACCGTATAATATCCCAGTTGAAAGGCGGCGGCACATTGGGTCTCGCAATTCCGGTGTTCAGGCGGATCCTGGCCGGTGGCTTTGCGGTGTCTTTCCTGGCAGCAATCCCAAATGGATCCCGGTAATTCAGCAGGAGGCGAGCGGTATCTTTCGGCACAGCATAATCATTAAAAACCTCTTTAGGTGCAGGTGGTGGTACATAACTTTCATCATGACCGCTGCTGTATGCAATAACTATGCGGTAAATGATTAGCCCCCATACCAGCAATACTACAGCAATCAGTACATATGTTAATGCTTTGTTTTTTTTGACCATGACC
The DNA here is from genome assembly GCF_058801545.1 of Mucilaginibacter sp. GW822-FHT03E02. Lineage (NCBI taxonomy): Bacteria > Pseudomonadati > Bacteroidota > Sphingobacteriia > Sphingobacteriales > Sphingobacteriaceae > Mucilaginibacter > Mucilaginibacter sp. GW822-FHT03E02. The sequence goes on along the minus strand of NZ_JBXANJ010000001.1, from coordinate 571,908 downwards.
TATTGGCTTAAAACAATACAAAATTTCTGAGCGCACTGGCTTTTCCTTCCTTGCCCGAAGCATTTAGCGCACTCACTTTCCAATATATTTTCTCGCCGGTAACACCAAGAGTAAAGCTATAACCGGTAGAATTGACCGTCATTGGAAAATTGTTACTATACAGCGTGGTCGAATCGCTTTTAAATACATATAATTTATATCCCGACACACCTGTAACCGAACTCCAGCTCAGCTGCACTGGTAAACTAACACTACTTCCGTTAGCCGGCGACACCAGGCCAACCTGCGCGGGCAGCGGCAATTGATAGGTTACATAATTAATAGCCGACCATTTGGATTGCTCAGTCTCATTTTCTGCCCTAACCCGCCAGCCATATACCTGATCCTTTTGAAAGGTAAAATTAACCTGGAGTCCGGGGACAACCTGGTTATAAACCAATGCATCTTCATTTGCAAAGTTATTTGTATCAATCTCCACCTGGTATTTCGTAGCGCCGTATAAGCTGTTCCATTTAAACAGGGCCGCATTTACACTTGTTATCACATTGTTAGCTGGCGACGAAAGAGTGATAGTTTGATTGGTTAGTGACGATTCTTCGAGAACAAAGTTCCTGGCTGGCGAATAATTCGTCTGCGAGCTACCATTTTCGGCCCTTACCCGCCATTGATAACTTCCCGGCTCCAGGGTCGAGGTAAATTTAGTGCCCTTAACAAGTGTATCCAGTATCAGGCTACCAACGGAGTCGAAACCAGGGGTAACCACTTGCAGGCGGTAACCCAGTGCATCCTCCACTTCGTCCCACCAGAAGTTAACCGTGTATTTAGTGCTTAGGTACTGGTCTGCAGGTGCTTCAAGCGTCACCTGCCTTTTGGCAATGGAAGGTTCTATGAACTCTTTACATGACGAGAGTAGTGCATTTAAGGCCAAAAAGACGGGGAAAATGTAAAATAAGTGTTTAAGTTTCATTCCCGACTAATTTAGGAATAAGTCTTTATTATTGAAAATAATATCTTTCATATAGACACTTTCAAATTTAAGTTTTGTGATTTGAAAGTTCACAATGATTAATTTCAATAGCAAAAATGGATCAAGCGGAATTCTTGTGGGGGGGGGATAAAAAGTTAGGCATAGATATTAGCAAGTCTGAATAAGAAGAAAGAAGTATCCCTTACACCTCTTAAAGTAGCTCTGAAAGCCTTGACTTTAGCGTTGAAAGATTCTGCAGATGCGTTGGTACTCTTGTTATCGAAGAAGTTTAAGATAGATTCATAATGCGTTTTTACAGATCTGGCAACAGTTTTAAAAGCATCAATACCTGCGTCTTCTACATCATTATACCAGATTGCCAGTCTTTTAAACGCCTGCTGCTTGTCTTTACAGATAGTGAAAATCTGCCCCAGCCGGATTGACAGGTTGTAGGCTTTGAGCAACAAGGGATACCTTGGAAACAACAAATCAGCTCTTTCTTTCTGTGATACGGTCCATTTAGATGGGTGTTTAAATAGTAGATACCTGCTTCTGGCCAGTAATTGTTTTAAAGTATCCCCGTTGCTAAATACTTCAGGCTGATAGCTTTGCTTGTTCTTTTTAGCGTCCTCTATTGCTTTGTTCTCTTGCTCTAATGCTTCCCAGCGATATTTGATCCTAGCTTCCTGTGCAGCATCATAAGCCAGCTTTTGTACATGGAACCGGTCAACAACCCGCACAGCATTATTGAAACACCTGCGGATAGCTTTGATCATGTTAGCAGCCATATCCATCGTCACTTCCTTAACTTTATTCCTTTTGCGGACAGGTATTCGCTCCAGTACAGCCATGATCTGTTCGGCCTGTGTGCCTTTGATCATCGCTACGATAGCCTTTTTACCCCCTTTGGCTGCTTTATTGGTAACAATGGTATACAGTTCTCCGTTGCTCAAGGCGGTTTCATCTATACTAAGGTAAGGGCCTATATTATCTGCAAACAGCATCCACTCCTCTGCATGCTCTTTCTGGCCCCAGCTCTGAAAATCACTCAGGTGATCTTTATATTGCTGACCGAGCTGCTTGCCGTCCACCTGATATAACTTGCCTAATAAATGGCTGCTAATAGGATGATTATCCAAATATACCTTTTAAAAAAGTGCCGAATTCTGTTGTCATTCGCGCACCTTTTCTTACTAAATCCCAGTCTCTTGTGATGATCTCTCCACTTGTTTTTACTTCCCACCTGCGTCTTTTGATACAAAGAGCTACTTTATGACCGCGGATGGGAAAGTCCTGTATAGCTGTTTCCGGTAAGAAACCTTTTGATTCAAGTTGTGCCTTTTCATACCCCGATGGAGCGAGGTTCTTTTCTTCCAGGTAAATGTTTAGCTGCCCATTTTCTGAAGAATTAACATTTATAAGCTCAAAATATGCTAAGATACCTTCTGGTAAGATTAAACGGACAAGGGTTTCGTATGCTGCTGACAAGGGTATTCGTATTTGTTATTCCTGCCGCAAAACAAATACTTTTTTTATTCGCCCACAACTTTTCGGACTGATCCGCAAAAATCGCTTCCGAATGAATCGTTAACAAAGCAAGTGTGTTCGATATTATATGCTTTTCTGAAATAAATGTTTCACCCAAAAGAAAAAGGCAGTTAGTGTCTTTCACCTAACTGCCTTTTTTTCAAGTACTCAGAGCGGGAATCGAACCCGCACTCCGTTTACGGGAACAGGATTTTAAGTCCTGCGTGTCTACCAGTTCCACCATCTGAGCAGGTGATTAACCTTCAAAAATAAAACCCTTCTTTTTGATGGAAGGGCTTTGAGCGAAAGACGAGATTCGAACTCGCGACCCCGACCTTGGCAAGGTCGTGCTCTACCAACTGAGCTACTTTCGCATTGGTATTCTCCTGCTTTGAGTAAGCTTTGTGCCTATCTCGTTTGCGGGAGTGCAAATATAGACAGAATTGGATGTTCTGCAAGGGAAAATTTCACTTTTTTTAAAATAGTTTATAAGTGGTTGACTTTCAAAACATCTGCAACCAGGTCTGCCTCGTACCCGCGCCCCATAGCGTACTGTTGCAGCTTGTAACGGCGCTTTAGTTCATTTTTCTCGCTTATGGTGCCTGCTTTTTTTTCCAATAGCCTGGTTAAGGCTGTAAAATAATCGTCGGCATCAATGGTTAACAGGGCTTTTTTTATCAGTACATCGGGCACGCGTTTTAGTTTAAGGCCTTGTTTTATTTTCACGCGACCCCATGCTTTCTGGCTAAACTTGCCTTTGGCGTAGGCTTTGGCAAAGCGCTCTTCGTTTAAAAAGTTACCTTGTATCAGTTCGCTTATTACCTGCTCAATGGCATCGGGCCATAAGCCCCATTCGTAAAGCTTATCGCGCACCTCTTGTTGAGCTCGTTCCTGGTAGGCGCAATAACTTTCGGCCTTCGCCAGGGCCACTTTTGGGTCGGTTATCTTAATTTTTTTAGGGCCATCCATTGGCAGTCAAAATTCGTCAAAAAATATGCTATAGTTAAATTAATATGCCCAAATTCGTACCATGCTTAACAACCAGTACCAGATAACCGAAGTTAAACAGATCATTAATGCGGGTGGCAACATTGTAAAAGAATACATTATCAGTGCGCTGTTTACCGATAGCCGCCGTTTAAATAACGCCGCCGAAGGCTTGTTTTTTGCCTTGAGCGGCAGGCGTAACGGCCACGAGTTTGTTGCCGGCGCTTACGCGGCTGGTGTACGTAATTTTGTGGTGGAGCATGGCCCCGAATTTAACTTACCTGAAGCCAATTTTTTAATTGTGGCCGATCCTTTGGCTGCTTTGCAGGCTTTGGCCGCCTACCATCGTGGCCGGTTTAACCTGCAGGTAATAGGCATAACAGGCAGTAACGGTAAAACTATTGTAAAGGAATGGTTATACCAGTTGCTTGCCGCCGATAAAAATATCGTACGTAATCCTAAAAGCTATAACTCGCAAATAGGGGTGCCGCTTTCGGTGTGGCAAATAAATAGCCGCAATGATCTGGGCATTTTTGAGGCCGGGATATCAACCATAAACGAAATGGAAAAGCTGGAGGCTATTATTAAACCCCACGTAGGTGTGCTTACCCACATTGGTACCGCGCATGACGAAGGTTTTGCCAGCAGGCGGGAGAAGGTTTTGGAGAAGCTTGAACTATTTAAAAACAGCCAAAAACTAATTTGTAATTACGACCTGCTGATAGATTTTAAGGCAGATATACAGGCCAAAGAAGCATTTACCTGGAGCCGTAAATTTAACCAGGCCGACTTGTACGTTTTTAGCGGGACGGTGATCTCCAAAAACTATTACCTGCGTGCTTATTACCAAAAACAGGAAATCGAATGCCTGGTGCCCTTTACCGACGAGGCATCTGTAGAAAATGCTATTGTTTGCTGGGCTACTATGCTGGCCCTTGGGTATAGTGCTGTTGAGGCTGATAAACGTATTGAACGCCTGGTGCCGGTGAGCATGCGCCTTGAATTAAAAAATGGCATAAACAATTGTTCGGTGATTGATGACTCGTATAACTCCGATCTGCAATCATTGGAAATTGCGCTTAATTTTTTAGGACAGCAAAATCAACATCAGAAAAAAACACTCATCCTGTCAGATATCTACCAGTCGGGGCTGCCGCAGGATGTGCTTTATCAGCAGGTTGCCGATTTGGTAGCCGGTAAAAAGGTGGATAAATTTATTGGTGTTGGCGAAGCTTTGGTAAGCCATCGGGATTACTTTAATGTAGAGGAACATCATTTTTTTAATGATACTGCGGCAATGCTACAACATCTGAAGCAGCTTGATTTTAAAGATGAAACCATCCTGATCAAAGGCTCGCGTAGTTTTGAATTTGAACGGATAAGCCGTGCATTGGCTCAGAAAGCGCATGAAACCATTTTAGAGATTAATCTGAATACCTTGTTGAGTAATCTTGATTTTTATAAATCTAAATTGAAACCAGGTGTAAAAGTGATGGCGATGGTAAAAGCCTTTAGCTATGGCAGCGGCACCTTTGAGGTAGCCAATATGCTGCAATACAATAAGGTAGATTACCTGGCAGTTGCCTATATTGACGAAGGCGCTGCATTAAGGCAGGCCGGCATCAATCTGCCTATCATGGTATTGAACCCAGAAGCTTCGGCATTTGATAAGCTGACGGAGTACAAACTGGAGCCGGTGATTTATAGCTTTGGTTTGCTGGACGATTTTGTGAGCTATGCAAAGGGGCGCAACATGTCAAGCTATCCTGTAAACATCAAAATAGATACAGGGATGCATAGGCTGGGTTTCGAAAATCACGAAATTGATACGCTTTGCGATATGCTGGAAGCCAACAGGTATGTGCGTGTACAATCTGTTTTTTCGCACCTGGCAGCAAGCGAGGCTGTTAAACATGATGAGTTTACCAAAACACAAATAAAACGTTTTGAAAAAGCATTTAAGGAGATTGAACGCTCATTGGGTTATTCTGTTATTAAACACCTGTGCAATACCGCTGGCATTATCCGGTGGCCATCGGCACAGTACGATATGGTGCGACTGGGGATAGGCTTATATGGCATCGATTCGGCAGTGCCTGCATCAAACAGGGCGTTGCAACCCATTGCCAGCTTAAAAACAAGCGTGGCACAGGTAAAAAAAATAAAAGCAGGAGATACCATCAGTTACAGCCGAAGCGGTAAACTGGCCAAAGACGGCAAAATTGCCACCGTACGTATTGGTTATGCCGATGGTTATTTGCGGGCATTTGGCAACGGTGTAGGTAAAATGCTGGTAAAAGGAACCCTGGTGCCGACGGTAGGTAACATCACTATGGACATGTGTATGCTGGATGTGAGCGGCCTTGACGTAAACGAGGGCGACGAGGTAGTTATATTTGACGAACAGCACCAGCGTATTGAGGAGTTAGCAGCCCAGATAGGCACCATCCCGTATGAAATATTAACTAATGTTTCGCAGCGGGTAAAAAGGGTGTATTTTTACGAGTAGTGTTTTAGATGTTAAACTATAGCTTGTATTAAGTTTCAACGATGGGTACACCAAATAGTACCCTTTTAATTAATACCGCTATCCGACGGATTAAAAACCGGAAGTATACTTTGAATTTTGCTATTCAACCCGCCAATCAGCTTGGAATTTTAGGGGCCGTGAAGATTCTACATTAAACATCTGAAAAGCATTTTAACAGAAGTTGGCTATAATAAACCGGTTTAGCAATTATTAATGGGTAACTTTCCTAAATACCTATGTTAATCGACTTTATTATGTCAAACATCAACAATCCCGATAAAAAAGATATTTATTGCCCAACCTGTAACACTATTTCACATCACAGAACTTCAAGAGGCGAAATTTTTAAGTTATTGTTTTTCTGGTTACCACTTCAAAGGTTTAGTTGTTATCACTGTATGCGGAAATTTTATGTTTGGAGTTAAAATCTCTAAAGTTTTTTATAGCAAGGCTTTGTCGATTTAAAGGCGACCAGTATGTTTAAAGTACCATTAATGCTTTTTTTAAATGGACAAGAAATTCACTTGCGGACCTGTGCAGCCTGAACTTACCGCATCTTGACTACAATAATGTATCCCGTGGGCAGAAGCACTTCGTACTGCTTGAACGCACCTGCTATTTTATTTTTTTGCCAATTTAAAAGGGTGTATTTTTACCGGTAGAAATTTTAGGGGCTTATGAACAATATTGTACGGGGTTTAATCAGGTATTTTGCAAAAGGGCTGTTGGTAGTAGTACCTATAGGCGCGGCAATTTTTTTGATGTACTGGGGCGTATCAACAATTGACAAAGCACTGAATTTGAGTGACCTGCTGGTTGATAAAGCGGGCAAGCATCTTTACATCCCGGGCCTTGGGATATTAAACGTGATTGTGGTGATCATGATAGCGGGCATTTTAGTTACCAATGTAATAACCGACCCGATAAAACGCTGGTTTAAGCGCTGGTTTAACCGTTTACCCATCTTTGCGTTCCTGTATTCATCTATAAAAGACCTTACCGAGGCTTTTGTGGGTGAGGAAAAAAAGTTTAATGAGCCGGTTTTGGTAGAGGTAAATGAGTTTGGGTTAAAAAAAATCGGGTTTCTTGTTCAAAAAGATCTTGCTGTTTTAGGACTGCCCGGCGAAGTTGCCGTATATTTCCCTTATTCATACTCGTTTGCCGGCCAGGTTATTATCATAGATGCCGGTAAAGTAAAACCCATTGATAAAAGCGCTGCCGATATGATGAAATTTGTAATATCGGGCGGCGTAAGTGGCTTAGATCATTAATATGGTGTCAATCCTGAAATGAGGGATATACCATAGCCGAAAGCCGTAAGTTTTAAGTCAAAAGATGATAAATTCAGACTTTGAACTTATATGGTAAACGCATCTAAATATTTAGCATGACCAACAACAGGTGCAAAGATTTGTATGCACTTAAATCGCGTAAAACATCTGTTTAGTGTTAACCCTGTGAGATTAATAAATTATTGACTGTCAGGTATCTATAAAGAATTCTGCCGGAAGTGTGTTAAGTTATGTTAACCCAATTTAGATGTGTTTGCCCTGTTAGAACCTACGACTAAGTACTCATGGCTTAACACTAAACTGCTTTTACTTCTTTTGGAACGGGTACCTTTTTAAAACTCTTTACGGCTAATAAAGCACTGATTAGCATTAATATTGCACCCAATATGTAAGGAGCGCCCGGGAAATACGCTGGGGTATCTTTATGGGTAAACAAGTGAAAAACCGAACTCATTAACAGCGGTCCAATGATAACGGCCACACTGGTTAGGCTGGTTAACGAGCCTTGCAGTTCGCCCTGTTCTTTTGCTGATACAGTACCGGTAATTAACCCTTGTAAGGCTGGACCCGAAATTCCGCCAAGGCAGTAAGGTACCATGTACACATATACCATCCAACCATGGCTGGCAAAGGCAATAAGCACCAGGCCGAGCGCGTAAAACAGCAAGCCTGCTACAATATTTTTTTCCTGGCCAAATTTAGGTAAGGTATACCTGATAAGGCCACCCTGTATGGCAACCAGCACAACGCCAATAAACACCCCAAGGTACCCGATACTAATCTGAGTCCATTGAAATTTTTCAATCAAGAAGAAAGCTAAAACATACTCGATGGCCTTTTGGGCTACATAAACCAGCGCGAAAGCACCAACCAGGCCGCCGAGGGCAGGGTAGCGGTTAAGGCTGCGTAATGAACTTATGGGGTTTGATTTTTTCCATTCAAATTTGCGGCGGTTTTCGGGTGCCAATGATTCGGGCAGTACAAAATAGCCGTATGCTGCATTAACCAGGGCAAAGGCAGCCGCCGCTATAAAGGGCAACCTTACGCTAATCTCGCCCAGGAAACTGCCCATAGCCAGGCCTACAATAAATCCCACACCCGATGCGGCGCCTACCAATCCAAAATTTGCCGCACGGTTTTTTCCGGTACTTATATCGGCAATGTATGCCGTTGCAGTACTGGTGCTGGCGCCAGTGATGCCCGCTATTACCCGGCCAACAAAAAGCCAGGCTATGGTAGGGGCAAAGGCCATAAAAATATAATCTATCCCAAAACCAAGTAATGAACTAAGCAGGATGGGCCGCCGGCCGTACCTATCGCTCAGGTTACCTACAACCGACGAAAAAAGGAACTGCATCGAGGCATACGTAAAAGTTAAATAACCGCTGTATTGCGCGGCAGTACTTACATCAACATGACCCAGGTTTTTAAGAAGCGTGGGCATTACCGGGATAGTAACCGCTAAACCAAGCACATCAATAAACAGCGTAACAAATATAAAGCCGAGCGCTGCCGACTGCTTCTTTTGAGGTTTTTTAGTCATTAATTTGATAAAGGTTTATTGGCCTTAAAAAGTTTTGAAGATATTAATTTTGGCTAATATATAACCTATCCTATTATTTATCTATAATTTAATCTTTAATTCGTGTTCGCGTTTTAGGGTGAGCAAGGCCTCGGCGTTTCCTTTTGCATCGTCAACCGGGTGATGGGTGTGGGCCGTTTTGCGCAGGTGTTTAAAGTTTTTAAACATATCTTTTACCATACCTTTATATAGGCTGCCCAGGTTTTGTGAGCTGAAACCAAATGGGTTTTTACCTGTAAAGTGATGGAAATACCAGCAGATGAACATCCAATCGAACCCGTTATTGTCGCTGATGAAAATAGGCTGATCTTTACAAACAGTTTTTATCCAGGTTGCAAAATTGGCCATAACCGTGGCCGGGTCATCAAATGATAAAACTTCTTCGCGCGTATGGCCCGAAACAGCCAGCGCTTCGGGAATATAATTTTCAGATATCGGTTTTAATTGTCCGTAAAAAGTTTTATCGAGGCCATCCTGTACAAGTACGGCGCCAAAAGAGATCATAGAAAAGTCGCCCGGAATTGGGCCATCACTTTCTATATCTACCATAATATAAGCCATTGTTTTTTATTATTAATGTTATTGTTTGCCTTTTAAGGCTTGTTATGCTTTAATATAACAATAATAAGGGACATGTACAATAACGGGATGAAATTTGTGGCTGTAAAATGATATCGCCAGTTTATGTTTACTTCTTTTTAAAACTCCTGATAGCCAGTAATGCGGCTAACAACATCAGTATAGCGCCCAATATAAACGGAGCTCCAGGTAAATACAGGTGGTTTTTAAAATTGGTAAAATAGTAAAACAAGGTGGTCATTATCCATGGGCCAAATATCGAGCTTAGGCTCATGAGGCTGGTTAGGCCGCCCTGCAGTTCGCCCTGTTCATTGGCAGGTACCTGGTTGCTCATTAAACCTTGTAAGGCTGGTCCGGCAATACCGCCCAGTGCATATGGTATCATAAATACAAACATCATCCAGGTATGGGTGGCAATTGCAAACAATATCAACCCGGTGCTGTACAGCAAAAGGCCCATCCATATACTGCGTTCCAAACCCAGCTTAGGTAATGTTACCCGGATCAATCCACCCTGAACCATAGCTATCATCAAGCCTATAAAACTTAGCGAATAACCAACAATATCTTCGCTCCAACTGAATTTAAGGATGGTATAAAAAGTCCATACGCTTTGAACTGATTGAGCTGCAAAATATACCAGGAATAATGAGGCTGCTAAACCGATTACTGAGGGATATTTTTTGAGTTGTAATAACGATCCCAATGGATTGGCACGTTTCCATTCAAAGGGGCGGCGATGTTCTGCAGATAATGACTCGGGCAGGATGAAAAAGCCATAAACTGCATTCAATAGTGCCAAACCTGCCGCCGCGAAAAACGGGTAGTGAACATTCCATTTTCCTAAAAGACCACCAATGCCCGGCCCGACAATAAAGCCAATACCAAAAGCCACTCCGATTAAACCAAAATTTGCGGCGCGTTTTTCGGGAGTGCTGATATCTGCAATATAAGCCGACGCGGTTGTAAAACTTGCGCCTGTTATGCCAGCTATTGTACGGCCCACAAACAGCCAGCCAATTGATGGTGCAAATGCAAGGAAAAGATAATCGATGCCGAACCCTAACAGGGATGATAATAACACCGGCCGGCGGCCATATTTATCGCTCAGGTTGCCAATTACCGGCGAAAACAGGAATTGCATTACCGAATAGGCCAGCAGCATGAGCCCGGAATATAACGATGCCTGGCTTACGGTGCCATGTATTAATTTCTCTATCAGTTTAGGCATTACGGGTATTATGATACCAAAGCCGATAACATCTATCAGCATGGTAACAAAAATAAAGCCCAATGCGGCCTGTGGCTTAAGTTTGGCAGGTTTATCCATAAACCGCAAAATAATGATAAAATGTTATCGGTGGATATTAACTTTAAAAATCATTTGAATGTCTAAAATCTTCGCCTCATTGTTTTTTATTCCGAAAATTTGAAAAAAATAGGCAATTTGCAGTGTAATATCGATAAAAGGAAACCTAAAGCCCGATAATCCAACAGATCGGCCTGAACACTTAACAATTGAAATGACAACTACAATTAAAAACAGGATAACATCGATTGATTTTCTTCGCGGCACCATCATGATCATTATGGCGCTTGACCATGTGCGCGATTATCTGTATCGGGGTTCGTTTTTATTTGATCCGCTTGATTTGGATAAAACAACCGGCATATTGTTTTTTACCCGGTGGATAACCCATTTTTGCGCACCCATTTTCATGTTGCTGGCAGGTACCTCGGCATTTTTAATGAGCCGCAAGAAAACAAAGAACGAGCTATCTGTTTTCCTGGTAAAACGTGGCCTGTGGCTGGTGTTCCTGGAGTTGGTGGTAGTCAACTTCGGCTGGAACTTTAATATCGCTTTCCCGATGTTGCTATTTATTACCATATGGGCCCTGGGGATAAGTATGATTGTGCTTGCCGCATTAATCCATCTGCCTAAAACCTTTATTCTTGTTCTTAGCCTCGTAGTTATATTCGGCCATAATTTATTGGATGGCGTGCATGTGGCCGGCAATAATATAGCCGGTTTTGGCTGGGCCTTTCTTCATGATCAGCGTCCGTTTTTTTGGGGACATGAAATACTTTTAGTAGGTTATCCTATAATTCCGTTGGTGGCTATTATGCCCTTGGGCTATTGCCTGGGGCAACTATTTGCACCCGAGTATGGCGTGGAAAAGCGCAGGAAAACTTTATTTATCATCGGCGCGGCCTCCCTGGTATTATTTGTAGTAATCAGGTATCTTAACGTATACGGCGATCCCGTTAAATGGGCCGTGCAAAAGGATGCTTTTTTTACCTTCCTGTCGTTTATCAAAGTCAATAAATACCCACCCTCGTTGCTGTATGTTTTATTAACCGTGGGTTCGGCCCTGCTATTCCTGGCCTTTACAGAAAAGCTGCAGAATGCTGTTGTCAGGGTAGTATCGGTATATGGCAGGGTACCTATGTTTTACTATATTATCCATATTTATATTATTCACATCATAGCCCTTGTTGCATCCGCCGTTACGCCGGGTCAGAACTGGAAAATCTGGGTACTTGATCAGCCTATTTGGTTTACTACATCGCTTAAAGGCTACGGGTTTTCGCTGCCGGTTGCGTACCTGGTTTGGATAGTTATTGTTGTAGGCCTTTATCCGTTGTGTAAGCGGTATGATGCCTATAAACAGGCGCATAAAGAAAAATGGTGGCTGAGTTATTTATAGCCAACACGATAGGTTTAAATTTTATAATTATAATGTATGTTATTTATAGTTAATAAATGTTAACCGCTTTCTTTTTGGTGAATAATAGTATTATTTTAGGGGTAAAATAATTTACCTATGAAATATCGCAAATTGCTGCTGTTTGTGCCTGCCGTGCTGGCCATGCAATATACTTACGCACAAAGTAAGCTTACCCTATCCGATAGCTATCCATCAGTTGCCGAAAAGCTAAAACTTACCTATAGCCCCGCAGGGACGGTGATTGATGGTAAAAAGGATATCAGCGCATCTGTTTATTTTATTGATGGTAAGGACAACCCCGTAGCAGATGTTGACCTGAAAGCCAACGGGGAGTTACTTACCGGCGATTTTACAGTGCCTGCCGGTGCAAAGGCCTTTTTTATTAAGGTTGGTAGTGGCGAGGATATAGATAACAACATGGATAAAGGGTACCTGTATCCTGTTTACAAAGATAAAAAGCCTGTAACCGGTGCTTACGAATCGGAAGCGTTTATATTAACCAGCGGGCTTGGCATCAGGTACGGTAAAATAAAAGCCGATAATGATAGAGGTATTGAATTATTTAAAAAAGAAGACGAGGTAAACCCCAAAACCGAAAAGTTGTTCGGTGTACAATATTACTCGGCATTGGCCAAAAAAACCGATGTTGAAACTAAGGCCTTGCTTGCGGCCAAAGTAAAATCACTTGAAAAAAGTGATAAGGAAAAAGATATGGTGCTGGCAGCTTATATACTTAACTGGACCAGGCATCCCGAGTCTGCCGATTCATTAGGTAAGGTTATTAAAGCAAAATTCCCGCAAGGCGAATCGGTTTATAACGAAGCGGTGATGGCCATTTACCAGCAAAATGACCTGAAAAAAAAGGATTCGCTGTACAAGGCCTTTGAGCAAAATTTCCCTTCAAAATTAAAAGAGAAAAATGGCATGCTTGATTATGCCCGCGCTGCAATTGCTACAGGTTTTATGCAAAAAGACGATATGGATAAATTTAACGCGTACGCAGGCAAAGTTCAAAACAAAACCAATCTGGCGGGCGGCTATAATAATGCAGCCTATGAATGGGCTAAAACAGGCGAAAAACTTGATGTAGCGGAAAAAATGTCGAAACAATCTTTAGACATTATGGCCGACCAGATGAAAAACCCTCAGCCTGGTTTGTACACATCGCCTAAAGCTGCCGCTAATAACGCTAAAGAATCATACAATAACTACGCAGATACATACGCATTCATTCTGCTAAAAGAAAAAAAGTATGATGAAGCGTTAAAATATGAAAAGGAAGTATACGCCACCAATACGTATAACGACCCGGAAATTAATGAGCACTATGTATTGATCTTAAACGCCTTGGGTAAATACGCCGAATCGAAATCGGTAATTGAAAGCGCTTTAAAAGATGGCAAGGGTAGCGAAATTTTAAAAGCCGAACTGAAAAAAGCGTATGTGGGCCTGAAGGGCAGCGAAACAGGTTATGATGAGTACCTTACTTCGCTTATCAACTTTGCCAAAAACAAAAAGCGCGAGGAATTAACCAAGAAAATGATCAATCAACCTGCATTACCTTTTGCTTTGAAAGATTTTGAAGGTAACACGGTTTCGTTAGAGAGCTTGAAAGGCAAGGTTGTTATTGTAGATTTTTGGGCAACCTGGTGCGGCCCTTGCAAGGCCTCGTTCCCGGGCATGCAAACTGCCGTAAATAAGTTTAAAGACGATGCCGATGTTAAATTCCTGTTTATTGATACCTGGGAAAAAGGCAGCGACTATACCGATGGTGTAAAGAAATTTATTGCCGATAAAAAATACAGCTTTTATGTATTGCTGGACGAAAAAGGCGCCGATGGTCGCCAATCAAAGGTGGTAACGCAATTTGGGGTTGATGGTATCCCTACCAAATTCGTTATCGATAAAACCGGCAATATCAGGTTTAAGGTAGTTGGTTTTGACGGGTCGACAGATGGTTTGGTTGATGAAGTAAGCGCTATGATCGACTTGGCCAAAGAGCCTGCGCCTGCGGCAAGTGCAGTGCCTAAGGAAAGTATGAAGTAATTCCTTTCCATAGCGTATCCATCAGGTAAAACCTGGAAAAAAACGTTATGACGTTCAACGGATATAGTTAAACCAATGTTCTAAACTACCGTCATTGCGAGAAACGAAGCAATCTCGAACAATGTGGGACTTAGCATGTAGGGGATTGCTTCGTTCCTCGCAATGACGGGGAGGGCAATTGAACAAAAAAATGCCGCCCTGGACCAAGGCGGCATTTTTTGCGAATAATATATCCTTAAAAATTCGGCTTCAACACATATTTATTGTAAAAACGGGTAATATGGTCAACTGCTTCTTCGGCGGTATCAACTACGCGGTAAAGCATCAGGTCATCGGGGTTGATATTATGCTGATCGGCTAACATTTTTTCTTCTATCCAGCTAAATAAGCCTTTCCAGTAATCAACACCCACAAAAATAATAGGGAAGCGCGCAATTTTACCGGTTTGGATCAACGTCATGGCCTCGAAGGACTCATCCATTGTACCAAAGCCACCGGGCAGAATGATGAAGCCTTGCGAGTATTTCATAAACATTACTTTGCGTATAAAAAAGTAATCAAACTCCATGATCTTATCCCTGTCGATATATTTATTGTGGAACTGCTCAAACGGCAGTTCGATATTTAAACCTACCGATTTGCCACCTGCTTCGTAAGCGCCTTTGTTGGCTGCCTCCATGATACCTGGTCCGCCGCCAGATATTACGCCATAACCATGCTCGGTAAGCAGGCGGGCGGCTTCTTCGGCCAATTGGTAATATTTATTATCATTATGGGTACGTGCTGATCCGAAGATGGATACACATGGGCCAATTTTGGCCAGTTTTTCAAAGCCGTCAACAAATTCGGCCATTATTTTAAATATCTGCCAGGAGTCTGTAACTTTTATTTCCTGCCAGTTTTTGTTTTCAAATGCTTGTCTTATTTTATCGTCTCCGGTCATATCCTTTTTTTTAGTAGTCCGGAAGTCCGAAAGTCGGGAAGTCCGGAAGTAGTTAGTTTTTTAGTTCTTTAGTCCGGAAGTCCGAAAGACGGAAAGTCCGGAAGTATTATTTAGTACATCGAATTTATTATTATGTTTTGTTGTTGCTTTCCTTTAACCCCGTTACAACTTTCGGACTTCCGGACTTCCCAACTTCCCGTCTTTCCGACTCGAGCTCAGCAACAAGCCGACAAAGGTAATTAATCCGTTAACAATGATGAGCTCATTGCTAAAAACATATCCGCCCAAAAGTGATTTTGATTCGGCATTTAAAAAGTAGCATATAGCAGGCGATGCCACACAAATAAAGGGAACCAGCTTATCCCTCACCTGCCTGTTACTTACAAATAAACCAAACGAATAAAGCCCCAATAACGGGCCGTACGTGTAAGATGCAACTGCAAATATAGCGCTCACCACCGCATCGTTGTTAATAGCGTTAAATATCACAATGGTTAAAAACATCAGCCCCGAAAATGCAATATGCACGGTATGGCGTGTGCCTACCTTTTTTTTGCTGTTAAGATCGGTGCTTTTGTTGAAGCCTAAAAAGTCTACACAAAAAGAGGTAGTAAGTGCCGTAAGCGCCGAATCGGTAGTGGCAAAGGTAGCCGCTGTGAGCCCCAGCATGAAAACCATGGCCGGTACAATACCCAAATGTTGCAGGGCGATGGTTGGGTACAGGTAGTCTGTTTTATCCACATGGATGCCGTATTTGCTGGCATACATCCAAAGCAAAGCGCCAACACTTAAAAAGAAAATATTGATGACAACAAATACCCCTGTAAAGCTGAACATGTTTTTCTGGGCTTCCTTGATGTTTTTAAGGCTCAGGTTTTTTTGCATTAGGTCCTGGTCAAGCCCCACCATGCCAATGGTTATAAATATGCCACCTAAAAACGCTTTGGTAAAATGGAATTTGCTGCTCAGGAAATCATTAAAGAAAAATATTTTGGCATAACTGCTGTTTTTAATGGCATCGGCAGCCTCAAAAATATTCAGGTGCAGGCTGCTGCAAATAAAGTATATCGACAGAAATACGGATAACACGAGGAAGAAAGTCTGTAAGCTATCGGTAATAATAATGGTTTTTAATCCCCCTTTAAATGTGTACGACCAGATAAGGACTAAACAAATGAGCACCGTAACGGCAAAAGGAATATGATAACTATCAAAAATAAATTTCTGTAATACGATAACCACCAAATACAACCGGAAGGATGAGCCGATAACCCTGCTGATGAGGAATATCCCGGCAGCGGTTTTATAGCTCCAGGTGCCTAAAGCGCCCTCGATATAACTGTATATTGAGGTGAGTTTTAACCGGTAATAAAGCGGTAGCAATACGGTTGCGATAATAAGAAAGCCGGCAGCGTTGCCCAGCACAAATTGAAAGTAGGAAAACTGATCGCCGGAGGGCGCGCCAACTTTGCCTGGTACCGAAATAAAGGTTACACCACTCAGGGCGGTGCCAATCATCCCGAAGGCTACCAGGTACCATTTAGAGTTGCGGTTGGCCACAAAAAATGTATCATTATCTGATGCTTTGCGGGATGTAAGCCAGGATATAACCAGCAACACTAAAAAATAACCGATAATAAATGATAATAGTACCCCTGGCGACATAGATGTTTTATTAGTCCGGAAGTCGGGAAGTCCGAAAGTCCGGAAGTAGCTCCGAAAGCCGGAAATATCCGTAAAATCCGAAAGTGAGTTGCAAAGTACAGAACAAATTAACTATTCACAAACTTTAGTCCGAAAGTCCGGAAGACGGGAAGTCAGAAAGTGGGAAAAAGGCCCAGAAGTCGGAAAGTAAATTGCATAGCGCAGAAGAAATTATCAAAATACAAACTTTAATCTTTCGAACTTCCCGACTTTCGGACTTTCCGACTCTCCCAACTTCCCGACTTATTCCTTAACTTCGCACAATGAATTTTTCGTCCAAATTACTGGAAAATGCTGTAGCCGAATTTGCCAAATTACCCGGGGTAGGTCAAAAAACCGCGCTCAGGCTGGTGCTGCATTTGCTAAACCAGGATAAACAGGATGTGGAACGATTTAGCACCACCGTGAGCAAGCTGCGTAACGAGATTATGTTTTGCTCGGTTTGCCACAACATATCCGATCATGCCGTTTGCGAGATTTGCTCGTCGCACAAGCGCGACCGCAGCCTTATTTGCGTGGTTGAGGATACCCGCGATGTAATGGCTATTGAAAATACCAACCAGTACAATGGCGTATATCATGTACTGGGTGGCTTAATATCGCCAATGGATGGGGTAGGGCCATCGGATTTGCAGGTTGATACCCTGGTTAAACGACTGAAGGAAAACGAAGCCAAAGAGATCATTTTTGCCCTTAGCGCTACCATGGAAGGCGATACCACTTTGTTTTATTTAAACAAGCGCATAAAATCTTTCAACATTACCATATCAACCATTGCCCGTGGCATAGCCTTTGGAGGTGAATTGGAGTACGTAGATGAGATCACCCTCGGGCGGTCTATCGCTACACGTGTTCCGTATGAAAATTCATTGTCAAAGTAAGGTATGAAACTATCTGTCATCGTTGTAAATTACAATACCTGTGATATGCTCAGGATAGCGCTTAATTCGGTAATAAGGGCCGCTGTGGGCATTAATTACGAGGTTTTTGTGGTGGATAACGCCTCGGTAGACAAATCTGTAGAGATGCTAAGCGGTGAGTTTCCTGATGTTAAAGTGATTGCCAACACCAGTAACCAGGGACTGGCAAAAGCTTATAACCAGGGAATTAAAGAAACTACCGGAGAGTATGTTTTAGTAGTCAGTGCGGATACAATTACAGGCAAAAAGACTTTTGAGAAGGCGCTGGAGTTTATGGATACACATTTGGATGCCGGGGGGATGGGTGTACGAATGATAACGCCTGACGGCCGTTTCCTTGCCGAATCAAAACATGGGTTTACCGAGTCTTGGGCAGTGTTTTTTAAACTGACCGGCCTGGCCAAATATTTTTCCAAATCGCGCCTTACCGATGTACAACGTAAGGATTGGGTGGAGGAGTTTCAAACGTCAGAAACTGATGTGCTGAATGGCGCTTTTATGCTGATGCGTAAAGAGGCTATTGATAAAGCCGGGCTATTTGACGAGCGTTTTCATACCTATGGATATGATATCGACCTGAGTTACCGTATCAGGCTTGCCGGGTTTAAAAACTATTACTTTCCTAAAACGTATATCATCAACTTTAACAGCCGTAATAATGTGAAATTTAGCTGGGATTATCTTAAGGAATTTTATGGTGCGATGATTATCTTCGCCGCCAAATATTTATTTAAGGTGCCCGAAATTAAAGTGGAGGGTTTGCCGCAGCTATTCCCTTCAACTTATGAAGTTAAATGATAAAGTTATAGTAATAACCGGGGCGTCATCCGGCATCGGAAAATCGTTAGCTATCGAATGTGCCAGACGTGGCGCAACTGTGGTTTTGGCAGCCCGCCAGTATGTAACCCTTTGCGTAATAACACAGGATATTGAAAGGCGCTACCAAACCAAAGCCCTGGCTGTACAATGCGATGTAACTATCGAGGACGATTGCGCCCAGTTAATTAAACAAGCCCTCATCACCTTTGGTAAAATTGATGTGCTGATAAACAATGCGGGCATCACTATGCGGGCACTGTTTAAAGATGTTGATTTAAAGGTTTTGAAATCCTTAATGGATGTAAACTTTTGGGGCACGGTATATTGTACCAAATACGCGTTGCCCGAAATTACCAAAAACAAAGGCAGCATAGTAGGTGTATCATCTATAGCGGGCTATAAGGGTTTGCCCGGACGTGCCGGATATTCTGCTTCAAAGTTTGCCATGAATGGCTTTTTGGATGCTTTACGGGTAGAAAACCTGAAGACCGGTGTCCATGTGTTAACCGCTTGTCCGGGTTTTACCGCATCAAACATCCGCAACACCGCGCTTAATAAAGAAGGGATAGAGCAGCGCGAAAGCACCCTGGAAGAGGATAAAATGATGACAGCCGACCAGGTAGCCAGGATAATTGTAGATGGCATTGAAAACCGCTCCCGCACATTGGTTTTAACCCTGCAGGGTAAACTCACGGTATTACTTAGCAAGCTACTGCCAGCGTTTTTAGATAAGATGGTTTATAACGTGTTTGCCAGGGAGAAGAATCCGCTTTTGAAGTAGTTCATTGGTTCATTCTGAGGTTCACTGGTTCACTGGTTCATTAGTTCATTGGTGCCTTTCAATCGGTTAACCATGCAACTTTTATAAGTAGCTATTCAAATATGCCCCCATAAAAGACCAATGAAGCATTGAACTAATGAACCAATAAACGATTATTGAACAATTTCATAAGTACTTATCTTACTCATATCCAAAATAGCCTGTCCATCTTCATTACGATGAAATACGGGTACAAATTTGGCTCCCCAAACTATGTCCGAATAGATGTAGGAGGTTCGGGAGTGTATGGTTTGTGAAAAGGTATCATCAAAAGTTTTGAGGATGACGGATAAACTGACCTGTTTGGCTTCCAGTTCCTCCTGGGTCATATCTTTTAACGGGCTGTTTTCATCAAGTGGATGAACCACCGTCCAGTTTACTGTCAGAATGCTCACAAATTTTCGTTCCAGTTCCAGTTGAAAAAACTTGCGGATCACCTTGCCATTCACTTCTTCGTTATAGCCAAATACAACCTCAATCTCGAGGTCTATCAATATGTTACGCCTTAAATTGGCCAGCCTGAACATTAGCCCCCAACCCTTATCGCGATAAGGAGCAACTAACACCTTATCACTATACAATATTTTAGCCGACGGCCTGGAGAAGCGCCCATATAACAAGCCTGTAGCTAAGGCAAAGGCTAATAAGCCCATCATCGATTCTAAAGCGGCCACACTGTTTGCGGCCATTCCCTTCGGACTGATGTGCCCATAACCCACGGTCGAAATAGTTTGAGCCGAAAAAAAGAAGGCATCCATAAACCTGTCAAACCCGGTGTTGCCGCTGCGGCCATCAAGTACATCAGTACCCAATGAAATGTAGATGCATGCAAATATGATGTTGGCTGTAAAGTACCCGCTAAAAACAATGAGCCAAAACTTTCGCCAGCTCATGGTAATAAGCGAGTGGTAATTGTTGGCCGTAGAAAAACGCGGCAGGCCCGTGCGTTTTACGTTGATAGAACCATCCTTGTTAATAACTGGCTGGCTTTTTACCACAGGTTGTGTGCCAAAGCCAAGGTCATCCTCGGGGTTTATTTTTTCTTTATGTATAGCCATGTTTAATTAGTGAATTATTGATTTAGTGAATTATTAATTTGGAACGCAGGTTAATATGTTGATAATCCATTAATCAATTATTAAGCAGCGGAGTGCTTATTGCAAAGTTTCATTAAATTTTCCTAAATCACTAAATCAATAATTCACTAAATCATTAATTAAATTTATCTGTTTGTTTTTATAAAAACTATTTCCATATTTGTGGCATAAATGAAAATGAACGCATTAAACAACAATTGGTGGTGGCTTAACGAGATATCGTAAGGCAATTCCGTGTTTGTTTAAAAAAATATATTCAAAGGAAGGGTTGCCATACGGTAACCCTTTTTTTATTAGCCCCCCGGCCCCCTGAAGGGGGAGTAAGAAAGTCGAGGGGAGGTAATTAACAATTAAAAAATTCCCCCTTTAGGGGGTTAGGGGGCTGGGCTACATGAAACAGATACTTAATCATCTATTCGAACACAAAACCTTTAGCCGGGAGCAATCAAAAGGGATTTTGATAAACATAGCTCAGGGTAAGTACAACAACTCGCAAATGGCCGCGTTTATGACGGCTTATTGCATGCGCAGTATTACCGTTGATGAGTTGGAAGGCTTTCGCGATGCCATGCTGGAACTTTGCCTGCCCATTGATTTGCAAACCGGCGAACTGATAGATTTGTGCGGAACCGGCGGCGATGGTAAGGATACGTTCAATATCTCTACCCTGGCATCCTTTGTGGTAGCCGGAGCGGGTTATAAGGTAGCCAAGCATGGTAACTACGGTGTATCATCGGGTTGTGGCTCGTCAAACGTAATGGAGCATTTGGGCTACCAGTTTACCAACGACGCTGACAAACTGAAACGCGGAATTAATAAAGCCAACATCTGCTTTTTACATGCACCACTGTTTCACCCGGCTATGAAAACTGTGGCACCCATCCGCAGGGAGTTGGGGGTGAAAACGTTTTTTAATATGCTTGGCCCGCTGGTTAATCCGGCGAAGCCTGAAAATCAGCTGGTTGGTGTTTTTAACCTGGAGCTGGCAAGGGTATATGCCTATCTTTACCAAAAATCGACCACTAAATATACCATAGTGAACGCTTTGGAGGGTTATGATGAGGTTTCCCTTACCTGCGATTTCAAAACCTTCTCGGCCGAGGGCGAGAAGATAAATAGCGTTGAAGCGCTGGGTTTCGAAAAGCTTGATCCATCAGAAATTGCCGGTGGTGATAGTGTAAGCGCCTCTGCTGCAATATTTAGCAGCGTACTTAATGGTGAGGGCACCAATGCGCAAAATAACGTAGTGCTATCAAACGCTGCCCTGGCTATCAGGACTATCAACCCCGAAAAAACTTTTGCCGATTGTTTTTACGAGGCCGAAGAAGCCCTGCTGAGCAAAAAAGCACTGAACAGTTTTAACCTGCTATTGCAAAACTAAACATGAAAATAAAAGTTTGCGGTTTAAAAGATCCCGAAAATATTGAAGCGGTTGCTGCCTTAAAACCGGACTACCTGGGTTTTATTTGTTACGGGCTTTCGCCCCGATATATCGGTCAATTATCTGCAGAAAGTTTCAAAAAAATACAAAAAAACATCAAAAAAACCGCAGTTTTTGTGAATGAAAGTGCAGAAATAATCGATTCTTTGATAGATGCCTATAATTTTGATGTAATTCAATTACATGGCGACGAATCGCCGGAATTTTGTAGCAGTTTTCGGGGGAGGGTTACCGTGTTTAAAGCTTTTGGGTTGGACGGAAATTTCGATTTCGGTCAACTCGATAATTACATAAACAAAGTAGACTATTTCCTGTTCGATACAAAAACTGCTGCCTATGGGGGCTCGGGTAAAACTTTTGACTGGGGGATGCTGGATAATTATAAACTGGATGTCCCCTTCTTTTTATCGGGTGGTATAAGCCTGGATAACCTGGAAGAAATTAAAAAGATTAGCCACCCACAATTTTACGGGGTGGATTTGAATAGTCGTTTTGAAACGGTGCCCGGTGTTAAAGATACCGGCAAACTAAAACAAGCATTTGATATCATCAACAAACAACCTATTATAAATGAAATACGGAGTTAACGAGCAAGGTTATTATGGCGATTTTGGCGGCGCCTATATCCCCGAAATGCTTTATCCAAATGTTGAGGAGTTAAGGCTTCAATATATCGACATTATTAATGATCCCGGTTTTAAAGCCGAATTTGACGACTTGCTGAAAAACTATGTAGGCAGGCCTTCCCCGCTATATCATGCCAAAAGATATTCAGAAAAGTATGGCGCCAACATATTTTTTAAACGCGAGGATTTAAACCACACCGGTTCGCATAAAATTAACAATGCTATCGGGCAAATCCTGCTGGCCAAGCGTTTAGGCAAAAAAAGGATCATAGCCGAAACCGGCGCCGGGCAGCACGGTGTTGCCACAGCTACCGTTTGCGCTCTTATGGGTATTGAATGCGTGGTTTACATGGGCGCAGTTGATATGGAACGCCAGGCCCCTAATGTATCGCGTATGAAGATGCTGGGTGCAACGGTAAGGCCAGCTACATCGGGCAGTAAAACCTTGAAGGATGCCACTAACGAGGCCTTGCGCGATTGGATAGGCAATCCGGTTGATACCCACTACATCATCGGATCTGTTGTTGGGCCGTATCCTTTTCCGGATATGGTTGCCCGCTTTCAGTCGGTGATATCCGAAGAAACCAAAAAACAGTTATTGGAACAAACCGGTAACGAACTGCCTCAATACGTAATGGCTTGTGTAGGTGGCGGTAGTAATGCCATGGGCATGTTTTACCATTTTTTGGACGACGAAGACGTGAAACTGGTTGCTGTTGAAGCGGCCGGTAAAGGTGTTAACAGCGGCCACTCTGCGGCTACCACATTTTTGGGCCAGGAAGGCGTACTGCACGGCAGCCGTACCATACTGATGCAAACACCGGATGGGCAGGTGGTGGAGCCATACTCCATATCGGCCGGCCTGGATTACCCTGGTATTGGTCCGCAGCATGCGCACCTGTACAAAATAAACCGCGCCCAATACACCAGCATTACCGACGATGAGGCGTTGCAGGCAGGCTTATTATGCTCGCAAATGGAAGGCATTATCCCCGCTATTGAAACAGCCCACGCACTGGCACAGCTGGAGAAAATGACATTCAAAGCCGATGATAACGTTGTTATCTGTATCTCGGGCAGGGGTGATAAGGACTTGGATACTTATATTAAGCACTTCAACTATTAAGCAGTGACTGTAATTAAATATCACGATTGGCTGATAGAGACCGATAGAGAACAAAACGAGCGGCTATATAAGCAAGTTGAAACAACAGGAACGCAAAGTTGTGGATGCGAAAATTGCAAATATTTTGATACCATAAGCCACCAGGTTTTTCCGGCCGAAATAAGGGGATTATTTGAAGCGCTGGGTGTGGATATTACCAAAAATTGCGATGTATCTGATTTTGGGACAGAAGAAACCGGCCATCTGTTTCTCGGTCGTTTTCAATTTGTTGGAAATTTACTTGAGGGGCGTGATAGCAGCGTTCCGGCTGCAGGTGGTGGCTTTACTGTAGACCTGCTACCGCTGAATAATACATTTAAAATAGGGTTTACAAAATTGATCTCCGATTCAGTTTTTAAAGATGTGCCTAACCTGGTGCAGATTGAATTTATGGCCAGGGAGCTTTACTAATAAATTAAGAGTTGAAAATAATTACTAAACAGGGTTAAGATATATGAACCGCCTAAACAAGCTTTTCGCCACCAAAAAAGATAATTTGTTATCTATATACTTTACCGCGGGTTATCCCGCCTTAAACACCACCGTTGATATTGCCGAAGCCTTGGAAAAAGCCGGCGCCGATTTCCTGGAAATTGGTTTCCCATATTCAGATCCCGTGGCCGATGGGCCCACAATTCAGCACAGCTCCGAACAGGCTTTAGAAAACGGGATGACCCTTAATCAACTGTTTGAAGAATTGGGGCAGCTGCGCAAACGCGTAAGCATTCCTATTTTATTGATGGGCTATTTTAACCCGATAGTACAATACGGTATCGAACGTTTTTGCAAAATGGCAGTTGAATTAGGTGTAGACGGCGTAATAGTGCCCGATTTGCCGATGTACGAGTACGAAGCCAAATACGCCAATTATTTTATAGACAATAACCTGAGCAATATCTTCCTGGTTACCCCGCAAACATCC
Source organism: Mucilaginibacter sp. GW822-FHT03E02 (assembly GCF_058801545.1). Classification (NCBI taxonomy): domain Bacteria; kingdom Pseudomonadati; phylum Bacteroidota; class Sphingobacteriia; order Sphingobacteriales; family Sphingobacteriaceae; genus Mucilaginibacter; species Mucilaginibacter sp. GW822-FHT03E02. Next base: position 547,212 of record NZ_JBXANJ010000001.1, on the reverse strand, counting down.
GAAGACCGCATCCGTAAAATTGATGAACTGAGCAACAGCTTTATTTACCTGCTGTCGTCATCTTCTATCACAGGGGGCAACTTGCAGCTAACCAACAGCATTGAAGATTATTACAAGCGCATTAAAGCGATGGAACTTAAAAACCCAACTATCATAGGTTTCGGTATCTCGGATAATAATACCTTTAAGCAGGCATGTGCCTATGCCAATGGCGCTATTGTAGGCAGTAAGTTTGTGAAGCTGCTGGCTGAGGAGGGGTATATGGAGAAGATTCCGGGGTTTATTAAGGGGATAAGGCCGTAAGGGACAACACACTTTTTAGTCGTCATTGCGAGTGATCACCATGTAAAACCTGAAAAAATCGTTATGACGCGCAACGGATGGGTTAAACGAGTATTCTAAACTACCGTCATTGCGAGGTACGAAGCAATCCCTAACAATCTGGGACTTAGCATGTAGAGGATTGCTTCGTACCTCGCAATGACGGTGGTTTAGGGTATGTTACCGGCAACGACGTAAAATATCTTTATGTCGGGTGACAGCGCACCTACAAATACATTTCCAAATCCCCCTTACCCTCACGAATTACCTCAAACTCGCCATTGGTACAATCGACAACGGTCGAGGCTATGTTATCACCATACCCGCCATCAATCACTATATCAACAAGGTCTTCGTATTTTTCGTGGATCAGTTCCGGGTCGGTGGAGTATTCGATGATATCGTCATCGTCGCGGATAGACGTTGATAGGATGGGGTTGCCCAATACGCGCACAATTTCGCGGGCAATATCGTTGTCCGGAACACGGATACCGACCGTTTTTTTGTTGCTGCTTAATAGCTTGGGTACCTTATGGCTGGCGTTAAATATAAAGGTGAACGGGCCGGGCAGTGCTTTTTTAAGCACACGGAACGTGGCGTTATCTATCGGTTTAATATAATCAGATATGTGGCTCAAATCGTAACAGATAAAAGAAAAATTCGCCTTTTCGGGTTTAATATTCCTGATTTTGCTGATGGCTTCGATAGCTTTATGGTTAGTGATATCGCAACCAAGCCCGTAAATGGTATCTGTAGGATAAATGATCAATCCGCCTTTGCGCAGCACTTCAACAACCTGCTCTATCGCTTTAGGGTTCGGGTTTTCGGGATATATTTTAATGAGCATATTTAATAGACAAATATACGCTGAAGTAGTTTAAAAAAATGTATGGTTATATAAACAACGAACGTAAATGTGTTGCTGTTCGAAGTCTCCGACTTCGAATCACTATGCCTGTAGTCTCCAGACTACAAGAGGACTTTTTTGATATTGATATCTTTTGGGATAAAGATATTACATGGTTACTGTAGTTGCAAACTACAAACATAATCGTCCCGAGACTTCAGACAGCGGGAGTGTTTGCATCAATAATTTGAATATTGAAACGTTCGCGTGCTTTCTAAGTAAAAGTAATCGGTAATTAAACCATCTATTTCTTTTACGGTTTTAAATAACTCTCTTTTTAACGATAGCTTTTCTTTGTCAGATTTTTCAAGATCATTACCGACCTCGTCTGAAATTACCTGTTTTAAAGAGTTTAAGTATAAGGTTTTCTGCTTTGATATATCATACGTTTTGGTGAAAAAGTCTTTGTACATAGCCCGGTATATATCATATTCGGCCTCCCCTAAAATACGTGTATACTGATGGCCAAAGTAAGTGCCGCCACCTGCCAACCGATCAAAAATAAAATTTATATCCCGGTATATTCTTATCAGTTTTTGCCTTTGCACCTTGTGTTTTTTACCGGGATGCTTTAATTTTAAAAAGTAGGCATAAGTTGCGTAATAAATGTCCTGGCCTTGTTCGCTACCATACTCATCCATGTTGCGCTGTCGGAAATAAAAAATGTCCGGCGACATGAAAATCTCACTGGTATCTAATTCAGGGTTCTCTTTTAATATTTTTCTGAGTTCAGTTTTGGTCTTTTTATAATGATGCTCACTATCAATGACTACACTATCCTGATCGCCCGGTAAAATCGCCTTGTTTTGAATAACGGTTGGGTTCCCGGTAATCTTTTTTGATCTTTTTTCCTTTTGGTTGCATGCGATAGTCAATACCAATAGAAGCAGAAAGGATAAGTTTTTCATGTTACTTTGCTATCACTAAAATAGCCATTTATACTGGTAGCCGAATTTGAGGCACAGATTAATCCCCCAGCAATTTTAAATCAAACTGAGATCGCATCAATTCAAATTTACCGCCTTCGGTTTTAATACTTTTACCAATTTATTCACCAATTCCGTATCTACAACAGATTTTTCAATAATATCAACAAAACCCATCTTTAAATACATTTCCGCATCTGCCGTCGATCCGCCTATAGCAATTACAGGTAACTTATTGCTGGAGGTGGTTGATTTTTTTATAGCCGTCAACAATTCGGCAACATCTGTTTCGGGTGCTGGCACGGCTGTAAGCACAACGTTCACATCGTTTTTGCCAATTATCTCTAATGCTTGTTTTGCGTTACCTGCCTGTAAAAAATTAACATTCCACCGGGCCAGTATCATTTTTAACGACATCAAATCAAGTTCGTTGTCGTCAACTGCCAAAATGGTGATACCATTCAATAACAATGCAGGGTCAAGCGTGTCGGGTTTAACAACAGCCTCGGTATTGCTTTTTTGATACGGAATGGTAAAACTAAACGTAGTGCCTGCTCCGGGTTTGCTATCTACCGCAATATGTCCGTCCTGCAGCTTTACCAACTGTTTGCAAATAAACAACCCAAGGCCGGTACCTGCTTTTCCGTTTGACGAACTGGTTTGATAGTATTTTGAAAACAAATTGGACTGCTGCTCCGGACTAATCCCATCCCCGGTGTCCCTGACATCAACAATCAGCTTATTTTCCGGGCCAACCAATTCGGCCATTACCCTGATGCCGCCTTCTTTGGTAAATTTAATGGCGTTGCTTAGCAGGTTAACCATGATTTGTTTAAGCCGAAGGCTATCGCCAAGTAAAATCGCGTTTTTGTCGCCTTTAAAATGGTAATCTAAGGTTAACCCCTTTTTAGTTGCGCCAAACTCCATGCTTTCTACTACTGTCTTTAATGCATCATCGGGATTAAAAGGCTCCGTACTAATTTTAAATTCGCTGTTTTCCATTTTTGCGGCATCCAGCGTATCGTTAAGGGTACGCAGCAGCATATCCGAAGAGTGCTTGATAGAATCGAGCATATCGGCCTGTTTTTTAGCCAGGTTGGTTTTACCAAAAATGTAAAGGAAGCCCCTGATGGCGGTAAGCGGGTTACGTACCTCATGGCTCATATGCAAAAGCAGATCCATTTTTTGTTGGGCAATGGTAACCGATTGTTCAATCTCTTTGTGTAACAACAGTTCGGCCCGGTTAAGCTGTATGATGAATATAATGAGCAGGGTGGCAAACACCAGCACCAGGAATAAAGCAATAAGTGAGAAGTTATTTAACAACCCCGTAGTTTCCTGGTAGTTTTTAAACGACATATCCCTGAATTCGTTGGTCACGTTGTAATTTATCTCCTTCATATCGTTAATAATGCGCTCCAGTTCATTACTGATATGTGAGTTCAGGCCAATCAGCTCGCGCTGCATCGTTATTAACTTTAGGTTTTGTTGCTGCAATTGCTTCAGGCTGTTGGCGTAAGCTTTCTGATCGTTGGTTAACAGCTTTTGTGTGGATGCATTCACCTCCTTTAAATTGTTGCGATGGTTAATCTCTATCGCTGATATCGCCCTGTCGTCTTTATCGTTAATGGCATCTTTAATTCGTTTAAAAAGCCCCCTTTTTACTACCGGTGTAGTGTTTTTAACGGTATCTGTACTGGTTTTAAATGATTTATTTGCATTGCGCGAAAGTTCCTGCGCGTATTTACCAGCTTCGTTATTAAAAGCAGCATAAGCAGTAAGCAGCGAATCAAAATTGTGTTTAAGTCCGAAGAGCTGGTTAGATAGGGTTAGCTTTTTTTGATACCACGACTTTATTTTATTGCTTTGGATAACGTTAAGGTTGCTTGTATCGGCATCTGCTTTAAGCAAAGTATCCAGCTCGTTAAATGCCGAGGTTAGCTTTGTTTTATAATCGTCGCTATTTTTACTGTTAGTATTGAGTAAGGATGCCTGGAAATCGTCTTCGGCCTGGTGCAGTAATAACAGTATATGTTCGGGATGGTGATTGCCCTGGCCCATGTTGTTGGCCAGTTTAGAAATATTCTCTAATTTTTTAGTGATAGACCTGCGAACGATAAGCGCTGCTACTGAAAAAATGATGGCGAAGGCAAGGAACGCAAAAAGAATTTTTCGGGCTAAAGTTTTAGTATACGTTGTCGGCATAAAATTGCGTTTGGCACAACTACACAAAGTACAGTTGGGTGGGCAAAATTATCAAAAATTAAGCGTATTTAATTGGTGATGTTGGTAATGGCCGGGAAGCATTTAATGACGTGTTGAAAAATGATAGTCATCCCAATAGTTTCGGGATCCCATAGGTAGGTGGCCCGCATGATGTATACTTAGCGCGGGGGATGCTGAAACAAGTTACCTATGACATGTTTTCTTTTCGAGGTGCGCAAGCCTGTCACCCTGAGCCTGTCGAAGGGTCGCGCGGAGAGGCGTTTGCCCACTATGCTTCGATAGGCTACCTATGATGTGTTTGGGTTTACAAAAATATTAGGTTTTGAATGCTGGCCACGACTCACCCCGGCTACGCTGCGCTGGCCGACCCTCTCTCCGCTTCGCGCAAAGAGGGTTGAGAAGAAAAAATATTTTTTTTGCCCCTCTATGCGCGAAGCGGAGAGAGGGGTGACGGGCGTAGCCTCGTCGGGGTGAGTCGTAGCCGCCATGCGATATCCGTCAGTCCCGTCCCGGATTTCGCTGGATTTACCTGCAATCTAACCTTAACGCTACTTCCTTTTCAGCGTAGTATGCGCTTTAACCCCATTAGCCGCAATGTCCACGCCGATAGAATCGCCATAAAATTTGCCGCTGTGTGGTATTTCGATATCGCCAAGGGTAACTGTAAACGTGAATTTATCACCATTAATTTTACCATCGTCAACGGGTAGTTCGCCTTTAGGGGTTTGTACGGTGCCGGTTAGTTTATCACCATCAATTTTAAAATTGTAGGTTAAGGGATATTGGTCGCCATTTTCCATGGTTAAAATTCCACCCCAGCTTCCGCTAAAATCGGCAATGGCAGCTAAGCAGGCAAAAAAGCAGCAGCACAGCAATACAGTTGTTAAGGATTTTCTTTTCATAACGTGTTGTTTTTCTGTAGCTAAAAGTACTGTTGCTATTAAAATTTATCATAAACAATAGGTTAAGTTTAATCGTGCGGGGCAATACCATTAAGTTAAGAGTTTTTTCGCGCAAAGACAGCGGAGGCGCGAAGTGATTTGCTTTCATGAAAATTAAAGCACCGTGGTTTATCATAAAGGCGCTTTGACAATAATTTTATTGACAGATATTGTGCAGAGACATGGGCCGTGCCTACAGCACTTTGGCGATTGTTCAAATAACCCCGGGTTGAAACCCGGGGCTACGATATGTTTCGGGCCGATGGCCCTTAGCTGCTCTTTTATTGGTAGGGGGGGATATACCCTGAGTCAAGAAAATAGAGGCAAAGCCCCGGCCTATATTGTTATTGTGGCAATAATATATGATCCTTAACGGGGGGAATTGGCCAGGAACTAAGAAATACGCTAAACAGCTAAATAGAGGCGTAGCCAGGCTATATTGTGGCAATAATATATGACCCTTAACGGGGCTAATTGGTCAGAAACTATGAATACTTTAAATTACTAAAAAAGAGGCGTAGCCTCGGCCAATTTATCGAGTAGGAAGTAAGGGATTATTTCCCTTACTGTCCTCTCACACCACCGTACGTGCCGTTCGGCATACGGCGGTTCATTAAACATTAACAGTTTTCCGCGGGGTTGTTATTTCTTTCAAACTTACAAATCCTGCTTTCTTTAAAAATTCGTTATTAAATGCTCTTTTAAGAATGGGACTGTGCACTATTCTCCAGTCCCCTTTTCGGGTGTTACCCCATTGATGGGCGTCTTTCGGTTTTATCCCCAACTTTACCAGTTCGCGGACACGGGTCTTAGCCTTCTTCCATTGTGACCAGTAGCATAGCCGGATTCGGCTTCGTACCCATTTGTCCAGCTCCTCAAACACCGTCTTTGCCTCGCTTAACTTAAAGTAGTTTCCCCATCCTTGGTTTATTTGCCTGATCTGCATCATGCGGTCTTCCATCGGGTAGGGTTTACTGCTGTTCGTTATCGCCCGGATTTTGTCCTTGTAGGCTACTTTGCTTTTAGGGTGTACAATGATCCCTTTTCCCTCTTTTTTGTGATAGAACGTGAAACCCAGTAGCTTGCTAAGCCATGGGCGGGTTACGGAACTCTTTTCCATGTTAACCTTTAGCTTCAGCTCTTTTTCAATGTAAGCGCTTATGCTGGCCATTACCCGTTCTCCCGCACGTTTGCTTTTGACGTAAATGCTACAATCATCCGCATAGCGCACATAACGATGCCCCCGTTTTTCCAGTTCCTTATCCAGTTTATCAAGGATAATGTTGGAGAGCAACGGACTTAATGGCCCGCCTTGGGGTACGCCTTCCTTGCTGGGCGTTGACTTGCCGTCTTCCTGAATTTCCGCACGGAGTATCTTATGGATAAGCTTTAATACCCCCTTATCTGATATCTTCCTGCTTAATTCATTCATCAGATAGTCGTGGTTTACCCGGTCAAAGAATTTCTCCAGGTCAAGGTCTACTACATGGCTATAGCCTGCATTGATGTACTCCTTTGCCTTTTCCAGGGCTTGGTGTGCATTCTTTGCGGAGCGGAAGCCATAGCTATTTTCCGAGAAGCCTGGGTCGTACATCTTGGTTAGTTCCTGCGAAATGGCCTGCTGTATTAGTCTGTCCATATACGTAGGGATTCCCAGTTTGCGCTCGCCACCGTTAGGCTTGGGTATCTTTACCCGTCGTACTGCTTTTGGTTGGTAATCGCCCGTTTCAAGGCCTGCCCGGATTGTTGCCCATTCGGATTTAAGCTGACTGGCAAAGCTTTCTGCTTCTACGCCATCTACACCGCCCGCACCCTTGTTACCTACAACCCTTGTATAGGCCGCCTGCATGTTTGATTTGCTGATGATCTCTTCAAGTAACATTTCTTTGCATTTTTTTTTTCTGTTTCCTTGTTTCCTTACTTCTTTCAAGTCATCGCTAAACGCTCCCTGTTACCTTTCTGCTTCCAGCATATCATTAACAGGGCAGCCTCCTTGCGGAGTTTTCTGCCTTCACCGCGATGAACCCATTGCCGGTTGTACTTCCTGGACGTTTAATGTTCAGCCCTTCTCCCGCACATGCGGAATACTATGGCCTCGGCTGACTTCTGATAAACAAGCTTGGTATCGCTACCATCTTTTGCTCCTTCGGGCTGCGCTTCTCCCTCCGTCCACCATTTATCAGATCTCCCCGGGTAAGAACGCAAACTTTCTCTCCATATACCTGTCAGATATACATCCACATGTTTCGGATAGTTTAGGGCTTCGTTTTGTACAGCAAACTCGCCCACATGTGACTGCCTCATCTGCTTCCTGTTCGTCAGGCCGGAGATTTACCGTCGGCTTCCTTCAGATTCCCCCTCGCGAGGGACACCCTTGCCTTTGGTTAACGCTTCCCACTATCAAGGCGCGTTCGGGACTTTCACCCTATAGTTTGCGCCCGTGCCGGGCGCACTGTAGCCACGGGTTTCAACCCGTGGAATTAGTGCAATGAAAAACAGAGAGCCGTAGGTTCGGTACATGTAAACTGCGGAATTTGCAATTCCTATAAAGCAGGTTAAATTCATTGTTATAATATGGTTCGCCTATTATATGGGCTAAAATGAATGCTGTATTTATAGGATTTCGTCACCTGCTATTTTACGGCGTTGAAAATAAATCATTTATCTTGCGGTTATAATGGATACACTTCACAAGTTAAACACGGATAAAAGCATTAAATATCCAAGGCTTGTTTACAAATGGAGTTTTAGCTTAATAGCTGATTATATATTTTATTACTGTCATTGCATGGTAGTCTTGGTGATTTTATTTTTTCCTGTTTTGCTTATTCGGCTGATTGGCAATAGTTTTTTGATAGTATCGATCGACGCCATATTTATAGGGTTTATTTTGTGGATGATGGCAAATATGGTGTTGCTAAACAAATTGGTTAAAATAGAAAGTAAAGGAAAGAGCGCGAATAGGAAAGTAATGGAAAATACGCTTTTAAAAAATTACAATCGTATTAGGCGTGTAAGAAAGGAAACCACTATGGTAAGATACGTGAAATCATATAAATACGGCACCTTTGAAAAACTAATAACTTGTCTTTACGATAACGACGTTATATATGTTGGTACAACCAGCAGGGCGAAAACTGAATTTTTACCGGTTTGTGGGTTAGATGACTATTTAAAAAGCAGGCAAATTGCAAAACAGTTTACTTTGGAGAAACAGTATGTAACTGCCGAAAATTTTAATATTCAAACTAATGAAATAGGCGTGAAGCAGATTTCACCCACCTCACGCGAAAAATAATCAAGCCTACTCAAATTTATCTGCTATTACAAAGATCTTCATTCCCGGCTTTTCCTCGGCTTCAAACGTAAGCGTAACTTTGCCTGCTACGCCGGTGATAGTTATGGTTGCGGTTCTGTCATGACCATTGTCATCACTGAGTTTGGCTTTAATAACTGTTTTACCTTCTTTAAAAGGCGTTTTCCAATCGCAGGTTTTTGAGCTGATTGGTCCCGACATCTTGTGATCGTCGCCACCGGGAACAATGGTTACGTCTGTTTTTGTAATGGTTACAACCGTGTTTTCATCCCTGCTGTCGGTGTTGCCCTGGTCATCAACCTTACTTGTTTTTGATGATGTTAAGGTTACGGTTTGGTCGCACTGCGCAAAAACTGTTGTGGTACCGGCTACCAGCAAAAAGATGATAATAACCGCTTTTTTTAAATTGAATGCTGTTTTCATATACTGATGATTAAGTTTAAAATAAAGATAGATATTTTATATAGTATTATGCAATACAAAGTACTGTATAAAATACAAATAACTGATTTTGAATAATATAGATTTATTGTTTGGTTGAATTTCCAGTAAAGGTGATTTTAGAGAGGGCTTATATTATTAATATAACAGCGGGTAATTTCCTGCTATTAACAGTTAAAATTAATTAGTGTGAAAACAACAATTAATGTACATTTGAAATGTAGTATCTTTATATTGTTATCGCCAATTACATTAACCCGTTATGCGTAAAAACATCTGTTTATTATTAGCTGTATGCTGCGGCTTTTCGGCCTTTGCACAAAAACAGCAGGATTATCCTATTCAGCCGGTTCCGTTTACCAGTGTAAAACTGGCCGATCATTTTTGGAATTCGCGGATTGAAACCAACCGCACGGCAACAATCCCGGCATCGTTTACCCGTTGCGAAAGTACCGGCAGGGTAAAAAATTTCCAGATGGCAGCAGCCCGTTCGGGCAAATTTTGCACTACTTACCCCTTTGATGATACCGATATTTATAAAACCATCGAAGGCGCATCGTATTCGTTAGCCGTACATCCTGATAAGCAGCTTGATCATTACCTCGATTCGATGATCACCATAGTTGGCAAGGCGCAGGAACCCGATGGTTACCTGTACACCGCCCGCACTATCGACCCCATCCATCCGCAAGCATGGGCCGGCCCCGAGCGCTGGGTTAACGAGCAGAATATGAGCCATGAGCTTTACAACAGCGGCCATATGTACGAAGCCGCCGCCGCCCACTTTATGGCTACCGGCAAACGCAATTTTTTAAATATCGCCCTTAAAAACGCCGATTTACTGGTACGCACTTTTGGCCCCGGTAAACGCACGGTTGCACCCGGCCATGAAATTGTAGAAATGGGCCTGGTACGCCTGTACCGCATCAGCGGCAAAAAGGAATATCTTGACCTGGCTAAGTTTTTTATTGATGCCCGTGGCCACAAGGAATACAACAAAAAAAGCAAGAATCCATTCGAAAACGGTGTTTACTGGCAGGATGATACCCCTGTTACCAACCAGGAGGAAGCCGAAGGCCATGCTGTACGGGCAATGTACCTGTATTCGGGCATGACAGATGTTGCAGCCCTCACCGGCGATAAAGAGTATATCGCCGCTATTGATAAGATCTGGGATAACATGGTGAGCAAAAAGATTTATGTGCAGGGCAGCATAGGCGCCGTGGGCGATGGGGAACGCTTTGGCGGCAATTACGAACTGCCAAACACTACAGCATACAACGAAACCTGCGCCGCTATAGGCAACGTTTTTTGGAACCAAAGGATGTTTTTATTACACGGCGATTCTAAATATATCGACCTGCTGGAGAAAACCCTGTATAACGGCTTAATTTCGGGTGTCGGGCTCGATGGCAAATCCTTCTTTTACACCAATGCCATGCAAATCCGCGATAGCTTTACACATCCGGATATTGAGCGTGAGCGCTCGGGCTGGTTTACCTGCTCGTGCTGCCCAACCAACATCGTACGGTTAATTCCCTCTATACCCGGTTATATGTACGCCCAAAATGGCAAGGATGTGTATGTAAACCTATTTATCAGCGGATCGGCAAATTTGAAGGTTGCCGACAAGGTGCTTAAGATTACCCAGCAAAATAATTACCCCTGGGATGGCGGTTTGGTATTCAACATCGATCCGGCATCGACGATGGACATGAACCTCAGGATCCGTATTCCAGGCTGGGCACAGGACAAAGCTATCCCATCCGATTTGTACAGCTACGAGAAACCATCGGCACAAAAAATAGAAATTAAGGTAAACAGTAAAGCCGTTGATTACCAAATGGATCATGGCTACGCAGTCATCAGCAAGAAATGGAAAAAGAACGATAAGGTAGAGCTTACCCTGCCCATGGATGTGCAACGCGTAATAGCTAACGAAAAACTGGCCGACGATAATGGCAAAATCGCCATCCAGCGCGGCCCTATCATGTATTGCGCCGAGTGGAAAGATAATGCCGGCAAGCCAAGCAGTTTTATTATCTCTAAAGATGTTGTTTTTACCCCAACCTACAATGCTGATTTGCTAAATGGCGTAATGACGTTAAAGGCCGATGTAAAGAGTGTTAATGTTGATGAAGCAAACCAAAATGTGAGCACCGTTACCAGTACGCTAACCGCTATTCCGTATTATTCATGGGCCAACCGCGGCAAGGGCGAAATGACAGTTTGGTTTCCTGAACAGGTAAAGTATGTGGATTTGTTGAGTAAGTAAAAGCCGGCGAGGTTGTTGTTAAATTGATGTCCTAAACTACCGTCATTGCGAGGTACGAAGATAACCGACCGCAGGGAGCTCATTAATACCTGTAAAAACAAAACACAACATTAATAATCCCGAACTATGTGGGACTTAGCATGTAGGTGATTGCTTCGTACCTCGCAATGACGGATATTCGACATTGACAGTCAATGATTTACAAATACGTCATTATAATGACGATTTACACCTGCTCCATTTTTAATAAATGTTACACATACATTTCTATTTTCTTGAAATGTTTATACCTTTAAAAAGTATAAACAAACCAGTAAACCATTCTGAGCCAATACAAGAAGCCTTAAATTTTAAGGTCGTTTTAAATGCATCATTAACCTATTAATTATGATAAGAAAAATTTTTACTATGTTATGCCTTGCTGCGGGCTGCCTTGCTGCATCCGCTCAGGAAGTATCCATCAGCAAAGGATGGAAATTAGCCATTGGCGATTCTGTTCAATGGGCATCGCCAACGTATAACGATCAGCATTGGCAGGCTGCCAACCTTAACGACAACTGGGAACGCCAGGGCCACCCAAACTACGATGGGTTCGGCTGGTACCGTACCAAGGTTGTTATTCCCTCGTCATTAAAAGATAAATCATACCTGAAAGATAGCCTGCGCTTAAATTTAGGTACTGTTGATGATAATGACGAGGTTTACCTTAACGGTAAACTGGTAGCCAAATATGGCGGTTACGGCGGTACTATAAAGGATGGCCATTACGGCGGCCGCTCATATACCATAGCAGCAAATAACCCCGCTATTTTATGGGATAAAGAAAACGTGCTTGCAGTGCGCATATTTGATACCGGTGGCGATGGCGGTTTGGTAACCAGCGGCTACGGCAGCACATTTAACATCACCATGGCCGATGTAATGGATCATGTGGCTGTAAATACCGAGGCTGATTTTGTATACGGCGATAACAACAGCCTGAGCAAAAGTGTTAAACTACACACTACAAATGCGTACCAGTACAGCGGCACCCTTGCATTTAAAGTAACCGACCCGGAAAACGGTGCCGTGCTTTACGAAAAAACGAACCCGGCCAATTTTACCGGCGGCAAGCCGTTTACCTACTCGTTTTCGATAGCCCGCCTGGCAAAAAGGTCATATACTATCAGTTATATTTTTACCGATACCAAATCGGGCAAATCGATAGTGCAAACAGAAACTACGCCTTATATTTTAACGCCTTATCCAACGGCTAAGGTAAAAATTAACGGTGCCGATGTATTTGGAGCGCGGCCGGGCCACCCATTCCTTTACCTGATACCGGCCACCGGTAAAAGGCCATTATTGTACAAGGTTGCGGGGCTTCCCGAAGGTTTAAAGGTTGATGCCGCAACCGGGGTAATCAGCGGTTCGGTAGCTCAAAAGGGCAATTACCCGGTAACTTTTACGGTAAGCAATAGCCTTGGCGCCAAAACAAAACAATTTACCATTAGCATTGGCGATAATATTGGCTTAACCCCCGCTTTAGGCTGGAACAGCTGGAATGCCTGGGGCCTGAGTGTTAACGACGAAAAGGTACGCATATCTGCCAAAGCCATGATTGATAAACTGAGCGCACACGGCTGGGCTTACATTAATATTGATGATGGATGGGAGGCGGAAAACCGCGCTGCTGATGGCAAAATTGTAGCCAATAGTAAATTCCCCGATATGAAAGGCCTTACCGATTTTGTGCATGGTTTAGGCTTGCGCATGGGTATTTATTCGTCGCCCGGCCCGCGTACCTGCGGTGGGTTTTTAGGCAGCTGGCAGCATGAAGACCAGGATGCCCAAACCTACGCCGACTGGGGTATCGACTATTTAAAATACGATTGGTGCTCATACTCGGATATTGCACCCAAACCGGATCTTGACGGATTGAAGAAGCCTTACCAGGCAATGCAGGCCTCATTAGGTAAAGTAAACCGCGATATTATGTACAGCCTGTGCCAGTATGGCTGGGGCAATGTATGGGAGTGGGGTGCTGACGTAAACGGCAATAGCTGGCGCACAACGGGCGATATCCAGGATACCTGGCAAAGTATGGCCACCATTGGCTTTAACCAGGGCCCGGCAGCGCCGCATGCCCAGCCCGGTCATTTTAACGACCCGGATATGCTGGTTGTTGGCAAAGTAGGATGGGGTCCAAGCCTGCATAACACCAGGCTTACTTTTGATGAGCAGTACACGCACATTAGCTTATGGAGCCTGTTAGCATCGCCTTTGTTAATTGGTTGCGATATGGGGCACCTGGATGCCTTCACGTTAAGCCTGCTTACCAACGATGAAGTGCTGGCCATTGATCAGGATGCATTAGGTAAAGGCGCAAGCCAGCATATCAAAAAAGATGATTACCAGGTTTGGGTAAAGGAGTTGAAAGATGGTGGTAAAGCAATCGGACTGTTCAATACATCCGATAAATACCAAACCATCAGCCTTGATAAAACCGACCCGGCGATAGCTGGCTATACCAAATTCAGGGACGCCTGGCAGCAAAAGTATATTGTGGTTACCGGCAATGCCCTAACTGCTAAAGTTGCGCCGCATGGTGTACTGCTGGTACGGGTGGAGAAGTAAATGCAGAAATGTCATCATATAAAAAAGACTTACATGGGTTAAACCGTGTAAGTCTTTTTTTTTAAGCCTTTGTTCTGTCTTGATTCCTGACGCTAATCTCTTGATTCTTCTTACATAGCCTCGTGAATCACCGCGTCTTCGGGTATCACTATCTTATTGCTATCCGCTTTTTGCTTAATAAGGTTATTTACGCGCCACATTAAAAAGATACCTAAAACCGAGATGCCAACTATCACATAACCTACAGTATTGTAATGCTGCAGGGGGCTGCCTTTGCTTTGCTGCGTAACTATCATACCGGCAACCGCGGCGGCAACACCACCTGCTATTTGTTGCAGCGATGCGTTAATGCTCATGAACGCGCCACGGTCGGCCATTTCGGGAACTGCGCTGGTGAGTGCCGATGACGGTATCATGCGGCTCATGATGCCCATCATCATTAATATATTTAATATCATCACCAATATTAATGGTGTTACCCCCAGGTTGGTATATACCACGCACATCAGCATCATCCATATGGATGCGGTTGCAAATATTTTAAACTTATCTATCTTATCGCTTAGCTTGCCTATCAGTGGCATTATGATCAGTGAACTTACGCCCGATACCATAAACAATAAGGGTAGCTGCTGGTTGGTTAGCCCAAGGTTGTTAACGGCAAAGGCGCTGCCGAAGGGCATCATCATAAAACCACCAATTGATAACAGCGCGGTAGCGGCAAAGCCTACCCGGTAATTGGCTTTGCCCACAGTATGCAGCAGGTGTTTATATGCCGATCTATCTGTTTGTACCGATAGATGTTTTACGATAGGTTGCAGTTTGACGGCTATTAACGTGGCAATACAGATGCTCAATGCGGCTACCATCCAAAACGGTGCTTCCCAACTCCAGGCGTTGGCTAAATACAGGCCTATAGGTACGCCTAAAACCTGGCTGCCGCCAAAGCCCATTTGTATAAACCCCATAACGCGCCCGCGTTGCTGTAATGCAAACAAGTCGGTAACGATGGCCATTGATATGGAGCCGATTACGCCTCCAAACAGCCCGGTAATAATACGCGCGGCTACCAGCACCACGTATGACTGGGCCATGCCGCAAAATATGGTACCGGCAATAAAGCCGATATAGAAAAACAACAGTAACTTTTTACGGTCGAACTTATCGGCGAAGCCGGCGGTTAGTAAACCCGAAATGCCTGCACTAAAGGCATAGGCCGATACAGCGATACCAAAAGCCGAAGGTTTTAGGTTAAGCGATTTCATAAGCATA
Source organism: Mucilaginibacter sp. GW822-FHT03E02 (assembly GCF_058801545.1). NCBI lineage: Bacteria > Pseudomonadati > Bacteroidota > Sphingobacteriia > Sphingobacteriales > Sphingobacteriaceae > Mucilaginibacter > Mucilaginibacter sp. GW822-FHT03E02. The sequence continues at coordinate 531,971 of NZ_JBXANJ010000001.1, read as the reverse complement.
TCGCCAAGCGGCGACATCACCATAAAATCGAGTATCACGGTAAACTGGGTGATAGCCAGTAAAAATATTACCAGTTTTTGGTAGCCTGTAAAGGCTAAAGGTTGTTGATTTTCCATTTTATTTTGGTCAGGTTAATTCGCAGCATTGATAGCCGCGATGATTTATCATTTCAATTATTTGCATGTGCGATAGCGTTGCTGATACTACCCGCAGCACGTGGTCGCTATCATCCATATCAATGTTCCAGCATTTTATATCGGGGTTGCCGTCAAACAAGCCATGTAAAAATTGCTTTTCGGTATCGCTGTTAATGTTAGTTTTAAATAACAGTATGTGTTTAAAATCTTCTGTAGTATCCATACGCTTATTTTTTAAGAGCTTTTATCACCAGGTCGAAGGTTTTCCAGAGTATCTCGTCTGTTAGTTTAAAGGGCATACCGCTCATGCTTTTACCTTCTTTATCAAAACGGATCAGGTTATAAAAAGGTGCAAACGCTATCGACCAGTATATTTCAAAAGGCATCGCATCAATCTCGCCCCGCTCAATAACGTTTTGCATGAAGCTACCCATTATCGCCTTAAAGTCGGCCATATAGCCCGACAGAAATTGTTCCTGGTAGCTGGAACTGCGCAGCTGATCAAAAAATAAATTGATACCTGGCTTTTCTACAGCGTAGCGGTAGCGGTTTTCCCATTGCCTGCGCAGGCCTTGCTCAAAAGTCATCCCTGGATCAAAGTCTTTTACAATTGTCTCTTCCATTAACCGTAATTCTTCCACGGCGATGTTAATGATCAGATCGTCGCGATCTTTATAGTATATGTAAAGCGTGGCTACCGAAATTTGACAGGCCCGGGCCAGCTTATTCATGCTAAATCCTTCCAGCCCATCTTTTATTATTAATTCGATGGCTTTCTGTTTTACTAACTGTACCTTGTCTGTATCTCTCAATCTCATGATGAAACAAAGATAAATAAATATTCATTCATTTATAAAAAATATTTATTTATGAGATTATGATGGCAGTTAGCTTCAGAATTTTGCGAAACTGATGATACGTACTACCTTCGAAGTGCGTAGGCCTGTCACCCTGAGTAATCTTTATTTGCGCACAAATGATCGCATTGCAAATGACACTTTTTCATAATTGATAATCAGATAGTTACAAATGTGTCAATGGCAGACTGTCGAAGGGTCGCGCGTAGAGGCCTTTACCCGCTATGGTTCGACAAGCTCACCATGACAACCCTTTTTACGACGTCATTCCCTCTTCGGAATTTTGCGGAATTTTACAACTCAGCTGACATGTTAGAAGAGCTTACACGAATATTCGATTGAACGCTGGTCACGACTCACCCCGGCTACGCTGCGCTGGCCGACCCTCTCTCCGGCTGCGCCGCGAAGAGGGTTGAGGAAAGAAAAACAACTTTTTCGCCCCTCTATGCGACGCAGTTCGGAGAGAGCAGACGCCCCGATATTTTATCGGGGTCGTCGGGGTGAGTCGATTCGCCGACATACGACGGCAAAATTACTTCTCCGGGCTGTCGTAATAGTAAATAGGCGAGAATACCCCTTCGCTGGTAGTATAGTATCCTTTGCCGTCGGGTGTAAAGCCTATGGCTTCGCCTTGTTTTTCAACGGTGTAAGGCAGCTCCCTTGGTTTCCTGGCCATGGCATCCCATATATGCTCATTGGGCTGGCGTTGCCAGTAGTAAACTTTTTCGTAGCTTTTTAAAAGTATCTGCTGGCCATCTTTAGAGACATCGCCCGCCGTAATCCATTTAAACCCTTTAAAACCGGGGAAGAACAGCTTGGTACGCCTGGTTAGGGTAAGTGTATCATTGGCTTTATAACTTAATGGCGATGTATAAACCGCTACGGTGTCGCTGCGCTTGGTTACAATGTATAAAAGCTTTTCCACCGGGTCAATCATTAAAGTTTCGGCATCTTTCGGGCCATCCGGATACTTTAAATTAACAGCTACGGGTACCGCGTGTGTTGTAGTATCTTGCGCCCATAGTGTGTTTTCCAAAAAACGGTAAATGGTAATTACCTTCCTGTTTTGGGAGTTATCGCCAATATCGCCCAGGTAAACATAACTTTTACCTTTTCGTGGACCGGGGCCAACGGCAATATCCTCGCAATCCTGAACACCTAAATGTATATTTTTGTCGCCTTTAAAATAAATGGTAGCTTTTAACTTGCCCTCGGGGCTTATCGAAAAAAAACGGCTGGTATCGCCGCTATCATTATGTACATAATATACATCGGGGTTGATAGATGAAGCCGCTATTCCGGATGTTTCGTCCATTAGTTTGCTGTTTAGCGTGCCGCTTATTGGTTTTTTATCCAGTAAACGATGCTTGGCATATGCGCCTAAAAACAGCAGCATTACAAAAGGTATCAGGATCTGTAATTTCTTTCTTCGGCTCATGTTAATGTTGCAAATAATAACGCAAATAAATCACATTAGTATGAAGTTCGCATTAATTAAATACAATTGTTAATAATGTGTGCAAAAATGTGGCCAAAAAATATGCTACAGCGTTAACATGCCGTTTAAGGTCACATCAGCACCGTTTCCAAATTTACGCCTGTTTGCGCCTTTGGGGATGATCAAACTTTTGAAACGGAAGTTTTATTACATTTAAAAATTTTCCATTCAGATTTTCATCCATATGGGTGTCAATTCCAAAAACGATATCTTCCCTATCAACATTGGCGTAGGTGCCAAACAGCCTGTCCCAGATGCTTAGTACATCGCCATAGTTACGGTCGGTGTAGGGTAGCTGGTAGTGATGGTGTACGTGGTGCAGGTTGGGGGTAATAAATACCAGGCCAATAATTTTGTTTAGCCTGGAAGGTAGCTGGAACTCGGTATGGGCAACAATATTTGAAAACGACTGAAAGGTTTGCCTTAATATTAAAACGCCAATAGCCGGGCCGCAAATAAATACCCAAAGCATTAAAAAGCAGGTGCGGATACAGGTTTCGCAAGGATGCTCCCTAATGGTGGTAGATACATCTACCTTAAGATCGCTATGATGCACCAGGTGAAATTTCCATAGGGGCTCTATCTTGTGCATGGTAACATGGTACACATATTCGCAAAAATCCATCATCATAAACATCACGATGTAATATACCCAGAGACTGGTGCGAAAAGGGATGAAATTGATAAGCCCCCAATGGTGGGCAGTGGCCCAGCCGGATATTAAAACTACAAAGGTGGTTAATACCAATTGGATAGGCAGGGCAGTAAATATGAATAGGGTATTAACCGAGGTATGTTTCCATTTGATCTTTATTCCGTCAAATGAGGCCAGCATTTCGGCAAACCATAAGCCCGTTATTACACCGGCGTATAAAAGTACTTGCGTGAGATCTTCGTGCTGAGAAAAAAAGGAGATCAGTTTGTGCATAGTCAAATTAAAATAGAGACTTAAAGATAATAACTTTGTTACAATTACCTTAATCCTATGTTAATTCTTCATTAAATATTCATTTTTCTGTCAAAAAAAATGAGCATACTTTTAGTTGTTTTTAAATTGTAAGCCATTAGCGGCCAAGGTAGTGTGTTAAAACAAGGAAGGGCATCTGATCAATGCCCTTTCTTGTTTTAGTGTTCTTTTACCATTTCCATTTCCACATCGGGCTTGGATACATCGGTGAGTGCAACCCGGCCGCGGTCCTTACGCAATATGCGGTTAAAAAGTGAAATTTCGCGATCAAACAGAAACTGGAAAAACAGTTTTGTCCATGAGGTGTGATAGTACAGGGTATCGTAGTATTCAGGGGCGGTTTTCTTGATCTCGGGCAATTTATTCCAGGGGATAGAAGGAAAATCGTGGTGCTCATTATGGAAGCCTACATTAAAGGCCACCGCGTTAAAATTACCATAGTAACTGTAAGTTTCCTGCTCAACACTGTGGGTAAGGTAATGCTCCTGTATCCAACGGGCGCCAAGCGGGTGCAAGCCTACCGAGAAGGAAAAACTAAGCAGTAAAAATGCTACCGAGTGCCAGCCCATAAAATAAGCTATAGCCGTGGTAAAAATAACCTGCAATAAAAAGTTAGTAACTATCCAACCGTCAATAGGGTGTATTTCCCTTAACCTGGATAAGCGGAAAAGCTGGAATACCGGGAAAAACAGCAGCCAGATAGCCTTGCCAAAAAAAGAATTGCTGATGAGTTTTGCTTCCCATTTGTTGGGCAAATCGGCATCCAGTTCATGAACACCCTGAAAAGAGTGGTGCTTGATATGGTACTTTTCGAAGGAGATAGCGCTTGGCAATATTTGCGGCAAATTGGCAAACATAGATGCCCAACGGTTGGCGTTACGGTTTTTAAACAGCAACTGGTGGGTACATTCGTGAATCATCACAAATAATGCATGATCGGCAAAGGCGCCCAACAGGTAGGCCGCGCCAAATACCCACCACCATGATTGGTCGCGCAAAAACCAAGCTAAAACCACCTGGAATGCTACCAAACCGATAATAGCAAATATGGTATTGGGGTTTTTACCTATCAGCTTACGCAATTGCGGAAACTGCTTTAAAATCTTTTTTGTACGGATACGATGTGGTTCAGACTCGGACGAGTAAACAAAATCAGTTCTTTTAATCATATAATGTATAAACGTTAAATATAGGAATAACGTTTTAAAAATATCATTTTGCAGTCAAAATAAAAGTTAGTTATCTAAAATTCACAAACATTTCATGATTTTTTTATATACAAAATAAGCTTACTGTAGCTTGTAAACCAGTACTTTAAATGTGCCGGGCAGGGCTTTGCGTGTGCCAGGCTCAAACTCGGCCACGCTTAAGTAAATTTTGTGGGTTTTGGTATCCAGTGCTAAAGTTTTAGCACGAACAGCCGTTTTCAGGGTTTGAATAACACTGTATTCATCTGCCGATTTTTGTTTGATAATGGTGGTTGTACCATCGCCATTGGAGCAAAAAATTAGTTTTGTTTCGGCGTCATAGGCTACTGCGTCAACACCTGCGCCAATAGGTATGGTAGCAGTTACTTTCCCGGTATTAATATCAACAACGCTCATCCCTTTATTTTCGCGGCAAACAGTAAATACGCGCTGATTGGCAGCATCCAAAGCAAGACCGGTAGGGCCGCCGCATGGTGCAAGCGGGTAATTTTTGATTACTTTAAGTGTTTTGCTGTCAATAATATTCAGGCTGTTTTTATCTTCCAGGTTGTTGTAAATTTTGCCTTTACCATCTGGCACCGCAAATTCGGGGCCGCCACCCAGGGCCACTGTACCAACCTGTTTTAAGGTTTTTGGGTCTATAACCGACGAGTTATTACTTTCACCGTTAAAGCTGAAAATTCGGTCCGAATAAGGATCGTACATAATAGCATCAGGGCCATTGGCATCTGTAAGTGGGATGGTAGCAATGGTTTTTAGCGTTTTAATATCAAATGCCACCACCGCGTTGGCCTTGCCATCGGTAATAAAGCCGCGGTTTAGTTTATTTACTATGGCAATGCCGTGTACGCCTTTCATATTATCGATAGAGCCCACTTCTTTATCGGTAGCCAGGTCGATAACGTTTACCTGGATGCCATGCGATACATATAAACGGTTGTTTACTTTATCAATGGCCAGGTAATCGTACCCGCCATCGCCGGTCAGCGAGATGGTTTTATCGGCCACATAAGTTTGGGCGTTTAGGGTAAAAGGTGCTAAACCAACTATTGCTACTACAAAAGTTAAAATTTGTTTTTTCATTTTGATAGATCTGATTTTGCAATGAAATTAGATATCGAATCTGTAGAAATATTGGTTTATATGAGCTAAAAGCAGAAGGCGCAAAGCCAAAAGCCTATATCAGATTTGTTTGTTTAGCATTATTTATCAGGTTGTGGATTACTTGAATTTACATCATGCTCACCCGCCGGTGGTACAAATCCATTACGGTACAAAATACGCAGCATAGCGGGCAGTACAATTAACAGCAAGGGTAGTGCTGCCAAAAAGCCGCCTATTACGGCAATAGCCAAAGGCTGGTGCAGTTGCGCCCCCGCGCCTATACCCAACGCCAAAGGCATTAAGGCGATAATTGCCCCCAAAGCAGTCATCAGTTTGGGGCGTAACCGGGTACTTATGGCGTAGGTTACAGCATAATCTATCGGGTTATCAAGCGCGCATTGTTTAAACTGAAGGAAGGTAAAAATGGCGTTTTCGCCAATGATGCCCACTATCATAATCAGGCCCGTATAGCTGCCCACGTTTAGCGGGGTGCCTGTTACATATAAGGCTAAAAAGCTGCCGCCTATACCTAAAACGCCTAAAACCAAAATGAGCAGCGCTATCCTGAATTGTTTAAACAAGAACAGGATTACCGCGAAAACCAATAAGCTGGCTACTATTAATATAGTAAGCAACTCTTTAAATGATTGCTGCTGCTCGGCATAAGCACCGCCATATTCAACATGGTAACCTTGCGGCAGGCTTACGTTTTGCGCAATGGCTTTTTTTATGGCTGGTATAGCCGTACCTAAATCGGTGCTATCCAAGCGGGCGGTTACAATATTTAAATTTTGCAGGTTTTCGCGGTTTATTTCGGCATCGCCGGGTTTTAGGTTTACCTGGGCCAGTTCGCTAATGGGTACCAGCCTGCCGTTTGGTAAAAATATGTTCAGGTTGTTTATCCCCGTAACGGTTAAAGCCCGGTTGCCGGGATAAACCATGCGGATAGGGGATAGCTGCTCCCGCTCAAGCAGGGTACCTATTACATTGCCCTCCAACGCTGTTTGCGTTTGCAGCTGCAAACTTGCGGCAGTTATATTATACTGCGCCAGTGTTCCGTAGTGTGGGTCGATACTTACCGAGGGGCCGGCTATAACAATGCCCGGCAATACGTCGGCAGTTCCTTTTACTTTTTCAACCTGGGCGGCTATTTGTTTTGAGAGGATGTTCAGCCTTTTTGGGTCATCGCCAAAAAGTTTAATTTCAATAGGCTCGGCACTGGTGGTCAGGTCGCCCAGCATATCGGTTATCACCTGGCCAAATTCAACTACCAGGGCAGGCTGTGTTTGGGCAATTTTATTACGCAATTCGCCGGTTACCTCTTCGGTTGTTTTGTCCCGTGTTTTTTTCAGTTGTATGAGGTAATCTCCCCGGTTGGGTTCTGTAATGAAAAAACCCATCTGGGTACCCGTTCTGCGCGAATAGGTGGCAACCTCGGGTTGTTTTATAATGATCTTTTCTATCTCGCGCAGCATCCGGTCGGTTTCTTCCAGTGAAGTACCTGGCGGCGACGAGTAATCAAGCACAATACTGCCCTCGTCCATATCGGGTAAAAAACCGGTTGCCAGGCGTGATGGAACTAATACGATAACGCCGATTAAAGCGATCATGATCATGACGGCTACATAAGGGCGAAGGATTAGGAACGCTATCCAGCGCTGTTGTTTAACCGGGTGAGGCTGTTCCTGTTTTGCTTTGGCAATGTCCTTAAATTTAGGCTTAGGTGTAAGCAACAGATATATCACCGGCAAGCCTATCCACGTTACAAAAAACGAGCATACCAGGGTAATGATCATGGTATCGGTAAGTACTTTAAAATATGCGCCCGCCACACCACTCATCAGCACAAACGGAATAAAAATAACAATGGTGCTGATAGATGACCCCAGCATGGCCGGGAACAAATAATCAATTGCCTTTTGTACCAGGTGCCGGCTCAACTCGTGCGGGTACTCTTCATGCGTGCGGTGAATTTGTTCAACCACTACAATGGCATCATCAATAATTAAACCCAACGAGGCTGCAATAGCGCCCAATGTCATGATATTAAAGGTATAGCCCACGCCATAAAGTACTAATAAGGTTAAGCCTAAGGTTACCGGTATGGTAATTAATATAGTAGCGCTCGCTTTAAACGAACGGAGGAAAATGACGGCCACAATAATGGCAAGCAGTAAACCTATCCATAAGCTGTCGCTCACGCTTTTTACCGAATCGTTTACAAAATCGGCCTGTACATAGTAGGGTTTTATGGTGACGCCACCGGGCAATATTTTTTGTAATGCCTGTACTTTATCGGCCATATCGTTTGATACCGATATCAGGTTGGCATTGGGCTGTTTAATAACGGCTATCAGCACACCATCGTGGCCATTGGCATTAATGCGGGTGTATTCAATACCCTCGTTTATATTAATGGTTGAAAAATCCTTTAGCCTGAGCACCCTTTTGCGGTTATTGCTGATCACCAGGTTTTCCAGCTGATCTTTGGTATTAATGGTGGCATCGGTAACGGTGAGGTACAGCATCTTATAATCAGACAGGTAGCCGCCCGATTTAACAAAGTTGGTGGTGGCCAGCGTGCTGCTGATGATATCGGGCGTAATGCCGAGCGAGCTCATTTTGCGCTGATCGAGCGTAAGCCAGTATTCCTTTAATTTACCGCCGATAACCCTGATCTCGGATACGCCATCAACCTGCGATAAAAATGGTTTTACGGTATAGGTGGCTATCTGCCTGAGCTCGATGGGCGATTTGGTATGGCTCTCCAGCGTATACCCGCTCACCGGTAGGATAGAAGGGTTCATCTTCTCCACCGAAATATTAACGTCGGGCGGTAAATCGTTTTTGATCTGGTCGATGCTCGATTGGATGCGCTGCTGGCTCAGGTCGATATCCGCGCTCCAGTTAAACAGGGCCGATATTTCGCAACTGCCCCGGCTGGTTGTACTGCGCACCAATTGCAGATCGGGCACTTGTTTAATGGCATTTTCGAGCGGCCTGGTAACCGTAACCATCATTTTGTTTACCGGTTGCAGGCCCTGGTCGGCAATGATCTTGATTTTGGGGAAAGTAATTTCGGGAAAAAGCGAGGTTTGCAACCTGGAATAGGCAAACAAGCCCCCCATAATAAAGATGAACAGTACCAGGCCCAAAGGCTTGCGGTGCGATATAAAAAAGTTTTTACCGGCGCTCATGAGTGTTTAGTTGGATTAGACATGGCGGTTAGACTCACCCCGGCGACGCTACGCTGGCCGACCCTCTCTCCGGCTGCGCCGCAAAGAGGGTAAGAGAAAATTACCGGTTTAAACCCCTCTATGCGCGAAGCGGAGAGAGGGGTGACGAGCGTAGCGATGTCGGGGTGAGTCGTTTTCATTATTGCACAATTTTAACTTTGGCCGTATCGGTTAACCCGTAGTTACCCGTTACCACAATTTGATCCTTTGCCGAAAATTTTGGGGTTAATATTTCAACCCTGTCGCCGGTTTCAATCCCTTTGGTTATCGGGGTTTTAACTGCAGTTGTTGGGTTAATAAGTTTCATTACCCAAAAATCCGTCTGCGTTTCGTTGGTTAATATGGCCGATTTGGGCAGTGATGAGGTATTTGATCGTAATGACCGAATGATCCTGGCCTTGGCCACTAAATTTTCGGGTATGGGGTTTGCGCTGTTTACTTTGATAACCATACCCTGTGTTTGCGACAGGGTATCGACAGATGGCATTTCAGATGCTACTTGCCCGTCCAGCTTATCGCCGCCTGGCAAAATGAGTTGTATGCCCTGGCCAATTTTAACATAACGACGCATTTCATAAGGCAGCTGCATCACAAAAGCAAAGCTTGATCGGTCGCTGATGATGGCCAGCTGTTCGCCGTCTTGTACATAATCGCCTTTTTGGTGGGCCAATTGGGTAATGTACCCGCTGCCCGGTGCTTTGATGCGGTTAACGCCCGAAAATTTAAATGTAGTATCCAATATATTGATGCTGTTGCCTATGCTTTGGGCTTCTTTGGTTTTAATGGTAAAAACGGTTGATCCTTTATCAACATAATGCCCCAGTTGGGTATTAACGCCTTCAATATATCCGTTGGCATTTGCCTTTACCACATTTTTTTGCAGGAATATAGATGTAGCGCTCACATCAAAATAATCAACCATCGAGCTATCGGTAACGGTGGTTACCGTAACAGGGGTTTGCGATGCCACGGCTGCGTCTTCGCCGTCGGCAGGTTTATCGGCGCCCTTGCATGAAAACAGCAGGAGCGGCAGGCAGGCAAATAGGTATATATGTTTAAATTTCATATTATCGGTTCCAGTAGTTTAGCTGGTTAATAAGCTGCAGATTGGTAATGTTGGTTTGTGTTTTTAAATTTTTGATGCTCAGGTAATTGTCGATGGCCAATATCAGATCGGCAATGCGTAAATCGCCGGTTTGCATAAGCTTGGTATCAACCTTTATCAGGCTTTCAGAGAATTTCATTTGCTCATCAATATCAGCCAGCAATTTTTGGTTGCCATCAATTTGTTGATTTAGCTGCGCAATTTGCTGATGGTATTGTACATCAAAAAAGGCCTTATAAGTACGGCGGGTATCCTCTTCAAGGGATAGTTTACGGTATTGCAGCTTACGCTGGCCACCATCATATATTGGCAGGCTAAAACTAAAGCCAACACTTACCCCCCAGTTTTTATAGGGCTGCGATGCAAAATCGGAGTTGTAGCCACCATCGGCCAGTAAATTGATTTTGGGCTTGTAAGTAAAATCAACCAGCGTTTTGCTGTTTACCAGTTTCAGGCTATCTAATTTATACTGGCTAAAAAATATGCTGTTGCTGATATCGGCCTTTACCATTTTATGCAGGCCGGGTTCCTGCAGTTCGGCATAACTGGTATCGGCCACGCCGGTTAAATAGTTAAGCGTGGCAAAATCGTTTTTATACAGCATGCGCGATTGCTGCAAAGCCAGTTGCTGCTGTTTTAAAGTGACCAAAAAAGTAAGATAATCGCTTTGGTGGTAAACGTTGGTGCGGGTGAGTTTTTTTAGCAGCGTTTCTTCCTGGTTTAGCAGATCAATAACTTCCAGGTTAAATTTTACTTGTTGTAAATCGCCATAAGCGGTAATGTATTGCGCAGTAATGGCCTTTTTTAAGTCCTGCTCAGATATTTTGGCACTGTTGCTTACCGATTGCGAAAGCAAGGTGATGGCCGCAAGCTGAGCTGCTATATTTTTTTTGCTATCTAAGGATTGGTTTACGCCCATTAAGGCATTTAAGGTATGCTCGTTGGTAATGGCACCCGCGTAGCCAAAACCCCCAACCACCGGCGAGTAATTACCGGCGCTGGTGGCATTTACCTGCGGCTTGTACTGCGCCCGGATGCGCAAGCTATCTAACTGGTTGTTGGCAACCTGGTTGCGTAAATCTTTTAACAGCGGACTGTTATTTTGGGCAAGTTCTAAATAATGATCAAGCGTGTACGTTTGAGCGCTTGCAGCAGTGTAGGTAATTGTAAATAATAGAAGGCCGAAAAACCACTTCATTAACTGATGGATAAGTTCAATTTAAACATAGCTAAAGTATAGCATAAATCTGTAAAAATTTAGGATGGCAAAATACCAAATTTAAAAAACGATGATGAAGATATGGTGAGGGTTTTGGTATTGATAATTAAGGTTAAAATCAAGACTTTGGCAAATTTGTTTGCTGATGGTAAGCCCAAGCCCGCTGCCGTCAGAATGGGATGACTTGTGGAAACGGGTAAATATTTTATCCTCGTCCAGCGGCTCATCGGTGCCGGTATTTCTAATGGTTAATGCTTCTGTAGTCAGGTTAATCACAATTTCGCCACCTGCATGATTATGCCGTACGGCATTAACGATCAGGTTATTCAATAAAATTTCAATAAGGTACCTGCTTCCCGAAATTTCTTTATCTTCCAATTGAGCTGTTACAGTGATTTGTTTATCCGCAAAGATATCTTCCAGCTGTATCAGCATTTCATCAATTAATTGTTTAAGGTTGATGGTTTGCTGATCTGTAAGCAAGCGGTTTTCTATTTTCACCAACAGTAATAACGATTGATTAAGCCGGCTTAACCGGGCTACTGCGCTGTATAGGTCGTTGAGCAATTTGCTTTGCCTGTCGTTAAAATTTTCGGATTGTATTAAGGTGTCTAATTTGGAGTTGATGACTGCAATGGGGGTAAGCAATTCATGCGATGCGTTCTCGGTAAATGTCTTGAGTTCTTTATAATCGTGCTTTGCCCTGATGGTCATGGCGGTGGCTGCCTGGTTTAAATCGGCAAACTCGTCAATGCGGGTTTCGGTTTGGGTAATTTCTTTGTTATCGGTAATGTTGAATAGCTTCATCTCCTTTAAAATGGCATGAAACGGCTGCCAAATGCGATTGAGTATCAGCCTGTTGGCAACAAGCAATACCAGTAATAAAAATAAAATTAATCCAAAGGTGATGGTGAAGATGATCCGGATCAAATCTTCAGTTTCTACCTTCGATTCAACGATGAGGATTTTATAGTATTTGCCATTAACAGTAACAGAACTGATAAGCCCACGGCCCGCCTCAACTTCGTCCTTGTCTTTTTTATACAGGGTATCAATAAATTCGCGTGTAACGGAATTGGGTGCTGCCTGGATAAAGCTTATTTGCTGATCTTTGGAGTCGAAAACCTGGGGGAGTTGTTTGTTGAGTTTTACATAATCAAAAACTTCATCTTCCTCTACCTTTAAAGATTTATCGGCCTGGTCAATTAATATCCAGCTGATGGCCTGGTAGTATATAATGCCGGTTATCAGCATTACAACTATGGTGGTAATAATGTTTACCCGGTTATATAAGGTAATGAGTTTCATTGCCCGGCAAATTTATAGCCCATACCATACGCCGCCTGTATATAATCGTTGGCGCCGGCTTCTACCAGCTTTTTGCGGATATTTTTTATGTGCGAGTAAATGAAATCGAAATTATCTGCTAAATCGATACCATCTCCCCAAAGGTGCTCGGCTATGGCATTTTTTGATACTACTTTACCTTTGTTGGCAATAAAATAAATAAGCAGGGCAAACTCTTTACGGGTAAATTTAAGTGGCTTATCATGCACGCTCACGGTTTTTGCCTGCAAATCGATGCTGATTTCGTTAAAAACAAGCAGGTTACTGCCGTTATACATTTTACGCCTGATAATGGCCGATACCCTTGCCTTAAGCTCCGAAAGGTGAAATGGTTTTACCAGGTAATCATCGGCGCCCAAATCCAGGCCTTGCAAGCGGTCGTCAAGAGAGTTTTTGGCCGATATGATGAGCACGCCATCTGTATGGTTATGGTCTTTTAACCGTTTAAGTATATTAATACCATTGCCACCGGGCAGGGTAATATCAAGCAAAATGCAATCGTACGTATACATTTCTATTTTAGAAATGGCCGCAGGGTAGGTAGCGGCGGTTTCGCATATATTACCAGCCTCGGTAAAGTACTCTTCAATACTCTCGCGCAGGCCTTCTTCGTCTTCAATGATTAGTAGCTTCATTAGGTTTTACGTTAGACGTTTTAAGTTGTACGTTTGGTTGTTAGTTATTATTAATCAGGTAAAGGTAGCACCTCAATTTGTATACATTTTGGATTTGACCAGATTTACTACAGCTTTGTCAAGCAAATTAGCCTATTAATTGTTTAGAAATACAAATACGTACAACGTAAAACTTTCAACGTACAACTTAAAACCCAAAACTATGTGGTGGATTTACGCTCTACTATCGGCATTGTTTGCCGCGTTAACTGCAATATTTGCCAAAATAGGCATTAAAGGAGTAGATACCGACCTGGCAACCGCCATTCGTACCGTGGTTATTCTGATACTTGCCTGGGCCATTGTGTTGTTTAAGGGTAGTAACCAGGGAATGAGTGGTTTAACTAAAACCAATTGGACATTCCTCATTTTGTCTGGCTGTGCTACCGGCCTTTCATGGATTTGCTATTTCCGCGCTTTACAGTTGGGCAAGGTATCGCAGGTAGCGCCGGTTGATAAGTTAAGCGTGGCACTGGCCATTGTATTGGCAGTGGTGTTTTTAGGCGAGCCGTTGACGTTAAAGAACGGGATAGGTGCCTTATTAATTATAGCCGGGACTCTGGTGCTGATATTTTAAAAGAGAATCAAGAGTTAAGAGTCAAGAATCAAGATTGAAGCAAGTGACGTAGCTAACATCAACCCGTGCTCAAGACAGGAGCGGAAAACTTAGTCGATATAGCAAATAGTTTTTATCTTAACTCTTGATTCTTGGTTCTTGATTCTCGCGCTTTTGTAACAAGATTGTAAATGAGTTAATGATATTGTAACAATGGCGCAACAATACAGGATTTATCCAATGTTTCTGTTCATTTTCGCGGCAAAATCATCGGTTTAGGATAATGAAGGCGCGATATATATTATTTATTTTTTTACTGTTCAGTATCAGTGTTAAAGCACAGGCACCTGCCCCAAAAGGCAAAATAAGTGGCAAAGTTACCGATGCTGCTACAAAACAGGCGGTTGACTACGCTACCATATCTGTTTATAAACAAGGCGTGGCGGCGCCGTTTAATGGCATCAGCACCGACCCGAAAGGTAATTTTACTGTCGACCAGATTCCGCCGGGCGAATACCGGATTACCGCCGACTTTTTGGGTTACCAGCGTACTACGGTTGACCATGTAGTAGTTAAGGCTGGCGCTACTACTAACCTGGGCGAGGTGTTGTTATCGCCTAATACACACCAGTTAAAAGATGTAACTATTACTGCTACAACCCCAACGGTTCAAAATAAAATTGATAAAATGGTATACAACCCCCAAAACGATCTGAGCGCACAGGGCGGGGTTGCTATAGATATCCTGAAAAAGGTACCACAAATTACCGTTGATATTGATGGTAATGTGGAGTTACAGGGTAATGCCAATATCCGGTTTTTAATAAATGGCAAACCATCCAGCATATTTGGCGCCAGCCTGGCCGATGCGCTGGCCAGCATCCCGGCCAGCCAAATCAAAAGTATTGAGGTAGTTACCAGTCCCGGTGCTAAATACGACGCCGCAGGTACAGGTGGTATCATTAATATTATTTTAAAGGATAGCCGGGTTGAGGGTATTAACGGCAGCGTTAACCTATCGGCAGGTACCCGCCGCGAAAACGGATCATTTAACCTGAACGTGCGGAAAGGTAATTTTGGGGTGAATGCTTTTTTTAGCGGCAACGCGCAGATAAACAGTAATGCCCCAAATACAAATAACCGTACATCTACAGACGGCGTTGGAAACACTACCACTCTTTTTCAGCAGGGCAGTAATAATTTTAAGCGTAATGGTTACCAATCGGGACTAAACTTTACCTGGAACATCAGCAAACACGACGATCTTACTGCATCGGTGGGCTTTAACCATTTTGGTAACCATGGCAATGGCTTAACCAACCAGGACGAAAATAAAGTGGACCCGAACGGAATAGAACTTTCTGATATTAAAACGCTGCGCACATCAAGCAGTAAGTTTAGCGGCACATCAACAGATGTGAGCCTGGCCTACAAAAAAACGTTTGACAAAGAAGGGCAGGAGCTTGATATATTGTATTCATCAAGCTTTGGTAACAATAGTTTTAGCTCGTCGCAACTGTTGCAGAATTTGCAGGCAGGAACCATACCTACCGGTATTACCAATAATAATCCGGGTAAGGATAGGGAAACCAACATCTCTGTTGATTATGCGCACCCGGTAAGCAAAAATTTCACTATTGAAACGGGTGGTAAACTTGATTTTAACCACATTAACAACAATGTAGTTACCGATACTTTGTTAAATGGCGCCAATGTGCCCAACTATAACCAAACCTATGGTTTTACCTATGATCGTAAAATTTATGCTTATTATTTATCGTTAACTACTTCGGTATTCAATAACTTTTTAGATATCAAGGCTGGGTTAAGGGATGAATATACGGTAACTACTGCGGACTTTAAGAACACCAATATCCCCAACTACAACATATTAGTACCTTCATTGGTGTTCTCACACAAAATAAGCGAATCGCAATCGGTTAAATTAAGCTATACCCGCAGGATTGAGCGCCCTGATTACGGTGACCTGAACCCATTCCTTAACATCAGCGATACCCACAACATCAGCACCGGCGATCCAACCCTGAAACCGGAACGTGGCGATAACTTTGAATTGGGTTACAATAAATCGTTTGATGGCGGCGCAAACATCAATATAGCTGCCTTTTACCGTAAAAATACAGATGACCTGCAACGCTACACTACATTTTATGATACTTTAAGAATTGATGGCAGTACCTATACCAATGTATCATTAACAAAGCGGTACAATCTTGGCTCAGAGGAGCGTGAGGGTATTAACATCTACGCGTCGGTACCTATCACCAAAGAATTTAACCTGCGTACCAACATGATATTTTCAAACCGTACAAGCAATAACCCGGGCAGCCCAAGTGTGAGCGGTTTTACTTATCGCCTAAACTTAAATGCGCAATACAGTTTTGGTCATGATTTAAGCGCCGAGTTTTTTGGCAACTATAATTCGTCGCAAAGAAGCATCCAGGGAACACAACCTAAATTTGTGTTTTACAATTTTGCCATGCGTAAAATATTCATGAACAAAAAAGCAAGCATTGGCCTTACCGCATCAAATCCGTTTGCCAAGTATGTAAGCCAAAGCTCAACCACCTACGGTACCGGCTTTAACCAAACCAATATCAGGTATGTGCCGGTACAATCATTTGGCATAAGCCTCAGCTATAAATTTGGCAAGCTTGAATTTAAGAAAGACAGAGAGAAAGATGATAACAGCGGCAAGCAAGATGATATGCCTGCTGATAAAGGGAAGTAAGCTGAAAGCCGAAGGCTTAAAGCTGAAAGCGAAAAGCTTCTTCAAAAAAAACATCCCCGGATTTGAAAAATCCGGGGATGTTTTTTTAGCCTTTAGCCTTTAGCCTTTAGCCTTTAGCCTTTAGCCTTTAGCCTTTAGCCTTTAGCCTTTAGCCTTTAGCCTTTAGCCTTTAGCCTTTAGCCTTTAGCCTTTAGCCTTTAGCCTTTAGCCTTTAGCCTTTAGCCTTTAGCCTTTAGCCTTTAGCCTTTAGCCTTTAGCCTTTAGCCTTTAGCCTTTAGCCTTTAGCCTTTAGCCTTTAGCCTTTAGCCTTTAGCCTTTAGCCTTTAGCCTTTAGCCTTTAGCCTTTAGCCTTTAGCCTTTAGCCTTTAGCCTTTAGCCTTTAGCCGTTCTTTATTAAAATACTTTCAATAATCAGAGTGGCATCTTCGCAGCTATCGGTTGCTGTTTCCATCGCCATAAATACGTCTGTGTATTTTATAAGTTGTATGGCATCGGTTTCGTTGGCAAGTAAATCGGCAAATGCTTCATTGTAAACGGTATCGGCCTGATATTCCAGCCGTTTGATATTGCTGCAAAGCTCAAAAATATGCGCCGAATTGCCCAGGTTATTCATGGCTTTAACAGCGCTTTCAAGCGCCTGGGTGGTTTGCAATATCAAGTTGGCAAGGTCAATGATAGGAGGCGTTATTTTGGGCACATCGTACAGGTTTATCCTGCGCGATGCCATAGCAATGCTATCTGCCACATCATCAATAGCCGCCGCAAGTTCGCACATATCTTTACGCTGAAAAGGAGATATAAGCGTACGCCCCGATTCGGTAAATACCTGGTGTGTAATTTCGTAACTTTTTGTTTTTAGCTTATCAATGTGTGTAAACTGAAATTTTTGCTCGTAGGTATCAGTGGAGTTCACCGCGGTATTAAGCAGGGTTGCCATTTGAGTGGCATTGTCAACCGCCCGGTTAAATAAATCATAAAAAACCTGGTTTGAGTTGGGGAATATCGACATCTATTGAAATTTTTTATGATACTTTTTAAGTAAAAATCAATTTAACAGTGTGTATACTAACTGTTTAGTATATGCTGGCTGTTTTTATTTTCGTGGCTAAATGTAACCATTAATTTGCAGCAATAGGTCACGGAATTGTTAATCCAATGTTAATTAAATGTTATCAAATTATTGGTGATGTATCTTGCCATTAAATAAATTTCACCAATAATAAACCTGCGTAACATTTGCTGCTTTTTTAAAACAATATGCGGGCAATCCATATTATATTAATATTAAGTAAACCGTTATGAAACCCGCTGATAAACATTATAAATTCATAAACAGTAAAACTGGTTATGCAATTTATTATCACTCCTTAAGCAGCGACCTCAACGCCACGGAGATCAAAAATCAACTGCAGGACATTAAAGCCCGTGTGGCCATACAAAATGGTATTTACCTGGAAACTGTATATTGGGAAGAGATAAAGGAAAATGCCGAAATACAGTAGTAGAGTCAAGAAGCAAGAATCAAGAAAAAAATTGGAACGTAGATTATTCGATTTCAATAAAACATTGGCCCACGAAGAAAATATTTAGGTTTGAGCATTTTGCGCTTATCTTGATTCTTGGCTCTTGACTCTTATTTTATTTGTTTTGTGCGGCTAATTGAGGTATATTTAATCACCAATTTAAATCACCTCTTTTTAAACACTTCCCGCATGAAAAAGATAGTACCTGCACTTTTTTGCGCCTTATGTTTTTGTGTACCCGCGTTTTCGCAGGACGCCAAAACACCGCTTTCGTTAGACGGAATAGTATCACGCCTTCAAACCTTATCAACCACAAAAGCTACCGAAAAAGTTTATCTGCACTTTGACAGAACGACATACAGTGCCGGCGACACCGCCTTTTTTAAAGCCTACCTTACACTTGGCGAGCAACATCAGCTATCAAAACTAAGCGGCGTATTGCACGCCGACCTGATGAACCCTAACGACTCTTTGGTGAAATATATAACGTTACAGGTTAACAACGGGCTGGCCTGGGGCGATTTTGCTTTGCCAAACAGCCTGCCAAACGGCCTTTATCATATAAAGGCTTATACCAAATGGATGCTGAACAGCGGCGACCCTAATGTTTTTGACCAGCCTATTATAATTAACAGCCCGGTATTGCCAACGCGCGCACTATCAACTCAGCAAATTAAAATTGCCAATAAATACGATATTCAGTTTTTTCCGGAGGGTGGAACCTTTGTAAATGATATCCCGGCTAAACTGGCTTTTAAGGCTATTGATCATAACGGCATGGGGGCCAGTGTTAAAGGCGTGGTTGTAGATAACCTGAATGCCGAAATAACCAAATTTGAAACCAGGCACCTGGGGATGGGTATTATTAACATAACCCCAGTTGAAGGCCGAACCTATAAAGCCAAACTTACTTACGCAGATGGTACCAACGCCACTGTTGATTTGCCAAAGGCCGACGAAAAGGGTATGGCACTGCTTGTAAATAATACCAACCCCGATAAGCTATTAATTGAAATTAATGCCAATCGGGCCTATTACCTGGCCAATAAGAACAAAGAAATTGGTATCACCATTTATTCGGGTGGTGGGGCTGTACGATCGGTAAAAACAACTTTAGATGGCCAGGTGCTTGATCTTAACCTGGGTAAAAAAGACTTTCAGACGGGCATTGTACGGGTAACACTATTTTCGCAAACCGGCGAGCCGATGAACGAGCGGCTTTCATTTATTCAGAACGATGATCTTATGAATTTGCAAGCGGCGGTAAATAAACAATCGTACACAACCAGGGAAAAGGTACATCTTACGCTGAGTGCCAAAAAGGACGATAAACCGGTTATGGGTTATTTTTCTGCATCGGTAGTTGATGCCACAAAAATACCGGTGGATGAAAATGCAGAAACTACTATTTTAACCAACCTGTTGCTCTCATCTGATTTGAAAGGTTCTGTTGAGCAGCCCAATTATTATTTTAACCGCGTTACTAATGATACCCGCGCCGATTTGGATGTGCTGATGCTTACCCAGGGTTACCGCCGGTTTGAGTGGAAACAATTGCTTGGCAACGATGAGACAACGGCGTCGGCATATCCTGTTGAAAGAGGACTGGATATATCAGGCACCGTTAAAGCTAACAGCGGCACGCCGGTTGCCAATGGGAATGTAACGTTGCTTGCAAAAAATGGAGGCAGCATGTTAACGCAGGTTACCGATGCCAATGGCCGGTTCGTCTTCCCCAACCTGGCCTACTCAGATAACACCCCTTTTGTAATCCAGGCGAAAACCGCTGAAGGAAAAAGTAATACACAGATAATTATGGATCAAACTAAGGAGTTGACGCCGATGGCTGATAATAACAAATTTACGGGTGGCAATGATGTTGAAAAAAGCGATGGCAAAACCGCCCTGGCATCTGTTTACATGGCCGATGCAAGCGGGAAGCTATTAAAG
Source organism: Mucilaginibacter sp. GW822-FHT03E02 (assembly GCF_058801545.1). Lineage (NCBI taxonomy): Bacteria > Pseudomonadati > Bacteroidota > Sphingobacteriia > Sphingobacteriales > Sphingobacteriaceae > Mucilaginibacter > Mucilaginibacter sp. GW822-FHT03E02. The sequence continues at coordinate 511,838 of NZ_JBXANJ010000001.1, read as the reverse complement.
GAAGTAATTGTAAAAGATAAATACTTAGAGTCGCACACCAACACCATTACCGATTTTACAGATCAATCCGGATTGGGGCGTAGCCTGGAGGGGCGCCTGCCCGGAGTTTCATTAACCAACGGCGTGCCTTATTTACGCGAAAGGGTAGGGATTTCAGAAGCAGGCCCCATGCTGGTAATTATAGACGGAATGCAAGGCGGATCCATTACCGATTTAAATGTATCGGATGTGGAGAGCGTTAAAATGTTAAAAAATGTCGACGCCGCACTTTATGGCTTCCAGGGATCAAACGGCATTTTAATAATAACAACAAAAAAGAGTAAAAGCCAGGTTGTAAATAAAAAACTATCGCCCGGGCTTATTACTTACGCGCCCAAAGGTTTTTACAAAGCCCGTATGTTTTACTCGCCTGCTTACGGCGGGTCGGTTAAGCAGGCCAACAAATCAGATGATCGTGTCACCATTTATTGGAATCCCGACGTTGTTACCGATAAAGATGGGAGCGCATCATTTGATTTTTACAATGGCGATGGCAAAGGCAACTATCGCGTAATTATTGAAGGTATAGATGATAACGGCAATGTGGGCCGCAGCGTTTATACTTATAAAGTTGAGTAAATAAAAAACCCCTGCCTTGCGGCAAGGGTCAAAAAACCACAACAATTGTTTAACCTTCTGGCTATTTAAACCTTAAGGTCAATTCCTAACTGCAATGCGATTATTCTACAAGTTTAACAATACTGATTATCAATAGTTTTTAATTGTTTGCATATTTTTATAAGTGCCAAACACGTTTATTTAATTTATCAATTGCTGCCCCACAAAATTTCACCCTATATTTATGCCAAATAAATCATGAGAAATATTATGAACAAACCTTTTCAATTTAAAGCAGCATTTGTTTTTGCATTTGCCTTATTTTTAAGCAGCCTGGCCTTTGCACAGGAAAAACCAGCCAGTCCGCACGATAGTACAAGCGCTACAGTTGCAGGCTCATTAATTAAAATCAAATACGGAAGTCCGTATGTAAAAGGCCGCAAAATATTAGGCGAATTGGTACCGTTTGATAAAGTATGGCGTGCAGGTGCCGATTCGGCAACCAGTTTTACAACCAGCAAAGCAATAAAGGTTCAAGGCAAAGCTCTTCCGGCCGGCAGGTATGCCTTTTTTGTAATTCCATCTGCAAGCGGTACATGGACCATTATTTTTGATAAAAACCCTAAGCAATGGGGTGCTTACACATATAAGCAAGAAAACGACCAGCTGCGGGTAACAGTTAAAGGCAAAACCGCGCCAAAAGCCGAAAGCCTTACCTATACCATTACACCAAAAGGTTTCAACCTGAAATGGGATACCTTTGTGGTGCCCGTGGCCATTAAATAAGCATTTAATTTAGCCCGAATACAAAAAGAGCCCCTTTAAGGGGCTCTTTTTGTATTCGGGAACAAGAAGGAACTACTTAGAAGCTATTAAAAAACAACCGTCATTGCGAGTATCCACCAGCCTATGCTTGAAAAAACAGTAATGACATAATTGCAAACGGCGCTTTTGTAGAGACGCAACATTTTGCGTCTCCCGCATGCAAATCACACATGCAAATTTGAGCCTGTAAATTTTGAATGTCCTGGGGGAGACGCAAAGTATTGCGTCTCTACATTAAAAAAAAACAACCCTGATAATCAACGGCTTACAATCATGTCATTATAAGGTACGAAGCAATCCTCGATATGCTAAGTCCTACATAGTTCGGGATTGCTTCGTGCCTCGCAATGACGGTAGTTTTGGACATTGGTTTAACTATATTTCGTTGCACGTCATCCCCATTTTTTTCAGGATCATCCTGATTGATGGATACTCGCAATGACGCGTGGATATGTGCTTCCTAAGAAATATAAAAACAGTCATAATCAAATTTAGACAGCCTCTTAAAGGTAAAGCTTTGTTATATTGCCTTGGTTAACATCTATAGTATACAATGCGTACCTATCTCAGCAAAAATCCATTCCTTAAAAGAATAATAGCCATATTGTTGTTAGCTATGGCCATTTTTTTGTTGATGCTGTTTGCCGGTTACCCCGCACTGGTGGAGCGTTATTATTCGCAAGGGTTTTATAAACTTATTTGCTGGGTTTTTCATCCGGTTTTTAATTTATTCCCCTTTAGCGCAGGCGATTTGCTTTACGCCGCAATTATTTTGGCTATTGTTTTAGCTATCATCAGAATGGTAAAGCTGCTGGTAAAAAAGCAGTTCAAAAAAATTGGATTGCACTTACTGGGCTGGGTAATAAGCATCCAGGTAGTGGTTGTAGCTTTTTATTTGTTTTGGGGGATGAATTATTTCAGGCCATCGGCCGCCGTACGCCTTAATTTAAGAGATACTACATTTACTACAGCCGATTTAAAAGCCGTAACCAAATTACTGATAGATAGCGCCAACGTCTGCCGAGCCAGGGTAACCGCTGCCGACCTGGCCCAAAGCAACAGTACTATTTACCAAACGGCTGTAAACGCGGTAAAAGCGCTCTCGGCCGATTCGGCCAATTTTCGCGCTTTTCAGCCTACAATAAAGCCATCCATGATCACTTTCCTGCTGAATTATATAGGTACGTCTGGCTATTATAATCCATTTACCTCCGAAGCGCAGATTAATTATGCCATGCCCGTATTTAACAGGCCATTTGTGGCCTGCCATGAAATGTCGCACCAAATAGGTTACGGGGCCGAGGATGAGGCAGATTTTGCCGGGTTTATCATCGCCATAAAATCAAAAGATCGCCTGCTGCGTTACTCCGGCTATCACCTGGCGGTTGACGAGTTTATGCATACCCTGCGCCGCCGCGATACCGTAGCCCATAAGGAATTAAAGGCGATGATATCAAAACAGGTACACCAGGATTTTGTAACCGAACGCGCTTACTGGATGGCCTATGAAAACCAGCTTAGCTGGATAAGCAGTATTTTTTACGATAATTTCCTGAAAGCCAACAACCAACCCCGCGGCCTGGCAACATACAACCGCATGGTGTTACTGGTAATGGCCAAGTATAACGTTCATTAGTTCACTGGTTCATTAGTTCATTGGTCTTTGCAGGTGGTACTATAGCTGGTAATTTCACTTTAGTTCATTAGTTCACTGGTTCATTAGTTCATTGGTCTTTGCATGTTGTATTATAGCTGGTAATTTCACTTTAGTTCATTGGTTCACTGGTTCATTAGTTTATTGGTCTTTGCATGTGGTATTATAGCTGGTAATTATGAGGATAAACTGCATTTATCGGTGAACTGATAAGCTGGAATATGTCATGGGGTTTTGAAGGCGACTGCTTTGAAAGCTAACTATGGGTTTTAATCCGCCATCCACCAGTGAACCATGCACATCACCGCCATCCACCAATGAACTAATGAACCAGTGAACCAATGAACCAAAATAAAAAATGCGTTCCGTATCTCACCCCGGAACGCACTGCAATATCATTTCTCACGTGATATTGTATCAACTAAACCTCAGATCTCATGCAAGATGATTATCTAAGCTCTTATATATTTACCGATGTAATAACCGATAAACAAAATTTTTATTATATTGTGTCAGCAGCTTTTAAACAGCTTTATATTTAACCTTGCGCCAATAAATTGCGAATAATTTAAAGCAAACGAAGATACAATATAAATATTGCGTTTAAACGTTCAAATTTACCGCATATTATTAATAAATGTCTATCTAACGTTACTTTATTTACTTAGATGTTTTGGTAAAATATTTGTTACCATGAAATTGAATTTAATCTTTATTTTATTATTTTCTTCTTTGTTTGTATCTGCTCAAAAAATTAACCTTCGAGAAATTAAACGGGCTGAAAATTTGGCTAAAACCGTAACTATCACCCGCGATAATTACGGGGTGCCGCATATTTACGGAAAAACCGATGCCAGCGTAGTTTTTGGGTTGATGTACGCGCAGTGCGAAGATAATTTTAAAGGAATTGAACGTAATTACCTTTACCAGTTTGGCAAACAAACCGAAGTGGATGGTGAAAACAGCCTGGCTACAGATATTCAGTTACAATTAATTGCCGATAGTGCAGATGCTATCAATGATTATAAAACAAGCACCCCGGCTTTCAGGAAACTATTGGATGCTTTTGCCGATGGTATAAATTATTACCTGTACAAACATCCCGAAGTAAAACCCAAAGTATTTAAGCATTTTGAGCCCTGGTACGCGTTGATGTTTACCGATGGAAGCGTAGCTGCCACCGAAACAGGGGGCATCAAGCTGGATGAAACAAAAGAGTTTTATATAAATGGCGGCGATAAACTGGGCTATGTTCCAAATAGCCCGGCCAAAGCTTATGAATTTGTGAATGAACGCGAAACCGGGTCGAATGGGTTTGCTATCGCTCCATCACGGTCGGCTTCTGGCCATGCTTTGTTGTATATTAATCCGCATGTACCCTTTTATTTCCGCAGCGAGGTAGAGCTGGTAAGCGAAGAAGGTTTGCACGCCTACGGTGCCGTAACCTGGGGACAATTTTTTATATACCAGGGTTTTAACAAACACTGCGGCTGGATGCACACCAGCAGCTACGCCGATGTAGCCGACCTGTATGCCGAAAAAATGGTAAAAAAAGACGGTAAATGGTTTTATGAATACAATGGCGGCCTTAAACCGGTTACCGAACGTAAATTGGTTATCAATATTAAAAAAGGCGATAAGCTTGAACAAAAAACAATAACCGGCTACTATACCCATCATGGCCCGGTAGTGGGTAGCCGCGACGGCAAATGGCTGGCGCTACGGGCCAATAATCGCTCATATAACGCGCTGGTAGAATCATGGCAGATAACTAAGGCTAATAACCTGGCCGAATACAAAAAAGCCATGGACCTGGTATCCAACGCCACCAACGCCACTGTTTATGCCGATGATAAGGGCAACACCATTTTTTGGTATGGCAATTATATCCCCAAACGCGACCCCAAATATGACTGGAGTTTACCCGTTGATGGCAGCACGCCGGCTACCGAATGGCAAGGTGTCCATCGCTTGAACGAAATTGTGACCACCACAAACCCCGCTACCGGCTGGATTCAAAATTGCAATTCCACCCCTTATACTGATGCCGGTGCAAGTAGTCCGGATAAAAGTAAATACCCGGCTTATATGGCGCCCGATGGCGAAAACTACCGTGCTGTTACTGCTATTAACATATTAAAGAATGCTGAGGGCCTTACACTGGATGGCCTGATAGCAAAGGGATATGACCACTACCTGGCTGCCTTTGACGATTTGCTGCCCGCGCTATTTAAAGCTTATGATGAAGCTCCAGACTCATTAAAGTATTCAATATCAGATGCTATATTAATATTGAAGCAGTGGGATAGGCGCACAGCGGCCAATTCGGTAGCAAGCTCACTGGCTATTGAATGGGGTACAGCCATGCTAAAATTACTCCCTCCGCCTAAAACTGAGCAGGAAAGTACTTTTATAACCCGGCGAATTAAAACTCTTGCTGATGCAACCCCGGGCAAGCAGCAGCTGGAGCTTTTAAACGCGGTGATGAAAAATCTGCAAAGCCGTTTTGGCACCTGGCAGATGCAATGGGGCGATATGAACCGCTACCAGCGACCGGCCGATGGCATAACCTTTGATGATAAGTTGCCGAGTATCCCGGTGGGTTTAACCGGCTCGGGGTTTGGGCAATTGCCGTCGTTCCAGAGCCGTACGGTAAATACTTTGAAAAGGTATGGCTACTCGGGCAATAGTTTTGTAGCCGCGGTTGAATTTGGCCCGAAGATAAAGGCTAAAAGTATCATGACCGGCGGGCAATCATTTGATGCCGCATCGAAAAACTTTACCGACCAGGCGCAGGGTATTATTGATGGTAAGTTTAAAGAAGTGTTATTTTACCGCGAAGATGTGTTGAAACACGTAAGTAAAAGCTATCATCCGGGCAGTTAATTTAGTTGCAGAAAAAAGTATATTTGGATATAATAACAAAAATGAAAAAGTTCCTGTTTGTGGCTTTATTATGTTTTTGCGGCGCCAACCTGTTTGGGCAAAGCATAACAGTAAATGACCTTACCAATTTAACCAACCTGTCAAACGCCGATGCGCACAAATACCTGGTTTTAGCAAAAGGCTTTAAAAAGGCCTATACCCAGGAACTTGATGGTAATACTATTGAGCATTTAAGTAAAACAGATGCCGAAAAAAAACAAGAATCGGTAGATATTGGGGTAGCTTTGAAATTAAGCAGCGGGGCCATATTGCGTACCGTAACCTATAAAACCGCCCGCACTGAACAAATTTTCCATTTAATTTCACAGGCAAAAAGCCAGGGCCTGCCCATGAAGTTCCAGGGGGCCGATACGATAAACAACATTTACCAGTTTGATAACGATTTTTTTCACATCGTGATGTACATTAGCAGGGATAATACCGCCGGCTACGTGGAGGTTAAGCAAAAAGAATATGTTGGCTTTGACTGATAAAAGCATTTCGGTTTAAGCTATCTTGAGTTGCAAAATTTGTATATCGCATGTCGGCGAGTCGACTCACCCCGACGAGGCTCCGCCCGTCTGCCCCTCTCTCCGACTGCGTCGCATAGAGGGGCGAAAAAAGGAAAAAGAATAAAAAATGAGCTCAACCCTCTTTGCGGCGCAGCCGGAGAGAGTGTCGGCCAGCGTAGCGTAGCCGGGGTGAGTCTTAGCCGGCGTTCAACCAATGTTTGTGTAAACCCCTTCGAATCATGGGAAGACATCAACGGTAAATTGTAAAATATAAATCGAGTTTTTTTTGACTCCCGGCTTAATACTTCCGGCTTGACACTCCCGCAACTCTTCCTCTGAAATTCCATCCGGCTTTTGGTATATTGCAATACCAATTTATAAAGCTTATGGAAAATATCAGCCGCAAAAAGTTTATTGCTGCAGCCACAATGGCAACCACTGGTATGGCATTGGGTTTAAACGCCAAAGGATTAACCTTACCACAAGGTTCAAATAATAGCGACGCCGGTCAATCATCCCCCGGAAAAATTAAAGTAAGCATTTTCTCCAAGCATTTGCATTGGCTCAATTACGCGGATATGGCCTCATTAGCGGCTGATATGGGCTTTGATGGGGTAGATCTGACGGTAAGGCCCGACGGGCACGTACTGCCGGAGCATGTGGCTACTGAGCTGCCAAAAGCTGTTGCAGCGGTAGAGCAAGCGGGTTTAAAAGTTTATACCATTGTAACCAACATTAAATCGCCCGGTGAAAAATACACCCATGATATTTTAAAGGCTGCATCGGCATTAGGAATTAAGTACTACCGCATGGCCTGGTTAAATTATGATAAAAGCATCAGCATTCCCGAAAACCTGAAAGTGATAAATAAGCAATTTAAGGCGCTTGAGGCCCTTAACAGGCAATATAATATGCATGGCGCTTATCAAAACCATTCGGGCGAGTTATTTGGTGCCTCGGTTTGGGATCTTTGGCTGGGAATGGATGCAACCAGTCGTGATTTTATAGGCTGCCAGTACGACGTAAGGCATGCCACTACCGAAGGAGCCGACACCTGGCCAACATCTATCCAAACACTTATCCCGCGCATTAAAACCACCAATGTAAAAGATTTTTACTGGCACAAAAAAGATGGCAAATGGCAGGTGAAAAGTGTGCCTTTGGGCGAGGGTATGGTGGATTTTCCAAAATATTTTCGTATATTAAAGGAACAGAAAATAAACGGCCCCATGAGCCTGCACTGCGAATACGAGCTTGGCGGTGCGCAGGATGGCGCCAAACAATTAACAATAAGCAAGGACGCGTTTACAAATGCTGTAAAAAAAGACCTGGCTACCTTAAGAGGATGGCTAAAGGAATATGATCTGTGAGGATCAAGTGTCACGAATTAACAGTGAATATGGAAGAGATTTACCTCAATGGACTTGTATTAGATGCCTATAGGTTATCGGTGATAAATCATCATTTACTTGAATGGGATTTAGGTGCAGTAGAAGGGAGTGGAATACATTTGGGTGCCATGCATACCAAATATGGCCACATTCAAATTAAAATGTACCAATCTGCAAACGATGAGAGTAAAATGATATGGAATTTATCCCAAGAGCAGTTACCAGATGAGTGCGAAGCTAAGCCTGCTATTGAAGAATTACTTAAGTTTTTTTTGGATTATTTTGCAGGTATCAAGGGACAATACACTGCGCTGATATTCGAAATAAATGACGGCAGCTACCACCCTGTTGACTCAAGGGCTATCGGATATAAGTTTGCTGCTTTGTATGCAATAATAAACTGTTTTGATAAAGATTATATGAAATTTCAAGAAAGCAAAATAGCAAGAATATCATGATGGACATTCTCTTGCCAGGTAAATCACTAAAGCGAGGACGCGTTTACAACTACAGTAAAAAAAGACCTGGTCACCTTAAGAGGATAGCTAAAGGAATATGATCTGTAAAGATCAACTATGAATATACTAATACATTAATGAATACCAATTTAACAAAAAACAATCCACTACACATTACTACCGAATTATACCAGGATAGTATCCAACGCCTACCCAAAACCGGCCAGCATTTGTTAGGCCACCAAACCGAAGATCTTATTGTTGTTTACCAGGCTTATAATCATAACATTGCCGATTTTGCGGTAGAAAATCAAATCCTCGGCGGCAACCATTATAGTTATAGCCGGATGTCGTGGATAAAGCCCAACTTTTTATGGATGATGTACCGCTGCGGCTGGGCCGAAAAGGAAAACCAGGAAAGGGTACTTGCCCTGTGGATTCAAAAGACAGATTTAGAGAAAATCCTGGGTGAAGCAGCCATATCTTCATTTAATCCTCAATATTACCAAAGCCACGCACAATGGAGGGCCGACCTGGATCAAAAGGAAGTGCGCCTGCAATGGGATCCTGACCATGACCCGTATGGCAATAAACTGCAACGCCGCGCAATTCAATTGGGTTTAAAAGGGAAAATGCTGGAAGATTTTGGCAAACACCAAATCAGGAAAATTGAAGATGTAACAGATTTTGTAAAGCAGCAAAAACAGGTGCTTGGTGGTGGCGGTGTTGATGATTTGCTGGTGCCCTTTGAAAGTAGCTTTAGGGCAAGCGATCCTGCATTAAATGAGAGAGTGGGGATTGAATAAATAGAATACTCATCTGTCGAAAAATGACAATATACGCTTACCAATAGTTCGCTTGGTTTTTACCTCGGTAAGATTTTCTAATGTATAAACAGGCAGCTTTTTAAGCGCTCTGGTTTGCGCAATGATGTCCTGGATTTTGTTAATAAATGGCTCAAGTTCATCCATGCAGGTTAATATGCTTATCACTACTTTTTGTCGTTCGAATTCATATTCATATTGATATTTTTTTTCTCGGATTTCATTTAAAAGTCTTCTTGATTTGGGTAAATTGCCCATTAAGCCATATAATATTGCTAAATTGTATTTATTCCACAGCTCTTTGCTATCCGACTTCTTTACTGTTTCGATGGCGGTTCCAATATCACTGAAATCGGTTTCCAGCTTTTGGGTTTTTTTTATGGCGAAATTGCAAAAGTCAATAACAACGTTAGTGTACTGATCTTCATTTTTGGCTTCGAGAAACTCCTTTTGCCTATAATCATAAGAGAATGATAAATGCTGTTGCGGGTAAAAGTTAAGATCTACCCCAACATTCAAATAAGTGCCCTTTCCGAAGCCCGAAGGCTGAAATTCAATTACGATTGTATACCAGCCATGATCTTTCAGAAAAGTTCTTGACGTTCCTTTTTGAACAATACCGTACGTACTCAATCGTTGTTTTGCTATTTTTTTGAGTAGTTTATTATGATAGAAATTTATATCCATCGAACATTTTTATTGTGATAATACAACAGTTAGTCAATTTAATAAGTTGATTTTAAATGACCTATGATTTTACCTCGATAAAAAACAATTTGTAATTATAACAAGTTTGTTACTATATTTATATAGCGTAACCAAGCTGCATTATTCTCCCTGCACGCCACCTGGTTACCAAAACCAATTATACCTTTAAAAATAAGGAGGCTGTCATGAACGTAGTTCATAAAATTGAACATTGGGGCGATACGCATCACCCTAAATTCCTTGATCTTGTACGTATTGCGCTGGGTGTATTTTTATTGCTGAAAGGCGTAGCCTTTATGGACAATACAGCCTATCTGCGCGATTTGATCGAAAGCCAGGATGTTGTTGATCTTTCGCCCGGCGTATTGATGGTTTTGGTTTATTACGTAACCTTTGCCCATATGATTGGCGGCATCCTGATAACACTTGGGATATTTACCCGGCTGGCATCTATTTTCCAGATCCCTATTGTATTAGGCGCTGTGTTTTTAACCGGTATTTTCAAGGAACCCATAAATACATTGGAATGGCCATCTGTAACCGCATTAATCCTCCTGGTAATGTTCACCATTTTAGGCTCCGGCCCAATTTCGTTGGATAGGTACCTGGAAGGATAAGCTTGTTGATGTGCAGATATGCAGATTTCATATGTGCAAATGAAGGGACTGATGTGCAGATATGCAGATTTCAGATGTGCAAATGAAGGGCTTGATGTGCAGATATGCAGATTTCAGATGTGCAGATGAAGGAATTGATTTGCATATAAGCAAAATTTCAAATGTGCAAATCAAAATCATCTGAAATCTGCACATCTGAAATTTGCACATCTGACTAATACCCTGTCACTGCTTCATCCACATAGCACCATAGCCATCTTTCGCCGGGCTCGGCCGATATTACCACCGGGTGGCCGGTGGCTTCAAAATGTTTGGTCATATGGGTATTGGGCGAGCTATCGCAGCATAGTGTTACACCGCATGTTTGGCAGGTGCGCAGGTGCATCCATGATGAATGGGTTTTAATGCACTCTTCGCACAGGTAATCCTGCGGTTGTTTAATATCGGTAATTGCCGCCAGGTGCTGGCATATTTCGTCGTCGTTTTGCATGTTGTGTTGTTAAACTTCAGCTAAATATTTGTGAACAAAACTAATAGCCATTGAGCCTTCGCCCACGGCAGATGCTACCCTGTTCATGGCCCCGGCGCGTACATCGCCGGCGGCAAAAATGCCCGAGCAGCTGGTTTCCAGTAAAAACGGATCGCGCTTAAGTTTCCAAACTTTATTAAAGCTTTCGTAGCTGCGCAACTCGCGGCCGGTTTCTATAAAATCCTTGTTGTTTTTTATAATGTCAAGCTTAATCCAGTCGGTATAGGGTTTGGCGCCAATAAAAATGTACAAGGCAGCGGCCTTATTGGTAAAAGTTTCTTGCGTTATGCAGTTTTTTAAGGTTAATTTCTCCAGGCAGTTCCCGCCGTGTGCTTCTACAATCTCGGTATTGCCCAGCACTTCGATGTTTGGCGTTTCGCTGATTTGTGTAATCAGGTAGGCCGACATGGTTGCCACCAAATCCTCGCGCCTGATCACGATATGCACCTTGGTGGCATACTTGGAAAGGTGCATGGCCGCCTGCCCGGCAGAGTTGCCGCCGCCAATCACATAAACATCTTTGCCTGTACAAGCCGAGGCCTCGGTAGTGGCAGCGCCATAGTAAATGCCTGCGCCGGTAAAGTTTTCAACGCCTTTAACCTCCAGTTTACGGTAGTCAACGCCGGTAGTTATCACTACTGTGCGGCTTATAATTTCGGGGCCATCATCTAAAATAATGGTTTTGTAACCGTCTTTTTGTTTGATATCACTAACCGATTGCGGCGATAAAAACTCGGCGCCCAAACGCATGGCTTGCGTAATGGCGCGGCGGGTAAGGTCGGCGCCGCTTAAGCCGGCCGGGAAACCCAGGTAATTTTCAATTCTTGAGCTGGTGCCTGCCTGTCCGCCCGGAGCTTTACGCTCAATCAGCAAGGTTTTTAAACCTTCGGATGCGCCATAAACCGCGGCTGCAAGGCCGGCGGGGCCAGCGCCTATGATCACCACATCATAAACATCGGTTAATGTTTGGGTGTTTTTTTCAAGCTTGGCGGCTATGCCTTGTATCGATGGTTTTTGCAGATAGCTGCCGTCCTCAAAAAATACCATAGGCAGGCAATCGGTAGATAGGTTGTTTAAAGCCAGCAACGTTCCTGCATCCACATTTTTTTCGATATCAAGCCAGCGGTAGGGGATAAGGTTGCCGGCCAGGTAATCTTTTATCACATGCGATTGCGGCGAAAACTGGTACCCAACCAGTTTGATGCCTACAAATTCGGGAATGTAGCTGTTATGCCAGTCTTCAAGCAAATCATTTATTACCGGGTAAAGTTTTTCTTCCGGCGGATCCCATGGTTTCATGAGGTAATAATCCAGCTGCACATCGTTAATGGCTTTAATAGCCGCCTCGGTATCGCTGTATGCCGTAAGTAATACCCGTTTGGCGTCAGGAAATACTTTTTTTGCTTTTTCTAAAAATTTAACGCCTTCCATTTCGGGCATGCGCTGGTCACAAAGAAACAAGGCTACCACATCCGAACCATTTTTGAGTTCGGTAAGCGTTTCCAATGCTTCCTGGGCCGATGTTGTACTTAGTATTTTGTACTCTTTACCGTACTGAGATCGCAGGTCGCGGCTAATAGACCGTAGTACCTGCTGATCATCATCAATTGAAAATATAATAGGTCGATTCATAGGGTTTGCTACAGGTAATAATTAAAAAGAATCAAGACGTTAGATTCAAGAATCAAGAGAGAAAACAATGATAACCTAATCTAAACTTTTTTTTAATGAAGAAACGGCCGGCAGAATATTAACTCTTATGTTTTCGCTCATCTTGATTCTTATATCTTAACTTGATGTTTAATGTTTTAAATAAAAAAATGTTTTACTATCCGTCAATCAGGAAGCAAACATTAAATACTGTACAACCGGGCGTCGATTTTACTTTGATCGATCCTCGGTGTTGTTTTACAATCCGTTGTACTACTTCCAGTCCCATCCCGGTGCCTTTGCCCATCTCTTTGGTTGTAAAAAACGGATCGAAGATCTGACTTTGGATATCTTCCGGAATGCCCGGCCCATCGTCGATGATGAAAACTTCCACAAACTCGCGGTCGCGCCGGGTTTTAATGGTCAGGATGCCTTTGCCTGCCGGCGCCATGGCATCAAGCGCGTTATCAATAAGGTTTGTCCAAACCTGGTTAAGTTCGCCAATCAGTGCTTTTACTTCGGGCAAAGTTCGGTCAAAATCTTCAACAACGGTAACATTTCCTTTACGAATTTTGTACCCCAGCATAGTAAGCGTATTGGTAATACCAATATGGATATCGGCATATTGCTTATCCTGCCCGCGGTCCATGTGTGTAAAGGTTTTAACAGAACTTACCAGTTCGGCTATCCGTTTGGATGATTCCTGTATATCCTGGATCATTTTTTCGGCCACCAGCTTATTACTCATCCAGTTAAAAATTGTAGATAAAAACTGCTTCGGGATATAGCTTTTTAAGGCGTCCAGGTTCTCAACCTTGAAGTTAAAGTCAACAAAGCTTTCGGCAATTTCGTAGCTGTTTTCTATTTCGTTCTCGTCCAGCCATTCGCCAATTTCATCTTCCCGGTGCGTACGTTGCTTAAGGCTCAGGCGACCTTCATCTTTGGCCGTAAGCACTTTAAACATCTCATTGGTTACGCCATCAACCTGGTCCGAGTTCATTTTTATGGCAAACATACCTTTTATGGCTTCGGGAACCAGTTGCAGATGTTTGCTTAGGGAAGTAGAATCGCGCACTATGGCCGATGCCGGGTTATTCAACTCGTGAGCCAGGCCGGCCGATAGTTTGCCCAGCGCCATCATTTTTTCGTTTTGCTGCTGCAGGGCTGTAAAATCGCGAACGCGGTTGGTCATGATGTGCACTAACGCCTGGGTAAGCTCAAAATGATTCTTGATCATTTCATTGATCCGTTCGGTAGGGAAGCTCAATACATGCAATTCGCCAATTGCTTCGGCATAGCCTTTTGAAATGAGGCCCCGCGAAAACGGAAGGTACCCTGTTATACTTCCAGGCCCCGCGGCAACAAAATCGCGACGGCCGCGGCTTTGCAGCATATAAAAACGCATGCTGCCTTCAACAATAATATGTGGCCCCGTGGCCGGGGTACCTGGCTCGTTGAGCAGCGTACCATCTTCAATAATTTTGTATTCACTATTATCTATCAGCCATTGCAGCTGATCATCCGGGACGTGCTCTAAAGCTTCGAGCGATTTAAGCCAGGATACTGTTACCTCTTGCATAAAATAAAATTAGGGATTATTATTTAATGCGGGAGAATGAGAGAGAAAAAATTGCAATAAAAGGAGCCTCACCTAAATCCTCTCCAAAGGAGAGGACTTTTGATTAGCATGTAGGAAAGGTTCGATTATATTTAACGTGATTTTTAGAACCCTCTCCTTTGGAGCTACCCCTTACCCAAATTTTGTTGATTCAAGATTTGATAAGTTTTCACAGCGTCGATCAATCGTCGGTAACCGGTCCATATAGCTTTTAAACCGGGAGGTCCATCAGATTTTCTACCCAGATGCCCTCCCAGTTTACCTATCCATGCGGCGGCTTCTGCTAATGTCGGCGGTTGGCTTGTCACATTATTCGATTTGTGTATTAGCATGTACAGAACAACCCATTGGTCTTTAGTCAGTACAAGTTCGCAACTCACATTTGGGCTTTGTCTTGACTGATAAACCAACTGCATCATCCGCATAGCCGATATGCTGTATAAGTGTATCGCTTTTTGCAAAGAAGAGGCTTTCTTTAGCTGTAATTCTTCTACCTGTGTACCACTTTTAAGCACGTAATGAAAACGCTCTATCAGCCACCTGTAACAATACCATTTTACACATTGCAGAGCTTCTGCTACGGTGTTAACCGGTAAAGTAGTCAATAGTTTCCAATACAGCACCTCTTCCTGCCAGTCCTGCTTTGCTGAAATCTGTTTAAGTTCAATGGCTGACATCGACACGCTTTCATATTGATTACTGCTTCCCTGAGGACGAAGTATTTCTATTTGGTGATAACGGATTTCAACTTCAATTGCAGCTGTCTTTTTACCTGTTTTATCCGGGATATTCAATGTTGTTTTTGCTGCTAAGGGCTCCGCTGCAACTGCATCCCAAAGCAGGCTTTTATCATTTAGCTTACGATTATGCTTTGCCCGGATTAGTAAATCGGTATTTTCTTCATAAGCGCAAAAGAACAATTCATAGATATCTGCTTCCCTGTCTGCGATGTGTATTTTGTGTATGGTATTCCCTAAAAGCTCGTTGACTGTAGTTATTCCCTTATACCAATGATAACTCTCTTTATCTTCAAAGGGTGTATATGATCTCTTTTTAGACTTGCCCAATTCTTCTAATGGACGTACGAAATTATGCTGATAAAGTAATGATAGGGGAACTCCTGTGGTGCTGATAGCTATACTGTTGTAAGCGATAATGCCCCTTGCCTCCGTATTAGCCAGATATCCGAGACCCGATGCTGCACTATCATTATAACTAATCTGGCAAAAATCATGAGCAACCAATACTTTATCTGTTCCAGCAACCTGGCTGCTTCCATAACTTGATATAATTTGCTCAAGTGCCTGAAGGCTTACATCTTCATTCTTGTAAAACTCATAGGTAGCCTTCGTAGAATACCAGCCACCATTCTGCCCTGGAATACTGCTGCCAGGGTTACTGCTTAAATTATTAATTATAGATACAAAACGCTCATTCCGACGAATATCGCCAAGATCCAAATCTGGGAAATCCTTTATACTTACCTGATGCATAGAATTATTTTTCCAAATATCAGTTTTAACCCACTTTATTTAAAATTTGGGTAAGGGGTAGCCTTTGGAGAGGGCAGGGTGAGGTTCTACACCCACTTACTCAAAAACACCCCGAAAGCATCTTTGTACTGATCGCCAACGGTGATGTTTATTTTGCCAATTTGCAGGGCGTTGCGTGTAATGGAGTTTATTTTATCTAACGATACAATGAACGAGCGGTGCACCCGCATAAAACGTTTTGATGGCAGCTTTTCTTCCAGCGATTTTAAACTGGTGAGCGATAGCAGGGCTTTCTCGGTGCCTTGCAGGTATATTTTAACGTAATCTTTCAGGCCCTCTATGTACAGGATATCCTTAAGCGCTATGCGTACCAGTTGGTACTCTATCTTTAAAAAAAGGTAGTCGTCCTCAATGCGGTGCTCCTCGGCAATAGTTGCTTTAGTGGGGGCAGGGTTGGCCGAGCGTTGCAACAGCTCGGCATAGCTTAATGCTTTGTTGGCAGCATGCAAAAACTCTTCGTAATTAAAAGGCTTCAGCAGGTAATCCAATGCATCAACTTTATAACCTTCCAGCGCAAACTGGTTGTAAGCTGTGGTAAAAATAATGCGCGGCTTATTGGCGCCCCGGCTATCCAGCACACGGGCCAGTTCGATGCCGTTCAGGTTGGGCATCTGTATATCCAAAAAAATAAGATCAACTTTTTGGTCCTGTAATCCAACCAGCGCTTCAACCGCGCTGCTGTAGCGGCCTGTAAGTTTTAAAAAAGGTGTTTGCTCAATAAATGCGCAAACCAGGCCAAGGGCCAGGGGTTCATCATCAACGGCAATACAGTTTAATATCATGACAGGTTGAGTGTTAAGTGAACTTTATAAGTATTGGCTTCGGGGTCTTCGTTTATATCTAATGTGTATTTTTGGGCATACAGCAAATCTAAACGGCGCAGGGTATTGGTAAGGCCAATGCCTTTGTTTTCTTCCAGGTTGGGGTTGGCGTCTTTATAAATCGAATTTTCTACCCGCAATTCCAGTAGCCCGGCATTTTGTTCAACGCTAATGAGGATGTCGCTGGGCTGCGTCGCACTTATGCCATGTTTAAAAGCATTCTCCACAAAGGGTAAAAATATCATGGGGGCAACGGTCATATCATTAACCGCGGCGGGCGAATTAAACGTAACCTTCACCTTATCGGTAAGCCGCAGTTCCATCAGGCTGATGTAGTCTTTTATAAAGGCTACTTCCTGGCTTAACAATGCTGTACCGTGTTGGGTATCATATAACACATACCGCATCATCCGCGAAAGCTGGTGAATGGCTTTGCGCGATGTTTCGGCATTGATATGCGTAAGCGCGTAAATGTTATTCAGCGTATTGAAAAAGAAATGCGGGTTGATCTGCGCTTTCAGGAAGGATAACTCCGAACTGATCTTGTCCTGCTCTAAAGTTTCGCGCAGCCTGATATCAGCCTGCCACTTTTGGATGGCTGTAATGCTGGTGCTGATGCCCAGCACCAATGCCATAATAAACAAAACTGCAAAATCATAATAATGATTTTTTTCGCCGCGCTTTGGGGGGCCGTGTTTATGAAATGCCGCATCCATTAGCTGGTGCATATGCAGCCAGCGATCAAACAGTATGTTTAAAAAATAAATAGCGATTACCAGGAAAATTACTATCAGAAAATATACACCCGTGCGGTTCTTTAATAAATATTGCGGTACCAATACGGCCGAGTTTAAATAAAAAGAACCTACCAGCATAAAAAAGATGAGGTTTTGCTTTATCCAAAATTGGTAAGGCAACTCAATATTCATAGTAAGGGGCTGGTACCCGAACAGTATAAAACCCAATACCAGCCACGTTAAAACGTGAATGAGGATAGTAATAGTAACACTTTTTGATTTGAGGCTCATTGCTGGTTATAATCAGGAGTCAAGATACGAGAATCAGGACTATTAATGTTTTTTATTTTTTCGACAGAAAATCTTGACCTGAGATTTTCGATTACGGTTTAATAATCATTCAATATTACTAAACCATTTGGTTATCAGTCAACCATAATCGCCTAACAGGCACAACTTGCCGACAAATGGCTAAAATTAACCGTTGAATACTGTCAATTGGAGTTTAATGCTGCAAATACATGGTTCTATAGGGAAAAAACATGTCTTCGTCTACATTTACTATGCCCCGGTCTATTGTGTTTTTTGGGGTGATGCTGATGTTATTGCTTTGTGTTGCAAATAAGCCACAACACAATGAAACTTAAATTTACATACCTGATAATTGCAGCCTTGCTGTGTAACCTTGCAACCTTTGCACAAACGGGCAGACGGGTTAAGGGCACGGTAACAGACTCCACCGGGGTAGCCTTGCCAGGTACTACCATTAAACTGTTAACCGGCACCGATAGCACCAAAGTTATTACCGACAGTAAAGGCGCTTTTACTTTTGATGATGTAAAAGTTAATCAGTTTAGCCTGGTTTTAAACTCGATAGGTTACCAGGGGCTACGCCGGCGTTTTGTGTTGGATAATGCCAATACTCCTGTGTTTTTAAAGCCCATTATTCTTAAAAACGACACCTATATGCTTAACACCGTCACTATATCGGATGTTAACCCGGTGAAACTTAAGGAAGATACAATTGAATTTAACGCAGCGGCCTACCCTGTACGTGATAATGCGCCTGTAGAGGATGTTATCAAAAAACTACCCGGCGTTGATGTTGATAAAGATGGCAATATTACCGCCCAGGGCAAAAGCGTTACCAAAGTAAGGGTAAACGGGAAAGATTTTTTTGGCGGTGATGTAAAATCGGCCACCAAAAACCTGCCGGCAGATATTGTGCAAAACATCCAGATTATTGATGATTATGGCGATCAGGCCAATCTTACAGGCGTAAAAAGCGGCGAGCCCGAGAAAATTCTGAACATTACCATAAAGCAAAGCAAAAACTACGGCTACTTTGGCCAGGCCAGCTTAGGAGGGGGCAGGGATGCCATACCCGGTATAGCAAACAGCCAGGAAAGTAACCGGTATGTAGCATCGGCAAATTTTTTCAAATTCAACGGCGATCAGCAACTGGCTTTTTTAGGTAACCTGAATAATACCAATACCAACTTGTTTACGTTTAACGGCGGCGGCCCAAGGGGTGGTGGTCCGGGCGGCCCTCCGGGGGGCAATAGCAGCAATACCAATGGTATCACCACAGCCCGCTCGTTTGGGCTTAACTACCGCGATAGCTGGGGCAAAAAAGTTACCGCGTATGGCAGCTATAGCTTTGCCGATAACTCGGTGTATACGCTTAACAAAACCATTCAAAACAATATATCTACATTAAACCCAAGCACCAATACCAATAACAATACCCAAAACGACGAGAAGCTGAACCATCGCTTCAACTTCAATATCGAAATTAAGCCAGATACGGTTAACTACATAAAAATTACACCATCATTTGCTTACGCGCGGGTAACTACCACACAGTTAGGCAGCAGTTTGCTGGTTAATAACTCGCAAACCATATCTAACTATAATTTTGATACCTACAGTAACCAAACCGAGCCAAATTATGGTGCCAATGTGTTATTTAACCACCGTTTTGCCCGTAAAGGCCGCAACTTTAGCCTGAACGTGGGGGCCGGGTCATATAAGATCAATAAATATCAAAACCCGGTTTACACTTACCTGGATGGGGCTGCAAACGCACCGCTAAACCAATTTATTAACACCAATAGCCGTACCGATAGCGTGGGTACAAGCGTATCGTTTTTGGAGCCGGTAAGTAAAAAAGGCTATCTTGAACTAACCTACGCCTATCATTACGCCTATACCACAGCCGATAAACTAACTGATACCCTTAACCTTGATGGCGTAACCAAAGATTATTATGGCTTGCTGAGTAACAGTTATAACTCCACGTTTATTACCAACCGTTTTGGGTTAAACTATCGTTTTATCGATAAAAAGTATAACTACACGTTGGGTTTGGTAGCACAGCCAACCATACTGCGCGGGCAATCATTAACCAATGGTGCTTCGCCAACAGATAGCCACACATTTAACTTGGCGCCTAATGCCAGGTTCATTTACAACTTCTCGCGCAATCAGTCGTTGAGCTTAAATTATAACGGTGCCAGCAGTCAGCCAACTTATACCGAGCTGCAGCCTGTTACCGATTTTAGCAACGCATCGTACCCGGTACAAGGTAACCCCGATTTAAAGCCGGAGTTTAATAACAACCTGTCCATCCGGTACAACAAGTTTAATTTCGAGAGCGGTAACGTGTTTTTTAGTAATTTATCTTTCACCACTACCGATAATAAGATTGTAGCCAACACCGTCAATTATCCTAAAACGTACACGCCAAACAGCAAATTGGCCGGGAGCATTTTAACCCAGTATTTAAATGCCGATGGGTATTACTCGGCACAAGGCTTTTATGTATTTGCCAAGCCGTGGGATAAAAGAAAATATAATTTATTCTTTATAGGCAACGTTGCGTACAATAATAACATCTCTTATATAAGTAATGTCGATTCGACAAGTTATGCCATGACAACCGAGAAAAATATAGCTAAAAACCTGGTGCTATCGCAAGGTGTAAAATTCAGGCTGAGTATTACTGATGTTGTAGATGCCGAGGCCAGTACAACCTATGCGGTTAATAAATCGAATAATTCGATCACCACGGCTAATATCAACAATAATTTCAGTTCGCTTAACCTGGGCATCAACGGCAAAAATTATTTATGGAAGGATTGGACCGTGAGTTACGATTACTCCAAGATGTTTTACTATGGTTACAAAGGCGCTACCAACCCCAATATATTAAACACCTATGTTGAGCGCAGGTTTTTAAAAGGAAACGCGGGTACCATCCGCCTATCGGCAATGGATGTGTTTAACCAAAACACGGGTTACACCAGTACGCAAAGCGGCAGCTATGTAACCCAAACCAGCAGCAACAGGCTGGGCCGGTATTATTTGTTAAGCTTTACCCTTAAGCTACAGAAGTTTGCAGGCAAAAAACCAACAATGGGCCCAGGTGGTCCCGGCGGACCTGGCCCTGGTGGTCCCCCTCCTGGCGGTGGCCCGTTTTAATGAGGGATAAAGCCTGAAAAGATATTTAAAGTCTGGCCGTCCCTGAGAAAGATGGCAAGCAATGATCATACGCGAGGTTGATCTGGATTTAGTTGATGTTATTGGTTTAAGCAATAACAGAGCGTCCCGGGGGTGAGATACCGGGACGCTTTTTAATGTTAAAACTCGTAATTGATGCCTGCTTTTATGCTGTTTGCATTTATGGTATAGTCCCTGCTATTGGTAATAGCTGCAGGTGTGGAATAGGAAACGTATATATCAACCTTTTTAGCTACAGTTATGCCCAGCTTAATAGGGAAGCTTATTAATCCCGAACTAAGGGATAGATAATTGTACGTAGTTGTTTGAAGATGACTGTTGTAGATGGAGTTGCCCGTTGTTTTTACAAAAGCGTAAGATATACCCGCATCAATAAAAAATTTAAAAGCATTGGTGTTATAAATGTTGTAAATAACCTGCGGATTAACAATTACCAAAAACTCCTTCACATTGAAATCAGATTTTGGTATGTCGGGCTGGTTAAAATAAAGATCTACAGAATTTTTATACGCTGCTCCGGTAACCATTATTTCGCCACGAACAACGAGTTTACCAACACTTGGGTTTGGATATAAATTTACGCCTGCTGCCACTGCTGGGTACACAGAAGTTGTATTTTTAGCGTCGTAAAATTTTGAGCCGTTGCTGGTGCCCGCACTGGTTGTAAATAGCGTAGCATTAACTCCCACGCCCGCAAAGAACTTCCATGCCGATTTACTACCGTAGTTTTTTTTATCAACCGTAATGTTATTAAGCTTTTGCGAAATGCTTTTCAAATCGGGGAAACTATAGGTGGCGTTTTCTATCTCGCTCTTTAATTTCTCGGATGTTGGGTTGTATTTAATGGCCAGGTCATACAGTTGTGGGATATAAATATTTTCTATTCGGGTTTGTACGCCATGATCTGGCAAATAATAAATCCGGTAAACAAGTTCCTTAACCTGGCCGGTTTTGTTGTCGCCAATAAAAAACCTCGTCTTTTTGGCATCGATGTATGAATACAAGGTTACATTAGGGCCATTTTGCTCTACCCTTAAAAATACCACATCCTGCTTTCTGGTTGAATCAACTCCGGTTTGCAATTTTGAAGTGTTGGTTTCATCCATGCTGATCTCGCCTGAGTATCTTTGATAAATAGATGAATTAAGTAATTCAAAATAGCTTATATCATCTACCGTATAGGTTTTAACACCTGCCGCGTTTTTAAATTCTACGTTTTTGGGATTGCCAAACCATTCTTTCTGGTTTATTTCGCCACGTAAGGTGTCGCCTTTAAGGGTAACAACATAGCCCGGCTTATAATTGCTTTGCGCCATGGCTATGGCAGGAAGCATAAAGGCTGCCAAAATGAGTTTGTTTAGGTGTTTCATGAGATAAGGGTTAGTTAAAATATTGCTTAGTTAAAAGTATAATTTAGTCCTATTTGAACAGCACTTACCTGTATATAGTAGGCATCGGTGTTGGTAAAAGTTGCATTAGGGATATAAGCTACAGATACGTCAAACTTTTTATTGATTATCGCGCCGGCATGAAACGGGAATGAAGTCCATTTGGATAGTAATCCGTAAGGGTTGGCATTTTGTGTAATTGTACCGCTACTGTTATAAACTATTTTGCTTTTATAGCTCGATATATTTAACGATGCACCTACAGCGCCGTAAAATTTAAGATCGTCGGTATTATAAAAGTTGTACAAAATCTGGGGGATTAAGGAAAACGTATTTTGATCAAGCGAGTAGTTTTCAGATGAACCGCTGTTTACCGCACTTCCCGTATATTTATTTGAGGTATAAGCTATTTCTGCCCTGAAAACAAGCTTCCCTGTATTCGGATTGGCTAATACATTTACTCCGGCAGCAATTCTTGGGAAAAAGGAGGTCGGCTTTGCGCTTTTTCCTGTAGTCCCGGCGGTTTTTACAGATGAATCAAAATCAGCAAAAGCTTTATCAGATGATATTTTACTGATATTAGCCCCCGCCGATGCAAAAAAGAAGGTTCCTTTCTTTTTACCTGTTACAACTTCATCATCTTTAGCCGTACTATGATTGATCATTCTTGATACTTCTACCAGGTTGTTATAATTATAATCTGCTTTTTCTATCCTTGTTTTTTGGTTTTGACTACCGTTAAATTTCTCGGCTAACAGATAAAGCTGCTGCATATAACCATTTTCGTTTACGGTTTTGCCATCGTTGTTATAAACCCGGTAAACCAATTCTACAGGCTGGTTGTCTTTGGTTTCGGTCACAAAAAAATGATCTTTTTTGCTATCGGTGTATTCAAACAAGGTGATTTTAGTGCCCTTTTGAATGATTTTAAGGAACACAGTATCGGTAATGGTGCTTGCATCCCGGCCCGTGGGCAGGTTTGAGATATTTGTTGGGTCGTCGTTCAGCAATCCGGCATAACGCTGATAGGCCTCCAGGTTGGTTGCCGAGAAAAATGTAATGTCGTTTACACCAAGTTCGCGGCTGTTTTTATTATCTGAGGTTGTCTTAAAACTAATCTTTCGTGGGTTAACAGCCCATTCTTTAATGTTGATGAAGCCGCGTAAAGTATCGCCTTTAAGGGTAACAACATAACCAGGTTTGTAATTGCTTTGCGCTGCAGAAAATAAAGGCAATAATAATGCCGGAAGCAGTAGTTTGTAATAAGGTTTCATCAGGGAATAATTGGATTTAATCTGGCAGCAAGATATAAAAATATATCACTTAAAAGAAAATGTAGCTTATGGTTTTTTTGGGTGGTGTAAAAAAAACGAGACAATCAGCTATTTTTACAATTATTGGCTATATTTATCGCATCAATTGTAAAATAAGCTGAATGAAACCGCAGTTATTAAAAGTTTCTTCGGGCCCTGCGCACTCATTTAGTGTGCGGCACGATGTACTGCCCGATATTAACAACCGCTGGCATTGCCACCCCGAATTGGAACTCATTTACCTGAAGAAAGGAAGCGGTACCCAGTTTGTTGGCGATAGTATAAAGCAATTCAAATCGGGCGATATGGTATTGGTTGGCCCCAACCTGCCGCATTACTGGCGTTTTGACGATTTGTATTTTAATTCCGGTGAAAATAACGGGGTAGAGGTTTTTGTAGTACACTTTTGTGAAAATTTTTGGGGCGATCAATTTTTACAACTGCCCGAAAATAAATTGATAAAGGTACTGCTCGAGAAATCAAAACGCGGGTTGCAGGTTACCGGTGGCACAAAAGAAAAAGTGGCCGTACAAATGGCCGCGATGTTAAGTACAGACGGTGCCGAGCGCATTATTATGCTGCTGAAGGCATTAAATGCTATAGCCACCAGTGTCCCTTCAAGTTACATGGCCTCCATTGGTTTTAAATACGATCATAATGATTCGGAAAATGACAGGTTGAACGGCATTTATGAGTACTCGATGCAAAATTTCAGGAAAAAGATTTACCTGGACGAGATTGCCGAGATAGCCGGTGTAAGCTCCAACTCCTTTTGCCGGTACTTTAAATCAAAAACCCGCAAAACCTTTTCGCAGTTTATCATCGAAATAAAAGTTGGCCATGCCTGTAAATTACTGATAGAAGATAAGCTTAACATTAAACAGCTATGTTACGATAGCGGGTTTAATAACTTTTCAACCTTTCACAAACATTTTAAGCTGGTAACCGGCAAAAGCCCGCTGATGTACCAGAAAGAGTTTATTAAGAACTCGTAAGCTGCCGCTGAACAACGCAGCTTCATGAGCGCCAACAGCAGCCTAATCGCGAATAATCTCCTGCGGTTGATAATACTTTCATTAGCTATTTTTTAAGTTCTCCTTGCAGGAGAAATATGGCTGGGGCTACTTTCTTATGCCAAAAAAGCTGAATGTTTTAACCATTTTATGCCAACTATTTACCTGTAAACTTTATTTCTTTGTATAACCGATATACCACTTTTTAAATCTATTTATGGCCCACCGATATTGTTTAACGCTTGATTTGGTTGACGATGCCAAACTGATTGCCGAATACGAAAAATACCACCAGGCTATCTGGCCCGAGATTCATAAAAGTATTACCGCTTACGGCATCACCAACATGGAAATTTACCGTTTTGATGTACGCCTGTTTATGATCATGGAAACCGATGATACTTTCAGTTTCGAAAAAAAGTCGGCCGCGGATGCCGCCAATCCAAAAGTGCAGGAATGGGAAAACCTGATGTGGAAATACCAGCAGGCTGTTAAAGGCGCCCAAAAAGGCGAGAAATGGGTTTTAATGGATAAAATATTTCAGCTATAAATAACCTGTCAACTAAATTATAAACCTCATGTTCAAAAAACTTCAATTATCTATGCTGGTGATGCTGGTAGCCGTTTTATCGGCATCGGCACAACAAAAAACAATTGGCACCGAAACCGATGCCCAAAAAGAAAAACGTATGGAGTGGTGGAAAGACAGCCGCTTTGGTATGTTTATTCACTGGGGATTATACTCGGGCGCGGCCAGGCACGAGTGGGTAAAACATAATGAGAAGATTGACAACGCCGGCTATCGGAAATATTTCGACCAGTTTAACCCCGATTATTTTGACCCTCAGAAATGGGCTAAACAGGCCAAAGCCGCAGGTATGAAATACGCGGTGCTTACCACCAAGCACCATGAAGGGTTTTGTCTTTTCGATTCAAAATATACCGATTATAAAGCGCCTAACACCCAGGCCAAACGCGATTTGGTACGCGAGTATGTAAACGCTTTCCGTGGGCAGGGGCTTAAAGTAGGTTTCTATTATTCGCTGTTGGATTGGCACCACCCGGATTACACTATCGATGAAATTCACCCACAATCGCCAAAAGATAAAAGCGACGCCAGCTATGCCAAACTGAATAAAAAACGTGATATGGCCAAATACAGGCAATATATGCGTAACCAGATAACCGAGTTGTTAACCAACTATGGCAAAATTGATATCCTTTGGCTCGATTTTTCTTTCCCGCGTGGTGATGGCCATGGTAAGGGTAAAGACGAGTGGGGATCTGTTGAACTGTTAAAACTGATCAGGAAATTGCAGCCTGGTATTATTGTAGATAACCGCCTTAACCTGGAAGAATATAAAGATGGTGCCGACTTTGAAACGCCGGAACAGGTAGGTACTGCCGAACTGGCCAAATACCGTGGTAAAACCTGGGAAACCTGCCAAACATTTTCAGGTTCATGGGGATACTATCGCGATGAAAATACATGGAAAACTCACCGCCAGTTACTGGATTTGCTGATAACATCGGTAAGTAACGGTGGTAACCTTATCCTTAACGTAGGCCCAACCGCCCGCGGCGAATTTGATTACCGCGCCACAAACGCGCTGGATAGTTTAGCACACTGGATGCATGCTAACGATAAATCAATTTACAACTGTACTTACGCCCCGGATACTTATAAAATACCCGAGGGTTCAAAACTTACTTACAATAAAGCAACAAAAAAACTATACGTGCAATTGTTTGATTACCCCAAGGGTAAGCTGATACTGCCTGGTTACGCCGGGAAGATTAAATATGCGCAGTTTTTAAACGATCATTCGGAGTTGTTATACAAAACATCAGGATCTGACGATCTGGAGGTTACCATGCCGGCCAAACCGCCTTATGAGATACCGGTTATTGAGTTATCGCTTAATTAATATTGGTTCATGGATCATGGTTAATGGTTCATAGTAAGAGCGTACTTTTTAGCTGTGAAATATTACCATGAACTATCAACTATGAACAAAGAAAAAGTTCATGGTTCATGGCCGAAAGTTTAGTTTGTCAAGAATCATGGTACATTGTTTTGGGTAGCTTTTTACTATGAACTATGAACCATCAACCATGAACAAAATATAAAAAATACAATGTCGCAGAAAGAAACATTTTTAAGGATTCACCCGCATGATAATGTGCTGGTTGCACTGCAGGACCTGGAGTTGGGCACCATAATTAATTTTGAGGGTGAAAGCTTTTCGCTGGTTGATCGTGTGGCCGCCAAGCACAAATTTGCTATTAATGAATTGGCACAAGGTGCAGAAATTTATATGTACGGTGTGTTGGTAGGTAAGGCCACGGTAACAATACCTAAAGGTGGTTTACTTACTACAGCCAATGTACACCACGCATCAGAGGGCTTTCACTTAGGCGAGCGTAAGCTGAGCTGGCATCAGCCCGATACCTCAAATTTTGCGGGCAAAACATTTAACGGTTATCACCGTGCCGATGGATCGGTAGGTACAGCAAATTACTGGATAGTAGTACCGCTGGTGTTTTGCGAAAACCGGAACATTCAGGTTTTAAAGGAAGCTTTGGTTGATAAGCTTGGTTATAAAAAAGCCAAAAACTACGAGGGCGATGTGGAGCAGCTAATGGAGCTTTACCAGGCAGGTAAATCGGTTGAAGAGATTTTGAATGCCGATATTCAGCTAAGTGCTGATAAACCAAATTCAAAACGCCTTTTTAAAAATATTGATGGTATCAAATTCCTGAACCATAGTATGGGCTGTGGCGGTACCAAGGATGATTCGGATGCTTTGTGCGGATTGATTGCCGGTTACATCACCCATCCAAACGTTGCAGGGGCAACGGTACTGAGCCTTGGTTGCCAGCACGCGCAGGTTAGTATTTTACAGGCCGAGATTGCCAAACGCGATCCTTCCTTCAGTAAACCAATAGTAGTACTGGAACAGCAAAAAGTAGGTACCGAAAGCGAATTGCTTAAACAAGCCCTTAAACAAACTTTTGCCGGCCTGGTACAGGCTAACCAAACTCAACGCCGGCCTGCGCCGTTATCAAAGCTATGCATCGGTATGGAGTGTGGTGGTTCTGATGGTTTTTCGGGCATTTCGGCAAACCCCGCTTTGGGTTATGTATCAGATTTGCTGGTCACCATGGGCGGCTCGGTAATCCTGGCCGAATTCCCCGAGCTTTGCGGGGTAGAACAGGAACTGAGCGACCGCTGTGCCGACGTGGAAACCGCCAACCGCTTTATGCAGTTAATGACCACCTACAACGCCCGCGCCGAGGCCGATGGCTCGGGCTTTTACGCCAACCCATCCCCGGGTAATATCCGTGACGGTTTAATCACTGATGCCATTAAATCGGCCGGGGCAGCCAAAAAAGGTGGCACATCGCCGGTTGCCGCCGTGTTGGATTATCCCGAAAAGGTAACCAGGCCCGGATTGAACCTGTTGTGCACTCCCGGCAGCGATGTGGAAAGTACTACGGCTGAAGTAGGATCGGGCGCAAATATTGTATTGTTCACCACAGGTTTGGGTACACCTACAGGTAACCCCATTACCCCGGTGATCAAACTATCAACCAATACGGTAATGTTTGAGCGTATGCCGGATATTATCGATATTAACTGCGGTACTATTATCGAAGGCGACGAAACCATACAGCAGGCCGGTGAGCGGATCCTGAACTATGTGATACAGGTTGCCAATGGCGAAATTGAACCAAAATCGGTAAAGCTTGGCCAGGACGATTTTATACCGTGGAAAAGGGGAGTGTCGTTGTAGACGCGAAGCCCAAAGCCTCCCCGGAAGGGAGGGCTTTAAAAGAATTTAAATAATTGTTAATTTAATCAATCAAACAAAAAGTCTCCCCTACCGGGGGAGATTTAGAGGGGGCCATGGGCTTATGTTCAAACTAACCAATAAATCAGCAGTAATAACCGGCGGTGGCAGCGGGATAGGCAGGGCGATGTCGATACTTTTTGCGCAGCAGGGCGCTACTGTGCACATCATCGAATTAAATGATAAAGCGGCGGCCGATACCGTTGCCGAAATAGAGGCCGCCGGTGGCAAGGCCAAAGGCTATGCCTGCGATGTAAGCAACCAGCAACAAGTAGTGGATACTTTTACAAGTATTGGTGTTATTGATATTTTGATAAATAACGCTGGCATTGCCCACATTGGCCGCGCCGATACCACCAGCACTGCCGATTTTGAAAAAGTATTTAACGTAAATGTAAAAGGTGCTTATAATTGCCTGTACGCCGTTATACCTATGCTAAAGGCAAATGGGGGCGGGGTTATCCTCAATACAGCCTCGATAGCGGCCAGCGTTGGTATTACCGATAGGTTTGCCTATTCCATGAGCAAAGGGGCTATACACGCCATGACGCTGTCTGTTGCGCGCGATTTTCTGCACGATAACATCCGCTGTAACTGCATTTCGCCGGCGCGCATCCATACCCCTTTTGTGGATGGCTTTATCGCCAAAAACTATGCGGGTCAGGAAGCCGAGATTTTCGAAAAACTCTCCAAGAGCCAGCCGATTGGCCGGATGGGCAAATCAGAAGAAGTGGCGGCGTTGGCGCTCTATTTATGTTCAGATGAAGCCGGTTTTATCACCGGTACCGATTATCCTATCGATGGCGGCTTTATCACCCTAAATAATTAAACAAAACCATAACAACAAGATACAATGAAGCTTATTAGATTTGGCGAAACCGGCAAAGAAAAAACAGGTGTCATCCTTAACAATAAAAAATACGATACTTCGGCTTTTGGCGAAAATTATACCGAGCAGTTTTTTGAAACCGACGGCCTTGCACGTTTAGCAGCGTTTATAAAAGATACCGAACTGCCCGAAGTTGCCGATGACGTGCGTTTGGGTAGCCCCTTTGCACGCCCGTCGAAAATTATCTGCATCGGTTTAAATTACGCCGATCATGCTAAAGAAACCAATGCCCCGCTGCCTCCCGAGCCGGTAATTTTCATGAAGGCCACCACAGCAATTGTTGGCCCTAATGATAATGTAGTTGTCCCCAAAAATTCGGTAAAAACCGATTGGGAAGTTGAGCTTGCTGTAGTTATCGGCAAAAAGGCCTCGTATGTTGATGAAGCTGATGCCATGAGCTACGTTGCCGGTTACGTATTACATAATGATGTATCTGAACGCGAGTTTCAACTGGAGCGTAACGGTACCTGGGATAAGGGTAAAGGCTGCGATACCTTTGCGCCGCTTGGTCCGTTTTTGGCGACTGCCGATGAAATTGAAGATCCGCACAACCTGCACTTGTGGTTAAAAGTGAACGGCGAAATTATGCAGTACGGTACCACATCAAACTTTATATTTAACCTGCCGCACATTATTTCCTATACAAGTCAGTTCATGACCTTGTTGCCCGGCGATATTATA
This sequence comes from Mucilaginibacter sp. GW822-FHT03E02, assembly GCF_058801545.1. NCBI lineage: Bacteria > Pseudomonadati > Bacteroidota > Sphingobacteriia > Sphingobacteriales > Sphingobacteriaceae > Mucilaginibacter > Mucilaginibacter sp. GW822-FHT03E02. The sequence continues at coordinate 481,759 of NZ_JBXANJ010000001.1, read as the reverse complement.
TCAACAGGTACACCGGCGGGTGTTGGCCTGGGTATGAAACCGCCTGTTTACCTTAAACCTGGCGATGTTATTGAATTGGGTATTGATGGCCTTGGCGAACAAAAACAAAACGTGGTAGCATATGCTTAAAATAGATTCGCACCAGCATTTCTGGATCTTCGACCCCGTGAGGGATAGTTGGATTAATGACCAGATGCTGGCTATAAAACGTGATTTCTCGCCGGTTGACCTGTTACCTGTTTTACAGCAACACGGCATAGATGGTTGTGTATCTGTACAGGCCAGCCAAACCGACGATGAGACTATGTTTTTGCTGGATCATGCAACCGCAAACCCTTTTGTTAAGGGTGTAGTAGGCTGGGTAAACCTGCAAGCTGATGACCTTGAAGACCAATTGCTGCAATATAAAAGCTACGATAAGCTCAAAGGTTTCCGGCATGTTTTGCAATCAGAGCCTGATGATGAATACATGTTGCAGCCTGCATTTCAAGAAGGTATAGCCGCACTCGGAAAGTATGGCTATACCTATGACATTCTGATATTTCCCCGGCATCTGCCTTTTGCTAATCAATTGGTTGGCAATTTTCCCAATCAAAAGTTTGTGGTCGATCATTTGGCCAAGCCTCACATCAGGGATAAAAAAATAGGCGACTGGCAAAAGGATATCGAAGCGCTGGCCAAACATGAAAATGTATCCTGCAAAATTTCGGGAATGCTAACCGAAGCCGATTGGGCTAACTGGAAGGTTGAAGATTTTACCCCGTATCTTGATGTAATATTCAATGCATTTGGCCCTGCCCGTGTCATGTTCGGCTCCGATTGGCCGGTTTGCCTGCTGGCAGGCGGTTACGAGGGTACCATGCAGGTAACACAAAACTATATCGCAAAGCTATCTGCTACCGAGCAGGAACAATTTTGGGGAGGCAACGCTATTTCGTTTTATAACTTGTGATTGTCCTTTTTTGATTTGGATTTCCCGTCTTGATTTTATCGAACTTGCGAAGTTTTTAAAACTTCGCAAGTTTTCTGTCTACAAGCTCAATATCCCTCAATTTTTTGCCCTCAAATTGTAACATTCTTCTAAGCATAAACGTTAATAAAATGTTGGCACATATTTAGCTATGTATAGGCAACGATTACAGCTAAAATTATAAACCGTTAAGTTTTTATCACAGTTTTAGATGTGCGTATTAAACAATTTATTTTCAACGTTATGCCTTTTATATTTTTCCAAATCACTGCACTGCTTGCCGTAATCTGTTTCACAGCTGTTATGTTCATTTTGCGCGCTAAAGCCCGCAAAAAATCAAAATCTGTTACCAAATACAAAATTGATACCGATACAACCTATGCCCGGTATGCAATTAACGAGAATGGTTTCCTTGAAGAAATAAACGAAGGGAAATTATCAAAGTATAGAAATTAGTATCCACACAGCAAGACATGTAAAAGACGATTGTTCTAAATAAAGGACAATCGTTTTTGTTTAGTAGTAAGTAGTAAGTATCAAGATTTTTTGACTTTCGGATTAACCAATTTTCGCAGCTGTCTTACTACTTACTACTTACTACTTGATACTAAATGGTACTTGCTACTTCTCGTTGATATTCTCCGCTCAGTTCGTCGGCGCTGGGGCCGTAGCTGCCGGGTATCGGGATGTTTAGCAGGCGCAGGTACACGCCTAACTGGGCGCGATGATGTACAAGCTGGCAAAAGGCAACCCTGATTACTTCGGCCTTGTTATAGTTCTGTAATATCACATCGCCATTGCTTAATGTCCAGGGTTTCAGCAGCTCTTCTTCGTTGATGTTTTGCAGGGCTTCCTTGCCTTTGGCTACAGATTGTTCCAGCAAATCTAATAAGCCCTCGGCATTTTCGGCTGTTGGGGGATTATAAGGTTCGGTGGCAAAATTTAATCCATCGGTGTACACGGCCAGTGCAAGCCAGTTTGGCAAATCAACAATGTGCACGGTAAGGTCTGCAATGGTCATGCTTTTTGGGTGCGGCTGCCATTGAAATTTGTCGGTTGGCACAATCTCGAGCATTTTACGGGTGGTTTGGGCTTCCTGCTCCAACTCCTTTAAAAACATTGGGATAATATTCATAGCGTTTTTGTTTTTGATTTATAATTCAAAGTAACAACCCGCTTGTGACAGCCCTATGTCAGCAGCATTTAATAAAGTTTAATTTATTTTATTCGTTTGTCATCACCAAAAAAATCTCAGGTTAATCTATATTAGTACGGGTTTTAAACCTGCATTTATGAAAAAAATAACCTTATTGTTATTGCTCCTCAATTTTACCGCCTTGGCTCAATCTCATAAAAAGGCCATTATTGTGCTTACTTATGACGATGCTTTACCGTCGCAGCTGGATGTAGCCCTGCCACAACTCGATTCGTTAGGATTTAAGGGCACCTTTTTCCTGACGGGGTATATAACCCAGGCAACTATCCCGCGCTGGCGGCAGGTTGCTTTAAATGGGCACGAATTAGCTAACCACTCCCTATATCATCCTTGTTTAACCACTTCGGTAAAAGCCAATCCTGCAAATAATTCGGCCAACTATTCGGTATTCATGATCAAGCGCGAAGTTGCCGAAATGAATAACCTGCTATATGCCGTTGATGGAAAAACCGGTACGCGCACGTATGCCTACCCCTGTACCGAAATAGCTGTTGGCGGCGTAAAATATGCCGATTCGCTGAGTGCTGCAGGTATTATCAAATACGCACGTATTGGCGGTGGCGCCGATGCAATAATAACCGATTTTAAAAAGATTGACCCCATGCAGGTGCCGGCCTGGGGCATACACGGCGGTGTTACCGGCGATGAATTGATTGCTTTTGTAAAAAAGACGCAACAAAGCGGCGGCTTAGGCGTGTTTATGTTTCATGGCATAGGCGGCGATTATATAACTACACCTGCAGCCGCGCACAAACAATTATTGTTTTACCTAAAGCAACACCAGGACGAAATAGAAGTGCTTACCTTCCAGGACGCGCTTGATGCTGTTAAGCGGATAAATTAACAGGCATGTTAGGTAGTATGGTTTACCGGCAAAAGACAGATAGGGTTGCCGCTGTAGCCAGCAATCAATAACATTGGTATCCAATTGTAAACCATGAAACATATTTTACTTTTTTTATTTGCTGTTTTGCCGGCAATTTGCCTGGCGCAAAAACCTGTTGCCGAAAGCCTGACGGCCGAATATTTAACCAATCCGGTGGGCATTGATATTAGCCATCCCCGCTTGAGCTGGAAAATTAATACCACCCAACGAAATACTTTACAGCAGGCATATACTATTGTTGTTGCCACTGATGCTTCCTTTTCGCCTTCCAAAACGGTTTGGAATACGGGAAAGGTAGCGTCCGATTCATCGGTATTTGTTACTTATAACGGCGCATCGCTAAAATCGGCAACACGCTACTATTGGCGGGTAAAAGTATGGGATAACCACGGTAATACATCTGCCTGGAGCAAACCCGCTTATTTTGAAACAGGATTGTTTAACACCACCGACTGGACGGCCAGCTGGGTGCAACCCAAACAGGACAGCTCGCGCAAAATGCCTGCGGTAATGTTACGTAAACAATTTTCGGCATCTAAAAAAGTGGTATCGGCCCGGGTTTATGCTACCGCCCACGGCGTGTATGAGTTATACCTCAACGGCAGCAAAATAGGTAACCAGGTGCTTACGCCCGGCTGGACGGAGTATAAAAAACGCCTGCAATACCAGGTTTATGATGTTACTGCGATGATGCAGCCCGGCGATAACGTAATTGGCGCCATGATTGGCGACGGCTGGTTTAAAGGCACGATAGCTTACATGAACAACTGGGGTTTCTGGGGTAAAAACCTTGCCCTGTTATGCCAGCTACAAATAACTTATGCCGATGGCACCATCGAAAACGTAAACTCAGATGGCTCATGGAAAGGTACCCAAAACGGGCCGGTAACGCTTAACGGCATTTACGATGGCGAAAATTACGATGCCCGTAAAGAAATAACCGGCTGGAATAAAAAAGGGTTTGATGCTGCAGCATGGTTGCCGGTTGATGTTGCCAACAATATCACAAAAGCCACATTGGTTGGGGTACAAAGTGTGCCGGTGCACCAAATTGCCGAACTGAAGCCCATAGCGATTTTTAAAAGCCCTAAAGGAACCCAAATTATTGATTTTGGACAGGACATGACGGGCTGGATAAGAATGAAAGTGAGTGGGCAGGCCGGAAAGACCGTTACCATAAGGCATGCCGAAGTGTTGGATAAATTTGGTGAGTTTTACACAGCCAACCTGCGCAATGCCACCGCAACCATTAATTATACCCTGAAGGGCGATGGCGTGGAAATATTTGAGCCGCACTTCACTTTTATGGGTTTTAGATATATCGCTGTAGAAGGTTTTCCGGGCGAGATTAAGCCTGAAAATTTTACGGCTGTTGTTATCCACTCAGATATGGCGGTTACCGGGCAGTTTACCTGTTCAGATACCATGATTAACAAGTTGCAACACAATATTCAATGGGGGCAAAAAGGTAATTTTTTAGATATTCCTACAGACTGTCCGCAGCGCGATGAACGATTGGGCTGGACAGGCGACGCGCAGGTTTTTTCGCGCACGGCGGCATTTAACATGAACGTAGGTTCGTTTTTTGCAAAATGGATGAAGGATGTAGCAGCCGACCAGTTTCCGGATGGCGGGGTGCCATTTGTGGTGCCCGATGTTTTACAAACTAACCGTGCCACATCGGCAGGCTGGGGCGATGTGGCCGTTATTGTTCCGTGGACAATGTACCAGGTTTATGCCGATAAGCGCATTTTGCAAACCCAATATCCCAGCATGAAAGCCTATGTTGATAAGATTATCAAAAAGGCAGGGGATAGCTACATTTGGCGCGGGGGTAGTGTTTTTGGCGATTGGTTGTTTTACCGTCCGGGTATCTATGATTTTTCGGAGCCAAATGGTTATACCAACCCCGATATGATTGCTACCGCTTTTTATGCGTATTCGGCAAAACTGCTTAGCCAGGCCGCGGGCGCTATTGGTAACACTGCCGACGAGAAGAAATACAATGATGTGTTTGAAGGTGTGAAAAAGGCTTTCATCCACAATTATATGACCCCCACCGGCCGCATTTTCGCCGACTCGCAAACAGGTTACGTACTGGCATTAAAATTTAACCTGGTGCCCGATAGTTTAAAAAGCAGGGCCGCAGCTTACCTGGTTGAGGATGTACGCAGCCGGAACAACCACCTTTCAACCGGGTTTTTAGGTACGCCCTACCTATGCCAGGTATTATCACAAAATGGTTATACCAATGTGGCTTATGACCTGTTGCTACAAAAAACGTATCCATCGTGGCTATACCCTGTAAAAATGGGCGCAACCACCATTTGGGAGCGTTGGGATGGTATTAAAACCGACAGTACTTTCCAGGATAAAGGGATGAATTCCTTTAATCACTATTCGTACGGTGCCGTGGGCGATTGGATGTACCAGCATGTTACAGGCCTGCAAATTGGTAAACCGGGCTATAAAAATATAGTATTAAAACCCGAACCCGGCCGCCAGTTTACCTTTGCCAAAGCAACTTTTGAAACCATGTATGGCCAGCTGCTTTCTGAGTGGGAAGTTAAAGATGGCATCATGCGCATACACGTTAAAATTCCTGCTAATACTACAGCAGGGCTAACACTGCCGCAGGCACATGCCGAAGATGTAAAACAGGATGGTAAACCGCTAACAGGTGCCAGTGGCGATGCAAACGGCACAACAGTACAGTTAGGATCAGGCGATTACACTTTTAACTATCCGTGGGTTGTGGTAAAAGATAAGGTTGTCGCTAAATAAAGGGTGATAAATTGTTTTCTGAAGGTGTTTGATTATATTTATTGAAGAATGTATATGATCAAACACCTAAACTATAAAGGAGTAATGTTACTCTCGTTGCTGATACTTACCGGTAAGTGTTACGGCAATATCAATTCCATCGATTTTACAAAAATAAGTACAACCGAAAGCCTCACCCCGAAAATTAAATTTTTGCAGGATAACCTTGGCTTGTATGACCACTGGGTGCACGAATGGAAAGCAGCCGTAAAAAAGGAAGTTGTTGTTAAAAGTCTGTCGTCGTTGTATGACGATCTGGATAAGCAAACCGATAAAAATTTAGAAACTATATTGCTTTTGGGCGATGTAGCTCATTACTTGTATAATATGGAATTAGAGCCATATTATAAAAAGTCGCTGGATAATTATCTAAAAGCAACTGAGATAGCGCCTGGCGATTTTCGTACCTGGTGGTTTTTAGGCAATCATTATGCCATGTCGGCACAATCGGTAAAAGGAATAGCCGCCTATCAGTCGGCATTAAAAATTGATCCTCAAATTACCAATGGTTACTTTTGGTTTGATTATGCTTTTGCCACAACCGTTGCAAATATGCCGGCTACATCAAAGTACGCCATTTCGCAGTCAATCAAAATATTGGGTAAGCGCAACAACGTAAGTGAATTGATGTTCCGGAACCTGGAAAAAAATTTAAAGCAACCTCCTGCCGATACCAGCTTAACGGTTAATGATATGTGGGCATTAGCAGGCAAACAGGATAATAAAATTATTATCACCAATAGGGTTGTGAGTACACGCCTTGTAATTGATAGTACCTGGCGAATTACACCAAACGCATATCAAAATGGTGTAACAGCTATTACGTTTATGCCAACCTCAATTATAAGCAAGAAGGACAACCAGAGCATAGATTATAGTATATTACTAATAGCCAGGAAACTTAAGGATGGCCAAACGCTGACTGATTTTATAACTCCATTTTTAAAACCGGAGTATAAAACCAGCCCAATAAAGCTTACTACCAAATATAAAGACTGTATAGCCTACGAAATTACCGACCCTGAGATTTATAAATCTATCGGAGGCGGTCACATGTATATGATAGCCATAGCCAGGGACGAACCTGAGCAACCTGGAATGCTGCTGGAAACCGTAAATGCCTTCCCGGCTGGCAATGGTAAGATAGCGTATTATACGGTTGAGCAGCACTACTCCCGTATAAAAGGCAAACTTTACTACTTGCTATTACTTGATAGTTGTGGTTATATTCATGATGAATCGCTGGCAGTTTTTAAAGATTTTATTGAGAATGGTTTGTTGATAGAATAATTTTTGTTGCCCGATAAACGTCCCGGCGGGGCGGTTTTGTGGTTCTATGACGATTTGCATGGGTAACATCGATGTGGTTGCTGATCAGTTTCTAAAGATATATTTTGTTGACACTCGGGGCTTGTTCAACACGACTTAGAGGCGTAGCCTCGGCCAATCTTGTAGCCACGGGTTTTAACCCGTGGAAAAAAACGAAGAAAACGATGGAGAGCCGTAGGTTCGATCCATATTATCAACAGGTATATATCATCGTTTGAACAAATTGAAAATATCTGGATTTACACCCCAATATGTGCCGATGGCACTCTTGTTGTGCTTTGGCCAATCATCCCCGGGTTAAAACCCGGGGCTACAATATGTGCCGGGCCGATGGCCCTTAGGAAGAGTTATGTAGAAGCTAATTGAAATCGAACAACCCATACAAAGAGTCATAGCTCCGGTTTTATTCAATACACACGCAAAAAGCGGGTAAAGAATAAATTTGGTACACCGGAGGATATCGGAGGTTGCCGTAAGTGTGTTGGTAGGGTGCTCAAAAGGTATTCAAAGGTGCATCAACGGTACACCAAAAGATGTGTAAAATTTACTTAATTATATAATAATCAGTTGTTTTGTTTTTTATTATTACTTAATTCGATATTTAAAACGCTAAAAGCCTGCCTGGTTTTGCCAATTAAATTAGTGACGCTCATCCCTTTTTTGCATGTTTGTTTCAGTAGGGCTTCCCCGCTTTTTTTGACTGTATTTGGGCGATTTTAGCCCACTAACTGGTTAAATAGCCTCAACAAGGTTGCCTCTGCATCCTTGCACAGGCCCGGATGTACCTTTGACGATTGCACCACGGTGCTACGTGTGGCAGTAAGCCATCTAAAGCGCGAAGCTATATCCAGTTTGGCTATGGGGCCGGCATCGGGAGCGCCGTGGGCTATTTTTTCAAACGATTTAACGTTATCTTTAAGGCAATCTAAATCCAGGCCGGGTGCAAAAGCCGCTATCCGGGCTTCATCTATTGATACAATTGCTTTTAAAAATTGCTGTTTGGGGCAATAAAGTATCACGCCAATATTTACAAATTCCTCGCGCTCTACCCTGGGTACAACGCGTACTACGGCGTACTCAAATAGCTGATCGGGCATTTTTAGCTTCGGTTACAAATATTGCTGATGATGCAATACGGGTTAATAAAAATTGCGCGTAAACTTCCCTGCGCTCGGCCGGTGTTCCGTTTCCTGATTCATCGGTAAGCCAGTCGTCGGGGATTAAATTCACAATGTTGTAGATGCGTTCGGATGTTAAAATGGACTTAAATTCGGCATCCACCTCATCCAATTCAGATGCTTGCGGAAGCAGTACATGGTCTTTTACCTGCACAAACGGCCTTTTTGCCGATTCCTGCCAGTTTTGCCACGAGTGATGAAAATACAGCGCTGCGCCATGGTCAATAAGCCAAAGGTCCTTGTGCCACATCAGCATATTGGTGTTACGTGGGGTACGATCAACGTTGGTGAGCAGGCAATCAAGCCAAACTATTTTGGATGCCAGTTTAGCATCCAAAGTATTAACAACCGGGTCGTACGTTATAGCGCCCGACAAATAATGCAAAGCAAGATTAAGCCCTACGCTGAATTTGAGCAGGTCCTGGATCTCCTCGTCGGCCTCAGAGCGGCCGAAGGCTTCATCAAGATTAGCAAACACCAGTTCGGGTACTTTCAGGCCCAACAGGCGGGCCAATTCCCCGCCAATAAGCTCCGCGATAAGTGCCTTTACGCCCTGGCCGGCCCCGCGGAACTTAAGTACATATAAAAACTCGTCGTCGCCTTCGGCGATAGCCGGCAGTGACCCGCCTTCGCGCAGTGGTGTAACATAACGGATCACCTTAATGGTGCGGAGTTGGAGTGGGTTGTAATTCATTAATTTTCTGCGCTATCTGTTTTTATCCGACTGACGTACTCAGTATAGTCGATAGGGTTATATACCGAAACGCGAAGTCTTATGCTATCGCCAACTTTTAAACTGTCATCTATCGAAGATTCGCAAGTGGATGATATTGTTTTTCCATTAAACGGCAATTCAACTTTCAATACCTCGCCACCCTTGGTGTGGTGTAAATCTGTTATTTTTCCATCAACAACAATCGAATTTCTCATTACATAATTATAATGATTGCTTTGATTAACCTTCGTAATTATATATATCAATCCGAGTATGATAAAGAAGCCGAATGTCTTTAAAATTCCGGTCCAATTGTTCACAACAGAAGAATTATATGCCATAAATTGAAAAATCAGGACAAATTTAGGATAATTAAGCAATGCTATGTTTTATTTCCGCCATCCCAAAGATAAATCCTATTTTGGCTGGTACATGATGCAGGAATATATATTAGGTATTGACATTGGTACCGGCAGCACAAAGGCTGTAGCTGTGGCATTAACGGGCCAGGCATTGGGTGTAAGCCAGCAGCATTACGGAATTGATATTCCCGAACCCGGTTATAGCGAACAGAATCCCTTAATTATCTGGGATGCTTTTGTAAAATGCGTGCAGGAGATAGTGGTTAAAATAGGGTATGCGCCGCAGGCGTTTAGCTTTAGCAGCGCGATGCATAGTATTGTCCCCGTTGATAAAACAGGTACGCCGTTGGCACCCATGATTACCTGGGCCGATGCCCGTGCCGAAAATATAGCCCAGGATTTAAGGAACTCGCCAAAAGGGGAGGAGATATACCGCATTACAGGAACGCCAATTCATGCCATGTCGCCCTTATGCAAGCTCATTTGGCTGAAAGCAAATAACTCCGGTCTGTTTGCGCAGGCAGATATGTTTATATCGATAAAAGAGTTTATCTGGTTTAAACTGTTTAATGATTTCCAAATTGATTATTCTATCGCCTCGGCCACAGGACTTTTCGATATTTTAAAATTGCAATGGAGCAATGAAGCCTGCCAGCTTGCCGGTATAACTGCCGATAGATTATCAGAGCCAGTGAATACCACTTATTACAAGGACAATCTTGACGCTGCTACGGCAAACTTGCTGGGCATACCAGCTGATACCAAATTTATTATAGGTGCAAGCGATGGCTGCTGCGCAAACCTGGGCAGCCATACTACAGGGCCAGGGGTAGCGGCCCTCACTATTGGTACAAGCGGGGCGGTGCGTATTACCAGCCCGTTGCCGGTTTATAATTACCAGGGCATGACCTTTAACTACCTGCTTAACCAAAACACCTATGTGTGCGGCGGAGCTGTAAATAACGGTGGGATTGCGATAAACTGGCTGCTGAAAAACTTTTTACAAAAAAATAATCTAACAGGTGCCGATTATGATGCTTTATTTAATACCATTGAAACAGTACCAGCCGGCAGCGACGGCCTTTTATTTTTACCTTATCTATACGGCGAGCGTGCTCCCCTTTGGGACACCAAAACCAGCGGCGCATACTTCAATATTAAGCCAGGCCATACCCAGGCCCATTTTTTAAGGGCTGCGCTTGAAGGGGTTTGTTTCGCTTTATATGATGTGCTTAAAACGGTTGAGGATGCCTCTGTTGCTATTACCCAGGTTAATATAAGCGGTGGTTTTGTAAGTTCCGGCACCTGGACACAGGTACTGGCTGATATTACCGGCAAAAAACTGGTGGTGTTGCAACCCGAGGACGCATCTGCTGTAGGGGCTGTTTATCTTGCCATGCAGGTAGTGCATCCCGAAAGTTATGATGAACTAACTCATGTGAATAGTGAAACCATTATAAGTCCTAAACAGCAGAATCATGAATTGTATAAAAAAAACTTCGTTATTTTTAAAAAGCTTTCCCTCGATTTAAAGGATACCATGCACCTGGTTAATAACCTGGGCATCTGAAAAGGTAAACGTAAAGCATTAAAGTTGCATTAGCGTTTTCAAAAAAAATGAAGTTGAAATGATTGTCCGGTTATTTAAAACCCAGTGCTTTGGTAAAACGATGGCAGCAATAAACAATAACCGGGGCGGCCAGTACATCCATAGTATAGTGAATATGCTGAATGAGCAGCAGGAACATTAAAATGATAGTGGCGGCGAGTGCAATGCGTTTATCGTTTTTACGTTCGAGGTTTAAGTAAATTAAAAAGAGTGTTGATGTGTGGCCCGAGAAGAAAAGGTCTTTAGTGATTGATGCATGCCCATAAAAGTACCCGGTAAGCGGGTCAATCAACGGTACAAGTCCGGCCGGCGGATCGAGCTTAACCAGGGTTAGCGTTATAAAGCGGGCTATGCAAACAAAAATTATGGTCCAAAGGTAGGTTATACCTATATCTGGTTTGTAAAGTGTTCTGATTATCATGAGGATACCCATTCCCCATATTAGCGCGAAAATTGGTATCGATACGTCAAGCGCCGGCAAATTTGCCAGTATCCAATCATGCAACACTACACCATGCCGTAGTTCAATAGCTTTAAAAAAAGAAGGCATCGTATTAATTATCGCCACAATAAGCATAGTGCCAATAATGAGCCTTACCTGTTTTAAGCTTGTATTAAACGCGGTTTGCCAGTTAAGTTTTATTCTATATAGCGTAATCTGGGTCAAAATTTTATCAGGGAAATGATTTGCAAAGGTAATTATTGACGTGGTTATTAATAATATGTTACAGCAATGTTAAAATTATTGCCAAATATAATGTAAATTTAAATGCAATATTGTTGCGTTAATTTTATATTTGCAGCATGAGTCACTATAAAACTACGGCACGGATAGATAGGATTGGTATAACAGCATCTACGTTATGCGCCATTCATTGCGTGGTGGTGCCGCTTATATTTACAAGCCTGCCGCTTATTGGGCTGGGCTTTTTAGCGTTGCCACTGGTGGAGTGGGGGATGATTGTTTTTGCGCTGATGATAGGCTTATACTCGATAGGTTTATCCTACCTGCGCGTTCACAGGCGGCCGCTGCCGGTAATTTTATTGGTAACAGGCTTTGCAATTATTATACTCGGGCACGTTTTTTTGAGCGGACGAATGGAAGGTATTATTGTGCCGGCGGGGGGCCTGTTGATAGCGGTAGCTCATTTTATAAATTACCGGTACGCGGGGCCGCATCCGGGTATCTCCAAAGGCGCGGCTTGCTGATTGAAAGCTCGCATTTTTTTGCTTCCTGCGAAGCAAAAGATAGTAAAGCCTAAAATGCTAATTCACCATGCTCAATAACAGCCGAATCGCAAACGTAGGTGGGGACAATACCTGTTGCGTTTATACGGTTTTCGGCATCAACTGCCTGGGTGTTGCCGGATAGTACCAGTACAGTATCAAGGCCAAACTTATTGCCGCCCAAAATATCGGTTTGCAGCGTATCTCCAACCATCACAATGTCTTTTTTGCTGATTGGCCCCTGATCGCGCAGCAAATCATAAGCAAACATAAACATCTGCGAATCGGGTTTACCAAAGCGGATAAACTCCTTGCCTACAATTTTTTCAATCATGTGGGCAATCCCGCCAATGGCTATTGATACATCGTGTTTACTAAGCGGATAGGCATGATCTGTATTGGCAACTATGGCCGGGATGGTGCGTTTGCGTAGTATGTTTACGGTTTTATTCAAATCTTCAAACCAATCAAAGCCTTCATCATCTAAAAACACCAGCGCATTTACCTTATCAATATTCGAAGCATCAATCTGGCTTACGGGCAGGGTGTGCAGCCCCGAGCTATCAATATAATGCGCAGAATCTGGCGTGCCCAGGTAAGCCACAATGCCATCATTCACTTTCAGGTCGAGGTATTCTTTGGTAAGCATGCCCGATGAGATGATCTTATCCGGAGTTATGGCAAGCAGGCCTTTGTTATTATATGATTCTGCCAGTTGTGCAGGGCTGCGCGATGCATCGTTGGTAACGATGTAGTAATCCTTCTTTTGCTGATCCAGGTAAGCAAACGTATTTTCGATGCCTGGCAGCAGCCCTTTATAGTTTTTTAGCACCCCAAAAGCGTCAAAAAAAACAACTTTGTACCTGTCTATTATAGATTTAAAGTTGTCTATCCTGTTCATACCTGCGTTTGCTTTAATTAAATTGCAATATGCTCAAATATTAACTCAAAGCCTATTTTAATTTAAGTGCCTCTATTATTTTTTCGGCATCAAAATCCCTGTCCACCGATGGTAAATAAACATTGAAGGCCTCTGTTTGCAGTTTTTGAGCGTATTGTTCGCTAAAAAAGTGCTTGCCATCCTTAATTACATAGTTGAGAATAAAAAAGCGGTATGCTTCTTTCATAAACCTTATTTCGTCGGCAGTAAGTGGGTTTACTTTATGATATTCTTTCAGGAATAAGATAAATCTATCTTCCATCATGGTGTTAATCACATAGCTAAATACCGTACGGTCGCCAATATCCGATACCACCCGGCTGAAAAAGTAAAAATCAAGTACCCGGTAACTCATCCTGAACCAATCATAATCCCAGCGGGAATATAATTCAAGGCTTGGGGTTACCGAAAAGTTGCCGATGTTCCAATCGATAAAAACCGGGATGATCTCGAAAGAGCTCATGTTGTATTTCGACCGGTTTTTCATGAATGTTTCGCAATGGTACTTCAAAAAATCGGCCTGCATGGCGGTGCCGAACTGTTTTTCGTTGGTTTCCAGCTGATGCATCAACGAAGAAATATCAGTGCGCAATGTTTTTGACGATTTTGGCAGTACATTTTTAACCCTCGAACAGGCTTTATGAAACTTACCCACTTGTTGCCCAAGCTTTTTAATATGGTTGTCATCCAGGCGGCGGGGCAGTCGGTTTAGGATTCGCGTTGGGTTATAAAATACTACCCATGCATCTGTTTTGCCATGTTTATAATGATAAATATATACCCTGTTATTTTTAAGTAACGATCGGGCAAGCAAATTTTCAAAAGGGTAAAGCAGGTTATTGGCTAAGGTTTGGATGATGCGGTGATCCTCTTTAAAATGCTCAAACTTTCCAAAATAGGATAGCTTGGCTATAATGATATCGTCGTCATCAAAAGTAATACGGTACACATGGTTGGTAGATACCATGGCGCTAATGTCCTCGATAAGTTTAATCGTTTTGGACGCGTCATACCCTTCCCATGCTTTTTTAACAATTAAAGAAAAGTCCATTTACATAATTTAGGCTACAAAGATTAGACAATAAAATGGAATAAGAAATATGATTTGTATAATGTTTTGTCGGTCATGGAATAAACAGGTTCTTTGTCTGAACTCGGATTAAGCAGATTTTTCGGATTATTTGGATTTCGATTGCGTGCGGTATATATCGATTGTTTTGGATTTGACTTGCGTAGGATATATTTTGATTGATTTGGATTTGATTTGCGTGTGATATATTTAGATTAATTTGGTTGGAATTTTTTGTTTAACAAACGTTTAAAGGTCAGGGATTTGCTGCCAAAATTTATGAGTAGGCCAACCTCCATATTATAAGCTTCCAAATAATTGATAGTCTGAGCAAGATGAACGTCTTCCAGTAGGATAATAGCTTTTAACTCAGCCACTACTAAGCCTTTAACGAAGAAATCAACCCGACGTTCTCCAATTTGTTGGTTCATATAATAAATCGGCATGTCCATCTCCCGTTCAAAAACAAGTCCTGCAGATGCCATTTCTAACTCAAGCGCCCGTTGATATATCTTCTCCTGAAATCCGTTGCTTAATGTGGAGTGAACTTTCATTGCGCAGCCAATAATCTGCCGGGTGATTTCGTCATGCTTTAATTGGTGCATTTTTTGTTGTTTATGTTTTGATTTTGTCTGAACCCGGATTAAGCAGATTAATGGATTTGTCAGATTTTTAAATTGTAAAAGACTTGCGATCAGCAAATCAAATCCAAAAAATCCAAAAAATCTGTTTAATCCGAGTTCAGAAAAAGGCTCATACTATATCACCTCAAAATACCTCTTCAATTCCCAATCAGTAACATGTTTAGCATACTGCCGATGCTCCCACAGCCTTGTTTGGGTAAAATGCTCAACAAAGCCTTCGCCAAAAAGCTCTTTGGCTAATGGCGAGTTTTGCATCTCAGTCGCTGCGTCAAACAAGTTTTTGGCCAGTACACCGTTGCGTTTATCTTCGTAACCGTTACCAACTGTGGGTGCTATAGTTAGTGGTAATTTGTGTTTTATACCATATAAACCAGAAGCCAATGCCGCTGCTATGGCCAAATATGGGTTAGTATCTGAACCCGGTATGCGGGTTTCTAACCGGGTGTAGCCCGGTGTGGTATTGATAACGCGCAGAGCCGTGGTTCGGTTATCAAGGCCCCAGGTGATGGTGGTTGGTGCCCAGGCCCCTTCAACAAGGCGTTTATAGCTGTTAATACTGGGGGCATACATTGGTAACAGGTGTGGCATGCAATATAGCTGGCCTGCAAGGTAATGCTTATGCAAATCGCTCATCTTGTTAACATCGTCGCCGTTGTAAAACAGGTTATTACTTTTATCCTTGCTCCATAAGCTTTGGTGGATATGGCCGCTGCAGCCGGGCAGGTCTTCGTTCCATTTGGCCATAAATGATGCCATGATGCCGTGTTTGTAGGCAATTTCTTTAACGGCTGTTTTAAATAGTACGGCTTTATCGGCGGCGGCCAAGACTTCGTCATGAGCTATTGCCGCTTCGTAAACGCCTGGGCCGGTTTCGGTATGCAAGCCTTCTATCGGGATGTTAAATTGGGTTAACAGGTTAAATAAATCGTAATAGAAATCGCTGTTTTGCGAGGTACGGAGGATGGAGTACCCAAACATCCCTGGTGTAAGCGTATTAATATTGGTGAAGCCTTTATCATTAATAGACTGCGGTGTTTCCCTGAAATTGAACCATTCAAATTCCTGGGCAAACTCGGCGTGATAGCCCATGTCCTGGCATTCTTTAACTATTTTTTTTAACAGGCTGCGGGGGCATGCTGGCAGGGTTGTGCCATTTGGGTCGCTATAATCGGCCAAAAAGAAGGGGATGTTATCCTGCCAGGGTACGTTACGCAATGTATTCAAATCAATACGGCAAAGCTTATCGGGATAACCGGTGTGCCAGCCTGTAAGTTTCACATTATCATAACAAACATCATTACTATCCCATCCAAAAACCACATCGCAAAAACCGTAGCCGCTTTGCAAGCCTTCAATGAATTTTTTTGGGTGAATTACCTTCCCGCGCAAAACGCCGTCAATATCAGCAAAGGCGAATTTTATTTTCTGGATGTTATTTTCTTCTATGTAGGTTTTTATCTGTTCGGTATTCATGGTATAAGTATAAGGCTGGTTTCAAATTAAGCAAGATAGCCATTACGATGTAAACATAAAAAATTGCGTTTGGTGTTTACAAGTATTCATACGTTTTTGCTGTTACCTTTGTTTACGGTAGTTTATATAATGATTACAATTAGCCAATACCTTTTTGTTTATGGTACGTTGCTTGAGCAAGGTAATACATACGCGCAATACCTGCAGCGGCATTGCACATTAATAGGAGGGGGCAAATTTGGCGGCAAACTTTACGACGTTGGTAAATATCCGGGTGCTACCATTGATATTGCGGCGGGCCGGTATGTTTACGGTAGTATTTACCTGATGGATGATGGCGAAAAGATACTATCGGTAATTGATGAGTACGAAGGGGTAGGTGCCCATGAGCCAAAACCACATGAATATACCCGCGAGTTGATTGAGATTGATACAGAACAAGGCCAGGTTGTTTGTTGGGTATATATTTATAACTGGCCAACTAATAATTTGCCGGAAGTACCAGGTGGCGACTACATGTACTACATCGGCTCAAAAAGGTAATAAGCAGTCAAAAAAAGTCCCCTGATCTTTTCAAACCAAGGGACTTTTAGTATAATAATGCGGGGATTAAACTTTCGCTGTTTTTACAGTTTTGATAATTACCGCAGCTACTTTGTATGGATCAGCAGCCGAGTTAGGGCGACGATCTTCCAGGTAGCCACTCCAGTTGTGCTCAACTGCATAAAGCGGGATACGGATAGAAGCACCACGATCTGATACACCGTAGCTAAAGTCGGTGATTGAAGCAGTTTCGTGTTTACCGGTTAAGCGCTGATCGTTATCGGCACCGTATACAGCAATACACTCAGTTACAGCCGGACGGAATGATTCGCAGATAGCTTCGAAAGTAGCTTTGCTGTTTGCAGTACGTAAAGTTGTATTTGAGAAGTTAGCGTGCATACCAGAACCGTTCCAGTCTAACTGACCAAGCGGTTTGCAATGCCAATTGATAGATACGCCATAGCTTTCGCCAATTCTTTCTAATAAATAACGTGCAACCCAGATCTGGTCACCAGCTTCTTTAGCGCCTTTAGCGAAGATTTGGAATTCCCACTGACCTGCTGCTACTTCGGCATTGATACCTTCAACATTTAAGCCTGCTTCTAAACATACATCTAAGTGCTCTTCAACAATTTCGCGACCGTAAGCGTTGTTTGCACCTACAGAGCAATAGTATGGGCCTTGTGGGCCTGGGTAACCACCAGCCGGGAAACCAAGTGGTTTGTTGGTTTTAGGATCCCATAAAAAGTATTCCTGCTCAAAACCAAACCAGAAATCATTATCATCATCCTGTATAAGTGCACGGCCGTTTGACTCATGAGGTTTACCAGTTGAATCTAAAACTTCGCACATAACAAGGTAAGCGCTTTTTCTTTGTGGATCCGGGCATACAAAAACTGGTTTTAAGATACAATCTGATGAACCACCTGGTGCTTGTTCAGTTGATGAGCCGTCAAAGCTCCAGTTATCCAGATCTTCTACTTTACCGCTGAAATCTTTAACGATTTTTGTTTTGCTACGCAGGCTTTGTGTTGGTTTGTACCCATCAAGCCAAATGTACTCGAGTTTAGTTGCCATTTTTTAATTAATTTGTAAAGTTGGGGTTCTATTGATAGTTTTTGTATTAATCTCGCCAATTAACAAGGCGAATTTAAATTATTTTTACAAAAATCACCATTATTTTGTGAAATTTTTATAATTTTTTTCAACAAACACCTTGTTTTAACTGTAAATGCATAATAATTAACCCAATCGGTGGTGTTTTTGATAATTTTATATTTTTAAACTCGTGACGGTGATGTATTTTGAAAAAAATGAAAAATAGAGCAGGTTTATAAACGGAAATGGCTAAAAATCTTTAATTGTATTAATCTATTCGGACGATCAATCCATTTCGCTTAGCTTTTCTGAAACGTTTTTTACGTTTTTGTCCAATTCCTCGGCCGAGTACAGTAAATGTTTGCGTATTTTAAGTAGTTCTTCTTTGGTTTCAATGTCTTTAACCAGGTCAAGCAGGCCCAATATGTTTGATAGGTGTTTGCGTACTTCGTGCGAGTTTATTGTGGCCAGCTCTTGTTTTTTAGCTGCGAACAACAACTGCTCGTAATGGCGTTTTTGCCTGCTGCTGCGGTAAAAAATAGCCACCACAACAACCGCTAAAACAGCAATAGCAATGGCAAATATCATCCATAAACGTTCGCGTTCATACCTTAATAAGTTTACATAATATAAGCTTTGAACCTCATTTACTTTTAATTGCGATGACTTATTGCCTGCCTGCGAAAGATTATTGAGGTTTTGCTTTAACTGGCCCAATGCCAGTTTAAAGCTGCGGGCTGCTAATTTGCTGTCATTTTTACGTTCAGCTATTTCCCCAAGCACTTCATATAAATGATATTTTATTTCGGGATGGTTTATTTGAGATGGCTGGGCCAGTTGTTTATCTACCATGTATTTTGCAGAATCAATTTGGCCGTTGCTTAAATAAGCATCGGCCAAAAGTTGTTCCTCCAGGTCGCTTTTAACGTACAGGCTATCTTTTAATAGTGAGTTGATCAGCTTTACCGCACCTTTATAATCATGCTTCAGCAGGCTTAGATAATAACCGGTACGTTTTTGATAGGTGTATAATTTATAACTTTTATACGTTGGATCAAATAGTTTTTCGTGATAGATTTTTAATGAATCGTAATTGTTAGTCCTAAAATAGTTTTCGGCTTTGTTATAAGTGATGATGGTTGAAATAGCCGGACGGTTAATTTTATTTTCTTCTAATATCTTTTGCGCCTGGTTAAGATAGGATAACGATTGGCTGTATAAGCCGCTTTTATAATCTACATCTGATATATTAACGTTAAGTATAAGCTCTAAACTTGGATTATTTAGTTTTTTGATTTCCTGTTTAGCCAAATCGTAACTATTTAAAGCTTCAATAAAATTACCTTCATCGGTTTGCAAAAATGCGAGGTGGATGAAATATTGTTGAAGTAAAAAATGATCGCTGCTTTTGTGCGCTTCATCAATAGCTTTTATCAATGATTTTTGAGATTCCTTTAAATTGTTGAGCCGTCTCTGATAAATGCTTTCCATGAAATACAGCATCGACGATTTATTATCAAAGTTAAACGTGGCAAACGTATTTGTAACATCTTTCTTTTTATCGATGAGCTGGTTTAAAGGAGCATTTTGAAAAAACGACTTTACATATCGGGTGATTTTTGTTTCCCTTTCTGTTTGGTTTTTCATCAAAATATAATCTATCAGGCTGTCTTTTTTAGCATGAGATTGGGCACATGTCGCTTTAGAGAGACAAATAAATAATAATAGTATAGGGATATAGCGCAGTATTTTCAACGTGCCGGCAATTTAGGATAAAAATACACTTGCTAAAGACAAAACCAAACATATAAATTAAATTATCCGTAAACATATAATTACCGGGAATGGCTTATTATTATATTTTGTGTTAAAAAAAGGAGGGGAATGAATTAGATGCCACATTCGTTTTACGGAAATTGTTTTTCTATTTATTTGATATTAACGTATATTTACATTATTTTTGAAAAAAACTAACCCCAGTTTATTATGAAAAAAACCGCACTTTTAATTATGGCAATTATTGTTGCCACGTGCTACTTTTCTTGTAAAAAAGAAACTATAGCGCCTAAGAAAACTATTACTAATGGAGTAGCTAATGGCAAAAAAGACACTATATATATAAGAACTACTCTGTTGAAAGACACAATATATAAATAGTAGTTTTGGCTACTGTGTAAAAAAGACAATCATAAAAAGGTTGTCTTTTTTTATTTGCAGCCTGTGTCATCGCGTAAACTGGATCAGTCCGGAAAGTTTTGCCATGAAAGTATCGGACACGTCTTAATAACGGATTTATCAACTTAATAAAAATGTGTCCTATGTCGAAGAGAAAGCTGTTTATCCCGGAGTAGATCATAAGCAGTTAGAAAACTAACTATCAAATTTCTCTAATAGTTTTAGTAGCGTTTCAAAATCCTTGGGATAGGGGGCATGTATAGTGACTTCTGTCTCAAGGTTTATCTTGAAAGTAACCTCGTAAGCGTGTAAGGCAAAGCGTTTCATAATTGGCAACTCCTCCTGGTCTTTTCCTAAATGATACTTTCTTTTTATTTTAGATAAAAATACCGGCTCGCCTTTGTACATCTCGTCACCAGCTATTGAGGCCCGTTGGGTGGCCAGGTGAATCCTTATCTGGTGCATACGGCCGGTTACAGGCCGGCATTCTACCAAAGTATAATGCTTAAAGTATTTTAACGACTGAAACCAGGTTTCGGCTCGTTTGCCTTCTTGTCTGCTAATGGTTACATTCCCTTTGCCTACATTTAATATCGGCAGGTCAATCAGTAAGTTATCAAAAGTATGGGTTCCGTCAATAATGGCGTGGTACACCTTTTTTACCTGCCGTTTTTCAAACTGCATTGATACCATCCGGTAAGCTTCCGGGTTTTTGGCAATAATAAGTGCCCCCGAAGTTTCTTTATCCAGGCGATGGCAAATTTGTGCATCTTCCCAATATCCTTTGGCCAGTCGTAGTAAATTTACCTCGCCGCCTTCGCGCTCATCAAGGGAGCTCAAAAAAGGAGGTTTGTTAACCACAATCACATCATCGTTCTCAAATAGTATCAGGTCGGCAAATTTCGGAAACTTCATATTTTAAATATAGCCGGCAAAAATACGGTTTATAATAATGATAACACGCCTGTCGTCATTTTTTTAAATAACAACTACATCTGTGTGGTGTTAAACAGATAGTCAAATGATGTTGTAATATGGCCTCAAAAAAGTACAATAAACTTAAGTTAAGGCCGGTTGCTTAGATAGAATAACGATGGAATAGTATTTGTTTTAGCGTTAATTAACAATCTAACTGTAAAAACAACATGAGCACAAACAAAACCGAACCTGAAGAAAAGGGATTTTTTGAGAAGGTTAAAGAAACAATTGAACATTTGTGGGAGGGTACCAAAGATACAGCCGAAGACGTAAAAGAAGCCGCAGCGGATAAACTGGAAGATATTAAAGAAAAGGTAACCACAAAAAAAGCAAACACCACTAAAAAGACTGTCGCAGCAAAAGGTGCTATAACAAAAAAGGCAACTGAAGTCGCCGATAAGGCAAAAACTGCGGTAGCCAAAGTAAAAGCTCAGGCGAGTGAAAAAGCAAAAAACATTACAGCCAAAGCAAAAACCGCTGTTGCCAAAAAAGAAGCTGCCGATGTAAAAGCGAAGGCCGAAACAAAAGCAAAAAACATTTCGGCCAAAGCTAACGATGCCGTTGCCAGCGCTAAAAAAACAGCCGCGACTAAAACTGCAAAGGCAGCAACCACAGTAAAGAAAAAAGCTGTAGCAGCTAAATAATCTTTTTAATATTAGTTTGAAAGCGATGCGCCTTACAGTGCATCGCTTTTTTAGCGCAATTCGTTTTTAATGACGGGTTTAAAGTTTGTAGGTCCCTAAACGGGTAATGGGCTTCAATCTTTTTTATTTTAAATGTAACATTTACATTTATTTTTCTACTTTTGAAAAATCAAAAGCAATTACCAATTGCCATAAGCCAATAAAACCTGTACAAATAACACAATGGAAACTAATAATTTCGATCTTAAAGAGCATCCGCACAGTCGTTTAAATATTTTAACCGGCGATTGGATCCTGGTATCGCCGCACCGTACCAAACGGCCGTGGCAAGGTAAAGTGGAAGCCACTCAAGCAAATGACCGCCCGGCTTACGACCCTCAATGCTACCTTTGTCCAACTAACAAGCGGGCAGACGGCAGCGAAAATCCCGATTACAAGGGCAGTTTTGTTTTTACCAATGATTACTCGTCGTTGCTGTTGAATACACCCGACGGCGGCCTTAATGATGATGAATTGCTGGTAGCTAATAGCCAAAAGGGCATTTGCCGTGTTATTAGCTTTTCGCCTCGGCATGACCTCACGTTGCCACAAATGGAAACTGCTGAAATTCGTAAAGTAGTAGATGTTTGGCAATCTGAATTTGAAAACCTTGCATCATATCCGTGGATAAAACACATACAGATATTTGAAAATAAAGGCGATATTATGGGTTGCAGTAACCCGCATCCACATGGCCAGATATGGGCGCAAAATAGTATCCCTGTTGAGGTAGCCAAAGAAACCCAGCAGCAAAAAGCGCACTTTGAGCAAAAAGGCCGTAGTTTGCTTGGCGATTATCTGGCGCTTGAACTAAAACGCCAGGAACGTGTTATTTTCGAGAACGACCACTTTGCTGTATTGGTGCCGTTTTGGGCGGTTTGGCCGTACGAAACCATGATTATTAGCAAAAGGCACGTTACCAGCATTCTGTATTTTACCGATGATGAAAAAGATGCCCTTGCTGATGCTATTAAAAGGCTTACGGTGAGATACGATAATATGTTCGAAACCTCGTTCCCTTACTCGGCGGGAATGCATCAATCGCCGGTTAACATGGGCGAGCATCCTTACTGGCACTGGCACATGCACTTTTACCCACCGCTGCTGCGCTCGGCAACGGTTAAAAAGTTTATGGTTGGGTACGAGATGCTGGCCAATCCTCAACGCGATATTACCGCCGAATATGCAGCCGAAAAACTGCGCGGATTAAGCGAAATTCACTATAAAGTGAAAGGGTAGGTAAAAAAAGCTATTTTTAAACCAACTAATATAACCCTATCTATGAATCATTTATTTAAAAATCTATCATTAATTATGATACCTGCCTGCCTATCTTTGGCGGCTTGTAATCAACCATCAACCCAACAGAAAACCAGTATGACAGATAGCACCAAAACGGATAGCACCAAATCATTCGCTGCTGCATTTGAATCAACCATCAATGGTAAACAAACTCATCTTTACACCCTTAAAAACAAAAACGGCATTACCGCTACTTTTACCAATTATGGTGGCCGCATAGTAAGCCTGCTGGTGCCCAATAAGGATGGTAAGCTTACCGATGTGGTTTTAGGCTATGAAAGTGTAGAAGGCTTCGAAAAATCAACCGAGCCTTATTATGGCGCAACTATCGGCCGTTTTGGTAACCGTATTGCCAAAGGGCATTTTAAAATTGATGGTAAAGATTACCAATCGTCAATCAACAATCCGCCAAATACGCTGCATGGTGGTAAAAACGGGTACCAAAGCGTAGTTTGGGACGCCAAGCAAATTGATTCGACCACGTTGGAGCTTACCTACCTGTCAAAAGATATGGAAGAAGGTTTCCCCGGCAACCTTACTGTAAAGGTGATTTACAGCCTTACCGACAATAACGAATTTAAATGCGTTTATGAAGCCCACACCGATAAAACAACCGTGGTAAACTTAACCAACCACGCATTTTTTAATCTGAATGGCGAAGGCAGCGGCACCATACTTAATCATTTAGTACAAATTGACGCTGATAATTACACTCCTGTTGATGCCAGTTTAATCCCTACAGGTAAAATTGAGCCGGTAAAAGGTACACCGTTTGATTTCACCAAACCCGAAACCATTGGCAAACGCATTAATGACGATAATTTGCAACTAAAAAATGGTAAGGGTTATGACCATAACTTTGTGCTTAACAAACATGATTTAAGCACCCCGATTGCTACTGTAATTGGTGATAAAAGCGGTATTAAAATGGAAGTTTACACCGAAGAGCCAGCAATGCAATTTTATAGCGGCAACTTTATGCAAGCCAAAAACGCCATGAAACGCGGTATTAAAGATGAATTCCGTACCTCATTTGCTATGGAAACCCAACACTACCCTGATTCGCCAAATCAGCCGCAGTTTCCGTCAACCGAGCTTAAACCGGGCCAAACTTATAAAACCCAATCGCTATATAAGTTTACGGTAGTGAAATAAGCTTGCAACTTTTTAGATATTTTGAAAAGATCCGGTCATTTGGCTGGATCTTTTTTTTGCCCGATTATACGGCCATCCATCGGGTTGCCTGTTTTTCGTACCTTCAAGAAGCATTAAACACCTTCATCTCAAATCTCATATCTCAAATCTCACATCTATGCTGTATCTTTCGGCCAGCCAACAATGAACCCTTTATTGTCAACCCTACTATTAAAGAAACGGTTACGTGCAAAGCATTGCCTTTGGTTGGTGTTATTTTGTATATTCCAATTGGCGTTTGCGCAAAAAAGTAGCGCGCAGCTGGTAACCATCGGCTCGCAGCCAACAAGCGGCTGCGTTGGGCAGCCTATTGCGTTTACGGCAGTTGCCGCTAATCTGGGCGCGGCACCGGCCTACCAATGGCAGGTGAATGGGGTTAACGTGGGTTCCAACCAAAATAAATTTACCAGCAGCGCACTTGCTAACGGCGATGTTGTGCAATGTCGTGTAACTACGCCTGGCCCAAACGGTACAGTTAGTACTACCAATAGTAACGCACTTACCATGACCATTCTGTCGCCGCCCACTATTGTGCAGCGTGATACCGCTATTTGCCCGGGCAGTACTATGGTGCTCCAGGCCGATGTTTCCGGCGCGGCATATGCCAAATTTAAACCGGTGGATTTTTCGAACCAATTCAATTTCAACATCTCAACCAATACTTTCGGGCATCAGTTTGTCAATTGCCCTACCGGCAATGTCACTTTCAACGGAGTTCCGTACATCCTGTACCCCTGGAGTGATATGTTTACCGGCTGGAATGCAAGCAACGCTACCGGCTCCGATCCGCGTAAACTGTTTATCCCGGTCAATGAGGATGGTGCTGTGGCCATCAACCTGCTGGCCAATACCTATTTCGGTGTACCCGGCCCGGCATCGTATGTAAGTGTAAGCTTTTGGGCTAATGGTGCTGAAGTGTACAAAAAAGATTTGATAGGCGATCAGGACATCCGCGACTTTAACGCCGCCCAGTTTACCAACCAAATTAATAACACCACCACAACTAACGCCTGGCTATCGCCCAACGGGCAAAACCGGCTCGATAATGTGCGCATCAAGATGCCAACGCCAACCCGGATAGATAGTATTGTAGTAAATGATCATGGCGGCAACGGCCAGCGCCTGTTCATCATCGGCGCCACCGTTGAGAAAACGCCTGTCGCGCTAAAATGGTCTACAGGCGAAACTGCGCCATCTATTACCATTGCACCATCGCAGCCAGCAACTTACACCGTAATGGCCACTAATGGGGTGGCCAGTTGTAGCGGCGGCAGTATCAACGTAAGCTTTACTACGCCGGTGGTGCCGTCAATAAGTATCAGCCAGTTAACCGGCAACGTTTGCCCGGGCAATCCGGTCACCTTTACTGCAAGCGTGCTTAACGGGGGCAATGGGCCTGCACTCCAATGGCAGGTAAATGGTGCCGATGCAGGTACAAATAGCTTCACATTTACTACCAGCAGCCTTACAACCGGCGATATAGTAACCTGCCGGGTAACCCCACACAACCTGTGCCTTACTATACCCACAGCAACAAGCAATACACTTACAGCAACGCTGTTACCGCAGCCCGTGGTTGATGCAGGCCCCAATGTAACCATTCACCAGGGCGATGCCACCCAGCTAAAAGCCACCGCAAGCGGCGATATATTGAGCACGCAGTGGAGCCCGGCTACCGGGCTTGATAACCCCGGCATACTTGACCCCATAGCTACGCCAACTCAAACCACCAAATACACCTTGCTGGTGCAAAACCAAAGTACCTGCACGGCTACCGATAGCCTGATTATAAAAGTGCTGCCGCTTGATGTGCTGATACCAAATGCTATCAGCCCCAATCATGATGGTGTAAACGACGTATGGAATATTCAGCACCTGGATCAGTTTGCTACCTGCACGGTAAGCATATTTAACCGCTACGGGCAAAAGCTTTTCACATCTACCGGCTACGCCCGCCCATGGGATGGTACCTATAAAAACAAGCCCCTCCCTGCCGGTACCTACTATTACATTATTGATTTGAAGGACGGCAGCGCAGTACGATCGGGGTATGTAGTGTTGGTGTACTGAAGTATAGTATCGAGTAGTAAGTAGTAAGTAGTAAGACAGCTGCAAAGATTGGTTAGTCCGAAAGTCAAAGAATCTTGATACTTGATACTTACGACTTGATACTATCCCTGATACTTTCAAAAAATATTTCCTCCGTTCACCGATGATTTCACAGCGTTCGCCGATAAAAACCGGGTATACATCTAAATCAGCCAAAACCGCTGTAACGTTTTAAAAACGGGGGCGTCTTATTGGTGTATTTAAAAATAACACAATACAATTACTTGACAATCAAAATATTAATATCATGAAAACTACATTATTAACCATCGCCGCTTCATTAGTTTTAGTAGCTGGTTTATCAAACACAACTTTTGCATCTACAAAAAATACTCAAAATGTTGCTACCGTATTAACCGATGTAAGCAACATCAATAAAATTGAAGTTCGCGGTAATGTTGAGCTTTATGTATCTGCCGGTACTGCCGATCAGGTTAAGGTTTACAACAAATACTACGCATCAGGTGCATTGGTACAAAGCTCAAAAGGTGTATTGCGCATTGCATCATACAGCAACGAAAAATTAGTGGTTTGGGTTACTGCAAATGACCTGCGCGCCATCAGTGCTTATGATAACGCCGAAGTAAAATCATTTGGCAAACTATCTGCCATTGATTTGGATGTTAACCTGAGCAACAACGCTACTGCTAAGTTAGATTTGGATACCTATAACACCAATGTAAACGTAAGCAACAATGCTAAAATTGAACTTGCAGGTACTACAGAAGTTTATACCCTGAACCATAACCTGCAATCAAGCGTTAATAACAACAACTTTATCGCCGGTACTTATACCGATAAATTAACCGGTATCACATCTGCCAAAAACGAAAATGAGTTAGCCGGTTTGTAATTATATAAGCATCAGTAACTTTTGCAAAAGTCCATCATATATTCTGAAAAGCTATCATTTAAAATATGGTAGCTTTTTTTAATTTTGATGTAACATCTCAATTCAAACCAACGTCAAAAAAACAAAACACTATGAAAAAATTTAACCTGAATATTGCCGCTTTAGTTGCTATTGTATCTGTAAGTACATTTTCATCATGCCGCTTTCATTGCGTGCGCGGTTCTGGCAACATGACAACCGAGAACCGCCAGGCCGAAGAGTTTACCAAGGTAGATGTTGCAGGCGCTTTTAAAGTAATTTTAAAACAGGATAGTTCGCTAAAAATTAGCATTACCGGCGATGATAACCTGCTTAAATACGTATCAACTTCTGTTGAAAACGGCGAGTTACACATCAAGTCGAGAAAATCTTTTTGCGACGATCATATTGAGATCACCGTTGGTGTGCATAACCTGAAAGAAATAGGCGCATCCGGCGCGGTTGAAGTATCATCAGACGGAAAAATAAATGCCGGCGATTTTAAGTTCGACTTATCGGGTGCCACGAAGGTTAATATTGACCTGAATGCGGCCAACGTAAAAACCGAGGGCAGCGGTATGAGCGAATTAAATTTGAAAGGGCAAGCGGCATCACACAACGTTGAATCAAGCGGCGCCACCAAGATCAATGGATTTGATTTTGTTGTCGGCGATTACGAAATTAATACTTCGGGTGTGAGCAACTGCAAAATCAATGTATTAAAAACGTTGAATGTGCACTCCAGCGGCGCTGCCGAAATTCAATATAAAGGTTCGCCTGCAACCGTAAATAACGATAAATCTGGTGCATCAAGCATTAAAAAAGTTGACTGATGCCAACATCAAATTGAAATACCTACCACTATCTTATCATGAAAAAGTTTTTAAAATACGCAGCTTACGTTGTAATAGCTGTTATCTTAATTATTGTAGCAGGCGTATCATACATTACGCTTGCTTTGCCTAATGTGGGCAAACCCGAAGATATTAAAGTAGAAGCCACGCCACAACGTATTGAACGTGGTAAATACCTGGCAAATCATGTTACCCTGTGTATGGATTGTCACTCTACCCGCGACTGGACAAAATTTGCCGGCCCCATGCTGGAAGGCACCGAAGGCAAGGGTGGCGAAAAGTTCACGGCGGCAGACGGTTTTCCCGGCAATGTAGAAGTGCCCAACATCACCCCTTATAATTTAGGCAGATGGACGGATGGCGAACTGTTTCGGGCTATCACCACCGGCGTAAAAAAAGATGGTTCGGCCATCTTCCCGCTGATGCCCTGGCCATATTACTCCAAAATGGACCGTGAAGATCTTTACAGTATTATAGCCTATATCCGCTCGCTTAAACCAATAAAAGCAGATTACCCCAAAAGTACGCTCGATTTTCCGTTGAATATTTTGGTACATACCATGCCGCAAAAGGCAAGTTTAGGCACACGCCCGGATGAAAAGGATACGCTGAAGTACGGCGAATATCTGATAACCTCGGCTGCCTGTATGGAATGCCACAGCCAGGTAGATAAAGGTAAAATAATACCGGGTTTGGAATATGCCGGCGGGCGCGAATTTGTAATACCAGGTTATGGCGCCGTAAAGTCGTCAAATATTACATCCGATAAAGAAACCGGGCTGGGCAGCTGGACAAAAGCGCAATTTGTAAACCGCTTTAAGGTTTATGCCGATACCACAAAAGGGCCGGCCGGTGTTAAACTACATGAATACCAATCAATTATGCCGTGGTATAAATACGCCGGCTTAAAAACAACCGACCTGGAAGCTATTTACGCTTATGTTAAAACCATTAAACCGGTTAAAAACCAGTTTGTAAAATTTGTAGCGAAGTAATTGTAAATTATGAGAAGTAAAGTTGCCCGGCGGATTCAGGCTGAAACGCCTCGCCACGTACGGGTTTTTGTGCGGTGGTATACTTATATTGTAGTCTGGGAAAATAAAATAGCGCAGATGAAAAATCGTTAGTGACGAACAAAAGCTTTATATATGCAGGAGTTTTAATTAAAAATAAATTCATACTTTTGCGCCTCGAAATTTGTATAGTCCGCAAGTTATTTTCGGTCTACATTTCAATGGATCAATTAAAATACCCGGTAAAAAGATGAATATTACACAGGAAAAAGTAGATGCCCTGAATGCAGTTGTTAAGATCAATATCGATCCTGCCGATTATCAGCCACGTGTTGATAAAGCGATAAAAGAAAACGCGAAAAAAGCAAAGTTACCTGGTTTTCGCCCGGGAATGGTGCCAGCATCACATATAAAAAGAATGTACGGTAAAAGTATTTTGGTTGACGAGATCAATAACCTGTTACAGGACACCTTAACCAAATATATTGAAGAGCAGGACCTGCGCGTATTAGGCCAGCCTTTGCCAAAAACTGATAACGAAAAAGAATATAACTGGGATTTTGCCGATAATTTTGAATTCAATTATGAACTGGGTTTAGCTCCTGAATTCAATATTGACTTTTCATCAAAAGATAAAGTTACCCAATACGTAATTAAAGTTGATGACGAAACATTAGCTTCACGTATCAAAAATATTCGCCGTAGCTATGGCAAAATGACAAATCCTGACGTATCGGCAGACGATGACGTTCTTTACAGCGAATTAGTCCAGCTTTCTCCGGATGGTAGTGTTTTTGAGGGTGGAATAAGCAATACAGCATCTGTACGTTTAGACCAAATTAAAGACGAAGCCATTAAAGCTTCATTAATTGGTTTAAAAAAGGGCGATGTATTGACGTTTGATATTCAAAAAGCTTACGATAACGACGCAGCTAAGGTTGCCGGTTTATTAAAGATAGAAGAAGACGAAGCGGCCGATTTACAATCAAACTTTCAGCTAACTGTTAAAAATGTTAACAGGTTAGAAGAAGGTGATTTAAATCAGGAGTTCTTTGACAAATTATTTGGTGAAGGTGTAGTAACAACCGAAGCGGAATTTACAGCTAAAATAACCGAAGAGCTTGAAACAATGATGGTGCAGGATAGCGAACGCAAATTGCAGGACGATATCTACAAAGCAAGCATTGCTAAAGTTGACTTTAATTTACCTGACGATTTCCTGAAACGCTGGTTAAAAGCTACCAACGAAAAACTAACTGCAGAAGAGCTTGAAGGCGGTTATAATGATTTTGCTCAAAACCTTAAATGGACTTTGATTGAGAACAAAATAATTACCGATAACAAAATCGAAATTAAATACGATGAGGTTTTCGCGCTTGCAAAAGTAAGGTTAGATCAGCAATTTAGGATGTACAGCCCGCAGGCTATCCCTGAAGATCAGTTGGCACAATACACTGTACAATACCTGCAAAATAAAGAGAATGCTAACAAAATATTCGAAGAAGTAAAAGCATTAAAGGTGTTTGATTATATTAAAAGTGTAATCACTTTAGATAAACAAGACATCCTGTTTACTGATTTTAATAAATTGGTTTCTGAGAAATAAGGAAACTCGTTTTAAATATATTTTACCAAAAGCAACTCACAAGGTTGCTTTTGTTGTATAAAAAGGTTTATATAGGATCGTCATTGCGAGGCACGAAGCAATCCCCTACATGCTAATCGACTATGTATATCGGGGATTGCTTCGTGCCTCGCAATGACGGGCGGGGTAGGCGCACCTTCACTAAAAAATAGCTTTTGAAGACACTCCCTTCCGGGGAGGGTTGGTTGGAACTTTTTTTTACTTTATACAAACTATCTTCCTAAAATTGTATTCAACTAAAAACTATATTTATCCGCAGGTAAAATGCCTGCATCCTAAAAATAAAACATACACAAACACCATGAGTAATAATATCGATAAAAACGAATTCAGAAAATACGCTGTTAAACATCACCGTATTAACAGCCTCTTTGTAGATAAATATCTTGGAAATTTTGATAGCCGCCGCATGCCGCAAGGCATTGCTACAACGGTACCAACCGGCATGACGCCGTACATTATTGAAGAGCGCCAGCTTAACGTTGCCCAGATGGACGTTTTTTCGCGTTTGATGATGGACCGCATCATCTTCCTTGGCGATGCGATTTATGAAAATATTGCAAACATTATTCAGGCTCAATTGCTGTTTCTACAATCGGCCGATGCTAAACGCGATATCCAGATTTATATCAATTCACCTGGTGGTTCGGTTTACGCCGGCTTAGGGATTTACGATACCATGCAGTTCATTTCAAATGATGTAGCAACTATTTGTACAGGTATGGCCGCTTCAATGGGCGCTGTGTTATTAGTAGCAGGTACGGAAGGTAAAAGGGCAGCGTTACCACACGCAAGGGTGATGATTCACCAACCATCGGGCGGTGCGCAAGGACAGCAATCAGATATTGAGATCACTTACCATGAGATCACTAAACTGAAAAAAGAATTGTACCAGATAATTGCCGATCATAGCGGCGCCTCATTCGAAAAAGTTTGGGATGCATCAGACCGTGATTACTGGATGATTGCCGAAGAAGCCAAAGAATTTGGTATGGTAGATGAAATTTTAAGAGGAAATAAAGGGAAATAAGTCCGGAAGTATTTAGTTGGGAAGTCCGAAAGTCGGTAAAGCCCGAAAGTGAGTTTTTACTTTCGGACTTCCGGACTTTACCGACTTTCGGACTACTCCACTTTGAAATCTCGCTCTAAATAACTAATTTTGATTAAGTAAACGAATCAGATGAATAAAAACAGTAAGGAAATCAGGTGCTCATTTTGTGGCGCCGGTAAACAGGATTCCCTGATGTTGATTGCGGGGCTCGACGCTCATATCTGCGATAAGTGCGTTAACCAGGCTAATGAAATATTAGCTGAGGAGTTAAAGGTACGTAAAGTAAAGTCGTCGCCGCTGGCGCCTGCCTTGCTTAAACCGTACGAAATCAAAACTCACCTCGATCAATATGTTATTGGTCAGGATGATGCCAAAAAGATATTATCAGTAGCCGTATATAACCATTACAAGCGCCTTAACCAGCGTATTGATAAGGATGAGGTTGAGATTGAAAAATCAAACATCATTATGGTTGGCGAAACAGGTACAGGTAAAACACTGCTTGCCAAAACCATGGCAAAAATATTAAACGTTCCGTTTTGTATTTGCGATGCCACGGTACTTACCGAAGCCGGTTACGTAGGCGAGGATGTGGAAAGCATCCTGACACGTTTATTGCAGGCTGCCGATTATGATGTAACCCTTGCCGAAAAAGGCATTGTATACATTGACGAGGTTGATAAAATTGCCCGTAAAAGCGATAACGCTTCCATAACCCGCGATGTATCCGGAGAAGGTGTGCAACAGGCTTTGTTGAAGATACTGGAAGGTACCATGGTTAACGTACCACCCCAGGGTGGCCGTAAACACCCCGATCAAAAAATGATTACGGTGAATACCAGTAACATCCTGTTTATATGTGGTGGCGCATTTGACGGTATAGACAGGAAGATAGCCAACCGCCTGCGTACCCAAACAGTTGGTTATAAATTAAAGCGCGATGATGGCGAGATAGATATGAAAAATCTGTACAAGTACATCACCCCGCAGGATTTAAAATCATTTGGCCTGATACCCGAGTTAATTGGCCGTTTGCCTATATTAACTTACCTGAACCCGCTTGACAGGGGAGCCTTGCGCAACATACTCACCGAGCCTAAAAACTCGTTATTAAAACAGTACAAAAAACTGTTTGAATACGAAGGAGTAAAGCTGGACTTTGAAGACGAAGTGCTGGAATTTATTGTTGATAAGGCGATGGAATTTAAGTTGGGGGCAAGGGGCTTGCGCTCAATTTGTGAAGCGATTATGATAGATGCGATGTTTGAGTTTCCATCAAAAAAAGATGTGAAACGCCTGCATATCACGCTGGATTACGCCCACGAGAAATTTGAAAAATCGGATCTGAAAAAATTAAAAGTAGCTTAACCTCCCGGTAAAACCCCGAAGCTATCTTTACTAAAATAACACAGACCCTGGTGAAACGCCGGGGTTTGTTGTATCTGACAGTTTGCATTGGGCAGTTTGCAGTAGGCATAGTTATATATGTAACCGCAAACTGATAACTGTAAACTGCGATCTGCAAACTGGCAACTGCCCACCGGCAACTGCAAACTGATAACCGAATAAGGCAGCCCCAACAGGCTGCCATTGCTGGTTAAAACAAAAAATTATTTAATATGAACGAAGAATTAAATGCAAAAAAGAACCCTACCGATGCACCGGTAGTAAAGGAAGTGCAATCGCCCGTAAAATCGGGACTGAAGACAAAAGAGGCCATTGTGGCCAACTGGCTGCCACGCTATACCGGCCGGCCGCTTGAGGCTTTTGGCGATTATATCATCTTGACCAATTTTTCTAAATACATCCAACTATTTAGCCAGTGGAACGATGATGCACCAATAATGGGTCTCGAAAAGCCGATGCAAAGCGTTACTGCTAATGGTATTACCATCATCAATTTTGGTATGGGGAGTTCGGTGGCTGCTACCGTGATGGATTTGCTTACCGCCATACACCCCAAAGCGGTTATATTTTTGGGCAAATGCGGCGGCCTGAAAAAGAAGAATGCCGTAGGCGACCTGATACTGCCCATAGCCGCCATCAGAGGCGAAGGTACATCGAACGATTACTTACCACCGGAAGTGCCTGCATTGCCATCATTTGCCCTGCAAAAAGCCATATCAACCACCATTCGTGATTTTAGCCGCGATTACTGGACAGGTACCTGCTACACCACCAACCGCCGCGTTTGGGAGCACGATAAAGTATTTAAAAAATACCTTAAAGATTTACGTGCCATGGCCGTAGATATGGAAACCGCAACCATCTTCACCACCGGCTTTGCCAACAAGATCCCGACAGGAGCTTTGCTACTGGTATCAGATCAGCCAATGATCCCCGAAGGTGTGAAGACCGCCGAAAGCGATTCTGTTGTAAGCGAGCAATATGTTGAAACGCATTTGAAAATCGGGATCGAATCGTTAAAACAGTTAATCAACAATGGGTTGACGGTGAAGCATTTGAAGTTTTAAGTTGGTTCATTAGAAGATCGTCATTGCGAGGTACGAAGCAATCCTCGATAAGACAAGTTGATTAGCTTGTAGGGGATTGCTTCGTACCTCGCAATGACGGGTGGAAGTCAGGTGTGCTTATTTACCCACAACTACCTGTTTCATCCCTTCCCTGCCATAAAACACAGGGAAATACATCATCTCGGCTTTAGCGGGGTTAAGGGTGTATTTGCCATCATAGCGTGGTATAAGATTGACGGTGAAAGTATATTTTCCCTCTTTTAGTTTGCGGCAAAATATACTTACTTTCTCTTTAAAGTATTCCCTATGAACTTCATTGTTGCTCCAGGGCTGGTCCTTATTTTCATAGGAACAACCTGCCGGGATGGGGATTTCTATCATCACAAAATCGGCATCGCCTTTGGCAGTTACTTCGGCTTGTAATTGTACAACTTCGCCGCCTTTAAGGCTGGTGATTTTATGCTGTTTTTGCTCGAACCAGGTATCTACGGTAAATTCCTTGCTTACCTTTTGGGGCTTGCTGTTCCAGAATTTTTGGGAACCGGTGATGTATACGGGCAAGCTGCCGGTTTTGCTAACGCTGATGTTTTCAGGTTTAAACGTGGCGGAGTAGGGGAAAGTGCTTATTGTTTGGGTAGCTGCTCCCTTTATGGTGATGGCCGATGGTTTAACCTGTTTATCCGCAATCAGCAAATCGGGCAGAATAGTTTCCAGTATCAATGCCGATTCATAGGTGTTGCGCCATTCGCCATGGCTGCGCTGTTCTAAAAAGTAGCCCTGTATTTTGCGCAATAATTCAGGGTGTTTGCCCTCGGCTTTAATAATATGGTAGGCTAATACACTTAGCTGAACAGAATTGTCGAAAAAACGGTAACTGTCGTCGCCCCAGTAGCTGTTGCCAAACAAGGTGTGATGTTCTTTGGCAAATAAACTATCCAGCTTTATAGGTAAGCCTGTTTCCTGCTTTACCAGCATCAGCCTGAATTTGTCATAGGTTGATAGGGAGAAGCCTGTTTGCTGCTTAACTGCTTTGTTTTCCTTTTCAACTACGTCGATATATTTTTGATAGTCAATCTTAGCTTCCAGTTTGTGAAGCAACTCCAGGCAGGTGAGCTTATCAGCGCCACGGTAGCTTTCCAGTTGATAAACCAGGTAGTCGGTCAGTTTTTGTTTATCCAGCTGAACCATGTAACCCTCTTTCTGTGCATCCAGCAATGCCTCTACCGCGTGCAGGCTAATCCAAAGCTCTTCGTCTGTATCTTTCCACCAGCCCCAGGTGCCGTTGGTTTTACGGTTTTCCTGTAATTTTTTAATTACTTCCTGTACGTTTTTGCCATATTTAAATTCTTCCCCGGTGAATTTTTTGATCCGGCGTTCGGCCAACAGGCCTTTTAATTTTGAGGCAAGTTGTTCGTTGCACAGGTATTTGTATTCACGCAGCTTGCGGGTTTCTTCGGCCAGGGTTGGCAGTACCGAAGCCTCGGCCCTGAAAGTTACCGGCCCCATTGCAGGGTTGAATTTTAGATTTACAGTAGTGTCGCCATTTAAGGCATTAAATATCCCTTTGGTTTCTTCAACGCCTTGTTTTATAACAGGCACCTTACGGCGTTCGCCATCAAAATAGCCGTTGTCGCGTTTGATGGTGTATTCAAAATTGAGGCTATCGGTGTTATCGGCGACTATGCCCAGCGTATCTATTTTTGAGTTTTTAACTTCAAGGTCGTTCTGTTGCAGCTGTTTACCATTGTAGGTAAATGTGCGGGTAAGCTTTACAGCAGTTGAATTGTAATTCATCACTTTGCCAATCAGTTTCATCTCGTCGCCGGCTACAGCAAACTGCGGCGCTATAAAATTGGCGCTGACAGGTTTAAAGGATTTGATGCTGTTTTGGGTAAAGCCGGTTTGTTGCTTATCGGATATACCGATAATAAATGTGCGCCAGTTGGTAATATCATCGGGGAAGGTAGCCATAAAGCTTGCCTTGCCCAGAGCATCGGTGGTCAATTTTGGCTGCCAGTAGGCGTAATCGGAAAAGTTATTGCGTAATGTATGTTCAGTTTCGGCCCGGCCGGCATCGGTTGCTTTATCTGCAGGTGCGCCTGGCTTTGGTTTGGTTCTGATAACAATTACCCCGTTGGCGGCACGGGCGCCATATATGCCGGTAGCTGCAGCATCTTTCAATACGCTTATTTCACCAATACTTTCTTTGTCTATACCATCCATACTGTCAACAATTTCACCGTCCACAACAATTAATGGTTTAGCCGATGAAAGGGTTGACACTCCACGTATCTGGATGGAAACGCCTCCACCGGGTGCGCCGTCTGTTACCACCAACCCGGCAACCCGGCCCTGCAAGTCAGATATTGTACTTATTGATCCGGTCAAGTTTTTTCTTAATGCGGCGCCATATCCAATAACCACTACTTCGTTAAGCGCGTTGCTTGACGCTTTGAGGCTTATCTTTACGGTAGCTCCCGGTTGAATGCCGATCTCTTTTTGCTCGTAACCAATAAAACCAACCACTAATTTACCATTCGCGGGTACCCTAAGCTTAAAGTGGCCGCTAATATCAGTTACGGCACCTGTTGCAGTTCCTTTTACCCTTACACTTACGCCTGGTATAGGCAATTTATCTTCAAGGCTGGTAACTATGCCCGTCATTACGTTACTAAAATTATCGGTGTTTAAATATTTTTCATTAAAGGCTTCTTTTATTTTTAAGGCATCATTTTCAATGGCATAGTCTTTATAATTATACCCGGCGGTCCTGTTATTGATAATATTGCCAATTTTGATGCTTACCGAATCTTTAGGATGGGTGGGCAAAATATCAAACTTATAATAGTTGGTGCCATAAGGTCTGATGCTTACTTTTTCTTTCAGGTCATATACATCGCCTTTTAACAGAAACATAATGCGGTAGTCGCCGATTGCCAGGCGGTAAATGTTGGTAGTATTACCCGGATAAATTTGTATGTAATCCGGATCGTTATACTTGTAAATAATCACGTTTTTTACCAATAGGCGATTGTTTTTAGGCTGATTAACTTCAAAATTAAGATTGCCTCCTACGCTGTTTGAAAAATCGTTATTGAAAAGTTGCTGCGTGTTGCTGCGCAGATCGAGGTATTGTTGCCAGATGTCAGTCGCCTCGTTTTTGCCGAGTACATGCTGGGTGTAATCCGGTTCGCCTGAATAAGATGATAAAACCGGGTTAAACGGATAAGTTGTGGGGATGCTTTTTTGCTTGAGCAGGCCCGGCTCAAACAAATAGTTGTAGTTAGGTTCAGTTTCAAACAGTCTGTCTTTTTCACCGGTTACGTTAAGGGTGGCAAAGTTACTGGCTAATGGCCCGGTAAGGATGCTGCTCCTGTATTCGTTTTGCGGGTTCAGCATAAACAGGCGGTCGTTTTGTTGCAGAAGGGCCATTTTAACACCGAAGTTATTGGTAACCGTAATCAGGTATTTATTGATCAGGTCCGACTCGTAGCTGCTCAGGGTGTCGGATACCGCGGTTGAATTTGCATTAGCCGCATTTACACTGATAATGAGTTTTTTTGATCGCTCAACCATCACGCTATCAACCAAAATGTTTTGATGGCTGGTCCTGAAACGTAGCGTATGTTTGCCAGGCGCTACCGCAAAACTATAACGTTTCAACTGCTGGGTTTGATCAAAGTAAACAGGCCTGCCATCTATATAAAGGATATGTACCGGCAAAATATCGCCATCCTTAACCACAAAGGGTGCAACCTGGGTAACCGTATCCGCAATGCTTTCTTCTATCCGGTAAAACTTCCCGGGGTGGGTAAACTGAAAGTAAGCAATGCTATCTAAGCCAATCTCGCGGCCCCAGCGGTTCCAGTTTAGTTTTAATGCGCCTTCGCCATCTATTTTCAGGATATTAAAAGGCTTTTTAGGCTTACGGTAGGGGTAAACCTTACCCATATAAGGTACAAACGGCACTTTATAATCGGTAAATTTACTGGTCATGGACCAAGCCGTTAAATCGGCATTGGCAACGGGTTTTCCTGCATTGTCGGTAACCACAATATCCGTTTTAACCCGCTGGCCCGGATATACCGATACCGGCTGTTTCACGTTAATGGTAAGCAGTTTATCGCGATAAACGATGTCGGCAGCCTGGGTTTTACTTTCGCCGGCCCAAACATAATGAACCAGGAAATTTACATTGTTTTTGCCGCTGTAAGCCTTTGCATAGGTAAGATTATCGGCCTGCCCGCCATCTATCAGTTTTTGCCCCGCGAAAACCGAATACCAGAAATGCAGATGGCGCTCATTTTCAACTTTTACAAACAGCGAATCGGCCGTGCGGTAACTCGATGTGGAAAATCCGCTTTCGCTATTTTTCAAATCAAGATCGCTGTATGCGCTATCGGCCTCAATATTATAACTGTAGGCATTGGGGTTGATGATGGTTTTAGATGGCAGCATTACCTTGACTTTAGATAAGGTATCGTTTTGGGCGTCCACGGCGCTGATGATGGCGGTAGCCTGCGTTTCTTTACCGTTATCAAGATACGTAGCAATTAAAGTATCCCCGTTTAATTTCGACTCTATATGGTACCTGTTATAAGTAAAAGTCATCTGTTGTGCATCCGACTGGCTTTCATTGTTGCTGTTTAAAAATTCCGAACTGATCTCGTAGCTGATATCAGCTTTAGGGAAAATGGAATCCGGGATCATTAATTTGGTTTCGCCGATGGGGTCAAGCGGCATTTTATACGTCCATAGAGTATCGGGTACAAAAAGGTGCTCCGGCTGAAACCGGTTAGTGCCCCGCGAAAGCAATGTTATGGTAACACGCCCGTCGGCAACAGGTAAATTATTTTCGTCAACGGCTTTCAGGTAAAGCGCCGGCGGGTTGCCCGGCGAATGCGCTGTTTTATCAACCCGGGTGCTGAATTTAATTGATTTTAATTCGTATTCCTCGTATTTAAAATCGCCCGTTAAATAAACTTTTCTTTTCGCCAAAAAGGCCCTTTCGTCATCGCCGTCGTATTTGTCCAGATCATATTTAACGCTCGATGGATCTTCCAGCGAAATGGTATAATCCTCATCAAGTGAAAGTTTCAGGCTATCATTTAAAACAAAGCTGTATTCATAGGCTCCATTACGGTAGATGTTAACCTTGCCTATGATTTTACCATCGTCATCGTTGCGTTCTTTTAACCGTACCAGTAGCTGGGGCGCATCTATCGGTTTTTTTGATTTTCGCCCCAAGATAACAGCTTTAAATTTTACGGTGTCGTTGGGTTTGTATATTGCTTTGTTGAAGACCAGGTACCCCATATAGTTATAGAAGGATGGCGACCTCCCATTTCCGTAGTGTTTCCTAAATACTCTTTTTACAGCATACCATTTTCGTTGAAACCAATTGTTTGGTTTGCCATAGCTACGATATTGGTATGGCTTCTCCTGCTTAACCGAAAAAAAGTTGCTCACCCCGGCATAATCAACCTTTAATACGGTGTCTTTTTTTGATTGATTAGCTAAATACAAGCCGTTTTTGGTATCATAGGCTACCATTTTATTATTAAACGTAACAGCGGCGTCATTAATAGGGCTGCCTTGCTTATCGGTTAAAATAAAACGCAGGTCATAATTATTACGCATCAACTTCAAATAAGCCGAGCGGTTTTCAATCAGTTTATACAACAACTTGTTTTTTTGTACATACACCTTTAAATAGTTGCCTGCCGGGAGATTGTTTTTCCATTTGTCGTCCGTTTTAGAGGAATCAACGGGGTGCTGCAATATTTTTTCGTCCGGGGTCTGGCCGGGGTATTTGTAAAACCTCAAAACATCGTCAGGCCCAATTTTATAAATGTAGGTGTAAAAACTGCTTTGCCTGCTTGGGGTAAGCAGTTTTTGCGCGAATGCATTGCCTGTAACAAAGCCCGAAATGATGATAAGCAGTAAGTTTTTTTTATAAAGTGATAACATATATAGGTATGTTTTGAGGCCTGGCCCCAGGTTTAAATATAAACTTTGTGTTGGTACGTTTAAATGATGCACATCTATTTACTTTTCCATAAAGAAAGTTCAGTTTATAAAAACTATTTTTGAGGTGTAATCCCGCTTAGTACACCGGGTTAGTAGATATTAAATTTATGTGGCATAACAACATATTAGATACCATTGGCAACACGCCCCTGGTTAAGTTAAATAAAGTAACAAAGGACATCCCGGCAACGGTTTTGGCCAAAATTGAAACAACCAATCCGGGTAATTCCATTAAGGACCGTATGGCCCTTAAAATGATTGAGGATGCCGAAAAAAGCGGTAAGCTTAAACCGGGCGGTACCATTATTGAAGGTACATCGGGTAATACAGGTATGGGCCTGGCTATTGCTGCGGTGATAAAAGGCTACAAGTGTATTTTTACCAGCACCGATAAACAAAGCAAAGAAAAATTTGATGCCCTGCGTGCCTTTGGTGCCGAGGTTATTGTTTGCCCAACCAACGTAGAGCCGGAAGACCCGCGGTCATATTACTCCGTATCGTCGCGCCTGGAGCGCGAAGTGCCTAATTCATGGAAGCCCAACCAGTACGATAACCTGAGCAATTCGCAGGCGCACTATGAGCAAACCGGCCCCGAAATTTGGGAGCAAACCGAGGGCAAAATCACGCACCTGGTGGCTGGTGTAGGCACCGGCGGTACCATATCCGGCACAGCGCGTTATCTTAAAGAAATGAACCCCAACATCAAAGTGCTGGGTATTGACACCTACGGATCGGTATTTAAAAAATACAAAGAGACCGGCGATTTTGACAAAAACGAAATTTATCCTTACATCACCGAAGGTATTGGCGAAGACTTTTTACCGCAAAACGTTGATTTTAGCCTGATAGACCACTTCGAAAAAGTGACCGATAAAGATGCCGCCCTGATGACCCGCGAGGTTGCCCGCAAAGAAGGCATCTTTGCCGGTAACTCCACCGGATCGGCCGTGGCCGGGGTGATTCAGATGAAGGATATGTTTAAAGAAGGGGACGTAGTCGTGATCATTTTCCCCGACCACGGTACCCGTTACCTGGGCAAAATGTACAATGACGACTGGCTGCGCGACCGCGGTTTCCTGAAAGATGGCAAACTTACCGCCCGCGACATCATCGGCAAAAAAGACGTACAGGAAATTATCACTATCGACTGCGAAAAATCGGTGCTGGAAGCAATTAACACCATTAAATCGCTCAATATCTCGCAAATCCCGGTTACCCAAAAAGGTATGGTGATAGGCAAGATAACCGAAAGCGATATCCTGAATTCGCTGTTAGAGAACCCATCCATCAAATCGCAGCCGGTTAAAAATATTACCACCGCGCCGTTTCCGTTTGTTGATCTGAATACCTCTATCGACCGGATCTCGGGCATGATCAATAAGGATAACATTGCTGTACTGGTTGAAAGCGAAGATGGCAAAATTGAGATTATTACGCAGTATGATATTATAAACGCGATATCAGCTTAGATAGGATAGTATCAAGTAGTAAGATTTTTAGAAGGTGTTATGCTTGGGCATGGCACCTTTTTTAGTTTATATTTGGGTATGAAATATCTGCTTATATGTCTTTTATTCGTTCCCTTCTTTGCTTTTGCTCAACAAAAGGATAAAGAAGTGACTGAGTTTTGGAGATCAGAAATAAAAAAAGCACTTACCGACAAAAAACATCAGCAGGTACCTTACATGGTTATTCCGGATTCTGCCACGGCTGTTGCCGTTGCTGAGCCTATTTTATTTAAAGTTTATGGCAAGGATGAGATATTGGGCGAAAAGCCCTACAAAGTTGATGCTGTTGATGGCTACTGGGCGTTAATAGGAACCTTGCCCGAGGGATATGTCGGCGGCACATTTGTTATAATTTTGTCTGCTAAAGATGGTAGGGTTATCAAATTGACGTATTATAAGTCAGGGTATTAATCATATTCTTCAATCTTTCGCCATTCCCAGTTTTTAATGTTTATATCGTAAAAATTAAAACCTATATCGATGGTTGTTGGCTTACCGTTTGTAATGAAAGTGTAGTAACGGCCATCGGTATTGATGTCATAATAAGGGAAATCACTAAGTTCAACGTGTAATTTAAACCTGCTGTTAAATCGTACATCTACCTGTTTTCCGTTCCTCAAATAATCAAATAATAAGAAAGTTTCCGATTCGGTATGCGGTACTATGCGGCCATCTTTCCTGAAACTTGACCCTCTGACTTCGTTAAAACGTGGAAAAAAAGCAGGTGCGGAGTTTGGCGTTAATTTGATGTGCTGATATAGATATCTAATTGGCTTATAAGCCCACACAAATTGTTGTGGGGCTACTTTTCCGTAATCTGTTATTGACTTATATATTTTGCCATCTTTTACAAATGTAGTTGTTATCGTTTCATCGTCAGTCCAGCCCGCGCTATAATTGTTTTTTAGTGAATCTATCTTAGTTGCAAAGAAATTGCGCTGTAGCATTTGAAATCTTTCTATGGATATTTTACCTGCATAGGTTCCTTTTTTACCGGTATAGCCCAAACCTCTGAATAATACAGTTCCGTCGTTATTCAGTATAATACTCATAATTGGGCATGTGCCATAACAACCCGATGTTGCCAAAATTATTTTATCAAAATCAGGATTTTTATAGTTTACCGGTTTGTAATGCTTAAAGGTTGCGATCCCGCCCAATAAATTAAATTGCAAAGTATCAGATGTTAATTTGATGAGCTTGCAACTATCCCATTTGCTGTCGACCGGATTTAAAAGATATAAACTATCATTTGTAATACGATATTTTGAACGATTTCCCAGATATATGGTAGTGCTATCTGTTCGTTTTAAATAACCAGCTTTGTTGTCAAAAACACCATCAGCGTAAAAACTAAAGGCGGCATTTCCAAAACCAGGCGGCTCTAATACAACATGGTCTTTTCGGGAAGGTGGCGGATTTCGCACTTGTATCCAATCGCCCAAAATGTTTTTCTGACTGAGTAATTGTTTGTTGCCGCAGGCCGATGATATAAGTACGATGAGAAAAATGAAATTGGCAAGGCGGTTCATGATAAGCTATAAATAAGGTATTGTTGAACGCAAGAATGCATACGTTATTATGATATAACCCCTTTTTATTAAGCCGTCTTTGAAGTTCGCTAATCCTATTTTAAAGCCTTAGTAACCTCTTGTGGCGTAAGTACGGTCAGT
The DNA here is from genome assembly GCF_058801545.1 of Mucilaginibacter sp. GW822-FHT03E02. NCBI lineage: Bacteria > Pseudomonadati > Bacteroidota > Sphingobacteriia > Sphingobacteriales > Sphingobacteriaceae > Mucilaginibacter > Mucilaginibacter sp. GW822-FHT03E02. The sequence continues at coordinate 438,117 of NZ_JBXANJ010000001.1, read as the reverse complement.
TTCATCCAAACGGGTGTGGCAGGGTTGCCGTTTTTGTCAACGGTTACCGCTGTTACCTGGTCTATCAGTTCAATGCCTTTTACTATTTCGCCAAAAACGGTGTAGTGCCCATCAAGAAAAGGCGTTCCGCCGGTTGTGCGGTAAGTGTTGCGCTGCGCTTCGGTGAAGTGGGTGTTGTACTTTTTTTCGATGGCATCCAACTCGTCGTTAGTCCAGGTGCGGCCATCTACAATGTAAAACTGGGTGGTGTATGATGATTCTGTTTTGTTGGCATCACGGCCCATGGCCACCACTCCCCGGCGATGGTATAAATCGGTTATAAACTCGGGCGCTATCCATTTCATTTCGGGCTTTAAGGTGCGCCCTTTATCATATAACGAATCCGGGTCGCCACCCTGTATCACAAATCCTTTCTGTATCCGGTTAAAGGTGGTGGCATCAAAATAATGGCTTTTAACCAGTTTAATGAAATTATCGCGGTGCACCGGCGTTTGGTTGTACAGTTTTACAATACACCATCCCTGTGGCGTTTCTATTTTTATATACGTGTTTTTTGGCTGGGCAAATGCACCCAGGGAAAGGCATAATAAAGCTGCAAACAGGAGCAGTGATTTTTTCAAGTTGATAAAGTTTACAAAAGCCAATATGCATGGTTTCCTGCTGACTAATTTACGTATAACTGTGGTTCATCGGGAATATATTTTTGCACTTCATAAAATAACACGGCCTTTAAATTGTGCCTATTATTGGTATTGTGTTAAAAAATAAATTATCATTGTGTTATATTTACGCATTGAGCGTCTTGCTCTGTAAACCAATACAACCAGGAAAATAAGTCGGGATAACCCAATAATAGGTCAGTTATGAAAAATTACAAATTATTTTCATTTACGTGTATTTGCGTAATGTTTTGCCGTTTTAACAGTTTTGCCGCCGGAGTAGATACCCTGGATGTTTATAGCCAGCTAATGCAAAAGACGATTAAAGCCGCTGTGGTGTTACCGCAATCGTACAAAAGCACGCAACAAAACTATCCAGTTATTTACCTGCTGCATGGTGGGCAGGGCAATTACCGCGACTGGCTGTCAAAAACCGACGATAAGCTGCTGCTGCTTAAACTTGCCGACCAGTACAATTTTATCATTGTTACCCCCGATGCCGGGCTGATGAGCTATTACTTTGACAGCCCCCTGGATAAAGGCAGCCAGTACGAAACCTTTATAACCAAAGAACTGGTAGAAAAAATAGACGGCACCTACCGCACTATAAAAGACAGGAAGGGGAGGGTTATAGCCGGCCTATCCATGGGCGGCCACGGCGCTATGTATCTATCGGCGCGCCATCCCGAATTATATTGTGCCGCCGGCAGTATGAGCGGCGTAATGAACATTAATACCGCCACCTGGACGGTGCCTGCCGAATTTGCCCAATTGCGCAATAAAAACTTTGAACATTTGCTTGGCCCGCCAAAAGATACCGCCAACCCATACCGCGAATATTCTGCCGTGGGGCTGGCCGATAAAATGAAAGCCAATGATGTAAAGCTGATTTTTGATTGCGGGTTTGATGATATCATGATTAAACCCAACCGCGAACTGCACCAGCTGTTATTAGCCAACGGAACACCCCACGAATACACCGAACGCCCCGGCAAACACGAATGGCCCTATTGGAGCAACGCCGTATCCTACCAGTTTCTTTTCTTCCAAAAAGTGATGAGTAGCATTAAATAGTATCAAGTAGTAAGTATCAAGTATCAAGATTTTTGACTTTCGGACTTTCGGACAAAAAGCTTTCGGACTTCCTGATACTAATTTGCAGCAGTCTTGATACTTACTACTTGATACTTATATCCGCTACCCGATACTAAAACGCCCACCATATTTCTTATTAAGTAATCTCATTTTCTTATTAAACTTTAAAAGGCTTGCGAATGCTAAATTTAATCGTAACTTTCATCATACTTTCACTTCACTTCACAAAGATTTTTTTATAAATCCTAAAGCTCTTTAATTTCATTTTATGCTCGCAGCGGATCCCCATCATATTATTGCCATTGGCGCATCGGCCGGCGGTATGGATGAAATTAACTCGTTTTTTGACCACACCCCTTTAGATGGGGTTTCATATGTAATTATCCAGCACCTATCGCCCGATTTTAAAAGCAGGATGGTTGAGTTATTGGCCAGGCATAGCAAACTGGTGGTAAAAGAGGCCCAAAATGGCGTTATTGTAAAAAGTAATGAGGTATACCTGATACCACATGATCAATTCATGACCATTCGGGATGGTACATTGATATTAACAGAAAAAGGGAAGCACGCCGGTCCGCACCTCACTATAGATGTTTTTTTTAACTCCCTGGCCGATAATAGCGGTACCAAAGCCATCGGTGTCATCCTTTCGGGCCTGGGCCGCGATGGTACCGAGGGCGTAAAAGCTATAAAAAAAGCCGGCGGAATGGTGATGGCCCGTAATCCCGAAACTACTGCTTTTGGCAGTATGCCGTCGCATGCCATTGCTACGGGTGTGGTTGATTTTATTTTAGAACCCGAACTTATGCCCGCCGCGATTGAAGAATACGTGAAACATGAACAGGAGCTATTGGCGGATGAAGAAGAGGACGAAAAAAACATTACCGAAATTGTAGCCCTGATTAAAGAAAAATCGCCGCTTGATTTTTCGGATTATAAACTGAGCACCATTCTCAGGCGTACCAAAAGGCGCGCATCTAACAATAATTATGCATCACTTGCCAACTACCTTGACTTTTTAAGAACCTCGCCTGATGAAGTAGAGGCCCTGGGTAAGGATTTCCTGATCAGTGTAACTTCTTTTTTCAGGGATAAAGAGGCATTTGAATTTATCAAGAGTGATATCCTGCCCGATTTGTTGGGAAAGCTTACCGCGGGCGAAGAGTTAAAGATGTGGATAGCCGGCTGCGCCACAGGCGAAGAGGTTTACTCCATAGCCATATTAATTGCCGAACACCTGCACGGCAATTTTGCAAACGTAGCTGTAAAACTGTTTGCCACCGATATTGACGGTGTTGCCATGGCACACGCTGCTAAAGGTGTTTACAACCTTTCGATAAAAAAAGATGTATCGGCAGAACGGCTGCAGAAATATTTTATAAAAGAAAAAACAGGTTACCGGGTTACACCGGCTATTCGTAAAATGGTGATTTTTGCCCAGCACGACCTGGTGAAAAACCCGCCGTATTGCAATATGCACCTGATTACCTGCCGCAACCTGCTCATTTACATGACGCCGGTACTGCAAAAGAAAATATATACCATGCTGCTGTTCGGGTTGAAAATTGATGGGTACCTGTTTTTAGGGTCGAGCGAGAGCCCTATGCCTATAATCAAAGACCTGGAAGTGGTAAATAAAAAATGGAAGATATATAAAAACCTGAAGGCCAAACGGGGCGTTAGTTTCGACGCGTTTTCGCTGCCCGAGTTATTGGACATAAAACGCACACCGGCAAAATTTTTGCCCGAAGATACCGGCAATGCCAATAACGCGCTATCCGAGCATATGCACACCCTGCTGGCCAAAGATATGGGCTACCTGGCCGTTTGTATTAATGAGGCCAATAATGTAATAAAATCATACGGCGATACCTCCAGGTTTTTGCTGCAGCAAAACTTTAATTTAAACCTTGCCGAGCTATTGCCCAAACCACTTGCCATTGCATTTAACGCAGTGAAAATTGATGCCTTAAAAACAAACGAGAAGGTTAGTATTAGCGGTGTTAAAATTAAATATGGCAAAAAAATAATTAAAGTAAACCTTTCGGTTATCCCGCTGATACCTAAAAAAGGCGATCAGCCTTTGTTGTTGGTAACGTTTATGCAGGATACTAAAGTAAGTACTGCCACAGCAAACGAAAAAGTATTTGACGAGAAAATTTATCACGACAAATACACCGCCAACCTGGAAGAAGAATTAAAGGAACTTAAGTTTAAGCTAAATTCGGCTTACGAAAGGCTGGATGCCTCAAACGAAAATATGCAATCCTTTAACGAGGAGCTGATATCGGCCAATGAGGAGATGCAAAGCACCAATGAAGAAATGGAATCAGTGAACGAGGAGCTGCATACCATTAATTCAGATTACCAGGCAAAAAATAAAGAACTGCTGGAAACCAACGACGACCTAAACAATTATTTCAGGAGTAATATAAACGGCCAGCTCTTTATCAATAATAACCTGGAGCTGATGAAGTTTTCGCCGGGTACCGTAAAGCAAATTAACCTGCTGGAATCCGACATAGGGCGGCCGCTGAGCAATATATCAACCAATATTAAATTTGAAACTATTATTGATGATGTAAAAAAGGTGCTTCACGATGGCAGCGTAATCACCAAAGAGATTGAAACAAACAATGGCAAATGGTACCAGATTATGACCATGCCCTACGTGCAGCAATCTGATAATAAGCGGAATGGCGCCATCATTACCTTTAACGATATTACCGAATTAAAAGGCATTCAGCAGGAATTAAATATCAGTAACAATATGCTCGGGATGGCTATAGACTCTACCGAGATGGGCACCTGGACTATAGATATTAAAACCAGAAGGTTTACCCCGTCTGCCCGGCTTAAAACGATGTTTGGCTTTCACGCAACCGAGGCGATGAGTTATGAAGACGCCATAGCCCAGGTTGTTGAAAAATACCGGCATGTGGTAACCGAAGCAGTGGAAACCGCTATTACCACTGGCGCGAAATGTGACGTGGAATATCCGCTCCTGGGGTTTCATGACAAAAAACTGCGCTGGGTACGCGGAATTGGAAACCTTGCATTGGATAATGAAGGCAAACCATCCTATTTTACAGGCCTTTTGCTCGATGTAACCGTTTTTAAACTGGATGAGCTCCGGAAAAATGACTTTATTGCCATGGCAAGCCACGAATTGAAAACCCCACTTACCGCAATACAGGGTTATGTGCAGATGTTAAATTTAAGGGCAAAAAAAATCAGTGATGATTTTGCAGTTACTTACCTGGCCAAAGCCAATAACCAGGTAAAAAAGATGACGTCGCTGATTAATGGTTTTTTAAATGCATCGAGTTTTGAGGCAGGTAAAATTTACCTGAACGAAGAAACTTTCGAGATGAACACCTTACTGGACGAAGTTGTTGAAGAACTGCTGCTAACAACCAATACTCACCAGGTGAGCGTAATTCCCGGTACAGTTATCTCAATCAGGGCCGACAGGGACAAGATAGGCCAGGTGATCAGCAATTTTTTAAGTAATGCGATAAAATATTCGCCTAAGGGTGGCAGTATAAAGTTGTACTGCCAGCAAGCCGATAATATGCTGCTGGTTAGCGTTAAAGATGAGGGGATAGGCATTAACCCAGAGGATCAGGAGAAACTTTTCGACCGTTATTACCGGATCGAAAATCCGAATACGGTAAGTATCTCGGGCTTTGGCCTTGGCCTTTACCTATCGGCCGAAATTATACAAACACATAAAGGCAAAGTATGGTCAGAAAGTGTTTTGGGCGAAGGTTCTACGTTTTACTTTAGCCTGCCCTTAGCAACCGTACTAAATTGACATGGAAACCCGGGAAAATACGCTACTTTTTCCTCGCCATTATAAATCCGTTATCCACTGTTTTGAAACCAACTTTAGGGTAATATTCCATAGCATCAGGGACAGATAGCAGGAGTATCATCACCTCGTCGCCCAGGTGTTGTTGGGTTAATTCGATCAGTTTTTTACCGATGCCCGATTTTTTGAGGGTAGTTGTAACGGCCAGGTCGGCAAGGTAGCAACTCCAGGCGCCATCGGTAATGCAGCGGGCAACATCCGCAAGTTCATTGTTGTGCCAGGCTGTAACAATAAGGTTCGATCCCTGGTAAATCCGCATAATCCTATCCGGATCGTCGACAGGGCGGGGGAGGCCGCAGTTCTTGTACAGTTCTATGACCTGTTCGGTAGTTGGCATGATGTCTAACCGGTAGATGATTTCCATAGGGTTTAATTAATTGTTTTTAGAAACTATACAGCAAGATAATTCAAAAAAGCATCATGTAGTAAGTATCAAGTAGTAAGATTTTTTGATGTGCAGGTGTGCAGATTTCAGATGATTTGAGAATTTGAAAATTTAAATCTGAACTGAATTAAACGAATTGAGGTTTTTTTGAATTCTGTCAATTCTTTAATTCTGAAAATTTCGGTTCAGACAAGTGCGTTAGGGACAGAAGTGGATACCGGCCCGCGCCTAATGCCTTGTGTGCGTATGTATGGCCCGGGCCGCAGGCAACGCCCATTTTAGTAGTAAGTATCAAGTAGCAAGATTTTTTAAGTTCCCCTCTTGAGAGGGGGCGCGTTTGGCTGAGCATCGGTAGGGGTGTGTTCTACGCCATGCATCACCCGCTTCAATAATAGCATATTCAATAAACACACCCCTCCGCCCCTCTCAAGAGGGGAATCGCACGGGCCTCCGCTTTTTTGAACCTTGCAACCCGTTCCCCGAACCTCAAAACCTTTCGCCTTTTACCTTTCGCCTTTCCACCTTTTTTCCTAATTTTGCGCATCCTTTCAAATAAAACAATATTACATTGGAGCACCAGGAATTAACCACCGTTGAAACCGCCAAAGATTTAGGCTTACTACCCGAAGAATTTGAACGTATTAAAGAGATATTAGGGCGTGTGCCCAACTTTACCGAGCTATCTATTTTCGCGGTAATGTGGAGCGAACACTGCTCATACAAAAACTCCATCACCTGGCTAAAAACTTTACCTAAAGACAGCGACCGTATGCTGGCCAAAGCAGGTGAAGAAAATGCAGGCCTTGTTGACCTTGGCGATGGCATTGGCTGCGCCTTTAAAATAGAATCACATAACCACCCATCGGCCCTTGAACCTTACCAGGGTGCCGCAACCGGCGTGGGCGGTATCAACCGCGATATATTCACCATGGGTGCAAGGCCCATTGCCCAACTGAACTCCCTGCGCTTTGGCGATCTAAAACTGGAGAAAACCCAGTGGTTGGTTAAGGGTGTGGTAAAAGGCATCAGCCATTACGGCAACGCCTTTGGTATCCCAACCGTGGGCGGCGAATTGTTTTTTGACGATTGCTATAACGTAAACCCATTGGTAAACGCCATGTCTGCAGGTATTGTTAAAGCGGGCGAAACCGTTTCAGCAACTTCATACGGCGTGGGTAACCCTGTTTACATTGTAGGTTCGGCCACCGGTAAAGATGGGATTCATGGGGCGGCTTTCGCGTCAAAGGATATTAGTAAAGATTCGGTGAACGATTTACCTGCCGTACAGGTAGGCGATCCGTTCCAGGAAAAACTGTTGTTAGAGGCTACTTTAGAAGTTATAAAAACCGGTGCCGTGGTAGGTATGCAGGATATGGGCGCTGCCGGTATCATTTGCTCCAACTCGGAAATGAGCGCCAAAGGCGAGCACGGTATGCGTATCGACCTGGATTTGGTACCAACCCGCCAGGCCAACATGAAACCTTACGAGATCTTGTTATCTGAATCGCAGGAGCGCATGCTTATTGTGGTACACAAAGGCCGCGAAAAAGAAGTTGAAGCTGTATTTGATAAATGGGACCTTAACTGCGCCATTATTGGCGAGGTTACCGATACCCAGCGCTTAGAATATTATATGCACGGCGAAAAAGTAGCCGATGTTCCTGCCGACGATTTAGTGTTAGGCGGCGGTGCCCCGGTTTACGAACGCGAATACCGCGAGCCTGCTTACTTTGCCGAAAATAAGAAATTTAACATAGATGATGTTGCCGAGCCCGCCAATTTGGTAGAGGTTGCCGAGCATTTATCTGCCCACCCTAACTTAGCATCAAAACGTTGGGTAACCGACCAGTACGATAGCATGGTGGGTGTACAAACCATGACCGCCAACCTGGCCTGCGATGCAGCTGTTGTTGCCGTTAAGGATACCAACAAAGCAATCGTTTTAACTACCGACTGTAACTCGCGCTACGTATACGCCGATCCTTACACCGGTACTGCCATTGCCGTTGCCGAAGCTGCACGTAACATTACCTGTGCCGGTGGCGAGCCGGTTGCTATTACCAACTGCTTAAACTTTGGTAACCCTTACAACCCCGAAGTTTACTGGCAGTTTGTAAGCGCCATTAAAGGGATGGGCGATGCCTGCCGCAAGTTTGAAACCCCGGTTACCGGTGGTAACGTAAGTTTCTATAACCAGTCGGCCGATGGTGGTTCGGTATTCCCAACGCCAACTATTGGTATGCTGGGCGTAATGGAAGATACCGAAAACATCATGACTGCCGATTTTAAACAACCCGGCGATTTGATTTACCTGATTGGCGAATCGGTTAACGATATCGCGTCGTCGCAATACCTGGCCTCATGGCATAAAATTACCGCCTGCCCTGCGCCATATTTCGATATCGAAAAAGAGTATGCTACGCAGCAAACCATTAAAGAATTGATTAAACACCGCGTGCTGGAAAGCTGCCATGATGTGGCCGATGGTGGCTTGTATACTTGCTTGTTAGAGTCCGCCATGCCAAACGGCCTGGGCTTCGATATTGAAACAGATGCCGCTATCCGCAAAGATGCCTTCCTTTTTGGCGAGGCACAGGGCCGTATTGTGGTAACCGTTGCACCCGAAGAGCAGGAACGCTTTGTAGAGTTTATGGCTACCAGCGAAACTGAGTTTAGCCTGCTGGGTGCTGTAAACAACGGTTTCCTGAATGTAGACGAAGAACTGTTTGGGCACGTTACCGACGTAAAAATGGTACATAGCAATGTTTTACACTCTATTTTAGGTGAATAAATAATGCTGAAACTTAACCAGGTACACCACATAGCCATCATTTGCAGCGACTACGAAAAGTCGAAGCATTTTTACAGCGAGGTACTTGGTTTAAAAATAGTGCGCGAAGTATATCGCGAAGCACGCCAATCATACAAGCTTGATCTGGAAGTGGGTAACCGCTACCAGATCGAGCTTTTTTCATTTCCAAACCCCCCACCACGTCCGTCGCACCCCGAAGCTGCCGGCCTGCGCCACTTAGCCTTCGAGGTAAATAACCTTGACGATGCTGTATCTCACCTGAAAGAGCAAGGGGTAGAGGCAGAGCCTATCCGTGTGGATGAGTTCACCGGCAAACGTTTTACCTTTTTTGCTGATCCGGACGGTCTGCCGTTGGAATTGTATGAGGTGTAGTAGTAAGTATCAAGTAGTAAGTATCAAGATTTTTTCAAAATTCCCCTCTCGAGAGGGGGCGCGCCGGATTGCGCGGTAGCAGGGTGGGGGGTACGCCATGCATTGGGGATATCAAGGTTGACTTTCGGACAAATGACTTTCGGACTTAAAACAAATGTAGCTGTCTTACTACTTGATACTTACTACTTACTACTAATGTGGGCGTTGCCTGCGGCCAGGCTCTGTGCTCATACGCCTGCAGGCTTTACGCGCAGGCCGGTATCCGCGCCGATCCTTAACGCTTTTGTCTGAACTCGGATTCGTCAGATTTATCAGATTTTTTGGATTTTGATTTACAGATGGGTTAAATAATTTGGAAAAAAATCCTGTAACTCCTTTAATCCGCTTAATCCGAGTTCAGAAATTATAATTTGCGTAGATTTTCCGCATATTAATACCTTTGCATATGCCCACTACCCAGGATATTAAAGTAGCTGTAGATGCCGTAGTATTTGGATACACCTCAAAAGAAGGATTATCGGTATTGCTCATCAAACGCAACATTAGCCCCTTTAAAAATACCTGGGCACTACCTGGTGGACTGGTTGGTAATGACGAGTCATTGGAGGATGCCGTACAACGTGAACTGAAGGAAGAAACCGGGGTAAGCATCAACTACCTGGAACAGCTGTACAGTTTTGGCAAACCTGGTCGCGATCCGCGTAACAGGGTAATTTCCATTACCTACTATGGTCTGGTTAAGCCGGATGCGTTCGAGATTGAAGCCGCCACTGATGCCGCCGAAGTAGCCTGGTTCAACGTCAAAAAAATACCGCAACTGGCGTTTGATCACCAGGACATCATCGTGGCAGCGCACGATCGCCTTAAAAACAAGATTCTTTACCAGCCAGTAGGCTTTGAGCTATTGGAAGAGCGCTTTCCCTTCTCCGAACTGGAGAAGCTATACATGGCCGTTTTAGACAGGGCCATAGATCGTCGAAATTTCAAAAAGAAGGTCAGTAAATTTGGTTTTCTCGAAGAAACTGACGAAAAGCAGGCACTTGCAGGCGCCGGCCGGCCGGGAAATCTTTTTCGTTTTAACCAGGAAAAATATTTTCAGCTTCAAAAAGAAGGTATCAATTTCGAGATTTGATTTCTTGTTGAAACGTATCAAATGCGTGTGCCGAAGGCAAACGAACCATTTTGTAGAGACGCATCACATGCGTCTCCCGTAGGACAGGTGACGAATTATATGGCCGATTTGCACCGTTGAATTGCATGTGGGAGACGCATGTGATGCGTCTCTACGGGAAAATATTTTCAAAATAATTTGCGTATTTAAAACGCATATTTATATTTGCGTATAATTAACGCAAATAAGATGAAAATAGCCGTGATTATTGCCCGCTTCCAAACGCCATACCTGCACGACGGGCATAAAAACCTGATTGATACCGTAAGTACCAATCACGCCAAACTGATTATCCTGTTAGGCGTAAGCCCAATAATGGGCAGCCGTAAAAATCCGTATGATTACCACACCCGCGAAAAAATGATCAAACGGGAATACCCGGATGTTATCGTGCTGCCGGTGAGCGATCACCCGAGCGATAGGGTATGGTCTGATAACCTGGATAATTTGCTGAAAAGTGTTTTCCCTAATGGCAGCTTCACGCTATTTGGCAGCAGGGATAGTTTTATCCCGTACTATCTGGGCCATTTTGAAACTGTAGAGTTGCCTGCTCACGGCGATTACAATGCTACCGAATTACGCAGGCAATACGCCGATAAAGTTTTTGATTCCAACGATTTTCGGGCGGGCATCCTGTACGCTTACTATAACCAGTACACCAAAGTATACCCAACGGTTGATGTGGCTATGTTCAGGAACAATAAAACCGAACTGTTGTTGGGCAAAAAAGCCAACAGCCCCAAATGGCGCTTTATAGGCGGCTTTGCCGATCCGGAAGACGAAAGCTACGAAGCCGCCGCCAAACGCGAACTAAGCGAAGAGTGCGGAAACGTAGAGGTAAGCAACATGACCTACGAAACCAGTCACCGCGTAAACGACTGGCGCTACCGCAATGAAGCTGATAAAATTATTACCTTGTTATTCAGTTGCGACCACCTAACTGGCGAACCCGTAGCTAACGACGATATTGTTGATGTGGCCTGGTTTAACTTAACAGACCTTACCCAGATGATAAGCAACGACCTGATAAACGATGAGCATGCCAAAATGTTAAAGCTCATTATCACCAAATACCTTGATAAGTAATGATTACTGATCGTTTGTTTTTTATCCCCTCTCGAGAGGGGGCGGGCAGGATTAGCGTGATGGCAGGGGTGTGTTTATACGCCATGCCCTCTACGCTTTCTTAAAAAGCTCAGGCCAGTTTTTGAACACAATTATATAGATTCACCTTAACAATTAACACCATGAAACGCGAAAACTTAGTACTGCTGGCCGATGCCTACAAGTACGCTCACCATAAATTGTACTATCCAGGTACCACCAAAATTTACAGCTACCTGGAAAGCAGGGGAGGGATGTTTGATGAAACCATCTTTTTCGGTCTGCAATACTTTTTAAAGGAATACCTGCAGGGCCCGGCATTTACCCAACAGGACCTGGACGAGGCAGATGGCTTTTTAAAACAGGTTTTTGGCCGCGATGATGTATTTGATAAAAGCAAATTTCAATACATACTGGATAAATACGATGGCAAACTACCCGTAAGGATAAAAGCCGTAGCCGAGGGCACCGCTGTACCAACAGGCAACGCCTTAATGACCATTGAAAATACCGACCCGGAATGCTACTGGCTCACCAATTTTTTAGAAACCCTGCTGATGCAGGTTTGGTACCCCTGCACCGTTGCAACCCTGAGTAACCAGATAAAAAAGGTAGTGACACAGTATTATAAGGAAACTGCCACACCCGGTGCAGAGGCCGGTATAGACTTTGTGCTGAACGATTTTGGTTTCCGGGGCGTAAGCAGTGTGGAGAGTGCAAAAATCGGCGGGGCGGCCCATTTGCTCAATTTTAACGGCAGCGATAACCTTGCAGGTTCTGTAATGGCCATTAATTACTACAAGGCCCAAAAGGTGTACGGCATGAGCATACCGGCTACGGAGCATAGTATTTGTACTTTGCTGGGTAGGGAAGGAGAGCTGGAAGTTTTCAGGCACGTGCTCAGAACTTTCCCCACCGGTATTATTGCCTGCGTATCTGATAGCTACAATATTTTTAAGGCCTGTAGCGAGTATTGGGGAACGGAGCTGCGCGACGAAATCCTGAACCGCGACGGCACCCTCGTGATCCGCCCCGATAGCGGCGACCCGGTTATGACCTTGTTGGAGATTTTCAATATCCTGTTTGATAAATTTGGTTTTATCACCAATGCCAAAGGTTACAAAGTACTGCCGCCGCAAGTGAGGGTGATACAGGGCGACGGTGTAAACTATACCGAGATTGGCAATATTTACAAAGCCTTAAAAGATAACGGCATAAGTGCCGAAAACCTGGTATTGGGCATGGGCGGCGCTTTGCTGCAAAAGGTTGACCGTGATACACAAAAGTTTGCCCTGAAATGTAGCAGCGCCATTGTAAACGGGCAGGAGGTTAGGGTAGAGAAAAGTCCGACTGAAATGGACGCTGATGGCAACATTACCCCAAGCTTTAAAAAGAGCAAGGGCGGCCGGTTAAAGCTGGTTAAAATTGATGGAAAGTTCAAAACTGTTAACGAGGACGACGAACCCGGAGCAGAAGACCTGCTGCAAACTGTTTTTGAGAACGGGGAATTGATAAATACTATTAGTTTTGAGCAGGTAAAGGCAAATGTAAGCGCCAATTGAAATCAGCATGAAAAAGTTACTGTTCGCGATAAAAGATTATGAATACCTGGCCCAAAAAGTAATGGCCTGCGGAACGTTTGAAAAAGGGCAAATAGAGGTAAGCACCTTTACCGACGGTGAACGCTACCAACGCATCCTGTCCCAAATTGAAAACCGCGACGTCATCCTGATAGGCGGCACCGTAACCGACGAAGCGACACTGGAATTGTATGACCTGGCATCCTCATTAGTGAGCTATGGCGCTAATTCCTTAACGCTCGTGATCCCTTACTTTGGCTACTCTACCATGGAACGTGCAGTGCTGAGCGGCGAAATTGTAACCGCCAAAACCCGTGCAAGGCTCATCTCGGCCATCCCCAAATCAAACCGGGGCAACAAAGTGGTTTTGTTCGATCTGCATTCCGAAGGCATCCAGTACTATTTTGAACACGACCTGTACCCGGTGCATGTGTACTGTAAAGACCTGGTGATAAAAGCCGCCCTCAAATACGGCGGCGATAATTTTGTAATGGCCAGCACCGATGCAGGCAGGGCCAAATGGGTAGAATCATTAGCTAATGACATGGGCGTAAATGCCGCCTTTATCCTGAAGCGCCGGCTAAAAGGCGATCATACGGAAGTAAGCGCCATAAACGCAGACGTTGCCGGCAAAACGGTGATTATTTATGATGACATGATCCGCTCAGGCGGCAGCATCATCAACGCCGCCCAAACCTATAAAAACGCCGGCGCGGGTGATATTTATGTGATAACCACACATGGGCTGTTCATCAATAATGGCATCGACCGGCTAAAAAACAGCGGCCTCATCAAAAAATTGATCAGTTCAGATTCGCATATGAATATGCAGGCCATCGGCGATGATGATTTTGTGGAGGTAAACAGTTTGGCGGAGTTGATTTGTTCGGTGATTTAGGATTTACAATTATTAGCATTACTAAATATGTGGCAAATTCAATCCCATATGTTATTGCGGGGAGCGAAGCAATCTCAATGATACAAGGCGAATACGCACAGGTTCGCGATTGCTTCGTTCTTTATAATGACGTGTTTGTAAGTTGTTGACTATCAATATTAAATATCCGTCATTGCGAGGCACGAAGCAATCCCCGACATACTCAGTCCCACATAGTTTGGGATTGCTTCGTGCCTTATAATGACGTGTTTGTAAGTTACTGACTGTCAATATCAAATATCCGTCATTTCGAGGCACGAAGCAATCCCCGACATGCTAAGTCCCACATAGTTTGGGATTGCTTCGTGCCTCGCAATGACGGTAGTTTTGGACATTGGTTTAACTATATTTCGTTGCACGTCATCCCCATTTTTTTTCAGGATCATCCTGATGGATACTCGCAATGACACGGTGACGGGGTAAATATTAATTCGCCAGGTGATCTTCAACAACTTTAGCTGCTTTTTTTGAAAGTATTGTTTTTTGTTCTACTACATCCGCAGCAGCCTTTTTAAAGCTTTTTTTGATGGTGCGCTCCAGTTTTTTGCGGTTATCGGCGCCGTCATCGGTCAGGAACAAATAAGCTACGGCACCTGCGGCCAGCGCGCCAACAGCTATTGAAGCTATCAAAAATGTATGGTCTTGTTTTTTTACAAATGGATTTTTCATAGTCGTAATTTTTATTTTATAACAACTCCGGGCGGTTTTGGTTCTAATTCATTTTAATTGGTGTTAAATGGGCAATAAATAAATATGGAAAATATAATATTGGGTATCATTAATCCGTAGCCCGTATTATCAGTCAAATATTCGCCTATATTTGATATACCTGCTACCACAATGAAAAAACTAACCTTATTTGCCTGTTTCATTCTTTTTATTTTTAATGCTTCGGCCCAGCGTATCATTAATAACCCTGCCTTTTTTGCCAACAACGCTCAGGGACTAAGCATCAGCAAGGTAACCATTAGCGATACGGCTACGCTGGTTAGTTTTAAAACAGATTATCACTCAGATACCTGGTTTCGGATGCCATCGGGTCTTTACCTGGTTAACGCCGATCAAAAATTAAAGATCAGATCCGTCGATAGCCTTCAGTTAGGTAAAAGTACCCTCATAAAAGGGGGCAAAATTTCATTTACCTGCAATTTTCCGCCTGTAAGTATCCATACGAAAAGGATAGACATTGCCGAACCCGACTGCCAGCAGCAGTGTTTCAACATTTGGGATATTGAACTACCGGATATATCAGTCCCCGAAGCTTTGGCAGGCGATTGGTTTAAAACAAACGGTAGCAAACAATGGGAGTTGGGTGTTTACAACAGTAAGCTTGCTTACAATAGCAGGTTATGGAACTATACTTTTGTGAACCGGCGGGGTGAAAATATATTGATTGGCTTAAAAGACGGCGACCACAAGCTCACTTTAACGCTGAAAACAGGCGGCAATGGCCGGCTATATATTATTGGAAAAAAAACGGCTGTAGTGTTATTTAACAACGCGGCTGCCGGCAAAACCAAAATAGCCGATAACAAAAACGCTTTTACCCTGGCAAACGTTTACAAAACCGGCATGGCCGAATACGCAGGATATATAAAAGGATACTCGCCCCGGATGGGGTTTAACACCGGGCAGGTATTTGTTAATAACGCGGTTACAGGGGGACAGGAAAATTACCTTGTAAAAATTGCGGACGACGGAAGTTTTAAAGTAAGTTTCCCGGTGAATTATACAAAGCAATGTTACGTGCATTTTCCTTTTTCATACGCCGCTATATGCTTTGAAGCCGGTAAAAGGGTATTCCAAAAGTTTGATGTGACGGGCAGTGCGGTAACTACCAGTTTTATGGGCGATAATGCCATCCTAAATAACGATTTATACCATACACAGTTTATTTTATTGGGTATTGACTGGCTTAAAGTTAGAAAAGATGTGCTGGACCTTACTCCCGCACAATACAAAGCCTATTACATCAATCTGCGCCAGGAGCGGCTGGGGATTTTA
This sequence comes from Mucilaginibacter sp. GW822-FHT03E02, assembly GCF_058801545.1. Lineage (NCBI taxonomy): Bacteria > Pseudomonadati > Bacteroidota > Sphingobacteriia > Sphingobacteriales > Sphingobacteriaceae > Mucilaginibacter > Mucilaginibacter sp. GW822-FHT03E02. The sequence continues at coordinate 422,124 of NZ_JBXANJ010000001.1, read as the reverse complement.
AATAATTACCGGTTACAAAATGGAATGACTACGCAGGCATATAACCTGGCGCGGCTCGGTATTACCTATACTTTAACCCAGTTTTTATTTAAATATAACGCCGAGAAATGGGAAGCTTACCGGCAAGTAAATAACATCAACCCGCAAAACAAACGCAGCCAATTGCCGCCGGTAAAACTCGAAAAAGCCTATTATTCCTTTTTTAAGGATGTTACTTTTAACGATCCGCTGGCGATAGTTTCTGCCGATTATTCATTTTTTAGCAGCAACTTAAAGAATAATGAAGAAGTTTTAGCAGCTCAACGCCAATACATTTTCGATTATGTAACGCGGTCGAAAAAAACAAAAATGTCGGAGCCCGACGCCGCATTCCTGGATATAATGCTGGCCGATGCAAAACAAGACCGCATCGTACAGCTAAAAGGCGATGAGCAAAAAATGATCCGTACAAATGTGTTAAAGGGAATTATAGACGCCGACATGAGTTTTGATCTTCAACTGATGGACGCGCAGGATACCACAAGTAAAATAGAAGCCAGTTTTGTGCCGCTTTCGCCACTACAGCTTGCAGCTATGCGTACGCACTTTACAAACCCGTATGTTTTTTCATTACTGAAAGGCTACAATACAAATATTGCCAGTAAAATTGAGTCTAATAAAAAACAAACTGGCTATGCAAAGCATGAAATACGTCAATTACCTGCCGATAGCATTTTTTCGTCCATCATCAACAAATACAAAGGCAAAACCGTTTATGTTGATTTTTGGGCAACCTGGTGCAGTCCGTGCTTGCAGGCAATTAAAGAAATTGCCCCCTTAAAAGACGAATTGAAGGATGATAAGAACATCGTTTTTGTTTACATCACCAATCAAACATCGCCGATAGGCGCGTACAACGGAATGATACCAAATATAAAAGGAGAGCATTACCGGGTGAGCGCTGATGAATGGAATCAATTAACAAGCCAGTTCCAGATCAACGGTATTCCGCATTATATATTGGTGAAAAATGGCGAGATCAACAATCTTAAATACCAGCCTTTTGATTATAATACATTAAAGAGCCGGTTGCTTGATACCCCTGGTAATTAACAATTTTGCCTTACTTTCGCATTCATGTTCCATTTTAAACAATTCAGTGTTGACCAAAGTGGCTGTGCCATGAAAATAAACACTGATGGTGTTTTATTGGGTGCCCTGGCAAGTGCTGATAAGCCAAAATTCATATTGGATATTGGTACAGGAACAGGCGTAATTGCCCTAATGCTGGCCCAGCGCTTTGGTGATGCCAGCATCCACGCTGTAGAAATTGATGAAGGCGCGGCAAGCACTGCCGGCAGCAATTTTAAAAGCTCGCCATTCGCGGATAGGCTCATGGTTTATCCTTCAGGGTTTAAAGAATTTTTTGAGGGACATCCCGGTAGCAAATATGACCTGATTGTTTCCAATCCGCCATTTTACATCAATTCCCTGTTATCGCCGGGCGCTAAAAAGAACCAGGCTAAACATGCGGCGGATGGATTTTTTGAGGAGTTGATCCAATCTGTTTCTAACCAGCTTAACAGCAATGGGGTTTGTTGGCTGGTGTTACCACCCGATACGGCTGACATAGTAAAGGCCCTGACCACAAAATCCGGATTGTACTTGCAAAAGGCCATAAAAATCAGGTCCTTTGAAAAAGACGAGCCTCACCGTGAAATTGTGGTGCTGGGCTTTCAGGAAATTTCGGCAGAAATAACTACCTTAACCATCTATAACGGTATAAACGTTTATTCGGAAGCATATAAACTTATACTACAGCCTTATTTTTTAGCCTTTTAGCATGAGAACCTTATCAATAATCTTAACCCTTTTGTTAATTGTACCATTTTTGGGCTGCTTGTTTATAGCTTACCAAAGTTACTCTATGACAATGCGGCTTTCGTTCTCTCATCAAAGCGATAAAAGGCTTTTGATACAGTTGGTCTGGCCTGCGTTTATTTATGTGTTTTTTGGGGTTGTGGCAATTATATTGCACAAAATGGAGAAATATCTTGAGAACAGTGTGATGTGTACCACTTTGATTGCTTCTTTTATTGTATCGTACACAATGAGTATGATTGTTAACTTGCTGTTTTTATGGGTAAAATAAATCTGACATCTTCCGCGGGGTTAGCATAGCATAATTCCTGGGAAATGCTTGCAGAAGCCTTTAACTTCAGTGCCGCTGCCGCGAGTTTAGCGTAGCGCAACTCGTGGTTAACCATTATGTAAGCTTCCAGCTTACATAATTCAGCTGAAAGCTGAAACCATGATACACACGGGCTGAATGCCCGCGTGAGCTATTTGTTTTATGTCTTAACTCTTGATTCTTGACTCTTGGCTCTTTAAAACTATCTTTACCCCATGACCCGCATTGGCCTGATATCCGATACCCACAGCTACCTTGATGAAGCAGTTTTTAAGCATTTTGACAACTGCGACGAGATATGGCATGCCGGCGATTTCGGCACCATCGAACTTGCCGTTCGGCTGGCAGCTTTTAAGCCGCTCAAAGGCGTTTTTGGAAATATAGATGATAAAGATGTTCGTGAGGTATACCCAGAAAACCTGCGCTTTAACTGCGAGGGCGTTGATGTGTGGATGACACATATAGGCGGTTACCCCGGCAGGTACAGCCAGCATATTAAGGCCGAAATTTACAGTAATCCACCCAAGCTATTTATTACCGGTCACTCCCATATTTTAAAAGTGATACCCGACAAAAAGCTACACCTGCTGCACCTCAATCCCGGCGCGGCGGGCAAGCAAGGCTGGCACAAAGTGCGTACCCTGATGCGCTTTAATATCGATGGCGAAAAGATCCAGGATTTGCAGGTGATAGAATTGGCCGTAAGGTATTAAAACCACCGGTTAAACAGGAACTTCTTAAACGACTAAAAATTGAATTTTTTTGTAGATTTTTTGTAGATATTTTGTTGCTTTTTTGGCGTATTTGTACCTGTTTTTTGTGCTTTTTTGTGCCAAATTTGAACAGAAACGCAGTTTTAAGAAGTTTTGGGAGTGCAAAAATTACATCAATCCAGCCTTTGCATTTTCAACCTCAAAAACAGAGTCGATAAGCAGTGGCGCGCGCTTCCCGGCGGCTACGGCCAACTGGTCGCAACGCTCATTTTCGGGGTGGCCGTTGTGGCCGCGTACCCAGGTGAATTTTACCTGGTGCAGTTTGCTAACATTTAAATAACGCATCCAAAGGTCCTTGTTTTTTTTACCGGCAAAGCCTTTGGCAACCCAACCGTTAACCCAGCGTTTTTCGATAGAGTCGATCACGTATTTGGAGTCGGAGAAGATCATAACCTGCTGATTAGGCGCTTTTAATGCTTCCAGTCCTTTAATAACAGCCATCAGTTCCATACGGTTATTGGTTGTTTTGCGGAAACCTTCGGATAGCTCTTTATAATGCTGTCCCGAGCGCAATATCACCCCGTACCCGCCTGGCCCGGGGTTACCGCTTGATGCACCGTCTGTAAATATCTCGATCATTTATTAGTTCATGGTTGATGGTTCATAGATCATGGTGAATCACAAACCGCTGTTCGGGTCAAAAATAATAAACTTTATTAGTTTAACACCAGCTTGAAGCGGCCATGAACCACGAACTATTAACCATCAACTCTCTTCACCTTCAGCCTCAGCGAATTACCAATTACCACCACATCAGAAAAAGCCATGGCAAAGGCACCCACCATAGGGTTTAAAAAGCCGAACGCGGCTACCGGAATAGCTATAATATTGTAGGCAAATGCCCAAAATAGGTTTTGCTTAATGGTAAGCAGCGTATGTTTACTAATCTGCAAAAACTTAATAACCGAATGTAAATCAGTATTTAACAACACCACGCTGGCCGACTGTATAGCCACCTGGCTCGCATCGTTCATGGATACACCTACATCGGCCTTGGTAAGGGCAGGGGCGTCGTTAATGCCGTCGCCTATCATTATGGTTTTGCCTTTTTGTTTGTAAATGTCAATTACTTTAAGTTTTTCATCGGGCAGTTTTTCGGGGTGAACTTCGGTAATACCTATCTGGCTGGCAACTTTAAGGCAACGGTTTTGTTTATCGCCGCTTAAAAGTACAGGAGTGATATTCATCTTTTTAAGTTTCGATATCAATAAAGCAGTTTTGGGCTTAATCTCATCGTCTATAGCAATTTGGGCCAGCAGGCTTTGATTTTTATACAGCGAAAGGTTAAAATGATCTTCCGTGTTTTGTTTTGCAGTACCTAAAAAGTAGTGGTTACCATTTACATCTTCGGCACGCATTCCCAGTCCTTTTTCTTCCTGAACAGATTTTAAGATCACTTTTTGCTGCGGCATCTTTTTTAAGCCCCAAACCAATGATTTGGCAATAGGGTGGTTTGAACGTTCTTCAATGGCCGTGACTATCCCCCGAATTAATTCCAGGTCTGCCCCAGCTTCTGCCTTAATCTCGTTAATGGTGAATTTCCCCGTGGTCAGCGTGCCTGTTTTATCAAAAACTACGTATTTGGTATTTGCGACAGCTTCAATAGTATCCCCTCCTTTAATCAGGATGCCATTTTTAGCGGCGCGACCCAAACCTACCATAACTGCGGTAGGAGTAGCCAATCCCATAGCGCAAGGGCACGATATCACCAGCACGGCTATGGCGTTCATCAATGATTTTTGCATGCCTTCGCCACCTGCAAAAAAGGTAAGCACAAAAGTGATCAACGCTATCAATATCACCGTAGGCACAAATATAGATGCCACCTTATCACCTAATTTTTGCACAGGTGGTTTGACGGCTTGCGCCTTTTTCATTAAATCGATAATTTGCGACAGGATGGTATTGGAGCCAACCTTAGTGGCCAACATATGGAAGTTGCCATTTATTACAATGGTGCCACCAATTACTTTATCGTATTTATCTTTTTCAACGGGAATGCTTTCGCCGGTAAGCAGGGCTTCGTCAACAGAGGCGCTGCCTGAAAGGATCTCGCCATCAACAGGTACTTTGTCCCCTTGGTTTACTATGAGAGTATCGCCCGGACGAACGTCTTTAGCGCTGATTACCTCAATACTTCCGTTAACTATCCTGGTGGCATTTACCTGTTGAAATTTAATCAGATCCTTTACAGCCGATGTAGTTTGTGTAACCGAACGTTTCTCAAAAACATTACCCAATAACACCAATGTTATGATGGTAGCGCAGGTTTCATAAAACTGGTATTGCGCTCCCAAACCCTGTATTGTACCAACAAGGCTGTATACAAATGCCGATGTAGAACCGATAAATATTAGTACATCCATATTCGGTACGCCACCTTTTACTGAGCTCCAGGCGCTTTTACCAAAATGCATGCAGCCCACTATGAAAACCGGGAGGCATAAAAGTAACTGGACAATGGGTTGATGTAAAAAATGCCATGGCAACAGCATATGGAGTAAAAGTGGCGCCGTAAAGATGGCGCAGAAGATAAATTTGTTCTCTACCAGCTCATAAAATGCCGGCGAATGCAGGTTTATATCGTCAATTACCTTAAATCCTAAATTTTGTATCCCTTTTATTACTTCGGGTAGTTTGGATTCGTCGTCGGTCGAGAATTTTACTTCTTCACCTGCAAAATCAACCAGTATATTATGTAACCCTTTTTTTTCGAGGAGTTTATGGATAGACATGGCGCAATTATTACAATGCATCCCGGTCACGTTCAGTTCAATTAATTGCTCGGCCATAGGTACAAATTTAGTCATTAATAATAATCGTTCTAAATAAATGAGGTAAGGCTAATGTAATTTTAAAAAAGAGTTTGCAAATAGGCCGAAGATTTCTATTTTTGCACTCTCCAAACGGTAGATGTAGCTCAGTTGGTTAGAGCATCGGTTTGTGGTACCGAGGGTCGTGGGTTCGAGCCCCATCATTTACCCTTCACGGGGCAAGAGATTTTCAGAAGTCTTTTGCCCCTTTTTTCTTCCTGTTAATTGTCTGTTTGTCAGGTATATAGATCGAAAGCTATCACTCACTTTAGCGGTTCGATGTTTTAGATTTTCAAAAGTGATTTTTTCCGGAAACATCGAACCAATTAGTCTTCTTTTTTCCTCATCGGTTGATTTACAATAAATTACATTTAAATTAGCAAAAGTTGTGATTGCTTTATCTATTATGGGCTCTAATTGGCTTTTGGTATACTTGTTCTTCCCTAATTCAGCAAGTTGAGCTTCTGTAACCAATATTCCCCGCTCACAAGCTGCTTTTATTTCCTTGTATTCTGCACCATCAAGATCACCGGCCAATAATAACTCCCGCGCTTTGGATAGTCGGTTATTTAACTCTGTAAGCTGTTTTGCCAAAGAAATCTTATACTCCTTATATCCAACGGTGTCATTTGCGTACTCGTCAAGAATGACCATTTTAAACAATTCAATAGCACGGGAATTGAGAATATACAAATCAAGAAATTTTAAAAATTCATTGTTAACCTCATCTGCTTTATACCTGCAACCACATTCAGAACAACAGTGGTAATAGTAATAATACATACTTCGTCCTCTTGAACCGCTTGTACATAGTGTGCGGGGGCACCTTGAACAACTGATAAAGCCTTTTAAAGGAAAATTTGTATTGGTAATAATTTTCGTCTTTGTCGTCCGCTTGTTGCCGTCTAATATTTCCTGGACTTCGTAAAACAAGGATTCTGTTATAATTGGTTCATGTAAGCCTATAACTGTAAAAGCATCTTCATCCTTATATTGTGCTATGGGAATCCTACCACAATAGATCGGATTGCGAACGAGCCTTAAAAAATTATTTTTACTGCAATCCAACCCTGATTCAACCGCTTTTTTAAATACCTGTTCGGTGGAAAATTTGCCTTTGGAGATTTCCTTAAAAGCCCATTTCATTAATTCAGCCTGCTCTCCGTCAGGACTGATATACTTTTTGCCGTTTTCTGCGGTACGGTTGATATAACCCACCGGCGCGAGGCCGGGCCAGCGTCCTTCCTTCCTTGCTCTCCGTATACCATAAAACGTATTTAACCCACGACGGTCGTTCTCGATTTCAGGGGCTGTAAGGTAAATGGCCAGCATCATCTTGTTTTCCGGTACAGTCATATCCAAAGGCTGCTCAATGGCCTGTGGTTCTACGCCATACGACTTTAATGTACTGATCATATTGTACGCATCAGGGGCATTGCGGCTAAACCTGTCCCATTTCGTAAATAGTATCAAATTCGACTTATTGCGATGTTGTCGCAAGTACTTTAAAAGCTTATCCCATTCCGGGCGGTTAAATGTTTTCGCCGAATGATCTTCGTAGATAATTTTACGAACAGTAATATTGGTGTCGTTACAATACTTTTGCAATCTTTCTGCCTGGTCGCGTTGTGAATATCCTTTATCGGCCTGTTCATCGGTACTAACCCGAATATATAAGTCAGCTATTTTCATTTTTTAAAGTTCTGATTTACTATCAATTTCGCCAAAAAATACATCAAATCCAAGATTTCTTCCGCTTTTTTTGGAGTGACAATAATGCCATTTCTGGCCAAAACTTCAATCGCTTTCTCCGTTGTGATATTACGTTTTTCAAGTAATTTGTTCCTCATCGACAATTCAATAAGGAGCAATAATGCATGTTATAATAGCAAACCTGCGGGGTTTTCAATGGGGTGACCCCTTCGATAGGTATTATCTTGCAATAGGAATATTACTTATATTCGCTCACCATATAAACCATTCATACACAATTTATTCATGAAAGACTTTGCGCTCCTGATCGGCAACGACATCAACAACATCAAACCAGGCAAGAGCTGGAAAGAATTATTAGATGACATCACCACCTATTGTGGCGTTAGTCATATTAACCGGGATGACAAGCCATTTCCTATGCTTTATGAGGAAATATTTCTAAGTGCAATACGCACCAAGATGATGGATGAAAAAGACCTTAAAACCTATATCGCGGGTATTGTTTCTAAAATAGAACAAAATGAAATCCACGAACAGATCAGAGCGTTAAATGTGCCGCATATCATGACGACAAATTATGAGTTTTCTATTGAAGGGGTGATTCCGAAAAGCAATAGCAGCCTTGTCGTGGAAAGACTTTACAGCGTTTTTAGAAAACATGAACTAAGCGGTACAACCTACTGGCATTTGCATGGTGATTGCAATAATCCGATGTCCATTAATTTAGGGTACGAGCATTATTGCGGCGAACTGCAAAATATGAGGAACTACACGATATCAGGCACTAACTACAAGACCGACGGTATCTTAAAGGAATCGCTGGCCAAGCGTTTAGCCAAAGAAGGACAGGTCAATTACCAATCGTGGATCGATCTGTTCTTCACAAAGAATATCTATATTTTCGGATTAGGTCTGGATTTTGTAGAATCGGATCTTTGGTGGCTGATCACCTACCGGGCGCGAAGCAAGTATTACAAAAACAAATTCCAGGTGAATAATAAAATTTCTTACTTCATCCCTGCTGAATATGAAAAGCGCTCAAAAGCCAAATTAGAGATATTAAGAGCAAATGATGTTGATGTTGTGGTGGTAAATAAACCCAAAGGGGTACCATACTATAGTGACATTTTAGATAGGCTTAACAAATTATAGCCAGCAATTATGAAAATATCAAATACACTGTTTACCTATATCGTTTACATCTTACTATTCACTTCCTCACTCGCGATAGTCGCTATACATTGGGAATTGGTTCATAGGCATTTCCTATTCAGCCCTAAAGGTATATCCAACTATCTTGACCAGTATGCAAACTATAAAGCCTTGTTTACAGGCACGGTAGCTACAACGGCAGCGTTTCTTGGGTTGAAAAGGCTTCAAGTAGCAGCAAGAAGCTAATACAGATAAACTTAGACAAGATCGATTCATTGAGTGGAAAGCCGTACTTGAAGGACGTTTCTTTGAAATTGAAAAAACAGATCCATTAATGAAAAGGCCATTTATTAAAGAAAGATGGAATTTGTTTTGCCTTTTACACACCCATGATTTTAATGTTACCACCAAAGAACAGTTACTGAAAGCTTTTGATATTTTTAGTACGTCCATTCAGTTTTTTGAAACATTCAACCAAAATTACATGAAAAACGGCGAGGCCTACCCGAGTAAAGATTAATGCCCAGGCCAGGGTTTCAGAGCTGGAAGCAGCACTCCAAATGAACCAAAACCTGCCTGTTTATGTAGAAGTGCGGAATTTCATAACCAAAAACAAGATCGTGGAGGCGCATTTTATAACAAACGGCCTTCAGGAAAAACTCCGCGTACAGCAGCAGATGATCCGCGAACTGGAAAAAAACCAGGCAGACACTGGCCGGCAAATCGGTCTTTTGCAGCAAAACCCTATTCCCGCCGATATGATTGGCCTGAAGAGATTACTGGAGGAAACTCAAAAAAACCTGACCCACCTGGAAACATTGACACAGCAATTCGAGGAAAATTTCCAGCTGGCATTAAAAAGTGAAAAGATCGACTTGGCCGCCATTGGCCGTCAGCTCGGAGTTTGTGATAAATCCATCGACGTATTAAATGAGACCTACCTTAAACTAAGGGAGCTGCAGGAAAACATCACTGCGATGCAAAGTAATTTATTGATCAATGAAAAAAATCGGGAATTAAAACGGCTGGAAGCAGCCCATACCCAACTCGAAGGAACTTTGGTCGGTCTTAACACTTTGAAGGATAAAGTTTCAGACTTCCTCTTAGCCAAGATCAACGCGGTCTTTAACCAGAAAACCATTAACGAGATCTATCGCAAGATCGACCCTCACCCGGACTTGAAAGAGATCAAACTTGTTCCTGAATTTAATGATGTCAAACCCCGCTTAAATATTTATGCGGCTGATGCAGATGGGAACAACCAGGTCAATCCCTCGCTGTATTTGAGCTCCGCCCAGATCAATATTTTGTCGTTAAGCATATTTTTAGCCAAAGCGCTCCAGAACAAGGAAACGATTATCAATACCATTTTCATGGATGACCCGATTCAATATCTCGATTCTATCAATGTTCTGTCATTCATCGATCTGATCCGAACCATTACGACAGACAGCGAGATCGACCGCCAAGTGGTTATTTCAACACACGATGAAAATTTTTTTAAGTTGCTTCAGCGAAAGTTCGACACTGCTTATTATCCATCAAAATTTATAAAATTTGACTCTTATGGTAAAGTGGCGGGTAATTGATTAATAAATCGCTATCCAAAAGAATTAAAGAATAAACAGTTCGCGTACCTTTTGTCTTGCGCCGGAATGGAGTGGTCACATACGTCAGAATCACCAATAAAGACTTAAATCGCCTGCAGCGGTATTTCCCCCATAGATAAGCTCGTCGTCTCTGGCAAACTGCATCGGCCCCGTTCATCCAGACGACCGGGAAGCTTTCGCTTCATTCCAAGACGATTAACCGACCGACCCTCACTCCGAAAACAGGCAGTAGGACATCTTTTACCCGCATCCTACCCTTAAAGAAGAAAAAGCCCCAGCAATACCAGGGAAACGCAAAAAAGTGGCGCTGCCTTCAAATTAAGTTTTCCGTGCGCTTTTATCAACGTTAGCGATTTGTAATTGCCAGGTTTTATGCATATAATTAACTCATAATCAACTTTGTCGACTTTATGCGCCTAATCCAAAAGAAATGTACTTCCGAACAATTGTTAAAAAGCGTGGTTATCGCTATATCGCTGTTATCGACAAGTGTTACTGCTACCGCACAAGTAGCTAAAACTAAGTTGATTGTCGGGATTGTTGTGGACCAAATGCGGTACGATTATTTGTCCAGGTATCGGAGTAAATTTTCAGAAAACGGCTTTAATCGTCTGATGCAGAACGGCTATAATTGTATCGATACGCATATTAATTATATTCCCACTTATACCGCGCCGGGTCATGCCTCCATTTATACCGGCGCTGTCCCCGCTATCCACGGAATCATTGGTAATGATTGGTATGATAAGCAAACACTGCACATTACCTATTGCGTGGAGGATTCTAGCGTAACCACTATTGGTTCGGATTCTCGTGCAGGACAAATGTCTCCCCATAACCTACAGGTGACAACCATTGGTGATGAAATGCGCTTGAATTCGCATTTTGAGTCCAAGGTCATCGGTATTGCCCTGAAGGATCGTAGTTCGGTATTGCCCGGTGGACACTTGGGCAATGCTGCTTATTTTTTTGATTATAAGAACAAAGTCTGGATCACGTCTTCTTATTATGAAGCACGGCTGCCAGACTGGGTTGCAGACTTTAACAATGGTATTAAACAACAATTCCTGGAAAACACAACTTGGGAAACGCTATTGCCGATCACGCAATACACAGAAAGTGACCTTGATAACATGTCCTACGAAGGAAAGTTAAAAAGTGAGTATGCTCCTGTATTTCCTCATAAGTACTTAGCCACAGACACCATATCCGCGATTACCAGCAGTCCGATCGGCAATAAACTGGTGCTTGAATTTGCGAAATCTACCATTGTTAATGAAAAGCTTGGAAGTGGAAAATATACAGATCTATTGGCCGTTAGTCTTTCGTCCACCGATTATATCGGACATATGTACGGCCCAAGGAGTATTGAAGTAGAAGATTGTTACCTTCGGCTTGATCTGGAACTGGCCTCCTTTATCATGTTTTTGGATAAAAAGCTCGGAAAGGACGCTTATACCTTGTTTCTTACAGCTGATCACGGCGTCGCTGACAACGTTTCCTTTTCACAGCAGTACAGAATACCCGCAGGACTGGTTTCCCTTCAGGGCAGTATGAAGGACCTGGAAATATCTTTAAAAAAACAGTACGGAGATTTCAACTGGATTAAAAGTTTCCTTGCCCCTATGTTGTTTTTAAATGACACTACGATAAAACACACCAAGATCAACCGTCAGGTAATCAAGGAGTCAATCAATGAGTACCTGTCGAAGATACCTGGCGTTTACAAAGTGGTCGACCTCGCCAATCTGGATAAGGAAATTATCGACGAAAAACTAAAAACTATGATTAAAAACGGGGCGGTTAGCAAGCTAACCGGCGATTTGATCGTTATTCTGAAATCCGGCTGGTTTGAAGGTTACGGAATGTCCGGGTCAACCCATGGGGCCTGGTACAATTACGATACCCATATCCCCCTAATCTGGTACGGTAATCGTATTAGCCCGGGCATTGATGTAAGCCAGGTTGACATAACGGATATATCACCTACAATAGCCGCGATGCTACAGATACAGGAACCCAGCGGCTCCGTTGGTAAAATCATACCGGGTATTTTTAAACCAAACCCCAAATAAAATGGCAGTAAAGAACAACACCAGCTGGGGGACTTATATTCCCTGGTACCTCACCGTAATTTGTACTCTCTCGCTGTGTCTGATCGCATGGTACCTTTACCTGAATATCGAATGGTTTAAGGCTAACGGTACCAGCAATAAAGAGATGATGAAGGACGGCCAATACTTGATCTTTTTCTACACCACTTATATCGGTTTGTTAAAAAGGTCGTTGGGGATTATTACAGGTATTGCCATCACCTTTATTGGCCTTGGCGTTTCATTCTATGAAATGAATAAGGAAACAAAATTAGACCTGAAGGGATTCGCGAAACTGGCCTCGGTGTCTCCAGGACTGATAGCCATCTTGCTGGGATGTTACTTGATTATTAAATCGATTGAAAGTAAGGATACGATGAAATTTGCCGATCCTACAAAAACGGAGAAAAAAAAATAGACAAGATGAAAAAAAAGATCATGCTACTCTTATTACTGGGATTTTCCGTACGGCTGGCCCGTGCACAGCTGGTAAACGCCAAGCCGGAGGAAATCAAGATCACATGTAAGGTATTAAAGTCATTGCTCGACTTTGATTTTAAAAATACGGATTATGAAAAAGTACTGGTCACATATATGACCTATAATCATATGAACGAAATCTGCCAGGTGCCGCCCGATATGAAGTTATACATGTTCAATTTCTTCAGGATCAATCACAAATTCATCGACCAGCTCAATGTTTCGGTAAACTCGACTGCATCTAAACCCCTTTCAACTGCGGGGCCTAAAAAGAAGGAGGCGGAATTCAAAAGCAGCATGCCTTTCGTCGTCGAAACCAGCAATTAACTTAATGTTTTTAGTATAGGTAAATATCCACAGCATGCCATGGTACTCATTGTAATCTCGCATGGCGTACAGCCATTTCGCCGCTGAATAATACAGCATCGATTTTTTTAGCCAGGTGTGGTACCATTTTATCCGCCATTGACACCAAATCGGGATAAGCGATTGCCAAGATCATCATCCGGTGGATTCGAAGAGGGAATACCAGCAGGCACTCTTGTTTTTTCGAAATAGTTAGTTGAAGACATCAACTGACGGGTGTGTATCTTCAGGTCAAGCCGGAAAAGGGAGAATTAATTTAAGATACCCCCCCCCCAAAAAAATGTAAAAAGAGTGTTACCATCTTACGTATCATCAGCCCTTACGGCAAGAAATACAAAAATAAATTTCGCTCATGCATATAGGTAGATAGCTCAATACCACGATTTTTCGTATCGGATAGTTGGAGGAGGTAGTTGCTGGACGCAATCACAGCAAGGCCATTGTTCTTGTTTGTGTCGTGCCAAGCAAATTCATTTGATTGGGTTGCGTCTAACGTCAACATCAAGCGACTTAGATGTTCGCACTTAGGAACAATTACAATATCGAGTTTATGAGCATACAACAAATACGCTTTAGCCCTAGATGCTCCTTTCGAAGTAAAAATACCTTTCGAGTTCAAACGTAAGTTTTCTCCTTTTGTCATTCGCATCAAACTGATTTGCAGGAGATGCGCGAAAAAGTTATACAAGCGTTTTCCGTGGCTCCCGGATTGCCGGAAGACCGCAATGCGCACATGACACTGGTGGAAGAAGTCTATGTTACCGATGCCGATCACTCCTTATCCATAGAACATTATAAAGTATCGCCCGAACTGATCGGACGGGTTAAAATCGGAAAATGGGATAAGGATGGCAGTGATGATAAAGGACACCGAATGCAAATTGCCGCCAGGCGTTGTTATCTCACTTTTCAGGAAGTTAAGACTAGCATTCAAAAGATACTTAAAGGTGCGAATCCGGGAAATGTCGCAGCGCGGGATCACAGTAAATAGGACAGATCACTTTTGAACCAAGTGTTTCAGCTGGGCTTTTAAAGCCGTCGGACCTTGTGGGTTACCGCAGCCATCAGGTTTACATCGGCGGCGCAAAGCATGTGCCGCTTAGCGTCGAAGCTATGCGCGATGTTATGCCGGTTCTATTTGAATTATTGGAAGAAGAACCGTAAGCATCAGTAAGAGCAGTACTCGGCCATTTTACATTTGTATTTAAACACCCATACTGGGATGGGGATGGAAGGATGGGTCGGTTTTTGATGAACAGTATGGAGGCTTCAGAGGGCTATCCCTCGACAGCCATCCCTGTAGAACGGAGACAGGGATATAGGAAAGCATTAAAATCAGCAAGCGTTAGTCGTGATATAACTCCATTTGCCGGATCGACAGCAGGCCTTGTAAGTAAACTTTTAAACGGCAAGCCCGAGGCAAACTGGATCATGCTCATCACGAATGACAATAAACTTATAACATAGCATTGGTGAGTAATTCAAAGTCTTTCCCAACCAAGCTTTTCATTCGTTGATTGTGTTCTTGAAAAACAATATAAAAAGAAAGCACTGCTATTCCTGACAAAATAGTATTTCTTTTCTTACTATTATCTTTTCTTACTATTAAAAGTGTCTTTCAATGAAGGGAAATTATTTTAGGATTGTCAAAGTAGGCCGCCCCGCTGTAAGGTATCCTCGTGTCAGGGACCTGTGTATTGCCATGTTGTACACTGTTCCCGCGTTCGCCAAGCAAGGTCCAGCAAATTCGCAGGCCCCGTTTTTTCAAGGCAGCGAGCAACTCTTTTTTCCGCACTAACAGGCATGATTCCCTATCATAGATAATCGAAGGGTCAATACAGATCACCTCCCCCCGGTGTTTAAGCGCACCATCCTGCTCAGTATATTCCAGCCCCATAAGTTCCATCAGCATGGCCGCAGGCTTCAACATATTCGTATTTTTATCGCGCGAATTATCGTTGGAGGAGTCCCACATGTATTCAACAGCGGTAGTCATTACCTCCCATCTGCTTTGGTGCGTTATCTGATCGAATACAATTTCCCATCCCTCTGCATTTTGCCCATTTGACAATTCATCCCCTGCCGCCGGTGCCCAAAAATACTCCCGGCTAAACAGTTCATAGTTGCTGCGCGCCTCGGGCATCCAGCGGCCCATAAAATCCTGACCAGCAGCCCAACTGGCAAACGCGTGTGCGTCTTTATCAGCAACTAAATAGCTCCTGAGCTGGAGCCATATTTCCTGCGGCTGAACGCTATCGGGAGGCGACAAGTTTTCCCAGACAGTCGAGGCCTGTAACACATACCACTCATCACCGCCTGAATCGGTGGTAGAAATCAGCGGCTCGATCTCGGGCGCTTTTGATTTCGTCCGTAAAAACTCATCGAGTTCGGGAAAGAAAGCGTGCTTTTTAAGATCGCTGAACCAGAAATCAGTGGAAACAGATGGTCGATTTTTTAACAGTGTCGGATCGATATTGCGGACAAATGGTTCCCAGGGCCCATTGTATTTGCCGGGAGGGCCTTCTTTTAATGTGTTAACGGACTTGAACTGTTCGTTGTCTGCCAACCTGGCGAGCAACTCATAAAGTGCTATCCACTGGTATTTTTTTCCGATACGTTCCAGCCGGTGCTCAAAACGACCGGCGTTCCGGTTGACATCGCGACTGTCGAAGCGCCCATGTTTATCGGGCTGATAAGCGTAATCATCCACGATTATTTTTACGGCCAAATTACTCAATCCATTTTCATCGACATTAGGCCAATGCCGAACCGCGCTGCCAAATACATAACGTCCGAAATCACCATAGCGGCTAGTACCGCGACCATATTCGGTTACCATCGACTGTTTGATCAGCTTTAAACCCTGTTCTTCATTCCCCATTCTATCGATTTCGCTATTTGAAGGAAAGGTGGCCGGCAATGGCTCGCTGCGGTAGGGCGGACGAACTGCATCCATTTCGAAATCAAAGCCGACCCCTCTGGTATGTGCCCATTCGATTGCTTCCCTGGCATAATCGCGCAGAAGAATGTCGGGTGCCACCAACGCTTCTGAAAACACCTGCTGGTAAATACACTTTCCAAGCAAATGCAAATCATCCTTGTTTGTGTTCCGGACGGCACACCCATAAGCGACTGCGAATAAGCGCTGACGTATATAGGGGTCATTCACCTTTTCGAAAGATACCAGCAAATCGGCCACAAGTTTTAAATTCGGGTAGAGCATTCGGATCAGGCCCTTAGTTGCGTCATCGCGCAAACCTCGGTTAGTGCTGCACAGAAACCAACCCATGATTTTGGCATAAAGCGGCATGGACCGTTGGTTTTTAAAGTTCATTTGCTGAAAAGCCAAGGAGACCAATGCAGCTACGGGCGTGGTATCATATCCGGCATTGTAGCTAAAATGTAAATAAACCGTCCAAATCGCATCCCTATCCGCCATCGAAAAGCCCATTAGAAACTCATGAAAGTAATCTGCATTAAAGTGTAGACCCGGCAAATAGGAGAACGGTAGGATGGCGTTCCAAAATTCTTCCCTTAATCTTTGGTCGGAAAGGATCTCGTCTTTCAGGTAATTCATCACCCCCTGTGACACTTGTCCTTGTTTGTTTTTTGCCAGTCCGATAATGAAAGACTGTTTGGAGCCCCGGTAACCGTGTATTGTCGGCGCGATATCAAAAAGGTCAAGATTGAATTGCTCCTTCACTTGCTGCGTTATTGCTTCCAATAAACCACTGTTCACATCTACCTTTTGCATATTATCGAATAGCTTGGCAAGGTCACTCCCTGGAAGAAAATGTTCCTGTAAGTCGGTTGCTTTGATGCCTTTTAGCAAGAGTTTAGCTTTCAAGTGGTCACCAAATTTTTCATAAGAAAAGTCAAGGACCGGCTCATCATGAATCGTATCGTCAAAGTTCTCATAAAAAATTTCCTCGTCGATGAGTCCATTAATAAAGCCCTTTTTGTCAAGATAGGGGCTGACAATGGTTTCTGTCAGTTGGAAGGCCTTTGTATAGGCTAAATTTTTAACATTCCTGGCTAACATTACCTCTACGAATGCATCCACAGACCTTTTGACCAGGTTAATCCGGTCTGCTCGGTAGTTGAATTTGCCGGGATCAGCCAGTTGGTCGTTAACATAAGCCATGAACTGGTCAAAGATCCAGCATATCCCTGCAGACGAATTGATTGTGCCTTCGAAACTCGCTCCGGAAAAGGATTGGCAGAAAAGTTTTAAAAAGAGCGGGTTTTTAAAGTTGTCGATAAAGGTATCGTCGACGACTGGGGAAATATGGTAGAGCCCAAAGAAATATATCATCGCCTGCCGCTCAAGGCCCAAAAAGCCGTGGTGCTCCCTTTCTGTGACCGCTATGAAATCAAAGGAGCGGAATAAAGCCCTTTTAAATGAACTTCGGTAGCTGAGAACCAGCCTGATCCATGGATAATTACCAACCGTGTTTATAAAGTCCCTTAAATTGTTTGGCCAGATATTTAATCCCTGGCCTTCATTAAGCGCGTCAATAAACAAAATGGCCCGGTGGCCCCGCAGCTGGCCTTTTTGGTTCAATGCATTCAAAAATTCTTCTTTGGTGCACTGCAAACCTAGGTCGAGCAGTACCTGTGCCCAGGGATCGCCGCTTTTGGTTAGTCGCTGGCCAAGAACAAGAACAGAAGGCAATCCTTCGAACATGCGCTGGTTGGCTGTGTAAGCCAGTAACTGCGATTTACCGTTCCCGGCAGGACCGCTGATCAGCAGACAGCGGCCGTTTAACAGTTCGCGCCAGCGGGTTATATAGGTTCTTAGGTTGTCTGTCTGTGCGGTAATTTGAAGCATGTAACGTGCAAGATCATCGAACGAGCGCCTGTCACCATCCTGTACCGCATATTTCTGCTTTTCTGAAATATCACTGGAAATAGCATTCAATAGCAAAGCGGCGCGGTCAAATTTGCTCAGCGCACTTAACAAAGTTTTGAAGAGCAGTGGTGCTGTCCCCGTCCATTCCAACGCTTTGTAGTTTGTACGGATACTTGCATAACCCTTGTTAACATCGGCTATCGCCTTAGCAACGGTAATATCGTTAGTTAACTTAAAATATTGGGCTTCCGCTAATATGTGCCCGTATGTGCGATAAATAAATGCGCTATTGTTCGGGTTGCCGTTATAGGTTTCTTCGAGTTTCGCGAAAACAAATTGAAAACCTGTAACAGACCTTTCGGTCCTTCCTATCATGTCCAGTTCTTCCTGTAAACTTACCGGATAGTTATCATTAGG
The DNA here is from genome assembly GCF_058801545.1 of Mucilaginibacter sp. GW822-FHT03E02. Classification (NCBI taxonomy): domain Bacteria; kingdom Pseudomonadati; phylum Bacteroidota; class Sphingobacteriia; order Sphingobacteriales; family Sphingobacteriaceae; genus Mucilaginibacter; species Mucilaginibacter sp. GW822-FHT03E02. The sequence goes on along the minus strand of NZ_JBXANJ010000001.1, from coordinate 403,682 downwards.
TGTAAACCTCGGCCCCAGGTTCCTTGAGGCCCTTTCTAACTGTTTTCGGAACCATTGATGCGGTAATAGACTCTCTACTTCGAAATGGTAGCGGACAAGGTTGGGAAACAAATTCTTCCTGATGGTTTCAGCTGCAATACATAAAAAACGGCCAAAATCACTTTGGTGTTCAATAACGATCCCGTAACAGTAAACCTCCTCCTGAATATTGATACAAACCCCGCTACCGGAGACGCCTTTAACCAGATCTTTCGGTTCATATTGAAGCTGGTGGCTGAAATTATCATCCGAACGAATATGAAACAAACCCGGCTCTTCATCGCGCTGGTCCAGCATACCGCCTAACGTTCTTGCAAAATCATTGTTTACGCTGATAGGATAGCCCCTGAAACTACAGTCCACCCTTTCTTGCTGCACCTCCATAAATTTAAGGGTTGGAAGTTCACCGGTCTTTTCGCCGATCTCATTTTTTTTGATGCGCAATACGGCAACATCCGAGCCATCAGGACAATAAAAAAGTTCAGCCGCTTCCTTCAATTGGTAGGACTCCCAGCGGCGGCCGTCCACATATAACTTGTCGATCAGGATATCGGTTGCCACAGCACCATTGGAGAAATCTTTTCCAAAAATGCAATGTTTAGCAGTAAGTACGTAGCAGTGATCTTCATTCTCCGACGGCCAGTAGATGATTCCGCTGCCCACAATTTTCTGGCAATTGACACGCACTGTCAGCTTTTTTATTTTCACATCAAAGGAAAGGTCATTCATGGGGTATGGCTAAATAAGGTTCAATTCTTTCAGGAAATATACATTTGAAATCCCTGCCCGCCAGCGCCTCAGCATCCACGTCAAACAGATGGTCATAGCGGCTGGATTCGTAATTGAAATAAAAGCGTAAGGGCCTGTCAACCGGTCTCCCTGCAATAATCTTGGCCAGTACTTCCTTATTGGGCAGTTTATGGCCATTTATGCCATTACTGCAAATGATGTAATTTTCACAATCGATCAACTCCATCATCTCACCATTAAAGTTATTGATACTGCCATGGTGGGCGAGTTTCACAAAATCCACCTTCAACTTTTCCACCCTGCGCTGCGCCAATAATTCCCTGAGCGCAGCCATAATGATGGAAGGAAAAGCGTCGCCCAGCATCAGTAGCGAACAGCCGCCGTATTCCAGCAGAAAAGCTATACTGCTCCGGTTAGTCGTATCGCGCATATTTTCCGTTCGGTCGACAATTGCGGCCAGTTCGGCTATCGTTGTTTTATCGTCATCATAAAGTTCAGATCCAGCCTGACCGGACATCATCTTTTGGCGGTAGGCATCCTCTTCTATAACCCAGTCGCGTTCCAACTGCCGATAAGCGGCACGGTCAGGTGAAAGGACTGTAACGATGGCACCATCGAGGTCGTACGGCGCCATCTCATTGGTCACCTCCCGCAAAACACCGGAACAACCGATGCCGGAAAGTGCATCCCGAAGCTTTATTGCATTGGTATAACCAACCTGCTCGGTGTCTGGAGCGAGGTTGAAGTCACCAAAAAAATTGAACCATAAAGTGTGTAACAGTTTTGCCCGCAAGCCTTTGCCTGCCGTGCAGATGTATTTGTAAGCACCGTTTATATGGTCCGCATCCAAATGCGTCAGTACCCAGAGGTCAATTTGTTGCCCTTCAGGAATTTCATCCCGGAATACACGAAAAAGTATCCGCGAATAAGTTGTTACGTAGCCACTGTCTACCCAGACCCTGCGAACAGCCCCTGATTTGCCTATAAATCCGATACTGATGGCATCGCCGCAGCCGGCCTGGTATATTTTTAATTGGAGTTTCAAGACGGTTTAGATAATTAGAAGATAAAACTAACAAATATTATCACATATCAGTGAATTCGCAAAGTAAATAAGGCCTTGAGATAATATACGAACAAGCTGGTTATTGTATCGCACAAGTAATACAAGGCCGTTAAAATATGTTAAGTGAGTTGAACAAACAAAATAAAAAAAGGAAGCACTTTTGGCACTTCCTTTTTCTGGCAGATCGTAGCGTAATATTTATTGAAAACTCAACATTGCTTCCGATGTTCTCTTTTGAATGCCAATTTTTTCGATATCCTTACGGAAATGCTCGTTTAACCTATTTTTATGGCTTTCCTGTTGCAGGATAACCATATGTTCATAGTCGTTGGAGTCCTTTCCCGACTTGCTCAGTAACACGAAAACTTCGACTCCCAAAAAAAAGCATAGAAAAGAAAAATAGACGATCATTGGTATTTTGGAATTAGACTCAACGAATATGAAGGTGAACAGTAAATCCAGTTCGTTAAGAAAACCTTTATTTTCGGGTTTTACCTTTTTGATCATCGCCAGCTGCTGGGCTGTCACGGAATCGTCGATCACGGTTATCGCTGTCGTATTTGCCTTTATAGTTGTCTCGTTCGCACTTTCTTCATCCTTGATCAGCTTAAGTGCTGGATTGGGATTGACTTTGGTTTGGGTGGTCACAATATTATCTGCGCCTTTTGTTGTAGTGATTGAGAACGGTTGGGTGCGGCGCTCTTTTTTGAATTGTTGCTCCAGGTCTGTGTTTTGGCTTTCCAGATACTGGTTATTTTCGATCAACCGTTGTTTTTTTTGCGTGTTGTCGGCCTTGTAATCATCAAAATGCTTTTGCAAGGAAATGTTATAATTCTTATTGTTCGCCTTCAGGTTGTCGATATCTTGCCTGAATACGATCTGGTCAATTATAACTGAACCGATGGCGGCCATCAGCACTGCGATAAATACCCTAAAAAAGGCCAGCTTCCAATTCAGCTTAAATGCGAGGATGATTTGCCTTTCGATCTGAATCACAACGACCACCATGATAATGGCGCCGATCGAACTGCCAACCGGCCCCAGCTCGATGTACCGGCTGCAAAAAGAATAGCCGATAAATGCCCAGACAATAGAAATAATGATGAGCGCGGAAGTGTACCGTGCCACAGCCGCCCGGCTGTTGGCGCTGCATTCGGCGAGCAGCCGCCGCTCATATCCGGTCAGAAAACAGCCGGATATGAGCCAATAGCTAATGATTTCCATAAATTTAAGGTTTTCGAGGGGGTTAAAATTTTTCGTTATAGGCGCGCAGCCCGTTATTGAACCCGATCTGGTAACTCAACAACACATAGTGCAGCTTTCTTTCCAACACTACTTCGTCGTTCAGGAATTCGTTCATGATTTCCCGCATGTGGACGTGCTCATCGCGTTTAGTTTCATATGGTGCGGCTGAATTAACCATTCCATATCTTGTGTAATTAATGATGACTTCGTCAAACTGGCCGATCTTACCTTTCAGATAAGGCAGGCGATGTTCTATTAAGCTTTTAAAGCCGGCAGTGATCTTTTCAATGTTTAAGTTACGATGAAGAAGATCAGGATTGTTTGCCGCATCGATCATACCCAGGCCTTCAAGGGACTGGTTACAATAATCAAAAATTTCCTGCTTGATGGTTTCTAAAGTAACGCTGGAGGAATTTCCAGCATCACTTGCGGTTTTGTAAGTCGTTTCCATTTTTTTTTGTTTTATGTTTAATTTAAAAGTTAAGAAATCAAAGAATCATAAGGGGTAGATATACCCAGGTCTACGCCCATAAATGCGATTATTATTTTAGCTGCTACTTCGGAATCAGTAATGGTGCTTTCCATTAAAAAGTAGCGCGCTGCTGAGCGGCCATATGCTTTTGTTAAGGTATAGTTAAGTGTTGCATTGGTAGCTGCACTAACAGCGACTGATGCTCCGAATGTTGGAATTGCAAGGATCCAGCCGATCACCGTTGAGGCAATTTTAGTACCGGCGAAAAATATCCCAGCCCCAGTTGTTACTGACATTACGATCTTCCGCAACTTCTGCTGCTCTAATTTATGGCCGCTTTGCGCAGCAAGGGTTATAGTCATTGCTATCCACACGGGTGCGATAGCGAATACATCCATCCCCGGTGCAAATATTTCCCCTGGAACACCAATAACGCCAAGGCCGGTCGCACAATTGTTAACGGTATTCTGCATTGGCTGAGGAATTGCTGTGTTTTTATAACTTTTCATCTTTTCAAATTATTTAGTTAATAGCTTGTTAATTAGATAGTGTTAGACAAACACAGTGCCCTGTTAAATTGAACACATTTTGAGGCAGTGACTTTGATGGGAGAAAGGGTCTAAAATTTCGTTTAGGTTTAAAAACACCTCCTCAGAAAGCAATAAAAGGGAGAATACTTAGCTAGAAATAAATAAAACTATTTTTTGTAAAGAACTGTCACATAGAAGTTAAACACCAAAAGTATGCCCGATTTGCAATAACTTTTTTATAACGTTTTTCAAAACGTTTTTTGTTATATTATTTCGCTATTAAATTATATATTGCAGCGGGAGCCTTTTTAGCAGTTTCCCAATCTAAAACTTTTTGCAGCCTAACACCATGTCCAGATCTTACATTATCGTGCCCGCCGTTATATATGGAGTGGGATGGGCCATCTGCGCGAACCATCCTTACTGGGGTTTTATGTGGCTGCTCATTGCCGGCGTTATTGCTGGCATCGCTTTAGGTTTTGAAAGCTTTATAAAAAATATGCTGATCGCTTTCGGGGTTTATGCGGTCATGAACCTGATCGCCCTTATTCCCGGTATCGGGGAGTTGGTTGACGGTATCGTGCTCCTGGTCGTCACGATCCTTAAACTAAGAACGATCTTCCGGAATTTCTGGCTCATCCTGATCGGTTTCGGTTGTTATTTCGTGCTATTTTATTTTCCTCATTCCATCCATCATTCTATTTCCGGCGGCTCGCCTGATTTAGGTTATCGTATTGTCGATGCCACCATCGGTGGCAGCATTATGGCCTTTCTTTTTTACCTACTGGAAAGTATGGGATACGATGGAAAAAGGATATACCTATTTACCATAGGCCTGCCGGGCGTTCTCTTTCTGATCAACTACGGAAAGGGTGTCCTCATGAAATTAGGTGAATAAGAGTGACACTTCAAAAACGTTTTTATAACGTTTTTGACAACATGTACTAAAAAAAGGATATTAATATAATAAACACTTGAAAACTAACTCAATAACGATAAGGCATAAGTCTTGTATTAGCGCATGAAAATCAAAATCACTATTATCATGGAAACGCTTAAAAAAATCCGCAGACTGTCCCGCGGACTCAGACCCTTATTGCTGTTCGCGCAACTCATCCTTTTGATATTCCTGGTCGTCCAGTCCGGTTGCACGGACAAAACAGCTACTGCAACGTCGGAAGGGACACTCGAAAAAGTAGAACGCACCAAGGAATTGAACGTCGGCTATTTTATTCTTGAGCCATCTATTATGGAAGACCCCAACACTGGGGCCAAAACAGGCATCTTCGTTGACCTCATCGAGTCGATGGGCAAATCGCTCGGGATAAAAGTGATCTATCACAAGATCGATCTGGCCAATTTCGCTGCGGGCTTACAATCAAAACAATTCGACTTATGTATAGGGGCCACGTTTGCGACGCCAAAGAGGGCTGCGGCAGTATTATTTACAAGGCCACTATTTTATTCGGGGTATACAGGTGTGGGGAAAAAAGGCACGGCGAAGAAATTCACGAGCTGGTCGCAGATCGATGCGGAAGGTTTGCGTGTTGCAGTAAAACAGGGCAGTGCTATCGACGACTACGTAGCAGCCAATTTCAAGCATGCAAAAGTTATTAGATTGGCGGGTGCCGACCTTACTTTACCGCTTGCGGCTGTATCTTCGGGACAGGCTGATGTAGGCCTGATGAACCAACAAACGGTTTATACCTATTTACGCGCACACCCTGAATTGGAGGAAGTACTTGCCGATCAGCCGGCGGTTCCGACAAATTTTTCCTGGGCAGTGCGCCCGGATGACTTACGTTGGTTGAATTTTATAAATACGTGCCTGGAATACTCGGAAAACACAGGAGAAATGTACAGGTTCGAAAAAAAATATGGTATTCCGTTGTTACACGCTAAAATGCAATTGGGATATCCGCCTGACCAGGTGGCAATTATTGGCAAAGCAAAATAAGGAATTATGTATCAATGGCATTGGGATCTGATTTGGCATTATCGGCAAGCGCTGCTTGAGGCCGCTTGGGTAACTCTGTGGCTGAATGTGCTGATCATAATCATTGGTAGCCTGACGGGCGTCATCTTCGCTGCACTTAGCCTCTCGTCATCTGTCGTGGCACGCTGGGTAGCCAGGGTATATAATGATATCTTTCGTACGCTTCCGGTGCTGGTTATGCTGGTTTGGTTCTTTTTTTGCGTACCAGTGATCACGGGCCTGCAACTTAACCCGGTCACATGCGCGGTGATTGTTTTATCGCTTAACCTTTCGGCATTTATGTCGGAGATCGTCCGCGCTGGCATTGAAAGCATACCCAAACACCAGAGTGAAGCAGCAAGGATAATGGGCTTTTCCGACCGGCAAATATTTACCTATATAACGCTGCCGGTGGCACTGCGTAATATGGTCCCGCCAATTGTTGGGCAATATATTAATACAATCAAGTTATCGGTGTTGGCTTCCGTTATTTCTGTTCCTGAACTTTTATTTAGGACAACGGACCTTATCAGTCAAACCTACAGGCCGCTGGAGTTTTATACGGCATTGGCTGTTATTTATTTGGTACTGTTGCTGCCACTGACCATGTGGTCGCGACGCCTTGAAAATAAACAATTTGTTAAAAGTAAATCATCCTTAGCATGAGCGTAGTGCTTGAACATATTACAGCCATTGATTTGCAGCAGGTGACGCGGAGGTTTGGAACAAGAGGGCTTGGGCCTGTCGACCTGTCGCTCGAAAAAGGAAACTGTTGTGCCGTAATTGGAGCAAACGGCTCCGGCAAAACGACTTTGCTTCGTTGTTTGAGCCTGCTGGAACCACTCGACTCCGGTGCCGTACATATCGGAGATTGTACCTGGTCTGAAAAAACACATGCTTCAATTGAGCTGCGCACCAAATTGGCCAAAACGTTAGGCTTCGTTTTTCAGAACCCCGAGCCATGGCCGCATTTAACGGTAATGGAGAACCTGACGCTGCCATTAGTAAAGATCCTGGGGCTGCACAAGCGGGAGGCGGAGGCAAATGCTGAATTGGTGCTTGAGCGCTTCGGTTTGTCCGGGCGCGCTGACGAAATGCCGAACCATCTTTCCGGAGGCTTGCGGCAGCGTGTTGCCATGGCACGGACCGTGGCAATGCAGCCGGATGTATTGGTGCTGGACGAACCTACATCTGCCCTGGACCCGATGTGGACCGAATGGATGGCCGATTTCGTCAATTCGTATAAGGCAGACAATAAAACGGTATTGGTAGTCAGCCATCAAATGGGTTTTGTGCGCAGGGTGGCCGACAAAGTGATCTACATGGAGGACGGACTGATCAAAGAATGCGGCGGGGTCATGCCAATGCTGGATAGCCCTGTTGATCCGGGCTTGCAAAGATTTCTGATGAATATTTAAAATCTTATATACCTAAACTTATAAATGAAATCAGAAAAAGCAAGAGCCAGGCAAAGACATTGGCGAGCGTTTTACTCCGAAAAAAAGGAAAACAACGAGGGCTATCCGTTACAGGAAATGCTTAATGAACTGCATGACCGTAGTTTGGGTTATGCTTTTGGTGGGCCAACGAAAAGTTGGTGCGATCCAGTGGACCCTTTAAATGGACTTTCACTACCTGTCAATGCCGCTAACCCAGGCAGTGAGGCAAAGCATTTTACCGGTTGTCGAAAATATCAAACATGTAACCTGGTGCCAGTAGATCTGAAATGGAAGCCATGGGAACAAATGACGTTTTTGGAAAAGCAAGAAATGAAAAAGCTTTCCTGCTACCGGGCGACAAGAGGTCATTGGGACAATGATACGAACAGTCTGGTCGAAAATCCAGGAAGCTGGTGGGATGCTAATGCACTTGAATCACGTAACAGCAGCAATACTGATGCTCACTGGTACGCCAATCCGTTTGGTGTTAGAACAAAAAAAATCGGTGACATTCTTAATTTAGATAGTGGAAAATCTGACGAACACGATGATTTTTCAACGCATCGTGATGCAGCCCCCTGCAAGATAGGGGGCTGTCTTACGCCTGAAATGCAACGTGATATCTATTTTGAGCGGCTTTCAAAAGAGGACGAACTTTCGGGTACTGGCGAGCAAGAAAACCAGGCGGAGACAAGGCGGTTGAGCTTGCAGGAATCAATGGCATGCCCTTATTATTTTCGTCATACTGACGAGAGCCTGCGTTATGTTCGGCCAAACCCCCAGCGGTTTACCCAATGTTTTATCACTTTACCTGAAAACATTGAAATGTTAAGGGAAAAGCGCCTCATCGCCGCCGCCCCTATATTCCGAACCCTTGGTGATAACTTTTTAGATCATTCATCCTACTGGTATTCCTTTTACTCAGGTTTCTCGTTTTTACAATTCCCGCCAATTGAACCTACACAGGAAGGCTGGGATCAAATACCTTTTGCTTTGCGCTGGCAAGCAACAACAATATCGAGGCAAAATATCAATGTGACAACCAAGGAACCGCCCATAACCCATTTGTTCAGCTCTGTTAAAACCGGCGAGAATCTGAGTACTTATGAAAAACAATACCGCATGTTTTGTTATTCCGATGGATATACGAGCGTTATGCTGTTGCAATGGATAATTTGCAGGCGGCTAAAGGCGGCTTTAAAGAGAAGACAAAAAACATCTGATATAACAGGCCAGTTGGAATGGCTATTTGAGGCGGCTAGTAAAGATAATGGGCTACTTTCAAAACTTGAGGAACTAGGTTATGATCTAAAAAAAATGTTTTCATTGAAAGCAGATCAAAATAGCAATTATTACCGGACATCTACACTTGCAGAAGATCTTTATTTGCTCGGCTTGACTTATGAAGGGGGGAAACTTACCCGCAGGTTTAATTTTTGCATAAGTTGGCTTGCCTGCAGGTTTTCTACCGAACCCGCTATAAAATCAAGACTGGCCGAGGACTTAGGCAGAGAAAATTTTAAAGCTTTTTTTGATCCCCTTAGTCCTGGTATAAAGAATCTCTTAACTCGCAACAGGATGCAACAATTGCCTGCATTTTGCCAGTTATTAATTGATGCGCCTTTCTTGGATACGCACAATCAGTTTGTGTTTGATAACAATACCGGGCTTATCTCTTTCAAAGACCCGGACGCGGCGCATGAAGCGGTAATAAGGTACGAAACAAATATATTAATGAAGGTTTGTCAGCTTTTGCCTAAAGTCCATATTATTGTGCGCGCGTACGGTTCATCGCCCGTACGCTGGATTTTTATCCCTACCAGTTATGAGGCGGATACCGTCAGTGCTGTCACCGAAACACCAAAACCCGAAATATTTAGTGGTGCGATTCTGCTCGTCGAAGATGTTAACGGAAGTGCACTTTATGACTATGAGGTGCTAGAACGAAACGAAGATGTGGTTTTTGAGCGGCTAAAAAAGATAATGCCGTTATTGGTTAATGTTGTAGGGATAGAAGAAGAGAATATCCGTGAAAACCTTATCAAATCGCGCGCATTACTCGATTTTCATAAAAGAGAAGCCGGGCCAATGGGGCACTATCTAAAAAGCCTCAGAAGTGAGTTGGAAAAGCATGATGAAGAGGCGCTGGCTGTTGTTTACCATATGTTAAATTATCTTGAGAGGCGTTATCGGCTAATGGCCGAGATCAACAGTCATTTTCAGGAAACAAAAAAAGTTACATTTGATTGTGCAAAAGCAGCAACCGAGGCTAGAAAAAACGTATTGGATTTTTATAAGGCTATGCGTTTTAAAACTGAAAAGGATGTGACCATTCGTTTCGAAGTTTCCCGGCCTACTATAATGGCCCAGATCACTACAATCACGGGATATTACGACAAAGACGATGATGAATACGATGTAGATGTTTTTGATGATGTGAAAACTGCGGCAAATGATTTCAAGATTTTACTGGCCGACCTGTTATTTCAGCGAATCTCTATCGGTGAAACTTCTCTTGAGGTAACGCTGTCGGAACGCTTCGGTGATTACGGTGGCCCGCTCATTGATCTCACCGTTTTTATCGACGACGTTTTTCATAAACGAAATTTCTGGTCTTATCCTGCAGAGCCACTGGAATTCTGGCCATTTGGACGCGGGTTCCATTCTACTTTTTTAAGGGCAAAAAATCTTGGTGCGCCTTTCATGCAAGTAGGGAACGAGGGAAAACGAGGTTTTATTAAAATTTCATTTGAAGGAGGCGAATCATGAAAATATTCTATTTAGATGATTCTTCCAAATACAAAATCGTTTTGACAGAAGCGATTAAGCGGCTCGCCCAAAGAACTTCTTTCAACCTGGTTTTAGAACATTTAAAACCCGATGGGCACCCGGATGATTTTATGTTTTTTAGCGAACGTACCGGAGAGGCGGTATGTAAGTTGGAATATATGGATCACACTCAGGCAGGACCACGTATTTGTTATCGTAAAACAACGCTGGAAAGGTTAGCAAAAGAAAAAGAAGCCTTCTTTATTGTCGATGTTAATTTTGCATTCGACCCTTCGCCGAGTGGTATGGAATATTATGGACTATGGCTTTGTAAATTTCTTTTCGAAAATGGAATTTCTAAAAATCAAATGATCCTGCTAACGATATGGCCAGAACTTGGCCGCAAAGAATTTCTGAAGGACCAGGGTTTCTATTGGTGGGATCAATTCGATAAAAGAGATTTCAAGGTCGAAGATCCAAATACGGTGGACCGTTTCGTTTTTCGTCTCGGTTGGCCTGTAATTGAAAACTATTTGCGTTGGCAGAATATCGGTGACCAACTGATCGTAATAGGAGGGAATCGCTTTCATCTTGGTGAGCTTTTTCAACTATATAAAACAGGGGATGAAAGTGGTAAACAAAATGCATTAAGTGATGCACTTAAAGAACGGCTCAGGCACCTTGATAATGAATCGGCGGCCACCATTTACCGGATATTATACTATATGGAGCGGCGGCACTCACTCAATTCCATAAAAACTTTGGATTGCTATAGGGATAATAAAATCACTTTGGATTGCGTTTCTGCGGTTAAACAGGCGATCGAGGATGCCCACCTTTTTTACAAAGCAATTTATTTCGGTCATGTGCCTTCGTTTTCAATCCAGTTTTCGCCTGCCAAGCCACGCATTCCGATTCAAATATGGGGCAATATTGATGATGATAACAGGGATCTTAGCTTGTTGCTGACCGACCTTTTATTTCATTGTTTGTCGAATGATATAACATCGATTGAACTGATCATTACCATGAATACAGACCAGTCTACTCCTGCCCTGGTAGACATAATTGTGCGATTTCAATTTCCATTCGCAAAAGTCAAAGACGAATGCGGTGCGCCGGATACACAAACGGCACTAACTGCTAACCACTATTTTAGTTTTACTTTCCAAACTGCGTTGAGATTAGGTGCGAAAAATATGACAATAGCAGATCAGGACGGAATGGCTTGTTTGACCTTAACATTTGAAGGAGGGGCAACATGAAGATATATTATCTAGATGATTCGCCGGAATACAGAGAGGTGTTAAGGGGGGCGGTAAACAAAGTCTCACAGCAAACCTCATTGGTGCTTACTTTCGAATATTTACAACCGGAAGGGAAAAATGCTGACTTTATTTATTTTAATGAAAACAATGGGGAGCCTATAGTTGACTGGGATGTAATAGACCGGCTAGAGATTGGCTCGAGGCTTTGCTTTAAAAAATCGACGCTGGAGAACCTTGCAAAGGAGCCCGAAAATTTTTTTATTGTAGATATCAATTTCGCTCCAATGGATAGCCCCTTGCTCCAGCTGGATAAATATGGTCTGTGGATTTGTAAATTTTTGTGTGTGAACGGGTTGCCGAGTAGCCGGATCATGCTTATGACACGTTATGCCGACGAAGCCAGGAGAATGATAGGCTCAAATAAAGAACGATATTGGTGTGACCAGTTTGATAAAAAAGATTTTCCTACTGACGATCCCGAGACAATCGACAGGCTTTACCACAGGCTTGCGTGGCCGCTTCGTGAGAAGTACACATATGCTGCTTCTGTTTCTGCCGATGACTTACTTTCGAAAATAAATACCAGGGAACTTCGGGAACTTATGGAGACCGCAAAGCGCATGAAACTGGTGGGAGAAAGCCCCGAATTTTTAAGCAGCCTTATTTCGGCATACCGGTTTTCCAAGTCTTCAGCAAATGTTTTTATTTCGGGGGAAAGTGGTACGGGTAAGGAAAATATGGCAAAATTGATACACGCATTAAGCAACCGTTATAATAAGCCGTTTGAAACTGTTAATTGTCCGGCAGTTGCGGCTAACTTGATTGAATCAGAATTGTTTGGGCACGTCAAGGGGGCTTTTACCAATGCGATCAAGGACAAAGAGGGAAAATTCGAGCTAGCTGATGGCGGTACAATTTTTCTTGACGAAATTGCTGAAACCAGTCACGAAATGCAAGCCAAACTTCTTAGGACAACTCAACACCATGTAATCACAAGAGTGGGGGATGAAAAAGATATAAAGATCGATGTAAGGATCATTTCGGCTACGCATCAAAATCTCAGGCAACGCAATGAGGCGGGCCTGTTCCGGGAGGATCTGTTCCATCGGCTCACGGTATTGCTATTGCATCTTCCGACATTAAATGAAAGAGTAAGTGATATTCCTGTCTTGGTTGAATTTTTGGTTCCGGATATATGCAAAGAAGACAAAAATATAAAGGAGAAACATATTCCAAAAGATGTGGTTTTAGAACTAATGACATTAAACTACACAGGCGCAAATATCAGGGTTTTACGCAACCTGCTAACCAATTTACTCGTACACGGTGGTGATCCAGTGACTGTTCAGGACCTGCGCAATATACCACAGTTTAAGGAGCTGCAATTTCCTGCCCAGGTGGCTTTACAGCAGTCGGCGGGGGAAAGTCTTGACAAGCTGAATGAAGAGATTTGCAAGCGGCAACGGTTGAAATCGTTCATGTCAGCGTTTAAAAGCCTGATTAAAGAATATGATTCAAAGACAGATAATATCGAAGAACTACTTTTAATTGTTAATTTTGTATTTAAGTTGCTTGAAGACGCGATCTACCATCCATTTTCCTTCAACGGCACGGGTGACCAATATAAACGAGTTACGCTGGCGCTGATCAAAGAGCTAAAGCTCGAAAATGACTTGGAGATAACACGGAATTTCCGAAACTTGAGTCCAAGTATCGACCTCTCTAATTTAAACTACCATGAGCTCCTGAAAAAGGGTATCGGCAGCGCGAACCTGCAGGGTTCGGTTGATTTGATCGGGGGGTTGTTAAGAAAAGCAATTATTAACGGTTTAAGTATCAGACATGGCAATCGAAATAAAACAATATAATAGCATCACCAAAAAAGATTTCTTTTTTGTTGAGGAAGATAACTACGACGATCACGTCGAGTTGGCTATACCATTCTACCCGCAGATGCACGAAGAAATGGTAAAGTTTTTACCTTGCGGGAATCATTTACATGTGCTTGATTTGGGTACAGGTACAGGTAAAACAGCGTCATACGTATTAAACCATGCACCGGCATCGACACTTGTTGGCATAGACCTTTTCGAAGAAATGCTCGACAGAGCGCACGAACGTTTGCATGTTTACAGTAATCAGGTGCAGTTGATAAAGGGTGATTTCAGGACGGAAATTCTTGGTTATAACTATGATGCATGCGTAACAGCGCTATCTCTCCATCATTTGCTTCCTGCCGAAAAACGTACACTTTTCAGGCATATTTATGCGGCATTGAAGCCGGGAGGGATTTTCATTATGATAGACTGGACTAAGTTTTCCGGCAAAAGAGCACAGCAACTCGCCGAAGAAACTGCGTTATATCATGCCCGTCAGTCGGTTGATGAAGAAAGTATAGTCTTTAAATGGGCGCACCACTGGAAATATAAAAACATTCCGAATACGGTTGAGGAAATGCAGACCTGGCTGACCAATGCAGGATTTATCGATGTTGAATGTGTGTTCAGGTATTATGGTATAGGTATGATCGTAGCTGCACGGCCATGGAAAATGTGATCACAAAAAATGGTATTAACCTGTTAGGCGATGATTTGAATGTCCCTGTATGGGGTGGAGGCGACCGGAGATATATCAATTTGGATAATGCAGCAACGACACCGCCCTTTAGCGCGGTTTGGGACTTGTTGGGAAAGGTTATGCCTTTATATGGCAGTATCCATCGCGGCGCTGGCTACAAATCAGCTGTGTCAACACAAATATACGAAGACGCGGTGCGGCAGCTCTACCAGTTTACCGACAGCAACGACCACGACGATGTGTTGATATTCAGCTATAATACAACAGCTTGTATCAATCATCTTGAACGCAGGCTCGGGTTAACAGAAAATGATCTGGTCATTGTTGGGGAGAACGAGCATAGCAGCAATTTACTGCCTTGGCGCAAGAACGCCCGGAATATCACCTGTCGGTCTCTTCCGGAAGGTGTTATCGACTATGGGCATTTAGAGACCTTATTAAGACAGCATAAGCCGCGCCTTGTCGCGATATCCGGCGCATCAAATGTAACCGGTGTGCTGACTGATATTCACTTGGTGGCCAGACTGGCGCATTGCTATGGGGCCGAGATATTTGTGGATGCTTCACAACTGGTCGCCCACAGGCGCATTGTCAGAAAACCAAAAGACGATCCAGAACATATTGACTACCTGGCATTCTCGGGCCATAAAATGTACGCGCCATTTGGTTTGGGTGTCCTTGTCGCAAACAAACAACAGTTTGAAAAGGGCTGGCCGGATGTGGCCGGTGGCGGTACGATCAGCATAATCGATGACACCGATGTTATTTGGTCTGCGTTGCCTGCCCGGGAGTCGGGCGGCACACCGAATTTTCCCGGGGTAGTCGCGCTTGCAGAAGCCAGCCGACAACTCCAGGCTTTCGGTTATGACCAGATAAAGACACACGAACGCCTGCTTACAGTAGCCTTTCAAAAAAACGTTGCTGCACTACCGGGTATCAATGTCTTTCGGGGACTAAACAGTATGGACCACGAGCATCTGGCCATTTTTCCTTTTAGCGTCAATGGTTACCACCATTCCCTGATAGGCGCTTTTCTCGGTGTTGAGAAAGGTATTGGCGTGCGCACGGGGCACCTATGCCAATTCGCCCTTGTTAGCAAATTTCTTCATATTGGAACAGATGATAAAGCCCATATCAAGGAACAGCTTATAGTCGGCGACAAAAAAGGTATGTATGGCATTGTTAGGGCAAGCTGTGGCCTTGGAAATTCTGTGGAAGATATTAAAAAATTAGGGGAAGCCCTGGAAGCCCTGCTGGCACATGGCCCAAAGGCAAGTTACCGGCAACAAAATGATGGCGAATATTTAGCGGATGGTTGGCACCCAACAATCAGCACCATACACTCCTGAACGTTTCCAAAAACGTTTTAAAAAAGTAATTGCACTTTGCCTGATTTTTTTAACTGGCCAGAAAATACAATAAAAATTTAATTTTTTTTCTTTAATTATTGCGCATTATTGGTGCAATAATTTATCTATTCGGCTTATTATTTAATTAAAGGTTCATTATTCTTTAAAAATAAACTTAACGTCCCCTCCACGTTCTCTCCCTATTTAATTCGGGTTCGGTTTTTGAATTATCGAAGACAACTAACAATTAAACTGAACGGATATGAACGCTATAAACGCACCACCGCATTTGAATTTAAAAAAAGCTCCCGGCGTTAACTTTTTTGCACAAGGCGCCAGGAGCGGGTGAACCAGGGACAAAGTCCCGGGATCACTTGTAAAATTACATTTTAAACTTAAATAAGCTAAAAATTTTACAAGTAATGTTAAGTGATATTAAAAAGCAACAGGTCGCCTACCAGGTAGGCGACCTGATCAAGACAAAAAAGGTTAATGACAAATTAACGGTATTTGAAGTATTGCCTGCACTGTTGCAATTATTAAGAATTGCAACAATAACGGCTGCTGATATATCTGCGCCCTACCTGGTACGCGAGGTTTTTACCCGGATAATTCCGTACTCAATCATTGATAAATTGAAACAGGAATTGTTTTATGAATCGATGCCGGGTTTTATGATCCTTGAAGGCCTTACGGACGACCTTACCCAAACAAAGGAATTTCTCATCGGGCTAACATCGTTGGTTTCATTGCCAGTAGCTTATCCCGGTGAAGGCGAAATTGTCATCAAGATCAAGCCTTCAAAGACAGCTGCAAAAAACCCCTCATTTGCCAATGCATCCGAATTTTTTCTTCATACCGATTTAAGCTATTGTAAACTGCCGCCTGATGTCCTGACGATGATTTGTCGCCGGCCCGCCACAACCGGCGGCGGTGAGTCGCTGTTTGGGCGCTTGGAAGATATAATTACCGTGCTGCCCGATGCAATAATCAGGCAATTGATGGTTCCCGAGTACCGCTTTGCAGCTCCTGATCATTACCGCTCTGAAGACGATGGTAAAATGGGGTTAATGCCGGTAATCGTGTTATCTGATGCAGGTCCGAGGGTGAGGTTTCGCATGGATAAGATCACGGCGAAAACTGAAAAGGGCCGTGAGGCAGTGGAAATGTTTAATAAAGCAGCCCAGGATACTGTGATCCGCTACACCATGCCTAAAAACTCGGCCGTTTTAGTTAACCAGCAGTTTGTTATGCATGGCCGTACTGATTTTACACCAACCTTTGATGCCTTTGACCGCGAATTCCTGCGTTGCTACGGCACGCTTAATCCCTTGGCCTTTAATTCGATCAATCATGAAAACGGTGAAGTTTCCTTCTGAACTGCCACGACAGTATTTTAATTACCTAAAAAAGCTGGTCGGTTATCCGACCTGCTTTTGGCGGGATAACGTAATCGCTGACGCTATTGCTTTTTGCAGTGACGTAATGGAATTGCTTCCGGACCATTGGACAAACTATACCGACGAGGCGGGGAACCTGATCGTCTATAATCAGTTGGCCGATATCAGCAAGCCTATGTGTTTTTTATGCAGTCACGTAGATGTAGTCGGTGCCGAGGCATCCGCCTGGCAGACACCGCCTTTTACGGCGATTGAAACCTGCGAATATATCATTGGACGGGGGGCAAACGATTGTAAAGCAGGTACGGCGCTACAACTAACACTTGCCTGGCTACTTGCCGGAGAGGATAGCAGACATTATAACCTCGGCTTTGTTTTTATGTTCAGGGAGGAAGGGAACCGCGGAAAAACTTCATCGCTACTCAGGTTGGATGATTTGCCTTTAAGTGCGGCCGGTACCTATTTTATCACCCTTGAAAACACGGTCAGTCTGGCTGGCGAAAACGAATTTGAGCTTGGCGTCTATGACCGGGAACCCCACAACCTGTTTATTACCTGCTCAGGACTGCTTGAGGAGTTAGTGCATCCACTGAACAGTTTGGAGCGACTCGGCTGGAAACCAGTGCAGCTTTACCCCGAAATCGCCCCCCCAGAGGCGTGCCTGCGTACGACATTGCATAATAAACATCATGGCCATTCGGCGACATTAGTAGCCGCGTCAAACCCGTTAAAATCGATTATTGAAGAGCACTTTGCCAGTTGTGGTTCTATCAGCACCGGGCAAAAGGGAGAGGCCTCGGTTGTTAGTCCTTCGGTCCAAATATATAATGGCGATCCGGGGAGGCATGACCTGATTTATAACTACCGTGGTTTTGAACCTTTGAAACGGGTCAGACAAAAGCTTTCCTGGCTAAACCATAGAGAAACCTATGGATTTGAAAACGGTTTGGGTTCGAATCAAAGGGAGGCATTCAGAAGCTCATCAATTGCAGTGCGCCTGGCCCAATTTGCATCTAACAATACTGCTGTTTCTGTCCAAAGCAATCCGGGCCGCAGCGATGCGTCAGCAATTTGGAACAGCTGTACGACAAAACAAAAGGAGTTCGTCGTTCCGTTTGCGATGGGGCCAGGTTGCCGGACCCATACAGACATCCAAGGTATTCGACGGGCAACGCATGGGAACGACGAAGGTTTTTTTAAGCCGCTCGCCTTACCAATGCTTGAATTTTTCTTTAAATTAATAACCGACTTTAAAACATTGTAGAAGATATGACAACACTTGATTATTTGATAGACAACTATCAGAAAACTTCCTATAGCCGGGTGATCGATACAGATATAGCATCGGGCGCTATTTTACTCGACCACACACCGGTACATCCGCAGGGCGGCCACCAGGCAAGCGATAAAGCCGTTATTTACTTTGATGGCGAACAATATGAAGTTAAGGAAGCGAAAAATAAGGAAGGATCGGTCTGGCATTATCTAAATGAACCTAAAGCAGCATCGCTCATTTTGCCGGGTATGGATGTACAGATTTCAGTTGACTGGAAACGCCGACTTGAACTGATGCGCTTACATACCTGCCAACATCTGGTATCGGCTCTTGCTTTTCAGTTGTTCGGGTTCGAAACTATTGATCTGGCAATAGAAGAACAGGGGTGTTCCTTGAAATTTCAACGCGCAATTACGCCAACGGAGGTAATCGCTATCGAAAAAACAATGTTAGCTGTAATTGCTGACGATTTGGTGGTTCAGCGGATCAACGAGAATGGAAGATACCTGGTAAAAATAGGAGAGGTAGATCAGCGTTATTGCGGCTGTACGCATGTTCGCTCATTGAGCGAGATCCGACATTTCCGGGTAATATGGCTGAAAGGCGAACGTGTTTTTTTCGTAGCTGGAACTACTGCTGCTGACGCGATGACGGAAAGGCAGGCCGCCTGGCTAGCCGTTCAACACGAGTTTCCTGATAAGATCAACGACTTGCGGGGGTATGTTGATATTGTGAGGGCGAATATAGCTAAACTCGATGAATACAAAAAAATGGTCGCCACGCAAGGGCTTGCCTTATTGAATTTCGAATTGCTTCAACGACCAGTTTACAAGGGTATACGTGTTGTCGACCGCCCGGAATTGACTATTCACCAGGTACGCGCAGTAATATCCCCTTATCTTAGAAATAAGAAGCAGTTGGTTGTAGTACGTTGTATGAATAGTACCATTGTGGTATTCAGTTCACTGATCTGCCGTCCAGCTGGGAATGTTATCGGTATTCTGAAAGTTAGAGACGAGCATTTCAAAGGCGGCGGCGGTGATCAATTTGCGCAGGGGGGTCCTTGGACAGCGTCGCTTGAAGGTTTAGAGCGCGTTATTCAAAGTGCTTTCTTGGAAGTGTCAGCCTATTGTGACTAAGCAAAAAGAAGATTTAAATTGTAGTTTACCCCCTTTCCTGCCCGATGGGGAAACCGAAAGATCTCCTAACCGATGCTGAAGCGCTGCGCATTCGTCACGCAGGTTTGGCGCGGCGCGCGCGCCCGGGCTGGACAGCTGCTTATGATTTGATTATTTAATAATTTAAGTGCTGGCAGTTCATTTGAATAGAATATGCTATGGTCTCTTTCAAGATGCTTGGCTAAAACCATCTATGGATCAAATATTTCCAAAAAACCGCCCTATTTCAATCAATTCGTCCACAAAACGGTGCGGATTCTACGCCGTTATCGAACCATAGCCACAGTTATCCATCTAACTTATTCTTTCTCTCTTTGTAGACTGCTCGAATGATACTCAAAATACCCTCTGAATGTTCAAATGGAGTACCTTGATCCCCGCAAGAATTACAAGACAATTGTTCGTCGAATGCTTTTTTCGTTTTTTTTGTATTATGCTGATCATTAATGATTTGAATAGGAGTAAATAAACAATCATTTATGTGCAATAATGATTTAAACCGAAAATTAGAGCTATATTTCTTTTAATCGATCATAAAATCAAACGGGGTTTAGGGGATTCGAACACGTTTTAATTTACAAGCGGTTCTTGCCCTGACAGACATGCGGAGCCCTTAACACGCCATACCGTGTAGCACGAACAAATCCATTTTTAATTAGTTTCTAATACTCTTGATTTTTAACAATTTCCGATAAATGGCCTATTGGATAAACCAATTTCGTTGACCCATATTTGCCAATTCACTTTATTTCACTAAAAGCTACAGGATAAGCACTAAAGGTGGTCAGTATAAAAACGGTCAACTGGGGTCAGTTATCTGTGGTTTATCCACCCTTTACACCAAATCGAAAAACATTCAATTTCGTTCACAACCTACCTACTTAGTCATCGCTGTTTTTTTCCCAATATGAGCCGATGTCTTTACGATTCGGAAATTGGCAATAAATAAGGGTTTACTGATCTTTAATATTTATTCCTTTTTAGTAGTTTATCAATCTTAAAAAACGTTAAAAAAAAGTATTTTTGATTTGTATTTTATTGTGTTATTGATATTTAACCTTTACTGATCATGCAAGCAAAAATTTTAAAATGGGCTGCGCAATATTCAAAATTGATTGCAGTTCTTTCTGCAGTAGTATTATTAGCCTCGTGGTTAGTCGAGAAGTTCATTGTTGAAAAGTTACACGAAACACAAGAACAACTAGTGGCACTAAAGTCTGCGAAAATTAATGCACAACGACAGTTTCACGTCGAGAGTAAATTGCTGGAGGTTTATCAAATTTCCAACTCTGCAAGCTCCTACGCACTACTTGCATTAGGAAAGGACAAGATTAACAAGCAAGATGAAGTTGTACGAATTGCAGATAGACTTACGCGCATAGACGTGACAAAGGAATTTCTTACTTCTTTCTTGATGTATATCGGAGTAAACAATTCTGACATTGCGAAAATTGATCCACCGGATGCTATTCGTGAAAAAGTAAAAAACAATTATAATAAGGTCCAACAATTGCAAAACCGATTTTCAGAATTGGAAAGTGCTTACAAGACTTCCCAAAAGAATATTATCGGATCATCCGACAATATAAATCCTAATACTATCACGGCGGACCAAATACAGTCTTTAGATAGAGCTGTAGAAGATTTTAGAAAGCAAGTGGACAATGAGGTCGCAGCCCGAATGCCCGATGCATTGAACGATTCATTTAGGACATTCGATGAATTGTTTAGTTTCGCCGAATCAAAGATCAAACGTTTTGAAACTTATAACTCCCTCGCTAAAATTACCCAGCTAATTTTATTTGTCATCGGCTCGATTCTAGCGATTTATGGTAGTTATGCAGAGGCTGTTTATGGCAAAAAATAGGTAACCTTACTCCGAGCACATGTTTGCCGCCATTCAACAGCAGGAAATGAACGCATTGGATTTTTTAGCGGCGTTCATAAATGATATACGACGGTTCAACGAGCGGGCGGTGGCACCAGATCCAGAAACAGGCCGCATCGTCAAAACGGGCGATGCCAGTCAGGCTCATTTAAATTATTTTAATCAGATACAAATTGTGCAGGACGACACCGCAACCAATTATTGCATGTTTTGCCGCCGTAACACACATGCTGATTTCGCTATGTACCGTGAAATCGAACTGATCGTGAACAAGCTGGTACATATGTTTGGTCCGGATTCCAATGGAAATGGAAACTACGACCTAAAAACAGAGCGTGATATCATTGTCCTGAGGGAGTGGAATCTGTCTAAAGTAAATCTCTTGCTACAGACTCATAACGGTCTGTTGGCGCTGTTTTTATTCTGAGTGAGATTTGATCTATTAAACACATAAATAAGAAGTTTGAAGCCATTATTCTTGGCCATCGTTGCCGTTGGCTGTACTGCTCATATACACGATTGTGCTCAAATAAGGAAATATCCGGTACGATGGTCAATATGAAATTAAATTATTAATCATATGTTCCCTATCTACGCAAATAGGCTGCGCAATGGCATTTTATTTTTGTGCTGTTAAGTCAAAGCATCCAAAAATTAAAGTGATATACTTAAGTTTAAATTAGGAACTTGACCTTACAAGCTCGAAGAAATGGTACTTTAAAATAAAAAGCTCAAAATGAAAATGCACACATTTCGTTGGTTTTTGCCAACATCAATCAGAAGCAGAACAAACTATTTTGAATTTGACATAACAAAAGACTGCGAGGTTTTTCTAACCCAGCCGTTATACTATAACAGAGCAGTAAAATTCGATAGTCAGTATAGCCTTGACTAGGCTTTTACTGAACAAATAAAACAGGTCTCCATAAGGATCCATCCCTTTACAAGTGCACCAATGAGTAATACGCATGAAGCAAATGCGATTATGTCGAAAGAAATTGGAAGCTTTCCTGATTTCGACCATATTATTCATAGAGGGAATTTGAGGCGTGCAAAGGGTTTAGTCATTGTTGAAATAATGTTTGAAGGGGAATATACTTATACACAAAATTTAAAGACTGACGAGGAAACTGATATTGAAAAGATGTTGAACTGGAACATGGATTTTGAAGATATGAAGCGTAAAATGATCTCTTGCCAGTGATATTTGTTCATTCTTTCTTTTAGGGCTTCATATCACGTACCCGACCCATTCCAATTCACATGAATCTCATAAACCCCAATCAAGCGGGTTATTATCCTTTGCCAGGGATGGAGAGTATATCATGGACGAGCATTCTGATATTTTTTCTTATCCATTATTGTTGGAGGAAAAAAGGGTAGAGGCTTTGAAAACTGTTTTGCCGCAAATTGCCCAAGTCTGGCACAAAAATATTTGGTCGTTTTACCGTTTTTTAAAGGGTGTTCGCTCGGACTATATAAAAATTGATAATTTCTTAGATTTAGTCTTCACCCTGGAGAGTTTTTACGATAACAACACTTCCACAGAGATTATGAAATTGGTGTCATCCGTTATTGTTGCGGAAAATAAAGCAGACGCAAAAAGAATACAGGAATTGCTCACCTATTGTTTTAGGATACGGAACGAAGTAGCGCACGGCGGTACAAACTATAGGCTATATGATTACGTACCCAAAAAGCCAAGCGAACCGCAAGATGAACTATTGGTTGTTCAATTGTATTGGGATCTTAAAAACCTCAATCTTCAATTGCTTTACCACGGAATCCTCAAAATATTAAATAATAAGCATTCAATGCCACCCACGGCGATTCGATTTGGTATCTCTGATATAAGCGACAAATGTATTCTATTATAAGTTTCAAGATTTTTGGTTCGGAGCATCATCTCGATCAAGAATTTTTGAAAAACGGCCTATTTCAATTAATTCTTCCACAAAAAGGTGCGGATTCTGCACCGTCATCCACCCGAAATTTTAAAGGTCGTCTGAAAAGATGACCTTTTTTTGTTATCGCCATGGTAACCACATAGAAGGCTATCCGAAAAGATGAGGCAGTAGCTTGAAAGTGTCTTATTTTCTGTGTATTATGATTTAAAGAGTGCTGAAATATACACGCACGCTGTTAAATGTAGATCACGTAAGCATAACCCGAAATAGAGTTACAAAAACGTGATCAGCCCTTATTTCAGACTTTATTACATTTGATGCCGGCGCAGGTGAAGTTTCAGATATCGCGACAATATTGCATCTTGAGCCTGTTTTTTGAAATATTAAATTTTGCCCGATTATTAGAAATTAACACTCAGTTCACTTTAAATTGGAATATGCCGGAATCGGAGGTGTTGCCGTTGGTATCTTTGGTTACAATTTTCCAATAATATAGAGATCCTGATATTACGCTAACATTATTATAGAAACTATTGGTAACGTTGCTTTTTAACACCGCCGGCGATGTACTGGTGCCAAAATATACATCATAGCCTGTAATATTACCACCTACCGAACTGCCTTTCCAGCTCAGGTTAACAGTACCCGCCGAGGCCGTAACATTTTGCCCAAAAGCAGGGGCAACAACATCTGCCGGGTAAGGCGCATAGGTTACTGTACCCGCACCAGCGTTATAAAATTTCCAGGTATCGCTTTGTGCCGTAGCAGCCGACTTGCTTGATTTGGATACGATATACCACGAATAAGGCGTGTTTCTGGATAGGGTTATTTGCAGTTGTGTGGTACTGGTTGTTTGTGAGGTGGTAGCCCCGGTTAAAAGATTTTTGAGGTTTAAATCATAACTATCGGCATTGTTTGAAGCCGCCCAGGTAAACAAAACAGAACTTTGGGTAGCCGAAATAATTGTTCCGCTTGTGCAGGCCTCATTTTGGTTAGGAAACGTCAACACTGCCTTACCTGGCGTTAAATCCGGGGGAGGAGGCGTGGGAGAATTCTTTTTCCCGCAGCCTGTCGCCACTAAAAACAACACCGCTATTAATAATCTATTTTTCATTTTTTATTATTTTATAAAGCGTTTCTGAATTATCTAATGAAACCTTAAGGATATATACACCCTTTGCAAGACCGGACAAATCTAAAGAAATGATGCCCGATTGATTTAAATATTGCTTAGCATAAAGCATCTGCCCGGTTTTTACATTACTGATTTGAACAACGGCCTTGTTAACAACATCATTACCAATACTCAGGTTTAACGTGCTTTCAAAAGGGTTGGGATATACCAACACCTTGTTTGAAACGACGATGTCCTTTTGTATAATGCCCTGGCAATCCTTATCGGTAGTAACGGTAAGCTTATTCATTCCTTTTGAAAGGGGCAGGGTTAGCTGATTATCTGTTGTAGGGTATAACACACCGTTTAAATTTACCATGTAGGTGGTGCCGCCCTGCAAATTTAAACTTACACTATTGGCGCCTGTGTTTACCGTTGAATAAACCGATAGGTCTTTCGGCTCGGCAACTACCACGTTGTCACATTGCAGATTGTCTGTTTTTCCTGCTATCGTTATGCAAACAGCATAACTGCCGGCCGATAAATTTTGCACCTGCAGCGAATCTGTAAATGGATAGGGTGTGGTTACATTATGCGCGGTAATATTGGCGGTATAATTTAAAGATCTGGCCGCTTTGATGTTGATTTGCCCGTTATTTTTCCCTTTACAGCTTGCGCTGGTTACCGATATACTAAAGTTTGTTACCGGCAGCGTTACTGTTAATGTTTGGGTAACAGGGGTTGCCGCGGTATAGATGTTGTTACCCTGCTGCGATGCGGTAATTGTACTTGTGCCCGGGCCGGCTACATGTATTTTCCCGTTAACTATAGTCGCAACGGTGGTATCGCTGCTTGTGTAATTTACCGGTAAGCCCGAACTTGCCGTAGCGCCGGCATCAAAATCTGCGTCGCCCGTTTTTTTCCGGGGAATGGCGTTAAACGTAATGGTTTGTAGCCCTCCTGTCAGCTGGGTAATTTCGCCGGCAGACAAGGCGTAGTTGTACACCCTGAAATCGTCGATAGTACCATTGAACAATGGATCGGCGTATTGACTGCGGCCAATGTAGTTCAATATTGGTTTAAAATCCAACGGACGAATGGTGATAGCAGTAGAAGTAGCCACCTGTACGCCATCTACATATATAATTACGCCCGCCGTATCTAAGGTTACCGCCACATGGCTCCATTTGCCCGAAGGCAATGCCGGTGCTTCCAGGCTTTGCTCTGCCCCGCCATTTTTAATGCCAAAATGTAGTCCTGCCCCTGAATTCGGCGTTAAAAACAGGGATTGATCCTCACCATTCCCAAAATCAAAGATGCGTTGCCAGGCGGCACCGCCGTTCCAATATACCCACGCGGCAACAGTGATACTTTTCTGATTTGCCAAAGTTGCAGGTAGCTGTACAAAAGTATTTGTACCATTGAGCGCAATTGCCTGTTTGCCAACCTTTCCCGCAGCAAATGAAACGTCGCCAAACGATGCTCCGTGGTTTAAATTAATTGAGCTATCGCGGGTATTTCCTTCGAATTGGAGTTGAGTCACCAGGCTTTTAGCACCTGTAGTAGTAGCTGAAACTTCATTTGAATAAGCCGAAAAATTCAGGGATTTATCCCCCGCCTTGATCTTGTAAAAATACGTTCCGTTTATGGTGGTGGTATTATCCACAAAGGATGTTGAGGTTATGTTACGGGCAATGGTAGTATAAGTACCTCCTGCGGTTTCTGAACGATAGATGTTATATCCTGCTACATCTTGCTCGGGGCTGGCAGTCCAATTCAACAGCACAGATTCGGCGTTTGGTTTGGCAGCAAAATTAGTTGGGGTAGTTGGTGCAACAAATTCAACCGCAGCACCAACCGGCAGAAAACGCCATTGTTGGTTGGTGCCCCCATTTTTATCCCATTGGCAAATGTTTGCCCCATCTGCAGTGCTGCCATTAAATACATCAATACATTTTGCACTCTGGCGGCTACGGATATAAAACCAGCCATCCTGGGCATATTCCAGGTACCATTGCTGGGCACCGTTTTTATTATCATCCCATGCGTCGATGGTGGCACCATTTTCAAGTGAAAAGTTTAAAAGGTCGGCCGCTTTCCTGCTGTTTACATTAATAAAGCTAAAGTAACTGAAATCGCCCCCTATTCTTGAATCAACCGGGGTTACATCCCATTGCTGATAAGCCGCCCCGGAGGTAGTGCCCTGTACCAGGTTTGTACCTGCTGCTGTAGCACCACCTGCAACTTGAAGTACTTTACCGCTATTGCGGTTCACCAACACGTAACGCCCGCTAATAACAGGTTGAATATCTTCGCCCCATGTTATATTTACCACTCTTTCGGCATTGGTTTGTCCATTCTGGTAACTGCCGGCAGCGCCGCCGGGCATTACCATGGTGTATTCCCGTTGCGGACCGACGCCATTGTAGTACACATCTTTATCCTTAGAAACAAAACGATAGGTGGTGGTAACCCCTTGCCGTTCAGACATCCCGGCGAAGGCTTGTACCTTGCCATCAAGGCCCCGGTAAACCGATGCTGCAGTCCAGTTTGGGCGGTGTTCGGCATATCCAAGCCGCACGCCATCGCTGGCTTTTACAAACTCGCCACGGGCCAGTTCTGCGGTGCCCCACCAAATACCGGCTTGCATACCATATTCAACACCAACCATCGCTTCCATTACATTGTGCAATTCATCGTTAGTGGCATAATGGGAGTTTGCCCTTACGGTTTGCTGAAAAGAGGCATAGTTATCAAAACTCCCGGCAAGCTGGTGGGTATTTCCTTCGTCTAATCTATCCTTTAAAGGGATGTACCAGGTTAAGGCCTGGTCGTCATTAAGCGTGTTGCCCCCGCTGATACGAATGTTGGCAAAGCGCGAATTGCCCTTCAACAAGCCTGCAATATTATAAAAATCGGTAACCGTACCTTGTGTACTCGATGGGTTATCGGGCTCGTTAAATGGCGAAACGGTAACTACGGTGCGTCCTGCTTCCTGGTGCCGCCGGGTAGTTACGTCTATCAGTTGCGCCCAATTTGTGGCATTGCCTGCAAACGAGGGGGCAACGGTGGGGTTATCGTCATTTAACACCACTTTGGTATTGGGCCCCAACCAGGTATTAATGATACTTATTCGTTTATTCAGCGTGGCGAGCTCTGCGGGCGCAAGGTCGCCATTTATTAATGCGGATGTTGGCGTGAACGAAGACCGCACCAGGCCTACCCGGTCGGCACCCATGAAGGCAACTCCACGTCTCACGTTTTCTTCGCTCAGCCAGGCCAAATCTAATCCAAACGTAATCGGTTTGGAAACACCTGCGGCTGCTACGCCAAATGATACTGTCCTATCCGGAACAGGCTGGGCAACAAAGTAGTTACTTGCACTTGTGGTTTGTGCAGAAGCGGACGAGGAAGCCATCATGACCAAAGCCGACAGCCCTAACTTGCACAAGCTATTCAACTTAAAAACAGCAGTTTTAATTTTCACAGTATTTTTTATTTAGATGTTTATCAGTGAATAGAAACAGGAAATCCAAATCAACAATGGTGCTTCAGTACATGACAAAGGCAACAGACCGTTGGTTTTTTAACCCCAGCGATGGTTTGGCGGTTCTGAATATCTGTTTTATTATATGATTGCATATAAGACCAGATTATGAATAAAAGGGTGAACGGCCTTATGAGCTTTGTGCTCATGTTGGTGTTTTTAACTATAAGTGCCCGGATGGCTTTTTACTTCTCATTTCATTGAAGGGGTGCAGCTGGCATTGAGCACAAAGGCTGAGAGGGGTTTCAGCGCGCGATTATCAAACGTGCGCCTGAACATTTGATTTAACCATGCCTCCTCCTTCCGCCGGCTACCGTGTGTACACAGTTTTTTAACAAACGAAAATGTCATACAATAACGTTTTGGACGGAAGGAGTGGGGTGCGAAAGAGACGTTCTGTCTTGTTTCGATACAGGATACTGAAAACATAGATTAAGAGGGGTTAATAATCGTCCTGCTATCATCCGTTGATACAAGGCCCGCATGGCAACTAAACGCAATTTTTGCGGTGTGGTCATAAAAGTCCGGTTGATAAGATGCGAGTTCGATGTATCATCGGTAATATTCTTGCCTATTTAATAGAATGTAAATAGGGGAGGGCAATATCATAAAATGCAGCACTTTTTTCTGCTGTCCGCTTACCTCATTCAAAACGTCGTTTCACGCAACAGTTGATCACCTCCCGGCGCCGTTGCGCATCTCAATCAGGTTGTCATTGGTGATCGGTTTGATATAAAAGTTGGCAACCTCCTGGTAACTCGCGGCTTTCAGCCGGTCTGTCTGGTCGATAGAAGAACTGATGATGTAAATCGTTATTTTTTCGGGCAAATCGAATTTGATAAACTCGTCAAGGAACTGCCATCCGTCAAGCACGGGCATGTTGATATCCAGCAGGATTACTGAAGGCATGTTCTCCATGGTTTTTATCGCCGATTTTAAATAATCCAGCGCCTGATCGCCGGCATTAAAAACGAGCAGGCGCTCACAAAAATTTACCAGGCGCATTTGTTTGGAAATCAAAAAAGTGAATATGTTATCGTCATCGATCAGACAGGCGATATCAATTTTTTTCATGCATAAGGAGGGTAAACTGAATAAAAAAGGAAGTGCCAACGCCGGGCTGGCTCTCTGCCCAAATCCTACCGCCCATCGCTTCCACCTGGTTTTTTACCAGGAAAAGCCCCATACCCCTGGCATCGGGATGGCGGTGAAAGGTTTTATACATACCAAAAAGCTTGTGACCATGCAGGGCAAGATCGATTCCTAAACCGTTATCCGCGATGATAAGCAATGGCACTCCATCACTCAGGGTGGCGCTTATCCTTATTTCGGGCCGGCGCTCCGGATGCTGATATTTAAGGCTATTGCCTATCAGGTTAACCAGTACACTCTCCAGGTAAGCTGGATTAAACACAACCGTGATTCCGTCATCCAGATCTTTAATTATGTTCGCATCACTTGCGCGGATAGAGGCAGACAGGATATTTAGCCCTCTTTCTATTTCATGTGCCAGATCGATTCTTACCCTTGTGTCTGCACTGCTCTCCTGAACCTTCACCACCTCGTTCAAATGCGCCAGGGTCTCCAGCAGGTTGGCAGCATTCCCGTCAAGCATTTGCACCAGAGTCTCCTTTTCTGTCGGGTCTGTTTCTTCCAGGATCATGCTTGTCAGCATCCGGATATTGCCGGAATGCGAACGGAGGTTATGCGATACGATATGCGCGAAATTCAGGAGCCGGTCGTTTTGGCGGCGAATGATCTCCATGCTGTTTTTTTGGTCGGTAATATCTTTAATTTGCGAAACGAAGTAAAGGGGTTCACCACTCTCGCTTCTTACCAGCGAAACACTCAACAGAGCCCATATGATACGGCCATCTGCATGGTAATACCTTTTTTCCATAGTATAGGAGCCGATGTCACCTGCAACAAGTAAATTGAGGTGCTCGAGGTCGCTTTCCAGGTCTGCCGGATAAGTGAAATCCTGAAAAGTGTGACCGAGGAATTCCGGTTCTGTATAACCAAAAAGTTGGCACAGGCTGGTGTTCACCTTTATCCAGCCCCCGGTGAGCGATACCAGCGCCATCCCGATGGGCGCATGATCAAACGCTTTGGAGAAGCGTTGTTCCCTTTCTTCCAGGGCCATAGCCTGCAGGCGCCTGTCTGTAATGTCCGTCAGTGTGCCATAAAGGTGCGTGCAGTGGCCATCGGCCGATTCTGCCTGTACGCGCACTTCCACCCATTTTTGCGTGTTTTTCGCGGTGAGTACTTCCAGTTCGCCCTTTTCCGGCAGCCCCGAAACAGTCGCTTTATCTATTAAGGCCCTCACCTTCGCTGGTTCCCGGTAAAAAAGCATGACATCCTCAATCGAGCCATCATAATCATCGTCGACCTCCATAATCTGGAAGATGATCTTATTCCAGTAAAATGTACCCTCCAGGAAATTGCGCTCCCAGATTCCCAGCCCCGCTAACGAGGCCGCATTTTGATAAAGTTCTGATTTTGTCTGCATCCGAATACTTTCCTGTCGCTATTCCATCACAAGATAAGCATACAAAGCATAGTACGAAATTATATTGTGAGCCGACCCTGTAAACCGCTTTAAAATATTTGTGCAAAATCAGCAAACTATATTTGGACATGCGCAGTTTCTCCGTTTCGAATAACATAAGCATGGCTGCTCTTTCCTTGAAGGATAGATATTTCTATTTTTCCATATCTTTTTTTTGCAACCTTTAAATCAAATTCTGTCCCAAAGGCATGAATATTATTTAACGCCATCTTTTTCCAGTTTTTGGGCAACCTGGGGGTACAGTTGAATTTATTTAGCCCGCTGGGTCTGATTCCAAATAAGCCTTCAATAAAAATCCGGCAGTATAAGCCGCTTTCTGCCGATAAGTGCCTTTGATTGCCTTCGGGGTAGGCTTCAACAGGGTAGGGAACGTGCTCGCCTAAAAGCCTTCTGCGTGAATAATAATGTAAAAATGTAAGTGCTTTACTGGTTTCACCAGCCTGCAAAACTCCCCGTAATGCATATAGGGTAGAGCGATCCCAGAAAGTATCTTTTCCCTGTTCGGTAGCTAAACCATCGGCTGTCCATAGCTGTGGGGAAAATAGTGCATTGATGGTGCCTTTACTCCGGTCAAAAATTCCCATGGCCAGGGGCATGCAGATCCAGGCGCGTAAAGTATTGTTAGTTTCATAATACCTGTATGTTTTGTAATTATCAACCGTTGCCCCAAAGTATTGCTCAATATTTGTTTTTAACCGGGCAGCCTCCTGGTTATAGCCGGCAGCTATTTTGTTTGGCAGATGAAGTTGCTCACTTAGAAAAGCAGCGGAGATCAATGCATCATAATATAAACAGTTGGTAGATAAATTGGCTTTACCGGCAGGAAACCGCCCTTCCAGTTCATCTGCATCGGATGTTACTACACCTTGCTGGTTGATGTGCCTGCGGCTGTATTCCAGGCACCAGGTTATTAAGGGCCTCAGTTTTTTGGCCGAATCAATGTTTCCATAAGTAAGCGCGTATCTTGATGCGCCATAGGCAATCATGGCCTGGTCGCCGCGGTCGCCAGCACCATTCCACGTAGTATCGCCTTCGGCAACTATGGAGCTTGGTATCGGTTTATACTGCGGATTCATATAACGGGCAAATAACCGGTAACAATTCATGGCCGATAAGTTTCCTATTCTATCGCCCGAAAAAGCAAAATAGGGACTAACGTACTCTGCCTGGTCATTGGCCCAGATAGCAGCATAGTAGGATAGGCCACCCGGTCCGTGCATATAGCCGCTTTTGGTTTTAAAAATGCTTTCTGTAGCGCGTATTTTGGCAAAGGCAAATTCGGTATTTAGTATGCTATCCGGTGTTTGCAATTGCAGGGGCTTCATGATTTCCGCTATCCGTTTTTCTCTGGCCTTTTCTTCCAGATCAGGATTCACCGGCGCTAAGGTATCAGGATGGTCGGTGGCAAGAAAGCAAATCGAAAAGGTGAAAGATTTACCAGGCTGCAATACATGGTTACCGTCATTAACCGATTTAATGATGACGGTATGCGGCGATGATTTGCTGGTAAGTGGATCTGTTGTTATCTCCCGTTTTAACTTTTCCATCGAAACTGTTACCGGTTTAGTGCTAACGTTGGTCAGCTTAAATCTTTCTATGGCTAATGGTTTATCTACAGAAGGAAACAGGCTCCGCTCAATATTTACCAGTCTACCCCCGGCTTGGGCGGATATGCGCATGATGCCGCGCTGGCTGATACTTTTCACCTTCAGGTGTATATCATCGGCCGCTACACCCTGGGTGGCATTATTAATTGTCAGCAGTTTATTATCGATATAGATATGGGGCAGTTCATTATCCTGAAAGGTGTGTGCTATATGGCTTCGGGTATCATCGGGCAGCATCCTGAAGGTAGGGAAAACCACCGTGCGGGTAACATTAGCTAAACCAGGCGTATCTACGCGGTAGCCAACCCAAAGGGAAACCTTTTCGCCCGACATTTCGATATGGTCTGCATGCGGAAGCCTGCTATCTATTTTCCAGGATATGCCGCCGTTTTTTTGGATGGTCCACCTGTCATTTTGTACTGGTAAATTTTGTTGCTGTGCATAGATTGTTAAATGAGCAAACAGGATAACTAAAATTGAAAAAAACAATTTTTTTGAAAATTTCATAAACGTGGACGATGGAAATTGCGATAAGATTAATATACTTTAATGTTTACTTTTTTACCTGGTGTTACGGTTGTTTCTACAAAAGATATCATCCTGTTTTGGTCATCAGTTCCTTTTTTTGAGGTAACAACATTTCCATTGATATTAGCCCGTTTAAATGAACCATAAAACATCGCTTTCCATTTAAATGGTTGTTTCCCTGTATTAGTAATCGTTGATTGTTGCCTGTTTATATGTGCCAAACTGATACTGGTGTTTAAAAGAGATAAGTGATCAACGGAAGCGTTGCCTGTACCGTTAGTTTTGTAAATGGTGCCCAGCGTTTTGGTTCGCGCATCGGGAGCAATGCCCATTAAGCCCTGCATAACTCCTTCAATTACACCATAGGATACTTCGGGATATTCACGCCTTGCTGTTGATGGGTTAGATAGGAATACGATATATTCCCTTGCCTTTTCCCACTCACCAAATTTATAAAGCAGGTAAGGATAGTAGGACATGTTTTCAACGTTCCACCGTGAAGCAGCTACACGTTTAATGGTTTTATTTGCTCTCACAGTATCTTTCAAAGCATCAAACCAAAGCAGGAAAGTTTCTCCTTCCTGCATACCAAATTGGTTGCTGTTGCTGTAGTAGGTATAATACTGGTTATCTTTTTCGTTCCACCAGTCGGCCTCCAGGTGTTTCCTGTATTGTTGAGCTTTTTGCGCATAAAGTGCCGCTTCTTTAAGCTTTCCTCTTGTTGCCAAAATTTCCGAATAGGTAAGCATGCCCCGGTAGAGGGCTGCAACGAGGTCGGCGCCGGTTTTTAAATTAGGTACACCTTCGGAGTAAGAAGGTAATCCGCGGCACCTGTGAAAATTATCGTTTTCGTTATAAGGCGCCGGCGCATTAGGATGGGCGGGCCTTTTGAGCAAAGAATCGGGATAAAGTACCCAGGCGTCTATATATTCCTTTACCGTTTTTTGCTGAAAATTAACAAAAGCGGGAGCGTTAATATAATGGCTGTCCCCGGTCCAAAGGTACATCCGCCAGCTTGCATATAAAATGTCGAAATTGGCAGGCAGGTTATACCAAAATTCCTTATCGTTCCGGTAGTCATCGGGTGCCGGCTTTGCCCATTTGTTAATTTCCCAATAGGTACACCAGTCTTTTGACTGGGATATATTAGCCGCAAACAGGTTAAACATATTGGTATTTTGGCGGCTCAATCCTAATATCTCGGCGCCGATGCATTGGTGCGATACATCGCGCATACAAAATGCTGATCTGGGCGGAAGGGCGGATTCATACCAGGGGCCAACGGGATCGGTATCAGCACCTTTATAATGTAGTGCTGTTTCTTTGGCCCAGTTGAATGACTGTACAAGTTCTTTATCAGATGAGTTAAAAGTGACCTCCTTTTCCTGGGCGATAGTTTTATAGCCTGTAAAAAGGAATAGGATTAAAGCTGCTTTGTATTTAAGCAAAACCATGTTGTGTAAGTTATAATTATCAAGTTAAATGAATTGGTAAACTAAATTTGAACTTGTATGATCGCCATTTGATCATCGAATAAAACTCCGTCTGTTTGGAAAAATTCTATTCTGTTCTATTCTATAAAATTATTAAATATTTTTATCGTGCCAAAATTATTTTGCAAGAATAAGCGGTGAAAAAAGAACAAATAATGCAATCATAAGTACAAGCAATATCACGGTATAATAATGCCGGTTTTTCCAGGGCTTTATATCTACCGCATTATTAAGCTTTAGTGTATACGGAACGGGCATGGGGTA
The DNA here is from genome assembly GCF_058801545.1 of Mucilaginibacter sp. GW822-FHT03E02. NCBI lineage: Bacteria > Pseudomonadati > Bacteroidota > Sphingobacteriia > Sphingobacteriales > Sphingobacteriaceae > Mucilaginibacter > Mucilaginibacter sp. GW822-FHT03E02. The sequence continues at coordinate 369,432 of NZ_JBXANJ010000001.1, read as the reverse complement.
TAATTTGCCTATAACCAGCATAATACCACAGGTAACCACAAATAAAATAGCCAGGATGTGGAGAAAGTGGATATGCGTATCAAAAACTAACTGCGAAAGGGCATAGCATACAATAAAAAAGATCAGCCCTGTTTTAGCCGCAATCGCCGGGACCTTGGTTGTAACAAAGCCCATAAACATAATGGTAAATATGGGCACGTTAAAAAATCCGTTAACTATTTGCACGTAAGTATAAAAGCCATTTTTTACAAACATGATGAGCGGGGCAATAAACATGGCAGCCAGGCAAACCACAATTTCAAATTGCTTGGCTGTTCTTAGTAGCTTTTTTTCGGGTACCTGTTTTGAATGCTTTTGTAGCCAGGGCTTATAAATATTCAGCATAAACAATGTGCTGGAACTGTTAAGGCCCGCATTAAAAGTGGTAAGGGCGGCAACAAATATCACCGCGGCAATAAAGCCAGCAATAAAAGGAGGGGATACCAGGCTGTCCAACCTCGGGAACACCTCGGCGGTATTATGCATTTTTGAAAAAACATGCACTGCTATAATGCCAGGTATATTTAAAAGCAGGGGCGAGATCAGTTTTCCTAATGAGGCTACGGCTAAACCTTTTTGCGAAGTTTTAAGATCTTTTGATGCAAGCACCTGCTGGATAATATATTGCTCGGTACCCCAGTAATAAAGATTGACCAATAACATGCCGGTGAATAAGGTGCCAAAGGGGATAGCGTCTGACGATGAGCCGATACTATTCAAATGCTCTTTATGCACGCTAAGCAGCTGGTATAAACCTGCCCGGATATCGCCATGTCCTATATATTTTAACCCGAAGAACGGCAACAGGATTCCGCAGGTAAAAAAGCCAATCCCAAGCAGGATATCCAGTTTGGTAATCGCCCTTAACCCACCCAGCATAGAAAAAAGGCAGCCGATTGTTCCCATTATCCAAACCAGGATCAGGATAACCGTTGAGTACTCTATCTTCCAAACGTCCGAAAAGTGAAACAATCCGTTAAAGGCCACGGCCCCCGCGTAAAGCACCGATGGGAGCAGGTTGAATACGTAGCTGACCAAAAATATAACCGAAACCAATTTGCCAACGCCACCCCCATACCTTGCCGTCAAAAAATCGGGTGTGGTTGCTATACCCATTTTAATGTACAGCGGCATAATAAATTCCGATACCAGCAGCATAGCCAATACCGAACTTACGCCCCATGCCATAACGGTCATGTTGTTGGTATAAGTCAGTTCGTTTTCGCCAATAATAGAAGCTGTATTGATATTGGTGAACAGCAGGCCGCCGCCAACAAGTAAAAACCCCAGGCTCCTGTTGGCAAAGAATAGACCATTTAATGTACTGACCTTGGATTTGCCAGATTTGTACCAGAAAGCAAAAGCCACTATCACGGTAAAAAATAGAAAGCCGATGATCATGCTGGCGTTCATAACAAAGCCTAAAGCGTATGCCTCTCAAACAGGTTCATAGGAACGGTAAGCTGTATTTTTTCTTTTGATAAAACAGCATGGCCGGCCATTTTTCCCATGTTCGAGAAATCTGCAGAAAAGGTGGTAATCCCGATGATTTCTTTAGCCGGTTCGTCATTGTGAGATAACACGCCCAGGTCTTTACCGGGCTTAAGTTTTTGGGTTTTGCAATCACGCATAATCTGCCATAAGGCAAAGTTATCCAGCGTAAAATATACTTTACCTTTTTCAACCGAACCCGGAAGATATTCTTCCTCTATCCGGCCTTTGATGCTAAATTCTTCCAGAAACTTTTTAAATGAATCTACAATCTCTTTCGGATCTAATGAATTTGCCGAATGATAAAATATAAATTCATCAAACTGTTTTATTTTAGAAGCCAATTTTGAAAAAACAGCATAGGATGCATCGCCAAACTCCTGGGTAATGTGGTTAAACTCTCCATCCAATTGTTCAAAGCGGTCAAACATCAGGAATTTATTACGGGGGATACTTTCCAGTAATTCCTTTGTTTTGGGATGCGGAATAGGGGCTACTACATACATGCCGTATTTGCCTTTTATTTGCAGCAGGATAGTTTCAAATATTTCGATATTACCGTGATGGAAATACGGGGTTAGCTGTACATTTTCGCCCAGTTCGTGCCTGAAATTACGGTAAAATTGCTCTTCAAAAGTATCCAGGTTATACATCAGCAAGGCTACGTTTAAAGTTTGCCCTGTATTGCCGTTGCCTACAAAATACCCTAAACGGTTCTTCGCTTCTACAATTCCGCGGCTAATTAAATCTTTATAGCCTTTCACAATGGTTTCCCTCGAAAAACCAAGCTCTTTAATCAGCCGGTTTACGGATGGCAGCATTTCGTCCTGGCCAATTATTTTTTCATCTATAGAATTAATAATCCCCTGTACAAAGCGGTCATGCTTTGAGTAAGACGGGATTTCTGCCAGCTTCCTTATTTCTTCGAAAATTCTATCCATTGAGTACGTGTAGTTTTAGGCAAAGTAAGCAAAAAAAGGCAGCTGCTTTGCTGCCTTTTTTTAAGGGTAGTATGTTTTAGTTGTAATTGGGGTTTTGTTTTAGGTTAGGATTAATCTGTATCTCCTTGCGGGGGATAGGATAATAATAAAAACTGGGAACCCATGTTCTTTTTTGCATGGTAACTACCTTATAAGTAAAGGAAGTATTGGCAGGCGAGGTTGGTGTAATGATAATACCCAAGCCATCTTTTGAACCGATTTCGGCCATGCCCCAGCGGCGCAGGTCAAAGTATCGGTGCCCTTCAAAACACAGTTCTATTCGTCTTTCATGGCGAATGGCGTCTGTTAAGGCGGCTCCGGTTGCTGTAATTGCCGGCATCCCGGCCCTGTTCCTTATCTTATTCAGGTAAAGTAATGCCTGCCCGCTGTTGCCAAGCGCGGCTTGTGCCTCTGCATAATTTAAATAAATTTCGGCCAAACGGAACGATACCCACTGGCAGGCGCTATAGGGCTGAATATTAAAATTATAGCTTTCATCAACCATTTTCCGCATGGTATACCCTGTTTTCGAAGCATTCCAAGGAGATAAAGAGCTTTCTTTTGAATCGAGGCCGCCTTCATAAAACTGTGCGCCACGCCCCTGAAAAGGTGAGCCGTTAAACAGGATGTCTGCATAAAACCGTGGATCCCTGTTCTGGTAGGGGTTCGCACCGCTGGTAGCCCAGTTAAACGGCGTTCCATCGGCCATATCAAAGTCTTCCACCATCTGCTCCAGTACATTGTAAGCGCTGTAGCCATTGTATCCGTTCGGGCTAAGATCGCGGTAAAGCGTGTTATATCTATCTTCCTGAACGGTTGCGTTGAATACCCTTGAAAATATTACTTCGCTGTTGAAAAAGTCGGTAAAAATGGTGTTATAGGTTGAGGAATTACCATGCAACGAATATTGGCCCAGATCGATAACTGCCTTTGCCGCATCGGAAGCTGCCTGCCACCTGCCTGCATCATTTCCTGTGTTATAAGTAGGGCTTGCCGCATACAGCAACAGGCGCGATTTGAGTGCGAGCGCAGCACCCAGAGTGGCCTTGCCATAATTATCAGTACTGCTATAGCTTTTTGGAAGTATGGCAGCTGCGGCGGCAATATCGGTCAGGATAAAATCTCTTGTCTGGTCCCAGGTGGCCCTTGATTCAGTGAAGGTATTATCATTAGCCGTATAAACTTTGGTGATCAACGGCACCCCGCCGAAACGCTTTAACAACTCAAAATAACATAGCGCTCTTAAAAAGTGAACTTCACCTTTCATATTATTGAGCTGTGCACCATGGCCTACTGTATCCGCCTGTACCACATTTTGAAAAAACTGGTTTGTTTTTTGGATGGTGCTGTACAAGGTTGTCCAATAGTTAAGGGTAGAACTGTAATTTAAAGGGAAAGAACTACCCTGGTTATCTGGAGTAGCCTGCCCCAGCACATAGGTATTTTCATGGCACCAGTTAAAGTTACTGTATAACTCATCTGTTTGAGAGCCCCATCCAAAGCCGCCATCTTTAAATGCAAATACCGATTCTTTATATATCTGGTTAACAAATACCTGGATAAGCGCGGGGTCCGTCCAAACCGTATTGGTCGAGAAGGAGCTGGTTGGCTGCAAGTCGAGTACTTTTTTACAGGAGATGCCTGTACACAGCAGCAGTACTAAACTGAATATATTGACTGTTTTTTTCATTGCGTAAATCATTTAAAATGTAACATTTACCCCAAGATTGATGACCCGTTGCTGCGGATAGATCCTGCCGTTATTAACGGTACCGGTAGCGCTTTCAGGGTCGAACGAAGGGCCAAAGCTGTCAATGGAGAACAGGTTATTTCCGCTTACGAATATCCTCGCCGCCTTTACTTTTATCCGGGCTAACAGGTCTTTAGAAAAGCTATAGCCAAGCTCTACGTTTTTAAGGCGCAGGAAAGCATCATTGCGAAGCCAGAAAGTTGATGGATAAGCGTTTGAGCCAAAAGTGCGGCTTGTTGGGCCATTGAATGTGCGGGGGTAGGTATCATCCCCTTCTTTTTGCCAGCGGCCTGTGAAAAATTCTTCGGCCATATTTAGTCCACTTGGTAACAAAATGGCTTTTGATTTAGCCTGTCCCTGGAAAAATATAGTAAGATCGAAGTTTTTATACAGCCCGCCAAGGGTGAGGCCGTAAAGGATCTGCGGGGTGTTTGAAAGCGTAGTTCTTACCTTGTCCAGGTCGTTTATCACACCATCTCCGTTTATATCCTTATACCTGATATCGCCAACACCTGTACCCGTTGGATGGGGCGAGGCATTCAATTCAGTGGTATTCCGAAAAATACCATCGGCCTGGTATAGCAACCATGAATCAATGGGATAGCCTGTTACGCGCTGGTAAGCCGGTACATTTGCCGGCTCGGCACCGTATATCACCTTATTAACCGCATAGGTCATATTGCCGTTAACATTGAAAGAGAAATCTTCGTTTAGTTTTTTATTGTATCCCAGGTCAAGCTCCATACCCTTGTTATTTACTTTACCCAGGTTTACATCGGGTAATGTAAGTCCTGTATAATCGGGTACTGCCGCGCTTGGCGCAACCAGTATATTATTCCTTGACGACCGAAAAACATCTACGCTGATGGATAGCGCGTGAAATAACTGTGCATCAATACCAAGGTTGGTGGTTGTAGCCACTTCCCAGGTGATATTGGTGTTTGGTGTTGGGCCTAACGAGAAACCAGGCACCTGGGTAGCGTTGGGCCCGAAATAATAGCCTGCTCCCAGGTATTGTGATATCTGGCCTGCCTGAAGCCCATAGGTTTGAATATACTGGAAGGCGTTAACCGCATCATTACCGGTTTTACCCCATGATCCTCTCAGTTTCAGGTCATCAATTGCAGACGAGTGAAAGAAGCTTTCCTGTGATATACGCCAGGCGGCTGATAAGGAAGGGAAGAAACCAAAGCGTTTGCCTGCCGGAAAGTTAGGAGAGCCGTCATAACGCATATTGTAATCCAGCAGGTACCTGTCGTCATAATTGTAAGATAACCGGCTAATGAAGTTTTGACGGGCAAATTGTGTAGTTATAGAATTGTTGGTTTGGCCTACAGTGCTGCCGGCAAATAATTCGGTAACGTTATTACTTAAAAATCCGGTACGGTAAGCATCCAGCTCTGTATAGGTTTGTTGTTGCTGCTCATAGGCTACAAACGCTTCTATACCATGTTTTTTAAATTTGTGCTCGTAGCCCAGTTTAATATTAGCCAGCCTGCTTACAGTTTGACTATTGGTGATAGATAAATTAGGAGGAACGGTAGAAGTAAACTCATCATAATTGCCTGTTGTTTTATTATAGCTATAAGCAGGAGGGGGCAGCGCGTTGAACCCTTTATACTGGTTTGAGTTTACATCGTATGCAAAATAGCCGTCAAGGTGCAGGCCTGGCGTTACCTTTGGCAATGCCCAACTGAACGATGTTTTCGTTTGCAAAAAGTTATAATTGTTATGGGTATAGCCCAGGTCGCCATTCAATATATATACCATACTGGTGGCAGGACCGCCACCAATACCTACGCCGACTTTACCATTTGGATATACTGGTATCAGGTAAGGATACGCATTCCACAACTGGCTGAATATGGCATTGGCGTCGTATCCTGGCGCTTCGCCGTTTTTGTATTCAGCGCGGTACATCACGTCCACACCAATCTTGAAATTATCGGTAGCCGAGATGTCGATATTGGCGCGGCCATTGTCATTTTTGTAATAATCGGTACCGCTATTATATATACTGTTCTGGAACAGGTGCTGGCCCGAGATGTAATACTTTACCTTATCCGAACCGCCTCTTAACGTTAACACGTTATTGGTTTGCGTTGCCCAGTTTCTCATTACTGCTTTCCACCAATTGGTGTTGGGGTGGCCAAGCGGGTCGGTGCCATCTTTGTACTTTTGAATATCATCAGCAGTGTATTCATGCTGCTGGCCAACCAGGTCGTCATATTCATTGGCCGATTGCGCAAACTCCCAGGAGTTTAGCATTTTGGGGACCCTGGTAGGCTGAGTCATAGAAAAATTCGACGTGAATGATAAGGTGGTTTTTCCCGCTGTACCTCTTTTTGTGGTAATCAATATAACACCGTTTGCCGCCCTGGCGCCATAAATAGCGCCAGCAGCGTCTTTTAAAACAGTGAAGGATTCGATATCGGCAGGATCTAAGCGGTTAAAACCACGATCGGGGATACCATCGATCACAACCAGTGGACTGGTATTACCCAGGGTGCCTTTCCCCCTCACCAGGATACTGGCATCATCAGCGCCGGGTTCGCCGCTCCGGGTGTTAACAATTAGTCCCGGTACAGCGCCTGCAAGCGTATTGGATACATTGGCAACCGGCGATTTCTCCAGTTCTGTCCCTTTAATGGTACTTACGGCTCCGGTAAGGTTTGCTTTTTTCCTGGTACCGTAGCCAATCACCACTACTTCTCCAAGGTTTCCCGAGGTTTTGTCTGGTGCCATGGCTACATCTCCATTCCAGTCTTTGGTAACTGCGACTGTTTTTTTCAAATAACCGATAAAGGAGAACGAGAGCTTTGCATTGGTTTCGGGAACGCTGATCTTGTAAAATCCGTTCACATCGGTACTTGTGCCTTCAGCAGTTCCGTCAAGCAAAATACTTACTCCGGGAAGGGGCTGGCCGTGTTCGTCGGTTACATGGCCTGATACACTTCTTTTTTGCTGGGCAAAACCCTGCTGGTAACAAAGTAGCAAAATAAGGCATAATACATACATGCCCAGTTTTTTAGGTGGTACTTTTTTTTTCATAATAATTGGTTTGGTTGTTGAATAATTGGTTATTCTGTTCTGTTCTATTCTTTAATAAAAGTAAGAGGCTTTTTTGATACAACCAAATGTTTTTTTTATTTTTTTTGATGTAACGGCAGATGGCTGTTTTGAAGCTTAGTAAAAATGCGGAGGGCTGTATAGGAATAGGGGAAAAGTAACACTGAAAGTGCCGGCCGACAGGCTGGCCAAAGCTATAGCTCACATTATCATAGAAGGAAAGGGTATACAACCGCTATAAATAATTATAAAGCGATAAATCAATTGGGTAACTGCTGGTGGCACTTGGCAGCCATTTTAGTTTTGAGCCAGCCGGAAAGCTGCGGATATCGCCTTCAAAAGTCATGTATCCAAATCATTACAAAACATTTTAGCCCGATGACTTATTTTTGCATTAATAAATCACGCTGTGAAGAGGTATAAACAAGCCATACAACAATATATAGTACTATCGCTTTTAGTGATATACCAGGTTATTGGTTTGGTACATATCGCTTATCTGCCCCGGCAAAATGATGCTTTTAATTTGCATCCATCGTCATCTATAGATTTTCTTCACAAGAATGCCAATAGCAACTTACCAAGGGTTCCGTTTCAAAGAAGCTTTCATTCGTTTGAAAGCAGGAAAGATTTAACAGCTCCTAGAAAGATGCTGATTCTGTTTTTCGCGTTCCTGCTTGTTGGCGGCGCAGCTTTCACTATTGCTAACAAACCAAACGGCACTTTGGCTGCTGTATATTCCCATTCGTCCCCTTCTTACCTCAGCCTGCGCACGCTCCGAATTTGAGTTTATCTATTTTTTGAATTTACTGATCAGGTGCTAATCCGCACCCCGCATCGGTAAATGTTGTGTCAATCTCATGCCTTTTGCCGGCATTGCAGATTTGACGCTTTCAAACCTTGTTTTCCTTTTTTCTAAAATTTAATCAGAATGGCGGTTAAACGTCATTCGCTATAACATCAACCTGTTTTGCCATGACGCGCATACCAATAAATATTTATGGTTTAAGGCCGTTTTTATTTGCAGGCCTACTCTTACTATCATTATCCGCAGCCGCGCAAAGTAATAAGAAGAAGCAATTTCCTGTACCTGAAAATGTGCCCGATACCAGTACGGTCGGTTTCCCGATAATGCCCAATGCTACCGATGCCGGTAAACACGGCGGGGAGTATTTAACCCTTAAACAATGTATTGATTACGCATTGATACATCAGCCGGCTTTAAACAAATCATTAATCAGTACAGATATTGCCCGAACAACCAATGCCATCAACTTAGCAGCCTGGTTACCGCAGGTGAACGCCAATGGTAACGTGGTGCATTATATTCAGCAATCGAACGCTAATATCTCTACAAGCACGGGCACCACAACCGGCACCGGCTCTACCGGTACAGTACGCAGCAGTTACACTAATACCTTTATTCCGGAGTTGGCGGTATCGCAGGCCATTTTAAGCCCCAGCCTTTTGTATGCGGCTAAAAGCGCGCCCTTATTAGTAAAACAGGCTCAACAGGTTACCGATAGTACCAAAATATATCTTGTTTCCGCAGTGAGCAAATCTTTTTACAATGTGCTGCTCACCCTGCAGCAGATCAATGTTTTAAAGGAAGATACCACCCGGCTTGGTAAAAACCTGCGTGATACCTATCACCAATATAAAGGGGGGATTGTAGATGAAACCGATTACTTACAAGCCACCATCACCCTTAATAATTCGATAGCCCAGTTAAAGCAGGCCAATGAAAATATTATCCCGCAATACGCAGCCCTGAAGCAACTGATGGGTTACGAGCCGCAAAAGGATTTTAATGTAAGTATTGATACGGCCCAGATGATGGCCGATATCCAGATTGATACCACCCGGCAATTACAATATGAAAAGCGGATTGAATACCGCCAGGTTGAAACCCGAAAGGATTTGCAGCAGCAGCTTACCAATTATTACAAATACGCTTATCTGCCAACCATCTCGGGGTTTTTCAACTACAGCCTGCAATATGCCAACAACAATTTTTCAAACCTGTTGTCAAAATCGTACCCCAGCTCAATTGTAGGTGTATCGTTAAGCATCCCCATATTTACGGGTTTTGCACGGGTGCATAATGTGCACAAATCCCAATTACAGGAGCAACTGATCCATTGGGATGAGGTGGATCTTAAATCGCAGCTATTTAAGGAATACACTACTGGATTGGCGGGTTACAAAAGTAACCTGTTCAGCTTTAATGTGCAGCGCAAAAACGTGGCTATGGCCCGGCGGGTTTATTTTGTGGTAAACCTGCAATACAAACAGGGCATTGTAGCCTATCTAAACGTGATCACCGCGGAATCGAACCTGATCACAGCCGAAATCAATTACACTAATTCGCTTTTCCAGCTACTATCAAGCAAAATTGACCTGGAAAAAGCGATGGGAGATATCACTTATTAATACTAAAAAACCATTCCGATGAAGCGCGTATTTTTAAATGCCATTGTTATAAGTATTTTACTTTTTGCGGCCTGCCAAAAAAAGCAGCCGCCCGAAAATACCGAAGTGCCCGTAAACCTGTACAAGGTGAAGGCAAAGCGGGTTTTGTATTATGATAAGTACCCGTCAACCACGGCCGCCCTTAGCCAGGTAACCTTGTTGCCACAGGTGCAAGGTGCCATAACCGGTATATTTTTTACCGAAGGAACCGAGGTGAAAAAGGGACAAAAGCTATACGAAATTGACAGGCGGATTTACCAGGACAGCTATGATGCAGCCGTTGCCAACCGTAAAGTTACCGAGGGTACATTGCTGCAGGCCCAACAGGATGCCGACCGCTACGAGTACCTTAATAAATACAATGCAGTAGCCAGGCAGTTGTACGACCATGCTGTAATTACGCTGGAAAATGCCAAGAGCCAGGTAAAATCGGCAGACCAGGCTGTTAGGACGGCTAAAACCAATTTAGGCTATGCTGATGTATATGCACCTTTTGATGGTACCATTGGCCTAAGCCAGGTAAAATTGGGTAACGTGGTAACCGCAGGTACTACCGTGCTAAATACTATATCAACTAATGATCCTATGGCTGTCGATTTTGTGATCAACGAAAAGCAGCTGCCCAAGTTTGAGCACCTGCAGCAAAGCAAACACGAGCCAACCGATTCGCTGTTCACTATTTTATTAGCAGATAATTCGCTTTACCCGGTAAATGGTAAAATAGCGGTGATAGATAGAGCTGTTAACTCGCAAACCGGGGCCATCACCATCAGGCTGGTATTCCCCAATCCCAAAGGAATGTTAAGAGTAGGCATGAGCTGCGTGGTACGCGTGCACAACCAGGAGCCGGGGCCGCAAATTGTAGTGCCGGGCAAAGCCGTTGTTGAGCAAATGGGCGAATACTTTGTGTACACCGCCAAAGATACCATGATGAACAATCCTAAAGCGGGCGCCGATTCGGCAAAAAACAAGATCAAAAAACTGGTGGCATTTCAAAAAAAGGTACAGGTTGGTGAAACTATTGGCCCCAACATGATCATCAAAAGTGGCATCGATGAAGGCGAACGGGTTATTGTTGATGGGGTGCAATTACTGCACGATGGCTCAAAAATAACTACAGCCAACAAGGTAGGCCCATCGGCAGGCGGTAAAGCCCGTTAGTGGTAACGTTAAACACAAACAAAAAATTTTAGACGAAGACATCCTATGATCGCTAACACTTTTATAAAAAGACCTGTAACGGCCATCGTGATATCTATTGTGCTGATTATTACCGGTACCGTGAGTATCCTCATGCTGCCAATAGATCAGTACCCCGATATAACGCCGCCCATTGTACAGGTTAACGGCCAGTTTACCGGTGCCGATGAGCAAACGGTTGAACAAACCGTTGCCACGCCCATTGAAGAGCAGGTGAACGGAACGCCGGGCATGGAATACATGCAGAGTAATAATACCAATAACGGGCAAATGAGCATGAACGTAACCTTTAAAATGGGTACGGATATAGATGTTGCCGCGCTTGATGTGCAAAACAGGGTGAGTATTGCTACCCCGCTGTTGCCTGCCGTAGTAAGCAGGCTCGGGTTGACTGTACGCGCGGTAAACCCAAGCATGCTGATGATGGTGGCTATTTACGCGCCCAAAGGCACGCACAACATCACTTTCTTAGATAACTATACCAACATATTTATACAGGATGCGCTGTTGCGTGTTCCCGGTGTGGGCAGCATTAACCGCTTTACGGATGATTTCAGTATGCGCATCTGGATGAACCCTGATAAAATGGCCGCTTACAGCTTAACCCCATCTGATGTAATAGCGGCACTTAATGCGCAAAACGTGCAGGTAGCTGCGGGTACGGCAGGTGTGCCGCCGCAGGCTTCCAGTCAAACTTACGAGTTGGGTATCCTGGTGAATGGTAGATTAAGTAAAGTATCGGAATTTGAAAAGGTGATTGTAAAAACCATCCCGGCTACCGGGCAACTGGTTTATTTGAAAGATGTTGCCCGGGTTGAGCTGGGTAAGTTTACCTTCTCCAGTAACTCTTTTGTTGATGGGCATAAGGCATCCTACCTGCAAATTTACCAGGCGCCCGGCAGTAACGCGCTTGAAACTGCCAATGGCGTGTACGCGGCTCTGGCTAAATTGAAAACCAACTTTCCATCTGATGTGCAATACCGGGTTCCGTTTGAATCGGTTACTGTAGTAAAGGTTTCTATGGAAGATGTGGTTGGGACTTTATTGAAAACCCTGGGCCTTGTGGCTGTGGTGGTATTCCTGTTCCTGCAAAACTGGCGGTCTACGCTGATCCCTGTACTGGCTATCCCGGTATCTATTTTTGGTACGTTCTGCTTTTTCATACCACTTGGCTTTACCATTAATACCCTAACCATGTTCGGCTTTGTGCTGGCTATAGGCATTGTGGTTGATGATGCCATTATTGTGGTAGAGGCGGTACAGCATTATATCGATCACGAAGGCATGTCGGCCAAGGAGGCTACTTACCAGGCCATGAAGGATATTTCGGCACCTGTAATCGCTATTGCGCTCATATTGGCGGCGGTATTTGTGCCGGTAGGCTTTATCCCCGGCATAGTCGGGCGTTTGTACCAGCAGTTTGCTATCACCATAGCTATCTCGGTAATTATATCGGCATTTATCGCCCTGTCATTAACGCCGGCTTTGTGTACGTTGTTGTTAAAGCCATCGCATATTGACGCCGATGCAAAAGGCATCAACAAAATGTTTTTTAAATTCAACAGCTGGTTTCAAAGGGTAACAGACCGGTATACTGAGGGTGTTAAAAAAAGCATCAAGGCGTCCCGCTTTATTGTGATCCTGCTGCTGTGTATTTGTGTAGGCACGTTTTTCCTGTTCCAGCATAAACCATCGGGATTTATCCCTTCAGAGGATGACGGCAATTTATATGTAACGTTTCAATTGCCGCCTGCATCATCTACCGCCAGATCGGTTGAGGTAATGTCGAAACTGATGAAGGTTATCGGCTCAACACCGGGCGTGGCACACTATGCGGCGTTATCGGGCTTAAACGTGGTAACCAATGCCAGTAACTCCAATAACGGCACCATTTATTGCCAGCTTGCACCCTGGGATGAGCGCAGTAAAACAACCGAACAGGTACCGGGTATTATAGGCGAACTGCAAAAACGAATTGCCGATGCCGGGATACGGGACGCTAACGTAGAAGTGATCCAACCGTCGCCTTTGCCGGGTATTGGCACAACCGTTGGTTTCAGCTTACAGATAGAACAGCGAAGCACAACAGATAACCTGCAGGACTTTCAACGGGTGGTAGATAAATTTGTAACCGAGGCCAATAAAAATCCGGTGATCTCCAAAGCTTTCACCTTTTACACCTCGCATACCCCCAATTATAGTCTAACAGTTGATCGCGAAAAATGCGAAAAGCTGGGTGTAAACGTAGCAGATGTGTTTACCACCATCCAGGCCTACATGGGCAGCTTATACATCAATGATTTTACTACCTATAACCGCACCTTCCACGTAGTGGTACAGGCCGATACGGCTTTCCGTAAAGTGGTGGCCAACATGGATAAATACTATGTACGCAACCAGGCCGGCGATATGGTGCCCTTAGGTACGTTGATGAGCTATAAACCGGTTGACGCGCCGCCGCTAATTTCCCACTTTAATATCTTCCGCACGGCCGAGGTTGACGGATCGGCGGCTGAAGGTCATAGCAGCGGCGAGGCCATTGCTGCCATGCAGGAACTGGCTAAACGGACGTTGCCTGAGGGTTATGATTTTGAGTTTTCGGGCCTGAGCTATGAAGAGATCAAGGCGGGGTCGACGACCATTTACATTTTCCTATTCTCTATCACCTTTGTATTCCTGTTCCTGGCGGCCTTGTATGAAAGCTGGTCGGTACCATTCTCAGTGCTTTTAGCTGTGCCGATAGGTGCCATGGGGGCTATCCTGGCATTGGTACTGGTGCCAAGCTTAACCAATAACGTGTATGCGCAAATAGGGTTAATTACGCTCATCGGGCTTGCGGCCAAAAATGCCATCCTGATAGTGGAGTTTGCCAAGGTGAGGGTTGATATGGGGGAGGAGCTCATCAAATCAACCTTAGAAGCAGTAAGTCTGCGGTTGCGGCCAATTATCATGACCTCCCTTGCATTTGTTTTGGGTGTACTGCCGCTGGTATTGGCAACAGGTGCAGGTGCCGTAGCGCGCAGAACCATAGGATTTACGGTTTTAGGGGGGATGATAGCAGCATCTACACTGGCTATTTTCATTGTACCGGTGTTGTTTGTAATCATTACCCGCCTATCATACGGTAAAGGAAAATTGGAATACCTGCAGGCCCATAAAGCAGATTTGGCAGAGAAAGCTAAAAAAGTGGAGGCCCAAAACATCGATCCCGAACTGGAATATGAGATTGAAAAATCCCGTGCATTACATAAAGCTAATTAAGGATGATTTCAAATACATTTATAAAGCGGCCCGTAACCGCCATCGTGATATCGCTGGTATTGATGATTGCCGGGGTAATATGCTTGGTTAACCTCGCGGTTGATCAGTACCCCAATATCTCGCCGCCCAGTGTATCGGTTAACGGGTCATACACGGGTGCCGATGCGCAAACCGTGGAACAAAATATAGCCACCCCAATTGAAGAGCAGGTGAACGGAACGCCGGGCATGGAGTACATGACCAGCACCAGTACCAATAGCGGTAGTATGGGCATCAGGATAACTTTTAAAATAGGTACCAATGTGCATATCGCCGCCCTCAACGTGCAAAACCGTGTGGGGATAGCTGCGCCCTTACTACCATCTGTAGTAAGTAAACTGGGGCTAACGGTACGTGCCAGTAACCCCGATCAATTGATGCTGGTGGCTATTTACTCGCCAAAGCATAGCCATAATATTACCTTTTTGGATAACTACACCAGTACCTTTATCCAGGATGCCATATTGCGTGTTCCGGGCGTTGGCGATGTAAGCGCCCGTACTGATAACTTCAGTATGCGGATATGGATGAACCCCGATAAAATGGCATCCTATGGCTTAACCCCAGCCGATGTAACTGCCGCCCTAAACGCGCAAAACGTGTATGTTGCCGCGGGCTCAGTTGGTGCCCCTCCGCAGGATGCTTCCCAAACCTATGAAACCGGGATTTTGGTTAACGGGATGATCAGCAAGGTAAAGGATTATGAAAACATCGTGGTAAAAAGCATCCCCGGCACCAGTCAACTGGTGCACCTTAAGGATGTGGCGAGGGTTGAACTGGGCAAATTTACATTTTCAAGTAATGCTTTTGTTGATGGTAACCGGGCTTCTACTATCCAGATCTATCAATCGCCGGGAAGTAATGCCCTGCAAACTGCCGAAAACGTATACGCGGCCCTGGCCAAATTGAAAAAGTCGTTCCCTAAAGATGTTGATTACGTGGTGCCCTTTGAATCGGTAACCATTATCAAAGTATCGATGCAGGAAGTGATCGGTACACTAATAAAAGCACTTATTTTAGTGGCTATTGTGGTGTTCCTGTTCCTTCAAAACTGGCGCTCAACATTGATTCCTATTTTGGCCATCCCGGTATCCATATTGGCTACATTCATCTTTTTTATACCCTTAGGCTTTACTGTTAATACATTAACCATGTTTGGGTTTGTACTGGCGATAGGTATAGTGGTTGATGATGCTATTATTGTGGTAGAGGCAGTGCAGCACTACATTGATGAACAGCACATGTCGCCCAAAGAGGCTACCTACCATGCCATGAAAGAGATCTCGGCACCGGTAATCGCTATAGCGCTCATCCTGGCTTCAGTATTTGTGCCGGTTGGTTTTATACCGGGGATAGTCGGGCGTTTGTACCAGCAGTTTGCCATTACCATCGCCATTTCAGTGATCCTTTCGGCATTTATCGCCCTGTCGTTAACACCTGCGCTTTGCACGTTGTTGCTAAAGCCAACCAAGCCGGTAACCGACAAATCGAACTGGCTCGATAGGTTTTTCAGGGGCTTTAACCGGATGTTTGAAAATCTAACCTTTAAATACACCAAAGGTGTGCACCGCAGCATTAAAGGCGCACGGTACATCATTGTGCTGTTGGTGTGTATTTGCGTGGGCACCTATATGCTGTTTATGCTGAAACCATCAGGTTTTGTGCCGGCAGAAGACGGTGGGCGTTTGTATGTAACCTACCAGCTGCCCGAAGCTTCGTCAACCATTCAATCGGTCAACGTGATGAACAAGCTCATGGAAATTGTGGCATCAACACCGGGCATCCTGCATTATACCGCTATATCGGGTTTCAATATCCTGAATGGTGGTGCCAACTCCAACAACGGCTCCATGTTTTGCATGCTCACTCCCTGGGATGATCGTACCACGCCCGATACAAGAGTGCCGGGACTGATGAACGTGATTAAGAAAAAAATTGCCAAAGCCGGTATCAAAAATGCCAACGTGGTGGTTGCTCAACCGCCACCCATCAGGGGGATTGGCCAGGCCGCCGGGTTCAGCATGCAAATTGAGCAGGGTAACTCTACAGATGATATTTACACCTTTGAAAAAGTGGTTAAAAAGTTTGTGGCAGCAGCAAAAGCCAATCCCGCTACAGCAGGCGCTTACAGTTATTTCTCGGCACATACACCAAGCTATCAGCTTAATGTGGACAGGGAAAAATGCGAGAAGCTGGGCATCAATATCTCGGATGTTTTCTCAACCATGCAGGCTTATATGGGCAGTTTGTTTGTCAGTAATTTCACTTTATACAACAGAACTTATCATGTGGTAGTACAGGCCGATACGGCTTACCGGGCACTCATTTCCAACATGAACAAATATTATGTGCGCAACTCGGCAGGCCAAATGCTTCCTTTAAGCACGGTAATCAGTTACAAGCCGATAGTGGCTGCTCCGCTCATCACCCACTTCAATATCTTCCGCTCTGCCGAAGTTGATGGTTCCATTCCACAGGGATACAGCAGCGGGCAGGCAATTGAGGCATTAAAGGCTTTAGCTGCCAAATCGTTACCTCGCGGGTACACCTATGAATTTTCGGGATTGAGTTATGAGGAATTAAAAGCAGGGTCGACTACGGTTTACATTTTCATGTTCTCTATTATGTTTGTATTCCTGTTCCTTGCTGCTTTGTATGAAAGCTGGTCGGTACCATTTTCGGTGATGCTGGCTGTGCCGATAAGCGCGTTTGGGGCTATCCTTGCGCTTACCGTAGTGCCAACCATTACCAATAATGTTTACGCGCAGATAGGGCTCATTACTTTAATCGGCCTATCCGCCAAAAATGCCATCCTGATTGTTGAATTTGCCAAAATAAGGGTTGATAGGGGAGAAGAGCTGGTGAAATCCACCCTGGAAGCTGTTCGCCTGAGGCTAAGGCCTATCATCATGACCTCGCTTGCTTTCATCTTGGGTGTATTGCCGCTGGTATTGGCCACCGGTGCCGGTGCCGAATCACGGAATACCATAGGTGTAACTGTTTTAGGGGGAATGATAGCCTCATCAACCATATCCATATTTATTGTGCCGGTGCTTTTTGTTTTGTTTACCCGTTTCTCCTACGGAAAAAAACAGCTGGCCTATTTGCAGGAACACCACGAAGAACTGATGGAGAAAGCCAGGAAAGTAGAAGCACAAAATATCGACCCGGAGCTGGAATATGATATTGCCGAAGCACATGCCCAGCACAATGAATACATAGCATCGGGTAAAACAAAATAGCACAGTAGCAAATGAAAAACACAGAACTGCTATCGCAAAATTTACGATTGATCAATTATTTTTATACCAGGAGCCTCGCCAGGGAATTATCTTCAGTCCGGTTAAACCATCATTTTGAGGTACTGCTGATACTGGCCAAACAACCAGCGCCGATCACCCAAAATCAATTAGCCGAATTGTTGCACATCGATAAATCCAGAGTGGCCCATATCATTTTTTCGATGGAAGAAAGCGAGATCGTCATCGTAAAAACCAATCCCGCCGATAAGCGTCAGCACCTGATTTCGTTATCCCCGCATGCTTTAAAATCTGTTCCATATGTGGAAATGAAAGTAAGAGAGGTAAACGAAATGGCCAAAACCGGCATAAGCGAAGAAAAGCTGATGGTTTTTATAGAAGTAGCCGAAACGATGGTGCAAAATTTGACAAAAAAGGAAAAGAAAAATCAGCAGGATACCGATCTGTCAACTGATTTAAATAATAGCTAACACTAAACACAAAGCCACCTTAATACAGATCGTTTTTTGGGAGCAGGCAGCTTAACGGCTGCTTGCTCCCTTCAATCCCCTCAAAGAATCGTATAATTCAGGCTGTGGCCTGCCTCACCGAAATATGCTAAAATTCGGAATCTGCCGGTAATATCACTTTTAGCAGAAATTCAGTACTCCCTCACACCACGCTGAAAAATAGGGCGCAAAGCATTACGAATGTTGCTTTGTCCCCTATAATTGGTCGCTGGTTCACCCTTGTATCTCCATTTTAGGGCCGACATTTGATTTTAAATCAATAAGCAAATAAACCTTACAGTTCATGCATGCCGGTGAATGGTGTTTAATCAAGAGTTAAGCAAAAACTGTAGTTTCTAAAACAAAACGGGAGAATCCTGTAAAGTTATTGTACTAACATTTTAGTGAATTATCCCTGTATAGCAAGGCTAACTATAATGTGAAAACAGATAACGGCTAAAATTTTGAGTGTCTAAATCATCAAAACATCTATATAACCCAAGCTAAACAACCTATCCGGAAACCGGTGTAATATTAAATTATATGAGAAAAAAAGTTACTTATTTTTTAGTAATGGTGGTAATGTTGCTTTTGTCGTCGGCGATGGCCAACAAAGTAAATGCCCAAACCTTTGCAAGTCCTGGCGTCCCCTTTACCCAGGCAGATCTGGCCCAGCTAAAAGCCAACATGAATACCGAGCCCTGGCTTACGGGATATAATTCCCTCAAAGGCGATTCGCATTCGCAATTGAGCTATGGAATGAGAGGACCTTTTGCTACGGTAACACGAGCTCCCAATTTAAACAATCCGGCCTGGCTGGAAGATATGATCGCTATTCATAACCTGGCGTTCATGTATGTTTTTACAGGCGATTCCACATACGCCCGTAAAGCCACCAATATGCTGGATGCCTGGGCGGTTACCAATACTACCTGGGGTGGCGGAGAAAATATGCTGGATATTGGCGACCGGGTAGCTTATTTTGTTGTAGGGGCTGATATCCTGAGAAGTACCTTCCCGGGATGGACAGCGGCTAATGATACCCATGTAAATAATTATTTCCGTAATGTTTTATTTCCAACTTCCTGGTCGCCTTACCCTACAAGAGATGCTAATAAAGGGGCTCTTCAAACTGCAATAGCAATTGGTATATCGGCCTATTTAAAAGATCCTGTTTTATGGCAGCAAGCCGTTGAGGTATACCGTATGGATGCAGGCGGCGGGTTGCGGAATAGCTTACCTAACGGCGAAGTAGGCGACTCCGGTCGTGATGACCACTGGTTTGAGCAGATCCAGGCGCTTGGGTGGAGCGCCGAAGTAGCCTGGAAACAAGGGGTTGACCTGTTTGCAGAATTTGATAATCGTTTGCTTAAAATCGGCGAGTTATATAGCCAGTATAGCCAGTCGCCCGCCGGTACTTTATCTTTTATCCCATACGGGGCCTATGCCAGTTATTGGACTAATTGGGGAATCCCGCCCGGATTTGTTCACAGGCACCCTTTTAATAATATCATCAAGGGAGCATATGCACTCCGTAAAGGCATCCCAACACCATATACCGAGCAAATACGCGCGCTGGCAGGCGAAGATGGTTTTTCGTTTTTGTATTTAAAATCTTCCGATACCTCGCATGCCACACCTTTAACGCCGGTTGTTTACCCTGCCGATAATGTACAGGCGGTGAGTAACCTAACCAATCTGGATATCGGTAATACCGGCCTGGCAGGCAGCGCTTCGTTGAATAACGGGGTCTGGACAGTTAATTCTGCCGGAACTTCTACCAGTAATGCCTTCAGCTTCAATTTTAAAAAGATCAGCGGCAACGCTGGCCTGGTTGTAAAAGTTAACAGCATGTCGCTCAATACCGGCGGCTGCGGCGTCATGTTACGTCAATCGCTGGCTGCTGGTTCCGCATTTTGGGATATTTTTCTCAACGCAACGGGTGGTATCGGTAATCATTATCAGCCCAAAGCTCCCTGGTGGTTAAAAATCGAACGCGTAGGCACGCGTATATTCGCCTACCATTCGCAGGACGGTATTAACTGGACCAATCTTAGTTGCTGGTATTCTGCAACAGGTTTCCCAACCGATCTGTATGCCGGGTTTTATACCATCTCTGGTAATGCTTCGGCACTCAATACTGCCACGTTCAGCAATGTAGCTTATAGTCTAACTGCGCCGGCCGGCTCTCCGGATATCAGCAGTGCTACCACAGCCACGGCTACTATCAGCACACCTTTCAATTATAATATTACTGCTGGTGCTAATCCATCTTCTTATAATGCCAGCGGCTTGCCGGCCGGGCTTAGCCTTGATGCGGCTACCGGTATTATTTCCGGCACACCTACTGCTTTAGGGCAAAGCGAAGTTGCCATAACAGCTACCAATGCCAGCGGCACAGGTACGGCAACCCTCATCCTCAACGTTATCAATAACCAAACGCCCGCAGCGCCCGCTTCGGCCGCGGCATCGGTGGTTAACGCTGCGCAAATTAAATTGACCTGGGCAGCTTCGGCCAGCGCTACCGGTTATTCGGTAAAACGTTCGCTAAACCCCGGAGGTGCATATACAACAATCCAGGCAGGGGTTAGCGGTACCAGCTTTACTGATGCTTCTCCCGTGCCCGAAGTAAATAACTATTATGTTATTACGGCCCTTACCGGGAATCTGGAAAGTGGTAACTCCAACGAGGTCTTTGCTTCAGTTCCGCCTGCGGCCCCTGCACAACCCACTGTGGTTAATAAAAATAAAGAAATTGATTTAAGCTGGACCACCGCCTCGGGGGCAGCAACCTATAATGTAAAAAGAAGCACTGTTAGTGGCGGTCCTTATACAACCGTGGCCAATGTGCCGGGCACCAGTTATGCCGATGTAAATGTAAGTAACGGAAGCCCTTATTATTACGTGGTTTCGTCGGTTGGGCAAACCAAAGAAAGCGCCAATTCAATTGAGGCATTCGGGGTTCCGGGTTCCGGCTCATATACCTGGAAACCCGCTACCGAAACCGATTCATTAAAACTGGCGGCCAACTGGGTAGAAAACGCTATCCCGGCCAGCCCGGCCATTGTCATGTTCAATGCATCGGCCGATACCATTTTGACTAATGATATTAAAGGGCTGGCGGTTTCGCGGATGCAATTTAACGCTGGTGCAAATAGCTACAACATATCCGGCGATACACTTCGTTTAAGGAATGATCTGGTTAACAATGCCACAACCTCGCATACGCTGAGCATGCCCATTGTTTTGGATACTTTACTCAATGTAAACACCGTAACCAATGGCACTATATCGCTCACCGGCGGCATAAGAGGCAACGGAAGTTTGCTTAAAAATGGTATAGGATATCTTTATATATCAGGAAACAATACTTATACCGGTAATACCACGCTAAACGGTAACGGGCAAAGCTGGCCCCCTGTATATGGCATGGAGGTATCGGGCATTGGCACAGGAACGCCTTCTGCCCCAACATCTGGTCCGCTGGGTACCGGTAAAATAATTATGAACGGTGGGGCATTGTTCTCTGTAAATGGCGATGCGACGTTTTATAACGATTTTGAAATAGCTGCGGGCAAAACCAGTTATTTTTATCAAACAAGTAACGCTATAAATCTGTATGGCAAGCTTTTGGGTAGTGGCACTATTATACAGGATGGAAACGTTTACGCAGGCTTACACCTTTTTGGCGATAACAGCAATTTTACCGGTACTTTTGTATCCAAATTACGTAGCGGTAACAATCGGGTGCGCTTTGAAGTTCCCCAATCGGGCAGTGCCAAGGCCTACTGGAACCTGGATGCCAACGGAAATGACTGCCAGGGTATACTATTTTCTACCGGTACCATCAGTTTTGGCGCACTTAGCGGCAGGGGAGCTATCCGTACAGATGCCGGGGGCAGCCCAACCATCAGCATTGGTGCATTAAACCTTAATACAAATTTCGGAGGCGTCATGTCGGGCTCAATGAACGTTGAAAAAGTAGGCTCGGGCGTACTTATTTTTAGCGGCAATAATTCATATGGCGGCACAACAACCGTCAATGGCGGAAAATTCTTGCTGAATAACGATCCGTCATCCGGCGTATTTAACAGTGCGCTTACGGTTACAGCCGGTTCATTCGGCGGAACTGGTAAAGGTTCAGGATCAATTACTATCGGAACCGGAAGCGGAACAGGGGCGATACTTGAGCCTGGAAATCAGGCCATCGGTTCCCTGATAACCGGTGCTTTAACCTTAAAAGCCGATGCCACTTACAATGCCGAAGTTGACCTTGGCAGTGCATCCGGCGATAAAATAACAACTACCGGCGTCACCCTGGCCAACTCTCCCCAATTGTCAGTAACGGGTACTGCCGGAACGCTGCCATCGGGTACGTCATATACTATTATTGATAATACCGGTACCAATGCCATCGCCGGAACCTTTAAAAATTTGCCCGAACTGGCTCTGATTACCGTTGGTGCATACAATTTCCGGATAACCTATAAAGGCGGAACAGGAAATGATGTGGTTTTATTGGATGACCGTACCGTGCCCGTTACCATTACCAGTGCTTTAACTGATACCGTTGTGGTTGGGAAGCCATTTAACTATGCAGTTGGGGCAATTAAATCGCCCAATAGTTTTTCGGCAACAGGGCTCCCTACGGGGCTTAGTATTAATACCAGTACCGGGGTAATTTCCGGTACACCTACGCAAACAGGTGTGTTTACAGTAACACTAACCGCGTCAGACGGGAATACCACCGGCACAGCAACCCTTGTTTTAACCGTTCAAAGTAATGTGGTAAGCGGGTTGTTGGTTGCCTCGGGCGATGCTAAAAACATCATAGAATGGGTGCCGATATCAAACTTTAGCTATAAGGTTAAACGTGCATCGGCTTCGGGCGGGCCTTATACTACTATTGCAAATGTTAGCACCACACAATACACAGATGCCGGTGTAACTAACGGGAGTACCTATTTTTATGTAGTTACATCAATTGACAGCACTGCCGAAAGCCCAAACAGTTTGGAGGTAGTAGCGAAACCCAATACCGGCCAGAACGACTATTATAAATTTGATGAGACTGCCGGAACAAAAGGGATTGATGCCTGGGGCGCAAACCATGCCACGCTGGCGGCTACAGGCGGCCGCGGTACCGGTAAATACGGGCAGGCACTGTTGTTGGATGGTACAGCTAATTCATATGCCACGCTTCCGGCCGGTATAATGAGTACGCTGAATGATTTCACCATTTCGACCTGGGTAAGGATGGATGCTATCAGCACATGGATGCGCGTATTTGATTTTGGATCGAGCACCACACAGTACATGTTTTTAAGCGTTCAGGCCGCAGTGGTTAGCGGAAAATCAACTGTGCGTTATGCCATTAAAAACGGATCGGCTGCCGAGCAGAACTTTAACTTTAATTATACTTTCCCGCTCAACACCTGGACAAACCTGGCCATAACGCGGTCGGGCAGCACCTGTACCATGTACATCAATGGTGCTTCGGTAGCTTCATCTACAGCTATCAGCATTAAACCATCGGCACTGGGTACCACAAGCGCCAATTATTTAGGAAAATCGCAGTTTTCCGGAGATCCTATGTTTAAGGGCTCGATAGATGGGTTTAAGATATACAGCCGGGCATTAAGCGCCACAGAAATTGCTGCCGATCAGCTGGGCGATCAAACCATTGCCTTTAACCCAATTGCACAAAAGGTAATGGGCGATGCCGATTTTGCACCGCCAGCTACGGCGTCTTCCGGTCTTGCTTTAACATACGCCAGTTCCGATACTACCATCGCATCTGTTGTTAACGGCAATATTCATATTAAAGCAGCCGGAACAGCTGTTATTACTGCTTCGCAGGCCGGCAATACAAGTTATAAAGCCGCAACCTCGATGAACCAAAGTTTAACCATAGTTAAAAAAGCTCAGACAATAGCTTTCAATACTTTAAGCCCCAAAACTGTTATCGATACTGATTTCTATGCAGGCGCAGTTGCAAGCTCAGGCCTCTTGGCATCGTGCGTAAGTGCTGATACCACAGTTGCAAGCATCTTAAACGGCAAAATCCATATTAAAGGAGCAGGTACCACTACTATTACCGCTTCACAGGCCGGCAATGCTACTTATCTTTCGGCAAGTCCGGTAAGCCAAAGCCTTACTGTAAGCAAACTGGTTCAAACTATCACGTTTAATACATTAACTGCTAAAAAGGTTAATGATACTGATTTCTATGCAGGCGCCACAGCAAGTTCGGGTCTATTGGTCTCTTACGCAAGCGTTGATACAACAGTTGCAACCATTGTAAACGGTAAAATTCATATTAAAGGAGCAGGTACAGTAAGCATTACCGCAACACAAGCCGGCAACGCTACTTATCTCCCTGCAAGTCCGGTAAGCCAAAGCCTTACCGTAAGCAAACTGGCTCAAACCATTACTTTTAATTCCCTGCCTGCCAAACGGCCAGGCGATGCTGATTTTAATGTTTCGGCCACCGCATCATCGGGCCTGCCGGTAAGCTTTGGCAGCAGTAATACAGGTGTTGCAACGGTAACAAACGGGCTGGTTCATATTACCGGCACCGGCACAACTATTATTACAGCCAGCCAGCCGGGCAATGCAATGTATAAAGATACTACGCTTAGCCGGACCTTGACGGTTATCCCACTTAACCTTCAGGTACAATACCAGGACGGCGATGCCGGGCAGTTAACCAATAACATAACCCGCCCTTACCTGAAGGTAGTGAATGCCGATTCAGTCGGCGTAGCCTACAGCGAATTAACCATGCGTTACTGGTTCACGGCCGAAAATTACGCAGGCATTAATACCTGGATAGACTATGCCCAGTTGGGGAACAGCAATGTAAAAATGAAATATGTTGCCCTGGATCAGCCCCGGAATGGCGCCCTGGGTTACATCGAATATAGTTTCACCGCAACAGGGAACCTGGCTGCCGGCAGTAATACCGGGCAGATCCAATCCCGGTTTGCCAACCAGGACTGGGGATTGTTGAACGAGGCGGATGATTATTCGTACCAAAGCAATACCGGCAGCTATGCTAATAACAACCACATTACGCTTTACCGCAACGGGATGCTGATATGGGGA
This sequence comes from Mucilaginibacter sp. GW822-FHT03E02, assembly GCF_058801545.1. NCBI lineage: Bacteria > Pseudomonadati > Bacteroidota > Sphingobacteriia > Sphingobacteriales > Sphingobacteriaceae > Mucilaginibacter > Mucilaginibacter sp. GW822-FHT03E02. Next base: position 344,276 of record NZ_JBXANJ010000001.1, on the reverse strand, counting down.
ACCGAGCCGGCAGCTGCTACCCCGCTTACCAGCCTGAACGTGTTTTACCAGAATCAAAACACCGGTACCAGCGGCAATACCATCAGCACCTACCTGGCCATTAATAACACCGGGAATGTACCGGTAGCTTTTGGTGACATTACTGCCCGTTACTGGTTTACCAAAGACGGCACACAAAGCCTGAACTACTGGATAGACTATGCTAAAAAAGGCAGCGGTAACATCAGCGGTAATTTTGTATCATTAGGTACTGCGCTTACCGGGGCCGATACTTATTTTGAGCTTGCGGTAAATTCCTCAGCCGGCACCCTTTATCCTTTAAGTTCATCGGGCAATATCCAGTACCGTATTACCAAAGCAGACTGGTCGAACTTTAATGAGCTGAATGATTACTCCTACATGGCCAAAGATGTGATGAAGGAGAATAACCATATTACGGTTTATTATAAAGGGCAGCTGATTTACGGGACAGAACCTTCGGCAGGCTCCATGTCATTTAAGAGTGCACCTGTGGCCATAGCCCCGCCGCAGCGCGACATCATTAACGAAGGAATTGTAGTACACCAGGGCCTTTCGCCAAATGGGGATGGTATTAACGATGTGCTGATCATAGACGGATTAACAGCCTACCCCGATAATAAATTAACGATCATGAACCGCAGCGGCGTTAAAATATTTGAAGCAAAAGGCTATGATAACAGCTCGAATGTATTTGATGGCCACTCCAGCATCAGCGGTACCATGCAGCAACCCGGTACCTATTTTTACACGCTGGAATATAAGAAAGGCGAAGAAAATAAACATAAAACCGGTTTCATCATCATTAAATACTGATAGCGCGGCATGATCCGGGATACGAATAAGATATATAACAACAAGTTTTCCCTGCTTGTTACATTAAGCCTGTGCCTGTTACTTATAGTAACAGGCCACAGCGCTTGTGCCCAGCAGCAAGCCTTTAGTTATACCCAGTACATGGATAACCTAACACCGTTTAACCCGGCCTATTCCCTTTTGGATAAAGCCGGATCGATCCATACCCTGGCACGTAAACAATGGGTGGGTATGGACGGTGCGCCGGTAACCTACCTCATCAACGGAAACCTGCCCATCGAATCTGTTGACGGTGCAGCAGGATTAATTGTATTTGATAACCGGCTGGCAATAGAACACCAGACCGAAGTAAATGCCTATTTTGCAAAAGGCATCCAGCTGGACCCGTATAGTTATTTAGCGGTATCTATCAATGGCGGTATTCGTAACTATGCGGCCAATTATTCTGCATTGGATTCCAACGATCCAACCTTCAGGAACGATGTGAGAGGAACCAAACCCAACATCGGATTTGGCGTAATATATTACACCGGCTGGTATTACCTGGGTATCTCGGCACCCGAGCTTACCATAACCAGTTTAGGAACCGCATCTATACAAAACAATTCCAATTTCAGGAGCCATTATTACTTTTCGGGGGCGTTGCTGACCAATATCAGCGAGGATATTAAATTTAAACCAGCCACATTGGTTGCCTACGCCAAAGGAGTGCCGCTTGTGGCAAATATATCAGGTACAGTGTACATGAAACAGGCATTGGGCATTGGCATCAACTACAGTACTGATAAGGCAATGGCCGGCATTGTTACCATAAATATGAATGCCTTCCATGTAGGTTACAGTTACCAGTTTGGCACCTCATCAGCCAATTTGGGCGGTTTTAATAATGCTACGCATGAAATATCCATTAGTTATCGGTTTGGCAATGGCGCGTCATCCAACCCTAATCTATTGTAGCTACAATTCCCGGCAATCTCTTTTATTAGCCCGAATATTCGTTTTCGGGATGCTGTACCCACCTGCTGAAAAGCTAAATTCATTCTGCAATACTGGTTAAGCATACCGGGCAATCCGTTTAAACATTTTGCCTCATATAATAGCTTTTTAATGCCTCCTATATTGGTAGTTGGGATTTATCGAAAAGCTTAAAATATTCTTTTTAGTAATTATGTAACAAAGCCTTACGGAGCGGAGCCAAGTGCCGTTTCTATCAACAGAGGTATGCCCGCAAGGGACCGCATTGTTTTGCCGTGGCCTGTTGCAGGGCTGTGGTAAAAATGCCTATCTTAGGCATATCATACATTTATAGCTACATGGCAGGTTACTTCGATCTGGAAAAGAACAATACCAACATATCTACTGAAATTATTGCGGGGGCATCGTCGTTTTTGGCTACAGCTTATATTATTGTGGTTAACCCTGCCATTTTAGCGCAGGCGGGTTTGCCTTTCGCCGGTGTGCTTACAGCTACGGTGCTGGTTTCTTTTTTTAGTAGCTTGATGATGGGCCTTTATGCCAAAAACCCTGTTTTGGTTGCACCGGGTATGGGCCTCAATGCTTTTTTTGCTTTTACAGTGGTTTTAGGTATGAAGGTGCCCTGGCCGGTGGCGCTTGGGGCGGTGTTTTGGAGTGGGATTGTGTTTTTGCTACTCTCGGTTTTTAATATCAGGGCGGCTATTGTGAAGGCTATACCCCGGCAACTGCGTTATGCCATAACCGCGGGCATTGGTATGTTTATAACGCTTATTGGTTTTACCAGCGCCAAATTTGTGGCGAGCAATCCGGCTACCATTGTAAGCATTGGGCCGCTTACACCTATGGTGCTTACTTTTTTGTCCGGCTTGGGAGTAACGGCTGTGTTGCTGATGCGTAAGGTAAAAGCCGCCATTTTATTGGGTATTTTGTTTACCACGCTGGCAGCTTATCCGCTGGGACGCTGGTGGGGTGGTACGCAAACGCTGGTGAGTGTACATCATGTGGTGGCCGCGCCCGATTTTAGCCTGCTGCTAAAGCTTGATTTAATAGGCTCTTTTAAATGGGCACTGGCACCGGTTATCTTCGCCTTTGTGTTTACAGATATGTTTGATAGCCTGGCTACGTTTATTGGCCTGGCCGAAGGTGCCAACCTGCTGGATGCCGATGGCGAGCCACGCAACGTGAAGCCTGCCTTGCTTACCGATGCGGTTTCGACAACTATTTCGGGATTGTTGGGTAGTAGTCCGGGTACGGCGTATATCGAGTCGGCAGTTGGCATTAGCGTTGGTGGGCGCACCGGGTTGACAGCCGTGGTGGGCGCATTTTTGTTTTTGCCCTTTTTGTTTTTTTCGCCCTTGCTGGCGGCCATACCGGCTATTGCCACCGCGCCGGCCCTGGTGTTGGTTGGCGCGCTGATGATGGGCGCGGTGCTCAAAATTAACTGGCACCAGGCCGATGATGCCATTCCCTGCTTTTTGGCGATGGTGCTTATTCCTTTTACCTACTCGATTACCCAGGGCATTATATGGGGATTTTTGAGCTTTACCGTTTTAAAAGTTTTTAGCAAGAAAGCCAAAGAGGTAAGCCCCACGCTGTGGGTTATTGACGCGTTTGCTGTGCTTGCACTGATATACATTTAGAAACTGAAAGCCTAAAGCAAAAGGGGTATAGATAGATAACGGTTATTTAAAGGAGAACAGAAGTATAAATAATATCGAAGACAGAATTTCGAATGTTCAACACCGAAGTTTTTCCTTCATTATTCGAAACTGCCTATTCGGAGATGGACGTTAGTCGGCTCATTTCGTTAATTGTTTTTAATAGATAGAATATATACAACTTATATGAAGAAACTACTACTGCTGTTGCCTGTTGTTTTGTTGAATACCTTGATTGCTTTTGCACAACAAAAAGCGCCGGTGACGGCGATACTTGGGGCTTTCGCGCCCGAAATTTCGCTAATACACTCGAGGATGGAGAACCGGAGGGAGGATACTATTCAGCATATACCTTTTACCGAGGGTGTTTTGAACGGCAGACGTGTGGTATTGGCGCAAACAGGAATGGGCAAGGTGAACGCGGCCATTACTACCACACTGGTACTGGAACACTTTAAACCTGCCGAAGTGATTTTTACCGGCATAGCGGGTGGCGTAAATCCGGCGATATCGCCCGGCGATATTGTAATTGGCAGCAAGATTGCCTACCATGATTACGGTATGATAACGCCAGAGGGTATGGTAATAAAACCCACCAAAATACAAAACAGCAGCGCCGAAAACCCCATGTATTTTTTATGCAGTCCGCCGCTTGTTGCCCTGGCGCAGGTTGCCGGCAAGGAAATTAAACTGCAAAACATTGGCACCGCCAGCAATCATACCCCGCAGGTAATTACCGGTACCATTGTTACTGGCGATGTTTTTGTGGCATCCACCGCCGCTACCCAAAACCTGCGCCTTAAACTAAATGCCGATGCCACCGAAATGGAGGGTGCGGCTGTGGCGCAAGCCTGCTACCAGCAACAGGTGCCATTTTTGGTGATCCGCAGTCTGAGCGACAACGCCAATAATGGCGCCCATGACGATGTGGCATCGTTTTATAAGGTGGCAGCCTTTAATTCGGCCACGCTGGTAATGGACATTGTGGGCAGGCTGAAGTAGGGCGGCGTTCAACGAGGTTTCGCAGCGCAGTCGGGTTCGTTAGCGGGTAATACTGTAATAACTTTGGTTTTTACCCTTATTTGCATTAAAGTTAATTATGTTGCTCATCCGTCAGATAATTTCGGTACTATTAATGGCACAAAAAATACACAATGAATTCAGGTATCGATCAAGGTAAGGCTAAAAAAATAGGACTGGCACTTTCAGGTGGCGGTGTAAGGGGCGTGTCTCATTTAGGTGTAATGCAGGCGCTAACAGATTATGGTATTAAATTCTCGCATATATCGGGCACAAGTGCTGGGGCAATTGCCGCGGCTTTTTTTGCAGAAGGATATGCGCCGAAAGAAATATTGCAGATGATTAAAGATAATAGCCTGCTTAAATTACTGCGTCCTTCTTTTGGTGGCGATGGGTTGATCTCGATATTAAAAGCAAGGTTTTTAATATCAAAATATATCCCGCATAATTCCTTCGAAAAGCTTAAAACGCATATCACAGTTTCGGCTGTCGACCTGGGAGAAGCAAAACTGGTTTACTTTACCGATGGGGAGCTGGACATGGCTGTTTTGGCTTCGTGCTGCTTACCCGGAATTTTTAAGCCTATTACCATCAACAACCGGATGTATATAGATGGCGGCATCCTGAATAATTTCCCTGTGGAACCATTAGTGGGCAATTGCGACCTGATCATTGGTTCATCCTGTAACCATTTACCGGTGGTTACCTCTATCAAATCATTTGGTAACCTGGTTGACAGGGCTGCTATGATCGCCATCAACTCGGGGCTTAACACCCACAAAATGTTGTGCGATATAGTTATTGAGCCACACGATTTGGGCGGGTACGGTATTTTTGACACCGATGCAGTAGACGAGATTTTTATGATAGGCTACGAAGAGGGCTTAAAAACCATCAATGGCAACGAAAAGCTGAAAGAACTTATCCTGGCACAAAAGAAGTAAAAACAGAGGCCTTAAAAACAGGATAAGCTACCAATCGCGTTTAACCTTTTTACGCCAATATAATAGCTTTTCAAGGTTGAGATAGGTAACCCCTACGGGGCATAAAAGAAATTTATACAAATATTGCTACAAACAGGTAGCCTCTACGAGGCAGACTATCACCTTTGTGAGTGGGTGTCTTGCCTCGTAGAGGCTACCTGTTTGTAGCAAAAAACAAAAAAATATTTTGCCTCGTAGAGGCTACCCATCTTCCGATATGTAAGCCTTTAAAGGCGATTTTCCATGATAAGCAATTGTGATTTATCAAACGTCTATCAGATGTTCCTCAACTTGCCAACTGCCAACTGAAAACCGCAAACTGCATCAAGGGAATTTGACCCCATTATAATCTGATATGTTTACCCGCGGGATAGACGAATTGTATTTGTCATTAATGGCTTTGATAAATTCATCGGCTACTATAGCATAACCGCGTGGAGTAAGGTGCACCCCGTCCAGCGAGAACAGTCCGCCGCTAATATAATTGGAACTAACGCTTACGCCATCTACAACCAATCCGTTTTGTTTTATATTTCGCAGAAAAGTGTAGGCGTCAAAAATAGCCAGGCCTTTTGCTGCCGCTATCGTTTTTATGGTATTGTTGTATGATGTAACATAGTCTTCGGTAAGTGCAGCCTCTTTTTCATCAAGCACATATTGGTTGTCTATCGGCGTATAAGGGGTTAAGCCATAAGGCAGGTTACCAAAAGGTGTTGTAACCGGCTGGCCAATTTTGCTTGTAGGAAAGGTAAGCACAATAAGGTCATTGGCAGTTGCCGCGCGTGGGGCATAAGTACTGCCCGAAACCAGCGCCTTAATATAAAGCGCCTTGGCAGCAGGGTTTACTTTTTGTACGCCAGCCAGTATAGCCGTAACGGTAATGGTATTAAAATAAGGTATCGATGTTACATCGGGTATTGTCGCCACTACGCCTTTTTGCCCTTTGGAGGTAAGGGTGGTTATCAATACGTTGTATAAATAGGCAAAAGTATTTTTATCAGTTAGCACGTCGCCGGCTCCGCCCGATGTAGCGTAAAGTAAAGCATCATTGTTTCCCAGCCAGTTTGAGAAAAAGGTAAATGGCTTTGCCATCACAAAATCAAGATAAGTGGTGGAGTTTGTTGGCGGATTTCCGGGCAGCAGGCGCTCAAAATATCCGTTAAGGTTGCCATAAGGTGCGTAAGTAATATGCAACAGCTTAATGCCCGGTACACCGTAGTTGTTAATATCGCCCGAGTATTTGGTATATAAAATAACATTACCAAAACCCGGAACAGTTACCTGGCCCCGGATACCCAGGTTTGTGGTAACCGCTGTAGTTATTGGCGTACCATCGGCATTAAAACCGGTTAACGATAAATAGCCCGATCCGTTTGATTGGGAGGTTCCGAACAATGGTTGGGTAAACGTTCCGCCGCCCACTACCTGCATTTGTTTACCAATAATGCTGGGGTAGGATACCTGTTGCCCTGCCAGGTATAAACCACCATCGGCATAGCCTGCAGTAAGCGAATTGCCTACCGATATGTATCGCGAGAAATCGGCCGAGCCGGCAACCGGTTTTGGAGTATGGATTTCGGGCTTGCAGGCACCTAATAAAAGTAACCCTGCAATAATATAAATATGCTGTTTAAGTGTTTTCATGTATTAATTTCTTTTAAGAATTACCAGTGATAAGCCAATGAGATACCAGGAATATACACCTCGGTTTTAAATGTTCCCGATAGCTGCGATTCGATATTGGTTTGGGTACGCTGCATCAGGTGTTCATACTCAAAAGAGATATCTATATCCAGGTGTTTGGCCAATGTATAACCTAAGCCCAGTGTGCCATAAACGCGGTTGGCGTCCGGGGCTTCGGGTGTTACATAACCATCTGAAACAGCCGTGCTGGCATAGCCGCCGCCAAAGCGTAGGGCAAGGTTACTGGTAGCTTTGTATTGCGCGCCACCACGGAAACTATACGCCTGTTGGTAATTCCTGGCCGAGTGGGTATCTTGCAAAGCCGCGGTATTGGTTTTATAATCAAATGATAACGTTTTATAGGCGTCCCAGTTAACTATGTTAACATCAAGCGCCAGGATCCATTTACTACAAGGATAAAACCCAAAGCCGATAGAATTAGTAGCCGGCAATGGAATAGTTGAAGTGAAAGTATTAGGCTGCGGGAAACTGCTTTGTATTGATGCAGGTACTTTAAAAATGGCATTACCACCGGAAATAGTGGTATTTACCTGCGAACGGTGAGTTATCCCAACCGTTACACCCGATTCTGTTTTGATATATATACCGGCATTCCATCCGTAGCCTTTTCCGCTGCCTTTCAATTCGGCCTGGCCCGGTTCACCAGAGCTGTTTGCCAGGGGAATAGCACGTGTAAGGTCAACACTGCCATGGTTATAAACAAAACCGCCGCCAATGCTCAGGAAATCGGCCAGTTTAATGCTTAGCGTAGGTTGAAAATAAATAGCTTTCAGATTAAGGCTTTCCAGTACGTATTTGCCCTGCCAGGTATTGCCCCAATCCGTTAAACCGCCAAAGGGTGTATAAACGCCAAGCCCTAATTTCCAAAAGGACGACTTAGGCCCCCAAACCGCGTAAAACTCGAATGGAGTTGCAATCTTATTGGAGGTTCGGTTTTGAGTTGATGTGCCGGCCGGATTAAAATCAGATTTGAAAAATAACGGGCTTATGCCGCCTTGTATGTAGTTTTCTGGCAGCATGGCTACTGCCCCCGGGTTAAAAAATACAGACGCGCCATCCTGAAGGGTACCCACCCCGGTATGGCCCATACCTATTTGCTTTTGTCCTTCCAGGTTTACCTGGAAACCCTGGGAAAAAGCCGTTAGCGGTGCTATAAAAAGCATCAAAAGTAAAACTTTTCTCATAAAAATATAATTGGTTACAATAGGCAATTGCATGTGGATTACAATTGGAAACTATCGGGAATAAAATTAGTTTGGATTGAAAAGAAAAAAAGGGCTATAATGCGGAGATATTAGTCAAAAAGTCGGATAACGCCTATATTTAAGTTAAGGGGCAAAAAATACTGTAAAACTTTCGCCGTTTTGAGGTCTTTTTTTAAAAATAGAAGAATTAAATAATTATAATTAAATATACATGAGTAATAAGGTTGGACAATTAAGCTTATCAAAATTTGCCGATCTATACGCCGACAAGCTGGCCGGCGCTGATTTTTTTGTTGTTGACGAAAAACAGCTATTAAGTTTGAGCGAATATCCATACCGGTCGGATGGTTATATAATAGGTATCTGCACACGCGGCACGGCCAGGGTTGAAGTTAACCTTCAAATATATGATGCCCGGCCCGATGCCATGCTTTTGGCAACCCCTTTTCATGTTTTACGAATTTATAACAGCAGCGATGACTTTTTATGCCGTTTTGTTGTTTTTAGCAAAGCCTTTTTAACAGAAAACAGCGTCAATAGCCATTTTTTGGAGTCCTTCAGTTATTTTAAAAGCGCATCTATCCCGGTAATTTATCCCGATAAAGCAGATGCCAGGATGATACTGGAGATTTATTTATTGATTCAAAAAAAATTAGACCGTGAGGGACATCCCTACAATGTAGAAATTTCCAGGAGTATTTTGATGACCCTGCTTTATGAAATACAGGCCATTTACGAAAAGCAGCACATCATCATAAAAGGTAAACAAACCCGGAAACAGGAACTGAACGTACTTTTCCAGGAACTGGTTTTTCATCACTATAAAGAACATCGTAACGTGCAGTATTATGCCGATGCGCTGTATGTATCCCCCAAACACTTAACGGAAACCGTTAAGGAAGTTACCGGCAGAACGGCCGGCGAATGGATAGACGATGCGGTAATACTGGAGGCCAAAGTATTACTAAGAAACCACGATGTAAGCATCGCCAGGGTAGCCGAGGATATCCATTTCCCCGATCAGTCCTCCTTTGGCAAATATTTCAAAAAACATGCAGGCATGTCGCCGTCCGATTATAGGGCGGTATCGGCGCATTGAGTTGACTAAGTTGGGTGCATAGGTGTTCGGAAGAAATAAAAAAAGCGGAGGGGCGTGCGATTCCTTCCCTGGGGAAGGGGGAGGTAGGGGTTAAATCGGGCGTTCAAGCCGCTTGCAACCCGCCGCTCGTATAAACCCCTCCCTGCCTTTGCGCTCATTCCAGCCGCACCCCTCCCGTGGGGAGGGAACTAAAAAGTCTTCCGAACACTTAAGGAGTTGGTGCAAATCAAATCCATAAAATCTGATAAATCTGTTTAATCCCGGTTCAGACATGAAGCTGATACGCGACACAACACTCACAATCAACCCAATACAACTTAATCAACTACTCACCTCCAATCCCTCCCCAATCCGACTTTTTGACTAATATCTCCGCATTGCAGCCCTTTCATTAGTTTATCATCGCTGCTAATTTTACTCCTGATTATAAAACCAACTGCAGCCCTTTAAACCAGGGTGCTTGTTACATGCTGATAATTACTGGTATAACATAGTGATTAATAATCGGCTAAATTTTAAAACGGGACAAAACACAACCATTAAATACTTATTTATGAATGCCACTGAACCAATGAAAGCCATAAAAGGAGGGGAGTTTCTGATTAGGGAAACATCTGCCGAAAGCATTTTTATTCCCGAAGAATGGAACGAAGAGCAGTTGATGATTGCCGAAACATGTACCAATTTTCTTGCCCAGCAGGTAACACCCAACCTGCAGCGTATTGACGAGCAGGAGGAAGGACTGATGCGTCATTTAATGGACGAGGCCGGAGCGCTTGGGTTATTGGGCATATCGGTACCCGAAGAATACGGCGGTTTTGGTAAAGATTTTAAAACATCTATGCTGGTTACCGAGAAATTGGGCGCCGGGCATTCGTTTTCAGTAGCGTTTTCGGCACATACAGGGATAGGCACCATGCCGATATTATATTACGGTACCGAAGCACAAAAACAAAAATATGTTCCTAAACTGGCAAGCGGCGAGTGGAAAGGCGCTTATTGCCTAACCGAACCATCTGCGGGGTCGGATGCCAACTCTGGCAAAACAAAAGCAAAGCTGTCTGCTGATGGTAAACATTATCTCATCACAGGTCAAAAAATGTGGATCACCAATGCGGGCTTCGCCGATGTATTTACCGTTTTTGCCAAAATAGATGATGATGAAAACCTGAGCGCCTTTATTGTTGAAAAAGATTTTGAAGGCCTTTCGCTGAATACCGAAGAACACAAAATGGGTATCAAAGGGAGCTCGACCCGCCAGGTGTTTTTTAACGATTGCAAAGTTCCTGTTGAGAACCTGCTGTCCGAACGTCAGAATGGATTCAAGATAGCCGTTAACATATTAAACCTTGGCCGTATCAAATTAGGTGGCGGTACGGTAGGGGCAAGCAAGGATGTGATAACCGCATCAGTACGTTATGCCAATGAGCGCGAACAATTTGGCCGCCAGATTTCAAAGTACGGGGCCATAAGATACAAACTGGCCCAACAGGCTATCCGCACTTATGCTTCAGAATCGGCCGTGTACAGGGCTTGCCAAAATATGGAGGAGGCGACCGAAATGCTGATGGCATCCGGGCTTGATGAAACCAAAGCTAAATTAAAAGGAACAGAGCAATATGCCATTGAAGCGGCAATTCTTAAAGTTCACGCATCCGAAGTTTTGGATTATGTAACCGACGAAGGCGTACAGATTTACGGCGGGATGGGATACAGCGCCGAGGCGCCGATGGACAGGGCGTACCGCGATTCAAGGATCAACCGGATCTTCGAGGGCACTAACGAAATTAACCGCTTGTTAACGGTTGATATGATGCTTAAGCGTGCCATGAAAGGCGAACTTGACCTGATGGGCCCTGCCCAAAAAGTAGCAGGCGAACTGGTAAGCATCCCCGATTTTGGTGCAGCCGAAGACGATGGCCTGTTTGCTAAAGAAAAGAAATACATAGCCAATTTTAAAAAGGCCATATTGATGGTAGCAGGTGGGGCAGTGCAAAAACTGATGACACAATTGGGTAAAGAGCAGGAAGTGCTGATGAACCTGGCCGACATGCTGATAGAGCTTTATGTGAGCGAATCGTTGCAACTGCGGGTAGAAAAGCTGGTTGGTTTACGGGGAGAAGAAGCTTGCAAAGTACAGCTGGATATCATGCGCGTATATATTAACGATGCGGCAGAGCATCTTGCAAAAGCCGGCAGGGAGGCGTTAAACTCGTTTGCCGAAGGTGACGAAAGAAGAATGATGCTGATGGGACTGAAGCGTTTCACCAAAACCGAAGATTTTAATACCACCCAGGCACGCAGGAATGTTGCCGCAAAACTGATAGCCGAAAATAAATATTGTTTTTAAGCCGGCGAAAGCCTTACGAAGTGTTAGAAACTTCGTAAGGCCGGGATTCTGAGGGAGGAACGACGTCTATCGCATGTCGGCGACGACTCACCCCGACATCGCTACGCTTGTCACCCCTCTCTCCGCTTCGCGCATAGAGGGGGCAAATAAAAAAAAATGAGCTTCACCCTCTTTGCGGCTTTAGCCGGAGAGAAGGTCGGCCAGCGCAGTGTAGCCGGGGTGAGTCGTAACCAGCGTTCAACCGAATGTTCGTATAAATCCTAACACGCACGGGCAGCCCGCTCCCCATTATAAACAACATCAACCTAAAAAATAAAAATCTAATAATGAAAGTATTAGTTTGTATAAGCCAGGTACCCGATACCAGTACTAAAATTGTATTAAAAAATAACAGTACCGCCATCAGCAGCGATGGTGTTACCTACATAATTAACCCTTACGATGAATGGTATGCCCTCATCCGGGCAATTGAACTAAAAGAAACCGGTATAGCTACTGAGGTTCACCTTGTAACTGTTGGTTCTGCCAATGTCGAGCCGGTGATCCGGAAAGCCCTGGCATTGGGTGGCGATGAGGCCGTCCGCATTGATGCCGATAGCAATGATTCTTATGAAACCGCCGGTTATATAGCAGAGTATGCTGCCGGGGCCGGTTATGATCTTATTTTATGCGGCAAAGAATCTATCGACTACAATAACGGTACTACAGGCGCTATGTTGGCCGGATTGCTGGATATCAGTTACATTGGTTTTGCAACGGGGATACAAGTGGAAGGCAATACGGCAGTGGTAACCCGTGAAATAGAAGGCGGCGAAGAAACTGACGCCTGTAACTTACCCGTGGTAATATCCTGCCAAAAAGGAGTTGCCGAAGCGCGCATACCCAATATGCGTGGTATAATGGCGGCGCGTACGCGTCCGTTAAAGGTTGTTGTGCCTGTAAAAATAGCACAGCTTACCCAAATATTAGCTTATGAATTACCACCGGCCAAAGCCGGGATAAAGCTTGTAAGTCCCGATGATATGGACGAGCTGGTAGCATTGCTGCATACCGAGGCCAAAGTAATCTGATAGCTGAATTTTCATGCCCGCTACTTGTCGGGCACTTCTCAAACCAAAAAACTTAAAAAAATGTCTGTAGTTGTATTGATAGAACATACCGGGGGAACCATTAAAAAGAAAAATTTTGAGGCGCTACACTATGCCGCGCACGTAGCTAAGCAAACGGGTACCACGGTAACTGCCCTTGTTTTGGGCACCGTTGCCGCTGCTGAAATGGAGAGCCTTGGCGGATATGGCGCTCAAAAAGTTTTACATGTTGCCGATAGTCGTTTAGACGAACTGCATGCACGGGCTTACGCCGGCGCGTTGATAGCTGCAGCGCAAAAGGAGGGGAGTAAAATAATTGTAACGCTTCATGATATCGGGGGCAGGATGGTTGCCCCGCGGGTGGCCGTGAAATTAGGGGCCGGTCTGGTGGCGGGTGCATTGTCGTATCCCGATACCGAAAAAGGATTTGTGATTAAAAAAGCCGTATTCTCGGGCAAAGCTTTCGCCTATGTGAATATTTTAAGCGACGTAAAAGTAATTATGCTGATGCCGAATACTTTCCCGGCAACTAAAATTGAAGGGAAAGCGGTGGTAGAGCAATTCGATGTAAGCTTTGGCGAAGAAGATTTTGGCGTAAAAGTAAAAGCAGTAAATAAAGTGACCGGCGAGGTGGCGCTTGCTGATGCCGAACTGGTTGTCTCAGGCGGACGCGGGATGAAGGGACCCGAAAACTGGGGCATATTAGAAGAGCTGGCAAAAGAACTGGGCGCTGCCACAGCCTGCTCGCGCCCTGTGGCCGATTCGCATTGGCGGCCACATCACGAGCATGTTGGCCAAACAGGCGGTACAGTTCGCCCTAATTTATATATAGCAGTGGGAATATCAGGCGCCATCCAGCACCTGGCGGGCGTTAACGGTTCAAAAACCATCGTAGTGATTAACAAAGATCCCGAAGCTCCTTTTTTTAAAGCTGCCAATTACGGTGTTGTGGGCGATGCAATGGAGATTTTACCAAGGCTGACAGCAGCCGTCAGGAAGTTTAAGCAACAGCATAAATAAAACAATAGGGTTATGGAATTTTTTTATGAAGGCCAGGTACTCTGGTCGCAAATAGATTCAAACCAGCACATGCGGCACTCCGCTTATGCCGATTTTGCAGCACAGGCACGTATAACCATGCTGGAAAACCTGGGTTTAAAACTTCCCAAGCTTTACGAATATAAAATAGGGCCCGTACTGTTCAGGGAAGAATTGATTTACCTGCGCGAAATTGGCATTAACGACCTGATCCGCGTAAGCTGCGAACTTATAAGCTCGCGGCCCGACGGTTCCCGCTGGGCAATCAGGCACGAGTTATACCGTGGCGATGGCGTTAAAGCCGCAGTAGTAAATGCCGAAGGTGCCTGGATAGATATGGAAAAACGCAGGCTTGCCATATTGCCGGCAGAACTAAGCCAGATGTTTATGAATGCACCCCGGGGTAGTGATTATATTGAAGAACGTAAACCTGCAGGTGATTAAAATTTTCAAAATGATTTCCGCACTTTAAATCTGGAAAAAAGTTCGATTCCGAATTTATATCGGGTGCGAAGCTAAATCTCCCTTACCGGCTATCATGTACCCACATCTTTTTAACAAAATAAAATTGTCATACGATAGAGCCTGAAGGGGAAGGAGGGAGGCGCGAAAGAGAAATCTTGTACGCCCTGCATCACGACCAGCCCATCGGAATGCAGGGCGTACAAGATTTCTCCTCACCCCCTGTGCACAAGCCCCTTCTGGTTCGCTCGAAATGACATTCGGTTTTATTAATTGATAAGATTCAAAAGGTGTGGGTACACGATAGACGGGAAGGGAGGGATAAAGAGGGGGTTTGGCGGAAATTATTCCGACACATTTATAAATTAATATTTTACCATGACTGATTTAAAAAACACCTTTGAAAAAGCGGTTGCCGAAAGCAAACAACTGCCATCAAAACCGGATAACGAAACACTGTTAAGCTTATATAGCCTATACAAACAGGCAACAGAAGGCGATATTAATACTCAAAATACTCCGGGTATGTTTGATTTTGTGGCCAAAGCAAAATATGACGCCTGGCTAAAACTGAAGGGTATGGCTGCCGATGTTGCAATGCAGCTATATATTAATTTAGTAGCAACCCTGAAAGGCGGATAGTCTTGAGTTGGAAGTCTTAGGTTCTAAGATGCTATCTGAATATAAAAAACATACTGTTATTGCTTCGTGCCACCCGTCATGCATTGGGATTTACATAAACATTCGTTTGAACGCTGGCTAAGACTCACCCGGTCGAGGCTACGCCCGACCACCCTCTCTTCACCTGCGGTGGAAAGAGGGTTTTTGTATGTAATTATTTTATAATCAGATATTTGTAAATATAAATTTCCAAAACCCTCTTTGCGGCGCAGCCGGAGAGAGGGTCGCCGGCGTAGCCTGGCGGGGTGAGTCGTAACCGACATGCGATATACGTCATTCTTTCTTTATCAGAAGTATAAAAAGCATTAGTAAGCCAAATTTAAACAGCCTTTAATCCAAAAATGACACTTCCGACTTAAGACTTCCGACTTAAGACTTAATATTATTTAATAGCGCAATTATCAAACAAAAGAGGCTAACTTTAATTTCCGAAATATTGACAAATGTTTCCGTCGTTTTAACCTTTGTTAAGCGCCGCATAAGCTGATATTTGTTATTATAAACCATCCCGTTAATTAGCGGGGCTAAATTATTTTAATCATTTTATAATTCTACCTGTTTCTTATGGAGAGACGGCTTCTGATGCCGGGATTGCTATTTTGTAAATCTTAAAAGCATGGATATGCCTCAAAAAAAAGGAATGGTTTTTTTGTAAAAATAACACCTGAAGCAATGTCTGTATCAAAAAAACAACCTATCCGTTTTGCACTAATCCTGCTAACTCTGTTATCGGTAAGCGTATGCGTAAAAGCGCAGGCAGACAGAATTGAGGGCATGTGGTATAACGATGTAAAAAGTGCTAAAATTCAAATCACAAAAGAAAACAATGGTAAGTTTTATGGTAAGGTGGTGTGGCTTAAAGAACCCCTTAAAAACGGCAAACCAAAAGTTGACGAAATGAATGTTGACGAAAAATTGCGCACAAGGCCCCGGTTGGGCTTACCTGTATTGGCCGGTTTTGAAAAAGATGGCGAGGACAAGTATACAGGCGGCACCATTTACGATCCGCTAAACGGTAAAACATACTCCTGCAAAATAACTTATAAAGGCAAAACCTTAGATATCCGCGGCTACATCGGCATTTCGCTGTTTGGGCGTACCACTACCTGGTCGCGGGCCGAATAAATTAAAAATTTAATAAACAAGCTTTACTAATGGATGCTAAACGAATTATAAAAAAAGTTGCAGTACTGGGGTCGGGAGTGATGGGCAGCCGCATAGCCTGCCATTTCGCAAATACCGGTGTACAGGTGCTGTTGCTTGATATTGTGCCTAAAGATGCCCCGCCGGAGGATAAAAAAGCCCGGAATAAAATTGTTAATGATGCGCTGGATTTTGCCTTAAAATCCAATCCATCGCCCATTTACCTGAAAGCTTTTGCCAAACGCATCACTACCGGGAATTTTACCGATGATATGCCCAAAATTGCCGATTGCGATTGGGTTATAGAGGTGGTTGTTGAACGGCTTGATATTAAACGCCAGGTATTTGAAACGGTAGAAAAATACAGGAAACCCGGCACGCTCATTACATCAAACACATCCGGCATCCCCATACATTTAATGGCCGAAGGCAGGAGCGATGATTTCAAAAAGCATTTTTGCGGCAGCCACTTTTTTAACCCGCCCCGGTATTTAAAATTATTGGAGATCATCCCCATAAAAGAAACACTGGTTAGCGTAGTTGACTTTTTGATGGACTATGGCAGCAAGTACCTTGGCAAAACCACCGTTTTGGCTAAAGATACCCCTGCATTTATAGGCAACCGCATTGGGGTGTTCAGCATCATGAGTGTGTTGCAATACGTAGAGAAAACCGGCATGACGGTCGAAGAAGTTGATAAGCTAACCGGGCCGGTAATAGGTCACCCTAAATCGGCAACCTTCCGCACCAATGATGTGGTAGGCTTAGATACCATGGTACACGTTGCCAACGGCCTTTATCAAAACGCCCCGGATGATGAGGCAAGAGAGTTATTTAAGGTGCCATCATTTGTAGATGGCATGGTGAAAAATAACTGGCTAGGAAGTAAAACAGGCCAGGGTTTTTATAAAAAGGAGAAAGTTGACGGCGTAAACCAGTTTTACGCGCTCGATTTAAAAACGCTGGAATACAAGCCTTCTCAAAAAGTGAAATTCGCCTCGCTGGAAACTACCAAGGCAATTGACAGTCTTCCGGCCCGTTTGAAAATATTAATCGCTGCAAAAGATAAAGCCGGGGATTTTTACCGGGCAACTTTTTACGAGTTATTTGCTTACGCCGGCAATCGTATTCCCGAAATAGCCGACGAGCTTTATAAAATAGATGCAGCCACAAAGGCCGGCTTTGGCTGGGAAATGGGCCCTTTTGAAAAATGGGACGCGCTGGGTGTTGAAGATACGGTAAAAGCCATGGAAGCAGCGGGCAACAAACCTGCCCAATGGGTATATGATATGCTTGCCGCCGGTGCAAAAAGCTTCTACAAGATTGAGAACGGCAAACGCTTGTATTACGATATTCCGGCTAAAGACTATAAAACCATTCCGGGAACCGAGGGACTTATTTTGCTGGATACCATCCGCGCCACAAATACCATATGGAAAAACAGTGGAACTACCATTACCGATATTGGCGATGGTATATTGAACCTGGAATTCCATACTAAAATGAATACCATAGGCGGCGAGGTAATTGAAGGCATTAATAAAGCTATTACCCTTGCCGAAACCAGCTATAAAGGCTTGGTAATATCAAACGAAGGAGCCAATTTTAGCGCCGGGGCAAATGTAGGTATGATATTTATGATGGCGGTTGAACAGGAGTTTGATGAGCTGAATATCGTTGTCAAAACCTTCCAAAATACCATGATGCGGATCCGTTATTCGTCTATCCCGGTTGTGATAGCCCCTCACCAGATGGCTTTAGGCGGTGGCTGCGAAATGTGTTTGCATGCCGATAAAGTTGTAGCCCATGCCGAATTGTATATGGGTTTGGTTGAATTTGGCGTTGGTTTGATACCGGGCGGCGGCGGAACAAAAGAATTTGCCCTGCGGCTTTCGGATGAATTACAGGAAGGCGATGTTGAGCTGAATAATTTCCGCGATAGGTTTTTAACCATTGGCCAGGCAAAAGTATCCACATCGGCTTATGAGGCTTTTGAATTCGGGTACCTTAAAAAGGGAAGGGATGTAGTAGTGGTATCGCGCGACAGGTTACTTGCGGAAGCAAAGCAGCAATGCCTGCAGATGGCAAATGAAGGATATGTGCAGCCTATCCCGCGCAGCGATATCAGGGTATTGGGCAAGCAGGCCCTCGGCCTTGGGTATGTGGGTGCCAATACGATGTATAGCGGCAACTACATCAGCGAACATGACGTAAAAATATCCCAGAAGCTGGCCTATGTGCTTTCGGGAGGTGATCTGTCTCAACCCTCGATAGTAAGCGAAGAGTATTTGCTGAACCTGGAGCGCGAAGCCTTTATTTCGCTTTGCGCCGAAAAGAAAACGCTTGAGCGGATCCAATCTATTTTAACAGGCGGAAAAGTGTTAAGGAACTAAGTTTTAATAAGTATAAAATCTCGATAAAATGAACGCATACATAGTGGCAGCCAGCCGCAGCGCTGTTGGAAAAGCTACCCGGGGTGGATTTAGGTTTACCCGGCCGGATACACTTGCCGCAGATGTTATCAGGCAGTTAATGGCATCGGTGCCTAATGTTGATAAGGAGCAGATTGACGATGTAATTGTGGGCAACGCTACCCCCGAAGCCGAGCAGGGCTTAAATGTAGCCAGGCTTATCTCGTTAATGGCATTGGATACCGATAAAGTACCCGGCATGACGGTAAATCGCTACTGCTCATCCGGCCTGGAAACTATCGCGATAGCCTCGGCAAAAATACACAGTGGCATTGCCGATTGCATTATTGCAGGCGGTGTAGAAAGCATGAGCCTAATTCCGATGGGGGGCTGGCGCATTGTGCCCAATGCCGATGTTGCCCTGGCGCATCCTGATTATTACTGGGGGATGGGCCTTACAGCCGAAGCCGTGGCAAAGGAATACAATGTCAGCCGCGAAGAGCAGGATCAGTTTGCTTATAACTCCCACCAAAAAGCTATCAATGCCATCAAATCGGGCAAATTTAAAGGTGAAATAGCCCCGGTAAATATAGTGGAAACTTATGTTGACGAAAGCGGGAAGAAAAAGACAAGGGAGTTTAAGGTAGATGTGGATGAAGGGCCGCGTGCAGATACATCCATTGATGCATTGGCCAAGCTAAAACCCGTATTTGATGCCAAAGGGATGGTTACAGCCGGTAACTCATCGCAAACAAGCGATGGTGCAGCCTTTGTAATGGTGGTGAGCGAACGGTTTTTAAAAGCCAATAATCTTAAACCTATTGCAAGGCTGGTTAATTATGCTGTTGCCGGTGTACCGCCACGTATTATGGGGATAGGGCCATTGGTAGCTATACCCAAAGTATTAAAAATGGCCGGGATGAAACAGCAGGATATTGACCTGATAGAATTGAATGAGGCATTTGCATCACAGTCATTAGCTATTATTAAAGGGCTGGAGCTTAATCCCGATATCGTAAATGTAAATGGCGGCGCGATAGCGCTTGGCCACCCGCTTGGCTGCACAGGGGCCAAGCTTTCGGTTCAGCTTTTTAATGAACTAAAAAGACGTGAAAAAAAATATGGTATAGTTACCATGTGTGTAGGCACCGGGCAAGGCGCAGCGGGTGTATTTGAATTACTATAAAGGGCAACCTTTATTTAAATAATTGTTGCAATATGGAAAACGCGACAAGACTATTTGATTGCATGGACACCCAGGCCAAGGCGCCAGGGGCAAATTTCCTGAATGCAAAACAGAATGGGGCCTGGAAATCATACAGCACAAAAGAGGCGCACGATATGATTTACCAATTGTCCATTGCTTTATTGAATCTGGGCGTTTCGGCTGGTGATGGCACCACGGAAGGGCGCGATAAAATAGGGCTGATAAGCAACGGCCGGCCCGAATGGGTGATAACCGATCTGGCAGTGCAGCAAACAGGTGCCGTGCTGGTTCCGTTATACCCTAATACGGGCACTAAAGATATTGAACAGATATTAAATGAGGCCGAAGTTAAATACGTATTTGTAAGCAGTAAAGATTTATGCGATAAGGTTAAAGAGGTATATTTAAATATACCATCATTAAAAGGCATTTATACTTTTGATGATATAGATGGCTGCATGCATTGGGGCACATTACTTAAACCTTTAAAGGAAGATGACTTGCAGAAAATAAGGCAAGTCAGCGATCAGATTACCGAAAATGATATCGCGACCATCATTTATACGTCCGGTACTACCGGCCGCCCAAAAGGGGTAATGCTTACCCATAAAAATATCATGAGCAATGCGGCAGCATCCGGCGATGTGCTTGCCCGGATCCCATTGAAAGAAAAATGTGTTTTGAGTTTTTTGCCCCTCAACCACATTTTCGAAAAGATGTGTACCTATGTTTATCTTTTCCACGGTTTTTCTATTTACTATGCCGAAAATATGGATACCATTGGCGCGAACTTGAAAGAGGTAAAGCCTTCTCTTTTTACAGCCGTTCCGCGTTTGCTCGAAAAAGTGTTTGAAAAAATCATGGTCGAGGGCCAGAAACTAACCGGTATTAAAAGGAAGATCTTCTTTTGGTCGGTAAAACTGGCCGAAGCATATGAGATTAATGGCAACAGCGAGTGGTATAAAATTAAGCTTGCCGTAGCCGATAAACTGGTATTCAGCAAGTGGCGTAATGCTATAGGTGGAAATATAAAAGCGATAGTGGTTGGCAGTTCGGCCTGCCCTGTTAAACTCGAGCGGATTTTTACCGCGGCCAATATCGTTATTTTAGAAGGCTACGGGCTTACCGAAACTTCGCCGGTAATTGCTGTTAACCGGTATGAAAAAAGCGGCAGAAAATTTGGGACCGTTGGCCCCTTGCTTGACGGTGTGCAGGCTAAGATAGCAGCCGATGGAGAAATCCTTTGCAAAGGGCCTAATGTTATGGCCGGATATTATAAAAATCCGGAACTTACCGCTGAGGTGATAGAAGACGGCTGGTTCCACACCGGCGATATCGGCGAACTGGATAAGGATTCTTTCCTGAAAATAACCGATCGTAAAAAAGAGATCTTTAAAACATCCGGAGGCAAGTATGTAGCGCCATTACCCATCGAAAATAAGATGAAAGAAAACTATTTTATTGAACAGATGATGGTGTGTGGCTCCGAAAGAAAATTTGTTTCGGCATTGATTGTACCCTCTTACACCCATTTAAAACCCTGGTGCAAACAACACGAGATCTCGTTTTCATCCAATAGCGAACTAATTAAAGATGCCAGGGTGATTGAACTATACCAATCAATTATCAATACATACAATCCCGAGTTTAACCATGTTGAACAGGTAAAGAAAATAACCTTGCTTCCGGATGAATGGTCGATAGACAGCGGGGAGCTTACGCCAACGGGGAAAATGAAACGGAAGGTGATAGCCGAAAAGTACAAAGCCCAGATAGATAAAATGTATCCCAGCGAAGTGAGTGATAACCCAACCCTTGTAAATTGATTTAGCAGATGAGCACATTTCAAACAACCATACAGGATAAACTTGTTGTAATTACACTTGACAGGGGACGTTCAAATCCTATCAATCATCAGATGGTTAAAGAACTGACCGATTGTATCCACAAACTCGAGAATGATGATAATGTGGGCGGTGTGATTTTAACCGGTAAGGAAGGTTTTTTCTCATCGGGGATTGATCTGATAGAGGCTTATGATTATGATCAGGAACAAAGCCGCGGTTTTTGGATCGACTTTTTAGTGTTGCAAAATACGCTAACAGCTTTCAGGAAGCCAATGGTTGCTGCCATAAGCGGTCATAGCCCGGCCGGAGGCTGCATATTAGCTATTTGCTGCGACTACCGGGTAATGGCTGCAGGGAAATTTGTCATCGGGTTAAATGAAATTCCTGTGGGCATTATTGTTCCTGATAGTGTTTTTAATTTGTATTCATTCTGGCTTGGCCGGCGCAAAGCCTATCAATATTTACTGGAGGGCAAGTTGCTCCAGGTAGATGAAGCATTGGAAGCGGGTTTGATTGATGAAATTAGTGCACCGGATAGCTTGATGAATGCTGCAATAAAGAAGATAACTGTTTATATGAAACTGAACCCCGTTACCTGGAGTGAAAGTAAGCTGAATTTGCGTAAGCAGTTGATAAGTAAATTAAAGACCGATCAAACCCGTACTTTAAATAAGATGCTGGAGCAATGGTGGGCCCCGGCCACCAGGCAAGGCCTGCAAATGATGATCCAGAATTTAAAAGCAAAAAATACAACCGCAAATTAATTGATGATGACAGATCCTTCAACTCCCGATAATTCTAAAGGCCCTAATCCAGTAAATGCCGGGGGTATGTTAAGGGATGATGCCTTGAAAGGTAAAACCATCATCATAACAGGTGGCGGCACCGGTTTGGGTAAGGCTATGGGCACTTACTTTTTACAACTGGGCGCCAACCTGGTTATCACCAGCCGCAAACTGGATGTGCTGCAGCAAACGGCAGCCGAAATGGAATCTGCAACCGGCGGCAAGGTATTGCCCATAGCCTGCGATGTACGAAAGTATGACGAAGTTGAAAAGATGTTGCAACAGGCCATTACAACTTTTGGCAGGGTAGATGTATTGCTGAACAACGCGGCGGGTAATTTTATTTCGCCGACCGAACGCTTGTCGGCAAACGCGTTCTCGGCCATCATCGATATCGTGTTAAAAGGCTCGGCCAATTGCTCATTGGCTTTGGGCAAATATTGGATCGGTGAAAAAATACCGGGTAACATACTGAATATTATTACCACCTATGCTTTTACAGGTTCGGCTTATGTGGTGCCCTCGGCCTGTGCCAAGGGTGGCGTACTGGCCATGACCAGGTCGTTAGCCGTTGAGTGGGGCCGGCACGGCATCAGAACAAACGCCATTGCGCCCGGTCCCTTTCCAACCAAAGGAGCCTGGGAACGTTTACTCCCGGGGGACATGGCCCAAAAATTTGATTTTAAAAACCGGGTACCCCTTAAACGTGTAGGTGAGCACCAGGAGCTGGCCAACCTGGCCGCGTTCCTGGTGTCCGATTTTTCTGGTTACATCAATGGCGAGGTAATTACCATAGATGGCGGCGAATGGCTGCAAGGCGCCGGCCAGTTTAGCGCGCTCGAAATGATCCCTGCCGAAATGTGGGATGATATTGAGAAGTCTACCCGCTCGGCATAGCTTTTATTAAAAACGAAAGCCTAATACATCCGATTTTTTAGGCGGCTTTATCTGAATTTTTGAGCAAAATTTTTTGTGTCAATAAATGTACTATTTGTATCAATAAATTGCGCATTTGTTGCTGAAAAGTATCAATTAATTGCCTCGTTTTTACCTGTTTATGTATGAATAATAGGCGGTTTTTAAATATAAAACGAAGCGCGTAAATTTGTATTGTTTACCCACAAATAAGAACGGTTTCAATGTCGTTTTGCAAGCATTAGGTTTGCGGAATTCGCTTTAACTTGCGGGAGTTATTGCCCATCAGTTTTAACTACTCGCATATTATAGATCTTTAATAATTAAATGCCAGGCAGCGCATATTTTATTGGTATGGCAAATCTCCATCGTTTTCGTAAATAAAAAGCCGCCAATTAAGTTTTTGAATGATTTTTATGCGGATGTTTGATTTAATCCCATTCGCCAATAAAACTGAAAAACTTAATTTATTGATATGCCTAAGAAATTGTTTTCCACGCAATACCTTGTTGTTGTTTTAATTATGGCCGGTGTTAATGTCTCTGCGCAAAACAAAAACGTAAGCGGCTTTCTGTTACAGAATCAGCAGCAATTATCAGTGCTGAAAAAGCAATACCAGGCTGGTGATACAGCTATCAGCAATCAAATTAAATCACTTTTAACCGATGCTGATAAAGAGTTAGCAGGCGGCCCGTATTCGGTTACTTTTCATAAAACCAAGGTTGCACCAAGCGGTAATCCGCATGATTATGTTAGCCAGGCCCCTTATTGGTGGGCTGACCCATCCAAACCCGATGGCAAACCCTATATCCGCAAAGATGGTGAACGTAACCCCGAAATATACCAGCTGCATGACGATTCGCAACTAAATGATTTATGCCGGGCGGTTAAAAAACTGGGTTTTGCTTACTATTTTACGGGCAATGAGCAGTATGCTCAAAAAGCGGCGGGATTAATGCGTACCTGGTTTGTAGATACAACCACAAAAATGGCCCCCAACTTTAACTACGCCCAATACATTCCGGGCATTAATGATGGCCGCGGTATAGGTATCATCGAAAGCCGTGCGCTGGCGGTTATTCCGGATGCCCTTGCCATGATGCAGGGTAGCAAAAGCATAACAGCCAATCTTAAAACAGGTGTAAGGCATTGGTTTGCCGAATATTTGGAATGGCTGCAAAAAAGCAAAAACGGAAATGAAGAAAGGCAGGCACGCAATAACCACGGCACTTTTTACGATGTTCAGGTAGTTGATTTTGCTCTTTTCACCGGAAACGACAAACTGGCAAAAGAAGTTCTCCAAAACCGCACTATCGCCAGGATAGATACCCAATTTGCAGCTGATGGCCGCCAGCCATTGGAATTGGAGCGCACACGGTCATGGAGCTATTCAAATATGAACCTGACCGGCTGGAGCATGCTGGCTACACTTGCAGACCGGGTGGATATTGATTTATGGCATACTGAAAAGCAGGGGAGGGGAATAAAAAAATGCATTGAATGGATAATGCCGTACGTGTTGAAACAAAAAGACTGGCCGTACAAACAAATAGAACCTATTAGTTACGGCGAGACTTTAACCATTTGCAGCCTTGCTGAGGAAAAATACCCAGGGATTGATTTTAAAAAGGTTTTTAAAATGTATCCGCGCCCGAAACCATGGGGAGAAGAGCATCATTAAAATTTAATAGCAGTACTTTCAGTAACACATTGAGGATGAAAAGAATTATACTGTTTGTTGGCATTTTATTGATAAACCTGGCTGTAAACGCCCAGCAAAAAATACGGCTGAATAATAATTGGGAATTTTTAAAACAGGATCTTGGCAGTATATGGGAAACCGTACGACCGCTGACTAAAGACGGACCGGACAATTACCCCCTATGGCAAAAAGTAACGTTGCCACACTGCTTTAACGCTCGCGATGCTGTCGACCCAACCGGAAATTACTACCAGGGGCCCGGCTGGTACCGTACCCGGTTAAACATTAACAATCCATATAAAAACGGGCGTACGCTGTTGTTTTTTGAAGGGGCCGGCCAAACAACCGATGTATATGTTTACAGCACCAAAGTGGCGGCACATGCAGGTGGTTACGACGAATGGTTTGTTGATATTACGCAAGCGGTTGAAGAATTTAAAAAGACAGAAGCCTTCACCAAGCAATTTAAAGGAACTGTTCCCATCGAAATACATTGTGATAACTCGCGCGATGTGGAAAGCATACCCTCGCAGCTATCTGATTTTGATGTTTTTGGCGGTATTTACCGCTACCTCGATTTGGTTTATCAGCCCGCTCTTGGCATCGATAACTTATTTGCAAGCGCGGTATTGGGTAAACAATATAAAACCGGCACTATTGATGTTCAGGCTACATTTTACAATCCCGATCATGTAAAAAAAGCAATCGGGAATATTAAAATCACCGATGCATCCGGCAAAACGGTTGCAGAAACTGTTTACAACATTGATGTTGATAATGATGGCACTATTCCGGTTGGTAAATTCAAAGTTAATAATCCGCATTTATGGTCACCCAATGATCCTTATTTGTATACCGTAACTGTTGAGGCCGGTGGATATACGCGAAAGGAAAAAATAGGTTTCCGCGATTTCTTATTTGCCGATAATGGTCCGTTCTATTTAAATGGCAAACGGCTATTACTTCGCGGCACGCACAGGCATGAAGATCAATCGGGTGTGGCAGCTGCCATGACCGATAGTATGATGTACCAGGAAATGCGCATGATAAAAGAAATGGGAGCCAATTTTATTCGGCTTGGACATTATCAGCAATCGCGGATTATTTTAAATTTATGCGACAGCCTGGGTTTACTGGTGTGGGAAGAAGAACCCTGGTGCCGGGGCGGCTTGGGCGGCGATAAATATAAGGATCAGGCTCGCCGCATGCTAACCAACATGATCTATCAGCATTACAATCATCCATCGATAATTTTGTGGGGCCTCGGTAACGAAAATGATTGGGCAGGCGACTTTCCGGAGTTTGACAAGGCCAAAATAAGGGCATTCATGAGCGAACAAAATGATTTGGCGCATCGGCTCGACCCATCCCGCAAAACGGTTATCCGCCGTTGCGACTTTTGTAAGGATATTCCGGATGTTTATTCGCCCACCATTTGGGCCGGCTGGTACAAGGGAAAATACACAGAGTACAAGAAGTACAGCGAAGATGAGTTTAAGAATGTAAAACATTTTTTCCACGCAGAATGGGGCGGCGACAGCCACTCTGGTCGTAACTCCGAACTTGCAGACAAAGCTTTGGAAAACATCAGGAATAGTGCCGGATTAATTGACACTACACTTTTCAGCAAATCAGCCGAACTTTTAAAAAACGGCGATTGGAGCGAGAATGCCACCTGTAACCTGTTCGATTGGACATTGAAAGAGCAGGATACCATGCCCTGGCTAAGTGGATCGGCGTTTTGGGCTTTTAAAGATTTCTCGACACCCATAAGATTTGATAACCCGCTGCCTTACATGAATCAGAAAGGCGTGGTTGAAAGTGATTTGACAAAAAAGGAAGTTTATTATTTGGTTCAGTCCTATTGGGCCGATAAACCTATGGCGCATATCTACGGGCATAACTGGTCGGTTAGGTGGGGCGATGATGGGGAATTAAAAATGGTAAAGGCCTATTCAAACTGCAGCGAAGCCGAACTATTTGTAAATGGTAAAAGTTATGGCACCAAAAAGCGTAACAGCCAGGACTTTCCCGCAGCCGGCTTAAGGTGGATGGTTCGCTTTAAGAAAGGCAGAAATGAACTTGTCCTAAAAGCCCGCAAGGGACGTGTTACCGTTATTGATACGGTATCACAAGTATATCAAACTGAAAAATGGGGCAAACCAGCTAAACTAAAGCTGGAAAAAATTGCCCAAAGGAATGGCACAGTTACAATACAGGCAACGCTGTTGGATAGCAGGGGAGTATTGTGTCTTGACGCCATTAACTGGGTCAATTTTTCGTTAACCGGAGACGGAACGTTACTGGATGATTTGGGTACATCAAAAGGATCTGCAAAATTGCAAGCTATTAATGGCCGGGCTGTTATCAGCATAAAGACCAATAGGGGCAATAGTGTTGTTGGTGTACAATCGCCGGGCTTGCAAACTGTGTTTTTAAGTCTTTAAATAACAGCGCACATGTGTGTTGTTGAAATTCGTTTAATGGATGATGCCAGCCATTTTACTCCTGACAAATCAGGATGATTACCTATAAACAGTTTCTTGAATTTTTGGCGCCCAACTAAATCGTTTGCGTAGAAATATTAACGCTTATGTGTGAAGTTTAGAGGATTTGGGTGTAATATTGATTTTTACAGCTATCTGCCACTAAAACATTTACCATGATACAAAGCAATCTTTTTCAATATAACGAAGCAACCGATTGGAAAACCGTTGGAGATGGTGTACAACGCCAGGTGTTTGGTTATGATGATAAAGTTATGCTTGTTAAAGTAAAGTTTGAAAAAGGCGGGTGTGGTGTGTTACACAATCATGCACATTCGCAGGTTAGCTATGTGGAGAGCGGCGTATTTGAAATGACCATAGATGGCACCAAAAAAATAATACGTAAGGGCGATGGTTACTACATCCCCCCGTATTCTGTGCACGGTTGTGTTTGTTTGGAAGCAGGTATGCTTATTGACGCCTTTGGTCCATGCCGGTGGGAGTTTGTTGACCACGATCACTGGCGATACACACTATAGATAATGTATCACCTTATTTGCGGTGAAACAAGGTAGGGGGGCATTGCCCCCTTAACCCATATTGTAGTTTTTAAACATCAAGCGCGAAACCATTGAGTACTTCACGCGCTTCTTTGTGAAATACCCGCATAAAATCCTCTGCTTTTTCAACCATTAGCCGCGACCCGATAAAGATGGGAGAGCGCTGATGCAATTCATAAACATCCAGGTCGAGTATACGGGTTGTGCCGTCAGATGCTTTTCCGCCAGCCTGTTCCATGATGAAAGCCATGGGGTTACACTCGTATACCAAGCGTAATTTTCCTTTGGGAGATGCCGATGTATAAGGATAAATGAATATACCGCCTTTGATAAGATTGCGGTGCAGGTCGGCTACCATCGATCCCGTATAGCGGGATGTATATGGCCGGCTGGTATTCTTATCTTCCTCCTGGCAATATTTGATATACTTTTTAACGCCCTGCGGAAAGTGAATGTAATTACCTTCATTTATCGAATAAATGGTCCCGGCTTCCGGGATTGTTAAATTTGGATGCGACAGGCAAAACTCGCCGATTGATGGGTCGAGGGTAAAACCGTTAACCCCTTTTCCTGTTGTATACACCAGCATAGTAGATGAACCGTATATAATATAGCCGGCGGCCACCTGGCTGGTGCCTTTTTGTAAAATGTCTTCCACCGTTGCCGCTCCGGAAACCGAAGTCCTGCGGTAAATTGAAAATATTGTGCCAATCCCCACGTTCACATCAATGTTAGAAGAGCCGTCCAGGGGATCGATAGCTACAACATATTTGGCGTTCTTTGAAATTTCCGAATCAATATTGATGTGTTCGTCGTTTTCTTCGGATACTATCATACAACATTCGCCCCCGCTTCTTAGCGCGGCTATAAATTGCTCGTTTGCATAAACATCCAGTTTTTTCTGGCTTTCGCCCTGTACATTTACCGTCCCTGAATCGCCAAGTATGGAAGCAAGCCCTGCTTTATTAATTTCGCGGTTCACAATTTTTGCAGCAATGGCAAGGTCTCTTAATAATCTCGATAATTCTCCTTTTGCATAAGGGAAATCTTTTTGTTTTTCAATAATAAACTGGCCTAAGGTCTTGATCTCGTTCATGTTATAGAGTATAATAGTATCTGTGAATTAAAATAAGCTATTTGCTGTTATGTTCTGTAATTCAATGAGTTGCTCTGGTAAAGTGATCTGTTTGAGCTTTATCTCTTGCTCAATCTGGCCAATCGCTTTAACTGTTTTCATAAAAGAATCGGGCGTTACCGAAATAGAATCGATGCCTTCTTCAACCAAAAACTGGGCAAAGTCCGAAAAATCGGAAGGTCCTTGCCCGCAAATGCCCACTTTTACTTTCGATTTTTTAGCAATGCGTATCAAATGGGATATCATCATTTTTACAGCCTCATTCCGTTCGTTATATAAACCCGCTACCAAAGATGAATCCCTGTCGAGCCCTAAAACGAGTTGCGTCAGATCATTTGAGCCGATCGAAAATCCGTCAATATGCCGGGCAAATTGTGCCGCCAAAATCACATTAGACGGAACTTCGGCCATCAAATAAACCTCCAGCTTGTTTTCGCCCCGTTTTAGGCCAAACTCATCCATTGTATTATAAACCATTAACAGTTCATCAACTGTGCGGCAAAAAGGGATCATGACTACCACATTGTCAAGACCCATTACTTCCCTTACTTTTTTAATGGCTTTGCATTCCATCCCAAAGGCCTGTTTGTATGCTGTAGAATAGTATCGCGATGCCCCCCTCCAGCCAATCATGGGGTTTTCTTCAACGGGTTCAAAATATTTGCCTCCCGGCATATTGAAATATTCGTTGGTTTTAAAATCCGAAAACCTCACGATAACTTTATTGGGGTAAAACGCCGCTGCTATTTTGGCAATGCCGTAGGATAGTTTTTCGATAAAGAAATCCTCGCCACTTGCATATCCTTTTGTTATCCCGGTAATGTGTTCAGTTAGTGCTGCATCATTTAATTCACCATGCTTAAGCAGCGCGAGCGGATGAACTTTGATATAATTGTTAATGATAAATTCTTCTCTGGCGAGCCCAACCCCTTTATTGGGGTAGCAGGCGTATTGAAAAGCCATCTCGGGCGAAGCCACGTTCATCATTACCGGGGTTGTTATTTCCGGCAAGTCAGCCAGGTTTTGTTCTAATTTTTTAAACGAGATTAAGCCCTCATAAACGATACCGGCTTCACCTTCGGCGCATGATGCTGTAATAAGCTGCCCTGTTTTCAATATATCGGTTGCATTTTCGCAGCCTACTATTGCCGGTACGCCCAATTCGCGTGCTACAATTGCGGCATGGCATGTTCTGCCGCCTTTATTGGTAATAATAGCGGCGGCCTTTTTCATCACAGGTTCCCAGTCGGGGTCGGTCATGTCGGTAACCATAATATCTCCCGGCTGAAAATTAATCTCGTGGATATTTTGCTTTTCAAGGCCGTTAAGTAAATGCACCCGGCCGCTGGCTATTTTATCGCCAACGGCAATACCTTTGAGCAATACTTTTTCATGGCGCATTTCGTCATCTATTTTAAATTCAATAACAATGCCCGCGGTTTTTCTTGAGTGAATAGTCTCGGGCCGGGCTTGTACTATAAAAAGTTCTCTTGAATTTCCGTCAACAGCCCATTCCACATCCATGGGGCACCACCGGCCTTTCAGTGCCGAATAATAATCTTCGATGATCAACACCCATTTGCCCAACTG
This sequence comes from Mucilaginibacter sp. GW822-FHT03E02, assembly GCF_058801545.1. NCBI lineage: Bacteria > Pseudomonadati > Bacteroidota > Sphingobacteriia > Sphingobacteriales > Sphingobacteriaceae > Mucilaginibacter > Mucilaginibacter sp. GW822-FHT03E02. The sequence continues at coordinate 313,398 of NZ_JBXANJ010000001.1, read as the reverse complement.
TAAAATCTGTTCGTCGCTGAGGCAAAACTGTGCACTGTCATTGGCTGGTGTTTCTACCACCCGCACTCTTTCCTTTGCAGTATCGCCATAAACCATTTTTTGATGCTTTGTGCCTAACTTTTTTTCGATAATTGCTCGGAAGCCATCTTTTAATAAGGGCTTGAACACAATATATTCATCTGGGTTTATCGCCCCCTGCACTATCATCTCGCCAAGGCCGTATGATCCATTAATTACCACCGCATCCTTAAACCCGCTTTCGGTATCCAGCGAAAAAGCTACGCCCGAAATACCAAGGTCGGAACGAACCATTTTTTGAACGCATACAGAAAGGCCAATCTGAAAATGATCGTATCCGAACGCTTTTCTGTAACTGATTGCCCTATCGGTAAACAGGGAGGCAAAACAATCTTTTACAGCCGCCAGGAGGCCAACCGCCCCGCTGATGTTTAAAAAAGTATCCTGCTGACCGGCAAAGGAAGCATCCGGAAGATCTTCGGCAGTGGCAGACGACCGAACGGCAACGTCGACATCGTTTTGATGGTATTGTTCACTTAGTGTTCTGTATCCTTCAATTATCTGGGATTCCAGAACAGGTGGAAAACTACCCCTGCATATAAGGCTACGAATACTGGCGCCGCATTGCATCAACGCTTCCAGGTCGTCTGTGTTTGTTTCATCAACAATCTGTTTTATAATTTCGTCAAGCTTATTTGATGAAATAAAATGATAGTAAGCAGCAGCCGTAATAATAAATCCATCGGGAATATTAATGCCAAATCCACCAAGGTTTTGGAGCATTTCGCCAAGCGAGGCGTTTTTGCCACCTACAATGTCAATATCATCAATTGACGCTTCAGTTAGTTTGAGGATAAATTTTTCTGTTTTCATAAACAATTGTGTTTGCTCAAAATTATCCTGCTAAAATTTAGCTTAATTTGTAAATGTTAATCATAACTGATACTATATTAACCAATAATTGGTGTTGTTAAATAAAAATGGTTAGAACTGTATAATGGAAACGCATTTTTATTCATTTTTTAAGCAACAAAAAAAATCGTTAAGCATAACGGAGGCTAACAGGTATCACGCTTTAAATGATTTTCATTATCATGTAGAAACCGAGCTTATTTACATTATTGAGGGTGAGGGGACGCTATTGCTGGGCGATAAATTAATACGGGTATCGGGCGATACGTTAATATTAATCGGCAAAAACACACCGCACATGTTTAAGTTTGATACTTTCACTTACCAGGATGATTTGATGCAGCGTGGAAAAATTCCGTTACAAGTGCAGTTATTAACACTGCATTTTGACCCCAATATCTGGGGCGATGCTTTTATGAAACTCCCTGAAAACGAAACGATGACCCGGCTTTTCGTTGAAGCTGTAAAGGGGTTGCATATTGAAGGCGAAGAAAAAAGAAACGTTATTGAATTGATGTCGAAATTGGTGAATGCCCCGGTTTACGAGCACTTTTCAATTCTGATTAACCTTTTTAATAGGATTGCCATTGGTAATGAGCACCAGTTTTTAACAGAAACGCCCGACGCAGATACTTTTAATAAAACTGACGAAAAACGGCTATCTAAGATATACATATACACGTTAAATAATTTTACGAGAACTATAAAGCTAAAGGATGTTGCTGATATTGTTTATATGTGCCCGAATGCTTTTTGTCGTTATTTTAAACTCCGCACCAATAAAAGTTATTTCGAATTTTTAATTGAAATCAGGATTGACTACGCGTGCAGGTTACTGCGCGAAAAAGATTACAGCACCACTGTAATCTGCTATAATTCGGGCTTCGGCAACCTTTCAAATTTCAACAGACACTTTAAGGCCCTCACCGGAAAAACTCCATTAGAATACCGCAGAAATCCAGGTAGCCCGTTGGCTGCATTCCCTTTTGTCAAAGTCAATTGATGGTTCTTTATTGACATGAAAAATCCCGATTGGGTAAAAAGCGATGAGTGAATTTGCACAAACACCTACAGCAATCAACCAATTTGTTTTGTTCAACGCTCATTAATTCCTAACTAAATCGTTGGAGTGAAAATATTAAGGCTCATTTGTAAAGGGTGACAGAATTGAGTGTATCTTGAGTTTTAAAGCTATCGGGCGTTGAAATATTATGGCAAATGGCGGTATGTCTGGTAAGTATTTTTTGCATGTTAATTACACATGAAAAATATTTACAAATCAATCTGGTACCATGAAGCCCGGTGCATGTATTATTATAAAGTAGTAGTTATCCGGATACTGCTTATGCCAATGAAAACTAATAAATAAACCAGGCGAACGTATTACTATCGCTCAAAACAAAAAAGGGTTATGCGCAGCTTTAATCTTTTGTCGGTAAGGCGTACCGTGAAGAGGTTTCAACAAATATCAATGATGATCAGAAAATTTGCGATAGCCGTATACTTTCTTGCCACAATATTAAATACAAGCCTCGCCTTTGCCCAGGATAAAGGTGACGAGGATAAAACGATGGCAAATGAGGCCAGGGACCGCGACAAAAAAGCCATTGACAATGCGGTAAATGGTTGGTGGACTGCAAGCATGAAAACTCATGATAGCAGGGTAAGCTGGTGGCGCGATGCCCGGTTTGGTATGTTCATTCACTGGGGCATTTATTCATTACCCGGCGGTGAATGGAAAGGTAAACGCATAGATGGTTATGCCGAGCACCTGATGCGTAAACAAAAGATTCACCGCGCCGAATATCTTGAATTGGCCCATCAATTTAACCCGGTAAAGTTTGATGCTGATAAATGGGTTAAAATAGCCAGGCGGGCCGGTATGCGCTATTTAATTATCACCGCTAAACATCACGACGGTTTCGCGATGTACAACTCCAAAGTGTCTGACTACAATGTTGTAAAACAAACGGCCTGGAAACACGACCCAATGGCCGACCTTTCTGCCGCATGTAAAAAATACGGACTGAAGTTTGGCTTTTATTATTCGCATGCCTTTGATTGGGAACATCCTGATGCACCGGGCAATGATTGGGATTATAAAAATCCCGGCGGCGACCTGAATCTGTATGGCGGGCGCGACTGGTATGATCTTCATCCCGAATTGTTACCTAAGGCTGTAAAGTATGTTGATGAAAAAACAATTCCGCAAATTAAGGAACTGCTAACCACTTATCACCCGGATATCCTATGGTTTGATACGCCGCAAAAGCTCCCACTGTCCGAAAATATCCGCATCCTGCAAGCCATCAGCGAAACCGACCCAAATGTTGTGGTGAATGGCAGGCTGGCGCGGGCCGGCAATAACTTAAATATGGGCGATTACAAAAATACTTCCGACCGCCCTGCCGAATTCTTTCCCGTTGACGGCGATTGGGAAGCTATCCCCACTACAAATGAATCATACGGTTACTCAAAATTTGATAAAAGCCACAAGCCCGTTGGTTTTTTTATACAGCTGCTGGCCAAAGCTGCTTCGCGTGGAGGTAATTTGCTAATGAATATTGGCCCTATGGGCGATGGTGAGTATGCCCCGGAGGATGTAGCTATTTTAAACGGCATCGCTGGATGGATGGATAAAAATTCGGAAAGTATCTATAAAACCACCAAAACACCTTTGCCTTTTCAAAGCTGGGGCGTATCTACCCGTAAGGAAAACCTTTTATTCCTCCATGTATTTAAATGGCCGGCTGATGGTAAAATTATATTAGGCGGATTGAAAAGCGATATCAGCAAGGCCTATTTATTAGCCGATCCATCAAAAAAAGAATTATCGTTTCAACGTATCAATTCCCTGGATATGAGCATCACTGTTCCGTCAAAAGCCCCCGATACCATAAATACTGTCATTGTTTTGGCCACAAAGGGTAATATTGAAACAGACCCTGTAAGACTACTGTCGGATAGCGGTGTACCAAATCGTTTACTGGCATTTGACGCTAAGCTAACGGGTAAAGGTTTTGGTTTCGGCGATGGTAAAGCGGGCAAATATTACCTGGATGGCTGGAGTAAAATGGATCAGTCAATCAAATGGAATTTCAGGCTTCTGAAACCAGCTGCTTATAAAGTTACGATAAAGTACCTGGCTGATGATAGTGATGCAGGCAGGTTTGATTGCACAATAGACGGCATGGTTAAACAGGGCGAAGCTTTATCGTCTGAAAAAGATGAAATTAAAAGTTCATCTCTGGGCGAGGTAACCCTGCCAGCCGGTGTGCATACACTACAGATTATCCCTACCGCAATAACCAAAAACAGTCTGATGAAAATTTTAGAGATCCAATTAACGCCTCTTAATAACTAAATGATGAATAAAAAATATACAATCGCATGCCTTTTATGTGCGTTTTTGCAATTAAATGCTTTTGCTCAAAAAAGCGTGTCAAAAGGTTTTGCTTTGGCTCAAAAGCAAACCGAGGTTATGCTATCCGCAATTGATCAGGCCAAAAGTTCCGGAAATGCCGGGGTAACACCACGTTCGTTAACGGCTAATGGCGATTTAGCATTAGTGCCTTCTAAAGATTGGTGCAGCGGCTTTTTTCCCGGCGAGCTTTGGTTCCTGTATCAATATACAGGTCAGGAGAAATGGTTAAAGCTGGCCAAAACATTTACCGCGTTTATTGAAGATCAAAAAACTAACGGGGGGACCCATGATATGGGTTTTAAAATTTATACCAGCGTAGGTAACGGCTACCGCCTCACCAAAGATCCGCATTACCGGGATGTAATCATTGAAGGCGCAAAAACGCTTTCGACCCGGTTTAACCCAAAAGTGGGTTGTATTAAATCATGGGATAACAGGATATGGAAGTTCCCGGTTATTATTGATAACATGATGAACCTGGAGCTGCTTTTTGAAGCCACAAAGCTTTCGGGCGATTCATCGTTTTATAAAATTGCCGTCACCCATGCCAATACTACAATGAAAAATCATTTCAGGACAAACTACAGTTCCTACCATGTGGTAAGTTATGACCCCGAAACCGGCGAAGTACTTAAAAAACAAACCCACCAGGGCTATGCCGACGAGTCGGCATGGTCGCGCGGGCAAAGCTGGGCCTTGTACGGCTATACGATGTGCTATCGTGAAACCAAGGATAAAACTTACCTGCGCCAGGCAGAAAATGTTGCCAAATTTATTTTAGGTAATCCCACCTTGCCCCAAGACCTTGTGCCTTATTGGGACTACAATGCACCTAACATACCAAACGAACAGCGCGATGTTTCGGCAGCCGCAGTAATGGCTTCAGCATTATATGAGTTGAGTACTTATAGTGATAATGGTAAATTGTACAGGTACAAAGCCGATTTGATAATAAAAAATCTGACAGATCATTATACGGCTGAACCGGGCACAAGCAAAGGTTTTATATTGCTGCATAGTACAGGATCAAGACCAGCCAACACCGAAGTTGACTTGCCGTTAAGCTATGCCGATTACTATTATCTTGAAGCGCTGTTACGACAAAAACACCTGGCCGACAAAAAACCGGTAGTAGATTGATTTTACAGGCCCATGGCTTGCAAAGGTGATTCTTGCGCAGGTGATCCATTTAAAAGGGACAAGATTAGTTTGCTATTTTGTCCCTTTTTGTTGTTGATAGTGCGTGGTAGTTCGCCAATCGTTCCATGCACTTTTGTTAAACGGCGGCGTATTTCGCACACCCGGTTTACATTAACTACTCCGCGCCCTTTAGGACATTCTTTTTTCAGACGCAAGTTTCGGCTGATATCTCCTTTATGTTCTGGTGTCTATCGCTATGTGTAATCATTCTGAAAAATAGTGAAGCTTTTAGTTGAATCTTTTATATACCGCTTCCGGCCCAACTTTGCCCGCTTCGTTCACATTTTGCTATAATGCCGCCCCTTTACTGCTCACCTTTGATCTAAATGAAGTAGCCAGCCAACAGGCGGCGCTCAAAAAAAGTCAAAACAAAAGAACACAATTTATGAAAAAGCTATTATCAATGTTAGTGGTTTTGGTTGCAATATCAACCAAAGGTTTCAGTCAGACAACTTCCGAGAGTCAGAGTTTCGGTCAAAAGCTGATGAAAAAATTAGAATTCGGCATTACTGCAGGAGGAAACTATAGTAATTTTACAAGCGCCAATTTTCCTACAGATCCATTACCTGGCTTCCATGCAGGACTTACGGTTGCCTATAAGTTTACTGATAATTTTATGGTGCAGGAAGAGTTTTTATATTCCCTGCAAGGCGCCAAAGTTAAGGGCGGCACGCTCGGCACACAGGATATAAAACTTTCCTATGCATCGGTCCCAATCCTTTTCAAATACCGTACTAACTCCGGTTTCTTCGTAGAAGCGGGCCCGCAGGCCAGTTTTAAAGTAAAAGAAGACCTTGGGGGTATAACCGATGCGAAATTTGCTAAAAAGATTGATTTTGGTATGGCCGGTGGTCTTGGTTATCAGTCTAAAATTGGCTTGGGGATCGGTGCCAGGTACGTTTATGGATTGCAAAAGGTTCAGGAAACACCTTCTCCTATCTTAGGCGACTTTAAAAATAACAGTATCCAGGCCAGTATTTTCTACGTTTTTTAAAGGAATCTAACTCAAAGTCAATATATATAATAATGAATGTCCCGGTTGCACAGTGCATCGGGACTTTTTTTGTCACTCCAAAACCCTGGCAAAGATTAAGTCGCCCGGGGCGATACGGTTTTTAACGGCTAATTATAAGATGGTGTGTGCATGCAATAAGTTAGCCGCTACATTTCCGCTGTAAATCCGCTAATTATAGCTATCCGATATATTTTTATTCTCTGATCAATAGCGAGTTGCGTTTTATTGTAAAGTAAATGTTAAATACAGTTTGCATAAGTGTTAAAAGTATCTACCTTTGCAGCCCGCAAATAAGGAAGCGGGATTGTTCTTAGAAAGGTTACTGAAGGTTTTTTTTGAAGCAGGAATAGGGGAGAGGGAAGAAAAAATAGAGGTTCAAAAAAAACTTCAGATAAAATTTCGGAAAGCGAAAAAGTTTACTACTTTTGCACCCCGCAACGGAGGGAGAAAAGAGAAGGAGTAGGCGGCCAAAACGAAATAGATTCTTTGGAAATCAAGAGAGAAAAAAAGAAAAAATAAGTTTTGGAAAAGTAAAAAGGATTACTACCTTTGCAGACCCAAACGGAGGGTTGTTCGGAAGAGCAAAAGAAGTTAAAAAGCCGGAGCGATTCCGGTAATAGAAATGACAAATCAGACAAGGCAACTTGTAAAGATTATATAGCGGATTCGGATGATGAAGCGAGAAAGTTCTTTTAAGAAATAGAAAATCATGTAGAGTAACAACTCAAACAAACGCAAGTAAGTAAGAGGGGTTATGATAACAAAAGTTAGATACTGTATAAAGATATAATAATTATACAGATTCTATTATTAATAATAGGGTCAGTGAACAAACGAGACATTTTACAATGGAGAGTTTGATCCTGGCTCAGGATGAACGCTAGCGGCAGGCCTAATACATGCAAGTCGGACGGGATAGGAGAGCTTGCTTTCCTTGAGAGTGGCGCACGGGTGCGTAACACGTATGTAACCTACCTTGTTCAGGGGGATAGCCTCTCGAAAGAGAGATTAAGACCGCATAACATTAAGTTGTGGCATCGCAATTTAATCAAATATTTATAGGAACAAGATGGGCATGCGGAACATTAGCTAGTTGGTAAGGTAACGGCTTACCAAGGCTACGATGTTTAGGGGATCTGAGAGGATGACCCCCCACACTGGTACTGAGACACGGACCAGACTCCTACGGGAGGCAGCAGTAAGGAATATTGGTCAATGGGCGGAAGCCTGAACCAGCCATGCCGCGTGCAGGAAGACGGCCCTACGGGTTGTAAACTGCTTTTGTACGGGAATAAACCTTTGGTCGTGACCAAAGCTGAATGTACTGTAAGAATAAGGATCGGCTAACTCCGTGCCAGCAGCCGCGGTAATACGGAGGATCCAAGCGTTATCCGGATTTATTGGGTTTAAAGGGTGCGTAGGTGGCTTATTAAGTCAGGGGTGAAAGACGGTAGCTTAACTATCGCAGTGCCTTTGATACTGATGAGCTTGAATGAACTAGAGGTAGGCGGAATGTGACAAGTAGCGGTGAAATGCATAGATATGTCACAGAACACCAATTGCGAAGGCAGCTTACTATGGTTTGATTGACACTGAGGCACGAAAGCGTGGGGATCAAACAGGATTAGATACCCTGGTAGTCCACGCCCTAAACGATGAATACTCGATGTTGGCGATATACGGTCAGCGTCTAAGCGAAAGCGTTAAGTATTCCACCTGGGGAGTACGCCCGCAAGGGTGAAACTCAAAGGAATTGACGGGGGCCCGCACAAGCGGAGGAGCATGTGGTTTAATTCGATGATACGCGAGGAACCTTACCCGGGCTTGAAAGTTAGTGAATTGAGCAGAGACGCTCAAGTCCTTCGGGACACGAAACTAGGTGCTGCATGGCTGTCGTCAGCTCGTGCCGTGAGGTGTTGGGTTAAGTCCCGCAACGAGCGCAACCCCTATGTTTAGTTGCCAGCACGTCAAGGTGGGGACTCTAAACAGACTGCCTATGCAAATAGAGAGGAAGGAGGGGACGACGTCAAGTCATCATGGCCCTTACGTCCGGGGCTACACACGTGCTACAATGGGCAGTACAGAGGGCAGCTACCTGGCAACAGGATGCCAATCTCTTAAAGCTGTTCACAGTTCGGATCGGGGTCTGCAACTCGACCCCGTGAAGTTGGATTCGCTAGTAATCGCGTATCAGCAATGACGCGGTGAATACGTTCCCGGGCCTTGTACACACCGCCCGTCAAGCCATGGAAGCTGGAAGTGCCTGAAGTGCGTAACCGCAAGGAGCGTCCTAGGGTAAAGTCGGTAACTGGGGCTAAGTCGTAACAAGGTAGCCGTACCGGAAGGTGTGGCTGGAATACCTCCTTTCTGGAGCAGTATCGAAACATTAGTTATTGTAACAAGTTACCTACATGATTATTTCTTAAAATAGATGTGAGATATTAGATGTGAGATATGAGACAGGAACCAAACGAAAGCGCAGTTCATCTCAATACTCAAATCTCAATACTCAAATCTATAATTAAACACAAAAAGGAAACCCAAAAGATGAAGCCATCTATGTGGAGCTATGCCGAAAGGTGAGTGAAGGATAAGGTAGGCAGTCAGCAGTTGGCGGTAAGCAGTTAGCAGTTAGCACGAAAGTGAAGCTAAGACTGCAAACTGAGAACTCAAAACTGCAAACTAAAAAATAGTCCTGTAGCTCAGCTTGGTTAGAGCACTACACTGATAATGTAGGGGTCAGCAGTTCAAATCTGCTCGGGACTACAAGCAATTATTGAATTGGATAATTATGGAATTACTGAATAAAAAGTATTCATTAATTCAGACATTCAATAATTCAATTATTCATTTTTAGGGGGATTAGCTCAGCTGGCTAGAGCACCTGCCTTGCACGCAGGGGGTCAACGGTTCGAATCCGTTATTCTCCACCACACCCTCCGTTTTCCGAAAGGAATAGGATATAATGTAAGCTACGAAACGCAAGTGGAGTATGGGGTAAAGTTCTTTGACATATTGGAAGAAGTAATAAAAAAGAGAAGACAACAGTATAGAGACGGTTGTTGGCTTTAAAGGATTACGAGAACAAAGGTAAAGAGGTAGCAATACCAATGAACTAATGAACGAGTGAACCAATGAACGGCAACTTTATCAAAAAGCATACATACCGAGCAAAAGGCGGTATAGTAGAAGAAAGTAAGAAAGGGTACACGGGGGATGCCTTGGCTCTCAGAGGCGATGAAAGACGTGATAAGCTGCGATAAGCTGCGGGGATCAGCAAATATGAATTGATCCGCAGATTTCTGAATGGGGAAACCTAACTATTTGAAGAATAGTTGCATAAATGCGCAAACCTGCTGAACTGAAACATCTAAGTAAGCAGAGGAAGAGAAAATAATAATGATTTCCTGAGTAGTGGCGAGCGAAAGGGAAGAAGCCCAAACCAATTATGTTACGGCATAATTGGGGTTGTAGGACCACAACATGAATACTAAACAAAACCGGAATGGGGTGGGAAACCCGGCCATAGAGCATGACAGCTGCGTACGGGTAATGAATAGTAGGATAGTGGTATCCTGAGTACCGCGAGGTCGGAGACGCCTTGTGGGAATCTGCCGGCACCATCCGGTAAGGCTAAATACTCCTGAGAGACCGATAGTGAACCAGTACCGTGAGGGAAAGGTGAAAAGAACCCCGAACAGGGGAGTGAAATAGAACCTGAAACCGTGTACTTACAAGCGGTCGGAGCGGATTTGTTCCGTGACGGCGTGCCTTTTGCATAATGAGCCTACGAGTTACTCTTTCCTGGCAAGGTTAAGTGTTTAAGACACGGATCCGAAGCGAAAGCGAGTCTGAATAGGGCGTATAGTCAGGGGAGGTAGACGCGAAACCTTGTGATCTACCCATGGACAGGTTGAAGGTGCCGTAACAGGTACTGGAGGACCGAACCGATAAACGTTGAAAAGTTTCCGGATGATTTGTGGGTAGGGGTGAAAGGCTAATCAAACTGGGAAATAGCTCGTACTCCCCGAAATGTTTTTAGGAACAGCCTGGCGGTTGAGTTAATAAGAGGTAGAGCTACTAATTGGGTGCGGGGGAGTCAAATCCTACCAAATCCAGATAAACTCCGAATGCTTATTAATATACGCTGGAGTGAGGCTCTGGGTGCTAAGGTCCAGGGCCGAGAGGGAAAGAACCCAGACCATCAGCTAAGGTCCCCAAATTACTGCTAAGTTGAACTAACGAGGTCCGATTGCACAGACAGCTAGGATGTTGGCTTGGAAGCAGCCATTCATTTAAAGAGTGCGTAACAGCTCACTAGTCGAGCGATCGGGCATGGATAATAAACGGGCATCAAGCAGTATACCGAAGCTATGGATTTGCAGCAATGCATCTGGTAGGGGAGCATTCTATTATCCGGCGAAGCAGGAGGGACAACCGACTGTGGAGGGAATAGAAAAGCAAATGTAGGCATAAGTAACGATAAGGCGGGAGAGAAACCCGCCCACCGAAAGACTAAGGTTTCCTGATCAACGCTAATCGGATCAGGGTTAGTCGGGGCCTAAGGTGAAGCCGAAGGGCGTAGCCGATGGACAACTGGTTAATATTCCAGTACTTTTTATAACTGCGATGCGGTGACGGAGTAGTGACACTGACGCGAACTGACGGAATAGTTCGTTAAAGGCCGTAGGTATAGGATTTGTAGTTAAGTACGCAGATCTTGCTGAAAGCTGATAGTATACCAAATCTTCGGAGGCGGTAATAGTTCAGGTAATCAGACTTCCAAGAAAACCCGCTAAGCTTCAGGTTATAAAAACCCGTACCGTAAACCGACACAGGTAGTCGAGGAGAGAATCCTAAGGTGCTCGAGTGAATCATGGCTAAGGAACTCGGCAAAATGGCCCTGTAACTTCGGGAGAAGGGGCGCTTTCAGCAATGGAAGCCGCAGTGAAAAGGCCCAGGCGACTGTTTAACAAAAACACATGGCTATGCAAAATCGAAAGATGACGTATATGGCCTGACACCTGCCCGGTGCCGGAAGGTTAAGAGGGGATGTTAGTCGCAAGGCGAAGCATTGAATCGAAGCCCCGGTAAACGGCGGCCGTAACTATAACGGTCCTAAGGTAGCGAAATTCCTTGTCGGGTAAGTTCCGACCTGCACGAATGGTGTAACGATCTGGGCGCTGTCTCAGCCATGAGCTCGGTGAAATTGTGGTATCGGTGAAGACGCCGGTTACCCGCAACGGGACGGAAAGACCCCATGCACCTTCACTACAACTTAACATTGATATCGGATACAGGATGTGTAGGATAGGTGGGAGACTGTGATGCTGCTTCGCCAGGAGTAGTTTAGTCAACGTTGAAATACCACCCTTTCTGTATTTGGTGTCTAACTCTGCAATGTGGAGGACATTGTTTGGCGGGTAGTTTGACTGGGGTGGTCGCCTCCAAAAAGGTAACGGAGGCTTTCAAAGGTAAGCTCAGTACGCTTGGTAACCGTACGTGGAGTGCAATAGCATAAGCTTGCTTGACTGTGAGGCAGACAAGCCGAGCAGGGTCGAAAGACGGATATAGTGATCCGGTGGTTCTGCATGGAAGGGCCATCGCTCAAAGGATAAAAGGTACGCTGGGGATAACAGGCTGATCTCCCCCAAGAGCTCATATCGACGGGGAGGTTTGGCACCTCGATGTCGGCTCGTCACATCCTGGGGCTGGAGAAGGTCCCAAGGGTTGAGCTGTTCGCTCATTAAAGTGGCACGCGAGCTGGGTTCAGAACGTCGCGAGACAGTTCGGTCCCTATCTGTTGTGGGCGCAGGAAGTTTGAGTGGGGCTGACCTTAGTACGAGAGGACCGGGTTGGACTAACCTCTGGTGAATCTGTTATGGCGCCAGCTGTATTGCAGAGTAGCTACGTTGGGAATAGATAAGCGCTGAAAGCATCTAAGTGCGAAACTAGCCACAAGATGAGACTTCCATTGAGGGTCGTAGCAGACTACTACGTTGATAGGTCATAGGTATAAAGGTGGTGACATCATAGCCGAGTGATACTAATTGCCCGAAGCTTTCTCATAGCAGGTAATAATAGTGGTTGATGGCAAATGGATCATAGTTCATAGTAATATGTGCGATGAACCATGAACTATCAACCATGAACACACTAATATTGTTGTTTTCTCTGATTAATTACTTCTTTCAATAATATGTCAATAGATATGAGATATTAGATGTGAGATATGAGACCGGGCGCAAGTCAATCTCAATACTCAAATCTCAATACTCAAATCTAAAAGAAATTCAGGTGCCTATATCGGCGGTGTCTACCTCTTCCCATTCCGAACAGAGAAGTCAAGCCCGCCAGAGCCGATGGTACTGCGGTAAAACGTGGGAGAGTAGGTCGGTGCCAAATCTTAAATCAAGCCCTTGCTGGAAACAGTCAAGGGCTTTTTTGTGTTTGGGAAGTTTGCTCATTGGTCATTTCGCTGCGCTGTCATTAGTCATTGGTGTTCGGTTTGCTACCATACCGTTCGGGTGTTCGGGGGCGAACACTTAGGTTGCTTACAATCAGTATGTTAGGTGTTCGGATGCCTCCGTGAACATAAAATTCACGGGCTAATCAATGCCTCCGTCCGCAGGCATAACCATGCAATAATCCAGCGATTTTCAAAATAGCACAGCGGAATATGGGATACCTGCCGATACCTCGCCGGTGCCTTATCTGCCACCGTTGGCTCACCGTTTGTATCCTTTAAGCTACTTATCGGTAACTTCCTGGTACCGGAGGTTTTGCGTGCGCTGTTTTTGGCGGGGGGGAGTGGAAAAATCCATCCGGTCCGGGCGTTAGTAAAGGTTCCGGGTTCGGGTAAGTGGTTTACTGACAAAGTAAGTAGTGTCACTTGAAGGCAGCACACCACCTCCAGGTAAATAGTAGGTAGTTGAAAAATTACTTACAGTAAGGACTTATCAGCAACCCATTTTCGTAGCAGGTTTTTGTTTGCTGTTAAGCTGCCAATCATGAAAAATTTATTGGTGCTTAGTGCCGGCGATGTATCTATTTTTTCGCGTACTACTCCTTCTTTGTTGATATAGCTGGAATGCAAAAAATAGCAACCGGTACTGGTTTTAACAACGTAGCCGGTATGAAAATCGAGGCCAATAATGAAAACCGAGTTAACCGGCTGTTTGGCCAGGTAGCAATTCAATTTACCGAGGCTATTAAATGATTCAATCCCCACGCAGAGCTTTTTGATCATATCGCCTGAGCGGACTTCGGCAAGCCCCCCCCGGTTAATCTTAAACCCGAGATCTGTCAAGGTATTGGTTATAAAATACCCGCATGCAATACTTCCTGCTTTAGGTTGCTGTGTGGTTCCATGAAATTCCCAGGGGGTACCCGCCCAATAGTTATAAATATCCTCATCTATCAGTTTGAACAAATAATTGCCAATATCTTTTGCCGGGTGTTTAATCAGCAGGCTTTTATGGTCAATTACACTTTTTTTAAAGCTGGTATAATCAACTTTGTTATTGGCAGTTAATTGCGCGTTTTTATAACTGCCATTGCCAAATGCTGTAATAACAATCCAGGTATAAAGTGAAACTAATTGTGCAAGGTGCATAAATTGCTACGCATCAGAATGCGCTGTAACTAAGGTACATAATAGTTTTCAATTCTGCATCGCAACTTAGCCCAGATCCTTCCATTTTACAATACTTGCGCCAGGGGAGTTAAATTATTCAGCGGGGCTAAAATCCCGAAAAGGCTTTACAAAAGTATCGTACTTTACATAAGGGCACACAGGGCCGGAGGTGTGTGGCAGCAGGAAGTGCCTGCAATAGCTGCGGATGCAAATAACAATCGCTTTTAAAAATCTTGCTACCTGCTACTTGATACTCAAAAAGGGCGTTCCCTGCGGGCCGGGCTTTCCATTCATACGCCTGCAGGCATTACGCTCGTGGGCCGGTACCCATTGCAATCCCTAACGCGAACGCCGGAAAACCGTAGGCTTCAATGCTCCACAAAAACACGGTGATTTGCAAGCGGGCGCATGTCGATATTATCGGGGCGGCAGCCGAAATACTTACTTGCGGAGGTATACGGCGATAATATCGGCCATAGGTTGACATGCTAAAACGGTTTACAAGTTGCCCTCCGTTTAGATCAGGTGCCCGCGTGTCACGTGTGATATTTTTCTATCGTCAATATCGAACAAAAAATACAATGGTATCGTGGTGTTTACCCGTCAGCCGCGCACACGAGACACGCGCGCGCCACCGGGTGCTAATACGTTTTAGCACGGGTGTGGAGTAAAGGTTTGAGCGTTGGCTCACCTGTGCCATGATCGGTATTTGTTAAAGGAAGTCACAAGTGACCCTCACGCACGCAAACGCACAACACTGCGCCAAAGGGGGGAATCTAAAACCTTTTGATTTAAAAATCTGTCCAAGCCTGATACTAAAAGCAGGTACTGACAAGGTAGTGTCACCATTGTATTCAACCATCTCCGGTAAATTTGTAGTGTCCCGCCTCCCCGTGTTTTAACCTACCGTGTGTGCACATCTTTTTAGAATCGTATCACTAAACAAAACTGATGTCATACGAACGAACTGGGGCGGGCATTGAGCGTTGGCTCGTACCTCGTTCGTGACATTTTCTTTTGTTTTAAAGATGTGTACACACAGTAGGTGTTTTAACGGGGTGCCGGCAGGTGAAAACACCTATTGCAAAATAATTCCGACAATATTAATTTAAACCCCGAAACTATTGATACCCCGATAACTAAATGAAACCCAGAATCCTTATCACCACCGTGTTATCCGGCTGCCTTGCCTTGTGCTTTGTGGGCGCGACCAACTTAAGCGGCAAATGGACCGGCGCCCTTCGCCAGGCCGACAGCACCGCTTACCCACTAACCTATAATTTTACGCTCATTGGCGATTCTGTTGCCGGTACGGCCAAAAGCCCGCTGGGCGAATTCCCGATTGACCAGGGCAAGGTGGATACCGCCGGGCTGCACTTTAAAGTTACCGTAAACGGGCTGGATGTGTACCACAACGGTATTGTTTATACCGATTCCATCGGGATGAACATCAGCCTGAACGGTTCGGTAGTGCACTGCACGCTTAACCGGGCGGCTAACTAAACCCAGGACGGTTCTGTACCGCATACACGAAATGACGGCAAAAGCCCCTTCCGATTTTTACCCGTGCAAACTACGCGAGGGATCGCAGGTGCTCCAGCGTCAACACCTCCAGGAACCTTCATATACAAATGCTTTATAAATCCGATATGTACTTGTTCAAAAAAAAATACCTGATTCTAAAAACGGTCGTGGCTCTATTGACAGTCGTGGCCTCCACCTTTCCGGCGCTCTCCCAGACGGATTTTACCAAACTGACCGACGTGCTGCACCCGTCGCCTAACGCGGCGTCCCTCGGGAAGTACGGCGGACTTAATACGGGGCTCTCTTCGGGCATGCTCAGCGTAAGCATACCTATTTACCAGTACGAATCCCATAGCCTGAAGCTTCCGGTTTCGCTCAGCTATTCCAGCAACGGCCTGAAGGTTGACGAGATAGCCTCCAGGGTAGGTCAGTCATGGTCGCTAAACGCGGGAGGGGCCATTACGCGTTCGGTCATGGGCACCGCCGACGAACAGGCGGCCAGGGTCATACCACCCGCAGACTTTCCGCAGCGTACCCAAAACCTCATCAACTTCGTTGAAGCCCTGAACGACAAAACCGCGAACGACGGCGAGCCGGATGTTTTCTCGTTCAATTTCGACGGATACTCGGGCCAGTTTATCCTGGACAACAGCCTGAACCCGGTACTGCTCGGCCATTCGGCACTCAAGATCGAAAAGGACTTTACGGGCGCAGCCGGATGGAACTTTAAGATCACCTCACCGAAAGGCGAGCAGTACTTCTTCGGCGGCTCGGCGGCCACGGAAACCACCAACAAGTTCCAGAGCGGATGTGGGAAAAGCTACGCTGCATACGTTCCCACCGCGTGGTACCTCATACGAACGGTCCACCCGAACCGCGACACGCTGACCTTCACCTATTCCCCGATAGGATACAGTTATAAAACCGGCGTAACCGAAACGATGTACGGAACACTGGTTGGCCAGAACGTCCCCAGCGGGGCTCAGCCGGGCCCGCCACCCATGCCCAACACGTCCTGCCTTTCGTGGATGCAGACAAACACAGTACTATTGCAAGAGATAAACTCGACATCCGGCGGCAGGCTAAAGTTCCTGTATGCCGACCGCACCGACGTAGGCGACAAGTTGTTGAGCAGGATAGAGGTCTATCAGCGGAGCCAGTCAGTGCCACTCTCATACTTCAATTTCTATTACCAGACCAGCAAGGCATCCGGCTTTTCCAACTCCTACACCACGGCGGATACCTCCCTGAGTAACCGGCCGTTCCTTACCAGCATTGTAGAAGGCTCGCCTTCTACGTCTCAGACCCAGACCCACCGGTTCTTCTACAACCAGGGCCAGCTTCCCCCGCGGCTGTCATATGCACAGGATGCCTACGGCTATTTCAACGGGAAGTCGAACAATACGCTTATTCCGCATCCCGCCTATCCATACTGGACACCGTACTTCTCCGGCGCTACGGCAGATAGAAGCGCGGACGCGCTGTCGGCCTCGATGGGCATGCTTAATAAGATCCAGTACCCCACCGGCGGTTATGATACCGTGCTGTACGAGGCGAATACCAACTACCAGCTGCTTCCAAACAATTCGACTAAGACGGTCTACCTCACGGGAGTTGGCATCGATACCCACTTGCCAAACCAGCAGACTTCACCGACCTTCGGGCTGGTGGCCAATGAGACGGCAACGCTTGTGGCAAGTTGCTCATACGACCCTCATTCCGGCTTTCCGGAAGACGACCTCCACAACAAGTGCACGGTAACCGTGCTTGACGTTACGAGCGGCACTACCCTGTTTTCGCAGATACTCGTGATGAACCAGTCGATATCGCAACTGATACCTCTCAGTTCCGGCCATTCCTACCAGCTCCAGATCACGCCGTATGGTGCCGCGGCGCAGGCTTCTGCTAATCTCAGCTATCCCGACGACACGGTAGTGCCCCAGTATGCGAACGTGCCGGTGGGCGGGCTTCGCGTGAGCAAAGTAATCACCAAGGCGGCGGCAAGCGATGCCGCGCCTCAGGTAAAGAGTTATTACTATTACAATTCGGCCACGCCGTCGGTCTCGTCGGCATCGCTCATTTATGCGCCCCAGTTTGAAAAGTACTTGCGCGTACTCACGCAAAGCCATGCCTACCCGACCGGCGATCCGGCCGGTACGATCATCTGTGCGCCCTCGGAATACGACTATTACGCCATGTTCTCAAACACCCAGATCAGCCTTTATGCCTATCCGGCACCGGTCTACTACACCTCCGTATTTGAGTCTCTCGGAGACAACTTTCAAAACGGCGGGGTGGAGCACCGCTTCCAGCTCTGGGCGGACGCGCCAGGACAGAGCATTCTCGGCGACCCGATCCCCAATGCGCCACTCAGCGGCTACGGCTGGCGGAACGGCAGGGAACTTTACACCTGCACGTTCAAGATGAACGGCGCCAGCATGGTTCCGGTCAGAAAGGTTTTTACACACTACAAGGAAGACTCCAGGATAAACCAGGAATATGTATCCTATATGGTAAACAAGAAATTTTCGCCAGCCTGCACCCAAACGCCGACCCCGCTCCCCGGGCAGTTTGATGCCTACGACCTGGTGTCGTATTCGCATTTCCGCGAATGGGTGTATCCCGACACGGTAAGAACCTGGGCGTACAACTCGGCGGGAACGGCATACCAGGAGGAATTGGCCGTCAGCGAGTACGGCAACCCAAGCCACGCAATGCTGACCAAGTCGACGGTTACCACCAGCGACGGCAAGGCCAGCGTGACCGCTATGGCATACCCGCAGGACCTGACGCTGACCGGCCCCGAGGAGACGGCGAGGCTGGCCCTCGTGGCGCAGAACAACATTTCAGCCTTGCTTAGCCAGCACTCGACAAGGGGAACATCGGAGGTTTCCACGACAAAGGTCAATTACCTGGTATATCCCAACGGCATGGTACTGCCGCACGTCTACAACGTAAAGGTGGGCAACAACGCGGCGCAGGATAGGGTGATCTTCAACGGGTACAACCACCGCGGCCAGCTGACCTCTGAGTCGCTGGTTGGCGGGGCACCGGTGAGCTTCATTTACGACTACCGCGCGATCATGCCGACAGCGAAGGTCACCAACGCCGACACGACATCCATCGCGTACACCAGCTTCGAGGCCGACGGAAGTGGCAGGTGGACAATCGGCTCATCCCAGCGCGACTCCTCCACGGCGATCACCGGCTACAGGTCGTACAATCTTTCCGGGGGAACGCTGAGCCGTTCCGGGCTGACATCGTCGGCGACATACGTTGTTTCCTACTGGACGAAGACTGCGGCGGCGCTGACTATTACCGGCACGATAGCGGGCTACCCGATAACCGGCATGAAGACCCAAAACTGGTACTACCATGAACACCACGTTACCGGGGTTACTGCCATCACGCTTTTGGGCACGGGGAGCATCGACGAGGTGAGGCTGTACCCGCTGGGTTCCCAGATGGCTACCTTTACCTATTCGCCGATGATCGGGATAACCAGCTCGGCAGACGCCAGGAGCAACCTGTCCTATTACGAATACGACGGCCTGCAGCGGCTGCTCAATGTAAGGGACAAGGACGGCAATATCCTGAAGAACTACAATTACAACTACGCTTCGCAGGCCGCTGCCTGGGCCGACACGGGAACGCCGGAATGCGTTCAGGGCGCAAGCGGCAATACCGGCGAGCAGCGGGTTCAGCAAACCGACACCAACCCGTACAGCGCCACTTACGGTGCGCACCAGTGGCGGAGCATCAGCACTAACTCGTCGTCCTGCCCGGTTTCGGCAGGCGTATACGTACAGCAGACAGTGGGCAGCACCAGCGTAAGCAACGGAGTGACCTACAATACGCTGAAGTTCAACACGTACAGCGACGCCAACTGCACGACACTGGTGAACGCCCCTGCAACATTGACCGTAAACTATACCTATGTGACCAGTGCGAGTTATGCGGACGGCCGCACGCCGAACCCGACAGTGACGACGACCAATGCCACCATCACGATAGCCTCTGGCACTAACCAGGCCACCAGCGGCTCCATCATTGTTTCGGGCTGCAACGGCATCGGCACCAAGCAGATTTGCTATACGCCCACTACCCAGATAACGGTACAGCCGGGTACCGGTTATACGCCGGTCAACATTGAAAATTGATGCCCTATCAAATGACAAAAATGGATATACAGCATAAAACATATAAAAGCTTCCTGCTGATAGCAGGGGCATTTTTTCTGATCAATACCGCGGCTGCCCAAACGGCCACGCAGAACTACGTGCGCACGCGGGTGCCCCGCACGCCTATCCCCACGGTTACGCGGCTTGACCAGCTGACGACCATAAAAGATTCGGTGATGACCACGATCCAGTACGTGGACGGCCTGGGCCGCCCGATGCAAACGGTACAGCAGCAGGCCTCGCCTTCGGGCTATGACATTATTCAACCGAACGTCTATGACGCGTACGGCCGGGAAGCGCAAAAATACCTGCCCTACAGGAATACGTCAACGGGCTATGGAAGCTACCGCACGGATGCGCTTGGCGCGACCGCGGGCGTAAAGGCATTCTACAATCCCACAAACGGCATCATTGAGGGCCAGCAGAGCAACGGCGTTGTCCTTACGCAATTCCCGTACGCCCTTAGCAACTTTGAGCCTTCGCCCATGAACCGTGTGACCGAACAGGGCGCTCCCGGCGCGGCATGGCAGCCGCAGGCCACTGTCGACGCCGGCCATACGGTGCGCATAACGCTGGTAACAAACGAGCAAACCAGCAGTTTCAACACAGGCGACGTAACGGCTTCCAATGCCGGCAGCCGCAAGGTGGCACTCTATACAGCAAACATCAACGCCAATAACAGCCGTAACCTGGTACGGGCAGGCAACAACGCCACATACGGCCCGGATCAATTGGAGGTGACCATCAGCAAGGACGAGAACTGGAAGGCTGCCAACGGCTGCTTCGGCACCAACGAGCAGTACAAGGACAAGGAAGGCCATGTCGTACTGAAGCGTACCTACAATATTAAAGGCAGCGCAGCCGAAATGCTTTCTACCTATTACGTATACGACGACCTGGGCAACCTGTGCTTCGTGCTGCCGCCGGGAGCGGCTCCCGATGCTACATCCGCCATAAGCCAGGCAACACTAGACAACTTCTGCTACCAGTACCGTTATGACGACCGCAACAGGCTGACGGAAAAAAAAGTGCCCGGCAAGGGCTGGGAATTCATGGTGTACAACCTGCTTGACCAGGTGATCTTCAGCCAGGATTCCGTACAGCGCCAAAAATCGCCCCAAGACTGGAGCTATACCAAGTATGACGCGATGGGCAGGACGATCATAACCGGGGTTGAAGGTGGGCATGCCGAAACACGCGCCGCGCTGCAAAGTTACGTGACCAGCATGCTGGCAGACCCGGGTTCCGGCACAACCGAATGGGAAATGCCAAGTACAGCAGGCCCCAGCGGATACACCAACACCGCGTTTCCAACGGGCTCCAACGCCAAGCCAATGGTTGTCACCTATTACGATACCTACGCCAACATTCCCGGCTTACCATCCATGTACAACCAGCTAAGCAATACGCTGTACAGCAGCCATATCACGGGGCTGGTTGCCGCAACCAAGGCCCTGGTGCTGAACACCACGGGCGACTACCTATGGTCAGTTCCTTATTACAACGAGGACGGGCAGGTGATCCGCACGTTCACGCAGCATTACGTGGGCGGCTCATCGGCGCTGAGCCAGTACAACTACGACGACGTAACCACGACATATAACTTCGCGAAGCAGGCGTTGTCCAATGTGCGGCAACATTATGTCACCAACGCCGCCAAAACAGCTCCCATACGGAAGCTGATGTCGGCAGAAAGCTATTCCTACGACCACATGGGGAGGCGCAGGTCGAACGCGAGCCAACTGCAGGACAGCACGAACACCATCCAGGGCGCCGTACGGGTATCGCTGGCCAGTTATAATGAGATAGGGCAGCTGACCAAAAAAAGCCTGCACTCCGTCAACGGCACCTCCAACTTTTTGCAGAATGTGGACTACCGTTACAACGCAAGGGGCTGGGTGACGAATATCAACAACCCGGCCCTGAGCGCCGACGGCGGTACCACCAACACCGACCTTAACGACCAGTTTGGCATGGAACTGAAGTACGACAACGCGGCAACACCGCAGTACAACGGGAACATCGGCAGCACGACCGTTAAAACAACGGCCTTGTCTGGCATTACCTACCCGGCCCTGGTTTACAACTACAGTTACGACAAGCTGAACAGGCTGACGGATGCCATAAGTACTACCACAACCCAAGGTGATGGTTTTTACAACGAAAACCTGACTTACGATCCTATGGGCAATATCCAGACGCTGAAACGATACGACAAGAACGGAACAGCAGCCCAGCTGATAGACAACCTGAATTATATCTACGTAAGTGGTAATAAGGTTGACCGGATTGATGATGCAGGAACCACCGCAGGGTTTAACAATACCGTAAGCCAGGCGGGCGAATACACCTACGACGGCAACGGCAACCAGCTTGTCGATCTGAATAAAGGACTTACCCAGGCCTACAATATGCTCAACCTGCCGCAAACGGCGGTCAAGTCTGGTGTATCCGTTGCCTATATCTACGATGCCACAGGCAGGAAGTTGAGGAAGCTGTCGACCATGGGCACCACAACCACGGTTACCGAGTATGTTGGCGGCATCCAGTACGAGTATACGGGAACCTATCCTGTGATTTCCTTTATCCAGACCGAGGAAGGCCGGGCGAGAAAAAGTGGAACTGTCTACAAGTACGAGTATGATTTGAAGGACCACCTGGGCGATACCAGGCTGACCACCACCTGGGACCCATCGGACGTGAACCAGCTTACGCCGCTGAACCTGCAGCGGAACGATTATTATGCGTTTGGGTACGTAATACAATCTACCGCTTATTCCATTTTTCCAAAAAATGAGTACCTTTATAATCATAAGGAATTACAGGAAGAGACGGGGCTATACGATTATGGCGCGAGGTTCTATGACCCGGTGATTGGCAGGTGGGGAGCTGTTGACCCATTAGCGGAAAAAGGAAGAAAAGAAACGCCGTATGGCTATGCTTTTGACAATCCTATGCGCTTTACCGATCCTGACGGGATGTGGCCGGACTGGGGTGCTTTGGTAAATGCAGTGAAAGGTTGGTTCAATACTCCGACCAAGTTTGCCAGTGACGTTTCAGCTGGTTATCAAACTTCAATGGGCATGGTACCGGCTGGAACAGAAAAGGCAACAAATGGAACAGCCGTTATGTGGGCTATTGCTGCTGGAGTTAATGCCTACTCAAGTCAATATAATACTGGAAGTAGATTTGAGATTGAAAGTCCCGTAAATACTCCAAAAGTAAATGCTCAACCCGAAGTACCTGAGGTTGCAGTAGCACCAAAGGCTTCGGCGCATACGGAACCTGAAGCACCCCAAGGTGGAGCTTATAAAAACCTTTCGGTCGGGGCGGATGAACAAAGGCATCATTTAGTGGCTGATGCGGTCAGCCCTGTTAGCAAGAAAGCAGGACCATCGATAGTTATGAAAACTACCGATCATGTCCTTACAGGAAGCTGGGGTAATTTCAAAGAATCAAAGGCTTTCCAGGCTAAACAATATGAAATGATTTCGCAAGGCAATTTTGAAGGCGCGATGAACATGGGTATTGAAGACGTTCAGGCTAAATTCGGCACAAAATACGACGTCGGCATACAGCAAGCGAAAGCTTACGCAGATAAATTAAATAAGGCAAAAACATCAACAACCAAAGAATAAAGCATGGATTACACAATAACGCCATATGAGTCTCTCGGAAATATCCCTTTGGGACTACATAGAAATGAAATCAGGAAACTCCTAAAAGAGCCTAATATTGAATTTTACCGTAACCAATTTTCTAAAACTCCAACTGATTTTTTCGAAAATTTAGGGCTTTTTATAGGTTATGATGAAGATTTTTTATGTGAGGCAATAGAAATAGTGAAGCCCGCAAATCCGATTTTGTTTGCGATTGAGCTGTTAAACCTGCCCTATGCATCGATCGAAGAGCAAATTGCAGAGTGGGACGATGGGTTAGAGATTATGTATACAGGCTTTACATCTTATAAATTCGGCGTAGGTGTGTATGCCCCGAACAGAGATGACTCTCCGAATGAAATTAGCGAATCAGTAATTGTATTCAAAAAGGGTTACTATGATTAGCCCCCAAGCTGGCGCACGCGGGGGGCGATTAATAATGCTGTAAAAGTTGCACTACAAGACGGGACAAGCGTAGTAAAAAATGTTGAAAGAGGTGCTGCAAACCCCAGTTGTCCGTAGTCTTCCGCTGTTCGAATCTGACTTCGAACGGCTATGCTTGTAGTTTACAACTACAGTATTTTCGCTGAATGAATATGCAACACCCGGATGTTTAATTTCATCCGGGTGTTTTTGTATACCGGCAGCTCGCGTAAAGGAT
Organism: Mucilaginibacter sp. GW822-FHT03E02; assembly: GCF_058801545.1. Taxonomy (NCBI): domain Bacteria; kingdom Pseudomonadati; phylum Bacteroidota; class Sphingobacteriia; order Sphingobacteriales; family Sphingobacteriaceae; genus Mucilaginibacter; species Mucilaginibacter sp. GW822-FHT03E02. The sequence continues at coordinate 289,168 of NZ_JBXANJ010000001.1, read as the reverse complement.
TGGCGTGGATACCGGCCAGGTGGCTAAGGCCTGTGTAGTATGAACAGAAAGCCTGGCGCCGCTTCTACCGGCGGCGTACGCCATGATATTAAGTCAAAAGTTAAAATTCAAAAGTCAAAAAACAGCCAGCATCACCTTGGCGGCTCGTCGGCCTTAAGCCCGTATAATTATGATGATGCATCCATTGGTTATAATTTCGTAAAACAGGTTACCTCCAATTACCGGCAACATTATGTCACCAACGCCGCCAAAACAACTCCCATACGGAAGCTGATGTCGGCAGAAAGCTATTCCTACGACCACATGGGGAGGCGCAGATCGAACGCGAGCCAACTGCAGGACAGCACGAACACCATCCAGGGCGCCGTACGGGTATCGCTGGCCAGTTATAATGAGATAGAGCAGCTGACCAAAAAAAGCCTGCACTCCGTCAACGGCACCTCCAACTTTTTGCAGAATGTGGACTACCGTTACAACGCAAGGGGCTGGATGACGAATATCAACAACCCTGCATTAAGCGCCGACGGCGGTACCACCAACACCGACCTTAACGACCAGTTTGGCATGGAACTGAAGTACGACAACGCGGCAACACCGCAGTACAACGGGAACATCGGCAGCACGACCGTTAAAACAACGGCCTTGTCTGGCATTACCTACCCGGCCCTGGTTTACAACTACAGCTACGACAAGCTGAACAGGCTGACGGATGCCATAAGTACTACCACAACCGCAGGTGATGGTTTTTACAACGAAAATCTGACTTACGATCCTATGGGCAATATTCAGACGCTGAAACGATACGACAAGAACGGAACAGCAGCCCAACTGATAGACAACCTGAATTACATCTACGTAAGTGGTAATAAGGTTGACCGGATTGATGATGCAGGAACCACCGCAGGGTTTAACAATACCGTAAGCCAGGCGGGCGAATACACCTACGACGGCAACGGCAACCAGCTTGTTGATCTGAATAAAGGACTTACCCAGGCCTACAATATGCTTAACCTGCCGCAAACGGCGGTCAAGTCTGGTGTATCCGTTGCCTATATCTACGATGCCACGGGCAGGAAGTTGAGGAAGCTGTCGACCATGGGCACCACAACCACGGTTACCGAGTATGTTGGCGGCATCCAGTACGAGTATACGGGAACCTATCCTGTGATTTCCTTTATCCAGACCGAGGAAGGCCGGGCGAGAAAAAGTGGAACTGTCTACAAGTACGAGTATGATTTGAAGGACCACCTGGGCGATACCAGGCTGACCACCACCTGGGACCCATCGGACGTGAACCAGCTTACGCCGCTGAACCTGCAGCGGAATGATTATTATGCGTTTGGGTACGTAATACAATCTACCGCTTATTCCATTTTTCCAAAAAATGAGTACCTTTATAATCATAAGGAGTTACAGGAAGAGACGGGGCTATACGATTACGGCGCAAGGTTCTATGATCCGGTGATTGGTAGATGGGGTGCGGTGGATCCGCTGGTTGAAGCAGGGCAGGAGTCAGGTACACCTTACGGGTATGTATTTGATGACCCGATGAAGTTCACCGATCCTGATGGACGGTCACCGGATATTACAATTGACGGTTCGAATAATTCCAGCCTCACAATAAAGACCGACCTGATCAATGTAAGGGTCAATGTTGACATAGATCTTCATGGTAATCATACTATTGATGGAGAAGCTGCTGTTCAGACAGGCTTAGATTTTGTTAGCTTATTCGACCCCACTGGAATTACGTCTGTATTAAGTGCTGGCATTTCTGCTAAAAATGGGGATTACCTTGATGCTGCAATGGGCGTGTTAGGTGCGATACCGATAGCAGGTGAACTTGCAAAAGCAGAAAAGGTTGCCAAAGACATTAAGGTTATTGATAAGTTAATTGTTGATGGAGAAAAGGCTGCAAAAATAGCAAAAGCAGAGGCAAGGGCAGCTAAGTTAAGTAAGGTCGCAAGAGAAGGAGAAGATTTTACAAAAGCGGGTAAAGAAGCGGTACATGACTTAAATGCTGCACATAACGATGGAAAAGTCATATGTGTAGATTGCAAAGTGGAGACGTTGCCAGCAACTCAATCAAAAAAAGGCGTAAAGCCTTCAGATAGAGAAAGACATGCAGATCACAAAATCCCTAAATCTAAAGGAGGTAGTGGTACACCTGACAATGGTGAATCTCGGTGCAGAGCCTGTAACATTAAAAAGAGTGATAATTAACCGATGAGAAAAAAAGTAATTTTAGTATACAAGGATTCTGCTGGGGAAATAGCAGAAGAAACTATTTGGACTGAGCTTCTTGATAATGGAAATCATAAAGTAGACAACATTCCTTTTTTTGCTCCCAATCTGGCATATGAAGACATAATAAGCGTTGAAGATGATAATGGAGAATTGTATTTTGAAAGCCTAATACAAGCATCGAAACATTCTACTATACAAGTCATCTTCTTTGATCCACATAAAGAAAATGAGGTGTTAAGCAGGTTGGTGGAGGCAGGCTGTCAATGGGAAGGAATGCGGGGTGGGCGCTATTATGCGATCGATGTACCACCAGAACTATATTACGGAAAAATAAAAAAAATGCTGGATATTGAGCATCAAAACTCAGTATTGGATTACAAGGAAGCATGTATCGGGTAATGTATTCCTTAGTTGTCCGTAGTCCCCGCTACCGCGAGGGCTTTTTAAACGCTACCGCAGGCCTCCTGGCCTGTGGTACACATGCAAGGGGTGCTTGTTGGATAGTATAAAGCTGTAGAATAAACAGAGCCTGGCGGAGATGCCGGGCTTTGTTATTTAATGGGCATAAGCTTTTTTAGCTTTAAAGTCCCTGATAAGGGCATCAACCACCATAAAGACCTGTTTTCTATCTTCATCAGGAAGGGCAGTAACTTCACACGCTGCTACCGCGAGGGCTTTTTGAACGCTACCGCAGGCCTCCAGGCCTGTGGTACGCATGCAAGGCAGGGTGCTTGTTGGATAATATAAAGCTGTAGAATAAACAGAGCCTGGCCGTGATGCCGGGCTTTGTTTTGAAGGTGCTAAGAACTTAGATATTAGCGATGTTAAAGCTAAATTCGACACAAAATATGATATCGGCATATAGCAAGCGGAAGCTTACGCAGATAAGTTAAATAAGGCAAAAACATTAACAACCAAAGAATAAAGTATGGATTACACAATAACGCCATATGAGTCTCTCGGAAATATCCCTTTGGGACTACATAGAAATGAAATCAGGAAACTCCTGAAAGAGCCTTATACTGAATTTTATAGAAGTGAATCTTCCAAAGTACCAATTGATTTTTATGTGGGTTTAGGGCTTCTTATCAATTATGAAGAAAATTTCCTGTGTGAGGCAATAGAAATAGTGAAGCCCGCAAATCCGATTTTGTTTACGATTGAGCTGTTAAACCTGCCCTACGCATCGGTCGAAGAGCAAATTGCAGAGTGGGACGATGAGTTAAAGATTATGTATACAGGCTTTACATCTTATAAATTGGGCGTAGGTGTGTATGCCCCGAACAGAGATGACTCTCCGAATGAAGTTTGCGAATCGGTAATTGTGTTTAAGAAAGGGTATTACGATTAGTACCCCCAGTTGTCCGTAGTCTACCCCCGCCCGCGCTTTGTTAGAGTTGTTCTCCAACAAACTCGTTACCCGTTATAATGTCGCAGAAAGCCGAACCATCCTGGCCAGTATCATAATACCAGGGCGGTGAATATTTGTATCCTTTGCCCTTGTTGATATAGTCATAGCGGCTAATATGTCACCCTTTCAGGGCTATGTCGTTGGGGTGTTTTAATCGATGGGCGATGCCCATCGCAGATGGATGTCGCCCTTTCAGGGCTGGGCTGTCGGTGAGTTTTTAATCGGTGTGGAATGCCTGTTGCCATTGTATGTTGCCATTTCGAGGCTGGGCTATGGGCGACATTTTCGTACGCGACCATAATTTAACATTGCCAGCCCTGAAAGAGCATAATCTGTCAGCACCGGGCACCGCCCCGTGCTGCGAAGCGATACATGTGGGACAGCCCTGAAAGGGTGACATCTGCTTTATAATGATATGATTATAACGTATTGATTATTAATGCATTTTTTTGTAGAGACGCATCACATGCGTCTCCCGCATGCAAATCGAACCTGTCTGGCGGGAGGCGCATGTGATGCGCCTCTACAAGAGCTCCGATGATGTCAATTACTGTTTTTCCAGCCAAGCCGGTGTTCACTCGCAACGACGTGGTTTTTAGTACCCGCAGCTCGCGTTAGTGATGGCAGTGGATACCGGCCTCGCGCTTAATGCCTTGTGCAGTATGAACGTACAGCACGGGCCGGAGGCAACGCCATTTTGGTTCATTAGTTCACTGGTTCATTAGTTCATTGGTGGGACGTTCATTAGTTCACTGGTTCATTGGCGGATGGTTAGTTAGCTTATTGGTGGGGAAGGGGCGTGCGGGGGAGGGCTTTGATTGTTGCTGTTTGGTTGGTGTGTTTTAATCGGTATCCCATTTGCAAGGCGAAAGAATTGAGGTGACGAGAGGATGTAGTCGGTTGTCCTAAAGGCGCGCCGTGTACTTAGCATGCGGCCCCCAAGTGAGGACACTTGCGGCAGCGAACCCCGACCACAGCCTAAACAAGAAATTGTAAAGCATGTTCAGCCTGTTTTAACCACAAAATGGTTAGCTGTTATCATCTTTTTTTATCTATCGAATTACGCATTTCCTCCATTTCTTTTTTGGAATAGCCGAGGAGTATTACACACGTAGTTCCGGTTTTAATTGGTGTTTTATTTTCAACAACATATAACAGTCTGTTGGCAATAACTACCGCAATTTTAGGATGCAGCGGATTCCCGGTACCTTTGGCAAGGGCTTTCGCCCCCGTATCGTCAAATGTCATACACAGGTTTGTGTACTCTTGCTTCTGGTATTGGCCTTTCTCGGATGTGATTCGTACTATATTTTTAACAGAAGCGAATGGGAGTGGAGCAATTGCATAAATTTCATCTGATTTCTCTTCGCGCATTTTGATTCCCTTATCTTTTTCTGCAAGAAAATAAAAGCCGGTTGCCATGTATGTGGTGTCTACTTCTTTTTTGTACCTGGCTTTAATTAACGCAAGCAATTTGGGGTGGGGTGCAGTTGTTGGGTCTGCTTGTTTGCCGGTGGTTTCAGTCTGATTTTCTGTACTTGTTCTGATAGCCGAGTAATTTGCATGATTATATTGGCCGATACCTATTAATACCACGGTGACAAGCACGATGACCGAAACAGTTAACCGCCTTGTTCTGCTATTTACCTTGAAAATACTACTAATATCCTGCTTCCAAAGGAAAGTAAGGATGGGAATATCTAAGAAAATATTTAACAAAGAATAGGTTAAGAGGTGAATGCCATGCTCTACGGGCCAATATTCGTTAAAATAGAATATCAGCGAAGGCACAATTGTGATAAGTTTTACTCCAAATAATGTTATCCATCCCCAGCGCATACGTTTATAAAACATATAATACACAAAAGGCAGAAACAATAGATCCAGATACGACAACAGGTTTACAAGTCTATAAGGATAGTCTTGACCACCAAGCACAGCCGGGATGAGTTTAAAGTCGGTGTATACCAAATGGATATACTCGGATACAGCTATTGCAAGTATTATATTCAACCATGTTTCATGGCTATAGCTACCAACCTTCAAGATATTTGCCAATGGCCCTTTCTGTGGGGTTGCAGGCGCGTTTTCCCTAAAATCGCCTTCTGCCTCTTCTATATCAGCCTGCGTTATCACCCGGGTTTTTAGTATTGCTGTGGCTTCGATGACTACAGCATGCTCATAGGATTCAGGGCGCATCGTTATTTTCAGCAGGTCGGCTGTAGTGTAATCTTTGTATTGGTCATGAAGGCTATTATTCATATTCCTAAGATACAATTCGTGGAAATTATATTACCGATGGGGCTGAAATAAATATGTAATACTATTCCGTTTAGCACATCGTAGTTTGCATAGCCGACGATAGATTCTTCGTTCCTCAGAACGACAGGGTGGGTTTTCGAGGTGCGCAGGCCTGTCGCCCTGAGCCGTAAAATTTCGCCAAATTTTACGGCTATTCATGATGTGTTCGGGTTTTACACAAACATTCGGGTTGAACGCCGGTTACGACTCACCCCGGCTACGCTGCGCTGGCCGACCCTCCGGCTGAAGCCGCAAAGAGGGTGGAGCTCATTTTGTTTTTCCTTTTCGCCCCTATATGCGACGCAGTCGGAGAGAGGCAGACGCCCCGATATTTATCGGGGTCGTCGGGGTGAGTCGAGTCGCCGACATGCGATACTGCCCACTGCCCACTGCCCACTCAAAACTGCCAACTACTTTACCACCGTGACACTTCCCGATAGCGCCTTCTTGCCGTTCTTCAGGTTTACGATGTAGTAATAGGTGGCCGGCGGAACGGGGTGGCCGTTAAAGGTACCGTCCCAGGAGGTGCTGTAGCCGGCTGATCTGAATATGCGCTGGCCGTAGCGGTTAAATACTTCTACCGTGTTTTTGGGGTAGGTACTTAGGCCGGTGATGGCCCACAGATCATTGCTGCCATCGCCGTTGGGCGAGAAGCTGTTGGGGATGCTGATATCAACCGGAACCGCCGAGGGGTTTACGGTAATGGAAAACTGAACGGGTAAACCGGGGCATTCATTATCGCTTAAAATAGCCATAAACCTGCCTCCGGATTGAACGGGGATTTGTTGGGTAACGGTATTGGTAGCCGCGTTGATGACAGCTATATACGGCGAAAGGGAATTAACCACATAAACCTTGCTGCCATCGCTGTTGGTGGTTATGCCTGCCGGGTTTTGGCCTACATCAACAATGGCGGCAATGCTGCGGGTTAGGGTGTTGATGACGGTAACCTTTTTGTCGTTAATGAGGGATACGTAAAGTCTTGCCCCATCCGGGCTTATGGCCAGGCAGTTGGCGGCTGTGCCAACGTCTATTTTATACAGGATACGCCTGGCGGCAATATCTATAACGGCAACATCGTGCGAGTTATAATTGGCTACGTACAGCGTTTTATTATCGGGGCTGATGACGATACTGTTGGGCGTTGTGCCGGTAATGATGGCATATTCAAAATAACTGGTAGCGATATCATAAAACTGCACCAGGTTTGAGCCGACATTGATGATATACAGTTTTTTACCGTCGGCGCTGATGGTCAAATCATACGGGGTATCGCCTGTGGTAACGGTTTTTATAACGGCGTAATTAGCCGTGTTGATGGTGGTTAACTGGTTGGTGCTGCCATCGGTAACATATAGCTTGCTGCCGTCGGGGCTGATAACCATACCAACAGGATCAAAACCCGCCGGGAATGTGGTGACTACCTTATTGGTGACGGTATTAATTACAGCTATGGTATGTGAGCCTTCGTTTTCTACATACAGCAGGCTTTTGTCGGGGCTAAACAGCAGCCGCTGTGGGCTGGAGTTTGGCGGCATCCCATCGGTAATAACCTGCTCAACACTATTGGTAATGGTATTGATAAGCGAAACCGAGTTCGACGAGCTGTTGGCTGCATAGGCATAGCTTGCAGGCGCCGGGGTAACCGTTATATGCGCTGTAACGGGCGTGGCTCCCGTATTTATAGCAGTAAACGGAGTTATATCCTGGTTTCCGCTTGCGGCCAGGCCAATGCCGGGATTATCATTTGTCCAGCTAAAGGCGCGCGCGGTGCCTGTGAAAATAACGCCGGTGGTAAGTTGTCCGTTTTGCAGGGTTTGATCGGGAATGGGGTTAACCAGGGGCAGGGGATTAATATGACCGCTTACCCTTGCTGTTTGCGTTACTTCGCCCGAGGTTAGCGCAACATCGCCCGAAATATTACCCACCGCGGCCTGCGCCGAAGATCGTACGTAAACCACCTGGCTGGATATTAAGCCGGATGTTTGCGTAAGCACAACACTTGCGCTAAAAGTGCCATCGGCAGTAAGCGATACCTCGAAATTGTCGGGTGCTGTAACCACTACATCGGCAGATAAACCACTTGCCGACACCGTGAATTGCTGAACAGCCGGATTGGCAGAGGCCGTTCCGGCACAGGCAGAAATAGCCCCGGTTACCTCGCCGATTATCAATTGCGGCGCGGCGTTGGCAGATTTGGATAATATCTTAAAAGAAACATTTTCCCGTCGGCCCGGCATTGCCCAGGCTCTTATCATTACCAGGAGCAGTAATGCAATTATAAACGGTAAATGCAGGTGTTTTTTCATATAACTTCGTCGCCGTTCAATTAAAACGAATGTTAAACGCTATAATGTTTTGTAAATATAAGGCTAATATTAACTTACCTGATAATGGCCGCCCCGGCAAACTTGAGTTAAAGGGATTTATTTTAAAACACGGGGTTGTAAATTAATTTTATCTATTTGGTACTATATTATACAATAATTTAATTATTGATACAGTTAAGTACTATATTTGTTCGCTGATTAGTTGGTTTATCCGGGTTGATAAACCATATTTACATAAACAATCATTTGAGCTGATTTTGAACAATAAAACCAATTTCGCTGTTATTGGCGCTGGCTTTGCCGGTTTAAGTGCCGCTGCATACCTGGCAAAGGCCGGGTACCAGGTTGATGTGATTGAAAAAAATGCAACCATAGGCGGCCGTGCCCGGCAGTTAACCGCCAATAACGGTTATTTGTTTGATATGGGCCCAAGCTGGTACTGGATGCCCGAGGTATTTGAAAAGTTTTTTGATGATTTTGGTTATAAGCCTTCCGATTTTTATGAATTGCAGCAGTTAGATCCCGGTTTTACGGTGGTGTTTGGTGAAAATGACGTATTGGCGGTACCTGCCGATTTTAATGCTTTATGCCGGCTGTTTGAGTCGATAGAAACCGGTAGCGCGGCACAATTAAAAGTGTTTTTGGCCGAGGCCGCTTATAAATATAAAACGGGAATGAATAAACTGGTTTACAAACCCGGTTTGTCGCTTACCGAATTTTTGGATTGGGACCTGTTTAAAGGAGTTTTTAAATTACAGGTATTTACGGCCTTCAGCAAACACGTCAGGAAGTTTTTTAAAAATCCCAGGCTAATAGCGCTCATGGAGTTCCCGGTACTGTTTTTAGGCGCCATGCCCGAAGATACCCCGGCTTTATACAGCCTCATGAATTATGCGGGCCTGCAGCTGGGTACCTGGTATCCGAAGGGCGGTTTCGGTAAAATTATTGAGGGGATGCAGGAAGTTTGCAAAGCGCAGGGGGTAAAATTTCGTACCAATACGGCTGTTACTTCAATTAAGGTAGTCAGCAACCGGGTTTCGGCAATTGTTACTGCCCATGATACAAAGGCTTATGATGGCGTTATTGCTGCGGCGGATTATCATCATGTAGAAGAAAAACTGCTGGAGCCACAATTCAGAAATTACCAGGAAACCTATTGGGACAAACGGGTAATGGCGCCATCAAGCCTTATTTTTTACGTTGGTGTAACCCGCAAAATAAACAGGCTTGACCACCACACGTTGTTTTTTGACGCCGATTTGAAACAGCATGCGCAGGAAATATATAAAGAGCCCCAATGGCCCTCAAAACCGTTGTTTTATGTTTGCTGCCCGTCAAAAACCGATGATACCGTGGCACCCGCAGGGCACGAAAACCTGTTTATCCTGATGCCACTGGCGCCCGGAATTGAAGATAATGATGACCTGAGAGAAAAATACTTTAATTTGATTATGGATAGGCTGGAACGTTTTAGCGGTGTAGCTATAAGGCAAAACCTTGATTACAAGCAAAGCTATTGTATAAATGATTTTGTGGCCGATTATAACTCGTACAAAGGCAATGCTTATGGGTTGGCCAATACGCTCATGCAAACGGCAAACCTTAAGCCATCCATCAGCAACCGCCGGGTAGATAATTTATTTTATGCCGGGCAGCTTACGGTACCTGGCCCTGGGGTACCACCATCAATCATATCAGGTAAAGTTTCGGCCCAACAATTAATCAAATATTCAACCAAAAATAAATGAAAGCGAGATTCGATAAATTATCTGCCACGTGCAGCAGGGAAACCACCCGGCTATACAGTACCAGTTTTTCGCTGGGTATCTATTTTTTAAAAAAAGAGCTTCGGGACCCCATATACGCCATTTATGGCTTTGTAAGGCTGGCCGACGAAATTGTGGATAGCTTTCACGATTACCCCAAAGCCTTGCTGTTAGCTGAGCTTAAAGAAGATTGTTTCCGCGCTATAAGCCGTGGCATCAGCATCAACCCGGTACTCAATTCTTTTCAGCAGGTTGTTAATAAATATCACATCAACCATGACCTTATCAGGCAATTTTTAAAGAGCATGGAAATGGACCTGACAGTGCATCAGTATACCCCCGATAAGTACGAGGAATACGTTTTTGGTTCGGCGCAGGTAGTGGGTTTAATGTGCCTTCATGTGTTTACCAACGGCAATGCCGTTGAGTTTGAACGGCTGCGCCTGCCTGCTATGAAATTAGGATCGGCCTTTCAAAAGGTGAATTTTTTAAGAGATGCAAACGCCGATTACCAGGAATTGAACCGGACTTATTTTCCGGAAGTAAACCTATCGGCCTTTTCTGATGAGGATAAAAAGGCTATCGAGGAAGACATTCTTAGGGAGTTTAGCGAAGCACTGGATGGTATCAGGCAGCTGCCCCGTTCGTGCCGTAAGGGTGTTTACCTGGCTTATGTTTACTACCGGCAGTTGTTTCGGAAGATAGCCAATGTACCGGCCGGGAGGGTGATGGAACAACGCATCCGTGTATCTAACGGGCATAAATTTTGGCTCATGTTTGATTCGCTGGTGCGGTACAAACTAAATGTGTTGTGAATGCCGTTGTTAAATGTAAGAAATAACAAAAAATTACTGATAAAACAAACCTGATGGAAGAATACGTTATTTTGGTTGATGATGATGATAACGAAATAGGTACCATGGAAAAGATGGAGGCCCACCTGCAGGGTAAAAAGCACCGTGCATTTTCGGTATTTGTTTTTAACCTGAATGGCGAGCTGCTATTACAGCAGCGCGCATCGGATAAATACCACTCGGGCGGTAAATGGACAAACACCTGCTGCAGCCACCCGCGGCCAGGTGAGGATACACTTGAGGCCGCCCATCGCCGCTTAATGGAAGAGATGGGTATGGATTGCCCGCTAAACCACGTTTTTAGCTTCAGCTATCGTGCTGAAGTGCAGGCAAACCTTATTGAAAACGAATATGACCATGTGTTTTTTGGCGTAAGCAATACGGTGCCCAATCCATCGCCCGATGAGGTAGAAGCCTACCGGTACATCAGCCTTGACGACCTTGCCCGGGAGCTGGAAGAACATCCTGCAGATTATACGGAATGGCTGAAGATTTGCTTTGAGCAGGTGCATGCAAATTATTACCAATAACCCCAATTAACCTGCAATAATGAACGCTTTAATTATCATAATCACATTTGTTGCTATGGAGGGCGTTGCCTGGTTTACCCATAAATATGTAATGCATGGCGTGTTATGGGTATGGCACTGCGACCATCATAAAAAAGAACAGCCCGGCTACCTGGAAAAAAACGACCTGTTTTTCCTCATCTTCGCTATACCCGGTATCAGTTGCCTGGCAGCGGGTACCTTAGGGGCTATGCCGGCTTTTACCTTTGTGGGTACCGGTATTACGCTGTATGGTGCCTGCTACTTTTTTGTGCACGATTTATTTATACATCAGCGCATTAAAGTACTGCGCAACTCCCAAAACTGGTATTTAAAGGCTATTCGCAGGGCGCACAAAATGCACCATAAGCATATTGGGAAAGAAGAAGGGGAATGCTTCGGCATGTTATGGGTGCCGTTTAAATACTTTCGGATAGGCTCAGTAGACGGGAAATAGCATAACCAGATAAAACTTATAAATTTGACAACAAATGGCGGTAACCGTTAGATAGAAAAATCATGAAATCATACAAACTCATTCATCAATTGATAAGCCTTGTAGAAGAGATGGAGAAAGAGCACAAAGGCGATGAAGTTTCTATTCAGGATTTTACCGGTTTTTTACTTAACCATGTAGCCGACCCTGCCGACGATTTTGTTAACGGCGATATCCGTTTCGGTAACAGCGAAAAAATGGCACTTGAAGTGGCCTACCAGCTGGATAATAATATAGGCAGGTTGTTTGTATTTATGAGCCGTTATGCCAAATTCTACATTAAAAAAGCGCTGGATGGCACCCCCCTGCAAACCGCCGAGGAATTTACCGGGCTGGCTATTTTGCTTACGCATGATCATTTAACAAAAAGCGAGCTGATTAACTATAACCTGCAGGAAAAAACATCGGGCACAGAAGTGATCAGGAGGCTGATAGCTGCAGGCCTGGCCCGGCAATGGGATAACCCCGAAGATAAACGCGGTAAGTACGTGGGCATTACCGATAAGGGCAAGCAGTTATTATACGAGGTTTTTGTAGATACAAGCTATGCCGGCAAAATGATAACCGGCAAGCTCAGCATTCCCGAGAAACTGACGCTGCAGCACCTGCTACAAAAGCTGGAAGATTTTCATTACGAACATCATGAAAAGAAAACCATCAACACAAAGGCCGATATGAAAGCCTTTATTGAAGAAGGCGTTGATTAAAAACCAAACCGAACGTTTTGTGAAACTATATGGAAAATAGCACCTCAATCATCTCACCAGGCGAACTTACCGCCTTATTGTTATTGGCTAAGCAAGCCGGCGCCGGTATTTTAACGGTTTATAATACGCATATCGAGGTAACGCTGAAAGATGATTTGTCGCCCTTAACGCTGGCAGATAAGGTATCCCATGATATTATCACCGAAGGTTTGACCGCGCTTACTCCAGATATACCCATAATTTCAGAGGAAGGCAAAGATGTTCCCTATGAGACCAGGAAAAATTGGGAATACTACTGGTGCGTTGATCCGCTTGACGGCACCAAAGAGTTTATTAAACGCAACGGCGAGTTTACTGTGAACATTGCGCTTATGCATAACAATACCCCGGTTTTGGGTATTATCTACGTACCCGTAACAGATGATCTTTATTATGGAGGTGAAGGGATTGGCAGCTGGAAGGAAACAGCCGAAGGCGGGAAAACTCAAATTTATGCCGATGTAAAGGCAACAGCATGGATATCTGTAGGCAGCCGGTCGCATGCATCAGCAGAGGAAGCGGAGCTGCTGGCGCGATACCCTGTTTCGGCTGCGATTTCCATTGGCAGTTCCATTAAGTTTTGCCTGATAGCCGAAGGTAAAGCCCATATTTACTATCGCCATGGCCCCACCATGGAGTGGGACACCGCCGCCGGCCAGGCCATTGCCGTTTACAGTGGCGCCGTAATGACCAGGCCCGATGGCCAGCCATTTGAATACAACAAACCATCGTTATTAAACGGAAGTTTTTTGATGAAGGTAGGATAGTGGAAGCCTGGATTTTATGCATTTAGTAGCGCAAAAAACACCTGGCTATAGCAATTGCTTAACGGAATACTTTAAGGTCGTCGACCAGTTTAAAATGTTTTTTGTTAGAGGTCAGGATCGGTTGATCAAATGTAAGGCAGGTCGCTGCGATCATGATGTCGGCAACGCCGATTAGCTTATTCTGTTTTTTGAGTGCCCGGTAAATCTCGCCAGCTTTGGTGGCCACCGTGGCGTCGAACGGCAGTACCACCAGATCTTCGGTTACGGCAGCTACATCCTGTTTTTTTTTCGGGCGTTGGCGCACCGCAATACAGCTCAAAAATTGTTACGACTGAAATGTAAATGAGCTCATCTGTCGGCAGGGTGGCTAAAATAGACTTTGTCCTATCTTTTGCCCGCAGATGTTCAATAAATATGCAGGTATCGATTACCATTCCTGCGGCCTAAAGTTATCGAATGCCTTCCGATTCTCTTCAAAAACTTTCAGGTTATCGTCAGACCAGGCACCAATCTTAGCGATCTTTACCCGGTAGGCATCCATATCCAGTAGTTTAGGCTTGTCAACGAGGACACCCATGCTTTTTAGAAAGCCCTTGATCTCGGCACTTTTTGAATCAGGAATATTGATTGTTAACCGTTCCATAAGAACAAATTTAACAATTTCAATTTAAAAGTGCCACTAATGTTTTGTTTCGATGGAGCAGCCTGTCAACTCATTAACTTAAACGCATTGAGGATACAAATCAGGGAAATCGTGGTTAAAGTTTACAAGATTTATTTCACGCAAAGACGCAAAGTGATTTGCTTATTTTCCCTTTGCGGCTTAGCGTCTTTGCGCGAAAAATCTAATGACTTGATACCATTGACATGCGGATAGCACAATAAGTTGATCATGAAATCTTAAACACGATTTCCCTGGGGTGCAGACAGGGCATCCCCCCAAAATACCCCAAAGATGCTATATAGCATCTTTAAACAACGGCCTACTTTAGTTTCAAGTTAATGCCGTAGCCTTTACACTATTTTGTTGTCGCTAATTTCCAAAGGATAAGTGCTGTTTGATGTGGATAACAGGAGTTGAATTTATACGGTTTGAAAACGCTGTTGATTTAACCCCTATTGATAAATGAAGCATTTCTGTAAGTTTTGTAAAGGTGCCCCACTTAAAATACTGCTTGCTTTTGCCATAATTGCTTGCGTAAGTCCTCGCGTGATTGCGCAGGACTTAAGCAATATCCAGAATGCTAAGCCTGTAACCATAGGCGGCGCGTTCCAGGCCACCGGTATCGGTTACGGGGCCGAGGGGATTGCCGATAGGAGGCAACCCTTTAACTACCTGCTCAACGGCGATCTTTTCTTCAATTTTTATGGTGTGGTTATCCCGGTAGGGTTTAGCTATACAAAATCACAGTCAACTTTTGTGCAGCCTTTTAACCAGTTTGGTATCAGCCCAACCTATAAATGGGTTACCCTGCACGCGGGTTACCGCAATGTTGAGTTTTCGCCCTATACGCTGGCGGGGCATACCTTATATGGCCTGGGTGCCGAGCTTCACCCCGGCAAATTAAGGCTGGGGTTTATGTATGGGCGCTTAAATAAGGCAACCACGGTTGATACCACATCGGGTGCATTGGTGCCGTATTCGTTTTCGCGCAAGGCATACGCCGCAAAGCTGGGTTACGGTACCGAAGCCAACTTTTTTGAACTGAGCTACCTGCGGGCGAAGGACGACAGCACATCAGTAAGCAGGAGCGGGGTGCCGGTTACCAGCTATGTAACGCCTGCGGCAAATACGGTAGCCGGGTACGAAACCCGTTTTACATTTTTTAAACGCCTGTTTTTTGAAAGCGCCGGGGCCCTGAGCCTGTACACCCGCGATTTAAATTCGCCCATTAAAGTAGATACTTCCAAAAACAGCCTGCTTAAACAGCTTAAAAGCTTTGCCGATATAAACGGCACCAGCCAGTATTTTACCGCCCTGAACGCCGCCATGGGCTACCGCGATAAATATGTAGGCCTGAAGGTAGTTTACAAACGCATCGACCCGGAATACCAAAGCATGGGCGCGTATTATTTTGATACCGATTTGGAATCATGGTCGATAGCCCCAAGTTTCAACTTTTTTAAAAACAAGGTGAGGCTGGCCGGTAACCTGGGTTTTCAGCATGATAACCTGCTGCACCAAAAACGATCAACCAATAAACGCGTTATTGGGGCCGGCAATATGAACATCGAGTTCAGCCGGTCGTTTGCTATTGATGCCAATTACAGCAATTTTTCAAACGATCAAAAACCCAATACGGTTAAATATCCCGATTCGCTGCGTATTGTGCAAACCACCAGCAATATATCTTTCACGCCCCGCTACACCATCATCACTGCCGATCATGTTCACGTAATCAGCATCACCGCGGCCATGAGCAAACTGAATGATTTAAATAAAATCATCACCAGCCAGCTTACCACCAACCGCAATGTAGATACCAAACAATATTTTATTACCTACGCGCTCACCTTTACCAAAAAAAGCCTCGGCCTGGTATTCAACGTTAACCGGACTGACTTGACCAGCCCCGAAGCAAAATATACCTACCAGGGTGTAACCCTGGGCACGTTTGGTTCCTTTTTTAAAACAAAGCTGCAAGCCAACGTGAATGTATCGGCTATGCAGGGTATTACCAACCAGGGCAAAAGCCTAATCATAAATGGCTCGGGCGGTTTAACGTACCGGGTTGACCGACTCAACGCGCTTAAATACACGGCGTTTTATACAGGCAACAACCCGGCACCGGGCAGTACCCAAAAATCAACAAGCGAATACAGGAATGAACTTAGCTACCTACTTAACTTTTAAGCATATGAAAAAGAAATACAATTTACTTAAAGGATTAATAGCTGTAATGCTGGTAGCCGCGCAATTTGCGGCGCATGCACAGGTAACTATAAGTACACAGGTGTTCCCGCCATTTCGCGCGCATTTAACAGATTACTCATCGCACCCCGAGCAAATGCTTATCACCATCATGAATACCAGCACCAAAACCCTGCGTATACAGCTGAGGGGTAATGTTACCGGCGATAATGGAGTAGAGCTGCGGGTTAGCTCGACCTATAAAAGTAAAACCCCGATAACATTAACGGCAGGCGGCATCAGGGTAATAAACGCCGGCGATTTACCTTACTTTTTTGATTTCACCAAATTTGTATATACCGGCTATACCCAAAGCGACTTTTTCAGGGTAGGCGGCCTGCCCGAAGGCAACTACCGTTTATGCCTGCAGGCATTTGACTACGATACCAACGCCGTATTGAGCGGCAGCGACCCGAGCGGCTGTAGTAATGTGTTCACGGTAACCAACGTAGATCCACCGGTAATTACCGCCCCTTATGACGGGCAGCAGATCATCGCTCTGGCAGCCAATATATTTACCATCAACTGGACAACCCCCGCCGGGGCACCGCCATCAACCATGTACAACATCCGTATTGTGGAGGTGTTGGGCAACAAAAATATCAACGATGCCGTGATGAGCGCCCAGCCGCCCTATTTGTTTGATAAACAGGTAATGGGCAATACCTACCTTTACAGCCCCGCCGACCCGGCACTTACCGAAGGCAGGCAATACGCCATGATGATAACCGCTATCGACCCCAATAATACCGTAACGTTTAAAAACAAAGGGAACAGCACTATTATAGGCTTTACCTATAAAGCCCCTATGAAGCTGCTAAACGCGCCGGTAATTACCTCGGCGCTTGATATGCCCTCCATTCCATCTCAAATTACGTTTACTACAGATGGTACCCCAGTACATAAAACGCTCAAACTTCGTATTGTAAGTGTTGATGATGGCCAAACACCTGCCGACGCCCTGGCTTCAGTAAACCCAGCATTTTTGTTCGAAAAGGAAATAGTGTTTGACCAGATAACGCCTTACCAGGACAAGCAATATTATCCAAACCTGGTTATTGACGGCCATCCGGCTATGTTTTATGATATAGCCTTGCCACCATCGTACAGAGTATCGTACATGTATCGTGAAGGCGATGGGTTTCATACCATATACCTTACGGCAATTGGCTTTCCTACCGCAAAGCAGGGCGCAAAGTTTGCCGCTGTAGTACAGGAGACAGATCCTAACAATCCTGTAGCCATTATCAACAATGGCATGAGCAGTATCATGACATTCAGAAATGGCGATCCGTTAAGCATCGTACCCACTATGGGCACACCTGCCGATGCCTCTACTATAACAACAAGTGGCATTCAGCAAAGCTCCGCCGGGTTTTACGTGAAAATGGCCGATCCTAAATGGCCTTATGCGGGTATGGTATACAATTTGAAAGTGGCCGAGGTGCCAGACGGGCTTACTCCGGAAATAGCTATGAAAAATGCCACAAGCTATGTCTTTTCAGCGCCTATTAATAATTCGACAGGTACCTATCAAACTTTTTTTAAATATAACCTGTTAACAAGCGGCAAAAAGTACGCGCTACAGGTACAGGTGGCCGATACCCGGAACCAATACGTTATGGCCAATAACGGTTATGGCCCGGTAACCAGTTTTACATATCAGAACGTTCAGCCGGTAGCTATTACTACTACTGCCGATTTGACGAATGTGACCATGTTTAAAGATTTTCATGATAATCCGCAAAAATTTAAGGTAACCATCACCAATAACCAAAACACCACGCTTTATTATGCCACAACGCTGCGTATTTACAAGGATGGAAACCAAATAAGTCAGGGTACAGCCGCTAATACAGCCGTATTACCCGCCGGTCAGTCGTACACCTATACCGGATCTGATTTTTTTGGCTCGCAATCAGACCTGGTTTCGGGTGCTTACCAGGCCGTCGTTGAATTATATCCGCAGAAAGACGCGGGTCAAAAGTACGGCACTGGCGTATCGGCAACAAATACCACTACACTTGCTTTTGCTACCAGCTACAACATACCCTACACGGCTGTTCCGTTGCTTAGCAGCCCAACTGGTGATATTACTTTAACGCCGGGCGATGGTATGGCCATTGCATGGGCTGCCCCCGATGGTGTATCGGCGGCTACAAAATACCGTTTAAAAATACGGCAGGATAAGATATTGCTTGATACTACCATAGCAGGCAATACTTATCAGTACGCGCAAAGCAAGGGGCTGTTAAAATCGGGCGTTAATACAACTATAAACGTGCAGGCCATCGACCCTAACAATACTTTTGCCTTTACACATGATGGGTTGGATGTAAATTTGAAATGGGCACAGCTTGCGGGCGCGCCAGATGGCTTAGCTTACCATGTACAGCTTTTGCAGGGAAAAAATGTGATAAGGGATACTGTTACCCGGTTAAAAAACTTTTTAATCCGGCAAAACGCAGGTACACTCGTTAAGGGGACCCAGTATATAGTAAAATTATGGGGCGTTGATGCAGCCGATACGGCGGCTATAGACTGGGCGGGAATGGCATCCAAAACATTTGTTTATACCCAGGCAGCTTATCCGGCAGGCTATACCAATGTTAATGGAACAGTCAGGCTAAATTCCGGTGCCCCTTTGGCCAATACAAGTATCGCCATAAACGCAACTATTTACACTTTTACATACGCGTCAGATCGCGATCGGTTCAACGGCTTTAGCGAGGACATGCTGAACCGGACGGAGGCCGACAGGGAATATTATATGGGTTTCCGGCTGTCTACCATGGTAATAGGTACTGCGGTAACCGACGGGCAGGGCCATTTTTCAATTAAATCGCCGGATTTGGCTACCCTGAACGGTAAATTCGCACGGGTTTATATGAAGCCGGTATCAAACAGCGATGTTATCAGCCTGCGCGATACCACTGTGGAACTTGTGGCGGGTGCCAACAATAGTATGGGCATTTTAAGGGCCTATAAGTTTGGCGAGCAATACAACAGCACTTTAACAGGCACCGTTAAATTTGCTTTCAGGCAAACAGAAGTTTCGGGCACCGGCGGCGATTATAATTTGCCGGGTACGGTAAGCTACCCGCTGGCCAACACCAGGTTTAAGCTGCGTATGTTTACCAAAAAGTTTACCCAACCCGCGGTTTGGGATTGGTACGTGAACCACCGCTCGGAAGATGATGTTACACGGTCTAACCAGGAGAGGCTAAGCACAACCGATGAAGAAATTGGCGAAGTAACCACCGATGATAAAGGGAATTTTACAACAACCATATACAACAAAGCTAATTTTGATAAGGTAAATTACATCACGCTTGATGACTGGCCCGGCGTGTTTTATTATAAAGTTTACCTGGTAAGCACCGATGGGCGTTTTACATTGCCTGTAGCACAAACAACTTTGCAGGCAGCCGATAATGTAAGCGTAGGTACACTTACAGCCCTGGCCAATACCTACAGGTTTACGCCGACTATAGCCGATGGAAAAGGTACCTCCAATACCGACGGGCAAATTGCCTTGTACCGGAAATCGGACTTTTACGCCACCAACGCCAATTTGCAGGTTGAAGGTAACCTGAGCGTAAAGGCTACGGCAGATACTGTTATCAATGGCGATAAATACCGCAAAATAGGTACTACCACGCCCGGCAAGCCGCTCAATGGCTTGTTTTACAATACCAATACGGGCGATGAGTATAAGGTTATTGTAAGCGGCGCAAGGTATATTACCAATACAGCCACCATGAGCTATGCAGGTAAAGGTACCACCGCGCCCTCCCAGCCCGATAATTATGCTGCCACGTATACCATGAGCTATACGCAGCCAACATTTGCGGGCCATGTTACTAAATTCATCAACAATGTTAAGTACCCGGCTGCTAATGCTGTAGTGCGCGTGGCGTTACCGGGGGGCACGCTGGGCAGTAATACCGATATTTTGGTAAGTACAGATCAGTCGGGGTATTTTAAAGTTACATTGCCCGCCGATTCTATTGGATTTTATTCGGCAAACTCGCCGGCGCATCCGTATTCCATCCGCCTGGCCGATGACACCGATCCGCTGGGCAGTTTCCGCGATACCTTGGTTATCAGCCAGCCCGGCCAACAGCGGGTAAAAGATGCCAGCATATTTATACCAACGTTTACGGTATCGGGCAAGGTGCTTGATCAAAAAAATCAACCCCTGGCGGGTGTTATGGTGCTTTCAAAAACGCTGGGGCGGTCGGTAGTTACTAAATTCGACGGCACATTTATCCTGGGTTCGCAAAATGGGGCCGATACGCTGATATTGAGTAAAACATCATGCAGCACCACCAGGCTGGGCATCAACATCAATGGCGTCAACCTTACGCTGCCCAATATTACGCTAAGCAGGCTTAGTTACCCGGTAAACATCACTGTAACCGATAATAACAACGCGGCTATTGCGGGGGCTGTTATTAGTATATCAAATGCAACCGGCAGCAATTATACTACTAACGCGCAAGGCATTGTAGCGGCAAGCACATATGATAGTAACCCCGAAATAGATATAGCCGGCCCGGCCGCGAGTAATTATGTTAATGCCCAGGCGGGCCCGCAATTAGATGCCAACGCGGTTACCAGCTTAAAAATTAAACTGGATCATGGCGTTGTTATCAGCGGTAAAGTAACTGCCGATGCCAATACCGTGGCGGGTGCACAGGTGGCCGTAGATGGACTGGAATATATAAAAGCCATAACCGACAATTCGGGCAAATACAGTATTAACATCCCCAAAGGGAATAACCTGCTCAAGGCATCAAAGCCGGGTTTTGTAACCGATAACAAACCCGGCAACTATGCTGCCGATCAGTCGCTTGACTTTAGTTTAACAACAGCGCCTGCCAGCTTAAAAACCTTGTTAGGTTATCCAATACAAATTGATGCCATTGCCGATAATGGCGGTAACAAGATCATCAGTGGCTCATTTGTAAATGTGCCGGGGAATAGCACGTTTTCCGTTAAAGCAGGTACCGGAATCAAATTCCATAATATCGAGGTAGGGGTGGTTAATGGCATATACGCCCCTGTAAAAGGCGATGTACAAACCGACGAAACATCGGTACCTGTAAAGGCCTTTGGCTACCTGCCGCTTAGCCTGACCAACGGCGGTAGCCAGGTGGTTATAAGCAGTATAAATAATGGCCAGTCGGGTGTGATTAAAGGTGATTTGAAGATTGACTATGCCAGCTTTATCCCTGCCGATGCCGGTACAATCGTTAGCAGCGATGCGCAGAACTTTGTAGTAGCAAATCAAGGTGCCACGGGGCAGGTGCCGGTTTTCAGCACAGCGGCCGATGCTGCTAATAGTACTACGCTTTACCTTAAAGCTGCTACCACAGCCCAGCAACTTACATTGGCCGGTTTTAAAGTTGCGGTTGATATGCCCAACAGCACCATTACAGCCAACGGGATCCATTACATTGGTACAATGAGTTTGGCAACCGTAAAGGGCATGGGCAACAGCTCGCTGGCTTTAGATGATATACAGGTTGATACAACCGGGCATGTAAGCAATGTAGTTGCGGCCTATAATGCCAGCTTTGATATTTTTAACTGGAAGGCCAACGTAAGCAGTGTTGCTTATAATGATAACGGTTTTACGTTTGGCGGCAACCTTAAAGTGTTCCTGCCATCATCGCAGGCGTTTACACAATCCATCGCCTTTACCGATATGGTAATAACCCCCGACCAGATTTTTGGCGGCAACCTGCAAATGCCCGATGATGGTATTGATGTGGTGGGCGCCGCCAGCTTTAAGCCGGGCAGCACGCCATTCAGCTTTGGTTTAACATCCGATGGCAGCGCGTACTATTTAACCGGTTCGGGCTCGCTAAGCGTAGCAAAATTGTTTGATGATTTCAAGATCAATGAGTTCACTATTCAAACTGATGGTAAGTTTTATGCCGATATCCCGCTTGATTATAAAAAGGATTTTGTGGGCCTTGGCAAAATGCATGTTACCGGCATCAAGGTAAATACCATTAATACCCCCAGGGTTGATATTTTGGGTGAATTTGAGCTAAGCGCCATCCCCAATTTTAAGGCAACAGTTGGCAATGTACACTTTGGGCAGGGTAAAACCGTAAGTGTTGATGAACTGGGTATTGAGATGGACCTGGCCAGCATTGGCAAAACAGAACTTAAAGTAAAATATGTTGATAATGCCGATACTACAGGTTTTGAAGGATCGGGTAAGTTTGGCATTACCACCCTTGGCTCATCTGATGTTGGGTTTAAATATTACAAAACAGCCCAGGGACTTACCGTTGGCGGTAACTTTATGGCGGCAACCAGGATTCCGCTGGGGGTAACGGGCTATTTTATCACCAGTGTAGGCGGCGGCTTTACCTTAGGCCCCCACAGTGATTGGACGGTAACTATATCCGGTATCATTCAGGCAGGCCTCAACGCCTCGTTATCAAAAACAACGGTTAACCTAACGGTAGCGCCAGGGC
This sequence comes from Mucilaginibacter sp. GW822-FHT03E02, assembly GCF_058801545.1. NCBI lineage: Bacteria > Pseudomonadati > Bacteroidota > Sphingobacteriia > Sphingobacteriales > Sphingobacteriaceae > Mucilaginibacter > Mucilaginibacter sp. GW822-FHT03E02. Next base: position 266,294 of record NZ_JBXANJ010000001.1, on the reverse strand, counting down.
CTGTAATAACGGGTACGTCAGAAACCATCATCAAACAAATGGCAACCATTGATGGTAATATCGTGCTTGATATCCCTAATAAAAAACTAAACATTGATGTTACCGGTAAAATGGACCTGGTGCCCGGCCTGGCATCCACAGCCGAGGGCTGGATAGTAATAAGTGTGGATCCTAATGATGCTTATTTTTTCCTGGGTGCGCAGGTTGATATGAATACCATGGACGGCATACTATCCAACAAGGGCGAGTTTTATGCAGGTGTTAACGTTGATATTACCAAACACAAAAGCGATTTAAAACAGTATTTTGATAAAATGAACCAGAACGATCCTGTTTTTGCCAATAATATATTCAATGGCTTTAGCGGTAGGGTAAGCAGCACTACATCCAAAGATTTTAGCTACAATTTTTATATAGCCAGCATAAGCGCTCATCTTAACTACAGTAATTATGGGTCGGTTTACGGTAATATAGGTGCAAGTCAGTATGGCTTCAACCTCGGTACAAAATGGGATATCGGCGGAAGCGCCAGCGTAGGGTACGATGTGTTTAGCGCCACCCTTAGTGTCGGGGTTGATTTTGGCGCCAACCTTACCGGTACCTACAACTCGGCAACCAACCATTTATCGCTGGCCGCCAGGGGTAATGCCGGCTTTCATGCTAATTACAACAGCAGTGGCTGTTATAACGGGATAGGGGTAGATTGGGATTGTTGTTGCTGGGGTGTTATTTGCTGGCCAAGTGGTTTAACGGTGGGCATTTGCGCCAATGCCAGTATGGAAGTTGATGTTGATTCAAGTTCAGGGGTATCTGTTAAAATATAATCAGTATGAAGCGTCAAATCATGAAAATAAATAGGATCCTGGTTGTTATTTTGTTAATGACCGGAAAACAGGTTTTTGCGCAGTATGCAAACAGCCCCATGCCGGTTTACAATTACCGGGGCAACCCAATGATATTGTTTTCGCAAGATAACAAAACCACCGTACAGCTAAGCCGTGCCATTGGCGATACATTAAAAGGCTTTACTCCATTGCAGGCGCCGCAAATGGCGGCAACCATGCAACAATTCAGGCTTATTGCCGGCAGCATACTTACCGATACCTTAAAAAGACGGTTAAAAATGGCTACAGATGCCGCGTTATGGAACCATCTTAAAGCCAACCACGATTTTAAAAGCTATGGCTCCCTGGCATTAAATGGCGGCTTTTTAAAGGCCATGGGCGTAGCGCTGAATGATAGCATTGGCACACAGCCCACCGGTACAGCGGTGTACTATAAATTAAAGGTATCCGGCACGGTTAAAACTACATTTACAGGAACCTATATTGTGGGCGAGCCTGCAAAGTTTGAAAAACCAAAGCTTAAGCTACGGAAACTCCAGGATGGTGTTATCAGCCTAAAATGGGCTTATAAACCAATATTCCGGGAGCACGTGCCGCTTTTTGCAGGGGTGTATTATTACACTGCCGATGGAGGTTTCCAGGCCCTGCCTTCAAAAATAACATCTACCATAACAGCCGACTCGGTCTTTTTTACCTATGTAACCAAGGCGCGGCCCTTGCGGTTGAATAAGTTTTTTATCCGCCCTGCCGATTTGTTTGGCAATGAAAGTGTAGTGCCATCAGATACCGCCACCCTTACGGTAGCCTACACCGGGCATCTGCCTGTTGTTGAAGGGTTAACGGCCCACAGTAGCGTTAAAGGCATTACGCTGGAATGGAAACAGATGGAAGAAAACACAGGTGCCATCGGTATCGAGGTGCAGCGCTCGTTAAGCATGGCAACAGGGTATAAAGTGATTGATACCGTTGCCGCGACAGCAACCTTGTATACCGATGATAAAGTTAAAACCGCGGTTTCATATTACTATCGTTTACGGTCGGTACGTGATAAGGATACCAAAAACGACCAGGTATCATCGTACACCACCGCGGTTTATATGGATAAAGGCAAACCCGATGCACCTTACGCGCCAAAAGCTACCGCGACGGCAAAAGGGATACGCGTGTCCTGGAAAAAAGTGGCCAACGCCGATGGTTATTACGTTTATCGCTCATTAACCAGTGATGATAGCAAGCCCGAAACCATCTCGCACCTGCTGGCGGATACAGCCACATCGTTTTTGGATAACGCGGCCAACCGCAGCAGCCGTACCGATTACTATTACACTGTTAAAGCCATCAGTAAAAGTGGTATCGAAAGTGATTTTTCGGCACCGGCAACAAGCCGGTTTGTAAACGGCAAAGATTTTATTGCCGCCCCGGTAGGTTTGCGGCTGAGCATAAAAGGCAAAACTACCCATGTGGAGTGGCAGGAAAATAAAAACCCGGATGCCTACGTGGTGGGATATGCATTGTATAAAAGAAAAGCATCGGTAAGTAACCCGCCGTTAACAGATGCAGCTACACAGCCAGCCACTACCACTGCAAAGCAGCTGCACTTTACCAGGGTTGATCAAAGTAAAACCGGCCTAAAGGCAACTTATTACGATGACAGCCAGGCAAACGATGGCGCTTATGAATACGCTGTAGCCACGGTAGATGCCTTCGGCAAGCAAAGCCCAATATCGGCCATAGCCTCAACCGCTTTTTTCGCTAAAAACGCCGTAGCAAGGCCGCCATCAAAAATGTTTGCCCGGTATATTGTGGATGCCGTAGAGTTAAAGTGGGAACCATCTGACGAAAGCACCGCCGTTACTTATGCCATATACCGCCGCGCTGTCGAGGATAAGGACATGGTAAAGCTGGCGCTGTCAACCGCCGGCGATAATACCTATTTAGATAAAACCGCCCTGAAACAAAAACTTTATGTTTACCAGTTGAAAGCCGTAAAGGATAATTTTGAAAGTAAAGAAGGCATTGAGAAGACGGTAAGGACGTATTGAGCGATTAAGTTTAACAATGTTTTTTTACATCACACTTAGATATAAAACAGAACTTTGCATAAGATACCTTGCAAAATGTTAAACCACCAACAGCCCTTGAATAATCAAACCGGCCTTTTTCATGTAAGCGAACAACCGGGCATCCAACTATTTGAGCCAAGACCATCGCCGTCTTATTTTCCTGAAATAAAAGGCGACATAGTGTTTGCCATTGATGCCTCCTTACTACACAACTACCTGTTGCCGCGCGACTGCCCGCGGGTTACTTTTTACCTTAATGCCGAAACTTCGGGAGCGGATAAGGAAAGATTTTTCGGAAGCACCGCAGCCAGGCATGTCGTTGTTGTTGAGTCAGGCTGGTACCGACGGATAGTCGAAACTACTTTATACTGCTACCAACTACCTGCCGATAGTTTTACGCTACTTGATGCCTGTGCCGGGTATTATATCTCCTATCATCCGGCTGTGCCAACATCGGTTACGCTGGTAACCGATATTATTGACGAATTACTTTGCCGTAATATCGAACTACGTTTTACACCATCACTTATTCAACTGGCCAATGATGTAAGCAAATCAACACTTAGCTTTTCAAATATCCGGATGAGGAACGCTAAATAAACGGCGGTGGCTGCCTGATGCCATTAGGTTAGGCAAAAATAGAGGTGCAAATAATAGCAAATTCTGAATATACAACACCGAAGTTTTTTCCATGACAGCCCTTTTTAAAACGTCAATTCCCTTTCATGATTTTGCAAGGTTTTATAAACCAATACGAAAATAAAAAAGCGCCCGTATAAACAGGCGCTTGCAATTGTTAAATAATAAGGAGTCAATTAGGTTGTAATATTGTTATTCACCTGCGCGGTATCCAGCACAAGGTTAAACAGGTCCTGTTTAACCTGTCTGAATTCGCGGGTTAGGTTGATCATAAAATTGGCCAGTTTTACCTGGGTGGATGCAAGCGCATCGGTATCTTCCGGAATAATGTCCTCCGACATTAATTCCAACAGCCTTACCTGCTTTGTCAGCAGTTCCTCAACTTCCGTATCTTGCAGGTGCTTTAAAGCCTTGCCGGTGGCAATGAGCTGATGGATGTGCTTCATATCCTGCAAACCGGCAATATGCTTATCCAGTAATCTTTGCAGGAACGATGTTTCTATCTTAAAAAATTCAAGATCGGATAGCCAGCGCCGGGCTATTACGTAGTACTGTAATGAACGTGCAGATATTGATGTATTAGCTTGCATATCAACTTTAGTAAATATTAGATAGTATCTATTTCCTGGCAGGTAAAATTAGCAGGCCTTGAATACTAAAAAAATGATCGCCGTCACCTTTAGTAAATTAAGCGCGTTCAAACAGCCATTTAATTGGTTTAGGTTTGGCTTTCGCTTTAAGTCCATATTGTTTGATGCTTTTTTCTTTAATAAGGTTAACGGCTTCTTCAATATCATCGGTAACCAGGTAAAGGTCGGCATCAAGTTCGCCTATCGTTGCGTTCTTTTTCATCACCTGGATATGCTCAAGCAGCTCTTTGTGGTATTCGGTCCCGAAAATGATCACCGGGAAATTGTTTATTTTATGAGTTTGGATCAGGGTGAGTGCTTCAAAATATTCATCTAAAGTACCATAGCCGCCCGGCATCACTATAAATGCAAAGGAGTATTTTACAAGCAGTACTTTACGCAAAAAAAAGTGTTTCATGTATACCCACTTATCCAGGTAGGGGTTGGGTTTTTGTTCAACCGGCAGCTGAATGTTACAGCCCACTGATCGTCCGCCAACATCTTTGGCGCCGCGGTTGGCGGCTTCCATTAAGCCCGGGCCCCCGCCCGTTAGTATAGTAAACCCAAGTTTGGCAAATTCAGCCGCTGCCTTCCTGGTAAGCCGGTAATAGGGGTGATCTTCTTTGTACCTGGCTGAGCCAAAAACGGTTATACACGGGCCTATAAAATGCAGAGCCCTAAAGCCATGAATCAAATCGGCCATGGTTGCAAAAGTAAATTTGAGTTCGCTCAGCCTTGAATGCGGGCCCTCAAGAAACTGGATCTCGGCATTATTCATAATTGGGGATTATCGGAGGTTATAATAATAAAATGGAATACCGTGTAAAGGTTGATGTTAATAGCAGTTTAAAACATGATTATGCTCATTAAACTAAGTGGTTGTTGTCAGTTTGTAAACAGCCCGGCTAACAGCGGCCGGTTGACAGCAAGCAGCGGGTATGATGCAAAAAATGACTACCGTCACATTTAAACATGAAAACTATTATATTTTAATTGGCTGTTTATGCCAATATTTGTGACGTTCGTCAGTTTATTGATAACACCTGTTTATGGAAAATGCGGCCTTGCTAAAAGCTATTATTGAAAACGCCATTGATGGCATAATTACCATCAACGGGCGCGGTATCGTGGAAACGATTAACCCTTCGGGGTGTAAGCTGTTTTTGTGTACGCCAGAAGATGTTATTGGTAAAAACATATCGGTATTAATGCCGCAGCCTTATAAGGCGCAGCATGACGAATATATACATCGGTATCAGCAAACCCACGATCCGCACATCATTGGCATAGGCCGCGAGGTTACGGGTTTACGCACAGATGGCACAACCTTCCCCTTCAGGCTTGCAGTAAGCGAAGTTGATTTTGCCGGCAGAAAAATATACGCCGGTTTTATACATGACCTTTCACGGGAAAAAGAAGCCGAAGAGCAACTAAAAGATTATGCCGCCCACCTGGAGGATTTGGTTGAACAGCGCACCCAAACCCTTAAAAACACGGTACAGGCGTTGCAGCAGGCAAAAGAGGAGGTGAGTGTTTCGCTTGAAAAAGAGAAAGAACTGGGGCATTTAAAAAGCCGCTTTGTATCGATGGCCTCGCACGAGTTTAGGACACCCTTAAGCGCGGTGCAGTTATCAGCATCATTAATTGAAAAATACGCGCAACCTTATGATAATGCCAACATCCGCAAGCATGTGGCAAAAATAAAAAACGCGGTAGGCAATTTAACAACCATTCTTAATGATTTTCTGTCGCTCGAGAAATTGGAGGCCGGCCGCGTTGAACCAGCTTGTGCCCCGTTTGACCTGGTGAAATTTTCGGAAGAAATAACCGAAGAGATGCAAATGGTTGCCAAACAAAACCAAAACATTATTTATCAGCACACCGGTACCCGGGGTATAGTAAACCTTGATCAAAACCTGCTCAGGAATTGTGTTATAAATCTGATATCGAATGCGATAAAATATTCGGGCGAGAATACTTTTATCGAGTTTAATACCGAAATTGCCGATAGTAACTGTGTAATAACTATAAAAGATAACGGTATTGGCATACCCGATACCGACCAGAAACATTTGTTTGAAGCATTTTTCCGGGCGCACAACACAGGCAATATTCCCGGTACAGGGCTGGGCCTGAATATTGTGGCGCGCTACACCAGTTTGATGAATGGCCGTGTTGAGTTTAAAAGCGATATAAACCAGGGTACTTTGTTCACTATAACTTTTCCGATATCATGAGTAAAAAAGTTTTGATCATTGAAGACAATAATGACATACGCGAAAACGTAGTTGAAATTCTTGAACTGGCCAACTACCAGGTATTTGATGCCAATAACGGAAAAAAAGGGGTTGAGCTTGCCTTAAAAGAGTTGCCGGATATTATTTTATGCGATATTATGATGCCCGAGCTTGACGGCTATGGTGTTTTATACATGCTGAACAAGAATGTTGAAACGGCTGCTATTCCTTTTATATTTTTAACGGCTAAAGCCGAAAGGCTGGATTTGAGAAAGGGTATGGAATTGGGCGCTGATGATTACCTTACCAAGCCTTTTGATGATATGGAGCTTTTAAATGCCATTGAAAGCAGGCTGAAGAAAAAGGATTTGCTCCAGAATTTTTATAGTAAATCGCTTGACAGGTTGAACAGCCTGATAGCGAAAAATGACGGGCTGGCCGAATTAAGAAAGATAATTGCCGAACGTAAAGGCCGCCATGTTAAAAAGAACCAGGTAATTTATTATGAAAGTGATAAGGGCAACGGCCTTTACCTGGTGATAACCGGCCGGATAAAAACCATAAGGCTTGCCGAGGACGGACGTGAACTGATGACCGGCATTTACATCAGCGAAGACTACCTGGGTATTAACGCTATTTTATCTAACGAACCTTATTCAGATACAGCCACTGCGCTTGAAGATAGCACGCTTTGCCTTATCCCCAAAGATCAGATAGATCACTTGCTGAACCATTACCCTGATGTAGCCCGCGAATTTATAAAATTACTGGCCAATGATATCCGCGATAAGGAAGATCAGCTTATGCAGCTGGCTTACCACTCGGTACGTAAGCGAATGGCCGAAGCTTTAAGCCGATTGCACCGCCAGGATGCAGATAATGGGGGAATAAAGATCACCCGGGAAGACCTGGCAGCAATGGCCGGTATGGCTACCGAAACCGTAAGCCGCACACTATCTGATTTTAAAGATGAAGGATTGATAGAAAAAAAAGGCAGCCTGATTACTATTCTCAACCCAGAAAAGTTATCTAAAATGAAAAACTGATAACGATCATTTTTTGGGCTGATTGCGCTCATACTATTGCGGCCCTCGCAATTGTAGCTTTGTTTTTATAAACAAGATACGATGAAAGCGGTAGCCTACAGTATAAAACCTTTCGAAAAAGAATACCTGGCAAAGGCCAATCAAAAAAAGCACGATATCACCCTGATTTCAAATCCATTGGGGCCCGATACTGCTATTTATGCCGAAGGTAAAGACGCTGTTATTGTGTTTACCAACGATGATGTTTCGGCTGTTGTAATAGGCAAGCTGGCCGCACTTGGGGTAAAGTATATCGTTACCCGGTCGTCGGGTACCGATCATATCGATAAAGACGCCGCCGCCGTGCATCACATGAAAATTGCAAACGTACCTTCTTACTCTCCGCAGGCCATTGCCGAACATGCCGTGGCCATGGCCTTTGCCCTTAACAGGCAGGTAGTTAAAGCCGATCAGCATAGCCACGCATTTGATTTCAGGAACGATGGGCTCATCGGCTTTAATTTTGCGGGCAAAACCGTAGGCATAGTAGGGCTGGGCAGCACAGGCAAGGCCGCAGCCGCTATTTATCACGGGTTGGGTTGTAATGTTATTGGTTATGATGTTTTTTTTCCGGCTGATGAAGTCTTTGCTCAATCGGTATCGTTTGATTATTTACTGCAAAATTCGGATATCATAACGCTACACGTTCCCTTAACAACCGATACCAGGCATTTTATAGATGCCGAAAGTATTGCTAAAATGAAAAACGGAGTGATGCTGATTAATACCTCCCGAGGTTTGCTTATCAATACCGCCGATGCGCTTGCTGCAATAGAAAGCGGCAAAATAGGGTACCTGGGCATTGATGTATATGAATTTGAAAAAGGTTTATTTTTTGAAGATCATCAAAAAGATACCGTAAAAGATCCTTTGTTAAATAAGTTAATGGAGCATCCTAATGTACTGGTAACCCCTCACCAGGCGTACCTTACCCGCGAAGCATTGCAGGAAATAGCCAACTCAACCATAAAAAGCCTTGATTTGTGGCAACAAAACAAATGCGTAGGTAAAGCCTGCGCCTGTGCAAAAGAATGCCAAAAAACGGTACCCAACAATATAACGACAGACGTTAATAATGGAAAATAAATCGCTGCTGCTTACTGATAAATATAATGTAGCTGTGCCGCGCTACACCAGTTATCCAACAATGCCTTACTGGGACGCCAATACCTTTGGCCCTGAATTGTGGCAGCAATCTGTAAAGTTTTCATTTACCGAAAGCAATGCGCAATCGGGTATCAGCTTATACATCCATTTGCCTTATTGCGAAAGTTTGTGTACTTACTGTGGCTGTAATACCCGTATTACCAAAAATCACAGGGTTGAGGAACCTTATATAGCGGCTGTGTTAAAAGAATGGGATATTTACCTGGCGATTTTTAACGACAGGCCGGTGATAAAGGAAATTCACATGGGCGGGGGTACCCCTACTTTTTTTAGCCCCAAAAACCTGCAAACGCTTATAAAAGGGATTGTTAAAAAGGCCACGATACACCCCGATGCTGAATTTAGTTTTGAAGCACACCCGGCAAATACAACGGTAGATCATCTGCAGGTTTTGTATGACCTTGGCTTCAAAAGGCTGTCATTAGGTATACAGGACTTTGATCCTAAGGTGCAGTTTATCATCAACCGGCATCAAACTGCCGACCAGGTGATGGCTGTAACCCAACAGGCCCGCCGGATAGGCTATACATCTATTAACTACGATTTGATATACGGACTGCCTTTACAAACTTTGGCCGGCCTTGCCGATACCATGAACAAGGTAGCCTTATTCAGGCCGGATAGGATTGCGTTTTATAGCTATGCCCACGTGCCCTGGATAAAACCCGGCCAAAGGCGTTTTACCGAGCAGGACCTGCCCGATGCCGCTGCCAAAGCCAAGCTCCACGAAACCGGGCGGGCCTTATTAATGCACTATGGCTACCACGAAATTGGTATGGATCATTTTGCATTACCGGGCGACACGCTTTTACATGCAGAACAAAATGGCAAGCTACACCGCAATTTTATGGGGTACACCCATCAGCATACCCAGTTACAGGTTGGCCTCGGCGTATCCGCCATCAGCGACTCCTGGTACGGCTTTGCGCAAAACGTAAAAACGGTAGAGGAGTACTTTCAGCTGATAGCCGGCGGCCAGCTGCCTGTATTTAAAGGACATATTTTAACTGCCGAAGATTTGATCGTCAGGAAGCATATCCTGAACATTATGTGCACAGGGCAAACGGTATGGAACCATCATGGCGAGCATTGCGCTGCCGTAGCTGATGGCCTGGACAGATTAGATGCCCTGGCCGACGACGGCCTGGTTGAATTAACCTCTATGGGGCTTACCGTTACCGAAATTGGTAAACGTTACCTGCGCAATATTTGCATGTGCCTTGACGCCCGCCTATGGGCCGATAAACCTGCATCGCAGTTGTTTAGTATGGCTATATAAATGATGAACGCCGAATGCCCGATACCAAAGTCGTTATGATTAGGTGTCGGGCATTTGGCGTTTAATAATCGTCAATTGCTCTTATAGCGTGGGGTGCAAATCAAATTGGCACTAACGGGCTATTTAGGCTGAAGCCCATAACTCTTAATTTATTCTCGTCCGACCCTTAAAAGGCTACCTGTACCCATATCTTTTTAATGAAAAGCTTGTCATTTCGAGCGAACCAGAAGGGCCTTGTGCGCTGGGGGGCAATGCTATTAAGTTAAGGAATTCACAGGTTGCTCCATCGGAGCAAAACATTTGTAGCACTTGTAAATCAACATTTTTGCGTGCCGTATTCTAGGTTTACCATATTTCCAAATTTAATTTAAAATAAGCTTTTTAAGCTGTTCTCTTATAGTTATCCACATACATTTCACCTCTTTTTACCAGAGAGAACATACGTAATATCAGCTTGAATTTTACATTATTCAGCACCAGGGAATAGTTTTTGCTTTGAAGTTTACGCTTAGGCGCTTATTTCCGGATCATGTGTTATGGCCGTTTTGGCTGCTTGGTTCAGTTCCGATTTTAGTTCTTTTTGCGCCAAATGGCTTACCCGTTTTCGGCCTTTAATACTGGTACCCGAATCGTGGCCGAACGGGATCACGCCAACATATACACCGTATGACCGCGCATCTTTAAAACTGACAAAGTTCTCAGTGTAGGCTATTGTCATCCATCCGTTTACTTCCCCAATTCCCTTGATACTTGTTATTATCCGGTAGTTTTGCAACAGTTCCTCATTACTTTTGATCAATTCCCTGATCTTCCTTTCTACCTCATCAATGTGCTTTTCATCTTCTTTTATCTTTGCCTGTGCAATACGGACAATCGTATCGGTATCCTTTACTTCATAGATGTGTCTTCGTTCTTTTAAAGTGCTCATTAGCCCGGCCTTTTCCCTGATGAGCCTTTTACGGAAAGACAGGAGTTGCTTAATGGATAAGATATTCTTGTCCAGTGGTTTAGATGGCGACAGCTTATGACTCTTTTCTTCACCATAGCGACCGATACGGAAAGAATCTGCTTTGTCATTTTTACCCCTGACCATACCCATGGATTGTTTAATTTCTAGTCCAGGTACCCGGCAATAGAGAATAGATTTCGATTCACAGAATTGCAGGAACCGATATTCGTACCCACCGGTATATTCCATCACCATTAATGTATCTTTCAGATCTATACAATTGGTTTTGCACCATTTCTGAAACTCAGCAAACCCTTTGGAGTTATTGTCAATTTTGATATGCAAATTCCGTTTTGCACAACTGACGTCAAGCGTTAACTTTGAAACATCGACACCTAAAATAACATTCCAGTTTTTCATACGTTTGTGTTTTAAGTATTCCAAATAAATTGCCTTTTGCCAATTACCTTTGTTGAAGCAAAGAGAGTATTCTAGCTGGGCCTTGGGCAATCATAAAAGGCAGGGACTAATACGGCACTTAGTTCTCAAAAACATAGGAGGTACGAAAGTTCACCCTGCCTTTTATAATAACGTTTTCCACAAAGTTTTTAGTTTTTAACACCCCCCAGACCCCCCATTCCAACAACAACAATATTTACTGATAAATTGTCTTTGTAAGACCAAAGGTAGGTACGCTTCATAAGTTCCGTACCTACGGCACGGAGCATTATTTTTCTGTTTTTTCTACAAATGTTATACCCCTACGGGGTTAAATACCTTAACTTAATAGCATTGCGCTGGGGGTGAGGAGAACACCCTACATCCCGATAAGCTTGTCTCGATGCTGGGCGTTCAAGATTTTTCGCTACGCTCAAGAGATAGTTTCTCTTTCGCGCTCCCGCTCTTTGCCCTCCTTTGCTCTATCGACATTTTTTGTTGAAAAGATGTGGGGTAGCCCCTTACGGATTAATTCATTGCCGTTAGCTTCAGCCGAATTTTTGCATTCCGCTTTAATCCTTTTTCGGTGGGGTTTTAACCCAAACAAAAGCCAGGCAACACTTAAGTTCCTGGCTTTTACTTGGGCTATGATGGTGTTTTTTGGGGCGAATTTTTATGGCGTGGCTATCTCCAACACAACACGGCCGTCAATTTTTCCGGCTTTCATATCATCAAATACAGTATTGATATCCTCTAATTTAGCGGCATGCACGGTTGCCTTAACCTTGCCCTCAACTGCAAATGCAATGGCTTCTTCCATATCTTTACGGGTACCAACTATTGATCCTCTTACGGTATAGCGGTTAAGCACGGTTTCAAATATTGGCAAATCAAAAGCGCCTTTGGGCAAGCCGTTAAGCGCGATGGTACCCTTGCGGCGCAGCGCCGATATGCCCTGGCTGAACGCTATTGGCGATACTGCAGTAACCAATACCCCATGCATTCCCCCGGTTTCTTTTTGCAGATAGGCACCGGGATCCAGCTCTTTGGCGTTAACAACCAGTTCGGCTCCCAGTGTTTTTGCAAGTTCCAGTTTATCATCGGCAACATCAATTGCAGCCACATGCATGCCCATAGCTTTGGCATATTGTACGGCAAGGTGCCCTAAACCGCCAATACCTGATATAGCAACCCATTCGCCTGGCTTAACTTCAGTTTCTTTTAGTCCTTTATATACAGTTACACCGGCACAAATAATTGGCGCCATCTCGGTAAAGTTGATGCCAGCAGGGAAGTGCGCCACATAACGCGGATCGGCCAATACATATTCGGCGAAGCCACCGTCTACACTGTATCCGCCATTTTGCTGTGTTCCGCAAAGTGTTTCCCAGCCTGTAATACAAAACTCGCAGCAGCCGCAGGCACTGTAAAGCCATGGTACGCCTACAATATCGCCTTCTTTTACATTTTTAACATCGGCCCCCATTGCTACCACATAGCCAATAGCCTCGTGCCCCGGTATAAGGGGTAGTTTGGGTTTTACCGGCCAGTCGCCATTGCAGGCGTGTAAATCGGTATGGCAAACACCACATGCAATTACTTTAACCAGTATCTGGTTTGCGCTCGGGGTTTTAACCTCCACATCTTCAATTTGTAATGGTGCGCCAAACTCACGTATCACGGCGGCTTTCATTTTTTGAGGAATCATAAATATAAATTATATGGTGAAGGCAATAAGCATTAACGCATGAAGCGCTATGCTTGCAGCAAACAAGGTAAGCAGGGTTTTAATACCGGCGCCACCCATGCCGGCTATAATGTTGGCAAAAAATAAGGTTAAGGTTACAACCAAAACAAGTATTGGTGCATCAAAATAATATATCAAAAAGGCGGGTATCGGTAAAAAAAATACACCCTGGAAAACCAGTGATACCAAAAACCACAATGTTTTGCTGTCGACCTGGCTGTTAACAAATGCATTCCATTGATAAGCTAAATTGTTGGCTTTTGTTTTAGTTGATGGTTGGGCGGTCCATTGGACACGGGGACTCATTGTAGTTTCCATGATTCAATTGATTTTTATACCGCAAATATCCGGGGAATGAATAGGGCACACCATGATAACCGGCACTCCAAAAAGTGATGATCGTCACATCAGGGGGGAGGAAATAAAAAGAAGGGGGTGTGCGATTCCTTGCCATCTGTACATATCCTTTAATAAAAGAAAATGTCACGATAGAGCAAAGGAGGGCAAAGAGCGGGGCGCGAAAGAGAAATCTTCGACGCCCTGCAATTCGATAGGCTTTTGGGATTGCAGGGCGTCGAGGATTTCTCCTCACCCCACCTCACTTTTCCCTGCGCCTGCTCGTTCGAAATGACAAATTTATTTATAAAAAGATGTGTACACACAGTGCCCCGTGTGGAAGAAATTAAAAAATTTTCGATCGCATAACTTAAACCGATCTTTTCATGCGCCCCTGCAAGCTCCGATAATATTGTTTAACCGCAATGCGGAACACGTCATATAACAGGGTGTATATTAAAATGATAACAGGGACGAAAAAACAATAGAAATGCAGCCAGCGAAAAATATAGGCACCAGCCAATGCCCCGCACATAAAGAAAAAAATAATAGCCGCCCGTAGTTTTATTTTAGCTTTTAGGGCCGTCCTGTCTTCTGCTTTATGCCGCAAAAACTGGGCAAGTTCAATCCCCAGGTCGGTAAATGTACCGGTAAGGTGGGTGGTGCGTACAACCGAGCCCGAAACCATTGATACCAGCGCGTTTTGCAGGCCCATAGCAAACAGCAGGCTGCCGGCAAATATCTCTTTGCCTACTAAGCTATGATCGTACCGGTAGCCAAACAGGGCTACGCTGAGCAATATGGTTGTTTCAATTAAAATAGGGATTACGTAGGAGTACTGCTGATTTTTGCCGATGCGGGAAACAATAAAGCTTGATACAAAGGCCCCGGCTAAAAAAAGGAACATCCATAAGGCAATTACCCTGGCCGTTTGCCAGTTTTGCAGGGCAATTTGCTCGGCAAACAATGCCGCGTGCCCGGTTACATTGGTGGTAAGCACGCTAAACCCAAGAAACCCGGCCGCATTGACAAAACCCGCCGTAAGCCCAAGCAGCGAAGCGAGCTTTACATTATGATTATACGTTCTTTTGGTACCCAGATGTCTCAGCATTCGTTATAAATAAGTCGTAAGTACTTAGTCTTAAGTCATAAGCCTAAATTGCCATTTTTGACTTAGAACCTGAGACTTTCGACAAAAAATATTATTGTTAAGTCAAAAGTACATTGTCTTGAGTTCCGAGCCTGAATTGCCATTTTTTACTTAGAACTTAAAACTTTCGACTAAGGACTATCCTAATGGCAATTGGTTATTCCTTGTGATTGCTTGGCTGGGCTCAAATAGGGGATATCTAAACCTAATCCGCGCAGTACAAACCACAAACCTAAGCAAACCATAAGGTAGGGCATGGCCATATTAATACGGCGGCGTACCTGTGGGCCTATAAAACCCATGCTTACCGTAGCCAGCAGCATTAAGGGGAAAGTGCCCACCCCGAACCAGAACATATATTGCGCAGATGAATAGGCCGAGTCGGTATTTACAGCGCCGATAAGTGCAAGATAAACAAAGCCGCAGGGCAGGAAGCCGTTAAGCAAACCCACCGCGAAATGGCCCGCCTTATGTTTCAGCGCGAAACCGATAAGCTTGTTGATTGGTGCCAACATTTTGGGCATCAGCTTACTTTGACTGAACCTGACTTTAAACATACGCGAAAAGCCGGCCATGATAATTAATATACCGCTGATTACGGCCACACTTTGCTGTAAGCCGGCCAGCCAAAGCTGTCTGCCCAATAAGCCTATCAACAATCCAAGCAGGGTATAAGTAATAACACGCCCGGCGTTGTAAACAAATTTGTCGACCACCACCATCCACCATTGTGAATGAAAGGACGGTACCGCAAAAGCAAGCGGCCCGCACATACCAATGCAGTGCACACTGCCAAACAGGCCAATAAAAAAGGCTATCTGGTTACTACTCATTCTATATCCACCTCCTTTTCGTACAGGTACGCTTTTCTGTTGCTTTGCCACTCCAGTACAATATGCCAGCGGCCTTTAACAAGGGACGTAGCAGATACGTTGGCAACCCTGTCAAGTTCGGTGTTTATGGGGAAGGTTTTATCAAGCGCCTGGCTGGAGGGGCGTATAAATTTAACGCTGCCTGTTGCCGGCGCTGTAAAGGCAATACCCACCTGTTTGCCGTTTACCCTTATTACCGGCTGGGCATGATCAGTAACTACCTGCTTTTCCTTTGCATAATCTTTATCAAAGTTCAGCCCTTTTTCATAATAATGGTGGTCATATTCATCGGCCGGTAAGGCAAACATCCGTACACACATAAATATGATAAACAGCATGAACATGGCCATGCCTGCAACTATTCCTTTTCCCCAATTCATCTTTTTAATCATTTGGTGGCCCTACAAACGCTGTACTGACCGTTTGAATTACTTTGTTATTTAATAACAGGTTGATTTTAACATCCGTTTTTGCCGACTTGATATGTGAGGCCGGGATCATCAGGAAGAAAACGGTTTTAACAGATGCGCCTGCCGCAATTTTGCCCGGAGCCTGGATATATTTAATTTTTATTGCCGGGTCATTAGGCTGTATCACGATATCGCGGCTTTGGTTTGATTTGTTGATAACCTCGGCATTGTAAATATTACTTACCAGGCCGCCTTTTTGTTCCTGGTACAACATGCCCGCACTGCGCATAACCGCCAGGTCCATATCGCCCCTGCTAAAAATAAAGTAACAAAGTACGGTCATCAAAACAGCGATGATGCCGCTATAGCCCATCATTCTGCCCGTAAATGCCGGCTTTTGCTGCTTGTGGATCATATTCTCCGAGTAAAACCCTACCAGGTTAAGCGGCTTATGAATCTTGTCCATTACCTCGTTGCATACATCAATACAGGCGGTGCAATTAATGCACTCCATTTGTGTGCCCTGCCTGATATCGATACCCGTAGGGCAAACCGATACACATAGGCCACAGTCTACACAATCACCTTTTGCGCTGTTATCGCTTGTTTTTGAAAGTTTTCCTCTTGGCTCTCCGCGCACTTCATCATAGGCTACCACCAGTGTGTCGCTATCTAATAATACACCTTGAAGGCGACCGTAGGGGCATACTACGGTACAAACCAGTTCCCTAACCTGGCTGTAAACCAGGTAAAAAGCAACAGTAAAAACCCAGATGCTTAAAAAGCCAACCAGGTGCAGTTGCACAGGTTCGGTTATTATTTTAAACAGCACATCGCTGCCTACCAGGTAGGCCAAAAACGTGTTGGCTATCAGGAACGAGAATATGATGAACAGCAAATGTTTGCTGCTTTTTTTGAGTATTTTCTCCCTGGTCCAGGGGCCTGCATCTAATTTTTTTTGTTTGCTGCCATCTCCTTCAATCCAGTTCTCAATCTTTCTGAAAAACATTTCCATAAAGATGGTTTGCGGACAAATCCAGCCGCAAAAAACACGGCCGAAAGCGATGGTGAACAATACCACGCAAACCACAAATACAAGCGATGCCAAAACAAACAGGAAGATATCCTGGGGCCAGAAAACCTGCCCCAGGATAACAAAATGCCTCTCCATAAAATTCAGCAGCAGCAATGGTTGCCCCTTGATCCTGATAAGCGGTCCTGCAAAAAACAGGAGCAGGTAGCCATAACTAATCCATGAGCGCCACTTATATAATTTCCCTTTGCGGATTAGCGGATATATCCATTTACGCTTATTCGTCTCTTTCGCTACCAGTAATCCGTCCATGTTTTATTTATTTGCTGCCAGTTTATCGTCTGTATCGGACTCTTTTGTGCCTTGCGGCTCTTTTGCGCCTGCGGGGTGAGTACCGTGTAATGATTTAACGTAGTTGGCCACATCGGCAATTTGCTTTGGCGATAATTGTTTTTCCCAGGTAGGCATACCTTTAGCAAGCACACCGTACTTAATGGTTTTAAACAAATCGTTTATTTTACTGCCGTGCATCCAGAAATCGTCTGTAAGGTTAGGGCCAACATTTCCCTGCGCATGATCGCCGTGGCAAGCAACGCAATTGGTTTTAAATATACCCTCGCCAGATGCAATTACTGCCGGATCTTTTACCAGTTTTACCGTGTTTTCATCTACCCGGTTGGCGGCTTTGCTCAGGTAAGCCTTTTTTTCGATGTCGGCCTGTACCATTTCTGTTTTATACTCGGCATATTGCAGCTGCCCGGTTTTAAATACGTGGTAGTTGAGCAGGTAGCCTATCCCGAAAATGATGGTGCCATAAAAAAGGTACATAAACCAGCCTGGTATTGGGTTATCAAGCTCCTGTATGCCATCATAATCATGCTTGATAAGGATTTCATGTTCTTCCTCCAGGGGCCTGAGTGAAAGAAGTTTTTGCCAAACTTCTGCTTTTGGTTTTTTGCTCTTCTTTTCCTTAACGGGGTTCATTTGTGCGGCTATCTCGGCATCTGATAGTCCCTGTTGCTTAAGCATTACGCGTGCTAAAACGTTAAACGTTTTTACCAGCACCAGCATAGCTATTAAAAAAAGCAACAACATGCCAACAACAACTCCATAAGCAATATAATTCATTACATCACCCGGAATAAGACCATCAGCCATAACGGGCTGAATAAATAAAACAAATGCTGATATTAATATAATGCGATGGTATTTCATGATTGAAAAGGTTGTTGATCTGTTAAACTATCTTTTAAGGGCAAATCGCTCATATATTGAACATGTGGCTTCCGGATGCGAATGAGCATGATGGTTACTACAATAAAAAACACAAAGAATATCCCCAACGAGAAAAGCAGGTATGCCTGGTTTGCGTTGATGTTTTCTGTAAATTGCTTAAACATGATGGTGGTTATTTATTGGCGGTTTTGTTTGCTTTAATGTCTGTTCCTAACCGTTGCAGGTAAGCAATTACGGCTATGATTTCCTTGTTGTTTTTTACCTTAATATGGTCGGCATAAAGGTTGTCCCTTATCTCTTTTTCCTGTTTTTCAAGGTCCTGGTTAGCTATGTTTTCATAGCCTGCCGGATAAGGCACACCCAGTATGCGCATAGCATGTATTTTTGCACGGGTTGATGTAGTATCCAGGTCTTGCGTTATGAGCCAGTCATAATTAGGCATGATGCTTCCCGGCGACATCAGGCGCGGATCCATCAGGTGGTTGTAGTGCCAGGCGTTACCATATTTTTGGCCTTCGCGGGCCAGGTCAGGTCCGGTACGTTTTGATCCCCATAAAAACGGGTGGTCGTACACAAATTCGCCGGCCTTGCTATACTCACCGTAGCGTTCCGTCTCAGATCTAAACGGCCGAACCGTTTGTGAGTGGCAGTTAACACAGCCCTCGCGGATATATAAATCGCGGCCCTGAAGCTCAAGCGGGGTGTATGGTTTTACAGATGCTATGGTAGGTATGTTAGATGATACGGTTAGTGTGGGCATCAGTTCAATAAAGGTGCCTACAAGAATAACCAATAGTGCCGCAATAAGCATTTGGATGGGCTTACGCTCCAACCTGCGGTGCCAGCTGTTTTCCCTCGCAATCGTGTGAACTGGTTCAAGCGGCATAGCCTGTGCCGCCTCATTGGCTACCAGTTTGCCTTGTAAAGCTGTGCGGGTAAGGTTATAAGCCATTACTATCACGCCCAATAAGTACATGGCCCCGCCTGCAGAGCGCATCATATGCATTGGTAAAATCTGCAGCGTGGTTTCCAAAAAGTTTGGATATTTCAGCATGCCTTCGGCGGTAAACTCTTTAAGCATAAGGCTTTGTGTAAAACCGGCCCAGTACATTGGGATAGCATAAAAAAGGATACCCAATGTGCCTATCCAGAAGTGGAAGGAAGCCATTTTTTTAGAGAACAGCTCAGTTTTATAAATACGTGGGATTAACCAATATAGGATAGCAAAGGTTAAGAAACCATTCCAGCCTAATGCGCCAACGTGCACGTGTGCAATAATCCAGTCGCTAAAGTGAGCTATGCCGTTTACTTGTTTAAGGGAAAGCATAGGGCCTTCAAAAGTGGCCATACCGTAGGCGGTTAAACCTACTACCATGAATTTCAGGATCACATCGTCCCGTACCTTATCCCATGAACCGCGCAGGGTTAACAAGCCATTGATCATACCGCCCCAGCTTGGTGCTATCAGCATAATAGAAAAAGCTACACCTAATGATTGTGCCCAACCCGGTAAGGTAGTATATAAAAGGTGGTGAGGGCCGGCCCAGATATAGATAAATATAAGCGCCCAAAAGTGCAGGATACTTAATTTATAGGAGTAAATAGGGCGGTTGGCCATTTTGGGTAAAAAGTAGTACATCATACCCAGGTAAGGGGTGGTCAGGAAAAACGCAACGGCATTGTGGCCATACCACCATTGCACTAATGCATCCTGAACGCCTGCATAAACCATATAGCTTTTAAATGCAGATACCGGTAACTCAAAGGAGTTTACTATGTGTAATACGGCTATAGTAACAAACGTGGCTATGTAAAACCAAATGGCTACGTATAAATGCCTTTCTCGGCGTTTAAATATGGTGCCAAACATGTTCCAGCCAAACACAACCCAAATTACGGTGATGGCAATATCTATAGGCCATTCCAGTTCGGCATATTCATGTGATGTGGTTAAACCTAAGGGAAGTGTAATTACTGCCGATAAAATAATAAGCTGCCAACCCCAGAAATGGATTTGGCTAAGTACATCACTAAACATCCTTGCTTTGAGCAGGCGTTGCAGCGAATAATAAACGCCCATAAAAATGGCATTGCCCACAAAGGCAAATATTACCGCATTGGTATGTAACGGGCGGATACGACCGTAGGTAGTGTACTGGTTACCCATGTTGGCGGCCGGGTGATAAAGCTGAATGGCTACAATTAAGCCTACAGTCATGCCGATTATCCCCCAGATTACGGTAGCGATACCAAAATTCCGGACGATTTTGTTGTCATAGAAAAATTTTTCGGGCTGCATAAAATGTTGTCTTTTTATGGGTGTAAAATTATTGAAGTGCACTGGGTGACAGAATGATGACAGTTGGCTTTAAATATGATTAGCATCACTTTTTGTCTGCTTCAGCATCGTCATCATCAAGCAGAATGCGCATGGAGGGTGTATACAGATCATCATTTTGACCACTGCGCTGGGCCCAAAGAAAGGCGGCTAAAAATATCAGTGCAAGCAAAACGCTGCAGCCAATTAAAAAATAAATGATGTTCATATAAGTTTTCTTTTTTTGGCTGCAAAATGAGTTGCCAACGTAGTAAATGAAATAATGGTCACAGTGCTCAATGGCATTAATACGGCTGCTATTAACGGCGATAGGTGGCCGGTAACCGCATAACTAAGGCCGATGATATTGTAGGTAAGCGAGATGAGGAACGACAGGCTGATGACGTTTACCGTATCCCTGGCAAAGCGAAGAAAAGCTGGCAGTTTGCTAAATGATTTACCATCTAAAATGGCATCGCAACCCGGCGAAAAATTGTTTACATCGTCTGTAACTGCTATGCCGACATCACTTTGTTTTAGCGCGCCCGAGTCGTTTAGCCCATCGCCCAGCATTAAAACCTGCTTCCCTTTTTGCTGAAGCGCTTCTATAAAATTCAGCTTATCCTGGGGCGACTGGTTAAAATGCATGGCCTTATCGGCCTTGAAAAATTGCACAAGATCTGTACGCTCATGATCATGATCGCCTGAAAGCAAAAACAGGCCATAGTTTTTAGTTAACGAGCTGATGTTTTCCATCCCCTCCCTATATTCCTGGGCAAATTGAAAATACCCCAGGTAATGGTGGTTGATCATGATATGTACGCTGGTATTGCGCACGCCACCTTCGGCAAAGCCAAACACAAACGCTCCGCTACCCATGCGTAAAGTGTTGTTTTCGACATTTGCCGTAATTCCCTTACCGGGAATCTCGTTATAATCTGTTACCGGCAGTTTTTTATAGTCGCCTAAAAATTGACAGATCATCCTGCTTAAAGGGTGTATCGAGTTGTGGCAGGCGCTGTATATCAGTTGCTTTTGTTTTTCGGTAAGCTGGCCTTGTATTACTACGCTTTTGCTGTTACCTGTCGATATAGTGCCGGTTTTATCCATTACAATGGTGTCAATGGCTGCCAGCTGTTCAACTATCCGGGTGTTTTTAAGGTAAAAAAGGTTTCTGTCAAAGATGCTTAGTGCCGCGGCCATGGTAAACGGAGTGCTTAAGGCGAGGGCGCATGGGCAGGCAATAATAAGTACGGCGGTAAAAGCATCAATGCCACGCCGGTAATCTGTAAATAGCCAGGCCAATAACGACCCAAATGCTATAATCAGGAGCACAACGGTAAAGTATTTACTTATGGTTTCGCTAAAAGTTTTTACCCTGCTATCCTGTTTCCGGGTAAAAGCCTCGTTATTCCAAAGCTGGGTAAGGTAACTTTGCGATACCGGCTTTACTACTTCAAGCTCAATAGCATCGCCCGTTTGCCTGCCGCCTGCGTAAATGATTTCGCCCCATGTTTTATTTACGGGGATGGCTTCGCCGGTAACAAAACTAAAATCAATGAGTGCATCTCCTTTCAAAAGGATGGCATCTGCCGGGATTATCTCATTATGCCGTATCAATATGCGTTGGCCGGTAACAATTTTTGCCAGGGGGATAGACTTTTCTGCATCGCCCGTTAATACCTGCACGGCAACAGGAAAAAATGAGCGGTAATCCCGCTCGAATGAGATATGGTGATATGTTTTTTGCTGCACAAATTTGCCCACCAGCAAAAAGAAAACCAGGCCGCAAAGGGTATCGGCATACCCGGCCCCGGTATGGGTTAATACTTCGGTTACCGTGCGAATAAAAAGAACTGCAATGCCCAGCGCCAGCGGAAAATCGATATTAAGTATCCTGGCTTTTAAATTTTTGAAAGCGGAAACAAAGTAATCCCTGCCACAAAAAAACACTACAGGCAATGTGAATACGATGTTTAGATAGCCAAAAAAATGTTTAAAAGTTTGCTCAAAGGCCGATAGCCCAAAATATTCAGGAAAGCTTAGCAACATAACGTTGCCAAAACAAAAACCGGCTACCGCGATTTTTTGAACCAAGTTGCCTTTATTGGCCGAATTTTGCTTTTTAATAACGTCCTGCAGGCTGATTAATGGTTCGTACCCGATGTCATAAAGCAGCTCTACCAGTTGCTGCAGGCTGCAAATGCGATGATCAAAACGTACTATTAATTGCTTTTTTAAAAAATCGACCCTGGAGTAATGGATGGCCGGGTTAAATCTGTTTAACTGTTCAAGCAGCCACAAACACGAGCTGCAATGAATATGGGGTATATATAAAGTGATGATAGTGATATGCTCATCAGTATAATCCAACAAATCGTTAACTATGGACGATTCGCTTAAATATTCAAATCGTTTGCTAACCCGTGCCCGGGTTGCACCGGGGTGATCATTGTAATTGTAATAGCTCCCAAGGCCGTTGCCTGCCAGTATCTGGTAAACACTTTTACAGCCCTGGCAGCAAAACTGTTTTTCATCAACTATAAATGAGGTGGTTAAGCACTCGTCTCCGCAATGGTAGCATGATGTTTTAACAAGAATTGTGTCGTTCGTCATCTTTTTATTCTGGTTTACCAAAAGTCCATTTAAAGGGCGGAAGTACAAATGATGGACATTATGGGCTAATGTGACCCTCGTCATTTTTTGGAGGTATGAATGCCAATAGATTTGTAATTGATGAACAGGCCGGAAACTTTTGATGTCAGGATGATTGATCCAGGCACAATGCACGTTGATATTTTTGAAAAACTAAGTGCGATGGAGATCGGTCGGTCGATAGTAATAATTCACGATCAGAACCTGAGGCCACTTTATTTTCGTTTGCTGGCAGAGTGTAGACAAGCATTCAGTTGGGAAGCACTGGATGATGGTCCCGAAGCCTGGCGCGCTCAACTCACCAGGCAAACGCCGGGAATAGATAATGAAACCATAGGCGATATGGTATCCCGCGATTACCGGAATGCGGCAGTGTTTAAAAAACTGGGGGTGGATTTTAGCTGCGATGGAAAAAGGACGCTGGAACAGGTTTGTACAGATGGTCATTTGAATATAGATGACCTGCGCCAGCAGCTGGCTATGTGTTTAACACAACCTCCGGTACAAACCATAAACTTATTAAGCTGGGCTCCGGCATTTTTATGCCGTTACCTTATCAATCTTAATCATCAATACATCAAAATAAATTCCCCCTTTATTGCCGAACTGGCTCAAAAAGTTGCTGTTGGTTATAAAGACAGTCATCCGCAGATTGGCCGGGTTAGCAAGCTTTTTTTTAATGCAGGTGAAGTTATGATGCGCGATGTATTGATTGAGGAGACATCGCTGTTTCCTGAAATTGTTAAGCTATCGGAGTGTTATAATAAAGGCTGTATGCCTGCAATAGATACAACAGACGATATTTTAACCACCTTTTATAGTATGATGGCAACGCATGAAAAATTAGCGGCTGATTTTCGCCTTATCAGGCAGCTAACCAATAATTACCAGGTGCCGCGTTATGTTTCTTCATCCTATAATATTTTATATAAGCTTTTGCAGGATTATGAGGATGATTTGCTGTTCAATTTCCATCTTGAAAATAATTTACTTTTCCCTAAAGTTATAACCATTCGCGATAAAATGCGATCAATGCAAATGCCTCACTGATGAGCTGTTGTAAACTGATGTTAAATTAAGTGCTGTTTTAAATATAAAAAATAATGATTCACACATTTCATATCCCGGTTTTGGGTCTTGGGTACTCCATTGATACCCCGCTAAAGGTTGCCCGTTATGGCATATCGTCTGTTATTTCTATCGTAGACGACGAATTGATTGAGAGAATGCGGGCTTACCACTGTCATGTAAATAATGAACCTTACATAGCGATAACAAAAAAAGAGCCCGATTACAGGGCAAAACGAATTACCGCTTACCTTGACCTGGTAAACTTGCTTGTTACCCGCCAGTTTGATCATTTACGCAATATGGATTTTGATAAAGGAAATGATTTGTGCAGGTATTTTGAACTGCTTCCTGAGCAATCGAGGCTGCGGCAGGGTTATGACCTGATGCTGGACTACCCGGAAGGAGCACAAAAAAGAGTATTCCAGCGAAGGCTGGTTAAAGAGATGAAGCCCGGAAGCATTGATGTAAACATCATGTCGAAATTAGATAAAATGAATTATACGGCCAATGGCGAGTACACCGGCGATACCTTTACAGATGCACTGGCAGCGTTGCGTGGTTTCGCTGAAAGCAAGCTTCATTCCTCAATTATTTTATCAGCCGGCATGAATCCGCGCTTGTACAGTTACCTGGAGGCTTTTCCTGGTTTTTTCCCTGACGATAGCGGGCAATTATTGAAAAAGGTTGTTTTAAAGGTGAGCGATTTCAGGTCGGCATTTATCCAGGCCAAGTTTTTGGTAAAAAAAGGGTTGTGGGTATCTGAATTCAGGATAGAATCGGGCCTAAACTGTGGAGGGCACGCATTTGCTACCGAAGGCTTTTTACTTGGGCCTATATTAGAAGAGTTTAAGCAAAAAAGGCAGGAAATGCTTGACGAACTGTTTAGCACTTACCAGGCTGTATTATTGCAAAAAGGAATAGTACTTGCGCACGCCCCAAAGCAAAAGCTTACCGTACAGGGCGGCATTGGCACTGCAGATGAAAACCGGTTTTTGTTAGACCACTATGATATGGACGGCACCGGGTGGGGGAGCCCATTTTTACTGGTACCCGAAGTAACCAATGTTGATGATAACACACTTGCCCAACTGGAAACCGCTACAGAAGAGGATTTTTATTTAAGCGGATCGTCACCCCTGGGTATCCAGTTTAACAATTTTAAAAAGAGCACCTCGGAAGAATTGCGCTTGAGCAGACTTGAAAGAGGGCGCCCCGGAAGCCCCTGTACTAAAAAGTACCTGGTAAGCAATACAGAGTTTACCGAAACACCTATTTGTACCGCATCGAGAGAATACCAGCACTTGAAAATAGAACAGTTGCAAACCCTGGGGCTTGCAGCAGATGAATATGAACAACAATACAAGGCAGTAACCGAAAAAATATGTCTTTGCGAGGGCTTGTGCGCATCTACCTACATCAAATATGATTTATTAAAGCCAAGAGAAAATAAAGCTGTTGCTATATGCCCTGGCCCTAACCTGGCTTATTTTTCAAGAACCTATTCGTTAGACGAAATGGTGCACCATATTTACGGCGCTACAGATTTGCTTGGAAAAATAAAGCGGCCGCACATGTTTATAAAGGAATTGAACCTTTATATTGATTATCTTCAAAACGATTTACAATCGCAATTAAAAGATATTACCGAAAAAAAGAAGAAACAATTGAGCAAGTTTAAGTTGCAGCTGCAGGATGGTATAGCTTACTATAAAGAGTTGTTTGCCAGTTCGGCAAATCAAACATCTGGTTTAATACAGGATTGGATAAACGATTTGAGTACATCAGAAGAGCAGTTAAGCAGTATAGCCATATAGGTATTGCCCAAATGAATGTATGGGCAGCCCGGTCAGATCGGGCTGCTTTTTTTGTGTCTATAAAGATCTGTTTAAGTAGATAGACATGCCGTTAAGACCACAAATGTTTTCTACCCATGACATGTTTTCTTTTCGAGGTGCGTAGGCCTGTCAACCCTGAGCCTTTCGAAAGGGGGGCGTGGAGAGGCCTTTACCCGCTATGCTTCGACGGGGCTACCCATGACACGCTTGGTTTGACATAAACATTCGCTTAAACGCTGGCCACGACTCACCCCGGCTACGCTGCGCTGGCCGACCCTCCCCGGCTGCGCCGCAAAGAGGGTTGAGGAAAGAAAAATTATTTTTTCGCCCCTCTATGCGCGAAGCGGAGAGAGGGGCAGACGGGCGTAGCCTCGTCGGGGTGAGTCGACTCGCCGCGTTGCGATAAACGTCATTCTCCCTTCAAAGTTTCGCGAAATTTTACCACTCAGAATTACGTTAAAAGTTATTGTTTTACGGAACAGGTAAAGCCCCGGCTCATGCGGGGCTTTTACCTATAAAATATTAGGGCCTTTTAGGCAATACCATAACCGGGATGGTTATATGGTGAGTTATGTGGCTGCTTTGGCCGCGTTTAAAAAATGACGTCATCTGCTCCTTTGGGCGTTTGGCAATGGCCAGCAAGTCTGTCCGTTTATTGGCTTTCAGCCATTCCCAATCTTTTTGATATTTGATATCGGGCACGCTGCGAAAGTATACGCCGCCACAATTCAGGTCGGTATAAAGTTTGCGGTTAAGTTCTTTTTCGACGGCTCTTGTGTTATCATCTGCCGGATTGCTATTCAGGTGGGCAACCATCAATTCGGCGTGGAAACCGTCCATCAGGTTACCAAGTTCGGCTATAGATAATATATCGCCGGCATCCAATGTAGTGGCAAACGCCATTTTTTCAACATTGCGTAAGGGGGCGTGTTGAGGTACTACCAAAACGGGTACGGTCGTCCAGTCTATTATCCTGCTGCCTGCGTCACTCATCATAAAAGACGCTAAATCATCAGTTTCAAGCGGTGCCGTAACAATCATAGCTGTTTCTGAATTGTTGATAATTTCCGTCATCACATCTACCATATCTGCACTGCCCGCATAAAACGATACCTGGGGCATAAAAGATCCCGGAAAAACCCGTTTTACTAAATCGGCCTCTAATGCTTCTGAAAATTCTGTGAGCCTGGTATCAGTTATCGGCTCTTCGGGATATTCTTGTCCGCTTAATACAGGTTGCGCGTATAATGCTGCCGGTGTTAGCTGCAAGTGGTAAAGCCTTACGTTAGCCTTCAACTTTTTTGCAATATGCAACGCATATTTAGCCGCATGGCCAGATTTTTCTGAAAAGTCGGTCAGGACTGCTATAGATTTCATGTAGGTTAATTTTTTAATTCAGTTATGGTTTTACGAGATGCTATAATTCTTTCCGCATAGGTAAATAGCTTGTTTTTTGTCTCCTTTAAAGCAGCCATCGAGTCGGACAGGCCGCCAGCCAGAGTACTGTACTTTTCAATAAACTGAAGCCCCATCGCTTCTTTTTCATTACCTACAAACGGTTTAAGAAATACGAGAAATACTGGTATGTCGGATTTAAGATTATCGATATTTTTTGCCTGTTTGAGTATTTCCCGTTCAAATTCCTCTTTTTTTAACATCATTTCGGGCGTAAGCCTTGCGCTTTTGTATTTATCAAGAATGTTATTAAAAAAACGGATCTCATCTTCCATGAAACAAACGTCTTTCATCCAGTGGCTGGCTAAAATATATAGCTCCTGTATTTCGTCTTCTAATTGGTTATCGGGCGTTAACTTATTCATGGTTGTAATTTTTAGTGAAGCAGGTGTTAAAATTTTGCAGGTATTACTAATAAAGGCAATGCAATGTGCCCTGCCATTTTTTTAGTATGGCTGCCGGTAAACAGCGATGCCAGTAACCCGCGATGGTGGTGCACCATAGCCAGCATGTCAACATTGCCGTAGTTGCATAGCCAGTTAAGCCCGGTTTCGGTTGGTGCCTGTTTAATAATTAATGAACTTGTTTTGGCATATCCGGCAATTTGTTTAACCTCCTGCACCATTTCGGCCAGGTATATTTCTGCTTCATCGGTGTTTTCGCCTTCATGGCAAACGTGTACCAATTGCATGGTGGCATCCATTAAAGTTGCCAGGGGCTGTATGGCTGTGATAGTTGCAAAATCATCACCCTTATGTTTCATATCAAGCGCCACAGCAATAGTTTTAACAGGGCTAAACTTAAAGCCCGATGGGATAAGCAGCAATGGGGTTGGCGTGGCATCAATCAGGTTACGCGCATGGTTGCCAAGCATTAACCCGCTTAAGCCTCCGGCGCCATGTGTTCCGGCAACTATTAATTCTACATGGTCCTGAGCTGCCAATATTTTTATTACATCTGTGGCTGTACCAGGTTCGGCTTTATAGCTAACATTCGGTTTAAAATCGCCTGCTGCGTGTTGGGCTTCAAGTATTTTTTTTAACTGCTTTAGTTCGGTTAGGGCAGCTTCTTCAATAACGTGGTACTCTTCCATGGGCCATACAATTACGCCGGCCTGGGGTATTTCGGCAGGTATCGTCATCGCTGTACATATCTCTACATCACTTTTTGTTTGCATAGCCAACCTATAACCAAAAATGGCGGCGTTTTTGGCGTTTTCCGAAAAATCGGTAGCAATCAATACTTTTTTCATGGTTTTAATTGTTTAATTATTTTGAGTAAAATTCAGGAAATGAGGTTGTTTAAAAAGTGATGCCCGTCACTTATTATTATGATATAGTATCGGCTGGTCCAACAATTTACAAGTATCAAAATGCTACGGATTAGCCCAATTTGGTGCCGCTGGTGACCGATATCATTTGTGTTTATGCCCGATATCATTTATTACTGGGCTTAGCCAACTGATATTTGTTAGTAACAATAGTTAGTCCCTTGGATATGAATAAAATATTGGTACCTACAGATTTTTCTCCCTGCGCGGTAAATGCAAGCCATTATGCCTTACAACTGGCTACACGCCTGAGGGTTGGCGTACATATATGCCACGCTATATTAATACCTATTCAAACATTAGCAGTCAATCCGGATTCATGGGCAACCTCCGATTATTCGCACCTGGAAACTGCCACCATGGATGCCTTAAGCGTAACCGCCGGCGAAATGGAAAACGAGATGGCGCATGAACAGGCTACTGGCACCGGTAATTTTAAACCTCATGTTGACTATTCGTGCCACATGGGGTTGGTAGCTGACGTAGTTGATAGAATTGTTGATGAAAGGCGATTATCGCTGGTTGTAATGGGGATGTCGGGCGCGGGCGAATTAAGCAGGCTGTTCATGGGCAGTAGCAGCCGGTCGGTAATTGATCATGCTAAATTTCCGGTGCTGTTGGTGCCGCGTAAGGTTAAATTTAAACCCTTAAAAAAAATAGCTTTCACTACCGATATGCTGGCCGGAGATATTGATGTGTTAAATTTGGTGGCCGATATAGCCAGACATTTCAACGCCGAAATTTTGATTGCCCACATTACCAGCCCGGGTAAGGATGCCCGGTTGGATGATAAGCAGGTGGCTCAATTTTTAAGTGAAGTAACAGATAAAATTAATTATCCTAAAATATACTACAGAAATGTAAAAAGCGCCGACATAGAACAGGGACTTGACTGGCTATGTAAACACGGACAAACTGATATGGTAGCTACCGTACACCGGCATCAAAATTTTATAGAAAGGATTTTTTCAGGTAGTTACACGCAACGGCTGGCTAAACATGTTGAGATGCCGCTATTGGTTTATCCCGCCATTGCTACGATAAAACGATAAATCCTATTCGTATTAACCTTTTCTTATTGCTTTTAAGTGCTTTACGGTGCGGTAAGCGCAACCCTCCTGTAGAACAATATTTGGCAACGCGCCTCTTTTATAATCGCCAAAATTCAAAAAACTTTTTTAATTAAGATAGGCAATAGGTTTATCTACAGTGATTTATCACTATAAAGTGTATAATTATTTTTTTTATTTCATCATTAAGTGTAGCTTACACAAGTAAATAAAACCAGTTTAACCTGAATTTTTTGGCGGTGTTTTATACCGATGTTTAATTGGTAACTTTTGGTTATACTATTGTGTGCTATTAGGCAGCATCG
Source organism: Mucilaginibacter sp. GW822-FHT03E02 (assembly GCF_058801545.1). Classification (NCBI taxonomy): domain Bacteria; kingdom Pseudomonadati; phylum Bacteroidota; class Sphingobacteriia; order Sphingobacteriales; family Sphingobacteriaceae; genus Mucilaginibacter; species Mucilaginibacter sp. GW822-FHT03E02. The sequence continues at coordinate 236,141 of NZ_JBXANJ010000001.1, read as the reverse complement.
AATGTTACTTGACGCCTGATTTATATGAAGAAGATAAATTTACTGTTTGCTTTGCTGTGTTTTGCGGTTTGGGGGCATGCCCAATCGCCTGTCAGGAACAAGATTCTTAAATACTCGTTAAAAGATGGCCTGTCATTTGGCATCGTAAACAGTATTACCCAGGATAATAAGGGCTTTATGTGGTTTGCCACCAACGAAGGGCTTAACCGCTTTGATGGTACAACATTTAAAGTATTTAAATCCCGGCAGGGCGATTCAACGTCATTGGCCAGCAACTTTGTACAAAGCATAATTTTAGGTAAAGATGGCTTTATATGGGTTTCATCCAGGAGTGGGCTCAGCAGGCTTGATACCCGTACCGAAAAATTCTCGCATTATAAATTCACATACGGCAATAACGTAAAAAACGCGGTAAATAACATTACAAAAGGTAGGGATGGCAATCTGTGGATAGCATCTTATAGTGTAGGTTTCTCGTATTTTAATACCCAAACTTTAAAGTTTACAAATTATAACAGTAAATCGCTGCCGGGATTGTCAAGCTACCGGATAACCGCCCTGCTTGAAGACTCAAAAGGTTTACTATGGTTGGGCTCAGACAACGCCGGTATCAATATAGTAAATCAAAAAAACGGCGTGGTTGCCGGTAAGTCAAATTTTTATGCACCCATAAGCAACTTTGCCGGCGGGCGTATAAACGACATTTTTGAAGATCATTTTCACAACGTATGGATAGCTACGGGCAAGGGCATCATATATTATAACCGCAGTAATAATACTTTTTCGCAACTTCAAACTACACAACCTGCTTTTAAAAACAAAAGGTATTTATCTATAATTGAAGATGGCAGCAAACAGCTGCTGGTTGGGTTGCAGGATGGTGGCGTGTACAAGGTTTCGGTTGAACCCGGGCCGGCACCGACTCATTTTTCGCTTTTACCAATTACCGGGGATGATGATCATTATATAACCCAGCGTTCTGTTCAAACCCTATTTATTGATAAGGACAAAAACACCTGGTTGGGTACCTATGATGATGGTATTGGCATGATAAGTAATATCAAAGCGCGCTTTACTAATATCCAAAAGAAAAGGGTGGAAAAAAGCGGCGAGAGCTGGATACGCTTTTACGGAATGTGTCAGGATGGTGATGGTTATTTATGGCTTGGTACCGATGGCGACGGCATTTTTAAAATGCGGCCCGATGGAAGCCTGGTTAAGCAATACAAGGCCAACAGTCGTCTGGGAGGGCTTACAGATAGCGCCTTTTTGTACGGGTATACCGATAGAAATAAGAATGTTTGGTTTGGCACCTATGCCAGGGGACTTTTTTTGTACAATAAAAAAACAGATTCGTTTACAAATTTTAGTCATGATGCAGCAGACAATAAAAGTATTGGCGGTAATGATGTAAGAGCTATTTACCAGGACATACATAAAAATTTGTGGGTTGGTACTAACGGAGGCGGATTGAGCCTTTTTGATCACGCTACCAAAACATTTACCAATTACACGCCCGCCAACAGCGGCTTCGGCTCATATGATGTAAGGGCTATAGCCGAGGATGAAAAAGGGAATTTGTTTGTTGGTACCTACGGCAGCGGATTGTTATATTATGATGTTGCACAAAAAAAATTCTCGAGGTTGTTTAAGGAGGACGCCCAAAAAAGCTATTTTCCCACCCAGATCATCTTTTCGCTTTATCCTGATAAAAAAAATCAGCTGTGGATAGGCACCGAGGGGGATGGGTTGATTGTATATAACCTTAAATCGAAAACATTTAAAAAGTTTAACGAGAAAAGCGGGCTGGCAAATAATACCATCAACGCCATAAAGCAAGCCGGTAATGGTACGGTTTGGATAAGTACAAACCAGGGTTTGTCATCCATTGATACCCGCACCAATAAAATATTTAACTACGATAAATCGGATGGATTGCAATCCGGGCAATTTAATGCAGGATCGGTGGTAATGGACACGGTGGGCAAACTCATGTATTTCGGCGGAACAGAAGGTCTTAATATTTTTGATCCCGAAAAAGTAAATCAAAACTATTACCAAACCCAACTATTAATAACAGGCCTGCAGATTTTTGACAAGCAGATAGAGGTAGGGGCGCAGGGCAAAGACGAAACGGTATTGTCAAAAACCATTAGCGAAACCTCCCAGCTAACCCTTCAGCCAGATCAGTCGGTTTTTTCTATTCAATACACCGCTTTAAATTACGTTTATCCCCAAAAGGGCAATTTTGCCTACCGGCTGGATGGGCTTGATAAATCATGGAACTATGTAGGCAACCAGCGGTCGGCAACCTATCGTTACCTTGAGCCAGGCGATTATGTTTTTAAAGTAAAAGCATCCGATCAGGATGGCGTCTGGATGGATAACTATGCAACCTTGCATATAAAAATTTTGCCGCCATGGTACAAAACATGGTGGGCCTATTTATGCTACCTGGCCACAATAGGGGTTATTATTTATTACTATATACAGTATAGAGCCAACCAGTCGAAGCTTAAATACGATATCAGGATTGCCCAGCTATCGGCCGAGAAAGATAAGGAGCTGAATGAGCGAAAGCTGTCGTTTTTTACCAATATCTCGCATGAGTTCAGAACGCCGCTAACCTTAATTATTAACCCGGTAAAGGATATGCTGTTTGGCCCCACAGATAAGGGCGATGTGGGCAACCTGCACATCGTTTACCGGAATGCAAGGCGGCTGTTAAGTTTGGTTGATCAGTTACTGCTGTTCAGAAAAGCCGAAAGCGATACCGATAAGCTAAAATTAGTTAAGCTCAATATTGTAAACTTATGCCGCGAGGTTTTCTTATGCTTTAACCACCAGGCCAAAACAAAACAAATACAGTTTGAATTTGTCAGCCAAACAGAAGCCATTGAAATATTTGCCGACCGCGAAAAGATAGAGATTGTTTTATTTAACCTGATATCAAACGCCCTTAAGTTTACACCTGAGCACGGTACGGTAACTTGTACAGTGATAAATGAAGCCGACAATGTAAATATTGAAATACGCGACACCGGCTGTGGCATAACCGAAGGTACCGGCGATCAACTATTTAACAGGTTTTACCAGGTTGAAAATGCCGCCCCAATGGCTGGCGGGTTTGGTATTGGCTTATACCTGGTTAAAGTGTTCGTTGAAAGCCACAACGGTAAAATTGTTTATGAAAGCAAACCGGGCAGCGGCACCGTTTTCAATATTTGTTTATTAAAAGGTAAAGCCCATTTTGGGCAGCAATTTGTTTTTGAAGATGTTGCCGAAACCTCCGTTTTTTTAGATGAACTGATAGAGAATAAGGGGGAGTTAACGCAGGATACCGCAAATGCCAAACAGGCAAAAGCCAAAAATGCCGATCCGTTGAGCTCAGATACCAAAACTATGCTGCTGATAGAAGACAATCAGCAAATCCGCGATTATTTGAAGCAAATATTTAATGATGAGTTTGAGATTTTTGAGGCTGATAACGGCACAGACGGGCTTGCGCTGGTTTATCAGCTTGTGCCGGATATTGTTATCAGCGATGTAATGATGCAGGGTTTAAGCGGTATCGAGGTTTGCCATCGCGTAAAGGAAGACCCTGTTTTAAATCATATACCGGTGATTTTGTTAACAGCAAGTTCATCCGCCGAGATAAAATTAAAAGGCATTGAAGGCGGCGCCGACGATTATATCACAAAACCATTTGAAAAAGAAATACTGATAGCCCGCGTTAACGGCATTTTGAAAAGCAGGAATAATCTGCAAAAATATTTTTATAATGAGATAACCCTCAAATCAAACGACCTGAAGATATCGCAGGAATACAAAGAGTTTTTAGAAAAGTGCCTGGTTATTGTTGAGCGGCATTTAACCGACCCGGAGTTCAGCATTAAAACACTGGCTGCCGAAATTGGTATGAGCCACTCCAATTTGTACCGGAGGATTAAGTCTATTTCGGGGCAATCGGCGAATAGTTTTATCCGCTTTATCCGGTTAAGGAAGGCCGCCGAGATCCTGTTAACAACCGATAGTACAATTTATGAAACCGCCTACAAAGTAGGCTTAAATGACCTTAAATATTTCAGAGAGCAGTTTCATAAATTGTTTGGAATAAACCCGTCAGACTACATCAAAAAATACCGTAAACCATTCCACAATAATTACAACGTAAACCGCGATGTAATTAAAGAAAATTGACGGTGGTTAATTTACCCCCTATACAAAACCCGCTTAAATACCTTATTTAAGCGGGTTTTGCTTATTTACCCCCTATTTAATTGAGAATTTACCCCTCACTCAATTTTGCTTTTTAACCCCATTTTGGCCTTACCAATTAACCGGAGATAAATCGTAATTCATTACCGGCCATTTTAATAACATGCAAAAAGCTTTGTAAAATCATGAGTTTACAAAGCTTAATGTAGGTGTTTTAATTGCCTGGGAGTGCGTCCGATCGACATCCTAAATTTAGAAAACCCAGTAAAATATGAAATCAAATTTACACGTAAAGCATTCCCCTCACCGGAAAAGATTACCCCGGCTTTTCTTATTAGCCACAAGTATGGCAATTGCTTGTTTAACTACCACCGCACTACCAACCCAGGTTTACGCAGGAGTTAAAAACATTAACAAGCAGGACTTGAAAATAAGCGGCGTGGTAACCGATGAAAAAGGCGAAACCCTGCCTGGTGTTTCCGTAACGCTAAAAGGTACCACCACCGGTGTTATTACCGATATTAACGGAAAGTATACATTAAACGTGCCCGATGCTTCGGCCACATTAGTGTTTACTTATATCGGCTACACCAAACAGGAAGTACCTGTTAACGGCCAAACAATTATCAATGTAAAATTAGAAGCCGACTCAAAATCATTAAACGAAGTTGTGGTTGTTGGTTACGGTACGCAAAAGAAAGCAACCTTAACCGGCTCTATATCGCAGGTTAAGGGATCGGAGCTGGTTAAAAGCCCACAACCCAACCTTTCAAACGCGTTAGCCGGAAGATTCTCGGGCGTTATTGTTAACAACCGTAGCGGCGAACCTGGTTACGATGGTTCAAACATCACTATTCGTGGTTTGGCTACTACAGGTAGTAACAACGTACTGATAGTGGTTGACGGCGTGCCCGGCCAGATAGGTGGTTTGGAAAGGCTTGACCCGAATGATATCGAAAGTATGTCGGTGTTGAAGGATGCATCGGCAGCCATATACGGTAACAGGGCGGCAAATGGTGTTATCCTGGTTACCACCAAACGTGGTAAATCGGGTAAGCCACTCATTAGCTACAGCTTTAACCAGGGGTTCAGCTCGCCAACACGTTTGCCAAAAATGGCCGACGCGGCAACTTATGCCCAGATCATGAATGAGATTAGTCTTGACTCGAACCCTACGGGAGGTCCAAACCAGTCATACTCGGCAGATCAGATTCAGAAATTCAAAGACGGATCAGATCCGTTAAATTACCCTAATACCGATTGGGAGAAGCAAACACTTAAAAGTACTGCATTGCAAAATCAGCACAGCCTTTCGGTTACCGGCGGTAGCGACGATGTAAAATACTTTGTTTCGCTGGGTACTATTTACCAGGATGGCTTATACAAAAATGGTGTTACCAAATATCACCAGTATAATTTCCGTTCAAATATCGATGCTAATGTTACCAAACGTTTAAAAGTAGGGTTGTCGTTGTCAGGCAGGGAAGAAGACAGGCAGTTTCCTGAAGTAGGCGCCGGCGATGTATTCCGTTCTGTGTATCGCGCAAAACCTATTGTTGCAGCCTACTATCCAAACGGATTGCCAACAACAGGTATCGAAAACAACAACCCGGCCGTTCAGGTAACCGATATTGGTGGTGTTAACAATAACCCTACCCAGGTGTTTAACGGTATTTTAAAGGGCAGCTACGCACTTCCGGGTATTGAAGGTTTGTCTTTGGATGGTTTCTTTTCTGTTGATAAATCGTATGCGTTTGACAAAAATTTCAGTAAGCCTTATATTCTGTACAGCTATGATTCAAATGCAAAAACTTACAACAAAAATGTGGTTGGCGGTAATAACAACGCTCCAACACTGTTTGAGTCGCAAACCAACCAGGCATTACTTACCTCAAACATTAAGCTGAATTATGCGCGCAAATTTGGCAAGCACGATGTAAATGCTTTTGTTGGATATGAGCAAAGTAAAAACCACCTGGAATATTTTGATGCTACACGCTACAACTATTTATCATCACAACTGCCCGAACTTTCACAGGGTGGCAGTGCCGCAACAGATTACCTGAACTCTGGCTATAGTTCAAATTATAACCGCCGTAGCGTGATCAGCCGTTTAGCATATGCATTTGATGAAAAGTATTTATTTGAAGGCCAGCTGCGTGCAGATGGTAGTTCGATATTCCCTTCGGGTAAGCAATGGGGTTATTTCCCATCGGCATCAGTAGGATGGAGGATTACCAAAGAAAATTGGTTTAAAAATAATGTCAGCTTTTTTGATGATTTAAAACTAAGGGCATCGTACGGTTCGTTAGGTAACGATAACGTAAATGGCTTCCAGTATTTTGATAATTATGTTTTGGTTAACAATGGTTTTGTAGCCAGTGTTCCGGGCAGCGGGTCAAATACCATTCAGCCAAACGTTAACCTGGTAAAACTGGCTAACCCTAACATCACCTGGGAAGTTGCCAGAAAGTTGGACATCGGTGTAAATGCTACATTCCTGCATGATTTTACAGTTGAGGCTATCTACTTTAAACAAAAACGTTCTGATATCCTTGCCGCAAGGAACGCGTCATTGCCAGGTACTTCGGGTATCGTAAATCCATACGGCTCTGATCCTTTGGTTCCTTCAGAAAATATTGGTAAAGTAAACAGCGAAGGTTTTGAGGCAACCCTCGGCTACAACCACACCAGCAATAAATTTAGCTGGGGTATAAGCGGTAACGTAACCTATGCTAAAAGCAAGATTATTTTTATAGATGAAGCCAGTGGCGCTATAAGTTATCAGCGCCAAACCGGCAGGCCTTTGAACACCTACCTGCTTTACAATGCCATAGGTATTTTCCGTACCCAGGCAGATCTTGACAGTTATCCGCATGTTACAGGCGCCAAAATTGGCGACTTAAAATACCAGGACTTTAACGGCGACGGCCAAATAAATGCCGACGACCAAACACGCACCAAATATGGTAACATCCCACAAATTACTTATGGATTTACGCTGAACGCAGCTTACAGTAATTTTGATCTTTCGGTATTATTTTCAGGCCAGGCGCAGGTTAGCCAATATGTTTTACCTGAATCGGGAAGCATTGGTAACTTTTACAGCAGCTGGGCCGATAACAGGTTTAGCGCTTCGAATACAAACGGAACCTATCCAAGGGTAACAGATCGTGCGTCTAACGCCATCAGCGGGGGGCAGTACAACAGTACGTTTTGGCTTAATGATGCTTCGTTCTTCAGGTTGAAAAACGTTCAGTTAGGTTATAATTTCAATACAGCTTTCCTTTCAAAAATTAAATTAGGCGGCTTAAGGGTGTATGCAAGCGCGTTCAACTTGTTCACCATCACCAAGGTGAAGGATTATGACCCTGAAGGAACCAGTGGCAGCGGTCAGTTTTATCCGCAGCAGCGAATTATCAACTTAGGTGCAAACGTTAAATTTTAATTAGAACAGATCATGAAATTACAATATAAAACCCCGCTATATTTCATCGTATGCGGCATGCTGTTCACAACGGCATGTAAAAAAGACCTTTTAAATGTGCAACCTACAGACAGGATTGCTACATCGGCCATTCAATCGGATACAGCTGTTTTCGAGGCCTATGTAACCAATCGTTATATCGGCGCCAAGTTACAGGATAAAGAGGGCGACGGATCAAACCCCGGTTTTGGCCGCGGCTTTGAATACAGTATGTGGAGTTCCCTTACCGATGAGTCCATTTACAATAATGATGATGCTACGTGGCTTATACAGCGCGGACAATTGGCCCCCGAAAATTTAGGTGGAGCAGGTGTGCTTTGGGCCCGGAGTTATCGCAGCATAAGGGAGTGTAACTATGCCTTAAGTATTTTACCAAATCTGCCTTTAAGCGCCGGGCATAAAACACATATTGAAGGCGAGTTGAAATTTATCAGGGCGTTCCGTTACCAGGACCTCATCCGTAATTACGGTGGGGTGGTGCTAATGGGTGACAAAGTGGTGAACCTGGGCGATAATTTACAGGATCCATCATTATTTAAAAGGGCAACTATCAAAGAAAGCATTGACTATGTTACCGCTCAACTTGATGATGCCGCTGCTAAATTGCCTTTAAATAACGACGGAACCTGGCTGTTAGGCCGTGCTACAAAAGGTGCCGCGTTGGCATTAAAATCAAGGCTAAAGCTTTATGCTGCAAGTCCGTTGTATAATGCCGGCACATGGGCCGATGCTGCAACAGCGGCACAAGCGGTTATCAGCTTAAATAAATACGGTATTTATTCAGGCGGTTATGATAACATGTTTTTAGTTAACGAAACTAACGAGGTGATTTTTGAGCGTTTGTACACTAAAAATGCCAACCATACCCACATGGAAATTGCCAACGGGCCAAATGGTTATGGCGGTTGGGCCGGTAATACGCCGCTGCAAAACTTAGTTGATGATTATGAAATGGATAATGGTAAGCCAATTACCGATCCTACATCAGGATACGATCCAACACATCCTTACGATCACCGTGACCCAAGGTTTGATGCAACTGTATTACACAACGGATCTCCATACAGGGAGCGTACTGTTGAAGCATTTATACCGGGTGGAAAAGACAGTAAAGATGGCGATAGCAACTGGAATACCACTAAAACAGGTTACTATTTACGCAAATATATGGACGATGCTTACCCGCTTCAAAACCCTTGGGGTAATGCTGGTTTTCATCCATGGATTTATTTCCGTTACGCCGAAATCCTGCTGAATTTTGCCGAAGCAGCCAACGAAGCTTACGGAGCCGATGTTATTCCGGCTGGTTCAACCATGTCGGCAAGGCAGGCTATCAACATGATCAGGGCAAGGCCGGGTGTTAATATGCCGGCATTAGCTGCAGGATTAAACCAATCGCAAATGCGCGATGCGATTAGATACGAAAGGCGTGTTGAACTGGCATTTGAAGAACATCGTTTCTACGACGTACGCCGTTGGAAAATTGCCGATGTTACCGAAAATAAGCCGGCAGGAGGTGTAATAATCACTAAAAACGCCAATGGTACGTTTTCATACACACCTAAAGTGGCATTGGACGGACGCAGTTTCCAAACCAAACATTATTGGTTGCCAATACCACGCACCGAGATCCAGGCTTCTGGTGGCCAGTTACAGCAAAATGCAGGTTACTAAAAAAAGCCTCACCTAAATCCTCTCCAAAGGAGAGGACTTAAAAAAAGATGCAAATATCCCTGACTAAAAATGGGGGTAAAAATCATGCAAATCAAGAACCCTCTCCTTTGGAGAGGGCAGGGTGAGGCTAAACAGAAGGGAGTATTACTTGCTCCCTTCTGTTTTAATGGTGCTATAAAACCACGTTAACCATGAAAAAAATATTTAGTTTACTATTTGCAGCAGGCGTTTTAATAACAGGCTGTAAAAAAGACAATAGTGCGGTAACCCAACCCGTTACTAAAACGGTGGTAGATATCCCAGCAAAACCCATTACTATTGATTCGACCCCGGCAAGCGCACTTAAAGGCGTTAACTGGGCTTGCGATGGCGATAACTTTAGCGATGGGATATTGGTTTTAAGCGGCCTGGCGTCAACCGATAGTTATGCCACAGTATCGGCAAAGGCCGACGGTGTAATATCGGGCCTTCAGGCCAATACGGGCGCAAATACACTGCGACTGCCGGTAAATTACCCAACCGTGTCACAAACCTGGTGGAACTCCTACACCGGGGTGATTGATAAGGCCTTAAGCAAGGGTATGAATGTTATTTTGGCCTGTTGGGAATCTAAATCGGCTGCGGATGGGGTAATAGATAATACAACCCAGTTTTGGTCTATGTGGCAAACCATTGTCAACAAATATGGCAGCAATGCACATGTATACTTCGAAATATTTAACGAGCCCCACGGCTATACCTTAAACGCCTGGACTACCATTTGCGCACAGTGGTTAAGCAATTATCCATCTATACCGCAAGGCCGCATTTTGGTTAGCGGTACTTCATACTCACAGGATATTACCGGCGTTGGGGCCGATAGCCGTTTTAGCGGTTGCCTGTTATCTATTCACGACTATACTTTTTTCAGCAACGGCACCAACACCACAGCCGCGCAATGGGAAAGCAGGCTGCGGGGCAATATCGGCAGCTACAGTAGCCGTGCGGTATTAACCGAGTTTGGCGTACCCATGACCGGTGGTAAAAACTACACCGGCGCGATAGGCGGCGATCAGGAGATTGCTTATCTGCAGGGTTTAACCAATCAGGTTAGGGCATTTGGCATGGGCAGCGTCTACTGGCCGGGTATCCGCACGGGCGATAGCTACGCCATGGAGACTTTGGGTGGCACGGGCACAAGCCTTACCGTTTCAAATACCAACACATCGGGCTTAAGCAGGCTTAAATATGGCTGGGGCGTGGGAGCAGGTGGTACCGATACCTTTTACCCAACAGCGTACTACCGTTTGTTAAACGTCAACAGCGGTTCGGCTTTAGATGTAAACGGCTCGTCGACAGCTAATGGCGCGGGTATTATACAATGGCCGCAAAACGGCGGTAATAACCAGCAATGGATAATAACCGGCAACGGCGGCGGATACTACAAAATAACCAACCGCAACAGCACGCTGGCACTTGATGTTAACAGCGCATCAACCGCCAACGGCGCAAGCATTATTCAATGGCCGTGGAATGGCGGCAACAACCAGCAATGGCAGCTTACGTCTGTAGCAGATGGTGTTTATAAAGTAATTAACCGCAATAGCGGTCTTGTATTGGATGTTAATGGCGGTGTAACCACCAACGGTGCCGGCATTATTCAGTGGCCATGGAATGGCGGTACTAACCAACAATGGCAAATTGCACAGCAGTAAGTTTTAAGTTGTGAGTCTTGAGTAGGGCGTTCTGAATTTTGAGTAATGAGTATTTGGTCTTAAGCCGCAAATTCGATTGATTATTTTTCGACTCGATACTCATAGCTCAATACTTTAAACAAAAAATAATACGGTTACTAAAACATGAATATTAAAAACTACAGCTGCTTTTTTTTGCTGGTAACGCTTACAACAACTTTGTTTGCGCAGGATAAATCCAAGCCGGTATTGTTTAACTCGGGCTGGGGTTTTCATAAGGGCGATATTACCAATGGCGATAAAGGCGGCGCAGCCGGTGTTTTATGGAAAACCGTTGATTTGCCGCACGATTGGAGTATTGAGGGGCCCTTTAGTGAGGACTGGGCCAGCGCCACGGGCTATTTACCCGGCGGCATAGGCTGGTATAAAAAGACATTTAACGCCGAAGCCGGATGGCAAGGCAAACAGGTTTACATTTACTTTGATGGCGTTTACAAAAACAGCGAAGTTTGGATAAACGGCCATTACCTGGGCAAGCGCCCCAACGGATTTATTCCGTTTCAGTATGAACTTTCAAAATACCTTAGCTATAAGGGTAAAAATATAATAACGGTAAAGGCAGATCATAGTGAATTTGCCGATTCAAGATGGTATACCGGCTCGGGCATCTACCGCAACGTTTACCTGGTGGTTAAAAATCCGGTCCATGTCGATCTGTGGGATGTAGCTTTTACTACACCAAGAGTATCGGCAGCTAAAGCGGACATCAACGTAAAGGTCAACATCAGCAACAGTACAGCAACCCAGGCAGCTATCGGCATTAAAATAAACCTGGTTGATAATACCGGTAAAATTGCCGCCGCTATACAAAAGCAGGTTAAAGTAAAACCTGGCAAACACGAAACAAGTTTTGATGCCGAAATATCGTCTCCCCGTTTATGGGATGTTGAACACCCGGAACTATACCAGTTACAGGTACAGCTAAGCCGCAACGGCAAACAAATTGATGCTGTAAACCAGGCGGTAGGCATCCGCAGCATTCGTTTTGATAAGGATAATGGTTTCTTTTTAAATGATAAAAGCACCAAACTGAAAGGCGTATGCATCCATGACGACGCCGGTGCGTTGGGTGTAGCTGTTCCGCGGGAGGTATGGATCCGCCGTTTAAAAATATTAAAGGACGCCGGGGTTAATTCACTGCGCCTGAGCCATAACCCACACGCCGATTATTTATACGACCTGTGCGATAAAATGGGCTTTTTGGTAATTGATGAAGCCTTTGACGAGTGGGAACTGGGCAAAAATAAATGGGTTAAAGGATGGAACGTAGGTACCCCCTCCAAGGATGGCTACCATGAATATTTTAAAGAATGGGCCACGCGGGATCTGTCAGATATGGTGTTACGTGCACGCAACCATCCATCCATCATTATGTGGAGCATTGGTAACGAAATTGATTACCCTAATGATCCATACACACACGAAGTTTTAAACACAGGTAAAAACCCGCAGATTTATGGCAAAGGCTACCTTCCGGAGCATCCTGCTGCAAGCGGTTTAACCGTAATTGCAAAACAACTGGTTAAGGCAGTTAAAGCAATTGATACTACCCGGCCGGTTACCGCGGCGCTTGCAGGGGTAGTAATGTCGAATGAAGTAGGCTACCCGGAAGAACTTGATGTTGTTGGTTATAATTACCAGGAGTACCGTTATGCCGATGACCACAAAAAATATCCAAATCGCATTATTTATGGCAGCGAAAACGGCATGCAGCGCCAGGCCTGGACCGCGGTTGATAGTAATGAATACATATCGGCCCAATACCTTTGGACGGGGATTGACTACCTGGGCGAGGCCGGTAAATGGCCGCAGCGCAGCAACGGGGCGGGACTTATTAACCTGGCCGGCTTTAAAAAGCCCGAATACTTTTACAGGCAAAGCCTTTGGGCCGATAAGCCGATGGTTTTTATTGGTGCCAAGCCAATTACACAACAGGAAGATAAAGGTATCTGGAGCCATAAAGCCATTGAACCTGTATGGAACTGGCCGGCCGGCAGTAAAATAAGGGTTGACTGCTTTACCAACTGCCAGGAAACGGAGTTGTTTTTAAATGGTAAATCGCTCGGTAAACTTTCGCGGGCTGATGCTAAAGGCCAAATACCATCCTGGGCGGTTAATTATGAACCGGGCGAACTACTGGTAAAAGGTTACAATAACGGAATTGAAGCAGCCAGCTATACATTAAAAACAGCAGGCGAGGCTTCCGGTATCCAGGCAATTGCCGATGGTACATCATTTAACACCAAATCAAAAGGATTAAGCCAGGTAGAGATACAGGTGACCGACAAAAACGGCGTTCCTGTTACAAACGCTGATAATGAAATTGAGGTAACCATAACAGGTCCGGCTAAATTGCTGGGATTGGAGAGCGGAAGCACCACCAGTCATGAAAACTACCAGTCAAATACTCGCAAGGTTTTAAAAGGCCGCCTGTTGGCCTATATACAAACAACCGGTAAACCGGGCAAAGTCATTGTACAGTTTAGCGCTGCCGGACTTAAGTCAACATCAATCATTTTAACCGTAAAATAGCTTCTATCATCAACACTAATAAACAATTGCCTGCATTTTTTAAATTTATGAAACTTTTTAAACTATTAATTCTACCCGTTATTTTACTCTGCGGCATCAGTGCAAATGCGCAAACTGCCAAACACACATTTGCATTAACCGACAGTACATTTTTGCTTGATGGTAAACCATTACAAATTATATCCGGCGAAATGCATTACCCCCGCGTTCCGCGTGAGGCCTGGCGTCAGCGTATGAAAATGGCAAAGGCAATGGGTTTAAACACCATAGGTACTTACGTTTTCTGGAATGTTCATGAACCGCAAAAAGGGCATTTTGATTTTACCGGTAATAATGATGTAGCCGCATTTGTAAAAATGGCGAAGGAAGAAGGCCTGTGGGTTATTTTGCGCCCAAGCCCATACGTTTGCGCCGAATGGGAATTTGGCGGATATCCTTACTGGCTCGAGAAAGAAAAAGGACTGGTAGTGCGCAGCAAAGAGGCTACGTATTTAAAAGAATATGAGCAATATATTAAAGAAGTGGGTAAACAGCTTGCCCCCTTACAGGTAAACCATGGCGGCAACGTTTTAATGGTGCAAATTGAAAATGAATACGGATCATACTCCAACGATAAAGATTACCTGGAATTAAACCGTAAAATGTTTATCGACGCAGGTTTTGATGGCCAGCTATATACATGCGACCCCGAAGCGGCTATTAAAGACGGGCATCTGCCCGGGTTATTACCCGCTATTAATGGTGTTGATGACGTTGCAAAAGTAAAAAGGCTGATTAAAGAAAACCACGATGGCAAAGGACCTTTCTTTATTGCCGAATGGTACCCGGCCTGGTTTGACTGGTGGGGAACAAAGCACCATACGGTTCCTGCAGAACAATACCTGGGTAAATTAGATGCCGTATTAAGTGCGGGGCTTTCTATCAACATGTATATGTTTCATGGCGGTACAACCCGTGGCTTCATGAACGGTGCCAACTACAACGACAAAGAACCCTATGAGCCACAGATAAGCAGCTATGATTATGATGCCCCGTTAAATGAGGCAGGCAATGCTACCGATAAATATAATAAGTTTAGGGAAGTGATAAAAAAACACCTCCCCACTGGCCAACCCCTGCCCGATGTACCGGCTGCCAAACCGGCTATGAACCTGCCTGCTGTTAAGTTCACGCAAACAACAGGTTTGTTTGATATACTGCCAACTGCAAAACTCAACAAAACACCTTTAACTTTTGAAGACCTTAACCAGGCCTATGGTTTTGTTTTGTACCGTACCACCATCAATGGCGGCAAAAAAGGCGTTATTAAAGTAAACGGCCTGCGCGATTACGGGATTGTATTTGTAAACGGCAAGCGCGTAGGCATCATGGACAGAAGGCTGAAACAGGATAGCTTGTTAGCCGATTTACCAAAGGGAAAAGTACAGCTGGATATCCTGGTGGAAAACCTGGGCCGTATCAACTTTGGCCCTTATTTGCTGAAGAATACCAAGGGCATAACCGAAAATGTAACCTTTGCCGGTGCCGAAATAACCAACTGGAAAATGTTCGGTTTACCGTTTGATGATATCAGCAAAATAAAGCCCAAAGCAGGCAAGTTAAAGGCAAATGAGCCGATACTTAAAGCCGGTACGTTTAAGCTGGCCGAAGTTGCCGATACCTACCTGGATATGAGCAAATGGGGCAAAGGCGTGGTTTGGGTAAACGGGCATAACTTAGGCCGTTACTGGAACAATGGACCGCAACAAACATTATATTTACCAGCCGAGTGGTTGAGGAAAAATAACAATAATATTGTAGTTTTAGAGCTGATTAAACCGTCGGTAAATGTGATAAACGGTTTGGATAAACCAATTCTTGATCAGCTTCAGTAACTCATAAAATGTCAAAAGTATCAGGTAAGCAAAGCAAACAATACCGGGGATGTTTCCTGGTATTGTTTGCTTTTATTGTTTTTACAGGTTGTAAATCGTCATCAACCAATAATATGCAGGGCGATACGCTCTTCCGTTTACTAAAACCCGAAGAAACTCATGTCGATTTCAGCAATACTTTAACCGAGGGCTTAAATACCAACGTGTTAATGTATGAGTATTTTTATAACGGCGGTGGGGTTGCCGTTGGCGATCTGAATGGCGATGGCTTACAAGACCTATACTTTACCGGCAACATGACTGATAATAAATTGTATTTGAACAAAGGTCATTTACAGTTTACCGATGTTACCGCCGCTGCAGGTGTGGCAGGGCGCCCAGGCCCCTGGAAAACGGGTGTAAGTTTGGTTGATATTAATGGTGATGGTAAAATTGATATTTACGTTTGCTATTCGGGGAAATTAAGTGCCGAGAAAAGGGTTAACGAGCTGTTTATAAACCAGGGAAATGATAGCAACGGCACACCGGTATTTAAAGAAATGGCGGCAGATTATGGCCTCAATTTCCCTTCCTTTAGTACGCAGGCCTATTTTTTTGATTATGACAGGGACGGCGACCTGGATATGTTGCTGGTAAACCACAATCCCAAGCGCCAAAATAGCCTCGACGAAATAACCGTAAGCAGCCTGATGAGTAAAACCGACCCGGAATCAGGCATAAGGTTATTTAACAACAATAATGGTCATTTTCAGGATATAACCAAAGCTGCCGGCATTGTAAATACCTCGTTATCGTACGGATTGGGCGCGGGTATTGCCGATATTAATGGCGATGGTTACCCGGATATTTACATCTCCAATGATTACAGTGTGCCCGATAGATTATACATTAATGATAAAAAAGGGCACTTTACCGATGAACTTCCTAAACAGATGGGGCATACCTCGTTTTCATCGATGGGGAACGACGTAGCCGATATTAACAACGACCTTGTGCCCGATATTTATACACTGGATATGTTACCAGAAGATAACAAAAGGCAAAAAATGTTATTCGCGTCGGACAATTACGAAGCATTTAACCTTAACCTTAAAGTGGGGTTTTACTATCAGTACATGCGTAATATGCTGCATGTAAACAATGGCAATAACACATTCAGCGAAATTGGGCAGCTATCCGGAATATCAAATACCGATTGGAGCTGGGCTCCCTTATTTGCAGATTATGATAATGATGGCTGGAAAGATCTTTTTGTAAGCAACGGTTATACCCGCGATTACACCAACATGGACTTTTTGAAATACGCCGGCGATAAGTTACGCGACAGGCGTGTTATGCGGCAGGATCTTTTCGACCTGGTTAACCAAATACCATCGTCAGAGGTAAAGAGTTACTTCTTCAGGAATAATGCCGATCTTACTTTTACCAATACAAGCGCACAATGGGGTATAACCCAACCATCAAACAGCAATGGTGCAGCCTACGCCGACCTGGATAACGACGGCGACCTTGACCTGGTGATCAACAACGTGAATAAGCCGGCATTCATTTATGAAAACCAATCGGTACAGCAAAACAAAAGCCATTACCTGTCGGTAAAGCTAAAAGGTGCAAATAAAAACACCCAGGGTATTGGCGCAAAAGTTATTATTTATACAGCCGGTAAAAAGCAATATCTTGAACAAATGCCTACCAGGGGCTATGAATCTACCGTATCGGCGGTATTGCATTTTGGTTTAGGTAGCGCTAAGGAACTGGATTCCCTGCGTATTATATGGCAGAGCGGTAAGGCGCAGGTAGTTAAAAACATCAAATCCAACCAAATTATTACACTATCCGAAAAAGACGCCACAGCGCCTTATATCGGCCAAAGTATAATAAAGCCTTTATTTACCGAAGTGTCATCCCCGGTTAAGTATCATAGCACCATGAGCCTGGTTAATGATTTTAAACGGCAGCCGCTGTTGGTTAATCCGCTATCTTACAACGGTCCATGCATGGCCAAGGCCGATGTAAATCACGATGGGCTGGAGGATGTTTACGTAGGCGGCGACAACGATAGCCCCGGTGCTTTATATCTTCAGCAAAAAAACGGTGGGTTCACGGTAAAAAAAGAAACTGCTTTTGAATCCCGTAAAACCAGTACCGATGCCGCCGCAGTTTTTTTTGATGCCAATAACGATGGCAAGCCCGATTTATATGTATGCGCCGGTGGATACCACAATTATATGCCGGATGATGCTGCTTTACAGGACAGGTTATATATAAATGACGGTTCGGGGAATTTTACGGAATCAACTAATGCCCTGCCTAAAATGACGGGCAGCAAAAGCTGTGTTAAAGTGGCCGATATTAATGGCGATGGCTACCCCGATTTGTTTGTTGGCGGCAGGGTAATACCAGGCAGGTACCCCGAAGCGCCTGAAAGTTATGTGCTGCTAAATGATGGCAAGGGTCACTTTACAGATGCGACAGCCAAATTAAATCCTGCTTTGAAAAGGATAGGCATGGTTACCGATGCAGCGTGGGTAGATATGAATGGTGATAACAAGCCCGACCTGGTGGTAGTTGGCGAATGGATGCCAATAACCGTTTTTGAAAACAACAACGGCAAACTCACCGATGCCACCGCTAAGTATTTTGACAAAAAATACACAGGCTGGTGGAACTGTTTAACCGTGAGCGACGTTAACCATGACGGCCACCCTGATCTTATTGCCGGTAACATGGGCCTCAATACACAATGCAAAGCAACCGACAAGGAGCCGGCCGAAATGTATTACAAAGATTTTGACGATAACGGATCAATTGACCCGATACTATGTTTTTACATCCAGCATAAAAGTTACCCTTATGTTAGCCGCGATGAAATGCTTGACCAGATAAGCATGATGCGTGGCCGGTTCCCTGACTATAATAGTTATGCTGATGCAACTATCGACAAGATTTTTACCCCCGAAGAAATGAAAGGAGCAGGGCACCTGTCGGCAAATTGCCTGTCAACCATGTGCTTTGTAAGTAACAACCAGGGTAAACTACACCCAATAGCCTTGCCCTTGCAGGCACAGTATGCGCCTGTGTTTACTATAACAACGTTGGACTATGACAAAGATGGGCAGGTTGATCTTTTACTATGTGGAAACATTAACCATGCAAGGGTAAAGTTTGGCAAGTACGACGCCAATTATGGAGTATTACTTAAAGGAAATGGCAACGGAACATTTAACTATTTGCCCCAGCAAAAATCCGGGTTTAAATTACCCGGCGATGTAAGGGCGGTTTTAAAAGTAAATGATTTGTATTTATTTGGAATTAACGGCGTGGGCGTAAAAGCTTACCGGTAATAGTTGTCGATTTATTCCTGACACCGTTATATATACAGACGAATCCCGGATGCTACTTGCGCCCGGGATTTGCTTGTTTAAAGGCGTAGCAGTTTAGCCTTCGGCGCTAATCGACCCAATTTGCTCCGGCAGACTCAAAAAAATATCATTTAAGAAAACGAATAGGCGAAGTAGACAGTGGAGGTTGCCGGTTTTATTTTAATGATTTAAAATAGCTGAATTATAAACCGAAGATATTTCAACCTAAAACAGAATGCCGGTTAACGGTGCATTTGCAAAAATTCAAATATTCTTATTTAGCTAATAAATCACTTATTCGCATTACATGCAGTATATCTATAAAAACGTTTTTAGGTTATTTTTAACCCTCGCTGTTTTGTTTGTTACCAATTTGCCCGGTATTGCCCAGGTAAAACAGCAACAAAAAAAATATTCGCAAAAACTACTTTCCGGCTTTAAAATGCCGCCCGATTCTATCCAAACCAGTATATACTGGTATTGGATGTCGGATAATATCTCGAAACAAGGGGTTATTAAAGACCTCGAATCAATGAAGCGGGTAGGCATCAACCGGGCCTTCATTGGCAATATCGGTATCAGCGAAACTCCATACGGCAAAGTGAAATTATTCTCGGCCGAATGGTGGGATATCATGCATACCGCGTTAAAAACCGCCACAAAACTTGGCATTGATATCGGGATTTTTAATGGTCCCGGATGGAGCCAGTCTGGCGGTCCCTGGGTTAAGCCGGAGCAGGCCATGCGCTATCTTACATCATCGGTAAAACAGGTAAAAGGTCCCTTAGTTTTTAATGAGAAATTGACCAAACCTGCCGATCAGTTCCAGGATGTTAAGCTGTTAGCCTATCCTGTACCCCTGGATAATGATTTAACAATTGGTGATTTAAAGCCTTTAATCAGTGCCCAGCCATCGGTGGGTAATATTACCAATATCATGGATGGCAATGAAAATACTGTTCTGGAACTTCCCGCCAATAAAACATTTACTGTTGATATAAAAGCAGGTACTTCATTTACCGCGCGGGGCCTAACTATTTACCCGGCCAAAACTGCCATGCGTTTTGAAGGCGACATCCAGGCAGATATCAATGGCAATTACCAAACCATCAAACATTTTGTGGTTGACAGAAGCAATAGCGAACTTAACGTGGGCTTCAGCCCGTACGGGGCGGCGGGCGTATCAATACCAGCCACTACCGCCAAAAACTTCAGGATAGTTTTTAACAACGAAAGCCAGCATAGTGCAATTGCCGAATTGAAATTATCGGCATCGCCTGTTGTTGAAAATTATATCGAGAAAACGCTGGCTAAAATGTTCCAGACACCTTTCCCGTATTGGAAAGAGTATCAATGGCCCGTGCAGCCGGCCGTTGATGATGCACGCTACGTGATAGACCCGCAAAAAGTGATTGACATTTCAAAATATCTTGCTACCGATGGTACTTTAAAATGGAACGTTCCGGCAGGTAACTGGGTAATTATGCGTAGCGGGATGACACCTACCCAGGTAACTAATGGTCCCGCATCACCTGAAGGCCGGGGTTTTGAAACCGACAAAATGAGCAAAAAACACATTGCCGAACATTTTAATGCCTTTTTGGGCGAGATATTGCGCCGCATAACGGCAGCCGATCGTAAGAGTTTTAAAGTAACCGTTGAAGATAGCTATGAAACCGGCGGCCAAAACTGGACGGACGGCTTAACAGATAAATTTAAATCATCGTTTGGGTACGATCCAACTCCCTACATCCCTGTAATGAGCGGTAACGTGGTGGGCAGCCAGGATATGTCTGACAGGTTTTTATGGGATATGCGTCGGTTTATTGCCGACGAGGTTGCCTATCAATATGTTGCAGGTTTAAGGGATATTAGCCACAAAAACGGCCTTACTACCTGGCTGGAAAATTATGGCCACTGGGGTTTCCCTGGCGAGTTTTTGCAGTATGGAGGCCAGTCGGACGAGGTGGGTGGTGAGTTTTGGAGCGAAGGCGACCTGGGGAATATCGAAAACAGGGCCGCATCGTCATGTGCACATATTTATGGAAAAAATAAAGTATCGGCCGAGTCATTTACCTGTGGCGGCGGCGCATATTCGCGCTACCCGGCTGTAATGAAACAGCGCGGCGACCGCTTTTTTACCGAAGGTATAAACAATACCTTACTCCATGTTTATATCGAGCAGCCCTATGAAGATAAGGTGCCGGGCGTTAATGCAGGTTTTTCAAACGAGTTTAACCGGTTAAATACCTGGTTTTACGATATGGATATGTTTACCCAATACCTTAAGCGCTGTGGCTATATGTTACGCCAGGGAAAGTATGTAGCTGATGTTGCTTACTTTATTGGCGAGGACGCGCCAAAAATGACAGGCATCCGCGATCCTGAACTGCCCAGGGGGTATTCATTTGATTACATTAATGCCGAGATATTAAATGAACGTGCAACTGTGGTAAATGGTAAGCTGGTATTGCCAGGTGGTATGGCCTACAAAATATTGGTGCTGCCTAAACTGGAAACCATGCGACCGCAGCTGCTCAAAAAAATAAAAGAATTAGTAGGGCAGGGGTTAATCATTTTAGGGCCTGCGCCAAAACGGTCGCCTGGTTTGCAAAACTATGGGCCGGCAGATGTTGAGGTAAAAAAAATAGCCGCCGAACTTTGGGGAGATATTGACGGGGCAAAAATAACAAAACATACCTATGGCCAAGGCTTGGTGATTAATGGACTGGATATGCAGCAGGCGCTTGACCTTGTAAATGTTATACCCGATTGTAAATTTGACAAAGCCGATGAAGCTTTGTTCATCCACCGCAAGCTGGACAATGGCGATTTATATTTTGTATCAAACCAAACCAATAAAGAAGTTGATTTAAATGCCACCTTCAGGGTTCATGGAAAACAGCCCGAGCTATGGGATGCGGTAACCGGAACCGCCCGCGATTTGCCTTCATTTAAGCAAACGGGTAGCGTTACGGAGATGCCACTTAAGCTATCGGCCAATCAAAGTGCCTTCATTGTTTTTCGTAAAGACAGTAAAGCAGGTAAAAAACCTAATGTTGATGTTAACTTTCCCGAAGGAAAAAATGTGGTTAAATTAAATACGCCGTGGATAGTGAAGTTTGACAGCAATAGATGGGGGCCTGCCAAACCTGTAGTTTTTGATAAACTTACTGACTGGACTGAACGGGCCGAAGATAGTATCAAATACTTTTCGGGACATGCCGCATATCATAACACATTTAAAGCGCTTAAACCTGTAAACGGTCAGCATGTAATACTTAACCTGGGCGCTGTTACAGCAATGGCCAAGGTGAAGATAAATGGGGTAGATGTAGGTGGTGTTTGGACAGCTCCCTATCAGTTGGATGTTACTAAAGCAATTAAACCGGGCGTAAATACAATTGACATAACAGTGGTAAACACCTGGGTTAACCGCCTGATTGGCGATAGCAAGCTGCAGGCCGATCAAAGAAAAACATGGACTGTGGTAAACCCTTATAACGAAAATAGCAGGTTGCAATCATCGGGGCTTACGGGCCCTGTAACGATAAGTACAGTAGTTTATTAATTTAAATTATTGCCTGGAAAAAAGCGCTTGATATTTAAAATCAAACCTTTAAAAAAGGCCTGATTTTATTAAAGTGATAAGGTTTAGGTTTATAAATAGCTATCGGGTTGGTTTACCAACATGGCCCTTTAGTTTCTTTATGATGCTAAATTAGTATTAAACCCCACGCCCTGCAATACTGAAAAAGGGGTATATTATATGGCGCGGAATTTGTTTATGGCCTCTACCTTGTTTTGTACCTGCAGTTTGGTGTATGTATTGCGTATGTGCTTTTTAACGGTACCTGTGCTAATATCAAGTTTGTCGGCTATTTCTTTGTATTGAAGACCACGGGCCAGGTGGTTAAGTACTTCTACCTCACGATCCGTGAGGTTTTCGGTAGCGACTGTCGGTTTTGGCGGGGCATCATTAAATGAAGCAATTACCTTACGCGATATATAGGCACTCATCGGCGATCCGCCCGCCGCTATTTCTGTAATAGCGTTCCTGATCTCGTTGGCCGATGACTCTTTTAGGATATAGCCAGTGGCGCCGCTTTTAAGCGATTCAAAAATGTGGGTATTGTCATCATTTATTGTACACATCATGAACTCGGCCTGAGGCATCACGGGTTTTGCCCGCCTTATGAATTCAATACCCGACATGCCCTCCAGGTTTATATCAACAATAAAGATATCCGGCTTAAGCTCGGGTATCTTTTTTAATACAATTTCGGCATTGGTGTATGATCCCATCAGGCTTACGCCGCTCATATCATGAATAATTTGTTCCAGGCCCCGCCGGTAATGTAAATTATCCTCTAACAAAATTATCTGGAGCATGATTGTGGTAAATGTAAAACGCTAATATCCTAAAATTATCCTTGTTTAAAATACCTATTATGGCCACCATTTATAGGGGTAGTTTAAGGCTGATGGAGGTGCCCTCGCCAGGTGCTGTGTCAATTTTCAAATCGGCATTCAATCTTTTTGCGCGTGCGTAAATGTTACGGATACCCATGGTTTCCTGCTTGCGCACATCGGGCACAAAGCCGCGGCCATCGTCCCGGATACTGATATGCAACAGGTTTTTGTAGAGGCTAATTGCCAGGAACGCGTTTTGGGCATCCGAGTGTTTAATAATGTTGTTTAAAGCTTCTTTCACCAGCAGGTATACCTGTCGTCGTTTTTCGCCGCTAATGGCAATCATGGTTTCACCAACCGAGATGCTTTCATGAAGGCGAATATCGCAGCAATCAAATATTTTAATGCTTTGCTTATGAATAAAATTTGCCAGGCTGCTTACTTCATCGTTTTCAATATCAAGGCTCCAGATAATTAACCTCACCTGGGTAGATATATCAGTTATCGCGTCATGGATAGCATCTATTTCCTTAAAAACCGGTTGGTTAGCTACTTTTCGGCTCAGCATTTCGGTTTGCAGCTTAATGCCCGATATACTTGCCCCCAAATCATCATGCACCTCGCTGCTGATGCGCTGGCGTTCACGTTGCAGGGCAAGTGCATTTTCATAATCCTTTTTCTGTAAACCGATGATAGACAGATAGTATTTTCGGATAAGCAAAAAGCTTATAAATATAGCTCCGGTAACGGCTATAGCTTGCAGCCATAGTTGTTGGTACCATAAAGGCATTACTGTAAATTGAAAAACAAGCGGGCGGCTTAATTGGTTAAAGCGGTCAATAGCTACTGCATCTAACTCGTATTGGCCGGGCGGCAGCAGGTCAAGCCGTTTTTCACCAGTTGGCGCGGCGGCCCAATTTTTATCAACATCTTTGAGCCTGAACCTGTATTGTATTTTACCCATGCTTTTGTAGGATAGGGCTACGCAATTAAACACAACCGGCTGGCCATAAGTGAAGCTGTTTTGTTTAGCCGGTATGCCATCATCAAGCAATATTGGCCTGGGCATATTGGTATTCCATAAATTTTGAGTAACAGCTATGCCCTGATCGGTGGCGATATAATAATCACTTCCGTCGCGGACTACATCCGCAACATTATCTGATGGCAGCCCGTTACTGGTATTTAACCGGCTTACCCGGTAAGTTTGGTAATTATTACTAAAGCCAATAATACTTACGCCATTGGCCGTGCAAGCCCATAGTGTATGGGCGTCCGTCCATACAAGTTTGCGGATGTTGCCCGATGAAATAACAGGTGCGTTAAACTGCTTAACGGCCTTACCTGCTAACAGAAACACCCCTTTATCTTCGGTGCCAATGGCGCATGCCTCTCCGTTAGATGCCAGGCACTTTACGGCATTTATTCCTTTTTCAGCCAATATCCGTACATATTTAAAATGGTTAGGACTAAGGGGTGGTACAATTTTATATAAACCATAGAGAGAACCTACAAGCAGGTTGTCTTTATGCCAGACTAATGATGTTAGCCGGATAGGGGGAAACATGTATCCGTATCGGCCTTGTAACGTTGCAATAGCTTGAGAGCTCAGGAAATAAATAGTATCACGCGGTTGTATAGTGCCTTTTATCGGGCCACCTGTGTAGAACTCCGGGCGCCACAATGACGGATTGTCATTTGACACATTTAACCCGAAAAGACCATTATCAGTACCTATCAATAGCTTTTTGCCCTTGATAGGAAGCAAGCTGGTTACCCTGTTAAAATCCGACCGGTTTTGCTGTAAATAAAGTGTGCCTATTGATGGATTTTGATTAGTCCCCAGTTTCATATAGCTCAACCCTGTTAAAATATGCCCCGCAAAAAGGTAACCACCGGCTATACCCAGCTTTAAGACACTTTCATTTTCCAGGCCGCTTTCCTTGTTTATGATTTTTACTTCGGGATCGGTACTTAAAAAGAAACCAGTGTCATAAGTGCCAAACCATAAATTATTTTCGCGGTCAATAAGTGTAGATGTGGTAATATGATTATTAAGATAGTTTTTCCGCTCGCCTGTAATGTAGTTGATAATATACGTGCCCTGTTTTACCGTTGTAACGGCAAACGTATTTTTGCCGGTGAGGTAAACCGATGTTACATTACCGGTAAAATTGATTTTATTAATGGGGATGATCCCGCTTTTTTGATATTGATAAACGTGTACCCAATCTTTAGTTATCAACAATAAATGATTTTGTAGTATGGCCAATCTATAAGGTTTGGTATTGGTCTTGGCTGTTGTGTCGTTTAAATGCGCAGCGCCAAGCTCATTTTTGAGTATGGTAAGGTTGTGTTCAGAAAGGGTAATCTCTTCTTCGCCGGCACCATAAATATAGCTCCCCGGCTGTTGGCCCTGATGCTTTGGGGATTTCAGTTCAGCGAAACTGTAAACTTTGGTGTTTAGCTCGTAATTTACGCAAAGCTCATTGTAACGGTTAAAAAACATGTTGGCAAATGGCTGCACCAAAACTTTCTGAGTTGACGTAAGTTTGTGTATAAGCCCGTTTTCGTAGTAACAAACCCTGTAGTTATTGCAGTAAAAAAAAATCCGGTGGTAATTATCTTCAGCTATCCGGAAAGCCTCGTTGCTTTCAAGCCCGTCGGCGGTTGTGAAATTTTTAAAGTGTTGTCCGTCAAACCGGCTTACACCCTTATCCGTAGCTATCCAAATAAAGCCTTTACTGTCTTGCATTAAATAGTTAACCTGCGAGCCAGGCAGCCCGTCACTTGCGCTATAATTTTTTAAGTAAACCACCTGGTATGGCGTACTGGCGTATGCGCCCGAAAATAAAAATTGAATTAATAGTAAAGTTTTTAGAAATGGACTTTTTAGAGGCATTTTTATTATTTGTGGCAACTTAACATTGCAGCCCTTTTTTGATAATTATTGAATTATATATGCGGCACGGCTTTGTACAGTTGTATCAATTTATAAATATAAAATAAATAGCTCGTAATCAATAACACTTCTTAATATTTAAGAAAAACCGTCTCTAAACATTCATTATATTGCCATCCCTTAATTATGATATTGCAATGGATAAATTGCCCGATTTGGAACTGAAAATTCAAGCCGAGATTGATAAAATACACGCTGTTGCCAACCTGCTGCCGGGTGTAACCATTATACACCGGATGCCCGATTTTAAATTGGAATACATGTGTCAAAATGGGTTAAACCAGCTGGGTATAACTTTAGCCGAATTTAGGAGCTATTCTACAGCCGAGTATACTGCAAAATATTTTAACTCAGAAGATGCAGACTCCTACGTGCCGAAGGTGAAAGATATGGTTGAAAGAAATACCGACGAGGATATCACCTTTTTTCAACAGGTAAAAATAAATGGTAACCCAGAATGGGTGTGGCATTTGAGTACCATGAAAATTTTAATGCGCGATGATGCAGGGCTCCCTTTACTGGTGATTAATATGGCTTTTAAGGTTGACCCTGTTCAGCATGTAACGGCCAAAGTGGAGCGAATGCTGGATGAAAATACTTTTCTGCGTAAAAACTTAAGCAAGTTCTCCAGCTTGTCCAAACGCGAGTGTGAAATTCTACGCTTGATGGTACTTGGGAAAAGTTCGCCCGAAATAGCCAACCAATTATTTATAGCAGTAGGTACGGTTGATACACATCGTAAAAACATCAAGCATAAACTACAGGCAAACACATCTTTTGAACTGTCGCAATACGCACGGGCGTTTGATTTGGTGTGAGGAGTTGGAGGGCTTACATATATGCAAATCCACTATCGATAGCTTCATAATTTGACTGCGACTTTTTGAGTTTTAAATCGAAAAGGACATAAAGCGATGGTATGGCTTAAAAGGTTTAAACAGCATAGCGCCAAACTATGCCGTTTAAAAGCAATAACACGGAGTTGAATCCCCGTGTCTTAAAATGAAGGTTTTACTAAAAAGTTCAGTCGGTATTTTTATGTCGCTCTTCTTGGTCGTTTGGCTTTTGGGGCGTCGCCCGCAACAGGTCTTTTATAATTATTGCTACTGTTGCCGTAGCTGCTGCCACTGCCACTGCGGTTATTAGTGCTGTTATATCCTCCAAAGTTTCTTTTGGGTGGTGGCGGCTTTACCGCGTTTTCCTCGTTTATCTTTACGTTCAGTGTTCTGTCGCCCATAGGGGTGCCATCTAAGGCAATCACGGCGTTTTCGGCACCTTCCCGGTCCTTCATTTCTAAAAAGGCATAGCCCTTACAAATCCTCGTTTTTTTATCCCGTACTATCTTAATCGTACTCACTTCCCCATGCAGGTTAATTATTTTAACCAGGTCAAGTTCTGTCATGTCCAAAGGGAATCCCCCGACAAATAATTTCACCATTAGCTTTAATGCTTTATTTAGATTTAAAGTTACTCAATAACCAACGAATATCGGTTTCGTTTTATATTAATAGCTAAAATTCTGAATATTTTTTTTGATGAGCGCTGCCTATCGAGGCTTATCATGTCCGAAATTATTGGTTAACAGTAGATTTACCAATATTTCGCCCCCAATATTCTTAAGTTAAAAATGTAAAAGCTTTATCGCCCATACCGTAAACTGGCCGGGAAACTAAAAGATTGACTTTAAATTCCCGTTCATCCCCAAACAACCGCGTCCATGTATTTCCGCTTTATATTACCAAATAGTTTTTGTTGGTTTGTTTTGTTAACCAACAGTTCATCAACATTGAGACAAAAAAAGGGGATATCGCTATACTGGTCTTGTCAGCTTATTGGCTGGTCGTTGGCTGGTTTGTTCTGGGGGGGGGCTGCCTGGCTGCAAATGTATGCCGGCGGCCATAGTGGGCAATATAGTTATACACTGGCGCTGGTTCATTTTGTATTTGATATTGGCATTGGCATCCTGATTACCCATGCTTATTATCGCTTTGCGCATAGGTTTAACTTCACCCATTTAAAAGTACAAAACATGGCTGTGCGCCTTATTCCCGCGGTGCTTTTAATGGGTGTATGTTACATGCTGCTGGTTACTGTTAAACTGTACGCAGCCCGCTATTATTTTACATTTGCTTATAGCGAGAGTTTTTGGACTTTTTTTAGTCAAAACTACCTGGTGCTGCTGGCCACGGGTATCAGGCTTATGGCTATTTGGGTGCTGGCTTTTCACCTGTACCATTATGCCCTGATGGAGATTGGCACCGCTACCGATAATGCCCGTTTACAGGTAGTTGCCCGCGATGCACAAATGCAGCAACTATCGGCACAGCTTAATCCGCATTTCTTTTTCAACTCCCTCAATAGTGTTAAAGCATTAACAAGTACCAACCCGGCCAAAGCCCGGCGAGCTATAGATTTATTGTCCGATTTGCTGCGCGCCACTTTGTACGGCGGCAATGCAAAGCTTATATCCTTACATGACGAGGTTAATTTAGTGATGGATTACCTAGAACTTGAAAAGATCCGTTTTGAAGAAAGATTGCAGTTTACCGTTGATATGGAAGAGGGGATAGAACACTGTTTGATACCGCCGCTAAGTATCCAAACTTTGGTTGAAAATGCTATTAAACATGGCATTGCACATCAGAAAGCCGGAGGTGAAATTAAAATAACCATCAAAAACACCGACGGGAAAATACGCATTGCCGTTTTAAACCCCGGCCGGCTCACTGCTGAAGGTAACCAGCATGGCCTTGGTTTAAAAAATCTAAAAGACCGTTTACTGTTACAATATCAAACCCAGGCCAGTTTTGTAATGGAGGAGGTATATGGCGATAAAGTTTTATCAACCCTTATTTTGCCGCTATCATGAAAAAGATAAAGGTAATTATTGTGGACGACGAACGGCTTGCCCGCGAAGAGGTAAGGACGGCGCTGGGCTATTATGGTGATGTTGAAATTGTTGCCGAGGCAGCAAATGCCGATGATGCAAAACTTTTAATAGAAAAGCATCAACCTCAATTGGTATTCCTTGACGTGCAAATGCCCGAAAAATCCGGGTTCGACTTGTTGGAAATGCTGGATAGTGTGCCCGAAATTATTTTTACTACTGCCTTTGACCAATATGCTGTAAAAGCGTTTGAGGCCGATGCCCTTGATTATTTGGTAAAACCTATGCGTGATGAGCGTTTTGCCAAAGCAATGGAAAAAGTGAGGGCTAAGCTAAACACAAACACAGATAACAGGCAGATTTTTATAAAGGACGGCAGCAAATGCTATTTTTTAAAAATAGATGAAATTCACCTGGTTGAATCGATGGATAATTACGCGGTATTATATTTTGGCGATAAAAAAACATTCCTGAAACGCTCACTAAACCAAATGGAAGAAAGGTTGGACGAAACCATTTTTTTCAGGGTAAACCGGGCGCAAATCATCAACCTGGCCTATATCGATCAAATCAGCCATCTGCCGGGCGGAAAACTGAACATCAGTTTAAAAACCGGGCAGGTAGTTGAAGTATCGGAAAGGCAATCCGTAAAGTTTAAAGGGAAGCTGAAGCTTAAAGCGTAAGGCAGAAAGCTAAAAGTATTAAGCAGAAGCAAAAGTGGAAAATAACAGCTTCGGGTAAAGTGCTAAAACGTTCCTTTCGATAAAAGAATAGACAATAATCTGAATAACAAAAAGCTTTGGGCTTTGGGCCTTCAGCTTTAAGCAAAAAAATCATGAAAAAACTAATGCTATTACTGGTTTTAATAAGCCAGGGGGCAACTCTTTTTGCCCAAAAATCGCCCGATGCCGACGTGGAAAAGTATGTTATTAATGATAGCGCGCTTATTAAAACCCCGCAGGGATACACCTTATCGGCTGTTGTTGTGCGCCGGCGTGATGTAACCGGGCCGCAACCCGCGGCACTGCTGTTTTTTATTTACTCGGATACTAAAAGAAGTTTGATTGAAGCCAAATACGCCGCCGATCATGGCTACGTGGGCGTAGTGGCCGATGTACGCGGCAAGCGTTTAAGTCCCGAAGAAATAGTACCTTATGAACACGATGCCGAAGATGTTTATTGGGTAATTGACTGGATAAGCAAACAAAGCTGGAGCAATGGCAAAGTGGGGATGTATGGGGGCAGTTATTCGGGCTTTGCGCAATGGGCAGGTTTAAAATATAAGGTGCATCCGGCGCTCAAAACCATTGTGCCTTATGTTTCGGCAATTCCGGGCATGGGGCTGCCTATGGAAAATAATGTGTTCATTAACGCCAATTATGGCTGGGCCTTTTACGTTAGCAATAATAAATACCTTGATACCGCTACTTACAATAATCAGCAGCGCTGGCGTAATTTGAGCGAAAACTGGTACCAAAGTGGCGCGGCCTACAATAAAATTGATAGTGTTGACCATGCACCTAATAAATGGCTGCAACGCTGGCTTAAGCACCCCGGTTTTGATAAATATTGGCAAGCTATGATCCCATACGGTAAGGAATTTGAAAAAATCAATATCCCGGTGCTGGCTTTTGATGGTTATTATGACGACGGGCAAACATCTGGACTATACTACCTGCGCCAGTTAGCCAAATACAACCCCAGGGCCAACTATTACCTGATACTTGGCCCGTACGATCATTTCGGCACACAAAGAGGCGGAGAGCCTGTTTTACGGGGCTACCAGGTTGATTCGGTAGCTATCATCCATACTAAAGCAATTACTTTTGAGTGGTTTGATTATATCATGAAACAAGGTAAAAAGCCTGCCATTATCAAAGACAGGATCAATTACGAGGTTATGGGCGCCAACCGATGGGGTCATGCCCCATCCCTGGATAAAATGCACCAAAGCATGCTCCGGCTGTACCTCAGTAATGTAAAAAAGGACGATCAGTTTAAATTATCTGCCCAAAAGCCAGTCACACTGGCATACCTTGAGCAGGAGGTTGACTTTGCCGACCGCGCTACATCCAATAATTACGCATATCCGTTCCCCATTATTCAAAAAGATATTTACAGTAATGGTTTTACTTTCATAAGCGATAGTTTAAAACATCCGCTTATTGTGAACGGCGCTTTCCTCGGCCAAATTACAGCTGCTATCAACAAAAAAGATTTTGACTATAGCGTAGCGCTTTATGAAGTGATGCCCAACGGCGAATATTTTGAGCTTACCTACTTTTTGGGGCGGGCCAGCTATTCGTGGGACATTACCAACCGCAAACTGCTGCAACCGGGCAAAATAACAACGCTTCCGTTTTCAAATACCAAGGTGGTAAGCAGGCAACTGCGTAAAGGCAGCCGCTTGCTGGTTGTTATCAACGTAAACAAAAATAATTTTTGCCAAATTAACTACGGTACCGGCAAAGATGTAAGCCTTGAAAACATTAACGATGCCAAAATACCGCTTAAAGTAAAATGGTACAACAGCAGCTATATAGATGTTCCGGTATCAAAATAATACCCGTACGACAGACGCATCTAATTGGGTTAACATAACTTAACATATTTCAGATGTTTTATTTATAAGTATTTGATAATCAATATTTTATATTTTATCATGGTTGGCACTAAAATGATCGCCCAATTTAGCATCCAAATATTTGTGCCTGTTGCTGGCCAATATATTTGATCATCATTATAATTGACATCTGTTGTAGCCTATTCACGAACGGAGCACTTGCGCATGTAAATATTGCGTCAAAAAAAACAGCATATTATCAATCATAAAACAAGTCGGGCTCTATTAGTGTTAGTTGTTACACCTGCTTAACACAAGGATGATTATGGATACCTCGACATTAAAAACCATTGCTTACCAGCTAATGCAAGGCAATAAAGGCTTACTGGCCATGGACGAAAGCACCGCCACCTGTAACAAGCGATTCCAGGAACTGGGCATCCCCCAAACCGAAGAATACCGCCGCAAATACCGTGATTTGATTGTAAACGCGCCTGCGTTGGAGGAATACATTAGCGGCGCAATCCTGTTTGATGAAACCATTCATCAAAGTACTGCAGATGGCACGCTGTTCATAGATATTTTAAAGCACAAAGGGATAATTCCGGGCATTAAAGTTGATGAAGGCGCCATCCCCATGGTGGGTTTCCCCGGCGAAAAGATAACCGAAGGCTTAGACGGCCTGGGCGGCCGTTTGAAAAATTACTATCAAATGGGAGCCCGGTTTGCCAAATGGCGGGCTGTTATCACTATAGGTGCCGATATCCCGTCATCAACCTGCATAAAAGCAAATGCTTATACGCTTGCCCGCTACGCGATGTTTTGCCAGGAAACTGGTTTGGTACCCATAGTGGAGCCAGAAGTAGTGATGGACGGCGATCATTCATTGCAAAGATGCGCGGAGGTTACTACCGAGGTAATACACGCCGTATTTAATGCCCTATACCAGCACCGGGTTGACCTGGAAGGCATGATTCTGAAACCTAATATGATATTGCCGGGAGAGGAAAGTCCCGAAAAACCGGGGCTCGATGAAGTTGCCGAAGCAACGGTTAAATGCTTTTTAAAAACGGTACCGGCATCGGTACCGGGTATAGCTTTCCTGTCGGGCGGGCAATCGGCCGCACTTGCGTCGGAGCGGTTAAACCGCATGCATACCCGTTTTGGCGATGTGATGCCCTGGGTGCTTACCTACTCTTTTTCGAGGGCGATACAGCAGCCGGCGCTGGAACTTTGGAAGGGAAGCGACGAAAATATTGTTGCTGCACAACGTGCATTGGTACACCGCGCAGCCTGTAACAGCGCAGCCAAAATGGGCGTGTACACTGCCGATATGGAAGTGAACGGAATGTAGTTTTATCAGCACCTGCAACCAGAATTTGATTTTTTTGTTAAATATTTCCGGGGCGTTAAATATTAGGCTAAATGTTATATTTTAGAGGTGTTAAATGCCCCTAAGTAAATATGTTAGCCGATACAAGCCGATCTTTTTTACAGCTTTGTAAATTGCTGCCAGTTATTGTTTTTTTAACGACAAGCATGGTTTTTAATACCCATGCGCAGTCCTATTACCATGCAAAAAAAATAGATCTTCCGGCGCCTTTTAAATACTCCGAAATAAAAGATATTACCCAGGATAAAGAGGGCTTTATATGGTTTACCAATAGCCAGGGTATTTGGCGCTTTGACGGAACAACTGTGCAGCCTTTTAACTCTCACTATGCCGATTTGCCTCAAAGCGCCGTACCCGACTATATTTATGCCCATGACGACTATTTGCTGATCTTTTTTGAAGAGGACGCCAAAAGTCTTTTGTTTACCTATAATACAAAAACTTTACAGCTAATTAAATATGAGATAGATACGCCGCCGGCGGGTTTTTATAAAACACCGAATGGCGACCTGGAGTTTTATGGCCGCCGGGGGCAAAAGTGGTTTTTTGCGCATCAAGCGGTGATAAAAGAAAAAAAAGACCCCAACATAGTTCATTGGCTTGGTAAAGAAACGCTGCAAAATTTTAAAGTTGATGACGATGGCAGCGTATACCTTTGTTACAATGAAAAAATTGCCCGTTTAAAAAACGGCCATTTTTTTGCCGGCCCGGGCGATACGGTTAAGGTGCAGGGTAATCCATCGTTTAAGTTTACACAATCAAAAGCTATCCTGGTATCCTCAAAATATATATTGGATAAATTTGGTAATGGCTTTATCATCTTCGACAAAAAAACGCTGAAGCAGGTATATGTATACAAGGGCGATGGTATAGCCATGATACGTTTATTGCGCGATGAATTTATATTACTACAGGACGAAGCAGGCACCCTGCAAGCCGATTCCCGGTTTTTTAAAATACAGCAGTCGCCATTTGTTGGGCAGGCCGATATCGTCAAAAATATCGCCCCCGAAATCCATTCAGATAAATTATTGGTAGCCACCAACCGGGGCATTTTTGAATTGATTGCCGACGCCGGTAACAGTTATAACAATAAACAGAACGCAGCAATTAGCAGTTTTTTTAAAAAGAAAAGTGTACGCAGCATTTACCGGATGCCCAACGGAAAGCTATATGTGGGCGTTTATGGCGGTTTTTTTGCGGTTGATACTACAGGAAGTATTCATGAAGTATCAACCAATGTGATTTACTGTATCAGCCGCATTGATGATCATTTGCTTTTATTAGGGATTGAGGGCGGGGTGGGCTTTGCAACACTTAATACCGATACGGACCAAATAACCTTTTTGAGTAATCCCAGCCAGCGTACTTATGGTTTTAGCCTGGCAAAAGATGGCGACAGCTTTTTGGCCGGTACCGCGTTTGTGATGTACCGGATATCAAAACAGGCAAACCAGCAATGGCAGCTTCAAAAACTTTTCCGGAAGGATAGCTTGGGGTTTGTTAAGCAGATAAAAAAGATTAATAACCAATGGTGGATTGCCAGCGCTAATGGCTTATTCAGGCTTGAAAACGATACGGTGTTAAAGAGGATCTATCCGCAAACGGGTAGAACGACCATTTATACTATGCTCCCCGAAAAGGATGGCGTTTGGCTGGGTACTGCCGCCAACGGCCTGGTGAAAATAAACTTTGGCGGTAAGGTGCTAAACCAGGTTAGGTTTAGCAACGGACTTGCCGGCGAGTTTGTGTATTCGTTGTATAAAGCTAACGGGCTCATTTTTGCCGGTACCAACGGCGGCCTCAGTGTTTTTGATACCCATGCCGGTATGCTGGCCATAAGCCCGCCCGATTACGAAGAGTACAGCCAGGAACTTAACCACTCGGCTATTTTTTATGACGAAACGCGCCACCAACTGATCATGGGCGGAGTAGGGGGGCTTTTGTTTATTGATATGGAACATTACTCCCTGGCCAAAAGTAAGGAGGCCGATATGGTTAAGCTTTCGTATTTCAAAAAAGGATCAAACGGGGTGGTGCCCGGCGAAACCAATTTGTTTGCCTACCAACAACCCGGTATCACCCTTTATCCGGGCGATGTATTTATGGGCTTAAAGTTTGCCGGTAATAATATTTGGCACCAGGGTAAATTCCTTTTCCGCCTGCGCGAACTGGATAGCACCTGGCGTAAAGCCGACCTGGCCGACGAGATTAGCTTTTACAGCCTATCCCCAGGTAAATATACTTTGCAGGCCCGGTTTGCATCGGCTGTTAATCCGCGTTACTGGCTTAACAAAACCATCATCGTGGTGCCGCATTTTTATCAAACCTGGTATTTTGATATAGTAGTAATTGCCATCATCGGATTATTAATATACGCGGCCTGGCTGGCAAGGCTCGGCCAAATCCGTAAAGAACAGCTGGTACGTACTACTATAGCAAGCGATTTGCATGACGAAATTGGCAGCGCGCTCACCCGGATATCTATGAGCAGCGAACTGATGCACATCAGGCAGGCTGCAGATGCTAAAGTAATTGAACATATTTCGGATGATAGCAAGAACGCTATCGCGTCGATATCGGATATCATTTGGTCAATAGATGCCAGAAACGATAATAAGGAAGATTTGCTGTTGCGCATGAGGCAGCACGCTTTTGTGATGCTGGAGGATAATGCCGAGGTGCACTTTGAAGCAACAGGGCTTGATAAAGTTGTAGATCTGCCGCAGCTGATAAGGCAAAATGTTTACCTGATATTTAAGGAAGCCATCAACAATATTTTAAAGCACAACCAACATCCCGAAGTTTGGATTGAATTGAAAAATCGCACATCAGGAATGACTATCACCATAAAAAACACAATCAACGCGCAAACAAAAACAAGTAATTATACCGGCCAGGGCTTAAAAAATATGAAAATGCGTGCCGAAAGGATAAAAGGCAGCGTTAATATTGTTACCGGGGATGACCTGTTCATGGTGATCATAAAAATGAAAAAGTGGTGAGGGGGGAGTGGGAAGTCCGAAAGTCGGGAAAGTCGGAAAGTCCGAGAGTTGGGGAGTCAGCAAAGCTCCGAGGCGGGGAAGTAGCCAGGTTCAAAATTTGCAACTTTCAAACCTTGCCAAATTTGCGCCTTTTAGTCTTTCGAACTTTCGGACTTTCCGACTTTCCGGACTTTCGGACTGTCCGACTTTCCGGACTTTCGGACTTTCCGACTTTCCGGACTTTCGGACTTTCCGACTCCATTCAAAAGATACCCTAATCATGTTATATAAGCAGCCATTTTTTATACACAACTTTACGATGTATGATAGCCATTTCGGTAATTGAAGATGATGTTTACATCAGGAACAGTGTTGCGCAGTTTCTGCAGATGCAGGCCGAGTTTGGCAACGTGCAATGTTATGGCAGCGTTGAGGAATTTATGGCAACCAAAAATCGTACTCCCGATGTTATCCTGCTGGATATAGAGCTGCCGGGTATGACAGGGATCGAGGGTGCTTTCCGCATTAAACAAAAATGGCCGGCTTTAAATATTCTGATGTTAACGGTATATGAAGAGAAGGACCGCATATTTAAAGCATTACAGGCAGGTGCAAGCGGCTACCTGTTAAAAAATACTCCATTAACAAAGCTGAAGTTGGCCATCATGGATGTGTTGGATGGCGGCGCGCCCATGAGTCCCGTGGTGGCCAAAAAAGTTGTGGCTTATTTTGCTGCAAAACCCATGCCTGCTGAGCCCGAAAGTAATGAACAGTTAACCGCCCGAGAGCAGGAAGTTGCCAAATTGCTTATTGTTGGCGATACCTATAAACAAATAGCTCATCGCTTGTTCATCTCGCCCGATACCGTACGGCAGCACATTAAAAATATTTATCGCAAGCTCCAGATTAATAGCCGCATACAGCTGGTTAACGAGTTTAATTCCAAGAACTCGCCATATTAAAGGCATACATACTTCTCTTGAAAAATACCCCAAACATGTTATTTATACTGCTTGAGCAAGTGTTTACATTTGATATCAAATAGCGTGTATTAAACGGAAGAGGTTTGTTTTTAATGCAGCTTTTAATAAAAGTCAATCCCTTACCCTTATTATATCATAAACATGCGGCTATAACAGCAGGAAATTGTTTAACAACGTTTTCCTGCAAGCCGCTCATTATTAGTTTTCTTTATAGTTTTACATAGTTAAGGCCGCCGGTTAAATGTACCGGCCGGCTTTTTTAAGTTCGACACTTATCTCATCGGCTTTTACATCTTAAACTATAAGTGTTCGGAAGATTTTTAGTTCCCTCCCCACGGGCTACCGTGTGTACACATCTTTAAAACAAAAGAAAATGTCATTTCGAACGAGGTACGAGGAGAAATCCTGTACGTCATACATTCAACCATGCAAATTTGCAAGCATGTTGCAGAAGATTTCTCCTCACGCCAACACTCAATGCCCTCCCCGGTTCGTTCGAAATGACATCTTTTTTTATTATTGGTACGTTTCCAAAAGATGTGTACACACAGTAGCCCCACGGGAGGGGTGCGGCTGGTAATGTGCGTAAAGGCGGGGAGGGGTTTCACCGTGCGGCTGTAAAATGAGCCTGTGTACGCCTGATTTAACCCCTACCTCCTCCTTCCCCGAGGAAGGAATCGCACGCCCCCCGGCTTTTTTTCTTCCGAACACCTATGATCTTGCCTCTTGATTCTATCTCCTCTGTAACAATCTTTAAACACGTTCAAATAAAAAAAAGCATTAATTTGCGCTTTAAACATAAGTTGACACTCATGAATAAATATTTACTCACCATTCCGGCGTTTGCCTGGGTTATGTCGGCGTATGCCCAGCAGGGTAGCCCCTTAACCACAAAGGATTATGAACATGCCGAAAGTTTCATGTCCTACAATACCTCCCCGTTTGTTGACAGGGCCGATGTAAGGCCTAACTGGTTACCGGGCGATAAATTCTGGTACCGCGTACTCACCGCACAAGGCAGCGAATTTGTATTGGTTGATCCGGTTAAAAAAACACGCGAAACAGCCTTTGACCATCAAAAACTGGCCCAGCTGCTTTCGGCGGCTTTGGGCGATAAATACGATGGCGATATGCTGCCTTTTCAAACCATCAGCTTCTCGGCCGATGGTAAAAAAATAATGTTTACGGCAGCCGATAAACACTGGCAGTATGACCTGGTCACAGACCTGGTTACTCCCGGAGCAGAACAAAAACGGGGCCGGATGCAACCTGGCGGACGCAGGGGCAAAACGGAAGAAGTATTATCGCCCGATGGCAGCCGGGCAGCCTATATCAAAGACTATAACCTTTGGGTACGCGATACAAAAACGGGCAGCCAAACCCAGCTGACTACCGATGGTATTAAAGATTTTGGCTACGCTACAGATAATGCAGGCTGGCAAAACTCCGACGCGGCAATTTTACGGTGGTCGCCGGATTCAAAGAAGATAGCCACCTTTAAGCAGGATCAGCGTAAGGTGAGCGATATGTACCTGGTTACCACCAACGTGGGCAAGCCGGTATTGAAGCAATGGAAATACCCTTTGCCGGGCGATGAAATTGCCATGATAACCAGGGTTATTATTGAAGTGGATAATCCCAAAGTAATTACCCTGCAGGTGCCACCCGACGCACACCGTGCTACCCTGAGCGACGACATCAGCAGCAGCGGCACATTTGATGACGTGGATTGGAGCGCTGACGGATCAAAGCTGGCCTTTGTATCCACCTCGCGCGATCATAAAAACGAGAAATTCCGCATTGCCGATGCCGTAACAGGTGCAGTTAAAGAGGTTTTTGAGGAGACGGTAAAAACCCAGTACGAGTCGGGCTGGGGCACTATTAACTGGAAGTTTTTGCCCAAAACCAACGAGATTATCTGGTTTTCTGAACGCGACAATTGGGGCCATTTGTATCTGTACGATGCTGCCACCGGTAAAGTGAAAAATCAAATTACCAAAGGCGATTTTGTGGTAACCAGGCTATTGAAGGTTGATGAGAAAACCCGCACGGTTTATTTTATTGCCGACGGCCTTGAAAAAGAGAACCCATATTACAGTCAGTTATGTAAAGCAGGATTTGATGGTAAGCATTTCGCCGTTTTAACACCCGAAGAAGGCAACCACAATATTACGTTATCGCCCGGCGGCGGTTATTTTGTTGACAGCTATTCTAAACCAGACGTGCCGCCGGTTACTGTTTTACGCAGTATGGATGGCAAGCTGATAACCAACCTGGAGAAAGCCGATGTATCAAGGCTAACTGCTACCGGCTGGAAAGCGCCAACCCCGGTTAAATTGATTGCAGGTGATGGCAAAACTGATATTTACGGACTGATTTTTACGCCGACCAACCTGGATGCCGGCAAAAAATACCCGGTTATTGATTACATATACCCGGGCCCGCAAGGCGGGAGCGTAGGCAACTGGTCGTTTGCGGCTTCAAGGAGCGATAATCAATCACTGGCCGAGCTGGGCTTTATTGTAGTAGTGATTGAAGGTACCAGTAACCCGTTGCGTTCAAAAAGTTACCACGATATAAGCTACGGTAATATGTCTGAAAATACCTTGCCCGATCAGATTGCAGGTATCAGGCAGTTATCAAAACAATACCCTGTTGATACCAACAAAGTGGGCATCTGGGGGCACTCGGGCGGTGGCTTTGCTACCGCAGCGGCTATGTTCCGTTACCCGGATTTCTTTAAGGTGGGTATTTCCGAATCGGGCAACCACGATAACCGTAATTACGAGGATGATTGGGGCGAACGTTATGACGGCCTGGTAGCAAACTCCGATTACGAGGCGCATGCCAATGAAATGTATGCCAAAAACTTAAAAGGCAAGCTAATGCTGGCCCACGGCTTAATGGATAACAACGTGCCGCCATACAATACCCTTTTGGTTATTGAAGCGCTGGAAAAAGCCAATAAAGACTATGATTTAGTAGTATTCCCCAATATGCCGCATGGTTATGGCCCTTACTCGCCCTACATGATGCGCCGCCGCTGGGATTATTTTGTGAAAAACCTGTTGGGTGTAGAACCACCGCATGAATACGTGTTGAAATCAAAAACAGATCCGAGGAATGTGGTAAAGTAGAATAACAATATCGAACACCGGATAACCAATGTAGAATGATGAAGTAAATTCATTATTCGATATTCAAAATTCGGTGTTCGATATTTAATTGAGTTATTTATGTATTTAGCTTGCTCTCTACAGCTTCCCCTTCAGCCTTTCCTTAACCCCGCTTTCCCATTCATCTTTTAAAATACTTAGTATGATCGAGTCGCGCCTGCCGCCATCTTCCAGGGGCATGTTACTGCGTAAAATACCCTCAACCTGGCAGCCAATGCTTTTCATGGCGGCTATGCTGCGCTCGTTACGTGCATCGGCCCTGAATTCAACGCGCATCATATTCAATTCTTCGAACGCGAATTGTAACAGCAAAAATTTACAGTGTTTATTTAAGCCCGTACCCCTGAATTTTTCGCCATACCAGGTATAGCCCAGTTGGAGCGAGTTTAGTTTGGGCTGTATGTCGTAATAACGGGTGCTGCCGGCAAATTCGTCGGTTTGCTTGTCAATCACTATAAAAGGATATTCGCGGCCTTCTGTGCGGGCTTTAAGGGCGTCATTAACATAACGGCGCATGCCATCCTCATATTTGGCGCTCACGTTGGAGTATCGCCAGGTGGTGGGCTCATTAATAGCAAAAGGCAGTAGGTTTTCAAGATCATTGGCCTGCAAAGGGCGTAGTATTACACGCTCATCTTCTAAAACATAAGTAGCTGAGGGATCAAAGTAGGAGGTCATTAGTTCAGATAATTTTTATAAAGCTAAGGTAGAAAATGATTTTTGAGGATTTAGTTGTAAGGGGCTTTAAATCGATGACAGAGCGGGCATTGTATGATTCCGTAGCATGACATTGGGAAGAACGAAGCAGGAGTTAACGTAGGTTAGATAAGTACACGTTTTATCGTCGCACGTACAATCGCTTCCCGCTTTGTACTGTCATCATGTTAACGCGGGTAACAGGAAAATATTTTTGCAAAAAATTTATACTTTTTAAAGTTTTAAAAACCGTAATTCCACATATATATTTGGCGGCATAAGTAATTCCGATGTGGAAGAAAATCAATTATTGCTTAAGCATTTAAAATGTTTTTGATTATCAATCGTCCAATAAAGTAGTGTTTATTTGTAATATACTTTTACGGCATCAAATATAACTTGCATATGCAACCCGATAAAACCAAACCAAATCAAAAACCACCCGGCGTATTCAGCCTGCTGAAACCATATATGGGTTGGGTTACACTATTATTAATATTTTCTGTAGCGGCTACGGCAATTAACCTTTGGTTGCCTAAAATAATTGCCAATGGTATTGATGCATACACCCATCACCAATTTGTGGTTAACGACGTGATTAAAAAGTTTTCGCTGGCGACAATATTGGTATTTGTTTTCGGCGCGATACAGGGTGTTATACAAACCTATTCGTCGGAGTTGGTGGCTAAGGATCTGCGCGAAAAACTGGCAGATAAAATTTCGCGCCAAAGCCATGCATTTATTGAACAGGTTAATCCTTCAAAACTGTTAACCAACCTCACGGCCGATATCGACTCTATAAAACTGTTTGTATCCCAGGCGCTGGTATCTATAGTTACATCACTTTTTACCATTATTGGCTGTAGTGTAATGCTGCTCCTTATCAATTGGCGGTTGGCACTGGTAGTTATTGTTATTATCCCCATTATAGGCGGCACGTTTGCGTATGTTTTAAAAAATGTGCGTGCGCTATTCATGAAAAGCCGTGGGGTGATAGATACGCTGAACAAGGTTATTAACGAAAGTATTTTGGGCGCGGCATTGATCAGGGTTATCAATTCGCAGCAACTGGAGTTTAACAAATTTTTGGCTGCCAATACCGAAGCGAAAAATTACGGCCTAAAAATCCTCACTTTTTTTGCCGGGTTAATACCTATAGTAACCTTTACTGCCAACATGGCCTCGTTAACCATTTTAGTAATGGGCGGACATTTTGTAATAAACAGCAGCATGAGCCTGGGCAGTTTTGCGGCGTTTTACAGTTATTTATCGCTATTGATATTCCCGATATTTGTGCTTGGTTTTATGAGCAACCTGATAGCGCAGGCCAGTGCGTCATATACCCGCATCGGCGTTGTTTTGGATGCCCCGGATGTTGCGGAGGGCGGCGATTTAAAAGAGGTGCTTCGCGGAGATGTAGAGCTGAAAGATGTTTCGGTTGCCTATGGGCAAAAACTGGCGCTTAAGGGGATATCGTTAAAAGTAACCGCCGGATCAAAAATTGCCATCATCGGGCCAACATCGGCAGGTAAAACCCAATTGCTTTACCTGTTAACCGGGCTTATTAACACAACCAGCGGCGAGGTTTTGTACGATGGCAAAAGTATAGCGGCTTATGACAGCGAATCGTTTCACCGGCAGGTGGGGTTTGTTTTCCAGGATAGCATTATTTTTAATATGAGCATTCGTGAAAATATTGCTTTTAGCGATACGGTAACCGATGAATCGCTGCAAAAGGCGATTGATACGGCAGAGTTGAAAGATTTTATTGGCAATTTGCCTGATCATTTAAATACCATCGTATCCGAACGGGGATCCAGCCTGTCGGGCGGCCAAAAACAGCGCATTATGCTGGCCAGGGCATTGGCGGTTAATCCAAAGGTTTTATTGCTGGATGATTTTACAGCGCGGGTAGATGGTAATACCGAAAAGAAGATATTGACCAATATTCAGAAAAATTATCCGGGCTTAACATTAATATCGGTTACCCAAAAAATAGCTTCTGTTGAGCATTACGACCAGATAATTTTATTGATGGAAGGCGAAATGGTAGCCAGCGGTGTACATGACGACCTGATGAAAACCAGTACCGATTATGTACAGATCTTTAACTCGCAGCAAAGTACAAGTAATTACGAATCGGTTAAGTCTTGAGTCATAAGCACTAAGTCAGAAGTCTTGAGTCGAAAGTCCTGGGTCAAAATACATTTTGTTTGATCTAAGACTTACTTCCGATTTAGATCTTAAAACTTCGGACTTACAACTTTTGACTTAAGACTTAGAAGTGTCACAAAAAATATTATCACAAAATGAATTACGATCTTAACCAGCTAAGTAAAACTGCCCCAAAAACATCAACCTGGGCTGGTCTTGGCAAGCTGATCCGGCTGATATCGCACGAGCGGCGGATACTTATCATGGCACTTATTGCCATACTAATAAATTCCTCACTCAACCTTCTGGGGCCATTAATTATAGGCCGCACCATTGATAAGTATATTCAACATAAAGATTTTGCCGGCGTTATTCGCAATGGCATACTGTTATTATGCATGTATGCCGTTGCGTTGTTTACCAGCTACAAACAAACCACGCTAATGGGCGGTGTAGGGCAGCGCATGCTGTTTACACTGCGCAATTCCATCTTTAACAAACTGCAGCAATTGCCCGTGGGCTTTTTTAACCAAAATAAGGCGGGCGACCTGATATCGCGCGTAAATAATGATACCGATAAGCTGAACCAGTTTTTTTCGCAATCACTAATGCAGTTTATCAGCAACATCTCTATCATGATAGGGGCGGGGATATTTTTACTGCTTATTAACCCCGAACTGGGGGCTGCTGCGCTATCACCGGCTTTAATTATTCTTGTTTTAACGCTGATATTATCGCCATGGATTAAACAAAAAAATGCGGCCAGCCTGAAAAGCACCGGCGGCCTAAGCGGCGAGATACAGGAAAGCCTGAACAATTTTAAAGTGATCATTGCCTTTAACCGCCGCGATTATTTCAGGAAACGTTTTGGTATTGCCAATACCGCCAACTACAAAGCAGCTATTGGGGCGGGCCTGGCCACCACTATTTTTATACCCGTTTATGGTTTTTTTGCCAGCATGGGGCAGCTCATCGTGTTGTCGTTTGGTATTTATCTTATCAGTAAGGGGCTTTTTAGCATTGGTATCCTGGTAAGTTATTTGTCATACACCACTAACTTTTACAACCCACTAAGGCAGCTGGCCGCGCTGTGGACAAATTTTCAGCTGGCTATGGCGGGCTGGGACAGAATATCGCAGATACTATCGTTAGAGAGTGACCTACCGCAGATAGCCGCCGGTATTACCGAGCCCAACGCAGCGTTGCTGGAGTTCAGGAACGTGCATTTCAGTTATGATGAAAGTAAAGAGATATTGCACAACGTTAACTTTAAACTGGAACAGGGTAAAACCTACGCCCTGGTTGGCCCCACAGGCGGTGGTAAAACCACAACGGCATCGTTAATAGCGCGCCTGTATGATCCATCAAAAGGATTGGTACTGCTTGATGGTAAGGACATCCGAACCTATACCGCCGAAGAGCGCAGCCTTAAAATAGGATTTATTTTACAGGAGCCGTTTTTATTTAGCGGCACGGTGAAGGATAACATCCTGTACAGTAACGATATGTACAAGGAGCATACCAACGAGC
Source organism: Mucilaginibacter sp. GW822-FHT03E02 (assembly GCF_058801545.1). Lineage (NCBI taxonomy): Bacteria > Pseudomonadati > Bacteroidota > Sphingobacteriia > Sphingobacteriales > Sphingobacteriaceae > Mucilaginibacter > Mucilaginibacter sp. GW822-FHT03E02. The sequence continues at coordinate 191,520 of NZ_JBXANJ010000001.1, read as the reverse complement.
AATTGGAGAAAGTAATTACAGATGCCAACCTGGGCAGCCTGCTGGCCATTTTTGAGAACGGGTTGGAAACTCCTGTACTTTCCAGCGGTGATAGCATTAGCCTTGGCCAAAAACAACTGATAGCGTTTATGCGCGCCGTACTGCGTAACCCGCAGATACTGATTTTGGATGAAGCCACTGCCAACATTGATACCATTACCGAAAAACTGTTGAGCGATATCCTGAACAAACTGCCCGAAACCACTACACGGGTGATTATAGCCCACCGCCTGAACACCATTGAAAATGCCGACGAGATATTTTTTGTAAACTCCGGTGAGGTGATACGTGCAGGTGGCTTAAATGAAGCGATTGATATGCTGCTGCATGGGAAGAGGGTGAGTTAGCAAGTAGAGTTAAGAATCAAGACGGGAGTTTGTTGGATACTTTGTGTTACGCTACCACGACTTTAGCGCAGCGTAACGCATTGAGCGACAGTTTTAAAAGTTACATAAGTCCTCCTGCTGTGTCATTTCTGCCCATCTTGCAGAAATAAGTTTTGCATAATCAATGTAAAAGAGGCCATAGTTTCCAATAGCGTATCCTTCGTTAACTTCTACAATTAAAAATCTTCCATCTGCTGTTAAACCGAAATCGAGAGCGTAACCGGCGGGTGCATTCTCATATGAATTCACTGCCTCTTCTATAATTTTATAATCATATTGGTTTCTCCAGTCTCCCTTGTACAGCTTTACGCCGAGTATTTCCTTGTATCTTACGAAAACCCTCCACTCGCTCATAAACTCAACAGGTTCAGAAACCCATATAGGTACATCGCCATCTATATCACCGCATCCGACTAAATCATAAGTAGTTTTAATATGCCTGCCGGTGAACTTTTTAAGTTTATCCTTGGGTTTCACAAATACATTCCACAATTCGGGATTATTCGAAATCTTATCAATCGTAGATTCGGTTATTTTCCGTCTATAAAATTTCGAAAGGCAATCAGGATAGTCATTATGTTCAGGGATTTTAAAGTTCAATTTCGTCAAAGCAGTTTGCACGAAGCCTATGCTGCCAAAGAAGACATTGTCCGGGGATACAGCAAGATCGTCAAAACGCTCTACCTCTATGATCTCAAACCCCATGTAATAAAAAGCTTCAATTCCTGTAACCACAGTGATATTGCTTGCTTTTCCTCTTGTGATTTTTTCTGTATATAGTTTCATGTATTTTGGGGATGTATATTTAGGCGGTAGTATTTGTGATGGAGACCGTTGCTTCATTTTTACAACCGGTGTACTATTAGTGGTGGTCTCTATTACAGTTTTTTAACGCATCTGCTAAAAGATGATATCTGCCGGGCGAAAGCTTGACGGCCGACATCGATATGGCCAAGTTACTATATATAGGTCATAAATACCAACCGGTCGTATGTATAATTTAAGCTGGAAACTTAAATCGAGTTACGCTACGCTAAACTCGCGGCAGCGAAAAAAATGCAAACCTCTTAGGACAATACAAAAGGTGCTTGCCTTGTAGAGGCTACCTGTTTGTAGAAAATAATTTATTTAGATTCTTTTATGCCCCGTAGTGGGCTACCCGTCTCAACGTCAAAAGCTATTACATAATGTAATAAAGTATAAACGCTATTTCCCCGCGCAATGTGTTTTTTCACTGTCAGGTTATACCTAAGGTTGTTATATTTATGCAAATGATTTTGGGATACAATGGCAGGTAAAATTAAAAGTGACTTTGATATAATTATGGCCGAATCGCGTAAATTGGCTATAGCCTGGCAGCATGGCTTTATCAATTACGATCACTTTTTTGTGGCTATGTTGCAAAATAAATGTAAGGCTACAAAATATTTTGACCATTTTGATTCTGATTACTGGGAAGCAAAAATAAAAGAATTGTATCCTGCAACAGGTAAGCAAAAACAGCGGGATTTGATGCCGTTAACTGTAGAGGCGGAACTTGTTGTAAGGCATGCTTACCAAATATCGGGCATTGATGATTTTGCCCCAACCAATACCATACACCTGTTGCTGGCTATTTTAAGTTACGATAATGAGGTAAGCAAAGCTTTTTGCCAGGCGGGGATATTAATTGAAGATATTACGGGTGCTGAATTTAAAAATCCGGTAAAACAGTTTCCATCTCCGGTAGAGGCTGTTCGGGAAAAACCATATCGCAAAGCAGAACTCTTTTTTTTGTCAAAAGCATTTAAAAAGAAGCGGGTTGACACTTTGTACCGAAACGCCCTGAGCTTTTATTTTTACGGACAATTTGATGATGTTTTAAAAATATGCCGTATAGGTTTAAGTCTTTTGCCCAATTATATACACTTCAAGGTGTTAATGGCTTTTGGTAGCCAAAAGCTGCGTGATTTCGATTTAGCATTGTCACTGATGACCGAATTGGCGATGCTTCAGCCCGGTGATGTTGATTTGCGCCTGTCGTTATCAATTCTATATGGCATGATGGGGAGCTACGAGCAGTGTGATGTGATATTAGACGCTCTTTTGCTGGAGCAGCCGGATAATTTATCGTTTTTAAATAACAAAGGCTTTAACCTGCAATTGCAGGGGCGTTATGCCGAATCGGTGCCTTTATTTGAACAGGTTATACATGCTGATCCTTCAATTGCCTATGCCTGGAATAATTTAGGTTTTTCGAAATTTAAGCTGGGAGATAGCGAACCGGGGTTGGACATGATCAATAAATCGCTTGAGCTGGATAAAGGAAATTCTTACGCGTACAAGAACAGAGGTATTGTCCTGATGGAGCAAGGACATAGAACTGAAGCAAAACAAAACTTTATACTTGCCCTGAAATTTGGCTACACCGAAAAGTATGGTGATGAAGCGAAGCAATTGCTTGCCGGGCTCGGATGATGATGGTATCGGATTGAATTATCCTGATTTGAAGGTATGTCATCGGTATACGAATATTGCAGCAACTTGCCGGTTTTAAAATTCAGCCTGCCAGGTTAAACTAAATATTATAGGGGAGATATCACGGTTGATATCAGCATATAAAATAGTTGTCTGCTTAACACTAAATAATTGCATAATTATTTTTACACTTGCAAATAAACTCAAACTAAATTATGCAGAAATATAGCGGCCAGAAACGCATCTTAGTGGCTACCGATTGTATCATTTTTGGATTTGATGGATGGAATATCAAGCTATTGCTGGTTCAGCGTGGCCTTGAGCCCGAGAAGCATAAATGGAGCCTGATGGGCGGCTTTATTCAGCCTTCAGAATCGCCGGAAGATGCCGCTAACCGCGTTTTGGAATTGCGCACGGGGCTTAAAAATGTATACATGGAGCAGTTCCAGGTATTTGGCAGCCCCGATCGTGACCCGGTTGAACGTACGCTTTCTATAGCTTATTTTGCATTGATAGATATTCATCAATATGAAAAACAACTGAGTGAAGAATATCACCCGGAATGGTTTTTGTTGGATGAAATGCCCGATTTGATATTTGACCATGCTCAAATGGTTAAGCTGGCCCTGAGGCAGTTGCGCTATAAAGCTGCACTGCACCCTATACTTTTCCAGCTATTGCCCGATAAATTTACCATCCCGCAATTGCAGGCATTATACGAGGGGGTTTATCAAACTAAATTCGACGACAGAAATTTCAGCCGTAAACTGTTATCAACCGGTTTGTTGGTTAAGCAGCCCGAAAAGGATAAGCTGTCCTCAAAAAAAGGAGCATTTTATTATAAGCTCGATCAATCGCACTACGAACAAAATTTCGAATCGTTTTTAAACCTTGTACCAAACCCCGAGAAGTTTTTTTAGGCATATTGATATCAGGCCAGGTTTTTAGGCAATAATATGGTGAATGTTGTGCCCTTGCCCGGAGAGGATACTACTTCAATGCGGCCCTGGTGTTTTTCGATGATCCCGAATACAATTGATAAGCCAAGGCCTGTGCCTTCGCCTACGTCTTTAGTAGTAAAAAAAGGTTCAAAAATACGGTTTTTAGTCTCGTTATCCATCCCTATGCCGGTATCGGCAATTTCAATAGAAATATGACCGGGCAGTTCGCTGGTTGTTATCACCAGGCTATCGCCTTCGTGCTGTTCTTTTGCTTTAATGGCATGTATGCTGTTTGCAATCAGGTTTATTAACACCTGGTTAATTTTTCCCGGATAACAGTTTATTGGTTTGATATTGTTTAAAACGGTTTTAACTTCGATGTAATAGGGGATGGTGCTTTTTAAAATAAGCAGGTTGGCTCGTATGGCTTTATTAATATCAAGTTTTTTTATGATTAATTCATCTGTACTGCTAAAGGTAAAAAGGCTTTTAACAATTTCGGTAGTGCGTTTGGCACCCTCTTCAATGCCATTTAGTAATATGTCAATCTCATCCCGTAAAAAATCGGGGTTGATGGTTTGCCGGTAGGCCCGCGCCGCACCAATATATTCTGTGCTATCGGGGTTGTTTAAAACATCATCATATTTATTAAGCAAAGCAAACAGTTCATCTAAATCAACGCGCAAAGGACTGATGTTGGAGCTTACAAAGTTGATGGGGTTATTAATTTCGTGTGCAACACCAGCGGTTAGCCTGCCCAGGGAGGCCATCTTTTCGGTATCAACCAATCGGTGCTGTGTGCTTTTAAGGTTATCTATAATTTTCGACAGGTCTAAATTGGTATTTATCAATTCACTTGTACGCTCTTTTACTTTGTTTTCCAGCAATATGTTTTGCTGCATAATTAAACGTTGATTTTCCCGGGCAACTGAAATGGCGAAGTTTTGTGCCTCCATTTTTTGGTTCCGGTAAAGGCTAATCTTGTCGGCCAATGCCCCCGAAAATAAAACTATCCCGATAACTAAACTTAAAGGTGTAAGGTTGGCTGTAAAAATATTATAAGGAATAACGTCTTTAGTTTGCGCGGCCGATATTAATATGCCAACAAAGAGAGCGCCCCAGCCCAGCATAAATAATTTGGCAGGTTTAAAGCCCTTAAAGTACAAATAGCAGCCTATAAAAAGCATATAAACGGCGGTGCAAATAATTATAATGTTGATGAAGCCATAAGCAACCGTGACGTGTTTGCTAAAAATTATCATAGCGATAACCATATAAATTGCCAACAACGACAAATTGATATGATAGCTTGCTTTCAGTTTTTCTTTTAACTGCAAAAACTCGCCGGCAAACAGTAAAGTAAATACACCAAAACCCACCAGGGCCAACGGGATGATGTAATTGTTAAAGGTAATTTTATCGCCAGCCAGGTAGCTTCCATATCCCCGTCTGAAGGTTAGCGTTACACCCATAAACACGATATAAAAAACGTAGTAGAGATAACTCAGATCGCGTATGATAAAAAAAAGCATTAAGTTGTATAATACGCTTATCATAATAGCACCCACAAATGCGGCAGTAACCACGTTTTCGATATTTTGGTTCCGGAAAAAAGACCACTGGCTATAAATTTTTATGGGAATAACGGCCCATAAACTGCTTTTAACCCGCAGGTAAATTGTTTTTGATGAGCCAGAAGGGAGTGGTAGACTGATACTGTTGGGGCTTTGTAATTTCGACTGGCCGGGCTCGTCGCTGGCCGTTAAATGGCAGATTTTATTGTTTTCGGTAACATAGTACAAATCAAAAGAGTCGATAATTCCCGGGCCGGTATTTATAAACATGTTAGGCTCATCATCGCTATTTTTAATGGTAGCCTTTAACCAGACAGCCGAATTGAAAAGTCTTAAAATGGGCAATGAATTGAGGCTTTTTTTAAAGGCATTACTTTTTAGTACCTGGTTTACTGTCAGCTTCCCCGATGGGTCTTCCAACTCATAAAAATAATTGCTGCTTAGCAGCCTTGATTGGTTGTTACCGATAACAAGTGTATCTGCATTGTGTGCAAAAGCTATAGCATTTATGAGTAGTAAATATGCTGCTAACAAAAATTTCTTCATATTTACCTGTTGTAATTTTTTGATAGCGCAATATTTGCTAAAAAATGAGCGAGAATTAAAACTTTCTATAAATTTACTGCACAAACCAATTATTTGAACCATTTTTTTACTTAAGTTTTTTGCCATGCCCGTTGGAGTGTTGTATGTTGATGATGAGATAAATAATTTAAATAGTTTTAAAGCGGCGTTCAGGCGGAGTTTTAATATATATACAGCACAATCGGCAGCCGAGGGGTGCCAGGTATTGCAAGCTTACGAGATAGGTGTTATAATCACAGATCAGCGTATGCCTGTTACCACCGGTATTGAATTTTTAGAGTCAATTTTACCTTTGTATCCCGATACTATCCGCATACTTTTAACAGGTTTTTCGGACGTTAACGCGGTAATGGATGCAATTAACCGCGGACAGGTTTACAAATACCTGGTAAAACCCTGGCAAAACGACGAACTAAAAATTTACATTCAAAACGCTATTGAAATATATGAGTTGCGACGGGAAAATAAAGAGCTAACCTATAAATTGCAAATAGCAAAGCTTGAACTTGAGTCGCTTCATAAAACCGGGGGATAGTTTAGACTTTGAGGGCGCTTTATCGCGCCGAACACTACAATTTAACAATCAACACATGTTTAGTATTTCAAATCTTACGTTTCAAAGCTAATATTGACATGAAAGCGGTTTGCAGAGCTAATTTGTGTGATTGTTTTTGTTTAGCAATACTTAATAGTCTCAAATCTCAAATCTCATATCTCATATCTGTTCCTGTTTTTTTACTGTGCTTTAATTTCAGCGCTAACGCGCAAAGTGGTTTTTCGAACCAGGGGACCGAATTCTGGACGGTGTATATGGATCATATCGATCCACCTACAACAAGCGATCCCAAGGGCACTGTAAGTAAAATGGATCTTTATATTACTGCCGATGTAAATACCAGGGTAACGGTTGCCATTGCCGATGGCACTTTTTCGCAAAGCTATGATGTGGTTGCCAGGCAAATACTTACCGTAGTAATACCCGCAAGCGCGTTTATAGATCAGCAGGGATTAAGTTTAAAGGGTATTCACATTACAGCCCAAAAACCGGTTGCAGTTTATGCCCACATTTTTGCGCAAAGCGTTTCGGGCGCCACGCTTTTACTGCCTGTAAATGTGCTGGGTAAAGATTATCTTTCTATTAATTACGCCCAACAATCCAATTCGCTCAGCAGCGAAAAAAGGCCATCTTATTCCACATTTGCAGTTATTGGTACCGAAGATAATACAACGGTAGAAATAACACCAACCACGTACCTGCTTAATGGCGAGCCTCCTGGTAAACCATTTACCGTAATTTTAAACAAAGGCCAGGTATACCAGGGGCTGGCTAATAACGATTTAACGGGTACGCGCATCCGTACTATAAGCACACAGGCAGGCACATGTAAAAAAGTGGCTGTTTTTTCGGGCAGTTCAAAAATACTTATCGGTTGTATAACCAAAAACAATACATCTGATAACCTTTTTCAGCAGGTTTACCCCACGGGTGCCTGGGGCAAAAACTATATTACTGCCCCCTTAAAAAGCCGCTACTATGATGTTTTCAGGATAGTTAAAAGCGATGATAACACAACGGTAAACCTGAATGGCACTAATCTTTCACCGTCGGATTTTGTCAACGGCCGCTATTACGAGTTTAACTCAGCCAGCCCCAATGTTATTAAAGCCGATAAACCTGTGCAGGTTGTGCAGTATGCTGTAACTCAATTTAAAACAATTAACTGTATTGATACCGCGCTTGATATAGGCGACCCCGAAATGATTTATCTTAACCCGCTTGAACAAACGCTTGATCATGTCACCTTAAATTCCACCGGTAATTTCAGGATAGTAAACAGCTATATCAATGTAATTATTAAAACTGCCGCCGTACCCACTTTTGCACTCGACGGTAAACCGTACACTGAATTTACTCCGGTTAGCAATAGTCCGGAATATTCATATGCCCAGATATATGTTTATAATGGCGTTCACCACATTAGCGCATCCGATGGTTTTAACGCCATTGCTTATGGCTTCGGTAATGCCGAATCATACGGTTACGCCGCGGGTACCAACTTGAAAAATCTAACCCAGTTTATAGCGTTGGATGACCCCCAAACCAATACTACTACATTGAATGGCTGCTCTGGCGTAACCTATAAAATACAATTAACCCTGCCCTACAAAACAACGCACATCAAATGGGATTTTAAAAATGGCATTACTTACGATGATAGTAACCCGGTTGTAAAATCAACGTCGGTAAAGGGCGGGCAAACATTATATTTATATGAGTATGCAGCCGATGAGGTTTATAAGGCCGGCGATTACACTATATTGGCAACTGTATTTAACCCCGTCGCCGATGAATGCGGTTCGGACGAGGATGTCGAGCTCGACTTCAACATCTCTGATCCGCCAGTTTCAAAGTTCAACTTTTCGGGGGTATGTTTGGGCGATACCACATTTTTTAGGGATACATCGGTAACTAATGGTCGCGAAATTAAAACATGGCTCTGGGATTTTGGCGATGGGCACACCGATGTAGTGCAAAACCCATCGCATTTGTATACAAAGGCTGGTAATTACACGGTAAGGCTTACCATTACCAACGAAAATGGCTGTGCCGATATATCGGATGCCGCTACAGTGAATATCAGTAATTTGCCTGTGGCAAACTTCGAGGTAGCTGCATCCGGATGCCCTGCACAGGATATAACTTTTACCGATCAGTCTGTTGCCGGCGATGGGGCAATTTCAAAATGGATATGGGATTTTGGGGACAGTACTGCCGTTATAGTCAAAACCGATAAGTCTCCTTTTACACACGTTTACCCGGTAGGGGGCACTTATAACGTTAAGTTAACAGTATTGAATGCCAACGGGTGTGCCGGCCCGGTTAAACAAAAAACTGTAGTGATAACCCCACTTCCTGTGGTTGATTTTATTTTGCCCGACGCGTGTGTTGCCGATTATGTTCAGTTTAAAGACAGTAGCATTATAGCCGACCACACGGAGAGTGAATTTATTTACCATTGGAATTTTGGCGACATTAACGCCACCGCTGCCAATAATATATCTGCTGAAAAAAATCCGCAGCATCATTATACCCAGGCGCGTGATGACTACCAGATAACTTTAACAGTGACTTCAAAATATGGTTGCAGCTATACCAAAACCAAAACTTTTGTAGTTAACGGCGATATTCCTAAAGCAAACGTGGTGTTAAAAGACCCATCGGCCGTATGTAGTAATAAAGAAGTTTTCTTTGAAAACCGGTCGACTGTTAACTTTGGTAACATAACCCGGCTGGAGGTTACTTTTGATATGACAGATGCCTCCTCGCTACGGGTGTATGAACATCCTGCTTACGGGCAGCAGCTGCGCTACACTTATCCCATATTTACTGATGGCGACCGTACTTTTAATGTGCATGTTGCAGCCTACTCGGGTGGCGTTTGTGCCAATATTCAGGAATTTCCGGTAGTTGTAAAAGCTACGCACATTATTACTTTGACACAAGTGCCGTCAATTTGTCCCGAAGCTACACCTGTACAACTTGCGCCTTTGAGTATAGCAGGCCAGCAGGGTATTGGGGCGTATTCAGGTAAGGGCGTAAGCGGGGGGGGCTTATTTAGCCCGGCAGTTGCCGGCACAGGCACTGCTGAGGTAAGCTATATTTATACTACTCCAAATAGCTGTCCCGATACTGTGAAACAACAAATTATGGTATACCCATCACCTACAGTAAGCTCAGCCGGGCCGCTAACCGTGCTTGAAGGCGCTGCAATTACCTTGAATACATCGGCGGCCGGCCATAATCTGAGTTATAAATGGTATCCCGCTATTGGCTTAGATCATGACGATATATTAAATCCGGTTGCAAGCCCTACAGAAAATACCAGTTACAGGTTAACCGTAACATCGGCAGAAGGTTGTTCAAGTTCGGCTGATGTTGTGGTGAAGGTTTTAAAATACCTGGTAATACCCAATGTTTTTACGCCTAATGGCGATGGCAGAAACGACGTATGGGATGTAAAATATTTAGATGATTATCCAAACAATACCGTCGAAGTGTATAACAGGTACGGTCAAAAAGTATTTTCATCAATTGGCTACCCTGTTCCCTGGGACGGCAGATACAAAGGGGGTTACCTGTCGCCGGGGACTTATTATTACATCATTAATCCTAAAAATGGCCGTAACGTGGTGGCCGGAAGTGTTACGATTATGAGATAGTCAATTATGTAGTAAAATTTATAAAAACTACATGAATACTAAAAACATCGATATTTTAATAAATTCTATCGATAGAATATGTAAATAGATACAGAGAAAGATTATATTCGTCAATTGGTTACAAAGCACCCTGTAACGGCAAACAGAATGGATCTGATTTGCCACTGGAACGCTTTATTACATAGTGAAGCCTAAACCGGACGCAATGTTATTTGGTTTTTTGTAGCCATCATAAGATAAATTGATGAAGAGAATTTTATACGCGATTGTTTTTTTTACTACAGGTGTACAATTTGCCCATGCGCAGCAAAAGCCTCAATACACCCAATATATTTTTAATAATTACCTGCTAAACCCAGCCTTAACCGGGATTGAGAATTATACCGATGTTAAAGCGGGCTACCGTAGCCAATGGACAGGGCTTGAAGGTGCACCCACAACAGGCTATTTGAGCATTAACGCGCCTATTGGCGATAGGTTTGTGCAGGGCGATGCTACAGCCTTCCCGGCAAGCGGCGGGCTTAATCCTTCAAGCAGGTTATATACCCAGCAATACCAGGCTGCGGAGCCGCACCACGGCATCGGCTTAACCTTGGTATCCGATAAAACAGGACCCATAAGCCAAACTACTATCGATGCTACTTATGCTTATCATTTAGGCCTTACCGATAGGTTGAACCTGGCGGTAGGCGTATCTGCAGGCGTAAGTCACAACGTGTTGGATAAAGCGGCACTTCATTTTGGCGGGGTAGATGACTCTGATCCCATCCTGGCCACCCTTAATACCAATCAGTGGAAACCTGATTTGGGTTTTGGAGTTTGGGCTTATGCTTCTGATTACTTTTTTGGCGTTTCGGTGCAGCAAATACTGCCGCAAAGCCTATATGTAACCGGGTCGTCATCGTTAAACAAAACGGTGCCACACTACTTCTTTACGGCTGGCACCAAGCTGTTCTTGTCTGATGATGTTACACTTATCCCATCGGTATTGGTTAAGGTGATACAGCCGGTGCCTACTACTTTTGATGTAAATATGAAAATATCGTTCCAGGACAAATTTTGGTTAGGCGGCTCATACCGCCGCAGCGATTCTTTTGCGGCCATGGTTGGTTTCAACCTTAGCTCGTTTATAAATGTTGGTTACTCTTATGATTTTACCACCTCGGCCCTAAACACAGTAAGTAACGGATCGCACGAAATAGTTATAGGAATCCTGCTCAACAACCGTTATAAAGTTACTTGCCCGCAACATACTTTTTAAGGAAGTATCAAGTAGTTAGTATCAAGTATCAAGATAGGAGAGGCGCGGATAACGAGCAATATATCCCATTAAAAAGAAAGAGGCTGTATCATAAATCATGATCAGCCTCTTTTTTGTGTGATTTACTCGGGTACCTGATGGAGGCAATTTTCGTACAGGCGATTCTCAGGCGGTCATTTTGATTTATGATACAGCCTCTTTCAGATTTTAGTCGTTTTACTGAAAAGTGTTGCGTTCGCAACAGGTGAAACAGATAAAAATGTCAATTATCTAATAGTCAATAAATTAAGAATTGTCATATTTAAAAATCGCAACAAAACCGCAACAGTGTTAGTTCAATTTCTCCAATACAAAACTTACATTCGAAACGACTAAATCACCCGCAACATTAATTCCATCTACACATCTGAAATCTGCACATCTGTAATTTACAATTCCCTGCGTAGCCTTGCAACCGGGATATTCATTTGCTCGCGGTATTTGGCTACGGTGCGGCGGGCTATGTTATAACCGGCATCTTTTAATATATCGGTCAGTTTTTCATCGGCAAGCGGGTGGCGTTTGTCTTCTTTGCCAATATGTTCTTCCAATATCTTTTTAACCTCTTTATTAGATACCTCTTCGCCGCTTTCGGTCTGGATGGCTTCTGAGAAGAAGGATTTTAGCAGAAATGTACCAAACTCTGTTTGAACGTACTTTGAATTGGCCACGCGCGATACGGTACTGATGTCCATGTTTATCCTGTCGGCAATATCCTTCAGGATCATCGGTTTCAGGTTCTTATCATCACCTGTTAGGAAAAACTCGTACTGATATTGCATAATGGCATTCATTGTTTTAAGCAATGTTTGCTGCCGCTGTTTAATAGCATCAATAAACCATTTGGCCGAGTCGAGTTTTTGTTTTACAAACTGCACCGCTTCTTTTAGCTTCTTATCCTTTTGCGATGCCTTATCGTAATGTTGAAACATCTCCTGGTATGAACGGCTCACGCGCAACTCGGGTGCGTTTTTAGAGTTTAAGGTGAGTATCAGCACGCCATCATTATTGGTGATATGAAAATCAGGAATCACCTGCATTTGTTTGGTGTTAATCTCGTTACTATCACCCGGTTTGGGGTTAAGTTTTAAAATCTCGTTGATAACGCCACGTAACTCATCCGAATCCATGTTTAACGATTTTTCCAGCTTATCGTAATGTTTGCGGGTAAATTCGTCAAGGTATTGCTCAACAACAATAATTGCCTTTTTTATGATAGGGTCATTAGGGTCTTTTTTACGAAGTTGAATAAGCAGGCATTCCTGCAGGCTACGCGCACCTACGCCGGCCGGATCAAAGTTTTGAATCACTTTTAACATGTCTTCAACTTCCTCGTCTTCGGCCATTACGTTTTGCGAGAAGGCCAGATCGTCGGTAAGTGACATGATAGGGCGTCGCAGATAGCCATCATCGTCAAGGCTGCCAATGATCTGTTTGCCTATTCTGAAATCCTTATCACTTAATGGCAACAGGTCAAGCTGCAGTTGCAGACTTTCAAAAAACGAGCTTTGTACAGCAATAGGTATCTCTTTTCGCTCATCCTCGTCATCACCATTTTGGTCATAACGCGATCCGTAGTCATTTACATTGTCATCCTGTAAATAATCGTCTATGTTAAACTCATCCATTTCTCCCTTTTCTTCATCGCCGTTAAAGGTGTCTTCGTCAGGGTCGCGGTCCGGGTATTCTTCAACAGGCTCGTTCAAATTTGTTAAGCTCAGGTCCTCAAGCGCAGGGTTTTCTTCCAGTTCTTCTTTAATACGGGTATCAAGGGATACGGTAGGCACCTGCAGCAATTTTATAAATTGTATTTGCTGTGGCGATAACTTTTGTAATAGTTTTTGTTGAAGGTTTTGTTTTAGCATAGTTAAGACGTGCGCAAAAATACATCAATTACCGTTAACTTTAAAATAACTTACGGTAAATGGAACAATGATGTTAAATGCTGAATAAAAACTTTTGTTTGATTAGTGTGTTAATAATCTTAACCAAAAATCAATATCATGGCTGTAGTTAAAGAATTTAAGGAATTTGCCCTTCGCGGCAACGTTGTTGACCTTGCAGTAGGTGTTATTGTTGGCGCCGCTTTCGGTAAAATAGTTACCTCGCTGGTAACAGATATAATTATGCCGCCAATTGGGCTTGTTACAGGCGGTGTGGATTTTAAAGATATCAAGATATTGCTGAAGCATGGCGATGCCGATAAAAAAATACCCGATGTGTCTGTTAATATTGGTAATTTTATTAACATCACCATTGAGTTTTTAATTGTCGCTTTTTGTATTTTTCTTATTGTAAAAACAATCAATGCTATGAAGCGCACGCCCGAACCTGAGGCTGCTCCGGCACCCGAACCAGCTCCGACAAAAGAAGAGGTTTTACTTACTGAAATCAGAGATCTTTTAGCAGCCCGGAAATCTTAATGTCCGATAGCTGATATAGTTCATGGATTGTAGCTTTGATGTTAATCCATGAACCATCAGCTATGGTCTAAAAGCTCTTTGGTAACCTGGGGTCTGTCAGGATAATATAATCTGCCAGCGTACTGAATTTGCTCCAGTCGGGGTTATCAAAACTATCATCCGCATAAGCGCCTATGGTGATAACACGTGCTTTTGGAGCGTATTTCTTTAGCTGGGCAACGGTGCCCATTTTTTCTTCGCTATGAAAGCCGCCGTTAATTTGCATGATCTTAAAATCAGCATGTTTTTTATAAAACTGTGCTATTGACCAACCCATGGTTGCATCCCAAAGGTTTTGTGATTGATAAATTTGCATTCCTGCCATAGCGGCATGGCCGCCCATTATCTTTACAAATTTATCGTAATAGGGCCCCGTAGCCGTGTCAATAGGCAGGGGAGCGAGATAACCTTTGGCTTGCGCATCAAGTTGCTGCAGGCTGTTTAAGCCATTGCGTGTTACCATGTTAGTATAACGCGATGGCGCGTTTGCTGCTACCACAGGTATTTGGCTTTGTTTGGCCAGCTCAACCATTGGGCGATAATCTTTATAATTGGGCCAGGTGCGCGCATCGCTTGTCAGATTTTTTTCACGGATGAGGCCGTTCAGATATTCGTTTAATACCAGTTGGCAATCTGTAGTAAACATTTCCATAGATAAGGCTGTTTTGCCGGGATATTGTTGCGCAAGTTGCTTGAAAAGGTCAAACTCCAGCATGTGCCCGGTAGAATCATTGTGTTCCTCGCCAAAAAACAATACATCGGCCCTGGCCATATTATTGATAATATCGGTAACCGTTACCGTTTTTTGGGTTGCTGTGCTATATATTTTATAATGAACCGTTTGGGTTGCCTGGCTTAATGCAACAAAAGGTAAACAAATGATAAGCAGCAGGATAGATAGTTTCATAGTGTGGTTTTAAAACGCTTAATTTACAGCAATAAATATAGAGCGGCAAATAAGAAAAATAGTGTTTGAAAAGTTTTAAAATATTACTACATTTGCGCTCTTGTTTTTAAAACGACGAATAGAATAAATAGTTATGAAAAGAACGTTTCAGCCTTCTCAAAGAAAAAGAAGAAATAAACACGGATTCCGTGAACGCATGTCAACTGCTAACGGCAGGAGAATATTAGCAGCCAGAAGAGCTAAAGGCAGAAAAAGATTATCAGTTTCTGACGAGGGTCGTCATAAAGCATAAACCGGTTGCGCTGGTTGGCATTTTGCCAATCAATGGATACCGATTGTCTGCTTAAATCCCGGTTCCAGATAAGCAACTATGTATACTTTTAAAAAAGAAGAACGGTTATGTAATAAGAGGCTTATTGATAAGCTTTTTCATAGCGGCTCTTCTTTTTTGTGTTATCCTTTTAAGGCCTCGTGGTTGTATCATACAGAACCACAGCAATTTCCTGCCCAAATATTATTTTCGGTTTCCAAAAAGCGTTATAAACATGCTGTTGACCGGAATTTAATAAAGCGCTGTATGCGCGAAAGCTACCGGTTACACAAACAACAAAACTTATACAATTTGCTGCAAACAGCCGATAAAACCATCGTGTTGTCTATAGGTTATATTGGTAAGGAGATTGTGCCGTATAGCACCATCGAAAAAAAGATGCTGAAGATGCTTACGCTGTTGTCTGAGCAATTAACTGCTGCCAATAACACCGTTGTATGATGGCGCTGGTAAGGTTGTTTAAACAGCTGATAGGCTATATTTTTATCGCACTGATAAAAATATACCAGTATTTTATTTCGCCGATGACGGGTGCTTCGTGCAGGTATACGCCAACATGCTCGCAATATGGGGTAGAGGCTATCAGGAAGCACGGTGCCTTCAAAGGCGGGTGGCTAACCATTAAACGAATTGCCAGCTGCAATCCCTGGGGAGGGCACGGGCATGACCCTGTACCTTAATTAGTTTTAAGTTTTGAGTTTATTTTTGCTGCCTCAAACTTAAAAGGTTAAATATTTTGTGTTATGGGGGTGATTGCGATTGGAATTTTTCAACTCACAACTCACAACCGACAACTCACAACTGAAAAAAATGGGCCTTATTTTACAAATAGAAACTGCAACAACATCGTGCTCAGTAGCATTAGCTGCTGGTGGTAAGGTTTTGGCCTTTAAGCAAGTAAACGAGCGTAATAAACACGCCGAGGTAATTACTTTGTTTACGGAAGAGCTTATAGCCGGCGGTAATTTTACTTACCGCGACCTGGATGCTATTGCGGTAAGCTGCGGCCCAGGTTCGTACACAGGTTTGCGGATAGGAGTATCAACAGCAAAAGGGCTTTGTTTCGCGCTTGATAGGCCACTAATAGCTATAGAAACTTTGGAGGCCATGGCTTATGGCGTAATTAATGATAATAGTATATCTATCGATAAAAACACGTTGCTATGCCCCATGATTGACGCCCGCAGAATGGAGGTTTATTGTGCTGTTTTTAATATAGCCGGCGAAAAACTTAAAGATACAGCCGCCGAAATTATTGATGAGCATAGTTTTGCTCATTTGCTAAATAATAACCAAATTCTTTTTTTTGGCGATGGCGCCGATAAGTGTGAAGCTATTTTAGGCGGCAATCCCAACGCTCGTTTTCTACGCAATTTCGAAAACTCTGCAACGTATCTTACCCAAAAGTCAGCCGAAAAATTTGCTAATAAAGATTTCGAAGATGTAGCGTATTTTGAACCGTATTATCTGAAGGATTTTATAGCCGGAGTTAAGAAAGAGTCAAGAGGTTAGAGTCAAGAGTTAAGACTTTTGGAGCGATGATCAAAGAAAAAAAGCAACCTGTAATAATCTGTTCGTGTTCACTTAAAGGTTAATTTAAAAACACAAACAATCCGCAAGTTGAAGCTGTCTTGATTCTTGACTCTAATATCTTGACTCTATATTTAATTGCCTGTTTTAAACAATCTTCCCCACAGTCGGCCAAAGAAGCCTTTTTCTCCCATAGGGATATAACTTGAGTTCATGGGATGCTCAATCACGGCGCCAAATTTTAGCGAGAAACCGAGAAATATGTCCATACCTGAGTAGGTGCCAATGTGATCTATCTGGGTTTGGTTACCCAGGGCGGCAAATGCAAGCCTGCCTGTGTTAATAAGCCTTTCGGAGCCTCCGTATACCTCAAAGTTCGGGGTTTTATACATCAACTGAGCACCTACATTAAACAGCTTCATATCATCGTAACTGGCCGTAATAGTAGCGGTATAGTTTTGATATTGCACATGGTTAACCAAAGCAGCAGTAAAGCCTGTAAACCAAAACTCTTTTGAGCCTATTAGGGTTGGGGTGTATTTAAAATTATTATCCGGATCAATCCAATAAGTTTTGGAGGCGCTTAATTCGCCCTTTGCATTTGTTTTTGTAGTGAACGATCCAATTTTTGACATCGCTTCAGTGCTTCTGAATAGCTTAATTACCGCGTTGTATATGCTATCTTCCCGATGACCAGACGCTAACCCTGTTATGGTTGTAGTATTATCAAAATCAGAAGCAAGCGAACGGCTGCTCCAGTGTATAAAGCCTAAATCTTTAATATTGGCCTGTATGGTTATTTTGTCGTCGGTTATGTACGATGTTCCGATGGTTATTGATGCGCCTGGGCTTCGAAATGTAGGCAGGTAATCATGCGCCGATGGCTGGCCCGGTATGTAGCTTGAATAATAACGGCCGCGCATGCTGAGGGTGGCCTGGTTGTTAACGGAATCAAACACGGCATGCGAGCCTGTAATATCAAATTTTGAATATTTTACACCTAACAAAGCACTCAACTTAAAACCAAAGGCAAACTGTTTATTGATCCGTTCGCGGTATGAATAACTGATCTGGTTATAGGTTTGCAATTGAAAATGATTGTTAAAGATATCATCATAAGGATTGTCTTTAAAGTTGGCAACATTATCAAACAAAGCAATAGTTTCATCAGATACCAGGCCACGGCTTTCTGCTTTTAGTTGGTATGAAAAACCCATTTCCACATCGCCGTTAAGACTTGTGAACGATTTAAGCATAATGCCGTAGGCATTAACATTGGCATTAAAGTGGTTGTACTTGCTTTTGCCGATTTGAAGTGCCGATGCTTTATAAGTTGGAGTAGTAGAAAAAATCCTGTTTTTAAGCGCCTGCTGAATATCCCCCGTCACATAAGCGTTTGCACCAAAGGTTGGTAAAAAAAAGTTAAAAGCGTATTGCCTGCTTGAATCGGGTATAAATGATCTTACAGATGGGTTTTCGAATGAATCGTAGAGCGTGCCGGTGTTATACTGCGAAAATTGCTGGGCCGAAGCCGAGAAAGAGATGAGCAAAAAGAAGAAAAGAATGTAAATTTTATTCATATAATATCTCGCGAGCCTTAGTCCGTTTAATTTTTTAAAGATAAAATTCAAAAACGGTTATCTGTAAAAAAGAATAAATTAATCGGTAGTTTTAACGTATTTGAACGTAAGTTGGTTGTGAAATGACCAAAGTAATTTTATTTTGTTAACGCTGCTGTGTCGATATTGTTCGCTTTTATACAAAAGTTAGTGTAAAAATTCCTGTCGGACGCTGTGAATTGATAGGCTGCGCCATAAAAATCTTTCCAGCCGGGATGGTTGTTTTCAAAGGCATCATAAAATGGATCTTTAAGATCGCGCTTTAATATTGGTTGCGCATTTTTAAAATTGATAAAAAAAGCCACATTGCTCCGCTCGGCCAGCAAATTGTCAAACTGGTTATATTGTTCGGTTTTGCTGATGAATTTACGGTTGATATAGGTATCAGTATAGCTAACCAACTCGGATGAGGATGCCGCCAGCACAAGGTAGTTATCTACAATCATGAAATATGGTTTCCTGAAAATACTGAAAGCATCGCCCAATAAAAAAAAAGGCAGCTTTTCGTAATTAAACTGCCCTATATGATCGGTTACCATGGTGCTGATGTTGGTCATTAAAGGCAATAGTTTTGATCCGTCCTTAATAGTAATAATGGCAAATTTTTCCTGGTAGCGGGTAGTTACCACGGCAAATTCATTACTTAACAAAGGCTCAAATTCTGTTTTTAAGAATAACCCGGTTTCTTGTCTTATTTTATCAAAAAGCTTACCTTTTTCGCTGTTTACCCCTGCTTTAACGTGCCATTGCGATAAGTCGGCCTCAAACTTTTGCGGATCGGATACGGCGAAACAAATACTATAAGCTGTAGTTGCCGGGAACATATCTTTTAAATGATTGCTAACAGGCTGTTGCCTGGCGAACAGGTTTAAATAACTGTAGGTATGGCTATCTAAGCTGGTTAACCCGTTAAACATCAATGCATCGTTTTTATAATTTATGCTAAGTGCGGCCACGGCCGGTAACAAACGGAAGCTTTTAAAAATATCGGTATTTTTGTTTTTAAAAAACTCGTCGAGCAATGGAGATAGCTGCCCGTAATTGATGTATAAGTTGGCCAGCGAGTTGGCATTCTGTTGTTCGGGCAGGGGTACAAATATGGTTTTGCTTTTGTCGCTTTTATATAGCTCGCTTCGGTTTACCAAATCTTTTGAAAAACTGCCCACAACAATATTATCCTCTTTTTTAATAAGGTAAAAGTGCTTGTTAATGGCTTTTACCCAAATGTCATATTCAAGCCCAAAAGCATTGTGGTTAACAGCTATTGAAAGCGCTCCTTTTGATTGTGCGGCTATCAGGTTAAATGAGTTTGACTCAAAACCTACAGATGCCGTTGTGGTTACCAATAATCCTATATCGTCGTTATCGGCCGGATGAACGGAAACGAAAATATTTTGGCCCGAAAAAAATTGATCAGACAAGGCCGACGACATCAGCAACCTGCGTAAGGTATCCAGGTCGCTTAATTTTTGTTTGCCAACAACAGCCGCTAAAAGGTGGTTGCCATTAAAAATATCGTAAAAACCTTTCTCGTTATTAAATTCAAATACAGCTACCGCGTTATCGGGAATGCTTTGCATCACCCGGTTATTACGTACCCCGGGCGGGTTTAAATTTTTAAAATATACAACCGTTATAAATACAGTGGCAGCCAGTAAAATTATGGTGGTTACTATCAGTCGTCTCATAGCGGTTTGCTTTACAAAGGTAGAATTTTACCCTGCGGCATTAAAGTAATACTTTCAATTGGTTAACTTAGCTTTTTATATCTGCATGAACAAACAAATAATCGTCACCGCTTCGTTTTTAGGAATGCTGGCCGTAATAACGGGGGCTTTTGGGGCACATGGGCTTAAAGCAGTTTTGCAACCCAGCCAGTTAGAGGTTTGGCATACTGCCGTACAATATAATTTTTACCACGTATTTGCCCTGCTTTTTCTATCTACCTTTAAAGAACCAAAAGGGAAGCTGATTAAAGCCGCTTATTACCTGTTTACCTTCGGGATAATATTTTTTTCGGGGTCGTTATACCTGTTAAGCTGCCGCGATATCATAGGCTGGAGCTGGCTGATATACATGGGGCCAATAACACCACTTGGCGGCCTGCTGTTTATTTTAGGCTGGCTGATGATGGCGATTGCTGCCTTTAGCTACAAGGGGCTTTCGGACAAAGGATAAGGGACTTTTTCCTTGCATAGAATATATATCCTACGTCATTGCGAGGTACGAAGCAATCCCAAACTATGTGGGACTTAGCACATCGGGGATTGCTTCATTCCTCGCAATGACGGTCAAATAAAACAATTTGTTAGCAATTAATCAATGTTAGAGTTTACCGAATTTGAGCATACTGATCGTAAAACACTTTTTGTAGAAGTGATTTTGCCGCTGTCTATCTCAAAAAATTACACTTATCGCGTACCATTTGAAATGAACAATGCTGTTGCCATTGGTAAAAGGGTAGTGGTGCAGTTTGGTAAAAGCAAGCTTTATACAGCCGTTATAAAAGGAATAAGCGAACTGGCCCCCGAAAAGTATGAGGCCAAGTATATTATTGAGGTATTGGATAACCTGCCGGTAGTTACGCCCCACCAACTTCACTTTTGGCAATGGGTGGCCGATTATTACATGTGCAACGTAGGCGAGGTAATGAACGCCGCGCTGCCTGCCGCGCTGAAACTGGCCAGCGAAACCAAAATTGAACTTAATAAAGAATTTGATATAGACCGGAGCGCCCTGCACGATAAGGAGTTTTTAATTGTGGAGGCACTGGATATTCAGCCCGAGTTAACTATAAGCGACATAGCTAAACTGTTAGGCCAAAAAACAGTTATGCCTATTTTGAAGCTGATGTTTGAGAAAAACCTCATCCACATCAGCGAAGAAGTAAGCGAGCGTTACAAGCCCCGCAAACGTACTTTTATCACCCTAAATCCGGTTTACAATAATCCAGATAACCTGCGCGAGCTATTTCCGATATTGGAAAAACGCGCGGCTAAACAAGCGGATGCCTTACTGGCCTACATCAAACTATCGCGTACCCAAAAGGCTGTCACCAAAAACGAACTGATTGAGGAGAGCGGGGCCGGAGAATCGAGCATAAAATCGCTGATGGAAAAAGAAATTTTGTTCGCGGTTGAGAAGAACGTAAGCCGGCTTCATTTTGAGGAAGATTTGGACGCCATTACCAATTTTGATCTGAGCGACCAACAAACGGAAGTACTGGAGAGCATCGGGCGGCAGTTCCTTGAAAAAGATGTTACGTTACTGCATGGCGTAACCTCGTCTGGTAAAACACAGCTTTATATCAGGCTGATTGAGGAGATGATGCGCAACGACAGGCAGGTGCTTTACCTGTTGCCCGAAATTGCGCTTACCACCCACATCATCGAACGGCTGCGTATTTACTTTGGTGCCGACATTGGTGTATACCACTCCCGTTTTAATGATAACGAGCGGGTAGAGGTTTGGCAAAAAGTGCTTAATAACGATTATAAGGTGATATTGGGTGCACGATCATCCTTGTTTTTGCCTTTTAATGACCTTGGGTTGATTATTGTTGATGAAGAGCACGAGACATCGTACAAACAGTTCGATCCTGCTCCCCGCTACAATGCGCGCGATGCTGCCATATTTTTGGCCAGCATGCACCACGGCAAGGTTTTGCTGGGTTCGGCCACGCCTTCGTTTGAAAGTTATCACAATGCTAAAACCGGCAAATATGGTTTTGCAGAACTTACAGAGCGTTTTGGAGGGGTAGAGTTGCCCAATGTGGAAGTTGTGAGTATTGCCACGGAAACGAAGCAAAAGACCATCCAGTCGCACTTTACCAGTGTGTTGATGGCCGGTATAACCGAAGCATTGGCCAATAAAGAGCAGGTGATATTGTTCCAGAACCGGCGTGGCTATGCCCCGGTGCTGATGTGCAAAATTTGCGCCTTTACGCCCAAGTGTATCAATTGCGATGTAAGCCTTACTTATCATAAAAGCAGCGGCAAGCTGCATTGTCATTACTGCGGGTATAAGGAAGATTCACCTTCCATTTGCCCGGCATGTGGATCCACACACCTGGAATACAAGGGTTTTGGTACCGAGAAAATTGAGGACGAGTTAAGCCTACTATTGCCCGATGCACGTATTGCCCGTATGGACCTGGATACCACCCGTGCCCGCAATTCGCTGCAAACCATTTTGAACGACCTGGAAGAAAAAAAGATAGATATACTGGTAGGCACCCAAATGGTAGCCAAAGGGCTCGATTTTAGCGACGTTACCTTAATCGGGATCATTAATGCAGATAGTTTACTCAAGTTTCCGGATTACCGCGCTAATGAGCGCAGTTTCCAGATGCTGGCCCAGGTAAGCGGCAGGGCAGGGCGCAGAGGCAAGCAGGGTAAGGTGGTAATACAAACTTATGATCCGTTCCATCGCATCATTAAACAGGTGATTGCTAATGATTACAATGATCTGTATTATACCGAAATGGCCGAGCGTAAGAGTTTTAAATATCCGCCATTCTACCGTATTATTAATTTGGATATCAAACATAAAAATCCCGAAATACTGTATAATCAATCGGTTTACCTGGCCAATGAGTTGCGCAAGCACTTTGGCGAAAGAGTGATTGGTCCCGAGTCGCCATTGATTAGCCGCATTCGTAATTTTTATATCAAATCTATCATGCTAAAGTTTGAGAAGGATGGAATTTCGATTATAAAGGCAAAGGCGATATTAAAGGATGTGATTGTACAGTTTCAGACTACGAAGCTGAGTAAGGGAAGTATTGTGCAGCCGGATGTGGATCCTTATTAAATAATGTTTCCCTTTTGTCACTCTGAGCGGTAAAATCCGCGGATTCTGAAGGGGAGATAACAATCAAAAATAAACGACTGTCATCCTGAGGTACGAAGGATCTATTCACGAACTTTTCTATCGGTCATGCACGACTGATAGATCCTTCGTACCTCAGGATGACAGGAAAATTGGATATACCATATGCGTAGGGACGACGACTTTATTGGCGAACTTTTCTAATGGTCTTGCATAGTCAATAGATCCTTCGTTCCTCAGGATGACAAAGTAGAAATTTATTGGTTAACACATAAGTGTTTACGATTTGCTGTTCAATCCCTCTCCCAAAATCACCAAAATCCTGCTAACTTTACTGTGTAATGGCTCAAAAGTACATCGATAATTATCGCGAAAAAGGTGCCCGTAAACGGCTGGTTGATTTGTTGGAGAAAAAGGGCATCCAGGATCAGGACGTGTTAAAGGCAATTGGTACCGTACCCCGCCACTATTTTTTTGCCGAAACTTTCTGGAACCAGGCTTACAAAGATATCGCCTTCCCGATAGGCGAGGGGCAAACCATTTCGCAGCCGTATACGGTAGCCTATCAAACCGAACTGCTGCACATCCGCAAGGGAGATAAGGTATTAGAGATCGGCACCGGCTCGGGCTACCAAACCTGTGTTTTATTAGAGATGGGTGCTACTGTTTACACCATCGAACGGCAGGAAAAACTCTACGAAAAAACAAAATATGTATTGCCCGAAAAAATGGGTTATAAAGCCAACTTTTTTTGTGGCGATGGCTCTATCGGCATAGCAAAACATGCCCCTTACGATAAGATCATTGTAACCGCAGGTGCGCCAACCGTTCCCGAAATTTTACTCAAACAATTAAAAATAGGCGGCATTTTGGTAATCCCCGTAGGCGATGAAGAAACCCAGAAAATGATAACCATCCTGAAAGTGGCTGAACATGACTATGAAAAAATTGTGCTGGACACCTTTAGGTTTGTACCGTTGGTAGGGGATAAGGCCTGGTAATAAAGATTTCGGAATTTGGATTTTCGATTTCGGATTTTTAAATTGAGATTTGATTTAAATTTAGAATAATACATTCTCTAAATCCGAAATCGAACATCCGAAATCCCAAATCAAGTTACCTTTTCATCGCCCTATCCATTTCAATTTTGGTATCGCGCTCTTTCATGGTGTCCCGCTTGTCAAAAGTCTTTTTACCTTGTGCTAAACCGATTTCCAGCTTGGCAAAACCGCGCTCGCTGATGAACAGGGCAAGGGGGATAATGGTTAAGCCTTTTTCTTCGCCACGGGTTAGAAGTTTTTTGAGCTCTTTTTTGTTGAGCAGCAAAACACGGTCGCGTTTGGCTTCGTGGTTGTAGAATGATCCATATGAATACTCAGATATGTGCAGGTTACGCACATATAGCTGCCCGTTAATGAAAGTACAAAATGCATCATTAATATTGGCTTTACCCTCGCGGATGGATTTAATTTCGGTACCCAGCAATTTTATGCCGGCCGTGTATTTGTCCAGTACATGATATTCAAAGTAAGCTTTTTTATTTTTGATGTATATTTTATCCTCGGCCATTGTATCCTGCTGCTAAAGGTGCAAACTTACGTAAAAAAAAAGCCCCCTCTAAATCTCCCCCGGTTGGGGAGACTTTTTTAACGTTTTCGTGTCTTCCCTACCGGGGAGGATTTAAGAGCGGCTACCCCTTTTGTGGCTTCACAATCAACACAGGCACATTAACCTTGTGACGTACCGAGTTTACGGTTGTTCCAAATATCAGGTCTTTTAAAGCTTTGTGCCCGTGCGAACCCATCACAATAAAATCTATCCCGTTTTTGTTTACAATATCGGCAATGGCATCTGCCGGGTTACCAAAGCCAATTTCACCTTCGGCTTTGTAACCTAATTTTTTCATGGCCTGTACGTATTTATCCAGGTTGTCAAAATCGCTTTGGGTTTCGCTATCCATTACCTGGCCGCCGTAATAACGGGCACCGGCAGTTTCTACCACGTGTATAAGGGTATAGGTAGCGTGTTTGCCACCCTGCATAATGGCATGGCGCATACAATCATTGTCGTTTTTCGAAAAATCGATGGTGATGGCCAGGTGTTTATATATAACAGCGTCCAGCTCGTTAATGGAATTTGCAATGCCATGCGGCACGTAGATAGGTTTATCGCTGTGTTTATAAAACATCGGCCTGAAAAATACATACAGCAGCAACAGGGCTATCCCAATTACTATTGGTACAACAAAAATATAAATGTATAAATCAGCTTGCTGGTTGCCTTTCAGCCAATCGCCAATTTGATCGTAAACCAGTTTGGCATTAAGGCCAACTATGAGTATGGCGCTTGCCCAGGCTAATATTTTTACTTTAAGGCTGATAGCGAAATTACCCATCCGTTTTTTATCGGATGTGAAGTGGATTAACGGAATTACCGCGAAACCAAGCTGAAGGCTCAATACTACCTGGCTTAAAATAATCAGGTTGCCCAAAGCATCTTCTCCGAAGTATATGATGGTGAATACTGCCGGTACTATAGCTAATACCCGCGTAAGCAATCGCCGAAGCCATGGTTCAATACGCAGGTTAATATGGCCCTCCATAATGATTTGACCGGCAAGGGTACCAGTAATGGTTGAACTTTGCCCCGATGCAATAAGGGCGATAGCAAACAATACGGGCGCTATACGGCCAAATATGTGTTCCAGCAGTTTGTAGGCATCCTGTATTTCGGCAACTTGAAAATAACCGTTTTTAAAAAAAGCGGTAGCCGCCAGGATCAATATGGCTGCGTTTACAAAAAAAGCAAGGTTTAGCGCGATGACGGTATCAAACAGGTTGAATTTTATGGCCGATTTAAAGCCCTCTTCGGTACGGGTAATTTTACGGGTTTGCACTAACGACGAGTGCAGGTAAAGGTTGTGTGGCATTACCGTAGCGCCAATAATGCCAATAGCTATATATAGCATTTGCTGGCTTACCGCATCGTTTTTAAAAAGGTTGCTGGGGATAAATCCTTTTGCAACATCCATTACATCAGGACCCACAATAAACATCTCGACCAGGAACGAAACGCCGATGATGAAGATCATTGATATAATAAAACCTTCCAGCTTGCGCATGCCCTTGTTCATCAAATAAAGCATCAGCACTGTATCGGTTATAGTAAGCGATACTCCCCAAATGAGGGGTAAATGGAATAATAACTTTAAACCAATGGCCATACCAATAATTTCGGCCAAATCGCAGGCTATAATGGCAACCTGGGCCAATATATACAGGCAAAAATTTACAAAACGGGGGTAGGCATTCTTAGAGGCCTGTGCCAGGTCCAGCCCACGCACTATGCCCAGCCGGGCGGCCAGCGATTGTAGTAACAAAGCAATGAGATTTGAAGCAAACAAAACCCAGATGAGTTTATAACCAAAGGCGCTGCCTCCGGCAATATCGGTTGCCCAGTTGCCGGGATCCATGTAGCCCACGCTAACCAGGTAGGCCGGGCCTAAAAAGGCCATAATTTTACGCCACCCGGTTAAACTCTCGGGGTTAACCGAACTGTGTACGTTACCTAAAGAATGATTATCATTTGTATTGTTTTTGCTCATAGGGCTATCAGTAAATTATTGGCAACCTCGCGGCTGATGTGTACTTCTTTATCTGTATCAAGTTTTAATGCTACCGAATGATCGTATTCGACGATATCGGTAATGGTTATTTTTTTGCCGATGGTAAGCTGCTGCTTTTCCAGGTATTGTAAAAATGACGATGTATGATCACGTACTCCCGAAATAACCCCGCAATCGTTAATTGTTAGTGCCGAAACCGGCTTAAGCTCGGCCGATTTAAATTTGCCATTGCAATCGGGTATCGGATCACCGTGCGGGTCGTGCTTTGGATGGCCCATAAATTCGTCGAGCCGGTCAATTAATTCTTCCGAAGAGATGTGTTCCATCTCTTCGGCCATATCATGTACCTGGTCCCATTTAAAGTTCAGCTTCTCAACCAAAAAATACTCCCACAGCCTATGCTTACGAATAATGCCAATGGCTATCCTCTCGCCTGCAGCCGTAAGACTTACGCCCTGGTAACGGGTATAGTTAATCAGCGCCTTATCCGCCAGCCTTTTCAGCATATCTGTTACCGATGAAGCCTTGGTATTTAATGATGCTGCAATTTGATTGGTGCTGGCCATTCCGGCACCTGTTGCCAGGTGGTAAATGCATTTTAAATAGTTTTCCTCGGCTAACGTGTTCATTTATACAAATCTAATAAAAAATTTAGACTAATCTAAAATATGAAGAGTAGAGAAATATATTTTTGTTTTACTCGTTTTAATTAAAATTTAATTTCGTGAAATGCGGAATATATTATATTTGCAACACTATGGGCGCTGAATTAGATAAAATAGACTTACAGATACTAAAGATATTACAGGAAAATGGAAGGATAACCAACCTTCAATTGTCCAACGAAATTGGCCTTTCGCCGGCACCAACGCTTGAGCGTGTGCGTAAGCTGGAAAATGCCGAATACATTAAAAGTTATCATGCGCTGGTTGATGAAGAAAAACTGGGCCTGGGTATCAAAACTTTTATCCAGATTTCGTTGGATTTTCATCAAAAAAACACCATCCAAACTTTTTTAGATGAGATAAAAAACATTAAGGAAGTAACCGAGTGCCATCACGTAACCGGCCAGTGCGATTTTTTACTGAAGTGCTACGTGCGCGACATCAAATCATACGAGCAATTGATCATGGAAAAAATAAGCCGCATTACGGTTGTAAAAACCTTCCAAACCATGATGATCATGTCGACCAGTAAGAAGGAGCCGATAGTGCCATTAGAATATTGATATGCAGATATGCAGATTTCAGATGTGCAAATGAGCTTCAAATAAGGCCATTTGCACATTTTTAGTTTTTGACCGGCCCATCAGGTACTTTAAATTAAATCATTAAATTTCTTACATCTGCATACTTGTACATTTGAAATCTGCACATCTTTTTTCCATTATCTGCATATCTGCACATCTGAAATTTGCACATCTTTTTTCATCTGCATATCTGCACATTTGAAATCTGCACATCTACTTCACCTGCCAATCAATCTCTTTTTTTCCTTCTTTCCTCAATATTTCGTTGGTTTTCGAGAATGGCTTGCTGCCAAAAAAGCCCCTGTCGGCCGAGAAGGGGGATGGGTGGGCGCTTTTGATGATGAAGTGCTTTTTGTCATCAATAAGTACCGCCTTTGATTGGGCGAAGGCTCCCCAGAGTATAAATACGATGCCTTCTTTTTTATCGGATATGGTTTTGATAACCTGGTCGGTAAATTCCTCCCAGCCTTGTTTTTGGTGCGAGCCGGGTGTGCTGGCCCTGACGGTTAATGTGGCGTTTAATAGCAATACACCTTGTTTGGCCCATTCTTCCAGGTTGCCGTGTGTTGGGATGGTAAAGCCCGGGATATCGGTTTTTAATTCCTTGTAAATATTGGATAACGACCGCGGGATAGCAATCCCTTTTTGTACCGAAAATGATAGTCCGTGTGCCTGGTGTGCGCCGTGGTAAGGATCCTGGCCCAGGATAACCACTTTAACATCATCAAAATGAGTGGTATTAAAGGCGTTAAAAATGTCGGCGTTTTTGGGGTAAACTATTTGTCCCGATTCTTTTTCCTTTAGCAGAAATTGTTTCAGTTTTACCATGTAAGGTTTGTCAAATTCGGGTTGTAAAACTGCCTGCCATGATGGGTCTAATGAATTAGCCATAAATATTTTTATAGATGTTGATTTAGCGTACAAATAAACAGATATTTGCGCTTAATATATAGTAAAGCAAATTATGTCAAATATTGTTCGGTTAGTAGTAGCGTGTGTATTCTTTGGCGCAGCCGTTGCGCTTTGTGCTTTTGGCTTTTGGGGCTGGGGGATTTTAGTATTGTTATTTGGTGGTATTGTGTTGTTAAGTTTCTTTTTTAATGAAAACATGATCCTGGCGCAATATTTTTTGCGCAAAGAGAATTCTGAAAAAGCTGAAACCTGGTTGTTGAAAATTACCGACTACGAAAAGCAATTGCATAAAAATCAGCATGGTTATTATAACTTGCTGATCGGTTTGATCGAATCGCGCAAGGCGCCGATGAAATCTGAAAAGTATTTTAAGAAATCATTGCAACTGGGCATGAAAATGTCGCACAATATTGCATTGGCTAAATTGAGCCTGGCAGGTATCTCGATGGCGAAACGCAACAAACGAGAAGCGCAGATGTATTTATCTGAAGCATCAAAAGACGATAAGAATAAATTACTTACCGAACAGATAAAAATGATGAAAGGCCAGTTGGCTCAAATGGATAAACAGGTAGTAAGAGGCGGATATCGCCAGTTTTAATCCGGATTATAAATAGATGCAATAAAATCAAAGGAAAAAAGATAAAAATAAAAGGGACCCAAAACTGGGTCCCTTTTATTTTTCGTCAATAGCGCTAAAATAGTCGGCTGTGGCGGAGTGGTTTTGATAAGGGTGGATTATGCGGTCGCTATAAGAAAACTCGCTTTCGTCGCTTGGGTTGGCCACTTCAACCATCTTTAATAAACTCCTGATGAACGACAGGTTGAAATTGCTCCTGTTTAGCTTTATCAGGTATTCGTTTTCGGTGATCTCCAGAATTGAATTGGTCATGATGTTTTGTATATTATTGTTTATTACAAGTATAACAAAACATTATTAAGTTACAAGTGGTATTTGCTTTAAGCTTTCATTAACAAATTGTTACGATCATTGAGGTTTTATATACCTAATTTAGGGCTTTTTATATATGTTTAAAAAGTATTTTATCTTTATGAGTAAATGACCAAATCCGAACTTGTAAAGCAAATTACCAACATTATTGGAAAGCCCAAGGTGCTTGAGCTAAGCCGGATATTGAAGGCGCAGCAATTTGCTTTGCATGACTTGATTGATATTACCTTTCACCCGGATAAGGCTGTCGCGTTCAGGGCGGTGTGGATCCTCGAAAATGTCTTTTTATCAGATCCGGAAATTTATCTCGACGATCTGCACTATATGATCTCGCGGTTCGGTGAAGTGAGACATCCTGGATGCCAGCGTCATTATGCAAAAATAATAATGCACATTACTGATGCAAACACCCCGGAGTCGTTACAATTAAAGCTTCAGGAAATCAATTTTGAACCGGTGGTTGAGCAACTGTTCGACTGGATGATAAACCCCAGGGCAAAGGTTGCCGTGAAAATATTTGCCGCTTATGCCTTATTCAATTTAAAAGAATCATTTCCCTGGGTTAAAGAAGAGCTTATCGCCCAAATGGAGTTTTTAATGCGTAATGGCAGCGCAGCTATACAGGCAGGCGGGAGGAAAATATTGAAGGGGTTGTAAATTAGATGTGCAGATATGCAGATTTCAGATGTGCAAATGATGGAGTTGCAGATGTGCAGATTTCAGATTTCAAATGATAGAACTGTGGGTGCGCAGGTATGCTGCGAATTTCAGATGATTGAACTTTGGGATGTGCACATATGCAGATGACTGGCAAAAGGTTTCATTTGCACATCTGAAATTTGCATATCTGCACATCTGAAATTCTTATGCATGCGGTCTATCTTCTCCGTGCAGATTATGGCTTACCTGGCCGTGGCGTAGCTTAGCATGTATGGCAGATGAACTATCATCGGCATAGGTACCATAGGCATTCACTAATACGCCTTTAAGGTTATATTTTGGTGATGACACCGCATATACTATCGACATATCGTCGGGGTTGCTGGCGCCTTCAAAACGGTAAAACTCGTCAATTATAAAATCGTCGGCACCCATATGAATTGCCTGGGCTTTATCATCTATGGTGTCGCCTTCGAGGCTAAGGTTAGCTGTATATCCCCGTTTGAAAAGATCATTGGTGGCATCAAGCAGGCTTTCGTAATTTTTCATGGTGGTGATGTTTTGTTTAAGTAACAGCGTTTGATAATGCGCGTATTTGTGTAACCAATGAACTATTGATGTTGTTTTGATTTAATGAATAATAAGCCTCTTATAAATCTACATTAAACAAAATGTCTCATTGCATTTAAGCAACAAGACATTTGTTTATTTAAGGTATCCCCTTTTTGAAGAGGTTTAGGTGAGGCTATTTACTGCGCCTTAGCCAGCCACAGCGAAGCGTTTAAATGCAAAGCAGGGTGCGAAGTATACCCTGATGGCGCATCGCCCGACCAGCCATTAAATAAGCTGTCGTTAGTATCGCCTGTACCGTCATCGGCTGGTGAGCTATCACCAATAAATACAACCCTGCCGCTGCCATATGTTGCCAAAAGCGCCATTGCATTGGCAGTACCTCCATTAGTGGCACTGTTGCGCCAGAATAAGCCCTGTACACTTGAGTTATTTGCAGGGTACAACGTAGCGGTTGATCCGTTATAGAAAGCCAACTTTGAAGCCGTACCCGCTGCTCCGTTTAATACTATCTGTGCACTGGTATTGGTGCCTGTATAAACGTTGGTTGAAGGCCCTTCGCTGATATCAACGTAATTGATGTTGAAACCAAAAGGGTTGCTGTTATTGATGCCGTTGTTGGTCATTAAATCGTTCCAAACACGGGGCGAATCGTAACCATCGCCATCCCTGTCAGACGGGTTGTAGCCATTGGCATCGGTACCGGCAGTTGTAGCTGCGGTGTGATCGGCTATCATAAACAAGCCGCCGCCGTTGGCAACAAAGTTCATTAAAGCAGTTTTCTCTGCAGCAGTGAATAAACGGTTAGGTTCAACAACCACAAATACATCATAATTGCTCAAATCCTGCGCGTTTGCTGTACCATAGGTAATGGTCGATCCGCTTGGCAATGATTCTACCAGCTCGCCGCGTTTTACCAGTTCAACAGCCCATGACGAAATAGCGCCTTTCCAATAAGTTTCGGCAGTACTTGATGTTATGCCTGTATAAGATGGGGTAGGGATACTTTGGGCTTTTGTTTCTACAGTGGTACCACCGGTGTAAATTGGTACACTTTCTGTGCCATCGGCATCAATCTGCCAATCAGCACTGCCTGCATTTTCAAGATGGCTGGCATCAAACAGGAACTTTTTGCCTGTAAGTACAGTGCCGCCGCCACCGGTGCCTCCGTTATCGTTTATGGTAATGTCATCAATGTCTACACGGTTGGTGCCGCCGCTTAGTTTGCGGATTTCGATACGGGCAGTGCCGGTTACGCCGGTGATTGTGAAAGTTGATAAGGTTAGGGTTGAAGTAGTGGTTATTGTTGATCCGGCCTGTGTATAGCTGCTGCCGCCGTTTACAGAGTAAAACAGCCCCCATGTGCTGGCGCCATCGCTGCCGTAGGTGCCGCTTTTTACGGTAACGGTGCTAATGCCGGTGGTGACATCAAACAACATGGTAATTTTACCGGTATTACGGATGCGTGCTGCCCATGAGCCTGCCTTTAAATCGCCGGATAGGTTGCCAATTAAAGCATCATACAAATTCCATGAATTGCCCGATAGTGTAACGTTATCGCCGCTGCTTGAACCTGTAGGCGAAACATCATAAGCTGTTTTAGGACTGGTTGCCCCTACTTCGAAGCCCTGGGTAAGTGATACCGCCTGGGTTTTAAGTTTTGTTACCGATGCTGTTTGGTTGTCGGCAGCATTTTGAACCGGCTGATTTGCATTTTTTTGACAGCCAGAAGCCAACGCTCCGGCAAAAGCTAAGGCAGCAAAAAGCAGCCTCGGATTTGTAAATTTTAGCATAGTGTGTTTTTTAGGTGATTAATGTATAAGTATATGTTTATTAACTGCGTGTCAAACTTGGTGATTATTATGTAATTAACTATTGCTAATATATTAACTTATTGTTAAATATGGTTGAATAAGTGAGTGGTTGATTAAGTTGGACGAGTGTCGTGTCAACGATAAATTGACGGATAGTCTTTAGCCCAAAGTCTTAAGTTCTAAGCAAAAAAAAGAAAAAATTCAACTTTAGACTTACGACTTAGTACTGTTGACTTAACACCAGGTTGTTTATCTTGAATTTCGCCAGATATTACAACTGGTCTGTTTTAGTTACATCCACACGCATTTAAGTTATCATTTACTATATTTACCCATGCTCAACCACGAAATCTTAATCAGCATAAAAAATAAGGCCAGGCATGGTTTGCTGGCGTTTACTTTGTCGTTGAGTTTTTTTGCTATTTCGGGTTATATAAACAATAACTGGTCGGCGACAGGGCCAGTAAATAGCGAAGCCCCGGCCGTTAGAGATAAATCAGGCCGACGGGGCATAAGCTACAAAAGGGCTTCCCTGGCTTTTTGTAGCAGAACAGTTGTTCATTTAGCTGTAAAAGACAACCCAACCGCCCGAATTTCTGTTTGTAATAAAATCATTGCCGGTAGATATGCGCATTTAAAGCATCTTTTTTTAAAGCATAAAAGCATTACCAATTTTCAATTTATCCCGCTTTTATATCCTGTCGATCAGGAATATCCTGCTGTCGCTTAGCGCCTCCCTGTTTATCCATTTAATGGAATAAGTAAAAATTTCTTATCCGCTTAATGTGCTGTAAAGCTTGTTGAGCAATATTGCTATATGCATGAAAAAGCTAAAAAAGCTACTCAGGCTTGTTTGCCTGGGCCTGTTTTTATTATTGGCTGTAACTGGCATCTCTATTGCCGGAGCAGCACCCATACTTGCCAAAAACGAAGAACGTTTTAATAATAACGAAACCCTTATTGAAATGGTTGATGAGAAAAAGGAGGATGAGGAGAAGTTGTGAGTTGTGAGTAAAATGGCCGTCAAGATAATCAAAATCCAAAAAAATCTGATAAATCTGCTTAATCCGAGTTCAGACAAATTTGCGTTAGGGATTGGCGTGGATACCGGCCAACGAGCGTAATGCCTGCAGGCGTATGAACAAAAAGCCCGGGCCGCAGGCAACGCCAGGGAAAAGAGCCAAGAGATTAGAGTCAAGAATCAAGACATATTTTAAATGATCAAACTTCAAACAAAAATAGCCACCCGAAAGCCAGGCGGCTATTTTTAATATGATGGAGTTGATTTAATCGAAGCCCAATCAACCACTCACTTATCCAACTACTTCGCTAACCTTGGGTGTATTTAAAAATACAAAGTTGTTATCAAACATATCCACCTTAATGGTACTGTCTTTATCTACTTTGCCGGCCAGGATCTGTTTAGATAGTTCGTTCAGGATCTTTTTCTGGATGACACGTTTTAACGGACGGGCGCCAAACTGCGGATCGTAACCTAACTGGGCCAGCCAATCCAATGCTTCTTCGCTTGCTTCCATCGTGATGCCCATTTCGGCCAGGGTTTGTTGTACCTGTGCAAACTGTAGTTTCACAATGTCCTGTATCTCGTTCCGGCTTAGCGGTGTAAACATAATGATCTCATCTATCCTGTTTAAAAACTCGGGGCGGATAGTTGCCCTCAACAGGTTAAACAGCTCATTTTTGGTTTTGGCTATCAGTTCATCCCGGTTACTATCTTCCAAAGTCTGGAAGTTTTCCTGGATGATGTTTGAGCCAATGTTGCTGGTCATGATGATGATGGTGTTTTTAAAGTTTACCACACGGCCTTTATTATCGGTTAAGCGGCCATCATCCAATACCTGCAGCAGGATGTTAAATACATCCGGGTGCGCTTTTTCAATCTCATCTAATAGTACCACGCTATACGGTTTCCTGCGTACGGCTTCGGTTAACTGGCCGCCTTCATCATAACCCACATAGCCCGGAGGCGCGCCTATAAGCCTTGAAACGGCATGGCGTTCCTGGTATTCGCTCATATCTATCCGCACCAGGGCGCCTTCATCGTTAAACAGGTATTCGGCCAGGGCTTTGGCCAGCTCGGTTTTACCCACACCTGTTGTGCCCAAAAATATGAACGACCCTATTGGTTTACGCTTATCCTGTAAACCGGCGCGGCTGCGGCGTATGGCATCACTTATCGCCTCTATCGCTTCCTCTTGCCCTGCAACACGCTTGTGCAGCTCGCCTTCCAGGTTTAACAGTTTTTCTCTTTCGCTTTGTATCATTTTACTCACCGGGATGCCTGTCCAGCGGGCTACCACGCCGGCAATATCGTCGGCAGTAACTTCCTCTTTCAGCATGCGGCTATCGCTCTGGTTCTCTAACAGGGCAGCTTTCAGTTTTTCAACTTCGGCCTGGGCCTGTACAATGGTACCGTAGCGTAATTCGGCTACTTTACCATAGTCACCGGCACGTTCGGCCTGCTCGGCTTCCAGCTTATAGTGCTCAATCAGTTCAACTTTTGTGTTGATGCCATCAACCAGGTCTTTTTCGCCCTTCCATTTGGCACGTAACGAATCGCGCTGAGCTGATAGATTAGCAATTTCTTCACTTAGTTCGGCAACCTTGCGGTCGTCCTTTTCGCGTTTAATAGCCTCGCGCTCAATTTCCAGCTGCATAATGCGACGTTCCAGCTCATCAACCACTTCGGGCACCGAGTCCATTTCCAGGCGCAGTTTTGATGCGGCTTCATCCATCAAATCGATAGCTTTATCCGGTAAAAACCTGTCGGCTATGTACCGTTGCGACATTTCTACCGCAGCAATAATGGCCTCGTCTTTAATCCGCACCTTGTGGTGAGTTTCGTAACGTTCTTTTAAACCACGTAATATCGATATGGCATCGGCGGCATCCGGTTCTTCAACCATTACCTTCTGAAAACGGCGTTCCAGCGCTTTATCTTTTTCTAAATATTTTTGATACTCGTTAAGCGTAGTGGCGCCTATCGACCGCAGTTCGCCACGGGCCAGGGCCGGTTTTAAAATGTTGGCAGCATCCATAGCGCCTTCGCCACCACCTGCGCCAACCAGCGTATGTATCTCATCTATAAATAAAATAATTTCGCCATCGCTTTGCGTAACTTCTTTTATAACGGCTTTAAGGCGTTCTTCAAACTCACCTTTATATTTGGCGCCTGCAATCAATGCGCCCATATCTAACGAGTAAACTGTTTTTGTTTTCAGGCTTTCAGGTACATCACCTTTGATGATCCTGAAAGCAATGCCTTCGGCAATGGCGGTTTTACCAACACCCGGCTCGCCAACCAGTATCGGGTTGTTTTTGGTACGGCGGGACAGGATCTGGATAACCCTGCGGATTTCATCATCGCGGCCAATAACGGGGTCAAGCTTGCCGCTTTCGGCATACTCATTCAGGTTACGGGCATATTTATTGAGGGCATTGTAGGTTGCTTCGGCATTTTGGTCGGTTACTTTGCTGTCGCCACGTAAAGCGATAATGGCTTTTTTAAGGTCTTTTTCGTTTACGCCAAAATCTTTAAGCGCGCCGCTTACCTTACCTCCGGCTGCCAGCAGGCCCAACAGGATATGCTCAACCGATACAAACTCATCTTTAAATTCTTTTAAGTATCCTTGCGCTTTTTGCAGTGCCGAGTTACTATCTGACGATAAGTAAACGTTGCTGCCGCTAACCTTCGGGAACGATGCTATCTGGGTATCCAGCACCTCGTTCAGGCGGTTAAGGTTAACATTGAGCTTTTTTAGTAAATAGGATATGACATTTTCATCAACCAGCAGTAACCCTTTTAACAGGTGCGCTGGCTCAATTGCCTGCTGCTGATTACCGGTAGCAATTTCAGAAGCTTTTTGTACAGCTTCCTGTGCTTTTATTGTAAAGTTGTTAAAATTCATAGTGATTTAGTGTTATGAGTTGTATTAGTCAAATCCCTTGCCAGTTAGCTAAACATGATAAAAAGTCACGTAAAAAATATTTTAAACGTCATTTTGTCGTTACCTGAAATAATTGTAACATTTTTAATACTTTTATCCGTTTGGTAAATATCAACTCATGTTGAACACGCGCTTTTTTTTCAATAGCCTGCCTGTTAAGTACAGATCACTGTACAAAGATTTTTACACGTACCAGAATTTGATTGCTGTACGGGCAGCCAGCATCATATTTTTATTGTTGAATATAATTATAAGGGTGCTGTATGTTGTTTTCCCGGCAAGCCTTACCAAAGCGCAAAACTTTCCCGAATTTAACACAAGCAACTGGGTATTCCTGGTAATAACCCCCTTTTTTCTGATAGCTGCCAACCTGCTGATACTGGAATATAAAAGGCAAAAAAAAAGCACCCAGCTTATGGCGTTTACGGTATTTTTATTTTCGTTGTACATTATTACATGTGGCATGTATTCCAGCTTTATAGCTACATCCGATCCAAGTAATTCGCTTACACTTTACCTGATAGCTTTATGCCTGATAAGCGCAATAGTAGTATTTGAGTATTACGAGTCGATTATCCTTATTATAGGCATAGAGTTGTTTTTTACCGCTTTGTTGCTGTATAGCCAAACATCGCCTACGCAAATGGTTTATAATCAACTAATTTCAGTTGTATTACTATCTGCTTTTTATTTAACTTCCCGGTACTTTTTTACTTATAAGGCCAATAGTTATCAGCAGGTTTTACAAATAAGCGAAAAAAACGAGCTGATAGAGGGTGCCAATGTGTTTAAAAACCAGGTGCTGGGTATGGTTGCTCATGATTTGCGTAACCCTATTGCCTCTGTTGAATCGATAGCGATGATGATGGAACTGGATGAGGTGACCGAGGATACGCAGGATAATTTAAATATGATTAAAGAATCGTGCGCCAAAGCCCGGTCGATCATTAACGACTTGCTGGATGCCGCCCGCAATGAAAACGGGAGACCTATTGAAACCGAAAGAACAGAACTGAATCTGCTACTTAAAACCGCAGTAAATTCATGGCGCACCCAGGGGAAACTGAACGTTGACGTTATTTTTACCAGCAGCGTAAACCCCGCTTATGCGCTGATTAATAAAGAAAGGTTTTCCCGTGTGATTGACAACCTGGTAAGTAATGCCGTGAAATTTTCAAAGGATAACAGTCGTGTTGACGTGCGGTTAAGCCAGGTTAATAAAGATGTGATTATAGAGGTTCAGGATTATGGCATGGGGATTCCGCAGGCCATGCTCCCCGAGATATTTAACCGCTTTACGAAGGCCGGCCGCACCGGCGTGCGTGGTGAACAATCAACAGGCTTAGGGTTAAGTATTGTACGTCAGATAGTTGAAAGCCATAAGGGTACTATTCATGTGGAAAGTACAGAAGGCAAAGGCTCTGTTTTTGTAGTGAAATTGCCGGTTAGTTAGTTCATTTCGCTTCGCTGTCATTGGGCATTGTCGCTGCGCTTGTCATTGGTCATTTCGCTGCGCTGTCATTAGTCATTGGTAGTCGTAAAATTTCGCGAAACTCTGAAGGGGGAATGACATCGTAAAAAAGGGCTGTCATGGTGAGCTTGTCGAACCATAGCGGGTAAAGGCCTCTCCGCGCGACCCTTCGACAGGCTCAGGGTGACAGGCCTACGCACCTCGAAAAGAAAAGATATCAGGGGTAGATTTATTAGAAAAATTAAAACAATCGTTAGCCCAATCAAACTTGCCCTTAAATGACCAATGACCAATGACCAATGACCAATGACCAATGACCAATGACCAATGACCAATGACCAATGACCAATGACCAATGACCAATGACCAATGACCAATGACTGCTAACCGAAAACTGATTTCGCTTTTTCCATTGTTTTTTCCAAATCGATGGCCTTTCCCAATACTCCTTTAAATAAATCACCTTCAACCTTCAGCCTGTCTATTGAATTGAATATGGTAAAGTGTTTCATGGTAAGGCCGAGTTTCACCTCGTCCCAATGCAGGGGCATAGATACGGTGGCACCAATTTTGGGGCGGAGTGAGTAGGGGCCGGCTATGGTAGCGCCGGGGCGGTTTTGTAAAAAATCAAGATACATCTTGCCATCACGCTTTGCCACCATCCGCTCCACGGTAGTGTAATCGGGAATTTGTTCGTGAACGATGTTTACAATGATGCGGGCAAATAACTGAGTTTGATCATAACTGTATTTGGCATCGGTTGGGATATATATGTGCATACCGGTTGAGCCGGAAGTTTTGCAGTAGGAGGGAACATTAATGGCATCCAGTATCTTTTTAACTTCCAGGGCCGCAGCAATTACCTGGTCGAAGGTGTTTTTGTCGGGGTCGAGGTCAATCACGCAATAGTCCGGGTTGTCGGGCGATTGAATACGACTGAACCAGGGGTTCATCTCGATGCAGCCTAATGACGCCATCCATAGCAGGCTCGCCTCATCGGTGCCCACCAAATATTCTTTGTGCTCGCCTTCGCCGTTGGTATACGGAAATGTTTTTACCCAATCGGGCGCTTTGCCTTTTACATCTTTTTGGTAAAAACTTGGGCCGTGAATACCGCCGGGAAACCGGTTAAGCGACATGGGGCGATCTTTCAGGTACGGTAAAATATACTCGGCAACCTGGTAATAGTAGTTAAACATATCGCGCTTGGTTACCTTATCCTCGGGCCAGTAAATTTTGCTCAGGTGGGTAAATTTTAAATCATGGCCGCAAATTTTGCGCACCTGGGTTTCGTCGGTTGGGTTTAGCAAGGTTTTTCTTCCTTTCTCTTTTGGCGGTTTTATGGCCGATGCATGGCTGCCTTCATGTTTTTCTTCGGCTTGTTCAATGGCAGCTTCGGTGGGTTCTGCAACCTCGCGCACTACATCTGTTGCCTTTTTATCAACGCGCATACCCTGGAATGACGGGTGACGGAACACGCCGTCGCTGGTAACTTCGCTAAAAGCTACTTCGCAAACCAACTGGGGCTTTAGCCATGTTGCCTTGGCTTTGGGCGGATTTGGCCTGAAACGCTATGGTTTGTTTACATCGGGGATAGTATCAAAAGGACTTTTATCAGTTATTAATGGCTTAAATTGTGCCATCATTTCCTTTTGTACTTTATCCGAAAAACCAGTGCCCACTTTACCTACATATTGCAGGTTTTTATCCTCATAAACACCCAGCAGCAATGAGCTGAACTGTTTGGATGTATCCGCGTTTTTAGTAAAACCCGCTATCACCACTTCCTGCCGTTTATTAACCTTGATTTTGAGCCACTCCTTTGAACGCAGGTCGGGCGAATAAGTGCTGTTTGCTTTTTTAGCAATGATGCCTTCCAAGCCCATCTTTTCGGCAGCTTTAAAAAATTCGGTGCCGCTGGCATCAAATACCTTACTTACACGCATCCTGTCGTCATCGGTTGGCAAAACTTGCTTTAGTATAGCCTGGCGTTGCGTGAGCGGCAAATTCACCAGGTTTTTACCATCGTACCATAAAATATCAAACACATAATAAACCAGTTCGCCATCGGCCTCGCTGCGCCAGTTTTGAAGGTTGCCGAAGTTAGAGATGCCTTTATCGTTCAAAACCAGGATCTCGCCATCCAATACAGCGTTAATGTTCCAACCCTGTAGCAGTTTGTAGACAGGGTAAAACTTTTGGTTAAAGGTTTTATTGTTGCGGGACAATAGCTCTACCTCTCCCTTGTTCACAAAGGCCAGCGCGCGGTAACCATCCCATTTTACCTCGTAAACCCAATCAGGGTCGTCAAAAGGTTCATCAACCAAAGTGGCCAGCATGGGTTTTATTCCTGTTGGTATTTTAGCTTTCGGGGCTTTTTTTAATATAGCGGTGATGTTAATATCACCCTGTTCAGCTAAGCTTTCTTTGGGCTCAGTTGCTTCAATCACCTTTTTTATTGATGCGGCCTTCTTCGGCTTTGCAATGTTTTCTTCATGCCCGTTCTGCCAAACCTTTTCACCGGTTTTTTCCATCGCTTCAATGGTTTTTCCCGATATTACCGATTTATCTTCTTTAATAATATCTTTTTTTGATGCAAAATTATCATCGTGCTTTATCAGCAGCCAGGCATTATCGCCCATGCCATGGGTTTTTACCAGGGCAAACTCGCCCTGTAGTTTTTTGCCATGGAGCTTTATTTTTAATGATCCGGATTTGAGCTCTTTTAACAGGTGCTTTTCCTGCTCTTTTTTGCCTTTAATTTTTTCGATGGGTTCGTAGGTGCCCTCGTCCCAAACTATAACCGTACCGCCACCATATTCGCCTTCAGGTATAATGCCTTCAAAGTTACGGTAATCATAAGGATGGTCCTCAACCATCATGGCCAGCCGTTTGGTTTTAGGATCTGTTGATGGCCCCTTGGGCACTGCCCAGCTTTTGAGCACGCCATCCATCTCCAGCCTGAAATCATAATGCAGCTGCGAAGCATCATGTTTTTGAATTACAAAAGTCAGGCTGTTTTTGTCCTTACTTTTTCCTGCTTTGGGTTCGGCGGTCTTGGTAAAATCCCGCTTCTCTGCATATTTTTCCAGGCTCATGGTAACTAATGTTTGATTAATGGGATAACATTATGTTGGTGAGGAAAGTTTTAGGGTAGTTCACTGGTTCATTGGTATCCAGGTGGTGCCAACGCAGGAGAGGAAGAGGTGTACCACCCCGTACCAGGGTGTTTCAACCGTACCACCCCGTGTCATGGTGTTTCTGGGTGTTTCATTTCCGGGCGATACACACACTTTGTTGGTTAGGCTTGGTACCGGGAGTTTAATAATGTTAGCACCCAATGGGTTGTGGATGAAGAAGGAAAGTCGTTGAGTTATTTTTGCCTCCTTTTGAAATCCCCTGCTATACGTTTGCACTTTATGTAATTATAAAGACCGTGATAGGGGGAAATAATATTTCTGGAACCAACAATTGATGTCACATTTATATAAACGTTTTCCCTGTCGAAAATAACTGTAACTATCCTGCCCGAATTAAGCCCTTTGGGCGCTTTTACATTTCTTGAGATCTGACCGATAGCAAGTGGAATGGCATCGCCGAAATATTCCGCTAAAATAGCTGTAATATCGGCGCGGTTAGCATTTTCACTAAATCCTTTAAAGTGGGTTAAATTATTTAACAATACCAGGTTAAGTGTAAAAAACAAAGCGAAACCATAAAAGACAAACGTTAAAAATAACGTATAATGATTTTTGGGATTTAAATTAACTGCAATGCTCACGAAAATTAATGCCAAACCTAAAGACCAGGTTAAAAGGTAGCTGAAAAAGTTAATCCAGCTAACTTTTGGTATCAGTATTTTGTAGTGAATGCTTTTTTCGACATTTACAGATATAAACGGCATAGTTCAAAAATACTTAAAGTATTTATATTTACTATTCAACAGATAGTAAAGTAGTAACAGCGGTACCACAGCAGCTATTTATGGCCAAAAAAATTAAACCAATACTGCAAACATCAGTCATACCCAGAAAAAACATAAACTATGAAAAAGATATTCATAATGATAGCTTTAGTTGCAGGACTGGGCTTGTTTGCACATGCACAGGAAAAAGTAAAAGCAACTCCCGCATTACGGGCTGCAAAACAAACTAAGGTATTGGCCAAACAGCTTAACTTAAGCAACAGCCAGATAACCCAGGTAAACGCAGTACTGTTGGAGCAGGGTAGAGGACTTGATAGTTTGAAGGCCCTTAAAGGTACAAATGATAAAAAGGAACAACGATATTCACATAAACTGGTTCGTGACAACGCGCAGACCAAACTGGAAGCTATTTTTACAGCCGAACAAAAAACGAAATACCTTGCTTTTATAGAGGCCCAAAAACAAAAAAAGGCCGCCAGGAAAGAAGCGAAGACATCGCCGGTGCCGCAGAACTAACTAATTGTATTTTGCGGGATAAGTTTTAAACCCCACAATGTAATAAGCCGCCCTGATATGTCATGGCGGCTTTGTTTTGTGCGCCGTGGCGAAAATTTTCCCAATTTGATGTACTTAATACCTCATTAAGAACTAATTGTGCTGCTTAAAGTACAAAAGCACGCTGCCTTGCAGCAAGGCTATAACAGTTTTTTATCTTATATAAGCGTCGTTTTCAATAAATCACATCAAAATCTGCAAAAGTCATCAACATAACCAACAAATACGCAAAATATTTTAATCTAAGGGCACTAATGGTATTATTATTGCGTTAAATGAACATATTGATATACAGGCAAATAATGTGTTGAAATGACAATTATTTATTTAACAATATTGTAGTTAAATCGGCGTTGTATTATTAAATTGTTAATAGTTGACTTTTTTACTTAAAATATTTGCAAAATAAAAGATGTGTTGTATATTTGCAGTGTAGTATTTGTAAGGCGCTGAACGGCAGCACCAGAAGGTTCGAGACCTCCCTTACAGCTCTTCTCATAATTTAGGTTTATAATTGGTTAGAACGCGCCCCTGCCCATCAGAGGGCGCTTCTTGTTTCTAATGGTTTTT
This sequence comes from Mucilaginibacter sp. GW822-FHT03E02, assembly GCF_058801545.1. Lineage (NCBI taxonomy): Bacteria > Pseudomonadati > Bacteroidota > Sphingobacteriia > Sphingobacteriales > Sphingobacteriaceae > Mucilaginibacter > Mucilaginibacter sp. GW822-FHT03E02. Next base: position 148,067 of record NZ_JBXANJ010000001.1, on the reverse strand, counting down.
GAAACTTTCAAAACCAAATCTGAAAGCACCCAGCCTATCGAAACGTCGTTTGATGAATTTGGATAATTACCTGTTGATTATTACGCAGTTTATCAAATTCGGTTAAAAAACGCCGATATGATTTGAGTTATCTTTATTTGCTTGCCCTGCTTTAGCCAATAAAACTACGCCAATGATTCTTCCAATAATGCTTCAAATCAAAATAGATATGTTTACCTGTTGGAATAGGTGTGTTACCATTAATCCGCACTTTCCATTTTTTTATAAAAACACGCTTTTTACCGTTGAGTTTATAAAACGAAATGCCATACTCACCGTTATCGTCATACTTAATATTGCCCACGTTGATGATCTTTGAATCAGCAATGTAAAACAGGTTGCTGCTCCAAACTCTTCCCATACAACAATCCTCGTAAGTATAGTAAAATTTTGTTGTTGGTATCCTTTCAGCATTTGAACAATCGCCGGCTAATTTGAATGCCTTTGATTTTACGTCGTAAATAATCAAGTCCTGTGCACCCGAATCTACTCCCCTTAGTTCTACGGTGATATCTTTATAGCCATCTCCATTAAAATCAATGAATTTAAAATAAACCACTTCCTCATCGGCAGTTGCTTTATAAACTATTTTACCGCTTTTATCTTTTATATAAAACCTGCCGTGGCTAACGCCATCACCAAAAGTATTTATCGCAGTATAGCTAATGCCGTTTACAATTTCGGTTTTACTTTGTAATACTGAATCTTTTTTTGAGGTTAACGGTGTTAAAACCGGCTTCAAGCCGAGATATAAGTGCAGTTGCACGACATTAAAAAACGTTAAAAAAAGCAATGTTTTACCGATAAAATTCATTAATGTAATATAATAAATGACTTACCAATTTACATTTTTTAATACAAGAAAATTAGTTTTTGCCTGCTTTAAATGAACGTTAAGAATCGCGATTTTGGAAATAAAGAAGAATGGGAAAGAGTTAGGTATATTTTTTCCTTGTTGTCGAAAAATATTTATACTTAGCTGTGCTATTCACATAAATGAAATAAGCTCTGTTACGGATTGAGTCCAATTGTACGGATTAAACACCGAAAAACGGGTTCTATGTTTTATCAGGTAAATATCTTTTTCGATTTAACTTAACTTAATTTGATTTGCCACATCCGCTTTAAATTGTACCTGTCAATATTAACCATCCACAATAACCATCATAGAGCCATAAAACAAAACACTTATACTACTGTATTAATCTATGAAGACCACTCTATTATGAAAAACCCGGTTTACGCAGATTTAAAACACGCCGACGGCACTTCACGAAATATTATCATCGAACCGGTACTGGAACATGATCTGGTAGATACAGGGGTATATAAAATTTACAAAACTTCGGTCGACAATGAGTCAATGCTGTTTACGGAAGAAATGGAGATTGATGGCGATGGCCCCACCTTAGCCGATGAAGACAATCCGGATTATTTAGGCGCAATATATTTCCCCCAATCAGGTCCCTGGCACTACGAAGGCGAACTGCTCAGCAACGGCGAGCAGCAGCAAATTATTTCTATATTACAACAGAAAGCATAGTGTTGTAGTCTATAGTTGAAAGTCCTAAATTTCAAGTCAAAAGAACTAAATCCGACTTAAGACTCATGACTTAAGACTTCCGACTTAATTAGTCCCCTTTACCTTCATCTGGAAAGTATATACAGCTTTTGAGGCGGTGATGAAAAGTACATCACGGTTTTTGCCGCTAAAACAGATATTGGCTGTCCATGGTTCGTCAATATCAATGTGGCCAATTTTTTCGCCTTTAGGGTTAAAAATAGTAACGCCTTTGCCGGTGAGGTATATGTCGTCCAGTTCATCAATCGTCATCCCGTCTGACCCCATGGCTGCAAAAAGTGTTTTGTTGGTTAATGAACCATCTTTATTAATATCGTAGCGATAGGTTTTGTTGTCACCTATATCGGCAACAAAAAGATGTTTGCCATCGGCAGTGCCAACTATACCATTTGGCCTCACAAATTTATCATCAACAATAACCGCTTCGTGCTTGCCTTTAGGCAGGTAGTACAGTTTCTGACCGTCAAGCTCGGGCTTTTTGTGCGTCCAATAGTCGCGTTGGTAGTAGGGGTCGGTAATATAAAGACCACCATCGGGCCTCACCCAAACATCGTTTGGTCCATTAAATATTTGGCCTTTATAGCCTGTAAGCAATACTTCTATTTTTCCTTTTGGGCTGATAGACCAAAGTTCGTTTTTGCCATCGGCACAGCTAATCAGGTTGCCTTTGCTGTCAAAATCCATTCCGTTGCTGCGGCCCGCGCTATCCATAAATACAGAAAGTTTGCCATCTGTGCTATATTTCCAGATCTTGTTATTGGGCTGATCTGTAAAAAATACATTACCTTTTTTGTCAACTGCCGGCCCCTCGGTAAACGAGAATTGTTTGGCGATTAACACTGCTTTGGTGCCGGCGCTGTATAAAGCAGTAGTATCCTGGCTAAACACTTTGCAAGTGGCGGCTACCAGGCCGAATAATATCAGGGACAGTTTTTTCATAGTTTGGGTAATTGGTTAGCTAATATAGATTGTTTTTTGGGTATGATTACCCCAAAGGAAAAACAATTCACTTAATCTGTAAACCAATTACTCACTTTCAATTGCATTAATATTAAAAAGAGCTCTGCTTACTTAGCCCATTTTCAAATCCTGTAAGCTATTGATAGAATGATAACCTAATTTTCGATAACTTTCAAACTGGGCCTCATCAAAAAACTGGTCGCCGGTTGATTGCTGAGGAAACTCGGTGTTGGCAATGGCATATTCGCGGATATCAACGGGCTCATCGCCGGTAAGCGCGGTTTTTACATAAATTATGGTACCCGGCGACTCTTTTAACCCCGGATAAGTAATGGTACCGCTTGCAATATGGGCGTTACAATACCCCGTATCTTTATCCTTTTTAGTGATCTTAGTAATATCCAAATCAATCTCTACCCCAAAATCTATCCGGCATCTTCTTATAGCATTTGCCAGCCCTTCACATGATGCATCGTCATCCTGTTCGCCATCGCCAAGTAATATATAATTGCAACGCCTTCTGATGAGTTCATATAAACCCATATTATCAAAATGACCACCATCCGAAAGGCATACATAATCTGTATTAATATCCGATTTGCCAATCAGGTCTTTGATCAAATAAGCCAAACCTGTTTTAGGATCAGATCGTTTCCATTTCTTGAGTCTTGGGTTTCCTATCCACCAGCCCAGGCGTACATTAAAAACAGTTAACAAAAAAGCGATAGGGGCCGAGGAATGATAGCCCCAGTTGGGGTTAACCGCTGCTCCTGAAATAGCCATAGCAGTACCTAATGTTGGTCCGCCGTTTTCGTCTGAAAAATTTTCTGTGGGGCGATACCCATATTCATAAACCGGGTTTCTGTTAGATGCAGCTGAACGTGTAGGACTAAAATCGTATCCGCAGAAAAGCGGTGAAAATATAAATGATTCAGCTTTACGATCCTGCCTGTCTAATGCAGAAACCACAGTAGCATTTAAGGATGTATTTATAATAGGGTAAGGGCCAATATAACCATTTCCTGATCGCATGGAAGCCAATAACATATCGTCATTAGTGTCAAAATCGGTAAATGAATTAGCCGTCTCCTCCCTGTCCGACCGGCGCCTTGTAGCCCCCATATATGCCCTTATTAACCGGTTACGGTAAAAATGATGCAATGAAAATTCGTTTACGCCAACACGCCAGCTTAAAGCCCAGGTACATAAACCTAACAACACCGTTAAAAAAACACATAATAAATTACCTTTTAAACCTAAAAAGGCCCAATCGTTACAAAGGTTTTTTACGCCTACTACCAAATACCCCCCAATCAGTAAAAAGCCAAGCATAAATAAATAGGGGGCAATTTTTATAAAAATCTCTGTTACGCCTTTTGAGCCTTTTTGATCTTTGGGAGATAACTCTTTAGACTCGAACGCCTTTTTTACAGCCCATCCAATAATGGCTGTCCACCCTCCCCATAAACCAATCGCTTTTTTTATGACATAACTTTTAACCATATAGCTTTTAAATACATCCGGAATTATTAATGCCGCAGAACATACCAACAGCCAAATTAAAATAAACCGATGAACAAGGCCCCCCATACGGCCCCACCATTCCCTGCGTTCATCAGGGAAAAGAGTGCCCATTATTGCCATCCTTACTACAACACTTAATGATATAGCTTCAAATACCAACGGCACACCAACTACTAATGCAACGGTAGGATTTGCTACATTTAAAGATTTAAAGCTTGCATAATAAATAATCTCGATAACTTGCCAGCTAAGTACCAAAAACAATATGGCAGCCAACACCCCGGCTATTGATGATACTACGATACCTATAAAAGTAAAAAAAGTATGTCTTGCATCAAGCATTCCTCCTTTGAGGTGTTTTATCATTTGGGTATTTATAACCGTTTGGTTTTGCCACTGTTTGTTTGCCCTACCCAATTTTTTTAAATCTTCGCGCTGGTGATAGTTACCTAATAAAGCTATTAACATCATTCCTAAAAAACCCGCCACGCTACACGGCAACCAAAGCAGGTTCCATTTAACCATTAATCCGGAGGTAACAGGTACCGAAATGTAAAACCAGGTGGTTATCATAATTGAACATAAGGCCCCCCAGGCAATTAAAAAATGTGCGAGATATGTTTTGATAAACTCTAAGGTGATCTCTAATTTGCTATATATATTCCAAAAAAAAACTTTAAAAGCCTTGTCAATCTTATTCCACCCGGATGTGAGGCCCGGTAATTGCCGGATAATTACATTGCCCGTTTTTTGCCATCTTCTAAACAGCTTAAATAGAAACTTTTTGTATCCGGGACTAAGTTGATTACCCTTCTTATTGTTCTTTTTATCAAACGACCACATGCCAAAGCCGGCAAGGAATGCTACAGGGGCAACTACAATTAAACTACTAACAAAAACGCACAAAAAACTAAAGCTTATGTGTGTAAACGGAAAATGGAGCCAGCCTCTATATAAATTATCAATAGTTAACAATATTGTTAATAGTATCATCAACAATATACATTGATTAATAACGGTATTACGCAGCCAGGTAATGCCCATTGTCCACGCATCGGGCGACATAATGCTTGCGTTGGGTGACAAATAATTGCTGAACATACGTAACCACCTTATAGGGCGTACTTCATCTGCCAGTGGGTCTCCTGATTTATCCGGGCACAACCTGTCGGTTACCTTACTAATAGATGCCGACCTCATCAGCCAGGAGGTGTACCATGTACCTATGTAACCTCCTCCCGAAACAGTTGAAAGATAATCAAAACGACCAAGCAAATTTAAGGAAGCAAGCTTTTGCAATATCCCAAGATTAAAAGTGGCCGACCGTATCCCTCCGCCTGAGAATGCCAGCCCCGTAAGCTTCATGCCCTGGGCTTTCTGTAAGGGGTCATTTAAATCAGCTGCACTTTTTGGTTCCGTAAAGCCCTTCGCCGTATCTACTTGTCCTGCAGTAATGGCGGGTGGAATATCCCTATCTCTTGATTTCCTTAAACTTTCTACTTCAAATAATTCTTTGCTAAAAAGTGTTTCAAACGGTAAGGCTATCTCTTTATCTGTTAGTGCTTTTAAAAGGTCGCTGTCGTTTATAATTAATTCTTTTAATGATGGCCTGGGTTGGGGTTTTACGCCAATTAATTTTTGCCAAAGCTTTTCAGGATCGGGCTTATCATAGTCCTCCTGCCATTTTTTTAGCTTGCCTCTATCGTGAGCGCTTAATAAATCGATATAAGCAGGCTTATAAACCTGGTAAAGCCTTTGATTGTATGTGTTTGTACTTTTTTTTCGAATTACAAAAACAACCTGCAATGGTAAATATTCTAATATTTTCACCAGTTCAAACCGTTGCTCCGGTTTACGGTAAAGGATATCCCTGATGTGTTGTCGCCAAAAAAATGGGCTACAATAAATAGCTGGCGTTTCGGAGTTATTTTCTTTGCTTGAATATTCATTATTATTAAAGATCCATCTAAGTAGTCCGGACGCTATTTTAAAAAATGAAAGCTTTAATAATTCGGGGTTATCCACATCATAGCTGTGCCAGATTATTTCACTTAACCGGGCATCATAATTTGTGACATGGGCAAGTGACGTTTTAAAATCGTCCTCTGTAATGGTGCCCCAACCAGCAATATTTGTTAGTTTAATTTTAAATAAACGCTTAGCCTCGGCTATATTTTCGGTTTCATTTGGTTGTTTTGACAAACTATTTTTACAAATATCCTGGGTAACAGTAATAAAAGTGACAGCTTGCGCGGTAAGGTCGGTTACAATATCCATATTGTTAATTGGTTTAAGTTAAATTAATAAGCCGGGCAAACAATAATTTAACGAGTTGGCAAAACTTAAGAATAATAAGCTATTGAAAGTATATTAAGCAATTGATTGTTAATTTCAATTGTTTAATAATCAATTATTTAAAGCATGAATCTATTAACTAAATCCTGAAATAACTCGCGTATTTTTACGTAATCTGTACCGTATTTTCACGGTGGCAGGCGTGCCCGCTTTTAAGAATAGTTTAAATGAACAAAAAGTATCTGCAGCTAATACAATTCTCATTATCCAGTACTCATTAAAAACGCTATTTTTGCACCTTTATTAAAAATACCGTTCAAAACATGAGTATTGCACTATCCGAGCAGGAAATTATCCGCCGCGAATCTTTACAAAAATTAAGGGAACTGGGCATAAACCCGTACCCCGCCGAAGCATTTGATGTTAACGCCTGGGCACAGGATATTACCGATAATTTTGCAATAAAACCCGAGGCCTACCAAAATGTAGTTATCGCAGGCCGTATCATGACCCGCCGTATCATGGGCAACGCATCGTTTGCCGAGATCCAGGATTCAACCGGTCGTATCCAGATTTACCTTAAACGCGATGATATTTGCCCCGACGAGGATAAAACTTTATACAACACCGTATTTAAAAAACTGCTTGACCTTGGCGATTATGTTGGAATTAAAGGTTATGTGTTTTTAACGCAAACCGGCGAAATTTCTGTTCACGTAAGAGAATTAATCGTTCTTTCAAAATCGTTGAAACCACTACCCGTAGTTAGGCGCGATGATGAAGGAAATATATATGATGCGTTTACCGATCCTGAGTTGCGTTACCGTCAGCGCTATGTTGATTTAACGGTTAACCCGGCTTACAAACAAATATTCATCAACCGGTCCAAAGTGATCAGCAGCATGCGCAATTATTTTAACGCGCAAGGGTGGATGGAGGTAGAAACCCCCATACTGCAGCCTGTACATGGCGGCGCAGCGGCACGCCCGTTTGCTACGCACCACAATACGCTGGATATGCCATTGTTTTTGCGCATAGCCAATGAGCTTTACCTGAAACGCCTTATAGTTGCGGGTTTTGATGGTGTGTACGAGTTTGGTAAAATGTTCCGTAACGAGGGTATGGACCGTACCCACAACCCGGAATTTACAGCCATGGAAATTTATGTGGCCTATAAAGACTATATATGGATGATGGCCATGGTTGAAGAATGTTTGGAAACCGTTGCCAAAGCCGTTCATGGTATTCCCGTGGTGCAGGTAGGCAGCAACGAGATCAACTTTGCTGGTCCGTACGAAAAATTATCCATGTACGATTCTATCCTGAAATATACCGGTATAGATGTATCGGCCATGGATGAAGCCGCTTTGCGCGACACCTGTGCCGAATTGAAAATAGAAGTTAACCCAACTATGGGCAAAGGCAAACTGATTGACGAGATCTTCAGCGCCAAAGTTGAGCATAACCTGATCCAGCCAACTTATATTACCGATTACCCAATTGAAATGACCCCGCTTGCCAAAAAACATCGTACCAAAGATGGCCTGGTGGAGCGTTTTGAGTTGTTTGTAAATGGTAAAGAAATAGCCAACGCCTACTCGGAGTTAAATGACCCGATTGACCAGCGCGAGCGCTTAGAGGAGCAGTTGATACTGGCAGGCAGGGGCGATGATGAAGCTATGGCCATGGACGACGACTTTTTACGCGCCCTGGAATACGGTATGCCGCCAACATCTGGCCTGGGTATCGGTATCGACAGGTTGGTGATGCTGATGACTAACCAAAGCACCATTCAGGAAGTATTATTCTTCCCGCAGATGCGTCCAGAGAAAAAGGCTAAAGTTGTTACTGCTGACGACTTTATAAATATAGGTGTTAAGGCCGAGTGGGTACCCGTGCTTAATGCAATGGGGTTCAATACGGTAGATGAACTAAAAGCCGCCAACCCCAACAAGGTATTTAATGATCTTGGTGGCATGCGCAAAAAATTAAAGCTGGATATTACCATGCCTACCAAAGACGAGGTGATGGCCTGGTTTAAATAATATAAAAGGTAATACCTTGTCATATTAAGGACCGCGGGTTATCTTCTTAAAGATAATTCGCGGTCTTTTTTTATTCACCTTACTTAGCGGCTTAGGCTTATTTTGAAGCTGTTTTTTTCTTTGTCTTGATTCTTGACTCTTAATTCTTGACTCTCATCCCCGATTGTCGTCAAAAGTTTTACATTTGCTTTGTTAAAATAAGAACTATCCATGGTTAAATTCAACCGGTTTACACTGGATAATGGCCTCCGGGTTATTGTTCATGAAGATAATACCACGCCTATGGCAGTGCTCAACATTCTGTACGATGTTGGTGCACGCGACGAAGATCCCGAGCAAACCGGCTTTGCTCACTTGTTTGAGCACCTGATGTTCGGCGGATCTGTAAATATTCCCAGCTACGATGAACCACTGCAAAGGGTAGGGGGCGAAAATAACGCCTTTACCAGTAACGATATCACCAACTATTACATCACCCTGCCATCGGCCAATATCGAAACGGCATTTTGGCTCGAGAGTGATCGTATGCTTAACCTCGCCTTTAGCGAAAAAAGCCTCGAGGTGCAGCGTAACGTAGTAATTGAGGAGTTTAAGCAGCGTTACCTTAACCAGCCTTACGGCGATGTTTGGCTAAAACTGCGCCCGCTGGTTTATAAGCAGCACGCTTACCGTTGGGCTACCATTGGTAAAACCATCAAGCACATCGAGGATGCTAAAATTGAGGATGTGAAAGCATTCTTCAAAAAACATTATAATCCGCAAAACGCCATTATGGTAGTTGGGGGCAATATCACAACCGAAGAGGTTAAAAAACTCTCCGAAAAATGGTTTGGCCCAATCCCCGCTGGTGAGAAATACACACGCAACCTGCCGCAGGAGCCCGAACAGCATGACGAACGCCGCGAAACGGTTACTGCCAAAGTGCCGCTGAACGATGTGTACATTGCCTTCCAGATGGGAGCAAGGCTGGATGATGATTATTACCCGGTAGAACTGCTGAGCGATATCCTGTCGCGTGGTCACTCCTCACGTTTGTACCGCAGTTTGGTGCAGGACAAGCAAATTTTTAGCGAGGTACATGCCTATATTACCGGCAGCCTGGATAAAGGTATGTTTGTGTTAGAGGGTAAACCCTTGGAAAACGTTAGTATTGAGCAGGCCGAAGCCGCGTTTTGGGACGAGTTGGAAAAAGTAAAAGCCACGGAGATTCCGGCTGATGAGTTGACCAAGGTACAAAACAAGACCGAATCGACCATGGTGTTTTCTGAAATGTCGTTGTTGGATAAAGCCATGAACCTGGCTTCGTTTGAGTTGCTGGGCGATGCTGACCTGCTGAACCAGGAAACCGCCAAATACCTGGCGGTAACTCCTGCGCAGATCAAAGAAGCCGCCAACAAGATATTCAGGAAAGATAATTCATCAACGCTGATTTATTTGGCCGAGAAAGCCGAAGTTTCTGAATCAGAGTTTTCAGAATTAGAGAATTAACAGAATTGGAATTGATCTGAACCACGATTTTTCAGATTAACGGATTTACAGGATTAGTATAATCAAATCCAAAAAATCTGATTAATCTGCTTAATCCGGGTTCAGAAAAAAGAATTACTGACCAATGACCAACTTAGATAGAACATTAGCCCCTGATTTTAAGGCTATCGATAATATAAACCTGATACGCCCCGCGCATAAAAAGCTCGGTAACGGCTGTAATATATTTTGCTTTAACTCCGGCGACCAGGAATTGGTACGTATAGAATGGATTTTTGGCAACCTGCGTTTTAACCCGGCGCTGCCGCTGTTAAACATGGCCGTAAATACCATGCTTACCGAAGGTACCAGCACGCTAACCGCAGCCCAGATTGCCGATAAGGTTGATTTTTACGGCGCCTTTTTGCAGGTTGAATACGGGTACGAAAACTCGCAGGTTGTATTGTACAGCCTTAATAAGCACCTGCACCATACCTTGCCCGTTATTGTTGATATTTTAACCAATTCAACCTTCCCCGAGAAGGAATTGGAAACTTTTAAACGCAACCAGCAGCAAAAACTACAGGTTAGCCTGCAAAAAAACGATGTTGTTGGCCGCCGCAATTTTAACAAGGCTGTTTATGGCGATACCATATACGGGGTGGGTGCAAGCTTTGATAATTATAAAGCCCTGCAGCGCGATGAATTGGTTGCGCACTATAAAGAGCAATACCAGCCATCAAACTGCACCATTATCATTTCAGGGAAAATTGAACCGGAAACTTTGACGCTTATTACCGATACCTTTGATAAAGGATGGGTAAATGGCGATAAACCCGCCGATACCACCCAACCCGAAATTGTACCGGCTACAGAATTATTTTATTTTACCGAAAAGCCCGACGCCCTGCAATCGGCAATCAGGATAGGTACGCCGATGATTAACCGTAACCACCCGGATTTTCAGCAATTGCAGGTATTGAATACGGTTTTGGGCGGCTATTTCGGGTCGAGGCTGATGGCCAATATCCGCGAGGATAAAGGTTACACGTATGGCATCGGCTCGGGCCTTGGCTCGTTTAAGCAAGGCGGATCATTCTTTGTAGCTACAGAGGTTGGGGCAGATGTGTGCAAAGCGGCCCTTGCCGAAATTGAAAAGGAAATCAATATCCTTAAAACCGAACTGATCCCCGACGAGGAGCTTTCATTGGTACGCAACTACATGTTAGGCTCGCTGTTAGGCAGCCTGGAGAATGTTTTTTCGCATGCCGATAAATTCAAGAGTATCTATTTTGCCGGTTTGGACTATGATTATTATGACAGGTATGCCGCCACTGTAAAAAGTGTCGACTCGGCAAGGTTATTGGAATTAGCCAATAAATATTTCCATTTTGAGAACTTCTATAAAGTGATAGTAGGAAAGTATTAATTTTTGATTTGGGATTTCGGATGTTCGATTTCGGATTTGGTCTTTATTTCCGAAATTGAACATCCGAAATCCCAAATTTCCCCAAATATCACAGAAAGGCAATTTTTAAATAATTCCGAAATCGAACATCCGAAATCCGAAATAAAAAGTTAGCTTTGCCCGGCAAATAATAACTCCAAAATAATTATTTGCTATGCAGTTAGACCCATCTAAATTTGTTGCCGAAGGATTAACTTACGACGACGTTTTACTACTCCCCGCTTATTCAGAAGTATTACCGCGCGATGTTAACACCAGCAGCTGGTTAACAAAAAACATCCGTTTAAACATTCCCATCATTTCGGCAGCAATGGATACAGTTACCGAAGCTGGCCTGGCTATTGCCATTGCCCAGGCGGGTGGTATAGGTATGCTGCATAAAAATATGACCATACAGGCCCAGGCTGATGAGGTGCGTAAAGTTAAACGATCTGAAAGCGGCATGATCCAGGATCCGGTTACTTTGCTGGAAGATGCCCTGCTTGCAGATGCATTCCAGATCATGAAGGAGTTTAGCATTGGTGGTATCCCGGTAATTGATGCCGATCATCGCCTTAAAGGCATTATCACCAACCGCGATCTGCGTTTCCAAAAAGACATGAGCGTTCCGGTTAGCTCGGTAATGACAAAAACAAACCTGATCACGGCTCCCGAAGGTACTACACTTACCGAAGCAGCCTCGATACTGCAAAGCAATAAAATTGAAAAATTACCGGTTGTAAATACCAATGGTAAGCTGGTAGGCTTAATTACATACAAAGATATTCAGAAGGTTAAAAACTTCCCCAACGCCTGTAAAGACGAATTTGGCCGCCTGCGTGTAGGAGCCGCCGTTGGCGTTGCTGCCGACAATATCGACCGCGTAACTGCCCTGGTAAATGCCGGTGTTGATGTGGTCACGGTTGATACAGCCCATGGCCATAGCAAAGGGGTTATTGATATGGTGAAAGCCATTAAAGCTTTACATCCAAACCTGCAGGTTATTGCCGGTAACATTGCCACTGGCGATGCGGCTATTGCCCTTGCAGATGCAGGTGCCGATGCCGTTAAAGTAGGTATTGGTCCGGGTTCAATTTGTACTACCCGTATTATTGCGGGTGTGGGTGTACCACAACTGTACGCCGTTTACGAGTGTGCTAAAGCATTAGAAGGCCGTGGCATCCCCGTTATTGCCGATGGCGGTATCAAACAAACAGGCGACATTGTAAAGGCTATAGCAGCCGGTGCAAGCTCTATCATGGCAGGTTCACTGTTTGCCGGTGTGGAAGAATCACCGGGTGAAACCATCATATATGAAGGTCGTAAGTTTAAATCGTACCGTGGTATGGGCTCGGTTGAGGCGATGGCAAAAGGATCGAAGGATCGTTATTTCCAGGATGAAACCGATGTGGTAACTAAACTGGTTCCCGAAGGCATTGTAGGCCGTGTGCCATTTAAAGGCAACATGGGCGAAGTGATATTCCAGTACATTGGCGGTTTACGCGCCGGTATGCACTACTGTGGTGCTGCCAACATTGAAGACCTGCAACGCGCCAAGTTTGTACGCATAACAGCGGCCGGTATGCGCGAAAGCCATCCGCACGATATTACTATTACCAAGGAAGCTCCCAATTATACAAGCAGGTAAGCAATTATTGAATTATTGAATGACTGAATTATTGATTTTTATTCACAGTCATTCAATAATTCGATAAATCTATAATTCAGTAATTAAAAAACAAAAGAAGCTCCCAATTATACAAGCAGGTAGTTTTGAGCTTGATATGCTGTTGTTCGGTTAACCATTTGATGAGATTATGAGTGAAGAAACAGATGTGATAGATGCAGATAAACGGTCTATGCTCAAACGCAAGGCCATTATCTGGGGTTCTGCCCTGGTTGTTGTAGTTTGGTTTTTCTTTTGGGGAGTGCCTATCAATTACATGAAATCGGCACTAACTGTGCTGGCTATCATGGCAGGTGTATCGATAACGGTATGTTTTTTCATGACATATTTTGCAATTAGGTTTTTGCTGTTTCCGGGTAAAAAGGATAATCCCAATGAAGGCTATATTATTTTTGCCATCATTATGGTTGCTTTTTTTGGTTCATGCGTTCTGATGATATTTACAGAGACCAAGCGCGAACAGCGCGAGCTTGAAAAGTATGGGCAGATAGCTATGGCGAAGATAGTTGATGGCAGTTCGTTTGCTACCCGCAGAATCGATCTTACGAGTGTGAAATTGGTGTTCACAATGGCTAATGGTGAGGAATACACGGTTGATGAGTCTGTATCGCATGTTAATTTTGACATGTTTTACCAGGGACAGGAGATTCCTGTAATATACTCTACAGAGCATCCAACAATATTGGAGATACTTTACCGAAGGGAAGAACTTGACAAATACAAGAAACTCATTAGCGACAGGAAAAAATGAAATCCATCTGCGTATTCTGCGGTGCCAACTTTAACGGCGATCCTTTATTAAAACAAGCTATTGAGCAACTGGCCGAAGTTATGGTAAGCCGCGATATTACCCTGGTATTTGGCGGCGGTAAAGTTGGCGTTATGGGGCTGATAGCCGATGCCATTTTAAGCCGTGGCGGTAAAGCGATAGGGGTAATACCCCAATTTTTGATGGATAAGGAAGTTGGCCATACCGGGCTTACCGAACTGCACATTGTAGATAACATGCACCAGCGCAAGCAAATGATGAATGATTTGTGCGATGGCATCATCACCCTGCCCGGCGGACTTGGTACCCTCGAAGAGTTTTTTGAAGTACTAACATGGCTTCAGTTGGGCCTGCACAGCCACCCGATAGGCCTGCTTAATACCGGCGGGTATTACGATTCATTGCTAAAGCAACTGGATGTAATGGTTGAGCAAAAATTCCTGAAACCCGCCAACCGCGAACTGGTGATTACCTCCGGAGACCCAATTGAACTGGTAAACCTGATGAGTAATTTCAACGCCAGGCCAGACGAAGTTTGGTTTAAGGATAGAAACCTCTTTTAAGTCAAAATTCAAAAGTAAAAATTCAAAAAGAGAAGTTCGAAAAATGGGTGCTATATCAATTCTGTTAATTCTTAAATTCTGCAAATTCTGACAAAAGTGTTAGGGATTGGCGTGGATACCGGCCAACGCGCGTAATGCCTGCAGGCGTATGAACAGAAAGCCCGGCCGCAGGCAACACCCTCTTTTAAGTCAAAATTCAAAATTCAAAAAGAAGGGGTTGGCAATTCATTATTTAAATTTTGAAACCGGCTTTACCGTCTTGACGCCATTAAAATAAACACAGGCAATTCAGACAAAATCCAAAAATCCATTAATCTGCTGAATCCCGGTTCAGAAAAAAAACAACAGATTTCAGACATCAAACATGCAAAAAATCATCTGCACATTTGAAATCTGAAATCTGCACATCAAAAGATCTGCACATCAAAATTACCCTTCCACCTGAGTTATTGTCCAGAAGTCATCGGCAAGGTCGGTACTGGTGATGTAATCATAGGGCATTAAAAAATAGCCTTTTTGGCCCCAGGCATCGCCCCAGCTGTTGCGGATAATGAATGCTTTCTTACTATCGTCATACCCGGCAGCCATAACCGCATGGCCACCCAAAACACTTTCGGTTTTTGCGGGCATAGGCAATATGCCGGTTTGGGCAACTGTAGCGCTTTCGAAGCTTTGGTATACGGTAAAGCCAAAAACAAAGGGGTTGCCGGTAGCAAGGCACGATTTGAGCTCGCTGATATTCATATTATTTAGACGGGTATATTGCAGGGCCTGGCTTTTTTTGGCTTTGGTGTATGATGTTTTTGTTGGCTTTTTGGCAAATTTCTTGATATTATAAGGCCAAAGTTTCTCGTCGCAAACGCCCAGGGTGGCTACTGATTTTACGCCGTCGCGCAGCTGGGCGCCGCTATCCTGGCTAACAGTACCTTCCAGCACCCGTTCGTTATAATAAATAAACAGGCGCGATGGATTAAATACCGGCAGTTTTTGGCGCATCAGTTCAAATTGAAATGCCCCGCCTATGGCGTTGGCTGTGCATGACCCTAATTGGCCCTGATCATAAACAGGGGGGCATTGCAGTCGCAGGTCAACCATTGGTGGTAAAGGCTTGGCTAAAGCTTCGGGCCTTACAATGGCATATCTTAAATCGCGATGATCGGGCAAGTCGGGAGTCCAGCCGTAGTGTTGAGTTTTTTGTATCATGACAGATGGGGGCTAAGTGAATGTGAAGTAAAGCTATATGGATTCAGGTAATTATATATACGTGTTTTTACGTTATTTTAAACGTAGTGATACTGTTTCGCTGCGCTGTCATTAGTCATTAGTCATTGTCGCTGCGCTTGTCATTAGTCATTTCGCTTCGCTGTCATTGGTTTATTTATTAAAAAAAATTAAAACAATCTTCGTCAAGTCGGCTTGGCGTTAAATGACCAATGACCAATGACCAATGACCAATGACCAATGACCAATTGAAAACTAAAAATTACCTTTACAACGGTAATTATCCCTAAATTACGTTTTCTATTATATACCAATTATGGATCTGTCGTTCAATATAAATGAAGATATAAACAAGCAGCTTGTTTATGAGCTTAAAACCCGGTTAAAAAAAGTTTACCTGGGCGGCGGCGAAAAGGCTGCTTTGAAACAAAAAGAAAAAGGCAAAATGCTGGCGCGCGAGCGGGTGGCCTATTTGATAGATAAAGATAAACCCTGGCTGGAGGTTGGCGCTTTTACTGCCGATGGCATGTATGCCGAGCATGGCGGCTGCCCATCTGGCGGTGTAGTTTGTGGTATTGGCTATGTATCGGGCAGGCAGTGTGTAATTGTAGCCAATGATGCCACGGTGAAGGCCGGCGCCTGGTTCCCGATAACGGCTAAGAAAAATTTACGCGCCCAGGAGATAGCCATGGAAAACCGGCTGCCTATCATTTACCTGGTAGATTCGGCGGGGGTGTATTTGCCTTTACAGGATGAGATATTCCCGGATAAGGAACATTTCGGCCGCATTTTCAGGAATAATGCCATGATGAGCAGTATGGGTATCGTCCAGATTTCGGCCATTATGGGTTCATGCGTTGCGGGTGGCGCGTATTTGCCTATCATGAGTGATGAGGCTATGATTGTAGAGGGCACCGGATCGGTTTTCCTGGCGGGATCGTACCTGGTTAAATCGGCCATAGGCGAGGATGTAGATAACGAAACCCTGGGCGGTGCTACCACGCATTGCGAAATTTCGGGAGTTACCGATTATAAGCAGCCAAACGACCAGGCCTGCCTCGATTCTATTCGTAACATTATGAGCATGGTGGGCGATTATAACAAAGCCGGGTTCGACAGGATAAAGCCCATTGCCCCCAAATTAGATCCCAAAGATATTTATGGCATTTTGCCTGATAACCGCGAGAAGGCTTACGATATGCGCGAGATTATTTTACGGTTACTGGACGATTCGGCTTTTGAAGAATATAAGGAAGGTTACGGTCAATCCATCATTTGCGGCCTGGGCCGGGTTGATGGCTGGGCAGTAGGCATTGTGGCTAACCAGCGTAAAGTGATTAAATCAAAAAAAGGCGAAATGCAGTTTGGCGGAGTCATCTATTCCGATTCAGCCGATAAGGCAACCCGGTTTATTATGAACTGCAACCAAAAGAAAATTCCGCTGGTATTTTTGCAGGACGTTACCGGTTTTATGGTAGGCAGCCGCAGCGAACAGGGAGGCATTATAAAAGATGGCGCCAAAATGGTAAACGCGGTAGCCAATTCGGTAGTACCCAAGTTTACCATAGTTATAGGTAACTCCTACGGCGCAGGTAACTATGCCATGTGCGGCAAGGCTTACGATCCACGGCTGATATATGCCTGGCCATCGGCAAAAATAGCCGTTATGGGCGGCGCGCAGGCAGCCAAAGTGCTGGTGCAAATGCAGTCGGCAGGGTTAAAGGCCAAAGGGGAGCTGGTAGATGAGGTAAAGGAGCAGGAACTGTTAAAACAAACCACCGATAGGTATAACAGCCAAACCACACCATACTATGCAGCTGCACGGCTTTGGGTTGATGGCATTATCGATCCGCTGGAAACCCGTAAAGTAATATCTATGGGTATAGAGGCTGCTAACCATTCACCTATTGAAAAAGCGTTTAATGTGGGGGTGATACAGACGTAGTTGTGAGTTGTGAGTTGTGAGTGGTGAGTAGTGAGTGGTGAGTAGTGAGTGGTGAGTAGTGAGTGGTGAGTTAAATAGCCGTTAAGATAATCAAAATCCAAAAAATCTGATCAATCTGCTTAATCGCGGTTCAGAAAAAAATCCTGTTAATCCTGCTAAATCCTTAAATTGTGTTATGAATGCAACAATTGACGAATTAATATTATTGGCCGGCGGAACCTTTCTTATAGTTTGGGGGATAGGGAAAATAAATGAACGTCGTAAACTACTGAAATCCGGAATTAAGGTTGATGGTGTAGTTTTTAAATTAGAAGAGCGCTTAAGCAGCAGAACAGACCGAATGCTTTTATACTATCCGGTAATTAGGTATGTTACTTTAGATAAAAACTGGATAACTGAGGAATACGATGTTGGTTCTAACCCTTCTGCATATAAAGAAGGGGACATTGTCAAAATAATATATGACCCTGCAGATCAAAAGCATTTTATAATTGATAACTTTTCAACTAAAATTTTCGGATGGGTACTTGCCTTGATAGGGGGGGCGATATTAGCAGGTGTACTAATTTACTATATATTAAACCAATATTCTCCAAATTAACCGCTCACATCAGACTGTCATCCTGAGGTACGAAGGATCTGTTCGCAAACTTTTCCATCGGTCATGCACAGCTGATAGATCCTTCGTACCTCACGATGGCATGTTGGAATTTACATAAACATTAGCATGAACGCTGGCCACGACTCACCCCGGCTACGCTACGCTGGCCGACCCTCTCTCCGGCTTACGCCGCATAGAGGGTAAACCCCATTTTTTTTTTGCCCCTCTATGCGCAAAGCGGAGAGAGGGGCAGAACGAGCATAGCGATGTTCGGGGTGAGTCGAGTCGCCGCCATGCGATATATGTCATTCCTCCTTCATAGTTTCGCGAAATTTTACACCTCAGGATGACAATAACATGGATATGTCATGGGTAGTTATTTCACCGTAGCAGGAACTGTTTCCTTTTTATATTCATCATTTAGGCCGGCAAGTACTTCTTTGGTCACATCAAGGCTTTCGTCACCATAAAGCATGGATGGGTTTGATTTTGAGTAAGTAAGCACAATTTTATAGCCCTTTGTTTTAGTATAAGTTTTTAAGTATGCGGTTATACGGTCGTAAAGCTTTGTATTTTGCTCAGCTTCTTCATCCTGCAATTGCTTGCCTGTGTTTTGGGAAAGGGCTTGTAATGCCTGTTGTTTTGCTGCCAAGCGTTTCTCTGTAGCAGTACGCTGTACCAGGCTAAGTGAAGCCGCAGTTTTTTGATAAGTGGCTACTTCCTTTTGAAATGCTGTGCCTTTTGCTGTAATTTCGGCTTGGGCTCTTTGTGAAAGATCCTGCAATTTAAATTTCACAGCTTTATAATACTCATAATTGTTAATAAGCGAATCTGAATTAACAAAGACAACTGTATTGACAGTGCTGGTTGCAGGTGCGGTTTGCGCACTTGCGGCAAGCGAGGTCAATATAATAAATACGGCGATGATAGTATACTTCATAATTTATAGATTTAAAAACCGCCAAGTTACAGGTTAAAAGTAAAAGGCCCCGCCCATTCAGGAAAAAATAAATATATCCACTCATTATTGTCCTGAATTTGTGCTTTTTATGGGATAACTATAATTCCATTTTTGATAATTTGCAAAAGAAGTAAAGGGCTATTTGAAAGCGACAACCTGTGCTACCAGTGCAGAAAAATCGCTTTTTAACCTTTCATCTACAAACGGTTAACCTTTAAAAGATAAGGCACTTTTAAGCTGCCTCGTAGAGGCTACCTGTTTGTAGAAAACCAATAGTTACCCTTTTTGCTCCTTAGGAGCTACCTTTCTTCAGGATCAACTTTTAAAAGCGATTTACCTGCTCTAATTGTGATGCTGGCTGCATTTATATAAAAAAAAGCATATAATATCCCTGAAATTTTTATCTTGACGCTATGAAAAAACTGCTGTTGCCTTTACTTTTCTTTTCTTTAAAGCTTTGCGCGCAGGATGCCGCTAAAATTCACCAGAAAGCAATTTTAATAGATACCCATAACGATGTATTATCTAACGAACTGATTACGAAGTTTGATTTGGGTAAACGGCAAGTCGAGGGCGATTTTGATTTGGTACGCGCCAAAGAAGGAGGCTTGGATGCGCAGATTTTCTCTATCTGGTGCGGCGAAAATTATGGTAAAGGTACCGCCTTTGCTTTTGCCAACCGCGAAATTGATTCTTTGTACGCCCTTGTTAAACGCTATCCGGATAAAATTACACTGGTACACAACACTGCCGAACTTAAAAAAGCGGTAGACCAAAAAAAGCTGGCGGCATTGATAGGCGTTGAAGGCGGGCACATGATAGAAGACCGCATGGATTATATTGACAGCCTGGCCAAACGGGGTATGAACTATTTAACCCTTACCTGGAACAACAGCACATCGTGGGCAACTTCGGCCCGCGATGAGGTGACTAAAAAAGACAGCCTGAAGTTTTTAGGCCTCACCGATTATGGTAAGCAGATTGTTAAACACCTGAACCAGTTGGGTGTTATGGTTGATGTATCGCACGTAGGCGAACGCACTTTTTACGATGTGCTGGCTACCACCACCAAACCGGTTATTGCATCGCATAGCTGTGCCTGGAGTATTGACCCCAGCAGGCGCAATATGAAAGACGATCAGCTGAAAGCCCTGGCCAAAAACGGGGGCGTTATCTGCCTTAATTTTTACAGCGGGTTTGTGGATAGCACCTATTCGCCAAAAGTGGCCGTGTTTTTACATCAGCATAAAGCCGAGCTGGATTCGCTTACCAAAATTTACAATGATGGCGACCTGGCCAACATCAGGCTGAACGCAATGTATAAAGCCGAATCGGACAAAATTCGCCCACCGCTGAGTTTACTCATCCACCATATCGATTACATTGTGAAGCTAATAGGGGTTGACCATGTAGGTATCGGCTCGGATTTTGACGGTGCCGAATCTTATCCGCTGGGCCTGGATAGCGTGAGCGATTATCCGAAAATCACTGAAGAACTGCTGAAGCTGAACTACAGCGAAAAGGATATCGATAAAATTTTAGGCGGCAATGTGATGCGGGTTTTGAAGGCTAATACGGGGAAATAATTATCTTTGCGGTAACCTTTTTATCACGATATGATTAAAAAAATACTTTTCATTTTATTTTCTGTAACTGTTATAAGTTCAAATCTATATGCCCAGGATAAGTATGTGGTTTTTATGGATCGTAACGGCCAACGCGTGGCCGATAGGATGCAGGCAGTTTCTTATTCATTTATTCAAAAGCTGCATGATTCGGCTTGGTTTGTAAAAGAGTTTGATATGCGCGATACTATCCTCTCGTCGGGCTATTACAAAGATGAAACATTGACTATCCCAACCGGTAAATTCATTTATTACGAAAAAAAACGGCCGTTAACCGGGTTCGCAGGTATAAATGTAGATACCATGAACCATATAAGAATTTCAGGGTATTTTTTAAATGGCAAAAAAAATGGGGTTTGGCGCGAATATGATACCGGCAGGCTGCAATATTTAAAAACTTACGTTAGCGACAAATTGGATGGGTTATACCAAAATTTTAGCATGGCAGGTGATGGGGTTGTTTTTGAGGGTTACTACGTTAACGGACACAAAGAGGGCGATTGGTGTACTTTGGGGAGTGATGGTTTTGCAGACAGGGTAGAGGTTTATAATAAAAAAGGGGTTGTAGTAAAGAAATATAATTACGTTTTAAGCGACTTTCGTGCACCGGAGATGCCATATAACCTGAGTACTTACATGAAACGCAAGACCGAAAATTACGTTTTTAAAAGAAGCACGGGCAAAATTGTTGTAAGTTTTGTTGTTACAAAAGAGGGGAGCATCACAAATCCTAAAGTAGTCACCTCTTTTGATCAGGAGCTTGATGATTTGGTTGTTGATGCTTTAACCAGTTCTGCAAAATGGAAGCCGGCGTTTGCAAAAGGGCAAAATATCAATTGCAATTTTACCATAACCCTTAATATCTACGAGGCGTCGTTGAATTTAGGCAATCCGGCTAATCTCCATAAAAAATACAATCTTCAAACAGGTTCCTACCAATAAATTGTTTACCCTCCACTGACCCTGAAATCCCACTTTTTTTATAGATTTGTGCCTCATTTATAACAAATGTCTGAAGAATTAGAACACGTAAAATGCCTGATCATCGGATCGGGCCCGGCAGGATATACTGCTGCCATATATGCCTCAAGGGCCGATCTTAAACCGGTAATGTATACAGGTTTACTGGCTGGCGGGCAACTAACACAAACTACCGACGTAGAGAACTTCCCTGGTTATCCGGAAGGCATTATGGGCCCCGAAATGATGGAAGATTTCAGGAAACAGGCCGAGCGCCTGGGTACCGACATCCGTTTTGGCTATGTAAGCTCGGTTGACTTTACCAGCCTGCCGCATAAAGTGGTGGTTGATGAAGTAAAGACCATTCTTGCCGATACCGTTATTGTTTCAACAGGTGCATCGGCCAAATGGCTGGGCCTGCCATCTGAGCAAAAATACAGCGGCTTTGGCGTTTCGGCCTGTGCTGTGTGCGATGGTTTCTTTTTTAAAGGCCAGGATGTAGCCATAGTAGGTGCCGGCGATACCGCTGCCGAAGAAGCTACCTACCTTGCTAAATTATGCCGTAAGGTATACATGATCGTTCGCCGCGATGAATTCCGTGCTTCAAAAGCAATGGTGCATCGCGTGAAAAATACGCCAAACATCGAGATATTGTACAATACCGAAACCAAAGAGATTCTTGGCGATGGCCAAAGTGTAACTGCGGTTAAGGTAATTAACAACGTTACCAATATTGAAACCGACCTTGACGTTACCGGTTTTTTTGTGGCGATAGGTCACCATCCCAATACCGATATTTTTAAAGGCTGGTTAAATATGGACGAGACAGGTTATATCATAACCCGCCCCGGATCAACTGAAACCAACGTAGAGGGCGTGTTTTGCTGCGGCGACGCCCAGGATCATATTTACCGCCAGGCTGTAACAGCCGCAGGTACAGGCTGTATGGCGGCCATTGATGCCGAGCGTTACCTTGCCGGTAAAGAGCATGTGGTAACGGCGTAGCCCCACCCAACCCTCCCCTAAAGGGAGAGGGCTTTGAATAAACATTTGAAAGCTGCCCATTTTATGGGTGGCTTTTTTACGTAATTTTAAAATTCCGTTCGGCGGAAGCCACTGTATTGTGAAAAATTCCAAACGATTTTACTATCTATATAGTTGCGTTGTAAGGTAGGTTTGAAATTAGGAGCGGCAGTAGGCAGCAATTATTTCAGACCTCGTCTTTTTGATTTTTCTTCTTGTTTTTTTTCCCTGCTGTTGCGGTTTTGTTTCGGTTTGTAAAATATGACAATTGTCAATTTATTGATTATTAAATAATTAAAATATTTCTCTGTTTCACCTGTTGCGCAACAACACAACAGTCGTAGCTAAAATTGAATAGGTGTACCAGGAAGTAGCCCGGGGAAAGGTGAACGACAAATTGCGTAAAGGGCAGGGGGGATTATTTTTACATGTTAAACTTCTTATAATTTTTTAAAAAGTTATATATTCACGGCTCAGTACCAATTTCATATTACCATGCTCAAAAAAACTGCCCTGATGCTAAGCGCATTGTTAACCGTGTTTACTATTGTTAAAGCCCAGGATGCCGATCCGTATGCGGGGATTATCCCGGCGCCGGTGTCGCTCACAAAAGCCCCCGGAACCTTCCTGTTCAACCAGGAAACAAAGGTGCAGGCCGATTCGCCCTCAAACAAAGCTGTGCTGTTTTTTAAAGATTACCTTGCCGGCAACCAGGCGTACAATGCGGCCATTGTAGCGAAAAACGCAGGAGCTGCCTCCAATGTCATCACGTTAACATCAGCCGGTACCGATAACCTGCCAGCCGAAGGTTACCGCCTAACTATTACCCCGCAGCAAATTACTGTAGCCGGTAAAGGAGCCGGGTTGTTTTATGGCATTCAAACGCTTATCCAGCTATTCCCGGCCGATAGGGCTGCCACGGCTAAATTGCCTTGTGTGAAGATTGAGGATTATCCCCGTTTTGGCTACCGTGGCGCCATGCTTGATGTAGGCAGGCACTTTTTTGGTGTAGAGATGGTTAAAAAATATATCGACCTGCTGGCAGCCTACAAGCTAAACAACTTTCACTGGCACCTTACCGAAGACCAGGGCTGGCGCATAGAGATAAAAAAATATCCAAAGCTTACGCAAATCAGCAGTATGCGTGCGCAAACGCTTATTGGTGGCTACCGCGATAAAACACCGCAGCAATTTGATGGCACCCCTTACGGAGGCTTCTACACCCAGGATCAAATTCGCGATGTGGTAAAATATGCCGCCGCAAGGTACATCAACATTGTACCCGAAATTGAAATGCCGGGCCACTCGCAAGCTGCACTGGCCGCTTACCCCGAGCTAAGCTGTGACCCCACTAAAACCTATAAAGCAGCCGAAACCTGGGGGGTATTTAAAGATATCTACTGCCCGAGCGATAAAACATTTGCCTTTATACAGGATGTTTTAACCGAGGTAATGGAGCTGTTCCCCAGCAAATACATCCACATTGGCGGCGACGAAGCCCCGAAGGATGCCTGGAAACAGTCGGCATTTTGCCAGCAGCTGATTAAAAAACTAAAACTGAAGGACGAAAATGAGCTGCAAAGCTATTTTATACAACGGGTTGAAAAATTTGTAAACTCTAAAGGCCGCAACATTATTGGCTGGGACGAAATTTTAGAGGGTGGACTTGCACCCAACGCTGCTGTAATGAGCTGGCGCGGCGAAGAAGGTGGTATAGCAGCCGCCCAACAAAAACATAACGTCATAATGACACCTGGCAGCCACGGCCTTTATATAGATCATGGCCAGGGCAAACCAAGCCAGGAGCCACTGAGCATTGGAGGTAACGAGCCATTATCAAAAATTTATAGCTATGATCCAACTCCCGAAGCTTTAACGCCTGAGCAAAAGACATATATCATGGGTGTACAGGCCAACCTTTGGACCGAGTATGTGGCCACTGATGCTAAAGTAGAGTTTATGCTGCTGCCGCGCTTAATGGCCTTATCTGAAATTGCCTGGAGCCCGCTGGCTAACAAAAACTTTAAAGATTTTAGCGAAACCCGTTTACCATCGCACTTAGCCTGGCTGGATAAAAACAACCTGGATTACCATGTCCCGGTTGCTATTGGGGCAAAAGATACCGTTATGATCGGTTCGCAGGTAAGCGTGAACCTGAAATCGCCGGTTGATGGCGCAAAAATTTACTACACTATTGATGGCTACATACCGCGCGAAACCGATTTGGAGTATCATATTCCCATGAACTACGAGGTACCAATTGATCAATACCGCGAATTGCAAACCATAGTTATTACTCCGTCAGGCAAACGCAGTAATGTTACCCGCACATTGGTTTACAATAAAGCACCTTTTGCAGCCGTTATTTATACAGGCAACGCAAGTGGCCTTAAATACCAATTATTTACAGGCGCTTTTGGTAGCACAAGCCAGTTATTAGGTTTGCCAAGCGATAGCGGAGCGGTAAAAAACTTTAGTACAACAGATTTCAGGAAAAGTAAAGGTAAGTTTGGTGTAATTTACAACGGATTTATTAATATTGAGGCTGATGGCAACTACGGATTCTCAACATTATCGGCCAATGGCTCGGTTTTATTGATAGATGACCAGGTTGTGGTTGATAATGATGGCAAGCATTTGGCCAACGAGCAATTTGGTGCGGCGCCTTTATTAAAAGGTTACCACAAGTTTACACTTAAATATGTAGACGCCGGTGGCAATAACACGTTGAAGGTGTTTATATCGGCACCGGGCAAAACCAAGGCTGAGTTGACCGCAGATGTGCTGAAAAATTAACAGAAGGATAAAATAGATAATGGTCAGGAGATTTTATTATATAACTTTTTTAATGGCCGCGGTAACTATAGCCGGCTGTGGCGGTAATCAACCTAAAACAGCCGGCCCATCTGCAAAGCCTAAAACGCCCGAACTCATGAAACCTTTCAGGTTTCATAAAATGATTGAGGTTTCGCCAGGTCAAAATTATGATGTGTTTAGCTGGGGTAGGGGATCGCAGGAAGCGGGTGCCTTTATGATCCTGCACTCCGATTCGGCAGCTATAAAATATACCACTACAACCGGCGATTTGGAAGGCCAGATTATTGATGTGTATAACTCCGATATGGATGTAGATGGTAACCCAGAGATATTGATAGCCGCAAAATCAAAAGATACCATCAACCGTACCAGCATTTTAGCATTTGAGTTTAGCAATGATAATGGCAAAGCCAATAAACTCGATTTTCCTAAACTGAACATTTCACATCGTAAAGGTTACCGGGGCGATGACAATTTTTACATTCGCGACGGCAAACTTATCCGGGAATTTCCGATTTATAAAGGTAGTGGTAAAGATGCAACTTCAACAGGCGCAAAACGCCAGCTGGAGTATGGGTTAAGCCGCAACGAATTTACCGTAAAGCAACTAAGCAAAGATTCTGTTGACGTGGCGGATAAAACAACCACGGTTACCCAGGTAAAATCGACCGAATCGAAAAAAAGTTCGTCAAAATCTGAGAAGAAAAGTTCTTCTAAATCAAGCAAGAAGAAAAAGCATAAAAGGCATAGGGAGTAAAAGTCGTTGACAACACGGTGAAAGACTTAGGAAGTTTTTAAAAACTTCCTAAGTCGGGCATTCAGCTATTAATTCGTCGGCCTGTCTGTTAAACTGATACCCCAGTGCTCGTTGGCTTTTGGTCCCATTACAAATTCAAGGGTACCGCCTTTCATGATATCTTGCTGTGTGATAAAGGTATGAGTGTATGGCTTGCCGTTAAGCCTGGCAGACTGGATATAAATGTTTTTGGTTGAACTGTTTGGGGCGAGCACCGTGAACTGCTTATTCATCGGAAGCCGCATTATAGATTTGCGCATCACCGGGGTGCCTATCACATAAATGCCGCTTGCCGGGTTTACCGGGTAAAACCCCATGGCACTAAAAATGTACCATGCCGACATCTGCCCGCAATCTTCATTGCCTGCATATCCTGAAGATGAAGTGTTATAAAGTTCACTGCAAATTTTGGCCACATACATTTGTGTTTTCCATGGCTGGCCGGCATAATTGTACAGGTAGGTAATATGATGACTTGGCTCATTGCCATGCGCATACTGGCCAATAAAGCCCGAAGCATTGCCATTTACCTCGCCGGGTTTGCTGTTAAGGGTGAAAAATGTATCAAGCTTGGTTGTAAATTTCTGCTCACCGCCAAATAATGCTATTAGTCCTTTAACATCGTGTGGTACATACCAATCATATTGCCAGGCGTTACCCTCAGTATAAGGGTTACCGCCATTACCGCCATATTGTAGTGGATTGAATGGTGCAAGCCATTTGCCATCGGTGTTTTTTGCCCTGAAAAATCCGGTCTGCGCATCATACAGGTTTCTAAAATACTGTGATCGTTTTATAAACCGGGTGTAGTCGGCAGTTTTGTGAAGTTTTTTAGCCAGTTGTGCAACGCACCAATCATCATAGCCCATCTCTAGTGTGACAGATACTGATTGTGATAAAACATTCTCGGGTACGTAGCCATATTTTTCCCAGGCCTTAAACGGCGAGCCGGGATGATCTGTCACCGACGAGTTTTTTACTGCCTCATAGGCCTGGTTAATATCTATACCAGGGATGCCCTTTAAAACGGCGTCAACTATTACAGGTATGGCATGGTTGCCAATCATGCAATAATTTTCCTGCCCCCATAGTTGCCAGATGGGCAAGTAGCCATAAGCTTTGCACTGGCTTATCATACTGTTAACAAACCCGGCGCTCCGTTCTGGCTGTACAAGCGTATAAAGCGGATGGGCAGCACGATAGGTATCCCATAAAGAGAAAGTGCTATAAAAGCCACCTTTCGTGTTGTGTACCGTGTAATCGATGCCCGTATAATCGCCGTTTACATCTGCATAGTTGTTAGGTTGAATGAAAGTGTGATACAATGCCGTATAAAAAATCTGTTTTTGTTGCTCCGTGCCGTCAACCCTTATTTTATCCAGTTCCTTTTCCCATTTGGCATCAGCCCGGGCTACTGTTTTAGCAAAATCCCAACCTGGTATCTCGGCAATGAGGTTCAGCTTTGCATTTTTTGTGCTTACGGTAGATAGGCCTACTTTGGCCATTAGCGGTGTACCATCGGTGGTATCAAAATTCAGCACCGCGCGTAAATCGGTGCCGTTTAATAACTGTTGGTCAAAATACTGGGCTCCGCCGTCAACAAGATCGTTGCTTTTGATGGCTTTGTTAAATTCTGCATAAAAATAAACCTTACGCAATTTGGCCCAGCCGGTAATCACCCTAAAACCTTCTATGGCGTGATCATTTACCATGTGAAATTGGGCGGCGATAACATGGCAGCCAAAATTTGGCTTTTTAAGTGAATGATTTAGATCGATTATCACCCGGCCTTCGCTGTTTTTGGGGAAGCTATATTTGTGGAACCCTGCATGTTCTGTAGCGGTAAGCTCGACATTTACGCCATAATCATCCAGCTTAACCCGGTAATAACCAGCCCTTGCCGATTCTTGATCGTGCGAAAACCTTGAACCGTATCCGCTGCCGGCCTGTTGTGCATTGCCAGCTCTTGTTTTTTCGTCGCCGGTATAGGGCATAACTAAAATATCAAACAAATCGGGCGCTCCTGTGCCGCTTAAATGGGTATGGCTAAAACCGGCTATAAAGTTATCGTTATGGTCGTACCCGCAGGCAGCATCCCATTCGGGTTCATCACGGGTATCCGGGCTTAGTTGCACCATACCAAACGGAACTGTAGCGCCTGGATAGTTATTACCGGATAAACTGCCTTTAACTGCGCCTGTACCAATAAAAGGGTTTACATAAGGGGTTAATTTCTTGATAGTTTGAGTATGCGCCACAAATCCAATAGCTAAAAGCGCGCCAAGGCAACAGTTACTTTTATAAAAATTGATCATGTTTTAGGTTGGTGATTTTTACCCCGTAACAAGGGGAGTTGAACTTGTTAAAAATATAGCTATCCTGGCAAGTGCTAAATAGACAATATTCTAAATTGAATGGATAATTTACTTACTAACATGGGGCTCTTATCCCGTATTCTTCGCCGTAATACGGTATTGCTCGGGCGATGAGCCAATGTATTTTTTAAAAATGCGCGAAAAGTAGTAGGGGTCTTCGTAGCCCAGTTCGGTAGCCACAGCTTTTATTTTATCGCTATTGGCATATAGTAGCTGGCAGGCTTTTTGCATTTTTAAGTGGATAAAATAATCAATAGGGGGCATTCCGGTGGCCTTGCGAAACAGGTTAGAAAAATGTGATACCGATAAACTATGCTTGCCGGACATATCTTCCACACTCAGTTTTTTGTTAAGGTTATTACGCATGAAGTGGATAGTTTTGGTGATGATGTCGCCTTCGTCGTCCGTATCATGTTGAATGTGCCGTTCGGGCATTAAAAAAGTAGCTATAATATGGTACAGGCAAAAGCACGCGCTGTTAATGTTTTCCAGACTGTAGCCCATCTCAAGGGTTTGGTAAATGTTTTGCCAAATAGTAATCGCGTTTTCGTTAAAAGGGATATTCGCCGGGCCGCGGCCGATACTTAAGTTGAGCGATTTGTTAAAGCTTTCTATTTTATCACCAGTAAAATGTACCCAGTAAATGGTCCATGGGTCGTCATTATCAGCCCAATACCTCATATATTTATCGGTAGCCGGTATTAGTATAAACTGGTTGCTGCGTACTTCAAAACGCTTGTTATCTACAATATAATGACCTTTTCCCTGCAAGCAGTAAATAAGTATGTTGTCTTCGCAGCCTTTGCGGCGTTCGCGGTAATGAAATGCCGCCTTAGGAAAATAACCTATGTGCGTAATATAGATATGAAAAAGTTCGGGATGACGTTGTTTGGCGTCGCGGAGTACTTTTTGAGGAATGCTGATAAATTTTTCGCCCTCAAAACCTTGCCGCCTTTTAAAGCTGTTACTCATCAAATATAATATTAAGGAATAATTGGTGTTACAGTGGGATATTACATCAGCAGAAACATAGCATCCGGCATTTGAACGCTATTATAGATAAAACATTCTATAAATTACAATCATTTAACCCGTATTGCAAACCTGCCACAACATTATGCCAATAAACCACAATTTTGCTGGTGGTTTAATTGAATAATCCATTAAAAAAAATGTTTTGGCTATTATAAACTCACAAACATCAGTTTACTTTTGGTTTGTTCATAACAACCAATATAACCAGCGCTGTCGATCTTGCTTTTAAAGTTTGCCCTATTGCCGGTTACGGCGGTAAACTACAAATTGCCTGCTTCAAGCCTTTTATATGGCTAAAACATTACAGTTTAAATATTAAACCTGTGCACGCCGGGTTTGCTCTGGCGACACTACATCATTTATATGCTATTAAAGAATAAGGTGATTTTTTTAACAGGCGGTACCGAAGGCATAGGCTTTGAGTGCGCCAAAATATATCATGCAGCTGGCGCCAAGCTGGCCATTGTTTCCAATTCGGAGCGGAGCATTGATGAGGCCCGGTCAAAGCTACAGTCGCTGGATGTTCTGTATATTAAAGCTGATGTTTCAGTAGCTGCAGCGATAAGGCAAGCCATTGCCAAAGCTGTAGATTATTTCGGCAAAATTGACGTAATTCATAATAACGCGGGCATTAGCAACCCTTCAAAAGCTGTTCATGAAACCACTGCTGATGAGTGGGATGCTCTTTTTGATGTAAATGTGAAGGGTATATTTAACACTACCCGGTATGGCATTGATGAACTTAAAAAAACGCGGGGAAATATTTTGAACACCAGCAGCCTGGTTGGTGATATGGGCCAGGAGATACATGCTGCATACAGTGCAACTAAAGGCGCTGTAAACGCTTTAACCAAATCAATGGCGCTTGATTATGCCCCTTTCGGTATCCGCGTTAACGCGGTGGCTCCTGCGGGTGTTTGGACACCCATGCTGCGAGCCTGGAGCCAGCAACAGCCAGACACCCATTCTATCGAAAATTACCTGGATAACATCCACGCCCTGGGCTATTGCCCCGAAGGTGATGTGGTAGCCGATGCCTGTTTGTTCCTGATATCCGACCAGGCCCGGTTTGTAACCGGTTGTATTTTACCCGTATCCGGTGGCGCCGAATTAGGTTATCGCCGCGTACTAAATCAAACTACTTAATCAATCCCTAAAAAACTTTATATAATATGATTAAAAATATTCAGGTTGATGATATCCGTTATAAGCTTGATGGCGCGGCCGGTAGCGATGCTATTCATACCGATCCTGTTTACTCATACGCGGTAACCCGTTTATTTGACGATAGTGGCCACACAGGAGTTGGCTTTGCCTTTACTTTGGGCGAGGGTAACGATTTGGTTTGCAAAGCTGCCCAATATTATGCCGATAAAATTAAGGGCAGGGATATTGAAGATACCATGGCCAATTTTGGCGATTTGTTCAAAAGCCTGTCTAACGATCAACAATTTCGCTGGCTGGGGCCACATAAGGGGGTAGTGCATTTGGCGCTTGCTTCGGTTACCAATGCCTGTTACGATCTGTGGGCCAAAAAACGGGGGCTACCATTATGGAAACTGTTAACAGACTTAACTCCTGAACAGATTGTATCCACTTTAGACCTGTCGTACCTTGAAGATGAGTTGACTCATGAACAGGCTATCACGATGCTCAAAGAGCAACAATCGACAAAAACAATCCGCGAAAGCATTTTGCAAAAAGGCTATCCTGGGTATGATACATCCATAGGCTGGTTTAATTACTCCGATGAAAAAGTACGCGAAAACTGCAAAATTGCGTTGGCCGAAGGTTTTACGGCCATGAAACTTAAAGTGGGTTCTATCGACCCTGAAAGGGATATCCGCCGTGCGCATATTGTGAGGGAAGTTGCCGGCGATAGTGTAAAAGTAATGCTTGATGCAAACCAGCAATGGAACCTGCCGCAGGCGATATCGATATGCAATAAACTTAAAAGCATGAATCCCTACTGGATAGAGGAGCCAACTCACCCGGATGATGTATTAGCACATAAAACTCTGACAGATGCTATTTCGCCGTTAAAACTGGCTTTAGGCGAGCATGTGCCCAATAAAATCATCTTTAAAAATTATCTGCAAACCCGCTCGGCTTCATTTATCCAGGTTGATGCAGTAAGGGTAGGGGGCGTAAGTGAATTTATAACCGTGAGCCTG
The DNA here is from genome assembly GCF_058801545.1 of Mucilaginibacter sp. GW822-FHT03E02. NCBI lineage: Bacteria > Pseudomonadati > Bacteroidota > Sphingobacteriia > Sphingobacteriales > Sphingobacteriaceae > Mucilaginibacter > Mucilaginibacter sp. GW822-FHT03E02. The sequence goes on along the minus strand of NZ_JBXANJ010000001.1, from coordinate 116,156 downwards.
CTATGCAAAAAATATGGGGTACCTGTTGTGCCACACGTGGGCGATATGGGCCAGCTGCATCAGCACCTGGTTTTATTTAACCATATAGCGGTAGGGCACGAGGCTTTATTTTTAGAACACATTCCGCACCTGCAAAAGCATTTTGTAAACCCCGTGAACATAACAAATGGCGTATACCAAACACCGCAGGAACCAGGGAGCAGCTGCGATTTGAAAATATTGGCCCCACCCAACCCTCCCCGGTAGGGAGGGCTTAAAAAGATGTTCAATTTGTTCAGTAACAAAAGGGTTTAAAATTTGAATTTACAAAAAGTCTCCCCTACCGGGGGAGATTTAGAGGGGGCTTATATGATACACACACCAGATTTGATCATTAGTGGCTTGTACATAGCGATAATATTTATTATCGGGCTGTGGTCGGGTATTCGTCATCAGCAAAAAACAAAAAATAACAATAATGAGGCCGGCGAATATTTCCTGGCAGGTAAAAAACTGCGCTGGCCAATGATTGGCCTGGCCTTATTTGCCACCAATATATCATGTGTACACCTGGTGAGCCTTGCACAAAGTGGTTTTGATACCGGTTTGCTTAACGGCGACTTTGAGTGGATGGCGGCATTTACACTGATACTACTGGCTTTGTTTTTTGCACCTTTTTATATCAAATCAGGCGTATCAACACTACCCGATTTTTTGGAAAAACGTTATGACAGGGCCAGCCGCGATTGGCTGGCCATTATATCGGTAGTATCGGCGGTGTTAATTCATATCGCTTTTTCGTTATTGGCCGGCGGGATAGTACTGCACACGCTATTTGGGGTTGATATGTATACCAGTGTCATCATCATCTCTATTATTACTACCATATATACAGTAGTTGGCGGTTTAACGGCCGTGGTAGTTACCGAGTCTATCCAAACGGTGGTGCTTTTAGGTGGCGCTATTATCATGAGCATTGCGGCTTATACCAAAATGGGTGGTTGGGAGCCAATGGTTGAGGTATTAAAACATACCGGACAGCTTAATAAACTATCTATGCTCCGCCCTCATGGCGATGCCAGCGGTATGCCTTGGTATGCCGTTTTTTTAGGTTACCCGGTATTGGGCATCTGGTACTGGTGTGCCGACCAAACCATTGTGCAGCGCGTTTTAGGCGCCAAAGATGAAAACCATGCGAGGATTGGTCCGCTGTTTTGCGGCTTTATAAAAATATTACCTGTTTTTATTTTTGTGATGCCTGGCCTGTTTGCCTACACGCTGGCGCAAAGTGGGCACCTGGACATTTCGGCATTAAAAAGTGTGGTTGACGGGAAAGAGGTGGTAAACAGCAAAGGGATTTATACATTGATGATTACCCAGTTAATTCCTCCGGGGCTGATAGGCGTACTTGTTGCCGCGTTGTTATCCGGTTTAATGAGCCAGATATCGGGGGCGTTAAATTCAATATCAACCATTGTAAGTTACGATATTTATAAAAGATATAAACCCGAAGCAACAGACAAAAAATTGGTGAGCATTGGTAAAATAGCAGCCGGAGTAGCGCTCGTTCTGTCGTTAATGTTGTTGCCGCTACTCAATAATTACGAAAGCATATTTAACGGTTTAAATGACATTATAGCCCACATAGCGCCGCCGATAACCTGTGTGTTTTTGTTAGGCGTATTCTGGGAAAAGGCATCGGCTGTTTCGGCCAAATATACCTTATGGATAGGCTCGGCAATAGGGGTAGCGGTGTTCATCATTGGCAAAGTTTATCCTTTAAGCGCAATTGGCTCAATTCCTTTTATGATGATGGCCTTTTATCTTTTTGTAGTGTGCCTGTGTTTACAGATCGTATTATCGTACATGTACCCCGTTCAACATACCAAAGAAAGCGCTACCCTCTATTGGAAATCGCCCTGGGAACCTTTGCGTGGTGTAGCCTGGAGCGGTTTAGGCAATTATAAAGTACTTTCGGTTTTGTTAATTGGCATAATGGCCATATTGTTTTACATTTTCAGGTAGCAGCATCATGAGCACAGTTGTCCATCAAATTAAACAGTTTACGATTATACTCGTGGCTTATGGTATTGGTTTTTCGGCATGTAAATATGGCGGCAAGAAAACAGCCCTACCGCAGGATACTGCATCAACAAAAAACGTGCAGCCCAAAAATGTGCAACGTTTTGGTATGATAACCGGCTTGAAGCCCGAAAAGATGGCCTACTATAAACAATTACACGCGCATGCCTGGCCTGGTGTTTTAAAAAAGATAAAAGAGTGTAACATACGCAATTACTCCATCTATATTCAAAAAATAGAAGGTAAGTTTTTTTTGTTTAGTTACTTTGAATATGTGGGCGCTGATTTTAAGGGTGATATGGCCAAAATGGCGGCTGATACCACCACCAGACGTTGGTGGAAAGAAACCGATCCAACGCAAATACCCCTCCCCGAGGCTGCTACCCACAAGCAGCAATGGCAAACAATGGAAGAGGTGTTTCATACGGAATAAAACCTTTGCCTAATTTAAATCGTAAAAAACGTATCCCCTTTTGTTAATTGGTTAAAATTGAAGTGGTGTTGTGAAAATAAAGTGGTGTTTTAACAGCGAATATTCCATTGTTAGTGAAAAACGTAATGTATAACTTTAATGGATTTTATTTAGTTTTGATTTTTAAACTGTCGGAGCACCAAAAAACGACTGTTGCGTTATAAACCTGACGTGATTTTTTGAGTTTTAATTGCGTACTTATTGCATTTTACTAAGGGGGAATAATGCAAGTAGGTACTGGAACAGATTAGCTTCTTAAAAATTATAAATACAAACTTGAATAAATTGATAATTACCTGTTAATTTAAAATATGAGGAAAATTTTACCCTTTAACAAAAATGTTATCTTTTTTGAACTGCATCCGTTTAGTACGTTGGTAATAAATGCGATGCCCTTTGCTGGTTATACAAATCAGACCCGCTAAATGAAAAAAGTGGGCGGTTATGTTTAACTACGGAACACACACAGATGAGCAGCTTACCGCCCTTTTAAAAGAGGGGGATCATGCTGCCTACACCGAAATTTACCGGCGGTACTGGAAAAAATTGTTGTTAATAGCCTGGAATCACAGTAAAGACGAGCTTGCTGCGAAGGATATTGTACACGATGTATTTATATCGTTGTGGGAAAGATATCCCGAGGTTGAGATCAATAATCTAGCCGCTTTCCTGGCAACATCGGTAAAGTTTACCGTTTACAAGTACTATCAAAAAGAGCAGCGCAGGAACGACCTGGCGTTAAAAAATTACGAGTATGAAGCTACCGTAAACGATGAACATAAGCTGGACGCAATTTTTTTGCAGGAATATGTAAACGGAATTGTTGAAAAAATGCCCGAAAAATGCCGCCTGGTATTTGGCTACAGCCGAAACATGGGGATGAAGAATTCAGAGATAGCTACCAAAATACAAATTACCGAGAAAGGGGTTGAAGCAAACCTTACCCGCGCGCTCCGTATTATCAGGGGCGAACTTAAAAATCACGGCTGGATACTCATCATAGCCATTCATATCCACAGGCTTTTCAAATAAAAAAAGTGCACTCCTGCCTTTTTTAAATAAATAAACTTTTTTTTAATAACCATGTAGGGTACCGCTGTTTTCGTGGTACATACCTATACTAAAGCGCAATACCAATTGAACCGCCAAACCATTTACAAGTTAATACGTAAGTATAAAGATAATACTGCGACCGAATCGGAAAAGGAAACTTTAACCGAATGGTACCGTAGTGTAGCCAATCAGGATGCCGAATTTCCCGACGACGAAGAAAGCGTTGAGGAAGAAATGCTTTTGCGCCTGAATCAGCAAACTAAACCTCAAAAACCGCATCGCTTTTTTTTGAAGCGCTGGTCGGTTGCAGCATCTATACTTTTTTTGCTTTCTGCAGGAGTCATTTTTTTCATAAAAAAAAATGGGAGTATCCAGAAGCCGGAATTAGTTCATAATACGATAATAGCACCAGGCGGCAACAAAGCCATTTTAACGCTTGCCAATGGCCAAAAAATATCGCTTACAGACGCGCAAAAAGGGCAAATTACTCAGCAGAAGGGAGTTCAGATATCAAAAACTGCCGATGGACAACTGGTTTATACCGCAGTGGATGATAGTAATGGAGGTTCAAATGCAGTTGCTGTAGCGCAATATAACACTATGGAAACCCCAAGGGGCGGGCAATTTCAGTTGTTTTTGCCCGATGGTACCAGGGTATGGCTTAACGCAGCATCATCATTGAAATACCCGGTAGATTTTGGGGTGGCTGGCGAGCGCAGGGTAGAATTGAGTGGTGAGGCCTATTTTGAGGTAGCTCATAATAAAGACAGGCCGTTCCGGGTAATAACCAACAGGCAGGTAGTTGAAGTTTTGGGCACCCATTTCAACGTGAATGCATATAATGACGAACCAAATACCAAAACCACACTACTTGAAGGTTCGGTGAAAGTTACCGGCGGCGATAAAAGTGCCATGTTAAAGCCTGGTCAGGAAGCAAGCCTTACAGACCATCTTAAGGTATCTGATGTGGATACCGAAGAAGCCGTAGCCTGGAAGAACGGGTATTTCAGGTTTGATGATGAACGTTTGGAAACAGTCATGCGCAAAGTGTCCCGCTGGTACAATGTAGATGTTGTTTACCGCGATAACGACGTTAAGGACGATTTGTTTGCCGCTGTAACCACACGCTTTGCCAATATATCAACCCTGCTTAAAATAATGGAACAAACCGGCGATGCAAGTTTCAGCATTGAAGGGTCAAAGATTATTATTAGCAAAAAGGTAAAAAAGTAAACTGCCAAAACCAATATATAACCAATTATCAACCCTAAATTAAAACCAGCATTATGAAGAAAAACACTACCTGAAGAGTAAAAGATAGCTTATTTGGTAAGTAAGATCAGGAACACTCGCGATGTTCCCGATCTAATAGCTTATAAGCTAAAATGCTAATGTGACTACACCTTTTAACTTTAACAGCCTTAACAAATGTATAAAAATTTTACTACAAACATTTGTATGCCTTCGGGCTACATCAAGAAATTTCTGCTCATAATGAAGATGACAAGCTTTATGCTCATGCTTGCTTTTATGCAGGTGAGCGCAGCGGTTTTTTCACAAAAAATCACTTATGTAAATAAGGATGCTACGCTAAAGCAAGTATTTAAACAAATTAATAAGCAAACGGGGTACAACATATTCTGGTCGCCTAAAAACGTTGACAGCAACCATAAAATAGATGCCGCTTTTAAAGACGCGTCTATTGACCAGGTGCTTGCTACTTGTTTAAAAGACTTTCGGCTAACTTATTTAATTGAAGGTAAATCGGTAATCATTAAAGATGCTCCGGTTGTAAATACACCTTCTATACTGGTTGAAACGATAGCTGATATCACGATAACAGGTACCGTAAAGAATGAAAAAGGCGAAGCCCTGGCCGGGGTTACAATTGCCACTGCCGGCACAAAAAAGTCTGGTACCTTAACCGATAACAACGGTAAGTTTGTATTGGATGTAAAAGACGGAACAGAAATCAAAGTTTCATACATCGGTTACAAATCGCAAACAATTACGGTTACAGCAGATAAAAAAGTTTACAATATTGTAATGGTTGAAGATGTTACTGCAGCCGAAACAGTAGTTGTAACGGCTTACGGCCGTAAACAGCTAAAGGAAGCAATCGTTGGTTCTGTAACAACAGTAAAGCCCGGCAATTTAAAAATACCTGCAAGTAACCTAACCAATGCTTTGGCCGGACAGGTTGCAGGTGTTATTGCTTATACACCAAGTGGCCAGCCGGGTCAGGATAATTCAAATTTCTTTATAAGGGGGGTTACAACTTTCGGTTATAAAAAAGATCCGTTAATTCTGATAGATAACGTAGAGCTAACTTCATCTGATCTTGCGCGTTTAAATGTTGATGATATCGAAAGTTTTTCGATATTGAAAGACGCAAGTGCTACCGCACTATATGGCGCCCGTGGTGGTAATGGTGTAATTTTGGTGAAAACCAAAGAAGGTAAGGCCGGGAAAGCTCAAATTAATGTGAGGGTTGAAAATGCCAGGTCGCAATCAGTAAAAACATTGCAGCTTGCAGATCCTATAACATACATGAACCTGTTTAACGAAGCAGTTATAACACGTAACCCTTTAGCTGAAAGGCCATTTTCGGCAAATAAAATTACCAATACACAGGCGACATTGGCAAATGCCCCGGGAAGTAATCCTTATGTGTATCCCGCTGTTGACTGGTTGAAAATGTTATTTAAAGATCATACCAATACACAACGTGCAGATATGAATCTTAGCGGAGGCAGCGGTATTGCCCGTTATTATGTTGCGGGATCATACAGTAATGATAATGGTATTTTAAGAACTGATATCAGGAACAACAACAATAACAACGTAAAATTTCAAAATTATCAGTTACGCTCCAATATAAATATTAACATAACTGATAAAACGGAATTGATAGTACGTTTATCGGGCACGTTTAATGAATATAACGGCCCGCAAACTGCGGATGGCGGTTTTTCTACCGATTTGTATAACCTGGCCACGCATACCAGTCCTGTTTTATTTCCGGCCTACTTTGCGCCCGATTCTGCCAACTTAAATGTAAAGCACATTCTTTTTGGTAATGTAGCCGGTACAAGTACCGGATCAACAACAACAGTTAATCCCTATGCTTCATTATTATACGGGCATAAAAACTCATCCGAGTCGCGTATGCTTGCTCAGTTGGAGCTAAACCAGAATTTAAGCTTTGTTACGCAGGGATTAACGTTTCATGGTATTTTTAGTACCAACCGCCATTCTACTTTTCAATCATCAACTTACTACAACCCTTTTTACTATAACGTAGCCAGTTATGATAAGCAGTCCAATCAATACAAATTATTCTGGATAAATAACCAGCCCGGCCAGGCGCAGGAATACCTGTCATATTATCCCGGTTCAAGCGGTTTAGATAACTTTTTATATCTGCAGGGGGTACTTGATTATTCGCGCACTTTTGGCAATAATACATTGAGCGGTGCATTAATTGGCACACGCCAGCAACAGGTATACGCAAACGCCGGATCTCTGTTTGCATCGTTGCCATATCGTAATGAAACACTTGCCGGCCGTGCCACCTACTCTTTCAAAAGCAGGTATTATTTGGAGTTTAACTTTGGTTACAACGGCTCCGAGCGGTTTTCGGCAAATCACAGGTTTGGTTTTTTCCCTACTATCGGCGGATCCTGGATCATATCTGATGAAAAGTTCTGGGGCGATCTTTACAACGTATTTGATCGCATGAAACTCAGGGCCAGCTATGGTTTGGTGGGTAACGATGCTATTAGCGACCGTCGATTCTTTTATTTATCTGATGTTAACCTCAACGGTGGCGGTGGTGCTTCATTTGGTACCAATAATGCATACAGCCATGGTGGCGTTTCAATCAACAACTATGAGAATGATGATGTAACCTGGGAAAAATCAAAGCAGCTAAATCTGGGCCTGGAATTTACTGTAATGAAGGATTTTAATGTGGTTGCCGAGGTTTACAAAAACCAAAAGTATGATGTATTGCAAAACCGTAACAACATTCCATCAACAATGGGGCTTGAAGCTGCAATTGCCGCCAATATTGGCAAGGTTGAGTCAAAAGGTATCGATATCCAGGTTGATGGGAAAAGAAACATTGGCAAATCAGCATATATATCTGCAAGAGGTAATTTTACTTATAGCGTAAATAAGTATGTTCAATATGAAGAGCCTGCTTATGAGGCATACCGTTTGCTAACCGGCCAACCGCTTAACCGTAATTATGGTTACGTAGCCGAACGCTTATTTGTTGATGATCAGGAAGCCCGCAATTCGCCAAGCCAGATATTCAGTACCGGTGGTTTCCCGCCACAGGGTGGTGATATCAAATACCGCGATTTGAATGGTGATGGTAAAATAGATGGCGCCGATCAGACATTTTTAGGCGATCCTAATATTCCACAGATCGTTTATGGTTTTGGTGTAAGTGGTGGCTGGAAAGGATTTGACCTTTCTGCATTCTTCCAGGGACAGGCAAAAGTATCATTCTTTATCGATCCGGCCCGCACCAGCCCATTCATACAAAGCCCCGATGCTCAATTTAACGGCAATACACAATTATTGAAAGCATATGCCGATGACCACTGGTCTGAAAGCAATCAAAATTTATACGCTCTTTACCCAAGGTTAGGGCCAAACGGTGCTATTATAGAAAATAACAGGCAAACCAGTACCTGGTGGATGCGCGATGGTAGTTTCCTGAGGTTAAAATCAGTGGAATTAGGTTATACGCTGCCTGCCAGGATTGCCAAAGCCTTGGGTGTCAGAAATACGCGTGTTTATTTTAACAGTTTAAACCTGCTTACCTGGAGTCCGTTTAAATTGTGGGACCCCGAACTGGGCGGCAATGGATTTGCTTACCCTATACAAAAAGTGTTCAACATAGGATTAAATGTTAATTTATAATATTAACTGACGATAACTTAAGAATATGAAATCATATTACAAATATTTATGCATGGTTGCAATCGTTATGACGAGTGTATCATGTAAAAAGTACCTTGATGTTACTCCTGATAACGTTGGTACTATAGATTACGCTTTCAGGAACCGTAACGAGGCCGAAAATTATCTTTTTGGTTGTTATAATGCCATGCAAAGCCTTGCAGATATCAGGTACAACACTGGGTTTGTAACGTCTGGAGAAACGCTTTTTCCTAATGATCTTACCAGTAATTCGAGTATTGACCCGCAAGGGTTTAACCTGGTGCGTGGTACGCAAACCGCACAAAATCCTGCGCTTAATTACTGGGACGGGTCAAACGGAGGACAGGCAATGTTTAAAGCTATAAGAAAATGCAATACAATGCTTGAAAATATTGATAAACCAATTGACCTTACCGCCGCCGAAAAAGAGAGATGGATTGCCGAGTTGAAGTTTTTAAAGGCTTATTATAATTATTATTTATTCAGGATGTATGGCCCAATACCCATTATCGACGTAAACCTGCCAATTACAGCATCAACTGACGAGGTAAAGGTTAAGCGCGCGCCTGCAGATTCTGTAGTTAATTATATAGTGAGGTTACTTGACGAATCGGCGCCTCATTTACCTCCGATTATCCAAAACCAGACCCAGGAATTAGGCCGTATTACAACAACAATAGCGCTTTGTGTAAAAGCAGAGGTATTGGCTACTGCTGCCAGCCCATTGTTTAACGGGAACCCCGATTTTGCCAATTTGAAAAATAAAGACGGGCAAAAGCTTTTTACCACAGCCTATGATGCAACAAAATGGGATAAAGCGGCTGTAGCTTGTAAGGCAGCTATTGATAATGCAGAAGCAAATGGCTACAGGCTGCACACGACAGCAGATTTAACCGCTAATATCCCGGCTACGCTAACCGACTCGTTAAAAAAAGTTTTAAACATTCAAACAACTATTACAGATAAATGGGAGACCAACCCCGAATTGATTTGGGCCTTAAATGCTCATTTTGGATATGGTAACCAGGAATATTTTATGCCAAGGTTAACAGCAGCTGCAGCCGGTAACTTAATTGCCGAGGGTACTATAGCAGCCCCCATTAGCCAACAGGAATTATTTTATACTGATAAAGGGGTGCCAATTAATGAAGATAATACATGGGATTACGGCAATCGTTATACTTCACAAACCAGCGATAACTCTACCAGGTTTTATATTCACTACGGATACCAGACAGTGAAAGCGCATTTTAACCGCGAACCAAGGTTTTATGCAGATTTGGCATTTGATGGTGGTGTTTGGTACGGTAACGGTTTGTTAGGTAATGGCGAGAACGCATATTTTGTAGCGGGCAGAGGGCCTTCCTCAAACGCCGGTCCTAAAGATTATGTACGGTTAAACGAAACCGGTTACTGGCCCAAAAAACTGGTTAATTATTTAACCGTTTATGATAAAACCATGACCTGGGAAGATTTCCATATGCCTTTGATCAGGCTTGCAGGTATGTATCTGTTATATGCTGAAGTGTTAAATGAACAAGGGAAATCCTCGGCCGAAATAGTTCCTTATATTGATAAGGTACGCACGAGGGCCGGCCTGCCAGGCGTTGTTGCGGCATGGACAAATTATTCAAAAAACCCAACCAAGTTTGCAACCCAGACTGGTTTACGCCAGATAATTCACCAGGAAAGACGCATCGAGCTGGCTTTTGAAGGACAGGCCGGATGGGATTTGCGCAGGTGGAAGGAGTTGCAGGCAGTAATGTCAAGACCGCTACAGGGATGGTCGATATTTGAAGATTCGTTTGTAAACTATTATCGTCAGAACACGCTTATAACGCCTGTTTTTAATACAAGGAATTACTTGTGGCCTATAAATGCAAATGATTTGGTAGTTAACGATAACCTGGTTCAAAATCCAAACTGGTAAGCCAGTAACAAAGCTTTAAATATATAATTGAAAAATTATGAAAAATATAAATAAATATTCATTACTGCTTTTTTTAGGGCTGATAATGATGAGCGTGTTTTCCTGTAAGCGAAATGATGGCTTCAGTAATACGCCAATTTCTACCGATAAAACCAAACCTGGCGTTATAACCAATGTTAAAGTAGAAAACTTTAATGGTGGCGCAAACATAACATACGATTTGCCAAAATCAGATAACCTGCTGTATGTGCTGGCTAAATATACCATTAGGGACAAGGTATCAAGAGAAACAAAGGCATCATACTACACAGACACCGTGGTAGTAAATGGCTTTGCCAAATCACAGGATTACCAGGTTACACTTTATGCCGTGAGCCGTGCAGATGTAATGTCCGATCCTGTTACTGTTACCGTGCATCCCCTGACACCGGTTTATGAAATGGTAAGGCCAACCGCAGCAATATCGCCCGATTTTGGCGGTGTTAATATTAAAGCGCTGAATCCTTTAAAGAAGAACATTGGTGTAATAGTAACTGCATTTGACGATGTTACCAAAACAATGGAAATACAGGAGCAGCATTTTACCAAAGTTGATACTATTGACTTTTCGTTGCGTGGTTATACAACAGCCTCGCGGGCTTTTGGAGTATATATTACAGATGAATGGGGTAATATTTCTGATACCTTGAATGTTACGCTAAACCCATTGTTTGAGCAATTACTGGATAAAAGCAAATTTAGCACCTATACCTTACCAAGTGATGACGCCCTGTATGAAGGTGGCGGCTGGACAGTTGATAAGTTGTGGGATGGAAGCCTGAACGATCCGGGATGGCATACTTATTCAAACTCGGTACCGCCTTTTACCTGTACCTTTAGTGTTGGCCCAAGCTATAAACTGAGCCGTTTTGTGATGTACGGAAGGATTAATGGTTACGAATACGGGCACGGTAACCCTAAAGATTTCAGTGTATGGGGTTCTAATAAAACATTACCCGCCGATGCCGTATTGCCTCTTTCGGCCCCCGAAGGTGCAGTGATAGGAGATTGGACCAATCTGGGTAATTATCATTGGCCACCGCCACCATCCGGTTTGCCTTCAACTGCCCCAAGTGCAAGTGATAGGGCATTTTTTGATCTGGGGGCCGGGTTTAATATTCCGTTTAACGCGCCATCAGTAAAATATTTGCGCCTGTCAGTTGCCAGGACATGGGAGGGTGGAACGCTTTGTCATATCATCGAAGTGTCGTTTTACGGTAAACCTGAATAACAGATTGTTATGAAAGCAGGGATAAATTTTTTATTAAATAAAAGCAAGAAGATGAAAAATCTCATATATGCGTCATTGTGTTGTGTGCTGCTGCTTGTAGTATACGGCTGTAATAAAACTCAAACGGATTTTAGAAAATTTGAGAATGGTAAAGAGTTGGTGTACACAGGAGCCGTTGCTGATGTAATATCCGAACCCGGAAACCTTAGAGTGGGCCTTAAATGGAAATCAAGTTCGGACCCCAGTATCGTTAAGTACGTAGTATACTGGAACAATAAAGCCGATTCGCAGGTAGTTGCTGTAACCACCAAAACCGACAGCGTAAAAACTGTTATTGCCGGCTTACAGGAATTTGTTTACTCATTTACCATTTATTCGTTTGATGCCAAAGGGAATAATTCAATACCAAAAGAAATTGATAACGTAAAAGTTTATGGGCCGGTATATGCAAGTACGCTTTTAAACAGGGCTTATAACGCATCTAATCCATATGTTGTGCACAATGACGGTTCGGTAACGCTAAACTTTAAAGGTCCCGATACATCCATTGTAAATGGTAATACCATAATTAACTACACAACTGCTGCAGGAGTAGCATCTACAGCAGTACTTTCGGGCAAGGACAGCGTAATTACATTACCAAGTTATCAGTCGGGGGGGAAGGTTACTTACCAGTCTTCCTATTATCCAAACAAAAACGCGATTGATGCCTTTACGGTTGCCAAGGCTGATGCTTATCCTGATATATTCCGTATTGTTCAATGTGATAAGTCAATTTTTTCAGAATTGCGTTTGCCTCAGGACGTAGGTTTCTATCAATCGGACACAAGGATCAGCAAGTTATGGGACGGAAGCGACGGTCCGCAGGGATATCCAAATATCTTCCACAGTGATGGCGCATATATACCTCACGTATTATCGTTTGACATGGGAAAAAGCTATGTACTTACTCAGGTAGAGGAGACAGGCAGGAATTGCTGTAATAATCCGGATCAGTTTGAAATATGGGGTATAAATGACCTTACCGGAGCTACTACTACTTTACGGGCCGATAATTCAGGCTGGACGGCGGAAGCGATAGCAAAAGGATGGATCTTACTCAAATCCGTTACCCGCTCAGATGATGGCCAGGCTAAATTGAAAGTAGACGTATTACCTAATGCGCCACAGGTAAGGTATATACGCGTCAGGGTATTACATACCGTAACAGGATCTGGTTATAGCAACATGAGCGAAATGACCTTTTATGGCAAGCAGTAATTACTCATTTTAATGTGGATAAAAGAACCTCCCGGCCGCATGTGTCCAGGAGGTTCTTTTTTTACAAATTTTTGCCACCGGTAACGATACTCTTGATGTTCTAAAAACGCAATCATTTGCTAATATTGCTGTTTATATACGATTGTTTTATATAGATATTTAGCTCATCCTACTTTAAACCAAATATGACCAAAAAGATAATTTGCATTGCCCTTGTAGCTATCGGCGCGGTAGCCTTTAACCCGGTAAGCGCTCAAAAGAAAGCCGTAGAAAAACCAAGCCCTTTAGTTATTTGGGACAATAAACCAGCCAAAACCTGGATGACAGAAGCTTACCCCATGGGGAATGGCCGCTTTGGCGGAATGGTTTTTGGCGGCCTGGCACAAGAACATATTCAATTTAACGAGATAAGCCTCTGGACGGGTGATGAAAACGAAACCGGCGCCTACCAGGCTTTTGGCGATTTGTTTATCAATTTTAAAAATAAGGATACAACGCAGGCTATACCTGCTAATTATCGCAGGCAATTGGATATCAGCAAAGCTGTACAGCAGGTTACTTATACTGATAATGGTATAACTTTTAAACGCGAGTATTTTTGCAGTTTCCCGGATAAAGTGATGGTGTTGCATTATACTGCCGATAAGAAGGGGGCTTACTCGGCTATAATCAGCCTCAAAGATGCCCATGGCTCAAAAATAACCGGCAGTGGCAATACGTTGGAGTTTGAAGGTAAGCTTGATAATGGTTTAGCATATAGCGCAAGCATTGATATAAAGCTAACAGGTGGAACTGCTGTGGTTTTAGACGATGATAAAGGTGGTTCGCAACTGAGCGTCAGCAATGCGGATAGTTTTACAATCTTGCTCTCGGCTGCGACTAACTACAGCAACAAGCGCGAACAACACTGGCGCGGCGAAGCACCGGGTGTAAAGGTGAAGCAAAGCCTGGATGCAGCATCTGCCAAAACATACGCGCAATTATTGGATAATCATATAGCCGATTATTCGGCACTTTTCGGTCGGGTTGCCATAAACCTGGGTATAACACCACCACCGGATGCCTCCGAACCAACCTACAAGCGATTGATTGATTATAAAAAACAGGCAGATCCGCAACTGGAGGCGTTGCTTTATCAATACGGACGATATCTATTAATCAATTCTTCGCGCAAGGGTGGCTTGCCTGCAAACCTGCAGGGGCTTTGGAATGAGAGTAATAATCCGCCATGGCGAAGTGATTATCATTCCAATATCAACATCCAGATGAATTATTGGCTGGCCGAACCAACCAATCTTTCGGAATCCCATATCCCGTATCTCGATTATATCAACAGCATGCGCGAGGTAAAAAAGGTAAGCACGCAAAAAGAGTATCCCGGTGTACGCGGGTGGACAGTGAAAACCGAAAATGGTGTGTACGGTGGCGGCAGCTTTTTGTGGAACACCCCCGGCAGCGCATGGTATGCCCAGGGTATTTGGGAGCATTATGCGTTCACTAAAGACAAAAGTTATTTGCAAACTTTTGCCTACCCGATACTTAAAGAGATTGTGGAGTTTTGGGACGATCATTTAAAACGCCGCCCGGACGGCACCCTGGTTTCGCCATTGGGCTGGTCGCCAGAGCATGGGCCAACCGAAGATGGGGTAACTTATGACCAGGAGATTGTATATGACTTGTTTACCAATTATATATCGGCGGCTGATATTTTAGGTACAGATAAAACTTATCGCGATCATGTTGCCGATATGCGCGAGCATTTGTTAAAACCTAAAATTGGCAAATGGGGCCAATTACAGGAATGGGAAACAGATCGCGATGATCCGAAAGATACGCATCGCCACTCATCAAATTTGTTTGGCCTGCACCCGGGTAAACGCATAAGCACTATAAAAACACCCGAACTGGCGCAGGCCGCCAAAGTAAGTTTATTGGCACGTGGCGATGTATCAACCGGATGGTCGATGGCCTGGAAAATGAATTTTTGGGCACGCCTGCAGGATGGCGATCATGCTTACAAAATCCTGAATAATTTTATTACCCTGGCTGGGGGATCGGGTGTTGATTATAATAACGGTGGCGGCGTTTATTCTAATTTACTTTGCGCGCATCCACCATTCCAGATAGATGGTAATTTTGGTTATACAGCGGGCGTTACTGAAATGCTGCTCCAAAGCCAAACCGACGAAATTCAGCTTTTGCCTGCATTACCCAAAGCCTGGTTAAACGGCAACGTGCAAGGCCTTAAAGCCCGTGGCGATTTCGAGATCACAGATATGGAATGGAAAAACGGTAAAATTACCCGGATTGCTGTTAAATCATTGGCTGGCGGAGTGTGTAACCTACGATCGCCAAATAAACTGATGGCCGAAGGGACAAAGATTCCTGGAACTATAGTAAATAACGACTTTAAATACCAGTTTAATTCAGTTGCCGGTAAAACGTATATTTTCAATGCGGGTAATTAATAGCAGGCGGTCCGGATTTCGGTACTTAGCTTTTCTGTTAGCATTTGTAGCTATTCATATCGGCTTACCCTCGTATGCCATAGTAAAATATCCCGATATCAGTAATCGTAAAGTATCGTCGGGCAATACTATGTATTATGTTGATGCTAAAAAAGGGAATGATGATAATTCAGGAATTGATAAAAAACATCCATGGAAAACCTTCAAGCAGGTTAACAGGCGAATCTTTTCGTCAGGAGACAAAATAACAATTGCCGGCCCGGCCGATATCAGGGAATCGCTGTTCCTGGTAGCGCGTGGCAGTAATAAAAAACACGTTAAACTGGTATTTGAAAAAGGTACCTATAATTTTTACCCGGAAACAGGTTTTAAAAAGCAATTCTTTATATCCAACACCAATGACGATGCTTACACCCCAAAAGCCATTGCTATTTATATTGATAGTTCAAGTTATGTAGATATCGATGCCTTGGGGGCCAAAATGCTGATGCGCGGAAAAATGATTGAAACCTGTATCGATCATAGCCATGATATCAAAATACATGGCGCCACGTATGATTATTACCGGCCAACCGTATCGGAATTAGAAGTGATGAAAACCGCTGATAATTTCGCCGATCTGAAGATTCATCACGATTCAAAATATAGTATTAAAGATAGCCTGCTTACCTGGGAAGGGGAAGGTTGGAGGTATAATCCAATATCCTTGTGGCAGGTGCTCGACCCTGCAACAGGCCACCTGCAACGTATTGATATCAATATGGATGGGTTGAGGTATGCGGCAACAGGCTTAAATAGCGTTCGGGTTTATTTTAAAAGCAATCCCGGATTTAAAAGTGGCCTTATTTATCAAAACCGGGATATTACGCGAGATTGTGCAGGAGTATTTTTGGTGCGAAGCAACAATTTGTCGCTAAAAAATATCCATATCAATTTTATGCACGGTATGGGTGTGGTAAGCCAGTTTTGCCGGGATATCAACATCGATTCTGTTTTTGTAAAACCGGCTGCAAACTCCGGGCGTACCTGTGCCGCCTGGGCTGATATTTTGCATTTTTCGGGCTGCGGGGGTAAAATATCGATTATCAATTCCTGGTTATCGGGCGCAAATGACGATGCCGTAAATGTCCACGGTACCTATTTGCGCATAATAAATCAGCCTCAACCTAATCAGCTTCTTGTGAGGTTTATGCACAATCAAACTTTTGGTTTCGAGGCTTTTGTTAAGGGGGATAGTATCGCTTTTGTACATTCAAATAGCCTTTTGCAATATGGGGTAAACATTGTATCAAAGACGGTAAGGGTAAATGATAAAGACATATTGTTAACCCTTAAAACGCCCTTAACCGATGCTATAATGCCAAATGATGTAGTTGAAAATATTACCTGGACACCTCGGGTATATATAGCTCATAATACCGTCGAACATATCCCCACAAGGGGCATTTTGGTTACTACGCGTGGCAAGGTGGTAATTGAAAATAACGTTTTTCAACGCACCAACAATAACGCCATAGCCGTAGCCGACGATGCCGCAAGTTGGTACGAATCGGGCATGGTTAAAGACCTGGTTATCAGGAGTAATAAATTCAATTTATGTGGCGGGCCGGTTATATTGGTTTCACCCGAAAATACCGAAAACAGCATAACAAAAGTCCACAACAATATTTTAGTGACGGATAATGAATTCATTTTACTGCCGGCCACTGATGCGATTTACGCAAAAAGCGCTGCTAACATCAGGGTAGTAAACAATAGCTTCAAAGTTAACGGTGCGCCTGTTACCGAAGCCGGCCTGGTAAAATTTCAGGATTGCACAAATACACTGGTATTGCATAACAAAATTTATAACCGATAAAAAACTATATAATATTTGCATTATCAGCTGAAAAATATAAGCCAATGAAATGTTGGATTTGATTAGATATAGGTGTTTTCTCCATGCCTGGATAACAAAATTGATACAAATGGCTTTTGGGCCTAATCATTCACGGTCGTTTTTTAGCACCTTGGCTGTAGTTGAAGTGCTGTTGGGGGATTTTAGGGTAACATGCATACCCAACTCCAGGCTTTCAGTGGATTGTCCATCGTTTTAAAAGGTTTATCCATTTTTTAAAAAGTAATTAGCTGATACATTTACCCTAACCAATAATAACAGATCGGGTAGATGCGGCATTTTTTAATACATGTACATTGCCGTAATACGGCCTATTTAAAAATACTTTATTCACTAAAATAGCAAGGCTCACAACACCTTTGCCCGAAATTGAAATGTTAAAGCCAATGTCAAAATTTAAACACGCTGTTATCTTATTGTCGTTACTAACTGCTTTTGTTGGTGCCCACGCGCAAAGCAAGACCAACTTATGGAAAGGCTTTGAGAAAGTACAACTAAAACTTGCCGACCGGGATGCTTACTATGTTAAGCCCGCACATCCGTTGCCTGGTAATCCCTGGGTTTGGCGCACATCTTTCCCCGACTGGCATACCGAAATTGACAGCATTTTGCTTGCAAAAGGATTTTATATAGCCTTTATAAATGTTGATAACCAGTATGGCGCACCACCGGCAATGAAGTTTTATGATGTGTTTTATACCTATTTAACCACCCAACTCGCCTTTGCACCAAAGGTAGCGCTCGAAGCCGTAAGCAGGGGAGGCTTGTATGCTTATGCCTGGGCCAAACGCAATCCAGACAAGGTGACCTGCATTTATGCAGAAACGCCTGTTTGTGATATTAAAAGCTGGCCGGGCGGAAAGTTGAAGAGCCCCGGAGATGCCGCTGCCTGGAACGAACTAAAACAGGTTTATCATTTTACCGAAGAACAGGCTATTGCTTATAACGATAACCCAATTGATAACCTGGAGGGCCTGGCCTCATTCCGTGTACCCATTTTACATACAATAGGGCTCGACGATAAACTTGCCCCGCCTGTCGAGAACAGCGATGTGCTGGCCAAACGCTATATTGCTTTAGGCGGCCCCATTAGTATCCATCCCGTAACGCAGGGGCCCATGGAATTACAGGGGCATCATTTTAGGGTAGACCGCCCGGCTTACTATGCCGAATTTATATACAATAACTCGTACCCTGTACAAAAAATACTGCCTTATACAGATTATATCAAAATGGCCGGTGGCTTAAATAATTTTTACTACGCAGCTACAGTAAATAAAAAAGCTACCGTTTCTTTTTTAGGCGGATCGATTACATTTAATCCCGGCTGGCGCGATAAGGTTTGCAAATATCTCAGGGAAACTTACCCCGAAACGGATTTTCATTTTATAGCTGCCGGCATTCCCTCGTTAGGCAGCTTACCGCACGCATTCAGGTTGCAAAGGGATATCCTTGATTCAGGTAAAACTGACCTGCTGTTTTTAGAAGCCGCTGTGAACGATAGAGGCACAGATAGTACCACCCAGGTTCGGGCGTTAGAAGGCATTGTGAGGCATGCAAAAATGAACAACCCGATGATGGATGTTATTATGATGGCCTTTGTTGATCCTCAAAAAATAGAAAACTACGCCAAGGGTAAAGTGTCTCCGGAATTGCTGAACCACCAGATGGTGGCTACACACCACAATTTGCCCTATGTAAACCTGGCATTGGAGGTTAACGATAAAATAAAAAACAAGGAGCTAACCTGGGCCGATGATTTTAAAAGCATCCATCCCTGGTATCATGGGCAGGAGCTTTACTTTGAAACAATTAAAGCTTTGTTGCAGGCCAGCGTTGCTGCAAATTACAAACAGCCGGTTAAAGCAGTGTTACCTAAACCAATTGATAAGGCCAGCTATAACAATGGCAGCTATTATAACATTACTAACGCCAGGCTGGACAAAGGCTGGGCTGTAGATGCTGAATGGAACCCAGGGGATGGTTTGTCAACCCGTCCGGGTTTTGTTGATGTGCCCATGCTGCAGGCTACAGAACCGGGTAGCGAATTAACCTTGCCATTTAAAGGTACAGCTGTTGGTATTGCAGTGGTAGCCGGGCCCGACGCGGGTATTATAGCCTACTCAATTGATGGAGGTGCCTATAAAGATCTGGACTTGTTGACTGAATTTTATAGCTGGATTCACCTGGGCGTTTACCACATGTTGGGCGACAATCTGAATGGCGGCAGCCACACTTTAAAAATTAAAATAAGCGACAAAAAGAACAATTTGAGTAAAGGTCATGCCTGCCGCATTGTTAACTTTTTTGTAAATAAATGAGTGAGTGGTTGATTAGGTTGAATGAGTGGGTAGTTTTTAAAGCCAAACTAACCTAATCCAACTCAATCAACCTAATCCAACCCAATCTAACCATAAAACTAATTAAACTATACTATGAAAAGAAAAGCAGGACTATTGGGAGTCCTTTTATTAAGTACCTGTTTAGCTATCGCTCAGCAGGCAACAAGTTCAATTCCGGTTAAAACTCCAAAAGCGGTCATTGATCAATTTATGGATAAGCGTTTTGGTATGTTTATTCATTTTGGCCCTGTAACCCAACGCGGCACCGAAATAGGATGGAGCCGTAATGATCAGGTGCCCGAGGAAGATTACGATAACCTTTACCACGAATTTAACCCGGTATTATTTAACGCCGATGCCTGGGTAAAGGCTGCTAAGGACGCTGGTATGAAATATCTCACCATCACAGCCAAACATCATGATGGCTTCCTGTTGTGGCCAAGTGCCTATTCGGATTATAATATTTCCAAATCGCCGTTTAAAAGGGATCTTGTTGGGGAGTTGGCCAAAGCCTGTAAAAAACAAGGCATTACCTTTTGTATATATATGACAGTGCTCGACTGGCATGACCAGGATTACCCGGTAGACAACCCGCACCATCCCGAAATAAATGCCCGCAAAGGCGATATGACTGCCTTTAAAACCCGCATGAAAAATGAGCTCAAAGAAGTGATTACCAAATACCATCCGTTTATGCTTTGGTTTGATGGCTATTGGGAAAAACCATGGACAACAGAAGACGGCAAAGAGATTTACAATTACATTAAAAGCGTTGATGTTAACGTAGCTGTAAACAACAGGCTTGGAAAAATAAGCGATAAGCTTGGCGGTGATGCCGTTGGCGATTTTTTAACACCGGAGCAAACCATAGGCAAACTTAATATGGATGAACCATGGGAAAGTTGTATCACCATTTGCAACCAATGGGCCTGGAAACCAAACGACGGCATGAAATCGTTAAAACAGTGCATCCAAACTTTGGTAACATCGGCATCGGGCAACGGGAACCTGTTATTTAACGTTGGCCCGGCAATGGATGGCCACATGGAAGCCCGGCAGGTAGCCCGCTTAAAAGAAATGGGGGCCTGGTTAAGGCAAAATGGCGAAGCGATTTATGGCACAAAAGGCGGCCCATACGTGCCAACTGCCGAATATGGTGCAACGCGCATGGGCAATAAGATTTATATCAACGTTTTTCAACGTAAGGATAGCACGTTAAATATTCCATTACTGCCAAATACCAAAATCCTGAAATCTTACTTTCTGAATGGTAACGCCGTTGCCATCCGGTCGGATAGTAAAGGCTATAAGATAGAGTTGCCTGCCACTTTACCTGATGAAAACTGCTCGGTAATTGTGTTGGAGCTTGATGTGAACGCTATGGATATCCCTGTAATAAAATCATAACCCGCGCTAAATGAATTTTACAAAAAACATATCCGTTGCGGCCGTTCTTTTATTGCTGTCGACGGTCTCAATTGCCCAAAAAAAGGCGCTTACTTTGCATTACGATAAGCCCGCATCGCGCTGGGAAGAGACCCTCGCATTGGGCAATGGCCGTTTAGGCATGATGCCTGACGGGGGAGTGAGCGACGAAAAAATTGTACTTAATGACATAACACTCTGGTCGGGATCGGTACAGGATGCCAATAATTATGACGCCTATAAAAAATTGCCCGAGATAAAGGCATTGCTATTGGCCGGTAAAAACGTGGAAGCTCAGGCCCTGATTGATAAAGATTTTGTGTGCAAAGGCCCCGGATCTGGAGGTAAACAATGGGGCTGTTTTCAAACGCTGGGCGATTTAAACCTGAAGTTTGACTATAATGGTGCTGATGCTACTAAATATACCAACTATCAGCGGGAGTTATCGCTGGATAACGCTTTAGCTAAAAGTATTTACACTGTTAACGGCGTTACCTATAAGCGTGAGTATTTCACCAGTTTTGGCAATGATGTGGATGTTATCAAACTTACTGCTGATAAGCCTGGTCAGCTGAATTTTAGTATTGGCATTAGCCGCCCCGAGCGCTCAAAAACTACTACAATTGGTAATACGCTGCAAATGGAAGGCCGGTTAGATAATGGCACCGATGGTAACGGTATGCAGTACATAGCCAACGTTAAAACCAAACTTACCGGCGGTACATTAACCGCCACGGATAATAGCCTGGTTATAAAGAACGCCACCGAGGTTATTATCTACATTTCGGCAACCACCGACTTTAAGAGTCCCAATTTTAAGATTAAAATGGCTAAGAATTTAGCTGATGCTATGTTAAAGCCCTATGCTTTAGAAAAGCAAGAACATACCAGGAAGTTTCAAAAGCTGTTTAACCGTGTAAGTATCAGTTTAGGCGACGATAATTCAACCGGAACTACCGACCAACGCCTCATTAGCTTTCATAAAGCCCCCGCCGATGATAAAGGCTTGCCGGTATTGTTTTACCAATTTGGGCGCTACTTAAGCATTTGCAGTACAAGGGTAGGCTTGTTGCCGCCCAACCTGCAGGGACTTTGGGCCAACGAAGTACATACCCCGTGGAACGGAGATTACCACCTGGATGTAAATGTACAAATGAATCATTTCCCGGTCGAGGTTTCTAACCTGTCTGAGCTAAACCTGCCATTGGTTGAGTTGGTGCGCGGCATGGTAAAAAATGGTGAGCGTACAGCCAAAGCCTATTACAATGCCGATGGTTGGGTCGCCCATGTTATCACCAATGTTTGGGGATGGACTGAGCCCGGCGAAAGTGCCTCATGGGGGGTAACCAAAGCTGGCTCGGGCTGGTTGTGCAGTAACATCTGGGATCATTATGCTTTTACAAATGACAAAAACTACCTGAAAAGTATTTATCCGATTTTAAAAGGCTCGGCACAGTTTTACAACAGCATATTAGTAAAAGACACTAAAAGCGGCTATATGGTAACCGCACCGTCATCATCGCCAGAAAACAGTTTTATGATGCCCGATGGTAGCGGCAATCACGCCAGTATCTGTATCGGTGCAACTATCGATAACCAGATTATGCGCGAGTTGTTTGCCAATGTAATTACCGCATCAGAAACCTTAGGTGTTGATGCCGCTTTTCGTGCCCAATTGAAAAAACGGTTAACAGAAATTCCACCCGCCGGTATCATCAGCAAAGATGGTCGCATACAGGAATGGCTGGAAGATTATAAGGAAACCGAGCCACAGCACAGGCATATTTCGCATCTGTATGGCATCTATCCGGCATCCGAAATTACAGCAGATGGCACGCCCGACCTGGCAGCCGCAGCTAAGAAAACGTTGGATGTACGTGGTGATGATGGCCCAAGCTGGTCTATCGCCTATAAACTGTTATTCTGGGCAAGGCTACACGATGGTAACCGGGCCTATAAATTATTCACCGAGATAATGAAACCGACTACAAGCACCGGTATTAATTACGGTGCGGGGGGCGGTATTTATCCAAACCTGTTGTCGGCCGGTCCGCCATTCCAGATTGATGGAAACTTTGGCACTACCGCCGGTATCGCCGAAATGCTGATCCAGAGCCATGAAGGCTACATCAACCTGATCCCTGCTATCCCTGATAGCTGGAAAGCATCTGGTGATGTAAAAGGGTTACGTGCCAGAGGCAATTTCACCCTCGATTTTAAATGGAAAGACGGTAAGGTTATTAGCTACCGCGTCACTTCAACCACGCCGCGTAAAGTGAAAATAAAAGTTAACGGAGTAATAAAAGAGGTGATGGCGCAAAAGGTGTAGTTAAATCAATGTGCTAAACTACCGTCATTGCTCCATACCTCGCAATGACCTTTATTATTAAAAATACTAATCAATGAAAATAAGCTATAAAATAATTTTTACCTTTTCGTTAGTCATAAAAACCCTGGTCAGTATTGCATCAACCAGGCAAACAACTATGGTAACAATTCCATACGGTAAAGGCAACAGCATTGTTTATGATCTTAAAACCGGTACCTATAATGTTTATCATGGCAAAACAACCTTGTTTTCTAATGTGACATCCACTTTCAAAATAAAAGATGCAGCCGTAGCTACAACTGATAATTTATATCGTAAGTATGCCTCAACACCCATAACTGATGGTTTTGGCAAAGGCGAAAAATACGTAGTAACACTTACCGGCAGCGGCCTGCCAAAAATTGAACAGGTATTTTACGTTTATCCGGGTCGGGAATTTTTCCTGACCCAGGTTGTATTAACAGGAAAAAAACTATCCAGTAATTCTATTATTCCCTTTTCGGGAAATATTCCCGCTGTTACGGGCGATGCCCGCAGCGTTTTTGTGCCCTTTGATAACGATACGTTTATCCGCTACAATGCCAAAGAGTTTAAAGCCCCGTTTAACAATACCAGTGTCGAAGTTGGTACGGTATATGACAACGCCAGTCGCAACGGTTACATAGCAGGATCTGTTGAGCATGAGGTTTGGAAAACCGGGGTTCGTAGCACAGCCGCAGGCGAAGGTAACCGGGTAGTTGTTTGGAGCGGATATACCGAAGAAAGCGTAACCCGCGATAACATTGAACATGGCGAAGTTAAAGGTGATGTAGTAAAATCACCAAAGATTTTTATTGGCTACTATAACGACTGGCGTACAGGTATGGAAGAATATGCCAAAGCTAACCGCATTGCCGAACCCCCGTTTGTTTTTAACTGGACAAAACCTACACCCGTTGGATGGAATAGCTGGGGTGTAATGCAGGAAAAACTTAGCTACGAAAAAGCTACCAAAGTTGCCGATTTTTTTGCTGACAGCTTATCAACCTTCCGCACAGGTAGCACCGCTTTTATCGATCTGGATTCCTATTGGGATTTTATGCTGAAAGGCGGCTTAGAGGGCGATTACAGCAAGCTAAAGGAGTTTGCCGACTATTGCAAAAGCAAAGGCCTGCAACCCGGAGTATATTGGGCGCCATTTACCGATTGGGGCTGGAAAGATGGTCCCGACAGAAAAGTAGCCGGTACCAGTTACACTTACGGCGAAACCTGGACAAAAGTTGGCAAAGGCTACCACGATATTGATGGTGCGAGAGCTGTCGACCCTACACATCCCGCAACGCTGCAACATATTGATTTGGTGATTGGTAAGCTGAAAGAATGCGGCTTTAAGATGATTAAAATAGATTTCCTGGGTCACGCCACTGCCGAGTCTACCCATTTTTATGATCCTGCCATAACTACAGGAATGCAGGCATACCGTAAAGGGATGGAATACCTGATCAGCAAACTGGGCGATCAGATGCTCATTTACGCCGCTATATCGCCAAGTTTGGCCTCGGGCCGCTATGTGCATACCCGCCGTATTGCCTGTGACGCTTTTAAAACCATTGATAATACGCAATACACTTTAAATAGTGTAAGCTACGGCTGGTGGCAAACCTACCTGTATAATTTTGTTGATGCCGACCACGTGGTGTTAAACAAGGAAAGTGAGGGAGCCAACCGAGCCAGGATGCTTTCGGCCGTGGTTACGGGTACGTTTATCACCGGCGACGATTTTTCGGTGCATGGGCAGTGGAGTGAAAGAGCTATACAGTGGTATCAAAATCCTGAAATATTAGCAGTGATAAAAAATGGCAAATCCTTCAAACCTGTGGAAGGTAACACCGGCCAAAACGCGTCTGAGTTGTTTGTTCAAAAAGTTGGAAACGCGTATTATGTGGCTGTATTTAATTACTCGGATAAGCCTAAGGAGTTTGCGTTGGATTTTAAAAGATTAGGCCTGCCGCAGCAAAAATATAAAGTTACCGAAATACTAAAAGGTACTGATACAGATTTGAATGTAAAGCTTCCGGCTGCCGATGCTGCATTATATAAATTTGAGTTCAAGAACCAATAGTCAATAAATTTAACCTTATTTGTACCTGATAAATAACCTATAAAAAATTGAAAAAGAAGTTAATAAACAAAGTACTGCCATTTGGCGTGGTGCTTGTAAGTTCGGTTGGGTTGGCTATGGGAAGCCACGCTCAAACTGTTACTATTCCGGTAGAAACACAAAATAATGCCCTGGTGCTACAAACCGATGGCGATAAAACCCTTAAAATGGTTTATTTCGGCGGCAAGCTGGGTAATGCCAAAGAGTACGAACAGATTGGTAAAATGTACCGCCAGGCCGATGACTCTGGCGTGTTAACTGAAGCCTACATGGCATCGGGCTCACAAAGCCTGGCCGAGCCGGCAATAACGGTAACGCATACCGATGGCAATAAATCTCTTAACCTGGTTTATGTAAGCCATACCGTTACCAAAGTTGACGAGGATATAAGCCTGCTGACTGTTAACCTGAAAGATCCCGTTTATCCGTTTGAAGTAACATTATATTATAAAACCTATTTTAAAGAGGATGTTACCGAACAATGGTCGATAATAAAACATAACGAAAAGGGTGAAGTAATGCTTAACAAATATGCATCGGCTAACCTTAATTTAAAAGGCAACGGCTTTTGGCTGAAACAATACCATGGCAATTGGGCATTGGAGATGCAACCAGAAGAAGCCAAATTAACCCATGGTATTAAAACTATTGACAGCAAACTGGGCACCCGTGCCAATTTGTATCAGCCATCTATGTTCATGGTATCTATGGATAAACCTGCTACCGAGGATGAAGGCAAAGTAATGCTGGGCGCGCTGGAATGGTCGGGTAATTTTAAGATCGACCTGGAATTGGATGTATCCAATAACTTAAGGGTTATTGCCGGTATTAACAACGCCGCGGCCGAATATCACCTTAAACCAGCGCAGGAATTTACCACGCCGGCGTTTGTTTATACATACTCCGATCATGGTAAGGGAGATGCCAGCCGCAAGCTGCAACGTTGGGCACGCAAATATAAAATTGTTGATGGCCAGGGTGATAGGCTTACTTTGCTGAACAACTGGGAATCTACCTATTTTGATTTTAATGAAAGCAAATTGTTTGGTTTATTAAAAGATACCAAAAAATTAGGTGTCGATTTGTTTTTGTTAGACGATGGCTGGTTTGCTAACAAGTTTCCACGTAATGATGATCATGCTGGCCTGGGCGATTGGCAGGAAAATAAGTTGAAATTGCCTAATGGCATTGGCTCGTTGGTGAAGGAGGCAACTGCCGATGGCGTAAAATTTGGCATCTGGATAGAGCCCGAAATGGTTAACCCCAAAAGTGAACTTTACAGCAAACATCCGGATTGGGTGATAAAGCAACCAAACCGTCCCGAAAAATATTTCCGCAACCAGTTGGTATTGGATCTGTCCAATCCTAAAGTTCAGGATTTTGTATTTGGGATAGTGGATGATCTGTTTACTAAAAATCCAACCCTGGCCTACATTAAATGGGATTGTAACGCGGTGATCTATAATGCATATTCGGCTTATCTGAAAAAGGATCAATCGCATTTATATACCGACTATGTTTTTGGTTTGTACAAAGTATTGGAACGTGTCAGGGCAAAATATCCCAAAGTACCTTTGATGCTATGCTCTGGCGGCGGCGGCCGTGTTGACTACGGCGCGCTTAAGTACTTTACTGAATTTTGGCCGAGTGATAACACCGAACCGCTGGAAAGGGTGTTTATCCAATGGGAGTACTCCTACTTTTACCCGGCTATGACCAGTTCAAACCATGTTACCGATTGGGGTAAACAGCCTTTAAAATTCCGCACGGATGTGGCGATGATGGGTAAACTGGGTTTTGATATTGTAGTAAGTAAATTAAGCGAGCAAGACCTTGCCTATGTGCATGACGCGCTTAAAAATTACGATTACCTGAAAGATGCCATTTGGCACGGCGATCAATATCGCCTGCAATCGCCATGGGATAACGATGCCGCATCTATTATGTATGTTAATGATAGCAAATCAAAAGCGGTAGTATTTAGTTATTTGGTTAATAATCGTTACGGTGCCGGCACAAAAGTGCCTATCCGTTTGAAAGGTCTCGATCCGCAAAAAAAATACCTGGTTAAAGAGATTAACCTTTACGCAGGCTCCAACTCATCCATCGAAAATAACCTGGTTTTAACAGGCGATTTTTTAATGACCGTAGGCATCAACCCTGATGTTAACAGCGGCAGAACAAGTGTTGTTTTGCAGCTTGAAGAAAGCAAGTAACAAGGATGTTATGTAACAAGGCTGCAACAGTTTAAAATAAACCGTTGCAGCCTTGTATTTTTAGCCAAGTTAATTCCTGTCAGTTTTACAAGTTTAAATCGATAGCCTTAAGTTATAAATCGTTTGCAACGAATAACTTTCTGGCTTAAGACTTTTTAACTCCGGACTTAACCCAGCTACATCTGCCTTACCATGAAAAAAACTTTACTCTGTTTATTTATATTGATGTTTGCCGCCATAGGCTATGCCCAAAACCGTCGGGGAGGTGGCAACGGGAATGGAAACAGTGGCGCTGGTAACTTCGGGAGGCAACGCGGTGCAAAAGATCAAAAAGGTACTTTGCCTTTCAGGGAAGTTTATGGGGTAGTTAAGGATACTGCAAATAAAAAATTGGAAGGGGCAACCATTAAACTGGTATCGGCTACAGATAGCATGGTTACCGGCACCGGCCCAACAGGTAAGTTCAGGTTTGGGAAGGTTAAATCGGCTACGTTTGTCATCACCGTTACCAGCGTGGGGTTTCAAACAATAGTACGCAAGATGCTGAACAACGACGAATCGCGCAGTTTGGAGCTTGATGCCTTTGTTTTGAAGCCGCAGCAGCACATGCTGGGCGAGGTAGTGATAAATGGCGAGCCAAGCGTTACTTACAAAACCGATACGGTTGAATATCGCGCCAGCGATTACAAAGTGCGCCCGAACGCTACCGTTGACGAATTGATTAAAAAAATGGAAGGCGTGGAAGTTGCCAAAGATGGAACGGTAACGCACCAGGGCCAGGCTGTAGTGAAGGCCCGGCTGAACGGCAAAGACTATATAGGCGGCGATGTTGCCCAGGCTATTAAAAACCTGCCTGCCGATATAGTTGATAAAGTACAGATAATTGACGACTACGGCGACCAGGCGGCACGTACAGGTATCAAAGATGGTGACCCGCAAAAAGTATTGAACATTACCACGAGGGCCGATAGATCGGTAGGGAATGTTGGGCGGTTAAGCGCAGGTGTAGGTAGTGATGACCGCTATGATAACCGCCTTTTTTTTCAGCGGATAAACGGCAACGAGCAGATAGGGGTGATAGGCAGTTTTGTAAACACGGTAAATGGCGTTTCGGGCGGTACAGGCGGCGGCAGCGGCGGTACTACCAAAACAGGGGGACCTAACATCAGCTACCGGGGCTATCTCACCAAAAAAATCCAGATAAATACCAGCTACAATTATAATTTCAGAGATGTTAATTCTATTAACCATAGCGATGGTCAACAGTTTAGTACATTGGGTACCACTAATTTTATCAGGAACTCCAATTCGCAAAATAATAACAAAACTCATAATGTAAACCTGGAACTGGAGTATAATATCGATAGCGCTAATTACCTAAAAGTGACACCCAGTTTTAGCTACTCGGGTATAAATTCAACAAACACATCTCAAAGTTTTAAAACGGGCCTCATTCACCAGGATATTTTAGGGTTAACAGGCAGCAATAATACTGTGCCCAGTTGGGGAGGTATTGTGTTTTATCAGCATTTGTTTAAAAAGCCAAAGCGCAACCTGTCGTTGCAGGTAAGCTACAACCGGGCGGATAATGAAACCGTTAACGAGCAGGATAATAACATTATCTACTACCAGGATTCTACTAATCACGTTTTAAAAGATTCACTGGTGAACCGCCACATCAGCCGCAGTAACCTGAGTAAAAACTTCAGGACGAGTTTTACCTACGTTGAGCCCCTTACCGATGTGTCGCAATTGGAGTTTAACGCGCAGGTAAATTCGCGAAGTTATGATAACCAGGCCTATACCTATAATATCGATTCGCTCGGCAGGCGCAGTCTTGTCGATTCATTGAGTAATGTTTTTAAATACTCATTTACAGAAACCCGCCTTGCACTTAATTATCGCATTAATCAAAAAAAATACAATGTATCAATAGGTGTAACCGGTGTGCCAACCGTTTTGGACGGAACAAAAGTAACCGGTGGGGTGGTAAGTACGCACCGTACTAATTTTAACCTGATTCCGATAGCTCGTTTTCAATATGTATGGTCAAAGCAGGAGCGTTTTTCGGTGAACTATTCGGGCAGCCCACAAGAGCCTTCGTTTAACCAGATTCAACCTGTGCGCGATGAGTCGAATCCGCAAAACCCTGTAGTTGGTAACCCCGATTTAAAACCATCGTTCAGGAACTCCATCAACCTGCAATACAATAATTACATGGTCGATTCAAAGTTCAATGTATCGGCCAATGCCAACGTGAGCATTATAAAAAATCAGATAGTCACCAATACCGTGCAAATAGCCGATACTCTTGGCGCTTTAAAAAACGAAACACACTATATTAACTTAAATGGCAGCTATACAATAGGCGGTAACTACAATATTTCGAAACAACTGGACAATAGGAAATATAACCTGGCGCTTAATGGCACCATCAATTACGGCCATGGTGTGTCAATGAGTAACAACGTTCAAAACTTTACCACTACTTGGCATTTTAACGAACGGTTAGGCCCACAAATAAACCCAAGCGAATCGGTAGAAATTAATCCGTACGTTTCCTATGACGTGGCAAAATCATATTTCACGCTGCCACACTCGGTAAATACCAATATCAGCACAACGGCTTTGGCCATTGATGGTAAGTTTTATTTCCTTACCGGGCGTACTGCTACCTTTGGCTACAGCGCCAACAAAAACTTTGTAAAAGGGATATCGCAAAACCTTACGCGTAACCCATTGGTCATTAACGCATACATTGAACAGCAATTTTTTAAGCGCCGTAACCTTACGCTTACATTCCAGGTATTTGATATTTTAAAGCAAAATAACTTTGTTAACCAGGTAACTACCGAAAATTCGGTAACCAACACCCTTAGTAACGCCCAAAGCCGCTACTTCATGTTCAGCGTCAAGCTAAACCTCCAAAAATGGACGGGCTCGCCCATGCGCCACGGACAAAGGATGAAGAGGAGGGGAGATGGAAGCTTTATTGAGTAGGGAGCCAGCTTCTCAACAAAACCAAAGTCATGCCGAACTTGTTTCGGCATCCCATATGCTAAGTGTACTTCATGCAGATCACCTTCCTGTGGGATACTGAATCAGGATGACATTTTCTTCGCGATATGCTAAAGTCATGCCGAACTTGTTTCGGCATCCCACATGCAAGGTGTACAACATGCCGGTTACCGTCCTGTGGGATCCTGAAACAAGTTCAGGATGACGGTTTCTTCGCGATATGCTAAAGTCATGCCGAACTTGTTTCGGCATCCCACATGCAAGGTGTACAACATGCCGGTTACCGTCCTGTGAGATCCTGAAACAAGTTCAGGATGACGATTGCCACCGCACAGTCGAGGTTTACAACATTGATTCAATTTCGTCCTTCAAATCTTTCATCGTAGGGTTTATCGACTTTATCAGGTTGATTTTCCAGTCTTTATGCCATCTTTTTAATTGTTTTTCCCGGTCGATTGCGTCTGTTATGCGTTCAAAATATTCATAATAAACAAGATCATAAAGTCGATATTTCTTAACAAAAGCAGAACCTTCTCCGTTGGTATGTTGCCAAACCCTTGCACGCAGATCGCTGGTTACGCCTATATAAAATGTAGTGCGATAAGCGTTAGACATAATGTAAACATGACCTTGCTTGTAAAGCATTTCCTTAGCTATTTAAGTTTAGGGATTTCAATATGCAAAGTTATTAGCACACTGATTACTTGGCATGTGGGGTGCCGAAACAAGTTCGGCATGACTTGGGATTATTGAAACAGGGCACTTATATCTTTATCAATTCCTGCTTCAGCGCGGCAATTACCAGTCCTGTTCGTGATTTGGTTTCAAACTTTTGAAATAGCGCTTCGCGGTAATTGTCGATAGTGTGTGGGCTTAGGTTCATCATATCGGCTATTTGCTTGTACGTAAGGTCGCTGCAACATAGCTCAAGGAATTTTAGTTCATTAGCATTTACTTCAACCAGCTGGGTTTTTACAGGCTGATTGTTTTGAATATTGCGTAGCAGTTTGCCACTTACCAGCTCATTAATATAAAATGATTGTTTAGCAATGCCGTTAATAGCGTCAATTAAATCGGACGCCCGCGATTGTTTGAGCATATAACCGCCGGCACCACTTTTAAGCATGCCTATAATTGGCTTATCTTCTTCAAACATACTTAATGCCAATACTTTTATTTCAGGATGGTTTTCCTTAATCCATTTGGTGCTTTCGTAGCCATCCATCAGGGGCATGGTAATATCCATCAGGATCACTTCCGGCAGGCTATGGCGGGATAACTTCTGGATCATGTCCTGGCCGTTTTCGGCATCAAAAATCACATTTATTTTGCCCGAATCGCTAAGCAGGCTTACCAGCCCCTGTCTAAAAAGGGTATGATCGTCAACAATGGCTATATTTATTTTCTCAGCGTCCATTAATATTTAGTAGGGTATAGTTACAATAATTTCAGATCCGCTTCCCGGAGCAGAGTTGATAGAGGCAGTACCATTTATCATGGCCGCCCGTTTGGTAATGTTGTGCAGGCCCATCCCGTTTTTACGTTTCAATGTTTCTTCTACATCAAAACCCTTCCCGTTATCACGTATTGTTAACTGAAATGAACTTTCAATCTGCGCTAAAGTTATAAATATTTCCGTTGCTTTGGCATGCTGTATAATGTTATTTATAATCTCCTGGAACAGCCGGAAAAGGATGGTTTCTTTACCGCTATCGGCATTAAATGTGCTAAGGTTCCGTTTATCGAAATTGATTTTAAACTTGTCTGAACGTTGCAGCCATTCCAGTTCAAATTCAATAGCGGCCGCCAATCCACGGTTTACTAACTCTTCGCCATGTAACAGGCGCGACAGTGCTTTTACTTCTTTAATAGACCGGGTGGTCAGGTCCTCAATAAACGCAAGTTTTTCGGCTGTTTTATCTGTATTGTTCAGGTCGATGGAACTTAAAGTGATGGTGGTGATACTTAGCAACTGGCCTATATTATCGTGCAAATCGTAGGCGATGGTTTTAAGGGTTTGTTCCTGTACTTCTATCTGTGTTTTCAGCAGTTCATTTTCAAATGTTTTTTGCAGCAGCAGTTTCTCCTCCTGGTGTTTCTTTTTTTTGCGGTTGTATGAAACAACGTAAATGATGAGGAACAGGGGGGCAATCAAAAAAATGAGGGAAGTTAACCCTATCAGGAAGATGATTTCCTGCGAAGATACCTGCATAAGAAAGCGTATGACCAAAATGCGTAAAGTATAATATTAAGTAAATTAAAAATATAGTACCGTATAGAGTGCCCATATATTACCGTACTTGAGTGCGACATATAATCGAAAAAAACATTACAAGTAGTGCTCCCGAAATAAAAAAACAAGGAGCCACTTACCCACCAAAAAGGTGCCGAAAATGCCAGCTGTTCAAACTGTTCATCCATTAGTTTAAGGTAATAGTAATAAAGGCAGGCAAATACAAACATTACCGACATTACCGTTGCTGTAATTGAAACAAAGGTTTTAAAATGAGTTGCAAATAACTCGGTAATAAATATTATCATAAAAATACTGTACCAGGAAAGCAGCCATTTGCGCGTGTCTTTATAGGGTTTGTATAAATTATATAAGGTGTAGCTAACCATGCCACACTCAAATAACAAAAACACATTGTACAAATGATGATTGAAGATATGCGCTATCCTGTTCATATAAATGCCTGTAAGCTCTACAATGCAGGTTAACAGCATGTAAGCTATAAATAGCTTCCAGGCCGCTATTTTTTCGTTTGATAGAAAAATAAGGGCGGCCAGGAAGCAAATAAATTCGGCAACAGTATTTATTGTGATAAAAATCATGTGGTTTAGATATTATTGTACCAATGTTGCACCTATGCTGCTGCAGGTGCTTGGAGGTGGGCATTGCTCGCCGCGGTTTTCAGGAGTGGTACCTACTATAAAGCCGGTTGCGCCATTGTTTTGCCCTGGTGCCGGTTTCTCCTTATAGTAATCCCAATGCAGCGTTTTGCCGTCTTTTATTACTGGGGTGGTTGATACCATTATCAATGTATTGCGGCCCCAATACATTTTATCCGGAATGTGGCCGTCAACAAAAGTGCCTGGATAGTCGTTATGATAGGTTGCGAGGTAAAAACGAATGCCATCGCCATGTTCCTTCTTTATACTATCAACTAAAGCTTTCAGTCGGTCAATATCAAACCAGATAGCCCGGGTATTAGGCACTTTTACAGTGTCGGGCTTCTGGTCAAGCTTAATAATGGAGTCAGCCTTGCCGGCATGTTTTTCGTAATTTTTTACATAGGCTAAAGCTAATTTATACCCTACGGTATCAAGATTAGCCTGGGGGTCGGGATCTGCTACCGTAGTGGTGGCCTGTTTTTGCTGACACGAACTAAAGCCAATAGCGGCAAAAGCCAGTGTAATTAAGGTAATTTTTTTGATCATGATGTTGTTATTTGAGTTTATCGAAAGTGCTTAATTATGTGTAGAAACACAACATCTATATTAAACCTTTTTTTACCCTAAAAAACACCTTTAAAAAAGCGGATTATACCCTATACTACCTTTTAACTATAACAGACATTTGTGATGTGATGCAAATACAAAATACATTACGTTCGTTCTTTTTTAGTTAATTCAAATTTTCAGTTAAATATAACTTATCCGCAATATTAATGCTTTGTAATGCAGGCGTTGTGCTTTATTCGATGGGTAAATTACCTTGTAATATACTTTTGTAAGTAATTGATTTTTAAGTTGATGTTTAAAATTTTATTTTATTTTATCAAATGCGATTTAAGCTATTGTTGGATTTTAATAATATATATTTACCGATAATTAAACAGAATTAATCAATTCTAAACCTAATATAACTTATAACTAAATCCTAAAAACTATGGAACCTTACATTGGCGAAATCCGCATGTTCGCCGGCAATTTTGCACCCCAAGGGTGGTTTTTTTGCGATGGCTCAACATTGCCAATTTCGCAGTACAGTGCATTTTTTTCTTTATTAGGCACTACTTATGGTGGCGATGGCATGAGCACCTTTCAAATCCCTGATCTTCGTGGCCGTGCACCTATACACTCAGGTAACGGGCAAGGGAAAAATGTATCACGTTATGAGCTTGGCCAATTGGGCGGCAACGAAAATGTCACTTTATCTACGCAACAACTGCCTGCGCACTCTCACGTAATCAATTGTTCTGCAACCGCCGACCTTGCAGTTCCGGCAGCGGGCTATCCCGCTGCATCTACAGACCCGGCCTTAGGTACTATTATTAACAGTTACAGTTCAGCCACAGATTCGCAAATGAACCCCGCAGCCGTTGCACCTTCAGGTGGTAGCCAACCTGTAAACGTAGTAACGCCTTATTTAGCCATCAATTTCATTATTGCCTGGCAAGGTATCTGGCCTTCAAGACCATAATAATGAAAAAAACTTTGATGGATTTTAATGCATGCCAATGAAAGTTGGTATCGTATCAAATTCAAAAATATGTATACCCCTGCTTTCGTACCTAAGCAGTATCAAAGCAGGGGTTATATTATACTTCGGGAAATCTGCCCATGCTGATATCAGTGTAAATGACATGGCCGGTTTTTGCAGGATGAACTATATATCGTTCTACGCAGAAGATGATAAAAAAGAGCTTTATAACTGGCAACAACTAAACGAACCTGATATAATTTTCATAACAGGGTACAGTCATAAAATTGATATAAAGGAATTAAGTGGTGTGCCAACGGGAACGTATAATATCCACTTTGGTAAACTGCCGCAATACAGGGGGCCTTCGCCGGTTTTCTGGCAATTGAAAAATGGCGAAACGGAATTAGGCTTATGCATACACCAACTAACCAATAAGCTGGACAGCGGCGCGGTTATTTGGGAACAAAATATTAAAAACGAAGAATACCATACCTACAATTATATAAACCAGGCATTTAGCCAGCTGCAGGTGCAGGGGGTAGCGCAGATAATTGCTGCCCTAAACAGCAAGCAAGCGCCGTATAACAAGTTACAGGATGAAACCAAAGCCCGGTATTACAACAGACCACAATTGGCCGATGTAATGATAAACTGGGATTCGATGGATACAAAAAATATCCTCGATCTTATTAAGGCATGCTCATCGTGGAATAACGGGGCAAGCACTTTAATAAACGGTTTCGAGCTGAAAATATTAGATGCCGAACCGGATTTCGCAGGAGCAAATAGCATACCCGGCACCATTAACATAGCTAACAACAAGTTTAATGTAGCTTGCATAGGTAACCAGGCTTTGAACATAAACTTTTTCAATATAAATAATACTTGCATCCCTGCCCGGCATGCCGGTTTTTATGGTTTAAAAACAGGGCAAACATTCATTAGCAAAATATAACGGCGCAGCCGGACAATAAACAGAACGTTTAAAATTTCATTATGAAAACACTTTTACCTGTATCTAAAAAAGAATTAATAACAAGCGTGCGTCAAATGTTTGCGCCGTTACTGTTGTTAATTTTCCTGTGCGTTGGCGGTAGTACCCAGGCGCAAGTTCATTATACTACCACAGGCAGTGCCTCTACCACGGAGGTTAATGACGCGTTGAGCAGCGTTAATTATAATGGTACAGGTGCCGCTGCAATTATAAACTCGCTGGTACCGGCGCCTACTGCTACAGCAATAGATTATAATGGTAGCCGCGCGTTTGTATATGACAATACAGGCGGGGTAAAACAAATTAAGGTTATATCCCTTACCACTAAAGCTGTTACAGGTACTATAACTGTACCGGACGTTTTAACGGCTATGCGTTACGATGCTGCGAGTGATTATATTTATTATTTAACCACATCCGGAGCAAATACTTTAGCTGCAAATGACGCATTGAGAAAAGTTCAGCCAAGTGGCACTAACGATGTGGCTGTGGTTACATCTATAGCTAATACGCCTATAGGCCTGGCGCTTGATTTAGCGCACAATGTTGTTTATGTACTTGATAAGTTCGGTTCATCAAATGTTATCAAAAAAGTTGATTTTACTACACCTGCGTCTCCTGTTACAGTTACCGTTTTATCACAAACTAAGTCGATAAATGGGTTGGATTATAATCCGAATGACGGAAATATTTATTTTTTGCAAGCTGATGCCACTGGTTTTACATCAAAAGGGGCAGATGATGCTATTTTGAAAATTAGCGGAAGCGCGGTTTCTGGAACACCAACAGTTATTGCAAGTTCAATAGGCTATCAGCCCTCTGTGTTTGCGCTTGATGCTGGTAATGAAAGGGTGTTTTTCTATGACGGATCAACATCTGCGAGCGCTTTGGCAAGAGAGATAAGGCCAGTATCATTCACCGGGGTAGTTGGCGGTGCGATTGTGACTTTCGCCTTAGGTACGTCCACCATTTCGGTATCAGCTTTAAACGCACCGAGGCCTGCAGTAACATCGACAGCAGCTGTCACAACTTTCTCATCTGGGTCGGCAACATTAGGCGGGCAGGTAACACGTAGCGATATAAGCGTTACAGAGCGTGGTATTATATATAGCTCCACCAACCAAACGCCAACAATAGGCGGCAGTGGAGTTACAAAATCAGCTATAGGCAGTGGTAATGGTGCTTTCTCCGGAAGCATAACCGGGCTGTCAAGTTCAACCACTTACTATGTACGCGCATATGGAACAAGTACTGCGGGTACGGGTTACGGTGATGTGGTTTCTTTTTCAACGCTATCAAATGATGCCACACTTTCGGGGCTTAGTTTAAGTAGCGGTTCATTAAGCCCAACATTTGCTTCGGCCACTACTTCTTATACAGCCTCGGTACCAAACAGCACAACAACAATTGCCATTACACCAACGCGCAACCAGGCCAACGCTACTATCAAAGTTAACACCACCATTGTAACATCAGGCTCGGCATCTGCCAATTTCAACTTAAATGCAGGCGATAATGCCCAAAGCATTGTGGTAACCGCGCAGGATGGTTCAACCAAGACTTATACAGTAACCGTAAACAGGGCCAAGGCCGCACAAACCATTACTTTTGCTTCAACAGCCTCAAAAACATATGGCGATGCAGATTATGCGCCGGGCGCAACAGCAAGTAGCGGGTTAACGGTTAGCTATAGCAGCGATAATACAGCTGTGGCAACTATAGTGAGTGGTAAGATTCACATTGTTGCACCCGGTACCGCCAATATTACGGCCTCGCAGGCAGGCGATGCCAGTAATCTGGCCGCAACCAGTGTAGTGCAGGCCTTAACTGTAGGTAAGGCTTCAATAACGGTAACTGCAAATGCTGCAAGTAAAATTTATGGCGATGCCGACCCATCGTTAACTTATTCAGTTACCACGGGTGCGTTGGCGGGCAGTGATGCTTTCACCGGTGCATTAACACGCGATGCCGGTACCAATGTTGGCACCTATAATATTACCCAGGGAACGCTCGCTCTAAGCGCCAGCAAATACACACTTAGCTTTGTATCCGGTGTTTTAACTGTTAGCAAGCGGGCTATCAGTATTCAACCTGCACCTGCAAGTAAATCTTACGGTGATGTCGATCCCAACTACCCTTACTATTATAGGGTGGGCTCGTTAGCAAGTGGCGATGGGATGACAGGTTCATACGTGCGCGATCCGGGCGAAACCCCAGGTACATATGCACTAAGTATAGGAACTAAATACCCCGTTAATGCCACAACAGGTGTAGACCAAAGCAATAACTATGTTATTACTTATATACCAGAATATTTAACCATCACCAAAAGGGCTATAACGCTGCAGCCTGCTCCGGCCACTAAAGTTTACGGCGATGCTGATCCTGGCTTCCCTTATTATTATCGGGTGGGTTCGATTGCGCCAGGCGAAGGCATGACTGGTACATTTGGCAGACAGACCGGCGAAGATGTGGGCACTTATGTGCTAAATCTTGGTACCAAAAGGCCGGTAAATGTAACAACAGGCGTTTTTACAGATCAGTATTATACCATATCATTTTTACCCGATAACCTTACCATTACCAAAAAAACAGTTAATGTAAGCGCGAACGCGCAAAGTAAAACCTATGGCGACGTTGACCCGGCTTTAACCTATAGTGCCAGCGCCGTTGGGTTTAGTGACACATTTAGCGGTGCGCTCACGCGGGCAGCCGGCGAAAGTAACGGCACTTATGCCATTAGCCAGGGAACGCTTGCTTTAAACACCACAAACTATAACCTTAATTTTACAGGTTCAAATTTAACTATAGGCAGAAAAGTAATTAACGTTACTGCGGCTGCCCAAAACAAAACCTATGGAGATGCCGATCCTACCTTAACCTATACTGCCGATGCATTGACAAGCGGCGATAGCTTTACAGGGGCATTAACCCGCGCATCTGGCGAGGCAGCCGGTACTTATGCCATTAGCCAGGGAGGCCTGGCCTTAAATAACAACTATACTTTAAACTTTACTGGCAGTGCCTTAACTATAGGTAAAAAGGTAATAAATGTAACAGCAAACGCGCAAAGCAAAGCTTATGGCGATGCCGATCCGGCTTTAACCTATACGGCCGATGCATTACTGGGTGGCGATACTTTTAGCGGTTCGTTAACGCGTGACGCTGGCGAGCTTGCTGGCAGCTACAACATCAACCAGGGCAGCCTTACATTAAATGATAATTACGCTTTAAATTATGCTGGCAACAGTTTGACAATTAATAAGATTGCTTTAAGTTACGTGGCAACCCCGGCAACTAAAACTTACCTGGCGCCCAATCCGGCCTTTACCGGTACCGTAACGGGTTTTATCAATGGTGATACACAAGCTACGGCCACAACAGGTACATTAACCTTTACATCAACAGCAACAGACTCAAGTCCGCAGGGAAACTATCCTATTAATGGCTCGGGTTTAAGCGCCAATAATTATAGCTTTGTACAATCGCCGGCAAATGGTTCGGCATTAACAGTAGTTTTATCTTCTGATGCAGCTTTATCCAATATATCTGTCTCACAGGGAACGTTAAACACGTCTTTTGACGCCGCGACACATCAATATTCGGTAAATGTAGATCATAACACCACATCAATTGATCTTACGGCGGTGGTTCATCAGGGCAATGCCACTATGCTTGTAAACGGTATGGCGCTTACCTCAGCTTCTGCAATTACTTTGCCTTTAAATGGCGGTGACAATTACTTTACCACGGTTGTTACTGCCCAGGATGGCACAACTACACAAAGTTACCTGGTAACTGTAAACAGGGCGCTTTCTACAAATACCCTATTAACAAATATTGCGCTTAGTGGTGTTACAATTAACCCCGTGTTTGATTCAAACACAACAACGTATACGGCTGCTGTAAGTAACCTTGTTACCGGTACCGATATTACTGCAACCGCCGCTGATGTTGATGCCAATGCACAAATAGGTCCCATCAAAATAACAGCAACCACGTCTTATCATTTTCCATTAAACGTTGGCGACAATCCCATCAGTGTTGACGGGGTAGCTCAAAACGGCGATATCAAACATTATAACATCACCATAACCAGGGCACCATCATCAGATGCCAGTTTATCGTCGCTTAATACTACTGTATTAACGTTTAATGAGTCATTTAGCAGTACTACGTATAATTATACGGCGACAGTAGCCAACAATATATCACAGTTTAATTTTGTGCCTGTTGGTTCAAACAACGCTGCTGTTATTACATTTAACGGTAATCTGGTAAATTACTTAGGCGTTACACCAACACTCAATTATGGCGTTAATACTTACAATATTGTAGTTACATCCGAAGATGGTACTGCAACACATACCTATACTATAACAGTAACGCGTACGCTATCGTCAGATAATAACCTGTCTACACTTTCCATTCCGTTCGTTACAACCATAAATGAACCGTTTGATCCGGCAGTATTAAATTACACTGCCGACCTGGCCGATTCGACCATCACCGGTTTGCCGCTTACCGCCTACTCTTACGATCCAAACGCTACTATGAAAATAAATGGTACCGCGGTAACAAGGTTTGCCAATTACACCATGACTTTACATGGCGGCGCAAATACCTTTAATATAGTAGTTACGCCGCAGGATAACAGCGCTGCAAAAACGTATACGCTGGTGCTTACACGCGCAGGTACGCCACCGCCGCTATTGTCGCCTAATGCTACTTTAGCTGCAATGTCTGTTTCGGCTACCGGCTATAGTCACAACTTTAATTTCGCTTTTGATGCGCTTACACCGCTTACCGTGGCAAATAAAGTAACCGGGGTGAGGATTCATCCTGTAATCCCTGCCGATGGTGCAACAGCTACTGTTAACGGCGTTGCATTAGCTTATGATGCCAGTACAAATCTGTTACCGTTAAATGTAGGCGATAACACTTTTGATGTGGTTGTAACCGCAGCCGATGGCGTTCATCAAACTACAAATACACTGCACATAAACAGGTTACCGTTCGCTGATATTAGTCTTGCTTCATTAGTTTTAAATGCCGGCACCTTGAACCCTGCTTTTGTTGGCACTACACTTACTTATTCTGCGTCGGTGCCTTATAGCGTTGGCAATTTAAACGTAACTCCGGTTGCCAATGCTGCCGATGCAACAGTTACAATAGGGGCCGCAACTATTAGCGCCGGTGCACCAAGTGCAAGTGTTCCGCTTAACGTGGGGCTGCCAAACCGTATAAGGGTAACGGTAACCGCTGCAGACGGTGTAAATACCCAAAATTATACCATAAATGTAACCCGTTTGGCCCCCGATGCTACACTTGCTTCGCTTACACTCAGCAATGGTACGCTAAGCCCGGTTTTCGATGGTACAAACGCTACCTATACCGCTTCGGTAGGTGGCAATGTTAGCAGTGTGGTAATCACACCAACTGCCAAAGATGCCGGCGCCGCAATAACCATTAATGGCACGTTGATTGGCGCATCGGCAACCGTGCCTTTAATTGCCGGCGACAACAGTTTTGCTATAGTTGTAACAGCCGGCGATGCCGCTGGCGGTATTGTTACCCAAACATACAATGTAACGATAACCAGGGCTGCCCCGGTATCAAACGTCACGCTCACCAGTTTGACTACCAGCAGCCCGCTGAGCCCGGCATTTTCTGCTGGAATCAATACCTATACCGCAGCGGTAAATAATGTAACTACTACCTATACGGTAATCCCGGTTGTGAGTGATGCTAATGCTACAGTTAAGGTAAATGGCCAGGCATTGGTGTCAGGCAAAGCGGTTATAAACCTGGTACCTGGCAATAATATCATAATAACCACCATTACTGCGCAGGATGGTACGGTTA
The DNA here is from genome assembly GCF_058801545.1 of Mucilaginibacter sp. GW822-FHT03E02. NCBI lineage: Bacteria > Pseudomonadati > Bacteroidota > Sphingobacteriia > Sphingobacteriales > Sphingobacteriaceae > Mucilaginibacter > Mucilaginibacter sp. GW822-FHT03E02. The sequence continues at coordinate 74,031 of NZ_JBXANJ010000001.1, read as the reverse complement.
GCATTTATACTATTACAGTAAATCAAAGTACGCTATCCAATAATGTGAATATGGGCTTTAGTATTACACCAGCTTCATCTTTTGTCTCCACTCCGGGTACAGCGTCGCAATATAACTATACCGCCTCGGTAGCATTGGGAACAAACAGTATAACGGTAATGCCAACAGCCGGTGATCCGGGAGCATCAATAACAGTAGAAGGACAGGCGGTAAGCAGCGGTTCTGTATCGCAGGCGATAGCATTGAACGTATCGGGGACAACAACGGTTCACATGCATGTGACTGCGCAGGATGGTATCACCGCCCGTGATTATTTTTTGGTAATAAGCAAAAATGGTTCGAGCAATGTAAATATGGGCTTTACGATGAGCCCTGTAGCATCGTTTACCTCCGCGCCGGGAACCTCATTACAATTTAACTACACCACCTCGGTAGTAGCGGGAACAAGCAGCATAACCGTAACTCCTACAGCAGGCGATCCGGGAGCATCCATAACAGTAGAAGGGCAGGCGGTAAACAGTGGTTCGGTATCACAACCGATCACACTAAATGCATCGGGAACAACATCGGTTCATATGCGTGTGATAGCTCAGAATGGTATTGCTAAACGCGATTACGTAGTGGTTATAAGTAAAAATGGTTCCAGTAACGTAAATATGGGCTTTACCATGAGCCCAGCCGCATCGTTCACCTCTGTACCGGGAACCGCATTACAATATAACTATACCACTTCGGTAGTAGCGGGAGCAAATAGCGTAACGGTAACTCCAACAGCGGGCGATCCGGGAGCATCCATAATGGTAGAAGGGCAGGCGGTAAACAGCGGTTCGGTATCACCGGCGATAACGCTAAATGCATCTGGGACAACAACGGTTCATATACATGTAACTGCGCAGGACGGCACTACAACGCGCGATTACGTAGTGGTTATAAGTAAAAATGGTTCCAGCAATGTAAATATGGGCTTTACCATGAGCCCGGCGTCCTCATTCACCTCGGTGCCTGGAACCGCATTACAATATAACTATACTACTTCGGTAGTACCGGGAACAAATAGCGTAACGGTAACTCCAACAGCGGGCGACCCGTCAGCATCCATAATGGTAGAAGGCCAGGCAGTAAACAGCGGTTCGGTATCACCGGCGATAACGCTAAATGCCTCGGGGACAACAACGGTTCATATACATGTAGCTGCGCAGGACGGCACCACAACGCGCGATTACGTAGTAGTGATAAGTAAAAATGGTTCCAGTAACGTAAATATGGGCTTTGCCATGAGTCCTGTGGCATCGTTCACCTCTGTACCAGGTACTGCGTTGCAATATAATTATACCACCTCTGTAGTACTGGGAACAAATAGCGTCACGGTAACTCCAACAGCGGGTGACCCGTCAGCATCGATAACGGTAGAAGGGCAGGCGGTAAACAGCGGTTCGGTATCACCAGCGATAACGCTAAATGCCTCGGGGACAACAACGGTTCATATGCATGTAACGGCTCAAGACGGCACCACAACGCGCGATTACGTAGTAGTGATAAGTAAAAATGGTTCCAGTAACGTAAATATGGGCTTTGCCATGAACCCTGCCGCATCGTTCACTTCTGTACCGGGCACTGCATTGCAATATAACTATACTACCTCGGTAACTTCCGGCACAAGCAGCATAACGGTAACTCCAACAGCGGGCGACCCGTCAGCATCCATAACAGTAGAAGGCCAGGTAGTAAGCAGTGGTTCAGTATCACCGGCGATAACGCTAAATGCCTCGGGGACAACAACGGTTCATATGCATGTAACGGCTCAAGACGGCACCACAACGCGCGATTATGTAGTAGTGATAAGTAAAAATGGCTCGAGCAATGTAAATATGGGCTTTGTCATGAGCCCTGTGGCATCAGTCACGTCTGTACCGGGCACTGCATTGCAATATAACTATACTACCTCGGTAACTTCCGGCACAAGCAGCATAACGGTAACTCCAACAGCGGGCGACCCGTCAGCATCCATAACAGTAGAAGGCCAGGTAGTAAGCAGTGGTTCAGTATCACCGGCGATAACGCTAAATGCCTCGGGGACAACAACGGTTCATATGCATGTAACGGCTCAGGACGGCACCACAACACGCGATTACGTAGTAGTGATAAGTAAAAATGGCTCGAGCAATGTAAATATGGGCTTTACAATGAATCCGGCCGCATTCTTTACCTCTGTACCAGGAACCGCGTTGCAATATAATTATACTACTTCGGTAGCTTCCGGCACAAGTAGCATAACGGTAACCCCAACTGCGGGCGACCCGTCAGCATCCATAACAGTAGAAGGCCAGACGGTAAACAGTGGTTCAGTATCACCGGTGATCATACTAAATGCCTCGGGGACAACAACGGTTCATATGCATGTAACAGCCCAGGACGGCACCACAACGCGCGATTACGTAGTAGTGATAAGTAAAAATGGTTCCAGCAATGTAAATATGGGTTTTACCATGAGCCCTACGGCATCGTTCATCTCAGTACCGGGAACCGCGTCGCAGTATAATTATACCACAATGGTGGCGTCGGGAACAAGTGTTGTTACATTCACACCCAAAGCAGGTGATGCAGGTGCTACAATTAAAGTACAAGGTCAAACGGTTGCCAGCGGTACAGCCTCACAAAACATTACATTAAACGCTGCAGGCACAAGCACTACCATCCAGATGGTTGTAATTGCACAGGATGGTATAGCTACGCGTACTTACTCCGTTATTCTATCCCGTGCTGCGCCCAACTTTAATGCTATGCTGCCTGTTGTCACCGGTGTTGCTACCAAATCAAATGATATCAATGCATCAGCCATCACTGTTCACCAGGCTCTATCGCCAAATGGCGATGGCGTTAATGATGTGTTCACCATAGATGGCATAGAAAATCATACGGATAACCGCCTGAGCATCATGAATGCCGGAGGGGCATTGGTATATGATGTAAAAGGCTACGGAAGCAATGGCAACGTGTTTGATGGGCATTCCAATAAAACCGGTACCATGCAAAAACCAGGTACCTACTACTACTCGTTAGAGTACAAGGATGGTAATGAAACCAAACGTAAAACCGGTTATATTATCCTGAAATATTAACGGGAAAGGTATGGACCGATAGGCGTGGTAATAAACTCCGGTTGTTGAAGATAGGCAACCGGGGTTTTACTGTAAATAACCTGCAGTAATAGGGTGAAAATAGCCTGCTAAAAGCACCAAATCAGGCTGATAAACACCATAGGTAAGTTAATAATTCGGCCTATCATTACTAAGTTTTTCATAAGCAGGTTTTTGCCGAAAATAGTCCGGCAAACTGCTTATGGACAAACTATAATACCGTCCTCTTAAACGAATTGCTAACCAGGATTACAAAAAAAATGTCCATCAAAAAAAATATACTAAAGCTATGCATGGTACTTGCATTTATAATGTGCGGCAAGGCTTTTGCACAGCAACAAATTTATAACTACAGTCAATATGCAGATAACCTTACCGCAGTTAATCCGGCATATTCTATACTTGATAAGGCTGGGTCTGTAAGCGTGCTGGGGCGTAAACAATTTATAGGCATAGATGGTGCGCCAAGCAGCCTCATGCTGAATGCCAATTTTCCTATCGAATCTATCAACGGCGCGGCCGGTGTGTATGTGTTGAATGATCAGGCTGCGGTAGAGAAACAGATTGAGGCTAACGTTTTTTTTGCTAAAGGCGTGCAGCTTACCCAAACTGATTACCTGGCCGTGGCGCTAAATTTAGGGGTGCGTAATTATGTGGGGAACTATTCGCAACTGGATGCTACCGACCCGCAGTTTATGAATGATGTGCGCGAAACAAAACCCAACATTGGTTTCGGGGTGATGTTGTATAGCACTAATTACTATTTAGGCTTATCAGTTCCCGAGTTTACCATTCGTAGCCTTGGCACGGCATCCCAACAGCAGGCCAATTACCTGCGCACACATTATTATTTTACAGGGGCCTACCTGGCCGATGTAAGCGACGATGTAAAGGTTAAGCCGGCCACCTTGGTTAGTTATGTAAACGGATCAACAGTTTTGGCAAATATTTCGGGCACATTATACCTTAAGGAGCAATTGGGCATAGGCTTAAATTACCGCACTGATAAAAAAGCGGCGGCTATGTTATCAGTAATTGGTAAAGTATTCAGGGTAGGGTATAGCTACCAGTTTGGCACATCATCAAATAACCTGGGCGGTGTTAATATCACCACCCATGAAGTAAGCATAAGTTACAGGTTTGGAAATGTAACCGGCAATAAATTATTATAAACCAGAATATCAAAGTGCAATTTTTAAAACCTGTTAATAGCCTTTAAAAAGCTAAGCGGGAATACTTTGCCCTTGTTTTTGATAAAACCAACAGGCAGATACCGAAAGCCTTAAAAGAGTAGGTGCAAAAAACTAACCAAACAAAAATTATTATGGATCCCATTATTCATTTAAACCAAGCCGAGCAACAACACATGCTTTTTATGTTTGTGCCGGTAAAAGCCAAAAAAAAGCATCTTATTAACGAAGCCCTAACATCGGTTAAGCAATCATTTATCCAGGCAGATGAAGATATGCGCGCTTTAACCGGTGTGCACTTTTTTATGTTTTACCATTTAGATGCCGGCGGATCGGCAAATTTACCCATCAAAAGTTTTGAAGCGCCGGAGAAGCAAGGCTTATTGGTGGTGCAGGCAATTTACGATGCCGATTTTGTACCCTATATCAGCTCATTTGTTGATAATCCTAAGGTGGCCTTTTTTCTCGATATTTTATTAGATTATATTGATGAAGATGGCATATTTGACCTTGATGACCCTACCTCGGCGGTATCTATTAAAGCGAATGGTGGGGTGGCGTTAAATAAGGCGGCATTTATTTGCCTATTGATGCGCTATAATTTTTCGGACCCAACTATACCTGCTGCTGCAAAATCAACAAAAGAAGAAAAATTCATATTGGGTTATACGTTCCCTGGTTTAACTGTTGGCAATATACTGGCAAATTATCCACATGCACGTGAATTATGGCCAACAAAACCAGTAGCCATTCAGTTTGAAGATTCTGTACCACCAGAGCAATGCTAAAATAATTTGCCCCACTGTAATAAGTGGGGCGTTATAACTAAACTGAATTACCATGACCCCGAATTTAACCGATATTAATGCCGCTGCCCAGCCTATACCTAAACTTAGCGATATACAAGGTTTAATACTGCGTGGCTATAATTTACCTTTTGTACGCTATATTATTTTTACTATAAACAATGTAGATGGGGCGCGCCGGTTTTGTAAAGATATATTGCCCGGGAGTAGTGCATCAATGCACGTAACTACAGCTTTGCCATGGCACAACGGCATAAAGCCCGATTATTGCCTAAACGTAGGTTTTACAGCCAGCGGCCTGGAAAAAATGATAACTAAAACGAACTTCAATAAAGTGAGTGCCTGGAGTTTGGATTTTTTTAGTTCGTTTAAAGCAGGTGCCATTAAAACTGCCGAGAGACTTGGCGACATCGGCGAAAGCGCACCCGACCAATGGTGGAAAGATGATGGCTGGATCCCCGAAGATACCGACCCAGCCCCGGATGGTTCGGATTTGCATATACAGGTAACCCTTTTTGCGCATGATACCCAAAGCCTTGATACTTATTACAACGCCTTGCTGGGCATGGTGCCCGAAGATGCAGATGGCAAGGCTTTGAATGCTGTTTTTTTAAAAGATTCAGAACCGTTATCCCAGGGCGATGATTATATCCATTTTGGGTATAAAGACAGTTTTTCGCAGCCGCGGCTAACAGATGTGCCCTGGAATACTACACAGGGAAGATTGCGTGCTGGCAAAAGCACTGTTGACGACAGGCCGGTAGTGCCAATAAACCAATTTGTGATAGGCATTACCAAGGTTTCTGTTGATCCTCAACCATTAAGGTATAATCCTCATCCCCTGTTAGAAAATGGCAGTTTTGCGGCTTTTAGGTTATTATACCAGGATGTAGCCGCTTTTAATAAATATATAAACTCTGCTAAAGATGGTACACCTCCTGATCTGGTAGCTGCAAAAATGTGCGGCAGATGGTTTGACGGTACACCGCTGGTTGTGTCGCCGGATAAGCCAAACCCTAATTTGAAAGATTTCGATTATACCAATTTTAATTATATCACCCCCACAGCCAATCAACGGGGTGAACCGAAACCGAAAAACGACGACTTGGGGCAACTATGTCCTTATGCAGCCCATATTAGGCGGGCAAATCCGCGGGATGATGAAAAAGTGAAAGGCAATAGTGGGCTGGCGGCAGACGCGAGAACGCGCAGGATTATGCGTAGGGCCGGCCCGTATGGCCCCGATTACAGAGACGATGAAGTAGCCAAAAAAGACGGTGGGGTTGAAATAAAAAGGGGATTGGTCGGCTTGTTTATATGCGCCAATTTAACCCAGCAGTTTATATTTATTATGGATTCGTGGATTAATCATGGCGGTTTCAGGTCTGCTGATAAAAGCCCTAACGGCAGTGGTGTCGATCCTTTATTCGGCCCGTCTAAGAATGATTATGCGCCTAATAACGAATTTGATTACCTTCCCGATGGCCCAACCGATCAGCCCTATAAACGCATGCCCGGCCTTGAACGCTTTATACGTACCGATGGTAGCTTGTTTTTGTTTTTGCCCGGAATAAAAGCGCTTGAAGATATATCAAATGGTATAATACCAACTACACCACAATCATAACCTAAAAAACTTAACCATGAAAAGTACCTTGCTATTTACGCATGACGACCGGCTGAAAAATCGCCCGGTTTCATTTAAAGAAGTTGATGAACAGGCCTTGCACGCTATTGTACAGGCTGCCGTGAACGTCGAGTTGTTTACAATTCCATTGTATATGACCTCGTTATACTCTCTGCAGGGGATGCATGAGATGAACAGCAAGGGCAATAATTTTTACCTTGGCCGAACCTGGCCGGGTATGGCGGCAACGGCCAAACCTGCAACGGCCAATGAAAAAGCATTTAATGCTGTTTTTAGTGTTTTTGTGGCCGAAATGCTGCACCTGCAAATTGTGTCAAACCTGGCCAAGGTGGTTGGGTACGATCCTAAGTTTACCTGCGAGCCCTTACAAGACGAGGAGACCTACGCCTGGAAATGCTATGGCGATGATAAAACCGTGCTGCCGCATATTCTTGATTTTAAAGATTGCGTTGCTCCATTTGACAAAGTAAAAGTTAAAACCGGGGCAATGAATAAAGAACAGGTGCGCTTATTTTTGGCCATTGAGCAAACCGAAACTGATGCCGAAAAATTGATTGATCCTGATAAAATTGCTAAATACAGTGAGAAAGCACCTTTTGATAACTGGAAGCCTGGTGCCGATTTACCTTTATTTGGATCGATAGGGAACATGTACCTGCAATTGTGGAATTACCTGTCCATAACCTATACCGATGGGGCAACCCTTTGGGATATTGTTTTTGAAAAAGGAAAGGGCGGAGGTGATGTAGCCGTACAAAAGGAAATTTTTAATCCGGAGAGACTCGACCCTAAAACAGAACCAGATCCGAAAGATCCGGGCGACGATGAATACCCCGGCATTGCTACCAGTATCCAGAATACCGAATCGGAAGCTGCCTTATTGGATGCCATGAACATGATTAACGGCATTACCGACCAGGGTGAAGGCGGCGGCGTAATTAAACAAATCCTGGACAGGATGAATAAAAGCAAGGGTGCTCATGAGCATGTTAACCTAAGCGCCGTGCAAGACCAGTTTAGGCCAAGTTGCCCGGTTTTGAAGAATAAATATCCCTCCTATACTGCTACCGGTGCCGATGCGCCATCGGCCAAAGCCGATGCCCGCGACACATTTGGCAAAATGGACCATTATGAAACTTTTGCTTTTGTTATGAATTTGCTGATGGAGGGACAGATTGAAACCTGGGACCAATGGCATGCGAAAGGTAATTCATGGTCGGCCGAATCATTGCAAACGGCAGCTTATGATCCTTCACACAATCCGCAGCTGCCTGCATCAGGCGATATTGCCGGTGCTTTAAACAGGTTAAAGTTGAATGATGCCGATGAAAAGAACTTTGAACTGTTTAGCCGCGCCTCTACAGGCGCCATAGCCGGTGTAACCAAAGTACTTAACGATTATTTTAAAAATCCTAAAACACAGTTCCCTTACCCATCAATGGGAGGCTCGGGCGATAGGATGTCAATCTGCTGGGCTGTTTTTGGTAAGGCGCCGGATATCAGCCTTGGCGTAACATCGCCTGACGATAAACCAATAGACCGTACCCAGCACCTTTACCATGCCTGCCAGGGAATGAGCCTGGATGATGTGTTGAAGGATAACCCGGAAACCTGTGCAACAACGGCAATTTACCATACCTGCAAAGGATCAAACGATTGTAAAACCGAAGGTGGTTGCGGCTTCGTTCAGAAAACTACGGGCGGCGGGCTGTGCGGTGGCAAGGCTACTGCATTTTATAAAACACAACCCGGATGGCCTGCAGCAAACGCTTTGCCTTTTAGTCCGCCGGCAGATAATGCCTGTAAAGCTTTGGGTGGCTGCGCTGTTCCTATTTCGGCATCACAAATGTACCCTGCCTTAAAAGATGGGGAAGAGTACCGGATGCAACTATATGATTTTGGCAGCAAACCCGATTTTAAACCACAATCATTCGGTATCCTTGATTACGAAAAAGGTGAACTGGTTTATGACGTGGCCTGGAAAGCTTATCGGGCAGTTTTAGAGAAGAGGGGATTACCCGTACCTGAAAAACCAAAACCAAGTGATTTGCGTTTAGCCTTCCCGCCATCAACTTAAACAAAATTGTTTATGAATAATAACACTTTACCACGCCTGGGCCTGCCAAATTTGGGCCTTGGCGTGGGTTTAAGAAACAAGCATTTTAATTACCTGCTGCATAACCCGGCGCAGGTAGACTGGTTCGAGATCATCAGCGAAAACTTTATGGATGATTTTGGCTTTGCCCGCCATGTGCTGATGCATGTGCGCAAACAGGTACCTGTGGTAATGCACGGGGTATCATTATCTGTTGGCAGTACCGACCCTGTTAACTTTAAATATCTTGAAAAGCTGAAGGCATTAGCTGAAGCTATCGAGCCGGAATGGATATCAGACCATTTATGCTGGACAGGAGTTGCCTACACTAACACGCACGATTTGCTGCCAATGCCCATGACCCAGGAAAGCCTGACCCATGTTTGCGAACGCGTAATGCGTATCCAGGATTATTTAAAACGACCACTCATATTAGAAAATCCATCTACTTATTTGCAATTTAAAGCATCAACCATATCTGAGTGGGGCTTTTTATCGTCATTAGCTACTACAACAGGTTGCGGGTTATTGCTTGATGTTAATAATGTATTTGTATCGGCAACAAATCACGGTTTTAACGCGCCAAATTATATCAATAACCTGCCACATGAGCATATTGTACAAATGCACATTGCAGGCCCTACCGATTGCGGCGATTTGCTGATAGATACGCATGACCAGCCTGTGCCATCGCAGGTTTGGGAGCTATACGCGCAAGCACAAAGGCTCACTGGTGGTGTAAGTACCCTGTTGGAATGGGATGCCAAAATACCCGATTATCCTGATCTGCTGATTGAACTTTACAAAGCCCGCGAAGCTTTAAAAGGAAATATTCCCGTTCAGGGTGTTAATAAATCTGAACATCAGCCTGTATCAAACCCGGTTGAATTTCAATTGCTGGCAGCAAATGGCTAAAGATCAAAAATTGGCATTACTGCAAAACTGGCTCAAAACCGTAGTGATAACGCCGGGCCACTTGCCTCAAAAACTGGGGCAGGCATGGCATCTGCACGGCCTTGATGAAGCCGATGTGGTGGTTGCCGATGAGGGTACAGCATCGGTTTATACCCGCCTGAACGTTTATTGCTCGGGATATTTATTGCGCTTGCTGGAATGCATGTATGCCGATTATGCCACCAGCCGGAAATTTATGGGCGATGAGGTATTTGATAGTTTTGCCAAAGCTTACCTGTTATATCATCCATCCACCTCGTTTACTTTGTATGATCTGGGTGCCGCATTCCCCGGATTTTTGGCCAAAACAAAGCCTCCCGTTACTCCGGGCGAAGGGCCGGATGTAAGTGATTTTATGAGCCTGCCCATATCATTTGCCAAACTGGAACGGGCCCGGCAGGAAGCCATACGTGCGCCGGGAACAGAAGGTGCCGCCGAACATGATCAGGAAATTAGTATCCAGGACATTCTGTTTGGTGTTGTTAAAATAACTACTCCCGGCTGTCTGCGATTGCTGGAACTGGATTTTCCTATGATCTCTTTTTTTACCTCGGTTTACCGGGATGAGGATTATGAACTGCCATCCCCCCAAAAAACATTCACCGCAGTAAGCCGTAAAAATTTCAGGGTTACGATGACCGATGTTACCGAAGTGCAATATACCCTGCTTTCGTTATGCCAGGCAGGGGATAACCTGTACGATGCCATAACCGCGACGGCATCATTTAATAAAATACCCCCGTCCCAACTATTGGCTGATGTATTCCTTTGGATGCCTCTGTTCCATAAAAATGGTTTGCTTAACTGGGCCTGATAGGGGCCTTAAACCCAAGTGAACCCTGTTATTACGATGTAGCAATTGGTTAAGTGATAGGGAAGACCTAAATGCGTGTGTTTAAAATTAATCAATAATAGTTCACACAAATTAAAGCGAACAACGACCATTAAACGCTGTGCAAAACAACATAGAAACTGTTTCTATTTGTTGGTAAACAGTACAAATTTACCCGCTTCCTTTTATATTTCAAAATCACCATTTATTGATACATAAATAGGTACAAATAAGGCAATTAATTGAAATTTTTTCGCAATAAATAAGCAGTTTATTGACACAAAAAGTACATTTATTGACACAAAAATAAAATGAAGATTTTTGCGAAAAAGATCAGAAAGACAGCCTGAAAAATAAAGTGTCGTTCGTTTAAAACGGCAGGCTGAGCCGTCGCCCTGTTCCCGGTCCGGAGGGATGAAGTAAGCCCGACCGATAACTTAAAAAAAATGCTTTCCCGTACAGGCCGTCATGGAACCGACGATATACTTATATAAAAAAATATGTAGATACATTTAAATTTGCTTTTGTGAGGTATATTCGCGGTATCAACCTTATTGATTAATGAAAAAACTTTTAAGTATTGGCTTCGTTTGTTTATGTCCCATTGTGTTTGCCCAAAAAAAACCTTCTCCGGGCAATTTGGTACAGTATGTTAACCCTTTTATAGGTACCGGCGCTGTTGACAAAAACAGTTTATCGGGCAGTAATTTTCCCGGCTCAACTGTCCCTTTCGGTTTTGTACAGCTGAGCCCCGATACCCGCGAAGCACCGGACGATCCTGCATCCGGTTATGATTATAATGATAAAACCATCATCGGCTTTAGCCATACCCACCTGAGCGGTACCGGTGTAGCCGATTTGTTTGATGTGCTGATGATGCCAACCACCGGCGCAATTAACCTGGTGCCCGGCAGCGCAGATAAGCCCGGTAGCGGCTATAGTTCCGCCTTCTCGCATAAAGAAGAAACAGCCCGGCCCGGCTACTACCAGGTAATGCTGAAGGACTATAACATCAATGCCGAACTTACCTCAACATCGCACGTAGGTTTGCATCGCTATACTTTTCCTAAAAGTGATGAATCGCATGTGATTATTGATATGGACCACTCGCTGGATAAAAAGCGGGGTTACTGGTCATGTAAAATTGTGAGCGCGCAGATACGTGTAATAGACGACCACACCGTTGAAGGTTACCGTGTTTTAAGCGGCTGGGCCAAATTGCGAAAAATTTATTTCCATGCCGAATTTTCAAAACCATTCACCAGTAGTGTACTGGCCAGCGGCGGCCACCGGTATCCCGATCTGTCAATCATCAACGGCACAAACCTTAAAGCAGCTTTAAACTTTAGTACTAAGGATAAAGAACAAATATTGATAAAAGTAGGCCTGTCGCCGGTAAGTACCGAAAATGCCCGAATGAATATAAAAGCCGAGCTGCCGGGCTGGGATTTTGATAATACCAGCACGCAAAGCAGCCTGCAATGGGAACATGAACTGGCCAAAATTAAAGTAGAAGGTACCCTGGAGCAAAAACAGATTTTTTATACCGGCATGTACCATGCCTTTACCCAGCCCAATAATATGGCCGATGTAAACGGCGATTACCAGGCTACAGATTTAACCATTGCCAACGCGCCGGATAAAACGCATTATTCAACCTTCTCGTTATGGGATACTTACAGGGCGGCACACCCTTTGTATACGCTGATTCAACCGGAAAAAACTGCCGGCTTTATCAACAGCATGATGCGCCAGTACGATACTTATGGCTACCTGCCTATATGGCAATTATGGGGCGATGAAAATTATTGTATGATAGGCAATCATGCCATTCCTGTTATTGTTGACGCGGCTTTGAAAGATATTAAAGGTTTTAACCAGGAGAAGGCTTACGAAGCGGTTAAAGGTTCATCCATAACAGATCATCCCGGCTCGCCTTTTACTACCTGGGAAAAATACCAGTATATCCCTGAAGATATTGAATCGCAGTCGGTTTCGGTAACGCTGGAGATGGCTTATGATGACTGGTGCGTGGCACAATTAGCCAAAAAGCTGGATAAAACCGAAGATTATGACCGCTTCATGAAACGATCGGAATACTACCGGAACCTGTACAATACCAAAACAGGCTTTTTTCAGGCCAAAAAGAAGGATGGCAACTGGCAGGAACCATTTGATGCGCTGGCTTATGGCGGCAATGGCGGCAGCCCGTATACCGAGGGTAATGCCTGGCAGTACTTTTGGTACGTGCCGCAAAACGTATCCGGCTTAATTGATTTAGTAGGAGGGAATACTGCTTTCAACCAAAAGCTCGACCTGTTTTTCTCTACAAAAGATAAACCAGGCGAGGTAAATGGCAATGCATCGGGTTTCATTGGCCAGTATGCACATGGCAACGAGCCAAGCCACCACGTAGCTTACCTGTATGATTATGCCGGCCAGCCATGGAAAACGCAGATGTACGTTGCTAAAGTTTTGAATGAATTGTACAATAACTCATCATCAGGTTATTCGGGTAACGAAGATTGCGGGCAAATGTCATCATGGTATATATTTAGCGCCATGGGATTTTACCCGGTTAACCCGGCCAACGGGGTGTATGCTATCGGTTCGCCCATATTAAAAAACGCGCAGATTAACCTGGGAGATGGCACAGTATTCACGGTTGACGTAAAAAACGCGGGCAGGCAAAATGCGTATATCCAATCGGTAAAACTAAACGGTAAAAGCTATACCAAAACTTATATTACCCAAAATGATATCACCGGCGGCGGCAAACTTGAATTTGTAATGGGATCTAAACCCAACAAAAACTGGGGCATTAAACCTACCGATGCTCCTTTGGCGTGGGGGTATTAAATTCAAAATTCAAAAGTAAAAATTCAAAAAAGGACCTTTCAAATCGTTAAAACCAAAAGCCAAGGCAGGAAGCATAAAATACATTTTGAATAAACCCTTTTGTATTTTACCCCTAAAGCTTCCCGCCCTCGGCTCTTGGTTTGTGATTAGTTTTGAAAAACCTTTCGGTTTTCGCCTTTTACCTTTCGCCTTTCACCCTTCACCTTTCGCCTTCTCTACTCCATATTGGCCAGCTTTACGGCGAATTTGCCGTCGAGGGTGCCTGTTGTGCCGTAACCTTCCAGTTTGGCGTGTACGGTGCCTTTGAAAGCTCCGTTGGTAAAGCTCAGGATGTTGATGTTGCCACCCGCGCAGTGGATTCCTTTTTCGTCGGGGTTTTGCTTTGGGTCATTGGCGCAGCCAAAGGCTTGCTTATTATCCATAAATATCACGTAGGCCGTGTTTTCCTTTGCCCGTTTTAAGCCATACTGCCCCGGCGCCTTTCCTTTAAAGGTTAAGGTGATCATGATTTGTTTTACACCAGCGTAGCGTGCATTTTTGGTTACGGTAAAATGCCCGGTAAATTGCATGGTGGTGATATTGCTTTGCCGGGCGTAAATGGCTTTAGCATTGCTCATGACCACATCCATATTTAAACCCTTTGAAGCTGTAGCAGCCCGTGCCTGTTGCGTTACTTGTGCAAGCTGCGCTTGCAACGCTGCCAATTTTGCCTGTTGAGCGGCACTGGCGTTGGCTCTGGCTGGCAATTTCATAGTCGCCAATTGGTCCATCTGGCTATCATTTGGTTTGATGATGTATTTTTCCTGCATAATGCCTGCTGTTGGGGCGTCAAAATAAAACACGATGGGGTTATCTTCAATATAAATGGTTTGCAGCAATACTATCTTGGCCAAACCGGGCCTGTTGGGGATGAGTTCTACGCTAATGGTGGCGCACCGCCCGGCCGGGATGGTTGATGGGGCCTTGTAGGTAGCAAAATCGTCGTTTACATTAAGGCTGCCTGCACCTTGCTCCATTATTTTCCAGTTTTTTATTTTATAGGGCTCGCTTGCCGGGTTGCTGGTATCGTAACGGTAATCCTGGCCGTAATTGGCATCGCCGGGGTTCATCGTGGCCGGGTCGCCAGGGAAAATCTGTAGCTCAATATTTATCTGTATCTGTTCACTGGTTTCCACAATTTCCTTATCCGGTTTTAGTGTGAAAGCCACCGCCCTGCGGGCAATAGCCTGGTCAAGCTGTTGCGGGGTATAGTGCTGTGCTTCTGCCGCCTGCATAACGCAAACAAACACGAATACCATGAATATTATCTTCCTCATTTTTTTAGGTTTATTTTATAATGACACTTATGTTGGTGGTGACTATTTTACCAGGGAAATCGGTTTTAAATTTTATGATTAATTACGTTGAGCTATTTCTGTCAGAGCAATTGTTTATATGATCGCGTTTACAGGTTTTTCGCGCCAAGACGCAAAGGCGCTAAGAAAAAACAAGCAAATCGCTTTGTATCTTAGCGTCTTTGCGCGAAATAAATCTTATCAATTTCAAAAGCGATTGCCTTATTATTTCGCCCGTTATTTCTTTGCTGTTGCGGTTCTGTTGCGTTTTTAATTTTATAATAATTGTTAATCAATTGATTTGTAAATAGTTAAGATTTTTAACTGTTTCACCTGTTGCGCAACACTACAGCAAATGGGAACCCGGTCTTAACTCTTGATTCTTGATTCTTCCCCCCTCTATCTTCCTTCCAGTACCCAGCGTGCACTTTCGGCATCATCCCATATATTGGTGCTTTGCAGGGCGCCGCTCTCCATATTCAGGTAGGTGTTGTTGCCCACATTTTTAAACCTCACCCTGTCCGATCCGGGTACCGGTTCAATGTACCACATGGTGCCGGCGTATTGGGTATTGCTGTTCAACTCCACACTGCCGGGTTTGCCGCTGCTGATGTAAGCGTTAAGCCCTTTGCCTTTAAGCAGGTAATAATTCGCACCGTTTACAGGGATAATTTCCCACTGCAACATATGGTTAGATTCGGTGTTATTGGTGGTGATAAAGCCTGCCCGGTTATCAAGGTATACACCTTTCCAGCTATTGCGGATGTCATAATAACTTCCTCGGTTATAACCATCGCGATAAGCCGGCCCATACCCCGGTGGTGGCGGTGGCGTGCCATAATTAGCGGAGTTTAAAACGTTACCAACCGGCGAAACCGCATTCATGAGGTAGGTGGCCGTAACCTTAGGCTTATCGTTTAGCGGCACAATCACAATGGCCGTGGTGCTGATGGTTTCGCCGGCCTTTATCCAGTAGCCGATATCAACAAAGCGTTTGTTCTTTACGCTTTTATTGGGGTCTTTCGGGTCTTTATCATCCACCCGCGCCAGTATGGTACAAGGATTGGCCGATAGTATGGCCTCCTTACTGGTGAGCCGGGCGCCTGTGGCATTTAACACATTAAACTGCACGATGTAGGGCGCAATTTCATTGAGAAAATTAAAGCCGGTACGGTATAAAATGATCTTGGATTCGGGCGAGGTGTTGGTGACAAAAAACTTTACCGAAAAGCGGCTGAAATCGCCTTTGTCGCTCACTTTTTTTACTTCCTCGCTGTTAATATGGTAGCCCATAGTTAAACCGTTGAGTGTAAGTGGGGCGGTATCTGTAACATCAAATACCTGTGATTGCTGCTGGGCCAAAAGGGGGGCTGCAAAGGCAATGGCTGCCAAAAGGCAGATGAATAATTTTGTTTTCATATCACTTGATTTTAGGGTTATCTAATAATTGCGGGATGTTTTTAAGGTCGACGTTGGCCAGTACCTTTTGAATAAGATCATTGCCGCCTTCAATCATCACCATCACATTAAAAACCGTAAGCTTATTAACGGTGGGGGCGTAAACCGGGGTAATGCTTTTAATGGTGTTGGCTAAGCCCGAGTTTGCCACATTGAATTTGCCATAGTAAATATAAACCTTATTGGGTTTCCATGCCCCATCTTCGTTTTTGTGCGCGGGTACATAAATATCAAACGATGAGCCCGGTATGGTATGGCGTATAACCGGGCGGTAATCGTCGCCGGTTACGCCGCGACCGGCTTCACCTGCAGATAGCGTATTGATTATTGTTTTGATTTTCACACCACCTTCCATTTCTATCTGCTTAATATCAGGCATGCTGGTGCTTGCCTTTTGCATACCTTCTATCATGATTTTTTGCTGCTGCAGGGCGGTGATTTTTCCAGCCTTTAAAAGCCTCGATGTTGAATCAGACAACGTAGCCATTCGCTTACTGAACGACTGTGTATTAAGCGGCCCGCTATTGAAATCAGGCAGGTTAAAAAACGAAAGGCCATAGGTATCCTGGGTAAATGGCCGGCTGGCAGCATTTACAGATACCAATGCCCGCCTTTCGTTATTTGGATTGCAGGGATCTATGGTAGATATAGGGCCTGTAACATCAATAGTTGCGCCGGTTTCGCGATATATCAAATCGCCGGGCGCTCTTTGGCCGGCAGCACCTTCTCTGAAACTGATGGCAGGTACCAGGTTGTTGAATGCTTTTTGGATGGTGTTAAAAACTTTCCAAAGCAAAGCATTTTCACAGCCTGATGGTGTGCGGCCAACTTCTTCGTCGTAAAATTTGGCGTAAATGGTAGGGTCGCAATTACAGCCGGGCATTTTATCTGTTTGTTCATATTTAGGTTCACGAAACAGCTGCAATGTGCCCGATATAAAGCCATGAACGGAATTAACTGTACCAGGCGACGCTCCCGGTTCGTCGTATACTGCATTGCCTGCAAACGTTAAATAAATTTCGCCTGCGTTAAAAACGTTATAGTGCACACGCATGGGACGGTGGTCGTTATCCGGATGGATATAAAAAACCGTTTTAGTTTTACCAAGAATATTAAACTGGTCACCCTCGTATTTATCCCGGTAAACTACATTGGTATCGGCGCGGTCATCCAAAATAATGATGCCGATATCTGATGATCCGTTAACCATCAGGTGCCTGGCGCCGGTGGCCGGGTTTACAAACCAATAGGTATTATAGTTTTTGTATTTAACCAGCGGCATTGCTATTGATTTTTTTATTGATGGCCCGCCGTTTAATGGGCTAAACTCGTAGTTGAATGTGCCGGTTTGTGCCATACTTTTTATCGCGCAGCAAAACAACATGATAATGATTAGGTGCTTTTTCATGATACCGGGCTTAAAGATCGTGATGGCACAGGTATAACATGCCGGTGATAACATTAACAGCGGTAAAATAAACCACGTCTTTGCCGTTAATTGTCACTTTAACCGGGAAGTCGGCATTTTCAAACCTGGTATTGTCGCTAAAGCAAAGGCAATGATCACCCGGCCAGCAAAAAGCATCATCGTTGGCACCGATAAATAACTGTTTAAGGTCTATCGGGAAAGGAGTAGCCGCAACAATCTGGTTATTTCTCATCAAGGTTCTGTTGCCTTTACTCGATAGGAAAAATACAGCACCACTGTTACGAATCCAGCCACCACCGCCATAATCTGCTAAAACTATTTTGGTGCCGTCAATCCGGTAGGCTGTGCTACCTGTAGCAGTTGTACTTATCGCGGCGCACATTTTACCATTCGGACTTATTAACGGCGCTGCCATTACTAAACCAGGGAGGGGGGTAGTTTGACCTGTAGAAGTGGTCATCACATAACTAACTCCTTTTCCATAACTCATCCCGGCGGCAGCCACTACAGACGAATCTGCGTTATGGCCTATTGCTGCCGACATAAAACGGGCAAATGACTTCCCTTTGAATGTAAATTCCTGGTCTATTTTACCCGGCTGCCTCCCGCTTTGTATATGCGGCCCTTTTTTCAAAATAGCGTTAGTGGCGTCAAGGGTGCTAAAATCCGTACTTTGAAAATCTTTTTCACTGCCGTTATAAGCATCGTTAAAAGATATGTTTTGCGGTGGCTTTTGCCCGGTATTTTGCAGTTTTCCGTTTTGATAATCATATACCGCCATAACATCGGCAATCTGGCCCGTAAATTGGCCATTTACAACTTTAAACGATAGAAAATGCAGCTCAAAATTGCCCCCGCCTTCGCCTTGCATTGCAGTGTTAATTTCGGCTTTAGTGTATACTTTAATCAGGATGCCAAACCTGGCCGGGTCGGTAAATTTTCCGTCGGACGGCGAACCGGCTGCATTTGAGTTATCAGGTGGGGGGGATGTGGTATTTACGATATCGTTCACTTTACTTTTAAGTTTTTTTAAAAATTGGGCATGCAGCACCTGTGTGGCCGATAGCAGGATAAGGGTGTAAACTAATTTTCTCATTTTATTTAGGGTTAATGATTTTTAAGCTTCAATAAGTTGTGGCCGCCCATCAGCAACCGTGATTTTTCTCTTTTCGGGTGCAACAAAAGGCATGTAATAAGCCGTGATATTTAAGATGACCATCACCGATGAAAAAAAGTAAAGGCCCATAAAGAAAGCGATGGATACATGAAAAATAATGACGCCGCCCAGCCACCATTTGCGCAAAACAGGGATATTGATAAGCGGGTACATCATTTCCAATATGATAGTAAACCAGCCAGCCAACAGGGGTACAGGTGTATTGTATAAAAAATCAAAACTGACCCATTCTGTGGCATTATAGCCATGCACCATTCGCCATATAGCTTCGCCATTACGCCAGTTGTAGCCCAGCAGCTTCTCGAAACCTGAAAAAAAATAGATAAGGCAAACATGCGTTTGAAATAATTTAAGGCAACGCGCGGTTCTGTCTGTTGATACAGGTTGCTTGTTAAACCATAAACTATCCAACGACACCAGGCTGCCAACCGGGAAAACGCGGCAATAAAACAACGCTATCGAGGTAAAAAGATCAACCCCGTAGCTGTAATACTCCATGGAGTTGGTTATCAGCAGTTGCAAAGCAAGCGACAGGATGGCGGCAGGACGGGTAAAAAGGCCTGTTAAAAGCATCAACAAGGCTACGGGATAAATTATCCTCACAACCCACAACAACCCCTCGTAACTTAACGGCACGATGCCTTGCAGGTTTTTATATAAACTGTAAATGGATGGAATTAAAAAGTCGCGGGTGCCTGCTGCTATATCCGGCGGAATAAACGCGTGAGATGAAAATATGCTGTCAAAGTCGGCCTGTAGCGCCATAAAATGGAGGAAGGATATTAACGCTATGCCGCAACGCAGCGAAACCATCCAAAGGCTATTTGATGGCTCATGGGTACCTTGTTTAAATAAGCTTTTAACAAAGTTTTTCATTTGGTAAGCTTTAGTTCTTTTATTTTGATGAGGTAATAGTTGTGATCTCCGGCGGCATATTGGCCAAGGGTAGGGAAGCCTATCAGGTTATAACTAACAAAAAAGGTGTCCTGGCGGCAAGTGTTCTGGTTATATATTTTAACGGCTATGCTTTTAAAAAGCAAGTCCATGTATTTATCTTCTAATTTTTTATAGGGGGCGTTTTGATCTTCTAACAGATTATTGGTAACGTGCGAGGAGAGTACCGAAAAGCGCATTTGCGCCTCAAAACCCTTAAATTGCGCCTGTATTTTTTGGCCGCCACACTCGCCAATAATCAATCCGCTGGCTTTGATGTTAGGCGCAAAATACCCGTAAGGCGATCCCGCTGCAGTTAGTTTGCCATAGTACCTGAATGGGGTATTAAAAAAGATGTGGTTATAAAAGTAGTTTACAGGTGTGCTTTTTTTTACTTTATAAAAACGGCAATACTTATCGTAAGCAAAAAATACCGAGGTTATAATGATAAAACCTATGTGGAATTTGCTCCAAACTGTAAATAATGCCGCCCTGGTATTCATGCTTATTAAAACTATGGTTGGCAGCATTTGCCGCCAACCTTCAGTGCTGATTGTTAATTTTTGTAATTTTCAAGAATGCCACTGATTGTTGCTACCGACGATACATTATCGGTTGAATTATAAATGCCGCGTTGCGTTACTTCAATGTCTTCGCCAACAGGTTTGTTTACCATTGATTGGGTAAAAATGCCTGCGCCCACTGTTTTATCGGCAACGTTGTAACCGGTAAGTTTGGGGTACTTGGCATCAGTTACTTTTTTGTAGCTTACTGTGGTTTCCTGGGTGAAGTTTTTAATGCCATACTCTTTTGCCAATACAGCCTGAAGGCTTTTTTTGTGCGCATCGCTCATAGGCACAACTTCTTTAGTAACATACAAATTGGCGCCCAGCTTGGTAAAGCCCAGCCTTTGCGCGTTTTTAAAGAATGAAAACGACGCGATACAAGTAATGCCCAGCATTACGGTGATTAATTTTTTCATTGTTTTATTTGTTTTGGTTTAAATTCTCTACTCGTAAGGCTTTTCGATTACGCCCCGTTTTTGCCGGTATCTGGCCTCCGGTTTATCTATGAATGGGGTTAATTTTGGGTAAAAGTAGCGGCCGAAATTGTTGTGCTTACCTCTGTTATTTGAGTGTTGTGAGGGTCGGTATTATCATAATACTGGCCTTTTAAATCAACTGATGGCGACTTGCAGGCGAAACTGCTGCCCGAGCCCGAAAGCACAAGCGTGCCGCCCGCCAATGAAGTATATATACCCACATTTTGGGTGTTTTTAAGACTGGTTTCAGACACAAGCAGCGCAACCTGGTTGGCGGCCGGCGTATTGTCGTTCCCGCCAACAATGGTATAAGTGCCGGCATCTGAATTTCCTTTTTTGAAAACGAAGTTTACCAATACCCTGGTTGAGTTATCATCGGCAACTGCCGAATCGGTAAGCACATCAAGCGTGGCAGATGATGACGCATACAGCTTTTTTGAAGTATAAGCTTTTCCTCTGAAGGTAAACTTGGTTGCCACCTTTACTGTTGGTGTTGCGCTATTGTTTTTTGAGCAGGATGCAGTGGCCAGGGCCGCAAGAAAGGTTAAGAATAAAAGTTGCTTTTTCATAGGATGTTTTTTTTAAGGTGTTATATATTTATTTAATTGTTTTTTAGGTAGATGATTTAAGTGTGCGTCGGCTTTGAACGCCGGCTAAGACTCACCCCGGCTACGCTGCGCTGGCCGACCCTCTCTCCGGCTGAAGCCGCAAAGAGGGTGAAGCTCAAATTTGTTTTTATTGCCCCTCTATCCGACTGCGTCGCATAGGGGGGCAGACGCCCCGATATTTTATCGGGTTCGTCGGGGTGAGTCGACTCGCCGATATGCGATATCGCGTATAACTCTTCACTACTGTTTCGATTTTTCGCTTTTGTTCGGCTTCTCATTTTCAATAGATGTTTACATCTTTACAAACTCAACCCGGCGGTTATTGGCCTTGCCTTCAATGGTTACATTATCGCTGATGGGCTTGGTATCGCCATATCCTTTGGTGGTTAATCGTGCGGCATCAATTCCCATAGTTACCAGTTGGTTTTTTACGGCAGTGGCCCTTTGCTGCGATAATGTGAGATTGTGCGCAGGAGTACCGCTGTTATCGGTATGGCCATCCACCTCAAACTTTATCCCGGGGTTATCTTTCAATACAGATACGATCATGTTGAGTGTACCCATACTTTCGGGCCTGATGGTGGCTTGGTCGATATCGAAGTTGATGCCGTGGGTCACAATTTTGGCATCAGTGAATTTTTTGCCCAGCATATTCATACCGCCGCCGCTGGCAATTCTGAAATTGGCTAAAATGATAGGGTGTGCCGCATCGCCAATGCCTTCAATATCTATGGCATGCGGAGTAATACCAATATTAGGTACAACCAATATGCGGTACTGATCAACATAAACCTTCAACTGGTTTTTTTTGAAAGCGATAGCCACGTGATGCCATTTATTTAAATAGTTATCGCTAAGGAGGGCTGCAGGATATGCCGAGGACAGGTCTATGTGACTAATCTCGGAACTGAAGGCAACGCTTGTCCAACCACCCGGGGCGGTATTAATATTACCTAAATCGTTGTGCGCCGCTATGGCATCGACATTGCTGCCATAAAAATATATATGCGGACCGGCGCCGCCTGTCGAATAGCTATCGTACTCTATCGTAAATGTGTCGCCCAGGTACGATGGTGATTTTATAAGCGGGCTTACATGCACAAAATTACCCTCGGTTAGCAGGAACGATTTTACATCACCTGTTTGGTTTATGGTTGCCTGTCCTGCACCAAGATTCCAGTGCGAAGGAAATTCGCCGTTTTGGTCGTCGGTAAAATGATCTTCAAAAATTATTTTATCGCCGGGTACAAAATCGTAATTGTTAAAAGCGCTAAAGTTTGGTGTAGTTTGCGCCGGGCCGGTATTGCCGTTGGTATTTAAGGCAGCTGTTGCATTGGTGGTTACCTTGGTGGCGCCATTTGTTTTGCTACTATTTGCCGATGCAGGATGGCCATTGCCGGTTAATATGGTATCGGCGGTATTAACTGCTTTATCAGTAGCATTATCAAGATGCTGATCAACCTTGGCGTTGGCTTTACTTTTAAGCTTATCTTTTGCCCGGTTAAGGATATTGCCAAACTGGGCCTGCGAAGTGGCGCAGGCAAATAGTATTAGTAGGAGGAGTAATATCTTTTTCATTTCGATGTTTTTTGGTAACACGAAAGTGACAAACACGCGGATTTCTTTTTAGCGTTTTTAGTAAGTGGTTATTTTAGGCAATAAGTGGTAGGAGGACAGATGTGCAGATTTTAGATTATAGATGTGCAGATGAATGAAATCTTTTATATTTGGATATGCCCGAACATCATTTACCTGTTACCGGAAAGTACATAGACCCATTGGTTGATTTTGCTTTTAAGAAAATTTTTGGCAGCGAGCCTAATAAAGATTTGCTTATGGCCTTTTTGAACGAGGTTTTTAGAGGCCGAAAGGTTATTGTTGACCTTGTATATAATAAAAATGAACATCCGGGCGATTTAAAAGATGAAGGTGCCGCGATATTTGATCTGCTTTGCACGGGTACCGATGGGGAGCAATTTTTGATTGAAGTGCAACGCGGCAGGCAGGGCTATTTTAAAGAAAGGGCTTTGTTTTACACAAGCCGCTTGATTAGTGACCAGGCACCTAAAGGTAAACGAAATGTTTGGGGCTATAATTTAGCCGAAGTTTACCTGGTTGCTTTGTTGGAAGATTTTACTTTAGAAGTAAACTATGAACCTGAATATCTGCATGATATTTGCCTTTGTAATCGGGATACAGGTAAAATATTTTACGATAAGCTGGGTTATACTTATATAGAATTGAGTAAATTTGTTAAAAGAGAGAATGAGTTAAATACAGATCTGGACAAATGGCTGTATGTTTTAAAAAACATGAGCCGGATGGACAAAATTCCTGTTTACCTGCGAAAACCGATATTTGAGAAACTATTTAATATTGCAGAATACACTAATTTTACAAAGGAGGAAAAAGCCATGTACGATAGCAGCTTAAAATACAAGTGGGATAATAAGAATGTGTTGGATTATGCGGTAAATGAAGCTCGTGAAGAGGAGCGTACTAAAGCGCTTGAAGAAAAAAAGGCCATTGCCCGCGAAATGAAAAAAGATGGTTTGCCAATTTCTCAAATTGCGAAATTTACGAAGCTTTCCATTGAAGAAATAGAAAAGCTTTAGTTATTTACGCTCGCTTCAAATCGATGCCAGTTGCTCCAAAAAAGCCGTTTTTCTTCTGCGGCTTACTTCAATTTCGGTATTGTCGCTCATGATAACTGTGCCACCATCACCTTTAATGTACTTCTTGATGTGGTTTAAGTTGATAAGATAAGAGTGATGGATGCGAAAAAAATAATGCGCCTGCAAAATATCGTCAAACTCTTTAAGATTTTTGGTTGAGGTGATGGTGGTATCGCAAAGGTGAACCATGGTGTAAACATTGTCGGCCTCACAATAAATGATATCGCTGATGTTTACAAATTCAATAGTATTTACCGATGCTATGGCTATTTTTCCAAAATTGGTTTTTGGCTGCTGTAACTGATTGAGCAGGTGGGGTACCTGTAGCGCCGCCTGTTTGGGCTGTTCCTGGAGGCGCTCAATGGCTTTGGTTAAATCGTCAAGATCGATGGGCTTTAGTAAAAAGTCAAGTGCCGATAGTTTGATGGCATTTAATGCATAATGGTTATGTGCCGATACAAAAATGATCTTGAAATCAACTTTGCCCAGTTCTTTAAGCATATCAAAAGCGTTTTTGCCGGGCATCTCCACATCCAGGAAAACCACATCGGGTTTGTACATGTCAATGCGCTTTATCCCTTCATCGGCGCCCGAAGCAGTAGCCACCACTTTGATGTGCTGAAAATTCTGGCTGATGAGTTGAAGCAAAATGTTGCGCCCTCTTGGTTCGTCGTCAATAACTATGGCTTTCAGCATAAATCAAAATTGTAAAGGTATGGTAATGGTTATTTTGGTTCCGGAGGCTTCGCCGGTTGGCTTCTCCAGGTCGTCTATCTTAATGGCGGCATCGTTTTGCAACAAATAAAGCCGTTCTTCGGTAATTTTCATACCCATGGATTGTTTTTTGGTACCGTTTATGGTCTTAAACCCGGCAGACCGCTGCCGCCCGATGCCGTTGTCTTCAATTTCGCAAAACAAGCTACCCATTTTTTGTTCAAAGCTGATGGTTAGTTTTTTATCACCTTTTTTATGTATCAGCCCATGCCAAAGCGCGTTTTCGGCAAATGGTTGTATGATCATGGTTGGGATACGGATAAATGAAGGATGGATGTTGTTACCTATCCTGATATCAAACTCAAAATCGTCGTTAAAGCGCAATTTTTCTAATGATAGGTATAGCCGTAAAGTTTCTATTTCATCCTCAAGCGTGATAAACTGTTTTTCAGAATTTTCCAGGATCATCCTTACCAGTTTAGAAAAGCTGGAGAGGTATGTATATGCCGCTTTGGTATGCTTACTTACAATGCATTCCTGTATGGAGTTAAGCGCGTTGAAAATAAAATGCGGGTTCATCTGCGCGCGCAGGGCTTTCATTTCCAAGTCAGAAAGTTGTAACTGCAGGGCAGCTTTTTTTCGCTCCCGTAAACGCACATTGCTGATAATGACGAATAACGATAACCCGGCTACGATCCAAAATATGGTTTCGAACCACCACGTTTTCCAGAAAGGCGGTTTAACTATAAATTCGACCCTTTTTTCGGCGCTGGCTAAGCCATCAGATGTAACTGCTTTAAAACGGAAAGTATACGCGCCAGGAGGAAGGCTGTTGTAGTCGATTTTTCCGGTGTTGCCCACATAGTTCCAATCTTTTTCAACTTTGTCCAGCTTGCCATAATATCGGTTTTGAAGTGGATTGGTGTAATTAACCAGTGCCCAGTTAAACGAAATTTTCTCGCTGTTGGGAGGGATGATGTAGCCTGTTTTTTCTTTACTCAGGATGGTACTGTCATTGGTGCTAACACTGGTTAGCAGTAAGTTTTTTGTTGTTGGCTTGTGAAGCAGATCGGCAGGAGTGTAGCTGGTGATATAGTTTTCGGCGGCGTAAATCATGCTGCCGTTTGGCAATGTGCGCAGCGTGCCATTCATGTCGTTATTAATCAACCCGTCTTCCTCGGTGTACTGGTTAAAGCTATAGTTGGCAAGGTTGAAAACCACCAGCCCGTTTCTTGTGGCAATCCAAAGGTTATTAGCATGGTCGGGCGCATAGTCGTAAACATATTTGTTCATGCCGGGCGGCAGCGGCCATCCCTGCGAGGTGTTATTTTTTGTATTGATAGCTACTATGGTTGAATTATCCACTACCCAAAGTCTACCGGCCTGGTAATAAATATTCAGCGCCCTGCTATAGGGGGTAATGTTTTTATCAATAAACCTGTCGAACTTTTTTGTTGATACCGAGTATTTGACTATTCCGTAATCCATATCGGTAAGCCAGATATTGCCCTGGCTATCGGCAACAGCACCTGCTATATTGACGCCTTTGGGTAAACCGCCGCCGTCGGGTAATTTAACCACCAGCGCGTTAAATTTATTGGTTTGGGCATCATATTCCCATACGCCCCTGCGCCATGGGAAACACCATATTTTACCCTTGTTTACAAAAATTCCGTTAATGAAATTGTAGGGGTATTTGCCGGTTTGGTTTACCTTGTAACACACTGTAGTAAACTTACCTGTAAGCTTATTCATTTTGAAAATACCGTACGAAGTTGAAAACCATAGCTCATCCCTGCCATAGGGTGTAATGCCCATAACGGCCAGTTCGTTTTTGGCATAGGCTGTGTCGGCTTGTTTAATGGTGGCCGTGTAGTTTTTTTTGATGTTAAACGCGCTATCAAACAAGGTAAGTTCGAGGTTATGATCGCCGCCCAGCCATAGCTGGTTATCCTGGTAAAATAATGTAGGAGCCTGGCTGGTTATATTAGGTTGCAATGTAATAAAATGATGCCTGAACAATTGGCGGGTAGGGTCGAGAATGTAAACGCCCCTTGCTGTGGATATCCAAAGCAGGTTATCGCGCGAAACATAAAAACAATGAGGGTCAAGCGCGGCTGCCTCGCTAATAGGTTTCAGATCGTGGTGCTCAAATTTATCAAACGGCTCGGCAAAGGAGGTTAAGTTGTCAGTTAACCACATGGTATAATGGTTGTTAATCGTTTTTTGCTCGGCAATGCTTGCAATATGATGAGGTGTTCCGGGCATGGAGCCGTACGATTTTACCGACCGGTTTTCGGGTATTATTTGTTTAATGCCCTTGCTCCAGCAACCGGCCCATATTTTACCTGCATGATCTTCAAAAACGGTATTTATCATTCCGTCATAGTCGGTGTCGTTCTCTGGTCCGTCAAATTGTGTAAACTGGTGCTTGGCCACATCAAACATCCAAACGCCGTTTACCGTTGCCAGCCACAACCGCTTTTTACTGCCAAGGGTTAAGGAGTTGATGGTGTTATCAAAATTTACAAACTCGTGCCTGTTGTCCCTGTTATTGATAAAATGCCTGAATGTTTTTTCACCGATATCAAAGCATAACAGGCCGCCCATGGTTGCAACCCATAATTTATCACCGTCAAGCGCCAGGCTGTTCATGCTATTATCATACTCCGACCTGTACGAATGAATTTTATTGGTTACCGGATCAAGAGATGACAATCCCTCCGAAGTTGCCAGCCATAGAACATGGTTTTTGTCTTCGGTAATGGCGTTAATCTGGTTACTGAATAGTTTGTAGTCGGTAGGGGTATTATTTGTTTGCAGGTTATGAAAAACCGACCCGTCGAAACTGTTGAGGCCATACTGTGTTCCCATCCACATGACGCCCCGGCTATCCTGAAAAAAGCAGTTCACCTTGTTGTCAGATAGTCCGTCTTTTTCACTCAGGTGGTAAAAAAGCAGTTTTGAGTTGTTTACCTGCGCGTTGATATGGCCCGCGCATAGCAAGAAAACCAAAAGCGATAATATGTAATTTTTAACCGGCAAAAGGTGATGTTTAGGGTGTAGTTGACAGAAATTTGGTTTAAAAGTAGCATATTATATTGTTTGCCGTATAAAAAATATTTTTCATTGATCTGGACAACAGTAGGTTAACCAGCTTAAATTATTGTTTACTGGTCATCAATTTATCTGCCAACAAAAAGCCCGTCTCAATTTCGTTAAGGCGGGCTTCTTGTTTTAGTAGCAGATATCATCAATCAAAATCATGATCAACCGGTGAAAGAATAACGCCATGGTGCGCGTTTACCACGCCGTTTGCATAGCCATTGTTATCAACAAACATTTTTTCGTTTTCAATAAAGAAGTGCACTTCGCCTACGTTGAAATTGCCCTTTATGTTAACTACACGGTCGGGTTCCTGGGCATGTATTTCGTTTAAGATGTGGCTTGACAGGCCGTGAAATTCGTGCTTATCCATTTGGTAAACATCAAGTACCGGCTCTTGGTGGCCCGTCTGGTATATTTTGATACGGAAATCGCTTAATTCTACGCGGACGTCTGGTCTGTCGGCAACGGCATTGTCAGTAATGTTCAATGCCTTACCATCCGTAGTGGCAATGTGGGCATCAATACGGAGCGGCTGATTTTCATTGCCTTTTTGCTCATTGTAATAAGTAATTATCCGCAAAAACTCCGTGCTGTTGCTACCATCATTTACGGTAAGCGTGCGTTGTTCGCTTAAAAAGATGGTGGTGCCAAAAATAAATGCATGTTTCATGGCTTCGATAATTTAGTTTATAAATCAATAAGTACTAAATGCCGGAATTGTTTTAATTTATGTATATGCAGATTGTTTTTTTTAAGCTTTTGATGTATGACAACTTATTACCACATGATTTTCAGCGATACATAAAACCACATCAAAAAAAAGCCACCCAATGAGTGTTGGATGGCTTTCAATATTTATTAAGGGACTAATTAATAGGTTGCCGCAAGCTTCAAAGCATTATATGCGTTAACCACACCGCCAGAAACACAAAGGTCTTCAAAGGCAACCTTCTTTTTCTTATCGCCATCTTTAATAATTATTTTGTGATCTATCTTAACTACCGATTTAAGGATGATCTCTTTTACCTGTGTCGCGCTTAGTTTAGGATAGTACGAGCGGATAAGCGCGGCCAAACCTGCCACCACCGGCGATGCCATGCTGGTGCCATCATGCTCGGCATAAGTTGAGTTTGGCGTAGTTGAATTAATTTTTACTCCCGGAGCAAATACATCAACGCTGGTTTTGCCGTAATTTGAAAACGACGCCTTAAGGGTTTCGTCATCCTTTAGGCCAGAGGCCCCAACTTCTATCCAGCCCTTCGCTTCTGTTTTGTCCTCATAAACGCGGGTAGGAAAATTGTTGTCAACTTCGGTATTTTTATTGTCATTACCTGCCGCGTGTACAATAAGTACATCTTTGCTCATGGCAAACCGAACTGCATCGTCAACTGCTTTTTTATCAAAGGAGTAGCCCTTGCCAAAACTCATATTAATAACTTTTGCGCCGTTTGACGCTGCATAGCGTATAGCGTTGGCCACATCTTTATCGCGTTCGTCGCCGTTTGGAACCGTACGGACTGACATGATCATCACATCGTTCGCCACGCCCATTACCCCTATGTTATTGGTACGCACCGCGCCTATAATACCAGCCACATGTGATCCATGGTCTGCATCGGGGCCGGCAACATCGGTGTTGCCATAAAAACGCTCGTTGCTATCAGTATAGTTATCGCCCACAATATTTCTTGGGTCAAAATCGATGTTTAAATGATAATCCAGCTGCTCTTTATAGTGTTTAAGCGGACTGTTAATCTCTTGTTCCCTAAAATCGGCAAGATCCTTATAGTCGCCAAGGGCCGAGACCAATATACGTTTTACATATGCTTCGCCGTCATTGTCGGGATTGTAGTTTTTAACATCATCCAACTTTGGATTAGGGTTGTTTAACTTGGGTAACATAGCATCCAGCAAACTGCTAAACCTGGTAATGATATCGTAAGTTTTTTGCGCCTTTTGAAGCCGTTTATCAAGGTCAGTTTTCATCAGACCGTAAGCTTTAAAGTCGGTTAGGTCTTTACCGGTCAGGGCGGTGGTATCCACATTGGCAAATTTTGTATTGTACAAACGCGCCAGGCGGGTAAGTTCAAGGTTGTCATAGTGTACATCGCCCTTTGACGAGCCTATAAAATCCCAGCCATGCAGGTCATCAATATAGCCGTTTTTGTCATCATCGGTATTGTTGCCGGCTACCTCGGCGGGGTTGGTCCATATTATCTGCTTAAGGTCCTCATGATTGATGTCAACGCCGCCATCTATTACAGCAACTAATACGGGTACGTGTTTTTTGCTTTTAAGTAGCTCGTTGTAAGTTTTTTCGGTACTGATGCCAAAAACGTTATCTGTTTTAAGGTCGAGATTTTGCCAGTTTGGTATTGGTTTAGTTGCATCCTGGGCTTTTAAACAAATAGGAAAAAAAAGGATAGCTGCAAATGCAAGCTTTTTAAATGCAGAAAAATTGCTCATTTATAAATTATCGGTTTAGATTAAATCTGTAATAAGTAGCTAAAATAGTTTATTAATTTAAATTAACACTCATAAATAAAATAAATGTTAATAACGAAAAAGCCCCCGCAAAGCAAAGGGCTTTTAAAATAGCGCAAACATTTTAATTGAACCTAAAGTCTTTATTTTGATCCAGAGGCTCGTCTAATTGTTTAGGAGGTTAACGTTTTTATCAGGCAAATTACTTATCCAATCCGCCTCTTCGCGTGGCCTTGGTTTGTGCAGGCCATTTAACGCCTTCGATTTTGGTATTGGTTGTTTTTACCGGATCTTCACTGGCCATATAAGCCATTATAGCGGCCAACATGGCGTTGTTCTTCAGGTCATCAAATACTACCTTGTCATAAGTATCCCTGTTGGTGTGCCAGGTATATGACCCGTACGACCAGTTGAGCGAGCTTAATGAAAAGCCAGGAGCGCCAACTGCTACAAACGAAGCAAAATCAGAGCCGCCACCGCCGGGCTGGCCTGGGAAGTTGGTTTTTATCCTGTTTTTTATCGTATCTGGTACGGCCGCAAGCCACCTGGTTAAGTAATCCTTTGATTCAACAAAACCCTGACCACCGATATTAACCACACGACCTGTGCCGTTATCCTGGTTAAACAAGGCCTGCAGGTTTTTTACTATTTCGGGATGGTCTTCAACAAATGCGCGTGAGCCATTCAAGCCTTCTTCCTCGCTGCCCCAATGGCCCACTAAAATGGTGCGTTTTGGATGCGGATAATGTTTTTTGAGCAGGCGCATAGCCTCCATCATGGTAAGGGTACCCGTGCCGTTGTCGGTAGCGCCTGTGCCGCCGTCCCATGAGTCAAAATGCGCGCTTAGCATTACATATTCATCAGGTTTTTCTGTACCCTTAATTTCGGCAATGGTGTTAAAGGTGGGTACTACACCCAGCTCCTTTGATTCGCAATGAATGCTGATTTTAGGGCTGGTGCCCGATTCGGTAAGACGGTAAAGCATGCCGTAATCTTCTAATGCAATATCAACAGTAGGAACTATTTTAGTAAAAGCGCCAAAAATTTTATCAACCCCAAAACCTGCCGACCAGTTATTGGTGATAATACCTGCCGCGCCGGCATTTTCAAGTGCAACAGGCAATGTTTTATTGGTAAACCCCGTTTTGCTGATGCGCTTTCTCCAGGCATCGGTTTGGGCGGTACGTGTGGCTTTCATCCTGTCAAACGAATCTTTGGTGGCAAATTCCGTCCAGTTATAATCGGGCCGTCCTGTTGGCTGGCACATGGATATCAGTACAAATTTGCCCTTTACATTGGGCAGCCATTGTTGAAACGCGACAGAATCGGCCAGGTCGGGCAGGATGATCAATTCGGCTGTTACCGTTTTTTTGCCCATGCCGGGGCTCCAGGCCAGTTGGGTGCCTTCTAATGATTTTACCCTCGGCGATATCATATCTATATGCGAAACACCGCGTTCCCAGCCGCGCCATTCGCCCCATTTTTCGTTGTGGGCCTGTATATCCCAGCTTTTGTATTTGGCTACAGCCCAATCATTGGCCTGTTTCATTTGCGGCGTACCAACTAAACGCGGGCCAATGCCATCAAAAAGCTGATGGGCCAGGTTTTCCAGTTGCGAGTTGCCGGTTTCTTCGGTCACGATGTTGTTGATAACAGGATTGGCAGATTGCGCGCTGGCAACACCGCTGTAAAGTAAAGCGCCCACAACAAATGGCCTTGCCTTGTGCCACATATGAAGGCCGAAATTTAGGTTAATGTGTTTCATGAACCTAATTTAGAGAAAAGGAGGGAGGTTTGACAGAAACAGCCTACAGGTAGAACAATTGTTACAATTATTCCGATTGTCATGGAGTTAGTTATTTACATTTGGTAACGATGAGCCAAAATAATTTTGTTTTCTTTTTATTGTTGTGCCTGCTGAGCTGTCATCAAGGTGAACAAAAAGTGAGTAAGTCTCAGCAAGATACTGTAGAAACAAGTCCTGTTGTAAATCAGCTTAGGCCAAACAACGAGCTTATCAGCATCGATTCGTTGATTTTGGCATACATTAAGCATTCTGACAACGCCTTAGTGGCTCAGTCCCGAACAGATCTATCAGTGCATGAAGAGGCTTTATTTGACCATGAAATAAAAACAGATTCGGCAAACTACCTGGTTTACAACATTGGCCATGAATTGAAAGACAACGATGGCCAAAGGTTTATTTGCGATAGCTGGATTTATGTAGATACCTTGAAAAGAAAGGTTTTTGAGTATACGCCGGGTGAGAAACTGATTGAGTGGGAGCATTAGCCAGGTACATGAAAGTCAACTGTCAAAGCCCTCTGTACTATTCAGTATATTTGATCTTAATCGTTAATCCTCCAGATCGTTCACAATTTCAACAGCAGCGAAAAAGGAGAGGCCTTTAAGCATTAAAACTTTATCAGATTTTTGTTTCCTGGTTATATAACTCCGGTTGTCTTCCAACTGAGAGGCAAAATGGGTTATATCGGCTTCAATTTGCCAGTTGGAGGGGATTACGATGGTTACCTGGCCAAATGCCTGCGATATGTCTACAAAGGCAGGCCCTGTAATATCGGCCTGGGTAAAATCCAGTTCGGTGCTGCCAAACACGTTCCTTACACTGCCTCCTTTAAAATCTTTTGAAAGTATAGTTCTTTTTATCTCGCCAAAAATGGTTGTGGTATCAAAGCTATCGTCGGCGTTTTGGGTCATGGTTCCTGATAAAATGTTCATATCCTTTGATTTAATTGTCGAACAAAAATAGGCAATGCAATAGCCGCCGAAACCCAAAGTTTGCAGGAGGGTAAAAGTTGTCGGTAAACGCAGGGAATATGTCGGTAAACGGCGCCGCGCCGTTTTAATTTAAATTGGCTACCCCTCTGAAAAATTGGATCGCTCCAAAAACTATCGCGCCCCAAAATATAAAGCCGATATGGGCCATTGTTAGTATCAGGCCACCGCCGCACCACAACGCGCCGTACAGCATATCTTTTTTTGCCTTTTCTTTTTTCTCATCAACAATTTGCTGTTCAAGCATATTAACAATGTATTCGGCATTTTCGGCATCCAAACCGCGGGCAAGCAGGGCGGCTTTTATTTCAAATGCGTTTTGGCCTATCATGAACATGTTGCGTGCATAATGGTACATTTCGTCAAAAGTTGCCTGGTTGATGGTTGTAGTTTCTTCCATTGTGATAAGTTATCAGGTTTTCAATATACCGGCACCATTGCCGACACGATAAATTTATTTATTGTAATTGGTTTTTACAATAGTGGAGTGGATGATTTTGGAAAAGGTGCGGTTAACAACTTTTTATAACTGGCGATCCCCTAAAGAAGCAATTTGAAAAACAAAACCGTTTCTAAATGCATTAGAAGCAATTTTGAAATTTGGCGACCTGTAACAATTCATAAGCCAGTATCAATCATGGTTGTTGCTAAATTTGATTTTATACCGCCTTTTCTTAATGGATCTATAATTTGGTGCCTTTACCTGCAACAACGCTGTCAATCTCGGTTTGAGTGATTCCGTATTTTGCCATTCGTGTACGGTGATCGGCCGAGCCCAGGTACTCGTGAAGTTGTGCATTCACAGCCTGTAAAAGACTATGGTTATTCTTACTAAATGAGAAGGCGCCGACAGGGGCTTTTCCATCTTTATTATTTGTGAAAGGGACTGCTTCCAGTTGTGGGTTGGCATTTGCAGTTGCGTGGTTTCCAACTGCTGTGGCTGCAAAGGCGTCAATCTTTCCAGCCAGCAATGCGGCGGTGGCATCGGGCTGGTTGTTAAAAAGCACGATTTGGCTATCGCTTACGCCCGCCGACTTTGCAGCATCGAACTGCACCTGGCCGGGAATAAGCCCAAGCAGCGCATCGTTATGCATCACCACTGATTCATAACATGTCAGGGCCTTCGGGTTGCCATGATACACAAGGAATCCATCGCCAAGCGACCATACCGGCACGCTGAAAGCTACATTCATTGCGCGTTCGGGCGTAACAAAAATTGGCACGTTCATATCCCAACGTCCAGCCTGAACACCTGGTAAAAGCTCCTCGAAAGTAGTGAGCTGATATTCAATGGACGTTATGCCAATTGCCCGCAACACCACTTCGGCCAGCTCGATGTCGGCACCCTTTACCAGATGGTTTTCGCCAGTCCAGTAAAAAGGTGGTTCTTCGATATATGCTATTCGAACTTTCTTGTCTTTATTCCACGACGTTAAAGGTGAATGTTCTGAAATTTCTGTTTCCATTTTGGTTGTCGTTATCTTGTATGCTTATTGCATTTATAAAGTTTATTTCTCACAATGACCGCGAACTACTGAACAGCATGCCATGTGAATTTACTTTGCAAAGTTATGAGTATAAGTAAGGCCATAACAGATGCAGATTCTGGAAATTTAAGCATGACAGATTGGGGAGAAATAGGTAGTAGCCTTTTAAGGTTTTCTATTCGCTTACCCAACGAGGGTCGAACACAAAAAATTACGTTATCGTACAGAAAAGCAATGTATAAAAATGAAAACCGCTCCTAAATAAATTAAAAGCGGTTTTGAAATTTGGTGCATCCCAAAAGTACCTATGGCAAGCCCGATAAATCGTTTAAAAAAAAGGCAGCGTCATAAATGGTTTCAAGTAATATGTTAAAGATACCGGCAATAAAAATTTATTCATTTCGCAAACTCTTCACCGGGTTGGCCATGCCAGCCTTAATGGTTCGGAAACTTAAGGTAAATAATCCTGTTAGCAGCATGCCTGCGCCGCTGATAACAAATACCCACCAGCTAATAGCTACGTGGTCGGCAAAGCTTTGCATCCATTTATTTACGGCGTACCATGCAATCGGCGTTACTATGATAAAAGCCAGTAAAATAAGCGATATCAGTTCGGTTGATAGCAGGGTTACTATTTGAGCCACGCTTGCGCCAAACACTTTGCGTATGCCAATTTCCTTTGTGCGTTGATTGGTGGTGTAAATGGCAAGTCCTAACAGGCCGAGGCAGCTAATCAATATCGAGAAACCTGTTGCCCAGGTGAGCAGTGTTGATGTGTGTTGTTCTTCGTCGTAAAATCGGGCTATCGTGTCATCATAAAAATGGCAGTCGAAATCATCGTCGGGGTAAACCTTCTTCCATGCCTTTCCCATATTTGCAATTGCGGTTTTCCACTCATTGCCGCCTGCGGTTTCAGGTTTCAAACTAACATGTAGTGTTATCATACCCCATTTGCCGCCGGCCGGGATTATTGCTGACGGATATATGGGCGAATGCAATGAACGCTGGTTGTAATCGGCGACCACTCCGATAATATTTACGGCTTTGCCCCGGGGAGCAAAGCCGCCGCCCAATTGCTTCCCCACAGCGTCGCGGGGGTTAATAAATCCCAATAGTTTAGCATAGGTATTGTTGATGATAACGCCTTTTAGGGTATCAGATTCCTGTATGTTTCTGCCTGCAAGTAATTTTAGCTGGTATACTTTAATAAAGTTTTCATCGCCGTGCTCAATCACCACTTCGCTTGTTTTTGTTTCTTTTTTTCCATCGTTGTAAATACCCATCGTTCTATTGTACGTGTCAGATGACGGCGGTTCATCACCTAAACTTACAAGAGCGACCTGAGGCATTAACCGAAAATCATTCATCAATATCTTGTTACTGCTAACCTTGCTGACATTCCATGGTGCCCTGATAACCAGGATGGCATCCTTTTTAAACCCAAGGTCTTTGTGTAAAACATAATAAATTTGCTTACTTACTAAAATGGTAGCCATTATGAAAAATTGCGCTACAACAAATTGTGAAACCGTAAGCGATTTACGGAGCCACGCGTTTCGTGTTTTATTGCTGTTATCCTGCACCTGGTTTTTCAGCACCGATACCGGCTTGT
Source organism: Mucilaginibacter sp. GW822-FHT03E02 (assembly GCF_058801545.1). Lineage (NCBI taxonomy): Bacteria > Pseudomonadati > Bacteroidota > Sphingobacteriia > Sphingobacteriales > Sphingobacteriaceae > Mucilaginibacter > Mucilaginibacter sp. GW822-FHT03E02. Next base: position 37,653 of record NZ_JBXANJ010000001.1, on the reverse strand, counting down.
AGCCCGATAATACAATTGCGGGATAAAAACCCGACACGATGCTTATCACAATAGTTAAAATCAGCAGGAAGAGTACAACATCCGGCTGTAGCATATTCGCATGAATATTTGGGGATATAACGCCGGCAAACATTTTTAAAATAATTGGTGCAAGCAACACCGATATGCATACCGCAAAGAATGTTATAAGAAATGTTTCGCTTAAAAACTGAACTACTAATTGTAGCCGGCTGCTACCCAAAGTTTTGCGGATCCCAATTTCTTTTGCCCTTTGGCCGGCCTGGGCGGTTGTTAAATTCACATAATTGATGCATGCCAACAACAACAAAAAGATAGCGATAGCCAATAAGCCGTAAAGTGATGTTTTGCTGGCTGGCGATGCGAAGTCAAAAATATTATAGTCAGGATTGAAGTGAATATCGTCCAATGGCTGCAAGACCAGATCTGTGTTGTCGGCAAATCCCCTTACCCCTGTACCCGGCGGATTATTTTTGCTGAAAATAGTATTGATTTGTTTTACAACCCCGGTTGCCGGGGTGCCCGGTGCCAGCTTTACAAAAAGCTCCGATCCCGAAAAGATATTATTCCAGGTGTTTATATGCAACTCAGTAGCTAAAGGTTTATTAGTTATGGCGGTACTAAAGGAAATAAAGTCGTGAAAGGTAAAGTCGGTATTTTTAGTAGGTGTTTCAACTACGCCGCTAACGGTTGTCTTAAGGGTATCATAGGTAACTACTTTACCAATCATTTCATCGTACGATAACGACGGGAAGTAAAGCCTGGCTTGTTGGGATGTTAATACTACCTGGCTGGGCGCATCAAGCGCGTGTTGCGATGAGCCGGCAAGCCATACATAATTAAAAATTTTAAAATATTGCTGACCGGCGAGTGTTATCCTGTCCTGGTCTTTAAACCGTTTTTGTGCAATTTTATCTTTATCGATATAAACAAAATGGGGCGACAGTGTATATACCGGCGTAATTTCCGCTATTCCTGTGGCCTGGCTTTTAATCGCCTCGGTCAAAGGGGCAGGTACACCACTCGAATAGTTTTTATGCCCCTGAGATGATATGTTCATAACAACGCGGTAAATCCGGTCGCTGTTCTTGTGGAATTTATCAAACGTAAAATCGTAGCGTACAACAAGGTAAATGACCAGGAAAGCGCTTATACCAATGGATAAACCGATAATATTTATCAGTGTAAACAGCTTGTGCCTCCAAAATTCGCGGAATGCAATTTTAAAATAGTTTTTTATCATGATGTTGCGGTTCAATTTCTCATGAAACCACTTCGGCGTGATTTCCTGGTTCAAAATTACGGACGCAAACTGCAGATGATGTTCCAGGTTATAAGATGGGATTCCTTTTTTTTGCTCGCTTTTATATTCCGCCGGGCTTTTGCCTGTCAGTTGTTTAAAAATCCGGTGAAAGGTAGTTCTGGAATTAAAGCCGGCGTCGTAAGCAATGCCCAGCAGGGTGATATGATCATAAGCGGGATCCTGCATTTTCCGGATCACCTCCGCAACGCGGTATTCGCTGATGAAATCATTAAAGCTTTTTTTGAGCACCGTATTGATTATCCGGGATAACTCGTGCGGACTTAAATCAAGCTTTTCGGCCAGCGAACTTAAACTCAGTTCCGGATCCTGGTAATAAAGGTTGGCTTGTACAGCCCGCTTTAGCCATGTTCCCTTTTGCTTCATCACCGCAGGAAGCGGTGGTTTTAAAAATGAAGGGGATTGCGCCCGAACGCCTGGCTCCGCTCTTAAATGGGCTGCGGCCGCCATCCAAATGATTATCGCGACTAAAAGGAGATAAAGGGGACGATGAGTATCTACGCCCAATTGATGATGGTAATATAAATAATCTGCAGCGGCAAATGGTATCCATAACAGCCACAACAAACCAAAACCTACCAGCAAGTTATGCAGCCAGCGCAACTCGTACCGATACCGGTCGCCCCCGATAAATTTTAACCGCCGGTAAAAGCCTTCTATCTGCCTGTGTGCCAGGTAAAGGTAAATTGTGACCGAAACGAATGCCAGCAGTTGCAATATCGGGTTCAGTTGCCGAAAGGCAGGCGTTTGATAAGTAGCTGCAACTGTATTTATACTATCCCTAACTTCCAATGCCTGGGCACCCAATTCCAGCAGCAACGGACTAAAATGCAGCAAATCCTTAAACCGGAATTTATATTCAGGCCGGGTTATTTTAAGCACGTAAAAGAAAATAAGGGGGCCAAGAGCAAGCGAAAATTGCAGCGGTAGCCGGCTCCAATTAGTAATGTAAGTTGACAGGCCGATGTCGATGCACAATATCCGGGCTATCCACAAAACAATCGTAACCATTGCCAGGGCCAAAAGCCGGTTTGCAGCCCGGTTTATCCTTTTGGTGAACCATAAAAGCAGGATAAAAGTGAGCCCGATAAATATCGTAGCAAAGAAAGCCAGGTCGTAGGTATTAATATGGAAAGTATATGTATCCATTTGAGATATTAAAACTCAATCACTGTTACAAACTTATAACTTATTGAAATATAAAAAATTATATGGAATAAATAGGTGCACTGTGGCAAACCGCATATTGGGCCGTTCAGTTTTGGCTTGTGAGGATCGAACCCGAAAAGTGCTTCCTTTTAACTTAAACGCCGGTTTAAAAGTGAATCAAAATAAAAACCGCCTCTATTGTCATTGGAAGCGGTTTTTGAAATTTCATGACCCCAAAAGTACGCATGTCGAACTCTTTTATTGAGGATGTAAAGAAAATTATAGCATTAAGGGACAAAAAAAGTATTCTTCGATGTTTTTCTGTAGCCAGGAAGGGGGATTATTAAAACAGTTATTCAAGTTTTAGTAGGGGAGAGCTTTACTTTATTTTGACAACGACTTTTCCTTTGGCACGGCCGCTTTCAACATAGGTCATTGCTTGTTTGATCGATTCAAAAGGGAAAACTTTGTCTACAACAGGTATAATGTTGCCGGAATTGATAAGGGAGGTAATTTCCCTTAACTGAGATCCGCTGGCTTTCATAAACAAAAAGGAAAATGATACCTTAAGCCTTTTGGCTTTCTTCCTGGCTCCCGAACTCAGCAGGCGCATGATTAATTTCACGAACCAGGGGGCTCCGATTTCTTCGGCAAAATCCGGATCGGGCGGGCCGGAGATCGAGATGAGTTTTCCGCCGGGTTTTAATACACGTAGCGATTTTTCGAGTGTCTTTCCATCCTGGCTATTCAAGACCAGGTCGTAACCATGCAGGATTTTCTCGAAGTCATCCTTTTTGTAGTCAATGACAACATCTGCACCGAGGCTTTTTACTAACTCCATGTTGGCTGCACTTGTAGTTGTAGCCACAGTAGCCCCCAAATGTTTCGCCAGCTGAATGGCAAATGTGCCTACGCCGCCGGAACCTGCCTGGATGAATACTTTCTGCCCTTTCTTCAGGTTCCCTTTTTCAATCAGTGCCTGCCATGCGGTAAGGCCCACCAGAGGGATGGACGCGGCCTCTTCCATGCTCAGTTTTTTCGGCTTAAGCGCCACATCGGCTTCCTTAACAGCAATGAAATCTGCAAACGTTCCAATCCGATGATCTGCCGGTCGTGCATAAACCTCGTCTCCAACTTTAAATTGTTGCACACGGGCCCCAACTTTGGTTACAACACCAGCCACGTCATGGCCTAAAACAAACGGTGTTTTATACGGCAAAATGAGTTTGAACTCCCCACTTCTGATTTTGGAATCCAGGAGGTTGATAGCAGTGGCGTGTACTTCTATTAATACCTCATCCGCCTTCGGTTCAGGAACAGGTATTTGCCCGATGCGTCCGCCGTCCTTGCTTTTATATTTGTCTATAATGAAAGCTTTCATTTTTTTATGGTTATAATGGTTTTACGAGGCTATTACTTTGTAACTTTTCTTAGGATTAGCCAAATTAAAAGTCAGTTTCGGAAAAAGCCGGTTCAATATATACACTGTTTTGGTATCGCCTATACGGATAGTAAGCTGATCCTTTTGAAGGCCTGCAATAAAGCCTTTCACCATATCTGCCGTGGTCATTTTTTTGCCGTTCATATCAGTCGTCATTTCTGTGGCAACAAGCGGAGGTAAAAGTTCAAAAACCTTTACGCTGCTGTTCAAAATTTGCAGGTGCTTTCTAAGCGCTTTGGTGTAAAACTGCAAAGCTACTTTGGATGCGGCGTAGGTGGCTTCCAGCAATGACGGAACATAACTGAGTAATGAAGTGGTGTTGATGATCGCGCCTTCCGCCCTTGATTTCAGCATATCGATAAACAAATTGTTAAGCCGAATCACTGCCAGGTAGTTGATGTTTATTTCGTACGCCGCATCTTCAAAATGCTGTTCGTTTGCTGTTCCGAGGTTGATCGGGTCAGTTAACACTCCTGCGTTATTATATAAAATATCTATACCGCCCAGTTGCTGTACCTGGTTGAAAAGCTTTTGCGCATCACCGGCATCTGATACATCACTTTTAATGGCCGTAATTGCCGGATACAGCTTCCTGGCTTCATCTAATTTTTCCTGGTTTCTGCCGGTGATGATCACGCTGGCTCCATTGGCTAAAAATTGTTTTGCTGCTTCCAGCCCGATACCTGATGCACCACCTGTGATCAATACCTTTTTTCCTTTTAATTCCATGATTTTAATTTTTGATGTTAATTCTATTTTGAAGCGTTAATCGATTTCAGAATGGATTTCTCGAAAAACTTATAGGCGAAATGTTGAAGCAGGAGTACAATTGATGATCCTTTTCCGACGGGGTAACCAAACGTTGGATTTTTTTCTTTTACTGCCTGCAGTAAAGTAGCGATAACCGGTGCAGGATCGGGTGCATTATCAAATGCCGTTTTGGTATACGCGGTGACCTTTTGCCGGAACTGATCATAGTCTGCGATCGTTCCTTTCGCTACAGTTGCACTTTCGCCGATATTGGTTTTGAAACTGATCGGCTCAACCATAACCACCTTGATGTTAAACTGGTTCAATTCAAACCGGAGCGCCTTAAAATAGCCTTCGAGTGCATGTTTGGAAGCCGCATAATAGGAAACATTTGGAAGACTCACTAAACCCAGGAGGGAACCAATCGTAATTATTTTTCCATGTTTTTGCCTCCTGAAGTAGGGCAGCAACTCGTTAGTTATTTTGATCGTTCCCCAAAAGTTGGTCTCAAACTGCTGCTTGCCTAACTCAATAGTGGTTTCTTCGGCAAGTCCGTTTACTAAGTAACCTGCGTTGTTGATCAGCACATCTAAAGTTTTGATCTCGCTGAACAGCTGCTTGCCAAAAGATGCTATGGAATGGTCATCATTCAGATCCAATGACAGTAGCTTAAATGGTAATCTTGCCTGGTGTTTTTCCGGATTCCGGCTTGTGCCGATTACCTGGTAACCATTTTCGTGTAGCTTGTTGGCGACAAGCAGCCCGATGCCCGATGAGGCACCTGTGACTAAAACCGTTTGTTTCATTTTCGTTGTTTTAATATTGTTTTCATTGAATGCTATCATTGAGCCAGCGCAGGATAATCCGTATAACCTTTTTCCCCCGGCGTATAGAAGGTGGACGGATCGGGCTGATTGAGCGGCGCGTCTGCTTTAAAACGCTCAACAAGATCCGGGTTGGCAATAAAGGGAACCCCGAATGATACCAGGTCAGCATTACCATCATTCAATACCTGGCTTGCTGTGGCCTTATTAAATCCGCGGTTAATAATTATCGTGCCGTCATAAAGCGGGCGGTAACGTTTGGCAACTTCCTCAATAGCCCAGAGATTGCCTGATACATCGGTAAAAGGCTCGGTCAGGTGCAGATAAGCCAGGTCATATTCATTCAATTTGGCAACGATGTAATCGTGCACAGCCATGGTTTCCTCGTCGAGCATCATACCCTGGATACCGTGAAGAGAAGGGTTTAATCTTACGCCTACTTTCCTGATGTCGATTACCGTATACAGTTCATCCAGGATGTCGAATAATATGCGTGCACGGTTCTTGATAGAGCCGCCGTACTGATCCCGGCGTTTATTGGAATAAAGATTAAAAAACTGGTGCAGCAGGTAACCATTGGCTGCATGCAGTTCAACACCGTCGAAACCCGCTTCCACCGCGTTTGCTGCAGCCTGTTTAAAATCATTAATGGTCTTTTTGATTTGCCCCGGTGTCATCTCCCTGGCATCTACGGTGTCTTTAAAACCTTCAGGCGTGAATGCCTGGGCCAGTGGATTTAATGCTGATGGTGCCAGCGGAAGTTCGCCGTCAAGCAGGTCGGGGTGCGATAATCGTCCCACATGCCATAATTGGGCGAAAATCTTCCCACCCTGCTGATGCACCGCATCTGTAACCAGTTTCCAGCCTTCAACCTGTTGTTCTGTATAGATTCCGGGTACATTAAGGTACCCTACAGCGTCACGGCTGACATAAGTTCCTTCAGTGATGATCAGACCGGCCGAAGCGCGCTGCTGATAATAGAGTGCCGTCAGTTCTGTAGCCACATTGCCCGGATTAGCTGAACGGCTGCGGGTCATCGGTGCCATTACCATGCGGTTGCTCAGTGAAAGGCCATTTAAATTATATGGCTCGAAAATTATTTGGTCATTCATTGTTTTAATTTTAAATAGTACCAGGAACAGGTTTGCAACCCTGGTACATCGTTGTTTAATTATTATTTTATACTTTTTAGTATATTTTATTCGTTTTTGTTGTTTGTATCCTTTACTAAATGATGTCTGCGGGGCAGGGTTGAATACCCAATTGCGAAGACAACTCCTGTGTTTATAAAAAATACTTTTTAGTATATTTTATATCAAAAAAAATCATATCGCATAGCTCTCCAATTCTGCCTTCAGGCTCCTGAGCAAACCGGCCATCGGTTTTGCCGTATTCATCGCCCTGCACATCACAACTGCACCTTCAACCGCAGACACCGCTTTGAACGCATAGACAGCAGGATCAAGTTTATCAGAAAATTCACCTCCGGCAATGCCTTGATTTAAAATACTAACAAACAATTCCTGGCCATGACGAATAACACCGGCTATCTTTTCTTTAATGGCCGGAAAGTTATCATCAGATTCCACCGCAATGTTAAATACCGGACATCCGCCTTTAAGGTAAGTATTCAAAGGATCTTTATAAAAATCGAGAAAGGCAAATACTTTAGCCTTCGCTGTTTTACCCTTGCTGATGGTCAGCAACATTTTTTCGCCGTTAGTATTCAACATGTGGTCAACAACCTGCAGAGCCAGGTCGTCCTTGCCTTCAAAATGGCCGTAAAGACATCCTTTAGTCAGTTTCGTGGCAGCAAGCACGTCGTCTATATTAGCGCCGGATATCCCTTTCTGATTAAAGATAGGGGCTGCTGTTTCCAGGATGAATTGCTTTGTTCTTTCGGCTTTAGTAAGCATTGTATTTAAATTAACAGTGTAAAAATATACTAAAAAGTTTATTTTTAAATAAAGATCTACACTTTCAATTGTTTATGACCCCAAGATGATAATTTACTATAACACTAATTTAACAATTTATCTAAAGGCGTCTTCAACGATACCGAATACCTCAAAAATGAATGATTCTAATATTTTTAATTGAAAATCAGTAAAATACATCAATTTGACATTGTAATTATACCAATTTTATGAGTGTGTCTTACAGAGTCACCTAACGAGGATCGAACTCAAAAAGTGCTTCTATCGTGCAGAAAGGCAGTAGCTGAAAATATCTTAAAAAATAAAAACCGCCTCTATGATCATTAGAAGCGGTTTTTGAATTTCGTGGTCTTCCGACCGCAATTTTCGAACTCTTTTATGGAAGATTTGAAGAAAATGGCATCCATAAATATTCAACTATAGTTTAGATTAATGGTGAAATAATTTTGTTCTGGCTGTATAAGGGGAGGAGTTCTAATTTTAATAATATCAGTAGTTATATTTAGAAGGCAGGGTAAACTGGATGCTATTTGTTCTTAAAGACTTGGTGATACAAATTAACCTCAGCCCTGTTGGCCATTCCTTTCATTAGTGCCAGGATTTCCGGAGAATAATTGCCCAGTAAGTCTAATCTCTTTATTTTCCAATCCACCTTGTATTTATTCATTACCGGTGCAAAAGCCTGTGTGTGTTTAATTAATTCATTCTCGTTGGCATAAGATTCCAAAAAAAGGACAGAAAAAGTCTCCGGGTCATAATGACATTCATGGATCAAGACTCCGGCTCCTTCACGAGGCACAAAGACCTTTGCTTCCGCCATAAATTGTTCCAGTTTTTCCCAGTCATTGGGATTAACAATGGCGGACATGGTAAGCCGCAAAGTTGATTGTTCTAACATGTTAAGTTTACTTTAATTTTTATCCGCTAACTCAGCAGCGTAGCTGACTAAACAAGTCGAAAGGCATTTATAGCTATTCTTACTTATTTCATAATGTAAAGGTAGCATGGCTTCTAAAAAGAAGTTTTGTTAGGGCTGTCAAATATGCTTTGTTAAAAATGCCATTTTAAATAGAGCATAATGTACATGACAATTACAGCAAAGTTAAATTGACAAGCTCAACAAAACAGGGGACTTAAAATGAAAGTAATTTTGGTGAAAATTATTTAAATGAAAGCTATAATATTGAAAGAGGTGGGCGGGCCGGAAAACCTGGTTCTCGCAGAAGTTCCTGTACCATCAATTAAAGATAATGAAGTGTTGATCCGTGTAAAAGCGATCAGTATAAATCCTGTAGATGCATATGTTCGCAGAAACCAGGCAGCATTGGATATGATCTATGCCCGAACAGGCGATGAAGAAAATATCATCCTGGGATGGGACGTTGCCGGTGTTATAACTGAAGCAGGGGAAGGCGCGACAAAATTTAAAATCGGTGACGAAGTTTTTGGTAACTTCAAGTTCATAGGCCAGGCCAATGCCTATGCAGAATTCGTTGCGGCCCCCGAAGGTGATATGCTGTTGAAGCCATCCAACGTAAGTTTTGAGGAAGCCGCCGGGGCAACAATGGCTGCTTTAACCGCATGGGCATCCCTGGTGAATTTTGCGCAAATAAAAAGTGGGGATAAGGTAATCGTTTATGGGGCATCCGGCGGCGTAGGGCATTATGCCGTACAACTGGCCAAGCATTTCGGTGCCTATGTTATTGGTGTTGCCTCGGGTGACAACAGAGCTTTTGTTTTAGGCCTTGGAGCAGATGAGTTTATCGACTACAAAACGCAGGCCGTTGAAGATGTGATCAACGATGCCGATATCGTACATGATGCCGTGTGGATAGAATCAGAAATGGGTAGTATAGCAGAGAACACGCACCTGGGCCGTTCAATTAAAACGCTCAAAAACGGCGGTAAACTATCCAGCATCGTCATATATCCGGATCAGGAATTTATAGACAAGGCAAAAGAAGAAAGAAATGTAATCGTCAAAAGAGTAAACGTAACACCTAATGCGAATTATCTGGAAGATCTTGGAAATATCGCCCGCTTACTGTCTTCAGGTGAAATTAAAACCCATGTGTCGAAAGTGTTGCCTTTGGCGGAGATGGCCAAAGCTCATGATATGATCCAAAGCAAAAATACGGTTGGAAAAATAATTCTCGTGCCATAATTACCATTTTCACGACACGATAAAGCCAGCTGATCTGTATACTTAACACTATAATTCCGTACAGAATCAGCTGGCTTTAAAGGCTACATAATATGGCTGCCCCTGGCAATATCAACACCTAAATAAAATGTATTTTTGTATTCGCAATATGTGTATCGTACACAATCTTTATAACCATCATGGCCAAACAAAATTTCAATAGATTTACGGATCTTGTGTGGACTGTTACAGAAGAGGGGATTTATAAGGATGACCTTAGTCTTGACTTTCATTCGTTTGTCAGGATCATTTCCGGTGAAATGAAAGTAATTCAGGCAGACAGATCTTATACTTTTGGATCGGGCAGTATGCTGCTCTTTCCGAGAAATCAATTGTCGAATGTTATTAAGCAACCTAAAGATGGCAGGCCTTATAAGGCGCTTGTTTTTGGGTTAACCATTGAGCGCTTAAAGGCATATTACACCAGGCAAAAGGCGCTTCTAAACTCAGCTCCGGACTATACAGTGAGAGTATTGAGTGATCAGCCATTGCTGGAAAGCTTTTTTGCTTCTGTGACTCCTTATTTTGATCTTCAGCACAAATTACCGGAAAGTATTGCGGTGCTGAAATTAGAAGAGGCCGTGTCTATTCTGCGTTTTATTGAACCTGGAATAGACAGCGTGCTGGCTGACTTTTCAGAACCCGGAAAGATCAATCTGGTCGATTTCATGGAAAAGCACTATAAATTCAATATGCCACTTGAAAAATTCGCCTATCTTACCGGGCGCAGTCTTTCCACCTTCATCAGGGATTTTAAAAAAGCCTTCAAAATAACTCCGCAGCGTTGGTTGATTCGAAAGCGGCTGGAATTAGCTCACCTTCAGCTTGCCAGCCAGGAAAAGAAAGCTGTGGATGTTTACCTGGAGACTGGATTTGAAAACCTTTCTCATTTCTCTTTTGCTTTTAAAAAACAATTCGGCTATTCACCGACAGAAATTATGGGAAAGCTTAGATAAAAAGTGAAACAAAAATAAGCTTGGAATTACATCTACACAATATGTTCAAAATTTGAATATATTGATTATTAAAGTGACATATCGTTTTGGTGAGTAAGAAATTTCTAAAACTTACTCACCGAATTACGCCGTTGAAAGACATCCCCAAAGCGGATTAACTTATATTTATTAATTTCGAGGATGAATATAGCTCTATGATCTATCTGGCGATTGATACAGATGTATGGTTGCATCTGGCAACCGTTGGTTACGACAAGGAACATAATCCTTTCGATGAACTATGTTATTGACTGGAGGCGGGCGAATTAGGACGAAACTGGATTAAAATAGAAAACTCTGTCGAGGTATCCGGTTACAATCATAACATACTGGGCGGTTTCTCAGAATAAGATCGTGTGCTGTGGGTGACGACACAATTACATTCCAAAATTTTCTATCATCCATTAAATTAATTAATGAAGATTTAATTATGCAACCAAGCTAGTAGCATAGCAGAAGTGCATGAAGTTACAGGACCTCAACAAATGGGCTATATAAGGTAGGCTTACTAATTCGGATGCTCATCTCTGAAAATATTCGGTGGTATGCCAACCTCTTTTTTAAATAACCTGGAAAAGTAGTGTTTTAAGCGAATCAAACAATTACGATTTATACAAATCCCCGTATAACTGATGGCGCCCTTGTCGGCTATGGTCTGATTGTAGCGGGGCAGAATTGTTTCCGGGATGAAGATTACTTTCGCTTAGCTGAAATTTGCTGGAAAACCAGGTTTTGACAGGATCAACAAATGTCGCTGTCTGGGCGCTTAAGAGATTTTATCAAAACTCTTTTACAATATCCTATGCGTTAATAATTGCTTATTACGGACCCGTCAAAATTTATTCTACGCGTTTGGGACCATTCTAGTGGAATCACAGTTTTGGGCGCATTTTTTTCACAAATTAGTCTGCAAGCATAAATTTTATCTTAACTTATTGCTAAGTTTACGCTAATGTCATAAATGTGTGATGGATTGCCGCTACAAGTGCTTTTAAAGGTGTCAATTTACGATATTGATCGAAATTCAAGATAAATTGCACCCCGAAAAGACGTTCGTTGTCTTTAAAGTGCTTCAATGTCGTAGATGTTAAGTTATTATTTCGTGTTTTTGAAAATTAACAGGCGGAATTATATCTGTAAACACATTGAAATGGCCCTATGTGTGGTTGAAAAATGACAAGGATTATTACGCCCCTTTAAATGTTTGTACGGTCGCTAAATAATGAGAGCCAACTACTTCGCAAAATCGCGGAAGGTGATCAGCACGCCTTCAAAATAATTTATGATTACCATCGGCGGGCGGTTTATGCAAGAGCGATTTTTCTACTTAAATCGGAGGTGTTAGCTGAAGAAGTACTTCAGGAAGTAATGCTGAAACTTTGGCAGAGTGCAGGGAAACTTACAGATGAAACTAATCTGGGCGCTTATTTAACCACATTAACACGTAACCGAAGCTTTCAAGTATTGAGGCGAAGAGTCCTGGAAGCTAAGACAGAAATTGAACTGCGAAAAGATTGGACAGAAAGCCACAACGAAACAGAGGAAGGAATCTTGCTGGCGGATACTCAAAAAATACTCGCCGACGGCATTGCGCTGTTACCCCCGCAACAAAAAATGGTTTATGAACTTTGCCGTGTTGATGGGCTTAAATATGAACAGGCGGCTCAGAGTATGAATTTAAGTGTTGAAACGGTTAAAAGTTATATGAAGCTGGCGCTTCGTTCGCTTAGATCTCACATGAAATCGCATACCGATCTTGCCGCGATTCTAATTATTCTAAAAATCATTTAATTTTTTCTTCGTCAATACCCCCTTATCGACTTTTCATGGATTAATATAGGAAAGGGACAATTATTCCCTGTATATTAATCATGCCGAATATAGAAGACAACAGGCTCCTTTTATTATATCAGAAATTTCAGTCTAAAACGGCATCCGTTGAAGAGTTAACGGAATTCAACAACTTCTTAGCCAGTGAGGGTGCCGAGCAGCACCTATTTGAACTCATTGAAAAAGAATATCGGTCATCCGAAATTAAGCAACCCGAGCTCTCCGAATTTCGTGCCGGGCAAATATTTCACCAGATAACGAGCCAGCCGCAGACCCATCGTAAGATTAGGAAATTATGGCCCCGCATTGCCGGAGTGGCTGCAATTGCAGGGTTGTTGGCTATTGCAATTTTATTCAAAGACCAAATCTTATCCATAGGCGACCAATCACAAGTTGTTTCGTCAAATCAGGATATTGCCCCAGGTAAGAGCGCTGCCACGTTAACGCTGGCTAATGGAAAGAAAATTCTGCTCTCTGCTATGACCTCCGGCGAACTGGCCAACGAATCTGGAGTGACAATATCTAAAACCTCGGATGGAAAGATCGTTTATGAAGTTAAAGAAAATAATACAGCCGGGCCGGGACAACATAATTTGCTATCCACTGCAATGGGAGAAACCTACCAGGTGAAGTTACCCGATGGTTCCAGAGTGTGGTTAAATGCAGCTTCATCCCTAAAATACCCTGTTTCCTTTTCATCTTTAAAAGATAGGCGGGTTGAACTTCACGGCGAAGCATACTTTGAGGTAGCAAAGGATAAGCTACATCCATTTTTAGTGGAGACAGACGGACAGGAAGTAACCGTTTTAGGGACACACTTTAACGTTAAAGCTTACACGCAAGACAAAAATATTGTTACAACACTTGCCGAGGGCAGTGTGAGAGTTGGCTATCAGGCCTCCGCCTGGAGTGATCACGGAAAAATTGTTTATAAGGATGAAGTCATTCTAAGTCCCGGGCAACAGTCGCTTTTGAAGGGGGAAACGATAAGCGTTTCAAAAGCAGACATGGAAGAGTCGCTTGCCTGGAAAGACGGCAACTTTGTTTTTAATGACGCGAAGATTGAAAAAATAATGCAGGACATCGCCCGCTGGTATAACATTGAAGTGTTTTACGAAGGACCATCTCCAACGGGTGCATTTTCCGGCAATATTTCCCGATCTAAAAATATAAGCCAAATACTGAAAGCTTTAGAATCAACAAAATTAGTTCACTTTAAAATCGAAGGGAGGAAAGTATACGTCAGTAAATAATTACCTATCAAAAAAACCAGACTCCGGAAACCGGAACCTGGTTTAAGTTTCGTTTAGCTCTAAATTAATTAAAAACTATTTGCAGCGAACCTTTGCCCTGGAAAGTTGAGGTCTGCCGCATTAAACTAAACTCAGATAAATGTATAGAAAATATACCACAAAACAGGGTATACAAAATCTTGTATGCCATAAAATTTTCCTCATCATGCGATTAACCTGCTTGTTTTTGTTTGCATCGCTGATGCAAGTTGCCGCTGCCGGATTTGCACAGAAAATTTCCTTGTCAGAAAAAAATACACCTTTGGTCAAGCTGTTTGCTAATATCAAAGTGCAAACCGGGGTAGATTTTGTGGCAGACGGAGATATCCTTAAGGCAGCAAGGCCCGTGAACATCCGGGTGGTTGATATGGAGCTAAAAGATGTTCTGGAAATATTATTCAAAGATCAGCCGTTAGCCTACGAAATTCAGGATAAAATAGTGATAGTGTCTCGAAAAGAACCGTCATTATTAGACAGAATCAGCGCAGTTTTTACTAACATAGACGTAAATGGCTTAGTCGTTAATGAACGCGGAGAGCCCATGCCAGGAGCAAGTGTATCAGTTCAAGGTAGAGGAAAGTTATATATTACCGACGCCAATGGTACATTCAAATTGCTTGACGTTTCGGGGAAAGAGACGATCATTACCAGATTTATCGGCTATAAACCGGATACCACGGTACTCAAATCGAAAACGAGTATTGTTATTGCTTTAAAGCCCTTAGCGGCACAGTTATCAACGGTCACCATTGTAAATACAGGTTACCAAAACTTAAATAAAGAACGTGCGACCGGATCTTTTGGCGTGATTACAGCCAAAGAACTTGCACAGTTCCCAACTATCAGTGTACTTGAACGTATTCAGGGAATGGTACCTGGTGTTAATGTCTCCACGAAAACAACAGCCGGCCAAAGCCGCAATGGAACTATTAACATTCGCGGTATCTCTACGATAGTTGGCCAGTACACACAGGTGAGTGTGGAACCTTTGCTCGTTATTGACGGATTTCCTTCACAGATTTCCATTGCGCGAGGCGCATTAGACTTTCTCAATCCGGATGACATTCAACAGATAACCTTTCTTAAAGATGCGGCTGCCGCATCCATATGGGGTATCCAGGCTGCCAACGGGGTGATTGTAGTCACCACAAAAAAGGGAAAGCAAAATGCTGCCCCCACCATTAACTTCTCGACAACTTACAGTACAAGTGCAAAACCAGGCACAAAGTATGGGCCGAGACTTTCGGTTCCCGATTATATAAACCTGGAAAAAGATATGATTAACGCTAATCTGTTAACTGACCCCGTGCCATCAAGTTATCTTCCGGCCAATAACAGTCAGGCTCAAGCCATCATATTCAAGAACAAACGGGGAGAAATCAACGAAGCCCAAATGAATTCGGAGCTCGCGGCACTCGGGCAAAATGATAACAGGGGCCAGATTTCCAAGTATTTATTGCAAAAGCCTGTCACGCAACAATATAACCTGTCGCTGTCAGGCGGAGGTGTAAATAGCTCTTATTACATGTCCGGCTACTACTATACGGACGACCGGGTATACAAAAGCAACCGGAACAAAGGATATTCCTTCAACATTGGTACAAGCTCGGGGCTCTTTAAAAATCGCATAACCATCAATACATCTTTGAATTATGCCAACACCACAGATAAAACTAATCCTACGTCGGCACAGGCCATGAGCATGTCAACCGGAGGCCTGCGTCCGTATGACATGCTCACAAATCCTGATGGCAGTACCAAATATTATGATGTTTTTATGGTTCCCGAACGCGCCCGCGAATTTGAGAAACAGGGATACCTTCCATTTCGATATTCTCCAATTGACGAGTTGAAGTACAACAACACCGTGAATACCGGAAATAATCTGGGTATTATTATGGATGTAAATGGTAAGATTACACCTTGGCTGAGTTTATCGGTTTCCGGCAACCTGGCCAGGAATTTCAATGAGCAGGAAAATTATCAGGAGCCTGACAGCTATGCATCCAGAATCATGATCAATAGGGCAACGAGTGTTAACGCCGCCGGGAAATTGGTTTATGGCATTCCGATGGGTGGGAAATTGGCTCTCAATAATTCATTGGTCAGAAGTTACAATGTCAGGGGGCAGCTTAACGTGAATAAAAACTGGAACGATAAGCATGAACTGAATGCGGTACTGGGCAATGAAATCCGTGAGGTTTTTAGAAAGAGCAGTGGAGAGAACCGTTATGGCTACAATAAAGAGATTAATTCATTTAGTAGTGTAAACCCAACAGTTCGGTACACGGATATCTATGGCCAGCGCCCCAATATAGGCAGTACAACCGGGCCGGTAGTGGAGAAAACCACAAGGGCGCTTTCCTACTACGCAAACGCCGCCTACACTTACGATAAAAAATACACCATTTCAGGGAGCGCACGTTTTGACGATCTTAACCTTTTAGGCGTTGAGCGCAGAAAAAGAGCCATTCCGCTTTGGTCTGGCGGCCTCAGCTGGAATCTAAAACAAGAAAGCTTTTTGAAAGACGTCGAATGGTTAAGTACCTTATCCGGCCGCTTTACCTATGGTTTTACCGGGAATGCACCACAGGGTTATGCGCCGGTAACCGTTATAGATTTGTCGGGTACCGACTTTTATTCGGGACTTCCTTATGCAACCATAAGCCGTCCGGCAAGGGATAACCTGGCGTGGGAGAAAACAAGAATGCTGAATTATGGACTTGAATTTTCATTATTCAATGGCCGCATTTCCGGCACATTAGATTACTACAAGAAACACACCACAGACATATTCTACACCTTACCGATCAATGCAACCTACGGATTTAGCGAAACTTTATTCAACGCAGCAAGATTAGAAGGAAACGGTATAGATCTGGGGCTTTCTTTCGCCCTGGTGAGGTCTAAAACAGTAACCTGGAACAATACCATCAACTTGTCATACAATACCAACGTTGTTCATGACGAACGCTTTAAATTGCCTATCGGCAATGAAGATGTCACACAAGGGCAAATTATTCACGACGGTTATCCAACTGATTTCTTGTTCTCCTACAAGTTTAAGGGTTTGGATGCCAAGGGTGAAACACTTATTGAAGATCCAAAAGACCCCGGTAAAATTTACACGACTGCCGACTATCCATATTATGACATTAAAGCGTATTCCGGCAGAACAGCTTCTCCCTGGTTTGGCGCCTATTTTACAAATGTCACTTATAAGCACTTTGATCTGGGTTTACAATTCCAGTATCAGTTGGGTGGTGTTTTTCGGAAACCATCCATCAACACGCTTACTGATTTTGTAAGCAGTGCAGGAGATCTGGCAAAACGCTGGAGAAACCCCGGTGATGAGTTGACCACAACAGTTCCCGGAATTAATACTGATTATAACCTCGGTTACTATTATGGCACCAGTGTGGATAGGTATTCAAATTCTGATTTACTGGTCAGAAGCAGAAGCAATGTAAAGCTGCAACAAGTACGCCTGGCGTATTCGGTACCTCAGCAGGTTGTAGCCAAGTTCGGAATCAAGGCTTTAAGCTTATCGGCAGTTTGCCGCAACCTGGGTATGATCTGGGCTGCGAATAAAGAGAAAATAGATCCCGACTACCTTTATAGTGAAAGTAGTACTTATCAATTGGCTCCTGTCCGGACTTATTCTTTCCAAGTTAACCTGAGTTTATAACCTCACAAAGACAAAATCATGAATATTGTAAAAATATTTTTAATAGCCATATTAACGTTTGCCTTGGTATCTTGCCGTAAGTACGTAGAAAATGTTCCGGTTCAGGGGCAAAGAGTTTTGGTCTATACACAAGATTACCGCCTACTGATCAATGGCCAAACAAGTGCTGAAATTGGCTCAGGGAATTCGGCCATTTTGGGTTGTGATGACATTGATCTAAAAGATCCTAATATTCAGGATCAAATCTCAACAGACAATTCGAACCTTGCGATGTATACCTGGGACAAGCCCTTTTATCTTGAAAAAGTTGACGATTTTGACTGGAACGGAATGTATAAAGCGATGTACACCTACAACACTGTAATATCGGGCGTTTTGAATAGTAAAGGTGGTTCGCTGGCGGAACGGAATGAAATTTATGCTGAGGCACTTGTACAGCGGGCCTTTACTTATTTTACCCTGGTAAACTCCTATGCTAAGCAGTATGATGCAGGGACGGCTGGATCTGACCTTGGCGTGCCACTTTTACTTGAAGCAAAGTTATTCGTCCCTCTACCGAGAGCAACAGTTGCCCAGGTTTATGCTCAGGTGCTTAAAGACCTGGAAATTGCTATCCCTCTGATATCGGTTACCAAAGAAAATGCTGTAAGGCCGAGCAGGGCGGCAGCTTATGCCTTACTGGCCAAAGCACATTTAAACATGCGGAATTTTGAGGCAGCACGCCAGGCCGCAGAACAATCGCTGGCGCTTTCAGGACAGCTTTATGATTACAACCTATCAGCTGGTCCTTTGAACGCTCCATTTCCTACTCTTTTGGAAAATAAGCAAATCCTTTTGCGTAAAATACCCAGAACTACCTATTCGGCATTACAGTTAAGTGATGACTTGCTGAATTTATTAGGGACCAAAGATTTGAGGTATGTGCTGTTTACCAGGTTTGGTGACCAGTTTTATCCAAGTTTTAACGGCAGAGGTTTTTGGGCCGGAGGCGGTTCCGATCCGGCATGTGTTGGCTTAACGGTAAATGAAACGTGGCTGATCCGGGCGGAATGCCTGGCAAGGGCTGGACAACGTAATGAAGCGATAAAAATGTTGAATGACCTGCGTAAATTTAGGTTTACTCCAGACGATTATGTAGCGCTAACCGCCACGAGTGACCAACAGGCTTTGCAAATGGTCATTGATGAGCGCCGGAGGGAGTTTTTCGGAACAGGCCTGCGCTGGTTTGACCAGAAACGCTTAAATAAAGAGCCTTCACTGGCCAAAACAGTCACACGTACCTTTAAGAATGTTACTTACACGCTGGCACCTAACAGTAACGGGTATGTTTTCCCTTTTTCTTCAATCATTGTAAACCAGAATCCGGAACTAATACAGAATCCAAAATAAATCCATCTACTCATTTTCCGTATTGATATACCCTCGCCAGGTTCATCAATACGGAATTGAATTGCCTAAAAAAAGTCTGTAATGCAGAAAAGTATCGTTAAAATAGAAAATCTGTCACATAAATATAGCGCCAACTGGGCTATACGTGACATTAACATGGAGATCAACAGCTACGGGATTGTTGGGCTTTTAGGTTCGAACGGCGCGGGAAAGTCGACAACCATGAACATCCTTTGCGGATCCCTGAACCAGACCGAAGGCAACGTTTACATCGATGGTGTAAATTTCAGGGATGATCCTATGCGGGCAAAAAAAGATATAGGGTTCTTACCCCAAAACCCACCGTTATATATGGACCTTACTGTCGACGAGTACCTTATGTATTGCGCTGGATTAAGGCATATGTCGGGTAACGAGCGAAAAGACGCAGTAAAAGCAGCCAAGGAGCGTTGCGGGATAGCCCATTTTAGCAACCGGCTAATAAAAAACCTCTCTGGTGGATACAGGCAACGTGTGGGGATAGCACAAGCAATTGTACACCGGCCCAAAGTACTTGTCCTGGATGAACCGACGAATGGGCTGGATCCAAACCAGATCATCGAAGTAAGGGCGTTGATCAAAGAGATAGCCAGGGACAGGGTTGTTATATTTTCTTCTCATATCCTTTCTGAAGTACAACTGCTATGCAGGGATATCATGATGATCGAGAACGGTAGAATTGTTTTTGAAGATAGCATGGATGCATTCAATAATTACATAGCACCGCATAGCATGCTCGTTCACCTGAACAATATGCCAGCGATAATGGAACTTGAAGCCATTCAGGGGGTCATGAAGGCAGATTTGCTTACCGAGAAGCTCGTTCGGCTGTTCTTTAGCGGCGATTCGGGAATCGCCGAGACCATAGTAAACGAAAGCGTTAACAAAGGCTGGCGGCTTCAGGAGATCACGCTCGAGAAGAACTCAGTTGAGGAAATATTTAAACAACTATCACAACACCAGTCCAATAAAACATCTTAATGAAAACTATTTTCAGAATTGCAAAGACAGAGTTAAAATTACTTTTTTATTCTCCGATAGCCTGGTTTCTCATTATCATCTTTTTGGTTCAATGCGGAATCGTGTATTCAAAAATGCTGGAATCCTCTGCCGAAATCCAGGAAGGCGGCTTTAAAAACACCTTCAGCATAATTGCAGGGATATTTTTAGGATCAAACGGTCTGTTGTCGACTGTAATGGGAAACTTGTATCTCTATCTTCCCTTACTTACCATGGGCCTTATCAGCCGCGAAACCAGCAGTGGTACCATAAAACTGCTCTATTCCTCGCCCATTCGTGTACGCGAAATTGTATTAGGAAAGTTTGGAGCGATGGTAGCACTGAGCTCTTTACTGGTCACCATCGTAGCTTTTTTCATCGCGTTAAGCTATTTTACCGTAAAATCACCTGATACCGGTTTACTTTTGAGCTCCTTGCTCGGCCTGTTCCTGCTACTTTGCGCTTATTCAGCTATCGGGCTATTTATGTCCTCCCTGACTACTTATCAGATTGTAGCAGCTGTCTGCACATTTGTAACCTTCGGTATCCTGTATAATATATCAGGTTTGTGGCGTGGGGTACCATTTTTAAGAGATGTAACTTACTTCCTTTCCGTGGCCGGTCGTACTGACTGGATGCTGGTGGGGCTGATCACCAGTAATGGTATCGTGTACTTCCTGGCTATTGTGTTTCTTTTTCTGGGACTAACGATCTATAAATTGAAGTCTGGCATGGAATCAACATCCCCGCTGGTAAAAGTTACCCGTTATAGCGTTATTTTCATTTGCACGCTGGCTATCGGCTGCATCAGTGCGATACCTCAACTCATTGTGTATTTCGATGCCACGGAAAATAAAACCAACACCATTAGCCCGGAGACCCAAAAGATCATCAGGGAACTTGGTGACGAGCCGCTGGAAGTGACCGGTTATGCTAATTTGTTTGGCGGTTTTATGGAAGACGGAAATCCGGAATCTTACCAGAAAAACATCAACTCATGGGCGCCTTACGTTCGGTTTAAACACAACATCATACTTAAAAATGTCATGTACTACGATACACTGGGTATGGGGGGAGCAATTACTAAAAGAAATCCAGGAAAATCCTTAGCGCAGATTGCCGAAAAGGCAGCCAAAAACGGTGACATGAGCCTCGATCAGTTTAAGCGGCCTGAAGAGATCAGAAAAATGATAGACCTTTCACAGGAGCCCAATTATTACATCATGCAACTGAAATATAAGGGACGAAAAACATTTTTGCGCGTGTTTCCTGATAACGAGCACTGGCCTTCTGAAACGGAGGTATCGGCTGCATTAAAAAGGCTTCTGCAAGCTAAAATACCCAAAATCCTGTTTGCAACAGGAAACCTGGAACGTAATATCATTAAGATCGGCGACCGCGATTATCGTGCGTTGACAAACTTAAAGAGTTTCAGAAATTCGCTGCTAAATCAGGGCTTTGACGTTGACACCGTTTCATTAGAGACCGGTGTCATTCCCTCCGGTATTTCCGCCCTCGTATTGGCAGATCCGAAGATCGTACTTGGTTCCTCAGCAACGGCTAAACTACAAAAATATATAGATGCCGGTGGTAACCTAATGATCTCCGGCGAACCGGGAAAGCAGGCTGTTCTTAATCCGTTGCTCAAACAATTTGGGGTACAATTGATGAACGGGGCTATCGTACAACAAAGTAAGGATCTCCAGCCCGACCTGGCCGCACCCTTCCTGACCAGCGCGGCAGGAAACATTTTCCCGCCGCTTAAGCAAATACATCATGATAGCATCGTTGTTTCTATGCCGACAGCGGCGGCACTTTCAATCGAAGGTTCAACAGTATACGACGTTAAACCATTGCTGATCACCGATGCGAGAAAAAGCTGGTTAAAAAAAGACAAATTCTTAAGTGACTCTGCAACCGTCAAGTTTGAGCCGGAGAAAGGCGACCTGAAAAAGCCCTTTCCGCTGGCAGCAAGTATTACAAGAAATTTAAACGGTAAAGAACAGCGCATCATCGTTTCCGGAGATGCTGATTTTATGTCGAATGCTGAATTGAATCGCTTTAATATGAGGACCGCAAACTTTGCCTTTAATACGGGCGTTTTTAGCTGGCTGAGTTATGGGCAGTTTCCTATCAGTAGTTTCCGGCCCATGGCAAAGGATACCTTGGTACTGGTTACAAAAGACCAGGTTAAAAATTTAAGAGTTGTGCTGATCTGGGTGCTTCCGGGCATCCTACTGGCCATTGGGAGTATAATATTAATCAGGAGAAAAAGAAAATAGCGATGTCATTCCTTATCGATCAGCAGACCATTAACGACCTGAATATTTTCGGCAAACAGGGGGCCGATTCCATTTATCAGATTTTCAATAGAACCACTACGCGTGGCGGAGCGGCCATACTGGAAGAGATGTTCCGCTCCCCGCTTTCCAATTATGCCCAAATTACTGAAAGAAGTGAAACTATTCAATATTTCGCTAAAGCTGGATTACAGTTCCCTTTTCCTGCTCATCAGTTTGATACGGTGGAATCCTACTTGCGGAATGTTGATCATCGGACCAAGCTTTCAGCACAGGACGATTCGGTTGTCAGAAAGCTAAGCAACATGGTTATGCCGGACGGCGATACCTCTTCCATGCATAATGGGGTTACGGTCTTATTAGTGCTCATGAAGGATCTGACTCAGTTTCTGACCGGCTTAGAACCGCACGCGTTGAATTCTTACAGCTCGGAGGGGACCGAGATCTTGAGTCTCCTGAATAATTCTGCATTTTCACATGGGTTAGCAACAAAGTCAGGAAAAAAACTTTCCGCTGCGGAATTCGCAGAATTTGATGAGTTTTTCAGGTTTCGCTTCCGTGACGTAGTCATCGAATTATTGACCTATATCTATAAATTGGACGTATATATCACTGTTGCAAAAGTCGCTGCAGATCGGGGCTTTATTTTCCCCAAAGCTATGCCCGAAGATCGGAATGAAGTAAGGCTTGAAGGCGTTTACCATCCTCAGCTGGAAAAGGCGGTGCCCAACTCCATAAGTATTACGGCGGACAGTAACGTTATTTTTCTGACCGGTGCAAATATGGCGGGCAAATCAACCTTTATGAAGTCGCTGAGTATTGCGCTTTATATGGCGCATATGGGTTTCCCGGTTGCAGCAAAACAGATGCAATTTTCTGTTCTGGATGGAATGTTTACGACCATCAATTTGCCGGATAACCTGGGTATGGGTGCCAGTCACTTTTATGTTGAAGTCTTAAGAATTAAAAAAATAGCATTAGAGCTTAAGCAGGGGAAGAACTTGTTTGTACTGTTCGATGAAATGTTCAGGGGCACGAATGTTAAGGATGCCTGCGAAGCAACTATTGCTTTTACAGAGGCCTTTGCAGCTAAGCGGAATAGTCAATTTGTGATTTCCACACATATCATCGAGGCAGGAGAAGTGCTTCAAAAGAAATGCGGCAATATCAACTTTGTGTATTTACCGACACTTATGGATGGGAACAAGCCGGTATATACCTACTCTTTAAAACAGGGGCTAACCGCAGATCGCCATGGTATGGTGATTGTTAACAATGAAGGTATCCTGGAAATCTTAAAATCCGGACTGGAGCGGATGTCTAATCGCGGATTATGAACTTTAAAGTCGACAAACAAACTCAAGAAGATCTGAACCTATTGGGTAAATATACACCAGGTTCTGTTTTTAATCTATTCAATAAAGTGCAAACCAGTGGCGGAGAGCGGCTGCTGCAGCAAATGTTTCAACAACCACTTACTGATCCGCAAGCGATCAATAAACGATGCGGTTTATTTAACTACTTCGGACAGAAAAAATTGTTATTCCCGTTTAGCAAGCAGGATTTCCAGGAAGTAGAAAATTATTTCCGCATAGGCACAAGCAGCAATTATCCGGGCGCCTTATTGCATGTTGTTTCCACGAGGGTTCAAAACTATCTCCTAAAGGATGAACGCTATGAGAAATTACAAAACGGCCTTTCGGTAACGATTAAAATGTTGAATGATTTGCGCAGGTTTCTGGACTTGTTAAATGATAGTGAAACGACACCCTTTGACCATGAAAAAAGCATACTCTTAGATATCCTTGCCCATCCCCGCCTCAGGAATTTATTGGAACAAATAAATTCGGCAAAGTTTTCCATCGTGCAGCTGGCGGCTTATGATTATCTGATCAAAAAAACGCTGCAGGCAGATATGGAAACCCTGCTGGAAAATATTTACAAGTTGGATGTTTACATCGCCGTAAGCGCAGTTGGCAGAGATCGTGGATTTACCTACGCGGAAGCGGTGCCTAAAGCAAAGCATCTGGTCAAAATCAGCGAAGTATGGCATCCGGCGTTAATTAATGGGGTTGCCAATCCTATAAACTTTGACGAAGGCAGTAACATGCTATTTCTGACCGGAGCCAATATGGCTGGTAAATCTACATTCATGAAAGCGTTCGGCATTGCAGTTTACCTGGCCCATATGGGTTTTCCCGTTGCTGCGAAACACATGCAGTTTTCAGTTCGCGATGGTATTTATTCTTCCATCAATGTCTCCGACAACCTGAATATGGGGTATAGTCATTTTTATGCAGAAGTATTGCGCGTAAAAAAGGCAGCAGAGGAAGTAGCTACCGGAAATAGCTTCATCGTCTTATTTGACGAATTGTTTAAAGGCACCAATGTAAAGGATGCGTATGACGCTACGCTGGCCGTTACAGCGGCTTTTGCGCAATATCACCAGTCCTTTTTTATCATCTCTACACATATTATTGAGGTAGGCGAAGCCTTGCAGAAAACCTCCGAAAATGTACAGTTCACTTTTTTACCAACGGTTATGCACGGTAGCGTACCAAAATATACTTATAAGCTGGAAACGGGCATAACCACTGACCGTCAGGGTATGCTCATTATTGAAAATGAAGGAATACTGGCCTTATTAACTGAAAAATAACATGAAAAACTATATAACTGAAACTTTTCCTCCAGGAAAAAGTCTTTTCTTTTCTCATTGGGTAAAACTGGTTCCGCTGGTTTGTATCCTGTTCATTTTAGCTACCCCTTCCTTTGCTCAAAAAGGGTTAAGCCGTGTGGAAGCAGAAAAGCTTGCAAGAAAAGAATGGACGATAGAAAAAAACAAGTTGCGTCCGGCAGCGGAGAAGGTGTGGTCTGAAGGAGTTATCCATTTAGGGCAATATAACATGGCTATTGCCTATCGGGCATTCGGCGAGAAGCCTGCCGACGGGCGTAGCCTTTATATCTCGCTTCATGGGGGCGGAAATGCTCCTCCGAAGATCAACGATCAACAGTGGGAAAACCAGCGGACGCTTTATCCGATAAAAGAAGGATTTTGTATTGTGCCAAGAGCACCTACTAACACCTGGAATTTATGGCACGAAGACCATATCGACAATTTGCTGGATTCATTAATCCGATACGCTGTCATCTTGGAAGATGTCAATACAAATAAAGTCTACATCCTGGGATACTCTGCAGGTGGTGACGGAGTATTTCAACTCGCTTCGCGTATGGCTGACCGTTTTGCTGCCGCGTCTATGATGGCCGGCCACCCCGGAGACGCCAATGCACTTAATCTTCGAAACCTGCCATTTGCCATTTATATGGGCGGACTTGATACGGCTTATCATCGGAACACCCTAGCAGTAGGCTTTGAACAAAAGCTCGATAGCTTGCATAAAGCTGATCCACTAGGCTATAGGCACGATTTTCATTTGTATGCCGATAAGGCGCATTGGATGGATCACAGAGATACTATAGCGATACCATGGATGGCCTCTTTTACAAGAAACCCGCTTCCCCAAAAAGTATCATGGGTACAAGACAACCGGCTTCAGCATCGCTTTTATTGGTTATCCGCACCTGTCGAAACACTTAGCGAAGGTGCAGCGGCCGAACTAAGCATAAAAGGAAACCAGATAAACGTAACTAAGAGCACCTTTAAAGTATTGAATATTAATCTTAATGATAAAATGATGGATCTTGATCAAAAGATTACTGTTCTACAAAATGGGCGTATCCTATTCCGGGGCAAAGTCAAACGAAATTTAAATACAATCAAGAGGACCATTCAAGAATATCAAGATTCTCAGATGATCTTTTCCGTGAAATTAGTTTTAACTGGAGATAAAGTGACTGTGAAAAATGCTTGAGTCGATTTACGTGAATGAACTGATCGCAGAGTCATTGCCTTTGGCGGGAAGAATACCCCTGCCACGCGATACTTATCAGTGAATTTATAGCGAGCTTTTACCAGCGGTTTCAAACAGCGTTTATTATAAATAAAAGAAATTTTGCTTAATGGCTGTATTACTGCCAGTAATAGGATTAGTCAGTGAGGCACATGTCTGATAGCGGATACAGTGGGGAATCATCAATAAAAAAGGTAATCATTAGCCTGCAAATCGATAAATGTTAAATCAAACGAAAAAAAAACTTTAATGAAAAAAATATTTTTGACCGGAGTGGTCGCTATGGTTTTGTTAGCTTGTATCGTAAGCCAAAGTACGATGGCTCAAGCAGTACTAAAGTTCCGAAAAACAAATATGGCTGCCGAACTTCCTTTAGATCCTGTAGTTCGTATGGGTAAACTGCCCAATGGCTTCACTTATTACATCCGTCATAATGAAGAACCAAAGAACAGGGTAGTATTCTACCTGGCCAACAAAGCCGGGTCTGTTCTTGAGCGCAATGAACAGCAAGGTCTGGCGCATTTTCTCGAACATATGAATTTTAATGGCACTAAGCATTTTCCAAAAAGTGATTTGGTTAACTATCTGCAAAAAACAGGTGTACGTTTTGGCGCCGATCTGAATGCTTATACCTCATTTGATGAAACAGTGTACCAGCTGCCCTTGCCATCTGATGACCCCGAGATTCTGTCTCAAGGTATACAAATTATGCGGGATTGGGCACAGGAGGCCACGCTTGATCCGGACGAGATCAATAAAGAACGAGGAGTGGTTTTGGAAGAGAAACGTTTGGGTAAAGGAGCCCAGGACAGGATGCAGCGTCAATATTGGCCGGTTATGCTTAATCATTCCCGGTACGCAACCCGCATGCCGATCGGGACAGACTCGGTACTTACAGGGTTTAAGCCCGAAACCATCAGGTCGTTTTACAGGGACTGGTATCGGCCCGATCTACAGGCGCTGATTGTAGTTGGCGATATTGACGTGAACGAGATGGAAAAGAGCATCCTGAAAAAGTTCAACGACCTGAAAAACCCGAAAATCGAAAGAACAAGAGTCCGATATAGCATTCCACTTACCGGTAAAAATCAGTTTTTAACGGTAACTGATAAAGAAATGACATCGACAGTGTTGCAGATCATCATTAAACATCCGGGCCTTGCGCTGAAAACGGCGGGTGACTTTCGCCAATCCGTAATCAGGGAACTCTTTAACTTTATGATGAGTGAGCGTATTACTGATTTGCAGCGCCAGGCTAACCCACCATTTATAAGCGGTGGCATGGGGATAGGTGAACTTTTAGGAGGGCTTGACCAGTTTTCAGTTTTTGTAAATGCAAACCCAGGGCAATTGGAAAAAGGCCTTAAAGCTATTTGGAGGGAAACCGACCGGATAAAAAAATTAGGTTTTACGCAAAAAGAACTGGACCGCGCTAAGCAAAATTACCTGAGCAAAATGGAAGCCAGTGTGAAGGAAAGTAAAAAAGTAAATTCAGACAGTTACGTTAATGAATACCTTCAATATTTCTTAAAAGGAACCGCCTCCCCGGGTATACAATTTGAATATACGCTGCTCAAAAAATCTTTACCGGGAATAAATTTAAGCGACCTGAATAATCTGGCCCGGGCGCAAATTAAAACAAATGACAGGGATATATTAATAATGGCTCCGGATAAGGACAAAGCCATTCTGCCTGATGAAAAAACGGTGCTGACCTGGATGCGCCAGGTTGAACAGGAAAAGCAATTGCAGTACAAAAATATTGTGAATGAACAACCTTTACTTACAAGTAAACCAAAGAGCGGCCGTATCGTCAGCGTGTCTACTGATAGTTTATTAAACGTTACCACTATTCAATTTGCTAATCATGTCAAAGTCATTCTTAAACCAACCGATTTCAAAGACAATCAGATTCTGTTCAGTGGTTCTACTCCCGGGGGATCCTCCTTGTATAGCGACAACGATTATGAATCAGCATCTAACGCGGCCGGCATAATTTCATCTTTTGGCGCAGGTAATTATAATCCCATCCAATTGAATAACTATTTGTCGGGCAAACAAATTGGGGTACACATGCAAATGTCAGAACGCACTACGGGCGTTAGCGGTTCCGCAATTCCCGCTGAATTAGAAAATGCACTGGAGCTTTTGTATGCGTATTATACACAACCAAGAAAGGATAAAGACCTATTTGCCGGATTGATTACCAAGTCGAAAGCAATCCTCGAAAACCGGGCTAATTCACCGATGAATGTTTTTCAGGATACGGTTTATACAGTATTAGGTAATCACAATATCCGAAGAAGCGGTCCAAGTATCTCAAAAATAGATCAGATAAGCCTGGATAGGACTTTCGACATATATAAGGAGCGCTTTGGAAATGCCGCCGGCAGCACATTTACTTTTGTCGGCAATTTTGATGTAAAGGCAATACAACCTTTGCTGTTAAAATATATTGGCGGCTTACCAGCATTAGATTCCGCAATGCCTGCTAAAGATTTAGACATCAACATTCCGGAAGGAAACTACGAAAAAAAGGTTTTTAAAGGTACGGAAGATAAAGCAACCGTGTTATTGGTCTGGTCCGGCAAATTCAAATACAGCCATTCGAACCGGTATACCATGGACGCGCTGAAGGAAGTGCTTACCATACGTTTGCTGGAACGGTTACGGGAAGAAGAAAGTGGCGTATATACACCGAGCGCATCTGTAAATGTTACCAAATTACCACAGGAACGCTTCTCCTTAATTGTGAATTTCGGCTGCGCACCGTCAAATGTGGACAAGTTAATCGCCTCTACACTTGATGAGGTGACGAAACTGATAAAATCCGGCCCGGAACATGTGAACATCAATAAATGGCGTGCCGAAGTCCTGCGATCGCAGGAAACTGAAGTGAAAACCAATGAATGGTGGCTTGGCTATATATCTGGCCAGATACAAAATGAAGAGCACCTGGAGGATCCCTGCATTTCCACAGGATTAATAAACGCCGTAAAGTCAACGGATGTTAAAAACCTTGCCGTTAAGTATTTAAATGGTGAGAATTTTATCAAGCTTATCCTGCTGCCAGAAAGCAGCAAGATTCAATAAGCATTAAAAATAATCCGCTCATCGTTCTTTATCGTTTCCTCATATCGTTAAATGAGATCAGTTAAATTAAGTGTCTTTTTTGAGCAGTAAAGACAAGCCGCTGCAAATAGCGGTAAATACCAAGTTTGGACCTGATGCTGGATGTGTGCAGCCATTATTGTACTCTTTGCGTACCTGAAGCTATAAGCCTTTGCATCAGGATCCAATCTTTGGAGGTCACCGGCCATCAGCCCCCACGTTTGGATACTTTGCAGTATTCAAATCCATGCTGAGCCAAGGTTAAATGAAATTGCCGCTTAATCACCACAAAGTTATAGCGGAGACCATCAAATAAATTTTTTGTCGTCCTAAACTATGCTCGAACCAGAAAAAAAACGATAATCTACATTTGAAAACTTCAGGTGCTTGAAACCTTGTTTTTATATTCCAAGATTGACTGCGCAACTTCCAAAAATTCCAATAAGCATTCTGAAATCCTCCCTTCTGGGCCTCTTCGCAAGGTATTTTGTCGAGGTTAAGCAAAAACTGTTGATACAACATGGTAGAGTTCTGCTTCCGTTTTTTGGCAAAAATTCCGAACTTATAATAAGATTTATGCACTGCCCATATGAAACAAGCTTATTTATATGTCCGTGTTAGTACAGACGAACAAAAAAGAAAAGGTTATTCCTTACCTGAACAAGAAGACCGATTATTAAAATATTGTGAATGCAACGATATTTTGGTCAAAGGAATTTATCGGGAGGATTTTTCAGCAAAGAATTTCAATCGCCCGAAATGGAAGAAATTAATTACTGAAATCAAAAAGAAAAAATCTAACCAAGAAAACAGTATCCTATTTATAAAATGGGATCGGTTTAGTCGCAATATTGAGTATGCGTATGAAATGATCGGCATACTTCGTAAATACAATGCCGTTGCTATGGCAATAGATCAGCCTATTGATTTTATGGTGCCGGAAAGCGCAGTAATGCTTGCTGTTTATTTATCCATACCTGAAGCAGAAAACAGTAGGAGGGCATTAAATACTTTGAATGGTATCCGAAGAGCCAAGCAGATGGGACGTTATCCTAATAAAGCTCCAATAGGTTACCTTAATCTAACTGCACCGGATGGTAAAAAATTTATAGCTCCCCATTACCCGGAGGCTGAGCTGATTCAATGGTCGTTTCAACAATTGGCAAAAAATGCTTATCGGGTTGATCAGGTAAGGAAAATGTCTAATGCTAAAGGATTGAAGTGTTCCAGGTCCCGGTTTTGGAAACTTCTTCGTAACCCCATTTATTGTGGGTACGTGTCGTTGAGGCCAACTGAATCAGACAAAGTACAATTAATAAAAGGTATTCATGAAGCAATAATTCCAGAGGTGTTATTTTACGAGGTTCAGAATATCATCAACACAAAAAGAAAAATTGTTGGTAACGCACACGAAATCAATGAGATGTTCATGCTGAGGAAATATTTGATTTGCCCGGTATGTAATCGAAAGCTTAGCGGTAGCTTTTCTACGGGAAAAACAAAAAGATACCCATATTGCCATTGCGCTGCTGGTTGTAAAACAAGATTTAGAGCGGACCGCGTTAATGATGATTATGAAGATAATGTTAAATCAAATAGAACTCACACCAGGTGGTATAAAATTACTTGAAATTATTTTAGAGGATATCAACGTGAACACCCAGCGTGAGCATTATCTATGTGAACGGAAATCGTTGCTCAAGCAAATTGAAGAACAAGAATTTTTTGTTTCAAAAGCAAGAAGGTTATTTATCGATGATAAGATTCAATTCAATGACTTCATTAACCTAAAAAAAGAGTACAAGGTCTTATCGAGTGATTTGAAAAGTGATCTTCAAAAAGTTACAATTAAGTTAAACTGTATTGATAAACAGTTTAATATGAAACCATGCAATGATCTTTTTTTAAAGTTTAGAAATTTAGATATAAATGATGAAAAATACATCGTCAATTTGATACCTCCCACAAATATTAATTTTAATGAGGATTTTTCACTTTGCCTGAACAAGATGTTAGCAACAATTTTATTGGTCAAAAACAACGCAAAATATCAACTTGATTTAAATGACGATCAATCTCAAAGTTCATTTAGCTTTAAAGAAAGGAAGGTGTCTATCAAAAAAGCTATTTGTATATTGGCACAAAATAGCATTAACATTGATAATGACGAGGCTACTGTTATCTTGAATTTTCTCTACGTTATTGCGAAATCTACTCAGTTGCAAAAAGTAGCTCCCGACTTAAATAACCTGAACAGGAAATCGAAATCTGAAAAAATGCTATTGCCCAATAATTTGAATAAAAATAGACCCGATTCAAAATTACTATAAAGTCTTACCGGAAAATTTCGAACTCTTTTTTGTGCCTGCCTAACGGTCTGGCTATCATTTTCTTATGGGTATAAAAAAAGGAAACATCCATAATAGAATGTTTCCTTCAGTGACCTGGGAGAGGATCGAACTCTCGACCCACTGATTAAGAGTCAGTTGCTCTACCGGCTGAGCTACCAAGTCGTTCCGGTTTTTTGCCGGGTTGCAAATATGCTAATTTTTATTTGAGTCGGAAAGGATAGAAGTCGGAAAGTCTGAAAGTATTTTGTCATTTTCTAACTTCCTGACTTTCCGTCTTGCGGACTTTCTGACTTTTAAACTGCCGCGTACAAATCTTCGCGTTGTTTTTGAACTACAGGGCTATTGATATATTCATCGTAGGTCATCAGCTTATCAATATAGCCGCCAGGTGTTAATTCAATAATGCGGTTGGCTACGGTTTCTACCAGTTCATGGTCACGTGAGGTGAACAGGATGGTGCCCCTGAAGTCCTTCATGCCATTATTAAGCGCGGTGATGGATTCCAGGTCGAGGTGGTTGGTTGGTTCGTCAAACATCAGCAAGTTGGCTTGTTGCAGCATCATGCGGCTAAACATGCAGCGCATTTTCTCGCCTCCTGAAAGTACGTTACTTTTCTTTAATACTTCCTCGCCCGAGAATAGCATCCGGCCCAAAAAGCCGCGGATAAACTGGTCGTCCTTTTCGCCCGGCGAATATTCGCGCAGCCAGTCAATCAGGTTATCATCTTTGCCTTTAAAGTATTCGGCGTTATCAATAGGGATATCTGCCGGGTTTATAGTAACACCCCATTTGAATGTACCCTTAAAATCGGCGTCCCGGCCGGTTAATACGTTATAAAGGGCTGTTGTAGCAAGGCTATTTTGTGATGATATGGCAATTTTATCGCCTTTATTAACGGTGAAGCTAATATTGTTGAACAACAATTCGCCGTTAAGCGATTTTTTCAGGTTCTCAACCTGTAATATCTGGTCACCGGCCTCGCGGCCAAGGTTATTAAATATGATGCCCGGATATTTACGGTTTGATGGCTGAATTTCATCAATATTAATCTTATCCAAAGCCTTCTTACGGCTGGTAGCTTGTTTTGATTTTGAGGCGTTGGCGCTAAACCTGCGGATAAACTCCTGTAATTCCTTAACGCGCTCTTCTGTCTTTTTATTCTGATCAGAGCGTTGTTTCAGCGCAAGCTGGCTCGATTCGTACCAGAAGGTATAGTTACCGGTATAAATGGTCATTTTGGCAAAGTCGATATCTACCACGTGCGTACACACGGTATCCAGGAAGTGCCTGTCGTGCGATACCACCAAAACGATGGCCTCATATGAAGCTAAAAAATCCTCCAGCCAGCTCACGGTATGAATGTCCAGGTCGTTGGTAGGCTCGTCCAATAATAAAATATCGGGTTTGCCAAAAAGCGCCTGGGCCAATAATACACGTACTTTTTGGGTATTGTCCAGATCTTTTACCAGGTTGTAATGGAACTCCTCCTTTATGCCAAGGTTGCTTAACAGGGTAGCTGCGTTACTTTCGGCATTCCAGCCATCCATTTCGGCAAAAAGATTTTCCAGCTCCCCGGCGCGTTCGCCATCGGCATCGGTAAAATCTTCTTTCAGGTAAATGGCGTCTTTTTCTTTCATTACAGCATACATCTCCTTGTGGCCCATCATTACGGTTTCAAGTACTGTAAATTCGTCAAAAGCGTAGTGGTTTTGACTTAATACCGCCATCCGTTCGCCGGGGGTAAAACTCACCGAACCACTGGTTGGGTCAATATCTCCTGAAAGGATTTTTAAGAATGTTGATTTACCGGCACCGTTAGCACCGATAATGCCGTAGCAATTGCCCTGAGAGAATTTAAGATTAACGTCTTCAAATAAAGTACGTTTACCGTAACGTAAAGATAGATTGGATACCGTGATCATGCTGCACCTGTAATTTGGCGCAAAAATAAGCTAAAAACTTCGTTTATGGTAAATTAAGCTGATATTATGTTTGTGTAGAGTATTGTGGATATGGGGAAGAATTTGTTTGCCCAATAGTTTTGTCAAACGTGGATACTATTGCACAAAATATTTGCATGGTTGAAACTAAACGCCTGATTCATACGTTATACACTGTAATTTACCAATTATAAATAAATGGAACAACCTTTGACTATATTATACAATATTAATTAATTTTTAATTTTTTCACAGTCATGGGAGCACTAATCGTGAGCTTAATTATTATCAACGTAGTAATAGCTTTCAACAACATACAAAAACGTAAGGTATACTAATAGCCTTAAAATGCCAGCGTAAATTTAGGCTAATATGCCTTTTAAACTTTGCGTTTCATGGTCGGCTAATTTTTGCAGGGGCCCGGAAGCAAGCATCTTCAGCATCATGCTTAACTCTGCATTAATAGTAAAAACAACATCTGTTTGGTCGTTATTTGGGGATAACGACCATTTTAGTTCTAAAACAAAGGGTGGCTTTGCCGCCGGTTTAATTACAATTTCCTGGTTTGCTACGCGGCTATCTATCTTTAATGATAGCTTGGCCATATTGGGTATGCTAAAACTTGCCTCATCGGTGGTAGAAACCCATTCCTGTATGCTATCGGGCATTAGTTTTTGGTGATTATTAAAATCTGCCAAATAATTGTAAACCTCGGTTGTCGGTTTGTTTATGCTGATGGCGCTGGTAAATGTAGTCATTTTAGATGTAAGATATTAGATATGAGATTTGAGACGGCGGCTTCATTATCATACAAGTGGAAAATAGTTTAATTCGAGTACCCATTTAATCCCGCAACCCGGCACCCGAGCCCCGACCCTAAATTAGCTTGATGCAATTTGTCCCCATGCGGACGGGTTTTCGCGCCATTGAGCTAATAAAGCCACATCTTTTTCGCTGATGTATTGGTTTGCTTCGGCATATTTTATCAACGCGTTGTAGTTTGACAGCGTTACAAACGGGCACCCCGCATTTTTAAAGTTTTCTGTAGCTATGTCAAAACCGTAACTGAAAATGGCTGCAAGTCCGGCCACTTCAAATCCGGCAGATTTTAGCGCGTCAACGGCTTGAAGGCTGCTTTTGCCGGTTGATATCAGGTCTTCAATCACTACAACTCTTTTGCCGGTGGTAGTTTGCACGTCGCCCTCAATTAGGCTGCCCGTACCATGTTCTTTGGCTTTAGCGCGTACATATATAAATGGCAGGCCCATTTCCTGCGCTACCAGGGCACCTTGTGGAATGCCTGCTGTTGCAACACCAGCAATACAGCCAACACTGCCAAATTTTTCCTGGATAATAACTGTTAACTGCTGCCTGATATAGGTACGGATTGAAGGATGAGAGAGCGTTACCCTATTATCGCAGTAAATCGGCGATTTCCATCCAGATGCCCATGTAAAAGGATTATTAGGTTGTAATTTAATTGCTTTAATTTGCAGCAGGAACTCGGCAACCTGCTGTTCTATCTCATTATTATTAAACATGGCCCAAAAATACAGAATTTATATTAACGAAAAGGTTATCCTGCTAACTGAATCAGAACCGCATGGTGTAGAAAATTACGAAAAACTTGATGCAGAGGTGTTTGATCTTAAAATAATTTACACGTGGATACTGGCCAACCCCAAAAAACTGTTCTACATCAAATGTAATAATGTTAAAGAATTTTTAAAATCTGTTAAAAAAAGCATTACAGTTATTGAGGCTGCGGGTGGCCTGGTTAAGAATACCGCGGGTAACTATTTATTTATTTACCGTAACGATAAGTGGGATTTGCCTAAAGGGAAAATAGAAAAAGACGAGAAAGTTAAAGAAGCCGCCGTGCGCGAGGTGGAAGAGGAGTGTGGCATTAAAGTAAGCAGGCTTAACGAGAAAATTTGCAAAACTTACCACGTATATATAAACCGGGGAGAAATAGTGCTGAAAAAAACCCACTGGTTTAAAATGGATTGTAAGGGTAAAGAGAAACTAAAACCCCAAAAGGAAGAAGGTATTACAGATGTGCGCTGGTTTGAAAAAGAACACATTGAACCAATTATCGACAATACCTTTCCGTCTATATTAGATGTATTGCATAAAGAAAAACTGGCTACAAATAAGCTAATGCCTCTGAAGGGATAAACTGGGCCACATCGCCATGGTGACGCATAATTTCGCGTACGATGGTTGAACTGATAGATGAGTAGCCGGGCTTGCTTACGATAAATATACTTTCGATATCGGGCATTAAAGCGTGGTTCATCTGGGCTATGGCTTTCTCATACTCAAAGTCAGATACTGTACGGATGCCCCTGATCATATATGCAGCACCGATGCTTTTGCAAAAATTTACGGTGAGGCCTTCATAAGCTACAATGTGTATCCGGTCGTCGTGCTTAAAAACAGCCCGTAACATTTGCTCCCGGGTTTCAATGCTCAATAATCCTTGTTTACTGCTATTGGCGCCAATGCCTATATAAAGCTTATCAAACAGGCCAACAGAGCGTTTCACGATATCTACATGTGCTTTGGTAACCGGATCAAACGAACCTGGGAAAAGGGCGATCTTCATAGTAGCATGGTATTAATACTGTACCAAAAGTAGCAATGATTTTTAAAGTTTAAGCACGCGGTTGAATTTAAAGCGCGATAATATCGTCCAGCTTATAATAAACCTTAATGCCTTGCTCCAGGGCGATTTGTACATCGCCATCGGCTCCTTTTGATTCGCCGGCTATCCTCAAAATGGCATCACATTTGGCAAGTATACGCCGCGATACCGGGTACGAGATTTCCTGGTAGGCTTCATCGCCGGGATGCCTCGAGCCGGCTTGTTTTAACAGGGGCAAGGCAAGCCATTCGCCTATTACCGGAATGTGCCCTGCCCTGAAAATAGGAAGTGCAGCTTCTTCCATTTTTCTTAAATTATTGGCCATCAGTTCGGGATCGTCATTTGTGCCTGAGCGATAGGGGCCTGCAATTAAAATGATTAAGGGTTTAGTTGTCATGATAGCAGGTTGTTTAGTTGCGCGTGCTGTAATAGCATTATTGTTTTGGCGTCCTTTATTTCGCCGGTGTTGATCATGTTTAAAGCCTGGGTAAACGGCAATTCCAATACTTCTATGTTTTCATTTTCTTCTTCCAGGCCGCCGCCGTCGCTTACTTTCATGTCGGGTGTATATTCTGCAATAAAAAAATAAAGTATTTCTGTTACCGATCCGGGCGACATGTAAGCCTCAAACACCTTTTTTATATTGGTTATTTTATAACCGGTTTCTTCTTCGGTTTCTTTCCTGATGCAGTCTTCCGGGTTGTTTTCATCCAGCAGCCCAGCGCAGCACTCAATAAGCATTCCATCGTGGTTGCCATTAATGTAGGTAGGCATCCTGAATTGGCGTGTAAGTATCACAGTTTTAAGATCTGTATTGTAGAGCAATATAGTTGCGCCATTGCCCCGGTCATAAGCCTCGCGGGTGAGCAGATGTACCGATCCGTCTTGTTTAATAGCCTCAAACGTTACATTATTGAGCGTATACCAATTCTTGGAGAGGATCTCTGTTTGTAATATTCTGATTTTATCCATTATTTTGATTGTTTTTGATCTATTTTGATTATTTTTGAACAAATGAACGTTATTTAAATGAACTTTCAAAAAAGAAAACAAAAAGTACTTGAGCAACTAAACAGTACCGGCGAGGTTGATATCAAAGAACTGGCGGCAACCCTGGCAATATCGGAGATAACCGCCCGGCGCGATTTAAACCAACTTGCCAGCGACGGCTTGCTCTACCGTACCCATGGTGGCGCCATGAAGGTTGATCCTTTGGCAAAACCGCAGGATTTTGTAAATAAGGCGGCACAAAATTCAAGTGCTAAAGACAATATTTGCCGCAAAGCTGCCGAACATATACAGGACGGAGATATTATTTTTATGGATTGCGGCAGTACTGTTTTCAGGCTTTGCCAGTTTATAAAAAATAAAAAAATAAAGGTGATAACCAACTCGTTGCCTGTTATTTATGAATTACAAAACTGCCAGGTCTCCCTGAATATAATAGGAGGAGAGTTCGACAGCAAAAGGCAGGCCGTACATGGCAAGGTGGCAAATGAACATATTGCCCGATAA